>NZ_JAACJE010000001.1 GCF_010020825.1 Acidovorax sp. 210-6
GCAGTAGGGCGTACCGGCGCGCGCAAACAGCAGGCGCAGGTAGTCGTGGATCTCGGTCACCGTGCCCACGGTGGAGCGCGGGTTGTGGCTGGTGGCCTTTTGCTCGATGCTGATGGCCGGCGAGAGGCCCTCGATCAGGTCCACATCGGGCTTGTCCAGCCGCCCCAGGAACTGGCGTGCATAGCTGGACAGGCTCTCCACATACCGGCGCTGGCCCTCGGCGTACAGCGTGTCGAACGCCAGGCTGGACTTGCCCGAGCCCGACAGCCCGGTGATCACCACCAGTGCGTTGCGCGGAATGTCCAGGTCGATGTTCTTGAGGTTGTGCGTGCGCGCCCCGCGGATGCAGATGTGCGCCTGGGCGCGCAGCACCTGGGCCAGCGGCCGCCCGGTCTCCGGCGTGGCGGTGTCTTGCGGTGGGGATGGGGGGGGCAACGGGGTCACGGCAGAGGGCGCGGTGCGCCAGAAGGGGAACTCTCCATGATAGCCAAAAGGGCTCTGGACGGTAGCCGCCCTCCTGGCCGCGCCGGATCGCGGACAATCAGGGTTTTTACCAGCGCCGCCAGGCCTGCCCTGGCGGCCCATTCTCTGCGTGCCCGAATCCACCGTGTCCTCGCCCGCTTCTCCGACCGCTGCCCCGGCCGCACCGGGGCGCCCGCATGACAGTGCCAGCGCCATGACTGCGCAGGAGCGCCGCTCCAGCGTCAGCCTGGCGCTGATCTTTGCGCTGCGCATGTTTGGCTTGTTCCTGGTGTTGCCCGTTTTTGCGCTGGAGGCACGCAAGTACCCCGGTGGCGACGACCCGGCCCTGGTGGGCCTGGCCATGGGCATGTACGGGCTCACGCAGGCCTTCTTCCAGTTGCCGCTGGGCATGGCGTCCGACCGCTTCGGGCGCAAGCGCGTCATCGTCGCCGGGCTGCTGGTGTTTGCCGTGGGCAGCCTGTGGGCCGCACTGGCCAACGATGTGATGGGCCTGCTGCTGGGCCGGGCGCTGCAGGGCGCGGGTGCCGTGTCCGCCGCCGTCACGGCGCTGCTGGCCGACCAGACGCGCGAGAGCGTGCGCACCAAGGCCATGGCGCTGGTGGGCATCAGCATCGGGCTCATGTTTGCGCTGGCCCTGGTGGCAGCGCCGCTGCTGGCGGCGCAGTTCGGCCTGGCGGGGCTGTTCTGGCTGACCTTCGGGCTCACCGTGGCGGGCATTGCCACCGTGCTGTGGGTGGTGCCGCCCGAGCAGCCCCGCAGCACGCACGGGCAGCCCGGCCGCCTGGCCGACGTGCTGCGCAATGCCGACCTGATGCGGGTGAACTTTGGCGTGTTCGTGCTGCACACCGTGCAGATGGCCATGTGGGTGGCCGTGCCCGCCATGCTGGTGCAGGCCGGTTTGCTCAAGGGGGCGCACTGGCAGGCCTATCTTCCCGCGCTGGTGCTGTCCATCATCGCCATGGGCGGCCTGCTGGCCATGGAGCGGCGCGGTCGCCTGCGCGCGGCCATGCTGCTGTCCATCGGCCTGATCCTGCTGGTGCAGGTGGGTCTGGGCGTGGTGGCGCTGGGTGGCGGCATGCCATCGCTGTGGGGCCTGGGGGCGCTGCTGTTCGTGTTCTTCTGCGGCTTCAACATGCTGGAGGCCACGCAGCCCAGCCTGGTCTCGCGCATGGCGCCCGGCAGCCTGCGCGGCGCAGCCCTGGGGGCCTACAACACCCTGCAGTCGCTGGGCCTGTTTGCGGGCGGTGCCCTGGGCGGTGCGCTGGCCAAATGGGCGGGCGCCCCTGGCCTGTTCGCCGCCACGGCCCTGCTGGCGGCTCTTTGGCTGGCACTGACCTGGCCCCTGCGGCCCGTGGCCAAGGCGGGTTCTTAGCTGCGACGGGCAGCCCGGGCGCTTGCGGCACAATCGGGCGTTTGGCGCCGTGAGATACAGGCGGCGCCCATCCAACTTCGAGGTAGAGCAGCATGGCATCCGTGAACAAAGTCATCATCGTCGGCAACCTGGGGCGTGACCCCGAGATGCGCACCTTCCCCAGCGGCGACCAGGTGGCCAACGTGACCATTGCCACCACCGACAAGTGGAAGGACAAGCAAAGCGGCGAGATGCGCGAGGCCACCGAATGGCACCGCGTGGTCTTCAACGGCCGCCTGGCCGAGATCGTGGGCCAGTACCTGCGCAAAGGCTCCCAGGTCTATGTGGAAGGCAGCCTGCGCACGCGCAAGTGGACCGACCAGCAAACCGGCCAGGAGCGTTACGCCACCGAAATCCGCGCCGACACCATGCAGATGCTGGGCAGCCGCCAGGGCATGGGCGGCGGACAGGCGGGTGGTTATGACGACGGCGGCTACGGCGGCGATGCCGGCGGCTACGACCAGGCGCCGCGCCGCGCTGCTGCACCCCAGCGTCCGGCCCCCGCGCCGGCAGCACGCCCGGCCCCGGCCCCCGCGGCCCAGGCGCCGCGCGCGTCCTCGGGCTTTGAGGATATGGACGACGACATTCCGTTCTGATGCCCAGGCCCTGACCGCACGGCCGGCGGTCAGGACATCATATTGCTATTAAAATAATAGCTATCAGCGCTTAATTGGCGAGCGCTGGAGGCCAAAAAGACTCAAAGCGACGTATCAACTGCTGCAATCACCCCGCCCCCCAGGCAGACCTCGCCGTCGTACAGCACCGCGCTCTGGCCCGGGGTCACGGCCCATTGGGCTTCGGGGAATTGCAGGGCCACCCCGTCGGGGGAGGTCTCCAGCGTGCAGGCGGCGTCCTGCTGGCGGTAGCGCGTCTTGGCGGCGTAGGCGCCGGGCGCGGGGGCGTGGCCCGCGCACCAGCTCAGGTCCTGCGCCACCAGCCGGTGCGACAGCAGCCAGGGGTGGTCATGCCCCTGCACCACGCGCAGCGTGTTTTTCTCCAGGTCCTTGCGCGCCACGAACCAGGGCTCGTGTGAGCCGCCGCCGCGCTGGGCGCCCTTTTCCTTCACGCCGCCAATGCCCAGGCCCTGGCGCTGGCCCAGGGTGTAGAACGACAGGCCCACATGCTGGCCCAGCTTGCGCCCCCGGTCGTCCAGGATGGGGCCTGGCGCGTGGCTGATGTAGCGGTTGAGGAATTCGCGGAACGGCCGCTCGCCGATGAAGCAGATGCCGGTCGAATCCTTTTTCTTCGCGTTGGGCAGGCCAATTTCAGCGGCAATGCGACGCACCTCGGTCTTGTGCAGTTCGCCCACGGGGAACAGCGTTTTCGAAAGCTGGGCCTGGTTCAGGCGGTGCAGAAAGTAGCTTTGGTCCTTGGAGGGGTCCAGGCCCTTGAGCAGTTCGAACAATCCGGTCGTGGCGTTCTGGCGCACGCGCGCGTAATGCCCGGTGGCAATCTTCTCGGCGCCCAGGCGCATGGCGTGGTCGAGGAAGGCCTTGAACTTGATTTCGGCGTTGCACAGCACGTCGGGGTTGGGCGTGCGCCCGGCCTGGTATTCGCGCAGGAACTCGGCGAACACGCGGTCCTTGTACTCGGCGGCGAAGTTGACGTGCTCGATCTCGATGCCGATCACGTCGGCCACGGCGGCGGCGTCCACGAAATCGACGTTGGACGAGCAGTATTCGCTGTCGTCGTCATCTTCCCAGTTCTTCATGAAGATGCCGACCACCTCGTGGCCCTGTTGCTTGAGAAGGTGGGCGGTGACGGCGGAATCCACCCCGCCGGAGAGGCCCACCACGACGCGGTGCTTGTTCATGGTGCCAATTATCGCCAGGGTGGCCGCCATGGCGATTTCGCCCCGGTTGCTGGCGGTATTGCCATTGCGCGAGTGCGCCGGTGCCGCGTAGCATTCGGTAGCACCTGTGGTGGGGCACGCACATCTGCCGCAGACGATAGGAGACGCACCCATGACCAAGAAGATTCTCGGGGCACTGCTGGCCCTGTTCCTGCTGCTGGCCGCTGTGCTGGCCGTCAACACGCTGCGCAAGGGCTCGCGCCAGTTGCCGGTGGAGCCGCTGGCGCCGGTGGCGGTGGACGAGGTTGCGGCCGCCCAGCGCCTGGGTGCGGCGGTGCGTTTGCCCACCATTTCCGCGCGCGACGATGCACAGCTCAGCGCCGACCAGTTCCAGGCCCTGCATGCCTTGCTGGCGCAGCAATTTCCCAGGGTGCATGCCCAACTGCAGCGCGAGGTGGTCGGGGGCTTGAGCCTGCTCTACACCTGGAAGGGCACCGACCCGCAGGCCAAGCCCGTGGCGCTGCTGGCGCACCAGGACGTGGTGCCCATCGCCCCTGGCACCGAGGGTGACTGGGCGGTGCCGCCGTTCTCGGGCGCGGTGAAGGATGGCCACATCTGGGGCCGGGGCGCCTGGGACGACAAGGGCAACCTGCTGTCGCAACTGGAGGCGGTGGAGATGCTGCTGGCCCAGGGCTACCAGCCGCCGCGCACGCTGTACCTGGCCTATGGCGCCGACGAGGAGGTGGGCGGCCAGCGCGGTGCGGCGCAGATCGCGGCGCTGCTGCAGTCGCGTGGCGTGCAGCTCGACTTTGTGCTCGACGAGGGCCTGCTCGTGCTCGACGGCGTGATGCCCGGGCTGGCGCGGCCCGCCGCGCTGATCGGCGTGGCCGAGAAAGGCTACATGTCGGTGGTGCTGCGCCTGTCGGCCACACCGGGGCATTCGTCCATGCCACCGCCGAAGGGTACCAGTGCCATTGCCATGCTCAGCGCGGCGCTCAAGCGGCTGGAAGACGAGCAACTGCCCGGCGGCATCCGGGGCGTGGCGGCCGAGATGTTCGACACCCTGGCGCCCGAAATGGGTGGCTTCTCCAGGGTGGCGCTGTCCAACCTGTGGCTGTTTGGCCCGTTGGTACAAAAGCAGCTCGAAGGCGCTGCCAGCACCAATGCGCTGCTGCGCACCACCACGGCGCTCACCATCGTCAACGCGGGCAACAAGGAGAACGTGCTGCCCGGCCGCGCCGAGGCCACGGTGAATTTCCGCCTGTTGCCCGGCGACACCAAGGATGGCGTGCTCCAGCACATGCGCAACCAGGTATCGCAGGCCGCACCGCAGGACCGCTTCGAGCTGTTTGCCCTGCCTGGCGCCGTGGAGGCGTCCAAGGTGGCGCCCACCGATTCGGCCCAGTACCGGGCGCTGCAACAGACCATCCGCGAGGTCTTTCCCGACGCCCTGGTGGCGCCGGGCCTGATGGTGGCGGGCACGGACTCCATCCACTACGGCGCCATCAGCGACCATGTCTTCAAGTTCTCGCCCATCCGGGCCAACGCGGAAGACCTCAAGCGCTTTCACGGCACCAACGAGCGCCTGAGCGTGCAGAACTACGCCGAGGCCATCCGCTTTTACCACCGGCTCATCCCGCAGGTGGCAAAGGGGGCGCAGTAATCAGCCGTTGGGCTGCAGCACGCTGTCGTCGGTGTGCACCAGGTTCAGCGAAAAGCGCTGGCCCGCCAGGTAGTCGTCCAGGCAGCGCAGCAGCAGCGGGCTGCGGTGGCGCTCGCGTGTGGCACGGATTTCCTCGGGTGTCATCCACACGGTGCGCACAATGCCCTCGTCCAGCGCGCGCCAGCCGTGGTGTGTGCCCAACTGCCCCGCAAACGCAAAGCGCAGGTAGGTGATGTCGTCGCCCGTGCGCGTGCGCCGAAAGCGGTTGAGGTACACCCCCACCACGGCCGTGGGCGTAAAGTCGTGCGCGGTTTCTTCCAGCACCTCGCGGATGCAGGCCTGGATGGGCGATTCGCCCGGGTCCAGGTGCCCGGCCGGGTTGTTCAGGCGCAGGCCGTCGGCGGTGTCTTCCTCCACCAGCAGAAAATGCCCGTCGCGTTCGATCAGGGCGGCCACGGTGACGTTGGGTTTCCAGCGGTTTGGCATGGCGGCGATTATCGCCAGCATCGATGACAGGGAACTGCCATGCCCTGTGTGCACTCCGAGCACAGGAATCGCGCTGCGCTTCGGTGCTGTTGCGCAGCGCCGCTGATTTCACCACCGCCCAAAGGACTGGCATGCAACAAGACTCCCGCAACGCCCTGCTCACCCTGGCCCTGTTCGCCGCATTTGCCGATGGCCACAAGGCCGACAGCGAGCGCGAAGCCATCCGGCGCATCGCCGAATCGTTGAGCGACGACCAGGGAGGGCACCCCCTGGCCACCTTGTACCAGGACGTGTTGCTCCAGCGTGTGACGGTGCCGGGTGCCGTGGCCGCGCTCACCGACCCCGCGCACCGCCAGCTGGCCTACGAAATGGCCGTCTGCGTGTGCGATGCAGACGGCAGCCAGAGCGCCGCAGAGCAGCGCTTTCTGGCCGATCTGCGCAGCGCGCTGGGCTTGGCGCAGGACGCCGGGCTGCGCGACTTCGAGGCCCAGGCCGATGCGGTGGCCGCGCAGACCATGGCGGCGCCCCCGTCCTGGCGCGCCGGTGCAGCGGCAGCGGCCGCAGCCCCCACGGCTGCCGCTGGCACGTCCACCACACAGGATGCCGAACTGGACAAGACCATCCTCAACGCTGCCATCCTCAACGGCGCGCTCGAGCTGCTGCCGCAGTCGTGGGCTTCCATGGCCATCATTCCGCTACAGATCCGGCTGGTGTACCGCATTGGCCAGGCCCATGGCGTGGAGCTGGACCAGGGCCACATCAAGGAATTCATCGCTGCCGCCGGCATCGGCATGACCTCGCAGTACATCGAGCAGTTCGGCCGCAAGCTCCTGGGCGGCCTGGTGGGCAAGGCGCTGGGCAAGACCATGGGCAAGGTCGGTGGCGCGGCCACGGGCATGGCCTTCTCGTTTGCCACCACCTATGCGCTGGGCCAGTTGGCCAAGCGCTACTACGCCGGGGGCCGCGTGATGGATGCGGCCCTGCTGCGCTCGACCTACGAAGACCTGCTGGCACCCGCACGCCAGATGCAGACCCAGTACCTGCCGCAAATCCGCGAGCGTGCGGCCACGCTGGACGCAGGCAAGGTCATGGCGCTGGTGCGCGGCGGCTGAGCTACAGGGGCGCGCTGTCCAGGCGCCGCATCATGTACACCGCGTCGCGCCCATAGGCCGCCAGGCGCTCGCGCTGGGCGGTGTCCTGCAAGGTGTAGGCGACATAACCGTGGTGCTGCCAGAAGCCCTGCGAGCCCTGTACCGACACCAGGGCTGCACGCTGCAGCCCCCGGCGTTGCGCGCCCTGCCACAGCGTGTGCAGCAGGCGCGCGGCCATGCCCTGGCCCCCAAGCTCGGGCAGCACGGCCAGGTCGTGCAGGTACAGGGTGTCGGGGTGGGGGGCGGGTTCAAACTCGCCGTGCAGCTGTGTGACCTTGCCCATCATGGAGTCGTAGGCCGCCAGGTAGGCCATGACGCGGCCCTGCACCTCAAGCACCAGCGAGCACTGCGTCGGGCAGGCAATGCGCTGCGCAAACACCTCGGCGCTCTCCACGTATCCGCCGCCATAGCAGGAGCGCTGCACGTCCAGCAGACCGGGCAGGTCGGCCAGGGCCAGGGGGCGGATCAGCAGGCCGACGGGCAGGGGTGGGAAAGACACGGTGGTTCAGTGAAAAGGCGGGGAAACTGCCCGATTGTGCGTCAGTTTTCCGACGTGCCCACCGGTTGGGGTAACGTGCTCAGTCGGCGCCCGGCAGGCACAGCTGCAGGCGTGCGCCGCCCAGGGGCGAATCCAGCGCTTCCACGCTGCCGCCGTAGGTGTGGGCCAGGGTCTGCACGATGTTCAGGCCCAGGCCCGACCCTGGGTGCTGTTCGTCGAGTTGCACGCCGCGTTCAAACATGCGTTCGCGTTGGTCCGGCGCAATGCCGGGGCCGTCGTCGTCCACGGTGATGCACAGTGCGCTGCCTTGCGGCTGGATGTCCACCACCACGCGCTGGCGCGCCCACTTGCCGGCGTTGTCGATCAGGTTGCCCAGCATCTCGAACAAGTCCTGTTCTTCGCCCTTGAACGCCAGGTTCTGGGCCTGGGGTGCCAGCTCGAAACAGATCGCGCGCTCGGCGTGCAGGCGCTGCATGGTGCGCAGCAGGGCCTGCACCGGGGCCAGCGCAGGCGTGTGCAGGCCGGTCGCGCGCACGGCGGCCGCGGCACGGGCGTGGGCCAGGTGGTAGTCCACCTGCCGCTTGGCCAGGGCCACCTGCTCCTGCACCAATTGGGCCAGGGCGCCCTGTTCCTGGGCCGACGCATTGGCCAATATGGCCAGGGGCGTGTGCACGGCGTGGGCCAGGTTGCCCGCCTGCGTGCGTGCGCGCTGCACCATGTCGGCGTTCTGGGTCAGCACATGGTTGAACTCGTTGACCAGAGGTTGCAGCTCCTGGGGGTAGCGTCCTTCCAGGCGCTGGGTCTGGCCGCGGTGCACTGCGGCCAAGCCCTGGCGCAGCAGCGCCAGGGGCCGCAGGGCCAGGTGCAGTTGCACCGCAACGGCTGCCGCCAGGCACAGCGCCAAAATGCCCAGCGCGATGAGCAGCATCTGGGTGAAGCGATGCAGGGGCTCGGCCAGCAGCGCGCGGTCGCCCGCCACCACCAGGCGCAGTGGTGGTGCCTCCTCGTCGGGCAATTGCAGGCTGCGCTCCACGGCCAGCAGGGCATGGCCCTGGCTGTCCTGCAAGGCAAGGGGCCGGAAGCCTGTGCCTGGTGGGGGCGCTGCATCGGGCAGCTGCAGCACCTGGTCCCACAGCGAGCGCGAGCGCGCCAGCGCGGCCTGGGGCTGGGGCCCCAGCCGGTCGATCTGCCAATACAGGCCCGACAGGGGTTGCGACAAGCGTGGATCGGCGGCCATGCCGCCCACGCTGACGCGGTCAGGGGCCTGCCAGTCCACGGCGGCGCTCAACTGATCGAGCTGCACCGTCAGTTGGGCCTGCAGTTGCTGCGTGATGTGGTCCTGGAACAAGGTGCGCAGGCCCCACCCGACCAATGCGATGGTCAGCAGCATCCAGGCCAGCATGCCCGCCAGCAGGCGCAGGCGCAGGGAGCCGGCGTTCATTCCGCGCAGCCCGGTTCCACCAGGCGGTAGCCCAGACCGCGCACGGTTTCGATACAGCCGGCAGGGAGCTTTCTGCGCAGGCGCCCCACGAAGACCTCGATGGTGTTGGAGTCGCGGTCGCCATCCTGCGGGTAGATGTGCTCGGACAGCTCGGTGCGCGAGAGCACCTCGCCCTTGCGCTGCATGAGCAGGGACAGCAGCTTGAACTCGTGGCTGGTGAGCTGCAGCGGCATGCCGTCCACCAGCACGCGGGCCTGGCGTGTGTCCAGCAGAATCGGCCCGCATTGCCACTGTGCGCTGGCATGTTCGCCCAGGCGGCGCAGCAGGGCGCGCAGCCGGGCCAGCAGTTCTTCCATGTGGAAGGGTTTGGCCAGGTAGTCATCGGCACCGGCGTCCATGCCCGCGACCTTTTCGTGCCAGGCGCTGCGCGCCGTCAGGATCAACACCGGCATGTTGCGGTGGGCCGCGCGCCAGCGCCGCAGCACCGACAGGCCATCGAGTGCGGGCAGGCCCAGGTCCAGCACCACCGCGTCGAAGTCTTCCACGTCGCCCAGATGGTGGGCGGTGATCCCGTCGCTGGCGCATTCCACCGTGTGCCCGGCGGCGGTGATGGCGCGCTCCAACTGGTCGCACAGCGTGGGCTCGTCTTCAACGATGAGGATGCGCATCCCGGTCCTTTGTTTTTTCCTTGCGCCGCACTTCCAGCACTTTGCCGTCCACGGCATCCACCTTCAGCTTGGCCATGCGCCCGTCGTTCTGCAACAGGCGTATCTCGTAAATGTAGCGGCCGTCGTCCTCGTCGAAATCGACCTTCACTGCCTGGCCCTGGTAGTCGCGCTCCACCTTTTCGAGCACGGTGCGCAGGGGTTGCACCTTGCCCTGCACCAGGGCCTGTCGGGCCTTGTCGTGGTCGCCGTCGGCATGCAGCAGGGGGGTGGCGCCCGCCAGACACAGCGCCAAGGCGCGCGCCAGCAGGCGGCGATGGAAGGAAGTGGTGGACAGGTGCATGGACTGGTTTGTATCGCGCTGCCGATGAACCGCAGATGAACGCAGGTTTCAGCAAGCGTTCAAGCGGTATTTCCAACAATGGTCTGCAACAGGAAAGGAAGCATCGTATGCGGATCAAACTGGTCTTGGGTTTCTGGTTGCTGGGCATCACCCTGGCATGGTGGGCAGTGGCCCCTTCGGGGGCAGGCCTGGCGCCCGCGGCAGGTGCCGTGGGCGGGGGCGCTGCCTGGTGGGCAGCGCGCCAACAAATGATTTACCTCAGTGGCCTGTGGAGCGTGGGCCTGATGGTGCTGGCCATGCTGCTGGCGTTGCGCCTGCCCTGGATGGATCGGGCGCTCGGCGGCATGGACAAGGTGTACCGCTTGCACAAGTGGACCGGAATTGCCGCAGCGCTGACCGCCGTGCTCCACTGGGGAGCCAAGGAGTCGGGGGGCATTCTCAAGGCGCTGTGGGGCCGTGGCAGCAAGCCTGCCCGCGATGCCGTGCTGCCCTGGCTGACCGATGCGCGGGATTTCGCCAAGGACCTGGGGGAGTGGGCTTTTTACCTGCTGCTGGCCATGATCGCCCTCACGCTCCTGTCGCGCCTGCTGAACTACAAGCACTGGCGCCTGTTGCACCGTGCCATGCCGGTGCTGTTTCTGGCACTGGTGTTCCATTCGGTAGCTCTGATGCCCCTGGCTTATTGGTCCCAACCGTTGGGCCAGCTCATGGGTGCTCTGATGGCTGTGGGCAGCGGCGCAGCACTGTGGTCCCTGGCGGGCCGGGTGGGGCGCGCGCGCACCCATGCTGCACGCATCCAGTCGATAGAGCTGCTGGGCGAGGAGCGCACGCTGGCCCCCATCGAGGTGGTGTGCGCCTTGCCGTCCAGCTGGCCGGGCCACCGTGCGGGGCAGTTCGCCTTTGTGCGCTTTGACCAGGCCGAAGGCGCCCATCCCTTCACCATTGCCAGTGCGCCGGACGCCCTGGGCAGCAGCCTCCAGGGGGAGCCGCTCGTGCGCCTGGTGATCAAGCCCCTGGGTGACTACACGCGCACCCTGCACCAGCGGCTGCGCGTGGGGCAGCCGGTGGACATCGAAGGCCCCTACGGCCGCTTTGACGGCCAGGGCTCCGCCCACCGCACCCAGGTGTGGGTGGCCGCCGGTGTGGGGGTCACGCCCTTCCTGGCGCTGCTGGAGGCGCGGCAAAAAGAGTCTGCCGCCAGCGCGCCCGCCCACATGCATTACTGCACCCGCGACGCTGCGAGCGACCCGCTGCTGCCCCGCCTGCGCACTTTGTGCGCCCAGGCGCAGCCCGCGGTGCCGCTCACCGTGCACAGCGCGGCCCAGGGCCAGCTCCTGCGCCCGCAGGACTTGCAGGGCCTCGCTGGCCCCCTGGACATCTGGTACTGCGGCCCCCAGGGCCTGGGTGACACCTTGCATGCCCATGCCAGCACCCAGCGCTCCTGGCGGCTGCACCGCGAGTCGTTTGCCATGCGTTAACCCACCCCGAAGGAGAAGCACGATGAAACACACCTCCCCCCTGCGCACTGCACTGCTGGCCTTGGCCATGGGCCTTGCCACGCTGCCCACCTGGGCCGATGACGACTGCGATGCGCCGGTGGCCCGCTGGCAATCGCGCGAAGCCGTGCGCCAGATGGCCACCCAGCAAGGCTGGGACGTCCAGCGCCTGAAGATCGACGACGGCTGCTACGAGGTCTATGGCAAGGATGCACAAGGCCGGTCCTTCAAGGCCAAGGTGGACCCGGAGACGCTTCGGGTCGTCAAGATGAAGCGCCGCGACAAAGACCGGGACGGCGAGCGTTCCCGTGACCGCGACCGCCGCGCCGAGCGTGCCGCGCAGCCTGCTTCCGATGGCGCGGCTCCCGCAGCCGCTCCTGCCGCTTCACCTGTTTTCACCCCTGGCACCGCTGTGCGCGGCCAGGTCGAGTGAGGCCCGGCGCCTTGCTCTGTAACCCCCTCTGAACCGGAAAGAACACCATGTCCAAACCCCTTCTCACGGCCCTGGCCGCTGCCTGCGCGCTGTCCGTGCCTGCCTTGGCACAAGCGCGCCAGGTCACTCTGACCACCCAACTCAAGAACTATGGCGGCGACGGTGCTTATCTCGCCGTGTACCTGACCGATGCCAAGGGCGCCTACGCGGGCACGCTGTGGGTGGCGGGCGGCAAGGCCAAGTACTACAAGCACCTGTCCGACTGGAACCGTCTGTCGGCCGGCGACACCAAGCGCCTGGTGGGCGTGACGGGCGCCAGCGTGGGTGCGGGGCGCACGCTCAAGGTCACGCTCGATCTGGCGGACGCCCTGATCGATGCGGGCTACGAAATCCGCGTGGACGCCTCGGTGGAAAACATGCGTGACAGCCCCAGCGAAGTGCGCGTGCCGTTGTCGGCCAGCCAGGCAGGCAAGCCACAGGCGGGCAAGCAGTACATCCAGGCAGTGAGCTTCCAGCTTCAATAAAGGACAGGCATGAACTGGAAGACCCTCCACCGCTGGGTGGGGCTGCTGCTGGGTGCCCTGGTCCTGGTGCTGGGCATGACTGGCGCACTGCTGGCGTTCGACCCGGTGCAGCATGCCTGGCGTGCCCGACCGGCAGACCCTGGACTGACCGTGGCCACGCTGGCCGAGCGTGTGGCGCGTGGCGTGCCCGGCGCAGAGGAAATTCGCCGCCTGCCCTCGGGCGCCATCGTGGTGTTTGGTTTTGATGGCGAACAGGCGCAGGCATCGTATGTGGACCCGGCCGATGGCCGTGTTCTGGGCGCCTACCAGGCTTCCGCGCTGCCACGCTGGGTGAAGAACCTGCACCGCGCGTTCTTGCTGGGCGACGCTGGGCGCTGGGGTGCCGCAGGCGTTGCGCTGGGTCTGGGGCTGCTGTGCGCCTCGGGCCTGGTGTTGCTGCTGCGCCGCATGGGCGGCTGGCGTCACATGGCAGGGCGTGTGCGTGGCACGCTGGCGCAGCGCATCCATACCGTCACGGGCCGGGTGTTGCTGGCCGTGTTGTTCCTGACATCGGTCACGGCGCTCACCATGAGCGCCTCCACCCTGGGCCTGGTGGTGCTGGATGCCGGCGTCGAGCCCGAGGTGGCCTCCGTGCCCACCGGTCAGGCCGCTTTGCCCGTGGGTCAACTGGCGCCCTTGCAGGGCCTGGCGGTGCAGGACCTGCGGCGCCTCAACTTCCCGGACGCCGCCGACCCGCAGGACACCTGGAAGCTCGCCACGCGCCAGGGCGCTGGCTGGCTGGATCGCTACACCGGCCAGCGCTTGGCTTGGCAGGACGCCACCCTGGCGCAGCAGGCGGTGGACTGGGCTGTGGTGCTGCACACGGGCGAAGCCGCCTGGCCCTGGGCCGTGGTGCTGGGGCTGGCAGGTGCGAGCGTGCCGCTGTTCTGGCTCTCGGGCCTGCTCATCTGGTGGCAGGCACGCCGCCAGGCGCCGCGCACGGCCCACAACAGCACACTGGCGCAGGCCGATGTGCTGGTCTTTGTCGCCAGTGAAGGCGGCAGCACCTGGGGCTTTGCGCAGTCGCTGCACGAAGCGCTGGTGCAGCAAGGCCACCGGGTACACACGTCGTCGCTGGAGCAGTTTCAGACCACGCCCGCCACGCGCCAGGTATTCATCCTGGCTGCCACCTACGGCGATGGCCAGGCACCTACGCATGCACGCCTGGCCCTGCAGCGCATTGCCGCCGCACCGGTGGCCGCCACACCTGTGACCGTGTTGGGTTTTGGCGACCGCCAGTACCCTGGCTTTTGCGCCTACGCGCAGGCCCTGGATGAGGCCCTGCGCGCGCGGGGCTGGCCCACGTTGCTGCCGCTGGAGTGCATCCACCAGCAGTCCAGCCAGCAGTTCGCCCGCTGGGGCCAGGCGCTGGAGCAAGCGCTGGGGGCGCCCCTGCCCCTGCACTATGTGCCGCGTCTGCCACCCACCACGGCGCTCGCGCTGCAGGCGCGCCAGGACTACCCCGGGCGGCCCGGTCAGCCGACGGCCATTTTGCGTTTCGCCTTGCCCGCGCAAGGTGGGCTGGCGCACTTCGACGCAGGCGATCTGCTGGGTATCGTGCCGCCGGGCAGCAGCGTGCCGCGCTACTACTCGCTGGCCTCGGGCTGGCAGGATGGCTTTGTGGAAATCTGTGTGCGCCAGATGCCTGGCGGCCTGTGCTCCACGCACCTGCTGGGCCTGGTGCCAGGCGGCAGCGTGCAGGCCTTCGTCCGACCCAATCCTGGTTTTGCGCTGGGGCGCTCGCGGCGCAGCGTGGTGCTCATTGGTGCGGGCACCGGCGTGGCGCCGCTGGCCGGTTTCATCCGACGCAACGAGGGGCACAAGCCCATGTTCCTGTACTTTGGCGGGCGCGATCCGGCGTGCGACGACTACTTCGGGCCCGAGATCGCGCAGTGGCAACAGCAAGGGCGCGTGGCGGGTGTAGCCAAGGTGTTTTCGCGCATCCCGGGGGGCGGCGGCTATGTGCAGGACGCCCTGCGCCGTGACGCCGAACATTTGCGCGGCCTGCTGGCGCACGGTGCCCTGGTGCGCGTGTGCGGCAGCCAGGCCATGGCAAGCGGAGTGGCCCAGGCGCTGGATGAGCTGCTGGCCCCGCTGCACCTGAGCGTGCAGCAGCTCAAAGCGGAGGAGCGCTATGCCGAAGATGTGTTCTGAATCCGCAGTCGCTGGGCATGCCACGCTGCACGGGCCCACCATGGGTACGCGCTGGTCCGTCACCTGTGCACCTCTACCCGAGGCGCAGTGGCACACCCTGCGCCAGGACCTGGCCGCTGCCGTGGAGCAGGTGGATGCGCAGATGTCTCCCTGGAAGCCCGACAGCGACCTGGTGCGCCTGAACCACGCGCCGGTGGGTGCTTGGGTGAAACTGCCGAGCGAGATGCTGGAAGTCCTGACCTGCGCACTGGACATCGGCTGCCTGAGCCAGGGCGCCTTCGACATCGGCGTGGGTGCGCTGGTGGACGCCTGGGGCTTTGGCGCGGCGCGCACCGCGCCCGATGCCGCCGCCATCGGCAGCGCACGCAGTGCCGCCCATCCACCCACTCATACCTGCCTGGAGCTGGACGCCACCCAGGGCCGCGCACGCAAGCACGCGGCGGTGCAGATCGACCTGTGCGGCATCGCCAAGGGCTACGCGGTGGACCGCATGGCGGCGGTGCTGCAACAGCAGGGGGTGCGCCATGCGCTGGTGGCACTGGACGGTGAACTGCGCGCCGTGGGGGGGCAGCCGGGCGGTGGTGCCTGGCCCGTGGCGCTGGAGCAGCCCGAGGCCGGACGTCGCGCAGTGCGCGGGGTCATCGAGCTGCAGGATCTTGCCGTGGCCACCTCGGGCGACTACCGGCATTTCTGGGACGTACAGGGCCAGCGCCTGGCCCACACCATGGATGCGCGCAGCGGCGCACCCGTGCACAACGGGGTTGCTTCGGTCACGGTGCTGGCACGCAGTTGCATGCATGCCGATGCCTGGGCCACCGCGCTGCTGGTGGCCGGCCCTGGTGCTGGCCTGGCCCTGGCGCAGCGCATGGGGCTGGAAGCCCTGTGGCTGCTGCACCGTGAAGGCGCTCTGGTGGAGGTGGGGCTGGGGCGCTTTGCCCCAGCGTAGCCCCGCCCTCGGGAGCGCAGCTCAGGCGCCGGACTGCGCCGAAGCCACCCAGTGCAGCCCCTTGCCGCGGCTGAAGTAGTAGTCCCCTTGGGGGCTGATGACCACCGCGTGGTGGGTGGCCGGGTCGCTGAAATACTGCCATCCATAGCCCGGCTCCTGGGCGCTCACGCTGGTGGGCACCGGGCGCATGTCTTGCAGATTGCGTTCGGCCGTCGGGGTGCGGCGGTGGTCATGTTCGCCCGCCAGCAGCGGGGTGGACACCAGCGAGGCCAGCACGAAGGCGGAGATAAAGGGGATGGGGTTCATGGCGATCTCCTCGCAAGAAAGGCCAGTCGAAAGTGACTGTGCCTAAAGTCTGCGCCGGAGGGCATGAATCGCTGCTGAACGGCTTGTTGCACTGGCGTTCAGCAAGGGGGCGGCGCCGCCATCCATTCGGCGGGGCGTGCCCCGCCGTGCGGTCAAGGCAGACGGTAGAGCTGCGACCGATACAGCCATGCCCCCAGCTGGACATGCGCGAGCGCGCGCTCCTCCATGGCCTTGCCGTTCTCTGGTGGCTGCGCAGCGGTGGTCAGGTGCTTGCGCGCCGGGTCGTAGTCAGCGTGCGATGCTTCCTTGCCCGGACGCAGGATCACCACCTTCTGTCCCTCCATCCAGGCATAGTTCTGCTCGTACTGCATCATCGCCCGGCCTGGGAGGCTGTCCGGCTCACGGGTCAGGTCGCGTCCGATCATTGGGTGCTTGGCATCGACCCCCATCAAGGACAGCAGTGTGGGCGCAAGATCGATCTGGCTGGCCACCGTTTTGACCTTGCGCTGCGGAATGTCCGCGCCAAAGATCAGCCCTGGAATATGGAAGCGCTCGATGGGAACCAGGCTGTCGCCGCGCACGCGGATGTCATGGTCGGCGACGACGACGAAAACCGTGTCTTTCCAGTAATCGCTGGAGCGGGCCTTTTTCACAAACTGGCCGAGTGCGTAGTCGGTGTACTTGACCGCGTTGTTGTCCGTGCCCTTGGGCTGCTCGTACAGCTCGATGCGGCCGTCCGGAAACTCGAAAGGCGTGTGGTTCGACGAAGTGAACACGAGCGTGAACGAGCGCTTGCCTTCGGCGTGCTTGGCCAGCAGCCGTTCGTGTGTCTTGTTCAGGAGATCCTCGTCCGAAACACCCCAGCTTCCCTTGAAGACCGGGGATTCGTAGTCGTTCTGGTCCGTGACGCGGGAGAAGCCGTTGGCCATGAAGAAGCCGCGCATGTTGTCGAAATGGGATTCGCCACCGTAGATGAACTCCGACTCGTAGCCCTGCTTTCCGAGAATCTGTGCCAGCGTGGAGAAGTTGTTCTGCGCCAGCGACAGCTTCACCACCGACTGCGCCGGCGTGGGCGGGAATCCTGTGACCACCGCCTCGATGCCGCGCACCGAGCGGGTGCCGGTGGCATAGAGTTGTTCAAACCACCAGCCCTGTTCCTTGAGCTTCTCGATTTCCGGTGTCACGGGGACGCCCCCCAAGGATTCGACAAAGGTGGCGCCCAGGCTTTCTTCCAGAATGATCACCAGGTTGAGCGGCCGCTCGCGCCGGATGCTTGCTTTCTGATCGGTCAGCGTCGGGATGTCCTGGTCTCCGATCAAGGGCCGCGTGTCTTGCAGGAGTTGGCGTGTGGCCTGCACCTGCTGCAGGATGTCGCGCTCTTTCATCGACCCGTAGATTTCGCTGGAGCGTGCCTCATGCTTCATGCCGTAGATGGCGTGTGCCACCGACCAGGTCGAATTGAGGATCAGCGTGTTCACCATGGCATCGTTGGTGAGCGCGAACAGCGCGGGGTTGGCCGGGCGGTGGTCAAAGCTCGACCGGATGGCCACCAAGGCCAACAGCGCCAGCAGCGGCCAGGTCAGCCACAGTTTCAGGCGGGACCAGGACGGCGCCACCGTCAGCCACGCTCGGGTCAGCCGCACCATGGCCCACACGACGAAGATTGTGGCAAGCGTTCCGCCCACCAGGTGGAGGCGAAAGCCGTTCCACAGCATGGGGAACACTTCGGCGGGGTATTTCAGGTATTCGACGAACAGGCGGTTGGGGCGCGAGTCGTATTCGTTGATGAACGCAGGCGATGCCATCTCCAGCAGGGCCAGGAGCGCGACCGACAGAACCACCCAGTACCTGCTCAGCACACGCCAGAACCGCCAGGTCCGGTGCATGGCCAGCACCGGTGCCAGAAGCAGCAGCGGCAAGCCGAGCAGACTCAACTGGATGATGTCCACGCGAACGCCCTGGAGCAGCATGTCGGGCCAGATGCCGGTGGCGGCCACGCGATCCCACTGCCACAGCATCAGCGCGATGCGCGAGAGCGACAGCATCGGCAGGCCGACAAGGAACAACAGGCCGATCGGCGCGTAGGCGCCCAAAGGACTCAAGAGGGACCACAGGCGCGCAGTGGGCGCCTGGTGATTGCGGGGTTCAAACATGGGAGTGCGTCTTCATCCGGAATGGACCGGGCTCCAGAGCCGTGACCACAAGGCCCAGCCCCAGGTGCCTGCGCACAGCAGGAGCGCCAGCAGCACAGCGGCACTCCCCAGATCCTTGGCCTGCTTGGCCAGCGCGTGCCATTCCAGGCCCACCCGGTCCACGGTGGCCTCAACGGCGCTGTTGAGCAGTTCGGTGACCATCACGAACACCACGACAAAAACCAGCGCAAAAACCTCCAGCCAGGTCTGGCCCAGCCAGAAGGCCGCGGGCAGCAGCACGGCAGCCAGGCAGGCCTCCTGCCGAAAGGCGGTTTGTTGCCACCCTGCCTGCAAGCCTTGCAGCGAATAGCCGGTGGCGTACCACAGGCGTGTCAGGCCGGAGCGTAGCTTTTGGGGGTTGGCCGGGGTTGTGGGTGTGTCGTTCTTGGGGGAGGCTTGCACAGGCTGCGTTCCATGCTCGGGCGATGGTCTCGAAACCGCGATGTTACGCGGCATCTTGACGCGTTGCAGGGCGGCAGCTGGCAAAGGCATCCAACTGGGTCCGGTAGGTGCTGCTGCGCACGTCCAGCAGGCCCAGCACCGAGTGGTAGAAATGGTCGTGCGTCAGGGCTGCGTCGGTGCCTGCGCGCAGGCAGCGCTCGGCCACTTGCGTGCGGGCCAGCAACGTGCCGGGCCACAGAACCCAGGGCACATGCTTTTGCACATCGGGTGCAATCACATAGGGCAGGCCGTGCAGGTACAGGCCGTTCTCACCCAGGGATTCGCCGTGGTCGGACAGGTAGATCAGCCCGGTCTCAAAGCGATCCTGCTGCGTCTGGAGCCAGTCGATGGTGCGGCTGACAAAATGGTCGGTCTCGACGATGCTGTTGTCGTACACGTTGACCAATTGACCGCGGCTGCAGTCCGAGGTGACATGGGTCGCGCACTCCGGCAAGAAGCGCTTGTTGGCTGGGGACGAACGGCGGTGGTAGGCCGGGCCATGGCTGCCCATCTGGTGCAGCACCAGGACCGTGCCCTGGGGTTCGCCCGCAGCCTGGAGCGCCTTCAGGCGCTGGTCGAGCTGCTCCACCATGATCTGGTCCAGGCATTCGTCGTCCTTGCACCATTGGCTCAGGGCTGCAGCACTGGCGATCTTGTCCGCCTGGGCGTTCGAAATGCGGTTGCACACCCCTTTGCACCCGGCCTGGTTGTCCAGCCAGTCCACGCGCAGGCCGGCTTGCTGCAGCACGTCGAGCAGGTTCTCGTATTCAAACTTGCGGCCCTCGAAGCCCTCCTTGCCCAGGTGCGAGAACATGCAGGGCACCGAAGCCAGCGTGTTCGTTCCGCAGGAGCGCACATTGCGCCAGCTGATGACATGGCGTGCCTCCATCTCCGGCGTGGTGTTGCGTGGGTAGCCGTTGAGGCCAAAGTGGTCCGAGCGCGCGGTCTCTCCCACCACCAGCACCAGCAGGGGCGGTTTGTGGCCCGCTGCGACGCCAGCCGCCGTGGCGCGCTTCAGGGGTGGGGTGTAGCTGGCGCCCAGGGCGGCGTCTTCGCTGATGCGCTGGAACGGACGCTTGGACTTGAACAGCGGCTTGAGCGTGACGTTGCCCACGGACACCAACGTGGACAGCGGGTTGATCAGGAAGCGGATTTCCGTGTGGTTGCGCACCAGGGGCGCCATGGGCTTGTACAGCAGCTTGGCCCCCAGCCCGACCACGCCGAAGCCAGCCAGCACCAGCAGGGCAGAGCGCCACAGATCGCGGCGCCAGGCGCCGGGCTGCAGCCGCACGCCCGCCCACAGCACGGCCATGGGCAGCCCCGCATACAGCAGCACATGCAGCAGCAGGCCGCTGCCCATCAGTGCCATGGTCTCGCTGGTGTTGGTTTGCAGGGCGTTGCGCACCATGCTGGGGTCCACCACGATGCCGTAGTGCAGCATGAAGTACTGCACGGCGGCTGCGGTGACCAGCGTCACGCTCCAGCCGATGCGGCGCAAGCCCGGCCACGACAGCAGCATGAACCACAGGAAGGTGGCAGCGGTGAGCACCAGGGCGGTCCACAGTTGCTCGGTGCCGCTCAGGCTTTGTTCCTGTGCCAGTTGCGACAGCCTGGCCCACCAGGCCTGGTTCAGGCCCACGGTGCACCAGATGGCCAGCGCCAGCGCAGCCCAGCGCGGGGCGACGGTGGGGCGCGAAAAGGGGGGCAGCATGCGCTTTCGCTGCGCAGGGGCGGCAGGGGCCGCTGGGGAGGGCAGAACCAGTTCTTTCATGGTTGCGCAATGTAGAAAGCGCGCCTGAATATCCAGTGAAGCGGTCGTTCAGACTCCGTTCAGCTTTGCACGCATGCGCTGGAGCCCCATACACTGGCTACTTGTCACGCGTGGAGTCGTCAATTGCGCATCTTGTTGGTGGAGGATGATCGCCCCCTGGCCCAGGCCGTGCTGGGGTACTTGCAGGCCAAGCAGTTCAGCGTGGACTGGGCAGAGAACCTGCAGCAGGCGCGCGCCCTGGTGGCCGTGACGCACTATTCCGCCGTGCTGCTGGATCTGAACCTGCCCGACGGTGAGGGCCTGCAACTGCTGCCCGCGCTGGCCAGCACCGCCGCCGCGCAGGAGTCGCGTCCCACGGTCATTGTGGTCACGGCGCGGGACCAGGTCAGCGACCGCATCCGGGGGCTCGATGCAGGTGCCGATGACTACCTGGTCAAGCCCTATGACCCCGAGGAGCTGCTGGCGCGGCTGCGCGCGGTGGAGCGTCGGCGCGGTGCGCAAAGCAGCTCCACCGTGACCCGCGGCGAGGTGCAGATCGACCTGGCGCGCGAGGTGGTGCGCAATGGCATGGTGCCGGTGGTGCTCACCCCCAAGGAATGGGCCTTGCTGCGCGTGCTGGCCAGTCGCCCCGGCCAGACCTTTACGCGTGAGCGTTTGCTGGAGGCGCTGTACCAATGGGATGGCGCCAGCGACAGCAACACCCTGGAGGTCTTCATCAGCCGCCTGCGGCGCAAGCTGGGCAGCGATCTGATCGAAACCGTGCGCGGCACGGGCTACCGATTGATGGCGCAATGAACCGCACCCGTCCTCCTGCGCGCGCGCAGAGCCTGGCCCAGCACCTGAGCCGCACGCTCATCCTGGCGGTGGTGGCGGTGTGGCTGGTCAGCACCGGGTTGGTCGCCTGGTTTGTGGACCGCCAGATCCAGCACAACTTTGACGTGGAACTGGTGGAAAGCACACACCGCCAGCTCTACCCCGCGTTGCTGGATCTGAAGCTGGTGCGTCGCGCCGATTCTGCAGGTGCCTATGTCGCCGTCGATGAGCGCGGCGAGCCCCTGGAGCCGCAGGTCACGGGCGAGGTGCCCGGCGACTACCGCGAAGAGCCCTTGCTGCTGCAATTGCGCGACGCACAGGGTGGGGTGCTGCTGCGTTCCCCGGCCGCGCCGGGGGCGCCGTTTGCGGCGCCCTTGCAGGCCGGATTCTTCGATACCCCCGAGTACCGGGTGTACAGCCTATTTGATGCGCCGCACCGTGTCTGGTTGCAACTGGCCGACCCGCTGGAAGAGCGCAACGAGGCCAGCGAGCGCACGCTGCTGGGCCTGGTGGCTGTGTTGCTGGTCATGCTGCCGGTGCTGGCCTGGCTGATCCACTGGATCGCGCGGCGCGAACTGCACAGCGTCAGGCGCCTGCAGCAGCAGATCACCGCCCGCAGCGGCAGCAACCTGCAGGCGCTGGACCTGGCCCACATGCCGCAGGAGCTGCGCGCGGTGGGCGACGGCGTCAACCAGTTGCTCGGGCGCCTGGGCGAAGCGCTGAATGTGGAGCGTTCCCTGGCCGCCAATGCGGCGCACGAATTGCGCACCCCCCTGGCCCAGGTGCGCCTGCGCCTGCACACGGCCCTGGACCAGGCGCAGTCCCACCACAACAGCCCCGGTGCGACCGACGGCTGCGTGCCCGAGACCGAAGTGCGCGCTGCCTTGCAGTCGCTGGAGACCCTGAGCCATCGCACCGAGCGGCTGTTGCAACTCTCGCGCGCCGAAGGCGCAGATCTGGCCCATTTCGGCCGCGTGAACCTGGTGCAGTTGGCCGAACAGGTGGCGCAATCGTTCTGGCAGCAGCCCCAGGCGCAAAAGCGCCTGGACTGGTTGGCGCCCGACACCGACACGCCGGTCTGGGTGCAGGGTGACATCGACGGCCTGGCCATTGTGCTGCGCAACCTCATCGACAACGCGCTGCACCACACCGATGCCCAGGTGGAGCTGGAAGTCCAGCCCGGCGAGCGCCCCGCGCTGGTGGTGCGCGACCACGGCAGGGGGCTCACTGCGGCGCAGCTGGAGCAAATCCAGTTGCGCCATGCACGCATCGGCAGCCAGCACATCGGTTACGGCCTGGGCATGTCCATCGTGCGCACCCTGGCCGACAAGCATGGCGCCGAACTGGTGTTCAGCTCCCCGCCTGCGGGCTGTGCGCAGGGCCTGGAGGTGCGGCTCGTTTTCCCCGCCGCCGCTGGGTGAGAGCTGCGTACCCCGCGCGGGGCCCAGCGTGGACTATGGCAACGCTGAACAAGTCCCTCGCACGTCGCCCACGCCACGCCAGGCGGCCTCCTGCACCTCCAGGGGCAGTTCGTGGGCCAGGGCGGTGTGCTCGCGCTCGTGGTGGTGCTCCAGCACGTGGCGCAGTGCGTGCGCGGCGTCCAGCAGCATCAGCACCGCGTGGCGGCGTCCGGACTCGTCCTGCGGTGGCTGCTGCGCGACGGCTTGCACACGCTCCCGGTATTCCTCGGCCAGCAGGGCGATGCGCTCATGCTCCAGCAGGTACACGCGCGCCGCCCAGCGCGCACCCGCGGGCACATGGGGCAGCAGGCGGGTGTTCTCGATGGCGATGTGTTCCTGCAGGCCACCATGCCATTGCTGCAGGTGCTGTAGTGCGCTGGTGAAGTCCGCGCCCGCCACGTCGAGCAGGTGGGCGTGCAGCAGGGCATCCAGCCGTTCATGCTGGCGCTCGAAGTGACCGGGGCTGGGGGCGTGGGACATGGTGCGCTGGGTGGGGCTGTGGTGCACGCATTTTCTCAGCCCGCAGCCACCCCACCCGCCGCATGCCCGCGTGTGAAGGCTTCCTCGAACACCGAGTAGCCGGACCAGTCGCTGTGCGCAAACGCCAGCCGGTCTGTGGTGGGCGTGGGTAGCCAGGGCGTTTGCTCACCATTCGATAGCGCCTTGCGATGGGTGGATGGGCGCTGGAGGCCAATTTGGCTCATGAATTGCAGTGTTCCCGGCACCGGGATGGACATGGCGTGGCCATAGCGCGTGATCTCCACGCGCGTGGCGCGGCGTGCCAGGTCCGGGTGGGGCGCGCCCAGGGTGGCCAGTGCGGCGTCGGCCCAGTGCGTCCAGGGCTGGGTGGCCAGTTGTTCACGGGCCTGTGGCTGGTCGCCCAGCGCCTGGTAGTAGCTCAGCACGGTGGGTCCGGCCAGCAGGGCGCCGGTGTTCAGGCGTTGGTGGCCGGCATCCACATAGCCCAGGCCGCCGGGGTTGGCGTCCTGGTAGAGCACGTTGTCCCATGCGGGGGCGGCGCCGGGGCGGTCTTGCAGCGGCGCGTCGAGGTGTATGTTGGCCACCAGCCAGGGGGCCCATTGCAGGCGCTGGGCGGCGGCCTGCAGGAAGGCGGGTGCGGGCTGCACCACGCGTGCCGCCACGAACACGGGCAGCGCCACTACGCAGCGCGGCGCCTGCCAACGCTCGACCTGGCCGCTGGCGTGGTGCAGCGCGTCCACCTCCACACCGTGGCGTCCTTCGGCAATGCGCAGCACGCTGCAGCCGGTGCGCAACTGACCACCGGCGCGCAGCGGTGCGGCCAGGCGCTGGGTGAGCCAGCCGTTGCCCTCGGGCCAGGTGAGCACGGCTTCGCGCGCTTCGTCCACCGGCTCGCCAGGGGCATGGAACCCGTGGCGGCTGGCAAAGTAGTGGATGCCCGCCCAGGCCGACACGCGCGCCGTGCTGGCGCCGTAGTCGTCGCGGCAGCAGTAGTCCAGGTACCAGCGCAGGTGCGGGTCGTCGTAGCCGTGGGTGCCCAGCCAAGCTTCAAAAGTAATAGCATCCAGCGCTTGATGGATGGGCGCTAGAGGCCTTTTTTGCCCCAATGTCTTGAGCATGGGCATGGCAAAGCGGGCCGACTGCATGAGCGTCTGCACCTGCCGTGCAAAGCGCTGGTACTGCGCCAGCGTGCTGGGGGCCACGCCCTGTACGGGCAGCAGGCCTTCGTGCCATTGGCCCTGGAAGTACAGCCGCTCCTGCGGGCTGTGGCACAGGTGGCGCTCGTCGTACTGCCAGCGCCCGGCCACGCGCTGGCGCAGGCCCAGTTCTTCCAGTAGGTCCTGCACCTCGCGGGCGTCGTCGCCCGGTACGGGCAGGTAGTGCGCGCCCATGGGGCAGGGCACGCCGTTCACCGCACTGCCCCGGCTGTTGCCGCCGGCTTGGTCTTCCAGCTCCAGCAGCACAAAGTCGTTCACCCCTGCCAGGCGCAGCGCCCGCGCCGCGGCCAACCCTGCCACACCGCCCCCCGCAATCACCACCTGCGCACGCCGCACCAGCCCCGGCGCAGGCAGCGCGCCACGCGCCAGCAGGTCGCGCACCTGGTGCCCGCGCTCTAGGTCGATGCCCGCAAAGCCCCCTTGCAGCGCCCGCGGTGCCGGTTCACACCCCGCTGACAGCAGCGCGCCAGCGGCCGATGTGGCTGCGGTAAGGAACTGGCGGCGCTGCATGGCTTCAGCAGCCCAAGCCCAAGCCCAAGTGCCGGTGGCAGTGCCCCTGCTGCACAAAACCGGCGCGACCCAGCCCAGGGCTCCCGCGCAAGGGCCGCCCCGCCGCGCCGGGAGCGTCCCCCCTCCCGAATCGCGCAGCGATTCGAGAGAGGGGGGAAGGCGCGCAGCGCCACAGGGGGGTGTTCACTAGTGCTTTCCCCACTCGCGCTCAAAGGTATGCACCAGCGCCTGGTTGGACAGGCGGTTGACCTCGGTGGGCACGCGCGCCATGTCCAGCGGGAAGTCCAGCAGCAGCGGCAGCGTGCCCAGGGTCAGGAACTTCAGGCCGTCCGGCAGCGCCTCGGGCAGACGCCAGGGCCTGCGGCTGGCGATGATGAAGCCCCATTCGCCAAAGCTGGGCACATGCGCGTGGTAGGGCGTGGTGCGCAGCCCCACCGATTCGATGGTGTGCGCCACGGTCCAGAAGCTTGCGCGCGCCACCAGGGGCGAGGTGGTCTGCACCACGGCGTAGCCGCTGGCGGCCAGGCGCTGGTCCAACAGGGCGTAGAAGCTGTTGGTGTAGAGCTTGCCGATGGCAAAGTTGGTCGGGTCCGGAAAGTCCACCACGATCACATCGAACGTGTCCGTGCCCTGCTGCAGCCAGCCAAAGGCGTCGGCGTTGACGATGTGCACCCGCGCATCGCGCAGCGCATCGCCGTTGAGCCGGGCCAGCCGGGGGTTGTCGCGAAACTGTGCGGTCATGGCGGGGTCCAGCTCCACCAGCGTGACCGACTCGACCGTGGGGTACTTGAGCACTTCGCGCACCGCCATGCCGTCGCCGCCGCCCAGCACGGCCACCTTGCGCGGCCCGCCATGGGCGGCCATGGCGGGGTGCACCAGCGCCTCGTGGTAGCGGTACTCGTCGCGCTGGGCAAACTGCAGGTTGCCGTTGAGGTACAGCCGGTGCCCCGCCAGGCCCTGCGTCACCACAATGCGCTGGTAGGGCGAGGTGGTCGAGAACACGATGCGGTCCTGGTAGAACCGGTCCTCGGCCAGCGTGGTGATCTGGTCGGCGCCCACCATGCCTGCCGCGAGCAGCCCCACCACCAAGGCGCAAGCGGCAATGTGCTCGCCCAGGCGGTGCAGCTCTTGGCGGAAGAGCCACAGCGCCCACACAGCCACGGCGGCATTCATCAACCCGAACAGCAGGCCGGTGCGGATCAGCCCCAGTTGCGGCACCAGCAGCAACGGGAAAGCCAGCGACACTGCGAGTGCGCCCAGGTAGTCGAAGGTGAGCACCTTGGACACCAGGTCCTTGAGCACCACGTTGCGCTTGAGGATGCGCATGACCAGCGGGATCTCCAGCCCCACCAGCGTGCCCACCAGGAACACCATGCCGTACAGCAGCAGCCGGAACGACCCCGGCACATAAGCGTTGGCAAGAAACAGCGTGGCCGGCAGTGCACCGCCCACCAGCGCCACGAGCAGCTCGATGCGCAGGAAATGGGCAGGCAACTGCCGCTCGAAATAGCGCGACAGCCACGAACCCACGCCCATGGCAAACAGGTAGGTGCCGATGATGGTGGAGAACTGCAGCACCGAGTCGCCCAGCACATAGGAGGCCAGGGCGCCCGCCGCCAGTTCGTAGATCAGCCCGCAGGCCGCCACCACGAAGACGCTGGCCAGCAGCGCGATTTCGATGGGGCGGGGGCCGGTGGCAGTCTGTGGTGTTGAGGAGGGTGCGGAAGCGTTCAAGGAGCGCGCGGTTCAAGGCCGTGCTGCGCCGAGGTAGCGCGACACGGTAGGCAGGGCCGTCAGTGGATCGCCGCCGCCACGATGATGCTGATCCCCAGGCACATGGCGGCGACCACCATGGCCAGGGCCTTGTTCTGGTTCTCCACGATCTCGCGCCACAGGTCGTAGGGCGTGATCTTGTCCACCAGGATGAAGCACAGCCAGAAGATGACGACGCCGATCAGCGCGTAGAGCATGGACCCGAGAAAGGCTGCGGGCCGGAGCCATTCGATTCCCATCATGTGGTGTTTCTCCTCTTGAAGTTACTTGTGGCTGCCGCCGCTGGAGTAGCCGCCCCACGAGCCGCCGGAGCTGCGCGAGTAGCTGCTGCCTGATGAACCCGAGCAGTCGCTCAGGATGATGAGCACGATGAGTAGGATGACCGCGATCAGGATCACCGTGCCGCAGCCCGCGCCCTTGGCCGCCACAAAGGGGCCCACGTCGTCGCGCTGGAGCAGGTCTTTCTTGTTCTCCAGCCCGAAGGCCTTGGCCACGGTGTCTGCCGAGAGCTTGTCGCCGCTGGACCAGGTGACCTCGTTGGCGCCTTGCTCCATGGACAGCAGGCCCTTGCTGCTGGCGAAGTCGCGGTTGCTGGTTTTCTGCCCGCGCGTGACCTGCCAGTAGAACTCGCCCAGCACGTAGGTGGTTTCGGCCTCGTAGTTGTACTTCAGGTCGTACTTGGTGCCCATGTAGGTGGCACTGCGCCCGTTGCCCGACAGTTGCGGTGCGCCGGTGGTGGGGCGTACAAAGCTCCAGCCGTCTTCGGCGTCCACCAGGAAGGCGAAGCCGCGCTTCTGGTTGTAGAGCAGGTATTCGTTCCAGCCAAAGTGCTCGTCGTCGCCGGGCTCCACGCCCATGCGGTGCTGGAAACCCACCACCTGCCAGTGCACGCCCTTCAACTGGCCCTTGGTGCCCAGCGCGATGAGGGGCTGCACGGGCTCGTCCTGCTCGGCCGAGCGCAGTTCGCCGCCCACGCCGCTGTCCAGGCTGATGATGCTGGCGCAGGAGCCGCAGGTCAGGCTCTTGGTGCTGGCGAGCTGCACCTGCACGGGTGCGCCGCAGTGCGGGCAGTTGAACTGGCGGCCTTTTTCGTCCTTGGCCGATTCGTCCTTCAGGCCTTGCAGCTGGAGGTCTTCGAGCAGCACCGCGCGGCCGCGCTCCACCTGCGGCGGCTGGCGGCTGTAGTCGATGGAGAGCACCTCGCCGTCGCTGCTGCGCAGCTCGACCATGCCGAAGGGCTCGCCCAGCGGGGGCAGCTTGGGCAGTTCGCCCTGGGCCGAGATCAGGCTCGCCTGGCCGCTGAAGGCCACGCTGTAGGGCTTGCCGTTGATGGCGGTGGTGCTGCCCACGCGAAAGCGCGCGGCCTCGGGCAGCTCGCGTCCGGGATCGATGGGGCGGGTGAAGACATAGGCGCCGTTGTCCTCGCCCAGGCTGGCCATGGTGCCGTCTTCGAGGAAGGCGATCCATTCGGTCCAGGTACCCGCCTCGTTCTTGAACTGCAGGCGTCCGATCAGTGTGAAGGGCTGTTCCTTGCCGTCCAGCTGGACGCGCCCGCTGGCCATGAGCTGCAGCGGGCTGTGGTCGTCGAACAGCTCGGCCATCTTGCCGATGCGCGAGAGCACCTCGCCCTGGCGCACCACGGTGCTCTGGCAGTAGCCGCAAACGGCGTGGGTGGACTGCGCGCTGCGGAATTCAACCGGCGCGCCGCAGCCTGGGCAGGGCGCCCGGTAGCTGCGTTGGGTGGGGCTGGTGGCCATGCTGGGGGCTGCTGCTGGCGCCGCGCGCTGCGGTTTTATGAGGTTTTTGGCCTCTGGCGCTCATCCCTCCTGCGCCAACAGCTATTGTTTTTATAGCGTTTGCCTACACCAGCTTTTTGAGCAGTTCGGCCTTCTTGGCGTCGAACTCTTCCTGCGTGAGGATGCCCTTGGACTTGAGATCGCCCAGCTTCTCCAGCGTGGCCATCACGTCCTCGGGCTTGACGCCCAAGGCGGCTGCGGCGGCCGCCGGGGCTGCCGCAGCGGCTTGTGCGGCCTGGGCTGCGCCGCCCTGCAGGCCGGCCTGCAGGTTCTGCGCCAGCACCTGGCCCAGGGCCACACCGGCGCCCAGGCCCATGGCATCGCCCGCGATGCCGCTGCCGCCGCCACTGGCTTCGGCAAATTTGGGGATGGCCTGCGCGGTCTGGTACTGCATGAACTTGGCCATGTCGTTGCCGACCATGCCCATGCCGATCTTCTGGTCGAGGATCTTCTGCAGCTCCTCGGGCAGCGAGACGTTCTGCACCGTCAGGCTCTCGATGACGAGACCGATCTTGGCAAAGTGGGGCGCCAGCTCCTTGGCCAGTGCGTCGGCAAACATCACCTGGTTGGCCGCAAGGTCCAGGAAAGGCAGGCCGCTGCCGGCGATGGCGTTGCTGATGTTCTGCAGCACCATGCCGCGCAACTGGCCTTCCAGGTCGCCCACGGGGTAGATGTCGCGCGTGCCGGAGATCTCGGTGTGGAACAGCTTGGGGTCGGCAATGCGGTAGGCGTAGTTGCCGAACGCACGCAGGCGCACCGCGCCGAAGTCCTTGTCGCGGATCGTGATGGGCTGGGGCGTGCCCCACTTCTGGTCGATCTGCTGGCGCGTGCTGAAGAAGTACACGTCGCTCTTGAAGGGCGACTGGAACAGCTTGTCCCAGTTCTTCAGGTACGTGAGCACCGGCAGGGTCTGCGTGGTCAGCTTGTAGGTGCCGGGGCCGAACACGTCGGCCACCTGGCCTTCGTTGACGAACACCGCCATCTGCGACTCGCGCACCACCAACGTGCCGCCGTTCTGGATTTCCATGCCCTCCATCGGGAAGCGCCAGGCCAGCGTGCCGTCGCCGTCCTCGGTCCACTGGAGGATGTCAATGAACTGTTTCTTGATGAAGTCCATGAGGGCCATGTGTGCTCCCGTTCGCAAAGAAAGAGGGTGTAGAGGGACTGGCCATCATAGCAACCGCCCGCGGCATTGGAACAGCGGGCTTGCGCGATCTTTCGTGACGGATTGCACAGCATCCAGGGTATCGCCGCCATAGGCAGATTCGATAGCGCATGCAGATGATAATCGTTATCATTGAGTCATGCCGCTACGGCAGAACCCAACGCCACAGGAGGCCGCCATGACCCGCATCCGCCGCGCAGCCCGCGAAAACAAGACCATGCTGATGAAGACCGGCAGCTACTACGTCGTGCACGTTTGCGTGGCTGCGATGGTGGCCTACGCCGTGACGGGCAACCTGTGGGCAGCGCTCACGCTCAGCCTGCTGGAGCCCACGGTACAGGCCGTGGCCTTCTTCTTTCACGAAAAAGCCTGGGACCGCGCCGGGCGCAAGGCCCAGGCCGAAGCCTTGGCGGCGCAGGCCGCGCTCACGCCTTCACATTGAGCAAGCTGCCGAGCGTGCGTTCCTGGGTGCGCAGCACCTGCACGCTGGCCTTGAAGGCATAGGTGGCGGACATCTGATCCACCACCTCCTGCTCCAGTGCCACCCCCGTGCCGGGCGCGCGCTGCACGCTGGCGTCCACGCCGCCCTGCTCCGCCCGCGCCGCCTGGCTGACCACGCTGCGCCGGAAATTGGGCGTGTTCATGTTCGCCACGTTGTGCGCAGAGGCGTCCAGCCGCATTTGGGCGGCCGACAGACCTGAGGATGCGATGGAGAGCAAGGAGGACATGGTGTCAGCTTATCGGCATACCGGTGGAAAAATCAAGCGGATATTCGATGTTCAGCCTGGATCATCGGATTTCTGCCAGCCGCAGGCGATTGCCCGCCTTCCAGGCAATCCAGGCGCCTTGTTCCGTTGCTGCCGTGGTAGCCGGGCCTTGGTCAAGCTCCAGCCCAGCGGGGCTGACCGAAAGCCAGTGGCTTGCGCCGCTGCGCGAGAACAGCACACCCAAGCGCCGAGATGCCGTGCGGTCGTTGGCCTCCTGCTTGCTTGGCCAGTCGCCCCAAGATGCCAAGACGATGGAACCTGCGCAAGCCACAGAGACAAACTTGCCACTCTCGTCCAAGGGTTGGATTCCCGGTGAGGTGATTTGCGTGTCCACCTCGGTCCAGCCGGTGCCATCCTGGTTGTACGACAGGTGTGCATCGTTGGTGGTGCTGTGGTGGCCCAGCCAGCGCGTGCCCCCGCTGCGGCAAAAGCTGGGATCGAAAGCGTTGGACATCGCAGACCCTGCACCTTCCAACGTGCCTGCCGGGGTCACCTGGGCTGACCAGAGCGCGACCGCCATGCCTTGTGCGCCAGCACGATGGTCACGCCAGACAATTTCTGCGCCTGTGCTGGCGCTGCAGTGCAGACTGGCGCCCGAACTGCGGATGTCGCTGCGTATCACCGGGGGCAACCATTGCGTGCCATCAAACAGCACCAGCACCAATGGACCATCGCTTTCAGAGGGCTGCGCTGACCAGGCGACCACGCGCCGCAACTGCCCCTGGACGCTGTACACGCAGGCTGTGGGCAGGGGAGGCCCCGCAGGCCGGTCGCCCAGACGCACGGGGTCGCCCCATTGCTGCCCGCCATCCGTACTCACGCGGGCGCGCATGGCGTTGCCTGCCAGATCTGCGTAAACGACCAGTAGCTGCTGCCCTTCGCCTGCAAGGGTGGCACCGCCGGCGCCTGTGGCCAGCGGAGTTTTTTGGGTTCCAGAACTGCTCCATCGCGTAGCGAAAAGTGTGCCGTCTTCCGCGTGCAAGGTGACGGGCACATCCGCAATGGTCAAGCCACGGCCATTGGTCAGCGGAACCGAGATGCTTTGGGCAGTAGTGATCAGCTCACGCATGCTGACCTGGGGCGGATCAAAGGGTGCGGGGCCTGAAGGCGTTGTTGGCCCTCCTGGTCCTGTAGGGCTAGGTGGCTCAGGCGCCGGGGCAGACCCCCCACCACACGCATGCAACAGCAGACTCAGCGCCAAAACGAAAACACGCAGCATGGCAACCTCCGCAGTGGAGGCCAGTGTAGAGCCGCCTCTGCTGGTCGTGCAATAGCCTCTGCGCCGATTTCAGGAGTGTGCCGCCAGCAAACACTGCGCAAAGGCCTGCGCCGCGCGCGGCGGCTGGGGTGAGCGGCGCAGCACGCTGACGAACTGGCAGCGGTAGAAGAACTGCGCCGGCTGCACGGCCTGCATCAGGCCCTGGCGCTCGAAGGCCTCGGCGTAGTGGTCGGGCAGGAAGCCCAGGTAGCGCCCCGAGAGGATCAGCGTGGCGATCGACTCCTGGTCGAAACCCGTGGCCTTGCGCGGCAGGCGCGCGCCGTGGCTCAACTCCATGTTGGGCGAGTGGTAGCCCAGGCCCGCGAACTGCCAGGCGCGCAGGCTGTCCCAGTCCAGGCCGGCGTGGTCCTGGCCGAACAGTGGATGGCGTGCGCCGCAGTAGAGCAGCATGGTTTCGGTGAACAGGTTGGCGTACACCAGGCTCTGCGAGCTGCGGTGCGCCGGGATGATGCCGAGGTGGAAGCTCCCGTCGATCAGCCCGCGCTCGATGGCGGGGATGGCGGCCACATGCATCTGCAGGCTCACGTCGGGGGCCTTTTCGGAAAACAGCGCGATGGCCTCGCCGATGTGCGCCGCCGGGTTGCTGGCCGTCTTGTCGAACACGGCCACCTCCAGCCGCCCACCCATGCGGCGGTGGATGTCGTCGATGCTGCTGCGGAACGCATCGACCGCGCTGAGCAGGCGCAGGGTTTCGTCGTACACGCGCTGGCCCTCGGGCGTGAGGGCAAAGCCCGCACGGCCGCGCCGGCACAGCGTCAGCCCCAGGCGCGTCTCCAGGTCTTTCATGTGGCGGCTCACGGTGCTGGTGCCGATGTTCAGCTCCAGCTCGGCGGCCGACAGGCCGCCGCACTCGGCCACGCTCTTGAACACCTGCAGCAGGCGCAGGTCCATGTCGCTGAGCTGGCCGAGCACGGCGCGCTCGCGGGTGGGGGGTGGTTTTACTTGCATAAATCGTCAAGTAAACATTGATATTTGAGTATTTGAGAGATTAACACTTGTCGGAACAATGGCGGATTGCAAGCCATCCGGCTGCCGCACCCGAACCAGGAGACCCCCCATGAGCTTCGTCCACATCGAACAACCCGCCACCGACGCGCCGCGCCTCGATGCCGCCTGGCTCGACGCCCACTGGATGCCCTTCACCGGCAACCGCAATTTCAAGGCGAATCCGCGCATGGTGGTGGGCGCCAGCGGCGCCTACTACACCGACAGCGAAGGCCGCAAGATCTTCGACGGCCTTTCGGGCCTGTGGTGTTCGGGTCTGGGCCATGGCCGCCGCGAGATCGCCGAGGCCGTGGGCCAGGCCGCGGCGCGGCTGGACTACGCGCCGGCTTTCCAGTTCGGCCACCCGGCCTCGTTCGAGCTGGCCAACCGGATCAAGGACCTCACGCCCGCCGGGCTGGACTACGTGTTCTTCACCGGTTCGGGTTCCGAGTCGGCCGACACCTCGCTCAAGATGGCCCGCGCCTACTGGCGCGCCAAGGGCCAGGGCACCAAGACGCGCCTGATCGGCCGCGAAAAGGGTTACCACGGCGTGAACTACGGCGGCATCTCGGTGGGTGGCATCGTGGGCAACCGCAAGCTGTTCGGCCAGGGCGTGGAGGCGGACCACATTCCCCACACCCAGCCGCCGGCAGGCACCTTCCAGAAGGGCATGGCCGAGGACGGCGGCCGCGCGCTGGCCGACAAACTGCTGGACGTGATCGCGCTGCACGACGCGAGCAACATCGCTGCGGTGATCGTCGAGCCCTTCTCGGGCTCGGCCGGCGTGGTGATCCCGCCGGTCGGTTACCTTGCGCGCATCCGCGAGATCTGCACGCAGAACAACATCCTGCTGATTTTTGACGAGGTCATCACCGGCTTTGGCCGCTGCGGCACCTGGACCGGGGCCGAGGCCTTTGGCGTGACGCCCGACATCCTGAACTTCGCCAAGCAGGTCACCAATGGCGCCCAGCCGCTGGGCGGCGTGGTGGCCAGCAAGGAGATCTACGACACCTTCATGGCCGCAGGGGCGGCCCCGAGTACATGCTGGAGTTCCCGCACGGCTACACCTACTCGGCCCACCCCGTGGCCTGCGCGGCGGGCAACGCGGTGCTCGACATCCTGCAGAAGGAAGACATGCCGGGCCGCGTGAAGGCGCTGGCGCCCTATTTCGAGAATGCCGTGCACGGCCTGAAAGGGGCCAAGCATGTGGCCGACATCCGCAACTATGGCCTGGCCGCCGGCATCACCATCAGCGCCGTGCCCGGTGAGCCCGCCCGCCGGCCCTACGAGATCGCCATGAAGTGCTGGGACAAGGGCTTCTACGTGCGCTACGGTGGCGACACCATCCAGCTCGCGCCGCCCTTCATCAGCACCCAGGCCGAGATCGACCGCCTGGTCAGCGCGCTGGGCGATGCCCTGCACGAAACCGCCTGAACTCCTGTTTTGATAGCTGCTGGCGCCTGATAAATAAGCGCTAGAGGCACTTTTTGCTTGAAAATCATCATGAACCACGACAAGAACGTCACCACCACCATCGGCCACCTGATCGACGGCCAGATCGTTGCCGACACCGAGCGCACGCAGCCCGTCTTCAACCCCGCCACCGGCCAGTCGGCCACCAGCGTGGCGCTGGCGAGCCAGGCCACCGTCGAGGCGGCCATCGCCTCCGCCGAGGCCGCCTTTCCCGCCTGGCGCAACACGCCGCCGCTCAAGCGCGCGCGGGTGATGAGCAAGCTGAAGGTGTTGCTCGAAGAAAACGCCGACAAGATCGCCGCCATGATCACCGCCGAACATGGCAAGGTGCTGGCCGACGCGCACGGCGAGCTGCAGCGCGGCATCGAGAACGTGGAATACGCGAGCTACGCCCCCGAGCTGCTCAAGGGCGAGCACAGCCGCAATGTGGGACCCAGCATCGATTCGTGGAGCGAATTCCAGGCGCTGGGCGTCACGGCGGGCATCACGCCCTTCAACTTTCCGGCCATGGTGCCGCTGTGGATGTGGCCCATGGCCGTGGCCTGCGGCAACACCTTCGTGCTCAAGCCCTCCGAGCGCGATCCGACCAGCGCCCTGTTCATTGCTCAGCTGGCGTTGGAAGCGGGCCTGCCGCCCGGCGTGCTGAACGTGGTCAACGGCGACAAGCTGGCCGTGGACACGCTGCTGCAGGACCCGCGCGTGAAGGCGGTGAGTTTCGTCGGGTCCACGCCCATCGCTGAATACATCTACGCCGAAGGCTGCAAGCACGGCAAGCGCGTGCAGGCCCTGGGCGGCGCCAAGAACCACGCCGTGCTCATGCCCGACGCCGACGTCGGCAACGCCGTCAGCGCGCTCATGGGCGCGGCCTATGGGTCGTGCGGCGAGCGCTGCATGGCCATCCCGCTGCTCGTGGCCGTGGGCGACGAGGTGGGCGATGCCGTGGTGGCGGGCCTGAAGGCCGAGATCGCCAAGATGAAGGTCGGCCCGGGCACCGACAACGGCAACGACATGGGCCCGCTGGTGACGAAGCAGCACTTCGAGAAGGTGAAGGCCTATGTGGACAGCGGCGTGGCCGAGGGCGCCACGCTGGTGGTCGATGGCCGGGGCGTGCAGGTGGCCGGCCATGAGGAAGGCTACTTCCTGGGCGCCTGCCTGTTCGACCACGTCAAGCCCGGCATGAAGATTTACCAGGAAGAAATCTTCGGCCCCGTGCTCGGCGTGGTGCGCGTGAAGACGCTGCAGGAAGCCATGCAGCTCATCAACGACCATGAATACGGCAACGGCACCTGCATCTTCACGCGCGACGGCGAGGCCGCGCGCTACTTCACCGACCACATCCAGGTCGGCATGGTGGGCGTGAACGTGCCCCTGCCCGTGCCGGTGGCCTACCACTCGTTCGGCGGCTGGAAGCGCAGCTTGTTCGGCGACCTGCACGCCTATGGGCCGGATGCCGTGCGCTTCTACACCAAGCGCAAGACCATCACCCAGCGCTGGCCTTCGGCCGGCGTGCGAGAAGGGGTGGTGTTCAGCTTCCCGAGCAGCCGCTGACGGTGCGGCCCCGTGCGGGCCGCTTCCAGGCCCCTTGCCCTGCAGTCTTTCGGTCTGCAGGGCATTTTGTTATGTGAAATCGATTTTCACGAAAATGCGTCACAATGGCGACGCCCGGGTCCGCAAAGCTGCTTACCAGGGTATTTACTGAACGCCACCTACAATCAGACCCCCCCGGACCCTGGGGTCCGGCCGCGCAAAGCCCGCCGCAGGGCGCGCGGTTCCGCCAACTGGAGACTTCCATGCCCGAGAACGCACCGGCCCCGATCCCCCACCTCGACAAGCGCGCGCTGCTGCGCAAGGCCGCCCTCGAGTACCACGAGTTTCCGAAGCCCGGCAAAGTGGCCATCGCCGCCACCAAGCAGCTTGTGAACCAGCACGACCTGGCGCTGGCCTACTCTCCCGGCGTCGCCGCGCCCTGCGAGGAAATCGTGAAGGACCCGGCCGCCGCGTTCCGCTACACCAGCCGGGGCAACTTGGTCGGCGTAGTCACCAACGGTACGGCCGTGCTGGGCCTGGGCGACATCGGGCCGCTGGCGGGCAAGCCGGTGATGGAAGGCAAGGGCGTGCTGTTCAAGAAGTTCTCGGGCATTGATGTGTTCGACATCGAGATCAACGAGAAGGACCCGGACAAGCTGGTCGAGATCATTGCGGCGCTCGAACCCACCTTCGGCGGCATCAACCTCGAAGACATCAAGGCGCCCGATTGCTTCTACGTTGAGCGCAAGCTGCGCGAGCGCATGAAGATCCCGGTCTTCCACGACGACCAGCACGGAACGGCCATCGTGGTCGGCGCCGCCATCCTGAACGGACTGAAGGTGGCGGGCAAGGACCCGTCGAAGGTGAAGCTGGTCGCTTCGGGCGCGGGCGCGGCGGCACTGGCCTGCCTGGGTCTGCTGGTCAAGCTGGGCATCCAGCGCGAGAACATCTGGGTGACCGATCTGGCCGGCGTGGTCTACGAGGGTCGCACCGAGCTGATGGACGAGGACAAGCAGTTCTTCGCGCAGAAGACCGACCAGCGCACGCTCAGTGAAGTGATCGCGGGCGCCGACGTGTTCCTCGGCCTGTCGGCTGGTGGCGTGCTCAAGAAGGACATGGTGGCCAAGATGGCCGAGCGTCCGCTGATCTTCGCGCTGGCCAATCCGAACCCCGAGATCCAGCCCGAGGATGTGCAGGCCGTGCGCGACGACGCCATCATGGCCACGGGCCGTTCAGACTACCCGAACCAGGTCAACAATGTCCTGTGCTTCCCCTACATCTTCCGTGGTGCCCTCGATTGCGGAGCGACGACCATCACGCTGGAAATGGAAATCGCCGCGGTGCATGCCATCGCCGACCTGGCCCAGGCCGAACAGAGTGAGGTGGTGGCAGCGGCCTATGTGGGTGAGAAACTGGCCTTTGGCCCCGAATACCTGATCCCCAAGCCGTTCGACCCGCGCCTGATGATGAAGATCGCGCCGGCCGTGGCGCAGGCGGCTGCCGACAGTGGCGTGGCGCAGCGTCCCATCGCCGACATGGATGCCTACCGCGAGCAGTTGCAGACCTTCGTCTATGCCTCGGGCACGATGATGAAGCCCATCTTCCTGGCCGCCAAAACCGCCGCGAAGAAGCGCGTGGCCTATGCCGAGGGCGAGGAAGAGCGCGTGCTGCGCGCCGCGCAGATCGTGGTGGACGAGCGTGTCGCCCGTCCTACGCTGATCGGACGCCCGTCCGTGATCGCCCAGCGCATCGAGAAGTTCGGCCTGCGCCTGCAGGAAGGGCGCGACTACGATGTGGTGAACGTCGAACAGGACCACCGCTACCGCGATTTCTGGCAGACCTACCACCAGATGACGGCGCGCAAGGGCATCACCGCGCCGATCGCCAAGATCGAGATGCGTCGGCGTCTGACGCTGATCGGCGCCATGATGCTGCACAAAGGCGAGGTCGATGGGCTGATCGTGGGCACCTGGGGGCACACATCGCACCACCTCAATTACATCGATCAGGTCATCGGCCGCCGCGCAGGCGTGGCGACCTACGCCTGCATGAATGGTCTGATGTTGCCCGACCGCCAGGTGTTCCTGGTGGACACGCACGTCAACTACGACCCGACCGCCGAGCAGCTCGCCGAGATCACCATGATGGCGGCCGAGGAAATGCTGCGCTTTGGCATCAAACCCAAGGCCGCGCTGCTGTCGCACTCCAACTTTGGCTCCAGCGACCAGCCCAGCGCCGTGAAGATGCGCCAGACGCTGGAACTGCTGCGCGTGCAGGCGCCCTGGCTGGAGGTGGATGGCGAGATGCACGGCGACGTGGCGCTCAACGGCGCTTCGCGCGCGGCGCTTATGCCGCACAGCAGCCTCATTGGTGATGCCAACCTGCTGGTGATGCCGAACATTGATGCGGCCAACATCTCCTACAACCTGCTCAAGACGGCAGCAGGCGGCAACATCGCCATCGGCCCGGTGCTGCTGGGTGCGGCGCAGCCGGTGCATATTCTGACAGCCAGCGCCACCGTGCGCCGCATCGTCAACATGACGGCGCTGACCGTGGCAGACGCAAACGCCCAAAGATAAGCACAAAGAGAAAAGCAAGCGCTAACTTTCAGGGGCTGTCAAGCCCCGTATTCCTGCCTAAAGATTGGGCAAATGCTTGCTTTTTTCGGGGGGTTCAGTCACACTTACGGCTCGAAATTTCGGGTTAACCCGTAGTTTCTGAAAGGTGTCGATTGATGCTGAAGGCTTGGTCCAGCGGGGCGCACAAGGCTGTCGCTGCATTGATGTTGGGTGTTGTCTGTGCGTTGCTGCCCCAGCCGGGCATGGCGCGCAACCAGCCGTCCACCGGCGGCCTGGACACCATCCGTATTGAACAGTTGCCGCTCCAGGGGCGCCAGACCTATGCGCTGATCCGCCAGGGTGGCCCCTTCCCTTACGACAAGGATGGCACCGTCTTTGGCAATCGCGAAAGGCTGCTGCCTCAGCACAAGCGCGGCTACTACCGCGAGTACACCGTCAGAACGCCAGGTGCGCGCAACCGGGGTGCCCGGCGCATTGTGTGTGGAGGCCTGCAGCCCCGGACGCCGGATGCCTGCTACTACACCAGCGACCACTACGCCAGTTTTCGCGAAATTGTCGAATGAACCCCTGCACCCAGCGAGCCTGCCTGCTCTGTGCTTGGGGATCCATGACCGAGCCACAGCCTCCCGGGGACTTGCATTGATTGCCCCGGGTGTTATTTTTTGGACTTGAAAGAAAGAGAAGCGGAGATGGATACACCACTTCGTAAAGACCAGGAAAATCCTCTGCGCGGTGTTCGCCCCAACATCGTGCAGTCGATCCGCGCCTTCCGGGTGCACGATCTGCAGGACGCAGCCGCACGGCTGGGTCAGCATTTCCTGTACGCCAATCTGGCGCACGCACAGTCCAAGCAGGATGTGCTGGACCTGATCGCGCAGCAGTTCACCTTCCCCGCGCATTTCGGGAAGAATTTCGATGCGCTGTCCGACTGCCTGACCGATCCGCTGCACAAGTCCGGCCCGCAGCCTGGCTTCATCGTGGTGCTGGAGCAGATCCCTGCCACCGCCAAGTTCGACAAGGAAGCCCGCGAGCAGCTTCTGGACGTGTTCCGCGACGCAGCCGACTACTGGGCCGATCGCAAGATACCGTTCCGGTGTTTCTATTCTTTTCTGTAGCCCGTTCTGCAACCACCGGCCAAGCAGAACGGGCCAGCGAGGCCCAGGCGAACCCCGCCGCCGTACAGGGAATCGACATCGGCGGCGATTGCGCCGAGAAAATGCCCACCGACAAGCTGGTGGACATCTCTCCTCTGGCACTGCGCATGAGCAGTCCATTCAACTCGGGATACTGGCTCACCGCTGCCTGAGTGCGTTGGCGCCGACCCTTCGCAGCCCGTCCTCGTGACGGGCTGTGTCGTTCATGGAGCCGCATCAAGGTAGCGCACCTGCAGCCGCTATAGTCGCAAGCCAACGCCGACCTGTGCCCATGTCCCGAGACAAAACCCTCTACTCCTGCGCTGAATGCGGCGGAACCACGCCCAAATGGCTGGGCCAGTGCCCCCACTGCCGGGCGTGGAACACCTTGACAGAAGCCCTGGCCGAGCCCGCCACGGCACGCAACCGCTACGGGCAAGGCCATGCGCTGAATGCAGCGCAACCCGTGGCGCCGCTATCGGCCATCGAGGCTTCGGAAGTGGCGCGTGCGGCCAGCGGGATCGAGGAGCTCGATCGGGTGCTGGGTGGCGGCATCGTCGAGGGGGGCGTGGTGCTCATCGGCGGCGACCCGGGCATTGGGAAATCCACGCTGTTGCTGCAGGCGCTCGATGCCCTGCAGCGTGCAGGCCTGCCCACGCTGTATGTCACGGGCGAGGAAAGTGGTGCCCAGGTCGCTCTGCGCTCGCGCCGCTTGGGTTTGGAGCACAGCCAAGTGCAGGTGCTGGCCGAAACCCAGCTGGAGAAAATTCTGGCCACCGTGGAGGCCACACAACCGGCGGTCGCTGTGATCGACTCGATCCAGACCATCTATTCCGACCAGTTGGCCTCGGCCCCCGGTTCGGTGGCACAGGTGCGCGAATGTGCGGCGCATCTCACGCGTGCGGCCAAGGGCACCGGAGTGGCCATGGTGTTGGTTGGCCATGTGACCAAGGAGGGGGCGTTGGCCGGTCCACGCGTGCTGGAGCACATGGTGGACACGGTGCTGTACTTCGAAGGTGACACGCATTCCAACTTCCGTCTGGTGCGCGCCATCAAGAACCGTTTTGGCGCCGTCAACGAAATTGGTGTGTTCGCCATGACGGAACGCGGGTTGCGCGGCGTCAGCAACCCCAGTGCGATCTTTCTGAGTCAGCACAGCGAGCCGGTTCCAGGAAGCTGCGTGCTGGTCACGCTGGAGGGCACGCGACCCATGCTGGTGGAAATCCAGGCGCTTGTCGATGGTGGCGGTCCCTCGCCCCGGCGCCTGTCGGTGGGGCTGGAGCGCGACCGCCTGGCCATGTTGCTGGCGGTGCTGAACCGCCATGCAGGTGTGGCCTGTGGCGACCAGGACGTGTTCGTCAACGCCGTGGGCGGGGTGCGCATCAGTGAGCCGGCGGCCGATCTGGCGGTGATGCTGTCCATCACCTCCAGCCTGCGCAGCCGGGCGCTGCCCAAGGGCTTCATCGCTTTTGGCGAAGTCGGGCTGGCAGGGGAAGTACGGCCCGCGCCCCGTGGGCAGGAGCGCTTGCGCGAAGCCGCCAAGCTGGGTTTTACGGTGGCCGTGATTCCCAAGGCCAACGCACCGCGCCAGCCCATCGAAGGGCTGGAGATCCATGCGGTGGAGCGCATCGAGGAAGCCATGTCCGTGGTGAGAGGCCTGGGCTGATCCGTCACGCAAGCAGCCTGTCAGTCCCCTGCGGTCTGATGCCGGGGCGCCGCCGTAAAATCCCACGATTCGCGAAACCGCAAGCAAAGGACACCTCCCATGAGCCCCGTAGTTCCCTCGATGGCCGACCGTGACGGCAAGATCTGGATGGACGGCCAGATGGTCGATTGGCGCGACGCCAAGATCCACGTGCTGACCCACACGCTGCACTACGGCTGCGGCGCCTTTGAGGGCGTGCGGGCCTACAACACGGTGAACGGCACCGCCATCTTCCGCCTGCAGGAGCACACCGAACGCCTGTTCAACAGCGCCAAGATCCTGCGCATGAAGATCCCGTTCACCATGGACGAGGTCAACGAAGCGCAAAAGGCCGTGGTGCGTGCCAACAACCTGGAGTCCTGCTACCTGCGCCCCCTGACTTGGATCGGCGACAAGAAGCTGGGTGTCTCGCCCAAGGGCAACACCATCCACTTGATGGTGGCCGCCTGGGCCTGGGGCGCCTACCTGGGCGAGGAAGGCATGAAGCGCGGCATCCGCGTCAAGACCAGCAGCTACACGCGCCACCACGTCAACATCACCATGACGCAGGCCAAGGCGGTGAGCAACTACACCAACTCCATCCTGGCCAACATGGAAGCCACGGACGAGGGCTATGACGAAGCGCTGCTGCTCGACAGCGCAGGCTTCGTGTCCGAAGGCGCTGGCGAGAACCTGTTTGTCATCAAGAACGGTGTGATCTACACGCCCGACCTGTCGGCCGGTGCGCTCAACGGCATCACGCGCAACACGGTGTTTCACATCGCCAAGGACCTGGGCCTAGAGATCGTGCAAAAGCGCATCACGCGCGACGAAGTGTACATCGCCGACGAGGCCTTCTTCACCGGCACGGCGGCCGAGGTCACGCCCATCCGTGAACTCGATCGCATCGAAATCGGCGCGGGCAGCCGCGGCCCCATCACCGAAAAAATCCAGAGCGCGTTCTTTGACATCGTCAACGGACGCAATCCGAAATACGCCCACTGGCTCACCAAGGTATAGAGCCGTTGTAGGGTATGCGTATCGTCCACGTCATCCTGACCAACCGATTTGCCGGGAGCGAGCGTTACGCCATTGAGCTGGCCAATGCACAGTCTGCAAGCCACGATGTCACCCTCATCCTGCGCAGGACGGCGCACCGCGATCGTCCCACGGGCTATTCCCACAAGGTCGATCCGCGGGTGAAGATCCTCTGGGTGGGGCGGTGGCTGGGGCGTTGGCAGGCGCGCCGTTGGATACGTCGCTTGAGGCCCGATGTGGCGCATGCCCATTTGAGCGATGGTTGCAAGGCCCTCGGGGGCCTTCAGGATCTGCGTGGAACGGTTTTGCGTGTGGCTACATTGCACATGCGGTACAAGCCACAGCAGCACCAGAACCTCGACGCGCTGGTCGCCATCGCGCCCTGGCAGCTGAAGGAAGTGCCATCGCAACTGCGCGCCCATACGGTCCATATCAACAACTGGACGCTGCCGTATGCACCCAGCCCTGGCGCGCGCGCGCTCATGCGGGCGCGCCACGGCATTGCGGAGGATGCCTGGGTTCTGGGCTCTGTGGGGCGTGTGGAGCACACCAAGGGCCTGGACGTACTTTTGGATGCCTTCGAGATGGCTGCGTTGCCTGGGGCTTGTCTGGTGATTGTGGGACAGGGGGCCGAGGTCGAAGCCTTGAAACAGCGCAAGGTACCCGGCGTGTTGTTTGTGGGTTTTGCTGAAAAGCCTCAGGACTGGCTTGCCGCATTTGATGTGTTTGTGAGCTCCGCCCGCGAGGAGTCCTTTGGGTTGGTGATGCTGGAGGCCGCTGCGGCGGGCCTGCCTATCATTGCGACCGCGACCGAGGGCGCCCGGCATCTGGCCGATGACGTGGTGGAGACCATCGTGCCCGTGGAAGACCCGGCTGCATTGGCCAAGGCTTTGCGGGATGCGTTTGAGGAAAGGCCGCTCCGCCGGCAAAAGGACCTGCGCAAGTACGCTGTGGAAACGAGCGTTGCCGAGATCTTTTCCTTTTACCAGCGTGAGCGGTCCGTGGTGGTGAAGGCGGGTGCGTGATGTGCCTGCGGGCCTTGATACGGGCCGAATCTTGAAATCATAGTGAAATGGTGATGTGAATCATGAGCGAGAACAAAGCGATTCAATTGAATGCCGAGGACCTGGATGGGCAAGGCAATTTCCCTTGCCCCAACCCCAAGGCGGCCGTCAAGCAGTGGAGTGGTCATCCAAAGGTGTACCTGAGCGCGAAACCCGGACAAGTGGTTGCCTGCCCCTATTGCGGCACCCAATACGCGCTTGCGGCGGGAGTGAAGACGGGCGGTCATTGATACCGATGATCGGCCGGGAATATCCGTGCTTCCAGTCCGCGCGACAACGCTTCTTACTTCCCAACTGGCTTCGGTGTCGGCATTCTTGCTGGGCGCCTTGACCTTGCTGCTGCCCTCGGGCTACGCCTATGGGGCGGCTATCTTCATTGTTTTCGCGATGGCATCCTTTCCCCTATGGGCCAAGGAGCGTTTGAGCGATAGATCGGCCGTCTGGCTGGCCTTGGTGTTTGCGGTGATGGGTGCCGTGTGGATTTTTGGCGCCGACCTTGACCGTGGGCTGTCGGCGCTGAACAAGCCGTTCCGCTATGTGCTGGCGCTGGCATGCATTCCTGTTGCCTTTTTGTACCCCCCCAAGGGGCGATGGCTGCTTTGGGGCATTGCGGTGGGTGCTGCCTTCGGTGGGCTGAGGGCCTCCTACGATATCTTTGTCCTGGGGTACGAAAGAGCCTGGTACGACGCGGCCCACCAAAGCAGCAGTGGTGTCATTCAGTACGGAAACATGTCCGGGCTGTTTGGGCTCATCTGCTGGGTTCAGTGGGCGGTTTTCCATGAGCGCTGGAGCTGGCGCCGCTCGGCGCTGATGCTGGCCTGCGTCTTCCTGGGCGTCCTGGGCTCCTTGCTTTCTCAGACGCGTGGCGGCTGGGTCGCCCTGGTCTTGTGCATGGTTCCGCTGCTGTGGTTGATTTATCGCTATGTGGCGAACCATCGATTCATCTATGCCGTACTTGGCTTGCTGGCCGTGGTGATGGCCTTGCTGTGGCACCAGTCCTCGTACCTGCAGGAGCGCTGGAGCCTGGCGCGTGACGAGGTGGCGGGGTTTGTCAAGAACGGTGAGGCCGACAACTCCGTGGGCCACCGGCTGGCCCATTGGAAACTGGCCTGGGACATGGGGCTGGAAAAGCCGCTGACGGGCTGGGGCGAGGCGGGATACGCCGAGCAAAAGCGTCTGCGTGTGGAAAAAGGGGAGGCTCCCCCTTCGGTCCTGTACTACGGCCATGCGCACAACGAGTGGTTTGATATGTTTGTCAAACGCGGTGTGATTGGGCTGGTGGGCCTGCTGCTGTTCTATGCCGTCCCTCTGGCCTTGTTCTGGCCCACGCAGGCCCGGGTGCAGCGCCCCGATGGAACGATAGACCCCGAGGCATTGTGCCTGCGTTTGGCGGGCATGCTTTTTCCGCTGGCGTACCTGGGTTTCGGATTGACACAGGTGTACCTCGCGCATTTCAACGGCAACATGATCTATCTGTTCATGGTCCTGTTCTTCATGGCGGCCATCCGCGGCCATCAGCGCGGCCACGGGGGGAGCGTCTAGGCAAGCGGGGTGATGGGCAGGCGCAGCACAAAACAGGCGCCCTGGCCCTGCGGGTTGCCCTCGCAGTGCACGGTGCCTTGGTGGCGCCCTGCGATGGAGCGCACCAGGGCCAGGCCCAGGCCCACGCCACCGGCGCGCTCGCTGGCGCCGGGCAGGCGGTAGAAGGGTTCGAAGATGCGTTCGCGCAACTCTGCGGGCACGCCCGGCCCCTGATCGCACACCCGCACTTCTGCCATGCCCCCTTGCAGGTGCAGGCTGACGCTCACGGTGCCATCGCTGTAGCGGCGGGCGTTTTCCAACAGGTTGCGCAGCGCGCGGCGCAGCAGCTTGGCCACGGCATGCACTTCCAGCGGCTGGTTGCCTGCATCCAGCTCCGCGCCGGAGCGTGCGCATTCCTCTGCGGCCAACCCCACCAGATCCACCGCCTCGAACGAGCCCACATCGGCCTCGCGCGCGTCCAGGCGGCTGGCCAGCAGGATTTCGTCCACGAGCTGGTCGAGCTCGGCGATGTTGCGCAGGATCTCGGCCCGCGCACTGGCCGATGGCGCACCGTCCTGCATCAGTTCCATGCCCATGCGGATGCGTGCCAGCGGTGAGCGCAGCTCGTGCGATGCGTTGGCCAGCAGCGACTTGTGCGAACGCAGCAGCGCTTCGATGCGCCCCGCCGCAGCATTGAACTGGCGTGACAGATCGGCCACCTCATCGTGGCCCTGCACGGGCACGCGGGCTGCCAGATCGCCTTCGCCAAAGCGCTGCACTCCGCGCTGCAGTACCTCCAGGCGCGACATCAGGCGACGGATGATGGGAAACACCCCCAACGCCACAGCCAGCCCCACCAGCACCAGCATCCACAGGAAGCCAAACGGTGGCCGCGTCCAGAAGGCCAGGCTCTGCGGAGGGGGCGGTGCGCGCAGGGCGGCTGCGCGCTCATGGCGCTCGCGGCGATCCATGCGCTCGCGCCCTTGAAAACGGGGCTCCAACTCCAGCTCGAAGGTTCGACCGTCGGTGGTCTGCAACTGGTAGAGCACCCCTTCCGATGGATGTTGCGGCTGGCGTGTGGCCGTGCCTTGCAGCACCACGCGGCCCTGCAGATCGCGCAGCACCACCTCCCGCGCAGGGGGAGCAATGCGCAGCGCGTTCTGCTCTGCCGCCGTGCGCCAGGCCCAGCCCACCACCAACGTGAGCACCGCCACGCCCCCGACCACGGCCAGCCAGATGCGCAGGTACAGGCGCTGCGAAAAGGTGCGGGAGATGGAGCGGAGCATCGACATATCGATCACCGTGTGCGCGGTGCCCAGTCACGGGGGCAAGATACTGGCGCTGCCCAGGCCAGCAGACGCCGTGGAACTGGCTTTGCCAGGCCACTGGCGTCGTCCCCCCTCCCGCAGGAGAGGGGGGAAGGCGCGAAGCGACGCAGGGGGGTGTTCACATCACTCCTGCTGCTTGGCAAACACATAGCCCACGCCGCGCACCGTGAGAATGCGGCGCGGGTTTTTGGGGTCTTGCTCGATGGCGGCGCGGATGCGGCCCATGTGCACGTCGATGGATCGGTCAAAGGCCTCCAGCTCGCGCCCGCGCACGGCTTCCATGATCTGGTCGCGCGTGAGCACGCGGCCGGCACGCTCGGCCAGGGCCACCAGCAGGTCGAACTGGTAGGAGGTCAGATCGGCCGCCTGGCCCGCCACCGAGACACTGCGCGCATCGCGGTCGATCTCCAGCGTGCCAAAGCGCAGTACGTGGGCGACGGGCGCCGCGCCTGCGTTGCGCCGCCGCAGCAGGGCGCGGATGCGTGCCAGCAGCTCGCGCGGCTCGAAGGGCTTGGGCAGGTAGTCGTCGGCGCCGATCTCCAGGCCGATGACACGGTCCATGGGGTCGCCCTTGGCCGTGAGCATCAGCACCGGCATCTGCGCCACCGGCCCGGGCAGCGCGCGGATGCGGCGGCAGACTTCCAGCCCGTCCATGTCGGGCAGCATGAGGTCGAGGATGACCAGCTCGGGCAGTGTGCCGCCGTCCTGTCCCTGCAGGCGCGCCAGGCCGCTGGCGGCGTCGGGGCAGTGCGCGAGCTGCATGCCCGACTGGCCCAGGTACTCCCCCACCATCTGGGCCAAGCGCAGGTCGTCTTCGATCATCAGCAAGGAGGTGCTCATGGCGTCAGCAAAGGGGGTGCTCAGAGTGGGAGGATGGGGGCATCATGCCTGCTACCTGTCATGTCCCCTTGTCCTTGGCGTAAAGCACAGGTAAACGTGGCGCAGCTTCACGGTTACTTTTGCTATGTATTTTATAGCTGCTTGTGCTTATGTATTAGGCGCTGGAGGCCGATTTGGCCTTGGATGCTATCCACACCAGTCCCAGCACCGGCAGGCCCAGCAATGCGGTGGACGCAAAGAACTGTGCGTAGCCAAAGGCGTTGACGTAGTCGCCCGAAAAGCCCGCCACGAACTTGGGCAGCAGCAGCATCATCGAGCTGAACAGCGCGTATTGTGTGGCCGAATAGCTGACGTTGGTCAGGCTGGAGAGGTAGGCAATGAAGGCCGCCGACGCAATGCCGCTGGCCAGGTTGTCGGCAGAGACCACGGCGATGAGCGCCGTTACATCGTGCCCATGGCCCGCCAGCCAGGCAAACAGCAGGTTGGTGCAGGCGCTCAGCAGGGCGCCCAGCATCAGGATGCGCATCACGCCAAAGCGCATGGCGAGCGAGCCGCCCACAAAGGCGCCGACCAGCGTCATCACCACGCCGTACACCTTGGTCACAGCGGCCACCTCGTCCTTGGTGTAGCCCATGTCCACGTAGAAGGGGTTGGCCATGATGCCCATCACCACATCGCTGATGCGGTACACGGCGATCAACGCCAGGATCAGCGCCGCCTGCCAGCGGTAGCGGCGCACAAAGTCGGCAAACGGCTCCAGCAGGGCGCCGCGCAGCCATTCGGCCGCGTTGCGTGCCGGGGGCAGCTCCACAGGCCGGGGCTCGCGCGAGAACAGCACCGTGACCATGCCCACAGCCATGGAGGCCGCCATCACCAGGTAGGCCGTCTGCCAGGCGCCGTTCTGGTAGGCCGCGGCGCCCGTTGCAGCGGCGGCCGCGCCTGCCAGTGCGGGGGCTTCGGCACGCGCGGCAATCCACAGCACCCCGGCACCGGCCCAGATCATCGCCAGCCGGTAGCCCGTTTGGTAGGCGGCAGCCAGGGCCGCCTGGTGGTTGGCGTCGGCCGATTCGATGCGGAAGGCGTCCAGCGCAATGTCCTGCGTGGCCGAGGCGAAGGCCACCATCAACGCACAGGCCACCACGGGGCCCAGCGCCTGGCGCGGGTCGGTCAGCGCCATGCCCACCAGCCCCACCACCACCAGGCACTGCGACAGCAGCAGCCAGCTGCGCCGCCGCCCCAGCGTGTGGGTGAGCAGTGGCAGCGGCAGCCGGTCCACCAGCGGCGCCCAGGCCCACTTGAAGCCATAGGCCAGGCCCACCCAGCTCAGGTGCCCGATGGTGCTGCGGTCGATGCCTGCCTCGCGCAGGCGAAAGCTCAGCGTGCCCAGCACCAGCAGCAACGGCAGGCCAGCCGAAAAGCCGAGCGTCAGCATGCGCAGGCTGGCGGGTTCGAGGTACACGCGCAGCGTCTGGAGCCAGGACATGCGCGGTGCGGTGGGAGAAGGCGTGGTGGTGGGCGGCATGGGGTGTGGTGTTTTGACTATTATTCCCGCATGTGCTTTCTTTGCCCCGCTCCTTCCGTAGCCTCATCGTCCCCCTGGCAGGCGCGGCGCGCCTTTGTGCTGGCCGCCGCCGCCGGGGCTGCTGCGCCTGCGCTGGCCCAGGTGGAGGTGGGTTCGGCCTCGGGCATGCGCCGCCTGGTGCCGGCCGAAACGCTGGAGTCCTCGGCCACCCAGCAGTACAGCCAGTTGCTGGCCCAGGCCCGGGCGCAGGGGGCGCTGGTGCCGTCCGGTCATCCGCAGCTTGCGCGCCTGCACGCCATCGCACGGCGCCTCATCCCTTTCACCACGCCATGGAATGACCGGGCGCGCCACTGGCGCTGGGAGGTCAACCTCATTGCCAGCAAGCAGATCAATGCGTTCTGCATGCCAGGCGGCAAGATTGCGTTTTTCACCGGCATCCTGGATCAGTTGCGCCTGACCGACGACGAGGCCGCCATGATCATGGGCCACGAGATGGCCCACGCACTGCGCGAGCACGCCCGCGAGCGCCTGGCTAAGACCCAGGCCACAAACCTGGGCCTGCGCCTGGGCGCGCAGTTGCTGGGCCTGGGCGACGTGGGGCAGCTGGCCGCCAACCTGGGCGGGCAGTTGCTCACGCTCAAGTTCAGCCGCGGTGACGAGAGCGAGGCCGACCTGGTGGGCCTGGAGCTGGCTGCCCGTGCGGCCTTCCAGCCCGCCGCCAGCGTGAGCCTGTGGCAGAAGATGGGCCAGGCCACGGGCGGCAAGGACGGCCTGGCCTTCCTCTCCACCCACCCCAGCGGGCCCGACCGCATCCGTGAGCTGCAGCAGAACGTGCCCAAGGTCCAGGGCCTGTACGAAGCCGCGCGCCAGAATGGCTGAATGCTATTGAATTGATAGCTGTCAGCGCTTTATCCACGGGCGCTAGAGGCCAAAAACCATTGAAGTTTCAAGTGCCACCCACATAGGGGTTGCTCTGGCGCTCGCGGCCGAAGCTGCTCTCAGGCCCATGGCCGGGAATGAATACCGTTTGGTTCCCCATGGGCCACAGGCGCTGCGTGATGCTGTCGATCAACTGCTGGTGGTTGCCCTGGGGAAAATCGGTGCGGCCAATGCTGCCAGCGAACAGCACGTCGCCCACAAAGCAGCGCTCGATCTGTGGTGCGTGGAACACCACATGGCCCGGCGTGTGACCTGGGCAGTGGCGCACGGCCAGCGTCTCGTTGCCGATCTGCACCGTGTCGCCATCGGCCAGCCAGCGCGTGGGCGTGAAGTGCTGCGCGGGCGGAAAGCCAAACATCGCGCTCTGCTGCGGCAGGCCATCGATCCAGAACTGATCGCCCGGATGTGGCCCGACGATGGGCAGTTGCAGTCGCTCGGCCAGCTCGCCCGTGCCGCCGGCGTGGTCGATGTGCGCGTGCGTGAGCCAGATCTGGCTGAGCGTGAGCCCCAGGCGCTGGATTTCTGCCAGCAGCAGGTCGAGATCGCCGCCCGGGTCGATGACGGCAGCCTGGCCGGTGGCATCGCACCAGACGATGGAACAGTTTTGCTGGAAGGGCGTGACGGGAACGGTGAGGTAGCGCAGCATGGGGACGGAAAGCGGGGTTGCAGGATGCCGGGTGACCGGCTCAGGGCGCAAGTGTAGGCGCGGAGGCTGCACCGCTGCGCCGACTCTCCTGGGGCGCCGTGCGTGCCGTGGCGGCGCAACCCACCGAGGCCATCACGATGAGCCCGATGGCAAGCCACTGCATGACGCTCAGGCGCTCGTCCAGCAGCCCCAGTGCCAGCACGGCGGCCACGGCGGGCTCCATGCTGATCATGATGCCGAAGGCCTGCGGCGGCAGGCGCTTGAGCGCCACCATCTCCAGCGAGATCGGCACCGCGCTGGAGATGGCGGCCACGCCCAGCCCCACCGCCAGCACTTGCCAGGACAACAATGCCATGCCGGAATGCGCCAAGCCCACGGGCAGCACCACCAGCGCAGCCACTGTCAGGCCCAGCGAGACCGACAGGCCTGCATGCAAATGCCCGACCCGCTTGCCGAACAGGATGTAGGTCGCCCAGCACACGGCTGCCACCAGCGAGTACGCCACGCCCAGTGGGTCCAGCGTGCTCACGTCGTGCCCCAGCGGCAGCAGCAGGCCCAGCCCGGCCACGGCCAGCAGCACCCAGACGAAGTCCAGCGCCCGGCGCGACGACAGCACAGCCACCGCCAGCGGCCCGGAGAACTCAATGGCCACGGCCACGCCGAAGGGCAGCGTCTGCAGCGACAGGTAGAACATGAGGTTCATCCCACCCAGCGCGGCGCCGTAGCAGGCGATGGCGCGCAGGTCCGCGCGTGTGAGGCGCCAGCGCCAGGGGCGCCACAGCAGCAGGAGCAGCAGTGCCGAAAAGCCCACGCGCACGGCCGTGGTGCCCTGCGCGCCGACCAGCGGAAACAGCGTGTGCTTGGCCCACGAGGTGCCCAGGCCGAGGAAGGTGACCGAGCCGAAAATGGCCAGCAGCGGAATGAACGCAGAGGTACGCAAAGAAGACGACATGCGGAAAATATATTGCGCTACCCTTGCGTCTTCTGCTCTATTTCTGGGTTTTTCACGCAACTTTCGCTCCCATATGCCCGCCGCCGATCCTTTGAAGCTCGACGCCTTCGACCTCGCCATCCTCGACATCCTGCAGCGTGACAACACCACGCCGCAGCGCGAGATCGCGCAGGCCGTGCATCTGTCGGCTCCGGCTGTGCAGCGGCGCATCCGGCGCCTGCGCGAGAGCGGGGTGGTGCGGGCCGAGGCAGCCCAACTCGACGCCAGCCTGTTGGGGCGCCCGCTCACGTTGCTGGTGGAGGTGCATGTGCACGACGAACACCCGCTGCGCACGGCTGGCCTGCGCCAGCGCATTGCAGGCGAACCGGCGGTGCAGCAGTGCTACGCCATCACCGGCGAGGCGGACTACCTGCTGGTCATCACCGCCTCCACCATGGCCGACTACGAGGCGCTGACCGGGCGTCTGTTCGGTGGCGACGACAACGTGCGGCGCTTTCGCACCTCGGTCGCGCTGGGCTGCCTCAAGGTGGGCTTGCAGGTGCCGTTGGACCGCTGCGGCCCGGTCGCATAGCGCGCCCCGGCGCGCGGCTCACAGGTTGGTGGCCGCCGTCACTTCGGACATGTCGGTCAGGCCTTGCAGCACTTTCTCGATTCCGTCCTGGCGCAGTGTCTTCATGCCTGCGGCGAGCGCCGAGAGGCGGATTTCGGTGGCCGAGGAGCGGTGGCGGATGTGCTGGCGGATGGGCTCGTCGCTCAGCATCAGCTCGTGGATGCCCATGCGGCCCTTGTAGCCGTGCGATTCGCACTGAGGGCAGCCCTGGCGGCGCCACAGCGTGATGCTGCCGTCGTCCTTGCCGTAGGCCTTGCGCCAGCGTGCGATGAGCGCATCGCGCGCTTCGGCGCTGTTGGCGGCGCTGCTCTCCAGGTACTGCGAAGCCATGGCTTGCAGCGTGTCGTGGTGGGCGGCATGGGGTTCGCGGCACTGGGTGCACAGGCGGCGCACCAGGCGCTGGGCCAGGATGGCCAGCAGCGAGTCCGAGAAGTTGAACGGGTCCAGCCCGATCTCCAGCAGGCGTGCAATGCTCTCGGGCGCCGAGTTGGTGTGCAGGGTGGACAGCACCAGGTGGCCCGTGAGCGAGGCCTCGATGGCGATGCGCGCGGTCTCCTCGTCGCGCATTTCGCCGATCATGATCACGTCGGGGTCGGCGCGCAGAAAGGTGCGCATGGCCGCCGCGAAGGTCCAGCCGATGCGCGCGTTCATCTGCACCTGGCGCAGACCGCTCTGGGTGATTTCGATCGGGTCTTCGGCCGTCCAGATCTTGCGGTTGGAGGTGTTGAGATCGCGGATCACCGAATGCAGCGTGGTCGTCTTGCCGCAGCCCGTGGGGCCCACCACCAGCACCAGACCGTAGGGCTTCTTCACCATCTCGCGCAGCGCCTGCAGGTTGGTCGGGCTCAGGCCAATGTTCTCCAGCGGCAGCGGCTTGGCACCGGCCAGCAGGCGCAGCACCACGTCCTCCAGGCCGCGCGAGGTGGGCACCGTGACGACGCGCAGCTCCACCGGCGGCCCGCCAAAGCGCGAGAAGTCGATCTTGCCGTCCTGCGGTTTGCGGTGCTCGGAAATGTCCATGGTGGCCATGATCTTGATGCGCGCCACCATGGCATAGCGAAAACGTGCGGGCAGCTCCAGGTAGGGCACCAGGTCGCCATCGATGCGCAGGCGCACACGCACGTTGCCGGGCGCGGGTTCGGTCTCGATGTGGATGTCCGACGCACGGTGCGCAATGGCTTCGTCGATGATGGAGTTGATCAGCCGCACCAGCGTGTTGTCCGATTCGGTCACCACATCCGTCGCCACGGCGTCGGAGTCCGGCGCCATGCTGTTGAGGTTGCTGACCAGCTCTTGCGAGCTGGGGCGCGCCGCCGCGCTGGCGTTGCCTGTCGCGCCGTTGCGTGCGGCCCCATTGGCGTTGCCCTCCTTGGGGGCGTCGGTATGCACGCTGTAGGCCTTGGCAATGGCGGGCATCAGCGTGCCGGGGGCGGCCTGCAGCGGCACCAGGCGGCGCTGGCTCAGGAAGCGCAGTTCGTCGAGCAAGGCGCGGTCGTAGGGGTCGGCCATCAGTACCACCAGCGCGTCATCGCGCGCCAGCAGCGGCAGTACCGACTCGCGCTCGGCCACGGAGCGCGGCACCAGCGCCACGGCCACCGGGTCGGGCTGCAAGTGGCCGGGGTGCACCACATACTCGCCCAGCCAGGCGGCAATCGCCTGGCGCAACTGATCCTGCGATACCAGCCCCAGTTCCGTCAGGATCTGACCGATGGGCCGCTGGCGCCCGCGGTCGCGCTCGCTCTGCTGCATGCGCAGGCTCTGCATCAAATCGGTGGGCTGGAGCATGCCCGCGTTGATCAGCGCTTCGCCCAAATGCCGTGCCCTGCCCACCACGGGGTGCGGCGAAGTCACCAGGTCCCACAGCTCGTCGGTGTTGCGGGGCTCGAAATACTGGCTGGAGGCGGTGTCCTGCGTGGTGGTGTCTGCCATGGCGTGGGGCCGTCGGTGGATACAGCCCTACAGGTTACAACATGCAACCAGGAGGGGGTGGCTGGCGCCCTGCCGTCCCGGCGTTACAGAGCAAAGTCGTAGTCGATGGTCAGCGGCGCATGGTCGCTGAAGCGCTGCGCCTTGTACACCTGGGCCGTGCGGGCTGTAGTGGCCAGGCTGGGGGATGCCAGGTGGTAATCCAGCCGCCAGCCCACGTTCTTGGCCCAGGCCTGGCCCCGGTTGCTCCACCAAGTGTAGGCCTCGTCGGTGGTGTGGGGGTGGAGCTGGCGGTAAACGTCCACCAGACCGCCGTCTGGGTCAGTTGTGTGCAACAACTTTGTCATCCAGGCGCGCTCTTCGGGCAAAAAGCCGCTGTTTTTCTGGTTGCTGCGCCAGTTTTTCAGGTCGATCTGCTGGTGCGCGATGTTCACGTCGCCGCACAGGATGAATTCCCGTTGCGCCTTGGCGCGCATGAGGTGTGGGTGGAACTGCTCCAGAAAGCGGAACTTGGCCTCCTGCCGCTCTTCGCCCGAGGAGCCGCTGGGAAAGTACGCGCTGATGATGGACAGCTTGCGCTGGGGTGTGTCAAAGCGCAGTTCCAGGTAGCGGCCTTCGGCGTCGAACTCGGGGCTGCCAAAGCCGGCGATCACATCGCTGGGTTCGTGCCGGGTATAAACACCCACGCCCGAGTAGCCCTTCTTCTCGGCAAAATGGAAATGGCCTTGCAGGCCCGCCAACTGCTCGAAGCGCCCCTGGACATCGGCCGCCTGGGCCTTGACTTCCTGCACGCAAATACAATCCGGGACGGTGGCGGCGATCCAGGGCTCCACGCCCTTGGTGGCGGCGGAGCGGATGCCGTTGAGGTTGAGGCTGGTTAAACGGAACAAGGGAATCACTCCATGGTCGATCAAGGCACGCCCACCGGTTCGCAAGACGGTCTGGCGCAGGATTTTGTGCGGTTTGCCGTGGAGTCCGGCGTGCTGCGGTTTGGCGAGTTCAAAACCAAGGCGGGCCGCATGAGCCCGTATTTTTTCAACGCCGGGCTGTTCGATGATGGCGCCAAGCTGGGCCGCCTCGCGCAATTCTATGCAAAAGCCCTGCTGGCCAGCGGTATCGAATTCGACATGGTGTTCGGCCCGGCGTACAAGGGCATTCCCCTGGCCGCCACCGTGGCGGTGGAACTGGCGCGCCTGGGCCGCAATGTGCCCTTTGCCTACAACCGCAAGGAAGCCAAGGACCACGGCGAGGGCGGCACGCTGGTGGGTGCGCCATTGCGCGGGCGCGTGCTGATCGTGGACGATGTGATGTCCGCAGGAACGGCAGCGCGCGAATCCATTGCCCTGATCCGCAGCGCAGGCGCCACGCCCCATGCTGTGGCCATTGCGCTGGACCGCCAGGAAAAAGCCACCGAGAATGGCCAGGATGTGCCGTACAGTGCCGTGCAGTACGTGCGCGAGCAATTGGGGCTGAAGGTCTGCGCTATCGCTACACTGGCAGACTTATTGCTTTATCTATCGCACCATGGCGACGGCGAAATGGCGCCCCACCATGAAAGGGTGTTGGCCTACCGCCAGCGTTACGGTGTCCACCAAGGATGATGCATTGAACCATCTTCGCGGATGTCCTGCGGTTTTGGGCCTGCTGCTGGCGGCTCTGGGTTCTGCTGCCTGCGCGCAGGCGGTGGTGCCTGGGTCGGGCATCTACTCCTGTGTGGACAAAAATGGCCGGCGCCTGACCTCAGACCGCCCCATACCCGAGTGCATAGACCGTGAGCAGCGCGAACTGGGCCCCACGGGCACCGTCCGACGCGTGATCGGCCCCACGCTCACCGAGCACGAGCGTGAAGCCCTGGAAGTCCAGCGGCGCAAGGACCTGGAGGAGCGCAACCGCATTGCCGAGGAGCGCCGCCGCGAGCGTGTGCTGCTGGCGCGCTACCCCGACAAGGCCGCCCACGACGCCGAGCGCGCCACCGCCATCGCGCATGTCGATGAAGTCACGGCCACCGCAAAGAAGCGCATTGCCGAGTTGCAGGAGCGGCGCAAGAAGATCGACGTGGAGATGGAGTTCTACCGCAAGGACCCCGCCAAGGCCCCCATGCACTTGCAGCGCCAGTTGCTCGAAAACACCGAAGAAATGGCCGAGCAGCAGCGCTTCATTTCGGGGCAGGACCAGGAAAAACGCCGCGTGCACCAGCGCTTTGATGCCGAGCTGGCACAGCTCAAGGAGCTGTGGGCAGCGCGCGTGGTTCCGCCACAGGCCGCCACAGCCACGGTGCCTGCGGCCTCACGCTGAGCCTTCTGGCGGCCTGCGTGGCGCGGCCGCCCGCCTGCCACTTCCCTCGTTTCAGCCTTCCAGGCGTTTGCGCAGCAGTTCGTTGACCTGTGCCGGGTTGGCCTTGCCCTTGCTGGCTTTCATGGCCTGGCCTACCAGGGCGTTGAAGGCCTTGTCCTTGCCCGCCTTGAACTGCGCCACGTTGTCGGGGTTGGCTGCGATCACCTCGTCGATGATTTTTTCCAGGGCGCCGCTGTCATTCATCTGCTTGAGGCCCTTGGCCTCGATGACGGCATCGACCTCGCTGGCCTCGCCGCTCCACAACGCATCGAATACTTGGCGTGCAGCATTGTTGCTGATCGTACCGTCGCTGATGCGCTGGATGAGCGTGGCCAGCTTTGCGCTGTCAACCTTGGCATCCTCGATGCCGATTTCTTCGCTGTTGAGGCGGCGTGACACTTCGCCCATGATCCAGTTGCTGGCCAGCTTGGCTTGGCCACTGGCCTGTGCTGCCGCTTCGAAATAGCTGGCCATGGCCTTGCTCTGCGTGAGCGTGGTGGCGTCGTATTCGGGCAGGCCGTAGTCCTGCACGAAGCGCGCTGCCATGGTGCGGGGCAGCTCGGTCATCTGCGCGCGCGTGGCTTCCACCCATTCGGGCGCGATCACCAGCGGCGGCAGGTCCGGGTCGGGGAAGTAGCGGTAGTCGGCCGCGTCTTCCTTGGTGCGCATGGCGCGCGTCTCGCCCGTGTCGGGGTTGAACAGCACGGTGGCCTGCTCGATGGCGCGGCCGTCCTCCAGCTCCTCGATCTGCCAGCGGATCTCGTAGTCGATCGCCTGCTGCATGAACTTGAAGCTGTTGAGGTTCTTGATCTCGCGGCGTGTGCCCAGCGGCTGGCCGGGCTTGCGCACGGACACGTTGGCGTCGCAGCGGAACGAGCCTTCCTGCATGTTGCCGTCGCAGATGCCGATCCAGGTGACGATCTTGTGCAGTTCCTTGGCGTAGGCCACGGCCTCTTCGGTCGAGCGGATGTCGGGCTCGGTCACGATCTCCAGCAGCGGCGTGCCGGCGCGGTTGAGATCGATGCCGCTCATGCCGTGGAATTCTTCGTGCAACGACTTGCCGGCGTCTTCCTCCAGGTGGGCGCGCACCAGGCGCACGGTCTTCTTCTCGTCGCCGAGGAAGAAGCTCACCTCGCCGCCCTGCACCACCGGGATCTCGAACTGGCTGATCTGGTAGCCCTTGGGCAGGTCGGGGTAGAAGTAGTTCTTGCGCGCGAAGATGCTCCGGGGCGCGATATGCGAGCCCAGGGCCAGGCCCAGCTTGATGGCGCAGGCCACGGCCTCGCGGTTCATCACGGGCAGGGTGCCGGGCAGGGCCAGGTCCACGGCGCAGGCCTGGGTGTTGGGCTCGGCGCCGAAGGCGGTGCTGGCGCGGCTGAAGATCTTGCTGTGCGTGGCCAGCTGGGTGTGGGTCTCGAAGCCGATGACGACTTCGTACCCGTGGATCAGTTTCGCAGACATGGGGAGCTGTCCTTGGCTATCAAAAAGAGGAGCTGCCAGCGCTTGATTTAATTGGGTTTCAGCATGATTTGATGCTGAATTTGTTTGCTATCAAGCGCTGGTAGCTATGGTTTTCAGAGCGGACTGCGCAGGTGGAAATCCGTGGCCTGCTGCAGGCGGTGGGCTGCGTTGAGCAGGCGCGCCTCTTGAAAGTAGTTGCCGATCAGCTGCAGGCCCACGGGCATGCCGCCCTCGCCAAAACCTGCGGGCACGCTCATGCCGGGCAGGCCGGCCAGCGAGCCCGGCAGCGTGAAGATGTCGGCCAGGTAGTCGGCCAGCGGGTCGCTGCCATGCTCGCCGAGTTTCCAGGCCACACTGGGCGCCACGGGGCCGGCGATCAGGTCGCAGTCCTTGAAGGCGTTCTGGAAGTCGTCGGCGATCATGCGGCGGATCTTCTGCGCCTGCAGGTAGTAGGCGTCGTAGTAGCCGTGCGAGAGCACGTAGGCGCCGATCATGATGCGGCGCTTGACCTCGTCGCCAAAGCCTTCGGCGCGGGTCTTCTTGTACATGTCGAGCAGGTCGCCGTAGTCCTTGGCACGGTGCCCGAACTTCACGCCGTCGAAGCGCGAGAGGTTGGACGAGGCCTCGGCCGGGGCGATGATGTAGTACACCGGGATCGACAGCTCGGTGCGCGGCAGGCTGATGGGCACCAGCTTCGCGCCGAGCTTCTCGTATTCCTTCAGCGCGCCATCGACGGCGGCGCGCACGTCGGGCGCCAGGCCCTCGCCGAAGAATTCGGCCGGGATGCCGATGCGCAGGCCGTCGAGGCTCTCATGAAGCTTGGCGCTGAAGTTCTCGACGGGCAGGTCCAGCGAGGTCGAATCGCGGTCCGGATCCGGGCCGCACATGGCGGAGAGCAGCAGTGCGCAGTCCTCGGCTGAGCGGGCCATGGGGCCGGCCTGGTCCAGGCTGGAGGCGAAGGCGATCATGCCGTAGCGGCTGGCGCGGCCATAGGTGGGCTTGATGCCGGTGATGCCGCAGAACGAGGCCGGTTGGCGGATCGAGCCGCCGGTGTCGGTGCCGGTCACGGCGGGCGCCAGGCGCGCGGCCACGGCCACGGCGCTGCCGCCCGACGAGCCGCCAGGGATGCGGCTGGTGTCCCAGGGGTTGCGCACGGGGGCCGGGGCGTCAAAGCCCACCGGGGCGACGGCGGAGTTTTCGTTGGCCGAGCCCATGGCGAACTCGTCGCAGTTGAGCTTGCCCAGCGTCACGCAGCCCGCCTGTGCCAGGCGGGTGACGACGGTGGCGTCAAACGGCGAGCGATAGCCCGCCAGCATCCTGGAGCCTGCGGTGCTGGGGAAGTCGCGCGTGACGAAAATGTCCTTGTGCGCCAGCGGCACGCCTTCCAGGGCGCCAGCCGTGCCGGCGGCAAGGCGCGCGTCGGCGGCGCGTGCCTGGGCCAGGGTGGCTTCTTCGTTCAGGGCCACGAAGGCGCCCAGGTGCTGGTGCGTTTGGGCGCGATCCAGGAAGTGCTGGGCGGCCTCGACGGCGGAGACGCGGCGTTCGCGCAGTTCGGTGGCGAGCTGGGCCACGCCCAGGTCGTGCAATGCGGGTTGGGTCATGCGGGGCTCACTCGATCACTTTGGGCACCAGGAACAGGCCGCGTTCGACGGCCGGTGCGCTTTGCTGGTTGGCTTCGCGTTGGTTGGGCTCGCTGGCCACGTCTTCGCGCAGGCGCAGCTGCACATCCTGGATGGCGGCCACCGGGTGGGCCAGCGGCTCCACGCCCTGGGTATCCACAGCCCGCATCCGTTCCACGATGTCAAAAAAACCATTCAGCTGGGTAAGCATGCGCTCACTTTCCTGGGGTGCGAGTTCGAGCCGTGCCAAATGGGCGATGCGGCCAATGTCCTGGGGTGTCAGTGCCATAGAGAGGGGTACCTACAGAAACCGGATGTAAAGCTTGAACAACGGGATTTCCGGGGTGAGTTATTCACAGGGGATGCGGTATTATCCCGCCTTTGCCGCACGAGGCTGCACAAGGCTGTCTGTTAGCAGGCAGTTGCGCGCAATAGAGTCAATTTGAATGCCACAAAACCGGCGATGGCAAGCCGAAGCGCCTGCCCTGCCCGAGAGGATTTTTGAATGTTCGGAGCTTTCCGTCGGTATCTCTCCACCGATCTTGCCATTGACCTTGGCACCGCCAACACCCTGATCTTCGCCCGCGACAAAGGCATCGTGCTGGACGAGCCTTCCGTGGTCGCGATCCGCCACGAAACCGGCCCGCACGGCAAGAAGGTGATCCAGGCCGTGGGCCACGAGGCCAAGGCCATGCTGGGCAAGGTGCCCGGCAACATCGAGGCCATCCGCCCGATGAAGGACGGCGTGATCGCCGACTTCGTGATCACCGAGCAGATGATCAAGCAGTTCATCAAGATGGTGCATCCGCGTTCGCTGCTCACGCCCAGCCCGCGCATCATCATCTGCGTGCCCTGTGGCTCGACCCAGGTCGAGCGCCGCGCCATCAAGGATGCGGCCGAGGCCGCAGGCGCCACGGCGGTGTACCTGATCGAGGAACCGATGGCCGCCGGCATTGGCGCCGGCCTGCCGGTGTCCGAGGCCTCCGGCTCCATGGTCGTGGACATCGGCGGCGGTACCACCGAGGTGGGCGTGATCTCGCTCGGCGGCATGGTTTACAAGGGCAGCGTGCGCGTGGGTGGCGACAAGTTCGACGAGGCCATCATCAGCTACATCCGCCGCAACTACGGCATGCTGATCGGCGAGCCCACGGCCGAAGCCATCAAGAAGCAGATCGGCAGCGCCTTCCCGGGCTCCGAAGTGCGCGAGATGGAAGTGCGTGGGCGCAACCTCAGCGAAGGCGTGCCGCGCAGCTTCACGATTTCTTCCAACGAAGTGCTGGAAGCCCTGACCGAACCGCTCAACCAGATCGTCTCGGCCGTCAAGAACGCCCTGGAGCAGACGCCGCCTGAACTCGGCGCCGACATCGCCGAGCGCGGCATGATGCTGACCGGCGGTGGTGCACTCCTGCGCGACCTGGACCGCCTGCTGGCCGAGGAAACCGGCCTGCCGGTGCTGGTGGCCGAAGACCCGCTGACCTGCGTGGTGCGCGGTTGCGGCATCGCGCTGGAGCGCATGGACCGCGCGGGCAGCATCTTCACCAGCGAATAAGGCCCTTGGCCCCCACCCATCCAGCGCGCTGGTGGGGTCGGGCGCCCAAGCCACCGCACCGCCAGAACGCCCATGCCGCTCGGAACCCTGGAACGCAGCGCCCCTTCCTTGTTCCGGCAGGGGCCTTCGGCCCTGTCCCAATTGGTGCTCTACAGCGCGTTGGCGCTGTTTTTGATGGTGGCAGACACCCGGTTGCGCATCACCGACCCGCTGCGCAAGACGGTGGCTGCCATCCTGTATCCCGCCCAGTGGCTCATGCTCCAGCCAGTGGAGTGGGCCAGCCATGGAACCGGGTACGTCCAGTCCCTGCAGGATGCCAAGGCCCAGGCCGAGGCGGCGCGTGCGCAGATGGCACGGCAGGCCTTGCAGGCCCACCAATCGGACACCCTGGCCCAGGAGAACGAGGCGCTGCGCAAACTGCTGGGCCTGCGCGAGCGGCTGGCAGTGCCCTCGCTGGCAGCGCAGATCCTCTATGAAACGGCCGATCCCTACACCCGCCGGGTCATGCTGGACCGGGGGCAGGATGCTGGTGTGCAGCCGGGCTCTCCCGTGCTGGATGGCGTGGGGGTGCTGGGCCAGGTCACGCGGGTCTTTCCGTTTGTGAGCGAGGTCACGCTGGTCACCGACCGGGACCAGGCGATTCCCGTGCTCAATGCGCGCACGGGTGCGCGGGGGGTGGCGTATGGCGACCCGGTGGCCAGCCACGGCGGTGGCATGGAGCTGCGCTTTGTCTCGGCCAATGCCGATGTACAAGACGGGGATGTGCTGGCAACCAATGGCCTCGATGGTGTCTATCCTGCAGGCCTGCCCGTAGCCCGTGTGGTGCGTGTGGAACGCCGGGCGGACTCGGCGTTTGCGCGCATCTACTGTGAGCCGGTTGCCGCCACCCAAGGGGCGCGCCATGTGCTGGTGCTGCAACCGGAAGCTTTGCGGCTGCCCCAGCGCCCGGAGCCCACGGTCGAGGAAGCCCCTGTTCGCAAGAAGGGGCGTAAATGATGTGCAGGCGCTCGCGGTGGACGTCAGGCGGCACAGCTTGTGCTGATGGAGGCTGCGCATGATCATGCCCCGTGGGCAGCAACTGCTGCTGCCCGTCAACCCAGGCTTCATCACGGCCAGTCTGCTGTTGGCCTTGGCCATCAACCTGCTGCCTTTGGGGCCCATGGTCTGGATGCCCGATGCGCTGATTCTTGCCCTGGCTTTCTGGGGCGTGCACCAGCCATGGCGCGTGGGCATGGGCATCGGTTTTGTGCTGGGCTTGTGCATGGATGTGCACCAGTCTTCCCTGCTGGGCCAGCACGCTCTGGCCTACACCGTGCTGATGTACGGGACCCGCGTGTTCCATCGGCGGGTGTTGTGGCTGCGTCCGTTGCAGCAGCCCTGGCAGATGGTGGGTCTGTTCGCGGCCGCCCACACGGCCTACGTGTTGGCAGGCCTTCTGGCGGCGCGGGGCATGCCGGGTTGGGGTGTCGTGCTGGCGCCTTTGTTGGAGGCCCTCTTGTGGCCCGTGGTCAGTTGGATGCTGCTGGCGCCGCAGCGCCGCTCGGTCGATGGGCAGGACAAGCTTCCGTGATCGCCGTGCTTTCCAGGAGCGGGGCTGAGCGATGACTGAACTGCGCAACGTCGAAGCCGAAGCGCGCCGCTTTCGCGTCCGGGTGGTGGTGCTGGGCCTGGTGGTGCTGCTGGCGCTGGGCTTGTTGGTGGTGCGGTTGGTGTTCCTGCAGGTGCATCGCCACGACGACCTGGCAGACCAGGCCGAAAGCAACCGCACGGCGGTGGTGCCCATCGTGCCCAACCGCGGTCTCATTCTGGACCGCAACGGTGTGGTGCTGGCCACCAACTATTCGGCCTACACGCTGGAGATCACGCCTTCCAAGGTGGATCATCTGGAGCAAACCATCGACGGCCTGGCCGAGATCATCGAAATCCAGCAGCGGGATCGGCGCCGCTTCAAGCGGCTCATGGAAGAGACCAAGGGCTTCGAATCCTTGCCCATCCGTACCCGCCTGAGCGATGAGGAGGTGGCCCGCTTCACGGCGCAGCGCTACCGTTTCCCGGGTGTGGATGTGAAGGCACGCCTGTTCCGCAACTATCCCTTGGGCGAGGTGGGCAGCCACGCCATCGGCTACATCGGCCGCATCAACCAGGCGGAGAAAGCGCGAATTCAGGATTCCGAGGACGAAGCCAACTACCGTGGCACCGAGTACATCGGCAAGCTGGGCATCGAGCAGAGCTTTGAGGGGCCGTTGCACGGCACCACGGGGGTGGAGCAGATGGAGACCTCGGCGGGTGGGCGTGCCGTGCGAAAGCTCAACAGCTTTCCTGCCACACCAGGCAAGACCGTGGTGCTGTCGCTGGACATCAAGCTCCAGAAAATGGTGGAGGAGCTCTATGGTGAGCGCCGGGGCGCCCTGGTGGCCATCGATCCGCGCAACGGCGAGGTGCTGGCGCTGGTGAGCAAGCCCACCTTCGATCCCAACCTGTTTGTGGAGGGCATCGACGTGGACAACTGGAATGCCCTGAACACGTCGATCGACAAGCCGCTGCTCAACCGGGCGCTGCGTGGTACCTACCCGCCGGGCTCTACCTACAAGCCCTTCATGGCCATGGCGGCACTGGAAACGGGCAAGCGCACACCGTCTGCCATCACGCACGATGGCGGTTCCTGGACCTTTGGCGGCCATGTGTTCCGCAGTCATGGGGACCATGGGCTGGGCGCTGTGGACATGCACCGCAGCATCGTGCAATCGAGCAACGTGTACTACTACCAGCTTGCCAATGACATGGGCGTGGATGCCATGCACGACTTCATGAAGCCCTTGGGCTTTGGTCAGATCACGGGCATCGACTTGCAGGGCGAACTGCGCGGCGTCTTGCCCAGCCAGGCCTGGAAGCGCGAGGCCTACCGGCGCCCCGAGCAGAGGAAGTGGTACGCCGGAGAGACGATCTCACTGGGCATTGGGCAGGGCTACAACAACTTCACCATGCTGCAACTGGCCCTGGCCACTGCCACGCTGGCCAATGGGGGGACGCGCTACCAGCCCCACCTGGGCAAGGCCATGGTGGATGCGGTCTCGCGCGAGACCACGGCCCTGCCCCAGGTGCCCGGGGTGGATCTGGGCTACCGGCCCGCCCATGTCGATGTAGTGCGCAAGGCCATGGTGGGGGTGACGCAAAGCGGCACCTCCACACGTGTTTTTGCCGGGGCGCGTTACCTTTCGGGGGGCAAGACCGGCACGGCGCAGGCCGTCACCATTGGCCAGAAGGACCGCTACAACGCGGCCCGGATGGAAGAGCGCCAACGCGATCATTCGCTCTACATTGCCTTTGCACCGGCCGATGCACCGCGCATCGCGGTGGCCGCGATTGTCGAAAACGCCGGTTTTGGCGCGGCCCATGCAGCGCCCATCGTGCGCCGGGTGTTCGACTACTGGTTGCTGGGCGAATACCCCAGTGAAGAAGACATGGCCGCCGTGCGCAAGGGCCTGGCGTCGGCGCCGCTGGGCAAGCCGCGCCCCGTGGCCGACGTGCCACTCACTGCGCCTTGATGACGACCCTGGGGGCCGGTTGGGACTGGCTGAACACCAGGGCGGTGACGATCATGGCGGCACCTCCCCAGCCGGCCCAACCCAGGTGTTCGCCCAGCAGCGCCCAGGCCGTGAGTGCGGCAAACACTGGTTCCAATCCAAAGACGATGGCACTGCGCATGGCATCCACGCGCTGTTGACCCCAGGCCTGCAACGTCACCACCACCACACTCGCCAGCAGACCCAGGTACAACAGTGCCATCAGGGCCTCTGCGTCCAGCGACGGCAGCCTTGCCAGCGGCAGTTCGCCACCACGCAGCAACAGCAGCGCCGTCGAGGCGGCCAGCATCACGCTGGCCTGTGCCGCTGCCATGCGCGTGGCGCGCAGGGGTTGCAGCAGCGTGCGACGCGCACTTTCCTCCAGCGTCAGGATGTAGATCGCATAAAACACCGTGCTGGCCAGCGTGAGCGAGTCGCCCAGGTTCCAGGGCTCGTTTTCATGGAACATCAAGGCCATGCCCGCGCAGGCCAGGGCGCAGGCCGCCCACAACCGCCATCCGTAGCGCCGCCCCAGTGCCGCCATGGCAATGATGGGCACCACCAGCACGTTCAGGCCGGTCACAAAGGCATTGCGGTTGCTGCTGGTGCGCGCCAGTCCCTCGATCTGCAGCCAGAACGCCAGGAACAGCAGCGCCCCCAACAGCAGTCCCCAGCGCCGCTCGCTGCGCCGCATGCCCCACCACAAGGGTGCCAGCACCAGCAGCGCAATCGCAAAGCGGCCCCAGATGATCTGCAGCGCATCCAGTTGCGCTGAGAGCAGCTTCATGGCGGGAAAGGTGGTGCCCCAGACCAGGGTCACCACCAGCAAGGCCGTCAGGCCCCATCGTTCAGAACGCATGGCGGTCAAAAAAGAAAAGGCTGGCCGGTTGCCCGGCCAGCCTGGTGAATGGCCCAGGGCCGGATCAGTTGAACAGGTAGCGCGCCTGCAGGTTCAGGCGCGTCATGTTGCCCGTGGCGCCGCCGAAGGTGGTGCGGCGGCCGCCCAGCAGTTCGGTGCCGAGTTCGACGTTCTTGATTGGGGTGTAGTACATGCCGGCATGCCATTGGAACAGGCGCAGGTTGCCGGTGTCGCCGTAGGCGCTCACGTAGACATCACCCAGGCGGTTGCGCGAACGCACCCAGCCCATGGACAGCGTGCCACGCAGCTGTTCGCTGAACACATTGGCCAGCCCCAGCACCACGCCCTGGGCGCGGTCCAGGCGCAGGGTGGTGCCATCGACCACCGGGTAGTTGGCGCCCACGAGGTAGGCACCATCGTTGTCACCGTCCATCAGCGTGTACTGGCCCATCAGGGTGGTGGTGCCCGTGAGCTTGTACGAACCCGACAGGCCCAGGCCCATGCCGCGCTTGCTCACGCCGCTGATGCGCTGTTCGTGCGACAGAATCCGAGCGCTCAGGCTACCCCAGTCAAACGCCTTGTCCATGCGGGCCACCAGGTTGGGCGCGTGTGCGCCGTCAGAGGGTTCTTCCAGCGCGAACTGGAACTTGGCCAGCTGGGGGTTGTTGTAGGTGTAGCGTGCCTGGGTGGGCCGGCGGAAGGTGGCGCCCGGCGGGCCGTTGAAGTCCACCGTCTCGGGCAGGTTGTCGGTGTCCATGAAGGTGGACCAGGTCTGGCCGATCAGCCAGCCAGCGTATTCGCCATAGGCGTGGCGCAGGCGCAGGCGGTTGCGGTTGCACTCCGAACCGCAGTAGCCGTAGAAGTCGGCTTCGATTTTGGTGTTGAACGCGCCGTTGCCCATCGGGGTGGAGGTCTCGAAGCCGAAGCGCGAGGTCTGGCCCGTGAGCACGGTCTTGCCGTTGTCGCTCTTGCCCAGCGGCTGCTCGGCAAGGTTGGAGAAGTTGTCGCCCGGTGCCGTGCCCTTGAAGTCCTTGATCAGGTTGGCCTCGGCAAAACCGTACACGCGGATCGAGGTTTCGCTGCCCGGCAGGCGGAAGCTCCCGGGAATGTCGCCCAGCACCACGGCATCCTTCTGCTTGAGCTCCACGGCATCGATACGGTCATTCCAGGCCGATGCCGAGGCGGCAGGTGCCTGTGCCTGCTGGGCCTTGAGCTGGTTGAGCTCGGCGCGCAGGGCCTTGAGCTCGTTGCGCAGTTCTTCCAGCTCTTTGGCGGACTGCGCCAGGGCGCCCGCAGGCAGGCTGCACAGGCCGGCGGCCAGCAGGGTCACGAAGGTGTGGGTCAGTTTCATGGTCACTCCGTTGGGTTGTGTGGGAGGTAGCGAAGGAACGGTGGGCTCTGGATCTCAGGCGCCCATGCGGCCGATGAAGGCACGGATGCGGTCATTGCCGGGGTTGTCGAAGAACGAAGCGGGCGGTGCATCGTGCGCAATGCGGCCCTGGTCGAAGAACAGAACGCGGTCGGACACCTCACGGGCAAAGCCCATTTCGTGGGTCACCACGATCATGGTCATGCCGCCGCGCGCCAGCTCGCGCATCACGTCCAGCACTTCCTGCACCATCTCGGGATCGAGCGCCGAGGTGGGTTCGTCGAACAGCATCACCTTGGGCTGCATGGCCAGCGCCCGGGCGATGGCCACACGCTGCTGCTGCCCGCCCGAGAGCTGCCACGGGTATTTGTGCGCGTGCTCGTGCAGGCCCACGCGGCGCAGCAGCACCATGGCCTGCTCATTCGCCTGGGCCCGTGGGGTGCGCCGAATGCGCCGGGGCGCCAGCGTGATGTTGTCCAGCACGCTCAGGTGGCCAAACAGGTTGAACTGCTGGAACACCATGCCCACCTCGCAGCGTTGCTGCTGCAGCGTGTGCGGGTCGTCGGTCACGGGCACGCCACCGATGGAAATGGTGCCGCTGTCGTGCGGCTCCAGCCGGTTGATGGCGCGCAGCAGCGTGCTCTTGCCTGAGCCCGAGGCGCCGATGATCACCGTGACTTCACCCGTGTTGAAGTGCGTGGAGACGTCGCGCAGCACCTGGTGTGTGCCGAACGACTTGCACACATGCTCTGCCACGATGTAGGGGGTGGGTTGGGGGCGGCTCATCGTGCGCGCCCTTCCACATCGAAGCGGTACTCGATGGCGTTGGAAATCTGCGTGACCAGCGTGGTCAACAGCAGGTAGGTGACAGCCACCGTGGTCAGCGTGGCAATGGGCTGGAAGGTGGCCGACTGGATGCGGTTGCCCACGTTGGTCAACTCCACCACGCCGATGGCATAGGCCAGGGACGAATCCTTGAGCAGTGCCACAAAGTTGCTCACCAGCGGTGGCAGGGCAATCTTGAAGGCCTGCGGAAACACCACGTCGAAGAACACATGCATGCGCCCCAGGCCCAGGGCGCGAGCCGCCTCGGTCTGGCCACGTGGCACGGCCAGCAGGCCGGCACGGATGGCTTCGGCGTTGTAGGCGCCCACGTTGAGCGACAGCGCCAGCACGGCGGCGGCAAAGTCCGGCAGGTTCAGGCCTGGGACCAGCACCGGGAGTGCAAAGTAAACGAAAAGAATCTGCACCAGCAGCGGCGTGCCGCGGATGACCCAGATGTAGAAGCTGGCCACATAGCGCAGCGCGGCCCAGCGGGCCGTGCGCGCCAGCGCCGCCGCCGTGCCCAGCACCAAACCGATGCTGCCGCTGATCAGTGTCAGCCACAGCGTGGTGCGGGCGCCGTCGGAGAAGGCCTGCGCATTCGGGCCAATGGGTTCAGGAAGGAAGGACAGCACCTTGCCCAGCAGAATCAGGGCAAGCACCATCAGGGCCACGGCGCTCACCAGCGTCGCATTGCTGCGTTGCTGGCGGCTCCAGTGGCTGGGCCAAAGGGCAGTAAGCATGAAAGATCAGACCGGTGAGGGCGCGAGGAGCGCCCGCGTGCTTACTGGCAGCGCACGTCTTCGTTGAAGTATTTCTTGGACAGCTGCGCGTAGCTGCCGTCGGCCATGGTTTCGGCCAGGGCCTTGGACCAGCCCTGTGCGAGCGACTGGTTGCCCTTGGCCACGGCAGCGGCGATGCGCTCGATGAACAGCATGTCGCCCAGCTTGAAGCCCGCGCCGGGGTTCTTCTCGGCCACGGCCTTGGCGACGAAGCGGTCCGTGACCCAGGCGTCCACGCGGCGCGAAGCCAGGGCGCTGCGGGCGTCCACGTCGGTGGGGAAGTTCTTCATCTCCTTGATGGCGGAGACTTTCTGGACGTTTTCCAGGTAGCTGGTGCCGGTCTGCACTGCCACCACCTTGCCTGCCAGGTCCTTGGCGTTCTTGATGGCCGGGTCCATGGCGATGATCATGCCGCCCGAGCAGTAGTGCGGTTCGGTGAAGGTCACGGCCTTGGCGCGCTCCTCGGTGATCCCGTGCGAGGCAATCACCAGATCCCAGCGGTCCTGGCGCAGGCCGGTGAGCAGGGCGTCAAAGCCCAGCGTCTTCCATTGCACGGTCACGCCCATCTTTTTGGCCACCAACTCGGCCAGTTCGACCTCGAAACCGGTGAGCGTCGTGCCGTTGAAGAAGTTGAAGGGAGCGAACTGGCCTTCGGTGGCAATCAGGATCTTGCCGTCTTTCTTGACCTCGTCAAAGGTGCGGGCCTGGGCGCCGAATACGGCGCAAAGCGCCACGGCGGAAGCGACAAACTTGAGAAACTTCATCGTATGTCCTGTCGGGGTGTTCAGGTACAAAAAAATCCGGCCTGCGGATAGCGGGGCCGGAGCCAGGGAAAACGGCGTGGCCCGAGGGATGTCGGGCCACGGTGTCATCAAAATGTTGCAATTATAGGGGTCGCCCTTTTGCGCCTCGCCATCATGGAGAACCCCAATGGCCGAGTCTGAACGAGAGGTTTAGGGCGGCGAAAGATCAGCGCAAGAAGCCGTCGTACCCGGTCTTGAGGATGAGTGCACTGACCACCACGATGAAGATCCAGCGCACAAACCCCGCGCCGTGCTTGAGGGCCATGTGTGTGCCAAGCAGACTGCCCACCACGTTGGCCACAGCCAGCGGCAACGCAAAGTGCCACCACACATGGCCCTTGGCGGTAAACAGGATGAGTGCAGCGATGTTGGTCGAGACGTTCAGCAGCTTGGCCGAGGCCGAGGCGTTGAGGAAGTCGTAACCCAGCAGGCGCACGAACAGGAACACGAAGAAGCTGCCCGTGCCGGGACCGAAGAAGCCGTCGTAGAACCCCACGCTCAGGCCGATGGCGCAGGCGGCGGCGGCTTCGGCGCGCTCCGTCAGGTGGGGGGTGTGGTGGCGCCCCAGATCCTTTTTGGCCAGGGTGTAGAGCAGCACGGCCAGCAGCACCAGGGGCAGCAACTTGCGCAGGAAGTCGGGCGACACCACGGTGACGGCCCAGGCACCGGCAAAGGCACCGGCAAAGCCTGCAGCGGTGGCGGGCAGCATGGCGCGCCAGCGCATCTGCACGCGGCGGCTGTACTGCCAGGTGGCCATGGTGGTGCCCCACACCGAGGCGCTCTTGTTGGTGCCCAGCAGCGTGGCGGGGGGCGCGCTGGGAAAGGTGGCAAACAGCGCGGGCAGCAAGATCAGGCCGCCGCCTCCCACGATCGCATCGACAAAGCCGGCAAGCAGGGAGGCCAGCGAAACCAGTATCCATTCCATCGGCGCGATTGTCGCATCGCGTGCTGCGGCGCGTGCAGCAGGCAAAAAAAACGCCAGCAGGGCTGGCGGTTGGAAAGAAGATGGCACCTCACCGGGTGCTTGAAAAAGGCTTGTGGTTGTGGTGGTGGCGGTTTGTCTCCCCGGCCCCCCGTCCAGCGCACTGGGTGCGCGTTCGAGTGGTGCTAATGTAAAGGCCCAGTCGCCCGCGGCCCATAGGGGATTTCCCGGTCTGGCTCCATAGAGTTTGGCTATGGTGCGTGGTCCTCCAGAATCCATTGGGCGGCCTTCTCGGCCAGCATCAGCGTGGGGGAGTTGGTGTTGCCGCTGGTGATCAAGGGCATGGCGCCGGCATCGACCACGCGCAGTGCCTCGATGCCGCGCACGCGCAGGCGTGGGTCGAGCACGGCCAGGGGGTCATCGGCGCGGCCCATGCGCGTGGTGCCCACGGGGTGGAAGATGGTGGTGGCAATGTCGCCCGCCAGACGCGCGAGCTCCTCATCGCTTTGGTACTGCACACCAGGCTTGAACTCCTCGGGCTGGTAGCGTGCCATGGCGGGCTGTGCAACGATGCGCCGGGTCACGCGCAGGCTGTCGGCCGCCACCTGGCGGTCTTCGGGGGTGCTGAGGTAGTTGGGGGCGATGGCCGGAGGCTGGTGGAAGTCGGCGCTCTGGATCTGCACCGTGCCCCGGCTGGTGGGGTTGAGGTTGCACACGCTGGCGGTGAACGCGGGGAAGCCGTGCAGCGGCTCGCCAAAGGCGTCGAGCGAGAGCGGCTGCACGTGGTATTCGATGTTGGGCCAGGGCTGGTCGGGGCTGCTGCGCGTGAAGGCGCCCAGCTGCGAGGGCGCCATGCTCATGGGGCCGCTGCGGTTGAGCGCGTACTCCAACCCGATCTTGGCCTTGCCGACCAGCGAGCTGGCCAGGGTGTTGAGCGTCTTGACGTTCTGCACCTTGTACACCGAGCGGATCTGCAGGTGGTCCTGCAGGTTGGCGCCCACACCGGGCAGATCGTGCAGCACGTCGATGCCGTGCTGGCGCAGCAGCTCGCCCGGGCCGATGCCCGAGAGCTGCAGCAACTGGGGTGAGTTGACTGCGCCCGCGCACAGCAGCACCTCGCGCGTGGCGCGCACGGTGACCATGGACTTGCCTGTCCAGACCTGCACGCCGGTGCAGCGCAGCGGACCATGGGGCTGGCGCTCGACCAGCAGCTTGGCGGCCTGCGCGCCGGTCCACATCTCGAAGTTGTCGCGCCCGTAGCAGGTGGGGCGCAAAAAGGCCTTGGCTGTGTTCCAGCGCCAGCCCTTCTTCTGGTTGACCTCGAAATAGCCCACGCCTTCGTTGTTGCCGCTGTTGAAGTCGTCGGTGGCTGGAATGCCGGCCTGCTGCGCCGCGTGGGCAAAGGCGTCCAGCACGTCCCAGCGCAGGCGCTGCTTTTCCACACGCCATTCGCCCGTGCTGCCGGTGGCCTTGTTGCCGTGCAGGCGTTTGAAGTTTTCGTTCACATCGCCGGGCTGGTCCAGCCGCCAGTGGTCTTCATGGCGGCGGAACGCGGGCAGCACCTGGTCCCAGCGCCAGGTGTCGTCGCCAGTGATCTGGGCCCATTGGTCGTAGTCGCGCGCCTGGCCGCGCATGTAGATCATGCCGTTGATGCTGCTGCAGCCCCCCAGCGTCTTGCCCCGGGGGTAGCGCAGGCGCCTGCCGTTGAGGCCCGCGTCGGGCTCGGTCTGGTAGAGCCAGTCGGTGCGCGGGTTGCCGATGCAGTAGAGGTAGCCCACGGGGATGTGGATCCAGTGGTAGTCGTCCCGGGGGCCGGCCTCCAGCAGCAGCACGCGGTGGCGGGCGTCGGCGCTCAGGCGGTTGCACAGCAGGGCGCCGGCCGTGCCGCCGCCGATGATGATGTAGTCGTAGGTTGCGTCGCTCATGGCAGCATGGTAGGGCAAGAGGCGGGTTTGCAGGACAGGGTGAATGCTATAAAAATAATAGCTATCGGCGCTTGTTCTCAGGGCCTGAGTGGCCAGTTTTCATCATACCCCTGCTGCCCGCGCCGCCCCATAGGCGACAGTGTGGCGCCTGTGCCACTGCCAGCCGCTACCATGTGCGCTTTGTGTTCGCACCGTCCGTCGCCCCATGGCCATGACCGATCCGCAACCGCGCATTGCCTGCTCCGACACGCCCGAAGGGCCGTGCGCGCTGCTGCATGGCCGCTGGGGTGCGGCGGAGTTGGGCCAGCGTGTGCTGTGGCTCCCTTTGGCCGAACAACTGGCAAAGGTACCGCACCAGCCCGCGCTGGGCTGGGACCTGCGGGGCATGCTATGGCTGGACCATGTGGGTGCCCAGGTGCTGTGGAACCACTGGGGCCGCGCCTGGCCTGCACGGCTGTGGCTCAGCGACGCGCAGCGCGACATGCTGGAGCGCGTGGCGCGCTACACCGTCCCCGCGCCCGCACCGGAGCCCTGGCGCCTGGCCGACCAGGTGGACCACCTGGGCGTGCTGGTGCTGCATGGCGTGGACCACGCACGCCACCTGTTGCAAATGGTGGGCCAGATGCTGCTGGACACCGGCCGCCTGCTGCGTGCGCCGCGCCGCGCGCCCTGGCGCGACGTGTCGGGCCACCTCTACCGCATGGGGGCCACGGCACTGCCGATCACGGCCCTGGTGGGCTTTCTCATCGGGGTGGTGCTGGCCTACCTCACCTCGCTGCAACTGCGTCAGTTCGGGGCCGAGACCTTCATCGTCAACATCCTGGGCGTGTCGCTGATCCGCGAGCTCGGGCCGCTGCTGGCGGCCATCCTGGTGGCGGGGCGCTCGGGTTCGGCCATTACCGCGCAGATCGGTGTGATGCGCGTGAACGAGGAGCTGGACGCCATGCGCGTGATGGGCATCCCGCACGGCTTTCGCCTGGTGCTGCCGCGCGCGCTGGCCCTGGCGCTGGCCATGCCGCTGGTGAGCGTCTGGACCACGCTGTGCGCCCTGGCGGGCGGCATGCTGGCGGCCGACCTGTCGCTGGGCATATCGCCTGCGTACTTCTACCATGCCTTGCCCGCGGCGGTGGGCTTTGGCAACCTCACGCTGGCACTGTCCAAGTCGGTGGTGTTCGGCACGTTGATCGCGCTGATCGGTTGCCATTGGGGCCTGCGCGTCAAGCCCAACACCCAAAGCCTGGGTGAGGGCACGACGGCCTCGGTGGTCACGTCGATCACCGTGGTCATCATCGTGGACGCGCTGTTTGCCGTCGTCTTCAAAAACGTCGGGTTCTGAGCCATGGCAGACCAGAGCGCCCCCCCACCAGAGCCGTCGCCGGAAGTCGTCCGCATCCAGGGGCTGTGGTCGGTGTTTGGCAAGGGGTCCGAGGCCTTTGCCGTGCACCAGGACCTGGACCTGAGCGTGCGCCAGGGCGAGATGCTGGCGCTGGTGGGCGGATCGGGCACCGGCAAGACCGTGCTGCTGCGCCAGATGCTGGGCCTGCTGCACCCCGCGCGCGGCAGCGTCACGGTGCTGGGCCGCCCGGCCGAGGACATGGGCGGTGATGGCGCCGCCAGCCGCGTGGGCATGCTGTTCCAGCACGGCGCGCTGTATTCGGCCTTCAATGTGCTCGAGAACGTGGCCTTTGCCCTCAACGAACTGGGCACGCTGCCGCCGGATGTGGTGCGCGACGCCGCTATCGTCAAGCTGCAGATGGTGGGCCTCAAGCCCGAGCACGCCACGCGCATGCCCGCGGATCTGTCGGGCGGCATGATCAAGCGCGTGGCGCTGGCGCGTGCGCTCATCATGGACCCGCCGCTGTTGCTGCTGGACGAGCCCACCGCAGGCCTGGACCCCAACGGCGCCGACGAGTTCTGCGCCCTGGTGCGCGAGCTGCATGCCGAGCTGGGCCTGACCATGGTGATGGTCACGCACGACCTGGACACCTTGTTCTCCCTGGCCACGCGCGTGGCCGTGCTGGCCGACAAGCGCGTCATCGTGACCGACACACCGCAAAAAGTGGTGCAATTCGAGCACCCCTTCATCCGCCAATTCTTTCAGGGCGAGCGCGGCTTGCGCGCCATGGCTCCGCCCGCCATTGCCAAGGACCGCTGATGGAAAACAAGTCCCATGCCTTTGCCGCAGGCCTGTTCGTGCTGGTCGTCACCGCGCTGGTGGTGGGCCTGGGCGTCTGGCTCACGCGCGACCGGGGCAACTACCAGTCCTACGAACTCTCCAGCGGCGAAGGCGTCGCTGGCCTGCAGCCGCAGGCGGCCGTGCGCTACAAGGGCGTGTCCGTGGGGCGCGTCACGCACATCGGCTTTGACAGCCAGGCCAGCGGCAACGTGCTCATCCGCATCGCCGTGAGCGTGGACGCCCCCATCACCCCCACCACCTTTGCCGTGCTGGGCTACCAGGGCGTGACCGGTCTGGCCTACGTGCTGCTGGACGACGCGGGCGAGCCTTACCCTGCCATCGCTCCCGGCCCCAGCGGCCTGCCGCGCCTGCCGCTGCGCACCTCGCCGTTCACCCAGTTGTTCGACCAGGGCCCTGCCATCCTCAGCCGCGTGCAGGAGGCCACCGAGCGCATCAACCAGGTGCTCTCCGACGACAACCAGCGCCTGCTGCGTGAGCTGCTGGCCAACACCGGCCAGGCCGCAGGCAGCGTGCACACCCTGAGCCAGCGGCTCGATGCCACCGTGCAGCAGCGCCTGGACCCGGCACTGGCCGCCCTCCCACCGCTGGCGCGCGAGGCCACGGGCGCGCTGCAGTCCATGCGCCAGGCGGGCGAGCAGGTGTCGGGCATGGCCGCGGAAATCGGGCAGACGGCCAAGCGCATCAACGCCCCCGGCGGTACGCTGGAACAGACCGAGCGCGGCGCCCAGGCACTGGCCCAGGCGGTGGAGCGCTTTGGCACCACCACCCTGCCGCGCATGGAGCGCGCCGCCGACGAAACCGCCCGCGCCGCGCGCCTGACAGGCCGCGCCGCCTCCAGCCTGGGCGAGAACCCCCAAGGCATCCTCTATGGCCCAGGCCGGGGCCAGCCCGGCCCGGGCGAACCGGGCTTCACCGCCCCGCAGCGCACCGGAGTGCAACCATGAATGCTATTAAAACAATAGCTGCTCGCGCTTGTAAATCGGGCGCTACAGCCATTTTTGTGCTTGTTTCTGTGGCGGGTTGCTCGGCCCTGCCAGAGCCCCCGGTGCGGCCGGTGCTCTACGACTTTGGCCCTGCATCCTTGCCCGCCACAGCACCGGCCAAGGCCCTGCCGGCCCTGGCGCTGGCCACGCTGGACAACGCCGGCCAGCCCGACGGCAGCACTGCCGTGCATTACCGCCTGGCCTATGCCGACGCGCGCGAATTGCGCCCCTACCAGCAGGCACGCTGGAGCCAGCCCCCCATCCAGCTCATGCGCCAGCGCCTCCAGGCGCACCTGGGCCAGCAGCGGGCTGTCATCGGCACCCTGGGTGCCCAGGCATCGGTGCGGGTCGATGGACAGCCCCCGGCGCTTCTGCGCGTGGAGCTGGAGGAATTCAGCCAGGTGTTCGACAGCCCCGAGCGCAGCGTGGGCCTGGTGCGCCTGCGCGCCACACTGACCCGGCCCGGTTCTCTGGGCGAGAGCCTGCTGGCCCAGCGCCTGTTCGAGGCCCAGGCCCCCGCCCCCAGCCCAGACGCCACCGGTGGCACCCGCGCCCTGGCCCAGGGTGCCGACCAGGTGGCCGCGGCACTGGCGCAGTGGTTGGAGGCCTCCGGGTATTGAGGGCTGCTGTCTTACCCGCGCATCAGCGCTTCAATCTCGTCAGCTTGAACGGGCACCCCGCGCGTGATCAGCTCGCAGCCGTGGGCATGCACCACGGCGTCGTCCTCGATGCGAATGCCCAGGCCGTGGAAGGCTTCGGGCACGTCGGCTGCGGCGCGCACGTACAGGCCCGGCTCGATGGTCAGCACCATGCCGGGGCGCAGGATGCGGCTGGGGCGATCCTTGATGGTCTCGCCCGAGAGCGGGTCCTTGCGTTCCTGCACCGCGCCGATCTCGCCCGGCTCCACGTAGCTGCCGCAGTCGTGCACGTCCATGCCCAGCCAGTGGCCGGTGCGGTGCATGTAGAAGCGGAAGTAGGCGCGGCGCTCGATCACGTCCTGGGCGCTGCCATGCTGGTTCTTGTCCAGCAGGCCCAGGTCCAGCAGCCCCTGCGCCAGCACCGCCACGGTGGCGTCGTGGGGGGCATTGAAGCGTGCCCCTGCTTTGGTTGCGGCCACGGCGGCCTCCTGGCTGGTCAGCACCAGCTCGTACAGCGCACGCTGCGCACCTGAGAAGCGCCCACCGGCGGGGAAGGTGCGCGTGATGTCGCTGGCGTAGCCGTCGTATTCGCAGCCCGCGTCGATGAGCACCAGGTCGTTGCTGCCCACCGGCGCGCGGTCGGCGCGGTAGTGCAGCACGCAGGCGTTCGCGCCGGCCGCGACGATGGAGTTGTACGCCGGCGCCTGCGCACCGTAGCGGCGAAATTCGTGCAGCAGCTCGGCTTCCAGGTGGTATTCGCGCACTTCCTGCCCGGCACGCAGCGCCTGTGCGCAGTGCTGCATGGCACGCACATGGGCGCGGGCGCTGATCTGGGCCGCGTGTCGCATCAGGGCCAGTTCATGCGCGTCTTTCACCAGGCGCATTTCGTCCAGCAGCAAGCACAGGTCGGCCTGGCGCGCGGGGCACAGCGCGCCGTAGCGCACACGGGCACGCACGGGGGCCAGCCAGCCCTCCACGCGTGCCGCCAGCCCGCTGTGCGTGGCAAAGGGGTACCACACGCAGGCGCGGTTCTCCAGCAGGCGCGGCAGGCGCTGGTCCAGCTCGGCCACGGAGTAGGCTTCGTCCACCCCCAGTGCGGCCACGGCGGCCTCGGGGCCCAGGCGGTAGCCGTCCCAGATTTCGCGCTCCATGTCCTTGGGCTGGCACCACAGCGTGCTGCGGCCATCTGCCGTGAGCACCAGCCAGGCGTTGGGTTCGGTAAAGCCGGTGAGGTAGTGGAAGTAGCTGTCGTGGCGGTAGGCGTAGTCGCTGTCGCGGTTGCGCATGCGCTCGGGCGCCGTGGGCACGATGGCAATGCCGCCATCGCCCAGTTGCGCGGCCAGGTGCGCGCGGCGTTGCGCGTACACAGAAAGGGGAACAGTCAGGGTCATGGCGTGCTTGCGTTGAGTTCTTCCAGGCGCTGCGGTGTGCCTACGTCGGTCCAGGGGCCGGTGTAGAGCGTGGCGCTGACCCGGCCATTGTCCATGGCCCGACGCAGCAAGGGCGCCAGCGGGGCGGCAAGCCCCTGCGGGTTGCCGGGGGGAATATCGCACCACGGCGGCGCAAACAGCGCGGCGCGCAGCAGGGCGATGGTGCTGTAGGTGTAGCGCGGCTGGGTGGATTCGGGCGGCAGGTTCAGCGCCAGCCCTTCGGGCGACAGGCCGAAGTCGCCGCGCGGGTTGTGCGCCGGGTTGGGCACCAGCCACAGGTGGGCCAGCATGGGGCTGGCCGCAAAGGCCTGTGCGGCAGCGGCGTCAAAACCAAAACCGGGCACGAACACATCGCCCGCCGCGAGCCAGAACACATCGCCCAACTGCGGCAGCGCGCGCGCAATGCCGCCCGCGGTTTCCAGTGCGCCGCCAAAGTCACGGCCCTCGTGCGAGTAGAAAATAGATAGCGTATTGCGCTTGTCTGGTGAGCCCTGGAGGCTGAAAGCGTCTAGAAAATGCGCGCTGATCTGCTCGCCCAGCCAGGCCGTGTTGATGACCGCGCGGCGCACCCCGGCCGCGTGCAGCGCCTGCAAATGCCATTGCAGCAGCGGCTGGCCGCGCACGCGCAGCAGGGGCTTGGGGCAGGTGTCGGTCAAGGGCCGCATGCGCTCGCCCCGGCCTGCGGCCAGGAGCAGGGCGGGGGGCTGCGCAAGCGGGGGGCTAGAGGGTGCGGTGGCGAGCATGGTGGCACTGTAGTGCATGGTTTGGCGGGGTCGGGCGGTGCGCTCTGGGGCAGGCCGCTAAAATCAGGGGTTTTCCCCCACCTCACTCCCGACCGGAGCCGCCCTGATGGCCAACACTCAACAAATGGCGAATGCGATCCGCGCACTCGCAATGGATGCCGTTCAACAAGCCAATTCCGGGCACCCCGGCGCCCCCATGGGCATGGCGGACATGGCCGTCGGGCTGTGGGCGCGGCACCTCAAGCACAACCCGGCCAACCCCCAGTGGTTCGACCGCGACCGCTTTGTGCTGTCCAACGGCCACGCCTCCATGCTGATCTACGCGCTCCTGCACCTCACGGGCTACGACTTGCCCATGCAGGAGCTGCAGAACTTCCGCCAGATGGGCAGCCGCACCGCAGGCCACCCCGAGGTGGGCCACACCCCCGGCGTGGAAACCACCACCGGCCCGCTGGGCCAGGGCATCACCAACGCCGTGGGCATGGCCCTGGCCGAGAAGCTCCTGGCGGCCGAGTTCAACCGCGAAGGCCACACCGTGGTGGACCACCACACCTACGCCTTCCTGGGCGACGGTTGCCTGATGGAGGGCATCAGCCAGGAGGCCATTTCGCTGGCCGGCGCCTGGAAGCTGAACAAGCTCGTCGCGCTGTACGACGACAACGGCATCAGCATCGACGGCTCCGTGCAGCCCTGGTTCATCGACAACACGGCGCTGCGCTTCGTGGCCAGCGGCTGGAACGTGATCGGCCCCATCGACGGGCATGACGCCGACAAGGTGGCTGCCGCCATCGCCGAGGCGCACAAGCAGACCGAGCGCCCCTCGCTCGTCATTTGCAAGACGCACATCGGCAAGGGCTCGCCCAACCGCGCCAACACCGCCAAGGCCCACGGCGAGCCGCTGGGTGCCGAGGAAATTGCGCTCTCGCGCGAATCGCTGGGCTGGAGCCATGCACCCTTCGTCATCCCCGACGAGGTGTACGCCGACTGGAACGCCCGCGCCACCGGCCACGCCGCCGAGCAGGCCTGGAACGATCGCTTTGCCGCCTACCAGGCCGCCTTCCCCGAGCTGGCCGCCGAGTTCACGCGCCGCATGAACGGCGACCTGCCCGCGCACTTTGCCCAGACGGCGGTGGACACCGTGGTGGGTGCCCACACCAAGGCCGAGACCGTGGCCAGCCGCAAGGCCAGCCAACTGGCGCTCGAAGCCTTCACCGCTGCCCTGCCCGAACTGCTGGGTGGCAGCGCCGACCTGACCGGCTCCAACCTCACCAACACCAAGAGCACGCCCAACCTGCGCTTTGACCTGCAGGGCAACGTGGTCAAGAACGAGCACGGCGTGGGTGGCCGCCACATCAACTACGGCGTGCGCGAATTCGGCATGGCCGCCATCATGAACGGCGTGGCGCTGCATGGCGGCTTCATCCCCTACGGCGGCACCTTCCTCACCTTCAGCGACTACAGCCGCAACGCCATCCGCATGGCCGCGCTGATGAAGCAGCGCGTGATCCATGTCTTCACGCACGATTCCATCGGCCTGGGCGAAGACGGCCCCACGCACCAGTCGGTGGAGCACGCTGCAGCCCTGCGCATCATCCCTGGTCTGGACGTCTGGCGCCCCGCCGACACTGCCGAAACCGCCGTGGCCTGGAGCGTGGCCCTGTCCAACCGCGAGCAGCCCACCGCGCTGCTGCTGAGCCGCCAGAACCTGCCCTACCTGTCCAAGCGCGACCTGGGCGACATCTCGCGTGGTGCCTACGTGCTCTCCGAGCCCAAGGACGTGGGCCTGAAGAAGAAAGCCCAGGCCGTCATCATTGCCACCGGCTCTGAGGTCCAATTGGTCCTGGCCGCGCAAAAGCAACTGGCCGAGAAAAAGATCGCCGTGCGCGTGGTCTCCATGCCCAGCACCACGAGCTTCGACCGCGAGGACGTCAAGTACAAGAAGTCCGTGCTGCCCGCAGGGCTGCCGCGCATCGCCGTGGAAATGGGCGTGACCGATTTCTGGTGGAAGTACGGCTGCGCCGCCGTGGTCGGCATCGACCGCTACGGCGAATCGGCCCCTGCAGGCGTGCTGTTCAAGCACTTCGGCTTCACGGCCGAGAACGTGGCGGCCACCGTGCGCGCCGTGCTGGCAGGCAAGAAGTGATTGGGTTGTTTTTAACTTTGCAAGGAAGAGACTGACATGGCTATCAAGGTTGGCATCAATGGTTTCGGCCGCATCGGCCGCATGGTGTTTCGCGCTGCGGTGCAAAACTTCTCGGACATCGAGATCGTGGGCATCAACGACCTGCTCGAACCCGACTACCTGGCCTACATGCTGAAATACGACAGCGTGCACGGCCGTTTCAAGGGTGAAGTCTCGGTCGAGGGCAACACCCTGGTCGTGAACGGCAAGAAGATTCGCCTGACGCAAGAGCGCGACCCCGCCAACCTGAAGTGGAACGAAGTCGGCGCCGACGTGGTGATCGAGGCCACCGGCCTGTTTCTGGACAAGGCCAGCGCCGAGAAGCACCTGGCCGCCGGCGCCAAGAAGGTGCTGATGTCCGCGCCCTCCAAGGACGACACGCCCATGTTCGTGTTCGGCGTGAACCACGAGAAATACGCTGGCCAGGCCATCGTCTCCAACGCCTCGTGCACCACCAACTGCCTGGCCCCCGTGGCCAAGGTGCTGAACGACAACTGGGGCATCAAGCGCGGCCTGATGACCACCGTGCACGCCGCCACCGCCACGCAAAAGACCGTGGACGGCCCGAGCAACAAGGACTGGCGCGGTGGCCGCGGCATCCTGGAAAACATCATCCCCAGCTCCACCGGCGCCGCCAAGGCCGTGGGCGTGGTGATCCCCGAGCTGAACAAGAAGCTCACCGGCATGTCGTTCCGCGTGCCCACCTCTGATGTGTCGGTGGTGGACCTGACCGTCGAGCTGGAAAAGGAAGCCGACTACAAGGACATCTGCGCCGCCATGAAGGCCGCCTCGCAAGGCGCCATGAAGGGCGTGCTGGGTTACACCGAAGACAAGGTGGTGGCCACCGACTTCCGTGGCGAGCCCTGCACCTCGGTGTTCGACGCCGAAGCCGGTATCGCGCTGGACAAGACCTTCATCAAGGTCGTGAGCTGGTACGACAACGAGTGGGGCTACTCGAACAAGTGCCTGGAAATGGTGCGCGTGATCGCCAAGTGATCGGCGCCTGAGCTGCGCTCAGGAATCCAACCGGCCGGCCCGCGAGGGCGGCCGGTTTTTTTATGCCGCGATCCATGGTGATTGCACTATCCGCGGCCCATGAAGCGGGCATGCCCCTAGGCCAGCGGCCACCGCGCAAGGGCCGCCCCGCCGCGCGGGTGGCGTCCCCCTTCCGCAGCGCGCAGCGATGCCAGAGAAGGGGGAAGGCGCGCAGCGCCGCAGGGGGATGTTCTCTAGTAATGCGGCGGAATCTCGTCGCGCAGGTTGCGCGGCGCGCCGCCACCGGGCTCGGGCATCTGCTGGCGCAGATGGGTCAGCTCCTGCACCAGCCGGTCGATCTGCTGCTGTTGTCGGTACAGGGCCAGGTTCATCTGGTCCAGCAGATCCTCGGTGTAGCTGGCCTTGATCTCCAGCTCGGTCAGGCGCTGATCGGTGGCGTGCGGGTCGCTCATTCCTCCGCCGTGCGGATGGTGTCGCGGCCGTTGCGGTCTTTCACGCGGCCCAGGTCGTTGTCGAGGGCGCGGGCCAGCTTCTCCATGGCGCCGGTGAAGGCATCGGCCAGCTTGTCGGCATCGGCCGTCACACCCACGGGTTGGCGCCCTGCGGGGCGCGCCTCCATGCGGCAGCGCTTGTCGTTGGCGCCGGATTTGCCTGCGTCCACGTCGGACAGGAAAACTTCGATGCGGGTGACCTGGTCCTTGAAGCGCGCCAGGCGAGACACGGCCTCTTGCTGTACCCACTGGGCCAGCGACTCTCCGCCCTGGATCTTGTTGTCGGTATGGACTTGTACTTGCATGGGTTCTCCTTTCTGAGCGATGGGTCGGTGCGGCGACCGGGATGATGCGGTCCCCACGCCTACATCATGCCCGGATTTGCGGCGAGATTTCTGTAGTGGAGGGGGAAGTTCGTCTGGATCAGAGCTTGTCCAGTGCCACTGCAGGCGACCAAGCTGCCCCAGGCGGCAGCGTTCGTGCGGCCTGGAGGCGTTCCAGCAGCCGCTGCGCGGTGGTGTCGCCCGGCAGGCGCTGTAACAGGGCGTGCAGGTGGGTGCTGGCCTCATCCCAGGCGCGGGCATGGAAGGCCTGCAGCGCGGCGTGCGACAACTGGCACACCTGCGCGTCATCGCAGGGCGTGAACACGCGCACGGGTTCGGACTTGCCTTTGACGATCACATCGTCCAGCGGGCGCAGTGCGATGTCGTCGGGCAGTTGGGCCGCCGTGGCCCCCGACACCAGAATGCCGGTGCCAAAGGCCTTGTTGGCGCCTTCCAGGCGCGCCGCCAGGTTCACCGCGTCGCCAATGGCGGTGTACGAGAAGCGCTGCTCCGAGCCCACATTGCCCACCACCACGCGGCCCGTGTGCAGGCCGATGCGCATGTGGATGCTGGGCAGGCCGCGCGAGCGCAGCGCGGCCACCAGCGGCACCATGGCCTGCTGCATGGCGATGGCCGCGCGCACGGCATGCTCGGCGTGCTGGGCATCGGGCAGGGGCGCGCCCCAGAAGGCCATCACCGCGTCGCCGATGAACTTGTCCACGGTGCCGCCCGTGGCGTGGATGAGCGGCGTCATGGCGTTGAAGTAGCCCGTGAGCACCTCCACCGTCTGCTCGGCGCTGAGTTGTTCCGACAGGGTGGTGAAGTTCGCCAGGTCGGTGAACAACAGCGTGACTTCGCGCGTCTCGCCGCCCAGGCGCAACAGTTCGGGCTGGGCAATCAGGCGCTGGACCACTTCGGGGGGCACATACTGTGCAAACATGGCGCGCACCTGGCGCGCGTGCCGGCGCGCCGTGGCGTAGGCCACCAGGGCCGTGGCACCGTAGATGGCCACCACGGCGGCCAACGGCAGCAGCGGCGGCAGCCACAGCCGCGCCTGGGCAAACAGCCACCACGACAGCAGCAGCACCGCGCCAGACAGCCCTGCAGCCAGCCCTGCCACCGTACCAGGGTGCCAGCGCACGCTGGCTGGCACCAGCACGGCCAGGGCCAGCAGCACCAGCGCCAGGCTCCAGCCCTCGGGCACGGGGCGCAGGGCGGCACCGGTCACATGGTTGTCCAGCAGGGTGGCCTGCAGTTCCACGCCGGGGAACAGGCGTTCGCCGCCCAGCGCGGCAAAGGGGGCGTTGAAGAGGTCGGCCTGGCTGTGTTGCAGTTCGCTGGCCGTCAAGGCCGAGCGCCCCACCAGCACCACCTTGCCGCGAAAGTACCCCGCAGGCAGCAGGTCGGGCTCCAGGGCCTGGTAGTACGAGCGTGTGTCGAAGCTGCCGCGCGGGCCCCGGTAGGCCACCAGGCGGTCGGCGTCTGCGGAGGGCGCGGGCGCTGGGCGGACGCCCAGGTGCTGCGCGAGAGTGGCCGCAAAGCGGCCCGCGCTGGGGGGCATGCGGCGCACCACGAAGTCGTCGTCCGGCTCCACACCGGCGTCGCCATGCTGGGCTCCGGCATCGCGCAGGGTCTGCAGGGGCAGCACCTCGGTCCACAGCGTGGCGCTGGCGCTGTCCACCTTCTCGCGGCTGGAGGCCAGCACCACGGGAATGCCGGCGGCCACCGCGCGGCCCACCGCCTGGGCCAGGGCAGCGTCCTGCGCCGGGTCGGCGGCGGGGTCGGCAAACACCACGTCAAAGCCAATGGCGCGCGCGCCGTCTTCGCGCAGGCGGTCGATCAGCCGCGCGTGCAGGCTGCGCGGAAAAGGCCAGCCCTGGCCCAGTTGCTGAAAGCTGGGTTCGTCGATCGCCAGGATGGCCACGGGCACGCTGCTGCGCCCCGGCGCGGCGAGCGTGGTCCACAGGTCAAAGCTGCGGAACTCCAGCGCATGCCAGGGGCGGCTGTGCGCGGCGGCCCACACCAACAGCAGGGCCAGTAGCGCCGCGCCGAGCGGCTTAAAAACGGTAGCGCGCATCCAGCACGAAGCGGGCCTTCTGGCGCGCAGACTTGGGACCCCACAGGTTGAGCGCTGCCATGCCTACCACCCAGCGCTTGTCGGTGGATTCCCAGAAGCCCATCAGGTCCAGGTTCCAGCCCGGTGGGCGGCGGGTGAGGTTTTCCTTGTCTTCAAACCGTTCGGATCGGTACACCGCGCGGCCGCTGAGGTACCAGCGCGCACTGCTGGCCCAGGTGGCGCCCAGCACGGCGGTGTGGCGCGGAATATAGGGAATCATGCGCCCGGTCACGCGCTCGTCGCCTTCACCAAACGCACTGTGGCTGTGCTGGTACAGGTACTTGGCGTAGCCCGACCACTGGCGGCTGAACATGTGGTTGACGCTGCCTGCCAGCACCTTGAGGGTGCCGCCCTCGTAGCTGGGCGTGTCTTCGAGCAGGTCGGTGCTGGAGAGGTTGGTCAACTGGGCGTTGCGCAGCTCCTCCAGGAACGGCAGGCTGGGGGTGCGCAGATCCACGCCGATGGTGCCGGGGTTGGTCAGGCGCAGGTGGTCGGCGCGCAGCTTGATGAAGGTGGAAGCGCCCCATTCCTGGCTCCATTGCAGCACGGCGCGCTTGTGGCGGCCACCGGCTTCGAGCAACTGGTCTTCCACGGGGATGCCGGCTGTCTCGATGCCCGCGAGGGTCGAAGTGCTCAGCGGCCGCATCCAGTCCTGATAGGCCAGGCGCAGCGTGTGGCCGGGGGCGGGCTGCAGCACCAGGCCTGCGCGCGGGGTGAAGACGCGTTCGGTGTCGTGGCGTTGGGCGATGTCGCCGTCGATCTGATTCGACGCTACTAACCAGAAATTGTTTGCGCCATCGACCCGATGCCGGATCTGCTGCAACCCCAGCGCACCATCGACATTCAACATCGGGTTGTAGCGGTGGCTGCCCGCCAGGGTGAAGGCGGTGTAGCGCCGATCGATGGCATTCGTGCCACCAAATATCAACACATCGGTGGTCGCTGCGGCGACGACCCCGCCTGCGCTGGACTCGCTGGCCTGCTTTTCAACTACATGCTCCAAAGTGGCAGTCCAGCGCGTGCCTGGCGTGGGGTCAAAGGTGTGGTGCAACTGAAGGTCGGTGAACTGCTTGCGTGGCATCGAGTTCAAACTCAGAATGCCTCCAAGATTCGAGAGATTGAAGAGTGCGGGGTAGCCATTGATCTTTGCCTTGTCCACGCTTCGCCCCAGCTTGAGCGATGTCTGTTCGGTGGGGCTGAAGCGGTATGACAAGCCGATTGCACCTTGCCCCAGGCTTTTGTCGATAGATGTTTCCAGACCATCTGCGCCGCGCACATTGAAGTTGAACCAATTGGCATACGCAAACAGGTTCAATCGCTCGGTCGGTTGTATTCCTCCACCCAGACTCAGAACCTGAGCATCCAAAGCAGCGGTTCCAGCGTTAAAAGCCGGAAAGTTGACCACCCCCACATCCACCGGAAAGCGCAGCGCCCGCGCCGTCTGCGCCTTCACAAACCACGACACTGGCACATGGCGGTTGTCCATGCCGTTGAGCGTGAGGGCGGGCGATGCCAGGCGGTAGAACTCGCGGTCCAGCGTCAGCCCCACGGCGCCGTGGCTGCCAGGACGCTGCAACAGCGAGGCGTAGCGCTGGCTGGCGCCAAAGGCCATGGGGTCGGTGAGAAAGCCCTGGTACAGGGCCGAGTTCTTGTTGAACTCACCCGCGTAGCGGTCGGCCAGGAACAGGTGGCTGCCGCCCCAGTAGGGGTAGAAGCTCTGCTGCGCCAGCTCCAGCGCCCAGTCTTCCATGCCGAAGAAGGCCAGCGCCGCGCCCAGGTTGGCGCTGCCCTTCTGGTCGTTGGCCAACTGGTTGAGCGAGCGCAGGTAGGGCATGCGCTGTGCCCCGGCCCGCGCAGCCGCCACGGCCTCGCCGGGCTGGAACAGGTCGGTGTGGATCTGCGCCAGCAGCATGTGGGGCACGGGGTCCTTGTCGTCCAGTGCGGCAGCCTGGTACAGCGTGGTGATGGCGTCCTGGTGGCGCCCGAGCTGGTAGTAGGCGACGGCAGTCCAGGTCTTGGCACGGGCGTAGCGCGGCTCCATCACGCCAGCGCGCAAAAAGGCGTCGAGCGCCGCTTCGGGCTGGCCTTGCTTGAGCCGCAGCAGGCCCAGGCCGGTGAGGGCGACGTAGTCGGCGCTGTGGTCCTGCAGCGCAGCCTGGAAGGCGCTTTCGGCGTCGGTAAATCGGTTGGCAAAGGTCTCCAGCGTGCCGCGTTCGCCCTGGGCCTGCGCCAGGTGCGGTGCCAGTGCAAGCGCCTGCTGCAGGTGCTGGCGCGCGGGGCCGGTGTCCTCGCGCTCGGTGTGCGCGCTGCCCAGGCCCAGCCAGCCGCGTGCGTCCTGCGGGGCCAGTTGGGTGGCTTCGGTGTAGGCGGCCAGTGTGCTCGGCGCATCGCCCTGGCGGCGGGCCAGGGCGCCACGGGCGAGCGCCAGTTCGGGGTGGGGTGCCTGGCCCTGGGCGAGCGTGGCAGCGGCTTCGCCCGAGCGGTCCTGCAGCAACTGCGCGCGGGCCAGTTGGGCCAGCAGTGCGGGGTGGGCGGGCCACTGTTGCAGCGCGTCCTGCAGGGTGGCCACTGCGGCCTGGCCTTCGCCGCCCATCAGCAGCAGGTCGGACTGCATGAGCCACACCGGCAAGGGGGGGCGCTGGGGCATTTGCTGCTGCGCCAGTGCGCGTGCTTCCGGCCATTGGCCGGCCTGCAGGGCAATGGCCAATTCCAGGGCGGCGCCCCAGGCGGCAGGCGCCTGGGTGCGCGTCTGGGCCAGGGCGCTGCGCGCGCGGTCGATCTGGCCTGCCGCCAGCGCGGCGCGCACCGGCTCCAGCGCCGCAGGCAGGGGCTCGGCGGCCAGGTGGGGCAGTGGGTCGGGCTGCAGGGCGTTGACCCACTGCACGCTCTCGCGCGGCTGCACCAGCATGAGCTTGACCGGGGCCTTGCCCACTTCGGCATAGGCGGCTTCGTTGGCGTTCAGTGTCAGTGTGCCCTGGGGGTTGCCAAACTCCACCGTGCCCGACAGCACGGTGAGCAGTGTGCGCCCGTCGGGCTCCACGCTGATGTGCCAGTCGGTGCCACGGATGGCAGCGGTGGCGGCGGGGGTTTGCAGCTCCAGCGGGCTGCCGGGCGGGCGGCGTGTTTGCGTCCAGGCGCGCCCGGCCTCCAGGCGCAGCGTGGTGGTGCCCTGCCCGGCCGCCGCCAGCGCCTTGACCTGCAGCACCGTGTTCTGGTGCAGGCGCACCTGGGTCTGGTCGGCAAACAACAGGGCCATGCGCGCGGCCTCGCGTGTACGCACAAAGTCGCCAGCAGCCAGGGCTTGTGCGGTGCGCGCTGGGCTCCAGGCCGTGGCGCTGGCCGGGCGCTGGTCACCCGCGCCTTGCAGGTCCACGATCTCAGCGGCGGCGCCTGCGGGCAGGGCGGCCAGGGTGTGCGGGGGCCACGCCAGGGCCAGTGCGCAGAGCAGGGGGCGGGCGCGAAGGGGCGGCAAGGGCATGGAGCTTCCTTGGTGTGGGCAGGCCGCAGGGCCAGGTGGGGGATGGCGGAAATTATGCGACCGGCCGGTGACACCTGGATACAGGGGTGGCACGTAAAAGCAACAGCACCGTGAAGTCCGCCCGGTACAGGCCGCCCGACGGATTGCGCCTACAGACGCAGCGCCCGCGCAGTGCTACAACAGCCGCATGTTTGCACCGCGCCGCCTCAAGATCGGGCTGTCGGCCTGCTTTCAGCATGCCGACCCCTCGCGTTCGCTGTTCACCGGCAAGACGCTGCAGTACGTCGAACAGTCGATCGCGCACTGGATCATGTCGGCCGGCGCCATGGTGGTGATGGTGCCCTGCCCCACGGGCGAGACGGCGCGTGGCGACGTGACGCTGGCGCACTATGCCGAGTGGCTCGATGGTGTGGTGATGCACGGCGGCGCCGACGTGTGGCCGGGCAGCTACGGCGAGGAGCCGCTGCGCGAGGAATGGCTGGGCGACCGCGTGCGCGACCTGTACGACCTGGCCGTGGTCGAGGCCTTTGCGCAGGCAGGCAAACCCATTTTTGGCGTGTGCCGGGGGCTGCAGCTCATCAACGTGGCGTTTGGCGGCGCGCTGTACCAGGACATCGAGACCCAACACCCCGGTGCCCAGCAGCACCGCAACGCGCGCACCTACGACCAGCATTTCCACGAGATCGACCTGGTGCCCGGCTCGCGCCTGGCGCACCTGTACCCCGGCCAGCGGCGGGTGACGGTCAACAGCATCCACCACCAGGGTATCAAGCGGTTGGCACCCGGTTTTGTGGTCGAGGCCGTCAGCCACCCCGACGGCATCCCCGAGGCCATTCGCCGCAGCCCCTTGCGCGGGCAGGGCTACATCGCGGCCACGCAGTGGCACCCCGAGTTCCATGTGCAGGGCTCGCACACGCTGGACGATACGGCGCTCCTGCACGACTTTCTGGGTGCCTGCAGCGCGGCGCGCTTCCGGCCCTTCCCGGCCGTGAGCCCGCTGCACATCCGCGACCGGGCCGCACGCCTGCTGCGCCAGGCTTTGCTGCGCGACGTGTTCACGACAGAAAACACCATCGGGCGCTTGATGGGTAAGCGCAAGTAGCTATGGATTTCGTAGCAAATTATCCAGGTGACCTGCCGGGGCTGTCCGCCCAGCGACTGCCACCCGGCGGCCTCCCGCGCTAGCATGGCTGCCCCACAAGGAGCCCGACCCATGCTGAACTTTGAATTCCACAACCCCACCCGCATCGTCTTTGGCCAAGGCAAGGTGGCCGACCTGGCGCGCCTGGTGCCTGCGCAGGCCCGGGTGCTGGTGCTGTACGGCGGCGAGAGCGCGCGGCGCACCGGAACGCTGGACGAAGTGCGCGCCGCATTGGGCGAGCGCAGCGTGAGCGAGTTTGGCGGCATCGAACCCAACCCCAGCTACGAAACGCTGATGCGCGCCGTGGCGCAGGTGCGCGCCGAGCACATCGACTACCTGCTCGCCGTGGGTGGCGGCTCCGTCATCGACGGCACCAAGTTCGTGGCTGCCGCCGCCTGTTTTGACGGCGAACCCTGGGACATCCTGCTGCAGCGCGGGCGCAATGTGCAGCGCGCACTGCCGCTGGCCAGCGTGCTCACGCTGCCCGCCACGGGCTCGGAGATGAACAACGGCGGCGTGGTCACGCGCAAGGCCACGCAGGCCAAGCTGTCGTTCTCCAGCGTGCACTGCTTTCCGCAGTTCTCGGTGCTCGACCCGACCAAGACCTACACCCTGCCGCCCGCGCAAATTGCCAACGGCCTGGTGGACGCCTACGTGCACGTCATGGAGCAGTACCTGACCTACCCCGTGCAGGCACGCCCGCAGGACCGCTTTGCCGAAGGCCTGCTGCAGACCCTGGTGGAAATTGCCCCCGGCGCGCTGGCCGAGCCGCCCGACTACCACCACCGCGCCAACCTGATGTGGACGGCCACGCTGGCGCTCAACGGCCTGATCGGTGCGGGCGTGCCGCAGGACTGGGCCACGCACATGATCGGCCACGAGCTGACCGCGCTGTATGGCATAGACCACGCGCGCACGCTGGCCATCGTGCTGCCCTCGCTCATGCAGTCGCAACGCGCAGCCAAGCGCGACAAGCTCCTGCAGTACGCCGAGCGCGTCTGGCATGTCAGCGGCGGCACCGAGGACGAGCGCATCGACGCCGCCATCACGCACACCCGCGCATTTTTCGAGAGCGTGGGCATCCCCACGCGCCTGTCCGCCTACGGCCTGGGGCGCGAGGCCGTGGACGCCGTGGTGGCGCAGCTCACGGCGCACGGCATGCTCAAGCTGGGCGAGCACCGTAGCATCACGCCCGAGGTCAGCCGCGCCATCCTGGAAGCGGCGCTTTAAGGGTTTTATGGCTCTGGCGCTTGAATATCAAGCGCCAGCAGCTATCAAAACAATAGCAATCAGTGGTGGTGCCCGTGGGCGCCATGCACATGGCGGTGGGCGATTTCCTCGGCCGAGGCGGCACGCACATCCGTCACCTTGCAGGAAAAACGCAGCGCCTGGCCGGCCAGCGGGTGGTTGCCGTCCAGGTGCACCTCGGGGCCCTTGATCTTCACCACGTTGTACACCTGGGGCTGGCCGTCGTTGCCCACGCCCTGCAGCTGGCCGCCCACCTTCACGCCGGGCGGAAACTCACTCTTGGGGATGGTGCGCACGAGTGATTCGTCGCGCGCGCCGAAGGCGTCTTCCACCGCCAGGTCGATGGTGGTGGCAAAGCCCGTGGCCTGGCCTTCGAGCGCGGCCTCGACCTTGGGGAAGATGTTCTCGTAGCCGCCATGCAGGTAGGCCAGGTGGCCCGCGTCAAGCGGCTTGCCCTGGGGCGTGGTCACTTTGTAGCTGAGGGTGACGGCGGTGTCTTTGCTGATGTTCATGCGGCGCTTTCGGAAGGCAAAGCGGGGATTTTCTCACTCACCCGGCAGCGTGTCGGCCTGCGCGCCGGGGTAGCGCGCAAAGCGCCGTGGCATGCCGCCATGCACCGGGGCGCTGTCGGGCCAGGGCCAGCCGCCAAACTCCGTGCGGCGGTAATCCTGCATGGCCTGCATGATCTCCTCGCGCGTGTTCATCACGAACGGGCCGTACTGCGCCACCGGCTCGCCGATGGGGCGGCCCTGCAGCAGCAGGCATTCCACGGCTTGGGTGCCGGTGTTTTCCAGCGCCCAGTCCTGGCCCGCCACCAGCTCCAGTGCGGCGTGCTCGCCGAGGTGATGCGGCCCGATGCGCAGGCCATCGCCCGCAAAGAAGTACAGCATGCGCCGCGTGCCTTGGCCGCGCGCGGCGGGCAGCACCCAGCGGGCGCCCGGCGCCAGGTGCAGCGTCCAGATGGCCACGTCGGCGTCCGGCTGCGCGGCCCAGGATTCGGGCGGCGGCGCCAGCGGCGCGGCGGCACCTGGCAGGGCACCAGCCACCACGGTGACGGTGGTCAGGCGGCCGGCATCGTCGCGGTGCGCCAGGCGCGGAATGCGCTCGTTCCACAGCATGGTGAAGTGCGGCGCCACCATCTTCTGGCGCGCGGGCAGGTTCAGCCAAATCTGGAACAGCTCCAGCGGATTCGGGCCGTCGGTGCGCAGCAAGGGGAACATCTCGGAATGCTGGATGCCCCGCCCTGCCGTGACCCACTGCACGTCGCCGCCGCCAAAGCGCGCGGCCGCGCCGAGCGAATCGGCATGGTCGATCAGGCCCTTGCGCACCAGCGTCACCGTCTCGAAGCCCCGGTGCGGGTGCGCCGGAAAGCCAGGCACCGTCTCACCGTGGTACATGCTCCAGCCGTCCTGGCGGCTGAAATCGCTGCCGATCTGGCGGCCGCCCAGCAGGTGGGGCGCCGGGCCGAAGGCCCCGTTGCCCGCCGGGTAGGCGTCATCGTGATGGGCGCAGAACAGAAACGGGTCCAGCGTGGGCCACAGCGGGCCGAGGGGCTGGGCGTTCAGGATGGGCGAGGATGTGGTCATGGCAATGCTCCTGGGTGTATTGGAGCGGTCTTGGCTGCGCAGGACTAGGCCCTGGCTGCGCAACACTGCGTTCCATGGGTGTATTCAGAGAAAAAACAGCATTGGGGCCAATACAGATAAGCGCTATCAGCTATTAAAAGAGGAGCATTTCTACAGCGCCTGTGGCACCGCCTCCGCCAGAAAGTCATACACCGCCCGGATGCGCGCGCTGGTGCGGATCTCGCGGTGCACCGTGAGCCAGATGGGCAGCGTTGGCAGCGCGAGCTGGGGCAGCACCGGCTGCACCTCGGGGTCGGTGCGCGCCATGTAGTGCGCCACGAAGCCGATGCCCAGGCCCGCGCGCACCGCCTGCCAGTAGGCGATGAAATCGTCGGTGCGGAATGCGAACTGCTCGCGCCCCACCGGGTGCCCCAGGGCGGCAAAGCCGCGCAGGATGTCCTCGTAGCGGTCGTTGCCCACCAGCTCGTGCGCCAGCAGGTCGGTGGGTTGGCGCGGCGTGCCCCGGCGGCGCAGGTAGTCGCGGTGCGCGTAGGCGCCCAGCGCCACGCTGCCGATGCGCCGCGCCACCAGGCTGGACTGGTCGGGCTGCACCATGCGCAGGGCGATGTCGGCCTCGCGGCGCAGCAGGTTGCTGACCTCGTTGCTGGCAACCAGCTCCACCTGGATGTCGGGCAGCTGCTGGCGCATGCGCAGCAGCAGCGGCGGCAGCAGCAAGCAGGCCACGGGCTGGCTGGCGCTGATGCGTACCGTGCCGCTGGCGCCGGCCTGCGCACCCGAGACACCGCGTGCCAGCGCATGCGCGCCGGCCTCCATGGCGTGCGCCGACTCGGCCAGCCGCAGCGCCGTGGCGGTGGGCTGCAGGCCCCGGCCGGTGCGCTCGAACAGCACCGTGCCCAGTTGCGCCTCCAGCTCGGCGATGTGGCGGCCCATGGTGGGCTGGCTGGACTGCAAGGCGCGCGCCGCGCCCAGCAGGCTGCCGTGCTCCAGCACGGCCAGGAAAGAGCGCACCAGGTTCCAGTCGAACGGGGTATTCATGGATGAAATCCTGCTATGGGCATTTATGCAATTGTGTAACGTCGCGATGGTTCCCACAATCCAGCCCATCACAGAGCACATGGAGATGAGCATGGCCAAGACGGTATGGGTGCTGGGCGCCAACGGGCGCCTGGGGCGGGCGGTGGCGCTGGCCTTCGCGGCGGCAGGCTGGCGGGTGCGCGCGCCCTGGCGGCATGGCGCGGTGGCGCAGGCTCCGGCGTTGCCCGGCGTGCAATGGCTGGCGCCGGGCGCAGACCTGCAGGCGGCGCTGGACGAGGGGGCCGACGCCGTGGTCCACGCCATGAACCCCGCGCGCTACACCGCCAGCGCATGGCGCGCCGAGGCCCCGGTGCTGCTGCACCAGGCCATCACTACCGCGCTGGCGCTGCGTGCCGTGCTGCTGTTCCCCGGCAACGTGTACAACTTTGGCGCGGGCATGCCCGCCGTGCTGGATGCCCGCACGCCCCAGCGCCCCAGCACGCCGCTGGGCGCGGTGCGCGTGGCGCTGGAGCAGCAGCTCGCCCAGGCCGTGGCCACCCAGGGGCTGCGCGCCGTCATCGTGCGGGCGGGCGACTTTTTTGGCGCGGGCCAGGGCACCTGGCTGGATTTGGTGATCGCGCGCAAGCTGCGCCAGGGCGTGATGACCTGGCCCGGCCCGCTGGATGTGCCGCACGCCTGGGCCTACCTGCCCGACCTGGCCCAGGCCTTTGTGCGCGTGGCCGCCGCGCCAGCCCCCGCGCCGGGGCAGTTGCCCTGCCTGCCGTTTGCCGGTCACACCACTGCCGGCCACGACTGGCAGACGGTGTTGTCCGAATGGGCGCAGGAGCAAGGTGGGCTGCGCGGTGGCGCGCTACGGGTGCAATCCCTGCCCTGGGGCTGGATGCGCCTGGCCACTCCGGTGGTGCCCATGCTGCGCTCGTTGCAGGCCATGCGCTACCTCTGGCAGGTGCCGCATGCGCTCGACGGCACCGCGCTGGCGCAATACGCCGGCCCCGTGCCCCAGACGCCGCTGCGCGAGGCGCTGCGTGCCAGCCTGGCCTTGCTGGATGGCGCCGCGCAGCCCACCATCACCCCTATCGCCACAGGAGCCTGACCATGCAACGCCGCCCCTTTCTGCGCATCCTCGGCGGCGCCGCCGTGCTCGCCGCTACGCCCGCGCTGCCGGGCTGTTCGTCCGCCCTGCCCGCCGAGGCGCTGGCCGCGTGGCAGCCGCCCGCGCCCGTGCCGCCGGGGGGTGATGTGCGCCGCTGGCTGCTGGCGCACGCCATCCTGGCGCCGCATTCGCACAACCTGCAATCGTGGCTGGTGGACTTGCACACGCCGGGCGAGATCTGGCTTTACTGCGACCGCACGCGCCTGTTGCCCGAGACCGACCCGCACTCGCGCCAGATCCTCATGAGCCAGGGCACCTTCCTCGAACTGCTGCACCTGGCCGCGCTGCAGCAGGGGCTGCGTGCCGAGGTGGAGCTGTTTCCGCACGGCGTGTTCGACCCGGCCACGCCACCCGCGCCGCCGCACACCCACCACGCCACGGCCCGCGTGCGGCTGCTGCCCGACGCCAGCGTGCGGCCCGACCCGCTGTTCGCGCAGATTTTCCGGCGCCACACCAACCGCTCGGCCTACGAACCGCGAGCGCCCGAGGCGCAGGCGGTGCAGGCCATCGCGGCGGCCTGTGTGGCGCCCGGCCTGCGCGTGGACTTTGCCCTGCCGGGCAATGCGCGCCTGCCCGAGCATCGCGCCATCGCGCGCGATGCCTGGCGCGTGGAGCTGATCACGCCGCGCACCATGCTCGAATCGTTGAAGGTGCTGCGCGTGGGCCCGCGCGAGATCGCCCAGCACCGTGACGGCCTGAGCGTGAACGAGCCGCTGCCGCGCCTGCTGGCCGCCCTGGGCCTGTTCGACCGCAGCCGCGCGCCCGGCCCCGACGACATGGCGGTGACCCAGCAGGTGCAGGACTTCAACGCCAAGATCGAGGCCACGCCGGCCTTCTTCGCGATGGTGACCGACGGCAACGACCGCGCCACGCAGGTGCGGGCCGGCCGCGCCTACGCGCGTGCGCAGCTCGCCGCCACGGCGCACGGCCTGTCCATGCACCCGCTGCAGCAAGCCTTGCAGGAATACCCCGAGCAGGCGCCCCATTACGCGGCCATCCACGCGCTGCTGGGCGCAGGCGGTAGCCGTGGCACGGTGCAGATGTGGGCGCGCCTGGGCTACGCGCCGCCCGTGGAGCCCGCGCCGCGCCGGGGCGTGCAGGCGCACCTGTTGGGCTGAGGGAGTCTTTCAGCCTCTGCTGCGGCCCGCCCGCCTGGGTTTTGAAGAAAATCGGCCTGTGGCGCTCTGCCATCAAGCGCCAGCAGCTATTGAATCAATAGCAAACTCGATCAGCGCCCCACCACCGACCAGCCCGCCTGCTGGTTGTTCTTGTCGTTCTCGTACTCCCAGGCCGTGCCGCAGCGGTCGCATTGGTAGCGGGTGATGGTGACGGTGCCCGTCTCGCGGTCTTCCTTGCGGTTGCCGCGCTGCACCAGCTCGGCATGGCCGGGCGCCTTGCGCCAGTTGCGCTGGATGCCCTTGCAGGACTCGCACAGTTCCATCGGGTTCAGTTCGCGCTGTCGGGCCAGTTCTTTGCTCATGGGAGGGTGCCTAGGTGGTGTGCGGGGTGCAGGGGCGCTACTGTAAGCCACACAGGCCGTGCAGGCGCTGGTGCAGGGCATCTCCGGGGTCCACCGGCCGCTGGTTCTTGGCCTGCAGGTAGTGGTGGGTGAAGACCTCGAGGTAGGCCTCCATCACCTGGGCGGCCCGCTCCTCGCCCGCCAGCGCCAGGCACAGCGCCGCCACCTCCAGCGTGCACAGGTGCACCGCGTCGGCCGACTGGCGCAGCCGGTAGCGCGACGACTGTTCGGGCTGCAGGCTGAGCACCGGCAGGGTATCGAGGTAAGGGCTCTTGCGGAACATGCGGCGCGCCTCGGCCCAGGTGGCGTCGAGCAGCACGAACAGCGGCTTGCGATCGGGCGCCTCGCCCGAGGGTGCCGGGGGCGCCACCTGGGTCACCACCCGCTGCGGCTCGGCATAGTCGCCTGGAAACACCAGGTACGGCTGCCACTGCGGATCGGCCAGCAGGGCCAGCAGGCCGGGGGGCACCTCGGTGCGCGCCCAGCCGAAGGCAAAGGTGTCGGCCACCACATCGGCCACCAGCCAGCCGGTGTTGCTGGGCTTGAGCGCTTCGGTGTCGGCCATCAGCAGGCAGACGCCCGCGCGCGTGGGCACCTGCGGCCGCAGGGCGCACAGGCAGTGGCTGGGCCGCAGGCGGCAGCCCGGGCAGCGCGCGCCGCTGGGGCCGCCACGGGCCAGGAAGGGCTTGGCGCTGCGCGCCAGACGCTCGCTGCGCAGGCGCGCTACGGCGTGGGGCGATGAGGTGAGGGTCACGGCGCGCCCGCGTGTTCCAGCGCGAACAGCGGCACCTCGGCCCGGTGGCTCAGCCACAGGCCGCCGCCCATCTGGGTAAAGCCCTCGGACAGCGTGCGGCGGTACATCTGCGCGCGGTGGCGGAACTGGCGCGCATCGGTCAGCGTCTTGTCCACGATGTCCTGCTCCCAGTCCTCGCGCGTGACGGCCTCCAGGTACAGCGCGCCCCGGCACAGCCGGGCCAGGTTGCGCATGGCCGCCTGCGCGTCGGCCGCGTTCAGGTAGGGCAGCACGCCCTGGCAGATCACGAGATCGAAGGGCTCGCTGGCCTGGTAGTCGAGCACCGAGCCGCGCTCCCAGCCGAAGCGCTCGCACAGGTAGGCGCTGTACTCCACGCCGTGGAACGATGCCTGCGGAAAATGCCGCGCCACCACGTCGCGCCACAGGCCGATGCCGCAGCCCACGTCCAGCACGCGCCGCACCGGCACGCGCAGGTACTGCAGGTAGCTGCACACGAAGGCGCCCAGCCGCTCGATGTGCTGCGGGTCGGCCACGCTGGTCTTGGGGTCGAAGTAGTAGCGCTGGTAGTAGGCCTCGTCGAAGGCGATGGCCGGCTCGGGGCGGGGAATGTGGGGTGGGTGCACGTCGGGTTCCGGTGGGGTGGGGGCAGAGTATCGCCGCCAGCGCCCTGGTGCAGGGGCGGTGGCAGATCACTCCGCCTGCAGATATCGCTGGGCCAGTGCGCTGCGCGCTGCCGCATCCAGCCCCAGCACGTCCTCCAGGTAGGGCGTGATGCCGCCGTACTGGGCGTCCACCATGTGCAGTGCGGCGTCCAGAAAATCTTCTTGCACGCCGCACAGCACCTGCATGACCTCGGGCGGTGTGTGGCTGGCCAGGCTGGCGGGCGGGCGGTAGAGGGCGTTGGTGAGCAGGTAGTCCTGCATCACCACCTCGCGCGGCACGCCCAGGGCCAGCAGGATGAGTGCGGCGGCGAAGCCCGTGCGGTCCTTGCCTGCGGTGCAGTGGAAGACCAGCGGGTCGTCGCGCTCCACCAACATCCGCAGCAGCGCGGCAAAGCGCGGGGCGTTGTCGTGCACGAAGCCGCGGTAGGTGTCCTGCATCAGGCCAGCGGCGTCCTGGGGTGACAGGCTTGCGCCGCTGCGCAGTACCTCCTGGATGCGTTGCACCACCGTGGGCTCGATGGTGAGCGGGTGGTACTGCACCCCCGGCAGGGCATAGGCCAGGGCGTTGCGCTCGGCCTCGCCGCGCAGGTCCACGGCACGGGCAATGCCCAGCCCGGCCAGCGCCTGCTGGTCCTGCGCGCTGAGCCGGGCCAGATGGTCGGAGCGGAACAGCCGCCGCCAGCGCACCGTGCGCCCACCCAGGCCGGGGTAGCCCCCCAGGTCGCGGAAGTTGCTGGCGCCTTGCAGCGCGATGGAACGGGTGGGGCGGGTCATGGGGTCAGGCGTCCAGGGAATGCATCACCAAGCATAGTGGCCTCGGATGAAGCCTGCATGTCGCGCAGGCGCGATTCCCCACGCGCTGCACTACTTCTGCGGTGGCAGCACCGTCAGTGCCCCTTCGAGCGGTTTTTCGGCACTGCCGCTGGGGCAGGGCTGGTCGGTATAGACGGTGCGGCCGTTGACCAGGCATTTGCGCGCCTGCGTGGCGGGGGTCGAGGCGGCGTCGGCGCTGGGGTTTGCGGTGGCTGCGGCAGACCGGTGCTGCGGCGGCAGGCTGTCGGGGCCGGGGCGGGTGGTGCTGCGCCAGGCGCGCTCCAGCCAGGGGCCGGCGTGGGGGAGCCACTGGTCGGCGGTCCACCACGCAGCCCCGGCCGCAGCGGCCAGGGCCACGGCCAAGGCGGTCCACAGGGCGCGTTCACGCGGGCTGCGCATGGGTCAGCCCAGGTGCGGCCCCAGCAGACCGGCCAGCTCGAACATGCCGACCTCGGGCTTGCCCAGCACGGCCTGGAGCTTGGCGTCGGGGCGGATGGTGCGCTTGTCCTTGGGGTCTTGCAGGCCCTGGGCCTTGATGTAGTCCCACAGCTTCTTGACCGCCTCGGGGCGCGACACCGGTTCGGCCCCAATCACCGCCGCCAGGGCTGCGCTGGGCGCCTTGCCTGGCGCGCTCTTGCGCGGGGCCTTGGGGGCCGTGGCTTTGGGCTCTTTCGGGGATTTTTTGGCTGCGGCGCTCTTCTTTGCTGCGCCGGCAGCTATGGTTTTGGTAGCGGTGCGGGCAGCGGTCTTGCGCGGGGGGTACTTGCTTTCGCGCTGCTCGAACTCGAAGTTGACCTTGCCGGCGTCCTTGTCCCAGACCAGGAAGGCCTTGAATGCGCGGCGCGTGCGCATGCTCACAAACTTGTCGAGCAGGTCGGTCTTGCCGGTGGCAAGGAGCTTTTCCATCTGCGCGCGCTCCACGGGCTGCTGCAGGATGACCTTGCCGCTTTTGAAGGTGCAGGACGGCGTGGGCTGCGCCGCCGTGGGCACGGCGCGCGTGCAGACGTAGTTGCTGCCGTGCTCGTGCACGGCCGAGCCGCAGATGGGGCAGGCGCCCAGGGACGCGTCGGCAAACTCCACCAGTTCGCCGGTGTCCTCTGCGTTCTTGTCGTCGCCGAAGTCGAATTCGAGCTTGTAGTTGTTCGACTCCTCGTCGAAGCTGATGGTGATCTCGGCCGTGAACGGCCAACCCGCCTTGGAGCGGAAGCCCTCCAGCGGCCCGATGCGCTTGTGCGCCAGCAACTGCTCGGCCTCTGCCGTTTCAAACGTGCGCCCGGCAGGCGATTTGCCGAACGAGAAGCCGCAGCCCTGGCCGGAGTTGCCGCCCGCGCCAGCACCTGAAGCGTCGTCCGACCGGCCGACGCAGGCGTAGCGGCGGTAGTTTTCCTTCACCACGCCGCCGCAGTTGGGGCAGGGGTGGGAAAGCGTGGCGTAGTCGCCGGGGATGGTGTCGCGGTCGTACTCCTTGGCCTTTTTCACCATGCGCTCGGTCATGGCGGCGATCTCGCGCATAAAGGCCTCGCGCGAGAGCTGGCCCTTTTCCATCTGCGCGAGCTTGTATTCCCACTCGCCCGTGAGGTCGGCGCGGCACAGTTCCTCCACCTCCAGGCCGCGCAGCAGCGTCATGAGCTGGAAGGCCTTGGCCGTGGGGATGAGCTCGCGGCCTTCGCGCAGCATGTATTTTTCGGTCAGCAGGCCTTCGATGATGGCCGCGCGCGTGGCCGGGGTACCCAGGCCTTTTTCCTGCATGGCCTCGCGCAGCTCGTCGTCGTCGATCTGCTTGCCCGCGCTCTCCATGGCGCCCAGCAGCGTGGCTTCGGAGTAGCGTGCCGGGGGCTTGGTCTTGAGGCCCTTGGGCTCGGCCTGTTCCGTGCGCACCATCTCGCCGGGCTGGACGGGCACGAGGTTCTGGCCCTTGTCGCCGTCCTTGGCACCTTCCACTTCGTCGGCCGCTTCCTTGCCGTAAATGGCCAGCCAGCCGGGCTTGACCAGCACCTTGCCCTCGGTCTTGAAGTGGTGCTGCTGCACCTTGGAGATGCGCGTGGTCACCTGGTATTCGGCGCTCGGGAAGAACACCGCCATGAAGCGGCGCACCACCAGGTCGTAGAGCTTTTGCTCCGCCTCGGACAGGCCGTGCGGCGCCTGCGTGGTGGGGATGATGGCGAAGTGGTCGCTGACCTTGCTGTTGTCGAAGATGCGTTTGCTGGGGCGCACGTAGTGGCCTTCCAGCGCCTGGCGCGCAAAGGGTGCCAGGTGGGCCATGCCCGAGTCGGCCAGCACTTCAAAGGTCTGGCGTGCCACGCCCAGGTAGTCCTCGGGCAGGGCGCGCGAATCGGTACGCGGGTAGGTCAGGGCCTTGTGGCGCTCGTACAGGCTTTGCGCCAGGGCGAGCGTGGTCTTGGCGGAGAAGCCAAACTTGCCGTTGGCCTCGCGCTGCAGGCTGGTCAGGTCGAACAGCAGGGGCGATGCCTGCGTGGTGGGCTTGCTTTCCTCGGTGACGCTGGCGGGTTGGCCGCGCACCGCGTCGGCAATGGACTGGGCTTGGGCCTGCGACCACACGCGGTCGGCCTTGGCCTCGGGGTCTTCGCCCTTCTTCCACTGGGGGTCGAACCATTTGCCGGGGTAGTCGCCCGCCTGGGCGCCGAAGCTGGCGTGGATTTCCCAGTAATCGCGGCTCACGAACTTGCGGATCTTTTCCTCGCGCTCGACCACCAGCGACAGTGTGGGCGTCTGCACCCGGCCCACGGTGGTGAGGAAGAAGCCCCCGCCCTGCGAGTTGAACGCCGTCATGGCGCGCGTGCCGTTGATACCCACCAGCCAGTCGGCCTCGCTGCGGCTGCGCGCGGCGTCGGCCAGGCCTTGCATCTGCGCGTCGCTGCGCAGGTGTTCAAAGCCGTCGCGGATGGCCTGCGGCGTCATGCTCTGCAGCCACAGGCGCTGCACGGGCTTGCCAAGTGCCCCCTTGGCGCCGCCCGCGTACTGCTCGATCAGGCGGAAGATCAGCTCGCCCTCTCGGCCCGCGTCGCAGGCGTTGATGAGCTGGGTCACGTCCTTGCGCTTGGCCTGTTTGACGACGGCGGACAGGCGGCTCTTGGTCTTGTCCACGGGCTTCAAGTCAAAGTGCGGCGGAATCACCGGCAGGTGGGCAAAGCTCCACTTGCCGCGCTTGACGTCGTACTGCTCGGGGGCCTGGATCTCGACCAGGTGGCCCACGGCACTGGTGACCACGTACTGGTCGTTCTCGAAATGGTCTTCGTGCTTGTCGAACTTGCCCGCAACCGGCGTAAGGGCGCGCACGATGTCTTGCGCGACCGAGGGTTTTTCTGCGATGACCAGGGTTTTGCTCATGGATGGTTTCTCGAAACGGACGCCGCCCGGCACGCTGCCGGGCGCTTCTACAATCGGTGCTCTCACGCGCGTGCACGCGCACGCACACGTGTGCACCATCAAGTTAACAGAGTTTTGCCATGCCCCGCACCCGCACCGCCCTTGCCCCTGGTCGCCGCATCCAGACCCGCCGCTCGGGCGTGCATGGCAAGGGCGTGTTTGCGGTGCAGGATATTGCCGAGGGCGAGGTGCTGATCGAGTACACCGGCGAGATCATCACCTGGCAGGAAGCGCAGGACCGCCATCCGCACGACCCCGCGCAGCCCAACCACACGTTCTATTTCCACGTGGACGAGGACCGCGTGATCGACGCCAAATACGGCGGCAACGCCGCGCGCTGGATCAACCACAGCTGCAACCCCAACTGCTATGCCGATGAGCGCGACGGCCGCGTCTTCATCACCGCGCTGCGCAACATCGCGGCCGGCGAAGAGCTGAACTACGACTACGGCCTCATCATCGACGAGCGCTACACCAAGAAACTCAAGGCCGAGTACCCCTGCTGGTGCGGCAGCCCCAACTGTCGCGGCACCCTGCTGGCACCCAAGCGCGGCTGGGCGCCGCCGCACCCCGACAACCCGGTGCAGCCCGGTGGGGCACGTACCAAGGGGCGCTCATGAGCGCCGCCGCGCTGCGTTGGCCCGCCGAGGCCCTGTGGGAAGCTGTGGTGCCGCTGCTGCCCAGTTTCACGGTCGAGGTGCTGCCCGAAATCGACTCCACCAACACCGAGCTCATGCGCCGCGCCCGCGCGGGCCAGTGCGACCCGGTACTGCTGGTGGCCGAGCAGCAGACCGCTGGCAAGGGCCGCATGGGCCGGCCCTGGCGCAGTGCGGCGGGCGCTTCGCTGACTTTCTCGCTGGGTCTGCCGCTGGCGCCGCAGGACTGGTCGGGCCTGTCGCTGGCCGTGGGCGTGAGCGTGGCCGAAAGCCTGCAACCCACCTTGCCCGCTGCGGGCAGCAGCACGCCGCGGGTGGCGCTCAAGTGGCCCAACGATCTGTGGCTGGGCGGTGCCCAGGGCGACCGCAAGCTGGGCGGCATTCTGGTGGAAACGGCCAGCTTTGTGGGGGGTGCGTCCGCCGGTTCGCCTGCCACGGCCGCCCACAGTGGCCGCTACGTGGTCATCGGCGTGGGGCTGAACGTGCTGCCGCAGGACGCTGCGGGCCTGTCGCTGCCGCCGGGCAGCCTGCAAGAGGTGGAGCCCGGCCTGGATGCGCCCACGGCGCTGCTGCGGGTGGTGCCGCCTTTGGTGTCCATGCTGCAGGCTTTTGCCCAGTATGGCTTTGCGCCCCTGCAGCCGCGCTTTGGCCTGCGCGATGCGCTGGCGGGCCGCAGCGTGCAGCTCAGCGACGGCACGCAAGGCGAGGCCCATGGCGTGGGCGAGGATGGCGCACTGCTCGTGCATACTGCGCGGGGCATGCAGGCCGTGACCAGCGCTGAAATCAGCGTGCGGCCTTCCTGAACCGCTTTTTTACATGTTGCGTCTGACCGTTATCGTGCTTCTGCTGGCCAATGCTGGCTATTACGCCTGGTCCCAGGGCCATCTGGCCGAGTGGGGCCTGGCGCCTGCGCCCCAGGGCGAACCGCAGCGCCTGCAGCAGCAGATCCGCCCCGAGGCCGTGCGCCTGGCGGGGGAGCCTGCCACCCCGCCCGTGCGCCCGGCCCCGGCCGCTGTGCCCGCCCCAGAGCACAGTGCCGTCCAGGCCAGCGCCGAGGCGCCTGCCGCGTCGGTCCCAGTGGCGGCCACCGAGCCCGCCCGCCCTGCGGGCGAATGCCTGCAGGCCGGGGTGTTCGACGAAGAACAGGCCAACGCCCTGCGCCGCGTGGCTGGTGCGCTGCCCCAGGGCAGCTGGAGCCTGCAGCGCACCACCATCCCGGGCCGCTGGATGGTGTACATGGGCAAGTTCGCCGATGCCGACGCCCTGGCCAAGAAGCGCGCTGAACTGCGCGAGCTGGGCATTTCCTTTGATCGGCCCAGCACCGCGTCGCTGGAGCCGGGGCTGTCGCTGGGGCGCTTCTCCACCGAAGAGGCGGCCCAGCGTGGCATGGGCAATCTGGTGGCCAAGGGCGTGCGCACGGCCAAGGTGGTGCAGGAGCGCCCCGACACCCCTGGCTACCAGTTGCGCCTGCCCAGTGTGGACGATGCCTTGCGCCCCCAGCTGGACGTGCTGCGCCCGGCCATGGCGGGCAAGACGCTCAAGCCCTGTTCCTGATCAATCGTTCTGGTCGTCCCGTGCCGGGAAGCGCACGGTGAACCGCGCCCCGGGCGGTGTCTGGCCGGGCCGGGCGTCTTCCACGCTGATTTCGGCCTGGTGCTGGCGGGCGATCTCCTGCACGATGGGCAGGCCCAGTCCGGAGCCGTCGGCCTCGCTGCCCAGCGCGCGGTAGAAGGGCTGGAAGATCAGCTCACGCTCAGACGCGGGCACGCCGGGGCCGGTGTCCTCCACCTGCAGCAGCAGCACGCGGCCGAAGGTGTCTGCCAGCACGCGCACGGTCACCACGCCGGGTCTGTCGTCCGAGGAGGGGGTGTAGTTGATGGCGTTGTCCACCAGGTTGCGCACCAGTTCCTTGAGCAGGGTGGGGTTGCCGTCCAGCCACACGCCGGGGGCGCCGGGCTCGGCACCGTCGTAGCCCAGGTCGATGCGCTTGTCCATGGCGCGGGGCACCGAGTCGCGCACCACGTCCATGGTCAGGCGTGCCAGGTCGCAGCGCTGCTGGGTCATCTGCGCGCCGCTGGCTTCGGCCCGGGCCAGGGCCAGCAACTGGTTGACGGTGTGCGTGGCGCGGATGCTGGAGCGCCCGATCTGTTTGAGCGATTGCTTGAGCTCGTCGGTGTTGGTGCCCTCGCGCTGGGCCAGGTCGGCCTGCATGCGCAGGCCCGCCAGCGGGGTCTTGAGCTGGTGCGCGGCGTCGGCCAGGAAGCGCTTTTGCGTGGCCAGCGAATCGTTCAGGCGCGTGAGCAGGTCGTTCACCGAGTCCACCAGCGGCGCCACTTCCAGCGGCACGGTCTTGTGGTCCAGCGGCGAGAGGTCGTCGGGGCTGCGTGCGCGGATGCGCTCTTCGAGCTGGTTGAGCGGCTTGATGCCGCGCGCCAACGCCAGCCAGACCAGCAGCACGGCCAGGGGCAGCAGCACGAACTGGGGCACCATCACGCCCTTGATGATCTCGGTGGCCAGCACGCTGCGCTTCTCGCGCGTTTCGGCCACCTGCACCAGGGCCAGCGGGTTGCCCTCCACCGGCACGCGCACCCAGATGTAGGCCACGCGGATGTCCACGCCGCGCAGTTCGGCGTCGCGCAAGCGCACATCACCGGGCTGGGGGGTTTCTTCCTCCGGCGGGGGCGGCAGGTCGCGCTCACCCGAGAGCCATTCCCCGCGCGGCCCCAGCACTTGGTAATAGACCGAGTCGGAATCGTCGGCGCGCAGGATTTCGCTGGCGGACTGCGGCAGGTTGAATTGCGGCCTGCCGCGCTGCACCGTCACCAGTTGTGCGAGGGCGTGCGCGTTGTAGATCAGGGCGCGGTCAAACGGTTTGTTGGCAATGCCCTGTGCCACCAGCCAGGTCAGTGCCAGGCCCACAGGCCAGAGCAGCAGCAGCGGGGTGAGCATCCAGTCCAGGATCTCGCCGAACAGGGAGCGTTGCTCGCGCTGAAAGAGTTTCAAGGTGGCGGCCCTGGATTTGAATCAAATTGGCTTGTAAGGCAATGAAATCAAGCGTCACTAGCTATCAAAAACATAGCAACCTTCAGCCTGGAATTTTTTCAAGACAGTAGCCCAGACCGCGCACGGTGGCAATGCGGATCGGGCCTTTCTCGATCTTCTTGCGCAGGCGGTGGATGTACACCTCGATGGCGTTGTTGCTCACCTCTTCGCCCCACTCGCACAGGCGTTCCACGAGCTGGTCCTTGCTGACCAGGCGCCCGGCGCGCTGCAGCAGCACCTCCAGCAGGCCCAGCTCGCGCGCCGACAGCTCGATCATCTTGCCGTCGATGGTGGCCACGCGCCCGGCCTGGTCGTACACCAGCGGGCCGTGCTTGATGGTGCTGCTGGTGGCGCCCATGCCCCGGCGGGTGAGGGCGCGCACGCGCGCCTCCAGCTCCTGCAGCGAAAACGGTTTGGCCATGTAGTCGTCGGCGCCGTAGTCCAGACCCTTGACGCGCTCCTCCACGCTGTCGGCCGCGGTGAGGATGAGCACCGGCAGCGCCGTGCCGCGCGCGCGCAGGCGCTTGAGCACCTCCAGCCCGTGCATGCGCGGCAGGCCCAGGTCCAGGATCAGCAGATCAAATTCGTTGTTGGTCATCAGCGCGGCGTCGGCCTCGGCGCCGTTGGCCACATGGTCCACGACGGCGCCCGAACTGCGCAGCGTGCGCAGCAACCCGTCGGCCAGCACCTGGTCGTCTTCGGCTATGAGGATGCGCATGGGGGAGTCTCCTGGTTATGCAAGGATTTTAGGGCGTTGCCTCAGAGCACGTTCTCAGTACGAGGCGCCGCTGGCATAGGTCTCCAGCCCGATGGACACCACCGTGGCCACGGCGTCGCCCACCTCGGCACGCCATTCGGCCTCGGCCTGCGCCACGGCCGCCTCGAAGGCACGCAACCAGTCCAGCCCCGTGGGGGTGAAGCACACGCGCCGCGCGCGTGCGTCGTGCGGGTCAGGCAGGCGCTGCACCAGGCCCCAGGCCTCGCACTGGTCCACCAGCGTGCCCATGGCCTGCTTGGTCATGCCCGCCTTGGCGGCCAGGTCGCTGAGCCGGTTGCCGCGCAGCGACAGGTGGCGCGTGATGTGCACATGCGCCGCACTTACTTGCTGGCGCGCCGCCAGGTTGGACAGCGCCAGCGGCACCTCCACATTGCGCGCCATGAGCTGCAGCACCCGCGCATCAAAGCGGCGCAGGGCGTGGCCCATCAGGCGGCCCAGGTGCGTCTGGCGCCAGGCATCGTGGTGTGCGGCATCCATAGGCGTGGCGGCGAGGGTGTCAGTCATGCGGAAATGGTAAATCAAACTGACCAAATATTTAGCGATGTTTGATTTATTGCTGGATAAACTACTGTTCAAGCATCCAGCCTGTGATGAAAAACAGGCGACACCATCCCACCTTCCAAGGAGTCCACCGTGAACGCTACCGCCACCCGTACCTCTCCCGCTGACAACGACAAGGCCAAGGACGAAAAAGCCAAGGCCCTGCAGGCCGCGCTGGCGCAGATCGAAAAGCAGTTCGGCAAGGGCACCATCATGCGCCTGGGTGAGGGCGAGGTGATCGAGGACATCCAGGTCGTTTCCACCGGCTCGCTGGGCCTGGACATTGCCCTGGGCGTGGGTGGCCTGCCGCGCGGCCGTGTGATCGAAATCTACGGCCCCGAATCCTCCGGCAAGACCACGCTCACGCTGCAGGTGGTGGCCGAAATGCAGAAGCTCGGCGGGCAGTGCGCGTTCGTGGACGCCGAGCACGCGCTCGACATCCAGTACGCGCAAAAGCTGGGCGTCAACCTGCAGGATCTGCTGATCTCCCAGCCCGACACGGGTGAGCAGGCGCTGGAGATTGTGGACAGCCTGGTGCGCTCGGGCGCTGTGGACCTGATCATCGTGGACTCGGTCGCCGCCCTCACGCCCAAGGCCGAAATCGAAGGCGAAATGGGCGATGCCCTGCCCGGCCTGCAGGCGCGCCTGATGAGCCAGGCGCTGCGCAAGCTCACCGCCACCATCAAGAAGACCAACTGCACGGTCATCTTCATCAACCAGATCCGCATGAAGATCGGCGTGATGTTCGGCAGCCCCGAAACCACCACGGGCGGCAATGCGCTGAAGTTCTACGCCTCGGTGCGCCTCGATATCCGCCGCACCGGCACCATCAAGAAGGGCGAAGAGGCCATCGGCAACGAAACCAAGGTCAAGGTGGTCAAGAACAAGGTCAGCCCCCCGTTCAAGACAGCGGAGTTCGACATTCTGTTCGGCGAGGGCATTTCGCGTGAGGGCGAGATCATCGACATGGGCGTGAACGCACGCATCATCGAAAAGAGCGGCGCCTGGTACGCCTACAACGGCGAAAAAATCGGCCAGGGCCGCGACAACGCGCGCGAGTTCCTGCGCGAAAACCCCGAATTGGCGCTTGAAATCGAGAACCGCGTTCGCGAACAGTTGGGTATTGCGCTGCAGCCGTCTGTCGCTGGCGCGTCTGCTTCGGAAAACGCCGCGTAAGCGGGCATGGCACAGCCCGCCCTTTCGCTCAGGGCCCGCGCACTGCGCAGCCTGGCGCGGCGCGAGCACACGCGCTCGGAGCTGCGGCGCAAGCTGGCGCCGCACGAGGAAACCGAGGGGCAGCTCGATGCCCTGCTCGATGCCCTGCAGGCCCAGGGCTTTCTCAGCGACGAGCGCGCCGCCGCGTCGCTGGTGCACCGCCGCGCTGCCCGCTTGGGTACGCAGCGTTTGCGCCAGGAACTGCAGGCCAAGGGGCTGGATGCCTCCACGGTGGATGCGGCCCTGGAAGGCCTGGGCGGCACCGAACTGGAGCGTGCCCGGGTGCTGTGGGAGCGCAAGTTTGGCGCGCCCGCGCCCGACGCTGCGGGCCGCGCCCGCCAGGTGCGCTTTCTGCTGGCACGTGGATTTGCCTCCGACACCGTGCGCCGCGTGGTGCGGGGTGTGGAAGACGATTTTTAGTGTTTTTAGCTGCTGGCGCTTGATGATCAAGCGCCAGCAGCTATTAAAACAATAGCAATCAAAGCCCCAGCATCAGGCGCAGGTTCTGCACGGCGGCCCCGCTGGCGCCCTTGCCCAGGTTGTCCAGCCGGGCCACCAGCACGGCCTGGCGGTAGGTTTCGTTGGCAAATACGCGCAGCTCCAGCTGGTTGGTGTTGGCCAGGGTATCGGCAGCGAGTTTCAGGTCGTCGGTGGGAGGCAGGACCTTCACATACTGCTCTGGCGTGTTGGTGCGGGCGTAGTGGGCGGCCAGTGCATCGTGCAGGTCGGCGGCCTTGGGTGCGCCGGGCAGCAGGTCCAGGTGCAGCGGGCATTGCACCAGCATGCCCTGCGCAAAATTGCCCACGGCCGGAATGAACACCGGGCGCCGGGTCAGGCCGGTGCAATGCAGGATCTCGGGGATGTGCTTGTGTGCCAGGCCCAGGGCGTAGGCCTCGTAAGGCGCGGCCTGGCCGGCTTCATAGGCTTCGATCATGCTGCGTCCGCCGCCGCTGTAGCCCGACACCGAGGGCAGCGACAGCGCTGCGTCTTGCGGCAGCAGGCCTGCATCGACCAGCGGGCGCAGCAGGGCGATGGCGCCGGTGGCGTAGCAGCCGGGGTTGGCCACGCGCGTCGCCTGGCGCACGGCATCTGCCTGCCCTGCGCACAGCTCCGGGAAGCCATAGACCCAGCCTGCCGTGGTGCGGTGGGCGGTACTGGCGTCGATGATCTTGATGGCCTTGCCGGTCTCCTGGGTGATGGCGTCCACCAGCGCCACGCTCTCGCGCGCTGCGTCGTCGTGCAGGCACAGCACCACCAGATCGGCCTGCGCAATGAGTGCGCGCTTGGCCAGTGGGTCCTTGCGCTTTTCGGGCGCGATGCTCAGCAGTTGCACGCCCGCCATGCCTTGCAGGCGTTCTCGGATCTGCAGGCCGGTGGTACCGGCTTCGCCATCGATGAATAGGGTGGGCATGGTCTCTCCAGGGCCATGTGCGGCACGGGGGTGTCGCAGCATGTAAGTTTGCAAAAAGGTATGGTGCGCCGCACCATGATACATTTACCGGCTGCCATGTCCCAAGCCCGCCGCCAGAACAATCAGCCATGGTAGACGGGTGAAATCCCTTCCCTGAGAGAGACCCTCATGAAGATTCACGAATACCAAGGCAAGGAAATCTTGCGTAATTTTGGCGTGCCCGTACCCCGGGGCATTCCGGCATTCACCGTCCAGGAGGCCGTGGAAGCGGCCCAGAAGCTGGGTGGCCCCGTCTGGGTGGTCAAGGCCCAGATCCATGCGGGCGGCCGTGGCAAGGGTGGCGGCGTGAAGGTGGCCAAGAGCATTGACGACGTCAAGAAGCTGGCCGAGCAGATCCTGGGCATGCAGCTGGTCACGCACCAGACCGGCCCCGAAGGCCAGAAGGTTCGCCGCCTCTACATCGAAGACGGCGCCGACATCAAGAATGAACTGTACATCTCGCTGGTGACCGACCGCGCCACACAGAAGGTGGCCCTGATCGCCTCGAGCGAAGGCGGCATGGACATCGAGGAAGTGGCCCACTCCACGCCCGAGAAGATCATCACCGAGATGATCGATCCGCTGACCGGCATCACCGCCGACCAGTCCAAGAAAATCGCAGCGGCCATCGGCCTGACCGGCGGCTCGGTGGACCAGGCCGTGGATCTGTTCGCCAAGCTCTACAAGTGCTACATGGACACCGACGCGTCGCTGGTGGAAATCAACCCTCTGAACTGCGATTCCAAGGGCAACCTGATCGCCCTGGACGCCAAGTTCAACTTCGACGCCAACGCGCTGTTCCGCCACCCCGAGATCGTGGCCCTGCGCGACCTGGACGAAGAAGACCCCGCTGAGGTCGAGGCCTCCAAGTTCGACCTGGCCTACATCAGCTTGGACGGCAACATCGGCTGCCTGGTGAACGGCGCCGGTCTGGCCATGGCCACCATGGACACCATCAAGCTGTTCGGCGGCGAGCCGGCCAACTTCCTGGACGTGGGCGGCGGAGCCACCGCCGAGAAGGTCACCGAAGCCTTCAAGATCATGCTCAAGAACAAGAACGTCAAGGGCATTCTGGTCAACATCTTCGGCGGCATCATGAAGTGCGACACCATCGCCACTGGCGTGATCACCGCCTGCAAGGCCGTGAACCTGTCCGTGCCGCTGGTGGTGCGCATGAAGGGCACCAACGAAGAGCTGGGCAAGAAGCTGCTGGCCGAGTCCGGTCTGCCCATCATCGCTGCAGACACCATGGCCGAAGCCGCGACCAAGATCGTTGCTGCCGTCAAGTAAGCCCGGAGAACACACATGTCGATCTACATCAACAAAGACACCAAGGTCATCACCCAGGGCATCACGGGCAAGACCGGCCAGTTCCACACCGAAAAGTGCCAGGAATACGCGAACGGCAAGAACTGCTTCGTTGCAGGCGTGAACCCCAAGAAGGCCGGTGAGTCGATCTTCAACATCCCGATCTACGCCTCCGTCAAGGAAGCCGCAACGCAGACCGGCGCCACCGTGTCGGTGATCTACGTGCCGCCCGCAGGTGCCGCCGCTGCCATCTGGGAGGCCGTGGAAGCAGACCTGGACATGGCCATCTGCATCACCGAAGGCATCCCTGTGCGCGACATGCTCGAAGTGCGCAACAAGATGAAGGCCAAGGAAGCCGCTGGCGGCAAGAAGACGCTGCTGCTGGGTCCCAACTGCCCCGGCATCATCACGCCCGACGAAATCAAGATCGGCATCATGCCCGGCCACATCCACCGCAAGGGCCGTATCGGCGTGGTTTCGCGCTCCGGCACGCTGACCTATGAAGCCGTGGCCATGCTGACCGAAGTGGGCCTGGGCCAGTCCACCGCCGTGGGCATCGGCGGCGACCCGATCAACGGTCTCAAGCACATCGACGTGATGCGCGCCTTCAACGACGACCCCGACACCGACGCCGTGATCATGATCGGCGAAATCGGCGGTCCCGATGAAGCCGAGGCCGCACAGTGGTGCAAGGCCAACATGAAGAAGCCCATCGTCGGCTTCATCGCTGGCGTGACCGCGCCTCCCGGCAAGCGCATGGGCCACGCTGGCGCGCTGATCTCCGGCGGCGCCGACACGGCCGATGCCAAGCTCGCCATCATGGAAGAGTGCGGTTTCGTCGTGACGCGCAACCCCTCGGAGCTGGGCAAGCTGCTCAAGGCGCAGCTCAAGTGAGTGCAGCGCCTGTGGGCGCGCCCGACCGAAGCGCCTGTGGCCTGTGCCCAGGCGCTTTTTGTTTCTGGTGCTGACAATTTTGTCGGGTCAGGCGCGGGCAAACCCTGTCGCTATGGCTGGGTAACTGGTCATAGCCTCATGGCGTGGCCCCGGATGTCGGGGCGCAATTCTTGCTTGCCTAGAGTACGAACAACAGGGGTGCAAACAGTGGGTGGTCACCGAGGAGGGCGTCAGACATGGCAGCACGTGCTACGGCACGGGGCTGGGGCCGTGCTGGTGGCGCTGGTGCTGGGGCTGATGCATCTCTTGTCTGGCGGTGCGCTGGATCGCCATCTGTTCGACGCTGCAGCGACAGGTGTGCATTCTGCGGAGCAACTGCATGCTGTGCCAGCGTGGGTAGTGGCTCTGCCTTGGCTGGGTGTGCAGGCGGCTCTGCTGGTGCTCGTCGGGGTCTTGCCGGTGTTGAGCGCGGTTGCCGGGGCAGGACTGGCCCTCGGTCTGGCGGGCGCGCTGCTGGCTTTGCAGTGGGGCGCCATGCAAGCGGCTTCTGTGGCGCTGCCGCTCACTCTGCCGGCGGCGGTGCTGGTGCTGGGTGGGTTGGTGCAGGTCCTGCTGGTGCGGGTCGATCCGGAGCACAAGGCGGTGGCTGCGCCGTCGGCCGCAGAGGTCGAATCCGAGCGCATGATGGGCTTGGCCTTGATGGGCCAGGGTCAATTGGATATGGCTTTTGAGCGCCTGCGCCGTGCGCGCGGCTTGCCGCAGGTGCAGGGCGATTTGCTGAACCTGGCCCATGAGTTCGAACAGAAGCATCGCTACGACCAGGCCGTGGCGGTGTATGAACACCTCCTGCGTCACGACCGCCAGCATGCCGAAGCGCGCAAGCGGCGCAAGCGTGCACGTCACCTGGCCGAAATAGCAGCCCAGGCCAGCAAGCCCCAGGAACTGCCATCTGATTCTGCGGCGCACCCTGCCACGCTGGGGCGCTATCAGATTGAAAAGGAGCTGGGGCGTGGCGCCATGGGCGTGGTCTATCAGGGGCGCGATCCCAAGATCGGCCGGATCGTGGCCATCAAGGCGCTGGCGCTGGGGCAGGAGTTCGATGGTGCGGCCCTTGTGGATGCGCGGGCGCGCTTTTTCCGTGAGGCCGAATCCGCAGGGCGGCTGCAGCACCAGAACATCGTCACCATCTATGACGCGGGTGAGGACCAGGGCCTGGCCTGGATCGCCATGGAACTGCTCAAGGGCCAGGACCTGAGCGGCGCTACCCAGCCGGGCAAGTTGCTGCCGGTGGAGCAGGTGGTGTCGATTGCGGCGCGGGTGGCCGATGCGTTGGACTATGCGCACCAGCAAAATGTGGTGCACCGTGACATCAAGCCCGCCAACATCATGTATGACCCGCGCGCCGACGCGGTCAAGGTATCGGACTTTGGCATCGCCCGCATCACCGACAGCAGCAAGACGCGCACCGGTCTTGTGCTGGGCACGCCCAGCTTCATGGCGCCCGAGCAGCTCGCGGGCCAGCGCGTGGATGGGCGATGCGATCTGTACGCCTTGGGCGTCACACTGTTCCAGCTGCTGAGCGGCCAGTTGCCCCTGCGCGGCAACTCCATGAGCGAGCTGATGCACCACATCGCCCATACGCCTGCCCCTGATCTGCGCACGCTGCGGCCAGAACTGCCGGCGGACCTGGCGCAGGTGGTGGAACAGGCCTTGCGCAAGAGCCCGCGCGAGCGCTTTCAGACCGGACGGCAGTTTGCTTCCGCCCTGCGTGGCGTGCACGCCACCCTCGGGGGGGCAGGCACCCCCGCGAACGTGTCGCCAGGGCAGGCGCTCGTCTATGATGCGCTCAGCAATCCCCCTGGGCACAATATGTCGGATTTCCAAGAAACCGTGATGGACGCGGCTGCGCCGCGCACGCCCGCAACGGGCCGGGACAAGGCCACGCCATGACGGGTTTGTCCATCAGTTACCAGTTCTGCGCGCTCACCGACCCGGGCCGTGTGCGCGCCAACAACGAAGACGCGGTCACGGTCGATCCTGTGGCGCAGCTCGCCGTGCTGGCTGACGGCATGGGGGGCTACAACGCTGGGGAGGTGGCCAGCGGCATGGCCACCACGTTCATTCAGGCCGAGCTCTCCCGTTGGATTGCGCAGGCAGGCACGCACCTCAAGGCGCAGGATTTGCGGCGTGCCATCGAGATCTGTGTGGACAACGCCAACCAGGCCATCCTGGGCGCTTCGGAGGCCAACCCGCAGTACATGGGCATGGGCACCACGTTGGTGGTGGGCGTGTTCCAGGGCACTCGTCTCATGCTGGGGCATATTGGCGATTCGCGCTGCTACCGTTTGCGTGAAGGGGTGCTGGAGCAGATCACGCGTGACCATTCCTGGTTGCAGGAACAGATCGACGCAGGCCTCATCACGCCGCAGCAGGCGGCGCTGTCGAGCAGCCGCAATCTCGTGACCCGCGCGCTGGGCGTGGAAGAAGACGTGCTGGTCGAAATCAATGAATTCCTTGTGGAGCCGCAGGACTTGTACCTGATGTGCTCCGACGGCCTGAGTGAGATGGTCGGGCACAAGGAGTTGACCGATCTGGCTGCTGCCAGCGTGCCTCTGGCTGACAAGGCGCGCCAGCTCATCGACGCCGCCAACGCCGCCGGTGGGCGGGACAACATCAGCGTGGTGCTGGTGCAGGCGGCGGCAGACAGTCCCAAACGAGGTTTCATGTCGCGCCTGTTGGGTGCGGCATAACCAGCCACAGAGTCATTACACAAGCTTAGAGAACTACAGGAGTTGGTCATGCCCAAAATGATCGTGTCGATCGACGGTGTCGTCATCAAGGAAGTGCAGCTCACCAAGGAGCGCACCACCCTCGGGCGTCGTCCCTACAACGACATCGTGATCGACAACTTGGCCGTCAGTGGAGAGCACGCGGTGTTCCACATGCATGGCGAGGAAGTCGAGGTCGAAGACCTGGGCAGCACGAATGGCACCTATGTCAATGGCAAGGCCGCCAAGCGCCAACCTTTGCGCAACGGCGACACCATAGAGGTGGGCAAGTACAAGATCCGCTTCCATGGCGACGAAGAGGCGGGCGGGTTCGAAAAGACCATGATCTTCAAGCCCGGCATGGTGCTGCCCCCGGCCATGCCACGGCCCGCTCCAGCTGCGGCTCCTGCCGCCGCCGCAGCGCCGCTCCATGCGGTCATCAAGGTCATGAGTGGCGCGGCGGCCGGCCGCGAGGTGGCGCTCACCAAAGTAGTGACGACCATCGGCAAGCCTGGGCTGGCGGTGGCGTCCATCACGCGCAGAAACAACGGATTCGTGCTGGCCCACGTCGAAGGGCCAGATATGCCGTTGCACAATGGCCAGCGCATTGGTGGTACACCCGTGCCACTGCACAACGGTGACCGACTGGAGCTTGCTGGCACCGAAATGCAGTTCGTCCAGAGCTGACCAGTCCCTGGCCTGAGGCCATGACGCACCAGGCGCCTTCGGTCAAGGCCAGAAGCTGGGGCGCGGCATTGCGCCGCCGCGGGCTGCGCCTTCTGGTTGCTTTTTTGCCCATGCTGCTGGCGTTGCTGCACGCCAGTGGTGCATGGCGCATGCCGGTGCTCGATCGGCTGGACCAGATCATTTACGACATCCGCTTGCGCGCCACCATGCCGCGCACCCTGGACGAGCGTGTGATGATCGTCGATATTGACGAGCGCAGCCTGGAAGAAGTAGGCCATTGGCCCTGGGGGCGTGACAAACTGGCGCAATTGACCCAGGAGCTGTTGGAGCGCCAACAGGCGGCTGTCTTGGGTTTCGATGTCGTTTTTTCCGAGCCCGATGGCAGCTCAGGGCTGCGCCATCTGCAGCACCTGGCCCAGGGGGCATTGCGCGACGTGCCCGGCTATGGGCAGGCCCTGCAGAAGCTGGCCCCGGAACTCGACTTTGACCAACGCTTCGCTGAAGTGCTGCGAGGGCAGAGCGTGGTGCTGGGGTACTACTTCACCAGCGACCGCGACGGTGGCGCGCGTGGCCAGCTCCCCCAGCCTGTGGTGACCCGCCAGCAATTGATGGGCCAGGCATTGCGCGCCACGGCCTGGAACGGGCATGGCAGCAACATCCCCTCGCTGGCCCAGGCGGCGCCCGTGGCGGGTTTTTTCAATGCCATGTCCGATGTTGATGGCGTGGTGCGTTCATTGCCACTGCTGGCGCAGTACCAGGGGCAGTACTATGAATCCCTGGCGTTGGCCGTGTTTCGTACCCTGTTGGGCTTGCCGGAGGTGCGGCCCAGCTTTGCGGCGGGCGGCACGCAGGAATGGGCTGCCGTTCAGGGCATCGAACTGCACCAGGATGGGCGCAGCCAACTCATCCCCACCGACGATCGGTTGGCAGTGCTGGTGCCCTACCGAGGGCCCGGGGGACAGCGGGGCGGCTCGTTCAGCTATGTCTCTGCATCCGACGTGCTGCGGGGCAAGCTCCCGGCCGCGCAATTGCGGGACAAGGTGGTGTTGGTGGGCTCCACGGCGCCGGGGCTGCAGGATTTGCGCGCTACGCCTGTGGGGGGCGCCTATCCGGGCGTGGAGGCACACGCCAACCTCATCGCCCGCTTTCTGGATGGGCAGGGCCCAGTGCAGCCGGATTACGCTCTGGGCTTTGACCTGGCGCAGATTGCCATCGCCGGCTTGTTGCTGGGGCTGCTGTTGCCGTGGATGGGGGCTGGCCTCGCATTGGCGCTGAGCGTCTCGGTGTTTGCGGCCTTGGTCGGGTTGAATCTGTGGCTGTTTCTGTCCCACAGCCTGGTGTTTCCCTTGGCCACCGTCTTGGTGATGGTGCTGCTGGCCTTTGCCCTGAACATGAGCTACGGCTATTTTGTGGAAAGCCGCACCAAGCGCGGACTGGCCCATTTGTTTGGTACCTACGTGCCGCCCGAGCTGGTGGATGAAATGGTGCGCGAGCCCGAGCGCTACAGCATGCAAGCGGCCATGCGTGAGCTGACGGTGATGTTCTGCGACATCCGCGGTTTCACCACCCTGTCCGAGCGCATGGAGCCGGTGCAGTTGCAGGCCTTGCTCAACACCTTGTTCAGCAGACTCACCCATGTCATCCGCCAGCAGCGCGGAACCATCGACAAATACATGGGCGACTGCGTCATGGCCTTCTGGGGCGCCCCCGTGACCGCTCCCGACCATGCACACCTGGCGGTGCAGGCGGCGCTTGACATGGTGCAGGCTGTGCACGCGGTCAATACCGAACACCAGGCGCAAGGCCTGCCCGCCATCGGCGTGGGGGTGGGGCTCAACACCGGCCCCATGTGCGTGGGCGACATGGGCTCCGACGTGCGCCGTAGCTACACCGTCATCGGCGATGCGGTGAACCTGGGCTCGCGCCTGGAGGGTCTGTGCAAGGCCTACGGCGTGGAAATCGTGGCCAGCGAAAGCACGCGCGCGCAGGCCCCCGGCTTCGTCTGGCAGGAGCTCGACCGCGTGCGCGTCAAAGGCAAGGAGCAGGCCGTGGCCATCTACCGCCCCCTGGGACCGCGAGACGCCATCGGCGCGGCGGAGCACGAGGCCCTGGAGCGCTGGCACAGCTGGCTGGCCGCGTTCCGTGCGCAGGACTGGCTGCGCTGCGACGCACTCTGGCCCCTGCTGCCCACCGGCCCCGGGTGGGACGGACTGCGCAGCTTCTACGCCCAGCGCATCCAGGAGCGCAGGGTGTTACCCTACGACCCTGGCTGGGACGCCGCCACCCAGTTCGACACCAAATAACCTAGACACAAGGCCCTCACCACCATGCAAGTGCGCGTGCTCGGCTGCTCGGGCGCCATTGCCCGGGAATGCCGCACCACCTCCTTCCTCGTCGATGGGCATATCCTCATCGACGCGGGTACCGGCGTGGGCGACCTCACGCTGGAGGAAATGCAGGCCATCGACGACGTCTTCCTCACGCACTCGCACCTGGACCACATCGCCGCCCTGCCGCTGATGCTCGACGCCGTGGCGGCGTTGCGTCACCAGCCGCTGTGCGTGCACGCCCTGCCCGAGACCATCGCAGCATTGCAGCAGCATGTGTTCAACGGCGTCATCTGGCCCGACTTCGGGCGCATACCCAGCCAGGCGCAGCCCTTTGTGCGCTACGCGCCGCTGCGCGCCGGGGAGATCCTGCGGGTGGCAGGCACCACCATCGAAGTGCTGCCCGCCCGGCACACCGTGCCTGCCGTGGGTTACGCGCTGCAAGGCAGCCGTGGCTGGTGGGCCTTCAGCGGCGACACCGGCGGCTGCCCGGAATTCTGGCAGCGCGTGAACCAACTGCCCTTGTCTGCGCTGGTGATCGAAACCGCCTTCAGCAACCGCGAAAGCGCCCTGGCCCGCCGCGCCCAGCACCTGGCCCCTGAAACCCTGGCCCGCGAACTGGCCCAATTGAGCCCGGCACGCGCCTGCCCCATCTACATCGCGCACACCAAACCGTCGGAGACGGAACTGATCATGCAGGAGGTCCGGGAGTTCGACGCCATCACCCCGCATGGCTTTGATGCGCCGCATGACATCCGGTGGCTGAGTGCGGGAGATGTGCTGCAGGTGTGATGCCCCGCGCACAAATGGAGCTACAGGTTTGGCATGTTGCGCGACAAAAATGTCACCCAATCTATTGCCGCGCTGGGCCGAGGCAAGTACCGCAAGTGAGGTAGGCCCAAAGCAGCCTGGCACGATATCTGCTAATCAAATGTCGTCGATTGACTCTCTTAACTCTCCAAGGAGTGATATATGAAGCGTACTCTGCAACAAGGCTTTACCCTGATCGAACTGATGATCGTGGTGGCCATCATCGGTATTCTGGCTGCCGTGGCTCTGCCTGCGTACCAAGACTACACCATCCGTGCACGCGTAACGGAGGGCCTGGGCTTGGCAGAACCGGCCAAAGTCATGCTGTCAACCGAAGTGGCATCACCAGGTGACCTGACCGTGCAAGCCAACGAGTGGAATGCTCGGGCTGGTGGTGTGGGCGCTACGTCCAAATTTGTGACGTCGGTGCGGGTCAACAATGCCTCTGGCGTCATTACGATTACCTACAACGCAGGTGCAGTGGGTGTGGGTGCTGCAGCCAACACCTTGCTGCTGACCCCTTGGACGCGTGATACGGCAACCGGTCAAGCTTTTGCTACTGCACTTGCTGCGGGTGCTACGGGGTCGGTGGACTTTGCCTGCACTTCCGCGGGCACAGCGACTGCTGCCCAGCAGGGCATTACGGCCGCAGCAGGCACCTTGTTGGCAAAGTATGCACCGGCTCAGTGCCGCTAATTGACTAGCAGGTTCAAAAAGAGCGCCTCGGCGCTCTTTTTTATTGGTAAATTCTTTGATCCATGATGATGGAAACCGGCATACGAATTCGAGCAGCATTAAAAGCAACTCTGATACATACCAGCATCAGCATTGCAGTCTCTGCATCTGTCGCCATCCTGGTCTTTGGAGTCTGGTACCCATTTCCATATCGGGATCTCATGGGCGGATTTCAATTGGTTGGCTTGATTATTGCGATCGATGCAGTGTGCGGCCCATTTCTGACTCTATTGTTGTATTCACCATACAAACGACGCGCGACATTGATTTTTGATTTATCCGTAGTGGGCCTGCTGCAACTTGCGGCGCTGCTATACGGTTTGTATATTATTGCGCAAGCTAGGCCAGTAGCGTTGGTATTCGAGGTGGATCGCTTTGTTGTTGTGAGTGCCGCCCAGGTTGTAGGTCGAGTAGAAAGACAGCTAACAGCAATAAATCAGGTATCCTGGTGGGGGCCAAAGACCCTAAGCGTACGTGAACCCCGCAACACACAAGAAAGAATCAACAGCCTTGAGCTATCTCTGCAGGGTGTTGAACCCAGCGCGCTTTCGACTTGGTGGCAACCGTATGAGAGCAGCCTGGATTCGATTCAAAAGAGAATGAAGCCTCTGCGCAATTTATATGAAAACCGGGGGAATCCAGACCAAACAAAAATAATGACATCATTAAAAGAATTAGGACTATTGCTGGATTTAGTCTACTATCTTCCATTGGTAACTCAAAAATCTCTGGAGAGCTGCATCGTTCTATTAGATCGACAAGGCAAAATTCTTGGATTCACATTCGTGAATGGTTTTGATGATTAGGTAGCTTCAAATGCCAAACGCAACACATATTTAATGAGTTGCTTGATCATCTCATCGCCCAGGCTTTCGAATACATCCGCATAAAAGTCTCCCCCGTCGGTGGCAGGTCCATAACCGAATCGAACTGATCCGTCGAATGCATTTCTTGACCGGCCTGGGGCCCGCGCTGGCGCTGGCAGTGCCGTTTTTGTTCTCCAGCACCCGTGCGCCTCTGACCAATTTCTGGCCGCTGATGTGCGCCTGGCTGTGTGCCGGGGTGCTGGCGTTGCTGCTGGTGTGGCAGGCGCGGCGGCCCGATGCGCCGGGCCGGCACGCACTGGCGCGGCAATGCGCGGCGGGTGTGCTGCTGGCGGCTTTGCTGGGCAGTGCCGTAGGCCTGCTGCAGTACTTTGGCCAGACCGATGGCTGGTGGGGCTGGCTGCATCCCGCGCAACCGGGCGTGGCCATGGGCCAGTTGCGCCAGCGCAACCAGCAGGCGTCGCTCCTGAGCCTGGGCCTGTGGACGCTGTGGTGGCTGGTGGCGCAGGTGCCCCGGACCGGGCCGGACGGCGCGCGGGGCCATTCGGTGCTGGCGGTGGGGCTGGGTCTGCTGCTGGCCTGGGCGCTGGCCTTGCTGGTCGTGGGCAGCGCGGCCACGGCCTCACGCACCGGGCTGGCCCAGTGGCTGGTGCTGCTGGTGCTGCTGGCATGGTGGCGCAAGTCCCTGGGGGCGCTGCCGCTGGCACTGGCGCTGGCGGGCCTGCTGCTGTACGCCTGGGCCGCCTGGCTGCTGCCCGACCTGCTGCTGCGCTGGACGGGCGTGCAGGCCGAGGGCCTGTTCCAGCGGTTCGGCGAGGCCCCGGGCTGCACCAGCCGCCGCGTGCTGTGGGCGAATGTCTGGCATCTGATCCTGCAGCGGCCCTGGACGGGCTGGGGCTGGGGCGAGCTGGACTATGCCCACTACATCACCTTGTTCCCGGGGACGCGCTTTTGCGTGCTGCTGGACAACGCCCACAACCTGCCCCTGCACCTGGCCGTGGAGCTGGGCTTGCCTGTGGCGGCTCTGGCATGCGCGGCGGTGGCCTGGTGGGTCTGGCGCGCCAGGCCCTGGGCCGAAACGGACCCGGTGCGCCAGTGGGCCTGGGGCATTCTGGCCGTGGTGGGCCTGCACAGCATGCTGGAGTTTCCGCTGTGGTACGGGCCGTTCCAGTTGGTCACGCTGTGGGCCCTGGCGCTGCTTTGGCGCGGGCGTGGGCTGGATGCAGCCGTACAAGTCGTGCGGCGTGTGCCCTTGGGTCTGTGGGCGGTGGTTGCGGTGGCGGGTCTGGTGCTCTGGGGGGCGCTGGGGTGGCAGTACCACCGCATCAGCCAGATCTACACGCCTGTGGCGCAGCGCATGTCTTCCATGCGCGACAACCCCTTGGCGCAGGTGCAAGGCAGTTGGGTGTTCAAGGACGCCATTGCCTTTGCCGAACTGACCACCATGCCGGTCAACCGCGACACTGCCGAGCGGGCGCATGCGCTGGCCCTGCGCATGCTGCACTATTCACCCGAGCCCCGCGTGATCGAGCGCCTGATCGAAAGCGCCACCCTGCTGGGCCTGGACGACGAAGCCGCGTTCCATTTGCAGCGCTACCGGGTGGCGTACCCCAAAGACCATGCACGCTGGCAGAAGAAGAACGGGATGTCGGGCGAGCCGCTCATGCCTGGTCGGGCGCCGGGTGTGGTTGTGGCCCCGTCGTCGTCATAGGCACGTCTTCGTACAGGGCCTCCAGCGGCACTTGCAGGCCCACACTGGCCCATTCGACGTGGCCCCCAGCCTCGATGGGGTGCAGCACCCAACGCTTGCTGTCGCCTTCGCGGCGAAACAAATCGAGGCTCGGGCGCTCGGGGTCGATCAGGGCGTATTCGCGCAGTGTGGGCAGCTTGCGGTAGGCAGCAAACTTGGCGCCGCGGTCGTAGGCGCTGGTGGCGGGGGACAGCACTTCCACTACCAGCACGGGGGCACTCTTGCTGTGGCTTTGCCCACGGTCGCTCTCGGCGCAGGTGACGAAGACATCGGGGTAAAAAAATGCGTTGTCTTCTTCCACGCGCAGCTTCATGTCAGAGATGAACACGCTGCAGGGGCTGCCGCGCAGGTGGTTGCGCAGGGCCATGGCAATGTTCAGCGCTACAGTCACATGGGCATCAGAAGCGCCCGCCATCGCAAACACTTCCCCGTCGTGGTACTCGTGCTTGGTGCTTTGCTCGGCCTCCCAGGCAAGGTAGGCTTGGGCATCAAAAAACGGCTGTGGTGCGGGTAGGGACATGGCTCGCTCCGGGGTAGGTGGTCATGGTAGCAGTCTGCGCCTGGCAAGGAGCATCGCGCATCAGTCCGCCACATAACTCCCCGACTTGCCCCCGTGCTTTTCCAGCACGCGCACTTCGTGGATGGACATGCCGCGATCGGCCGCCTTGCACATGTCGTAGATGGTGAGCAGGGCCACCTGTACGGCGGTGAGGGCCTCCATCTCCACGCCCGTGGGGCCCACGGTTTCCACCGTGGCGGTGCAGGCAATGCCGGTGGCGCCTGGGTACTGTGCGCTGGCGGGGGCAAAGTCCAGCGCCACGCGGGTCAGTGCCAAGGGGTGGCACAGGGGGATGAGGTCGCTGGTCTTCTTGGCGCCCTGGATGCCTGCGATGCGGGCAATGCCCAGCACATCCCCCTTCTTGGCGTTGCCGGCCTCGATGAGCGCCAGCGTGGCGGGCAACATTTCAATGCGGCCGCTGGCCACGGCCACGCGGTGGGTGGCCGCCTTGGCAGCCACATCCACCATGTGGGCCTGGCCCTGGGCGTCAAAGTGCGTGAGGGGGTTCATAGGTAAAGCTGTGACTTGGGCGGAAACTTTGGCAAGACAGGGCATCATACGGGCATGCGCATCCCATCGCTCTCTTGCACTGGTCCCCAAGCCCTGCTGGCGGCACCACCCAAAAGATCAAAGCAAAAATGGCCTCTGAGGCAATGTGCGCAAGCGCTGGCAGCTATTGGTTTTATAGCGATGGGGCTGCTTGCGCCCGTATCGGCACAGGCGCAGAACCGACTCCCCACCCTGGGCGACGGCGCTGAACTGACCACCAGTGCCGAACGGCGGCTGGGCGATGGCATTGCCCGCCAGCTCTACCGCGACCCCGACTACCTGGACGACCCGGTGCTCGTGGAGTACGTGCAGACCCAGTGGCAGGCCCTGCTGGCGGCGGCACGGGCGCAGGGTGAGGTGTCGCCCGAGCTGGACGAGCGCTTTGCCTGGGAGGTACTGCTGGGCCGCGACCGCAGCGTCAATGCCTTTGCTCTGCCGGGGGGCTACCTGGGCGTGCACCTGGGCCTGATTGGCGTGACTGCCAGCCGTGACGAGCTGGCCTCGGTGCTGGCGCACGAACTCAGCCACGTCACGCAGCGCCACATTGCCCGTCTGGTGGCGCAGCAAGGCAAGCAGGCGCCGCTGTTGCTGGGCAGCATGATTCTGGCGGTGCTGGCGGCGAGCAAGAACCCCGAAGCTGCGCAGGCGCTGGCGGTGGGCGGGCAGGCGCTGGCGGTGCAAAACCAGCTCAACTTTTCGCGCGACATGGAGCGCGAAGCCGACCGCGTGGGCTTTGGTCTGATGGACAGCGCAGGCTTTGCGCCCCAGGGTTTTGTCGCCATGTTCGACAAACTCCAGCAGGCCAACCGGCTCAATGACAACGGCTCCTGGCCCTACCTGCGCAGCCACCCGCTGACCACGCAGCGCCAGGCGGACATGCAGGCGCGCCTGCCCGCCGGGGGCGCACAGGCGCAGCCCACGCTGGAGCATGCGCTGATGGCAGCGCGTGCGCGTGTGCAATCGCGCCCCGGCACCGACGTGCTGCGCCAATGGATGGCCGAGCCCCAGGGCAGCGGCTTTGCTGAACTGCCTGCGCCCCGCAGGGCAGCGGCCTTGTATGCAGCGGCGTTGGCAGCCAGCCATCTGCGCGATGTTGCGCTGGCGCGCAAGCTGCTTCCCCGCCTGCAGCAAACCGTGCAAGGCGATGCCGTGGCGCAGCGCCAGGCCGGGCTGCTGGCTGCGGAGGTGGAACTTGCGGGTGGCGACGCCAGCGCCGCCCTGCGCCACCTGCCGCCCCATCCGCGCACCCGGCCCGAACTGCTGCTGCGGGGTCAGGCCCTGCTGCAGGCGGCCACCAAGGCGCCGCAGCCCGATACAGCGGCCCTGGCGGCCCAGACCGAGTCCCTGCAGACCTGGCTGGCCTTGCACCCGCGCGATGCCGGTGCCTGGCTGCAGCTGGCCCAACTATGGCAGGCCCAAGGTGTGCCACTGCGTGCCGTGCGCGCCGAAGCCGAAGCCCATGCCGCCCGCTACGACTACGCTGCGGCGGTGGACCGTTTCAAGGCCGGGCAAGACCTGGCGCGCCGCAGCACCACGGCCGCCGACCATGTGGAGGCCTCCATCATCGACACGCGGCTGCGTGCCGTGGAGTCACTGCTTCGAGAACAGGCCGCCGAGCGCTGACTCGATGACCAGCCCCAGCACCGAATAGATCAGCGAGCCCAGCAGGGCCGCGCCGAAGCCGGTGACGTGGAAGCCGTCGAGCACGCTCGCAGCAGCCCAGAACATGAGCGCGTTGATGACGAACAGGAACAGCCCCAGCGTGACGATGGTGACCGGCAGCGTCAGCAGCACCAGCAGGGGCCGCAGCACCACGTTGAACAGCCCGATGACAAAGGCCGCGAGCAGGGCCGACGGGAAGCTCTGTACCTGCACGCCACCGTAGATGTAGGCCACAAACAGCAGCGCGCAGGCGCTGAGCAGCCATTTGGCAAGGAGTTTCATAGATTCAGCATAACGCAAACCCATGTCAGTTATCCATGGCGGCTCGCGCCGCCACCCGTGACGCAGGAAACCGGCGCTGCCCAGGCCAGGGCTCCCGCGCAAGGGCCGCCCCGCCGCGCCGGGAGCGTCCCCCTGCCCGCATTGCGCAGCAATGCGAGAGCGGGGGGAAGGCCCGCAGGGCCACAGGGGGGCTCTTCAGGCGGCTGCGCTTTGCTGGCGCGCCAGCATCCACTTGCCCAGTGCCAGCACCAGCAGGGCACCGGCCGCGCCCGCGCCGTACTTCAGGGCATCGCCCACGGGGGCGATCTTGGGCATCCAGGCCAGCGTGTCGGGGCTGACCAGGGCGGGGTCGGACAAGACCATGGTGCCCGCGATCCAGCCCAGCAACATGCCCCCCAGGGTGATGATCATGGGGAAGCGGTCCATCAGCTTGATGACGAGCTGGCTGCCCCACACGATGATGGGAATGCTCACCAGCAGGCCGAAGATGACCAGGGGCATCTGGTGGTGGCCCGAAGCACCCTGGGCCGCGCCAGCGATGGCGATGACGTTGTCGATGCTCATCACCAGGTCGGCCACGATGATGGTCTTGACGGCTGCCAGCAGCTTGTCGCTGGCCTGGATGTTGCCGTGGTCATCTTCCGGGTCGGGCGCCAGCAGCTTGACGCCGATCCATACCAGCAAGGCCGCGCCTGCCAGTTTGAGGAACGGAATCGCCAGCAGCGTGAGCGCAAAGAAGATCAGCACCACACGCAGCGCGATGGCGCCCGCCGTGCCCCACAGAATGCCCTTGGTGCGCTGGTGCGCAGGCAGCTTGCGGCAGGCCAGGGCAATGACGACGGCGTTGTCGCCGCCCAGAAGAATGTCGATCATGATGATCTGACCGACGGCGACCCAGAACTCGGGGGTCAAAAACTGTTCCATGCCATCTCCAGTGAAAAGGCCGAAGGGTTCACTTCCAGCGCACCGGCTCCAGGTGCACGCTGCCCATGGTGCTGCTGAGCGTGAGCGCGCCTTCCTGCACCGTGGCCTGCAACTGCATGCTGCGCTCGGCGAGCTGTGCCAGGGCCTGCGCGGACTCGGCGGGAATGCGCCAGACCTGCAACCGATCCAGGCGCGAGAGCTTGGTTTCAATGCCTTTCCACCACACCTCGGCCGCATGGTGGAAGCAATAGACGATCACGGCGTCGGCCTTGCTGCAGGCCTTGGCCAGGGGTTTGTCCTCGGGCTGGCCGACTTCGATCCAGACGCGCTTGCGGCCCGTGAAGTCGGTGAGCGAGGCGTCCGGGTCGTCCGGGTCCGACAGGCCTGCACCAAAGGCCAAGGTGCCATCGCCGTTGCACAGGTCGTTGAGCTGGTGCGCGGCCAGGGCCAGCGCCGCCAGCCGCACCATCATGCGCTCGTCGGTCTCGCTGGGGTGGCGTGCCAGGGTGAGCGCATGGTCGGCGTAGTAGCCGTGGTCGATGTCGGCGATCGCAAGGTTCGCCTTGAAGATGGTGGATTTGAGGGCCATGTGCTATAGAAAAGGTAGCTGCAAGCGCTTGTTGGATAAGCGCTGGAGGCCAAAATCATTCAAAAAAATCAGACGCGCCGTGCCAGCTCTGCCGCCTTGCCCACGTAGCTGGCGGGCGTCATGGCGAGCAGGCGGTCCTTGTCGGCCTGGGGAATGTCCAGGCCCTGGATCAGGCCGTGCAGCGCCTGGGCTGTCACGCTCTTGCCGCGCGTCACTTCCTTGAGCTTTTCGTAGGCGCCGGGCACGCCGTAGCGGCGCATCACGGTCTGGATGGGCTCGGCCAGCACTTCCCAGGCGGCGTCCAGGTCGGCGGCCAGGGCTTCCTCGTTGAGTTCGAGCTTGTTCAGCCCGGTCATCAGCGAGGAGTAGGCCAGCACGCTGTAGCCCATGGCCACGCCGATGTTGCGCAGCACGGTGCTGTCGGTCAGGTCGCGCTGCCAGCGGCTGACGGGGAGCTTCTCCGACAGGTGGCGCAAAAGCGCGTTGGCCAGGCCCAGGTTGCCCTCGGCGTTTTCAAAGTCGATGGGGTTGACCTTGTGCGGCATGGTCGAGGAGCCGATCTCGCCCGCCTTGAGCTTTTGCTTGAAGTAGCCCAGGCTCACATAGCCCCAGATGTCGCGCGACAGGTCCACCAGGATGGTGTTGGCGCGCGCCGTGGCGTCGAACAGCTGCGCCATGTAGTCGTGCGGCTCGATCTGGATGCTGTAGGGCTGGAAGGTCAGGCCCAGGCCCAGCGGCTCGGGCGTCTCCACGACCTTGCGGCTGAAGGCCTCCCAGTCGAAGTCGGGCCAGGCCGACAGGTGGGCGTTGTAGTTGCCCACGGCGCCGTTCATCTTGCCCAGGATCTTGACCTCGGCGATGGCGGTGCAGGCGGCGCTCAGGCGCACCACCACGTTGGCCAGCTCCTTGCCCACGGTGGTGGGGCTGGCGGTCTGGCCGTGCGTGCGGCTGAGCATGGGCACGTCGGCGTACTGGTGCGCCATCTCGCGCAGGCGCTGCACGATGCGCTCCAGCGCGGGCAGCAGCACCTGGTCGCGCCCGGCACGCAGTTGCAGCGCGTGGCTGGTGTTGTTGATATCTTCGCTGGTGCAGGCAAAGTGCACGAACTCGGCGGCCTTTTCCAGCTCGGGGCGGGCCTCGAACTTGGACTTGATCCAGTACTCCACCGCCTTGACGTCGTGGTTGGTGGTTTTTTCGATGTCCTTGATGGCGGCCGAATCCTGCTCGGAAAAATTCTTGACCAGACTCAGCAAGTAAGCACGTGCTCCGGTGGAAAGGGGCTTGAATTCAGCAAAACCGGCGTCCGACAGCGCAATGAACCAAGCGATTTCGACCTGAACGCGGCGGTGCATGTAGCCGTGCTCGCTCATGATGGGGCGCAGCGGGGCAAGCTTGGCGGCGTAGCGGCCGTCCAGCGGAGAAAGGGCGGTGATGGTGGTCTGGCTCATGGCGTGACATTGTAGGCGGGGCGCATCATTGGGTGCTTTGGGCGTCAGGCGGGCGTGGGCGGCTGTCGATAGAATCAGCGGCCCGGCGTCCCCCCGACGCCTCGACGCCCCTTGGGGAAGCAGAACCATGAAACTGATCGGATCCACCACCAGCCCCTATGTGCGCAAAGTGCGCATCGTGATGGCGGAAAAGAAGCTCGACTACCAGTTCCTGCTGGACAACGTCTGGTCTGCCGACACCCGGATCGCCGCCTCCAACCCGCTGGGCAAGGTGCCCTGCCTGGTCATGGAAGGGGGCGAAGCCGTGTTCGACTCGCGCGTGATCGTGGAATACCTCGACACCCTTTCCCCCGTGGGCAAGCTGATTCCATCCACCGGCCGCGAGCGCGCCGAGGTCAAGACCTGGGAAGCGCTGGCCGACGGCCTGCTCGACGCCGCCATCCTGGTGCGCCTGGAAAACACCTTTGAAGGCCGCAAGCCCAGCGAGCGCAGCCAGGCCTGGATCGACCGGCAGATGGACAAGGTGCACGCCAGCCTCAAGGCCATGGCGCAGGGCCTGGGCGACAAGCCCTTTTGCAGCGGCATCCACCTGAGCCTGTCCGACATTGCCGTGGGTTGCGCGCTGGGCTGGCTGGAGTTCCGCTTCCCAGACATCGGCTGGCGCGCCGAATACCCCAACCTGGCCAAGCTCATGGACAAGCTCGCGCAGCGCGCGAGCTTTGCCGACACCAAGCCCGCCTGACCCGCCGGTTTCAGAACCGGTACAGGTACCCCAGGCGCAGCGCCGACTCGGTGCTGCCGTCCACCAGCGGGCTGTGGCGCGCGCCGCTGCCCAACCGGGTGGCGCTCAGGTCCAGATAGACGCTGTGCTGCGGCGCCCAGGTGTAGGTGCTGCGCAGCCCCAGTTCGACATGGGTGGCCGCGCCCGCGCGGTAGGCGGGCCTGCCGGGCAGGGCCTCGCTGGCGCGCACACCGTAGTAGTAATCCATGGTCTTGCGGTCGTTCCACTGCACGGCCAGGCGCGGTGTCATGCCCACCGAACCCATGCGCCAGGTCCGTTCGGCGGACAGGCGCAAGCGCTGGCCCTTGCTGTGGCCCGAGGCGTCGGCCAGCCATTCGGCACCCAGGTCGGCCAGGCTGCCGCGCCACAGCACATGGGCGCCCAGCCACACCCCCGACTTGCGCTCGGCCATACCGTTGAGTACGGGCGCATCGTCGGGCTCATAGCCGTCCTCAAAGGCGTAGCGTGCGCGCAAGGCCATCACCATCGGGCCGTGCGCTGGGAGCTTGAGGTCCAGCACCGGCTCGGCCACCCGGACCCAGCGGTTTTCGTAGCTCAGCAAGGGAATCACCGTGGTGCGGGTGCCCATGCCGGCATAAGCCTATTGCTTGAGGTTGACGCCCAGCCCCACGCCCCAGGCGGATTCGGTGGCGGGCTGGGCCAGGGCGGCACCGGCGCCCAGCAGCGCGGCGGTGCACAGAAAAAGACGCGTTGGCAGCAAGAACATGGCTTCACACTCCTGGATGAACAAGAAACGAAAGGGGACGCGTCACTGGCTGGCACGCTTTTTCAGCCAGCGCATCAGCACGCGCAGGCCCGGCAGCTTTTCGTACAGCTCCTCGGCCGCGTCCCAGTAGTCGCGGTGCAGCGTGATGCGTTGCGCGTCGTCGAGCACCAGGTGCGTGGCGCCGTGGATGGTCTGTTCCACGCCCTGGGCGTAGGACCGGAAGGCGAAGCGGAACTCCCAGGTCAGAAAGCACTGTGGCCCCTGCTCCACGCGGCCGGTGATGACGAAGTGCGGGTGCTCCAGTGCCGCAAACATGTGGCGGAAGATGCCCTCGATTGCGGCCAGGCCCTGCACCTCGTTGAACGGGTCCTTGAAGCGGGCATTGCTGGCGTAAAACTGGCCCAGTTGCGCCAGATCGGCGGGCTGCAGGTGCTCGAAGAAATCCACCACGCGGGTGATGGCTTCGGAGGTGGGTGTGGGGCTGGAAGAAGTCATCACAGGCCTGTGAAACGGCGCACCGCCGCAAAGTACGCACGGTAGGGCAGCAGGCGCAGGCCCAGCAGTACGTTGGTGAAGCGGCGCGGAAAGTGGATGTGAAAGCGCCCCTGCTCCCAGCCGCGCACCACGGCAGCGGCGGCGGCTTCGGGCTCCAGCAGGGCGGGCATGCGAAAGTCGTTGCCTGCGGTCAGCGGTGTTTCGACAAAGCCGGGGTTCACGATGCTCACCCCCAGCCCCAGCGGGCGCAGGTCCAGGTACAGCACTTCGGCCAGGTGGATCAGCGCCGCCTTGGTCGGCCCGTAGGCCAGGCCCTGCGGCAGGCCGCGAAAACCCGCCACGCTGCCCACCAGGCTGATGTGTGCTGCCTGGCCCTGCGCTGCCGCGGTGCGCAGCGCAGGCAGCACAGCGTCCAGCAGGTGCAGGGCGCCGATGTAGTTCACGGCCAGGTGCTGTTGCATCACGCCCAGGTTCCAGGCGTTGGCGCGCAGCGGCTGGTAGGTGCCCGCGCAGTAGCACACCAGGGTGGGCGTGCCAGCGGCCAGCACCTGGGCCGCGCAGCGCTGCACCTGGGCAGGGTCGGTAGCGTCGCAGGGCAACGCCTGGCTGCCGGGGTGGGCGGCCACAAAGTCCTGCAGTGCTTGGGCGTTGCGTGCCGACACGATCACCTGCGCCCCGCGCGCATGCAGCAGGGAGGCCGTGGCGCGGCCAATGCCGCTGGAGGCCCCCACGATCCACACGCGGCGGCCCTGCCAGTGGCGCAGGGGCGGGTTCAGGGCCAGGGTCATGGGCTGCGCCGGGAGAACGACAGGGTGACTTCGCCCAGCGTGACGCCGAACTTGCGCATGGTGGCGCGGTTGAGCATCACGCGCTCGTCGATCAGGTACATCCAGTCGTCGAACTGCACCTCGATCACGCGCCCGTCCACCGGCAGCGCCAGCGTGTACTGCCAGCGGAAGGCGTTGCCCACGGTGCGCCCCTCGGCGGTGCCCACCACATCGTCGGCGCGGCCGGTGTAGCGCCCGTCGGCGTGGCGCGTGAGCCGCCACACGCGGCGCTGGGTGCTGCCGTCGGAATAGGTGAAGGCCTCGTCCAGCACGCCCTGGTCGCCCTCCCAGCGGCAGTCCATCACCACCGTGAAGCGGCGCACGATCTGGCCGCTGCGGTCCTGGAAGATGCCGTGTGCATCCACCACGCCGTTGAAGTAGCGCGCCAGGTCCAGCACCGGGCGCTCCTGGGCATAGCCCTCCAGCGACTGGCTGGCACAGGCACTCAGCCACAGGGAGGTGCTGGCCGTGGCGGCAATGAAAAGGCGGCGTCGCATCACAAACTCCTTGGGGCCACCAGGGCCGTGGGCGCGGCACGTGGCCGCAGGATCAGCAGGTACAGGCAGGCGGCGGCCAGCAGCTTGAGCGCGCAGGGCAGCACGGCGTAGGCCAGGGTCAGCGGCAGCAGCGCGTCTTCGCTGCGCGCACCGGGGGCATAGCCCCACAGGCCCAGCAGCGGCAGCGCCAGCCCGGCGGCCAGCGCCAGGTTGAGCTTGGCCGCCAGGTTCCACCAGCCGAAGTAGGCGCCGCCGTGGCGCGCATCGCCGCCGTCCTGCGCAATCACTCCGGCCAGCAGCGCGCCGGGCAGGGCCAGGTCGGCGCCCAGGGCCAGGCCCGAGAGCACGCACACCAGCGCAAAGGGCCAGGCATCGCCCGCGCCCAGCGTGGCCGCGCCGATGAACACCGCCACCGACAGCAGCATGCCTGCCAGCCAGGTGCGCGCCAGCCCCCAGCGCGGTACGGCGCGCAGCCACAGCGGCATGGACAGCGCCGCGCTCAGAAAATACGCACCCAGAAAGGCGCCTTGCACGTTGGCGGGCAATTGCAGCCGGTCATCGATGAAGAACAGCACCAGCGTGGCCGGTATGGCACTGGCAATGCCGCTGGGCACGAACACCGCCATCAGGCGCCGAAACGCCGCCTGGCGCCAGGGTTGCCAGAGGGCGGACCAGGGCATGGCCGCACCCGCACTCGGGGTCAGCGCCGGGCGTGGTGCCCGCGCCCAGGCCAGCCACCCGGCTGCCAGCAGCACGGCCAACACGGCCACCAGTGCGCCTACCCCTGCCAGCGATGACAGCACGGAGGCGAGTACCACGCCCACCAGCGCAGCCGCCTCGCGCCAGGCGACGATGCGGCTGCGCTGCGCCTCGTTGCCGCCCAGCAGTGCGCCCCAGGCCTGGTGCGCGATGCTGACCAGGCTGTAGGCCAGGCTGGTGACGAGCAGTGCCGCCAGCGCCCAGGCCGCCAGCGCCTGCACACCGCGCACGGGCGGCAGGAACAGTGCGGCCAGGCCCAGCGCCAGCACCGCGCAGGCCAGCGCAGCAGCAGTCAGCAGTGCGCCGTGGGAGCGTGCCAGCAGCCGGTCGCTCCAGCGCCCCAGCAGCGGGTCGGTGAAGGCGTCGAACAGCCGCGCCGCCAGCAGCACAGCGCCCAGCGTGGCCAGCGGCATGCCGTACTGGCTGGCGTAGTGGTGCGGCAGCAGCACGTACAGCGGCAGCGCCACAAAGGCCAGCGGCATGCCCAGCAGGCCGTAGTGCAGGCCCTGGGCGGTGCTGAGCGAGGTGGTGGCGGTCATGGGGGGACTCTCAGCCTGGCCTCAGCGCGGCAGGGCCAGCAGTGCCTCGCGCAGTGCGGGCTCCGAGGTTTGCGGCGCCAGCCAGATGCCCATGAAGCGCGCGCCAAAGGCGGCATCGGCCACGCTGCCATGGGGCTTGCCGTTGTGCAGAAACTGCACGCCTGCGCCGGGCCGGTACAGGCCCACCACGCGGTCGCCCGGCTGCACCTGCGGCAGTGCGGCGCGCAACTGCTGCTCCCAGCGCTGGGCCAGCGCCTCGTCCAGCGGCCCCTGGCGGCGCATTTCTTCGAGCGAGCGTCGGGCGATGGCAGCGGCGTCGAAGCCGCGCCGGTAGGTCAGCTCCAGCGCCAGCGGGTGGGCGGCCCAGTCCTGTGCATCAAACGCGGGTGGCACCCACAGGCGGGCGTGGTAGATCTCCAGGCCCCAAAAGCGCAGCACCCCTTCGCCCGCAGGCACTGCACCGGCCAGTGGTGCGCTGGCCTGCACCGGCGCACTGTGTCCGCTGGCATGGGCGGTTTGCATGCAAAAAAAGGCTGTAGCGCTTATGGATAAAGCGGCAATAGCTATGAATTTCATAGCATTCTGGGGTATCAGGGCTTGACCAGTGTGTACTGCACCACGTCGATGTCGCCCATGGCGAAGGCGGCCTCGCAGTACGCCAGGTAGAACTCCCAGATGTGGGCAAAGCGCTCGTCGTAGCCTTGCTGCAGCACCTGGGCGCGTTCGGCCACAAAGCGCTCGCGCCAGCGGCGCAGGGTCTCGGCGTAGTCGGCGCCAAAGGCAAACGCGTCTTCCACCTGCAGGCCTGCGGCCTGTGCCGCGCGGCGGAACTCGGCCGGGCAGGGCAGGCAGCCGCCGGGGAAGATGTACTGCTGGATGAAATCGGTCGAGCGGATGTAGCGCGGGAACAGCGCGTCGTCGATCACGATGCTCTGGATGCACGCCCGGCCACCGGAACGCAGCAGGCGCGCCACGGTCTCGAAGTAGGTCGGCCAGTAGTCCTGGCCCACGGCCTCGACCATTTCGATGGAGCAGATGGCATCAAAGGGCGCGTCGTCGATGTCGCGGTAGTCCTGCAGGCGCAGGTCGCCCTGCAGGCCCTGGCGTTGCAGACGCTCGCGCCCAAAGGCGAGCTGCTCGGTGGACAGGGTCACGCCGGTCACTTGTGCGCCGAATTCATCCGCGGCCTTTTCCGCCAGTGCACCCCAGCCGCAGCCAATCTCCAGCAGGCGCTGGCCCGGTTGCAGGCGCACCTGCTGCAGGGCGCGGCGCACCTTGGCGTGCTGGGCCTGGGTCAGGTCGCCTGCCAGGTCGCCCTGGAACCAGGCGGACGAGTAGTTCATGCTCGGGTCCAGCCAGCGCTGGTAGAAAGCATTGCCCAGGTCGTAGTGCGCCTGGATGTTGCTGCGGCTGCCGCGGCGCGTGTTGCGGTGGAGCAGGTGGCGCAGCCGGTACAGCAGCCGCCCGGCCCAGTGGCCATAGACCATGTCCTGCACGGCGTGGCGGTTGGCGATCAGCAGCTTGAGCAGGTCGGTGAGCTGCGGCGTGGTCCAGTCGCCCGCAAAGTAGCTTTCGGCAAAGCCGATGTCGCCCGAGCGCAGCGCCGCCGCAAACACGTTCCAGTTGTGCAGCGTGAGCGCAGCGCTCGGGCCGCCGCCGGGGCCGAAGTGTTGCAGGCTGCCGTCGGGCAGGCGCAGCGTGAGGCTGCCGTGCTGCAGGCGTTGCAGCAGGCGCAGGGCGGTGCGGGCGCTGGCCGGAATGCCTGGGGGCAGGCACAGGGGTGCGGTGGTGGAGGCAGAAGGGCTGTGCATGGCGGTTCTCCTGGGGCTGCGCGTTCAGCGCGTCACGGATTCGGTGGGGGCGGGCGGCTTGGTGTGGAAACCCACACGCAACAGCCACAGGCGCAGCGCCTGCCAGTGGATGCGTGCGATCACCGCCAGTGTCATGACCGGGTAGCGCCACAGCGCGCGGCGCAGGGTTTGGGGCGTCACGGGTTCGAGCCGACCGCTCACGCTGGTGTGCAGCAGCAGGCCCTGCTCGTCGTTCAAATCAATGTGTACCTGGCTGCGCGGCAGGCCGTCGCGGGTGCTGTGGGTCTGAAAGCGAAAGGCGTAGTTGCCACGCACCTCACAAAAAGGCGACACATGAAAGACCTTGCGTGCCGTCAGCGTGGCGCCGGTTGGGGGGTCTTCCAGCAGGTAGCAGTGGCGCTCGCCAAAGGTGTTGTTGACCTCGACCACGATGGCGCGCAGCGTGCCGTCAGCGCGGTGGCAGTACCAGAAGCTCACGGGCTTGAAGGTGTAGCCCCACACGCGCGGGTAGCAGTGCAGCCAGATGTCGCCGTCGGCATCGTCAATGCCTTCGCGGCGCAGCAGTTCCAGCAGCCAGGCCAGCGCGCCGCCTTGCTGTGGGCTGCGCCCGTCGCCATGGTCGCGGTCGTAAAAGCTGATGGGTGCGGGCCGGTTGCATGCCAGCGCAGTCTGCTGCGCCAGGGCGCGCATGGGCAGCAGCAAAAAGAAGGTGCGGTAGGTGAAGGCGTGGGTGCGCGGCCGCAGGCGGCGGTGGTGCACATGGCCAAAGCCCAGGTGCGGCAGTGCGGGCAGTGGGCGGTTCATGCGGCCTCCGCCAGGGGCTGCTGGGCGTGGGCCAGCAGAGAACGGGCGGCTTCCTGGCCGGCCTTGAGCCCGTCTTCGTGGAAGCCATAGCCCATCCAGGCACCGCAGAACCAGGTGTGCTGGCGCCCCTGCAACTGCGGCAGCAGCGCCTGGGCGCGGATGGCGGCCCCGTCGAACACGGGGTGGGCGTAGGTGTAGCGCCCCAGCACTTGCTCCTGCGCAATGGGCCGCACCGGGTTGAGCGACACGATCACCGGCTGCGTGAACGGCAAGGGCTGCAGGCGGTTGATGAGGTAGTGCAGGCACACGCGGGCCGACTCCTGGCCGGGATCGGCGGCGCGTTCGTAGTTCCAGGCGGCCCAGGCGCTGCGTGCGCGTGGCAGTACCTGCGTGTCGGTGTGCAGCACGGCTTCGTTGTCCTGGTAGCGGATGGCACCCAGCAAGGCGCGCTCCTTCGGGCTGGGCTGGGCGAGCAGGGCGAGGGCCTGGTCGGGATGGGTGGCCAGTACCACGTGGTCAAAATGCTCGGCATGGCCATCGGTGTGCACGCGCACGCCGCTGGCGTCGCGCTCGATGCGGCGCACGGGGGTGTTCAGGCGCTTGTCGGCAATGCCGCTCACGATCTTTTCCACATAGCGGCGCGAGCCCCCGGCCACGGTCCACCACTGCGGGCGGTCGGTGATCTGGATGAGCCCGTGGTTGTGGCAGAAGCGGATCATGGTGGCCACCGGAAAGCGCAGCATCTGGTCCGTGGGGCAGCTCCAGATGCAGCCCAGCATGGGCAGCAGGTACCAGTCGCGGAAGGCATCGCCAAAGCGGTGCGCCTGCAGAAAGTCGCCCAGCGGCTGCATCAGCGCGCTGTCCATGGGGCGCTCGGCCAGGCGTGTGCACAGGCGGTTGAAGCGCAGCAGGTCCGCCAGCATGCCCCAGAAGCGCGGGCGTGCCAGGTTGCCGCGCTGGGCAAACACGGTGGAGAGGCTGGTGCCGCTCCACTCCAGCGGCCCGCCCCCGCGCACGCCGGGCACCTGCACCGAGAACGACATGTCCGAGCGCGCCTGCGCCACGCCCAGATCGGCAAACAGCTTCAGGAGCTGGGGGTAGGTGCGTTCGTTGAAGACCAGAAAGCCCGTGTCCACCCCGTGGGTGACCGGGCCGTGGGCGCCGGGCAGCGTGACATCGACCGTGTGGGCATGGCCGCCGAAGTAGGCGCCCGCCTCGAACAGGGTGACCTGTGCCCGGCCGCGCAACTGGTGCGCGGCGCCCAGACCGGCAACGCCGGAACCAATGATGGCGACTCTCATGGCCGACCCCCGGTGCCGGGGGTCGGCAGGAAGAAAAAGGTTGCGAAGCGTCCCGAAACGAAGAAGAGAGGGAGGGAGGAGAAGCGCTCCAGGGTTTCAGTCACTGCCCTCAGGCAGGAAAGGCTTCGCAACACCAAAACCTGTGCTGCATAGAGTGGGGCCGGGTTGTCAAAGTTCCAGACCCTGTTGTGCAAATTTTTGCAAGGCGCGCCACCGACGCGCCGTGCTCCGGGGGCGTGCCACCCTGGAACCTGGGCGCCAGGGCAGGAGTGGGAGGTCAGGGTTCGCATTGGACAAATCCTTTTTTGTCTAGGACAGTGATAGAATTTAAGCACAGTTTGTCCAACTCTGCAGGGCCTGTGAATTTCCCCTGACAATGCGCAGTTCCGCAGCCGGACCTCCGACCCCTTGAGCACCTCACCTATGCAACACGACCCTGCCGGTATGGCGCCTGTGCTCTATTCCATTGCTGCGGTGGAGCGTGACACCGGCCTGTCCAAGGACACTTTGCGCGTCTGGGAGCGGCGCTACGGCTTTCCGCGCCCTGAGCGCGATGCGGCGGGCGACCGCTGCTATCCGGCAGACCAGGTCGAGCGCCTGCGCACCATCCGCCGCCTGATGGACGCGGGGCACCGGCCTGGCCGCATCGTGGGCCTGGCGCCGCAGGAGTTGCAGAACCTGGGGGGAGCCGAATCACCGCCAGAACCACCGGCCATGGTGCCGGCCCCCGAAGGCGTGGCCGAACAGGTGCTGGAGGGCTTGCGCGCCGTGGAGCAGCACGACATGTACGCGCTGCGCCACATGCTGGGCCAGGCGGCCTTGCGCATGGGGCTGGTGCGCTTTGTCACCACGCTGGTGGCGCCCTTGACCACCGCCGTGGGCGAGGCCTGGGTGCAAGGACGCATCCAGGTGTACGAGGAGCACCTCTACACCGAATGCATGACCGGGGTGCTGCGCAACGCCATTGCCGCCGTACCGGCACCGGCGCCCGACGCGGCCCCCCGCGTGCTGCTGACCACGCTGCCGCAGGAGGCGCATGGCCTGGGCCTGCTGATGGCACAGGCGTTGCTGGCGCTGGAGGGCTGCCACTGCCTGTCGCTGGGCCCGCAGACGCCGATTGCCGACATCGTGCGGGCCGTGCAGGCGGAGCGCACGGACATCGTGGCGCTGAGCTTTTCCTCGGTGATGGGGCCGCAGGCGGTACACGCCGGACTCAAGACCCTGCGGGCCCAGCTGGCGCCCAAGGTGCAGGTCTGGGCGGGTGGCCGGGGTGCTGCGCAGGGCGTGCGCGGATTGGCGGGGGTGCGCGCGTTGCCGGTGCTGGGCGAGTTGCACTCCGAGGTGGCGCGCTGGCGCGCCCAGCACGCCACCGCCTGACGCGGCCCGGAACCGGGCCTCAGACCATGGCGATCAGGCGGGTGACCGGAATCTGCACGCGCACATCCTTGTGCGCCACCGGGCCGGTGATCTTGCACGAGGGCTGCGCCGTGTTGCGCGGGATGAGTTCGCCCGTGGGCATGCCCGAGCGGTTCATCACCACTGCCACGCGCGGCGTGGTGGCCGACGGCCCGCGTTTGAGCACCACGGCGATCTCTTGCGTGGCCAGGCGCACGAACGCGCCGGGCGGGTAGATGCCCAGGGCCTTGACGATGGCGGCGCCTGCGGCGTCCACATGCTGCTCCTCGTCGTAGTAGCTGGCTTGCATTGCGGCGGTCACGGGCATGGGCCAGCGTGTCGCGCGCGGTGCCAGGCGGGCGGCAAAGATGTCGGCACGCTGTATCAGGCGTGCCATCTGCTGGGCTTCGGTCTTGTCGTTCAGCGGGCCAGGCAGGCGGTGGTGGTGGCTGCGCACGGCCTCCAGCCAGACCGGGTCGGCCACACCCAGCTGGCGCAGCAAGGCCTCGGAGCGGGTGGCGTGGTTCTCCACGATGGCGATCTGGGTGGCCGTCAGGGGGTGCGCCTGTTGCACCAGCTGGTCCTGCAGCTCGGTCATGGCCAGGTTCATGCTCAGGGCCGCGCGGCCCAGCGTCAGCACCTTGGCTTCGGGCCAGTTGAGCACCTCGCGCGCCGTCAGCATGCACACGCAGGACACCAGCATGGCGTGCGTGGCACTGTAGAGCCGGGTTTCCTGGGCCGACAGGTAGATCAGCGCCAGCACCGTGGCGTCCGGGGTCTGGGTCGTGTGGCGCAGCAGCTCCTCGTGCAGCGCCTGAAAGCGCGACCCGAAGTCACCCCCCTGAGGAAAGCGCAGCAGCTTGGTCGCGCGTTCCTGGAGCTCGGGCCAGTCGGCCGGGCCGGTGTTCGGGCGGTTGCGCTCCACGGGCTCCACCGCGCTGATCTTCATGCTGGCGATTTCACCGATGTTGGTGTCGGCGATCAGCATGCGCTGCAAGCCCGCGACATAGGCGCGGTGGCTTTCGCCGGACTCATCCGTGTCCACATACAGCTGCACCCCGCGTGCCAGCAGCAGCTTCAGGTCGTCGCGGTTGCGGATGATGTAGCCCTTTTGCGCCAGCAGCGTTCCATCGGCGCCGCGCAGCACAAAGGGCAGCGGCTGGCCGAAGTGGATGGAGTCGATGCTGAGCGGTACGAGGTTCATGGTGTGGCCGCATTATCGGCCGCCCCCCTGGGGGGCAAAAGCACGCAAACCCCAGGTTTCAGGCGCCATTTCCATGGACACCTGATTTACCGCAAGGTTCACGTCGCCTTCAGTGGCTTGCCGGGGGCGATCGGCGCAGCCTGCGTGCCATGCGGCCGAACCATTGGCCCAGGTCGTCCACACCGGTGAACACGGCCGGAATCACCAGCAGGCTCAGGAACGTGGAAGTGATCAGACCGCCAATCACCGCCACCGCCATGGGCGAGCGGAACGTGGGGTCTGCCGCACCAAAGCCGATGGCGATGGGCAGCATGCCTGCGCCCATGGCCAGCGTGGTCATGATGATGGGGCGTGCGCGCTTGTGGCAGGCGTCCATCAGTGCGTCAAAGCGCGAGAGGCCGTGTTCGCGCCGTGCCAGGATGGCGTACTCGACCAGCAGGATGGAGTTCTTCGTGGCAATGCCCATGAGCATGATGAGCCCGATGAGCGAGGGCATGGAGAAGCTCTTCTGCGCGATCAGCAGGCCCACGAAGGCCCCGCCCAGCGACAGTGGCAGTGCCGCCAGGATGGTGACCGGGTGCAGGAAGTCCTTGAACAGCAGCACCAGCACGATGTAGATGCACAGCACGCCGGTGAGCATGGCCAGGCCGAAGCTGGCGAACAGTTCGCCCATCACCTCGGCGTCGCCCACCGTCACCTGGCGCACGCCGGGCGGCAGGTTGCGCAGTGAGGGCAGTTGCTGCACTTCCTGCGTCACGTCGCCCAGCGGCCGGCCCGAGAGTTCCACCTCCAGGTTGACGTTGCGCGCGCGGTCGTAGCGGTCCACCACGGCCGGGCCGCCACTGAACTCCAGCTGCGCCACCTGGCCCAGCAGCACCGGCCCCTTGCTGCCCGGCACCGCCAGGCGTTCGAGCAGGGCCAGGTCCTGGCGCGCACCATCTTGCAGCTTGACGACGATGGGCACCTGGCGCGAGGCCAGGTTGAGTTTGGGCAGTGCCACATCGTAGTCGCCCAGGGTGGCGATACGCAGCGTCTCGCCGATCGCGCTGCTGGTCACGCCCAGGTCGGCAGCGCGCGCAAAGTCAGGGCGCACGGCAATCTCGGTGCGCACCAGGCTGGCGGTGGACGCAATGTTGCCCAGGCCGGGAATGGTGCGCAGGTCTTTCTCCACGGCCAGCGCGGCGCTGTTGAGCGCCTGCGGATCGTCGCCCGTGAGCACCAGAATGAACTTCTCGCCCGAGCCGCCCAAGCCTACCTTGTAGCGCACGCCGGGCAGGCTTTCCAGCGCGGTGCGGATGCCCTGCTCAATGCCTTGCTTGCGCGGGCGCTCGCCACGCGGTGCGAGCTGGATGGTCAGCGTGGCCTTGCGTGTTTCGGTGTTGCCGCTGCCCATGAAGGGGTCGGCCCCGGCCGTGCCGCCACCAATGGTGGTGTACACGCTCTTCACATGCGCCACACCCATCACGCGCTGGCGTGCGTCCTCGGCCACCGCGCGCGTTTGCGCCAGCGTGGCGCCGGGCGGCAGCTCCAGGTACACCTGGGTCTGCGAGTTGTCGTCGGGCGGGATGAAGCCCGTGGGAAGCAGTGGGATGAGCGCGAGCGAGCCGATGAAGAAGGCGATGGTGGCCGCGAACGTGGTCCAGCGGTGGCGCACGCACCAGGCGGCCCAGCGCAGGTACACGCCCATCCAGCGCGGTTCGTGGTGCGTGCCCACGATGGGCTTGAGGAGGTAGGCGGCCATCATGGGCGTGAGCAGGCGCGCCACCACCAGGCTGGCGAACACCGCGAGCGAGGCCGTCCAGCCGAACTGCTTGAAGAACTTGCCCGCAATGCCGCTCATGAAGGCCGTGGGCAGGAACACCGCGATCAGCGTGAAGGTGGTGGCGATCACCGCCAGGCCGATCTCGTCGGCCGCCTCCATGGCCGCCTGGTAAGGGGACTTGCCCATGCGCAGGTGGCGCACGATGTTCTCCACCTCCACGATGGCGTCGTCCACCAAAATGCCCACCACCAGCGACAGCGCCAGCAGCGTGATGACGTTGATGGAAAAGCCCAGCAGGTACATGCCGATGAACGCCGGAATGACCGACAGCGGCAGAGCCACGGCCGAAACGAAGGTGGCCCGCGCATCGCGCAGGAACAGCCACACCACCAGCACCGCCAGCAGTGCGCCCTCATACAGCAGGTGCATGGAGCCGTCGTATTCCTCCTGCACCGGGGCGACGAAGTTGAAGGCCTCGGTGATTTCCAGGCCGGGGTGCTGTGCGCGCAGCTCTGCCAGTGCGGCCTGCACGGCGGCGCCGACCTCGACCTCGCTCGCGCCCTTGCTGCGCGCTACTTCGAAGCCCACCACCGGCTGGCCGTCGAGCAGCGCCAGCGCGCGCGGCTCGGCAAAGGTGTCGCGCACCGTGGCGAGCTGGTCCAGGCGCACCGCGCGCCCGTCGGGCAGCGCCAGCGACAGGCCGGCCAGCTCCTGTGCCGTCTGCACCGTGGCCAGGGTGCGCACGGGCTGCTCGCTGCCGCCCAGGTCGGTGCGGCCGCCCGCGCTCTCCTGCTGCACCTGGCGCAGCTGGCGCGAGATGTCGGCCGCCGTGGTGCCCAGGGCCTGCAGCTTGAGCGGGTCGAGTGCCACATGCACTTGGCGCTCCACACCGCCCACGCGGTTGACGGCGCCCACGCCGCGCACGGTGAGCAGCTTCTTTGCCACGTCGTTGTCCACAAACCAGGACAGCGCCTCGTCGTCCATGCGGCTCGATGCAATGGTGAAGGCCAGCACCGGCTGCGCGGCCAGGTCCATCTTGGTGACGATGGGGTCGCGCACATCGCCGGGCAGGTCGCCGCGCACGCGCGCCACGGCCGAGCGCACATCGTCCAGCGCCTCCTGCGTGGGTTTCTCCAGGCGGAATTCGGCCGTCACCGTGGCGCCGCCGTCCTGGATCTTGGTGTAGATGTGCTTGAGGCCTTGCAGCGTGGCGATGCTGTTCTCGATCTTGCGCGCCACGTCGTTTTCGAGCTGCGCCGGCGCGGCGCCGGGCAGCGCCACGGTGACCGAGATGGTGGGCAGGTCGATGTCGGGGAAGTTCTGCACCTTCATGGCGTTGAAGGACAGCAGGCCGCCAAAGCACAGCAGCACAAACAGCATCAGTGCCGGGATGGGGTTCTTGATCGACCAGGTGGATACATTCATGCTGAATGCTCCTTATTTGATAGCTGGTTGCGCTTGATTGGCAGGCGCTGCAGCCGGTTTTTCTTCGGATTTCTCGGGGCCCGAGGCCACGCGCACCAGGTCCCCATCGTTGAGGAAGCCCGCGCCACGCACCACCACCGGCGCACCGGCGTCCAGGCCCGAAAGAATCTCTACCCGCTCGCCCGAGCGCCGTCCGGGCTGCACCTTGAGCCGTTGCACGCGCTGGTCTGCGCCCAGCACGAAGAGGTAGGTGAAGCCCTCACGCACCACCAGCGCATCTTGCGGAACGGTCAGCGCGTCGCTCTGGCCGAGCAGGAATTCACCGCGCGCAAACATGCCCGCGCGCAGGTCGGGGTGCGCGGGCAGGTCCACATAGACCAGGGCGTTGCGCGTTTGCGGGTCCACCGTGGGGGCCACCATGCGCAGCTGGCCCTGCACGCTGGCGCCGCTGGCCGCCGTGACCTGGGCTGCCGTGCCGGGACGCAGGCGGCCCAGCTCGGTGGCGGTGACTTCGGCGCGCCATTCCAGCCGCCCCTTGCGCACCATGCGGAACAGCTCGGTGCCTGCACCCACCACGGCGCCCACGGTGGCGCTGCGGGCGCTGATGACGCCGTGGTCCGGTGCGCGCACCAGGGTGTGCTGCAAGCGCAGCTGCTGCGCCTGCAGCAAGGCCTGGGCCGCCTCGACCCGGGCCTGCGCGGCCTGGGCGGCAGTGGTGTATTGCTCGATCTGCTGCGCGCTCAAGGCGCCGCTGGCCTGTAGCGTGCGTGCGCGCTCGGCGTTGGACGCCGCCTCGGCCGCATGGGCCTTGGCCTCCAGCAGGCTGGCGCGTGCCTGGGCAACGTCGGCCTGCACCATCTCGGCGGCAAAGGTGGCCAGCACCTGCCCGGCCTTGACGCTGTCTCCCACGTTCACGCGCACTTCGGTCAGGCGCAGGCCGTTGCTCTCGGCGCCGATGCTGGCTTCCTGCCACGCGGCCACATTGCCGTTGGCGGCCAGGCGCTGGGTCATGGCGGTGCGTTGCGGCGGCGCGGTCTGCACCGTGAGTGCGGGGCGTGGGGACTTGGCGCTGTCTTGCGCATGGGTGGCGCTGGAGTAGGTCCACAGGCCCGCGCTGGCCAGCAGGAAGACGGCCAGCGCCAGGGTGGCAGGGTGGGAGGTCAAGGTGTTGCGCATGAAGAATGCTCCGTGGATGGGGTGCAACCCAACAAGGGGGTAGGTGCGTCAGTGCTGAGCCGTGGTGATGGCGACGGGGGCCTGCCATCCGCCGCCAGCGGCGCGGTACAGGGCGACCCAGGCGCCAGCGCGCTCGTGGGCCAGCAGTGCCAACGACTGGTCGGCCGCCAGGGCGGTGCGACGTGCGTCTTCCAGCTCCAGTTGGCTGGCCAGTCCGGCGCGCCAGCGTGCCTCAGTGGCGCGGAAGGCGGTGCGGTAGCCCTCGGCGGCGGCCTGGGCGCTGGCCGTGCGGCCCACGCTGGCGTCCAGTCGGACCAGGGCCTGCTCCACCTCGCTCACGGCCAGGCGCACGCGGGCCCGGTACAGGGCCACAGCTTCGTCGTAGCGGGCGCGGGCAGCGTCTTCCTGCGCCGCGCGGCGGCCACCGTCGAGCAGCGGCAGGCTCAGGGCCAGTGGGCCGAGGGACCAGGTGTTCAGGTCGGTTTGCAGACCCTGCGTGCGCACCTGGGCGGCACCAATGGTGCCACTGAGCGCCAGGCGTGGGTAGCGCTGGGCCTGGGCCTGGCCCACGTCGGCGCTGGCGGCGGCCACCTCGCGCTCGGCGGCGTACACGTCGGGGCGTTGGGCAATCACCTGGGCGGGCAGCGTGGCAATGCGCAGCAGCGCGTCGGTCGGTGGCTGCAGCGGCGTGGGTGCCAGCCGGGTACGCAGCGTGGCTTCATCGCGGCCCGTGAGCGCCACCAGCGCCTTGAGTTCCAGCGCGCACTGCATGCGCTGCTGGGCGCTGCGCACCACGGCTTCGGCGGCGCTGGCCTGGGCCAGTGCGTGGGTCGCCGGGGCGGTAAAGCCGGCGCGCTCGCTCTGCTGCGACAGGCGCGCGGTCTGCGCGCGCGAGCGTTCATCGTCCTCGGCAATGGCCTGCTGTTGCAGGCAGGTGCGCAGGCTGCTGTACTGCAGCGCCACCTCGGCCGCCACGCTCACGCGGGCGGCATGCCATTGCGCCTGTGCGCCCTGCAGCCGCTCGCTGGCGGCGCGCTCGGCGGCGGCATTGCCGCCCCACAGGTCGATCTCCCATTGCGCCTGCAGGCCTGCCTGGGCTGTGCTGGCCACGGCGCGGACGGACTCGTTGAAGCCCCGGCTGGCGCTGGCTTGCGCATCCACCGAGGGTGTCAGCGCGGCGCGGCTGCCCGTCAGTGCAGCACGCGCCTGCACGATGCGCGACTGCGCCTGTGCCAGATCCGGACTCAGCGCTTGTGCGTCCTGTACCAACTCCACCAGCAGCGGGTCGCCCCACTGTGCCCACCAGTCGCCCAGGGCTTGCACCGATCCCTGGTGCGGCAGCGGGGCCTGCCAGGCGGTGGGGGTGGGTGCATCCACCTGTGGTGGCGGGGCCTGGGTGGCGCAGGCGGTCAGCACCAGGGGCAGGCAGATCGCCCGCCACAGGCGGCGGGGGGTGTGGTCAGGCATGGGGCGGGGCCTTTCGAGAGGAAGGTGCTGGGGATGCCAGTGCGCGGCGGCGTTCGGCCTCGCTGTGCACCATGGCCAGGGCGTAGCCGGTCAGGCGCTGCGCCCAGGCGGAAAGGGCCTGCGGCCGCGTCAGCCGGGGTGCCACGGCCTGCAGCACGTCGTGCTGGGTCCACATCTGCATCACCAGCGCGGCAATGGAAAAGGTCAGGCGGTGCATGTCGTCGTCCGCCCGGGTCACGCCCAGGTGCTGGCACAGCAGGCGCAGCAGGGCCATGTGTGGGGTGCGGCATTCGCGTTCGATCAGCTCGGGCCACACATGCGTGGGGTCCAGCAGCTCGCGCATGTGCAGCCGCAGCGACTGGCGCATCAGGTCGTCGTGGCGCAGCGGCTCCAGGTAGCTTTCAAAGTAGCGCTGCAGTGCCGTCTCCAGCGCTATGCCCGGTTCGCTGAAGTAGGCAATCGGCTCCTGGCTGCTGCCCAGGGGTTCGTAGAACGTGGCGGTGTAGAGCGCCGCCTTGTCGCCAAAGTGGTAGGCAATCGCGGCCACGTTGGCGTCGGCCTCCTGGGCAATGGCACGCACCGAGGTGCGGGCATAGCCCTGCTGCGAAAACAGCCGCAGCGCCGCCAGCAACAGCCGCTCGCGCGTGGGCTCGCTGTCGCTGCGCGGATCGCGTGGTGTGAATGCTTGGATGGGTTCACGGACGGCCATGGGGCCGCATTAGAACACCAAATTCAAACAGTTGTTTGAAAGTGCTGTGTCAACTGACCAAAGTCGCGTTGACCATTGCAGCGACAGCGATGCCTACGGCGATGCCGGCCGCAATCTCCCATCGGGTGTGGCCTATGCGTTCGCGCAGGGCTTGGTGATCTGCCGTATCGGCTGCCAGCTTGTTGATGGCGGTGGCGTGCTTCCCGACCTGTTGGCGCAAGCTGTTGGCGTCAAGCATCACGACAAAGGCCAAGGTGACGGCAACGCCGAAGGCGGGTGTTCCCATGCCATCCTTGAGTGCAATGAGCGCGGCCATGCTGCTGACGATGGCGCTGTGGTTGCTGGGAAACCCTCCATAGCCAATCAGGCCGAACGCGAGCTTTTTGGCCTTGAAGCTGTTGATGGCGAACTTGGAGACGCCAGCGACGAGCCAGGCAAGAAATGGAGTCAAGGCGTAAGAGAAGTCCAAGATCACCCCCGCACCGGCCAAAGCGCCCAACTGCAAGCGGCAATCCAAATCAGTATGGTGAGCAGCAACTGCCAGTCCACGAACAATGCGTCTGTGGGCGACTCTCCCGCATCCAGCGCCTCGACCACGAACCAGTAGCGGAACAGGCCGAACAGCACCAACGGCACCGTGATCACCAACTCGGGCTTGGTGGACATCACAAACATGCTGTAGAAGAGCAGTGCCCCGGTTGCAGACATCTCGGCATAGCGATCCACCAGTGCGACAGTGTATTTTTCGAGCACTTGGCGGCCCTCTGTGCCGCTCTGGCTGAGCTCCTGGCGCCGCTTGACGGCTGCCAGATACAGTGCCAGACACAGGGTCGTGATGAACATCCAGGAAGACACTGGAACCTCCAGGGCCATGGCTCCTGCGTAGACGCGCAGGACAAAACCGATGGCGATGGTGAAAATGTCAACCACTGGTTGGTGCTTGAGAACGAAGGTGTACGCCAAATTCAAAGCCAGATAGGCCGCGATGATCAGCCCTACCTTGGGGGCTGTGAACCAGCCCCATGCCAGTACTGCGTAAAGAATTGCCAGCAGAATCAATGCGCTGGGCAGCGCGACGACGCCAGAGGCCAGTGGGCGTGTCTTGGACTTCTTGGGGTGGCGACGATCGCGCTCAATGTCGTGCAGATCATTGACGACATAAGCGGCCGATGATGCGATGCAAAACAACAGCATGGCCAGCAGCGCATGACTGACAGCCCTGCCGTCCATGAAGGCACCGGAAAACATCAACGGAGCCAATACAAAGCCGTTTTTGACCCACTGCTTTGGACGCATGAGCTGGATGAGGCCCATCATGTGCATGCGAGATGAGTGGGTGGTTGCGGTACCATTCATTGATTTTTGAGCCTCGGCGGTGTCATCCAATGTTTGCCTTGTCCAAACTGGCAATTAACTATGCCATTTTTGCACTCATTGCAACCGCAGCAAACATCAGCGCTCAGGATCTGCTTATTCGTGCCTACAGTGGCGAATTTTCCGTTATTGCTTCGGTGGCACTTGGCACGGGAGTCGGGCTTGTCGTTAAGTACATTCTGGACAAGCACTATATCTTTCGTTTCCAGGCACGCAGCGTCGGGCATGACACCCGGATTTTTGCACTTTACACCGTCATGGGAATGGCTACGACCTTGATTTTCTGGGGTTTTGAATTTGGTTTTCACCATGTTTTCGAAACCAAAGAAATGCGTTACCTTGGCGGTGTGTTAGGTCTGGCAATCGGCTACTTGGCCAAGTACCACCTCGACAAGCGCTACGTTTTTCGGGCGGGGCTCGGATGAGGCCGGTGGGCTCGTGGGGGCGTTTGAGTGCCGATCCTCACCATGTTGTAGGTCTTTCGGATCTGCACAGTGTCAGGGATGTTGTTGCTCAAGGGCCTCATCCAGGTGTGGCCCATGGCATGGGCCGCAGTTATGGTGACGTCTGTCTGAATCCGGGAGGCACGCTTTGGGCCACGACCTCCCTCGATCATTTCATCGCTTTCGATAGCAGTACCGGGCGTCTCGTGTGCGAGGCCGGAGTCCTGCTCAAGGACATTCAGCGCTTGTTTATTCCTCGTGGCTGGATTCTTCCCGTCACTCCAGGGACACAATTGGTGACCGTGGGCGGTGCTATTGCGAACGACGTACACGGCAAGAACCACCACGTGGTGGGGTCATTTGGAGACCATGTCCAAAGTCTCACCATGGCACGTACGGATGGAGAAATCATCCAGTGCGGACCGGACCAGCGCGCAGAGTGGTTCCGCGCAACTGTGGGTGGGATCGGTCTCACAGGGGTGATCACTCAGGCGGAGATCCAGTTGCGTCCTGTGCGTGGCCCATGGTTGGATACGGAGACCATTCCCTTTGCGGGCCTGGATGAGTTTTTTCGGCTTGCGGATGATTCCGAGGCTGCTTGGGAGCACACCGTCTCATGGATTGACTGTCTGGCTCCGGGCCGTGGACGGGGGCTGTTCATGCGCGGCAATCACACCCATACCGAACACGGCCCGGCGCCCAAGGCACGCAGTTTCGGTGTTCCTGTGGCTCCCCCTGTTTCCATGGTCAACCAGCTGTCCTCGCGTCCCCTGAATGCAGCGTATTACCACCTCCAGCGGTGGAAGGCGGGGTGCTCTGTCGCTCACCACGAGTCATTTTTCTACCCTCTCGACCATCTGCACGATTGGAATCGAATGTACGGCCCCAAGGGTTTTTTCCAGTACCAAAGTGTGGTGCCGCGCGATGTGGGGCAAGACGCAGTTCAAGCCATGCTGAGAGAGATATCCCGATCAAGGGATGGCTCGTTTCTCGCCGTGCTCAAGACGTTCGGCAACCGCCAGCCCTTGGGGATGCTGAGTTTCCCGCAACCTGGAGTGACACTTGCGCTGGACTTTCCAAACCGGGGCGCGCGCATCCAAAAGCTGTTCGAGCGTCTGGATGCGATCGTCCGTGAGGCGAGAGGGCGTCTGTATCCGGCCAAAGATGCGCGAATGCCCAGAGATCTTTTCGAGGCTGGTTATCCGCGCTTGGCAGAATTCATGAAATACCGGGATCCGGGGATCAGTTCCGGTTTTTCGCGTCGCTTGCTGGGGAGTTGAATGCAGATAATCAAGAAGATCGTCATCGTTGGCGCCACATCTGCGATTGCGGAACGATGCGCCCGGCGTTGGTTGGAGCAAATGCCTATCGATCTGACATTGGTAGGACGCGATGCACAGCGCGTTGAACGGGTGGCGGCGGATCTCAGAGTTCGCAGTCCCCAATCAGAGATTCGGGTTGTTGAGGCAGACTTTTTGGACCCAGTAGCCATAGATGCGCTGGTCGGAGCAATTGCCCAATCAGGTCACATTGATGTCGCACTGATAGCCCATGGATCGTTGCCTGAACAAACCGAGTGTCAGTCCGACCTGACATCTTGTCGCGATGCACTGGAAATCAACGGTGTGTCGCCGGTTCTCTTTGCAGAGGCCTTCGCCAAGCAAATGGAGATGGCCCAACGTGGCACCCTGGCATTGATTGGGTCTGTGGCAGGAGACCGAGGGCGGAAATCCAATTATGTGTATGGCGCCGCCAAGGGGATGGTCGCACGTTATGCCCAAGGGCTGCAGCACCGTTTTTCAGGGACGGGTGTCAAGGTCGTGTTGGTAAAGCCTGGCCCGACCGACACCCCCATGACGGCTCACCTCAAGGCCAAGGGAGCCAGGCTGGCGAAGGTTGACGATGTTGCAAAGGCAATTGTCGATGCGGTCATGGTGGGAAAGCCCATGCTTTACACGCCAGGAAAATGGGTGGTTATCATGAAAATAATACAACACATCCCCAACAAAATATTCAATAAATTGAATATATAGCGCTGCTCAATTTTAATGGGGTGGCATCTTGTCTTTTTAATTATCAATATCCTGTGAAATATCGTGCTTCCATTAAAATCAAGGCGTAACCTGATATTTTTAATCGCTTCATGTGTCCAGAATTTCCTCAGTGGTTCCGCCTGTTTTCTAAAAAAACCTGGTTTGGCGCCAGTTTATGGGTCGTCATTGCGGTCGTATTGTGGTCCAGTGAAGGGCCCTCTATCAATACGGGTGACTGGGATCGCGTGACTGTGCCTGCCGGATTTTTGGCGCCCTCTTGGGAACCCATGCAAGCACAGTATTCGCTGGGTGCTTCGGCGCAAATTACCAATAACAGCAGCATGGGCGTTTTGCTCAGCACCATGGGTTGGATCATACAGCGCGTGGGACAAACTACTTTGCTGACAGCACCCATCTTTTTGGCCTTGGCATCGGCAATGGCGGTCGGGGTTTTTTTTCTCGCCCACCAAAAGCGGGAACCTTCCGGTCTTCTGGCGTTGAGCATTTTTTTTCTGGCTCTGCTGTGCTATGCGGTTTATCTCAAATCATTCTATGGTGAGGCGTTGGTCTTGGCTTTGGTGCCGGTGCTATGTGTTGGCATAAGGCAGTTGGTGTTGGAGAACAAGGCCTTGCTTTTTACGTTGAGCGCGGTGGTTGTTCTTTATGCAAAGCAGCAAATGATTTTTGTTGCTCCTGTTATTTTGATTCTGTTGCTCAGAAACATGTGGCTGCATGGGGCGGCCAATCCAAGGCTCTGGGCCTCCTTGTTTTGCATTATTTCTGTTTGTGCCATGCTTTTGAGGGCACATCCTGAAAACAAGGCGCCAAATCAATACAACCGCTATTTCAACGGTGTGGGTTGGAGTCTTTTGCAGTCGTCCAACTGGCCTGCACAGCGGTTTGAAGAGCGACACCCATATTTCTACCAGCACCAACAGCAGCTCAAAACCCTGTTCCCTGACGCATTGCCACATTACAACTACCTGGGGACTTCGTACTTGCCCACAGCCAGCACCTTGTTGGATACGGCCCGGCGCTCAGACAGCACCGACGCGCAGAAGACGCAGGCGCAGGACCTTTTTGATCAGCTTGTCGTCCAAGGCCGTCCGGATGTCTATCTGTTGACCTTGGTGCAACACCCGGTGATTTTGTGGCGGCTGGTAAAAAATACCTATCTGACCTTGGTGCGCTCAAACTATGCTGTCGACTACACCCGCTCAGGATTACGTCTGGCTCCAGCAGTAGCACAGGTTCTGATCAATGCACAAACCCTGCTCGCCCGTATGTTTGGCTGGGTATTTGTCGTGACGCTCCTGATGGCGCTGGTGTACCGTAGATCGCTGTTCTCCGCTGCGATTGCTGTATGGATGCTGCTCGCGCCTTTGGCGGTAGTGGCGGGCGACGGGTACTTTGAGTTCGAAAAGCATATGACAGCTTTTTTCGTATTTTTACCCTGCGCTGTGATGGCCGTCATATTGAGATCGCCCCAGGCATCCGCTGCCTCACCTTCCGAAAACGGCCTCCCACAAGGCTAGCACCGCTGCTTGTTCCGTTTGTAGTTCTGCCTGCGGCCGCTGCGTAGGCACTTCGTCCAGCCGCGCACGGTGTTGTACGCGGCGCAGTTCGCGGTAGGCGCTGGCAGCTGCCTGGCCTACGCCGGGGGGCAGCAGGCCTGCGGCCTCTGCGCGCTGCAGCAGGGCGATGTTGCCCACGTTGTCCACCAGCTCGGGGTGGGCTGCGGATTGCGACAGCACCAGGTACTGCACGGCGAATTCGGCGTCCACCATGCCGCCGGGGCTGTGCTTGACGTCGAACTGTCCCTCGGGTGCGGGGTGCGCTGCGCGCACGCGCTCGCGCATGGCGTGGATTTCCTGGCGCAGTGCTGCTGGATCGCGTTCTGCCGTGATCACTGCCTTGCGCACGGCGTCAAAGCGTTCGCGCAACGGGGGCTGGGTGGCTGCGGCGTCGCTGGGCAGGTCTTCGCTGCCCAGCACAAAGCGGGCGCGTGTCATGGCCTGGTGTTCCCAGGTCCAGGCGGTGTTGCTGCCGCGCTGTTGCTGGTACTTGGCATAGGCCTCGAAGCTGGTGACCAGCAGGCCGGAGTTGCCGTTGGGGCGGAGTTGGGTATCGATCTCGAACAGGTCGCCTTCGCCCGTCTTGACGGTGAGCCAGTTGATGAGCTTGCGCACGAAGGCGGCGTAGATCTCGGGTGCGCGTTCGTCGTCATCGTCGAACACGAACACGATATCGAGGTCGCTGCCGTAGCCCAGCTCTTTGCCGCCGAGCTTGCCGTAGCCAATGATGCCGAACTGCGGCGTGTCGCGGTGGCGTTGCTTGAGGCGGCTCCAGCACCATTGGGCGGTGATGCGCAGCACGCTGTCGGCCAGCAGCGAGAGGTCGTCGGCCACCTGTTCCACGGTGATGCGGCCCTCCACGTCGCGCGCCAGGGTGCGGAAGGTTTCCGCATGGTGCGCGCGGCGCAGCAGGTTGAGCAGGGCCTCGTCGTCGTCTTCCTGGGTCGAGCGCAGGGAGGCCAGGCGCAGTTGCAGGTCACGCTCGAAGTCGGCGGCCACAAAGCGTTCCGACAGCAACTGGCTGCCGGCCAGCTCGTCGATGACGCCGGGGTGCTGCAGCAGGTAGCGTGCGGGCCAGCGGGCGGCGCCCAGCAGGTGCAGCAGTTGTTCGTGTACGGCGGGGCGCTCCAGCAGCAGGGCCAGGTAGCTTTCGCGGCGCATCAGTGGCTCCAGCCAGTTGACCAGGCGCACGGCGGCTTCTTCGCCCACGCGGCCTTCGCGCACCCATTGGGCCGTGCGCTGCACCAGGCGCAGCAATCGCCCCCGGGCCTCTTCGCGCAGAGCGGCCACGCGGGGGTGGTTGCGCCACTCGGCCACGCGTTCGTGCAGCAGGGGGGGGAGCTGTTCGAGCAGGCTTTCCAGCTCGGGTGTGCTGGCTGCACCGTTGGCGGAGCCGCCGTTGCAGCCATTGCATTTCTTGGGTTCTTCGGCGCCCAGCAGCGTGTCGAACTCCTGCGCCACCAGTTCGCGGTGCAGGTTCAGTTCGTGCAGGAATGCAGGGCAGTCGGGGTAACCCATGGTCTGGGCGATCCAGGTCAGGTCGTCATCGCGCGTGGGCAGGACATGGGTCTGCTGGTCGTCCAGGTACTGGATGCGGTGCTCCACCTGGCGCAGGAAGGTGTAGGCGCGCGCCAGGGCCTGTGCAGACTGCGGTGGCATGAGGCCTGCGGTCGCCAGGCGTTGCAAGGCGTCCAGCGTGGGGCGGCGGCGCAGCTCTGGGAACTGCCCGCCGCGCACCACCTGCAACAGTTGCACGGTGAACTCGATTTCGCGGATGCCCCCGCGCGAGAGTTTGACGTCGTTGGCGCGCTCGGGGTGGCCTGCGCTGCGCTTGGTGGCGTGTTCGCGGATCTGGCGGTGCAGGCTGCGCAGGGACTCGAACACGTTGTAGTCCAGGTAGCGCCGGAACACAAAGGGCAGCACCACACCGCGCAAGGCCTGCACGGCCGTACCGGCAATGCTGTCGCTGGGCGCAACCACGCGGCTCTTGAGCCAGGCAAAGCGTTCCCATTCGCGGCCTTGCACCTGCAGGTATTCCTCCAGCGCTGCCAGCGATACGGCGGGCGGCCCCGAGTTGCCGTTGGGCCGCAGCGCCAGGTCCATGCGGAAGACGCAGCCATGCTCGGTGGTGTCGCCCACCGTGGTGTGGATGAGCCGGGCCACGCGGGCAAAGTATTCGGGGTTGGAGATGCGCCCGCGCCCGTCGGGGGTGCCGCTGGTTTCGCCGTCGTGCTCGTACACGTAGATCAGGTCGATGTCACTGGACACGTTGAGTTCGCGTGCGCCCAGCTTGCCCATGCCGATGATCCAGAACTCGACCGGCTGGCCTTCGGGGCCGCAGGGGTGGCCGTGGCGGCTGTCCAGTTCGGCGCGGGCCTGGCGGCAGGCCTGGTCGAGCGCGATCTCTGCCAGCTCGGTCGTTGCCTGGGTGATGGTGGCCAGCGGCGCCTGGGCGCAGCAGTCCAGCTCGATGAGGCGCGCCATGACCAGTTGGCGCAGGATGCGCAGTGCTGCGGGCAGGGGCTGGCCGCGCTCCTGCAGCGCCGCCAATGTCTGCAGCATGCTGGCGCGCACCGGTGCGCCCGGCGGCAGCAGGGACCATTCGTCGGCATAGCGGCGCTGCAGGCGTTGGTAAAAGCGCGAGTGCAGGGCCGGGTCGAGGGTGGGGGCGGCGGTGGTCACAGTGGTGGGCGACAAGACGGCTGGAAAACAAGTGCCAGGGAGAAGGAACCGGCACCGGGGGTGCGGGTCATAATCCCGGCCACATCCAATGCCTGCCATGAACGTGCCTGTTGCCCATCCGACGCGCCTGCTCCGAACGATGGCATGGCTCGCCCGTTGGTCGCTGGGGCTGTTGCTGGGTGTGGCATTGCTGATGGCGGTGGCCTGGGGGGCGCTGCATGGCTGGATTGTGCCGCGTATCGGAAATTACCGTGCGCAGCTGCAAGAGCAGGCCACGCAGGTGCTGGGGGTACCGGTGCGACTGGGCACGGTGACGGCGCGCACCGAAGGCTTGATCCCGACTGTGGAGCTCGGAGATGTGGCCTTGCTCGACCCCCAGGGGCGTGAGGCACTGCGCCTGCCGCGGGTGGTGCTGGCGCTCTCGCCCCGGTCGCTGTGGAAATTCGGTTTCGAGCAGCTGTACATCGACAGCCCCGAGCTGGACATCCGGCGCACGCCCGAAGGGCGCATCCTGCTGGCCGGGTTGGAGTTGCCCGACCAGGGGCCGAACGACGGGGCGGCCGCCGACTGGTTTTTCTCGCAACCGGAACTCGTCATCCGCGGAGGTACGCTGCGCTGGACCGATGAGCTGCGCGGCGCGCCGCCCTTGGCGCTGCGGGATGTGGACATCGTGGTGCGCAACGGCAACTGGCGCCACAGCCTGCGCATCGACGCTACGCCGCCGCCCGAATGGGGCGATCGATTCACGCTGGTGGGGCGGTTCCGCCAGCCACTGCTGAGCACCCACAGCGGGCGCTGGCAGGACTGGAGTGGGCAGTTGTACGCCCAGTTTGCGCGGGTCGATGTCTCGCGCCTGCACCGCCATGTCGACCTGGGCATTGCCGTGGCACAGGGGCGCGGGGCGGTGCGTGCCTGGGTGGATGTCGAGCGCGGCCAGTGGATGGGCGGCACTGTGGACCTGGCGCTGGCCGATGTGAACACCACCCTGGCCGAGACACTCCAGCCCCTGGTGCTGCCCTCGGTGCAGGGCCGCCTGGGGGCGCGGCGTCTGGCGGGGGGCATGGAGGTTTCGACCCAGGACCTGCAGTTCACCGCCGACGACGGGCTGCGCTGGCCCGGTGGCAATGCCCGCATCAAGCACACCGAGGCGCGCAAGGGCCACCCCGAGCAGGGGGAGTTCCAGGCCGACCGGCTGGACCTGGCCCTGCTGGCGCGCATCGCCGACCGCCTGCCACTGGACGCCCAGGCACACCAGGCACTGCGCACCTACGTGCCCCAGGGCCTGGTGGAAGCCATCGAAGCGCGCTGGCAGGGGCCGCTGACCGCCCCCCGCAGCTACCAGGCACGTGGGCGTGTGTCGGGCCTGTCGCTGGCGGGCAGGCCGCAGCCCACCGAGGTGAATGGTGCGCAGGCCCAGGCGATCGGGTTGCGTGGCGCGACCATGGACTTCGACCTGACGCAGCAGGGCGGCTCGGCCACGGTGTCCATGGAGCAGGGTGCCCTGGTGTTGCCGGGGGTGTTTGAAGAGCCAGTGCTGCCGCTGGACCAGTTCCACGCCAGCGTGCAATGGCAGATCGACGGCGAGCGCATCGGCCTGCAGATCAGCGACGCACGCTTTGCCAATGCCGATGCCCAGGGCGTGGCCCGCGCCAGTTGGCAGACCAGCGATCCGGCGCGTTCGGGCAGCCGCTCTCGCTTTCCGGGGGTGTTGGACCTCAGCGGCACACTCGAACGCGCCGACGGTACGCGCGTGCACCGCTACCTGCCACTGTCCATCCCGCCCGATGCACGCCACTATGTGCGCGACGCGGTGCTGGCAGGCAATGCCAGCGATGTGCAGTTCCGCGTGCGCGGCGACCTGTACGACATGCCCTTCAACGACCCGCGCCAGGGCGAGTTTCGCATCGCGGCCAAGGTGCGCGATGTGACCTTTGGTTTCGTGCCGCCGCGCCTGCAGCCCGCAGGCGAGTCGCCCTGGCCCGTGCTGGTGCAGTTGGGCGGGGAGCTGATCTTTGAGCGCTCGTCCATGCGCGTGCGCGACGCCAGCGGGCGCTTTGAGGGCCGCCCCGGCCTGCAGGCCAGCAAGGTGCAGGCCGAGATTCCCGACCTGGCCCACACCGTGGTGGGCGTGAGCGCCGATGCGCGCGGTCCCCTGCCTGAACTGCTGGCGCTGATGAAGGCCTCACCCCTGTCGGCCATGACCGGCCACGCCCTGGACGATGCCCAGGGCAGTGGCAATGCCGACCTTCGGCTGAAGCTGGAGCTGCCGATCAGCGATATGCACAAGTCGCGCGTGCAGGGAGCGCTCACCCTGGCAGGCAACGACCTGCGCATCACGCCCGACACCCCGGCGCTGGCGCGCACGCGTGGTACGGTGCAGTTCAGTGAGACCGGCTTTGCCCTTGCGGGCGTGCAGGCCCGTGCGCTGGGGGGCGATGTGCGCCTGGAAGGCGGCATGCGCCCGCCCCCCGCAGGCCCTGCGGCGCTGGAGGCGCCCCTGCTGCAATTGCGCGCCCAGGGCACCGCCAGTGCCGAAGGGCTGCGCCAGGCACGCGAGCTCGGCGTACTGGCCCAACTGGCCCAGAAGGCCACGGGAACCACCCCCTACAGCCTGGGGTTTGCCGTGCGCAGGGGTGTGCCCGAGCTGCAGGTCAGCACCAGCCTGCAAGGCATGGCGCTGGCCTTGCCCGCACCGCTGGGCAAGGCGGCCGAGTCGGCCTTGCCGGTGCGCTTCGAGAACCAGGTCACACGCGCGTCGCTGGCGCCTGCGCCCAACGGCGCGGCGGTGCCCTTGCAGGACCGACTGGTGTTGCGTGTGGAAGGCGTGGGCGCGGTGGACTACTTGCGTGACTGGGTGGGCGGAACGTCCCAGGTGGTCAATGGCTCCGTCACGCTCGGCCTGGGCTCTCAGGAGGGAACCCCCACGCCGGAGCGCGGCGTGGCCGCCAACCTCCAGCTGGGCGATGTGGATGTGGATACCTGGCAGGCATTGCTGGCGGGCACCCCGGCGCAGGGCGGAAAGGACGCCGCCAGCACGCTGCAGGACTATCTGCCCAACGTGCTGGCCCTGCGTGCCCGCTCGGTGACCGCGCAGGGGCGCACCCTGCACGACGTGGTGGTGGGCGGATCGCGCCAGGGCCTGGTCTGGCGCGCCAACCTCGACGCCCGTGAACTCGGCGGCTACGTGGAGTACCGCCAGGCGCAGGCGCCCGATGCAGGCAGTGCCCGCCTGCACGCCCGCCTGGCGCGCATGTCCATGCCGCAAAGCGCTGCCACGCAGGTGGAGGCCATGCTGGACGCGCAGCCGTCCAGCCTGCCCGCGCTGGACATCGTGGTGGACGACTTCGAGCTGCGCGGGCGCCGCCTGGGGCGCCTGGAAGTCGAGGCCCAGAACCGGGCACTTGATGGCGGCCAGCGCGAGTGGCGGCTGGCCAAGTTCAACCTGATCACTCCCGAGGCCCAGTTCCAGGCCAGCGGGAACTGGGCTTCGCTCCAGGCACCGGGGCTGGCAACGGGCGCGGCCGCCCCCCGGCGCACGGTGCTCAATTTCCGGCTCGACATCCAGGACGCCGGGCAACTGTTGGAGCGCCTGGGTCAGAGCGGTGCGCTGCGCCGCGGCAAGGGACGCATGGAAGGCATGGTGGCCTGGCGCGGCGCGCCCGTCAGCCCCGACTACGCGACCATGACCGGCCAGGTGCAGCTGGCCATTGAAGCAGGCCAGTTCCTCAAGGCCGACCCCGGTCTGGCCAAGCTCCTGGGCGTGCTCAGCCTGCAGGCGCTGCCCCGGCGGCTGACGCTGGACTTCCGCGACGTGTTCAGCGAGGGCTTCAGCTTTGACTTTGTGCGTGGTGACGTGCGCATCGACCAGGGGGTGGCCATGACCAACAACCTGCAAATGAAGGGCGTGAACGCCGCCGTGCTGATGGAGGGCCGCGCCGACATCGAACGCGAAACCCAGGATCTGCATGTGGTGGTGGTGCCCGAGATCAACGCCATGACCGCCTCGCTCGTGGCCACGGCCATCAACCCCCTGATCGGGCTGGGCAGCTTTCTGGCGCAAATGGCCTTGCGTGGCCCGCTGATCGAGGCGGCCACGCAGGAATTCCGTATCGACGGCACCTGGACCGACCCGCGCGTCACGCGCCTGCCACGCCGCGCCCGAGGCGCAGCCACCGAGCCGGGGGCCACCACGCCGGCCTCGGACGCCTTACCCGGAGAACGCTGATGAAGATCGCTGCCGTGCAAATGGTCTCCACCCCGCGCTGGGCCGACAACCAGGCCAGCGCCCGCGCCCTGCTGGAGCAGGCTGCCGCCCAGGGGGTGGAACTGGCGGTGCTGCCCGAGTACTTTGGCGCCATCGGCGCGCGCGACACCGACAAGCTCGCCCTGCGCGAGGCGCCGGGCGAAGGCCCCATGCAGGCTTTCCTGGCCGAAAGCGCCCGTGCGCTGGGCCTGTGGATCGTGGGCGGCACCGTGCCGCTGGCCACGCCAGACCCGCACAAGGTGCGCAACACTGTGCTGGCGTATGCGCCAAGCGGCGATTGCGTGGCGCGCTACGACAAGATCCATCTGTTCCGCTTTGACAACGGCAGCGAACGCTACGACGAAGGCAGCGTCATAGAACCGGGCAACGCACCCGTGCAGTTCAGCCTGCACAGCCGCGCGGGCCAGCGCTGGTGCGTGGGGCTGAGCGTGTGCTACGACCTGCGCTTTCCCGAGCTGTACCGCCAGCACGCCCAGGCAGGCGCCGACCTGCTGCTGGTGCCCAGCGCCTTCACCTACACCACCGGCCAGGCGCACTGGGAGGTGCTGCTGCGCGCCCGCGCCATCGAGAACCAGGCCTATGTGCTGGCCCCGGCCCAGGGCGGGCGGCACGAAACCGGGCGCCGCACCTGGGGACACAGCATGCTGGTCGATGCCTGGGGCAGCGTCCAGGCGCTGCAGACGCAAGGCCCGGGACTGGTGGTGGGCACGCTGGACGCACAGCACCTGCAGCAGGTGCGCGCGCAACTGCCTGCGCTCACGCACCGGGTGTTGAAGTGAAGCATCCCCCTGAGGTGCTGCGCACCTTCCCCCCTCTCTCCAATCGCTGCGCGATTGGGGAGGGGGGACGCTCCCAGCGCGGCGGGGCGGCCCTTGCGCGGGAGCCCTGGCCTGGGGCGTGCCAGTTTCATGCGTCGCGGGTGGTGCAAGCACCCTGAAAACTTGGATGGCCTACTTGTCTTCGTCCGGCGGCTCACCTCCGGGCCGCCCCGAAAACATGGTCCACCACACGATCAGCACCAGGATCAGCAGCGCTGCCAGGGCTTCAAGCAAAATCAGAACCATGACATGGAATCTCCTGCGCCTTGGGGCGATGGCACTGATTGTAGGAACGCTGGCGGCCTGCTCTTCGGCACCCGATGTGGACACCGCGCCCGAACCACCGCTGTCCACCCGAGCGCCCGTCGCACTGCCCGGTGATGCGGGGCCCCTGCCCCCGGCGCGCATGCAGCCCAAGAGCCGCTGGGTGCCGGTGCGCTGGGCCGAGCTGCCCGGCTTTTCCGACGATGCGCTGCACGAGGCCTGGAACGCCTGGGTGCGCAGTTGCGAGCGCCCCGCGCCCGCCTTCCAGGCGCTGTGTGGCGAGGTGCGCCAGCTCAGCATTGCGAGCAGCGACGAGCAACGCGCTTGGATGGTGGCGCGCCTGCAACCCTACCGCATTGAAACGCACGACGGCCAGGCCGAGGGCCTGCTCACCGCCTACTACGAACCCCTGCTGGACGCGGCCCGCACCAGCGGCAACGGCTACCAGGTGCCGCTGTACCGCCCCCCCGCCACGCTGGGTCAGCGCAAGCCCTGGTACTCGCGCCAGGACATCGACACCCTGCCCGAGGCGCAGGCGCAACTGGCCGGGCGCGCCATTGCCTGGCTGCGCGACCCGGTGGACGCCATGGTGTTGCACATCCAGGGCTCGGGCCGCCTGCGCGTGCAAGAGCCTGACGGCAGCGTGCGCATGGTGCGCGTGGCCTACGCAGGCAGCAACGACCAGCCCTACCAGAGCGTGGGCCGCTGGTTGCTGGACCAGGGGCTCACGCGCGACGCCACCTGGCCCGGCATCAAGGCCTGGATCGCCGCCAACCCGCAGCGCGTGAACGAGCTGCTGTGGAGCAACCCGCGCTACGTGTTCTTCAAGGAGGAGCCGCTCGATGCGCTCGACGCCGGCTTCGGCCCGCGCGGTGCGCAGGGCGTGCCGCTGACGCCGGGCCGCTCCATCGCCGTGGACCGCCAGAGCATTCCGTACGGCACGCCCGTGTGGCTGGCCTCCAGCGGGCCACAGGTGCAACTGGGCCGCCTGGTGCTGGCGCAGGACACGGGCAGCGCCATCCTGGGTGCGGTGCGGGCCGACTACTTCACCGGTTGGGGCCAGGAGGCCGGGGAGATCGCCGGGCGGCTCAAGCAGGGGCTGCGGCTGTGGGCGCTCTGGCCGCGCTGAATTTTATGCCAAATTGGCCTCTGGCGCTTATTTTATAAGCGCTGGCAGCTATCAAAATAATAGCATCAGTCGGTGCTTTCAGGCGCTTCTTTGACCACCGTCAGTTGCAGCGCCCCGCCCTCGATCCGGTAGGCAAAGGTGTAGCGGCCCGGCGCCAGCGCGGTGTGGCCGTGTGGGTAGGCCGTGTCGTTGACATGCACGAGCTGGCGCGCGGCCAGTTGCACGCGGGTCTTGCGGTAGTGTGGCGGCGCGGCCGGAAAGGCGTGCCAGCGGCTGGTCTGGCCCGGCGGTACAGGCCCCAGGTCCACATCGGTGCCTTGGCGCGGCAGGCCCAGCCAGACATGCTCAAAGGGCTGCGGGCTGTCGTTGCGGATGCGCAGCCGCACCGCCTCGCGGGCCTGCGCGAGCGCGGGGACCAGCAGGCCCGCCAGTTGCAATAGCGTGCGGCGCATCATCGCGTGGCCTGCAAGCCTTCCAGGTCGTTCAGCAGCTCGCACACGCGCGCACGGCGCCGCTCCAGCGCTGCGCCGCCGATGTTCAGTGCTGCTGACGTGCCTTCGTCGGCGTGCTGGACGGTCACCCAATGGCCCTGCGCCTTGTCGAACGCCAGCCATGCGCGTTGCGCGGCGCGCAGGGCCTCGCGCTGTGCAGGATCGGTGGCCTTGAGCAGTGCGGCGTACAGGCGGTTGAGTTCCTTGTCCCAGGCCTCATAGGCTGCGCTCTGGGCGTCGCTCAGGTCCACCGTGACTCCGCCGCTGCGCTGCGCAGCCGCCGCCAGCGTCTTGTCGATGGGGTGGGCCGCGCTGCGACCGCAGAAATGTGCGGTGGCTTGGGCGGGCAGGGTGGCCAGTGCCGCCAGTGCGGCGCAGACCAGTGCGCGGTGGCTGGGTGGTGTGTGGGGGGTGGGCATGGTGATCAGGGATTCTGGAGGATTTGCAGGAGCTGCAACCCATGGCATTGCAGTGCCTGGGCCTGCGGGGCGATGCCCCAGCCGCTCCAGGCGCCGTCGTCCATTGTGGGGCGGCGCTGCATCGATAGACCCAGGCGCGTCAGCAGTGGCTCGCTGGCGTGCCAAGGCCCGTTGCCGTGGCGCAGTTCGATGAAGACCTGACCGCGCTCGCGCGTGATGCACAGCGCAAAGGGCGCGCGTTCATACCGTGCCACGAAGTTGTCGAAGGCCTGGGGCTGGTCGGTGAATTCGACCAAGGCAAAGCCCCAGTCGGCTTCCACGAAACCGAAGTGGCGGCGCAGGTCTTGCAGGCCTGGGGGTGGGGTCATTCGGCCACGCTGTAGCTCAGCAGGTCGAGCGACTGCGTGTCCTTGGGGTTCCACGACAGGCCCGATGCACGCGCGATCACGGTGTAGGTCTTGCCTTGTTCCATCTTGCCGCCGGGCATCAGCGATTCGGTGCGCGGGTCGATGTAGAGCATGGCCGTCAGGCCTTCGCTGCTGCGCATCAGCACGGCCTTCTGGCCGTTCTTGACTTTCACATCGTTGACCCATGCCGCCTTGTTGCCGGGCGGCGGGTTCAGGCTCTCTACCGTGCCCGACAGGCGCACAATCTTGCGCCAGACCTTGCTGTCCTGCGGTGGCACGGCCTTGCCGTTCTCGGCGGCGTCGGCCTTCTGGATGTCGCCCAAGGTGTTGTAGGCGATGGTCCAGTCGGAGTGGCGGGTGTCGCGGCGGATGTGGTCGGCCGCGAGCATCAGGTTTTCCGTCCAGCCGCCGCAGGCGCTCTTCTTCTTGCACAGGGGCCAGGCGGTCTTGATCCAGCGCTCCAGTTGCGCGGCCTTGTCGTGGCTGCCCATGTCCAGCCGCACGCCCGCGCCCAGCACGGCAGCGGCCTGGTTCTGCTCGGGCGCCACCACCAGCACCGCACCGTTGCCCACATCGAGCTTGCCCACGCGCAACTGGCGCATCATGGCGTGGGCGTAGTCCTCGGCGCTCTTGCCGCCCAGGTCCTTGACCAGCAGGGTCACGATTTCCACGCCCGTGGCCTGCGCGTGCTCGTACATCTGCTTTTCAAACTGGGCACGGATGGCCGGGTCCAGGACGCTGAATTCGTCGTAAACGAATTGCCCGCCCTTGGAGGGCAGGGCGCTGGCGTCGGCCTTGGGCAAGACCTGCGCTGTGGCGGTGGCGACCACCGGGGCCGGTGCAGCGGGCGCTGCCATGACTGGGGCCACGGCCGGTTGGGTGGCAGGCTTGGCGGTGGGTACGGGGGCCACAGGCGCCTGGGCCGTGGCGACCGGCTTGCCGCCCTGGCATTGCGCGCCGCCGCCCTGCAGCTCGCAGGCTTCGATCCAGCCGCTGGCGATGGCCGCCAGGCGCTTGCGGCGGCCGGGATGGGTCTGGCCGTCGGCCTCGGGGATGAGCGTGGCGATGGCGTTCTGCGCGTCCTTCAGCGGTGCGCCCATCTTGTAGAGCACGAAGCCGCTGAACTTGTCCGACTCCAGTTCGATGGGCGGCTGGCTGCCGCCGGGGACGATGGTGTGGCCCGAGAGGTGGTGACCGATCTCGTGCGCCATGATGCTCACGGGCGCCCAGTTGTTGGCCTGGGTCGCGCGGATCACTTCGCCCATGAAGGCCGGGTTGTAGGCGATGACGCGGCGCGGCACCTTGTCCGGCCCGGCCATGATGACGGCCGCCGCGTTGGGCACTTGGCCCTCCACCACCACGAAGTTGGCGGGCAGGCCGGTGTAACGCATGATTTCCGCCACCACCTGCTTGCCGCTGCTGCCGCCCTTGGACAGGTCGGGCGGCGAAAAGGCCAGCGGGCTGCCGTCGTAGGAGCAGGCCTGCAGCGTGGCGGCCAGCTCGGCGGCCAGTTGCGCACGCTGGGGCTTGGCACCGGCAACGGTGGCTTTTTGCGCCAGGGCCAGACCTGTGCTGGCGAGCCCGATCAGGGCGGCGCAGGCCCATGCCACGGGACGAAGGTAGGGTTGCTTCATGGGTGCAGGTTCCTCAGATTGGATCGGTGAATTCAGTGGGCCGTTGCGTCGATACGGGCGCGCCCCAGGTCAGTGCTCCCGCGCAAGGGCCGCCCCGCAGCGCTGCGAGAGCGGGGGAAGGCGCCAAAGGCGACTCAGGGGGGTGTCCCATCGTCAAGCCACCAGGGCCGCCACGCGCAGCACGCGCTGGGCCAGCTCGGCCTGGCCCCGGGTGCCGGTCTTGGCGTACAGGCTGGCGAGCTGGGTGCGCACGGTGGGCAGCTTCACGCCCTGGGTGTCGGCCATTTCGCGCGGCGTCATGCCCTGCAGCAGCAGGGGCAGCAGGGCCGCCTCGGCGGGTGTCAGGCCGTAGAGCGCTCCGCACACGGGCATGGCAGCGTGGGCCTGGGGCAGGGTTTCGGGCACCAGGACGAATTGGGTGATCGGCTCCTGCGCTGCCGGGCCGCCGCGCAGCGGCGTGGCCAGCGCCACCAGGGCCAGGCCCTGCGGCGTGTGCAGTCGGGCCGAAACGGGCGTGCGCGCGCTCTGACTGGCCGCATGCAGCGGGGGGAGCGCGGTATGGAGGTCGGCCAGTTGCATGGGGGCGCGCGCCTGCCAGCCGGTGGCGTGGCGCAGCAGAATGCGGCCCTCGTCCTCCACGCCCAGCCAGGTGCGCGCATGGTTGTTGAGGTAGCGCAGCGTGCCCTGCCGGTCCACGTGCAACAGGCCCAGCGGGAGCTGGTCCAGCGTGCGCTCCAGCGCCTGCGTGTGGCGCTGGGCCTGCTGCAGGCGGCGCTGGGCGCGCATGAGGCTGCGCACCCAGGGTGTGACGGCGCGCAACTGGGCGAACTGCGCGGGCGTGAATTCGGGCTGGCCCAGCTCGTTGTACAGCGCCAGCACATGCACGCCCACCTCGGGCGAGGCTTCGACGATGCTGTTGACCATGGCGTCGATGCCCAGGGGGCGCAGGTAGTCGGCGTAGAAGCCACTTCGTTTCAGTGCACTGGTGGCGATGAGCTGCTGGCTCAGGGAGCCGCCGCGTGCCAGGGCCTGTTCGTGCTGGCGTTCCAGCGCTTCGCTCCAGGCGTCCTGCCCTTGGATCAGCCGGGCGTAGCGCTCCAGGAAGTCATCGGGCATGCCCCACTGGTGGGCTGCCAGCGGGTCGCCCTCGCCAGGCAGGGGACAGAACAGCACCACCTTGTGGCTGCCCAGTGCCTGGCCCAGATGGCGCAACAGGCGCGGCACCATGCCGGGCTCGCCCACGGCCTCCAGGCTCTCGGCGATGAGGGCCTCGAAACGGGGGATCGCCAGGTGCTGTGCGTGCCAGTTCTTGTTGCTCACTGCGGCCCTTCTGCGTTGGTTGCGTGGAATGGGCTGGATGGTAGGGGTGCGCTACCGAGGGGGCATCATCCAGGTGGATGATGGGGCGGACTTTTCGCACGCCATTTGCGGTTTCTTACATCCCCATCTGCCACAGCACCAGCTCCACCACCGCCCGGGCATAGAGCGCGGTGGCTTGCCACTTGAGCACGGCGAACAGCCCACCGGCCAGCAGCAGCCGCAGGCCATCGCGCCGCAGGTCCAGCACGAAGAACTGGCGCAGTGCCAGCATGAACCACAGCGCCTGCAGCGCCGTCATGTACCAGGGGGACCAGGCCTTGTGCCACTGCATCAGGCCGGGGGACGGCACCAGCACCAGGGGTAGCTGGTTGGCCATCTGCAGTGCGATGAACACGGCCTGGCAGTACAGCGCCAAGGCCAGCAGCTCGGTGGCGTTGTAGCCCATGCGGCGACGGAACAGCAGCCAGGCGCTGACGAAGGCGGCCAGCGCGCCCAGGGAAAACGACCACTTGGAATACGCGGCGACCAGCGCATACATGCGCGCTGCGGCCTCGCTGGGAAAGGCGGGCCGGAGGTAGTCGGTGTGGCCCAGCACGATCAGCAGGCAGCCAATGGCCAGGCACAGCAATGTGAGGGGGTGCGGGTGGTCCTTGCGCCGGCCGCGCACGTATTCACGCGCCACGGTGCCGGGCTGGGGCAGCACGCGCAGCGCGTTGCGCACCATGTCCCATTCGAACCAGCGAAAGCGCGCCCAGGCCTCCTTGCGCACGGTGGCAGCGCCCATGCGGCCCGCCTTCTTCTGCCCGCACTGGGCGCAGTAGGGGCCGGTGAGCGGGGTGGTGCAGTTCAGGCAATGCGCGGTGTCGAACAGGTTGTCGATGGCGGGGAGCGTCACAGGGCGGCGGGGCGGCAGGCAGGGGCTGCGCATGGTACGCCCGCGGGCCGGGGCCTGGCATCGTTCAGGTGGATGAAGCGGAGTCGGTTTGGGGGAGCTGGATTGCTATGAATTTTATAGCTTATGGCGCTTGTCGAATATGGCTTTCAAGCGCAAATCCATCTGGAGTTGCTCATTGATAAGCGCTGTATGCTATGAAAACAATAGCTTCACATGGCTCCCTGCCGCAGGTGGCTGAGCGGCAGCGCACCGCTGGCCTTGACCTCGCCGAGCGAGAAGCTGGTGTGCATGTCCTTCACGTTGGGCAGGTGCAGCAGCACATCGCGCGCAAACTGCGAAAAGCTGTCGAGGTCGCGCGCCACCACCTGCAGCTCGAAGGTGCCGGTGCCGCTGATGTAGTGGCACGACACCACCTCGGGGATCTGGCGGATGGCCTCCTCCATGGCCTGCGTGAGGCCGCCGGTGTTGCGGTCGGCATCCAGGCGCACGAAGGCGAGCACGCCCAGGCCGATCTTGCGCCGGTCGATTTCGGCGCGGTAGCCCTTGATGAAGCCCGCCTCCTCCAGTGCGCGCACGCGGCGCCAGCAGGGCGCGGCCGAGAGGCCCACGCGCTGCGCCAGTTCGGCGTTGGTCAGGCGCGCGTCGGATTGCAGTTCCTGCAGGATGGCCAGGTCGAATTTGTCCAGGTTGTTCAAAATATCCACCAAGTGAGAAAGGATCTTTCGCAAGATAGCGCAAATGCGGCATCAAAAGCAAACACCTATCGGCGACAAGGGCATACACTCCTCTGCACACTGGAGCCGCCACCCTAACTGGCAGGCGCCCACGTTCCGCCCCACAAGACGCGGCCCCCACGAACCCGCGAAGGAGACAACACGATGAACGCACCCTTGCCCGAATCCGTCCGCAAGGCCCTCGAAACCGTCACGCTGGAAGACAAATACACCCTGGGCGAAGGCCGTGCCTTCATGAGCGGCGTGCAGGCCTTGGTGCGCCTGCCCATGCTGCAGCGCCAGCGCGACGCCGTGGCGGGGCTGAACACCGCCGGTTTCATCAGCGGCTACCGTGGCAGCCCGCTGGGCACCTACGACCAGGCGCTGTGGGCCGCGAAGAAGCACCTGGCCGAGAACCACATCGTCTTCCAGCCCGGCGTGAACGAAGAACTGGGCGCCACCGCTGTGTGGGGCACGCAGCAGCTCGATCTGTACCCCGAGAAGAAGAAATACGACGGCGTGTTCGGCATCTGGTACGGCAAGGGCCCGGGCGTGGATCGCTGCTCGGACGTGTTCAAGCACGCCAACATGGCGGGCACGGCCAAGCACGGCGGCGTGATCGCCATCGCCGGCGACGACCACATCAGCAAGAGCAGCACGGCGCCGCACCAGAGCGACCACATCTTCAAGGCCTGCGGCACGCCGGTGTTCTTCCCGAGCAATGTGCAGGACATCCTCGACATGGGCCTGCACGCCTTCGCCATGAGCCGTTTCTCGGGCGTGTGGTCGGGCATGAAGACCATCCAGGAGGTGGTGGAGTCGTCGGCCAGCGTGTCGGTGGACCCGGACCGCGTGAAGATCATCCTGCCCGAGGACTTTGCCATGCCGCCGGGCGGCCTGCATATCCGCTGGCCCGATGTGCCGCTGGAGCAGGAGGCGCGCCTCATGGACTACAAGTGGTACGCCGCCCTGGCCTACGTGCGCGCCAACAAGCTCAACTACAACGTGATCGAAGGCCCGCACGACCGCTTCGGCATCATCGCCAGCGGCAAGGCCTACAACGACACGCGCCAGGCGCTGATGGACCTGGGCCTGGACGACGACACCTGCCGCCAGCTCGGCATCCGCGTGCACAAGGTCAACGTGGTGTGGCCGCTGGAGGCCACCATCACGCGCAGCTTTGCTGAGGGGCTGCAGGAGATCCTGGTGGTGGAGGAAAAGCGCCAGGTCATCGAATACCAGCTCAAGGAAGAGCTGTACAACTGGCGCGCCGACGTGCGCCCCCATGTGCTGGGCAAGTTCGACGAGCCCGGCGGCGACGCCTCGGGCGGCGAATGGAGCATGCCCAACCCGAGCCAGAACTGGCTGCTGCGCGCCAAGGCCGACCTCACGCCGGCCATCATCGCCAAGGCCATTGCCAAGCGCCTCAAGAAACTGGGCGTGCCCGACGACATCATCGCGCGCATGGACGCGCGCATCGCCACCATCGAGGCGCGCGAGCGCGCCATGCTGGAGCTCAAGACCGACACCGGTGAACGCACGCCCTGGTTCTGCAGCGGCTGTCCGCACAACACCAGCACGCGCGTTCCCGAAGGCTCGCGCGCCGTGGCCGGCATCGGCTGCCACTACATGACGGTGTGGATGGACCGCAGCACCTCGACCTTCACGCAGATGGGCGGCGAGGGCGTGTCGTGGGTGGGGCAGTTCCCGTTCACCCAGGACAAGCATGTGTTCGCCAACCTCGGTGACGGCACCTACTTCCACAGCGGCCTGCTGGCCATCCGCCAGAGCATCGCCGCGGGCGTGAACATCACCTACAAGATCCTCTACAACGACGCCGTGGCCATGACTGGCGGCCAGCAGGTGGGCGAGCGCCCCGAGGGCCACTCGGTGCTGCAGATCATGAACAGCCTCAAGGCCGAGGGCGTGGCCAAGCTGGTCATAGTGACCGACGAGCCGCAGAAGTACGACGGCGTGCCGCTGGCCGCCGGCGTGACGGTGCATCACCGCGACGAGCTCGACCGCATCCAGCGCGAGCTGCGCGAGATCCCGGGCTGCACCGCGCTGATCTACGACCAGACCTGCGCCACCGAGAAGCGCCGCCGCCGCAAGCGCGGCAAGCTCGCCACGCCCGACAAGACGGTGATCATCAACGAGCTGGTGTGCGAGGGCTGCGGTGACTGCTCGGTCAAGTCCAACTGTCTGAGCGTCGAACCCGTGGAGACACCGTTCGGCCGCAAGCGCCGCATCAACCAGAGCACCTGCAACAAGGACTACTCCTGTGTCAACGGCTTCTGCCCGAGCTTCGTCACCATCGAGGGCGGCCAGCTGAAGAAGCCCAAGAAGGAAAAGAAGGGCGACCTCTCCAGTCTGCCCGCCCTCCCCGAGCCGGTGCTGCCGGTGGCCGAGGAGGCCTGGGGAATCGTGGTGGGCGGCGTGGGCGGCACGGGGGTGATCACCATCGGCTCGCTGCTGGGCATGGCCGCGCACCTGGACGGCAAGGGCGTGGTCACGCAGGACGCCGGCGGTCTGGCGCAAAAGGGCGGCGCGACCTGGAGCCATATCCAGATCGCCAACCGGCCCGAGGCCATCTACACCACCAAGGTCGACACCGCCAAGGCAGACCTGGTGATCGGCTGCGACTCCATCGTCGCCGCGAACAAGTACACCCTGGCCGTGATGCAGCCGGGCCGCACCTTCGTGGCGCTGAACACCCACGGCACGCCGACGGCCTCGTTCGTCACCAACCCCAACTGGCAGTTCCCCGGCGGCAACTGCGAGAGCGCCGTCATCGCGGCTGTGGGCGCGGAGCTGGTGGGGCACTTCGACGCCGAGCAGGTGGCGGTGCAGCTGCTCGGCGACAGCATCTACACCAACCCGCTGCTGCTGGGCTACGCCTGGCAGAAGGGCCGCGTGCCGCTGTCCTACGCGGCGCTGATGCGTGCCATGGAACTCAACGGCGTGCAGATCGACAACAACAAGGCGGCCTTCGAGTGGGGCCGGCGCTGCGCGCACGACCTGGCGGCCGTGCAGGCGCTGTTCCAGGCGGCCCAGGTGATCGAGTTCGTGAAGAAGCCCGCGCTGGCCGAAATCGTGGCGCAGCGTGTGGAGTTCCTCACGGGCTACCAGGATGCGGCCTACGCGGCCCAGTACCAGGCCTTCGTCGAGAAGGTGCAAGCCGCTGAAGCCAAGCTTGGCAGCAGCACGCGCCTGGCCGAGGCCGTGGCGCGCTACCTGTTCAAGCTCATGGCCTACAAGGATGAATACGAGGTGGCCCGCTTGCACACCGACAAGGCCTTCACCGACAAGATCGCCGCCCTGTTCGAGGGCGACTACAAGATCGTGCACCACATGGCGCCGCCGATGCTGGCCAAGCGCAACGACAAGGGCGAGCTGGTCAAGCAATCGTTCGGCCCGTGGATGCGCCGCGCCCTGGGCGTGCTCAGTGGCCTCAAGGGGCTGCGCGGTGGCGCGCTCGACATCTTCGGCAAGTCCGAAGAGCGCCGCATGGAGCGCGCCCTGATCCAGGAATACCGTGCCTGCATCGAGGAGCTGCTCGCCGGCCTGACGCCCGAGCGGCTGGCGCTGGCGGCCGAGATCGCGCGCATCCCCGAGGACATCCGGGGCTACGGCCATGTGAAGGAGCGCCACCTCAAGGCCGCGCGCGCCAAGTGGGACGGCCTGATGGCCCAATGGCGCAGCCCAGCGCAGCGCCAGGCGGCCTGAGCGTCAGGACTGCGGGAGCAACCAGGGCCTGCACTGCGGTGCGGGCCCTTTTTTTGTCGGTATCGTCCTGTGCTTGCTCGCCTGATGTGCCATGGCCGCACCCCTGGTCTTGTGGGGCGGTGCATGGAGGCAGCAGCTGATGTGGGTTTTGAGGGCATTTCCCGCCTGGATTGGGGGCTGTGGGCGCCCGCATACAATGTTCTGTTGGCCGCCATGCATCCTTGGGGTGCTGTAGCGGCGTGTCTCGAGAAACCTCTCGTTTGGAGTTGATTCCTGTGTTTATTTCTTCTGCTATTGCCCAGACGGCACCGGCCCCCGCTGCAGGTGGCGACATCATGAGTTCCCTGACAGGCATGTTGCCGCTGGTGCTGATGTTCGTGGTGCTGTACTTCGTCATGATCCGACCCCAGATGAAGCGCCAAAAGGAGCACCGCGCCATGATCGACGCGTTGACCAAGGGGGATGAAGTGGTCATTGCCGGGGGCATGCTCGGCAAAGTGGCGCGCATGAGCGAGCAGTATCTGGGGGTGGAGATCGCCGCTGGTGTGGAGGTGCAGGTCCAGCGTGCCTCGGTCGTGCAAGTGTTGCCCAAGGGCACTATCAAGTAACTGATGAGCATTTCCCTGAGTCGCTGGGGCGCTTCTTCCTTCTCTCGCGTTGTTGGCGAGAGGGGAGGAAAGGCCGGCGCGGCGGGGTGGCCCTGGTGCGGCGTTTGCCGGCAGGGCGTGGAAAAGGCGTAAACATGAACCGTTATCCGATCTGGAAGTACGCGATCCTGGTGGTCGCGCTGCTGATCGGGGTGCTCTACACCCTGCCCAATTTTTTTGGTGAGGCACCTGCCGTGCAGGTGTCTTCTGCCAAGGCCACTGTGAAAGTGGACGCTGCTGTGCTGCAGCGGGTGGAGGAAGCCTTGCGTGCGGCAGGTTTGTCGCCTGACTATGTGAGCCTGGAAGGCAATTCGGTGCGTGCGCGCTTCGATACGCCCGACAACCAGCTCAAGGCCAAGGACGCGATCCAGAAGGCGCTGATACCCGATCCGGCCGATCCGGCCTACATCGTGGCGCTGAACCTTGTGTCGCGCTCGCCCACCTGGCTCACGGCGTTGCACGCCCAGCCCATGTACCTGGGCCTGGACCTGCGCGGTGGCGTGCACTTCATGCTGCAGGTGGACATGCAGGCGGCTCTGACCAAGAAGGCCGAATCGTATGCCGGTGACATCCGTACCACGCTGCGCGACAAGAACATCCGCCATGGCGGCATCAGCCGCGACGGCCAGGCCGTCGAGATCAAGGTGCGCGACGAAGCCACGCGCACGGCCGCGAACAACCTGATCGCCGACCAGTTTCCCGACCTGCAGGTGGCCGTCACGCCGGACGGCACTGAGTTCAAGCTGCGCGCCACCATCAAGCCCGAGGCCACGCGCCGTGTGCAGGAGCAGGCACTCAAGCAGAACATCACCACGCTCCACAACCGGATCAACGAGCTGGGCGTGGCCGAGCCCGTGATCCAGCAGCAGGGACTGGACCGCATCGTCGTGCAGTTGCCCGGCGTGCAGGACACGGCCAAGGCCAAGGACATCCTGGGCCGCACGGCCACGCTGGAGGTGCGCTTGGTGGATGAATCCACCGAGGCGCGCGCGGCGGAACGCGGTCAGGGCGCCGTGCCTTTCGGTTCTGAGCGCTATCTGGAGCGCAACGGTCAGCCAGTGATCGTGAAGAAGCAGGTCATCCTGACCGGTGAGAACCTCACCGATGCGCAGCCTGGTTTCGACGGGCAGACGCAGGAGCCGACCGTCAACCTGACGCTTGATGCCAAGGGTGCGCGCATCTTCAAGGATGTGACGCGCGAGAACATCAACAAGCGCATGGCCATCATCCTGTTCGAGAAGGGCAAGGGCGAGGTCGTGACAGCGCCGGTCATCCGCTCCGAGATCGGTGGTGGCCGCGTGCAGATTTCCGGCCGCATGACCACCATGGAAGCCAACGACACCGCGCTGCTGTTGCGCGCTGGCTCGCTGGCCGCGCCCATGGAGATCATTGAGGAATTTACCATCGGCCCGAGCCTGGGGGCCGATAACATCGCGCGTGGCATCAACAGCGTGGTCTGGGGCATGCTGGCCATCGCGGCCTTCATGTGCGTGTACTACATGCTGTTCGGTGTGTTCTCGAGCATCGCGCTGGGGGTGAATGTGCTGATGCTGGTGGCGGTGCTGTCCATGCTGCAGGCCACGCTGACCCTGCCAGGCATCGCCGCCATGGCGCTGGCCCTGGGCGTGGCCATCGACTCGAACGTGCTCATCAACGAGCGCATTCGCGAGGAACTGCGTGAGGGTGTGTCACCCCAGATGGCCATCCATGGCGGATACGAGCGTGCCTGGGCCACCATCCTGGATTCGAACGTCACCACCTTGATCGCTGGTCTGGCGCTGCTGGCCTTCGGCTCGGGTCCGGTGCGCGGTTTTGCCGTGGTGCACTGCATCGGCATCCTGACCAGCATGTTCTCCGCCGTGTTTTTCTCGCGTGGACTGGTCAATTTCTGGTACGGCGGCAAGAAGAAGCTCAAGAGCCTGTCCATCGGCCAGATCTGGAAACCCGAGACCGACGGCGCCATTGCCGCCAAGCCGGAATAAAGGAGGAAGACCATGGAGTTCTTCCGCATCAAAAAAGACATTCCCTTCATGAAGCACGCGTTGGTCTTCAACGCGATCTCCTTCATCACCTTTGCGCTGGCGGTTTTCTTCCTCTTCAGCCGTGGTTTGCATCTGTCGGTGGAGTTCACCGGCGGTACGGTGATGGAGGTGGCCTACAGCCAGCCAGCGGACTTGGCCAAGGTGCGCAGCACGGTGTCAGGCCTGGGCTATGGCGATGACGTGCAGGTGCAGAACTTCGGTACGGCGCGTGATGTGATGATCCGCCTGCCGGTGCAAAAGGGCGTTTCCTCGGCGCAGCAGAGCGAGCAGGTGATCGGTGCGCTCAAGGCAGCCGACCCTGAAGTCACGCTGCGCCGCACAGAGTTTGTGGGTCCGCAGGTGGGCGAGGAACTGGTCCATGGCGGGCTCATGGCCTTGGCCATGGTGGTCGTGGGCATCGTGATCTATCTGGCCTTCCGCTTCGAATGGAAGTTCGGTGTCGCTGCCATCATTGCCAACCTTCACGATGTGGTCATCATCCTGGGCTTCTTTGCCTTCTTCCAGTGGGAGTTCTCGCTGTCGGTGTTGGCGGCGGTGTTGGCGGTGCTGGGCTATTCGGTCAACGAGTCGGTCGTGATCTTCGACCGGATCCGTGAGGCGTTCCGGCGTTACCGCAAGATGACGACCACCGAGGTCATCGACCACGCCATCACCAGCACGATGAGCCGGACCATCATCACCCACGCATCGACGGAGGCCATGGTGCTGTCGATGTTCTTCTTTGGCGGTCCCAGCCTGCACAATTTTGCGCTGGCACTGACCATCGGCATTTTGTTCGGCATCTATTCCTCGGTGTTCGTGGCGGCTGCTATCGCCATGTGGCTGGGTGTCAAGCGTGAGGATTTGGTCAAGGCGCAGCGCAAGGAAGGTGACCCCAACGATCCCAATGCGGGCGCGGTGGTCTGACCACAAAACAGTGTTCCCGTATAACATTGTGTGATGCACGCTTCTTCCGCTCCTCATCAGCCGCAGCGCAGGCTTGCGCGGCAGGTGCGTGAGCGGCTGGTGGAGGGGCTGTGTCGGGGACAGGTTGATATCGACAAGGTGCTGCTGGAGTTTTTCAGCAACCTGATGGCGCAGACCGGGACCCAACGGGAGATGCAGCAGCGCCGTGATGCCTGGCAGTCGTTCCAGCAGCACAGTGGTGATTGGATGCGCAATGTGGCCGAGGCCTGGCGCTCGGCGCTGACCGAAACCCCCAGTTCCCAGCGCGGCAGTGGCTTTAACGCTTCGGAGTTGAGCTTTGAGCTGGTGGACGACGATGTGGTGGAGAACAAGATCGTCGCCTCGCGCATTGCCCTGACGGTCATGGAGGCCGTGAGTGCTGGCTTTGAGTCATTGCGTTTGCGCGTCCAGTCGGTGGAGGGGCGTGAGCTTCCCAAGGACGACATTCTTCGTCCCGAAACCGTGGCCCTCCATCTGGTGGAACAGTGGGTAAAGTCGGGCATGGCCCGTGATGACCTGCAGACGGTGCTGGATCCATTGCAGCGTGAGCTGGCTGCCGTTTTGTTGAAGGTGTACCAGGCCTGCAACGATCTCTTGCAATCCCAGGGCGTGGTGGCGCAGCAGGATTTGCGCGTGCGCGTGAATCGCTCGCCCGCTGGATCGGGCGCAGCGCCTCTGCAGAACAGCCCTGCCTCGCAGGCGCTGGCGCAGACCCAGCAAGCCATGGCCTCCGCGCGCGAAATGGCTGCGCAGGCCAGCCGGTTTGGTGCCTCACGCATGGCGCCGACCAGCATGCACCCCATGCAGCAGGCCATGCCATCGATGTATGCCGGGGCGTCTCCCCTGGCCCGTGCGCGACAGCGTGCGCAAGGCGTCATGGTTCAGCTCAAGCGCCTGCTCACCCAGCCCGCCACTGGCTTTGACATGGTGAATGCGCCCCCTGCATCGGCGGCACTGGCCCATGCATTGGCCGCCCATCGCGTGCAGGCGGAGAGCTACTACGGCACAGTGGGGGCTCCCATAGAGGATTACAGTCCGGCGGCCGTGGTACAAGTGACCAACGTGGTGCGCAATCGGTCCGCGGAGTTCAAGAAGAAGGCTGACAGCGAGGGTGAAAAGGCCATCATCGAGGTGGTGGCCTTGATGTTCCAGAGCATCCTGACGGAGGACCGCATTCCACCCGCGGTGCGAATCTGGTTTGCGCGCTTGCAGGTGCCGGTGCTGCGTGTGGCGCTGGCTGAGCCCGAGTTCTTCAGCAACATGGAGCACCCGGCGCGCAAGCTCATTGACCGGATGGGTTCGGTCGCACTGGGTTTTGACTCCACGGCACTTTCGGGCAGTGCGCTGGAGGCAGAAATCAAGCGCATCGTGCAGGTGATCGAGCAGTATCCTGAAACCGGCAGGCGGGTTTTTCAGCTGGTGTTCGATGAGTTTGAGGCCTTTCTGGCCAAGTTCCTCACGGCCAAGCAATCCACGGCCAAGCTCGTCAGCGTGGCACAGCAGGTGGAGCAGAAAGAGACACTGACCATCCAGTACACCATCGAGTTGCGCACCATGCTCAAGGACATGCCGGTGCGGGACGAGATTCGTGAGTTTCTTTTCAAGAACTGGGCAGAAGTGCTGGCCATGTCGGCCGTGCGTGACGGTCCGCAGCATGCCGATACGGTGGCCTACAAGCGCACGGCAGCCGACCTGGTCTGGGCGGCCAGCGCCAAGCCCAATCGCACGGAGCGGGCGCAAGTGATCCAAAGCCTGCCCGGGCTGTTGCAGCGTTTGCGCCAGGGGTTGACCTTGATGGGAATGACGGGGCAGGTACAGGACGCCCAGATCAAGGCATTGACAGACACCCTGGCAGAGGCGTTTCTGTCGAAGACGGCGGCCATTCCTGTGGAGCACATTCAAGCGCTGGCCAAGCGCCTGGCCAACCTGGAAGACTTCATCAGCGATGCCGACATGGGCGACATGCCGCTGGATGCCGAGAGCATCGAGATGATGACTGGCATAGACGCTTCGGCCATCCACGTGATTGCCGACAACGGCGCGCCGGTGGAGGAGGCCATGGTGGCCTGGGCGCTGGAGTTACCCAAGGGCAACTGGTTTACCCTGGACCACAATGGTGCCAGCCTGCAGGTGCAGTATTCGTGGCACAGCCAGCGCAAGCAATTGCACCTTTTCGCCGCCACTGACGGCACTTGCTACCTGATCCAGTTGCGGCGCTTGGCGGCTTATCTGCAGGCCGGGTTGTTGGTTGCGCGTGAAGAAGAGGGTCTCACGGTGCGAGCGACCCGCGATGCGCTGGCCAAGTTGCAGGCCAATCCGGAGCGCCTCCTGGGGTGATCATGGTGTGTGGCCGCCTTTAGGCTTGGGCCATGCGCTGGAACATCCCCCCAGGCAGTCGCATGACCAGGCCCTCGATTTCCAGTTCCAGCAATTGAACCTGCAGTGTCGGGGTGTCCATGCCCGTGCGTGCCTGCAGCGCGTCCAGTCCTGTGGGGTCGAAGCCCATTGCTTCCAGCACCGCAGAGTGCTTGTGGGGCTTGCAGGGGGATGCGGGAGCCGAACCGGCAGCAGAAAGGGGGGTGCAGAACCCAGGCAGCTCCTCCAATATGTCCTGCACGGTTTCCACCAGCTTGGCGCCTTGTCGGATCAAGGCATGGCAACCGCGCGATTGGATCGCATGGATGGAACCGGGAATGGCAAACACCTCCCGCCCTTGCTCCGAAGCCATGCGTGCAGTGATGAGTGATCCGGATGCGGGTGCTGCTTCCACCACCAGGGTACCCTGGGACAGGCCTGAGATGATGCGGTTGCGTTTGGGAAAGTTGGCCGCCAGGGGCGGCGTTCCCAGAGGGTATTCACTCAGCAGCAGCCCGTGCTGCGCGATTCTGTGTGCCAGTTCAAGGTTTTTTCGGGGGTAGACACGGTCCAATCCGGTTCCGACCACGGCGATGGTGGCAGGGGAATTGTTGTTGTCCTTCGAAGCAGACAGGGCGCCCTCATGGGCGGAGGCGTCCACCCCCAGAGCCAGCCCTGACACCACGGTCCAGCCTGCGCTGCACAGTGTCGACGCGAAAGAGCGGGCGTTTTCCGTGCCCTGGGGCGTGGGGTTGCGGCTGCCCACCACCGCAAGGCACTGAGGGGCCGCAAAGCTGTGCGACTGCAGAAAACGGGCCGGTCCCAATGCATAGAGCAGCAGGGGCGGATCTTCGGTTTGCAGCAAGGCTGGCGGATAGCGCGGATCGCCCAGTGTGATGATGCTGCGCTGCTCGCCATGTGGGCCGTTGGTCTCCAGCCATTGGGTAGTTGCGCGGTACTGGGCATCCAGTGCCTCAGGTACGCAAGCCAAGGCACCGGCCTGGGCTGCCGTGGTGTGATCCTTCAAGGCCTGCGTGCTTTGAAGGAACACCTGCTGTGGCAACCCGAACGCCGCCAGCAAGCGCCGGCCCGTCAAAGAGCCTACGCCCGGTGTCAGGCCAAGGCGTAGCCAAGCACGCAGCTCATCGCCATCCATGGTTTCTTCCGTGCAAGTAGAAGGCAATTTCCGCTTGCACGGTACCTGAGCATATCAATCCGGATTGACCAGCCGATCGCCCACGCTCACGGGCAGACGGGCTTCAAGGATCAAGGCATACGAAACCCGCTCAAAAGTCCTGAACACCATGGCCAGCCCATTGGATTCGCTGGGCAGCTTGATCGTCTGTTTGCCGTTTTCTGTCTTGTCCGTGATGCGGCTGCCTTTGGTCAGCAGACTCAGTACCAATCCGGGCTGCATGCCGTCTTCGGTGCCGAGGTTGATGGCTACCACATTGTTCTGGGCTGCGTTGGACATGCCAAAGCTGCCGTAGATGGAGACCACGCGTGCATCCACAGGCAGCTGGGGTGCGTGCGGAGCAAAGCTGACATAGGAGCGCGGCGGTGCTGGCAGCAGCCGATCGCCAGCACGCACTTCTTCCTTGCTGGATGCCAGGTCCAGCGTGGCGGGCACGTATTCAGAGATGTAGCCCCCCTTGCCGTTGCTGCTCTCTTCAAAACTCTCACCACGGACCAGATCGGCCTTGCCCAGGTAGTGGGCCTCGTAGCCGAGGATGGCGCCACTGGCCGGATCCTTGAGGGCCACGGCATCGCGGAAGATGCGGTACTGGCGCGGCTCACCAGGCTCTGCACGCAGCGGGTTGGCCGCATCGCCCCGGGCATAAATACGGTCTGTGGGGCCCATCAGCACCCGGTCTTCCATGGTGGCTACCACGCGCGCAGCGCGCAGCAGCGTTTGCTCGTCCACCACCAGAGGCTCAGCCAGGAAGGGTTCGATCAAGTGCTGCTTGAGGGTCGGCAGCGCTGTGGCGGACAGGCTGTCGGTGCGGGTGCGCGGAGAGACGCGTACGGTCTCGGGTTCGCCGCTGGCCATGGCACGGGTGCTCAGACGTGCGTAGCCATCTTTCTTTTCCAGGTACAGGGTCTGTCCAGGAAAGATCAGGTGGGGGTTGGCAATGGCCTGCATGTTCATACCCCACAGCTCGGGCCAACGCCATGGGCGCTTGAGGTACATGCCCGATATTCCCCAGAGGGTGTCGCCACGCTTGATGACGTAGGTGTCGGGCGCGTCGGCGGCAAGCTCTGCCAGGGGGATGCCTTGTTGGGCCACCTGTTCAGCGGTGGCCCGCTGTGCCGTGCTGACGGGTGCGGTCTGTGCCATGGCCGCCTGGCTGGTCAGCATGGCACAGACGAAGCCCACTGCGCCCAAGGCCACCCGCGGCATACCGGCCATTGCTCCCATGTCGTTCCTGTTCTGCATGTTTAAACGCCCCTCGCTGTAGCCATGTGCAGATCCGTGCAAGGGCTGCCATGGCAAAAATACGTCATAAATCGTCTGAGATTCTCTGCTCAAGCCCTTGATTCGGCAATGATTATTGTCCTCGGCGGGTGCGCAGAATGGAAAAAGTGGCGAAAATAACGACATTCTTCTGTGCGCAGCCATGGCCATTCTCCCTATTCTTTGTTATCCCGACCCTCGGTTGCATACTGTTGCAAAACCGGTTCGTGAGGTCGATGCGCGCATCCGCGGCCTGGTGGCGGACATGTTCGAGACCATGTACGACGCCCACGGCATCGGTTTGGCAGCCACACAGGTGGATGTCCATGAGCGCCTGGTGGTGATCGACGTTTCTGAAGAGCGCAATCAGCCTCTGGTGCTCATCAACCCTGAAATTGTCTGGGCCAGCCCGGAAAAGCAATTGGGCGATGAAGGTTGCCTGTCGGTGCCTGGCATTTACGACGGCGTGGAGCGCTCCACGGCGGTGCGCGTGCGTGCACTCGACGCGCAAGGCCAGGAGCAAACCCTGGAGGCCGAAGGCCTGCTCTCCATCTGCATCCAGCATGAACTGGACCATCTGCTGGGCAAGGTGTTTGTCGAGTATCTGTCGCCACTCAAGCGGACCCGGATCAAATCCAAGCTGGTCAAGCGCCAGCGCGAGGCACGCGCATGAGGGCCGCTGCACAAGGAATCGGCTGGCTGTTGGTTTGCGCCGTGCTGGCGGGGTGTGCCAGCGGCGGCGGCCAAGCCGTGCGCCCCGGTGTGCTGCTGGACGACGTGCAGGCGCAGTGGGGTGCGCCCAAGGCCGTGTACCAGCATGCGCAAGGCCAGCGGGTGTTTTACAGTCCGCAACCCTGGCAGGTTCGCCGACTGGATTTCGATGCCCTGGGCAGGTTGCAGCAGATCCACGAGCAGGTGCTCTCGGTGGCGCAGTTTGCTGCCATCGAGGCGGGCAAGTGGCGTGCGGCCGATGTGCAGCAGACCTTTGGCCCGCCCGCGCGTCGTGCGACCGATGCGGACAAGGGCAGCGTCTGGAGCTACTTTTTCCTGGAATATGGCGTGCACCGGCGCGCGCGCATCCATTTCGACGCTGGCGGCAACGTGGCGCGGGTGGATGTGGCCGAAGACCCGGCGGCCGACGACCGTTACCGCTGATCGTCAGCCTTCAGGTCATGAAAGTCATTTTTGCCGGTACGCCGGATTTTGCGCGCGTTGCCTTGCAGGCTTTGCTCGACGCCGGTTTCTCGGTGCCGCTGGTACTCACCCAGCCTGACCGACCTGCCGGACGGGGCATGAAGCTCCAGGCATCTCCGGTCAAACAGCTGGCGCAGGCACATGGCATTGCCCTGGCACAGCCGCGCAGCCTGCGATTGGATGGCAAGTATGCCGAGGAGGCTGCTGGCGCGCAGGCAGCCATCATGGCTGCGCAGGGCGATGTGATGGTGGTGGCGGCCTATGGCCTGATTCTTCCGCAGTGGGTGCTGGACGCGCCGCGCTGGGGTTGCCTCAACATCCATGCCAGCCTGCTGCCTCGCTGGCGAGGGGCGGCACCCATTCACCGGGCGATTGAGTCAGGTGATGCGCAGACCGGCATCACCATCATGCAAATGGATGCGGGCCTGGACACTGGCGACATGCTGTTGCGCGAGGCGATGGATATCCTGCCCCAGGACACCACAGCCACCCTGCACGACCGCCTGGCCGTTCAGGGTGGGCGGCTCATCGTTCAGGCGCTGCACCAACTGGACGCCGGGGGGCTGGTGCCGGTGCCGCAGCCGGAGGCGGGGGTGTGTTATGCCCACAAGATCGAGAGATCCGAGAGCACCGTGGATTGGTCTCTTTCGGCCGAGGCCATCGATCGGCGCATCCGTGCCTTCGACCCCTTTCCTGGTGCCAGCACCACGGTGCAGGGGGAGGTCATCAAGCTGTGGTCGTGCAAAATTGATAGCGCCTTGCGCCCGTCTGGCGTGCCCTGCGGCCATATTTTGGCCTTGAATGCTGATGCGGTGTTGGTGGCGTGTGGGCACGGCGTGCTGGCCATCACGGCCTTGCAGCGTGCTGGGGGCAAGCGCTTGGGGGCGGCAGATTTCGTGCGTGGATTTGGCTTGCAGCCGGGCATGGTACTGGGTGCGCACGGTGCGTCCGGCGAGGCCGGTGCGTGAGCGCCGTTGCGCAGCGCAGGACTTGGCGCCATCCCTTGTTCCGCCAGGGGGTGGCAGACATGCTGGGCACCTCCCTGGGCATCGCCGCCTGGGGCCTGGTCACCGGGGTCGCCATGGTCAAGAGCGGCATGTCGGTGCCTGTGGCCGTCGTCATGTCGCTCCTGGTCTACGCAGGCAGCGCCCAGCTGGCGGTGATTCCGCTGCTGGCGGCCGGAGCCCCGCTGTGGGTGGTTTGGCTCACGGCGTGTTGTGTGAATCTGCGCTTTGTGATCTTCAGCAGCCTTTGGCGCTCCTATTTTCAGCACTTGCCTTTGCGCCAGCGCTTGGCCATTGGGTATTTCAGCGGGGATGTCATCTTCGTGGCCTTCATGAAGCGCTTCCCCGAGCCGCGCCCTGGCAAGGGGCAGGTGCCTTTCTTCTGGGGGGCAGCCACCGTCAATTGGGTGGCTTGGCAAGTGCCTTCGTTGCTGGGCATCGCACTGGCCCACGCCATTCCCTTGTCTTGGGGGCTGGGTTTTGCCGGGGTGCTGGCCTTGTTGGGTGTGTTGTTGTCGCTGCTGGTGGACCGCGCCACCTGGACGGCGACGGGTGTGGCGGCCACGGCGGCCGTTGCAGCCTTCGCGCTTCCGCTCAAGCTCAATATCCTGGTGGCCATTGCCGCAGCCGTGGCTGTGGGCCTATTGGTGGAGGCTGTGCAGACGCAACGCACGCTGGCTGTGGACCAAGAGGGTGCGCCGTGAACAGCGATGACCTGCAGGCCATGCTGGCCATTGGGGGCCTGGCGCTCATTACCGTGCTGACGCGGGCCTTTTTCATGATTCCCCGGCGTGAGATCCCCATGCCGGGCTGGTTGCGCCGGGGCCTCAAGTACGCTCCGCTGGCGGCGCTGACGGCGGTGATCGCCCCGGAGGTGTTCATGACACAGGGGATGCTGCTGACCACCTGGCAGGACGCCAGGCTGCCCGCGGTGCTGTGTGCATGCGCCTACTACTTCTATCGGCGCGGCATTCTGGGCACCATCGTCGTGGGCATGCTGGTGTACCTGCCGCTGCATGTGGGGCTGGGCTGGTAGGTGCGGCATCGGGCTGCTGGTGCGCTTGCCTACAATGCGGTTCAGCCGCCGTTGGAATGGGTGACCACCGCTTCCAAGGGCGATCCGTCAGTCCCCTTTCTTCACACCGATGAACATCCTTCGCTTCTCCGATCTGTGCGCCAGCGGCCAAGTGGCCGGCAAGCGCGTCTTCATCCGCGCCGACCTCAATGTTCCGCAGGACGATGCAGGGCGCATCACCGAAGACACACGCATCCGCGCCTCGGTGCCCGCCATCGAGATGGCACTCCAGGCCGGCGCTGCGGTCATGGTGACCAGCCACCTGGGTCGTCCGACGGAAGGTGAGTTCAAACCGGAAGACTCTCTGGCTCCCGTCGCACAACGTCTGGGCGAGTTGCTGGGGCGCGAGGTCCCCCTGGTGAGCGACTGGGTGGATGGTGTGAGCGTCGCGCCCGGCCAGTTGGTGCTGCTGGAAAACTGCCGTTTGAACGTGGGTGAGAAGAAGAACAAGGAAGACCTGGCGCGCAAATTGGCTGCGTTGTGCGACATCTTTGTGAATGACGCCTTTGGCACCGCCCACCGCGCCGAGGGCACCACCTACGGCATTGCTCAGTTTGCGCCTGTGGCGTGCGCAGGCCCGCTGCTGGCGGCCGAGATCGACGCCATCAGCAAGGCGCTGGCTTCGCCCAAGCGCCCCTTGGCCGCCATCGTGGCGGGCTCCAAGGTGTCCACCAAGCTCACCATCCTGCAAAGCCTGGCCAAGAATGTGGATCAGCTCATCGTTGGCGGTGGCATTGCCAACACCTTTATGTTGGCGGCGGGTCTGAACATCGGCAAGAGTCTGGCAGAAGCCGACCTGGTGGGCGAGGCCAAGGCGGTGATCGAGGCCATGAAGGCGCGCGGCGCCGAAGTGCCCATTCCCACCGACGTCGTCGTTGCCAAGACCTTTGCCGCCGACGCCGCAGCCACGGTCAAGAAGGCCTCGGAGGTTGCCGATGACGACCTGATCCTGGACATCGGGCCCGAAACAGCGGCCAGGCTTGCTGCGCAACTCAAGGCAGCGGGCACCATCGTCTGGAACGGGCCTGTGGGTGTGTTCGAATTTGCGGCCTTTGAGAATGGCACCAAGGCCATCGCACAGGCGATTGCCGAGTCGCCCGCTTTCTCGATTGCCGGTGGTGGCGACACGCTTGCCGCCATTGCCAAATACGGCATTGAAGAGAAAGTGGGCTATATCTCCACTGGCGGCGGAGCGTTCCTTGAAGTTCTGGAAGGGAAAACCCTCCCGGCCTTCGAGATACTGGAAAAGCGGGCTGCAGCTTGATTTGAAACCGCCTGTTACAGGCGAGGTGGGTACTGTGACAAAAACAACAAAGCGTCTGCTGCAAAGCGCAGTTAGCGCATCTTTTTCTTGTTTTTGTTGAGGCCTGCACCCAAAATCAATTTCAATCGTGTAGTGGCTCGTTTTCTTGGCTTTCTACCGTCCAAGTCCGTAGGAGGGAATCATGGTGTTTTCAAGGGCAATCAGCCTGGCTGTTTTGGCTGGCGCTGTGGCTACGATGGTGGGTTGTGCAAACCGTGCGCCCATTCCCCTGGCCGAAAATTTTGAGTTGACCGTTCAGCCCAAGGTTCGCTCTGCCGGGCATTGGGAACTGGTGTCGCGCGATGTCGTGGCCCAGACGCTGGCAACGCTCGACAAGGCGGGTGTGGCACCCGGCACGCCTCTGCATGTGGCGCTGCCTCCCAACCCCAGCGCTTTTGACGTCGGCTTTCGCGATTTCCTGATCACCAAGCTGGTTCAGAGTGGTGCCACGGTGCAACAAATGCCCGGTCAAACCCTGGATGTGACCTACCACGCACAAGTGGTGCGTCACAACAGCGAGCGGCCTCATTTCATTCCCGGTCAGTTCACCATGATCACTGCAGGTCTGATGGCTGCTTATGGTTTGCGCCACGAGCACCTCGATGCCCAGATGCTGGGTGCGCTGGGCTTGGCCGTGGCGGCTGATTACGGTGCCAGCGTCAATTCCGGTGGTCCTACCAATACTGAAATGATCTTGACCACGACGGTGGCGCGTGGTGGCCAGTACCTCGCTCGCAAGACCGACGTGTATTACCTGGAAAACGCAGACACGCCGTTGTTTATGCGTCCTTCCAAGAGCGTCAACATGAAGGTGGTGTCGCAATGAGCTTCAAAACTACCGCACTCTTGACCGCGTTGGCTGCCGCGCTGATGGCAGGCTGCGCATCCAACACCGCTCCGGTGCGTACCGAGCCCACTTACCAGGAAGCCGCCAGCAGCCAGTTCTTGCAGGCCAACGCAGATGCCGTGGGCAAGCTGGTCACTGGTTTTGATGTCTCGACACTCGGTGGCGGCCCCGTGCTGGTGGCGACCGTGGTCAACGTCAACGACATGAGCCGTGCAGCCCCCTTGGGTCGTACCTTGTCGGAGCAATACGCTTCCGTGATGTCCGCCAAGGGCTTCAACGTGAAGGAAATCAAGCTGCGTGGTGATGTCTTCGTCAAGGAAGGCGCTGGCGAACTGTTGCTGTCCCGTGAAATCAAGGACATCGCACGCAGCCAGAACGCTACGCTGGTGCTGGTTGGAACGTACTCCGCTGCGGCCAACTTCACTTACGTCAGCCTCAAGCTGGTGCGTACCGAAGACAGCCGCATTGTGCGCGGTCACGACTACGCATTGCCCAATGACCGTGACGTTCAGCGCATGCTGACCGTGCCCCGCTGAGTGGCGAGGTTCTCCAAAAAAAAACCGCCTTTGGGCGGTTTTTTCTTGGGCGCCGTTTCAGCGTTCAGTACGTATCGTTGATGCAGTTCTGTAACTGATTCTGTGTGAAAATAGAAACCCGATTACATCGTTCAAAGGGCATCCATGTCTCTCTCCCCTCGCCGCGCCACGAAGATCGTAGCCACCTTGGGTCCTGCCTCGAGTGAGGTGGGGTTGCTGGAGCGAATGATCCAGGCGGGTGTCAACGTGGTGCGGTTGAACTTCAGCCATGGCAGTGCCCAGGACCATGTGGACAGGGCGCAGATGGTGCGCGAGGCAGCCCAGCGTGCGGGCAGGGAAGTGGCCATCATGGCCGACCTGCAGGGCCCCAAGATTCGGGTAGGCAAGTTTGCCCAGGGGCGCATCATGCTGGAAGCCGGGGCCTCGTTCGTGCTGGATGCATCGCGCACTGAACTTGGCGATCAGGAGGGTGTGGGCCTGGATTACAAGGAGCTCCCGCGCGATACCCGCCCCGGGGACGTGTTGTTGCTGAACGATGGTCTGATTGTCCTGACCGTGGAAGCCGTCCGTGGCGAGGCGGTTCATACCAAGGTGCGTATTGGTGGCGAGCTTTCCAATAACAAAGGCATCAACAAACAAGGCGGCGGACTGACGGCGCCCGCGCTCACGGCCAAGGACATGGAGGACATCCGCACAGCCATGCAGTTCCAGGCGGACTATGTCGCGGTGAGCTTTCCCAAGAATGCGACCGACATGGAAATGGCGCGACAGCTGTGCAATGTGGCCGCGGCGGAGTACCGCCACAAGCCCGGGCTGATCGCGAAAATCGAGCGCGCTGAAGCCATTCCGCACCTGGAATCCATCTTGCGTGCCAGCGACGGCATCATGGTGGCGCGGGGCGATCTGGCCGTGGAGGTGGGCAATGCCGCTGTGCCTGCCCTGCAAAAGAAGATGATCCGCATGGCGCGTGACATGGACAAGGTCGTGATCACGGCCACCCAGATGATGGAAAGCATGATCACCAATCCGGTCCCCACGCGCGCGGAGGTGAGCGACGTGGCCAATGCCGTGCTGGATGGAACAGACGCCGTCATGCTCAGTGCAGAAACGGCGGCCGGCAAGTACCCACTGGAAACCGTGCAAGAAATGGCCAAGATCTGCGCCGCAGCAGAGGCGGCAGAGGATCCGCAGCTCGACGCGGATTTCTCCGGTCGTACATTCACGAGCATTGACCAATCCATCGCCATGGGCGCCTTGTTCACCGCCTATCACCTGGGAGCCAAGGCCATTGTGGCCATGACGGACAGTGGATCCACGGCACTGTGGATGAGCCGTTATCGCATCCACATTCCCATCTACGCACTCACGCCCAAGGTGGCCACGCAGCGGCGTATGGCGCTTTTTCGCAACGTGCGCCCCTTGCTGATGGATACCAGTGCAGACCGCGATACCGCACTGGAGCAGGCCGAGAGCCATCTCAAGATGCGCAACATCGTGGGCAGCGGGGATGTGTACGCCATCACCTGCGGCGAGCCCATGGGGGCGCCTGGGGGAACCAACATGCTGAAGATCTGCCGAGCATCTTGAGCGCCAGGCATATGCCGGTAAGTTCGGCGCGCGGTTGGGGTCGGTAGAATTGCGGGTTACAAGGCGGTTACGGCCACTGGTCTGCCGCTCCCGTTTTTCAACCTTTACGGATCCACCACCATGCCTCTCGTCTCGATGCGCGAACTGCTCGACCATGCCGCTGAAAACGGTTATGGCATTCCCGCTTTCAACGTCAACAACCTGGAGCAGGTCCAGGCTGTGATGGCGGCCGCCGATGAGGTGGGTGCGCCTGTGATCCTGCAGGCCAGTGCTGGCGCGCGCAAATATGCGGGCGAGTCCTTCATCAAACATCTGATCCAGGCCGCCTGCGAAGCCTATCCCCACATCCCGCTGGTCATGCACCAGGACCATGGCACCAGCCCCAAGGTGTGCGCAGGCGCCATCGACCTGGGCTTCGGTTCGGTCATGATGGATGGCTCGCTCATGGAGGACGGCAAGACGCCTGCTTCCTTCGACTACAACGTGGACGTGACCCGGAAGGTTGTGGACATGGCACACAAGGTTGGTGTCACTGTCGAGGGTGAGCTGGGCTGCCTGGGGTCGCTGGAAACCGGCGAAGCCGGTGAGGAAGACGGCATTGGCGCTGTGGGCAAGCTGGACCACAGCCAGATGCTGACGGACCCCGAAGAAGCGGCCCGTTTTGTCCAGGCCACGCAACTGGATGCCTTGGCTATCGCCATTGGTACCAGCCACGGTGCCTACAAGTTCACACGTCCGCCCACGGGCGACGTGCTGGCGATCAGCCGCGTCAAGGAGATCAACGCCCGTATTCCCAATACGCACCTCGTGATGCACGGCTCCTCGTCGGTACCGCAAGAGCTGCTGGCCATCATCAACCAGTACGGCGGCAAGATGAAAGAGACGTACGGCGTGCCGATCAAGGAAATCCAGGAAGCCATCAAGTACGGCGTGCGCAAGATCAACATCGACACCGACATCCGCTTGGCCATGACCGGCGCGGTGCGCAAGTTCATGGCCGAGAACCCCGACAAGTTCGATGCGCGCGAATGGCTCAAGCCCGCCCGAGAGGCCGCCAAGGCCGTGTGCAAGCAGCGCTACCTGGAATTCGGCTGCGAAGGCCAGGGCGGCAAGATCAAAGGGTTCACCTTGACCGTGATGGCACAGAAGTATGTGGCGGGCGAGTTGGCGCAAGTGGTCAACTGAGTATCTGTCCCTTTCCTCAGACAAGACGGCAGCCAGAGCGCTGCCGTTTTTTCTATTGGAGGATGCACTCTATTGGATGCTGTCCTGTGCGAGATAGGAGCGCCTCGTTCTTCATGTAAGCTCACGGTCAGCAAAAAAACGCGGGCAAAGGGAGGACGGCAGCAAGCAAGTTCCTTCTCATAGCCCACGCAAGCGCCTCGGCGCTTGTGCCCCGGCCATGAACCTGGAGGAGATAACCCATGCAAACCAGCCCCACAGCAACGATGCAACGCATCGGTGTGCCCAGGGAGACCTATCCCGGCGAAAAACGTGTGGCCACCGTGCCCGACGTGGTGGAAAAGCTCATCAAGCTCGGATTCAAAGTTGCTGTTGAGTCGGGCGCCGGAGACGCTGCGAATTTCAGTGATGAGTCCTATCGTGCAGTCGGTGCCGAAGTGCTGCCCGATGCGGTCGCGCTGTGGTCGGCGTCGGACATCGTGCTCAAGGTTCGCCCACCGAGCAGCGATGAGGTGGCGCTGATGCGCGAGGGTGGGACGCTTATCGGCTTTGTCTGGCCTGCCCAAAACCCTGAACTGATGCAGCAGCTCGCCGCACGCAAGGTCACGGTGCTGGCCATCGACTGCCTGCCGCGCACCCTGAGCCGCGCGCAGAAAATGGACGCGTTGACATCCACCGCCGGCGTGAGCGGCTACCGCGCCGTTATTGAGGCGGCCAATGCCTTCGGCCGTTATTTCAACGGCCAGATCACGGCGGCGGGCAAGGTGCCTCCGGCCAAGGTCTTCATCGCCGGGGCCGGTGTGGCGGGCCTGGCGGCCATCGGCACGGCGGCCAACCTGGGCGCCATCGTGCGCGCCAACGACACGCGTGCCGAAGTCGCTGACCAGGTCAAGTCGCTGGGTGGCGAGTTCGTGAAGGTGGACTATGAGGAGGATGGCTCTGGCGGCGGCGGCTACGCCAAGGTCATGAGCGAAGGATTCCAGGCCGCCCAGCGCCAGATGTACGCCACCCAGGCCAAGGATGCGGACATCATCATCACCACCGCCCTGATCCCCGGCAAGCCGGCGCCCAAGCTCATCACTGCCGAGATGGTGCAGAGCATGAAGCCCGGCAGCGTGATCGTGGACATGGCCGCCGAACAGGGCGGCAATTGCGAACTGACCGTGCCCGGCGAGGCCGTGGTGCGCCATGGCGTGACCATCATCGGCTACACCGACCTGGCCTCGCGCCTGGCCAAGCAATCGTCCACGCTCTATGCCACCAACCTGCTGCGGCTGGTAGAGGAACTGTGCAAGGCCAAGGACGGCGTGGCCGTGGTCAACATGGAGGATGATGCGATCCGCGGCCTCACCGTCATCAAGGACGGCGCCGTTACCTGGCCCGCACCGCCCCTCAAGCAGGCCCCGGCGCCCGCGCCCAAGCCTGCGGCGGCCCCCGTGGAGCAGAAGAAGGGCGGCCATGGGCATGGCAGCAGCGGCCCCTTGCCCGCCAAGACCCTGGGCATCATCTTTGCCGTGGCGGCGGTGGCTTTCTGGTTCATTGGTGCCTACGCGCCGGCGGCCTTCCTGGGGCACTTCACGGTGTTCGTGCTGGCCTGTTTCATCGGCTACATGGTGGTGTGGAACGTTACGCCCGCGCTGCACACGCCGTTGATGAGCGTGACCAACGCTATCTCCAGCATCATTGCCATCGGGGCCCTGGTGCAGATTGCCCCGCCCGAAGCCGGGGTGAACGGGAGGCCTGACGGGCTGATCCTCTGGCTGGCCTTTGCCGCCATCGTGCTCACGGCCATCAACATGTTCGGCGGCTTTGCCGTGACGCGCCGCATGCTCGCCATGTTCCGCAAATAAGAACGAGACCCACAGCAAGGAAACAAACCCATGTCCCAAAGTCTCGCTACTGTCGCCTACCTCGGCGCTGCCATCCTCTTCATCCTCAGCCTCGGAGGCTTGTCCAACCCCGAAACATCCCGCCGCGGCAATCTGTTCGGCATGATCGGCATGGCCCTGGCTGTGCTGGCCACGGTGTTCGGCCCGCGCGTCAGCCCCTCGGGCATCGTGTGGATCGTTGGTGCCCTGGTCGTTGGCGGCAGCATCGGCCTGTATGCCGCCAAGGTCGTGAAAATGACCCAGATGCCCGAACTGGTCGCGCTCATGCACAGCCTGGTCGGTCTGGCGGCCTGTCTTGTGGGCTTTGCCAGCTATGTCGATACCTCGATCCAACTGCAAGGTGCGGAAAAGGCCATCCATGAGGTGGAGATCTACGTCGGCATCCTGATCGGCGCTGTGACGTTCTCGGGTTCTCTGATTGCGTTCGGCAAGCTCAACGGCAAGATCGGCGGCAAGCCCCTGCTGCTGCCTGGGCGCCACTGGCTCAACCTGGTCGCGCTGCTGGTGGTGATCTGGTTCGGCAAGGAGTTCCTGGCCGCGCACGATGTGCAGTCGGGCATGCTGCCCCTGGTGGTGATGACCGTGATCGCGCTGCTCTTCGGCATCCACATGGTCATGGCCATCGGTGGCGCAGACATGCCGGTGGTGGTATCCATGCTCAACAGCTATTCCGGCTGGGCCGCGGCGGCCACGGGCTTCATGCTGAGCAACGACCTGCTGATCGTGACCGGCGCGCTGGTCGGCTCCTCGGGCGCAATCCTGTCCTACATCATGTGCAACGCGATGAACCGCAACTTCATCAGCGTGATCGCGGGTGGTTTTGGTTCCGGCGGTGGAGCCCCGGCCAAGACGGGTGATGCGGCCGCGCCCCAGGGCGAGGTGGTCCCTGTGAGCTCCGCCGAGACGGCAGAGATGCTGCGCGAGGCCAAGAGCGTCATCATCGTGCCCGGCTACGGTATGGCCGTGGCCCAGGCACAGCACACCGTCAACGACATCACCAAGACCCTGCGCGACAAGGGCGTGCAGGTGCGTTTTGCCATCCACCCCGTGGCGGGCCGCATGCCCGGTCACATGAACGTGCTGCTGGCCGAGGCCAAGGTTCCCTACGACATCGTGATGGAGATGGACGAAATCAACGAGGACTTCCCGGACACCGATGTGGCCATCGTCATTGGCGCCAATGACATCGTCAACCCGGCTGCGCAGGACGACCCGACCAGCCCCATCGCAGGCATGCCCGTGCTTGAGGTGTGGAAAGCCAAGACCTCGATCGTGATGAAGCGCTCCATGGCATCGGGTTACGCCGGCGTGGACAACCCGCTCTTCTACAAGGAAAACAACCGCATGCTGTTCGGTGACGCCAAAAAGATGCTGGACGAAGTGCTGGGCGCGCTCAAAGGCTGACAGGGCATAATTCCCACAGGAAAAAAGCACGACCGTGCGGAGTTTTGGGCACGGTTTTCACACACAACAGAGATTGAACCATCAGGAGACTTGGAGATGACCGACCGCATTTGGCTCAAGAGCTATCCCTCTGGCGTGCCTGCAGACATCGACCCGGGGCAGTACCCTTCCCTCGTGGCGCTGATGGAAGAGGCCTTTCAGAAGTACGCAGACCGCGTGGCCTACAGCTTCATGGGCAAGGATGTCAGCTATGCGCAGACCGATTCTCTGAGCAAGGCCTTTGCGACATACCTGCAGGGCCTGGGCCTGGTCAAGGGCGACCGCGTGGCCATCATGATGCCCAATGTGCCGCAATACCCGGTCGCGGTTGCGGCCATCCTGCGCGCCGGCTTCGTGGTGGTCAACGTCAACCCGCTGTACACGCCGCGCGAACTGGAGCACCAGCTCAAGGACTCGGGCTCCAAGGCGATTGTCATCATCGAAAACTTCGCCACCACGCTGCAGCAGTGCATCACGCACACGCCGGTCAAGCATGTGGTGCTGTGCGCCATGGGTGACCAGTTGGGCTTGCTCAAGGGCGCGCTGGTCAACTACGTGGTGCGCAACGTCAAGAAGATGGTTCCCGCCTACGACCTGCCGGGGGCCGTGCGCTTCAACGAGGCCATTGCCCAGGGCACCCGTGGAACGCTCAAGAAGCCGGACATCAAGCCCGACGACATCGCCCTGCTGCAATACACCGGCGGCACCACGGGCGTGAGCAAGGGCGCAGTGCTGCTGCATCGCAACATCATTGCCAACGTGCTGCAGTCCGAGGCCTGGAATGCACCGGTGATGAACAAGGTGCCCGCAGGCGAACAGCCCACGGCCGTGTGCGCGCTGCCGCTGTACCACATCTTCGCGTTCACCGTGAACATGATGCTGTCCATGCGCACCGGTGGCAAGACCATCCTGATTCCCAACCCGCGCGATCTGCCCGCAGTGTTGAAGGAACTGTCCAAGCACACCTTCCACAGCTTCCCGGCCGTCAACACGCTGTTCAACGGTCTGGCCAATCATCCTGACTTCAACACCGTCAACTGGAAGAACCTCAAGGTGTCCGTGGGCGGTGGCATGGCGGTGCAGGGCGCCGTAGCCAAGCTGTGGCTGGACAAGACAGGCTGCCCGATCTGCGAAGGCTACGGTTTGTCGGAAACCAGCCCCTCGGCCAGTTGCAACCCGGTGACGGCCACCGAGTTCACCGGCACCATCGGTCTGCCCTTGCCCGGCACCAGCATGAAGCTGCTCGATGACGAGGGCAATCAGGTCACCGAACTGGGCCAGCCCGGAGAAATCGCCATCAAGGGCCCGCAGGTGATGGCGGGCTACTGGCAGCGCCCGGACGAAACCGCCAAGGTCATGACGGCGGATGGCTACTTCAAGACTGGTGACGTGGGTGTGATGGACGAGCGCGGCTTCTTCAAGATCGTGGACCGCAAGAAGGACATGATTCTGGTCAGCGGCTTCAACGTCTATCCCAACGAGGTGGAAGAGGTGGTCGCCAACTGCCCTGGCGTGATGGAATGTGCCGCCGTGGGCGTGCCCGATGACAAGTCTGGCGAGGCGGTCAAGCTCGTCATCGTCAAGAAAGACCCTGACCTGACCGAGGCCCAGGTGCGCGAATACTGCCGCCACGAACTGACGGGCTACAAGCAGCCCAAGGTGATCGAGTTCCGCACCGAGCTGCCCAAGACCCCGGTGGGCAAGATCCTGCGGCGCGAGCTGCGCGACAAGAAGTAAGCCGACGCTGAAGCCGTCGCGCATTCTTTGCGCCACAATGCCGAGCGGCCACCAGGGCCGCTCTTTTTTTCTCTTTCCCATGACTACAGCCATCCTCAGTGCCCTTCCCGAAGAACAATCCGGTTTGGTGGAAAGCCTGGAGCAAGCCCGGCGCGTGATGCACGCTGGGCGCTCCTTCTGGACGGGGGCGTTGCATGGCAAGCCGGTGGTGCTGGCGCTCTCGGGCATTGGCAAGGTGGCTGCGGCCACCACCGCCACGGTGCTGATTGAGCGTTTTGCATCCCAGCGCATCGTGTTCACGGGCGTGGCAGGCGGGGTGGGCGATGGCGTGCAGGTGGGCGATGTGGTGGTGGCGCACGACTATGTGCAGCACGACATGGATGTGTCGCCCCTGTTCGAGCGCTGGCTGGTGCCTGGCTACCCCGGTGTGCGCCTGGCCTGCGATGCGGAACTCTCGGCGCAGTTGGCGCAGGCAGTGCGCCACTGCCTGACCACCGAAGGGGCACTTCTGCACACGGGCCCAGCGGGCCGTGCGCCCCGTCTGCACCAGGGCCTGATGGCCAGTGGCGACCGCTTCATCACCTGTGCCCAGGTCTCGCGCGCGCTGCGCGAGCCGCTGCTGGCTGCAGGCCACGATGTGCTGGCCGTGGAAATGGAGGGCGCCGCGGTGGCCCAGGTGTGCCTGGACTACGCTGTACCCTTTGCCGCCGTGCGCACCATTTCGGACCGGGCAGACGACGACGCCCATGTCGATTTCCCGGTATTCATCCAGAACGTGGCCAGCCGCTATGCCGACCACATCGTGCGGCAATTGATGAATTTGCTATAAAAATGATAGCTGTCAGCGCTTTATTTATAAGCGCTGGTGCCATTTTTTTACTTCAACCAGCCTCGCTTGCGGAAATACCACATGGGGCCCAGCGCGCTGGCCAGCATGAGTGCCAGCGCAAACGGATAGCCCCATTTCTGGCCCAACTCGGGCATGTACTGAAAGTTCATGCCGTACACGCTGGCGATCAAGGTAGGGGGCAACAGCGCCACGCTGGCCACCGAGAAGATCTTGATGATCTTGTTCTGGTTGATATTGATGAAACCGACCGTGGCGTCCATCAGGAAGTTGATCTTGTCGAACAGAAAGGCCGTGTGGCTGTCCAGCGACTCGATGTCGCGCAGGATCTGGCGCGCCTCCTCGAACTGCTCGGCGTTGAGCATCTTGCTGCGCATCATGAAGCTCACCGCGCGGCGCGTGTCCATCACGTTGCGGCGGATGCGGCCGTTCAAGTCTTCCTGGCGTGCAATGGCGGCCAGCACCTCACCAGCGCGCGCGTCGGTCACATCGCCTGCCAGCACCTGGGTGCTGACCTTTTCCAGGTCGTCGTAAATGCCTTCGAGCGTGTCGGCCGAGTACTCGGCGTCGGCGTCGAACAGCTTGAGCAACACGTCGCGTGCATCCTCGATCAGCCCCGGTGCGCGTCGCGCACGCAGGCGCAGGAGGCGAAACACCGGAATGTCCTCGTCGTGCAGCGAGAACAGCACGCCCTTGCTGCGCAGACTGGGGTTGATGAGGTTCAGGATGAAGGCCACGCGCACCGAACGTGGCTGCTCGTGGTCGTCGATCAGGAAGTCGCTGCGGATGTGCAGTTCGCCGTTGTCTTCCTCGTAGAAGCGGGCCGATTCCTCGATGTCCTCGTCCATCGCATCCTCGGGGATGGACAGGCCGTAGTACTGCGAAACCCAGCGCTTTTCGTCCAGCGTGGGGGATTCCAGATCGACCCAGATGGGCTGGAAGCGAGACAGCTCTTCCAGCGATTCGATTTCTTCCTGGACGAGGCGCCCATTGGCGAGCGTGAAGATATTGAGCATGCGATTGCTCCCTGAAGGGGGTGGCCGGGGGCTGGGTTGGGGGCGCTTTCAGCCCCGGCACGAACCAGGGAGCTGAAAGCTATCGACTGGGATAGGCTTCCATGGCAAAGGCTCCAAATTGCAAGCTGGGAATTATCGCACCGGCTTTGTTGCAGTGCACGCTGTGTGGCGCGCTTACTGCGCTGCAGCGGCAGCCAGTGCACGGGCGCGGCACAGGTCTTCCCAGGACGCAGGTTTGAGGTGCGGTGAGCGCAACAGCACCGGTGCATCGAACGTGACCACTGCAGGCACCCCGGCCAGTGTAAAAGGCTGGCCGCGCAATTGCCCCAGGGGTTCGCTGCGGCCCAGGCAGTGGCGCACGGCGACGCGGCCCATCACCAGCACGACGGCGGGAGCCAGCCGTGCCACCACCTCGGCCAGCGCGTTGTCCACGCCGGTGCCTTCGGCGCCAGAGGGGGCCTGGTCGAGCGTGCACAGAGCCACCCGGGGGTGCTGGTGCAGGCCCAGTGCGCGCAGCATGTTGTCGAGCAGGCGTCCGGCCTGCTCCGCCAGGGCGGCGCTGCCGTGCACGCCTTCGGCCACCAGCAGCCAGGCCGCGCCCAGTGCGGGTGGGCACAGTGCGGGGTTGGCATCGGGGTACAGCGTGCGTGGTTCCTGCAGTACCGCTTGTGCCGTGGTGGCGTGCGTGGAGGGCGCAGGGCTTGCCGGTGTGGGTACTGCCGCGCTGGGTGCCGCAGTGGGGCGGGCTGGCGTCGGCGCAGCGGTGCTGCGGTGTAGGTTGCTCGCCGCGGGGCCGGGCACTGTGGTACCTGCGCTCCCGGTGCGCTGTGCCGAGGGAGCCTGCGCGTTCGCGCCTGCCTCCGGCAGCCACAGCCGCACGCCCATTTCCTGCAGCATGGCGCGCTGGCGGGGGTCGAGTGGCAGGCTGGGGGCCATAGTGCCCATCACAGTGCGCGGCTCATCACAATGGCGTCTTCGCGCGCATCGCCGGCCGCCGGGTAGTAGCGCTTGCGCAGGCCGACCTGCTGAAAACCGTTGGAATGGTACACCGCACGGGCCCGCTCGTTGCTGACGCGCACTTCCAGCCACAGCCATTGCAAGCCCTGCCCACGCGCCCACAGGGCCAGTGCGTCCAGCAGGATCTGCCCCCAACCCTGGCGCTGGAAGGCGGGTGCCACGGTCAAATTCAGCAGGTGGGCCTCTTCCACGCCGCGCATGGCCACAAAGTAGCCCAGCATCTGGTCGCCGCCCAGGAGGATGTCGATGCGGTAGCCGCTGGCCAGGGCGTCGGTGAAATGGCGGCGCGACCAGGGGTGGGGGTGGGCCAGGGCTTCGATGGCCAGCACCTCGTCCAGGCGTGCCAGGCTCAGGGGCTCCAGGCGCGCCTCCAGTGCCTGGGTGTCTGCGGGCATGGCAGCGGTGTTCATGCCGGCTTCCCCATGCGCAGGGCTTCGCGTTCGGCCGTGGTCTGCGCCACCTTGTCGCGCAGGTACAGAGGCATGGCGCCGTTGGCGTCCACATCCTGGCCTGCGGCCAGCAGGGCCGGGGCCAGTCGCAACAGGGCTGCGGCCGTGGGCAGGGCCCTCACATGTTCGGCAGTGGGTGCCAGCCGGGTGGGATAGGCTGCCTGGGCGTTGCCCGCTACTGTCCAGCCTGCGGGAGCGTGGATGTGCTCGGGGGCTGCCAACACCGGGCCGGATTCGGTGTGCCAGCGGTCCTGTTCCCAATGCAGGTGGGCGGCATAGACCTCGTCCATGCGGGCGTCCAGTACCGCTACCACCTGCTGGGCACCATGCTGGTGGCGCGCTTGTTCGGCCACGGCATGGAGCGTATCGATGGGCAGCACACGCAGGCCGCGCCCGCCACCCGCACCAAACGCCAGGCCCTGTGCCACCGCGCAGGCGGTGCGCAATCCAGTGAAGGAGCCTGGCCCCCGGCCGAAGGCCAGTGCGTCCAACGCTCCCAGCTCCAGCCCCGCCTGGGCCAGCAGACTCTGGATGGACGCCAGCAGCCCGTGTGAAGCCTGTGCGCCGCCCGGGCCGGTGTGCTCCCACACCGAGCTGCCGCGCTGCACGGCGACGGACAGGGTTTCGGTGCTGGTATCGAAGGCGAGCAGGTTCATGGGCCGGTCAGAAGGGGAAGCGGGCATTATCGCCAGACTTTCCGCAGACTTGAAAGCTGACCGAACGCGAAATCACCGTCAGGCCGTGGCGATGGTCCCTTTGGCGAGTCATGCGACGACACCAATCGAAAGAGGGTGCTGATCGCTGACGCAGATAATTTTTAGGTATCGGTACTTGTCCCTCGATAGAAAAACAACCGCTCCCCGTAGCATCTTCTCCAATTCACAACGGTGGTGCTGAGGCACCCAATAGAAGGAGACTGGCTTATGCGGCGGTTGTTTGGAGGGTTGGGTTTGGGCGCGGCGTTGGTGCTGGCGGCCTGCGGCGGTTCGGACATGGGGGCGCCCAGCACCCATGATACGAGCGGCGCGCGCGGTTCGCTGGTGTACAGCCCGCCATTGCGCATCACCGGCATGGATGCTGCCGAGTTCACGGCCCGGCTGCAGGGCAGTGCGGCTGGGCAGGGCTTGCTCCAGGTGACCGGCGCTCCGCGGTGCGGCGTGCTCTTCCATTACATCGAATACGGCACGGTCGGCGGCGCGGCAGAGCCCACCCGCGCCAGCGGTGCCCTTATGCTGCCCACCGGCAGTGATCCGGCCTGTACCGGTGCCCGCCCCATCGTGCTCTATGCGCATGGCACCAGCCCGGAAAAGGCCTACAACATCGCTGACATCACCGACCTCTCGCGCCCTGGCGCGAGCGAGGGGTTGTTGATTGCAGCCATGTATGCCGCGCAGGGCTTCGCGGTCGTGGCGCCCAACTATGCGGGTTACGACACCTCACCGCTTCCCTACCACCCCTACCTGAATGCAGAGCAGCAGTCGTCCGAAATGGTGGATGCGCTCACGGCGGCGCGCAAGGCCATGAAGAATCTGGGGGCGGGAGATTCGGGCCGTCTGTTCATCACCGGTTATTCGCAGGGCGGGCATGTGGCCATGGCCACGCACCGCGCGTTGCAGGCTGCCGGGCAAACCGTGACGGCCTCGGCCCCCATGTCTGGCCCCTACGCGCTGGCAGCCTTTGCTGACGCGGTGTACTACGGCAATGTCAACCTGGGTGCCACGCTGTTCACGCCTCTTTTGTCCACCAGCTACCAAAAGGCCTACGGAAACATCTACGGCAAGACGACCGATCTGTACGAAGCGGCCTATGCCGAAGGCATCGAGACGCTGCTGCCCAGCAAGATGGGCGCGGCGGAACTTTTCAGACAAGGCAAGCTGCCGCAGACGGCCGTGTTCAGCAGCACGCCTCCGGTGCCATCGATGGCGACCATCACGCCCCCCACGTCGCCTGCGGACCAGGCGGCACTGTTTGCGCTGGGCTTCGGCACCCCACACCTGGTCACCAACGCCGCCCGCCTGGCGTACCTGCAGGATGCCATGGCCCATCCGGATGGCGCTGTCCCTGTGCCGACCACTGGCGCTCCGGCCGCAGCGCCCGGCCACCCGATGCGTCAGGCCTTGCGCAAGAACGACATGCGCAGCTGGACGCCCAAGCGCCCCATGCTGCTGTGTGGCGGGCGCGCAGACCCGACGGTGTTCTATGGGCTCAACACCCAGGTCATGCAGGGCTACTGGTCCGCGCCGTCTCCGGCGGCGGCACCGGCAGGTCTGTTGAATGTGCTGGATGTGGACTCGGCGCCAGGCGTCAACGATCCATTCGCTGCCGTCAAGCTGGGTTTCGCCAGCGCCAAGGCGTCGGTCGCCGCAGCGGGGGGGGCCAGTGCCGTGGCGCAGGCCTACCACGGCACGTTGGTCCCACCGTTCTGCAACGCCGCAGCGCGTGCGTACTTTCAGCAGGTCCTCGCATCGGGCATGTGATATTTCGGAGGAGACAAAACCATGAAAAAAATGCTTTCCCTGGTGGGTGCCGCCATGCTGCTGGTGCCTTGCAGCGCGGTGATGGCGCAGCAGTATTTTGTGCGTGTGGGAGGGGCGCATATTTCGCCCCATTCCACGGCCTCCGATGTGGCGGGGCCCATGCTGCCACCGCCGCCTTCCGGTATCGGCCTGGAGGTGCAGTCGGCCAGCACGCTGTACTTCACTGTGGCGCGCTCGATCAACGACAACCTGGAAGTCGAGTTTGCGGCAGGCTACCCCCCCACCCACGCTTCGACCGCCAAGCTCTCGCCCGCACTGCCAGCGCATGTGCTGGCGTACCAGGGGCAGGTGCTGGCCCGGGTTCGGCAGATTGCGCCCACCGTGTTCCTGAACTACAAGTTCGGCGAGCCCACGAGCCGGTGGCGTCCCTCGGTGGGCTTGGGCATCAACTACACCAACTTTGACAAGCGCACTTCGACGGCGGCGGGCAATGCGCTGAACGGCGGGCCGACCCATATCTCGATGGGCGACTCCTGGGGCCTGGCCGCGCAGGTGGGGCTGAGCTATCGCATCGATGAACGCTGGTCGATCCAGGGCGCTCTGATGACGGCGCGGGTGAAGAGCCGCCTGACCGCCACCACCGCTGGCGTGCCGCGAACCATGGACATCCGGTTCCGGCCGGCCGTCTTCACCTTGACCGCGGGCTATGCCTTCTGAGCCGCTTTCGGCCCACGCGGCAGTGCCTGCGAGCCTGTCGTTGAACGAGCTGCGCCGTTTGTTTCAGGATCTGCCGGCGCCTGCGCCAGCCATGCGGGCAGGCTTCTACCAGGCGCGGTTCATCGGCCCCTGGTGGCTGCGTTGGTCGGGGCCTGTGGGTGTGGCGTTGGGTGGGCTGCCGGGTTGGCAGGGCAAACGCTTTCTGTCACCAGATCGCGCCACCAATGTGCTTGCGCGCCGCGGGGTGCAGACCGAGTGCCTGCACATGCAATGCTCGGAGGGGCCATCGCCCATGGATGGCCGACCGAGCGTCCTGCTGCACTACGGCGCCCAGGCGCCGCGACCTTGGCGCTGGGTGCGCGATGAGCTGCGCGCGCTGGATGCCAGCCATCTGCTGGGCATGACGGTGATCCACCTGCCAGGATTGCGCGGGCAGGCCTTTCCCTTCTTGCTGGAACGCCAGGCATGACGCCTTCTGCGGATGACTTCGACCACGATGTGGTGGTGGTGGGCTCCGGCTTCGGTGGCAGCGTCAGCGCCTTGCGTCTGGCAGAAAAGGGCTGGAAGGTGGCCTTGCTGGAGCAGGGGCGCCGCCTGTCGCCCGAAGACCTGGAACGCGCTGGAACCGATGCCCGCGCCCTGGCCTGGATGCCCAGCCTGGGCCGTAGCGGCCCGTTGGCGCAGGAGGTCTTTCAGCATGTGGGCATCGTGCGTGGCATTGGGTTGGGCGGTGGCAGCCTGGTCTATGCGGCCGTGCTGCTGCGTCCGCAGGAAGCGTTTTTCACCGACCCCGCCTGGCCCGACGCCGAGGGCGGCTGGCAGGCCGAGCTGGCGCCGCATTACGCCACCGCAGAGCGCATGTTGGGTTTGGCCACCAATCCCTACCCAGGACTGCAGGATGAATGGCTGCGCGAAACGGCCCGCCGGATGGGGGCGGAGCCCAGCTTCGGCCCTGTGCCACAGGGCATTTTCTTTGGTGCACCGGGCCGCGCACATGCCGATCCCTTTTTTGCCGGGCAAGGTCCGGCGCGCAAGGGGTGCGAGCGTTGTGGCCGCTGCATCACCGGCTGTGCGGTGGGCGCCAAAAACTCGTTGGACAAGAACTACCTTCACCTGGCTGAGAAGGCCGGAGTGGCGGTTCGGGTGGAATGCCAGGTCACCCATCTGGAGAAACTGCCGGGAGAGGGCTACCGGTTGCACCTGCGCCACCCTTGGCAGCGCAGCGTGAGCCTGCCGCCACTCCGTGCTCGCCGGGTGGTGCTGTCTGCCGGGGTGCTGGGGACGCTGGATATTTTGTTCGCATCGCGCGACCGCTATCGCACCCTGCCGGATGTGCCTGCTTCCCTGGGCCAGCATGTGCGCACCAACAGCGAGGCCGTGGTGGGCATCCTGGCGCAGGATGCACAAACCGACATCTCGCAGGGCACCACCATCTCGACCCACTTCCACCCGGATGCGCACACCCACATCACGCAGAACCGCTTTCCCCCGAGCTATGGCTTCATGCGCATGTACATGGGGCCCTTGGTCGATGGAGCGCGGCCCTGGCGGCGGGGGGCGCAGGTGCTGTGGGCCTTTGTGGCGCGGCCCGTGCGCTCCACGCGCTCCTTCTTTGCGCGCCACTGGTATCGGCGCATGTCGGTGCTGACCGTGATGCAGCATGCAGACAATGCCATGGCCTTCGGCTATGGGCGCACCTTGCTGCGCGGTGGGCGCTGGGGTTTGCGCTCACAGGTGCCCGGCGGGGCACGGCCGCCGTCCTACCTGCCGCAGGCCAACGCCGCCGCGCGGCATTTTGCGCAGGCCTGCGGTGGCCAGGCCATGAATGTGCTGTTCGAGAGCCTGGGAAATCTGTCGGTGACGGCGCATGTGCTGGGCGGTGCTGTCATTGCCAGCCGTCCGGAGCAGGGCGTGGTCGATGCACACCACCAGGTTTTTGGGTGTCCCGGTCTGTATGTGGTGGACGCCAGCGCCATCCCGGCCAACGTGGGGGTCAATCCAAGCCTCACGGTCACAGCCCTGGCCGAGCGCTTTGCCATGCGTTTTCCGCACCGGTGATCCAGGGCTGTCGAGGGTCGCTTGGCAAGCCCTTAGACTCGCCGCATGCTGTTTCCTGCTTTCGACCTGCGGTGCCTGCGCCGCATGCTCGGTGCGGTGCTGGCCGTTGGTGCCACCGCCGCCTGGGCGAATCCGGGCATGTCCTGGCCCGCTGAAGTGGAGGCGGCGCTGGCGCGCGCCAAGCTGCCGCGCGAGGCGCTGTCGGTGTATGTGGCCGATGCACAGGACGCCCGTGCGAACGCGCGCCTGGCTTACCGGGCCCAGGAGCCGGTCAACCCCGCATCGGTGATGAAACTGGTCACCACCTACGCCGCGCTGGATCTGCTGGGGCCTGCCTACACCTGGAGCACGCCGGTGTATATCGATGGCGTGGTGCAGGGCGGCAGCCTCAAGGGCAATGTGTACATCCAGGGCCAGGGCGACCCCAAGCTGGTGCTGGAGCGCCTGTGGCTGTTGCTGCGGCGCCTTCAGGCGCAGGGTGTCCAGGTCATCGTGGGCGATATCGTGCTGGACCGCAGTGCGTTCACCGTGCCTGCACACGACCCCGGACGCTTTGACGGCGAGCCGCTGCGCCCCTACAACGCGGCGCCGGATGCGCTGCTGCTCAACTACAAGTCGGTGGTCATGACTTTTGTGCCAGACCCTGTGGCGGGCGTGGCGCGCGTGCAGTACGACCCGCCGTTGGCTGGCGTGCAGTTGCAGCCCACCGTGCCGCTGGCCCCTGCGACGGCAGAGTGTGGTGATTGGCGGGCAGGTTTGCGCGCCGACCTGGGCAACCCCGAGCGCACGGTGTTCCAAGGCAGCTATTCCGCCCGCTGCGCAGAGCGTGTCTGGGCCGTCGCCTATGCCGACCCGGCAGGCTTTGCCGCGCGTGCCGTGGAGGGCATGTGGCGCGAGCTGGGCGGCAAGCTCACCGGGCGCGTGCGCGATGGCCAGGTGCCTGCGGGGCTGCGCCCCGCGTTCCAGTCCACCTCCCCTGCGCTGGCCGAGGTGGTGCGCGACGTGAACAAGTACAGCAACAACGTCATGGCGCAGCATGTGTTCTTGTCCTTGGCCTTGCAGAAAAACCCGGTGGCCAGCTTCGAGGGCGCGCAAGAGGTGCTGCTGCAATGGTGGCGCGCGCGCCTGGGCGATCAGGCGCCCCCGGTGGTCGATAACGGTGCGGGCCTCAGCCGCGAGGCGCGGGTCAGCGCGCTGGGCCTGGGGCGGATGCTGCAACAGGCCTGGGTGTCGCCCGTGATGCCTGAGCTGGTGTCCTCGCTGCCCATTGTCGGCATCGACGGCACCTTGCGCCGCAGCAAGAGCAGGGCGGGTGCGGCCCACCTCAAGAGCGGCAGTCTGCGCGATGTGCTGGCCGTGGCCGGGTATGTGCATGCCGCCAGCGGGCGCCGCTATGTGCTGGTGGCCATCGTCAACCACCCGTCGGCTGCGGCGGCACGGCCAGTGCTCGATGCGCTGGTGGACTGGACTGGACGCGACCAATAACACCACCAAGCTGCATTCTGACCATGCCCTGGATTGACTGGATCGGCTACCTGGCCGCTTGCCTGACCACCTTGAGCTTTGTGCCGCAGGCACTGCACACCTTCCGTACGCGCGACGTGCGCGGCATCTCCCTGGGTATGTACAGCGCATTCACGCTGGGGGTGGCCTTGTGGCTGGCCTATGGCGTGGCGCTGCGGGCCTGGCCCATTGTGGTGGCCAACGCGGTCACCCTGTGCCTGGCGGCGGCCATTCTGGCCATGAAGCTGCGTTACGGGCGCAGCCGTTGAGGTTTGGGTCAAAAATGTGTCGCAGACGCGTCTTTGGTGAGACCGGGTTCGCGTAATTCCCGATGTCCGAGTTCCTGCGGCTGGGCACCATCGGGCTTTTGTGACCAGAGGTATCAATCCATGAATGCTTTCCGTCTCTCCTGTGTGGCTGGTGCGGCCTTGTTGCTGGTGGCCTGTGGCGGGTCCGACGATCCTGTGCGGGGCTCGCTCATCGATACGCCCGTTGTGGTGACCACGCTGAGTGCCGCACAGATCAATGCAGCGACGGCCGCCAGTGGCCTGCAGGCGCTCAGTGGCCAGGCCAAGTGCGACGTCAAGGTGGTGGCACTCAACTACAACACCGTGGGCGCCAAGGGCAACGACAGCAGCAACGCCTCAGGCGTGATGCTGGTGCCTGCCGGAGCGGCCTGTACGGCGCCCGCTGCACTCGTGGCCTATGCCAAGGGAACCGATCTGGAGAAGCCCCGCACCCTGGCCAACCCGCAGGACAAGGAAACCTTCCTGCTGGCGGCCATGTACGCGGCCCAGGGCTATGCCGTGGTGGCTTCCGACTACCTGGGTTTCGCCAAGTCGCAGTACACCTACCACCCCTATCTGCATGCCGATTCCGAAGCCACTACCGTCATCGACTCGGTGCGTGCCGCGCGCAACGCTGCGGGCGCGGTCGGCGCCACGTTGTCGGGCAAGGTCATGTTCACGGGGTATTCGCAGGGGGGGCATGCGTCCATGGCGGCGCAACGTGCCGCCGAGCGCGACCACCCCACGGAATTCAACGTGGTTGCTGGCGCCCACCTGTCGGGTCCTTACAACCTGTCGGGATCGCTCAAATTGCCCGATGCGATCGCGGGCTTCCAGTTCTTTGTGCCCTATCTCGTCACCGCGTGGCAAAAGGTCTATGGCACGGTGTACACGGACGTCAAGGCCGTGTTCAAGGCGCCTTATTCGAACTACATCGAGAACCTGCTGCCCAACCCCACGCTCAACTACACCACCTTGGTGACCAGCGGCATGCTGCCGGGCGGCACGCCCAACCAGGCGCGCGATGCACTGTTCCAATCCGAGTTTCTGGAAGGTGCGCGCACCAGCAGCACCCATCCTCTGGCGGTAGCCGCCAAGAAGAACGACCTGCTGGGCTGGAACCCCAAGGCGCAGGTGCTGCTGTGTGGCGGTGCGGGCGATCCGACCGTACCTCCTGCCGTACACCAGGTGGTGATGAAGGCAGATTTCGATAGCCGTGGCTTGAAGAACGTCAGCTCGGTGGATGTGGATCCCATGATCCAGGCCACTTATGGCCCCGGCGGCAAGGCCCCGACCGATCCCACCTCGGCCGCCTTTGCCACGTATTACGGCTCGTACCACGGCACGTACACGCCGCCGTTCTGCCATGCCCAGGCGCGAGGCCTGTTCGATGCAGTGAAGTGACTGCGGACACGCAGGCACCATGAAAAACGCCCCGGCCTTGGCCGGGGCGTTTTGTTTGGGAGTCTGTCTCCGCCGGTGGAGCGGAGGGTCGCCGGGCTACCAGCGGGCGCGCAACTTGTCGTAGGCGTAATTGCCAAACTGGCGATGGGCCGATGGGCTGAGATACACCTTGTCGGCAAACACATAGGCGTCCACGTTGGCGCCGGACACCAGGGTGGAAGCGGTGCACAGTGCCGAGTTCACCTGGCCGGTACCGATGCCAATGCCATTGCCTGCGTCCACCGATGTGCACACCGGGTCGGCGGCGTTGGTGAAAAAATAGGCCCCCGGCACCGACGTGTAGAGGTTGACGTAGTACGCCGCATCCACGTACAGCACCTTGTTGCCCAGGTCGTTGAGGGCAATCAGCAGCCCTTCATTGAAGCGCAGGCTGGCATCGGCCAGCAGCGATTCCTGCTTGATGCTGACCGCCCAAGGCGTTTTGCTCAGATCGTAGGTGCCGGCCACCACCACGTGGGGGGCTCCGGCATTCACGAGCCTGCGCACCTGTGCCGCCAGGGCCTGGCCGCTCTGTTTGGCCTGCGCCACGAAATCGGCGCTGCTGAGCGTGCCCGCCTGCACGGCGGCCATGCCGACGATCAGGTCGCTGATGCCGCCGTTGACCACGGCGATGTCGTTGGGCTCAAAAGCCTTGCTTGCCAGAAAGCTGTCGATTTGCTCGGTGATGGTCGGGGTGCTCGCGTTGCCCGCGGCATCGGGCTTGCTGGAGACGCGTGCATTGCCCTGGGCATAGCTCAGGCCGCCTGTGGAAACCGGGGCAACGGTCTTGCCGTAGCGCGAAGCGAGCTGGACCGTCCAGTTGTTCACCGTGCCGTTGTTGACGGTGTAGCGCGAGCCCGTTTGCCCCGCATCGCTGAAGGCGTCGCCAAAGGCAATGAAACGGTTGGGCGTGATCGCCGACTCCGTGGTGCTGGAGCCGCAGGCCGCCAGAAGCATTGCCGACGCACATGCGGCGACCAAGGCGGTGCGGCGCATCCAATTTGCTGCCATGTTGTGTTCTCCGGTAAGGGTTCGGTAGTTTAACGAGTGGCGTGGCGCCGGGCCTCAGGCCGCGGCGGCACGTTGCAGGCGGTCGCGCACACCTTCCCAGTCGGGGGTGTCGGGCGGTGTCTCGATCCAGATGAGCCGTGCACCGGCGTCGTCGAAACTGCGCAGCGCGGCAAACAGCTGCTGGGCCGTGGCCTCGGCGTCGTCGGGCATGCGCCGCAGCAGCACCTGCGGCGACGCGCTGCGCAGCGGAGCGCGCGCATACACCGCCAGGTGCGCGGCCTCGGCGCCGAGCAGGTCCAGACCCGTCTGCAGCGCCTTGGCATCCATGAGGCGCACCTTGGCGTTCGGCGCGTAATGGGCTTCCAACGTGCCTGAGGCCCGTGGTGTCAGCGCGGGGAGCTCTTCTTTTGATAGCGGTTCGATGCCGCAGGCGGCCGCGATCTGGGTGCGCGTGATGGCGCCGGGGCGCAGCAGCACGGGCACGCCGCGCGTGCAATCGACGATGGTCGATTCGATGCCCACGCCGCAGGGGCCGCCGTCGAGCACCAGCAGCGATGCGCCGAACTCGTCCTGCACATGCAGTGCCGTGGTGGGGCTGACGCGGCCGAACCGGTTGGCGCTGGGTGCGGCCAGGCCCCACACGGGCGGGCCGCCGAACTCGGGGCCGTCGCCGGGCGCGGCGCAGGCCTGCAGCACGGCATGGGCCACGGGGTGGGCCGGGCAGCGCAGGCCCACGCTGTCCTGGCCGCCGGTGGCGGCCGTTGCCACGCCACTTAAGCGCGGCAGGATGAGCGTCAGCGGGCCGGGCCAGAACGCATCGACCAGGGCCTGGGCGAAGGCCGGCACCTCGCGCGCGAAGTGCGTGATGCCCGATGCGTCGGCCACGTGCACGATCAGCGGGTGGTCGCTGGGCCTACCCTTGGCGGCGAAGATCTGCGCCACGGCGGCGTCGCTGCTGGCGTCGGCCGCCAGTCCGTACACCGTTTCGGTGGGCAGGCCCAGCAACGCGCCGCCGCGCAGCGCGCGTGCCGCAGCGGCGATGGCCGAGGGATCGTTGCCGTCGAGGATCATGGGGCGGCTCAGAAAGGCGCGATGCCCAGGATGGCGGCCGCCTGCAGCGCCGTGGCGCGCGCCTGCGGTGCCGTGGGGGCGGTGATATTCAGGTGCCCCATCTTGCGGCCATGCTTGGCCAGCGTCTTGCCGTACAGGTGCAGGTGCGTGCCGGGCAAGGCCAGCACCTCGGCCCAGGGCGGCGTTTGCGCCGTCTCGCCGCGGGCGAACCACAGGTCGCCCAGCAGGTTGAGCATGACGGCGGCGCTGTGCTGGCGCGGCTGCGTCAGTGGAAGGCCGGCCATGGTGCGCACCTGCAGCTCGAACTGCGAGACGTCGCAGGCATTCTGGCTGTAATGGCCGCTGTTGTGCGGGCGCGGCGCGATCTCGTTGACGACCAGGCTGCCGTCCTGCAGAACGAAAAACTCCACACACAGCACGCCCACGTAGTCGAGGCCTTGTGCTATGGAAATCGCAGCGCTTACCGCTTGACTGGCAAGCGCTGGCGGCAGATTTTCTTCATGCACCTCGGTCACGGCCAGGATGCCGTCGCGGTGCAGGTTGCGCTGCACCGGCAGATGCACGGTGGCGCCGTCGGCGCCGCGCGCCACGATCACCGAGCATTCGAGCTGCAGCGGCAGCATCTTCTCTAACACGCAGGGCACCTGGCCGACCGAGCCCCAAGCGGCGGCCAGCTCGGCGGCGGTTTTCACGCGCACCTGGCCCTTGCCGTCGTAGCCCAAGCGGGCGGTTTTCAGAATCCCGGGCAGCAGATCGGCGGGCACGGCGGCCAGCTGTTCGGCCGTCTCGATCACGGCATAGGGTGCGCAGGGCACGCCGCAGCGCACGAAATGCGCCTTCTCCTGGGCGCGGTCCTGCGCCACGGCCACGGCGCGTGCGGCCGGCGCCACGGGGCACTGCCCGGCCAGCGCGGCCAGGGAGACGGCGGGCACGTTCTCGAACTCGGTGGTGACGGCGTCGCTGAGCGCCGCCAGCCGCGCCAGGCCGTCGGGGTCTTCGTAGCCGGTCTGGATGTGGTGGTGGCTCACCCGTCCGGCGGGGCTCTCCACGTCGGCATCGAGCACGGCGGTGAAATAGCCCATGGCCTGCGCCGCGTGCGCGAACATGCGGCCGAGCTGGCCACCACCCAACACGCCGAGCGTGCTGCCGGGGGGCAAATAGCGGATGGGGTGGGCGCTCATCGGGCAGCGGGGGGCAAGGTCATGTTGCGCGCCACCTCGGTCTGGGCGGCGCGGAAGGCTTCGAGCCGCTGGCGCAGCGTGGGGTTCTCGTTGGCCAGCAGCGCGACGGCGAACAGCGCCGCGTTGGCCGCGCCCGCCGTTCCGATGGCGAAGGTGGCCACGGGGATGCCCTTGGGCATCTGCACGATGCTGTGCAGCGAATCCACGCCCTGCAGGTGGCGGCTGGCCACCGGCACGCCCAGCACGGGCACGGTGGTCTTGGCCGCGATCATGCCCGGCAGGTGGGCCGCGCCGCCTGCGCCCGCGATGATGGCCTTGAGCCCGCGGCTGGCGGCGGCCTCGGCGTAGGCGAACATATCGTCGGGCATGCGGTGGGCCGAGACCACGCGGGCCTCATGCGCGATGCCAAATTGCTGGAGAATCTCGACTGCGTGCTGCATGGTGTCCCAGTCGCTGCTGGAGCCCATGACCACACCGATCTGGATGGGTGTCATAGTGTGAGGTGCGGAGCGCCGCGCTGGCCGCCTGTTGCAGAGTGTGAACCCGAGATTTTACTTTTTGCCACCCGGTGCCGGGGAAGGGCCATTGCCACATGATCGACATCACCGTAGAAAACTTTGAAGCCGAGGTCATCGCTGCCTCCATGAATGTGCCCGTGCTGGTGGATTTCTGGGCGCCCTGGTGCGGCCCGTGCAAGACCCTGGGGCCCGTGCTCGAAAAGCTGGAAACCGAGTACGCAGGCCGTTTTGTGCTGGCCAAGATCAACTCCGATACCGAGCAGCAAATTGCCGCCATGTTCGGCATTCGCAGCATCCCCACCTGCGTGCTGCTGATGAACGGTCAGCCCGTGGATGGCTTCACGGGCGCGCTGCCCGAGGGCAAGGTGCGCGAGTTTCTGGATCGCCACGTGCCCAGCGCCGAAGAAGCCCTCGCTGAAGCCGAGGAAGAGGAAGCCCAGGATGCTCTGGCCAGCGGCGACACCGATGCTGCACTCGAAAAGCTCCAGCACGCGGTGGCCACCGACCCGGCCAATGACGATGCGCGCTTCGACTACGTCAAGCTGCTGCTGCAACTGGGTCGCGACGATGATGCCAAGGTGGCCTTCGCTCCGGTCATCGCCAAGGCCGCTGGCTCGCGCCGCCTGGGGGCGCTCAAGGTGTGGATGGATGCTATAGATTTTGTAGCTATTGGCGCAAATCCAGAAGGCGCCATTGCCGAATTTGATGCAAAGATTGCTGCCAACCGGCGTGACTTTGAAGCGCGCTTCGGCCGCGCGCGCTGGCTGATGGCCCACCAGCGCTGGACGGAGGCCATGGACGAGTTGCTCGAAATCCTCATGCGCGACAAGGGCTGGAACGACGAGGCTGCGCGCAAGACGTATGTCTCCATCCTGGAAATCATCGAGCCGCCCAAGCCCAAGGTCGCCGAAGGCCAGATCCCGCCCGAAGACCCCGTGGTGGCCAGCTACCGCCGGCGCTTGAGTTCGGTGGTGCTGAGCTGAACGCCTGCCGCCTTCACGCAGCCCGGCGTGACTGCACCACAGGCTGCGCGGCGGGCACGCCCTCCGTAGCCAGCACCCGGCTGGGGTTGAGGCTGCGAATGGGAATCGAGCGGTCTTGCGGAATGCCGCCCGAGAGCTGCAGCGCCAGGTAGCGCCCGCAGCACACGCGCAGAAACGACGCAAAGTTGTCCACGCTGCCGCGCTCGGCCAGCAGTTCGTCGTGCAGCCGCGCGCACAACTGGGGTACACCCATGCCGTCGCGCGCGGCAATCTCCTCCAGCACCTGCCAGAACAGGTTCTCCAGCCGGATGCTGGTGGCCACCCCATGCAGCCGCACCGAACGGGCGCGGCAGCTGTACAGGGCGGGGTCGGCACTGATAAAGACCTGGCACATGGCGGGTATCTCCAGGGGGCTGAAAGCAGCCGCCATCTTGCGCGCCCGTACAGGGGCGTGCAAGCGGGCAAGCCCGGAGGACTCAGTGCGTGATGCGCGTACCCAGCACGGCCAGGAACTGCGCAATCCAGTCCGGATGTGCGGGCCAGGCCGGGGCAGTCACGAGCTTGCCGTCGGTGTGGGCCTTGTCCACCGCGATGTCGGCATACCGGCCGCCGGCCAGTTCCACCTCGGCACGGCAGGCCGGGTAGGCCGAGCAACTGCGGCCCTGGAGCACGCCCGCGCCCGCCAGGAGCTGCGCCGCGTGGCAGATGGCCGCCACGGGCTTGTCGGCCTCGAAAAAGTGGCGCACGGCAGCCACCACGGCGGGGTAGGTGCGCAGGTACTCTGGTCCGCGCCCGCCGGGCAGCACCAAGGCATCGTAGTCCTGGGGCCGCACTTCGGCAAAGCTGGCGTTGAGCGTGAAATGGTGCCCCGGCTTCTCGCTGTAGGTCTGGGCACCCTCGAAGTCGTGGATGGCGGTCTTGATCTGCTCGCCCGCCTTCTTGTCGGGGCACACGGCGTGCACCTGGTGGCCTACGGCCAGCAGCGCCTGGAAGGGCACCATGGTCTCGTAGTCCTCGCAGTAATCGCCACAGATCATCAGAATCTTTTTTCCGGCCATGCGTGTCTCCTGGGGTTGGATAGAGGAGTCCGCATTCTTGCGGCGCAGGCGCGATCTGTGGTGTTAGCCGGTTACTACATCGCCCGGCCGGGCGGTGCCAGGGGCATCAGCCCGTCAGGCGTTGCAGGGCTTCGCGGTACTTGGCCGCGGTTTTTTCGATGACCTCCTGCGGCAGGCGTGGCGCGGGGGCGGTCTTGTCCCAGGGCTTGCCGTTGACCTTGGCCTGCTCCAGCCAGTCGCGCAGGAACTGCTTGTCGTAGCTGGGTGGGTTTTCGCCCTTGGCCAGGGCCTCTGCGTAGCCTTCCACGGGCCAGTAGCGGGAGCTGTCGGGGGTCAGCACTTCATCCATCAGCACCAGGCGGCCCTGTGGGTCCAGGCCGAACTCGAACTTGGTGTCGGCAATGATCATGCCCTTGGTCCGCGCGATGTCTGCGGCGGCCTGGTAGATGGCAATGCTCACGTCGCGGATCTTGGCGGCCAGTTCGGGGCCGATCATCTCCACCGTGCGCTCGAAGGTGATGTTCTCGTCGTGCTCACCCACGGCGGCCTTGGCCGCTGGGGTATAGATGGGGCTGGGCAGCTTGGCTGCGTTGGTCAGGCCTGCGGGCAGGGGCACGCCGCACACGGACTGGCTCTCCTGGTACTCCTTCCAGCCGCTGCCGGCCAGGTAGCCGCGCACCACGGCTTCCACCGGAATGGGCTGCAGGCGCTGCACCAGCATGGAGCGGCCACGCACCTGCGCTGCCTCGGCTGGGCTGACCACGCTCTCGGGGGCTTCGCCGGTCAGGTGGTTGGGGCACAGGTGGCCCAGCTTGTCGAACCAGAACAGCGCCATCTGGGTCAGCAGCTCACCCTTGCCCGGAATGGGCTCACCCATGATCACATCGAACGCCGAAATGCGGTCGCTGGCCACCATCAGGATGCGGTCGGTGCCCACGGCGTAGTTGTCGCGCACCTTGCCGCGTGCCAGCAGGGGCAGGGAGCTGAGGGCAGAGGTGTGCAGGGCGGTGGGGTTGGACGGGAGGTTCATGGAAAAACGCTGTCAGGGGAGTGTGCGCGAATGGATGCCGCCGTGCGGCGGTCTGGGCCCAGGGGGCCTGCGCATTGTATGCGGCGTGCCTTTCCGTCCACGAGGTGGAGGCGGCGCAGGAGAGGAACCCAACCATTGTGCGCCGTTTTGGGGCGTTTGGCACCTGTTGCGGGAAAACCCGCTGCTCTGCACCGGAATGGGATTGCTTTTGGTACTTGGCGGGCGCATAGTGAAAGCACGGCGGGCGGTTGGAGCCGACTGCCGGGTCGCCACAGGGTGTGCTGTGGCGGCGCCTATCTTCCGAGTGCCACAGGAGACCTGTTTATGAACCTGACGATCAGCGGTCATCATCTCGAAGTCACCCCCGCCCTGCGCAGTTATGTCACCTCCAAGCTGGATCGGATCACCCGGCATTTCGACCAGGTGGTCGATGTCAAGGTCCTGCTCACCGTTGAAAAGCAAAAGGAAAAGGAAAAGCGCCAGCGCGCCGAATGCAATATCCACGTCAAAGGGACCGACCTGTTCGCCGAATGCTCCCATGCCGATCTGTACGCTGCAGTCGATGAACTCGTGGACAAGATGGACCGGCAAGTGATGCGCCACAAGGATCGCATCCAGGACCACCATTCCGATGCACGTCGCCGGATGGCCGCGTGATCTTCACGCAGTGCGACGGGCGGGCAGGCAGCCCCGCCGCCTCTCCAACCGCCCGATGGGGCGGTTTTTTCACAGGGGGTGCCGCAAGCCCGAACCGGCTTTGCGGCGCCAATTGTGAGCGTTTGTTCCAAGCGGTGCATAATCGCGCCCAGAAACTGCCATGAACCGCCTCGCCTCCATCCTGCCTGCCGATCAAGTGCTCGTGAGCGTTGATGCCACCAGCAAGAAACGTGCTTTTGAAGAAGCAGGCCTCTTGTTCGAGAGTCTGCACGGCCTGTCGCGGGCGCTGATCACCGACAGTCTGTTTGCCCGCGAACGCCTGGGTTCCACCGGCCTGGGGCATGGCGTGGCCATTCCACACGGACGCATCAAGGGGCTCAAGGCTCCGATGGCGGCCGTGTTCCAACTGGCGCAACCCATCGGGTTCGACGCGCCGGACGAGCAGCCTGTGGGCCTGCTCATCTTTCTGCTGGTGCCCGAAGCGGCCACGCAGAAACACCTGGAGATTCTTTCCGAAATTGCCGAGCTGCTCAGCGACGGGCCCTTGCGCGAGAGAATCAAGGGCTGCGCCGATGCGGTCGAACTGCATCGCATGATCGCTGGTTGGCAGTCCACGCAGACGGCCTGAGTTCTTCGCCCCTCCGCAGCGCTCCTTCCCCGTGAAACCCAACGTCGTCAGCGCCGATGTCCTGTTCGAGGAGTTTCGCGGCCTGCTCAAGTGGGAATGGGTCGCGGGCCTGGGGGCCTCGGAGCGCCGCTTTGACGAGGTGGCTGTGCGCTCGGCGCGCTCTGGCGCTGACCTGGTGGGCTACCTCAACTACATCCATCCCTACCGGGCGCAGATCCTGGGTGAGCGCGAAATCGCTTACCTGGCCAATGCCACGGTGGAGGACTGCAAGCGCAGGATTTCGCGCATCGTCACGCTGGAGCCTCCGGTGCTGGTGCTGGCCGACGATCAGGTGGCGCCCGACGAACTGGTGTCGATGTGCGAACGCGCCCAGATTCCCATGTTCGCCACGCGCGAGTCGGCGGCCTTCGTCATCGATGTGCTGCGCGCCTACCTGTCCAAGCATTTCGCCGATCGCACCACCATGCACGGCGTGTTCATGGACATTCTGGGTCTTGGCGTGCTCATCACGGGGGAATCGGGCCTTGGCAAGAGCGAGCTGGGGCTGGAGCTGATCTCGCGCGGCAACGGGCTGGTGGCCGACGATGCGGTCGATCTGTTCCGCATCAACCAGAACACGATTGAAGGCAAGTGCCCGGAGCTGCTGCAGAACCTGCTGGAGGTGCGCGGCATCGGTCTGCTGGACATTCGCGCCATTTTTGGCGAGACAGCAGTACGCCGCAAGATGCGCCTCAAGCTCATCGTGCACCTGGTGCGCAAGGAAACGCTGGAACGCAACTACGAGCGGCTACCCTACGAACCGTTGACGCAAGACGTGCTGGGCGTTCCGGTGCTCAAGGTGGTGATTCAGGTGGTGGCGGGGCGCAACATTGCCGTGCTGGTGGAGGCTGCCGTGCGCAACACAATCTTGCAGCTGCGCGGGATTGATACCTACCAGGAATTTGTCGAGCGCCACCGCCGCGCCATGGACAAGGGCGGCTGATTATTTGCCGCGTTGCTGCGCGGCACACTGCGCGCACTGCCCATACAGGGCCATGGAGTGGTCCTGAACGACCCAGCCCTTGGACTTGGCAACACTCTGCTGGCGCTTCTCGATCTCGGCGTCGAAGAACTCTTCCACCTTGCCGCAGGCGGTGCAGATGAAGTGATCGTGGTGCTTGCCTTCGTTCAGTTCGTAAACGGCCTTGCCGCTCTCGAAGTTGCTGCGGCTCAGAATGCCGGCCTGCTCAAACTGCGTCAGCACGCGGTACACCGTGGCCAGGCCGATGTCTGAATGCTCTTGCAGCAGCACCCGGAACACATCTTCAGCCGTCATGTGGCGCTGTGCGCCTTTCTGAAAGATTTCCAGGATCTTGAGCCGGGGAAGCGTGGCCTTGAGGCCGGTGCTCTTGAGTTCTTCGATGTTGGACATGGCAAGGGTTTGGGGTTGGGTGGTGCGCCGCGCTTGGGCGGGGCCTGCCGCTACAATGGCTTGCATCATATCCTCTGGCCTTTTCCCATGTCCGCCAACGCTTTTCACAGTGCCCGCCTGGGGGCGATCCTGCTGCTCGGTGCCAGCCTGGCTGCCTGTGGCAGCTTCGACGGTGCGAGTGCGCGCATTGCCAGCGTCGTGACACCCTACAAAGTGGATGTGGTGCAGGGCAATTTCATTTCGCGTGAGCAGGTCGAGGCCTTGCAGGCCGGTATGGGCCGCCAGCAGGTGCGCGACATCCTGGGCACCCCGCTGGTCACCAGCCTGTTCCATGCCGATCGCTGGGAGTATGTTTTTTCCCTCCAGCGGCCCGGGCAGCCGGTACAGTCGCGCAAGCTGACGGTGTTCTTCAAGGGCGATGTCCTGGAGCGTTTCGAGGGCGATGAAATGCCCACCGAGAGCGAATTCGTCGCTTCGCTCGACGCACGCAAGGGCAAGCGCAAGGTGCCGCAACTCGAAGCCACCGAGGAGCAGCTCGCCAAGTTCCCCGCACCCCAGGCCCCCGCCAAGGCAACCGAGCAGCAGCCTGCTCCCGCCCCCACGGCCACCCGCTACCCACCGCTCGAATCCAGCACCCGCTGAATGCGGCGCCGGTGCAACCGCATTCAAGGAACGCTATGACAGGGACTTCCTCCCCCGCTACTTCCCATGCCCCCTACCGCGTGGCGGTGGCCGGGGCTTCCGGCCGCATGGGCCGCATGTTGATCGAGGCCGTGCGTGCCAGCGGCGACTGTGTGCTGGCCGGTGCGCTGGACGTGCCTTCCAGCCCTGCCATCGGCTCGGACGCCACGGCGTTCCTGGGCGTGGCCAGCGGTGTGCCCATCACGGCCGACCTGCGCCAGGGGCTGCAGAACGCCGAGGTGCTGATCGACTTCACCCGCCCTGAGGGTACGCTGGCCCACTTGGCCATCTGCCGCGAGCTGGGCGTACAGGCCGTCATTGGCACCACGGGCTTTACCGACGCGCAGAAGGCCGAGATCGCCGCCCATGCACAGCGCACCGCCATCGTCATGGCGCCCAACATGAGCGTGGGCGTGAACGTCACGCTCAAGCTGCTGGAGATGGCGGCCAAGGCCCTGTCCACTGGCTACGACATCGAGATCATCGAGGCACACCACCGCCACAAGGTGGACGCGCCCTCGGGCACTGCGCTCAAGATGGGCGAGGTCATCGCAGGCGCGCTGGGCCGTGACCTCAAGGACTGCGCTGTCTATGCCCGCGAGGGCGTCACCGGCGAGCGCGATCCATCGAGCATCGGCTTTGCCACCATCCGTGGCGGCGACATCGTCGGCGACCACACGGTGCTGTTCGCGGGCACGGGCGAGCGCATCGAGATCACGCACAAGTCCTCCAGCCGCGCCACCTACGCCCAGGGCAGCCTGCGCGCAGTGCGCTTCCTGCGCGGCAAGCCCCATGGCATGTTCGACATGTTCGACGTGCTGGGTTTGGCGTGAACGTGAACACCCCCCTGAGCGGCTGCGCCGCTTCCCCCCGCTCTCGCAGCGCTGTGCGCTGCGGGCAGGGGGACGACGCCAGCTCCTGGATGCCGAGTTGCTGGCGGCCCTTGCGCGGGAGCACTGGCGTGGGCCGCGCCAGTTCCATGCGTCGCTGGGTTCGCGTTCGCGGAATGGATCACTGACATGGATTGGCTGCACTGGTGGCGCCAGGGCGACGCCGTGACCCAGGCCACGGCGCTGGCGCTGCTGGCCATGTCGGTGGCAAGCTGGGTGGTCATTGCCTGGAAGGCCCGCTTGCTGCACCGTGGCCGCACCGATGTGGCGCGCTGCCTGGCGGCCTTCTGGCAGGCGCCAGGCATGGACGCTGCCCGTCGAACGCTGGCCGCGTTCGACCGCGAAGCCCTGGTGCTGCCCTTGGTCGATGCCGCTGGATCCGTAGCCACTGCGCAAAGCGCGGGCACGTTGGCCCAGGCGGGAAGCCGCAGCCAGCAGCTCACGAGGGTGTTGCGTGATGCGCTGCACATTGTGTTGGCCAAGCTGCAATTTGGCCAGGTGCTGCTGGCCACCGTGGGCTCTACGGCGCCTTTTGTGGGCTTGCTGGGCACGGTCTGGGGCATCTACCATGCGCTGACCGAAATTGCCGGTGCGGGGCAGATCAGCATCGACCGCGTGGCCGGGCCGGTGGGAGAGGCCCTGATCATGACCGCCGCAGGCCTGGCCGTGGCGATTCCGGCGGTGCTGGCCTACAACGGCTTCGGCCGTGCCGTGGCCCGCATCGAGGCCGACCTGGAAGGCTTTGCCCTGGACTTGCGCGAACTGCTGCTGGGTACGGCGGCACAGGCCCCAGCCGAGGACGCCTGAGAAGGCGGGGTGCACCATGGCATTTGGCCGCCTTGAACGCACCCGTGGGGCCGAACCCATGAGCGACATCAACATGACGCCCCTGGTCGATGTGATGCTGGTGCTGGTGGTCATCTTCATCCTGACCGCGCCTTTGCTGGCCAGCGCCATCCGGCTCGATCTGCCACGCGCCGAGGGTACGGCGCCCGCTGCAGCGCCGCGTGCGCTCACCCTGGTGCTGGACCGCCAGGGCCAGTTGTTCGTGGACGACCAACCTGTGCCGTCGGCGGCTGCGTTGGCCCGCCGCCTGGGCGAGGTGGCGCAGGCGGCCCCCGACACCGAACTGCAGTTGCGTGCCGACGCTGCTGTGCCCTATGGCCGGGTGGTGGAGGTCATGGGCGCGGCACATGCTGCCGGGCTGCAGCGCATCGGTTTTGTAGCCGACCCGGCGGCTGCGCCCGCGCCCTCGGCGCCTGCACGCTGAGACGTCTTTCTCCAGCGCCTAAAATCCGGGCAGGGCCGCAGGCTGCGGTCATTCATCATCTGTTGCAGGCATCCATGCAAGACAAATACCAACACACCGAGGTCGAGCGCGCCGCGCAGGCCCATTGGACGGCCAACGACGCCTACCGCGTGACCGAGGACGCGGGTAAGAAGAAGTTCTATGCCTGCTCCATGCTGCCCTACCCCAGCGGCAAGCTGCACATGGGCCATGTGCGCAACTACACCATCAACGACATGCTCACGCGCCAGCTGCGCATGAGCGGCTACAACGTGCTCATGCCCATGGGCTGGGACGCCTTCGGCCTGCCGGCCGAGAACGCTGCGCTGAAGAATGGCGTGCCACCCGCGAAGTGGACCTACGAAAACATCGCCTACATGAAGAAGCAGATGCAGGCGATGGGGCTGGCCATCGACTGGAGCCGCGAGGTCGCCACCTGCGACCCCGACTACTACCACTGGAACCAGTGGCTGTTCCTCAAGATGCTGGAAAAGGGCATCGCCTACCGCAAGACCCAGGTGGTGAACTGGGACCCGGTGGACCAGACCGTGCTGGCCAACGAGCAGGTGATCGACGGCAAGGGCTGGCGCACCGGCGCCGTGGTGGAAAAGCGCGAGATCCCCGGCTACTACCTGAAGATCTCCGACTACGCCCAGGAGCTGCTGGACCATGTCCAGATCGGCAACGACAAGGCCACGCTGACCGGCTGGCCCGACAAGGTGCGGCTGATGCAGGAAAACTGGATCGGCAAGAGCGAGGGCGTGCGCTTCGCCTTCACGCACGACATCCGGGGTGAGGACGGCACGCTGATCCAGGACGGGAAGATGTACGTCTTCACGACCCGTGCCGACACCATCATGGGCGTGACCTTCTGCGCCGTGGCGCCCGAACACCCGCTGGCCCAGCATGCCGCGCGCGGCAACCCGCAGCTCGCCGCCTTCATCGAGGAATGCAAGAAGGGCGGCACCACCGAGGCCGAACTGGCCCTGAAGGAAAAAGAGGGCATGCGCACGGGCCTGAACGTGACGCACCCGCTCACCGGCCTGCCGGTCGAGGTGTGGGTGGGCAACTACGTGCTCATGTCCTATGGCGACGGCGCCGTGATGGGCGTGCCTGCGCACGATGAGCGCGACTTCGCCTTCGCGCTGAAGTACGGCATCGAGATCAAGCAGGTGGTGCTGGTCGATGGTGAGACCTTCAACTACCACCAGTGGCAGGACTGGTACGCCGACAAGCAGCGCGGCGTGACGGTCAACTCCGACAGCTTCAGCGGCCTGTCCTACGGCGATGCTGTCAACGCCGTGGCCCACGCGCTGAGCGAAAAGGGCCTGGGTGAGAAGAAGACCACCTGGCGCCTGCGCGACTGGGGCATCTCGCGCCAGCGCTACTGGGGCACGCCCATCCCCATCATCCACTGCGCAGACTGCGGCCCGCAGCCCGTGCCCGAAAAGGACCTGCCGGTGGTGCTGCCGCAGGATCTGGTGCCCGACGGCTCGGGCAACCCGCTGGTGAAAATCGAGGCCTTCCACGCCGGCGTGGTCTGCCCCTGCTGCGGCAAGGCCGCGCGCCGCGAGACCGACACCATGGACACCTTCGTGGACAGCTCGTGGTATTTCATGCGCTACTGCGACCCGAAGAACAGCGAAAAGATGGTGGCCGGCGGCGCCGACTACTGGATGCCGATGGACCAGTACATCGGCGGCATCGAGCACGCCATCCTGCACCTGCTGTACGCGCGCTTCTGGACCAAGGTCATGCGCGACCTGGGGCTGGTCAAGGTCGATGAGCCCTTCACCAAGCTGCTCACGCAGGGCATGGTGCTGAACCACATCTACTCGCGCAAGGGCGAGAAGGGCGGCAAGGAGTACTTCTGGCCGCACGACGTGGAGCATGTGCTCGACGAGGGCGGCAAGGTCATCGGCGCCCGGCTGAAGAACGCCGTCGGCGACTTGCCCGTGGGCACGGCCATTGACTACGAGGGCGTGGGCACCATGTCCAAGTCCAAGAACAACGGCGTGGATCCTCAGGACCTGATCGAGAGGTATGGCGCCGACACCGCGCGCCTCTACACCATGTTCACCGCACCGCCCGAGGCCACGCTGGAGTGGAACGACGCAGCGGTGGAGGGCAGCTACCGCTTCCTGCGCCGCGTGTGGAACTTTGGCGTCAAGCTGTCTGCTATGGATAGCGTAGCTGCCAACGCAAGTGTGGCGGGCGCTGCAAGCCTGAATGATGTGAAGTTCGGCAAGGAGGCCAAGGCCCTGCGGCTGGAGATCCACACCGTGCTCAAGCAGGTGGACTACGACTACCAGCGCATGCAGTACAACACCGTGGTCTCGGGCGCGATGAAGATGCTCAACGCGCTGGAGGACTTCAAGGCCTGGGACAGCGAGGGCGCCAGCGTCGCGCTGATCGAGGGCTTCGGCATCCTGCTGCGCTGCCTGTACCCGGCCACACCGCACATCACGCACCAGCTCTGGAGCGAACTGGGCTACGCCGCCCACCTGGGCGATTTGCTCGACGCCCCCTGGCCGCAGGTGGATGCGGGTGCGCTGGTGCAGGACGAAGTCGAGCTCATGCTCCAGGTCAACGGCAAGCTGCGCGGCTCCATCCATGTGCCCGCGGCAGCCGACAAGGCCGAGATCGAGCGCATCGCCCTGGCCAGTGAGGCCTTCGCAGCGCATTCGGGCGGAGCCCAGCCCAAGCGCGTGGTGGTGGTGCCCGGCCGCCTGGTCAACGTCGTCGTCTGACATGGACCGGCGTGCCCTGTTGACCTTCGCCACCGCCGCACTGCTGGCGGGCTGTGGCTTTCGCCTGCGCGGTGCGCCGGAATTTGCGTTCGACTCGCTGTTCCTCAATGCTCCCGCAGGCTCGCCGCTGGCGCGTGAACTGCAGCGCACGCTCGAAGCCTCGGGTGGGCGCCTGAAAGTGTTGCGCGAGCCCGCGACCCTGCCCAGCGCGCAGGCCGTGTTCGACCTGCTGGCCGAACAACAGGAGCGCGCCGTGGTCGGCCTCACGACCTCGGGCCAGGTGCGTGAGTTGCAGTTGCGTCTGCGCGTGCGCATCCGTTTGCGTGGTGCTGATGGCAGCGAGTGGATTCCCGACACCGAGCTGCTGCAGTCCCGCGACATCAGCTACAGCGAAACGATTGCGCTGGCCAAGGAGGCCGAAGAGGCGCTGCTCTACCGCAACATGCAGACCGACATCGTGCAGCAGATCGTGCGCCGCCTGGCCTCGGTCAGATCGCGCTGAACGCCGCTTCCACGCGGTTGCGCCCGGCCTGCTTGGCACGGTAGAGGGCCGCATCGGCCTCGCGCAGTGTGGCCTCGAACTCGCCCACCGAGCCCAGTGCCAGTCCGGCGCTGAGCGTGGCCCCGGGCTGGGGGGCAGTGTCGGCAAATTGCTGGCGTAGCCGTTCCAGCATCTGCCGCAGGTCGGGGCCGCGGCCCGAGCCCAGTGCTACGACGACAAATTCCTCGCCACCAAGGCGCGCGGCACGGCAGTGCTCCGACCCACAGGCCTGCAGCAGCCTCGCCAGGTGGCGGATCACCTGGTCCCCTATGCCATGGCCATGCAGGTCGTTGATTTGCTTGAAGTGGTCCAGATCGACCATGCCCAGGACCACGGGTTCCTCGGCTGACTGCGATGCCACCCAGTGGCGCAGCCCCTGCCGGTTGAGCAGGCCGGTCAGTGGATCGTGCGTGCGCTGTTGCTCCACCAAGGCCAGCAGGTCGCCCGACAGCACCAGTACCAAACCCACCACGCCACCAATGAGTGACATGCCTGCGGCCAGCACCGACGCAGCATTGACCAGCGTGGGCGTCACGGTGGTCTCGATCTGGCCCAGTGCCGCTGCCACGCCGCGCAAACCCATGAGCACCGCAAACACCATTCCCAGCAAGGCCATCAGGCGCATGCCAGCACGTAGCTGTGGGCGGGCTTCGTCCCAAGCTGTGCGGGCCAGCAGCAGGGCCAAAGCAGCGAGCAGCAGAGACAGCAGACCAATGCGCCAGCGCGCATCAGGCATCCAGACACCAAACCACAGTGCGATGGCCAGACTCGCCAGGCAGCTTGCCGCCAAGGGGCCTGGCCGTACGGGCAGGCCACGCAGTTGCCGGGTGCCGCCCAGCACCAGGGCCACGCCGCTCACCATGCACACCACCGCTAGCACCAGCCCCATCACAGGCAGCAGCCAGCTTTGCAGCATGTTCAGTGCAAAGCCCGCCGAAGCCAGCAGCAGGCCGAAAGCAGCGGGCTGCATGCCCGGCAGACGGCGGCCCAAGGCCCGGTGGGTGATCAACAGCACCAGTGCCAGTAGTGCAGCCGACAGCGACAGCGTGATGCCCATGCCCCGGGGGTCGAGAAAAGCCCAGGCGGTGGGCATCATGGTGTGCCCTCCGGTGCTTCGGTGCACTCCACACGGTTGCGGCCCAGGGTCTTGGCACGGTAGAGCGCACCATCGGCCTGGCTCCACAGCGCTGCAAAGTCAATACCCGGTGTGGCCAGGGCCACCCCCAGGCTGGCAGTGATGGGCAGGCCTGCACCCTGTGCAGCCAGGCGCTCCAGGTCGCAGCGAAGGCGCTCGGCCACGGCCTGCGCTGCGCTGGGGTGCAAGCCTTGCAGCAGTACAGCAAATTCTTCACCGCCCATACGCACTGCCAGGTCGCCCTCGCGCAGGTGGCGGCGCAACACTTCACCCACAAAGGCCAGCACCCGGTCCCCGGCGGCATGGCCATGCTGGTCGTTGACCTCTTTGAAGTGGTCCACGTCCACAGCCACCAGGGCCCACCCGGCCAGAGACAGCGGCAGGCGCGAGGCCAGCGCGTGGCGGTTGAGCACGCCAGTCAGCGGATCGCGCTCCGCTTCGAGGCGCAGGTCTTCGATCACCAGCAATTGGTGCACCAGCAGCAGCCCGGTCTGAATGGCTACAAAGGACATGGCGCCCACCAGGTACACCACCATATTGAAAGGCGTGCCCAGCGCGTACACCGGCTGGATCAGGCCCTGCAAGGCCCATACGGCCCGCACCACCATCAGCAAGGACAGCAGCAGCGCTGCGATGGCGACGAAGGCCAACCCCACCCCAATACCGCGCTGGCGCAGCGGCCACAGGGCCCGTCCCAGGCCTGCCATGAGCCACACCACCACTGCCGTGAATACCACGACCCGGTAGGGAAGGTGGGGGTACCACACCCCCCACCACAACGAGGTGCCCGCGAGGCACAGGGCTGGGATGGCCCACCACCACCGCTGCGAAGGACGGCCAGCCAGGCGGTGCGTGCCGTCGATCAGCAGGCCCACGCCGACCGCCATCAACGGGTTGCCCACGACGAGTGCCCAGTGCGACGCCACCAAGCCCTGCGACACATTCAACAGGGCAGCGGCCGACGCACACACCGAGCCTGCTGCCCACCACCGCAGCGCAGGGGCATAACGCGAGCGCGATGCCAGCCAGCCCGCCAAAGCGGCCAGCGTCAGCGAGGCCATGAAGGCCGCCATGGTGATGGCGCGAGGTTCCGGCAAAACCCGACTCCCGTTGCTGGCGATGGTCACCAGTATAGAAGTCGCCAAAGGCTTTGGGTGGCAGAAAATCGAGGCGCTACCGCCGCATCAGCGTGCTCTTGCCAAAGAGCGACTCCACCAGGTCCACGGCCAGCAGGGCCGTCTTGTTGCGAACGTCCAGCGCGGGGTTGAGTTCGACGATGTCGAGCGAGGCCAGGCAGCCGCTGTCGGCGATCATCTCCATGCACAGCTGCGCCTCGCGGTAGGTCGGCCCGCCGGGCACGGTGGTGCCCACGCCGGGGGCGATGTCGGGGTCGAGGAAGTCCACGTCGAAGCTCACATGCAGGTGGGTATGCTCGTCCAGGCCGCTGAGTGCCTGCAGCATGGTCTGGCGCATGCCCACCTCGTCGATGAAGCGCATGTCGAACACCTCCAGCCCCTGCTCGTGCACGAAGCGTTTTTCGCCTGCGTCCACGCTGCGGATGCCGATCTGGTGGATCTGCTGCGGCCGCAGCGCAGGCGCGCCGCCGGGCATGCCGGCGAGCTGGGTGAGCGCCTCGGGCCCGAAGCCGCACAGGCAGGCCACGGGCATGCCGTGCACGTTGCCGCTGGGCGTGAGCATGCTGGTGTTGAAGTCGGCGTGCGCATCGAGCCACAGCACGCGCAGCTGGCGGCCGGTGTCCTGGCAATGGCGCGCCACGGCGCTGATGCTGCCCAGGCCCAGGCTGTGGTCGCCGCCCAGCAGGATGGGCAGGCGGCCCTGGCGCAGTTCGTCCCGCACGGCGTCGAACACAGCGCGGTTCCATTCCACCACCTGGGGCAGGTGGCGGTAGCCGTCCACGGGCGGCAGCCAGGGGTTGGCCGGGCCGGCAAGGTTGCCCCGGTCCGCCACCTGCAGGCCCCGGCCTTCGAGCGCCGCCTGCAGCCCGGCCACGCGCAGGGCCTCGGGGCCCATGGAGGCGCCGCGCGCGCCCGCGCCGATGTCGGTGGGGGCGCCGATCAGGCTGACGGCGGGGGCGGGGCGGTTCGGGTTCATGCGGTTTGCGGCTCCGGTTGCAGGGCGGTGCGGGCCTGAGGCGCGGGGGTGTGCAGCAGGCCGAACAGGTCCTTGGGGTCGTTCATCTGCGGCACCAGGTCGATGGGTGTGCCCAGGTGCGGGTATTGTTGCAGCAGCGCGTGCAGCGTGCGCAGGGCGGAGAAGTCCTCCAGTGCGAAGCCCACGGAGTCGAACACCGTCACCTCCTGCGCCGTGCGGCGGCCCGGCGCCTGGCCGGTGAGGATGCGGTGGAACTCGGTCACGGGGAAGTCGGCGGGCATCTGCTGGATCTCGCCCTCGATGCGCGACTGCGGCTCGAACTCCACCACCACGCGCGCGTCGGCGCGGCGCAGGATGTCGGCGTGCAGTTCGGTCTTGCCGGGGCAGTCGCCGCCCACGGCGTTGAGGTGCATGCCGGGCTCGATCATCTCCGGTCGCAGAATGGTGGCGTTGCGCTTGTCGGCCGTGGCCGTGGTCACGATGTCGCAGCCGCGCACCGCCTCTTGCGAGCTCGCGCAGCGCTCAATGTGCAGATCCGGCAGCGCCAGGCGCGCCAGGTTGCGTTCCAGCTTGAGGCTGGCGCCGGGGTCGGTGTCGAACAGGCGCAGCGCGCGGATGCCCAGCAGGTGGTAGAAGGCCAGCGCCTGGAACTCGCTCTGCGCGCCGTTGCCGATCAGCGCCATGCGGCGGCTGTCGGGCCGGGCCAGGTGCCGAGCGGCCAGCACCGACATGGCGGCCGTGCGCAGCGCGGTGGTGAGCGTCAGCTCGGACACCAGCAGCGGGTAGCCCGTGTCCACATCGGCCAGCACGCCGAAGGCGGTGACGGTGAGCAGCCCTTCGGCCGTGTTCTTGGGGTGGCCGTTGACGTACTTGAAGCAGTACAGCCGCCCGTCGCTGGTGGGCATGAGTTCGATCACGCCCACGGGCGAATGGATGGCGTGCCGCGCCGACTTGTCGAACTGCTCCCAGCGGCGGTAATCGCTGTCCATGGCGTCCACCAGCTGCTGCAGGAAGCGGGCCAGCCCCACCTGCCGCACCAGTTCGCGCACGCTGTTCACGCCGAGGTAATTCACCATGACCATCTCCTTGACTTGTGTTCTGGGAGGAATTCTCCGCAGGGGCACGGCCAAAGAAAAGTGAGAAACCTGCGCAGTTAATGCAGCTTGCAGAGCAAATCGCCAATTAAAAATGGCGGTATGTCTAATTTCTGGGTCTGGATGGGCGCGGCGATACACTGCCGGGCATGCAAGTCGCCCTGGCCCAACTCTCTTCGCAACTGCAGCGCGGCCTCGCGCCGCTGTATGTGCTGCACGGCGACGAACCCCTGCTGCAGCAGGAGGCGGCCGACGCCATCCGCGCCGCGGCGCGCGCCCAGGGCTACACCGAGCGCAGCAGCTTCACCGTGGCGGGCGCGCATTTCGACTGGAGCGCGGTGCTGGCGGCGGGCGGCAGTCTGAGTCTGTTTGCCGACCGGCAGATCATTGAAATCCGCATCCCCTCGGGCAAGCCCGGCAAGGACGGCAGCGTGGCGCTGCAGCAGCTGGCCGAAGGCGCACGCGGCAACGACAGCACGCTCACGCTGGTGCAACTGCCGCGCCTGGACAAGGCCACCAAGACCGGCAGCTGGTTCACCGCGCTCGACGGCGCGGGCCAGTCCGTGCAGATCGACCCCATCGAGCGCGCCCAGCTCCCGCAGTGGATCGCCCAGCGCCTGGCCGCGCAGGGCCAGCGCGTGGCGGCGGGCGAGGAGGGACAGCGCACGCTGCAGTTCTTCGCCGACCGGGTGGAGGGCAACCTGCTGGCCGCGCACCAGGAAATCCAGAAACTGGGCCTGCTGCACCCCGTGCGGCAAGGTGACGCAAGCGTCACGGGCGAGCTGTCGTGGGCGCAGGTGGAGGCCGCCGTGCTCAACGTGGCGCGCTACGACGTGTTCAAGCTCTCCGAGGCGGTGCTCGGCGGCCAGGTGCTGCGCGTGCAACGCATGCTCGACGGCCTGGAGGCCGAGGGCGAGGCGCCCGTGCTGGTGCACTGGGCGCTGGCCGAGGACATCCGCGCCTTGAAGCGTGTGAAGGACGCCATGAACGCCGGCAAGCCCCTGCCCCTGGCGCTGCGCGAGAACCGCGTCTGGGGCGTGAAGGAGCGCCTGTACGAGCGCATCCTGCCGCGCGCGAACGACGCGCAGCTCGCGCGCCTGCTGCAGGCGGCGCACCAGGTGGACGGCATCGTCAAGGGCCTGAAGGTGGCCGACTGGCCCGCACCGCCCTGGCAGGCGCTGCAGCGGCTGGCCTTCCAGCTCGCGCGCCTGGGCATGGCGGCGCGCTGAGTGCGAGAAATTTTAAGAAAAATTGGCCTCTAGCGCACGTGCAATAAGCGCGAGTAGCTATTAAAACAATAGCAGTCAAGCGCCGGGCAACGCACTGCGCGCCTTGTCCACCCAGGCCTGTAGGTGGTCCAGCAGGTCCTTGTGGCTGAAGGAGCAGCTCTCCTCGGTGAACAGCGCGCTGGCTTCCAGCCGGTCGATCAGGTTCAGCAGCACTTCGCCATAGCGGGGCGGCAGGGCGGCCAGCAGGGCTTGCTGGGCACGCGCCGTATCGCCCAGGGCGGCGGCGCTCAGGCTGCCTTGGCCGTGGGCCGCCAGGGCGGATTGCAGGGTGGCGAGCTGGGTGGCGGGGTGGTCGGTCATGTCGGGTCTCCTGGCGGGATTACAGCCTGGGCCGCCGTCTTGTGTGCAACTGCGGCAAAATCCCCCCATGAACGCGCTCAACGTGGCTGAAACCACGCACACCCTCGGTTTACAGGCAAAAACGGCCTCCGCGCTGATGGCCAAAGCGCCAGCAGCTATCAAAAACAAAGCGCTGCGGGCGCTGGCACGCCTGCTGCGCGAGCAGACCGCGGCGCTGCAGGTGGACAACGCGCACGACCTGGAGCGCGCCCGCGCCGCCGGTTTGGCCGAGCCCATGGTGGACCGACTCAAGCTGACCCCCCAGGTGCTGGAGACCTGCGCCCAGGGCTGCGAGCAGCTCGCCGCCATGCCCGACGTGATTGGCGAGATTCTCGGCATGAAGCAGCAGCCCAGCGGCATCCGCGTGGGCCAGATGCGTGTGCCGATCGGCGTGTTCGGCATGATCTTCGAGAGCCGACCGAACGTGACCATCGAGGCCGCCAGCCTGTCCATCAAGAGCGGCAATGCCTGCATCCTGCGCGGCGGCTCCGAGGCCATAGCCTCCAACAAGGCGCTGGCGCGGCTGGTGCAGCAGGCGCTGGAAGAGGCCGGTCTGCCCCAGGACGCCGTGCAACTGGTGCAAACCACCGACCGCGCCGCCGTGGGCCACCTCATCGCCATGCCCGAGTTTGTGGACGTGATCATCCCGCGCGGCGGCAAGGGCCTGATCGAGCGCATCAGCCGCGAGGCCAAGGTGCCCGTCATCAAGCACCTGGACGGCAACTGCCACACCTATGTGGACGACCCCTGCGATCTGGAACTGGCGCTCAAGGTCACCGAGAACGCCAAGACGCAGAAGTACAGCCCCTGCAACGCCACCGAAAGCCTGCTGGTGGCGCGCGGCGTGGCGGGCGCTTTCCTGCCACGCATCGGCGCGGTGTTCGCGGCCAAGGGCGTGGAAATGCGGGTGTGCCCTGAAAGCAAGGCTCTGCTGGCCGCGGTGCCGGGCGCGAAAGTGCAGGACGCCACGGAACAGGACTGGAGCGAGGAGTACCTCGCGCCCATCATCAGCGTCAAGGTGGTGGCGGGGCTGGACGAGGCCATCGCCCACATCAACCGCTATTCCAGCCACCACACCGAGGCCATCCTCACCACGAACCATGTGCACGCCCAGCGCTTCCTGCGCGAGGTGGATTCGAGCAGCGTGATGGTGAACGCCAGCACGCGCTTCGCCGACGGCTTCGAGTACGGCCTGGGCGCCGAGATCGGCATCAGCACCGACAAATTCCACGCGCGCGGCCCGGTGGGCATCGAGGGGCTCACCTCGCTCAAGTGGGTGGTGCTGGGCGAGGGCGAAGTGCGCCACTGACGGCTCGGCGCCACACACAGGCCTGCCTGCATTGACGCCGGGCAGGCCGCAGTCGATCATTCCATTGTGAAAATCATCATCATCGGCGCAGGGCGGGTGGGCGAAAGCGTGGCGGACAGCCTGGTGTCCGAGCACAACGACATCACCGTCATCGACACCAGTGCGGCACGCCTGCGCGACCTGGAATCCCGTTTTGACCTGCGTGGCGTGGTGGGCAGCGGCATCGATCCGGCGGTGCTCGCCGAAGCCGGTGCGCGGGACACCGATTTGCTCATTGCCTGTGCGGCCGAGGATGAAACCAACCTCGTGTGCTGCAAGGTGGCGCAGCGGCTGTACGGAATACCCACCCGCATCGCACGCGTGCGCACCTCCGGGTTTGTCGATCAGGACCTGCTGCTGGGCCCCGATGGCTTTGCGGTGGACCGCATCATCTGTCCCGAAGAGTCGCTCACGCGCTACATCGTGCGCCTGGTCGAATACCCCGAGGCCATGCAGGTACGCGATTTTGCCGGGGGGCGTGCCAGTCTGGTGTCGGTGCGTGCACGTGCGGGGGCTCCGCTGGTGAGCCACAGCATCGGCGAGCTGCGCCAGATTCTTCCCGGTGTGGACATGCGCCTGGTGGCCATTTACCGGCGCTTTCAGGATGAGCCCGATCGCTTCATTGCCTGCGACGGCTCCACCCGGGTGGAGCCGGGCGACGAAGTGTTCGTGCTCGCCGCCAGCGAACACATTGCCCAGGTACTGACCGCGCTGCACCGGCGCCAGGGCCAGCCCGAGAGGCCCGTGCGCCGCATCATGATTGCCGGAGGCGAGGAGGTGGGCCTGCGGCTGGCCCGCCAGCTCGCACGCGAGAAGGGGCGCTTTCACCTCAAGGTCATCGAAGAGCTGCCTGAGCGCTGCGTGGCCCTGGCGTCGGAACTGCCTTCGGAGGTGCTGGTGTTGCAGGGCGACACCACCGATGAAGACCTGCTGGCAGGCGAAAGCGTGGAAGAGACGGACCTGTTTCTGGCATTGACCGAGGACGATGAGGACAACATCATGTCCTGCCTGCTGGCCAAGCGCATGGGCGCACGCCGCGTGTTGGCGCTCATCAACCGGCGCAGCTATGCCGACCTGATGCATGGCACGCAGATCGACATTGCGCTCTCGCCCGCGCAGGCCATGCTGGGTGAGCTGCTGGCCCATGTGCGCCAGGGCGACGTGCAGGCCGTGCACAGCCTGCGCCGCGGAGTGGCCGAGGCACTCGAGATCGTGGCGCGTGGCGATCGCAAGAGCTCGCGCGTGGTGGGGCGCAAGGTGAGTGAGCTGTCCTTGCCGCCCGAGGTGCACATGGGCTTGATCGTGCGTGGTCTGCCTGTGCCTGGCGAGGAAATGACCGAGGCGGTCGAGCCGCAGGTCATCATCCCGCACAGCACCACGGTCATCGAGACCAACGACCATGTGGTGTTCTTCGTGCCGCACAAGCGGCTGGTGCGCGAGGTGGAAAAGCTCTTCCGCGTCAGCGCCATGTTCTTCTAACGCACTGCGCCGCCACCCATGCTGGATCTGCTTCCCGTTCTGCGCGTGCTGGGCATTCTGCTCATGGTGTTTGCGCTGACCATGGGGCTGCCCTTGGGTGTGTCCTGGGTGCAGGGCGATGGTGTCTGGCGCGTGTACCCTGTGTCCATGGCAGTGACCATGGGGGTGGGGCTTGCGCTGTGGGTCGGGCTGCGACGTCATCAGCGTGAGCTGCTGCCGCGCCACGGTGTGATGCTGGTCACGCTGGTATGGGTGCTGCTGCCGCTGTGCGCCGTGCTGCCGCTGATGCTGGCCTTGCACCAGGTGGGGCGTCCGGTCTCGTTCACGCATGCGTATTTCGAGGCGGTTTCGGGCTTGACCACCACCGGCTCCACCGTGCTCAGTGGGCTCGACAGCCTGCCCGTATCGGTCAACGTGTGGCGCACCTTCCTGCAGTGGGTGGGGGGCATGGGCATTCTGATCCTGGCGGTGGCGGTGCTGCCGCTGCTGGGGGTGGGCGGCAGCCAGTTGTTCCGAGCCGAGGCCGCAGGGCCGGTCAAGGACACCAAGCTGACCCCGCGCATGACGGAAACAGCCAAGGGGCTGTGGGGCGTGTATGCCTTTTTTTCAGTGGCATGCGCGCTGGCCTATTGGTGGGGAGGCATGCGCCCGCTGGATGCACTCATGCACATGTTCACTACCGTGAGCCTGGGGGGGCTGTCTTCGTACGACGCAAGTTTCGGCCACTTCCAGTCGCCGCTGCTGGAAGCCATCGCGGTGCTCTTCATGCTGGTGGCCAGCTGCAACTTTGCCCTGTATTTTGTGGCGGTGCGCAAGCGTTCCACGGCGGGTCTGTGGCGTGACCCGGAGCTGCGCGCCACCCTGGGCGTGCTGGTGGGCAGCGGCCTGTTGGTGTCGGTGCTGTTGTGGGCCAAGGGCACCTATGCCCCTCTGGATGCCTTGCGCTACGGGGTGTTCAATGTGGTGTCCGTGGCCACCACCACCGGCTATGCCACGGCTGACTACCTGGTGTGGCCGGTGTTTGCGCCCGTCAGCATGCTGCTGCTGTCGGGGGTGGCGACCAGCGCAGGGTCCACGGGGTGCGGGATCAAGATGGTGCGGGTGCTCATCCTCCTCAAACAGGCGCGGCGCGAGATGACACGCCTGGTGCACACGCGCGCCGTGCAGCCCGTGCGCTTGGGAGATACGGTGGTGGACCACACGGTGATTTTCTCGGTCCTGGCTTTCATGCTGGTGTACGGGGGCACCGTGATTGGTCTGAGCATGGTGCTGCTGTTGACCGACCTGGACCCTGTCACCGCCTTTACGGCCGTGCTGGCCAGCGTCCACTGCACGGGGCCAGGCCTGGGGGCCGTGGGGCCGTCCTCCAACTTTGCGGTGTTGACCGACTTTCAGGTCTGGGTCTGTACGTTGGCCATGCTGCTGGGGCGTTTGGAGTTTCTCAGCGTGATGGCGCTACTGGCTCCTTCGTTCTGGCGGCGCTGAGGCAGCAGTCATCGCAGCGCCCAGGGCTGCCATGCGACGCCCCTACAATGGGCCGCACCCGACCCAAACGCACAGCCATGGTTCCGCACCTCATCACGGCCCTCACGGGGCCCATCAACGAGCTTGAACAGCGCATCATCGATTCCATGCCCGCCACGGAGCGATGGTTCCGGCTGGAATGGATGGAGCACACGCCACCGTTCTATACCTCGGTGGATATCCGCAACGCGGGCTTCAAGCTGGCGCCGGTGGATACCAACCTGTTCCCCGGTGGCTGGAACAACCTCACGCCCGAGATGCTGCCGTTGGCGGTGCAGGCGGCCATGGCGGCGATTGAAAAGATCTGCCCCGAGGCGCGCAACCTGCTGATCATTCCCGAGAACCACACGCGCAACAGCTATTACCTGAGCAACCTGGTGCAGTTGCAGCGCATCTTCAACATGGCGGGCCTGAACGTGCGCATCGGCTCGGTCAGCCCCGAGATCAAGAAGGACACCGTGGTGGAACTGCCCACGGGCGAAACCATCACGCTGGAGCCCGTGGTGCGCACGCGCAGGCGCCTGGGACTCAAGAATTTTGACCCCTGCACCATCCTGCTGAACAACGACCTGTCGGCGGGGGCGCCTGGCATCCTTGAAGACATCCATGAGCAGTACCTGCTGCCGCCGCTGCACGCAGGCTGGACGGTGCGGCGCAAGAGCCAGCACTTCCGCAACTACGAAGAAGTGGCCAAGCGCTTTGGCAAGCTGCTGGGCATTGACCCCTGGCTGATCAATCCGCTGTACGGCAAATGTGCCGGGGTGGACTTTGCGGCCGAGACGGGCCTGGAGGAGTTGCAGACGCAGGTGGATGCGCTGCTGACCAAGGTACGCCGCAAGTACAAGGAATACGGCATCCACGAGAAGCCCTTTGCCGTGGTCAAGGCCGACAACGGCACCTATGGCATGGGCGTCATGACCGTGCACGACGCCAAGGAACTGCAGGCGCTCAACCGCCGCACGCGCAACAAGATGGCGGTGGTCAAGGATGGGCAACCCGTGCACGATCTCATCATCCAGGAGGGCGTGCTCACGCAGGAGCGCATGAACGACGCCGTGGCCGAGCCCGTGGTGTACATGATGGACCGCTACGTGGTAGGCGGTTTTTACCGCATCCATGCCGAGCGGGGCGTGGACGAAAACCTCAACGCGCCCGGCGCGGGCTTTGTGCCCCTGGCCTTTGCGCATGGCGCACAGTTGCCCCAGTTGGGCGCACGCCCTGGCGCGAGCGCGCCCAACCGCTTCTACATGTATGGCGTGATCGCACGCCTGGCCATGTTGGCGGCCAGCTATGAGCTGGAAGCCACCAATCCGGACGCCGAAACCTACGACTGATCGGTCGATATTCGCTGTCGTTGCTGCATTGCAACAAGTTGTGTGATTTTTCTGCGGGCGGGCTTTCGGGCCTCTGCGCGCAGGCGCAGAATTCGCCTTCCCAAGACCACAGAACTCGTGTGGCGGGCCATGGCCCACCGCGCGGTGCATTGCAGTGAGCACCACCAAGTCCTCCACGGCTGCGTTGACGCTGGCAGCCATCGGCGTCGTCTATGGCGATATCGGCACGAGCGTGTTGTATGCCGTGAAAGAGGTTTTTGGCTCCGGTCACGTTCCCTTCACCCAGGCCAACGTGTACGGCATCCTGTCCATCCTTTTTTGGACGCTGACGGTCATTGTCTCGCTCAAGTACGTGGTGCTGGTGCTGCGCGCCGACAACCATGGCGAGGGTGGTCTGGTGGCCATGCTGGCACTGGCGTCCCAGTCGGTGAAAGACCGGCCCCAGTTGCGCGCAGGTCTGCTCGCGGCGGGAATTTTCGGCACCTCGCTGTTCTATGGCGACGGCGTCATCACGCCGGCGATTTCGGTGCTGTCGGCGGTGGAGGGGCTGGAGGTGGTGTCGCCGCACTTCAAGCGGTTTGTGCTTCCACTGACCTTGCTGGTCTTGTTCTGCCTGTTTGTCGTGCAGAAACGGGGCACGGCCGGTATCGGCCGTTTTTTTGGCCCCATCACGCTGGTGTGGATGCTCTCGATTGCCCTGCTGGGGGTCGCGCAGATCGTGCACCACCCGGAGATTCTGGCCGCGCTCAGCCCGCACTACGCCCTGGGCTTTCTGTGGACCCAGCCGGGCACCAGCTTCATCATCCTGGGGGCCGTGGTGCTGTGCGTGACGGGCGCCGAAGCGCTGTACGCAGACCTGGGACATTTCGGCAAGCGGCCCATCCGTATCGCGTGGTTCACGGTGGTCATGCCTGCGCTGGTGCTCAATTATTTTGGCCAGGGGGCGCTGCTGCTGGCTGAACCCGAGGCGGTCAAGAATCCCTTCTTCATGATGGCCCCGGACTGGGCCTTGCTGCCGCTGGTGGGCCTGGCCACCCTGGCCACGGTGATCGCCTCACAGGCGCTCATCACCGGGGCGTTCAGTGTCACCAAGCAGGTCATCCAGCTCGGCTATCTGCCGCGCCTGAACATCCTGCACACCAGCGTGCATGACAAGGGCCAGATCTACATTCCGTTCGTCAACTGGGGGCTGTTCGTGGCCATTGTGCTGGCGGTGGGTATGTTCCGCTCCTCGAGCAATCTGGCGGCAGCCTACGGCATTGCGGTCACGCTGGACATGCTCATCACCACGGTGCTGACTTTCTTTGTGTTGCGTTACGGCTGGCGCTATCCCCTGGTGTTGTGCGTGGCGTCCACAGGCTGCTTTTTTGTCATTGACCTGGCCTTCTTCAGCTCCAATCTGCTCAAGCTGTTCCAGGGGGGATGGTTTCCGCTGCTCATCGGTGGTGCGGTGTTCACGCTGATGATGACCTGGAAGCGGGGGCGCCAGTTGCTCAACGACAAGCTGCTTTCCGATGCCATCGATTTGCGCTCTTTTTTGGATGCAGTGTTTGTGAGCCCCCCCACCCGGGTGGAGGGTACGGCGGTGTTTCTCAGTGCCGAACAGGGAGTGGTGCCCAATGCACTGCTGCACAACCTCAAGCACAACAAGGTGCTGCATGCGCAGAACCTGTTCGTCACCGTGTGCAACCACGAGGAGCCTTGGGTGGGCCTGGACCGCCGTCTGCAGATCGAGGCCTTGGGGCACGACTGCTGGCAGGTCACCATCCACTACGGCTTCAAGAACGATCCGGACGTGCCGCGCGCGTTGCAGTTGTTGCGTGGGCATGGTTGTGCCGTCGAGCCCATGACGACCAGCTACTTTCTTTCGCGCGATACGGTCATCCCCTCGTTTGGTGGCGGCATGGCGCCTTGGCGCGAGAAGCTGTTTGCCCAGATGCACCGCAACGCCAGTGCGGCGGCAGACTTCTTGCATCTGCCCAACAATGCGGTGGTGGAGTTGGGCTCCAAGATCGAGCTGTGATTGGTTGGGTGCACAGAGGGGGTAATGCTCGGAAAATAAATTTGGCCAAATTGGCCTTTTGCGCCCGTCAATAAAGCGCAATCAGCTATGAAAACAGTAGCGACCTTGCAAAGCCTGTGCACGGAGCCTGGCAATGCCAGAATCGGCACATGCAGTTTTTCAAAGACCTGAGCCTTTCTGCCGTGACGGCAGGCTTCGTGGCCGTGCTGGTGGGCTTCACCAGTTCCGTCGCCCTCGTCTTCCAGGCAGCGCAGGCCTTTCAGGCCACGCCAGCGCAGATCACTTCATGGATGTGGGCGCTCGGGCTGGGCATGGGCCTGTGTACCTTGCTGCCATCGCTGTGGCTGCGCAAGCCGGTCATGGTCGCCTGGTCCACGCCGGGCGCGGCGGTGCTGGCCACGGCCGGGCTGGCGGGCGGATTCAGCATGGCCGAGGCGGTGGGTGCCTTCATGGTCTGCGCGGCGCTGATCACGGTGGCGGGAGCCACGCGCTGGTTCGAGCGTGCCATGAGCCGCATTCCCATGGAAATCGCCTCGGCGCTGCTGGCCGGAGTGCTGGCGCGTTTTGGGCTGCAGGCCTTTGCGGCAGCCCAGACGGCCTTGACGTTGGTGTTGCTGATGCTGGGGTGCTACCTGGTGGCGCGCCGCTTTGCACCGCGCTATGCCGTGGTGCTGACGTTGGCGGCGGCCATTGTGTATGCGGCCCTGGGTGGGCAGATGGAATGGTCGGTGGTCTCTTTTGAACTGGCCATGCCGCAATGGGTGGCGCCCCAGTTCAGTTGGAGTGCCATCGTCAGCCTGGCGCTGCCGTTGTTTGTGGTAACCATGGCGTCACAGAACCTGCCCGGTGTGGCGGTCATGCGTGCCACGGGGTACCAGATGCCAGTCTCCGCGCTGGTCACCATGACGGGGCTGGCCACCCTGGTGTTGGCACCGTTTGGCGCGTTTGCGCTCAACTTCAGTGCCATCACGGCCGCCATCTGCATGGGGCCGGAGGCCCACGAAGACCCGAACCGCCGCTACACCGCCGCCGCGTCCTGTGGTGCGTTCTATATTGCCATCGGCATCTTTGGTGCGGTGGTCACAGGCTTGCTCACGGCTTTCCCCAAGGAATTGGTGGTGGCCATCGCCGGTTTGGCGCTGCTGGGCACCATTGGCAATGGTCTGGCGACCGCCTTGCGCGACGAACCCCACCGCGAAGCGGCGCTGATCACTTTCCTGGTCACGCTCAGTGGCGTGGTGATTGGCGGAGTGGGCTCGGCGTTCTGGGGCGTGGTGGCCGGCAGTGTGGCGCTGTTTGTGCAACAGTACGCCAGACGAAACGCGCCGCGCAAGCACTGAGCGCGATGGCCTGCACATCGGTGCAGGCGCCTATTCATATTGGACATCCACCATGCAACTGTTGTTCATCGCCGATCCGCTGGAATCCTTCAAGACCTACAAGGACACCACCTTTGCCATGATGCGCGAGGCCCAGCGCCGTGGCCACACCATCAGCGCCTGCGTGCCGCAGGACATCATGTGGCAGCGGGGTGCGCCGGTGCAGGCCCATGTGCTGGACATTGAACTCACCGGCGACGCCAATGATTGGTTCCGTGTGCGCCGGCAGCGCGCGGCGCCGCTGGCGGACTTCGGTGCAGTGCTCATGCGCAAGGACCCGCCCTTTGACAGCGAATATTTCTACGCCACCCACCTGCTGGAGCAGGCGGAACGCGACGGCGCGCGGGTCTTCAACAAGCCGCGCGCCCTGCGTGACCACCCGGAAAAGCTGGCGATCATGGAGTTTCCGCAGTTCATCGGCCCCACGCTGGTGACGCGCGACGCGCGCGACATCCAGCGCTTTCACGCCGAGCACCGCGACATCATCCTCAAACCGCTCGATGGCATGGGTGGCATGGGCATCTTCCGTGTGGGGCCGGACGGGCTCAACCTGGGCAGCATCACAGAGACCCTCAACCGCGGAGGCGCCCAAAGTCTTATGGTGCAGAAGTTTCTGCCCGAAATCGCCCTGGGTGACAAAAGGGTGCTCATCATTGGTGGCCAACCGGTGCCTTACTGCCTTGCACGCATACCGCAGGGCTCTGAAGTACGCGGCAACCTTGCTGCAGGTGGCAAAGGAGTGGCACAGGCGCTGTCCGAGCGCGACTGGGAAATCGCCAAGGCGCTCGGTCCCATTTTGAGCCAACGCGGTCTGTTGCTGGCCGGGGTGGACGTGATTGGGGATTGCGTCACCGAGATCAACGTCACCAGCCCCACCTGTTTCCAGGAAATCCAGCAGCAAACCGGATTCGATGTGGCGGCCATGTTTGTCGATGCGCTGGAGGCCAGCTGCACGAAAACGCGTTAATGTCGGTCCGCAAGGGAAAACCCGTATTGGCTGTGATACACTAGCGGGCTTCGCTGCTTGGAGCTGACGGTTTTGTCGGATTTGGGTGGTGGGGCAAAAAAGTTCCTTGTGACTTGAAAGTTGGTTAAAAACCGATGTACAATGCAAGGCTTCGCTGAACAGAAGGTTGCTGCTTGCGGTGGTTCTGGTTGGTGGGGGTGCTGAAGAGACGAAAGACCTTCAGTGTTGACGGGAAATAAAAAATCCTGTTATAATTTGAGGCTCTGCTGATCGCAGCGGGGTTTGCAAAGAGAGAGATACTTTTTGCGGTGTACGTTAAAAACATACAGCCGATAAGCGTGGGCGTTTGAGGCGAGTGACCAAGTTCGAAAGAACAAAAGTCGCAAGACTGAAACGCTCATGGAAATAGAAGTGAAGTTCACTTCAATTCCGTTTTTATGAGTAATAGCCGAAAGGCTTTAAATTTTAAGATCGAACTGAAGAGTTTGATCCTGGCTCAGATTGAACGCTGGCGGCATGCCTTACACATGCAAGTCGAACGGTAACAGGTCTTCGGATGCTGACGAGTGGCGAACGGGTGAGTAATACATCGGAACGTGCCCGATCGTGGGGGATAACGCAGCGAAAGCTGTGCTAATACCGCATACGATCTACGGATGAAAGCGGGGGATCGCAAGACCTCGCGCGGACGGAGCGGCCGATGGCAGATTAGGTAGTTGGTGGGATAAAAGCTTACCAAGCCGACGATCTGTAGCTGGTCTGAGAGGACGACCAGCCACACTGGGACTGAGACACGGCCCAGACTCCTACGGGAGGCAGCAGTGGGGAATTTTGGACAATGGGCGCAAGCCTGATCCAGCCATGCCGCGTGCAGGATGAAGGCCTTCGGGTTGTAAACTGCTTTTGTACGGAACGAAAAAGCTCTCTCTAATACAGGGGGTGAATGACGGTACCGTAAGAATAAGCACCGGCTAACTACGTGCCAGCAGCCGCGGTAATACGTAGGGTGCAAGCGTTAATCGGAATTACTGGGCGTAAAGCGTGCGCAGGCGGTTATGTAAGACAGAGGTGAAATCCCCGGGCTCAACCTGGGAACTGCCTTTGTGACTGCATAGCTGGAGTGCGGCAGAGGGGGATGGAATTCCGCGTGTAGCAGTGAAATGCGTAGATATGCGGAGGAACACCGATGGCGAAGGCAATCCCCTGGGCCTGCACTGACGCTCATGCACGAAAGCGTGGGGAGCAAACAGGATTAGATACCCTGGTAGTCCACGCCCTAAACGATGTCAACTGGTTGTTGGGTCTTCACTGACTCAGTAACGAAGCTAACGCGTGAAGTTGACCGCCTGGGGAGTACGGCCGCAAGGTTAAAACTCAAAGGAATTGACGGGGACCCGCACAAGCGGTGGATGATGTGGTTTAATTCGATGCAACGCGAAAAACCTTACCCACCTTTGACATGTACGGAATCCTTTAGAGATAGAGGAGTGCTCGAAAGAGAGCCGTAACACAGGTGCTGCATGGCTGTCGTCAGCTCGTGTCGTGAGATGTTGGGTTAAGTCCCGCAACGAGCGCAACCCTTGCCATTAGTTGCTACGAAAGGGCACTCTAATGGGACTGCCGGTGACAAACCGGAGGAAGGTGGGGATGACGTCAAGTCCTCATGGCCCTTATAGGTGGGGCTACACACGTCATACAATGGCTGGTACAAAGGGTTGCCAACCCGCGAGGGGGAGCCAATCCCACAAAGCCAGTCGTAGTCCGGATCGCAGTCTGCAACTCGACTGCGTGAAGTCGGAATCGCTAGTAATCGTGGATCAGAATGTCACGGTGAATACGTTCCCGGGTCTTGTACACACCGCCCGTCACACCATGGGAGCGGGTTCTGCCAGAAGTAGGTAGCCTAACCGTAAGGAGGGCGCTTACCACGGCAGGGTTCGTGACTGGGGTGAAGTCGTAACAAGGTAGCCGTATCGGAAGGTGCGGCTGGATCACCTCCTTTCTGGAAAACTGTCACACAAATTGAACGCCCACACTTATCGGTTGTTGGAAGAAGTCGCTGCGAAGGCGGGAAACTGCCCTGAGGCGGTGGCCGGCTTGGGTCTGTAGCTCAGTTGGTTAGAGCACCGTCTTGATAAGGCGGGGGTCGTTGGTTCGAGACCAACCAGACCCACCAAGTGCGGTGCCATGCGAAGCGACACGACAATGCGATTCCTGGGGGATTAGCTCAGCTGGGAGAGCACCTGCTTTGCAAGCAGGGGGTCGTCGGTTCGATCCCGTCATCCTCCACCAACCCAAAAAAATGCTTCAACACCAAAGCGGCTTTGCAAAAGGCTGCTTTGTTGTTGATCGAGATAGAGCGATCAAACGGCTGTTCTTTAAAAATTCATAGAGTCGAATCAGCGTTGCCGGCGGAAAGCAGGAAACTGCACCGTGCCGCCGGTGACAAAAATTTGATTGCGTCAAAACGAACGAACTTTGTTTGTTCAAGTAATGACGAATAGTTCTCCAGGTAGAAATACCGAAGAAAGATTCACATTACGGCATAACGCGCGAGGTGAAAGACCTCGCAAGTCAAGACAGATGGCGGAGATGTTTCGAAAGAGACGTCAAAGTTATAGGGTCAAGTGACTAAGAGCATGTGGTGGATGCCTTGGCGATGATAGGCGACGAAAGACGTGATAGCCTGCGAAAAGCTTCGGGGAGCTGGCAAATAAGCTTTGATCCGGAGGTATCTGAATGGGGAAACCCACCTAGCGATAGGTATCGTTGACTGAATACATAGGTCAACGAAGCGAACCGGGTGAACTGAAACATCTCAGTAGCTCGAGGAAAAGACATCAACCGAGATTCCGAAAGTAGTGGCGAGCGAAATTGGAAAAGCCTTGCAGTGATAGCGCGCTGGTTAGCAAAACGGGATGGAAAGCCCGGCCATAGCAGGTGATAGCCCTGTATGCGAAAGCCAACGTGTGGTACTAGGCTGCAGACAAGTAGGGCGGGGCACGAGAAACCCTGTCTGAACATGGGGGGACCATCCTCCAAGGCTAAATACTCATCATCGACCGATAGTGAACCAGTACCGTGAGGGAAAGGCGAAAAGAACCCCGGGAGGGGAGTGAAATAGATCCTGAAACCGCATGCTTACAAAAAGTAGGAGCCCGCAAGGGTGACTGCGTACCTTTTGTATAATGGGTCAGCGACTTACATTCAGTGGCAAGGTTAACCGAATAGGGAAGCCGTAGAGAAATCGAGTCCGAATAGGGCGAATTTAGTCGCTGGGTGTAGACCCGAAACCAAGTGATCTACCCATGGCCAGGATGAAGGTGCCGTAACAGGTACTGGAGGTCCGAACCGACTAGTGTTGCAAAACTAGCGGATGAGCTGTGGATAGGGGCGAAAGGCTAAACAAACTTGGAAATAGCTGGTTCTCTCCGAAAACTATTTAGGTAGTGCCTCAAGTATTACCGTCGGGGGTAGAGCACTGTTTAGGCTAGGGGGTCATGGCGACTTACCAAACCTATGCAAACTCCGAATACCGATGAGTACAGCTTGGGAGACAGAGCACCGGGTGCTAACGTCCGGACTCAAGAGGGAAACAACCCAGACCGCCAGCTAAGGTCCCTAAAATTGGCTAAGTGGGAAACGAAGTGGGAAGGCTAAAACAGTCAGGATGTTGGCTTAGAAGCAGCCATCATTTAAAGAAAGCGTAATAGCTCACTGATCGAGTCGTCCTGCGCGGAAGATGTAACGGGGCTAAGCCAGTTACCGAAGCTGCGGATGCACAGTTTACTGTGCGTGGTAGGAGAGCGTTCTGTAGGCCTGTGAAGGTGTGTTGTAAAGCATGCTGGAGGTATCAGAAGTGCGAATGCTGACATGAGTAGCGTTAAAGGGGGTGAAAAGCCCCCTCGCCGTAAGCGCAAGGTTTCCTACGCAACGTTCATCGGCGTAGGGTGAGTCGGCCCCTAAGGTGAGGCAGAGATGCGTAGCTGATGGGAAACAGGTCAATATTCCTGTACCGATGTGTAGTGCGATGTGGGGACGGAGAAGGTTAGCTCAGCCAACTGTTGGACATGTTGGTTCAAGCCTGTAGTCGTGCCTGGTAGGCAAATCCGCCGGGCTAAGATGAGGGGTGATAACGAGGAAGCTTGCTTCCGAAGTGAGTGATACCCTGCTTCCAGGAAAAGCCACTAAGCTTCAGCTGCACACGACCGTACCGCAAACCGACACTGGTGCGCGAGATGAGTATTCTAAGGCGCTTGAGAGAACTGCGGAGAAGGAACTCGGCAAATTGATACCGTAACTTCGGGAGAAGGTATGCCCTAAGTAAGTGAAGTTGTACAAACGGAGCTGAACAGGGTTGCAAAAAATCGGTGGCTGCGACTGTTTAATAAAAACACAGCACTCTGCAAACACGAAAGTGGACGTATAGGGTGTGACGCCTGCCCGGTGCTGGAAGATTAAATGATGGGGTGCAAGCTCTTGATTGAAGTCCCAGTAAACGGCGGCCGTAACTATAACGGTCCTAAGGTAGCGAAATTCCTTGTCGGGTAAGTTCCGACCTGCACGAATGGCGTAACGATGGCCACACTGTCTCCTCCGCAGACTCAGCGAAGTTGAAATGTTTGTGATGATGCAATCTCCCCGCGGAAAGACGGAAAGACCCCATGAACCTTTACTGTAGCTTTGTATTGGACTTTGAACGGATCTGTGTAGGATAGGTGGGAGGCTTTGAAGTGAGGTCGCTAGATCTCATGGAGCCAACGTTGAAATACCACCCTGGTGCGTTTGAGGTTCTAACCTGGGTCCCTTATCGGGATCGGGGACAGTGCATGGTAGGCAGTTTGACTGGGGCGGTCTCCTCCCAAAGCGTAACGGAGGAGTTCGAAGGTACGCTAGGTACGGTCGGACATCGTGCTAATAGTGCAATGGCATAAGCGTGCTTAACTGCGAGACTGACAAGTCGAGCAGATGCGAAAGCAGGACATAGTGATCCGGTGGTTCTGTATGGAAGGGCCATCGCTCAACGGATAAAAGGTACTCTGGGGATAACAGGCTGATACCGCCCAAGAGTTCATATCGACGGCGGTGTTTGGCACCTCGATGTCGGCTCATCTCATCCTGGGGCTGTAGCCGGTCCCAAGGGTATGGCTGTTCGCCATTTAAAGAGGTACGTGAGCTGGGTTTAAAACGTCGTGAGACAGTTTGGTCCCTATCTTCCGTGGGCGCTGCAGATTTGAGGAAGCCTGCTCCTAGTACGAGAGGACCGGAGTGGACACACCTCTGGTGTACCTGTTGTCACGCCAGTGGCATCGCAGGGTAGCTAAGTGTGGAAGAGATAACCGCTGAAAGCATCTAAGCGGGAAACTCGTTCCAAGATGAGATCTGCCGGGGGCTCGACCCCCCTGAAGGGTCGTTCTAGACCAGGACGTTGATAGGCTGGGTGTGCAAGAGCAGCAATGCTTTGAGCTAACCAGTACTAATTGCCCGTGCGGCTTGACCCTATAACTTTGACTTAACCGTCAATCTGTTATGCCAAGCACGCAATCAAATTCAATCTGACAAGACTCTATGAATTCGCCAGCCAGACCAACCATCTGGCCAGCAACAAGTTATGCCTGACGACCATAGCAAGTTGGTACCACTCCTTCCCATCCCGAACAGGACAGTGAAACGACTTTGCGCCAATGATAGTGCGGATCCCCGTGTGAAAGTAGGTCATCGTCAGGCTCCTATTCCAGCCCAGCAGCGCCCCGCACTAATACAGTGCGGGGCGCTTCTGCTTGGGGAAACGACTTTCATCAACGGGGTGCCCCTCGTGGGGTATCTGCGGGATTCAGATGGCCAATGCTGCGCCGTCCACGAAGACCTTCAGCTCGTTGTGAGCAAAGGGCGTCCAGGGCTCGTCGCGTGTCAGCGGCGCTGTGACGATGACTGCCACCCGATCGGCCGGTGTCGTGTGTTGCGAGAAGTCGATACTCAAGTCTTCATCAGACAAATGCGCCTGTGCAAACGGATGCCTGCGTTCCGTGTAGCAAAGATTTGTGGATGCATGGGCCCAGAGGGCCTGGCCATTGGAGAGCAGGAAATTGAAGGTGCCATGGGGTGCGATGACTCCCGCCAGTTCCCGCAGCGTGCGCGTCAGTTCTTCGACGCAGGGCACGGTCGCATGGGATTTCGCCAGCTCCTGCATGATCCAGCAAAAGGCGTGTTCGCTGTCCGTTGAGCCTACCGGTCTGAACTGAGCGTGCAGACGGGGGCGAAAATCCTTCAAATCGCCATTGTGTGCAAATACCCAGTACCGTCCCCAGAGCTCACGCACGAAGGGATGACAGTTCTGCAGGCTCACGGGCCCCTGCGTGGCTTTGCGGATATGTGCAATGACGTTTTGGCTCTTGAGGGGATAGTTGCGGATGAGATCTGCGATGGGTGAATCGACCGCGCGGGCATGATCGACAAACAAGCGGACGCCTCGATCCTCAAAAAAAGCAATGCCCCAGCCATCGCAGTGATCGCCTGTGCGTCCGGCACGTTGGGAGAAGCCGGTGAAGCTGAAGGTGACATCGGTGGGCGTGTTGCAGTTCATTCCGAGCAACTGGCACATGGCAGAACGGCTCCCGATTGAAAAAAATTGGGGTGCGATGAATTGCCTGGAGCAACCAGCCGTTGGACTGGTCGAGGATCACGCGTGACTAATTGCCATTGTGCACAGGCGGGTTGAACCGCCCCGGGTTTTGAGGAGGCTCCAACACTTGAGAAGATGGAGCTATGAACAAGTCACCGAAGTTCTCCCCGGAAGTGCGCGAGCGCGCCGTGCGCATGGTGCAGGAGCACCGAGCCGACTACCCGTCGCTGTGGGCAGCGATTGAATCGATTGCCCCCAAGATTGGCTGCGTGCCACAGACCTTGAACGACTGGGTCAAGAAGGCCGAGGTCGACAGCGGCCAGCGCCCCGGCACCACCACCTCGGATGCGCAGCGCATCAAGGAACTGGAGCGTGAGGTCAAAGAATTGCGCCGGGCCAACGACATCCTGAAGACGGCCAGCGCGTTTTTCGCGCAGGCGGAGCTCGACCGCCGACTCAAGTCGTGAAGGCCTACATCGACCGCCACCGTGATGACTACGGGGTCGAGCCCATCTGCCGGGCGCTGCAGATGGCCCCGTCGTGTTACTGGCGCCACGCAGCCCGGCAACGCAACGCGCAACTGCGCAGTGCACGCGCCCAGCGTGACGAGGGTTTGAAGGCCGACATTCAGCGCGTGTGGCACGCCAACTGGCAGGTCTACGGAGCCGACAAGGTCTGGCTGCAGATGAACCGCGAGGGCATCGTGGTGGCGCGCTGCACGGTCGAGCGTCTGATGCGTGCCATGGGCTTGCAAGGGGCACGCCGTGGCAGGGCGGTGCGCACCACCACGCCGGATACCTCGGCCCCGTGCCCGCTGGACCACGTCAACCGGCACTTCCATGCCAGCCGTCCCAACGAGCTATGGGTGTCGGACTTCACCTATGTCTCCACCTGGCAAGGCTGGTTGTATGTGGCCTTTGTGGTGGATGTGTACGCTCGGCGCATCGTGGGCTGGCGCGTCAGTCGCAGCATGCAGACGGACTTCGTGCTCGATGCCCTGGAGCAGGCTCTGTACGAACGCCAGCCAGCGGCCCATGTCTTGACGCACCATTCCGACAGGGGCAGTCAGTACGTCAGCATCCGCTACACCGAACGCTTGGACCAGGCGGGCATACAACCTTCGGTGGGCAGCAGGGGAGACAGCTATGACAACGCGCTGGCCGAGACCATCAACGGTCTGTACAAGGCCGAGTTGATTCACCGCCGGGGACCTTGGAAGACCAGGGAATCCGTGGAACTGGCCACCCTGCAATGGGTGCACTGGTTCAACCACGTCCGACTGCTCACGCCGATTGGGGGCATCCCTCCGGCAGAAGCTGAGGCAAACTACTGGAGGCAACTCGCCGCCAGCGACACCTCGACAAAGGTGTCAACTTAAACCAACCGGCCTCCTCGATACCCGGGGCGGTTCAGGTTGCCTTGTGCGCAGGAGGGGCAGAGGCAGCGCAGTCCCCGCTCGGTGGCGGGCAGGGATGCCAGCACTGTAGGCGAGATCTCAGTGTGCATGCACCAACAATCGAACCCAGCGGCTTCGCTTGAAGGCGTGGCCATGCCGCACTGATTGGCATGCCCGCAGCTTGGGCAGATGCCGTCGTCGGGGGGATGTGGTGTATTCATCGTTTCGCAGCCGTTCCGGTTCACCGAGTGTAGGCCCATGAAAGAACGACGGCACCCGCAGGTGCCGTCGTATTTTTTGGAAGAACGAGCCTTTAGCGCCTATAAATAGTGCGCAAACCGCTACAGATTCAATAGCGTTTGATCAGGCAGATGCCTTGAGCTTGAGGCGCCAGGCGTGCAACAGGGGCTCGGTGTAGCCGCTGGGTTGCTGTAGGCCCTTGAAGACCAGATCGCAGGCAGCCTGATAGGCCATGCTGGTATCGAAGTGACCGGCCATGGGGCGGTACAGCGGGTCGCCAGCGTTCTGGCCATCCACCACAGCGGCCATGCGTTCGAAGGTCTCGCGCACCTGGGCCTCGGTCACCACGCCGTGGTGCAGCCAGTTGGCCATGTGCTGGCTGCTGATGCGCAGCGTGGCACGGTCTTCCATCAATCCAATGTTGTGGATGTCCGGCACCTTGGAGCAGCCAACCCCCTGGTCCACCCAGCGCACCACGTAGCCGAGGATGCCCTGGGCGTTGTTGTCCAGTTCCTGCTGCTTCTCGGCATCGCTCCAGCTGGGCGCAGCCGCCACGGGCACCGTGAGCAGCCCGGTCAGCAAGTTGTCGCGTTCGGCATTGGCGTCGATCTTTTCCAGTTCGATCTGGATATCGCTCACCTTCACCTGGTGGTAGTGCAGCGCGTGCAGCGTGGCGCCCGTGGGGCTGGGCACCCAGGCGGTGTTGGCGCCCGCCTTGGGGTGGGCGATCTTCTGCTTGAGCATCTCGGCCATCAGGTCGGGCATGGCCCACATGCCCTTGCCGATCTGCGCCTTGCCGCGCAGGCCGCAGGACAGGCCGACGAGCACGTTGTTGCGCTCATAGGACTGGATCCAGGCGCTGGTCTTCATGTCGCCCTTGCGGATCATCGGGCCGGCCAGCATGGCGGTGTGCATCTCGTCGCCGGTGCGATCCAGGAAGCCGGTGTTGATGAAGGCCACTCGGCTCGATGCGGCGGCAATGCAGGCCTTCAGGTTGACGGAGGTGCGGCGCTCCTCGTCCATGATGCCGAGCTTGACCGTGCTGTCGGGCAGGCCCAGGAGCTTTTCCACGCGGCCGAACAGTTCTGCGGCGAAAGCCACTTCCGTGGGGCCGTGCATCTTGGGCTTGACGATGTAGACCGAGCCCTTGCGCGAGTTGCGCAGACCGCCTGCGCCATGGCCCTGCAGGTCGTGCAGCGCGATGGTGGTGGTGACCACGGCGTCCATGATGCCTTCGGGGATCTCGCGCTGCTGGCCCTGCGCGTCCGTCCAGAGGATGGCCGGGTTGGTCATCAGGTGGCCGACGTTGCGCACGAACATCAGGCTGCGGCCATGCAGGCGCACTTCGCCGCCGTTGGGGCCGGTGTAGACGCGGTCGGGGTTGAGGCCGCGCGTCAGGGTCTTGCCGCCCTTCTCGAACGACTCGGTCAGCGTGCCCTTGAGGATGCCCAGCCAGTTGCTGTAGCCCAGCACCTTGTCCTCGGCGTCCACGGCGGCCACGGAGTCCTCCAGGTCGAGGATGGTGGAGAGCGCGGCCTCGAGCACCACGTCACTCACGCCAGCGGCGTCCGACTGGCCGATGGGCGTAGTGCGGTTGATCTGGATGTCCAGGTGCAGGCCGTTGTGCTGCAGCAGCACCGACGAGGGGTTGGCCGCATCACCCTGGTAACCCTGGAACTGGCCGGGGTTCTTCAGGCCGGTGCTGGCGCCGCCCAGCTGCACCACGAGCTGGCCGCCTTCCACACGGTAGCCGGTGGCATCCTTGTGCGAACCGCTGGCCAGCGGCGCGTTGTCGTCCAGCACCTGGCGGGCGAAGGCGATCACCTTGGCGCCGCGCACAGGGTTGTAGCCCTTGCCCTTCTCGGCGCCGCCCTCTTCGCTGATGGCGTCGGTGCCGTACAGCGCGTCGTACAGGCTGCCCCAGCGCGCGTTGGCGGCGTTCAGGGCGTAGCGCGCGTTCAGGATGGGCACCACCAGCTGCGGGCCGGCCTGCGTGGCCAGTTCATCGTCCACATTGGCCGTGGTGATCTTCACGTCGGCCGGCTGGGGCACGAGGTAGCCAATTTTTTCCAGGAAGCCACGGTAGGCCACCATGTCCTTGATCGGGCCGGGGTTGGCTTTGTGCCAGGTGTCCAGCTCGGTCTGCAGGCGGTCGCGCTCGGCCAGCAGGGCGATGTTGCGCGGAGCCAGGTCGGACACGATGGCGTCTAAGCCCTTCCAGAACGTGGCAGCGTCGATGCCGGTGCCGGGCAGCACCTGGTCTTCAATGAAGCGGTGCAGGTTGGTGGCCACTTGCAGGCCGTGGACGGTGGTGCGGTCGGTCATGGTGTAAGCCTCGGACGAAGTCGATGAAAACAATGGAGCCACTGGGGCATGACAACACTGTATTGCAGATACAGGGCGGCATAAATAGCCTCAATATCTCAAAACCAATGACTTTTTCGCAAAAATCGGCCGAGCTCAGAGCTGCAGTGCTCCCCAGCAATACCCATCGCCCCCAGCCCGGAAAAGGAGGGGCCACCACGAACGCCCGTTGCATCCCGATAACTCCCCCAGCAAATGCTCCCGGCGTCGTGGCAGACTCGGCCCATGTCCGAGCCCACGCTCCTTGTCGCTGACGACCACCCTCTGTTCCGCGCTGCCGTGTTGCATGTGCTGCGCGAACGCCTGCCCCAGTACCGCACGCTGGAGGCTGCCAGCGCCGCCACGCTGGGGCAGGCCTTGCAGGAACACCCGGAGGTGGAGCTGGTGTTGCTGGATCTGAGCATGCCCGGTACGCGCGGCTTTTCGGCCTTGCTGCATGTGCGCGGCGAGTACCCGGAGCTGCCTGTGGTCATCATCTCGTCCAACGACCACCCGCGTGTGATTCGCCGTGCACAGCAGTTTGGCGCCGCCGGTTTCATCCCCAAGTCTGCGCCCGCGGAGGCCATGGGCGAAGCCATTGCCGCGGTACTGGACGGCGGCAGCTGGTTTCCACCCATGGCGTCCGAGCGCTCTGAAGCCGACGCTGAGCTCGCAGCACGCCTGGCGCAGCTCACGCCCCAGCAGTTCCGCGTGCTGCTGTGCCTGGCCGATGGCCTGCTCAACAAACAGATCGCCGCAGAACTGGGCCTGGCCGAAAACACCGTGAAAGTGCACGTCACCGCCATTCTGAAAAAGCTGGAGTGCTACAGCCGCACCCAGGCTGCGGTGCTGGTCAAGAGCCTGGAGGCGGAGGACGGTGCGACGGGTTGATGGTGGGGTGGTTGAGAATGTCTTTTTATAAAAAGATGCTCTAGCGCTTATCAATAAAGCGCTAGTAGCTATAAAAATAATAGCATTTGTACGCTTCGAAAGCGCCTTAGCGCATCCGCAGCAAGGTTTGGCTGACCAGGGCCCGCAGCGCGGGCGCACGCACCGGCTTGGCCAGAAAGCCCCAGCCGCGCTCGGCGGCCTGGCGGCGCAGGGTGGCGTCGCGTTCGGCGGTGACCAGGATCACGGCGGGGCTCTGGCCCCAGCGCTGGCACAGCTCAGCGAAAACATCCGGGCCGAGGTGGCCTGCGCCCAGATGCACATCCAGCAGCACCAACTGGGGCGCCTGGCCTGGGCGGGCGTGCTCCAGCGCCTGTCGTGCACCACCGGCCAGCGGTACCGCGCAGCCCCAACGCTGCAGCAAGGCCTGGGTGGCAGCGCAGGTGGGGCCATCGTCTTCGATCACCCAGGCGCTGTGGCCCTGCAGCGGGGCGTCGTCGGGCGAATGGAGTGCGTTCGTCGCGGGCGCAGCCGGCTGTACCGCGGCGGCGTCACCCAGCGGCACGCAGACCCAGAACACGCTGCCGCGCCCCAGCTGCGAGCGCAGGCCGATTTCATGCCCCAGCAGGCGGCCCAGCCGCTCCACGATGGCCAAGCCCAGGCCGGCGCCCCGGTCATCGGCGCGGCCCTCGTCCAGGCGGCGGAATTCTTCGAAGATCTCGCGCTGCAGCGCCTCGGGGATGCCGGGGCCCTGGTCGTGCACCTCGATGCGCAGGTGCTCCCCCTCTGGGCGGCAGACCCGACGGCAGCCCACCACGATGCGGCCCCGGCGGCTGTAGCGGATGGCGTTGGAGACGAAGTTCTGCAGGATGCGGCGCAGAAGGTTTTCATCGGTGCGCACCACGGCGCGCGTGGGCACGCAGCGCAGGCTCAGGCCCTGGCTTTCGGCCAGCACGCCGAAGTTGTGGCTCAAGACCTGCAACAGCGGCCCCAGCGGCACGTCGCGGATGTGCACGTCGAGCTGGCCCGATTCCATGCGCGAAATGTCGAGCAGACTGTTGAGGATGGCGTCCTGCGCGGCCAGCGCGCCTTCAATGCTGTCGGCGGTGTGCCGCCCGGCCTCGTCGTGCAAATGGCTGCGCAGCAGCGAGGTGAACATGCGCGCCGCGTTCAGGGGCTGCAACAGGTCGTGCACGGCGGCCGCCACAAAGCGGGTCTTGGAGCGGTTGGCGCGCTCGGCCTCGCGCCGGGCGGCGTCCAGATCGCGCGTTCGGTCCGACACGCGCTGCTCCAGTGCATCGGCCAGTGAGCGCAGTTCGCGCGCCGCGTTCTTGTAGCTCGTGATGTCAGCATAGCTGGTGACGAACCCGCCTTCGGGCAGCGGGTTCCCCCGGATCTCCAGCACGGTGCCGTCGTCCTTGGCGCTTTCGTGCAGGTGGGGTGTGCCGCTGCGCAGGTGGGCCAGGCGTCGCTCGATGGCGTCCTCCACCGGGCCGGGGCCCAGCAGCCCCCGGCGTGCGTTGTGGCGCAGCAGGTCGGCGATGGGGCGGCCCACCTGCATCAGGTCGGCCGGAAAGCGGAACAGCTGCACATAGCGCGAGTTCCAGGCCACCAGCCGGAGGTCGGCGTCGATGATGACCACCCCCTGGGGCAGATGCTCCAGGCTGCGCGAGAGGCCCTTGTCCGTCTGCTCGGCGGCCTGTTGCGCTGCCTGAACGATGCCGTCCTGCGCGGTGCGCAGTTCCTGGGCGTGTTGCTGCAGCACGGTCTCCAGCTCCTGGCGGCTGCGTTGGCGCAAGCGATCCAGGCGCTGGCGCTGGCGCACAAAGAGCACCAGCAGCGAGAGCGCCAGCCAGCCGCCAGCGCCCGAGGCTGCGGCCCAGCGACTGTCGGTCAGGCTGCTGTGCGTTGCATGCACCAGGTGCAGTTGCCACGGGGTGCCGGGCAAGGGCTGGGTTTGCCACAGCACGCGGCCTGCGGGCGTGGGCATGTCGGAGGTCGGCTGCAGGCGCACCAGGCGGCCGCCGTTGTCCATATGGTCGTCCACGCGCAGGTCCAGGGGGCGCAAAGGCTGATCGGAATACTGGCGGGTGGCGTTCAGTTCGCGCCGCTGGTCGTCGTCCAGCGGCTCCAGCAGTCGGTACCGCCAGGCATCCTGGCTGGCAAGAAAGACAACGCCATAGGCGTCAGAGGCGAGCACGATATCGGGTGTCTGCAACCATTCGCGCTCCAGCTCCTGCAGCGCAATCTTGATGGCCACCAGTCCCAGGATCTGGCCGCTGTCGTCGCGGATGGCCTGCGACAGAAAGTAGCCTGGCTCCCCGGTGGTCACGCCAATGCCGTAAAAACTGCCACGCCCCTGGGCCAGTGCCTGCTGCACATAGGGGCGAAAACTGTAGTCCTGCCCCACGTTGCTGGTCGTGGAGCGCCAGTTGCTGGCGGCCACGGCCATGCCGCGGCGGTCGAGCAGGGTGAGGGTGGAGGACTGGCTGGCGCCGTTGGCCTGCTCCAGTTTGCGGTTGAGCTGCTCCACCTCTGCCGGGCGCAAGGGGCGGCGCAGGGCGTCTTGCAGCTGCGCGTCCAAGGCCAGCACTTCGGGCAGCGTGCGGTAGCGGTCAATGCGCTGGGCCAGCGTTTGTCCATACAGGGCCAGCTGGCGCTGCACGCTTTCGCTCTCGTCATGCAAAGACCTTTGCCAGGCCCACTGACTGGCCGCCCACATGCTGAGCACCGTGCCCACAAGCAGGGTGAACAGCGTCCAGAACTGGCGAAGGCGGGGCATGGGCATGGCAGGAAGGCAGGCTTGTCACACGGTGGTGGGGCCACGCGGGTGCGGTGGCGAGTGTGCCGGATTCATCTGGAAACTAGGGGATTACCCTGATTGGGCGCGCGTGATCTCCTCTGACGCCCTGTCGGACTAATACCAATAGGTTATCGGCACAAACGCATCGCAGCGGTACAAACGGCACCCTTGATGCACCACCGGCGGTGCAGCCCCGCGAATCCTGGAGATCTACCCATGCACACCCATTCCGCCCCCGCAGCGTCCACCTTGAAGCTGCCTTTTTACCGGCAGCTGTACTTTCAGGTGGTACTGGCCATTGTCCTGGGCGTCTTGCTGGGCCATTTTGAGCCTGCCTACGGCGAGGCGCTCAAGCCTCTGGGCGATGCCTTCATCAAGCTGGTGAAGATGATCATCGCCCCGGTGATCTTCCTGACCATTGTGACCGGCATTGCAGGCATGTCGCAGTTGAGCACCGTGGGCCGTGTGTTTGGCAAGGCCATGGCGTATTTCCTGTTCTTCTCCACGCTGGCATTGGTGGTGGGGCTGGTGGTGGCCAACGTGGTGCAGCCCGGCGCGGGCATGAACATCAACCCGGCCGACCTGGACCAGACTGCCGTGAAGGGCTACGTGGCCAAGTCGCACGAGATGACGCTGACCGGCTTTGCGTTGGACATCATTCCCAAGACGCTGGTCAGCCCCTTCGTGGGCGACAACATCCTGCAGGTGTTGCTGGTGGCGGTGCTGTTCGGCATTGGCCTGGCCATGGTGGGTGAGCCGGGCCGCCCCGTGCTGAACTTTCTTGAAGCCCTGACCACCCCGGTGTTCAAGGTGGTGGGCCTGGTCATGAAGGCGGCGCCCCTGGGCGCGTTTGGTGCCATGGCCTTCACCATCGGCAAGTTCGGCCTGGGTTCGCTGGTCAACCTGGCGTGGCTCGTGGGCTCGTTCTACATCACCTCGCTGCTGTTTGTGGTTGTCATCCTGGGCTTTGTCAGCCGCCTGTGCGGTTTCTCGGTGCTCAAGCTGTGTCGCTACCTCAAGGCCGAGCTGATGCTGGTGCTGGGCACCTCGTCGTCGGAGTCGGCCCTGCCTTCGCTGATGGAGAAGATGGAAAAGGCCGGTTGCAGCAAGTCGGTGGTGGGCCTGGTGGTCCCCACGGGCTATTCGTTCAACCTGGACGGCACCAACATCTACATGACGCTGGCGGCGTTGTTCATCGCCCAGGCCACCAATACCGAACTGACGCTGGGCCACCAGATCATGTTGCTGCTGGTGGCGATGCTGTCGTCCAAGGGCGCTGCGGGCGTGACGGGCGCGGGCTTCATCACCCTCGCTGCCACCCTGGCCGTGGTGCCCGAAGTGCCGGTGGCCGGCATGGCGCTGATTCTGGGCGTGGACCGCTTCATGAGCGAATGCCGTTCGCTGACCAATTTCATCGGCAATGCGGTCGCCACGGTGGTGGTTTCGCGCTGGGAAAACGCGCTGGACCCTGCGTGCCTGGAAGCTGCGCTCAACGGCCACCTGTCGCCCGTGCCCGCAGTGGCCGAGGCTGCCCCTGCCGAAGTACCCGCAGTCGCCGCAGCTCGCGCGGCGGTCTGATCCCCTGGCCGCCCAGGCTCTCATGGGCGGCCAAGACCTTCGGGTCTGCGCCGCAGTGCGGTGTTGCGGCACCGTGGAATTCCTCAGGATTTGTAGAGCAAAATGCTATACAAATCATAGCTACTGGCGCTTGTTGTACAGGCGCTGGATGCTGATTTTTCTTGAAAAATCTGGCCATCGGCAGCGTGGGGGCTCCACGGCGTGGGGGCGCACTTTGTCCCGATAATTCCCCCCCATGGACAAGCTCAAGGCCTTCGAGTCTTTCGTGTCGGTGGCCACGCGCGGCAGCCTGACGGCAGCGGCGCGCGCCGAGGGCGTGGCGCCCGCCATCATGGGGCGGCGGCTCGATGCGCTGGAGGAGCACCTGGGCGTCAAGCTCCTGGTGCGCACCACGCGGCGCATCAGCCTCACGCACGAAGGCGCCGCCTTCCTCGAAGACTGCCAGCGCCTGCTGGCCGACGTGGCCAACGCCGAGGCCAGCGTGTCGGCCGGGGGCGTGCGGGCCAACGGCCATTTGCGCGTCACGGCCCCGGCAGGCTTTGGGCGCCGCCATGTGGCGCCCCTGGTGCCCCGGTTCCTGGCCGAGCAGCCTGCGGTGACGCTCTCGCTCAATCTCAGCGACCGTGTGGTGGACCTGGCAGCCGAGGGCTTTGACTGCGCCGTGCGCGTGGGCGACCTGCCCGACTCGTCGCTGGTGAGCGTGCGCGTGGCCGACAACCGGCGCCTGTGCGTGGCCACGCCCGAATACCTGCAGCGCAACGGCACGCCGCGCCACCCCAGCGAACTGGTGCAGCACGATTGCCTGACGCTGTCCAGCGAAGCCTCGCAGACCCGGGGCTGGGCGTTTCGCATGCCCACGTCGGCGGGCGGCTCCGAGGTCGTGCACCTCAAGCCCGCAGGCCCCATGGATTGTTCGGATGGCCAGGTGCTGTACGACTGGTGCCTGGCGGGCCATGGCATCGCCTGGCGCAGCACCTGGGAGGTGGAGGGCGACATCGCCGCCGGTCGGCTGGTGGCGGTGCTGGAGGATTTCGCCGCGCCGCCCAATGGCATTTACGTGCTGTTCCCGCAGCGCAAGCATCTGCCGCTGCGGGTGCGCCTGTGGATTGATTTTCTGCGCCACCATTTCGCCCAACCGGCGTTCTGGTCGCGGTCTGCCGCCGCCGCAGACCCGTCAGCGCCACCTCATTGAAACCCCAAGGATCCCGTACCGTGATACTCGAAAGTCTGCTGGCCTACGCCCACATCATGGCCTTTTTGATGCTGGCCACCTTCATGACCAGCGAAACCGCGCTGTGCCGTGCCGAGTGGGTGAACCCGGCCGTGGTCCGGCGCCTGGTGTGGGTCAATGTGCTGAGCCTGGTGTCGGGCGCCCTGGTGCTGCTCACCGGGCTGGCACGCACCTACTGGGGCGTCAAGGGCGTGGCCTGGTATTGGGCGCAGCCTTTGCTGCACACCAAGATCACCCTGCTGGTAGCCATGCTCGCGCTGCTGGTCCTGGCCGCGCGGCAATACCGTGCGTGGCGCCGTGAACTCGACGCCCAAGGCAGCCTGCCATCGCCCGAGGCCCTGCGGCGCACGCGCAAGCTGGTGATGTGGTCCGCGCACCTGATGGTGGTGGTGGCCCTGCTCGCTGTCTTTTTGGCGCGGGGCGTTGGCACGCGCTGATGGGCCGATCCACAAGAAAGCCCCGTGGCAGAGCCAGCGGGGCTTTGTGACGCAGGGAGCAGAGTCTTACTTCTTCAGGCATTCGCTCATGAAGGCCTTGCGCTCGTCGCCCTTGAGGTCCTTGGCCTTGGCGTCGGCATTGCAGGTCTTCATCTTGTCCTGCTGTGTAGCGGGTTTGTTGCTGAGGCATTCCTTCATGAAGGCCTTGCGCTCGTCGCCCTTGAGGTCTTTGGTCTTGGCGTCTGCGTTGCAGGTGGCCATCTTGGTCTGTTGCTTGGTGGGGGCTTTCTCTTCGGCGGCGTGGGCGCTGCCCAGGGCCAGGGACAGGGCCAGTGCACTGAACGTAACAAGCTGCTTCATGGTTTCTCCAGGGTGGTGAAAAGGCTGGTGAAATTCCAACACACAAGCGCTCTGCGCACAACGCATGGCGAGGCGGGCGTGGGCTGGGCGCCACGGCCCCGTAAAATCCCGCGATGCTTTCCGTCAAGACCGAATTGCTCGCCGCCCTGGCGGCCGAGCTGGAACAACTTTCCCCCGGCGCAGGCGCCAAGGCGGCGTTCGAGTCGCCCAAGGTCGCCGCGCATGGCGACTTTGCCTGCACTGCGGCCATGCAACTGGCCAAGCCGCTCAAGCTCAACCCCCGTGCGCTGGGCGAACAGCTCAAGGCCGCGCTGGAGGCCACACCCGCCTACCAGCGCTGGGTGGACGCCATCGAGATCGCCGGCCCTGGGTTCCTGAACATCCGCCTCAAGCCTGCTGCCAAGCAGGAGGTGGTGCGTGAGGTGCTGGCCGCTGGCGATGGTTACGGCTGCCAGCCTGCGCGCGGTGAGCGCGTGCTGGTGGAATTCGTCTCCGCCAACCCCACGGGCCCGCTGCACGTGGGCCATGGCCGCCAGGCCGCCATTGGCGACGCCATCAGCAACCTGTTCGCCACGCAGGGCTGGAGCGTGCACCGCGAGTTCTATTACAACGACGCAGGCGTGCAGATCGACACCCTCACCAAGAGCACGCAACTGCGCGCCAAGGGCTTCAAGCCCGGCGACGACTGCTGGCCCACCGACAGCGACAACCCGCTGGCCAAGAACTTCTACAACGGCGACTACATCGCCGACATCGCCGAGGCCTTCAAGGCCAAGGCCACCGTGAAGGCCGACGACCGCGAGTTCACCGCCAATGGCGATGTGGAGGACTACGACAACATCCGTCAGTTTGCCGTGGCCTACCTGCGCAACGAGCAGGACAAGGACCTGCAGGCCTTCAATCTGCACTTCGACGAGTACTACCTGGAGTCCAGCCTGTACACCAGCGGCCGCGTCGAGGCCACGGTGAACAAGCTGGTGGCCAACGGCAAGACCTACGAGCAGGACGGCGCCCTGTGGCTCAAGAGCACGGACTATGGCGACGACAAGGACCGCGTCATGCGCAAGCAGGACGGCACGTACACCTACTTCGTGCCCGACGTGGCCTACCACATCGCCAAGTGGGAGCGCGGCTTTACCAAGGTCGTCAACATCCAGGGCACGGACCACCACGGCACCATTGCCCGCGTGCGCGCGGGCCTGCAGGCGGCCGACGTGGGCATCCCGCAGGGCTACCCCGACTATGTGCTGCACACCATGGTGCGCGTGGTCAAGGGCGGCGAAGAGGTCAAGATCAGCAAGCGCGCGGGCAGCTACGTCACGCTGCGCGACCTGATCGAGTGGACCAGCAAGGACGCGGTGCGCTTCTTCCTGCTCAGCCGCAAGCCCGACACCGAGTACACCTTTGACGTGGACCTGGCCGTGGCGCAGAACAACGACAACCCCGTGTACTACGTGCAGTACGCGCATGCGCGCATCTGCTCGGTGCTCACGGCCTGGGGTGGCGACGTGGCCGGTCTGCAGGGCGCGGACCTGTCGGCGCTCGACGGCCCGCAGGCCCAGGCGCTGATGCTGCAACTGGCCAAGTACCCGGCCATGCTCACGGCCGCCACCGAGGGCGAGGCGCCGCACGACGTGACTTTCTACCTGCGTGACCTGGCGGCCAGCTACCACAGCTACTACGACGCCGAGCGCATCCTGGTGGACGACGAAACCGTCAAGCGCGCGCGCCTGGCGCTCATCGCAGCCACCGCGCAGGTATTGCACAATGGACTGGCGGTGCTGGGCGTATCGGCCCCCCGCAGAATGTGAGTGGTAACTGACTTATGAAATCCCAACACCGGGGCGGAACCATTGTCGGCTTCATCGTCGGCCTGATCGTGGGCCTGGGCGCTGCCCTGGCGGTGGCCGTGTACGTGACCAAGGTGCCCGTGCCCTTCATGAACAAGGGCGCGGTGCGCAACGGCGACAACGACGAGGCCGAGGCGCGCAAGAACCGCGACTGGAATGTCAACGCCCCCCTGGCCGGCAAGACGCCTGCCAAGGTGACCGCGCCGCCCGCTTCGGCTGCGGCCTCCGGTGCTGTGGGGGCGGCGCCCGATGCGCGGCAGGCTGCCGCTTCTGCCGCCAAGCCCGCCGCCAGCAAAGCCGAGGGCAAGCCCGGTGCCGATCCGCTGGGGGATCTGGCCAGCGCCCGCGCGGCTGCCGCCGGGCAGGTGGATCCCTTTGATTACTACGTGCAGGCAGGTGCTTTCCGCAACCAGCAGGACGCCGATGCACAGCGTGCCAAACTGGCCATGCTGGGCTGGGAGGCGCGTGTGAGTGAACGCGAGCAGAATGGCCGCAATGTGTACCGCGTGCGCATCGGGCCGTTTGCCAAGCGCGACGATGCCGATCAGCTCAAGGAAAAACTGGCGGGCGCGGGGGTCGAGTCGGCCCTGGTGCGGGTGCAGCGCTGAACTTTTGCCTGCCCCCTTGCTCCCACCCCCACCTGTCATTGGAGAACCATGGATATGAAACGACGCAGCTTCACCCTTTCTGCCGCATCGGCACTGGCCGCTTCCAGCCTGGCCTTGCCCGTGTGGGCCCAGGCCCAGCCGAAGGAAGGCAAGGACTACACCCGCCTGGGCAAGCCCGTGGCCACCGACGCGCCCGCAGGCAAGGTCGAGGTGATCGAGTTCTTCTGGTACAACTGCGGCCACTGCAACACCTTTGAGCCGGTGTTCGAGTCCTGGGCCAAGGGTGCCGAGGCCAAGGGCGTGGTCGCGCGCCGTGTGCCCGTGGCATTCAATGCCAGCTTTGTACCGCAGCAAAAGCTCTTCTATGCGCTGCAGGGCATGGGCAAGGTGGCGGAGATCCATCCGCGCGTGTTCCGTGCCATTCACGTCGAGAAAATCAATCTCTCCAAGGAAGATGCCATCATGGCCTGGATGGCCAAGCAGCCCGGCATCGACATGGCCAAGTTCAAGGAAATGTACGCTTCCTTCAACGTCGCCAGCCAGGCACAGCGGGCCGCGCAATTGCAGGAGGCCTACGGGGTCGAAGGCACGCCGTCCATGGGCGTGGCGGGTCGGTTCTATACCGATGGCACCATGGCAGGCAGTCTGAATGCGGTGCTGCAGGTGGTGGACCACCTGGTGGCCGTGTCCCGCAAGGGCTGACGCGCTACCCCCCCGGTTTCCAGCGCCGGATTCCGCGGGTTCTGCGTCCCGGCCCCACGGGCCGGGGCTACAATGCTTGCAAGATTCGTGCCCTGCACAATATTTGCATGCCCCTGCGCGGCATGTCTGACAGGAAAGCCGCATGGACATTCGTTTTTTGACCCGCCCCGGCCGTACGACCACGGTACGGGCCCGGCGTGCATGGGCCGCAGCCCTGCTGATGGCTGCCGCCTTGGGCGGCTCCGTGCCTGCCCTGGCCGAAAAGGCCGATCGCAACAAGCCCATGAACATCGAGGCCGATGCGCTGCGCCACGACGACCTCAAGCAAACCAGCGTGTTCACCGGCCGGGTGGTCATGACCAAGGGCAGCATAGTGCTGCGTGGTGCGCGCCTGGAAGTGCGCCAGGACGCCCAGGGCTTCCAGTTCGGTACCGTCAGCGCCGAGCCCGGGCAGCGCGCCTTTTTCCGCCAGCGGCGTGACGTGGCGCCGGGCGCTCCCGAGGAGTACATCGAGGGCGAGGGCGAAGTCATCGAATACGACGGCCGCAACGACGCAGTGCGTTTCGTGCGCCGCGCCGAACTGCGTCGCCTGCGCGGCACGGCGGTCAGCGATGAGATCACGGGCGCCGTCATCGTCTATAACAACCTGACCGACGTGTTCACCGTCGATGGCCAGAAGGCCGCGCCCAGCGCGGCAGGCGACGGCCCGGCACCGGGCGGGCGTGTGCGTGCCGTGCTCTCGCCCAAGGAGCCACCTGCCGGGGCCGCGTCGGCCCCGGTGCAGGAACCTGCCGACGCCAGCCCGGCCCTGCGGCCCAGCAGCACGCTGGGCGGCACGCGGTGAACGGGGGCGGCATGGAGCACAACGAACCCGCAGCGGCGAACAGCCGGCTGGAAGTGCTGCACCTGGCCAAGGCCTACGGCAGCCGCAAGGTGGTCAAGGATGTCTCGCTCACCGTGCAAAAGGGCGAGGTCGTCGGTCTGCTCGGCCCCAACGGTGCGGGCAAGACCACCTCGTTCTACATGATCGTCGGCCTGGTGCGCAGCGACGCCGGCGACATCCGCATCGACGGCCAGTCGGTTGCACACATGCCCATCCACCGGCGCTCGCGCCTGGGGCTGTCGTATCTGCCGCAGGAGGCGTCGATCTTTCGCAAGCTCAGCGTGCAAGAGAACGTGCGCGCCGTGCTGGAGCTCCAGCGCGACGCCCAGGGCCAACCACTCAGCAATGCGGTGATCGAGGAACGCCTCACGGCGCTGCTGCAGGAGCTGCGCGTGGATCACCTGCGCGAATCGCCCGCCATGGCCCTGTCGGGCGGAGAGCGGCGCCGCGTGGAGATCGCACGCGCCCTGGCCACGCAGCCGCGTTTCATTCTGTTGGACGAGCCCTTTGCCGGCATCGACCCGATCGCGGTGATCGAGATCCAGCGCATCATCGGCTTTCTCAAGGAGCGCGGCATCGGCGTGCTCATCACCGACCACAACGTGCGCGAGACGCTGGGCATTTGTGACCACGCCTTCATCATCAGCGACGGGCATGTGCTGGCCCAGGGCACACCGTCCGAGATCGTGGACAACGCCGAGGTGCGCCGCGTGTACCTTGGCGAACACTTCAGGATGTGATGAAGCCAGGGCTCTCGCTCCGCGTATCGCAGCACCTGGCGCTGACGCCGCAATTGCAGCAGTCCATCCGGCTGCTGCAACTGTCCACCCAGGAGCTGTCGCAAGAGATCGAGCAGATGCTCGACGAGAACCCATTCCTGGAGCGCTCCAGCGACGAGGCCGAGCGCGAGGCCTTTGGCCTGAGTCAGGCCGACATGCCTGCGCAACGGGACGATGCCACCGCTGACGCCGCTATCATTTCAGGAGCTTCTGGCGCAGATGCAGCAAGCGTAGAGGGCCAAAATGATGCCGAAACTTCCGTCCTGGGTGAAGAACCCGGCTGGGAGGGCGACGGCACCACCGAGATCGCTCCCGACGACAGCGAATGGGGCGGTGACGCGCCCGCGCGCCAGCAAGGCGCTGCTGCCGATGAGGACACCGACGCCACGGAATGGGTGCACACCCAGGAATCCCTCACCGAGCATCTGCACCGCCAGGCCCTGGCGCTGCGCCTGTCCGACGTGGACAGGGCGGCGCTGCGCTTTCTCATCGAATCGCTGACCGAAGACGGCTACCTTGAAGACCCGATCGAGACCCTGGCCCAGGGGCTGGCGGGCACGGACGACCCGGAGCAACTGGATGAACTGGTGCACCACTTCACGGTGGCGCTGCGTCTGTTGCAAAGCCTGGAGCCCACCGGCGTGGGCGCGCGCAACCTGGCCGAATGCCTGGGCCTGCAACTGCGCGCGCTGTTGCAGGAGGGCGCGGCCGACGCCGAGACCGTGCAGGCGGCCCTGTGCATCTGCGGCCAGTCGCTGGACCTGCTGGCGCGGCGCGACGTGCGCCGCCTGGTGCAGCTGTGCGGCTGCAGCGAGGAACGCACCCGTGCCGCGATGGCGCTGATCACCCGGCTGGAGCCGCGCCCAGGCCGGCGCTTTGCCGATGTGGAGCGCAACGCCGTGGTGCCCGACGTGCTTGTCACGCGCAGCGGTCGCAGTGGGCAGAACTTTGTGGTGCAGCTCAACCCCGAGGTCATGCCCAAGCTGCGCGTGCACGACGTGTACGCGGGCGCCTTGCGCGGCCACCGCGGGGGCGAAGGCCACCAGGCGCTGCAACAGCGCTTGCAGGAGGCGCGCTGGTTCATCAAGAACATCCAGCAGCGCTTTGACACCATCCTGCGCGTTTCGCGCGCCATCGTCGAGCGGCAGAAGAACTTCTTCGTGCATGGCGAGCTGGCCATGCGCCCGCTGGTGCTGCGCGACATTGCCGACGAGCTGGGTCTGCACGAATCGACCATCTCACGCGTGACCACGGCCAAGTACATGGCCACGCCGCAGGGCACGTTCGAACTGAAATATTTCTTCGGCTCGGGCCTGGGCACCGACACGGGCGGCAACGCCTCCAGCACGGCGGTGCGCGCACTCATCAAGCAGTTCATCGCCGCCGAGAGCCCCGCCAAGCCCCTGTCCGACAGCCAACTGGCCGACATGCTCAAGGAGCAGGGCATCGAGTGCGCGCGCCGCACTGTGGCCAAGTACCGCGAGGCGTTGCGCATCCCCACCGCCACGCTGCGCAAGGCACTCTAGCCATCTGCGGCCGCTGCCAGCGGCCTTTCCACTTCGGCCCTTCCGCTGCCAAGCCGCTAGCCAGTGCGCAGGCGCAGCCGGGTGTGGCCGCGTGCGCGGCGGTTCGGCAGCGCCAATGCTGGCGCGGGTTTGCCACGTCCGCTCAGGGTATTCCCGAGGGTGTATCCGTTCTGGCACACAACTTGAGAAGTCTTGTGGGCACAGGACGGGTGCGCCGCTGCGCGCGCCCGCCTGCCCACAACAAAGACACCCTCACGAGGAGACCGACCGTGGAAACGTTTTACGAGGTGATGCGCCGCCAGGGCATCTCGCGGCGCAGCCTGCTGAAGTTCTGCTCGCTCACGGCGACTTCTCTGGGCCTGGGCCCGGCGTTCGTGCCGCAGATTGCCCATGCCATGGAAAACAAGCCGCGCACGCCCGTGCTGTGGCTGCACGGGCTGGAGTGCACCTGCTGCTCCGAGTCCTTCATCCGCTCGGCGCACCCGCTGGCCAAGGACGTGGTGCTGTCCATGATCTCGCTGGACTACGACGACCTGCTCATGGCCGCCGCAGGCCACCAGGCCGAGGCCGCGCTCGACGAGGTGATCGAAAAGTACAAGGGCCAGTACATCCTGGCGGTGGAGGGCAACCCGCCGCTCAACGAGGACGGCATGTACTGCATCCAGGGCGGCAAGCCCTTTGTGGAAAAGCTGCGCCGCGTGGCCAAGGACTGCAAGGCCATCATCTCCTGGGGCTCGTGTGCGTCCTGGGGCTGCGTGCAGGCGGCCCATCCCAACCCCACGCGCGCCACGCCGGTGCACAAGGTCATTCTGGACAAGCCCATCATCAAGGTGCCGGGCTGCCCGCCCATCGCCGAGGTGATGACGGGTGTGATCACCTACATGCTCACCTTCGACCGCATCCCCGAGCTCGACCGCCAGGGGCGGCCCAAGATGTTCTACAGCCAGCGCATCCACGACAAGTGCTACCGCCGTCCGCACTTTGACGCAGGCCAGTTTGTCGAATCGTTCGACGACGAGAACGCGCGCAAGGGCTACTGCCTCTACAAGGTGGGCTGCAAGGGCCCCACCACCTACAACGCCTGCTCCACGGTGCGCTGGAATGATGGGACGAGCTGGCCCGTGCAGTCGGGCCATGGCTGCCTGGGCTGCTCGGAAGAGGGCTTCTGGGACAAAGGCTCGTTCTACGACCGGCTCACCAACATCAACGCCTTCGGTGTCGAGTCCAACGCCGACAAGGTGGGCGTGGCTGCGGCCGGGGCCGTGGGCGCGGCCGTGGCGGCGCATGCGGCGGTGTCCATGCTCAAGCGCGCCTCCGACAAGAACGAGCCGGCCAAGGCCGACCACTGATCCAGCACAAGGAGCCACGCACCATGGGCGCCAACGACCAGACCCCCTTCGCACTCGACAACAGCGGCAAGCGCATCGTCGTCGATCCTGTCACGCGCATCGAGGGGCATATGCGCTGCGAGGTCAACCTCGACAGCAACAATGTGATCCGCAACGCGGTATCCACCGGCACGCTCTGGCGCGGGCTGGAGGTCATCCTCAAGGGGCGCGACCCGCGCGACGCCTGGGCCTTCGTCGAGCGCATCTGCGGCGTGTGCACCAGCAGCCACGCGCTGACCTCGGTGCGCGCCGTGGAGGATGCGCTGGGCATCAAGATTCCCAAGAACGCGCACCTGATCCGCGAAATCATGGCCAAGGCCCAGATGGTGCAGGACCATGTGGTGCACTTCTACCACCTGCACGCGCTGGACTGGGTGGACGTGGTCGCCTGCCTCAAGGCCGACCCCAAGAAGACCTCCGAGCTGCAGCAACTGGTGTCGCCCGCGCACCCGCTGTCCTCGCCGGGCTACTTCCGCGACATCCAGAACCGCATCAAGAAGTTTGTCGAGAGTGGCCAGCTTGGGCCGTTCAAGAACGGCTACTGGGGCTCCAAGGCCTACATCCTGCCCGCCGAGGCCAACCTCATGGCCGTGGCGCACTACCTGGAGGCGTTGGATCTGCAGAAGGAATGGATCAAGATCCACGCCATCTTCGGCGGCAAGAACCCGCACCCCAACTACCTGGTGGGCGGCATGCCCTGCGCCATCAACATTGACCGCGACGGCGCGGCGGGGGCGCCCATCAACATGGAGCGGCTCAACTTCGTCAAGGCGCGCATCGACGAGGGCAACGCGTTCTATCGCAACGTCTATCTGCCCGACGTGCTGGCCATCGGAACGCTGTACAAGCAGGCGGGCTGGCTCTACGGCGGCGGTTTGGCGGGCCTCAACGTCATGGACTACGGCGAGCACGCCAAGGTCAGCTACGACAAGAGCACCGACCAGTTGCCCGGCGGTGCCATCATCAATGGCGACTGGAGCAAGATCCATCCGGTCGATCTGCGTGACCCCGAGCAGATCCAGGAATTCGTCACCCACTCCTGGTACAAGTACGCCGACGAAACCAAGGGCCTGCACCCCTGGGACGGCGTCACCGAACCCAACTACGTGCTGGGCGCCAAGACCAAGGGCACGCGCACCGACATCCACGAAATCGACGAAAGCGCCAAGTACTCCTGGCTCAAGGCCCCGCGCTGGCGCGGCCATGCCATGGAGGTGGGGCCGCTGGCGCGCTACATCCTGGCCTATGTGCACGCGTCGCAAGGCAACAAGTATTGCCAGCGCGCCAAGGAGCAGGTGGACTTCCTGGCCAGCATGGTCAACAGCGGCATTCCCAAGGCGCTGGGCTTGCCCGAAACGCAGTACACCCTCAAGCAATTGCTGCCCACCACCATCGGCCGCACGGCAGCCCGCTGCCTGGAAGGCCAGTACCTGGGCGAGTTGCTGCTCGAAGACTGGCACTCGCTCGTGGCCAACATCAAGGCAGGCGACACCGCCACGGCCAACGTCGAGAAGTGGGACCCGTCCACCTGGCCCAAGGAGGCCAAGGGCGTGGGCACATCGGCCGCACCGCGCGGAGGCCTGGCGCACTGGATCCGCATCAAGGACGGCAAGATCGACAACTACCAGTGCGTGGTGCCCACCACCTGGAACGGCAGCCCGCGCGACGCCAAGGGCCAGATCGGCGCCTTCGAAGCCGCGCTGCTGGGCACACCCATGGTCAACCCGGAGCAGCCGCTGGAGATCCTGCGCACCCTGCACTCGTTCGATCCCTGCCTGGCGTGCTCCACGCACGTCATGGGACCGGACGGGCAGGAACTCACCTCGGTCAAGGTACGCTGAAGGCCTCGGAACGACATAGGAGACAAACATGCGAATGAACACTGTTGCAGTCAAGGGCCTGCTGACCATTGCCCTGTGTGCCCTGGGCGGAGCGGCCCAGGCCCATGTGGGCCACGAGGGCGGCCATGCCGCCACTTTTGTCAGCGGACTGGCACACCCCGTGTCGGGACTGGACCACCTGCTGGCCATGGTGGCCGTGGGTCTGTGGTCTGCCGTGACCCTGCCGCAGCGCCGCTGGCAGGCGCCCGCGGTGTTCGTGGCCGCCATGGCCCTGGGGGCCTTGCTGGCGCACCTTGGGGCTGCACTGCCCTTGGGCGGCGCGCTGGAAGTGATGATTGCCGCCAGCGTGGTGCTGCTGGGCGCGCTGCTGGTCAGTGGCGCGGCACTGCCCGCCGGGCTGGGCCTGGGGCTGGTGGGCGCGTCGGCCCTGTTGCATGGCACGGCCCACGGGCTGGAAATGGCTGCGGGTGCTTCCTTCCTGGCCTATGGCGCGGGTTTTGTGTTGTCCACGGCAGCGCTGCACTTTGGCGGCATGGGTCTGGGCGTGCTGCTGCAGCGTGTGCGGGCGGTGCTGCCGCGCGCGGCGGGAGCCCTGATCGGCGGCGCGGGCCTGGCATTGCTGCTGGCCCGCATTTGAGCGCACTGGCAGCGCACGGTCCCACCCCCCCAGGAGGCGCGCATGAACCCCTCGACCCCCCAGAACCTGGCCGACATCACCGGCATCGACGAACGTACCGTGGCGAATGCGCCGCAGGTGCGCTCGGTCTATGTGTACGAGGCGCCGGTGCGCGTGTGGCATTGGATCAACGCATTGGCCATCACCGTGCTGTGCGTCACGGGCTACCTCATCGGGTCCCCCCTGCCCAGCGTGAGCGGCGAGGCCAGTGACCATTTCCTCATGGGCTACATCCGGTTTGCCCATTTCGCGGCAGGCTATGTGTTCGCCATCGGCCTGGCCGGGCGCGTGTACTGGGCCTTCGTGGGCAACCACCATGCCCGCGAGATGGTCACGCTGCCCGTGCTGCGCCTGGCCTACTGGCGTGAGGTGTGGGCCATGTTCACCTGGTACCTGTTCCTGCGTCCGCGCCCCAACCAATACGTGGGCCACAACCCGCTGGCACGGCTGATGATGTTCGTGGGCTACTTCCTGCTCTCGCTGTTCATGCTGGCCACCGGTTTTGCACTGTATGGCGAAGGCCTGCAGGCCGGGTCCTGGGTCGACCGCATGTTTGGCTGGCTCATCCCTCTGCTGGGCCAATCGCACGGCGTGCACACCTGGCACCACCTGGGCATGTGGGCCATGGTGATCTTCGTGATTGCGCACATCTACGCCGCCGTGCGCGAGGACATCATGGGCCGCCAGAGCATCGTCAGCACCATGGTCTCCGGCTACCGCACCTTCAAGGATTGATTGCCGCCATGCCCGGCACCGCCCGTCGCCATGCCCCTGGGGCCCAGCGCCTGCCGCACCCGGCGGGTGTGCCCCTGCGCTGCCCACCCCATCCGGGGCGGTTTCTGGCGCGGCATTTCCTGCGTCCGCTCTCCCTGAGTCAGACCGAAGCAGCGCGCCTGCTGGGCGTGTCGCGGCGCAGGCTCAATGAAATCATCCAGGGCCACCGCGGCATCACCCCCGACACCGCCATCCGCTGCGCCATGGTGTTTGGCACCGATGCCCTGTTCTGGTTGGCCCTGCAGTCCCGCTGGGACAGCTTCCACGCCTGGAAGCACCTGCGCAGCATGGCGTGGGTTCACTGAGTCGTTCTTCCTCCCCTTTTTGAGTTCATTGCACACCATGGCCTCTCGCTCGCCTGAAAACGCCTGTAACCCACCCCGTGACAGCGCTAGGGCGTGTCATCATTCAATTCCCCCGCGCGCTGGCCCCGCAATGCGGATGGATGCGCGAAGGGCGGCTTGCCCATGGTCATCCATGGGCAAGCCGCCCGACAAAGCAGACGCCGCATTGCGGGGCCAGCCCGAAGGGAAAGCCAGCCAGGCCGCGCATTGCGTCGTTGCCCTTCGCTTGTGCAGCGCGGCTGCATGGCACTCAGGGCGCCTAGCACTGCACGGCCTGGTTGGCTTTCGCGTGGGGGAATTGAATGATGACACGCCCTAGCCTGCAGCGCATCGTCGTGCTGGGCATCGGCAACATGCTCTGGGCCGACGAGGGCTTTGGCGTGCGCTGCGTCGAGGCGCTGCAGCAGCGCTTTGAGTTCGCGCCCCATGTGGAACTGGTGGATGGCGGCACGCAAGGGCTGGCGCTGCTGCAGTACGTGCAGGAGGCCGATGCGCTGCTGATCCTCGACGCTATCGACTACGGGCTGGCGCCCGGCACGCTCAAGGTGGTGCAGGGCGATGAGGTGCCCTGCTTTCTGGGCGCCAAGAAAATGAGCCTGCACCAAACGGGTTTTCAGGAAGTGCTGATGGTGGCGCAGCTCACTGGGCACTATCCGCAGCGCATCGTGCTCATCGGCTGCCAGCCCGAGGAGCTGGAGGACTACGGCGGCAGCCTGCGTCCGCGCACCTTGCAGGCGCTGGAAGAAGCCCTGCCGCTGGCGCTGGAGCACTTGCAGCAGTGGGGCGCCTGCCCCGTGCCGCGCAGCCGCCCGCTGGAGCCCGCCCAGGCCACCACGGCGGCGCACCTGAGGCTGAACGCCTACGAAGCAGGCCGGCCCAGCGCCGAAGAGGCCTGCCGCATTGGCGATGCGCGCTTCATCCCGCGCTGAACAAAGGCCGAACCATGTGCATCGGAATCCCCATGCAAGTGCGCACCCTGCTGGAGGGCCATGTACTGGCCGAAGGCCCGCAGGGCCTGGAGCGGGTGAACACCGCGCTGGTGGGCGACTGCCTGCCCGGCGAATGGGTGCTGGTCTTTCTGGGCTCTGCGCGCGAACGCCTGAGTCCCGAGCGCGCCGCCGAGGTGCGCTCCCTGCTGGCGCTGGTCGAAGACACGCTGGCCGGGCGCTACGACCCCCAGTCCCCCGAGGCCCAGGCCGCTTTTGCACTGCCATCGGCCATGGGGGCCGAACAACTGGCGGCGCTGCTGGGCGCCGGTGCCGATCTCTCATCCCAAGGAAGCTCTCATGAACACTGAAGCAATGCAGGCCCCCGCGCTGGTGCAGCGGCTGGTCCAGTCCCACGGCGCCCAATGGGTTGGGCAGGACGACGCCGAGGCCTTCACCGCCGGGCCCGGTGTGCGCGTGCTGTTTTTCTGTGGCGACCCGGTGCGCTTTCCCGAGGGGCTGGATGTGGCTGTGGTGCTGCCCGAGCTGCACGCCGCCCTGGGCCGGTCTTTCACCATCGGCGCCGTGCCCGCGGACTGCGAAGACCTGCTGGCCCGACGCCTGGGCGTGCAGCGCTGGCCCGCGCTGGTGTTCTTCCGCGACGGCCAGTACCTCACCACCCTGTCGGGCATGTTCGACTGGACGGATTTTGTCCAGCGCGTGCAGCAGGCGCTGCACATGCCGCCCTCGCGCCGCCCTGGCATCGGCATTCCCGTCGTCACCGTCGGTGGTGAAAGCCACTGCCACTGAAATGAAACGCCCCCATTCAAGCCGGCACGGCGCTGACCTGGTAGCCGATCTGTTGCAAGCGTCGGATGAGGCGGTTGGCGGTCTTGGAGGCGTCTTGGCGGTCGAAGTGGGCCGCGCCCAGATCGTGCCATTCGGTGCCGTCCTTGAGCATGTGCCATGCGGCTGTGAGCATGGAGGCGGCCACGGCGATGATGGCCTTCTTGGCACCTCGTCTCGCTCGGATGCGATGGAACTGCGCTTGCAGGTAGCCTCCCTTGACTCGTACGGCCGCCCAGGCGGCCTGCACCAGCGTGGCCTTGAGCCACTTGCCGCCGCGGCGCAACCGGGTGCTGCGGCGCTTGCCGGCGCTCTCGTCGTTGCGCGGGCACAGGCAGGCCCAGGACAGCAGGTGGCCAGGCGTGGCAAAGCGGCCCATGTCGATGCCGACCTCGGCGATCAGTGCGTCGGCGGCCACGGTACTGATGCCCGGCATCGTGGTCAGCAGCTTGGCCGCTGCGCGAAAGGGCTCGAGCCCTTGGCCCACCTCCTTCTCGATGTCGCCAATGGCCTTGTCCAGCGCGTCGATGTGGCCCAGGTGCAGCTTGAGCATGAAGCGGTGGTGCCTTCGGATGCGCCCACGCAAGGCTTCGAGCAGTTCCTCGGGGCTGGCCTTCACGCGGGTGGTCACGCAAGCGGCCAATTCCTCGGGCTTGCTGTGTCCATCGATGATGGCCTGCAGCACGGCGCGCCCGGCCTTGCCCAGGATGTCGCTGAGCACCACCGACAGCTTCAGGTTGGCGTCCTCCAGCACCTTCTCGATGCGCTGCACGTGCGAGGCGCGCTCGCGCACGAACTGCTTGCGCGTGCGGGTGAGCGTGCGCAGTTCCTGCACCGCAGTGGGCGGCACGAAGCTGGCGCGGATCAGGCCGTGGGCCAGCAGGTCGGCCAGCCACATGGCGTCGTTCACATCGGTCTTGCGCCCTGGCACGTTCTTGACATGAGCGGCGTTGGCCAGCATCAGCTCGAAGTGGCCCTCCAGGATGTGCCACACCGGCTTCCAGTACACGCCGGTGGCCTCCATCGCCACGTGCTCGATACCCAGCGACTCCAGCCAGTCGGCCAGGGCCAGCAGGCCCGAAGTGGTGGTCTCAAACGTTCGCACTCCCTGACTCGCCGGTCCATCACCGGCAATGCGGGCACAGGCCACCACCGTCTGCTTGTGCACGTCCAGTCCCGCGCAGCGCGGATGAATCACGTCCATGACAGCCTCCTGTTCACGGTGGCATCGGCGTGCAGTCCACGTCGTCGGAGTCTGAAATGCGTGCTCGAGGGTCAAGAACCCAGGGCCACAGTATGGGGTGCTCGTGGGACTGCGGGTCCAACTGAGATTCGGGTTCGAAGCACCAAGTACAAACCGACCTCTGTGCCAGCCACCGCGTCCAACATTGGACACCCGTTTCATGCGATGCGGGTGGCGCACAGCGCTATGGATAACTGAGATGAAACAACACCCCCCTGAGTCGCCTTCGGCGCCTTCCCCCCGCTCTCGCAGCGCTGCGCGCTGCGGGCAGGGGGACGCTCCCGGCGCAGCGGGGCGGCCCTTGCGCGGGAGCTCTGGCCTTGGCCTTGCGGGCACCACGATTGTGGAACGTACCACTGACATGAGAGTTTGAGGAATCACCATGAGCACTTCATCGGGCCAGCGCCCTTTCCCCATTCCCCTGGTCAGCGCCATGGGGCCGGGCAGCCAGATCGAGGACGAGGAACTTGACTACCTGCCCATGCCCCAGGGCATGTCCACCTACCAGCCGCCGCGCCTGCCCGAACCCGATGCGCTGGACGGCCACGGCGCGGCCATTGCGGTGCTCGACCAGGTGCTGGCCGTGCTGCAAGCGGCCATTCGGGGCGAGTCCGTGGCGCCCGTGGACCTGTCGGGTCTGGGCGCGGCCGATCGGGAGATCGTCAACCAAGCCCTGGGCGAGGGGGAGGTAGGTGCGCAGGTGGCCGACGGCCAGGGCAGCGCCTTGGTGCAGGTGCAGGAATCGGTGTTTGCCGGTGTCTGGCGCGTCATTGAACGCCTGCCCGATGGCGGCCTGCAGGACCGCATCGAAGTCGGCGCCATCCCCGAGGTGCTCAAGACCTGCGCGCGCCAGGACGGCGCCAGCGGCCACCGGCCGGCCGCCCGCCTGCCCGAGGGCGTGATGAACGCCCCCACGCTGCTGCAGGAACTGCACGACCACCGCCAGCAGTGGCGCGTGGGCCAGAGCGCACACCTGGTCAACCTCTCGCTGCTGCCCCTGAGTCCGGCCGACATGGCCTGCCTGGAAGAGCAGTTGGGCACGGGCCGGGTGGTCATCCTCTCGCGCGGCTACGGTAACTGCCGCATCAGCAGCACCCGCGTGCCCAACACCTGGCGCGTGGTGTACTACAACTCGCAGGACGCGATGATCCTCAACTCCATCGAAGTGGTGGACATGCCCGAGGTGGCCTGCGCCGCCCCCGAGGACCTGGTCGATTCGGAACAACGCCTGCGCGAGGTGATGGCATGGGTGAACCGGATCTGACCCCCGGCAGCCCGGCCTGGGGCGACCGCTCGCAGGTGCCGCCAGACGCGCGGCTCGAATGCAAGATCTGCTGGTGGGTGTACGACCCTGCCGAGGGCGACGCCGTCTGGCAGATACCGCCGGGCACCGCGTTTGCCGACCTCCCCGGCCACTGGCGCTGCCCGCAGTGCGACGCTGAGGCCAGCAAGTTTCTGTTGCTCACGGAGTGAGGTCCACGGTGCACCAGGCTTTGCAGACCCAGGTGGCGCGGCTCGAAACCGTGTTCCGCGACATTGCCGCCACGCGCATGGAGGGCGTGCCCTTGCTGCACGCCGGTCTTCAGGTGCAGGCCGTGGACTTTGCGCCCGAGCCCGAGGGGGACTTTGCCCTGGGGGTGCTGGTCACACCCTGGTTCATGAACCTCATGCGCCTGCCCTTGGGCACCGCCGAGGTACTGGCCCTTGGGCAGGTGGGGCCCCAGCGCCTGGGGGAACACCGGCTGCGCTTCATTGGCGCGCACGAGGCGGCGTTTGGCGCCTACGAAATGTGCTCGCTCGCCTCGCCCATGTTCGATTTTGCCGACCAGCAAGCCGCCGTGGCCACGGCACGCGAGGTGCTGGTGCGCCTGCGCTCCAGTGCCACCACGCCGAGTGCACCTGATCCGCGCCGCCGTGGTTTCTTGTTGGGGCGCGGCAGCGCCCAGGGAGCGCCCCGCCCATGAGCCTGGAATTTGCCACCCAGCGTCTGCGCCTGGTTCCCGGTGCCGCCACCCCGGTGCAGGGTCTGCGCGAGCCCCTGGCCGAGCGCCTGTTGCATGGGCGTGCGGCGGCGCTGGCCCCCGCCTTGTTGGGCCGCTTGTACGCGCTGTGCGGGCAGGCGCACCGCATCTGCGCAGAAATGGCCTTGCAGGCCCTGCAGACGCCCGAGACCCCCATCCCCATGGATGCGCCGCAGCGCCAAGCGCTGTGGCGCGAAACCCTGCGCGAGCATGTGCGCCGCCTGTTCCTGGACTGGCCGCGCCTGCTGGCCAGTCCCGCCCACGAGGGCCAGGCGCTGGCCGCCAGCCCGGCGCTGGGCCACTCCGTGCTGCCGGGCGATGCGGCTCTGGTGGAGTGGGTGGAGCGCCAGGTGCTGGGCATGCCCTGGGCGCGCTGGCAGCAGGCCTGTCAGCAAAACCCGGCCCAAGGCCTGCTCCAATGGGCACATGCCGTACACAACCCCCTCACCCAGGCCCTGGTGCAGGCCCACCGCTGGGCGGGTGCCTGGCAGGTGCCGCTGCAGGCACTGCACACCCCGCAGCTGGGGGCGCAGGTGCTGACCGAACTGGCCGGCGCTCTGTGCGCCGATGGCGACTTTGCGCGCCAGCCCCGGTTGCGTGGGCAATGCCGCGAAACCGGCTGCTGGACGCGCGCCGACGATGCCTGGCTGCCCGTGCCCGATGTCTGGACCCGGCTGGCCGCGCGCGTGTGGGACCTGGCCCAACTGGCACAGGCCCAGGGTGCGCAGCGCCTGCACGCCGGGGCCTGTGCGCTGGGTGCGGGCGAGGCCATCGCCTGGTGTGAAATGGCGCGCGGCCTGCTGGTGCACTGGCTGTGCGTGGATGCGCAGGGTCGGGTCGAGCGCTACGGCGTGCTGGCACCCACGGAATGGAACTTCCACCCCCAGGGCGCTGCGGCCCAGGTGCTCCGCGGTCTGGACGCACAGCAGCCCGCGCCACAACTTGCTGCTGCTGTGGCCGTGCTGGTGGCAGCGTTCGATCCGTGTGTGGACTATGAATTGGCCCCGGCCTGCGGTGCGGAGGAGGTCTCTTGTGCATGAATTGAGCCTGGCCGGTGGCATCCTGCAGGTGGTGGAAGATGCGGCAGCGCGCGAGGCCTTTGCGCGCGTGCTGCAATTGCGCCTGGAAGTGGGCAAGCTCGCCGGGGTGGAGCTGCAGGCACTGCGTTTTGCGCTGGAGGCCATCGCCCCCGGCACCCTGCTCGAAGGGGCGGAAGTTCTCATCGATGAGCCGCCCGGCCGTGCCTGGTGCCTGGGCTGCAGCACGGCGGTGGAGATCGCGCAGCGCGGCGACGCCTGCCCGTCCTGTGGCGGGCACTGGCTCACGCCCCAGGGCGGTGACGCGTTGCGTGTGGTGGATATGCAGGTGGCCTAGAAAGGAAAAAACCTATGTGTGTCGTGTGTGGATGCAACAGCAAGGGGGAGGCAGCGCCCGTCCATCCAACGCCTGCAGCGGGCGGCGCGGTGGTCGATGCGCGCACCGGGGACCTGCACTTTGGCGCGGGCGCGGCGCGGGTGTCGGTGCCAGGGCTGAGCGAATCGCGCGCCATCCGTATCGAGCAGGACGTGCTGGGCGCCAACAACCAGGTGGCGCAGCACAACCGCGCGCATTTCCATGCCCATGGCGTGCGTGCGCTCAACCTGGTCTCCAGCCCCGGCTCGGGCAAGACCACACTGCTGTGCGCCACCATACGTGCCTTGCAGCAGCAACACCCCGAGCTGCCGCTGGCCGTGATCGAGGGCGACCAGCAGACCACGCACGACGCCGACCGCATCCGCGCCACCGGCGCGCCGGCCATCCAGGTCAACACCGGCAAGGGTTGCCACCTGGACGCCCCCATGGTGGCCCAGGCCTTCGCCCGCCTGGCGCTGCACGACCATGCGCATGAACACGGGCACCATCATCACGACCACGACCACGACCACGACCACGACCACGACCACGGGCACGGGCGCCACCACCATCTGCAGTCGCTGCTGTTCATCGAAAACGTGGGCAACCTGGTCTGCCCCGCGCTGTGGGATCTGGGGGAGGATGCCAAGGTGGTCATCCTCTCGGTCACCGAGGGCGAGGACAAGCCGCTCAAGTACCCCGACATGTTCGCCGCGGCGCAGCTCATGGTCCTAACCAAGACCGACTTGCTGCCGCACCTGAGCTTCGACGTGCAGCGCTGCATGGACTATGCGCGCCGCGTCAACCCCGGCATCCGCATCCTGCAACTGTCGGCCACCACAGGCGAGGGCATGAGCGCCTGGCTCGACTGGCTGCTGCACCCCGATGCCATCGAACCCACCAGCGTGCAGACACGCATCGCGCAGCTCGAAGCCGAGCTGGCGCGGCTCAAAGCAGGGCAGGGTTGAGGAGGTCTGCGCCATGGCACGCATCCTGGCCTGCGGGGCCTTCCTGAAAAACAGCGCCTGCCTGTTCGATACCCAGACGCCCCAGGCGCCGCTGTGGTCCGCCGTGCATGGCGACCTGTCCGACCCGGCCGCCTGCGCGGCGCTGGAGCAGTCGGTGCAGGACCTGCTGGCGCGCCCCGGCGCGCCGCTGGACGCCGTGGCGCACGACCTGCACCCGGACTTCTTCAGCACCCGCCTGGCGTTGCGCCTGGCGGGGGAGCGTGGCCTGCCCGCCGTGGCGGTGCAGCACCATCATGCCCACGCGGCGGCGGTGCTGGCCGAACACGGCGTGCTGGAGCCCGTCATCGCTCTCACGCTCGACGGCGTGGGCCTGGGGTGGGACGGTACGGCCTGGGGCGGCGAACTGCTGTGGGTGCACGGCGCGCGCTGTGAGCGCGTGGGGCATCTGGCGCCGCTCGCGCTGCCCGGCGGCGATGTGGCGGCGCGCGAACCCTGGCGCATGGCGGCGGCCCTGCTGCACGCCAGCGGCCAGGCCGAGCAGATCGAGCCGCGCTTCGCGCCCGTGGTGGGTGAAACGGCGGCGCGTACCGTGCAGGCCATGCTGGCACGCGGGCTGAACTGCCCGCAAACCACGGCGGCCGGGCGCTGGTTCGATGCCGTGGCGGGCCTGCTGGGCCTGTCGGTGCGCCAGGACATGGAGGCCCAGGCCGCCATCGCGCTGGAGCAGGCGGCCGCGCGCCACCTGCAGGCCCATGGCGGCATGCTGGCGCAGCGCACCGAACCGGCGCTGGCGCCGGTGGATGCCGCTGGATGCATCGATCTGCGTCCGCTGTGCCTGCCGTGGGTGCAGTGGTCTTCACCCAGCCCGGCGCAGGTCGAGGCCGCCGCCGCGCAGTTCCACCTCACGCTGGCCGATGCCCTGGTGGCGCGGGCCACGCAGGTGGCCAGCGAGCGCGGGGTGCGCAGCGTGGTGCTGGGCGGGGGCTGTTTCTTCAACCGCATCCTGGCCGAGCGTTGCGTGGCGGGCCTGCAGGCGCAGGGCCTGCGGGTGCATACGGCGCAGGCCTTGTCCTGCGGCGATGCCGGGCTCGCGCTGGGCCAGGCCTGGGTGGCCGCGCAGCAACTGGCGCAGGCCCAGCAATCCATGGATTCAGAGGAGACGGCCGCATGTGCCTAGCCATACCCGCCCGCGTGGTGGAACTGTTGCCCGGTCAGCAGGCCGTGGTGGACCTGTCCGGTGTGCGCAAGCAGGTCTCCATCGCCCTGGTGGACGATGCGCAACTGGGTGACTACGTGATCGTGCACGTGGGCTATGCCATCGGCAAGATCGACCCCGAGGAAGCCGAGCGCACGCTGGCGTTGTTCGCCGAACTCGCCAGTGCGCAGGGGGGTGCATGAAGTACATCGACGAGTACCGCGACGGCGAACAGGCGCGCCACATCGCGGCGAATATTGCCGCCGAGGTGCGGCCGGGGCACAGCTACCGCTTCATGGAGTTTTGCGGCGGCCACACGCACGCCATCGCGCGCTATGGCATTGCGGGCCTGCTGCCCGAGAGCGTGCGCATGATCCACGGACCTGGCTGCCCGGTGTGCGTGCTGCCCATCGGCCGCATCGACCTGGCGATCCGCCTGGCGCTGGAGCGCGGTGTGATGCTGTGCACCTACGGCGACACCATGCGCGTGCCCGCGTCGGAAGGGCTTTCGCTCATCAAGGCCAAGGCGCGCGGGGCCGATGTGCGCATGGTCTATTCGGCGGCCGACGCCCTGGCCCTGGCCGACAAGCACCCCGAGCGCGAGGTCGTATTCCTGGCCATTGGCTTTGAAACCACTACGCCGCCCACCGCCCTGGTGCTGCGCGAGGCGCGCGAGCGGGCGGTGCCCAATTTCAGCGTGCTGTGCTGCCATGTGCTCACGCCCGCAGCCATCACGCACATCCTGGAGTCGGCGGAGGTCCGGCAATTGGGTACTGTGCCCATCGACGGCTTCATCGGCCCGGCGCATGTGAGCATCGTGATCGGCTCGCAGCCCTACGAGCACTTTGCAGAGGAATACCGCAAGCCCGTGGTGATCTCGGGCTTCGAGCCGCTCGATGTGATGCAGGGCATCCTCATGCTGGTGCGCCAGGTGAACGCGGGCCGCGCCGAGGTCGAGAACGAGTTTTCCCGCGCCGTCACGCCCGAGGGCAACCTGGCCGCGCAGAACCTGGTGTCGCAGGTGTTCGAGCTGCGCGAGAGCTTCGAGTGGCGTGGCCTGGGCGAGGTGCCCTACAGCGCGCTCCAGATCCGTCCGGCCTATGCCGCGTGGGACGCCGAGCGCAAGTTCGCCTTGCAGTACAGCAGCGTGCCCGACCACAGGCAGTGCGAGTGCGGCGCCATCCTGCGTGGCGTCAAGCGCCCCACCGACTGCAAGTTGTTCGGCACCGTGTGCACGCCCGAGAGCCCCATGGGTTCGTGCATGGTGTCCAACGAAGGGGCCTGCGCCGCGCACTACGCCTACGGGCGGTTCAAAGACATTCCGGTGGTGTCCGCATGAGCATCCGCAAAGACTACGTCCGTCCCATCGACTTCAAGCAGGGCCGCGTGGACATGACGCACGGCGCCGGGGGGCGCGCCAGCGCGCAGCTCATCGACGAGCTGTTCGCCCGTGCCTTCGACAACGACTACCTGCGCCAGGGCCACGACGGCGCCCTCTTGCCGCTGCCCGGCAGCGGGCGCCTGGTGGTGGCGACCGACGGGCATGTGATCTCGCCGCTGTTCTTCCCCGGTGGCGACATCGGGGCGCTGGCGGTGCACGGCACGGTCAACGACGTGGCCATGTCGGGCGCCATGCCGCTCTACCTGACGGCCAGCTTCATCATCGAGGAAGGCTTTGCTCTGGCCGATCTGCGCCGCATCGTCGAATCCATGGCGGCGGCCGCGCGCGCGGCGGGTGTTCCCATCGTCACCGGCGACACCAAGGTGGTGGAGCAGGGCAAGGGCGACGGCGTATTCATCAGCACCACGGGCATTGGCTTGGCACCGCCGGGTCTGACCATCGATGGGCGGCAGGCGCGCGTGGGCGATGCGGTGCTGGTCTCGGGCACGCTGGGCGAGCATGGCGTGGCGGTGATGTCGCTGCGCGAGTCGCTGGAGTTCGAGACCGCCATCGTCTCCGACAGCGCTGCCCTGCACACCCTGGTGCAGGCCATGCTGCAGGCGCTGCCCGACCCCGCGCTGCTGCATGTGCTGCGCGACCCCACGCGTGGCGGCCTGGCGAGCACGCTCAACGAAATCACGCGCCAGTCGCAGGTAGGCATGCTGCTGCGCGAGGCCGACATCCCCGTGCTGCCCCAGGTGGCCGCCGCCTGCGAACTGCTGGGGTTGGACCCGCTGTACGTGGCCAACGAGGGCAAGCTGGTGGCCATTTGCGCGCCCGAGGCCGCCGAGCCCCTGCTGGCCGCGATGCGCGCGCACCCGCTGGGCCAGGGGGCGCAGCGCATCGGCACTGTCATCGAGGATGCCAACGGCTTTGTGCAGATGGACACGCGCTTTGGCGGCCGCCGCGTGGTGGACTGGCTCAGCGGCGAACAGTTGCCGCGCATCTGCTGAGATGGCCATGCGTGTTCTTTTGCTCACCCACAGTTTCAACAGCCTGAGCCAGCGGCTCTTCGGCCTGCTGCGCGCGCAGGGGCACGAGGTGTCGGTGGAACTGGACATCGCCGACTCCGTGACCGAGGAGGCCGTGGCGCTGTTCCGGCCTGACCTGGTGCTCGCGCCCTTCCTCAAGCGACGCATACCGGCATCGGTCTGGTCGCGCACCGTGTGCCTGGTGGTGCACCCCGGCGTGCCGGGCGACCAGGGGCCCAGCGCGCTGGACTGGATGCTCATGCGTGGCGACACGCACTGGGGCGTGACCGTGCTGCAGGCCGTGCAGGACTACGACGCGGGCGAGGTCTGGGCCTGGGAACCGTTTGCCGTGCGCCCCGGGGCCAGCAAGTCCAGCGTGTACCGGCGTGAAGTTACCCAGGCCGCCGTGGTGGCGGTGCAGCGGGCGTTGCAGCGCTTCGTGCCCGGCCAGTGGCAGCCCGCGCCCGAGGGCGCCGTGGCGCCGCACGGGCCGGGCCGGTGGCTGCCGCTGATGCCCCAAGCCGAGCGGCGCATCGATTGGCAGCATGACGACACTGCCACCGTGCTGCGCAAGATCGCGGCCGCCGATGGCTTTCCGGGCGTGCTCGATGCCTTCTGGGGCCAGCCTAGCCGCCTGTTCGACGCCCACGCTGCCAGCGGCGCCGTGGTGGCGCGCTGCGCAGTGGCGGCGCCGGGCGAACTGGTGGCCCGGCGCGGCCCGGCGCTGCTGCGTCGCACTGTGGATGGCGCGGTGTGGATCGGCCATGTGCGGCCGGACGACGGCCAGGCTGCGCGGGCCGATGGGGCCAGTGCGCTCAAGCTCGCCGCCACGCGCGTGTTTGTCACGCAGGCTGCCGCGCTGCCCCTGTGGGAGGTGCCGCTGCTGCGTGACGATGGCGAGTGGGACGAGCTGCGCTACCACGAGTTCGGGCCCGAGGGGGCGCGCGTGGGCTGGCTGGACTTCGACTTCCACAACGGCGCCATGTCCGAGCGCCAGTGCCTGCGCCTGCGCGATGCGCTGCGCTGGGTGCGCGCGCGGGCCACCCAGGTGCTGGTGCTGGCCGGTGGGCAGGAGTTCTTTTCCAACGGCATCCACCTGCACGACATCGAGGCGGCGCAGCGCATCGACGGCGACAGCGCAGCCGATGCCTCGTGGCGCGCTATCAACGCCATCGACGACGTGGCGCTGGAGATCCTCACGCTCACCGACCGCATCACCGTCGCCGCGCTGCAGGGCAATGCGGGCGCGGGCGGCTGCTTTCTGGCGCTGGCGGCCGACGAGGTCTGGGCGCACGAGGGCGTGGTGCTCAACCCGCACTACAAGAACATGGGCAACCTCTACGGCAGCGAGTACTGGACTTATTCGCTGCCCCGGCGCATCGGCGAGGCCGCCAGCCGCGCCGTCATGCAGCAGCGCCTGCCCCTGGTGGCGCCACTCGCGGTGCAGCGCGGCCTGCTCGACGCCTGCTTTGCCGTTGGTGGCCATGCCTTTGTGGAGCAGGCGCGCGAGCGCGCGCTGGCCTTGGCCGCCGCGTATGATTTGCCGCTGCGCCTGCAGGACAAGGCCCGGCGCCGTGCCGAGGACGAGGCACGCAAGCCCCTGGCACGCTACCGCGAAGAGGAGTTGCAACGCATGCAGCGCAATTTCTACGGTTTTGACCCCAGCTACCACGTGGCACGGCACCATTTTGTGTACCGCAAGCCGCACGCCTGGACGCCGCGCCACCTGGCGCCGCACCGCGACATCGCGCCCCGGCCGGTGCCACAGCCCGCGCCCCACACCGCATGAACGCCCCGGACCCTTCCCTGCTGCGCGACAGCCTGCCGCTGGTGCTGGTGGTGGACGACGAGGCGCGTTCGCTCGACGCCATCCGCCGCAACCTGGAGGAAGACTTCCGCGTGCTCACGGCGGCCAGCGCAGACGAGGCACGCGGCCTGCTGGAGCAGCACGAGGTCAGCGTGATCCTGTGCGACCAGCGCATGCCCGGCACCACGGGCGTGCGCTTCCTCAAGGAGGTGCGCGAGCTCTGGCCCGACACCGTGCGCATCATCATCTCGGGCTACACCGACTCGCAGGACATCATTGCGGGCATCAACGACGCGGGCATCTACCAGTACGTGCTCAAACCCTGGATGCCCGAGCATCTGCTTTCCACCGTGGCCCGCGCCGCCGAGGCACGCCGCCTGCAGATGCAGACCCAGCGCCTGAACCTGGAGCTGCGCACCAGCACCCCCGTGCTGCGCCAGCGCACCAGCGCCACGCTGGCCACGGCGCGGGCGGCCTTCGGTTTTGACCGCCTGGTGCGCGCGCCGGGCAGTCCGCTCGATGCCGTGTGCGAAATGGCGGCGCGCGTGGCGCGCTACGACCTGGCGGTGCTTATTACCGGCGAATCCGGCACCGGCAAGGAATTGCTGGCGCGTGCCATCCACTACGCCAGCCCGCGCGCCGAGCGCGCCTTCGTGCTGGAGAACTGCGCTGCCATGTCCGAGACGCTGCTCGAATCCGAGCTCTTCGGCCACAAGCGCGGCGCGTTCACCGGGGCCTTCGAGGACCATGTGGGCCTGTTCCAGCGCGCCGACGGCGGCACCATCTTTCTGGACGAAATTGGCGACACCTCGCCCGCGTTCCAGGTCAAGCTGCTGCGCGTGCTGCAGGAAGGCGAGGTCCGCCCGGTGGGCGCCAGCCGCCCCGTGGCGGTGGACGTGCGCGTGATCGCCGCCACGCACCGCGACCTGGAACAGGACGTGCGCAGCGGGCGCTTCCGCGAAGACCTGTACTACCGCATTGCCAGCATGACGCTCACCGTGCCGCCGCTGCGCGAGCGCAGCGCCGACGTGCTGCCCATCGCCGACATGCTGCTGGGACAGGCCTGCCAGGAGCTGGCGCGGCCTGCGCTGGGGTTCTCGCCCGAGGTGCGCGCCAGCCTGCTGGCCTACCCCTGGCCGGGCAACATCCGTGAGCTCAAGAACGAGGTGTACCGCGCGGTCGCGCTGTCCGAGGGGCCTCAGGTCTCGGCGGCGGCGCTGTCCTGCCGCGTGCTGCACGGCCAGCAGGGTGCCAGCGCTGCTGCGCAACCGGGTCTGCAGATTCCGGGCAGCGGCAGCCTGCAGGAGCGGCTGGACGCGATCGAGGCTGCCATTCTGCGCGAAACCCTGCTGCGCCACCGCTGGAACAAGACGCACGCTGCCAAGGAGCTGGGCCTTTCGCGCATGGGCCTGCGCCAAAAGCTTGCCCGCTTCGGGCTGGAGGGCCAGGCCGATGGCTGAACCTGCTTTCAATGTGCTGTGGCTGCAATCGGGCGGTTGCGGCGGGTGCAGCATGTCGCTGCTTTGCGCCGACACGGCCGACTTCGCCGCCCAGTTGCGCCAGCTGGGCATCCACCTGCTGTGGCACCCCTCGCTGTCGCTGGCCAGCGGGCAGGGGGCCTTGCAGGTGTTCCAGGACTGCCTGGAGGGCCGCACCCCTTTGCACGCACTGTGCATCGAGGGCGCCGTGCTGCGCGGGCCGGGCGGCACCGGGCGCTTTCACCTGCTGGCAGGCACGCAGCAGCCCATGATGGACTGGGTGCGCAGGCTCAGCGGCGTGGCGCGCCATGTGGTGGCCGTGGGCAGTTGCGCGGCCTATGGCGGCATCAGCGCGGGCGGCAGCAACCCCACCGACGCTTGCGGCCTGCAGTACGAGGGCGACCAGTGCGGCGGCCTGCTGGGCGCCGCCTGGCGCGACCCGCAGGGCCTGCCGGTGGTCAACGTGGCGGGCTGCCCCACCCACCCCGGCTGGGTGCTCGAAACCCTGGCCGCGCTGGCCGATGGCGCCCAGCCCTACGGCGCCGAGCAGCTCGACAGCCTGGGCCGCCCGCGCGCCTACTGCGACCAGCTGGCCCACCATGGCTGCGCGCGCAACGAGTTTTACGAATACAAGGCCAGCGCCGAAAAACCTTCGGACCTGGGCTGCCTCATGGAGCACATGGGTTGCAAGGGCACGCAGGCGCACGCCGACTGCAACATCCGCCTGTGGAACGGCGAAGGCTCCTGCGCACGCGGCGGCTATGCCTGCATCAGTTGCACCGAGCCCGGTTTCGAGGAGCCGGGCCATCCGTTCCACCAGACACCCAAGGTCGCTGGCATTCCCATCGGGCTGCCCACCGACATGCACAAGGCCTGGTTCGTGGCGCTGGCCTCGCTGTCCAAGTCGGCCACGCCGGGGCGCGTCAAGCGCAATGCCACGGCGGACCATGTGGTTGTGGCCCCCATGGTGCGAAAGACAAGGCTAAAGTGAAGCACCCCCCTGTGTCGCTTCGCTCCTTCCCCCCGCTCTCGCAGCGCTGTGCGCTGCGGGCAGGGGGACGCCGCCAGCGCGGCGGGGCGGCCCTAGCGCGGCGGCCCTGGCCTGGGGCGTGCCAGTTTCATGCTTCGCGGGTGCCGAGTTCGCGGAATGGGTCACTGAAATGAAGCGGTTACTGGTAGGTCCGTTCAACCGTGTGGAAGGCGACCTGGAGGTGCGCCTGGAGGTGGACGCAGGCCGCGTGCGCGAGGCCTGGGTGAATGCGCCCATGTACCGGGGCTTTGAGCAGATCCTGCAGGGCAAGCACCCGTTGGACGCGCTGGTGGTGGTTCCGCGCATCTGCGGCATCTGCTCGGTCACGCAGTCGGTGGCGGCGGCGCGTGCGCTCGCGGCGGCCTGCGGCGTGCAGGCGCCGCCCAACGGCGTGTGGCTCACCAACCTGATGCTGGCCTGCGAGAACGCGGCAGACCACCTCACGCACTTCTACCTGTTCTTCATGCCCGACTTCACGCGCGAGGTGTATGCGGGCCGCGCCTGGCATGCCCAGGCCGTGCAGCGCTTTGCGCCGCTGGCGGGAGAGCACGCGCGCGAGGCCCTGGCCGTGCGCCAGCGCTGGCTGCAGCTCATGGGCACGCTGGGCGGCAAGTGGCCGCACACCCATTCCATCGCCCCCGGCGGCAGCACGCGCAACCTGTCGGCGCCCGAGCGCTTGCGCCTGGGCGCGCGCGTGGCCGAGCTGCGCGGTTTTCTGGAGCGCGTGCTGTACGGCGCGCCGCTCGAAGAGGTCGCCTCCTGGCACAGCGAGGCGGCCCTGGCCGAGTGGCTGGAGCGCGATCCGCAGATGGGCGATCTGCGCCTGTTCCTGCACATCGCCGCCGACCTGGACCTGCAGGCCCTGGGCCGCGGCCCGGACCGCACGCTCAGCTACGGTGCCTTTGCAGACCCCGAGGGTCGCCACGCCATGGCGCCCGGTGTGTGGGATGGGCAGCAACTGCACGCCGTGGATCTGGCCCACATCACCGAAGACGCCCGCCACGCCTGGCTGGCCGAGGGCGCGGGGCCGCTGCACCCCGCGCAGGGCCTGACCGAGCCCGATGCCGACAAGCCCGGCGCCTACACCTGGAACAAGGCCCCGCGCCTGGACGGCCAGGTGCTGGAGACCGGCGCCCTGGCACGCCAGCTGGCTCAGGGCCAGCCGCTGCTGCGCGCGTTGTGGCAGCGTAGCCGGGGCAATGTGTTCACGCGCGTGCTGGCGCGCGCCATGGAGCTGGCGCAGCTCGTACTGCTGGCGCAGGACTGCCTGCGCGCCATTGTCCCCGGCGCTCCCTGCTGCGAGGAGGCGCACCTGCCCGAAGCGGCCGATGCCGTGGGCCTGTGCGAGGCAGCGCGTGGCAGCCTGGGGCATTGGCTCTCGATCCGCGGCGGGCGCATTGCCAGCTACCAGATCGTTGCGCCCACCGGCTGGAATTTCTCGCCGCGCGACCATGCTGGCACGCCCGGCGCACTGGAGGCCGCGCTGGTGGGGGCACCCGTGCTGGCGGGCGAGCGCTCGCCGGTGGCGGTGCAGCACATCGTGCGCTCTTTTGATCCCTGCATGGTGTGCACCGTCCATTGATGCCATGACCGACCGCACGCAGCCCCAGCCACCCAGCCACCCCGAGGGCGTGGGCGACGACACCTGGCTGGACGTCATCCACAAGATGGACGAGGTGTACTCGCAGTTGCTGCGCGACGAGGTGGCGCTGGAGCAGAAGAACGCGCAGCTCGAAGCCTCGCAGCAGTTCATCTACGGCCTGCTGTCGTCCATGTCCGATGTGTTGGTGGCGGCCGATGCGCAGGGGCTGATCGAGCAGACCAACCAGGCCTTGTGCGAACTGGCGGGCCGCAGCGAAGACGCCTTGCTGGGCGCGCCCATGCAATCGCTGTTGCACCCCAGCCAGGACGGCGCGGCCCTGCAGAACATGATGCACCGCGCCCTCATGCTGCGCCAGGGCCACAGTGTGGAGCTGATGCTAAGCGATGCCGCTGGGCAGCCCGTGCCGGTGGACTTCACCGCCACACCGCGTTACGACAGCCGCAGGCGCTGCATTGGCTATGTGTTCGTGGGCCGCCCCACCGCCGAGATCCAGCGTGCCTACCGCCAGCTGCACGAGGCGCACGAGGCACTCAAGCGCACCCAGCAGCAGCTGCTGCATGCCGAAAAAATGTCCTCGCTGGGCCGCCTGGTGGCGGGTGTGGCGCACGAACTCAACAACCCCATCAGCTTTGTGCTGGGCAACGTGCATGCGCTCAACCGCTATACCCAGCGCCTGCGCCAGTACCTGGAGGCCGTGCACGCCGCGCTGGGTGACCAGGAGCTGCCGGAGTTGCGCAAGCTGGCGCGGCAGTTGCGCATCGAGCACATCCTGAACGACCTGCCTTCGCTGATGGACGGCACCATCGAAGGCGCGCAGCGCACGGCCAGCATCGTCGATGGGCTCAAGGGCTTTTCGGCGCTCGACGGTGAGGAGCGCGAGACCGTGGCCATGGATGCGGTCGTCGAGCGCGCCATCCATTGGGTCAAGAAGGGCATGAAGCTGGACTTCGACGTGCAGTTCCAGCGCTGCCCCGGCTGTACCGTGCTGGGCAATGCGGGCCAGTTGCTGCAGGTGTTGATGAACCTGATCCAGAACGCCTACGACGCCGCCAGCAGCCAGGGCGGTGTGCTGCCGGTGCTGCGCATCACCGCGCGCCAGGAGCCGGGCTGGGTGGCCATCACGCTGCACGACAACGGGCCGGGCATTGCGCCCGAGGTGCTGTCGCACGTGTTCGAGCCCTTTTTCACCACCAAGCCCGTGGGCAAGGGCACAGGGCTGGGCCTGTCCATCAGCTACGGCATAGTGGAGCGCCACGGCGGCCAGCTCCTGGCCCGCAACCATCCCCAGGGCGGGGCCGAGTTTGCATTGCGGCTGCCTGCGCCAGGGGGCTGAGGCGCGTTGCATCACCGCAAGCAGGCCTGCGCCTGGGTGATCGATACAATCCGGGCCTGCTACCGCGCGGGTCTGTGCCTGCCATTCGGTGGCACCCCCCCACCTGCGCCTGAAGCTGTTTTCTCCATGACCGCGTTCCGCCCGTCAGCACTGCTCCGCCACCGGCTGGGTGTGTGGCTGCTCGCGGCGCTCACGCTGTGGGGCGCTTGCGCTCCCGTGCTGGTGCGCGCCCAGGCAGCGGGTGCGGGCATGGTGGGCATGGAGGTCTGCAGCGCCATGGTGGGGGGCATGCACGCCGACGCTGCGGTGCCGGGCGAAGACCCGGCGTCCCAGGCGGATCTGGCGATGCAATGTCCCTGGTGCCTGATGGCCCTGAGCCTGGCCCTGGCATTGCCCGCACAGGGCATGGTGACCTTGTTGGCCGACCCGGTGCAGGCCCCGCCCACCGCTGACCGCTGCGCCAACGGAGCGCGCAGCGCCTGGGTGGTGCTGCCGCCGCCCAGGGGGCCTCCCGCAACACAAACGCTATAAAAAACATAGCATTCAGCGCTTGATGGATCGGCGCCGCATGCCATTTTCATTTGTTTTTTGGAGTCGCTTGTGCGAAACCCCCGTTCGTCTTCCGGCGCAGCGTTGCTGCGCCTGTGCCCCCTGTCTGCCGCCCTGGCACTGATCCCTGCGGCAGCCCTGGCCCAGGGCGTAGCCACCGAGGCCCAGTTGCAACCCATCAGCGTGACCGAGTCGCGTGCGCAGCTCGATCCCAACCTGCCCAGCAGCACGGCCAGCAAAACCGCCGAGCAACTGCGTGAGCAGAACATCTTCAACCCCGAGGACGCTGCCGCCCTGCTGCCCAGCACCAGCATCCGCAAGCGCTACTTTGGCGACCGCAATTCCAACGTGAGTGGCCGCAGCCATGGCGTGCTGCAACCGGGCCGCGCGCTGGTCTATCTGGATGGCTACCTGATCTCCAACTTTCTGGGCCGCTTCGATGCGCCGCGCTGGAACATGGTCAATGTGGAGGCCATCGAGCGCATCGACGCGCTGTACGGCCCGTTTTCAGCCATCTATCCCGGCAACTCCATCGGCACCACCGTGGTGCTCACCGAGCGCAAGCCCAAGGGGTTCGAGGCCTCGGCCAGCGTCAAGTACAACCACCAGGGCTTTGACGAGTACGGCACGCACGAGAGCTATGGCAGCAAGCAACTGTCGGCCCGCCTGGCCTCGCGCCTGGACAGCGGCCTGTGGTACGTGCTGGGCGTGCAGCACCAGGACAGCCAGGGCCACCCCATGGGCTATGGCAATGCGGTGCGCGGCTCCACCAGCGGTGCCTTTGGCAACGGGTCCCTGGGTACACGGGTGAGCGGCATCCAGTACGACCTGGATCCCCAGGGCCGCGAGCGCGCCATCTTTGGTGCCACGGGTGCCGACCACAGCGTGCAGGACACGGTCAACCTGCGTCTGGGCTACGACCTGTCGGCCACCCAGGAGATCGAGGGCCGCATCTCGATGTGGCGCAGCGACAGCACCGTGACCAACACCACCTACCTGCGCGACGCCACGGGCAAACCCATCTGGAGCGGGGTGGTGAACGACGGGCGCTACAGCTTCAACATCCCGGCCAGCACCTTTGCGCCCAGCGAGCGCGACGAACTGCACCGCCAACTGGGCGCCACCTGGAAGACGCGCCACGCCACGGGCTGGAACGCTTCGGCCATGTTCACCCACTACCAAATGCTGCGCGATGCCAGCCGCCAGGCCAATCTGGCGCCGCCCCAGGGCGACCTGGGCGGTGCGGGCACGGTGACGCGGCGCGACGGCACGGGCTGGAACACGCTGGAGCTGCAGACCACCTACACCCCCACGGCCAACGATTTTGGCGGTGGCCGCCATGCGCTGGTGTTTGGTCTGCACCGCAACAGCTACCAGCTCGACAACGTGGTGAACAAGTCCACGGACTGGCGCCGTTCCGAATCCACGATGGACCAGAGCTACTACGGCAAGACCACCATCACGGCGTTGTATGGGCAAGACGCCTGGCGTTTCGCGCCCGACTGGATGCTCACCTCGGGTCTTCGTCTGGAGTCCTTCGAGGCCTCTGACGGCTCGCAGTATTTTGCCGGCCCCCCCGTGGCGCAGCAGGCCTTTGCCAAGCGCAGCCTGCATGCGGCCAGCCCCAAGCTGTCGCTGGCCTGGACGGCCGCTGACGACCTGCTGCTGCGCGCCAGTTTTGGGCGCGGCGTGCGCTTCCCCAATGTGGACGAGCTGTTCAACGGCACCAAGACGGGCAGCAACATCACCACCAGCGACCCCAACCTGCGCCCCGAGGTGTCGCGCTCCTTCGAGCTGGCAGCCGAGAAGTTCTGGGGTGAGCATTGGTTGCGCGCCAGCCTGTTCCGCGACGATGTGAAGGACACCATCCTGCGCCAGACGGACAGCACCGTCACGCCATCGGTCACCCGCGTGAGCAACGTGGACCGCGTGCTGACCAACGGTCTGGAACTCGCCTGGCAACTGCGCGACGCGGGCATCAAAAACCTGGACATTGGCGGCAGCGCCACCTGGGTCGATGCCGTGGTCAAGGCCAACGCCGCCAACCCGGCCCAGGTGGGCAAGCAATGGTTGCGCATTCCCAAGCAGCGCTACAGCTTGCAGGCCAGCTATCGCCCCAACGCCCAGTGGTTGCTGGGTGCGGCCTGGCGCTGGAGTGGCCGCATGTACAACACCGAGTTGAACATCGACACCCACCCCGACACCTACGGCGGAACCTCGCGCGTGAACCAGCTCGACCTCAAGGCCGCCTGGAAATTTGCCAAGCACTGGGAGTGGTCGCTGGGTATCAATAACGTGACCAACCAGAAGTCCTGGCAGGCACACACCATGCCGCAGCGCTCGGTGCAGACCGAACTGCGCTACGCCATGCAGTAAGGGCAGTCCGCCATCATGCGCCGGTAGTGGCGTGTGGTGGCGCGCTTCCCTGGTTTTGCCATATGGATGGGACTCTCATGAAGAACACCGCAATCTCTTTCGCACGCGCCGGCCTGCGCAGCGCACGCGCCCTGGGCGTGGCGGCCCTGGCGCTGGGTCTGCATGCCGCGCAGGCGCAGCATGCAGGCCATGGCGCACCCGCGCAGGCGGCTGCGCCCAAGCAGACCAAGGAGCGTGCCCCACGCCCGCAACTGGGCACCGGTGCTGCCTTTGCGCCCGATGGCAGCCTGTGGATGGCGGCGCTTGATGACCAGGGGCGTTTGTTCGTCCAGACCTCCCATGCCCAGGACAAGGGCTGGCAATGGGGTGCGCCGCGCACGCTGGACACCGGCACCGACAGGATTTCTGCCGACGGCGAGAACCGCCCCAAGTTGTTGTTTGGACCCAAGGGCCTGGTGCTGGTGTCCTACACGCAGGTGCTGGACAAGCCTTTCACCGGTTTCATTCGCATGCTGCGTTCCACCGATGGGGGCAAGACCTTTGGGCCGCCAGCCACGGTGCATGCGGATCGCCAGATCATCACCCACCGATTCGAGTCCATCGCCTTTGACGCCCAGGGCGCGCTGCACACCGTGTGGATCGACAAGCGCGACCTGGAGACGGCGCCGCGCGTGGGCAGCAAATCGACCTACCGGGGTGCGGCCATCTACCGCAACGTGTCGCTCGACGGCGGCGTCACGTTCGGTCCCGACATCAAGGTGGCCGACCACAGTTGCGAATGCTGCCGCATTGCCCTGGCGCAGGGGCCGGACGGACGCGTTCGCGCGTTGTGGCGCCACGTGTTCGAGCCCAATGTGCGCGACCATGCCCTGGCCGTGCTGGACGTGCAGGGCAAGAGTGCCGACATCGTTCGCGCCACCGAAGATGGCTGGCGCATCGACGGTTGCCCGCACCATGGCCCGGCGCTGGTGGCAGCGCAGGAGGGTTCTCATGCGGTGTGGTTTGGCATTCGCCAGGAAGGAGACGCTACAGTGGCGGGTGTGCGCTACGCGCGACTGGCGACCGATGGGCGCCCGGAGCCTGGCAGCGTGCAGCGCATCCCCGATGCCAGAGCAGAGCATGCCGATCTCCAGGCACAAGGCTCCAAGGTGGCTGTGGTCTGGCGCAGCACCGACGGCGCGACCAGTACGCTCAAGGCCTGGACGTCCACGGATGCCGGAAAGACCTTCCGTGCGCAGGTGCTGGGCCAGGCCGAGGGGGACAATGACTTTCCCCGGCTCGTTCGGCACGGTGAGCGCATGGTGGTGGTGTGGCGCAATTCCAAAGAGGTGAAGATTCATGACATTGGTTTCTGAGGTTTCAAGTCGTCCGCCCAATCGGCGCGCCGTGCTGGCCGCTGCGGCGGTCATGGCCACAGGCGGCTGGGCGCAGCAGGCGCTGGCCGCCCCGGAGCGCAAGCGGGTCACGCTCAACTCGGTGTTGCCGTTCGACACCAGCACCTGGCAGCGCCTGGTGGACAAGGGCCCACGCCCGGCGGCCTACATCTTTACGACCACGTATTGCCCCAGCTGCCCCGAGGCGTTCGACAGGCTTTTTGCCCACATCCAGGCCACCCGCAAGATGGCTGAACTGGTCGTGGTGCTGATGGATGTGCAGGGCGCCAAGGCGTTGGAGCATGCTGGGCACTATGTGGGTGCCACGCGCATGTACACCTTCAATGGTTTCGAGTCCGCCATCCGCCAGAGCGTGGACCCGCAGTGGCCCAACGTCACGCCCTATGTGGTGCTGCTGGGCAAGGACGGCTCGGTGCGCCGCAGCATCGGTGTGCCTGATCCAGAGTTGCTCGGCAAGTGGCTGTCTTGAACCAGGGGGTTTTGGAGACACCGGCCTGGGGCTGGAGTAAAGTGAAACAAGGACAAGCTCTGCTCTTTGGAGTGGGGCCTGGGATTGTTGTCACCTTTGGAGGCTTTGAATGTTCCCTGAATACCGCGACCTGATCACCCAGCTCAAGACCACTGACCGCCACTTCCTGCGCTTGTTCGACCAGCACAACGAACTGGACCAAAAGATCAAGAACATGGAAGCAGCCATCAGCTCGGCCTCGCACGAAGAGATCGAACGGCTCAAGAAGGAGAAGCTCTCGCTCAAAGACCAGCTTTACTCCGTGCTCAAGAAGGCCGCGGCCGCCTGAGTGCGTTGTTGAAGAAACAGCCCTGCGTTCGGGTGCCGCACCGCAGGGTGCGCGCGCACGCAGGCCGGCAGATACCGATGCTGCTCAACACATGCGCAGTGTCGGTGTCTTGGGCATTGCGCCATGCCTGCGCGGCACATGCAATTTACCGACAAGTTCTCAAGGCACGGGTGAAATGTGCCCTGTGGAGTGCGAAGCGGCCTCGGCACCATCCATCTTGCGGCGCGGCACCAACTCGGGGTCCAGCAAATTCTCGATGCGGGCAAAGATCTCGTAGCGCGAGAACGGCTTTTTCATGAAGTCGTCCGCCCCGATGCGGTTGGCGTAGAACTGCTCGGTGGCGTGTTCGTTGCCGCTGATCATGATCACCGGCACATGCTGCGTGGATGGGTTCTTGCGGATGGCGCGCAACGCGCCGAAGCCGTTCATGCCGGGCAGGATGATGTCCAGAAACACCAGATCCGGCACCTCTTGCTCCATCAGCGTCAGGCCATGCTCTGCGTCCAGCGCCTCGCGCGTCTGATAGCCCGCAGAGCGCAGCACCTTGCGCAGTGCTGCCACCACGGTGGGCGAGTCATCGATGATCAGTGCCTTGGTGCCCTTGCAGGCATTCTTGCGCGGTCGGACGCGGCGATCCACGGAGCCCGGCGCATCGGAGTCTTCCGCGCTGAGTGCGGCAGGGGTGGTCGCCTTGGGTTGGGGGGCTGTCTTGCGCCCACCACCCCACAGCCTGTCAAAGATGCTCATGGTGCTGCCTTGTCTGGATGCAGGTTCGTCCGATTACAGGGGGGCAGTATCCCAGATCAGACCGTTCATAAATGTCGCCGTGTGACTAATTTGTTGACATTTCAGGGTTCTACCCCAATGCGTCATTCACTTGGTCGTTGAACTCCGCCAGGCTCACGGCATCCCCAATCTCACGGGGCAGGGCATCGCGTACCGAAAAAACACCGAGGATTTTGTTCGCCGGAGTGACGATGGGCAGGTGGCGGAAACCCCGCTCGATCATGATGAGCACGGCCTCGGAGACTTTGGTGTGGGGCTCCACACAGTGCGGGTTGGGCGTCATCACCTCGGATGTCAGGGTGGTCTGGGGGTTGAGGGCCTTGGCCAGGACGCGCGTCATCAGGTCGCGCTCGGTCAGGATGCCCAGCAACACGCCAGCGCTGTCCAGGATCAGCACGCTGCCGCAATTGGCGCGGGTCATCACACAGGCGGCCTCCCAGACGCTGGCCTGGGGCCCCAGGCTGACGACATGGCGCTGGGAGAGGGACTGGAAAACGGTGCGTTCGGCCATGGGGTGCTCCTTGTGCAGCGGCTCAGCGCAGGGACGCGTTGATCTTTTCCAGGGCCCGTGGGCCGGGGCACAACTGCGCGGCACCCAAGGCGTTGAGCGGCGTGTCGCTGGTGTTGAGCGACAGGTGCAGGTCGGTGGCCACCGGGTCCAGGTACAACAGGCCTGTGACGACTTCGCCGCGCGCATGGTGGGCATTCATGTAGCTGAGCGCGGCATAGCGGTCGGTGGGGTCGTAGCCCTCATGGAGCTTGCGCAGGCGCAGCACACTGCCGTCGTGCTGCTGCACATCGATGGTTTCGCCGGGCGCGTACTGGGCGGTGATCTCACTGTGTTGCGGCATGAAGTCGATGCGGCTCACCGCCTCGTTGTGCTGGCGCACATAGTCGTAGCTCTTGGTGCTGCCTGCGTGGTTGTTGAAGGTCACACAGGGGCTGATCACATCGATGAACGCCGCGCCGCCGTGACCTATGGCGCCTTTGATGAGCGGCACCAGTTGTTCCTTGTCGCCGGAGAAGCTGCGCGCCACGTAGGTGGCGCCCAGTTGCAGCGCCAGACCCACCAGATCCACCGGGCTGTCGTTGTTGATGACGCCCTTCTTGCTGCGCGATCCTCGGTCGGCCGTGGCGGAAAACTGGCCTTTGGTGAGGCCATACACGCCATTGTTTTCGACGATGTAGGCCATGTTCACGCCGCGCCGCATGGCATTGGCAAACTGCCCCAGGCCGATGGAGGCCGAATCGCCGTCGCCCGACACGCCCAGGTAGAGCAGGTCGCGGTTGGCCAGGTTGGCGCCCGTCAGCACCGAGGGCATGCGTCCGTGCACGGTGTTGAAGCCGTGCGAGGCGCCAAGGAAGTAGTCCGGCGTCTTGGAGCTGCAGCCGATGCCCGAGAGCTTGGCCACGCGGTGCGGCTCGATGTCGAGCTCCCAGCAGGCCTGGATGATGGCGGCCGAAATGGAGTCGTGCCCGCAGCCCGCGCACAGCGTGGAGATGCGGCCTTCGTAGTCGCGCCGTGTGTAGCCGACCTTGTTCTTGGTCAGCGTGGGGTGGTGCAGCCGGGGTTTGGCCAGGTAGGTCATGCGGCCTCCTTGAGCGATGCCTGGGCGCCCTGCAGATGCTTCTGGATGGCCTGGGCAATGAAACGCGCGGTGATGGGTGTGCCGTCGTAGTGCAGCACCTTGATGAGGCGTGCCGGGATCACCTGCAGCTCGTTGACCAGCAGGGCGTGCATCTGGGCATCGCGGTTCTGTTCCACCACGAACACCTGTTCATGGGCAGCGATGAACTGGTCCACCACCTCGGGGAAGGGGAAGGCGCGCAGGCGCATGGCGTCCAGATGGACCCCTTCAGCCTCCAGCACGTCCAGTGCCTCCTGCATGGCCGGACTGGTGGAGCCGAAATAGATCACGCCCAGGGCCGTGGGCCGCGCCGCAGGGCGCAGCACCGGCTGGGGCACCAGGTCCGCTGCCGTGCAGAATTTGCGCAGCAGGCGCTCCATGTTGTAGATGTAATCCGGCCCGCGCTCGGAGTAGCGGGCATAGGGGTCGCGCGTGGTGCCGCGTGTGAAGAAGCTGCCCTTGGTGGGGTGGGTGCCAGGGTAGGTGCGCCAGGGAATGCCGTCCCCGTCCACGTCCTTGTAGCGGCCGAAATCCTTGCCGGCTTCCAGCTCTTCGGCGGTCATGACCTTGCCACGGTCGTATTGGCGCGCATCGTCCCAGGCGAAGGGCTTGCACAGGCGCTGGTTCATGCCGATGTCGAGATCGGTCATCACGAAAATGGGTGTCTGCAGCCGGTCCGCCAGGTCCAGCGCGGCGGCAGCGTGCTCGAAGCACTCGTGCGGGTCCTCCGGCAACAGCAGCACATGCTTGGTGTCGCCGTGCGAGGCGTAGGCGCAGGCGAGCAGGTCGGACTGCTGCGTGCGCGTGGGCATGCCGGTGGACGGTCCCCCGCGCTGCACGTTGATGATGGTGACCGGAATCTCGGCGAAGTAGGCCAGGCCGATGAACTCCGTCATCAGCGAAATGCCCGGCCCCGAAGTGGCCGTGAAGGCACGTGCGCCGTTCCACCCCGCACCCACCACCATGCCAATGGAAGCCAGCTCGTCCTCCGCCTGCACGATGGCATATTTGCTGCGGCCGGTATCGGGGTCCACGCGGAACTTGTCGCAGTATTTCTGGAAGGCCTCGGGCACCGAGGAGGACGGCGTGATCGGGTACCAGGCCGCCACGGTGGCGCCGCCGTACACGCAGCCCAGCGCAGCGGCGCTGTTGCCGTCGGTGAAGATGCGGTCGCCCACTTGGTCGGCGCGCTGCACGCGGATGCCCAGCGGCGCCTGCAGGTGCTCGCGGGCGTAGTCGCGCCCCAGGTGCAGGGCACGCACGTTGGAGTCGAGCAGCATTTCCTTGCCCCGGTACTGTTCGGCAAAGAGCTTTTCGAAGACTTCGGCCTCCACGTCGAGCAAGACCGACAGCGCGCCCACGTAGATGATGTTCTTGAACAGCTGGCGCTGGCGGGGGTCGGAGTAGGTGTTGTTGCTAATCTCGGTCAGCGGCATGCCGATGACTTCGATGTCCTGGCGGAACTTTGCGGCAGGGATGGGGCGCGTGCTGTCATAGAACAGGTAGCCGCCCGGCGTGATCTCGGCCACGTCGGCGTCCCAGGTCTGCGGGTTCATGGCCACCATCATGTCCACGCCGCCGCGCCGCCCCAGATAGCCTTTTTCGCACACGCGGGCTTCGTACCAGGTGGGCATGCCCTGGATGTTGCTGGGAAAGATGTTGCGCGGGCTCACCGGCACCCCCATGCGCAGGATGGCCTTGGCGAACAGTTCGTTGGCCGAGGCCGAGCCCGAGCCGTTGACGTTGGCGAACTTGATGACAAAGTCGTTGATGGCTTCGATGCGCTTCATGCGGCCTCCGGCATGCGTGGGGTGGCGCGGGTGTCCCGGCACAACGGCCCGGCCTGCGTGGTGTCGAGCCGGAACTTCTGCATGTCCCAGGCGCCGGTGGGGCAGCGCTCGGCGCACAGGCCGCAGTGCAGGCAGACGTCCTCGTCCTTGACCATCACGCGCCCGGTCTTTAGGGGTGCCGACACCAACAGGTCTTGCGCCAGATTGCGCGCCGGGGCCTTGAGGCGGCCGCGCAGGTCGGTCTCCTCACCGTTGCTGGTGAAGGTGATGCAGTCCATCGGGCAGATGTCGGCGCAGGCATCGCATTCGATACAGGTGGCGCGGTTGAACACGGTCTGCACGTCGCAGTTCAGGCAGCGGCTGGCCTCCTTGAAGGCGGTGGCCGCATCGAAGCCGAGCTCGACTTCGACGCGGATGCTGGCCAGTGCCACCTCGGCCTGTGCCCAGGGCACCTTGAAGCGGGCATCGTTGGAGACATCGTTGTCATAGCTCCATTCATGGATGCCCATCTTGGTGGAGCGCAGCAGGGTGCGTGGCGCAGGGCGCTGGCGCACATCCTCGCCGTGCAGGAAGCGGTCGATCGAGACCGCCGCCTCATGCCCCTGGGCCACGGCGGTGATGATGTTCTTGGGGCCGTAGGCCGCATCGCCGCCGAAGAACACCTGTGGCAGCGTGGACTGGAACGTGCCTTCGGTCAGTTGCGGCAGGCCCCAGCGGTCGAAGGCGATGCCCAGGTCGGGCTCGATCCAGGGAAAGGCGTTTTCCTGGCCCACGGCGATCAGCACCACGTCGCAGGGCACCAGCACATCGGGTTCGCCGGTGGGCAACAAGTGGCGACGCCCTTGTGCGTCGTATTCGGCGCGTACGACCTCGAAGGTCATGCCCGTGAGCTTGCCGTTGTTGTGCTCGAAGGTCTTGGGCAGGTGGAAGTTCAGGATCGGGATGCCCTCATGCAGGGCATCCTCTTTTTCCCAGGGCGAGGCCTTCATCTCGTCAAAGCCGCTGCGCACGATGACCTTGACGTTGGTGCCGCCCAGGCGCCGTGCCGAGCGGCAGCAGTCCACGGCGGTGTTGCCACCGCCAAGCACGATGACGCGCGGCGCAATCTGCGAAACATGCCCGAAGGACACCGATGCCAGCCAGTCGATGCCGATGTGGATGTTGTCCTGGATCTCGCGCCGCCCAGGAATGTCCAGGTCGCGCCCGCGCGGCGCGCCGCTGCCCACGAACACGGCGTCGTAGCCTTGTGCCAGCAGTGAACGCAGGGAATCCACGCGCTGGCCGCTGCGAAAGTGCACCCCCATGTCGAGGATGTAGCCGGTTTCCTCGTCGATCACCGACTCGGGCAGGCGAAAGCGCGGGATCTGACTGCGGATGAAGCCGCCCGCCTGGGTCTCGCCATCGAACACCGTGATCTCGTAGCCCAGCGGCGCCAGGTCGCGTGCCACGGTCAGGGATGACGGCCCGGCGCCCACGCAGGCCACGCGCTTGCCGTTGGGCGGCGCGATGGCAGGCATGCGCAGTTTCACGCCGGACTTGTGGTCTGCCGCCACGCGTTTGAGGCGGCAGATAGCCACGGGCTCGGGGTGCGCGCCATTGCTTTCTTCCACCCGGCCGCGCCGGCAGGCGGGTTCGCAGGGCCGATCGCAGGTGCGGCCCAGCACGCCGGGGAACACGTTGGAAACCCAGTTGACCATGTAGGCATCGTCGTAGCGGCCCTGGCCGATCAGGCGGATGTATTCGGGTACGGGGGTGTGGGCAGGACAGGCCCACTGGCAATCGACAACTTTGTGGAAGTAGTCTGGAGGGTCCGTGTGGGTAGGCTGCAAGGCGAGCTCCTGTCCTCGGGCCTGCAGCCACGATGGTGCAGGATGCCAAAGTCTAGGCGTGTGGGCAGGGCGGTGGCTCTCGGGTAAATCCCTGGGTTCGGCGTGCGCAGGGCGGGGTCTTTGATGCGGATCAGTGAAACGGTGCATGGACCCGGCATGCTGGGGCGAATCACCAACGCGTTCCCGCCAGGCACCGTGGATACATTTTTGCCATTGTTGTCCGACACGGTGCGCGCGTATCATGTTTTCGATGCAAGCGTGGGCGTCGAATGCCCGCAGGGAGGATCGTTCCATGTCGCATCAACGCCGGGCTCGTGGGTTGGATGGCGTCTGCCTGGGCGTCGTGAGGGGGGTGTTGGTCAGCCTTTGCCTGTGTTGGGTGCTGGCGCCTGCCTGGGGTGCAGACAAGCTGCGCATCGGGGTGTACCAGAACAGTCCCAAGGTCGCCTTCACTGACGGGAAGGCCGAAGGCATTTTTGTGGATCTCTTGCAAGGCATAGCGCGGCAAGAGGGCTGGGAGTTGGAGTTTGTGCCCGGAACCTGGGCCGAAGGCCTGCAGCGTCTGGAGCGGGGCGAGATTGACCTCATGCCCGATGTGGCTCGCAATCCGGAGCGTGAAGGGCGCTACGCCTTCCATGATGAGCCGGTGCTGTCGAGCTGGAACCAGGTCTATACACGCAAGGACAGTCCGATCCGCTCCATTCTGGATATGCAGGGTCAGCGGGTGGCCGTGCTGGGCGGTTCCGTACAGGAGCGCCAGCTGGACGACATGGCACGCAGCTTCAGCCTGCAGGTGCAATGGGTGGTTCGGCCCGATTACGACGCCGCCTTTGGCGCCGTGGCCAAGGGGCAGGCCGATGCGGTGGTGACCAACCGTTTCTATGGGGTGCGCAACGCCCCGCGCTATGGCCTGCAGGACACGGCCATCATCTTCAGTCCCTCACAGTTGTTCTTTGCGGCGCCGCGCAACGGTGACCCCGCATTGCTGCAGACCCTGGATCGCCATCTGCGGGCGCTCAAACAGGATTCTGACTCGCTCTATTTCCGCTCCTTGCGGCGTTGGGCCGTGGATGAGGTGCGCACTGCCACCCCGTCCTGGCTGCTGCCTGTGGGCTCGGCTGCTGGTGCCCTGCTCTTGGCCAGCGTGGTGGGTCTGTGGGTATTGCGCAGGCAGGTGGCTGTCCGCACGGCGCAGCTGCGCAAGAACAACGGGGAGATTCAGGCGCTGGCCACGGAGAACGCCCGTCTGTACGAAGAGGCGCATGCCCACGCCAAGGGGCTGGAGGTGCGCGTGCAGGAGCGCACGGCCGAATTGGCCGCATTGGGGTCGTTCCTGCAGGCCATCATCGATCACATTCCAAATCCCATTTTCTACAAGGGGCCAGACCTGCGTTTTCGCGGATGCAACAAGGCCTACGAAGAGGCGTTTGGCGTCCTGCGTGCGTCGTTTGTGGGCAAGACCGTGCTGGAGCTGGACTACCTGCCCTTGTCCGATCGGCATGCCTACCAGGTTGAAGACGCGCGCGTTCTGGCCGAAAGCAGCCGCATTGCGCGCGAGGCCGCCATGCCTTTTGTGGACGGGCAGGTGCACCAGACCTTGTACGCCGTCAGTGGATTTCAGGACGCGGAGGGTCAGCCCCTGGGCCTGGTGGGAGTGATCGTGGACATCACCCCGATCCGGGAGGCGCAGGCAGCGCTCAAGGCTGCGCACGATGAGCAGGCGGCCATCTTCGAAGCCGTCCATTCGGGCATCGTGCTGTTGCAGGATCGGGTGGTGCGCCGCTGCAATGGCAAACTGGAGCAGATGCTGGGTTACAGCGCTGGCGAGTTGCTGGGCACGACACCGCAGGCTTGGTACACCTCCGAAGAGGCCTACCAGCAGGCGGGGGACATCATCTACTCGCTGGCGGGGCAGGGTGCGACGCACCAGCGCGAGGAACAGATGCGTCGCAAGGATGGAAGTCTGTTCTGGAGTCGCATCTATGTCCGCGCGCTCGATCCCTCCGATCTCTCGCGTGGCTTGGTGGGTGTGATGGAGGACGTGACGGCCGAGCGTGCCGCCAAGGAGGCGATGCGCCAGGCCAAGGAGGCGGCCGAGGCGGCAGACCGTATCAAGTCGGCCTTCCTGGCCACCATGAGCCATGAACTGCGCACGCCGCTCAACTCCATCATCGGGTTCACCGGCATCATTCTCCAGGGTCTGGCGGGCCCGTTGACGGCAGAGCAAAGCAAACAATTGGGCATGGTGCGCGACAGCTCACGTCACCTGCTGGCGCTCATCAACGACGTGCTCGACATTTCCAAGATCGAGGCGGGTGAGCTCAAGGTTTCGCGTGAGCCCTTCGATCTGGTGCAGTCGGTCCGCAAGGTGCTGGACATCGTGCGTCCGCTGGCCGACAAAAAACACCTGCAACTGCGGGTGGAGGTGCCCCAGGGATTGGATCGCATGCTCAGCGACGCGCGGCGGGTGGAGCAGGTAATGCTGAACTTGCTGAGCAATGCCATAAAGTTCACTGAGACCGGTCATGTGGCATTGCGCGTGTCGTGCTTTGACGAACCCTCGGCAAAGGATGGCGACGTACGCACTATGGTGCGCCTGGATATCAGCGACACCGGCATGGGCATTAGGGAGGAAGACATCGCGCGCTTGTTTGTACCCTTCCACCAGATTGACTCCGCGCTGTCACGCAAGCACGATGGGACCGGGTTGGGCCTGGCCATCTGCCGTCGTCTGGCCGACCTGATGGGTGGGCGTGTCGAGGTGGCCAGCACCTGGGGTCAGGGCAGTACCTTCACCATCGTGCTGCCCTTGCAAGCGCCTGAGCAGGGGGAAACCGCATGAACCGCCGCATTTTGATGATCGAGGACAACGCGCAAAACCGCTACCTCGCGGGTTTTCTTCTGGAAGCCAGTGGTTGGGAAATGGTTCATGCCGAAGATGGACCCAGCGGGCTGGCGTTGGCGCGTACGGTCGATCCGGTGCTGATCCTGCTGGACATCCAGCTCCCCGGCATGGACGGCTATGCGGTGGCCCAGGCATTGCGCGCGGATCCGCGCAGCGCTGCAGTACCCATCGTTGCGGTCACCTCTTACGCCATGGCTGGTGACCGTGAGCGCTGTCTGGCGTCCGGTTGCGACGGCTATATCGAGAAGCCCATTGACCCGCAGACGTTTGTGGCGTTGGTCGAGCGCTTCGTGCCGGAGGCCCGGTGATGCGTGCCCTGGTGGTGGACGACCGCGAAGAGAACCGCTACTTGCTGTGCCAATTGCTGCGCGGCCATGGCTATGCGGTGCAAGAAGCTGACCAGGGCGCCCAGGCCCTGGAGCTGGCGCGCGCGCAGCCCCCCGACCTCGTGGTCAGCGACCTGCTGATGCCCGTCATGGACGGCTACACCTTGCTGCGAAACTGGAAGGCGGACGACACCTTGTGCCGTATTCCTTTCATCGTCTATACCGCTACCTACACCGAACCCAAGGACGAACAACTGGCCCTCGACATGGGTGCCGATGCCTTCATCGTCAAACCCGCCGAGCCGGATGTTTTCATGCAGCGTGTGCAGGCGGTGATGGATGCGGCGTGGAAGCGCCAGTTGGCGCCGCGTGCCTCCACGTTGCCCGAGTCGGACATGCTCAGCATGTACAACGCCGTGCTGGTGCGCAAGCTGGAGCAGCGCAGCCTGGAGCTGGAGCAACGCCTGTCTGAGCTGAACCTTGCGCACCAGCGCATCGTGCGGCTCAATCGCCTGTATGCCGCGCTGAGTGAAACCAACCAAGCCATCGTACATACCAGCGACCGCAACACGCTGTTCAACCAGCTGTGCCGCATTGCCGTGGAGCGCGGTGGCTTGCGCATGGCATGGGTGGGGGTCGTGCACGACGAAACTGGTGAGGTGACGCCGGTGGCACGATGCGGCGAGGAACCGGCGTGGTTTGCACGTATGGCGCCGCTGGGTATGCGCGGACCATCACGCACGCTGGTGGAATGGTCGCTGGCGCGAGGGGAACCGTATCTCTGCAATGACTTGCAGGCTGATCCGGTGCTGGCGCCCTTGCGCGAAGACTACCTGCGCCACGGTTTTGCCGCAGGCGCATGCTATCCGTTGCGCATTGATGGGCGCGTCGTCGGAAGTCTGACGCTGTACGCCGCCGAGAGGGGGTTTTTCGATGACGAGCTGCGCAATCTGGTTCAGGAGATGGTCACGGATGTGTGCTTTGCCCTGACCAACTTAGAGAAGGAGGCGCGTCGCAGATCCGCCGAGGAAGCGAACCGGCTCAGCAGCAGTGCTGTGCAGGCCTCGGCCAACGGCATCATGCTGCTGGCACGGAAGTCCGATGCGCTGGTGCTGGAGTATGTGAACCCCGCCTTTGAGCGCATCACAGGCTACAGTGCTGCGGATGTGCTGGGGCGCGACCCAGAGTTTCTGCTGAAGGGCGACGAGGGCCAGCCCGGTATGCGTGAGGTGGCTGCCGCGATCCGGGATCGCGGCGAAGCGCAGGTTGAGTTGAGCAACCAGCGCAAGGATGGCACCCTGTTCTGGTGCGATCTGTCTCTGGCCCCGGTGCCCGATGACGCAGGACAGGTCACGCATTTCGTGGGCATCATCAACGACATCACCGATCGCAAGCGCTACGAGGAGCAGCTCGAGCGCCAGAACAATCTGGACGAACTCACTGGCCTGGCCAATCGCAACCGGCTCAAGGAGCGCACAGATCTGGCCGTCGCGCTGGCGCACAAGCAGCGTGGCAATGTGGCCTTGTTGTACCTGGATCTGGACAACTTCAAGCGCATCAACGACAGCCTGGGCCATGCCAGCGGCGATGCCCTTCTGCGTGCCGTGGCCGGGCGCATTGCCGCGCAACTGCGCGATTGCGACACGGCAGCGCGCGTGGGGGGCGATGATTTCGTCATCGTGCTGCCCGACTTGGCCGACGCACAGCAGGCCGCTATGGTGGCTCACCGCATCTTGCAAGACATTGCACAGCCGCTGCAACTGCAGGAGCACGAGCTGACGCTCTCGGCCAGCATCGGTCTCAGCCTGTTTCCGCAGGACGGTGCCAACTACGACACCTTGCTGCGCAACGCCGACGCGGCCATGTACCGCGCCAAGGAGTCGGGGCGCAACACCCTGTGCTTTTACACCGCTGACCTCAATACCCAGGCACTGCAGAAGCTGGAACTCGAAGCCCGCCTGCGCCGTGCGCTGGAGCGAGGCGAGCTGCGCCTGCACTACCAGCCGCTGATGCATCTGACCACCCAGGCAGTCAACGATGTGGAGGCGCTGGTGCGCTGGCAGACGCAGGACGGCAAGCTGGTGTCGCCGGCCGAGTTCATCCCATTGGCCGAAGAAACGGGGCTTATTGTTCCCATTGGGCAGTGGGTGCTGGAGAACGCCTGCCAGCAGGTGCGCCAGTGGCAGGCCCAAGGGCTGGAACTGCGCGTGGCGGTCAACCTGTCGGCGCGCCAGTTCCAGGACGAGGGATTGGTCGATAGCGTGCGCCAGGCGCTGCGCCAGGCAGGCCTGGGGGGGCGCCAGCTCAAACTGGAAATCACGGAGAGCGTGGTCATGCACAACGCCGAGCGGGCAAGCCAAACCCTGGCAGAGCTCAAGGCGCTGGGCGTGGGTGTGGCGGTGGATGACTTCGGCACCGGGTATTCCTCACTGGCCTACCTGCGGCGCTTTCCGATCGACCAGCTCAAGATCGACCGCTCGTTTGTACAGGACGCGACGGTGCACCCTGACAGTGCAGCCATCGTGCACAGCATCATCGGGCTGGCGCGCAACCTTCGCATGCAGACGGTGGCCGAAGGGGTGGAAACGGAGGAGCAGCGCGCGTTTTTGCAGGCTGCCGGTTGTGATCTGATGCAGGGCTACCTGTTCAGCAGGCCCTTGCCCGCGCAGGAGCTTTACGGCAAGCTCATGCAGCCCCGGCAGGGCTTGTGAGCGCTGCGCATCCTGCGCACGCCAGCTGCTCGCTCACCCACGCCTGCGTCAGACGGTGCGCTTGATCCAGGTGTTGCTGGGCCTGGAGACTCAGGCCTTCGCCCAGGCCAAAGGCTGCGCCTTCGATGGCCAGCATCCATGCCGGTGGAGCGGTGCCCTGTAGCGCCAGCGCCAGGCCCAGCAGGGTGCGTGCGTCCAGCGCGTGGCTGGCAGGCGCCGGGCGCTCTGGACAGGGCTGCAGGCTGGACAGCTGCGCGCCCTGCACCACGCCGGGCCGCGCGGCATCGACCAGCAGCACGGCGCTGCGGCCCAGCAGGTCCAGTGTGTGCTCCACCTGGAGCTGAAAATCGCACAGCAATTCCACCTGGCCGCCCGCGTCCCATCCGTCGGCTTGCAGGCGCTCCAGCAGCATGGGGCCGAGGGCGTCGTCCCCCCGGCTGGGGTTGCCTACCGCCAGGACGAGCAGCGGTGCGCTCATGTGCGGCTGTCTTTGCGTTCGATGCGTCCATCGCCATGGCGCAGCACGCTGTCGCGCACCTGGCCTGCAGCGTCCACCAGCTGCACCTGCAGCGGCATGCTGCCCAGGGCATGCGTGGCGCAGCTCAGGCAGGGGTCGTAGGCACGCACGGCCACTTCCATGCGGTTGAGCAGGCCCTCGGTGATGCTGTGCCCATCGAAATATTCCTGAGCCACCGCGCGCACCGAGGCGTTCATGGCATGGTTGTTGTGCGTGGTGCTGACGATCAGGTTGCACCAGCGGATCAGGTCGTCGTCACCGATCTCGTAATGGTGAATCAGCGTTCCGCGTGGCGCTTCGATCACGCCCACACCGGAGCGGTGTGTGGGCCTTTCGGCGGGCAGTGGAGCGGTGAGCGGGCCGCCCAGCAAAGCCTCGTCCTGCAGCAGCTCGGCGATCACCTCCATGGCGTGCAGCATCTCGATCATGCGTGCCCAGTGGTAGGCCAGCGTGCCCTGCACCGGCCCGTGTGCGACAAAGCGCTGGCGCTGTGCCTCGGCGCGCGGGCTGGGGATGTGGCTGCAGTTGTTCACCCGCGCCAGCGGACCCACGCGGTACCAGCCGGCCTCGCGCCCTTGGGCGCGCAGGTAGGGGAACTTCATGTAGGTCCAGGGCTCGACGGCTTCTTCGATCAGATCCAGGTAGTTGTGCACCGGCACGCCATCGTGCAGCAGCGTGCCCTGGGCGTCGCGCACGCGCAGGGGGCCGTCGTACAGCTCCATTGCGCCTCCTGGCCCCACCAACGACATCCAGCCCGAATGGATGGCACCAAAGTGCCCGTACAGCCCGGGCGCTTGGGCGTGCAACGTGGCCGCCAGCTCCACGGAACGCTCGCACCAATCCAGCATCTGCGGCACCTGTGCGGTCAGTGCATCGCGCTCCTCGCGCGTGGGTTGGCGGTTCACGCCACCAGGCACCGAACCGGTGCCGTGCACGCGCTTGCCGCTGGTCACGCGGATCACCTCCTGGCCAAATTTGCGCAACAACACGCCCTGGCGCGCAATGTCGGGGTGCGCTGCGGCCACGCCCAGGATGTTGCGCTGCGTGGCCTCGCTGTCAAATCCCAGCAGCAGGTCGGGCGAGGACAGGTGGAAGAAATGCAGCGCATGGGACTGCATGACCTGCCCGTAGTGCATGAGCCGACGCACCACCTCGGCCGTGCGCGGAAGGCTGTGGATGCCCAGGGCCTGGTCCAGCGCCTTGCTGGCGGCCAGATGGTGCGACACGGGGCAGATGCCGCACAGACGCTGCACCATCACCGGCACTTCCCAGTACGGGCGCCCCACGATGAACGCCTCGAAGCCGCGGAACTCCACGATGTGCAGTCGTGCCTGCTCCACACGGCCTTGGGCGTCCAGCAGCAGCGTGATCTTGCCGTGCCCTTCCACGCGCGAAACGGGATCGATCACCACGCGGCGCGGTGCAGTGCTGGGGGTAGTTGGGGTGGTGGTGGACATCAGTCGTAGCGGATCAATGCGGGGTCGGCCTGCGGTATGTGGCCTTGCACCACGGCGTGCAGGAAATCCCAGATCACCTCGGCGCTGGGTGGGCAGCCGGGCAGAAAGTGATCGATGTGCACCACTTCGTGCAGCGGGTGCACGCGTGCCAGCGGCAGGGGCAGCTCGGGGTCGTTGGGAATGGCGCTGCCGGGCGCCAGGCCGGGGCGGTTGTTTGCGTACACCTCGGTCATCAGCGTGCCCACGTCCAACCCGTTGCGCAGCGCAGGCAGGCCGCCGTTGATGGCGCAGGCCCCCACGGCCACCAGCAGCGTGCACTGGGCGCGGAAGGCGCGCAGCACTTCCACGTTTTCGGTGTTGCACAGGCCGCCTTCGATCAGCCCGACGTCGCAGGGGCCGCAGCGTTTGATGTCGGTGAGCGGGGAGCGGTCCAGCTGCACCTGGCCCGCCAGGGTGAACAGGCGCTCGTCGATGTCCAGCAGCGACATGTGGCAGCCAAAGCACCCGGCCAGCGACACGGTGGCCACGCGCAGCGGGCGGCCCGCAGGGGATGGGGAGGGCTCAGGTGGGACCATGGTCGGCGTCCTGGGGCAAGGGCGGTGGCGGTGTGGTGTCGCAGTGGCGCTGGCCAATGGGGATGGCAAAGCCGCGCCGCTTGGGCAGCAGCGCGCCCACCGGGCAGATGTGGGCAGCGTGGTCGTCTGCCTGCAGCGCACTGGCACCCAGGCGGCCATCGGGGGCGTTGACCAGCAGTTGCGTGTGCGCGCCGTAGCCGCCGATGGCGAACACGTCCTTGCCATCAAGCTCGCGGCTGGCCCGTAGGCACAGTTTGCACAGGATGCAGCGGTTGTGGTCCAGCCACAGGTCGGGGTGGCTGGCGTCCACCGGACGCTGGGGCATCAGCAGTTCGTGGCGCATGTCGGCCATGCCCAGGGCGTAGGCGGTGGATTGCAGCTCGCAGTTGCCGCTTTTCTCGCAGCCGGGGCAGTAGTGGTTGCCCTCGACAAACAGCATTTGCGTGAGCTGGCGGCGCAGGGCGGTGAGTTCGGGCGTGTGGTTGTGCACCTCCAGCCCCTCGCTGGCGCGCGTGGTGCAGGCGGCGGTCATGCGCCCATCGACCTGCACCGTGCACAGGCGGCAGGCGCCGCTGGGCGCCAGTTGCGGGTGCCAGCACAGGTGTGGCACTTGGTGGCCTGCGCGGGTGGCGGCGGCCATGAGCGTGTCACCGTCCTCGAAAGGCACGGGGGCTCCGTCCAGGAAAAACTGCTTCATTCCAGCGTATCCAAATGGGCTTGTGCGTCGTTGCGGCCAGTGGCGCGGCGTGCGGGGGCGAGTTCGGCGTCCAGGTCGAAACCGGGCACCAGGTGGGCCTGCGGGCTGCGCGCGGCAAAGGCGGGGCCAAAGCGCTGCAGTGTGTCGCGCAGCGCATGGGTGGCCGTGGCGCCCAGGCCGCAGTGGGTGGTGCCGTGCATCAACTGCTCCAACGCATGCAGCTCGTGCAGGTCCCAGGGGGAACCGTGGCCCAGGGCGAGCTTGTCCATGCGGCGCAGCACCAACTGCGTGCCCACGCGGCAGGGGGTGCAAAAGCCGCAGCTCTCGTGGGCAAAAAACTGGGCAAAGTGGTGCGCCACCTCGAACATGTCGCGCTGTGCGCCAAACACCATGAAGGCGCCCGCCGTCGGTACATCCTCAAAGCCCAATCGGCGCTTGAATTCTGGTGCGGCCAGGCAGATGCCCGAGGGGCCGCCCACCTGCACGGCCTGCGGCTCGTGTGCCCCGCAGTCGTGCAGCACCTGTGCCACGCTCACGCCCAGCGGGTATTCGTACACGCCGGGCCGGGCGCAGTCGCCGCTCACCGAGTGGAGCTTGGTGCCCGTGCTCTGGGTGGTGCCACGGCCCTTCCACCAGGCGCTGCCCTGCAGGGCGATGTGTGCAGCGGCGCAAAAGGTCTCCACGTTGTTGACGCAGGTGGGCTGGCCAAGGTAGCCCTGTTCCACCGGAAATGGCGGACGGATGCGCGGGGTGCCGCGCTTGCCTTCGAGCGACTCGATCAGCGCGCTTTCCTCGCCACACACGTAGGCGCCGGCCCCGACATGGATGTCGATGTCGAAGTCAAAGTCCTCGATGCCCAGGATGCGCGGACCCAGCAGGCCATGTTTGCGGCGGCGCGCCAGCACGGCCCGCAGCGAAGGCAGCAGGTAGCGGTATTCGCCGCGCAGGTACAGAAACCCCGTACGCGCTCCCAGCACGCGGGCGGCCACGGTCATGCCTTCAAACACGGTATCGGCCTGGCGGCTGAGCAGTACGCGGTCCTTGAAGGTGCCGGGCTCGCCCTCGTCGGCGTTGCACACCACCACGCGGGTGTGGCCGGGGGCGAGCGGTGCATCGCGGCAGGCCTGCCATTTGCGCGCCGTGGGAAAGCCCGCACCGCCCCGCCCGCGCAGGTTGGATGCGGCCAGCTCGTCCAGTGTGGCCTGCGCTCCGCGTCCACGCACGGCACGCAGGGCGCCGCCCTCCAGCGCCGGGCTGCCCAGCAGCACGTCGGCTCGGCGGACATGGTCTTCCACCTGCATCCACTCTGCTGGCCAGGCGCTGGGGGGCTCCTGCGCCAGGATGCGCTGGGCGAGTTCCTGCACGCGGGTTCCGTCCATGCGGGTGAGTACCTGCTGCTGGTTCAGCAGCAATGCGGGGCCCTGGTCGCCCAGGCCGGTGCATGAGGTATAGCCCACGCTGGCCAAGGCACCGGTCGCGGCGGCAGCACCGGCCTGCACACCCAGGGCCTTGCACAGTTGCTCGGCCAGGGAGCGGCTGCCCAGCATGCGGTCGGTGGTGTTGTCGCTCCACAGCAGGTGGTAGCGGCCCACGGGCTGCAAATGGAAGAAGCGGTAAAAGCTGGCCACCCCGCGCACGGTGGCGCTGCCCAGGCCCACGCCCTGGGCCACCTGCTCCAGCACGGGTGCGGGCAGCCAGTGTGTGTGTTCCTGCACTTCGCGCAGGATCTGCACCAGCCGGTGGGCCTGGCCTGCGTGTCTGTGCAGCACCTGGGCCACGGTGTCTTGCTGCGATGGTTCCATAGCGGCCTTTGCGTGGGAAAGAGGGGCGTGCCCTCATGCCTGCGGACAGCGAGCGGGGCGGTGCCTGTGCGAATGCTGTGACTGGAACCGCCTGTCCAAGCCAGTGTAGCGCCAGGAAACGTGCTGCGCGCGGAACCAAGTGGTGGGGGCTTCAGGGCCAAAGGCGCCGCTGTCGCGCAGTGGCGCACGCTGCCGTGAGTCAGCCCGCATAATGGACATCCCGAGCAAACGTGGAACTTGCGAAACGGCGCCGCGTTTTCTGCTAACCGACCCTGCTGAGATGTTTTCCCGACTGCAGAACTCCCCCATTGGCCAGCGCATGATGCTGGCGCTGGCATTGCCGATTGCGGGTTTTCTGATGTTGGCCCTGTGGGGGGTGATGGACCAGCAGCGCGTGGCGGATGACATGCGCCATTTGCATGCCATGACGCATCTGGCCACCAAGGTCAGCGGACTGGTGCACGAAATCCAGCGCGAGCGCGGCCTGTCGGCGGCGTTTCTGGGGTCGAAAGGCCTGGACTTTGGCGCAATGCAGGCGCAGCGCCATGCCGCTACCGATGCGCAGGCAGAGCTGTTTTCTCAGGCACTTGCGCAGCTTCCCACGGAAAGGTTTGCACCGCGCCTGAAAAAACGCATTGCCGAAGTCCGGGATGATCTGGCCAACCTGTCGGCCTGGCGTCTGGAGGCCACGCAGCTTCAGGTGGCGACGGAAGTGCAGTCCGCACGCTACAGCGCGTTGATCGATGCCCTGCTTGGCATCGTGCGCGAAATGCATCTGATGGGCAACGGTGCGGAACTGTCGCGTGCCATTTACGCATATGTCAATTTAATGCAGGCCAAGGAAATGGCGGGCATGGAGCGGGCCTTGGGGGCCACTTATTTCTCGGCGCCTCGAGAGGACGCAAGTGCTCGGCAGGTGTTTGTCGGATTGACGGAGCGGCAGTCCCATTTTCTGGAGCAGTTCCGTTTCTATGCTGACCGCGAGCAGACGGAGTTCCTGGAGCAGGCGCTGTCCAACGACAATCTGGCAGAAATAGAGCAGATGCGGGCCGGGGTATTTCTGGGTACATCGGGAAAGGCGTCACGCTCCACCAGAATCGTGGCCCGCTGGATCGATCTGGCCTCCTGGAAGATTGACCAGATGAAGCGGGTGGAAGACCGCGTTTCGCAGGATCTGCTGGACGCCACCCTCAGCGCCCAAAGGGGTGCGGAAAAAGTCGTCTTGTGGAGCGGCGGCGCAGCCTTGGTGGCGATGGCGCTGACCCTGTTGATCGCCGGAGCCCTGGCGCGCGGCATCATCCACCCGATACGGCGTATCACTGCCGCCATGAACCGCTTGGCGGCGCCGGATGCACGCGTGGATGCCGTGCAGGTGACGGACCAGGAGCGAGGTGACGAGATTGGCGATATGGCGCGCGCTTCGGTCGTCTTCCGTGACAACCTGATCCGGATTGCGCAAACCGAAGAGCGCTTGAAACACGCTGTCATTCAACGCCTGCACCACAAGGCGCTGGGGGCTATTTCGCAGGGCGTTCTGATCGTCGATGCGCAAGACAAGACCACGTTTGTCAATGCGGCCATGTGCGCCATCACGGGGTACCTGGAGGCCGATGTTCTTGGCCGTCCGCCCGGTTTTCTGTGGACTGACCTCCAGGGCCGCAACACGCTGTGGGACAGCGCCGGTGCGCCCTGCACGTTGCAGGGCAAGCGCAGCGACGGCCAACTGTTCTGGTACGAAGCCACGGTCAACCCGGTGGCAGGCAGCCAGGGCGAAGCGACGCACCGCGTGGTGGTGCTGCGCGACATCACCGAGAGCCGCCGTATCGAGCAGGAAATGCGGATCGCCGCCACGGCCTTTGAATCGCTGCACGGCATGATCGTGACCGATGCACACGGCATCATTCTTCGGGTGAATCGTGCGTTCACCCGGATGACGGGCTACATGCCCGAAGAGGTGATCGGGCGTACGCCGGCCATGTTCAAGTCCGGCCATCACGATGACGACTTCTATGTCGGCATGTGGCAGTCGCTGGCCGACAGGGGCGCGTGGTTCGGCGAAATCTGGGACCGGCGCAAGAATGGCGAGGTGTACCCTCTGCTGCAGAGCATTTCCGCTGTGCGCGGCGACGATGGGCAGGTCACACACTATGTGGCGGCGTTCTCGGACATCAGCGAGCGCAAGGAGGCCGAGGAAAAGATCCGCCATCTCGCGTTCTATGACCCGCTCACCCGCCTGCCCAACCGGCGACTGTTGCTCGACCGCCTGCAGCAGGCCATGGTGCTGGGTGAGCGCACGGGCAACCACGGGGCGCTGCTGTTCATTGATCTGGATGAGTTCAAGTCGCTCAACGACACCCTGGGCCACGATGTGGGCGACCTGCTGCTGATGGAGGTGGCCCGTCGGCTCCAGGAAGCCATCCGGGCCAGCGATACGGCCGCCCGACTGGGAGGCGACGAGTTCGTGGTCATGCTCGAAGAGCTGTCGGCCGACGCAAGCGAGGCCGCCGAGCAGGCGCGTCGTGTGGGTGAAAAGGTGCTCGTCACACTCAACCAGCCCTACCATCTGGCGGGCCATGAGTTGCGCAGCACGCCCAGCATCGGGTTGACGCTGTTCGAAGGGCGGAAGGCGACCATCGATGAACTGATGCGCCAGGCCGATCTGGCGATGTACCAGTCCAAATCGGCGGGACGCAACGCGCTGCACTTCTTCGATCCGCAGATGCAGGCGGCCGTATTCCAGCGTGTGCAGCTCGACAATGATTTGCGCAGCAGCCTGGAGCAGGGCGATTTTCGCCTGCACTACCAGCCGCAGGTCGATATCCACGGCAAGGTGGTCGGTGCGGAGGCCCTGCTGCGCTGGCATCACCCACGGCGGGGCATGGTGCTTCCGGGCGAATTCATTGCCCTGGCCGAGGAAACGGGATTCATCCTGCCCTTGGGGCAATGGGTGCTGGAAACGGCATGCCAGCAATTGGTCGAATGGTCCGAAGACGAGACCACGGCAGCGTGGACCTTGTCGGTCAATGTCAGCGCCCGCCAGTTCCATGAGCCCGAGTTTGTCGAGTCGGTTCTGAAGCGTCTGCGTACCACTGGGGCCCAGCCCTCGCGCCTGCGGCTGGAGCTGACGGAAAGCCTGATGCTTCGGGACGTCGAGGAGGTGATCGCCAAGATGGAGCAGCTCAAGGCACATGGCATCGGTTTTGCGCTGGACGACTTTGGCACCGGCTATTCCTCGCTGACCTACCTGCGAAGGCTGCCTTTGGACTCGCTCAAGATCGACCGATCCTTTGTGCGCGATATCCTGACCGACCCGAACGTTGCGGCGATTGCCCGCAGCATTGTTGTCCTGGCCCGTGATCTGGGTCTGACCGTGGTGGCCGAAGGGGTGGAGCAGACGGGGCAGTTCGAATTCCTGGTCGGGCAGGGCTGTGGCGGCTACCAGGGCTACCTGTTCGGCCGACCCGTGCCCGCCCAGGAATTGCGGGCGTCTGCATCGTCTTGATCCTGCCTCCACAGGCGCAGGCCTTATCCTTGGGGGCTGCCTATGAACCAACTCCAAATTTTTCTGCCCTGCGCCGCTGGCGTCGAGGGCTTTCTGGCCGATGAGGCCCACCGTACCACCGGCCTGGCGGGTGAGGACCTGCTCACCGGGCGCGGTGGCGTGCTGCTGCGCGCCTCCTGGCGCGATGCGCTGCTGCTCAACCTGCATAGCCGCCTTGCGCAGCGCGTGCTGGTACAACTGGCGCACCGGCCCTATCGCAGCGAAAACGACCTTTACGAACTGGCCAGCAGCGTGGCCTGGGAAATCTGGTTCACCCCACGCCAGAGCTTCAAGGTCGAAGTCACAGCCCAGCACAGCCCGCTCAAGAGCCTGAACTTCGCCGCCCTGCGCGTGAAGGATGCCGTGGCCGACCGCTTCCGCGCCAAAAGCGGTGTGCGTCCCGACGTCAACACCCAGTGGCCTGATGTGCGCATCCACCTGCATCTGACGACCGATGAGGCCACGGTCTATATCGATACCTCGGGCGAGCCGCTGTTCAAGCGCGGCTGGCGCGAGGACAAGGGCGACGCACCGCTCAAGGAAACGCTGGCCGCTGCCATGATCGCCGCCAGCGGTTGGGACCCGCATGGCCAGGCCCCCGTGCCGCTGTACGACCCCTGCTGCGGCAGCGGCACCGTGGTCATCGAGGCGGCGCAGATGGCCTGCCGCATTGCGCCCGGCCTGCGTCGGCGTTTTGCCTTTGAAAAGCTCCTGCCCTACCAGGCCCATGTCTGGAATGCTATAAAAAACGAAGCTACTGACGCAATGCAGGCAAGCCCTGTCGGCATATTTGGCAGTGATGTTTCGCACCGCATGGTCGATTTCGCCCAGCGCAACGCCGAGCGCGCTGGTGTGGCGCAGGCCGTGCAACTGCGGGGTGGCGACGCGCTGCAGCGCATGCCGCCGTGCGAGACACCGGGCGTGATGCTGCTGAACCCGCCCTACGGCGAGCGCATTGCCGCCGCCGGTACCGCGGGGCAGAACGCCACGCAGCGCGCATCGCTGCGCGCCCAAGGGGCCGCACAGGGGCGTGAAACCGCGCACACCGACGATGGTGGCGAGTTCTTCAGCCAGTTGGCGGCGCACTGGAAGAAGCACTACCCCGGCTGGTCCGCCTGGATGCTCACGCCCGACCTCAAGCTGCCCGGCAAGATGCGTCTGAAGGAGTCGCGCCGCGTACCGCTGTGGAACGGCCCCATCGAATGCCGCCTGTTCCGCTTCGACATGGTGCGCGGTGCAGTGCGCGCGCGGCCCCAGGGCAGTGCGCCGGAGTCCGCCGATGGTGGCACCTGAGCCCGGCGCGGCGGCAGCACGCGCGCTGGTGCTGGACACCAACATCGTGCTCGACCTGCTGGTCTTCGCCGATGCCGCCGTGCAACCCCTCAAGCCCCTGCTGGCCAGCGGCGCCCTGCGCTGGATCGCCGCGCCCGCCATGCGCGTGGAGCTGGAGCGCGTGCTGGGCTATCCCCAGATTGCGCCGCGCCTGGACTACTACGGCCTCAGCGCCGCGCAGGTGCTGCAAGCGTTTGACGCGCAGACCCATACCGTAGCGCCCGCACCGCGCGCCAGCGCCGTGTGCAAGGACCCGGACGACCAGCAGTTCATCGACCTGGCCGTGCAGTACCGCGCGATCCTGCTGAGCAAGGATCAGGCGGTACTGCGCCTGCGCAAGCGGCTCATGGCGCACGGGGTGGAGGTGTCTTCGTTATGCCTAACTATTGAGAGTTCGAACATATGATGCTCTTGGGCGCTTGCTGTGCCCCTTGGTAATTAGGGTATAAGCGCTTTCTGGCGCATATCGTTCAAGATTAGTAGACTTGCTTCTATGCTGATGTGGTCATCGTCCCAATATAGCAGCCTGCCATTTTTTTTGCCGTGACAAACAGTGCTGTCGCAAAATATGTCTATAGGATCGTAGATTTTCATTTGTGGATTATCATTGCTAATCTTTTTTATCAAATCACGATATATGGATTGGCGGGAAATGACTTTTTCTTTCTCTTGAATGCAAAGCGAAAGTGGTTTGTCTGAGATGAATACAGGTCGCCTGACAATGCATCCTTTGGGATTTTCTCCCAACTCTGGGGGGTCAATGATGAATACTACGTTTTTATTGAGCCGCAATAAATCTTTGGCGAGTTGTGAATAGCCGTGGTGAAACATGTCCTCTTGGCTCGAGTTTTGTCCGTTCAAGGCAATTATTGAGTAATTGCTGGTGCCCTCGATGCCATAACCGGATCCGGAAAAATATACAGGTCCGCGAGTGTTGAGAAGAACGGTTTTGATGGATGGATGACTGCCAAGCACAGCGAACAATTGATCCACAAGAGCATTGCATCCTTTGTCCAATTTTCCGTCTAATACGGAATAATTTTTGAAAGGTAAGCAACCGTGGAGACCAATTAGCATGGATTTGATTGGTATTTTTCCTAGATGGGCTGCGCTGTTGATGGACATGGCATGACTGTCGCCTACGAATAATACTTCGGGTGCGGAATTATTTGTGAGGCACACGGCGCCGGGACCAATGGCAAAGTCCAGCAAATTTTCACATGAGCCATCGGAGAGGCGTGTATTGAGTGGTTCGCGAATCTGATCCAATAAATGATGGTCGATCTGGGAAAGCATGGGGAATCCAAGCCCATCCTGTCTAAAAGTGAAAAAACCCAGCGCACCTGCACTCACCATCAGCGAGCACAAAACTCCGGTTGTCCATTGGCTCGATGCGCGGAATCGAATGGGTTTTTCGATCAGGCGGTAAGTCAGCCAAGCGAATATTATTGCTAATAAGACGGCAGCTGCCCGAATATATGCATCTGGAGGTCCTTCTTCCATGATGCGTGCAAAGGAAAGAAAGGGCCAGTGCCATAAATACAATGGAAAACTGATGAGGCCGAACCATACGACCAGTCTATTTGATAGAATTAGCCGATTGAACCAAGATTGCTCTCCTGCGGCAATTATAAAAATGGTGCCCAATACAGGAACTATAGCCCATTTTCCTGGAAATCCAAGATTGGGTTCGATTTTGAGAAGGCCAAATACAAGCAACGCTACGCCAAATACGGAAAGTGTATTTGATAATGTTTTGCCATCGCCTTTGGGGTTGTTTGTGTATAGGGCGCGGTGAAGCCAGTTATCTAGTGTATTTTTGAGGTTGCCCAGTTTTGAATGGGTGTGCAAATTCATCCAAGCTAATAGGCTTCCTGCCACCAATTCCCAGATTCGTGTTTGAGGGGAGTAAAATGTGGCCGTCGCATTGTTTTTTATGCCCTTGAGGTTAAGCGCCAAAGATATTGCGCCCACTGCAACTATTGTTGTCAGTAAGTTGTATTTTCTTTTCCGGGCTAGTAGCAGCAATGCTGGCCAAAGTATATAAAATTGCTCTTCAATACCTAGGCTCCATAAGTGAAGCAATGGTTTTGTCTCTGCGGCAGCATCAAAGTATCCTGCTTCGCTCCAGAGCACTAAGTTTGAAACGAAAAACACCCCTGCGGTGATGTGTTTGCCAAGTTGAGCGAATTCGTCGGGTAATAGCACCCACCAACCGAATGCAAATGTTGTTGTCAACATTAAAATCAGGGCTGGAAAGATCCGCTTGACGCGACGAACATAAAATTCTTGAAGACTGAATGTGTTGCTTTCCAGATTGCTGAAAATAATGGTTGAAATTAAAAAACCAGATATTACGAAAAAAATATCTACGCCAATAAATCCACCGCGCAACCAGTTCGGCGCCGCATGAAAAATGACGACTGATAGGACGGCAATCGCGCGCAATCCATCAATGTCTGCACGATATTTAGGATGGGATAAAGTATTGGCTGGCATCGTTTGGTTAGTGGATCCCATAGTGTTCGTCAGAGTGAGTCACTGTTAACGCCTAATTGTCATTTGAAAACCCCCGCATCTCCCCCCAGGCCTCGAACGGATCGCGCTCGCTGCGCCACTGGTTGATGGCTGCGCCCTCGTCGGGCCAGCCCAGTGCCAGACCGGCAAACAGCAGGCGTTCGGGCGGCAGGCCCAGAAATGCGCGCACGGGTTGGGAGCGGAACGCCCAATACTCCTGCGCACAGGTGCCCAGCCCTTGCTCGGTGGCCAGCAGCATCACGGTCTGCAGGTAGATGCCCAGATCGGCCCATTGCGGTGGGCCCATGCGCCGGTCCATGCTGATGAAAACCCCCACGGGGGCGCCAAAGAACTCAGCGTTCTTCTGCATCTGCTGCAGGCGCGCCACCCGCTCTTCCCGTGGAATGCCGATGGCGGCGTAGAGCTGCTCTGCATTGCGCCAGCGTCGCGTGCGGTAGGGCTCCCACAGGTCGGGCGGATAGACGGCGTACTCGGGCTCCTCCTGCATGGGTGCGGTGGTCACGAGGTGCAGCAACTGCGCCAGCGGCTCGCCCGCCAGGGCGTGCACATGCCAGGGTTGCAGGTTGCCACCCGAAGGCGCGCGCGCGGCCTGTTCCAGAATGCTGCGCACCATGGCAGCCGGTGGTTGCTCGGGCTTGAAGGCGCGCACCGAGTGGCGCTGTCGTACGGCGTCGGAAACGTTCATGGTGTCGCAGCAGCGTGGGAGGAGGGGTTCAGCAGATCGTAGGCGGCGCGGGCGCGCTGCAGGTCGCGCCCCCAGCGCCGGTCTTGCGGGAGGTGGCGCAGCCAGGCCAGGCGTTGGGCCGTGGTGACCAGCAGGGCGCCCAGTGCAGCAGGCTGCTCGGCCAGCCAGTGCGCCCAGACTGCCCGCGCTTCGGGCAATGCCCCGGCCTCGCGCAGATACAGTGCCGTGGAATGCACATAGCACAGCGCGTCGCGCGCCTGGCACAGCGCCAGCGGCAGGCTGGCCAGGGGGTCGTCCTCGAAGTCGATAAAGCCCAGCACACCGTCGGGGCAACGCACCAGGTTGCGGGCAAAGGCCTGGCTCAGGCAAGCGCCGCGAGCATGCACGGCCTGCAGCGCGGCCAGCCCTTCTTGCCACCGGGCCAGTACGGCCTGCGGGCCTGCGGCGCTGGCGGCCTGCATTTCGCCATCAAATGACGGGGTGGCCTCGCCGGGGCGGCCCAGGTGGCGCAGCAGCAGGCCTTCGGGCTGCTGGGCCAGCACCTCGGGCACACGCAAGCCAAGGGCGGCCAGGCTGTGCAGGCGCCGCGCCTCGGTCGCGATGGCGGTGCTGCCACCCAGGTTAGGCACCGGGCGCAGCACCTGCAGCCGGGTCAGCCAGGCCAGCAGCCCCAGCACGCGGTAGCGCGCCATGCTGTGGCGTGGGCCGGCCTTCTTGAGCCAGACCTGCTCTGATCCCAGGCGGTAACTGGCCACGTTGGGGGTTTGCAGTGCGTACTGGTCGCGCAGGAAGGCGGCGTAGTCGGGCGGGGAGGTGGCGGCGGTCAGGGTCATCGGTGCATGGGTGGGCGGCTACACTTGCCGCCGTGCGCACGCCGCACCCCGCGGCTTTGCATCCGGCAGCGCCCCGGGCATCATAAAGTGCACCGATGAACGCTGAATCCCCTGCCCACAGCCCGGCCCTGGGCCCCGACGAGCTGGACGAGCTCGACACCCTGCTTGACGACCTGCGCACACGCGCCGAAGAAATCCCCCAATGGGAGTTCTGCGACGGCTTTCTGGCCGCGCTGGCCTGCATGCGCCGCCCCGTGCCACCGGCCGAGTTCCTGCCCATGCTGCTGGGCGACGGCCTGCCGCTGGAGGTGGCCGAGGGCGAGCCTCTGCCCGTGCTGGAGGTGTTTGCCGACGCTGCGCAGCAATCGCGTTTTCTGGAGCTGTGGACACACCGCTGGGACGAGGTGCAGCGCCAGCTCGATGCGCAGGTGCAAAGCCTGGACGAAGACGAAGCCTACGCCCCCGAAGCCATGGACATGCGCGGTGCCATCGCCAGCCTGCCCGAGGCCGAGCGCGCCGAAATGCAGGGCCAGGAGATCCCCTCGTTTGGCCAGATCTGGGCGCTGGGCTTCATGTTCGCCGTGGAAAACTGGCCCGAGGAATGGGCTGCGCCGCGCGACAAGGAAGCCGCACAGTGGCTGGACGATGCCATGGAGCACATCGTTGCGCTGACCGAGGACGACACCGGCAAGCCCGAGGTCTGCATGTACAGCGACGACGGCCCGCCCAGCACAAGCATGGCGCGCGTGGAGGCTTTCGGCGAGGCCATCTGGGCCGTGTACGACCTGCGCCAGCTCTGGCGCAGCCTGGGCCCGCGCCAGGAACCCGTGGTCAAGCCCGCCGAGCCCGGTCGCAATGACCCCTGCTGGTGCGGCAGCGGCAAGAAGTTCAAGAAGTGCCATGGGGCCTGAGGAGCGCCAGAGCTGGAGGAGCCTCAAGCCATTTGCTTCGTGCGGGAATCAGCCCAGAACGACGCGGTTGCGCCCGGCCGCTTTGGCTTGGTAGAGGGCCGCATCGGCGCGCTCGATGGTGGCCGCAGCACTGGGATCGTCTGCCTGCCAGACGCTGATGCCAACGCTGACCGTGATATGCCCAGGCCCCGGAAATCCGGCATGGGCGATGGCCCAGCGGGCTTTCTCGGCCACTGCCATGGCGCTTGCGCCTTCGGGGGTGTGCGGCAGCAGGATGACGAATTCTTCGCCGCCGTAGCGTGCCACGAAGTCCACGGACCGGATGGTTCCGGTCAGCAAACGCGCCAGCTCCTGCAAAACGGTGTCACCCGTGGGGTGGCCATAGGTGTCGTTGACTTTCTTGAAGTGGTCAGCGTCAAGCAACAGCACGGCGAAGCCTTGGGAGGTTCGACGGGCAGCGTCAAAGCATTCCCTCAGCTTGTCATCAAAGCGGCGGCGGTTGTACACGCCGGTCAGTGGGTCGTGCGTGGCCAGGTGTTCGAGCGCGCGGTTGGCTTCTTCCAGCGCCTCGGTGCGTTGTTGTACCAGGGCTTCGAGCGACTGGTTGACGGCTTCCAGCTCACGCTCGTGCGCCAGCAGTGTCCGGGTCATCGAGCGGAGGGATTGGCCCAGTTGGTCTACTTCGATCAGTTGCCCTTTCTCCGGGAAATCCGCCTGACTGTCTCCGCTTTCGATGCGGTGCGCGGCCTCGGCCAGTTGTTCGATGGGGCGGCTGAACGACAGTGCCAGACGCAGGGCCACCGCACCGAACGCCAGGGCGGCCAGAAAACCCAGCGCCAGCAACCGGTTGCGCATGGCGTGAGCGGGTTCCAGGGCCTGATGCAGGGGCTGACGCACCACGATACTCCAGCCCAGATTCCTGGAAGTGCGTGAATCCACGGCAACCATGCTCGTCAGGTAGTCCAGGCCGTCGTCCCAGCGCACTTCGGTGGTGCGTTGGTTGCGGTCGGTGTGCAGCTCGGCCGGAAGCTGAACCTGGTGGGCCAACTTCTGGGGGTAAAGCACGATCCCTTGTGCGTTGGTGATCAGGATTTCGGCGCCACTGTCCCGCGCACTTTGGTCGAACGCCGTCTGCACTGTCTGGGTAACCCAGCGCCAATGGATGTGGGCGCCCACCACGCCGACCAATTCACCGCTGTAGTCACGTATCGGGGCGGCAAAATCGATGAAGCGCAGCGGTTCCCCGTCGAGTGGTTTGGGCAGCATCTTTTCCAGAAGCAGGGCTTCGTGCACATCCCCTGCATAAACCCCTGAGCGGGCAGCGATGAACCAAGGCCGTTGGGCCACGGACTGCCCTTGCAGCAGACCATCAACGGCCTGGATGACCTTGCCCTGGGGATCGACCACGCCCAGCCATGCGAATTCCTCACTCAACGCGCGCCGTCGCAAGAGAGACGGCAACAGGTCGGGGTGTGTCAGGTCGCCGCGCGTGAAATGTGGCGCCTGGCTGAGCAGGATAATGTCCTGTTCACGTTCGCGCAGGCCTGCTCCGAGCAGGTCGGCGGCCGTCAAGGCCATGGCGTGGACGGCCGCCCCGGCAGAGGCCGCCATTTGCTGCGTGGCCAGCCGACCCACATACAGTCCGACGCACAGCAGGGTGAGCAGCGACAGACCGCTGAACCAGAGGGTGAGTTGGCCCCGCAGGCTGCGGAGGGAGAACGTGCGCGTCTGGGCCATGGGCAGATTGGAATGCAGGGCTGCTTCAGTGTAGATGGAGCGCGGCGTCAAGGTGCATGCTGCGCGGAGTCGGGTATTGCGTCAAGACCTCAGCAGGTGGGCCAGTTGGGCCAGTGCGTTCCACACGGTGGCGCCGCGTACGGCGGCGCGGTCCCCCGCAAACTGGCAGCGCTCGCTGTGCGTGTGCCCGTCCACATGCCAGGCCAGCCAGACGGTGCCCACGGGTTTGTCGGCGCTGCCACCCGTGGGGCCGGCCACACCGGTGACGGCCACGCTGACCTGGGCGTGTGAGCGGTCGATGGCGCCCTCGGCCATGGCGCGGGCCACGGGTTCGCTCACGGCGCCATGCTGCGCGATCAGCGCGGCGGGCACGCCCAGCAGTTCGGTCTTGGCGGCGTTGGAGTAGGTCACAAAGCCGCGCTCGAACCATTGGCTCGACCCCGCCAGGTCGGTGCAGGCGGCGGCGATCATGCCGCCCGTGCAGCTCTCGGCCGTGGCCAGCATCTGGCCGCGCGCCAGCAGGCGGGTAGAAATATCAATCAAAATGGCCTCCGGCGCTTTACCATCAAGCGCCAGTAGCTCCTGATTTGATAGCAAATGTGGTGCGGCAGGCTGGCTCACCAGAACCTCCACAGCGCAATCACCAGCAGCGTGCAGAAGGCGGCCACGAAGTCGTCGAACAGAATGCCCCAGCCGCCGCGCCATCCAAAGCCCTTGAACAGGCTGTCGGCCCAGGCCACGGGGCCGGGCTTGGCGGCGTCAAAAAAGCGGAACAGCGCAAAGGCCGCGAACTGCCCCCAGAACCCCATGGGCATGGCCAGCCACAGCACCAGCCAGAAAGCCACCACCTCGTCCCAGACGATGGCGCCGGGGTCGGCCACGCCCATGTGGCGTGCGGTCACGGTGCAGGCCCACCAGCCGCCCAGGGTACTGAAGGCGATGAGCAGGCCCATTTGTAGGGGGGTGGCAAACCAGGCCTGCAACACCAAAAAGGCCAGCCAGGCCCACAGCGTGCCCACCGTGCCCGGCGCCTTGGGCGAGAGGCCTGCGCCAAAGCCCAGGGCGATGCAGTGGGCCGGGTGGGCGAGCAGGAAGCGCGGGCCAGGGCGCAGCGAGGGAATGGCGCTCATTGGACTACCTTCGTGCTTCGCACTGCGGTGCGAGCTTGCTTGGGAGCGGCCCGGCGCGCGCTCATGGACGCTCCTGCAACTGGATGTCCTTGGGATAGCGCACCCAGTGCTCGGCGGCAAAGCTGGCGCTGGCGCCTGCGCCCAGGTTTTGGCGCCAGGCGATGGTGCCGGGGGTGCCGTTCCAGGCCAGTTCGGCGGGCTGGGGGGTGTAGCGCGATTCGACCTCGATCTTCTCGTTGCGCGAAACAGGCGCCGCGTGCAGCACCTGCAGGTCGATGGCGGACTTGTGGCGGTTCTCGACCTGGTAGCTGCGCCGCGTTTGGCGCTCGGTGCGCGCGCCGGTCAGGCCGGTACTGCCGGTCATTTGCTGTGGGGCTTCAGCGCGCACCTGCACCAGCTCGTCGCGCCCGAACGAGAGGCTGGTGCGTGGCCCGTCGCCCGGTGCGGTGGATGGGAGTGCCGCAAAGTCCAGGCGACCGGTGCCCACGTAGGCGCCGTCGCGGTACAGGCCCACGCTGCCCGCGGGCCACACGCCGGGGGGCGGGGCCATGTCGGCCACCAGGTAGGCGGCTTCTTCCACGCCAGGCGCGGCGCGCACCAGCAGGCGCGCCGGGGCCTGGTGGGTGCCCAGCGCCAGGGTGATGCGCTGGCCGTTGGATGGCACGGAAATGCGCTGGGGCACCGCAAATTCGGTGGCAAAGCCCTTGTCCACGGTGCTCACGTCGAAGCTGGGCATCTCCTCGGCCTGGCGGCGTTCCATGGCCTTGGGTGCGGGTGCGGCGGGAGCAGGAGCCATGGCCGCCATGGGCATGGCGGCGGCTGGTGGGGGTGGCGGTGCCACGTCCAGAGTCCACGGCCGGGGCAGGCGGCCCTGGGTGGCGCGCTGGGGCTGGCCGGTGGAGAGCAGGAGTTGCACGTTGCCCCAGTCTTCGCCACTGTTCTGGGCCACCAAGGCCAGGCGCTCGATCTGCACGCTGGCCTTGGTTGTGTCCAGCGTGGCGCGGTAGCTGGGTTGCCAGCCGGGGCCGCGCACCTGGTAGTTCAGGCGCAGTTCGCCGTCGCGTTCGGCGGCCAGGTTCACGGTGACCGACACCACGCGCGTGCGCTGGCTGGCCACGCGCTCGCGCTCGGCCAGCAGGGGTTTGAGGGACAGTTCCAGCGCTTCCTGCCTGCGCTGCAGCTGGTGGCTGCGTGCCTTGGTGTCCTGGCCGGTCTTGCGCAGCACGTCGGCGGTGCTGCCAATTTGCGCTGGGGGTGGGGAGGCGGTGCGGGCGGCAGGCGTGCCATCGTCGGCCGCAGGGCCTGCCGCCACGGATTTGAGGTACTGGTCCACCAACTGCAGGCCACCCGCCTCGGCCTTGAGGGCAGCGATCTGGTCTTCCAGCTCGCGGATGCGGCCGTCCAGCGGGCTGGCGCAGGCCGTGGCCACATCGCGATCCTCGGTCAGCACATGGAATTCGCCCACGCGCACGCCACTGTCGGCCTGGATCTGCAGGCTTTGCGCGTCCAGCGATGCGGGCAGGCAGGCGATGGTGAGGCTGCGGGCACCTGCGGCCACCTTGGCCACGCGCTCCACGGCCGCCACGCCGGGATACACCGTCACGCGGGCAATACGCGACATGGCGTCCTGGGCCAGTGCGCCTGTGCTGCACAGCAGCAATGCGGCGCAGGCCCAGGGGGTGGGCGTCAGAAGAAAGCGGGTGTGTGAAGGGGCAGGGGACTGGGGCACGGCGGGGGTCTCCTATGCGGAATCAGCAGTGCGTGGCGCACTGCCGACCATGCTAGCACCCGCCAGCGCCCGCCAGCGCCCGCCAGCCACAGAACGCCTGGGTTTACTGCGCCGCAGCGCGTGCGGCGGCGGCCTTGGCCTTGGCTTCGTCGGCCTTGTGCTGCAGCTCCTGGGCTTCCTTTTCGGCGGTCTGGGCTTCGGCTTCCTTCTTGGCCTTGGCATCCTTGTCGCTGGCACTGCCTGCCAAGGCATTGCCCGCCATGGTGCCCGCGACAGCGCCTACGGCGGCGGCGCCCATGGTGCCCATCATGCTGGGTCCGCGTGCGGCCGGTGCGGCCGGTGCTGCCGCCGCAGCGGGCGCAGGGGCCGCTGCTGCCGCTGGCGCTGCTGGTGCTGCAGGGGCCTGGGGTGCTGCTGGGGGCGTAGGCTTCGCCGGGGCCTTGCCAATGCTGGAGGGTGGGATGCTGCGCGCGCCACCACCCAGGCGCTTGGCATGGGCCGTGGTGGGCAACACGAACGCGGCCATGCTCAGGGCGATGACGGCGGCAGCGGTACGAGAGATGGAAGTGGTCATGGCAAACAATCCTTGCAAAGGGGGCGATCAGTCGTTGCCGCCCAGGCCAAACAGGCTCAGCAGGCTGGTGAACAGGTTGAACAGCGAAACGAACAAGCCCACCGTGGCGAGCACGTAGTTGGTTTCACCGCCGTTGACGATGCGGCTGGTCTCAAACAGGATCAGACCGGCCGACAACAGCGCCACCATGGCCGACACCGCCAGACCCAGCGCGGGCATCTGGAAGAACATGGCCGCCAGCCCGGCGAGGATGGCAATCACCATGCCCGCGAACAGGAAGCCGCCCATGAAGCTGAAGTCACGGCGCGTGGCCAGCACCCAGCCCGACAGCGCCAGGAAGGTGGCACCGGTGGCGCCCAGCGCCATGGCAATGGTCTGTGCGCCGCCAGGCAGGGCCAGTTGCGCCGCCAGCACCGGGCCCAGCGTGTAGCCCATGAAGCCGGTCAGGGCGAACACACCGCCCACGGCCCAACCGCTGTTCTGCTTTTTGTGGATGAAGAACAGCAGGCCGAAGTAGCCGGCCAGCGTGAGCAGCAGGCCCGGATGCGGCAGGCGCAGGGCTGCCGACAGGCTGGCCACGGCGGCGCTGAACAGCAGCGTGAGCGACAGCAGCGCATAGGTGTTGCGCAGCACACGGTGCGTGCCCAGGGTGGCGGCGATGCCGGTGTGTGCAGCACCGGAGCGGTAAAGCGAGGGTGAGTTCATGGTGTGGTCTCCAGTGAAAAAAACAGGTGCTCCAAAGGTAGGGGGATTGATGCTTAGAAAAAAGCAGAAGAAATGAGAAGTTGATTCCTGTAATATCTGAATATGAGTATGCCATTCAACTACCGGCACCTGTATTACTTCTGGATGGTGGCCAAGGAAGGCAGCATGTCCCACGCGGCGGCGCGGCTGGACATGGCCGTGCAGACCGTGAGCGCCCAGGTGCGTGAACTGGAGCGCGACCTGGGCTGCCAGTTGCTGCGGCCCGCAGGCCGGGGCCTGGCGCTGACCGAAGCCGGCGTGGCAGCGCTGCGCCAGGCGGAGCAGATCTTTCAGCTGGGCGAGGCCTTGCCCGAGCTGGTGCGCGCCCAGGCGCAGCAACCCGCCGTGCGCCTGGTGGTGGGCATTGCCGATGGTCTGCCCAAGTTGGAAGTGCAGCGCCTGTTGCGCCCGGTGCTGGCGGTTCCGGGCCTGCGCCTGGTGTGCCACGAAGGCGAAATGGCCGAGTTGCTCGCCGACCTGGCGCTGCACCGGCTGGATGTGGTGCTGGCCGACCACCCCGCGCCCTTGCGTCCGCACCTGCGGGTGCACAACCACCCGCTGGGCCGCTCGGCCATGGGCTGGTACGCGGCGCCGCAGTGGTGGGAGCAGGCCGCGCAGGGCTTTCCGGCGTCGCTGCAGGAGGTGCCGGTGCTTTTGCCCACGCAGCACGTCATCGTGCGCGGCCAGATCGACCAATGGCTGGCCCAGCAGGGCCTGCGCCCGCGCGTGGTGGGCGAGTTCGAGGACAACGCCTTGCTGGAGGCCTTTGGTGGCACGGGGCTGGGTGTGTTTCCTGGCGCGGTGGCCGCGCAGGCCGAACTGGAGCGGCGCATTCAGGTGCGCCTGCTGGGTGCGTGCGAGGGGGTGGAGGAGCAGTACTACGCCATCAGCACCGAGCGCCGCGTGGCCCATCCGCTGGTGCAGCAGCTGCTGGGAGCGCGTGCCGTGCTATCGTGACGGTGCGCTCAATATGGAAAGGGTATTCATGCAGCCCATTCGCATGCACCTGGGACTTCAAGCTCTTGCGGTCATGGCCATGTGCCTGCGCCGTGCACGCTGGATGGTCGCGCTGTGCATCGCCGTGTGGACAGGTATGGCCGCCAGAGCAGCCGAGCCCGTGCGAGTGCTGACAGAGGAATTTCCTCCCTACAACTACACCGAGAACGGCCGTATCACGGGGCTGAGCACCGAGGTGGTGGAGGCGGTGTTCAAGGAGCTGGGTTGGCAGGGGCAGTTTCAATCCATGCCTTGGGCGCGTGCCTACGAAACGGCACGCACCACCCCCGGTGTGTTGATCTACAGCATCGGACGCACGCCGGAGCGCGACAAGTCTTTCAAGTGGGTGGGTGTGATTGCGCCGACGGTCTATTACCTCTACGGACGCCCGGGATACCACTACCGGGTGGATTCTCTGGAGGCCGCGAAGAACTATCAGATTGGTACCGTGAACGAGGACGTAGGCGAGCAATTCTTGGTCAAGCGTGGGTTTGAAAAAGGGAAGCACCTTCAATCGAGCGTGAAGTACGAGCACAACTACCAAAAACTGAAGGCCGGGCGGGTGGATCTTTGGATCATGAGTGAGCTGACAGCCTCCTATCTTGCGCGCCAGGCGGGCGATGACCCGCAGCAGACCTTGTTGAAGGTCTATCGGATTCCGGAACTCAGCAGCGAGGGCTACTACATGGCATTTGGCGCGCAGACGCCTGATGTCACGGTCGAATCCTTTCGCAAGGCGCTGGATGCGCTGCGCAGCAACGGCACCTACGACCGGTTGCAGCGCAAATGGCAGTGAGCATGGCTGTAGTGTTGGGAGAAGAGGCATAGCCATGTGGCCATGGTGCCGGTGGAGCTTGACCCTTGGCTGAGGGGCGTCGATACTTCCCGCCACCCTCTGCCGATTGCCATGACAACTGCTTCCCGTTCCGTCAATGTGCCGCCTACTATGGCACGCGCATCACCGCCCTGGGGCTGGCCGCGTTGGGTGGCAGTGCTGTGCTGTGTGTGTTCGGGATTTGGTGCGGTGTCAGCCGCCGAACCGGTGCGCGTTTTGACCGAGGAGTTTCCGCCTTACAACTACACCGAGCGCGGGCGGATCACAGGACTGGGCACCGAAGTTGTCGAGGCAGTGCTCAAGGAACTGGGCCTGCAGGGGCAGTTCCAGTCCGTGCCCTGGGCGCGTGCCTACGAAACGGCCATTAGCACCCCTGGAGTGCTGATCTACTCCATTTTGCGGACGCCCGAGCGGGAAAAGAGCTTCAAATGGGTCGGGGTGATTGCTCCAGCGGACTACCACCTGTATGCCCTCACGGGGCGAGAGATCCGGCTGGCTTCGCTCGAAGACGCCAAGCGCTGGCAGATCGGTACGGTGCAGCAAACAGTGGGCGAGGAGTATTTGTTGACGCAGGGCTTCCATAAAGGGAAGAACCTGCAGTCGAGTGTCCGCAACGAGCTCAACTTCGACAAGCTGCAGCAAGGCCGCATCGACCTGTGGATCATGAACCGCTTGACGGCGTACCAGTTGGTGCGCCAGGCGGGCCATGCGCCGGACAAGACCTTGCAGGACGTCCTGCGCATCGACGCCTTGAGCGGCCAGGGCGGCTATTACATGGCGTTTGGCGCGCAGACTCCCGATGCCATGGTGGAGCAGTTCCGCAAGGGCTTGCAAGCGATCGTGCGCAACGGCACCTATGACCGGATTCAGCGCAAATGGCAGTAGTCCCACCGACAGACCGTGAGGCTGCCCCGTCGGAGGACTCGCACACCGGGCTGCGACGCCGGTCACTAGGTGTGCGGCTGGCATGGGCGACCATGGTGTTCTGTGGGCTCTTCATTGTGCTGAGCGTCGCGGTGTTCACAGGGTTGGCCTGGACCGAGGGGCGCGAGCGCATGCAGGCCGAGCTGGTGCAGATCGAGCAGGCCTCGGCGGCCACCTTGTCCAAGGCGATCTGGGAGTTGGACCGCGACGCCTTGCAGGCGCATGTGCAAAGTGCGATCCGCGTGCCATCGGTGGGGCGGGTGGCCGTCAAGGTGGCCCTGGCCAACCAGGCCCCCGAGGTCATTGAGCAGGCGCGCACGGGATGGTCTGGGCCGGGTTGGGCGCCTGCGCGCACTGTGGAACTCGCCTATGAGCCATTCCCCGGAGGGCGCCAGGTGGTGGGCGAGCTGCAACTGGCGGGTGATGAAAGTGTGTTGTGGCAACGGCTTCGGGGCGCCTTGTCGTCCATTGTGCTGGTGCAGTTGCTGCAGTCCGTGCTGCTGGCCGCTTTGATCATGGGGGTCTTCAATCGCATGGTGACCGCGCATGTGCAGCGCGTCGCATTGCATCTGGCGCGTGTGCGGCCAGGCAATCTGCATGGCTTGCTTCGCCTGCAGCGGGTGGAACACGCACAGGATGAATTGAGCGACCTGGTGGAAGGGGTCAACCAGCTGCAGCACAGTTTGTCGGCCTACCTGGAACAGCAGCAGCGATACGAACAGGAGCTCGCTTCCCACCGAGACCATTTGGCGATGCTGGTGCAAGAGCGAACCGCCGAGCTGGAAACGGCCAACCAGCGCCTTCAGAACCTTGCGCGCACCGATGCCTTGACGGGGTTGCCGAATCGCCGGCATTTCGATGAGTTGCAGACCATCGAGATGCGGCGGACACGCAGAGAAAAGATGCCGCTGGCGCTGCTGATCTGCGATGTCGATTTCTTCAAGGCATACAACGATCGTCTGGGGCATGTCGCTGGGGATGAATGCCTGCAGACCGTCGCACATGCCCTGCAAGCGGGCTTGATCCGTGCCGGAGACATGGTGGCGCGCATCGGCGGTGAGGAGTTTGCCGTGCTGCTGCCCGGGGCCGACCAGGAGGGTGCAACCAGGGTCGCCGAGCGCCTGCGGGCGAAGGTCCAGGACTGCGCCATCGCACATCCCCAGTCGGCGGCAGCGTCGGTGGTGACCGTGAGCATTGGACTGGCGGTCAGCCGTCCGGATGCGCCGGTGGAGTTTGACGCGCTGTACCACCTCGCCGATGAGGCCCTCTATCGTGCCAAGGGAGCAGGGCGCAACAGGGTCGCAGGCCCTATCGTTCCATCTGTCGATTCTGCGGGAGCAACGCCATGAGCTTTGTCACCAAGGTACTGTGGGGCCTGTCATGGGCCTGTGCGCTCCCTTCATTGTCGGCACAGACCATCCAGGCGGTGACCGAAGATGCTCCGCCCTACACCTACGTGCAGCATGGCCGGGTGGTGGGGCCGGTGACCGAGGTGGTCGAACAATCACTGCAGCGCGCGGGCTTCAAGGACTACCGGGTGAACCTGTACCCCTGGGCGCGGGCCTACGATCTGGCGCTCAAGCAGCCCCATGCGCTGATCTTTCTGATTGCACGCACCCCCGCGCGTGAAGCTCTGTTCCACTGGACGGGCGAGATCATGAAGATCGAATACCACCTGTACCGCTGGCGTGGACGGGCGGTGGAGGTGCCCCACCTGGATGCTGCGCGCGCCTACCGCATCGGCGTGATGCGCGACGACGTGCGCCAGCAGTACCTGCAGTCCAAGGGCTTTACCAAGCTGGTGGTGTCGGCCCAGCCGCTGGACAACTTCCGCAAGCTGGTCAATGGCCAGGTCGATCTGGTGCCGCTCACGGCTGGGGAGGTTCAGCCGCTGTGTGAGGAGGCTGCGGTGGACTGCTCCCAACTGGAGCGGGTGTTCACGCTCCAAGAGGCCTCGACCGGTCTGTACATGGCCTACAGCCTCTCAACGCCGTCCGAGGTGGTCGAGCGCACGCGCCAGGCCTTTGAGCAGCTCAAAGCCGATGGAACGGTCAAGCGCCTGCTGGACAAGATTCCTTGAGGAAGGCGCGCGCGTCAGCCGAAATGGTCGAACGAGGCGTAGCGTTGCGCATCCAGCGCCTGGCCCTGGGCGTCCACGAGGCGCAGGCCGGGTTCGGCCTCGATGCGCCCTATGCGCGTGACCGCCGTGCCGCAGGCCTGCGCCGCCTGGGCCACGGCAGAGCGCAGCGCCGCCGGGGCGGTGAACAGCAGTTCGTAGTCGTCGCCCCCGGCCAGCGCACATTGCCGCAAAAAATCAAGGTCAAATTGGCACTTTGCGCTTTCTGAATCAGCGCAAGCAGCTATCAAAGTAATAGCAATTGACGCATCCACCGTGGCCCCTGTGCCCGAGGCGCGCAGCACATGGCCCAGGTCGCCCAGCAGCCCGTCGCTCACGTCGATGGCACTGCTGGCAATGCCGCGCAGCGCCAGGCCCAGGGCCACGCGCGGCGTGGGCTGTTCCAGCCGCTGTTGTGCGCCTTGCAGCAGGGCCTGGGGCAGGCGGAGGCGGCCCCGCAGGGCTTCCAGCGCCAGTCGGGCATCGCCCAGGTGGCCACTCACGTACAGGTCGTCGCCTGCCCGCGCACCGCTGCGCAGCAGCGCCTGGCCGGTGGGCACTTCGCCAAACACGGTGACGCACAGGTTCAGTGGCCCGCGCGTGGTGTCGCCGCCCACCAGCGGGCAGTCGTGCGCGTCGGCCAGCTGCAGCAGGCCCTGGGCGAAGGCTTGCAGCCAGGCCTCGTTGGCCTCGGGCAGGGCCAGCGCCAGGGTGAAGCCGCGCGGCCGGGCGCCGCAGGCGGCCAGGTCCGAGAGGTTGACCGCCAGGGCCTTGTGGCCCAGGCGCTGGGGGTCGGTGCCCGCAAAAAAATGCCGTCCCTCGACCAGCATGTCGCTGGAAATGGCCCATTGCATGCCGGGGGTGGGCTGCAGCAGTGCGCAGTCGTCGCCCACACCCAGCGCCACACCGGGCGCGGGGGCTGGCCGTGTGAAGAAGCGGCGGATCAGGTCGAATTCACCCATGGGTGCGCATTGTGCGCTGGATTGCCTGGGGCTCAGCCACCGCCCCGAAAGCGCAGCGCCGCCTGGCGGCTGACCTCGGCCAAGAGCTGCTCCTGGCGCTGGCGCTCGCGCAGCCAGCGGGCATCGTTCTGGCCCGCCTGTGCCTCGCTGCGCAGCAGGTGCAGCGCAGCGGTGGCGCCGTGGGTGGCGGCGTGTCCGGCAATGCGATCCAGCGTTTGCACCAAGTGCTCGCGCAGCGGCATGTGCTGTCCCGTGGCCGGTTCCACGTACACCGCGTCCAGCCCGAAGCGGCAGGCCTGGAAGCGGTTGTAGGTATAGACGAGGTAGTCGTCCTCTTCGGGCATAAAGGGCTGCTCGGCCAGGAACCAGGCGGCCAGCGATTGCACGAAGCCCGAGAGCGCCGCCGCGCGCTCGATGGTCAGCGGCGTGTCGAACACGCGGATCTCTATGGTGCCGTACTCGGGCTTGGGGCGGATGTCCCAGTAAAAATCCTTCATGCTCTTGACCACGCCGGTGCGCGTCATCTTGTCGAAGAACTGGCCGAAGGCCTCCCAGGTCAGCACAAAGGGCGCGCGGCCCGAGAGCGGGAAGGCGAACACCGAGTTGAGCCGTGCCGAATCGAACTGCGTGTCGTGCCCCTGCACAAAGGGGCTGGAGGCCGACAGCGCAATGCAGTGCGGGATGTAGCGGCTCATGCGGTGCAGCATGAGGAGTGCAGAGTCGGCGTCGGGGCAGCCGATGTGCACATGCTGGCCGAAGATGGTGAACTGCTTGGACAGGTAGCCATACAGCTCGGACAGCTCGCGAAAGCGCGGCTTGTCGTAGATGCGCCGCTCGTGCCATTGCTGGAATGGGTGCGTGCCACCGCCGACCACGGCAATGTTGAGCTTGTCCGCGCACTTGACCAGCGCATCACGGATGGGCATGAGCTGGCCCAGCACCTCGCTGCTGCTGTGGCATACGCCGGTGGAGATCTCGATCATGCTGTTCGTCATCTCGGGCACCACGCTGCCGGGCAGCGGGATCTTCTTCATGAGGCGCAGCATGTCCTCGGCGTAGGGGGCCAGGTCGTAGTCGTGCGTGTTGACGAGCTGCAGCTCCAGCTCCACACCCAGCGTCAGGGGTTCGGAATGGTGGAAGGCCTCAAGCGCCATTGCTGTCTCCTCCTTGGCGATTGCGTGCCAGAGCTGCCCACCAGGGCTTGGAGCTCTCGCCCGTGCGGTAGATGGCCACGGTGGCCAGGATGGCGCCCAGCACCTCCATGAGCAAAATGGCCGGCAGGGCCACACCGGCAATCAGGTGGCCCGTGGAAGGCGATGCCATGGCGAACTGCGAGGCAATCAGCAGCGCAATGGCCGACATGGGCGTCATCGCCATGCCTACCCACAGCGCCTGGCGCCAACTGGCACCGCTGCCCACGTTGCCCAGGCCCACGCCCACGGCCTTGGCCAGCAGGCGCACGAGAATCAGGGCCAGCACCACACCGACCACCGGCGCATTCCAGTCGGCCTGTGCGGCCACGGTGGACACCAGCACAAACATCAGCATGGTCAGCATGGACGAGGCGCTGCCCAACTGCCGAGGCCAGGCCCAGGGGCGCGGGTGCATCTGCTTGATCAGCATGCCCGCCAGCAATGCCGCCAGCGGGGCAGAACCGCCCATATGGGCGGCCACCGTGGTGGCCGCCGCCACCAGGGCGAGCAGCAGCATGGAGGTGTTCTCGCTCGTGGGGCTCATGATGCGCAGCGCCGAGCGCAGCACCAGCGCCAGCACGGCCGCCACGAGGATGGACACGCCCAGCACCACCAGCACGGGGGACAGGCGATCCACCAGCGTGACGCTGCTGCGGTTGATGAGTTCGGCATGTGCGCTGCCCAGCGTCAAGGCATACAGGGTGGACAGCGTGGCCAGCACGATGGCGCGCTCGGTCACCGGGCCTGCGGCCTGGGTATCGGCCACCACGCGCGTGAGCACGGCGGGCGATGCGGCCAGGGCGACGAGCGCCAGCGGTATGGCGGCGCGCTCAGGCACGTCCAGCCACAGCAGCACCCAGTACACGGCAAAGTAGGTCAGTGCCGACTCGGCAATGCTCTGCACCAGCACCATGGGGTTGTGGCGGAACCAGCGCAGCGGTGTGCGGCCCCCGCATTCGAACAGCACGATGGCCATGCCCAGCTCCAGCAGAAACAGGCCGATGCCCTGCAGCGGCCAAACCGCGCCGCTAAAGCCCGCCAGCCCGGCCACGGTGCCCACGAGCGAGTAGCCAACCACCTTGGGCAAGCCCACATGGCGTTGGAACAGATAGCCGGTGAGCGCAGCAACGGCCAGCAGCAGCGACCATTGCACCGTGGGCAGTCCGGCCGAGGGGCGCAGCCACTGCGCCCAGAAGGTAAGGATTTCGTTCATGTCATTGTGTCTCCGCGTCGATCGGGGGTGGCCCAAAGGGGGCGGTCAGGCAATGGGCATCGCCGCCTGCGGTGGCAGGGGCGGGCGGTGGCAGGAAACCTGCCAAGGAATTTACATGCCAAACACCGGCCAGGGTGTAGGACAGAGGGCTTTGTACGCCACTACGGGCGCACTGGCCAGAAAAACCCTATGGGTGCGCTGCGCAGGCGTGAACGGATCGCGTGGTAGATCCGCGAGCGATCCACGCCACTGACGTTTTGCGCGCGCAGCGCCAGCCGGAAAGCCAGCACAAAGCTGACGCCCACGTTCAGTGCGCCATTGAGGGGAATCAACGCCACAGCCCACCAGAACGCAGGCATGTGTAGGCTTTGCAGGCCCAGGCTGGCGGTGGCCGCGCCCAACTGCCCGGAGGACAGCGTCACGTGGCGCACGTCCAGCCCCAGGCCGAAAAAACCCGCCACCGCAGGTGTCAACCCCAGCATGAAGCCCAGCGAGATGTTGGCCGCAAAGCCAGAAATGTTGTCACGCAGAAAGCCTGCCCAGCGCGCGGCCCGTTGTGCGCCCAGCCAGTGTGTGATGCGCGGGTTGTAGCGCAGGGCCGAATCCAAGCGGTGCAGGACGAACCAGTTTTCCGTCCACCCGGCGACGATGCTGGACGCAAACAGCAGCACCCCGGTGAATGCCGCAAACAGCACCGAGGGGCCGAGCAGGTGCAGCGAGTCGAGCACATGCAGTGCCTTGTCCTCGCTGAGGAAGGGAGCCCCCAGGACGGACGCCAGCCCCAGGGCCAGCAGCAGCGCCGCGGGATACACCACCAGCACGTTGCCCAGCACGGCTGCCACCTGCGAGCGCACCAGGTGCATGACCTCGTCCACGAAGGACTGCACGGCGCTGTCGGAGTCAAGCTCCTTGAGCTTGGCGGCCATGGCCGGTGCCGTCATGGCGGGCTGCTTGGTCGCCACGGTGAAATGCAGCAACTGGATCAGCACAAAGCTCAGGGCATAGTTCACGCCCGCCAGAAAGCCACCCCAGAAGGCCGACAGCGCCAGCGCATACAGCCCAAACTTGACCAGCGTGGTGAAGGCCATCACCGCGCCGCCCCCGGCGGCCTTGCCCACCATGGCGCGGTATTCGGCCGGGGTGCGGGTGATGTAGTGCTCGCCGGTCTCGGCGCTGCGCTCGGCCACCTTGGCCGCCAGCAAGGATGAATTGGCACGCAGCAGCGCGCGCAGGCTGCGCCGCTCCTGCCCCACCTTGACGAGCTGTGCCAGCAACTGTGCGGCGCTCAGGGCCAGGGTGGGCGAGAGCACGCAATCGAGCAGCGCACGCACGCGCAGGATGCGCTCGCGCAACTGGCGCACACGAAACACCAGGCCCACCGAGATGCCGCTGTCCTCGAAGTGCTGGTACACCGTGGCGGCAGCGGCGCGGCAGGCTTCGAGCCGCTCGCGCAGGCGCTGCGCCGCCTCGTCCAGCCGCTCGGGCGTGCGCAGGCCGTGCAACACCTCCACGCGCAGACTCTCCACGTCGCGGATCAGCGCGTGGAACGGTTGGGACTCGCGCGCCTGCTCGCTCATGCGCAGGCGCAGGTCAGGGGCAAAGCCGGTGGACAGGATCTGCCCGGCGCAGTAGGTGATGGCGTCCAGCAGCGCGGTCTTCCACTGCAGCCCTTGGTTGTCCGGGCCGGCCAACAGGCGCACCAGCCGGTTGAGCTGCGGCTCGGGTACCGCGGCCAGCCACTGGGCGTCAAAGGCCGTGGGTAGTGCCAGACTGAACAGCTCCGAGGCGTCCAGCGTCTCGGGGCTGCCGGGCAGCAGCTTGTGGCGCAGGCGTGCAGCCATTTCGCTGACCATGGCGTTGCGCGGCGCAAAGCCAAAATCGGCCAGCAAGGTGGTGATGTCCACCGTCTCCACCAGCACCTGCCACCAGGCCTGCAGGCGCGATTGCAGCTCCGGGCGCGCATCCACCGCATCGATGAAGGCCTGCACCCGGTCAAGTGTGGCCGGGACGGACGCCTGGTCCCCGCGTACCCAGCCCGTCAGCTCCAGCAGCCACAGGTGGCGCTCGGCCAGGCCTGCGCCGGGGTCCAGCCGGGCCAGCAGCTGTTCCAGCTCGGCCGTTGCGGTGGTCAGGGGCGCATTCAATGCAGCACCCTCGCACCCAGGGGAGCGCTGGTGGGGCCCGTACCTGTGGCTTCCAGCAGGAACAGCGGGATGGGCACTTCGAACGCTTCGCCGTCCTCCCCCACGCAGTGGTAATGGCCGTGCATGGTGCCCGTGGGCGTACGCAGGGGGCAGCCGCTGGTGTACTGGAAGGATTCGCCCGGTTGGAGCAGGGGCTGTCGGCCCACCACCCCCAGGCCCTTGACCTCCTGGGTATGCCCCAGGGCGTCGCTGATGACCCAGTGCCGAGAGATCAGTTGCGCTGCCACCGTGCCCTGGTTGATCACCGTGACCGTGTAGGCAAACTGGTAGTCGTCCTGGGCCGGGTCGGATTGGCCGGCCAGGTATTCGGGTTGGACTTCGACGCTGAAAGCATGCTTGGGGCTCATGTCGCGAATGGTAACTGCGACAATGGCGCCATGAGCCCCACCTACCGCATTGCCCCCTCGATCCTGTCCGCCGACTTTGCCCGCCTGGGCGAGGAAGTGCGCAGCGTCATCGCCGCCGGTGCCGACTGGATCCATTTCGACGTGATGGACAACCATTACGTGCCCAACCTGACCTTTGGCCCCATGGTGTGCCAGGCGCTCAAGCCCCATGCCGTCACGCCCGCAGGTCAGGCCGTGCCCATCGACGTGCACCTGATGATTCAGCCCGTGGACGCACTGGCCGCCGCCTTTGCCGAGGCCGGTGCCGACTACATCAGCTTCCACCCTGACGCCTCGGGCCATGTGCACCGCAGCATCCAGGCCATCCGCTCCAAGGGCGTCAAGCCGGGGCTGGTGTTCAACCCCGCGCAGCCGCTGGACGTGCTGGACTGGGTGATCGATGACATCGACCTCATCCTCATCATGAGCGTCAACCCCGGCTTTGGCGGCCAGAGCTTCATCGACTCGGCACTGCGCAAGATCGAGGCCGTGCGCAAGCGCATCGACGCCAGTGGCAAGGACATCCGGCTGGAGGTGGACGGCGGCATCAAGCAGGAGAACATCCGCCGCGTGGCCGACGCTGGGGCCGACACCTTCGTGGCGGGCAGCGCTATTTTTGGCAAGCCCGACTACCGCAGCGTGATCGACGCCATGCGGGCGCAGCTGGCGTGATGCAAGTCCCCTTGCAATTAGGGGCGCTGGACGCCGCGATCATCGACCTTGACGGCACCTTGGTGGACACCCTGGGCGACTTTGCCGGGGCCCTGGGCCGCATGCTGCATGACCTGGCCTTGCCGCCGATCGACGCGACGCAGATCGAACGCATGGTGGGCAAGGGATCGGAGCATTTGCTGCGTTCAGTGCTCAATCATGTGCTGGCGCCCATGGATGAAGCGCAACGTGCTATTAAAATCGAAGCATTGTTTGCGCAGGCCTGGGCCAGTTACCAGGCACACTACCGCGCCATCAACGGCCAGTGTGCCCAGGTGTACCCCGGTGCGGACCAGGGTTTGCAAGCGCTGCGTGCGCGTGGCCTGCGCCTGGCCTGTCTGACCAACAAGCCGCACGCGTTTGCGGTGGACTTGTTGCACGCCAAGGGGCTGGCGGGGCATTTCGAGCATGTGTTCGGCGGCGACAGCTTTGAGCGCAAGAAACCCGACCCGCTGCCCCTGCGCAAAACCTGCGAGGCCCTGGGCACCCAGCCTGCGCGCACCCTGATGGTGGGCGACTCCAGCAACGATGCCCAGGCCGCCCGCGCGGCCGGCTGCCCGGTGGTGCTGGTGACCTACGGTTACAACCACGGCCAAGACGCCCGCAGCGTGGATGCGGACGGCTGGGTGGATTCGCTCGCGCAGCTGGCGTAGGTCAGGCCGCCAGGCGGCGCTGCGCACCGTGGCCCGGCAGTGTGGTTGGCGCAGGCGTGGGCGCAGGCGCCGCTGCTTGCTCCATGCGGCTGCGTGCCGCAGCGCTGCTGCCCGTGCCCGTGTGGAACACGGACATGGCCTGTACCAGTTGCGCCGCCTGGTTGCGCAGGCTGTCTGCGGCGGCAGCGCTTTCCTCGACCAGCGCAGCGTTCTGCTGGGTGGCCTGGTCCATCTGCGTGATGGCTTCGCCCACCTGGGCCACGCCCTGGCTTTGCTCGGTGCTGGCGGCGCTGATCTCGCCCATGATGTCGGTCACGCGGCGAATGGCGCCCACTACCTCCTGCATGGTGGCGCCTGCGCGGTCCACCTGCGCCGAGCCCGCTTCTACGCGTTCGGCGCTGGCACTGATGAGTTGTTTGATTTCCTTGGCCGCCTCGGCGCTGCGTCCGGCCAGCGAGCGCACCTCGCTGGCTACCACGGCAAAGCCCCGGCCCTGCTCGCCGGCGCGGGCCGCTTCCACGGCGGCGTTGAGCGCCAGGATGTTGGTCTGGAAGGCGATGCCGTCGATTACGCTGATGATGTCGGCGATCTTGCTGCTGGCTGCGCTGATGCCCTTCATGGTCTGCACCACCTCGGCAACCACTTCGCCGCCCTGCTGCGCCACGCTGGAGGCGTTGACTGCCAACTGGTTGGCCTGGCGTGCGTTGTCGGCGTTCTGGCGCACGGTGGAGCCCAGTTGCTCCATGGATGCGGAGGTTTGCTCCAGCGCGCTGGCCTGCTGCTCGGTGCGTGCGGACAGGTCGTTGTTGCCCTGGGCAATTTCGTTGCTGGCGGTGGCCACGCCTTCGGCGTTGCGGCGCACGTCGCACACGATGGATGCGAGCTTGGCCTGCATGTGGGCCAGGGCCTGCAGCAGTTGACCGGTCTCGTCACGGGCCGTGGTGGCCAGCGGTTGGGTCAGGTCTCCGTCGGCGATCTTCTCGGCGGCGCGCATGCCCTGGCGCAGCGGGGTGACGATGGAGCGCGTGACCATCCAGGCCATGAAGGTGCCCAGCGCAATGGCCGCCAGGGCGCCCACGCCCAGCAGCGTCTGGCTGGCGCCGGCCATGGCGGCGGTGTCCTGCTGGCTGGCGTCCAACTGGCTGGCCATGAAGGAGCGCAGCGCGTCCAGCGCCTGCAGGTACTTGTTGGCCAGGGGGCGCAGTTGCTGGTCCACCATGGCGGGGATGGTGGGCTCGCCGCCGCGGTGCAGTTCGCGGATCTCGGCCAGCTTGGCGAGGTAGGTGTCACGCGCCGTGGCGATGTCGGCCAACAGTGCCTTGCCGCGGCTGTCCTGCACCAGTTCCTCGATGCGCTTGACCTTGCCCTCGGTGGCCGTGGCGGTGGCCTTCATCTCGTTGGTGAGTTGTTCCATGTAGGCCGTGTCGATGGCCTTGAGGAAGGCTTCGGTACGCACCCAGTTCAGCCGGATGTCCGAGGCCCAGTCTTCCACCAGCGTGCGCTGTTCGATCTCGCGCGTGGCCACGCGTTCGCTGGCGTCCTTGAGCACGCCGATGCGCCACATGCCGCCCAAGGCAATGATGGCAGTGATCAACAGGATGACGCCAAAACCCAGGCCCAGACGGGGGCCGACGCGGAGGTTGCTGAAATTCATGGTGGTCTCGGATATCGGGTATTGGGTAACGATGGAGCAGACAGGCGTGGGCGGCTGGAGCATGTGTCTCCTGCCTGGAACCTCGCTGGCGCTGGGGCTGGGCGTCTGAGGGTCAGCTTATCGGGGCGAGGAGGTGCGTGCTATTCGCGCAATCCTCTATAAAGTGTCGACCAGGCGACACCTCGGCCACGCACCAATGAAAAGACCTGCCGCATGGACAGGTCTTGGTGCTCAGGACTGTGGCTGGAGCATCACTTGGCGCCCAGCATGGCGTCCTTGAGCTTCCAGTCGGCAGGGTTCTGGCCAAACCAGATCGACATCAGCGCCTTGAAGAAGGCAGGGTCCTTGAAGGGCTCGGACTGCAGCTTGCCTTTGGCCCAGATGCTCAGGCCCTTGGCCGGATCCCATTCCAGCGCGCACACATCGCCGGGGGCAAAGGACTTGTTGGCGGCAAAGATCTCGCCCATCTTGATCATTCCCGGAATGATCTTGGACATCTCCGCCTTGCTGGTGTTGTCCTCAATGCCCCGGGTGAGCAACTTGCCGAAGTCGGCAGAGTTGATCTCGCGCAGGAAGGTCATCGTCAGGCGTTTGGGACCAGGGGCCGCGAGCAGTTCGTCCAGCGACTTCACGGGTTGCGTGGTGTACAGGTCGCCCACATACACCTTGAACGGCCCTTTGTAGCGGATGCCTGCGCCATTGAGCTGGAGCTTGGTGTCCGCGATGGTGATGCTGTCTTCCAGCTTGATGCCGGAAATCTCCACGGCTGCCAGCGACGCCGAGGCCCAGCATAGGCCGGTGGCAAGAAAAAGGGCGTGCAGTGCTTTGCGCATAAAGATCCTCACGAAAAAGAACGAGCGTTCGCTTAATGAAACAAATTGTGCCCATCTGGGGGAGGGCGCGCATCAGGGTTTCCATGGGGGAGCGGCTCCTGACCTTGCGCTCTGGGGGGGCGACTGGACGCAACCGCATTTGCTACACTGCACGCATGTTCATCCACCGCGTGTTCATCACAGGTCGCAGCGACCGGGGAGCCTGGCCCTGGCGCAAGCCTGTCTGCCTGAACACCTGACCGGCACCCGGGAGCCTCCCGGCGTGCACCCTGGGCCCCGCAGCGGGCCTGACCCATGAACTGCGGTGCGCTCCCATCCAACGGGAAGCCGCCCCGCCCGAGCAGGGAGCCTCCCCCGTGATCACCGAACTTGAATTTCAAAGCCTTGCGCGCGAAGGCTACAACCGCATTCCGCTGATCGCGGAAGCCTTCGCCGACCTGGAAACCCCCTTGTCCCTGTACCTCAAGCTGGCGCACACGCGTGACGGCGGCAAGTACAGTTTTTTGCTCGAATCCGTGGTGGGCGGCGAGCGTTTTGGCCGCTACAGCTTCATCGGCCTGCCCGCACGCACCTTGCTGCGCTCGCGTGGCTTTGGCGCCGATGCCGTCACCGAGGTGGTGACCGACGGTCAGGTGGTGGAGAGCGCGCCTGGCAACCCGCTGGACTTTGTGCAGGCCTACCAAAAGCGCTTCAAGGTCGCCCTGCGTCCCGGCCTGCCGCGCTTTTGCGGCGGCCTGGCGGGCTACTTCGGCTACGACGCGGTGCGCCATATCGAAAAGAAGCTGGAGCACACCTGCCCGCCCGACACCCTGGGCATGCCCGACATCCTGCTGCTGCAATGCGAGGAGTTGGCCGTCATCGACAACCTCTCGGGCAAGCTCTATCTCATCGTCTATGCCGACCCAGGCCAGACCGAGGCCTATGCCCGCGGAAAAAAGCGCCTGCGCGAACTCAAGGACCAGCTCAAATACTCGGTGAGCGCCCCGGTGGTCAAACCCACGGAAAGCCACCCCGCCCAGCGCAGCTTTGCCAAGCAGGACTACCTGGCTGCCGTGGAGCGCGCCAAGGAACTGATCGCGGCAGGTGACTTCATGCAGGTGCAGGTGGGCCAGCGCATCCACAAGCGCTTTGAGGCCTCGCCGCTGTCGCTCTACCGCGCACTGCGCTCGCTCAACCCCTCGCCCTACATGTATTACTACCACCTGGGCGACAGCCATGTGGTGGGCGCCAGCCCCGAGATTTTGGTGCGTCAGGAAAGTACGCCCGAGGGCCAGAAGGTCACCATCCGGCCCCTGGCAGGCACGCGCCCGCGCGGTGCCACGCCCGAACTGGACAAGGCCGCCGAGATCGAACTGGTGAACGACCCCAAGGAACGCGCCGAGCATGTGATGCTGATCGACCTGGCGCGCAACGACATCGGGCGCATCGCCAAGACCGGCAGCGTGAAGGTGACGGAGGCTTTCGTGGTGGAGCGCTACAGCCATGTGATGCACATCGTGAGCAACGTCGAAGGCTTGCTGCACGATGGCATGACCAGCATGGACGTGCTCAAGGCCACCTTCCCCGCAGGTACGCTCACTGGTGCGCCCAAGGTACATGCCATGGAGCTGATCGACCAGCTCGAACCCGTCAAGCGCGGCGTGTATGGCGGCGCCTGCGGCTACCTGAGCTACGCGGGCGACATGGACCTGGCCATCGCCATCCGCACCGCCATCGTCAAGGATGGGCAGCTTTATGTGCAGGCCGCCGCAGGCGTGGTGGCCGATTCCGTGCCCGAGATGGAGTGGCGCGAAACAGAACACAAGGCCCGCGCCCTGCTGCGCGCCGCAGAACTGGTAGAGGAAGGACTGGAATGAACCGCGCGATCGACAACACCCAGCACTGCACCACCATGGAAGACGTGCGCCGTCACATCGACGCCCTCGACGACGTGCTGGTGCCCCTGTTGGTGACCCGTGGTGGCTACATGACGCAGGCCGCGCGCATCAAGATCGACGCCAACCAGGTGCGCGACGAGGAGCGCATCGAGGCCATCGTGGCGCGCGTGCGCGCCCGTGCGGCCCAGGAAGGCGGCCAGCCCGACGTCATCGAGGCCATCTACCGCAGCATGATGGAGGCCTACATCGCCTTCGAACACCGCGAATTCGCGCGCCTGCGTGCGCCTTCGCAAGGGAGCCAGCCATGAAGCTCTTGATGATCGACAACTACGACAGCTTCACCTACAACATCGTCCAGTACTTCGGCGAACTGGGCGCGGACGTGGAGGTGTTCCGCAACGACGAGATCACCATCGAAGGCGTGGCCGCGCGCGCGCCCGACCGCCTGGTGGTCTCGCCCGGCCCCTGCTCGCCCGCCGAGGCCGGCATCTCGGTGGCGGCCATCCAGCACTTCGCCGGCAAGCTGCCCATCCTGGGCGTGTGCCTGGGGCACCAGAGCATCGGCGCGGCCTTCGGCGGCAAGATCGTGCGGGCCCGCGAACTGATGCACGGCAAGACCAGCGTCATCACCACCACGCAAAAGGGCGTGTTCGCCGGGCTGCCCGCGCAGTTCACGGTGAACCGCTACCACTCGCTGGCCATCGAGCGCGCGAGCTGCCCCGAGGTGTTGGAGATCACCGCCTGGACCGAGGACGGCGAGATCATGGGCGTGCGCCACAAGGAGCTGCCCATCGAGGGCGTGCAGTTCCACCCCGAGAGCATCCTCACCGAGCACGGCCACGCCATGCTGCGCAACTTCCTGGAGCAGCGGGCGTGAGCATCGAGACGCACCAGCTGCTCGTGTTCATCGCCGCCGGCTGGCTGCTCAACCTCACGCCCGGGCCGGACGTGCTCTACATCGTCTCGAACGCGCTGCGCTCGGGCACGCGCGCGGGCATCGTGGCGGGGCTGGGCATCACGGCGGGGTGCTTCGTGCACATCTTCGCCGCCGCCGTGGGCGTGGGCGCGCTGCTGGCCACTTCGGCCACGGCGTTCACCGTGCTCAAGTGGCTGGGCGCCGCCTACCTGCTGTGGATGGGGGTGCGCATGCTGTTCTCCCGTGCGTCGGGCGACAGCGCCAGCAGCGCCGCCATCGCGGCGGCGCAGGCCGCACCGCAGCAGGCGGTATCGCTGCGCGGCGTGTTCCTGGGCGGCTTCTGGACCAATGTGCTCAACCCCAAGGTCGCCATCTTTTTCCTGGCGTTCGTGCCGCAGTTCATCGCCCCCGCCACCGAGAACAAGGCCCTGGCCTTCGTATTGCTCGGGGTGCTGTTCAACGTGAACGCCATTCCCGTCAACGCGGGCTGGGCGCTCGCGGCCACTTGGATGGCGCGCCGCGTGGGCGCCGTGCAGCGAGGCATGCACTGGCTCGATCGCGTGGCGGGCGCCATGTTCATCGGCTTCGGACTCAAGCTGGCCTTCACCGAGCAGCCCAGCGCTTAATCGACAGAGGAGACTTACCGCCATGTCCATCACCCCCCAGGAAGCGCTGCAGCGCACCATCGAGCACCGTGAAATCTTCCATGACGAGATGCTGCACCTCATGCGCCTGATCATGGGCGGCGAGATGTCGCCCGTGATGATGGCGGCCATCATCACCGGCCTGCGCGTGAAGAAGGAGACCATCGGCGAGATCACCGCTGCAGCTCAGGTGATGCGTGATTTTTCCACCAAGGTGCATGTGCAGGACACCACGCACATGGTGGACATCGTGGGCACGGGCGGCGACGGCGCCAACACCTTCAACATCTCTACCTGTGCCATGTTCGTGGCCGCTGCAGCCGGGGCCAAGGTCAGCAAGCACGGTGGGCGCAGCGTCTCCAGCAAGAGTGGCAGCGCCGACGCCCTGGAAGCGCTGGGCGTGCACATCAACCTGAAACCCGAGCAGATCGCGCAGTGCATTGCCGAGATCGGCATCGGCTTCATGTTCGCGCCCAACCACCACCCGGCCATGAAGAACGTGGCGCCCGTGCGCAAGGAGCTGGGCGTGCGCACCATCTTCAACATCCTGGGGCCGCTGACCAACCCGGCGGGCGCGCCCAACATCCTCATGGGCGTGTTCCATCCCGACCTGGTGGGCATCCAGGTGCGCGCGCTGCAACGCCTGGGCGCCGAGCATGCCTTGGTCGTCTATGGCCGCGACGGCATGGACGAAGTGAGCCTGGGCGCCGCCACGCTGGTGGGTGAGCTCAAGAACGGCGAGATCACAGAGTACGAGATCCACCCCGAAGACTTCGGCCTGCAGATGGCCAGCAACCGCGCACTCAAGGTCGAAACGCCCGAGCAGTCGCGCGACATGCTGCTGGGCGTGCTGGCGGGCGATGCGGGTCCCGCGCGCGAAATCGTGTGCCTCAACGCCGGTGTCGCGCTGTACGCCGCCAACGTGGTGCCCACCATGGCCGAGGGCATTGCCCAGGCGCGCGCCGCCATCGACACGGGCGCGGCAAAAGCCAAGCTCGATCAGCTCGTCACGCGCACGCACGCGCTGGCGGTGGCCTGAGATGGAGAACAACCCCCTGCGCCGCTGCGCGGCTTCCCCCTTCTCTCACGCTTCGCGTGGTAAGGGGGACGACGCCAGCGCGGCGGGGCGGCCCTTGCGCGGCGTCTGCTGGTCTCGGCCGCGCCGGTCTCATGGGCCACGAATGGCGCACAACGCCATGGAGCACTGAGGTGTGGCAAGACCCTGGCCTGTGGATTGCGCTGGGTGTCTCGGCGCTGTTCATCGTCGTGGGCGTCGCCATGCACCGCGTGTTCGTCAAGATTCTGAAACAGCCCCCCGCCGGGGCCGACAAGGCAGATCCCCATGAGTGACATCCTGAACAAAATCGTCGCCGTCAAGCACGAAGAAGTGGCCGCCGCGCAAAAGCGTCTGTCCCTGGCCACCATCCGCCAGGACGCCGAGAGCCGCGTGCTCACGCGCGACTTCGAGGGCGCGCTGCGCGCGAAGATCGCCCAGGGCCAGGCGGCCGTGATCGCCGAGATCAAGAAGGCCAGCCCGAGCAAGGGCGTGATCCGCGCCGACTTCATTCCCGCCGACATCGCCCAGAGCTACGCCGAGGGCGACGGCCAGGTCAGCGCGGCCTGCCTGTCGGTGCTGACCGACAAGCAGTTCTTCCAGGGCAGTGTGGACTACCTCAAACAGGCGCGCGCGAGCTGCCAGCTCCCCGTGCTGCGCAAGGACTTCCTGGTGGACGCCTACCAGGTGTACGAGGCCCGCGCCATGGGCGCCGACGCCATCCTGCTGATCGCCGCCTGTCTGAATGATGCGCAGATGGCCGACTTCGAGGCCATCGCGCGCGGCCTGGACATGGCCGTGCTGGTGGAGGTGCACGACCGCGCCGAGCTGGAGCGTGCGCTCAAGCTCAAGACCCCGCTGGTCGGCATCAACAACCGCAACCTGCGTAGCTTCGAAGTCACGCTCGACACCACGCTGGGCATGCTCAAGGATGTGCCCTCCGACCGCCTGCTGGTCACCGAATCGGGCATCCTGACGCCCGCGGACGTGAAGACCATGCGCGACGCCGGCGTGCATGCCTTCCTCGTCGGCGAGGCCTTCATGCGCGCGCCCGAGCCGGGCCTCGAACTGGCCAAGCTCTTTGCTTGATATTCAAAATTGATAGCTGCTCGCGCTTTATGGATAAGCGCTGGAGGCCATTTTGACCATGAATGATCCGCAGAGCGCCCCCACGCAGCTGCTCAGCGCAGACCCGGCCGACTGGCCCGTGGCGCCGGGCTGGCAGCCGCTGGTGCAAGATTTCTTCGCCAGTACGGCTGGCCATAGGCTGCTGGGCTTTCTGCAGGCGCGACTCGATGCTGGGGCCACCATTTTTCCGCCGCGCCCTTTGCGTGCGCTGGAGCTGACTCCGCCCGAAGACGTGCGTGTGGTCATCCTGGGGCAAGACCCCTACCATGGTCGGGGCCAGGCCGAGGGGCTGGCGTTTTCGGTGGCGCCCGGCGTGGCGCTGCCGCCTTCGCTGCGCAACATCTTCAAGGAACTGCAGCGCGACCTGGGCACACCAGCGCCCGCCTGGCCGCAGCCCGGCGGCAGTTTGGTGCAATGGGCGCGCAACGGCGTGCTGTTGCTCAACACCACGCTCACGGTGGAAGAGGGCCGCCCCGCCAGCCACGCGGGACAGGGCTGGGAGCTGCTGACCGACGCCGTCATCCGCCACGTGGCCCAGGGGCCGCGGCCGGTGGTCTTCATGTTGTGGGGCTCGCACGCGCAAGGCAAGCGCGCCGTCATTCCACAGGACCGAGGTCACCTGGTGCTGTGCGCCAACCACCCCTCACCGCTGTCGGCGCTGCGCCCACCCGTGCCTTTCATCGGTTGTGGGCACTTTGGTAAGGCGCGGACGTTTCGGTTGCAACAAGAGGGCGGCCGGTAGTATCGTTTCTCCGCGCCGGGACGGTTCTCGGCGCAGATTCTTCAGGTGACGACATGGACCCGCTGCTTTCGCGCCTTTCCGATTCGCTGGCCAGCGCCCGGTCGCTCGAAGATCTGACGCGGCCCTTGCTGGAAATGCTGGAAGAAGTCACCCGCATGGAGTCCACCTACCTCACGCGGATCGACTTCCAGCAGTCCTTGCAACATGTGCTTTATGCGCGCAACTCCAGGCAATTGGAGATACCGGAAGGCCTGGCCGTGCCCTGGGGAGACACCCTGTGCCGCCGAGCGCTGCAGGAAGGACGCTTCTTCACACAGGATGTACCAGCGTGCTGGGGCGATTCGGAAGCGGCGGCCAGCCTGGGCATCCAGACCTATGTGAGCGTTCCTGTCAACCTGTCGGATGGCGTGGTGTTCGGAACGCTGTGTGCTGCCAGTTCTAAAGCGGCGCATCTGCCGCAGCACGCTGAGAAGGTGTTGCGCCTGTTTGCCAAGCTCATTGCCCAGCAGGTGGAGCGCGAGCAGTTGCTCCAGGCCCTGCAGCAGCGCAATGCGCAGCTTACCGAGATGGCCTTGGTCGATTCCTTGACCGGCGTGCCCAACCGCCGCGCCCTGTACCAGGAGCTGGAGCGCCTGCTGGCCTGGGCGCGGCGCTCGGGGCGCAGCGTGATGGTGGCGTATGTGGATCTGGATGGGTTCAAGCAGATCAACGACCAGCACGGCCATGAAGCGGGCGATGCGCTGCTGTGCGCAGTGGCCCGCCAGCTGCAGGCCGTGCGCCGCGAGAGCGACTATCTGGCCCGCATGGGGGGCGACGAATTCGTGTTCATCGGGCTGGGCCCGGCCAGCGGTCAGGACGGCACCGAGGCCATTGCAGGCCTGCACCAGAGGCTGGAACGCGCGACAGCCTGCCATGTGGTGCTGCCATCGGCCGCCAAGCTGGACTACCCCGGCGCCAGCATCGGCGTGGTGTGCCTGGATCCCACCAGTTGCACTGTAGATACGGCGCTGCGGCGCGCCGATGCGGCGATGTACGCGGTCAAGAAGCTGCGGCGCAAATGACCCCGCTGAACGGCGGAAATGTCAACCGGGCTGTTGCCCAGAAAGTTCCCCCGCTGCGCCGCACACGGGAAACCGCTGCTTCAGCTCGGCGGCCGACATGGTCTCGGCCAAATCGATGTTGCGCACGATGGGGATGTACTCGCCCGGCTCCGCAAAGCGCATCAGCGTGGTGATGGCCTGCCGGGTGCTGCCACTCTTTTGGCACCCCGTCAGCTCGACCCCCAGGGTCAGTTCGCGCTTGCCGTCGTCCGTGCCCTTCCAGGCCATGGCGCGTGTACGCAACGCCTGGAGTCGGGGCAGGGCGGCGGGGTCGATGCGCCACAGGTGCACGGCGGACTGGGGGCTTTCGTGCTCGATGAGAGGGCGCATGTCCGCACTGCTGTGCAAGGCCTGCAGCGGGAGCTTTTCTTCCAGCCGCTCGGTGGTGTGGGCGCCGTTGGCAAGCCGCAGTTGACGCGATACCGCGACGGTCAGGACGGCACCATTGGGTGCCAGTTGCAGGCTGGGGCTGTGCACCACGGCGGCGCGCAGGGCGGCGGGCTCCAGCGTTTCCAGCGAGAGCTTGCGCAGCTTCCATAGCGACGAAACGGGCACGCTGCCGCAGCCTGCCAACAAGACGGTGCAGGCCAGGGCCATGGCGCAAAGCCGATGCATGCAGCGCTGAGGAGAACGGGCAGGGCATGTGGGTGGTTCGCTGTGGGCCGGTGGGTGAGGTACGTGTGGCATGGTAAAAATTTCTGCTTTGCGATATATTATTATTGTTTTACAGAAATTATCTATGTACTTGTTGCCATGACCTCTTCAAGCTCCATCGCGGTTTCCCCGGTGCACACACGGGGTTTTCAACGCCTGGTCTGGGCTTTGCTGGTGACCAGTTGGGGCATTGCCCTGCTGTCCCTGGGATTGTCCTTGTCACGCTGGGCGGCCATCGGCCATGCCGGGGGCTGGGTGGACTGGTTGCCCATGCCGGTGCTGCCGGTGCCCGCTGTGCTGGCTGGATTGGAGCCGCCCCTTGCCATGGCGACGCACTGGCGCTGGCTGGGCGCCGCGCTGGAGTGCATTCCTGGCCTGGCACTGTTCTATACCGTGGGCTGTGTGCACCGTATCTGCCGTGCCTTTTTGGCGGGGGCCGTGTTCGGTCCGGAGGTGGTGCGCGGGTTCCGGGGGCTGGGCTGGGGCTTTCTGGCCCTGCTGGCAAGCTCGCTGGTGTACCAGGCGTCGGTCACGGCCTTGCTTTCCTGGCTGGCTTCGGGCCAGAGCGGCGGCCTGGTGGTGCTGGGCCTGGGGTCGTTTGAAATCAGTGTGCTGGTGGTGGGGCTGATGATGCTGTTGCTGGCCCGCGTGCTGGCTGAGGGCGGCCGCCTTCAGGCCGAGGCCGATGCCTTTGTGTGACGGAGCAGCGCATGGGCATTGTTGTCAAGCTGGACCAGATGCTGGTGTTGCGCAAGGTGAAGTCGCGTGACCTGGCGGCGCATGTGGGCATCACCGAGGCCAACCTGTCCTTGCTCAAAAGCGGCAAAGTCAAGGGGGTGCGCTTTGAAACCCTGGCCGCCATTTGCGAATACCTGCAGTGCCAGCCGGGCGACCTGCTGGAGTGGGTGCCCGGTGGCGAGGACGGTGCGGCACTGTGAGGCCGGAGGCCAGCACCCGCCGGTGGGGCGCTGCTGTGGGCTTGTCCTTGCTGCTGCATGCGTTGGCGCTGTCGTGGTGGTGGGGGGCGGCGCGCAGGCCCTTGCATGCGATGCCCGGTGCGGCCTTCCAAGCACCGGCAGGCCGGGCGCCTGCCATGGTGTGGATTGCCACGTCGCCGCCGTTGGCGTCCGCGGCGGCATCAGCCACGCCGCTTGCGCAGCTTGCAGGCCCGCAGCCTGCAACCAGCGTGCGCACCGTGCCAGTACACAAAAAGCAGGCCGTTGCCGTGCCCGCCTTGGCCGCCACGGACACGGCGCCGCCTGCCGCCGCACCGCAAGCCGCGGCCCCACTGGCCGCGCCCGCGCCGCAGGCCACGGCTTCCGAGCCTGCCAGGCCCTTGCGTTGGGGGGCGGAAGACCTGCGCCGCGCAGCAGGCGGCACCAGTGCGCAGGAGCGCCAGCAGGCGCGCATTGTTCCGCACCAACGCTGGACAGCCGACGCCGCAAGCAACGGCGCAGCGGGCGGGGACATGCGCCTGACCGAGCAGTACGGCGCCGGGGGCGTGCGGGTCACGCGGGTGCAACGCGGTGCGGCGGTGTATTGCGTGGAGGTGCCTTCCGCCAACCAGCCGCCTGCCATGGGTGCGGCGCCGCGCATCGTGTTGCCGCGCAACTGCTCCTGAGCAGCACAGGCACGGCCTGCACCGTCCAAGGGCTCTTGATGCTATAGATTTGATAGCTATTTGCGCTTGTTTTATGAGCCACAGCGGCGCAAAAGCATTGCATCCCCATAGCTGAAGAAGCGATACTCCTGCGCAATGGCGTGGCGGTACAGGGCCATCACCTGTTCATAGCCTGCAAAGGCACTTACCAGCATCATCAGCGTGCTTTTGGGCAGGTGGAAGTTGGTCACCAGCAGGTCCACCACCCGGAATCCGAAGCCGGGGGTGATGAAGATGTCCGTCTCGCCCGTGGTCTGGCCGCTGCGCGCCCAGGATTCGAGCGTGCGCACGGTGGTGGTGCCCACGGCCACCACGCGGCCGCCGCGCTGGCGGCAGCGTTCCAGCGCGGCCAGGGTGGCCAGCGGGACGTCGTACCACTCGTGGTGCATGCGGTGTTCGGCCAGGTTCTCAGTCTTGACGGGCTGGAAGGTGCCTGCGCCCACGTGCAGGGTGACGCTGGCCGTTTCGATGCCGCGCGCGGCCAGTGCGGCCAGCACGGTGTCGTCGAAATGCAGCGCCGCTGTGGGCGCGGCCACGGCGCCGGGCGCGCGGGCAAAAACGGTCTGGTAGCGCTGGCTGTCCTGGTCGGCGTTGGGGTCGGCGCCGGTGTGCTGCTGGCGTTCGATGTAGGGCGGCAGCGGCAGGTGGCCGTGGCGCTCCATCAGTTCCCAGGGGCTTTCGCCCGCCGGGCCGTGCAGCGCAAAGCGAAACAGCGGGCCGTTGTCGTCGGGCCAGCGCGAGAGCAGCGTCGCGTCAAACCCGCCCCTCTTGCGCCCGCCGGCCATGTGGATGGTGCTGCCGCTCTGCGGCTTCTTGCTCACCTTCATGTGGGCCACGACCTCGTTGCCCTGGCCGCTGGGGAGCACGCGTTCGATCAGCAGTTCCAACTTGCCGCCGCTGGCCTTCTCGCCAAAGATGCGCGCCTTGACGACGCGGGTGTCATTGAAGACCAGCAGGTCGCCCGGCTGCAGCAGGCCGGGCAGGTCCTTGAAGATGCGGTCCACCGGGGGCAGGCTGCGCCCATCCAGCAGGCGCGAGGCGCTGCGCTCGGTGGCCGGGTGCTGGGCAATGCGTTCGGGGGGGAGTGCGAAATCGAAGTCGCTGAGGGTGAAGGCGCGCGGGGCGCTGAAGGGCAGTTCGGTCATCGGGCTTGAGGGCCGGACAGGCCCGTTCCAAGATTGAAAGGGTGCGCAGTGTAACTGCCGGAGCTACCAGGGCTGGCCCTGGATGCCGCTCCACAAAGTGTGGAGGTCGGGGAAGCGCCACTTGTCGGGGTCTTCCCGCGCCACGATCTTGTCGGTGGTGCCCGCGACAGACAGGTCGATGACTTCGGGCGGAATGCGCAGGTCGGACTTGGTGGAGAAAAACACCTTGACCTTGGGGGTGACGAGCGACGCCACGTTCTGCTCCATCACCACGGCGATGCGGCCCGATTCGAGCCGTACGAGTGAGCCGACGGGGTAGATACCAATGCTCTTGACGAAGGCCTGGAACAGGCGCGGGTCCAGGTGGCCCTTGGTCCATTCGGCCATGCGGCGGATGGATTCGGCTGGATCCCATCCGCGTTTGTAGGGCCGGTCGGACGTGACGGCGTCGTACACGTCGCAGATGGCGGCCATGCGGGCAATGGTGCTGAGCTTGTCGTGGCCCAGGCGGTCGGGGTAACCTGTGCCGTCCATTTTTTCGTGGTGGTGCAGGCAGGCGTCGAGCACAGCGGTCTCGACGCCGGAACCCTCCTTGAGCATCTTCCAGCCCTCCAAGGGGTGGCTCTTGACCAAGTCGAACTCTTCGTCGGTGAGCTTGCCCGGCTTGTTGAGCACGGCCAGCGGAATGGCGGCCTTGCCCAGGTCGTGCACCAGTCCGGCCAAGCCAGCGGTGCGGGTCTGGGCGTCGTTCAGACCGATCTGGCGGGCCAGCGCCACCATCAACGCGCACACGGCCACCGAGTGCATGTAGGTGTACTCATCGGCGGTCTTCAGGCGCGCCAGGCTGATGAGGGCACCGGGGTTGCGCGTGACCGAGTCCGAAATCTCCTGCACCAGGCTGGAGGCCGACTCGGCGTCCACCGCCTTGCCCATGCGGGCCTCCTGGAACATGGACACCACGGCCTCCTTGGCCTGGCCGCAGATCTGGGCGGCGCGGTGCAGTTCGGCCTGTGTGGAGGTGGGGCGCAGGTCGCGCATGGGTGGTAGGGGCTTCTCGGGCTCCACCACCTTCAGGGGCGGCATGGCCACCAGTTCGCCAAAGTCCGTCGCTCTGCGGATCTCGTCCTCTTCCTGGCTCACCGAGGGCCGACCTTGGGCGACGTCCTTGCCGCGCGAGATGTCGATCCAGACTTCCTCCACCGCTGTGGCGCGAATGCGCTCCAGGTCCTTGGGATCGGTCAGCACGAACTTGGTGCGCCAGAAAGGGTGATCCATCCAGGAGCCGCAGAACTCCTGCAGGTACATGCCCAGGGTCAGGTCTTCGACTCGGATGCGCTTGAGCATGGTTCGGACAAAGGGGCGAAGAGGAAACAGAAAGACACAGGTCTGCGTCCATGGTAGCCTTTTTCCCCCCCACTGTGTTGATGCACTGCCGTAATCCGATGCCTGCCACCCCCAGTCCCGCCCAGCAAGCCCTGCGCAAGCTGGGGCTGTTACGCGACATCGATCTGGCCCTGCACCTGCCGCTGCGCTATGAGGACGAGACCCGCATCACCCCGCTGCGCAATGCGCGCGACGGCGACACGGTGCAGATCGAGGCCACGGTGACCCACAGCGAGGTGCAGTTGCGTCCGCGCCGCATGCTCAAGGTGATGGTGGACGACGCCACGGGCACCTGCGAGCTCACGTTCTTCAGCTTCTACCCCTCGCACCTCAAGACCCTGGCCGTGGGCGCGCGCCTGCGCATCCGGGGCGAGGTGCGCGGTGGGTTCTGGGGGCGGCAGATGCTGCACCCGGCATTTCGCGTGGCGGGCGGGGAACTGCCCACTGCGCTGACGCCGGTGTACCCCAGCACTGCAGGCCTGCCCCAGCCGTACCTGCGCCGCGCCATTGCCACGGCCCTGCAGCGCGCCGACCTGTCGGAAACGCTGCCCCCCGGCGCCCAGCCGCCCTTGGCGCGATTCATGGGTCAAAATGGCCTGCAACGCCCGTATAGTCTGCGCGAGGCGCTATTCTTTTTGCACCACCCTGCGCCCGATGTGGCCCTGGCCACGCTCGAAGACCACAGCCACCCGGCCTGGCAGCGCCTCAAGGCCGAGGAGCTGCTGGCCCAGCAGCTCACCCAATGGCAGGCCCGGCGCGAGCGCGACCGGCTGCGCGCGCCGGTGTTGCGTGCGGCAGACGCAGGCGCTGCCGCGCCGCCGCTGCACGCGCAACTGCTGGCCCAACTGCCTTTTGCGCTCACGGCCGCACAGCAGCGCGTGGGGGAAGAAATCGCCGCCGACCTGGCCCGCCCCGTGCCCATGCACCGCCTGTTGCAGGGCGATGTGGGCGCCGGCAAGACCGTGGTGGCCGCGCTGGCGGCCTGCCGCGCCATCGAGGCCGGTTGGCAATGCGCGCTGATGGCGCCCACCGAGATCCTGGCCGGGCAGCACTTTGCCAAGCTTGTGGGCTGGCTGGAGCCGCTGCTGGCTGCGCGCGGCCAGCGTGTGGCCTGGCTGGCAGGCGGCCAGAAGAAGAAGGAGCGCGCCACCATGCTGGAACAGGTGCACAGCGGCGAAGCCGCCCTGGTGGTGGGCACGCACGCTGTCATCCAGGAGCAGGTACGGTTCAAGAACCTGGCGCTGGCCATCGTGGACGAGCAGCACCGCTTTGGCGTGCTGCAGCGCCTGGCGCTGCGCCGCAAGCTCGCGGAGGGCATCGACGCCGGGCCGCCCCAAGGCGATGCAGCCCCCTCGGGGGGCAGCGACCCGCGCAGCGGCGGAGCGTGGGGGGCCTTGGTGCCTATGGAGCCCCACATGCTGATGATGAGCGCCACACCCATACCGCGCACGCTGGCCATGAGCTACTACGCCGACCTGGATGTGTCGGTGATCGATGAACTGCCGCCCGGGCGCACGCCCGTGGTCACCAAGCTCATCGCCGACAGCCGCAAGGACGAGGTGATCGAGCGCATCGGCGCCCAGGTGGCGGCCGGGCGCCAGGTGTACTGGGTGTGTCCGCTGATCGAGGAGAGCGAGGCGCTGGACCTGTCGAACGCCACGGCCACGCACCAGGAGCTGAGCGAGTCCCTGCCCGGCGTGCTGGTGGGCTTGCTGCATTCGCGCATGCCAGCGGCCGAGAAGAAGGCTGTCATGGCGCAGTTCAGCGCCGGGCAGATGGGCGTGCTGGTCAGCACCACCGTCATCGAGGTGGGGGTGGACGTGCCCAATGCGTCGCTCATGGTCATCGAGCACGCCGAGCGCTTTGGCCTGTCGCAACTGCACCAGTTGCGGGGGCGCGTGGGGCGCGGCGCTGTGGCCTCGGCATGCGTGCTGCTCTACGCCACCAACGACAGTGGCCGCGTGGGCGAGACCGCCAAGGAGCGCCTGCGCGCCATGCAGGAGACCAACGACGGTTTCGAGATCGCCCGGCGCGATCTGGAGATCCGCGGTCCCGGCGAATTCCTGGGCGCACGCCAATCGGGCGATGCGCTGCTGCGCTTTGCCGACCTGGCCACCGACACCGCCCTGCTCGAATGGGCCCGCGCCCTGGCGCCCGCCATGCTGGACCACCACCCTGACCTGGCGCGCCAGCATGTGGCGCGCTGGCTGGGCGGGCGGCAGGACTACCTCAAGGCGTAGGGGTGTCGCCAGGCGCCGGGCCGACCGCCAGGTGGGCTTCTTCCCAGGCCTCGATGGGCATGGGCCGGCCCAGCAGATAGCCCTGGCAGAACTGGCAGCCGTGCTGGACGAGGAAGGCGCGGTGGTCCGCCGTTTCCACGCCCTCGGCCACGATCTCCAGTCCCAGCGCGTCGCTCATCACCAGGATGGCGCGCACGATGGCGTTGCTGGTGTTGTCGGTCAGCATGTCGTGGATGAATGACTGGTCGATCTTGAGCTGGTCGAAGGGCAGGCGCTTGAGGTAGGACAGCGAGGAGTACCCCGTGCCGAAATCGTCCAGCGCAAAGCGGATGCCCAGCTCGCGCAGCTGGTGCATGCGTTCGATGGTGGTATCGATGTCGCCCAGGATCGCACTTTCGGTCAGCTCCAGTTTCAGCCCGCTGGCGTCGAGGTGGTGGCGCTCCAGTGCCGAGCGCAGCTGGGCTGCAAAATCGGCCTGGTGGAACTGCCGCGCGCTCACGTTGATGGCCAGGGTCAGGTGGCGTGTGGCGGGGCTGCGCTGCCAGCGGGCGAGCTGCCGGCAGGCGGTGTCCAGCACCCACTGGCCCATGGGCACGATCAGGCCGGTGTCCTCGGCCAGCGGGATGAACTCGGCCGGGGAGACCACCTTGCCATCGGCGCCGATCCATCGGATCAGAGCTTCCGCGCCCACCACGGTGCCATGCTGGTCCACCTGCACCTGGTAGAACATCCGGAACGCCTGGATCTCGATGGCGTCGCGCAGCGCCATCTCCAGGGCGGCGCGTGCATCGACGGCGGCCTGCATCGGTGCGTCGAAGAAAAGCACGGCGTTGCCGCCCTCGTCCTTGGCGCGGTAGAGCGCCACCTCGGCCTGCTTAAGCAGGATGTCGGGTGCGGGCATGCCGGCGCAGAAATAGGCGATGCCCATGCTGGTGGTGGCATAGAGGCGTTTGGCGTCCCCCAGGTCGTAGGGGGCGGCAAGTGTCTGGTGCACGTTCCGGGCGATGGCCTGGGCCAGGTCGGAGGGCCCCCCGATGTCGGGCACGATGATGCCGAAGGTGTTGCTGCCCAGGCGCGCCACGGTGTCGGCGGCGCCCGTGCAGCCCTGGATGCGCCGCGCCATCTCGCGCAGCAGCCAGTCGCCCGTGGCGTGTCCGCGTGTGTCGTTGATCTGCTTGAACCGGTCGATGTCGATCAGCAGCAACAGTCCCTGGGCGGTGCCCTGTGCGCTGGCCTCGACGGCCTGCTGCAGATGCTCGTGCAGCAGGGCGCGGTTGGGCAGGCCGGTCAGCGCATCGTAGTAGGCCAGTTGATGGACCAGCGCTTCCGACTGCTTGCGCTGCGTGATGTCTTCCTTGGTGGACACGTAGTGCGTGACCTGGCCGTCCTCGTCGAAGATGGGGGCGATGGTGGCCATCTCCACATAGGTGCTGCCGTCCTTGCGGGTGTTGATGAGCTCCCCGCTCCACACCTTGCCCGCCTTCAGGGCACCCCACATGGTCGCATAGGTGGCGGGCGGGGTGAGGCCACGGTTGAGGATGCGCGGGTTCTGGCCCAGCACCTCCTCGCGCGTGTAGCCGGTGGAACGCAGGAAGGCGTCGTTCACATACTGGATGCGGGCCTCGGTGTCGGTGATGATGATGGCCTCGGGGCTTTGCTCCACAGCGGTGGACAGGCGGCGCAGATCGACCTCACGTTTTTCCAGCTCGCTGGCCATGTGGTTGATGCCCTGTTCCACTGCCCGCAGCTCGCTCACGTGCGAGAGGCGCCGGATGCGGGTCTGCAGTCGGCCGGCGGCCACGCTGTCGATGGCGGCCGTGATCTGGCCGGTCCAGGCCTCGATCAGGCCGTAGATGTAAAAGCGCGCCGTCAGCACCGACACCAGTGCAATGCCTGCCAGCAGCAGGATGCGCCACCAGAAACCCTGGTCGATGCGCGCCACCGTGCGGTCCAGCGGTGCGCCGATGGCCACCAGCAGGGGCGTGCGGGAAAAGCGCGGCGACCCGACGCCGTACATGCGGCGGTTGCCATCCAGGCCCTCAATCTCGCTGATGCGACGCCCCTCCTGCAGTGCCCGGAGGAACGGGGCCGCGCCTGCGGGCGCCTGCGCCGTCTGGGGTGGGCGGCTGGCCGCGGGGTGGTAGGAGAGCACCGTGCCGGTGTCACTCAGCAAGAAGGCGTTCCAGCCCTGCGGCAGCTTGAATTCGGCGATCAGCTTGTCGAACCAGCCCAACTGGATGGAAGCAAACAGCACGGCCTTGAGTGTGCCGTCGGCATCGCGCACCGGGTAGCCGAACACCATGCTCGGTTTGCCAGAAATGCGCCCTGTGACGAATTCGCCCGAAGTGATGCCCTCGCCGCTCTGGGCCTCCTGGAACCAGTTGCGGTCCGTCACCGACACCCGCGTTTGCCCAGGACTGGCGCTGCAGAACACTGTGCCGTCGGGCAGGGCCGCGCCGAGGTTGGCGAAGTCCTCCATCGATTGCAGCAGGCGCTGGGCCAGGCCGGAGCAGTCCTGGGGGTCGAGTGACTGCAGGTTGTCTGCGCGCGCCATGATCTGGAAGGTCTGGCGCATGCTGCCCAGGGCGGCGTCTTCGGTCAGCCGCGCTGCCGTCAGCATGCGTGACACCTCGTTTTCGAGGGCCACAATGGCATCCTGACGCCGTTCGCGGTAGTCGAAAAAGGCCATCAGGAAGACGGGGAGGCAGGCCATTCCGATGACACCCCACAGGCGCAGGTGCAGTGAGCGGGGTGTACGCAAGGGCATGATGGGTGCATCATAGGAGAAGATGCCTATGGTTTGAAGCGCGCTTTTCCCTGGCGCGTGAGGGCATGCAGGCCCGGGCGTGGCCGCGAAAGGCCTGGTTCTTTACACTGTCATCCTCATGACCCTCACCGAACTCAAATACATCGTTGCCGTGGCCCGGGAGAAGCACTTCGGCCGCGCGGCCGAGGCATGCTATGTGTCGCAGCCCACGCTGTCGGTGGCCGTCAAGAAGCTGGAAGAAGAACTCGACGTCAAGCTCTTTGAGCGCAGCGCCAGCGAGGTCAGCGTGACGTCGCTGGGCGAGGAGATCGTGCGCCAGGCGCAAAGCGTGCTGGAGCAGGCCGCCGCGATCAAGGAGATTGCCAAGCGCGGCAAGGACCCGCTGGCGGGCGTGCTCACGCTGGGCGTGATCTACACCATTGGCCCTTACCTGCTGCCCGATCTGGTGCGCCATGCCATCAAGCGCACGCCACAAATGCCGCTGATGCTGCAAGAAAACTTCACCGTCAAGCTGCTGGAGATGCTGCGCACCGGTGAGATCGATTGCGCCATCCTGGCCGAGCCGTTCCCCGACACCGGGCTGGCCATTGCCCCGCTGTACGACGAGCCCTTCATGGCGGCCGTGCCCAGCTCTCACCCGCTGGCGCAGCACAATAGCGTGTCGGCCCATGAACTCAAGGCCGAAAACATGCTGCTGCTGGGGGCTGGGCATTGCTTTCGCGACCACGTGCTGGAGGTCTGCCCCGAGTTTGCGCGCTTTGCCAGCAATGCCGAGGGCATCCGCAAGACCTTTGAAGGATCGTCGCTGGAGACCATCAAGCACATGGTGGCCGCGGGCATGGGCGTGACCCTCGTGCCGCGCCTGGCGGTGCCGCGTGACGCGCTGCAATCCACGGCCCGCCGCCGCAAGAGCGACGAGCCGCACATCTGCTACCTGCCCATCCGTGAATCCGACGGCAGTGCGCCGCCCATGCGCCGCGTGGTGCTGGCATGGCGGCGCAGCTTCACGCGCTACGAGGCCATCGCCGCGCTGCGCAATGCCATCTACGCCTGCGAGCTGCCGGGCGTTTCGCGCTTGTCTTGATACCAACACCTCCCTGAGTCGCTGCGCGCCTTCCCCCCTCTCTCTCGAATCGCTGCGCGATTCGGGTGGGGGAACGCTCCCAGCGCGGCGGGGCGGCCCTTGCGCGGGAGCCCTGGCTTGGGCCGCGCCCGTTTCATCCGCTGTGGGTGGCGCGCATGCGCTATGGACAACTGAAGGGTCAGCTCCCGGCGCAGGGTTTTTGGCACTGGGCGCAGGGCGCCTGCGCTACAGTGTTCCCATGCCTGCGTGGCAAGCCTTTTCTGCACCACCACCTCAGAGGAGAAACCATGGCCAAAGCCCCCAAGACCACTGCGCCCAGCATTCACATCGGCATCAGCGACAAGGACCGCGCCGCCATTGCCCAGGGGTTGTCGCGCCTGCTGGCCGACACCTACACCCTGTACCTGACCACGCACAACTTTCACTGGAACGTGACCGGGCCCATGTTCAACTCGCTGCACGCCATGTTCATGGCGCAGTACACCGAGCTGTGGAACGCAGTGGACCCGATCGCCGAGCGTATCCGCTCGCTGGGCCATGTGGCGCCGGGCTCCTACGCCGAGTTCGGCAAGCTCGCCAGCGTGCCCGACGCGCCCACCAAGCCGCCCAAGGCGCTGGACATGGTGCGCATCCTGGTCGAGGGCCACGAGGCCGTGGCGCGCACCGCGCGCAGCCTGTTCGCGGTGGTGGACAAGGCCAGCGACGAGCCCACGGCCGACCTGTTGACCCAGCGCCTGACCGTGCACGAGCAGACAGCCTGGATGCTGCGCTCGTTGCTGGAAGACTGAGACCCCCCGGCCGCGCATGAGCCCCCTCCGCACCCCGGTGGCAGCGGCGCCCGCTGCGGGCGCCGAAATCGAGCTCAAGCTCGCCCTGCCTGCAGGCGGCGGTGCGGCCCTGCTGCGCAAGCTGGCTGTTGTGCCTGCCCTGGCACGCGTGGCGCCGGTGCGCCAGCAACTGCACAACCAGTATTTCGATACCCCGGCGCAGGACCTGCGCGCGCGCCGCGCGGCCCTGCGCCTGCGGCGTGTGCAGGGCGCTGGTGCGGGGGAGCAGTGGCTGCAAACCCTCAAGACCGCTGATGCCGAGCTGTCGGCCCTGAGCCAGCGCGGCGAATGGGAAACGCCCGTGCCCGGCCCCGCATTGCAGCCCAAGGCCCTGCGCGCTGCGCCCCCGTGGCGGCGGCTCGACCCCGACGGCACCCTGCTGGCAGCCCTGCAGCCCTGCTTTGCCACCGACTTCGAGCGCACCTGCTGGACGCTGCACCAGCGCGGTGGCGTGGTCATCGAGCTGGCACTGGACCAAGGCCTCATCCACGCGGGCGGGTGCAGTGCGCCCATCGCCGAGCTGGAGCTGGAACTGCTGGCCGGCCCGCCCGAGGCCCTGTTCCGCCTGGCGGCGCAGATCGCGCGGCGCGTGCCCGTGCTGCCGCTGTCGGCCAGCAAGGCGCAGCGCGGATTTGCCTTGGCGCAGGGCCTGCTGGATGCACCGCGCCGCGCCCGCCCGCCCGTGCTGGGTGCGCGGCCCCTGCTGCAAGACCTGGCGGCCGCGCTGTTGGGTGAAACCTTTGACCAGTTCTGCACCAACCTGCACGGACTGCTGGATGCTGACCATCCCGAGCTGGTGCACCAGGCGCGGGTCGGCTGGCGTCGCTGGCGCTCGGCGCTGCGGCTGTGTCTGCCAGACCTGTCACTGCCGCAGCCCACATGGCCCGGTCTGGCGCCCCTGCTGGGCCTGCTGGGCGAGCTGCGCGATCTGGACGTGGCCTGCACCCAGACCTTGCCCGCAGCGCAAGGGGCCTACGTGGACGGCTCCCCCACCCGCGCCGCCGACTGGGAGCGCACGGCGCAAGCCTTCCAGCAGGCTGCTGCCGTGCAGCGCAAGGCGGTGCGCCTGGCGCTGCAGGAGCCCATGACCGGCCAGGCCCTGCTGGGCCTGGTGCAATGGATTGCGGCACTGCCACAGGCCGCGCCCGCCACACCCCGGCCCGCCAGGCGCTGGGCGCGCCAGCGCACCGAGCGCCTGCACCAGCGCTGGAAGAAGGCCCAGCGCAAGGCCAGCGACCCCGCCAGCCTGCACCGCGCCCGCCTGCTGGCCAAGCGCCTGCGCTACACCATCGAAGCCTTGCAGCCCCTGCTGCCGGGCGCCACCCAGCGCTGGCACGCCCAGGCCTTGCAAGCCCAGGAACAGGTGGGCCGTCTGCGCGATGTGCACATGGCCGCGCTGCTGGCAGCGCGTCTGCAGGCACCGGCCGAGGTGGTGGCGTTCCTGCGCGGCATGGCTGCCGCCTGGGAGCAGACCGTGCTGCCGGAAGAGGCCGTGGATTGAGCCGCTGGGGTCTTTTGCCCCTGCGCCGCTGAAGCCGCAGGCCATTCGGCGGTATAAACCGGGGCGCGCGTCCAGCGGCGCTGTCTTCCCTTTTCCCTTGCCCATGACCACCTTGCCCCGCAGCCGCTTCGCTCTGTACCTCGACCTGATCCGCTGGGATCGCCCTGCGGGTTGGCTGCTGCTGCTGTGGCCCACGCTCAGCGCCCTGTGGGTGGCGGCGGACGGATTCCCCGGCTGGCACCTGCTGGCGGTGTTCACGCTGGGCACCATCCTCATGCGCAGCGCGGGTTGCTGCGTCAACGACGTGGCTGACCGCGACTTCGACCGCCATGTCAAGCGCACGGCCCAGCGCCCCATCACCAGCGGTGCGGTGTCGGTGCGCGAGGCGCTGGGCGTGGGCGCGGCGCTGGCGCTGGTGGCCTTTGTCCTGGTGCTGACCACCAACGCGCCCACGGTGGCCTGGTCGCTGCCTGCGTTGGGGGTAACCATCCTCTACCCGTACACCAAGCGCTTCTTTTCCATGCCGCAGGCGGTGCTGGGTGTGGCGTTCAGCATGGGCATTCCCATGGCCTTCACCGCCGTGCGCGGCGAGGTACCTTGGCTGGCGCTGTGGCTGGTGCTGGGCAACCTGCTGTGGGTGTTGGCCTACGACACCGAATACGCCATGGTGGACCGCGACGACGACCTGAAGATCGGCATGAAGACCTCGGCCATCACCCTGGGCCGCTTCGATGTGGCGGCCATCCTGGCGTTCTACCTGGGTTTTGTGCTGATTTGGGCTGTAGCGCTTGCCCCGCTTGCGCTGGGCGCTCTGTTTTATGTAGCACTTGCCGCTGTGCTGATGCAGGTGGCCTGGCACTGGCACCTGATCCGGGGGCGCACGCGCGAGGGGTGCTTCCGCGCGTTCCGCGAGAACCATTGGATCGGGTTCACCGTGTTCCTGGGGATCGTGGGCAGCTACACCCTGCGCTAAGCGATATAAAAATCATAGCTGCCAGCGCTTATTGGATAATCGCTGGAGGCCAAAAACACCTCAAGCCCCGAACTCGTTTCCAAGCGCATGGGCGCGCTGCTCGGCGGCGTGCATGGCGCGCTCGAAGCTGGCGCCCACACCGTCTTTTTCGAGTGACTGCAGGGCCGCGTAGGTGGTGCCGCCCTTGGAGGTGACGCGCTGGCGCAGCACTTCGGGCGGCTCGTCGGAGCGGCGCGCCAGTTCGGAGGCGCCCACAAACGTGCCCACGGCGAGCTGGTGCGCCTGCGCTGGGCTCAGGCCCATGGCCGTGCCCGCACGGGTCATGGCTTCCAGGAAATAGAACACATAGGCCGGGCCCGAGCCGGAAAGGGCGGTCACGGCATCGAGTTGCTTTTCGTTCTCCACCCACAAATATTCGCCCGTGGTGGCCATGATGGCTTCCACGCTCTGGCGCTGTGCATTGCTCACCCCTGCGCGGGCATACAGCGCGCTCATGCCCTTGCCCACCAGCGCGGGGGTGTTGGGCATGCTGCGCACGATGCAGTCGCTGCCCAGCCACTGGGCAATGCTGTCCGAACGGATGCCGGCGGCCACGCTCAGGTGCAGGGCGCCCTGGGTGTGCTCGCGCGCCTGCGCGGCGGCGTCCTTGAAGGTCTGGGGCTTGACGGCCCAGACCACGATGCCCGCGCGTGCCAGCGCGGGGCCGGGGGCGGGCAGGGCTTCGATGGCAAAGCTCTTGCGCAGCGCCGTGCGGGCCTCTTCCCAGGGCTCCACCACCTCGATCTGGCTTGCCGGTTGGCCTTGGCGGATCAGCCCACCGATGATGGCGCTGGCCATGTTGCCACCGCCGATGAAGGCGATCACGGGGAGTTGTGAGGATGTGGGGCTGGGACTCATGGTGCGGTACGAAGTGGCAACGACAAGGGCCACGATGGTAGCGCCAACGGGGCTACCCGAATGGGCGGCCTATTCGAGCGTCGCTTGGCGCACCGCATGTTCCCAGCGCGCCATCAGCTCCTGGGCCCGGGCGGCGGGGAGGGTGGGCACGAAGCGGCGCTCGGCGCGCCACAGGCGCGAAAGCTCTTCGGTGCTGCCGTATACGCCGCTGGACAGTCCGGCCAGGTAGGCGGCGCCCAGCGCCGTGGTCTCGATGACGGCCGGGCGCACCACGGGGATGCCCAGGAGGTCGGCCTGGAACTGCATCAGCAGGTCGTTGATGCAGGCGCCACCGTCCACGCGCAGCTCGCTCACCGGCTGGCCGCCCGCGGCCACGGCGTCGCGGCTCATGGCCAGCAGCAGGGCGGCACTCTGGTAGGCAATGGATTCGAGCGCGGCGCGCGCGATGTGCGCCAGCGTGGTGCCGCGCGTGAGGCCGGTGATGGTGCCGCGCGCGTCGGGCTTCCAGTAGGGGGCGCCCAGGCCGGTGAAGGCGGGCACCATCATCACGCCGCCCGAGTCGGGCACGGTCAGCGCGAGCGACTCGACCTCGCTGCTGCTGGAGATGGCGCGCAGACCGTCGCGCAGCCACTGCACCACGGCGCCGCCGACAAACACGCTGCCTTCGAGCGCGAATTCGGGTTGCTGCCCGGGCTGTGCAGCGCTGGTTGTGAGCAGGCCGTTGCGGCTGGTCTGGAAGGTCTGGCCGGTGTGCATGAGCATGAAGCAGCCCGTGCCGTAGGTGTTCTTGGCCATGCCGGCGCTGAAGCAGGCCTGGCCGAACAGCGCGCTTTGCTGGTCGCCCGCCACGCCGCCGATGCGGATGGGGTGGCCCAGCAGATCGGCGGCGATGTCGCCGAAATGGCTGCTCGACGGCAGCACCTCGGGCAGCAGCGCCTTGGGGATGCGCAGCAGCGCAAGCAGCTCGTCGTCCCACTGGTTGGTGCGTACGTTGAAGAGCATGGTGCGCGCGGCGTTGCTCACGTCGGTCACATGCACTGCGCCATGGGTGAGCTTCCACATCAGCCAGCTGTCCACCGTGCCGAAGGCCAGTTCGCCGCGCTCTGCTGCCTCGCGCGCGCCGGGCACGTGGTCCAGCATCCACTGCAGCTTGGTGCCTGAAAAATAGGCATCGACCAGCAGCCCGGTCTTGGCCTGGATGGTGTCGGCATGGCCCTGCTCGCGCAATTGTGCGCAGGCGGGCTCGGCGCGCCGGTCCTGCCAGACGATGGCGTGGTGCAAGGGCTGGCCGGTCTTGCGGTTCCACAGAACGGTGGTTTCGCGCTGGTTGGTGATGCCCACGGCGCGCACGTCGCGGGCCGTGATACCGGCCTGGGCCAGCGCCTCGCGCGCGGTGGCGAGCTGGGTACGCCAGATCTCCAGTGGATCGTGCTCCACCCAGCCGGGACGGGGGTAGATCTGGGGCAGTTCGAGCTGCGCTTGGGACACGATGTGGCCCAGTTCGTCGAACACGATGCTGCGCGAACTGGAGGTGCCCTGGTCGAGTGCAAGCAGGTAGGTCATGGGGGAGTCGGGAGAGATCAGTCGGTAGCCACCACCAGCTGTACGTCGGCGTTGGCCAGCAGGGTGGGGAAGGGTTCGGGCGGGGTTTCGTCGGTGAACAGGCGGTCGATCTGGTCCAGCGAGGCAAGCTGCACCATGGCCGGGCGGTTGAACTTGCTGTGGTCGGCGGCAAGCCAGACCTCGCGCGCGTGCTCCACGATGGTCTGCGCCACCTTCACCTCGCGGTAATCGAAGTCACGTAGTGTGCCGTCGTCCTCGATGCCCGAGATGCCGATGATGGCGATATCCACGCGAAATTGGCGGATGAAGTCCACCGCCGCCTCGCCCACGATGCCGCGGTCCCGTGTGCGCACCACGCCCCCGGCCACGATGACCTCGCAGTCCGGGTTGCCGCACAGGATGGCGGCTACGTTGAGGTTGTTGGTAATGACGCGCAGTCCCTGGTGGCGCAGCAGCGCCTTGGCGATGGCCTCGGTGGTGGTGCCGATGTTGAGGATCAGCGAACAGTGGTTGGGCACGGCCTGCGCCACGGCGTGGGCAATGCGTGCCTTGCCCGCGGAGTTCAGGCTTTCACGCTGGTTGTGCGCGATGTTTTCCACCGTGGAGCTGGGCAGGCGCACCCCGCCATGGAAACGGCTGAGCAGCCCTTGCTCGGCCAGGCGCTGCACATCGCGGCGCACGGTCTGCAAGGTCACGCCCAGGGTTTCCGCCAGCTGCTCGACAGTGGCCGATTTGCGGTTGCGCAGCTCTTCCAGCAGCAGGATTTGGCGGGGATTGGTGTTCACGCTCATGGCCTCGGTGTAGCGGTGGCAATACTGTAAAGCGAAAAAAAAGGAAAAATTTAAGGGTTAACCTTAGGTCTATTCGCGCAAAAAAGAACAAAAATGAAAAAATACGAAAATCAACGCGCCGCAACCGGTTCGCAATTAGCGGGCCTGGCAGTGTGGGTTGTTGCAAAGGGTGAGCACATGGAGCTGGTTTTGGAGTGCATCCACAAGAAAGTGGGCGCACAGACCTGGTTGTACGACATGGACATGGCATTGCACAGCAATGCGGTGACCGTGCTGCTGGGCGCCACCCAGGCGGGCAAGACCAGCCTGATGCGCATCATGGCCGGGCTGGACGAGCCCACGGGCGGCAAGGTGCGCGTGGACGGGCGCGATGTGACCGGCATGCCGGTGCGTGAGCGCAATGTGGCCATGGTCTATCAGCAGTTCATCAACTATCCCTCGCTCACCGTTGCCGACAACATCGCCTCACCGCTCAAGCTGCGCGGCGAATCGAACATTGCCGGGCGCGTGCGCGAACTGGCCGAGCGCCTGCACATCGACATGTTCCTGGACCGTTTGCCGGCCGAACTGTCGGGGGGGCAGCAGCAACGCGTGGCGCTGGCGCGTGCGCTGGCCAAGGGAGCGCCGCTGATGCTGCTGGACGAGCCGCTGGTGAACCTGGACTACAAGCTGCGCGAGGAGTTGCGCGAGGAGTTGTCGCAACTGTTTGCGGCGGGCCAATCCACCGTGGTCTATGCCACCACGGAGCCGGCAGAGGCGTTGCTGCTAGGCGGCTACACCGCTGTGCTGGACGAGGGGCGGCTGCTGCAATACGGCCCCACGGCCGATGTGTTCCACGAGCCGTGCTCGCTGCGTGTGGCACGCGCCTTCAGCGATCCCCCCATCAACTTGGTGCCCGCCGTGGCCATGAGCACGGGCCTGCGCCTGCAGGGTGGGCTGGAGCTGGCGCCGCGCCAGCCATTGCCGATCGCCAGTGCGCCGGACCTGACCGTGGGGCTGCGCGCCAGCGCGCTGCGCGTGCACCAGCGCCCCGGCGATGTGGCCTTGCAGGGTGAGGTGGAGCTGGCCGAGATTTCGGGCTCCGACACCTTTGTGCATGCCGCCACGCCGCTGGGCGAGGTGGTGGCACAACTCACGGGCGTGCACTACTTTGAACTGGGGTCTGCTGTGACACTGTATTTCGACCCGTCGCAGATCTACGTGTTTGCCAGCCACGGCGCGCTGATGCTGGCTCCGCAGCGCACGGGAGGCTGCTGACCATGGCGCACATCACGCTGGATCTGGCCCATTCCTACCGGCCCAACCCGCAGCAGGACAGCGACTATGCGCTGCTGCCGCTGAAGATGGAGTTTGAGGATGGTGGCGCGTATGCGTTGCTCGGCCCTTCGGGCTGCGGCAAGACCACCATGCTCAACATCATGTCGGGCCTGCTCGTCCCTTCGCACGGCAAGGTGCTGTTCGATGGTCGCGATGTCACGCGCGCCACACCGCAGGACCGCAACATCGCGCAGGTGTTCCAGTTCCCGGTGATCTACGACACCATGACGGTGGCCGAGAACCTGGCCTTCCCGCTCAAGAACCGCAAGGTACCCGAGGCGCAGATCCAGCAGCGCGTGGGCCAGATCGCCGAGATGCTGGAGATGAGCCACCAGCTGGGCATGCGCGCGGCAGGCCTGTCGGCCGACCAGAAACAGAAGATCTCGCTGGGCCGCGGCCTGGTGCGCTCGGACGTGGCGGCCGTGTTGTTTGACGAGCCGCTCACCGTCATCGACCCCCACCTCAAATGGCAATTGCGCCGCAAGCTCAAGCAGATCCACCATGAGCTCAAGCTCACGCTGATCTACGTGACGCACGACCAGGTGGAAGCGCTCACCTTTGCCGATCAGGTGGTGGTAATGAGCCGCGGCAAGGTCATGCAGCTGGGCACGCCCGACGCGTTGTTCGAGCGCCCGCAGCATGTGTTTGTGGGGCACTTCATCGGTTCGCCAGGGATGAATTTCCTGCCCGCGCAGGTGGATGGTGCCCAGCTGCGGGTGGCCGACCTTGCGCTGGAACTGCCGGTGCCGCGCCACCTGCCCCAAGGCGCCTTGCAGGTGGGTGTGCGGCCGGAATACCTGGCGCTGGCCCAGCCGGGGCAGGCCGGTGCGCTGCACTGCTCCGTGCAGCGCGTGCAGGACATCGGCACCTATTTCATGCTGACCGCGAAGGTGGGTGAACACCTGTTGCGCGCGCGCTTCGCGCCCGAGCAACGCCTGCCGTCGCCTGGCGATGCGGTGTGGCTGCAGGTGCTGGGTGAGCACACCTGCTTCTATCAGAACGAGGAGCTGTTGCCATGAAACACTACCCCCTGAGCCGCTGCGCGGCTTCCCCCTGGAAGGGGGACGACGCCCTTTGCTGCGGGGCGGCCCTTGCTGGGCATCCCGCCGATCACGCTGCGCCAGTTGCATCCGCCGCGTGGAATGCACAGTGCCGTGGAGAGCAGGCATGAGCGGAACTACCAAACCGGTGAATCAGAAAGCCTGGTTCCTGATCCTGCCGGTGCTGTTGTGCGTGGCGTTTTCGGCCATCGTGCCGCTGATGACGGTGGTCAACTATTCGGTGCAGGACATCATCTCGCCCGAGCGCCGCGTGTTCGTGGGCACCGAGTGGTTTGCCGCCGTGATGCGGGACGAAGATCTGCATTCAGCCCTGTGGCGTCAGCTCACTTTTTCGTTGGCGGTGCTGCTGGTGGAAATTCCGTTGGGCATTCTGCTGGCGCTGTCCATGCCGGCGCAGGGCTGGAAGGCGTCTGCCGTGCTCGTGACCGTGGCTCTGTCGTTGCTGATTCCGTGGAACGTGGTGGGCACCATCTGGCAGATCTATGGCCGCACCGACATCGGTTTGCTGGGCGCCGCGTTGCAATGGATGGGCGTTGACTACAACTACACCGGCAATGCGACCGATGCCTGGGTGACGGTGCTTGTGATGGATGTGTGGCATTGGACGCCGCTGGTGGCGCTGCTCTGCTACGCGGGTCTGCGCTCCATTCCTGACGCCTATTACCAGGCCGCACGCATCGATGGTGCGAGCAAGCTGGCCGTGTTCCGCTACATCCAGCTGCCCAAGATGCGCGGCGTGCTGATGATCGCGGTGCTGCTGCGCTTCATGGACAGCTTCATGATCTACACGGAGCCCTTTGTGCTCACGGGCGGTGGCCCCGGCAATGCCACCACGTTCCTGTCGCAGTACCTCACGCAAAAGGCGGTCGGCCAGTTCGACCTGGGTCCTGCGGCAGCGTTCTCGCTCATCTACTTCCTCATCATCCTGCTGCTGTGCTTCATCCTCTACAACTGGATGCAGCGCATGGGTACCGCTGACGCCAAGGAGGGCGGCCATGACTGAACCCCGCTTCCAGAAGCGCACGCTGTTCCTGATCGCCTACCTGGTCTTTGCCGTGCTGCCCATCTATTGGATGGTCAACATGAGCTTCAAGACCAATGAGGAGATCCTGTCGAGCTTCTCGTTCTGGCCCCAGCACTTCACCTGGGACAACTACAAGACCATCTTCACCGATCCGTCCTGGTACTCGGGCTACATCAACAGCCTGATCTACGTGGCCATCAACATGGTGATCTCGCTCACGGTGGCGCTGCCTGCGGCCTATGCCTTCAGCCGCTATCAGTTCCTCGGTGACAAGCATGTGTTCTTCTGGCTGCTGACCAACCGCATGACGCCGCCGGCCGTTTTCCTGCTGCCGTTCTTCCAGCTTTACACCACGGTGGGGCTGATGGACACGCACATCGCCGTGGCGTTGGCGCACTTGCTGTTCAACGTGCCGCTGGCGGTGTGGATTCTGGAAGGTTTCATGAGCGGTATCCCGCGCGAGATCGACGAGACAGCCTACATCGATGGATACAGCTTCCCGCGCTTTTTCCTCACCATCTTCCTGCCACTCATCAAGGCGGGTGTGGGTGTGGCGGCGTTCTTTTGCTTCATGTTCAGTTGGGTGGAGTTGTTGCTGGCCCGCACGCTGACCAGCGTGAACGCCAAGCCCATCGTTGCGACGATGACCCGCACGGTGAGCGCAAGCGGCATGGATTGGGCCACGCTGGCCGCAGCCGGGGTGCTTACCATCGTGCCGGGGGCCATCGTCATCTGGTTTGTGCGCCACTACATCGCAAAAGGTTTTGCGATGGGCCGGGTTTGATCAAGGAGTCGCCATGTTCGAGTGGATGGCCTGGACCACGCCGGTGGCCGTTTTCTTCACCTGCATCGTGCTCATGCTCATCGGCATGACGGTGTGGGAAATCAAGTGTCCTACGACCGAGCGCAAGGGTTTTCTGCCCATTGCCACGACGCGTGGTGACCGGCTTTTCATTGGTCTTTTGACCGCCGCCTACATCAACCTGGTCTGGGTGGGGTTGGGCGAAAAGATGGTGCAGTGGTTCTCGCTGGAGGCGGAGCCCACCGTGTGGATCAGCTTTGTGCTGTCCATGCTGGTGCTGGGGTTCATTCTGCGCAAAGGCTGAGTCCGTTTTTCGTGGAATGCCGGCCCGAACCTCCCCCGTGGCCGGGGTTCATGGTTGTCAACGGGGAGTCCCATTCAGGAGACAAGTAATGAAAGTGCAATTGAAGGCCGTGGCGTTTGCCGCAACGGCGCTGGTCCTGGGCCAGGCGGCCTGGGCGGGGGAGGCCGAGGCGAAGAAGTGGATCGACAGCGAGTTCCAGCCCTCGACGCTGAGCAAGGATCAGCAGATGGCGGAAATGAAGTGGTTTATTGACGCTGCCAAGAAACTGCAGGCCAAGGGCGTGAAGGAAATCTCGGTGGTGTCCGAAACCATCACCACCCATGAATATGAGTCCAAGACGCTGGCCAAGGCCTTCGAGGAAATCACGGGCATCAAGGTCAAGCACGACCTGATCCAGGAAGGTGACGTGGTTGAGAAACTGCAGACGTCCATGCAATCGGGCAAATCCATCTACGACGGCTGGATTTCGGATTCGGACCTGATCGGGACGCATTACCGCTACGGCAAGATCATGAACCTGACCGACTACATGTCTGGCGCAGGCAAGGAGTTCACCAACCCCGGTATCGACATCAAAGACTACATCGGCACCAAGTTCACCACTGGGCCCGATGGCAAGCTTTATCAACTGCCCGATCAGCAGTTCGCCAACCTGTACTGGTTCCGCGCCGACCTGTTCGAGCGCAAAGACATCAAGGACAAGTTCAAGGCCAAGTACGGCTACGACCTGGGCGTACCGCTGAACTGGTCTGCCTACGAGGACATCGCCGAGTTCTTCACCAACGACGTGAAGACCATCGACGGCAAGCCTATCTACGGCCACATGGACTACGGCAAGAAGGACCCGTCCCTGGGCTGGCGTTTCACCGATGCCTGGCTGTCGATGGCGGGTACGGCCGACATCGGCGCACCCAACGGCCTGCCGATCGATGAATGGGGTATCCGCGTGGCCGACGACAAGTGCACCCCCGTGGGTGCTTCGGTGGCCCGCGGCGGCGCGACCAACTCCCCTGCAGCCGTCTATGCACTGACCAAGTATGTGGACTGGATGAAAAAGTACGCGCCCAAGGAAGCCACGGGCATGACCTTTGGCGAAGCCGGGCCCGTGCCTGCGCAGGGCCAGATTGCGCAGCAGATTTTCTGGTACACCGCTTTCACGGCCGACATGACCAAGCCCGGTTTGCCTGTGGTAAATGCCGATGGCACACCCAAGTGGCGCATGGCCCCTGGCCCCAATGGCCCCTATTGGAAGCAAGGTATGCAGAACGGCTATCAGGACGTGGGTAGCTGGACCTTCTTCAAGGACCATGATGCCAACCGCACTGCGGCTGCCTGGCTGTACGCCCAGTTCGTGACTGCGAAAACGACCTCTCTGAAGAAGACGGTCGTTGGTCTGACTCCGATCCGCGAATCGGACATCCAGAGCAAGGCCATGACCGACATGGCGCCCAAGCTGGGCGGCCTGGTCGAGTTCTACCGCAGCCCTGCGCGTGTGGCCTGGTCGCCTACCGGTACCAATGTGCCCGACTATCCCAAGCTGGCCCAGTTGTGGTGGAAGAACGTCGCGCAGGCGGTCACAGGCGAAAAGACCCCGCAAGGCGCCATGGACACGCTGGCCGACGAAATGGATCAGGTGATGGCACGCCTGGAGCGTGCGGGCATGGAGCGCTGCGCGCCCAAGCTCAACAAGAAGGAAGACCCCAAGAAGTGGCTGAGCGACAAGCAAGCGCCGTGGGCCAAGCTGGCCAACGAAAAGCCCAAGGGTGAAACCATCAACTACAACACCTTGCTCCAGGCCTGGAAGGACGGCAAGGTGCGCTGATACCAGCACGGCGGCAGGGGCGGCTTCGGCCAGACCTCTGCCGCCTGCGGGTTGATGTGCAAAGTCCCACAACGGCATCCAGGCGCAATACGGTTTTTTCCATGACGCAAGACCACACCCCCCTGAACACTTCGCGTGCCGATCTCTTGGCGCGGCTGGAGGAGGAGCGCACCTACGATCTGGCAGTCATTGGTGGCGGCGCCACGGGTTTGGGCGTGGCGCTGGATGCCGCGGTGCGTGGGTTCAGTGTGGTGCTGGTGGAGTCGCATGACTTTGCCAAGGGCACTTCTTCCCGCGCCACCAAGCTGGTGCATGGTGGGGTGCGCTATCTTGCGCAGGGGAACATTGCGCTGGTGCGCGAAGCCTTGCACGAGCGCACCACCTTGTTGCGCAATGCCCCCCACCTGGCGCAGCCTTTGGCGTTTGTGATGCCCTCGTACCGGTGTTGGGAGTCCCCGTTTTACGGGGTGGGACTGAAGATGTACGACGCCCTGGCCGGCAGCGCCGGGCTGGGCGCAACCGAATTTCTTGGGGTGCAGCGCACCCTGCAATGTCTGCCCACGGCGCGGCCTGATGGGCTCAAAGGCGGTGTCAAGTACTGGGACGGTCAGTTCGATGACGCCCGTTTGGCCTTGGCGTTGGCGCGCACGGCCGCTCGCCATGGGGCGTTGTTGGTCAACTATTGCGCCGCGCGTTCGCTGGTGCACGATGCGGGCAAGGTCAGCGGTGTGCTGTGTGAAGACACTGAAACCGGGAAGGCGTACAAGATCCGTGCCCGCTGTGTGGTCAACGCTACCGGTGTGTGGGTCGATGCCCTGCGCCAGCAAGACAGCGAGGCCACGCATCGCCCAGTCCGTCCCATCGTGGCACCCAGCCAGGGGGTGCATGTGGTGGTGGATCGGGAATTTCTGCCCAGCGATCATGCGCTGATGGTTCCAAAGACTGCCGACGGACGGGTGCTGTTTGCCGTTCCGTGGTTGGGCAAGGTCATCCTCGGAACTACCGACAGTCCGCGCAATGACCTTGACCGTGAGCCTGAGCCTTTTGCGCAGGAGCTGCAGTTCATATTGGGTGAGTCGGCGCGCTACCTGCGGCGGGCTCCAAGGCCATCCGACATCCGCAGCATCTGGGTGGGCCTGCGTCCCTTGGTGAAACCTGAAGACGATGATGGCAACAACACCAAGAGCCTGAGCCGCGAGCACACCGTGCTGGTCAGCCGCAGTGGCTTGGTCACGGTCACCGGAGGCAAGTGGACAACCTACCGGGCCATGGCCGAGGATGTGCTGGACAAGTGCTTCGAAAAGGGCCTGTTGCCTGGGCGTCCTGCCGGCGGCACCGTGCGCTTGCCCTTGGTGGGTACTCCGAGCGGCCCCGTGCAGCACCGCATGTGTGACCCGCAAGGGTGGCATTCCTACGGCAGCGAAGAAGCGTTTGTCCGGGATTTGCCCGGTGCAGCGGCGTCGCTCGGTGGGGAGGTGGTAGAGGCCATGGTGCGTTTTGCCGCACGGTTTGAATACGCACGGACGGTGGAGGACGTGCTTGCGCGCCGCAGGCGGGTTTTGTTTCTAGATGCGCGGCAGGCCGCCGCCGCCGCCCCAGACGTGGCACGCATTCTTCAGGAGGAAACGGGTGTGGACCCTGGCCTGGAAGCCTTCCTTCGGTTGACGGAGCGCTATGTCGCCCTTCCTGGCGCATAAAGGTGTTGACACCTCTGGCGGACTCTGCCACAATGCCAGGCTTCGCTGAGAAAAAGGCGAAATTTCTGCCCATGAAAAGCCCTGCAAATGGTTTGCAGGGTGGACGACGGGCCCAAGACTGACTGGTGGGTGGGTGTCGCAAAGCGGCGCTTGGCCTCACCGGTGCAAGTTGGGAATATTGAAATGATCCAGACAGAAACTCGGTTAGACGTTGCCGACAATACCGGCGCGAAGTCCGTCCTGTGCATCAAGGTGCTGGGTGGTTCCAAGCGTCGCTATGCCAGCGTGGGTGACATCATCAAGGTCAGCATCAAAGAGGCTGCTCCTCGTGGTCGCGTCAAAAAAGGCGAAATTTACAGTGCCGTGGTGGTTCGTACCGCCAAGGGCATTCGCCGTGGCGACGGTTCGCTCGTCAAGTTCGACGGCAATGCGGCAGTGCTGCTCAACAACAAGCTGGAGCCCATTGGCACCCGCATCTTCGGCCCCGTGACGCGTGAATTGCGTAGCGAGCGCTTCATGAAGATCGTGTCCCTGGCTCCTGAAGTTCTCTAAAGGACGCGCCATGAACAAGATTCGCAAGGGCGATGAAGTGATCGTGCTGACTGGGCGCGACAAAGGCAAGCGTGGCACCGTCACGCTGCGCAAGGATGACTCCCATCTGGTGGTGGAGGGCATCAACCTGGTCAAGAAGCACGTCAAGCCCAACCCCATGAAGGGTACGACCGGCGGCATCGTGGAAAAAGCCATGCCGATTCACCAGTCGAACGTGGCGATCTACAACGCCGCAACGGGCAAGGCAGACCGCGTGGGTATCAAGCTGCAGGCTGACGGTTCGCGCGTGCGCGTGTTCAAGTCCAGCGGTGCTGAAATCAAGACGGCCTAAGGGGTAAGAAATGGCACGACTCCAACAACATTACCGCGAAAAAGTCGCACCCGAACTGATGAAGCAGTTCGGTTACACCTCGCCCATGCAGGTGCCCCGCCTGACCAAGATCACGCTCAACATGGGTGTGAGCGAGGCTGTCGCTGACAAGAAGGTCATGGACAACGCAGTGGCGGACCTGACCAAGATCGCTGGTCAGAAGCCTGTGGTGACCAAGGCCAAGAAGGCTATCGCTGGTTTCAAGATCCGCGAAGGCCAGGCCATCGGTTGCATGGTGACCCTGCGCGGTGTGCGCATGTATGAATTCCTGGATCGTTTCGTCACCGTGGCTCTGCCCCGTGTGCGTGACTTCCGTGGCGTGTCTGGTCGCGCATTCGACGGCCGTGGCAACTACAACATCGGTGTCAAGGAACAGATCATTTTCCCTGAGATCGAGTACGACAAGGTTGATGCACTGCGTGGTCTCAACATCAGCATCACCACGACGGCCAAGACCGACGACGAGTGCAAGGCACTGCTCGCCGGCTTCCGTTTCCCGTTCAAGAACTGAGGCGGCGTATGGCAAAAGCAGCTCTGATCCAGCGCGAACTCAAGCGCGCAAAACTGGCGGCAAAGTATGCAGCGAAATACGCTGAACTCAAGGCCGCAGCATCCGATGCAAAGCGCACCGATGAGGAGCGTGAGGCAGCCCGTCTGGGTCTGCAAAAACTCCCGCGCAACTCCAATCCCACGCGCCAACGCAACCGTTGCGAGATCACCGGTCGTCCGCGCGGCACGTTCCGCCAGTTCGGCCTGGGTCGCGCCAAGATCCGTGAACTGGCGTTTGCCGGTGACATCCCCGGTGTCACCAAGGCCAGCTGGTAAGCAGTCAGGAGAGATTGAACATGAGCATGAGTGATCCCATCGCTGACCTGCTGACCCGCATCCGCAACGCGCAGATGGTGTCCAAGGCCACAGTGTCGGTGCCCTCTTCCAAAGTGAAGGTGGCCATCGCCCAAGTGTTGAAGGACGAGGGTTACATCGACGGCTTCCAGGTGAAGACCGAAGGTGGCAAGTCTGAAATTGAAATTGCCCTGAAGTATTACGCTGGCCGTCCGGTCATTGAGCGTATTGAGCGCGTGAGCCGTCCTGGCCTGCGTGTGTACAAGGGCCATGACTCGATTCCGCAAGTCATGAACGGTCTGGGTGTGGCCATTGTGACCACCCCGAAGGGCGTGATGACTGATCGTAAGGCGCGCGCAACCGGTGTTGGTGGCGAAGTGCTTTGCTACGTGGCCTAACACGAGGCATGGAGGAAAACTGAAATGTCCCGAGTAGGTAAGCAACCAGTGGCCATCCCCGCAGGTGTGGATGTGTCCATCAAAGAAGACCAGATCTCTGTGAAGGGTTCTGGCGGCACCTTGTCGCTGGCGCAGAACGTGCTGGTCAAGGTGTCCAACAGTGAAGGCAAGCTGACTTTCGCGCCGATCAATGAATCGCGCGAAGCCGATGCCATGAGTGGCACGTTCCGCCAGTTGGTGAACAACATGGTGGTGGGTGTGAGCAAGGGTTTCGAAAAGAAGCTCAGCCTGGTGGGTGTGGGTTACAAGGCCTCCGCTGCAGGTAACAAGCTCAATTTGGCAGTGGGTTTTTCCCATCCCGTCAACATTGAAATGCCCGCCGGCATCACCGTTGCCACTCCGACGCCAACAGAAATCCTGATCAAGGGTGCCGATCGCCAGCGCGTGGGCCAAGTGGCCGCCGAGATTCGCGCGATCCGTCCTCCCGAGCCTTACAAGGGCAAGGGCATTCGCTATGCGGATGAAAAGATCACGATCAAAGAGACCAAGAAGAAGTAAGGAGCTGCAACATGCTGAACAAAAAAGAGCAGCGTCTCCGCCGTGCACGCCAGACACGCATCCGCATTGCGCAGCAGGGCGTGGCGCGTCTGACGGTCAATCGCACGAATCTTCATATCTACGCTGCAGTCATCTCTGGCGACGGCAGCAAGGTGCTGGCCAGTGCTTCCACCGCCGAAGCCGAAATCCGCTCCTCCTTGGGTGGTTCGGGCAAGGGTGGCAACACGGCTGCAGCCCAGGTCATTGGCAAGCGTATTGCCGAGAAGGCCAAGGCAGCAGGCGTCGAGAAGGTGGCATTTGACCGTGCGGGCTTCGCCTACCACGGCCGCGTCAAGGCTTTGGCCGACGCTGCCCGCGAAGCAGGCCTGCAGTTCTAAGCGGATCGGAATACAAAATGGCTAAATTTCAACCCCGAGTGCAAGACGAAGGTCGCGATGACGGCTTGCGCGAAAAGATGATTGCGGTCAACCGCGTCACCAAAGTCGTCAAGGGCGGTCGCATTCTTGGTTTCGCTGCACTGACGGTTGTTGGTGATGGCGATGGTCGCGTGGGCATGGGCAAGGGCAAATCCAAGGAAGTGCCTGCAGCCGTGCAGAAGGCGATGGAAGAAGCGCGTCGTAACATGGTCAAGGTGTCGCTGAAGAACGGCACGATCCACCACCAAGTGACTGGAAGCCACGGTGCAGCCTCGGTGATGATGGCGCCTGCCCCCAAGGGTACCGGCATCATCGCTGGTGGCCCCATGCGCGCCGTGTTCGAAGTGATGGGTATGACCGACATCGTGGCAAAGAGCCATGGCTCGTCGAATCCCTACAACATGGTTCGCGCCACTTTTGACGCGTTGACCAAGTCCACCACGGCAGCAGAAGTGGCAGCCAAGCGCGGCAAGTCGGTCGAAGACCTTTTTGCCTGACAGGAGAACCTAGATGTCTACACAACAAACCATCAAGGTCCAACTGGTTCGCAGCCCCATCGGTACCAAAGAGTCCCACCGTGCCACTGTGCGTGGTCTGGGTCTGCGCAAGCTCAACAGTACCAGCGAACTGCAGGATACCCCTGCGGTGCGCGGCATGATCAACAAGATCAGCTACCTGGTCAAGATCCTCTGAAAGGTTCATGATGGAACTCAATAGCATCAAGCCTGCAGAAGGTGCCAAGCACGCGAAGCGTCGCGTCGGTCGCGGTATCGGCTCGGGTCTGGGCAAGACCGCAGGTCGCGGTCACAAGGGCCAGAAATCCCGCGCTGGCGGTTATCACAAGGTGGGTTTCGAAGGCGGTCAAATGCCTTTGCAGCGCCGTCTGCCCAAGCGCGGCTTCAAGTCGCAGTCTCTGCGTTACAACGCAGAAGTGACGCTGGCAGACTTGTCCAAGCTGGGTCTGCCGGAAGTGGATCTGCTGGCTCTCAAGCAAGCCGGTCTGGTTGGCCAACTCGCGAAGACCGTGAAAGTCATCAAGACGGGCACGATCTCGACACCGGTCAAGCTCAGTGGCATCGGTGCCACTGCGGGAGCCAAGGCAGCCATTGAGGCGGCCGGCGGTTCTCTGGCCTGATTTGGGGTAGCAATCCGTGGCAACGAGCGCAGCCTCCATTGCAAAAACGGGCAAGTACGGCGACCTGCGTCGCCGACTGGTCTTTTTGCTGCTGGCACTGGTCGTCTATCGCATCGGGGCGCATATCCCTGTGCCGGGCATCGATCCTGAACAGCTGAAACAGCTGTTCAGTGGCCAGCAGGGCATTTTGAACCTGTTCAACATGTTCTCTGGTGGTGCGCTTTCGCGGTTTACCGTGTTTGCGCTGGGGATCATGCCGTACATCTCGGCATCGATCATCATTCAATTGATGACCTATGCTGTTCCCACCTTCGAGCAATTGAAAAAAGAGGGTGAGGCAGGACGTCGCAAGATCACCCAGTACACCCGTTACGGCACCCTGGGCTTGGCCATCTTCCAGTCGCTGGGAATTGCAGTGGCGCTGGAAAGCACGGCTGGTTTGGTGTTGTCGCCTGGTTTTGGTTTCCGTCTGACGACCGTAGTCAGTCTGACTGCGGGCACCATGTTCCTGATGTGGCTCGGCGAGCAGATCACTGAGCGCGGTTTGGGTAACGGTATCTCTATCCTGATTTTTGCAGGTATTGCTGCCGGACTTCCCAGTGCAATCGGTGGTTTGCTGGAGTTGGTGCGCACGGGTGCCATGAGCATCGTTGCATCCATCTTCATCGTGCTCCTGGTGGGTTTGGTGACCTACTTCGTGGTGTTCGTGGAGCGTGGTCAGCGCAAGATTCTGGTGAATTACGCCAGACGCCAGGTAGGCAACAAGGTGTATGGTGGACAGTCGTCTCACCTGCCCCTGAAGTTGAACATGGCTGGTGTGATTCCTCCGATCTTTGCCTCGTCCATCATTCTGTTGCCCGCCACGGTGGTGAACTGGTTCAGTTCCGGTGACTCGATGCGCTGGCTCAAGGATATTTCCGGGGCACTGACGCCAGGACAGCCGGTGTATGTGATGTTCTATGCGGCTGCCATCATCTTCTTCTGCTTTTTCTATACGGCGCTGGTTTTCAACAGCCGGGAGACTGCAGACAACCTGAAGAAGAGCGGTGCATTCATCCCAGGCATTCGGCCAGGCGATCAGACGGCCAAGTACATTGATAGAATCCTGCTCCGGCTGACCCTGATTGGTGCGATCTATATCACCCTGGTCTGTCTTCTGCCCGAGTTCTTGATCATCAAGTACAACGTGCCGTTCTATTTCGGTGGTACGTCGCTGCTGATCTTGGTGGTGGTGACCATGGATTTCATGGCGCAGGTACAGAACTACATGATGTCCCAGCAATATGAGTCCTTGCTGAAGAAGGCAAACTTCAAGCCTGGTGGCTTGTGAGGGGTCCACTCAGCAATGACGGAGTGGTTTGGAGCACTTGGCAATCACCAGTGCAAGTTGGTTTAGGCCCAGTAATCAATGGGTCAAAGTGTTTCAGGCAGAGCTTGCCCGAGCGCTAGATCTGGTTTTAGGAGAATGAAATGAGAGTTTCGGCTTCGGTCAAAAAAATCTGCCGCAACTGCAAGATCATCCGCCGCAAGGGTGTGGTGCGCGTGATCTGCACGGACCTGCGTCACAAGCAGCGTCAAGGTTGATCAGGAAAGTATTAGAGGACGCAAATGGCACGTATCGCTGGTATCAATATTCCGCCGCATCAGCACGCTGAGATCGGTCTGACCGCTATCTATGGCATCGGTCGCACCCGCGCACGCAAGATCTGCGAAGCTTGCGACATCGCATATTCGAAAAAGGTCAAGGATCTGACGGACGGCGATCTCGAAAAAATCCGCGACCAGATCGCTCAGTTCACCATTGAAGGTGACCTGCGCCGCGAAACCACCATGAACATTAAGCGACTGATGGACATCGGTTGCTACCGTGGTTTCCGTCATCGTCGTGGTCTGCCGGTGCGCGGACAGCGCACGCGCACCAACGCCCGCACCCGCAAGGGCCCGCGCAAGGGTGCTGCTGCTCTGAAGAAATAAAGACTGAAAGAACGCTATGGCTAAGTCTCCTGCCAATAACGCCGCACAGCGCGTGCGCAAGAAGGTTCGCAAGAACGTTTCGGACGGCATCGCCCACGTGCATGCATCGTTCAACAACACCATCATCACCATCACGGATCGCCAGGGCAATGCATTGTCTTGGGCTTCTTCCGGTGGTCAGGGCTTCAAGGGCTCGCGCAAGTCGACGCCTTTTGCTGCCCAGGTGGCCTCTGAGATGGCTGGCCGTGCCGCCATGGAGCAGGGCATCAAGAACCTGGATGTCGAAATCAAGGGTCCCGGTCCCGGCCGTGAATCCTCGGTGCGCGCTCTGGGCGCGCTGGGTATCCGCATCACCTCGATCTCCGATGTGACGCCGGTTCCCCACAATGGCTGCCGCCCCCAAAAGCGTCGCCGTATCTGATTTTTTCGAAGCCCACCGCCGCCTGCGAACGCTCACGCGACCCAGGCGGCTCCCGCAATGGTTTGCGGTAGTTGATATCAAAGGACACTCAAGTGGCACGTTACCTCGGCCCCAAGGCCAAACTCTCCCGCCGTGAAGGCACCGACCTGTTCCTCAAGAGCGCACGCCGCTCCATTGCAGACAAGTGCAAGTTCGACTCCAAGCCCGGTCAACATGGCCGCACTTCGGGTGCGCGCACTTCCGACTACGGTCTGCAACTGCGTGAAAAGCAGAAGGTCAAGCGCATGTACGGCATCATGGAAAAGCAGTTCCGCCGTTACTTCGAAGAAGCTGACCGCCGCAAGGGCAACACCGGTGCCAACCTGCTCTCCCTGCTGGAGTGCCGCCTGGACAACGTCGTGTATCGCATGGGCTTCGGTTCTACCCGCGCCGAGGCGCGCCAGCTCGTGTCCCACAAGGCCATCACGGTCAATGGCGTGGCTGTCAACATTCCTTCCTACCTCGTGAAGGTGGGCGATGTGGTTGCCGTGCGCGAAAAGTCCAAGAAGCAGGCTCGCATCGTCGAAGCCTTGCAGCTGGCACAGCAAGTGGGTATGCCTGCTTGGGTGGATGTCAATGCCGACAAGGCCGAGGGTGTGTTCAAGAAGGTACCGGATCGTGATGAATTCGGTTCCGACATCAACGAATCGCTGATCGTCGAACTGTACTCTCGCTAATTGGCGGGCAGTCACAGCACGTAAATCGTTCCTGTACCGCGAAGCATCGCGGTACAGGCGCTTCACCAGCCTTACCGGTGTAACGAGCTGGGGGTATTGAGAGGAAGTCTGAATGCAAACAAATCTGCTGAAACCCAAGACGATCAATGTCGAGCAGCTCGGCCCCAACAAGGCCAAAGTGGAACTCGAGCCCTTCGAGCGTGGCTATGGCCATACGCTGGGCAACGCCATTCGCCGCGTGCTGCTCTCGTCCATGGTGGGTTATGCAGCGACGGAAGTCACGATTGCAGGTGTGCTGCATGAGTACTCGTCGATTGATGGCGTGCAGGAGGATGTGGTCAACATTCTGCTGAACCTCAAGGGTGTGGTATTCAAGCTGCACAACCGCGATGAAGTCACCCTGAGCCTTCGCAAGGATGGCGAGGGCGTGGTCACCGCACGCGACATCCAGACTCCGCACGATGTGGAAATCATCAACCCGGACCATGTGATTGCCCACCTCTCCCAAGGCGGCAAGCTGGACATGCAGATCAAGGTGGAGAAGGGCCGCGGTTACATCCCCGGCAATCAGCGCCGCTACGCCGACGAGGCGACCAAGACCATTGGCCGCATTGTGCTGGATGCCTCTTTCTCGCCTGTGCGTCGCGTGAGCTACACCGTCGAAAGCGCCCGTGTGGAGCAACGCACCGATCTGGACAAGCTGGTGCTGGAGATCGAGACCAACGGTGCCATCGTTGCAGAAGAAGCCGTCCGTGCGTCGGCCAAGATCCTGGTCGAGCAACTCGCCGTGTTTGCGCAGCTGGACGGCGGCGACATCTTCGAAGCACCTGTTTCCGGTACCCGTACCTCTGGCGCAAGTTTCGATCCGATCCTGCTGCGCCCTGTGGACGAGCTCGAACTCACCGTTCGTTCGGCCAACTGCCTCAAGGCTGAGAACATTTACTACATCGGTGACCTCATCCAGCGCACCGAGAACGAGTTGCTCAAGACCCCCAACCTGGGTCGCAAGTCGCTCAACGAGATCAAGGAAGTCCTGGCTTCGCGCGGTCTCACGCTGGGTATGAAGCTTGAGAACTGGCCTCCCGCCGGGCTCGACAAGCGTTGAAGTTATAATTTTGGGTTCCCTCGCGGGACAGTGCCTTGGGCAGTACCTGATACGGCTGCCCAATTGAACAACATACAAGGAAAGCACCATGCGCCACGGAAACGGCCTTCGCAAACTCAACCGTACCAGCGCGCATCGCCAAGCGATGCTGCGCAACATGATGAATTCGCTCATCGAGCACGAAGCCATCAAGACCACGCTGCCCAAGTCCAAGGAACTGCGCCGCGTGATCGAGCCCATGATCACCCTGGCCAAGGTGGACTCCGTGGCCAATCGCCGCCTCGCGTTCAACCGCCTGCGTGACCGCGACAGCGTCACCAAGCTGTTCAACGACCTCGGCCCCCGCTTCAAGACCCGTCCTGGCGGTTACACCCGCATCCTGAAGATGGGCTTCCGCGTGGGTGACAACGCTCCCATGGCGCTGGTGGAACTGGTCGAGCGCGCAGAAGTTGCTGCTCCCGCCGCAGATTCTGCAACAGCAGCCTAAAAGTACGCTATAATCTATGTCTTGCCGCGCGATGGAGCAGTCTGGTAGCTCGTTGGGCTCATAACCCAAAGGTCGGAGGTTCAAATCCTTCTCGCGCAACCAAATTTGAAGCGGTTTCCGCTACAAGCAAACGCCCACTCACCAGTGGGCGTTTTTGTTTCTGGCGCGATTTGTTTCACCCAGGCAAGCCCATGCCATACTGCTTTTTTGGACACTGAAAAGCACAATGGTGGAGCGAGCGCAGACCCTGATCCGTACCCTGCAACCGGGATGGCTGGCGCTGCATGGCAACCGCATGGAGGATCTGGCCCAGACCGTGGCCGAGTGGTTGCACCGCCACCCGCTCGAACCTCTGGAGGCTGAGGTGGTGCTGGTGCAGAGCAATGCCATGGCCGAGTGGTTCAAGATGACTATGGCCGTGCGCAGCGGGGTCAGTGCCGCATTGCGCGTGGAGCTGCCCTCGCGCTTCCTGTGGCGCAGCTACCGGCAGGTGCTCGGCGCCCAGGTGGGGGCTGACGCGCCCACAGACAAGGCTGCGCTGACGTGGCGGCTGTTGAAGCTGCTGCCTGCGCTGACCGAGCGGCCCGACTATGCACCGCTGGCGCACACGCTGCGCAGCGCCAGCCCCCATGCTCATTACCTGCTGGCCCGGCGCCTGGCCGACCTGTGGGATCAGTACCAGGTCTATCGCCCCGATTGGCTGGACGACTGGGCCCACGGACGCGACGGCTTGCGCGGGCCGGGCGGCGCACTGTCGGCCTTGCCCGAGAGCGAACGCTGGCAGCCTGCGCTGTGGCGTGAAGTGCTGCAGAGCCTGACCGATGCCGAGCGCGCCGCAGCGCGACCCCAGGTCCACCGGCGTGCGCTGGATGCATTGGTGCAAGGGCATCTCCCAGCGCAAGGTGCCCAACTGCCGCGCCGCGTCATCCTGTTCGGCATGGCGCATGTGCCTCAGCCGGTGCTGGACTGGTTGGCCGCCATGGCGCGGCACTGCCAGGTGTTGCTGGCCATTCCCAATCCCTGCCGCTACCACTGGGCTGACATCATGGATGGCCGCGAATGGCTGCGCATGCACCAGCGCCGTCTTCCGGCACGGGCAGGGCGGGACCTGGCCGATGTGCCGCTGGAACAGATGCACCTGCATGCCCATCCGCTGTTGGCCGCCTGGGGGCGACAAAGCCGCGATTTCGTGCGCCAGCTCGATGCGTATGAGGATGCTGCCGCCGAGCCCTCGCTGTGGGGCATGCCGCGCCTGGACCTGTTCGATGACGGTGAGGCGCAGGACGCGCCCCTGCTGCAGCAGGTACAGCACCGCATCCGTGACCTGGTGCCCTTGTCCGATCACCCGCAGCGCACCCTCGCGCCGGACGACCGATCGATCCAGTTCCACGCGGCACATGGTGCCTTGCGCGAGGTCGAGGTGCTGCACGACCAGCTCCTGGAGCTGCTGGCACACCCGCCGCAGGGCCGGGCGCTGCACACGCGTGACATTGTGGTCATGGTGCCGGACATCGACGCCATGGCGCCCGCCATCCGTGCAGTGTTTGCGCAGTACCCATCGGACGACGCGCGCCACATCCCCTTCGACATTGCTGACCAGAGCCCGCGCACCAGCCAGCCGCTGATGGCCGCCGTGGAGTGGCTCTGGGGCCTGCCCGCGCGGCGTTGCACGCTGAGCGAGCTGCATGGACTGCTGGACGTGCCTGCCCTGGCGGCGCGTTTCGGCGTGCAGCCCCAGGATCGGGGCACCCTGGTGCACTGGATGGCGCAGGCCGGTATCCGCTGGGGCCTGACGCAAGACCACCGCAATGCCCTGGATCTGCCGCTCTGCGGTGCCACCAACAGCGCGCACTTTGGCTTGCAGCGCATGCTCCTGGGCTATGCCGGCGGGGCCACCCGGTTTGAAGACATCGAACCCTGTACCGAGGTGGGCGGCCTGGATGCCGCGCTGGCGGGTGCCCTGGCCGCCTTGCTCGAACGCCTGGAAGCCTGGCGCTGCGCGGCCAGCCAGCCCGCCACGCCCGAACAGTGGGCGCAGCGCCTGCGTGCACTCTGGGCGGCGTGCTTTGCGGCCACCGACGACAGCGACCGCCAAGTGCTCGAATCCCTGGAGGCCGCGTTGGAGGCCTGGCTCCAGGCCTGCGATGGGGCAGATTTTGCGCAGCCGCTGCCCCTGGAGACGGCGCACGACGCCGTCCTGCAATGCCTGGAGCTGCCCAGCACGCAGCAGCGCTTCCGCGCCGGGGGGGTGACCTTCTGCACACTCATGCCCATGCGGGCCATCCCCTTTGACGTGGTCTGCCTGCTGGGCATGAACGACGGCGACTACCCGCGCCGCACGCCGCGCAACGATTTCGACCTCATGGTCCAGCCCGGCCAGGCAAGGCCTGGGGACCGTTCGCGCCAGACCGATGACCGCCAGCTCATGCTCGACGCATTGCTGGCGGCGCGCCGCGTGTTCTATGTGAGCTGGACCGGCCGCAACGTGCGCGACAACACCGAGCAGCCGCCCTCCGTGCTGGTTGCGCAACTGCGGGACTACCTGCAGGCCGCCTGGGGGCCGCAGGTATTGGCCGAGCGCACCACCGAGCACCCGCTGCAGCCCTTCAGTGCGCGCTACTTCCAGGGTGAGGTCGACCTGTTCACCCATGCCCGCGAATGGCGCGAAGCCCATGCCCCGGTGCCCGAGCATGCACCGGTCGCACTGCAGCCCCTGCCCGCGCGCGAGGCCGCCGCGCCGTTGGCCTTGCGCGACCTGGCCAATTGGATGCGCCACCCCGCCCGCTACTTCTTGCGCAAGCGCCTGGGCGTGGTGTTCGACCGCGACGACGATGCGCCCGAGGACTCCGAACCCTTCCACCTGGCGGGTCTGGAGCGCCACACCGTAGCGCGCCAGTTGCTCGATTTCCTGCCCACCGACTGGGCCGCGCTGCCCGACAGCGCCCCCCAGCACCACCTGGGCCAGGCCCTGCAGCGCCTGCGCCGTGCGGGCCTGTTGCCTCTGGGCACGCCGGGCGACCACATCGTTGCCCAGTGGGGCGAGGAATGGCTGCCCCCGCTGCAGACCTGGCAAGGCCTGCAGCGTGACCATGCCCAGCCTGGTGCGCGGGTGCAGCTGATACGAACCGCTGACCTGCAGAATGCTATTAATTTGATAGCTACCAGCGCTTATCCAGCAAGCGATGGATGCCAAAATGACCTTGAACCTGATACCCTGCCCAGCCTGCAGGACTGGCTGGACGGCCTGCGTTGCAATGCCGCAGGACAGGCGGTGTGGATGCAACTCACCCCCTCGCGCCTGTTGCAGGACGCCAAAAAACGCAGCCTGCGCGCCGACCTGATGATCCAGCCTTGGCTGTGCAGCCTGGCCGCCGCTGCCAGCGGTACCGAACTGCGGGGGCTGCTGGTGGCACGCGACGTCTGGCTGGAATGGGAGCCGCTGGAGCCCAAGGCCGCACGCACCCAGCTCGACCGCTGGCTGTACGCCTGCCACCAGGGCCAGCGTGCCCCGCTGCCGCTGCCGCGCCGCACGGCATGGGCGCTGCTGGAGAGCGACGCGGCCGCCCACATCGCCTACGAAGGCAACAGCCAGATGGACGGCGAGGCGCAAGACCCGGCATGGGCACGCTTTTACCCCGACTACGACGCCCTGGCCGCTGACGGCAGCCTGGCCGAGGCCGCCCAGGCCCTGTGGGCCCCGCTGGAGCAGTGGACCCGCGATGCGGTGCGCGTGCATGACCATGGCGCTGCCACCGCCACCGCCACCGCCACCCCCGCAGCAAGCAGCACGGAGGCATCGCTGTGAGCACGCACGATATGCTGCCGCAGGCGCTGGAGCCGCTGTCCTTTCCGCTGCACGGCAGCCGCCTCATCGAGGCCAGCGCGGGCACGGGCAAGACCTGGACCATTGCTGCCCTGGTGCTGCGCCTGGTGCTGGGCCATGGCGGGGGGGCGCCGCTGATGCCCGCGCAGATCCTGGTGATGACCTTCACCCGCGCCGCCACGCGCGAGCTTTCGAGCCGTATCCGTGCACGGCTGGCCCAGGCCGCACAGTGCTTTCGTGGCCTGGCCCCCGTGCCTGCGGACGACCCCTTTCTCGCCGCGCTGCTGCAGCACTATGCCCCCGGCCCGCAGCGCGAGCATGCCGCCTGGCGCCTAGCGCTCGCCGCCGAAGCCATGGACGAAGCGGCCGTGTTCACCATTGATGCCTGGTGCCAGCGCATGCTGCGCGAGCACGCCGTGGACAGCGGCCAACTCGACGAAGAAGAACTCAGCACCGACGAGCACAGCCTGCAGGCCCAGGCCGTGCAGGACTACTGGCGCCAGCAATGCTATGGGCTGACCCCTGCGCAGTTCGAGGCTGTGTCCCGCATCTGGCCCCATGTCGATGCGCTGCATGCCGACCTGCACAAGCTGCTGGACGCCGACCTGCCCGCGCTGGCGCAGCCCGCCACGCTGGTGCAGTGCCTGCAAGCGCATGCAGAGCAGGAACAAACCCTGCGTGCGGGTTGGCCGCAGCATGTGCAGGCCCTGCGCGACTGGCTGGAGGTGCACCTGCAGCAGCACAAGGCCCACTGGGACGGGCGCAAGATCCAGATCGGTCGCTGTACCACCTGGCTTGACGCGCTGCAACAGTGGCTGGACGGCGACTTGTGGCAGTCGCTGGAGTGGCCTGAGGCGGCCTGGCGCCGCCTTACGCCCCAGGGCCTGATGGACGCGCGCCTTGCCAGCGCGCCGCCGCTCGATCTGCCCGAAGCCTCTACCGCGCTGGAGCACCTGCAGCAGGCGCTGCTCGCGTCCACACCACTGGCTGCCCGGCTGCGCCTGCACGCCGCCACCCAGGTGCAGCAGCGCGTGGCCCTGCTCAAGCGCCAGGGCCGCGTGCTCGGCTTTCGCGACCTGCTGCAGCGCCTGGTGCAGGCCTTGCAGGCACCGCAGGGCGCACGCCTGCGCGCGCGCATCACGGCCCAGTACCCGGTGGCGCTGATCGACGAATTCCAGGATACCTCTCCCCTGCAGTACCGTTTGTTCGATCTGCTGTACGCGCCCCGCGCGCCCCAGCCCGACACCGCGCTGCTGCTCATTGGCGACCCCAAGCAATCCATCTACGGATTTCGCGGGGCCGACATCTACAGCTACCTGGAGGCGCGCCGCGCCACCCAGGGGCGCCACTACCTGCTGGTCATCAACCACCGCTCCACGCAGGCGCTGGTGGGTGCGGTCAACCACCTGTTCGCCCGTGCCGAGGCACGCGGGGGTGAGGGCGCGTTTCTGCTGCGTGATCCCGAGGGTGGTGAAAACCCCTTGCCTTTCGTGCCCGTGCAGGCGCGCGGGCGGCCCGAGCAGTTCCAGACTGCCGACGGACCTGTGCCTGCGCTGGACATTCACCACGACCTGGAACTGGCGGGGATCCCCGAGCACCGCGAACGCTTTGCCGCGCGCTGCGCCGCCCAGATCGTGCAGTGGCTGGCCGATGCGAAAACCGGCTTTGCGCAGGCCGACGCCCCGTTGCGCCGCCTGCGCCCGGCAGACATTGCGGTGCTGGTGCGCTCGCGCACCGAGGCCGCCGCCGTGCGGCGCCAATTGCAACAACGGGGCGTGGCCTCGGTGTATCTGTCCGACCGCGACTCGGTGTTCGACAGCGACGAGGCACACGACCTCGTCTGGTGGCTGCAGGCCGTGGCCGATCCGCAGGACGCCAGCCTGCTGCGCACCGGCATGGCCACCCGCCTCATCGGCCTGGGCCTGGACGAGTTGGCCGCGCTGGCCGACGACGACCAGGTCTTCGAGCAGCGCAGCGCCCAGCTGCGCGCGCTGCACGCCATCTGGCACAGCCAGGGCGTGCTCACCATGCTGCGCCAGACCCTGCACCAGTTCGATTTGCCCGCGCGCTGGCTGCGCGATCACGGCGGCGAGCGGCGCCTGACCAACGTGCTGCACCTGGCCGAACTGCTGCAAGAGGCCAGCACCCACCTGGAGGGCGAACACGCCCTGCTGCGCTGGCTGCACACCCAGGTGCACGAAGACCGCCTGGCCGGGGATGAACAAATCCTGCGCCTGGAGAGCGACGCCGACCTGGTGCAGGTCGTCACCGTGCACAAGAGCAAGGGCCTGGAATACCCCGTGGTCTGCCTGCCCTTTGCCTGGAGCGTGCCCGGCGGGCGCACGCGCGCGGGCGACTACCCCGTGCTCCCCGATGCCCAGGGCCAGCGCCACCAGCACCTGCACTGGACCGACGAGCTCAAGGCGCAGACCGCCCAGGAGCGCCTGCGCGAAGACCTGCGCCTGCTGTACGTGGCCCTCACCCGCGCGCGCCACAGCGTATGGATGGGCTTTGCCGCCGTGCGCGTGGGCAACGGCAAGCAGTGCCGCACGCACGACAGCGCCCTGGGCTGCCTGCTGGCCGGGCCCCAGGCCGAGCTGGAGCCGCACGACTGGCACACGCAACTGCAGGCCCTGGCCGAGGCCCAGCCCGCGCTGCTGCGCGTGCAGCCGGCCACCCCCTTGCCCGTGCCACTGCAGGCCCTGGCCCCGGTGGCCGATGCACCGGTGCTGGCCCCCAGCGTGCCCTATGCCGCGCAGTTCGACCGGCGCTGGGGCATCGGCAGTTTTTCGCAGCTGGTGCGCGCCAGTGCCCCAAGTTCGGTGCCCCTGGCCGCCCTGGCGCTCCAGCGTCCGGCCGACGATGAGCTTGCGCCCCTGGTGCCGCTGGCCGCGCCAGCCGCCGGGGTTGCAACGCCCGACCCCTGGGCCACTACTCCCCGGGGCCGCACGCTGGACCTGTTTGACGACACCCCGCCCGCAGCCCAGGGCCTGCCGCTTTCCCCGGCAGCGCAGGCAGCGCCCTGGCACCAGTTCGTGCGCGGCAGCGCCGCTGGCAACTTCCTGCACCAGCAGCTCGAATGGCTGGCGGCCGAAGGCTTTGCGCTGGAGCCCGAAGGCCCCCTGGCCGATCGCCTGCGCAGGCGCTGCGAGCGCGCGGGCCATGGCGAGCGTGCCGCCGAGCTGATGCACTGGCTCAGCACCGTGGTGCACCTGCCCTTGCCGCCGGTGGGTGCGTCGCTGCGCGGCCTGCAGCGCGTGCTGCCCGAAATGGAGTTCTGGTTGCCCGTGCACCGTTTGCCTGCTGCCGAGGTCGATGCACTGTGCCGCACCCACCTGCTGGCGGGGCGCGAGCGCCCGGCACTGCCCGAGCGTGAGCTGCGCGGCATGCTCATGGGCTTTGCCGACCTGGTGTTCGAGCAGGGCGGGCGCTACTGGGTGCTGGACTACAAATCCAACCACCTGGGCGACAGCGGCGCCGCCTACACCGCAGACACGCTGGACGCCGCCCTGGCTGCGCACCGCTACGACGTGCAGGCCGCGCTCTACCTGCTGGCCCTGCACCGCCTGCTGCGCGCGCGCCTGGGGGCAGCCTACACACCGCAGCAGCACCTGGGCGGTGCGCTGTTCTGGTTCCTGCGCGGGATCGACGGGCCCCAGGCGGGCCTGTGCCACCTGACGCCGCCCACGGCCCTGCTCGACGCGCTCGACGCCATGCTGGACCCTGCCGAGAACGCCGCATGAACAAGCCCCTCGAACTCTTGCAGCAGTGGGTGGACGCCGGTTGGCTGCGCCACCTGGACCGCGCACTGGCCCGCTGGGTGGCCGAGCTCGACCCCCAGGCCCGCCCCGAGTTGCTGATGGCCACCGCGCTGCTGGCGCACCTGGAAGGGCGCGGCCACACCTGCCTTCCGCTGGAGGCCTTGGTGCGCGAACCGGCAGCCCTGCTGGCCTGGCCCGCCCCGGCGCCCCAGGCCCTCGCGCAGGCCTGGCACGCGCTGCCGCAGGGTCTGGATGATTGGCTGGAGTCCCTGCGCCGCAGCCCGGTGGTGCACGAGGAGGGCGTGGCGCCAGACCAGGGCCAGCCGCTGGTGCTGGGGGGCAGCGCCACGGGGCCCTTGCTGTACCTGCGCCGCTACTGGGGTTACGAAACCCGCGTGGCGCAGGCGCTGCGTGAGCGGGCCAGTGCGCCGCTGCCGGTCGATGAAGCCCTGGCAAGACAGTGGCTGGCCCGCCTGTTTGCGCCCGCGCAGCCAGGCCAGGTGCCGGATGCCCCAGCCCGTACCGAGGGCGATGCCGAGGTCGATTGGCAGCAACTGGCCTGTGCCGTGGCGCTGCGCTCGCGCGTGGCGGTGCTCACCGGGGGGCCGGGCACCGGCAAGACCTACACCGCCGCCCGCCTGTTGGCCCTGCTGGCCGCCATGGAACCACCGGGCAGGCCTTGGCGCGTGGCCCTTGCCGCACCCACGGGCAAGGCGGCTGCGCGGCTGCGCCAGTCCATCGACGGTGCACTGCAAGACCTGCAAACGCCGCTGCAGGGTGTGCTGGACGTGCAGGCCCTGGCCCAGCGCCTGGGCCCGGCGCGCACCCTGCACGCACTGCTGGGCGCCCAGCCGCACACGCGCCAGATGCGCCACCACGCGGGTCACCCGCTGGATGTGGATGTGCTGCTGGTGGACGAAGCCTCCATGGTGCACCTGGAAATGATGGCGGCGCTGCTCGACGCGCTGCCCCCCAGCGCACGCCTGGTGCTGCTGGGCGACAAGGACCAGCTCGCCTCGGTCGAGGCCGGTGCCGTGCTGGGCGACCTGTGCCGCGACGCCGCGGCAGGCCGCTACAGCACAGAGACCCGCCGCTACCTGCAGGCCACCACGGGCCAGACCCTGCCCGATGCCTTGCTCGAAAGCGGCGCCCAGGCGCCAGCCCTGGCACAGCACATGGTCATGCTGCGCAAAAGCCGTCGCTTTGGCGGCCCCATCGGCGCGCTGGCGCTGGCCGTGAACCAGGGCGATGCGCCCCAGGCCCGCCGTGTGCTGGACGCCGACCCCCAGGGTGCCGTGCACCTGCTGGCCAGCAGCGATCCGGCGGCGGCCGTGCAACTGGCCCTGCGCGGCCGCTTGGGTGCGGTCGGCTGCTACCGCGACTACCTGCGCGCGATGGCCGTGCCCGTGCCTGCCCAGGAAGACGCCCACACGGCCTGGGTGCAAGGCGTGCTGCGGGCCTTCGACGGGTTTCGGCTGCTGTGCGCTGTGCGCGAAGGCCCGTGGGGAGCTGCCGGGCTCAACCGTGCGGTCGAAACGGCCTTGCGCGGCGCGGGCCTCCTGCACGGGCGGGGTGAATGGTATGCAGGCCGCCCGGTAATGGTCACGCGCAACGACGCAGGCTTGGGCGTCTTCAACGGCGACATCGGCATCGTGCTGCAGGCGCCGGGCGGTGGCCTGCGTGCCTACTTTGCCGACGGGCCGCAACTGCGCTCGGTGGGTGTGGCCCGGCTGGCGCATGTGGAAACCGCCTTTGCCATGACGGTGCACAAAAGCCAGGGCTCGGAGTTCGGGCACACCGCCCTGGTGCTGCCGCCCCAGGCCGCCGGGGCCTTGCTCAGTCGGGAGCTGGTGTACACCGGCATCACCCGCGCGCGCGACGCCTTCACCCTGGTGGCCGCGCAGCCCGCAGTGCTGGAGCAGGCGCTGCGCCAGCGCACACAGCGCAGCAGCGGCCTGCCTGCGCGGCTGCAGGCTTGACCTCTCAGCGATCCATTGCGCGAACGCGGCACCCCCAACGTATGCCACCGGCGCGCCCCAGGTCAGGGCCGCCCGCGATGCATGAAACTGGCGCGCCCCATGCCAGGGCTCCCGCGCAAGGGCCGCCCCGCCGCGCCGGGAGCGTCCCCCCTCCCGAATCGCGCGGCGATTCGAGAGCGGGGGAAGGCGCTTCAGGGGGGCTTACTTCTCGGCCTTTTCCTGGCAACCCAGGCAGCGTGCCGCCTCGGGGGCAACATGCAGGCGGGCCGTGCCAATGTCGGCGCCGCAGTCCGTGCATTCGCCGTAGCTGCCGACCGCGATGCGTTCCAGCGCTGCGTCGATGGCCGCAAGGTGGGCGATTTCGTGTTCGCCCAGAGCGAACTCGATGTCGCGCTCAGTGTTGACCTGCGCGCGGGAGTCCTCGGGGTGACCAAAATGCTCCGCAGCCACATCCGCACGGCCCACGGTGCCGCCGCGTTGCGCTGCCAGTTGTGCCAGCACCTGGGCACGCAGTGCGAGCAACTGTTGTTGGAAAGGGCTGGCTTGTTCGGTATTCATGGGTTCTGCGTGGTTTGTAGAGGATGCCTTCATCTTGCGCCGTGCGCGGCGTTCAGGGGTTGACCGGAGTCAAGAGATTCCGACGTGCGGGAGGCCACCAGCCATGCTGCCTCCTACAATCGCCACATGTTGACCACGCGCTGCCGCCATCGGTTTGCCGGTTTCCTGCTGGCGTGCTGGGCCGTGGTCCAGGCGGTGGCCGGGGCACCCGTTCCCGGCGCGCTGGAAGTGCAGCGCATCTGCTCCGCGCAGGCGCCCGGTCAGTGGCGGCTGGTGTTGCCGCTGGACGCGCCCGAAGCGCCTTCGTCCGTGCATGCCCCGGACTGTCTTTTGTGCCTGCCCCCCTTGTGGCTCGGGCCGCCAGCGGCCCACGCCATGGTGCTGGCGCCTGCCAGCGCTGTACCCGCAGCGCCCAGGCGTGAACCGTGGGCTCTGGCCATGGTGGGCGCCCTGCCGCAGGCACGGGCGCCCCCTCAAATGCTATAAAAATTACAGCTATCAGCGCTTGATGATAGGGCGCTAGAGTCGATTTTTGCTTGTATTTTTTGCCTCCATGGCAATGTCTTGATTTGGAGAAAACCATGAACTTCCCCCGCATCACTTCCTCTCTGCTCGTCGCTGCCGCTCTGGCCTCGGGTCTGGCCCAGGCCCAGACGGCAGCCCCCGTCACCGTGGATGGTGCCTGGGTGCGTGCCAGCGTGCAGGGGCAAAAGGCCACGGGTGCCTTCATGCGCCTGACCGCCAGCGAGGCCACTCGCCTGGTGGGCGCCGCCTCGCCAGCGGCCGGCGTGACCGAAGTGCACGAAATGAAGATGGAAGGCGACGTGATGAAGATGCGCGCCGTCACCGGCCTGGACCTTCCCGCAGGCCAGGCGGTGGAGCTCAAGCCCGGTGGCTACCACGTCATGCTGATGGACCTGAAGGCGCCCCTGGCCAAGGGCAGCACCGTGCCGGTGACGCTGACGTTCAAGAACGCCCAGGGCGCCGAGAGCAAGCTGGAGCTGCAGGTGCCTGTGCAGGCGCAGATGCCCGCCATGCAGGGCGGCCATGGCAGCCACGGAATGCACAAGTAATCCCCCCGCGCACCGGCCCTGGCCTGTCGTGCAGGCACAGGGCGGGTGCGCAGGGCAGGGTGGTGCCCATGGCGCACAGGGGCCGCGTTGGGGTAAGCTGTTCGTATCCTCGACTTTCCATCCATTGGAGCGGCTATGAGCGACTCATCCCCCCTCGGTTTCGGCAAATACGTGCCGGGTTTCGAATTCCTCCAGAACCTGGCCAAGGGTGCTTCCAACAGCATTCCGCAGTTGCCCAACCTGTCCCATTGGGTGGCTCCCACCATCAGCGTGGAAGAACTGGAAAAGCGCATCGAAGAACTCAAGGCAGTGCAGTTCTGGCTGGAGCAGAACTCGCGTGCGTTGGCCGCCACCATCCAGGCGCTGGAGGTACAGAAGATGACGCTGGCCACCCTCAAGGGCATGAATTTCAGCGTGGGTGATGTGGCCAACGCCTTCAAGCTCAAGACCGCAGACACCGTGATGGAGGGCGTGCACAAGGCCAGCGACACGCTGGCCCATGCAGCGCAGGCCGTCTCCGGTGCGGCCAGCCGCGTGGCAGACATTGCAGCCCCTGAGGAGCCCGCAGCTGCCCCTGCTGCGCGCAAGACGGCCAAGCCCAAGGCCAAGGCAGGCGCCAAGGCCGATGCCGGGGCGGGCGCAGGCTTGATCGATCCCATGCAATGGTGGGGCGCACTGACGCAGCAGTTCCAGCAGATTGCCGCCAGCGCCATGAAGGATGCCGCCAAGCAGACAGCGCTGGACACCACACGCAACATGGCCACAGGTCTGGCCAAGGAGGCCCTGAAGACCGCTACCGGCATGGCTGCACGGGGCGTGCAGTCGGTGCAGGGTGCCGCGCGGCGTGCGGCAGCCCCTGCCGCGTCCGCGCCAGCCGCCCCCCGCGCGGCCGCCAAGGCCCCGGCACGCAAGGCGGCCGCCCGCAAGGCACCGGCCAAGCGCAGCCCGGCCAAGAAGGCAGTGCGCAAGACGACCGGTTGAGGGTGCTGCCGAGCACACAGCGCCCAGCGCCGCAGGACGGTCCATGAAGCGATTTCCCACCGCCCATGCCACCCATCCGCAGTGGCGCATGGCCGTGGCCCTGGTGCTGGCGCAACTGCGCGCGCAGATGGCTTTGCCGGGGTACGCCGCCGCGCCCACCCTGGGCCTGCTCTATATCACCGACCACTACGCGGCCGAAGCGGCGGCGCTGCTGGATGTGCTCTCCGCCGAGCTGCCCGAGGTCACCGACTGGAGTGGCACCGTGGGCGTGGGGGTGTGTGCCGCCGGGGCCGAGTACCTGGACGAGCCCGCCCTGTCCGTGATGCTGCTGGACCTTCCGCCAGACCAGTACCGCGTGTTTTCCGGCGTGGCGCCGCTGCCGCGCGGCGGCAGCGGTGCGTTTGCTGCGCACACGGCGCTGGTCCATGCCGATGGGCACACCCCTGACCTTCCGGGGCTGATCGATGAAATGGCGCAGCGCACCCGCACGGGCTACCTGTTCGGGGGGGTGTGTGCCAGCCGTGGCGCGGGCGTGCAGTTTGCCGTGGCGGGCAACGGCAACCTGGCCGGACATGGCGCGGCGGGTGGTGTCTTCAGCGGCGGCCTCTCAGGCGTGGCTTTTGGCGCGGGGGTGGAACTGGTTTCGCGTGTCACCCAGGGGTGTCAGCCCGTGGGGCCCACGCAGCGCATCACCGCCGCCGATGGCAACGTGGTGCTGGAGCTGGATGGCAAGCCGGCCCTGGGCGAGCTGCTGCAAACGCTGGATGTTTCCCTGCAGGACGATCCACAGGAAGCGGTGCGCCGCATCCGGTCCACCCTGGCCGGTTTGACCAACGCCGACAGCGCGGTGGCTTCTGGGCGCACCGGGCATTTCGGGCACGACACGCGGGTGCGGCACATCCTCGGGCTGGATGGAGCGCGCCAGGGCGTGGCCTTGGCCGATACGGTGGAGCCGGGCATGCTACTGGCCTTTTGCCAGCGCAATGCCGGGGCTGCGCGGGCCGACCTGGTGCGCATTTGCACCGAGATCCGCGAGGAGTTGACCCCTGAGGAAACCGAGCCTTCGGCGGTTGGCGTGCAGACTTCGCGGCCAGTGCCGGGTGCAGCGCCAACGCTGGCGCCCGGTCGCCAGCGAGAGGTGGCGGGGGCCATTTACGTGAGCTGCTCGGGCCGGGGCGGGCCGCATTTTGGCGCGCCGGGTGCCGAGCTGCAGATCGTGCGCCACGCCTTGGGTGATGTGCCCTTGGTCGGGTTTTTCGCAGCCGGCGAAATCGCGCGCAATCAGCTTTACGGTTACACCGGCGTGCTGACGGTTTTCTGCACCACGCCCGACTGAAGCACCGGGATCAGTCCTTCTCGGTGGGCAGGCCCTCGGCCGCCCATTCCGGCAGACCGCCGCGCAGCCAGTACACATTCTTGTGGCCTTTGGTGGCTGCCAGCTTGGCGGCCTTGTAGGACTTCCAGCATTCGGCTCCATTGCAGGCAAACACCATGGGCTTGGCAGGCAGCTTGTCCAGCGCACTGAAGTCATCGGTGGCAGGGTCGAAGGCCACGTCCTTCAGGCTCTTTTCGATGTAGGGCGCCCACACGGCACCCTTCATGCGTTTGGCACGGAATTCCTTCTCGGTGCGCGTATCCACCAGCAACGCGCCCTGGCCCTGGAGCTGCTGCGCCTCCTTGGCATTCACGCGTTGCACGCCGGGCAGGGCCACCGGGGTGAACAGGCCCAGTTCGGCCACGCGCTTGTATTGCACGGCTTCCGGCTTGAGTGTGGCCGGGGCCAGGCCAGAGGGTTCGCTGGCGGTGGCGAACCACTGTGCCACGCGGCTGCGCAACTCGGGCGGAAGGTCTTTCTTCACCACCACCGTGAATCCACCGGGCACAGGCTGGCTGGATGCCAGCACCTTGGCCGCCTTGGGTTGTGCGGCAGACCATTCGGCCCAGTCGTCCTCACGTACCACGGTGGCGTCGGTGGAGCCCAGCAACAGCGCCGTGAGGCCTGCTTGCGGGTACTTCTCGTACTGAACCTGTTTCAGGTCCTTGAACGACAGGCCGGCCTCGTTGAGCATGCCGCGCGCCATGTAGGTGTAGATGGAATCCTGCTGGGGCAGGTACAACCGCCCCCCTTTCAATGCGCCCACGGCAGCGGTGGTGGGCGCTGCGACCAGCACGTACTTTTGCGACTTGTGGTTGGCGCCCACCAGTTCGTAACCCCGGTCCAGGGCGGACGCCGCTACCTGTGCTGGTGAAGCGGCGCGCGATAAATGCGCCATTGTGTGTGCGATAAGTTGGTGATCGATGGATTGCCTGTGGTGGAATGAAATTGCACCACAGGCAACAAGTGTCGGCGCAAAAGAGGTCGCCAAGTCAAAAGCCCACGCGGCGAGCCTCGAACGTCATCTCCAGCAGAACCTCGCCAGTGCTGATACTCACAGCCTTAGCCGACAGGGTTTCGGTCAATGAAATAGATCCGCCCGTTGGGTTCGTGACAACGCGCAAAACCGAGCCAAGAACATGAGCGCGGTGGTGGCTCTCGGATGAGTACTCAGGGTCCTCGATAAAGGGGCTATCCCAGGCAACAACCCATTGCGCATCGCCAGTGAGTGCGGCGGTGAAAACGTGGCCAGGCCATTCATAGAAGTAGGTGGTGTCGATCTGAAGCTCTGTACAAAAGAACTCAGGGCCTGGCCATGGGCGGGCATTGCCCAGGTAGTCGAATGCTGCCGGGGTTCCTTTCCACATTGAATACCGGAGAGCACGATAGTCCAAGACGCCCTCCAGTTCTCCACCTTCGATGAGTGTGTCACCACCTGGCAGGGCCGACACCATAAGGCCATCCGGCTCCGCGACGAGAAGCGAATCGCACATCCAGCCCGTACATCCCCACTGCGCAGTCGCACCACTGATGGCTGCAGGCTCCGCCTCTGAAGCAACAGGCCGAAGCTGCATCTCCAGCTCCACGGTCTGGCCAGGAACGTGCTGAACCTTCGCGGTTGGGAAAAAACGGCGGCGCGTAGTCATGTGGGCAGGGGGTGTCAAACCACAACCACTGCCTCGGCGGCAGGGTAGCCCACGGCTTCAATGAGCAGCACATGACGGCCACGCTTGACCGGAAACGACACCCGCCCAGCGCTGTCTGCGATTCGTGAGGCCCCGCCGTTGAGGGTGATTTTTGCGCCAGCAAGGGGGCGCCCCCGCTCGTCGCGGGCCGTAAAGATGATCTCGCCATTGGCGACATCCACCGTGATGCCCGGCTGGATCAAAGGATCAAAGGCCGTTGAAAGGCGCACTGTTTCAATCGCAGGCGGTGCACCCACAGGGGCTTCAATGGTGCATGCAAGACTGGCCGCGGACAAATCCAACTCCGCGCTCACCAGCCTGTGGCGGCCAGCCAAGGGCGACAAAGGGTGCGCAACATCCACCCAGGCACCAGTAGGCACATCATCAAATGACTGGCGCCATGTGACACGCCAGCGAGGCCGCGCCAGCCATGAAAGCACGCGCTGTCCAAGCTCCTCTGCCTGCCGGGGAGTGCGCAGCCAGGGGGCGGGCCACTCCTTTTCCAGCAGTCCATACTCCTTCACGGCATCTGGCGCCTGCAGCTGAATGGCCCTGCGATAGCTGCCCAACGCATGGTCATAGTCGTAGAGCACACGAAGGCTCGTGCAAAGGCCGGTTGCGTTGGTCGTGGCCTTCAGATCCTCTGCCGTCAGCGCATCCACCCTCTTGGCAGGCGCCGCATCGTCGCTTTGGGGGGGCCAGGCGATCGCAATGCCTGGCATTGCAGCCGCCCATGCGCCGCCACACGACTGCAGCAGCCCATCCACCGCCGCGCGGATGGAGACTTCGTTGTCTGCCAGCAGGCCGCCCAGCGCCACATGCGCGGTCTCGGTGCGGTAGTCATCGAGCTCAGCCCAGGTGATTTGCGCACCTGCCAGATTGGCAAGTATGTCGAAAAGAATCTCTGCCGGGGTTTGCAGCAAGCGCCCTGTGTCTGGGTGCATTCGCCCGCGAAGCGTCACCGCAAGCCGCTCGCCTTCGGACAAAGGCATGGCCAACTCCAGGAACGCTACGGCCTGACCCGTACTGTCCACGCCGTTGTAGAACGCCCAGGCGGGTGTGGAGACATCATCGCGCTTGACCTCATCCACCCCCTGGATCGGGTGGTCTGCCAGGAGAAAGACGCGCTGATCATCGCTGTACTGGATGGGTGCAAGTGTGACCTGCCCCCAGGCCCAAGGCAGCACGCGCACCTCACGCCACCCACCCCACACAGCGCTTGTGCGCAACGGCATGCTGTCGGACAACGGCCTATCCGCCCCGGCCTCCAAACCCAAGCGCACCTGGCTGCCCAGCTCAATGCCTACAGCAATGCCATCAAAAAGCACGCCACCCGCGGTGCGCACACGCACGGCCCGCCGCATCGGCGCACGCTGCCCCCACAGCACCGTCAGAGCCCCGCCAGCGTTGTCCAGCACCGCGTCCATGTTGCTGATGGGCGCACTGGCAATGCCTGGAATCGACAACGGTCGCTGAATGCTCGACAAACCCGCCAACACGGGCATCGACAGACCATCAGGCAAAGGCGCAGAAATGCCACCAGGCGGCAACAGATTGACCTGGCAGCCATCGGCCCCAGCATCGATTTCCAACCACGGCGTCATGCGAACACCGGCTCCAGATCCAGGGTTGCCGACATCAAGCGCAACGCGGCCACATCGGGCTGGTATTCGTGGATGTCATTGACCTGCAGCGCATCGGCACCCCAGCGCACCAGCGAAGCGTCCCCCTCATGCACGTGATGAGGAACGAACAGCAGGGGCTCATCGTGCGCCTGCGCCCAATCACCCAGCTGCAACAATGCAGCCACATCGGGCTCCAACAAAGCGTTTTCCCAGGATAGCTTCCAGCCGTCGCCGACACCTGCATAGAGTGCAGCCGCGTTCAGTCCACCGCCACGCGTAGAAGCCCAGCGACGCATGCGAGCACAGGAGCTGGCATGGTGCTCTGTCGCCAACGGCTCTCCACACCACACCCAGCCAATATGCCCACCTGGTGCGCCAGTAATCGAGAACCGCACAAACTGCGCCGCCATGGCGAGGTGAAACACGCAAACGCTCACCGACCGGGAGACATCCAATACCAGCGGCGCAGACCAGGCAATGCCATCCAATGAGAACTCAGCCGACACAGCCGCCCCCTCAGGCAGCTTGTAGCGCGCCAATGCAATGGCGCCAAGCGGTTGGACGGCCCCCAGATCCAGCACCATGCTGGCACTGGAGCCATCCCAGCCCCAGACACTGGCCAACGCATCCTGCACGTGGCTCGCTGCCCACGGCTGGTGCACGGCAAAAGAATACGCATCGCCCGGCACGAACGACGGCGCCGCCCCTGCATCGAACCACACCTGCAAGCCATCCGGGAGCGCGGCGGGCCCACTGGGCGGGATATCGGCCAACGCAGACCATGCTCCGCCCTCCTTGCGCCACTGGTACTGCCCAGCCTCAACGGCAAAGCTGAAAGAGTCCCCCAGCGCAAACGGGATACCCCCCAGGCCAAGGCGAACATCCACCCCCGCGTGGCTGTACAGCGGCGCCGGGGTTCCATCGGTGGGCAGCAAATAGTCTGGCAGCGCACCGCTCACGCTGCCCTGCACAAGCCAGGTCTGCACATCCGTGCCATCCACACCCCCAGCCAGCCAGGCCTCGCCAGCGCCAATGGTCTGGATACTGGCTTCGTCTCCCACGTTGTAGGGGCGATCCTGATCCACCTGGTCAATGCGAATGGTGATGGAGTCATCCACCTTCAGCCTGTCCGGGCACGCCACCACCAGACCAAAACCAAACTCCATGGTGCTGTAGGGCACACCGGTTTCGGTGTTGCGCCGTGCACTCACATAGGCCTGGTTCGTAAATGCGGGCAAATAGTACCCATCGGCGTCCACCCACCAAAAGGCGTCGCCATGGTCAACCCAGCAGCCGCCCGCGTCACCGCCACCGGGGTTAGATTTTGGGACGATGCCCGCCAGCGTGCGCACGTAGTCCATTCGGGCTGCGTACTTGCGCACAAGATCGGCGACAGTTACGGAGATTTCGCCCACCATGGAATCGGACGGATTGAATACCATTGATGGCACCGCTGTAGCACCCCCCATACCTCCCGACAATGTATATACGGCATCGCTATCTACTGGGTTACTTTGCGGCCTGCTCCACAAATTCCCCGCGCTGAAATCCGCCGAGAACTGCGGCGACCCCAACGGCACCAAGTCCGCTTGCATCGCCGTCAACGCAGCATCCCACTCGGTTTTTGCAGGGGTGGATTCGTAGATCTCGGCCAGACAGTCTGCAAAGGTCCGCACGATGGCGTCTGCAAAGTCCAAGTCCTTTGCCGCCACGTAGTACTTGACCCAGTTGGCCGCGTGGAAATCACGCCGCCACGCATACAAACCCTCCAGCCGCGTCTGATACGCAGCATCAAGCGCCATATCGTCATCCTCCGTAATACCCAGGCACTTCAGCGACACCTTGGGCGTAGGCATGTCGCTGCACTTGCAATCAGGCGGTGGGCGGCGCTTATAGACAAACGTCACCGTCAGCGGACGCGCATTGGCGCCGAATCGGAACGGGCGCACGCACACACTGGGAAGGCCTTCCGTCTCCTTGCGCTCCACCGGTGCAAATTTGAAGCTCCAGCGCCCACTATTGCCCCCAGCCGGCACCTTGCGCGGCACCGTAAAAGCGCAGGCCGGGCTGCTGTAAGGCACGCCAGTGGTGGCGCCATCCAGTGCGCCAGACACATCGCCCACCACGCTCCAGCGCTCCTGGCCCACCACATCCGCATTCAGGCAACGCACCGTCACCGTCTGAGTGGGCGCACTGGGCGGCACCCCCACGGCATCGAGTTGCACCTTGCCAGAGAGCGCAAAAAGCCAGGCACTGGTGCGCAACGGCACATCGATCGCAGCCTGCCCACCCACCGTGCGGTCTGCGGCCACGACACCGCCAACTTCCACCAGGCTGGACGTTGCCAGCGCCTGCAGCAAGTCGTAGAACGACACCAGCAGCGGCTGCCCAGCGCCCACATCGCCGAACGTCTCCGTAGCCACGCCATCACTCACCGTGACCACATAGCCACCCGTCACAGCCCACACAGGCGTACCCGCAGGCACATCGCGCACCAACTGGGGCGACAAACCATACTGCCAGGCACCATCCTTGAAGCGCCGCCAAGGCCGGTACACCTGCGGATCAAAGCCAAACTGAATACGCGGGCTGGCCGCGTCCAGCTCATCCTGGGCAGACAGAGGCAGCCCACCAAAATCCCACTGCGGGCCGCTCTGCGTAGGCTGGCCTGCACTCCATGGCGCCAGCAGCGCCCAAGGCGTGGCAGCACGCACCAGCGCAGGCGCAACCGTCAATCGAATGGAGTTACCGCTACTGCCAGGCGTGCGCGCACGAATGCGCAACTCACGCACATCCAGCCCTGCCGTGGCCGTCTGCACTCCCAAATCGTGCAAGGTGAACGACAGCAACTGCAGCGGCGCCGCCGCATCCACAGCCTCCACCGTGAGCTGCCCATTGCCGACACCGGCAAACTGCGGCACGCTTGCGCGCGGCACACCGCCACCCGCTGCAAGCATCACCTCTACATTTGTCGCCTCATGCCCCGTGTAGCTGCCGCCCAGCCGCACCCGGCCAGATCCCGCGCGCTGCGCAGCCACCCGCTCCATGGCCGTGCTGGCACGCACACTGCTGGCCAGCACAGAAGCAGTGCGCGCCGCGTTGGCATGGCCTGAAAGAAACCTCTGAACCGATGGCATGGCCCGCATGGTGGATCCAGCGGGCCATGCGCACCGAGTAAAACGCTTTACAAATCACCGCGCCAACCTGGCCAGGCGAGCCAACTCCGGCTCAATCATCCGCGCCAGCCGCACCGGATCATTGATGCCATTGGCATTCAAAGTAATGCTGATCGGCCCAGGCACCACGGTGGGTGCAGGCGCAGTAACAACCCCACCCCCATCTCCGCCGCTGCGGCCACCCTTGCTACCGCCGCGCTCACCACCGCCATCACGCTCACGGGCCTTGCGCTGCTTTTCCTCTTCGCGGTAGATCTGATCCAGCAGCTTGAGCTGCTCGGCCAACAGATCCAACTCCGCTTGCAACCGCGTGGCGTCCTCGGTCTTGTTGCTCACCTGGGCCCGCTGCAAGTCGATCTGCATCAGCGCCATCTTGCGCTGCACCTCCGCCTTGTCGCGCTCATTGCGCGCGCGGGCAATCTCCTCCTCGGTGCCATTGAGCTCCAACAGCCGCAGACGCAAATCATCCACCCCCTTGGCCGCATCGTTGCCCCGGCCTTCAAGCTGCTCCTGCTGCTGGGCCAACGCCTCCATCTGGGCCACCAGCAACGCATGCTCGCGCGTCATCGCCTCGATGTTCTTGTTCGCGCCCCACACCACGGCAGCCATCTCCTGCGAATACTTGCTCGCAGCCACCGAGGCATCAATCCAGCTCGTCTCCACCTTGGCCAGGGCGGCGTTGTGCGCCCGTGCCTGCGCAACCATGTCCTTGCTCGCGTCCCACCCGGCCTCAGAAAGCTCCTTGATCGAGTCTGCCGTGGCTACCGCCGCCTTGCCCACATTCTGGGTAGCACCCTCGGCCTCCTTCATGCTCTTGACGATGGCCTTACCCGCCTTGTCCGTCTCGATCACCATGCCGTACTGCTGCGCCTGCGACTTGAGCGAAGCATCTGCAACGCCATTGTTGGCTTCAATGGCCGCTTCAGCCATGGCCTTCCAGGCTTCACTCAGCTCTCGCGGTGTCGCTGTGCCACTGGCTTTGACCGCATCAAACGCCTGTTTTGCCGACGCAGCCAGAGCGGCCAGTTCCTTCTGCGGCTTCACACCCAGGTTGCGCAAACCCTCCTCAAGGCTCTGGATTCCTGGGATTTGGGCCTCAATGGTTGCACGCTGCTTATCCAATGCAGCCTGCGTGCGCTGGATGCCTTCAGCACTGATCTTGCCCGCCTCACCCATTGCCTTGAGCTGCTTCTCAAGTGCGTCTATGGCCTCAAGGCTGTCCGCCTTTGGAATGGCAGCAGCAAAGGCCATTTCGATGGCACGGGCCGACTCTTGCACACCCACACCAGCATCCTTGGCACTCTCGGCCACCAAATCAACCGCGTTGATGGCCTCTTGCGCCCCCGTGCTGATCTTGCCCAGCGCCTGGGCTGCATTCACTCCCAGCTTGTCGAAACTGGCCGCCAGAATTTGTTCATTGGCCTGCCCCCATTGCTGGGCGGAAATAATCCCCTGGCGCGCAGCCTCTTCAAGGTTGGCACGCAAAGCGCCAATCTCTCCTGCGCTCAGCTTCCCAAGCGCCTGTTGCCAAGCCTCCCCCACCTCTTTTGCCGACAGCTTGCCGCGCGCGGCCAGCTCATCCAAGGCCAAGGCAAACGCACTGGCCCCTTGCACATCGTCAAATTTCAGACCATCGGCCAGCTTGGTGATCGCCTCCTTCGTCTTGTCCGCCCCCTGGGCCATCTTTTCGAATTCGGCCACCAAGGAGCTTGCGTCCTGCGCCGCCAGTTCCTGGGTGGTTTTTTTCACAGACGCCGCCAGCTTTTCCTGCGCCTGCTGCGCAGACAGGTACTTGCCGGTCGCCTCGTCAAACACCAGCCGCCCCTCTGCCTGTGCCGCATTGAGCTCCTGCATTGATGTGACGACAACGCCCGTGGAGTCAGATATCGCCTTCAACCGCTGCGCCACTTCGGTCTGCCCCTGCTGCACCCGTGCATTGATGGCGTCATGCTTTTTCAGCTCGGCCTGGTAGGCACCATAGTCCTTGGCGATCTTGAGCCAGGCCTGGCCCACCTCCAGCACGCCGATCGCTACCAGTGCCATAGAGGCCTTGGACACCGACGCAAACAGTCGTGACTGCTCCGCCGCCTTGCCCATCTCAATGCCCGCCCCCCTGGCAGCAAGGCCCACACCCCGCAGTCCCTCGGCGAACGAAGCCACCTTGCTGACCGCCCACACCTTCAGCAGCGACTCAAACGCGGGGGCAAGCAATTGCACAAGCCCCATCAACCCCTGCGCCGTGTTGGCCACATCGATGAAGCCCTGGGCAATGGATTTGGCCCACTGGTCCAGCTCTCCGCTGGCCTTGAGCTCATCGAACTTCGCCAGCAACCCCTGCAACTGCGCGGTGAGGTACTCCAGCACGCCCGACTGGGCGATCATGTTGAAAAACTCTTTCAAAGCATCCTGCGCGCGCTGCACGGCGCCCGCGTAGGAGTTCATCAAGTCAGCACCGGCCCCTGCGCTCTTTTGCCCCATGGCATCGATCAACTGCAATATCGCCTCACGTCCCAGCTTGCCAGCCTCCGACAACTTTTGCAGTTCAGTCACACTCTTGCCCGTGGCCTTGGCCAGCAAATCCCAAGCCGGGATCCCGCGCTCGGCAAGCTGCAGCATCTCCTCGCCCTGCAGCTTGTTCTTTGTCCAGGCCTGCCCCAGCGCCAGCGCGACTCCCTGCAGCATCTCGGTGCCCCCCCCCAGCTCGGCAGCAGCGTCTGCCAGGGAGAGCATTTGCTCTCGTGTGGGCTTGAGGCCAAAGGCCGCCAGCTTGGCATAGGTATCCGTGAGGCCCTGCACATCAAATGGAGTCTGCTGTGCCAGATCCTTGAGCATTCCAAACGCCGCCTGCGCCTTCTCGGTGCTCCCCAAAATACTGGTCAGGCGCCGCTCAAGCTGCTCAAATGAGCTGCCCGTTTCAATGACGGCGCCCGTCACGCGCTTGATCTCGCCCAACCCCACCATGGCGCTGGCCCAGGCCACAGCCTTGTGCGCTGCCGCACCCAACTTACCGCCCGCACCCGTTGCGCTACCCCCCAGCGACTCTATGGAACCAGCAGCCCCCTTGGCCGCACCCTGAGCCCCACGCATCTCGGCGCGCAAATCTGTAATGCGCGACTGCAGCTCGGCAGTAGCCCGCGCCGCATCCTGCGGCAACATGTTCTGCCCCCGCAGGCCGCGCATGGTCGCCTGCAGCTTCTCAATCTCGGCGGTGATCTGCTGTACACCGCGCATGCCCAATTGCTTGAAGGTCGCCTCCAGCGTTGGCCCGAGGGTCTGCGCCTCACCACGCATCTGCGCCATCACCTGTGTGTACTGCTGCGCCTGCTGCTGTGCTTGCAGCAGCCGCGTTTTCAGTGCCAGCTGCTGATCAGAAAGACCCTGGGTGTCGATGCCAGCCGCCTGCAGTGCGGCGCGCGAGTCCTGCAGCGCCTGCCTGGTTTGCGCCAGCGTGCCGCTCAACTGGCCCGCGCTCTTGACCGTGCGCTCATAGTCCTGACCCAACTGCTTTTGGGCATTCACAGCGTTACGGCTAGCCGCCTCGCTTTCCTTGTGCGCGGCCACGAGCAACCGCACACTCGCAGCCGCGTTGCGCTCCTCGGCCTGCAACACCTTGAGCTGCGCGGCGCTGTCGCGCACACGCTCTGCGTATTGGGCGCTGGCCTCCCCCCCCTGCGCCACGGCATCACGGCTCAACCTGAGCTCGGCGCGGGCCTGAGCAATCGCATCGCGCAACTGGGTTTGGTGGCTCCGTGCCGCCTCAAGCTCCCTGGCTGCGCTGGCCTGCGCCTGCGCGGCGAGCTTTGCGGCCTGCCCCGACTGCTCCAGCGCGGCGGCCATCTGATCCACCTGGGCAGTGGCCGCATCCATCGCATCGCCGGCGGCTTTGGCCTCGCGCTTGAGCTGCGCAAAATCATCAATCAGGCGCTCCTGCCCGGCCAACGTCTTCAGGCTCTGTGCCAGCTCGGCAAACTTGGGTGCCGCCTCGCCCCCTTGCTGCGCCAGATCCTCCAGGCCCGCCACCAGAGCCTGCACCTCATCCTGACCCTCGGTCTGTGCATCAATAACCAGCTTTGCCTTCAAATCCTTGGTAGCCATTTCAACCTCGCTTGTATTAACATCCGCAGCCATGAAGCTGCTCTTGCTATCCATCCTTGGGGGCGTTGCCATCGCGGTGCTCGCGCTGGCTCAGCCGACATCGCGTAACCTCGCCGCCATCAAGATCGGTGCGGTGACCTGCGTAGCTGTCGTGGTCGGTGCCCTCCAATGGCCTGAGCACGCAGCCGCTATCGGGGTCGGTGTGGTAACGGCTGCACTGATCGGCGCGCTGTGGCACGGGGTGACTTGGCCCATCCGGTACATCGCATCGGTTTTCGCCACAGCGTTTCGCCGCCAGTAAAGCGTTCTCACCCCCCAAAAAAAACCGCGCCCAAGGCTCACGCCCGGCGCGGTTTTTCTTTGCCCGGTGCCAGGGCGTCAGATCGGCAGATCTGGCATCAGGTCGATGCGCATGAACGGGCCAAAGTCCGCATCGCTTTGCAGCTCTGGCACATACAGCGCCTGGCCACCCAACGTCAGCTCGCTGGCCTCATCGGCAATCCAGCCAAAGTCGCCACTCATGGCAAGGCTGATGCGCGGAATGATCATTCGGCCCTTTTGGCCGTCGCCGTTCATGCCGCTGAAAATGATCCCGCGTTCCACGTTGGTCTTGCTGAATGCAGCGATGTTCAGGTACCCGGCATAGGCATAGTCCACCTTGAGTGGCTCCACGTGCGCGGCCGGGTGCGCCAGCAGGCGGTAGCGGCTGTGGTCTGCGTCACTGATCTCGTAGTGGGTGCCTTCCACGTACACCAGCGGCGTGCCCCCGGTGCTGTCTTCGATCACCACGCTGGAGCTGCGGGGGTTCTTCAAAAAGAAGTAGTCCCCCGGCTGCAGCTCGGTCAGGATTTCATCGGTCACCGTGCCCGCAGCCTTGACCACCGCAGCGCCAAAGAACGCCTGTGCCAGCGTGCGCCCGTCAAACTGCACCATCGAGAGGCTCACCGCCAGGCTCTTGCTGGTCTCCAGCTCCTTGAGCGCCAGGCGCTGCCCGGAGCAGCTTTCCGGGATGGTGGTGGTCTCGCGCGAGGGCGTTGCCGTCAGCGTGCGGTTGCCGCAGCCCACGCTGTAGAGGTTTGTGAGGAAGCCCATCTCGGGGCGGCCCTTCACCGGGTCGTAGGTACCGATCATCACCGGCCCTTGGCCGTTCCAGATCATGCTGGTAGATGCAAGAGTCATAGTGCTTTACTCCTTGTTTTTGGAAGATGCAGCAGGCTTTGCCGCAGGTGGGTCAACCGCAGCGGGTGCGTCTTTGGCGACGCCTTCTGCCTTGAGCCATTCGGCCTTGTCCTCCGCCAGGCGCAGAACGGCGCCAGGCTTGTAGTCACGGCCAGCGTGGCGGTGGGGTTTGATCAGTTCGATGCTGATGGTCTTTCGTTCAGGCTTGGACATGCTGTGCTCCTGTGGTTTGAAAGTGAGTTGCTGGGGGTGAAATCAATGAGGTGAAGGCACTGGCTCACAGCGTCACAGCAAGCCGAAAAAGGTCGTCAAGCTGCTCCGCTGTGCCGATGGTTTCGAGTGTTTCAGTCTTCATGGTGAATCAAAGCCCATACGCAGCCCCATGCGCGGCGGGGCGTGATGTTTGGCATGGTGGGGGTCTGCATGACGCGGGTGCGGGTGCGGGTGAGTTCTTGGGCCATGGTTTCTCCGGGCTACCACCAGGGCGCGATACCGAGGTCATTGGCGATCCAGCGCTCGACTGCTGAAATCGCGGCGTCGGTCTGGGGGGTGTTGACGGTCGCCAAGTGGGCCAACTCCATACCAAGCGCCGCGCTGGACGTGCTTGCGATAGTTGCGATGCCCGTAACATCACTGGTGGTGCCGCTGGCCGTGGAGGCCCATGTACCCCCATTGACGCGACACCGCAATTGCCCGGACTGGTGTGACATGGTGACCACGGCCCAGGTGTCCGCATCGAAAGTCCGTACCACCTCCTGCGCTGCGCCCGCGTAGTTGTACGCTCGCGCACTGACCACAGCGCCAGACTTCGATAGGTGGAGCCCGACATAACCGCGGTTGTCGTTCAGGATTGCGTCGTTTGCCCAGGGCGACCCTGAGTCAGCACCTGCGCCAGTAACTTTGACGCCGCAGATGACCAGCTTGGTCGTCGAAGTAACCAGGGAACTGATTGGCATCCAACCGCCCCCGGCCGTCGCATACATTTGCGGATAACTGGATGCGGGGAACAAACCTGCGCTGCGTCCGTTGGCTGCGGCCAACTTCAGTTTTGGTTTGTCGGCATAGACGCTGTCGAAGTACTCCGTCTCGACGACTTTGCTGCGAACACTACCGATTGTTGCCCCGTCTGAAGTAACGTTACCGCCCGATACGCCGTTCGCTGCGAACAAGGTTGTGCTGTCTGTGAAGTCAACCCACATCGTCGCGCCCGCCACCATTTCGGGCGGTATTTCATCCGTCCAGATACTGTCGCGACGGGAGAGGCCCAGCTGGCCGGCTTGCAGCAGCATCATGCGTCGTTCTCCGCGTCAGTCGTGATGAACAAATCGACGCCGTGCAGGCGCGCGACGATCGCCAGCGTGTCCGCAGCATCGGCGGCTTTGCGGTAGACCCGGAAGAAAATTGTGTCGCCGTCCGCAGGGGTGTTCGCGACAGTGAATGCAGCAGTCTCGCCGCTGACGTACAGCCGGTTGGTGGTACCGCCGGTGTCGGTCACCTCCACGGCTGTGCCATAGGCCTGGTTGATCGCTTCGTCGTCGCCCACCGCCACTGCCTGGATGCCCCACACCACGCCAAAGTTCGTCGTGGTCGCTGCATGCGACCAGCGAAAACGCGCCGTGATCGTGCCCCGGTTCCAGCGCTTGGGTAGCGGGATGGCGAATTGGCAGTGCTGCTGCGTGTTCTGGTGAAAGTTCAGCGTCTGCACGTCGGGCTGGTTGGCCGACGTGGCGATGTTGGTCAGAACGCCGCTCCCTCCCGATGCGCTAGGCTGCATCGAACCGGCCATGATGGGGATCATCATGCGGCCGGCCGTACTACCACCGCCGCCAGCACCCGCGTACAGCGCCTTGATGTCGGCCGCGATGGCTTCGGCCAGTGCGGTAATGCGCTGTTCCAGCGTCATGGCTTATGCCTTGGCGGCGGTGTAGTCGGCCACAAAGTCGTGGTCGGTGTCGCCCACGGCCGCAGCCGCCTGGGCGCCGATGTTGTCGCGGGCCTGCGCCTGCTGCGGCGCGCTCAATGCCTGGGCAGCGTCGTAGCGCACGCGGGTGGCCACTTCGGCGGCGATGGTCGCGGCGAAGCTCGGATCATTGCCCAGCGCCGCCGCCAGCTCGTTCAGGGTATCCAGCGCAGCGCCCGCGCCGTTGATGAGGTCGTTTTTGACAGCCGCCTTTGCAGCCTCGATGCTGTCGAAAATCTTGTCCGCGCTCCAGGTCACGCCGGTATTTCCGTTGCCCGCGCCGTCGTCAATGACCGCGCCCGCGCCACCGATGAGCGTGAGCAGCTCATTGATGGCCGCCACAAGGCTGGTCTTGGTGGTGGTGTTGAGCGCGCTCAGGCTACCCTGGGCAGCGGTCAGTGTTTTAACGTCAGCGCCCACGGCCTGTGCCAGGGCGATGATGCGTGTTTCAAGAGACATGGGGTTTCCTTTTTTTCAGGCCTTGGCCAGGATGTAGTAGGCGAGCGGATCAATGGCGCCCAAGCCAATGTTCTGCTGGGCGTCGAGCTGTGCGGTTGGGTCGGCGGCCATCTCGGACAAGCGGTTGGCGATCAAGAACGCCCCAGGTGCTGGCTTGCCCGCAATCAGCACGCCCATGTCGGCCGGCAGCTCGCTGGGCGTGCGCACCATGCGCAGCTCCATCGCGGGCGGCGCCTCGAACTCCAGCTCGATCACGTCAGACATCGGTGGCCCCCTGCACCACGTTGAAAGTGGCCGTGCTCGAAGGCCAGCGAAACCCGCTGGGCGAGACAAACACCACATCAAACTGTGCCTCGCCCACCGGCCAGGCCCTGGTATCCAGGCACTGCAGGTGCACATGCCGCGCAGACACCGGATCCACCCACTCTGCCAAGAGCGCGGCGATCAGGCCGCCTTTGGGTGTGCGCACTTGCGAATGCAAGGCCCAGCCCGCAAAGTGCCCGTCGGCAAACCGGCTGGGGATGCGCACCGTCAGGTCAAAGCTGGCGCCGCGCTTGAGTTCCCAAGGCTTCTTGGTGTCGCACGACATACGTCAGCACCCATCCTTCGTCATCGTGTACTGCACCCGGTACAGGTCGGCAAACAAGAGCGTCTGCGCGTCGTAGTCCAGCACCTTGCCGCTCTCCCAACCAATCACGCGGGCGCCTTTGCAGGGCTTGTGCCCGATGAGCGCTGTGCGCACTTGGCCGATCAGCTTGCGTGCATCCTCGCCAATGTGTTCACCGCGCTGGTCTGCGTAGTTGCGCAGCGCCAGCACCACGCCAAACCGCACCAAGGATTCCTGCGCCAGCACGCCCACCGAATCCGGCACCTTGTTGGTGTTCTCATCCTCTGCAAACACCACGTAGGCACTGGGCGTGCGAAAACTGCGCAGCTCCTTGACGGCCGCAAAATCAGCGGCACCGCCCACAAGCTGCAAGTCACGCACATGCCCCTCCAGGCGCTTGACGACCAGCCCGGTATCGAACGGCTCGAAGCTCATCGAAACCCCTTCAACTGGTCGCGTCCGAAGACCTTGGGCGCGTGAACGAACCGCGCGTCCGTCTGGTCGATGGCCACCGTGTCCTGAATGCCCAAACTGAACTTGCCGTCCGCCGTCTGCTGCAGCAGGCGCACGGCATCGTTGTAGCCCCGCGCGATCGGGTCTTTGCTCTCCATGGCCGTGCGGTTCTTGTGCAGCAGGTAGCGCGCAATGGCGCGGCACCAGGCGCTCACAAGCGGGTTCACCGGGTTCAGCGGCAGCGCATAGCCGCGCTTGGCCAGGTACCCATCAATGAGCGAACAGGCATCGCGCACCGCTGTGTCGATGCGTGCAGCGGCACGCTGCGCCGCCTGCACGTCATCCGTCCCCCATGCGCTCACATCTGCAGCGCGCAGCACGGCGTCCAGCAGCTCGGCAGGCACCGGCCTGCGGTGCTCGTCGCTGGCCACCTCGGACAGCTCCAGCGCGCCGGGGCTGTCTGCCAGGTCTGCATGCGTGATGTAAGGCATGGGCTCGGGCCTCGCTTACAGCCAGTCGGCCACCAGCAAATCCAGCGTTCCGGCCAGATCGTTGCTGACCTGCACGCCGCCTTCGTTGACCAGATCGGCCGTCAGCAGGCGGTTTGCCGTGAACTTGAGCGCCTTGGGAACCACCAGCAGGTTGGGCGAAATACCCAGCGGGCGGCCATAGTCGCCGGTCTGCGTGTCCATGGCCGTGATGGCCGCCTTGAGGTTCTCGGCAGTCAGCGCCTTGTTGCTGGCATGGGCCAGTTGCCAGAAGCCGAAGCCCGCATTGCGGCGCGCATCCACGCCATAGACGAACTGCCCGGCATTGAAGACGTTGTCGTCGGTCTCGGCCGTCTTCGCCACAAAGTTCGGTTTCTTGCGGTCCTGGAAGATCAGCGGCTTGAGCGCACGGCGCGTTTCCAGCACGTACCAGCTCGGCCCCGCGCCGCCGTCGTCGGACAGGTTGGAGACGTTGACTTCCTTGCCCTTCTCGTTCAGCACCTTGTGGCTGGTGGAGAAGAACGGTTGGCCGTCGTAACACAGAGCCGTGCGGCCATCCTTGAGCAGACGGAACACCAGCTCGTCGGGGTGGGCCTCTGCAGCGCGCCCCATCTCGGTCATCAGGGGCGTATAGACGCCGTACTGATCGTCCTCGATGGCGCTGCGCGGCACGCCCACCGTCAGCTCGAACGGCTTATTCTTGATGGTGTAGCCGTGGTTGCCAATGGCGTGCACCACACGGTCGCCCAGCCACTCGCGCAGGCCGGGCAGCTGGCCCAGCCAGCCGTATTCCTCGCTGCCGGTCGTGCTGGGCACCACCGTGGCAATCTGGAGGTACTGGCTGGCGGCCTGGCCCAGGCCCGCCTTGAAGGCCGCGTTGAACGCTACATGCAGCGCCTTCAGGTTGGCGTTGTTGATATCCATGGTGGAAGTTCCTCAGTGAAATGGGTTTTCAGGTCAGGGCGCTGGGGGGTCAGGCAACGCGGGTGCCAATGCGCACCCACACGCCGCCTTCGTCCACATCCAGGATCTCGCCCGCAATGCAGGTGCCAGCGTTGGCCACTGTCTGGTCGTCCACGGCGAAGGCGTTGGCGCCAATGTCCGCACGGGTGATCTCGGTGCCGCCAGTGCTGTTGGCAAAGCAGAAGACGCCACGCGCACCATCCGTCAGCTCATCGCCCTGCCCTGGGCCTGCACGGCGCGCTTGCGAGCCACCGCACGCACAGGGGTGGTGGCTGCGGCCGTGGCGGGCGTTGCATTGCCCGAGCCGTCCAGCACATACATGGCACCGGCATAGATCGTCACAGCAGCGGCAAGGGGGTCGGCCACCAGGTCGCCAGCGCGCTGGGCGGTGGGTCGGTCTTTGGTCAAAGCAGTCATGTCAGCTCCGGTAGTTGGAAAGGGGCGGTTACGCCTTGCCCTTGGCGTAGGCCTCAGGCGTCAGGCCGCAGGCGGCGGCCACGGCCAGCTCGTCCTTGGTGAGGCCGTGGTTGGCGTCGCCAGGGGGCGGCGGCTCCTTGCCGCCGGTCTGGGTGCCGGTCAGCGCGGCGATGGGCTTGGCGGTGTCGAGGTACTGCGACAGCGCGGCCACGTTGGTCTTGCCCAGGTCGCGCGCCCAGGCCTCTTGGGCGGGCAGCAGGCGACCATCCTTCAGCGCAGGGGCGATCAGGTCTTCGACCTTGCGCTCGGTGTTCTGCGCCGTCAGCGCGGCCACGCTGGTCTTGAGCTCTTCCACCACGGCCACCGGCACATACTTGGCCGGGTCCGGGGTGGCGGCCGTGCGCAGGCTGGTGCACGCGGCCGTCACGGTTTCCGCCGTGGCGTTGCCGTCCAGCTTCAGCGCGGCGCGGGCGGCATCGGCCTGGGCCTTGATCGAGGTGCAGGCCGCAATGGCCGCGTCTTCAGTGGTGGTGGCAGGCAGGCCGATGGCCGCCAGCAGTTTTTCCAGCAGGGTCACTGTGGTCTCCGGTGGGTTGGGGATCGTGAAGCGGGCACTGGCGGCGGCCATCAGGTTGACGCCCTCCATGCCCGCGATGGCGGGGTGATTGGTGAACGCACCCATCAAGATGCGCGTGATCTCGCCCGTGGCGCGGGCGTACTCGAACACGGGGGAGAAGTAGCGGTACTCGCCAGCGGCCACCAGGTCGCGGGCGCGCTGGGTCAGCTCCACCTCGGCAAACAGGCCACGGCCCTCGATCCAGCGCAGGCCGTGCATCCACCCGGCGGCGGGCGCGGGCTGGCCGTTCGCCTCCTTGTGCAGGGTCTGGTGCTCGTAGTCGATGACCGGGGGCTGCTGCGCGTTGAAGGCAGCGATCACGCGGCCAGCAATGGCCTGGTTGATGCGCCAGGCTGGCACATCCATCTCGCGCCCGTCGGCGGGGGTGAAGTCCTGCGCCGGGGTGACCTGCAGCAGCACGCGGCCTGTGGGCATGCCGGGCGCAGACACGTCTGCGCTGACCGCCGCAAACGAGCAAGCTGCAATGGCGATGGATGAAAGTGGGAGTGCTGTGCGAGGCATGCCGCCATGGTGTCGGCGGCAGCGCTTGGGTGAGAAGTAAAGCGCTTTACTTTTTCAGCACAGGGCTGAACGCTGGCGCATTGCACGCCAGCGCAGGGTTCCAAACAGGCTATGCGCCGTCGCCGTCCAGGCCCGGCAGGCGGCCTTGGCGGCGCCGAAACTGCTCATCCTGCCATGCGCCCACGATCTGGCGCACGCGCATGGGCGTGAGGTCGTACTTGTCGGCCAACACCTCGTAGTCGCCCCGGAACTCCTCACACATCTTGCGGTCGCGGGCCGACAGGTGCACCGCGACACCCTTGGCGAGGTAGATCGCGCGGCCGCCTTTTTCGTTGGCCAGGTGCTGCAACTGTATGACGGCCACGCGGGCCATGGCCCCCAGCACCTGCAGCCAGGCCGGGTCAGGCCGGTCCTGGCCCACGCGGGCATCGGTGAACGCCATGGCTTGAAACAGGCACAGTGCAACGTCGCGCATGTCTTCCGTCAGGCCTGCAGGCAGTTGTGCGTCCAGCACGCAGGCCTCGGCCGCAGTCATGTGTTTGGCAGGGAGCATTGTTTACCTCACTTCCTTGCGTTGGTTCCAGGATTTGAGCGCCTCGATCACCGTGTCGAGCTGGGCGCTGGTGGCAAAGCGCAGCGCACTCACGTGCACCGTGCGCTCCACAAAGGCATTGAGCGCGGCGCGGCTGGGGTTGTGCAGCACGCCGTCGCGGGCCAACTGATTCCACAGCGCCCACACCTTGCGCTCGCGCGGGCTGGCTGCCTTCTTGACCTGGTCGAACTGCTCGCGCGTGAGCGGGCGGCGGCGGGTGGTGGGCTGGGCTACGCCCAGGCGTTCGGCCAGGCGCTGCATGTGGGCGCGCACGTGCTGCTGCTCTGTGGCCGTCATGCCCTTGCTGCTGGCCTTGCCCGTGAGCTGGACCAGGAGCGCGCGGTAGTCGTCGTCCGAAAGCTGCAGCTTGGACTTGAGCACATGGATGGCGGCGGTGTGGTTTGCCATGGCGCAAATTCCTTTCAGGCAAACAGGGGCGCAAGCCACCAGTTCCACAGCCCGACGATGCTGGTGACCAGGAACACGCACTGCTGCGCAAACAGGCGCCAGTGGCCGTGCCCGGCGCTGAACACCAGCCAGCCCACATTGCTGACCAGGAACGCGGCGAAACCCAGGCCCGGATGCACAGCACTGGCCAGCAGCGCCGCGCCCAGCATGCCGAATACGGCGGCGGTGGTTTCGATGGCGAGGGCGGCGCGCATCAGGCGGCGCCCCCTGGCTGAATCGAAACGGCCACCGGTCCGTCGGCCAGCCGCACCAGCAGCACGCCAGCGGCGCTCAGCGCCACCAGCACCTGGGCGCGCTGGGGCACCAGCGACGCGGGAAGGCACCAGCGCACCCCCGCCAGCACCACCACGCCGCCCCGGCCCACACGGCGCAGCTGCCACGGGGTGGCGGGCACATGGGGCTTGTGGGCCTCCCAGCGCGCCAGCAGCGCGGGCGAAATGCGCAGACAATCGCCCCGGCGCAATTGCCGGATGCGGCCGCCGTCCACCCCCAAAACACGGGCGGCCTCTTGGGTGCCTGTGGCGGCCACCCACGCCAGCAAATCAGAAGGCGCAGCCACAGCGCGCTGTGCGGGGCGCAGGGGCGGCTCACCCACCACACCCAAGCCCACCCCCCTCCTTGACGCCGAACCAACCGGAACGGCGCGGAGCGGTGGGTTACACGGGATTTGCGGGGTCATTGCTCGACCTCCAGGAACAGCGAAAGCTGCCCCGCCGGTTTGCCCCACTGCGCCGCCACAGGTTTTTGCACTGCCCAGCGCGCGGCGGTGGCGGGCTTAAGCCGCGCCATGTACACCTGCACCGGGTTGGTGTAGCCCACGTCCATCTGGCGGCGCAGGGCGCGGCCCACGCTGCCAGGGCTGCGCGGGCGGCCATCGGGGTAAGGCACCAGCGGGGCAATGTGCAGGTTCAGCAGGCCCGCCAGCGCATGGGCCTTGATGGGTGCCCAGTGCGGGTGCCTGGCGTCCCAATACTTCTGGCTCTGGACCATGGGCGCGGCCTGCTGGCCGTGCCAGTGCTCGTACAGCACGCGGTAGCACTCACGCTTGTAGTGCAGTATGGATTCGCGCAGTTCGGGGTGAACCTTGTTGACCGACACGCCGAACAGCCATCCGTTCAGGAAGTCGATGGGCAGGGCCAGCATTTCGTAGCGCTTGCCGTCCGCCGAGGCAAATTCAGTTGTTTCCATAATGGACACAACTGAAAGCACCTCGTCGCGGTGCAGCCGCTTGTACTGCGCCTCCCATTGCAGCCCCAATGCCTCCACGATCGGGCGCATCACCACGTAATACACCCCGTCCTTCTCAAAGGTATGCAGCGGGTGGCCGTGAAAGTCCAAAGTAGTGATCGCGCTCATTGCCCGCCCTCCCGCGCAGCCAGCAATGCCGCCTCAGCCTGCCCACGGGCGGCCACAAGGCACTGGCGCATATCGACATTGAGAATGGTCAGCAGCCAGCCCAGGCCCACACGGTTGACGTGATCCAGGTCTTCGGTGCCGCCCGCTTTCTGGGGGCTGACAAGCGCCTCGACGGCTTCGAGCGCCTGCAAGCGGCATTCGATGTCGCCCAGCGCGTCGATGACGCGGCCTGCGGCCAGTTGATGAATGGTGGGGGTGCCGCGTGCATGCGGCGGCGTGAGGTGTGCCATGAATGGCCTCCAGGGACTGCGGTTTGCAACAACCGCCGACCCCACTGCAAATTGGAGGCGGCGGCTCGAACGGGTTTGCAGACCGGGCAGCCCCTGCGGGAACCGGCAGGCCCTTGCGGGCCTCCCATCCGAGCCGCCAAAACTGGAGGCACAGACAAAGAAGCCGCAGGTCTCTGCGGAGAGATGCCCACGGCTTTCGTCGTGGGGCTGCGACGGGCTGCAAATCCCGGCTGCGCTTTTTTTGCGCAGCGGGCGCACTGTACCCGAATTGGAACCCCGCATCAATTTCATACCGCCGCCACATCCAGGCTGATGGCCCGGTACTCACCCGTATCGTCACGCTCGTAGAAGCGCACATAGGGCGTGGTGCTGGCCGTCTTGGTGCTGTCGGCAATGGCCTGCATGGCTTGCTTCCAGGCTTCGTCCTGAATATCCAAGGAGCGCAGGCCCAGCACGCGGCCGGTGTTGATCTTGCCCTCCTTGTCGGTCTGGAAGGCGTGGTTCACCAGCGCACGGATGTTGTCGTTTGCATCCTTGCTCCAGGCCTGCACGCATTCGTCGATGAGGGCCTTTGCGGCCAGGAGCTGCTCGCCAAAGACCAGGCGGTCTTGCATCTGGCGCACCAGCTTGTATTTGCCGTCGAAGCTGGTGAGCGTGACGTTGCCCTTTTCGCCGCCGGTCTTGACGCCGTACTGCTCCATGCTGGTGGCCACCAGCGCGGCCACTTCCTGCATGGCCTTGGCCTTGAACTCGGCCAGGCCGTCACGGCGCTGCTTGGCCATGTGGCACAGGTCGGTCACCACCTGGTGGCGCAGCTTGTCGATGTCTTTGACCTTGGACTCGGGGATGAGGTTGCCGCTGGCGTCTTGCCAGTAGCCGGGGGGGATGGTGCTTGGGGTTGCCATGGGAAGGCTCCTTTGAGTGAATGTGTGTGCGGTCAGCACCGAAAGCCACGGCTTGCGTAGCGCTGGAAGTCCAGCGCGCCAGGGCGGGCGGGCGTCATGGGCGGGGGCACGTAGGTGCCTTGCATCACGTTGATGCGCCGGGGCGGCACCAGTACGGGCGGGGCGCTGGGGACGCTGGGGGCGGCCTGGGGCAGCGTGGGCAGGGCTGTGCGCGCACGGGGCGCCACAAGCCACAGCATGGCGCCACGGGCGTCCCAGGCAATGTCGAGCCAGTTGCCGTCCACCAGGTTGGACAGGCGCTTGCGCAGCTTGCTGCGGCCTTCATCGGCAAAGTGCGGCAGCAGCTCGTCCAGCGTGGCCGCGCCATGTTGTTTGAGGTGTGCCACCACGGCGGCGCTTTGTTTGCACAGGGTTGGTTTGCGGCTCATTGCTGGCCTTTCGTTTTGGCGATGTGCTCGCGCATGGCGCGCACGGTGGGGGATGTGCCCGGCTGCGCCGCTGCAGGCGCGGGCCGGGTGGCGGCTGCAGGCTGGGCCTGTTGCACCAGCGCGGCCACGCTGGCCGGGCCGTTGGTGGTGGCGGCGCGGGGGCCGGTGCGCAACTGCTGCTCGCGCTGCTGCTCTGCGCTGGCCTCGTGCTTGTCGGCCATGCCCGCAAGGATGGCGAACAGGTAGCCGTGGCCCTTCATGGGCAGCTCCAGGCGCTGTGCATCACGGGCGGCCAGCATCTGATCGATGGCCTGCGCCCAGGCGGCCAGGGGCGCCTCCCAGTCGCGGCCCTTGTGGGTGATGGCCTGGCGCTCCAGGTCTGGCAGCAGTTGCAGGATCAGCTTGATCTTCTTGGCAGAAGTCAGCCGCTGCTTCGGGGGCGTGAACAGCGCCAGGTACTGCAGCACCCTGGCGCCCAGCGGGATGCTCACGCTGGCCAGGCGCGCCAGGGCGCGCTGGTCCTGCTCGTGGGCAAACAGCACGGCCAAGTCCAGCTCGGTGCCGCAGGTGGGGCAAGAGAGGTCGCTCACAGAGGCCAGCCTTTCGCGTGCAGCACGCCTGCGGCAAAGCCCAGCAGGCCGGACGCCAGCAGCACTGCCATGGCCCGCAGCACCAGGCGCTGCCAGGGCGCCAGGCGCACGGCCCTGCGGCGCGGACCCTGCTCAATGGCGCCGGGGGCAAAGTAGTAGCCGCCCGCAGCAGGCTTGCCCTGCGCTTTGCTGGTGCTGGGCAGGGTGTCGGTATCGTGCGTGCAGGTGCAGCCTGGGCCGGGGCGGCCCTGGCACACGCCCAGCGCGTCGCAAGTGCGGGGGGTGTGGATGTTCATGCGCCAGCCCTCCGGATGAACATGGCGGCCACGCTGCGCGCCTCGGGGAAGTCGGCCAGGGTTTGCAGCACGGCTTCAAAGCCGTCGGCAAACAGGCCGGTGTAGCGGCCCCTGCTGCCGTCGCCCATGGTGATCTTGATGCGGTAGATGGCCATGGCTCAGCACCCCGCAATGACCTGGGCGTCCACCTTCGGGAAGCCTACGGCGGCAGCGGCATTGAGGGCGCGGCACACCAGGTTGTTGACGACCAGCGGGTAACACACGCTGACGGCGTCGCTGATGCGGCCGCCACGGGGCACGCTGATCAGACGGGCGCGGATGGCGTCTATGGCGTCAGCGTCCAGCACGTCGGCCACGTTGATGCCTGCGCGGTCGAACTTGTGGGTGAGGTAGCCCGAAAGATCGTTGTCCAGCGGCTCCATGACGATTTGCTCGCAGCGCTGCACGATTTCGCGCACCTCGGGGTTGCGCTCGTCCAGCAGGTTGCGCAGTTCTGGCTGGCCGATCAGGGCTACGCCCAGCAGTCGGCGCATGCCGTGCTTCATCTCCATGAAGTTCTTGAGCTGCTTGAGCGTGTCCACCGGCAGGCGGTGGGCTTCTTCAATGAGCAGCAGGTGGGTGTAGCCCGCCGTGAGGCTGCCCGCCAGCAGCGCGTTGATTTGCGCGCTGCGGTCGTCGGGGTTGCTTTTGCGCGGCACACCTGCGCCCAAGGCGCGGAACATGGCAGCCTCAATATGGGTGGGCTGCATGGGGTTGCCCGTGGCCCGCGCCCGTGCCCGTGCGTAGGGCTGGATCAGCACCACCGGCTTGCGCTCTTCGCGGATGCGCTCCTGCAGGTCTTCGCGCAGCGTGGTTTTGCCGCTGCCGCTCTCGCCAATGATGGCCACAAAGCCGTGGCGCTGGGCGCATTCCCACAGCGCTGCGCGCACGTAGCGCCCGCTTTGGCTGGCAAACACGTCGGCGCGGCTTTGTATGTCATCCACAAAGGGGTTGCGCTTGAGCTTGAAGTGCTCGCGCGCTGCGGGGGTCAGGGTTTCGTTTTTGAGTAACATGCTGTCTTCCTCCTGGGTTTCGGTTGCCGGGTTGGCATTGGGGTTCACGGGGGCGGCCTCGGCGTGTTGCAAGCACGCCGGGGCCAACTTGTTTTGAGGGGCGCCGGTCACTGGCCGCCCCCCACTACGCGCAGGCCAGCACGCACCGTCAGGCGGGCGGCCAGGGCGTCGATTTCGGGCTCCGGCACGCCGTCTGGGTGCAGGTTCTTGAGCGTGCCCAACAGCTCAGGCGACATGGCCACGCCCTTGGCCACCAGGGCCTTGGCCGCTTCGAAGTGGGTGAGCAGCTCGGGCGCGGCCTGGGCCACGCGGGTGGTGGTGCTCAGCTCGGTGCCACGGCGTGGCAAGAACGTGGGAAGGGTGGCTTCCACGATGTGTTTTTCGGGGTCAATGCGGCCGCCCAGCGGCAAGGCCTTGGCCTTGCGTTTTGCGGCGGCTTCTTCCAGCGTGGTGGCGCCCATGGCCAGCAGCTCCAGCTCTTTGCGGTGCAGGTCGGCCTGTGTGTCTGCGTGGCGCCGGTAGTCTTCGTCAATGACGTTGCTGTGTTCGCCCAGGCTGAAGCCGTCCTCGCCCTTGGCCACCAGTGGAGCTGTGTGCAGCAGCTCATTGCCTTCGGCGTCCTGGTCCACCACCAGGACGGCGTTGTCCTGGTAGGGGCTGAAGGTGACCATGAGCTTTTCGCCCACCATGACGCGGGGCACGCCGCTTACGTCATACTGCGCGCCCTTGAACTCGACGCGCAGGTGGTCAGACACCTTGCGTGAGATGGGGGTGTGCGTGAGCAGCTCGCGGCACAGCTCTGGCGACGGCGCAATGCGCAGCTGCTCGGGCTGGATGGTCATCCACTGCTCAGCGCGGGTTTTTCTGTGGCGGCTGTGCGCCTGGGTGGCGTTGAACCAGCGCAGCCAGCGGGCCACACGGGCATTGAGGTCGGCCAGGCTTTGCACGGGCTTGAGGCGCAGGCCGCTTTCAAACTCGCGCTCCAGGATGTTGCGGGCGTTTTCCACCTGCCCGGTGGCGCGGGCATTCTCCGGGGCATGGGCGATGGGCTTGACCTGCAGGCGCCGCAGCAGGTTCTTGAACATGCCACTGGTGTTGGCGCTGCCCATGTCCATCATCAAAATGAAGGGCACGCCGTAGAACGGGTCTTCGCCCCGTTGCTGAATGGCAGCAATGAAGCTCTCGGCAATGTTGGCCGCGCTCTCGCCGTCGAACACATAGCAGGCAAACAGGGAGCCGCTGTTGTGGTCGGTGACCTCGTAGCTCCACACCCGGCGGTCTTCAATGCGCTTGAGGTTCTTGGGCTTGTTCTTGTTGAACTTTTTGGCCTCCATCACCTGTAGGCCCATCTCCTGCGGGTTGGTGGTTTCCAGGTAGTACAGCACGCACAGGCTGGCGTCGATCTGCCAGACGTGGTTGGGGTGCAAGCTGCGCAGCTCGCGGGCGGGGGCAGGCTGGAGCATCTGGTCGGGGTGCAGGCCATACACACGCATGGCACGGGCAATGGCGCTGGTGGACAGGGGCTTGCATTCACCGGTTTCAGGGTCGATGCGCTCGGCCCGGATGGCGCCGTTGGCGCGCAACGCATCCACGGCGTGGCCGATGGTGTACAGGCGCTTGTTGTTTTTGCGCATGCTCTCCATCACCATCACGGCGATGAGCTTGGCTTCGTCCCGTGTAAGGGCAACCTCCCCGGCGTCGCTGCGCTTGCGGCGCTGCGGGCGCACGGTGGCAATTTGCAACTTCCGGTACACGGTGGCGCGTGACTTGCCCGTGGCGGAGCACAGCTGGGCCACCAGCGCGCCTTTTTGGCCGTGCTTGGCCTCGGGCACGCGGGCTTGCACCAGCGCTTCGTTGATGGCAGGGGTTGCGGGGGCCATGGCGCAGCCTTACCCCTGCCGGGCGGCCATGGCCGCATAAACGTAGCGTTCGCCCAGATGTTCATTGAGCGGCGCACACAGTTCGTCCATCACGCCTTTGGCAATAGCGCCGCCGTCGGCATGTGCCGCCAGGAGGGGCAACAGTTCGGTCAGCGCTGCATCGGCTCCTACCGCCCATGTGGCAACAAGTTCACAGGCATTGCGAAGGTGTGCCATGCGGCAGTCGAACGCCGCGCAGTCCTCTTGTGGGCTGGTTGCTGCAACCCTGTCGATCTGGGTGCGCACCAGCAAAAGCAGCGTTTCGAGTTGCGTTACCAAATGGCCGGAGTGGTCGTGCAAGTTCATGGCCAGTCCTTATTCCTTGTCCCACTCGGCCATATCTGCGGCGAGCTTCTGGTCAGCCGCGTTGCTGACGTCGGGCAGATTGAACTCTTGTCGCAGGGCGTTGAGCTGCGCCTGCACCTGGCCTACCAGGCCAGACATGTACACGTTGTGCAGGCCGCGCTCTTCACCGTGGTTGTTGAGGGCGATGAGCGCCTGGCGCAGGCCGCCCATAATGGCGCCCTCGGCATCGGCGGCGATGCTGGCCGCCTCCTTCTTCAGCTTGGCCAGGGCCTCATTGGGGGGCAGGCGCTTGACCAGGCGCGCCTCTTCGTGCAGCTCGGTATTGACTGCCGTGAGGCGCTCCACCTGGTTTTTTTGCTTGGCGGCCTCGGCGCGCTCTTTGCGCACGGCGGCGCGCAGTTCCTTGACGGACATGCGGGTCACGTCGTCCAGCGACAGCTCGCCCGTCTGGCCTTCTTCCACCAGATCGTCCACCTGGTCATCGTCCAGGGGCAAAAGTTCGGCCATTTTGCTGAAGCCCAGCTTTTCCAAATGCGACGACGTCGTCGCATTTGAGAACCGCTGGCACATGGCCATGTAGCGCTGAGCAGACCTGGGGGCGATGGCCAACCGATCCAGTGCGGCCAGGAATTCGCCGTGCCCGGCGCGCTCTTTGAGCAGCAGCAGGTAAGCGCCCAGCTCAAAGATGGCCATGCCAATGCGCTTGAGCGCGTCGCGCGCCGAGTTCTCCAGCACGGCCGGGTCGGTGCTGCCCTGGTAGTTGAGTTGCACGGCCAGCGCGCTGACGCGCTCGTTTTGCTCCAGTGTGGCCACAGCCAGCTGGTTGGCGGCGGCAATTTCGCTGCGCGCGGCTTCTTCGATGAAAGGGGCTTCTTTGCTTGCGGGGGCCGGGGTAGGGTTGCGTGCCATGGTTTGCATTTGGTTGGGTTACAGGGGAACGGAATAGCGGGCGCTGATGTCATCGAGCTGGCGCTTGGCGGCATTGAGGTTGGTGGCCACCGTGGTGGCAATGCGCACCAGGGGCACGCCCAGGCGCCAGCGGTTGGTGCCCTCCACGCGCTCGACAAAGCCGGTTTCGGCCTCCAGCGCGGGCAGGTTCTGGCTCACCCAGCTGGGCGGCACGCCCAGGCCCTTGGCAATCTCGCCCGGCGCCAGGCCCAGCACCTCATGGCCCGCCAGCAGGCGCAGCAGGTCGCAGGTTTTGCGGATGGGCGCGGCCAGGGTGTAGGTTTTCTCGGTCATGCCTGCTCCCCCCAGCCAGGTTGGCCTGGCAGTTGGCCGCGCTCGGCGCGCCACTTCCATTCGGCTGCGCCCACCAGGTTGCCGCTGCCCCAGGCGTCGTCTTGCGCGGTGCCGCTGGCGTAGGGGCTGGCCGCGGGCGCCAGCCCGGCGGCCAGGCGCAGGCCACGCAGGGCACCGGCTTTCCATTCGGGGCTGCGCTGGCAATGGGCAAATTCGCGCTCGTACACCTGCTGCGCCGTGCGCAGGCTGCACAGCTGTTTGTCTGGTGTGGGCATGGCTCAAAACTCCAATTCGGGTTGGGAATGCTTTTCAACGTTGCCGCGATGCCAGGCCAGGGCTTCCATGGCTTGTTGCACTGCGCCCAAGGTGGCGTCGGCGTCGGCCTGGCCTGCGTAGAAGCGCAAAAGCGCGCCGGTGGTTTCGGCCAGCACTTGCTGCAGTTCGGCCATCTCCATGGGGTTGGGCTTGCGGCCGGTGGGCACCGGCACAAACAGGCCCCCGGCCTGCGCGGCCAGGTAGCGAATGACGGCGCGGCCGTTGGTGTTGTGAAACCACGCAGCCAGCCGGTTGGCGGGCAGGTCGGCGTCTTCCATCCACTTGTACAGGCGCGAGGCCGACACGGCGTGAAGCTCGGCATGCCGCTCCACCGAGAGGCCGCGGGTGCGCAGGCCCTGCTCTTTGTCGGCCTCGAAGGCAGCTTTCAGGCTGCTGGGCACGCGCTTGCAATGGCTGCGGCTCATTGGAATGCCCTCCGGCAGGGGGCTTCCAAACAAATACTGCGTTTGCATGGGGCGCAAACGTGTTGCATGGTGCAAAGTACGGCCATCACTTCACCCCCTGAGAGGAGACGGGCCATGAACCCAAGCGACGACGAGATGAAAGCGATGCGCCAGCAATTCGCAGCGCAGCAGCTTGAAGGGCACGGCACGCAGCTTGCCGTGCTCGAGCAGATGTGGCTGGAGCTGGCGCGCGCGCTGGCTGCGCAAGGCGTGCTGAACGCCGAGGCGTTGGCGCAGCGGCTGGAAGCGCATGCCCTGCGCTCGCAGCGTTGGGATGGCTGGTTTTTTGGGCTAACCGAGGCTGCGCGGATGTTGCGCCAGCCTTCAGGTGATCCAGATAGCCTGGTTCAGTGAGGGCGCGGCGGCGCATGTCGGCTGCGATGGCGCGCGCCATGGCGGGCGAGCGGTCGCCCGGCAGGTAGCTGCCCCAGGCGTCGCGCTGGGCCTCGGGGGTGAGGCGGTGCACGTTGTTGGCCGCACTGCCCTGGACAGGCGGGTTGGCCGGGCAACCCATGGAGCTGTGGGTGGTGCTCATGCTGCTGCCCCTGCACCAGCAGCCTGCACGGCGCGCTGCGCCGGAAAGGGCTGGCGCTTGGCCACGGCCTGGCCGCGTTTCAAGCCCAGGTACACGGCAATGTTGTGGCTGGCGCCGCGCTTGCAGGGCTTGGTGCCGCGCAGGATGGCATCGACCAGGCTGGACGAGACGCCGAACTGGCGCGCCAGCTCGGCCTGCGAGAGGCCCTGCTCGTCCATCCACTGGCGGGCCTGCGCTTGGGTGCGAAGGGGTGTAGTCATGGCTTTTTGGTGGTGGTTGGTTGCGTGTCGGTGGTAAATTGCTGGGTCAATGCGGAGGGCTTATGGAGCAAGAGCAGGCAAACCCATTCATTCACGACCAGGAGCTGATGAAGCGACTGGAGGCTGCCGGACATAAAGCTGTCTCGACCCTAGGGCAGTGGCGAGCCCTGGACGGTCTTGCGTGGGATGCGCTGGGTGAATCTCTAGTAGTGCGGTTTCACGCTGGCCCTCCGGATCGGCCGGCCATCCGGGTGAATTGGGAGATACCGCACGCACTAGCCAAAGACCTGCTAGTTCAGCTTGCCCAAGCTGTCGCGGAAAGAGACTGCGCAGCACCCACCAGGCAATAAAGCGGCGCACCACAGCCCAGGAGCCTTCAGGGCGGGCGGGGTGACTAGGGAGGTTGTTGATCATGGCGTCCTCTTGCGTCTGTATGGGTTGCGGTTGTTGCGGTTTCGCTGCTGGGTTTAAGCACGGCAGCCGTGCATGACGACCAGGGCTGCCAGTTGCTCCAGGAGCTGGCACATCAGCGGCGTTGGCTTTTTGCCCGCGCCCACGAAGGCGGTGACCTGGGCGTAGTGCTGGGCATAGGCAGGCGCGGCGTGGTAGGCCGCCAGCAGGTCGCGTTCGTCTTGGGTGAGTGATCGGTGGGCGGTGGCGGGCATGGCGTCCTCTTGCGTCTGTATGGGTTGCGGTTGTTGCGGTTTCGCTGCTGGGTTTCTGGCGGTTGGTGTGTGGATTATGGTGCAACTTCTTTCACCTTGCAATAGGTGTTGGTGAAAAACATGGATATTTCGACGCGACTGCAAGAAGAGCGCAAACGGTTGGGCCTGACACAGGAAGCTGTGGCGGCGCAGCTCGGCGCCACGAAGCGGTCGGTGATCAACTGGGAAGGTGGCGCTGCGCTGCCTGGCGCAGAGGTGCTGGCGCGGTATGCAGCTGCGGGCGCAGACGTGCTCTACATCCTCACCGGCCAGCGCCAGGGCGGCGCGTCAGCCCCACCCCCGCCGCGCGCTGTGAGCGAGGGCGATCGCATCCTGCTGGACAACTTCCACGCCGCACCAGCGCAGGTGCAGGCCGGCGTCAAGACGGCGCTTGGCGCTTTCGCGCCTGGGGCTGGCAGCGCCCGGCGCGGCAAGCAGGACAAGGCCGCGTGATGCGGGCAATGACGATCACGCTGAATAAGGGAGAGGACGTAAATGCCAGAAAACGTTGAAAGTGGGGACCTGCCTTCAGAACCTGCTGTGCCTCGGTTGATTGTTCGGTCTGAAGAGGATGCATTCACCCTTCTGCAGCAAGCACTGACCAGCGAGCTTGAAGAACAGCCCTATGTGCTTGAGTTTGAAAACTGGCCGATCCTGAAGCTTCGCTTTGTCGGAGAGGGGTACGACAGTACGATCACCCCTCACATTGCGGAGGCACTGGTCGAGTTACAGCATGCGATGAATCGTAGCTATGCTCGGTTGGTTCGCCATTCAGGCAGTGCCAACGTTCTTACCAAAGAAGAGCGCAAGGCCATCGAGTTCAAGGCCAAGGTCGATGAAGGCAGTTCCCTTATCACCGTTGACCTGGGAGAATACGCGGAGACGTTGACCACAGCGTTGGTAGGAAAAATGAGCGGAACAGAGCTTGTCATCACGATTTTGGGAGTCGCCATTTCCGGCGGTGCCTTGCTCGCCTACAAGGCGTTTTTGGCTGCGCGCTCAGAAGACAAGAAGGTTGATCAGGCGACGAAGCAAACGGTGCAGTTGTCAGAGCAGGAAACCAAGCGCCTAGAGATCTTCGCCAACGCGCTGACATCGAACCCGGCGCTGAAGTCTTCTCATGAGGACTTTGACAACGTCCGACATGACATTCTGAAAAGCGTCGGTGACGCTGATCAACTCGACATACAAGGCATTCCGCTTAGCCAGGATCAGGCACGAAAGATTGCATCTACGCCTCGCACAAAAGCAGAAGAGGTGCAGCTCAACGGCATCTATCGAATCGTCAAGTTGGACTGGTCTAGAGAAGATGAAGTGCGCATCTCGCTCTACGGAACAGGATCAACCAAACAGGAATTCATCGCTTCGATGCGCGCGCACAACCTGACGCCGCAGAACATTGAGAAGCTCAAGGCTTGCGAGTGGGAGCGTAGGCCTGTTCACCTCTCGATCAACGCCACTGTACTTCGAGGGGACGTCACTACTGCAACGATTGTTGGCGTGGAATGGCCCAGCGATGGAGAAACAAGCGCGGCCAGCGCTGAGCTTCCATGAAGTGGCTGTTTTTTCTGTGTGCCGCGTTGTTTGCGGCTTCACCTGCATGGGCAGTTAATAAGTGCACTTTGCCGAGCGGCGAAGTGGTGTACCAGGATGCGATGTGCGCGGCCAGCAGCAGCAATACCCAGCGTGTGCAACTGTGGACGAACAGCGGCTACCAAGGCAGTGGGCGGGCCCCTGACAAGAACATTCAGCCCAACAAAAAGCTCGAAGGCCCAGAGCAGGCGGCACCGCTTTTGGATTTGTACCGTCGCTGGATTGATGCCGAGCGCCTGGCCATGGCAACCAGCCGTATCGCGCTGGCTGGTCCGGCCTCTGCGTTGCAGGGGTTGCAGCGCGAGGCGCAAGCGCTCAAGTCACCCGCGTGCCTACAAATGGCGCAGTTGTCGCTTCAAACGCTTATAGGGAAAAGCGCCGAGTCCATCCTGCAGTTCATGGGCAAGGAAGAGGTCACCGGCATGCTGTATCAGCTTGTCGAGAGGCCAAAGCTGATTCCGCAGTTTGAGCGCGAGGTGGCGAATGCGGTTTGCGAGTGACAACGGATTCGCTGCAAGAGCAGACAGCGCCATCGATAAGTAAAGCGCTTTACTCAGCGCACAGGCCCCCACCGGCCAACACTCAAGGCTCTCTCTCAAGAGCCTTTTTTGTTGCCTACAGGAGCCTGTATGTCGCTCAAATCCTCCATTCCCCTGTGGCTGCGCGCACCGCGTAGCAGCCTGTTCCTGTTGATCGCAATCACCCTGCTGGCGGTGATTGCAATGGTGTCACCGGCGCAGTTGCCGGTGGTGCTGTACAAGGCTGCGCTGATCTCGCTGGCAGCCGTGCTGGGCTACTGGATTGACCGCTCGCTTTTCCCCTACGCGCGGCCTGACTCCTACCTGTGGCGCGACTGGCGCAAAGGCACTGATGAGCCAGAGGGCGAGGCGGATTTTCCCGTGGCCGATGAGGCCTACATGGCCGCCTTTTGCGCTGCACAGCTGCGGCGCGCTGTGCTGGTGGGCTGTGTGGTGCTGGGCACCGCTGCGGGGCTGTGATGCGCGAGGCCATCAAAGACTTTGCCCTGGCTGTGCTGTTGGTTGCGCTGTGCGCGCTGGCTGCGCTGCTGCCGCCCATGGCCCATGCACAGGTGCCGCAGGCCGCGCAGAAGCACCGCGCGCTGCTGGTGCGCACCGCTCATGCTGCCTGGGGCCTTGATGCGCCCGTGGCTGTGTTCGCGGCCCAGGTGCACCAGGAGAGCGCCTGGCGGCCTGACGCCGTCTCGCATGTAGGCGCCCAGGGTCTGGCGCAGTTCATGCCCGCCACCACACGCTGGATTGCCACGCAGAGCCCCGACCTGGCGGCTCAGCAGCCCTACAACCCAGCCTGGGCGCTGCGCGCCCTGGTCACTTACGACCGCTGGCTGTACGACCGCACGCCAGCCCACTACCTTCCGCGCGACCGCATGTGGGTTGCGCTGCGTGCCTACAACGGCGGGCTTGGCCACTGGCAACGAGAGGCGGCGAGTACCGGGCTCGCGCAGCCGACCCGAGCCCAGGTGGACGCGGCCTGCGGTAAAGCCCGCCGCGCGGCCGTGCATTGCAAAGAGAACCTGGGCTACCCCAACCGCATCCTGGTGGTGATCCAACCGCGCTATCTGCAGTGGGGGCCTGGTTTGTGATGCCCAGCATTCGCACCATCGCCATTGGCCTGACCATTGCGGCGGCCATCGTGGGCGTCAAGCTCTGGCAATCCCACCTGATCAGCCAGGGCGATGCCCAGGGCGCGGCCCGCGTGCAGGCCGCGTGGGACGCCCAGGAGAACGCGCGCAACGCCGCCACGGCGCGCGACAACGCCACCCGTTTCCGCAACCTTGAGAGGACCGCCCATGAAGACGCCAAACGCGAGGCTGCGCGCCGCGTGCGTGCTGCTGCTGCCGCTGATGCTGTGCGCGGCCTGCATGCCGAGATTGCCCGCCAGGGCAGCCGCCCCCATCCCTACCAGGCAGGAGATGCCGGCCTTGCCGCCTGCGCTGGCGAAGCCGCCACCGCCCGAGAGCTACTCGGAGAAAGCGCTGGCGCGTATCAAGAGCTGGCAGGAGCGGCTGACGAGCTCCGCGACCAAGTAGTGGGGCTGCAGGACTTTGCCGCCCGCGTGTGCCGTGCAGGCACGGGGGGAGCCGCTGTTGACTGACGACATCGACCGCGCCCAGGCGCGTGAGGCCGAGATCCTTGCGGACGCGCTGCGCGACCAGGCCCTGCGCGCCGGGCTGGCGGGCAAGACGGTGGCCGATTCGGCGCAGGTCTGCCAAGCACGTGGCTGCGGCCGACCAATCCCCGACACCCGACGCATTGCTGTACCGGGTGTCCAACTGTGTGTGGCGTGCCAGGCGCGTCGTGAAATGAGGAAGGGAGCGCCATGACGCTGCAAATCGATGTTTGGCAATTGCTGGGCTTGTTGATCAGTGGCCTGGGCGCACTGTGGGGCGTGGTCAAGATGGCTGCCGCCCAAGCGCAGCGACATCAAGACGCTGCGCATGCCCAGCTCGTGTCCAGGTTGGAGTCCATCGAACAGGCGAGCCGGGCCGAGGCGGGCAATTGGCAGCGCGTGGAGCGAGAAATCCTGCAGCTCAAGGCCGAGCTGCCATTGAACTATGTGCGCCGTGAGGACTACGTGCAGTCCACGGCAACCATCATGGCGAAGCTGGACGCGATCTCGCTGCGCTTTGAGAACGTGCTTTTGCAGAGGGGAAAGAACCATGAATGAAGACACCCTGCGCCAGCGTATTGAGCTGGAGCGTGCCCAGTCCGCACGAGACCGCAGCGCTTTCATGCGCTGGATCGTGTTGTTGGCGATGAACATCAACCGCCCCACGCATTCCACGCTGCGCTTTTTGTTGCAGGTGGTGCGTGGGGAGTATGCCGACGCCACCGAGCTGCAGTTGCGCCGCGAGCTGGACTACCTGGAGAGCCGCGACCTGGTCAAAGTTTTCACAGACCCGCTGGGCCAGGTCAGTGCCGACCTGACGCGCTTTGGTATTGACATTGTCGAGTACACGGTGGACGTGGAGCCCGGAATTGCCCGCCCACCGAAGGTGTGACCCATGGGCCGCAAGAGCAGCATCGACCGGCTCGACCCGGAGATCAAGGCCTATCTGCTGGCGATGATCGCCACGGGCAGCATGACGCTCAACGAGCTGATCGCCGACCTTCAGGAGCGCTTCCCCGCTGCGGCAGCGTCCGGTGATCTGCCCAGCCGGTCGGCCGTGGGCCGGTACGGCCAAAAGCTGGAGCGGCGCTTGGCTGCCATCCGCGCCAGCACCGAGGCGGCGAAGTTGATCCAGGCGCACGCTGGCGACGACAAGGATGCCCGCAGCGAGGCCCTCACAGCCATGGTGCAGACCGAGCTTTTCGAGGCCATCCTGGAGCTGCAGGAAGCCGACGCCGAAGGCGACGATGCTGCTGACCCTGGTGAGCGCGTAGCACTGCTCAGCAAGGCAGCGAAGAACATCGCCACGCTGACCCGATCGAGCATCAACCTCAAGGAGTTCCAGGCCAAGGTCGAGGAAGCCACGCGCAAGAAGCTGCTGGCCGAACAGGAGGCCAACCTGCAGGAGGTCGCCAAGGCCCAGGGTATGGATGAAGCCCAGGTGGATTTCTGGCGCCGCAAGTTCCTGGGCATCGTGGCCTGAGCATGCACGTCATCAAGCCGCTGGCCTCCACCCTGCGCACGCTGGAATGGGACGACCTCCCCCCCAGCGTTCGGTCCATTCCTGAGGGCTTTGACCCGCTGGCCGATGGCGTCTTGATGCTGCACCAGCGACAGGTGGCCGCCATCGAAGCGGCCATCATCGCCGTGCCCAAGGGGCGCCGCACCGGGATCACTTTCGGCACCATGCTCAACAAGACGCTGGTGGCCGCCGCGCGCAAGAGCGCCGGGGGCGACAACGTCTTCTACATCGGCGACACCAAGGAAAAGGGCCTCGAAGCCATCGGCTACTGCGCCAAGTTCGCCCGCGTGATCGCCCAGGCCCAGGGCCAGGGCGTCTCGGGCATCGAAGAATTCCTGTTCGAGGACCAGGACGACAGCGGCAAGACCAAGCACATCACGGCCTACCGCATCCGCTTTGCCTCGGGCTTCCAGGTGTGCGCGCTCTCCAGCCGCCCGGCCAACATCCGGGGCCTGCAGGGCCATGTGGTGATCGACGAGGCCGCCTTCCACCCGGACGTGCAGGGCGTGCTCGACGCCGCCACCGCTCTGCTGATCTGGGGCGGCCAGATCACGGTCATCAGCTCGCACAACGGCAAGAACAACCCGTTCGCGCAGTTCTGCCGCGACATCGAGGCCGGCCGCTATGGCACGGACGCGCAGGTGGTCACCGTCACCTTCGACGACGCGGTGGCCAACGGCCTGTACGAGCGGGTCTGCATGATGAAGGGCACCAAGGCCACGCTGGAGGGCAAGAAGGCCTGGTACAGCAAGATTCGCAACGGCTACGGCGTGCGCAAGGCCGCCATGCGCGAGGAGCTGGACGCCATCCCGCGCGATGGCAACGGCGTGTGCCTGCCGGGCGTGTGGATCGAGCAGGCCATGGTGCTGCCCGAGACCTGCGTGCTGCGCCTGACGCTGGACGAGGACTTTGTGCTCAAGAGCCCGGCCGAGCGTGAAGCCTGGGTGGCCGATTGGATCGAGCGCTACCTCGCACCCGCCTTGGCCAGCCTGGACAAGAACGTGCGGCATGTCTTCAGCCACGACTATGCCCGCCACCGGGACTTTTCGAGCTGGGGGGCGACGGCGCTCACCACGGGCATGCGCCGCCAGGTTCCGCTCGTCATCGAAATGCACAAGGTGCCCTACGCCCAGCAGCGGCAGATCACCTGGTACGCGATCGAGCGCCTGCCGCGCCGCTGCGGTGGTGCCATGGACGCCACCGGCTCCGGCGAAGCCCTGGCCGAAGAGACGGCCGACAAGTTTGGCCATGGCCACGTGCACCAGGTCAAGCTCAACCGCGCCTGGTACGGCACCTGGATGCCCAAGCTGGTGCAGGGCTTCGAGGACGGGATGATCGATATCCCGGCCGACCCCAACGCCGCACAGGACCTGCGCGCCATCGAAGAGGTGGACGGCGTGGCCATGGTCACCAAGGCGCGCCGCGCCGACGTGAAAGACCCGGATCTGTTCCGCCACGGCGACAGCGCCGTGATGCTGTGCCTGGGCTGGTTCGCCACGCTCAACCTGAGCGCGGCCATTGAGTACATCCCCGTGCCGTCGCATGCGCGCGGGTTCGACAACGCTACCGCGTCGCACGCTGACCTGGACTTTCGCATGCCGGAGCCTGGAGGCTGGTGAGGAGCACTGCCATGACAAAAATTCTTGGGCCCGACGGCCAACCCATCTCCATGGAGGCTGTCAGCCAGCCTCAAACGGCGCACTACTCGCACCTGCAGCGTGAGCTGCAGACCCACCCGACACGCGGGCTCACGCCGTCCAAGCTGGCCGCCATCCTGGAACAAGCCGAGCAGGGCGACCTGCTGGCCCAGTTCGACCTTTTCGAGGACATGGAGGAGAAAGACGGCCACATTGCTGCCGAGCTGGGCAAGCGCCGCCGCGCGCTGCTGGTGGACTGGAGCGTTGTGCCGCCGGACAACCCGACGCCTGCGGAGAAACGCAACGCCGAGCAGCTCGCGGAACTGGTGGGCGAGATTGCCGACCTGGAGGACGTGCTGTTCGATGTGACGGACGCCATCGGCAAAGGCTTTTCCTGCTGCGAAAACGAATGGCACAAGCCCGGCAAGTTCTGGCTGCCCAGGACGATCACGCACCGGCCGCAGAGCTGGTTCACGGTGCACCGGGGCTATCGGCAGGAGCTGCGCTTGCGCAGCAACACGACTGTCGATGGCATCGTGGGCGAGCCGCTGCAGCCGTTCGGCTGGATCACGCATGTGCACAAGGCCAAGAGCGGCTACTTGGAACGCACGGCGCTGTTCCGCCAGCTGGTGTGGCCGTACCTGTTCAAAAACTACAGCGTGGGCGACCTGGCTGAGTTCCTGGAGATTTACGGCATTCCAGTGCGCATTGGCAAGTATCCGAGCGGCGCGAGCGAGAAGGAGAAGATGACGCTGCTGCGCGCGCTGGTGGGCATCGGCCACAACGCGGCGGGCATCATCCCCAGCGGCATGGATCTGGACTTTCTGGATGCGGCCACGGGCGACCCGAAGGCGTTTGAGCTGATGATGACCTGGTGCGAGCGAACGCAGTCCAAGGTGATTCTGGGCGGCACGCTGACCAGTGGCGCGGACGGCAAGAGCAGCACCAACGCGCTGGGCAACGTGCACAACGAGGTGCGCAAAGACCTGCGCGACAGCGATATCCGGCAGGTCTGCAGCACGCTGACGCGGGACTTGCTGTACCCGCTGGCCGTGCTCAACGGCCTGGCGCCCGATGGCATGCGCCGTTGCCCTGTTTTCCGCCTGGACGCTGGCGAGACCGAGGACATGACGGCCTATGCCGAGGCCCTGCCGAAGCTGGTGGACATTGGTGTGCAGATTCCTGTGCAGTGGGCGCAGGAGAAGCTGGGCATTCCGCAGCCGGAGGATGGCGAGCCGGTGCTGCAGGCGACTTTGCCCGCTGTTTTCCGGCAGGGCGTGGCGGCAGCAGGTGGCCGTGTGCCGCTGCCCGCAGGCGCCTGGGGCGTTGCTGCGGCTGCGGGGCAGGCTCCAGCAAGCCCGCAGCCTCCAAGCCCCCAAACGGCCATGTTGCCCCAGCTTGCGGCCAATGTGCGCGCCCCGGCGGCGGCGTGGGTGGAGCAGATCCGCGCGCTGGTGTCTCGATCCAACAGCCTGGAGGAAATCCGCGACGGCTTGGCGAAGTTGGACCCGAATATGAGCCTGGACGACTACGCGGCGGCCATGGCGGAGGCTCTGGCAGCCGCTCAACTGGCGGGGCGCTACGAGGTGCTGCAGGAGGCCGGTGCAAATGGCTGATGTGGCCTACGGGAGCTTGCCGTTCCGGGAAATGATCGAGTTTTTCCGGCGCAAGCTGAACCTCACCACCGAGGCCTGGACCGACGTGTACGCGGCCGAGCACGAATGGTCGTTCGTGGTGGCAGGGGCGAACCGTGACGCCATCGTGCGTGACTTCCGGGAGGCCGTGGACAAGGCGATCGCCGATGGAACGACGCTGGAGGAGTTTCGTCGGGACTTTGATCGCATCGTGGCGCGGTACGGCTGGGACTACAACGGCGGGCGGGACTGGCGTACCCGTGTGATTTATGAGACCAACCTGAACACCAGCTATGCGGCAGGCCGATGGGAGCAGTTGCAAGCGGCGCCGTTCTGGCAATACGAGCACGCAGACTGGGTTCAGAACCCCCGGCATCAGCATTTGACATGGGACGGCCTGGTGCTGGCGCGCGATGACCCTTGGTGGAGGACGCACTACCCGCCGAATGGCTGGGGATGCCAGTGCAAGGTGATCGGCCTGTGGCCGCGTGATCTGGCGCAGCTTGGCAAAACGGAACCAGACCAGGCGCCCAAGGTGGAGTGGATGGATCGACTGATCGGCCAGAACAGCCCAGGCGGCCCGCGCCAAGTGAGTGTGCCTGAGGGCATTGACCCTGGCTTTGAATACGCGCCAGGTAGTGATCGGTGGCGTTCGTACCGTTTCAAGGATTGATGCCATGGCTGGCAACCGCATGGGTGTGACATTCGACGGCAAGGCGGCTACGGCAAGCCTGCGCGGGCTGCTGGCGGGGATCGAGAACCCTGCGCCGCTGCTCGCTCAACTGGGCGAATACACGCTGCGCACCACCCGCGCCCGCTTCAAAAGTCAGACTGCACCGGACGGCACGGCATGGGCCGCTCTACAACCTTGGTACAAGAAGGAAAAGTCCCAGAACAAGAACCGCGTGCTCACCTTGCGCGGCTATTTGCGCGGTCAGTTGGTGTCGCAGGTGGTTGGTGGCAAGTCCGTCGAGGTTGGTAGTAACCTGATCTATGCGGCCGTGCATCAGTTCGGCGGCACGATCCGGCCCCAGAATGCAAAACTACTCGCCTTCCGGGGCCATGTCGCCAAATCAGTGACGATCCCGGCCCGCCCCTACTTGGGATTGTCTGATGCCGATAGGAATGAGCTGGTGGAACGAACGTTGGACTGGCTTGGCTCCTCGGGGCGGCTGAAGTGAGTTCGCCGCGCGATTACATGTGGTGAAACTGAATTGCAATCGGCCGTCCCACTTTTATGCGGCGAGTCCCCCAAAATCCCGATTTATCGCGCCTCTCACTCTTTCTTTATCTCACTCCGTTTCATGCTGGGCCAATGAAGACGTCGTACCCGGCACTGCGCGTGGCCCGCATCACGTCGGCAAGGTCTTCGCTGACGGTGACCGATGTGGTTTGCCCGGCCGCCTTGCCCAGGCCGGCTTCCATCTGACTGCGCAAGATGGTGTGCGCAGCCTTTTTGGCCGTCGGCTCCACCGCGACGATGGCGGTGATATCCGCCAGACTGGTGGCGCAGGCGCACACCAAGCCCAGTGCTACCAGGCCAGTGCGCAACAGAGAGAAGGATGTAGGCGCTGTAGTCATGGCATCTCGCAGTGTCATGGTGAGGGCGGCGTTTGGGAGCGTCGAATATGCATCAGCTTGGCATGCGCAGGAACGAATGTTTCCAATAAATACGAATGTTTTACATTTGCTGACAATGAGAAAGCCTCGCAACACGGGGGTGTGCCGTGAGAATGCCCATGTTCGTCTGGTGCGGGGGGTGTTCGGCGGTTGCCCGTGCACGGCACCGGGCGTGACCAACATTCTTGATGGAGGGGAGACACCGTGAAACCAGCAAACACATTGCAACGTCGCCAGATGCTTGCCGCCAGTGCGGCGGGCCTGGGTGCTCTGGGCTTGGGGGGCTTGGGAACGCAGGCCCATGCCCAATCGAGCGCCGCTGCGGGTGCCAAGCCGCTGCCTGCCGTGGCTGCCTGGAAAGACCCCAAGGCCATGATCGTGCACAGCAGTAATACGCTGGAAACGCGGCGTGCGGCGTTTGGCACCAGTGTCGTCACGCCGACCAATCGCTTGTTTGTGCGCAACAACCTGCCGGCTCCCGATGCCTCCATCCTGGAGCATCGTGATGCCTGGACGGTGGCGTTTGAAGGCGTCAAGGGTCCCCGCTCCCTGACCTTGGCCGATCTCAAGACCCTGGGCGTCGAAACCGTGGCCACCGTGCTGCAATGTTCGGGCAACGGTCGGGGCTTCTTCCCGAGCAAGCCCAGCGGCACGCCCTGGCAAGTGGGCGCCGCTGGTTGCGTGCTGTGGAGTGGCGTGCCACTGCGCACGGTGATCCATGTGCTGGGCGGTGCGGAAGAAGGCATGGCCTACCTCACCGGCACCGGTGGCGAGAAGTTGCCCGAGGGCGTGGATCCGTTGACGGTCATGGTGGAGCGCTCGGTCCCCATCAAGGCCCTGGACGATGCGCTGCTGGCCTGGGAGATGAACGGCGAGCCTTTGCCCCTGGCGCATGGGGGCCCCCTGCGCCTCATCGTGCCGGGGTACCAGGGCGTCAACAACGTCAAATACGTCAAGCGGGTGGCCCTGACCCGCGAGCAGTCCCGCGCGGGCATCATGGCCAACCGTTACCGCATGGTTCCGCCGGGGGGCAAGGGCAATCCTGGTCTGCCCTCCGTGTGGGAAATGGTGGTGAAATCCTGGATCAATGGCCCCTTGTCCGAGGAGGGCGCCTTGCGTGCGGGATGGACACAGATCCATGGAGTGGCCTTTGCGGGAACCCGAGAAGTGCGTGGCGTGGAGGTGTCCATCGATGGCGGCATGAGCTGGCATCAGGCACAACTGGTCGGGCCGAACCTGGGGCGTTTTGCCTGGCGCCAGTTCGTTTTGCCAGTACAGCTTTCTGCAGGAACACATGTGCTTGTGAGCCGTGCCACCGATGCAGCAGGAAATGCGCAGCCCAGAGAGCGTGTAGAAAACAATTCTGGTTACAACAACAATAGTTGGTTGGACCACGCCGTCACCGTCACTGTGGCATGAGGGCTCCTGTGCTCGGGTGGGTTCGCGGCGCTGGCGTGCTGGGGACTTTGCTGCTGGGGCTTGCGGGCCCTGCAAACGCCGCCGATCCGCAGGTGCTGGCGCGCGGCAAGGCGTTGTTTTCCACCGTCCAGCCCGCCTGCGCCTTGTGCCACACCCTCAAGGCAGCCGCTTCCAGCGGTCAGGTGGGGCCGAACCTGGATGAGCTGCAGCCCGACGCTGACCGCGTGCTGCGCGCCGTGCGCGAAGGCTTGGGTGTGATGCCTTCGTTTGAAGGGCAACTCACCGAGCAGGACATGCGCGCGCTGGCTGCGTTTGTGGCGCACTCCAGCGGCGCTGCGCGCTGACACGACATACACTGCGGCGCTCAGGGCGGCAGTGGGCATTGCAACGCATCGGCAAGGGGTTTGCCGATGGTCCTGCCATCGCGCCGCATCCATGGAGTGTGCATGCCGTTGTGGAGCCTCTATCGTCAGTCTGTACGGACGCAGCTCCTGTGGCTGCTGGGTGCAGCCATGCTGCCGTTGCTGGGGCTGCTTTTTCGCCAGATCTACCTGGAGCGCCTGGAAGCCAGGGAGCGCGCCAACGATCAGGTGCGCATCCTGGCGCAGCAAACCGCGCAGAATCTGAACCTGGTGCTGCGCGACTATGAAGCGGTGTTGCAACGCATTGGGCTGCGTCCTTCAGTACGGGCGTTGGACGCTCGTGCATGCGATCCGTTGATTGCGGAGTTCGTGCGCCTGTACCCTGGGTTCACCAATTTGGTGGTGCAAGACCTGAAGGGAGGCAACGATTGTTCATTTTTGGACAGCAAGATCACGCCCGAACAATTGGCGCTGGTGCCTGGCTACGTTCAGGCGCGCACCGCCGAGGGCATGACCGTGGGGGGGGTCTCGGTGGGGCCTTTGTCAGGTCGATGGGTGGTGGTCTTGTTCCATCCGGTGCGCAATGTGCAGGGGGAGGTGGCGGGACTCGTGAGCCTGTCGATCGATTTGGAAGTTCTGGGCGAGCGCTTGCTGGCCGCCGTACCCAGCAATGCCCTGGTGGCGGTGTCTGACGCGCAGGGACGCATGTTGTTGCGCTCCAAGGATGCAAGCTTCTGGATGGGCCTGCCTTTGCCCGATGCCTTGCGGGCCATGGTCGGTGACGACCAGGCAGATGCGTCCCAAGTACTGAGTGCCGATGGCGTGGAGCGGCTTTTTGCCGTGGCCGATGTGCCGCTGGCGGGATGGAGGGTGCTGGCGGGAGTGCCTACCGCCGAAGTGTTTGCCGAGGCCGATCGCTCCTTCCGCTGGGGGGCGATGTCGGCGCTGGGTTTGGTGCTACTCGCGCTGTTGCTGGTCTGGCGCATCAGTCAGCGCATTGTGCGACCGATCGATGCGCTGCACTCGGCGGCTGCGAAAGTGTCTGCAGGGCAGACCCAGGCCCGCGTGATGCTGGAGGTCGGCCCGCGCGAGTTGCAGGCGGTGGCGGTGGAGTTCAATCGGATGCTGGACAGCCGCGAACGGTTCCTGACCCATCTGGCCGGGAGCGAAGAGCGATTTCGTACGCTCGCGAGCCTCTCCGCCGATTGGTACTGGGAGCAGGATGCACAGTACCGGTTTGTTCGCCTGGAAGGCGGGATTGAGCAAAACATGGGGATGTCCGAACAGGCGTTTCTGGGCAAGACGGGCTGGGAGCTATCGACACTCAACATGACCCCGGAGGACTGGCGTGCACACCAGGCCGTGCTCCAGGCGCGGATGCCGTTTCGGGACCTTGTGGTTGCACACCAGGATCCTCGCGGTCACGTGCATTGGGGTGCGGTAAGCGGTACGCCGGTCTGGGATGCGCAAGGGCGGTTTGTCGGCTATCGGGGCGTGGGGCGCAACATCACCGATGCCAAGCGCCAGGAGCAGGAACGCCTGCGCATGTCCCTGCACATCGAAGAGCTCTCGCGCAGGCTGGTGCAGTCGCAGGAAGAAGCGCGCAGGCGCTTTTCGCGCGAACTGCACGACCGCACCAGCCCCAATCTCGCGGCCCTGCGCATCAACCTGGACATGCTGAGCCAGGCACCGCCGCAGCAGCGCAGTGCACCGGAGTACGAGGAACGCCTGGAGGACATGCGCGCACTCATCGAAGACACCACGCTCAGTGTGCGTGAGATCTGTGCCGAGTTACATCCCCCCGTGCTGGACCGGGGAGGCTTGCTGGCCGTGGTGCGCAGCTATGCCGAGCCGTTTGCTCGCCGTACGGGTGTGCAGGTGCAGGTGCTGTGCGAGCATGCAGAAGTGCGCTTGGCTCCGGACCTCGAATTGGCGCTGTTCCGTGTCGTCCAGGAAGCGCTGACCAATGCAGCCAAGCACGCCCATGCCCGGAGCATCACCGTGCAGCTGCAATTGCAGGATCGGCCGCTGCGGATTTGCATCGCTGACGATGGGGTAGGGTTTGATGTGGAGCAGGTCATGCGTGAGCGACGCACCGCAGGTCTGGGCCTCATCAACATGCGCGAAACCACTGAGTTTGCGGGTGGGCGGTTCAGCCTGGAGAGTGCTCCCGGCCAAGGGACGCGCATCTGTGTTGAAATCTGATGCCCGCGCCAACCCCCAGGCGATACCCATGAAAACACGGATTCTCTTGGCCGATGATCACCAGCTGTTCCGTGAGGCTTTGTGCCATCTGCTGGATTCGCAGTCTGACCTCGAAGTGGCTGGGCAGGTGGGCAATGGCCTGGAGGTGGTGGAACAAGCCCGCCGCACGGGAGCGCAGATCGTCTGCATGGATATCAGCATGCCGGGCATGCATGGTGCCGAGGTCACACGCAGCCTATTGACGGCGCTGCCCCTGGTCAAGGTGGTGGCGCTCTCGGCCTACTCCGATCGGCAGTATGTGCTGGACATGCTGCAGGCCGGAGCGATGGCGTATGTCACCAAGGCCGAGGCGAGTGAGGAGTTGTTGCGAGCCATCCGCGCGGTTCTGCAGGGGCGCAGTTACCTGTGTCCGGACGTAGCCGCCGTGGTGACAGGGGCTGCCGTGGCCCAGTCCGGTGGTGCGCCTGGTTCTGTGCGCTTGGGCGTGCGTGAACGGCAGGTGCTCAAACTGGTGGCCGAAGGCTGTACCTCCAACCAGATTGCAGAAGTGCTCCACATTGCATCCTCCACCGTGGATGTGCACCGCCGCAACATCATGCGCAAGCTCAACCTGCACAGCGTCGCAGAGCTGACACGCTACGTGATCAACCACGAGCGCGGCATCAGCTAGTGGCGTGAGTCTCCACCGAATTTCATTCGGTGAAATTTTGGCGGTGCACTACCTATTTTTAGGTAGTCTGACTACCAGCGCGGGGGAATTGTTTCAAATTGTGTATCTCTTTACAGTGCCGACCATGTCCTCCTTTCTGCACCGACTGGGCTTGGCCCAGAAGTTCCTGATCCTGGGTCTGCTGGCCTTGTTGATGGTGGCTCTGCCCACCGCCCTGTATTTGCAGCGTGCCTTTGCCGATGTGGCACTGGCCCAGCGCCAACTGGAGGGTGGCAAGGCGATGGTGGAGGTGAACCGGGTGATCCAGTTCAGTCAGATCCACCGGGGGTTGTCGGCCGGCATGCTGAGCGGCAACGAGGCGCTGGCACAGCGCCGTCCGGGGGTGGGTGCTTCCCTGGGGCAAACCATGGAGCGCGTGGATGGCCTGTTGAAGTCCATCCAGGCCAGTGCATCGTTGCAGGCTTTGTGGGCGCAGCGTCGGCAGGTCTGGGCGGTGTTGGAGCCCAGTGTTGCCGGGCGCCAGTTGACGGCGCTGGAGAGCACCCGATTGCACACGGAGTTCATCACGGGACATTTCGCATTCTCGGATGCATTGATGGATGAGTTTGGTCTTTCGCTCGATCAGAACCTCTCCACCCACATGCTGTCCCGTTCCAGCCTCGTGGACGCCATGATGCTGACCGAAATGATGGGCCAGATGCGCGCGAGGGGAACCAGTATGCTGAGCCAGGGCGAGATTTCCCCGCAGGGCCGCGCTGCGCTGGAGTCCCTTGCCAGACAGGCCAAGCAATTCAGTGACGATTGGAACCGCAACCTTGGCAAGGCCTTGGGCGCGGATGCAGCCATGCGCAATGCTTTGGAAGCGCCAGCCAGGCAGCAGCGTGAGGTGACTGCAGCGACACTGCTGCTGGCGCAGAAAGAAGTGATCGAGGCGCAGCAGGCAGGCATCTCGCCGGAGGTGTACTTTGACACCTTCACCAAGACCATTGACGGCTTGTATGCCTTCAATACCGATGCGGTGGGGCAACTCGCGCGGGTGCTCCAGGAGCGTGCTGCGCAGGCCAGTCGTTTGGCGTATGGCATGTGTGCGTTGCTGGCGGTTGGCATCGGGGTGGCGTTCTTGCTGGCGCTGATGTTCGTGCGCAGCATTACCCAGCCTGTGCGTCAGGCCGTGGTTCTGGCGCAGGCCGTTGCTGCTGGAAACCTGGCCACACGTGTGGAGGTGGCCCAGGGGAGCAATGAAGTGAGTGTGCTCACGCGGTCGCTCTCGGACATGCAGGAGCGCCTGGCGGCGCTGGTGTATCAGGTGCGCGCTGGTTCGCACCAGGTTGCCACGGCGAGCGCCCAGATTGCCACGGGCAACCATGACCTCGCTGCACGCACCGAAAGCCAGGCCAGCGCCCTGGAACAAACGGCTGCATCCATGGAGCAGCTCAACTCTACGGTTCAGCAGAACGCAGACAACGCGCGCCAGGCGAACAACCTCGCCCACAGCGCCAGTACGGTGGCGACCAAGGGCGGCGATGTGGTGGCGCAGGTCGTGGAAACCATGAAGGGTATCAACGAGAGTTCGCGCAAGATCGCCGACATCATCCAGGTGATCGATAGCATTGCCTTCCAGACCAACATCCTGGCGCTCAATGCAGCGGTCGAAGCCGCAAGGGCGGGCGAACAAGGCCGCGGATTTGCGGTGGTGGCGGGAGAGGTGCGCAGCCTGGCGCAACGTTCTGCCGAAGCGGCCAAGGAAATCAAGCAGCTCATCACCGCCAGCGTCGAGCGTGTGGAGCAAGGTACCGCACAGGCGGACGAGGCTGGTGCCACCATGAACGAGGTGGTGAGCGCCATCCAGCGCGTGACGGATCTGATGAGCCAGATCAGCGCAGCGAGCCACGAGCAAAGCCTGGGAGTCTCGCAAGTGGGCGAAGCCGTGACCCAGCTGGATCAGGTGACCCAGCAAAACGCTGCCCTGGTGGAAGAAATGGCTTCGGCTGCGGACAGCCTCAAGACGCAGGCGCAGGAGCTGGTCGCCGAGGTGGATGTTTTCAGGCTCGGTGAAGCAAAGGGAGATGCACAGCCCCTTGGAGTGACCACCGACAGGCGTACCGCGATGCCTTTGCTCCAATGACGCATCGTTCTGGGGCGGGCTCGGTTCAGGATGTGGCGACGCCGCCGCAGGGTTCCTCCCGCCCTTTCATTGCGCTGCTGTTGGCGGTGGCGATGGTGCTGCCGTTGACGGGGTGGCTGGTGGTGCGTATCCAGGGGCCCATGGCCGAGAAGGATGCCTTCGCCAACCTGGCGGCCATCGCACGGCTCAAGACCGATCAGATCGAGAACTGGCTGGGGGAGCGCCAGAAGAACGCCGAATTGCTGGCCGCCGACGCACATTTCGCGGTGGAAGTCGCGCGGTTGATTGAGCATCCGGCGACCGGGCATGAGGCGCAGCAGGCCATTCTGGAGCGGTTTTCGCTCTTGAGGTCAGCCTTCGACTATGACCAGATCGAGCTCATCACGCCCCAGGGGGAGGTGGTGACATCCATCGTAGAGGCATGGGATTTGCCAGGCCGGGTCGAGGGACTGCCACAAGACCAGCGCTGGGGCGGCAGCGTGGTTCGCCTATCCATGCAGGAGGCCGGGGGGGGCGGCGCCTTGTTGCAGTGGTTGGTTCCGGTGTACCAGCTGTCAGCGGCAGAGCCCAGGCTCTTGTCCTGGGTGAGATTGAGCATTTCGCCGCAGCGCTTCCTGTTCCCCGTGATCCAGACCTGGCCCACCTCCAGCCCCAGCGGTGAGACGCTGCTGGTCGTTCGCGATGGTGATCAGGCGGTGTTCATGAACGAACTGCGCCACCGCAGCGGCACAGCCATGAAGCTCCGGTTTCCGGTATCACGCAAGGATCTCCCGGCCGCCGTGGCCCTGCGCTCCGACGTTCCGGGGCAGGTGATCGGCCGGGACCACCGCGATGTTCCTGTCGTTGCCGCGTACCGTGGCGTGGCCGGCACCGATTGGCGCGTGGTGGCCAAGATCGACAGGGAGGAGGTGCTTGCACCAGTGCATGTGCTGGCATGGTGGGTGGCGGGTGTGATCACACTGGCCATGCTGGCATTGGGCGTGGTGCTGGCATTGTTCTGGAGGCACATCCGTCAGACGCACCAATGGCGTGAATGGGTGCAGCGCCAGCGTACAGACCGGCTGATGGAGCAGTTTTTTTCCTTGCCCTTTGTAGGCATTGCGACCATTGATCTGGACAAGCGCGAGTGGGGGCGCATCAACCAGCAGTTTGTGGACATTGTGGGCCTGACCTTTGAGCGCATGCGAACCATGACGTGGGCGTCACTGGTGTCCGAGAAAGACAAACTGCGGGACCTGCGCGGCCTTGCGCGGGTCATCCAGGGGCGCCAGAGTGCGTATGCGGTGGATCGCAGCATCAAAAGGGGTGATGGATCCAGCGCCTGGGTCAACCTGCAGATCCGGCGGCTGACGGCGGCGCAGGAGGGCGACAGTGCGCAGTGCGTGGTGGTGATGCAGGACATCACTTCCAGGGTGCTTTCCGAGGCGCGCATCCAACGCCAGAAACGCCTGTATGCAACGCTGAGCGCTTGCAATCAAGCGATCGTGCAGAGTCCGGATGAGTCCGTGCTCTTCGCTCACGTCTGTGAGGCGGCTGTGTGCCTGGGAGGGATGCAGTCCGCGTGGATCGGTCGGTACTCCCGAGACACGGGAGAAATGGTGGCGCTGGCCACCAGTGGCGTGCGTGGGCAGGACCTGCCCGGCCAGGGCACGGCGCGCACGGCATTGCGCGAAGACAGAGCGGTTTGGATCGACGGAATGTCTGGCTCTGCCCCCACAGTGGCCATCGCCTTGCACTGCGATGGGGCGGTGGATGCGGTGTTTGTCCTGGTGGCAGAGCCTGGACAGGCCTTTGATGACGAGGCCAAGCGCCTGCTCCTCGCCATGGCGGCGGACGTTGACTTTGCCCTGGGGTACTTTGCCAACGAGCGCCAGCGCAAACATGCCGAAAACAAGCTGCGGCAATCGCAGCAGCAACTGGAACTGGTGCTCAAGGGATCAACCGATGCGCCATGGGACTGGGATCTGTCTCGGCAGAGGCTGGAGTTCTCGGCCCAGGGATGGCACATGCTGGGCTATGGCATGGCGGACATGCCCTCGGGCCCTGTGCAGTGGAAGTCGCATGTCCATCGGTCCGATGTGTCGGTGTTGCTCAAGCTGCACGAGGAATTGCGCCACTCGGACGCCACGGTGGTAGTGCAAGAGCTGCGCTTGCAACACAAAAATGGTCACCATGTGCCTATCCTCGCGCGCGGCTATGTCACGCGCGACGCGCAAGGCAAGGCGGTGCGGGTGACCGGCACGGTCATGGATCTGACCTTGCAGCACCAGACCCGCCGCTTGGAAGCCTTGCGCGCCTATGCGCTGGAGCTGATCGCCAACGAACGGGATGTGGGTCGCATCGTGACGCGGTTGCTCGCAAAGCTGGAGTCCGATCTGCCTGGCGCCCGTGCCACGGTCTGGCTGCTGGAGCACCAATCGGGCGTCTGGGCGCCGCGCACGGCTGCCATGGGCGGCATGCTTGAGGATGCCCGCAGTGCCCTGGCGTTGCGGCCCGGCTCCGATGCCTGGGGTGCGGTGGAGTGGGCTGCGGGCGTCGAGGAGCCGCCCGAACTGACCAACCCCGCGCTGCGCGGCGCCTTGCACTCGGTGGCCTTCGCCAGTGGCTGGACCCACTGCACGGCACTGCCCATACGTTCGGACAATGGTGTGGTGTTGGGCGTGCTGGACGTATTCAGCAAGCCCAAGGCAGCGTTGCGTGAGCATGACCGCACGCTGATCGATCGCGTATGCCATTTTCTGGGCAGTGCGTTGCAGCGCAAGGCCTTCGAGGCTCAGCAGCGCCTGGCCGCCGAGGTCTTCTCGCACAGCAACGACGGCATCACGGTGACGGATGCGCACCAAAAAATCCTGCTCACCAACCCGGCGTTCACCGCCATCACGGGCTACTCACTGGCGGAGGTCGCCGGGCGCAACCCCCGGGTATTGGCCTCGGGCAGGCATGACGGCGGTTTTTACGGCGAGATGTGGCGCCACATCCAGGCACACGGCCTGTGGCAGGGCGAAATCTGGAATCGGCGCAAGAACGGCGAGGTGTATCCCCAGTGGCTCACCGTCAGCCGCATCCAGGACGCCGAGGGGCAGACCACGCATTACATCGGCATTTTCTCGGACGTGAGCCAACGCAAGGCCGACGAGCAGCGCATCCGCTGGATGGCGCATTTCGACCTGCTCACCGGGTTGCCCAACCGCGCCCTGCTGGCCGACCGCTTTGCGCACGATGTCAGCATGGCCCAGCGCGCCAGCGAGCCGTTGGCGGTGCTGTTCATGGATCTGGACCATTTCAAGCACATCAACGATTCGCTGGGGCACGGCGTGGGCGATGAACTCCTGGTGGCTGTGGCGCGGCGCATGCATGAACAGGTGCGTGAACAGGACACCGTGGCCCGCATGGGGGGCGATGAGTTTGTGCTGGTGCTTCCGGGTACCGACAAGGACGGCGCCGCCCATCTGGCTGGCAAGCTGCTCGAGGCGGTGGCGGCGCCCTTGGTGGTGCGCGGCCATGAGCTCATGGTGACGCCGTCGCTGGGCATTGCCATGTATCCCGAGGACGGCGAAGACCTGGAGACCCTCTCGCAGCATGCCGACGTGGCCATGTACCGTGCCAAGCAGGAAGGGCGCAACGCCTACCACTTCTATTCCCCCGACATGCAGGCACAGGCAGCACGCACCCTGCAGCTGGAGGGTGCATTGCGCCGTGCGCTGGAACGTGGGCAACTGCTGCTGCACTACCAGCCCCAGCGCCGCCTGAGCGATGACCGCATCGTCGGCGTCGAGGCCCTGATCCGCTGGGAGCACCCCGAATGGGGCATGGTGTCTCCGGCCGAGTTCATTCCCCTTGCCGAAAAAACCGGGCTGATCGTTCCTGTCGGCGAATGGGTGCTGCGCACGGCCGTGGCGCAAGTGGCGCGCTGGCGGGATGCCGGCCTGCCTGCGCTGACCATGTCCGTCAACATTTCTGCCCTGCAGTTCAGGCACCCGGATCTGCCCGACCTGGTCAGCCAGGTGCTGAGCGAGGTGGGGGTCGATCCGGCCTGCCTGGAGCTGGAGCTGACCGAGGGCGTGGCCAGCGACGATCCCGAGCGCGCCGTGGAGATCATGGCTGACCTGCATGCGCGCGGCGTGCGCATGTCCATCGACGACTTCGGCACGGGGTATTCGTCGCTGAGCTACCTCAAGCGCTTCCAGGTGTACAAGCTCAAGATCGACCAGTCTTTCGTGCGCGACATCAGCGTCGATGCCGAGGACAAGGCCCTGGTCAGCGCCATCATCCACATGGCGTCCAGCCTGGGGCTGCAAACGATTGCCGAAGGCGTGGAGACCGAGGACCAGCGGCGTTTCCTGCAGGCGCAGGGCTGCGATGAGATCCAGGGCTACCTCTGCAGTCGCCCGCTGCCCGCCGCGGAGTGCGAACGCTTCTTGCGCACCCAACTGCGCCTGCCTTCCGCCGCAGCCACGACCATGGGGTGAGTGGCTGAACGGCGGCGTGCGGCGCTGCGGGATCAGACCGCAGGCAGCAACCGGGGCTGGGGCGTTTGCGGCATGCCGGTGAAGGCGAAATCCACCTCGGGCACGCGACCGCTCACGATGTCGGCCAGCGCCTTGCCCGAGCCGCAGGAATGCGTCCAGCCCAGCGTGCCGTGCCCGGTGTTGAGGAACAGGTTGGGCAGCTGGGTGCGGCCGATCAGTGGCACATTGCTGGGCGTGGCAGGGCGCAGGCCGGTCCAGAACTCGGCGCGCGTGGTATCGCCCGCGCCGGGGAAGAGCTGCTCGACGCGGCGCACGATGGCCTCGCAGCGTACCTGGTTCAGGTTGCGGTCGTAACCGTTGAGTTCGGCCGTGCCGGCAATGCGCAGGCGGTCGCCTTGTGCGCTGGTGTAGCGCGAGAACACCAGCTTGTACTCGTCGTCCGTCAGGCTCACCTGGTGCGCCAGGCGCGCATCCTTCACCGGCAGCGTGACCGAATAGCCCTTGGCCGGGTAGATGGGCAGGCGGATGCCCAGCGGCTGGGCCAACAGCGGGCTGAACGAGCCCATGGCGAGCACATAGGCGTCGCCGCGCATGCGCTCAAAGCGCCCCTCGGCGTTGGTCAGCTCCACATGGTCGATTTCGCCGCCCGCCGTGCGCAGCGCCGTGATGTGCGCGCCCATCTGGAAACGCACGCCGGCCTGCTTGCAGAGCTTGGCCAGCTCGCGCACGAACAGGTTGGCATCGCCCGATTCGTCCTCGGCCGTGTAGGTGGCCCCCGCCAGTTGCGGGCGGATGTGGCGCAGCGCAGGTTCGATGCGCACCGCCTCGTCGGCGCTGATGACCTGGCGCTCGCAGCCCAGCTGGCGCATCTGTTCGGCCGGGCCGAGCGCGCCGTCGAATTCCTTGGGGTCGGTATAGAAATGCAGGATGCCCTGCGTGCGCTGGTCGTACTGGATGCCGGTGTCGCGGCGCAACTGCTGCAGCGCGCTGCGGCTGTAGGTGCCCAGGCTGACGATCTGCCGGATGTTGTGGCGCGTGCGCTCGGGCGTGCAGTTGCGCAGGAAGGACAGCCCCCAGAGCCACTGGCGCATATCGGCACGCAGGCGGAACAGCAGAGGTGCGTCCTCCTGGCCCAGCCACTGCAGCACCTTGAGCGGTGCGCTCGGGTTGGCCCAGGGCTCGGCGTGGCTGACCGAGATCTGGCCGCCGTTGGCGAAGCTGGTTTCCGCGCCGGGCGTGGCCTGGCGGTCGATGACGGTCACTTCGTGACCCTGTTGCTGGAGGTAGTAGGCCGAGGTCACGCCGAGCAAGCCGGCGCCGAGGACGATCACGCGCATTTTGAGAGCCTTTTAAGGTTCTGGCGCTTGTCAGGCGTGCGCGAGCAGCTATATTTTTGATAGCGTGCAGTTGGCGCGTCTGCCAAGCTGCCGCTCCCCCTGTCCCTGTTACCTGAGAGATTCACGCCGTGCCAACGCGGCACGGGGCTTGCTCCTTCGGTGCGCCACGGCTGTGGCGGCTCTCCAGACGGCTTTGATGATGGTGCAGTACGGAACCTGAGCGTGTATGGGAGTTTGCGCCTTCGGTGAGGCGGCATGGGCCGCCTGCTCTCCTGCATGGACCATTCTAGGCGCGCGTGCTGGCTAATGCATCACAACAGATGCTTATGGGGCATCGGCCGCGCGCGGCGCGCGAGGCGTCAGTTGCGGTAGGGATTGCCCGGCTGCCGATCGTAGCGGTTGGGCACGCCATCGCGGTCCCGGTCGCCACGGGGATGGCCTCGGCCTCGGCCATCGGGTGTCGGGTCGTGGCGGTTGGAAATACCGTCGCCATCACGGTCCCGATCCCGATGGTCGGGTACACCGTCGCGGTCACGGTCCGCGTAGGGGCGGTGGGGCATGGGGCGGCCATCGGGCGTCGGGTCGTAGCGGTTGGGGATGCCGTCATGGTCGCGATCCCAGCCGCCCGGTTGCATGTGCCACCGGCCGCCGCGTTCCACCCACTCGGGCGCACGGTAGCGGTAGCCGGGGCGTGCCTTGATCCAATAGCCTTCTACCCACACATGATGGTGGCCGCGCCACTCCCAGTGGCCGGGCACCCAGACCATGTTGCGTCGGGGGGGCGGCATTACCTCGTAGCGTGGTGGCGGCGGGGCCGTCTGGATGACGATGGTGGCCGTGGTGCGGGCCTGCACGGGGGCTGTGAATGCGCAGAGCGCCAGCAGGGCAATGGAAGCAGCGGCCAGGGTGGTGCGTGCCATGGGGGTCTCCTCACAAAGGATTCCTTGCGGAACCGGAAGCTCTATCGTGCGGGAATTGCGTAAAGCCAATGTAGCTGTCCGGCGAAGAGTTGTGTAGGCATGTTTCCCGAAACGCTATTGGGCGGCGTTGCCGTGATATTTCGCACACGGCGTCAGCGCCAGCCCACCAGGGCACTGACCACCAGCAAGGCGCACCAGGCCGGGTGTCGGCCCTTGGTGGCGAAGCCCACCAGCAGCGCGCAGGCCAGCAGGGCGAGCGTAGTGGTGTGGGCGACCCATGCCGCAAGATCTATCTCCCAGGGGTCGCTACCCAGGCGCCAGAGCAGTGCGCTCAGGGCCCAGCCCAGCACGGTCACCAGATGCCAGGAAGCCCACAGGATGCGCACCTGCCGCTCGCGCAAAACCGGGTACCCGGCCGTGGGAACAAGCCCGTGTGTGCGTAGCGTGCGAAAGACCAGGACTTCGCCAAGCACGGAATGGATCAGGCCGACCAGGGCGAGGCCTGCGGCTGCCAGGAGGAGCGGGTTGTTCATGGCAAGGAGCTTTCAATGGCGGTTTCAGGAATACCAGCGGCGCGGGTGTGCACCCGTGCCCCGAGCCGGGTGAGCAGGTGCATCAGGCCCATCCACATGCGATCGAACGCGGGCATCTCGCCCGGCACCTGCGCCAGATGGCGCCCCAGCACGCGCTGGTGCTCCGGGGGCGTGATGGGGGGCGGTTGCTTGGTGCTGAAATCGAAGACGGCCTGGGTGAAGGGCTCCAGCTGCCAGGCCTGCATGTCGGCCAAGGCCGGGGCCAGCTCGGCGCTGTAGGTTGCCAGCGCCAGGTCGGGCCCGGCCAGCCCCAGCGCCTGGTAGGCCTGCAGCACCAGGGCGTCACGCTGCGGGTCGGCGGCGGGTCGCAGCAGCGCCGACCAGGCGCGTGTCATCTGTGTCCGAAAGCCTTCCGAGAGCTCCCGCGTGCAGCCGAAATCGAGCACGCCCACCGTGCCATCGGCGTCGAACAGGAAGTTGCCGGGGTGCGGGTCGGCATGCACCCGGCCCAGCACGAAGATGCAGTGCATGAACCAGTCCCACAGGTGTTGCCCGGCCCGGTCGCGCAGCGCCTGCGTCGGTTCGGTCGCCAGCCAGGCGTCCAGGTGCAGCCCCGGCAGGTACTGCTGCGTGAGCACCTGGGCCCTGGTGTGCGACAGGAGGGGCCGCGCCATCGCCACGCCGGGCAGCGCGGCATGCTCGGCGAACCATTGCAGTTGCTCGGCCTCCTGCAGGTAGTCCACCTCCCGCAGCAGCGTGGCCTCGATCTCGTCCATCACGCTGTCCATCACCGGATCGGTGGGCAGCGGCAGATCGGTGTGGGCCAGTGCACGCAGTGCCGCGCGCGCCAGTTGCATGTCGCTGGCGATGGTGGCGGCGATGCCGGGGTACTGCACCTTCACGGCCACCAGGCCCTCGCCAGGCAACTGTGCGCGGTGCACCTGGCCCAGGCTGGCGGCGGCAAAGGCAGTGGGCTCGAAATGCGCGAACAGCGCCTCGGGCTCCTGCCCGAAGGCCTGGCGGAACACCCGCCCCACCAGGGCGCGGTTGAGCGGCAGCGCCTGGTGCTGGGCGCGCGCCAGCTCGCGGCGCACACCCTCGGGCAGCAGCGTGGGGTGCATGCTCAGCAACTGTGACACCTTGAGCGCCGTGCCACGCAACTGCCCCAGCGCACCAAAGAGGATGCGGCCCACGGCGGCCTCGTGTTCGGCCTGCGCCTGGGGCGACGGCGTGCGCAGGCGCTGGCCCAGGCGGGCGGCGCCAATGCGTGCCGCCGCCACGCCCGTGATGGCGCCGCGCGCGAGCCGGCTGGTGCGCGGCGCGTCAGCGCTGTCCATGGTCCGCCAGCCGCTGCAGCATGGCGCGCACGATGCGGCGATGGAAGGGCGTGACGACCGTCATGTAGGCCTGCCCCAGCGCGTTGTGGATGTGCACCACGGTGCTGACCGCGAGCGTGGCGGGCGCATCGCCCGGGCGGTGCTTGCTCAGCGACACCTGCACGTCGAGGTGGCTGTCGTCCTGCCCCAGCACCACTTCGGTGTCGCTGAGGTGGCGGATCAGGAAGATGCCCACGCGGTCGCCCACGCGGTAGCTGCCCGCGTCGCCCGGGGCTTGGCCGCTGGCGAGCGGGTGCGCGTCGTGCAACTGGCCCAGGTCCTTCAGGCCCACCAGGCGCACCAGCCGGTTGCGCAGGGCCATGAGCTGCTGCGTCCAGCGCGGCGTGCGGGCCACCACGTCCAGCCAGGTCTGCAGCGCCGTGCGGGCGGGGTGGGGGTCGGCCACCTCGTAGGCGTCGAAGAAATGCGCGCCGGGCAAGGCGGCGTGGATGGCCGTGCCGGGTGGGATGCCGATGGAGCGCACGGTGGCGGGGGGCGTCATGCGGCCTTCTTTCTGCGCGGGGTGGCAGGGGTGGCTGCCGCGGTCGTGGCGCGCGGCTTGCGCGGCGCACGGGTGGCGTTGGACTTGGGCGGTGCGGCGGGAGCCGTGGCTGTGCGGGGGGGGCTGCCCATCGCCCGCTGTGTCATCTGCAGCGCACCCAGCAGGCTGCCCCCGTGCTGGGCCAGGCGCGCCATCTGGCTGCGCAGCACAAAGCCACCCAGTTGCAGCGCTCGGTTGACGAGGCCGCTGCGCAGGGTTTGCACCAGCAGGCCCAGCGACAAATCCACCAACTGCGCGGTGTCGGCGAATTCGTCGGAAGTGTCGGCCAGCCAATAGCTCACCACCCCGGCAAGGTAGTCGGTGTAAAGCCCGCCAGCCATGCCCTTGAAGTCGCAGGGCTCGATCTCGCCCGCCGCTTCGGCGGCTTCCAGAAAGCTGGTCACCGCCTCGCGCAAAGCCTGGCGTGCCGCCAGGGGCTCGGCCAGCAGGGTCAAGGGGGAGCGCCGGGCCAGCGCGCGCACTTGGGTCACGAACTCGCGGTCGGGCAGCAGACCTTCGAGCACAGCGTCCGTCAGGCGCTGGAGCTTCTCCTGCAACTGGTAATCGGCGAAGCAGGGCGTCTGCAGGGTGTCGGCCAGCGCTTGCTGCACCACCGCGTCGAGGTAGCCCAGCACGATGCGGTCCTTGGTGGGAAAGTACTTGTAGATCGTGGCGTCGCCAATGCCGGCAGAGCGTGCGATGTCCTTCATCGTCGTGCCGTCGAAGCCCTGGCGGGTCATCAGATCCACCGCGCTGGCCAGGATCTGCCGGCGCGTGGCGTCTTGCTGTTGGCGGGTGGTTTTCATGCTGCTATTCTTTAAATTGCAAATTGCTGTATTTAAAGAATAGTAATTTCTGTTTATGGTGTCAAGCAGTGCCAAGCCGACGCGAGTAAGCGGCCAGGGTGCGCAGAATATGGAAGTGTTTTTGCCCCTGGCGCCCGTCAAACAAGCGCCATGTGCTATCAAAAAATGAGTAATTGGCGCCGCAGGAGCGCTCAGCGCCGCATGTGGGCAAAAGCCTCGAACTCCCAGCTGCGCAGGGCCAGCAGCAGGGTGTAGCCCTCGCGCTGGGGCTGCGGCAGGCGCTGGTCGGCCAGGTGTTGCTGGGCAAAGTCCTGGGCCACGCGCTGCATGCGTTCCATGAAGGCGGGCGCCAGGGCGCGGCTGATGCTGCCGTGTACCAGCAACACGCCTTCACCGGGGCCGTCGAAGCCGCCCGCGAAGTAGTCGAGCAGCGCGTGCTCGCGGAAGTAGTTCATCACCGGGCCGTGCGCTCGCCAGCGGAAGGTCTTGGCCAGCTTGAGGCGGTAGCGGTTCAGCGGCCGCAGTTCGATGATGCCGATGCGGTCGAGCTGGGCCAGGTACTTGATGCCCTCGGCCTCGCTCAGGCGGTAGGTGGCCACGATCTGCTCCAGCGTCCACTGGCTGAGCACCGAGATGGCCACCAGCAGCAGCTTCTTGTCGCTGACCACGGCCTTTTCCTGCTCCTGGGTCAGTTCCTGGAGCAGCGGCTGGTTGTCGGCCACGCGCCGCGCCAGGTCGGCGAAGTCCAGCGCCAGGGCGCGGCAGATCGCGTCGATGCGCGACAGCGGCATGTCGCCCTTGGCCAGCATGCGCTTGACGCTGGACTCGGCCATGCCGAGCTGCTGCGCCAGGTCGGCATAGGTCATCTGGGCGGCCTTGAGTTCCTTCTTCAGGGCCGTGACGAGGTCGGCGGTGGTGCTCATGGGCACCGATTATGGAGACCCGCTGTCGGCGTCGTCAGTCTTTCATTCGCACACGGCCTGGCACTGGGCCGGATCGCTGGCGCAGGAGGCCGGCACGGTGCAGGCCTTGCGCGTGCGGTGCGTGAGCTGCACGTCCGGGCCGTAGTGGCAGACCACGGCGGTGATGGAGCCCTTCTTGGTCACGCGCATCGACGTCAGGCTTGATTTCGCGATGACCGGGGCGGGGGTCTCGCACGACAGGTAGCCGTCGAAGGCGCCATCGGCAGATTCCCACAGCGCGGTGTTCTTCATGCGGCGAAATACTTCGTAGTCGGCGCACGGGCCGGTCTGGCCCTGGTAGGCCTTGCTGTCGTCGCCGCAGAAGCCGTGGAAGCTGGCGAGCAACTGTCCCTCGGTTGGGCAGGCGTTGACCTGGCGCATTTGTTCCTGTGTCGGGCAGGAGAGGGTTTGCGCTTGGGAGGCGAAGGCGGCCAGCAGCAAAGCCAGCGGGCCGAGGCGGCGGAGATTTCGGAAGGTGTGCATGGGGCGACTGTACGGATTTCCGGGGCCGCGCTGCCTTGACCCATATCAAGCGACGCCCAGCGGTGCGCGGGTTCGGGTGGTGGACGCCGCAGCATCGGTATCAAAAATGGATACCGATGGTGGGTCTGGTGGCGTCTGTGGCAACTTTTGGGCCGTGCGGCTGGCTTCGACCAGGAGACTGCGCCCATCGCAACCACTTGACCAGGAGGGCCCCATGCGCACCCCCACCATTCTTCCCGCCGCACACCGGCGCCGTATGTCCCCCGCCGAAGTCGGCCTGCTGTGCGCCGGGCTGGTGCTTCTGGCTCTGGCCCTGTGGGGGCCGGTGCTGCATGCCAGCCCGCACCAGCATGCCTTTGCCGATCAGCGCACGCTGTGGGGCATCCCTTGCGCGCTGGATGTGCTGAGCAACCTGCCGTTTGCCTTGGCGGGTGCCTGGGGGCTGGTGCTCCTGGGCCGTGTGCGGTCGGGGGTGCTGGATGGCGCCACGCGTGCCACGGCCCGCTTGTTCTGCATGGGTCTGGTGCTGACGGCGGCAGGTTCGTCGTGGTACCACTGGCAGCCCGACGATGCCGGGCTGTTGTGGGACCGCCTGGGCATGACGGTGGCGTTTGCCGGCATGCTGGGGCTGGCTGCAGCCCAGCGGGTGAGCTCCCGTGCTGGGGGCACCACCGCGATGGTGGTGCTGGCCGCCGGGCCGCTGGCCGTGCTGTGGTGGGCCCATACCGGCAACCTGCTGCCCTGGGCCGTGGTGCAACTGGGCGGCATGTTGCTGGTGCTGGCCTTGGCCTGCCTGCCGCAGCGTGCCGGCGCATGGGTGGTGCCCCTGGGGGCAGTGATCGCCTGGTACGGCGCGGCCAAGCTGCTGGAGCTGTCCGACCACGCCGTGTACGAAGCCACAGGCCAGTGGTTGGCAGGCCACAGCCTCAAGCACCTGGCGGCTGCCGGGGCGGCCTGGCCGGTGCTGCGCGCGTTGCATTCGGTTACGGCCAGGGGGCATGCTCCGGCCATGGTCGGCGGGCACAATGGCGCCCCATGCCCGCGTGTCGCCTGCAGCCCGCACTGACAGCGCCCCGCCCGCCACAACAAGAAGCCAAGAAGAAGCCCAGAAGCACGGAGAGACGCATGAGCACACCCGCACCCCAAGCCCATGGCAGCGGCCATGAGGATCCGAACCAGTTCGCCCTGCTGCGCCAGCGGCGCTTCGCGCCCTTCTTCTGGACGCAGTTCTCCGGCGCCGCGAACGACAACCTGTTCAAGTTCGCCTTCACGGTGATGGTGACCTACCAGATCAACGTGGCCTGGCTGCAGCCGGCCATGGCGGGCCTGGTGATCGGCGCGCTGTTCATCCTGCCCTTCCTGCTGTTTTCGGCCACCAGCGGGCAACTGGCCGACAAGTACGACAAGAAGGTGCTGATCCGCTTCGTCAAGCGCCTGGAGATGGCCATCATGGCGCTGGCCGCCTGGGGCTTTTTCTCGCACAACGTGCCGGTGCTGCTGGGCTGCACCTTCCTCATGGGGCTGCACTCCACGCTGTTCGGGCCGGTCAAGTTCGCCTACCTGCCGCAGGTGCTCAACGAGCGCGAGCTGACCGGCGGCAACGGCATGGTGGAGATGGGCACCTTCGTGGCCATCCTGCTGGGCAACGTGGCGGGCGGGCTGATCATCGCCGTGCCCGAGATCGGCGCGCACCATGTGGGCTTTGCCTGCGTGGGCGCAGCCATCGTGGGGCGGGTGCTGGCCGAGTTCATTCCCTCGCTGCCCGCCACCGATCCGGGGCTCAAGGTCAACTGGAACCCGGTGAGCGAGACCTGGCGCAACCTCAAGCTGGCGCACCAGAACATCGTGGTGTTCCGCTCGCTGCTGGGCATCAGCTGGATGTGGTTCTTCGGCGCCGTGTTCCTGAGCCAGTTCCCCAGCCTCGCCAAGGAGGTGCTGCACGGCAACGAGCAGGTGGCTTCGCTGCTGCTGGTGGTGTTCTCGGTGGGCATCGGCATCGGCTCGCTCTTGTGCGAGGTGCTCTCGCGCCGCCATGTGGAGATCGGCCTGGTGCCGCTGGGCGCCATCGGCATGAGCGTGTTCTCCATCGACCTGTACTTTGCCTCGCGCAGTCTGCCCCCCGCCGAGATCATGGGTCTGGGCGCCTTCCTGGAGCAGGGCGCGCACTGGCGCGTGATGCTGGACCTGGCGCTGCTGTCGCTGTTTGCGGGCCTGTACAGCGTGCCCATGTACGCACTGATCCAGATGCGCGCCCAGCCCACGCACCGCGCGCGCATCATCGCGGCCAACAACATCCTCAACGCGCTGTTCATGATCGCCAGCTCGCTGATCGCCGGCGCGCTGCTGGGCGCGGGCTTCACCGTGCCGCAGATCTTCCTTTTCACCGGCCTGGCCAACGCCGTGGTGGCGTTCTACATCTTCCTGCTCGTGCCCGAATACCTGCTGCGCTTCGTGGCCTGGGTGCTCTCGCGCTTTGTGTACCGTTTCAAGGTGCAGGGCGATGAGTACCTGCCCGCGCAAGGCTCCGCCGTGCTGGCCTGCAACCATGTGAGCTTTGTCGATGCCGTGCTGCTCATGGCCGCCAGCCCGCGCCCCATCTACTTTGTGATGGACCACCGCATCTTCCGCATCCCGGTGCTGGGCTGGCTGTTCAAGCTGGCCAAGGCCATCCCGGTGGCGCCCTACAAGGAAGACCCGCAAACCTACGAGGCCGCCTTCGAGCGTGCCGCCCAGGTGCTGCGCGAGGGCGACCTGCTGGCCATCTTCCCCGAGGGCGGCATCACCCGCGACGGGCAGTTGCAGCCCTTCAAGGGCGGCATCGTCAAGATCCTGGACCGTGCCCGTGCCGACGGCCTGGACGTGCCCGTGATCCCCATGGCGCTGACCAACCTGTGGGGCTCGTACTTCAGCCGCATCGAGCAGGGCGGCGCCATGGTGCGCCCGTTCCGGCGCGGCCTGTTCAACCGCGTGGGGCTGAACGTGGGCGCGCCCGTGCCGCCCGCACAGGCGCAGCCCGAGGCCCTGCAGGCGCGCGTGGCCGGTCTGCTGCAGGCGTGAGGCGTCTATTCGACGCTGAACGTCAGCCCAGCATTCGCCTGCAGCCGATCGATCAGCGCCTGGCCCAGCGCCGGGGCGGTGGTCCAGATGCCGCCGGGCGTGCCGCGGTTCTCCAGCAGGCACACGGCGGCCTCGGCGATCATCTTGGAGGTCGAGCCGTAGCCGGGGTCGCGGTCGCCCGTCACCGCCACGCTCAGGCGGTGGCCCTGGGCATCTTCGCCGAGGAACAGCACGTCGTAGTGCCCGGCTTCGCGTTCTTCACGCGAGGGTCCTTCGCCAGGTTTGGGGCCGCTGTCCGAACCCAGCGATTTGTCGGCCGCCACGGCGTTGGCAAAAGCCTCGCCCTTGGCGCCTGGGCCGGTGACCAGCATCTCGTCGTACACAAAGTCCGCGCCATAGGCATGGCCCAGCAGGAAGTTGGAGCGGTGCACGTTGCGCGTGTTGATGGCCGCCATGACGAACGGTGCCACCCAGACACCTTCGCCCAGGGCCTCGTCCACCATGGGCTTGGCGCCCGAGGGCTGGCGCGGGCCGGTGAAGCCGGGTGTGAGCGCGAACGGGTCGCGCAGCAGGTCGAGCACGCCGGGCTCGCTGGCGGCAGCGGCCAGCGTGGCCTTGAGGCTCGCGGCCGTGCCGCCCGAGAAGGTGCCCTTCATCTTGCGCACGCGGCCGCGCACGCGGTGGGCGGGCTGGCCGAAACGCGCCTTCATTTCGGTTTGCAGCAGGAACACGCCCAGGTCGAACGGGATCGAGTCGAAGCCGCACGAGAACACGATGCGCGCGCCGCTGGCCTTCGCCTGGGCCTCGTGCGCGTCGATCATGCGGCGCATCCAGGCAGGTTCGCCGCACAGGTCCACGTAGTCCACGCCGGCCTTGGCGCAGGCGGCCACGAGTTCGTTGCCGTAGAGCTGGTAGGGGCCCACGGTGGTCAGCACCAGGCGGGTGCTGTCCAGCAGCGCCTGCAGGCTGGCGGCATCGGTGGTGTCGGTCACGACGAGCGGGGTGTCGGCCGGAGCGCCGAGTTCGTCGCGCACGGCGGCGAGCTTCTCGGCGCTGCGTCCGCCCATGGCCCAGCGCATGCCGCTGCCCGCGGGGTAGCGCTGCAGCAGGTATTCGACGACGAGGCGGCCGGTGAAGCCGGTGGCGCCGTGGACGACGAGGTCAAAGGGTTTGGTCATGGCATGTCTCTTTCTCGGTTGTTTGCGCGGCAGGGGCGCGAACGGCGATTGTGAAAGAGGCGTGTCGTGCACGGGTGTCGCGTACGCGCCGGCCGCTGCCGACACAGGGTTTTTGTGCGGCATACGGGCTCAAAGTATCGAAAAGCGATACTTCGAGGGTTGAGTGGGAGCGCTTTGTCATCCAGGCACGGACAGCGCAGCGCCGCACCGGCACCATGCGGCCCATGTTCAACCACGGCCCCAGTGCCCAGACCGCCATGTCCTCTGCTCCCATCGTCGTCCAGCGTGATACCCGTGCCTGGCAGCTCCAGGTCTGGGTTTCCTTCGGCATTGCCGTGTTCCTCTGCGCCGTCGGTCTGGCCTGGCTGCCGGGCGAGCCACTGGAGCAGGTGTTCATGGTGATGGGCTATGTCTTCTGCCTGTCCACCGTGTTCGCGCTGGCCAAGTTCGTGCGCGACAACGCTGGCAGTCGGCGCGATGCGGGAGATACCCCGCTGTGGAAGCTGGTCGTCTGGGGTGGCTTTGCCGTCGCCATGGGCCTGACCGGCTGGGGACTGCTGGGCATGGACATCAACGTGACCTACAAAGCCTTTCTCGGCGTGAGCTGGCTGTACCTGGTGACCACCGCGTTCACGCTGGCCAAGATGCTGCGCGACCGCCACGAGGCCGACCTGCTCGAAGCGCGTCTGCAGGGCCGCCGCGAGGCCACCCGCGCCGCCGCCAGTGCCGAATGATGTGTACGAACCCAAAGGAGTGAACCATGACTGCATTGCTGAACAAAACCCTGGCCCGCCTGTGGCTGGCGGCATGCCTGGCCGGTGCCCTGGTGTCGGCCCCGGCGCGTGCCCAGAGCGAGGCCTCGGCCGCACTCTCGTTGCTGCCCGTGGCCTCGGTGGTGGGCACGGCCTCGGTGGGCGCTGCGGCGTCCGGCGCGGTGGTCGCCTTGCCTGCCGCGCTGTCGGTGGCCGGGGCGGTGCTCACCGTGAAATCCATCGAGGCCTCGGCCGTGGGCACGGTATATGTGCTGGAGCGGGCCTCCGACGGTGCGCGCGTCAGCGTCGAGCTGGCGGGGCGCGGCGTGGCGGCCTCCGCTTACGGTGTGGGCACGGTAGTGACTTGCAGCGTGATCGGCACCGGCGTGGTGCTGTCGGTGGCGGGCGAGGTGCTGGCCTTCGTGCCCAACGCCCTGGGCCGCGCCCTGCTGCACAACGAACGCCTGTGAGGAACAGCGCCATGGCACGTTGCACCGTTCCCCTCACCGCGCTGACCCTGGCGGCGCTGTTGCTGGCCGCCGCGCCGGCCCATGCGGGCCGCTCCTGCGAGGCGCGCAAGCCCACGCCCCAGCTCATCGAACGCGGCATGCAACTGGCGCAGCAGACGGCAGCCGCGCTCGACGCCGAGCATGCGCGCAGCGGCGCCCGCGTGGTGGTGCTGGGCCGCGCCGGGCAGGACCTGGGCAAGTATGGCCTGCGCTACTCCCACCTGGGCTGGGCCTACAAGACGCCCGAGGGGCCCTGGCGCGTGGTGCACAAGCTCAACGAATGCGGCAGCGCCGTGGGCCACCTGTACCGCCAGGGGCTGGGCGAGTTCTTCCTTGACGACCTGTGGCGCTACGAGGCCGTCTGGGCCGTGCCCACGCCGGAGGTGCAGCAGCGCCTGCTGCCGGTGCTGGAAGACAGCGCCCGCGCCCGCGCGCTGCAGCACGCGCCCTACAGCATGGTCAGCTACGCCTGGGGGCGCAAGTACCAGCAGTCCAACCAGTGGGCGCTGGAGACCCTGGCCCTGGCCATGGAGCCCGACAGCGTGCGCACGCGCGACCAGGCCCAGGCCTGGCTGCAGTTCAAGGGCTACCAACCCAGCGTGCTGAAGATCGGCGCGCTCACGCGCCTGGGCGGGCGCATGGGCTCGGCCAACATCGCGTTCGACGACCACCCGAGCGAGCAGCGCTTCGCCGACCGCATCGAAACCGTCACCGTCGATTCGGTGCTGGCCTGGCTGCCGCGGGCGCAACTGGCATCCAAGCCCGTGGTGTTTTCCGTGAAATATTGAATCAAATCGGGCGCTAACGCTTGACGGTAAAGCGCTATCAGCTATCAAATTGGTAGTGCATCAACGAGAGGGGAATCATGAGCAAAGCATTGCGACTGTCTGAAAAATGGTTCCGTCGCGGCCTGTGGCTGGTGGCGGTGGTGTTTGCGGGTTTCCTGATCGGCCTGGGCGGCACCATCGTGGGCGACCTGCCCAAGGTAGAGACGCCGCTGCAGGTGGATGACTTTCTGGACCGTGCCGAGGCCGAGAAGCTGCGCGCGCAAATCCGGGACCAGCGCCAGGCCGAGCAGGATGCGCAGACCGCGCTGGAGCAAGCGCAACTGCAGCGCAGCAAGGCGCGCAGCGAAAGCCAGGCGGCGCGCGAGACCTTCAACAACTGGCTGGCCGCGCGCAGCGTGACGCAGCGGGTGGAGCACGACCCGGAGGTAATGGCGCGCACCAAGGTGCTGGATGGGCTGAAGCAGACCGAACAGCGCACGCAGCAGGCGGTCGAGGCGCAGCAGCAGGCCTTGCTCGATGCCCGCCAGGCCGCCACGGCCGCGCAGCGGCAGCTCAGCCGCATGGAATCCAGCGCTTATGAGAAGCTGGGTGTGGAGCGCCGCAAGGTGGAGCTGCGCGTCTTTCTGTACCGCCTGGCGCTCACACTCCCGCTGCTGGTGGTGGCAGGCTGGCTGTTCGTGAAGAAGCGCAAGGGTACCTACTGGCCCTTTGTCTGGGGCTTCATCTTTTTCGCGCTGTTCGCCTTCTTCGTCGAACTGGTGCCCTACCTGCCCAGCTATGGCGGCTATGTGCGCTATGTGGTGGGCATAGCCATCACGGTGCTGGTGGGGCGCTACGCCATCCTGGCGCTCAACCGCTACCTGGAGCGCCAGAAGCAGGCCGAATCCATGCCCGACCAGGAGCGCCGCAAGGAGCTGGGCTACGACGTGGCCCTGGCGCGCCTGGCCAAGAATGTGTGCCCAGGTTGCGAGCGGCTGGTGGACCTGAAAAACGAGAAGATCGACTTCTGCCCGCACTGCGGCATCGGTCTGTTCGATCGCTGTGGCCATTGCAGCACGCGCAAGAGTGCCTTTGCCCGTTTCTGCCATGCCTGCGGCACGGGGGCCCAGTCGGGCAGGCCTGCCACAGAGGTGTGATAGAACCCCACCGGACACCCTGCAGGCCTGCAGCGTGTCCGGTTCTGTTCCACCCTGCTACAGGAGGTAATACCCCATGGGTTTTTTCGCCAAGATTTTTTCCAAGATTTTCCCCTCGGCCAAGGCCGAAGAAATAGTGGCGGCGCCGCCTGCTGCAGCGTCTGGTGCTGCCCCTGCGGCATCCCCCGTGCCCGCAGGCCCGGCTTCCATCCCGCTGGGGGAAGTGGCCCCCATTCTGGACGCCATGCCCGGAGCCAAGGGGCTGAACTGGCGTACCTCCATCGTGGACCTGCTCAAGTTGCTGGGGCTGGACAGCAGCCTGTCGGCCCGCAAGGAACTGGCGGCCGAACTGGGCTACTCTGGCAACGATGAGCCTGGTTCTGCTGCCTGGAACATCTGGCTGCACAAGCAGGTGATGAGCCGCATTGCCGCCCACGGCGGCACGCTGCCCCCCGAGCTGCTGGACTGACAACCCGCTCCGCACGGCGGCCCCGGCTCCGGCGCAGGGGCTGTCTTCCCGCTGGGCTGTTCAGCCCCCCATCACCACCGGCCCACCCTTGGCCAGCGCGCGCTGGTAGGCCGGGCGCTGCTGCATGCGCTCGCGGTAGGCCAGCAGGTGGGGGTGGTGCGATGCAGCGTCGGTGCGCGCGAGGGCGGCCTCCACGGCAAAGCTCATCTGGAAGTCCGCCATGCTCAGGTGCTCGCCCGCAAACCAGGCGTGCTGCGCGAGGTGGCCCTCCATGAAGTCCAGTGCGGTGCTCAGGTTGGGGTCGATGAGTTTTTTCTGCACCTGATCGCACAGCGTGCGCGCAATGGGGCGCACAAAAAAGGGCATGGGTTGCGTGGGGATGGTGAGGAACACCAGCTTCATCACCAGCCAGTTCATCAGAGATCCTTCGGCGTAGTGCATCCAGAAGCGGCACTGGCGGTGCTCGGGCGTGCCGGGCTGGGGCACCAGGTGCGCCAGATCGGCCGGAGCGCCGCAGGCAAAGCGTTCCGCCAGGTATTCGATGATGGCGCCCGATTCTGCGATCACGTCGTCTCCGTCGGTGATGACCGGCGACTTGCCCAGAGGGTGTACGGCCTTGAGTGAGGCGGGCGCCAGCTTGGTGCGCGGGTCGCGCCGGTACAGCCGCAGGTCATAGGGCACGCCCAGTTCTTCCAGCAGCCACAGGACGCGCTGCGAGCGCGAGGTTTCGAGGTGGTGTACGGTCAGCATGCGTGCCATGGTAGCGGGATTATGGATAGGCCCTCATGGCAAGTTCGTGGCACAACGTGGCCAGCGGCATAGCCTGCACGCCATGGCCCAGGGGGAAGGGTTCGTCGCCGGGGTAGATGACCAGTTTGCGCGTGGGTTGCAGGTCTTCGCAGGCGCTGTGGAAACCGCGTTCGACCTTGGGCGCGAGGCTGCGCTTGACTTCGATGGCCCAGCATTCGCCGCTGGGCCAGTTCAAGAGCAAATCGACCTCAGCGCCGCCGCTGGTGCGGTAGAAGTGGGCGCTGGCGCTGGTTCCTGCGGCGGTGATGAGATTCTCCAGCACAAAGCTCTCCCAGCTCGCGCCCACGACGGGGTGGCCCAGCAGCGCCTCTTCGTCGGGCAGGCCCAGCAGTGCGTGCAGCAAGCCGCTGTCACGCACATAGAGTTTGGGCGATTTGGTCAGGCGTTTGCCCAGGTTGGCGTGCCAGGGTTCCAGTCGCCGCACCAAAAACATCTCGACCAGCAGATCCAGGTAGCGGTTGACGGTGCGCATGTCCAGGGCGAGGCTGCGTGCCAGCACCGAGGCGTTGACCAATGCCCCTTGCTGATGGGCCAACATGCCCCACAGGCGGCGCAATGCCTCGGAGCCTACGCGCCCGCCAAACAGTGGGATGTCGCGCTCCACATAGGTGCGAATGAAATCTTGCCGCCAGCGCAGGCTGGCGGCAGGGGTGCGGGCGAGATAGCTTTCAGGGAATCCGCCCCGTACCCACAGGCGCGTGTGCTCGGCCTCTGGCAGTTCCTGGACGTTGAAAGGAGTCAGCTCGCGGTAGGCGATACGCCCCGCCAGGCTCTCGCCGGCTTGCTGCAGCAGATCGAGTGAGGCGGAACCCAGCAGCAGGTACAGGCCACTGCGTCGGCCGCTGCGCCGTGCCCGGTCAATCAGTCCGCGTAGCACTGGGAACAGGCCAGGAACGCGGTGCACTTCATCCAATACGACCAGCCTGTCCAGACGCTCTGCCAAGTAGAGCTCCGGCGATGCGAGTTTGGCGCGATCCAGCTCTGATTCCAGATCAAGATACACGTTGTCGGACTGCTGGGCCAGTTCGTGCGCAACGGTGGTTTTGCCCGCCTGGCGGGGCCCCAGAAGGGCTACAGCAGGGGTGCTGGCCAGGTCTTCGCGCAGACTGGCCATGATTTTTCGCTCAAACATTCTTGCATTTTATGCATGTACATGTCGAAAATGCAAGGATAAGCGTAACCGCAAAATTAAACTCCCCGCGCCCGATCTGCCTTGAACTGCGCCCGAAATTCGCCAAAGCGCCCGGCGTCCAGCGCCTCGCGCACTTCGCGCATCAGGTTCAGGTAGTAGTGCAGGTTGTGCACGGTGGTGAGCATGGGGCCCAGCATCTCGCCGCAGCGGTCCAGGTGGTGCAGGTAGGCGCGCGAAAAGCCGCCGCGCCCGCCAGCGTCCCAGGCTACGGCGTCCTTGCCCGCGCAGGCGTGGCAGGTGCAGCTGGTATCGAGCGGCTGGTGGTCGGCCTTGTGGCGCGCGTTGCGGATCTTCAGGTCGCCGTAGCGCGTGAAGATGGTGCCGTTGCGTGCGTTGCGCGTGGGCATCACGCAATCGAACATGTCCACGCCTTGGGCCACGCCTTCCACCAGGTCTTCGGGCGTGCCCACGCCCATCAGGTAGCGTGGCTTGTGGGCGGGCAGGCGGTGCGGCGTGTGCGCCATGATGTCCAGCATCTCGTCCTTGGGCTCGCCCACGCTGACACCGCCCACGGCGTAGCCGGGGAAGTCCATGGCCACCAGGGCTTCGAGCGATTCCTGGCGCAGGTTCTTGTACATACCGCCCTGAACGATGCCGAACAGTGCGTTTGGATTGCCCAGGCGCTGGAACTCGTCCTTGGAGCGCTGGGCCCAGCGCAGGCTCATTTCCATGGACTTGCGCGCTTCGTGCTCGGTGGTCTTGTGGCCGTTGGTTTCGTAGGGCGTGCACTCGTCGAGCTGCATCACGATGTCGGAGTTGAGCACCGTCTGGATCTGCATGCTCACCTCGGGCGACATGAAGAGCTTGTCGCCGTTGACGGGCGAGGAAAAGTGCACGCCCTCTTCGGTGATCTTGCGCATGGGCCCCAGGCTCCAGACCTGGAAACCGCCCGAGTCGGTGAGGATGGGCTTGTGCCATTGCTCGAAGGCGTGCAGGCCGCCAAAGCTCTGCATCACGTCCAGCCCAGGGCGCATCCACAGGTGGAAGGTGTTGCCCAGAATGATTTGCGCGCCCATGTCGTGCAGGCTCTGGGGCATGACACCCTTGACCGTGCCGTAGGTGCCCACGGGCATGAAGATGGGCGTTTGCACCACGCCATGGTTGAGCGTGAGGCGGCCGCGACGGGCGTGGCTGCCCGTGTCGGTGGTGAGGAGTTCAAACTGCAGCATGGGCGCGATTGTCCCAGATGGACGCGGTCGTGCGGTGCACACGTCCGGGCCCGCTACACTGGATCAAGCACATCACAAAAGGAATTGCCATGCCCCGAATCCTTATCGCCGTTGACGGCTCGGAACTCGCGCTCGATGCCGTGCACCACGCGGTGCAGTTGACCCGTGACGGCCTGCAGGCCGACTTCGTGCTGGCCAATGTGCAGGAGCCGGCCTCGCTGTACGAGCTGGTGGTTTCGCGCGACCCCGACCTGATCGCCGCCGCCAGCATCGAGGCCGGCGAGCACCTGATGGCCTCGGCCCGCGCCCTGCTCGACGAGGCCGGCCTGGACTACGTGACCGAAGTGGGCGTGGGCGACCCGGCGCACACGCTGGTGGACATCGCCGAGAGCACGGGCTGCGACATGGTGGTGATCGGTGCGCGCGGTCAGGGGGCGCTGAGCAGCGCGCTGCTGGGTTCGGTGTCGCAGGAACTGGTGCATGCCAGCCCGGTGCCAGTGACCGTCGTCAAGCACGCTGAGGTGCTGGAGGAAGGCGAAGAGGGCGAAGAAGACGCTGAGCCATCCACCTGATGGGTGAGAGGCGCTGGCCGTGGTTTCAAGCGGCTTTGCGGAACGGCTCGCGCGGCGCCTGCAGCTTGCCGTGGGGCAGGGTGGACAGGCGCGAAAACATGCGGCGCACATAGCCACGCACCCACAGGCACTTGTTCAGCTCATCCACGGGCAGCGGGCCGGAGACGACCACGATGTCGTTGGCCACTTCCTGCGCGCCCGCAGCGCGCAGGCGGCGGCGCATGTTGCTGGCCCAGGACTGGATGCGCGTGGGGCTGCCGTGCTGGTGCACCTGGCCCGTGTGCATGTCGAACGCGATGGCCACGGTGTCGGTCTTGAGCTTGAAGCGCCGCTCGCCGGTGATGGCGCTGGGGGCCTCACGCATGTCATACAGGTAGTAGCTGCCTGCCTTGAGCTGGTATTGCAAGTCCATGGGTCGTCATCTCCGATGGCTGAATTGTCCGGTCTGTGGCCACCCGCAATGCGTTGGAATAAAGGCGGTAATGTGCCGCTTATCGCCGACACGCCGTCACGGGCCGCCGGGCGCGCTGCGGATTGTCGCGTGGGGACATGTCCGTCACAAGAAAACCGGCATGCGATTGCGTAACGGCTTGTGTCAGATCAGCTGATCCCTCAAAAGTCCACCAGGCTCAGGCCCAGGGTGAACACGGTGCGCTTGCGGTTGTAGTCCACCAGGCTGTCGCCGTAGCCGCTGAAGAGCTGGGTGTGCAGGCGCAGGTTGCTCTTGCCGCCGCCCAGCCCTGCGCCCAGGCTTTGCATCCATTCCAGCCGCACCGAGCCGCGCGAGGTGGACGAGAGCGAATGGCGCAGCGTCACGCCCAGGGTGTGGTCGCGGTTCAGGTTCCAGAAGGCGGACAGTTCGCCCCGGCCCACGTAGTCGCTGATACCGGGGTTGTCGTCGCTCTCGGCCTTTTCGGGGATGCGCTTCCAGATACGCGCATTCACGCTCCATTGGTTGCCCAGCTCCATGCCAGTCATCAGGTAGGTGCGGTTCCAGCTGCGCGACAGCGGCAGGCTCTGGCCGTTGGACTGGTGCACCACGCCGATGCCGCTGTAGCGCCAGCGCCAGCCCCAGGGGAGCTGCGCGTCGGTGGGATACACGTACATCACCTCGGGCGCGTGGTCGGTGGTGCGGAACGGGCGCGAGATGTGCGGGCTGAACAACTGCCAGTACGACTGCTGGGTGTAGCCAAACCACAGCGAATCCTTGTGCGTGGGGTGGTCCTGCGTGAGCAGGCTTTGCGCAATCTTGGTGCGCACCGAAAGCTGCAGGCGCGCTTCGGTGCTGCGGTAGGCCACGCTGGAGAGGGCGGTGTGCTCGGGCGCGGGGGAGCTGGGCTGGCGGTTCACGCTGTCGGAGGCCACCACCGAGGCGCTCAGCGGCCGGTAGCCCCGAAAGCGGAAGGTGCCGCAACTGCTGCCCATCTCCAGCTCCCAGAAGCGCGACAGCTCGGAATACTGCGTGTCGCGGCAGCCCTCGACCTGGGCCACCTCGATCATGCGCGTGGCAGGCAGGGTGGTGTCCACCGGGTCGGGCAGTCCGCTGGGGGGCTCCTGGGCAGCCGCTTGCGCACTGCTGGCGGCGGGGGCCTGCCAGGCCTGCTGGCCGGCCCAGGCATCAAAACAGGCCAGGCGCTGGGCGCTGTCGGCCAGCGCGGTGCAGCGCTGCCAGGCGGGGTGGGTGGGGTCTGCGGCGCTGCTGGCCTGGGCCAGTGGCGCGGCCAGCGCACCAGCCAGCACCACACCTGCGGCCTTCAAGGACGGAGAACGAGGGGATGGGAGCATGGCGGAAATTGAAGTAAAAATGGGCTGCAGCGCTTATTCTACAAGCGCAATCAGCTATAAAAACAGTAGCAAAATGCGTCAAACCACCGGGGGCTCGGCGCGTTCCTGGGCCTTGCGTGCGAACTCGGCGCGCAGGGCCTTGAGCTTTTCGCGCGGGTCTTCGCGCGCGGTGGTGGCCGACAGCGCCATCTCGGCGATGAAGCGGCTGGGCTGGGCCGCCACCATCTCGCGGCCCTTCTTGCGTTTTTTCGTCCAGCTCACGGCCAGCGTGCGCTGCGCGCGCGTGATGCCCACGTACATCAGGCGGCGCTCTTCCTGCAGGCGGGCGATGGTGTCGTCGCTCAGCTTTTGCTGGCGCCCGTCGTCGTCATCCAACTTGAAGGGCAGCATGCCCTCGGTCACGCCCGCCAGGATCACATGCGGCCACTCCAGGCCCTTGGAGGCGTGCAGTGTGGAGAGCGTCACCACGTCCTGGTCCTTCTCGCGCTCGGACAGGGTGGACAGCAGCGCGATGTTCTGCGCCACCTCCAGCAGGCTTTTGGTTTCCATCTGCGTGGTGGCGCCCGCCGTGTCGTCGATCTGGCCGCCCGCGCGCTGCGCCATCCAGTCGCAGAACTCCAGCACGTTGCTCCAGCGCGCGGCCGCCAACTTCTCGCTGTCCTCGCCGTCGTAGAGGTGCTTTTCGTAGCCGATCTCCTGCAGCCATTCGGTCAGAAAGGCGCGCGCCGCCTCGGCCCCCCGGGTCTGGCGCGCGCGGTACTCCAGGTCGTTGATGTAGCGGCCAAACTCGTGCAGGCCGTCCAGCGCACGCCGGGGCAGGGTGGCGGGCAGCATGGGGGAAAACAGCGCGGCAAACAGGCTGGTGTGGTGGGCCGTGGCAAAGGCGCCGAGCTGCCCCAGCGTGGTGTGGCCGATGCCGCGCTTGGGCGCGGTGATGGCACGCAGAAACGCCGGGTCGTCGTCGCTGTTGATCCAAAGCCGGAACCAGGCGCACAGGTCGCGGATTTCAGCACGGTCAAAAAAGCTCGTTCCGCCCGACACCTTGTACGGGATGTTGGCCTTGCGCAGCGCCTTCTCGAACGGCTTGGCCTGGTGGTTGGCGCGGTACAGGATGGCGAAGCTCTTCCAGTCCGGCGGCGGGTTGGCGGCGGCGCGCAGGCCCTGCAGGCGCGCCACGGCGCGCTCGGCCTCGTGCTCCTCGCTGTCGGCGTCCACCACGCGCACTGGCTCGCCCTCGCCCAGCTCGCTGAACAGCGTCTTGGGGAACAGCTTGGGGTTGGGCCCGATCACGTTGTTGGCCGCACGCAGGATGGCGCTGGTGGAGCGGTAGTTCTGCTCCAGCTTGATGACCTTGAGCTGCGGGTAGTCCACCGGCAGTTTTTTCAGGTTGTCCAGCGTGGCGCCGCGCCAGCCGTAGATGGACTGGTCATCGTCGCCCACGGCGGTAAAGCGCCCGCGCTGCCCCACCAGCAGCTTGAGCAGTTCGTACTGCGTGGCGTTGGTGTCCTGGTATTCGTCCACCAGCACATGGCCGAGCTGCTGCTGCCACTTGGCGCGCACCTCGGGGTGGTCGCGCAGGAGTTTCAGCGGCAGGCTGATGAGGTCGTCGAAGTCCACGCTCTGGTAGGCCGTCAGCCGCTCCTCGTAGCGCTGCATGATGAGGGCAATGCTGCGCTCGTGGTCGTCCTTGGCCTGGGCCAGGGCCTGCGTGGCGTTCAGGCCCATGTTCTTCCACAGGCTGATGGTCCACTGCCACTGGCGCGCCGTGGCGGCGTCGGTGGTGCCGCCCGCAGCGTCCTTCAGGATGCTGGTCACGTCGTCCTGGTCCAGGATGCTGAACTGGGGCTTGAGGCCCAGCACCTTGCCGTCCTCGCGCACCATGCGCACGCCCAGTGCGTGGAAGGTGCACACCACCACGTCCTTGGCCGCCTTGCCGATCAGCCCCTTGGCGCGCTCGCGCATCTCGGCCGCCGCCTTGTTGGTGAAGGTGATGGCCGCAATGCGCTTGGGCTCCATCCCCTGCTCGATCAGGTGCGCAATCTTGTGCGTGATCACCCGCGTCTTGCCCGACCCGGCGCCGGCCAGCACCAGGCAGGGCCCGCTGGTGAAACGGACGGCCTGGAGCTGGGCGAGGTTGAGACCGACAGACATGGGGTGGCGCAAGGGGCAAAGCGCTGGATCATACCGGCGCAAGCCAGGGGTCAGGCATGCCCTGGGCACTGCTGAGACAATCCCAGGCACCGTGCTCTCCATCCTGCTCGTCACCTTCCCCTTTTTCGCGCTTGTGCTCGCCGGCTACCTGGCGGCGCAGCGGCGCATGTTGCCGCTGGAGGCCATTCCGGGGCTCAACGGCTTTGTGCTGTTCTTCGCGCTGCCGTGCATGCTGTACCGCTTTGGCTCGACCACGCCGATCGCGCAGTTGCTCGACCTGTCGGTGGCGGCGGTGTACCTGCTGTGCGGCCTGGTGCTGGTGGCGTTTGCCATTGCGGTGACGCGCAACGAGCGCATCCGCTGGAACGATGCGGCCTTTGGCGCGCTGGTGGCGGCGTTTCCCAATTCAGGCTTCATGGGCGTGCCGCTGCTGGTGGCGCTGCTGGGTGCGCAGGCGGCCGGGCCGGTGATTGTGATGATCGTGGTGGACATGGTGGTCACCAGCTCGCTGTGCGTGGCGCTCTCGCGCCTGGACGATGGCCAGGGCCATGGCCGCGCCGCCATGCTGGACGCTGCGCGCAAGGCGCTGCGCGGTGTGGCCGCCAACCCCATGCCCTGGGCGATTCTGGGCGGCGCGCTGGCCTCGTACCTGGAGTGGCGCCTGCCCGCGCCGGTGGAAAAGACCGCCTGGCTGCTGGCCGATGCGGCCTCGCCGGTGGCGCTGTTCACCATTGGCGCGGTGCTGGCGCGGTCCCAAATCCAGGCCAGCCACCCCATGCCGGTGTCGGACTACCTGCCCGTGGCGCTGATGAAGCTGCTGCTGCACCCGCTGCTGGTGCTGGCGGTGGGGGCTACGGCCATGCAGTGGGGCGCGGGGCTGAGCCCCTTTGCGCTCACGGTCATGGTGCTGACCGCCGCGCTGCCCAGCGCCAGCAACGTGTCGCTGCTGGCCGAGCGCATGGGTGCGGACAACGGGCGCATCGCGCGCATCATCCTGGTGACGACGGCGGCCTCCTTTCTCAGCTTTTCGGCGGCGGTATCTCTGGTGCAGTGACTGCCCGGCACGGGTTTTTGCTATCTGTTTGATTGGTTCAATTGCTTTTACACGGCGATTGATCGTGCCTAAAGTAAGGGTTCTTCCATTGCACCCCCAGGAGAACCACCATGAGCGACCACGCCACCCCATCCGCCGCCCAATGCCCTTTCCACGCCGTGGCCCGCGCCAGCGCCCGCGCGACGCAGGGCGCACGCTCGCACCGCGACTGGTGGCCCGAGCAGTTGAACCTGGGCATCCTGCACCAGCATGCACCCGCATCCAACCCGTTGGGCGCGGACTTTGACTATGCCCAGGCCTTTGCCGGGCTGGACTATGCGGCGCTCAAGGCCGACCTGACGGCGCTGATGACCGACTCGCAGGACTGGTGGCCCGCCGACTGGGGCCACTACGGCGGCCTGTTCATCCGCATGGCCTGGCACAGCGCGGGCACCTACCGCACGGGCGACGGCCGGGGCGGTGCCAGCACCGGCAACCAGCGCTTTGCGCCCGTCAACAGCTGGCCCGACAACGGCAACCTCGACAAGGCGCGCCGCCTGCTCTGGCCCATCAAGCAGAAGTACGGCAACGCCATTTCCTGGGCCGACCTGATGATCCTGGCGGGCAACGTGGCGCTCGAATCCATGGGCTTCAAGACCTTTGGTTTTGGCGCGGGCCGCGTGGACATCTACCAGCCCGAAGAAGACATCTACTGGGGTGCCGAGACCGAATGGCTGGCCACCAGCGACAAGCCCGGCAGCCGCTACAGCGGCCAGCGCGACCTGGAGAACCCGCTGGCCGCCGTGCAGATGGGCCTGATCTACGTGAACCCCGAGGGCCCGGACGGCAACCCCGACCCCGTCGCCTCGGGCCGTGACGTGCGCGAAACCTTTGCCCGCATGGGCATGAACGACGAGGAAACCGTGGCCCTGGTGGCGGGCGGCCACACCTTTGGCAAGGCCCACGGCGCGGGCGACCCGGCCCTGGTGGGCCCCGAGCCCGAGGCCGCACCGCTGCAGGCGCAGGGCCTGGGCTGGATCAACCGCTTTGGCAGCGGCAAGGGCGCAGACACCACCACCAGCGGCATCGAAGGCGCCTGGAAGCCCCACCCCACCACCTGGGACAACGGCTACTTCGACATGCTGTTTGGCTATGAGTGGGCGCTCACCCGCAGCCCGGCAGGCGCCAAGCAGTGGGTAGCGCAAAACGTGCGGCCCGAGCATCTGATCCCGGATGCGCACGACCCGTCCAAAAAGCACCCGCCCATGATGACCACGGCCGACCTGTCGCTGCGCATGGACCCGGTGTACGAGCCCATTGCGCGGCGCTTCCACCAGAACCCACAGGCCTTTGCCGACGCCTTTGCGCGCGCCTGGTTCAAGCTCACGCACCGCGACATGGGCCCCAAGGCGCGCTACCTGGGCCCCGAGGTTCCTGCCGAGGAGCTGGTCTGGCAAGACCCCATCCCCGCCTGCGACCACGCGCTGGTCGATGCGCAGGACGTTGCTGCGCTCAAGGCCCAGGTGCTGGCCAGCGGCCTGCCGGTGGCGGCGCTGGTGTCCACCGCCTGGGCCTCGGCTTCCACCTTCCGTGGCTCGGACAAGCGCGGCGGCGCCAATGGTGCACGCATCCGCCTGGCACCGCAAAAGGACTGGGAAGTGAACCAGCCCGCCCAATTGGCGCAGGTGCTGGCGGTGCTCGAAGGCATCCAGCAGCGCTTCAACGCCGCGCAGACCGGCGGCAAGAAGCTCTCGCTCGCCGACCTGATCGTGCTCGCCGGTGGCGCCGCCATTGAGGCCGCTGCCCAGGCCGCAGGCCACGCGGTGACGGTGCCCTTCACCCCCGGCCGCATGGACGCCGCGCAGGCGCAGACCGATGTGGAATCCTTCGCCGTGCTGGAGCCCCAGGCCGACGGTTTCCGCAACTACCAGAAGGCCAGCTACCGCGTGCCGGCCGAGCAGTTGCTCATCGACAAGGCGCAGCTGCTCACCCTCAGCGCGCCCGAGATGACGGCGTTGGTCGGCGGCCTGCGTGTGCTCGGCGCCAACGTGGGGCAGGCAGCGCATGGCGTGTTCACGCAGCGCGTGGGGCAGCTCAGCAACGACTTCTTCGTGCACCTGCTGGACATGGGCACCGTGTGGCAGCCCACGTCCGAGGCGCAGGAGCTGTTCGAGGGCCGCGACCGTGCCAGTGGCGCGCTGCGCTGGACGGCCACGCGTGTGGACCTGGCTTTTGGCTCCCATTCGCAACTGCGCGCGCTGGCCGAGGTCTATGCCCAGGCCGACGGGCAGGCGCGCCTGGTGCGCGACTTCGTGGCCGCCTGGGTCAAGGTCATGGAGCTGGACCGCTTCGACCGCCGCTGAGCGCGGCGGCGCACCCTTCGCACTGTGACGCACACAGGGCGAAGGGTGCTATAAAAACAGTAGCTACTGGCGCTTATGAATAAAGCGCTGGAGGTCAAAATGATGCATAAGTAAAAACCCTGGTGCGGGGCGGGTAGCGTCACGCAAGTGCAACACAGCGAAGGCACCATCGCGGGGTTGTTACTTCGGCTTACACCATGAAAACTTCGCTGGGCTTGGGAAAGTACCGCGACCTGCTGCTCGCCATCCTCTTGTTCATCGTGCTGGACCTGGGGATTCTGTTTTTCAACTTCTTTGCGTCCATCCAGCTGGAGCGCGACGCCAGCCGCATCAACACCGCGGGCGAGCTGCGCATGCTGACGCAGCAGATCACCAAGTCCCTGCTCACGCTGCAGACCGAGCAGCGCGAGGGCCTGCCCATCCAGACCAGCATGGCCCAGCTCAGCCAGGGCACAGCAGGCTTCAACGACGGGTTGGCGGCGCTCAAGGCATCGATGGCCGCCGACGCTGAATTCCGCCTGTTCGGCATCGACCCGCAGGCGCTGCGCGAGCTGTGGCACAAGCTCGACCGCGAGTGGCAGCCGCTGCACGCGGCCATTGCTCCCGTCATAGCGGCCCAGGAGCCCAATGCCGACGACACCGCCATGGCTGCCACCAAGGCCGTGGCGCGCAACGTCCGCCTCATGGGGCAAAGCGACGATCTGGCCCGCGCCGTGGAAGAGGCCGCAGGCACCAAGACGCGCATGATGCGCACCATCCAGGTGGTGGCCATCGTGCTGGCGCTGCTCAACTTCGTGTTCATCGTGTTCAAGTTCGTGCGCAAGCTGCGCGCGTCGGACCGCGTGGCCGAGGCCGCGCGCCAGGAGACCGACGACATCCTGCGCACCGTGTCCGAAGGCCTGCTGCTGGTGGGGCCGGACGGGCGCATCGGCGGCCAGATGTCGGCCGCCACGCACCAGATGTTCATGCGCACGGTCAAGCCTGGCGAGGACTTCCGCGCCCTGCTGGCCCGCATGCTCGAGCCCGAGCGCGCCGACGAGGCCGCCACCTACCTGACCCTGCTGCTGGACCCCAAGGTCAAGCCCGCGCTGCTGGCGCAGCTCAACCCGCTGCAGGAAGTGCCCGTGCGGCCGCCCGAAGACCCGCAGGGCAAGCTGCGCTACCTCACGTTCCAGATCAGCCAGGTGCGCGAGGGCGGGCGCATCAAGGAGCTGCTGGTCACCGTGTTCGACATGACCGAAAAAGTGCAGCTCGAACGCGAGCTGGCGGCCACCCAGCAGGCCGCCAAGAACGATGTGGAGGACCTGCTCGTCGTGCTGGAGCAGGAACCGGCGCTGCTGCAGGACTTTCTGCTGGGCGCACGCGTGCGCCTGGGCGACCTCAACCAGACCCTGCGCGATGCGGGTCGCAACCCTGGCGACTACCTGGCGCTGGTGGAAGACGCCGCTCGCCTGGTGCACGGCATCAAGGGCGAAGCGGGCGCGCTGGGTTCGGCCAGCATTGCACGCGCAGCGCACGAGATGGAAGACGCCCTCGCTCCGCTGCTGCGCCGACCGCGCCTGCAGGGCGAAGACCTGATTCCCGTGGTGGTGGCGCTGTCGCGCCTGCAGGACCAGGTCGAGCGCCTGCAACGCTTCTTCTTGCGCCTGGGCCCGACCGCGCCGCGCCGTGCACCTTCGGCCGCGCTGCAGGCCCTGGTGGACAACCTGCGCGGCCTGGCCGAACGCGTGGCGCAGTCCATGGGCAAGCAGGTGCAGTTTGCTGCGCGCCTGCCCGAGGACGAACTGCCGCCCCAGGTGCAGGGCATCTTGCGTGAGGTGCTGCCCCAGCTGGTGCGCAACGCCGTGGTGCACGGCATCGAACAGCCCGGCGTGCGCGCCCAGTTCCGCAAGCCCGAAGCGGGCGCGCTGCGCCTGGACATTGCCCACGACCAGGACGGCACCGTGGAGGTGCGCCTGAGCGACGACGGCCGCGGCATCGTGCTGCCCGAGCTGCGCGAACGCATCGCGCGCCAGCGCAGCGATGTGGCGCAACTGTCCGACCACGAGGTGCTGGGCCACATCTTCGACCCCGCCTTCAGCACCGCCACCGAGGTGACCGAGCACGCCGGCCGGGGCATGGGCCTGTCGCTGGTACGCAAGGCGGTGGAAGACGCTGGCGCCAAGCTGCGCGTGCTCACGCAGCCGCATGTGTCCACCACCTTCATCCTGCGCTTTGGGAGCGCTGTATGAGGCCGCACAAGCTCATGGTGGTGGACGACTCCATGGTGTTCCGCAACCGCATCGCCCGCCTGGCCGCCGACCCGCGCCTGCCGCGCGTACAACTGGTGGCCATGGCCGAGAACGGCGAAGAGGCCATTGCCCAGGCGCGCCACCACCGGCCCGACCTGGTCACCATGGACCTGACCATGCCACGCATGGACGGACCGGCCTGCCTGGAAGTGCTGCGCGAGCAACTGCCCGAGGCGCGCATTCTGGTGGTGTCGGCACTGAGCGACCGCGCCACCGCCCTCAAGGCGCTGGCCAAGGGCGCGCATGGCTTTTTGCTCAAACCGTTTTCCGACGACCAGATGGTCCAATCCCTGCAGGAGCTGATGGCATGACCCGCCCCCGCCTTCGGGCCGAAGATGTCAAGATCTTCACGGATGCCGCTCTGGGCTTCTTTGCCCAGACCACCGGCCACCGCGCCAACGTGCGTACCGCCTACCTGATGGACCACGACGCCCCCGCCGTGTGGAGCGACTTCCATGGCCGCATCGACCTGGGCGGGCGCTACCGTGGCAACGTCACCTTTGCCGCGCCGCGCGCACTGCTCACCCATGTGTTGCTGTCCATTGGCGAGAGCGACTACACCGACGCCAGCCACCGCGACATCGTGGGCGAGATCGCCAACCAGATGTCGGGCCAGGCCCGCCGCCACTTTGGCGAGGCCATGGACATCTCACCCCCGCGCGTGATCGACCGCGACCAGGCCCGCCACGAGGCAAACCAACACCAGGCACAGGGCATGGCGCCCTTCGTCATCCCGGTGCAGTGGGACCGCTACGAGGCGCATCTGGTGGTGCAGATGGAGCAAGGGACATCCCCCTGAGCGGCTGCGCCGCTTCCCCCCGCTCTCCAATCGCTGCGCGATTGGGGCAGGGGGACGCCCCCGGCGCGGCGGGGCGGCCCTTGCGCGGGAGCCCTGGCAGGGGCGTGCGGTGTCAGATTCCCAGCGGATCCACATCCACCAGCCAGCGCACCAGGCCTTTGTGCTCCGGCTGCTGGCGGGTGCTGTGCAGCAGGGGTTGCCAGGCGGCCAGGAAGCGTTGCAGCGCGGTGCGGTGCGGGCTTTCCAGCAGCATCTGGGCGCGTTCCACGTTGGCCACGCGCTGCACGGCCAGGGGGATGGGGGGGTAGAGCGTGACATGCTCCAGGCCGGGGAGTTGGGCGTCCTGGGCGGCCTGGCTGACGGCGTGCAGGAAGGCCTGGGCGACTTCCTGCGTGCGTGCGTCCGCGCGCACCAGGGCCTGGTAGCTGAAGGGGGGCATGCCTGCCTCCTGGCGTTCACGCAATTGCTGTGCGGCAAAGGCGGGGTAGTCGTGGGCGCGCAGGGCTTCGTACACGGCGTGCTGGGGGTGCAGGGTCTGCACCCACATCTCGCACTGCGTGCCCTGTGCGGCCAGGTAGGCGGCGTCGCGCCCGGCGCGGCCGGCGGCCTGCTCCAGCAGGGCGAACAGGCGCTCGGGCGCGCGAAAGTCGCTGGAGAACAGCGCGCCGTCGGGCTGCACGGCGGCCACCAGGGTGACGCGGCGGAAGTCGTGCCCCTTGGCAATCATCTGCGTGCCCACCAGCACGTCCACCTCGCCCGCATGCACCTGGGCCAACTGGCTTTGCAGCGCGCCCTTGGCGCGGGTGGAGTCGGCGTCGATGCGGGCAATGCGCACCGCGCTGCCGTCGGGGCGCTGCACATGGGACAGCAGGGTGGCGAGCTGCTCTTCGAGCTGCTCGGTACCCCGGCCCAGGGTGGCGATATCGGGGCTGCCGCACCCAGGGCAGGCACGCGGCACATGCTGTGCGGCGCCGCAGTGGTGGCAGCGCAGGCTGCGGTCGGCCTTGTGGAAGACCTGGTGGGCGCTGCAGTGGGGGCAGTCGCTTTTCCAGCCGCAGTCCAGGCAGTGCAGCACGGGCGCGTAGCCGCGCCGGTTGAGCAGCACCAGGCTTTGCTCGCCGCGCGCCACGCGCTCTTGCAGCGCCGTCAGCAGCGGGGCCGAGAACACGGTGCGCCGGGGCTGGTGGTTCATGTCCACGCGGCGCACCCGCGCCAGGGCGCCTGCGCCAATGCGGCTGGGCATGCACAGGCGCTGGTAGCGCCCTCCGGCCGGGTCTTCGGGGCTGGGTGGGCGGCTGGCGTGCCAGCTCTCCAGCGACGGCGTGGCCGAACCGAGGACGACCTTGGCGCCCTGGTCGTGGCCGCGCCACACGGCCAGGTCGCGGGCGGAGTAACGGGCGCCTTCCTGTTGCTTGTAACTGGGGTCGTGTTCTTCATCCACGATGACCAGGGCCAGCCCCGGCAGCGAGGCAAACACCGCCATGCGCGTGCCCAGCACGATGCGCGCCTGCCCTGTGTGCGCTGCCAGCCAGGCCTTCAGGCGCTGCGGGTTCGTCATGCCGCTGTGCAGCGAGACCACGGCGCCCGCGCCAAACCGGGCAGTGAAGCGTTCTTCCAGCTGGGGCGTGAGGTTGATCTCGGGCACCATGACCAGCGCCTGGGCGTGGGCGTCCTGCTCCAGCACGGCCTGCACGCAGCGCAGGTACACCTCGGTCTTGCCGCTGCCGGTGCTGCCGAACAGCAGAAAGGGGCCAGGTTTGGAAAGAATTTCGGCCTTGGCGCTTTCCTGTTCTGCGCTGAGTGCTATTAAATCAGTAGCATTCGAGGGCGCGGTCGCCTCCGATGGACGTTGGAGGCGCCGCGCCACCTGCGCGGGGCCCAGTGTGCGCAGTTGCGGTGGCAGGGCCGACAGGGCCACCTCGCCCAGGCTGCGCTGGTAGTAGCGCGCGGCAAAGGCCACCAGGCGGCGCCAGGGGGCGCCGAGCGGCGCAATGCCGTCGAGCACGGCGGCCACCGGGCGCAGGCTGCGCTCGGGCGGTGCAGGCGTGCCGTCGCCGTCCCACACCAGGCCCAGCACCTCGCGCTGGCCCAGGGGCACGCGCACCAGGGTGCCTGGGGGCAGGGGCCGGTCGCACTGGTAGTCCAGCGGCTCGCCCACGCCGCTGTGCGCTGGGGTTTGCACCGCCACGCGCACGGTCACGGCAGTTGCGCCCGGCTTGCAAGGTGATGGATCAGCAGAAGCGTTCAAGTGTTTGATTTTTCAGGAGACCCATCGTTGGGCCAACATGTGGATAACTTTGTTGACATCCCACATGCTGGAGGCTGTGCGGCGGGCAGGTGACCCAGATCAACATTCAGGTAAATGTAACGAGTCTCTGGAAAAGTATTTATGAATCAACGGTTTGCATGGTAACCATGCGCTCTGGCGGGGCGACATTGGGACGGCGCTGACAGAGTGCATGGCTCCCTTGGATGTGTGCATAACTGTGCAGGGCCGCGCTTGTCAAGACCCAGGGCCGTTCTTGAAACAGCGTTACGGGCCGACCTGCTTCATGCTATTTATCGCCTGATGGCCGCAAGTGCTTGATGGGCTTGGGGTTTTGCAACATATCCCCGAATTCTGTGGATAACTTTGTTGATAGCTGTCGGAGATGCTGCCGCAAGCCGCGCCAATGCGTGCGCTGCACAGTTTGCGCGCTCGATGGGCAATGCAGCGACCCATTCAAAATCAAGCACTTACGTGTGTGCGGCCGCTGCGTGATGCCGTTACATGGACCCAGGGAAAGCCCGGATGACGCAGAACGCGCTGCACGGAAGGTGTGCATAAGTCCAGGCCCTGGTGCGCTCAGCGCTGGCGCTGCGCGCGCGAGTGGCTGTGCACGGCTTCGACCAGCGCGGCCACATGCTCGGGCGGCGTGAACTGGCTGATGCCGTGGCCCAGGTTGAAGATGTGCGTGGGGCCGGTGGTGGACTTGTCGGTGTGCGGCTTGCCGAAGCTGTCGAGCACGGCGTGCACCTGGGTGACGATTTGCGCCGGCGGGGCGAACAGCACGTTGGGGTCGATGTTGCCCTGCAGCGCCTTGCCGGCGCCGCCGACCTGGCCGCCGACGATGGCGCGCGCCTTGCCGAGGTTGGCCGTCCAGTCCAGGCCCAGCACCTCGCAGTCGATGTCCTTCATGTCTTCGAGCCAGATACCGCCGCCCTTGGTGAAGACGATGCGCGGCACGTCCTGGCCGTCCACGCCGGTGCGCTTGAGCTGCGCGAGCACGCGCTTGGTGTATTCGAGGCTGAAGTCCTGAAAAGCACCATCGGCCAGCACGCCGCCCCAGCTGTCGAAAATCATCACGGCCTGGGCACCCGCGTCGATCTGGGCGTTGAGGTACTGCGCCACGGCGTCGGCGTTCACGGCCAGGATGCGGTGCATCAGGTCGGGGCGGCTGTACATCAGTGTCTTGACGAGGCGGTAGTCGTCGCTGCCCTTGCCCTCGACCATGTAGCAGGCCAGCGTCCAGGGGCTGCCCGAGAAGCCGATCAGCGGCACGCGGCCGTTCAGGGCCTTGCGGATGCTGGTGACGGCATCGAACACGTAGCGCAGCTTGTCCAGGTCGGGTGCGGCGAGCTGGGCCACATCGGCTTCGGTGCGCACCGATTGGGCGAAGCGCGGGCCCTCGCCCTCGGCGAACGACAGGCCCAGGCCCATGGCGTCGGGCACGGTGAGGATGTCGCTGAACAGGATGGCGGCGTCGAGCGGGAAGCGCTCGAGCGGCTGCAGCGTGACCTCGGTGGCGTAGTCCACGTTCATGGCCAGGCCCATGAAGCTGCCCGCCTGGGCGCGCGTGGCCTTGTATTCGGGCAGGTAACGGCCCGCCTGGCGCATCAGCCACAGGGGGGTGTAGTCGGTGGCCTGGCGGCGGCAGGCGCGCAGGAAGGTGTCGTTGGTGAGGGGGGCGAAGGAGGTGCTCATGCCCGCCATTCTCTCATTCCAGGCTTGGCTGTCCCTGCCACGCCTGCGGTCATGGGGGTGCTTGCAACGCTGCCTGCGGGTTCAGGAGTCGTTCCTGCGGGCCGGTCTCCAACAAGCGGGTCACCAAGGGGTGTATGACCTTGCGGGCGCTGTAGATCAGGTGGAATTCTTCGCTCACTTCGGGTGTGGCGCCGATCTGGACCAGGCCGAAGGTCTGCTGCAGGTGGTTGCCCAGCGAGATCGGTGCGGGCATCACGCCCATGCCGCTGGTGGCGAAGGTGCTCAGCAAGGCGCTGTCCTCGAACTCCCCGGCAATGCGTGGGCGGATGCGTTCCTGTTCCAGCCAGTGGTCCATGCGTGCGCGCACCGCAGCATGGTGCGTGGGCAGCAGCACGGGGACCACCGCCAGGCTGTGCGGAAACTGGTGTGCCGCTGCTTCTGCCCACAACGGGGGCGCATACCAGGCGATGGCGCTGCTCCCGAGCAGCTGGCTGCTGGCGCGCAGGTGGGGGTTGGTGGGCGCTGCGCGGTCTGCGAGCACGGCATCGAGCTTGTGCAGCGCCAGTTCGCCCAGCAGCGGCTGAAACTCCCCCTCGTGGCACAGCAGCCGCAGGTGGGGCTCTTCCAGCACAGTGCGCAAGAGCCTGTGCACGGCCAGCTTGGCAATGCCGTCGGAGATGCCCAGGTTCAGCCGCAGGGTCTGGCCGACGGCGGCCTCGCGCACACGGATGGGCAGCAGTTCGCCCAGGGCAAAGATGTGGTCGGCTTCGTGCAGTGCCGCCATGCCAGCGTCCGTCAGTACCAGGTTCCGCCCTTCGTTGCGCAGCAGGCTTACGCCGAGGGACTTCTCCAGTTCCCTCACCTGGGCGCTGATGGTCTGCACCGCCATGTCCAGCCGCTGCGCTGCACGGGCAATGCCACCTTCCTTGGCCACCACCCAGAAGTAGTAGAGATGGCGGTAGTTGAAGCTCTGCGGCATGGGGGTGGCCTCGGGGTTGGGTTGCGACATGGTTCGTAAAAACCGAACCAAATGCCAGTTGAAGGTAGGTTTTAAACGAAATCGGTCCGTTTTACATTCACGGGCTTCCCTTGCCCGCACCTTCGGCAAGGCATTCAAGTTCAAAGAAGCGATACATGGAAACGATCGGTACCTGGTGGATGTGGGCGGGCTTCGCCCTTTTTGTGGTGGTGGCGATCGCCATCGATCTGTGGGTCATGGAGCGCCAGGGCGCCCACACGGTGACGATGCAGGAGGCCGTGCGCTGGAGCCTGTTGTGGTTCTCGCTGGCGTTTGTGTTTGTGGGCCTTTTGTGGTGGTATCTGGACACCCACCAGGGCCGGGAGGTAGCCAACACGGTGTCCATGCAGTTCATCACGGGCTACCTGGTGGAAAAGAGCCTGTCGGTGGACAACATCTTCGTGTTTCTGGTGCTGTTCAACTACTTCGCCATCCCGCAGCAATACCAGAAACGGGCGCTCATCATCGGCATCATCGGTGCCATCGTGCTGCGTACAGCGCTGATCCTGGTGGGCGCATGGCTGCTGGCCACGTTCCATTGGCTGCTCTACGTGTTTGGTGCCTTCCTGGTCTTCACGGGCGTGAAGATGTGGTTTGCCGCCTCGCAGGAGTCGGACATTGCGTCCAACCCGGTTCTGGGGTTCCTGCGCAGGCACATGAACATCACCGACCAGTTTGATGGCGAAAAGCTCAGCACCATGATCAATGGTGTGAAGCACTACACCCCGCTGTTCGTGGTGCTGGTGCTCATCGGCACCACCGACATCATCTTTGCCGTGGACAGCATTCCGGCCATCTTCGCCATCACCAGCGACCCGTTCATCGTGCTCACGGCCAACATCTTCGCCATCCTGGGCCTGCGCGCGCTGTATTTCCTGCTGGCCGATCTGGCCAACCGCTTCCACCTGCTGGCTTATGGCCTGGCCCTGGTGCTGGTCTTCATCGGCAGCAAAATGCTGCTGATCGACGTTTACAAGATCCCGATCGGCTATGCCCTGCTGGTCACGGCCGTGCTGATTGCGGGCTCCATCATCCTGTCGCTGCGCACGACCAGCGGGGCCGCTCGCTCGTCGCAGCAGGCACCGACAGAGCGTTGAGGCAGAGGTGGGGCGGACCCTCAGGAGGAATGCTCCGCCTCACGGCGCCAGTGCCGTCCACCGCTCCAGCGCCAGCAGCAGTTCTTCCTCGATCTCCCCCTCGCGGGTGTGCAGGGCGGTGGCACGTTGGGGGTCGCGGGTGTAGAGGCTGCCGTCGGCCAGTTCCTGCTGGATGGCTTGCTGTTCGGTCTCCAGCGCTGCGATGCGATCGGGCAGTTGCTCCAGCTCCCGTTGCTCCTTGTAGCTGAGCTTCTTTTTTTGTAGCGTGCTGCGTCCATCCTGTGGCGGCTGCGGGCTGCTTTCCTCCTTGTCCTTGTGCTCGCTGGCAGGCTTGGCGCCCGGGGACGTGGCAGCGGCGGCACGCAGGGCCTGGCTGCGCAGGGATTGCTGTAACCAGTCTTCCACGCCGCCTTCAAACTCGCGCCACACGCCGTCGCCCTCGTAGGCGATGGTGCTGGTGACCACGTTGTCCAAAAACGTCCGGTCGTGGCTGACCAGGAATACGGTACCGGGGTAGTCCTGCAGCAATTCTTCGAGCAGGTCGATGGTTTCGATGTCCAGGTCGTTGGTGGGCTCATCCAGCACCAGCACCGTGGCGGGGCGGGCGAACAGGCGGGCCAGCAGCAGGCGGTTGCGCTCGCCGCCCGAGAGCGACCGCACCGGCGAATGCGCCCGCGCTGGCGAGAACAGGAAGTCGCCGAGGTAGCTGCGCACATGCTTGCGCTGGCCGTTGATCTCGATCCACTCGCTGCCGGGGCTGATGAAGTCTTCCAGCGTGGCGTCCAGGTCGATGGCGTCGCGCAGCTGGTCGAAGTAGGCCACCTGCAGGTTGGCGCCGCGGCGGACGGTACCGCTGTCGGGCTCCAGTTCACCCAGGATCATTTTCAGCAGCGTGGTCTTGCCGGCGCCGTTGGGGCCCAGCAGGCCGATCTTGTCGCCGCGCAGCAAGGTGGCGCTGAAGTCCTTGGCAATCACCTTGTCGCCAAAGGCTTTGCTGACATGCTGCAGCTCCGCGACGATCTTGCCCTGGTAGTTGCTGTCGCTGCCGGTGCCCACTTCCATCTTCACCTTGCCGACCACCTCGCGGCGCGCGGCGCGGGTTTCACGCAGCTTTTCCAGGCGGCCGATGCGGCTCTGGCTGCGGGTGCGGCGCGCTTCCACGCCCTTGCGGATCCAGATTTCCTCCTGGGCCAGCAGTTTGTCGGCCTTGGCGTTGATGACGGCTTCCTGGGCCAGTTGCTCCTCCTTTTGCTGGACGTAGGCGGCGAAGTTGCCCGGGTAGGAGCGCAGGATGCCCCGGTCCAGTTCGACGATGCGGGTGGCGATACGGTCCAGAAACGCACGGTCGTGGGTGATGGTGACCACGCTGCCCTTGAAATCCAGGAGCAGGTCTTCCAGCCAGCGGATGGAGTCCAGGTCGAGGTGGTTGGTGGGCTCGTCCAGAAGCAGCACGTCGGGCCGGGCGACCAGCGCCTGGGCCAGCGCCACGCGTTTCTTGGTGCCGCCCGAGAGGTCACCCACCCGCGCGTCGGGATTCAGGTGCAGGCGCTGCAGGGTTTCCTGCACGCGCTGTTCCCAGTTCCAGGCGTCGGCGGCCTCGATCTGGCTTTGCAGCGCGTCCAGGTCCACGCCCTCGGCATGGGCCAGGTACTGCTCGCGCAGCGCTATCACCCCGGCCAGCCCGGCAGAGGCGGCCTGGAAGATGGTGGCGTCCGGGTCCAGCGCGGGTTCCTGTTCGACGAAGGCGATGCGCGTGCCCTGCTGCACCTGCAGCGTGCCGTCGTCGGCCTTGGCAAGTCCGCCCAGGATCCTGAGCAGTGAGGACTTGCCCGCGCCGTTGCGCCCGATCAGGCCGACGCGTTCATTGGTTTCGAGGGAAAAGCCGGTGTGGTCCAGCAATGCGACATGCCCGAACGCGAGCTGCGCATTGAGAAGAGTGATAAGTGCCATGGGGCAGGATTATCCGGGTGGCTGGCGACAGGGGCCGCCAGCGCCGCTGGGTACCGCCGGGCCGCCGGCAGGCGGCTCACGCCCGGGTGGAGCGCTCCAGCGCCTGGTCAATGTCCCAGAGGATGTCGTCCACGTCCTCGATGCCCACGCTCAGGCGCACCATGTCGGCGCTCACGCCGGCCCGGGCGAGTTCGTCCTCGTTGAGCTGGCGGTGCGTGGTCGAGGCGGGGTGGATCACCAGCGTCTTGGCGTCGCCGATGTTGGCCAGGTGGCTGAGGAATTCGCAGGCGTCGATGAACTTCTCGCCCGCGGTCGCACCGTGCCGCCATACAGCGTGCTGGCCGCCACGATGTGGTCGCCGGCCTTCAGGATGGCCAGCAGCGCCGCCATCTGCGCGGCCATGCCGCTGGCGCAGGCCAGCGCGGCGCGGCCGCCCTCCAGGTTGGCGACGCGCTCTTCCAGCACGGCGACCGTGGGGTTGCTGATGCGGCTGTACACGTTGCCGAAGGTCTGCAGGTTGAACAGGCTGCTGGCGTGCTCGGCATCGTCGAACACGAAGCTGGTCGTCTGGTGGATGGGCGTGGCGCGCGCGCCGGTCACCGGGTCGGGCTGGGCGCCGGCGTGGATGGCACGGGTGCCGAAGCCGTAGGCGTGGTCGCTGCCGGAAGAAGGGGGGTGGGCCATGGTTTATGAATCAAAAGTGCCTCCAGCGCTTATCTGGCAAGCGCTGGCAGCTATCAATAGGGGAGCTGCCGCAGCCGCTTGGCGGTGATCACGCCGGTGTTCACGCCCATCCAGCCCAGGCCGCCGAACAGGCGTGCATGCTCGATCTTCACGCAGCGGTTCTGGATGACCTGCAGACCCGCGTCCTCGGCGCGCTGGGCGGCTTCTTCATGCCGCACACCGAGCTGCAGCCACAGGCAGCTCGCGCCGATGGCCACGGCCTCCTCGGCCAGCGGCGGGATGTCCTCGCTCTTGCGGAAGCAGTCCACCATGTCGATGCGGCCGCCCTGGCGGGCGATGGCCTGCTCGGCCTCGTACAGGCTGGCGTGGCAGGGCTCGCCCAGGATGCTGCCGCCGTCGCGGGCGACGACCGGGTTCACGGGCACGATGCGGTAACCGTGCGCCTGCATGTATTTGGCGGCGAAGAAGCTGGGGCGGTGCCACTGCGGCGACAGGCCCACCACCGCGATGGTGCGGCAGCGGCCCAGCACGTCGCGCAGGGTGCTGATGGTGTCGGGGGTGCGGCTCATGCGTTCCAGTGTACGCATGCGCAAGGCGGCTGTGCTGGTCATGCCCATGTCATACGCTGGGCACACAATGGCTTTTGCAGGCATGCCACGCGCACCCGCCATACCCTTGGTGGAGGGGACGGTGCTGCGCAGTCTGTACCAGGGGTTTCTGAGCGAGTGACCAGAGAAAGAGCGGCTTGACAGGCCGCTCTTTTTTTGGCCGTACGGCCGCTTGCCGGTCCCGGGCATCCCTCGGGGTGCTATCGGGATGCAGAAGGGGCGCCAGAAACGGCAACGCCGCGCAGGGCGCGGCGTTGGATGGGGCCGTCGGCCCGGTAGGCGACGGCAGTCTGGGCAGGCGGCGTGTGCCGCCGGCGTTCAGAAGCGGTGCAACAGGCCCACGCCGAAGGTATTGGAGCCGGTCGTTCCCTTGACCGCCTTGCCGGCGCTGTTGAGGTTGCCGTAGCCTGCATACATCATGGTGCGCTTGGACAGGTGGTAGTTGGCGAACAGCTCATAAGCCATGGCGCCGTCGCGTGCGGGGTTGGGGTTGTCGGTGATGCGGGCCACCTGTGCGCCCAGCACCCAGGCGCCCAGCGGTACGGCCACACCCAGGCCAAAGCCCTTGCCGGTGGTCTTGGATTCGTCTTGCGTGTACAGCGCACTCACCCGCACCGAGGGGAAGTCGTAACGCGCGCCCAGGGCATAGCCGGTGCGGTTGTTGGCGCCTTCGGCCATCTTGCTCTGCACCACGGCGCCCAGGCTCAGGGGGCCGTTCTGGTAGCTGGCGGCGAGCTGGTACGAGCCCTTGCGCGTGTCTGCGGCGCCTGCGGCGGGGGCCGCCTTGTCCTGCTTCATGACGACTGCGGCGCGCGCCTGAAAGCCGTTCAGCTTGGGCGAGGTGTAAAGAAATTGGCTGTTGGCGCGGTTGCCGCCCAAGGAGCCGTCGGCGTCCAGGCCGAGGTTCTTCAGTGCCGAAGTGTTGTTGGCCGTGCCGTTGAGGTCGAACGTGCCCATGGTGCGGTTCTGCGCCGTGGTCATGCGTCCCATCGCGAACTCGCCGAAGCCGCCGCCAAGGGCCAGCCAGGCGGCGCGGTTCCAGGCGCCGGTAGCGCCACCCGTCAGGGCGCCGTCTTCGATGTTGATACCTTGTTCAAAGTTGAACGACGCCTTCATGCCGTCGCCCAGGTCTTCCTGGCCACGCACGCCCCACATGGAGGTTTCCTTGTAGTTGCCGATCATCTGCGACTGGCCGCCGAAGGCCTTGCCCAGGCCAGCGTCGAGGCGTCCGTACAGGGTCACGTTGGACTGGGCCGAGGCGATGCACGCAACGGAGCTGAGAACAGCCAGGGCGATCAGGGATTTATTCATGGAGTCATTCCGGTAGTTGTTGAAAAGGCAAGCGCGTCGGCGCCTCGCAAGGAGGACCCGACGGCTTGCCGCTATTGCAACAACCCGATGTGACAGCCTAACTACAAGACCCTGCAGAACGCGGGGCGCTTGTCGGAAGAAATCAGAGCGCCGCCAGCGCCGCCCGCAGCTCCGACACGCTCAGGATCTCGCTCATCACCACCGGTGTGCGGCCAGGCGCCACGAGCACGTACACCGGCACGCCGTTGCGGCCCAGGTCGGCCAGGGCGGCGGTAATGGCCGGGTCGCGCCGCGTCCAGTCGGCGCGCAACAGGGTCACGCCCTTGGCCGCAAAGTCGGCCAGTACCTGCGCATCGGCCAGTGCATTGCGCTTGTTGTACTGGCAGGTGATGCACCAGGCGGCAGTGAAGTCGATGAACACCGGCTTGCCCGCCGCCGTCAGGTCCTGTACCTGCTGGGCCGACCAGGGCTGCCAGCCGGCGCCGGCAGCGGCCTGCCCCGTGGCCGGTACCGCTGCCAGGGCAGGGCGGGTGATGTGCGGCCCGATACTGCCCGCCAGCCAGGCGGTCAAGGCCAGCAGCACCGTGGCCAGCACCGTCCGGCTGCGCCCGCGCAGCGTCAGCGCCCACACCAGGCTGCTGCCTGCCACCAGCAGCGCCAGCAGCGCGCCTGCGCCGTCGATGCCGCTTTGCTGGCCCAGCACCCACACCAGCCACACCACCGTGGCAAACATGGGGAAGGCCATGGCGCGACGGAACGTGTCCATCCAGGCGCCGGGGCGCGGCAGCCAGCCCGCCACCGCAGGCACCCAGGCTGCCAGCAGGTAAGGCAGGGCCATGCCCACGCCCAATGCGCCAAACACAGCCAGCGCCTGCAGTGCGGGCAGGCCCACGGCAAACCCCAGCGCCGCTCCCATGAAGGGCGCGGTGCAGGGCGAGGCAATCGCCACAGCCAGCACGCCGGTGAGGAATGCGTCGGCCGCCGGGTGATGCGCCTGCAGCGTGGCCACGCGGCTGGGCAGGAACTGGCCGAACTCGAACAGGCCTGCCAGGTTCAGCCCGATGAGGGTGAACAGGCCTGCCAGCAGCGCCACCACGGCAGGCGACTGGAGCTGAAAGCCCCAGCCCAGTTGCTCACCCGCCGCGCGCAGCGCCAGCAGCAGTCCGCCCAGCGCCAGGAAAGACAGCACCACGCCAGCGGTGTAGGCCAGGCCACCCACGCGCTGGGCGGGCAGGTGGTTGCCGTGGCGGGCAAAGCCCATGACCTTGATGGCCAGGACCGGGAACACGCAGGGCATGAGGTTGAGCAGCATGCCGCCCAGCAAGCCCCCCAACAGGGCGAACCAGAAACTGCCACCCGCGGGCGCTGGAGCGCCGCCGGGAGGCTGCGCCGCCGCTTGGTTGGCTTGCAGCGCCGCCGCCAGTGCGGGCGAGACCTCGGCGGTGGTGGCGCTCGCCCAGGTGCCCTCGATGGCTGCGACGGTGTGCCAGCCCTGCGGACTGCCAGAATCCTGGGCGGCCGATGGCTGCGCAGGGGCCAGCACCAGGGGCAGTTGGGTGGGCGCCTTGCCGCGCTCGGGCGACAGCGGCAGGCTGGCCGTCCAGGTGTTGCCTTCCCAGGCCTGGGTCCAGTCCTTGCCCTCGACGGCCGCCGGGATCAGAACGGCAGGCGTTTCCGGGAACACCTCCAGCTTCTGTCCGCGCAGTGCCTCGGGCAGGCCTTGCACGCTGAGTTTGAGGCGTTCGCCCTCCACGCGCACTTGGCTGCTGCCCTGCAGCGGCACGGGCTGCGCGGCCTGGGCCTGCGCAAACGCGGCGGCATGCATGGCGGTGGTGCCCTGGATGGGGAGGTCCAGCACCAACCGACCTTCTTCGGGGATGCACTCGACGCGGCAGGCCAGCCAGGTGGCGTGCAGCCCGATGCGCACCGTGCCCATACCGCCAGGGGCGGGCGGCAGTTCCTGGGGCATCTTCAGCGGAGCCACCAGCAGCACTTCACCGTCATAGCCGTAATTGGCCAGTCGGCCGATGCGGAACAGGCGCGGAACGGGCCAGGCGACCTCGCCCGCGTCCATGCCGGGGGGCAGCTCCCAGCGCAGTTCGGTGGGCAGGCCGGAGTCGCCGGGGTTCTTCCAGTAGGTGTGCCAGTCCTTCTGGTGCGCAATGCGCAGGCCCAGCCACGCCAGTTTGCCCGGCCCCAGGCCCTCGGGCGCGTGGGCAATGAGTTCGGCCCGCACCTGCGGGCTGCTGACCACGCTGCCCGTGGCGGCGGCAGGTTTATTGCTGAATTGGGCGTTTGCGCTTGTCCATCCTGCGGCAGCAGCTATGAAAACAAGAGCAGTGAGACAACGGTGAAGGCTGAAGCGGGACATGGTCGTCCTGTGGGAGCGCAGCGGCGCGCTTTGGTTCCGGGGCTGAACGCGGGGGTAGGCGCCCGCCGCGCAGGCCGTATTGTCGGTCAGCGGCCGCCGCGAGCGAGAACAAGTGCGAAGCCTTACCATGCGCGGCATGAAACGACGCACCCTTTTGCAGGCGCCGCTGGCGCTGACGCCCCTGGCGGCATGGGCCGACTTGCCCAAAGTGGACAACCTGGCAGATGCCCTGCGTTGGCTTGACCGCGTGGCGGCCGCCAAGGGCGCACGCACCACCGGCGCCTGGCCCCTGCCGGCCGTGCTGGAGCACCTGGCGCAGAGCATCGAGATGAGCCTGGACGGCTATCCCCAGCCGCGCAGTGCGCTGTTCCAGAACACCCTGGGCGCGGCGGCCTTCGCCGTCTTCCATTGGCGCGGCCGCATGAGCCACGGGCTGGACGAACCCATCCCCGGTGCGCCCCCACTGGCGCTGCCCGGTGACCTGACCGCCTCAGTGGCACGGCTGCGCTCGGCCATTGCGCGCTTCGATGGGCACAGCGGAGCGCTGGCGCCGCACTTTGCCTACGGCCGGTTGGACAAGGCGCAGTACGCCCGGGCGCACGCCTTCCACATCGCCAACCACCAGGACGAGATCGTTCTGCCCGCCTGATGGCGACCGACCCTGCCGTTGCAAACACCCCCCCGTCCCACGTGCAGCGCGCCTGGGCCGGACTGCTGCGCCACGCCGGGGCCGGGCTGCTGGTGCTCACCGTGGGCCTGGCCGTGCTGACCTGGAGCACCTGGCAACTGCGCTGCGAGAGCTTTGGCTGCACCTTCGTGGGCGTGATCTGGGTGGTGCTGGCCGGGCTGTGGGCCGTGGTGCTGGTGATGGCGTTCGCATTCGGCGCGGCCCAGCGGCGCCGGGGGTTGGGCACCCGCTCCACTGCCTGGGCGCTGGGCCTGCTGCTGGCGCTGGGCGCGGGGCACTTGCTCTACTGGTTGTTGCACTGAACTACCATGGCGGGCATGACCGCAGCCGCCTTCTCCCTGCCCTCGCGCTTCTGGGCCGAGCTCACCACGCGCGATTTCGCACAACTGCAGGCCAGCCCCCTGGCCGCGCAGACCGTGGCCGTGCTGCCCGTGGCCGCCATCGAGCAGCACGGGCCGCATTTGCCGCTGAGTGTCGATGCCACGCTGCTCCAAGGCGTGATCGATGCGGCCCTGCCCCTGTTGCCCGAGCCCTTGCCGGCGTTGTTCCTGCCGCCGCAGGTGGTGGGCCTGAGCACGGAGCACCTGGCCTACCCCGGCACGCTGTCGCTGCCTCCCGCCACGGTGATCGCGCTATGGACCGAGATCGGCGCCTGCGTGGCGCGCGCTGGGGTGAAGCGGCTGTTGCTGCTCAACGGCCACGGAGGCAACGTGGCGGTGATGGACATCGTGGCGCGTGAGCTACGCCAGCACCACGGCCTGCTGGTGTACAGCAGCAGTTGGTTCAGCCTGCCCCAGCCGCCCGAGGTGCAGGCCTTGTTCAGCGCCGAGGAGCAGCGTTTTGGCATCCACGGCGGGGCGGTGGAAACCTCGATGATGCTGCACTTGGCACCCGCCACGGTGCGCATGGAGTACGCAGCACAGTGGCGCTCCAGCTCGCAGGACCGGGCTGCGCAGCATGCAATGTTGGGCGACGGCAAGAGCGCCAAGATGGGCTGGGCCATGCAGGACTACCACCCCGCAGGAGCCGTGGGCGATGCCCGTGCAGCCAGCGCCGACAAGGGCCGCGCCCTGGTCTTGGCGGCGGCGCAGGCGCTGGCCCAGTTGCTGCAAGAGCTGCACGCGCTGCCCGCGCAGACCCTGGCCCCCGCGCCTGGGTGATCTCATCGCCCTGCGGGCACGGCTGTCACTGGTGGGTGCCTTGGCTCACCAGCGCATACCCCACGCCGCGCAAGGTGCAGATGCGTTGGCTGCCCAGTTTTTGGCGCAGGCCGTGGATCTGGTACTCGATGGCGCCATCGCTGGGCGTCTCCCCCAGCCCCCACACTCTGTCCATCAGGGTCTCGCGGGACACCGCACGGCCCCGTGCCAGGGCCAGTTCCCGCAGGATGGCGGCTTCGCGCGGCGTCAGCGCAATGGTCTGGTCGGCAATGCTCACCTGCGCGGTGACTTCGTCCAGACACAGATCGCCCACCTGCCAGCGCTGCTGGGTGTGGCCGCCGCTGCGGCGAATGAGGGCCTGGACGCGTGCGATCAGCTCCTCGGTGGCAAAGGGCTTGATGACGTAGTCGTCGGCACCGCTGCGCAATGCTTTAAGGCGGTCGGCCAGCGCGTCCCGTGCCGTCATCACCAGCACCGGGGTTTGGATGCGCGCGCTGCGCCACTCGGTCAGCAGCAGTTGGCCGTCCCCGTCGGGCAGCGTCAGATCCAGCAAAATGCAATGTAGGTTGCCCTGCGCCGCGTGGCTGCGGGCCTGTTGCGCATGGCGCACCCAGACCGCGGGCCAATGGGTGGCCTGCAGGGATTGCTGCAGCGCGCGTCCCAGGTCCAGGTCGTCTTCAACGAGCAAGATGGCCATGGTTATTCAAGGGAATTCGGATGCAAAAGCGGGCACCGCCCAGCGCGGGGCTGGCGTCCAGGGCCACGCTGCCGTGGTGCGCTGCGGCCACGCGCTCCACAATGGCCAGCCCCAGACCGCAGCCGCTGATGCCGTCGCTGTGCGGGCCTCTTTCAAAGCGCTGGAACACCCGCACACGGTCCTGCGCGGCAATGCCAGGCCCGCTGTCTTCCACCGCAATCAGGGCCTGCGGTGGTTCTGCCGCCAGGCGCACGCGCACCTGCGATCCCGGTGGGGTGTAGCGCAGCGCGTTGTCCACCAGGTTGTCCAGTGCTGCGGCCAGGGCGGGCGCGTCTGCGGGTGCCCACAGCTCGGTGGGTGCGTCCAGATCCAGCGTGTGTTGCGAAAGGGCCGTGCGCGAGGCCTGCATGGCAAGGGTGTCGCGCAGCAAGGCGGCCAGGTCGGTCCGGTGCAGGGCGGTAGCCTGTGGGCCCAGGGTGACCGTGTGGTCCAGGCGTGCCAGGGTGAGCAGCTTGTCCAGCACATTGGCAGCGCGTTCGACGCCGCCTTGCAGGGCTTGCAGGGCGGCAGCGCGCTGCCCAGCGGACGATGCCATGGTCAAGGCATGCGCCTGTGCGTTGATGGCTGCCAGCGGGGTGCGCAGCTCGTGGGCTGCGTCGGCAAAGAAGCCATGCTCTGCGGCGCGCAGCGAGCGCACCCGGGCCAGCAGCGCATTGAGGGCGTGCACCATGGGCGCGAGTTCGACGTGGGGTGGGGCGTTTGCCAGCTCGGTGGTCTCTTGCGGGTCGCGCTGCGACAACTGGCGTGCCAGTTGCGCCAGCGGTTGGAGCCCCAGCCGCATGGCCAGCCACAGCGCCGCAAAAACGGTGGCAACGATCACCAGGGTCGTGGGCAGCATGCCCTTGAACGTCCGGTCCAGCAGCCGCGTGGTGACCTGGCTGGACTGGGCGAACACGGCATAGAGCTGCTGCGCAGGGTCCCAGGCGGCCAGCAGGATCCAGCCCGGGTGCTCTGACCGCTCGCTCGTGGACAGGCTGCCGGGTGGGAAGTCCGGCAGGCTGTCCCGGTTGGCGGAGCGTGCGAGCAAGCGGCCGTCTTTGTGCCACACCTGCCAACCCAGTTCGTCCGGCGAGATCGCAGTGTCCGCCGTTTCCAGGTGCAGGGCGGTGATGTGCTCTGCCGCCGCAGCGATGCCATCGGGCGTGGGGTTCAGGCTGCTGGTGCGCGCCAGGGCCTGGGCCAGCAGCTTGAGGTCGGTGTCCAACCCCCCATTGCCGCGCGCGAGCAGCAGCATGAGGGTCAGCGACAGCAGCACCGCCAGCAGCGCGCCAAACACCAGCAACTGCACGCCCAGCAGCCGCTTGAACAGGGACGGGCGCAGCAAGGCGCTGCCCTGCAGGCGCGCGCAGGCAGCCCATGCCTGGGTCCGCAGGGAACCATGGCGCGGTGGCTGGGGCGCAGGGGTGGTCATGCGGTGCATTGTGTCGCACGGTGTGCGCTGCGGCAGGGGTCAGCGGCGGTAGTGCCGGCGCATGCCTTCCATCAGCGCGATCAAAGCGGTGCTCACCCACGGGCTGCCGCCGCCTTCGGCGCAATTGGCCCAGAGGTGGCCGCCGCCCAGGCCATCCCAGTCCACCCACGCCAGCGACTGGAATCCCAAGGTGCTGCCGTCATGGACCAGCATGGGCGTGGCCACGCGTTTGCGGGCGATCCAGCCCATGAGGTACTCCTCGTCCTGGGCTGCGCGCAGGGCGCCCAGATAGCTGGCGGGCAAGGGGGTGGGCTGGCCCGCCATGGCGCGCATGTGCCATTGCAGCCACAGGCCATAGTCGGCTGCGCTGAGGTGCAGCGAGGTTCCCGCAGGCGCCATCAGACGCGTGAGGATGTCGGCCAGCGGGTCGGACGGCTGGTGGACGCTCAGTTTTCCGGGGCTGCCGAAATGGCCGGCCACCGGCAGGCTGTCGCCAGTGAAGGGGTCGCGCCAGGGGTGCTGCATGCCCAGGGGGCGTGCCAGCTGCGTGGTGAACAGGTCTTCGTAGCGCTGGCCCGTATGGGCCTCCACAATGGCGCCCACCACCGTGTATCCGGCGTTGGAATAGGCATAGTCAACGCCGGGCCGGATCCCGGCCAGGGGCGCCTGGGCCAGCACCCAGCGCGCGAACAACTGGCGCTGCGCAGCCACGTTGTCAGGGATGTCCTCCCCGAAACTGTTTTCCAGGGCCTCGACATCGGCGCCGCTCTGGAACGCCATCAAGCCGCTGCGGTGCGCCAGCAATTGGCGCAAGGTGACGCTGCGGTACACCGGCCGCATGTCTGCCGCCAGCGCAGGCAGCATCTGCTCCAGCGTGGACTCCCAGCGCAGGCGGCCGCTGTCCACCAGGCGCGCGGCCAGTGCGGCCGTCATGGCCTTGGTGGTGGAGCCAATGGCAAACGGATCGCTGGCCTGCACGCTGCTGGCCTGGCCCAGGCGCCGAACCCCCGCCGTGCCCAGCTGTGGGGGCTGCGAGGCTGTGCCTTCAAAGTACTGGCACAGCGCGCCGACGATGCCTTGGGCCACCGCCGCCTTGGCGGCCTCTTGGGCGCTGATGTCTGCGGGGCCAGAGGGCGGGTCGTCGTCACCGCCGCCACAGCCGGTCAGCAGGCCACCCAGGCACGCGGGTGCAACGCCCAGCGCCGCCAGAAACCTGCGCCGATGAAGGGACGTACGGGGAGAACGGGGAACAAGATCGAGCATGAAAAGCGCCTCCAAACGATGGTGGCGCCATGGTCGGCCCGCAAGCTTTGGATTGGCTTTGGACGCTGCCGCCCAGGTGGCGGACGGCTCGATGCTCCGGTTTCAGGCGTGGGTGACCAACGAGGCATGCTCCGCAGCATGCAGGTGCGGCAGGGTGTTGAAGGTTTGCAACATCAGCCGCTTGGGGCTCACGCTGAATTCGGTGACCGCGCTGTTGCGGATGCGCATGTTCAGTGCAATGGTCACCTCGGGCGCGGTGCCCAGCACTTCACCCACGGCAGTGGAGATGGGGCCGCCGCTGCTGACCAGCAGCACGTTCTGGTCAGCGTGGTCGCGGCGCACCTGGTCGAGCACGCGGCGCACACCGAGTGAGAAGTCCTCCCAGCTCGGCATGCCCTGGGGGCTGATGACGCCGGCCATCCACTGCGCAATGGCGTCGCACAGCAGGCGGAAGTGGTGGCGGTACAGCTCGGGCGTATTGGGCTTTTGCAGCGGCTCGGTGTGGATGGCGCGGATCAGCGCCAGGCTGTCGTATTCGTCCAGGCTGGGCAACACCTGTGGCGCAGGCAGGCCGGGCAGGCCCTGGGCGATGCCGTCCAGGGTCTGCGCGTGGCGGCGCAGCGTGCCCATGAGCACGGTGTCAAAGCGCTGGCCGTGCGCAAGCCAGTGGGCGCCCAGGCGCTGCGCTTGCTGCAGGCCCAGGGGACTGAGCTGGTCGTAGTCGTCTGCGCCAAACGAGGCCTGGCCGTGGCGCACGAGGTAGAGCGTTCCCATGGGGCGCGATTGTGGCGGCGCAGGCGGCTGCCGCCTTGTCACGCAAGCGACGGGGGCGCGGCATTGCCTTACCGCGACAACACTTCGCTGAACACGGGCGCATCCACATTGCCCCCCGTGAGTGCCAGGCCCACGCACAGCCCGCGCAGCGATTCGCGCTCTTGCAGCGCGGCGGCCAGGGCGGCGGCGCCTGCGCCTTCGGCGACGTTGTGCGTGTCGGTGAACAGGGCGCGCATGGCGGCGGCAACTTCGGCATCGCTGACCTGCACCACATGGTCCAGGTGCGGGATCAGGATGTCCAGCGCCGCCTGGTCGGCCACACGGCAGGCCATGCCATCGGCCAGTTGCGTGGTCACCGGTGCTTCGATCACCCGGCCTGCGGCGATGGAGTCGGCGTAGGTGGTGGCGTGGCGGCTCACCACGCCCACGATGCGCACGCCGTGGCCCAGCGCACGCTTGGCGGCAATGGCTGAGCAGGCGCCCGAGCCCTGGCCGATGGGCACATAGACCACATCGAGTTGCGGTACCGCGCGCAGGAATTCCCACCAGTAGGTGGCCACGCCGCGCAGCAGGTCGGGGTGGAAGCTGTGCACCATGTGCGCGCCGCGCTCCTGGGCCAGGTGCAGGGCGTGCTCGCGCGCTTCCTGGAAGTCATCGCCATGCTCGACGAGCGTGACGCCCAGTGCGCGCATGGCAGCGTTCTTCTCCAGCGAGTTGCCGCGCGGCACGACGATGGTGCAGGCCACGCCATGGCGGCGCGCGGCCCAGCCCATGCTCTGGCCGTGGTTGCCGCGTGTGGCGCTGATGACCTCGCGTGGCAGCGGGCCGCGGCGCGCGAGCTGGTCGAAATAGGTCAGGCCGCCTCGGATCTTGAAGGCACCCACGGGTGTGTGGTTCTCGTGCTTGAGCCAGCACTCGGTGCCCAGGCGTTCGCTCAGCAGGCCCCAGCGGTACTGGGGCGTGGGGGGGAAGTCGCGGTACACCACTGTGGCGGCGGCTTCGATGTCGGCAAGGGATGGGAGCAGGTGGGTCATGGGGGGCATCAAGAGGTCAGGGTCACCAGGCCATGCGGCGTGGCCAGCGTGGCGCGCAGACAGGGCTGCGCAGCGGCTTGCACGGCCGCCTGCCCGTCCAGGCCCATGGCCTGGCAGGCTGCAGTCAGGGTGGGGGCCTGGGGGTGACGTAGTTCCAGCGACTGCAGGCGTACGCTGCTTTCGGGCAGGGCATCGCAGGGGTGCTGTGCGCCCCATTCGATGAGTGTGGGCAGGCAACCGTCCAGCAGGCGTTGGCCGTCCGGGCGCACGGTGATGCGCCATTGCAGCAGGCCCTGGGGCGTGGCGCGGCTGGCGCTGAGGATCTCGCCGCGCTCCAGGCCTTGCGCGGCCAGTGCAGCGCAGGCGGCTGCCGCATCGGGCACGGCGGCCACCCAGTGGATCAGCCGGGGGCCGTGCTGTGCCACCTGGGCCTGCAGGGCCTTGCAATCCATATCAAACCAGCGCTTTGCGCCCGTGGATATTGCGGGAGTAGCTATTGGATTGATAGCAATGATCTCTAGGTAGGCGCGCGGGTGTGCCGGGCCGCTGAGCTGCAACAGCCGGTTGTGCGTGCCCATGAGCGGGTGCTCGCCCCCGGCGGCCGGGGCCACGCCCAGCGTGTGCTCGCACCAGGCGGTGCCACTGGCCAGGTCGGTGGCCAGCACCACCAGGTGGTCCACGCAGGGTGCGCGCGGGATCACAGGCGGACTTCGCCGCGCATGCAGGTGACGGCCTGCCCGCCAATCCAGGTCTGGGCGCCTTCCTGGTCCACATGCACGCGCCCGGCGCGGCCCAGGGCTGTGCCCTGGCTGACCACGTAGCTGCGGGGTGCCAGGTGGGCGGGGATGAGCCACTGCGCCAGCGCGGCGTTCAGGCTGCCGGTGACCGGGTCCTCGGCCAGGCCGTGGTTGCCGGGGAAGAAGGCGCGCACTTCAAAGGCGCAGCCGTCGGCGGCCTGGCGTGCGGCGCTGCGCGGGCCCACCACGCCGATGGACAGCCCGCCCAGCGTGGCGGGGTCGGGCCGCAAGCCCAGCACCTGCTCGGCAGAGCGCAGCAGCACGGCGCGCCAGTGCGGGCCGTTGTGGCACCAGGCGTGGTGCACGATGTCGCTGCGCGCCACCCCCAGGCCGCGTGCAATGCGTTCCACATCCACCTCGTCCAGCGGGCCGCTCTGGATCAGCGGTGGAGCGGCAAAGGCCAGGCGCTCGCCGTCCTGGCGCAGCGTGACCAGGCCCACGCCGCATTCCTGCACGACGCGACCAGGCGTGCGCGGTTGCCCGCCCGCCTGCAGCCAGGCATGGCAGGTGCCCAGCGTGGGGTGGCCCGCAAAGGGCAACTCGGCGCCGGGGCAGAAGATGCGCACGCGGTAGTCGGCCCCGGCGGCGCGGCCCTCGGGCGTGGGCGGCAGCACAAAGGTGGCTTCGGACAGGTTGGTCCAGTTGGTGAACTGCTGCATGGCCTCGGTGGCCAGGCCTTCGCCATCGAGCACCACGGCCAGGGGGTTGCCCAGGTACGGCGTGGCGGTAAAGACATCGACTTGCTGGAACGGGCGCTGGCGCATGGAGGCTCCTGTGGCAAAAGGGGGGCAGGACGTCAGATCGTGAACACGTTCTCAGAGCAGGGCCGTGCCCTGGATGCAGGTCACACTCTGGCCCCCCACCCACACCTGACCTAGCTCGTCCTGGCGGATGTGCACGCGCCCGGCGCGGCCAAGCCGTTCGCCCTGGGCCACCAGGTAGCGCTGCGGCGCCAGCCCCTCGGGGATGAGCCACTGCGCCAGGCTGCCGTTGAGGCTGCCGGTGACCGGGTCTTCGGGGTTGCCCATGGGCGCGGCAAAGGCGCGCACGGTCACACCGGGGCGGCTGGTGTCGCTGGCGGTGGGGGCCACGTGCACCACGCCCACGTCCTGGCCCAGGTCCTTGAGGCGGGCATGGTCGGGTTGCAGGCCCAGCACCAGTTCGGCGCTGGGCAGCAGCAGTGCCAGCCAGCGCGGTCCGTTGTCCAGCACCTGGGCTGCCAGCACCTGCTGGGGCCGCAGGCCCAGCGCGCCGGTCACCAGCGCCAGCAGCGCGGGGTTGGGGGTGCTGCGTTGCATGGGGGGCGCAGCAAAGGCCAGCAGCCCATCGCTTTGCTCGATGCGCACGAGGCCGCCCGCACATTCCTGCACGATGGAGCCCGGCACGCGCGGCGAGCCACCGGCTTTCAGCCAGGCATGGCAACTGCCCAGTGTCGGGTGGCCGGCAAAGGACAGCTCGCCGCCCGGGCTGAAGATGCGCACGCGGTAGTCGGCCCCAGCGGCCAGGCCCGCCTCGGTGGGCGGGAGCAGGTAGGTGGTTTCCGACAGGTTGGCCCAGGTGGCAAAACGCTGCATGTCGGCGTCGCTCAGACCCTGGGCGTCCAGCACCACGGCCAGCGGGTTGCCGTCGCCCGGGCGCTGGCTGAAAACGTCGATCTGCTGAAAGGCGCGTTCGGGCATGGGCGTGGCTCCTGGGCTGGCGGGGCGTGGCGTGGGTCGGTCAGGCCTGCTGGGCGGCGCGGATGGTGGCGGCCAGTGCGGCAATGCCGGTGTCGATCTGGGCGGCGCTGGCCGTCACGAAGGACAGGCGCAGCGTGCGCGCGTCCGCCTGGTCGGCATAGAAGGCGGCGCCGGGCACGAAGGCCACGTTGCGCTCCACGGCCTGGGGCAGCAGCGCGGTGGCGTCCAGGCCTTCGGGCAGGCGCAGCCACAGGAACATGCCGCCCTGCGGGCTGTTCCAGTGCACGCCCAGGCCGACCATTTCGCGCTGCAGCGCGGCCAGCATGGCGTCGCGCTGCTGCTTGTAAAGCGCGCGGATGGTGGGCACATGGCGGTCGAGGAAACCGCCCTTGAGCACCTCAGCCACCATGCGCTGGTTGAAGCCGGGGGTGTGCAGGTCGGCCGCCTGCTTGGCCTGCAGCAGTTTGGGGAACACCGCCTTGGGCGCGACCACGTAGCCCAGGCGCAGGCCCGGTGCCAGCACCTTGGAGAACGAGCCCAGGTAGATGCAGCCCTCGGGGTTGCGCGCCGTCAGCGGGCGCGGCGGCGGGTTGTCGAACCACAGGTCGCCGTAGGGGTTGTCCTCGATCAGCGGCAGGTCCAGGGCCGCGGCCTGCTCCACCAGCGCGGCGCGGCGCGCTTCGCTCATGGTGCGGCCTGTGGGGTTCTGGAAGTTGGGCAGCACGTACAGGAAGCGCGCCTTGTCGGCGCCGCTGCCCACCTTGGCGGGCAGCTCGTCCACGACCACGCCTTCATCGTCGCTGGCCACAGCGGCCACCTGAGGCTCCATGGGCGTGAAGGCCTGCAGCGCGCCCAGGTAGGTGGGTGTTTCCACCAGCACGCGGCTGCCGGTGTCGATCAGCACCTTGGCCACCAGGTCCAGGCCTTGTTGCGAGCCGGTGGTGATCAGCACCTGGGCAGGGTCCACGTCCCAGGGCAGTTGTTCGGCAATGGCCTCGCGCAGCGGGCCGTAGCCCTCGCTGGCGGCGTACTGCAGTGCGCTGGCACCGTCGTGGCCCAGCACCACTTCGCAGGCCTTGGCAAAGGCATCGACCGGGAAGGTCTTGGGCGAGGGCAGGCCGCCAGCCAGGCTGATGATGCCGGGCTTTTCAGTGACCTTGAGGATCTCGCGGATCACCGAGGGGTTCATCTTGGCGGCCCGAGCGGCCAGGGTCCAGTGGGTCATTGCAATCATCTCCAGTTGAGGGTGCGCTGAGGGTGGGCGCAGGTTCGGGTTTGCGGCCATTGTGTAGCCGACCTGCAAGCTTAACCTTGGCGCGGAAAAATAGGATTCAGGGTTTGCCACGCACGGGCATGCGCCTTCCGGCCAAAACGGTAGCCATCACTGCCAGGCCGAAGCCCAGGCTCACAGCGTCCAGGCGCTCACCCAGCAGCGGCACGGCAAACAGCATGCCCAGGAAGGGCTGCACCAGTTGCACCTGGCTCACGCGCACCGTGCCGCCCAGCGCCAGGCCCCGGTACCAGGCGAAAAAGCCCAGCCACATCGAGAATACCGCCACGTAGCCGAACGCGGCCCAGGCCGAGGCGGGCACGGGCGCTGCGGGCCAGGACAGCAGACCCAGCGGCAGCGTGGCGGGCAGCGAGATCACCAGCGCCCAGCAGATCACCGTGTCGGCGCGCAGGTGCTGCGACAGGCGTGCGCCGTAGCCATAGCCCACGGCGGCGCACAGCACGGCGCCCAGCAGCAGCAGGTCGGCCGGGTGCAGCGCCAGCCCTGCCGTGCCCGAACGCAGCAGTGCAAAACTCACCACCAGTGCCGCGCCCAGCAGCGCGCAGGCCCAGAAGCCCCCCGAGGGGCGCTGGCGGTGCAGCAGTGCGCCCACGGCGGCGGTGGCCAGCGGCAACGCGCCCACGATCACGCTGGCATGCACGGCGCCCACATGGCGCATGGCGATGGAGCTGAGCAACGGAAACCCGAACACCACACCCAGCGCTGTGAGGGCCAGCGGCCCCCAGTCGGCCCGGCGCGGCAAGGGGGCATGCTGCGCGATGAGCAGCAACGCGGACAGCACCCCGGCCACCGCCGCACGCCCCATGGCGATGAACAGGCCCGACATCAACGGCGCCTCGGGCGTGCCCACGGCCAGGCGCGTCATGGGCAGTGTGAGGGCGAAGATCGCCACGCCCAGCAGGCCCAGGGCCAGGCCCCGGGTTTCTTGTCGGTGCAGGCTGGAGGCCTGGGCAGGGCCAGGGCGCAGGGGGGCGCTGGCGGGGGGCGAGGTGCGCATGGCGGGCTCCGGGCGGTGGTGGGGTGGATGGGTCAGGCGGTCGTCATCCAGGCGGCGGTGGCGGTCAGCACGCCGGCCATGGCGCGGTTGAACCACAGCAGGCGCCGACCTTGGGCCAGCCACTGGCGCAGCAGCGCACCGGTGGCTGCATAGGCCAGGTTGCTGAAAAATGCGAACAGCAGCATCACCGGCAGCACCACGGCCAGGCGCTGCAGCGCGTCGGGGCGCCCGGCGATCCAGCCCGCCACGATGGTCAGCGCCAGCAGCCAGGCCTTGATGTTCACGAACTGCAGCAGCGTGCCCTGCCAGAAGCCCACGTCCAGGCGCGCGCTGTCGGCAGCGGCCAGACTTGCCGTCTGGCTCAGTTTCCAGGCCAGCCACAGCAGGTAGCCAATGCCCACGGCCTTGATCGCCAGGCGCAGCATGGGCGCTGCCAGCACCAGTGCACCCACCCCGCCTGCGCACAGCAGCAGCAACGCAGACCAGCCCACGGGCACGGCGCAGACAAAGCGCATGGCGTGCGGCAAGCCCCGGTTGGCCGCCAGTGCGGTGGACAACGTGGTGTTCGGGCCGGGCGAGAAGCTCATGGCCGTGGCGAGCAGCAGCAGGGCGGTGAATTCGGACAAGGGCATGGGTTGTGTCGAACAGTTGTATGCACTGTAGGGCCAATTTCCGCTACAGTTCCAACACAGTTTTTCTGACAAATCACCGAACTGTGCTGGTGCACAGGGCGGTACAGCTTGCGCCATGCTCATCAAAAGCCCCCACCGCACCCTCACCGACCAGCTCGCCGAGCGCTTTGCCGAACGCATCCGCTCGCGCCTGCTGCCTGCCGGTTCGCGCCTGCCCTCGGTGCGCGACTGCGCGCGCCAGCAGGGTGTGAGCCCCTACACCGTGGTGGCCGCCTACGACCAGTTGCTGGCCCAGGGACTGGTGGAGGCACGGCGCCAGCGTGGCTTCTATGTGCGGGATTTGACACAAAATCGGGCTGCAGGGCAATATGGACAAGCGCAAAATGCTATCAAATCAATAGCAAATGAGACGGAGCGGCCGGAGCCTTTTCCGCTGCCCTCGGGTTCGCAAATCCATGCCACGGCGCTGATCCGGGGCATGTTCCACCAGGGCTCGGGCAAGCCCCAGCCCGGTGCGGGCGTGCTGCCACCGCAGTGGCTGGAGGAGGCACGATTCATGCCGGCCGCGCTGCGCAAGATCACCGCCGGGCGAGCACTGGCCTCGGGTGCGCTGAACTATGGTGAACCCCAGGGCGATGCGGGCCTGCGCCAGGTGCTGGCACGCCGCCTGGCTGATCTCAACATCCCGGTGCACCCCGCGCAGATCATGACCACCGTGGGCGCCACGCAGGCGCTGGACATCGTGAGCCGCACGCTGCTCAAGGCGGGTGATCCGGTGATGGTCGAGGAGCCCGGCTGGTCGGTGGAGTTTGCCCGGCTCGATGCCCTGGGCATGCGCGTGCTGCCCGTGCCGCGCCGCGCCGAGGGCCCCGACCTGGAGGTGATGGCGCGCTACTGCGAGGCCCATGCGCCCAAGCTGTTTGTGAGTGTGAGCGTGCTGCACAACCCGACCAGCTACTGCCTCACGCCCGGCAGCGCGCACCAGGTGCTGCAACTGGCGCAGCGCCACGGCTTTCATATCGTCGAGGACGACACCTACAGCCACATCGCGCCGGAGCACGCCACGCGCCTGTGCGCGCTCGACGGCCTGCAACGCACCATCTACGTGAGCGGCTTTGCCAAGATCCTGGCGCCGAGCTGGCGTGTGGGCTACCTCGCCGCACCCGCAGAGCTGTGCGAGCGGCTGCTCGACACCAAGCTGCTGTCCACATTGACCACCCCCTCGGTGCTGGAGCAGGCCATGGCGCTGTGCATAGACCAGGGCCAGCTGCGCCGCCACGCCGAGCGCATCCGCCTGCGCCTGGCCCAGGCGCGTGAGCGCAGCGTGCGCCTGGCGCTGCAGGCAGGCTGTCGCTTCGTGGCGGAACCTGCGGGCCTGTTCGGCTGGGTGGACACCGGGGTGGACACCGATGCACTCGCTCAGCGCATGCTGGATGAGGGCTATCTGCTCGCCCCTGGGGCGTTGTTCCACGCCAGCCGCCAGCCCAGCACGCTCATGCGCATCAATTTCAGCACCACGCAGGATGCCGCGTTCTGGTCCGTGTTCGAACGCATCCGCGACCAGATGCCTGCGGCATGAAACCCGCGCGGGCAGCCGCGCAAGGGCCGCCTCGCCGCGCCTCAGGCGGGAGTGCCCCTTCGTGTACTTGCCAGGGTCCGCAGCAGGATGCGGTTGATGTCCTCCTGCTCCATCTCGTGGTCCGTGCAGAGCTGGTGGATGGCGCTGGCGTCATCGGTCTCCAGGGCGCGGGCCATTTGCAGGCAAGGGGCGTAGGGGCCGTGGTTCATGACGATGGCGTCAAACACCCGGTCGGACAGGGGAATGCGGTGCAGGATGGTGCCCACCGGTTCGCCCAGCAAATCGTCCAGTTGCGACAGCAGCCCGCACAGGTACACCTCGCTGCGCAGTTCGTGCTGCAGGCCGGGCTCGATGAGTTGCTCCATCAGGCGTGCGCGCAGCACCATGGACTCGCGCACCGGGCGCAGGTCGGCCTCGGTGCTGGCGTGCGGGAGCTGGTCGCCCAGCCACTTGCGGATGGAGCCATAGCCCATCATCACCAGGCCACGGCGCAGCGAGTCGATGCCCGTACGCAAGCCCAGCGAGGCCGAGTTGGTATAGACCATGAAACGGTAGGCCAGCAGCGGGTCTTCGCCCAGGATGCCCTCGAACACGTCGAGCGACTGCTCGGCGTCGATGGCCTTGAGCAGCTTGAGGATGGTCGCGTGCGCCGGCTGCATGGGCTGGTGGCGCAGGCTGTAGAGCACGTCCTCCTTGGGCCAGCCGGCCAGGGCCACGGCGCGGTGTTCATCCAGGCAGTGGGACATGAGCGCACGGCTGGCAATGTCTTCGTACATCTGCCCGTCGATCACCGGGCTGGTGCCCTGCCCGGGGGGGTGGTGGGTGCCGGGGCGGGCCGGGGGCGATGCCTGCAGCGCTGCCATGGCTTCTTCGGGCTGCAGGCTCAGCAGGCTGTTGTCGAAGCAGCGGGCCACCTCGGGCTCGGGCAAGCGACCCAGCGGCCCGCGCCACACCAGCCGCAGGCCGCGCTGGTGGGCGGCCTGCACCTGGGCAAACAGGGCCGAATCGCCCAGCCACTGGCCGGGCACCAGAATCCAGGGGCTGCCGCGCGGTGCGTGTTCCAGCAGGTCGCTCAGCAACTGGCGTGACAGCGGCGAGATGAGCAGTGGCGGTGAGCTGGCGGACCACATTTCCTGCACGGTGCGCAGCAGGTGGGGCGCATCCACGCCCACGGCGGCTGCCTCGCGCACGTACAACTGCACACCGGCCAGCGAACGCGCTGCACCCCACAAAGGGCGGTAGCCCAGAACCAGACTGCCAAGGACGGATTGCACTATCAGGAAATGAAGTTGAACAGCGACATCTTCTGAACCATGGAGTAGGACTTGAGCGCTGCCTCGTAACCCACCTGCTGGTTCTGGAAGTCCGAGATGCCCTTGATCATATCCAGATCCTCCGCCCTTGAGCGGTCGCCTTCGAGCTGCGTGGAGCGGGTTTCCTGGTTGCCCGTGATGCGGTCGGCCCGGTTGAGCAGTTCGCCCGCGTAGCCGCGCACTGCCTGCATGCGCTCCAGGCCGCGGTCGATGTTGGCCAGCGCCTGGCCCACGGCCTGCGCTGCGGCATTGCTGTGGGGGGAGCCGCCAATCTCACGCACGGCGGTGTCCATCACGCTGAACACGCTGGAGCTGGGCTCCAGGGTCACGGTGTCGCCGTTGGCGGGCGTGCCCTTGATCTCGAAGCTCAGGCCCGGGATGGTGGTGATGCCAATGGTCACCGGCTTGTCGGCCGGGAAGTCGGGCACGGTCACCGGCGGCAGGCTCACGGCCGTGGTGGTGTTGGTGATGGTGTAGGTGGCGGTGAGCGTGCCCGGTGTGGCCCCTGGTCCCACGCCGCTGAAGACGACCTGGTAGTTGTCGCCCGTCACCAGCGAGGGGTCGGTGGTGGTGATGGCGGTGGTGCCAAACTGCCGATCCGGCGGCGTGGTGCTGATGCTGGCGTGGTACACGCCATCGCGCTGGGGGCGGAACATGAAGGCCGCATCGCCATCGAGCGTGAGCGGGATGGACACGGTGTCTGCGGCCGATTGGCCGGGCAGGCCCTCGAAGCTGTAGCCCGGCGGCGGTGCCAATGGCCCCAGGAAGGGCTGCAGCGCGCTGCCCAGGCTGTTGAACAGGGGCAGTCCGTTGGTGTCCTTGCGGTTGGCCACGTCGATGAACTGGTCGCGCAGGCTTTGGATTTGCTGGGCAATGGTCTTGCGGTCGTTGGGGGTCAGCGTGCCGCTGCCCGCCTTGACCATGAGTTCGCGCATTTCCTGCACCAGGTTGACGGCATCGCCCAAAGAGCCTTCGGCCTGGGCGATGGCATTGCGCTGCACTTCCAGTGCGCGCTGCTCGGTCTGAATGCGGGTGATGCGGGTGAGCGCGCGCTCGGCCTGGGCGGCGGCCACCGGGTCGTCGCTGGGGCGCACCACGCGCTTGCCCGAGGTCAGGTTGTCCTGCAGGCCCACCAGGCTGGAATGGCGCTCACCCAGGTTGCGCAGGGCGTTGTCGTACATGTTCGCGGTACCGACGCGCATGAATGTGTTGCTCATGTCAGTGCTCCTTGCGCGGGTCAGCGGCCCATGCTGGAAATCAGGCTGTCAAAGACGTTCTGCGCAATCTGGATCATCTTGGCAGAAGCCTGGTAAGCCTGCTGGTATTGGATCAGACGCGCGGCCTCTTCGTCCAGATTGACGCCGGAGACGGCGGTGCGGTCGCCTTCGAGCTGGGAGGCGATCTTTTCCGACACCTGGGCGGCAAACTGCGCGCTCTGCGTGCGTGTGCCCACCTGCGCCATCAGGCCGGCGTAGCCGTCGGCCAGGGTCGCATCGTCAAACATCTTCACGTCGCGCAGGCCCAGCAGTGCACTGGCGTTGCCTGCATTGCGCTTGTACCAGTCGCCGTAGGCGGGGTCCAGCGCATTGCCGATGACCACGGTGTCCCCCGCCGCCGGGCTGCCGCTGAGCGTGATGGACCAGCCCGTGGGTGGCACGGCCGTGTCGTAGTTGATGGGTTGCCCCGACACGTAGTTGTGCACCACGGCGCCCGTGTCCGAGCGCGTGTAGGTGTTGGGGCCGGTGAAGGTCAGCGTCACGGGCACCGTCGCTCCGGGCGGGTTGGTGAGCGCCTTCAGGCTCGCCATCTTGAGCTGCCCGGTGTTGTTGGGGCCCAGCGTGGCGTTCACTGGGCTGGCCGCCGCCAGGTCGCGCGGCGAATACACCATGGAGTCGATGTTGTTGGCCGCGCCCTGCAGCGAGTTGATGAGGAAACGATCGCCCGCCACCGGTGCACCGGTGATGGTCAGCGCCAGCCCCTGGTCGGCAAACAGGGCGTTGAGGCTGGTGTAGCCTGGCGGCGGCAGCGCCGGGCCGAATTCAAAGAACTTGCCGTCCGACAGGCGCTGCACGCTGCCTGCGTTGGCCGCAGTGAAGCTGATCTCGTAGTTGGATGCAGCCAGCAGCGTGGGGTCGGACACGGCCAGTCCAATGGTGGCGCCGGAGACATTGGTGCTGGCGCCGCGGGCATCGGCCAGTGCGATGGGGGTGAACAGGTTGCCGCCGACCTGGCCATCCAGCGTCAGGCCCAGCCGGTGCTGGGTGTTCATCGATTCGCTGATCGCGACGGCCATGCGGCCCAGCAGGTTGCGACCCTCGGCCAGGTCGCTGTTGTTGAAGCGCAGCAGGCCCGCCACTTCGCCGCCGCCCAGCATGCCTTCGTTCAGCTCGATGGAGGCGCCCCCAGCGGTATGGAAAACGACCTTCAAATCCCCGCTGCCGGGGTACAGGCTGGCGTTGTCGATGCTGAGGGTGGCGGCCGTGGTGCCCAGCACCAGCGGCTGGCTGGAGGCCACAAACACGCTCATGGAGCCGTCGTCGGCTTCGACCTGCGTGGTCTGCAGGTAGCGGTTGAGGTTGCGGATCAGCGTGTCGCGCTGGTCCAGCAGGTCGTTGGGCGGCTGCCCGGAGCCCTTGGCGCGTGCAATCTGCTCGTTCACCGAAGCCAGGCTTTTGGCAATGGTGTTGATGTCGTTGATCGCGCCGTCCAGTTCGTAGCGCACCGTGCTCTGGATTTCGTCGAGGCGCTCGGCCGCGGTGCGCATCCGGCCCGCGGTCTCATCGATGCGCGTGAGCACCAGGTTGCGCGCCGACAGGTCCGTGGGCGCGGTGACCACGTCCGAGAAGGCGTTCATCATGTCGTTGATGGCTGCGCCCAGGCCCGCGGTACCACCGGCGAACACGTCCTGCAACTGGTTGAGGCGCGTGGAACGGATCGCATCACCCGCCGACACCGACGCCGCCGAGGCCGCCTGGCGCGTCAGCAGCTCGCTGTGGTTGCGGATGATGGTGTCAACGTTGACCCCCTTGCCGATGTACCCGCCCCCCGTGAACTGGCCCTGCACGGTGGACAGCACCACGCTCTGGCGTGAATAGCCCGGCGTGCTGACGTTGGCAATGTTGTGCCCCGCCGTCTGCAAGGCCACCTGGTTGGCCAGCAGGGCCCGGGCACCGACGTTGAGCAGGCTCATGTGCTTCTCCCCAGCTTAGGCCAATGCCCGCTGTGCCCGCAGTGCGCTGTTGATCGCGCCGCTGAGCTTTCTCGCGTACTCGGGATCGGTGGCGTAGCCCGCCTTCTGCAGCGCGGCTGCGTAGGCCACGGCAGAGCCTGTCTTGGCGACGGATTCGGCTTTCTCGTAGCGTGGGCTTTCCTTGATGAGGCGTGCGTAGTCGCGGAACGACTCTTCGTAGGAGTCGTAGGCGCGGAACTTGGCCGTCACCTTGCGTGGCTTGCCATCGATGTACTCGGTGGTGGTCACCTCGGCCACCTTGCCCGTCCAGCCCTTGGTGGCCTTGATGCCGAACAGGTTGAACGAGTCGCTGCCATCGGCCTTCTTGATGGCGCTCTTGCCCCAGCCGGTTTCGTGGCCTGCCTGGCCCAGCATGAAGGCGGCGGGGATGCCGCTCTCCTGCGCTACGCGCTCGGCGGTGCCGCTGAGGTGCTGGACGAAGGCGTCGCGCCCGGTGGGGGCGGGGGTGGTGGTGACTGGGCCGGATGTGGGCGCGCTGTTCTTGAGGGCTCCGCCCAGGCTCAGGGTGGAAGGGGTGGTGGCATGGCTGGCCGCCGCAGGTTCCACACCCATGGCCTGTGCCAACTGGCGGGCAATGATCTCGGACAGCCCGCCAGGTTGGCCCGACATCTGCACCGAGAGTTGCTGGTCCAGCATGTCCGTGCCCAGGTCGCCATGGGCGCCGTCGAGCAGGCCGGATTTCATGGTGGCCTCGCGCATGCTCTTGATCATCTCGCGCATGAACAGCGACTCGAACTGGCGCGCCGCCTCCTTGGTGGCGGCGGGGTCGTTCTGGGTGGCGTCGCGCTTGAGGTTTTGCAGCGACTGCACGTCCGCCGCCAGCCCTTGGCCAGCGTGCAGGGGGTGCGAGGAGGACAGGGAGAAGGCCATGCTAGATCACCTCCAACTCCGCGTTGAGCGCACCTGCGGCCTTGATGGCCTGCAGAATGGCCAGCAGGTCTTGCGGCGTGGCGCCCAGCCCGTTGAGCGCGCGCACCACGTCGGACAACTGCGCCGATGCTGGCATTTGGATGATGTTGCCCGGGTCCTGGTTGATCTGGATATCGCTTTGTTGTGTGACCACCGTCTGGCCTTGTGACAGCGGTGCGGGCTGGCTGATGACCGGGCGGCTGCTGATGACGATGGACAGGTTGCCGTGCGCAATGGCGCAGGGCCCCAGCGTGACGGCCTGGTTCAGCACCACCGAGCCGGTGCGCGCATTGATCACCACCTTGGCCGAGGGCACCATGGATTCGATGGGCAACTCCTCCAGCTCGGCGATGAAGTTCACGCGGGCGTTGGGGTCGTTGGGCGCGCGCACCTGCACCGTGCGTCCGTCCAGGGCCTGGGCACGGCCCTCGCCCATGCGGGCGTTGATGGCCTGCGCCACGCGGCGTGCGGTTTGAAAATCGGATGCGTTGAGCCCGAGCGTCACGCTGTCGCCCTCGTGCAGCGGCGTGGGCACCGAGCGCTCCACCTGCGCCCCTTGCGGAATGCGCCCGGCACTCAGGTGGTTGATCTGCACCTTGCTGCCACCCGAGGACGCGCCCGCGCCACCCACCACCAGGCTGCCTTGCGCCAGGGCGTAGATTTCGCCGTCGGCGCCGCGCAGCGGCGTGGCAATCAACATGCCGCCCTTGAGCGACTTGGCGTTGCCCATGGAGGACACGTTCACATCCACAAACTGGCCCGGCTGCGCAAAGGCGGGCAGTTGCGCCGTCACGATCACGGCCGCCACGTTCTTGAGCTGCAACTGGCCCGTCAAGTTGGGCGGCAGGCTCACGCCCATGTTCTGCAGGTAGTTCTGCAGCGACTGGGTGGTGTAGGGCATCTGCGTGGTCTGGTCGCCCGTGCCGTCCAGACCCACCACCAGGCCGTAGCCGGTGAGCTGGTTGCTGCGCACGCCCTGCACGGCCGCCACTTCCTTGATGCGCAGCGCCTGGGCGGGCCAGGCAGCGCACAGCGCCAGCACGGCCAGCAGCGGCCCGAGTAGGCGGCGGACGTTCCAGCGGAAGGAGTGGGGCGTGGCTTGCATGGCTTTGATTGTGGGAGCGATGCGGGATTTCTAAAACCCGAAAAGCGGCTCCTTCACCGGCCATTTGGTGCAGTGGCGGGGCTGTTGCCCGCACCCACCTGTTGCCTCAAAAAATACAAGCAAAAAATGCCCGCAGCGCTTATTTATCAGGCGCTGCAAGCTATGAAAATGATAGCAAATAAATGCTCAGAACGGCAGAATGGTCATGAAAAAGCGGCCCAGCCAGCCCATGATCTGGGCCTCACTCTGGGCCCCGCGGCCGCGCGACTCCACGCGCACATTGGCCACTTGGGTCGAGTTGACGATGCTGCCGGGCTGCAGCAAGCGCGGGTCCACCGTGCCGGAGAAACGCAGCACGTCCACGTTCTGGTTCACGCCGATCTGCTTTTCACCCGCCACCACCAGGTGGCCGTTGGGCAGCACGTCGATGACGGTCGTCGTGATCGAGCCCTCGAACTTGTTGGCACTCTCGGTGCCGCCTTTGCCGGCAAAGGCATTGCCCGACTTGGCGGCCAGCTTGGTCTTGTCGGTGAAGGTGGAGCCCACGAACGGCAGCGCCGTGATGCCGCCGGACACATCGGAACTGCGGTCCACAGTGGAAGAAGACTTCTGGCTGGCGGTGATGTTCTCGACGATCTGAATCGTCACCATATCGCCCACCATGCGCGCGCGCCGGTCTTCGAACATGGGGCGGTAGCTGGCCTGCTGGAACAGGCTGCCCGTGGCAGGCTGCGGAGCCATGCGCGGCTGGGTGGTCAGCGCTGGTGGCGTGGTGGGCAGCACGTCCACCGGCGGGGCGGGCGAGAGGCTGGCGCAACCGGCCAGCCAGGCGGCGCACAGCAGGGCGCCCAGGCGCAGGGCAGAGGGGGAGAGCAGGCGTTTCATGGTGTGGCTCCGTGGCGCAAGAGAGGTTCAGAGCTGGCTGAGCTTGGCCAGCATCTGGTCGCTGGTCTGGATGGCCTTGGAGTTCATCTCGTAGGCGCGCTGGGTCTGGATCATGTTGACCAGCTCTTCCACCACGTTGATGTTGGACGACTCCAGGAACCCCTGCTTGATGAAGCCCAGCCCGTTGGTGCCGGGCGTGCCCTGTTGCGGCTGGCCCGAGGCGGCCGATTCCTTGAACAGGTTCTGGCCCACGGGCTCCAGGCCCGCGGGGTTGATGAAACTGGACATGGCCAGGCTGCCCAACTGTTGCGGCTGGGTGTTGCCTGCCACGATGGCGGAGACCACGCCGTCCGCGCTGATGCTGATGCTGGTGGCCCCTTGCGGTACGGTGATGCCGTTGGCCACCGGCAGGCCGCTGGAGGTGACCACGCGGCCCTGGGCGTCCACCTGGAAGGAGCCATCGCGCGTGTAGCCGATGGTGCCGTCGGGCATGGTGACCTCGAAGAAGCCGTTGCCGTTGATGGCCACGTCCAGGCTGTTCTTGGTTTCCTGCAGCGAACCCTGGGTGAAGTTGCGGCTGGTGGCCACGGTGCGCACGCCCAGGCCCAGGTGCAGGCCGGTGGGCAACTGGTTTTGCTCGGTGGTGTTGGCACCCACCTGGCGCAGGTTCTGGTAGATCAGGTCTTCGAACACCGCGTTGTTGCGCTTGAAGCCCGTGGTCGAGACGTTGGCCAGGTTGTGTGAGATCACGTCCAGCTGTGTTTGCTGGGCAGTCATGCCGGTCTTGGCAATCCAGAGGGAATTCATCATGGCGGTATCTCCTGGCGGGTGGCGCTTAGCCGTTCATGCCCAGCAGTTGGCTGGCCGTTTTGTCGTTGGTTTCTGCGGTTTGCAGCAGTCGCATCTGTTGCTCGAACTGGCGCGAGGCGGCGATCATGCCCACCATGCATTCGACGGCGTTGACGTTCGAGCCTTCCAGCGTGCCGCTGGCCATGCGGGCGTTGGCATCGTTGGGAATGGGCTCGCCTGACGTGGCTCGGAACAGCCCGTCGTCGCCGCGCTTGAGCGGGTCTTCCGGCGTGGGGGTGGCCAGCTTGAGGCGCCCCACGGCCTGCGGCGCCTGCCCGCCGGTGCGTGCCGTCACGGTGCCGTCGCTGCCCAGCGAGACTTCGGCCCCTGGCGGAATGTCGATGGGCGCGCCGCCGTCGGACAGCACGGGCCGGCCGGTGGAGGTCAGCAACTGGCCGGTGGCCGACACTTCAAAGGAGCCTGCGCGCGTGTAGGCCTCGGTGCCATCCGCGCCCTGGACCGCAAACCAGGCGTTGCCCATGGCCATGGCGTCCAGGCTGCGGCCTGTGCGCTGGGCCGGGCCGGAAATGTCGCGGTGGCCCGAGGTGGCCTCCAGCGCAAACACCCGGGTACTGGCGCCGTCGCCCTGCAGCGGCACCGAACGGAAGGTGGACATCTCGGCGCGGAACCCCGGTGTGGACGCATTGGCCAGGTTGTGGGACAGCACGGCCTGCCGATGCGCGGCCGCGTTGGCGCCGGTCATGGTGGTGTAGATGATGCGGTCCATGGTGGGGGCTCCGGTTCAGGGGGCGACGTGCTCAGCGCAAATTCACCAGGGTGGACATCACCTGGTCCTGGGTCTTGATGGTTTGCGCATTGGCCTGGTAGGTGCGCTGCGCCGTCATCATGTTGACCAACTCGGCCGTGAGGTCCACGTTGGAGTCCTCCAGCGCACCCGAGCGCAGGGCGCCGAAGTTGCCATCGGTGGGGGTGCCCATGACGGGCTGGCCCGACTCGAAGGTCTCGACCCAGTTGTTGTTGCCCACGGCCATCAGGCCCTGCGGGTTGCGGAAGTTGGCCAGCGCCACCTGGCCTTCGGCACGCGTCATGCCGTTGGAGTAGCGCGCCATGATCATGCCGCTGGCTTCGATGTTGATGCCCGTGAGCTCGCCCGAGGCATAGCCGTCCTGGCTCAGGTCGGACACGGCAAACTTGCTGCCAAACTGGGTCACGTCGTCCAGCTGCACCAGCACGTTGAAGGCCGGCAGGTTGTTGGGGTTGGGCGGCGACGGGTCCACCGATAGCGTCAGCCCAAAGCCCGTGGCGGGCGCGGGGGCCACGGGGCCGGTGATGGCACCGTTGTTGTCAAAGGTGATGGTGCCCACTGGGGTTGCCGCGGTGTCGAGCGAGTCGTACACCTCCCACTCGTTGTCCGTGGCCGTCTTCTGGAAGTACAGGGTCACGGGGACGGCCACGCCCTGGCTGTCGAACACATTGATCGAGGTGCCATAGGTGGGACGGGGCGTGGGTGGAATGGCCGGTGTGGGTGGTGGGCCGGGGGTGGCGGCCACGCCGGCAGCGTCGTAGGCGCGCGCGTCCAGGTTGAAGGCGGCCGTGACGGTGGTGGTCTGCTTGGCCGCAATCGGCTGGGACGATGGGAAGTTCAGCGGGCCTGGGACGGTGGCCGTGCGCAGTCCGGTGGCCGGATCGATCGGATAGCCCAGCACCCGCGCGCCGCTGTTGGTTTTGAGGTCGCCGTCCTTGTCGAGCTTGAAGTTGCCCGCGCGGGTGTAGGCCGAGGAGCCATCGGGCTGCTGCAGCATGAAAAAGCCGCTGCCGTTGATGGCCACGTCCAGCGTGTTGCCGGTGACCGTGAGGTTGCCTTGCGAGAACTGCTGCGCCACGGCAGCCACCTGCACGCCAATGCCCACGTTGCTGCCGCCCGCGCCGCCGATGGCGGAGGCCACCATGTCGGCGAACTCGGCACGTGAGGCCTTGAAACCGGTGGTATTGGCGTTGGCGATGTTGTGGCCGATCACGTCCAGGTTCTTGCTGGCGGCGTTGAGGCCCGAGAGGCCGTGCTGGAATGCCATGGTGGAAGCTCCTTCGCAGTAATTACAGAATGGCCTTGATGCCGTTGTAGTTGGCGGTGCCGCCGCCTTCGAGTTGCAGGTACAGGGTGCCGTTGTCCATGCTGACGGCGCTGACCTTGTCGCGCATCAGTGCGGTGGAAGCCACCGCCGTCTCGCCATTGGCCGCCACCACCTTGAAGCGCAGCGGGGTGGCGCCTTCATAGTCCGAGGTGTCCCAGTCGAAGTTGTAGCGCCCGGCCTTGAGCGGGCCCATTTCCACGGTGCCCACCTGCTTGCCATTGGGGTCCAGCACCTGCACGGTGACCGAGGCGGCAGAGCCGGCCAGGTCGAAGACGCCGCCCGCCTTGTCGGTGGTGCTGTCGATGGCCAGGGTGTTCCCCTCCACCAGCACCTGGCGTCCCACCATGCTGCCGGCCTGCATCAATTGCTGGGCGGCAAACTGGTTCATCATGCCCTTGACGGTGTCGTTGAGCTGCTGGATGCCGGTGACCGTGTTGATCTGCGCGATCTGCGAGGTCATCTGCGCGTTGTCCAGCGGGTTCATCGGGTCCTGGTTGTTGAGCTGCGCAACCAGGAGCTTGAGAAAACGGTCCTGTGACTGGGCAGCGTCCGAGGCGTTGTTGGATTGGGCCGCCGTGGTGGTTCTGCCGGCATCCAGCGCGCTGGTGTCAATGGGGGTCATGAACATGGTGTGTCTCCCGAAATTACTGGCCGATCTGCAGTGTCTTGAGCAGCAGCGACTTGGCCGTGTTCATGACCTCGACGTTGTTCTGGTACGAGCGCGAGGCCGAGATCATGTTGACCATCTCGTCCACGGCATTGACGTTGGAGTGGGTCACGTAGCCTTCCTCGTCGGCAGCCGGGTGGCTGGGGTCGTGCACGCGGCGCCCAGGGGTTTCGCTTTCCTTGATGGCGGATACGCGCACCCCGGCGGCGTTGTCCGGTCCCATGGGCTGGGTTTGGAAAACCACCTGGCGCGCCTTGTAGGCCCTACCGTCGGGGCCGGCCACGGCATCGACGTTGGCCAGGTTGCTGGCGACCACGTTGAGGCGTTGGGACTGCGCGCTGACCGCGCTGCCCGAGACGTTGAAGATGGAGAACATCGACATGATGAATTTCGCTTTCTGCTGTCATCACTGGCCGGTGATGGCGCTGAGCATGGTCTTGGCCTGTCCGTTGAAGAAACGCAGCGTGGCCTCGTAGCGCACGGCGTTGTCCACAAAATTGGCGCGTTCTCGGTCCATGTCCACGGTGTTCTGGTCCAGCGAGGGCTGGGTTTGCACCGTGTAACCGAGCTTGCCGTTCTGGCTGCTGGGCAGGGTGGACGAGAGGGCAAAGTGCCGCGCGTCGGCAGCGGCGGGCGTTCCACCTGTGGTTGCCATGGTCTTGGGTTCGGTTCCTGTGGCTGCGCGCAACGCCTCGCTGAATTTCATGTCCCGGCCCACGTAGCCTGGGGTATCGGCGTTGGCGATGTTGCTGGCAATGACGCGCTGGCGCTCGGCACGCAGCACCAGGGCCTTGCCTTGGAAATCGAGCCGGTTCGTCATCTTGTCTAGCATGGGGACCTCGCACCACGGATTGCACGGCGCCGGAGTGTCCAGGCGGACTTCCGGCATGGGCTGATTATGGAAATGCCCCCACTTTTCTAAAGCCCGAAGAACGTGGTGATGGGTGCGCAATTTGCCGCTTCGTCGGCCCTCATCGGGCCTAAAGTGCTCATCAGTGTTCGAGGCACAGCGCAGCCGGTGACCGGGCTTCGACGATTCCCCACGTACGGCCGCACTGCGCGGGCCGCGCAAGCCACTGCGGGAGAGCCGCCATGCAACGTTCCATTGTTCCTTTCCAGACCCTCCCGCCGGTGGCGCTGTACCGCCTGGCGGCCCGCGTGCTGTGTCTCATGGCCTTGGCTTTGACGGGAGTGCAGGCCCACGCCCAGATGGATTGGAGCCAGGTCGCGCAACGCTGGGCCGACGAAGCCTTGCGCAGCAGCGGGCTGGCCGAAACATCCCCCCTGCGCTTGGAAGTCACCGTCGGTTCGCTGGATCCCCATTTGCGCCTGGCGCCCTGTGCGCGCGCAGAGCCCTATTTGCCCACCGGAGGCCGGCTGTGGGGCCGCACACGCCTGGGGTTGCGTTGTGCGGAGGGTGCCACCCGCTGGAATGTGTTCCTTCCCGTCACGGTCAAGGCCTACGGCCCGGCGTGGGTGCTGGCGGGCAATGTGGCTTCGGGGGCAGTGTTGACGGCTGCCGATGCCGTCCAGGCCGAAGTCGATTGGGCGGCTTCGCACTCCCCCGTGCTCGCCGACCCCGCGCTGTGGGTGGGGCAGGTGGCGGCACAGCCGCTGCAGGCAGGGCAGGCCTTGCGCCAATCCATGGTCAAGGCGCCGCAATTGTTCACCCATGGCGCCCAGGTACGGGTGCAAGCGCAGGGACCCGGCTTTGCCATCACGGCGGCGGGGCAGGCCATGTCTGCCGGGGCCGTGGGCCAAACTGTGCGCGTCAGAATGACGAATGGAAGAATAATTCAGGGAATTGTGCTCGATGATGGGACGATAAGCGCCCAACTCTAGGTGTTTTTTGGGAAATACCGCTAAAGTCTGCGTCCAGCGGGTCGAAAACATTGCTACCGGGCCCTGTGTTGCCAGAGCCCTAGGAGCAAGCGATGAAAATAGGACAAACACCGGAAATGCCGGGCGGTCTCTCGCCCGGTGCGGCGGCCAAAAGCCAAGCCAAGGCCGTGCCAGCTGCCAGCACAGGTGCGGCACCTGCAGGCAGCGCAGCGGCTGCTGCCGCAGTGGCGTCGGCCGGCGTGCCCGTCACGCTGTCCAAGGCGGCCCAGGGTTTGGACAATGCAGCCCGGGTGCAGGGCGATTTTGACGCCGGCAAGGTCAAGGCCGTGCGCGCTGCCATCGAAAACGGCACGTTCAAGGTCGATGCCGAGGTCGTGGCCGACAAAATGCTGGCGAACAGCCAGGAATTCCTCTCGCGCACCAAGATTTGAGCGTTTGGCGGCCCATGGAATGGGTCACGGCGGCAACGCCTTGCAGGGATGCAACCTTCTGTACCACGGAGGCCCTGCTGGCACTACACTCCAGCCCATGACGCCCGAAGCCGCGCTCCAAGCCGTTGAACAGCAACTCGCAAAGATGTCGGCCGCCCTTGTGGCGGCCGATGCTTTGGCGGCGGAGCAATCCAGCGCGCAGCTGCGCAGAGACCTGGACGCCTTGATCCAGGCAAGCCGTGGCTTGCAAGGCCAGCCCTGGCCCGAGGCCTTGCGGCCACGCATGCAGGCGGTGAGCAATCAGCTTGCCATGCAGCGTGAGCAGCTTGCTCGCCTGGGGGCGTTGGTGGATCGGCAGGCCGCTTCCATCCTGCCTCCTGCCGAACCGGCCCCTACCTATGGGCAGGCGGGCTCGGCGGCGCGTATCTACCGCTCCACGACCTGAACGCGGTTGGTGGGTTTCTCTGGTCCAGACACCGCGCGTGTCAGTGGGAGCCATCCTGCCGCAGGCGGCACAGCATGCCGGCGGTCGAGGCGTCCAGCCCCTCGACGTTGCCACTGGCCAAACGCTGTTGCAGGTCGTTGGCCAGCACCTTGCCCAGCTCCACGCCCCACTGGTCAAAACTGTTGATGCCCCACAGTGCGCCGCTCACAAACACCCGGTGCTCTTGCAGAGCGATCAGTGCTCCCAGCGATGTGGGTGTGAGCGCGTCGAGCAACAAAAAGGTGCTGGGGCGGTTGCCCGGGAAATGGCGGTGCCCGCAGTCGCTGGCGCGGCCCAGCATCAATGCCTGGGCTTGCGCCAGGGCGTTGGCTAGCAGCATCTCGTGGTGACCGGGCAGGCCGTGTGCCGATTGGCGCACCGCCACGATTTCCAGCGGCAGCACGTCGGTGCCCTGGTGCAACATCTGAAAAAAGGCATGCTGCCCGTTGCTCCCAGGCTCACCCCAGAGTACCGGTGAGGTCGCAAAGGGCAGGGTGCGCCCTGTTTGGTCCACACGCTTGCCGTTGCTTTCCATTTCCAGTTGTTGCCAATGCGCCGCCAGGCGGCGCAGGCCCGCGTGGTACGGGGCGATACAGCGGCTGGAAAAACCCAGGAAGTTGCGGTACCAGACATCCAGCAGTGCCAGGCGCACCGGTAGGTTGGTGGTCAGTGGCGCGGTGCGGAAATGCTCGTCCATGGCATGCGCACCCGCCAGCAGCATGCGAAAACCCTCGGCTCCGATCGCGATGGCGATGGGCATGCCGATGGCCGACCAGAGCGAATAGCGTCCGCCGACCCAGTCCCAGAACCCGAAGGTGGTGGTGATGCCCCATTGGCGCGCCGCCTCCACGTTGCAGGTCAGCGCCACAAAGTGCCGCGCCACATCCTGCCCTCCCTGGGCCACAAACCAGTCGAGCGCCGAGCGGGCATTGGTCATGGTCTCCGGCGTGGTGAAGGTTTTGGAGGCCACCAGGAAGACCGTGCTTTCGGGCCGTACCGCACGCAGCACGCGCTTGAGCTCGTGGCCATCGATGTTGGAGACGAAATGAAAGCGCTTGCCCGGAACGCGGAACTGCTCCAACGCCAGCACCGCCATTTGCGGCCCCAGGTCCGAGCCGCCGATGCCGATGTTCACCACATCGGTGATGGTGGGGTCGTTGCGCAGCGCCTCGGCGCAGTCGAGCATGGCCTGCAGCGTGGTGTGCACCTGCTGCAGTGCCTGGGGCAACCAGGGCTCGTCACCCGGCAGCTCTAGCCCGGCAGGGCGGCGCAACAGGGTGTGCAGTACGGGCCGGTTCTCGGTGGTGTTGATGCGCTGCCCCGCCAGCATGGCGTCGCGCCGCTGCGCCAGGCCGCAGGCGCTTGCCATGTCCAGCAGCAGGGCTTCAGTCTTTTGGTCCCACAGGTTTTTGGACAGGTCGGCAAATACCTGGGGTGCCTCTTGGCTGAAATGCGCAAAGCGCTGCGTGTCTTCGGCAAAGGCATGGCGCAAATCAAAGTGCGCCCCCTGCGCCGCATGGTGCGCACGCAGTTGCGCCCACTGCGGCGTTTCGTCGCACCGTGGAAAGGCGGCGGCCATGGAGTCTGTGGGGTTAGCGCTTGCGCAGCACGACGCTGCCCACCGAGTAACCAGCACCAAAGGAGCAGATCACGCCCACATCGCCTGCTGCCAGGTCGGCGCGGTGCTTGTGGAAGGCGATGATGGAACCCGCCGAGGCGGTGTTGGCGAACTCATCCAGAATCAGTGGCGCCAGATCGGCGCTGGCGTCGCCCGCCAGCTTCTTTATGACGAGCTGGTTCATGCCTTGGTTGGCTTGGTGCAGCCAGTAGCGGCGCACGGCGCTGGGTGCGTGGCCCAGGTCGCTCAGGTGGCCTTCGATGTGGGCGGCGGCGATGGGCACCACCTCCTTGAACACCTTGCGGCCTTCCTGGCGGAAGGTCTTGTCGCGTGCGTTCGGGTCACTGTCCTCGCTGCGATTGAGAAAGCCGAAGTTGTTGCGGATGTTGTTGGAGAACTGGGTTGCCAGGCGCGTGCCCAGCACCTCCCAGGCGTCGGCGGTGGTGGCCGTGTCGGCGCGTTCGACGATCACTGCCGTGCAGACGTCGCCAAAGATGAAGTGGCAGTCGCGGTCGTTCCAGGCCTGGTGGCCCGAGGTGATCTCGGGGTTGACCACCAGAACGCACTTCGCACTGCCCGTGCGTACGGCGTTGACGGCCTGCTCAATGGCAAAAGTGGCCGACGAGCAGGCGACGTTCATGTCGAAGCCATAGCCGCCTGCACCCAGGGCCTGCTGGATTTCCACGGCCATGGCGGGGTAGGCGCGCTGCATGTTGGAGGCCGCACACAGCACGGCGTCGATGTCGGCGCCGGTCTTGCCCGCCTGCTGCAGCGCCTGCTGGGACGCGGCAACGGCGAGCTCGCCCATCAGCGAGAGTTGGTCGTCAGGCCGCTCCTGCAAGCGCGGGTACATGCGTGTCGGGTCGAGGATGCCGGATTTTTCGAGCACATAACGCTGTTTGATGCCCGATGCCTTCTCGATGAACTCCACGCTGGAGTGCTGCAGCGGCTCGCGCGTGCCTGCGGCAATCTCGGTGGCATGCTGGGCGTTCTGCAGGTCCACGTAGCGGTTGAAGGATTCCACCAGCTCGGCGTTGGTGATGGTGTGGGGCGGCTGGTAAAGACCCGTGCCGCTGATGACGACTGAATGCATGAATCGGTATCCTGTGGCCCGCCGCGCGGGCGCGATGCTCAAGTGTAACTAGGGCGCGTGCGCCCCGCCGGGGTGTCTGTGGCTTCAGGCCGCCAGGATGATCTGTTCGAGCTTGACTGTGTCCACCGCAAACGCGCGGATGCCCTCGGCCAGTTTCTCCGTGGCCATGGCGTCTTCGTTGAGTCCATAGCGAAAGCCCGCTTCGTCGTACTGCACCGCGGGCAGGTCCATGGAGCGTGCGGCCTCTGCGTCCAGAGCGCGGGCCACCGGTGCGTCGGACTGTGCCAGTTGCGCCAGCAGCTCGGGCGCAATGGTCAGCAGATCGCAGCCCGCCAGCGCGATGATCTGGCCCACGTTGCGGAAGCTCGCACCCATGACCTCGGTCGCCACGCCAAAGCGCTTGTAGTGGTTGAAGATGCGACGCACCGACTGCACGCCGGGGTCGTTGGCACCGGCCATGGCGGCCTCATCCCAGCTTGCGCCCGCCTGTTTTTTGTACCAGTCGTAGATGCGGCCGACAAAGGGCGAGATGAGCTGTACCTTGGCCTGGCCACAGGCTACTGCCTGCACAAAAGAGAACAGCAGTGTGAGGTTGGTGTGGATGCCCTTGCTCTCGAGCTTGCGTGCGGCCTCGATGCCTTCCCAGGTGGCGGCGATCTTGATGAGCACGCGGTCGATGTGGATGCCCTCGGCCTGGTACAGCTCGATGATGCGCTCGGCCCGCGACACGGTGGCGCTGGTGTCGAAGCTCAGCCGCGCATCGACCTCGGTGGACACACGGCCCGGAATGGTGGAGAGGATCTCGCCGCCGAAGCGCACCAGCAGGCGGTCGATGACTTCGTCCATGGGGCGGCCCTTCCAGCGCTGCACGGTGGACTGCAGCAGCGGCGCGTATTCGGGCTTTTGCACGGCCTTGAGGATCAGCGAAGGGTTGGTGGTGGCGTCGCGCGGCTGGAACTGGGCCAGTTGGCGGAAGTCGCCGGTGTCGGCCACCACGGTGGTGAACTGTTTGAGTGCTTCGAGCTGGTTCATGCAAATCCTCGAGGGTTTGTGTGGCGCCGCTGCGGGCGCTGCGCAACCCTCAAGTGTATGCCTCCCTCTGGCGCAGGGTTGCCATGAAACGGCGTTACATTCACAAGTGCCCGCACACCCCTACCAACACCATGCTGGATCGAATCACCGCCTCCCTGCCCTCTCTGGCCCCGGCCGAGCAGCGTGTGGGGAAACTGGTACTGCAAGACCCACGCGCCTTTGCCCGTCTGCCCGTGCGCGAACTGGCCGAGCGCGCCCATGTCAGCAAACCCACCGTGGTGCGCTTTTGCCGCAGCATGGGCTACGACGGGCTGGCCGACTTCAAGCTCAAGCTCGCGGGCAGCGTGAGCGAGGGCGTGCCCTTCATCCACCGCAGTGTGGACGCCGACGACAAGACCGGCGACGTGCTGGTGAAGGTGGTGGACAACGCCGTGGCAGCCTTCCTGCAGTACCGCAACGCCGCCAGCACCGTGGCCATAGAGTGCGCGGCCAGCGCCATTGCCGACACCTGGAAGATGGGCAAGCGCATCGAGTTCTACGGTGCGGGCAACTCGGGTATCGTGGCCCAGGACGCGCAGCACAAGTTCTTCCGCCTGGGCGTGACCTGCAACGCCACCAGTGACGGCCACATGCAGGTGATGAGTGCCACGCTGCTGGGGCCGGGCGACTGCCTGGTGATCATCTCCAACTCGGGCCGCACGCGCGACCTGATGGACGCGGCCGACATTGCGCGCAAGAACGGCGCCACCACCATCGCCATCACAGCCAGTGGCTCGCCCCTGGCCAGCGCGTGCCTCATCCACCTCTCGGCCGATCATCCCGAGGGCTACGACCGCTACAGCCCCATGGTTTCGCGCCTTCTGCACCTGCTCATCATCGATGTGCTGGTGACCTGCGTGGCCTTGCGCATCGGCAGTTCGCTGCAGCCCATCCTGCAGCAGATGAAAGAGAACCTGCGCAACAAGCGTTACGCCTGATCGGCGTCTTCAGAGCCCTCGCCCAGAAAACGGCGCGTGGCGCCAGCCTCCTGGCGCAGCCAGGCCGTAAAAGCCTGAGCCTCCGGGCGCTGGCGGCTGCGCGGGCCCAGCAGCAGCCAATAGGCCAGTGGCGAGTCCAGCCGCGTGCCCGGCAGCACCTCCACCAGGTCACCACTGGCCAGCGCATCGGCCACCAGTGGCAGGCGCGCCAGGGCCAGGCCCTGGCCGGCCAGGGCGGCCTGCACGATCTGGTGCGCGTAGTTGAAATAGAGCCAGCGCTGGGGCTGCAGCAGCGGGCATCCCTGCGCGTCGAACCAGCGCCGCCATGACAGCCATTGCAGGTGCGTGCTGCGGTGCGCGTCCCCGGCCTCGATCAGGGTGAACTGCTCCAGATCGCTGCTCTGGCGCACCGGCGCTGCGCTTTTCAGCAGCCACGGGCTGGCCACCACGGCCAATTGCTCGCCAAACAAGCGCTGGCCGCCGTGCACGCGCGGGCCGGGCGCGCTGTAGCGCAGCGCCAGGTCCAGGTCGGCGGTGTCCAGGTCGGTGTGGCTGTCGCTGGCGTCGATGCGGATGTCGATGTCCGGGTGCGCCTGCTGGAAGGCCTCCATGCGCGGGATCAGCCACATCGACGCAAAGCTCGACCAGGTGGTGATCGCCACGCTCTTGCGCCCCGCCGTTTGGCGCACCTGGCGCACGGCCGCGTCCATGCGTTCGACCGCCGGGCCCACGGTGCGCAGCAACTGCGCACCGGCGCTGGTCAGTTCCACCGCGCGCGTGTGGCGCAGGAAGAGGGCGATGCCCACCTCGTCCTCCAGCGCCTGGATCTGGCGGCTCACCGCCGACTGGGTGAGTGCCAGTTCCTCGGCCGCAGCCCGAAAGTTCAGGTGCCGCGCCACGCAGAGGAAGGCGCGCCAGTGGCCCACCCCCACGGGGCGGGTGCGCAGTACCGGGCTGGCCGATGCAAGGGTGCTCATGGTGCCATTGATGCGATTAGGGAATCAATAGCCTAGCGTCAATTCATTGGACTGCCAAGCGCTGGCGGCGGATCATGTGGCTTCATTGATGCAAAAGGAGCTGTCATGTGCGACACGATCCCTTCCCTCGGTTCCCAGAGCCTGCTGCCCCCGGCGGGGAGCTGGGGCTTGCTGCCCGGCCGGGCGCTGTCCTTGCACCCGCGCGGCAGTGGCCGTTTGACCCTGGTCCAGGGGCGGGCCTGGCTGACGGTGTCAGCGGCCGGACAGCCCTCCACCGACATGGTGCTGCACGCAGGGGAGTGCGTTGTGCTGCCTGCCCACAGCCACGCCGTGCTTGAAGCCTGGCCACAGCACGATGGTGGGCCGGCGCTGGCTTGGCGGTGGGCGGCGCTGCCCGCAGCGGCTGTGGCACCGCTCGATTGGCGGCAGACCGTGGCTGCACCGGCGCGCGACCTGGGCCAGGCGGGCCTGGTCTTGCTGGACGCCGCAGGACGACTGGCCAAAGGCCTGCTGGGGCTGGCGGTATGGGCGTTGGCACGCCCCTGGGTGGCTTCGCTGCTCGCCCGGGGTGCGGTGCGGCGCATTCCCTGGGGACTGCACAGCGGATAATCCGGGCCACCGCGGTCGCGCGTCGGTGTGCGCCGCACCTAGTGCAGTGTTTCACTCTGATTGGCACTTTCAGAGCCCCGAAAAAGCTGCCCGGCTAGGCGCAGCGCGCAGGCAATGGTGGTGCCCTTGCCAAGGGCTGCAACGACGCTGGGCAGCTTTTTCGGGGCTCCCTTGGGGCCAGTGGCCAAGGGGCCATCTGCGTTGTTGCAGTGGCTTGACGTTACCCGTAATGCCTGCGCCCCTGCGCCTAGCAGCTGACCCCTTGGCCACTGGCTGAAAGTACCAATCAGAGTGCAACACTACACTAGCATCCACACCATCCCATGACACCCATAGACATCCTCATCATGGCGGCCGGCAAGGGCACGCGCATGAAAAGCCGCACGCCCAAGGTGCTGCAGCGCCTGGCGGGCCGCCCGTTGTTGCACCACGTGCTCGACCAGGCTGCGCATTTGCAGGCGCGCAGCGCCATCGTCATCACCGGTCATGGTGCTACAGAAGTTGAAGCGGCTACCGCAGGACTGGCGAGCGTTGCAGGCCAATATGACCTGAAGTTTGTGCGCCAGGAGCCGCAGCTGGGCACCGGCCACGCCGTGCAGCAGGCCGTACCCTGCCTGGCGGATGACGGCACAGTAGTGGTGCTCTCGGGCGACGTTCCGCTGACCCAAGCCGACACACTGCGCGCGCTGGTGGCCGCGTCGCAGGCGGGGGGGCAGCTGGCGCTGCTGACCGTGCGCCTGCCCGACCCCACGGGCTATGGCCGCATCCTGCGCGATGGCGCAGGGCAGGTGGCGGGCATCGTCGAGCACAAGGACGCGAGCGAAGCCCAGCGTGCCATCGATGAGATCTACAGCGGCATCATGGCCGTGCCTGCGCGCCTGCTCAAACCCTGGCTTGCGCGCCTGACCAACCACAACGCCCAGGGCGAGTACTACCTGACCGACATCGTCGCCATGGCCGTGGCCGACGGGCTTCCGGTGGCGGCCCACCGCATCGACGATGCGCTGCAGGTGGCCGGCGTGAACAGCCCCCTGCAACTGGCCGAGCTGGAGCGCGCCCACCAACTGCGCCAGGCCCGCGCCCTGATGGAGCAGGGCGTGCGCCTGATGGACCCCGCGCGCTTTGACCTGCGCGACGACGCGCGCACCGGCGTGCGCGGCCAGCTGCGCTGCGAGCAGGATGTCGAGATCGATGTGGGCTGCATCTTCACCGGCGCCGTGGAGCTGGGCGAAGGCGTGCAGGTGGGCGCGCACTGTTGCATTGCCAATGCGCGCATTGCGGCGGGCGCCGTCGTCCACCCCTACACCCACATCGACGGCGAGAAGCTCGGTGCCAGCGTGGGCGCGGGCGCGCTCGTCGGCCCGTTTGCACGCCTGCGCCCTGGCGCCGTGCTGGGGCGCGAGGTGCACATCGGTAACTTCGTGGAGGTGAAGAACTCCCAGCTCGCCGATGGTGCCAAGGCCAACCACCTGGCCTACCTGGGCGACGCCAGCGTGGGCGAGCGCGTGAACTACGGCGCGGGCAGCATCACCGCCAACTACGACGGCGCCAACAAGCACCGCACTGTGATCGAGGCCGATGTGCATGTGGGCAGCAATTGCGTGCTGGTGGCGCCTGTCACCCTGGGCGCCGGGGCCACGGTGGGTGGCGGCTCCACCATCACCAAGGACGTGCCTGCAGGCGCCCTGGCTGTGGCGCGCGGCAAGCAAGTGGCCATTGCGAACTGGCAGCGCCCCACCAAGCAGCCCAAGCCATGAGCGCAGTGCCATCGGCCCCGTCGGAGTCTTCCGGGTGCCCCGAGCCGGGAGCGGATCGGTACGACGCACTCGACGCCCCCGCACTGCGCACCTTGCTGGCGCAGCGCGATCAGCAACTGGCGGAGCAAGGCGCCGCGCTGCAGGCCTGGACGCACGCCGTCTCGCACGACCTGCGCGCACCGCTGCGCCACATCACCTCCTTCGGCCCGCTGGTGCATGAGCTGTTGCAGGAGGCGCCTGGCCTGGACGCAGCCACCCGCCAGGAGGCGCTGGAATTTCTGGCCACCATGGACCAGTCTGCCCGCCGCATGGGTCGCATGCTCGACGGCCTGCTGCAACTGGCGCGCATTGCGCGCGCACCGTTCACGCCGCAGACCGTGGACCTGGGGGCGCTGGTGCACGAAGTGCGCGAGGCCCTGGCGCCGCGCTGCGCAGACCGCACGGTGCAGTGGCAGGCAGACGGCCCCTGGCCTACCGTGCAGGGCGACCCTGCCTTGCTGCGTCAACTGTTGGCCGAGCTGATCGGCAATGCGCTCAAGTTCACGCAAGCGCGCAGCCCGGCCCAGATCCGCGTGACCGCCGAATGCGGCGCAGACGGGCACTGCACCTTGTGCGTACAGGACAACGGCGCGGGATTTGACCCCGCGCGCGCGCAGGCGCTGTTCGGCATCTTCCAGCGCCTGCACCGCGAAAGCGAGTTCGACGGCGTGGGTTGCGGCCTGGCGGCCGTGCGCGCCATCGCCCAGCGCCACGGCGGCACCGTGAGCGCGCAGGCGGCGCCTGGTGCGGGCTGCACGGTCAGTGTGTGCTGGTCTGTTGCAATGCTATAAATATAATAGCTGCTTGCGCTTATTTGACGGTCGTTACAGCCACTTTTGTCAAAAATTTTGCTCGTTTGGTAGCAAAAAAGGCCTTCACATTGCGCACATTGGCGTCGCCCGTGAACAGGCGCTGCGCCAGCGCCAGGTAGGCGGGCATGTCGTGCGTGTGCAGCACGAGCACAAAGTCCGGTCCCGGTGACACGCGCCAGCATTGCTGCACGCCGGGTTCCTGCACAGCGCGGGCCTCGAAGGCGTCCAGCCACTCGGCGCCCTGGCGGTCGAGCGACACCTCCACGATGCACGCCAGCCCGTGCCCTTGCAGGGCAGCCAGCCGCTCGGGCTGGACAATGGCCACCTGCCGCTCGATCAGCCCGCATTCGTGCAGGCGCCGCACGCGCCGCAGGCAGGTGGGGGGTGACACATGCACCTGCTCGGCCAGCCATTGGTTGCTGCGCGTGGCATCGTCCTGCAGCAGGTCCAGCAGCTTCAGGTCCACGGCATCCAAGACCATTTCTTCCATATTGTTTAGTCTTTTGATGAAAAATTACATGCGGTTGATTGATTGAAATTTAATTTCAAAAACAAAAGAAAATCAATCTGAAATTTTGCATTTCTCTGCCTACCATCGCGCCATTGCATTCCACCAGGCAGGAGAAAACCATGTGCGGCATCGTCGGCGCGGTATCACGGCGCAACATCGTTCCCATTCTTGTGCAAGGCCTGCAGCGGCTGGAATACCGCGGCTACGACTCCTGCGGCCTGGCGGTGCATGCCGCCAGCCCCGATGTCGCGCGGCCTGCAGGCTTGCAGCGCGCACGCAGCACGGCCCGCGTGGCCGAGTTGCTGGCGCAGGTGCAGACTGAGCACATCGAAGGCGCCACCGGCATTGCCCACACGCGCTGGGCCACGCATGGTGCACCGGCGGTGCACAACGCGCACCCGCATTTCAGCGTTGGACCCGGCGCCGAGGCAGCCGCGGATGGCGCGCAGCGCCCCGGCCGTGTAGCCCTGGTGCACAACGGCATCATCGAAAACCACGAGGAGCTGCGCACGCAACTGCAGGCGCGTGGCTATGTCTTTGCCAGCCAGACAGACACCGAGGTCATCGCCCACCTGGTGGACAGCCACTACGACGGTGATTTGTTCCAAGCGGTACAGGCGGCCATTGCCGAGCTGCGCGGCGCCTACGCCATAGCCGTGTTGCACAAGGACGAGCCGCACCGCGTGGTGGGTGCACGCGCCGGTTCGCCGCTCATCCTGGGCGTGGGGCAGGATGGTGCCGAGCATTTCCTGGCCAGCGATGCCATGGCCCTGGCGGGTGTCACCGACCAGATCGTGTACCTGGAAGAAGGCGACCTGGTGGACCTGCAACTGGGCCGCTACTGGATCGTGGGCAAAGACCGCGCGCCGCTCACGCCTGCGCAGCGCCCTGTGCGCACCGTGCAGGCCTTCAGCGGCGCGGCCGAACTGGGGCCGTATCGGCACTACATGCAGAAAGAAATCTTTGAGCAGCCGCGCGCCATTGCCGACACGCTCGAAGGTGTGCAGGGCATCGTGCCCGAGCTGTTCGATGGCCTGGCCCAGGACGGCAAGCCGAGCACCGCCGCCTGGCGCGTATTCAAGGAAATCGACCGCGTGCTCATCCTGGCCTGCGGCACCAGCTACTACAGCGGCTGCACGGCCAAGTACTGGCTGGAGGACATCGCCGGCATCCCGACCCAGGTGGAGGTGGCCAGTGAATACCGCTACCGTACCAGCGTGCCGGACCCGCGCACCCTGGTCGTGGTCATCAGCCAGAGCGGCGAAACCGCCGACACCCTGGCCGCGCTGCGCCACGCCCAAAGCCTGGGCATGCGCCATACGCTCACCATCTGCAACGTGGCCACCAGCGCCATGGTGCGCGAGTGCGAGCTGGCCTACATCACCCGCGCCGGGGTCGAAATCGGCGTGGCCAGCACCAAGGCCTTCACCACCCAACTGGCAGGCCTGTTCCTGCTGACGCTGGCCCTGGCGCAGTCACGTGGGCGCCTGAGTGAAACGCAAGAGGCTGAACACCTCCAGACCATGCGCCACCTGCCCGTGGCCCTGCAGGCCGTGCTGGCGCTGGAGCCGCAAGTCATGGGCTGGGCGGAAGACTTTGCCCGCATGGAAAACGCACTCTTCCTGGGCCGGGGCTTGCACTACCCCATTGCGCTGGAGGGCGCGCTCAAGCTCAAGGAGATCAGCTACATCCACGCCGAGGCCTACCCGGCTGGCGAACTCAAGCATGGCCCGCTGGCGCTGGTGACCAGCAGCATGCCCGTGGTCACCGTGGCACCGAACGATGCGCTGCTGGAGAAGCTCAAGAGCAACATGCAGGAAGTGCGCGCCCGCGGCGGCGTGCTCTATGTGCTGGCCGATGCCGACACGCACATCGAAAGCAGTGAGGGCATCCACGTCATTCGCATGCCCGAGCATTACGGCGCCCTGTCACCCATCCTGCACGTGCTGCCGCTGCAACTGCTGGCCTACCACACCGCCTGCGCGCGCGGGACGGATGTGGACAAGCCCCGAAACCTCGCCAAGAGCGTGACGGTCGAATGACCGGCTATTCTGGGTAATTAAAGTCGTAAACACGCAAATAAAGTCGTAAACAAGCCACCAGCATTCATGCGGGTTTGCGGGGTGGTTATTTGTAACGGTAAAGTCGTAAACCCGAATTCAACGAGTAGAGAAGAGCTAGATTTGCGGAGCTGACCTCGGCCCGGTAAGAACTTGTTGCTATATAAAGAAGAGCGCTAGCTTTGAGCGCTCTTTTTTTGCGAGAACTTCTTGAGGTTCGAGCAGGCCCTACATGCCGCAATGACTGCAAGAGGCTGGTTGCGGAAGTTCGACGCCCGCGAGCAAGATGTCCGAGTCAATGCTGATAGCAGTCATCCACGACCGACTCAGCTCAGACAAGTGAACGTTCTAACGTTTAGACGTTATCCCTTCAAACCTCTACATCCACTAGGCAATGGCCTGCCTGATCGCACACCTCCCCGTGTTTCCGCTCGGGAATGCACGCGATCAAGGCTTTGCGCTGCGCTGCTTGTTCAACGCGAGCAAGCGGCCGAGGATTTCTTCATCAGTCCATTGCGGGGTGAAGTCGGTCCATCCGTATGCATCCGCCACAGCCTTGTCCAAGGCTTCGTGCGCCAAGTTCAACCACGCAGGGCTGACGTTGTAGAGGTTCGTAAGTGTCCGCTGTTTTAGGTCGTCTTCGTGTCCCGGCTTGGCTACGGGTCGCGCCGGGAATCCTGCGGCCTGTTCTTCTGGCGTGAGAGTCCAATCGGTCCATTCGGGCGGATTGAGGTAGTGGTCGCGCAGCTTGAATAGTTCTTTGGCGGCTGTTGCGATTGCCTGTGCCCTTTTATCGCTGGCGTATGCGGCGGCGGGAATGTTTGGCGTTAAGCCCTCCGGAAATGGGAACGTTTCGAAGCACGTGGTGTGCGTGTAACGCGGCCGGTCTTCAAGCGCCGAGCCACTACGCAACGCCCAAACTTCGTGGATACGGGATTGGAGAATACCGATGCTGGTGTCGTCATCGCGAGCGACAACGACAAGCGCATCTCCCGGCGTGACAGCAGAGTGCGTCCACGCGCAGAGGTAGTGTTTCGCGTGACGTGGAATTGAGATGAAGCGCGACAGCTTGTTGAGCGCTGCGAACATTTCTGGTCGAGGCCAAGCGAACTGCCACCACGGATACTTCTGGAAGTCGTTGAAGCGATCAGTATGCTGCCGATGCAAACGCACGTTCGAGATGGCCGCAAACGGCTTATCGAAATTGGCGGCGGACTTCTCATCGCGGCCCACGAAATTGACGGTGAATCTGTCAAGCGGGCGCGAAGTGATGTCGTCCGCACCCAAATAGGGACGAACAACGGCGGCCATGGACTCCCCGTTCACTGTGGGGGGCTCTCGCAGCATTTCTCTGGCTTCGTGCCCGTCCAAGCTAAAGCTGGCTTGCGGCAAGCCGAGCTTTTCTCGCAGCGTTCTTCTCACTGACGCTGACGGCGTCACGCCCTGAAATGACCTATTCAAGTTTTCAGGCAACTTAGGTGCCTTCGTCACATCGATGTCCGCTGTGAGGTCTGCGTGAATGGCTACGACTTCAATCCCATCAAGCTGTGGCTGCATCGCGCTTTGTCCAAACCCGGTCATGGAGACCCGCACAGCCGCGCCGTTGTCCCACCACTCTTCGTCGCTCCACGCTAGAAAGATGCGCGACTTCTCCAAGATGCGTTTGAGAACCTCGCGGTTCGCGCCGCCTCGAATGGAGTTCGTGGAAACCAGACCCGCCGCTTTTAGTTCGCCTGCTTCAATCTGCAAGCGTGCCTTCTCAAACCAGAAACAAACCAAGTCCACGCCGTTCAAGTTGTGGTCTCGATAGGCTTGACGCAATGCGTCCACGTAAGGCCCAGTCAGTTCGCCGCGCATCCTCTTATTGCCGATGAACGGAGGGTTGCCGACAATCACATCTGCCTTGGGCCACGCGGCTTTGCTGCCATCGGCGTTCAGCAGAGCGTCCCGGTGTTCGATGCCATCCAACGGCTTCAGAATTGGGTTCAGGCTGTGCTGCCAGCCGTTCTGCCGGCACCACTGGATGTCGCCAATCCATACCGTCACCCGCGCAAGTTCGGCGGCGAACTCGTTGATCTCCAGACCCAAAATGTTGTGCGGGCCGGTCTGCAAATTGACCTCGGCCTGAAGACCCAGTTCCTGCGCTTCCACCTGGGACCGCTTTTCAACATCGCGCAGGGCCTTTAGTGCCAGATAGAGAAAGTTGCCGCTACCACAGGCCGGGTCCAGAACCCGAAATTCGGCCAGACGAAGCAGAAAGCCTTGATAGAGCCCTTGGCCTTGCTTCAGAGCGTCATTTGCCCGAAATTTGTTGCCGCGCGCTTTCACCATGCCGAACCTGGGGGCGAGCTTTGCGATCTTTTCGTGCACTGCATGCCATTCATGCAGCAGCGGATCGCGCACGAGGGGTTCCACGAGCTTCGCGATGGTGCCTGTGTCGGTGTAGTGCGCGCCCAGAGCCGCGCGGCTGCTACCCAGGCCACGTTCGAAAAGCGTGCCGAAGATTGTGGGATCAATCGCGCGCCAGTCCATGTCGGCGGAGGCAGAGCGCAGTGTTTCTAGATCGCTAGCGGTGAGTGCTGGAACCGCTATGTGCTTGAACAAGCCGCCGTTGAACCATGCGATGTCGTCGTTGCCGTACTCACCTCCGGGCGCTTGCATCGCCTTGAACAGCTTAGTGATGCGGTCTGCGGCCTTGGCCGCGTCATTCTTGGCTGCGGCGAGCAAGGTCGTAAAGATCTTCGTCGGCAGCAGCCCTTCGTCTTCGGCGAACATGCAAAACAGACACTGCACCAAAAAGTGCGCAACCTGGTTGCTGTTGACCCCGCGTTGGCGCATGGTTTCGGCCAGCTCAGCATAACGATGAGCGGCTTCTTCAGTGACAGCAGCGGTGGACTTTTCGGGCCGCAACTTCAGCGGCTCGGTGAAAACCCATCTAAGGATTTGCCGCTGGCCGTCATCCACCAGATCTTCGATGCGGATTTCACGCGGCTCGTCTGGGTATCCGGTAAAGGCGGTGTGGATGATGATGCGCTCGCGGTCGCACACCACGAGCAACGGTGGGCTTTCGAGTTGCAGTGAATAGTCGGTGAGTTGCTTGAGGGCCTTGTCGAGGTCGCGGCCCGGCTTCTTGTTCTCCCACGCGAAATGGTTGCGCTTCCAAACATCGGCCCAACCATCCTTGCCACTGGACTTCTTGGCGCCGCGCTCAAAACAATAGTTGTCGGGGTCGCGCGGCTTGTCGACGCCGAGCAATTCGCACAGATCATCAAAATGGGCCTGCGCTCCAGCACGTTCGGTGAGTTTGTTGTGTTGCCAGCGGGCGATAAATTGGGAGGGAGTCATTCGAGTTGTTGCTGGTGCGTAGGACTGTGGCCCCAGCGAAGGGGGCGGCGGCGATCCGCTGATCATGCAACATTTCGTAGCCGTTCAGGTGAGACCCTCTGCTCGCAAGCACCCCCTTGCTGCACTTGAGCTATCAGACAATCTGCCTTGAAGCGGTGAGGTGTTGGCGCAGCGCGCCCTGCCGACATGCGCTTTTCCAAGCCACGCAGAATTCACGCGCAGCGGCCCTACCGCAGTTCAATCATGCGACCTGACCGCGACCGGTATATGTTGCCGAATGACCGAAAAGGCCGCAATCGGCGACATTCGAATATGCATGCCCAGACGACAGCTTTCGCTGCAGAGGCGACTCCAGACTTAAACCGGAGTCGCCTCGCGCGCATCCTCCACCCGTAGGTAGAGTCCTTCGCTTGAGCGGAGCCCGTACATCCCGATCAGACAGGAGAATGGAATCACATTTCCACTGCCGACGCGTCATTGGGAGTGGGCTTATTTGAATGTTCTAGCCTCGCTCAGAGGGCGTTGCCTTGCATCTGAATATCTCACCAGTTCACTACAGCTCATCTGGGCTGAGCCTCGTCTTCACGAGCCAATGCCACTTCGCTTGCTGCGAGCAAACTTGAGCTTGGGGCAGTCGATGACATCGCACGGATAGTCCAACCCCGCAATCGGGCGGTGCGCCTACAGCTACAGGTAGTGAAAATCAGTGGGCAGCTCTTCTTTTATTGCAATCTGGACACTTTTGCAATGGTGAAAGTCTGGAAAAAATTCTCGCAAAACAGCTAAACAAAACGCTCGCTCAAAAGAATAGAGATAGACGATTTTTAGAAAGGAAAACGTCATGTCACGACCATCCACCGCGCCAGCCAACGATCCGACTGAGACAGAATTTTTCGAAGCCCTTATGGCGCAACTTATGCAAGGCTCCATGATTCCGAAGGTCCAGGTGGAACGCTCCATCGGGCCAATACTTGGCTTCTTTCTAGCGGAAGCCTTGTCAGCCGCCTTAGACGAGGACCTTGTGTCACTATGCCCTGAGTTTCCCATTCGTAAGATGCGGCTTGACGAATCTGGGAACAACCAGTCGACCAACATCGACTGGCTGATGTTCAGTCGTTCGAAGAACGATCTTCTGCTAGTTGAGCTTAAAACCACAGATACCTCGTTCCGCGAAGAGCAATCTGATATCTACAGACGTTTGCAGGACACCATCGCCGAGAGGAACTCGGCGGCCTTTTTGATTGAAGAACTTCAGTCGATCGCTTCAGCTTCTCAGGAAACGGGCAAATACAAAACGGTAACAGCAATGCTCGAGCAGGCGTTGCGCGTTCCCGAAGGCGGTCTGCCACAGGCTCTCGGGGAAGTCAGGAATGCCCGGATCATCTACATCGCTCCTGAGGTCAGCAAACCTAGTGCGTGGCTTGATAAGGACCCGGCGATGTTGTGGTTTTCCTTCGGGGACTTGCCTGAATCTATTGAACACCGCTTCGCCAATCACTGGCCAGCAGTCCGGCAAAGCCTGGTCAGCCTGGATACCCTTTCGCGCCGAATTCGCAACGGCGCCGTGCAACGGGTAGACCAAGGTAAGAACTACCGTTTTCTGCTGTCGCTTGATGACCTGCTCGAGCAATGTCGCAAGGATAGTGGCGCGATAGTTGTCGGCCTCATGAACTGGCGCTTGGCTTTGCCCACTATGACAGCTGATCAGCTCCGCGCGAAGACTTACAAATGCGACTTCGCGCAGGGCGGAATCGGGAAAAAACTTGATAAGAACTGGATACCTGGAGATCAGTTCTTGGCGCAGGCTATCAAAATGTTGGACGTGAATCACGTCGACAGCCGGTAGGCTCTGTGATGGGAGTCGTGAAAGGCTGAGTCTCGGGACCTGCGAGCACCTATTGGAGCTATAGCCATCAATAATTCCCTGCCGCCTGCAAACGACTAGAACAAGTCGGAGCGTCGCGTCTCCTTCAGGCTGGTCTCGAACATTCACACTTGTGGTGCAGCCGGCGGCTGGGCGATTCAAAGCCACTCCTGGTTGCAGTTCTCACGCTGGAGCATCTTGGAGTAGCGCTCGCCACTTCTTGGTTGAACCGGGTACTGCAATCAGCATGGCCCTCACCACAGTGCTCGCCTTCAGCCAAAACCCCTAGGCTTCTAGCAGCGCCTTGACCGTGGCCAGGATCTGGTCGGCAATTTTGTAGAGTCCCGACTAAGGGACGCCCGGTATGGCGTTCGATTCAGCGGAAAGATCCATGCGGATCAGGTCAACCAATTCAGCGGGTAGGGACGCCAATGGAGCAGCCGAGATATTCGTTGCAACGTCCTCGTCCGCGTTAGTCGGGTCTGTGTTATCCGGATCGTCAAGCCGCTCATCAACGTCGGTCGGAAATTCAGGTTGTCCCAAAAGCACCTCGAACTTTTGTGCGCGTGAGTGGAGAGTCTTGAAGCGAAACTCGTCGTAGTCGAACGCTAGAAATGGCACGCCAATATCAAGGCGGTGCTGTTGCGGATCAACCTGATACAAGCGCTCACTTAGGGAGCCGACCCGATCGAGGCGACCGGTTCGCTGCTCAAAGCGCGCCGGATTCCATGGGAGGTCGTGATGGATGATCTCATCACAATTGAGGTGGAGGTCGATACCTTCGGAACCAATCGCGGTGCATACCAGGATGTCAGGTAATAGTGGCGAATTGAACGCCGCGCATCGGCTGATCCGGGTCTCCGGTTTAACCTCGCCGTGGAGTTCGGTCACGATTTCCTCGTCCCGCAGGTAGACGCCCTTCCACAAGCTCTGACGACGCGAACTGTGCTGTTGCGGCCGACGAATGCTGCCTTGGGCGTTGCAAAGCTGACCCAGGAAGCTCTCAAGCCGGTGCCAGGGTGAGCGCAGGGGATGATCGGTCGAATGAGCGATGAGCTCGACAGCTGCCACCCCAAGACGCTCTGCTCGTGCGCTTCCGATGCTAGCCAGGGCGTCGAGTCGCAGCAGGATCTTGCGCAATCCTTGACCGACATCCAGCAAGAGGTGGGCAAACGCAGACAGGTCGGCCGATCCCGCGCTGTTCTGAAACTGATCGCACTCGTCCTCAAGCAGATTCCAGAGGCGGGCATGCAAAGCGCCCGAGTCGGCCACCGGGTGCCAGATTGTCGGGCCATTGGTGATGTCTCCTAGTGCGTCCACCAGGGGATTGGCATCCGGTTCGTCCTCCGGGTCATCGTCGAAAGACTGTAGCTCCGGATTGGACTCAAGCCGCAGATAGACGCGGAGGGCTACTTCGGACTCCAGGATGCCTCGGAACATGTCCGTACACAAGTTGTGCGGGGAGTGGGCAGCGAGCAATAACAAATCGAGGATTTTGTCGCGCTGACGACTGTTAAGGCGGCCGAGTTGCTCCTCAAATCGTTCCAAGGCAGCTGAAATCTCTTCCTGACTGGCAATGTGTTTCTCAGAGTTTCTATGGGCGGCTTGCCACGAGCGGCTCCAGTACAGCTCCACTGCCTGGTGGTCCCTGAGGATGTCGCGGCGCATGCGTTTGGTGTCATCGATGCTGATCGACTTGAAGTCCTCCTTGGCAATTCGGTTGCGCAAGATCTGGACGATTTCGTCTTGGGTCGCCAAGCGTTCGCAGAAGATCAACGTTTTGCTGCCGGCCCGGAAATTGGCCAGCGCCCGATCGACGGTCGCCGAGACTTTTGGGTGTGTCGTCCGGCTCAACGCTGATTCGAAGAATTGGAGGTAGCGTTTGGTTGCGCTGGAAACGTTGGCGCCCGAAGTCAGGTCTTTATTGCTCTCCCGAAACGCGCTAAAGCTCGATGCAAAACCGCTCAAAAGGTGCGCGTTCGCCTCTTTACCACTTTGCAACGAATCCTGTCGGACGCGCTGTTCGACCCGCATGCCTAAGTAACTCAGTAGGGCGGCCGACGTGTCCCCTAGACCGACTGTCGTGTAGAGCGCGCTGCGCGGTTGGGCGTAGTTTGGGGAACCGCCTCGCACATAGTCGCTTCCGGCATGGACATGGCGCTTGTCGCGCGACTTCGTATGCCGGATGACGACTTTGGACAAGCCTTGCCGCAAACCCTGAATCGACTGGTGGTAGTCGACCAATGCAGAAACAAAGGCAGCAAACTCCCCAGAGCAGGGATTGTCTGCCACAAAAGAAGACAAGGCAGCGAGGCGACTCGCACCATCATGGTTCGGATGGGCGTCGACGAAGGACTGGAGCAGGCTGACGTCCTCATGGGCGAGCCGACCCCAGGCGCCCTGGAAGTGGGCGCTGGCGGCGAGGCAGCGTGATGCGTGTCCGTCCGGCGCGATCAATTGGCGAACGATCTCAAGCGACTGGTCGTGCTCTGCGGCCACAAATTCGAAGATTCTTCCCAACTCATCCTGGTGTAGCTGGAACGGCGTTGCCGACATCATCAGTTTGTAGGGGATTGCCTCACGGAACACCTGCGCGAAGTCCTGCGCTCCGTTACCGCGGTTCTTCCAGTTATGTATTTCGTCGATGACGCTCAGGGCGATATTCGCCTTCCGAAGCTTGGTTTCGACGATGCGATCAGAAAGTGCCTTGATGCATCGCTCAGGATGCTCACCCAACAGATCCGCGACGACTTGCTCGGATCCGACCTCGGCAATGGTTGCGTCGACCACTGCCTCGAACCCCCATAGCTTGGTCGAGTAGAGTTTGCCGAGCCAGTCCCCAAGGACCTCCAATTGTTTCTTCTTGCTCGCTGGCGCGTCCGGCAATTGGCAGACGAGGTTGGATTTTTCGACCGATCGAATCACGCCCTGTCGCGTCTGCTCGCGCCGGCGCTTGAGCGCACGCGACACGATGTACGACGCGAAAAGTTTTGACTGCGGGTTGTTCGACTTGGCCCGGCGCAACTTCGACATGGCGACCACGTAGACGTTGGGCTCCATGGCATCCTGCTGCGCGCCAAAGTCGCGAAGCAGCTCCTTCAGGAAGTCATACGACTGGTCTGCGGCAAGATCCCCGGCCATCTGGTCGAAGCGTTCTGGTTCCAGCGACTTCTGCTCGTCCAGATAGTTGTTCAGCGCCAGCTGCGACAGATGCGAACTGAGCGCCAGAACGTCCGGATGGAGGTCGTCGAGCCCATCGCAGATGGCCCATCGTTGCCGATGCTTGCCGCGCTTACGGCGCGCGTCAAACCACTTCAGCACGAGGTACGCGAAACTCCTAAGCATCGTTTCGGAGATTCGGGGGACGTCCACGTTTTCATAGTCGTGCAGGTTCTGCACCAGGTCCCAGTAGCCACCTACGACGAGTGGGCGCAGCTGTTTTCGCCCCTTGTGCTGAAGGTAGTCGCGATTGAACGTGCGGATTTCCTGTTCCCACTTCGCGCTCAGCAGATCGTTGGGAACTACCAGCAGAGCCTTGAGATTGTTGCGACGTGTTTCGAACAAGTGAGTGGCGATTGCAGCCAGCGCGGTATAGGTCTTGCCCATGCCGACCTCATCGGCTAGCAGCACGCAAGCGATTCCCTTTTTGTGACGCTCGCGAATGACCGTGGCGGTGTAACGCTGCCGATTCCAGTCTTCCTGGATGCGCGGGTCAGGAGCCTGTTCGTTGAGAAGTTGTTTCATGGTGCGGACCGCAATTGACCCACGACGAACGCGTGGTAATCGGCAGCCAGGGCGTCGGATCCCTTGGCAGCGTCAAGCGCTGACCTGATCCCTGCTACCAGTTTGGCGAATTCAGTGCGTTCGGTTGCCGAGGTCTGTCGCGCCAAAGACTCAACAAAGAGACCCAGCTCACCAAGCTTGAACAAGCGATCGGCCGGCTGCTGCACGGGTTCGCGCTGCAACAAGGTCGCCAGCCCCGAAAGGGGTTCGACGACTTGGCTACGAATGGCACGCTGGCGGGCTGATGGCTCGTCGACCTTGAGCGATTCGGCTAGGCGCCGTTCGAAGCACCCCTCAACACTGGAAAACAACGAGAGGTAGTGCTGCATGGCGATCACACAGTTCGCTTCGCGATCGACGTCAAGCATCGCGACCGGCAGGGCCGCACTGTTACGGCCGTCCAGCCATTGCGTGGATTCTGGGTCCTCCCCTTCGTCGGCACCGTTGGGATTAAGGTGGAAGGCCAGCCAATCCCAACTGGACGCATGTATCAGGGCTTGTCGGTCGGCGATGATTTCACCACCGTACTGGAACGGGAACCAGAAACTTCGATCGCCCTTTTGCCGATGCCGAAACTCGAGCGTGCGGCCGCCGAGCAGCGTGTTGCGGAACTGGCCGATGGGGATGTCCTGTGATACGCCATCAGCAAATGTGAGAAGCATGTCTGCCCAGTGGATATCGTATTCCGCCATCCGCTCCAGCTGCTTACCGTGCACCCTAAACCGGAAGCAATCGGCACCTGGTGACGGGGCGAGTACGACGAAATCGATGAAGCCCGGAAACAGCGCATCCTCGCCGATCTCCTCAGGATCAGACTTGGGTGGGGACTCAGGCGGTAGCGCCGGGAGTTCTTCGAAATGATTACTGGGTGCGACCGACAAGCCGCGCAAAACGATCTCGCGCAAAGCGTGGGCGTTGTTGATCCGTTCTATGAAACCCAGTTCGCGGTTGTCCCCGAGCCAAGCCTTACGCGAAAAATTCGCGCTGCCCAGGTAGGCGATGCCGGCGCCATCCCCCGTCGCTAGCAGCAGGACCTTCGCGTGCAGCACGCGATTGAGTGCCAGATCCTTGGTAGATTGGCTGCCCTGCCGTTCGATCCGTGCGCGTTCATCAGCGGAGATCGTTTCCGGAATCAGGCGAAGGGCCGATTGATCCGGAGCGAAATGCTTGCCGAAGTGGGCCTTGGAGAGGTTCGCTTGATTGGCTGCATCGGTGACAATTTCCAGGCGGGAGAGCGTCGGGAAGCGGCGGCTAATCTGCTCGGCTAGGCAATGAGGGGCGGGGTTTTCGTCGAAAAAGGGGGAGACGGCAAAGAGGCTCGACGGTACTTGCCCCGGGAACCAGGCATTCCACTGGTCAACCAGCGCGTCGAGGCCGGAGCGCTCCCCGTAGCCGGAAGTCAGTAGATGACCGGGCTTCTCGGGGGCCGGCGGTGGAAGCCTCCAGCTGCTTGTTCGCGCATCCAAGGTTGCCATCGCAGCGGCCAGCGCCGATTGCGATGACGCTTGCGCCTCGGTCATGTAGTGCTCCCGAAGAAACGTCATCCATTCGACGAGAATGTGCGTATCCGCCGACTTTGCGGACTGCCAAGTCCATTCCTGTAGGACCTCGCGATTGCGGAAGAGCCCGGTGTAGGTCAGGTTGAAGCTTCCAACGACCAACCGGATCGCCTTACGGGTGACGATGCAGTAAGCCTTGCTGTGGTGACAGGAAAACCCTGGGGTCTTGCAGGGGTGCAGTTCCAAGAATTGTGGCAGGCGACCGAATGGTTTGGTCTTGCGTGCATCGTAGAAGACCACGGGCCTGATGGTCGACAGCAGCTTTAATCCGGAACGGGCCAGGTCCTTTTGTTCCTCCAGTGCGCGGTGTTGCACCAGATTCAGGAGCTGCTGCTCATCGAACTCAAAGGTGAGAACCATGAGGTGCTCAATCGGATCGTCCTCTGCGAGCGCCACGGCTGCCGAGAAGATTTCGGAGAAATTGAGGAAGTCGCCGGACGGCATTGGAAGCTTTTTCGCCATCACTGGATTCCTGCGTACTGCTGCCACAGCTGGGCCCGCTCAAAATGCCAGTTGCGGCGATAGCGCCATTGGGTAGCCGACAGCAGCGTTTCGGGCGCATCGGCGACCGATTTGAAAAACTGCATGAATTTCTGACCATCGACGCGATCCTGGACAGCGATCGCATCTCCCGTGATGAAGGGGGACGTTCCCTTGCCGCGCTGGTGCGCCGAGTGGTGGGCAAGGACCGTCGCCACCATCGTCGGAAAATCCGCTATGTTCTCTAGAGTGCCCGGCAGTGCCCAAAACTCACGTGACCCCTGCACGGCGCGGAACGCGCGCGCGGCCTCACGAACGTCGTTCGTGACCTGGGTTGGCAGGGTATTGGCGGACAGACCGATCTTCTGGACGTAGTCCAGGCGCCTGACGTACTCCCATTCGAAAACAAACTGGACGAGACCCGATAGCCGTTCGAAACAGTTGCAAAGCTCGATTCGACGGCAAAGCTCCGGGTGGGCCTTGTAATGCGCCAGCAAGCCCTGGAAGAAGCTAGTGTAGGTATCGACCTGGCGGCCGAGGGCAAGGACGTCTTCGGGAACCGGCTCGTCCCATAGCGGAGCAATAAGGGGTTCACGGCTACAAAGGTCATGAATTAGGGCTTGCCAGGTTTTTCGCTCTGCAGACTCGGGTTCGGCATCCAGGCGATAAACCCGCGCCCACTCGTCGAGTGCAGCATCGGCAAACAAATCGACGCCCGACATCCATCGGGTCGCAAGGTTTGCGAAATCAAATCCGTTCCGGTGCTGCCAGGCTTCGGCAAGTGCTGCGCCGCTGGCGGACAACCCAGCGCCATTGGGCTGGAGAATTCGCCACGTCGTGCTGGGGCCCCCGTAGTGGCCCAGTGCACCGTAGTTGAGGCGCGCATACAAAGCCGGTCGTTTTTTCGCATCGTCCAAGCACAAGTAATCCTGGCCGGTGAGAGGCTCGTACTTAGTCACATTGATGACCGAGTCGCCACCACGAACGCTCAACACACCCCAGAGAATCTCAAGGTCGCGCACCCGCCGAAGGAAGTTCTTTTGGCCAGGCTTCAGCGAATTCCGCTCCAGGAAGCTGAACGCAAACGCCAAAAAACCTTGGTAAGCGGGATGGTTCGTCAGAACTGTGAAAGGGCGGAAGAGTCCGGAGGAGATTTCCCCCGCAGGTTTCAGGTAGCCCAGCGGGTCAACGGAGTTGCCAGCGGATTCGGTGATAACGAAATCGGTAAATTTCATGGCGTGAATGTGGACTTTGCTGAATTTTTTCTCGTGCGGCGCACACGGGAAACGGCGTCCCCAAACCCACGCAACCACCACTCCAGCATCGCGCTGTCAACCACTGTTGCCGTGATTTCCAATTCCCCGTCCTCTAGTTCAACCACTTGTTGGTCGCTGGACAATGGTGACTCCATGAGGTGCAACCCCGCACTGCGTTCAATGCGGAAGACCAGTCGGACCTTCTCTCCCTCACCAAACCCAAAACGCCCGTCATCGTCATAGCGCTTGAGGTCAAATGTCTTGGGCCGCTCGAAGGTGAGCGTTGAAACTTCGGCTGCAGCGATCCGATGCAACGCCAGGTTGCGTTCGTTGTCAAAGCCCTGGTAACGGCAAACGAGATACAGCCGCGATCCCTGTTGCACCAGGCCCAGCGGCATCACGTCTGCGCTGGTGCGTTTGCCGCCTGCATTCTTGTATTCGATGTGCAGCCAGTGATTGCTGTACAGCGCTTCGCTCACTGCCTCAAACACACCGGAAACAATCTTGGGCGGTAGCAACGGCTGGCTGGTCGCCACCACTCGTACCTTCCCAGGCCATTCGCGTTCCAGGCGGGCGCTGCTCTCCAGACCCAGATTGCGTCTCGCTTGACTGAAAAACGCATCCATGGACTTCATTAGCCGGGGCGGCAACAAGTTCTTGAGGTGCTCCTGCGCCAATTGCAGCAGCAGAGACTCTTGGGGCGTGAGGTTGGGCACAGCGAGTGCTTTAGACTGCTCCAGCCATCGATAGCCATAGGGCTTGCTGCTGTCGTCGCGCTCGATTTCGAAGTGCTCGCTGAGCATTTCCAGCTGACGCTGGATGGTGCGCAGTTCTCGCTCCATCCCTGCATGCTTGAGTTGCTGGTGCAGTTCACTGGCAGTGACCTTGCGGCCACGGGGAATACGGCGCAGCAGTTCGACAGCGAGCTTGACCGTTTCGAGGGTGTCGGATCGTTTCGCCATATCAGATCTTCAAAGACGAGTTGGAGAACGCGGCCCAAAGACGGACCATGGCGTAAGTGTCGAGCGCGCAATACGCCAGAAGTTGTTGCTCAATCTCAGCCTTGCGTGCCGCCGAGGTTTGCGGCGAAATCGCTTCCAGAAATGCTTCCATGGCCATGCCACCATCCTGGACGCCATCAAGGTCTCCGTATTTCAAGTCTGGGCACAGCGCTGGGAGTACCGCCTTGATGCTCCAGCTCCCTTGCTGGCTTGGGTGGTAGTAGTGCTCACGCGCCACAAGCAGCAGATCCACAACACGCTCGTTCAGCGCCAGGAGGGCTTCGGACAGTCGTGGAAAACGCTGCGCCAGATCGCGGATCCGGGCCATTTCAAAACCAGCGTTGTAGACAAAGATGGGGCCACGCTCGCCGCATGCACTGAGCAATGCTTCAGCAAAGGCTTTTGAGGGGTCACCGCCCGAGAGATCAAGAAAAGCCAGCTGTTCGAGCTTCCCGGTACGCGCGAGGCGATGCACGCTGAACTGAAACGGGATCTGCTGGTAGGGGCGCGTGCCTTTCCAGATGGGTACGGCGAACTGGATGGTCTCAAAGTCCATGAAAAACGCGGGCAGTTTGTGCTGGGCCAGTTCTCGCAGCGCACTATCTTTGTCAAAGTACGTCTTTCCCGTGAGCGTGACCGCCTTCACGCGCCTCTGCTTCTCGCTGAGCAACGCATCCGGTACATCGCGCAGTTCGCACACTCCATGGGCCTCGACATGTGCTTTCAGCCCTTTGCTCTGTGCCCCCGGTAGCCAATGCAGAGGCTGCTCTGCTTGGGGCTCCTGGCCTTGGCAATAAGAGAAGAAACCGCATTCATAGGGCGCGCTGCACTGCTCGCCCGTTGAAACACGGGGTTCCTTCTTCTTGGCAACGATTCCGTGGGACTCGTCGATCCAGCTGCGAACCTCTGTCTCGCGTGAAAACGCCTCGTTGGTCAGATCGTTCTCGACCAAAAGCCCGCTGTAGTCACCACCGCCTGGATAGACCCATGAACTGTCGATATGAGCCAGCGCAATCCCAGCCAGGGGCACACCAGAGGAGCGAGCCAGAAAGGCTTGCACGGCAGCATCGTCCCGGTGGTAATCCTTGACAGAGGTGGACGACTTCACTTCCACCATGCGCCAGGCCCTTTTGCCGCCTCGCTTGACAGGCAGCATCACGTCGGCAAAGGCCAGTGCCCCTTCGGCACGGAATCCAGCCTCGAAGATCGGCTGATTCACTTGCAGGAGCGCCTGTGTCCGCGCAAAGGCTGCCTCGAAGCCCCCTACTTTGAAATCGATCAGCGCGCCTTTGCCCTTGGGGTCATAGACCTGCCTGGCGATGTCGCCAACTTGGTGACCCACCGTGAAGCTGGCCTGGGTGGCCGAGGAGTCTTCTCGCAGGTCCGGGCGATGTACCTCCAGCCACAGTCGCTTGGGGCACTGCCGAAACGCCAGCAGCTTCGATTTGGAAAGCACACGCAAGGCCGACTCCCTCTTGTTTGAAAGAAATTCTCCCATGGGTTTGTGCTCACAAAAACCCAATGGCGCGATTCGTGCCATGTTTCACTGCGCATTCGGCTTCGAGGGCCGATACAAGGGCGGTAGCAGACGTGATGGGCCGGAATCGGTGCTGACGCACCACGGCTGCAAAGTCTCCCGGCGTCAGCGAAACCAGTCGTGAAATCCTGGCTTGCTCCTCCGGCAGCGGTTGCTGCAATCCGAGTCCTTCGCAGTGACGCGAAAGCAGCCCCCACGCTTGGTCGGCACGCAGAAAGTCGAACATCACTTTGAGGTCAAACCGGCGCAGGGCCGCCTGGTCCAGCCCTTCCATCAGGTTGGTCGAGGCTACAAACACGCCAGAGAACGATTCCATCTGGGTCAGCATTTCATTGACCTCGCTCATTTCCCAGTTGTGCTGGGCACCCCGCCTGTCCTGCAGAAAGCTGTCCACCTCATCGATCAAGAGGAGCGCGCCTTCGTTTTGCGCCTCGCGGAAAGCCTTGGCGATGTTCTTTTCGCTCTCGCCCAACCACTTGGATTTCAGATCGGAAGCGCGTTTAACGAGCAGTGGGACGCCGAGCTGCTCAGCGAGCCAGCGTCCGTAGGCCGTCTTGCCGGTGCCAGGTGGTCCGTACAGACAGAGCCTGCCAGAGCGCGCAGCGACAAGGCCTGCGGCTACGGCCGCCAGATCCACATCGGCATGGATGAAGCCAGGGTCGTAAATCTCCGGCAGACCGCTTGGATCGTGCTGTACTAACGGGCGATGTCCTTGCGCTTCAAGCGTGTTGGAGATCAAGCGCTCAAAGGCAGCAGCCGCATTCTTGTGGCCGATTGCATCCCGAATCGAACGCACAACAGAACCAGCCTTGACGATCACAGCCGGTGCTAGGAATTCAACATCAGCGATCCGCGAGATACTTCTTGCATCCAGCAAGTCTCCGCAATTGGCTTGCAGAATGCGCTCACGTTGTCGCTTGGGCGGCACAGGTAGCTCAAACACCATGTCAAAGCGTCGAACGAATGCAGGATCAAGACCTTCAAGGGAATTGGACAGCCACAGGGTGGGCACCGGATTTTCTTCGAGCATCCGGTTGATCCAAGCCTTTCGTAGCTGAGCCGTGCTCTTGCGGCCAAAAATCCCATTGCCGTCGTTGAATACGTCTTCGACTTCATCGAAAACGACCAACGCCTTGCGTTGCGCAAAGAAGCTTTGCGCTGCGCGAAATGCACGTAGCCGACGTTCTCCATTGACTGGGTCACCATCAGCATCTTCACTGGCAACTTCAAAAAGCTCGCAAGCCAGTTCACTTGCCAACGCTCGGACTAGCTGACTCTTTCCGGTTCCTGGTGCACCGTGAAGAAAAATGTTGACACCACGTCTACCCGTCAAGACGGTATGCCGAAGATATGGATGCAAAACATCAAGCATTGGCTGGATGTGATCGTAGTCTGCCAAGCTAAGCTGGCCAGGATCGACCTCCGAAACGGTGCCCCGCAGCAAGCTAGCGGGAGCTACCTCGGATGAAATCATTAAATCTGCGAAGGCATCAGAGAGCAGGTTCAACTTACCTCGGAGTTGGTTGTCTCCGCTGCGCTCCACCGAGATCAAACCAGAGCGTGACAGGATGCCTTCCGCGCCCAGTGAAGACCGAATTTCCGTTTCAGGGATATTCAGAATCACAGATAGGACATGAAAAAGCTTGACCGACGAAAGTCGACCTAAGCAATCTGCAGTTTCGTCAAGCCTGCGCTCAGCATTGATCAGTACGGCAAATTCGAGAAGCCTGCAATCTGTCGGCGTCAGCCCTACCAGATCTGCCAATTGCCCAATGTTGAGTTTCAGGCACGGAGGAATTGTTAGGCTCGCCGCTTGCTTTTCAGCGTGCCGGTGAAGCAGCCTCAGTTGAGCCAATACCTGTTTCGCATCGAAATCCCTTTCGGCAACAGGTGTGTCGCGCTTTCGCAGAAACTCAGGAATCGAATGCTGCGACGCATCAATCCAGAAACCCAACCCAAGCGCCTCTGCGACGGGGTCATTGCTAAAGCCTCGAGAAGTGACAAATTCGCGGTGCCCTCCCAACGTCATCAAAATACGCAAGATCCAGAGTTGGACGGCAGGGCAGATATCCAGTGCATTCCCTGCACCACTGGTTCGAAGTATTGTCATGATGATTTTTCCCGTTAGTGGGATCAATCATCATTAAAGGTGCGACATCATGTGTCGCATGGATAGCTGGGTCACTCATCAACAGTCGCTTCACAAGAGTCACGGCAGTCGCATCACAGGTTCACATCCTCCGGGCGACATTGGCTGTGCCGTGGGCGCTCAGTTTGGGCGACGGCTTTCTGTCAATCCTCGTGAAAGCGAGCTTCCGAGCAAAGGCCAGAACCTCCTCTAACCTACTGCCTTGCGCGCGTTGAGTTGAGAATCAAAGTGCAGTTGCATCTCCAAAAGTACACTTCATCCTGTACCGTCCGTCCAGTTTCGTAATTGGGTATCACCCCAGGTTTTCCTCCTGAATGATTCCCTAGAACAACACCTTCTGCGCACTCGTCAATGCCACAAAGCTATCTCCCAGCGGCTGAAGAATCGCATCGGCAATAGGCTGCAGTTGCTTGACGAGGTAGTGCTCATAGTCAATCCGCGAATGTCGGACCTCTAGAGGTTCGGGGCCGCTCTGCGTCATCACGTACTCGATCCAGCCTCCACGCTGGTACTGCTGCGGACGGTTCAACTTTGCGTTGTGTGCATCAGCGATGCGCGCCGCGCGCACCTGAGGCGGCACATTGACCTCGTAGGCATCGAGTCGGTGGCGCAGGCGCTTGCGGTAGACGAGCAACGCATCCATCTGGCCTTCCAACATCGACCGCGCATAGTAGGCCACGAAGTCCCGATAGGGCTCGCCGTGGAAAATGCGTGATAGCAAGCCTTCCTGGAACTGGCGTGCCAACAAGGTCCAGTCGCTGCGGGCCATCTCCAGCCCGCGATAGACCATCTCCTCCCTTCCCTCTTCATCGATGCTCAAGCCGGCGTAGCGCTTTTTGCTGCCGACATCCGATCCACGGATGGTGGGCATGAAGAACTTGGCGTAGTGGGTATCGAACTCGATTTCAAGGAAGTTCTCCAACTGCTGCTCCTCGCGCAGCTTGCGGGTCCACCAGGCGTTGATCTCCTGCACCAGGCCGGCCGCAATGGCGTGCGCCTGCGCGTTGGGATAGGTGCGTTTAAGCCAGATGAAGATGGAGTCGGTGTCTCCGTAGATGACTTGGTATCCGCGCTCCTCCACGAACACCCGGGTGAGCTTCATTACCTCATGGCCGCGCAGGGTCACGGAGGACACCAGCTTCGGGTTGAAGAAGCGGCACTCGGATGCACCCAGAACGCCGGCGAAGGAGTTCATGAGCAGCTTCAGGGCCTGCGACAGCGGCTGGTTCCGAACGCGCTTGGCCTCGTCCCGGGCATTCGAGAGTGTGGTCACGATGTCCGGCAAGCAGTGCTTCTCGCGCGAGAACAACGTGCCTTGCGGCCCCCGCACCAACCCGGTCTGTGTGTCGGCGCTCTCTCCCTCTGCCAGGCCCACGGGATCCACCAGAAAGGTCCGGATGATGGAGGGGTACAGGCTTTTGTAGTCCAGGACCACCACGGAGTCGTAGAAGCCCGGGGTGGAGTCCATCACATAGCCGCCAGGAAACGCCTTGGCCGCGATGTCACCCACGTTGGGTGCCACGTAGCCCAGGCGGTGCATGCGCGGCAGGTAGTGGTGGCTGAATGCGGCAATAGACCCTCCAAAATGATCCACCTGCAAGCCCGTCGTCTGCGCTCGCTCCAGCACAAACGGCAGCAACTCCAGTTTGTCGAAGATACGCAGGACAAGTGTGCAGTCGCGGATGTTGTAGCTGGCCAGCGCCGGCTGGTCTTCCTGGAAGCGCCGCTCGATCTCGGCCATCTTGTCGTAGGCATCGCCGATCTCCTTGCCCTCTCCGAGCAGTTCCTGTGAGACCGCTTCGAGGCTGAACGACGGGAAGCTCCACATGCCCGCTCTCAGCGCTTCGATCCCATCGACGACTACACGTCCGGGCATGGGAGCGAACAGGTAGCCCTGCCGACCCGGGTGGGTCCGCCACGCGATGGGGCGGCGCTCTCGTCCGAGCAGCAGTTGCACGGAGTTCGCGTCGGCGGTCTTTTGTAACACCCGCAGATCGAACTGGATCACACTCCAACCGACGATGACATCCGGATCGTGACCCGCAAACCAGGCATTGAGTTGCTCGATCATCTCCCGGCGGGTTGGGCAGTAAACAAGCCTGAACTCCATTGGTGGCGCAGCTGGGACCGACACCGAAGCTGGAGCATCCCCAAGCATGAACACCACCCGGTCGCCCGCACCATCCAAGGCGATCGAGTACAGGTCCTCGGTCGCGCTCGTCTCAATATCCAGCGACACCACCTTCAACACGGGGCGCCAACCAGACGCGGGCTTTAACCTGCCGTCGAGGATGGTTGAGCCTTGGCGCTGGCCTCCCTCGACCACAACACCGGCCGTGATGAACCGCTCCATCAGGTAGCGGTCGTGTGGGCGGACATCCGCTTCGTAGAGCGGGATCCCCAGAGGTTGGAGTGCGCGTGTCAGCTTGCCGAGATCTCGGAACCTGCGGGCATAGACGCCGAGGACGGGCTTCTGGTCGAACGTCTTCAGACCGAGCTCCTTTACCTCCAAGCCTTGCAGGTTTGCCAGTTGGGCTTGTGCCGCAGACCGGTGGCGGGCCGGCAGGAAGGCGACCGAGCTCTGCCGGGTCAGAAGCACCTTCTTCGGCCCCTCGTCGGTGGCCAGCCAGTATTCAATCTCGGTGCCCTCTGGGAGATCGCGCCAGTTGCGGGTGAGGAGGAAGCCCCGGAGTTCGGTGGGTGCGAGGGCTGAGCACATCAGGTAGAGCAGAGGACGCTGACGCGGCAATTCTGATGCCTGGGGCGAGATGATGGACGGGTGCGGCAACACTTGCGCATGATACTGATTTTTTATACAGTATCGCGAACCGACACCGAGAAAGTCATGTACAAACCATCCCGTTATGTATTCCGTCCTGCCCGGCCGGCTCCGGCATTTCTGCGGCGCATTTGGGCGTGGTTTTAAGACATCCCCTCAGGCTGTTCACTGCCGTCCACTGTATTGCCTCCGCTGCATACCGTAATCTCGCCAAATCAGGCCTAGCTCGCAAAAAAGATGACGGCTCAGACCATCTACTATCTATGTCGACCGACGTGAGCGCGAGTGCAAAGCTAATCAGCAGTACCAGTCGAAAATTGACCAGGGTCTGGTGCTGGTTCCATCAGAAGCCCGCTAGGCTGGTGTGAGACCTGGCGAATGTGGCGTTGGCCGCCGCTGTGGAAGGGGACTGGGCTGTGGCCTGGTCCCCTTTTTGTTGGGGGTTCTTTTTTTTTGGTTAGAAGCGGATGAAAAGGCGGATCGAACGCACAACCGGAGCTTTTTGCATGTCATAACGGAAAGGTGGGCTTGCATGGTCTTTGCCGCTGAGACCAACGCAGATGTCGATGGCACACCTTCTAGGATTTATACATAGGATTCCGAGTAGCCCTCTCCCCTTCCTAGAACGTGAAGTCCTGCCTGGCCCTAAAAACTTGCGCCGGACGTTGTGCCCCTCGCACAAACTCATCGGTCTCAATAATGTCGTCCGATGTCTTCAGGCGTCGTCGGAAAGAACTCTTGTCGAGTGGATGACCCAAGATGATCTCGACCACCTTTTGCAACTGCGACAACGTGAAGTGTTCGGGCAGCAGGTGTAGGGGAAGTACATCTGCTGTCACTTTGGCCCGCAGTTTCTGGACCGCTACCTCCAGTTGTTCCGAATGGTCAAAAGCCAGGCGGCGTTTTGGAGAGACAACGTCCACCCATTCCACTGCCTCTACTTTGTTACGGACAACGGCATCGGTCTTGTCCAGAGGTAGTAAGGCATAAAACAAGACGGCGATAGACCACCCTCGGGGGTCGCGGTCTGGCCCGCTGTATGTGCGCACTTCTTGCAGATGTGGCAATTCAATGGCCACCTTGTCGGCTAGTACTCGGCGCGCCGTCGCTTCAAGAGAGTTGTCCAGATGGGGTTTGAGCACGCCACCAGGCAATGCCCATTGCCCGACTTCGGGTTCTTGCGCCCTCTTCACCAGCAGCACTTTAAGGCACTCATCGACCACGCTGAACAACGCGATATCGACACTGACGAGTGGGAAGAGTTCACGATTCTTAATCATAGTTGCAAATTGCCACTAACACATGCACAATAGTGGCATTATGCAACTAAGGGGGATCTCATGGGCTACGACATCGTCGGAGACGTACATGGTCAGGCGAGCAAGTTAGAGGCTCTCTTGGAGGGGATGGGGTATCGGCTGAAAGCCGGGGCATTTCAGCACCCGCATCGCAGAGCCATCTTTGTGGGCGACTACATCGACAGGGGGCCTCGGCAGGTGGACACCTACAGGATCGTGCGCGCCATGGTGGAGTCTGGCAGCGCCCTGGCAATACTCGGGAATCACGAATTCAATGCAATTGCATGGCACACCGCAGACCCTGCCACTGCGGAAGGGTTCTTTCTGCGTCCGCGCCACGGTGCAACCGGCGCTAAGAACCGTCAACAGCACCAGCATTTCCTGGCGGAGGTTGAGGGGACGCGACTGCACGATGAAATCATCGAATGGTTTCTCACCTTGCCGCTCTGGCTGGACCTGCCCGAATTGCGAGTGATTCACGCTTGTTGGCATGACGGCTACATCTCGGAACTCAAACCTTTGCTGGGGCCCTCGCAAACACTGACCACGGAATTGATGGTCCGGGCGAGCCGTCAGGGCGACGCGGTATTTGAAGCAGTTGAGGGTTTGACCAAGGGTTTGGAAGTCGCGCTCCCTGACGGGCACGCGTTTCTTGACAAGGACGGGCACGAACGGCGCAATGTGCGCATTCGCTGGTGGGACGAAACCAGTCATAGCTATCGAGATTTGGCGCTCATGCCGGATGAGGCGCGTATGGCGCTTCCCGCAGCAACCGTACCTGCTCAGAGTAGGCCTATCTACGACCAGCGCAAACCGGTTTTCATGGGCCACTACTGGATGCAAGGCGAGCCTGTACTCCAGAGCAGCAAGATTGCGTGTGTGGATTACAGCGCCGGGAAAGGTGGTCCGCTGGTCGCTTACCGATGGGACGGTGAATCTGAACTGAGTACCAAGAATTTCTTTGCTGAAGGAGGCTCAGATGCGTAAAAGGATCGAGACTCCACCAGAGGTTGCCCTGCACGCGGACTCGCAACAAAAGAACCCGTCGATTGATGGAGTTGATTCGGTCACAAAATGGCAAAAGGCTGCAACAGGTGCCATCGACACTGCAAAGAAAGCTACCGCCTTGGCCAAGGCCCATTTGATCCGTGAATCACGCAAGCATGGCGGGAGGTGGCAATGGGTCGACTTTCCGGGGCCTAAGGGTCGAGAGTCTGCAGGCATCGTTGACATCCTGGCCATCCGAAAGCGTTGGGAACTATCAGACTCCCCCGAGGACGCCGACCTCAAGCACCTAGACCTCTTCGACATCATGCTCATCCAGGTCAAGGGCGGCGGTGCAAAGACACCCACGCGCGAAGAAATTGCCCGTATGGAACGAGTGGCTGATCTTTACCAAGTGTGCAAGGTTTTGCTGTACCAGTGGAATACCAAGAAAAAGGCGGAGACGGGCTACCGTCTTCTCAATCGTGAGACTCATGAATTTGGTCCATTGGTGACAGACGGCAAGGAGCTCTTTGGCAAGAAATGGGCTACGTCTTGAATTCGACCAGCGCGCTCATAGTGACAAGCCTGCCTGCGTTTTCCGCCAAGGGTCTCAGGCGCTGCCTGGTACCCGGAGTGGGCTGTACGGTTCTGGGAGGCGTTTCTGGGTCCGGTTCTTCCGTCGCAGACTTTTGGCGTGGGAAGGATGGTGACGTGTGGCTGCGAGTCACTTGGATGGGCCAGGTGTGGAGTTTTCATGCTCGGGGGCCGGCGGGAGAATCAATCCCTGACGATCAAGACTCCATGGCTGTGTTTGCGGACTTCGTGTCGCGAGAACTATGCCGGTGGATGACTGAAGACGCACCCGACACGCCTCCATTTGATGCCTGTACTGCCGCAGAGCAGGAGAATTTTTCCTCGGGAAGAAAAGCATGAATTCCATCCAGAACTTGGCTCAAGGATGTTTGCTAGGCGCATTGGTCGGCGACGCAGCAGGATCTCGACTGGAGTTCCTCGGAAGAATACCGACGCAGGCCGATGTGGGCGAAGCGTTAGTAATGAAGGGTGGAGGAGTCTTTGGACTAGCTCCAGGCCAAATCACAGACGATGGAGAGATGACGCTCTCACTCGCCCGTGCCCTCGTAGGTTCTACAGTATTTCCGCGAGAGAAGGTCGCGACCAACTACCGCGCATGGGTTGCCAGCAATCCATTCGATATGGGGCAAGCTACCTCTGCAGCACTCGGGGGACCGATCGAAGACGGAGATTTCATAGCCGATTCTGTTTCGAGAAGAGCGGCGATGTACAACATGGGCTCCAAGGCGAATGGAGCCCTCATGAGATCCAGTGCGCTGGGCATCTGGTCTACAGGAGTGTCACAGGAAGATGCGGTGAAAGCCGCCTGCGACGATGCACGCCTCACTCATCCAAATCCTAGCTGTTTGTGGGCCTGCGCTGCCTACGTAGTTGCCATTCGGCATTTGCTACTCCATCTCAACGACACTGAGGGTGCGTTTGAGCAGGCGCGATGGGCGCTTGCACTTGCCCCAAGAGACGACTCGGAGGAAGTGCATGGATGGCTCGAAGATGCGGCCATTGGCACATTGCCAGACGGACAACACAGCATGGGGTTTGTGCGTATCGCCTTTATCCACGCTTTTCATCACATGCGACTCGGCACTCCGTACATCGACGCACTGCAAAGTGTCCTCGGGTATGGAGGGGACACAGATACGAATGCTTGCATAGTCGGAGGACTTGTAGGTGCGCGGATCGGGATCACAGGTATTCCCCCAAACATGATCGATGCAGTGCTCAGGTGCGACACGAAAAAAGGTCGTCCGCGCCCAGCATGGCTGAGCACCCAGGACGCCTTGGAACTTACCCAGGGACTTCTGAATGAAGAAGTACATTGACCACGAGTTGGTTCAAATCGGCTGACTTGCTGGCGGCTGCCCAAAAGCTGATGTGAGACATGCACGGAAGATGACTGGACAGCGGTGAGCGCCAACAGCGGTCATTCAGAGCCCTTGACCTCGAACAAGTGCTGCGCCGCCGACGGCAGTCCTTCGACCGCACTCCAACCAGCAAGTCCGCTTCAACGTCGACACCTGCGCAGAGTGACTGGCTCAATACGTCCCATCGCAGCGCTTACACCGTCTTGTTGACGGACTTCTTTGGACAGGTTGCTACTGCTAGAGGCACGTAACAATGCAATCAACTGTTGACGACAAGTCGGAGGGCAACCCCGTTGTGATCCGAGAGTCTGCCAGGCTCATTGCGGTCGCACCAGATATGAAGAGGTTCGCATGAGATCAGATCAGAGCTGCTCCAAATGTGATCCACGATTGCCCTATCAGCTGCCCTTGTCGCGCGAATGTCTTCCAGCGTGTGACACGTAAGGCCAATGCTGGTTAGTCCATCAACTAGCCTTATGCGTGCTCCATGATGACCATACCAATTGCTGCCATCAAGGCTGGTATTGAAGTCACCAGCCAAGACGATCCTGGCTTCTCGCAATGCGGGGTCTGATCGCAAGTGGCAAAGATCAGCAACAACATCATCCACAGCTTTCTGGTGTCGCTCCCATGCCGAAGCGACTCGCTGGCGCACGCCGTCCATTGCGTACGGAATGATGATGCCGTAGACAATGATGCACCCCAACGGAGGTGGTGCCGCCAGAGCGACGCATACAGAGAGGCGACTATCCCTAACAGGCAGTGCCCTTCCTTCCCACGACGATGCAATACCGACTGCCCGATCCCGTGGTGTGTAAGGTGGCTCCCCTGGATCAGACCACCAAAACTGCTTTCCGGGCAGTAGCGTTGTATCCCGGACCTCGGTCAAGACCACGATGTCAGCAAGCAGTTCTTGAAGAACTTCAAGTTGCCGTGGCAGAAGGGATTTTGCATTTGAGCGGTAGCCGTCAAGATTCCAGGTGGCTATGCGAAATGTGTTCATGAGATCGAAGGCTACTGCAGCCAGAGCCCAATGACATCCCTCGGCCGAGTGAGCCTGTTTACAGACATCCGATAGTGGAATGACCGGGGCTGAAGCTCAAGCCAAGCGACTGCTGCTAAGTTGATCGCCCAATTGACCCTGCCGGCCAGGAGCAGTCGGTGAGAATAATTGCCCGAGAGGCAGTTTCAGGCTGATCTGAGTCGTTCACTTCTCAGTGCTCGAACGACAGCAACCGCCAGCAGCAGTCGTTAAGGAGTTGCCAGGGCTCCATGAACACATCAACCATTGTTTTCACGGAGTGGTTTGAGAAAAACGCGAAGGCGGAGGCGTGAATGCTGGACTGTGAGACCTCATCTAGGCTAATGGGAGCAAGTCCAAAGCATATTTCCGCGTGTTCAACGCCGCCTTCCGCAGTGTCAGCGGTTCCATCCTTGCGGCCGCCCATTTCTTGACGAGCTCAACAGTTTCCGGATCGGCCATTGCGCCGATGATGATCCCTGTCAATTCGAAGGGAGGAAAGGTGGCAGTCCCCGGCCCTCCCTCGTATTCGGGACGGATGATTCTCCATTCATCCTCATACTCCCAGTTAGACGACTTCGTGCATAGCGCCAACTCCAGAGCGTTGGACTGCTTGCGGTACATCTCTATGGGGGTTCGAGTCTCAGAGTACTGAACTTTCATTGGTGTGCCGACTGTGAGAGCAATCGAGCCACGGAACTCAAGACAGATCCCTTTGTGGTTGTCTGCATAGTGTGCCCACATCAGCAGATTGTCCGGCTTAGTGGTGACGCAGTACACCCCAGTAACATCGGCCACTAAAGCGCGGTGCGCCGCGCTCATCGCAGCTTCGGTCTGCTTAATTGCTTCTGGGCTGAGGCGCGCCTCAACATCTCTTTTCGCTAATTCACGCAAGTCGCCGGAATACTGGAAACTGAACTTCTCGTGAAGCCTGATGTAGTCCTTGATCTGCTCCTCCACCGTGCCTTCAAACGAGAAGACCGGCAGCAGATCAAACGGGTCATTGAACGTGCGGGAGGGAGCCATGTAAATCTCGTTGTACAGAACGGTGCGTTCAACGTACTTTTCGGCGCCGCCATTCATACCTCTGTACTTGTACAACTTCGCAGGAAGGTTCATCGACATGGCCTCTTTTTGTTCACAATGCAACATCGTTACATAGGCTGCAATACCATTTCAATCGTCAATCCATCCGAAGCTCTGGTGCAAAAGCTTCTTGCAGTGATCTATGGTAGACGGCGGCGCCGGAACAAATGACGGAACGTATCAACGAAATTGTCCTCCCGCACCTGCTCCCAGAAAGCAGCTGTCTGGCGCTGGATCTGCCGTAGGGCCAACGGTTGCTTCTGGCCCCACAGCTGCCGGAGACTCCTCGGCCTCAGTCGGCCGCAATCGCTGCAAAAGCGCCTCTCGCAACCAAAACTCCACCCTCACGCAATCACCCTGTCTGCCCCCGTTCAGCAGTAGAAGGCATCGGAGGCGAAGTGACAGACACATCCCCCACCTCCAGCATGTCGTCCCAACGTGTCGTGTAGGCCGGTGACCTGCGCTCCTGCCGCATCGCCCAATTGGCACGCTCTGCCGTCGCCTGTATCCCGGCGCTGGCCAACTTCACCATCCCACGCCCATAGCGCTGATTAAGCTCATCCAGCACCCCCATCAGCCGCTCCCGGGTGCTGTCTTCTGCTTCCAGCGGGTCCAGATCGAGTTCCCCTTGTCGCAGCTTTGCGCTGTGCAAGTCCAGTAGCATGACTCCTGCCTTGATGAAGGCGTAGCCAGGTCGGTAGATCTGGCGCAGCCCGGTCAATGTCGCATGGACGATGGGAACCGTGTCACTGGTGGCCCTCAGCAACGGCACGGTGATGGATCTGGCGTACTGCGGCCCTTTGCGGTACGGACTGGTATGAATGAACACCAATACATGGGCGGTGTGGCTGGCCTGCCTGCGCAGCTTTTGCGCGGCCATGCTGGCAAACGTGCTCACGGCCTGCTCCAGGTCCGGAAGCTCGCTGACGGGTTGTCCGAACGACCGGGTGCAGGCAATCTCCTTCTTGGGTGGCGGTTGATCGTCCAGTCCGATACAGGGCATGCCCTGCAGCTCTCGCACCGTGCGCTCCAGCACCACGGACCAGCGCCTGCGCACAGTGGCAGGGTCAAGGCGTGCCAGGTCCAGCACGGTCTCGATGCCTGCCTCCTTGAGCTGGGCTGCGATCTTGCGCCCCACGCCCCACACTTCTCCCACTTCTGTCGCTTCCAGCACCACATCCAGTTCTTCACGGGGCAATTGCGCGAGGTTGCAGACCTGGGCCAGTTCTGCAGGGTAGGAGCCTGGTTTGCGTTCAGCCGTCTTGGCCACATGGTTGGCCAGCTTGGCCAGGGTCTTGGTCGGTGCAATACCGATCCCGCAGGGTATGCCGACCCACTGCAGCACCCGGGCACGGATGGCATGGGCTCGCTCTGTCAGGTCGCCCCGGATGCCACTGAGGTCCACAAAGCTCTCATCGATGGAGTACACCTCCTGCCGGTGGCCCAGCCCTGCCACCAGGCTGGCCATGCGGTCGCTCATGTCCCCGTACAGGGCAAAGTTGGCCGATAGGGCCACCAGGCCCGCCTCATGCTCCAGGTGCCGGATCTCATGCCAGGGGTGTCCCATGCGCACTCCCAGGGCCTTGGCTTCGTTGGAGCGCGCAATGGCGCAGCCGTCGTTGTTGCTCAGAACGATGACGGGCCGATGCTGCAGATCAGGCCGGAACACCCGTTCACAGCTAACGTAGAAGTTGTTGCCATCGACCAGCGCGTACATGGGAGCGTCCTGCCCTGGGGTCACAGCAGAATGATCTCGGAACGCCCGCTGAGCAGCGGCTTGCACAGGATCTTGTATCCGTCGGCGTCGAATCCCACTTCGGCACGGTCCAGTGCCGATGCCTGCTCGGGCTGGCTGATGCTGCCCAGGTAGCACCAGTGGCGCAACACATGGATCTGGACGTCGTTGGGATGCTGCGGCCGTGGCGATTCGTTGCGCTCCGGCGTGAAGCGTTCGACCAGACCGACCGTGCCCGGATACGGCCAGGTGGCGATCTGCAGGTCTTGCAGCGCGGTCAACAGGCGCTGGCGATGCGCATCCTGCGATTCGTCGCCCCGGCAGACCCCGGCGCACTGGCGCAGCATGGCCCTGAAACACGGTCTGCCTGGGGCAAGCTTCTCCAGACCCAGAGCGCCGTAGCACAGCTTGTGCTGGTCTGCGAGCTTGCGCAGTCCTTCCTGGGCCGCCCGGTGGCTGTTGAACAGGCCGTACAGGCCGGATTCGGTGGCGAACTGGATGTCCTTGGCATACACCACCTCGGGCCGGTTGCCGTTCATGCGCAGCGCACACAGCTGGCGGCTGCGGCGCAGCTTCTGGTTGAACAGCGGGTGCAGTTCCTTGATCAGTTTCGCTTCCAGCAGCAGGGCCCCAATCTCTCCCGCCGTGCGGATATGGCTGATGCGCCGGGTCTGGCGCAGCATGCGCGCTTCGTCGGGTGTGCGCAGATGGGCCAGCAAACGGTTGCGCAGGTTGATGCTCTTGCCGATGTACAGCGGCAGATCACCTTCCTCGCCGTGGAAGGTGTACACCCCAGGCGCTGCAGGCATGTCGGCAAGGGCTGCGCGCAGGTGCTCGGGGTATTCGTAATAGCGGGCTTCATCGAACTCTGGGCGGCGGCGTGCTGGGATGTGCATGGCAAAGCTCCGCTTCAGGTCTTGAACTGCTTGACGCTGGCCAGCACCACACCCCAGACCTCGATGGTCTGGCCTTCCTGGGGAATGATGTCCTCGAAGGCCGGATTGGCCGCCTGTAGCTTGAGCCTGCCGCCGCGCAGCCACAGCTTCTTGCAGGTATAGGCCCCATCGACCACGGCCACGACGATCAGTCCATGGCGCGGCTTGATGGCCCGGTCCACCAGGATCACATCACCATGAAAAATCCCCTCGTCGCGCATCGAGTCGCCCCGCACCCGCAGTGTGTAGGTCGCCTGGGGATGGCGCACGATGTGCTTGAGCACGTCGATGCGCTCCCCCTGAAAATCCTCGGCCGGAGACGGAAACCCTGCATGCACGCTGGTGTCGATCTCCAGCGCGGAGAGACCGGGGACATAGGGCTCAGGGGCTGGGCAGGGAGAATCGAGAACCGGAAGCATGGGGTGGCGTGCCGGAAACGGCGGATAAACATGAATACTGTGATTAAATACAGTATATTCCCGCCTGCCGCACACTGGCAATTCCCGGGCTTGCCACTCTGGCTATGCTCTGCCTATTGCTTGAGCGCCGTGCTGCAGGCCAGCATTGGCGTGGCCTGCAGGGCTTATCCAGACGACTATCCACAGGTTTGACCCCAAGGATTGGGGACAAGGACACACCCCACAAAGCGAAAGAGCATGTGCAGCCACTACCAGGGTCTTCAGCGTCCTGAAGCCTACCGCGCGGTCTTCAAGGCCGAGCCTCCTGCCGTACTGGGTAAAGAGGATATGTGGCCTTGCTACCAGGGCAGCTTCATCCGTCGGCACCCGCATGCCGATGTGGGCGATGAGGCGGTACCGCCCCATGAGGCCCTGATCGGGCAGTACGGCCTGGTGCCGCACTGGGCCAGCGATCTCAAGCTGGGTCGCCACACCTACAACGCCCGCTCAGAGACCGTGGCCACCAAGCCCAGCTTCCGGGATGCCTGGCGCCAGGCACGTCACTGCATCATCCCGGCCATGGCCATCTACGAGCCGGACTGGCGCACCGGCAAGGCCGTCCCCACCCGCATCAGCCGCGCCGATGGCCAGCCCATGGGCATCGCGGGGCTCTGGGATCGGTGGAAGTCCCCCCGAGGTGAGGTCGTGCATAGCTTCACCATGCTGACCATCAATGCCGACCAGCATCCGCTGATGAATCTGTTCCACAAGCCCACCGACGAGAAGCGCATGGTGGTGGTCCTGGAGCCCGAGCAGTTCGACGACTGGCTGCAGGCTCCCGCGAGCCGCAGCATGGAGTTCCTTCGGCCTTTCCCGGCCGATGGCTTGCGGGTGGGGTAGAGACCCATCTGGCGAATCTGTTCTGTACGGCGTACTCCCGCCGTGCATTCCCAACAGCAATGAACCAAGCGTTTGAAGTGAAACTGTCTTCCACCTGGTCGCGCCTGCTGCGCGTGACCGCGATCCTTGCACTCGCAACAGCCAATGCCGCCCAGGCCCGTGTCTCGGTGCTGGAAGCCATCGATAGCACCTCGGGACACCCAACGAGCTTTGCGCAGTGCCCTCAGTTCTTTGCCAACGGCCAACCGCCTGTAGTGGCGCCACTACCCAAGCAGCGGCAGCTGTGGTACGAAGCGTTTGCCATCCTGCACAGCGGCGAAACCAAGACGCCCGTCTATGTGGCACAGCGCTTGAACCGGCGCAGCATTGAGGACGCTGATGAAAGGCGTGCAACCAGGTTCTTTGCCGATGCCCGGCTGCCCAGGGGCGAGCGCGCAGAACTGGAGGACTACAAGCGCTCGGGGTACTCCCGAGGCCATATGGCACCAGCGGGGGACATGCCGACGCCGACAGCCATGGCCCAGAGCTTCAGCCTAGCCAACATGGTGCCGCAGGACATCCAGCACAACGGTGGCGCCTGGGCCAGGATAGAGCAGGACACACGGCACTTCGTGCGAAGAGCCAAAGGGGATGTGTTCGTCATCACCGGGCCGGTGTTCACGACAGAAAGTCCTCGCATCGGGGACAACGGGGTCAGGGTTCCGACCTACCTGTTCAAGCTGGTGTACGACCAGTACGACAACCGGGCGTGGGCGCATTGGCAGGAGAACAGGGAGGGGGAGCGGGTCGGGAGGCCGATCAGCTATCAGGAACTGGTGAAGCGGACTGGGGTGGAGTTCTTGCCGGGACTTGCGGTTTCACAACGGAATTGATGGGCGTTTTGCACATCTGGAGAGGAGCGCCCACAATTGGGCAACTGACCTGCTCCAACTAGAGCAGTTCCGAAAGAGGCAATCGTCAGAATGCCATTGCCAACTCCGTGAAACACCGCAAACGCTGCAGCCATCGAAGCATCCGCGATGGCGAGCAGCCCGGCCCCCATGGGATACATCAGGGTAGCCAGGCGAACTGAGAGCAGTGGATTCACATGCCGCAGAAGCCCAAACTCCAGCAATCGGCCTGCCACCTGCGCAGTGCCTAACAAGGCACCTACAGCCAAGGCAGTGGCCCATCAAGCCTTCCGCATGGTCGCCGGGTGGGTTTGATCAAAAAATTCAGCAATCTGCCAGAGAGTCACTGGATGCAGCCCCAGTTGGGCAAGCAAGGCGTGATACTGATCGCGCGCCGCCAGCAATGCGTCGTATGTATCTGGCAACCACTGAAACTGGCCCATCTCGTTCGCGCGCCCCAGAGCCTCAGACAATGCATCCTCATCATCTGGCCTGAAAAATAGCGCTTGCATCGCATCCAGATACCAAACCTCAGGCATCACGATAGCGCGCCCCGAAGCCAGCATGTCTAGCTGAAACCGCCAATTCATTGACTGCAGCGCCAGCGCAGCCGTAGCTGCATCAAGACACCAAGCAGTCAATCGATCTCCTTTCAAGAAGGAAGCGTCCGCAGCGATGCCAAGCAGAGTTTTGTGAACCTGGCTTGCGGAGAAATCAAGCTGGTTCAAGCGCGCCTCGTACGTCGGTTGTGGCGCCATTCTCATGAGATTCTGGAACGCCAGGGGACCAAAAGCGAACTCGTTTTCAACGGACTGTCGATCAGCGTCGGACAACTCAAGCATGGCTAGTTCCATGTCGGATGACAGGGATTCGTACACCGTGCCGCACCGGTGATTCCACCTGTCGTGCAAACACTCCATGACCCGGTTCGATAGCATCGCTTTCGCGTCCCAAAGACTTAACCCCTTGTGGACTTGATCGTTTCCAAGCGCTGCTACGTCCAGAGCGTCCAAATGAAGATGTAGTGGACTTCGCGGTACGTACTGGCTTATCCGCTGCCCCACCGGTGATCGATGCAGCTTACCCGTGTCCGGTTCCAAAGCTTGCACGGCCAAGCCTCCAAGCACCAACTCTTCATAGAACCCGCTTTCCTCGCGCCTTTCCCTCGACCTACCCGCCTTGGCATCAAAGAACTGGTCCAGCCTCCTGATTGCTGCACGTTGAACACGAGGCGGCGCATCACCAAACCAACTGTCCCAGGTTCTTGGGTCGAATGGCGTTCTAGACAGCACCTCAGTCATGCCTGTGAGGACCGACTTTCCCTGAGGAATTCCAGGCTCATGCGTCGCCTCCAGCATCCGATGCTTGAAGTGGTTGACAGCGCATTTGAGCCTCAACCTGAACATCGGGGACGTGTTGGTTCCAGTCATAAAAAATGCATCTCAGGCTCCCCTTTGGCAAATTTGCATTTGAAGTGCTGAACAGTTGTTTGGATTGTTCATGGATATCTGCGTGAGCTCCAAATGGGGACGCGGATGCGGCGGCGCAAAAACCACACGCCAATCTCTTTGGTTTTTGTATCGACAGTTTTCCGGGCGAGGTCTACCCTCGACCCAATTTCGCCTTCTGTATCCGTCACACCATTCAAAGACATGGCTTTGGGCTATCGCGATCCCATCGGACTTCGTGATCACGAAGAGGAAAACCTCGACCCCCAAAACCCCGCCTGTAGTTTCGGCGAACTCTTGTTCCTGCTGCGAAGCAAACAACGATTGAGCCTCCGCGCCCTAGGGGAGAGAGCCGGCGTGACTGCGTCACTCATCAGTGAATTTGAGAACGCGCGTCGCCCACCGCCTGCAAAGCCAGCGGTGACCCAGCTGGCTCAGGCACTGGAACTGTCACCGCATGACACCCAGCGGCTCACCGAACTTGCCTTGCAAGAGCGCAGCGGCATGGGGCTGAGAGTGGCCCGATCCACTCCACGCCACGTGGCGGACCTGCTACGAGACATCGCCTGCATAGGCCAGCAGTTGTCGCCCGCCCATGTTCGATCCATCCGTCAAAGCTTGGAGGTGGCGATGAAATAAAAAAACGGCAGGACCCCTTTTTCAGAAGCCCCGCCGTCCGGGTGCTCAGACCGAAGTCTTCGCGAGTAGCAACGCTAGATTATCAGATCTGACGCACGGGTGGTGGATTTGTTCGCGCCTATCAGGCGAACACGAAAGTCAGATCTATGCAATCCATCACTCTTCGCAGTGAGGCCTTGACGCGTCAGCGCCAGGCATCTCACGCCACACCAATCCCTGTTTTCGTGCAAGAAAGGTACCTGGCCAAGCCTCTGCACACTGCACTGGCGTTCCAACCCTGTATCAACCTCCAAGTACCGGAGGTGAAGCCATGAGGACCGAAAAGCGCTTCACTCCGAAGGTCCTCGAACGCTTCCTGAGGGAGGGAAGAGGCACCGGCAGCTATGCCGACTACACCCCCTGGCACAGGGTATCGCGAGGCGATCCATCCAGCAAAGGACGCTCCCATCTGATCGTATGGCGCGATCGTCAGCGCGAACTTCTTTCAGACCAAGAATGGGGTGGCTTGAATTTCGCAGCCCTAATTCCAAACCTGGTCGACCTTGCTGAGCAGTTTCCGCTGAACCAGGAAAGTGCCCCACATGACCTCTCTCGTTGGCATGTGGGTGAGGGGCTAAAGCTATTCCCTGGGACACGAGAGATTGCCGAAATGCTTGGCATCAAACACCCGACGCTGACCGACGGCGACGAAACCCACATCTGGACCAGTACCACCGACTTGCTGTTGATCGTACGAAATCAACGCGAAAGGCTGGAACTTCTCGCAGTTTCCTGCAAACCATCGAGCGTCCTCACTGAACGCGCCAAAGAGCTACTGCTCCTGGAAAAAACCTACTGGGCGCAGCGGGGCGTGGATTGGCTACTCATCACCCCAGAGCAATACGAAAAAAGCGTTGCCCTCACCCTTCGCCGAACCTCGCCATGGGGATTCGACGATCTAGCGTCCGAGAGGGAAATAAGGATCGCGTGCCAGACGGCTCACTCCATGCCCAGGCACCCGTACTCGGATGTGATTCATCACCTAACTGATAGCTTCGGCGGCGAGGCACAACGACACGCAGCACAGCGAGCGTTGTGGCAAGCAGTATGGCGTGGTCTGCTGCCTGTCGATCTCCGTCGGGGATGGAGGCCTTCCCAACCTTTGACCTTGCTCTCCATAGAAGCGTTTGCTTCTCTGAACCCCATCTTGGCGCGGAGGTCAGCATGCATCTAATGCCCAACCAGCTGTATAGGTTGACTACGGATGCTCACGGGCTCTCCGCAGGAACCTATCGGATCGTCGTGGATGACACTATCGCCGAGTCAATCTACTGCGTGTTGATCAAGCCAGACACACCGCCCGTCAAAGTCCGAGGTGGCCGCCCAAAACTTGAGGTACTCAAGCGAACAAAACGCTTTCCCAAACCACCTCTCGTGGGATCTTTGCACAAGGTGGGACGACAAGACTTGCTTGATCTGATTGAGAGCTATGAATTGATCTCTCTCAGCCTGGATCTCCCAGGGCTTTACTACACAAAGATTGATCAACCGAGCGCAGCCAACGCCTTCGATAGACGTTGCCGGATCATGGAGAGTTTCCTCGATAACGAAAAGCTCAAAGAGAGTGTTCTGATCCACGGCGGCCTTGCGGGCCTGGTGCAAGAGGCGGTTCAAAAGCACAAGGTGAGTAGATCCCATGTCTACCGGCTCTGGTCTGTGCTGTGTATATGTGGGCTTACACAAACCAGTCTTCGGGCGCGATGGGACAAGTGTGGCGCACGCGGCAAGCGACGAGATCTGTCGGCCACCAATACCAGGAAAAAGGCGGGAAGAAAGACATTCTCACAGCGGCTCTCCAAACTGATATTCGGATGCTGGGGAGAACCCGTTCAACCCGGTATGAGTACAGTGTGGCGCGCGAGTATCACCTATGCCGACAAGAGAATCGCCGTCCCCAAGCCTCCAATGCCAGAGCGTTACAAGCGCATCATTGCCAGTAACTTCACCACAGCGATGCGGATTGACGAAAACGACAACATCGTTCCGGCAGAACTGAAGAAAGGTCAGTACCCAAACTATCAGCAGGTCAAGCGGGTACTGACGGAGGATGTCGAGGAGATCGAACGCATACGGGAAAAGACCAGCAAAGGACACTTTGAACGCTCTCTTCGAGGTTTTGTCGGATGTAGTTGGGAAGGAGCCGAAGGTCCCGGGCTGATTTACGCCATCGACTCCACCATCGGTGACGTCTACTTGAGGTCATCGATTGATCCCACCTGGATCATTGGGCGACCAATCGTGTACGTCATCGTGGATGTTTTCTCGACAGCCGTTGTGGGTTTCTATGTTTGTCTCACGGGCCCTAGCTGGGATACAGCCCAAGTGAGTATCTTCAACACGGTTGCATCTTCGGAGCTCATGAGCGATCTCTGGGGATACGACATGCGGCAGTCCTTGTTTCCAGCGCCGACCCTTCCCGCAAGGCTGCTCTGCGATCGGGGGGAGTACCTTTCCAAGCGCGCGAAGGCCACGGGCATGGATCTGCGCACGACGCTCAGCTACACCGCGCCCTTCCGGCCCGATTTGAAGGGCGTGGTGGAAGTTATGCATCGCATCATGAAGAACGTGCAGTACCACTTCATCCCTGGTGCCATGGACGCCCGCCGCAAAGAGTACGACCTGCGTCGTTCAAACCCTGCGGCAGCAACCATGTCGGTACGACAGTACATGCAGTTTCTGCACGAGTGCTTCTACGTCTACAACCTGACGGCAGACCGAAGCAAGCGCCTGGACGCCCACATGATCGCGCAGGGGGTGTACCCCAGCCCTGCGGGGATCTGGCACTGGGGACATGCCATGGGAATTGGCTTCTCGCGTGCGCAGTCGCAGGCCGAGTTGATTACTCAGCTGCTACCAGAGGCCAACGCGCGCGTTACCCGACACGGCGTCATGTTCCGAACCAATCGCTATAGCGCACCGATCGTTGAAACCGAACGGTGGACGACCCGCGCCCGATCCGTCCGGAATAGCTGGGAAATCCCGGCGCAGTACTACCCCGGTTCGGTTTCACGAATCTGGACTCCCTACGAGCGCGGAAACGGATTGATCGATCTCACGCTCTCAGATCATTCCCGTGCTGATCCCTCGCTCACCCATGACGAGGTAGCTGACGCTTATGCGTTCCAGAAGCTCAAGGCAGCAGACATTGCCCATCAACGCGTGGAAGAAGCTGTGCTTGGCTACTACCGCATGGAACGCATCCGCGAGCAAGCCCTTGAAGAAACGCGCGCTGCACGCCAACGCGCCAAGGGACTCACGCCGACGATCCGAGAAGCTCGTGCATTGGAAAATGAGTTTTCCGGTCAGTTGATGGTGGGTGAAGTTCGGGGATCCGTCAAGACACGCTCTGAATCCACGTCCAACCATGACGCAATGATGAGTGACCTGTACGCAGCGATGGATGTGGAGGCCGCAAATGCCTAAGCAAGCTGTAGACGCCACGGTAGTGCATGACCCCTACGCTGGCAACACGCTCATCGCTCAACTCGGCCCGATACGGTCCCGGCCGGAGGTTGCCAAGGTATTGGTGGAGCTCCCGCCCCGCCCGCCGAAAGACATCGCATCCATTCCGCACCACACCCGCTTGCACATGTTGATGAGCGTCAGAGATCTTCATATGCCCAGTGTCGAGGAGATGCAGTTGTACGAGACGATGGACATGATGATCCGGCAGAACTACCACCACCTGCACCCATCATCCTCCAGCACATGGAGCCAGATCAGTGGCGAGGAGGCTCGCTACAGACCACGCGTGACCGCACCGACGTATGGGGCAGCAGTAGTTGGCGTTTCCGGATCCGGAAAAACGCAAGCGATTCGCAGGTGTCTCACCACGTTCCCCCAGATCGTCCAGCACACTTCGTTCTTCCGGATGGTCAATGGCCTGCAGCAGGTAGTGTGGCTCTCGTTGGATGTACCGGCGGGCGGGAAGGCTACCGATCTGGCTGCTGCGCTAATGACAGCGTGGAAAAAGGCGACAGGCAGTACTCGCTTTGACAAGACGCTAGCTGGCGAATGGCGCAACGGGCCGCAAATGCTGGACGAGTGGCGTCAGGTTGCTTCCAGTCACTTTCTCGGTCTTCTTCACCTGGACGAGATTCAGAACCTGTTCAAACTCCCCACACTCAAAACCCGAAGAAGGAGCAAACCGGGAGAGCCTCCGCCAGAACTGCGTGTCATCGATGATCAGTCCCTCAAGTGGATTCTCACCGCGTTGAACGAATGGCAGATTCCGTTGCTGGTGTCAGGCACACCGGATGGCTTCGGCGCCCTGACCAAACGCCTGAGCAATACCGAACGCATCGTCACATCGGGGTATCACTCGTTCAAGCACTTCTGGGGAGACCATGATGCCGCCTTCCGGCAGTATTTTCTTCCAAGGCTCGGGCACTACCAGTTCGTCGCTCGACCCATCTCTATCACGGGCGAGTTGGGTGATCTCATCCTCGAAAGGACCGCTGGCGTGCAGCGTCTGATCATTGCACTCTGGATTGCAGCGCACCGGGTGGCCTTCGAGCGCAGCGACGACGACCTTCGCCTCGATGATTTCAAGGTCGCCGCGGACACGTATCTCGCGCCCGTGGCCCAAGCGGTGGCCGCGCTGCACAGCAATGACCCGCGACGGCTCGCCATGTTCGAGGATCTTTCTCCCGAGGATCACAGCTTCTGGGCTCAGTTCTGGAGCAGTGTTTCACGCAGTTGATTGATGGAAGGCGCTGCCGCAGCCGCCAGGCGCTGGTGAGGCAGTAGCCCTTTCGCTTGCCGCGCCTTGGGGCGGCTTTTGCTCCTCCTCGGGTTCATGAGGTCCAGAGCCGTTGCCAACTTGGGGCCGCACTGACGCATTAGCGCGTCAAAACGGTTCTCCGGCATTCCGGACAGTTTCATACAGATGGAGTATGGGCGCTGTTCCAAATAGTAGGCCCTCAAGGCGACTACTGCGCCAGCCTGCAACGTCACATCAAAGGCTGGCAGGCTTGGCAGGCCCATTTCACCGAGCGCCTTTCGAACCGTATGTAGCGGCAGGTCCAGCATTCGAGCAACGTCTGCATGCACGCCCTTTGCTTGCACATATCGGTCCACGAGATCGTTCGAGTCGGGAACTTGACGTTGTGCCAATCGGGGGCGCAAGCTTGGCGTCACAGTTCCACCGCATGCATCTGCCATCGCATTGACGGCCTGATCGGTGCTCTCAAACAGTACGGACAACACGAGCAGGTACGCGATCACGGATGAAGCCGCCGTACGCAAATACAGAGTTCCATCGACCTGATGAAGATACTCTCCATGTGGCTTGGCGATGACTTCGTGGAATACAGCACTCAGCCAATCCTCGGGAAACATTTCTCTGACCCGATCGCTGATCAACGCGCCTTGCTTTGATGCAGCGTTCGCCTTGAAACCATGTGCTCGTCCCGTATCCCTGAGCAAGGGGGCAATGAGGGCAACACTCAAAGGGGTGGTTCGATCATAGAGTGCAGCCGCCAGGTCCAGAAAGCGTTGCACGTAGGCGTTGCCGATGGCAGGTTTCACCCACTCATCGGGCATTTGATGCGCACCCTCCATGAGCATGGCAGGAGATGCAATGAACGGATCGGCCGAAGACGCGAAGTGCAGCGGCATCATGTGCTTTGGGCACCACATTTGCCCCGGTGTCTGAAGGTCTCTGCGCCAGTAGCTCGTTCCATGAAAATGAATGTCTGCCTTGATGCATTCTTTGCAGAAGAAGGCTGCCGGATACTTGCGTAGGGTCCCGCTGATGCAGAGCAGACTCCGTCTCTCGGCACTCCCATGCACGAGCTCTGGAAAGTACGACGTTATGCCTCTGCGCAATGGCAGGGTCGTATGGCGCTGCGCGAATTGCTCGGTAGTCATTCCAGCCATCCGACTGAGAAGCTCGTGCGTTGTGACTTCACGCCGTGTCCGCCCTTCCTCACCAAAGTGCGCAGCCATCGCGTCGACCATGTCTTTCGGCGAACGGCACCCATTGATCCGCATGATCCGCCCCAGGTAGCCACGATCCATCTCTTCTGGCAAGGGTGCTGGCTGCACAAGCATGTTCATCGGCTGTCTCCGTCTCTGGTCAAGAAGGTTTGAGAATCGCCAACGACCGAATCACTGCAGCCAAAGCCTTGGCATGTGAAGCAGATCCATCCCACGTGGCCTGAAGGGCCTCGATCAACTCGCGATTGTTGCGCACGGCATCAGCACTGATGCCACCCTCGAAGCGCTCAACAAAAAGGCATACCTCTTCAAACAAACGGGAGGCCCTGATGCCCTCCCCTTTGAGGATGCGGCTGACCTGCGATTGGCTGGCCCCCACATAGGCAGCGATATCGGCCTGGGCGATCCCATGCGCCGTGCAGATGCGGCGCGCGTTGGCTGCGCGCGCCCTCACTTCCGATTCAATCATGCATTAAGCATAACCTATTCCATATATACATATCAACATCGAAATGCGATCGACCTCGACAGGCGTCAGCTAAAAAGGTCCCGTGACGGCAGATGTGCAGTCAGAGCGGACTGAATGGCCTCAAGGGTGCGGGGCAGACGGTGCAGAGATGCCTGCTTTGCCCGGAGCTCTGGTATTCGCTGGCACAACTGCCAGAAGTGGATGCGCCGCACGCCCCGGTCCTCCATGAGACGCAACGCTGCTTCACGCACCAAGCCGCCTAGTTGCTCGTCTCTGGCCGCCCAATCAACCGTAGGAGGCCTTGAACGCCGTGATTCAGGCAGCGGATCCGGCTTGTGAGCATCCAGCCAAGCACGGTCGTTTCGATAGAGCCACATGTAGGTACGCGTGTCCAGTTGGCGCATCCATTTGATCCCGAGACTCCCCGAGGACTGCAAAAGTTGAAGCCAAAGTGCTCGCGAATGGGCTCTTGCTTTCGCGCTTCGCGCCTCAGACCAGTCTGAATGCAGCTTTGTGTCACTGAGCAGCAAGCGGGTAATAGTTCCGACGGAGACTCCGGCTCGTGATGCCACTTGTCCTTTGTCAGTCCCTCGGCGCAAGTCCCGGATTGCCTTGGCGCACACGTCGGCTGACAGCTTCTGTGGACGGCGGGATATCGCTATTCCGGCCTTTGCCGCCCAGACGAGCGCTGTTTGCGGATCGACGCCAACCAATCCCGCCGCCTTGCGCACAGATTTTCCCTCCTTCTGAATGAGACTACATAAGCGGGCAACTCGCGGGTCAACGACAGGCAATGCGGCCGGGACATCGTCCTTCGTGTGCGGGTGGTTGTTGCCGCCCTCAGAATTCATTGCGAGATCAAATCGTTGGGCATCGCCAAACAGCCAATGGATGAGCAGCAGGTGCCTAAGTGGATGAGTGCCCGAGCGAGGTGGCCTGAGCAATCGGCCCAATTGCGTCGCCATCCCCTCCTCGTCTTCGGCCAGCGCAGCGAACTCCGGAATGCGCCTGAGCGGTTCGCAGTAGTCGAGAAAGGCCGTTGCAAACTGTCCAGTACGTAAGCTGGCAACACCAGCAATCCAACCGCGGGCACGCAGCTCCTGACGGTAGACCCCATGCAGTTTTCTCAACAGCAGCGGTTGACGCTCCGCTGACTGCACAAGATGCTCAATAAGTTCGGCGAGGCTCAGTAAGACGGAGCACGAAGCTGTCTCGTCGGGCTCCACGCTAGCGGGACTCAAATCGCTCCAGCGAGGCAAAAGCCATTGGAAGCGCTCAACTCCAGTAGCTTTGAGAGCAGATTGCAGCAGTGGTCGTTTGTGTGCCGTGCACATCCACACACCCGGGAACTGGTGCTTCAAATGCCAGTAGGCCCATCCAGTCTCGCGGAGGTCCTGCTCCATGCATTGCGGGCAGGCTTTGAGGGGATGATTGGCGCGAAAGCGGCTTGTGAGGATGCCAAGGCGGAGCTTCAGATGGGCCACACTGGCACTGGACATACACGCTACAGCGTTTTCTGCCTCGCTCGGCGGAGCAAAGGCTGCGTAGAACTTGAGCAGCGTCCGCTCTCTCGCTATGTAGTCGACTTCGCCAAGCAACGCGTTTGTACGCCGAGCGAAGGCACCGAGACTGTTGGGTAAATCATGGTGGGTACCGGCACGTGCGCTGCCGAAGATCAGTTGGCACATTTGCGCAGATGTGACGTGCCCCCAAAGCTGGTGATGACGGCTAACGAGACTGAAAAACGTCTCATCAGGCAGCCAGGACAGCAGTTGGTACTCAGGGAAAAGCCTGTCCGGTTCTGGCATCGCGGTAGGCTATGCCGAACTAGGCGGCAACGCAAGGTGCCTCCCTCCCGCGCAGACACTGCTAGTGGTCGTCGCTATCGATTGACGCCGGTGGCGGCAATGCAGCGGTTGCTGACATAGGCCCCTGGCACTGGTACTCACGCTATCTGGCGCAAAGCGGTCGCTAGCCCCGCTGGTGATAGCCGCACAATAGAGCGCACAAGAATTTTCAGGAAAGCAAGTGACGATTGAACTCAGCGAAACGCCTGTCAGCGAAGCTCTTGAAAAACTGTCTTGGCAGGTTCTGGAAGACCATTTGGCAGATACCGCGTTGACGCCACAGGACGTCGACAAGCTAGTCGGCCTCGTGCGGCGCAGTGATGCGCTCGTCTTGAAGCGGCTCAATCCGAAAAAGCAGAAGAATCGCGACAAGTTCCTCGAGAAGCTCGCAGTTCATCTCGATGGCAAGGTCTACCCGAAGCAAGCCGAACTGGTCCGATCGCACGCAGTTCGACTGAACGAGATCGACGGTGTCTACCAGTCGATCCTTGGACTGCTCGCCAAGACCAAAGCAGCGGCGCTCTCTCCGGAACTCCGGTTCTCCGCATTGCTCGACCGCTCCAATCGCGAGTACATCGACCTGCTTGAGCAGATGTACAAAAGCTCCACCGCTGGAGGGTTCCTTGATCTTGGAAATGTCACCATGCAGGGAGAGAGCGGAAACGAGTTCAACCCTGAAGGGGTTCACGAACTTCTTCTTACGACGCTCGCCAGCACTCTCGGTATGGAGGCTCATATCCATGGCTGGTATGACGACACGGGCGTGCTTGTGTTGCCCACGCTTCCTTCGCCGAGCAGCCAGGACCGATTCGCTGTTGGGTCTGTGCAGATGCTGGCCGCGGCTTGGAGGCACTGGCAGTTCTCGGAGCGCCGGCACCGCTATTTGGACGCTCCCTTGGAGCGGAAAGGGGATCTTGCGCCTGCCTGGGCTGAGCTCGGGGTCAAGCGCCTGTGGGATTCGCGTCCGTCTGATGACCACCTTGAGCTCTACGACCATGTTTCCAACGCCAGGTTGGCTGAGCGCTTGCGGCAGCATTTGGTGACCGTGCTCGCCGATTCGCGCTACGAGAATGCGGTCTACGGCACTGACAGGGAGGTTGATCTGCTGCCCAACCAGGCGGTCTCTATTCAAGAATTGCACGGAGCTACAGCGCTCAGCCAACTGCTGTCAGGCGAGATCACGGACGATCAGTCTGAATACGCTGGGTTGACGCTCGCGGAGTGGGTCCGCGGCTACTCGGTTCTCCAAGATGTCGCACACAATGCCTTGCAGCCTCTCGAAGCTGATCGTTTGACTATCGGATTCAGCAACGCCGAACTCGTGGAGTTGTTGCAGCGCCTTGGCCTCCAAGGGGGGAAAGCTCAGGTCTTTATCAAACATGCAACCTATCGAAAGGCAAGTCGCGATCTGTTTGATCAGCCGCTGATTAAGCTGCAGGATGGAGGCTATCTGCTACTTGCCATCTCTGCTTCGACATCATCGATCCCTAACATCATCCTGTCGACGCTTGGGATGCTGGAGGTCAACCTTGACGGGCGCGGCAAGCGCTTCGAGAAGAGCATGATTGCGCTCTTGGGGAAGCATGGCATCAAGGCCAAGAACATCATCTGCGCCCGCGATGGTGAGACCTACGACTACGACGTGGCATTCGTCTGGGGCGACTACCTTTTCCTGTTCGAGTGCAAGAGCCGTAGCCTTTCCGGGGGAGATCCAGCTAGGACCTACTTCTTCTCACTCGGCATTCGCAAAGCCGTCAAGCAGGTCACCCGGTTGGCCGAAGGCCTCAAGCGACACCCCGACATCCTGAGCACCTACATGCCGGAGGCTGTGGGCAAGCAGGTCGTCCATTGCGTGGTCAATTCGCTGCCGTATGCGACATTCACTGAGGAGGGTGATATCCATTTTGCCGATGAAGGTGGCATCGCCAGGTTCTTCCAGCAGTCCGAGATTGGACCGCGCAGCTTCAGCCGTGAGGCCGGTTTGAGTGCCATCGATCCGGCATCTACGGTCGTGTTTCTTTGGGATGGGGACAAGCCAACGTCGGAAGACTTCCTACGACACCTGAGAACCCCCATCCAGTTGGTAAACGTCGTTTCTCACCTGAAGCTCATACCGGTCCAGATCCCAATTGGAGAAGACGAGGCGCTGCAGGTGGTGGACTTCCTGCGCACTGACTGGACCGTGGACAGTCAGCGAGAAGCTGCTCGACAGGCAGGCTATCAAACTGGTGGCGATCCGGCGCCGGCAATGCCACCCGCGTGAATCGCTTTCACCTGCTCGGCTGCAGGCAGTTGCCCCTCGGTCACCGCGGCGGAGATCACACTATCGGTCACCTCGATGCACACGGAGCTCGTACGCGACGCGCTGGAGCAGGCATTGTGTGACGGAGCAATCTGGTGCTCGCAGTAGTCACTGCCCCTGGGCAGAGGGCAAAGTAGCGCTGAAGGTGCGCTGGTGCGCTGGTGCGAGGCTTACCAGTATGCTTCGCAAGAAGACAAATACGGGAGGCGTCAAATTTCATGGCGAAACTAGGTTCTGTGGGCCCTTCCAGAAGTGGGGACCAGTTCCACTACCAGTGGGCTGCCCGGCAATGTCTCGGCCTCCTTGCTGGGAAGGAAGGGCTCGTCGCGGTGTCCATAGAGGGGGCGTCACTGGCTGAGGGTGAGGTGTCCATAGATGCAGGCGACGAGGTCATTGACGTCGGCCTTTACTATGGTAGCGAGAAGCTAGCGCAGGCAACGGAGATCCGCTATTTGCAGCTCAAGCACTCATCCACACGCGCCCACGAACCGTGGACGGCGAGTGGCTTGAAAAGGACCATTGATGGGTTCTCGAGGCGCTTCAAGGATCTCGAGAGCAGCCTTGGCATCGACATCCTGGCCAACAAGGTGCGATTCTGCTTTCTTACCAATCGGCCCATCGAGGCAGACGTTCTCGACGCCTTGGCCGACATTTCCGCGGGTACCGCGGCACCTCGCCACCTTGCAATTGACAGATTGCTGAAGCGCTACGCGAAACCGGCTGGCGCCAACCTGCAGCGCTTTTTCGAAGCATTTTCGGTTGAAGCCGGTGAGCCCGATCTGTGGGAGCAGCGCAATCTACTGAGCAAGGATCTGAGCGCTTATATGTCCGGGCCGGATGCTGACGCACCGCTGCAGTTGAAGGAGTTGGTCACCCGCAAAGCCACGGACGAAGGAGCGAAAGACCGATCGATTCGTCTCTACGACGTGCTTCGCGTTCTGCAAGTGAGCGAGGTCGACCTCCTGCCGGCGCCATCGCTGATTGCCGAGCCAAAGCAGGCACTGCCCCGAACCCAGGAAGCGGAGATTCTTTCGACGCTCCTTGCCGCACAACACCCCGTAGTCATCCACGCCGATGGCGGCGTTGGCAAGTCCACTTTGTCGGCACGACTGTCGCGCGCCATGCCAGAGGGTTCGGTGGCCGTTTTGTACGACTGCTTTGGCGATGGGACATACCGCCAAGCATTGAAGTATCGACATCGGTATCGCGATGCGCTAGTCCAGATTGCAAACGAGCTCGCAGCACAGCAACTTTGCCTACCACTGATTCCGTCAGCCAGCACAGATCCCAAGACTTTCATGCGATCCTTCGTGTCGCGGCTAAAACAGGCCATCGATCTGCTACGGGCAAGCAATCCTCACGCGAGCCTGTGCATCATTGTCGACGCGGCCGACAACGCGTGCATGGCCGCGCATGAGATTGGTGAGCGCGCCTTTGTCCATGATCTGATTAACACAGGCATGCCCGATGGGGTGCGGTTGGCTTTCACGTGTAGATCTCACCGTCGAGAACACCTAGGAGCCCCCCTAGATGCTGTCGTGGTTAAGCTGGAGTCGTTCTCAAAGTCAGAGAGCACCACGCATCTACGGCAGACCTATCCAGATGCGACAGACGCCGAAGCTGCGGAGTTCGCCTACCTTAGCAGCGACAACCCTCGGGTCCAGGCGTTGGCCATGGAAAGCGGTCAGTCTATTGGCGATATGCTCAGGGCTCTGGGTCCGGCGCCAACGACCGTTCAGCGAGCCATCGGAGACTTGCTGGCGAAAGCTGTTGCCAAATTGAAGGCTGACTCGGGTCCAACAGAAGCGGGTCAGATTGATCTCATTTGCAACGGTCTCGCAGTCCTGCGCCCCCTGGTGCCGATCTCCATCTTGGCCCAGATCTCCGGCGTTTCAGAGAGCGCCGTTCGGACGTTTGCGACCGAATTTGGTCGCCCATTGTTTGTCAAGGACGCAAGCCTGCACTTCTTGGACGAGCCTGCGGAGACCTGGTTCAACGAGACTTTCAAGCCCGATGCGGCTGCACTCGACGCGTTCCTTGCAAAACTCAAGCCCCTCGCAGCAAGCAGTTCGTACGTGGCAGCGGTGTTGCCGCAGCTGTTACTGTCTGCTGGCAGGATGGACGAGCTGATCGCCCTCGCGCTGTCGGAGGAGAGCCTCCCTGAGCTCAATCCTTTGGAACGAAGAGATGTCGAGTTGCAGCGTCTGATGTTCGCGCTCAGGGCTTGCCTGCAGCAAGGACGCCATGTCGCTGCTGCCAAGCTCGCGCTGAAGCTTGGGGGCGAAGCAGCCGGCGAAACGCGACAAAACGCGCTCATCCAAAAGAACACTGACATTGCAGGCGTCCTGCTGGCCTCAGATCGCATTGAAGAACTTGTCTCCAGGCGTACCTTCGGCGGCGAGTGTCTTGGCTTGCATCATGCATACGAGGCCGTGCTGCTCTCCGGGAAAGGCGACCTCATTCCTGAGGCAAGGAGTAGGTTACGGATGGCGTGGGAATGGTTGCTCGTTTGGACCAAGCAACCGCGCAAGCACCATAGTGATCAATCGCTCGATGACGCAGATCGCGCTGAACTGGCGACAGCCCTCTTGAGGTTGCGAGGCCCTGCTGAAGCCGCGAACTTTCTCAAGGGCTGGCGCCCGCGAACGGCCACCCTCAGAGCCACCAAACTCGTTGCCGCCAGACTGGTGGATCTCGGCGACTACAAGCGAATGGATGAGCTTGCCGAGCATGCCGGTGGCGACGTCTGGATGCTGCTTGGCCTCGCCGCGGAAGCAACTCGAGTGGGCCACCTGCTGCCTGAAGCTCCGTTACGCCATCTAATGTCGATATTGACGGACCCCAAGGTGAAGCTGCCAGAGGAGGAGCCCAGTTGGAGGGGCAGCGGCGATTTGTTGGATGCAGTCAGGTCTGCGATCACGCAAGCGCTGCGACGCTTGCCACGCGACGACGCTGCATGGGCAGTCGCGCTGCGGCGCTACCTACCGGTGGAGCCGCCCCGCCAATTCCACAATGACTTCGACGCAGAGCGAGGGCAACTCGTCAGAGCCTACGCGCTAGAGGCGGCATTGCGCGGCCAGCGGCTAGCACTAGTGGACCTCGCATCGAAGGACATACGTCAGGAATTCGAGTCCGTACGATCCCAGAGCAAGGGACAGGAAGCCTCCCGACTGGAGCTCGTTACCGGAGGCGTGCTCTCCTGGTTCATCCTGGCCGCCGAGATTGCATGTGGTCGTCAGCCCACCGATCTCAATCAACAGATCGAAGCCGCTCTGAAGCAGACGAAATCGGCATTGTCTCGGGATTACCAGCGGACCCTAAATCTTGACAGGATCGCTGCCGTCGAGTGGACGCAGATCCTGCGCGACGCAGGTGCCACTCAGCCAGCTCAGGCCGAAAAGTTCCTGAATTGGGTCGATGAGAATGATCGAATTCACTCGGCCACCCTCACCGCGATGTGCCGCATCGCCGCGCGCACAGTTGGTCTGGCCGACCTGGCTCTGCAGCTCAGCACCAGGGCTTTTGAGCAGTTGGTGGCGTCGCGCAACGACGCAGAGGCGCGTGTCGACGATTTGCAGGAACTGGCGCGTGCCATCTTTTGCGTTAGCAAGCCCGAGTCCACGGCCTACTTCGACCGAGCTATCGACATCGCAAGCAAGATCGGCGAAGAGCATTTGTCGAGGTGGACGACGTTCCTCGATCTAGCCGACGCCGCACATTGTCCTGGGACATCGAGACCTCGGACCGCCTATCGTCTGGCACGGATGGCGGAGCTCACCTACGAGCACATGGCTCGGGACAAGTATATGGATTGGGACCGACTGGTCGAAGGTCTGGTCGACCTGTGCCCGCCCTCCAGCCTAGCCATCCTGAGTCGTTGGAGAGACAGAACGTTTGGGCAGACGAGCGAGCTTTTTCCGAAAGCGATCTACCATTTGCTGGCGACCGGGCATCTGCCGAAGGCGACTCCAGTCGCGCTCAGCGGCACTGTGTCAGGATGGAAGCGCGTGGACGACGTACAGGCCGCTATCGAGGCAGAGCCAAACGTCAGTCGAAAAAGGTTACTTCTCCAGGTCGCTTATCGATTCCTGCGAGTCCGGCACGCTGACGCTTCGACATGGCGCCGGCTCAAAACTCTGGCCGACGAATTGTCTTTGGCACTTCCAGATCTAGAGCGCCTGCTTCACGTTTCCGATTCCCGAGAGTCCATTGAGGCGTCGGAAAAACTTCCTTCGCCCTCTGGCAGTATCCGCGAGGACAGCGAAAAGCCTAACTGGGATGCGGTCTATAAAGGAGTCGATCTTTGCGATGCCACCGCAGTCCTCGGGGCTCGGCGGAGTCTCAAGAAGTATGGCCATCGCACACACGCTGGGGAATTCTACGAACAAGGGTGTCAGCGTGCCACCTTATCGCAGATCGATTCGTTCCTCCGTGCGATCTTCTCTGACGATGGTTTCGACGTGTACCACTTCGCCACCGTGGTCCGAAACCTTTCAGAATCCAGCAGAAAGCTGCTGTCCGTTCGCAATGAAATTAGGAGGGCTGTTCTCGCGATAGCCAGCAGGGAGCCTAACCGCGTTGGGCGCCGAGGTTGGGGGCACGAGGGCCCCTTCGATGGCCTCTATGCCACTGGTCTGATGGCAAAGAAAGAGGTTGCATCCGCTCGGATCAGCGGGTACCTCTCGCAGCTCGAAACGCTAAGTGCCGAGGAACTTTTTCATCTGGTGGATCCCCTTGCGTTGCAAATGACGGCCGATGAGGCCGATGAAGTGCTGAACTTCGGCTTTGACTTGCTGGAGGAAGTCCTTGAAGCTGACGACGGTGACGGTGCGTGGAATCATGCCCTTGAACCTTCATCCACATGTGAGGAGGCCTTGGCCGGGTATCTCTGGGCGGGGCTGGCGCGTCCCTCCGCATCTGAGCGATGGGAACATGCTCACTGTGTCCGGAACTGCATCCAATTGGAGTGGACATCGTTGATGGTCGCATTGGCGGCTCGCGCGTGTAGTGTTGACCCTGCCCCATTCGTTGATCGCGGGCTGGTTTTCTACGAGTGGCACGCTAGGCAATGGCTCTGTCTTGCTTTGGCGCGCGGTGCAATGGACACGCCCAAGGCTGTGGCCCCATTTCTCGATTTTCTTAGCGCTGCTGTGAAGGAGTCGCACGTCGTCATCCGTCATTTCGCGTCTGATTCGCTGAGGTGGCTTCATCAGGTAGAGGAGCTTCCGGCGGACCTGCTCGCCATCGTGAACCATGCGAACGGCAAGGAGCTTGTTGTCGAGACTCACGCCAGAGGCTGTAGGGGCGTGGCTGATGTTGCTTCGGATACGGATACCTCGGAGGGAGAGGATAGGTACCACTTTGGTGTCGATATTGGACCGTACTGGTTCGCGCCCTTAGGCCGTGTCTTTGGGCTCAATCAGCGTTCAGTTGAGCGGCGGGTTCGATCGGTGTTGCGCGAGCGCAAGTTGTTGGGACCGAGCCGACACACCGACGATCAGCGCTATAAACGCGGGCTCTATCGATGGCAAGAAACTAGACACTCGCACGGCTCCATGCCCGAAGTAGAGGACATCGTCGCTTACCAGTCCTATCACGCCATGATGTTGGTGGCGGGCCAGCTTCTGAAGACACAGCCGATATCCCGCCGCGCCGACGAAGAAGAGAACCCCTTCGAGGACTGGTTGAAGAGGCAATTGTTGACACGTGCCGACGGACGCTGGCTTGCTGACAGGCGCGATCCCGAAGTTCTGACTCCTAGTGCCGATAGAAGCGCTCGGGCAAGCAACACGTGGTCCTGGGAGGTAACTCGGCAGTACTTGGATGATCAGCTTACGACGGACGACAGCATGAGAGTCCTCTGGGGGCACTGGACGACCACCGACGCGGCGAATGGCGAGACCGTCTCTGTCGGATCCGCGCTCGTATCCTCTTGTTACGCACCGGCGCTCCTGGCAGCCTTGCAGACCAGTCCCGATCCAGGAAGTGTCTATTTGCCTGATGCCGACCACGTCGAGCATCGGAACGAATCAGCTGACCCGGAGATGCGGCTCTTCGGATGGGTCACGACCCAAAACGACTCTATGAACCTTGACGAATATGACCCTTGGGCCGGCAAGGTAGCCAGCCCAGGCCCGCGTCCTTGCCCCACGATTCTTGAATTCCTAAAGCCAACAATGGACCTTGATTCTAGGTCCTGGTGGCTCTCAACCGGCGGGACGCTGAGAAGCGAGACATGGTCGCGCAGCGTCGGCTATGGGGACGAGCGAGACATCTTGACCGGCACCCGGCTGAGCGCCGATGGCGATTTTATTCGCGCGCTTTTGAAAGGTCGTCCGGAAGACTGCCTGATCGTCTGCGTCAGGGTTCGCCGTAAGCCACCGAAAGACCAGAGTGGCGAGGACGAATACTCTTTCTACAACTGGCCCTACAACCGCTTTTACCTGATCGGAAATGATGGAATCACTCGATCGCTCTAAGGCAGTCATCGAACTCGGCAAGCGAATTGTTGCCAGCCAAACCCTCGGTGACGATGTCGTGGCTCAGTGGATGGCGCACCTGATCGCTGAGAAGATTTCCGCTGCGGAAAGCGCGCCCGAGGACACGCGGGAGGCCGCCGTAGCAGCTTGCGTTGAAGTAGTCCTGAAGCTTTGGGCGCATCGATATGCGCTGCCTCCGTACATGAGGCCCCTAAGAGAGTTGGACCCGCTGCTCCACACCCTCAAGTCCCTCAGCCTGGATAAAGCTGACGAGTACAGGTATTTCTCACGGCCCCCGCGCGAAGAAGAGCTTGATGGTGCAACCGATGACGAGAAGAGCCTTTTCGAGACAGCCATTGGCATCGATCACTCAGCGAGAGAGTTAATTCGCTACCTTCTTGGCGCGGCGACAGAGCGGTCAGCCGATTCGGTGAAGTTATGGCTGGAGGATGCGGTCAAGGGTGGCTTGGACGTCAGCGTCGAGTTGAATGTTTCCACCTTCGTCGCGGACAGTCTCCTCAAGGCCAAGGAAGAGTCTCAGCAGAGGGCGATGTTGAAACGAATCGCAAGGCTAGAGAGCTTTGCGGACGCCGCAAAGGCGCTAGCAGGCGAAATGAGGAAGACGCTTCCTCCGGGCTCGGACAGCTCGGAAGGCCGGCGTGAGAAGCTTGAGTAGGTCCGCCACTGCCAGCGACTGCTTCTGATCGCAGCAGCCGTTCCGCTGCGATGAGGCGATCGACGGCTAACAGCCTAAACCGACGTCAACATTGCACCACGATTGCACGCCCAGGCAAACATTTCTAGAATTCGCTGCCCACAACCATCCACCGGAGGATCGAGTCCCATGCGCCACTGATGCGGCCGTCAACGCGACGGCAAATCTCCACTGCCCCCACGACGCGGGGGAGCTCTTTGCATCTTTGGACCATGTATGGCGATTTCTCATCTCTCCCTGGAGGGCGTGTCCTACGTCCTGCCGAACGGCGAAACGCTTTTTTCCGATCTCAACGAAAACTTTGACCAGCGGCACACCGGCCTAGTCGGACGCAATGGCAGCGGCAAGACCGTTCTGGCGCGCATTCTTTCGGGCCAACTGCAGCCCACCCGTGGGCGCTGTGTGCGAACAGGTGCAGTGCATTACCTCGCCCAACAGGTCAGCCCACGCGCGGACACCACCGTTGCCGATCTGGCAGGCGTGCAAGGCGTGCTGGATGCGCTCAAGCGCATCGAGGCCGGCAGTTCCGCGCAGGCGGATTTCGACGTGGTCGCCGATCGATGGGACATCGAACAGCAGCTTGGGCAGGCACTGGCGCAGCAAGGTCTCACACATCTGGATCCCATCACACCGGCCGGCGTGCTCAGCGGCGGTGAGGCAATGCGGGTGGCCTTGATTGGCGCCCAACTGTCTAACGCGGATTTCCTCATCCTGGACGAACCCAGCAACCACCTTGACCAGCACAGCCGTCGGGCCTTGATCGAATGGCTGCATCACTGGGAGCGCGGACTGCTGGTGATCAGCCATGACCGGCAGTTATTGGCGCGCATGGATCGCATCGTCGAGTTGTCCTCCCTGGGCTTGCGAAGCTACGGGGGCAACTATGCTTTCTATGCGCAGGCCAAAGCACAGGAAAAGCAAAACGCACTCGCCGAACTCGACCGCGCCAAGCTCGATCGACGGCGCGAAGAGCAGTCCATGCGGCAACAGCGCGAACGTCAGGAGAAGCGCCAGGCGCGAGGCACACGCAGTGGCAAGCAGGCTAACCAGGCCAAGATCCTGCTCGATCGCCAAAAGGAGCGCAGCGAACAATCCATGGGGAAACTGCGCCGACTGCAAGCGGATGCGCGGCTCGAACTGTCACAGCTCGTGCGCGAAGCAGCCGCACAGGCTGCAGACGACCTGCACATCCACTTGCACGAGTCCCCCAATCCTGGAGTTGCCCCACGCAATGTGGCAGAGCTGGAAAACGTGGAACTGCCGTTTGTGCCCCAGGCGACTCGTACCATCAGCCTGCTGGTGGGAGGGCAGCAGCGCATCGGATTGCTGGGCCCCAACGGTTGCGGAAAATCCACCCTACTGAAGGTGCTTGCCGGCCGAATCGATCCCATGGCAGGTGTTTGCAGGGTTACCGACCGCGTGGCGCATCTCGACCAAGGGCTGGACATCCTGGATGCGCAGCTCCCGGTTCTCGGCCAACTGCAGGCTGTGAATCACACCCTGAGTGAGGGCGAACTGCGGACGCGATTGGCACAACTGGGACTGGACGCACTAAGGATCGCCATGCCCAGCGGATTGCTCAGCGGCGGAGAGCGCCTCAAGGCGGACCTGGCCTGTGTTCTTTATGCAGACATGCCGCCACACTTGCTGTTGCTGGACGAGCCCAGCAATCACCTGGATTTGCCCTCCGTGCAGGCGTTGGAGAGGCTGCTGGCAAGCTACCAGGGAGCGCTGGTCGTTGCATCGCATGACCATGCCTTTCTGGAGCAACTGCGGCTGACGAATCTGTTGGTGCCTGGCGCCGAAGGTTGGGCACTCATGCCTGTTGACCACCTGGCCGCATGACTGCCCTTTGTGATGGCGGAAAAATCAGGGAATCATCCGTTGGGATGAGTCACTCATCTTCTTCCAAAACGGGCTGATCCATGAAGCCAGCCCCACAGTTCACAGACCAAGGCCTGTGCTCAAGCACGGTCGATACCCGGTGAGTGGAACTGCAGGAGCTTCTGGTGCAATGCATCTCTCACAAGGGGACAAGACAGCCCCATGGATCCATCACAGGCAATCAGATGCGCCTGTGCCGATTCGGGCCAGTCCTCGATATCGTCATCCAGGGCGATCCAATGCCTTGGCTTTCTTCGCTGGGCATCAGCTAACACCTGCACGCCTCGGGGACTGCTGCGAAACGATGCAAGGGTCCAAGGATCCGCGCCATGCACACGCTTGTGAAAGGTGCCCCCGATGAACCTTGTTCGCAATGAATCGGGAAGCAATTTAAGGGTCTTGCTGTAGCCCGGCCGAATGCACCAGGTGCTGCTGAGCACCAGGGCCACCGCAGGAAAGGGCGCCAGCACCCCTTCCAAGTGGGGAAGCCACTCGAAAAGCGCATGGCCCGCCGCCTGGTAGGGACTCATGTGGATGCCCTTTCGGGGATGCCAGAGCACCGCCTCGTGGTGGACGACACCATCCAGATCAAGGTAGAGCACGACGTCAGCGCTGCGCGGCGCTGATGCCGGGATGTAGGGAGTAGCGCTATCGAGCGTCTGGCTGACCATGCAGCGATTTTGAAGCGGCCTGGCCGACCTTGCCAGTTGTTCTGGGGCCGATGCCAAGAAATTCCAACGACGTGCATCCCCAATACCTGGAAAGAGGCTGGCTCGGAGCCGTACTTGCACCATACCCGTGGCCGCTGGTGTTCACTTTTTTGCGATGTTCACGGAACGTGAACACGACAAAAAAATGAACAAGCTGATCGCTCTCGGTATCCGCGCCAATCGCCAGCCAATGTGTAGCGCAAGACAGGTAGCGACATGGCTCCCGTCGATGCACCGGATTGCCTCGGTGTTGCCCGCGACAGTCAAAGACTGTAGCCTTCCCCGCATGGAACGCGCGAAGCCTACTTTTTGCGGATTGGACGCAGATCAGGTAACTCAGCTCGCCAGGGAAGCTGTGGCCAACGCGGTCGTATCGACTGCACGCGCCGGCATCCCCCTCACCGGGATGGTCGATGGCTGCGTGCAAACGATCCAAGCCTCGGACCCATGCATTACAAAGTTCCTGCAGGAGCAAAGCGCTGGCCTTGGTGTCCCGTCCATTCACATTGAACGCGATCCGGACACGGGATTGCTGGTGGGCCATGTGCCAGGAATCCCAGGTGCGCACACCCAAGGTGAAACCGTCGAAGAACTCTGCGCACACCTGACCGAGGTATTGCAGATGCTGCAGGAACAAACCGCAGTCGCCCTTAAATAGCCCCTTCCCGCACATGCTCTGGATTCAGGCGCATTGGGTGTGGTGGTTCACGTCCATGGGCAAGGTGCTGCTTATGAGGTGGAGTTCTTGACACAGGATGGGCATACCGTCTGCGTCGAGACGCTCCAACCAGCGGATCTGGCTTCGGCGCAGATTTCCGCCGGGCGTGAAGAGGCTCGACAAGACTTGCTTCAGAACGAAGAACACCGCCAGAAGCCCCTGTCACCTTGATCAACGTCTTTCCGTTTGGCGTGTCATCGTGCCTTTGTTGACGAGGTCAGCAACTGACGCACCCGCGCAAAACCCTCTTGAGTTTTGGCCACCTCTTCAGGCGTCATGCCCTCCAGTGCCTGATTGGGGGTATCCAGCCAGCGGCGGGCCGCAAGCAGGCTGCCCTTGGCCAGGATGGCAAGGTGGTCGAGCTCTTCGAGGCGCTCATAGTCTGGACTGCCGAATTCAGCACCCACGGGAGCCATGCGATCCCAGTCCTGCAGCAGATCCTGCTGCTCTCTGTCGCCCATATCATTCGTGGTGGCAGTCCGGGCTTTTGTCATCGCCATTCATCCTTCACAGGTTGTGCCCTGAACAATTGCGCTGAGTGTTCACACCGCTCCTTTGGGTAAGGATCCGCATGAAGAATCCACATTATGAGTCTCTGGGCAGGCGCATGCGGGAGTACCACCGCACGCACCAGTGGCGCCTGTCAGAGGGTGGCCTGTACATCCCTCATGCGTACTGGAACATGGGGCCCGACAGTCTTTCGTACTGGGATGACGTGGGCTTCATCCTCAATGGACGGCGCGTCATGGTGTGGTGGCGGCATCCTCGGGACATCTTCAAAGAAGCCGTCTGCTCTATGGCTTGGGAAGAGGCTGGTGACGGTCCCCAGGATCGCTGGTTGTTCGAAGGGGGAACCCAGAACTACAAGAAGGTTGGCAAATCGGGCCGGCGAAAAAAGCGGAGCAGTTACACCAGTCGCGAGCCTTCGGAGGCGCAGAGCCAATACTACGCCAAGCTATTCCAGATTGAAGCGCGGTTGATGCGGGATGGGATCGACTTGGAAGTTCGCCCGTCATGGAAATGGGAGCGTCTCAGTTGGGCCATGGGTGTGACCCTGGTGGCACCGCTTGAAGTGCGCAACGAGCAAGAGGTCGCAGAAGTGGCCCACCTGGCCCGCAACCTCATCTTGCACAAAACCACGTTGTCACAGCAATTCCCGGGCTTTGTGTATGACAGAGCGAGCTGGCTGCGCGATCAAAGTCGAGAGCCAACGACCGTGTCTTCCTCCTTGGCAATGATGGCTTGCGAAGGAAGCCAATCGCCGTCTGTATCGGAGTGAGCAACCATAGTGCTGCCTGCTTGATACTGCTCCATGGAAGAAAAGCCGCCTTGACCATAGTCTTGCGCAAGGCTACAAAGACCCATCATGAAAGCACTTTCCGATCCCATCTTCATTGGCACCATGGTTTTCAGTGGCGTCATGATCCTCGGCTACTTCTCTTCAAAGTGGCAGAGGACTCACATGCAGGATCGTGCGAAGTACGAGAGGTAGCTCCTGGGCGGTTACCGAGCAAGCCAAGCCGACCTCACGACTTGGGTTCAAGCGCGGCGGCCCAAGCGCTGCAAGCTGAGAGTCAACGGTGCGTTGGCTCGCAACGTCGCTGACAAACTGCGCATGTTCTGGTCGTCGGAGCAAATCGCTGGCTGGCTAAAACATATTTGTTCACGCGCCGAGAGCCTGCAATTGGGTGAATTCCGCTGGTGCTGTGCAGAAGTGGTCGAAAGTCATTTGCGCAGGCTGCCCTACTGGTGGTTGATGCAGGAGGGAGGACTACCATGCCTGTTGAGATTGTGTTGCGTATTGACGCAGGCAAAGGTACGCTGGCAACATGAACAATTGTAATGTTGCCAGACAGTCAGTTCGGAACTACTTTGCTCCCTTGTTATGGGTATGGCGTGCGATCCATCGTCCTAGAAGCAAATCTTAGGGCAACGCTGAACAAGCGACGATGCCAACGTGCTCGCCGAGACAACCTCCAAAACGGTTTGAAAATTAAACCAATATCCGTTCACGGAACCGGGTCAACTCCAACACCACTACCGACATCTATCTATTGTTGAGTACCACGCGACCCCGTTTTCGTCCATCGTGAATTCTACGGTGCCCTGTGCAATGAGAAAGTTTATGCAAGCAACGGCCTCACCTGTTGCCAGGCTCAGTTGCTGCGCATCCTGTTCTCCGATGGAGCGATGAAAGAGTGCAGCGAACGTATCGACGATGCGTTGAGGCCCGATAGTCAATGTTTGACGTAACCGGTTCAGGGCACTATTTTGGCCTGACCTGAGCGAGTCAAGGCGTTCATGCAGTCCATAAAAGGGCTCGTTGTGAGAGGGGAGTACCAACACATCGTTGGGAACATCCCTCATTAGTTTGTCGAGCCCTTCGTACCACTCCTTTAGCGGATTGGCCTGCGGCTCGCTGGCGAACACTGAAATATTCGAGGAAATCTTTGGCAGCACCTGGTCTCCGGAGATCAGCAGCTTCAATTCGGGGCAGTACAGAGAGGCATGTTCTGGTGAGTGGCCGCCGGTGGTGATGATCCGCCAGCCATACTTACCCAACTGGATGTGGTCGCCGTCCTGCAACCGTCGGTAGCTATCGGGCAGAGCGTGGATATGTTTGCCAAAGTTGCCGAAGCGGCTGCGGTAGCTTTCAATGGCTGCCTCCGACCAGCCGGTGCATCTATTGAAGAGTACGCCGTCGGGCGGTGCCTCGCGGTTCGTGTCGGCATGCATCACGCGGCAGGTCAGGTATTCCAGCCGGCTCATGTGCAGCGGCACACCAAAGCGACGTGTGAACCAACCAGCCAAGCCGATGTGGTCTGGGTGCATGTGGGTGGCGAAAACGCCTTGGAGTGGCCGTGCCAGCGGCCCGTACGCCATGAGGTCCAGCCAGTCGGCCACGGTGTCGGGGCTATTCAGGCCGGTATCTACCAGCACCCAGCCATCATGGGTATCTATGGACCATACATTGATGTGGTCGAGCCGGAAAGGCATTGACAGTCTGATCCAGCGTACGCCAGGGGCGATCTCGACCCAGTGTCGTGACGATGGTGGCTTGAAGGGATAGATAAGTGGATTGGCTGCGAGTTCAATCATTACTATCGTTTCATTGGGTGAGCAACGGTATAGCCACTTGGTGGATCAGACCAAACGCTTTTTAGGATTTCACAGCTTGTTGTCAACCAGCAAGGGTGCGTCAGTAGGCATATCTTCTTGGATTACCCACTCGACTGAGTCGAGCCTCAGGCGGGTCAATTGCCTGAACACTTCGATCAAATCGCTTTGCGTGGCTTCGTGAGAAGCCCCTGGCGTCAGCACCGCGCGCAAGGTAGCAGTTTCCCGATGCTGATTTTTTCCAACGATGATCTGGGCACGTTCTATAGCCGGGATCCGGATGATCAGCTCTTCCACGTTGCGTGGATAGATGAAAATTTCGCGTACTTTGACACCTTGGCCCACTCGGCCTTGCAACAAGCTGATTCGTTCGACGAGACCATCCGGGGAATGGGCCAGCGCTTGCGCCACATCGCCTGTGCCAAAACGGACCAGAGGCCAACCGCTGTCCAGCGTGGTGACCACTATCTGGCCGGGTTCGCCCGGCGGAAGGGGTGCGCCGGTGTGCGGGTCGCAGATCTGGACGAGCCGGTCAGGCTGGACCGTGTAGCCCAGTTGTCCTAGTTCCTCGTAAGCAATCAGCCCGAAGTCGCCGGTGGCATAAGCCGAAAACGTGCGAATTGCGTATTTCTGCTCCAATGCGCGGCGCTTGCCCATCCAGTCACCCAGTTCGCCGCCCAGCATTGCGGAGCGGACCTTCCATTGTGAAGGCAGATCGTAGCCCATGCGCTCAAGCGTTTCGACCAAGGTCACGAAGAAGGAGGTGGAGGAGCAAATGCAGGTGATGCCCAGTTCCATGATGAGCTGTGCTTGTTGCTCGGCGCCGCCGGGCCCGCAGGGAATGAGCGTCGCACCGGTGGCAGCAATGCCCGCATCTAGCAATAGGCCGGCTGGAACAAGATGGTAGGACCAGGTGTTGAGTACACGGTCACCGGGTCCGATTCCCGCCTGCCTGAACACATGCGAGAAGCCCTTGCCAGTGTCTTCGTCGAAAGAATGGGGTTCATAGACGGGGCCTGGGGAGACATAAATGCGGCGGATAGATGTGTCGTCGGCAGCGAGAAATCCACCGAATGGCGGTGACTGGCGCTGCTTATCAAGCAGTGAATCCTTGCTTGTGACGGCGAGCCGTGCAAGGTCGGCAGGGCCTTGGAGATCCTGCGGCGTCATCATTGCAAGCTGATAGATCGCGCGGATGGCCGGGGCACGGTCGTAGGCGAATTGCTGCGAAGCACGCAGTAGTCTGAATCGATCGGTGGTGGGTAACGTATGCATGGCGTTGCCGTCCTAGTGGCCCGTGAAGCGCGGGGTGCGTTTTTCGTTGAATGCGGCCAGGCCTTCGTGGAGATCGGCGCTGTGGGAATGCACTTCGGAGGCCAGAAGCTCCAATCGCAGGGCGGTGTCTAGAGGCTGCTGCAAACCATCGTCGACCAGCGTTTTCATGCGGCGCAGGCCAAGGGGGCTCTTCGTGGCAATTTTGTCGGCCACGGCTTGTGCAACGCTTTCGAGCTGGTCGTCGTCCACCACTTGGTTGACGAGTCCCGCTTCCAGCAGATCTGCCGCGTCCACGAAGTCACCCGTGAAGAGAAGGTACTTGGCGCGTGTGGGGCCAATGACCCGCGGCAGGCGCACCGAGCCCCCCCCTCCGGGGATCAGGCCGTAGTTTGCGTGTGCGTCGCCAATTTTTGCGCTCCTTGCCGCCAGCACTAGATCACAGCACAGCACCAGTTCGAGCCCGCCTGCCAGAGTTATGCCGTTCAGGGCGGCGATCACGGGTTTTGGAAAGCGGTCAATCCGGTTCATGGTGGAAAGTACGCTGTCCAGAAAGCCACTGGTGCCACTTTCGCCCGCTTGCGTCTTGACGTACTTGAGGTCGGCGCCCGCGCAGAAGGCCCGTCCAGTGCCCGTCAATACGACGGATATCACGTCTCCGCGGCTCTGTGCTTCGTTGAGTGCGTGGTCAATTCCCCGAAGCACCGCCGGGGTCAGCGAGTTCATTGCATCGGGTCGGTTCAGGCGAATCCACATGGTGCCTTTTCGTACGTCTGTAATCACAACCGGTGTCGACATCAGGGGTTCCTTGCTGGCTTGCGTGTTCATGGATCGATTCTGCGTTTGCCTCTGTTTTGAGGGATATGGGGTTTTCCATTACTTATCAGTCAATAATTTTACCCTAAAGTAAAACAATTAAACAAACGGAGTTCTTCATGCGAAGTAAGAGCAGCCAGCTCATGTTCCCGCTATCGGGTATCAAGATCGTCGAGTTCGAGGGGATCGGCCCTGGACCCTTAGCTGGATTCATGTTGATGCAGATGGGCGCTGACGTTACTGTGGTCGGTCGGCCAGGTGCGAGCGCATTGCCTGATGAGCTCACTCCGAAGGACGGGGCGCTCTTATCGCGCGGAAAACGACGCGTCACATTGAATCTCAAGAACGACGAGGACAAGGCGCGGGCGCTGGACATGGTCGCGCGCAGCGACGGGTTGATTGAAGGCAACCGCCCGGGTGTGATGGAGCGCCTGGGTTTGGGTCCCGATGTATGTGGTGAATACAACGCGCGGCTTGTGTATGGGCGCATGACTGGCTGGGGTCAGGATGGGCCGCTGGCTCAGGCCGCCGGGCACGACATGAACTATGTCGCTCTCACTGGGCTGATGTCGCTTACCGAGCAGCCGGGACACCCTCCCATGCTTCCACCCACAGTGGTTGGGGATGCTGCCGGCGCCCTCGGGTTTGCATTTGGCATGGTGTCGGCGTTGCTAGGTGCACGGGAAAAGGGCCAGGGGTGCGTGGTTGACGGCGCCATCATTGATGTGTTGGCAATGCTGTCGCCGCTTGTGCAACTGATTCGTCAAGGTGGTGGATTGGAAGGCAGCCAACCCAGTGTCTTCCATGACTCACCCTTCTACGACCGCTATCTGTGCAGCGATGGGCGATACATCACGGTCGGTGCAATCGAGCCACAGTTCTATGCATTGCTGTTGACGCAATTGCAGCTGACGGATGTCGACCCCGCACGGCAAATGGACAAGACTTTGTGGCCGTCTCTCAAGGTGCGGATTGCGCAGCGCTTTGCTTCCCAACCTAGTACGTACTGGAATGCACTGATGGAAGGCACCGACAGTTGCTTTGCGCCGGTGCTCACCATGGCCGAAGCCGCCGCTCATCCCCACAACGTGGCTCGTGGTTTGTACACCGTGACTGAGAAGGGCGATATTGAGACTGCGCGGGGCATGCGATTCCTGCCGCTTTGCTGAGCCGCGAATGTAATACCAAGGGTAATCCCTTGCAGGCAGGTAATAATTTTACTGTACAGTAAAATTATCATACGCAAAGTAAGATACTTGACTTTCATGGATCAAGAAGAGTCACGACGGAGAAATACGATGGAAGATATCTATGTGGTTGGTGTGGGGATGACGCCATTCGGACGGCATCTGGACAAAGACATCAAGGCGCTCACACGCGAGGCCACGGCGGCTGCTTTGGCGGACGCGGGATTGAAAAAAGAAGACCTGGAAGCGGTCTTTTTTGGGAACACTTCCCAGGGGCATATGGATGGCCAGCACATGATTCGTGGGCAAATTGCGCTGCGGGCCATGGGGATTGGGCGCATTCCGGTGGTGAACGTCGAAAACGCTTGTGCAAGCGGCTCGTCGGCGTTCGTTCTAGCCTGCAATCACCTCAAGTCGGGTGCTGGCGATGTCGCTTTGGCTGTTGGTGCAGAAAAGATGTTCTCATCCGACAAGCTCAAGATGTTTTCGGTGTTTGATAGTGCCTGGGATCTCTCGCGTGCAGAAGAGATTCGTGTGGAATTGATGAAGATGGGGCGCGACGTGGCTGTGCCCGAGGGGAGTACCTCACCCAGGCCGTACAGCGTTTTCATGGACGTTTATGCCGCGTTTGCACGATCGCACATGCGCACTTTCGGGACGACGCAGCGTCAGATAGCCGCCGTTTCATCCAAGAACCACGCGCACTCCATGCACAACCCGCTGTCGCAGTACCGGATGGCCTACAGCGTCGAAGAGGTGCTCGCCGCGCCGCCTATCACCTACCCATTGACTCTGCCCATGTGCTCCCCGGTGTCAGATGGCGCAGCAGCAGCCATCCTTTGCACACGCTCGGCGCTTAAGCGCTTGAACATCGATGAAAAGCGTGCCATCAAGGTGTTGGCGGCAGTAGTGCAAAGCGGTTCCGACCGGGGCGAAGACGACTACACCAACCACTGCACAGCACTGGCTTCGCGCAGGGCATATGAACTGGCAGGTGTTGGCCCAGCAGATATCTCGGTGGCCGAGGTGCACGATGCCACGGCCATGGGTGAAATCATTCAGACAGAAAACCTTGGTTTCTGTGAGTTTGGCATGGGCGGTGTGATTGCCGAGCGGGGTGACACCCGGATTGGAGGTCGCATTCCCGTTAATCCGTCCGGCGGCCTGGAGTCCAAAGGGCACCCTGTTGGGGCCACCGGGATTGCCCAAGTCCATGAGTTGGTTACTCAGCTTCGCGGGGAGGCCGGACTGCGGCAGGTGACGGAAGCAAGGATTGCGCTGGCAGAAAACGGTGGCGGTCTTGAGGGCATTGAAGAAGCTGTTGCCTGTATCACCATCTTGGCGCGCTGATCGCTGCACTTAATAAGAGACAAGAGAAACATTATGGATGTCAAAAATACCATTGCCTTCGTAACAGGAGCTGCTTCAGGCCTGGGGCTCGCCACTTGCAAGGCATTGCTTGCGGCCGGAGCGCGGGTCATGGCCGTTGATCTGGACGAAGAGCGCCTTGCGAGCGAGGTGCTGCCAATGGGCGAGCGCGTGCGTATCCAGAAAGTTGATGTTTCGGACGAGGCCAGTGTGAAGGCGGGCGTAGATGCGGCAGTGGCTGAGTTTGGTGCGCTGCATGTGGCGGTAAATTGCGCGGGAATTCTGGGTCCCTGCAAGACGCTTTCAAAGGGCGAGTTATTCCCGATGGATCTTTGGAATCGGGTGATCGCCATCAACCTGACCGGGACCTTTAACGTGGTGCGCTATGCGTCATTGGCTATGTCACAGAACGAGCCCAATGCAGACGGCGAACGCGGGGTCATCGTGAATACATCATCCGGTGCTGCGTGGCAAGGCCAGATGGGCCAGGCCGCCTATAGCGCCAGTAAAGCGGCTGTCATTGGTATGACGCTTCCGGTGGCGCGGGATCTTGCGCAACACGGCATCCGTGTGGTGGCCGTGGCGCCTGGTCTCTTTGAGACCGCCATGTCTGCAGGCATGCCAACCAAGGTGTCGCAAAACATTATTGACAACGTCATCCTTTTTCCGCATCGCATGGGGCAGGCACAAGAGTTCGGTGGACTGGTTCGGCACATTGTGGAAAACGCCTACTTGAATGCCACCACGATCAGCCTGGATGCGGGTGTCCGTTGTTAGTCGTGGTTCATTGATCGCTGCGAGCATTCCCGCAAAAGGATGCGTAGACCCTGCAAAGGTCTTATGAAGGAAATTCGATGGACAAAGCCAAGAATTCAGAGTGGAGGTGCCAATGAATGCAGCCATTCAATGCCAGCGGGACGGCGTGGTGCTGACAGCCCAGAATCTGTTGCTGCAGTTCGGTGGAGTTGTGGCGCTGAATGATGTTTCGATTGATGTGCGCAAGGACGAGCTGCTGGCGATCATCGGGCCGAACGGAGCGGGAAAGTCTTCTCTGATGAACTGCCTGAGCGGGTTCTACCGCCCCAAGAAAGGCGAGATATCCCTGGCCGGGCGCAACGTGCGAGACATGGCGGTTCACGACGTGGCGGCACAAGGTCTGGCGCGCACCTTTCAAGGCACGCACATTTTTTCGGGCATGACCGTTATCGAGAACCTGATGGTGGGGCGCCACATGCACATGCGGGCCAATCTCGTGCAGTCGTTTTTCTATTTCGGACCGGCAAAACGCGAAGAAGTTTCGCATCGGGAGGTAGTGGAAGAAATCATTGAATTTCTGGAAATTGAATCCATCCGGCATGTGCCGGTGGGCAGTCTCGGTTATGGGCTTCGCAAACGCGTGGACTTGGGGCGCGCACTGGCCCAAGACCCGAAGATTCTGCTAATGGATGAGCCTATGGCCGGTATGAATACGGAAGAGAAGGAAGACCTGGCACGTTTCATTCTGGATGTGCGCGAAGCAAAGCGCATTCCTATTGTTTTGGTGGAGCACGACATGGGTGTGGTGATGGACCTGGCTGACCGCATCGCAGTGCTGGACTTTGGACGCAAGATCGCCGATGGAACGCCCAAGGAAATCCAGGCTAATCCCGCTGTGCTTAAAGCCTATCTTGGAGAGGGCGTCCAATGAAACTCGAAATCGCGACCCTTCCCCAGTTGCTGCGCAAGCATGCGCATGCCAATCCCAACCGTCTTTCCCAGCGCCATAAGCAGCGCGGCATTTGGCGGGAGTACAGTTTTGCGGATGTGCAGCGCAACGTTCTAGAGCTTGCGCTGGGCATGCACCAAGCGGGCGTCAAAGCGGGCGAGACCATTGCCATCATTGGTGAGAATGAGCCGCAACATTATTGGGCCGAGTACGCCGCGCATGCACTGGGATGCAAAGTTGTATCCATGTACCCGGACCTCACTTCGGAGGAGGTGGCTTATCTTCTGGACGACAGCGAAGCAGTCATCTTGTTCGCGCAGGACCAAGAGCAGGTTGACAAGGGCCTGGATGTCCGGAACAAGACGTTGAAGATGCGCCACATTGTGTATTGGGACGAAACGGGGATGTGGTCGTATAAAGACCCCATCCTGCATACCTTCGATGGCATGCAGCGGCAAGGGCGTGAAATCAATCAACGTAACGGAAAGCTGTACGACGCGCTAGTGGACGCGGGAGCCCCCGATGACATAGCGGTTCTTTCTTACACTTCCGGCACGACGGGGCAGCCCAAGGGCGTCATCCTCACGCATCGTTTCTTGATCGACAACGCCCAACGCTTGATCGATTCCATGGATGTGAAGCCGGGTATGGAATACCTGAGTTACATCGCGCCATCTTGGGCCACTGAACAAATATATGGCATCACCATGGGGTTGGGATTGCCCATGGTAGTGAACTTCCCTGAGGGCCCGGAGCAGGTGTTGTCCAACATTCGGGAATTGGCGGTGGAAGGCATGACATTTGCTCCGCGCCAGTGGGAAAGCATGGCGTCCTCTGTGCAGGCGCACATGCTCGACGCAGGACCCATTCGACGAGGTGTCTACGAGTGGGGCATGAAGATCGGTCACACCGTTAATGTGGGGCGCTTGGATGGAAAACCCGTTGGCCTGCTGGACCGGTTGCTGTTTCCTATCGCCAATGCACTGGTTCTTCGGCCGTTGCGAGATTTGCTCGGCCTGACCCGGCTGCGTTGTGCCAGCTGCGGTGGTGCCACCATGGCACCGGATGTGTTTCGCATGTTCCATGCCATGGGTATACCGCTGCGCAACATCTATGGCTCCACCGAAACCGGGTTGCTGACATGCCACCAGGGTGACCGATTTGATCTGGAGACCGTAGGGCACTGGATGAAGGCGCATCCAGAGGCGGGCCCACCATTGGAATGGCGCTTGAGTGCGGACGGCGAACTTCAGATTCGTGGCGGAAGCCCGTTTCTGGGCTACTACCGCAGGGAGGGCTCCGTAGAGTCCAAGGTGAAAGATGGCTGGTTCTACACGGGCGATGCCGTAACGAAAACGGAGCTAGGCGAGCTCGTGTTCCTGGAGCGGTTGTCGGACCTGAAGCGCTTGCGCATCGGCGAAACCTTCCCGCCGCAGTTTGTCGAGACACGCCTTCGGTTCAGTCCCTTCATCAAGGACATCATGACGGTGGGAGACGAGACTAGGGACTTCGTGGCCGCTCTCATCAATATCGACATGGCTGTTCTGTCGCGGTGGGCAGAAGACAAGCGGATCGGATTTTCAACTTTCACCGATCTGTCACAGCGGCCAGAGATCGCCGAGTTGATCGGCCAGGAAATTGCCCGTGTGAACCAGTTTTTGCCGGCGCATGCGCGAGTCAAGCGATTCGCTAATTTTCCGAAAGAGCTTGATCCGGACGAGGGCGAGCTAACACGTTCGAGAAAGCTGCGGCGCGAATTCCTGGAGGTGCGATACGCCACGCTGATCACCGGTTTATATGACGGCTCGCACGCCGTGCGTATCGATATTCCTGTGACCTATCAAGACGGTCGGCGCGGCAATTTCGAGGCACTGGTGTCCATCCATGACACGGATGCCGCAGGGTCAGACCACCTGGGCGTAGCCCGAAGCAGAGGACGGAAATGATCGATTTTTTAAATTACTCGATAAACGGTGCGCTGTCAGGGCTTCTGTATGCGTTGATCGCCATGGGGTTCGTCGTGATCTATCGCGCGTCAAAGGTGTTCAACTTTGCACAAGGTGAGTTGGTGGTTTTTGGCGGCTACATGGTGTGGTGGACCATTATTCAGATGAGTCTACCGCTTTGGGTCGGATTGCCCGTGGCATTCGTTAGTGCTGCAATTTTTGGTTTCATGATTGAGCGGATATTTTTTGCCCGTCTGGTCGGGGAATCCGTCTTCTCGATGGTCATGGTGACGATCGGTCTCTTGATTTTGATCCGAGGCGTTGTGTTGGTGCTTTTTGGCCCACAGGTGCGTGCTTTTCCGGTCATCTTTCCTCTGGATCCGATCATCGTTGGTGATCTCATCGTCTCCCGTTCGATGCTCTACGGCGGAATCATGACCATCTTCATCGGCGTTGGCCTCTCCTGGTTTTTCAACCGAACAAGGGCTGGCTTGACCATGACGGCCGTGGCGGAAGATCACCAGGTGGCTATGTCCATGGGCATCTCGGTGCAGCGTTCCATTGCGTTTGCGTGGGTGCTGGGATCCGTGCTTTCCACACTGGGGGCGATAGTGCATTTGAGTGGCCGCTCCATCAACATGATGAGCTCCGACATCGGCTTGGCTGCTTTGCCGGTGGCCTTGCTGGCTGGGTTGGAGTCCCTCGCAGGGTTGCTAATCGCCGGTGTTTTGGTGGGTGTGATTCAGGGTTTGGCTTCGGCCTATCTCGATCCCCTGGTGGGGGGAGCGCTGGGCTCTGTCTTTCCTTTCATCATCATGCTGGTGGTGTTGTTAATTCGTCCCACCGGCATGTTCGGGTGGAAAACCATTGAGAGGGTATGAGCATGGATCCCGCAGGTGTATTCGCGACTTCTTTCGCCAAAGACCAAGCATTAATTCGCACGCGCAGCCAGGCGGTGGTATTGGGCTTGTTTGTTATCGCGCTGTTTGCGCTGCCCCTGATCAGCGAGGTCCGCTGGGTGGCGATCATGACCTCTATGCTGATTACTGCAGTGGTGGTCATGGGGCTGCAGATCAATACTGGTCTAGCGGGCCAGATCAATTTGGGCCAAGCTGCGTTCATGGGGGTTGGTGCGTATGCAACAGCGCTCCTCGCGACGAAAGGGCACCTGCCCTTCTGGCTGGCTTTGCCCGTCGGCGGGCTGTGCGCGGCGCTTTTTGGGCTGGTGTTTGGATTAACCGCAATGCGCATAAAGGGTTTTTACCTTGCCTTGACCACGATTGCTGCGCAGATCTTGTTCCACTTCTTTGTGCTCAACCTGCCTGCCAAGTGGCTGGGGGGATCAAACGGCATCACTCTGGAACCAGCACAGTTCCTTGGTTTCGTTTTCAATACCGATACCCGCATTTACTACCTGTGTCTGGTAGTGGCCTTCATCATGATTGCGGGCGCTTACGGCGTCGCACGCAGCCGACATGGTCGAATATTTGCAGCAGTGCGTGATGACGACGTGGCCTCAGGAATGATGGGCATCAATGTCGTGCGCGCCAAGGTACTTGCCTTCTTGCTGGGTGCGTTTTACGCGGGCATAGGTGGAGGGCTCTGGGCTTACTACGTCAGGTTCGTGGCGATTGATCAGTTCACCCTGATCCACTCGATATGGTTTATCGCAATGATTATTGTGGGTGGCATGGGGTCGGTGACAGGCGCGCTGATCGGCGTGTTTGTTATCCGTACGGCCCAGGAGACGATCACCATCGTGGGCCCTTCACTGGTCGAGAACTTTTCCTTTCTGGGTGGAGACGTTGTTTTCGCAGTGATGAATATTTTCCTGGGTGGAGTCATCGCGGCCTTTCTCATCTTTGAGCCACGCGGTCTGATGCACCGGTGGAACATCGTCAAGCGGTCTTATCGCATGTGGCCCTACCCATATTGACCGCAATCCTGTTTTCTGCAGCCACCTTAGGCGCTGGGAAGGGCTGCTCCAAAGCAAAGCGCCACTACAAAAGGAGACTTTTTTATGAAAACGAATCGAGCAAAGTTGTCGGCAATGGTCAAACTGAGGCAACACGGCGCTTTGCTGGCGTCAGCCTTGTGCCTTGGCGGCATGGCACAAGCTCAGACTACTTACAACGTGGCTGGCCTGGCTGACTTCACCGGACCTTTCGCAGACATCATGAAAGACATGACGGGATGCCGCCGTGCGGTACTCGAGTGGTGGAGCGAAGAGGTCGGTAAGGCGCAGGGCGTGGCATTGCGAATCAAGGATTTCGACACCCGCTATGACGTTGCCCAAGTGGCCAGCCTCTGGCCAGGCATCAAGTCCGAACTCAACCCGGTGGCTGTTCTGGGTGTGGGCGGTGCAGATACCAATGCGCTGCAGCAGCGCTTGCCTAGTGACAAGGTGCCTCTTGTCCAGTCGACAGCAGGATATGGATTCGCTTGGAAGGGTGATAACTGGGTGTTCAATGCCCGTGCCACTTACCCGCACGAAGCGGCTGCGTTTTATGTGTGGATGCAGAAGAAGTCGGGTTCGCTTGCTCCTCTCAAGGTGGGGGTGATTTCATCGGAAGTATCGCCGGCCTACGTGGACATCCACAAAGGTGTAGAGAAGTTCGCTAGGGACAATCCGAAGATCATTGAAGTCGTTGAAACGATTTATACCGAAGCACAGCCGACCGACCTGACCCAGCAGGTCAGCCGCCTGGTCCGCAAGGGGGCCACGGTACTGCAGGTGTTCAACAATACAGCATCGGTAGTGGCGACACGGCGCGCCCTGCAAAGCCTTGGGAAAACCAATATTCCGATAGTGGTTAGCGCACACAACGGCTTGCTTTCGTCAGGGAAAGCGCTGGGTGACCTGAGCCAAATGGATGGAAACTATGAGGTTTATGGCATGGCCATGGCCGCCGAAGGCGCAACACCGGCACGGGATTTTTTCGAGAAACTGCGCAGCCAGTACAAGTTGCAAGCAGCCTATAACTCCGCCTGCATTATGGGAATGAGCCAAGCGATGTTGACGGTTCGTGCCGTTGAGAACGTTGTCAAGGTCAAAGGTGCTGGCGGTGTGACGGGCGAAGAGGTTCGCGCTGCACTGGTGTCCACCCCCATGCCTACTGAACGCAGTTTTGGCTTGTTGCCCAATATCAAGTTCAACAATGATGCGCCGTTCCCGACCTCGGGCACAGCCGTCAACATCGGCACCGTCGAAAAGGGAAAGTACAAACTTCTCGAGCAGAACGTTCCGGTTCCTGTGTTGAGCAAGTGGTAAATGCAAATCGGCCTGGGTCTCGGGCTACCGAGACCCAGGCCACATCATCTGGAGCTACCCGTGCTTGAACTGAACAACGTTGAAGTCCTCTACAGCGACGTCATTCTTGCTGTCAAAGGCATTACCGCCAAAGTCCCCGCTGGACAGTGCGTGACGTTGCTGGGCGCCAATGGCGCTGGCAAGAGCACCACGCTCAAGGCCATCTCCAACCTGATCAAGACAGAGGATGGTCGTGTTACGGCGGGGAGTATTCAATTTGATGGTGCGGACATCACCGGTGCCAACCCCGTCGATGTCGTTCGCAAGGGGTTGGTACATGTCATGGAAGGGCGCAAGGTTCTCCGCCACATGACAGTGGAGCAGAACCTGGTGGTGGGTGGTCATATGGGCAGCGCTGGCGACGCCAAGGAAATGCTGGATGAGGTGTATAGCCGCATCAAGCGTCTGAAAGCCTTGCGTACTCGCACAGCAGGTTACCTGTCGGGCGGCGAGCAGCAATTGCTGGTAATTGGACGGGCCCTGATGGCCAAGCCAAAGCTGGTGATGATCGACGAGCCTTCGCTCGGCCTGGCTCCGCTGATGGTCGATGAGGTCTATGGCTTGCTGAATGACCTCAAGACCAGCGGTCTGACTCTGCTGATCGTGGAGCAAAACACCCGCGTCGCTCTGGACTTGGCCGACTACGGCTATGTGATGGAGAGCGGACGGATCGTGTTAGAGGGCCCCTCCAGCAGCTTAAAGACCAACGAGGACGTACGAGAGTTCTACCTCGGTCTGACGGTCGATGGGGAGCGCAAGAGCTTCCGCGATATGAAACATTACCGCCGCCGCAAGCGCTGGCTGGGTTGACCGCAATGGGTCAGCCGTTTTCCAAGTTTTCAAGGATGAGTTTATGAGCATCGTTTCCAATGCATTGCTGAGCGAACAAGAAGTCATTATTCGGGAGTCTGCCCGGCGTGTCGCGACTGAAGTGGTGGGTAGCACGGCTGCCGAACGTGACCGCACGGAGGCTTGGCCACACGACGAAATCAAGGCAGTTGCCGACGTAGGCTTCATGGGCATGCTCGCCCCGCAAGCCCACGGCGGCTCCGGGCTTTCTTTTGTGGAGTATTGCCTAGCTATTGAAGAATTCGCAGCGGCCGATGGTGGCTTCGCCACCATGATGCACGTCCACAACTCAGCTGCGCACGTGTTACGTAGTTTTGGAACCGAAGAGCAGATGGCGCGCTATCTGCCCGATCTGGCCAGTGGCAAGCGCATTGGTGCCTTTTTATTGTCAGAGCCCCATGCAGGTTCGGATACCGCTGCCATCCGGACCACGGCTAAGCGGGATGGTGACGTTTATGTGATTAATGGCAGCAAACAATGGATTTCCAACGGCAGTGAAGCGGGCTTTGCGCTCGTCGTGGCAGCAACTGCAGAACCAGGTGCCCGTCACCGCTTCAGCCTGTTCATCGCGGACCCCGAAGATCCAGGCTATCAATGCTTGCGCATCGAAAGAAAGCTGGGCCAGCACACGGCCCACACGGCTCAGATTCAGCTGGACAACATGCGTGTTCCAGTTCAGAACATGATCGGCGAGGAAGGGCGTGGGTATGGCAAAGCACTATCGCTGCTGTCCGATGGGCGCATCGCAATTGCTGCGCTGGCCATCGGCATTGCCCGTGCGGCGTTGGAGGCGGCCATCCGCTACGCCAATGAGCGCGAGGCCTATGGCAAGCCACTCACCAAACTGCAGGCCATTAGCTTTGATTTGGCGGAAATGGCCATGCAGGTCGAGGTGGCGCACCAGTACATGCTGTATGCAGCTCGTCTTACGGATGCGGGCCTGCCAACCAGTAAGGAGGCCTCCGTTGCTAAACTCTATGCTAGTGAAATGGCCGAAAAGGTTTGTTCTGCGGCGCTGCAAGTGCATGGTGGCTACGGGTATGTCAACGACTTCCCGGTCGAGCGCTATTATCGCGATGTGCGCGTTACAAAGATCTACGAAGGCACTAGCAGGCTGCTGAAATACCCCTTTCGTCGCTCCCCGTGAGGCGCCTTTGCAGGACAATCGAGGCACCCCAGCGACCAGACAGACGAGCCAGACATGCGCGGAGCCGACACCTTCACCGAGAGCCTGTTCACCATGCGCCACCTCGATGACTTCGTGCCCTCAGATCACCCCTTGCGCGTGATCCGTGTGATGGTCAACAAGGCCCTGTCGAACATGGATGAGCTGTTTGCCCAGATGTACGCAGCCGACATCAAAGGCGGGCGTCCCAGCATTGCCCCCGAGAAACTGCTGCGCGCCATGCTCATTCAGGTGCTCTACAGCGTGCGCTCGGAGCGCCAACTCATGGAGCAAACCCAGTACAACCTGCTGTTTCGCTGGTTCATTGGCCTGGCCATGGACGATGCCGTGTGGGTGCCCACCGTCTTCAGCAAGAACCGCGAACGCCTTATCGAGCACGATGCCGTCATCGAGTTCTTCAACCAGATCGTGCAGCAAGCCCAAGAGCAGGAACTGCTCAGTGGTGAACACTTCAGCGTGGACGGCACCCTGATCCAGGCCTGGGCGGGCCACAAGAGCTTTGTGCGCAAAGACGGCGGTGATGGCAATGACGCTGGCAACTTCAAAGGCCAAGCCCGCAGCAACGACACCCACCAGTCAAGCACGGATGCCGATGCCAGGCTCTATCGCAAAGGCAACACCGCCAGCGAACTGCGCTACATGGGCCACACCTTGAGCGACAACCGCAACGGCCTGATCGTCAGTGCCGTAGTTACCCAGGCCGACGGGTATGCAGAGCGCGAAGCGGCCAAGGCCATGATCAACGATGCCCGTCAGGCACTGCCCGATGACGCATCCGTCACCATCACATTGGGCGCAGACAAGGGCTACGACGCCAAAGAGTTCATCCAAGCCCTGCAAGAGATGAACGTACTGCCCCATGTGGCGCAGAACAAGTCAGGACGCCAGTCGGCGGTACCTGAGCCAATAGCAAACAGCGAAGGGTATGCCATGTCTCAGCAAAAGAGAAAGCTCATTGAACAGGGCTTTGGCTGGGCCAAGTGGATCGGCAACATCCGGCAAGTCATGGTGCGCGGACTGCAAAAAGTCGATCAGCTGTTTGTGCTGAACATGGCTGCGTACAACCTCACGCGCATGCGCACCTTGGGACAGGTGCGTCTGCAGGGTGCCAAAGGGGTGTAGAAGGCAGGGGAAATGCCTCGGAAACGAGCAAAAAAGGGCCGAACTGCTCAAAAAACAGGCAAACTCACCAAAAATGGAGAGATGGGGCGGGCTGCAGTGGGGAGTATTTCAGCAGCCTGCTAGTCACATTCAAAAGTTGATTATTGCGCGCAGTATCTTGGCTGGCTGATGAGCATGGCCTTTTGTCGCAGCCCTACCGGCGAAAGCAGTTCGATATCATTTGCCTCAGTTAGCGATACGAATGCCCTCAAGGAAAAAAACACCAATGAGTACGCCAATTGAGGCAAAGCCCAAGTCACCTACACGCAACGCTGCCAAGAGATCGGGCAAGGGCGCAAAATGGAACAATGCGGTCAGCGGCGCGGATGAGCAGTACCAGCTCAAAAAACAAGCTGTCATTGCCGAAGCTTCGCGCGCATTTGGCCGCCATGGGTACAAGAATGTGTCCTTGGACGAAATTGCAAAAACGCTCAACGTCACCAAGCCTGCCCTCTACTACTACTTCAAGAACAAGCAGGAACTTGTCTACGAATGCCATGAGCTTGCCATGCATTTGGGAGATCGCGTCTTGCAAGACGCGATCGCTTCGGAAAATACTGGTTTCGGTCGGATCTCGGCCTTCATTAAGAACTACATCTCGTTGCTAACGGATGAAATGGGCGCACCGGCGATCCTCCAGGATTTCTCCGGTATGACTGTAGCGGATCAGAAAAAAATCACTTTGCGTCGGCGAAAATTTGATCTAGAGCTGCGCAAAGTGCTCGAGGGGGGTGTTCAGGATGGTTCCATTGCTCCGTGCAACGTGAAATTGGCGGTGTTCTGGTTCATGGGCGCTGTTAGCTCGATTACTCAATGGATGCATATCGATGGCAGCCTTGGAAGCGACGAAGTGGCCAATATTTTTATCGGTTTTCTTGCGCATGGTATTCGTCCCAATCAAGGGTGAATATTGCGCCAGCAGGCTTGGGCTTCCGGCTGTGTTCTTCGCAGTGAGGCAATTCTGGCGGTCATCGTCGTGTATGGCGTAAACCGGTGCCGGAGTCAGGTCTTCAGGCTCGATTCCAATTGGAACTGACCGCCAGTCCCATCCGGTGTGCGGATGAAGGCCAGTCACAGTGAGGGTCTCATAGCACTGTGCCTATCGCTCGTCGCCATTTTTGTGGAGCACGACCGTCGCGTTGACCGCACTGTCGCTACATCTGCTGGAGTGAGCAATTGGCGCTGCTCATGGGCAGCGCCAAGTTGTACGGGGATCAGAGCGTCGCGTCCTTGAGCTTCTTCAAGGCGCGCGTCTTGATCTTGACCGACGCGGGCTTGGCGGGGAACCAGCGCTCTTCGCCGGTGAACGGGTCCTTGCCAAAACGCTTCTTCTTGGCGGGCACTTGCTGCAGGCCGATCTTCATCAGGCCGGGCAGGGTGAACTCGCCCGAGCCCTTCTTGTGCACGGAGCCCAGGATCGCCGACTCCAGCGCGGCGAGCACGGCCTTGGCGGCCTTGGGCTCGACACCGGACTGCTCGACCAGGTGGGCCACCAGGGTGGTCTTGTTGAAAACCGTCTTGATGGGCTTGATGGTTGCCACGGGCTTAGTCACGGCGGCCTTCTTGGCGGCGGGTGCCGGCTTCGTGGTCTTCTTGGCGGGAGCGGGAGCTTTCTTTGCAGTGGCCATGTTGATAGTCTCGTGAGGTCAATGGGTTGATGTTTTCTGCTGGCGACTCCAAGCAGACCAATCCATTCTAGGAGCAGTGCGGGGCGGGCGCTTGCGCAGCACGCCTGACGGCGCTCCCATACACTCGAATCTTTTACGAAATTCACTGCACGCTGTTCAATCGGCGTCAATGCAACTCCGGAGCCTAAATGTCTATCGCCCCTTCGACATTGCTTGCACTGCAGCAGGCTGGTGAAAGCCTGTATGCGGCTCGACAAGCATTTGCACAGGAAGCTCAACTGAACGCAAACCGTCTAGTTGGTATCGTTGCCAGCGAGCCCTTCAGCAATAAAGCCGACCGAGCCTATGCGCAGTTACGCTCCATTGCCCGGATGGCGCACGAATTACAGGTGTTGGAAGAGCAACTCAAGACTATGTACGGATCCGCAGCTGAACTTGTTGCAGCCGACACGTCGGTATTGGTGGCGCTCGCAGATCGCAGCACTCGCTCTCGTGGGGGTGCAAACGCTATAAGCAGTCAAAGTGCAGAAGATGCGGTCGTGAAGCCTGCACGGCAGAAACAAGGGCTCAAGAAGAGGGCGCCGGTTGTTGGTCAGGTTCGCCGCATGAGTGCCAATGACGAAAAGATCTTGGCTTATTTCAAGACGGTTTTGGATCGGCGCAGTTGGAAGCCTTTGACTCACGCAATCATCGGCCAGGGCGCGGGAATTCCGTTGGGTTCTGTAGGTTTGGCAATCCGCCGAGTGATCGCTGTGGGAGCGGTTCGTGAGGGGAAAAAGGGGAGCTATCGGCTTGCTTGAAGGCTGATGATTCTGGCGAAATCAGGGATCCTGAGTGTTTACGACTTTAGTTGGCGCCACTCAAAACTGAGAGCCTGGGAACCCGCATGAATGCTATGCCGGTGTTTACGACTTTAATTACCCAGAATACCGGCGCGCTCTGGGCCGACGCGTAGCGTCGGCGCCGCAGGCGCGAGGTTTCTGGGCTTGGACGCCACTCATTTCGCGCAGCGAAGTGACGTGGCGGCACAACCTGTCTTTTTTGCCAAGAGCGTGACGGTCGAATGACCGGCGCGCTCTTGGCCGACGCGTAGCGTCGGCGCCGCAGGCGCGAGGTTTCTGGGCTTGGACGCCACTCATTTCGCGCAGCGAAGTGACGTGGCGGCACAACCTGTCTTTTTGCCAAGAGCGTGACGGTCGAATGACCGGCGCGCTATGGGCCGACGCGTAGCGTCGGCGCCGCAGGCGCGAGGTTTCTGGGCTTGGACGCCACTCATTTCGCGCAGCGAAGTGACGTGGCGGCACACGCCTCTGCCTCGTCCAAAGCGTCACGGTGGAGTGACGTCTCCCAGTGTCAAAACCTCCACCCGGTTGCGACCGTTCTTCTTGGCTGCGTACAGCTGTTGATCCACGGCGTCGATGAAGTCCGAGGGCCTCAAGCCCTCGCTGGGGATCAGCGTGCCCACGCCAATGCTCACCGTGATGTGCTCCCCATGGGGCGACTGCGCGTGGGCGATGGCCTGTTTCTGCACCAGGCGCTGGCAGCGTTCGGCCACGTTGAGGGCGACGTTGGCATCGGCCTGAGGTAGCAGCACGATGAATTCTTCTCCGCCATAGCGGGCGACCAAGTCGCGGGGACCATCCAGTGCCAGGCTCAGGGTCTGCGCGATGTCCACCAGGCATTTGTCGCCGCGCACATGGCCATACAGGTCGTTGTATTGCTTGAAGTAGTCGATGTCGAACAGCAGCAGCGACAGCGGATGGCGGTTGGTGCGCGCGCTTTCCCATTCCACCTGCAGGCACGCATCAAAGCGGCGGCGGTTGGCAATGTTGGTCAGTCCGTCCTTGAAGGACAGGGCCTCCAGTTCCTTTTGCAACGCCAGGAGCTTTTCTTCGGTTTTTTTGCGTTCGCTGATGTCGAACATGAAGCCGACCAGTGCCTCAGGTTCGCCCTGTGGGGTGCGTACCACGTGCACCACGTCGCGGATCCACACGTAGCCATTGTCTTTGGTCAGTGCGCGGTAGTCGGCCTCGTGGTCCACTCCCGCCTGGGATTGAGCGACGCAAAAACTGACCACATGCTCGCGGTCCTCGGGGTGCATGCGGGCGGCCCAGTCTTCGACGCTCATCCAGCTCTCGGGCGTCCAGCCGAGCAGCTCTTCGATCTGTGGGCCGATGTAGGAGAAGCGTTTGCTGGCCCAATCGATCCTCCATGGAATCGCCTTGGTGGACTCCAGAAGGGTGCGGTACACCGCGCTGTCGTTGTTCAGTTCACCCATGTAGGACATGCCGGGTTCCTCCTCGCAATGGTGCCGTCGTTGCTAGCGCACTTTCTCTGGTGTGCCATGCGTGGTGGCAATGGCATTCCAGTACCAGTAGAAAAATCCGTGGTTTTTTTGCAGCAGCGTGTGGGTGGTGATGCTGCCTTGATGGATGTTGCCCCAGCAGGCGCGTGCAGAGTTGCGGTTGTTGTGCAGGTCAATGCATTCGGGGTTGTCCAGCGCAGGTTTGGGGGGAATGCAAAGCGCGCTGCCGCGTGGCACCCAGAGGTCTGCCAGCCGGATGCGGCCCAGCCGGGGCCAATAGCGACCAACCGAGATCACCAGGGGTTGGCTGGCGTCCGTGGATGCGAACACATGGGGAAAGTCGTGGTGCTCCAGGTCGGTGCACACCACACTGAGCAGGCTGTTGCCTGTTCCCTGGTAGGGAGACCAGTGTCCTGCGAACACGCCGTACTCGTATTCGATCTGCTGCAGGTGCACCACAGGGCTGCGCACCTGGACCACTTGCCCCGGCTCCACCAGCGTGATGCCGAAGGCGGCAGCAATGTCACGCGTGGCCCAAAGGGGAGCAAAGGCCACTTGCTCTGCAGCGAAGCCGAGTTGTGTTTCCAAGCCATACGGCGGGTTGGGTTTGACGCCGATCACCTGGGCCACGGCATATTCGTTGCCCTGGGCCATGGCGGGGTCGGTGGCCGCCGGTGTCAAGGCAGTGGCACCCGCCGGTGGCGCATCCAGAAATGTGGGGGCGCCGCCATCGTTGAAGAAAAAGGGCGTGCGTGCAATGTCCACCGCAGATTCGCTGATCTCCTTGATGAACAGCGGTGCTTCAAGATGGGTTCCGGGCATGGGTCAGCGCTCCTGGTTATGCAAGGTGCGGGGGGTGGCCCAAGTGCACCGTATGTTTTCGACCCATGGTAGCAGTGGACTGTGACTTTTTGTATCCGTACAGATAGCTATGGCGCCTGCTGACTTCAGCGGTTCTCGGAGGCGCCTTGCCGAAAAACCACAGCATCCAAGTGCAGCGCCTTGATGCTGCGCGCCGCCGCCTGGGCCTGTGCTGCGCTGGGGTAGGGGCCCACGCGCACGCGGATGCGTTGGCCCTTGGGTGTGTCCAGGCTTTGGCGGAAGGCAGGCAGCCCTGCGTTGAGCAGCTTGGCCTGGGCCTTGCGTGCATTGGCTTCTTCGGCAAAGAGTCCCACGTTGATGTAGTAGCCCGGCTGACTCCCGACCTGCGGGAGGGTCTCGCCGGTCGCTGGGGCCGATGCCCCAGTGGCCTGTGGTGTGGGCGCCTCGGGTGCGCTGGCAGGGGCTTGCGGGGCGGTGACTGCTTTGCTGTCGGGTTTTCGCGCGGCAGGTGCGGGCTTGGCGGCGGGTTTGACCGCAGCGCTGCGGGGACTGGTTCCTGAGGCTTGTGGTGTGGCGGCCGAAGCGGTGGGAGTGGGCGCGGCCATGGGGGAGGGAGGCGGCAACTGCTCCAGAACGGGTGGTGCGGCAGCAGGCGTGCTGGCCGTTGGCTGGGCGGATGCTGGTTCGCTGGCCGCTACGGTGGCGGCGCTGGCCGATGCAGTGGGGGCAGGTTCGGGCAGCGGGGACAGGAGTGCGCCGCTGGCGGCTTCCTGTGGTGCGCTGGCGCTGATGCTGGGTACCGGGGCCTCGGGTATGGCAGGGGGCACAGGTGTTTCTGCGGGGTTGCCCTGGGGCAGAAACTGGTAAGCCAGTGCCGCAACACCCAGCAGTCCCGCGTTCAGCGCCGCCAGGCCCGCCAGTCGGCGCTTGCTGGCGGCCTGCTGTTCCAGTTGGGCGCAGGCTTCGGGCAGGCTGCGGGTGCTGGCCAGCGCACGGGCGATGCGTTTGCGGATTTCGGTGTGCAGGATGGCGTCGCCATACAGACCCGGCAGGGCAAAGGCAAGCAGGGCATAGGCGCCCACCAAGCCCCATTGCACGGGTTCCGGCCAGGGCAGCAGGGTGCGGATGGCGCCAAACAGCAGCAGCCCCAGTCCTTCGGCGGCGGCCACGTAGATGAGGGCGGGCGTCCACAGGTGGCGCAAGGCCATCCAGTTCAACGTGCACAGGCTGGCGGCCCAATTCCAGCCGGGCTGGGTGCGGCCCAGCGTGTCAAAACGCTCGAAACGCGGCAGGTAGCTTTCGGGCCGGATGGGCCCGAGCGCTGCGCGGTAGAGCGTGTTCATGGCGCTCTCGGCGGGGCCTGCAGGCTGTTGGGTGTGGAGGAAGTCCGTGGAGGCGGGCATGAGGGTTGATTCTGTCATGCGCAGCCTTGCACTCCAAGCATTGTGCGCACAACAAAAAACCCGCAGGGCCTGGGGCCGTGCGGGCTGGGCATGAGGCTGGAACTATCAGCTGCGGTTGCCGGAGGCAATGGTGCCTGCGCGGTTGGCGACCACGGCCTGGCTGCGCACTTCGCTGCGGCTCACGGTGGACGTTGCGGCTGGCTCGGCATTGACGACTTCATAGTTCTTGAACTGCGCGACGGCTTCCACGGCCTGGGCGTGCACGGCGGCGCGGCTCAGGGTCGAGGGCGCCTGGGTGTCAAAGCCTGCTCCGTAGAGTTCACCGGCCTGGGCGCCCACAGAAGCGAAGGCAGCAACAGCAGCGATGGAGAGAGTGCGAGAGAACGACATGGTGGTTTCCTTTGGATCAACGATGGGTGAGTCACCGGATGCGTACGGGGCATAGTGCCTGGTTCACATCCGCCTTCGGTGAGTCGCCTGGGGCGGTGGTTCATCGATGGGTTGAACTGTACGCCTCAGTGGTTCAAAGAAAAACCATCCGGTATAAAACTGACTGTTTCGTTTTTTGGAACAGTCGATGCCCTTGAATTTCGCTGCATCGACCCGTGGGATGCATGCTTGTTGCGCCTGAATGCCCGACCTGGGCCAAAGCCCCACCCCTTGAAAGCCGCTGAATTGCCCTTATCATTGGCACTCGTCAGCCATGAGTGCTAACAATGCCTCGGCTGGGTTTTTGTGCTCCCCGGTAGTCGGGGGGCATCGCCAGTGAAAACATCCTTTTGTCTAGGAGAGCAACAAATGAAACTTCGCCCCCTGCACGACCGCGTGATTGTCAAGCGCATCGAGAGCGAGACCAAGACCGCTTCGGGCATCTTCATCCCCGACAACGCCGCCGAGAAGCCCGACCAGGGTGAGGTGCTGGCCGTGGGCCCGGGCAAGAAGAACGACAAGGGCGAACTGGGCGCGATGAGCGTCAAGGTTGGCGACCGCGTCCTGTTCGGCAAGTACAGCGGCCAGACCGTCAAGGTCGATGGCGACGAGCTGCTGGTGATGAAGGAAGACGACCTGTTCGCGGTCGTCGAGAAGTAATTCCTTTCGCTTCACTCACTTTTTCATAGCTGCTGGCGCTTGATAAACATGCGTTAGCGGCCAATTTGATTCAAATTCTGTAGGAGCCAAACATGGCAGCAAAAGACGTAGTTTTCGGCGGCGAAGCCCGCGCACGCATGGTTGAAGGCGTGAACATCCTGGCCAACGCGGTCAAGACCACCCTGGGCCCCAAGGGCCGCAACGTGGTGCTGGAGCGCTCGTTCGGCGCCCCCACCGTGACCAAGGACGGCGTGTCCGTGGCCAAGGAAATCGAACTGAAGGACAAGCTGCAGAACATGGGCGCCCAGATGGTCAAGGAAGTTGCTTCCAAGACCTCTGACAACGCTGGCGACGGCACCACCACCGCCACCGTGCTGGCCCAGGCCATCGTGCGCGAAGGCATGAAGTACGTGGCCGCCGGCATGAACCCCATGGATCTGAAGCGCGGTATCGACAAGGCCGTGGCTGCCCTGATCGAAGAGCTGAAGAAGGCTTCCAAGCCCACCACCACCTCCAAGGAAATCGCCCAGGTCGGCTCCATTTCCGCCAACTCTGACTCCAGCATCGGCGAAATCATCGCCAACGCCATGGACAAGGTCGGCAAGGAAGGCGTGATCACCGTGGAAGACGGCAAGAGCCTGAACAACGAACTGGACGTCGTTGAAGGCATGCAGTTCGACCGTGGCTACCTGTCGCCCTACTTCATCAACAACCCCGAAAAGCAAGCTGCGATTCTGGACAACCCCTTCGTGCTGCTGTTCGACAAGAAGATCAGCAACATCCGTGACCTGCTGCCCACGCTGGAGCAAGTCGCCAAGGCCGGCCGTCCGCTGCTGATCATCGCCGAGGAAGTCGAAGGCGAAGCCCTGGCAACGCTGGTGGTCAACACCATCCGCGGCATCCTGAAGGTTGTGGCCGTCAAGGCCCCTGGCTTTGGCGACCGCCGCAAGGCCATGCTGGAAGACATCGCCATCCTGACGGGCGGCAAGGTCATCGCTGAAGAAGTGGGCCTGACGCTGGAGAAGGTCACGCTGGCCGACCTGGGCCAGGCCAAGCGCGTTGAAGTGGGCAAGGAAAACACCATCATCATCGACGGCGAAGGCCAGGCTGCCGACATCGAGGCGCGCGTCAAGCAGATCCGCATTCAGATCGAGGAAGCCACTTCCGACTACGACCGCGAGAAGCTGCAAGAGCGCGTGGCCAAGCTGGCCGGCGGCGTGGCCGTGATCAAGGTTGGCGCTGCCACCGAAGTCGAAATGAAGGAAAAGAAGGCCCGCGTGGAAGACGCCCTGCACGCCACCCGCGCTGCCGTGGAAGAAGGCATCGTGGCCGGCGGTGGCGTGGCCCTGCTGCGCGCACGTCAGGCTGCTGGCGAGATCAAGGGTGACAACGCTGACCAGGACGCCGGCATCAAGCTGGTGCTCAAGGCCATCGAAGCCCCCCTGCGCGAAATCGTGGCCAACGCCGGTGGCGAGCCCAGCGTGGTGGTCAATGCCGTGCTGGCTGGCAAGGGCAACTACGGCTTCAACGCTGCCAACGACACCTATGGCGACATGATCGAAATGGGTATTCTGGATCCCACCAAGGTGACTCGCACCGCACTGCAGAACGCCGCTTCGGTGTCTGCACTGATGCTGACCACCGAGTGCATGGTGGCAGAAGCTCCGAAGGACGACGCACCTGCCGGCGGCATGCCCGACATGGGCGGCATGGGTGGCATGGGCGGCATGGGCATGTAAGCTCTGCCTGAGAGCCACTTCTCTCTCGCTCCAAGGGCCGCGCAAGCGGCCCTTTTTCATGTCCGAGCGGTAGGTGTGGCGGAGTGCTTTTTGCGAAAGCTCAGTGTGCGCGCATCTTGGCGCGCAGGCGCGCAATGGCCTGGCTGTGCAATTGGCAGACGCGCGATTCGGTCACGCCCAGCACGGCGGCGATTTCCTTGAGGTTCATATCGTGCTCGTAGTACATGCCCATGATGTACTGCTCGCGCTCGGGCAGTGACTGGATGGCACCGACCAGGCTGCTGCGCAGCCGCTGGTTGCGCAGCAGCGCCATGGGGTCGGCTTCGGAGTCGGGGGTTTCGTGCCGGTCCAGAAAGCCCTCGTCGTCTTCCCCGCCGCGGGTCATGTCTTCAAGATAGACGAGCTGCGTGCCGCGCACCTTGCTCAGCAGGCTTTGGTAGTCGGTCAGGCTCATGTCCAGTTCGACGGCAATTTCGGATTCGAGGGGGCTGCGTCCGAGCCTTTGTTCCAGGCGCTGGACGGCTTTTTCGATGTCTTTCTGGCTCTTGCGTGAGCTGCGCGACATCCAGTCGTTTTCGCGCAATTCGTCGAGCATGGCGCCACGGATGCGCTGCGTGGCAAAGGTCTCGAACTGCACGCCCTGGGCCGATTCGAAACGTGTCAGCGCGTCGTTCAGGCCGATCATCCCGACCTGGATCAGGTCGTCCAGCTCCACGTTCGCAGGCAGCTTGGCGATCATGTGGTGCGCAAGCCGACGAACCAGCGGAACATACTGCTGGAGCATGGCATTGCGATCAAGCTGGCCTTTGGCGGTGTATGTCACTTCAATGGCTCTGGGCGATGTACGTGGGGAAGCCTGCTTTGGGAATGGATGGTAGCGCAGAGAAGGTGCCCGGTGCGCTGATGGTGCAGGCATTTTCCAGCCATTGCAATGCCAGGCGCTGCAGTTCCTGCGGGCGATCGGCGCGGATGAGCGTGGTGCGCGGTTGCTGCCCCAGGTGGCGCATGGCACAGCGGCGCAGCGATTCCAGCGAGTCCTGTGCCAGGCGCAACTGCTGGGCCGGGTAGGAGCGGGCCATGCAGGCCACCAGGCCGTTGAGTCCCGCGTGCAGGGCCAGCAGCTTGAGCTGGCGGTAGGTAGCAATCACGCCGTTCTGGCCGGGCGGCATCAGGATCAGTGGTGTGGCCAGGCTGGCATCCAGCAGGGGCGACGCCAGTACGTCGATGGGGGCGTGCAGCACCACCAGCGCGTAGCTGCGCAGCAGCGGTTGCAGCAAGGGCAGGAGGGGTTGTCCGGGCTCGGCTTGCTGCAGCAGGGTTTGCAGGCCCAGCTTGGCAGGCAGCACGGCCAGGGTGTTGGCGGCGCCTGCAGCGGGGCGCATGTCCTGCGCGCGGGCGCTGTGCGCCAGCAGCTGCTGCAGGCCGGGGCTGCGCGGGTTCTCGGGTGCGGTGGCATCCAGTACCACCACCGGGTAGCCCAGGTGTTGCAGGTGCAGGCACAACTGCCACAGCGTTTCCATGCCGCCGTTGGTGTCTTGCGTGCTGGCCATGGCCAGCAACTGCAAGTCGTTTTGGGGCATGTGGCTGGACAGCCCCGCGCCTTGGTGAAATCCGAACTCAAGCATCGACCAGTCCCTTCTCCAGCACGGGCTCGCTGGACGGAGTGAAGAAGAAGCTCAGGTCGGCGGCCTTGGGGTCGAAGGCCGAGCGCGCCGGAGCGCGCATCGAGCTGGCGATGAGCTGATGGGCATTGGCCGATTCCCAGTCTTCCGGGACGCGCTGGCCGTTGGTCACGCCACGCAGCACCATCTGGTGGCGGATCAGCGCGTCAATGGCGGGGCCGAGTTTCACGGCTTCGTCGATCTTGGTCAGGATGGCTTGTTGCGCCCCGGTGGTCTTGAAGGCAGCGAGCGTGTCGTCCAGCGTGTCGCCGTGGCTGCTGGCATTGAGCACCAGCAGGCGCTGCACCTCGGGCAGGTCCAGCACCTCCAGCATGTCGCGCTTGCGGGGATCGCGTGGGGCGATGCCGGTGGTGTCGATCAGAACCATCTTCTTGCCGCTGAGCAGGCCCAGCAGGTCCTGCAGTGCAGCGCGGTCGTGCGCCAGGTGGGCCACGATGCCCAGCATGCGGCCATAGCTGCGCAACTGGTCATGGGCGCCGATGCGGTAGGTGTCCAGGGTGATCAGACCCACGCTGCCGGGGCCGTGGATGCGGGCGCACAGTGCTGCCAGCTTGGCCGTGGTGGTGGTTTTGCCCACCCCTGTGGAGCCCACGAGGGCAAAGATGCCACCCTCTTCGTAGATGGCGGGCTGGCCGGCGTCGGTGTGCAGGTTGTGCTCCAGCACGTCCATCAGCCAGCGTACCGACTCGGCGGCGTCCATGCCCTCGGGCATGCGCTCCAAGACGGCGCGCGCCAGCGTGGGTGAATATCCGGCGCGGATCAGCTTGAGCATCAGGTTGGACTGGATGGGGTCCTGGCGTGCTTGCCCCAGCCACGACAAGGTGTTGAAGCGGTCCTCGATCAGCTCCTTCATGGAGTGCAGTTCCTGCATCAGACCCTGGGTGTCCACGGCAGGGGCGGCCAGGGATACGGGGGGAGGTGCTTCACGGCGTGGCGTGCGCACGGGCAGCTCATGGTTGACCTGGCGCAGCGGGTTGTGCTTCTTGAACGTTGCAGGGTTCGCCGGGGGTGCTTCGGGCGCGCGCTCGATCTCGGCGGTGGAGACGCCGCTGACCTGCTGCAAGGCCTCGCTGCGCCGTCGCAACATGCGTTCACGCACATAGTCCTGGAAGGACAGGGTGCTCATGGCCAGCTGTTCCGTGTCTTCCTTGATGGGGCTGCGCGGACCGGACAGCGCCGCACGTTCCTGCAGCGACTTGCGTCCGGCGGCTGGGGTGGGGGCCGCTTCTGGGCGGCGTTCGGTCACGGTTTCGGCAGCACTGTCGAGTGCGCCGAGCGATTCTTCCGTGGTGGCCACCACTTCCACGCCATTGGGGGTGGGACGGTTGGAAAGGATCAGGGTGCCGTCACCAAAAGCCATGCGGGCCTTGGCAAGCGCCTCGCGGGACGTGGCCGCGTGAAAGCGTTTGATGTTCATGCCGATGCTCCTTTGAGGATGGGGCCGATGCGGATGGTGTGGGTCTCAGGGATCTCGCTGTGCGCCAGCACCTGCAGCCGGGGGGCCATGCGCCGCACCAGGCGCGAGATGGCGCCACGGATCGCATCGGGAACCAGCAGGCAGGCGGGCATGCCCATTTCCTCCTGCTTGAGGGCGACTTCTGCGGCCTTCTGCGTCAGCAGGTCGGCCACGCCGGGGTCGAGCGCAGGGCCGCTGGCATTGCCCAGCGCCTGCATCAGCAGGCGCTCCAGGCCCGGTTCGATGGCGATGACGTTGAGTTCCCGTGTGGGGCCGTAGATTTGTTGTACGATGGCGGGCGAGAGTGCGATGCGCACGCGGCGGGCCAGCTCGCCCGGGTCGGTGATGGCGCCTGCGTACTCGGCCAGGGTTTCGATGATGGTGCGGATGTCGCGGATGTGCACCGACTCCTCCAGCAGCAGCTGCAGCACTTTCTGGAACGTTGCAATCGAGACCATTTTCGGAACCACTTCTTCGATCAGCTTGGGGGCCAGCTTGGCCACGTGCTCCACCAGTTGCTGGGTTTCGGTACGGGAGAGCAGCTTGGCGGCCTGCACTTGCATCAAGTGTGACAAATGGGTGGCCAGGACGGTTTCCGAATCAACGACGGTAAAACCAGCCATTTGCGCGGCTTCCTTTTGGCGTTCGTCGATCCAGTGGGCGGGCAGGCCAAAGGCGGGGTCGGTGGTGGGGGTGCCGATCAACGGGGTGGTGATGCCACCGGGATTGATGGCCAGGAACATGCCGGGGAAGGCCTCGCCTTCGCCCACCACCACTCCGCGCAGCGTGATGCGATAGCCGCTGGGCTTGAGCTCCAGGTTGTCGCGCACATGGACCGGAGGCGGCAGAAAGCCCACTTCCTGTGCGAATTTGCGTCGCACGCCCTTGATGCGGGTGAGCAGGTCGCCCTGGCGGGTCTTGTCCACCAGTGCAATCAGGCGGTAGCCCAGCTCCAGTCCCAGCAGATCCACGGGCTGCAGGTCGTCCCATGTGGCCTCGCCGTCGCCCTGCACCGGGGCAGGGGCTTCCTCGGGTGGTGGAACCTTGGCGCGCTGCATCAGCACCCAGGCAAAGTAGCCCAGCAGCGAGCCCACGGCCAGGAACACCACATGCGGCATACCGGGGATCAGCCCCAGGAAGATCAGGATGCCTGCCGTCACGCCCAGCACGCGGGGCGAGGTCAGCAACTGGTGCACGATCTGCTGACCCATGTCGGTTTCCTTGCCGACACGGGAAATCACCATGGCCGCAGCCACCGAGATCAACAGGCCCGGAATCTGGGCGACCAGCGCATCGCCCACCGCCATCAGGATGTAGGTATCGGCTGCCTTGCCGGCCGACAGGCCGTGCTGCAACATGCCGATGGCAAAGCCACCCACGATGTTGATCAGCAGAATCAGAATGCCGGCAACCGCGTCACCGCGCACGAACTTGGAGGCGCCATCCATCGAGCCGAAGAAGTTGGCTTCTTCCTGCACCTCGGCACGGCGGCGCTTGGCTTCCTTTTCGTCGATCAGCCCCGCGTTCAGGTCTGCGTCCACGGCCATCTGCTTGCCGGGCATGGCATCCAGGGTGAAGCGCGCCGACACCTCGGCAATGCGCTCGGCACCCTTGGTAATCACGATGAAGTTGATGACCACCAGGATCGAGAACACGATCAGGCCCACGGCAAAGTTGCCGCCAATCAGGAAGTGGCCAAAGGCCTCGATCACCGCGCCCGCTGCACCTGGGCCGGTGTGGCCTTCCAGCAGCACCACACGGGTGGACGCCACGTTGAGCGACAAGCGCATCAGCGTGGTCAGCAGCAGCACGGTGGGGAAGGCCGCAAAGTCCAGCGGCTTGAGCATGTAGGCCGCCACCATCATGACCATCAAGGCCACGGCGATGTTGATGGTGAAAAAAGTGTCCAGCAACCAGGGCGGGATGGGCAAGACCATCAGCGCCAGGATGGCGACCACGAGCAGTGGGGCCGACAGGCCCTGCATGGCGGCGCTGTTGGCCCCGGCCCATTGCTGTGCGGATTGGAGCGAGAGTTTCATGGCTGCAGCCCTTGGGTGGCGGCCCGGTGGTGCGGGTCGAGTTCAGGCGGAATGTGGGGATCGGGCATGGTGTCTGGCATGCGGCCCTCGCCGCGCAGGGCTGCCTTGAGCCGATACACGTAGGCCAGCACCTGGGCCACGGCGGCGTACAACTGGGCAGGGATGGGCTGGTCCAGCTCGGCATGGGCGTACAGGGCACGCGCCAGGGCGGGCGATTGCAGCACCGGGATCTTGTGCGCCTGGGCGATGTCGCGGATCTTGAAGGCCAGCAGGTCGGTGCCGCGCGAAATCACCTGGGGTGCATTCATGGTGTGCTCGTCATAGCGCAGCGCCACCGCATAGTGGGTGGGGTTCATCACCACAAAATCGGCCTTGGGAACGGCTGGAATGCTGGAGCCATCGGCAATCTCGCGCTGGCGCTGGCGCATGCGGCTCTTGAGCAGGGGGTTGCCGTCGGATTCCTTGTGCTCCTGTTTGACTTCTTCGTGCGACATCTTGAGCCGGTCCTTGAAGAAGAAAGCCTGCAGGGGAACATCGACCATGGCGGCCAGAAGCACCACCAGCAACAGCAGGCCCAGGCCCTGCGTCAGCCAGTGGGCCACATGGCGCAATGCCAGGTTGGACGGTTGCAGCACCAGCATGGCCACTTCGTCGATGCTGCGGCCCATGTAGTTCCAGGCCACGCTGGACAGGATGGCGGTCATCAGCACCATCTTGGCCACGTTGGCCAACTGCTGCTTGGAAAACAGGTTGGCAAATCCGGTCAGTGGATTGAGCCGGTTGAATTGCGGCGCCATGGGCTTGGTGCTGAAGATCCACCCCCCTGCCAACACAGCGGAGAGCAGTGCCGCACCAGCGGTCAGCAGTGCAAACACGCCGCTGGCGATCAGCCCTGTGGCGGCCATGTGCTGCAGGCGGTTCAGCATGGACGAGGGGGACTGCACCGTGGCAGCATCAAATACCAGTTGCTGCCCCATGCCTTGCAGCAGGTGTTCCAGTAGTAGGGGTGCCAGCGACAGCATCACCAGCGCGCCGGTGCCCAGAATGGCCAGGTGCGACAAATCCCGCGAGCGGGCTGCTTGGCCGTCGGTGCGGGCCTTCTGCAGCTTGCGCTCGGTGGCGGGTAGATTGCGTTCCTGGCTCGATTCCATGATGGCATGACGGGTCTGTCATGCCATTGTGGCCAGGGGTGGGCAAAACTAAAGCCTGAAAAGCGGCGGCAGGCCGCGCTTATTCAGGCTTGGAAATGGGGTGGATGTCGGGTCAGAAACCGAGGCTGGCGAGCAGGTCGTCCACTTGCGACTGGTCCGTGACCACGTCCGGGTTGCCTTCGGGATCAACCACCGGGCCAGCCAGATGCTCGCGCTTGGGCTCCGGGGGCGCCGGGATGGCATGGGGCGGTGCCGTTTCGATCACCAACTGCACCAACTGCTGTTCGATGTTGCCTGCCAAAGTGACCACGCGCGCAATCACCTGTCCGGTGAGGTCGTGGAAATCCTGGGCCATCATGATCTCGGTCAGGTGTTCGTCCGTGGTCTGGGTGGCCCGTTCCACATCCCGCAGGAAATTCATGATCCTGCCTGTGGCCACGGCCGCCACCGGGTTCTTCACCATCGCGGCGATGACCTCGCGTGTTTCGCTGGCCAGGCTGTCGTTGTGCGTCTTGGCCTGATCCACGCGGTTGAGTACCTTTTCGGCGGCATCACCGGTGAGCCGGGCGATGTAGGACAGGCGGCTCTGGGCATCAGGCAACTCGCCGACGGTGGCCGACAATTGCTCGGCATACCCCAACTCCTTGAGCGCATCATGGAGTTGGCGCGTGAGATGGCCGATCTTGTGGTGGATGTCCTGGTTGTCGCCCTCTGGGGGCGTCGGATCCTGCATGTTGCCGTGGTCCATGGCGCCTACAACCCCAGTTTTTTGATGATCAGGGTGACTTTTTCTTCCAGCGTGGCCTTGGTGAACGGCTTGACGATGTAGCCCGCCGCCCCACCTTGTGCTGCAGCAACGATATCTTCCTTGCGTGCCTCGGCGGTCACCATCAGCACCGGCAGGTGCTTGAGCTTTTCATCGGCCTTGATTTCAGCCAGCAACTGAAAGCCGTTCATGTTCGGCATGTTGATGTCAGAAACGACAAAGTCGAACTTGCTGTTGCGCAGCTTGTTCAACGCAGCGACCCCGTCCTCGGCCTCGTCGGCCTCGGTAAAGCCGCTTTCCTTGAGCAGGTTGCGGACGATGCGTCGCATCGTGGAGAAGTCGTCAACAATCAGGAAACGAAGGGGTGTGGTCACTTGGGACCCTTTCGATCGGGTATTTCTTGGAGGATTGTGTGGGAAGACCGCGAGCGTGACAAGTTGTTACCTCTGGTCGCCTTTAGCAGGATTGTCGCTCTTTTCTTCGATCCATTCCTCCGCAGGGACGATGGGAATGGTTTTCCCTAGGAGCCTCTCTTCCGCCTCACGGGTCAGCACAGTGATGGTGATACGCCGGTTGGCGGGGGCCTTGGGGTTGTCGGGTTCCAGCAGATCACTGGCGGCCAGCCCCACCACACGGGCCAGCTTGGCGTCAGGCATGCCTGCGGCCACCAGTTCACGGCGCGAGGCATTGGCGCGGTCGGCCGACAGCTCCCAGTTGCTGTAGCCGCGCTCGCTGTTGCTGTAGGGCACGGCATCGGTGTGGCCCGCCAGGCTGATGCGGTTTTCCACCTCGACCAAGGACGACCCGATGCCGCGCAGGATGTCGCGCATATAGGGTTTGACCAGAGCGCTGCCGCTGTCGAACATGGGGCGGTTCTGTGAGTCCACCAGCTGGATTTGCAGCCCGTCGGGTGTCACATCCATGCGGATTTGCGACTTGTATTCATTGAGCAGTGTGTTGGCGGTGATCACGGCGTCTATCTTGGCTTGCAGTGCCTTGATGCGCGCCTCGTCCTGCCGGGCCATCTCTGCGCGCATTTGTTCCGCCGTCATGCGTGGGCGCTTGGCTTCGCTGGAGTCCGAGCGCCGCACCTGACCGTGGACCTTGCTCAGGTCGTTGCCGCCGCCGGGAATGATGCTGGAACTGCTGCCCGCGCCATCGCCCCCCGCCATGGCCACCTTGAGCGGCGAGTTGAAGTAATCAGCGATCCCCTGCAAATCGCCCTTGGCGGTGGAGCCCAGCAACCACATCAGCAGGAAGAAGGCCATCATGGCGGTCACGAAGTCGGCATAGGCAATCTTCCAGGCGCCGCCGTGGGCCGCATGGCCCCCTTTCTTGACCCGCTTGACGATGATGGGTTGGAGCTTCTTTTCTGCCATGGCAATCTGCCGCTGGGGGTGCGCTTATTTCTTGCCCTTGACGTGGCTTTCCAGCTCGGTGAAGCTGGGTCTGTCGCCAGAGAACAACACTTTGCGCCCAAACTCAATGGCCGTGGCCGGGTTGTAGCCTTGCATGCTGGCAAGCAGCGTGGACTTGATGCACTGCAACTCCTTGGCGGCGTCTTCCATTTTTTGCTCCACCAGCCCGCCCAGAGGCTCCACCACGCCATAGGCCAGCAAGATGCCGAGGAACGTGCCCACCAGCGCAGAGCCGATCATCCCGCCCAGCACCGCAGGGGGTTGCCCCACCGAGCCCATGGTGTTGACCACGCCCAGCACGGCCGCAATGATGCCGAAGGCTGGCAGTGCGCCCGCCAGACGGGCCAGTGCAGCCACCGGGGCATGGGCCTCCTGGTGGTGGGTTTCGATTTCGTTGTCCATCAAAGCCTCAATCTCATGCGCATTGAGGTTGCCCGACACCATCATGCGCAGGTAGTCGGTGATGAATTCGATCACGTGGTGGTCGGCGCTCAGGGTGGGGTACTTCTTGAAGATCTCTGATTCGTGCGGCGCTTCCACATCCTTTTCGATGGCCATCAGGCCTTCCTTGCGGGCTTTCTGGAGGATGTCGTAGAGCATCGCCATCAGTTCCAGATAGCGCGCTTTGGTGTATTTGGAACCCTTGAGCGCCATCGGGATGGCAGCCAGGGTGGCTTTGAGCACCTTGGGTTGGTTGTTGACCACGAAGGCCCCCAGGGCGCCGCCCAGAATGGTGACGGTCTCGAAGGGCAGCGCCTTGAGAATCACGGAAATGTTGCCGCCGTGCAGGATGTACACCCCGAAGATGCAGCCGAAGGCAACGACGTAGCCGATGATGACGAACATGGTGTGAGCAGCTCTGCGGCGTTGGTTGGGGCGAGGGCCGATGCCTCTGCCTTTGGAATATGCCTATGACCAAATGTATCGGATTGCAGCCCTCCCGAGCAATCCGAGGGGTGGCCAAGGGGTGGTTTTCTGGCATTGTTGTCGAGGTTCGCGGGCGCAATCAATGGTTTTGTGGGGCGAATAGGGTGAAGTTCGGCTTTTTTGCCGCGCTGGACTGCCCTATGCTGCCCATATGAAAGCCGTACTGCTCGCGGGTGGCTTGGGTACCCGCATCTCTGAAGAATCGCACCTGCGTCCCAAGCCGATGATCGAGATCGGCGGGCGGCCCATCCTCTGGCACATCATGAAGATGTACGCTGCGCACGGCGTCAACGACTTCATCATCTGCCTGGGTTACAAGGGCTATGTGATCAAGGAGTATTTCGCCAACTACTTCCTGCACATGTCGGATGTGACCTTTGACATGGCCAACAACCGCATGGAAGTGCACCACCGCCATGCCGAGCCCTGGCGTGTGACGTTGGTGGACACAGGCGAAAGCACCATGACCGGCGGGCGCCTGCGCCGCGTGCAGGAATACCTGGAGCCCGGCCAGCCGTTTTGCTTTACCTACGGCGATGGCGTGGCCGACATAGATATGGCGGCGCAATTTGCTTTCCACCGCGCCCATGGCCGCCAGGCCACCGTGACAGCGGTGCAGCCCCCGGGCCGCTACGGCGCGCTGGTGCGCAACGGCGATACGGTGGCAGGCTTCGAGGAGAAGCCCCGGGGCGATGGCGGCTGGATCAACGGTGGCTTCTTTGTGCTCCAACCCGAAGTGATTGACCTGATTGACGGGGATGCAACGCCGTGGGAGGCCGAGCCCATGCAGCGCCTGGCCCAAAGCGGCCAACTGCAAGCCTTTGAGCACGCAGGCTTTTGGCAGCCCATGGACACGCTGCGCGAAAAGAATTTCCTCGAAGAGCTGTGGCAAAGCGGGCAAGCCCCGTGGAAGTGCTGGTAATGGCAGCCGTCAAGCCCACCCCTGATTTTTGGCGCGGCAAGCGCGTGCTGCTGACCGGGCACACCGGCTTCAAAGGCAGCTGGCTGGCGCTGTGGCTGGCGCGCATGGGCGCGGAAGTGACCGGCCTGGCCTTGGCACCCGCCACCGAACCCAATCTGTTCACTTTGGCTCGCGTGGCCGATGGGCTGCACGCCAGCCACGAGTGCGATGTGCGCGACGCCCAGGCCGTGGCCGCCCATGTGCAGGCCGCGCGCCCGCAGATCGTGCTGCATCTGGCCGCGCAGGCGCTGGTGCGCGCAGGCTACGCCGACCCGCTGGCCACCCACGCCACCAACGTGATGGGCACGGCCCACGTGCTGGATGCGCTGCGCGGCCAGGCCGATGTGCGCGCCGTGGTGGTGGTGACCACCGACAAGGTCTATCGCAACCGCGAGTGGGCCTACCCCTACCGCGAAGACGACCCGCTGGGCGGCCACGACCCCTACAGCGCAAGTAAGGCAGCGGCCGAGATCATCACCGCCAGCTACCGCGATGCCTTTTTGGCGGCGCAGGGCGTGGCCGTGGCCACGGCGCGGGCGGGCAATGTGATTGGAGGAGGCGACTGGGCGGCCGACCGCCTGCTGCCCGACGCTGTGCGCGCCTGGCGGGCTGGCGAGACACTGAGCATCCGCAGTCCTGAGGCCGTTCGGCCCTGGCAGCATGTGCTGGAGCCGCTGGCGGCCTACCTGCGCTTGGCAGAGGTGTTGTGGCATGCGCCTACGCAGGCGGGCGCCTATAACTTTGGTCCCCATACACATGATGTCGCGACGGTGAAAAAAGTCATTGATTTGGCTTGTGGCGCTTACGGTAGTTGCGGTGTAAGCTATGAAAAAAATAGCAAAAATGTTCATGAAGCCCGCTATTTGGCATTGGAAGTTGCCAAGGCGCGTGAAGAACTCGGCATTCGGCCGGAGTGGCCCCTGGAGAAGGCGGTGCAACGCACCATGGTTTGGTACTGGGGGCTTTCTTCGGGCAGAGATGCCAAAGCGCTGTGTGAATCAGACATCCAAGACTATGAGGCAGGTGCATGACAACCCAAGACATCCGTTCCCAAATTGCACAACTGGTGGAGCAATACGCCGCCATAAGTCTGAGCCGCCCGGACTTCGTCCCTGGCGTGTCGCCTGTACCCCCATCGGGCAAATACCTCGACGCCCAGGAACTCAAATACATGGTGGAAGCCAGCCTGGATGGTTGGTTGACCACGGGGCGCTTTAATGCAGCGTTTGAAAAAAAGCTGGCGGCTTTCATTGGCGTTAAGCACCTCATCACCGTCAACTCCGGTTCTTCGGCAAACCTAGTGGCGTTCAGTACGCTCACATCCCACAAATTGGGCGATCGCGCCATTCGCCCTGGGGACGAAGTGATCGGTGTGGCGGCAGGCTTTCCTACCACCGTAAATCCTATCCTGCAGTGTGGCGCTGTGCCAGTGTTTGTGGATGTGGATCCGCTTACCTACAACATAGCGGTCGACAAAATAGAAGCAGCCATAGGCCCGAAAACCAAGGCCATCATGTTGGCGCACTGTCTGGGAAACCCATTCAATCTGGACGTCGTTCTGGCGCTGTGCAAAAAGTACGGGCTGTGGTTGGTCGAAGACTGCTGCGATGCTTTGGGCAGCACCTACCGCGGCCAAATGGTTGGCACTTTTGGCGACATTGCCACCCTCAGCTTCTATCCGGCACATCACATCACCATGGGCGAGGGCGGTGCCGTTTTCACCAACCACGACGAGCTCAAAACCATTGCCGAGAGCATTCGTGACTGGGGGCGGGACTGCTATTGCGCACCGGGCAAAGACAACACCTGTGGAAAGCGGTTCTGTTGGACGGCACGAGAACTTGGGGGCAGCCTGCCCGATGGCTATGACCACAAATACACCTACAGCCACCTTGGCTACAACCTGAAGATCACCGACATGCAGGCTGCATGTGGATTGGCCCAACTGGAGAAGGCTCCTGCATTCATTGCGGCGCGCAAGGCCAATTTCGCATTTTTGAAAGACCGGTTGAAAGACTGCGAAGAATTTATCCAACTGCCTCAGGCGACTGAGCACTCAGATCCGTCTTGGTTTGGCTTTCCTATCACCTTGAAAGACAGTTGTCCGGTGTCAAGGCTTGACTTGTTGACATATTTGGATCAAAACAAAGTGGGTACCCGCCTGCTATTCGCAGGCAACCTGACTCGCCAGCCATACATGCGAGATTTAAGGTTTCGTGTTAGTGGTCAATTAACTAATACTGATAATGTAATGAATAATACCTTCTGGATCGGTCTCCAGCCTTCGCTATCGCGGGAGATGCTGGGATTCGCTGCTCGGAAAATCGAAGGTTATTTGGGAGTTGACTTTTAGGCGCGGTGCGGGGTTTGAGTTATCAAAACTATTTTGAGGTGTCAAATGCAATGCATCAATAAGAAAGCGGAACTTCCTAATGGCGTACTAGATAGCCGGCATTCAGAAAAAGACAAATTGTCCTATTCATTGGCTGAAGAGGCGTTTGAGAACTCGTCAATAAGGCTGATTGACAAATTGGAGGCATTTCCGCGATTCGCCACAAAAAGATCGATCGCAAGATTTTTGGTTAAGCATGAGATTTTTAAGAGGGTTGTCGATGTTACGGGGATTGTTGTCGAATGTGGTGTATTTAATGGTGCGGGGCTTTTTTCTTGGGCGCAATTCAGTAATATATATGAGCCTGCAAATCACACGCGAAAAATAGTGGGTTTTGATACATTCGCTGGTTTTCCCTCGGTGAGAACTGATATTGATAACATCGGAATTCTGGAGAGTGGGGTTGGTGATTTAAATGGATCAGCGTATGAGGAAATTTTATTCTCAAGTGGGAAAAATAATAGCGAACGCCATCTTGGACATATCGAAAACATCGAATTGGTGCGAGGGGACTTTATGGCCACATCGGACGCATACTTAATAAATAATCCTCAGACGATCATCTCATTGTTGTATCTCGATTTCGATTTGTATGAGCCCACTAAAAAGGCTTTGGAATTGTTTTTGCCGCTTATGCCCAAGGGGGCAATCGTTGCGTTTGATGAGTTAAATTGCAACTCCTTTCCTGGGGAGACTAAGGCATTGAATGAAATTATGGGAATAAGGAACTATCAAATAAAAAGATTCTCAATTGATCCGTGGATCTCCTATATTGAACTGTGAGTTTCATATGCGAATTGCGATATTGGGAGCCACTAGTCAGATCGCACGAGACTATACGCGAGCTCTTTTGCTGCAGGGCGCATATGATTTAACTCTTTTTGGTCGCCGTCCAGAAGCTATTTCACAATGGTTGAGAAGTGCGGGCCATCCAACGGGCGCCGTCGTGCATGCATTGGATGATTTTTCAAATACGCAAAAATTTGATGCAATTGTAAATTTTATAGGGGCAGGAGATCCTGGTGCGCTCATTGCAATGGGAGTATCAATATTTGATGTTACCTATCAATTCGATAAGATGGTGTTAGATTATCTCAAAATTCATAAAAAATGTAGATATGTGTTTTTGAGCAGCGGTGCTGTTTATGGATCCGAGTTCGCCTTTCCGGTGCGCGATGATTCAAGATCTAGTATTGCTATTAATGCTATTAATGCGCAGGATTGGTATGGTGTTTCAAAATTGCATGCAGAATGTCGCCATCGAGCAATGAGTGACTATTCAATTACCGATATACGCGTTTTTAGTTATTTTAGTCGTTCTCAGAAGAGCGATGGAAAATTTTTCATGTCCAATGTGATAAGAGCAATTCAAGAAAATTTAGTTCTTCGAGTTTCTCGTGATCCTATGGTTCGTGATTATATTTGCCCGATGGATTTCGCTCGACTATTGGAAAATGTATTAGGTGGCCCGTTTGGGAATATGGCTCTAGACTGTTACAGTCGAGAGCCAGTTTCCAAGGATGTATTACTTGAATTTATGAGGCAGAATTTTGGGCTTCGCTATGAAGTGGTGGATGTTGCTGGCATTAATGCAACGGGCAGTAAGATGAATTATTATTCATTGAATAGACGTGCAAGTAATATTGGTTTTCAGCCGATATATTCCTCTTTGGAAGGTATTGAAGTGGAGGCTGCTGCTATTTTGAGCGCGATATGAAGCTTGAGTGTTCGCAAAGATGAATGTTTCTGAAATCAACCAACTCGCCTACAGGATGCGAATCCAAGCACTGCAAATGGTTCACGCTGGTAAAGCGTCACATATCGCCAGCGCACTGTCGATTTGCGATATCGTGGCGGTGCTATACGGCCAGGTGCTGACCGTCGATGCAAATCAACCTTGTGCCCGCCATCGGGATAGATTTTTGCTTTCAAAAGGGCACGCTTGCGTCGCAGTGTACGCCGCGTTGGCTGAATGCGGATTTTTCGCCATCGACGATCTGAAGACTTATGGCCAGGATGGCTCGGCGCTGATGAATCACATCAGTCATAAAGTTATTGGCGTTGAGTTTTCAACTGGTTCTTTAGGGCATGGTTTGCCATTTGGAGTAGGCAAGGCACTGGCGGCCAAAAAATTGGGCGCTTCTTGGAAAACATATGTACTGATGAGCGATGGAGAACTGGGCGAAGGAAGCAATTGGGAAGCTCTTTTGTTTGCTGCGCATCATAAACTTGACAATTTGGTGGCGATTATCGATTACAACAAATTGCAAAGCTTGACCACGGTTGATAATACCCTCCGTATCGAACCACTGGTGGATAAGTTCTCCGCATTTGGCTGGGACGTTCGCGAGGTGGATGGGCATGATTACGCGGCATTGGCCAAAGTATTAAGTTCCGCACCATGGACAACAGGCCTGCCATCAATGGTAGTAGCGCACACTATCAAAGGCAAAGGTGTGAGTTATATGGAAAACTCCGTTGAGTGGCATTATAAAACTCCAAATATTCACCAGCTTGCATTAGCTATTCGAGAGTTGGAAGGCTGCCAAAATGCGTAATGCTTTTATTGATGAGCTTGTTAAGCTAGCTGCTCAGCATACGAATATCGCATTGATTGTTGGAGATTTGGGTTACTCTGTTGTGGAACCATTCGCGGATTGTTACCCTGATCGGTTTATCAATGCTGGAGTAGCCGAGCAAAACATGACTGGTTTGGCTGCTGGAATGGCTTCCGAAGGCTATCATGTATTCACATATTCAATTGCTAACTTCCCCACTTTTCGATGTGCTGAACAGATTAGAAATGATGTTGATTATCACAAGCTTCCGGTTACGGTTGTCTCGGTCGGTGGCGGGGTCGCTTACGGTGCTTTGGGGTATTCTCATCATGCTATTCAAGATTATGCGCTGATGCGGGTACTTCCAAATATGCTGATTGCAGCACCTGGTGACCCATTAGAGGCAAGGGCGTGTTTACGCTATTTAGTTGCGAATCCACAGCCTTCCTATCTGCGGCTTGGAAAAGCAGGCGAGCCATGTTATCACTCAGCGGTACCAGAAGTTAAGCCTGGAGCTTGGCTGGCCATCTCCGGTACAAAAACAAAACAGACTGGCGACAAAGTGTTGCTTACTACGGGGGCTGCTTTGGATGTCGCTCTCAATTGGGCTGGTGCCCCTGAATATATCGACCACTGCATATGCAGTATGCCTTTGTGGAGCATGGACAGTAAGCTGCAACAAGCAAAAATGGCGGAAAAATATCAAATCATTGAAACCATTGAGGACCATTTGGTAGATGGTGGTTTTGGTTCATGGATGATGGAATCGCTCATGAATAGACCCGATCTACTTCAGCGTCTTCGATTGCATGCATTGGGAAAGAGTGTGTGTGGCAGCGTTGGCACACAAAAAATGCTGCACGATTTGGGTGGCCTGTCGCGTCTTTAATCTTGGTTAGGCCATAGTTACGGTCTTCGCACTTATCTGAATTATTGAAATTGCTTTAGAAGCATATTGAAGATAAGTGAGTGCGAAATCAGTGTGACCGTGTGCATGTTCCACTTCGGCCAAACAAGCAAGTGCAACTGCATCATTCGGGACAGCACAAAGTATTTTTTCCGCGTATTCGGTCACTGCAATCCAATGTGGTGACATTTTGCCGTCTATTGATTTTTCAGTATTTGGATTTTTTTCTTGCAGTGCTTTTTCGAGAAGCGCTTGCAGTTCCTGGTGGGCGGTGTGCAGGCTTAATCTTTGTCCCTCGGTTATACCAACGCCAAGTGTCGGTGGTGGCACAAGTTCTTCGGGTCTATTTGCGTACCATTTTTCAATAATATCATATTGTGCTTGTTGGTCTTCCGGGTGATCTTTCTCTGCCAGCCAAGCCATCCACATCAATCGGAAGGCTTGCGCTACATTTTCGCAAAAAATATCATCTCGCATCAACGGCGACTGCTCTACTTCCTCTCGCTGCCTGAGCCTTTGATGATTTAACTCTTCCGGACTTGACGCCAATCTGGCTGCAATGGTTAAGTATTCATCATGAGAGTGGGCTAACCACTCTTCATGCCCCGTGTAGGTAAGTGCATTTGTACTCATGCGGCTAGGGGAACTGTTACCGACCATAGAGACTAAAGGGACGCCCATCCAGAGCAAGTCACAAGTTGTCGTGCCGCCTGTCAACGGAAAAGGGTCTAATGCAATGTCGATGTCATGGTAGGTGAGATATTGTTTTTCGGTGACCAATGGGACTAAATTCAATCGATCAATATCAACCCCAAGGCTTTCACAGCGACTGCGATAATTCTTAGCGAATTCTGGTTTATTGAAGCCCTTGCCTTCAATGAGTAAGCGTGATTTCGGTACTATCTGTAACAATTTACCCCACAGAGTTAGAACCTCATCAGTTAGCTTTCCAAGATTGTTACACGAGCCGAAGGTGATATAGCCGTTGCGCAATGCGGGAGTTGGTCTTACCGCATAAAGGGGTTGGTAGCTCCATAAGGGATTACGGCTCATGGCTCTATACGAGCCATGGAATGTCTTCAATCTCCAGAGCTTCTCGCTGAAAAGATGATCTACTCCAGCAGGGTTAATGATTTCATCAGTTAAATAATAGTCTATTGCACTGAGGCCAGTTGTCGCAACAAATCCAATCCAGGTGACTTGAATTGGAGCCGGCTTGCGTGCCATGGTGAGCAAGGCGTTGCCTCCGGTATGCCCGGTCATATCTATTAGAATATCAATTGCATGCGATTGAATGATCTTGGCTTGATCGTCATAACCCAGATGGGCTATGCGAACAAAGTGATCGACGTGGCATTTGACTCTTTCCGTGACCAGATCATCTTTTGGATACAGATAGAATGCATAGACCTCAAACTGCCTGCGATCCAGTTGGGCTAATAAGCCCTCAGCAAAACACATCACCGCATGCACCCTGAAATCCGGCGATAAGAAGCCCACCTTGAGTTTGCGCCAAGGATCGCCTCGCCGTTCTTCGTAAGTTGGCCAATAGGGCTTGTGTGGCGCTTCAAAGATGGCGCCGTATTCTCTGGCGGCGGTGGCCAGTTGCTCTGGGCTGGTTTGCGGGTCTCCCAGCATGAAGAGCAGCCGATTGGTGTGGTGCGCGGCGTCAGTGGGGTTGATAGCGATGGCTTCGGTGCAATCTTCCACTGCCTCACGAATTTGCCCTAGCTCGCGGCGGTGAATGGCGCGTTGCATCAGGGCTGCCACCCGCTCGTAATCGTTCTGTGCAAAGCTGTAGGCCACCATGGCCGAGCCAAAGCCCTTTTCGTGCAGGCCAATCTTGTAGCAAGACTGGGCCACCTTGCTCCAGCAACTGGAGTCTGTGGGCCTGAGTGCACACAGCTTGTCCAGCAACGGCAGCGCCTCGGTGTCCATGGCCTGTTCCAGCAGCAGGTTGGCGTAGTTGGCCAGCAATTCTGCATCGTCGCGGTGGTGCGCTGTGGCTTGCTGGTATGCATCAATTGCCGGGCCGATTTGCCCCAGCATCTTGAGCGCGTAACCCAGGTACCGGTGCGCCAGCAGACTGCGTTTGTTTTTGCGCAGTGTCTGCCTGCAAAGGTGTGCAACGCGCTGCCAGTCTTGCGCAGCGTGTGCGGCGCGCAGTTGCAATTCTGGCTGGGTGTCTTTTCGTGGCGGCGCTTTGGTCAAGGGAACCTCCTGCTGGGCGGTGTGCACAGCATAGCCCGGCACCACCACGTGGCGTTCAAAATCGGTGTTCAGCGTGAGCGCACTTGGCGCTCACGGTCAGCATTGCTTACTTCAGAAGCGACAGCACGCCTTGAGGAATCTGGTTCGCTTGCGCAACCATGGCTGTGCCAGCCTGTTGCAGAATTTGGGCGCGCGACAGATTGGCCGTTTCCGCCGCAAAGTCAGCGTCCTGGATGCGGCTTCGCGAGGCAGACAGGTTTTCTGACGCGATGTTGAGGGCGGAAATTGCGGTTTCAAACCGCGATTGAAGGGCGCCTAGCTTGGCCCGCTCACCGTTGATGAAAGCGAGTGCTGAATCGACCGTTTTCAACGCCTCAGTGGCTTTGGCGAACGTCGTGATGTCAAGTTCAGAAACCTTGTTCAGGGTCGATGCCTTAGCAGCCGTGAGTGCAGTAGTGGTGGTTGGCGCAACTGCAAACGATTTTTCTGAGTCAAACATGATGTAGCCAGTGACCAAGGCATTGTCCGCAAGGGTGTTGGGTGCGAGAGTCACAGCCGTGCCGACTGCTGTGCCCGTGTTGTCCAGTTTTTGTACAGATACGGTGCCAGCGTTGGCTACGGCTGTGTCGGCAACGAGGATGTCGTTGCCCGTCGCGTTGGTCAACAAAATCTGGGTTCCGTCCGAATTCAAGGACGCAGTCACGCCTGTTTTGGACGATTGATCGTTGATCGCGCTGACGGCGGCCGACAAACCGTCGGCGGTGTTGAAAGCAGACAAAGTGAAGGAAATGGTTTGTGCGGTGCTGTTGTCGGATCGGAGTGTGAGCGAATATGCGCCTGCCGATTGGAAGCTCAGGCTGGATTCCGTTCGTGCAGAGGCAGTGACTCCGGTTTCGCTCTTCACCGCGTTCACCTTGTCGGCGATAGACGACGCGCTTGCGTAGCTTGCTACATCTACATTCTTGCTGCCCACAAAGCCATTGATTGCCAGCGTGCCAGCGGTGATGCCATTGGATCCCCACGCGGTGGTGGTGGCGCCAGTCCCAGATGCCACCACCTGGTTGTTGCCATACACATTGGTGCGCAGGTTGGCTGTGGCTGCCACGATGGTCTGGTTGGCATTGGCGCCCACCTGGAACTGGGCGGTGCCAAAGGTTCCGTCAATCAGTTTTTGCCCGTTGAATTCGGTGGTTTTGGCAATCCGGTCAAGCTCGGATACAAGCTGCCCGACCTCTTGGTTCAGCGCCTGGCGGTCCCCGGCACTGTTGGAGGCGTTGGCGGACTGCACGGCCAGTTCACGCACTCGCTGCAAGATGTCGCCTGCCGACTTCATGGCGCCTTCGGTCACCTGCGCCAGCGAAATGCCGTCGTTGGCGTTGCGCGCTGCCTGGTTCAGGCCGCGGATTTGGCTGGTAAAGCGCTCGGAGATGGCCAAGCCGGCGGCGTCGTCCTTGGCGCTGTTGATGCGCAAACCAGAGGACAGGCGCTGAATGGAGGTGTTGAGCGAAGTCTGGCTCATACCCAGGTTGCGCTGGGCGGTCAGCGAGGCGACATTGGTATTGATGGTGGCGGCCATGGAGGTGCTCCTTGAAGGCTGAAATCAATTCATCTGCGCCGGTTGGGGGATTCCACCGTCCAGCAGACAAGACGGGAACGATGGAGCTGATTCTGGGGAGTTCCGCGAAGGCTGTTGGCCCGATAAGGAGCCAAAAAACCTGCCAACTTGCGTGTTTGGGCCTAAAGTTTTGAAAGCGGATTCCGAAAACCATTGCAACGGGACGTAAAAGCCCGCCGTTCCATGGCCCGCCCCGGCGGTGCTGGGAACCCTGGGCCAGGCAGGTGTCTGGCATCCGGTCGGCGGCAACGCCATGTTCAGCCAGTTCTTTCAGGAGATTTGCAAATGGCTTCCACCATCAACACCAATGTCGCCTCGCTGACCGCCCAGCGCAACCTGGGTATGAGCCAGACTTCGCTCAACACCTCCATTCAGCGCCTGTCCTCTGGTTTGCGCATCAACAGCGCCAAGGACGACGCCGCCGGCTTGGCCATCTCCGAGCGCTTTACCAGCCAAATCCGCGGCCTGAACCAGGCCGTGCGCAATGCCAACGACGGTATCTCCCTGGCGCAGACGGCTGAAGGTGCACTCAAGGCCTCGGGCGACATCCTGCAGCGTGTCCGTGAGCTGGCCGTGCAGTCTGCCAATGCCTCCAACAGCGCAGGTGACCGCCAAGCGCTGCAGGCAGAAGTGGGCCAACTGGTGAGCGAGCTGGATCGCATCTCCAAGACCACCGAGTTCAACGGCACCAAGCTGCTGGACGGCAGCTTTGGCACGCAGCAGTTCCAGGTGGGTGCCAATGCCAACCAGACCATTGTGGCTGCCACGGGCAACCTGCGTACCAATGTTTACGGCAACAACCAGGTGGTGGCAGCGGGAACCTTGGCTGCTGGTGGCACGGGTGCTGTGGCCGCTTGGGGATCGAATGGAGTGTCGGCCGGAACTTTGGACGTCAATGGGTTTGTGGGCAGCAAAAACATTGCCGTTGCGTCCAACGCCACGGCCTCGGCCATTGCAGACAAGGTGAATGCAGTGAAGAGTGAAACGGGTGTGGTAGCTACCGCGCGCACCGAGTCGAGCCTGACTTTTGTGGCCTCAGGGGCCTACACGCTGACGTTGCAATCTGACAACAGTACCGCGCAGACAATTTCGTTCACTTTGTCTGCTTTCAACACTGCCGATGGATTGTCTGCGGCGGTGAGTGCAATCAACGACCAGTCTTCCAAGACGGGCGTGACGGCGGCACTCAATTCTGACGGCACCAAGATTTTGCTGACCAATGCCGCTGGCAATGACATTTATGTGGGCGATACCGCTGCCTCCAATGCCGGTAACGTGAGCGTACAGAAGTTGAACAATGAAGGTGGAACTGTTGGAGCTGCAGTAACGTTGACGGCAAACACCACCGCAGATAACAGCTTGGTGACTGGTTATGTGACGTTCGATTCGGAGAAATCATTCTCTGTGGTGCCAACAACTACAAATGCACTGGCCGCTACAAGTTCATCCACGCTGAAGAAGGTTTCTGACCTTGACATCACTACTTTCTCCAAGGCGACAGAGGCGCTCAAGACAGTGGATTCCGCTCTGGCCTTTATCAATGGTGAGCGTGCCAAGTTGGGTGCCATGCAGTCCCGCTTTGAAACCTCGATCTCCAACCTGCAGGTGACGTCGGAAAACCTTGCCGCATCTCGCAGCCGCATTCTGGACGCCGACTTCGCCGCAGAAACCGCCAACCTCTCGCGCGCCCAGATTCTGCAACAGGCTGGTACCGCCATGGTGGCGCAGGCCAACCAGTTGCCTCAGGGGGTGCTGGCCCTGCTGCGGTAAGCAAGGCAAGGGCAAAGCCCGGCGTGCTGCGAGGCGCCGGGCTCCAGCCAGGGGAGGCGGCGCCGGTGTCACTACCGTCGCCGCCCTTTGGGCTTTTGCCCGTCCGCTGGCTTGCCACTGTGCGGTGGCTGGATAAGCCCGTGATACCGGGCGGTTGACGGGGTTTCACCCCGGCCCTTGCAGTCGCACAATGCAAGGTTGAAAGAACAGGAGGTCGGTATGGCGACAATTTCCTCTCCGGGCATCGGTAGTGGGCTGGACGTCAAGTCCATCGTCTCTCAGTTGGTGGCCTTGGAAAAACGGCCTCTGGATACCCTCAAGCTTCAGGCTGCCACGGTGCAGACCAAGATATCTGCCTTCGGGCAGGTCAAGTCGCTGGTCTCCACGTTTGCCGACGCCACCAGCAAGCTCACCAGCCTGACGGGCTGGAACGGCGTGACAACGAAATCGTCGGACACCAAGTCGGTGACCGCCTCCGCTGTGGGCGGTACCTTGCCCACCAGCTTCAATGTGGAAGTGCAAAGCCTGGCGCAGGCGCAGGCGACGGCATCTGCGGCTTTGCTGCCGGTGGGTGGGACGCTGGGTGCGGGCACCCTGCGGCTTGAACTGGGGAAGTGGACCGTGGTTCCGGCATCCTTCACGCCGGGGACGGGCACGCCTGTGGACATCACCATTGCAGCCACCGACACCTTGTCGGACATTGCGGGCAAGATCAATGGTGCCAATGCGGGTGTGACGGCGGCCATTCTCAAAGATGCTTCGGGGGAGCGCCTGCTGCTGCGCGGCAAGAACACGGGCGAGGATGCAGGCTTTCGCCTGTCGGTGACCGATAACGATGGAGTGAACGACGATGCGGCGGGTCTGTCGCGCCTGGTGGCGGGAAGTACCGTGTCGCAATACGCCGCCAATGCGAAGGCCACCGTCAATCTGATTCCAGTCAGCTCTGCCACCAATACCTTCGCTGACACCGTATCGGGTGTGACCTTCAATGCCTTGGCGGAGACCACTGCGCCAGTGGAAATTGCGGTGGCCAAAGATTCTTCCGCAGTGCGCAAGAACATCGAGGATTTTGTGACGGCCTACAACGCCATCAATGACCTGATCAACGAGGCCACTGCCTACGATGCCGCCACCAAAAAAGGCGGCTTGCTGCAGGGCGATTCCACGATCATCACCCTGCAGAGTAGTTTGCGGACCGCCATGCAGTCGATCAGCTCGGCCTCGGGCCAGTACCAGCAACTGTCAGCCATTGGCATCAGCCAGCAGCGCGGCGGCAGCCTGACGATTGACGCGACCAAGTTGTCGGCAGCGCTGGAGAACCCGGACGAGGTGAAAAAGATGTTCAGCAGCACCGAGTCTGGCGCTGCGCAGGGCATTGCTGTCAAGATCAAAGCACTGACCACCACCTTGCTGGCGACCGACGGTTTTTTCAAAACCAAGGACGACAGCCTGAAGCTGAATCTGACGCGCAATGCCAAGGAGCAGGAACGCGTCACCGAAAAGGCGGCCAATGTCGAGGCGCAGCTCAACCGCCGTTACAGCGCACTGGACTCGCAACTGGCAACGCTCAATGCTCTGAACGCCTATATTGGTCAGCAGGTGACTACCTGGAACAAGACCTCCAGCAAGTGAGTCGGGCTTCAGTTTTGCCCGCGTTTGCCGATAATCAAGGTAACTTGCCACAAGGATGCAGAGCATGTTCGCCACCCACAGCCCCCGCGCCGCTTCCGCCTACCAGCGCATCAATGTTGAAACCAGCATGCACACCATGGACCAACACCAGTTGGTGGCCTTGCTTTACCAGGGTGCGCTCGGGGCCATTGCGTCGGCCCGTGGGGCCATGGCGCGGGGCGATGTGCTGGGCAAGTGCAGCGCCATCTCCAAGGCCATTCGCATCATCGAAGAGGGTCTGAATACCGGACTCGACCGGGTGGATGGCGGGGAGTTGGCGCAAAACCTGGGTGCTTTGTACGACTACTGTGTGCTCAGGTTGACGCTGGCTAATGTCCGAAATGATGATGCCATCATGCAGGAAGTGCAGCGCCTGATCGAGCCCGTGGCCCAGGCGTGGATGGATATGAAGGGCGCAGCGGCTCCCGCAGAGGCTGTGGATTCCACCCGTTCGGTTTTGCAGGAAGCCTGACCATGTCTGAAGTACTGATTGGTTACTACAAGGCCATCGAAGACAGCAGCCGCAAGATGCTGGAGGCGGCGCAGGCCAGTGACTGGGATGGTGTGGTGCGTTACGAGGGTGCCTGTGCGGTGCTGATCGAAGAACTGCGCTTCAAGTCGCAGGAACATGAGCTGCTCCCTGAGCACCGTAAGGAAAAGACCCGCATCATGCAGCGCATTCTGCGCAACGATGCCCAGATCCGCTGCCTGGCAGAGCCCTGGCTGGCGCAGTTCGAACACATGTTCGAAGGCCAACCGCAGATGATGCACTGAGCAGTGTGATCGCCTGGACGCCGGGGGGTGTGGGTTGCGGTTGCTTAGTGCAAAAATTGGCCTCTAGGCCAATAGATACCAGCGCAAACAGCTATAAAAATAGTAGCAAACAGATATGCTGATGCGTGGGACTTCCCACGCTTTCTCACACCTGCATGTTCATGATGTCGGTGTAAGCCTGCACCATGCGGTTGCGCACGTGCAAGGTGGCCTGAAAGCCGATTTGCGCTTTCTGGATGGCCACCATCGTTTCTTCCAGACTCACGGCGGGGTTTTCCAGTTGTACTTCCTGCTGCATACGGCTGGCCTGGTTCTGGGCCGAGCTGACGGATTGCAATGCGCCTTTGAGCGCGTCGGAGAAACCGGCGGACTGTGTTTCCTGGGGGCTGGCGGGCGCACGGCGCGCAATGCCGGCTCCCGCAAGCGGGGTGGTGGAGCTGGGGATGCGGAGGTCCATGGCAGTGAGTCCGGGGGCAATGGGGGATGAGGGCTATCGTAGGGGCGGTGGGCCGGTCCATCGGGGCGAAATGATGGACAAAGGGGCGGCTTATCCAGCCGCCGACAGAGGGGGGGTGGCCGAATAATCGATGCCACGCCAGGATTGTTCCCGGGCCTGTCATACTGGAAACCACAATGTCCGCAGTCGCCCAAGTGCCCATGACCCCTCCCGCCGCTGCACCAGCGTGGATGCAGCGGTTTTCAGCACTCGACCGCACCCAGCGCTTGCGCCTGGGGCTGGGCGTGGTGTTGCTGGTGGCCGCTGCCATTGCCGCCGTGGTGATGGGGCGCCAGCAGGATTACCGCGTCCTGTTCTCCAATTTGTCCGACAAGGACGGCGGCGCCATCATTGCCCAGCTTTCGCAGATGAACGTGCCCTATCGCCATACCGAGGGCGGCGGCGCGATCATGGTGCCTTCGGACCGCGTGCACGATGTACGCCTGCGCCTGGCGTCGCAGGGGCTGCCCAAGGGCACGGTGTCCGGCTTTGAGCTGATGGAAGGCAACCGTTTTGGGGTGACGCAGTTCCAGGAGCGGCTGAACTTCCAGCGCGGGCTCGAAGGTGAGCTGACGCGCACCATCCAGTCCCTGTCCTCCGTGCAGAGCGCGCGCGTGCATCTGGCGTTGCCGCAGCAAAATGGTTTTTTCCGCGAGCAGCAAAAGCCTTCCGCCTCGGTGCTGGTGAGCCTGTATCCAGGCCGGGTGCTGGACCGCGCCCAGTTGGCCGGCATCGTGCACCTGGTGGCTTCCAGCGTGCCGGAGATGCCGCCCACCGCCGTGAGCGTGCTGGATGACACGGGCAAGCTGTTGTCGCAGTCGCCCGAGCCGGGCAGCGGCAATGCGGTGGATGCCCAGCAAATGCAGTACGTGCAGCAGATCGAGCAGCAGTACACGCGCCGCATCATGGAAATCCTCGAGCCCGTGGTGGGACGCAACAACATCAAGGCACAGGTGACGGCCGAGCTTGATTTCAGCCAGACCGATTCCACCCAGGAGCAGTACCGCCCCAACCAGGCGCCCGAGGCATCGGCCATTCGCAGCCAGCAGGTGCTGGAGACCAAAGAAAACGCTTCTGGCAGCTCCACCGGGGTGGGGGTGGCGGGGGCTGTGGCCAATCAACCACCGGCGCCGTCGGCGGCGCCCATCAACGGAGCCAACCCGGCACCACAGGCGGCGGGGCAGCAGCAGGGCACGGATTCGGGCAGTTCCAAGCGTGAATCCACCACCAACTACGAGGTGGACAAGACGGTGCGTGTCACGCGCGGCAACAACTGGGCCATCAAGCGCGTCAACGCAGCCGTGGTGATCAACTACCAGAGCGTGACGGACAACAAGGGCAAGGTGGAGAACAAGCCGCTCTCGGCCGAGCAGTTGGAGCAGATGACCGCCCTGGTGCGTGAAACCGTGGGCTACAACAAGGATCGGGGTGATTCGGTCAACCTGATGAATGCACCCTTCCAGCCCGCCACAGTGGTGGCCGACGACACGCCGCTGTGGAAGCAGCCCGAAACTGTGGAGCTGGCGCGCAACCTGGCGTGGCCTCTGGGTATGTCGCTGTTCGCAGCCATGGTGCTGCTGGGTCTGGTGCGCCCTGCGCTCAAGGCACTGGGCCAACCCAAGGCCATTCCGATGGCGGGCGCGCAGCTGGATGCGGTGGAGGCCGATACGCCCGAGCGGCCCGCACTGCCCGCGCCTGCCAAGCAGGACCAACAGGCGGTGGCCACACCAGAGCAACTGCGCCTGGAAGAGGCGCGTGCCCTGGCGCGCTCCAATCCGGTGGCAGTGGCCAATATCGTGAAGAATTGGGTCAATGGCGATGTTGCCTGATCGACGCTTGAATGGGCAGAACCAACCATGGATGAAGAAGGACTGAACAACGCGGCCATCTTCCTCATGTCCCTGGGCGAGGAGGAGGCGGCCGAAGTTTTCAAGCACCTCTCTCCCAAAGAGGTGCAAAAGCTCGGCGAGACGATTGCGCAGATGCGCAGCGTCTCGCGCGAGAAGGTGGACGAGGTCATCAACAAGTTCTCCAACGTGGCTGCGGCGCAAAGCCTGCTGGTGTCGGACACTGGCAACTACGTGCGCGCAGTGCTCAAGCGGGCACTGGGGGAAGACAAGGCCGGGCTGCTGATCGATCGCATCCTGCAAGGCGGAGACGTTTCGGGGATCGAAAGTCTCAAATGGATGGACCCGCTGTCGGTGGCCGAACTGCTGCGCAACGAGCATCCCCAGATCGTCGCTGCCATCCTGGTGCATCTGGATCACGAGCAATCTGCGGCCGTCATCAAACAGTTCTCTGAACGCCAGCGCAGCGAGGTCATGCTGCGCGTGGCCACGCTCGAGGGCATACAGCCCATGGCGCTCAAGGACCTGAACGAGGTGCTGTTCAAGGTGCTCGCCGGTGGCGACAAGATCCGCAAGACCTCTTTGGGCGGGGTCAAAACGGCGGCAGAAATCATCAACCTGCTGGGCACGAACATCGATACGGCAGTGCTTGAATCCATCCGTGCGCACGATCCCGACCTGGCACAGAAGATCATGGACAAGATGTTCGTGTTCGACGATGTGGCCAAACTCGACGACCGTGCCATTCAAACGGTGCTCAAGGAAATCGCTTCCGAGACGCTCATCGTCGCACTCAAGGGCGCTGCACCCGAGCTGCGGGAGAAGTTCCTCTCCAACATGTCCTCGCGCGCGGCCGAAGCCCTGCGTGAAGACCTGGAGTCGCGTGGCCCCATGCGCCTGTCCGAGGTCGAGGCGCAGCAAAAGGAAATCCTCAAGACCGTGCGCCGCTTGTCGGATGAGGGTCAGATCGTGATCGGAGGCGGTGGTGACGACGCCTTCGTCTAAAAGCAGCCGGGTGTACGCGCGCTTCATCCCGAGCGAGGAGGTGGGCGATGTCACGCAGTGGAAGTTTGGCGCCGTCGATGGCTCCGAACCCGTTCCAGAGGAAGCCCCCGAACCCGCCCCCCCCGATCCTGCGCTCATCGAAGCGGAGTACCAGCAGGCCCTGGCGCAGGCGCGCACCGATGCCTTTGCCGAGGGGCAGGCGCAAGGCCATGCCCAGGCCAGCCTGGAGTGGCAGCAGCGCCTGGACGATTACATTGCCCAGCAGGGCGCGGAGGCTGCCCAGCGGGTCGAGGCCATTGTGCGGGGCTTCCAAATGCGGCTCGACCAGTTGCAGCAAACGGCCGCGCAGGAAGTGCTGGAGCTCGCCAGCGAAATTGCGCGCCAGGTCGTGCGCCGGGAGCTGCAGGCGGATACCCAGGCATTGCTGCCGGTGGTGCGCGAAGCACTGTCCATGCTTTCGGTGGACAGCGGCACAGCCACCGTGCGCCTGAACCCGCAGGACCATGCCCTGCTCGAAGCGGCCTTGCAGCAACAGCCCACTGCGCAACGCGTGCAGTGGGTGGCCGATGCGTCGGTGGCGCCTGGTGGCTGCCTGGTGGAGCAGGCGGGCATGGTCATTGACGGCAGTCTGGACAAGCGCTGGCAGCGCGCCATTGCCCCGCTGGGCCTGGCGCAGCCCTGGGAGCACGGCAGTGACGAACGCCACGACTGAGCCCCTTGCTCCATCGCCCTGGCAGGAATACCTGCGTAGCGCCCGGGCCCTCGTTGCCGATGGCCCCGATCTGGAGGCGCGCGGCACGCTGACGCGCCTGACCGGTCTGGTGCTGGAGGCCGTGGGCATTCGTGTGCCCGTGGGCTCGCAGTGCCTGGTGCAGATGCCAGGCAAAGCGCCGGTGCTGGCAGAGGTGGTGGGCTTTTCGGGTGAGAGGGCCTTTCTGATGCCGGCGGGCGACATCCACGGCCTGTCCAGCGGAGCGGCGGTGGTGCCTGCGGCCCCGTATGTGCCCGTGCCGCGCCTGGGTGAGCCTGTGCGGCCCGTCAACCGCGTGGGCGCCTTGCGTGTACCGCTGGGCGAAGGGCTGCTGGGGCGGGTGGTCGATGCGCAGGGCAATCCTCTGGACCACGCCGGTCCCCTGCGGGATGTGGCCGCCGAGCCCATGGGGCGCAGCCAGATCAACGCCATGGACCGCGACCCCGTGCGCGAACCGCTGGACACCGGAGTGCGCGCCATCAATGCGCTGCTCACAGTGGGCCGTGGGCAGCGCCTGGGCCTGTTTGCGGGCTCGGGGGTGGGCAAGAGCGTGCTGCTGGGCATGATGGCGCGTTACACCCGGGCCGACGTCATTGTGGTCGGCCTTATCGGCGAGCGTGGCCGCGAGGTCAAGGAGTTCGTTGAAGACATTTTGGGCGCGCAGGACCGTGGCCGCGCCGTGGTGGTGGCCGCTCCTGCCGACGCGCCGCCACTGCTGCGCATGCAGGGCGCGGCCTATGCCACAGCCGTGGCCGAGTATTTTCGGGACCAGGGCAAGCATGTGCTTTTGCTCATGGATTCGCTCACCCGCTACGCCATGGCGCAGCGTGAAATCGCCCTGGCCATCGGCGAACCACCGGCCACCAAGGGCTACCCGCCCTCGTGTTTTGCCAAGCTGCCCCAGCTGGTGGAGCGCAGCGGTAACGGGCTGCACGGGGTGGGCTCCATCACGGCGTTCTACACCGTGTTGTCCGAAGGGGACGACCAGCAGGACCCCATTGCCGATGCCGCCCGCGCCATTCTGGACGGGCACATCGTGCTCTCGCGCGCCCTGGCAGAAAGTGGGCATTTCCCGGCCATCGACATTGAACAATCGGCATCGCGCGTGATGCATAACGTCGTCACGCGCGATCACTTCGAGCTGGCGCGGCAGTTCCGCGCCATCTATTCGCGCTACCAAAAGAGCCGCGACCTGGTGCAGGTGGGTGCGTACCTCAGCGGATCGGACCCGCTGCTGGACGAGGCCATTCGCCTGCAGCCTGCCCAGCAAGCCTTCTTGCAGCAGGGCATGTTCGAGGCCGCCACCTTTGAAGACAGCATTGACGCCATGGGCGCAGTGCTGCAACAGTGAGGCGAGGCAAGAACATGACCAAGCCCAACGCACTGTCTGTGGCCGTGGAAATGGCCACCCGCCAGCGCGACGAGGCGCGCCGCGTGCTGCAGCATGCCCAGGGCGCGCAGCGCGCTGCCCAGGACCAACTGCAGGTGCTCCAGGGCTATGCACAGGAGACCGAGAGCCGCTGGGGCATGCGGGCGCAGGCCACTGTCGCCCCCGAGGTGATGTTCCACCACTACCACTTCATGGGCCGGTTGGACCATGCGGCAGGGTTGCAGTCGGGCGTGGTGGACGACCATGCCCAGCGAGTCGCCTTGGCGCAGCAGCAATTGCGCGATGCCGAGGTCCGGTTGGCCAGTCTGCGCAAGCTGCTGGAAAAGCGACAGATGGAAGCCCTCCAGGCGCAGGCCCGGCGGGACCAGAAGATGACCGACGAGCGTGCCGCCCTGCGGCATCTGTCGTCCGCCCACGGCCATTGAAGGCCCAGGAGAAAAATCATGGAAACCACACGTGTTCCCGGACAACCCGCCCACAACGCCGCAGCCATCGCTCGGCAGAAGCCCGGACAGCCTCCGGCTGGCGACGACAGCGCGGCGGCCGGGGGGTTTCTCGCCTTGCTCGCAGCGATGGGGGGGGACGAGGGCGCCATCACCGTGGCAGGCAACGAAGGCTTGTTGTCGCACTCCGATGGCACCACTCCCCAGGATAGCGTGCCCACCTCTGCAGAGATCGCGCAGGGCCTGTTGCAGGCGGGGTTGCTGGTGCAGCAGGGATTGCCTGCACAGCCCGCGGGTGTGCAGGGCGCGGTGCCGTTGGCGGGGCAAGCCGGGAGCGGTGCTTTGCCGGCAGCGGTGAATCTCTTGGGCGCCGAGGGAGGCAATCTGTCGGGCGTGCTTGCACAAGTGCTGGCAGACGGCCTCGTGGCCCAGACGACACGCATGGACGCTGCCATGGCGGGGGGCGTGGGTACCTCTGCCGAGGGCGTCGGTGTAGCGGCGGCAAGGGCGCCGGCAGGCCTGTGGGGCAAGAGTGCGGCAGGCGCTGGCGGGGGGCTGGGCGCGGCACTCTCCTTGCAGGACAGGGTGTTCACTGGCAAGGCGGGTGCCTCCAAGCTGGCGGTGGCCGGTGGCGGTGATGGGGCCGTTGCGCCGTCCGCCAGCGCTGTGGCGCCTGCGGTCTTGCAGGCGCAGGGCGCTTTGTTGGGTGGGGCTGGTGGGCCACGTGAGGCTGGCCCTGTGCCAGTTGAGGCGCTGGATCCGTCGGTCGCAGGCGGCGCTGCCGTTGCTGCTCCCCATTCCACACGTTCCCAGGAGCAAGGCCAGAGCCTGGGGCAGCAACAAGGTGGCGCAGCCCCTGGAACCGAGTTGGGCTCCACGGAAGCCGCGCAGCTGCCGGGCGCAGAAGCCTCTTACGAAGCGGCCATGGTGGCCGCCGAGGAGGCCTTGACCGAACAGGTGACGTACTGGGTGAACCAGAACCTGCAGAAGGCCCAGCTCACGGTGGAGCATGAAGGGGGCCTGGTGGACGTTAGCGTGGCCTTGCAGGGCAACGAGGCGCATGTGTCGCTCATGGCCGACCAGGCGCAAGCGCGCGATGTGCTGGATGCAGACCAATCCCAACTGCGTGAGCTGCTGCGCCAGCAGGGCCTGGAGCTGGCTGGTTTGACCGTGGGCCTGTCCGCGGGACGCCAGGGTGGTCAGCAGGAGCGGTCATCCGGGCAGGCGGGCCAACCCTCGGGGACTGCTGCGCGGGCGGGTGAGGCGGGCACCACAGCCCGGGTCGGCGTCCGTGTGCTGACCGATCGCGCCGTGGATCTCTTCGTCTGAGCCTCTGTCCTCACAGGCGGGGGGCAGGCACGCGCAGCACCCCAGAATGCCGTGGTTTTGCCGTTTTATTCTGGCTATCATGCATTGGCATGTGCCCAATAATGGGCCATGCCTGCGGCTTTGACGTTGCTCCAACGCGCCGCAAGTGCCTGTACCTGAAGCTGGGAACCACAACGTGTCCACCAACGCACCTGCCGATACCGCCAAGAAGCCCGCCAAGAGCAAGAAGCTGCTGATCATTGTCGGCGCGCTGGTGTTGCTGCTGGTCGTAGGTGGGGGCGGTGCCTTCTGGTTTCTCAAAAGCAAGGCCCACAGCGAAGAGGGCGAGGAAGCGCCTGCCAAGGCTGCCGAGCCAGCAACGCCTTCCGTGTTTCTGCCTTTGGACATGTTGGTGGTCAACCTGGCCGACAACGGGGGCGAGCGGTTTGCCCAGTTGGGTATTACCTTGGAGTTGGCGGATCTCAAGACCGAAACCCTGGTCAAGCAGAACATGCCCACCATACGCAATGGGGTGTTGCTGCTGGCTTCGCAGCGCACGGCCGAAGAGCTGCTGACGCGCGAAGGCAAGGAAAAGCTGGCCAATGACATCCTGCGCGAGGTCTCGCGGCCGCTGGGCTTTGAGATTCCCAAAGCCAAGCCCAAACCAAAGGATGCAGAGGCAGACGAGGAAGAAGACCGCCCTCGTCCCAAGAAATCGGCCAACCCGGTGCGGCGGGTGCTGTTTTCGAGTTTCATCATCCAGTGACCTGCACCGGAGCGCGCCATGAGCGAATCATTCTTATCGCAGGAAGAGGTGGATGCCCTCTTGGAGGGGGTGACGGGCGAAAGCCAGAAGACCGAGGAGGAAATCCTCGAAAAAGGGGAGGTGCGCAACTACGACATCTCCAGCCAGGAGCGCATCGTCCGCGGCCGCATGCCGACGATGGAAATCGTCAACGAGCGGTTTGCACGCAACTTTCGCATCGGCCTGTTCAACTTCATCCGCCGCAGTCCTGAAATCTCGGTGGGCACGGTGGCGGTGCAACGCTACAGCGCCTTCTTGCGCGAGCTGGCGGTTCCCACCAACTTCAACATCGTTGCCATCCGGCCGCTGCGCGGCAGCGGACTCATTGTGTGCGAGCCCTCGCTGGTGTTTGGCGTCATCGACACCTTGTTTGGGGGCGTGGGCAAGTTCCAGACGCGTATCGAGGGCCGGGATTTCTCACCCACCGAGCAGCGCGTCATCAACCGCCTGGTCGATGTGATCTGCACCGAATACAAAAAGGCTTGGCACGGTATTTACCCCTTGGAGCTGGATTACCAGCGCTCCGAGATGCAACCCCAGTTTGCCAACATTGCCACGCCCAGCGAGATCGTGGTGTCCACAGCGTTCCAGTTGGAAATCGGCGATCTGTCAGGCGCCATCCATGTATGCATGCCCTACGCCACGCTGGAGCCCATCCGCGATGTGCTGTATTCGTCCACCCAGGGCGATTCGATCGAGGTGGACCGGCGCTGGGTGCGTGTGCTGTCGCGCGAAATCCAGGCCGCTGAAGTCACCCTGGTGGCCGAGCTGGCCAAAACCGATACCACCGTGGAGCAGTTGCTCGCCATGAAGCCCGGCGATTTCATCGAGCTGGATCGCCAGCCGCGCATCCGTGCCTCCGTTGGTGGGGTTCCTGTGTTCGATTGCCAGTACGGCACGCACAACAACAAGTACGCGATCCGCATCGAAGAGTGCCTGCGCACTGGCGATGCGGGCTGGATGGGAGAGAAGAATGGCCTCTGAAGAAAACCCCGACAACAAGCCCGGCGACGCCGCAGACGACCCTTTTGCCGATTGGGCCGAGGCGCTGGAGGAGCAAAAGCGCACCGAAGACTCGGGTGCCGCCGAGCAGGGCGGTCCGCTGACGGGTGGTGCGGCCATGCCCTTTTCCGGGGCCAGCAATGACGCGCCCACCCAGGACATCAACATGGTGCTGGACATTCCGGTCCAGTTGTCGGTGGAGCTGGGGCGCACCAAGGTGCCCATCAAATACATTCTTCAACTGGCCCAGGGGTCGGTGGTGGAGTTGGACGCGCTGGCCGGCGAGCCCATGGACGTGCTGGTCAACGGCTACCTCATCGCCCAGGGCGAGGTCGTGGTGGTGAACGACAAGTTCGGTATCCGCTTGACCGATGTGGTGACCCCTTCCGAGCGTTTGCGCAGGCTCAGCCGTGGCTGATGGAGCGATGACCCAGGCGCTGGTCGCCGTAGTGCTGTTCATGGCGGCCATGGCCGCCTTGCCCTGGCTGGTGCGGCGCTTGCAGCAGCGCCAAGCCGGTGGCATGGCCGGTGGGGGCATGGTGTCCAAGGTGGTGTCTGCCGTGGCTGTGGGTCCGCACCAGCGTGTGGTGACCGTGGAGGTCGGGCCCGAGAACGCCCGCACTTTGCTGGTGTTGGGCGTGACGGCGCAGAACATCCAGTGCCTGCATGTGCTCTCTGCACCCGCCGCGCCTGTGCCCGCGCCGGACTTTGCCCGCGCCCTGCAGGAGCAGACGCGCATTCCTGCGCCACCGGAGCCGCACCATGCGCCGTGAAGGGTGGCGTGCCATTCGTGTCCTGACGTCGCTGGTGCTGTGCACCTGGCAGGTGTCGGCCTGGGCGCAGTCGGGGGGCAGCCTGCCGGTGCTGGTGGGCTCTGGCAGCAACGGCACGAGTTTTTCGGTGCCTATCCAGACGCTGTTGTTCTTTACGGCGCTGTCGTTCCTGCCGGCCATCTTGTTGATGATGACGGGGTTCACGCGCATCGTGATCGTGCTGTCGCTGCTGCGCCAGGCGCTGGGGACACAGTCGGCGCCACCCAACCAGGTGATCATCGGTCTGTCGCTGTTTCTGACTTTTTTCGTGATGGGGCCGACGCTGGACAAGGTGTACCAGGATGCCTACCTGCCCTACACCAAGGACGCCATCAGTTTTGAGCAGGCCGTCGATCGCGCCCAGGCGCCCATGCGCAGCTTCATGCTCAAGCAGACACGCCAGTCCGACTTTGCCTTGTTTGCGCGGCTGGCCAAGCTCGATGCGTCGGTTTCCGCCGAAACGGCGCCCATGCGGGTATTGATTCCGGCGTTTGTCACCAGCGAGCTCAAGTCCGCGTTTCAGATCGGTTTTTTGATCTTCATCCCTTTTCTGGTCATCGACATGGTGGTGTCCAGCATCCTCATGTCGTTGGGCATGATGATGCTCTCGCCCGTGCTGGTGGCACTGCCCTTCAAGCTCATGCTCTTTGTGCTGGCCGATGGGTGGAACCTGCTCATTGGCTCGCTGGCGGCCAGTTTTGTCACTTAGGAACTTTGTAGGAATGCAGCCATGACGGCCCAGATGGTGCTCACGATCGGCAGCGATGCGCTCACGCTGCTCCTGATGATTGCCATGCCCGTGCTGGGCGTGGTGATGGGCGTGGGTCTGGTGGTGAGTATTTTCCAGGCCATCACCCAGATCCATGAAGCCACGCTCGCCTTTGTTCCCAAGCTGGTGGCCGCAGTGGCGGTGTTTGCCATTGCCGGACCGTGGATGGTGACTACGCTGGTGGACTACATCCGGCGCACCATCGAGTCCATTCCCTCGGTGATCGGCTGAACACCGCGCGTTCCGCTCCCGCGCCATGATCACTTTTGCCGAATCGCAACTGGTGGCATGGATCTCGCCCATCCTCTGGCCGTTTCTGCGTGTGCTGGCGTTGTTCTCGGTGGCGCCGCTGTTTTCCATGCGTGCCGTGCCCATGCGCGCCAAGATCGGCCTGGCCTTTTTCGTGGCGCTGTGCGCCCAGGCCGTGTTGACGGATCAGCCGGTGGTCTCGATCAACGGCCCCCAGGCCTTGGGCGCCGTTGCGCAGCAGGTGGTTGTCGGCCTGGCCATTGGCTTTGCCATGCGCCTGGTCTTTGCCGCCGTGGAACTGGCGGGGGAGGTGGTGGGCCTGCAGATGGGCCTGAACTTTGCGTCCTTCTTCGATCCCACCAGCAACGCGCAGGTCAGCGCTGTGGCGCGGTTCTATGGTTACTTGGCCATGCTGCTGTTCGTGGTCATCAACGGCCACCTGATGGTGTTGATGGCGGTGGTCGAGAGCTTCCGGCGCTTTCCGACCGATGGCAACTTCCTGCACTCGCTGCAGCAGATGCACCTGCATGAGTTGGGCGCGGCACTTTTTTCAAGCGCTCTGTGGATTGCGCTGCCCATGATTGCGTTGCTGCTGTTCGTGAACCTGACCATGGGTGTCATCTCGCGCATTGCGCCGCAGATGAACATCTATGCTGTGGGTTTTCCGGTCACACTCAGCGTGGGTCTGCTGGGCATTGCGGCGACCCTGCCCATGCTGGAGCAGCCTGTGCTCACGTTGTTCCAGCGGGCGTTGGATACGATCGGTCTATAGTCGAAACGCTATAAAAATCATAGCTACTAGCGCTTGTAAATAGCGCGCTATCGCCGTATTTATTCTGTAACTATTACACCAGTGCGTTGCGGATGGCGTAGGCCGTGAGTTCGGCGTTGTTGGTGAGTTTGAGCTTTTCCAGCACGCGCGCGCGGTACACGCTCACGGTCTTGGGGCTGAGCATCAGTTCCTCGGCGATCTCCGATAGCTTGCGGCCGGAGGCGATCTTGAGCAGGGTCTGCAACTCCCGTTCCGACAGCGTGGTGTGCAGCGCTACGTCTTCGGGCTGGGCAACGCTCTCGGCCAGCATCTGGGCGACTTCGGGCGTCAGGTATTTGCGTCCATGGGCCAGGGTGTGCACGGCCTCGATCAGCGCCACCGGGTCAGCGGCCTTGCTGGCATAGCCCTGGGCACCGGCGCGCAGGCAGCGTACGGCGTACTGGTCTTCCGGGTTCATGGACACCACCAGCACTTTGATGGACGAGTGTGTCTCCTTGAGGCTGGCCAGCACCTCCAGTCCGCTGCGGCCGGGCATGTTCAGGTCGAGCAGCAGGATGTCGCAGGGTGCGGTGCGCAGCGCTTCGCGCAGCTCGGGGTAGCTGCCTGCTTCGGCGGTGACTTCGATATCGGGGGACTCGGCCAGGGTGTCACGGATGCCGCGGCGCACCACGGCGTGGTCGTCACACAACACAACGCGGATCATGGGACATCTCCAGAGTCTGGCAGGGGGTGCAGGGGCACCGAGAGTATCACCGAGCTGCCCTGGCCAGGACGGCTGCTCACATCCAGCCAGCCGCCCACGGTCCGTGCACGTTCGCGCAGTCCCTGCAGGCCGAAGGACCGGGGCCGGGCCGGAGCGGCGGGGTCGAAGCCCCGGCCGTTGTCGGTCACTTCCAGTGTCAGCACGTCCTCGGTATCGGTCAGCTCCATGCGCACAATCGTGGCCTGGGCATACTTGGAGATGTTGGTAAGGGCTTCCTGCGCGGTGCGGTAGGCCACCAGCTGCACGGCGTCGGTCAGATCCATGCGCGCGCTGCACAGTTGCAGGGTCACAGCGATACCCGTGCGCTGGCCAAAATTGTCGGCCAGCCATTGCAGGGCGGCCACCAGCCCCTGGTCCAGCATGGGAGGGCGCAGGTTCATCATGATGCGCTGGCTGGCCCCCAGGGCGTGCTGCAGCATGGCGGTGGCGGCTTGGGCGTGCTCCTGCACCGGTGCCTGTTGCGCATGGCGTCCGATCCAGGACAGGTCGAACAGAACGGCCGTCAGTGCGCCGCCGATGTCATCGTGGATTTCGCGCGCGATGGCGGCGCGCTCCTGCTCGATGGAGGTTTGCAGGTGTTCGGTCAGCTCGGCCAGACTTTGGCGTGAGGCGGCCAACTCCGCTGCGGCGCGGGCCTGTGCCTTGCGGGCGTTGTGTACTTCCAACGCCCGTTCAATGACGTGGGGCAGGCGGGCGAGGTCGTCCTTGAGCACGTAGTCGGCCATGCCCTGGCGAATGGCTTCCACGGCAGCGGCTTCGCCAATGGCACCGGAAAGCAGGATGAACGGGGGAGGGTTGGGGTGACGGGTCAGCAGTGCCCAGGCATCCAGCGCGGTAAAGCCGGGCAGATGGTAGTCCGCCAGCACCACTTCGCAGTCCATGTGATCCAGCGCATCCTGAAAAGCCTGCAGGGTATCGACGGCCAGGATGTCTGCGTTCCAGCCTGCACGGCGCAGCGTCAGCCGGGTCAGTTGCTGATCTGCGGGCGAGTCCTCCAAATGAAGGATGCGCAAAGTTGTATCTGTTGCACCATCTTGCATGGTTAGGGCTATCATAGGATACAAATTGGTACAAACAACGTTGTCGGTCCTCTGGTTCGGAGAGCGTAAGCGATGGAATGGGCCAGGGGTGCCACTGGTGTGGCAGGGCTTCGGGTTTTACTCGTAGGGCGGTGAGAGAGATTCGTGTATCTTGTCACCATCAGCGGCAATGGAGGAGCGATGGAATCAGAGCCAACAAGTCCTGGGGGTCCGGAGGTTCGCCTGCCTGTGATGGTGGCTGCCGAAGTGCAGGATTCGCTGCTCGTGGTCATGCACGACCTGCACCGCCTTGAAGGGCTGATCAGCCATGCCACGGACAACCTGCTGGAGCGCTTTGGCGTTGCCAACCAAAACCTGACTGAGTCCAATGTGGGGGATTCGCCGGAGCTTCAGGCGGCCCGCGAGGCCCTGCGCAGCGCAGTCACGGAGTTGCAATTCCAGGACATGGCCTCGCAATTGATCTGGCACACCACCAAGGTGCTGCAGTCTTGTGCTTTTCGACTGGCCGCAGAATCCATGGGCCAGGAGGATGGAGAGGAGGCGGCGTCCTTTGTGGAAATGGCGCCGGATCGACCCAATCCAGTGACTCAGAGTGAGATGGATGCGGGCTCCATCGATTTGTTCTGATGGCAGACAAGTCCGCAAACCCCGATATATTCAGCAACCAATAAGACCGTTGGAGCAATAAATGCATTCGATCCTCGCCGTAGATGACTCTCCGTCCATGCGGAAGATGGTTTCTTTCACCTTGACGGGTGCCGGCTACCAGGTGGTCGAGGCGGTCGATGGACAGGATGCGCTGGAAAAGGCGCAGACCCACCACATCGACCTCGTGCTCGCCGACCAGAACATGCCCCGGCTCGACGGTATCGGCCTGACGCGCAAGCTGCGGGAGGACCCGCGGTTCAAGACCATTCCCATCCTTATCCTGACCACCGAATCGAGTGATCAGATGAAGCAGGCTGGCAAGGCTGCGGGCGCTACCGGCTGGCTGGTCAAGCCCTTCGATCCGAATCGCTTGATCGAAGTGCTCAAGAAGGTGATCCGCTGATCGGCGCGGTCGCAGGCGGCACGCACACAGGAGTCCCCCATGGCAGAAGTTCACCAAGAAGGTGCAGGCGCCGATTTCGACCTGTCACAGTTTTACCAAATCTTCTTTGAGGAGGCGGCCGAGAATCTGGACCAGATGGAGCAGATGCTGCTCGATCTGGATTTGGAGCAGGCCAACGACGAGGAGCTCAACGGCATATTCCGTTGCGCCCATTCCATCAAAGGTGGAGCGGCTACCTTCGGATTCGCCGATGTGGCCGAGTTGACGCACCAGATGGAGTCTCTGCTCGATCGCCTGCGGCGCCATGAGCTCCAGCCCATTCCTCAGATGGTGGATGTGCTGCTGGAGTCTGCGGACGCGTCTCGCAGCCTGTTGGCGCGGCACCAGTCCGGCGCCCAGGATGAGCCGCCTTCGACCGCAGATCTGGTGCAACGTATCAGCGTGCTTGCCGCAGGGCAGGTGCCGGTGGAGACGGCCAAACCACAGGCCGTTGTGGCAGCACCTGTGACCGTAGCGCCAGTACCGGCACCGGCAGCGCCTGCGGCGCCTGCGGCCAAGCCCGGTGTTCGGTCCTTGCAGATTCGCATTGGACCGGTCGAGCGAACGGAGCAGGCTGAAGCCATCAAAGAACTTTTCCGAGACATTCCCGGCCTTGGGACCATTGCCGATGTGCCTGGCGACAACCCCTCGGTGCGGGTGTTTGCTGTGGAGACCTCGTCCACAGACAACGATCTGTTGGACCTGTTCGCTTTCCACGTCTCCAAGGAGCAGATACAGATCCAGGATGCCTCGGCACCTGCAACAGCTCCCTCCGCCCCCGGCTCGGAAGAGAGCCCTGAACATGGCGCCTTCGGCTTCTTTGCCGATGCACCTGGTGCGCCAGGCAGCAAACCCGCCAATGCCTTGGGGGCCATTGAGCCGACCTCTGCAGTCACACGCATCGCACCCAAGCCTGCCGTGGAAGCCAAGGCTGGATCCCAGGCACAAATGGAGTCCAACACCATTCGTGTCTCGGTAAGCAAGGTGGATCAGTTGATCAACTTGGTGGGGGAGCTGGTCATTACCCAGGCCATGCTTGCACAGAACAGCCAGGGGTTGGACCCGGCCGTGTATCAGCAGCTGCTTTCTGGTTTGGCAGATCTGGATCGCAACACCCGGGATCTCCAGGAATCGGTCATGTCGATTCGCATGATTCCCATGTCCATCGTATTCAGCCGATTCCCTCGCATGTTGCGTGATTTGGCCAACAAGTTGGGCAAGAAGGTGGAGCTGGTGACCCTGGGTGAGGCGACCGAACTGGACAAGGGCTTGGTTGAAAAAATCACCGATCCTCTCACGCACTTGGTGCGCAACAGCGGGGATCATGGAATTGAAATGCCCGCAGAACGCCTTGCCAAGGGTAAGTCAGAGCACGGCACTATCACGCTGTCCGCATCGCACCAGGGGGGCTCTATCGTCATCGAGGTGCGCGACGATGGGCGTGGCCTGTCACGCGAGAAGATCCTCAACAAAGCCCGCGAGCGGGGGATGGACGTGTCTGACCAGATGAGCGATCAGGAAGTCTGGCAACTCATTTTTGCACCAGGCTTCTCCACCGCTGACACTGTGACGGATGTGTCCGGGCGTGGCGTGGGCATGGACGTGGTCAAGCGCAATATTGCAGCCCTCAATGGCACGGTGGAGATCGATTCCTCTGAGGGCTACGGAACCAAGGTGTCTGTCCGTCTGCCACTGACCCTTGCCATCATGGACGGCATGTCGGTGGGTGTTGGCGACGAGGTGTACATCTTGCCTTTGTCGTCCGTGGTCGAGTCTTTCCAAGTCAACCCCGATGATGTCAATACCGTGGCCCAGGGCTCGCAACTGGTGAAGGTGCGCGAGGAGTACATGCCCGTCATTGCGGTGGAAAAAGTGTTCGAGGTGCCACGGTTCGACATGGACAAGTCGAGCAACATCATGGTGGTGGTCGAAGACGACGGTAACCGTGTCGCTTTGCTGGTCGATGAGCTGCTGGGGCAACACCAGGTTGTGGTCAAGAACCTGGAATCCAACTACCGCAAGGTACCCAATGTGTCTGGGGCGACGATCCTGGGGGATGGGCGGGTTGCCTTGATTCTGGACATTGGCGGCTTGGTCAGGCGCGCGCGCCATTGAGGCGCGGAGCTGGTTTGAATGCACTCAAGTGAGGAGGAATTCCCATGAACGTGATGGAAAAAAACACTGAAACGACAACCACGGGTGCACGTGAATACCTGACCTTTCGCTTGGATCAGGAAGAATATGGCATCGACATCCTGAAGGTACAGGAGATTCGCGGCTATGAGCCACCAACGCGCATTGCCCATGCGCCGGCGTTCATCAAAGGGGTGGTGAACCTGCGTGGCACCATCATCCCGATCGTGGACATGCGCTTGAAATTCAACTGCTCCAAGGCTGAGTACAACAGTTTCACCGTGGTCATCATCCTGAACCTGCGTAACCGTGTAGTGGGGATCGTGGTCGATTCCGTCAGCGATGTGATGGAGCTTTCAGCGGAGAGTATTCGTCCGGCACCGGACATTGAAAGCGTGATCGACAACGATTGCATCATGGGCCTGGGTTCGGTGGGCGAGCGCATGCTCATTCTGTTGGACATCGAAAAGCTGATGTCTGGCTTGGACATGGGGCTGGCATCGGCGAGTTGAGGTACAGGGGCTGTGCCACGGCACGGCGCCTCCACACCTTCTGCGTATGACCCGAGCGGTCGCCCTTATCGGAAAGATCCAGCATGTTGCGCCAAACAGATGCTTCTGCAGAGCTAGCACCCGAGCGCCGCAGGCCAGCGCTTGAGCCTGCTGCGTCCACTGCAGGTCCTTTGGCCCAAGGCCGGGAGTTCGTCTGGACGGATGCTGATTTTGCGCGGGTCAAATCCCTGATCTACCAACGTGCAGGGATCAGTTTGCATGACGGCAAGCACGCCATGGTATATAGCCGTTTGTCGCGCAGACTGCGTGAGACCGGACATACCAGTTTCAATGATTATTTGGGGTGGTTGGAATCTCACGACGGGAATGAATGGCAGGAGTTTGTCAACGCGCTGACCACCAATCTCACATCATTCTTCCGAGAGTCTCATCACTTCGACATTTTTTCGGCGCATCTGCGTTCGCGGCCCGCTGGCTCGCCCTGGAGCGTCTGGTGCAGTGCGGCATCCACGGGCGAAGAGCCATATTCCATCGTGATGACGGCGATGGAGGCCTTGGGAAACAACCCTTCCTTCAAGCTGACCGCCAGTGATATCGATTCGCGTGTCTTGGCTACTGCAGCCCAAGGGGTGTACCGGCTTGAATCCATCAAAGGTTTGAGCCAGGAGCGCTTGCAGCGCTTCTTCCTGCGCGGTAAGGGCAGCAATGCGGGCATGGTCCGTGTCAAGCCTGAACTGGGCCGCATGATCGATTTCATCAGCGTCAATCTGATCCGTGACGACTGGCCGTTTCGTGAGCCTTTCGATGTGGTTTTCTGCCGCAACGTGATGATTTACTTCGACGGACCGACGCAGCGTCGTGTGCTGGAGCGGATTCACAGGGTTCTCAAGCCAGGGGGCATGCTGTTTGTAGGGCATGCAGAGAACTTCAGTGAGTCCCGCGATCTTTTCACCCTGCGAGGCAAGACGGTCTATGAGCGCCGTTAAGTGCCGCAACTACTGTCCAGTCCATTACTTTTATAAACGCATCCATTCCGGTCAACACCATGTCGAACGCGCCACCCCTCCATGCCTCCGGGATGCCTGACCGTCGCCGCGCACCGCGCATTGCGCCTCTGTCTCCCGATATCTATCCCACCAGTGCCTCCCCAGCGCCTCGGGTGGCGCTGGATGAGCTGAAATCTCGCCCGGTCAAGCCAGGGCAGGCTTCGTTCTTCTTCTTCGATCATCATTTCCAGTACAACGCAGTGAAGGTGCTGCCGGGCGAGTACTACGTTTCTCACGAAGATCTGGTGATCATGACGGTGTTGGGTTCATGCATTGCCGCCTGTCTGTGGGACAGTCGCATGCGTGTGGGCGGTATGAATCACTTCATGCTGCCGGAGGGGGATTCTTTGGATGTGTCGGGGAGATACGGCTCCTACGCCATGGAGCTGTTGATCAACGAGATGCTCAAGCTCGGTGCGCGCCGTGAGACCATGCAGGCCAAGATTTTTGGTGGAGCGCAGGTTATGCACAGCTTCACCACCATGAATGTGGGCGAGCGCAATACCCAGTTCGTGGTCAACTACCTCCACACGGAGCGCATCCCGGTGGTTTCGGAGGATGTTCTCGACATCTATCCGCGCAAGGTGTGCTTTTTCCCTGTGACGGGCAAGGCCATGGTCAAGCGGCTGGCACACGCTCACCCCGAAGAACTGGTGGCGCAGGAAAAGCGTGGCAATGCAGCCACGGTTGCCACTGCCACTGCGGGCGGGTCTGTCGACCTTTTTTGAACTACAGGGATTCGATGAGCAAGAAGATACGAGTGGTGGTGGTGGATGATTCTGCGCTGGTGCGCAGTCTCCTGTCCGAGATCATCAATCGCCAACATGACATGGAGTGCATTGGCACCGCCAACGATCCGCTCGTGGCGCGTGAGATGATCCGAGAACTCAATCCCGATGTCATTACGCTGGATGTCGAGATGCCGCGCATGGATGGCATTGATTTTCTCGGCCGACTTATGCGCCTGCGACCAATGCCGGTGGTGATGATCTCCACGCTGACCGAGCAGGGGGCCGAAGTGACCCTCAGAGCGCTGGAACTGGGGGCGGTGGATTTTGTCGCCAAGCCTCGCGTGGGTGTGGCGACGGGTCTGAGTGACCTGGCGGGGCAGATTGTGGACAAGATCCGTGTGGCTGCTGTGGCGCAAGTGCGCAGAGCCTCCGCGCGGGATCCTGCGGCCAGTGCGGTGACAAGTGGCAATCCATCTATGCCTGCGGCCGGTTTATTAGGGCGGCTCTCGACGGAAAAGGTGATCTTTATCGGCGCATCGACGGGGGGAACAGAGGCAATCAAGGAAATACTGGTGCATATGCCTGCCGATTCTCCGGCCATCGTGATCACGCAGCACATGCCCGCAGGTTTCACCACCAGTTTTGCTGCCCGACTCAACAGCTTGTGCCAGATCACTGTCAAAGAAGCAGTGAATGGCGAGCGCATTCTGCCAGGCCATGCCTATATTGCTCCGGGGGGAAAGCAATTCCATATCAGCCGCAGTGGAGCCAACTATGTGGCCGTGGTGGACGATAGCCCCCCGGTCAACCGTCACAAGCCCTCGGTAGAAGTCCTGTTCAAGTCTGCTGCGGCAATGGTGGGCCGAAATGCCTATGGCGTCATGTTGACGGGAATGGGCGCGGACGGTGCAACAGCCATGCGCGAGATGAAGGATGCTGGCAGTTACAACTATGTGCAGGATGAGGCCAGTTGCATCGTCTTTGGAATGCCCCGTGAGGCCATCGCCCATGGTGCTGCGGATGAAGTATTGCCCTTGAATCAAATTGCGCCTGCCCTGGTCGCACGCCTGCGCAGTCAGTCCGACAAGGTCATGCACCGGATCTGAGTCTCAGTCTGCCAGGAGGGGGCAGCGATCCAGGGCGTGCATGGTGAGTTAGGCATTTTCGTGATATACTAGCGGGCTTCGCTGCTCGGAGCTGACGGTTTTGTTGGATTTGGGTGGTGGGGCAAAAAAGTTCCTTGTGACTTGAAAGTTGGTTAAAAACCGATGTACAATGCAAGGCTTCGCTGAACAGAAGGTTGCTGCTTGCGGTGGTTCTGGTTGGTGGGGGTGCTGAAGAGACGAAAGACCTTCAGTGTTGACGGGAAATAAAAAATCCTGTTATAATTTGAGGCTCTGCTGATCGCAGCGGGGTTTGCAAAGAGAGAGATACTTTTTGCGGTGTACGTTAAAAACATACAGCCGATAAGCGTGGGCGTTTGAGGCGAGTGACCAAGTTCGAAAGAACAAAAGTCGCAAGACTGAAACGCTCATGGAAATAGAAGTGAAGTTCACTTCAATTCCGTTTTTATGAGTAATAGCCGAAAGGCTTTAAATTTTAAGATCGAACTGAAGAGTTTGATCCTGGCTCAGATTGAACGCTGGCGGCATGCCTTACACATGCAAGTCGAACGGTAACAGGTCTTCGGATGCTGACGAGTGGCGAACGGGTGAGTAATACATCGGAACGTGCCCGATCGTGGGGGATAACGCAGCGAAAGCTGTGCTAATACCGCATACGATCTACGGATGAAAGCGGGGGATCGCAAGACCTCGCGCGGACGGAGCGGCCGATGGCAGATTAGGTAGTTGGTGGGATAAAAGCTTACCAAGCCGACGATCTGTAGCTGGTCTGAGAGGACGACCAGCCACACTGGGACTGAGACACGGCCCAGACTCCTACGGGAGGCAGCAGTGGGGAATTTTGGACAATGGGCGCAAGCCTGATCCAGCCATGCCGCGTGCAGGATGAAGGCCTTCGGGTTGTAAACTGCTTTTGTACGGAACGAAAAAGCTCTCTCTAATACAGGGGGTGAATGACGGTACCGTAAGAATAAGCACCGGCTAACTACGTGCCAGCAGCCGCGGTAATACGTAGGGTGCAAGCGTTAATCGGAATTACTGGGCGTAAAGCGTGCGCAGGCGGTTATGTAAGACAGAGGTGAAATCCCCGGGCTCAACCTGGGAACTGCCTTTGTGACTGCATAGCTGGAGTGCGGCAGAGGGGGATGGAATTCCGCGTGTAGCAGTGAAATGCGTAGATATGCGGAGGAACACCGATGGCGAAGGCAATCCCCTGGGCCTGCACTGACGCTCATGCACGAAAGCGTGGGGAGCAAACAGGATTAGATACCCTGGTAGTCCACGCCCTAAACGATGTCAACTGGTTGTTGGGTCTTCACTGACTCAGTAACGAAGCTAACGCGTGAAGTTGACCGCCTGGGGAGTACGGCCGCAAGGTTAAAACTCAAAGGAATTGACGGGGACCCGCACAAGCGGTGGATGATGTGGTTTAATTCGATGCAACGCGAAAAACCTTACCCACCTTTGACATGTACGGAATCCTTTAGAGATAGAGGAGTGCTCGAAAGAGAGCCGTAACACAGGTGCTGCATGGCTGTCGTCAGCTCGTGTCGTGAGATGTTGGGTTAAGTCCCGCAACGAGCGCAACCCTTGCCATTAGTTGCTACGAAAGGGCACTCTAATGGGACTGCCGGTGACAAACCGGAGGAAGGTGGGGATGACGTCAAGTCCTCATGGCCCTTATAGGTGGGGCTACACACGTCATACAATGGCTGGTACAAAGGGTTGCCAACCCGCGAGGGGGAGCCAATCCCACAAAGCCAGTCGTAGTCCGGATCGCAGTCTGCAACTCGACTGCGTGAAGTCGGAATCGCTAGTAATCGTGGATCAGAATGTCACGGTGAATACGTTCCCGGGTCTTGTACACACCGCCCGTCACACCATGGGAGCGGGTTCTGCCAGAAGTAGGTAGCCTAACCGTAAGGAGGGCGCTTACCACGGCAGGGTTCGTGACTGGGGTGAAGTCGTAACAAGGTAGCCGTATCGGAAGGTGCGGCTGGATCACCTCCTTTCTGGAAAACTGTCACACAAATTGAACGCCCACACTTATCGGTTGTTGGAAGAAGTCGCTGCGAAGGCGGGAAACTGCCCTGAGGCGGTGGCCGGCTTGGGTCTGTAGCTCAGTTGGTTAGAGCACCGTCTTGATAAGGCGGGGGTCGTTGGTTCGAGACCAACCAGACCCACCAAGTGCGGTGCCATGCGAAGCGACACGACAATGCGATTCCTGGGGGATTAGCTCAGCTGGGAGAGCACCTGCTTTGCAAGCAGGGGGTCGTCGGTTCGATCCCGTCATCCTCCACCAACCCAAAAAAATGCTTCAACACCAAAGCGGCTTTGCAAAAGGCTGCTTTGTTGTTGATCGAGATAGAGCGATCAAACGGCTGTTCTTTAAAAATTCATAGAGTCGAATCAGCGTTGCCGGCGGAAAGCAGGAAACTGCACCGTGCCGCCGGTGACAAAAATTTGATTGCGTCAAAACGAACGAACTTTGTTTGTTCAAGTAATGACGAATAGTTCTCCAGGTAGAAATACCGAAGAAAGATTCACATTACGGCATAACGCGCGAGGTGAAAGACCTCGCAAGTCAAGACAGATGGCGGAGATGTTTCGAAAGAGACGTCAAAGTTATAGGGTCAAGTGACTAAGAGCATGTGGTGGATGCCTTGGCGATGATAGGCGACGAAAGACGTGATAGCCTGCGAAAAGCTTCGGGGAGCTGGCAAATAAGCTTTGATCCGGAGGTATCTGAATGGGGAAACCCACCTAGCGATAGGTATCGTTGACTGAATACATAGGTCAACGAAGCGAACCGGGTGAACTGAAACATCTCAGTAGCTCGAGGAAAAGACATCAACCGAGATTCCGAAAGTAGTGGCGAGCGAAATTGGAAAAGCCTTGCAGTGATAGCGCGCTGGTTAGCAAAACGGGATGGAAAGCCCGGCCATAGCAGGTGATAGCCCTGTATGCGAAAGCCAACGTGTGGTACTAGGCTGCAGACAAGTAGGGCGGGGCACGAGAAACCCTGTCTGAACATGGGGGGACCATCCTCCAAGGCTAAATACTCATCATCGACCGATAGTGAACCAGTACCGTGAGGGAAAGGCGAAAAGAACCCCGGGAGGGGAGTGAAATAGATCCTGAAACCGCATGCTTACAAAAAGTAGGAGCCCGCAAGGGTGACTGCGTACCTTTTGTATAATGGGTCAGCGACTTACATTCAGTGGCAAGGTTAACCGAATAGGGAAGCCGTAGAGAAATCGAGTCCGAATAGGGCGAATTTAGTCGCTGGGTGTAGACCCGAAACCAAGTGATCTACCCATGGCCAGGATGAAGGTGCCGTAACAGGTACTGGAGGTCCGAACCGACTAGTGTTGCAAAACTAGCGGATGAGCTGTGGATAGGGGCGAAAGGCTAAACAAACTTGGAAATAGCTGGTTCTCTCCGAAAACTATTTAGGTAGTGCCTCAAGTATTACCGTCGGGGGTAGAGCACTGTTTAGGCTAGGGGGTCATGGCGACTTACCAAACCTATGCAAACTCCGAATACCGATGAGTACAGCTTGGGAGACAGAGCACCGGGTGCTAACGTCCGGACTCAAGAGGGAAACAACCCAGACCGCCAGCTAAGGTCCCTAAAATTGGCTAAGTGGGAAACGAAGTGGGAAGGCTAAAACAGTCAGGATGTTGGCTTAGAAGCAGCCATCATTTAAAGAAAGCGTAATAGCTCACTGATCGAGTCGTCCTGCGCGGAAGATGTAACGGGGCTAAGCCAGTTACCGAAGCTGCGGATGCACAGTTTACTGTGCGTGGTAGGAGAGCGTTCTGTAGGCCTGTGAAGGTGTGTTGTAAAGCATGCTGGAGGTATCAGAAGTGCGAATGCTGACATGAGTAGCGTTAAAGGGGGTGAAAAGCCCCCTCGCCGTAAGCGCAAGGTTTCCTACGCAACGTTCATCGGCGTAGGGTGAGTCGGCCCCTAAGGTGAGGCAGAGATGCGTAGCTGATGGGAAACAGGTCAATATTCCTGTACCGATGTGTAGTGCGATGTGGGGACGGAGAAGGTTAGCTCAGCCAACTGTTGGACATGTTGGTTCAAGCCTGTAGTCGTGCCTGGTAGGCAAATCCGCCGGGCTAAGATGAGGGGTGATAACGAGGAAGCTTGCTTCCGAAGTGAGTGATACCCTGCTTCCAGGAAAAGCCACTAAGCTTCAGCTGCACACGACCGTACCGCAAACCGACACTGGTGCGCGAGATGAGTATTCTAAGGCGCTTGAGAGAACTGCGGAGAAGGAACTCGGCAAATTGATACCGTAACTTCGGGAGAAGGTATGCCCTAAGTAAGTGAAGTTGTACAAATGGAGCTGAACAGGGTTGCAAAAAATCGGTGGCTGCGACTGTTTAATAAAAACACAGCACTCTGCAAACACGAAAGTGGACGTATAGGGTGTGACGCCTGCCCGGTGCTGGAAGATTAAATGATGGGGTGCAAGCTCTTGATTGAAGTCCCAGTAAACGGCGGCCGTAACTATAACGGTCCTAAGGTAGCGAAATTCCTTGTCGGGTAAGTTCCGACCTGCACGAATGGCGTAACGATGGCCACACTGTCTCCTCCGCAGACTCAGCGAAGTTGAAATGTTTGTGATGATGCAATCTCCCCGCGGAAAGACGGAAAGACCCCATGAACCTTTACTGTAGCTTTGTATTGGACTTTGAACGGATCTGTGTAGGATAGGTGGGAGGCTTTGAAGTGAGGTCGCTAGATCTCATGGAGCCAACGTTGAAATACCACCCTGGTGCGTTTGAGGTTCTAACCTGGGTCCCTTATCGGGATCGGGGACAGTGCATGGTAGGCAGTTTGACTGGGGCGGTCTCCTCCCAAAGCGTAACGGAGGAGTTCGAAGGTACGCTAGGTACGGTCGGACATCGTGCTAATAGTGCAATGGCATAAGCGTGCTTAACTGCGAGACTGACAAGTCGAGCAGATGCGAAAGCAGGACATAGTGATCCGGTGGTTCTGTATGGAAGGGCCATCGCTCAACGGATAAAAGGTACTCTGGGGATAACAGGCTGATACCGCCCAAGAGTTCATATCGACGGCGGTGTTTGGCACCTCGATGTCGGCTCATCTCATCCTGGGGCTGTAGCCGGTCCCAAGGGTATGGCTGTTCGCCATTTAAAGAGGTACGTGAGCTGGGTTTAAAACGTCGTGAGACAGTTTGGTCCCTATCTTCCGTGGGCGCTGCAGATTTGAGGAAGCCTGCTCCTAGTACGAGAGGACCGGAGTGGACACACCTCTGGTGTACCTGTTGTCACGCCAGTGGCATCGCAGGGTAGCTAAGTGTGGAAGAGATAACCGCTGAAAGCATCTAAGCGGGAAACTCGTTCCAAGATGAGATCTGCCGGGGGCTCGACCCCCCTGAAGGGTCGTTCTAGACCAGGACGTTGATAGGCTGGGTGTGCAAGAGCAGCAATGCTTTGAGCTAACCAGTACTAATTGCCCGTGCGGCTTGACCCTATAACTTTGACTTAACCGTCAATCTGTTATGCCAAGCACGCAATCAAATTCAATCTGACAAGACTCTATGAATTCGCCAGCCAGACCAACCATCTGGCCAGCAACAAGTTATGCCTGACGACCATAGCAAGTTGGTACCACTCCTTCCCATCCCGAACAGGACAGTGAAACGACTTTGCGCCAATGATAGTGCGGATCCCCGTGTGAAAGTAGGTCATCGTCAGGCTCCTATTCCAGCCCAGCAGCGCCCCGCACTAATACAGTGCGGGGCGCTTCTGCTTGGAAATCTCAATTCGTATCCAATACCACTCATCGGATACGATTGACCGATTGCAACCTCTTCCAGTTACCAGAACCACGCCATGGCGATCACCTACAGCATCCGGGATCTGGCCAAAGAATTTGATCTCACCACACGGGCCATTCGTTTTTACGAGGATGTCGGTTTGCTCTCTCCGGCGCGAACGGGGCCGGGAGGACGGACGCGTAGCTATACCGCACGCGACCGTACGCGCCTTAAGCTGACCTTGCGCGCCAAGCGCCTGGGGCTGTCGCTGACCGAAGCCAAAGAGATCATTGATCTATACGACAGCCCTCGAGACACGGGCGTGCAGCTGCAAAAATTTCTGACGGTCCTGGAGCAACATCGCCGCCAGTTGGAAGAGCAGATGGCCGACCTTCAATCCAATCTGGACGAAGTCAAAGAACATGAGAAAGAGGCCAGGGCATTGCTCGCAAAAATGGCTAAAATTCCTGCATAATTGACGTTTACGTAAACGTAAATTCAGGAGGCGCCATGCAAGAGGCAGTCTGGGTTCCCAAATACTCACTGTACCGGCAGCGGGTGGAGGACAGCTTTGCCCTTCAAGGCGTGATGCAAACCCTGGGCGCAAGGCTGGAAAAGCTGGAGCCAGGAGCCGTGGACATTGGGCTGGCTTGGGACCGCAGCTTGACCCAACAACATGGATTCCTGCACGCTGGAGTTGTCTCTACGGCGTTGGACTCTGCCTGCGGTTACGCGGCGTTTTCCCTTATGCCGGAAGATGCTGCGGTGCTTACCATCGAATTCAAGATCAACCTCTTGGCCCCCGCCAAAGGTGAGCGCTTCCGGATGGAGGGGCGCGTACTCAAGCCGGGCCGAACCATCACCGTGTGTGAGGGGCGGGCCTACGCGCTGCAAGATCAGAAAGAAACGCTCATCGCCACCATGAACTGCACACTCATGACGGTGATGGGTCGCACAGACATCCGGGGCTGATGTCCCTTTTCACCCCCAATAGACCAAGGAGCACGCCATGGGCAATATTGCCAATCTTCCAGGACTCAACTTTCAACTCGGCGAGGACATCGATGCGCTGCGCGACGCAGTGCGTGATTTTGCCCAGGCCGAAATTGCACCCCGTGCTGCAGAGATCGATCGCACCGACCAGTTCCCCATGGACCTGTGGCGCAAGATGGGCGATCTAGGGGTGCTGGGTATCACGGTCCCGGAGGAGTACGGTGGCGCCAACATGGGCTACGTAGCCCATATGGTGGCGATGGAGGAAATTTCACGTGCATCGGCTTCGGTCGGTTTGAGCTACGGCGCGCACTCCAACCTGTGCGTGAATCAAATCAAGCGCAACGGCAGCGCGGCACAAAAACAAAAGTACCTCCCGAAACTGATCAGCGGAGAGCATGTCGGCGCACTGGCCATGAGCGAGCCCGGCGCAGGCTCGGACGTCATCAGCATGAAGCTCAAGGCCGAGGACAAGGGCGGGTACTACCTGCTCAACGGCAACAAGATGTGGATTACCAACGGTCCAGATGCAGACACCCTGGTGGTGTATGCCAAGACCGAGCCGGAGATGGGTGCGCGCGGTGTCACGGCATTCCTGATTGAAAAGGGCATGAAGGGCTTCTCCATTGCGCAAAAGCTGGACAAGCTGGGTATGCGCGGCAGCCACACCGGCGAGCTGGTCTTCGAGAACGTCGAGGTGCCGGCCGAGAACATCCTGGGCGGCCTGAACAACGGCGCCAAGGTGTTGATGAGCGGTCTGGACTATGAGCGCGCCGTGCTGGCGGCGGGTCCCATCGGCATCATGCAGGCCGTGATGGACAACGTGGTGCCTTACATCCACGATCGCAAGCAGTTTGGTCAGAGCATTGGTGAGTTCCAGCTCATCCAGGGCAAGGTGGCGGACATGTACACCGTGCTGCAGGCAGGCAGGGCCTTCTGCTACACCATCGGCAAGAACCTGGACATGCTGGGTTCCGAGCATGTGCGCCAGGTGCGCAAGGACTGCGCCTCGGTCATTCTGTGGTGTGCCGAAAAGGCTACCTGGATGGCCGGAGAGGGTATCCAGATTTATGGAGGCAACGGCTATATCAACGAGTACCCGCTGGGGCGCTTGTGGCGCGATGCCAAGCTCTATGAAATCGGTGCAGGGACCAGCGAGATCCGTCGCATGCTGATCGGCCGCGAGTTGTTCTCGGAAACCTGTTGAACGCACGGCCTTCCGCATTGCACCCGTCCCCGAAAGAGCGCGCCATGAGCACCACCACCATTGAGGAACTCTTTGTTCACAACCGTGCCTGGGCTGCACAAATGCAGCGCGAAAGGCCGGGGTTCTTCACTCGCCTGCTGGAACAGCAAAGCCCCAGGTTCATGTGGGTGGGTTGCTCAGACAGCCGCGTTCCTGCCAACCAGATCACGGGCTTGGAACCTGGCGAGGTGTTCGTGCACCGCAACGTCGCCAACGTGGTGGTGCCCACGGATCTGAACTGCCTCTCCACCATTCAGTACGCCGTGGACCAGCTCCATGTCGAGCACCTGATGGTGGTGGGGCACTATGGCTGCGGCGGTGTTCTGGCGGCTTTGCAGGACATTCGGGTAGGGCTTGCCGACAACTGGATCCGGCACGTGAAAGATGTGCGCGATCGCCACCGGGAACTGATCGCCGCGACAGACCCTGCCCAGCGGCACGACGTTTTGTGTGAACTCAACGTCATTGAGCAGGTGATGAATGTCGCACAGACCACGGTGATTCAAGATGCCTGGGCACGCGAACAGCGGGTGCAACTGCACGGGTGGTGCTACGGCCTCAAAGATGGGTTGATCCACAACCTGCACATCTCGCTCAACGGTAACCAGGGCATGGAATCGCTGTACCGGGCGGCGGTGGAAGGCGTGATCGCCGCGCGGCGCTAAAGTCGGGGGGACGCCCGAACGGTATTTACAGGACGCTATTCCCCATGTTCCCCCAACGCCTTGATTCTCCCCAAGCCTACGACATCGCCAAGGCGATGGTCGATGGCTTCAACCGCCACTACCGCCTGTTCCGCACGGAATCGGCGCGCGCCAAGCACCGCTTCGAGACGGCCGACTGGCATGGCCAGCAGCGCGCCCAGCGCGAGCGCATCGAGTTCTACGACCTGCGCGTCAAGGAGTGCACGCGCCGCTTGGAGAAGGAGTTCAAGGCCGGCCAGCAGCCCATGGAGGTCTGGCACCAGGTCAAGCTGCACTACATCGGCCTCCTGGTAAACCACCAGCAGCCCGAGCTGGCCGAGACCTTCTTCAACTCGGTGACCACCAAGATCCTGCACCGCACGCATTTCCACAACGACTTCATCTTCGTGTGGCCGGCGGTGAGCACCGAATACATCGAGAACGAGCAGCCCGGTGCGCGTCCCACCTTCCGCGCCTACTACCCGCAGCGCGAGACGCTGTTCGACACCCTGGTCACCATCATCGAGCACTACGACCTGCAGCGCGAGTTCGCCGACCTGCCGCGCGACATGCGCAACGTGGTGGGCGCCATGCAGATCAAGCTCGACAAGGTGCGCCTGCGCGCCAACTTCCAGATCCAGGTGCTCTCCAGCCTGTTCTTCCGCAACAAGGGCGCCTACGTGGTGGGCAAGATCATCAACGGCTTCAACGAAGTGCCGTTCGCCCTGCCCATACTGCACAACGAGGAAGGCAGGCTCTACATCGACGCCGCGCTGTTCGGCGAGGACGACCTGCAGATGCTGTTCTCCTTTGCGCGCGCCTACTTCATGGTGGACATGGAGATTCCCAGCGCCTACGTGCAATTCCTGCGCAGCCTCATGCCGCGCAAGCCGCGCACCGAGCTCTACAACGCCCTGGGCCTGGCCAAGCAGGGCAAGACGCTGTTCTACCGCGACTTCCTCTACCACCTGCGCAATTCCACGGACAAATTCCGTATCGCCCCCGGTATCAAGGGCATGGTCATGCTGGTGTTCGACCTGCCGAGCTTTCCGTTCGTCTTCAAGCTCATCAAGGACTACTACCCGCCGCAGAAGGACACCACGCGCGAGCAGATCCAGAGCAAGTACCAGCTCGTCAAGCACCACGACCGCGTGGGCCGCATGGCGGACACGCTGGAATACAGCCTGGTGGCATTCCCGCGCGAGCGCTTCGACGACGAACTGATCGCCGAAATCCAGAAGTACGCGCCCAGCCAGCTCGAGATCAGCGACCGCGACGGCGACGGCCAGCAGGAGGTGATCATCAAGCACCTCTACATCGAGCGGCGCATGATCCCGCTCAACATCTACCTGCAGGAGTGCTTCGACACCGGGCTGTCGGACCCGCGCGCGCGCCAGCAGATGGAAAACAGCGTCATCGAATACGGCAACGCCATCAAGGACCTGGTGGCGGCCAACATCTTCCCGGGCGACATGCTGTGGAAGAACTTTGGCGTCACGCGCAACGGCAAGGTCGTCTTCTACGACTACGACGAGATCGAATACCTCACCGACTGCAACTTCCGGCGCGTGCCTGCGCCGCGCAACGAGGAAGATGAGATGAGCGGCGAAATCTGGTATTCGGTGGGCAAGAACGACGTCTTTCCCGAGACCTTCGGCCCCTTCCTGCTCGGCAACGATGCTGTGCGCCAGGTATTCATGCAGCACCACGCCGACCTGCTCGACGTGGAGTTCTGGCAGTCGCACAAGGAGCGCATCCTCGCGGGCCATGTGTACGACGTCTTCCCCTACGACGTGAGCCGGCGCTTCGTGCAGACGCGCATGTCCGACGGCATCTGATCGCCCTGATCCATCCCTTTCCGACCATTAGGAGAATATCCATGTCCTCATCTGCAGACCCCATTGTCATCGTCGGCGCCGCCCGCACCCCCATGGGCGCGTTCCAGGGCGACTTTTCCGACCTCGCCGCGCACGATCTGGGCGGCGCCGCCATCCAGGCCGCCGTCGCGCGCGCGGGCGTGGCGCCCGAGAAGGTCGACGAAGTGCTGTTCGGCAACTGCCTCATGGCGGGCCAGGGCCAGGCGCCCGCGCGCCAGGCCGGCTTCAAGGGCGGCCTGCCGCGCAGCACCGGCGCGGTGACGCTGTCCAAGATGTGCGGCGCGGGCATGGAGGCCACCATCCTCGCGCACGACCAGCTCGTGGCGGGCAGCCGCGACGTGATGGTCGCGGGCGGCATGGAGAGCATGACCAACGCTCCCTACCTGCTCAAGAAGGGCCGCGGAGGCTACCGCATGGGCCACGACAAGATCTTCGACCACATGATGCTCGACGGTCTGGAAGACGCCTACGAGGCCGGCCGCTCCATGGGCACCTTCGGCGAGGACTGCGCCGCCAAGTACCAGTTCACGCGCGAACAGCAGGACGCCTTCGCCATGGCCAGCGTGCAGCGCGCGCAGGACGCCATCAACTCCGGCGCGTTCAAGGCCGAGATCACCCCCGTCACCTTCAGCACCCGCAAGGGCGAGGTCACGGTGGCGCAGGACGAAGGCCCGCTGAAGATCCGTCTGGACAAGATCCCCACGCTCAAGCCCGCGTTCAAGAAAGACGGCACTATCACCGCCGCCGCCAGCTCCAGCATCAACGACGGCGCCGCCGCCCTGGTGCTGATGCGCCAGTCCACCGCCCTGGAGCTGGGCTGCAAGCCCCTGGCCAGGATCGTCGCGCACGCCACGCACGCGCAGGAACCAGAGTGGTTCACCACCGCCCCCGTGGGCGCGACCGAGAAGGCGCTGAAGAAAGCCGGCTGGAAGGTGGACGACGTGGACCTGTGGGAAATCAACGAAGCCTTCGCCGTCGTGCCCATGGCGCTGATGGCCGACCTGAAAGTGCCGCACGAGAAGGTCAACGTCAACGGCGGCGCCTGCGCGCTGGGCCACCCCATCGGCGCCAGCGGCGCGCGCATCCTGGTCACGCTGCTGCATGCCCTGCAGGCGCGCGGCAAGAAGAAGGGCCTCGCTACGCTGTGCATCGGTGGCGGCGAAGCCACCGCCATGGCCATCGAACTGGTCTGATTGCTATTGAATTGATAGCTGCTGGCGCTCATGAATAGAGCGCTATCGGCCATTTTGATACCTATTCATGCCCACTGTCCTGGTGATCGGCGCCTCGCGCGGCATCGGCCTGGAGCTGGTGCGCCAGTACGCCGCCGAGGGTTGGCGCGTCATCGCCACCGTGCGCGACGAGGCCGGCCGCGCGCGCGTGCTGGCGCTCGGCGCTCAGGCCCTGACCGTGGATGTGGCCAACCCCGCCAGCGTCAGCGGCCTGGCCTGGCAGCTTGACGGCGAGGAAATCGACGTCGCGCTCTACGTGGCCGGGGTGATGCGCCGCCCCGGTGCATGCACGCCGCCCACGCAGACCGACTTTGACGCGGTGATGCACGCCAATGTGCTCGGCGCCATGCAGGCCATCCCGCAGGTCGCGCCGATGGTGGAGGCCGCGGGCGGCGTGTTCGCCTTCCTGTCCTCGTCCATGTCGCAGATCGGCAGCGTGGGCGAGAGCAGCGCCTGGCTCTACCGCACCAGCAAGGCCGCGCTCAACATGGCCGTGGCGGCAGCCCAGCACGACTACCCGCGCGCCACGCTGGTCACCATCGACCCTGGCTGGGTGCGCACCGACATGGGCGGCGAGAACGCCCCGCTCAGCGTGGAGGCCAGCGTGCACGGCATGCGCCGCACGCTCGCCCACCTCACGCCCGCCGACAAAGGCCGGCTCCTGCACTACGACGGCCAGCGCGCCGCCCACTGGTGAGCCCCACAGAACACATCACGGAGACCCCATGCTGCTGACCCAAGACCAGGAAATGATCCGCGACGCAGTGCGCGACTTTGCGCAAACCGAACTGTGGCCGAATGCCGCCCGCTGGGACAAGGAGCACCACTTCCCCAAGGAGGCCCACCAGGGTCTGGCCGCGCTCGGCGCCTACGGTATCTGCGTGCCCGATGAGTTTGGTGGCGCGAACCTCGACTACCTCACGCTCGCGCTCGTGCTCGAAGAGATCGCGGCCGGCGACGGCGGCACCAGCACCGCCATCTCGGTGACCAACTGCCCCGTCAACGCCATCCTCATGCGCTACGGCAACGCGCAGCAAAAGCGCGACTGGCTCGCGCCCCTGGCGCGCGGCGAAATGCTCGGTGCCTTCTGCCTGACCGAGCCGCATGTGGGCTCGGATGCCTCGGCGCTGCGCACCACGGCGGTGAAGCAGGGCGACGAATATGTGATCAACGGCGTCAAGCAGTTCATCACCAGCGGCAAGAACGGCCACGTGGCCATCGTCATCGCCGTCACCGACAAGGGCGCGGGCAAGAAGGGCATGAGCGCCTTCCTCGTGCCCACCAGCAACCCCGGCTACGTGGTGGCGCGTCTGGAAGACAAGCTGGGGCAACATTCCAGCGATACGGCGCAGATCAATTTCGACCACTGCCGCATCCCGGCCGAAAACCTGATCGGTGCCGAGGGCGAGGGCTACAAGATCGCACTGGGCGCGCTCGAAGGCGGGCGCATCGGCATCGCCGCGCAGAGCGTGGGCATGGCGCGCAGCGCCTTCGAGGCGGCGCTGGCGTATTCCAAGGAGCGCGAGAGCTTCGGCACCCCCATCTTCAACCACCAGGCCGTGGGCTTTCGCCTGGCCGACTGCGCCACGCAGATCGAGGCCGCGCGCCAGCTCATCTGGCATGCCGCCGCGCTGCGCGATGCAGGCAAGCCTTGTTTGAAGGAAGCCGCTATGGCCAAGCTGTTCGCCAGCGAGATGGCCGAGCGCGTCTGCAGCGCCGCCATCCAGACGCTGGGCGGCTACGGCGTGGTCAACGACTTTCCGGTCGAGCGCATCTACCGCGACGTGCGCGTGTGCCAGATCTACGAAGGCACGAGCGACGTGCAGAAGATCATCATCCAGCGGGCGCTGGCGTGAGGAGAAGGGGGTAACCTCCTGAGGCGCTTCGTGCCTTCCCCCATCTCGCCTCGCTGCGCGAGCCGGGAAAGGGGGGCGCCACCAGCGCCTGGGCACGGAGCACTGGCGGCCCTTGCGCGGTGGCCGCTGGCCTCTGGGCCGCGCCAGTGGCTGCGTGCTGTGTGGATAGTTGAGCAGGGGCCTGGGCCGCACTGGTGCCTCCTCTGCCGCGGTGACAGAATGGATCCATGAGCGCCAAAGACATCCTCCCCGCCGTGGCCCCGTCGGCCAAAGAGCCCAGCACTCCTGCACCCGTCCGTCGGCGCCGCGCAGCGCCTACCACTCCCCAGGCAGAGCGCCCGCGCAATGCGCGCCGGGGCGATACCGCCCCAACGCTCAAGCAGGCTGCCGTGGCACGCCATGTGCAGCGCGAGGCCGTGCAGGCGGCGCAGGGCAGCCAGTTGGCCGCTGTGCAGGACTTGTTGGCCCAGGGCGATCTGTCGGCGCAGCAGCGTGCTGCCGCCTTGCGTGCATTGATTGAAGGCGCTTCGCGGGACGACCGTGAAGCGCTGCTCCAGGCATTGCTTGCCGGGCCGAGCCCCGAGCACGGAACGGTGAGCAAGGGCCATCCCGATGACGAGCTGGCGAATGGTTGGCGTGATGGCGGCTACCCCTACCGGCACCTGATGCGCCGCAGCACCTACGAGGCGCAGAAATACCAGCTCCAGGTGGAGCTGCTCAAGCTCCAGGCCTGGGTCAAGGAAACCGGGCAGCGCGTGGTGATCCTGTTCGAGGGGCGCGATGCCGCCGGCAAGGGCGGTGCGATCAAGCGCTTCATGGAGCACCTCAACCCACGGGGCGCGCGCGTCGTGGCGCTGGAAAAGCCCAGCGAGGTCGAGCGCGGCCAGTGGTATTTCCAGCGCTACGTGCAGCATCTGCCCACGGCCGGCGAGATCGTGCTGTTCGACCGCAGTTGGTACAACCGCGCAGGCGTCGAGCGTGTCATGGGCTTTTGCTCCAATGCCGAGTACCAGGAGTTCATGCGCCAGGCACCCGACTTCGAGCGCCACCTGGTACGCAGTGGGGTGCACCTCATCAAGTTTTGGTTCTCCGTCAGCCGCGCGGAGCAGCGCCGCCGCTTCAAGGAGCGCGAGGTGCACCCGCTCAAGCAGTGGAAGCTCAGCCCGGTGGATCTGGCCTCGCTGGACAAATGGGATGACTACACCAGCGCCAAGGAAGCCATGTTCTTCGAGACCGACACGGCCGACGCACCTTGGACGGTGATCAAAAGCGACTGTAAAAAGCGCGCGCGCCTCAATGCCATGCGCTACGTGCTGCACAAGCTGCCCTATGCCAACAAGGCTGTCGATTCCATCGGCAAGCTCGATCCGTTGATCGTGGGCCGGGCCCATGTGGTGTATGAGCGTGGCGAGAAGTCGGGGGCCATCCTCTGAAATGTCCGCTCGCCGCGGTGATCAGCCGCGCCGCTTGAGCACCACGGTGATCTGGCCGTTGGTTTCGATGGTGGCGCGTTCCACCTCGTGCGCGTGCAGGCAACCGCCGGCGCGCAGCGCGGCGGCCACGTCATCGGCGGTGAGTGCCTCGCTGCGCATCACGGCGTCGTCCACCTTGCCGTCGTGAACCAGTACGCGAGGCCTGCCATCGACCCAGCGCGCGATGCGCGGCACATGGTAGGTCAGGCGCGCGATCAGGCTGTGGCACAGGATCAGCGTGGCGGCCGAAAGCAGGCCGCCCGCGAGCGAGTTGTCTCCTGCGTTCATCGCGTTCTGCACGGCGTTCGACAGGATCAGCAGCAGCACCAGGTCGAACGGCTCGTACTGGCCGATCTTGCGCCGCCCCGTCACGCGCAGAAACACCAGCAGAAAGGCGTAGACCACCACGCCCCGCAGCACGAACTCCCACCACGGCACAGACATTTCCAGCATGCGCTTCTCCTTCCGATCCGGCCAGTGTAGGGCGGGACGGTGCGTTCGCGTTAACCTTGGCGCATGACCTTGGACACATCCCCATGCCCCTGCGGACGCGTGGCCACGCCGCCCAGCGCGCGCAAGGCACACCCGCTGGCCTATGCCGACTGCTGCGGCCGCTACATCGACCACTGGGCCGACGCACCTGCCCCCGACGCCGAGAGCCTCATGCGCTCGCGCTACACCGCCTTCGTGCGCGAGCGGGCCGACTACCTGCGGGCCACCTGGCATGCCAGCACCCGCCCGGCCACGCTCGATTTCGATGCCGGCGCGCGCTGGCTCGGGCTGGACGTGCGCGGGCACCGCCCTACCGGGCCCGAGCATGCCGAGGTCGAGTTCGTCGCGCGCTACCGCGTCGGCGGGCGCGCAGTGCGCCTGCACGAACGCAGCCGATTCGTGCGCGAAGCCGGGCGCTGGTATTACGTCGATGGCGACATCCGGTAGCAAAAGTTGAATGAAATAGGGCTGTAACGCCCGTGTAATAAGCGCTATCAGCTATGAGATTTGAAGCAATACTGTTTGACTGCGACGGGGTACTGGTGGACAGCGAGGCCATCACCAACGGCGTGCTGTGCGCCATGCTCAACGAGGCAGGCTGGGCGCTGGCGCCCGACGAGTGCATGCGCCTGTTCATCGGCAAGACGGTGCGCAGCGAGGCCGCGCGCATCCAGGCGCACACTGGCAAGCCGCTGACCGATGCCTGGATGGCAGAGTTCTACCAGCGCCGCAATGTGCGCCTGGAGGCCGAGCTGCAAGCCATCGACGGTGCGCTGGACGCCGTGGCCGCAGTGCATGCGCGCCTGGCCGGGCGCATTGCCTGCGCCTCAGGGGCCGACCGCTACAAGGTCGAAATGCAGCTCGAGAAAGTCGGCCTGGCGCCGTACTTTGCCGGCCGCGTGTTCAGCGGCCACGAAATGCCCGCCACCAAGCCTGCCCCGGACGTGTACTTGGCGGCCGCCGCAGCGCTGGGCGTGCCGCCGCAGCGCTGCCTGGTGGTGGAGGATACGGTGACCGGCGTGACCGCAGGCGTGGCCGCAGGCGCCACGGTGGTGGGCCTCAGTCCCTCCGCCGTGGGCCACGGCTCGCCCGAGGCCCTGCGCGGCGCCGGGGCGGTGCACGTCATGGTGCACCTGAGCGAGCTGCCTGCGCTGCTGGGCTGATTCAGGCATCCCCCGCAGGGCGGGCAGCCCCACGCGTCAGAAGGATTCCCAGTCGTCGTTGTTCGAAGGGGCCGCTGCAGGGCGTGCCGCAGGCTTGGCCACGGGCGCTTGCAGGGCGGCCTTGGCGGGGGCGGTGGGCTTGGCGGTAGCACTGGCGCGAGGCGTTGCCGCCACGCGGGCTGGGGCCGGAGCAGGCGCGGCAGGCCGTGGCGCAGGCCTTGGCGCAGGGGCGCTGTAGCCCCCGGTACCTGCCAGGCTGGCATCGAGCTTGAACACCGCCACCGCGTGCACCAGTTCCTGGGCCTGGGTGCTGAGGCTGCCTGCGGCCGCGGCCATTTCTTCCACCAACGCGGCGTTCTGCTGCGTGGCCTGGTCCATCTGCGTCACCGCCTCGCCCACCTGGGCCACACCGCTGGCTTGCTCGGAACTGGCGGCGTTGATCTCGCCCATCAGATCGGTCACCCGGCGGATGCTTTGCACCACCTCGGACATGGTCTCGCCCGCTTGGTCCACCATGGCGCTGCCTTGCTCTACGCGCTCCACGCTGGCGCTGATGAGTTGCTTGATTTCCTTGGCCGCCTCGGCACTGCGCCCGGCCAGGGAGCGCACCTCGCTGGCCACCACGGCAAAGCCCCGACCCTGCTCACCGGCCCGGGCGGCTTCCACAGCGGCATTGAGCGCCAGGATGTTGGTCTGGAAGGCGATGCCGTCGATCACCTGGATGATGTCGGAGATGCGCTGCGAGCTCTCGTTGATGCCCTTCATGGTTTGCACCACCTGGCCCACCACCTCACCACCGCGCTCGGCCACGTCGGAGGCGGTGCGTGCCAACTGGTTGGCCTGGCGCGCGGTGTCGGCGTTCTGGCGCACGGTGGCACCCAGTTGTTCCATGGAGGCGGCGGTTTCTTCCAGCGCGCTGGCCTGGCTTTCGGTGCGTGCCGACAGGTCCTGGTTGCCTTGAGCGATTTCGGAGCTGGCCATGGCCACGCTCTCGGAGCTGCGGCGCACCTGCGCCACCACACGGGCCAGGCTTTCCTTCATCGCGGCCAGTTGGGCCATCAGGCTGGTCTGGTCGCCAGACCGCACGGTGATGGCTTGGGTGAAGTCGCCCCCGGCCACGGCACGTGCCATTTTTGCGGCCACCTGGGGTTCGCCGCCCAGCTCACGAACCAGGCTGCGGGTGATGAGCCAGCCCAGGCATGCGGAGAGCAGCAGCGCCACGACGCCCAGCCCCAGGAGGAGGTTGCGCGTGCCGGTATAGGTCACCGCAGCATCTTTGGCGTTGTCATTGATGGCGTTCTTTTCGGACTCCACCAACGCGCCGATCGCGGTTTTGTACTCGCCCAGCACGGGACGCAGGCGCGCGGCAAGGTATTCGCGCGCTTCATTGTTCTGATCGGCCAGTATCAGCGGGCGCAACTCTTCCAGGCCTGCAAAGTAGCGGCTGCGCAGCTCCTGCACCTTGCGCAGCATTTCGCGGTCGGGGGCCGTGGTCAGCAGGCGGTCGAGGGTTTGAAGGTTGTCTTCCGTGTCCTTGCGGGCCTTGGCAATCACCTGCTGCTGGCGTTCCCGATCGGCGGCGTCGGGGTTGAGCATCATGTTGCGCAAGGCAATGGCAATGATGTCGGTCTGGGTGGTCAGGTTGGCGGCCGTGGCAATTTTGGGCCAGTGGTCATGCGCGATGGAGACCATGCCCGCCTGCATGCGCCCCATGGCGATCAGCCCCATGACGACCGACAGCACCAGCAGTGCGCACACCGCGCCAAAGCCCACGGTCAGGCGCGTGCGCACGCGCCAGGAAGAAAGATCAATCACGGTTCTTCTCCATAGACAAGATTCAGATACCCACGGGGTCAGGGGGGATGATCTGCAAGGTCTTGCGAGGAGCTTGCATCACGTGTCTTGGCCCAGTGTAGGCCTGCTGGCAGATGGCTGTAAAGGCGGCAATCTGTTCACAAATTATTACATTTAGGGGTAAGCCCCTGTGTGTCACGTGGGCAACTGGGCCAGAGTGTCGGTGGTCGAATGGTGTGCGTGTTGCCAGCTTGCGTCAGGTTGCCAGTGCTGCGCCCAATGGGGCATTTGTTGTGCCGGCATGGGGCGGGCTATGCCATAGCCCTGGGCCAGGTGGCAGCCCAAGGGTAGCAGGCGGGCGCCGTGCTCTGCGGTTTCCACGCCTTCTGCGATCACATCGCGGTGGAAGGCCTGGGCCAGCCCAATCACGCCCTGTACGATGGCCAGATCGTCCGGATCCACCAACATGTCGCGCACGAAGCTCTGGTCGATCTTGATCTCCTCGGCACCCAGGCGCTTGAGGTAGGTGAGCGATGAGTAGCCGGTGCCAAAGTCGTCCAGCGCAAAGCGCACTCCCAGGGCCTGGCAGCGGCGCATGATGTCGGACACCAGCGCAATGTCGTCCAGCGCGTTGGTCTCCAGGATTTCCAGGCACAGCCAGCGCGGGGGCACCTGGGGCTGCTGGTCCAGCAGTTGGGACAGGCGCTGGCTGAAGCCCTCTTTCTGCAATTGCATGGCGTCGATGTTCACGCTGACCGGCAGATCCAGGCCCTGGCCCTTCCAGTCGGCCATCTGTCGCAGTGCGCTGGCAATCACCCACTCCCCTACGTCGATGCAGATGGGGTGGTTCTCAATGGCGGGCAGGAAGGCCGATGGCGCCAGCAGCCCGCGCTCGGGGTGTTGCCAGCGGATCAGTGCCTCGGCGCCAATGACGGCGCCCGTGCGCATGTTGACCTTGGGCTGGTAGTACAGCACGAATTCGCCGTCCTGCAGGCCTTGGCGAATCCGGGCCACTTCTTCCCGCTGGGTTTTGACGGCCTTGTCGTGCTCCACATCGAACAGGTGGAAGCGGTTCTTGCCTGCCTGCTTGGCCTGGTACATGGCCTGGTCGGCGTGGCGGATGAGCAGGTCGGGCTCCACACCGTCGGTGGGGTAGATGGTGACGCCTATGCTGGCCGAGACCTGCAGCAGGTGCTCGTCCACCTGCACCGGGTCGGCGGCGGCGTGCAGCATGCGTGAGAGCACGGGCTCGCAGTCCTGGGGCTGCTCCAGGTCCACCAGCACGGCCACGAACTCGTCGCCGCCGATGCGTGAGAGCGTGTCGCCTTCGCGCAGCGCTGCCTTGAGCCGGTGCGCCAGCGCCACCAGCAGCTTGTCGCCCAGGTCGTGGCTGTGGCGGTCGTTGATGGCCTTGAACCCATCCAGATCCAGGAACGCCACCGCCAGCGACAGGCCCTTGCGCTGGCAGCGCAGCATGGACTGCTGCAGCCGGTCGGCCAGCAGCACGCGGTTGGGCAGGCCGGTGAGGGCGTCGTAATGCGCCACATGCTCCAGCTTGCGCTCGTTCTCCTTGAGTGCGGTGATGTCGGTGAACAGTGCCACGTAGTGCTGGGTTTCGCCCTTGGCGTTGCGCACGGCGCTGATGGTGATGATTTCGGCAAACAGCTCACCGCTCTTGCGCCGGTTCCACACCTCGCCGGTCCAGTGGCCGCGGGTGAGCAGGCTTTGCCACATGGCGGCATAGAACTCCGGCCCCTGGCGGCCCGATTGCAGCATGCGCGGGTTGTTGCCCACGGCCTCTTCGCGCGTGTAGCCGGTGATGCGCGTGAAGGTGTCGTTCACGTCGATGATGGTGCCGCGCGTGTCGGTGATGGTGATGCCCTCGCGCGCATAGGTGAACACGCTGGCCGCCAGTTGCAGCTGCTCGCGCTCTTTCATGCGCTCGGTCACGTCAATGAACGAGCCCATCATCACCAGGGCCTTGCCGTGGGCGTCGCGTTCCGTCACCCGGCCGCGCCACTGGCCCCAGAGCCAGTGGCCCTGTCGGTGGCGTATGCGCTGGTCGATCTGGAGCTGCGGGCGCTCGCCTTTGAGGCAGGCGCGCAAGCGGTCATCGAGGGTGGGCAGGTCCTGTGGTTCGGTGCGCTCGCGCCACTGCTGAATGGGGGTGGCCCGCAGGTCTTCGGGCTCGTATCCGAACAGGCGTGCCAGCATGGCGTCGGCGTACAGCGTGCCGGTATGGATGTCCCAGGTCCACAGGCCCATCTGGGTGATCTGCATGGCCTGGTCGGCGCGCTCCTTGGCTTCCTGCAGCGCGTGGTGCTGGGTTTGCAGTGTGGCCTCGGCCTCGGCGCGTTCGCTCAGCAGGCGGTTGAACTCCTGGGCCAGCTGGTTCAGCTCTGCAGGGCCCGAGGGTTCGGCACGGGCGGTGTTGTCTCCGGCACGCAGGCGTTGCATCGCGGTGGACAGTGAACGAATGGGGCGCTCGATGCGCCGCGCCAGCACCAGGGCCACCAGGCACAGGCAGAGCACGATCATCAGCGCCAGCACGGCACTGACCCAGGCGCGCTGTTTGGCCTGGGCATAGATACCGCTGCTGGGCTGGCCGAAATACGCAATCCACCCCGCCTCCGGAATGGGGGTGGTGTAGTAAAAGCGCTTGATGCCATCCAGGCCCTCGGCCTCGAATTCCTTGTCCAGTCCGGAGATTCTGCGGGCCACTTCCCAACTGGGGCGTGTGCCGATGGCTTTTTCGGCATCGTGGTTGCGCCACAGCAGCGTGCCTTGGGTGTCGAAGACCCCATAGCGGACATCATCGGGCAGGCCCTCGATGGGCAGGTTGGGATTGAGCGCCAAAAGGTCCAGCGTCAGGTGCACCAGGCCGACCATCTGGTTCGCGTCATTACGGATCGGCAGGCTCAGCACGGTCACCCATTGGCCGGAGATTGGCCCCGTGTGCGCGTCGCCCACGCTGAACTGCTCGGCGCGCAGCGCCCGCTGGAACCAGGGCGTGGTGCCTACGTTCACGCCCTTGCCCTGCGGCAGCGCCAGGGCGGAGCAGACGACATCCCCTTGCAGATTGGTGGTCACCAGGTTGGAGAATTTCTTGGTCGCCCGGTGAAAGTCCATCAGCAAGGGGTCGCATTGCCTGGCATCCATGGTCCGCACTGCAGGGCGCCCGGCGACGAGCTTCAGTGTCAGATGCGCGGTCTGAAGCGTGCGACCCACATCGGCTGCCACCAGCGAGGAAAGCGGGCGGTGCAGCGCCCGGGCCTGCGCCACGGCGTCCCGCGCATCGCGCCAGGCGCTCATGCCCAGCAACCCGGCCAGTGGAATGACCAGGGCCACCACCAGCAACAGAAGATGGGCGCGCAGGGGGGCTTTCATGGCGAACGAGGCAGGGTTCAGATGCGGTGTGAATCGCTTCAAAAACGGGAGTTGGATGGGTGACCCCAACTGCCGGTTCAGTGTAGGTGTATTTGCGCACTTGCGCCTGACAATCACTGACCGCGCACCGCCCGAGCCCTGCGCGGCACAATCGTCGCCATGCCTCTGTCACTCCAGCCCAGCGCCCCCTGTCCCTGTGGACGCACCGATGCCCGTGGCCGTGCGCTCCGGTTTGCCGACTGCTGCAGCCCTTGTCTGAACCAGCAGCGCCCCGCTTCGGAAGCCGAAGCGCTGATGCGCTCGCGCTACAGCGCCTTTGTATTGGAGCGCGCGGACTACCTGCGGGCGACCTGGCATGCCAGCACATGCCCGGCACAGCTGGATTTGGACCCTGCCGCCAAATGGCTGGGGCTGGAGGTGCGCGCCCATCATCGTGTCGATGCGGACCATGCAGAGGTGGAGTTCGTCGCACGCTTTCGCGTGGCGGGCCGGGCCGTGCGCCAGCACGAGCGCAGCCGCTTTGTGCGTGAGCAGGGTTGCTGGTGGTATGTGGATGGCGACGTACTATGAAAATAGGCCTCTGACGCTTGTGTGACAAGCGCGATAAGCTATAAAAATCATAGCAATCCTGGCGCGCGGCTCTGGCGCCGGAACTCTGCAGGGGAGAGCCCCGTCCAGTGCCGGAACGCACGGATGAAGCTCTTGTCATTGCCAAAGCCCGCCTCGTACGCCACCTGCTTGATGGGGCGCTCGGTCCGGTGCAGCAGGTCCATGGCGCGCTCGCGCCGCACCTCGTCCTTCAGGCCCTGCAACGATGCGCCTTCGTCCTTGAGCTGGCGGTGCAGCGTGCGCGGCGACAGGTGCAGGCGCAATGCCAGCGCCTCGGCGCTGTGCCCGGCGGCGGGGTCGGCCGTGAGCAGGGTGCGCACGCGCTGCACCAGCAGGCGGTCGCGCCGGTACTGCAGCACCGTCAGCGGCAGGGCGCGTTGCAGCATCTGGCGCAGTGCGGCTTCGTCGCGCTGCAGCGGCAGTTGCAGGTAGCGCGCGTCAAAGCGCAGGCCGCTGCAAGCAGCACCAAACTGTACCGGCCCTGGGAACAGCACGGCGTAGGCGTCGTGGTGGGCGGGCCGAGTAAAGCTGAAGAAGGATTCCTGCAGCGGGATGCGCGAATCGATGAACCAGCACGCCAGGCCGTGGATGTTGCGCAGCACCGAAACGGGACAGAACTCGGCAAACGCCCCCAAGGGCCGGTGCTCTTGCAGCCGCACGATGGCGCTGTCGTCTTGCACCTGCAGCGTGAGCGAGATGTCCTGCGTCAGCAGGCCGTGGTGGCGACACCAGCGCTTGAGCGCCACCCCCAGCGTAGGTGAGCTGATGGAGGCGCGCGCCAGCATCCCATAGCTGCCCCAGGGCAGGCGGCGGCTGAACCAGCCCAGTGCCTCGTCGTCCAGTGCCTGCATGGCCAGCCCAGAAAGACGCTCGAACTGCCAGGCCGTCACGCGGGTGGCAGGGTTTTCCACTTCCTGTGGCGCGATTTGTGCCTGTTGCAGCAGCGGCAGCGCATTCACGCCCGCCTGTGCGCAGGCCCGCAGAATGGCCTGCACAAACGCCATGGGCGTGACGGCAGGCGCAGCAGGAGCGGCGGGGGGCAGGGGTGTGGGCGGCGAAGGATGGGCAGCAGAGGCATTCACCCCCAGAGTGTGCCGCAATGCTGGCGGAATTTGCAACCACGCTGGCAAACCACGCCGGGCCACTGGGCGTATTCTTGAGCCCGACCCCTGGCATGCTAGGGCGAAGCGATATTCAAACACCCCCGTCGCCAGGGCTTTGGCCAAAGGGTTACCCCGCCTGGCCCGCCATGCGTCGTTGCTCGTCGGTTGCTGGTACCTACCAGCGTCCTCCTCGTGCCTAGCCAGGCGGGGCAACGACGGGGGTGTTTGAATGTCGATTCGCCCTGGGCCAGCCGCATTCCTCTTGCAGAGAAACCACACCATGCCTGTATTGCAGACCCAACTCAATGCCCGCTCGGCCGACTTTCAAGCCAATGCCGCTGCCATGCGCGTGCTGGTCGATGACCTGAACGCCCAGATCGACAAGGTCGCTGCCGGTGGCGGCGAGGCCGCGCGCGCCAAGCATGTGGCACGCGGCAAGCTGCTGCCGCGCGAGCGCGTCGCAAACCTGCTCGACCCCGGCACGCCCTTCCTGGAGCTGGCGCCGCTGGCCGCGCTGAACATGTACAACAACGACGCACCGGGCGCGGGCCTGATCGCGGGCATCGGCCGCGTGAGCGGGGTGGACTGCATGATCGTGTGCAACGACGCCACGGTGAAGGGCGGCACCTACTACCCCATGACGGTGAAGAAACACCTGCGCGCGCAGGAAGTGGCGGCGCAGAACCGCCTGCCCTGCATCTACCTGGTGGACTCGGGCGGCGCCAACCTGCCCAACCAGGACGACGTGTTCCCAGACCGCGAGCATTTCGGCCGCATCTTCTTCAACCAGGCCAACATGAGCGCCCAGGGCATCTCGCAGATCGCCGTGGTGATGGGCAGTTGCACGGCCGGCGGCGCCTACGTGCCCGCGATGAGCGACGAGTCCATCATCGTGAAGAACCAGGGCACCATCTTCCTGGGCGGCCCGCCGCTGGTGAAGGCCGCCACGGGCGAGGTGGTGAGTGCCGAGGACCTGGGCGGCGGCGACGTGCATACGCGCCTGTCGGGCGTGGCCGACCACCTGGCGCAGAACGACCTGCACGCGCTCAAGCTGGCGCGCCATGCGGTGGCCAATTTGAATAAAAACAAGGCTGCAGCGCCCGCCGATACTGCGCCAGTAGCTCCTAAATATGCAGCAGAAGAACTGTACGGCGTGATCCCCACCGACACGCGCAAGCCCTTCGATGTGCGCGAGATCATCGCCCGCATCGTCGACGGCAGCGAGTTCGACGAATTCAAGGCGCGCTTCGGCAGCACCCTGGTGTGCGGCTTCGCGCGCGTCGAGGGCATGCAGGTCGGCATCATCGCCAACAACGGCATCCTGTTCAGCGAGAGCGCGCAGAAGGGCGCGCACTTCATCGAGCTGTGCTGCCAGCGCAAGATCCCGCTGGTGTTCCTGCAGAACATCACTGGCTTCATGGTCGGCCGCAAGTACGAGAACGAAGGCATCGCGCGCCACGGCGCCAAGCTGGTGACGGCCGTGGCCACGGCGGCCGTGCCCAAGTTCACCATCATCATCGGCGGCAGCTTTGGCGCCGGCAACTACGGCATGTGCGGCCGCGCGTACTCGCCCCGCTTCCTTTGGATGTGGCCCAACGCGCGCATCAGCGTCATGGGCGGCGAGCAGGCCGCCAGCGTGCTGGCCACCGTCAAGCGCGACGGCATCGAGGCCAAGGGCGGCCAGTGGAGCATGGAGGAAGAAGAAGCCTTCAAGGCCCCCATCCGCCGCCAGTACGAAGAGCAGGGCCACCCCTACTACGCCACCGCCCGCCTTTGGGACGACGGCGTGATCGACCCGGCCGACACGCGCCGCGTGCTGGCGCTGGGCCTGGCCGCCACGCGCAATGCGCCGATTGAAGACACCAAGTTCGGCATCTTCCGCATGTGAGGTGGGCGATGGACGCCGTGGCCCATTTCACCCAGCTTGCACGCTACAACGTGTGGGCCACGGCGCGCCTGCTCGATGCCGTGCGGGCGCTGCCGGAAGAGGACTACCGGCGCGATGTGGGCCTGTTCTTCCACAGCATCCACGGCACGCTCAACCACCTGCTGGTGGGCGAGCACCTGCTGTGGTTCGTGCGCTTTGCCGAGGGCAGCTCGCCGCGCGTGGCGCTGGACGCCGAGGTCGAGAGCGACCGCGCACACCTGGCCAGCCGCCTGCGCGAGGGTGCGGCGCGCTGGGAGCCGCTGATCGCCGGCTGGCCCGCGCAGCGCTGGGATGGGGTGCTGTCCTACACCACCATGCGCGGCACCTCGGCCACGCTGCCCTTCGCCGCCACGCTCGCGCATGTGTTCAACCACGGCACGCACCACCGCGGGCAGATCACGGCGGCGCTCACCGCGCTGGGCCAGCCCTGCCCGGAGCTCGATCTCGTCTATTTCCTGCAAAACCCGCATACGCCATGAGCCAGAACCTTTCCATCACCCAGTCGGGCCCGGTCGCGCGCATCACGCTGACCCAGCCCGAGGTGCGCAACGCCTTCAGCGACGAAGTCATCGCCGAGATCACCGCGGCCTTTCTCGACGTGGGCGCACGCCCCGACGTGCGCGCCGTGGTGCTGGCCGCCGAGGGCCCGGCCTTCTGCGCCGGCGCCAACCTCAACTGGATGCGCCGCATGGCCGACTACACGCGCGCCGAGAACATCGCGGACGCGGGCAAGCTCGCCGAGATGCTGCGCGTGATCTACGCCTGCCCCAAGCCCACCGTGGCGCGTGTGCAGGGCGACGTGTACGCCGGCGGCATGGGCCTGGTGGCGGCCTGCGACATGGCCGTGGCGGTGGACACGGCGGGCTTCTGCCTCAGCGAGGTCAAGCTCGGCCTGATCCCGGCCACCATCAGCCCCTACGTCATCCGCGCCATGGGCGCGCGCGCCGCGCACCGCTACTTCCTCACGGCCGAGCGCTTCGACGCGGCCGAGGCGTTGCGCATCGGCTTCGTGCACGAGGTCGTGGCCGCAGACCAGCTTGACGCCAAGGTCGATGACATCGTCAAAGCCCTGGTCAGCGCCAGCCCGAACGCCGTGCGCGCCTGCAAGCAGCTGGTGCAGGACGTGGCGCAGCAGCAGATCGACGCGCAGCTCATCGCCGCCACCGTCGAAGGCATCGCCGACATCCGCGCGAGCGAAGAGGGCCGTGAGGGCGTGCAGTCCTTCCTGCAAAAACGCAAACCGGCGTGGTTGCAGGCCTGAGCTCGCACGCATGCGCCTGAACGACCATGGACCAGCTCTGGCTGCGCATCGTCCAGTGGCTCCACACCGTGGGGCTGCATGTGGACGCGGGCACCGCGCGGGACGTGGCCGAGGGCGCGGCACGGGCCACGGCCCAGCTCGACATGCCGGGCCTGCTGGCGCTGGCGGCCGCGCTGGGCTGGGCCAGCGGGTTCCGGCTCTATGCCGTGGTGTTCCTCGTCGGCCTGATGGGTGCGACCGGATGGCTGGCGCTGCCGCCGGGCCTGCAGGTGCTGCAGCACCCGGCGGTGCTGGCGGTGAGCGGCTTCATGCTGCTGGTCGAATTCTTCGCCGACAAGGTGCCCTGGCTCGACAGTGCCTGGGATGCGCTGCACACGGTGATCCGCATCCCGGCGGGGGCGGTGCTGGCGGCGGGGGTGTTCGGCGCCGACAACGCCACCATGGCCCTGGTGGCCGGCCTGCTGGGCGGTTCGCTCTCGGCCACGGCGCTGGCCACCAAGATGACCACGCGCGCGGCGGTCAATACCTCGCCCGAGCCATTTTCCAACTGGGGGCTGTCCTTCCTCGAAGACGGCCTGGTGGTGGCCGTGGTCTGGCTGGCCACGCAGCACCCGCTGTGGTTCGGCGTGGCGCTGGCGTTCATGCTCATCGTGTCGGCACTGTTGCTGGTGCTGCTGTTCCGATTCCTGCGCGCGGTGCTGCGCCGCGTTGCCTCGTTTTTTTCTGGTTCTCCTGGAGTGGCCTAAATGTTTACCAAAATCCTGATTGCTAACCGCGGCGAGATTGCGTGCCGTGTCGCGGCGACCGCGAAGCGCATGGGCGTCAAGACCGTCGCCGTGTATTCCGATGCCGATGCCAGCGCCAAGCATGTGGCCGTGTGCGACGAGGCCGTGCACATCGGCGGCAGCGCCCCCAAGGACAGCTACCTGCGCTGGGAGCGCATCATCGAGGCCGCCCAGGCCACGGGCGCGCAGGCCATCCACCCCGGCTACGGCTTCCTGAGCGAGAACGAGGAATTCGCCCAGGCCTGCCAGGACGCTGGCCTGGTCTTCATCGGCCCGCCGCCCTCGGCCATCAAGGACATGGGCCTGAAGGCCGAGTCCAAGCAGCTCATGGAAAAAGCCGGCGTGCCCCTGGTGCCCGGCTACCACGGCGCCAACCAGGACGCCGCGCTCTTGCAGGCCGAGGCCGACCGCATCGGCTACCCCGTGCTCATCAAGGCCAGCGCCGGCGGTGGCGGCAAGGGTATGCGCGCCGTGGACAAGGCCGAGGACTTCGCGGCCGCGCTGGCGTCGTGCAAGCGCGAGGCGATCAACAGCTTTGGCGACGACGCCGTGCTGATCGAAAAATACGTGCAGCGCCCGCGCCACATCGAGATACAGGTGTTCGGCGACACGCATGGCAACTATGTCTACCTGTTCGAGCGCGACTGCTCGGTGCAGCGCCGCCACCAGAAGGTGCTGGAGGAAGCGCCCGCGCCCGGCATGACGCCCGAGATGCGCGCCCAGATGGGCCTGGCCGCCGTGGCCGCCGCGCGCGCCGTGCACTACGTGGGTGCGGGCACGGTGGAGTTCATCGTCGAGCAGCGCCCCGATGGCAGCATGAACTTCTTCTTCATGGAGATGAACACGCGCCTGCAGGTCGAGCACCCGGTCACCGAGGCCATCACCGGCCAGGACCTGGTGGAATGGCAACTGCGCGTGGCCGCGGGCGAGCCGCTGCCGCTGCAGCAGGACGAGCTGCGCATCACCGGCCATGCCATCGAGGCGCGCATCTGCGCCGAGAACCCCGACAACAACTTCCTGCCCGCCACCGGCCAGCTCGCCGTGTACGGCCTGCCCGACTGCGTGGCCTTCGAGCGCGGCGCGGTGCGCGTGGACTCCGGCGTGCGCCAGGGCGACGCCATCAGCCCGTTCTATGACTCCATGGTGGCCAAGCTCATCGTGCACGGCGACACGCGCGAGCAGGCGCTGGCCCGGCTGGATGAAGCGCTGGCCCAGACCCACATCGTCGGCCTGGCGACCAACGTGCAGTTCCTGCGCATGGTGGCGCGCACCGACTCGTTCGCTAAAGCCAACCTCGACACTGCGCTGATCCCGCGCGAAGAGGCCGTGCTGTTCAAGCAGGAGCGCGTGGGCCTGCCGCTGGCCGCCGCCGCCGCCGTGGCCCAGACGCTGCTGCGCGAGCGCGCCACCGAAGGTGCCGACCCGTTCAGCCGCCGCGACGGCTGGCGCTCGCACGGCCTGGTGGAACGCCGCTTCGAGTTCGACTTCAACGGCGCGCATGCCAAGGCCAGCCTGGCCTACCTGCACGATGGCGGACTGCGGCTGACGGTCGGTGAAGGCGCGCAGGCTGTTTCCGGTCCGCTGGCGTTTCAGTCGGTCGCCGGGGGCATCGAACTGCAGTATGCGGGTGAGCGCACCCGGGCCGCCGTGTATGCCATGGGCGAGACCGACCATGTGTTCATGCCCCGGGGCGCGACGCAGATCGTGGCCATCGATCTGCTGGCCCATGCGGGCGAGGACCAGTCCGAGGGGGGGCGCCTGACCGCGCCCATGCCGGGCAAGGTGGTGTCGTTCGCCGTGCAGGCCGGCGACAAGGTGAGCAAGGGCCAGGCCCTGGCCGTGATGGAAGCCATGAAGATGGAGCACACCATTGCCGCGCCGGTCGACGGCGTGGTGGCCGAGCTGCTCTATGCCCCCGGCGACCAGGTGGCCGAGGGCGCCGAACTGCTCAAGCTTTCCGCTGAGTGACAGACGTTTTGCGGCGGGCGGGGTACGCTCGGTGGCCATGAAGATCACCTTTTGCTGTACCGATACCAAGGCCGAGCCCTGGCTCCAGGGCCTGCAGGCCGCCTTCCCGCAGGCCGAGATTGCCGTGTGGCAGCCCGGCGCGCCGGTGGCCGATTACGCCGTGGTCTGGGCGCCGCCCCAGCAGTTCCTGGACGAGCAGCAGGGCATCCAGGCTCTGTTCAACATCGGCGCAGGCGTCGATGCGCTGCTGCAGCGCCGCCTGCCGCCGGGCGCGCGCGTAGTGCGGCTCGACGATGCCGGCATGGCCGTGCAGATGGCCGAGTACGTGTGCCACGCCGTCATCCGCCATTTCCGCGAATTCGACCAGTACGAAGCCAGCATGCGCGCGGGCCAGTGGGCTTACCGCAAGCCGCGCCTGCGCCAGGACCTGCCCGTGGGCGTGATGGGCCTGGGCGTGCTCGGCGAGCGCGTGGCGAAGGCGCTGGCGCAGTTCGATTTTCCGGTGAACGGCTGGAGCCGCTCGCCCAAGGCTGTCGATGGCATCCGCACCTTCAGCGGGCAGGACGGCTTCAATGACTTCCTGGCCGCCAGCCGCGTGCTCGTGAACCTGCTGCCGCTCACGCCCGAGACGCAGGACATCCTGAACCGTGACACCCTGGCGCGCCTGCAGCCGGGCGGCTACCTCATCAACGTCGCGCGCGGCGCGCACCTGGTCGAGGACGACCTGCTGGCGCTGCTCGACAGCGGTCACCTCGCGGGCGCCCAGCTTGACGTGTTCCGCACCGAGCCGCTGCCCGCCGGCCACCCTTTCTGGAACCACCCGCGCATCACCCTCACGCCGCACACCTCGGCGCGCACGCTGCGCGACGAGAGCATCGCCCAGATCGCGGGCAAGATCGCCGCGCTGCAGCGCGGCGAGGCCATCGCCGGCATCGTGGACCCGGCGCGCGGCTATTGACTGCATTTTTTCAACAAGGACATCTCCATGAGCATCCCCTCCCGCGTCCAGATCATCGACGTCGGTCCGCGCGACGGCCTGCAGAATGAAAAATCCCCCGTGCCCGCCGAGGTCAAGATCGGCCTGGTGCAGCGCCTGCAGGAGGCCGGCCTGCACGAGATCGAGGTCACGAGCTTCGTCAGCCCCAAATGGGTGCCGCAGATGGCCGACAACGCCGAGGTCATGGCCGGCATCGAACGCAAGGCCGGCGTGCGCTATTCCGTGCTGACGCCCAACCTGCAGGGCTACGAGGCGGCGGTGAAGACGCGGCCCGACGAGATCGTGGTGTTCGGTTCGGCCAGCGAGGCCTTCAGCCGCAAGAACATCAACTGCAGCATCGCCGAGAGCATCGAGCGCTTCGCGCCCGTGGTCGAGGCCGCGCTGGCGGCCGGCATCCGCGTGCGTGGCGCCATGAGCTGCACCGTGGGCTGCCCCTACGAAGGCGAGGTCGCGCCGCAGCAGGTGGCCTACCTGGCCGGGTTGATGAAAGGCATAGGCGTGCAGCGCGTGGACGTGGCCGACACCATCGGCGTGGGCACGCCTCGCACGGTGCAGCGCGCCATCGAGGCGGCGCTGCAGCACTATGGCATCGACGCGGTGTCGGGCCATTTCCACGATACCTACGGCCAGGCGCTGTCGAACACGCTGGCCGCGCTGGAGCTGGGCGTGTGGAACTATCAGGCCTCGGTGGCCGGCCTGGGCGGCTGCCCTTACGCCAAGGGCGCCACGGGCAACGTGGCCACCGAAGACCTGGTGTTCATGCTGCGCGGCATGGGTATCGAGACCGGCATCGACCTCGACAAGCTTGTCGATGCGGGCGCCTACATCAGCGATTTCCTGGGCCGCAAGCCCAACTCGCGCACCGCGGTGGCCCTGCTCAACAAACGGGCTGTCTGACCGGCTTCGGCATCAGGGTGCCGCGCCCCAGAAGGCGTGGCCGCGGCCCGACTGCTTGGCCTGGTACATGGCCTGGTCGGCGCTGCGCATCAGTTCGGTCAGTGTGCGTCCGTCGCGGGGGCTGCGCGCGATGCCCGTGCTGGCGCCCACGGTGAGCGCATGGCCGTGAAACTCCACCGGCTGCCGCACGGCCGCACCCAGCCGCAAGGCCAGGGCTTCCAGGTCCGCGTCGGGCCGTGGGTCGGCCAGCAGGACCACGAACTCGTCGCCGCCCAGCCGCGCCACGATGTCACCCGCCCGGATATGGGCCTGCAGGCGCGCCGCCACGGCACGCAGCACGGCGTCTCCGGCGTCGTGGCCGTGGACATCGTTGATGGGCTTGAAGCGGTCCAGGTCCAGCAGCATCAGCGCATGGGGCGCGCCATCGGCCAGCAACTGCGCCGCACCCTGGGCCAGTCCGGTGCGGTTGGCCAGGCCGGTCAGCGGATCGGTGGCGGCGGCCTGGGCCAGGTGGGCAGCGTGCAGGCGCAGCGCCGTCTGCGAGGCGCGCAGGCCGCTGATGCGCCGGCTCAAGGCGATGGCGAACACCACCATCTCGGCGGCCACGCCGATCTGCAGGCCGTTGGCCAGCAGGAACGGTGCCTGGATCACCTCCCAGTTGACCAGCACCACGCCCAGCACCGAGAGGAACAGCAGCGCCTGTCCGCCCAGATACCAGCGTGCCGGCTGGAAGCCGCTCCGCAGGACGATGACAGCCGCCACGGCGGCCAGCAGCGTGCCCACGCTGGCGGTGATCTCGTTGAGGGTCTGCGCGATGGTGAACCAGCCCCACAGACCGAGCAGCGCGGTGCCCACCGCCACCGCGCCGATGGCCTGCAGCAGCCGGTCCAGGCTGGGTACCCGCCGCGTGTCCAGAAAACTGCGCGCGAACAGCGTCCCGAGCAGCAGCCAGAGGCTGGGCAGCACCACGTTGCCGCGCTCCTGCCACCAGGGCCACTGGCCCCACAGGTAGTGGGCCGCATGGCCGTTGAAGCTGGCCAGCGTCAGCAGTGCGAACGCGCACTGGCCGATGTAGAAGCCGTAGGTCGGGTCGCGGAAGATGCCCGCCAGCGCGAGGTTGTACACCAGCAGCGCCAGCAGGATGCCGTAGCAGATGCCGTCGAACAGCCGCTTGTGTTGCCGCCATTGCAGGTATTCGGCGGTGTCCCAGACGGACAGGCCGAGGATGGCGGTTGCCTCGCCCTGCAGTCGCACATAGACCGTGTAGGTGCCCGGACCGGGCAGCTGCAGCCGCATGAGGTAGCGCTCGCTGCCCAGCGGGCGCGTGGCGTAGGGCTGCGCCAGGCCGGTATGCACGGGCGGTGCCAGGGCCCGGCCTGCCGCATCGAAGGGGCCGTGGAAGCGCACATCCTTGAGCGCCGTGGTGTGCGTGGCCAGCACCCAATCGCCACTCGCGGCGCGTTGTTCCAGTTCCACCTTGAACCAATGGGGCCGCACGTCCTCGCCATGCCGACGCTGGGCCGGCAGGGGGGCAAAGCGTGCGGCGTGCTCCGCGCCCCGCACATCGTCCAGCGTGAGCGCGCCGTTGTCGTCCGCGAGCCAGAGCAGTTGCCCGGTGTTGTTGAGCAACAGCCCGTGCGGGTGCTCATCGAGCACGATGGGCGTGGCCCCGGTCCATGGCAAGTGACTGATGAGCAGGCAGAGGAGCAGGCAGGCGCGGAGCAGCTTCATGGACAATGGAAGGTAGTCGTCACACTGTACCCGTGTGTGCCGCCTTGTGTGTGACTCCACCCAGGCGGCTCAGCGTTCGCGCGCGCACGGCCCTGAATTGCCAGACATGAACCAGTTACCTGAAAGCATCCAACGGGTGGCCGCCGCGCTCCAGGCGGCCGGCCACCCCCACGGCCCACGCATGCTCGATGATGCGGCGCGCACTGCGCAGCAGGCGGCCGACCAGCTCGGTGTGCAGCTTGGCCAGATTGCCAAGAGCATCATCTTCCGGCGCAAGGCCGATGATGCGGCCGTGCTCGTTATCACCTCGGGCGACCGGCGTGTGGATGAGAAGAAGGTCGAGGCCCATGTGGGCAAGATCGGTCGTGCCGATGCCGGTTTCGTGAAGGATCGCACCGGCTTTTCCATCGGCGGCGTCTCGCCCGTGGCGCATGCCACGCCGCCGGTCACGCTGATCGACCGCGACCTGCTGCGCTTCGATGTGGTCTGGGCCGCCGCAGGGCACCCGCACGGCGTGTTTCCGCTCCACCCCGCCGACCTGGAGCGGCTCACTGGCGCACCCGTGGTCGATGTGGTGCAGGAGCCTGCTGCCCTATGAGTGCTATCGAAAGTATAGCTGCTCGCGCCCGTCTGTTGGGCGAAGCGGGCTATTTTGATCCCAATTCCGACGAGGTCATTCCCTCGCCCTGCATCTCGGTCTGCCGCATGTCCGAGGACCGCAGCCACTGCGTGGGGTGCTTTCGCACCATTCCCGAGATCCGCGCCTGGGCCCAGGCCGACAGCGCCGAGCGCCTGGCCATCTGGGCTGCGCTGGCGCAGCGCGCCGGGATGGCTTTTCCACCCTGAAGCCCCCACCCTGACGTCCCCACCAAGGAGCTGCCATGAAGCACATCGTCTTTCACCTGGACTTCGTTTCGCCGTACGCCTGGCTGGCCTTCGAGCGTTTGCCAGATGTGCTGGAGGGCCTGAGCCACAGCGTGGAGTACCGGCCGGTGCTGCTGGGTGCGCTGCTCAAGCAGCATGGCAACCCGGGGCCGGCGGGCATTGCGCCCAAGCGCGACTGGACCTACCGCCATGCCGTATGGCTGGGCCATTCGCTGGGCGTGCCGCTGACGATGCCGGCGCGCCACCCATTCAATCCGCTGCCGCTGCTGCGCCTGGCGCTGGCCTGCAGCGAGGACGGCAGCATCAACCGTTTCGTCACCGGCACGGTGTTCCGCCATGTCTGGCAGGGCGGGCAGGATGCGCTCGATGCCGAGCGGCTCACGCAGCTCGCTGCCGAACTGGAGCCCCAGCGCAAGCCGGGCGACGAGGATGGCGCCCGCGCCAAGGCGCTGCTGCGCGCCAACACCGAGGCCGCCACGGCGCGCGGCGTGTTCGGTGTACCGGCGCTGGAGGTGGATGGCAAGGTCTTCTGGGGCTACGACAGCCTGCCCATGCTGCGCGCCTACCTGGAGGGCGACGCCTGGTTCGGCCAAGGCTGGGAGTCCGCTGCAAGCGTGGCGCAAGGCCTGCCGGTTTGAATGCAGGGGCGTGCCATGGCGGCCGCCCCATCCTTCATGCCCAGCGCCTTTCCTTTCAACGCATCCCCCTTCGATTGCCTCACCCCCGACGAGCAGCGCCTGGTGCGCGCCAGCGTGGACATCGCCTACTTCCCCGAAGGTGCGGTGGTGCTCGATGCGGGCAGCGTTCCTAGCCACCTGTTTGTCATCATCAAGGGCTACGTCACCCAGACCGAGGGTGAAGAGGTCTTGGCCACCTACGGGCCCGAGGACAGCTTTGATGGCTGTGGCCTGATGACCGGCCGCCTGCACAGCCGCTTTGTGGCCACCGAGGAATTGGTGGCCTACCAACTGGCACGCGAGGCGGTGAACGAACTCATCGCCTGCAATACCACCTTTGGCGCCTTGCTGTTTTCCGACCTGGGCCAGAAGCTCAGTGCCCTGGCACGCAGGGCAGGGCAGCATGAGCTGCAATCGCTCACCATGGCGCGCGTGGAGCAGGCCTTTCTGCGCCCGGCCCCCATGGTGACTGCGGACACCGACATCATCACCGTCGTGCGCCTGCTGCAGGAGCAGAGGGTGAAGAATGTGCTGGTGACCGGGCTGGCCGACGGCGGCCTGGGTATTTTCACCAACACCGATTTGCAGCGTGCCATTCTCGATGGCCGCCCGCTGGACCAGTTGGCCGTGGGCACACTGGCCAGCACGCCCGTCGTCACCGTGCGCGAGTCCGACTCGCTGGGCGACGCCATGGTGCTGCTGCTGCGCAGGCGCGTGCACCGCCTGGTGGTGCTGGAGGACGCTGGCGCCGTACGCGGGGTGCTGGAGGCGCTGGACCTGTTCAGCTTTCTGGCCAACCATTCGCACGTCATCACGGCGCAGATCGAACACGCACAGGATTTGCCCGCACTGGCGCAGGCCGCCGCACAGATCACGCGGCTGCTCGCCGCGCTGCAGCGCGGTGGCACGCGCATCGGGCTGATGGCCAAGCTGGTGCAGCAACTCAACGCCCACCTGTTCGAGCGCGCCTGGTCCATGGTGGCCCCCCCCGACCTGGTGGAGAACAGTTGCCTGTTCGTCATGGGCAGCGAGGGGCGCGGTGAACAACTCCTCAAGACCGACCAGGACAACGGCTTGGTGCTGCGCGATGGCTATGCCGCGCCGCCGGAGCTGGACGCCATCTGCCAGCGTTTTTCGGAGGTGCTGGCGAGCTTTGGCTACCCTGAGTGCCCCGGCCGCATCATGGTCAGCAACCCCGACTGGCGCGGCTCGGTCCACAGCTTTGGCCAGCGTGTGCGCCAATGGCTGCTGGCGCCCGAGGCCGACAGCCTGATGCAGCTCGCCATCTTTCTGGATGCGCATGCCGTGGCGGGCGATGCGGCGCTGCTCCATGCCGTGCGTGAAGGTGTGGTGGAGCAGGCCATCGACAACGACGCCGTACTGGCCCGCTTTGCCGCTGCCATCGACAACTTTGGCGGCGCCTCGGGCTGGTGGAGCCGCCTGTTCGGACTGAGCGATGAAGGCCGTGCCATCAGCCTCAAGAAGGCGGGCATCTTTCCCATCGTTCATGGCGTGCGCAGCCTGGCGTTGGCGCGGCGCGTGCCGGCCACCGGCACGGCCGAGCGGATTGCCGCACTGGTGGAGGCGGGCGTGCTCGATGCCGCCCTGGGCGATGAGCTGGTGCAAAGCCTGCACTTCCTCATGGGACTGCGCCTGCAGGCCGGGCTGGCCCAGATCGACACGGGCCGGCCGGTCACCGGCAACGTCGATCCCGAGCGGCTCAGCACGCTGGAGCGCGATCTGCTCAAGGACGCGCTCGCGGTGGTCAAACGTTTTAAGGCGCTGCTGCACCACCGGCTGAAGTTGGACGCGCTGTGACACTGCTGGAACGCATGCGCCGCACCTGGCAGCGCTACCACCTGGCGCGGCCAGAGTTTGCCTTCCTGCTCGAACCGCCGCCGCCCAACGAATGGGTGGCCATCGACTGCGAGACCACGGGCCTGAACCGCCGCACCGACGAGATCATTGCCATCGGCGCCGTGCGCATCGTGGGCCAGCGCATCCTCACCAGCCAGCGGCTGGAGTTGTTGGTGCGGCCCGACAAGGAGGTGCCCGCGGACAGCGTGCGCATCCACCGCCTGCGCAGCCGTGATGTGGCCCAGGGCCTGCCGCTGGACGAGGCGATGCGCCAGCTGCTGCATTTCATCGGCAGCCGCCCGCTGGTGGGCTACTACCTGGAGTTCGATGTGGCCATGCTCAACCGCGCCGTGTGGCCCTTGCTGGGCATGGGCCTGCCACAGCAGCGCTTGGAGGTATCGGCCATGTACTACGAGTACAAGTTCAAGCAGTTGCCGCCCTACCAGCAGTTCGACAACGCCCACATCGACCTGCGCTTTGCCACGCTCATGGACGACCTGGCGCTACCCCAGCGCGAAGCCCACGACGCCCTCAACGACGCCGTCATGGCGGCCATGGCCTTTGTCAAACTGCGCCAGTTGCAAAGCCAATAAAAAAACCGGGCGCCAGGCCCGGTGGATTGTCCCCCCCGCATCGCGCAACGATGCGAGGGGGAGGGCGCCGCATGCGCCACAGGGGGGGTGATCCCTCTACCTCAATGCCCCGATGCGCCAGCGGCGCCCAGGCCCGTTTCCGAACGCACCTGCTGCGCCGGGAATGCGGCGCGCTCGCGCGCGGCGTTGGCGCTCTTGTCGGTGATCGAGAAGAGCCAGATGCCCACGAAGCCGATGGTCATGGAGAACAGCGCCGGCGAGGTGTAGGGGAACAGCGCCGAGCCGGCCGGGTTGCCCAGCGTGGCTTCCCACACCGAGGGCGACACGATGGTCAGGCCCACCGAGGAGATCAGGCCCAGGAAGCCGCCGATCACCGCGCCGCGCGTCGTGCAGTCTTTCCACAGCACCGACATGAACAGCACCGGGAAGTTGGCCGAGGCCGCGATGGCGAAGGCCAGCGAGACCATGAACGCGATGTTCTGCTTCTCGAAGGCGATGCCCAGCACCACGGCGATCACGCCCAGGGCCAGGGTGGTGATGCGCGAAACCTTCAGCTCCGAGGCGCTGTCGGCCTTGCCCTTCTTGAACACCGTGGCATACAGGTCGTGCGACACGGCCGAGGCGCCCGAGAGCGTCAGGCCGGCCACCACGGCCAGGATGGTGGCGAACGCCACGGCCGAGATGAAGCCGTAGAAGATGTTGCCGCCCACCGACTTGGCCACCAGCACGGCCGCCATGTTGGCCGTGCCCGCGCCGCCGTGGATCACACCCTTGACCACATCCGCCATCTCGGGGTTGGTCAGCACCAGGGTGATGGCGCCGAAGCCGATGATGAAGATCAGGATGTAGAAGTAGCCGATCCAGGTGGTGGCCCACAGCACCGACTTGCGGGCTTCCTTGGCATCGGGCACGGTGAAGAAGCGCATCAGGATGTGCGGCAGGCCGGCGGTGCCGAACATCAGCGCCATGCCGAACGAGATGGCCGAGATCGGATCCTTGATGAAGCCGCCGGGGCCCATGATGGACAGCCCCTTCTTGGCGGCGTCTTCAGCCGACATGCCGGTGTTGGCGGCGATATTGGTGCGCACTTCCACGCCCTTGGCGAACAGCGCCTCGGGGCTGAAGCCGTACTGTGCCAGCACCATGAAGGCCATGAAGCTCACGCCTGCCAGCAGCAGCACCGCCTTGATGATCTGCACCCAGGTGGTGGCCGTCATGCCGCCGAACAGCACATAGACCATCATCAGCGCGCCGACGATGACCACGGCCATCCAGTATTCCAGGCCGAACAGCAGCTTGATGAGTTGGCCGGCGCCGACCATCTGCGCGATCAGGTAGAACGCCACCACCACCAGCGTGCCCGAGGCCGCGAAGGCACGGATCGGCGTCTGCTGGAAGCGGTAGCCCGCCACGTCGGCGAAGGTGAACTTGCCCAGGTTGCGCAGGCGCTCGGCCATCAGGAAGGTGATGATGGGCCAGCCCACGAGGAAGCCGATGGAGTAGATCAGGCCGTCGTAGCCGGTGGCCATCACGGCCGCCGAGATGCCCAGGAAGGAAGCCGCGGACATGTAGTCGCCCGCGATCGCCAGGCCGTTCTGGAAGCCGGTGATGCCGCCGCCAGCCGTGTAGAAATCGGCGGCAGAGCGTGTCTTGGCAGCGGCCCACTTCGTGATCCACAGCGTACCGGCGACGAAGATGCCGAACATGATGATGGCCGTCCAGTTGGTGGCCTGTTTGGCCGCCTGGCCCACATCGCCACCGGCGGCATGGGCGGCCCCTGCGGTCAGCAGGGCCAGCAGAGGCAGCGCTTGAAGGGCTGGTTTCTTGAGAGCGTTCATTTCGATGCGTCTTTGAGAATTTGCTTGGTCAGTGCATCGAACTCGCCGTTGGCACGGCGCACATAAATGCCGGTGATGACGATGGTGAACAGGATCACGCCCATGCCGATGGGAATGCCCAGAGTGGTCACGCCGCTGCCGATAGGCTGGGCGAGAAACTTCTTGTCGAATGCAATCAGCGCGATATAGCCGTAATAAGCCACCAGCATCAGCACGGTCAGAAAGATGCCCAGACGGTTGCGCTTGGTGCGCAGTTCCAGGTACTTCGGATGGCTCTGTATTTTCTGGACCACCGGGTCGCTCATGAATCAGTCTCCTAGGGATGGATCTGCCATCGGCGGGGTGCCGTGGCAGGCCGGCGCATTCTGCAAACCGGCACTGACCAAGCGCTTACGCAGTGCAGCAATTGCAGTGCAACAAACTGCTGCAAGGCACGCTGGGCCTGGTTTTGTCAGTGTCGGGTCAGTTTCAAGCAAGCCCTTGTTGGCTGGGCGTCAGAACGGGGTCAGCACGGCCTCCAAGAATGCTTGCAGGCTGCCATAGAGCAGCTTGCAAGCATTGGAGACAACCCATGGCCCCCCCGGCTTCCAACGGGCCGATGACGCCCGAGGAGACGCGGGTGGTCATTGCCTCGTCGCTGGGCACCGTGTTCGAGTGGTACGACTTTTACCTCTACGGTGCCCTGGCGGCCATCATTGCGCGCCAGTTTTTCAGCGCGCTCGACGCGGGCTCGGCCTTTCTGTTCGCGCTGCTGGCGTTCGCCGCCGGTTTTCTGGTGCGCCCTTTGGGGGCCGTACTGTTCGGGCGGCTGGGTGACATGATCGGGCGCAAGTACACCTTTCTGGTGACCATGCTGGTCATGGGCCTGGCCACCTTTGCAGTGGGGCTGCTGCCGGCCTATGCCAGCATCGGCGTGGCGGCGCCCATCCTGCTCATAGGGCTGCGCCTGCTGCAGGGCCTGGCCCTGGGGGGCGAGTATGGCGGGGCCGCCGTCTATGTGGCCGAACATGCCCCCCAGCACCGGCGCGGCGCCTACACCGCCTGGATCCAGACTACGGCCACGCTGGGCCTGCTGATGGCGCTGCTGGTCGTCATGGGCGTGCGTGCGCTGCTGGGCGAAGACGCATTTGCCGACTGGGGCTGGCGTATTCCCTTTCTGGTGTCCATCGCGCTGTTGGCCGTGTCGGTGTGGATTCGCCTGTCCCTGGCCGAGACACCGGCCTTCCAGCGCATGAAGGCACGGGGGCGCGCCTCGCGCGCCCCCGTGCGCGAGGCCTTCGGGACATGGAAGAACCTGCGCCTGGCCCTGCTGGCGCTGCTGGGCCTGACGGCCGGGCAGGCCGTGGTCTGGTACACCGGGCAGTTCTATGCGCTGTTCTTTCTGACGCAGCAGCTCAAGGTGGAAGCCGCCACCGCACAGCTCTTACTGGCGCTGGCGCTGCTGCTGGGCACGCCGCTGTTCATTGTGTTTGGTGCGCTGTCCGACCGCGTGGGCCGCAAGCCGGTCATCCTGTTGGGCTGCGTGCTGGCGGCGGCCACGTACTTTCCGGCCTTTCAGGCGCTGACCGTGGCGGCCAACCCTGCGCTGGCGCAGGCCCAGGCACGCAACCAGGTGGTCATTGAAGCGTCTCCCTGGGGCTGCTCCTTCCAGTTCAATCCCACCGGAGCCACGCGCTACACCAGCCCCTGCGACCTGGCCAAGCAGGTGCTGGCCGCGCATTCGGTGAGCTACCACACCGAGCCTGCCGAAGGCGAGAGCGCAGCCGCTGTGGTGCGCATCGGCACCCAGCGCATCGTGCTGGAGCCTGCCACCGGCATGACCGGCATGCAGGCGCGCGAGCGTGAGCGGACCTTTCGCAGCGCCGTGGCCCAGGCCTTGCAGGTTGCGGGCTACCCAGACCACGCCGACCCGCAGGCCATTGACCGGCTGCGTGTGGTCGCCATCCTGTGGTACCTCATGCTGCTGGTCACCATGGTGTACGGCCCCCTTGCGGCGGCGCTGGCCGAAATGTTTCCTACCCGCATCCGCTACACGGCCATGAGCCTGCCGTACCACATCGGCAACGGCTGGTTCGGTGGCATGCTGCCGCCCATGGCATTTGCCATCGTCGCGCAGACGGGCAACATGTGCAGCGGCCTGTGGTACCCGGTGCTGATTGCCGGGGTGGGTGCGTTCATCGGCGCGCTGTGGCTGCGTGAGACGCGTGGCGTGGATATGTATGCCGAGGATTGAGACGGTGTGAATGAATCCGGCGTGCCAGAGCAGGCCAGATTCATTCAAACCTTCCGAGGTCTTTGGCCGAACTGGGCTGAACGGTCAGAGCACGGCAAACAGCTTTTCGCGCAACTCGGGCAGGCGCCTCTTGCCTACGGCGTTGGACTCCATGGCCTCGGCCCAGGCGATGTACACATGGCGCAGTTCTTCGGTGGTCTTGCTGCCGTAGATCGACTCGACGAGTGAAATGCGGTTGTGCTGCCCAAAGATGGTGTTGACCGTGTTAATCATGAAATTACGCGCCATGTCCGCCTCCTTGGCGCTGCGCGATTCGGGCGGCGGCAGGGCCTCCAGATCGTCGCCTGCATGGGTGCTGGCTGCAGCACCCGCAGGGCTGGGCGCGGGCTTGGGTGCGGGGACGGTACCCACGGCCTCGATGCAGCCGCGCTCCAACAGTTCGGTGAGCTGTGGGCTGACCTCATTGCCGGGCACAAAGGTGCTCAGTTCCTGACCGCTGCGCTTGCCATCCACCAGCACCAGTACGCGCCGCGCCATGGGCGACAGACCCAGGGAGCGCGAGGCGATTTCCTGCTGACCCTGCGCCGTCTTGGCGTAGATGGAGCGAAGCAGTACGGGGATGGAATCAGGCATGGCGATGGAGCAGGGACGGGGATGCCGTCTTCAGGATGAGGCAGGTAAGAGAGTGTTTCTGCAACACAGCGCTCTGCCATTGGGATTTTCACTGAGGCCTGAACGATCGGTGTTTTCCCTTGAGTCGTAATCCAAGCGTCAGATTGGAACTTTTCATCAGTTCGCTGTAAGGAAGCGTCGCGACAGTCAACCTCGCAATCCACGGGGCTGGCCTTGTGGGTGCACGGGGGCAGTGCTCAGGCGCTGTGATCTGTACTCCAACAAGAGGGGACTTTCATGAAGGAAGACAAAGGTAGTCACGCCTACTGGAAAGCCACGCTCGGCCTGCTGACCAAGATTCTCATCATCTGGTTTGTGGTGTCGTTCGGCGCGGGCATCCTGTTTGCGGACATGCTCAACAACATCAAGCTGGGCGGGTATCCGCTAGGGTTCTGGTTTGCGCACCAGGGCTCCATCTACATCTTCATTGCGCTGATTTTTTATTACGCCAAGAAGATGGGCGACATTGACCGTCAGTTCGACGTGCATGAAGACTGAGGGCTGACATCATGGATTTGCAAACCACTATCTACGTTTTTGTCGGTCTGAGCTTCGCGCTCTACATCGGCATTGCAGTGTGGGCCCGCGCTGGTTCCACCAGCGAGTTCTACGCGGCCGGCGGCAGCGTGCACCCCATCACCAACGGCATGGCCACGGCCGCCGACTGGATGAGCGCGGCTTCCTTCATCTCCATGGCCGGCCTGATCGCCAACATGGGGTATGGCGGTGGCCTGTTCCTGATGGGCTGGACCGGCGGCTACGTGCTGCTGGCCATGCTGCTGGCTCCGTACCTGCGCAAGTTCGGCAAGTTCACGGTGCCCCAGTTCATTGGTGACCGCTTCTACTCCAAGAGCGCCAGCACCATTGCCGTGCTGTGCCTGCTGGTGGCGTCGCTCACGTACATCATTGGTCAGATGACCGGTGTGGGTATCGCGTTCTCGCGCTTCCTGGGTGTGTCCAGCGACACCGGCATTTACGTCGGTATGGCCATCGTGTTCGCCTACGCCGTGTTCGGCGGCATGAAGGGCATCACCTACACCCAGGTGGCGCAGTACATCGTGCTGATCCTGGCCTACACCGTGCCTGCCGTGTTCATCTCGCTGCAGCTCACGGGCAACGCGATCCCTCAACTGGGTCTGGGTGGCAGCTATGTCGGCACCGACATGACTCTGCTGGCCAAGCTCGATTCCGTGGTTACCGACCTCGGTTTTGGCAAGTACACCACGCAACTGCCGGGCAGCACGCTGAACATGTTCATGTACACGATGTCGCTGATGATCGGTACCGCCGGTCTGCCGCACGTCATCATGCGATTCTTTACCGTGCCTTCGGTCAAGGACGCGCGCAGCTCGGCCGGCTGGGCCCTGATCTTCATCGCCATCCTGTACACCACGGCCCCTGCCGTGGCGGCCATGGCCAAACTGAACCTGCATGCCACCGTCAACACCGCCGTCAAGACCGGTGGCGACCTGTATGCACCTGAAGCCAGCCTGGTGAACGAACAGCGTCCCGACTGGATGAAGCGCTGGGAAAAGACCGGCTTGCTGAAGTGGGAAGACAAGAACGGCGACGGCCGCATCCAGTACTACAACGACAAGACCAAGAACGAAGCCGCCAAGGGCAAGGCAGAGGCTGCCGGCTGGAAGGGCAACGAGTTGACGGTGAATGCCGACATCATCGTGATGGCCAACCCCGAAATCGCGCTGCTGCCCAACTGGGTGATCGCGCTGGTGGCGGCCGGTGGTCTGGCTGCGGCTCTGTCGACGGCTGCAGGTCTGCTGATGGCTATCTCGTCCGCTGTGTCGCACGACCTGGTGAAGGGCGTGTTCAACCCCGGCATCAGCGAGAAGAATGAGCTGCTGGCGGGCAAGGTGTCGATGGCCGTGGCCATCGTGGTGGCCGGTTACCTGGGCCTGAACCCGCCGGGCTTTGCGGCCGGTACGGTGGCACTGGCCTTCGGTATTGCTGCCAGCTCGCTGTTCCCCGCCATCATGATGGGTATTTTCAGCAAGAAGATGAACAAGGAAGGCGCCATGGCCGGCATGCTGGCAGGCCTGTTCTTCACCCTGTTCTATGTGTTCGCACACAAGGGCGTGTTCTTTATCAAGGGCACGGAATACCTGGGCCTGATCGGCGGCGCCAACAGCTTCTTCGGCATCACGCCGGAAGCCATCGGTGCAGTCGGTGCCCTGGTGAACTTTGGCGTGGCCTTCCTGGTGGACAAGTTCACCAAGGAGCCGCCAGAGCATATCCAGCACATGGTCGAGGCTGTGCGTATCCCGCGCGGCTCTTCCCAGGTGAAGGGCGCTCACTGACCTGGGATTTACCCCAGACCGCTGCTGCGCTGGCACGCAGCGGCGTCACAATCAAGGGCCCTGCCGGCATGGCGCTGGCAGGGCCTTTTTACTGACCCGAGGTGGAGCATTCGATGAAATTTGATGTCAGCGTCGCCCTGACGTGGATCCTGTTCCTGGCGCTGTTCCCCATGGCGTTCTTCTGGTTTCGCAGAGCATGGCGCATTCTTGTTCGGCGCGATTTCTCCGAGGTGGCACTGAAACGCGGCGAATCGCCGCCCAACCCTGAAAAATACGCGCCCTATGCCCTGGCCATCAACCTGATCGCTGGCGCGGTGGTCGCCGTCGTGATTGTGGGTGTGATACTGGGCCAGCTGGAATACAACACTTGGACGGCCGCCGCAGGCAGCACCATCTGGTGCAAGTTTTTCCTGGACTTTGCCCTCTCCCGCCAGGCCCATGGCTTGGCCAAAGGCAAGCAAGCCACGCCCAAGACCTGAGGTGACGCTTACGTAAGACCAAGGTAAGTGCCGGGCGCACAATGGAGACACAGGGAGGCGTTCAGACTTCCCGCCTGGAGACTGCCGTGCTCAAAGGACTCGGCTCCCAACGCCTGGTGGCGCTGTTTGCCGGCGGCTGGGTGTTGTTCAATTTTCCGCTGCTCGGCCTGTGGGACCGCGAGGTGTCCGTATGGGGCGTGCCGCTGTTCCCGCTGGCCCTGTTCGCCTGGTGGGCGCTGCTGATTGCGGCGCTGGCTTGGCTCATGGAGCGTGGCGACCGGCAGGCCGCCGAACCGGGCGAGGAGCGCACGCCGGACCGCACCTCCACGCCTGCGGCACCGGGGGGCAGTCTGCCCTCGCAGGAGTAGCGCATGCTGTCGCCTGCGCTCGTCATTGCCGCTTCGTTTGCCTACCTGCTGCTGCTGTTTGCCGTGGCGTACTGGGCCGACCGGCGTGCGCAGCTCGGGCGTTCGGTCATCGCCAACCCCTGGACTTACGCGCTCTCGCTGGCCGTGTACTGCACGGCCTGGACCTATTTCGGCAGCGTGGGGCGGGCTGCTTCGGGCGGTGTGTGGTTTCTGCCCATCTATCTGGGGCCTACGCTGGTCATGTTGCTGGGCTGGATCGTGCTGCGCAAGATGATCCGCATTGCCAAGGCCTACCGCATCACCTCCATTGCCGACTTCATTGCCAGCCGCTATGGCAAGAGCCCGCTGCTGGCCGGGCTGGTCACCCTGATCGCGGTGGTGGGCATCGTGCCCTACATCGCGCTGCAGCTCAAGGCCGTGTCGGCAGGCTATGCCCTGCTGACGGTGCCCGGCGGCGTGGCCGAGCCCGCGCACTGGAGCCGTGACAGCGCCTTTTACGTGGCCCTGGTGCTGGCAGGCTTTGCCATGGTGTTTGGCGCGCGGCACCTGGACACCACGGAGCGGCACGAGGGCATGGTGGCCGCCATCGCGTTCGAGTCGGTGGTCAAGCTGGTGGCCTTTTTGCTGGTCGGGTTCTTTGTGGTGTATGGCCTGTTCGATGGCCTGGGCGATCTGTTCGCCCGCGCGCAGGCCGTACCGCAGTTGCAGCAGCTGCTGCGCCTGGAGCAGGGCGGGCAGTTTGCCTGGGCGCAGTGGTTCGGGCTGATGCTGCTGTCGATGTTCTCGGTGGTGTTCCTGCCGCGCCAGTTCCAGGTGATGGTGGTGGAGAACGTGCGCGAAGACCACCTGCGCCGCGCGGTCTGGGTGTTTCCGCTCTACATGCTGCTCATCAACCTGTTCGTGCTGCCCATTGCGTTGGGTGGCCTGCTGTATTTCGGTGCGGGGCAGGCCGATGCCGAAAACTTCGTGCTGTCGCTGCCGCTGGCAGCCGGGCAGCACGCGCTGGCGCTGTTTGCTTTTGTGGGCGGGCTGTCCGCGGCCACGGGCATGGTCATCGTGGAAACCGTCGCGGTCTCCACCATGGTCAGCAACGAGCTGGTGCTTCCCCTGCTGCTGCGCTGGCGCCACCTGCGCAACAGCGGCGGGCAGGACTTCACGCGCCTTCTGCTGGGCATCCGGCGCGCCGCCATCCTGGGCGTGCTGGTGCTGGGCTATGTGTACTTCCACCTCGCGGGCGAGGCGTATGCGCTGGTCAGCATCGGCCTCATCAGCTTTGCCGCCGTGGCGCAGTTCGCTCCCGTGGTGCTGGGCGGCATGTACTGGAAGGGCGGAACCCGCCTGGGTGCACTGGCCGGGTTGCTGGCCGGCTTTCTGATGTGGGCCTACACCCTGATGCTGCCGTCGATTGCCAAGTCGGGCTGGCTCGACATGGGTTTCATCGCCCAAGGGCCCTGGGGCCTGGCCTGGCTGCGACCCGAGCAGTTGCTCGGCCTGCAGGGGTTCGACGGCCTCACCCATTCGCTGTTCTGGAGCATGCTGGCCAATGTGGTGGCCTATGTCGGCGTGTCGCTGTGGCGCGCGCCTTCGGGCCGCGAGGCCAGCCAGGCCCTGCTGTTTGTCGATGTGTTCGAGCGCACGGCCGGCTCCAGCCCGGTGTTCTGGCGCGGGCGGGCCAACACGCAAGACCTGCTGCGCCTGTGCGAGCGTTTTCTGGGCGCCGCCAAGGCGCAGGCGCTGTTCGACGGTTATGCGCAGCGCGTGGGCGTGCGCCAAGCCCAGGCGCTGCGGCCCGACGCCCGGCTGGTGCAGTTTGTCGAAACGCAACTGGCTGGTGCCGTGGGCAGTGCGTCGGCCCGTGCGCTGGTGGCCTCGGTGGCCGAGGAAGAAACTCTCTCGCCCGAAGACGTGCTGCGCATTCTGGACGAGGCCTCGCAGATCCGCGCCTATTCGCGAGCGCTGGAGGGCAAGTCGCGCTCGCTGGAACAGGCCACGGCCGAGCTGCGCGCCGCCAACGAGCAACTGCAGAGCCTGGACCGGCTCAAGGACGACTTCATGTCGTCGGTGACGCACGAACTGCGCACGCCGCTGACCTCCATCCGCGCGCTGGCCGAACTGATGCAGGACGACGCCAGCATGCCCCAGGCCCAGCGCCAGCAGTTCGTGGGCATCATCGTGGCCGAAACCGAGCGCCTGACGCGCCTGGTCAACCAGGTGCTGGACATGGCCAAGATCGAATCGGGCCATGCCGAATGGCATGTGGCGCCGGTGGACATGCGTGCCCTGGTGGAGCGCGCCGTGGCGACCACGGCCGAAGTGTTCCGCGAGCGCGCGGCCCAGGTGCAGGTGCAGCTGCCCGGCGAGGCGCCCGTGCTCCAGGCCGACCCCGACCGCATCCTGCAGGTGCTGCTGAACCTGCTGTCCAACGCGGCCAAGTTTGTGCCCTCGCCCGGCGGGCAGGTGCAGGTGCGGCTGACGTCCGATGCGCAAGGCGTCACGGTGTGCGTGCAGGACAACGGCCCGGGCGTGCAGCCGGGCCATGAAGCCATGATTTTTGACCGCTTTCACCAGACCGACCTGGGTGCCCAGGTGGCGCACGGAACAGGCCTGGGCCTGCCGATCAGTCGCCATATTGCGGAACATTTTGGCGGGCGGCTGTGGCTGGAGCCCAGCGCGCAGCCGGGTGCCTGCTTCTGCTTCTGGTTGCCACTGCCTACAGAACCTATTGGAGACAAGACCCCATGACGACAAAAATACTGATTGCCGACGATGAACCCAACATCGTCATCTCGCTTGAATACCTGCTGCAGCGCGAGGGCTACACCGTGCTGGTGGCGCGCGACGGGCAGGAGGCACTGGACACCATTGCACGCGAGCAGCCCGCGCTGGTGCTGCTCGACGTGATGATGCCGCACAAGACCGGTTTCGAGGTGTGTCAGGCCGTACGCGCCGACGAGGCCTTGCAGGGCACCAAAATCCTCATGCTCACGGCCAAGGGCCGCGAGACCGACGTGGCCAAGGGCATGGCCCTGGGCGCCAATGCCTACATGACCAAGCCTTTCTCCACGCGCGAGCTGGTGCAGAAGGTGGCCGAACTGCTTGGGGAGACATCCGCATGAGAAAGATCGACCCCCGGCTGGTGCTGGCCATCGTCGCCGCGGGCCTGGTGATGGCGCTGTGGCTGGTGCTGATGTCCGTGATCGTCTGGTCCACGCTTGATGCGCAGGAACGCCTGGCGGTGGGCGATGTGCTGGCGCCGCGCACCGTGCTGGTGGCCATGGGCTGGCTGTTGGGCCTGTTTCTGGTGGCGGTCACGCTGCACATGCTGCACCGCCGTTACGTGGGCGACCCGCACCGTCTGATCGAAAAAATCCGGGTGGTGGTGACGGCCACCACGCCGCAGCAGCTCACCCCTCGGGGCACCGCCGAAATGCAGGCCATGGCCCGTGCCGTGAACGAGCTGGCCGCCCAGCGCGACCAGTTGCGCGGCGATGTGGCCGAGCAGGTGGCCCAGGCCAGCCAGCGCGTTCAGCAGGAGAAGAACCGCCTGGCCGCCCTGATGGCCGAGCTGAATCAGAGCGTGGTGGTGTGCAACCGCGAAGGGCGCATCCTGCTCTACAACCAGCGGGCGCGCCAGCAGTTTCGCCAGCTTTCACAGGGCGCGGGAGCCGCCGCCGGGGCAGAGCTGATCGGCATCGGGCGCTCCATCTACGCCGTGCTCGACCAGCAGTTGGTGGCGCATGCACTGGAGCGTATCCACCAGGCGCTGGGGCGCGGGGTGGCCACGCCCTCGGCGCAGTTTGTCACCACCACGCAGGGCGGGCACCTGCTGCGCGTGCAGGTGGCGCCGGTGCGCGAATCGGCGCCGCCCGGCGATGGCGAAGCGCCAGAGGGCTTGCAGGCCGTGAGCGGGCTGGTGCTGATGCTGGACGATGTGACCGCCAGCGTGCAGGAGGAAGCCGAACGCGACCAGCTCATGCACGGCCTGACCGAGGGCAGCCGTGCCTCGCTGGCCAACATCCAGGCGGCGGTGGACATGCTGGGCTATGCCGACCTGGAGCCTGCCATGCGCGAGCGCTTTCTGGGCGTGGTGCGGGACGAGGTGGGCGCCATGGGGCGGCGCGTCAATGACCTGGCCCACCGTGCCACGCAACGCCTCAAGACCCGCTGGCCCATGGAAGACATGCTGGGCGCCGACCTGGTGACGGCCGCCCAGCGTCGCATTGCGCAGCACTGCGACCGGCCGGTCACGCTCGACGCCATCGACACCAGCCTCTGGCTCAAGGTGGACAGCTACACCCTGCTGCTGGCGCTGACCTACCTGGCGCACCGCCTGGTCGATGAATTCGAGGTGCGGTTTCTGCAGTTGCGCCTGCAGGGTACCGCCACCCATGCGCAGCTCGACCTGGTCTGGAGTGGCCAGGCCATGAGCAACGAGACCGTGATGAGCTGGGAGATGGACGCCATGCGCTTTGGCAGCGAGCGCAGTCCGCTGACGGTGCGCGATGTGGTCGAGCGCCACGGCGGCGAGATGTGGTTCGAGCGCGAGCGTGCCCGCCACCAGGCGTTCTTCCGCTTCATGCTGCCGCTGGCCAGTGTGCAGGGCGTGGTCGATGCGCCGCTGGGTGAGAGCGAATTCAGCCGCCCCGAGTACTACGACTTTGATCTGTTCAAGATGGCCGACCAGAGCAGTGCGCTGGACGATCGCCCGCTGAGCGAACTGACCTACACCGTGTTCGACACCGAAACCACCGGCCTGAACCCGGCCGATGGCGATGCCATCATCCAGATCGGTGCGGCCCGCATCGTCAACGGCAAGCTGCTGCGCCAGGAGTGCTTTGACCAACTGGTCGATCCGGGGCGGCGCATTCCGGCGGCATCCATCCCCATCCACGGCATCACAGACGACATGGTGGTGGGCAAGCCTGGCATTGCCCAGGTGCTGCCGCTGTTCCACGCCTACGCGCAGGACACGGTGCTGGTGGCGCACAACGCGGCCTTCGACATGCGGTTTCTGCAACTGCAGGAAGAGGCTTCGGGGGTGGCCTTCCACCAGCCGGTGCTGGATACGCTGCTGCTGTCGGCGGTGGTGCATCCACAGCAGGAGTCGCACCGGCTCGAAGCCATTGCCGAGCGTTTCAATGTGACGGTGCTGGGCCGCCACACGGCGCTGGGCGATGCCCTGGTGACGGCGGAGATCTGGCTGCGGATGATTCCGCTGCTCCAGGAGCAGGGCATCCACACCCTGCGCCAGGCGCGGGAGGCTGCGCAGAAGACGTATTACGCTCGGTTGAAATATTGAGTGTTTTTGGGCTATGGGGCTTATGGGATAAGCGCTGGTAGCTATTGTTTTGATAGCTTTTGCTGTGGCTTTGTTGAGGGTGGCTGGCCGGGTCTCGCCCCGGCGGGCGAGGTACTTTTCTTTGCTTCGCCAAAGAAAAGTACCCAAAAGAAAGGCGACCCACTGTCTGCGACCCCTGCGCTGCGCTACGGGGCAAACCTGCGTCGGGGCGCTTGCGGGGTGCGCCGTGGAACTCACTGCGCTGCTGCGCAGCTCCGTTCGGACAACCCCGGCGAGTCAGTGGACGAAGCATGCGCGCTGCGACGCGCATGCCCACCCCGCAAGCGCCCCGCCGCAGGCGCAGCCAGAAGGGGTTGGAAAGAACACGGGCCATCGCTGCGCTCGGCCTGGCGAGCGCGGCGCGCAGCGCCTGCGACGTTGGGGGCCGAGCGCAGCGATGGCCCGAAACCTGCCAAGCCCTTTTGCCCGTGCCGAGAAGCGCAGGGCGCGGGGTGGGCGTGCGCCGCAGGACACACGCCTTCGTGGTCTGACTTGCTGCGGTTGTTCGAACGAAGCGCCGTAGGCGCGCAGTGAGTTCCGCAGCACGCCCCGCGAACGAGCATCGCAGGCTGCCCCCGCGCGCAGCGTGGGGGTCACGGGCGGCAGGGTCGCCCTTTCTTTGCTTACTTTCTTTCGGCGAAGCGAAAGAAAGTGAGTCGCCCGCCGGGGCGAGACCCGGCCTCCATCCTCACCAAAAGCACAAAATTAGCTATCAAAACAATAGCTACCAGCGCTTACCCCATAAGCCCCATAGCCCAAAAGCGCTCAATACCTTCCGGCCTGATACCGCTGCCCCAACACCCCTTGCAGCGTCTGCACCACCGAGAACGCCTCCTTGAGATGGCTGCGTTCGAAGTTGGAGAGTTCTTCCAGCGCCAGGAAGTTGTCGGGCTTGAGGCCTTGTGTCATCTGGCGGGCCTGGTGGTCTATGCGCAGCTTGGAGAGAAATTCCAGCGCGTCGCGCAGATCGCGCGCGCTTTGTTCGCTCACTTCGCCTGTGTGGGCCACCTGCTCCAGCCGGTCGTGCGTATTCACGGCGGCCACGCCACCGGCCAGTGCGTACACCCGTGCCAAGTCCACGATGGGCACGATGCCGCTGTGCTTGAGATCGACGGTGCCCGCGTTGTCGCCGCCACGGATGCGCGAGATGGTGCCAAACAGACCCAGCGGGGGCCGGTGCTTGAGGGCGTTGCCCACCATGTGCGCCAGGAACAGGCTGTGCCCGCGCGTGCGTGCCAGCACCTCCTGGCGCAGACTGTCCAGCAGTTCGAGCTTGCCGTGCACGGCGCGCAGGTCGAAGAACACGCAGGTCAGCATCAGCGCCATGGGCTCGGGCTTGTCCACCCATTGGCGGAAGTACTCTGACCAGCGCTGGCGTGGCTGGCGCCATTTGTTGGTCATGGCCATCATCTCGCCGGGGCAGTGCACGTAGCCGCAGGCGTCGAGCCCGTCGCAGACAAAGCGGCTGAAGGCGCGGAAGTACTCGCCATGGCGCGCCTCGTCGTAGCGGTCGTCCAGCACCAGGCAGTTGTCCTGGTCGGTGCGCGCGGTCTGCTCGCTGCGCGCCTGCGAGCCTGCCGCCACCCAGACATAGTCCACCGGTGGCGGGCCCAGTTCGGCCTCGGCCAGGTGGATGAGCCGGGTGGTCACCGCGTCGGTGATGGTGGTGATGATGTGCCCGGTGCTGTAGGCGCTGGCATCGGCCGCCGCCAGGTGCTGCTGCAACTGGCGCACCCGGCTGCTGGCCTGCACCAGGCCCTGCAGGCTGGGTTGCTTGTAGATGTCGCCCGCCAGGTACACGGGCGAGGTGCTGTGCTGTTCGGCCAGATCGGTGGCCGTGATCATGCCCGCGATGCGTGTGCCGTCGAGCACCGGCATGTGGTGGATGTTGTGTCGCGCCATCAACAGCAGTGCCTCGAAGGCGGGGCTCTGGGCTTGCATGGTCAGCGGCGCCAGCGTGGCAATGTCGGAGACGGGGCGGGCAATGTCCAGCCCCTGCGCCACCACGCGGTTGCGCAGGTCGCGGTCGGTTACCAGGCCGAAGAGGTGGTCTTGCTCCACCAGCAGCACCGAGGACACGCGCAGGTCGCTCATCTTCCGCGCTGCTGCTTGGATGGAGGTGCCCGGCGGCAGGGTGATGGGCTCGCGCTTGATGAGTGAACGCACCGGCGTGCCCAGCAAATTGAGGTGCACGCCCGAGTCGGGTGCATGTGTGGCGTTGCCAGCCTGGCTCGTGCCGGGGAGCGAGGGAAAGAAGTACGCCAGTGCGCTGTGATCCCGGCACAGCGCCGACAGGGTTTCGGGCGCCAGCCAGGCAATGCAGCAGTCCGTGGCCGCAGTCGCCTGCCAGGTCGTGAGGTGCTGTGCCGGGGTGGCGCCAAAGCCGAACATTTCGCCCGCTTGCAGGTGAACGGCCATGTCCAGGTCGGGGTCGTGCAGGTCCACCGCGCCGCTCAGGATCAGTCCTGTGCGGCTGTGCAGCCGTCCTTGTGGCAGCAAGGGGGTGCCCACCTCTGCGGTTTCCAACTGCCACTGCGGTGCCATTTGGGCCAGGGCGGCTGGGTCGAGTTGATTCCAGACGCGGTGGCTTGTCAGCGCAGGCAGCACGGAGGTGGTGGTTGGGGTCTCGGGGTTCATGGCGGGGTGGAACCAAGGGGAGAAAACGCCCATTTTGCAGCCTCGTGTGCGCGGCGGGGGCAGGGTTGATACCAGATGGAGCGGTGTGTGCCATGCTGGGGTGCTCCTGCCGGACCGACGCGCCATAGGGTCAATGGGCGCCATGGCAGGCGTTCGCCACGCGCTGTTTCTAGAATGTTTCGCCTCACCGACCACAAAGCCCACCATGACCCAGGGAACCATCCGCATCCGCGGCGCACGCCAGCACAACCTTCAAAACCTGGATGTGGATTTGCGCACCGGCGAACTCACGGTGGTCACCGGCCCCAGCGGCTCGGGCAAGTCCAGCCTGGTGTTCGACACGCTCTACGCCGAGGGTCAGCGCCGCTACGTCGAGACCTTCAGCGCCTACGCGCGCCAGTTCCTCGACCGCATGGACAAGCCCGCCGTGGACAAGGTGGAGGGCGTGCCCCCGGCCATTGCCATCGACCAGACCAATCCGGTGCGCAGCTCGCGCTCCACCGTGGGCACGATGACGGAGCTGAACGACCACCTCAAGCTCCTGTTCGCGCGCCTGGCCGTGCTGTACGACCGCGCCACCGCGCTGCCCGTGCGCCACGACACGCCCGAAACCATCTACGCCGAGCTGCGCGCACGAGCACAAGCCGACGATCCTCGCCTGGTGGTGACCTTCCCGGTCGAACTGCCCGCCAACACCAGCGCCGAGCAACTGGAGCAATGGCTGTCGGCCAGCGGCTTCACCAAGGTGCAGGCCGAGCGCGAGGCTTCGGGCGTCAAGCTGCTGGACGTGGTGGCCGACCGTTTTCGCCTGGGCAATGCGGAAAAAACGCGCGTGGTCGAGGCCATCGAGGTCGCGCTCAAGCGCGGCGGCGGGCGCATGAACGTGTACCGGCTGGTGGAGCAGGGCGAGCCCGAGGTGTGGAAATTCTCCACCGGCCTGCACTGCCCCGAAAGCGATCTGCGCTACAGCGAGCCGCTGCCCTCCATGTTCTCGTTCAACTCCGCTGCCGGGGCCTGCGACACCTGCCGCGGCTTTGGCCGCGTGATCGGTGTGGACTACGGCCTGGTCATCCCGGACGAGAAAAAGACCCTGCGCACCGGCGCCATCAAGGCCATTCAGACGCCGGCCTGGCAGGAATGCCAGGACGACCTCATGCGCCACGCCGAGGCCGCGGGCATTCCGCGCGACACACCCTGGTACCGCCTCACGCCCGAGCAGAAGGAGTGGGTCATTGGCGGCTCGCCGCACTGGAACGGCAAGTGGAACCAGCAGTGGTACGGCATCAAGCGCTTCTTCGAGTACCTGGAGACCAAGGCCTACAAGATGCACATCCGCGTGCTGCTGTCCAAGTACCGCAGCTACACGCCCTGCCCGGTGTGCGCGGGCGCGCGCCTCAAGACCGACAGCCTGCTCTGGCGCATCGGCAGCAAGCAGGACGCTGACGCCGTGCTCGACCCGGCCCAGCGCTTCCTGCCCCAGGGCCTGCCCTGGAGCCGCGCCCAGCTCGAAGCCTTGCCCGGCCTGTGCCTGCACGACCTGATGCTGCTGCCCATTGCGCGCCTGCGCCGCTTCTTCGACCGCATGGCCGAGGCGCAGCGCGCGTCAGATGCTACTGAATTGATAGCTGTTGGCGCAACAGATACCGGCGCTGGAGGCCCATTTGGCATAGAAAAACCCGGCGCCCCGTCCGCCGAAGCCCAGGCCCTGCGCCTGCTGCTGGACGAAATCTGCACCCGATTGCAGTACCTCTGCGACGTGGGCATTGGCTACCTCACGCTGGACCGGCAAAGCCGCACCCTGAGCGGCGGTGAGGTGCAGCGCATCAACCTCACCACGGCGCTGGGCACCTCCCTGGTCAACACGCTGTTCGTGCTCGATGAGCCCAGCATCGGCCTGCACCCGCGCGACATGGACCGCATCACCCAGGCCATGCTGCGCCTGCGCGATGCGGGCAACACCCTGGTGGTGGTGGAGCACGACCCGGCGGTCATGCTGGCGGCCGACCGGGTGCTCGACTTCGGCCCCGGCCCGGGTGAGCGTGGCGGCCACATCGTGTTCGACGGCACGCCCGACGCACTGCGCAGCGCCGACACCCTGACCGGCCAGTACCTCGGCGGGCGCAAGCGCATTGCCCTGGGCGTGCCGCGCGCCGTGGGCGACGCCACGCCGCGCCTCATCCTCGAAGGGGCGAGCGAGCACAACCTGCAGAACCTGAACATTGAATTCCCCCTGCAGCGCCTGGTCTGCGTCACCGGCGTCAGCGGCTCGGGCAAGTCCACGCTGGTGCAGGACGTGCTGGCCCCCGCGCTCTTGCGCCACTTTGGCAAGGCCACCGAAACCCCCGGTCGCCACGACCGGCTGCTGGGCGCCGACCACCTTTCCGACGTGGTGTTTGTGGACCAGACCCCCATCGGCAAGACCGCGCGTTCCAACCCCGTGAGCTACGTGGGCGCGTGGGACAGCATCCGCGAACTCTTTGCCGCCACGCCCCAGGCCGCGCAGCGCGGCTACACCCAGGCCAAGTTCAGCTTCAACAGCGGCGACGGGCGCTGCCCCACCTGCGGCGGCTCGGGCTTCGAGCATGTGGAGATGCAGTTCCTCAGCGACGTCTATCTGCGCTGCCCCGACTGCGACGGCAAGCGCTACCGCCCCGAGATCCTGGAAATCACCCTGGAGCGCGGCGGGCGAGCGCTCAGCGTGGCCGACGTGCTGGAGCTGACCGTGAGCGAGGCCATGGCCTGCTTCGCCCACGACCGCGACGTGCTGCGCGCGCTGCGGCCCATTGCCGAGGTGGGGCTGGACTACGTCAAGCTCGGCCAGCCCGTGCCCACGCTCAGCGGCGGCGAGGCCCAGCGCCTCAAGCTGGCGGGCTTTCTGGCCGAGGCGGCGCGCACGCAAAGCAAGTCGCGCCAGCCGCTGGCGCGCAAGGGCACGCTGTTCCTGTTCGACGAGCCGACCACCGGCCTGCACTTCGACGACATTGCCAAGCTCATGCGCGCCTTCGTGCGCCTGCTGGAGGCGGGGCACTCGCTCATCGTCATCGAGCACAACCTCGACGTGATCGGCGCCGCCGACTGGATCATCGACCTGGGCCCCGAAGGCGGCGACGCGGGCGGGCAGCTGGTGGCCGAGGGCTCGCCGCAGGACTTGCGCGCCCACCCGCAGTCGCACACCGGCGCCGCGCTGCGCGCCTACGACGGCGCCATCGGTGCCAGCGAAGCGCTGCCGGTGCTATTGAATCAGGAGCGCCTCGCGCAATCCACACGGGCGCCAGAGCCAAAAAACACCATAGAAATCGTCAACGCCCGCGAGCACAACCTCAAGGGCCTGAGCGTGGCGGTGCCGCGCGGCCGGTTCAACGTCATCACCGGCGTCAGCGGCTCGGGCAAGTCCACGCTGGCGTTCGACATTTTGTTCAACGAAGGCCAGCGCCGCTACCTGGAATCGCTCAACGCCTACGCGCGCAGCATCGTGCAGCCGGCCGGGCGGCCCGAGGTGGACGCCGTGTACGGCATTCCGCCCACGGTGGCGATCGAGCAGCGCCTCTCGCGCGGCGGGCGCAAGAGCACGGTGGGCACCACCACCGAGGTCTGGCACTTTTTGCGGCTGCTCTACGTCAAGCTCGGCGTGCAGCACTGCACCCAGGACGGCGCCGCCGTGCAGCCGCAGACGCCCGAGCGCATCGCCGCGCAACTGCTCACCGAGTTCCGGGGCCAGCACATCGGCCTGCTGGCGCCGCTGGTGGTGGCGCGCAAGGGCGTCTATACCGAGCTGGCCGACTGGGCGCGTCCGCGCGGCTTCACGCACCTGCGCGTGGACGGCGACTTCCTGCCGACCTCGGGCTTCCCGCGCATCGACCGCTTCAAGGAGCACACCATCGAGCTGCCCGTGCTGAGCCTGGATGTGACGCCCGAGAACGAAGCGGCACTGCGCGAGGGCCTGGCCCAGGCGCTCACGCACGGCAAGGGCGTGGCGCATGTGCTGAGCCATCTGGACGGCCTGCGCGAGGCCCTGGCGGCGGGCGCGCCCACGGCGGGCATCGGGCGGCTGCAGGTGTTTTCGGCCAAGCGCGCCTGCCCGGTGTGCAGCACGAGCTACGCCGAGCTGGACCCGCGCCTGTTCTCCTACAACAGCAAGCACGGCTGGTGCCCCGACTGCGTGGGCACGGGCGTGAAGCTGACCAAGGAGCAGCGCAAGGTGTTCGACGACTCGGTGCTCGCCGACGACCAGAAGGGCCGCGAACAGACCTTCGCCGAACCCGAGGTGGAAGACCTGCAGGACACCGCCTGCCCCAGCTGCCAGGGAACGCGCCTCAACGCCACGGCGCGCGCCGTGCGCTTTGGCGCCAACGCGGCCACGGGCCACGCGGGCTGGAGCATTACCGACATCGCGCGTCTGTCCGTCAGCGATATCCGCGCCTGGGTGGACACCGTGGCGCTCGCGGGCCGCGAGGCCGAAATCGCGCGCGACCTGATCCCCGAGATCCGCAGCCGGCTTGAATTCCTCGAAGAAGTGGGCCTGGGCTACCTCACGCTGGACCGGGGCGCGCCCACGCTGTCGGGCGGCGAGGCGCAGCGCATCCGCCTGGCGGCGCAGCTCGGCAGCAACCTGCAGGGCGTGTGCTATGTGCTCGACGAGCCCACCATCGGCCTGCATGCGCGCGACAACCAGATCCTGCTGCGCGCGCTGCGCCAGCTCAGCGGCAAGGGCAACACCCTGGTGGTGGTGGAGCACGACGAGGACACCATCCGCGCGGCCGACCACCTCATCGACATCGGCCCCAGCGCGGGCAAGCGCGGCGGGCGCCTGGTGGCGCAGGGCGGCGTGGCCGATCTGACCGGGGCCGAGGATTCGCAAACCGGCCGCTACCTGCTGCACGCGATGCGCCACCCGCTGCAGGCGCGCCGTGCCATGGCGCCGAATGCTATTGAAAACGTAGCTGATGGCGCTTTATCCACGGGTGCTACAGCCCCAAATGCCTTGAAGGATGAGCCTCTGCGCTGGCTCACCGTGCACGGCGCGCAGCTGCACAACCTGCAAAACGTCACCGCGCGCGTGCCGCTGCAGCGGCTGGTGGCGGTCACGGGCGTGAGCGGCTCGGGCAAGTCCACGCTGGCGCGCGACGTGCTGCTCACCAACGTGGCCGCCTGGGTGCAGCAGCGCAGTACCAAGGCCGGGCGCGACGCCATGGACGCGGGCAATGCGCCCGCGCTCATCGGCTGCACCGGCCTGCAGGGCTTCGAAACCATCGACCGCGTGCTCGAAGTGGACCAGACGCCCATCGGCAAGACCCCGCGCTCTTGCCCGGCCACCTACATCGGCTTCTGGGACACCGTGCGCAAGCTGTTCGCCGAAACGCTGGAGGCCAAGGCGCGCGGCTACGCGGCCGGGCGCTTCAGCTTCAACACCGGCGAGGGCCGCTGCCCGGTGTGCGAGGGGCAGGGCGTGCGCACCATCGGCATGGCCTTCCTGCCCGACGTGAAGGTGCCCTGCGAGGCCTGCCACGGCGCGCGCTTCAACCCCGAGACGCTGGCCGTCACCTGGCGCGGAAAGAGCATTGGCGACGTGCTGCAGATGGAGGTGGACGAGGCCGTGGACTTCTTCGCCAGCATGCCGAGCATCGCCCACCCGCTGCAACTGCTCAAGGACGTGGGCCTGGGCTACCTCACGCTGGGCCAGCCCAGCCCCACGCTCAGCGGCGGCGAGGCGCAGCGCATCAAGCTCGTGACCGAGCTCACCAAGGTGCGCGACGAGGTCGGTCGGCGCGGCCAGAAGGCGCCGCACACGCTCTACGTGCTCGACGAGCCCACCGTGGGCCTGCACATGTCCGATGTGCACAAGCTCATCCGCGTGCTGCACCGCCTGGTGGACGGCGGGCACAGCGTGGTCGTCATCGAGCACGACCTCGACGTCATCGCCGAGGCCGACTGGATCATCGACCTCGGCCCCGAGGGCGGCGCGGGCGGCGGCCGCATCGTCGCCGCCGCCCCGCCCGAGGAGGTGGTGCGCCTGGGCACGCACACCGGCGTGGCGCTGGCGCCGGTGCTGGCGCGATGACAGAGCCCGGCGCGCCGAAGGCACCCCTGCCCCCCGGCTGGCAGGTGGTGCACTGGCACCCCGGCGCGCCGCCCAAGCCCCTTGAGGGCGCGCCCTGCAATGGCTGCGGCCTGTGCTGCCTGGCCGAGCCGTGCCCGCTGGGCATGCTGGTCTCGCGCCGCCGCACGGGTGCCTGCGTGGCGCTGCGCTGGAGCGCGGCGGACGGGCGCTACCTCTGCGGCATGGTCGCCGACCCTGGCGCGGTGACCGGCTTCACGCGCCCCTGGGTCGTGCGCTGGCAGCAGGCGCTGGCGCGGCGCTGGATCGCCGCCGGCGTGGGCTGTGATGCGCACCTGCAGGCGCTGCCGCCGGCCTGAACCAGTCTTTGTTTGCTATCGAAAATATAGCTGACTGCGCTTTGCGGACGGGCGCCAGAGCCCATTTTTGCTTCAAATACCCTTGGTAACACCACCCCTGGCAGGGGCTTGCGCAGAGCAAAAAAACATACATCCGTGATGAATCTTAGAATCCGCCGCAGCCGTGCCTAGCACGGATCGCTGTGCGGTCATTTGCACTGCATCAAAAAAATGGCGCGTCTCGCGCGTGCCGGAAAACAAGAAAGGAAACCCACCGATGGACAGTGCCATCCTGAGCCTGCTGGGCGCCTTCCTGCTGTCGATCATGGGGCTGTTTGTCTTCATCTGGTCGATGCGCAAGGGCCTGCTGGTCGAGAACCCCCGGGCGGCGTCGGTCATCTTCGCGCGCGGCGAGATCGGCCAGGCCGACGACCCCGCGCTGCACGAGGCCGGCCGCGCGCACCTGCAGGCGGCGGCCGCCGAGCCGGGCGATGCTGCCCACGCCGCCGACCCGCGCGAGCTGGCGCAGCGCATCGAGGCCGACCGCTCCAGCGCCTTCCCCGTGTTCATGTTCATCGCCTTTGCCATCCTCTGGCTGGTGCTGGGCTCGGTGGCGGGGCTCACGGCCTCGCTCAAGCTGCACATGCCCGACTGGCTGGTGGGCGAGGCTTGGCAGACCTTCGGCCGCGTGCGCACCATGCACCTCACGGCGGTGCTCTACGGCTGGATCACCAACGCCGCGCTGGGTCTCATCGTCTGGCTGCTGCCGCGCCTGCTGCGCACGCGGCTGTTCGGCGCACCGTGGGTGATGCTGGGCGGCGCGTTCATCAACATCGCCATTGCCAGTGCCATCGGCGCCATCGGCGCGGGCTGGAGCGACGGCATGGAGTACCTGGAGATGCCGTGGCAGATCGGCCTGTTCATCGTCGTGGGCTTCGTCTGCATCATCGGGTCGGTGCTGTACACGCTGGTCAACCGCCAGGTGGAGTCGTTGTACGTCAGCGTCTGGTACCTCGTGGCGGCGCTCTTGTGGATCACGCTGCTGTTCCTCGTGGCCAAGCTGCCCGGCGTGCACACCGGCGTGCAGCAGGCCACCACCAACTGGTGGTACGGCCACAACGTGCTGGGCCTGTGGTTCACGCCCATCAGCGTGGGGGCGATCTACTACTTCCTGCCCAAGATCATCGGGCGGCCGGTGCGCTCGTACAACCTGTCCATCCTGGGCTTCTGGACGCTGGCCTTCTTCTACGGCCAAGTGGGCGGGCACCACCTGATTGGCGGGCCGATTCCGGGCTGGCTGAGCACGCTGTCCATTGTGCAGAGCATGATGATGATCATCCCCGTGGCGGCCTTCACCATCAACATGGCGGGCACCATGCAAGGGCGCATGCACCTGGCGCTGCACTCGCCCACGCTGCGCTTCATGATGTTCGGCGGGCTGATGTACATGCTCTCGTCGGTGCAGGGCTCGCTGGAGGCGCTGCGCAGCGTCAACCAGGTGGCGCACTTCACGCACTTCACGGTGGCGCACGCGCACCTGGGGGCCTATGCCTTCGTCACCATGGTGCTGTTCGGCGCCATCTACTTCATGCTGCCGCGCGTGCTGCACTGGGAGTGGCCGTACCCGCGCCTCATCTCGCTGCAGTTCTGGCTCGCGGCCGTCGGCATCCTGATCTATTTCGTGGGCCTCTCCATCGGCGGCTGGCTGCAGGGCCTGGCCATGCTCGATGCCTCGCGGCCCTTCATGGAGTCGGTCACGCTCACCATCCCCTACCTGCAGTGGCGCAGCGTGGGCGGCGCGCTGATGGTGGCCAGCCACCTCGTCTTTGCCGGCCATTTCCTGGCCATGGCGCTGCGCTTTGGCCCGCAGCGCACGGGTGCGGCCCTGTTCGCGCCGGCATCCCTTCAGGCACTGGAGACAGCTCATGGAAAATGAAGTCAAGCTCGCCGCCGGGGCCATGGTGTCCCTGGCCGTGGCCACGGCCGCGCTGGTGGTGCTGCCCTACATGGAGGTGCGCGACATCACGCCGCCCGAGGGCCTCAAGCCCTATACCAGTGCCCAGCAGCGCGGGCGCGATGTCTATATCGCCAACGGCTGCGTCTATTGCCACACGCAGCAGCCGCGCGACCGCAACCTCGGTCCCGACCATGAGCGCGGCTGGGGCCGCGCCTCGGTGCCGGGCGACTACGTGTACGACAAGCCGCACCTGCTGGGCAGCATGCGCACCGGGCCCGACCTGTTCAACATCGGCGCGCGCCAGCCCAGCAAGGACTGGCACCTGGGCCACCTGTACCAGCCGCGCGCCTATGTGCCGGGGTCCATCATGCCGGCCTACCCCTACCTGTTCGAGACCAAGGCCGCCGCCGAACCGGGCGACGAGGTCGTCAAGCTGCCGCCGGGCCACGGCCCTTCACAGGGCGTGGTGGTGGCGCGGCCCGAGGCGCTGGACCTGGTGAAGTACCTGCAGGGCCTGGACCACACCTATCCCGTGCTGCCGGCACCGCCGCGCAGCGCCACCGGCCCGGCCGCCGGGTCGGCCTCCTGAGGAAGCCTATGCTCGACCAAGACACTTCGCACCGCGCGCAAGAGCGCGAGAACGCCGACCCCGAGGAGCGCATCCGCCCCGTGCCGCTGGCCGCCGCCGCCATCACGCTGGCCATGGTGCTGTTCGGTGTGGGCTACATTGTTCTGTCCGAACCCTTCGGCAACTCTGCCCTGGGTGACCGTCGCACCGTGGCCGACCTCTCCGGCCCCGTGCCGGCCGCAGCGGGCGCCGCTGTGGATGGCAAGGCGCTGTTCGCCGCGCAGTGCGCGGCCTGCCACCAGGCCACGGGCCAGGGCCTCCCCGGCGTGTTCCCGCCGCTGGCGGGCTCGGAATGGGTCACGGGCGAGCCGCGCGTGCTGGCCAACATCCTGCTGCATGGCGTGACCGGCCCGATCACGGTGGCCGGTAGAAGCTACGACGGGGCCATGCCGGCCTTCCGCCAACTGGGCGATGCCGAACTGGCCGCCGTGGCCAGCTACATCCGCAGCGCCTGGGGCAACCAGGCCGCCGCCGTGGCGCCCGACCTGATCGCACAGGAGCGCAAGGCCAACGACCGCAGCACGCCGTTCGAGGGCGGCGCTGCGCTCCAAGCCCTGGCGCGCTAAGGCCATGCTGCGCACCGCCGCGTTGAGCCTGCTGCTGGCGCTGTGCGGCTACGCGGCGGCGGATTGGCTCACGCACGGCTTCCAGGTCTGGACCGACGAGGGCGCGCGCCGCCTGGAAGTGGCGCTGCAGCCCGTGGACGCGCCGCACGTGGCAGTCGATGGCCCCGGAGTGGCCGCGCCCGACCTGCCTGCGCTGCTGGCGCAGGGCGACGGCGTGACCATCGCCGACTTCATCTACACGCGCTGCCAGAGCGTCTGCCTGTCGCTGGGCAGCACCTTCCAGCAGTTGCAGGCCGCGCTGCAGGCCGATGCCGAGGCGGGCCATCCTGGCAACGTGCGCCTGCTGTCGATCAGCTTCGACGGTGCGCACGACCACCCGGCCGCACTGCGCGCCTACGCCCAGGGCCTGCAGGCCGACCCGGCGCTGTGGCGCTTCGTGCGCGTGCCCGACGCGGCGCAGGAGCAGGCCCTGCTGCGCCGCCTGGGCGTGGTGGTGGTGCCCGACGGCCGGGGCGACTACGAGCACAACGCCGCGCTGCTGGTGTTCGACGCGCGCGGCCGCATGGTGCGCGTGTTTGACGTCGCCGAGCAGCAGCTCGCGCTGGACCACGCGCGCCATCTCGCGCGGAGCGCGCCATGACGCGCGGGCCCCGCTGCACGCCGCGCACCCAGGCCGCCCTGGGGCTGGCCCTGTGCGTGCTGCTGGCCTGGCCCCCGCTGCGCCATGCGCTGGAAGCCAGCATGTGGCGCCACATGGTGCTGCAGTTTCCGCTGCTGATGGCGGCGGGCGCGCTGCTGGCGGCCGCGCTGCCGCCGCGCGCGCGTGGCGCCGTGGCGCGCTGGAACGCCCACGGCATCGCCGGGCTGGTGGGGGTGGCCATGGTGCTGGGCGTGCTCATGGTGCCGCGCGTGCTCGACTTGGCGTTGCGCGACGGCGCCACCGAGGCCGCCAAGTGCGCGGCGCTGGTGCTGGCGGGCGCTGCCCTGCGCCTGTCGTGGCGGGCGGCGGGGCTGGTGGTGCAGGGCTTCTTCCTCGGCAATGTGCTGCCCATGACCGCCGTGGTGGGCCAGCTCTATATCGATGCGCCGCTGCGCCTGTGCAACGCCTACCTGCTGGACGACCAAGCGCGCCTGGGCCAGTGGCTGATTGCCCTGGCCGTGCTGCTGGCGCTGGGCTGGCTGGCGCAGGTGGGGTGGGTGATGGCGCGGCGCGAAGGCACGCTGCTGGCGCCGGACAATGCCTGATTGCTCTGTTTTCAGGAGCTGCCTGCGCTTGCTGGATGGGCGCTGGAGGCCGATTTCATTCAAATTGTCATGCGCTGTCCGGGCGCGGCGCCAGGTGGATGCCCGCCAGCATGCAGCGCACCGAGCCGCCCGCCAGTTCGATGGTGGGCACGCGCAGCGGCAGCAGCGTGGCGCTGCGTTCGATCACGGCCTTCTGCGCGGCCGTGAGGCAGGCGGCGGCCCGCTCGGACAGCGCCAGCAGCCGCCGGCCGCCATGCCCCGTGAGCTCCAGCGCGTTGCCAGCGAATTCGCCGATCTGGTGCGCGTCGAGTTCGATGACGTCGCGCCCGCTCTCGCGCAGCCGCGCGCGCACGGCATCGCGGCGCTGCGGGTCGGCGATGAGGTCAAAGCCCCCGAGCGCGAAGTCGGTGCCCACGCACAGCATCACGTTGGTGTGGTAGCAGGGCCGGCCCTGCGCGTCGGCGGTGGCGAAGGCCATGGGCTCGAAGTTGAAATGCGTGCAGAAGCGCTCCAGCGCCACCGGGTCGGCGCGGTGCGATTGCGCGGTGTAGGCGATGCGGCCGATGTGGTCCAGCACCATGGCGCCCGTGCCTTCGAGGGCCATGCCGTCGTGCTCCAGGCCCGAGTAGTCGATCACGTCCTGCACGCGGTAGCAGGCCTTGAGCATCTCGATGATGTCGCTGCGCCGCTCGCGCCGCCGGTTGGCGGCGTACATGGGGTAGAGCGCCACATGGCCGCCCGCGTGGGTGGAGAACCAGTTGTTCGGGAACACGGCGTCGGGCGTTTCGGGGTCATGGCTGTCGAACAGGTGCACGCGCACCCCGGCGGCCTCGAGCCGGGCGGCGGCCTCGGTCACCTCGGCATGGGCCTGCGCGGCCACACTGTCGGCCGTGGCCGGGCGCTGGAAGGTGTTGTCGGCGGCGGTCTCGGGGTTGGGGTGGAAGTGGTGCGGGCGCACCATGGCGACGGCGGCGGGGGCCTGGAGGGAGGGCGGAGGCATGGGTGTGTGAGGGTGGTTGGGGCGGGCCCCACAGGAGGGCGGTGCAGGCATTGTGCGAACAGCCACCGCCAACAAAAAGCCGGCAAACTGGTCAAATAGCTGCAAAAATTGGCGAAACGCCAGCGTACAAACGCACCATGACCAAGCTCGACGACACCGACCGCGAAATCCTCAGCATCCTGCGCGCCGACGCGCGCACCCCCGTGGCCACGCTGGCGCACAAGCTGCGTGTCTCGCGCGGCACGGTGCAGAACCGCCTGCGCAAGATGGAGGAGGGCGGTGTCATCGTCGGCTACACGGTGCGCCTGCGGCCCGACTCGGAGCCGCAGCGCATTCGCGCCTGGATGTGCATCGCCGTCGAGGGCAACGCCGCGCCCGAGGTGATCCGCGCGCTGCGCGGCGAGCCCATGGTGGGCACGCTGCACACCACCAACGGCCGCTGGGACATCGTGGCCGAGCTGCGCGCCGAAAGCCTGGAGGCCTTCGACGCGGCGCTGGGGCGCATCCGCCTCACGCCGGGCATTGCCAACACCGAGACCAGCATCCTGCTGTCCACCTACAAGGCCTAATACGGATTTGCCTTCAATCGTATAACGCCGTTGGTTTGCCTCGCCGTGCTACAGCACTGTCTTCGGCTTCCCGCCTAGTTATCCGATTGAATGCAAACCCGTATAAAACTCCTGGTGGCTCCCGTCGGGCAGCGCCAACATGGTGCGTGCACGTCCGGCTTGTTTGCCCGCGTAGAGTGCCAGGTCGGCGCGCTGCAGCAGGGAGTCGAGGCTGTCCTCACTGGGCAGGCGTTGGACCACCCCCGCTGTCATGCCCGCCACGATGCGCTGGCCCTCGTGCTCCACCGGGGTATCGGCCAGGCGCTGCGCCAGGCGCCGGGCAGCCTGGGCGGCGCATTGCAGATCGGCGCCGGGCAGCAGCACGGCGAATTCCTCACCCCCCAGGCGGCCCACGGTGTCGATGCTGCGAAAGCAGCTGCCGCTCAGCCGGGCCAGGGTGCACAGCACCGCATCGCCCGCGGCGTGGCCGTACTGGTCGTTGATGCGCTTGAAGTGGTCCAGGTCGATGAGCACCAGCGACAGCGGGCTGGCGTCGCGCTGCGTGCGCGCAAGATCCAGCGCAAAGCGGCGGCTGAATTCGCGCCGGTTCACCAGGCCGGTGAGCGGGTCGGTGGTGGCCTGGCGCTCCAGTTCGGCCTGCAGTTCGATGCGCTGGGCGATTTCGGCCTGCAGCGCGGCGTTGGTTTCGCTCAAGCGTTGGCGCAGGGCAAATTCCTGGCGCTGCACGCGCTGCAACCGTGCCGCCGCCACATAGCCCACCAGGGCGGGCAGCGTGAGCAAAAACGCCAGCCCCAGCAAGGTGGCTGGGGGCCGACCCAGCAGCACAAAGCTCAGCAGGCTGCCGACCACGCCAAACACGGCCACCGGCACAAAGGCCATCACGCGCCCCGGCAGAAACAGGAACATGCAGAACTGCATGAACATCACCATGCCCACGGTCCAGATGCGCACGTCCTCGCGCACATGGAACAGCAGGAAATAGAAGGGGTAGCCGATGACGGCAATCCAGGCCGCCAGCCGCCCATCGGTGGCCCAGTGCGGCTGGCGGCGTAGCACCCCCGCAGCGCCCAGCAACAGGGCGGCCATCGCGCCACGGTACGCCAGCAGTTGCCAGAACAAGGGGCTGGTGGCTCCCAGTACCTGCAGGTCGGGCAGGGCAAACAACAGCAGCAGACCCGCCCACAGCGCCAGGGCCACGCGCAGTTGCCGGGCCATGCTGTGCTGCACGCTGGTGCGGAAGGCATGTTCATCGGCAGGATGGATGAACTCGGCACGCCACGCAGAGAGGGCGGGAGTTGGCGGTGGTGAAGGGTGGGTGGGGGTGGCGGTCATGCGCAAATCCTGGTGCCAAGGGTATGACAGTTGGACCCTGGGCTGCCCCCGGAGAACCCCGATGGCCCTGGGATTCGATGTGCTGTGGGGGATACCCAGATCCACCGTGTCAGAGGCACAATGGTGATAAGAGCCACTGACCCATGCGTGATCATCTGAAATCGTTGTTGGGCCTGCCCGATGGGCCTGAGGGGCTGGAGCCGCTGGGCCCCGGTTCGCAGTGGCACCTGCGTGGCTGGTGTGCGGAGTTCTCCGACCGGCGCACCGAGATGGGCTACCAGCAATATTGCCAGCATTTCACCGCACGCCAGCTTCTGCTGGCCCTGGGCACTTGGGCGGTGCTGTTGCTGCTGTTCGCCATTTCGGACTACCTGGCCATGGGCTGGTCTGCGCCCTTCCAGGGCCTGTTGGCCATGCGCGTCGGGGTGGCGTTGTGCGTGCTGGCATTGATGCGTGCCGTGGTGCGCAAGCCCTGGCTGGCGACCCAGGGCTTGTGGACTTCGGTGGTCGAACTCATTGGCCTGGCCAGTTTCATGCTGGTGTATGTGCTGCGGCCCGAGATAGCCATCTGGACCTATGCCATGACGCTGCTGATGCTGATCATGCTCTTCGTCTTTGTGCCCAACCGCCTGTGCTGTGCCCTGGCGGTTTCCTTGGTAGGGGCGTTGTTTACGCTGGCCATGGTCAGTCAAAGCCGCAGTTTGCAGACACGGGAGTTCGTGATCCTGAGCCTGGTGCTGGCATTGCCCATCGTGACGGGTTATGTCAGTGCCTGGCGCGTGCAGATGCTGCAGCGCCAGCAGTACGCCCTGTTGATGGCTGCGCGCGCCAGCAACGACCAGTTGCGCCAGGAGGTGGAGCAGCGCCGCGCCCTGCAGGAGGCGCTGCGCATCCAGGCCAGCATCGACCCACTGACAGGGCTGAACAACCGGCGCGAGTACGAAAAGCTCTTTTCCCGCGAAATGGCGCGCGCCCGGCGCGAGGGGCGCGCCATGTCGCTGGTGATGCTGGATCTGGACCATTTCAAGCACATCAACGACGACCACGGCCATGCCGCAGGCGACGAGGTGCTGCGCTGCGTGGCGCAACTGTGCCGCGAGAACTTCCGCGAGGTGGACATCGCCGGGCGCCTGGGGGGCGAGGAGTTTGTGGTGCTCATGCCCCACACGGCACTGCGCGAGGCGGGCGAGGTGGCGCGGCGCTTTCTGCAGGTGCTGTCGGACACCGAGATTGCTTTCGAAGGCCTGCGACTGCGCGTGCAGGCCACCGCCGGAGTGGCCGAGCTGCAAGCCCACGAGGATCATCTCGAAACCCTGCTGCAGCGCGCCGACCACGCCCTGTACGCGGGCAAGCAGACCGGGCGCAACCGCGTGATGCTGGCGCTGCCCGACGGGCAGGTGCAGCACTACCAGGGCGGCGCCATGGCGCCCACGGAGCCGGGTGTTTGAAGCCGTGTCAGCGCCCGGCCAGCAGCGCCCGCGCCAGCTCGGCAAAGCCCGCGCCACGCTCGGCCTGCGTCACATGGCGCGGCAGATGGCGCAGTTGCGGCACAAAGCGCGCAATGTTGGCCACGCCCACGCTGAGCGGAAAACGCTCGAACATCACCTGGTCGTTGGTCGAGTCGCCCACATAGACCCAGCGGTCGATCTCGGTGTCCAGATCGCGCCCCAGCCGCTCGCGCACGATCCAGCGCGCGCCTTCCAGCTTGTTGTGCGCGCCAAACCAACCGTTGATGTGGATGCTGCTGACCGTGGCGTTCATGCCCGCCGCGCGCATGGTGCGCACCACCTGGTCGATGGCGTCCTGGGGCAGGTGGGTGAATTCGCTGTGGTCGATGGCAATGTCGGTTTCGCGGCCCGCCGAATCGGTGGCCCGGCGTGCGCCGGGCACCTCGCGCTCGATCTGGGCCAGCACCTGCTGCATGCGCGCAAAGTGGTGCGCCCTGGTGGCGGCGTCCTGCTGGTATATTTTTGATAGCGCCCTGCGCCCTGAATACGGGCGCTGCGGGCTGATTGGGCCTGAATCTTCTTCAGTCACTGGCACCAGCGCCACGGCCCCGTTCTCGGCCACGATGGCGTCCAGCGGCCAGGTCTGCGCAAACGGCTCGCTCCAGCCCACCGGCCTGCCGGTGATGGCGATCACCCGCAGACCTGCGGCCTTCAGATCGGCCAGGGCCTGCAGGGCATCGGGGGTGATGGCGCCCTCGGTGGTCAGGGTGTCGTCGATGTCGGTGAGCACGCCCACCAGGCCTGGGGGCAGGCGCAGTGCGCTCAGCGGCAGCATGGGCACGTTTTTCGCCCCTCAGTGCGAGTTGCTCAGGCTCAGCCCGGCATGCTCGCGCAGCGGGTGGAAGTGGATCTTGGGAAAGCGCTCCTGCGCCAGGCGCACGTCGTAGGGGCTGGTGCACAGGTAGGCCAGGGTGTTGGCCGCGTCGTGCGCCAGGCGCAGGGGGTAGGCGTTCTCGAACTCGCGCAGCTCGGCCGGGGTGTCGGCGGTGATCCAGCGGGCGCCGGTGTACTGGCAGCTCTCCAGGCGTACGTCGCAGTCGTACTCGGTTTTCAGGCGGTGTTGCACCACTTCAAACTGCAGCTGGCCCACGGCGCCCAGCAGCATGTTGCCGCCGGCGTCGGGCTTGAAGACCTGGATGGCGCCTTCCTCGCCCAGCTCCATCAGGCCCTGCTGCAACTGCTTGGAGCGCAACGGGTTCTTCAGCACCACGGTCATGAACATCTCGGGCGCGAAGAAGGGCAGGCCGGTGAACTGCAGCGCCGGGCCGTCGGTGATGGTGTCGCCCAGCTGTACGCCGCCGTGCGTGGTGAAGCCGATGATGTCGCCCGCGTAGGCTTCGTCCACCGCTTCGCGGCGCTGGCTCATGAAGGTGACCACGCTGGTGGGGCGCAACTCCTTGGCCGTGCGTTGCACGCGCATCTTCATGCCGGGGGTGAACTTGCCCGAGGCCACGCGCACGAAGGCGATGCGGTCGCGGTGGTTGCTGTCCATGTTGGCCTGCACCTTGAAGACCACGCCCGAGAAGCCTTCGTCCTCGGGGTGGATGGTCTTTTCCTCGCGCTGGCGGTTCACCTCCTGGTAGGCGATGCGCGGGCCCGGCGGGGGCGACATGTCCACCACGGCGTTGAGCACTTCCATGACACCGAAGTTGTTCACGCCCGAGCCGAAGAACACCGGCGTGAGCTTGGCCGCGAGGAACCGCTCGTGGCTCCATGTGGTGGACGCGCCCACGGCCAGCTCCATGCTTTCCAGGGCATCGTCGAAGGCCTGGCCGAAGCGCGCGCGCAGTCGGTCCTGGTCGCTCAGGGGGATGGTTTCGAAGTCCTGCGGGCGCTTCTCGCTGCCGGGCTCGAACACCGTCATGCTCTGCGTGCGCAGGTCGATGATGCCGCCGAACGATTTGCCCTGTCCCACGGGCCAGGTCATGGGGCAGCAGGGCATGCCGAGTTCGCGCTCCACCTCGTCGAGGATGTCGAGCGGGTCGCGCACCTCGCGGTCCATCTTGTTGACGAAGGTGATGATGGGCGTGTCGCGCTGGCGGCAGACCTCGATCAGGCGGCGCGTCTGCGCTTCCACACCGTTGGCGGCGTCGATCACCATCAGGGCCGAGTCCACGGCCGTGAGCACGCGGTAGGTGTCTTCCGAGAAGTCCTTGTGGCCGGGGGTGTCGAGCAGGTTGATCACGTGGTCGCGGTACTGCATCTGCATCACCGACGAGGCCACCGAGATGCCGCGCTGCTTCTCGATCTCCATCCAGTCCGAGGTGGCATGGCGGCTGGCCTTGCGGCCCTTGACGGCGCCGGCGATCTGGATCGCGCCCGAGAACAGCAGCAGCTTTTCCGTCAGCGTCGTTTTACCCGCGTCGGGGTGGGAAATGATGGCAAAGGTGCGGCGGCGCCGGGTTTCGGGGGCGTAGGACACAAGGAATTCCAGAAGGGAGTGCGCAGGGGACAGGACGCCCCGGCAGGCGTGCGAAAACGACAATTTTACCGGGCAGGCGTTGTCAGGCCTGTCCGTGGGGCGGGCAGCGCTTGCGGGCCTTTGCCTTTATAATCGGCGCCTATCCGAGGAGCGTTGCAGCGCCCCCAGCACTGGCGGGGCGTGAGGCTCGGAGTCATAGCAACGACGCTCATCCACTTTCCGCGTGGTGAGCTTTTCCCCTTCCCCCGGCGAGTGGTTTTTTCAAACATGCTTTGGAGCAAACCATGAACGCACGCGTCAACGCACCCTCCGCCGACTCCGCCATCGCCGACATCGGCCTGGCCGACTGGGGCCGCAAGGAAATCCGCATCGCCGAGACCGAGATGCCCGGCCTGATGGCCATCCGCGAGGAATTCGCGGCCAAGCAGCCCCTGAAGGGCGCGCGCATCACCGGCTCGCTGCACATGACCATCCAGACGGCCGTGCTGATCGAGACGCTCAAGGCCCTGGGCGCCGACGTGCGCTGGGCCTCGTGCAACATCTTCTCCACCCAGGACCACGCCGCCGCCGCCATTGCCGCCACCGGCACGCCGGTGTTCGCCATCAAGGGCGAAACCCTGGTGGACTACTGGGACTACACCCACCGCATCTTTGATTTCGGCCCCAAGGGCAGCGAGGGCGAAGGCCCGAACATGATCCTGGACGATGGCGGCGACGCCACGCTGCTGATGCACCTGGGCAAGCGTGCCGAGAAGGACGCCTCCGTGCTGGCCAACCCCGGCAGCGAGGAAGAGCGCATCCTGTACGCCGCCATCAAGGCCAAGCTGGCCGAGGACAGCACCTGGTACAGCCGCAAGAGCGCCCAGATCATCGGCGTGACCGAGGAAACCACCACGGGCGTGCACCGCCTCAAGGAAATGTCGGCCAAGGGCACGCTGATGTTCCGCGCCATCAACGTGAACGACTCGGTGACCAAGAGCAAGTTCGACAACCTGTACGGCTGCCGCGAGTCGCTGGTGGACGGTATCAAGCGCGCCACCGACGTGATGATTGCCGGCAAGGTGGCCGTGGTGGCCGGTTACGGCGACGTGGGCAAGGGCTCGGCCCAGGCCCTGCGCGCGCTGAGCGCCCAGGTGTGGGTGACCGAGATCGACCCCATCAACGCCCTGCAGGCCGCGATGGAAGGCTTCAAGGTCGTGACCATGGAATACGCCGCCGACAAGGCCGATATCTTCGTGACCACCACGGGCAACCGCGACGTCATTACCTTCGAGCACATGAAGGCGATGAAGGACCAGTCCATCGTCTGCAACATCGGCCACTTCGACAACGAGATCCAGGTCGCCAAGCTCGAAGAGCACTGCCAGTGGGAAGAGATCAAGCCGCAGGTGGACCATGTGATCTTCCCGGACGGCAAGCGCATCATCCTGCTGGCCAAGGGGCGCCTGGTGAACCTGGGCTGCGGCACGGGCCACCCGAGCTTTGTGATGTCCAACTCGTTCGCCAACCAGACCATCGCGCAGATCGAGCTGTTCACCCACAGCGACTACTACGAGAACGGCAAGGTCTATGTGCTGCCCAAGCACCTGGACGAGAAGGTGGCGCGCCTGCACCTGAAGAAGGTGGGTGCGATGCTGACCGAACTGACGGACGAGCAGGCCGCCTACATCGGCGTGCCCAAGCAAGGGCCCTACAAGCCCGATACCTACCGTTATTGATTTATTTGCTATTGAATTGATAGCTGTCGGCGCCCGTAATCAGGGCGTTCAAGCCATGTTTTGCTTATGAAAACCCAGCGTGCCGATGTTCTTCTGGTGGAAAAAGGGCTGGCCAGCACCCGCTCGCAGGCTCAGCGGCTGATTGCCAGCGGGGTGCAATGGCGCCTGGGCGCACACGGCCCTTGGAGCCGGGTGGCCAAGAACGGCGAAGAGATCCCGGCCCAGGCCGAACTGCAACTGCAGGACGCGGCCGAGGCGCGCTTTGTCTCGCGCGGCGGCCTCAAGCTCGATGGTGCGCTCGAATCTCTGGGCCTGGCGGTGCAGGGACTGCAGTGCCTGGACGTGGGCCAGTCCACCGGCGGCTTCACGCACTGCCTGCTGGAGCGTGGGGCGCGCCGCGTGGTGGGCGTGGACGTGGGCCACGGCCAGTTGCACGCGCAGTTGCGCCAGGACCCGCGCGTGGTCTGCCTCGAAGGCATCAACGCCCGTGCGCTGACGCCCGAGGCGCTGCAGGCGGCCTGGGAGGACGCCTGGTCCGAACCGGCCCCTGCGGCTGTGGAGGACGATGCCGAGCCCGAAAGCCCGTACCGCTGGATGTCTGGTGATGGCGAGGTGACCGACTACGACGACAGCGACGACGTGAGCGACGACGACGTGGAGGCCGACCTGGCGCGCGAGCGCAAAGACGCCGCGCCGCCCGCCGCTGCGGGCGCCCGCCGCCGCCTCCGGGCCTGGGTGGGCGAAAGCACCGCGCCGGTGTTCGAGTTGGTCACGGGTGACCTGTCCTTCATATCGCTCACGCTGGTGCTGCCTGCCCTGGTACCGCTGCTGGCGCCGGGCGGCCACCTGCTGATGCTGGTCAAGCCGCAGTTCGAACTGCAGCCCGGCCAGGTGGGCAAGGGCGGCATCGTGCGCGATGCCGCGCTCTACCCCGTGGTCGAGCAGCGCATCCGCGACTGCTGCGCCAGCCTGGGGCTGGAGGTGTGTGCGTGGATGGACAGCCCCATCAGCGGCGGTGACGGCAACCAGGAATTTTTTGTCTATGCGAGGAGGTCTGCATGAACGCAGCCAACGCCGCGCCGGCCGCCGTGCCGGTCAGTTTCGAGTTTTTCCCACCCAAGACGCCCGAGGGCATCGAGAAGCTGCGCGCCGTGCGCCAGCAGCTCTACGCCCTGCAGCCCCAGTTCTGCTCGGTGACCTACGGCGCGGGGGGCTCTACCCAGGACGGCACCTTGCAGGCCGTGCAGGCCATTCTGGACGAGGGGCAGCAAGGGGCTTCGCATTTCACCTGCGTCGGTGCGTCGCGCGATTCGGTGCGCGAGAGGCTGGCGCTGTTCCAGTCCATGGGCGTGCGTCGGCTGGTGGCACTGCGCGGTGACCTGCCCAGCGGCTACGGCAGCATGGGCGAGTTCCGCTACGCCGCTGACCTGGTGGCCTTCATCCGTGCCGAAACCGGGGACCACTTCCACCTGGAGGTGGCGGCCTACCCAGAGATGCACCCGCAATCCAGGTCGGCGCAGGCCGACCTGCAGGCCTACGTGGCCAAGGTTCAGGCGGGTGCCAACTCGGCGATCACGCAGTTCTTCTTCAACGCCGACGCCTATTTCCGCTTCGTGGACGAGGCGCGCAAGCTCGGCGCCGACGTGCCGGTGGTGCCGGGCATCATGCCCATCACCAACGCCAGCGGCCTGCTGCGCTTTGCCGACAGCTGCGGCGCCGAAGTGCCGCGCTGGATTCGCCTGCGCCTGCAGGGATTGGGCGACGATGCGGCAGGCATTCGGGCGTTCGGCCTGGATGTGGTCACCCACCTGTGCGAACAACTGCTGGCGGCAGGGGCGCCGGGCCTGCATTTCTATACGATGAACCAAAGTACGGCGGTGCTCGAAATTTGCCGCCGTTTGGGGCTGGCAGGTGCTGGCACACGGTAACATTTCGTTTTTTTTGGGTTGAGGGCACACCATGAAATCGGTTTGGGTCTGCATGGCTTTGGTGGGTGGCAGTTTGTGGGCAGGCGCAGCCAGTGCCCAGATGAGCTACCACTGCCGGGATTCCAATGGCAACAACTATGTGCTCTCGCGCCCCTGTCCGTCGGACATGCGCACCACGGCGGTAGTGGGTGGGCCTGCGCGCTCCTCCGGCTACTCTTCGTCGTCTTCCAGCAGCTACCGGCCGTCTTCCCGCTCCTCCGGCGATGAGCCTGAGCACCACCAGTACATGAGCGGTCGCTGCCGGTCTCTTCACCAAGCGATGCGCACGGCCAGCAGCCGAGGGCTGAAGTACGACGCCATCGAAGATCTGCGCAAGGAATACAGGCGAGAGTGTCGTGAGGAGGAAGAAGCAGCCTATTCCAAGCTCTCGACAGACAGCTATACACGCAAGAAAGAGCAGCGCGAGGAAGAAAAAGCGGCCCGCCTGGCTGACCAGGCCTCGCGTGAGCGTGAAGAACGCTTTTTGCAGCAATGCGCAGAGTCGCGCCGCATTCTGCACGCCAAGCAGGCGCGTACCGACCTGAGCGAAGGCGAAAAGGCCGATCTGCGCCGGTTCGAAGAAAACTTCATCGCGCGCTGCAAGCGCTAGGGCCTGTTCACACTAGTTTTGCCAGTGCGAACACGGTGAAAACCGCGCCAATCTAGGCGCGGGACGACGCCAAGGCCGGGGCCCTGGTTCGTCGGCCTCTCGAGCCGACGAAAGCACATTTTTATCTCAGCGCCCCCTTTGCCTGGCCGCCTTGCCATTGCCGTGGCTTGGCGGCCGTGTCGCTGGTGGATTGAGGGTTTGGTGGTTCAGTATAAAAACTGTATATTCATACAGTTGTTTTTTGCTGATGCCTGTCCATGTCCTTTACCACCCTTGGAGCTGTCCATGCCTTTGACCCCGGAGCCCTTCCCGGCCCCGTAGCTGCGGCTGTCTGGCGCGGGGTGGACATGATGGGAGCGGTGGCGCGCACTGTTCCCACCGGGTTTGGCGCATTGGATGCGCAGTTGCCCGGTGGCGGGTGGCCCACGCAAGCCGTGACGGAGCTGCTGCTGCCGCAGGCACTGCGGTGCGAATGGCGCCTGTTGGGGCCCGCGCTGCCTGCCTTGCTGCAAGAGGGTGGCCGCATTTACCTGGTGGCGCCACCCCAGCCGCCGCACGCCGGGGGGCTGGCGCAACTGGGCGTACCGCCTGCGCAGCTGGTGTGGGTGCGGGCCGTTGCGCCTTTGGAGCGGCTCTGGGCCACCGAACAAATCCTCCAGGCAGGGCCCGTGGGTGCCGTACTCGCCTGGCTCCCGCAGGCGCGGCCCGAGCAGATCCGCCGTTTGCAGATCCACGCACAGTCCTGCGATGCGCCGGTGTTCCTGTGCCGTCCTGAAGGTGCGTTGCAGCAGGCCTCGCCTGCACCGTTGCGCGTGGGGGTGACTTTGGGGCCGGATTGGGTGCTGCAGGTGCACATTCCCAAGCGCCGGGGCAGTGCGTTCGAGGGCGTGCTGCGTTTGGAGGCCATTCCCGGCAATCTGCAGCACATGTTGCCGCCGCGCCTGGGGTCTGCCGCTGCCACGGTACAGGCGCCGCTGGCCAAGGAGTTGTCCGATGTCCGCGCACTGGGTCGCATTGCTGCCCCTGCCACAACCCACAGGCTCCTGGCCCATTGACCCCATGGCGCTGGGCATCTGGGCCTTGCAGTTCACCCCCCGGGTGGCCCTGCAGGAGGGCGCGGTGCTGGCCGAAGTGTCTGCGTCGGCTCGCCTGTTTGGCGGGTTGGAGCGGCTGTGCCAGTGCATGCAGCATGGCGCTGCCGAACTGGGTGCTCGCGTGGCCTGGGCGCCCACGGGCCTGGCGGCGCTGGCCCTGGTGCGCCATGGCGGTGGGCGGGTGCCAGAGGAGGCGCTAGCGTCGCGGCTCGACGCCCTGCCATTGCAGGCCATGACCGCTGTGGGCCAGCACCAGGCCACACTGGCACGCGTGGGCTGCCGCACGCTGGGGCAGGTGCGCCGCCTGCCGCGTGGCGGGCTGGTGCGCCGGTTTGGTGCTCCCTTGCTGGCTGCGTTGGACCAAGCCTACGGCCTGCGGCCCGAGGCGTACGACTGGATCACCCTGCCACCGACCTTTCAGGCCCGGCTGGAACTGATGGCGCGGGTGGAGCATGCGCCTGCCCTGCTGTTTGGCGCCAGGCGCCTGCTGGTGCAGATGGCGGGTTGGCTGGCTGCGCGCCACTGCGGCGTGCGGGCCTTCACCCTGCACTGGCACCACGATGCCATGCGCGCCCGGTCGGCAGGCGATGGGGGAGCGCTCACAGTGCATACCTCCCAGCCCACGCAAAGCGTGGAGCATTGCATGCGTCTGCTGGCCGAGCATCTGGCCCAGGTCGTGCTGGCCGCGCCGGTGGGTGAACTGGAACTGTCTGCCGACACGGTGGAGCCCTGGGCTGGAACCAACCACACGCTGTTGCCCGATCCCCAGCGTCAGGGGGAGGGCATCCACGCGGCGCTTGAACGCATCCAGGCCCGCCTGGGCCCGCAGGCCGTGTGTTTGCCCGTGCTCTGCGCGGACCACCGGCCTGAGTGGATGCAGCATTGGCACAGCGATCTGGCACACCGCCCGCGCCAGGCCACCGCAGGTTCCGGCATGCCGCTGCCCCCCTGGTTGCTGGAGGTGCCGCTGCGTCTGGAGGAACGCCAGCACCGGCCGCATTACCAGGGGCCGCTGCAACTGCTGTTGGGGCCTGACCGTGTGGAGGGTGGTTGGTGGCACCGCAGCGGCCAGGGGAGCGATGCCCAGGCGCTCAACGTGCAGCGTGACTACTGGCTTGCCCGCAGCCCCCATGCCGGCTTGCTGTGGGTGTTTCAGCAGCGACTGGCGGGGGACCAGGCGGCGTGGTTCCTGCATGGGTACTTTGGCTGAGGCTTCGGCAATGAACACCCCCTCCCGATCACTGCCGGACTATGCGGAACTGCGCTGCATCTCGAACTTCACCTTCCTGCGTGGCGCGAGCCATCCACACGAGCTGGTGGAGCGCGCCCACGCGCTGGGCTACCGGGCACTGGCCCTGACCGACGAGTGCAGTCTGGCCGGGGCCGTGCGCGCCCATGTGGCGGCAAAGGCCGTGGGCCTGCATCTGCTGCTGGGAGCGCAGTTTCGGGTGCAGCCCCGCGCTGCGGACGGTGCGCCTTGCGTGTTGGTCGTGCTGGCGCAGAACCTGCAGGGCTACGGCAACCTGTGCGCCTTCATCACCCGGTTGCGGCGCGCGTCGGAGAAAGGTGCCTACCATCTTGCGCAGGCCGATCTCACGGGTGTGGCACTGGCCGACTGTCTGGTGCTGCTGTGCCCTGAACGCCATTCCACCGACACGCAGCTGCTGGCCCTGGGGCGCTGGGCGCTGGGGCAGTTCACAGGCCGGTGCTGGGTCGGGGTGGAGCAGCTGCGCCGCCTGGATGATGAGCTCTGGCTGCACCGCCTGCGCACCCTGTCGGAACTGACGGCGCTGCCCCTGGTGGCCGTGGGCGATGTGCACATGCATGTGCGCTCGCGCAAGCCGCTGCAGGACGTGCTGACGGCCACGCGCATCGGCAAGCCGCTCACGGAATGTGGCCATGCGCTGGAGCGCAGCGCCGAGCAGCACCTGCGCACCCGGCTGCGCCTGGCGCACACCTTTCCCGCCGAGCTGCTGGCCGAGACGCTGCAGGTGGCGCAGCGCTGTCATTTCAGCCTGGACGCGCTGAAGTACCAGTACCCGGACGAGGTGGTGCCGCGCGGCCACACGGCCGCCAGCTACCTGCGCCAAATGACCTACCAGGGCGCGGAGGGGCGTTGGCCTGCGGGCATTCCGTCCCCGGTGCAGGCGCTGATCGAGTACGAGCTGGCCCTGATCTGCGAGCTGCGCTACGAGCATTACTTCCTCACGGTGTACGACATCGTGGCCTTTGCACGTTCCCAGAACATTCTGTGCCAGGGGCGCGGCTCGGCCGCCAACAGCGTGGTCTGCTACTGCCTGGGCGTGACCGAGGTGGACCCGGCGCGCATGTCGGTGCTGTTCGAGCGCTTCATCTCCCGCGAGCGCAACGAACCCCCGGACATCGACATCGACTTTGAGCACGAGCGCCGTGAGGAGGTGATCCAGTACCTGTACCAGAAGTACGGGCGCGACCGTGCGGCGCTGGCAGCCGCCGTCATCAGCTATCGGCCCAAGTCCGCAATCCGCGATGTGGGCAAGGCCCTGGGCTTTGATCTGGCCACGGTAGATGCCATCGCCAAGGGCCAGAAGTGGTTTGACGGCGCGGGTGTGCGGCCTGAGCGTTTCGCGGAGCTGGGCATCCCGGCGGACGATCTGGCCGTGCGCCAGCTCATCACGCTCACGCAGCAGTTGCTGGGGTTTCCGCGCCACCTGTCGCAGCACACGGGCGGCTTTGTGCTCACCCAGGGGCCGCTGTGCCGCATGGTGCCGGTGGAAAACGCCTCCATGCCCGAGCGCACGGTGATAGAGTGGGACAAGGACGACCTCGACGCCGCCGGCCTGCTCAAGGTCGATGTGCTGGCCCTGGGCATGCTGTCGGCGATCCGGCGCGCGCTGGACCTGATCGGCCTGCGGCGCGGCCAGGTGTTCCGCATGCAGGACATTCCCGCTGAAGACAGCGCCACCTACGACATGGTCTGCCGGGCCGACACCATCGGCGTGTTCCAGATCGAGAGCCGGGCGCAGATGGGCATGCTGCCGCGCCTGCGCCCGCGGTGCTTCTACGACCTGGTGATCGAGGTCGCCATTGTGCGGCCCGGTCCCATCCAGGGCGGCATGGTGCACCCCTACCTGAACCGGCGCCAGGGCAAGGAGCCGGTCACCTACCCCAGCGAGGCGCTGCGCAGCGCGCTGGGCCGCACGCTGGGCGTGCCGGTGTTCCAGGAGCAGGTGATGCAGATCGCCATGCTCGCGGCGGGCTTCACGCCCGGCGAGGCCGACGGCCTGCGCCGCGCCATGGCGGCCTGGAAGCGCAAGGGCGGGCTGGAGAAGTATTACCACCGGCTCGTGGGCGGCATGACCGAGCGCGGCTATGCGCAGGAGTTCGCCGAAGCCATCTTCGAGCAGATCAAGGGGTTTTCGGAATATGGTTTCCCGGAGAGCCACGCGGCCAGCTTCGCGCTGCTGGTCTATGCCTCGGCCTGGATCAAGCGGCACGAGCCGGCGGCCTTCCTCGTGGCGCTGCTCAACAGCCAGCCCATGGGCTTTTACACGCCCAGCCAGCTCGTGCAGGACGCGCGCCGCCACGGCGTGGAAGTGCGGCCGGTGGATGTGGTGCACAGCGCTGTGGAATCCACGCTGGAGGATCTGCACAACACACCCGCCGTGCGCCTGGGCCTGCACCTCGTGCAGGGCCTGCCCGCGGCCAGCGCTGCGCGCATCGTGGCCGAGCGTGCCGTGGCGCCCTTCGATAGCACCGAGGCGCTGGCGCGCCGTGCACGGTTGGAGCAGCACGAGATGCGGCTGCTGGCCGCAGCGGGTGCCCTGGCCCCGCTTGCGGGTCACCGCCGCCAGCAGGTGTGGGAGGCAGCCGCGCTCCACGCACCGCCCGCGTTGCTGCAGGACGCCCCGGTGGACGAGGAATTTCTGGCGCTGCCCGCCGCGCCTGAGGGCGAGGAGGTGCTCTGGGATTTCGCCTCGGTTGGCCTGACGCTGCGCAGCCACCCCCTGGCCTTGCTGCGACCGCAGTTGGAGCGTTACCGGGCCCGAACCTCGGCACAACTGCAGCATGTGCGCGATGGGCGCTGGGTGCGCACTGTCGGCATGGTGACGCTGCGCCAGCAGCCCCCCACGGCCAAGGGCACGGTCTTCGTTTCGCTCGAAGACGAGCACGGCAGCACGCAGATCATCGTCTGGCGGCACGTGAAGGAGGCCCAGCGCCAGGCGTTGCTGGGCGCTCGCCTGCTGTTGGTGCAGGGGCGCTGGCAGCGTGAGGGGGCGGTGTGCAACCTCATCGCGCATCGGCTGTGGGATGTGTCGCCGCTGCTGGGGCGTTTGGCCACGCAGAGCAGGGATTTCCGGTAGGGCCGTGTCAGGCGGGAGTGGTCAGCCCCAGAAAACTGTCCAGCAGGTGGAAGTGGTCTTCAAACAACTGGTCTTCCATGGCTGCCAGTTGATCCAGCGGCACCCAGAGCGCCTGCTGAGCGTCGTCGCCGCCCACCACCGGCGGGAGCGGGATGTTGCCCAGGTCGAAATAGTGCCCGTGGGTGATGGTGCGGCCGCGCTGGCTGCGGTCCGGGTGGTCAAACACCTTGACCGCGCGCAGGGCGGCGCGCAGCGTGGCCTCGTCCAGGGGGCAGGCGGTTTCTTCCGACAGTTCCCGCAGGCAGGATTGCCACAGTGTGTCGCGGGGTTCCAGAAAGCCGCCGGGCGCAGCCCACAGGCCCTTGCCGGGCGCCTGGCCGCGGCGCACCAGCAGCACATGGTTCTGGCAGCGCAGCACGGCATCGACCGTGACAAACACCGGAGGGTAGGGCGCTTGCGCCCAGGAGGCACGGTAGTCGCGCAATACGCGCCATTCCTCTTGCAGGGCGGCGTAGGCGGGCAGTGTCGCAAAGTCGTGCAGGAAGCGCAGGGTGCTGGGCGGCATGTCCTGGGCCAGAGGGGCCAGCGCCGCGCTCACCGTGCCAGGGGTGGCAGCCCAGTAAGCATCGCGGATGGCGGTGGCGTCCATGCTGCCCTGGCGCGGCAGATCCAGCAGTGTCCACCCCGGAAAGCGGCGCAGGTAGTTGCTGCTGGCATCTTTGAAATGGCCCACCAGCGCCACCCGCTGTTCCGATGGCGTGGGCAGCATCCGGGCCACACCCCGGCGCACATCCTGCACCCAGGCGGGCTCGTCGTAGCGGTCACGCACCGGCAGAAAGCGCAGACGCTCGCGGTCGGCTGCCGGCAAGGCGTCGCGCAGCATGGCGGCGCGCTCCTGCCAGGTGAACGGGTTTTTCGTCGAGCGTGCCGCAAAGGCCGAGCCCAGGACGATGATGACTTCCCGGGCCTGCGCCAGGCCATGCTGCAGCAGTGCCAGGTGCCCGGCGTGCACGGGCTGGAAGCGCCCGATGAGGATGGCGGTGTCGTGCATGTTCAGCTACTTTACCGGGTGCGGCTGTCTTCACGGCCCGGCTGCTGCGCGCGGCGCTTGGGCTTTGTGGCTCCGGCCCGGCCCTGCGGGCCTTCGCTTCGCTGCGCGAAATGAGCCTGCGCCGCAAAGGCTGCCGAACCCGCTGACGCGGGTTGCCGGGCTTTACAGCCCGGCCGCTGCACGCAGCGCGGCTGCCTTGTCGGTGCGCTCCCAGGTGAACTCGGGCTCCTCGCGGCCGAAGTGGCCGTAGGCGGCGGTCTTGCTGTAGATGGGGCGTAGCAGGTCCAGCATCTGGATGATGCCCTTGGGGCGCAGGTCGAAGTGCTCCTGCACCAGCTTGGCGATTTCGTGGTCGGGGATCACGCCCGTGCCTTCGGTATAGACCGTCACGTTCATGGGCCGGGCCACGCCGATGGCGTAGGCCACCTGGATCTGGCACTGGCGCGCCAGGCCGGCGGCCACGATGTTCTTGGCCACATAGCGCGCGGCGTAGGCGGCGCTGCGGTCCACCTTGGTCGGGTCCTTGCCCGAGAACGCGCCGCCGCCGTGCGGGCAGGCGCCGCCGTAGGTGTCCACGATGATCTTGCGGCCAGTGAGGCCGCAGTCGCCCTGGGGGCCGCCAATGACAAAGCGCCCCGTGGGGTTGATGAGGTACTTGGTGTCGGCCGTGATCCAGTCCTTGGGCAGCACGGGCTTGATAATGTCTTCGATCACGGCCTCGATGAAGGCGGGCTTCATGTGGTGGCCATCGCTCATCTCGGGGCTGTGCTGGCTGGAGAGCACCACGGTGTCGATGCTGTGGGGCTTGCCGTCCACGTAGCGCATGGTCACCTGGCTCTTGGCGTCGGGGCGCAGGAAGGGCATGCGGCCGTCCTTGCGCAGCTGGGCCTGGCGCTCGACGAGGCGGTGCGCGTAGTAGATGGGCGCGGGCATCAGCTCGGGCGTTTCGTCGCAGGCATAGCCGAACATCAGGCCCTGGTCGCCGGCGCCGGTGTTGAGGTGGTCATCCGAGGCGTGGTCCACGCCCTGGGCGATGTCGTTGCTCTGCTTGTCGTAAGCCACGAGCACGGCGCAGCCCTTGTAGTCGATGCCGTATTCGGTGTTGTCGTAGCCGATGCGCTTGATGGTGTCGCGCGCCACCTGGATGTAGTCCACATGGGCGTTGGTGGTGATTTCACCGGCCAGCACCACGAGGCCGGTGTTGCACAGCGTTTCAGCAGCAACGCGGGAGCGGGGGTCCTGGGTGAAAATCGCGTCGAGAATGGCGTCCGAGATCTGATCGGCCACCTTGTCGGGGTGACCTTCAGAAACGGATTCCGAAGTAAAGAGGAAGTCGTTCGCCATTTGAATAAACTCCAGTGTTGCGTTGTCTTGGGCGTTGCCCTGGCCGCTGGAGCCTTGGCGAACGCTTTAGCAGATTTGTTTATCGTCGCCCTGCAAGTTGCTCGGTTAACTCAGCGACTGTCATTCCATTTTAATGTCTTTCCTCTTCCGATTTTTGTCCCTGTGGCCTCTGTGGCTGCTCCACGGCCTGGGCGCTGCACTGGGCTGGGTGGCGTTCTGTGCATCGCCGACCTACCGGCGGCGCTTTCTGGCCAATGCGCAATTGGCGGGTTACCGCTTTGCGCAGGTGCGCGCGGCCGTGGGCCATGCCGGGCGCATGGCGGCTGAGTTGCCCCGGCTTTGGTTGGGTGCGCTGCCGGCATGCCGTTTTGAGAACGCCGAATGCGTGGAGCGCGCCTGGGCGGCGGGCAAGGGCATCGTGTTCCTCACGCCGCACCTGGGGTGCTTCGAGTTGTCGGTGCAGGCCGCAGCCCAGCGCTGGAGCGCCGCGCATGGCCCCATCACCATCCTGTACCGCCCGGCCCGTCAGCGCTGGCTTGCCGAGGTGATGCGCACCGCGCGCAACCGCCCCGGCGTGCAGGCGGTACCCACCGAGCTGATGGGCGTGCGCCAGATGATCAAGGCCTTGCGCCGGGGGGAGGCCGTGGGGCTGTTGCCCGACCAGGTGCCGCCCGATGGGCAGGGCCTGTGGGTGCCGTTCTTCGGGCGTGCCGCCTACACCATGACGCTGGCCGCACGCCTGGCGCAGCAGACCGGCGCTGCCGTGGTGCTGGCGCGCTGCGAGCGTGAGCCCTGGGGCCGGGGCTACCACCTCTACCTGGAGGAACTGGCCACGCCCCTGTCCGACGTGCTGGAGCTGGCCGTGCAACAAATCAACCAGGCCATGGAACAGACCATTCGCCAGTGCCCGCAGCAGTACCTGTGGGGCTATGCGCGCTACAAGCAGCCGCGCCCCCTGCTGCGAACCGGGGGGGAGGCATGAGCGCGCGCCGGGCCGTTCCCAAGCAAGCTCGCACCGCAGTGCGCAGCACGGAGGTTTTCCAATGAGCGCGCGCCGGGCCGTTCCCAAGCGAGCTCGCACCGCAGTGCGCAGCACGGAGGTTTCGCCATGAGCGCGCGCCTGGGTGTCTGGTTCATGCAGCAGGTGCTGGCACGCCTGCCGCTGCCCATGTTGCGCGGCCTGGGTTGGGCCCTTGGTCGGGTGCTGTTTGTGCTGGCCGCCCCGCGCAGACGTGTGGCGCTGCGCAACCTGGAGCTGTGCTTTCCGCAGGCCACGCTGGCGCAGCGCAAGGTGTGGGCGCGTGAGACCTTTGTGGTGTTCTGCCAGACCTGGCTGGACCGCAGCTGGCTGTGGGCGGCTCCGCGCAGCGTGGTCGAGCAGCGGGTGCAACTGACGGGCGCGCTGCACGAACTGGATGGCGACACGCCCACCATCATCTTTGCACCGCATTTCTATGGCATGGACGCTGGCGGTCTGGCGTTGCCACTGCGCACTTCGCGCGCGTTCACCTCGATTTTTTCCACCCATCCGGACCCGGATGTGGACGCCTGGTTCATGGCGGGGCGCCAGCGTTTTGGCGATGTGCGCATGCTCAACCGCAGCCAGGGGGTCAAGCCCATCATCTCGAATCTGCGCAAGGGGGGGCTGCTGTACCTGCTGTCGGACATGGATTTTGGCCGGGGCGAGTCTGTTTTTGTGCCATTTTTTGGTGTGCCCACGGCCACCGTGACCTCGCTCTCGCGCTTTGCCCGGTTGGGGCGGGCCAAGGTGCTGGGCATGTACACGCGCATGACGCCCACGGGCTACGTCGCCGAGCTCACCCCTGCCTGGGCGGATTTCCCCACCGAGGACGTTGAAGCCGATACCGCGCGCATGAACCGAGAGCTGGAGTCCGCCATTCTCACCATGCCGGGGCAGTACTACTGGGTGCACAAGCGGTTCAAGTCGCGGCCGGAGGGGGAGCCTTCGGTTTATCAGTGATATTGGCTTCTAGCGCTTATTGGGTAAGCGCGGGTAGCTATTGTTTTGATAGTTTCTGCTGTGGTTTTGGCTTTGCTGAGGGCGGCTGGCCGGGTCTCGCCCCGGCGGGCGAGGTACTTTTCTTTGCTTCGCCAAAGAAAAGTACCCAAAAGAAAGGCGACCCACAGTCTGCGACCCCCGCGCTACGCTACGGGGGCAAACCTGCGTTGGTGCGCTTGCGGGGTGCGCCGCATAACTCACTGCGCGCCTGCGGCGCTCCGTTCGAACAAATGCGGCGAGTCAGATGACAAAGCATGCGCGCTTCGACGCGCATGCCCACCCCGCAAACGCCCCGCCGCAGGCGCAGCCATAAGGGGTTGAAAAGAACACGGGCCATCGCTGCGCTCGGCCCCGAAGAACGCAGGCGCTGCGCGCTGCGCATGCCAGGCCAAGCGCAGCGATGGCACGGAACCTGCCAAGCCCTTCTGCCCGTGCCGAGAAGCGCAGGGCGTGGGGCGGGCGTGTGCCGCAGGACACACGCCTTCGAGGCCTGACTTGCTGCGGTTGTCCGAACGAAGCTGCGTAGCAGCGCAGTGAGTTCCGCAGCACGCCCCGCGAACGAGCATCGCAGGCTGCCCCCGCGCGCAGCGTGGGGGTCACGGGCAGCAGGGTCGCCCTTTCTTTGCTTACTTTCTTTCGGCGAAGCGAAAGAAAGTGAGTCGCCCGCCGGGGCGAGACCCGGCCAGCCAACTTCAAAAAACCAGCCGTCTCAGCCCCAGTGCCTACCAATCAAAAGCCAGAACATCAACTGGCCAGCAAGAAATCACCCAGCGCCCGAACCAAGCGCTCAGGCTGCTCGTGCACCAGCCAGTGCGACGCTCCTGCCACCTGCTGCAATTGCAGCTTTGGCACCCAGCCCGGCAGGCCGTCCAACAGGCCAGGCAACAGCGCAGGATCGTCCATGCCCCACAGCACCAGCGTAGGGACCGCCACCTGCAGCATGGACTCGGGCAGGCTCACCGCGGCAGCGCCAGGGTCGCCCTCGCGCGGCGGGCGCAGCGGGCTGGCGCGGTAGTAGTTGCAGGCGCCCGTCAAGCCCTGCTGCCACAGGGCGCGGTACTGCTGGCGCACTGCCTCGGTCAGCCAGGGAGGCGGCGTGCCGTCCGGGGCGTTGAAAAAGGCGAACAGGCGGCGGAAATCGTTCTCGGCCAGCAGTGCCTCGGCATCCGGGCGGCACAGGAAGTGCATGTACTGGCTGGCAGCCTGTTGTGCGGCGTTGTGTTGCAGCTCGCGCACAAAGGCGCCGGGATGGGGGGAGTTGACGATGGCCAGGCGGCGCAGCAGCTGCGGGTGCTGGTTGGCCAGGTTCCAGGCCACGGCGCCGCCCCAGTCGTGCGCCACCAGGCATTCCAGGGGCGTGCCTTCGCCGCATTCGGCGGCAATCAGGGCGGCCAGGTCCTGCACCAGAAACTTGGGGCGGTAGGCCGCCACGTCCGTCGGGCTGCTGGATGCGCCAAAGCCCCGCAGGTAGGGCGCCACGCAGCGGTAGCCGCCGTGCGCGGGTTGGGCGAAATGATCGAGCAGGCCGTCCCAGATGAAGGCACCTTCGGGAAAGCCGTGCAGGAACAGCAGCACGGGCCGGCCGCGCTCACCAGCCGTGTGGCAGTGCAGGCGGGTGCCGTGGGGCAGGGTGATATCGATACGAGCGCTCATGATGCTATAAAAATAATAGCTGCTAGCGCTTTATTTGTAAGCGCCAGCGGCCAGTTTCATTGCAAACCGCTGCGCCTGCCGATGCGCTGACTCAGTCGGAGCCAGCCTCGGTTGCGTGGCCAGCCTCGGTTGCGGGGTCGGCCTCGGGGTCGGTGCTGGCTTGGGTGTCGGCGGCCGGTGCCGGGTGGGCCCACTGCCACAGGAGCTGTGCGGTTTCTTCCACGCCCTGTTTCTTGAGCGCGGAGAACATCTTCACCTCGCCGCCGCCTGCTTGCAGTCGCGCAATCGACAGCGCCTTGGCCTGCTCGGCGCGCGTGAGCTTGTCGGCCTTGGTCAACAGCACCAGGAACTTCAGCCCTTCCTCGACACGCGGGCGCACCACTTCGAGCAGCGCCTCGTCCAGCTCGGTCAGGCCCAGGCGTGGGTCGCACAGCAGCACGATGCCGGTGAGGCTGGGGCGGCTGACGAGGTAGTTCACCATCACCTGTTGCCAGCGCACCTTGTCCGAGCGCGAGACGGCGGCGTAGCCGTAGCCGGGCAGGTCGGCCAGCACGGCGTCCGTCTGGTTCTGGCGGCCGAGCGAGAACAGGTTGATGTGCTGCGTGCGGCCGGGCTTCTTGGACGCGAAGGCGAGCTGCTTTTGCTGCGTCAGCGTGTTGATGCAGGTGGACTTGCCCGCGTTGGAGCGGCCCACAAAGGCGATCTCGGGCACATCGACGGCGGGCAGTTGGTGCAGTTGTGCCGCCGTGGTGAGGAAGCGCGCCGTGTGCATCCAGCCCAGGGCGGAGCGGGCGTCGCCGCTGGTGGCGGGGGCGTCGGTGGGGGGCGTGGAAACGGTGCGTGTCATGGATCAATTGGTGGGGGCGGAGTCGCATTGTAGAATCGCGGGGTTTTGCGCCACCATTAACAAGACCCCCGATATGAAGTTGCTAGCCCCCCTGCTCATGGCTGCCGCGCTGGCAGCGCCCGCCACCGCCGCCTTTGCTGCTGGTCCCGCGCCCGCCCAGGCCAAGCCCGACCTGGAAAAGGGTGCCGCCAGCTTTGGCACGGTCTGCGTGGCCTGCCACGCCGAAGACGGCAATGCCCCGTTGGCCGAAAACCCCAAGCTGGCCCAACAGCACCCTGAATACCTGGTCAAGCAGCTGCAGGAATTCAAGAGCGGCAAGCGCGAGAGCGCCGTCATGCAGGGCTTTGCTTCCATGCTCGAAGAGCAGGACATGAAGAACATTGCCGCCTGGCTGGCCACCAAGCCTGCCAAGCCCGGCGAAGCCACCGACAAGGCCTTGGTTGCACTGGGAGAGCGCATCTATCGCGGCGGCATTGCCGATCGCAACATCGCCGCTTGCGCTGCCTGCCACAGCCCGAACGGTGCCGGCATTCCTGCGCAGTACCCGCGCCTGGCAGGCCAGCATGCGGCCTACACCGAAACGCAGCTCAAGGCGTTCCGTGACGGCGTGCGCAAGAACAACCTCCAGATGACCGGCGTGGCAGCCAAGCTCAACGACCGCGAGATCAAGGCGGTGGCGGACTACATCGCCGGCCTGCGCTGATCCCCATCCCGCCCGGCCCCGCAGGGCCGGAGGGAACCAATTGCTGGACTACAAGCACTAAAGCGGGCGGGGCCATCCAAGGATGGTCCCGCCCTTTTTCATTCGGCGCTGCATACTCCCTTCCATGTCTGAAACCACCCAAGGCGTGCGCATCCGTACCGGCTCGCAGACGCTGCGCACCAGCATCGAACTGTTGTCCTCGATGCGTTTTGCCATTGCCTTGCTCACGGTGATCTGCATCGCCTCGGTGATCGGCACAGTCCTCAAGCAGCATGAGCCCACCATCAACTATGTGAACCAGTTTGGTCCGTTCTGGGCCAAGCTGTTTGCCACGCTGCAGCTCAACGCGGTGTACAGCGCCTGGTGGTTCCTGGTGATCCTGGCGTTCCTGGTCATCAGCACCTCGCTGTGCATCGTGCGCAACACGCCCAAGATTCTGGCGGACCTGCGCACCTACAAGGAAAACATCCGCGAACAGAACCTGCGTGCCTTTCACCACAAGGCCGAGGCCACGCTGGCGCAGGATGCTGCGACCGAAGCGCGGCGCATCGGCCAGATGCTGGCGGGCGGGGGCTGGAAGGTCAAGCTCCAGCAGCGCGACACCGCTGCGGGCCCTGGCACGGGCTGGATGGTGGCGGCCAAGGCCGGTGCGGCCAACAAGATTGGCTACATCGCAGCCCACAGTGCCATCGTGCTGATCTGCCTGGGGGGGCTGTTCGATGGCGACCTGGTCGTGCGCGCGCAGATGTGGTTCAACGGCAAGTCCACCTTTGCGGGTGGCGGCATGATTGCCGACGTGCCCGCCGCGCACCGGCTGGCGGCCACCAACCCCACCTTCCGGGGCAATCTGATGGTGACCGAGGGAACGCAGTCGAGCACCGCCATCCTGAGCCAGTCGGACGGCATTCTGGTGCAGGAGCTGCCGTTCTCGCTGGAGCTCAAGAAGTTCATCATCGAACATTACGAATCGGGCATGCCCAAGCTGTTCGCCAGCGACGTGGTCATCCACGACAAGGCCACGGGAGAGAAGACCGAGCAACGCATCGAGGTCAATCACCCTGCGCGTTTCAAGGGCATCGAGATCTACCAGTCGGGGTTCGACGACGGGGGCTCCTCGGTCACGCTCAGCGCCCTGCCCATGGTGCCCAAGGCCTCGGGTTTCGAAGTGCAGGGGGTGATTGGCGGCCGAGCCCAGCCGCTGAAGGACACGGGCGGCGAACCGCTGGCGCTGGAACTGGTGTCCCTGCGCACCATCAACGTCGAGAATTTCAGCGACAGCGGGGAAAAGACCTCATCGGGCGCGGATGTGCGCAAGGTGGATCTGGGGGCGTCCATCGGTGCGCGCATGGGCGCGGCCAACAAGACTGCGAAAAACAAAGACCTGCGCAATGTCGGCCCCAGCATTGGCTACAAGCTGCGTGATGCGGCAGGGCAGGCGCGGGAGTACCACAACTACATGCTGCCCGTGGACATGGGCGACGGCAATCCGCCGGTGTTCCTCCTGGGGGTGCGCGAGAGCCAAGCAGAAACCTTCCGCTACCTGCGTGTGCCTGTGGATGAGCAAGGGGGTATCGACGGTTTCATGCGCATGCGCCTTGCGCTGCAGGACCCGGCCGCGCGCGAGCAGGCCGTGTTGCGCTATGCGACCCAGGCCATGGAGGGTGGGCGCAAGGAAATGGTGGAGCAGCTGGCGCAGTCGGCGTCCCGCACACTGGCACTCTACGCCGGTGGCCCGGACGAAGATGGCCAGTACATCGGCGGCTTGCCCGCGATTGCCCGCTTCCTGGAAAAGAATGTCCCCGAGGCCGAACGCGAGCGGGCCAGCGAGGTGCTGGTGCGTATCCTCAACGGTGCCTTGTACGAACTGGCCCAGCTCACGCGCCAGCAGGCCGGACTCAAGCCGCTGGAGTCCAATGAGCAGACCCTGGCCTTCATGACGCAGATGGTGGTGGCCTTGAGCGATGCGCAGATCTACCCTGCGCCCGTGGTGCTGGCGCTCAAGGACTTCACACAGGTGCAGGCCAGCGTGTTTGAGGTGGCGCGCGCACCGGGCAAGAACATCGTGTATCTGGGCTGTGCCCTGCTGATCGTCGGCATCTTCGCCATGCTCTACATCCGCGAGCGGCGCGTCTGGGTCTGGGTCAAGCCACACGATGGGGGCGCGCACGCCACCATGGCGCTGTCCACCAACCGCAAGACAATGGATGGCGACCGCGAGTTCGCCCAACTGACCGAGAAACTCATCGGGGTCGCACCGACGTCCCGCCATGGAGGCTCCACATGAACACCGCAACCACCACCACGGTGACCCTCAACGAGGGATTCTTCGCACGCCGGAATTGGCTGGACTGGCTGTTTGCCGCCATCGTGGTGGCGGGCGGGCTGTTCGCGCTGCAGCGCTACGCAGCCTACATGGATGTGTACGAGAAAGGCATTCTGCTGGGCTCCATCCCCGGCGCGATCTGGTTGGGCTGGTTCTGGCGCCCGCTGCGCACCCTGATGCTGGTGGTGGCTGCGCTGTCGCTGATGGCCATCGGCCTGTACCAGCAGGACGGTGCAGGCAGTCTGGAGCGCGCCGAGGCGGTGTTCGGTCTCAAGTATTTCCTCTCCAGCCAGTCCGCCATCCTGTGGATGAGCGTGGTTTTCTTCATGAGCACGATCTTCTACTGGATCGGCATGTTCTCGCGCGGCGAGGGCAGCACCCTGTCACTGCTGGGTTCGCGGCTGGCCTGGGTGGCGGTGGCCATGGCGCTGATTGGCACCATGGTGCGCTGGTATGAGAGCTACCTGCTGGGCCCTGACGTGGGCCACATTCCGGTGAGCAACCTCTACGAGGTGTTCGTGATGTTCTGCTGGATGACGGCGCTGTTCTACCTGTACTACGAGGAGCAGTACCAGACGCGCTCGCTGGGCGCCTTCGTGATGCTGGTGGTGAGCGCGGCCGTGGGTTTCCTGCTCTGGTACACCGTGGTGCGCGAGGCGCATGAGATCCAGCCGCTGGTGCCTGCGCTCAAGAGTTGGTGGATGAAGCTGCATGTGCCGGCCAACTTTATCGGCTACGGTACCTTCGCGCTGTCGGCGATGGTGGCTTTTGCCTACCTCATCAAGCAACAGGCGGGCGAGACGCGCTGGTACAAGCTGGCACCGCTGTGGCTGCTGGGTGTGGTGCTGTGCTTCGAGCCCCTGGTGTTCCGCCAGGGTTCCACCGAAGCGGGCAGTAGCTACTGGATGGTGTATTTCGGTGTGTCCGCGCTCATCGTCGGGGCCATTCTTGCGGGTCGCCGCCGCATTGGCGAGCGCCTGCCGTCCTTCGAGGTGCTCGACGATGTGATGTACAAGTCCATCGCCGTGGGCTTTGCCTTCTTCACCATTGCCACGGTGCTGGGCGCGCTCTGGGCCGCCGAGGCCTGGGGCGGCTACTGGAGCTGGGACCCGAAGGAAACCTGGGCACTGATCGTCTGGCTCAACTACGCCGCCTGGCTGCACATGCGCCTGATGAAAGGGCTGCGCGGCACGGTGTCGGCCTGGTGGGCGCTGGTGGGGCTGGTGGTGACCACCTTCGCCTTCCTCGGCGTCAACATGTTCCTCAGCGGGCTGCACAGCTACGGCAACCTGTGATGTAGGGTTTTGCACAGCCCTGGGCAACGCCCTGGTCTCCTGCGCTGTAACCTGCAGCGCTGGCGGTACGAATAGCCATGCAGGGCATTGTGCCGCTGCGATGCCGTCCACACCGCTGTTGGGAGTTCGCCATGTCTCGCTTGCACCGTGACCGAGGGTTCACGCACCCCATTCCTTCGGAAATCACCCCCCGTACCGTGTACGAGGAGCGTCGCCGCGTTTTGCAGACCCTGGCCCTGGGTGGCGCAGGGGCTGCGCTCGCGGCCTGGGCCGGGCGCGATGCGCTGGCGCAGGCCGCCACGCGCCCTGGCAAGCTGGCTGCTCTGGCTGCAGCCCCTTCGGCCGTGCCCGGCGCCAGCACGCTGGACAAGCCGACGTCCTACCAGGACGCCAGCACCTACAACAACTTCTACGAGTTCGGCACCGACAAGGCCGATCCTGCACGCAATGCCCATACGCTCAAGACCGACCCCTGGGCCGTGGAGGTGGAGGGGCTGGTGAAGAAACCGGGCAAGTACGCACTGGAAGATTTGCTGCGCCTCAACGCGCAGGAAGAGCGCATCTACCGCCTGCGGTGCGTGGAGGGCTGGTCGATGGTGATCCCCTGGGTCGGCTATTCGCTGTCTGAGCTGGTCCGGCGCGTGGAGCCGCTGGGCAGCGCGAAATATGTGGAGTTTTTGACCCTGGCGGACAAGGCGCGCATGCCTTTCCTGGGTTCGCGCGTGCTCGACTGGCCTTACGTTGAGGGCCTGCGCCTGGATGAGGCCATGCACCCGCTGACGTTGCTGGCTTTTGGCATGTATGGCGAGGTGCTGCCGAACCAGAATGGCGCGCCGGTGCGCCTGGTGGTGCCCTGGAAGTACGGGTTCAAGAGCGCCAAGAGCATCGTGAAGATCCGCTTCACCGAAAAGGAGCCTGCCACCGCCTGGAACAAGGCAGCACCGCAGGAGTACGGCTTCTATTCCAACGTGAACCCGTTGGTGGACCACCCGCGCTGGAGCCAGGCCACGGAGCGGCGCATTGGCGAGGATGGCTTGTTCGCCAAGAAGCGCAAGACCTTGATGTTCAACGGCTATGAAGCGCAGGTGGGTCAGCTCTATTCGGGGATGGACCTGCGCAAGTTCTTCTGAGCACCGGCCGGTCTGTGGGCATGAACAGGTTCTTGCTGCACTGGGCTGCCAAGCCCGTCGTGTTTCTCCTGGCGACGGGGCCGACCGTCTGGCTGGTGCTGGCTGCGGCGGCCGACCTGCTGGGCGCCAACCCTGCACAGGCGCTGATCCGCTCGCTCGGGGACTGGACGCTGCGCATGCTGTGCCTGGTGCTGGCCGTCACGCCGCTGCGGGTGTGGACGGGCTGGTCCGCGCTGGCCCGGTTCCGGCGCATGCTTGGGCTGTTCGTATTCTTCTATGCGCTGCTGCACCTGCTGGCCTATGCCTGGTTCGACATGGGCTTCGACGGCGGCGAGACCCTGCGGGACATTGCCAAGCGGCCCTTCATCCTGGTGGGGGTGCTGGCATTCCTGCTGCTGGCCGTGTTGGCCGCGACCTCGTTTGATCGGGCGATCCGCGGGTTGGGTGGCAAACGCTGGCGTGCCTTGCACCGCGCGGTGTACGCCGTGGCGATCCTCGCGGTGCTGCACTTCTACTGGATGCGCGCTGGCAAGAACGACTTTGCCGAGGTGCTGGTTTATGGCGTCCTCCTCGCGATGCTGCTGGGCTGGCGCGTATGGCACCAGTGGCGCCGCCGCCGCATTGAGGCGGCGCAACGGCACGCCGTCAGTGTGCACTGATTGCTATATTATTGATAGCGCTTTGCGCTTATTGGATAAGCGCTAGAGCCATTTTTCATTAGGAATACGCCATCTGTGGTGCGGCACGCACCGGGCGAATCACTGGGTCGATGGCCGCGCTGGGCAACTGGTAGGAGCGGTCGTCGAACAGGTCCACGCCGCACATCAGGTTTTCGATCCAGTCGAGGAAATCAGCGATGGCCTGTGGACCCTGGATGGGGGCGCCGTGCTGCGGCACCAGCATGGAGATCTTGAGCTGGCGCACCATGCGGACCCACAGGCGCAACACCTTGTTCGACACCATGTAGCGGCGGTGGAAGGCTTCCATCAGCGGTATGTGGCTGGCCAGATCGGTGACGGGTCGCGCTGCCTGCGCCCCCGACATCATGGACACGCCCAGATCGCCGGTAAAAAGAATGCGGCTGACTGGATCGTAGAAATGGAAGTTGCCCTCCGAGTGCATGAAATGGGCTGGCAACAGCCACAGCTCATTGTGTCCGAGCGGAAGGCGGCCGCCCCTGTCAGGCACGCCGATGACGCGGTTTTCGGTCTTGCCCGCCTTGGTGAAGTGCGGGACAAAGCGCTCCCAGACCGTGGAGATGACCAGCTTGGCCTGGGTGCTCGACATCCAGCGGTCCAGCGACGCGATGATGTCCGGGTCGGCGTGCGAGGCGATCAGGTACGACAGGTGCTGGGGCGAGAAGTGCTTGGACATGCCCATGTACAACTCGTTGTACGCGAGATTGCCGCCCGGGTCGATGATGGCCCCGGTTCCGCCGTCAACGATCAGAAACTGGTTGGCCTGTACAGCTTGCCCGTCTTCCTCGATGAGGTTGGTGAACATGTAGCAGGCATGGTGCTTGTCGCGGTAGAGTTCCAGTGGCATGTCGATGGTGCAGTGCGGAAAAACACCGACTGTACAGAAACCCTACTGCGAGTGCTTGATTGATATCAAGCGAATTCTCAGGGCAGCAGGCGCTCGTTCCGGAAGGTGTCCGCAGCGGTCTCGCGGGTACGTATCAGCTGGGCCTGGGTGCCATCCACCAGCACTTCGGCGGCACGGCCGCGCGTGTTGTAGTTGCTGGACATCGCCATGCAGTAGGCGCCCGCCGAGAGCACGGCCAGCAGATCACCTTGCTGAACCGCCAGGCTGCGGTCCCGGCCCAGCCAGTCACCGCTTTCGCACACCGGCCCAACGATGTCGTACTTCGTCGCAGCGCAGTCGGAGCGCGGCTGGAGCGGAACGATGGCGTGGAATGCCTGGTACATGGCAGGACGGGGAAGGTCGTTCATCGCTGCATCAACGATGCAGAAGTTCTTTTCCTCGCCAGGCTTGAGGTACAGGATTTCGGTGACGCAGAGGCCCGCGTTGCCGACCAGGGAGCGACCAGGCTCGATCAGGAACTCGCGCTGGCCAAAGCCGCGCGCATCGAGCTTGGCCAGCAGTTGGTGCCACAGGGCGTCGGCGGCGGGTGGCGTATCGCCGTTGTAGTCAATGCCCAGACCGCCGCCGAAATCGATGTGGTGGATGGGGATACCCTCCGCCTCGATGGCCTGCACCAGGTCGAGCAGCCGGTCGGTCGCGTCGAGGTAGGGCGTGGCTTCGGTGATCTGCGAGCCGATGTGGCAGTCGATGCCCACCACGCGCAAGCCTGGCAAAGAGGCCGCGTGCCGGTAGACCGCGACGGTGCGCTCGTGCGCAACCCCGAACTTGTTGCCCTTGAGCCCTGTGGAAATGTAGGGGTGTGTCTTGGGGTCCACATTGGGGTTGACGCGGATGCTGACCGGGGCGCGACTGTCTTCGGCCAGCGCCACGGCGTTGAGTACCTCCAGCTCGGCTTCGCTCTCCACGTTGAAGCAGCGAATGCCTGCGCGCAGGGCCTGGCGCATCTCGACGCGGGTTTTGCCCACGCCAGAAAAGATCACCTTGCCGGGATCGCCGCCTGCGGCCAGCACGCGGTCGAGTTCACCGCCTGAAACAATGTCAAAGCCGCAGCCCTGGCGCGCAAAGAACTGCAGCAGCGCGAGCGAAGAGTTGGCCTTCATGGCGTAGCAGATTTGCACCTTGCGGCCCGCAAAACCACGTTGGTAGGCGGCCAGTGCGTCGTGCATGGAGGCTTGCGAATACACAAACAGCGGCGTGCCGTATTGCTGTGCCAACGCGTGCACGGGGGTTCCCTCCACACACAGCTCGCCTTCGTGGTAGGCGATATGGGGGTGTCCGGGCAGGGTAGGTGTCGTCATGGTGTGGATTGGGAGGCAGTCGGGGCGGGAGAAGGAGCGGGCTGGGCGGGAGCGCTGGCCTGTGGCTGGGGCTTGGGCAAATACAAGGGGCCGCGCTGACCGCAGGCCGCCAGGCTCGCCATGCCAACGACAAGGCTTAAGGCCCTCACTAGAATTTGGGGAGCTTTCAACATGCAGAAATTGTAATGACCGACCTTGAATACATGGACCGTGCCGAGCAGCTGCTCAAGGCTGTGGAGCGCAGCTGCGACCGCATCAATGACGACACCGACGCCGATGTGGACAACCAGCGTACTGGCGGAATGGTGACGTTGGTGTTTGCCAACCGCAGCCAGATCGTGGTCAACCTGCAAAAGCCCTTGCACGAGGTGTGGATGGCCGCACGCTCCGGAGGCTACCACTTTCGCTATGACGGTACGCAGTGGCTGGACACCAAAGGCGCTGGCGAGTTCTTCACCTGCCTGAGCCGCGAGGCCAGTACTCAGGCGGGGCAGTCGCTGGTGTTTGCCAGCGACTGAGGGGCGGCCGACGCAACCCCATCGTGGGAGGCGCGGTGCGCTTCAGTTGCGGAACAGATCCAGGATCTGGTTTCGCTCCTCGGGCGCTGGGGCTTGAGCGGGCGAGCCCGGAGCGCCTGCCTCCAGGCCGAGGCTGGAGACGCCGGTGTTGCGTGCGTATTCTTCGTAGTACCACTCGCCCGCCACGTTCACCAATCCAGGCGGTACGGTGGGTTCCATGACCGGCACGCCCTTGAGGGCTTTTTCCATGTAGCTGATCCAGACCGGCAAGCTCAGGCCGCCGCCGGTTTCGCGACTTCCCAGGTTGCGAGGGGTGTCGTAGCCGATCCAGGTCACGGCCGCCACTGTGGGTTGGAATCCGGCGAACCAGGCGTCCCAGGCATCGTTGGTGGTGCCCGTCTTGCCGTAGAGGTCGGGTCGCTTGAGGGTGGCTTGTGCTCGGGCTGCCGTGCCGGAGCGGGTGACTTCCTGCAACAGGCTGTTCATCACAAAGGCGTTGCGTGCGTCGATGACGCGTTCGTTTTCCTCGGTCGCTGGCGGGGTGAACTCGGTCAGCAATTTGCCCTTGTGGTCGGTCACCCGTGTCACCAGCCATGGGTTCACGCGGTAGCCACCGTTGGCAAACACCGAATAGGCCACGGCCATCTGCATGGGTGTGACCGAACCGGCACCCAGGGCCATGGTCAGAAATGGGGGGTGCTTGTCCGCTTCAAAGCCAAAGCGCGTGGCCCATTCCTGGCCGTTGCGTGCGCCCACCGCCTGGAGGATGCGGATGGAGACCATATTCTTGGAGCGCGCCAGGGCCGAGCGCATGGTCATCGGGCCGTCGAACTTGCCGTCGTAGTTTTTGGGCTCCCAAGGTTTGCCACCAGTGAAGCCAGCGTCGAAGAACAGTGGCGCGTCGTTGATGACCGTTGCGGGTGTGAAGCCTTTCTCCAGGGCAGCGGAGTAGATGAACGGTTTGAAGCTGGATCCGGGCTGACGCCAGGCTTGGGTGGCGTGGTTGAACTTGTTCTTGTCAAAGTCAAAACCGCCTACCAGCGAGCGGATAGCGCCGTTGCGAGGGTCAACAGCCACCAGGGCGCCTTCCACTTCGGGGAGTTGGGTGGCCTCCCAGGTCTGCTTGGGAGTCTGAACCACCCGAATGATGGCGCCGCGACGGATCCGTATATTGGGTGGCGCCTTGTCGCTGAGTCCAGATTGCACTGGCTTGAGCCCATCGCCGGTGATTTCCAGGGTGTCGCCGTTGGGCCGCATGGCGACAATCTTCTTGGCGTTGGCTTCCAACACCATGGCAGACAGCACATCGCCGTTGTCAGGGTGGTCGGCCAGAAGGTCGTCGATGTTCTCTTCAAGATCGGCAGCATTGGCGGGGAGGTTGACGAACTTCTCCGGGCCTCGGTAGTGCTGCCTGCGCTCGTAGGTCATGATCCCCTGGCGCAAGGCCAGGTAAGCTGCATCCTGTTCTGCCGCATTGATGGTGGTGTACACGTTCAGGCCCCGTGTGTACGCCTCGTTGCCGTACTGTGCAAAGATCAACTGGCGCGCCATCTCGGCCACGTATTCGGCATGGACACGGGTGCTGTCGGTGTGGGTGCGGATTTTGAGCTTCTCCTCCCGGGCTTGCGCGGCCTCTTGGGTCGTGATGAAGCCGTTCTCCTCCATGCGATCAATGATGTGCAGCTGTCTTGCCCGTGCGCGCTTGTAGTTGCTGATCGGGTTGTATGCGGAAGGGGCCTTGGGCAACCCGGCGAGCATCGCTGCTTCGGCAATAGAAATGGATTGAAGCGGCTTGCCAAAATATGCTTCTGAAGCTGCGGCAAATCCGTAGGCACGATTTCCCAGAAAGATCTGATTCATGTAGATTTCAAGAATCTGATCTTTGGTCAGAAAATGCTCTAACTTGAAAGTTAGTAATATTTCGTAAATTTTGCGTGTAATTGTTTTTTCCGAGGAAAGATACACATTCCGCGCTACCTGCATCGTGATGGTGGATGCGCCTTGGCTTTTCATCTTGCCCAGATTGGCCAGAACTGCACGCAGCATTCCCTTGTAGTCAACGCCCCCATGCTGAAAGAAGCGCGCATCTTCAATGGCGAGAACGGCATCCTTCATGACCTTGGGAATCTCGGCGATGGGGGTCAGGTTGCGACGCTCTTCCCCGAACTCGCCCAGCAGAGCCCCCTCGGCAGAATAGACCCGCATGGGCAGCTTGGGCCGGTAGTCTGCCAAGTCAGAGATGTCCGGCAGATTCGGATAGGCCATGGCCAGTGCAATGGCAAGGCCCAGTGCCAAGGCGACTGCGCCAGCTGCAGCCACGCCGACTGCCCACGCCAACAACCGCAGCAGCCAGCGCAGCCAGCGCGGACGCGAAGAGGGGGATGATGGAGTGGAGGAGGTGGGTTGGGCTGGGGGCGGCATAACGCTCCAGGTGACAAAGGCGCCATTATAAAAATGGATGTCGTGTGGAAATGCACATCCAAGAAATGCAGGCTATTCAATACCTGTGCACTGGCGATGATGAGACGGATGTCGCGGCTGGGTGGTTCAAGAAGCGTCTGCTTTTGACAACGTTCAAACGGGACGAAAGCCGGAAAAGCCTTTGCTGGAGAAGTATCTTACTGATAGCATTCATGTGAAATGTTAAGTTTTGTTGTGTCGGGATGACAATTTTCAGGGGGCTATCTTGATCTCCACGGGATCTCTGTTCAGTCGCCAGCCTGCGCCGTTGCTGGGAATCGACATCAGTTCCTCTAGTGTCAAACTGGTTGAACTCGGGCGAGACAAGGCCGGCATGCTGGTGCTGGAACGTTGCGCCATTGAGCCGCTGGAGCGCGGCTGGATCACTGACGGCAACATCGAAAAATTCGATGAGGTCGCTGAGGCGGTACGCCGAGTGGTTAAGAAGAGCGGAACCAAAACCAAAAACGTAGCGATGGCACTGCCGCCTTCAGCGGTCATCACCAAAAAAATTGTGCTTCCTGCAGGCATGAGTGATCAGGAGCTTGAGGTTCAGGTTGAATCTGAAGCCAACCAGTACATCCCATTCTCCCTGGATGAGGTCAGTCTCGATTTTTGCGTGATCGGTCCTTGCAAGAGTTCGCCCGGCGATGTGGATGTTCTGATCGCAGCGTCTCGCCGCGAAAAGGTGCAGGATCGGCAGGGGTTAGCGGAAGCTGCCGGCCTCAAGGCGGTCATCATCGATGTGGAGTCCTATGCCTCACGCTTGGCGACGAGCCGATTGATCGAGGGTTTGCCCAACAAGGGGGTGGACACCATGGTTGCCTTGTTCGAGGTGGGGGCGTTGACAACGAGCATGCAGGTCATACGGAACGATGAGGTTCTCTACGATCGAGATCAAGCCTTCGGTGGTGCGCAACTCACGCAGTTGATCGTGCGCCAATACGGCTTTTCGCCAGAGGAGGCCGAGAGCAAAAAACGCAATGGCGACTTGCCGGACGACTATGCAAGCGCCGTGCTGCGTCCATTCGTGGAAAGCCTCTCGCAGGAAATTGGCAGGGCTTTGCAGTTCTTCTTCACCAGCACTCCCCACAATCGCGTCGATCACATCATGCTTGCTGGTGGCTCGGCGCCCTTGCAGGGGCTCATTGAATCGGTGACACAGCACACCGGCTTCCCTTGCTCGGTTGTCAATCCGTTTGACGGCATGGAAATTGGGAGTTCCGTGCGAATGAAAAAAATGGTACGTGAGGCGCCCTCCTATCTGACGTCTTGCGGCTTGGCGATGCGGAGGTTTCTGCAGTGATTCTTATCAACCTTCTTCCCCACAGGGAGGCCGCGCGCAAGCGTCGGCGCGAAACGTACCAGGCCGCGATGCTTGGAGCGGCGATGGCGGGCCTGTTGATTGCAGGTGCAATCTATTGGTGGTTCCAGATGATGATCGAGAACCAGCAGGCCAACAACAATTTCCTGCAAAGCGAGATTCGGGTGCTGGAAGACCAAATCAAGGAGATTGCGACCATCGAAGAGGAAATCGCGGCATTGCGCGCTCGGCAAAAGGCAGTAGAAGATTTGCAGGCGGATCGCAATCTTCCCGTTCACTTGCTCAGTGAGTTGGTGGAGCAACTGCCGGATGGGGTGTATATCACCATGCTCAAGCAAACCAATCAGACGGTCGAGATGAAGGGCATGGCCCAGTCCAATGAGCGGGTGTCGGAGTTGTTGCGCAACTTGTCGAATAACACGCCTTGGCTCTCCAAGCCGGAGCTGGTGGAGATCGTTGCCAAGAACGTTGCTTTGACTCCGCGCGACTTGCGCCGGGCTTCCGAATTCAATCTGCGCTTTCAATTGGTTCGCTCTAGCGAGGCCAAGAAGGCGATGGAAACCGCCAGCGCGGCAGGGAAGTAAGCGATGGCCAAGACCAAAACACCCAAGATCGATATGGCGCAGTTGCAGGAGCAGCTGCAACGCCAATTCACCAACCTGGATACCAAGGATCCTTCACTGTGGCCCATACTGCCACGCATTCTGCTCTGCCTCTTCATTGCGGCGGCGGTTGCAGTCGCTTTGTGGTATGTCAAGTTGACGGACTACCAAGCCGAGTTGGAAGCTGAGCGCGCCAAAGAGCTTAGCTTGCGTGAAGACTACAAGAAAAAGTTACAAAAAGCTGTAAGCCTCGATTTGTTGAAGAAGCAGCGGGAGCAGGTTCAGCAGTACGTTTTGCAGATGGAAAAACAACTGCCCAGCAAGGCGGAAATGTCTGCGTTGCTCTCGGATATCAACCAAGCTGGCTTGGGGCGGAGCCTCCAATTTGAACTTTTCAAGCCGGGGCAGGTAGTGGTGCGCGAATACTACGCAGAGTTGCCGATTTCCATTCGTGTCACTGGGCGTTATCACGACATGGGGGCCTTTGCTTCTGATGTGGCTCACCTCTCCCGAATCGTGACTCTCAATGACGTTGCCATCAGCGTTCCGGCGAAGGACAAGGAGAAGTTTGCCGGGAGTCTGGTTTTGGATGCGACGGCGCGCACTTTCCGGTATTTGGATAATGAGGAGGTGCAGGCCCAGCGTGCCGCAGCGAAGGATCCGAAAGGGGCTAACAAATGACATTACCTCGGATCGCATCAGTTTCCTTAGTCTTGCTTGCCTTGGGCGGATGCTCTGCTTCGGGTGAAGATGAGTTGCGGGAGTGGATGGCCAGTGAGCGTGCGCAGGCGAGGCCACGTGTGACGCCGTTGACAGAGCCGAAACAGTTTCAGCCAGTGGGTTATGAAGTCAACTCTGAGATGGATCCGTTTGATCCAATGAAACTTACCCAAGCCTTGCGCAGAGAATCGGCACAGATGGCTTCCAATGCAGCGCTCATTGCGCCGGAATTGGCTCGTCGAAAAGAACCATTGGAGGCCTTCCCCTTGGATGCGATCTCTATGGTGGGCAGTTTGAACAAGGAGGGTAAGCCCACCGCGCTTATCAAAGTGGACAAGCTGCTGTATCAGGTGCAGGCAGGAAATTACCTGGGACAGAATTACGGGCGAATTGTCGCCATCAACGAAACGTCCGTCCAACTGCGCGAAATTGTGCAGGACCCGGCAGGGGACTGGATTGAACGCACCACATCGCTCGAGTTGCAGGAGGAGGCGAAAAAATGAATCAGCATAAGGTTGCAGTAATGAAATGGATGCACCAGGGCGTCTTGGCGTCGGCTGCGGTGTTGTGCTCCACTGCCTCTTGGGCGCAGGCCGCCATTGAGGCAGTCACTGGATCTATCCAGGGAGGGGCGGAAGTCGTTCGTATTGACTTGTCCGAGCCAATGGCTAGTGTTCCCAATGGATTTGCCACTCAATCTCCAGCGCGCATTGCATTGGATTTTCCTGGTGCTATCAACGCAATGGGGCGTTCGGCAGTCGAAGTAAATCAGGGAAATCTCAAGTCGGTCAACGTCGTTCAGGCCGGGGGGCGATCCAGAGTTGTATTGAACCTCAAACAGCCGACCACTTACCGAGCGGAACTGCAGGGCAAGGCTGTCTTGATTCAATTGGATCCAGTAGCTGCGGTTGCTGCAGCGCAAGCGCCACAAGCAGCCGTTTTCGCCGAGAGCGGACATTCCGATGTGCTGCCCATCAAGGATGTGGATTTTCGCAGGGGGGCTGATGGTGCTGGGCGGGTGGTCATTGGCTTGGCCAACAACCAAGTAGGCGTCGATCTTCGGCAGCAGGGCAAGGGTCTAACCGTTGAGTTCATCCGCTCATCATTGCCTGAAGGGCTGCGCCGTCGTTTGGATGTTGCTGATTTTGGGACTCCCATTCAGTCAGTTACCACTACTCAACAAGGCGATAAGGTTCGGATGGTGATCGAGCCGGTGGGAGAGTGGGAGCACTCTGCATACCAGAGCGACAACCAGTTTGTGGTGGAGGTACGCCAGAAAAAGGTGGATCTGAACAAACTCACCCAAGGGCCTGGCTATAGCACGGAGAAGCTGTCGCTGAACTTTCAAAACATTGATCTGCGCTCATTGTTGGCCGTGTTTGCTGATTTCACAAACATTAACATCGTGACATCTGACACGGTGACGGGCGCAATGACGCTGCGTTTGCAGGACGTTCCATGGGATCAAGCGCTCCAGATCATCATGGAAGCCAAGGGCTTGGGGATGCGCAAGACAGGCAATGTACTGTGGATTGCTCCCAAGGATGAAATTGACGATCGCATGAAGAAGGACTTCGAAGCGGCGCAAACCATTCAAAAACTGGAGCCCTTGCGCACCCAGGCGTTTCAACTCAACTATGCCAAAGCCGTCGATATGGTGGCACAGATCACTACCACCAGTGGCAGCTCTGGAAGTACCAGCAATCGCTTCCTGTCTGAACGTGGGACGGCTATTGCTGAGCCACGCACTAACCAAATTTTTGTGACGGATACTCCGACCAAGCTCGAAGAGGTGCGGCAATTGTTGGCCTCTCTCGATGTGCCGGTGAGGCAGGTGATGATCGAGGCGCGCATCGTAGAGGCGTCGGACACCTTTGGTCGATCGCTGGGCGTGCGTCTTGGCGCAACAGATCTGCGTGCCAACAGGGGGGGAACCGGTGGCTATGCACTCAGTGGTGATAATCGGGTTGGCTTTGGGACAGGTTACAGCAACGCAGTTGCGTCGACTGGTGCAGGAGGCTTGGTCAATACGTTGGGAAATTTTGTCAATTTGCCTGCTCAATCAATCGGCGGTTACGATCCAGGCAGCTTTGCAATCTCCATTTTTAATTCTGCGGCCAATCGTTTTCTTAATTTGGAAATTTCTGCACTGGAGGCTGATGGAAAGGGTAAGGTGGTTTCGAGTCCACGTGTTGTGACTGCGGACCAAACCAAGGCAGAAATCGAGCAAGGTACCGAATTTCCTTACCCGGTAACAGCGCCCAATGGCGCAACGGTGATCGCTTTCAAGAAGGCGGTCTTGAAACTGGAAGTTCTTCCTCAGATCACCCCTGAAGGCAACATCATCATGGATCTGGTGGTCAACAAAGACAGCCCTGGTGAGATTTTGCAAAACGTTCGCGCCATCAATACTAAGCGCGTGAAGACGCAAGTGCTCGTGGAGAATGGGGGAACTGTAGTCATTGGTGGTATTTTCGAGATTGAGGAGACCGATGGCGAAACCAAGGTGCCATTCCTGGGGGATGTGCCCGTTGTTGGCAATCTGTTCAAGACGACAAACAGAGAAAGCAAAAAACGGGAGATGCTCGTCTTTATTACCCCCAAGGTGATTACGGATCGCGTCTCCGTTCGCTGAAAATTTAAACGTGACAGAGGAAGAGAACAATGCGTAAATTATTCAAAACCGTGTTGCTGGCCGTCGCTGCGGCCACCCTGGGGGCCTGCGGAGGTGGGGGTGGTAGCCCGGGGGATACGAGCCTCCCATACACCATCAGCCTGAAGGCTGATACCACTGTATTGCCCATTAACCTGGCAAATGAGACCCCTGGATTTAACAACTATTCTGGAATTGGTGCCTATGCACGCTACACCACGGTCTTGCATGTTCAAGCCATGGAGGGCGGAAAACCTATCCAGGACGGCGAAAAGATGTTTGCCTGCAATCTGTCCGGTGGTTTGAAGTCAGGTGCTTTGTACTACCTGGATGGAAAAGATGAGCACATGGTCGAAGTGGACGATGGCAAGGGCGGCAAAATCAAGGTGCCGGGCGCTTATCGCAACATCACACTGGATTCCAATGCGGGGGGGGCTTCTTTCCACTTCCATGCTGGGGATGAGGCCGGCCCGGTGCAAATTCGCTGCGCCGTCACCAACCCCGCAGACAAGCAGGTGTCCAGTGCTATTGTGAATATCACCGTGGGCGCCAATACAGGTCAAGTCGCCAGTGTGGTCGGCACCATTCAAGCGCCGCGCTACCTGGGAACGCAGGGCAATAAACAAAACCTACCGACCAGTGTGGGTGTGAGTGTCGATGTCAAGGATGATGCCAACCAGCCGATTCCTAACTCCGCGAATGCCAACGTGGAGGTGAGCATCATTCCTTTCGGTGCATCGGCCGGGGCCCGTCTGTTGTCGGGTTCTCAGCAAGGCAGCGCGGTGAAGGTCAAGACCATCAATGGCATTGGTCAGTTTGCTGTATCCAGCGGCCCCAGCTCGGGAGTGATCCTGTTGCAATTGACCGGCGACCGGGCCGACAACGATGTGACCAATGGCATCCAGGATGCTGTCAAGCAGCTCAGGGTGGTGACCGTCCATCAGTTTGTGGGCGGGTTGAGCGACTTAAGCATTCGAGATACAGAGTTGAGTGTTGTCAATGGCATGCAATACACCTTTGCCCTGACCGGTGAAGGTGGTGAGCCCCCTTATAAGTGGTCGAGTTCTGCATTGCCTGCCGGTCTGACTTTGAGTGCGGATGGCATTTTGTCTGGTACGGTTGCCGCTCCTTCGGGCGATTACAACGTTCAATTTGCCATTGAAGACGCTTTGGGCGTGGTGGTGAAGAAAAATATCAAGATCAAGGTAACAGGTAATTTTGATATCGATGGCTGTGACGGTGATCTCGCCAAGGCTTGTGAACTCCCTGCTTGGAAGGGCGTGCCAGTGCCTGCAGTGCCTCCAGCTCCTGCGAAGCCACGAGATAATTATTTGCACACCTTGTCGCTGTCTGTGGGCGATCCATCCATCCCCGTTGTCTGGACTTATACGCCGACGTCGCCTGTACCAGGTTTGAGTTTTGGTGCAGATGGGGTTATTCAATCGACAGGGGATGGTACGGCTGGAACTTATACGTTCATTGTCACAGCAACCCGTGGCAGTATCGTCATCAAGCGCCCGGTGAAGATCACTGTCAGCTGATTGTTCGACTGCCGATCCTGACAGCGGAGGGGCCTAAAATCCCTTTACTGTCCTGACACTTGCAGCCCCTTGGATGGTTTCCAAGGGGCTGCTTCATTTCTGCATCAACCAGTCATCCAGCTCCTTCAATGTCTGAGTCCATTGCTTCCCCTTTTGCCGCGCCCAGCAACACCAATCATCAGCAAGTGAACATCGATCTGGGCGATCGCAGTTATCCCATTGAGATCACAGTCCGCGGGCTGGAAAATCTTTGTCAGCACGCTGCGCTGCCCTCTGCTGCCAGCGCTTTTATCGTCTCCAACAATGTAGTCTGGCCGCTGTATGGCGCTGCGTTGGTAGCTGCGCTTCAACAGCGCTACGCCAAGGTGTACTCCGTCCAACTCCCCGACGGCGAAGAACACAAGAACTGGCAAACGCTGAATCTCATTTTTGACGCCTTGCTGCGGCATGGATGTGACCGCAAGACGGTTCTCTTTGCCTTGGGCGGCGGGGTGATTGGCGACATGACCGGTTTTGCAGCCGCCTGTTACATGCGTGGTGTTCCGTTTGTGCAGGTTCCGACCACCTTGCTGGCGCAAGTGGACTCATCGGTGGGCGGCAAAACCGGCATCAACCACCCGCTGGGCAAGAACATGATCGGGGCGTTCTATCAGCCCCGTCTGGTGGTATGTGACCTTGCTACCTTGGATACCTTGCCCGAGCGAGAGCTTTCAGCGGGCTTGGCGGAAGTCATCAAGTACGGTCCTATCGCCGATATGGAGTTCATGGCTTGGCAAGAGGCCTCCATGGACGACTTGCGTGCCCGTGACCGCACGGCATTGGCGCATGCAGTAAGGCGTAGCTGCGAGATCAAGGCCTGGGTGGTCGGGCAGGATGAGCGTGAGTCAGGCCTGCGTGCCATTCTCAATTTTGGGCATACGTTTGGTCATGCCATCGAGGCGGGAATGGGCTACGGCGTGTGGCTCCATGGTGAAGCGGTGGGTGCTGGCATGGTGATGGCTGCCGAGCTGTCGCTGCGCATGGGTCTGGTGGACGAGAAGTTTGTTCTGCGGCTGCGCAACTTGATCCAGCGGGCCGGCCTGCCCGTCAAAGCGCCAGTGCTGGACCCTTCAGACAATGCGGGGCGCTACCTAGAACTCATGCGTGTCGACAAAAAGGCAGAGTCTGGCGAGATTCGATTTGTGCTGATTGATGGTCCGGGCAAGGCGGTATTGCGTTCGGCGCCCGATGCCTTGGTGCGAGAAGTCATCGATGCATGCTGGTGATGCGAAAAGTGCCAGCCTTTCGGACCGCTTGAGCAAGCAAGGCATGCGGTATGCATGAGGCAGGCTTGGCTGCCTATGCGTGCGATCCGGCGCAATCGCGTGGACGCAGGTACTGGGAGGAGCCCGCGCCAACGCGTACGCCTTTTCAGCGGGATAGGGACCGCATTGTCCATTCGACAGCGTTCCGGCGCCTGGTGTACAAAACACAGGTCTTCTTGAACCATGAGGGCGATCTGTTTCGCACCCGGCTGACCCATTCCATTGAGGTGGCTCAATTGGGCCGCTCGATCGCGCGCTCACTGAGCCTCAATGAGGATTTGGTGGAAGCGATCTGCCTGGCGCACGATCTGGGGCATACGCCCTTTGGCCACGCAGGGCAAGATGCGCTCCATGACTGCATGGCAGAGTTCGGTGGGTTTGAGCACAACCTGCAAAGCCTGCGCGTGGTCGATTGGCTGGAGCGGCGTTATCCCCAATTCGATGGCCTGAACCTGTGTTTTGAAACGCGGGAGGGCATTCTCAAGCATTGTTCCCAGGCAAATGCCAGGGCGCTGGAAGCGCAGGAGCTCGGTGGTGTGGGCGCCCGTTTTCTATTGCGTCAGCAGCCCAGTTTGGAGGCGCAGTTGTGCAACCTGGCTGATGAGATTGCGTATAACGCGCACGATATCGATGATGGCGTGCGCTCGGGTCTCATTTCGATGGAGCAGTTGCAAAGCATTCCTCTGTTCGAGTCGCACCGGCTCCAGGCGCTCGCTGAATATCCGGCATTGGCGCGTTTGGAGTTGCAACGCCGCTTGTTGTACGAAGCCATCCGACGCATGCTCAGTGCACAGGTGTATGACGTCATCGAAGCCACCCGGCATGCCTTGCAGACCCATGGCCCCAAGCATGTGGACGAGGTACGAGCCTTGCCCTTGCTGGTACGCTTCAGCGAAGAGATGCACGGGCAGTCCCTCGCGCTCAAACGTTTCTTGTTTGCCAACCTGTATCGTCATCCGCAGGTGGTTGAAACCACCAACAGCGCGCGACAAGTGGTGCGAGATCTCTTTGCTTCCTACATGCAGCAGCCCCAGGCCATGAAGCCCATCTTCGCGCAGCGCTGGGACGAGGCTGTCGCGCCCTCGGACCGTGCGCGGGTTGTGGCAGACTTCATCGCTGGCATGACCGACCGCTACGCGGTGAAGGAGCATGAGCGTCTGACCGGCCAGCGTCTGCTGGGCTGATGTTCGCCAGCCAAGCAGTACCCCATTTCACCGCCCATGAAGCACATCACGCCCAAGACATCCAAAACCCGAACGGAACCATCGCTGCAAGAGTTGCTGCCTTCGTTGCGGCCTGGTCAATCGGTGGAGCTCTTGAAAGAGTTGCACATCCTCACCCGGGATGGGCGGCTGAACCAGGATTCGCGCCGCAAACTCAAGCAGGTGTATCACCTGTACCAGTTCATCGAACCCCTGTTGCAGGAGTTGTCGGCAGATGGGCATGCGCCTACCCTGGCGGACCATGGCGCAGGCAAGTCCTACCTGGGCTTTATTCTGTACGACCTGTTCTTCAGGCCGCTGGGGCGCGGGCACATCTATGGCATCGAATCGCGCCCGGACCTCGTGGAGCGCTCGTGCCAATTGGCTGAGCGACTGGGATTTGCGCGCATGTCGTTCCTTAACCTCTCCGTCGCGCAGGCCACTGAATCGGCGACATTGCCCGCCAGTATCGACGTGGTCACCGCGTTGCACGCCTGCGATACTGCAACGGATGATGCCATCGCGTTTGGCCTCCAGAAGAAGGCGCGTGCCATGGCCATCGTTCCGTGTTGTCAGGCCGAGGTGGCTTCGCATCTGCGTCGCAACAAGGCCCTTCAATTGGCGCGCACGCCCTTGGCGGAGCTGTGGCGCCACCCCTTGCATACGCGCGAAATCGGAAGCCAGATCACCAACGTGCTGCGGTGCCTGTACCTGGAGGCCAGTGGCTACCAGGTCACCGTGACCGAGCTGGTGGGCTGGGAGCACAGTCTCAAGAATGAGCTCATCATTGCGCGCTATACGGGCCAGCGCAAACGCAGCGCGCGCGAGCGATTGCAGCAGATCCTGCAGCAGTTTGGCTTGGAGCAAGACATGGCAAACCGGTTTGGCTTGCCATGGAGCGAGGACGCAGAACTCAGCGGCGAAGCGTCATGAGGTTTTTGACTTCCTTGACCCCATGTGTCTGAAGAGCCACTGTCTCGGCCATCTGGCGTTCTTCCGCATTGCGGGCTTCGCCCAGCAGTTCGGCTTGGCCTTTGACGACATTCACACGGACCGTGTGGCGCAAAGCCTGCCGCTCATCCGCCTGGATGCGTGCCTCGACCCGGGCCGCCGTGTCGAGATCCATGGCGACTGCGCGGTGGCGCTGGTGGGGGCTGGCGACGTAGTTGCCGTTGGAAGTGCAAGCACCCAGGGCGATGGCAGCCACCAGAGTGCTCAAGGCGATGTACAAGGGTTTCATGTCGGGTCTCCTGATCCGGAAGTATGGCATGGCTCACTGCTGCGCATGCAGCCACGGAAGCGCCTTTTTTAAGCCATGGCCCGACTCGCACGACTTTCGCTGCCTGGGCAGGTTCATCATGTCTTGCAACAGGGCAACAACCAGCAACCCATCTTCCTGGATGCGCAGGACCGGGATGCGTTCTTGGGTGGCTTGGCCGACAGTGCGCGCACGCATCGGGTGACCATTCATGCCTATGTGTTGCTGAGCGCCAGCTACCACTTGCTCATCACTCCGGCCACGGCGGAGGGGTTGTCCTTGATGGTGCAGGCGTTGGGGCGGAGCTATGTGCGCTACTTTAATCGCCGCCATGCCCGCAGCGGAACGCTGTGGGAAGGGCGCTTTCGCTCGTCGGTGCTGGAGGCGCCGGTCTATTTGTTGCCCGCCATGGTGGGCTTGGATTGGGCGCCGGTCCGTGCAGGCCTTGCGGCGCAGCCGCAGGATTGGGCCTGGTCCAGCCATGCGCACTACCGCGGCTTGCGTGTGGATCGGTTGATCACGCCCCATGCCCAATATTGGGCACTGGGCAACACACCGTTCGACCGGGAGAACGCGTATGCGGAAATGGTGCGCACGGGCCTGGATGAAGCGCAATGGCAGCGCATGGAAGGTGCTGCGCGCGGTGGGTGGGCTCTGGGCAGTGAGCCCTTTCTGCAAGCACTGAACACCCAGGGTGCGACGCGCAGATTGACGCAGGCCCGGCCAGGGCGCCCGCGCAAATCCCACCCCCTTGATTGAGTCATGCAGTGCTCCATCAGAGGCGAACTGCCGTCGTATTTAATATGTCCCCAAATAATATGCCAGAGAGTTCTTTGCGGCTTTATTGGTATCTGACCCCGAATAAACTGCTTGCCATGGGATGTTGCAATGCACTAAGCTTGCGCTCCCCGCGTATAAATATGAGGAGTGCGCCATGACCACGGCCGCCGAGATTGAACACCTGAAAGCACACGGTCTGTATTCGACCGCCCATGAACACGACGCTTGCGGCCTCGGTTTTGTCGCGCACATCAAGGGCGTCAAGCGCCACGACATCGTGACGCAGGCGCTCAAGATCCTGGAAAATATCGACCACCGCGGCGCCGTGGGTGCCGACAAGCTGATGGGCGACGGTGCGGGTATCTTGATCCAGATTCCGGACCAGCTTTACCGCGAGGAAATGGCCAAGCAAGGCGTGGTGCTGCCTCCTGCCGGGGAATACGGCGTGGGCATGGTGTTCCTGCCCAAGGAGCATGCCTCGCGTCTGGCCTGTGAGCAGGAGCTGGAGCGGGCCATCAAGGCCGAAGGCCAGGTGCTGCTGGGCTGGCGCGATGTGCCGGTCAACCGCGAGATGCCCATGTCGCCCACGGTGCGCACCAAGGAACCTATCCTGCGCCAGCTCTTCATCGGGCGAGGCTCCGATGTGATCGTGCAGGACGCGCTGGAGCGCAAGCTCTACGTCATTCGCAAGACCGCCAGCGCTGCCATCCAGGCCCTCAAGCTCAAGCACAGCAAGGAATACTACGTTCCCAGCATGAGCAGCCGCACCGTGGTGTACAAGGGCCTGCTGCTGGCCGACCAGGTGGGCCAGTACTACCTGGACTTGCAGGACGAACGCTGCGTCTCGGCCGTAGGCCTGGTGCACCAGCGCTTTTCCACGAACACCTTCCCCGAGTGGCCGCTGGCCCACCCGTACCGCTACGTGGCTCACAACGGAGAGATCAACACCGTCAAGGGCAACTACAACTGGATGCGTGCCCGTGAAGGCGTCATGTCTTCCCCCGTGCTGGCGGCAGACCTGAAAAAGCTCTACCCGATCAGCTTCGCCGACCAGTCCGACACGGCCACGTTCGACAACTGCCTGGAACTGCTGACCATGGCGGGCTACCCCATCAGCCAGGCCGTGATGATGATGATTCCCGAGCCCTGGGAGCAGCACACCACCATGGACGAGCGCCGCCGCGCTTTCTATGAGTACCACGCCGCCATGCTGGAGCCCTGGGATGGCCCGGCTTCCATCGTGTTCACCGACGGCCGCCAGATCGGCGCCACGCTGGACCGCAACGGCCTGCGCCCCTCGCGCTACTGCATCACCGATGACGACCTGGTGATCATGGGCTCCGAGTCGGGCGTGCTGCCCGTACCCGAGAACAAGATCGTGCGCAAGTGGCGCCTGCAGCCGGGCAAGATGTTCCTGATCGATCTGGAGCAGGGGCGCATGATCGACGATGACGAGCTCAAGGCCAACATCGTCAACACCAAGCCCTACAAGCAGTGGATCGAAAACCTGCGCATCAAGCTCGACAGCATCGAAGCCGGCGAGGCCGCCGCCACGCCTGCCGCTGCCAGCTTGCCGCTGCTGGACCGCCAGCAGGCCTTTGGCTATACGCAGGAAGACATCAAGTTCCTGATGGCGCCCATGGCCCAGAACGGCGAAGAGGGCATCGGCTCCATGGGCAACGACAGCCCGCTGGCCGTCCTGTCCAGCCAGAACAAGCCGCTGTACAACTACTTCAAGCAGCTGTTCGCCCAGGTGACCAACCCGCCGATCGATCCGATCCGCGAGGCCATCGTGATGTCGCTCAACAGCTTCATCGGCCCCAAGCCCAACCTGCTGGACATCAACCAGGTCAACCCACCCATGCGCCTGGAAGTGTCGCAGCCCGTGCTGGACTTTGCCGACATGGCCAAGCTGCGCGACATCAGCCGCTACACCCAAGGCAAGTTCCGCAGCGAAGTCATCGACATCACCTACCCGCTGTCCTGGGGGCATGAGGGTGTGGAAGCCAAGCTTGCGTCGCTGTGCGCGCAGGCCGTGGATGCCATCCGCGGCGGCGCCAACATCCTGATCCTCAGCGACCGGGGCGTGGGCCCGGAGCAGGTGGCCATCCCTGCGCTGCTGGCACTCTCCTGCATCCACCAGCACCTGGTGCGCGAAGGCTTGCGCACCGCTGCAGGCCTGGTCGTGGAAACCGGCACTGCGCGCGAAGTGCACCATTTCGCCGTGCTCGCAGGCTATGGCGCCGAGGCCGTGCACCCCTACCTGGCGCTCGAAACCCTGGTGGACATGCACAAGGAACTGGGTGGTGACCTCTCGCCCGAAAAAGCCATTTACAACTACGTCAAGGCGATTGGCAAAGGCCTGTCCAAGATCATGTCCAAGATGGGCGTGAGCACTTATATGAGCTACTGCGGTGCCCAACTCTTCGAAGCCATCGGCCTGAACACCGATACCGTGCAGAAGTACTTCACCGGCACGGCCAGCCGCGTCGAGGGCATTGGCGTGTTCGAGATCGCCGAGGAAGCCATCCGCACGCACAAGGCGGCTTTTGGCGACGACCCTGTGCTCGAAACCATGCTGCACACCGGCGGTGAATACGCCTGGCGCGCCCGTGGCGAAGAGCACATGTGGACGCCCGACGCCATTGCCAAGCTGCAGCATTCCACGCGCGCCAACAACTGGAGCACCTACAAGGAATACGCCCAGATCATCAACGACCAGACCAAGCGCCACATGACGCTGCGCGGCCTGTTCGAATTCAAGTTCGATCCGGCCAAAGCCATTCCGGTCGATGAGGTCGAGCCCGCCAAGGACATCGTCAAGCGCTTTGCCACTGGGGCCATGTCGCTCGGCTCCATTTCCACCGAGGCCCATGCCACGCTGGCCGTGGCCATGAACCGCATTGGCGGCAAGAGCAACACCGGCGAGGGGGGCGAAGACGAGCGCCGTTATCGCCAGGAGCTCAAGGGCATTCCGATCAAGCAGGGCGACAGCCTCAAGAGCGTGATCGGCGAAGAGAACGTCGAGGTCGATCTGCCGCTGCAGGACGGTGACTCGCTGCGCTCCAAGATCAAGCAGGTGGCTTCCGGTCGCTTTGGCGTTACCGCCGAGTACCTGTCGTCGGCCGACCAGATCCAGATCAAGATGGCCCAGGGCGCCAAGCCCGGCGAGGGTGGCCAGCTGCCCGGTGGCAAGGTGTCCAACTACATCGGCAAGCTGCGCCACAGCGTGCCTGGCGTGGGCCTGATTTCGCCCCCGCCGCACCACGACATCTACTCCATCGAAGACCTGGCGCAGCTCATCCACGACCTGAAGAACGTCGCGCCGCACGCTGACATCTCGGTCAAGCTCGTGTCCGAAGTGGGCGTCGGTACCATCGCCGCCGGCGTGGCCAAGTGCAAGGCCGACCACGTGGTGATCGCCGGGCACGACGGCGGCACGGGCGCATCGCCCTGGTCGTCCATCAAGCATGCGGGCGGCCCCTGGGAGATCGGCCTGGCCGAGACCCAGCAGACCCTGGTGCTCAACCGCCTGCGCGGTCGTATTCGCGTGCAGGCCGACGGCCAGATGAAGACCGGCCGCGACGTCGCCATCGGCGCGCTGCTGGGCGCCGACGAATTCGGCTTCGCCACCGCACCGCTGGTGGTGGAGGGCTGCGTGATGATGCGCAAGTGCCACCTCAACACCTGCCCGGTGGGCGTGGCCACGCAGGACCCGGAGCTGCGCGCCAAGTTCTCGGGCAAGCCTGAGCACGTGGTCAACTACTTCTTCTTCGTCGCCGAAGAAGTGCGCCAGATCATGGCGCAACTGGGTATCCGCAAGTTCGACGACCTGATCGGCCGCACCGACCTGCTCGACATGCGCAAGGGCCTGGAGCACTGGAAGGCCCGTGGCCTGGACTTTGGCCGCCTGTTCGTGCAGCCCCAGGTGAGCGCTGAAGTGCCGCGCCTGCATGTGGACAAGCAGGACCACAACATCGAGCACACGCTGGATCGCAAGCTCATCGAGCGCTCGCGTCCTGCCATCGACAAGGGCGAGCGCGTGCAGTTCATCGAAGTGGTGCGCAACGTGAACCGCTCCGTGGGCGCCATGCTCTCGGGTGCCGTCACGCGCCTGCACCCCGATGGTTTGCCCGACGACACCATCCGCATTCAGCTCGAAGGTACGGGTGGCCAATCCTTTGGTGCCTTCCTGTGCAACGGCATCACGATGTACCTGATCGGCGACGCCAACGACTACACCGGCAAGGGCCTGTCGGGCGGCCGTGTGGTGGTGCGCCCCAGCATCGACTTCCGGGGTGACGCCTGGCGCAACATCATCGTGGGCAACACCGTCATGTACGGCGCCACCAGTGGCGAGGCCTACTTCAGCGGTGTGGCGGGCGAGCGCTTTGCGGTGCGCCTGTCTGGCGCCACTGCGGTGGTGGAAGGCACGGGCGATCATGGCTGCGAATACATGACGGGTGGCACAGTCGCCGTGCTGGGCAAGACCGGCCGCAACTTTGCAGCCGGCATGAGCGGTGGCGTGGCCTATGTGTACGACGAGGACGGCCAGTTCGAGGCGCGCTGCAACAAGGCCATGGTGGCGCTGGAGCGTGTGCTGCCTTCGGACGAACAGGAAGCCAGCATCCCGCGTGCCATCTGGCACCGTGATCAGACCGATGAAGCCCAGCTCAAGAAGCTGCTGGAAGACCACAACCGCTGGACCGGCAGCAAGCGCGCGCGTGAACTGCTGGACCACTGGGCCGCCTCGCGCGCCAAGTTCGTCAAGGTGTTCCCGCTCGAATACAAGCGTGCCCTGTCAGAAATCAATGCAAAGAAAGTGACCCAGGCGCCCGAGCAATCTGCGCTGAACGCTACGAAAAATGTAGCTAAAGCCGCGCATTGAACGGGCTTGGCGCCAAGGAACACATTCACAAGGACACAGACATGGGAAAAATCACCGGTTTCATGGAATACGAGCGCGTCGAAGAAGGCTACCTGCCGGTGGCCGAGCGCTTGAAGAATTACAAGGAATTCGTCATTGGCGTGGATGACGCACAGGCTAAGGTACAGGCGGCGCGCTGCATGGACTGCGGCACGCCGTTCTGCAACAACGGCTGCCCGGTCAACAACATCATTCCGGACTTCAACGACCTGGTCTATCGCGCTGACTGGAAGAACGCCTTTGCGGTGCTGAACTCGACGAACAACTTCCCCGAGTTCACCGGCCGCATCTGCCCCGCACCCTGCGAGGCGGCGTGCACGCTCAACTTCAACAACGATGCGGTCGGCATCAAGAGCATCGAGCACGCCATCATCGACCGCGCCTGGGAGCATGGCTGGGTGCAACCCCAGTTGCCCAAGCACAAGACAGGCAAGAAGGTGGCCGTGGTCGGTTCTGGCCCGGCCGGCATGGCAGCGGCACAGCAGCTGGCGCGCGCCGGGCACGACGTCACTCTGTTCGAGAAGAACGACCGCATTGGCGGCCTGTTGCGTTACGGCATCCCCGACTTCAAGATGGAGAAGTCGCACATCGATCGCCGCGCCAAGCAGCTGGAGGCCGAAGGCGTCACCATCCGCACCGGTGTGTTCGTCGGTGCGGCGAAGGACGGCCTGGGCAAGGACTCCAAGGTCACCAACTGGGCCAAGGAAACCATCACGCCCGAGCAACTGCAGGCGCAGTTCGACGCCGTGCTGCTCACCGGCGGTGCCGAGCAGAGCCGCGACCTGCCCGTGCCCGGCCGCGACCTGGACGGCATCCATTTCGCCATGGAGTTCCTGCCCCAGCAGAACAAGGTGAACGCGGGCGACAAGCTCAAGGGCCAGTTGCGCGCCGACGGCAAGCACGTGATCGTCATTGGTGGCGGCGACACCGGCAGCGACTGCGTGGGCACCAGCAACCGCCACGGCGCCAAGAGCGTGACGCAGTTCGAAGTCATGCCCATGCCCCCCGAGGAGGAGAACAAGCCCCTGGTCTGGCCCTACTGGCCGCTCAAGCTGCGCACCAGCTCCAGCCACGAAGAGGGCTGCACGCGCGAGTTCGCCATTTCCACCAAGGAATTTGTCGGCAAGGGCGGCAAGGTCACCGGCCTCAAGACGGTGCAGGTGGAATTCAAGGACGGCAAGTTCGTCGAGATCCCCGGCACCGAAAAGGAATACAAGGCCGACCTGGTGCTTCTCGCCATGGGCTTTGTGAGCCCGGTCGCAGCGGTGCTCGATGCCTTTGGCGTCGAGAAGGACGCCCGTGGCAACGCGCGCGCCAGCACCGACTTCACCGGCGGCTACGCCACCAGCGCGCCCAAGGTGTTCGCCGCAGGCGACATGCGCCGGGGCCAGAGCCTGGTGGTCTGGGCCATCCGTGAAGGCCGCCAGGCCGCGCGCGCCATCGATGAGTTCCTGATGGGTGCGAGCGACCTGCCGCGCTGAGCGTTCAGCCTCTTCCGCCAACGGCGCCCCAGGGCGCCGTTTTTTGTTGCTACATATTTGATAGCATTAACGCTTGATGGACAAGCGCCAGGGCCGAATTTCGATCTTGGTTGAATTCCCCAGGCATGGCCGCAGGGCGCAGATCATGGACAATCTAGGGTTTTCCCGTATGGGTGCCGCACTGCCGCCACGAGCGGGCGGCGCGGCCCGTCCGGTTCCTCCCTTGTCTTGATCGAGAGCCACTACACCATGAAAAAGATCGCCGCTGTCGCGCTGTTGGCCCTGGGCGCCGCGCTGGTTGGATGCAGCAAGAACGAAACCGCACAACCCGCCGCCGCGCCTGCGCCGGCCGCTGCGGCCAAGATCGTCGTCGGCCTGGACGACAACTTCCCGCCCATGGGCTTCCGCGACGAGAAGAACGAGCTCGTCGGCTTCGACATCGACATGGCTAAGGAAGCCGCCAAGCGCCTGGGCCTGGAGGTGGAGTTCAAGCCCATCGACTGGAGCGCCAAGGAAGCCGAACTCTCCGGCAAGCGCGTGGATGTGTTGTGGAACGGCCTGACCATCACCGAAGAGCGCAAGCAGAACATCCTGTTCACCGCGCCCTACATGGAAAACCACCAGATCATCGTGGTGGCCGCCGGCTCCACTATCAAGGGCAAGGCCGATCTGGCCGGCAAGGTGGTCGGCGCCCAGGAAGGCAGCAGCGCCGTGGACGCCGTGAAGAAGGACGATGCCGTCTTCAAGAGCTTCAAGGAATTCAAGACCTTTGGCGACAACGTGACGGCCCTGATGGACCTCTCCACCGGCCGCCTCGAAGCCGTGGTGGTGGATGAGGTGGTGGGCCGCTACTATGTGGCCAAGAAGCCGCAGGACTATGCCGTGCTGCAGGACCACTTCGGCACCGAAGACTACGGCGTGGGTCTGCGCAAGGACGATACCGAACTGCATGCCAAGATCGACAAGGCCCTGGCCGACATGAAGGCGGACGGCAGCGCGGCCAAGATCGCCGAGCAGTGGTTTGGCAAGAACATCATTAAATAAAGCACAACCCCCTGAGCGGCTGCGCCGCTTCCCCCTTCTCTCGGCTGTCGCCGGGAAGGGGGACGCCACCAGCGCGGCGGGGCGGCCCTTGCGCGGTGGCCGCTGGCTTGGGCCGCGCCCGTGCTGACGGCCGCGGACAAAACATACTGAACTGTCGCCACCGCATGGACTACGTTCTCTCCCTCCTGGGGCCGCTGGCGCAGGGCGCTGCCGTCACCCTCAAGCTGTTCGCCATCACGCTGGCGCTGGCCGTGCCGCTCGGGCTGGTGCTGGCGCTGGCGCGGGTATCGCACTGGAAGGCCCTGTCGGCGGCGGTCAATGGCTACATCTGGCTCATGCGCGGCACGCCGCTCATGCTGCAGATGCTGTTCATCTACTTCGCGCTGCCCTTCGTGCCCGTGGTCGGCGTGCGCCTGCCCGACTTTCCGGCCGCCGTGGTGGCGTTTGCGCTGAACTACGCGGCTTACTTCGCCGAGATCTTCCGCGCCGGCATCCAGTCGGTGGACCGCGGCCAGTACGAGGCCGCCAAGGTGCTGGGCATGGGCTACGGCCAGACCATGCGCCGCATCGTGCTGCCGCAGATGGTGCGCAGCATCCTGCCGCCCATGAGCAATGAGACCATCACGCTCGTGAAGGACACCTCGCTCATTTATGTGCTGGCCCTCAACGACCTGCTGCGCGCCGCGCGCGGCATCGTGCAGCGCGACTTCACCACCACACCCTTCATCGTCGCGGCGGCCTTCTATCTGGCCATGACGCTGCTGCTCACCTGGGGCTTCCAGCGCCTGGAGAAACGCTATGCCAAATACGACCAGTGAAGCGCCCATGATCGAGGCGCGCGACCTGCGCAAGCGCTTCGGCGCCAACGAGGTGCTGCGCGGCGTGTCGTTGCAGGTGCGCAAGGGCGAGGTGGTGGCGGTGATCGGGCCCTCGGGCTCGGGCAAGAGCACCTTTCTGCGCTGCCTGAACCACCTGGAAACCATCGACAGCGGCCACATCGCCATCGAGGGCGAAACCCTGGCCACCACCGACGCCCAGGGCCGCTGCGCCTACGTGCCCGACGCCGAGGTGCGCCGCATTGGCGCCAAGACCGGCATGGTGTTCCAGCATTTCAACCTGTTCCCGCACCTCACGGTGCTGGAAAACCTCATCGAGGCACCCATGGTGGTGCAGGGCCTGGCGCGTGATGCGGCGGTTGCCCGCGCCGAGGCGCTGCTCGCCAAGGTGGGCCTGGCCCCGAAGCGCGACAGCTACCCGGCGCGCCTGTCGGGCGGGCAGAAGCAGCGCGTGGCCATCGCGCGGGCGCTGTGCATGCAGCCCGACATCATGCTGTTCGACGAGCCCACCTCGGCGCTCGACCCCGAGCTCACCGGCGAGGTGCTGCGCACCATGCGCGAGCTGGCCGAGGAGCACATGACCATGCTGGTGGTCACGCACGAGATGGGCTTCGCGCGCGAGGTGGCCCACACCGTGGCCTTCATGGACCAGGGTGAACTGATTGCCGCGCGGCCGGCTGCCGAGTTCTTTGCCGACCCAGGGCACGAGCGGGCGCGGGCGTTCCTGGATCACATGCTGTGATTTGGAGTGAAAATGGGCTGTAACGCCCATTCAGCAAGCGCTAATCGCTATATATTTAATAGCATTTGACGCTTGCGCTGTGGCGCCTTATGCCCGATCCACGCGCCGCAGGTGCGGCTCGCGCGGGTTGAATGCGGTCAGCAGGGCGTCGAACAGTTGCTGCGCCTTCGGCCCGTTGTCGGCGGAGTGGTTGCACACGAAAACGTCCAGCGTCACGTAGCCCGATTCGGGCCAGGTGTGCACCGACAGGTGTGACTCGGCCAGCACCACCACGCCCGTCACGCCGCCACCCTCGTCAAAGCGGTGGAACAGGCTGCCCACAGGGGTCAGGCCAGCGGCGCTGACACGCTCCTGGCAGAAGGCTTCCAGGTGCGCCGCGTCGTGCATCAGGCGGTGGTCGCACAGGCAGCCATGCAGGTCGCCCATCAGGTGCACGCCGGCGGCCTGCCGCTGGACGGCTGGAAAGGAGGCTGCGGGCGGAACATGCTTCATGGAACGGGCGGCCTTTTTTCTGGATGCGGAGACTCCGTGGCTTGCCTGGATCACCCTGGCATCGCGGCGCCTGGCGCAGCGGGCAGGGCATTGCAGAAAGCGATCATCATAGCCAAGGCTTGGGCGGGGGATGAAACCAGGAAGGGCGTGGTCAAAGGGTTTCCCCTATGATGGCGGGTTTTCCGCCCGGGTGTGCGCCCTGGCGGAGCTTGCTTTCCAACACCATGCCCTCCAACACACCGCCGCCTGCCGACGCGCTCGTGGAATTGCGCAACGTCACCTTCGGGTATGGCGATCGCACGGTGCTGCGCGGCGTGTCGTTGTCCGTGCCACGCGGCAAGGTCACGGCCATCATGGGGGCCTCTGGGGGCGGCAAGACGACGGTGCTGCGCCTCATTGGCGGCCAACAGCAGGCGCAGCAGGGCGAGGTGCTCTTCGACGGGCGGGACGTGGGCCGCATGGACCAGGCCCAGCTTTATGCAGCGCGGCGCCGCATGGGCATGTTGTTCCAGTTTGGCGCCTTGTTCACCGACATGAGCGTCTATGAGAACGTGGCCTTTCCGCTGCACGAACACACCGACCTGCCCGAGGCGCTGGTGCGCGACATCGTGCTCATGAAGCTGCATGCGGTGGGCCTGCGCGGCGCGCGTGACCTGATGCCCAGCCAGATTTCCGGTGGCATGGCCCGGCGCGTGGCGCTGGCGCGTGCCATTGCGCTCGATCCCGAGCTGGTGATGTACGACGAGCCCTTTGCCGGGCTCGATCCGATCTCCCTGGGCACGGCGGCCCAGCTCATCCGCCAGCTCAACGACGCCATGGGGCTCACCAGCATTCTGGTGTCGCACGACCTGGAGGTGACCTTCGCGCTGGCCGACCATGTGGTGATCCTGGGGCCGGGCACCATTGCTGCGCAAGGTACGCCCGATGAGGTGCGAAACAGCCAGGATCCTCTGGTGCACCAGTTTGTGCATGCCTTGCCCACGGGGCCGGTGCCCTTCCATTACCCCGGCCCCACCGTGGCGCAGGACTTTGGTCCGCTGCCGGGAGGGCGCCCATGAGCTGGTACCGCCCCGCCACCGTGGGAAGGGCCGTGCGGCGCCTGCTGGCCGACATCGGCCAGGCGGCGCGCCTGTTCCTGCGCCTGTTGCTGCTGGCGCCCGAGGCCTTGCGCCGACCCGCGCTGGTGCGCGACCAGGTGCACTTTCTGGGTAACTATTCGCTGGCCATCATCACCGTGTCGGGCCTGTTCGTGGGCTTTGTGCTGGCGCTGCAGGGCTACTACACGCTGCAGGACTTTGGCTCGACCGAGGCGCTGGGCCAGTTGGTGGCCCTGAGCCTGCTGCGCGAGCTGGGGCCGGTGATCACCGCCTTGCTGTTTGCCGGGCGTGCGGGCACGTCGCTCACGGCAGAAATCGGGCTGATGCGCGCGGGCGAGCAGCTCAGCGCCATGGAGATGATGGCCGTGGACCCGGTGCGCCGCATCCTGGTGCCGCGCTTCTGGGCGGGCGTGATTGCCATGCCGGTGCTGGCGGCCGTGTTCAACGCGGTGGGCGTCATCGGCGGCTGGGTGGTGGCCGTGCCCATGATCGGTCTGGACGGGGGCTCTTTCTGGAGCCAGATGCAGGGCGGTGTGGATGTGTTCAGCGACGTGGGCAACGGCGTCGCCAAGAGCATTGTGTTTGGCTTCACGGTCACCTTTGTGGCGCTGCTGCAGGGCTACACGGCCCGGCCCACGCCCGAGGGCGTGTCGCACGCGACCACGCGCACCGTGGTGATGGCCTCGCTGGCCGTGCTGGCGCTGGACTTTGTGCTCACGGCGCTGATGTTCAGCATTTGACAAGGATGGATGCGATGCAAGCGCACAAGAACGATGTCTGGGTGGGGCTCTTCGTCATGCTGGGGGCTGCGGCGCTGGTGTTTCTGGCGCTGCAATCGGCCAACCTGCTGAGTCTCAATTTCGACCGGGGCTACCAGGTCACGGCGCGCTTCGACAACATCGGCGGGCTCAAGCCCAAGGCGGCCGTGCGCAGCGCCGGTGTGGTGGTGGGGCGTGTGGAGTCGATCACATTCAATGACAAAACTTACCAGGCGCAAGTCACTTTGTCGCTGGACAAACGCTATGCTTTCCCCAAGGACAGTTCGCTCAAGATCCTGACCAGCGGTCTGCTGGGCGAGCAGTACATCGGCATCGAGGCCGGGGCCGAAGAAGCATCGCTCGGCGCAGGCGATGCGGTGGCGTCCACCCAGTCGGCCCTGGTGCTCGAAAACCTCATCAGCCAATTCCTCTACAGCAAGGCCGCCGAAGGCGCAGACAGCAAGAAATGACTTCCTTCCCAACCTCCGCAGGCCCACAGGTGGCGCGCGCGCTGTGTGCGGGTGTTCTGGCGTGCCTGGCCGGAACGGCGCTGGCGCAGCAGGCCGACCCACTGGAAGCGTACAACCGCAGCATGACGCGCTTCAACGACACGGTGGACGAGGTCGTGCTCAAGCCCGTGGCCACGGCCTACCAGCAGGCCATGCCTGCGCCCGTGCGCACGGGGGTGAGCAACTTCTTCGGCAACCTGGGCGATGCCTGGTCGTTCGTCAACAACACCCTGCAGTTGCGTGGTGAAGCCGCCATGGCCAGCCTGTTCCGCGTGGGCATCAACACCACCATGGGTCTGGGTGGGGTGCTGGACGTGGCCACCGAAATGCGCATCGACCGTTATAAGCAGGACTTCGGCCTGACACTGGGGCGCTGGGGCGTGCCCACGGGGCCGTATTTCGTGCTGCCCATCCTGGGGCCATCCACCGTGCGCGACACGCTGGCCTTGCCGGTCGATCTGCGCGGCAACCTGCTGCGGGAAGTCACGCCCGTGTCGGCGCGCAACAGCCTGTATGCGCTGCGCATTGTCGATACCCGTGCCAACCTGCTGCGCGCCGAGAGCGTGCTGGACGACGCCGCGCTCGACAAGTACAGCTTCACACGCGACGTCTATATGCAGCTGCGCGGTGCGCGCAATGGCAGCGGCGACGGATCCCTGCCGCCCGAGCCCGAGCAATGACGCGGCCCGGCCCGCAGTGCCCCCACAAGGAGAACACACAATGACGAAACGATGGTTCCTGGCCCGCCTGCTGGCCGCCGGCACTGCAGCGGCGGCCTTGTCCGTGGGCCTGGTGTTGCCCGCACATGCTGCGGACGAAACGCCCGATGCCCTGGTGCAGCGCCTGTCCAGCGAGGTGCTGGACGCGCTGCGCAACGACAAGTCCATCAAGGCGGGCGATGTGGACAAGATCATGGTGCTGGTGGACAAGACCATCATGCCCAACGTCAACTTCCGGCGCATGACGGCCGCCGCCGTCGGCCCCGGTTGGCGCCAGGCCAGCCCCGAGCAGCAACAGCGCCTGCAGGAGGAGTTCAAACAACTGCTGGTGCGCACCTATGCCGGCGCGCTGGCGCAAGTGAGCGACCAGACGGTGAGCGTCAAGCCGCTGCGCGCCGGGGCCGAGGACAAGGATGTGCTGGTGCGCACCGAGGTGCGCGGCCGGGGTGACCCGGTGCAGCTCGACTACCGCCTGGAAAAAACCCCAGGCCAGGGCGCGGGCTGGAAGATCTACAACCTCAACGTGCTGGGTGCATGGCTGGTGGAAACCTACCGCAGCCAGTTTGCCGCCGAGATCAACGCCAAGGGCATCGATGGCCTGATCCAGACCTTGAGCGCCCGCAACAAGGGCAATGCCGCCCGCGGGTGACCGGCCCTCAGGTGAACCCCATGCCCGTGCTGCCCCCGGAACTGACCCACCGCCAGGCGAGCGCCACGCTGCAGCAGTTGCTGGCTGCACTGGCCGCCGCGCCAGCGGATGGGGCCTGCGTCGATGCGCGCGCACTGCGCGTGTTCGACTCCTCGGCACTGGCGGTGCTGCTCGAATGCCGCCGCGCCGCTCTGGCTGCAGGCCGCCGCTTTGCCGTGCACGGCCTGCCCCCCGCGCTGGCCGGCATGGCGGGCTTGTATGGGGTGCAAGACCTCATTCAAGAGCCAGGCTAAAAAGTCTGTAGCGGCGTGCCACAGGCCCAGGACGTAAAATCGCGGGTTCTCATGCCTGCTGTCTCCTTCCAGTCCGTCTCCAAGACCTATTCCACCCCCCGAGGGCCCTTTCACGCACTCAACGGGGTGTCGCTGGACATCGAGGAGGGCGAATTCTTCGGCCTGCTCGGCCCCAATGGCGCGGGCAAGACCACGCTCATCAGCATTCTGGCCGGCCTGGCGCGTGCCACGCAGGGCAAGGTCACGGTGCTGGGCCACGATGTGCAGCAGGACTTTGCCGCCGCCCGGCGCAAGCTTGGCGTGGTGCCGCAGGAGCTGGTGTTCGACCCCTTCTTCAACGTGCGTGAAGCGTTGCGCTTCCAGTCGGGCTACTTTGGCGTGCGCCACAACGACGACTGGATCGACGAGCTGCTCGCCCACCTGGGCCTGGCCGACAAGGCCCAGGCCAACATGCGCCAGCTCTCGGGCGGCATGAAGCGCCGCGTGCTCGTGGCACAGGCGCTGGTGCACAAGCCGCCCATCATCGTGCTCGATGAACCCACGGCCGGGGTCGATGTGGAGCTGCGCCAGACGCTGTGGCAGTTCATCGCCCGCCTCAACCGCGAAGGCCACACCGTGCTGCTGACCACGCACTATCTCGAAGAAGCCGAGGCCCTGTGCGGGCGCATCGCCATGCTCAAGAGCGGTCGCATCGTGGCGCTGGAGCGCACCAGTACGCTGCTCAAGGCCGCCTCGGGCAGCGTACTGCAGTTCAAGACCGACACCGAACTGCCCTTCGATCTGGCCGTGCAGGCCCGTGTGATGGGGCGCATCGTGCAACTGCCTGCGCACGACGCCGCCGAGATCGAGCAGCACCTGGCCGCACTGCGCCTGGCCGGTGTGCCGGTGCACGACATGGAAATCCGCCGCCCCGACCTGGAGGACGTGTTCCTGCAGGTCATGTCCGCCGCAGCCACCCAGCAGGAAGGAGCGGGCGCATGACCGGCTGGCAGATGCTGTTTTACAAAGAGGTGCTGCGCTTCTGGAAGGTCAGCGTCCAGACCGTGGCCGCGCCAGTGCTCACCGCCGTGCTGTACCTGCTGATCTTCGGTCATGTGCTTGAAGACCACGTGAAGGTGTACGACCGCATCAGCTACACCGCCTTTCTGGTGCCCGGCCTGGTGATGATGAGCGTGCTGCAGAACGCGTTTGCCAACAGCTCGTCCAGCCTGATCCAGAGCAAGATCATGGGCAGCCTGGTGTTCCAGTTGCTCACGCCGCTGTCGCACTGGGCCTGGTTTCTGGCCTACGTGGGCTCGTCGGTGGTGCGTGGCCTGGTGGTGGGGTTGGGGGTGTTTGTTGTCACCCTGGGGTTTGCCACACCGCAGTTTGCCGCGCCGCTGTGGATTGTGGTGTTTGCCCTGCTGGGCGCCGCGCTGCTGGCCACGCTGGGCGTGATCGCCGGGCTCTGGGCCGACAAGTTCGATCAGATGGCGACGTTCCAGAACTTCATCATCGTGCCCATGACCTTTCTGTCGGGCGTGTTCTATTCCGTCGGCTCGCTGCCACCGTTCTGGCAGGCAGCGAGCCACCTCAACCCGTTCTTCTACATGGTGGACGGCTTTCGCTACGGTTTCTTCGGCGTGAGCGATGCCTCGCCATGGCTCAGCCTGGGTATCGTGGCTGGGGCGTGGCTGGGCGTGAGCACTCTCGCCGTCCACCTGCTGCGCACGGGCTACAAAATCAGAAATTGATGAACACCCCCTTGAGTCGCTTCACGCCTTCCCCCCGCTCTCGCATGGCTGCGCCATGCGGGCAGGGGGATGCCGCCAGTGCGGCGGGGCGGCCCTTGCACGGCGGACCTGGCCTGGGTCGTGCCCGTTTGATGCGTTGCGGGTGCCAACTACGCTGAATGGATCAATGAAATGACTGCTGACCAGATCAAAGACCTCATCGCCGCAGGCATGGCCTGCGATTACATCCACCTCGAAGGCGATGGGCGCCACTGGTATGCCACCATCGTCTCGCCCGAGTTCGAGGGCAAGCGCCCCATTGCGCGCCACCAGCGCGTGTATGCCACGCTGGGCAGCAAGATGCAGAACGATGAGGTGCACGCCTTGTCGATGAAGACACTCACCCCCGCCGAATGGGCTGAGCTGAACCAATAAGATTGCTATAAAAATAATAGCTTTTGGCGCTTGATGGATAAGCGTTGAAGGCAGATTTCATTGAAAAATACTGACCATGGACAAGCTCCTCATCCGCGGCGGCCGTTCCCTGCAGGGGCAGGTGGACATCTCCGGTGCCAAGAACGCTGCGCTGCCCGAGCTGTGCGCTGCGCTGCTCACCGCCGATCCGGTGGAGCTGCGCAACGTGCCGCGCCTGCAGGACGTAAGCACCATGCTCAAGCTCATCCGCAACATGGGCGTGGCGGTGCAGCAGGGCGACGATGGTTGCGTGCGCATCGACGCCAGCGGCCTGTCCACCCCCGAGGCGCCCTACGAACTGGTCAAGACCATGCGCGCCTCGGTGCTGGCGCTGGGCCCGCTGCTGGCGCGCTTTGGCGAGGCCACGGTGTCGCTGCCCGGCGGCTGTGCCATCGGCTCGCGCCCGGTGGACCAGCACATCAAGGGCCTGCAGGCCATGGGCGCGGAGATCGTGGTCGAGCATGGCTACATCATCGCCCGCCTGCCCCAGGGGCGCACGCGCCTGCAGGGCGCGCGCATCACCACCGACATGGTCACCGTCACCGGCACCGAGAACCTGCTCATGGCCGCCACGCTGGCCGAGGGTGAAACCGTGCTGGAAAACGCCGCCCAGGAACCCGAGGTGACCGACCTGGCCGAGATGCTCATCGCCATGGGCGCGCAAATCGAAGGCCAGGGCACCAGCCGCATCCGCATCCAGGGGGTGGACCGGCTGCACGGCGGCACCCATACCGTGGTGGCCGACCGCATTGAGGCCGGCACCTTTCTGTGCGCCGTGGCCGCCACGGGCGGTGAGGCGCTTTTGCGCCATGCCCGCGCCGACCACCTGGACGCCGTGATCGAAAAACTGCGTGACGCTGGCGTGCAGGTCGAGGTGGCCCAGGGCGGCCTGCGCGTGCGCAGCCCCGGCGGCGCGCAGCTCAGGGCGCAGGGCTTTCGCACCACCGAATACCCCGGCTTCCCCACCGACATGCAGGCGCAGTTCATGGCGCTCAACACCGTGGCGCAGGGCACGGCCACGGTGACCGAAACCATTTTTGAAAACCGCTACATGCACGTCAACGAGCTGCTGCGGCTCGGTGCGCGCATACAGGTCGATGGCCGCGTGGCCGTCACCGAGGGTGCGGCGCGCCTGTCGGGCGCCACCGTCATGGCCACCGACCTGCGCGCTTCGGCCAGCCTGGTCATCGCGGGCCTGGTGGCCGAGGGCGAGACCGTGGTGGACCGCATCTACCACCTGGACCGCGGCTACGATTGCATGGAAGCCAAGCTGCGCGGGCTGGGCGCCGATATAGAGAGAATCCGATGATCACGCTTGCACTGTCCAAAGGCCGCATCTTTGAAGAAACCCTGCCGCTGCTCGGTGCCGCTGGCATCGAGGTGCTGGAAGACCCCGAAAAATCGCGCAAGCTCATTTTGCCTACCAACCACGAAGACGTGCGCGTGGTGCTGGTGCGCGCCTCCGACGTGCCCACCTACGTGCAGTACGGTGGTGCCGACATGGGCGTGTGCGGCAAGGACACGCTGCTGGAGCACCGGGCCGAATGGGGCGGCGCAGCGCGCTCGGGCCTGTTCCAGCCGCTGGACCTGCGCATTGCGCGCTGCCGCGTGAGCGTGGCCGTGCGTGCCGACTTTGATTACCAGCAGGCCGTGCGCCAGGGCTCGCGCCTGAAGGTGGCGACCAAGTACCCCGGCATTGCCCGCGAATTCTTTGCCGCCAAGGGCGTGCACGTGGACCTCATCAAGCTCTACGGCAGCATGGAGCTGGCGCCGCTCACCGGCCTGGCCGACGCCATCGTCGATCTGGTCTCCACCGGCAACACGCTCAAGGCCAACCACCTGGTGGAGGTCGAGCAGATCATGGACATCAGCAGCCACCTGGTCGTCAACCAGGCCGCGCTCAAGCTCAAGCAGGCCCGGCTGCGCCGCATCATCGACGCCTTTGCCTCGGCCATCCGCAAGGATTGATTTACTATGAAATTGGTAGCTGCTCCCGCCCGTCTGTCAACCGTTTCAAGCACTTTTGATGCTGAATTCGCAGCGCGCCTGCACTGGTCGGCGGAGCAGGACGCCGCCATCGAGCAGCGCGTGGCCGACATCCTGGCCGATGTGCAAAAGCGTGGCGACGCCGCCGTGCTGGAGTACACCGCCCGCTTCGACGGCCTTTCGGCTCCCAACATGGCGGCGCTGGAGCTGACGCAGGCCGAACTCAAGGTCGCCTACGACGCCATTCCCGAGGCCCAGCGCCAGGCCCTGAGCGCTGCCGCCGCCCGTGTGCGCCAGTACCACGAGGCCCAGAAAAAAGCCTGCGGCGAGAGCTGGAGCTACCGTGACCAGGATGGCACCCTGCTGGGCCAGAAGGTCACACCGCTGGATCGCGTGGGCATCTACGTGCCCGGCGGCAAGGCCGCGTACCCCAGCAGCGTGCTGATGAACGCCATCCCCGCGCATGTGGCGGGGGTGCAGGACATCATCATGGTGGTGCCGACCCCGCAGGGTGCCAAGAACCCGCTGGTGCTGGCCGCCGCCTACGTGGCCGGTGTGACCCGCGCCTTCACCATCGGCGGCGCGCAAGCGGTGGCCGCACTGGCCTACGGCACGGCCACCGTGCCCAAGGTGGACAAGATCACCGGCCCCGGCAACGCCTACGTGGCCAGCGCCAAGAAGCATGTGTTCGGCACCGTGGGCATCGACATGATCGCCGGCCCGAGCGAAATCCTCGTGCTGGCAGACGGCAGCACGCCGCCCGACTGGGTGGCCATGGACCTGTTCAGCCAGGCCGAGCACGACGAGCTGGCCCAGAGCATCCTGCTGTGCCCCGACGCCGCCTACATCGATGCTGTGCAGCGCGAAATCGACCGCCTGCTGCCCACCATGCCGCGCGCCGAGATCATCGCCAAGAGCCTGACCGGGCGCGGCGCGCTGATCCACACGCGCAGCATGGAAGAGGCCTGCGCCATCAGCAACCGCATCGCGCCCGAGCACCTGGAAGTGAGCAGTACCGACCCGCACCGCTGGGAGCCGTTGCTCAAGCACGCGGGCGCCATCTTCCTGGGCGCCTACACCAGCGAATCCCTGGGTGACTACTGCGCAGGCCCCAACCACGTGCTGCCCACCAGCGGCACGGCGCGCTTTTCCAGCCCGTTGGGGGTGTACGACTTCCAGAAGCGCAGCAGCCTCATCGAGGTGAGCGAGCAGGGCGCCCAGGTGCTGGGCCGCATCGCCAGCGTGCTGGCGCACGGTGAAGGCCTGCAGGCACACGCGCAGGCGGCAGAGTTCAGGCTCAAGAACTGAGGCCCAAACGCTGAGGACGCTGGCGCGGCATCGGCGGGGTGTCTGCCACGCTGGTGCGCTCCAGCACCCAGCGCAGCATCGGTGATGTGGCTGGTGCGATGGCTTCGGCAACCAGCCAGCGGCGCGCGTAGGGCAACGATGGGAACTACCGCGAGGGGAGCCCGCGACGTTGGTCGCGCAGCATGAACAGGTACAGCCCCTCCACCTTCTCGCGCGCCCAGGGTGTTTTGCGCAGGAACTTCAGGCTGGACGATACGCTGGGCTCGCTGGTGAAGCAGCGCACCGGAATGCGCCTGCCCAGCTCCTGCCAACCATAGTGCGCCACCAGCGCCGTGACGATGGCCTCCAGGGTCAGGCCATGCAGTGGGTTGCGTGGCTGGGCGGGTGGAGCGGGCGGGGTCGGAGAGGTCATGGCGTAGCTGTTTCAAAGGACGCTGTTTCGGGCAGGCGCCGTTGGGCAGGGTTCTCAAGAGCCCTGGTCGTGCTCAGCGCCTCCCATGGCTACCGGTGTCCAGCAGAGGCGGGCGCGGAGCAAGGACGGCCATCTTATCGCCGCGCAGGTAGGGAAAGGTCGGGATTTGCATCAACACGAACTTCGTGTTTCACGAACTTCGTGTTATCCTGTGCCCCATGAAGAACGTCACCATCACCATGGACGACGCAGTGGCCGAATGGGTGCGCGTGGAGGCGGCCAAGCGTGGCAGCAGCGTGTCGCGCCTGCTGGGCGAGTGGCTGGCCGAAAAGATGCGCCAGGAAGACGCCTACGCCCAGGCCATGCGCGAGGCGCTGGGGTTCGAGTCCTGGGGCGCGTCCACCCGGCCCTACCTGGCGCGGCCTGAGCTGCAGGAGCGCTGAAGCCATGGCCCAGCCGCTGCTCTTCGTCGATACCTCGGTGCTGCTGGCCAGCGTGGACGAGCGCGATGGTGCCCGCCAGGCGCGTGCACGCGAATGGCTCACGCTGTGCTGGCAGAGCCGCTGCGGGCGCATCAGCTCGCAGGTGCTCAACGAGCTGTACCACAACGCCGTGGCCTGCTTTGCCGGGCCGCAAACCCTGCACCTGGTGCGTGCCCAGGTGCGCCGCCTGCGCGTGTGGCAGCCGCCGCATCTGGACGCCTACACCGTGGACGGCGCCTGGGACCTGCAGGACCGCTACGGCCTGGGCTACTGGGATGCGCTGGTGCTGGCCTCGGCGCACCAGCAGGGCTGCCGCTATGTGCTGGGCGATGTGCTGCCGCACGGTCGGCAGTACGACGCCGTGCGCGCCATCAACCCGTTTGTCACCTCTCCCGCTGAACTGGAATCGCTCGAATGACTGCCGTGCCTGCCAACCCCCTCGATCGCATCCGCCCCGACGTGCGCGCCATGCACGCTTATGTGGTGCAGGACGCCACCGGCTACCTCAAGCTGGACGCGATGGAGAACCCGTATTCCTTGCCGCCGGATTTGCAGGCCGCCTTGGGCCAGCGCCTGGGGCAGCTTGCGCTCAACCGCTACCCCGGCCCGCGCTATGCCGACCTGCGCACCGCACTGGCGCAGCACGCCGGTTTGGCGCAGGGGCACGCGATGATCCTGGGCAACGGCTCGGACGAGCTCATCAGCCTGGTATCGCTGGCCTGCGCGCTGCCACCCGCCGCCGATGGACAGCGTCCCGTGGTGCTGGCGCCCGTGCCCGGCTTTGTGATGTATGCCATGAGCGCGCAGCTGCAGGGGCTGGATTTTGTGGGCGTGCCGCTCACGCCGGACTTTGAACTCGACGAGGTCGCCATGCTCGCCGCCATTGCGCTGCACCGGCCTGCCATCACGCATCTTGCGTACCCCAACAACCCCACGGCTACGCTGTGGAACGAAGACGTGGTGCAGCGCATCATCGACGCCGTGGCAGCGGTGGGCGGCATCGTCGTCATGGACGAGGCCTACCAGCCTTTCGCCAGCCGCACCTGGCTGGACCGCATGCGCGCCGAGCCGCAGCGCAATGCCCATGTGCTGCTGATGCGCACGCTCAGCAAGTTCGGCCTGGCCGGGGTGCGTCTGGGCTACCTGATCGGCCCGGCGGCGCTGGTGGGTGAGATCGACAAGGTGCGCCCCCCCTACAACGTGAGCGTGCTCAACTGCGAGGCGGCACTGTTTGCCCTGGAGCATGCCCCGGTGTTTGCCGAGCAGGCGCGCCAGCTGCGCGAACAGCGCAGTGCGCTGGTGGCGGCCCTGCGCGCCATGCCTGGCATTGAAAAATGCTGGGACAGCGAAGCCAACATGGTGCTGGTGCGCGTGCAGGACGCCGCCCGCACCTTCGCCGGTCTGCGCGAGCGCAAGGTTTTGATCAAGAACGTTTCTACAATGCACCCATTGCTGGCAAACTGCCTGCGCCTGACCGTGGGCACCGCTGCCGACAATGCGATCATGCTGCAGGCACTCCAGGCATCGCTATGACCTCTTCCGCACTCGTTCCCTCCGCATCCACCGACCGCACGGCCGAAGTCAGCCGCAATACCGCCGAGACGCGCATCACCGTGCGCCTGAACCTCGACGGCACCGGGCAGGCCAGCCTGCACACCGGCATCGGGTTTTTTGACCACATGCTGGAGCAGATTGCGCGCCACGGCCTGATCGACCTCGAAGTGCATGCCGACGGCGACCTGCACATCGACGGCCACCACACCGTGGAGGATGTGGGCATCACCATTGGCCAGGCCTTCGCGCGCGCCGTGGGCGACAAGAAAGGCATCCGCCGCTACGGCCACGCCTATGTGCCGCTCGACGAGGCGCTCTCGCGCGTGGTGGTGGATCTGTCGGGGCGTCCCGGCCTGGTGCTCAACATCCCGTTCACCAGCGGCATGATCGGTGGCTTTGACACCCAGCTCACACACGAGTTCTTCCAGGGCTTCGTGAACCACGCGGGCGCCACGCTGCACATCGACAACCTGCGCGGTGTGAACGCGCACCACCAGTGCGAGACTGTGTTCAAGGCCTTCGCCCGCGCGCTGCGCGCCGCCGTGGAGCGCGACCCGCGCAGCGCAGGCACCATTCCCTCGACCAAGGGTTCCCTGTAAATTTCAAGCCAAAAAGGCCTCCGGCGCTTATCTGATATGCGCTAACAGCTATGAATTCAGTAGTAAAAACCGTGGCGGTGGTGGACTATGGCATGGGCAACCTGCGCTCGGTGTCGCAGGCCGTGCAGGCCGCTGCACAGGGCACGGGCTGGACGGTGATCGTCACCTCGCGGCCCGAAGAAGTGCGTGCGGCCCAGCGCATCGTGCTGCCAGGCCAGGGTGCCATGCCCGACTGCATGCGCGAGCTGCGTGACTCGGGCCTGCGCGAATCGGTGCTGGAGGCCGCTGCCGCCAAGCCGCTGTTTGGCGTTTGCGTGGGCATGCAGATGCTGCTCACGCACAGCGCCGAGGGCGATACGCCGGGCCTGGACCTGATTCCTGGCGAGGTGGTCAAGTTCGACTTGGCCGGCCGGTTGCAGGCCGATGGCAGCCGCTTCAAGGTGCCGCAAATGGGCTGGAACACCGTGCGCCAGGTGCCGCACGGTGGCACCGTGCACCCGGTGTGGCAAGGCATTCCGGACCAGAGCCACTTCTATTTCGTGCACAGCTTTTTTGCCCGGCCCACGGACGCACGCCACTGCGCGGGCGAGACCGACTACGGCGGCGCGTTTGCATCGGCCATTGCGCGCGATAATATTTTTGCGACACAGTTCCACCCGGAAAAGAGTGCGGAGCAGGGCTTGGCGCTCTACCGCAATTTCCTGCACTGGAATCCGTGAGTTCACACCGTTTTTAACCCAGCTTTTGTCACTGCCCGGGCGGCGTTCGCCAATGCCCATTCACCCCTCGCACCACCATGCTTTTGATTCCCGCCATCGACCTCAAGGACGGCCATTGCGTACGCCTCAAGCAAGGCGATATGGACCAATCGACCACCTTCGGTGAAGACCCGGCCGCCATGGCGCGCAAGTGGGTGGACGCGGGCGCGCGCCGCCTGCATCTGGTCGATCTGAACGGCGCGTTCGCGGGCAAGCCCAAGAACTATGCGGCCATCAAGGCCATCCTCAAAGAGGTGGGCAGCGAGATTCCGGTGCAGCTCGGCGGCGGCATCCGCGACCTGGACACCATCGAGAAATACATCGACGGCGGCCTGCGCTACGTCATCATCGGCACGGCGGCCGTCAAGAACCCCGGCTTCCTCAAGGACGCCTGCTCGGCCTTCGGCGGCCACATCATCGTGGGCCTGGACGCCAAGGACGGCAAGGTGGCCACCGACGGCTGGAGCAAGCTCACAGGGCACGAAGTGGTCGATCTGGCCAAGAAGTTCGAGGACTGGGGCGTCGAGTCCATCGTCTATACCGACATCGGCCGCGACGGCATGCTCACGGGCATCAATATCGAGGCCACCGTCAAGCTGGCGCAGGCGCTCACCATCCCCGTGATCGCCTCGGGCGGACTGGGCAGCATGCAGGACATCGAGAACCTCTGTGCCGTTGAGAACGAAGGCATCGAGGGAGTGATCTGCGGACGGGCCATCTACTCGGGCGACCTCGACTTTGCTGCCGCGCAGGCGCGCGCCGATGAGATCCAAACACCCCCCTGAGGCCCTGCGGGCCTTCCCCCCGTTCTCGCAGCGCTGCGCGCTGCGGGCAGGGGGACGCCACCGGTGCGGCGGGGCGGCCCTTGCACGGTGGCCGCTGGTCTGGGCTGCGCCTATTGCGTGCATGGCATTCGTTCCTATCGGAGTGCATGTTGCCCAAGGCCCGCAGTGAGGTTGAAACCTATTGCGGCCAGCCCTGCATTCGCTTGGCCATTGGCGACGGCGACTGTGCCCTGGTGGCCTTGCATGGCGCGCAGGTGCTGTCCTGGGTCTCTCGCGGGCGTGAGCGCCTCTACCTGAGCCCGAAGGCCGTTTTCGACGGCCAGGCCGCCATCCGGGGTGGCATTCCGCTGTGCTTTCCGCAGTTCAACCAGCGTGGGCCGCTGCCCAAGCATGGCTTTGCGCGCAACCTGGCCTGGCGTACCGATGGTGCGCAGGCCGGGGAGGGCGTTACCCGGCTGTCGCTGCACCTGACGGATGACGAACGCAGCCGCGCCTGGTGGCCGCAGGCCTTTGCTGTGCGCTTGGATGTGGTCTTGTCCGAAGGCCAGTTGCAGGTGGAATGCGCCGTGCGTAACACCGGCGCCGTGGCCTGGGACTTCACCATCGCCTTGCACAGCTACCTGCACGTGGACGACATCGCCCAAGCCCGCTTGCAGGGCCTGGACGGCTGTGCGCGCTGGGACGCGGTGGCCGATGTGCGCAGCGTGCAACAAGGCCCCATCGGTTTTGCAGGTGAGTACGACAGTGTGTTTGCCTCAGCCTTGGCCCCCTTGCAGCTGCACGATGGCACGCAACGTTTGGATGTTGCCCAGAGCCCGACCATGGGGCAGACCGTGGTCTGGAACCCTGGGGCGGCGCTGTGCGCGCGATTGGCCGACATGCCCCCTGAGGGTCACGCCCACATGCTGTGCGTGGAAGCAGCGCAGATCGACACGCCAGTGCACCTGGCACCAGGCGCCAGCTGGACGGGCTGGCAGCGCCTGCGCGCCTGAGGTCTCCTGAGGGTCAGCAGCCGGGCAGTGCCGTGCCGCGGTTGAGTGCGCTCACCGTGCCGAGCAAGGACGTCCAGTAACTGGGCAGGTTGGCCCAAGGGTTGCCGGTGTTGGTGGCAAAGTCGTACAGCAGGTCGGTGGCATAGACCAGGCCCGTGTTGTTTCTTGCCGAGGCCGCGGCGCGCATGGCTGTTTGCATGGCGGTACAGCTGGTGGCGTTGTGCACCAGCATGGCCTGGGCGGAGTTGGTCTTGGCATAGACCCAGGCACTGCCGTCCTGGGGGTTGAAGCGGGTGTAGTCGGAGGCCTTGCCTTCGAAAGTGACCAGCACATCGGCAACCCCGGCGTAGTCGGCCACGGGCAGGGTGCCGGGGTTGCCGATCACCCGCAGTTCCTCGTCCAGGCCTTTGATGTAGCTGTAGATCTGTTTGTAGAAGGCCAGGTGCTGGCTGGTGGCACCCATTTCGTCCAGGAAGAAGCCGCTGAGCTGGTTGCGGCCGTAGTAGCGCAGGTAGTTGTCGATGTTCTGCTTGATGGCACTGACGGAGCGACCCGTGCCATAGCCGGTGGCCACGTAGGCCACCACCTGCCCGCCCTCGCCGGTAAAGTCGCTGACCACTCGGGCAAACTGCTCGTCGGCGCTGCTGAAAATGCCGTCGTTCGGGTTCATGATGGCTGTCACCTGCACCCCCGGGTAGGCCTGTGCGGTGCTGATCAGCTGATCCCAGGCCGAACCGCTGGGGTTGGGATAGAAGTACGCGGGCACCAGCACTTCCAGGGCTTGCGGAGCCGGGCGCAGGTACAGCGTTTGGGTGGCACTGCCGGTCTGCCCCGCAACCGTGGCGCTGGCCTGCACCTGCAGCATGCCGCCAGCGGTTGCGACCATGGTGGAGGATGCCTGCCCGCCGGTGCTGCTGCTGCGGGCGGGCGAAAAGCTCGCGTTGGCCGCGCTCCACAGCACCGAGGAGCCATCGGCCGCGATTGCGCCATTGAAGGTGACCCCCACGGCCACGGGGATGGCGGCACCCACCGTACGCACATTGTCGGTATCGGTGGGGCTGGTGAACTGCACGCGCACCTGGCCGGTGGGAGTGGGGGGCGTGGTGCTGTCCGACCCGCCGCCGCAACCGCCCAACAGTGCGGTCAGCAAGGGGATCAGGGCCAGGGGGTGGAGTGTGGAGGGATGGGAAGTCATGGTTGGGTGGCCCGGTGCGGAAAATGGTATCCAATTGTGCATGGGGCTGCCGTTGGGTTTGCCAAGGCTTGGTAAAGACTCACTGCAGCATGAAGGTTTGGTACTCTAGGCGGTTCAGTCGGCGTGTGAGCAGCGCCAGCCCCGCGCCCAAAGTCAGCAAGGTGGCCAGCGCAAAGCCGTAGCCATACAGGGCCGCACCATAGGCCAGCGTCCAGCCCGTGAGCAGCACGTTCAGCAGCACAAACAGCACGCACAGCAGCAGCACGGTGCGGCGCTGGTCCAGGTAGAAGAACACGTTGAGCACGGCCATCAGGCCCACCTGCAGGCCTGCGCCGATCACCTGCACTTGCAGCAGTGGCAGGTACAGGCGCGAGATGCCCAGCGCGTCCAGCAGTACCGGCCCGGCGACAAAGGTGACCAGCACGGCCAGGGTCTGGATCTTGGCGATCTCGCCCAGGCCCTGCTGGATGGAATAGACCATCTCGTCGCGCATGGTCTCGATGTATTCCAGCGAGCCGCCGCCGCGCACCGCGTCGTAGAACTTGTCGTAGAACTCGACGAAATCCGTTTCGATGCGCACCAGGAACACGGCCATGCCGGGGATGATGGACAGGTAGGACAGGAACACCGGCAGGTCATAGATGATGGACGCGCGCAGGCTCCCGATGATGGCGTCCGAGGTGGGCGGGAAGTACCAGAACATGAACTTGTCGATCCACACGCCCAGGTTGTAGAGCAGTCCAATGGCCATGAGTGTGGGGTACAGCATGGCGCGGCGTGCAAAGTCAAAGGCGATGATGGGCCCCGACGGATTGAACTCGCGCACCACCAGCAGCCACATGCCCACCAGCAGCACATAGTTGCCCAGCACAAAGCCGCCCAGCAACCCTTCCAGCCCCCAGGGGCGCATCAGCAGCGCGCTCACCACGATGAGTCCGTAGGACACGCCAAACAACAGCACGATGGCCTTGTAGCGCTTCATGCCCGACAGCAGCACCGTCAGCACCCATACGCCGCACATGAGGGTAAAGCCGGCCAGCATCAGCAGTCGGTATACCAGCCCCAGGCCCGGCAGCGCGATGAACAGTGCCGCCGTGCCCAGCACGCAGGCCCCCAGCAGCACCAGCACCAGCAGGCCGTGCAGATTGGGCAGCACCATGTCCTTGCGCTTTTCAAACAAGCGGTCGGAGATGAAGCGGGTGAACGCCAGCTGCACCAGACCGGTGTAGATCAGGCTGCAGGCCACCAGGTAGGTCACCGAGGTCTGGAACTGCGTGACCAGGCTTCCGGGGATCACCACGCTGGCGCTGAAGATACCGATCAGCAAGATGCCCACGATGGACAGTACCCAGGGCCCGGAGCCGATGACGCTGGCGTAGGCATAGGCCTGCACGAGGCCCAGCAGGGTGTCCTTGCGCAGCATGCGCCGCAGCTCAAAGCCAATGCCCGCCATCAGTGCGCTCCCTCGGTGCGTGCCAGCGCGGTTTCGTACACGGCGCGGTAGCGGTCGAACATCATGGTGTCGGTGTAATAACGCTCCACGCGCGCAATGGCGGCCTGGCTGGCCGCCTGCCAGGCCGCAGGGTCCTTGAGCAGGGCGAGCGAGGCATCGGCCAGTTGCTGTGGGTCGGCAATGGGCACGATACGGCCTGACGCGCCCAGCGCACGGTCTTCGTCGTCCAGGCCCTCGACCAACTGGCGGCACGAGCCCACGTCGGTGGACACGGCGGGCACGCCTGCGGCATAGCCTTCGAGCAGCACCAGCGGCAACGCCTCGCTGATGGAGGAGAGCACCACCAGGCCGATGCGCGGCATCAGGTCTTCCACGCGCTGAAAGCCCAGGAACTTGACATGCTCCTGCAACCCGAGGCTGCGCACCAGGTTTTCGCATTCCTGCGCGTAGGCCCGGTCTTCATCGGCGGGCCCGGCAATCCAGCCCTCGGCCTGGGGCAACTGGTTGACCACCCGGCGCATGGCGCGCACAAAGGTCTTGATGTCCTTGATGGGCACCACGCGCCCGATCAGGCACAGCACGGGCGGTGGATCGGCGGGGCGCTGGGCGCGCAGCGGTGCAAAGCGCGCCAGGGCAATGCCATTGGGAATGTTGAAGGTGCGCTCGGGCTGCGCGCCGTCAGCCACCTGGCGCAGGCGGTTGGCTTCGTAGAGCGCGATGATGGGGTTGGCCGATGCGTAGCAGTAGCGGCCCAGCCATTCGAAGAAATGGATCCACATCTGGCGGAAGAACGACAGCTCGGTCGGGTCGCGCTGGAAGATGTTGCGGTTGTCGCGGATCCACTCGCTCTTGAACAGGTCGATCTTGCGCTCCTTGGTGTAGATGCCATGTTCCGAGAGGATCAGCGGTGTCCCGCGTGTCTGCTCCAGCAGTGCACCCAGAAAGCCCGCATAGCCCGTGGAAGCGCAGTGCACCGCGCGCACCGGAATCAGGCCTTGCGCCACGCGTGCCAGCAGCCACAGGGGCTGGAACATGATGCGCACCGTCCAGAAGTAATCCACAAACGAGGGGTCGGTGCAGTGCTTGCGGTACACGTCGCACAGCAGGTTCCAGGCGCGCTCGCTGTAGAGAAAGTCTTCGAGGTGCATGCTGCCGCCAGGCTGCATGGCGCGCACCACCTGCTGGAACAAGGCCATGGTCTGAGGGCTGTCGGCGCCGGTGCGCTCCATGGTGGCGATGAGCTGCTCCACCTGGTCGAACGCATGGGCATGGCCCTTGCGCGGCGCGGGCTGGAAGTCGGCATTCAGATGCTCGTAGAGGTAGTGCTCCTCGAAGTGCACCACGTTGTCTGGCAACTGGTATCTGAAGGCGCCGTAGTCGGCGCGGCGGCTGCCCAGGAACACCAGCGCAAAGCGGTACTGGGGATACGCGCGCAGGATCTGGTTGATCCAGCTTGACACCCCACCGCTCACGTAGGGGAAGGTGCCTTCGAGCACCAGGGCAATGTCGGCCTGCGTCGCCTTGGGGTGCGAAGCGGTCATGGGGCGTTCCAGTATTCGATCACCGGGCGCAGCCGGGGCAGCGCGTCCCAGGGGCCCAGGGCATGCACCAAGGCCCGCGCCTGTGCATAGTCGCCACGTTCAAAGCACAGCTGGGCCTGGTAGGGAAGGACCCTGGTGGCGGGCAGTCCCAGGCGGCTGGCGGCTTCGTAGGATTCCTGGGCCTCCTGGGGGCGGCGCAGTGCGTGCAGCAGCCGGCCCCGGCGCATGTGCAGGGGCGCGTTCTCGGGCTGTGCGTGCAGCACGGCCTCGCAATGGCGCAGGGATTCGCGGATGGCGTGCTCGCGCAGGTCGCCCTGCACCAGTTCCTGGTACACCAGTTCCCAGTACAGATCGGACAGGCGGCGCAGGGATTCCAGTCGGGCTGCATCATCGACAGCGGCACCGGACGCCGAACCATCGGCCTGCAATGCCGACAGTTCCTGGTCAATGGCCTGGTTGATGCGCTTTTCCAGCGAATCGAGCATGCCGTAGGCCAGCAGGCGCAGGTCTTCGCTGGGGTCGCTCAGCACCGAACGCAGCAGGGGCGAGGCGGTGCGGCCCGACACATACTGCAGCGCGACCATGGCGCGCATGCGGGCCTGTATGGGTGCTTCGCTGTTGCCCAGAAACGATCGCAGCCCCGCATGGCGGAAATTGCCCTGGCGATGCTGGTGCAGGTCGAATTCTGGCAGTTGAACGGACTCGTACTCGTCGGCGCTGCGCGTGCGGCCCAGGTAGTGCAGCGATAACGCTGCCGCCAGTACGCCCAGAAAACCCGCAATGGGCACCGCGTAGCAGCAGGCCACAATCAAAACGATCAGGGGGGCGCGTGGTTGTGCGCGCTCTCGCGGCAGCAAAGGCAGCAGGAACAAGGTCAGCAAAACACTGGCCACGGCGTGCAGCAGCAGGTAGGCGGCGAGTGCCTCGTCAGAGTGCTGTTGCAGCAGTGGGCCGCTCCAGGCGCCCACTTCCAGCAGCAAGGCCGACAGTCCGAGCTTGGGGTTAAGCATGGGCCAGTGCGTGCAGGCGCTGCAAGGTGTTCAGCGGGGACAGGGCATCCAGCGACAAGACATGCGGGAAGATGCCCGCCTGTGCCGGGGTTTGGCCGCTCTTTTGCTGCAGCCAAGCTTCCAGGCGGGCAATGTAGCCCTCGGCCGTGGCAGCGTTGCCCAAAGGCATGAGGATGGCCAGCACCGTGCGCTGGGGGGTGGAGATTTCCCAGATCTCATCCAGTTCGCGCTTGAAGCGGTGGATCTGTGCCGGTACGTCCTGTTCCACCGCACGGGGCAGGCACTCCAGCGCCACCACGATGCTGCTGACCTGGGTGCTCTGGTGCATGTGGGCCAGACGCTGCGCTTCAAAGGCGAATGGCACCGGGCAGTCGGGCAATTGCTCCACGATAGGCCGGGCCAGGGTCTGCATCGACAGGCCATCGGTGTAGTACCCCAGCAGCAGGTTGATGGTTTGCAGGTTCTCGGTCTGCAACGCAAAGAAGGGCATTTCCGTCACGGCCAGCAGGCCGTACACCTCACCGGCCAGATCCAGCAGAGGCGCGACCGCCAGGTAGGCCGACGACTGCTGTGCGGCCAACGCCTGGCTGATGTGGCACAGCCGACGTGTCTCCAGTGCCTGCTGCACCAGCGGGTCCTGGAGTTCCAGCGTGGCATGGCTCCCCAGTCCGGCCAGGGGCGCGCTCTCGGGCTCGTCGTCGCGCACGGGGTAGATGGCCGCAGATTCCAGCTGGCAATACTGTGCCAGCAGGCGCAGCAGCGCCTGCGCGCCCTGCTCGCCGTTGGTCTTTTCGGAGCTCAGGGTCTGCAGTGCCGCCAGGGCGTCGCGCATGGACATGGGGCGGCCAATCAGCTCTTGCTCCAGCCGGTCGTGCGACAAGCGCAGCAGGTAGTGCTGGCGCACCAGGTGTTCCAGCCGCTGATCGAGGTACATCTGCAGTGTCTCGGAGCGGCGCGCCCGCGCCTGCCAAAGGCTGGAGAACTCTCCGACGATCATCACCAGAATCAGCCCCCCCAGGAAGTGCACCTGGGGAAACTGATCCAGGGTTTCGAAATGGAACGCCAGCCAGCCCAGCAGCAGAACCGATGCTCCGCCCAGCCCCGCCAAAGGGCCATAGCGCAGCGCCAGAATCACCGGGGCCAGCCAGGACCACGGGAACGGCGCCTGCGTCCACAGGGGGTCCTGCGGGCTCCAGAATCGACCCAGTGCAATCGCGATGAGCGGCAGCAACAGGGTTTCGCCGGCAGTGACAGCGGGCCGTTTGTGCAACTGGGTGAGCTTGCCCAGCAGGTGCGTCGGCAGATGCTTGCCGGCCAGGGCCGCGTGCGGCCGTGTGTCCGCCACGTACGAGGGCTCCGCTGGGGTGACGGGGGGCTTCGGGGCGTCCTGCATGCGTCGGGCAAATGGTTCAGCGGGCGTCCGACAGGCCGGTGTCCAGCAGGGAGCGAATCAGCTTGTGTGCCACGGCAGACAAGGCCTCACGGCTCCAGCCGCTCTTGCCACCCGAGCCGCTCCAAAGCATTTCGCCGGTGGCCACGTCAATGATTTGCAGCGTCACCCCTGCGGCAGGTTCTCCATCCACCCCCACCTTGTAGCGCCACTCCTCCACGGTCCCCGTCAGTGCGTAGCGCACCTTCTGGCCGCGCGCCCATTCGAGGGCTTGCTGGCGGCGCGTTTCATCGGCGGCATCGAACAGCGCCTCCTGTTGTGTGTTGGTGGGCGCCACGAGTACCTTGCCCGTGCGCGCCACCAGCAAGGACTGTGCAATCGCCTGGGCGCGGCTTCCGGCCATGGGGGTTTCGGTGTGGTTGGCAAAGGGCAGTACGGTCCACGTGGCCTGGGTCTGCAAGGTGGGTGGCTTGCCACGGTCCAGGGAGGAGCAGGCGCCCAGCATCAAGGCCAGGCCCAGCGCGGTGCAGGCGGACCAGGTCCGCAGAGAGGAGAAGCGATGGAGCAGGTTCATGGTCTTTCCTGTGGGAAGCGAAGGTCAGAAAGGGAGACGGTAGCGTAGCTGCCACTCGTTGCTGCGGTCTTGTGACTGGAGCCCGGATTTGGACAGTCCCCAGGCAATGCTGAAATGGTCTGCGCCCAGCAGGCTGCCTGCCAAGCCCAGGCGCACGCCGTAGCCTGGGCCCAATCGGCTGTGCCAGGTGCGGCTGACGCTGGCAAACGGCTGGAGGGCGCGGGTGTAGTCCTGCTCCAGGCGCGTGTTGCTGGAAGCCTCCAGGCCATAGAACGCGAAGCTTCGTGCTACGAAGGTGCGCGGTCCTTCCAGTGCGCCGGGTGGCAGAAAATCCAGCGACGGCCAGCCCATGGCGTCCTGGTTGATGCGGTAGCCGTGATAGGAGCCAAAGGCACTGAACTCCAGGTGCGGCAAATCCTGGCGATAGGTGTGGGTGTAGCGCAGTTCGGTGTGGCGGCCGCTGCCCAACCAATGACCGGTTTGCAGGTAGTAGTCCTCGGCGCGGTAGTCCCACAGCACGCTGTCCAGGCGCGAGAACTGGTAGCGCAGGGACAGGTGGGCATGGTTCTTCATGCCGGCCAGGCGCAGGGCCAGGCTCTCTTCGCTGGGTTGGTGCCATCCCAGCTCTGCCATCAGCGTCACGCGGCTGTCCAGGCGCTGCTCGTGGCTGAGCAGCCAGGCATCGGTCTGTTGCCAGCCCTCGCGCCGCATCCATCCCAGGCGCGTGGCGGTGCTGGCCGTTTTCCAGAGCAGGCGAGCGCCCCACAGGCGCTCCTGGGGGGGCAGGCTGACCACACGAGTGTTGGTCGATTGGCGGCGGATGCTGTTCCATTCAATGTCCATCGCCAGCCGGGGGGACAGGGCCAGGTGCAGGCTGCCGCCCAATTGGTTTTCGTCCATGCCCGCGAGCTGGATGTGCCGGGTGTTGGCTTGCACCTGGTCGCTGAAGGCCAGGAGGGATTCGGTCAGCTGCAGGTGCAGGGGTTCGTCGTCGTGTTGGGCGTGTTGGGTATCGAAGGCCGCGCTTTGGGCGGTGCGCAGGTCTTCCACGGCGCGTGCCGCATTCACGCGGTCGTAGCGTGGCAGCCGTTCGTCAAAGGCTTCGAGCAGTTCGCCTGCGGCCATGCGGTCGTCTTCGGCCAAGGCGACGGTGATGTCGGCCCAGAGCGGGCGGTGGGTGCGCAGGCTGCGGCTGCGGGCGTACTGGTGCCACAGAAAACGCCGCTCGGCTGAGTATTCCTGCTGGTCCTGCAGCCAGCCAATGGCGGTCTCGGCGGCTGCGTTGGACAGTTGGCCTTGGTCGTCCAGGTCCAGACGCATCAGTTCCCGCAGCACGGCATAGGCCGGGTCACCAGGGTTCTGCGTGATTTGCAGGCGCGCACGGGCCACACGCTGCGTGGCGTCCAGGCCCTGTTGGGTCAGCCACTGCGCGCGCACCAACCCAGGTCGGCCTTGCGCGTTGGGTACCTGCTGCGCGAGCTGTCGCCATTGCTGGCGCAGCAGGTGGCGGCGCAAATGCCACGCACGGTCGAACTGCTGGTTCTGATCCAATGCGTCGGCGTAGTTCATCATCCAAAGGAAATCGTCCTGTCGTGCCTGCAACTGGGGCGTCAGGTAGCGCTCCAGCGCCACCTGTGGCTGTGACAAGGCTTGGTAGCTGGACGCCAGCGCGTTGTGCACGGCGGCCTGGCGGCTCCAGGCCACTTCGTGTCGTGCGAGCAGTTCACGCAGTGCCACGGCATCGTTGCTGTCGATCAGCAGCCACAGCAACGCGGTCTGCATATCGGTGGAGTCCGGGCTTGCGGCCAGGCCCGCCTGCAAGTGCTCACGGGCCACTGCCAGGCGTCCTGCGTTCTGGTGGTGCGAACCCATGAGGCGCAGGTACTCGGGCATGCGCCAGAGCTTGCGCAGCGAGCGGCGCGGCGCGTCGGGTGCCGGGTCGAGCAGGGACAGCACGCGGTCAAAGGGTGCCCACTCGCCGCGGCCTGAATACAGCGTCAGGGCCTGGATCAGGTGACGCGGTTGGTCGTGGCGCTCCCAGGCGCGCAGTGCCACCTGGGCCGCCTCCAGAGGGTGATCGGGCAGCAGTTGGCGGATCAGGGCGTCCAAGTCCTCCAGGGGCGCGTCGGGGTTGGCCGCCAGTTGCCGGTAGGCGGTGATCGCCAGTTCGCGGCGCTCCTGGCTCTCGGCAATCTGGCCGGTCAGGCGCCAGAATTCCGACGCATCGCCCTCCGCGGGCAGGTGGCGCTGGGCGGCCTCCATCCATTGCAGGCCTTCGTCGGGGTGGCCTTGCATCAACGCCAGCACGGCGGCGGGGACGGCCCTGGCGGGGGTGATCTGCGCGGGATCGCTGAACAGCGAGCGCCAGGCGTTCAGCGCCGTGTCGGGCTGGCCTGCGCGTTCGGCCAGCCAGGCCAGCCGCTCCAGGCTGGCGGGGCTGCGGGCGTTCTGTTGCAGGTAGCGCAGCGCTGGCTCGGGCTCCCCCAGGCGTTCGTAGGCTTCGACCAGATCCTCGATCAGCTCTTCATCGCCCGGTTTGCGGCGCAATTGGTAGTGCAGGGCTTCGATCAGTGCCGCATCATGGAACAGCCCTGGGGCCAGTCGCAGCACGGCCTTCCAGGCGTCGTCTTTCTGGGTTTGCCGTGCGATGAACAGCCATTGCTCCAGCGCCTGCACGGGGCGTTCGGTCCATTCGGACACCCGCGCCAGGCGCTCGCGCCAGACAAGGCTGGAGGGTTGCTGCTGCACGGCGGCGTTGGCCACGGCCCATGCGTCCTCGGGCTTGCCGTTTTCGAGGAACACCTGGTAGCCCAGCGAAAACGCCTTGTCATCAAAAGGCAGGGCCGGGGCCTTGGGGGTCGGTGCGCTCTGCACGGGCCACGCCACCTGCTGCATCTCCGAGCGCAGGAGGCTGGCACCGTCGTCGTACTGTGCGGTAGCGGGAGCCTCTTGCGCAGCGTCATACCCAGGCCACGTCCTCAGGAGCGAAATGCGCAGCAGGCGGCGGGCATAGCGGTCTGCCACATCGGGACGCCCTGCGGCGCGTGCGATCTCGATGACCAGCAACAGGGTGTCGCGGTCGTCTGCCAGCGGGCCCAACTCGCGCTCGGCCAGGGCCAGGGCGCCGGCAGGATCATTGCCCGCGCGCAGGGTGCGCAGGGCCTCATGGAAGAAATGCTTGGCCTGTGCGGCGCTGTCGCTGGTGTTGCGCGCGAGCATGAAAAGCTCTGCGCTGCCCGCATAGTCGCCTGCGGCCAGTGCATCGCGCGCTGCGCGCTCGTAGGAGGTGGCGTCCTGTGGCTGTTGCTGGGGCTGGGTTTGGGCCCACTGCTGCTCCAGGCGCTTGCGCAGGGCATCGTCACCGAACTGGGCGGCAAGTGTGATGAGCCTGCGTTGGCGATCCAATGGCCACTCTTCGGCCGCCAGCCTGTGCAGCAGGGCGCGCAACCCGGGGAGCTGCTCCTGGCGTTCGTCCTGGCGGTCTTCGGGGGTGCGCACATACTGGGTGTAGCGAAGCTCCCACAGTGTCCACAAAGCGTTGCGGTGGATCTCCGGGTTGCTCGATGCCAGTGCGGGGGCGAGTGTCACGTGGGCACTGTCCATCTCGCCGTGCAGGATTTGCTGGCGCGCCAGCAGCAGGCGCAGGGTGGGGTTTTCTGGGTCGCTGCGCAGCAGGTTGTGCAGGTAGGCGGCAGACAGCGGTGAGTCGGCCGTTTCGGACAGGCGCCGCTCCAGCGCCTGGCGCGGGTACAGCAGCCACAGGCCACCCGCCACCATGCAGGTGAGCACGGCGATGAGCCAGTCGGGTGCGAGCACCGGGCGGTCAACGCGCTGGGCAGTGAATCTGGATACGCGCTGTGACATCGTTGAGGCGGTAGTGGCGGATGTCGGTCCGTGCCGGGGTGGGGCTGGACTGGGGTGCCAGAGTGCGCTGGTGGGCGCGAACCTGACAGGGGGAAGGGATGTGCAGGCTGAATTCCAACGGCCCGTGGCCCTGCAATTGGAATTCGCCGCCCTGGGCCTGCATGTCCCAATGCGTGATGCGGGCATTGGCATCGCGCAGTGCGGGCGCGGCCGGTGTTTGCATGGGCGCGGCGCGCAACCAGGCCTGACCACCGGTGAGGTGGGCGTAAGTGCCCTCAGGGCCTTCGCTCCAACCCGCGACGCCCCGGCTGCGCTCGGGTTGTGCCGCCCCCAGGACTGTGGGCAGGCGCAGCGTGCGCAAGGCACCGTTGCCGCGCACGCGCCAGCCTTCACCTTCGCGTGCCAGTGCCAGGCCATGGAAGTCCTGCACCTTGGCGATGAACTCCGATGTGAACACCGGGTGCAGCGGCTGGGCCAGTGCCCAGCCATACACCTTGTGCAGCGCTTTCAATCCGGCAGGCTTGCTGGCTGAGTAGGTGTGGTAGTAGATGCCTACGGGTTTGATGCGGCGCGGCGCGTTGGTCAGCTCAAAGGTCTCGATGGCGCGTTCGAACCCGTAGAACGGGCCTTTCCAGAGGTTGGTGTAGATGTTTTCGTTGGTGATGGGGGCATACACCTGCAGGTGTCCGGCCTTGTGGATGCCCAGTGCTCCAATGGCCGTGAGCGAGGGATTGGCGCGGGTGATGAAGGTGTCGCCCCCGTTGATGTTCAGCAGGCCGGCTTCCTCGGTGATCTTGAGTGCTTCGGTGCTGGGAGCGGTGTCGCCGGACCACTGCAGGATGCGCACCGGCTTGCCTTGCGGCACCAAGTGATCTCGGATGTAGGCAATGGAGCCGACGATTTCGCGCTGCAGGTCGAACCGGTAGTTGGGCAGCGGCAACTGGTAGGCGGCACTGCCGTCGTCTTTGAACACGCCATGGCGCACCGCGCGATCCCACAGGAAGGGGTGCGAATAGGTGTGGCTGGCGGCCTCGATGTGGGGCAGCTTGAACATCGCCTTGGCAATCGCCTGCAACTGGGGGCTTTGGGCGGGATACAGGCCGTGGGGCGCGACCTCGGCTTCGATGACCGACATGGTTTGCGGAATGCGGTAGCGCATGAACACGTCACGCAGCAGAACCTCCGCCGCCAGCGGACTGCCGGGCAGTTCGGCCAGCGAAGGGAAGCCGTCTCCGTCCACATGCGCGAGCAACAGGCGGCGGCCGTTCTCGGTGGTGGTGTCGGGCACCGGAATGGCGGGCAGGCGCAGTGCCTGGGTGAGAAAGGCGAAAGGGTCGATCACCCAGCGCGAGTACTCGGTGCCGGGCACGTTCACCAGTGTGTAGGGCTCCAGCACGAAGCCGCCCCAGGACGTCAGGGCAGCGGCGACCTGCTCACGCTGGGATTTGCCCCGGAAGGCCACCAGGGGGGAGGCCTGAGGTTTTTCCTGGGCACTGAGGAGGAACAACTCCACGTCGTTGCCAGGTTTGGGTGGTGGGGCCTCGAGGCCCACCATTGCATGGTAGGGCAGCGGCTCCAACGGGGCGGACGTTCGCGCAGCGGACTCCAGCCCCAACTTGCGTGCCAAGCCGGGCGGGGGTGTCAGTCCGAACCCGCCAACCACGGCCATGGGCACCTTGTGGGCCAGTTGCCGCTCTATCCAGGCCGCGAGCGCCGCCTGCTTGCCTTCGGGCAGGTAGCCCGAGAAGCTGAGCACGATGCCTGCATAGCGATCAGGCAGGATGGGTTCGGGCAGCGGCTCCAAGGCGTCGCGCAGCTCCACGGTGTAGCCCAGGTGGTTCAGGGGCATTTGCAGGAACCGGTGCGCCACGGAGTAGTTGACCGAAGGCGACTCCTCGGCGTTGTAGATCATCAGCACCTTGCGTGCCACCGGCTCGATGCTGCCCATGCCCACGCCGGACAGCTCGGCATTGCTGACCCAGGGGGTGAACCCGTCGGCCAGGATCTTCTGGGCTGTGGCGCGTGCCAGCGTGCGGTCGTGCGGCGGCACATAGTCGATCACCAGGACCGGCAGGCCATGGCGCTCGCGTACCTGTTGCAGCTGGCCCAGCAGCCAGCTGCGGTCGGCCTCGGGGACTTCTTCGTATTGGCGCTGGGTAGCGTTCCAGCGGCGATAGAGCGACTCGGCGGCCACCCATTCGATCTGGCCTGGCAGTTGCGGCACGATGTCGAAGCCCCGGTTCAGCATGAGCCGGATGCCCGGAAACCGCTGGTGCAGCCCGCGGATCAGTTGCACCAAGCCTTGTTGCTGCGCCTGTTCGTCAAAGCGCTCGGCCAGGCGGTACGAGTCCAGCGTGTCCAGGAAAAAGCCCCGGTAGCCTTGTGCCCACAGCGGTGCAATCACGCGGGTGGCAAAAAACTCTGGCCAACCGGGGGCACTTTGGTCGATCAGGTCTGATCCCCAGGCAGGATTGCGCCCTATCTTCCAGTCGACCGGGATGTCGGCGTAATAGGCGCGGGAGGGCTGTACCTCCGTGACGGAGGCATAGGCATAGAACTGGGTGCCGTCCCACGCAGGCAGCGGCTGCTGCCGGTAGTGGTCTGGATCCACCACCACCAGGTCGAATGCGCGAAAATCGGCCAGGCCTGCGCGTTCGCCGTAGTACAGCGCCACCGCAGGTGCTGCATGCGCTGCCAGAGGCCAGCACAGCGCTGCCATCAAGGCCAGTAGGCAGGTTCGTACGAATGGAAAACGCAAATCCAGCAACATGCCAAAGTGTCGCAGCACGATCAAGAGAAAAACAAGCAGGGATGTATAAGAACAGAAGGTCATTGCGAACGGGTGTCGCATGACCTGAATGGATGTTGCGGAAGGCTTGCTCCGCACATATGTTCCCAAACGTCACAATCATTGATTTTAGACAAACACCAATAGTTTTGGCGTATCTTTGACTGTTCCATTATTGTATTTTTAGATTTGCAGGGGCTGAGAATGATTCTTGTGACTGGTGGGGCGGGCTACATCGGATCCCACACCTGTGTGGCGCTGGCGCAGGCGGGTATGCCTTGCCTGGTGCTGGACAACTTCTGCAACAGCCGTCCCGATGCGCTGGAGCGCGTCGGGCGCATCACCGGCCAGGTGCCGGCGCATGTGCAAGGGGATGTGCGTGACTCGGCCTTGCTGGACGATCTGTTTGCGCGCCATCCGATCCAGGCGGTGATCCACTTCGCGGCGCTCAAGGCCGTGGGTGAGTCGGTGCGCGAGCCGTTGCGTTATTACGACAACAACGTGGCGGGCACGGTGTCGCTCCTGCAGGCCATGCGGCGTGCCGGGGTGCGCACCTTGGTGTTTTCCTCGTCGGCCACGGTGTATGGTGACCCGGCACAACTGCCGATTCGCGAGGACTTTCCGCTCAGCGCCACCAATCCCTACGGCTGGAGCAAGCTCATGATGGAGCAGGTGCTGGCCGATCTGGATACCTCCGAGCCTGGCCAGTGGCGGCTGGCGCGGCTGCGCTATTTCAACCCCGTGGGTGCGCATGAAAGCGGCCTCATTGGCGAAGACCCGCAGGGTATTCCCAACAACCTGCTCCCCTTCGTGGCCCAGGTGGCCGTGGGCCAGCGCGAACGCCTGAGCGTCTATGGCGACGATTACCAGACCGTTGATGGCACGGGGGTACGGGACTACATCCATGTCAGCGACCTGGCGCAAGGCCATGTGGATGCGCTGCGCTATCTGGAACGCCATCCAGGCCTGCTGACTGTGAACCTGGGCACGGGCCGCCCGGTGTCGGTGCTGGAGATGGTGCGGGCCTTCGAACAGGCCAGCGGCCGTCCCGTGCCCTACCAGGTGGTGCCACGCCGCCCTGGTGATGTGGCTGCCTGCTGGGCCGATCCCACGCTGGCGCAGCAACTGCTGGGCTGGTGTGCGCAGCATGGCGTGCAGCGCATGTGCGAGGACGCCTGGCGCTGGCAGAACGGCGAGGCCCGCACACTGAAAAATGCTATCTAATTGATAGCTTCTTGCGCTTGCTGGTATTGCGCTGTAGCCATATTTAGCCTGAATTTCGCTCGAAGGTCACCACATGGTCCACGAGCGCGCGGATACCGATCCACTCTCCAAGGGCGTGGTCGTGGTGGCTGGGTACATGGGCCAGCAGCATCTGGCCGTTGTCCATGCGCAGCGTGTATAAAAACTCTGACCCGCGAAACGACTTGCGCACGATCTGCGCCTGCACCGGGGCCGCATCGTCGTGCACGATGTCGTCGGCCCGCAGCAGTACGTCACACGCCCCTCCGGGGTAGCGCGAGGGCAGGGGGCAGTCGGTCAGGTTGGCCAGGTCACCCAGGGGGGTGCGCACCACCACGCCGCTGCCTTGCTGCACCAGTGTGGCGGGGGCGAACACGCCGTGCCCGATGAAGTCGGCCACAAACCGGGTGGCGGGGCGGTGGTACAGGGTGTAGGCGTCGTCCCACTGGTGCAGGCGGCCCTGGTGCATCACGCCAATCATGTCCCCGATCGCAAACGCTTCGAGTTGGTCGTGGGTGACAAACAGTGCCGTGGCGCCTGCCTGCTTGAGGATGTTGCGCACCTCGTGGGCCAGTCGTTCGCGCAAATCTACATCCAGGTTGGAGAAGGGCTCGTCCAGCAGCATGAGCTGCGGACGGGGCGCCAGCGCGCGCGCCAGGGCCACGCGTTGCTGTTGGCCGCCAGAGAGTTCATGTGGGTAGCGTTGCGCACTGCCCTCCAGGCCCACCAGTTGCAGCACTTCGGCCACACGCAGGCTGCGTTCGGCGGCGGGCAGGTGCTCGATTCCAAAGGCCACGTTGCTGCCCACAGTCAGGTGCGGAAACAGCGCATAGTCTTGGAACACCATGCCAATGCGTCGCTGCTCGGGCGGCATGTTGTGGCCGGGGCTGCCCACCACCTGCGAACCCAGGCGGATGCCGCCTGCGGCCACGGACTCCAGCCCGGCCACGCTGCGCAGCAAGGTGGTCTTGCCGCAGCCCGAGGGGCCGATAAGCACGCCAATCTGGCCAGCTGCCAGACCCAGGGACACATCCTGCACTGCGGCCACCGCCTGACCGGCATAGCGCACTTGCAGTTGGGAGACTTGCAGAAACATGTGCGCATTGTAGGAGGGTCGAATGCGTAGAATTCGCATTCCTCTCGGCCCTCGCGGCCGTCACTCCCTGTCTGCCGCCCTTCGAGACGCTCTCTTGCCACGCCTGTCCGCCGTTTTGCGCTCCCTTCCCTTGCTGCTGCTGGCGGGTGTGCTGTCCCTGCCTGTTCTGGCCCTGCTGGGGGCCTGGCTGCCCTGGGGAGAGGGGGGGGCATCGGCCTGGGCCGTCCTGCGCGAGATGGCATCCACCGTGTTGCCGGGCTATGTGGGCACCACGCTGTGGCTGTGCCTGTGGGTGGGGTTGGGGGCGGCCGTGGTCGGCAGCGCGGCGGCGGCGGCGGTCACCTTGTTCGATTTTCCGGGGCGGCGGGCGTTCGAATGGCTGCTGCTGTTGCCCCTGGCCATGCCGGCCTATGTGACAGCCTATGCCTACACCGATTTTCTGCAGTTCAGCGGACCGTTGCAGGTGGGGTTGCGTGCGGCCTTTGGCTGGGAGGGGCACCTGCTGCCCGAGGTGCGCAGCCTGTGGGGCGCGGTGCTGGTGTTTGTCGTGTCTTTGTATCCCTATGTGTACCTGCTGGCCCGCACGGCATTGGGTGAGCGGGCTGCACATCTCATGGAAGCGGCGCGCCTGCTCGGGGCGCCGCTGCCCCGGCGCATTGCCCGCATTGCCCTGCCGCTGGCGCGCCCGGCGGTGGCCGCCGGGGTGGCGTTGGTGCTGATGGAAACCCTGGCCGATTTTGGGGTGACCAGCTACTTTGGCATCCAGAGTTTCACCACGGGCATCTACAAGGCCTGGCTGGCCATGGACAACCGCGTGGCGGCTGCGCAGCTCTCCACCCTGTTGCTGGCATTGGTCCTGGTGGTGATGGGGCTGGAGCAGCGTGCCCAGCAGCGCATGCGCTTTGCTGCGTCGGGTGTGGGCCGGGGTGGGTCGGCCGAAGCGACGCCGGTACGTCTGCGCGGTGGCCGTGTGCTGTGGGCCTGGGCGGTGTGCGCCCTGCCGGTGTTGCTGGGCTTTGTGGCGCCGGTGTTGTTCATGCTGCGGCCACTGGCTGCCGACTGGTCGGTGCTGCCCTGGGACCGCTTTCTGGCCTGGGGTTGGAACAGCATGCGGCTGGGTGGCATTACCGCCGTATTGTCTGTGCTGGTGGCGCTGGCACTGGCTTTTGCCGTGCGGCGCGGTGCGGGCGTGCTGACGCGCGGCGTGGTGCGCCTGGCCAGCCTGGGCTATGCGGTGCCGGGCGCGGTGATCGTGGTGGGGTTGTTGCTGCCCGTGGGCTGGCTGCAGGCGCTGGCGCCGCAGTGGGGCGTGGGCGCGCTGGTCACCACCACGGCGCTGGGCATCGTGTGGGCCTACCTGGTGCGCTTTAGTGCGGTGGCGCTGCAATCGGTACAAAGCGGGTATGCACGCATCCCGGCCAGCCTGGACGACTCGGCACGCATGCTGGGCGCTGGCAGCCTTCGGTTGTTGGCACGGGTGCACTGGCCGCTGTTGCGCCGATCCACCGCGGCGGCGGCTTTGTTGGTGTTTGTGGATGTGATGAAGGAGTTGCCCGCCACGCTGGTGCTGCGCCCCTTCAACAGCGACACGCTGGCCGTGGTGGCCTATCAGTTGGCACGCGATGAGCGGCTGGGCGAGGCGGCGCTGCCTTCGCTGGCGCTGGTATTGGTGGGCTTGGTGCCCGTGGTGCTGCTCAGCCGGGCTTTGCGTACCAATTCAGGGTAAACCCTGATTTGCGGGGCCTTCAGGTTTGGATTTTTAGCCGAATCGCGTTAACCTGCCAGCCCTTGCTGCGCAGGTGGGCCTGCAAGGCGGGCAACAGTTGGCGCAATTTGGCGGCAGCTGCGTTGCTTTTGACCACCAGGCACCAAGTATCGCCCTCGATGGGCCCCGCTTGCAGTGCAGAGCGCAGCGCCGGTGGAACCAGCGGTTCCACCGCCTTGAGGCGTTCGCTGGACTCGCGCGTGAGCGCAGCCAGCTTGGCCAATGTGGGTGACTCATCGGCGGCCTGCTGCAGCGAAATGGCGTGGTGGCGGCGGAGCATGTTCGGTCAAGGACACAGGAAGCAGGAATGCAGTTGATTATCATGGACTCGCGGCTGTGCCGCAGCCGCACCATCCATCTGACGGGTACGCGACTGATGGCAGCGATGCTGGCCGCATCTCTGTTGCTGATGGCAGTGGCGGCGTTGCTGTACCACTTGGTGTTTCTCAAGGGTGCGCGCGAAGGCTGGCCCGTGGTGGGCTCGCTGGTGCGCCTGGTCGTGGAGGATGAATTTGCCCAGCGCGACCGCTTCATGCGCCAGAACCTCGACGCCATGGCGCGCAAGCTGGGTGAGATGCAAGCACGCATGGTCGAGCTGGAATCCCTGGGCGAGCGGGTGTCGGGTTTGGCGGGCATAGAGCCTGCGGTGACCAAGCCCGCAGGCCGAGCACCAGGACTGGGTGGGGCGTTGATGGCCGGGCGCTCGCTCTCCATGGAAGAACTGGACGCCACCCTGAAGGAACTCGATCAGATCAGTGGCCAGCGCATTGATCTGCTCACGGTGCTGGAATCCCGCCTGTTCGATCAGCACATTCGCAAGCACATGGTGCCCACCGAGTCTCCCGCACCGAGCAAGGACGTGGGGTCGCGCTTTGGCTGGCGCATCGATCCCCTCACCGGGCAGTCGGCGTTGCATGCGGGACTGGATTTCTCTGCCGACACTGGGGCTCCCATCGTGGCTGCCGCAGGCGGTGTGGTGATTACGCAGGAGTATCACCACCAATTCGGCAACATGGTTGAAATCGACCACGGCAACCAACTGGTGACCCGTTACGCCCATGCATCCAAGGTGCTGGTCAAGCGGGGTGACCTGGTGCGCCGCGGCCAGAAAATTGCCGAGGTGGGCAGCACTGGGCGTTCCACGGGGGCGCACCTGCACTTCGAGGTGCTGGTGCAGGGCGTGCCCCAGGATCCGCAGAAATTTCTCTTGGCAGGCCAGCAGGCAACGCAAAAGCTGGCAGTCCTGCCGTCACGCAGCAGTGGGGCACCCACGGCTGGCAGGTAAAATCCGCGCTATTTGGTGCCGTTCCGCAGCTTGTCGATGCTTGACAAGCTGCGGGATGCCCCCAACTGAACCCCTTTCAATCAAGCTTCTGGCCGTCCGGTGTGCCTTCGGGCGCACGGGGCGGATCTGTTCGCATGGCCACCAACTTCCTCACCAAAATTTTCGGCAGCCGCAATGACCGGCTTCTCAAGCAATACCGCAAGACGGTGGCCCGCATCAATGCGCTGGAGCCCCAGTTCGAGGCTCTGAGCGACGAAGCCCTGCGGGCCAAGACGCAGGAGTTCCGCCAGCGCCTGGAACAGGGCAGCACGCTGGACGAACTGCTGCCCGAAGCCTTCGCGGTGGTGCGCGAGGGTTCCAAGCGCGTGATGAAGATGCGCCACTTCGACGTGCAGCTGATCGGCGGCATGGCGCTGCACTACGGCAAGATCGCCGAAATGCGCACGGGTGAGGGCAAGACGCTGACCGCCACGCTGCCCGTGTACCTCAATGCCCTGTCGGGGCACGGGGTGCATGTGGTCACGGTGAACGATTACCTGGCCAACCGCGATGCCCAATGGATGGGGCGGCTGTACAACTTCCTGGGTCTGACGGTGGGCATCAACCTGCCGCAGATGCCGCGCGAACAAAAACAGGCTGCCTACGCCAGCGACATCACCTACGGCACCAACAACGAGTACGGGTTTGACTACCTGCGCGACAACATGGTCTATGAGGTGCAGGACCGGGTGCAGCGTAAGCTCAACTACGCCATCGTGGACGAGGTGGACTCCATCCTCATCGACGAGGCGCGCACCCCGCTGATCATCAGCGGTCAGGCCGAAGACCACACCGCCACCTATCTGGCCATGAACAAGGTGGTCCCGCTGCTGGTGCGCCAGGAAGGCGAAGCTGACCCACGCACTGGCGAGGGCGTGACCAAGCCCGGCGACTTCACGGTGGATGAAAAATCGCACCAGGTCTTCCTGACCGAGCAGGGCCATGAGAACGCCGAGCGCATCCTGGCCAGCCAGGGCCTGATTGCCGAGGGCGCATCGCTGTATGACCCGGCCAACATCACGCTCATGCACCACCTGTATGCGGCGCTGCGGGCCAATCACCTGTACCACCGCGACCAGCATTACGTGGTGCAGAACGGCGAAATCGTCATCGTTGATGAATTCACCGGCCGCCTGATGTCGGGCCGCCGCTGGAGCGATGGTCTGCACCAGGCTGTGGAGGCCAAGGAGGGCGTGCAGATCCAGGCCGAGAACCAGACGCTGGCCTCCATCACCTTCCAGAACTACTTCCGCCTGTACAACAAGCTCTCGGGCATGACGGGTACGGCCGATACCGAGGCCTATGAGTTCCAGGAAATCTACGGTCTGGAAACCGTGGTCATCCCGCCCAACCGCCCGAGCAAGCGCGATGACCAGCTCGACCGCGTGTACAAGACCACGCGCGAAAAGTACGAGGCCGCCATTGCGGACATCCGCGAATGCCACGAGCGTGGCCAGCCGGTGCTGGTGGGAACAACCTCGATCGAGAACTCCGAAATCATCGACCAGTTGCTGACCCAGGTGGGCCTGCCGCACCAGGTGCTCAACGCCAAGCAGCACGCCCGCGAGGCCGACATCGTGGCCCAGGCCGGTCGCCAGGGCATGATCACCATTGCCACCAACATGGCAGGCCGCGGCACCGACATCGTGCTGGGCGGCAACATCGAGAAGGATGTGGCTGCCATCGAGTCCGATGAAAGCCTGGATGACGGCACCAAGCAATCGCGCATTGCCCAGTTGCGCGCGCAGTGGCAGCAAGACCACGAAAAGGTCAAGGCGCTGGGCGGCCTGCGCATCATCGCGACCGAACGCCACGAATCCCGCCGCATCGACAACCAGCTGCGCGGCCGTTCGGGCCGCCAGGGCGACCCGGGTTCCTCGCGCTTCTACCTAAGCCTGGACGATGCACTGATGCGCATCTTCGCGGGCGACCGCGTCAAGGCCATCATGGACCGGCTCAAGATGCCCGATGGCGAAGCCATCGAGGCGGGCATCGTCACGCGCAGCATTGAATCGGCCCAGCGCAAGGTGGAAGCACGCAACTTCGACATCCGCAAGCAATTGCTGGAGTACGACGATGTGGCCAATGACCAGCGCAAGGTCATCTACCAGCAGCGCAACGACATCCTGGATGCCGCCGAGCTGTCCGAGGTCATCGCCGGCATGCGTGAAGGCTGCTTTACCGACCTGGTGCGTCAGCATGTCCCCGCTGAATCGGTCGAGGAGCAATGGAACCTGCCTGCGCTGGAGAAGGCCCTGGCCGACGAGTGGCAGCTGAGCCTGGCGCTGCAGCAAATGGTGGAAGGGGCCCAGTCGCTCACCGATGACGACGTTCTGGAAAAGGTGCTGGCCGCCGCGCATGGCGCCTACGAAGCCAAGGTCGCGCTGGTGGGCAAGGAGAACTTCACCCAGTTCGAGCGCATGGTGCTGCTGCAGAACATCGACACCCACTGGCGTGATCACCTCAGTGCGCTGGACTATCTGCGCCAGGGCATCCACTTGCGCGGTTACGCACAAAAGCAGCCCAAGCAGGAATACAAGCGCGAGGCTTTCGAGCTGTTCCGCCAGTTGCTCGACGTGGTCAAGAACGAAGTGACCCGCGTGCTGATGACCGTGCAGGTGCAGTCGCCCGAGCAGATCGACCAGGCCGCTGAGGACCTGGAGGCCCGTGCCGAACACATCGCCAACGTGACCTACACCGCGCCCACCGAAACCGGCGAGGTCGAGACCACGGTGGACGAGCGCACGCTCAGCGTGCAGCAGAAGGTGGCGGCCGGTGGCCGGGTGGGCCGCAACGATCCCTGCCCCTGCGGCAGCGGGAAAAAATACAAGCAGTGCCACGGCAAGCTGGCTTGAGCCTGTTTGCGCACCAGACACGGGCCTCGGCCCGTGTTTTCATTTCGGCGGCTCGGTGACTGCGTATCATCGGCCCAGTTTTTGGAAGGAAACCCCATGCCCGTTCATCTCTCCGCTCCTGTTCCCTCGGATCTGCACCCGGTTGCCGGATTGCGCATCGGTGTCGCCGAAGCCGGCGTGCGCAAGGCCCACCGCAAGGACCTCACGGTGTTCCTGCTGGACGAGGGCAGCGCGGTGGCGGGCGTGTTCACGCAGAACCGCTTCTGCGCCGCGCCGGTGCAGGTCTGCCGCGAGCATCTGGCGGGCGGCCAGGCCATCCGCGCCCTGGTGGTGAACACTGGCAACGCCAACGCCGGCACGGGTGCCGACGGCCTGGCACGCGCACGCGCTACCTGCGCGGCGCTGGCGCGGCATTTGCAAGTGGATGCGGCACAGGTGCTGCCCTTCTCCACCGGCGTCATCATGGAGCAGCTGCCCGTGGACCGCATCGAGGCCGGGCTGCCCGCCGCCATCGCCGACGCGCAACCGGCCCACTGGGCGCGCGCGGCCGAGGGCATCATGACCACCGACACCGTGGCCAAGGCCTTCAGCCGGCAGGTGCAGATTGGCGGCGCCACCGTCACGGTGACCGGCATCGCCAAGGGCGCGGGCATGATCCGTCCGAACATGGCCACCATGCTGGGCTTCGTGGCCACCGACGCGCGCATCGCGCCGGCACTGCTGCAGGGCCTGGTGCGCGAGCTGGCGGACCAGTCGTTCAACCGCATCACCATCGACGGCGACACGTCCACCAACGACTGCTTCATGCTGATGGCCACGCAGAAGGCGGCGCATGCCTCCATCGAATCGCTGTCCAGTACCGAGGGCCAGGCGCTCAAGGCGGCACTGTTGGACGTGGCGCAGAAGCTGGCCCAGGCCATCGTGCGCGACGGCGAGGGCGCGACCAAGTTCATCACCGTGCGCGTGGAAGGCGGCAAGACCGGCGAGGAATGCCGCAAGGTGGCCTATGCCATCGCGCATTCACCGCTGGTCAAGACGGCCTTCTTCGCCAGCGACCCGAACCTGGGACGCATCCTGGCGGCCGTGGGCTATGCCGGCATTGACGACCTGGACCAGACCGGCATCGACCTGTACCTCGACGACGTGCACGTGGCCGTGCAGGGCGGCCGTAACCCGCAGTACCGCGAGGAGGACGGCCAGCGCGTGATGAAGCAGAGCGAGATCACGGTGCGCGTGCTGCTGGGCCGGGGCGAGGCGCAGGACACGGTGTGGACCTGCGACTTGAGCCACGACTACGTGACCATCAACGCCGACTACCGCTCTTGACGTGGATACCCCCTGAGCCGCTGCGCGGCTTCCCCCCGCTCTCGCATTGCTGCGCAATGCGGGCAGGGGGACGCCCCCAGCGCGGCGGGGCGGCCCTTGCACGGGGGCTGCTGACTTTGGCCGCGCCAGGTTCATGCGCCGTGGACGCATGCGAGTGCGGAATGTTTGCTACGTATTTAATAGCTGCTGGCGCTTTATAAATGGGCGCTGGAGGCCAAAATGAACGAAAAATTTGAACATCTGATCGAACGCGCAGAGCAGCTCATTGCGCGCATCGAATCCGTGCTGCCGCAGCCGTTGGCGGCGCCCGACTGGTCGGCAGCGATTGCCTGGCGCTACCGCAAGCGCAGCAGCGGCCTCGGCGCGCTGGAGCCCGTGCGCCATGTGGCGGCGATGCGCCTGGAAGATCTGAAGGAGATCGACGGCCAGAAGGAAAAGATCCAGCGCAACACCGAGCAGTTCGTGCGCGGCCTGCCAGCCAACAACGTGCTGCTCACGGGGGCGCGCGGCACGGGCAAGTCCTCGCTCATCAAGGCCTGCCTGAACGCCTACGCACCGCAGGGCCTGCGTCTGATCGAGGTGGACAAGGCCGACCTGACCGACCTGCCCGACATCGTCGAGGTGGTGGCCGGCCGGCCGGAATACTTCATCGTGTTCTGCGACGACCTGAGCTTCGAGGACGGCGAGCCGGGCTACAAGGCGCTCAAGTCCATCCTCGACGGTTCGGTGGCGGCTGCTACGCCCAACGTGCTGATCTACGCCACCAGCAACCGGCGCCATCTGCTGCCCGAGTACATGCGCGAGAACCTCACGTACACCCACACCGACGATGGCGAGGTGCATCCGGGCGAGGGCGTGGAGGAGAAGATCTCGCTGTCCGAGCGCTTCGGCCTGTGGGTGAGCTTCTACCCGTTCAGCCAGGACGAGTACCTGGCCATCGCCGCCCAGTGGCTGGCGTCCTTCGGGCTGGGCGGTGACGCTATCGCCGCCGCGCGCCCCGAGGCCCTGGTCTGGGCACTGGAGCGCGGCTCGCGCAGCGGTCGCGTGGCCTACCAATTCGCGCGCGACTTTGCGGGGCGGCGCGGTGGCTGAGGCGATGCCCGTGCAGCGCAAGCACACCGAGGTCGCGGTGGGCATCCTCATCCGCGCCGATGGCGCGCTGCTGCTGACCACGCGGCCACCGGACAAGGTCTATGCGGGCTACTGGGAATTCCCCGGCGGCAAGATCGAGGCGTGCGAGACCGTGGAGCAGGCGCTGCGCCGCGAGCTGCACGAGGAGCTGGGCGTCACCATCGGCCCTGCGGCGGTCTGGAAGGTGACCGAGCACGACTACCCGCACGCGCTGGTGCGCTTGCACTGGTGCAAGGTGCACGAATGGACGGGTGACTTCGAGATGCGTGAGGGCCAGACGATGGCTTGGCAGCACTGGCCTATCGGGGTGCGTCCCGTGCTACCGGGCGCGTTGCCGGTGCTGGGCTGGCTGGCCGAGGAGCGTGGCGTACCATTTGATCCGGAAATACTATCAAATTGATAGCTGATGGCGCTTGTCCAACAAGCGCCAGTGCCATTTTTTAATCAATGCTGGTGCGGGGATCGCCAAAGGTGGCATCCTCGGGCGGTGCTTCGGCGGGTACGCGAAAACCCTCGCTGGCCCAGGCGCCGAGGTCCATCTGCTTGCAGCGCTCGCTGCAAAACGGGCGCCAGGGGTTGGCGGGGCTGAACAGGCTCCAGCCCTGACAGGCCGGACAGCGCACCTTGCGCGGTGCCGTGGGTGCTGATTTGTCTGGATGCATTTCAGTTTTTCATGGTGTTTGCACCATCTGCGACGTATGAAGCTGGCGCAACTCAGGCCAGCGGCCACCGTGCAAGGGCCGCCCCGCCGCACCGGTGGCGTCCCCCTGCCCGGAGCGCGCCGCGCTGCGAGAGCGGGGGGAAGGAGCGTAGCGACACAGGGGGGTGTTGGTGCTTCAAGCGCACAAAGCCAGTTCGAACACCGCGTCCTCGGTGCTGGCCTGCAGGTGCCCTTGGGGCATCTGGTGCATGAGGCGCACCGACACCATGAGCCGGTTGCCACTGATTTCGGGCACCAGCCCCTGGGCGGGATCGATGCGCAGGCGCAGCAGTTGGAAGGTGCGACCCTGCGGCAGGTTTTGCTGGAACTGGCCTCGTTCGGCAGCCACTTTTTGAGGGACGCCGGAGTCGCGCAACAGCTTCAGCAGCAGATAAATGGACTCGGCCAGCGGTGCCAGGGTGCCCGCCCAGCCTTCCAGGGCCTGTTGGCGCTCTGGGGCAGGTCGGTGCTGCCACGCGTAGTAGCTGGGCAGGTCGAACCCGCAGGTGCCGCCCGGAATGCCTGCGCGGCTGCGGATGCTCATGAGCCATTCGTTCTCGCTCAGGGGCTGGCCGGTCTTGCCCGCCTGGGTGTTGAGAAGGCCAAAGCATCGGTCGAGCTGGGCGATGATGCCGTCGAGTGCCGCCTCCGAGATGGCAGGGTTGCCGCGGTAACCATCGAGCACATGCTTTTGCTTCTCGATGTCCTTGAGCACGTCGGCTTTCAGGTCGGCGCGCGCGGCCACGTCCATGATTTCGAAAATGGTGGTCAGTGCGAAGTGGTGGTCCAGCGGGTGGGTGCGTGGAATCAGTTCACCCAGGCGTTTGAACAGGTGTTCGAGCCGCAGGTAGGTGCGGATGCGTTCGTTGAAAGGGTATTCGTACAGGATCACGGTCGGATCATAGCCCGAAGCTGCGGGCCACCAAGGACACCTGCTCTTGCAGGCTGGGAAGGGGAACGGTGTCGTTGAACAGCACGATATCGGCGCAGGCCCGCCGCTCGTGGCGGCTGGCCTGTGCGGCCATGATGCCGCGCACCACGTCGGGGCTGAGCTGGCTGCGTGCCACCACGCGGTCGATCTGGGTCTGTTCACGGCAATCGACGACGATCACGGCGTCGAGCTGGCGGCGCCAGTGCCTGGATTCGACCAACAGGGGGATGTCGTACACCACCAGGCGGCATCCTTGGGCGATGGCGGCCTGGGCCTGGCGCACTGTTTCCTGCCCCACCAAGGGGTGGATGATGGCTTCGAGTTGTTGGCGTGCCTGCGGCTGGCGAAAGATGAGCTCGCGCATGCGCGCGCGGTCCAGGGAACCATCTGCCGCAATGAGCGATGGGCCAAATGCCTGGGCAATGGCGGGTAGGGCAGCGCCGTTGGCGGTGGTCAGCTGACGTGAAATCTGGTCCGCATCCACCACCGTAGCGCCGCAGGCCGCCAGCATGGCTGCGACGGTACTTTTGCCGCTGCCAATGCCGCCGGTCAGACCGACCTGCCAGGCTGAAGAGCGTGGGGCGGTCACAGGCCCAGTGTGCCCAGCAACAGGTTCAGCACCTGTGCAGGCCCGAAGACCATGCCGATCAGCCCTGCGCCCACGAGGAAGGGACCGAAGGGAACGTAACCTCCTTCGCGCAGGCTGCTGGCCATTTTCATGGCGATGCCGACCACGGCGCCCACCACGGAAGCCATCAGGATCAAGGGTACCAGGGCCTGCCAGCCAAACCAGGCGCCCATGGCCGCAAAAAGCTTGAAGTCGCCGTAGCCCATGCCTTCCTTGCCGGTGGCGAGCTTGAAGCCCCAGTACACCAGCCAGAGCGACAAGTAGCCTGCAGCGGCGCCGAGCACGGCGTCTGCCAAGGGGATGGTTGTCCATTGGAATACCGATGCCAGCAGACCGGCCCAGAGCAAAGGCAAGGTCAGGTCGTCGGGCAGCAGGGTGGTGTCCCAGTCGATGAAGGCCAGGGCCACCATGAGCGCACTGAACCCGCACCAGGCCAGTCCTGCAGGGCCCAGGCCCCAGCGTTGGGCGCAATAGAAGAACAAGGCGCCTGTCAGCAGCTCGACGGCGGGATAGCGTGCGCTGAAAGACGTTTTGCAGGAGGAGCATCGACCTCGCAGGGCCAGGTAGCTGAGTACCGGGATGTTTTCATACCAACGCAACTGGTGCCCGCAGGACTGGCAGCGCGAGCGGGGAACGGCCAGATTGAACGGGGCGGCGTCCGGCGGTTCTACAGCGGGGGCAGTGTCTCCGGCGGTGGAGCGCGCATAGTCGGCATGCTCGCGCGCCCATTGCCGTTCCATCATGCGGGGCAGGCGGTAGATCACCACGTTCAGAAAGCTGCCCACCATCAGGCCCAAGACGCCGACCAGGGCCGCGTCCCACCACGGATCCAGCACCATCAGACGACCTGGCCCAGCTTGAAGATGGGCAGGTACATCGACACCACGATGCCGCCAATCAGTGTGCCCAGGAACACGATGATGATGGGCTCCATGAGACTGGAGAGGCCTGCGACCATTTCATCGACTTCCTGTTCGTAGAAGTCGGCCGCCTTGCCCAGCATATGGTCAATGGAGCCTGATTCTTCGCCGATGGCGCACATCTGCAGCACCATCGAAGGGAAAACGTTGGCGTTGGTCATGGCCGCAGTCAGGCTGGTGCCGGTGGAGACTTCCTGTTGGATCTTGTCGGTGGCCATGGCATACACAGAGTTGCCTGCAGCACCACCGACCGAATCCAGCGCTTCGACCAGTGGTACGCCGGCAGCAAACATGGTGGAGAGCGTACGCGTCCAGCGCGCCACGGCTGATTTGTTGATCAGGTCACCGAAGATTGGAATGCGCAGCAGCAGACGGTCCATGAACATCTGCATCTTTTCGTTGCGCTTCCAGGCCTGCATGAAGAAGTAGAAGCCACCGCCCAGCACGCCAAAGATCAGCCACCACCACTTCACGAACACGTCGCTGATTCCCATCACGAAGAGGGTGGGCGCCGGCAAATCAGCGCCAAAAGAGGTGAACACCTCCTTGAAGGCAGGGATCACGAAAATCATGATCACGGTCACGACGACGAAGGCAACGATGATGACCGAAATGGGATACATCAATGCCGATTTGATCTTTCCCTTGATCGCCTCGGTCTTTTCCATGTAGGTGGCCAAGCGATCCAGCAGCGCTTCCAGAATACCCGCGGCCTCACCGGCTTCCACCAGATTGCAGTAGAGGCTGTCGAAATACAGAGGGTACTTGCGAAACGCTGCATTGAGCGAGGTCCCCGTTTCCACATCGGCACGGATATCGTTGAGCAACTTTCCCACGCTGGGGTTGGTGTTGCCGCGCCCCACGATGTCAAAAGATTGCAGCAGCGGCACACCAGCTTTCATCATGGTGGCCATCTGTCGGGTGAACAGTGCGATGTCTTTGGGCTTGATCTTCTTGCCCGAGCGCAGACGGCGCTTCTTGATCTTGGTGGGGAACACGCCCTGGCGGCGCAGAGAGGCCTGAACCTGGTTCTCCCCCGAGGCACGGATTTCTCCCCGCACGATCTTGCCGTTGCGGTCCTTGCCCTCCCATTCAAAGACGAAATCCTTGATGCTTGCCTTTGCAGCCGTTGCCATAGATCTCCACCTTGTCAGGTTGTAGTTATTCGTTGGTTACTGCCAGCACTTCTTCAAGCGAGGTGCTTCCCATCTTGACCTTGTGCAGCCCCGATTCGCGCAGGGAGCGTACGCCTTCATTGCGTGCCTGCTCCGCGATTTCCAGCGCACTGCCGTCGCGCAGAATGATGCGTTGGATTTCTTCACTGATAGGCATCACCTGATAGATACCTACACGTCCCTTGTATCCGTTGTTGCAGGCAGAACACCCCACAGGCTTGTAGGGAACCCAGGAACCGTCTATTTCCTCGTCCTTGAAGCCGGCTTCCAGCAGGGCTTCATGGGGAATATCGGCTGGCGCCTTGCATTGGGGGCACAGCCTCCGTGCCAGGCGCTGGGCAGTGATCAGGATCACGCTGGATGCAATATTGAAGGGCGCAATGCCCATGTTGCGCATGCGTGTGAGCGTGGTGGGGGCGTCGTTGGTGTGCAGGGTCGAGAGCACCAAGTGACCGGTTTGCGCAGCCTTGATGGAAATGTCGGCCGTCTCCAAGTCACGGATTTCACCCACCATGATGATGTCGGGATCTTGGCGCAGAAACGATTTGAGTGCCGCTGCGAAGGTCAGGCCCGCTTTTTCATTCACATTGACCTGGTTCACTCCGGGAAGGTTGATTTCCGAAGGGTCTTCTGCGGTAGCAATATTGACACCAGGCTTGTTCAGCAGGTTCAGACAGGTGTACAAGGACACGGTCTTGCCGGAACCTGTGGGACCTGTCACCAGAATCATGCCGTAGGGTCGGCCGATCGCATTCAGCAGACGTTCTTTCTCGATGGGCTCATATCCCAGCGCGTCGATGCCCATTTTGGCGCTGCTCGGATCCAAGATACGGATCACGATCTTCTCGCCAAACAGCGTGGGAAGGGTGCTGACACGGAAGTCGATGACGCGGTCCGGACCGACCTTGAGCTTCATCCGACCGTCTTGCGGCACCCTCTTTTCCGAGATGTCCAGCCGGGAGATAACCTTGATGCGTGATGCCAGCTTGTCTTTGATGGCGACGGGGGGAGACGCAATCTCACGCAACTCGCCGTCGATGCGGAAGCGCACGCGGTAGTGGTGCTCGTAAGGTTCAAAGTGCAAATCGGAGGCGCGCATGTTGAACGCATCCAAGAGCATCTTGTGCAGGAACTTGACGATGGGAGCGTCTTCGACATCCCCACCAGCTCCCGTGTCTTCTGGTTCGTCAGGTATTTCGGTGGAAACATCGTTGAAGTCGAAGTCTCCGCTTGAGAAGGACTCCATGGACTCGCCCACCGACTTGGTGGACGACTCCACCAGTTTGGAGAGCTTGTCGTACTCGGCAATGATCCAGTCCACGCCCATTTGGGTGGTGAACTTGATTTTCTCAGCGGCCTCCTGGTCCGTGGGGTCTGCGGTGGCGACGATCAGACGGTTGCTGCGCTTGCTGAGCACCAGCACGCGATAGGACTGGCAGATCTTGGAGTCCAGCAGATCCTTGGGCAGGCGTTGGGGGTCGATGGCGTCGAGATCGAGCAGGGGGGCGCCAAAGACAGCAGAGACAGTGTGCGCAAGATCGGCGGCAGATACTGCGCCGGAGCCCGTCAACTCTGCGATAAAGCTGCTGCGACCGGCCTGAGACTTCCGGAAGATGTCTTCTGCGGCTTTGGGGGTGAGCTTGCCGGCAGAAATCAGTGCCCTGCCCAAGCCGGGCAAGGCAACTGATGCGGAGTCTCTTTGGGTGGAATCAACTGCAGCCATGTAACCAGAATGAAAGGGGGAACGCGAAACCATCCTATCATCGCCGAAGCTGCGTATGCTGTAAATCGCAGTACCGGCGCCCCCGTAGGGCGAATGGCGCCCGCTAAGGGGGCATTTCTGGTCGGGGTGAGAGGATTCGAACCTCCGGCCTCTACGTCCCGAACGTAGCGCTCTACCAGGCTAAGCTACACCCCGATGGCTGTGTTGCATGAACCGTCAGGTTCTGCGCTGCAACAGCTGAGCCGCTAATTGTAGCAAAGCTGTGCGATAGGCACTGTCTGGGAGTGTGGAAATGGCTTCGATGGCACGATGTGCCTCGGCTGCAGCGGCCTCCCGGGCTACATCCAGAGCGCCGGTTTCCCTGACAACGGTCACGATGGCATCAAGCTGGTCGGTGCTGCCGTTCTCAATGGCGTGCCGGACCATCTGGGCCTGTGTTGCGGAGCCTCTTTGCATGGCGGCAATCAAGGGCAAGGTAGCCTTCCCCTCGCGCAGGTCATCCCCCAGGTTCTTGCCCATTTCCTGGCTATCACCGTCGTAATCCAGCACATCGTCGATGATCTGGAATGCCGTACCCAATGCCTGACCATAGGTGGCGCAGGCTTCTTCCTGTGCGGTATCGCTTCTGGCAAGAACGGCGGCCAAGCGGCTGCTGGCCTCGAACAGTTTGGCGGTCTTGGATCGAATGACCTGCAGGTAAGCGTTCTCGTCCAGCGAGGCGTCGTGCATGTTGATCAGCTGCATGACTTCGCCTTCTGCGATCACATTGGTTGCATCGGCCAGGATTTCCATGATCCGCATTTGGCCCGCATCGACCATCATCTGAAATGCCCGCGAGTACAGAAAATCCCCCACCAGCACGCTCGCAGGGTTACCGAAAGTTTCATTTGCTGTGGCGCGGCCGCGACGCATGGTGGATGCGTCGACCACATCGTCGTGCAGCAAGGTGGCGGTGTGAATGAACTCGACCACCGCCGCCAGATTGAAGCGCTGGGCGTTCTGGCAGTTTAGTGCCCCGGCCACCAGCAGCAGGAGGGCTGGACGCAGGCGCTTTCCGCCGGCGGCGATGATGTATTGCGATATTTGCCCGACCAACGGAACATTGGAAGCAAGGCGTTGAGCAATGACCCTGTCCACCTCACGCATGTCGTGAGCGATCAGGGAAAGGGGTGAGGTAGTGGCGGCGGTCAAGGTAGGCGATGCGAGCAAGGGCCGCTGATTATAGGAACCCGTTCTGCGCAGTGCTCAGGGAGTCTTGGTGCTTGTTGTATTTCTGATCTCGGTGCTATAATCCCTGGTTCCTTGGGCTTGTCCCATGGAGGCTTGAGCACGGGGCGCTAATGCTGCTGTGCAATCACTGAAAGAGGTCAACATGTACGCGGTCATAAAAACCGGCGGCAAGCAGTATCGCGTTGCTTCCGGCGAAAAAATCAAAGTAGAACAGATTGCTGCGGACGTAGGCCAGGAAATCGTGATCGACCAGGTTCTGGCTGTCGGCAACGGCGCTGAACTCAAGGTGGGCACGCCCCTGGTGTCCGGCGCTTCTGTCAAAGCCACCATCGTGGCGCATGGCAAGCACGACAAGGTGCGCATTTTCAAGCTGCGCCGTCGCAAGCACTACCAGAAGCGCCAGGGCCATCGCCAGCAATTCACCGAATTGCTGATCGGGTCGATCGCCGCTTAATTTCCAGGAGCAGATGTCATGGCACAGAAAAAAGGCGGCGGCTCTACGCGAAACGGGCGCGATTCCAAGCCCAAGATGCTCGGCGTGAAAGCGTTTGGCGGCGAATTGATCAGTGCAGGCTCGATCATCGTGCGCCAGCGTGGCACGCGATTCCACCCTGGCACGAACGTGGGTGTCGGCAAGGACCACACCCTGTTTGCCTTGGTGGACGGGCATGTGTCGTTCGGCACCAAGGGTGCACTGAACCGTCACACGGTCAATGTGACTCCGGCCTGATCGGACGGACGCACTCCAACAAGCCCCGCGCTGCGGGGCTTTGTTGTTTGTGGCTTCTTCTTGAGCGGTGCTGAAGGAGGAGCCGCGTTGCCGCCATCCGGCAGGCTGCCTTTTTGTACACTGGAAACCCCATGAAGTTCGTTGATGAAGCCTATATCGATGTCGCCGCGGGCGATGGCGGCAACGGCTGCGTGTCGTTTCGCCACGAGAAGTACAAGGAATTCGGTGGCCCCAACGGCGGAGACGGTGGCCGTGGTGGACATGTGTATGTGGTTGCAGATCCAAACTTGAACACGCTGGTGGACTATCGCTACGCGCGCCGGTACGAAGCCAAGCGGGGTGAGCACGGCATGGGTTCGGATATGTTTGGCGCCGCCGGCGACGACATCACCCTCAAGATGCCCGTGGGCACCATCATCAGCGATGCCGAGACAGGGCAGGTACTGCTGGAACTGTTGAACCCTGGCGAGGTGGTTGTTCTTGCCAAGGGCGGCGATGGCGGGTTCGGCAACATGCGCTTCAAGAGCGCCATCAACCGCGCGCCGCGCCAGAAGACCCCTGGTTGGCCTGGCGAGCGCAAGAATCTCAAGCTGGAGCTCAAGGTGTTGGCCGATGTCGGCCTGCTGGGCATGCCCAATGCGGGCAAATCCACCTTGATCGCCGCCGTTTCCAACGCGCGGCCCAAGATTGCGGACTACCCCTTCACCACTTTGCACCCCAATCTGGGCGTGGTGCGCGTCGGGCCTGAGCAGAGTTTTGTGATCGCCGACATTCCGGGCTTGATCGAAGGTGCGTCCGAGGGAGCAGGCCTGGGGCACCAGTTTCTGCGTCACCTGCAACGAACCCGGTTGCTGCTGCACGTGGTGGACTTGGCACCATTCGACGAGGCGGTGGATCCCGTGGCGCAGGCCAAGGCCATCGTGGCCGAGCTCAAAAAGTACGACAAGGCGCTCTACGACAAGCCGCGCTGGCTGGTGCTCAACAAGCTCGACATGGTGCCCCCCCAGGAGCGGGCTGCCCGCGTGGCAGACTTTGTCAAGCGCTTCAAGTGGAAAGGGCCGGTGTTCGAGATTTCAGCCCTGACGCGTGAGGGCTGTGAGTCGCTGATTCGCGCCGTGTATGACCAGGTGCGTACCCAGCAAGTGGCCGAAGCTGGGCCGGTGGTCGAGGTGGATCCCCGGTTTGCCGTTGAGCCTGCAGCCAAACCTTGAATGCTATTAAATTTATAGCTATTGACGCCCTTCAAATGGGTGCTAGAGCCCCAATGAGCCAAGTAAAAATATCGTCTGTGCTGCGGGATGCGCGCCGCATTGTGGTCAAGGTCGGTTCCAGTCTCGTCACCAACGAGGGCCGTGGGCTTGACGAAACTGCCATTGGAGAATGGAGCCGTCAACTGGCCGCCTTGGTGCGCGGTGATGGAGTGCAGCGCCGCGAAGTCATCATGGTGTCCAGCGGTGCCATTGCCGAAGGCATGAAACGGCTGGGCTGGAGTCGGCGCCCGCGCGAGGTCCATGAATTGCAAGCCGCTGCCGCCGTGGGCCAGATGGGTCTGGCCCAAATGTACGAAACCAAGTTGCGCGAAAACGGTGTGGGCAGCGCCCAGGTGCTGCTCACCCATGCTGATCTGGCCGATCGCGAGCGCTACCTCAACGCACGTTCCACCTTGCTCACGTTGTTGACCTTGGGAGTCGTTCCCGTCATCAATGAGAACGACACGGTGGTCAATGATGAAATCAAGTTTGGCGACAACGACACCCTGGGCGCCCTGGTGGCCAACCTGGTGGAAGCAGATGCGCTGGTCATCCTGACCGATCAGAAAGGGCTGTACACGGCCGATCCGCGCCGCGATCCGACTGCGCAGTTCGTGCATGAGGCACGGGCGGGCGACCTTGCGCTCGAAGACATGGCAGGAGGTGCGGGCTCCAGCATCGGCAAGGGCGGCATGATCACCAAGATCCTGGCGGCCAAGCGTGCAGCGGGCTCTGGCGCCTCCACGGTCATTGCCTGGGGGCGGGAGCACGATGTGCTGCTGCGTCTGGCCAGTGGAGAACCCATTGGTACCTTGCTGGTGGCGCAGACGGCCAAGACGCAGGCGCGCAAGCAATGGATGGCCGACCACCTGCAGTTGCGCGGAGCGGTGACCGTGGACGAAGGGGCTGCAGCCAAGCTGATCCGCGAGGGCAAGAGCCTGCTGCCCATCGGCATGACAGCGGTCGAGGGGGATTTCTCCCGGGGCGACGTGATTGCCGTGCGTGATCCTGCCGGGGGAGAGATCGCCCGCGGCCTGGCCAATTACGCCAGCGCCGAAGCCCGGCTGCTGTGCCGCAAACCCTCTTCGGAGTTTGAGGCACTACTGGGCTACACCGGCGAAGCCGAGATGGTGCACCGCGACAATCTGGTGCTCACCGGCCTCTGAAACAAGCTCAGTGCTGGCCGTGTGACTTTTCCCCGTCAGCGGAGAGTCCGGGCGCGGTGCCCGAGGGCGGTGTCGGATCGAAGGTGGCACCGGGCGGCAATTCCACTCCAGGGTGCAACAGCAACTGCCCACCGCGGTGCGGCGCGCTGGCGCCCGAGGCGGTATCTTGATCCCTTGATCGCATGCTGCCGCGCAGGTAGCGGTTGCGGTGGTCCTGGCGTGGAATAAAGCGCGCCAACTCGGTCAGCGCCATTTCATAGACGCCGCGTTTGAACTCCACCACCACATCCAACGGAACCCAGTAATCGTTCCAACGCCAGGCGTCGAACTCTGGGTGGTCGGTGGCGCGCAGGTTCAGATCCCAATCGTGGCCCAGCAACTGGAGCAGGAACCAGATTTGTTTCTGGCCCTTGTAATGTCCGCGCGCATCGCGGCGGATGTACCGGTCAGGCACCTCGTAGCGCAACCAATCCCGGGTGCGGGCCACCACGCGCACGTGGTCAGGCATCAGCCCCACCTCTTCGTGGAGCTCCCGGAACATCGCCTGTTCGGGGGATTCGCCCCGGTCGATGCCCCCTTGCGGGAACTGCCAGCTGTGGGTGCGGATGCGCTTGCCCCAGAACACCTGGTTCTTGTGGTTGAGCAGGATGATGCCGACGTTCGGCCGAAAGCCGTCCCGGTCAAGCATAATCGAACCCCAAATTTTTAAACTGCATCCATTATGCACGCCGCTTGATGCGCGGCAAGTATGGTGCACCCCCCCCAGCCCGATTGCGTCCGATGAAAGCCTCCCAGTTCTTCATTTCCACCCTCAAGGAAGCCCCCGCCGATGCCGAGGTGGTCAGCCACCAGCTCATGATGCGCGCCGGAATGATCAAGAAGCTCGCAGCTGGGGTCTATACCTACATGCCCATGGGCCTGCGCGTGATACAGAAGGTAGAAGCCATCGTGCGCGAGGAAATGAACCGCGCTGGGGCGGTGGAACTGGCCATGCCCGTGGTGCAGCCCGCCGAGCTGTGGCAGGAGACCCGGCGCTTTGACACCATGGGCCCCGAGCTGCTGCGCATCCAGGACCGCCATGGCCGCGACTATGTCGTGCAGCCCACCAGCGAAGAAGTGGTCACTGACATCGCGCGCCAGGAACTGCGCAGCTACAAGCAGTTGCCGCGCAACTTCTACCAGATCCAGACCAAGTTCCGCGACGAACGCCGTCCGCGCTTTGGCCTGATGCGCGGGCGCGAGTTCACCATGAAGGACGCCTACAGCTTCGACCGCGACCTGGATGCCGCCAAGGCCAGTTACCAGGCCATGGCCCAGGCCTACCGGCGCATATTCGACCGCTTTGGCCTGCGCTACCGCGCCGTGGCAGCAGACTCGGGCGCCATCGGCGGCGACATGTCGGAAGAGTTCCAGGTGATTGCCGCCACGGGCGAAGACGCCATCGTCTACTGCCCCCAGAGCGACTATGCCGCCAACATGGAAAAGGCCGAGGCCCTGGCGCCCCAGGGCCAGCGTCCAGCCGCTGCAGCGGCCATGCAAAAAGTACCCACGCCGGGCAAGAGCACCTGCGCCGACGTGGCCGAACTGCTGGGCGTGCCCTTGCAGACCACGGTCAAGTCGCTGGTGCTGGCCACCGACGAGACCAATGCGCAGGGCGAGATCGTGCGCTCCCAGGTCTGGCTGCTGCTGCTGCGTGGCGACCACGACATGAACGAGATCAAGGTCTCCAAGGTGCCGGGGCTGGATGCGGGCTTGCGCTTTGCCACGGTGGCCGAGATCGAGGCGCACTTCGGCTGCAAGCCCGGCTACCTGGGCCCCATCGGACTGAAGCAGGCCGTCAAGATTGTGGCCGACCGCGAGGTGGCCGTGATGGCCGACTGGATCTGCGGCGCCAATGCCGAGGATTTCCACCTCACCGGCGTGAACTGGGGGCGCGACCTGCCCGAACCCGCTGTGGTGGCCGACTTGCGCAACGTGGTCGCGGGCGACCCCTCGCCCGATGGCAAGGGTGCGCTTGCCATCGAGCGCGGCATCGAGGTGGGGCATATCTTTGTGCTGGGCACCAAGTACAGCAAGGACATGAACGCAACCTTCCTGGACGAAAACGGCAAACCCCAGTTCTTCGAGATGGGTTGCTACGGCATCGGCATCACGCGCCTGCCCGCCGCTGCCATCGAGCAGAACCATGACGAGCGCGGCATCATCTGGCCCGACGCCATTGCGCCGTTCACCGTGGTGCTGTGCCCTATTTCGCCCGACCGCTTCCCTGAGGTGAAGGCCCAGGCCGAGGCCTTGTACGCCGGATTGCAGCAGGCGGGGGTGGACGTGATCCTCGACGACCGCTGCGAGCGCCCGGGCGTCATGTTCTCGGACTGGGAACTCATTGGCGTGCCGCACCGCATCACCATTGGCGATCGCGCCCTCAAGGAAGGTCAGGTCGAATACCAGCACCGCCGCGACGCCAGCGCCACCAAGGTGGCGGTGGCCGATGTACTGGCCCATGTCCTGGGCCGTCTGGCCCCATGACGCAGGGCATTGCCCGGCGCTCACTGGTGCTGGGTGGGGCCTTGGCCCCTGCCGCCTGGCTGGCGCTGCCGGGGGTGGCGCATGCGGGCGGGCAGATCGAAGAGCCGCTGATGGATTCGGTGCGCACCGCGCTGAGTTCGGCCATTGCCAACAGCGCGCCGCCCGAGCCCCAGTTCCCCACCACCGAGACCCGGATGCACTACTTGCGCTGGATGGGCGCCATGAGCAACCGTCTGCGGCGCCGCAAGCCCGACCTGGAGGTGAGGCGGGAGTTTCTTCAAACCGTATGGTACGAAAGCAAGCGTGCAGGTCTTGACGTGTCGCTGGTGCTCGGGTTGGTGCAGGTCGAAAGTGCGTTTCGAAAGTTTGCAGTCTCCAGTGTGGGCGCGCGCGGCTACATGCAGGTCATGCCGTTTTGGACGCGCCTGATCGGCGATGGTGACCCTGGCAAGCTGTTTCATATGCAGACCAACCTGCGCTTTGGCTGCGTCATCTTGCGCCACTACCTGGACCGCGAGCGCGGCGATCTTTACATGGCGCTGGGGCGCTACAACGGTAGCCGGGGCAAGCCGGCCTACCCCAATGCGGTGTTTGCCGCGCAGCGACACTGGATCTTTGATGACCGAGCGGGCTGAGCGATAGCTATCTAGTCGTTGGTTTTGCCGACGATCAATATGGCGTGCTTACGCCGTTGGGGCTGAGGCAGCGGGTGTGCCCTCAGGGATGCGCGTGACCATCACTTGGTCGATGCGGTAGCTGTCCACGTCGATCACCTCGAACTTGTAGCCGCCCCAGGCCACGGCGTCGGTGCGCTTGGGCACCCGGCGCAGCATGACCATGAGAAAACCCGCAAGCGTCTCGTACTCCCCGGGGTGGGGCAGTTCGTCCAGGCCCAGTGCGCGTTGCACGTCATCGATGGCAGTGATGCCGTCGATGAGCCAGGAGTCCTGGTCGCGCTGCACGATCTGCTCTTCATCGAAGGGCGACACCAGGCCGCCCATCACGGTGCTCATCACATCGTTCAGCGTGACCACCCCTACCACCAGGCTGTATTCGTTGACGATGACCGCAAAGTCCTCGTGCGCCTGACGGAACTGGGCCAGCACTTCGGACAGCGTCAGCCGATCGGGCACGATCAGCACCTTGCGCACCAGGCTGTCGTCCTTGAGCGAGATGGGCTGGTTGTTCAGCACGCGCTGGAACAGGTCCTTGGCGTCCACGTAGCCCACCACATGGTCGAGGTCGCCCTCGCACACCGGGTAGGTCGAGAAGGGCTCGGCCGCAATGCGCAGGCGGATCACCGCATCGCTCTCGTCGCGCACAAAGTAGGCGACACGTTCACGTGGCGACATGGCGCTGGAGACGGTGCGTGTGTCCAGCTCGAACACGTTGGTGATGACCTGTTGCTCGTCCACATCCAGCACCCCCGCGCGCGCGCCGGCTTCCATCATGGCCAGGATGTCCTCGGAGGTGACGCGTTCGTCACGCAGCGACGACAGGCCGAACAGACGGAACAGAGCGTCTGCGCAGCGGCTGTAGAGCCAGGCCACAGGCCGCAGCAAGACCATGCACCAAGCCATGGGGCCGGACAGGCGCATGGCCAGTTCCTCAGGCCGCGCCATACCCAGGCGCTTGGGGAACAGATCGGAAAACAGGATGAACAGCGAGGTGATGACCGTGAACGAGGCCAGAAAGCCCAGCGTCTGCGCAGTGGACGTCGGTAGCCACCAGGCCAGCAATGCACTGAAATGCGGGCTCAGGGCGCCTTCGCCCACCACGCCGCCCAGAATGGCCACGGCGTTCTGCCCGATCTGCACCACCGTGAAGTAGTCGCCTGGCTGGTCTTGCACGCGCAGCACGCGTTCGGCGCGGGCATCGCCCTCATCGGCCAGCTGGCGCAGGCGCAGGCGCCGGGCCGCCGCGAGCGCGATTTCGGCCATGGAAAAAAAAGCGCTGGCTGCAATCAGCAGCCCGATGAGCAGCAAGCTGGAACTCAGTGTCATGCATGTAGGAGGGGCGTGGCGCGCAGGCGCACAATGGCTTGAGTGTATCTTTGCCGCCATAAACACCAGCCATGTCACCGGGATGGAACAGCTTGTGCATGCGTGCCACGGGCAGGCTGGTGTTTTGCAGAACAAGGCTATGGGTTGTCATGGCCATCTCCTGCAAGAAACACGCCCAAATTCAATCGCAGAAGTGCGGGAGGCTCAATGCCGGAAATGCCCGCTCAATCCTTGCTTGTTCGCTGCGATTGGCTTCGCCAAATGTCCGGTTTCGCATGATTGAAGGCCTGTTGGTGAAGAGGTGCGCGCTCTGTTGTGCCGTCATCTGAAATCACAGGCGACAACATTCGTTGCGGCGTGGGGCTGACCCTCGCTAGAGTGAGGTCTTCAAGAGTCGGCACGATTTGATCGCACAGTGCGACAATACCAAGTTCAATGACCAGTTCTTTTTCCAATCTATCGCTGGCCGAGCCGCTGGCGCGCGCTGTGGCCGAAATGGGCTACGAGTCCATGACGCCCATCCAGGCGCAAGCTATTCCCGTCGTGCTGACCGGCAAGGACGTGATGGGCGCAGCCCAGACCGGCACGGGAAAGACGGCAGCGTTTTCGCTGCCGCTGTTGCAGCGCCTGCTCAAGCACGAAAACAGTTCCACATCTCCCGCACGCCACCCGGTGCGCGCCTTGGTGCTGCTGCCCACGCGGGAGCTGGCCGACCAGGTGGCGCAGCAAATCGCGCTGTATGCCAAGTACACCAAGCTGCGCAGTACCGTGGTGTTCGGCGGCATGGACATGAAGCCCCAGACGCTGGAGCTGAAAAAGGGCGTTGAGGTACTGGTGGCCACACCAGGCCGTCTGCTGGACCACATTGAGGCCAAGAACGCCGTCCTCAACCAGGTCGAGTACGTGGTGCTTGACGAGGCCGACCGCATGCTGGACATCGGCTTCCTGCCGGATCTGCAGCGTATCCTGAGCTACCTGCCCAAGCAGCGCACCACCTTGCTGTTCTCTGCCACCTTCTCGCCCGAGATCAAGCGGCTGGCGGGCAGCTACCTGCAAGACCCGATCACCATCGAGGTGGCGCGGCCGAACGAGACCGCGTCCACCGTCGAGCAGCATTTCTATAGCGCGAGCGACGAGGACAAGCGCCGCGCCGTGCACCAGGTGCTGCGCTCGCGTGAGATCAAGCAGGCCTTCATCTTCGTCAACAGCAAGTTGGGTTGTGCGCGCCTGGCACGCAGCCTGGAGCGCGAGGGCCTCAAGACGGCCGCGTTGCACGGCGACAAGAGCCAGGACGAGCGCCTCAAGGCGCTGGACGCCTTCAAGCAGGGCGCCGTCGATTTGCTGGTGTGCACCGACGTGGCCGCCCGCGGGCTGGACATCAAGGATGTGCCGGCGGTGTTTAATTTCGATGTGCCGTTCAATGCCGAGGACTATGTGCACCGCATCGGCCGCACGGGCCGCGCTGGCGCCTCGGGGCTGGCGGTGACCTTGGTGTCGGGCAGTGATGGGCGTCTGGTGGCGGACATCGAGAAACTGCTGAAGAAGAAGATCGAGATCGAGGCGCTGGAGTACGACGAGGACCGTCCGCGTGGCCGCATCAACGATGGGCGGCGCCATTGGCGTGATGCGGAGGGTGGCGGCGACGATTCGGTGGAGGGCAATGCCCGCGGCGAACGCGCAGCCCGCGCGCCGCGCAGCCCTTCGCGTTATGCGCCTGCGGCGCCGCGCGATCCGTTCTTCGAGCAACCCTATGAAACCCCGGCCGACGCACCCAAGCCTTCGTGGGAGGCTGCCGAGCGTCCGTCCACCGGGCGCGTGTCGCCCAACATCAAGCCCAAGCGCAAGGTGGCGGCATTGTTCAAGGCGCAAGATCCAGTGGCTTGATTTCTGAGGGGGCTTTGAGAGACTGCTGGCCGGGATCCAGTCAGCCACCCTAAAAAAGCACTCAAAACAGTTTCAAAGCCAATAAGGGTGAGCGCTAATAGCTATCAAAAGTATAGCGAACTTTAGCCGGGTCGCTGGGCCTGCGGGCACTTCACCTGCAGAATCTCGCGCTCGGCCAGCGTTGCGCCAAAGCGCACCGCGCTGAGCTTTCCGCCCCACACGCAGCCCGTGTCCAGCGCCAACAGATCTGGTCGGTTGAGCAGCCCCAGTGTGGACCAGTGCCCCACGGCCAGCAAGGTGCCTGCGGTGCGGCGGCCAGGCACGTCAAACCAGGGCAGCAGGCCTGCCGGAGCCTGGCTGGCCGATTCGGTGCTTTCAAAGTCCATCACGCCCTGCGGCGAGCAAAAGCGCAGCCGGGTCAGCGCATTGACCACCACACGCAGGCGGTCTGCGCCTTCCAGGTGCTCATGCCATTGATCGGGCTGGTTGCCGTACATCTGGTGCAGAAAGTCTGGCAGATCGTCGCTGCGCAGCACGGCATGCACTTCGCCCGCCAGACGCAGCACATCGGCGGCGCTCCAGGCGGGCAGGGCGCCTGCATGCAGCATCAGCAGGCGCTTGCCCGCATGCACATGTTCGCAGGCCAGGGGCTGCTGGCGCAGCCAGTGCAGCAGGGCTTCGCGGTCGCTGGCCTGCAGGATGCCATCCAATGTGTCGCGCCGCGATGGTTGGCGCACGCCTTGCGCCACGGCCAGCAGGTGCAGGTCGTGGTTGCCCAGCAGACAGCGCAGCGCACCCGCGTGCTGTATGCAGCGGCGCAGCACGGCGGCCGATTCTGGGCCGCGGTTGACGAGGTCGCCCAGCAGGTACACCGTGTCGCGGCTGGGTGAGAAGCCCATCCGGTCCAGCAGGTGCTGCAGGGAAGTGTCGCAGCCCTGCACATCGCCAATACAGTAAAGTGCCATGGTGATTTTTGTTACATCTGAAGCATGGATTTTCTGCTGATTGCGTTCCTGACCCTGCTCAATGGCGTTTTCGCTATGTCCGAGATGGCCCTGGCGTCGAGCCGCAAGGCGCGTTTGTCAGCCATGGCGCAAAGTGGTGACAAGGGCGCGCAGGCCGCATTGGGCCTGTTGGACAATCCTACGCAGTTCCTTTCATCGGTGCAGGTGGGCATCACTTCCATTGGCATGCTCAACGGCATCATCGGCGAGGCGGCGTTCAGTGACGATCTCATGCTGTGGTTGGCGGCACTGGGCATGCCAGAGCGGCCCGCCAGCATCACCGCCACTGCGCTGGTGGTGACCATCATTACGTTTGTCACCATCGTCTTTGGTGAACTGGTACCCAAGCGCATTGGGCAGTTGTACCCTGAAACCGTGTCGCGCTTTGTCGCCCGGCCCATGGCCTGGGTAGCGCATGCGGCCAAGCCCTTTGTGCGCTTGCTGTCGCTTTCTACACAGGGCGTGTTGGCTGTGCTGCGCGTAGACAACGACGCTGCACGCGCCGTGACCGAGGAAGAAATCGCCGCCAGTCTGGAGGAGGGGCGCGAGGCGGGTGTGATCGAGCAGCATGAACACCAGATGGTGCAGAACGTCTTCCGCCTTGACGACCGGCCGCTGACATCGCTGATGGTGCCGCGCAGTGATGTGCACTGGATCGACGCTGCATGCTCCGTAGCCCAGGCGCTGCAACAGGCCAGTGCAGGCAGCAGCACCGGGGCGCATTCGTGGTACCCGGTGTGTCGTGGTTCTCTGGATGAGGTGGTTGGTGTGATCAGTGTGGCGCGCCTGCTGGAGCTGGGCCCCCAGGAGCCCTTGCCTGTGGGGGCCCATGCCCAGGCCGCAGCCTTTCTGCCCGAGACCTTGAGTGGCATGGAGCTGCTGGAGCAGTTTCGCCAGCGTGCGGGACGCATGGTGTTCGTGGTGGATGAATACGGCGTGGTGCAAGGCCTGATGACGCCGCGCGATCTGCTCGAAGCCATCACCGGCGAATTGCAGCCTGGCACTCCGCGGGATGCCTGGGCTGTGCAGCGCGAGGATGGGAGCTGGTTGCTCGATGGCCTGGTCCCGGTGCCTGAACTCAAGGCGCGCCTGGATATTCGCGAATTGCCCGACGAGGACCGTGGACGCTATAACACCTTGGCTGGCCTGTTATTGGCCGAATCTGGGCACTTGCCCAGCGTGGGAGAGCGAATTGCGTGCGTGGGCTGGATATTCGAAGTGGTGGATCTGGACGGAAAACGCATTGACAAGGTACTGGCCCTCAGGGAAAACTGATCGCCCCAAAGGGTTAATTGATACGAATAATCGTTGAAATTCAAGGAATTTCAGGTTTTCAAGGATTGCGATGCCGCGGTGGTTTGTTGAATAACAGCAACTCTGTATATAATCAGAGCCGTCGTCCACTTCACCATCCACACCGCCATGGAAGATTACAAGAAACTCATTCAAGAGCGCGAAGCGCTGGAGCAGCGCATCAAGGCCGCGCGCCAGGACGCCATTTCCGGCGCCATTGCAAAAATCCAGTCGCTGATTGCCGAGTTTGAATTGACGCCTCAGGATGTGTTTCCCCCTGCACGCAGCCGCAGCACGGTGGCGGGCACCAAGGTGGCGCCCAAATACCGCGATCCCGCCACGGGCCAGACGTGGACCGGGCGTGGCAAGCCGCCCAAGTGGATTCAGGGTCAGGATCGCGCCAAATTCGCGATTTGATCTGCATTTGCAGCCTATAAAAACCCGCTTCGGCGGGTTTTTGTGTTTTGGGCTTTTGGAAAAAAAGCCATGTCGCAAGTCAGGGGCGTGTCAACAAGATAACGCCATGGCTCTGTGTGGAGTGCACATGGCCAGAGCCCACTTAACGGATCGGGCCATTGCAGGCATCCACCATTCGTGGCAAAAATACAGGCCACACCCACGACAGGAGGTATCCAAATGGCCCATCACAAGGCAGCCACACATCCCATGGCCCATATCCGGCGGGCGTTCACCATGGCTTCCGGGAAAAAAGGCCAGTTCTTTTCCCTGCCGGCATTGGCGCAGGAATATCCGGCAATAGGGCGCCTGCCAGTCTCGATTCGCATCGTCCTCGAATCGGTGCTGCGCAATTGCGATGGTCGCAAGGTCACGCCAGAGCATGTGCGGCAATTGGCCCAATGGGCGCCTCAGGCCGAACGCAAGGATGAGATCCCCTTCGTCGTTTCGCGCGTGGTGCTGCAGGACTTTACCGGCGTGCCCCTGCTGGCCGACTTGGCCGCCATGCGCAGTGCCGCCCAGCGCCTGGGCAAGAACCCGAAGAAGATAGAGCCCCTGGTGCCCGTGGATCTGGTGGTGGACCACTCCATCATGGTGGATCACTACGGCAGCAAGAAGGCGCTGGACCTGAACATGAAGCTCGAATTCCAGCGCAACCGCGAGCGCTACGAATTCATGAAATGGGGCATGCAGGCCTTCGACACCTTTGGCGTGGTGCCCCCGGGCTTTGGCATCGTGCACCAGGTCAACCTCGAATACCTGGCGCGCGGTGTGCACAAGACCAAGGATGGCACCTACTACCCCGACACCCTGGTCGGCACCGACAGCCACACCACCATGATCAACGGCATTGGCGTGGTGGGCTGGGGCGTGGGCGGCATCGAGGCCGAGGCCGCCATGCTGGGCCAGCCCGTGTACTTCCTCACGCCCGATGTGGTGGGCTTCGAGATGACGGGCCAGCTGCGCGAGGGCGTCACCGCCACCGACCTGGTGCTGACGGTGACCGAGCTGCTGCGCCAGCACAAGGTGGTGGGCAAGTTTGTCGAGTTTTTTGGCGAGGGCACGCGCACCCTGGCGCTGCCCGACCGCGCCACCATCGGCAACATGGCGCCTGAATACGGTGCCACCATGGGCTTCTTTCCGGTGGACGAGAAGACCATCGACTACTTCAAGGGCACGGGCCGCACCAAGGGCGAGATCGAAGCCTTCGAGGCCTACTTCAAGGCCCAGGGCCTGTTCGGCGTGCCGCTGGCGGGCGAGGTGGATTACTCGCAGGTGGTGACGCTGGACCTGGGTAGCGTCACCCCCAGCCTGGCCGGGCCCAAGCGCCCGCAGGACCGCATCGAGCTGGGCCAGGTCAGCCGCCAGTTCGCCAGCCTGTTCAGCCTGCCCAATGCGCAAAACGGCTTCAACCGCCCGGCGCAGGCGCTGCACACGCGCTACCCCGTGCGGTCCAGCGATGTGACCGTAGGCAATGGCGACGTGCTGATTGCCGCCATCACCAGCTGCACCAACACCAGCAACCCCAGCGTGCTGCTGGCTGCAGGCCTGCTGGCCCAAAAGGCGGTGCAGGCTGGGCTGCGGGTGGCGCCGCACATCAAGACCTCGCTGGCGCCCGGCTCGCGCATCGTGACCGAATACCTCCGCGAAACCGGCCTGCTGCCGTACCTGGAAAAGCTGGGCTTTGCCGTCGCTGGCTATGGCTGCACCACCTGCATTGGCAACGCGGGCGACCTGACGCCCGAGCTCAACGCGGCCATCACGCAGAACGAGTTGGTGTGCGCGGCGGTGCTCTCGGGCAACCGCAACTTCGAGGCGCGCATCCACCCGAACCTCAAGGCCAACTTCCTGGCGAGTCCGCCGCTGGTGGTGGCCTATGCGATTGCGGGCACCGTGCTCAAGGATCTGATGACCGAGCCCGTGGGCCAGGGCAAGGGCGGGCGCGACGTGTACCTGGGCGACATCTGGCCCACCAGCGAGGAAATCCACCAGCTCCTGAAGTTCGCCATGAAGGGCAAGGCCTTCCGCGAGAACTACGCCAAGGTGGCCACCGATCCCGGCACGCTGTGGAAAAAAATCAAGGGCGTCAGCGGCACGGCCTACACCTGGCCGCAGAGCACCTACATTGCAGAGCCCCCCTTCTTTGCTGATTTTGCTATCAATTCAATAGCTTATGGCGCTTATTCAGCGGGCGCTACAGGCCAAAATCATTCAAATCCTGTAGCCGTGCAGGGTGCACGCACCATGGCCTTGTTTGGCGATTCCATCACCACCGACCACATCTCGCCCGCAGGCTCCATCAAGGAAAGCTCCCCCGCAGGCCAGTGGTTGCTGCAGCATGGTGTGCACAAGGCCGACTTCAACAGCTACGGCGCGCGCCGGGGCAACCACGAAGTCATGGTGCGCGGCACCTTTGCCAATGTGCGCATCAAGAACCTCATGCTGCCCGCGCTGGCCGATGGCTCGCGCGAGGAGGGCGGCTGGACGTTGCACCAGCCCTCTGGCGACAAGCTGTCCATCTTCGACGCTGCCCAGCGCTACCAGGCCGAAGGCGTGCCCACGGTGGTGTTTGCGGGCGAAGAGTACGGCACCGGCTCCAGCCGCGACTGGGCTGCCAAGGGCACGCAGTTGCTGGGCATACGCGCGGTGGTGGCGCGCAGCTTCGAGCGCATCCACCGCAGCAACCTGGTGGGCATGGGCGTGCTGCCGCTGCAGTTCAAGGCGGGCGAATCCTGGGAAGCGCTGGGCCTGACGGGGCAGGAGCGCATCGACATCCTGCCCGACCCCGCGCTCACCCCGCGAAGCGAGGCGCGGCTCGTGGTGCACCGCAGCGACGGTACGCGCCTGGAGACCACGCTGCTGCTGCGCATCGACACGCCCATCGAAGTGGACTACTACCGTGCGGGCGGCATCCTGCCCTACGTGCTGCAGCAGTTGCTGGAAGGATAGGAACACCCTCCTCAGGCGCCTTCGGCGCCTGAATATCGGCGTAGCGGCGGCCCTTGCGCGAGAGCCCTGGCCTTGGGCGCGCCAGGTTCATGGGCCGTGGGTCGGCAAAGCGGATGGGGGGCTGGCTTGGCCTTCAGCGTTCGGCGTCCACCGCCTGCTGCACGGCCTTGTAGAAGGCTTCGCGCGCCTCGCTCTCCTTGGGCGAGCTGGCGCCCCCGGCCCAGTTGGCGTTGGAGGCGATCACCAGCTGGCGCTTGGGGTCGATGAAGATGCCCTGGCCGAAGATGCCGCGCGCGGCGAAACTGCCGTCGTCATAGGTCCACCACTGGTAGCCGTAGCCGCGCCCGGGCTTGCCGATGTCGGCGCGTTTGGTGGTGGCGTCTTGCAGCCAGCCTTCGGGCAGGATGCCTTGGCCCTGCACCTTGGCGCCCTCCAGGATGAACTGGCCCATGCGCGCATAGTCGCGCGCGGCGGCCTGGATGCAGCAGCCGCTGATCTCCTGGCCCGTCTTGCTCAGAATCCAGGTGGCCTGCTGCTCCATGCCTGCGGGCTTCCAGATCTTTTCTTCCAGGTACTGCGCCAGCGGCCGTTTCGTGGCCTCGCTCACCAGGATGCCCACCAGGTTGGTCTCACCTGTGCTGTAAAGCCAGCGCTCGCCCGCCGGGGCCTGGCGCGGCAACTGGCGCAGGTAGCTGACGATGGCGGGCACGCCGGCTTCGGGCGCGTGGTTGTTGAACCGGGCAACGTCGGAGTTGGGGTCGCCGTAGTCTTCGTTCCAGCGCACGCCCGAGGTCATGGTGAGCAGCTGGCGGATGCTCACATCGTCGTAGGCCGAGCCCTTCATGCTGGTGATGTAGTCGCTCACCTTGTCGTCCATGCTCTTGATGTGGCCGTCCTTCAGCGCGGCGCCCACCAGGGTGGAGGTGAAGGACTTGGCCACGGAAAAGCTCGTCCAGCGGCCGTCCGGGCCGTAATCCAGGCCGTAGCGCTCCACACGCAGCTTGCCCCCTTGCACGATGAGGATGGCGCTGCTGCGCTGGCCCGCCATGTAGGCGTCCAGGTCCAGCGGCAAGGCCAGCGGCTGGCCGGGGGGTAGGCTGCGCGGCGTGCTGCTGGGCTGCACCACGCGCCACTTGGCCAGCAGCGGGATGCGGTCCAGTGCGCGGAAGGCCGCGTCGCGCTGCGGCACGCTCCAGAACAGCAGGTCGCGGTTGGTGGGCACGGTCTTGAGCAGGCCGCGCGTTTCTTTGTCCAGACTGAACCAGCCGACCGTGCCGGCCAGCACCAGCGTTGCCAGCGTGCCCAGCGCGATTTTCTTCAGGGTTTTCAACGGTGCACTCCCCGTGCGGTAACAAGACAGCGAGGATTGAACACCAAGCGTGCAGCGCGGGGCAGCGGGTTTCCCCGGCTGACGTAACCCGGCTTTGCGTCAGGGGCGCGGGCAGGCGCCGGCCGTGCACTTGACGGTGTACTGGCCGATGAAGGTGCGGAAGTTCTTGCCCAGCTGGCCCATCTGCTCGCAAACGTCGCCGCGCGCGTCGAAGGCAAAGCCCTGGCTGCCGTCGGCGTTGAGCAGCTCCACCCGCTTGAGACCGAACTGCACAAACTGCTGGGGGTTCATCCACTGCTCGCCGCAGATGTTGTGGAACACAAAGGTGGCATACACCAGCTCGGACACCTCGGCCTTGCTGGTGTGCAGGCGCAGCACGCCGTCCTCCATGTGCGCCGACTTGAGCGCGTTGCCGTGCAGCGCCTTCTGCAGTGGCGGGGGGACGTTCTTGAAATCGGTGTTGGCAAGGGCCAGCGGGCAGGCGGCGGCCATCATCAGGGTGGTGAGCAGGGCTTTCATGGCAATGTTCTCGGGTCGTATTCGCCGACATTGTGCCGGTATCCGCCCCGCCTGGGCGGCGAAGGGCGCGAACCCCCGCCATGTGTGCACAATCGCCCGCATGAGCGACAAAAAGACCCTGCTGCTGGTGGACGGCTCCAGCTACCTCTACCGCGCCTTCCACGCCATGCCCGACCTGCGTGCCGTGCCGGGCGATCCGAACAGCCCTGCCACGGGCGCCATCCGCGGCATGATCAACATGATGCAGGCGCTGCGCAAGGAGGTGCAGGCCGACTATGCCGCCTGCGTGTTCGACGCCAAGGGCCCGACCTTCCGCGACGAGATCTACCCCGAGTACAAGCAGCAGCGCAGCCCCATGCCCGACGACCTGCGCGCGCAGATCGCGCCCATCCACGAGGTGGTGCGCCTGCTGGGCTGGAAGGTGCTGGATGTGCCCGGCGTGGAGGCTGACGACGTGATCGGCACGCTGGCCGTGACCGCGGCGCGCCAGGGCATCGAGGTGATCGTGAGCAGCGGCGACAAGGACCTGGCGCAACTGGTGAACGAGCACATCACCATCATCGACACCATGAGCGGCAAGCGCCGCGACCTGGCCGGCGTGGAGGCCGAATTTGGCGTGCCTGCGCGGCTGATGGTGGACTACCAGACCCTGGTGGGCGACGCCATCGACAACGTGCCCGGCGTGGAGAAGGTGGGCCCCAAGACGGCGGCCAAGTGGCTGCAGGAATACGGTTCGCTCGACGCCGTGGTGCAGAGCGCCGACAAGATCAAGGGCGTGGCCGGTGAGAACCTGCGCAAGGCGCTGGACTGGCTGCCCACGGGCCGGCAACTGCTGACCATCAAGACCGACTGCGATCTCGGCGGCTGGGTCGAGGGCCTGCCCCGGCTCGACGCCATCGCCCTGGGTGCGCCCGACACGCCCCGGCTCAAGGACTTCTACGAGCAGTACGGTTTCAAGGGCCTGGCGCGCGCGCTGGGCGCCGAGGCCCCGGCCGCCGCGCCCGCACCCGTGGTGGCCATGCCCGGCGAAAGCGGCGACCTGTTTGCCGACCATTCCGCCAGCCCCGTGGCCGAGGCCGCGCAGCACCGCACGGTGGTGTACGACACCGTTCTCAACTGGACCGACTTCGACCACTGGCTGCAGCGCCTGATGAAGGCCGACCTCGTGGCGCTGGACACCGAGACCACGTCGCTCGACGAAATGCGCGCCGAAATCGTCGGCATCAGTTTCAGCGTGCAGCCGGGCGAGGCCGCCTACATTCCGCTGGCCCACGCCGGGCCGGACGCCCCCGCGCAACTGCCGCGCGACGAGGTGCTGGCGCGCCTCAAGCCCTGGCTGGAAAACGGCAAGCACCACAAGCTCGGCCAGCACGTCAAATACGACCGCCACGTGTTCGCCAACCACGGCATCGAAGTGCAGGGCTATGTGCACGACACCATGCTGCAAAGCTACGTGCTCGAAGTGCACAAGCCCCACGGCCTGTCCAGCCTGGCCGAGCGCCACACGGGCCGCACCGGCATCAGCTACGAAGACCTGTGCGGCAAGGGCGCGCACCAGATCCCGTTCGCCCAGGTGCCGGTGGACAAGGCTGCAGCCTATTCGTGCGAAGACTCGGACCAGACGCTGGACGTGCACCTGGCGCTGTGGCCGCTCTTGCAGGCCGACGAGAAACTGCGCTTCATCTACGAGCTGGAAATCGCCAGCAGCGAGGCGCTCTACCGCATCGAACGCAACGGCGTGCTCATCGACGCGCCCACGCTGGCCGCGCAGAGCCACGAGCTGGGCCAGCGCATCCTGCAGCTGGAGACCGAGGCGTATGAGATCGCCGGCCAGCCCTTCAACCTCAGCAGCCCCAAGCAGCTCGGCGAAATCTTCTTTGACAAGCTGGGCATGCCCGTGGTGAAGAAGACCGCCACCGGCGCGCGCAGCACCGACGAAGAAGTGCTGGAAAAGCTGGCCGAAGACTACCCCCTGCCCGCCAAGCTGCTGGAGCACCGCAGCCTCTCCAAGCTCAAGGGCACCTACACCGACAAGCTCGCGCAACTGGCCCACCCGCGCACCGGCCGCGTGCACACGCACTACGCGCAGGCCGTGGCCGTCACGGGGCGCCTGTCGAGCAACGACCCCAACCTGCAGAACATCCCCATCCGCACGGCCGAGGGACGGCGTGTGCGCGAGGCCTTCGTGGCGCCGCCCGGCTGCGTGATCGCCAGTGCCGACTACAGCCAGATCGAGCTGCGCATCATGGCCCACATCAGTGGCGACCACGCGCTCTTGCACGCCTTCCACGCCGGTCTGGATGTGCACCGCGCCACCGCCGCCGAGGTGTTCGGCGTGGCGTTGGACCAGGTGACGAGCGAGCAGCGCCGCTACGCCAAGGTCATCAACTTCGGCCTGATCTACGGCATGAGCAGCTTCGGCCTGGCGAAGAACCTCGGCATCGAGACCAAGGCCGCCGCGGCCTACATCGACCGCTACTTTCAGCGCTACCCCGGCGTGAAGCAGTACATGGACGAAACCAAGGCCCAGGCCAAGGCGCGCGGCTACGTCGAAACGGTGTTCGGCCGCCGCTTGTACCTGCCCGAGATCAATTCCCCCAACGGCCCGCGCCGCGCGGGCGCCGAGCGCGCCGCCATCAACGCCCCCATGCAGGGCACGGCGGCCGATCTCATCAAGATGGCCATGGTCAAGGTGCAGCAGGTGCTGGACGCCGAAAAGCCCGCCGTCAGAATGATCATGCAGGTGCACGACGAACTGGTGTTCGAGCTGCCCGAGGCCGAGGTGGACTGGCTGCGCGGCCACATCCCGCGCCTCATGGCCGGCGTGGCCGACCTCAAGGTGCCGCTGCTGGCCGAGGTGGGCGTGGGGCCCAACTGGGACAAGGCGCATTGAGATGAGACGACACCCCCCCGCTCTCGCAACGCTGCGCGCCGCGGGCAGGGGGACGACGCTAGCGCGGCGGGGCGGCCCTTGCGCGGCGTCTGCTGGCCTGGGGCGCGCCGGTTTCAAGGCGCGCGGGCGGCAGAGGCAAAGGGGTCGGATCGCGATTTCGCGCAGCGAAACCCGGGCTCTGACCCCTTTGCCGGAACACAGGGCGCGGTGTTGGCAACGCGCCCCGCATTCCCGTCATGCGCCGTCAGTCCTGCCGGATTTTTAGTGTTTTTGGCCTCAAGCGCTTATCCAGAAAGCGCCACCAGCTATCAAATTTGAAGTCAATGGCCCCCTCCACACCAACTCTGCATCCATCCACCTGGACCCCCGCCATCCGCGTGGGCCTGTCGATTGCCGCTGCCACCGGGCTCTACGGCATCTCCTTCGGCGCGCTCGCCGTGGCGGCCGGCCTCACCGTCGGTCAGGCCATGGCGCTGAGCCTGCTCATGTTCACGGGCGGCTCGCAGTTCGCCTTCATCGGTGTCATCGCGGGCGGCGGTGCGGGCTCTGCGGCCCTGGGCGCTGCCGCGCTGCTGGGCGTGCGCAACGCGGTCTATGGCATGCAGCTCAACGCCATGATCGCCCCCACCGGCTGGCGCAAGGCCGTGGCGGCGCAGCTCACCATCGACGAATCGGCCGCCACGGCCTCGGGCCAACAGACCCCCGACGAGCAGCGGCGCGGCTTCTGGACGGCCGGCGTCGGCGTGTTCGTGCTCTGGAACCTGTTCACCCTGCTGGGCGCCGTGCTGGGCGACGCCCTGGGCGACCCACGCCGCTGGGGCCTGGACGGCGCCGCCGTGGCCGCCTTCCTGGGCCTGCTCTGGCCGCGCCTGCGTGAGCGTGAGCCCGTGGCGCTGGCCGTGGTCTGTGGCGTGGCCACGGCCCTGGCCGTGCCGTTCGTGCCGCCGGGCCTGCCCATCCTGCTGGCCGCCGTGCTCGGCGCCGCCTGGGGCTGGTGGGGCCGCGACCCGGACGCCGACGCCGCCACGCCGCACACCCGGGAAGGGGGCGCCGCATGACGCTCTGGGGCTACATCCTGCTGGCTTGCGCGGTCACCTACCTCACCAAGCTGGCGGGCTACGCCATTCCTGCCCGCTGGCTGCAAAACCCGCGCATGACCCGCGTGGCCGGCGCCATGACGGTGGCGCTGCTGGCCGCGCTTACGGTGATGAACACCGTGGCCTCGGGGGGCGCACTGGTGCTCGACGCGCGCCTGGCGGCCCTGGCGGCGGCGGCACTGGCGCTGTGGCTGCGCTTGCCGTTCCTGCTGGTGGTGTTGCTGGGGGCGTTGGCGTCGGCGGGGGTGCGGTGGTGGGGGTGAGTTCGCACGCTCGCGGCAATTGCAGACCATTCAAGCCATGATCCATTTGGCCGACCGGCTCGTCGCTACGCTTCCCAGTCGACAAGACGGGTTGTACAACCCTTACGCCGACAACTGCGCGTATGACGGCCCGGAAAACACTCCGCAGGCGCGGCTGGAGCGGTTGCGAAATCACCTGGATTGCAGGCCAAGGCTGATCCTCGTTGGCGAGGCGCCGGGGTACCGGGGCTGCCGCTACTCCGGTGTAGCGTTCACCAGCGAAGGGTTGTTGCTGGATGGCGTGATTCCACGGATCGATCCGCCATCGCATCGTCTGACAAAGCGACATCTGCCCTTGAGGGAGCCATCTGCCACCATCATCTGGCGCACGCTGAAATCGCTCTCCATCCAGGAGGAAACAGTTCTGTGGAACGCCGTTCAGATGCACCCGCATCGCCGAGGTGAACCTTGGTCGAACCGGACTCCAACGGCCAAGGAGTTGGCGCTCGGGGTCCCCGCCCTGCAGATACTCCGGCGCGCATTTCCGAATGCGGTGTTTGTTCCGATCGGGAAAAAAGCCTATGAGTTACTGCAGAAAACAGGAATCAGGTCGGCGGCGTATGTGCGCCATCCCGCCAACGGAGGGGCGGCGCGTTTTGCCGAAGGACTGGCTGTGATCCTGGCATGACGAGTGTGTTCCTGTTGCCCGTCGGCGTTGACGGGGTCACGGTGCCGTGCCTGGGGCTGCTATGAATCAAAGAGCTATCGGCGCTTTGCTAGAAAGGGCTGGGGGCTGATTTGATTCTGAACGATCGGACGTGACTCACCCGCCACCAATCGGCTGCAATGCCCCCACGGTCGGCCCAGCAAGCGCTCGAAGGCCGCCGGGTCGCCCACGTCGTCGCTGTCCAGCATGCCCAGGCGCTCAAAGTGCCAGCGCTCACGCAAGCCAAGGGTTCACGACTGTCACTCCGGTATCGGCAAAGTCCGCCACGTTGCGGGTCACCACAGCAAAGCCGTGCTCGATGGCTTTGGCCGCGATCATGGCGTCGCGCTCAGAGCGGCGGTCGGGTATGTGCAGTGAAGCGCACACGGGCGCAGTGTTTTCGGTGAATGGCAGGATGCGACCCGCGAAGGCCACACGCACCCCTGCCAGCCAGGCGCGCAGTGCACTGCCCTGCGGGGGCGTGCGCCGTTCCAGCGTGCGGATGCCGATTTCCAGCTCCAGGATGGAGATGGCCGACAGAAAAAGCCTGCTGCTGGGCTGCCCCGCCGCCCAGGCACGTACCTCGGCCGACTGATGGGGCTTGCCATGGCGCAGTTCGGAAATGACGTTGGTATCCAGGACGAACATGGATGGCTTTCAGTCGAACGACGCGCCTTGGATCTGCACCTTCAACCGAGGGGGCTCGAAATCAATGCCTTCCCCCCCGGGGATGCCATCCATCACGTCCAGGAGCGAGCGTTCGCTTTGCCCTGCGATGCGGTAGTAGTCGTCGATCTTGAGCAGCGCATAGGCTGGGCGCCCCCGGTCGGTGATGAATACCGGGCCATCCACCGTTGCGCGCTTGGCCGCAGACACATCGCGCGTGAAATCGCGGCTGGAAAACGTATGGATGCTCATGCGAACCTCCGGAATCACAATGATGTTTGTATGTTATGACAAACATGAAGGGAGCGTCAATTTGCAGGTGCTGATGAAAGGTGAGGGTTCAGCGTGACGGTGGCTTGGAGTTGCTTTTGCCACGGTCTGTATGCGTTCTTGACCACCTGTGGGTTGGCATTGAGCAGCATTGTTGTGCTATCAATAGTGAAGCAAGTAACGCTTGTTCAGTAAGCTTTGGATGCCTTTTGCTTGAAATATGGGCGCACAATCATCTCCACGCCTGCGCCACCAACCGGCTGTAATGCACCCCCGACCGGCCCAGCAATTGCTCGAACTCCGCCGGATCGCCCACGTTGTCGCTGTCCAGCAGGGCCAGCGATTCGCTGCACCAGGGCACCGAGGCTGGCAGCAGGTCGCCCGCGCGGGCACTCAGGCGCGTCAGCGGCAGGGGCAGGCGCATCACTAGTGCGGGGCCGTGGCCTTGCTGCTGGCGCAGGCTGGCGACGAAGTCGGCCATGCGCACGGGTTCGGGGCCGGTGCAGGCCACGGTGCCGGTGTGCTGCAGGGCCGGGCCGAGCAGGGCCACCACGGCAGCGGCCAGGTCGTGCACCGACACGGGCTGGATACGCGCCGTGAGCATGGGCGCGGGGAACACCACCACGGGCAGGCGGGCCAGGTTCATGAACAGCGCGCTGCTGTCGCCGCCCTTGCCAAACACCACGCTGGGGCGCAGCACCACGGGGTCGAGCTGGCCGGCAGCGGCCAGGGTGCGCAGGCAGGCTTCGGCGGCCAGCTTGGTGCGGGCGTAGCGCGTGGCGCTGCCTTCGATGCCCAGGGCCGAGATCTGCACCACGCGGCGCACGCCAGCCTGGGCGCAGGCCTGGAACAGAGCACAGGGGGTGTGCTGGTGCACGGCGTCGATGGGGCGCGCGGCGCTGTCGCGCAGCACGCCCACGGCGTTGACCACGGCGTCCATGCCCTGCAGCCGGGGCAGCCAGGACTCGGGCGTGGTGTCGCGGGCAAAGTCCATGGGCACCTGGTCTGGCTGGAGCTTGGCCTGGGCGCTGCGGGGGGATACCCCGGCGTGCACCTGGTGCCCGGCGGCGCGCAGGGCGGCATGCAGGGTCTGGCCGATGAATCCGGTGGCGCCGGTCAGAAGGATGTGCATGGTGGTGTGGGCTGGGCTTCGGATGCGGTCACCTTACACCCATGGCGTGGTGTGTGGCTCGGTGGCGGGTGGATTCAGGGGTTGGTGACACGGATATTGCCCTGGCGGACGGGGCTGGGTGCTTGACAGGCTTGCTAAGATCAAAATGCATGCCTTGTCAGCGCTCGCCAGCCAGCGCATTCTTCGCAGACCCCTGTTTGGGGATATTGATAAAAATACCTTCTAAGGCAAGCGCAACAAGCGCTAATAGCTATGATTTTGATAGCAATCATCACGGCCACTCTGGCTGCCGGGATCGGCAGCGTGTGGCTTGCCGCCGGGCTTTTGAGCACCGGGCTGGGCACGCGGCCCGACGGTGTGGGCACGCGCCATCTGCTGAGCCTGGCCGCAGGTGCACTGCTGGCCACGGCCTTCATGCACCTGCTGCCCGAGGCGTTCGAGAGCCAGGCCGGGGCGCATGAGCTGTTCACCACGCTGCTGGTGGGCCTGGTGTTCTTCTTTTTGCTGGACAAGGCCGAGCTGTGGCACCACGGGCACGAGCACCACGACCCGGTGCAGGGCCAGCACGACCATGCCCATGGCCACGGGCACGACCATTCACACGGCCACGCGCATGGCCATGAGCACCATCACCACCACGCCGCGCCGCAGGGCGGTGGCTGGGCGGTGCTGACCGGCGACAGCGTGCATTGCTTTGGCGACGGGGTGTTGATCGCTTCGGCCTTCCTGGCTGACATGCGCCTGGGGCTGGTGGCGGCGCTGTCGGTGCTGGCGCACGAGGTGCCGCACCACATGGGCGATCTGGTGGTGCTGCGCCAGAGCAGTGCCAGCCGCCGCATTGCGCTGGTCAAGGTGTCGCTGGCAGGGGCGGTCACGGCGCTGGGCGGGGTCGCGGGCTACTTTCTGGTGGGGCAGTTGCACGACTGGCTGCCGTTCTTTCTGGCCGTGGCGTCCAGCAGCTTTGTCTATGTGGCCCTGGCGGACCTGATTCCACAACTGCAGCGCCATGTGTCTGCGCGCGAGACGGCGTTTCAGATTTTCTGGCTGCTGCTGGGGATGGCGGTGGTCACCCTGGTCAGCGGCGCGGCGCACAGCCACTGACGGTGGCAGGGGCTGGCGCACCGCGCTGGGCGGATGTCGATATGGTCAGCGTCCGATGGCAAACACGGCGGGCGTGTGCTTGTCGGGGCCGTCGGGCTGTGCGCGCCACTGGCGCACGGTCTGGCTGCGCGTGCGGGCGCTGGCCAGGGTCAGGCCGCTGCTCACGGCCAGGTGGGTGCCCGGCTGCAGGGTTTGCAGCAGGGCCTGGAGCAGGGCGGCGTTGCGGTAGGGCGTCTCGATGCACAGTTGCGTTTGGCCGCTCTTGAGCGCCAGGGCCTCCAGCGTGCGGATGCGCTGGGCGCGTTCGTCGGCGTCCTGCGGCAGGTAGCCCACAAAGGCAAAGTTCTGCCCGTTGAGCCCGCTGGCCGCCAGCGCCAGCAGCAGCGACACCGGCCCCACCAGCGGTACCACCTGCAGCCCCAGTGCGTGCGCTGCACGCACCACCGAGCTGCCGGGGTCGGCCACGGCGGGCATGCCCGCTTCGCTGACCAGGCCCATGTCGTGCCCGGCCAGGGCGGGGGCGAGCAGGGGGCGGGCGTCAAACGGCGCCGAGCCTTTGTCGCCGTGGTCGCCTTTTTTGTGCACTTCACGCGGCAGTTCGGTGATGTGCTGTTCCTGCAGGGGCAGCGCCAGCGGGTGCAGCGCGTCGATGCGCTTGAGGTAGGCGCGCGTGCTCTTGGCGTTCTCGCACACCCAGTGGGTGATGCGGGCGGCCGTGGCCAGCGTGGCGTCGGGCAGGGCGTCGCGCAGGGGGGCTTGTGGCTCGCAGCCAAAGTCCAGCGGTGCGGGCACCAGGTACAGACGGCCGGGGGTGGGGGCGGGCGTGTTCATGGCAGCGTGAGGCCTGCGGCGCGCAGCATGCGGCAGGTGCGGATCAAGGGCAGGCCGACCAGGGCGGTGGGGTCGTCGCTGAGGATGGCGTCCAGCAGGCTGATGCCCAGGCCTTCACTTTTGGCGCTGCCGGCGCAGTCGTAGGGCTGTTCGGCGTGCAGGTAGCGCTCGATTTCGTCACCCGTCAACGTGCGAAAGCGCACTTCCACGGGCGCCAGGTCCACCTGTTCAAAGCCGGTGGCCGCGCAGACCACGGCCACGGCGGTCTGAAAGATGACGGTTTCGCCGCTCATGCGTTGCAGTTGTGCGCTGGCGCGCTCGTGGGTACCGGGCTTGCCCAGGGGCTGGCCGTGTAGGTCAGCCACCTGGTCGGAGCCAATAACCACGGCGTCGGGGTGCTGGGCTGCTACGGCGTGGGCCTTGGCCAGCGCCAGGCGCAGTGCCAGTGCGCGCGGGGCTTCGCCTTGCAGGGGGGTTTCGTCCACGTCGGGCGCGGCCACCGTGAAAGGCAGGCCCAGGCGCTGCAGCAATTCGCGCCTGTAGCGCGAGGTGGAGCCCAAAACCAGAGTGCGAACAAGGGAGGGGGATTGATGCATGGCGCGATTCTCTTACACTGCACGCATGACCAAGGAATTCCACCCCGACCGGCTCGACGCCAAAGCCTTTGTGCTGGCAGGTGCGCGCCTGGAAGGGCACGAGTCCCTGCTCAAGTACGAGCGCCTGGCGCAGGAGGCCAAGGGATTGCATCCCGACCTGCGTGTCGATTGGGTGGCGGTCGGCGAATGGCGCCCTGAAGTCGGCAACGAAGCTGGGCAGCTCTGGATGCATTTGCAGGCCCGCGCGGACTTTCCCATGGTGTGCCAGCGCTGCCTGGGGCCGGTGGATGTGCCGCTGCAGGTGGATCAGTGGTTCCGCTTCGTCGCGGACGAGGCCACGGCCGAGGCGCTGGACGACGAGGTTGAAGAAGACCTGCTGGCCCTGAGCCGTGAGTTTGATCTGCACGAGCTGATCGAGGACGAGCTCCTCATGGCCCTGCCGCTGGTGCCGCGCCACGACGAGTGCCCGGACCCGGTGCAGTTGTCCGCCAGCGACGAGGACTTTGATTCCGCCAGTGCCGAGCGCCCCAACCCCTTTGCCGCGCTGGCGAGCCTGCGCGTTGGCAAAAAAGACACCTGACGGCAGCTTTGGGCTATAATCGAGGGCTTCGCGCGAATCCCCTCGTGTCTTTAATGGGCTGATCGCGTTTTCCACCAACACCTTTTGAAGACCAGGAGCCCATCATGGCCGTTCAGCAAAACAAAAAGTCGCCTTCCAAGCGCGGTATGCACCGTTCGCACAATGCCCTGACGGTGCCCGGCATTGCCGTGGAGCCCACCACGGGCGAAATCCACCTGCGCCACCACATCAGCCCCAACGGCTTTTACCGTGGCCGCCAGGTGCTGAAGAGCAAGTCCGAAGCCTGACCCTGTCTCTGCCCGAGGCCGAGTCTCTCAGGGCCCGTAGCTACCGTTTCGTAGCACGGGCCTTTGTCGTTTGTGCGCCCTGCGCACCCCACCGGGCCGCTGAACCGGCCAAGACCCTGTTGCATGATCACACTGGCTGTTGACTGCATGGGGGGCGACCACGGCCCCCATGTCACATTGGCGGCGTGCCGCCACTTTTTGGACGCGCACGCCGATGCGCGCCTGCTCCTGGTGGGTCTGCCCGAGGTCTTGCAGGGCTTTGCGCATGAGCGCGCCAGCCTGGTGCCTGCCTCCGAAGTGGTGGCCATGGACGACCCCGTCGAAATTGCCCTGCGCCGCAAGAAGGACTCGTCCATGCGCGTGGCCATCGTGCAGGTCAAGGAAGGTGCGGCTGATGCCGCCGTGTCGGCCGGCAATACGGGCGCCTTGATGGCCATTGCACGCTACGTGCTCAAGACGATGGACGGCATCGACCGCCCGGCCATTGCCTACCCGCTGCCCAATGCGTTGGGCGGTTCGACCACGGTGCTGGACCTGGGTGCCAACGTGGATTGCACCGAGCGCCACCTGCTGGAGTTTGCCGTGATGGGCTCGGCGCTCGATACCGTGCTCAAGGGCAAGGAGCAGCCCAGCGTCGGTTTGCTCAACATTGGTGCCGAAGCGATCAAGGGCAGCGAAGTGATCAAAAAGGCGGGTGAATTGCTGCGATCTGCGGCCAACTCCGGCGATTTGAACTTTTTCGGCAATGTCGAAGGCAACGATATCTTCAAGGGAACGACCGATATCGTGGTCTGTGACGGCTTTGTTGGCAATGTGGCGCTCAAGACCAGTGAAGGCTTGGCGGCCATGGTGGGCGGATTCCTCAAGCAGGAGTTTTCGCGCAACATTTTCACAAAAGTCGCAGCGATCGTCGCCTATCCGGTTCTATCTGCATTCAAAAAACGCGTGGACTACCGTCGCTACAACGGTGCGGCGCTGCTGGGTTTGCGTGGGCTGGTTTTCAAGAGCCACGGGTCTGCCGATGAGATGGCTTTTGAGCAGGCTTTGAACCGGGCGTATGATGCAGCCCGCAACAACCTGCTGGATCGCGTCCGTCGGCGGATTGCCAGTGCAGCACCTTTTCTGCTGCCGGAGGCAGACAAGACCGAGGCCGACGTGGCGCCAGCGCCACTTCAATGACACGCTATTCCCGAATTACCGGCACCGGCAGTTACCTTCCGCCGCGCCGGGTGACCAATGCCGAACTGGTGGCCGACCTGGCCAGCCGCGGCATCGAGTCTTCCAACGAATGGATTGTGGAGCGCACGGGCATCCAGGCGCGGCATTTCGCCGACGCTGCAGTGGCCTGCAGCGACCTGGCGCTGGAGGCGGCGCGCCACGCATTGCAGGCCGCCAGCCTGCGCGCACAAGACATTGACCTCATCATCGTCGCCACGTCCACGCCGGACATGGTGTTCCCCTCCACTGCCGCCATCCTCCAGCACAAGCTGGGCGCCTCGGGCTGCCCGGTCTTTGATGTGCAGGCGGTGTGCAGTGGCTTTGTCTATGCGCTGACGGTGGCCGACGCCATGATCCGTGCCGGCACGGCCCGGCGTGCGCTGGTGGTGGGATCCGAAATCTTCAGCCGTCTGCTGGACTTCAACGACCGCACCACCTGCGTGCTGTTTGGCGATGGTGCGGGCGCTGTGGTGTTGGAGGCGTCCGAGACGCCGGGCATTCTGGCTTCGGATCTGCATGCCGATGGACGCCATGTGGGCATTCTGTGCGTGCCGGGCCATGTGTCCGGCGGTCAGATCGCAGGGCGCCCCTTGCTCACCATGGACGGCCCCGCCGTCTTCAAACTGGCCGTGGGCGTGCTGGAAAGCGCGGCGCGTGCCACGCTCGACAAGGCAGGCCTGAAGGAATCCGACATTGACTGGCTGATACCGCACCAGGCCAACATCCGCATCATGCAGGGCACGGCACGCAAGCTCAAGCTCCCGCTGGAGCGCATGGTGGTTACCGTGGACCAGCACGGCAACACCTCGGCGGCGTCCATCCCCTTGGCACTGGACTATGCCGTGCGTGCAGGGCAGATCAAGGAAGGCGAGACGGTCATGCTCGAAGGCGTGGGCGGCGGCTTTACCTGGGGTGCTGTGCTACTAAAAATGTAGCTACTTGCGCTTTATGCATAAGCGCTTGAGCCTGTTTTTGTCTATTTTTTCTGATTGGCAATGAAGAACTTTGCATTTGTCTTTCCGGGCCAGGGCTCGCAGGCCGTGGGCATGCTTGATGGCTGGGGTGATCACCCCGCCGTGGCGCAGACGCTGCAGGAAGCGTCCGACGCCCTGGGCGAAGACGTGGGCCGCTTGATCCACGAGGGCCCCAAGGAAGCGCTGGCCCTGACCACCAACACCCAGCCGGTGATGCTGGTGGCAGGCGTGGCGGCATGGCGCGTCTGGCGCGCCGAGGGCGGTGCTTTGCCCGCCGCCGTGGCCGGCCATTCGCTGGGTGAATACTCTGCGTTGGTGGCGTCCGGTGTGCTCACGCTGGCCCAGGCGGCGCCGCTGGTGCGCCTGCGTGCTGCCGCCATGCAGGAAGCCGTGCCCGTGGGCACTGGCGCCATGGCCGCGATTCTGGGCCTGGATGCTGCAAAAGTGATAGCTGGTTGCGCCGAAGTGACGGCCGCCATGGGCCACAACGGCACCGAAGTGGTCGAGGCGGTGAATTTCAACGACCCGGCCCAGACTGTGATCGCCGGCAGCAAGGCCGCCGTCGAGAAGGCCTGCGAAGCCCTCAAGGCCGCAGGCGCCAAGCGCGCACTGCCGCTGCCGGTGTCGGCACCGTTCCATTCCAGCCTGATGAAGCCCGCCGCCGAGAAGCTGCGCGCCGCACTGGCCGCCATCCCCCTCGCAGCACCGCAGATCCCGGTGCTCAACAATATTGACGTGGCCGTGCAGCAGGACGCCGACGCCATCCGTGATGCGCTCTACCGCCAGGCCTTCGGCCCCGTGCGCTGGGTGGAGTGCGTGCAGGCGCTCAAGGCCCGCGGCATCACGCACATCGTCGAATGCGGCCCTGGCAAGGTGCTGGCGGGCATGACCAAGCGCATCGACGCCGAACTGACGGGCGCGGCACTGTACGACCCGGCCACCCTGAATGAAGTGAAGGAACTGCTGGCATGAGCGAATCCACCGCAACCCCCACCGTGGCGCTGGTCACGGGTGCCTCGCGCGGCATCGGCGCCGCCATCGCATTGGAACTGGCCGCACGCGGCCACCAGGTCATCGGCACCGCCACCACCGACGAAGGCGCTGCGCGCATCACCCAGGCGCTGGCGGCCTATCCCGGCTGCCGGGGCGCCAACCTCAACGTGAACGACGCTGCGGCGGTTGATGCGCTGATCGACAGCATCGTCAAGGGCCAGGGCGGCCTGCATGTGCTGGTGAACAACGCCGGCATCACGCGCGACCAGCTCGCCATGCGCATGAAGGACGACGATTGGGACGCCGTGCTGGACACCAACCTCAAGGCGGTGTTCCGCGTCAGCCGTGCCGCGATCAAGCCCATGATGAAGCAGCGCTACGGCCGCATCATCAGCATTACCAGCGTGGTGGGTGCATCGGGCAACCCTGGCCAGGCCAATTACGCTGCCGCCAAGGCGGGTGTGGCGGGCATGACGCGCTCGCTGGCGCGCGAGCTGGGCAGCCGCAACATCACGGTCAACTGCGTGGCGCCGGGCTTCATCCAGACCGACATGACGGCCGAGTTGTCCGAAGAGCAGCACAAGGCCCTGCAGGCGCAGATTCCGCTGGGCCACATGGGCCAGCCCGCCGACATCGCCCACGCCGTGGCCTACCTTGCATCGCGCGAGGCGGGCTACGTGACAGGGCAGGAACTGCATGTCAACGGCGGCATGTACATGTAACAAAAAAACACGCCGGTTCATCCGTGCGGCGGGCGGTTCGGGGGAGGCTTCCCCTGAGCGGCTAGAATCGCGGATCCATTCACAACCCCCAGAGGGAAACCATGAGCGATATCGAAGCACGTGTCAAAAAGATCATTGCCGAACAACTCGGCGTTGAAGAGTCTCAAGTCACCAATGAAAAGGCCTTCGTGGCTGACCTGGGTGCCGACTCGCTGGACACGGTGGAACTGGTGATGGCGCTGGAAGATGAATTCGGCATCGAGATTCCCGACGAGGACGCCGAGAAGATCACCACGGTGCAGAACGCCATCGACTACGCGCTGGCCCACCAGAAGTCCTGAGCGGCGCGCGAGGCGCCGTCCCCTCCCTAGCGATCAGCACAAGGTTTTCACGCATGAGCCGTCGTCGCGTTGTCGTGACCGGCCTGGGTTGCATCTCCCCCGTGGGCAATACGGTGGGTGATGCCTGGGCCAACCTCCTGGCCGGCCAGTCCGGCATTGACCACATCACCAAGTTCGACGCATCGACCTTTGCCTGCAAGATTGCGGGCGAGGTCAAAGGGTTCGACCTGGAGTCCTACATCAGCGCCAAAGAGGCGCGGACCATGGACAGCTTCATCCACTATGGCATCGCCGCCGCCGACCAGGCCGTGCGCGATGCGGGCCTGCCCACGGGCGAGGCTCTCGGTGAAGAGCAGGCCACCCGCATCGGATGCATCATCGGCTCGGGCATTGGTGGTTTGCCGCTGATCGAGAACACCCATGTGGAGTTCATCAACCGGGGGGCGCGGCGCATCACGCCGTTCTTTGTGCCGGCATCCATCATCAACATGGTGGCGGGCCATGTGTCCATGCGCTTTGGCTTCAAGGGGCCGAACCTGGCAGTGGTCACGGCCTGCACGACGGGCCTGCACTGTATTGGTGAAGCAGGCCGCATGATCGAATACGGTGATGCGGACGTCATCGTCGCTGGCGGCACCGAGGCCACGGTCTCTGCGCTGGGCATTGGTGGCTTTGCAGCCATGCGGGCGCTGTCCACCCGCAACGAGGATCCCAAGGCCGCGTCCCGTCCCTGGGACAAGGACCGTGACGGTTTTGTGCTGGGCGAAGGTGCGGGCGTCATGGTGCTGGAAGAGTACGAACACGCCAAGGCGCGCGGCGCACGCATCTACGCCGAATTGAGCGGCTTTGGCATGAGTGCCGACGCGGGCCACATGACCGCGCCCAACATGGACGGTCCCCGCCGCGCCATGCTGGCTGCCTTGCGCAACGCGGGCATCAATGCGGACGAAGTGGCCTATCTCAACGCGCACGGCACTTCGACGCCGCTGGGCGATGTGAATGAAACCAACGCCATCAAGGCAGCGTTTGGCGACCATGCCCACAAGATGGTGGTCAGCTCCACTAAGTCCATGACCGGGCACTTGCTCGGCGGGGCTGGCGGTGTCGAAAGCATTTTCACGGTGCTGGCGCTGTACCACCAGAAGATTCCGCCGACCATCAACCTGGACAACCAGGATCCGGAGTGCGACCTCGACTACTGCGCCAACACCGCGCGGGACATGAAGCTCGACGTCGCTGTGAAGAACAATTTCGGCTTTGGTGGCACCAACGGCACGTTGGTGTTCCGCAGGGTCTGAGTCTTTTCCCTGTTCCATGCCCGCCTTGCAATGAATCTGGCGGCCACGCGCTGGCGCGCGCCTGCGGTTCTGTATCCCGTGGGGCGCAGTGCGGTGTTGGCGGCAGGGTGCGGGTCAATCGCCTTTGGCGGTTTGCTGGCTTTGGGCTACTGGGTTGCACAAGGCGCCTGGCGCCATCCGTGGTGGGTGGTGGGGGCGGTCTTTGCCACTTGGAGCGTGGTAGTGGCGCTCGCTCTGCGTTTTTGGCGCGCGCTTCCGACGGGCGATCTGCACTGGGGCGGGGCACATTGGGAGCTGAAGAGCGCTGGCCGATCCGTCGATGGTGCCTGCCTGTGCGTGCATGCCGATCTGCAGCGCTTCATGCTGGTGCGCTTGGAGTCGGCGGATCAACCCCCATGTTGGCTCTGGTTGGAGCGCCGGGCGCACCCCGAACGCTGGAACGACCTGCGCCGTGCGGTATATTCGCGCGCCGAGACGGCTGGCACCAACATGCCTCTGGATCCTTCGCCGCCTGCCGGGTGAGGGCCTGTGAATTCCATTCCCACCCATGACCGACCCCACGCCCACTTTGCCGCAGGAAACCCCCACCGACAGTGACCTGCTGCTGGTCGAGCGCACCGTGGCAGGCGATCTGCGGGCCTACGACTTGCTGGTAATCAAGTACCAGCGACGCATTGAGCGCCTGATTGGTCGCATGGTGCGCGACAGCGACCTGGTGCAGGATATTGCACAGGAGACCTTTCTGCGTGCCTACCGGGCACTGCACCAGTTTCGCGGTGAGGCGCAGTTTTACACCTGGCTGTACCGTATCGCCGTCAATACCGCCAAAAAGGCGCTCATGGACCTGAAGCGCGATCCGGTGGTGTTTGAGGGCGCATTGCGCAGCAGCGATGCGGAGGAAAATGAAACTTCTCGTATCGGCCCGGAACTAACCAGCGACGAGACCCCCGAGACGGTGTTGGCCGCCCAGGAAATCGCTGCTGCCGTCAACGCCGCCATGGAGGCTTTGCCCGAGGACTTGCGCCAGGCTGTGACCTTGCGCGAGATCGAGGGCCTGAGTTACGAAGAAATTGCTACCGCCATGGCCTGCCCGATTGGCACGGTGCGGTCGCGCATCTTCCGTGCGCGGGAGGCAATTTCGGCGCGTGTGCGCCCCTTGTTGGAAAACCGCACCGGCAAACGTTGGTAGCGGCTCGAGGCAAGAAAGATGTGGATGGCACAGAAAAGCAGGTGAGAGCATGGACCAGGAACTGAAAATGCGTGAACACTTGTCTGCGTTGGCAGACGGCCAACTGTCGACGGAAGATTGGCACCAGGCCCTGCATTACGCAGAACAAGAGTCGGGGCGCCAGGCATGGCAGGAGTACCACGTGATTGGGGATGTGCTGCGTTCGCCGGAATTAGCCCACCATGCACATGACAGCCAGGCGTTTCTTGCCAATCTGCACCAGCGCCTGGCACAGGAATCGGTGTACCCGCAGCATCCCGCGAATTCAGGCGTGCTCCCATCCGAGTCTGCTCCCGGTGCGGGGCGTGCCGAGGCGGCCAACCAGGCCTTGTTCCGCTGGAAGATGGTGGCAGGCCTTGCGTCCTTGGCTGCGGTGTCGGTGATGGGATGGAACGTTTTTGAAGCGACCCGGGCGGGTTCGGCGGGTGCACAGATGGCTGCTGCGCCTGCCGCTGCGATGGCGGCGGGTACCCAGGTGGCTGCTCAGCAGTCTTCACAAGAGCCCGTGATGCTGCGTGACCCCCGGCTTGACGAACTGGTGGCTGCCCACCGCCAGTCCCGTGGCGCCGCTGCGCTGCAGATGCCGGCGCGCTTCCTGCGCAACGCCAATCTGGAAGAGCCGCAGCGCTGAACAGGTCTCCCGGGCATGCCCACTCGGTTGGGTGCAAGTGCGCCGCCATCACGGCACTTGCGGAACCAATGGGCGTCGCGCATTTCTGATGGAGCATGCCGACCTTGGCGTCGGCTGTCCAATACATGACGAAAGGCAATCCATGAATCCAACAATTGCAAAGCAATGGAATGTGCTCGCCCTGGCCGCAGCAATGGGCCTGGGTTTGGCTCTGGGTCCTACCGGCGTGGCGCGCGCCCAAGGCACTGTCCCCGCGGCGTCCTCGGTGCGCGGTCTGCCTGATTTCACGGATCTTGTTGAGCTGGTGGGGCCGTCGGTGGTGAACATCCGGACGACCGAGAAGGTAAGCAGCCGAGGTGGCTTCAATGGCATGGACGAAGAGATGCAGGAGTTCTTCAAGCGCTTCGGTATCCCCATGCCCAATGTCCCCCGCCAGCAGCGTCCTCAGCGCCCGCAGGAGGAAGAGCAACCCCGTGGCGTGGGTTCGGGTTTCATCCTCAGCGCCGACGGCTATGTGATGACGAATGCACATGTGGTGGAGGGTGCCACCGAGGTCATTGTGACCCTGACTGACAAGCGCGAGTTCAAGGCGCGCATTGTGGGTACGGACAAGCGTACCGATGTGGCGGTCGTCAAGATCGAAGCCTCGGGTCTTCCTGCCGTGCGCATTGGAGATACCAGCCGCCTGCGGGTGGGCGAATGGGTAATGGCCATCGGGTCGCCCTTTGGTCTGGACAACACGGTGACGGCTGGCATTGTGAGCGCGAAGCAGCGCGATACCGGCGACTACCTGCCGTTCATCCAGACCGATGTGGCGATCAACCCCGGAAACTCGGGCGGGCCGCTGATCAACATGCGTGGCGAAGTGGTGGGGATCAACAGCCAAATCTATTCGCGTTCCGGCGGCTTCATGGGCATTTCGTTTGCCATTCCCATCGATGAAGCCATGCAGGTGAGCGATCAGCTCCGTGCGACCGGCCGTGTGACGCGCGGACGCATTGGGGTGCAGATTGGGCAGGTCACGCGGGATGTGGCTGAATCCATCGGCCTGGGCAAGCAACAGGGTGCGCTGGTCACGGGCGTGGAAAGTGGATCGCCCGCAGACAAGGCGGGCATCGAGGCCGGAGACATCATCATCCGTTTCGATGGCAAGTCGATTGACAAGCTGGCGGACCTGCCGCGCATGGTGGGCAACACCAAGCCGGGTACCAAGAGCACGGTTACCGTGTTCCGCAGAGGGCAGTCCAAGGATTTGTCCATCGTGATTGCCGAGGTGGAGCCCGACAAGACGGCGGTGAAAACTTCCGACCGAGAACCCCGTTCCAAGTCGTCGGCTGCGGCGCAGCAACTGGGGCTCACGATCTCTGACCTGAGCGAAGCGCAGAAGAAGGAGCTCAAGTTGCGTGGGGGCGTGCGGGTCGATGCTGCGTCCGATGCCGCCGCCCGTGCAGGCTTGCGCGAAGGGGATGTGATCCTGGCCATTGCCAACGCTGAGGTGGCAAATGTGAAAGACTTTGAAGCCGCCGTTGCACGCGCCGACAAGGGCAAACCGGTCAATGTGCTCTTCCGCCGGGGCGAATGGGCGCAGTACGCGCTGATCCGACCATCGCGTTGAGCGCTGAACCGCTATCGCACCAGGGCGGCAAATCTCCCCAAACCCTGCCAAGCTTCAGGGCTTTGCAGGGTTGGGGTGCAAAGAGGTGGCTCCATGCCATTTGTTAGAATGCGCGGCGCCATTGGCAGTCATTTGGCATATCAAGGCCTCCGGATTTCGTCATTCGGGATGCGCATCGGCACTTCACAACTGCTCCACAGGACAACCACAGGATATTCTGTGGCAGCAAGGGTGCTTTGTGGATAAAATGTGCATAAGTACTTGTTGCCGCTCTGCAACGCCTCGGGCAGGCTGCGAAATCGTCATTTTCTGCGGGGCTTTTTGCCTACAATGAAGTTCCAACCATCGCAGTTGCCACAGATTGTTGGTTCAGGGCGCGTCTTCCGTCGACGCGCCCTTTTTTCTTGCCTGGCTTGGGGCCAGGTCTCTTTTTGAACGTGATTCCCGTTGATGAAACACATCCGAAATTTCTCCATCATTGCGCACATCGACCACGGTAAGTCCACGCTGGCCGACCGCCTGATCCAGCGCTGTGGAGGCCTGGCCGAACGGGAGATGGAAGCGCAGGTGCTCGACTCGATGGATATCGAGAAAGAGCGGGGCATCACCATCAAGGCGCAGACAGCAGCACTGCAGTACAAGGCGCGTGACGGTCAGGTGTACAACCTCAATCTCATCGATACGCCGGGCCATGTGGACTTCTCCTATGAGGTCAGCCGGTCGCTGTCGGCGTGCGAAGGGGCGTTGCTGGTCGTCGATGCGTCCCAGGGCGTGGAGGCTCAGACGGTCGCCAATTGCTATACCGCGCTGGACCTGGGGGTCGAGGTGCTGCCGGTGCTCAACAAGATGGACTTGCCGCAGTCGGACCCGGAAAACGCCAAGGCGGAAATTGAGGATGTGATCGGCATCGACGCGGGCGATGCCATTCCCTGCTCCGCCAAGACGGGAATGGGGATTGAGGAGATTCTCGAAGCCATCGTGGCCAAGGTGCCTGCGCCGCGCGGCAACCCGGATGGTCCGCTGCGGGCCATGATCATCGATAGCTGGTTCGATACCTATGTCGGCGTGGTGATGTTGGTGCGCGTGGTCGATGGTCAATTGCGCCTGGGTGAGCGCATCAAGATGATGGCCACGGGTGCCGCCTATGAGGCGGGCAGTCTGGGCGTTTTTACCCCAGCCAACTCTCCCCGCGATGCCTTGCGGGCGGGGGAGGTGGGTTATGTGATCTGTGGCATCAAGGAACTGCAGGCGGCCAAGGTGGGTGACACCATCACGCTGGAAAAAAAGCTGCCCAACAATGCAGGGCCGGCGGCGGAGGCCTTGCCGGGCTTCAAGGAGATCCAGCCCCAGGTGTTTGCAGGCCTCTACCCGACCGAAGCGAGCGCCTACGACCAATTGCGCGATGCGCTGGAGAAGCTCAAGCTCAACGACGCCTCTCTGCACTATGAGCCTGAGGTGAGCCAGGCGCTGGGCTTTGGCTTCCGCTGTGGCTTTCTGGGCCTGCTGCACATGGAAATTGTGCAGGAGCGCCTGGAGCGTGAGTTCGACCAGGACTTGATCACCACCGCACCGAGCGTGGTGTACCAGGTCGTCAAGCCCGATGGCGAGGTCATGATGGTGGAAAACCCCGCCAAGATGCCAGAGCAAGGCAAGCTTCAGGAGATCCGCGAGCCCATAGTGACTGTGCACCTGTACATGCCGCAGGACTACGTGGGGCCGGTGATGACCCTGGCCAACCAGAAGCGTGGTGTGCAGATCAACATGGCCTACCATGGTCGCCAGGTGATGCTGACCTACGATATGCCGCTGGGCGAGATCGTGCTGGACTTCTTCGACAAGCTCAAATCGGTTTCGCGCGGCTATGCGTCCATGGACTACGAGTTCAAGGAATACAGGCCCTCCGACGTGGTGAAGGTGGACATTCTCCTCAACGGGGAGAAGGTCGATGCGCTGTCCATCATCGTGCACCGCACGCAGGCCCAGTACCGGGGACGTGCCGTGGCGGCCAAGATGCGCGAGATCATCTCGCGCCAGATGTTCGATGTGGCCATCCAGGCGGCCATCGGCGCCAACATCATCGCGCGCGAAACCATCAAGGCCATGCGCAAGAACGTGCTGGCAAAATGCTACGGCGGTGACATCACCCGCAAGCGCAAGCTCCTCGAAAAACAAAAGGCAGGCAAGAAACGCATGAAACAGATCGGTTCGGTCGAAGTGCCTCAGGAGGCTTTCCTGGCCATATTGCAGGTGGAAGACTGATGCAGGCCGTACAGATCTTCACGTCGCTGGTTCTGGCGGCGTTTGCCGGGTACATCGGTGCCTGGTACTTCGGCGCCATCGAGGGCAACTTCGCCTTGCTGTTGTTTCTGGCTACCGTGGTGACCGGGGCCTATTGGCTGGCAGAGCGCTTCTACTTTTTGCCCCAGCGCAAGCGTGCGGCCCAGGCCATCGAGGACGCTGCCGCACAGCGGCGTGCAGAACTGGATCGCATGGGCATTGCGCAGGTGGACATCGATGTGCGCGAGTCCAAGGAACGTCTGCTCATGCAGCCCTGGTGGCTGGACTGGACGGCGGGGCTTTTCCCAGTGATCGCTGCCGTGTTTGTGTTGCGCTCGTTCCTGTTCGAGCCGTTCAAGATTCCCTCGGGTTCCATGATCCCCACGCTGCTGGTGGGCGACCTGATCCTGGTGAACAAGTTCACCTATGGCGTGCGCTTGCCCGTCATCCACACCAAGATCACCGAAGGCAATGCGCCACAGCGGGGAGATGTGGTGGTGTTTCGCTACCCACCGCAGCCCAGCCTGGACTACATCAAGCGCGTGGTGGGGGTGCCGGGCGACGAGGTGGCCTATCTGAACAAGCGCCTGACCATCAATGGCCAACCTGTCCCTACGCAGGATTTGCCGGATTACCTGGAGGGCGATAGCCTGCGCTATTTCAAGCACTTTGAGGAGCAGTTGGGTGAGCACCGCCACCAGGCGATCAGCTATCCCGAGGCGCCTGCGTTTGTGCAAGGGGCGAGCAAGTTCGCGCACCGAGACCAATGCCGCTACAGTGTCGAGGGGGTGGTCTGCAAGGTGCCCGAAGGCCACTTTTTCATGATGGGTGACAACCGCGATAATTCGCTCGATTCGCGCTATTGGGGTTTCGTGCCTGAATCCCACATCGTGGGCAAGGCGTTTTTTGTCTGGATGAACTTCGGCAACCTCAAGCGCATTGGTTCGTTCCACTGACACCGGCCCGGCAACGGCCAAATTCCAAAGAGGGGGTGACATATGCAAGCACAACGTACTACCAGCCCGGCACGCCAGCGGGGCCTGTCATTTATCGGAGTGATTTTTATTGGATTGCTGGCCGTGGCTGCTTTTGCCATTGGAGGGCAGTCGATACCGATCTTCTTGGAATACCAAGCCATCAATAAAGCGGCGACCAAGGCGGCGCGTGATAGCTCCACGGTTCCAGAAGTGCGTGCTTCTTTCGATCGGGCTGCAGCTATCGACGACATCAGATCCATTTCTGGCAAGGATCTGGAGGTGACCAAGCGCGGTGACAAGGTTATCGTATCGTTCAAGTATTCGCGTGAAATTGCGTTGGCGGGTCCTGCCTATCTGGTCTATCGTTTTGAGAACTCGGTCAACTAGGTGTCCTCTCCCGCGCTAGCCTCGCTGCAATCCCGACTGCAGCACCGGTTTTCCGATCCATCCCTGCTGCAGCGTGCCGTCACGCACCGCAGCTTCAGTGCTGAGCACAACGAGCGCCTCGAATTTTTGGGTGACTCGGTGCTGAACCTAGCCGTCTCCACGCTGCTGTACCGCCGCCTGCAGGCACAAAACGAAGGCGATTTGTCGCGCGTGCGCGCCAATCTTGTCAAGGAAGGCACGCTGCACCGACTGGCCAAAGACCTGCGCCTGGACCAGGTGCTGCACCTGGGTGAGGGCGAAGCACGTTCCGGCGGTCACCAGCGCCCCTCCATCCTGGCCGATGCCCTGGAAGCCGTGATTGGTGCTGTGTACCTGGATGCAGGCTATGTAGTGGCTGAAGCGCTGGTGTTGCGCTTGTACGAGGCGGTGGAAATCAACCCGCAGATGCAGGCGGCCGCCAAGGATGCCAAGACGGCGTTGCAGGAGTGGCTGCAGGGCCGCAAAATGCAGCTGCCGCAGTACCGTGTGGTGGGCACGGCCGGTGTGGCCCACAGGCAGACCTTTGAAGTTGAATGCGCCATTGCCGAACTTGCGCTGGCGCAACGCGGCTCGGGCGCATCGCGCAGGGCGGCAGAGCAGTCTGCCGCTGCGGCCATGTTGGCCACATTGAAAGCACCAAAACCATGAACCAAGATGCTACAAAAAATGTAGCTACCAGCGCCCCACAGAAGGGTGCTCAGACCACCGATGATCTGGATGCGATGCTCGCGGCTGCAAGGCCCGGGGGGCAGGCCGCCGCGGCACCTGCGGCCGATGCACCGGGTGGCGCGGCGCAGCGCTGCGGCCTGATTGCCATTGTGGGCAAACCCAACGTGGGCAAGTCCACGCTGCTCAACGCACTGGTAGGGCAGAAGATCAGCATCACCTCGCGCAAGGCCCAGACCACGCGCCACCGCATCACCGGTATCCGCACCGTGGGTGCCAGCCAGTTTGTGTTTGTTGATACACCGGGTTTCCAGACCAAGCACAGCACGGCGCTGAACAAATCGCTCAACAAGACGGTCATGGGTGCCATAAGCGACGTGGACCTGATCCTCTTCGTGGTGGAGGCCGGCAGCTTCACCCTGGCGGACGCCAAGGTACTCTCGCTCTTCAAACCCGGCATACCCACGCTGCTGATCGCCAACAAGCTGGACACGGTGCACCGCCGTGCCGAGATCGCGCCCTGGCTGCGCGACATGCAGGAGCGCCATCCCTTCACCGAGTTCGTGCCCATGTCGGCCAAGAGCCGTGGCGACATCGAGCGGCTCTACGGCATTTGCGAGAAGTACCTGCCCGAGCAACCCTGGTGGTATGCCGAGGACGAGCTGACCGACCGCAGCGAGAAATTCCTGGCTTCCGAAACCGTGCGCGAAAAGCTCTTTCGTTTCACGGGTGACGAGCTGCCCTATACCTCCACAGTAATCATCGACAAGTTCGATGAAGAAAAAAGCAAGCAGCACAAGCGCCTGGTGCGCATTGCCGCGACCATTGTGGTGGAGCGCGATGGCCACAAGGCCATGGTGATTGGTGACAAGGGCGAGCGCCTCAAACGCATTGGAACCGAGGCACGCCAGGAGCTGGAAAAGCTCCTGGACGCCAAGGTATTCTTGGAACTGTGGGTGAAGGTGCGCTCGGGTTGGGCCGACGACGAGGCGCGTGTGCGTTCGTTTGGGTATGAATGAGGGGTACCCCCCTGAGGCCCTGCGGGCCTTCCCCCCGCTCTCGAATCGCTGCGCGATTCGGGCAGGAGGACGCTCCCGGCGCGGCGGGGCGGCCCTTGCGCGGGAGCCCTGGCTTGGGCGGGATCTATGGCCTGGGACGGGCTTCAGCGCCTATTTATAGGGTGCTATTGCTGCTGATTTGATAGCATTTTCATGCCCCAGCAACGTGTCACCCACGAGCCGGCCTATGTGCTGCACCGCTACGACTGGAGCGAATCGAGCCTGATCCTGGAGGTGTTCACCCGCCACCGCGGGCGCACTGCGTTGGTGGCCAAGGGAGCCAAAAGGCCCAGTTCCAACTTCCGGCCGGTGCTGCTGCCCCTGCAGCCTTTGCACCTGAGCTGGACCCAGAGTGCATCGGACTCTGCCGAGATCCACCCCCTCAAGGGGGCGGAATGGGTCGGCGGCCACACCATGCCCACGGGCGAGGCCTTGCTGTCGGGCCTGTACCTCAACGAACTGCTCATGCGCCTGTTGGCGCGCGACGACGCGCACAGCCTGCTGTTCGACCACTACGCCGCCGTGGTGCGCGTGCTGGCCACCGAGCATGGCGAAGTGCTCGAACCCTTGCTGCGCAGCTTTGAGCTGCTGTTGCTGCGCGAGGTGGGACTGCTGCCCGCGCTGGATGTGCAGACCCTGACCCTGGCGCCGCTGGAGCCCCAGGGCCGATATGCCCTGGTCGCCGAGGCCGGCCTGCGCGCCGTGCCCGCAGCCGAGCGGGCCAGCCTGTCGGGCGCGCAGTGGCTGCAACTGCACGCCGCCCTGCGGGACGGTGTGCCATTCACCACCCTGCTGCGCGAATGCGCGGCCGTGGCCGGTGAACTCAAACCGCAGTTGCGCGGGCTGTTGCAATACCATTGCGGCCACCCGGTGCTGCGCACACGCCAGTTCATGATGGACCTGCAATCGCTATGACCTCTTCACCCCATCCCCGCACCGCGCTGTCGGTCAACGTCAACAAGGTGGCGCTGGTGCGCAACACGCGGCACCTGGGCATTCCCAGCGTCACGCGTGCGGCGCTGCTGTGCCTGCAGGCGGGAGCGCAGGGCATTACCGTGCACCCCCGGCCCGATGCGCGCCACATCCGGCCCCACGACGTGCATGAGCTCGCCGAACTGCTGCAGGCCTGGCCCGAGCGCGAGTACAACATCGAAGGCAACCCATCGCAGAACCTGATGGACTTCATCCGTCGCGTGCGGCCGCACCAAGCCACCTTTGTGCCCGACAGCGAGGACCAGTTCACCAGCGACCATGGCTGGAGCTTTCCGCAGGATGCCGCCCGGCTGGCGCCTCTGATTGCCGAATGCCACGACCTGGGGGTGCGCGTGAGCCTGTTCATGGACCCGGTCCCCGAGCAAATGGCCCAGGCCCGGGCCGTGGGTGCCGACCGCATCGAGCTGTACACCGAGCCCTACGCTGCCGCCTGGGGCACCGAGCGCCAGGCCGCTGAACTGGAGCGCTACCGCGCCGCCGCCCAGGCCGCGCTGGACGGCGGGCTGGGCGTGAATGCAGGGCACGATCTGAACCGCGACAACCTCACCGACTTCCTGCGCAGCGTGCCCGGTGTGCTGGAGGTGTCCATCGGCCACGCGCTCATTTCGGATGCGCTGGAGCTGGGCTACGCCGCAACGGTGCGCGCCTACCAGGCCTGCATCGATGCAGCATGCTCCTGATTTTGTAGCTGCTTGCGCTTGATAGATAAGCGCTGGCGGCATATTTTGTTCAAATCCATGATCTACGGCATCGGCACCGACATCTGCGACGTGCGCCGCATCCGCGCCAGCCTGGAGCGCCATGGCGACCGGTTTGCCGAGCGCGTGCTCAGTGATGCCGAGCTGGCCATCTGGCGCGCGCGCAGCCAGCGCTGGAGCGAGCGCGGCGTGCGCTACCTGGCCACGCGCTTTTCCGCCAAGGAGGCGTTCAGCAAGGCCATAGGCCTGGGGCTGCGCATGCCCATGACCTGGCGTACCTGCGAGGTCGGTTCGTTGCCCAGCGGCCAGCCCATCATCGTGCTGCACGGGGCCTTGCATGAGTGGTTCGAGGCACGGTCGTTGCGTGCCCACCTGAGCGTGACCGATGAAACCGACTACGCCGCCAGTTTTTGTGTAGTCGAACAGGCCGATGGCGCTTATGGAATAAGCGCAAGCAGCTATCAAAATAATAGCAAATGAACGGAGAGAACGCATGACGGTCCATTCCCCCCTCTTGCTGGACGTGGCGGGCACGCAGCTCAGTGCAGACGACCGCAGGCGCCTTGCGCACCCGCTCACCGGGGGCGTCATCCTGTTCACCCGCAACTGGCGCGACCGTGCGCAACTGCTGGAGCTCACCAGCGCGATCAAGGCCGTGCGCGAGGACCTGCTCATCTACGTGGACCACGAGGGCGGCCGCGTGCAGCGCTTTCGCTCCGACGGTTTCACCCAACTGCCACCCATGCGCGCCCTGGGCGCACTGTGGATGCAGGACGGCAAAGCCGGCCCGGGCAGCGGGGCCATGGCGGCCACCAATGCGGCCACAGCGGCGGGCTATGTGCTGGCCAGTGAGCTGCGGGCTTGCGGCGTCGATTTTTCCTTCACACCCGTGCTGGACCTGGACTGGGGTGGCAGCAGTGTGATCGGTGACCGTGCCTTCCATGCCGACCCGCGCGTGGTGGCGATGCTGGCCAAGAGCCTGGCGCATGGTCTGCTGCAGGCGGGCATGGCCCACTGCGGCAAGCATTTCCCGGGGCACGGCTTTGTGCGGGCCGATTCGCACACCGACATTCCTGTGGATCGGCGCAGCCTCAAGGCCATTCTGCAGGACGACGCTGCGCCCTATGCCTGGCTGCGCAGCACGCTTACCGCCGTCATGCCCGCACATGTGATCTACCCCAAGGTGGACAGCCGCCCGGCGGGCTTTTCGCGCCGGTGGCTGCAGGACATCCTGCGCACGCGCCTGGGTTTCGAGGGGGCCATCATCAGCGACGACCTGAGCATGGAGGGCGCACGCCATATCGACGGCCACCTGGCCAGCCACACTGATGCCGCATTGGCGGCATTGCAGGCCGGGTGCGACCTGGTGCTGCTGTGCAACCAGAGCCTGGGCGATGGGCGCGCCGTGGATGATCTGCTGGATGGCCTGGCCGACGCGCTGGTACACGGCCGCTGGCAGCCCAGCCCGGACAGCGCTGCGCGCCGCCTGGCACTGTTGCCGGAAACCGTGCCGCAGGCGTGGGATGAATTGATGTTCCAGCCGGCCTATCTGCAGGCGCTGGAGATGCTGCCCTGAGGCAGGCTTCGCTCGGGTTTCAGGGGACGGAGGGGGTGTCTTGCAAACGCTCTTGCGGGGCTGGAGCCGGGATGCCTGATGGGGCGATCGCCGGTTCCCAGCGGCGCAGAACCCGCTGAAAGATCAGCGCATTGGGTATCTGCAGCAAGACACCGGTCTGCCCACGCGTTGCATCTTCCAGCGTGGTGTAGAGCAGGTTGATGTCCACCACCCGGCCCTTGGCGCCGGGTTTCTCGGCCGTGTCGAGCAGTTCGATGGTGTCCCCCAGGCGGAAGGGGCCCACGGTGAATATCAGGAACGCGCAGAACAGGTTGGACAGCACACTCCACGCCGCAAAGAAGGCCACGGCTCCCACGGTGGCAAAGCCGGTAAAGCCGGTCCACAGCACCGTGGCCGACACGCCCAGGCGCTCCAGCACCAGCAGCAGGGTGGCGGCAAAAATGGTCCAGCGCATCAGCCCGTGGATGGGCATCTGCAGTTCCAGGGGAATCTGGTAGTGGCGCCCGGCACGGGTCAGCAGGCGCCCCAGCAGGTTCTGCAGCAGCCAGGCCGCCACAAGGATGAGTGCAATCTGCCCCCCCGGAACGATGATTTCCAGCCAGTCCTGGGCCCATTCGGGCAGGTAGAGAGTCAAGGAACGTCGCATGGGAGATGTGTCAGCCGTGGCGCTGCTCTACCGTGTCCATCTGCATTTCAAAGCTGAAAAAGCGGTCGCGCCCCTGCGCCTTGGCGGCGTACAGCGCCTGGTCGGCACGCATGAGCATGCTTTCCGCACTGGTGGCATCGTCGGGCACACAGGTCGTGATACCGCCCGAGAGCGTGACCACGCCCGCCACGGGCGATGCGGGGTGCGCAATCGCGTGGTTGCGCAGCGTCTGCCCCAGTGCCCGGGCAAAGGTCATGGCGCCGGAGCGGGGCGTGCTCGGCAGGATGAGGGCAAACTCCTCGCCCCCGTAGCGTGTGGCGGTGTCGCGCGGGCGCATGCACACCTCGCGCAGCAAACGGGCCACCTGCTGCAGGCAGGCATCGCCCCGCACATGGCCCAGGCTATCGTTGTAGTTCTTGAAGTGGTCCAGGTCGCACAACATCAGGGTCAGCGGTTGCCGATCGCGCCGAGCGGCCAGGATCTCGCTGTGCAACCGCTGGTCGAAACCGCGGCGGTTGATCAGGCCCGTCAGGGCATCGACCTCCACCATCGCGTTGAGCCGTTGGTTGGCCAGGTGCAGTTCGTCGGACAGGGACACCAGGCGACGCCGCATGTCGAGCAGGCGCCGCATGGCGCGCAGCTTGGCCACCAGCACAATGGGCTTGACCGGCTTGGTCAGGTAGTCGTCGCCCCCGGCCTCGATGCCGCGCCAGACATCCAGCTCGTTGTCCAGGCCCGAGAGGAAGATGATGGGCGTCCAGTCGCCGGGCTCGGCAATGCGCATCTGCTGGGCCAGCCAGTAGCCGTCCTTGCCGGGAAGGCAGATGTCCAGCAAGACCAGATCCGGGCGTCGCTCGGTGAAAAAGCGCAGCGCCGTCTCGCCGTCACGCGCCTCCAGCACCTGGGAAATGCCTGCGTTGCGCAGCTCGCCCACCAGTGCAGCGCGCACCGACTCCTGATCCTCGACCACCAGTACGCTGAAAGGCTGCGCCGTGTTGGCGGGGAGCAGGGCGGTGGACAGAGGCATGGCGTCAATGTGCCAGATCAGCCCTCGCGCCGCAACGCCGGGAACAGGATCACATCGCGGATGCTCTGGCTGTCGGTCAGCAGCATCATCAGGCGGTCGATGCCGATGCCGCAACCGCCTGCGGGCGGCATGCCGTACTCGAGCGCACGCACGAAGTCGTGGTCGAAGTACATGGCCTCGTCGTCGCCGCCGTCCTTGGCAGCCACCTGGGCGTGGAAGCGTGCGGCCTGGTCCTCGGCGTCGTTCAGCTCGGAGAAGCCGTTGCCGAACTCGCGGCCCGTGATGTAGAGCTCAAAGCGCTCGGTCACCTCGGGGCGCGTGTCGTTGGCACGGGCCAGGGGCGATATCTCTGTCGGGTGCTCCATGATGAAGGTGGGCTGCCAGAGCTTGTCTTCCACCGTCTCCTCGAAGTACAGCACCTGCAGGCTGGCCAGGCTGCGGGCAGAGAGCTTGTTCTTCTCTTCGTTCATGCCCAGCTTCTTCAGTGCGCTGATGAGCCAAGCAGCGTCGTCCACATGGGCACCGGCCTCGGTGTACTGGAAGATGGCTTCGCGGATGGTCAGGCGTGCAAACGGCTGAGCCAGATCGACCTCGCGCCCTTGGTAGGAGAGTTGCAGCGTCCCCGTGGCCTTGAGGGCCGCGTCGCGCACAAGCTGCTCGGTAAAGCCCATGAGGTCCTGGTAGTTCCAGTAGGCCGCATAGAACTCCATCATCGTGAACTCGGGGTTGTGGCGCACCGAGATGCCTTCGTTGCGGAAGTTGCGATTGATCTCGAACACGCGCTCGAAGCCGCCCACCAGCAAGCGCTTCAAGTACAGCTCGGGCGCGATGCGCAGGTACATCTCCTGCTCCAGCGCGTTGTGGTGTGTGACAAAGGGCTTGGCATTCGCGCCACCCGGAATGGGGTGGAGCATGGGCGTTTCCACTTCCAGGAAACCGTGCTGCACCATGAAGTCGCGGATGCCGCTCACGGCCTTGCTGCGCGCCACGAAGCGCTTGCGGGCCTGCTCGTCGGTCATCAGGTCCACGTATCGCTGGCGATATTTCACTTCCTGGTCGTGGATGCCGTGGAACTTGTCCGGCATGGGGCGCAGGCTCTTGGTCAGCAGCCGCAGGCGCTCGACCTTGATCGACAGCTCACCCGTCTTGGTTTTGAACAGCGTCCCTTCGGCGCCCAGGATGTCGCCCAGGTCCCAATGCTTGAAGGCGGCATACAGCTCTTCGCCCAGCGCGTCGCGTGTCACGTAGAGCTGGATGCGGCCCGAAGCGTCCTGCACCGTGGCAAAGCTGGCCTTGCCCATGACGCGTTTGAGCATCATGCGGCCGGCCACGCACACGGTGATGGGCTGTGCCTCCAGCGCCTGTGCGTCCTGCGCGCCGTGCTGGACTTGCAGGTCTGCCGCATGGTGCTGGGGTTTGAAGTCGTTGGGAAAAGCCACGCCATGGCCCTGGGCCTGGGCTTCGCGCAGGGCGCGCAGTTTGTCGCGGCGCTCGGCGATGAGCTGGTTTTCGTCCTGGGGTGCGGGGGCGTGGTGCTGTTCAGACATAGGAGCCGTCGGTGCGGGGCGTGAAAAGGGAGTGGCCGATGCGGCCAAACATGCGATTTTAAGGCGGTGCGCCTCAGCATGGGGGCGCTCTGTCCTGTCGACCCAGCAGGACCATCGCTGTACGGGCGATGATGCGCAGATCCAGCCACAGGCTGCGCTGCTGCACGTAGTCGCAGGCGTAGCGCAATTTGGTGGGCAGGATCACCTCCACATAGGTGCGCTCGGGGTCGGGGCTCTGCGCCAGCAAGGTGCTTTCATCCCGAAAGGCGAGCGATGCCAGATCGGTGATGCCGGGACGTACGCTCAGCACGGTCTCGCGCACATCCGTTGGGTACAACGCCACGTAGCGCGGCACCTCGGGGCGGGGGCCCACCATGCTCATGTCGCCGCGCAGCACGTTCAGCAACTGCGGTAGTTCATCCAGCTTGCTGCGGCGCAGCCAGCTGCCCGCGCGGGTGATGCGGGGATCTTGCCCCACGGTGATCTGCAGCCCTGCGGCTTCAGCATTCACCTGCATGGTGCGGAACTTGAGGATGGCAAAGGGACGACTGTCGCGCCCCACACGCTGCTGGCGAAACAGCACCGGACCCGGGGAGTCAAGCCGCACCCACAGCGCCAACGCCAGCAGCAGGGGCGCCAGCAGCGCTAGCGCAGTGGCGGCACAGGCGATGTCGAACAGCCGTTTGCCCATGGAGGAGTCAACCCAGCAGTTCGTGCAGCGCGGTGATCACCCGATCTTGGTCGGCGTCCGTCATCGCGGTGAACAACGGCAGACTCAGCATGGCCTGGTAGGCCGCGTCGGCCTGCGGGAACTGGGCGGGCACCAGTCCATAGCGGTCGCGCCAGTAAGGGTGGCGGTGCAGCGGAACGTAGTGCACGCTGGTGCCAATGCCGCGATCCGACAGGGCCTGGATCAATGCGTCACGGTCCAGGCGCGCGCCCGGCGCCAGACGCACCACGTACAGGTGCCAGGCATGCACATCGCCCGCCGGGGCATCGGCCGGCAGCACCAGGGGCAGGCCCACCAGTTGCGCGTGGTAGCGCGCTGCCAGGTGCTGGCGGCGCTCCAGGAACTGCGGCAGGCGCTGCAACTGCACCAGGCCCAGGGCGGCGGCGGTGTCGGTAAGGTTGTACTTGAAGCCGGGGGCCACCACCTCGTAGTACCAGGCGGGGGTCTTGGAGGTGAAGCGGTCGAACGCGTCGCGGCTCATGCCGTGCAGGCGCATCACGCGCATGCGCTCGGCCAGCTTGGGGTCGCGCGTCACGGCCATGCCGCCCTCGCCGGTGGTGATGGTCTTGTTGGCGTAGAAGCTGAACACCGTCACGTCGGATTCGAGCTGTCCCACCAACCGGCCCTGCCAGGTGGTGGGCAGGGCGTGCGCGGCGTCTTCCACCACTTTCAGGCCATGCGCGCGCGCAATGGCCAGAATGGCGTCCATGTCGCAGGCCAGGCCCCCGTAGTGCACCGGCAGGATGGCCTTGGTCCGGGGCGTGATGGCGGCGCGGATGGCCTCGGGGGCGATGTTCAGCGTGACCGGGTCCACGTCCACCAGCACCGGGTCGGCACCCAGGTAGCGCACCACCTCCACGGTGGCGGTGAAGGTCAGCGTGGGCGCGATCACCTCGTCGCCCGGGCCGATCCCCAGGGCCTCCAGCGCGAGGTGCAGGCCGGCGGTGGCGGAGTTGACGGCGATGCTCTGCAGCCCCTTGCCGCCCAGGTAGTCGGTGAAGGCCTGCTCGAAGGCACGGGCTTTGGGGCCGGTGGTGACCCAGCCTGAACGCAAGGCCTCGGTGACGGCGGCGATCTCGGCATCGCCGATGTCGGGGCGGGCAAAGGGGAGGAAGGGAAGGGCGGTGTCGGACATGGTGATGGATCAGGGGGTGCCGCGGCCGATGGCGTGGTATTCGATGCCCAGCGCGCGCATGTCGGCGGGTTCGAAGAGGTTGCGGCCGTCGAAGATCACCGGCTGGCGCAGCGTGGCGGCCAGGTGGCCGAAATCGGGGCTGCGGAACTCCTTCCACTCGGTCACGATGACCAGCGCGTCCGCGCCTTCGAGCACGGCCTCGGAGCGGTCCAGCAGGTGCAGGCCGGGCCGCGTGCCCAGCACCGCACGCGCCTGTGCCAGCGCCACGGGGTCGTAGGCAGCGACCTCGGCGCCCAGGGCCAGCAGGCGCTCGATGAGGGTCAGGCTGGGCGCCGCGCGCATGTCGTCCGTGCCCGGCTTGAAGGCCAGGCCCCAAAGAGCGAAACGCCGCCCGCGCAGGTCCGGCCCGAAGCGCGCCACGATCTTGTCCACCAGCACCTGTTTCTGGCGCTCGTTCACGGCCTGCACGGCCTGCAGGATGGTCAACTCCTGCCCGGCTTCGCGGGCCGTGTGCACGAGGGCCTGCACGTCCTTGGGAAAGCACGATCCGCCGTAGCCTGTGCCCGCGTAGAGAAAATGCGTGCCGATGCGCGGGTCGGTGCCGATGCCGGTGCGCACCTGCTCGATGTCCGCCCCCAGCTTCTCCGCCAGCAGGGCCAGCTCGTTCATGAAGCTGATGCGCGTGGCCAGCATGGCGTTGGCCGCGTACTTGGTGAACTCGGCGCTGCGCACGTCCATGGCGATCAGGCGGTCGCGGTTGCGCATGAAGGGGGCGTAGAGCTGGTGCAGCGTCTGGGCTGCCTGGGGGTCGTCGGCGCCGACCACCACGCGGTCCGGACGCATGAAATCCTGCACGGCCGAGCCTTCCTTGAGGAACTCGGGGTTGGATGCCACCGAAAACGCCAGCGCCGGCAGGCCGCGCGCCTGCAGCACCTGTGCCACCAGCGCGCGCACGCGGTCCGCCGTGCCCACCGGCACGGTGCTCTTGTTGACGATGAGCCGGGGCTCCTGCATGCGTTCGGCAATGGCGCGCGCGGCGGCGAGCACATGCTGCAGGTCGGCCGAGCCGTCTTCGCCCGGCGGCGTGCCTACGGCGATGAACTGCACGCGACCGTGGGCCACGGCATGGGCCACATCCCCGGTAAAAGCCAGCCGCCTGCAACGGGTGTTGCGCAGCACGATATCGAGCAGGCCGGGCTCGTGGATGGGCAGCTCGCCGCGCAGCAGTGTGGCAATGCGCCCGGGGTCGCGGTCCAGGCAGACCACGTGGTTGCCCATCTCCGCGAGGCAGGCGCCTGTCACCAGGCCCACGTATCCGGTTCCGACAACGGTGATTTTCATGGGGCAGCGTTCACAGGGGTTTGACCGCCCAGGTCAGGCGGTGTGTGCGTAAAAAAGGCGCCAGGCGCGCGACGGGGGCGATCAGTGCCGCGGGCAGGCGCCGCGCGAGGGGCGGCGCCAGGGTCAGCCGCAGCGCGTGCAGCCTGGCGTCGGGAAACAGGGTGCGCAGCTCGGCGGGCGGGACTTTGCGCACGTCGGGATTGTGCGGGTTGTTCACCACAAAGTCATAGACCAGCACACCGCCGCCCGGCGCCACCCAGCGCCACAGCGTGCGCGCGAATTGCTGGCGGTAGGCGGGGTCGAGCAGCGAGCTGAACACGGTGAAGGCCAGCACGGCCTGCTGGCTGGCGTCCGCCACCGGCGCCGCACAGGCGTCGCCTTCGATGAGCTGCACGCCGCCCGGCAGCACGGCACGCGCGGCGGCGGCGCGTTCGGGCAGCAACTCAATGCCGGTCAACTGCGCAGGCGTGGCGCCCAGGCGCAGCAGGTCCAGCAGGTTGCCGCCGCTGCCGCAGCCCACTTCGAGCAGGGGGCGATCGGCCAGGCTGGCCCAGCCATGCAGGCGCCACAGGCACGCCATGGCGCGCAGGCGTTCCTGCTGTGCCTGCAGGGCGGCTGCGTTGGCGTACAGGCTGTAGCGCTGCGCGTCAGCACCGTTGTCGCGCCGCGCGTAGCGTGCCTGCACCGCGTGGGTCTCGGGTGGGCTCATCGCGTGATCCTCGCGAAGCGTTGCGCCGGCGGGCGCTTGCGCAGCACGTCCCACAAGCCTTGCCAGGTGCCCCAGCCATAGCCCAGGTGGAAGGCCGCGATCACGGCGGGCAGGCGCGGCAGCAGGTTCCAGGCCCCGGCGGCGCGTGCCGCCGCCATGCTCGCCAGCGCCAGATAGGCGCCATACAGCGCCAGCAGCGCTGTGGCGGGCCAGGGCGTCCAGGGCAGCAGCAGGGCGCAAAGCGCGAGCGCGGCAACGAACAGCGCGGGCACAAGCTGGCGCAGCGAACCCGGCTGCCCGTGCTTGCGCACCACGAAGGGCCGCCAGTAGCCGTACTGCTGCTGCTGGGCATAGAGGTGGCGCAGCGAGCCGCGCGGGTGGTAGACCGAGCGGATCGTGCCGCTCTGCCAGATGCGTCCGCCCCCCCGGCGCATGCGCAGGTTGTGCTCGTCGTCCTGGTTGCGCACCAGCGCCTCGTCGAACAGGCCGAAGCGCGCGAACGCCTCGCGCCGCCAGCAGCCCAGGTACACGGTGTCGACCGCGCCCTCGTAGCCCTGGTCGCGCGAGCGCGCGCCGCCCACCACCCAGGGGCACTGGAACGCCGCCGCGATGGCCGCACCCATGGCGCCGGTGCCCTGCGCGACCCAGGGACCGCCCACGTTGTCGGCGCCGCTGCGCTCCAGCGCCTCGATGCAGCGCGCCAGGTAGTCGGGCGCGAACTGGGTGTGGATGTCGAGCCGGGCGATCACCTCGCCCTGGGCGCGCGCGATGCAGGCGTTGAGCCCGGTGGAGACGATGCGGCCCGGGTTGTCCACCAGCACCAGCCGCGCATCGTGCGCGCAGCGCTCCTGCAGGCGCGCGCGCGTGCCGTCGTCGCTCAGGCCGTCGGCGATCAGCACTTCCATGCGCCAGCCTGCGGGCAGCTGCTGGCGCAGCACCGAGTCGCAGAAGGCATCGATGAAGGCGGCTTCGTTGCGGCACGGGGCGATGACGCTGAGCAGGCGGGGGGCAGGGGCGGTCATGGCAGAAGCTCCCGGTACAGCCGGTCCATGCGGTCCATTTGCGCCTTGCGGTCGCCGTCCAGCGCGATGCGCTCGGCATTGCGCTCGCCCGCCTGGCGCGCCTGTGCATCGTCGCTGGCCAGCCGCTGCAGCACCTGGGCCAGCGCGGGCGCATCGCCCGCGGGTACCAGCACCTCGGGGGTGATCCACTGCCGGTTGGCGGGCAGGTCGCTGGCCACCACGGCCAGGCCGCAGGCCATGCTCTCCAGCATGGCCACGGAGGTCGCGTCGCTGGCGGGCGCGCTGACCGAGATCTTGCAGCGCGCCAGCACGGCGGCCATGCCCGCGTCGTCCAGGCGGCCATGGAAGGTCACGCTGGGCACCAGGCCCAGCTCTTGGACCTGGGCGCGCAGCGTGGGTTCGAGCGCGCCGCCGCCCAGCAGGTGCAGCTGCAACGGCATGCCGGGCAGTTGCTGGCGCAGCAGCGCGAAGGCCTCGATCAGCGTGGCGATCTGGTAGTTGGGTTCCCAGGCGCGCAGGCTCACGATGTGCAGGCCATCCTTGTGCTCCCAGGGCGCGGGGGTGAAGCGCGTGCGGTCCACGCCCCAGTGGATCTCGTGCACCGGGGCGCGCGGCTGGTACTGCCGCGCGGCCTCGACGAGGCTGGCCGAGTCGCCGGTGAGGAGGTCGGCGCGGCGCAGGATCCAGCCCGTGAGCCAGCGCATCCAGGGCCGGGTGTGCGGCGTCACCAGCAGGTCGCTGCCCCAGGCCGTCATCACCAGCGGGTGGCGGTCGCAGCGCGCGGCCAGGTAGCCGTAGGAGGTGAGGTAGTGCGCATGCACGATGTCGGGCGCCAGCGCGCGCACATGGCGGCGCGCCGCGCCCGCGCGCAGCAGCCAGTCGGCCTGGCGCCGCACCGGTGGCAGGATGCGCTGCTCCACGCCGTCGAGCGGCTCGGGCCGCGCGGTGACCAGGGAGACGCGCCAGCCGCGCGCGCGCATCTCCAGCGCCCAGCGCCGCGTGTGCGGGCTGTTGGCGTCGCCCAGCAGGCACAGGTGGGGCGGCGTGTCAGCCATGCCCGGACTCCGCGCGGGGCAGCTCGCCGGCCCAGGCGGCGTAGTGGGCGGCCATGTCCGGGTGCTGGGCGAGCAGGCGGGCGTCGCGCACGCGCACATCGCCAACGGGGCGCGCCGGCACCCCGGCGACGATGGCAAAGTCCGGCACCGTGCCACGCACGCGCGAGTGGGAGCACACCACCACGCCCTTGCCGATGCGGCTGCCCGCCTCGATCACGCTGTGCGGGCCAATGAAGCTGTAGGCGCCGATGTCCACGCCCGCGCGCACGTAGCCCGGCATCTCGCCCGTGTGGCTGGTGAAGTGGCGGCCCAGCAGCCGGATGCTGCGGTGCGAGCTGTGCGTGAGGATGCTGACGAAGTTGGTGATCTGCACCCCCTCGGCGATGCGCAGCCCGGCCGTGGCGTCGAGGAAGTTGAACTGGCCAATGAACACATGGTCCGCCAGCTCCAGTCCGGCCTCGCCCTCGATGCAGGTGCTGGGTGCGATGCGCGTGTGGGGCAACGCTTGGCCTGCACGGCCTTGCTCGCCGAACACCATGCGGTAGAAAAGCTGCCGCCAGAGCCAGCGGCGCCAGCGGTTAAGCAAGGCTCTCATGGGGAATGTCGTTCCAGAAGGCAAGGGCTTGGAAATAGTAGAGGAAGTACGCCGCCATCGCGGCCGAGACGCCCCAGGCCGCGCCCGCGAGCCCGCCCCAGTGAAGCCCTGCCGCCAGCCCGGCGAAAAACACCACCTGCCCGACGAGCGCCAGACGCAGCGCCCAGGGCTGGGCGCGCCAGGCGAGCGTCACCACCGAGAGCGGCGAGGCGATGAAATGCAGGCCGATATAGAGCGCCAGCCCGCGTGCCAGAACGCCGGTGTCACTCCATTGCTCGCCAAAGGCCCAGGCGAAAAGTGCGGGGCCCCACAGCAGCAGTGCGGTCCCCAAGGGCGCGGCCATGAGGGCCAGCGTCAGCATGGTGCGGCGTACCAGCGTACGCGCCTCGGCAGCGCTGCGGGCGTGCACCAACTGCGGGTACAGCGCCTGCGACAGCGCGCCCCCCAACAGGGTGGCAGGGGCTTTGAGATAGCGCAGCGCCAGGGCCCAGAAGCCCGCCGCTGCATCGCCTGCCCATGCCGCAATCAACAACAGCGCCAGCGTGTCCTGCAGCGCTCCTGCAAAAGCGTGGGGTGTGTTGTACAACGGAAAGTCGCGGTGCTGCGCGGCCATGGCTTGCAGGCGGCGCAGTGGTTGGCGCAGCAGGCGCCGCCAGCCCCCTTGCGGTGCGGGCCGGGCCAGCAGCCAAGTGGCTGCCAGACCCGCCAGCACGGGACCCAGCCACAGTCCCCACAGCCCGAGTTTGAGCAGCCCCAGAAGTACCTGCATCACCGCGGCTCCGCCCTGCTGCACCAGGCGTGCCGTCGCGAGCAACCCGAAGCGGTGCCCGCGTGTGGCCCACAGGCCCAGCCATTGCACGCCGCCTGCGGCCAGCACCGCCAGAGGTAGCAGCCAGGCCTGCTCCAGCCCTTGCCACCACCACAGCGTCAGGCCCACAGGCATGGACAGTACCGTGACCGCCACCGCAATGCGCAAGCACAGCGCCATCAGCAGCGCGGCCCGCCGGGGCCGAGGCTCCAGCGGAAGGGCAAAGTCATAGCGCGCACAGACCACCACGGCAAGGTTGCTGGCCACCGCCCATAGCAGGGCGAACTGGCCGAAATCCTGTGGTGAATAAAGGCGTGTGAGCACAGGCCCCAGGGCCAGGGGTAAGGCATGCGCCAGCACGCTGCCCGACAGCAGTGTGAGCGTTGCCTTCAGCATCGTGGATCTCATGCTTGCTGGGGCTGGTAGCCGGGCACAAGCCCGTGCAGCAGGGCTTTGATGGCTGTGCTGTCATCGGCCTGAGCTGCATTCTCCAGACGTTCCAGCCATGGCTGCAGCGTTTGCCAGGGCAGATACTCCTCCCTTGCGCGCAGGATGCGCGGATGCGACGTGGGCAGGGGATGGTCACCAATCAGCAGCTCTTCGTAGAGCTTTTCACCAGGGCGCAAGCCGGTGAATTCGATGGCGATGTCGCCCTGTGGGTGTGCCGCGTCACGTACCGTCAGGCCCGACAGCGCGACCATGCGCTGCGCCAGATCGGCGATGCGCACGGGCTCGCCCATGTCCAGCAGGAATACGTCGCCGCCTTCGGCCAATGCGCCTGCTTGCAACACCAGTTGGGCGGCTTCGGGAATGGTCATGAAGTAGCGCGTGACTTCGGGGTGTGTCACGGTGATGGGCCCGCCCTGAGCGATCTGTTGCCGGAACAGCGGGATCACGCTGCCGCTGGAGCCCAGCACATTGCCAAAGCGCACCATGGAAAAACGCGTGGGGCATTGCCATGCACGGGTCTGCTCGGTGGCTGGGCCGAACGGAGGCTGGGGGCTTGCGGCCACGGCCTGCAGGATCAACTCGGCCACGCGCTTGCTGGCCCCCATCACATTGGTGGGGCGCACGGCCTTGTCGGTGGAGATGAGCACGAAATGCCGTGCCCCATGCTGCAGGGCCATCTGCACCATGGTGAGGGTGCCGAACACATTGTTGAGCACGCCTTCACCCGCGTTGGCTTCCACCATGGGCACGTGTTTGTAGGCCGCGGCGTGGTACACAAGGGCCGGGCGGTATTGCGCGCCAATGTGCTGCATACGCTGCGCATCGGCCGCACTGGCCAGCAAGGGCACCAGGTCGCAGCGGTGTGCGCCCTGGTCGCGCAGGGTTTGCAGCTCGTGGTGGATGGCGTAGAGCGCGTATTCGCTGTGCTCCACCAGCAGCAGTTGCGAAGGGCCTTCGTTCACGATCTGGCGGCACAGCTCGCTGCCGATGCTGCCTCCGGCCCCGGTCACCAGCACTACCTGGCCCGCAAGCGCAGGGCCCAGCAGGCCGGGCAAGGGGGCCACGGGCTCGCGGCCGATGAGGTCTTCCAGTCCCAGGTCCTGGAAATCGGCCACCGTCACGCGGCCACTCGCCAGGTCCGACAGGCCCGGCAGCGTGCGGATGCGCAGCGGCAGCCTGTGCAGGCCCTCCAGAATGGCGCGGCGGCGCTGGCGCGGTGCGCTGGGCATGGCCAGCAGCATGTCGGTGACGCCCAGGCGCTGCACCAGGTCGGGCAGGGTGTGCGTGCCGTACACGCGCACGCCGTTGATGCTGCGGCCCACCTTGATCGGGTCGTCGTCGACAAAGCCCACCAGCTCATACTGGCGCATGCCCGCCAGACCCGCTGCCGTCTGTGCGCCTGCGCTGCCTGCTCCGTAGATCAGAAGATGGCGTGGGGCCTCGCCTGGCTGGCCGGCCAGCCACAGCCATCCCAGCGCACGGCTGGTGCCTACCAGCAGCAGAAAAATCAATGGCTGCAGGATACCCACGCTGCGTGGCACGCCCTCCCACTGGGCCAGCAACAGAACGGCCAGCAGCAGCGCGCCATACCAGGCGACGGCCCGGCCCGTGGTGATGAGCGCGCGAATGCCGGTGTAGCGGAAGATGGCGCGGTAGAGCCCCAGGTTCACAAAAATGGGAAACGCGAGCAGCGGCCCCAGGGCATAGACCAGCCACTGAAGCCCTTCGGGGCGGTGCAGTGTTTCGAGCCGCAATGTGAAGGCCAGCCACATGGCGAGCAGGCCCATGCCTGTGTCCAGAGCCACCACCACCAGGCGCTTGGCGTTGCGGGGCCATAGCAGGATGCGTGTGGACAAGGTGCTGGACATGGCTGGCTGCGTGTGGTGTGTGCTACGCCCGCGCAATGCCCGTACGGTCGAGCACGTCCGCCACGAGCTCCAGCCGCACCAGCGGGTTGTCCAGTTGCATCAGCTGCTGTTTCAGCTCTTGGGGAACGGGCAGCAGTTCACACCAACGGTTGGCCACCCAGCCGCAGTCGCCCAGTTGGTTTGCGGTGGGCTGGGGGGTCGGCCGGTGGCCTGGCCGCTCGGGCAACGAGGCCAGTACCCGCGCCAGCGCCGCGCTGGCCACCATCAGGTGGGGGGGGACTGCCGTGGGGTGGTCTGCGTGCAGCAGCTGCACATCGGCCACCCAGAGGCCGTGGGGCAGGACATGGCTGCGCTGGATGTGAAAGCGCTGGGTGCCCTCGCATTCCAGGTGGATCAGCGCAGGTTGGGGGCTTTGCAATTGGGTGATGCGGGCCAGTGTCCCCACGGCGTGCAGTTGCTCTTGTGGGGCGCCCGCCTTGCGCACCTCGCTGCCGCTGCGCAGGCAGACCACGCCGAACGGCGCGCCTGCTTGTTGGCATTTGCGCACCATGTCGAGGTAGCGCACCTCGAACACGCGCAGGGCGAGGTGGCCACCGGGCAGAAGCACGGCGGCCAGCGGAAACAGCGGCAGGCTGGTGAGGGTCAGAGGCTGGGGCATGGAAATGAAGGGGCTATCATCCCATGCCGCCGTGCGGTCAAGAACGGATTCCAGCGATGCTCCATCAGATTGTTACTTTTTTGCTCGACGTGGTGGCAGGCCTGCTGTGTGGCATGTGCCTGCTGCGCATTTACATGCAGTGGCAGCGCATCCCTTTCTCCAACCCCGTGGGGCGCCTGGTGTTTGCGCTGTCCGACTGGCTGGTGCTGCCCTTGCGTCGTGCCATTGCACCGGTGGGGCGCCTGGATCTGGCCAGCCTGCTCGCTGCCTTGGTGGTGGAGCTGGTGCAGTACCTGTTGTTGTGGCTGCTCTTTGGTGCGGGCACGGGTTGGCAGTGGCTGCCCTGGCTGGCGGTGTTTGGCATGGTGCGCGTTGCGCTCACGGGCATGGCGGGATTGCTCATTGCCTATGCCGTGCTCTCGTGGGTGCAAGCGCACTCGCCGGTGTCGGACGTGATTGCGCGCCTGAGCGAACCCTTGCTGCGGCCCGTGCGCCGGGTGTTGCCACTGGTGGGCGGGGTGGATCTGTCCCCGCTGGTGGTGCTGGTGCTGGTGCAGGTGGCGCTGATGGCATTGGGCCACCTGCAGTTCGGGCCCTTGCGATGAAATCACACTAAAAACGGGCCCTGGGGCTTATCTGCAGGGCGCTAGCAGCTATCTTTTTATAGCTGCCAACCGGCGTTGGTGATGGTTGGCAGAGCGGCTGTCAGGCCACGGCGTCGGCTGGCAGGCGTTGCAGCATGGCCAAGCTGCTGGCAATGGTGTTGCGTAGCTCGCGGCGGTCGCAGATCAGGTCCACGGCACCCTTTTGCATCAGGAACTCGGCGCGCTGGAAGCCCTCGGGCAGGGTCACGCGCACGGTGTTTTCAATGACGCGCGGGCCGGCAAAGCCGATCAAGGCCTTGGGCTCCGCAATCACGATGTCGCCCACAAAGGCAAAACCTGCACTCACGCCGCCCATGGTGGGATCGGTCAGTACGCTGATGTAGGGCAGGCCCTTCTTGGCCAGGCGCGTGAGCGCCGCGTTGGTCTTGGCCATCTGCATGAGCGAGAGCAGGCCTTCCTGCATGCGCGCGCCGCCGGTGGCGGTGAAGCAGATGAAGGGCACTTTTTGCTCGATCGCGCTTTCTACGCCGCGCACGAAGCGCTCGCCGACCACGCTGCCCATGGAGCCGCCCATGAAGTCGAATTCGAAGCAGGCGGCCACCACGTTGATGCTCTTGACCGCACCGCCCATGACGATGAGGGCGTCGGTTTCGCCCGTGTTCTCCAGGGCTTCCTTCAGGCGTTCGGGGTACTTGCGGCTGTCCTTGAACTTGAGTGCATCGACCGGGATGACCTCCTGGCCGATTTCGTAGCGGCCTTCCGCATCGAGGAAGGCGTCGAGCCGGGCGCGCGCGCCGATGCGGTGGTGGTGGCTGCACTTGGGGCAGACGTTCTGGTTCTGCTCCAGGTCGGCCTTGTAGAGCACGGTCTCGCAGCTGGGGCACTTGATCCACAGGCCCTCGGGCATCTGGCGGCGCACCGTGGGGTCGCTTTGCTGGATTTTGGACGGCAGGAGTTTTTCAAGCCAGGACATTCGTCTTCCTTTGTATGAGTGGGCCAGCAGAATGCGGCCTGTGAAACTGGCACACCCCATGCCAGGGACGCCGTGGAACTGGCTTTGCCAGGCCACCGGCGTCGTCCCCCTTCCCGCAAGCGAAGCGCAGCGAGAGAAGGGGGAAGCGGCAAAGCCGCTCAGGGGGGTCCCTTCTTATTATGCGTCGAGCGCCTTGCGCACACCGCGCAGGAAGTCCACGGCCACGGGAACGATTTTCTCGTGGGGCTGGTCTTCGAGCAACTGGATGATGCGGCTACCGATAACGACGGCGTCGGCCACCTGGCCGATGGCCTGGGCCGTGGCCGCGTCGCGGATGCCGAAGCCCACGCCCACGGGGATGTGCACATGCTGGCGGATGCGCGGCAGCATGGCCTCGACGGCGGAGGTATCGAGCGCGCCCGAGCCCGTCACGCCCTTGAGCGACACGTAGTACACGTAGCCGCTGGCCACGCGGGCCACTTCCTGCATGCGCTCTTCCGTGCTGGTGGGGGCCAGCAGGAAGATCAGGTCCATGCCGTGCGCGCGCAGCTTGGCGGCGAAGTCGGCGCATTCCTCGGGCGGGTAGTCCACGATGAGCACGCCATCGACGCCCGCCTCGGCGGCGTCGCGCACGAAGGCATCCTTCCCGTGGATCTGGTCATAGCGCTCCACCGGGTTGGCGTAGCCCATCAGCACGACGGGGGTGTCCTTGTTGCGGCCGCGGAATTCGCGCACATGGCCCAGCACCTGCTTGAGGCCGGTGCCCAGCGCCAGGGCCTTTTCGCCGGCTTTCTGGATGACCGGGCCGTCGGCCATGGGGTCGGAGAAGGGCACGCCCAGCTCGATGATGTCGGCGCCCGCCTCGACCATGCCGTGCATGAGCGCGGGCGTGATGTCGGCGAACGGGAAGCCCGCCGTGACGTAGGGGATCAGCGCCTTGCGGCCCTTGGCCTGCAGGGCGGCGAAGGTGGCGGCGATGCGGTTCGGTATGGTGTTCATGCTGCGGGCCCTCCCTTCACGGCGTGGCCGCGCATGGAGGGGCGGTCGTAGAAATCCTCGCCCGACAGGTCGGCCACGGTGCCGATGTCCTTGTCACCCCGGCCCGAGAGGTTGACCAGGATGGACTGGTCGGGGCGCATTTCCTTGGCCAGTTTCATGGCGTAGGCAAAGGCGTGGCTCGATTCGAGCGCGGGGATGATGCCTTCGGTGCGGCACAGGTAGTGGAAGGCGTCGAGCGCCTCGCTGTCGGTGATGCCGACGTACTGCGCGCGTTGGATTTCCTGCAGCCAGGCGTGTTCGGGGCCGACGCCGGGGTAGTCCAGGCCGGCGCTGATGCTGTGCGTCTCGGTGATCTGGCCGTTCTCGTCCTGCAGGATGAAGGTGCGGTTGCCGTGCAGCACGCCGCTGCTGCCGCGCTGCAGGCTGGCCGAGTGCTTGCCGCTGTCCAGGCCCTCGCCGGCGGCCTCGACGCCGATCAGGCGCGTCTTTTCGAACGGAATATAGGGGTAGAAGATGCCCATGGCGTTGCTGCCGCCGCCCACGCAAGCGACCACGGCATCGGGCTGCTCGGCGGCGATTTTCTGCTCGGCCAGCATGGGGGGCATCTGCACCAGGCATTCGGTGCCGATCACGCTCTGGAAGTCGCGCACCATCATGGGGTAGGGGTGGGGCCCTGCCACGGTGCCGATGATGTAGAAGGTGTCGTCCACGTTGGCCACCCAGTCCCGCATGGCCTCGTTGAGCGCATCCTTCAGCGTCTTGCTGCCCGATTCGACCGGCACCACGGTGGCGCCCAGCAGCTTCATGCGGAACACGTTGGGGCTCTGGCGCTTGACGTCCTCGGAGCCCATGTAGACCACGCATTCCAGGCCGTAGCGTGCGCAGATGGTGGCCGTGGCCACGCCGTGCTGGCCCGCGCCGGTCTCGGCGATGATGCGTTTCTTGCCCATGCGGCGCGCCAGCATGGCCTGGCCGATCACGTTGTTGATCTTGTGCGCGCCGGTGTGGTTCAGGTCTTCGCGCTTGAGGTAGATCTGCGCGCCGCCCATCTCGCGGCTGGTGCGCGCGGCGTGGTACACCGGGGAGGGGCGGCCGACGAAATGTGCCAGCTCGTAGTTGAATTCGGCGATGAACTCCGGGTCGTTCTGGTAGCGCGCGTAGGCCGCCTGCAGCTCGCGCAGGGCGAAGGTCAGGGTTTCGCTGGCGAAGCTGCCGCCGTAGGGGCCGAAATGGCCCGAGGAATCAGGTTGGTCGTACTGGTACATGGAATTCTTTTGCAAGTTGCTCGTCGGCCGCGCGCACGGCGGCCACGAAGCGCTGGATCTTGTCGGCGTCTTTGACGCCCTTGATGGGCTTGCCATCGGGGCCGTCAAGCTCGACGCCGGAACTGACATCAACCGCCAGCGAGATGCCTCGCGGGCGCACCTGCAAGATGCCATCGGTCACGTTTGCAGGCGTGAGTCCACCACTTAAAACGAGGTGAGAGGCGACGCTTGGAGGAAGGAGTGACCAATGGAATGCCTTGCCGCCACCGCCATAGCCTTCGACATGGGCGTCGAGCAGGATGGCCCGGGCGCGGGAGTGAACATGGGCATATTCTACGAGGTCGAAGTCCAGACCCTGTGCCCCCAGGGGAATGCGCGCGGCGCGCAGGTAGGGGCGGGCGCCTCGGCCGCTGGCCTCCCAGCACTCTTCGGCTGTTTCATCACCATGAAATTGCAGCATGGCGCCCGCCACCATTGCGCTGGCAGCTATCACATTCGTAGCAGTTTCGTTGACGAACAGCAGCACCGGGGTGACGAAGGGCGGCAGGCGCGCTGCCAGTTGCGCCGCGCGCTCGGGCGTCACGGCGCGCGGGCTGGGGGCGTAGAGCACGAAGCCCACGGCGTCCACGCCGGCGGCGACAGCGGCGTCCACGTCCTGCTCGCGCGTGAGGCCGCAGACCTTGATGCGCGTGCGGGTGGCGGGGAGGGTTGCGGTGCGTGGCTGGATGTGCGGGGGGCTGCTCATGGCAGCGCATCATACGCAGCCGTGCGGCGGGGCAGGCCCCAGGCGGCGTCGTAGACCGGGCCCAGGAAGTACAGGCCGTCGGGCGAGAAGGTGGGCGCGGCCGCGTCGCGCGAGCGCGCCGCGAGTACCTCGGCCATCCAGGAGGCCGGACGGGCGCCCTGGCCGATGGCCACCAGGCAGCCCATGATGTTGCGGATCATGTGGTGCAGGAAGGCGTTGCCCTCGAACTCGAAGCGCCAGTAGCACGGGCTCCAGTCCTCGCCGGGCTCGGGCTGGGCCGGGCCTTTGCGGGTGATGTCGATGCGGTGCAGGGTTTTGACCGGCGAGAGCGCCTGGCAGGCCGAGGCGCGGAATGAGGTGAAGTCGTGCTCGCCCAGCAGGTGGGCGGCGGCCTGGCGCATGGCATCGCCATCGAGCGGGCGAAACACCCAGCCCACGCGCCCGGCTTCCACGCTCGGGCGCACGGGCGACTGCAGCAGCACGTAGGCATAGCGCCGCGCGGTGGCGCAGGCACGGGCGTGGAAAGCTTCCGGTACGGGCCGGGCCCAGTGCACGGCGATGTCGGGTGGCAGGAAGGCGTTGGTGCCGCGCACCCAGGAAAACGGGCTGCGTTGCAGCTCCGTATCGAAATGCACCACCTGCATGAGCCCGTGCACCCCGGCATCGGTGCGCCCTGCGCACAGGGTACTGACGGGGTGGGTGGCAAATTGTGCCAGCGCGGCCTCCAGACGGTCTTGTACTGTCTGGCCTGAGGGCTGGCTTTGCCATCCCTGGTAGCGCTGGCCGAGGTAGCTGACGCCCAGCGCCATCCGCATGGGAGGTGCAGTGCCTTTCAGCCGAGTTCGGACAGCATCTTCTGCGCCCGGGCCTTCAGGTCGCCGCTGGCTTCGGCAATCACTTCTTCGATCAGTGTGCGCGCGCCGTCGCTGTCGCCAATGGTGTTGAACTCCTGGGCCAGTGCCAGCTTGGTGGCCAGCGGGTCGTCGGCCAAGTCACCGGAGGCGGTGGTGGGCTCGTCCATCGGGACAGCGGCGGTGACCTCGGAAGCTGGGGTCTTGAGATCCAGCGAAATGCTGTCGAGGTCGAAATCCATCAAGCCGGAGTCAGAGGGCACATAGGGCTTGGTGGCGGGTTTGTCCAACGCGGTGGGTTGGGTGTCGATGGCCGGCAGATCCAGAGGAACGTCCAGCGGCATATCCAGTGGGTTGACTGCTGCCACCGGCATGGGCTTCGTGGCAGCAGGGGGCTGCCATTCTGGCGCGGCAGAGGGACTGTCGTAGTCGGGGATTTCCAGCGGCACCGGGGCGCTGTCTTCCAGCACCGGCTGCTGAGCGCTCTGCGCTGCGGCAGCAAAGGCACCTGCTGGCGCCGGAGGGGCCTCGGTCAGTGCATCATCGGGAAGGTCCAGATCCAGATCTAGGTCCAGATCCGGTGGAGATGTCACGGCCGCAGCGGCGCCTGTGGCGGCAGCGACGGCGGTAGCTGCTGCAGGGCGACCACCGGGCTGGTACAACGCGTTGTCGGGGTCCAGCGTGCGGCCCAGCTCGGCCACACGGTTCCAGTCGGGACCATCGCCCTGGGTGAGTTGGTGGATCTCGCTGGCCACTGATTCCAGGGCCTTGCGGTCTTGTCGCTTGGCATAGATCTCGGCCAGCTTGGCATGGATGGAGACGCGCGTCGGGTTGTGGCGCACGGCTTCCTTGAGGATTTCCTCCGCCTGTAGATCGCGGCCATAGGCAAGGTAAACATCGGCTTCAGCCACTGGATCGACATCACCACCTGCATCCAACTGGCTGGGCGAATAGGCCATGGATGATCCACCGGTGGTGGAGTCGGTGTTGGCCGTGTCCACGCGCTGGCCGCCGCTGGCGCCAAAGAAGGAATCGGGCTGCAGGCGGCTTTCCAGGAAGGAGCTGTCCATGCCAGCGCCAGCGCGGCGGCGCTGGATGACGCGCCATGCGCCAAAGCCCAGCAGCAATGCCAGCAGGCCGCCACCCGCCATGGGGATCATGGGGTCTTCCATCAACTCAGAGAAGAAGCTTGGCTCTTCCACCGGGGCAGGGGGCGGCAAGGCCACACTCGGTTTGGCAGGAGCAGAGGCGGGCTCGGACGCCGGAGCTGCGCTGGGCTCGGAGGCTGCGGCCACTGGAGCCGGAGCGGCTTCGCTCGCGGGGGCGGCAGGGACTTCTGCAGATGCAGGCGCTTCTGCTTGGGGGACTGCAGGAGCAGACGGCTCGGGCGTTGCAGCGGGGGTGGGCGGCGGCACGGGCACGGTCACACCGGGCGCACTGGCGGCAGCGGCGGGTGCGGCGCCCACCGAAGCCGATGCGGTGCCGAGCTTGTTCAGCTCGCTGATGTTTTTGGACAATTCTTCCACGCGCGCAGCAGCCTGCTGCGATTGTTTGCGCTTGGCCAGTTCTTCTTCGGTCGCCTTCTGGCCTTTGACTGCGCCCTTGGAGAGGGTGAGCTTGTCGGGGGCTGCGCTTGCAGGACGCTGGTCTTGCACCTGCGCCTGAACTGCGCCGCTGGCAGAGCGCCCGGAGGTTCCTACATCAGCAGAAGGGGCCGCACCGGCCAGCTTGCGCCGGAATTCGTTGAAATCGCGGCTCTGTGCGGCCAAGACTTGGCGAGCCTCGTCCTTGGAGATCGCGTTGGCCTGGGCCTGGCTCGGCATCTGCAAGACGGCGCCAGAGCGGATGCGATTGACATTGCCTTGAATGAACGCCTCAGGGTTGGCGCGCAACATGGCTACCAGCATTTGATCCAGCGACACATCCGCAGGGCGGTTGGCATTGGCAATGCGTCCGGCAGTGTCTCCGGGCTTGACGGTGACGGCTTGTTCGCCTGCCGGTGCGGCCGCACTGGCCGCAGGCGCGCTGCGCACGGGGGCAGAACGCTGCGGGGTGGATTCCACGGGGCGTGCAGGTGCAATTTCGGGTTTGGCAGCCACCTCCACCGGCGCTTTGCGCATGGTGGGGGGATCAAACAGCATGGTGTAGCTGCGCGTCAGTCGCCCGGTGTTCCAGTTGGCATCCACCACCAGATCCACAAACGGCTCGTTCACGGGCCGATCGCTGCTCAGGCGCAGCACCGTGGAACCGTTGGGGCGCTTCCGCATCTCAATCTGGACACGCGTGACCACGGGCGAATATTCCATGCCTTGGGCGCGGAAGGTCTCAGGGGTGGCGGTGGTGACACGCAGCGTTTCTGCTTCGGAAGAGGTGACCTGCACAAGCTCGATTTCCGCGCGCAGGGGTTCCCCCAAGGCGGACTGAACGGTGATCGGGCCCAGCGCAAGTGCCAAGGCGTTCGAGCTGTACAGACCGAACGATGCCACTGCGGCCGCCGCCAAGGCAGAGTATTTCCAACGATGCATGGTTGCCATCAACTGATTAGATTTGGTAGCTCGGTGGAGCGGACTGGTATTGGTCATGGTCATATGCCCGCTGCGCTCCAGCGTCTGAGAATGTGTAAAAGCACCTTAGCAGCAATGTTTTGCACTGACAAGCTCACGTAGTGGCGAAGCTCCGGCAGGATGCCTGAACGGGGGGCAATGCCCCCCACTGTGTTGTCAGACGACAACGTGGGTAACCAGATGTTTCCTCTGGGTGCCAAAAGAAAAAGCGCCGTGGGGCGCTTTTTCAAGGGGCAGATTATGCACCCAGCAAGATGCGCAGCATGCGGCGCAGCGGCTCGGCGGCGCCCCACAGCAACTGGTCGCCAATGGTGAAGGCGCCCACATATTCGGGTCCCATGGCCAGCTTGCGGATGCGGCCCACGGGGATGGTCAGTGTGCCGGTGGTCGCCACAGGGGTCAGGTCGGTGATGGTGGCTTCGCGCGTGTTGGGTACCACTTTGACCCACTGGTTGTCGGCAGCAATCATGGCCTCGATGTCTGCCACCGGCACATCCTTCTTGAGCTTGAAGGTCAGTGCCTGGCTGTGGCAGCGCATGGCGCCGATGCGCACGCAAAAACCGTCCACGGGAATGGCGCTGGTGCCGAAGCCTTCGCCCATACCCAGAATCTTGTTGGTTTCGGCCATGCCCTTCCACTCTTCACGGCTCATGCCATTACCCAGATCCTTGTCGATCCAGGGGATGAGCGATCCGCCCAGCGGCACGCCAAAGTTGGCGGTTTCGGCGCCAGAGAGGGCGCGTTGCTTGGCGATGACCTTGCGGTCGATTTCCAGGATGGCGCTCTTGGGGTCGTCCAGCAAGGCCTTGACCTCGGCATTGAGCGTGCCAAACTGGGTCAGCAACTCGCGCATGTGCTGTGCGCCGCCACCCGACGCGGCTTGGTAGGTCTGCGTGCTCATCCATTCCACCAGACCCGCCTTGTACAGCGCGCCCACGCCCATGAGCATGCAGCTCACGGTGCAGTTGCCGCCGATCCAGTTCTTGCCACCCTTGGACAGGGCGTTTTTGATGACGGGCATGTTGACGGGGTCGAGGATGATGACCGCGTCGTCCTTCATGCGCAGGGTGGAAGCTGCATCAATCCAATGGCCGTTCCAGCCTGCTGCGCGCAGCTTGGGAAATACCTCGGTGGTGTAGTCGCCGCCCTGGCAGGAGATGATGATCTCGCAGCGCTTGAGCGCGTCGATGTTGAACGCGTCTTGCAGCGCGGTTTCGTTCTTGGCCTGCGCCGGGGCCTTGCCACCGGCGTTGCTGGTGGAGAAGAACAGGGGTTCGATCAGGCCGAAGTCGCCTTCAGCCTCCATGCGATCCATCAACACCGAGCCGACCATGCCGCGCCAGCCCACCAGACCTACCAACTTGCTCATTTCAACGCCCTTTCAAGTGAATAAACAGTACCCGACCGGACTGTTCGCCTGGCTCGTCTGGCCAGGAGGGGCGCACGACGAACCGGGGCGGATCAGCCCTTAATGGTCGTGGTTTTGGTGATGGTTGCGCGCGCAGCCAAACCTGCCGAGGCGGCAGGAGCATTTTTCAGAGCGAACGGGTGGGCGGCAAACATTGAGGAATATTGTAATGCAAGGCAAACATAGGACATTTGCACTGCCGCAAGAGCTTGTGGGCAATGAAAAAGCCAACCGCGGAGCGGTTGGCTTTTTGTGGCAGGTGGTGGAGCTGGCGGGAATTGAACCCGCGTCCGCAAGCCTTCTTCGGGCAGATCTACATGTTTAGCGTTCTGTTTTGGATCTCGCCATCGGTGCCGCGCAGGCGCACGCTGCATCGACGGCCAGCACCCTTGGATCTCGCCTCCTGCCAAGGTGCCCGGCAGGGTGCCAGCTGATGAAAATTCCCTTGCAGCCTGGAGGTATTTCTACCCCCTTGCCCAGCCCATCAGCGTGCTGTTGCAAGGCTCACCGGATTTAAGCGGCGAGTGCGAAACGTTCGTCGTTTGCAGTTAGTTTTTTGAACCGAGATTTACGAGCGTGATTCCAGCTCGACATGCACCACACCGATTCCGAACCCACGTCGAAACCAGGGCAGCCCCTTGGATGGGTATTTTAGGTCAGTCGCAGCAATTGCAAGAGGGCCAGTGGGGTATTTATTTCAGCATGGGCGCCCCACCGGCGGATATCGGCTTGTGCACCCAGGTAGCCGTAGGTGGCTGCCACCGTGGGCATGCCCGCCGCATGGCCGGCCTGGATATCGCGTTCGTCGTCGCCTACGTAAAGGCATTGCTGTGGAGGTAGGTCCAGACGGGTGGCGGCCTCCAGCAGCGGAGCGGGGTGGGGCTTGGCGTGCGGGGTCGTGTCGCCACTCACCACCGTTTGGGCGCTGGCGAACAAAGGCATGGCCTGCGTCAGAGGGTTGGTGAAGCGGCTGTGTTTGTTGGTGACCACTCCCCAGGCCAGGCCGTGGCCGCGCAGGCGCTGGATCAGGTCGTCCACGCCATGGAAGACCTGGGTGCGCTCCGTCAGACAGGCTTCGTAGTTGGCGAAGAACTCTTCCTTGAAGGCCGAAAAATCGGGGTGCTCTGGGGGCATACCGAAGGCGCAATCCAGCATTCCCCGGGCTCCAGCGCCTGCCATGGGGCGGTAGTGCTCCAGGGGCAGGGCGGGCAGGCCGCGGTCGGTGCGCATTTTGTCTGCAGCAGCGCCCAGGTCGGGGGCGCTGTCGATCAGGGTGCCGTCCAGATCGAACAGCACAGCACGGATGTGGGCAAACATGTGCTCAGGCGCTGCGGCGGGTGGCCAGCAGGTAGTTCACGCTGGTGTCGCTGCTGAGCCAGTAGCGCCGCGTGATCGGGTTGTACTGCAAGCCCTTGGTCTGCTGCAGGTCCAGCCCCGCATCGCGGCAATGGGTGGCCAGTTCGCTGGGGCGGATGAGGCGGGCGTATTCGTGCGTGCCCCTGGGCAGCATGTTGAGGACGTATTCCGCGCCCACAATCGCCAGCATGAAAGCCTTGGCGTTGCGGTTGATGGTGGAGAAGAACACCCAGCCGCCCGGCTTGACGAGTTGGGCGCAGGCGCGCACCACCGAGCCGGGGTCGGGCACGTGTTCCAGCATTTCCATGCAGGTCACGGTATCAAAGCTGCCTGGTTGCTCTGCGGCCAGGGCTTCCACGCTCACTTCGCGGTAGGTGACGCGCGGGGTCTGTGCTTCCAGGGCGTGCAACTGGGCCACGCGCAGTGACTTGGTGGCCAGGTCTATGCCCAGCACCTCCGCACCTCGGCGGGCCATCGCGTCGGACAGGATGCCCCCGCCGCAGCCCACGTCGAGCACACGTTTGCCGTGCAGTGGTGCCAGGCCGTTGATCCAGTCCAGCCGCAGGGGGTTGATTTCATGCAGGGGGCGGAACTCGCTTTCCGGGTCCCACCAGCGGTGCGCCAGATCGGAGAACTTGGCCAGTTCGGCCGGATCGACGTTGAGGGTGGTGTGGTTCATGCTCGTATTGTCCAACAGCGCGGCAACAAAAAAGCGCCCCGGAGGGCGCTTCGTTGTTTTTGCTGGCAGCGCACCCGTTTCAAACGGCGGGCAGCAGGGCTGCCCGGGCTGTGTGTGCTGTGAGTGAAAAGACTCAGGCAGCGGCCAGGGCCAGGGCCTTGACCTTTGCGGACAGGCGGCTCTTGTCGCGGGCCGCCTTGTTCTTGTGGAAAATGCCCTTGTCGGCAACGTTGTCCACCACGGACTGCATCTTGGCGAACAGTTCGGTGGCTTTGGTCTTGTCGCCTGCCAGAATGGCTTTTTCAACGTTCTTGACGGCGGTGCGGTACTTGGAACGCAGCGAGGAGTTGGCTGCGTTGAGCTTGACGTCTTGGCGCGCGCGTTTGCGGCCCGACGCCAGGCGCGGGTTCTTTTTCTTGGGCTTGGTGGATGCCATGGTATATGTTCCTTGTGTCTGTGGATGTTGCCAGCAAAGCCGAGCATTATAGCCCACCGAGCCAAGGTGGGTGCAGGTGGCGCCGGGCCGGGTGCCGCGCACTGCGGGCGCAGCGCATACACTGTGCGCCGTGACATTGTTCAAAGCCGCTTCCACCGTCTCCTTGCTGACGCTGGCTTCCCGTGTGACGGGGCTGGTGCGCGACCTGCTCATGGCCTCGGTCTTTGGCGCCAATGCGCTGACCGACGCCTTCAACGTCGCCTTTCGCATTCCCAATTTGTTTCGGCGTTTGTTTGCCGAAGGCGCCTTCAGCCAGGCCTTCGTGCCCGTGCTCGCCGCCACCAAGACCCAGGAGGGCGAAGAAGCCACGCGCGTGCTCATTCGCAGCGTGGCAACGGCCTTGGCCTGGGCCTTGGTGTTGGCCTGCGTGTTGGGCGTGCTGGGTGCGCCGGTGCTCGTGTGGCTGCTGGCCAGCGGCCTGCGGCAAAACCCCGAGGGCTACGACGCCGCCGTGCTCATGACGCGCTGGATGTTCCCCTACATCGGCTTCATGTCCATGGTGGCACTGTCGGCCGGGGTGCTCAACACCTGGAAGCGCTTTGCCGTGCCTGCCGCCACCCCCGTGCTGCTGAATCTGTGCATGATCGTGGCCGCCTGGTGGGGCGCGCCGCTGCTGGCCGCGCGCGGGGTGGAGCCCATCTACGCCATGGCTGGCGGCGTGATGCTGGGCGGTGTGCTGCAACTGGCGGCGCAGGTGCCCGTGCTGCACCGCCTGGGCCTGCTGCCGCGCATTGGCGTGACCTGGGGCGCGGTGCGCACGGCGTGGCAGACGGAGCAGGTGCGCCGCATCCTGACGCTCATGGCGCCCGCGCTGCTGGGGGTGGGGGTGGCGCAGCTCTCGCTGATGATCAACACCCAGATCGCTTCGTACCTGGCGCCCGGCAGCGTGACCTGGCTGTTTTATGCCGACCGTCTGATGGAATTTCCCACCGCACTGCTGGGGGTGGCACTGGGCGTGGTGCTGACACCGCAGCTGGCATCGGCCAAGGCGGCGGACGACAGCGCGCGCTATTCGGCCATGCTCGACTGGGGCCTGCGCATGGTGGTGTTGCTGGCCGTGCCTTGTGCCGTGGCGCTGCTGACCTTTGCGCAGCCACTCGTGGCCACGCTGTTCCACCACGGCAAGCTGACCGATGGCGATGTGGGGCAGATCGCCGTGGCCCTGGCGGGCTATGGTGCGGGTCTGCTGGGCCTGGTCGCCATCAAGGTGCTGGCGCCGGGCTACTACGCCAGCCAGGACATCCGCACCCCGGTGAAGATTGCTGTGGTGGTGCTGGTGGTCACGCAGTTGCTCAACGTGGTGCTGGTGCCCCGGATGGCGTATGCGGGCCTGGCGCTGTCCATCGGGCTGGGGGCGCTGGTCAATGCGCTGTGGTTGCTGGTGGGCCTGCTGCGGCGGGGGGCGTATGTGCCCGCGCCGGGGTGGCTGCTGTATGCGCTGCAGGTGCTGGCGGCCAGTTGCCTGATGGCGGTGCTGCTGCTGTGGGCCTCAGACCACTTTGCCTGGCTGGCCATGCGTGCCCACAGCCTGCAGCGTGCTGGACTGCTGGCCTTGCTGGTGGTGGCGGCGGCGCTGTTGTACTTTGCCGTGCTGTGGGTGGGTGGGTTGCGCCTGCGCAGCCTGTTGCGGCGCTGAAGCGGGGGGCAAGGGCATGTCGATGAAATTGGCCGTTCCCACGCCGCTGGAGTATTTCGCGTCGCTGGTGCACAGCGACGACGGCTTTCCGCTGCTGGAGGCGGCCGCCAGCATTGCCCAAGACGAATACCCCCAGCTCGACATCCAGCAGGTGCAAAGCGAGGTGGACCATCTCGTGGCGCGCCTGCAGCGGCGCCTGGCGCAAGATGCCCCGGCCCTGCAGCGCCTGCGCATGCTCAACCAGTTCTTCTTTGCTGACCTGGGTTTTGGCGGCAACGTCAACAACTACTACGACCCCGAAAACAGCTACCTCAATGACGTGTTGCGCACACGCCGGGGTATTCCCATCAGCCTGGGGGTGTTGTGGATGGAGCTGGCCCACGGCATTGGGCTGAAGGCCCACGGGGTGGCGTTTCCGGGGCATTTCATGGTCAAGGCGCAGGTGTCGCGTGGGCAGGTGCTCATTGACCCGTTCACCGGCCAGTCGCTCTCGCGCGAAGACCTGGTGGAGCGCCTGGTGCCTTTCCAGCACGGTGTGCCCGAGCCTTTACAGGCCGACGACCTGCCGCTGGGGCTGTTCCTTCAGCCCGCAGCACCGCGCGACATCATTGCGCGCATGCTGCGCAACCTGAAAGAACTGCACCGTTCCAACGAGGACTGGCAGCGCCTGATCGCCGTGCTCGACCGCATGGTCATTCTGCTGCCCACCGACTGGCAGGAGTTGCGGGATCGGGGGCTGGCCCACGCCGCTAGTGGCCAGCATGCCCTGGCCTTGCAGGATCTGGAGGCCTACCTGGCCCATGCGGGCGACGCTGCAGACGCCATCCAGGTGGCGGAACAGATCCGCCAACTGCGAGAAAATTGAGCAAAAACAGCACGCAGCGCCCATCTGGCAAGCGCTGTGTGCTATTAAAATGATAGCAATCAGGCGCTGGGTGCCTTGACGCAGAGCACCGGGCAGGACACGGTCATGAGCAGCTCCTGTGCCACGCTGCCCAAAATCAGCTTGCCCACGGCGGTGCGCTTGCGCAGACCGATCACGAGCACCGAAATGTCCATGGTATCGACCAGTTCATTGATCTCTTCCACGGCATCGCGGCCGCGCACAAACTGCTTGAACTCGGCCTGCACGCCCTGGGCTTCGAGCATGGCCTCGATCTGTTCCACCTCGTAGCCTGGCGCCAGCGATGTGTCCTCCTGCGAGCCCCCGGGGCCTGCGTTGACAACCAGCAGCCGCTCCTGGCGGCGCTTGGCGATTTCAATGCCTTTGTCCAATGCGGCCCGGCCTTCGGGGCGGGGTACGTAGGCGACGAGAATGGTCATGAACGGTCTCTCCTGATTTATACCTGTGTGTGATGACATGTGCGTCCGTCCCGCGGCTTGTGGTCGAGAGACGGTCTGGATGGCATGCCCTGTCGGGATGCGCCTTGCATGGTAGCGCAAGCAGGTCGGTCAGATCAGTCGCAAAGATGCCAACTCTTTTTTCAGGTAGGCATAGCACAGCGGCGCCGCCACCAGCCCGGCAGGGCCGAACACGGCCTCGGCCACAAACATCACCGACAGCAGCTCCCACACGCCCATGTGCGTGCGTCTGCCCACCACCTTGGCGTTGATGACGTATTCGGCCTTGTGGATGAGGATCAGAAAGCCCAGGCATGCCGCAGCCGCCAGCGGCGACACCGACAGCCCCACGATGGTGATGACCACGTTGCACACCAGGTTGCCCACGATGGGCACCAGCCCCGCCACAAAGGTGAAGCTGATGAGCAGCGGCGTGTAGGGCAGGCGAATGCCCCAGTACGGCAGGATGAACAGCAGGAACAGTGCGGTGAGCAAGGTGTTGAACGCCGCAATCCAGAACTGCGCCGCCACGATCTGCCGGAACGCTTCGCCAAACAGCGTGATGCGCTGTGCCAGTTCACGCGCCAGCGGGCCTTGTTGGGTGCTGCGCTGGCGCACGGCGGCCAGTGCGCCGATGATCAGGCCTACATAGGCGAACAGCAGCCCCGCCAGCCAGGCGCGGCCCGTGGTGGCCAGTGCGCCGGCCTTGGCGCCCAGGTAGTTGGCGATCACGCGCTGCACTTCGGCGGCGCCCTCGGGCAATTGCAGCGGAAAGTCGGCCGGGAGCTTGAGGCGCAATTCACGCACCGTTTGCGCCATGTACTCCAGCAGCTCGCGGTACTGCTGGGGCGCTTCGATCAGGTAGGTGCGCGAATGCGTCAGCCCCAGCCCCAGCAGCCCCAGGGGCAGCAACATCACCAGGGCCGCCGCCGCGACTTCGGCCCCACGGGGGGGCAGCGGCGGCAAGGCGCCGGGCCGCAGCCGGGTGAGCCAGCCCACCCAGGCGCGGGTCAGCAAAAAGCCCAGGCACACACACAGCAGGCCGGGCAGGAGGCCGCGCCACAGCACCAGCAGCAGTGCGGCAGCCACCAGCAGGTAGCTGGCCAGCACCACACTGCGTGGTGCTGGCGCGCTCAGCGCAGGCGTGGGTTCAGAACCGGGGGCAGGCGGGGTCTGCGCCATGGGCTGCGCAGCAGGCTCAGGCCACCACCACGGCGGCACCGTCGCCGCGCGGCGCAATCGTGCCAATGGCGTACACCGACTCGCCCAAGGCGCGCAGCGTGGCTGCGGTGGCGTCGGCCTGGGCGGCATCGACCACCACCACCATGCCAATGCCGTTGTTGAAGGTGCGGTTCATTTCGATGTCATCGATACCTGCCGTCTTCTGCAGCCAGGCGAACAATTCGGTTTGCGGCCAGCTGCCCTTCTTCAGATGGGCAGCCGTGCCCTCGGGCAGCACGCGCGGGATGTTCTCCAGCAGGCCGCCACCGGTGATGTGGGCCAGGGCCTTGATGGGATGTTGGGCCAGCGCGGCCAGCACATTCTTCACGTACAGGCGGGTGGGGCGCATCACCGCATCCTTGAAGGGCATGCCATCCAGCGTGGCGGGCAGGTTGCCAGCGGCGCGCTCGATGCACTTGCGAACCAGCGAGAAGCCGTTGGAGTGCACACCATGCGAGGCCAGGCCCAGCACCACATCGCCAGGGCTCACGTCCTTTCCGGTCAGGATCTTGCTCTTTTCGACCGCACCCACGCAAAAGCCCGCCAGGTCGTATTCGCCGGCAGGGTACATGCCGGGCATCTCGGCTGTTTCGCCACCGATCAGTGCGCAGCCCGACAGCTCGCAGCCCTTGGCGATGCCACCCACCACGGCGGCGGCGGTGTCCACATCGAGCTTGCCGCAGGCAAAGTAGTCCAGGAAGAACAGCGGCTCGGCGCCCTGCACCAGCACATCGTTCACGCTCATGGCTACCAGGTCGATGCCCACCGTGTCGTGCATGTTCCACTCGAATGCCAGCTTGAGCTTGGTGCCCACGCCGTCGGTACCGCTCACCAGCACCGGCTCCTGGTAGCGCTTGGGCACCTCAAACAGCGCGCCAAAGCCGCCAATGCCGGCCAGCACGCCCTCGCGCATGGTCTTTTTGGCCAGGGGCTTGATGCGCTCGACCAGCGCGTCGCCCGCGTCGATGTCAACGCCAGCGTCTTTGTAGGACAGGGGGGAGGGGGTCGCAGAGGTGCTCATGGGGTGCTATGGGTGCGGGAAGGCGGCCCAGGCGTGGGCCGCAAGCAGGAGATTTTAAGGGGCTCCACCGCCCGGGTGGGTGCCAGGGGCATGGTGCCGGGGTGGTGCCAGTGCGCCGCGCGCCATCAGGACCAGCACACCGCCCAGCGCCAGCAGCGCCAGAACCATGCCCGCAGAGAAGGTCGCGCGCGCACCCAGCTGGTCCCACAACAGGCCCGCCAGCGCGCTGGCCGCCAGCATGGCGACGCCGCAGACCAGGTTGAACATGCCGTAGGCCGTGCCGCGCAGGTCGGCCGGGGCGGTGTGGGCCACCATGGCGGCCAGCAGCCCCTGCGTGGCCGCCATGTGCAGGCCCCACAGGGCCACACCCAGCCAGGCTGCGGGGCCCTGGCCGCTCCAGGCCAGCAGCGCATCGGCGGCCACCAGCGGCACCAGCCCCCAGGCCAACAGCTTGCCGTGGTCCATGCCGTCGGACAGTTTGCCCAGCGGATAGGCGCCCAGCGCATACACCAGGTTCATGGCAATCAACACCAGCGGCGTGAACGCCAGCGGCAAGCCGTCCTGCTGCAGGCGCAGCACCAGAAAAGCCTCGCTGAAGCGCGCCAGCGTGAACACCGCACCCAGGGCGACCACACTCCAGAACGCAGTTGGCAGGCGCCGCAGGTTGTCACGGCGGATGGGGTTGGTCCGCCGCTCCTGGGGCGCGCGCTCGGGTTCCTGCACCCCCCAGGCGAGCAGCGCCACGCATAGCGCTGCGGGCACCACGGCGGCCCAGAAGACGGCGCGGATGTCGTTGGCCCACAGCAGCATCAGCAGCATGGCCAGCAGCGGCCCCAGAAAAGCGCCCACCGTGTCCAGGGACTGGCGCAGCCCAAAGGCCGCGCCGCGGGCCTCCGGGGGGGCAATGTCGGCCACCAGCGCGTCCCTGGGGGTGCCGCGTATGCCCTTGCCGACCCGGTCGATCATGCGTGCTGCCACCACCATGCCCATGCCGGTGGCCAGCGCGAACATCGGTTTGGTCAGCGCGCCCAGGCTGTAGCCCATCAGTGCCAGGGGCTTGCGTTTGCCCCACCAGTCGCTCAATGCGCCTGCAAACACCTTCACGATCAAGGCCGTGGCCTCGGCGGCGCCCTCGATAAGACCCACGGTCAACATGCTTGCGCCCAGCACGCTGACCATGAACACCGGCAGCAGGCTGTGGATCAGTTCGGAGGAGACATCCATCAGCAGACTGACGAATCCCAATACCCAAATGGCAGCCGGGAGCTTGGTGTGTGCGGGGGTGGGAGAGGGCATGGCCGCCTGAAGACGTCTAAAATCGCGCCATTGTCGTCCATGCGTGCGACGGTATCTGCCCGCGCCGCATGCCCGGGTTATGGCCGCAGTTGCCTGTGGCTGCAGGCCCCACCCCATTCCACAGCGATGCCGCCGATCCACCTCCCGCATTTCATCCTGGCTTTTCTGGCCCTGGCCGTGCCCATGCCTCGGGGGCGCCGCGCATGAAGCAACTGGCCCTGGACATCGGTCTGGCCACCGGCCCCTCGCTGGGCAACTACTTTGCCGGGGCCAACGAGGCCGCGCTGCAGCACCTGCGCCTGTGGGTGGGGCAGGGCAGCCAGCAGGCCACGCGCGCGCCCGTGCCCACCTATCTGTGGGGCCTGCCAGGCAGCGGCAAGTCGCACCTGCTCAAGGCCGTGGCCAGCGCGTTGCGCGAGCAAGGCGCCAGCGTGGGCTGGCTGGACCCCAGCGTGCACGCACGCCCCGAATTCGATGAACGCTGGGCCGCCGTGCTGCTGGACGACGTGCACCTGTACTCCACCGCGCAGCAGGCCCTGGCGTTCAACTGGTTTGTCAACGCCACCAGCCCGGGCAGCGGCGCGCCGCGCTGGGTGTTGGCCGCAGGCAGCGTACCCCCGGCAGACCTGCCGCTGCGCGACGACCTGCGCACCCGCCTGGGCTGGGGCCATGTGTTCCAGCTCCAGGTGCTCGACGAAACCGCCCGCCGTGCCGTGCTGCGCCAGGAGGCCGACGCGCGCGGCATCTTCCTGGCCGACGAGGTGATGGACTACATGCTCAGCCGCTTCTCGCGCGACCTGGGCAGCCTCATGCAGCTGCTGGACCGGCTCGACGCCTACGCCCTGCGCGCGCAGCGTGCCATCACCATTCCGCTGCTCAAGGCCATGCTGGAAGCTGGATGAGGCACAACCCCCTGTGGCGCTGCGCGCCTTCCCCCTTCTCTCGCGTCGCTGTGCGACGCGGGAAGGGGGACGCTCCCGGCGCGGCGGGGCGGCCCTTGCGCGGGAGCACTGGCTTGGGCCGTGCCGATTGCTGCCGCTCACGGCCTAACCACACCAAGAATGAATGACTGAAACCCCGAACCATCGCCCCCGGCTGACCCTGTTCGACCTGGACCACACGCTGCTGCCGCTCGACTCCGACTACGAGTGGGGCGAGTTCACCATCCGCATCGGCTGGACCGACCCGGTGGACTTTGCCCGCCGCAATGCCGAGTTTTACGCCCACTACCAGGCCGGTACGCTGGATGTGCACGACTACGTGCGCTTTGCCACCGAAGCCGTGCGCCAGCGCGGCCCCGAGCAGGCGCATGCCGCGCACGAACGCTTCATGCGCGAGGTGATTGCGCCCGCCATCCGGCCCGAGGCCCTGCAACTCGTGCGTCAGCACCAGCAGGCGGGGGACAGGGTGCTCATCGTCTCCGCCACCAACGAATTCGTCACCCGCCCCATCGCCCAGGCGCTGGGCGTGCAGGAGCTGCTGGCCATGCAACTGGCGCGCGACGCCAGCGGCTGGTACACCGGCGCCATTCAGGGCACGCCCACCATGCGCGAAGGCAAGGTGCAGCGCATGGAAGAATGGCTGTCTGCGCACGGCCTGCGCTGGGCCGACGTGGAAAGCACCTTTTACAGCGACTCCATGAACGACGTCCCCCTGCTGGAGCGTGTGGACCACCCCGTGGCCACCAACCCCGATGCCCGCCTGCGCGCCCTGGCGCAAGAGCGCGGCTGGCGCATCCTCGACCTGTTTTCTGCACACCCATGATCAAAACCTTCATCGACAAACTGCTGGGCAAGGCCGCCAAGGGTGGCAAAGGCGGCAAGCCGCATTTCGGCAAGCGCGTAGAGGTGCCTGCAGCCCAGCACGGCATCGACCCCACGCTGGTGGACCGCCGCGCCGTGGAGGTGGTGCACACCCTCAAGCAGGCGGGCTACGAGGCCTATATCGTCGGCGGCGCCGTGCGCGACCTGCTGCTGGGCCTGCGCCCCAAGGACTTCGACGTGGCCACCAACGCCACGCCCGAGCAGGTCAAGCAACTGTTCCGCCGCGCCTTCATCATCGGCAAGCGCTTTCGCATCGTGCACGTGGTGCATGGGCGTGGGCGCGAGCACGAGGTGATCGAGGTCTCCACCTTCCGCGCCTACCTCGACAACGTGGCCGCCGAACAAGTGGGCGGCAACGAAAAGACCAGCAAGGCGCAACTGGCCGGCATGCAGCACGCCGTGGACGCATCGGGCCGCGTGCTGCGCGACAACGTCTGGGGCCCGCAGGACGAAGACGCCACGCGGCGCGACTTCACCGTCAACGCCATGTACTACGACCCCGAAACCCAGACCGTGGTGGACTACCACAAGGGCATCGAGGACGCCAAGAAAAAGCAGTTGCGCATGATTGGCGACCCCGCCCAGCGCTACCGCGAAGACCCCGTGCGCATCATCCGCGCCGTGCGTTTTGCTGCCAAGCTCAGCGGCCTGGGTTTTGCCCTGGACCCCAAGACCGCCGCGCCCCTGGCCCAGTCGCAGCACCTGCTGCAAGAGGTGCCGCAAAGCCGCATGTTCGACGAAATGCTCAAGCTCCTGCAGACCGGCCACGCGCTGGCCTCCGTGGAGCAACTGCGCAAGCTGGGCCTGCAGCGCGGCATCTACCCGTTGCTGGATCTGGTCGTTGAACGCGCCGACACCCCCCTGGTGCACGCCGCCCTGCAAGACACCGACCGCCGCCTGGCCGAAGGCAAGCGCGTGGCGCCCAGCTTCTTGCTCGCCTGCGTGCTCTGGCAAGACGTGCGCGAAGGCTGGCAGCGCCGCCTGGACGCGCGCGAACACGCCTTCCCCGCGCTGCAGGACGCCATCGACGAAGTCTTCAACCAGCGCATCGGCGACGTCTCGGGCCGCGGCAAGCTGGCCGCCGACATGCGCGAAATCTGGGTCATGCAGCCCCGCTTTGAAAAGCGCGTGGGCCGCATCCCCGAAAGCATGGTGGCGCAACTGCGCTTCCGCGCGGGTTTTGACTTCATGCGCCTGCGCGCCGACGTGGGCGAAGTGGACGAGGCCCTGGCCGACTGGTGGCAAAAGTTCAGCACCGCCGACGAAGACGAGCGCTACGACCTCATGGAGCAGGCGCGCGAAGAGCAAAAGGCCCGCAGCCGCCAAGCCCAGGGCACCGTGCACCGCGTGCCACCACGCACCAAGGCCGCCGACCCGCGCGGCCTGGCGCTGGACGAAGGCGCCGACAACCACGCCCCCGACGCCGACACCGCATCGCCGCCTGAAGGCAGCGCCCCCAAAAAACGCCGCCGCCGTCGCCGCAAACCCGGCGGCGCCGCAGGCGGCAGCGCCCCCGCTGCCGACGCGTGAGCACGCCCGCAAACCCGCCCCCCGCATCGCGGGCGGGCACACCAGCCCCCGCAGTGCACGCCTGGGTCGGCCTGGGCGCCAACCTGGGCGAGCCCGCTGCTGCCCTGCGCCAGGCCGTGCAGGCCCTGGCGCACACCAAGGGCATCCGCCTGCTGCGCACCTCGTCGCTGTACCGCAGCGCGCCGGTCGATGCCCACGGCCCCGACTACCTCAACGCCGTGGCCGAAATCGCCACCACTCTCAGCCCCCACGACCTGCTGGCCGCCCTGCAAGCCCTGGAGCACGCTGCCGGGCGCGAACGCCCCTACCGCAACGCCCCGCGCACGCTGGACCTGGACCTGCTGCTGTACGGCACCCAGAACATTGCCACCCCCGACCTCACCGTGCCCCACCCCCGCATGTTCGAGCGCGCCTTCGTCCTGCAGCCCCTGGCCGAACTGGCGCCCCAGCACGTGTCCGCGCAGGCGCTGCAGGCGGTGCAGGGGCAGGTGATGGAGCGGTGCCAGGGGGCAGGGTGGGCAGAAGGATGTGGAGTGTCTGCGGAAATATGATAAAAAATTGGCTGCAGCGCCCGCCCAGTAAGCGCTAATAGCTATAAAAATAATAGCGAAATTTGGGTGTTTTCCATGTACCCACGTTGGACAACACGCCCCAAAAGCAGCAGTTCAGTCGTTACCTGTCACTGCGGATGCTTGTCCGCCTCCGAGGTAAACGCATCGGCGTAGAACTCCTCGCTCGGCAGGCCGCGCTGGGTGGTGTAGGCGCTGCGGGCGGAATCGACCACGATGGGGGCGCCGCAGGCATACACCTGGTGGCCCGAGAGGTCGGCAAAGTCGTCCAGCACGGCCTGGTGCACAAAGCCGGTGCGGCCGTTCCAGGCGTCTTCGGGCTGGGCGTCGGACACCACGGGCACGTAGTGCAGTTGGGGCATGTGGGCGGCCTGCTCGCGCACCCAGTCGTCCAGGTACAGGTCGGCCGGGCGGCGGCCGCCCCAGTAGAAGTGGGTGGGCCGGCTGATGCCCTTGTGGCGCAGGTGCTCGATGATGGCCTTGATGGGCGCAAAGCCTGTGCCCGAGGCCAGCAGCACGATGGGCTTGTCGGAGTCTTCGCGCAGGTAAAAGCCGCCAAACGGGCCTTCGATGCGCAGGATTTCCTTCTCCTTCATGGCGCCGAACACATGGTCGGTAAAGCGTCCGCCGGGCATGTGGCGGATGTGCAGCTCGATGCCAGGGGCCTGTGCCTGTGTGTGCGGTGCGTTGGCCATCGAGTAGGCCCTGCGCGCGCCGTCACGCAGCACAAATTCCACGTACTGCCCCGCGTGGTAGCGGAAGGTATCGGCCGCGGGCAGCTGCAGTTGCAGTTGCATCACATCGGCAGAGCGGCGCTGCAGCGTGCTCACGCGCACGGGCAGCTTTTTGATGGGGAAGGCGCTTTCGTCGGTGACCTGGCGCGATTCGAGCACCACCGGCGTCTGCGCCACGCCGCAGCAGGTCAGCACCCAGCCTGCGGCTTCTTCGTCGGTGCTCAGGGCCTTGTCCTGGTGCGTGCCGTGCACCACGGTGCCCTCCAGCATCTTGCACTTGCACGAGCCACAGGCGCCGTCCTTGCAGCCGTAGGGCAGGCCCACGCCGGCGCGGATGGCGGCGGCCAGGATGGTTTCGCCCGGCTGGGCTTCAAAGCTGCGGCCGCTGGGCTGCACGGTGACGGTGTGGGGCAGGGCGGGGGTGGGCGCTGCGGTGGTCATGTTTTGGTTATCCTCGCGGGGGTCGAACACGGCAATGCCCTGGATTGTGCCCGCAGTGTTTACCCCTTTTGCGCGCCGGGCCGATGGCTGGCGCGGCGCACCTTTGAGAGCCCTTGCATGAGTTCTGCCTCCCCCGCCTGCAACCTGGGCGCGCTGCCTGCGCGCTTTCGCCGTGCGCGTGTGCTCATCGTCGGCTGTGGCGACGTGGGCCTGCGTGTGGCGCAGGCCTTGCGCGCCAGCGCCACGGGGCGCTCGCCGGTGCGTGTTCTGGCGCTCACCTCCAGCCCCGAGCGCGCGCCCGCCCTGCGTGCCCAGGGCATCACGCCGCTGCTGGGCAACCTGGACCATGTCGCCAGCCTGCGCCGACTGTCCGGTCTGGCCACGCATGTGCTGCACCTGGCGCCCCCGCCCGGCCAGGGCGAGCGGGACCCGCGCACCCAGGCCCTGGTGCGGGCGCTGCGCTTGCGCTGCCCGCCTGCGGCGCTGGTGTATGCGTCCACCAGCGGGGTGTATGGCGACTGCGGCGGCGCCTGGGTGACGGAGACCCGCGCCCTGGCCCCGGCCACCGCCCGTGCCCGCCGCCGGGTGGATGCCGAGCGCCTGGTGCGTTTTGCGGGCCGCAGCGGCCTGCGCGCCAGCATTCTGCGCGTGCCCGGCATCTACGCCCCCAACCGCGAGGGCGGCACGCCCGAAGCGCGCCTGCGCCGCGGCACGCCCGTGCTGGTGCCTGCCGACGACGTGTACACCAACCACATCCACGCCGACGACCTGGCCCGCGCCTGCGTGGCGGCGCTGTGGCGCGGCGCCCCCCAGCGCGTGTACCACGCCAGTGATGACAGCGACTTGCGCATGGGCGACTACTTTGACCTGGCCGCTGACCTGTATGGCCTGCCCCGCCCGCCGCGCATCACCCGCGCCCAGGCCCAGACCGACATTGCCCCCATGCTGCTGAGCTTCATGAGCGAATCGCGCCGCATGGACAACACCCGCCTGCACCGCGAGCTGCGCGTGCGCCTGCTCTACCCCACGGTGGTGCAGGGGCTGCGCTCCTGATCAGCACGGTGCACGGCCGCCCGCAGAACGGCAGGTGCCGTCCGGCCCGGGCAGGCGCCCTGGGCCTGCCCGGGGGTAGCCCTTGCCCTGGTCGTCAAAGCACTGGAATTCGGAGCAGTGCGTGAGCCGGGGCCGGGGCGGCGGCAGGGTGGGCCGGGGGCGTGCCGTGGGCACGACCACAACCTGCGGGCGCTGGGCACGGGCTCTTTCCATCTCTGCGTAGCCCTCGGGGCCCAGGCAGTCCAGGTCCATCTGGCGCTGGGCGGCTTCCAGGCCGGGTTGCAGCACCATGGGTTCGCGGGTCTGGGCTTCGTTCAGCGTCTGCCATTGGCGGCGCGAAGCCTGGCATTGGGGGGACTGGGCATAGTTGGGGCGCGGTGCCGGGGGGCGTTCCAGCAGTTCGCGCTGGCGCTGGGCTTGCAGGCGGGCGGTTTCGGCCTCCTGGCGGGTTTTTTCCAGCTCCAGGCGCTGCTGTTTGCGCTCCAGGGCCTCGGCGGCCTGGGCGCGTTCCTGGGCCAGTTCTTCGGCGCTTTTGCGCGCCTGCACTTCGCGGGCTTTATCGCCGCCGGAGCATTCGCCGTCGGTGTAGGTGACCTGGCCGGTGCGCGGGTCCTGGCAACGCACCACCTGGGCCTGTGCGCTGGCCGCCAGCAGGCCAGTGCACAGCACCCAGGGCAGGATGACGTGGGCGCGGAGCATGGTGGTGCGTGGATGCGCTGTCAGGGCATGCTCTCGGAACTGGGCAGGCACTGGCCGGTCTTGGGGTTGTAGCGGTCGTAGTCGCAGCGCCCTGGGTTGGGCCGCACGGGGCGCTCGCGGTCGCGCCGGTCGCGTTCTCGGGCTTCGCGCTCACGGCGTTCACGGTCGCGATCCCGTGCTTCGCGGTCGTGCCGTTCGCGTTCGCGGGCTTCGCGCTCGCGTTCGCGCTGTTCGCGTTCACGGTCGCGGGCCCAGCGGTCGCGGTCGCGCTGTTCGCGTTCCCAGCGTTCACGATCGCGGCGCTCGCGCTCCCAGCGCTCGCGTTCACGTTCGGATTGGCGCCAGTCGGGGGCGGGGTAGGCCGGGTACACGGGCTGCACGCCGGGGCTGTGGATGATGACCGGGTCTGACGGGTACGGGTAGGGACGGGTCGGGTAGCCTGGACCGTCGCTGTAATAGGGCTCGCCGGTGCTGACGCAGCCCGAAGCCAGCAGCGCCAGCGAGCCCAGGGCCAGCCAGCGTGCATAGGGGGGAATGTGTTTCATGGGGTGTGCTTTCAGGCAAGCGGAGGGCCTGCCAAACAATGACGCGCCAGCCATCCCTGCGGTTGACCTGAGGGGGTGGGGCCAGCGTCGTCCAAGGCGTATGGTGCGCCCTATCGCCTGCCCGCGCAAGGGTGCGGCCCATGGTTGGTTTTGCAACCATTTTGTCCATTTTGGTGGGCGGGCGCTTTGCACAATGGCACGTCGCATTCCTGAGGAAACCTTGCCATGACCGTTGCCCTTGCCCCGGACTGGAACATCGCCCCGCTCAACGGCCTCTCGCAGGTCAAGGGCCGGACGGACGCCACGCTGTCGGAGGCGCCCATCCACCGCTTCCTGCTCGAAACCGTGCAGCGCTTCGCCGACCGGCCCGCCGTGGTCTTCCGCGAGCAGGGCGTGCGCTGGACCTGGGCGCAGTTCCAGGCCGAGGTGGACGCGCTGGCAGCGGGCTTCGTCGCGCTGGGCCTGCGCGTGGGCGACCGTGTGGGCATCTGGTCGCCCAACCGTGTCGAGTGGCTGGTGACGCAGTTCGCCACGGCGCGCGCCGGGCTGGTGCTGGTCAACATCAACCCGGCCTACCGCATTGCCGAGCTGGAATACGCCCTCAACCTCTCGGGCTGCCGCGCCCTCGTCACGGCCGAGCAGCTCAAGACCTCGAAGTACCTGGAGATGCTGCAGCGCCTGGCGCCCGAGCTGGCCACCTGCGCGCCCGGTGCGCTCAAGGCCGCGCGCATGCCCGCGCTGGAGATGGTGATCCGCTTGGGCACCGACCGCACACCCGGCATGCTCAACTACGACGACGTGCTGGCCAGCGGCCGCGCCCGCGCGGACCGCACTGCGCTCGACGCGCTGGACAACTTGGGGTTGGGCCTGTCGTGCCACGACGCCATCAACATCCAGTTCACCAGCGGCACCACGGGCAACCCCAAGGGCGCCACGCTGACGCACCACAACGTGGTGAACAACGCGCGCTTCATCGCCCAGGCCATGAACTTCACCGAGAACGACAGCCTGTGCATCCCCGTGCCGCTGTACCACTGCTTCGGCATGGTGCTGGCCGTGCTGGCCTGCGTCTCCACGGGCGCCGCCATGGTGTTCCCGGGCGAGTCGTTCGACCCCGTGGCCACGCTGCAGGCCGTGAGCGAGGAGCGCTGCACCGCGCTGCACGGCGTGCCCACCATGTTCATCGCCGAGCTGGACCACCCGCGCTTCGCCGAATTCGACCTCTCGCGCCTGCGCACCGGCATCATGGCCGGCTCGCCGTGCCCCATCGAGACCATGAAGCGCGTGATCGCCGAGATGCACCTCTCCGAGATCACCATCGCCTACGGCATGACGGAAACTTCGCCGGTGTCCTTCCAGAGTTCCACCACCGACCCCCTGGAGCGCCGTGTCTCCACCGTGGGCCGCATCCAGCCCATGCTGGAGGCCAAGGTGGTCGATGCCGACGGCCGGGTGCTGCCCGTGGGCGAGAAGGGCGAGCTGCTGGTGCGCGGCTACTCGGTGATGCAAGGCTATTGGGGCGACGCCGAACGCACGCGCGAGGCCGTGCGGGACGGCTGGATGCACACCGGCGACCTGGCCACCATCGACGCCGAGGGCTACTGCAACATCGTCGGCCGCGCCAAGGACATGCTGATCCGGGGCGGCGAGAACGTCTATCCGCGCGAGATCGAGGAATTCCTGTTCCGCCACCCCAAGGTGCAGTCGGTGCAGGTGTTCGGCGTGCCCGACGCCAAGTACGGCGAGGAAATCTGCGCCTGGATCGTGCCCAAGCCCGGCCAGACCTGCACCGAGGACGAGGTGCGCGACTTCTGCCGCGACCAGATCGCCCACTACAAGGTGCCGCGCTATATCCGCTTCGTGGACGACATGCCCATGACCATCACCGGCAAGGTGCAGAAGTTCGTCATGCGCGAGAAGATGATCGCCGAGCTGGGCCTGCAGGAAGCCAAGACCGCCTGACCGTCGGCGGGTGCGGGGCTACCGGGCGCGCAGCCCCTGCACCAGCGCGCCCAGGGCAATGCCGCCCAGCGCCCACAGCAGCGTCCAGTTGCCCGTGCCCAGCCCGGCAATGGCGGGCCCAGGGCACACGCCGCACAGCCCCCAGCCCACGCCAAACAGCGCTGCGCCCACGGCGGTGTCACGGTTCCAGGCGCTGGGGTGGGCATGAAAGCTGCCGCCCAGCAGCGGGCGTGCCCGCAGGCGCGGCGCCAGCTTGTAGGCCAGCAGCGTCACCACCACGGCGCCGCCCATCACCAGCATCAGGCCAAAGTCCTGAAAGCGCAAAAAGCCGAGCACGACCTCGGGCCGCACCATGGTCGAGAGCGCCAGGCCGAAGCCGAACAGGGCGCCCGCCGCCAGCACGGCCGCAAAGCGCGATAGAGACATGCCTTGCGCGCTCATGCCAGCCACCTTGCCACGATGTTGGCCGTCAGAAAGGCCGTGCCCATGAAGGTCAGCACCGCCAGCAGCGACGGCCACTGCAGCGAGCCCAGCCCGCAGATGCCGTGGCCCGACGTGCAGCCATTGCCCAGCCGGGCGCCGTAGCCCACCAGAAAGCCGCCCGCCAGCAGCTGCCACACCGGAATGCTGGTGGACTGCGGTGCGCCATCGGCAAAGCCCAGCCACCACACCAGCGCTCCCAGAATGAGGCCCAGGGCATAGACCAGGCGCCAGCCGCGTGAATCGGTAAAGCGCGCCTGCTGGAAGAACGGCCGCTGCACCACGAACGACCAGGTGGACGAAAACACCGTGCTCATGCCGCCGATCAGGCCGGTGAAGACAAACAGCAGCGCCACCGCGCTGCCGATGAGCAGCCCGCCCAGCAGGTAGTGCTGCCAGCCGAAGGGAAAGAGGGAAAGGGTCAGGTTCATGGAATTTGCTGCGGGTCTGAAATCCGAAGGGGTGAAATGGTCAGTTCGGTAGAAACAGCGCTGGGTCCACCATGGCCCGGTTGAGCATCACGCCCCAGTGCAGGTGCGGCCCGGTGGCACGGCCCGTGGCACCCACCGTGCCCAGCGGTTCTCCGGTGCGCAGCACGTCGCCCACCTGCACGGTGATCTGGCTCAGGTGGCACACCATGGTGAGCAGCCCGCCGCCGTGGTCCAGCCACACGGTGTTGCCGTTGAAAAAATAGTCGCCCGTGTCGATCACCCGGCCTGGCAGCGGCGCCACCACCGGCGTGCCCGTGGGTGCAGCGATGTCCATGCCGCTGTGTGGGTTGCGTGCCTGCCCGTTGAACACCCGCCGCAGCCCGAACGAGCTGGAGCGCCGCCCCGGCGTGGGTACCTGCATGCGCAGGGAGGCATGCACGGCAGGATCGGGCTCGGTGAATGTGGCCATCACCGCCTGCTGGTGGGCACGCTCGCGTTCAAAGCGCGCCTGGTCCTCGGGCGACAGGTCCACGGTGCGCGGCGACACCTTGAGCTGCTGCTCGGCGTAGCGCTTGGCGGCGATGCGGTAGCCCACCGGTCGTGTGCTTCCGTCCGGCCCGCGCACGCTGATGTGCGCGGTGCCGGGCTCTACCGCCAGGGCAATGCCCACCACGGCCGTCCATCCCTGCGCATCGCCCTGTACCAGCAGCGGCACATCGCCCGCAAACGCCTGAGGCCGCGCGGCTGCCGGTCCCAGCGAGAGCCGGGCCACGCCGCCAGGCACCGCCAGGGCGCGCGGCCAGACAGCGGCATCCGCCGTGGCCACGGGCTCTGTGCGTGGGCTGGCGAAGGCGCCCGTGGGCAGTGCCAGCAGGCCGAGGGTGCCCAGCAGGGCACGCCGCGAGGGAAAAGGGCGGGTGAAACGCATGGCCTGCATTGTGCAGCGGCCATCGGTCCGGGCGCCGTGCGCCTTCAGATAGCATGGCGCATGACCACCCATTACGAGAGCGTGCACCCCGACGCGTTGTACCCTGAAGCCTTCCACGTGGCGCCGCCCGACACGCCCCTGGGGCGCAGCCTGGTGCCGCGCCGGCCCGGCGTTTTCATCCGAAAGGCGCCAGCGCCGGAGCAGGCGCCAGTGCAGGAACCCCAGGAGCCGCCCCCGGAGCGCGAGAAGCCCGTGCGCGAACTGGTCGCGGGGCAGTTCGGTCTGGTGCCGCCCTGGGTCAAGTCAGCGTCCGACGCCAAGCTGCGCTCGACCAAGCTGGTCAACGCGCGGGCGGAAACCGTCACCACCTCCAACAACTTCCGCGAGGCCTGGCTGGGCGCGCGGCGCTGCATCGTGCCCATGATGGCCTTCTTCGTGGACGACCTGCGCAGCGGCAAGCCCGTGCCCACGCGCATCGCGCGGGTGGACGGCCAGCCGATGGGCGTGGCGGGCCTGTGGGAGTGCTGGACGGGGGCCGAGGGCGAGACCATCACCAGCTACACCCTGCTGACGGTGAACGCCAACAACCACGCGCTGATGCACCGCTATGGCCATGACGGCAGCGAAAAGCGCATGCCTGCGGTGCTGAGCGAAGGCGCCTACGACGCCTGGCTTGGCGCCCACCCGGAAAAGGCCCGCGAGTTTTTGCGCAGCTATCCCGCCAACTGGCTCACGGCCAACCCGGTGCAGAAAGAGCGGGTGCGACCAGCGCAGAACTTTTCAGCAAAAAGTGGCCCAAACGCTTGATGGAAAAGCGCTGACAGCTATGAACAATGAAGCAAAAAAAAACCGTTGGAGGGTTTCGGCCGCAGGGGCACTGCTCTGCGCCGCGCTGGTGCTGGCGGGGTGCGCCGCACCACCTCTGCCGCACCATGGGCCGCAGGAGAAGTTCGCCTCGGTGGCCACCTATGCGCGCCTGTTCGATGCCGCCCCCGCGCACACCTGCGAGGCTGCGCGCCGCGCCTTGCTCAGCCAGGGCTACCTGATCCAGGCGGCATCGGCCGAGCAGGTGGAGGGGCGCAAGAACTTCCAGCCCGACGCCGAATCGCACCTGCAAATCTACATCCGCGTGGTCTGCGTGCCCGACGCGCCGCAAGGCGTGCTCAGCACCGGCTTTGTCACGGCGGTACAAGACCGCTACACGGTCAAGAAGGTCAGCAACTCCGCCAGCCTGGGCGTGGGCGGCATCGGCTCGGTGTCGGTGCCGCTGACGGCGGGCAGCGAGGCGCTGGTCAAGGTGGGCAGCGAAACCATTGCCAGCGAGGCCTTCTACGACAGTTTTTTCGAGCTGGTGCGCGGCTACCTCGGCACGGCCGAGGCGCAGGAGGACTGAGCGGCCCGGCCTTACTCCTGCGCCACAAACTCGTAGGTCACGGCCTCGCTGTCCACCATGTCGAGGATGTCGTTCAGTTCGTCCTCGTCCTCGGTGCTGCTCCACACGTCTTCGGGGTTGGCGGCAAACAGGGGCTCCACGGCCATGTCCAGGAAGGCGCCGTCGGCCATGCGGATGACTGGCGTGCCTTCGGAGGTCTGCACCAGTTGCCAATCGTCCGGGACGGACATTTCCAGTTCGATGGTGACTTTGAGGGTTTTCATGCGGGCGCTCCAAGGGTAGGTGGGGCCCGAGGGTAACCCATGTGTTGGCACAATGGTGCGAACCACCACCTGCCCACGCGCTGTTTGCCATGTCCTCTGCCTTTGCCCACGCCACCATCGGTACCCCAGGCCAGCCCTGGGGGCCTGAAGAAGTCGCCCAGTGGCGCGCGCGCCAGGTGCGCCAGCGCAGCCATGCCGACGATGTGCTGGCCGCGCTGGTGGGGCTGGATGCGCAGTGGCAGCGCGAGCCCTACGGCGAGCTGGTGTACGGCAGCCGCCGCTACCCCCTGCACGCCCTGCGCAGCAAGGACTGGCAGGACCACCGACCCACCGTGCTGGTGACGGGCGGCGTGCACGGCTACGAAACCAGCGGTGTGCACGGCGCGCTGCGCTTTGCACGCGAGCATGCCGCAGGCTACGCCGGGCGGGTCAACCTGCTGGTGGTGCCCTGCGTCAGCCCCTGGGGCTACGAGCACATCCAGCGCTGGAACCACGACGCCATCGACCCCAACCGTTCGTTCCGCGAGCCCAGCCCGGCGCAGGAGGCAGCGGCGCTCATGCGCTTGGTGGCGCCGCTGCGCGGGCAGTTTGCCGCGCACATTGACCTGCACGAAACCACCGACACCGACGAAACCGAATTCCGCCCCGCGCTGGCCGCGCGCGACGGCAAGCCGTTCGAGCCCGGCAGCATCCCCGACGGCTTCTACCTGGTGGACGACACCGAGAATCCCCAGCCCGCCTTCCAGCAGGCCATCATCGCAGCGGTGGAAAAGATCACCCACATCGCCCCCACCGACGCGCAGGGCCAGCTCATCGGCTCGCCCGCCGTGGCGCGCGGCGTGATCCGCTACCCGCTGCGCACGCTGGGCCTGTGCGCCAGCGTGACCGGCGCGCGCTACACCAGCACCACCGAGGTCTACCCCGACAGCCCCCGCGCCACGCCCGAGCAATGCAACGCCGCGCAGGCGGCGGCGGTGTGCGCGGCGATCGATTTCGTGCTGGCGCAGGCGTCGGCCTAGCCGTTGCGCAGTTCGTCCGCCAGCAGATCGAACACACAGCGGATGCGGCGCGCCGTGTGCAGCTCGCGGTGCGTGACCAGCCATACCGGAAACCGCACCGCAGGCACCTCGTCCAGCACGCGCACCACGCCCGGCGTTTGCTGCGCAATCTCGTCCATCATGGTGCCAATGCCCAGGCCCTGGCGCACCATCTCCCAGGCGGTGGAGGCGTTCTCGGCCAGCACCTTGAACTGCGCCGCCCCCACCGGCAGGCCATGCGCCTGCAGGTAGGCCTGGTAGCGGCCTGCGCGGTCCGCGCCGATGAAGTCGCAATGCGCCGCATCGGCAGCAGTGCGCGGGTGCCCGTGTGCAGCCACCCAGGCGCTGCTGGCGTAAAAGCCCGCCGTCGCATGGCGAATCAGCCGCCCGATCAGGTCCGGCTGGTCGGGCGCCACATGGCGGATGGCGATGTCTGCCTCGCGGCGCAGCAGGTCGCTGAGCTGGTTGGTGGTCACCACCTCGATCACGATGCCCGGCGCCTGCTGGCGCAGCCGCGCCACCGCGCGGGGCAGGATGTGGGCCGCCACCGCATCGCTGGCCGACACTGACACCACCCCCTCCACCGCCTGCGACCGTCCCGTGGCCATGAGTGCCAGGGCATCCGCGGCAGCGCCCATGGCGCGGGCCTGGGCCAGCAGCGCCTGGCCCGTGGCCGTCAGCACCATGCGCTTGCCCACGCGCTCGAACAGCGTCACGCCCAGTTGCTGCTCCAGCGCGGCCACCTGGCGGCTCAGCGTGGGCTGGGTCTGCCCCAGCTTGCGCGCGGCGGCCGAGAGCGAGCCGGTGTCCGCCGTCTCCAGAAACGCGCGTAAGAGGTTCCAGTCGGGGTGATTCATGCAAAAACGTATTACTGAACTGCAAATTATGGGCCTATGCAGTTGATTGGTGTATGGATAGCATCGCTGCATGTTTTCACGCCCCGCCATGACGACCACGCCCACCCCCCTGGCCACAAACGCGTTGCCGCCCGCGCCACCCGACCCCGCCGCTCTGCGCCAGAGCGCTCGCTTCTGGGACAAGATGGCGCGCAAATACGCCGCCAGCCCCATTGCCGACGAGGCCGGTTACGAGGCCAGCCTGCGCCGCACCAGCGAACTGCTGGCCGAGTCAGACCAGGTGCTGGAGATTGGCTGCGGCACCGGCACCACGGCCTTGCGCCTGGCCCACCGGGTGCGGCGCCTGCATGCCACCGATGTGTCTTCCCAGATGGTGGCCATTGCCCAGGAAAAGCTCGCGGCCACCCCGGTGGCGCAACTGGACTTTGCCGTGCTGGACGCTGCAGGCGCCGCCCGGCAGGCGCCCCAGGCCTACGACGTGGTGCTGGCCTTCAACGTGCTGCACCTGCTGCCTGACCTGGACGGCGGGCTGGACGCCGTGTGGCAGGCGCTGCGGCCTGGCGGGTTCTTTATCTCCAAAACGCCGTGCGTGGCGGAGATGAACCCGCTGATCCCTTGGGTGGCGCTACCGCTGGCGCGCGCCCTGGGCTTGGCGCCACCCGTGCACTGCTTCCAAGGGCCGACGCTGGAGGCCGCCATTGCGCGCCATGGCTTCGAGGTGCTGGCCGTGGAGCGCCACGCCACCAAGGGCCGCGACGTGCGCCCCTACATCGTGGCGCGCAAGCCGCACCAGGCGGCCACGGTGGCCGACCCCGCACCGGCCCCGCACTGACGGGTGTGTAAGATCTGAATGAAATTGGCCTCTAAAGCCCATCAGTAAAGCGCTGGCAGCTATTGAAACAATAGCGCCATCACATGGCCGGAATCTCTGGCTCCACCAGCAGCGCCAGCAGTTGCAGCGAATCCTGCCAGCCCAGGTAGCACTCGGCGGTGGGGATGGCGGCGGGAATGCCCTCCTGCACCACGCGCAGCTCCGTGCCCACGGCCACGGCCTGGAGCGTGACCGTGGTGCGCATTTCGCCTGGAAGGTCGGGGGTGTCGAAGCGGTCGGTGTTGACGATGCGCTCGCCCGGCACCAGCTCCAGGTACTCGCCGCCAAAGGCGTGCACCTGGCCGTTGCCCAGGTTGGTGAACTGCATGCGGTAGCGGCCGCCCACACGCAGGTCCTGCTCCAGCACCCGCCCGGTGAAACCGTGCGGCGGCAGCCATTTGGCCATGGCGTCGGGGTCGAGGAAGGCGCGGTACACGCGCTCGGGCGGCGCGCGCAGCACGCGGTGCAGGGTGACGGTGCCGGTGGGGGCGGTCATGGGCGGGCTCCTTTCGAACAGCGGTGCCGGCAAGGTCCGGGGCGGCACGACCCGGCCACCACTGTACGACGATAGCGCGTGCGCCGCAGCGCACGGCCCAGGGCGCCACGCCAGCGCGCCCTCAGGCCGCGATGGTCTGCACGCGGTAGCTCTCGCTGCCCTCGGCCCAGGCCCGCAGGCGGTCGATGTTGGGGTGCTTGCCGGGGTAGGCCAGCGCGTCCTGCGTGTGCTCGGCGTACCACTCCAGCCCCAGGCGCGCGGCGGCGGGCGTGATGTGGCCGCCGTACAGCGCCGCCAGGGCGGCGTACACCGCCAGCGAGCCGGCCTGGCCGGGTTTGTTCTCCAGGGTGGCCAGCACCTGCCCGTCCGCGCCCAGCAGGTGCAGGGCAGCGAGGTGGGAGGCGGAAGGTAGTTGCTTGAGGCGGTCGGCGAAGTTCATGGTCTGTGGGGGCAGAGGTTTGGATGAAAAGTGCCTTGGAGGCTTGTGTATCAAGCGCAAGATGCTACCAAAACCGAAGCAATCAGCGGCTCCCCACGGCGATGGCACGGTGCCGGTGCCGGGCGGATCGCAAGACAACGCGCCCCCTTGCTTGTGTAGTGTTTCACTCTGATTGGCACTTTCAGAGCCCCGAAAAAGCTGCCCGGCTAGGCGCGGCGCGCAGGCAATGGCGGCGCCCTTGTCAAGCGCTGCAACGACGCTGGGCAGCTTTTTCGGGGCTCCCTTCGGGCCAGTGGCCAAGGGGCCATCTGCGTTGTTGCAGTGGCTTGACGTAACCCGTTATGCCTGCGCCCCTGCGCCTAGCAGCTGACCCCTTGGCCACTGGCTGAAAGTACCAATCAGAGTGAAACAATACACTAGAATCCGCCCCACGGGTGCTGAGGGGCGCCCGCCCGCACAAGAGGCTCTCACCCTCGGCCCGCACCACGGGCTTTTTTCTCGTTGCCTGACAGCTTCATCCCTTGTTTCGTCGGCCCCGCGCGGGGTGGCCGCACACGATGCCAAGGAACCTGTCATGGACTCATCCCCCGTTTTCCCATCCCCCCAGCCCGGCGCCGCCGCGCAGCGCCGCGCGCTCGTCCGCCACTACAAGGACAACCCGCCGCCCATGGGCGTGTACGCGATCCGCTGCGATGCGCAGCAGCTCGTCTGCGTCAAGGCCAGCACCAATCTGCCGGGCGCGTTCAACCGCGAGCGCTTCCAGTTGCGCCTGGGCGGCCACACCGACCGGCGCCTGCAGCAGGCCTGGCGCACGCACGGCGAGGCGGCGCTGTGCTTCGAGGTGCTCGATACGCTGAAACCCCGCGCCGATGCCACCGACGCCGAGCACCGTGCCGACCTGGCCGCGCTGCTCGCGCTGTGGCAAGAGGAGCTGGCGGCATGAGCGCGCCGGCCCTCGACCTCTGCCTGGGCATCAGCCTGGCCCACGCCCGGCTGCAACTGGCGCTGGACGACGCGCTGGGCACCTGGCACGGCATCGGCCATGCCGATTTCATCCTGCTGCACGCGCTGGCGCGGGCCGAGGGCGGCTGCCTGCCCACGGCGGCGCTGGTGGCGCCACTGGGCGTGCCGCTGTCGTCCGTGGTGCGCCGCCTGATCCCTCTGGAGAAGACCGGCCACATCGCGCGCGCGGCGGGCCAGGTCAGCCTGCGCCCCGCCGGCCGCGCCGTGCTGGACGAAGCCCGTGCCACGGCAGGCGCGCTGTGCGCCGACGCGCTGCGGGGCCTGCCCGCAGGCTCCACGGATGCGGCGGCGCTGCTGCGCCACCTGGCGCCCACCACCATGGCGGGGTCTGCGTGAACAGCGCGCTGGACGAACTCAAGACCCGCGCCCGCGTGCGGCTCAACCGCGCGCGGCGCGAGGGCGTGGCGGGCAGCCTGCAACTGGCCGACTGCCTGCACGACGCCGCGCGTGCCGTGGGCTTTGCCCACTGGGACCACGCCCGTCGCGTGCTGTGTGGCCAAGCCACGGCGGGGGATGACCTGGGCGACTTCTGGCACGCGCCAGGTACCGGCATCCTGCTCAACCACTGGTTCGCGCGCCACGAAGACGCCCTGGCCGTGCTGGATGCAGACCGCGCCGCCTACCTGCTGCCCTACCGGTGCCAGTGCTTCATCGTGCAGGCGCCGTTCATTGAGGCCCTGGGCCTGGACCCGGACGACCCGCACTGGGGCCTGCTGCGCCACGACCTGGTGGCGGGCCTGGGCACGCCCGCGTGGCTGGCGCTGGCGGCGCAGCGCGTGCGCGCGCCGCTGGCGACGTTTGCGGGGCGGTAAAAGTCCGCCAGGCCAGGCCGCCGGCCTGGCAGCGGGCGCTACTCCTCGTCCTCGTTGTCGTCGTCCGCTTTCACGCGGCGCTCCAGCCGCTCGCGCAGCGCCCCGGCTTCCTGCGTGAACTGGGGCACCGGCACGGCGGGGGCCACGCGCAGGCTGGGCGGGAACAGGCTGCTCATGTACAGCTGGTTCGACAGCCGCGCATGGTTGAGCCACTGCACCCCCATCCAGGCGGGCAGGCCCAGGGCCAGCACGGCGCCCACCGTCCAGGCCAGGCCGGTGCGGCGGCGCGGCAGCACGGCGGCCAGGTGGGCGTAGATGCCTGCGGCCAGCACCAGGGTGATGAGCACATAGCCAAAGCGCGAGACAGCCTCCCACGACAGCGCAAACGCAGCCAGGCTGGCCGCCAGCGACACGGCCTCGGCCCCCAGGTACAGCGCGCAGGCAATGCGCATGTGGCGCCAGAACTGCAGGTGGCCGTCGAACACCTTGTTGGCAATGGCCCACAGCCCGGCCCAGCCGCCCATGAACAGCGCTATGCCCAGCAGCGCGCCGGGCAGCGCCTTCAGGTACTTGGTGCTGTCGTCGGCCTTCAGCCACTCAGCGGCCAGCACGGCGGCCAGCATCAGTGCCAGCAGGGCCACGGTGGCGGCTAACGTGCGCCAGGGGAAGTGCGGCAGCGGCAGCTCGGCGGCGATGGGTGCATCGGCCAGGCGCAGCGCAAGGCGCGTGCGGCCGATCTCCAGCGGCGCGCCGTCGGGCCAGTCGAAGCGCTCGCCACTGGCGTGGCGCTTGCGCTGCAGCAGGGCGCCGTTGAGGGTGTGCTGCACCTCCACGCGCACAGTGCGGGGCGCGTCCGCAGCCCGGTCGATGCGCAGGTGCGTGGGCGCCACATGCGGGTCGTCCAGCACCAGGTCGCATTCCAGGCTGCGGCCCACGGTGACGGGCCAGCGCGTGACGGGTGCGCGCGCCAGCAGCGCGCCGTGGCGGTCAAAGGCCTCCAGCAGGGCCAGGGTGGGCATCATGGCGCGGCCTCCCACCGGAAGGACTGCAGAAAGCGCTCGGCCAGCTTCAGGCCGTTGTCAAAGCCAATGCCGCGCACGTCCAGGCGGCCCAGCACGCCCTGCGTGGGCTGGTTGAGGGTGGCGGCCAGCACCGTCATGTCGTACAGGCCGGGCAGCTTGCGGTAGGCCGACATGCAGACCACCGCGCGCAGCGGCAGGCCGCCCTGGTCCACAAAGCGCTCGGCACACTCGGCCGCCGTCTTTTGGCGGCTGCCCCGGTTGGGAATGCGTTCATTGGCAAAGCTGCGCGAATACATGTGCGCGAAGCGCGCCGCACCGTAGCTGGGGGCGCTGTAGGCCTCGTAGCCCAGGCGCACCGTGCCGGTGCTGAAGTCGCCCGCCACCACATGGCTGTTGGTCTGGCATGCCGAGCGCTCCAGGTGCAGCGCGCTGTAGTCCGGGTCGCGCCCGCTGCCCCAGCAGCGCGCCAGCGCGTCGTCGGGCACGGGCACCAGGTAGTTGCCGTGGCGCTGCTCCTGGAAGGGGGTCTGCAAAAAGCGCTCGGTCAGCAACTGCTGGTGCACCAGCAGTTGCCGCGCCACCTCCTTGTGGGCGGGCTGCGTGATGGGCTGGGCGCTGGCCGCGCGCTGCACCAGGGCCTGGGCAAACTCGGCCGGGATGAGAAAGCTCACCTGCTCGCCATCGAGCCGCTTGGCCACGTTCACGCCCAGCACGCGCCCGGCGTCGTCCACAGCGGGGCCGCCGCTCATGCCGGGGTTGAGCGTGCCGCCAAAGAAGATGCGCGGGTAGAAGCTGCGCCGCACCAGGCCGTTGTAGGTGCCTTCGGTGACGGCAAAGCCAATGTCCAGCGGGTTGCCCAGCGAGTAGATGCGCTCGCCCTGGGCCAGGGGCTCGGCGGCGGGGCGGAACTCCAGCACTGGCGCAGGGGCGGTGCGTTGGCCTGCACGCAGCACGGCCACATCGTGCTGCACGTCGAACGCCAGCAGATCGACGTCACCCTCCTGCCCGTCGATGGTGACGTACACGCCACGGTAGCGCTCGGGCTCCAGCGCCAACTGGCTGGCCACATGGAAGTTGGTCACGATCAGCCCGTCGGCCGACACGAAAAAGCCCGAGCCAATGGACGCCTGGGTGTTGGAGGTGCGCAGCAGCGTGCGGATCTGCAGCAGCTTGTCGCGCGACAGCGCATGGATGCGCCGGGCGTCGCGTGAGAGCGCTGCCGCCTGCGCCGCCGAGGGTTGCGCGGCCGAGGCGGGGGCGCCGGGCGCATCGGCGGCTACCGGTGGGTTCTGGGCACTGGCCAGGCCGCAGGCCAGCCAAAGGAGAGGGGTGACAAGCCGAAGCCGCCAGCGGGTGGAAAAAGGCATCGCGGCATTGTAGGGAGGGCTTGTGGCGCTCCCATGGCGCGAGTGCGGGCACCGGGGCAGAGGTCAGAACGACGAGCCCGGCTCGCTCAGGAACGCCAGCTCCTGCGCCGTGGACGCCCGCCCCAGCACGGCGTTGCGGTGCGGGTAGCGGCCAAAGCGCTCGATGATGGCCTGGTGCTGCAGTGCGAAGCGCAGGTTGCCCTCCAGCCCCGGCTGCGCGAAGAGCTGCACCGACTGCGCGTGGATGGCGGCCGACTCGCTGTGCATGTAGGGCATGTAGGCAAAGGCCCGCTGCGCGGGAGGCAGGGCGCGGTCCTGGCCGCTGGCCACCAGCTCCTGCGCCAGCACCAGGGCCATGCCGTCCTGCGCGAAGGCGCGCGGCGTGTCGCGCCACACGTTGCGCGAGAACTGGTCCAGCACCACGATCTCGGCCAGCCGCCCCGGCGTGCTGGCGCGCCAGCTTGAGAGCTCGCCGCGCGCGGCGGCCTCCAAGGTGAGGGCAAAGCGCTGGGTGATGGCGGCGTCGAGCGCGGCATCCTTGGCGAAGTGCTGCGCGGCGCTCAGCTCGTCGAACCAGAATTGCAGCACGGCCGTGGGGTCGGTGGGGGTTGATTGGGGCATGGTTTTGAATCAAATCAGCCTGTAACGCCCATGGATCAAGCGCAACAAGCTATTGAAAAAGGAGCGGTTGCGCTCATTTCCCGCGCGGCGCCAGCGGCCGGGGCTGCGCCTCCATCATGCCGGCCGCCGCCGCCTTGAGCAGCCGCTGGAACGACGGGCACGCCGCATGGCTGGGCGCGGGGCACACGGCGGCGTGGCGCAGGCCCTCGCTCATGGCCTTGAGGCGCTTGACCGTGCGGTCCAGCTCGTCGGCCTTGGCGGACAGCAGCGTGCGGTCGATGTTGGGCTCTCCGCCGGGCGTGAACATGCTGCGGATCTCGTCCAGCGAGAAACCCGCCGCCTGCCCCAGCGCGATGAGTGCAAGCTGGTCCAGCACTTCGGGCGCGAAGCGGCGCCGCCCGCCGTCGCGCGCCAGTGCGTGGATGAGCCCCTTGCTCTCGTAATAGCGCAGCGCCGAGGCCGGCACCCCCGACAGCCTGGCGACCTCGGAAATATCCACCAAAAACCTCTTGACTTGAAGTTGACTTGAACTTCTATATTAACCAACAACCGCTCCGGCGGTCCATTGCAAAGGAGTTTTCACATGCCTTCACTTCAAGACCTTGCCACCATCGCCCTCGTGGGCGCGGGCGCCACCGCCGTGCTGGACGCCTGGCTGCTGCTGTTGCAGCGCCTGGGCCTGCCCACCATGAACTTTGTGCTGCTCGGCCGCTGGGTCGGGCACGGCCTGCGCGGGCGCTGGCGCCACGCCGCCATCGCGCAGGCCGCGCCCGTGGCGGGCGAACGCGGCCTGGGCTGGCTGGTGCACTACCTTGTGGGCATCGCCTTCGCCGCGCTGCTGGCAGCCTTGCCGGGCGGCTGGCTGCAGGCCCCCACGCTGTGGCCCGCGCTGGCCTTTGGCGTGGGCACCGTGGCCGTGCCGCTGTTCGTCATGCAGCCCGCCATGGGGCTGGGCTTCGCGGCCCGCAAGACGCCCGCGCCGCTCCAGAACTGTGCGCGCAGCCTGACCAACCATGCCGTGTTTGGTGTGGGCCTGTACCTCGCGGCGGTAGCCGTGCAGCAGATCGGCCGCTGAGCAGCCGTCATTTCCCTTCCACCTTCATCCACGAAAGAGAGTTCACCATGTTCCCCCAAAAATACGCCCCCGCACTGTTCGGCTTCATCCTTTCCGGTCTGATGTCGCTGCTGGTCTCCGGCATCTCCACCGCCCGCGCCGTGGGGCTGGCGGCCCACTTCCCCGGCCTGTGGGCCACGGCCTGGCTGACGGCGTGGCTTATCGCCTTTCCGGTGGTGCTGGTGGTGGCGCCGCTCACGCGCAAGGCGGTGGGCTGGCTGACGCGGCAGGGGTGATGCGCCGCCTTGGGCAGGCCCTGGTGGCCTGCCTGTGTTTCAAGGAAAAATAGCCTCTTACGCTCGTGGATAAAGCGCTAGTAGCTATTTAAAATATAGCAAAAGCGCTTCAGCGCCGGCCGCCCATCAGCCCGCCGCCGATCTTGAGCAAGTCGCCCAGCCCCACCTGGCCATCGCCATCCTGGTCGAGCAGGCTGCCCAGCAGGCCGCCACCCAGCCCCCGTTGCTGCTGCACGCGCGCACGCTCCTGGCCCAGCACCTGGCCCAGGCCATCGGCATCCATGCCGCCCGACTGCATGCGTTGCGCCAGGAACGACATCACGATGGGCGCCAGCATCTGCAGCAACTGCCCGGCATTGGCACCCAGCCCCGTGGCCTGGCCCAGCCCGGCCTCGGCGCGCTGCTGGTTGCCGCCAAAGATGTGGCCGAGGATGGCCGCACCGTCTTGCAGGCCACCGCCACCGCCCGCGCCACCGCCCAGCAGCGAACCGAGCAGCCCGCCCAGATCCGCACCGCCGCCGTGGTCGCGCTGCAAGGCACCAAACAAATCCATCGCGCCTTGCGGCTGCGCCGCATTGCGCCCCAGCGCGCCCAGCAGCAGCGGCAAGGCCGCGCCCACGGCGTCCTGGGCCTGCGCAGGGCTGGTGCCCAGTTGCTGCGCCATCTGCTGCAGTGGCGCGCCCTGGAGCTGGGCCATCAGTTCATCGACAAGGGAGGCGGGGGAGTTCATGGCGGGCATCCTTTCAGAAAGAGCGGTAGGCAATCCGCATGGTATGCCCCAACGGCGATGTGTGCAGCGCAGCGTGCCGGGTGGATGGCAGCCATGGCCCACCGGTTCAGGCCTGCCACACCCCAAAGCCTGCAGAGCGCAAATCGATGCCGATCTCGATCTCCCGGTCCACCGCCTCTTCATAGCCCATGGGGTTGAAACCCTCGTACAAGTCAGGCAGCAGCCGCAGGCCGTATTGCGCCACAAAGCGGTTGGCCTGGATGCCCGCCTTGTGCTTGTCAAAGCGCACGTCGGGGTCCAGCCCCGTCATGCCCACGTACACGCAGGGCTTGCCGTCGATGTAGCCGGGGTTGCACTTGCGAAAGCGCGGCTCGTTCAGCACGTCCTTGGAGAGTTCGACCACGTAAACGTGGTGGTGGGGTTTGCGGCGGCGCATGGGTGAGCGCAGAGGTCGTTGAAAAATCGATGGTTAGGAACAGGGGGCGCCGAAAAGCTGCTGCGCTCGACGGTGTCAGATCAAATCCAGATAATCCGCCAGCCTGTTCACGGTCATACAGGCCGGGCTTCCTGGGCGACGGTATCGCGGAACTTGGCTGGCAGGTCCTTGAGGGTGAGCACATCGACCGGCACCCCTAGCAACTCCTGCAGTTCGTCCTGTAGGCCACCCAGATCCAGCAACGTGGTACCGGGCAGTGTGTCCACCAACAGGTCCAGATCGCTGCCGTCGCCATCGTCCCCACGCAGAGCCGAACCAAACACCCGAGGGTTGGCCACGTGGTAGCGTGCTGCGGCACGGCAGACGGCTTCACGGTGCTGGCTGAGGGCTTGGGAAGGGCGCATGGGTGGAAGTTTAGCGGAGCAGGCCATTTTTTGAAAAATCGGCTTCCAACGCTCATGAATATTGCGCAAGCAGCTATAAAAATAGAAGCAAACTGGGTATGCAAGGAATCAAGGCAATGACCCCGGTGTGCCCGCCAGCGCCCCCAGCAGCCGTGCACTCACCTCGGCAGCATCGGGCGTGGCGAACTGCATGTTGTGCTGCTCCGTCAGCGGGCCGTGGCCCGGCTCCATGCCACCGGCAGCGCCGTAGCCCATGGCCTTGAACTTCCAGACCCCGCCTACCTTTTTGAGCGAGCCCACATGCGCCCCATCGGCCGTGTGCACCGCCACCACCTCGGCGCTGACGGGCAGCAACTGCAAGGGGCCTGCCACCGGGCCGGGCGGCACATGGGCGAAGGTGGGGGTGAAAGGACGCGTCATGGATGGGCTTTGACGGTGCTGCAGCTTTTCTGGATGAAATTGGCCTCTAGTGCTTGATGGATAAGCGTAAGCAGCTATCAATATAGGAGTTTTTGGGTTGATGCGCAGCCTTACGCTCAACCAAGTCGATTCTTCCAGTAGCGAGCGCTTTGCTGGTACTTGGCAATCACATCAGGCAAGCCCACCGCCTTGATTTCACCGCGCCGGTAGGCGGCCAGTCGGTCGCTGGCCTCGTTGGCCCAAAGCGCATCCAGTGCCGCGTCGGGCTGATCCAGGCTGTTCAAAATGCGCTCCACCAGTTGAATTCGCTCTTCCGGCGCCAGTTGGGCGGCTTGGGTGCTCAAGGTTTCGGAGGTGGGCGTCATGAATGGGTTTCCGGGTCGAGCTCTAACCAAGTTCGTCTAGAAGACCCTGCACGGCATCCCGCAGCGCAGGTAGGGCGGTTTGGCTGATGTTCCATACCGTGCCGACATTCACCGTCGCATAACCATGGATGAGCTGGTTGCGGAACGCCACGATTTGCGCCAGGTCAGGAATGCGGGCCGCTACGGCCGTGTCCAGTTTGGACAGTTGGTTCAGCGCTTCGCCAATGATTTCAAATTTGCGCTCCACAGCCGCTTGCGCCATCGGATTGGCTGCGTAGGCCGGTGCGTCCATGCCCGTGGTGAACGACTGGATAGCCAGCGCCGCCTCGCGCACGTCCCACAAGAAAGCACGCGGGTCACGCTGCATAAACGGCCTCGCGGTGGCGGTTGATGCTGTCCAGCACATAGGGGTTGCGCACCGCACCGGGCTCCACCAAATCCACGCCCCGACCCAGCAGCGCTTCCAGATCAGCCTTTGCGCCAAAAATCGCATGAAGCCCGGGCTCGATACCCGGTGCAAACTCCACCAGAAAATCGGCATCGCTGTGAGCTGGGTCAAAGTCACTTGCCCGTGCAGCCGAACCAAACACCTCCAGCCGCCGAATGCCGTAGCGCTGGCAGATGGCGGCAATGCCGGGGCGGTGTTGGGCGATGGCGGGGTGCATTGGGCTAAGTGTACCGGTGGGGTTTTCCGTACGCCAGCCACATGAGCTGAGAGTCAGAACTGGAATCTGACCCCAAATACACAGCGAAATGGACATGTGCGCCGAATTCCAGCGCAAACGCGAGCTGCCGCACCAGCTGCGCCGGAACTCGTCCAGCGTGTTCGACCCCGCGCACGACAGCGTCAAGGTGATGACGCTGCACGTCAGCAAAGGGCTGGATTTCCCGGTGGTGGCGCTGGTCGGCGCCGGGCGCCTGCCCGCTGAGGGCGAAGACGAGCGCGAGGAAGCGCGGCTGTTCTATGTAGGGGCTACGCGGGCAACGCAGCGGTTGGTGATTGGGGCGAGTGGGGCCGGAAGGTTCGCAGCTTGCCTATAGATGGGCGGAAAATCCTTCCGCACTCCAAAATCTGCCCGAACCGTCGAGAGTTACTTTGACGGGCGCTCAATCTATTCCCATAGAGGTTCTTGTATGCCCCGACAGCTGCACAAGTGGGAACACAGGTGCGCGTCTGAGCAAGGAAACCAATTTCAAGTTCGTATCGCCCACTCGTGGCTTCTCAGAACTACGAGTGCGTTTAAGAACTAGATGACCCTTCTCAAAATCAAGGACATGGATACCTTGCTTTAAACGAGAGCCTGTGTATTGGCTTAGATCCAACAAATAGACCTCCGAGCGCTGTCCGGCATGATGTTGGTCAGAAACGCTAGGGTTGATGAGATGGAGCATGCGCAGGTCAGCAAGTGCTTGCAGTACGCGGTATTCTGCCGGTAAATTCTCCTTGTCTCTAAAGTCAACTCGGAAATAGGTTATTTGCTCATCGTTCAAGAGGAAGCTTCTCACCGCATTCAAAGATGCAACCAGTTCCCCCGAGCGTCCATCTGTTGCCGCAGCATCATCTTCCAATTCCTGAAGTTTTGTCTGTCCAGCCACGCCAGCGGCATTATTAACATCCTGCACTCCAACTGTCTTAGCATTCTGACGCTGTCGAGCTGTCTGGATTGATGTGGCACATAGGGTCAAGAAATCGCGAGGAACACCCCCGGAGGCTAAAACGAGACGATCTAAAGCTGCTCCATTCAGCACTTTACTAAGGGGGACGGCTCCACACTCTTCAATGTAGCCTCTAAGAACGTCCTCAAGAAATTTCTTTGCACGTTCAGGATGCTCCAATGTGACATCAAGCGCGATAATTGTTGCATCATGACCTGTCTGCAAGCCTGTGGGTGGAACAGGGATAAACCATCGAGTTTGGTGTTGAATTCCTGCGATTTTTAGCCATACCGAATTGTCGCGCGTTACGCCATGTAGTAGATCTAAAAATCTTGGAACTTCGGCGCTGGGTAGATAGTGGACATCATCAATGAACAAAAATATTGTCTTTTGACTTTGAAGGCAGAATCGCGAACACTCTTGTTGCAGTAGCGGAACGATATTTGCTACTTCGGATAAAGGGGTGTTTGATGCGGAAAATCGTTGCTCGATGCCCGCGCGCAAGTTGCGAAGAGCATCAAACCCAAGTCGAGAGCCCCGCACCAAGTCAGTTTGGGAAAGTAATAAGTCGCATATCTTCAGTGCGATGGTCAAAAAGGCGCTGCCGACACCGAGGCTTCTCAAGGATTGAGCATTGGCCCAGAGTACAAGGGCTCCGTCAGCTTCTAGTAGCCTTTTTGCCTCAAGCATCAATGATGTCTTGCCAACACCGCGTCTGCCGAAGATTAGGTTGTGGCGTGGTGCCATTGCGCCGGAGAGTCTTTCTTCGACGTCCTTGATGTATCGAAGGCTTGGCTGACTTTCGGAGGTTCTTGAGCGAGTGCTGAGTAAATTAAGTAAATCCCCTACCCTTTGATCGTGGACGCCACTTACTTGACTGCCAGACTTCTTTCCTGTGATCTGCTTGGCGCGCTTTACAGTGACAAACCCGTTCTCTATCTTTGAGTCAAGGCTCTCTGCGATAGAAATTGCACGTTGAAAATCATTGATCACCTCGACAATTACAATGACCTCTCCAGGGAAAGTGCGTATTTGAATCGATGTAATATCGATTCCGGCGCGATTCATTTCACCTTGAACCAAATTTCGGATATCGATTTCTTCAGTCATGATTCGGTGGATTTGGTTTGAACGTAGTCTTTGGCTGATCGAAGAAAGCTCCGAGCATCAGCGTATAGAGTCTCTGCACACTCCTTAAATTCGGAGTCTTTTTTTGGGTAAGGATCGTAGTCGGCTCGATTTCTGTCCAATCGAGCATTTTTTAGTTTTATTTTCCAGTTTTGTACATCGGGGAAATCATCAGGTAGCTGAGTTGGCAGCTTGCTGTGTTCTTCATGGTCGTCCCCTCCAAAGGAAATATACGTTGCAGCCCTGGCGGCATGATACATGGCGTAGTACGCACGACTCACCGCTGTGCGAGAAAGTAATGATGTCGAATCGATGGCCTTCTTTGCTGCAATTAACTGCTGCTGTGCAAGTGCTAATCTGTCCTTCGCAACCTTGGTCCTGAGCTCTTCGATACTCTTTCCAGATCTTGCTGCAAGCGATACACCCTCCGAGTAGTTTTTTAATTTTTCGTGCTTTGCCTTGGAAATAAGTAAAAGCTCGCTGTCTGTGATTCTTCTTGTCATGGAGCGCTACCCTGAAAAATTAGTTACTTTTTTGATCGGAGATCGAAGGTGCTGCTGTGTTTTGGTCGCTAGATTGCTGCGTTATATGGTGGGTGAGGCAATGGATTGAGTTTTTTGTGATTAGTCACTTGCAATAAAGAGACATCCGAGCAGTTCGCGCGCTTCGAATATCTATTTCCCCCAGGAGTCCTTCAACCCCGTCACCCGGTTGAACACCACCTTCTCACCCACGCCATGATCCACGCGGTCCGCCACAAAGTAGCCGTGGCGTTCGAACTGGAATTTCTGGTCCGGCTTGGCCGCAGCCAATGACGGCTCCACATACGCCTTCACCACCTTCAGGCTGCCGGGGTTCAGCAGGGCCAGGAAGTCCTTGCCGCCCGCGTCGGGCTGGGCGTCGGTGAACAGGCGGTCGTACAGGCGCACCTCGGCCTGTACACCGTCGGCCACGCCCACCCAGGTGATGGCGGCCTTGGCCTTCACGCTGTCGGCGCCGGGGGTGCCGCTCTTGGTGTTTGGGATGACCTTGGCGTGCACTTCGGCGACCTTACCGTCAGCGTCTTTCGTACCCACGCCGGTGCATTCGATGACATAGCCGCCCTTCAGGCGCACCACGTTGCCGGGGAACAGGCGCTTGTAGCCCTTGGGCGGCACTTCCTCGAAGTCCTCGCGCTCAATCCACACTTCCTTGCCGATCTGGAACACGCGGTCGGGCGGGGGCGTCTGGCCTTCGGCGATGGCGCTGTGGGGCAGGGCGGGCTGGGTGCAGGCCTCCAGGTAGGCGTCCGAGCCAAACACTTCGGCCCAGTTGGTTAGCACGAGCTTGACCGGGTCCAGCACGGCCATGCCGCGGTGGGCCTTGTTTTCCAGGTCTTCGCGCAGGCAGCCTTCGAGGGTGCTGTAGTCGATCCAGGAGTAGTCCTTGGTCACGCCGATGCGTTCGGCAAAGAGCTGGATGCTCTCTGGCGTGTAGCCCCGGCGGCGCAGGCCCACGATGGTGGGCATGCGCGGGTCGTCCCAGCCGCTCACGTGTTTTTCGTTCACCAGTTGGGCCAGCTTGCGCTTGCTGGTGACCACATAGGTGAGGTTCAGGCGGGCAAATTCGTACTGCCTGGGCGGGGGCGATGCCAGCAGGCCGCCTTCGATGAGGCGCTCCATCAGCCAGTCGTAGAAGGGGCGCTGGTCTTCAAATTCCAGCGTGCAGATGCTGTGGGTGATCTGCTCCAGCGCGTCCTCGATGGGGTGCGCGAAGGTGTACATGGGGTAGATGCACCACTTGTTGCCGGTGTTGTGGTGCTCTGCGTGCTTGATGCGGTAGATGGCCGGGTCGCGCAGGTTGATGTTGGGGCTGGCCATGTCGATCTTGGCGCGCAGCACCATGGCGCCGTCGGCGTGCTGGCCGTCGCGCATTTCGCGGAAGATGCGCAGGTTCTCGGCGGGGGTGCGGCTGCGGAACGGGCTGTCCACGCCGGGCTTGCCGAAGTCGCCCCGGTTGGCGCGCATCTGCTCGGGCGTCTGCTCGTCCACGTAGGCGTGGCCGGCCTCGATCAGGTACTCGGCGGCGCGGTACATGAAGTCGAAGTAGTCGCTGGCCTGGTAGGGCTGGTCGTTGCCGGGCTGGGCCCAGTCGAAGCCCAGCCATTTCACGGCGTCGATGATGCTGTTGACGTACTCCTGGTCTTCCTTCTCGGGGTTGGTGTCGTCAAAGCGCAGGTGGCACACGCCGCCGTAGTCGCGCGCCAGGCCGAAGTTCAGGCAGATGCTCTTGGCGTGGCCTACGTGCAGGTAGCCGTTGGGCTCGGGGGGAAAGCGGGTGCGGATCTTGGCGGGGTCGGGCTGGCCGGCCGCGTGGTGGGCGGCGTCGCCGGGGCTGCCGGCCCAGCGGCGGGTGGCGTAGGTGCCTTTATCGAGGTCGTTCTCGATGATTTGGCGCAGGAAGTTGCTGGGACGGGTGGTTTCGGCAGCCGCGGCGGTGGCCGCGGGTAGGGTGTTGGCGGGGGTGGGGGTGCTCATGCGGGCATTTTAGGGGGCGCCCCCGTGAAGTTTTGCGCGCTGCCAGATGGCGTGTGTACGTCCAGAAACAAAAAAGTGGGCGGTTTCTGCCATCCTTTGGCCTACCTCGTGCGTTAGCTGCACATGGGCAGGGTCTGGCACGGTGCCGGGGCCCTGGCTGGTAAAGGAGATTGTGATGTCCTCAACCCGTTCTTTCCTTGGCATGGTGGCTGCGGCCGGTGTGGCATTGGCACTGGCCGTGGGTGCAGCCCCTGCGCAGGCGCGTGATGTGTATTGGTCTGTGGGGGTCAACTCCCCTGGGGTGTCGGTAGGGGTGGGCAATGGCGGTTACCCCGTGTATGTGGCCCCGGCGCCTGTGTACTACGCACCACCGCCTCCGCCGCGCCCGATCTATTACACGGCGCCTGCTCCGGTGTACTACGCACCGCCTCCCGGCTATTACTACCGGGAACATCGTCACCACCGCCACCATCACCGCGGCCATCGGGGTCATCGAGACTATGACCGCTGGGATCGCTGATCCCCACCCTGCGGCTGCCGCCGCAGGCCAGGCCGCATAATTCCGCAGGCGGCCCGCCACAGGGGCGGGCGCCACGCCACCCCGGAGAGTGCTGCCTGTGAAAACCGTTTTTGTCCTCAATGGCCCCAACCTGAACCTGCTGGGCACGCGCGAACCCGCCGTCTATGGCGCGCAAACGCTGGCCGATGTGGAGCAGATCTGCGCCGCAGCTTGCGCGCGCCACGGTTTCTCGCTGCGCTTTCACCAAAGCAACCATGAGGGCGCGCTGATCGACTGGATCCACGAGGCGGGCCGCCTGCAGGCTGCCGGGGAGTTGGCGGGCCTGGTGCTCAATGCCGGGGCTTACACGCACACCAGCGTGGCGCTGGCGGACGCCGTCAAGGGCACGGGCGTGACGCTGATCGAGTTGCACATCAGCAACGTGCACGCGCGCGAGGCGTTCCGCCACCATTCCTACCTGTCGGCGGTGGCGCGGGCCGTGATGTGCGGCTTTGGCGTGGCGGGCTATGGGCTGGCCATCGACGCGCTGGCGCAGATGCAGTGACGACGGCCGCGGCCCTGCCCGCCATCACCGAGGACGAGGTCGAAATCACCGCCATGCGCGCCCAGGGCGCGGGCGGGCAGAACGTCAACAAGGTGTCGAGTGCGGTGCACCTGCGCTTCGACATTGGCGCTTCGTTCTTGCCCCTGGACGTGAAGGCGCGCCTGCTGGCGCTGCGCGACAGCCGCATCACGCAAGAGGGCGTGGTCGTCATCAAGGCCCAGCAGTACCGCAGCCAGGACCTGAACCGCGCCGACGCGCTGGCACGGCTCAATGCGCTGGTGCAGAGCGTGGCGCACGCGCCGCTGGTGCGCAGGCCCACCAAGCCCACTTACGGATCGAAGCAGCGCCGGTTGGAGTCCAAAAGCCAGCGCGGCCAGACCAAGGCTTTGCGCGGCAAGGTGCCCATGTAGGTGCGTTATGCTGCCGCGAAGGGCTCCATGGAAGTTATTCGCGCCATTTTTGGAACGTAGAGTCGGCGGGCGGGTGCTTTATGCGCGCTTCCTAAACTTTTACAGTGCCGGTAAAGGATGACCACCATGACCGCCACTGCCTCCGCCCACCCCGTTGTTCCCTCGTTGTTCGTGTCGCACGGCGCACCCCTGTTTGCCGTGGATGCGGGCGAGACCGGCCCGGCGCTCACCCGCTGGGGGCAGGCGCTGCGTGCGCAGTTTCCGGGCTTGCGGGGCGTGGTGGTCATGTCGCCGCATTGGAGGGCGCGGGGTGTGCGCGTGACCACCGGTGCCCAGCCTGCCACATGGCACGACTTTGGCGGCTTTCCGTCGGCGCTGTATGAACTGCAATACCCCGCGCCGGGCGCACCGGCGCTGGCGCAGGAGGTGCTGGACCTGCTGGCTGCCGCAGGCGTGGCCGCGCAAGGCGATGCACAGCGCCCCTTCGACCATGGCGCCTGGGTGCCGCTGATGCACCTGTTCCCCCAGGCCGATGTGCCCGTGGTGCAACTGGCGCTGCCCGTGGGCGCCGGGCCCGCGCAGGTGCATTCCTTGGGGGCGGCGCTGCGCCCGCTGGCGCAGCAGGGGGTGCTGCTGGTGGGTACGGGCAGCATGACGCACAACCTGGCCGAGTTCATGGGCGGTGGTGATGGCGAGGGTGCGCCCGACCCCTATGTGCAGGCCTTCAGCCGCTGGGTGGAAGACGCTGTGCAGCGCCACGATGTGCCGGCCTTGCTCCGCTACCGGGAGCTTGCGCCGCAGGCCCGGCGCGCGCACCCCACGGACGAGCATTTTCTGCCCCTGTTCTTTGCCCTGGGTGCGGCGCCGCAGGACTGGCACACCCAATACCTCAGCCGGGAGGTGATGTACGGCATGCTGGCCATGGATGCGTTTGCGCTGCAGCCGGTGGTGTGATCGCACCGGCTTGCAGTACCATCAGGCACCACTGCTTTGGGGGCCTGACCATGTTGGATTTGCCGCTCACTTTTCTGCAGCGCCCTGCGGCGCCCGCCACGCCCAAGCCCTGGCTGCTGGTGCTGATGCACGGGGTGGGCAGCAACGAGCAGGACCTGTTTGCGCTGTCTGCGCAGTTCCCGGACCGCTACTACGTGCTCAGCCTGCGCGCACCGCACCGCATGGGGCCGGGTTCGTTTGCGTGGTACGACTTTTCCCTGGAGCCCGGTGGCGCGCGCAGCATCGACGAAGCGCAGGAGGCCGCCAGCCGCCAGCTCATCACCCAGACCATTGAGGCCGCGGCCCAGCAAACAGGCATACCGCCCGAGCGCACGGTGGTGGGCGGCTTCAGCCAGGGCGGCACCATGGCACTGTCCATGCTGCTCACGCGGCCCGAGCTGATGCTGGGCTGCATCGTCTGGCACGGGCGGCTGCTGGCGCAGATGCAGCCCCTGGAGGCCAAGGCCGACGCCTTCCATGGCCGCAAGCTGTGGGTGAGCCACGGTGTGCACGACGACGTGGTGCCGCGCTCCAGCGCACAGGCCATCACCCACCATTTCGACAAGCTGCCGGTGTCGGTCACGTTCCGCGAGTTCTCCAGCGCGCACGAAATCCGCCCGTCCGAGCTGGCGCAAACCCTGGCCTGGCTGGAGGGCCTGTCCACCACGCCCACGGCGTTTTAGGGCGTTGCCCTATACCGGCAGCGCCACCGTGCGCTTGACTTCCTTGAGCGAAAAGCTGGTGGAAATCTCGCGCACCCCCGGCAGGCTGCGGATGCTGGTGCGCACAAACTCGGCAAACACCTCCAGGCTGGGCGCCACCACCTCCAGCTGGTAGTCGTAGCGGCCCGAGAGGTTGTGGCAGGCCAGCACCTGCGGCAGCGCCTGCACTTCACGCTCGAAGGCGGCGGTGATTTCCGCCGTGTGGTTGTGCAGGCCCAACTGCACGAAACCCAGCACGCCCCAGCCCGCAAGGTGCCGGTCCAGGTGGGCGTGGTAGCCGCTGATCAGGCCCGACTCTTCCAACTGCCGCACGCGCCGCCAGCAGGGCGAGGGCGACAGCGCCACCCGCTCGGCCAGCTCGCCCACGGTGGCGCGGCCGTCCTGTTGCAGGGCATGGAGCAGGCTGCGGTCCACGGCGTCGAGTTCGTGTTGGGGTGTGGGCATGAATTGCCTCAATGGTCTGTCAATAAGGCAATTATTTCCAAAAAACGCGCAGATTGGCGTGAAATGAGCGAAAAATTGCCTGCGCCATTGGCAAACAATTTGGCCATACCAACCCCTTGACGGAGACATTGCCATGACCCAGGCCACAGACCACAGCGGCGGCTTCGCGACCCGCGCCATCCACTTTGGCTACAACCCGGCCGAGAACCAGGGCGCGCTGGTGCCGCCCATCCACACCTCGGCCACCTGGACGTTTCCGGATGTGGGTTACGGCGCGCGCTGCTTTGCGGGCGAGGAAAGCGGCTACATCTACACGCGCATTGCCAACCCCACGCTGGCACTGCTGGAAGGGCGCCTGGCCAGCCTGGAGCAGGGCGCGGGCGCGGTGGTGTTCGGCTCGGGCATGGGCGCCATCACGGCCACGCTGTGGTCCATGCTGGAGCCGGGCGACGAGGTGCTGACCGATCTCACGCTCTATGGCTGCACCTTCTCGTTCCTGCACCACGGCCTGGCGCGCTTTGGCGTCACGGTGCGCCATGTGGACATGACCGACGCGGCCAACGTGGCCGCCGCCTTGGGCGACAAGACCCGCGTGGTGTACCTCGAATCCCCCGCCAACCCCAACATGCGCCTGGCCGACATTGCCGCCATTGCGGCGCTGGCCCATGCCAAGGGTGCCAAGGTAGTGGTGGACAACACCTACTGCTCGCCCTACCTGCAGCAGCCGCTGGTGCTGGGTGCGGATGTGAGCGTGCACTCCATGACCAAGTACCTCAGCGGCCATGGCGACCTGACCGCCGGTGCCGCCATCTTTGCCGACGCCGAGCTGGCTCAGCGCGTACGCCTGTACGGCCTCAAGGACATGACGGGCGCCGTGATGTCCGCCTACGACGCCCACCTGGTGATGCGCGGCCTCAAGACCCTGGCGCTGCGCATGGACCGCCACTGCCAGAGCGCGCAGACGGTGGCCGAATTCATCGCCGCGCACCCGGCCACGGCCGTGGTGCACTTCCCCGGCCTGCCCAGCTTTCCCCAGCACGCGCTGGCCAAGAAGCAGATGCGCCAGATGGGCGGCATGATCGCCTTCGAACTGCACGGCGGCCTGCCGGCGGGCGTGCGCTTCATGGATGCGCTGCGCCTCGTCACCCGCGCCGTGAGCCTGGGCGATGCCGAAACGCTGGCCCAGCACCCGGCCAGCATGACGCATTCCACCTACACGCCCGAAGAGCGCGCCGCGCACGGCATTTCCGAAGGGCTGGTGCGCCTGTCGGTGGGGCTGGAGGATGTGCAGGACATCCTGGCCGACATCGGCCAGGCACTGGACCTGGTGCAGGCGCTGGACTTCAGCCGCGCGCAACCGACGACGGCTGGGGCAGCGGCAGCGCCGTCTTGTAGCGCACCTGCTTGAGGGCGAAGCTGGAGCGGATCTTCTCCACCCCCGGAATGGGCGAGAGCCGCTCCAGAATGAGCTTTTCCAGCGCCGCCATGTCGGCTACGGCCACGCGCAGCAGGTAGTCGCTGTCGCCGGTCATCAGGTAGCACTCCATCACCTCGTCCTGCTCGGCGATGCGGCGCTCGAAGTCGGCCAGGGCCTCTTTGCTCTGGGCCTTGAGGCTGACGCTGATGAACACATTGAGCCCCAGCCCCAGCGCGGCGGCGTTGGCCAGCGCCACGTAGCGGCTGATGACGCCCGCGGCCTCCAGCGCCTTCACACGCGCCAGGCAGGGCGAGGGCGAGAGATGCACGCGCCGGGCCAGCTCCACGTTGGAGAGCGAGCCGTCGGCCTGCAGTTCGGCCAGGATGCGCAGATCGATGGCGTCCAGCTTCATATGCTGCGTTGGATTTTGAAATTGGAATTTTGTGCTGCGAACAGGCCATTTTGCCCGCAATACAGCACCCTGTTTTGCCAGCCAAGGAATAGAGTGGCGACCATGAATGCTCCCATCCCACCCCAGGCCCTCGTGCGCCCCGCAGGCTTGCCCGAGGACACCGACCCCCAGGAAACCGCCGAGTGGCGCGAGGCCTTCCTCGCCCTGGTGGCCACCGAAGGCCCCGAGCGCGCGCGCTTCGTGCTCGATGAGCTGGCGCGCATGGCGCGCGCCCAGCACGTGGGCTGGCAGCCGGGCCTGAACACGCCCTATGTGAACACCGTGGCCGTGCAGGATCAGGGCGTGTTCCCCGGCGACCTGGCCGTGGAGGAGCGGCTCGCCTCCATCATGCGCTGGAACGCACTGGCCATGGTGGTGCGCGCCAACCAGGCCTATGGCGAACTGGGCGGCCACATCGCCAGCTACGCCAGCGCGGCGGACCTGTTCGAGACTGGCTTCAACCACTTCTTCCATGCCCGTGAGGGCCTGGGTGCGGGCCAGCACCGGGGCGACCTGGTGTTCTTCCAGCCGCACAGCGCGCCCGGCGTGTACGCGCGCGCCTTCCTCGAAGGGCGTTTGAGCGAGCAGGACCTCATGCACTACCGCCAGGAGATCACCGCCCCGGCGCAGGGCGCGCGCGGCCTCAGCAGCTACCCGCACCCCTGGCTCATGCCCGACTTCTGGCAGTTTCCGACGGGCTCCATGGGCATCGGCCCCATCAGCAGCATCTACCACGCGCGCTTCATGCGCTACCTCACGCACCGCGGACTGCTGGACTGCGCTGGCCGCAAGGTGTGGGGCGTGTTCGGCGATGGCGAGATGGATGAGCCCGAATCCATGAGCGCGCTCACGCTCGCGGCGCGCGAGGGCCTGGACAACCTCGTCTGGGTGGTCAACTGCAACCTGCAGCGCCTGGACGGCCCGGTGCGCGGCAATGGCCGCATCATCGACGAGCTGGAGCGTTTGTTCGCGGGCGCGGGCTGGAACGTGGTCAAGCTGGTCTGGGGCAGCGACTGGGACGGCCTGTTCGCCCGCGACCTTACCGGCGCGCTGGTGCGCACGCTCGAAGGCACGGTGGACGGCCAGATGCAGACCTTCGCCGCCAAGGACGGGCGCTTCAACCGCGACAACTTCTTCGGCCAGAACCCCGAGCTGGCCGCGCTGGCCCAGGGCATGACGGACGAGCAGATCGACCGCCTCAAGCGCGGCGGCCATGACCTGGTGAAGATCCACGCCGCCTATGCCGCCGCCAGCGCGCACCAGGGCCAGCCCACGGTGATCCTGGCCCATACCAAGAAGGGCTACGGCATGGGCCAGGCGGGCCAGGGCAAGATGACCACGCACAGCCAGAAGAAGCTCGACGACAGCGACCTCATCGAATTCCGCAACCGCTTCAACCTGCCGCTCACCGACGCGCAGGCCACCGGCCTGGCCTTCTACAAGCCGCAGGAAGACAGCGCCGAAATGCAGTACCTGCGCCGCCACCGCCAGCAGCTGGGCGGCTACCTGCCCCGGCGCGAAACGGTGTGCGAGGCCCTGCCCGTGCCGCCGCTGGCCAGCTACGCGCAGTTCGCGCTGGCGGCCGATGGCAAGGAGATGAGCACCACCATGGCCTTCGTGCGCATGCTGGGCACGCTGCTCAAGGACGCTACGCTCGGCCCGCGCATCGTCCCCATCGTGGCCGACGAGGCGCGCACCTTCGGCATGGCCAACCTGTTCAAGCAGGTGGGCATCTACAGCAGCGTGGGCCAGCGTTATGCGCCCGAGGACATCGGCTCGGTGCTCTCGTACCGCGAGGCGCTCGATGGGCAAATTCTCGAGGAGGGCATCAGCGAGGCCGGCGCCATCGCCAGCTGGACGGCGGCGGCGACGAGCTACAGCGTGCACGGCCTGGCCATGCTGCCGTTCTACATCTACTACTCCATGTTCGGCTTTCAGCGCGTGGGCGACGCCATCTGGGCCGCCGCCGACCAGCGCGCGCGCGGCTTCCTGCTCGGCGCCACCTCGGGCCGCACCACGCTGGGCGGCGAGGGGCTGCAGCACCAGGACGGCAGCAGCCACCTCGTCGCCGCCACCATCCCCAACTGCAAGGCCTACGACCCGGCCTACGCGGGCGAGATGGCCGTGATCGTGGACGCTGGCATGCGCGAGATGGTGACCGAGCAGCGCGACGTCTTCTACTACGTCACGCTCATGAACGAGAACTACGCCCAGCCGGACCTGCCGCCCGATGCGCACGAGGGGGTGTTGCGTGGATGCTATCAATTCAATAGCTATTCGCGCTCGATGGCCGGGCATGGAGAGCCGATTTCATCCAAGAAATCGGTCACCCTGCTGGGCTCCGGTGCCATCCTCACCGAGGTGGTGAAGGCCGCCGAAATGCTGGCAGCTGAGGGTGTGGATGTGACCGTGCTCAGCGTGACCAGCTGGAGCGAACTGGCCCGCGACGGCGTGGCCTGCGAGCAGCGCGCGCTGGCGGGCGAGGCCGAGCCTGGCGTGCCTTGGTTGACGCAGCTACTTGCGGGAACGCAGGGGCCGGTGATTGCCGCTACCGATTATGTGCGCGCGGTGCCCGAGACGGTGCGTGCCTTCGTGCCGCCGGGCCGCCGCTTCATCACGCTGGGGACGGATGGGTTTGGGCGCAGCGATACGCGGGCGGCGTTGCGGGCGTTTTTTGGGGTGGATGCGGCGGCGGTGGTGCGGGTGGCGTTGTCGGCTTGCTGATGGATGTTTTGATGGTTGGTTTTTGCTGAGGTGTGCTGGCCGGGATGTGCGCCCGGCGGCGCAGTAACTTTCTTTTGCTTCGCCAAAAGAAAGTCACCAAAGAAAAGGCGACCCACAGTCTGCGACCCCTGCGCTGCGCTACGGGGCAAACCTGCGTCGGGGCGCTTGCGGGGTGCGCCGTGGAACTCACTGCGCTGCTGCGCAGCTTCGTTCGGACAACCCCGGCGAGTCAGTGGACGAAGCATGCGCGCTCCGACGCGCATGCCCACCCCGCAAGCGCCCCGCCGCAGGCGCAGCCAGAAGGGGTTTGAAGGCCGCAATCCACACGGGCCATCGCTGCGCTCGGCCCGGCTTGCGCGGCGCGCAGCGCCTGCGACCTTGGGGGCCGAGCGCAGCGATGGCCCGAAACCTACCAAGCCCTTCTGCACGTGCCGAGAAGCGCAGAGCGCGGGGCGGGCGTGTGCCGCAGGACACACGCCTTTGTGGTCTGACTTGCTGCGGTTGTCCGAACGGAGCGCCGCAGGCGCGCAGTGAGTTCCGCAGCATGCCCCGCGAACGAGCATCGCAGGTTGCCCCCGCGCGCAGCGTGGGGGTCACGGGCGGCAGGGTCGCCCTTTCTTTGCTTACTTTCTTTCGGCGAAGCGAAAGAAAGTGAGTCGCCCGCCGGGGCGAGACCCGGCCTCCGCCCTCACCAAAAGCACAAAATTAGCTATAAAAACATAGCTACTATCGCAATATCAGTAAGCGCCAGAGCCAAATTCGATCATAAAAAATCAGCTCCCAGGCCGAAAGAACGCATCCAGCACCGGCACCAACCCCGGAAACTCCAGCGCAAACCGCTCACGGTTCACAAAGTAGGCCTCGCAGGCCACCGCGAAGAACTCCGCCGGAGCCGTGGCGCCATAGGCATCGAGCCAGGGCCAGTCGGTGCCAAAACGCTCGGCCTTGATCACGGCCTCGCGGAAATGCTGGTAGGCCGGCTCCCAGGCGGCCCACCAGGCCTCGTGCGCGGCGCGCGCGCTGCGGGTGCCCATGAATCCGGCAGGCAGCGGCGGGCAGCCGTTGGCGTGGCCGCTGCGCATGTCCAGCTTGTGCACAAACTCGTGCACCACCACGTTGCTGCCGTGCTGGGCACTGTGCGCCGCGCCTTCCACATGGGGCCAGCTCAGCATCACCGGGCCGCGTTCCATGGCCTCACCGGCCAGCACCTCGGTGTAGCGGTGCATGACCCCGGCTTCGTCCATGTGCTCGCGCCGGGCCACGGCCTCGCTGGGGTGCACGACGATGGTTACGAAGTCGTCGTACCAGCCCAGCGCATCGCTGGGCTCGCCCCAGTGCAGCAGCGGCAGGCAGGCCTGGGCGGCGATGTCGATGGCCATGGCGTCGGTGACCACCAGGCCGTGCGCACCATGGAACTGCTTGCCGTCGAGGAAGAGGGCGCTCAGGGCGCGCAGCTTGGCCTGTTGGGGCAGGCCCAGGGCGGCGAGGAAAGGGTGGCGCCGCAGGGTCTCCAACCAGAGTTCGGCCGGGATGTCGGGCACGGGGGCGAGGGTGCTGCGCAAGCGGTTGCGCAGGCGGTTCAAAAAGGCGGGCATCGCCGTCAGGTGGGGACGATGGCGACGCGTTCCAAGCCCTGGGGCGTGAGGCGCAGCACATCGGCGCGCGGCGGGTGGGCGGCAGCGTCCCAGTCGCTCAGCACCACGCGGGCGAGGCCCGGGGCCAAAGCGTGTTCAGCCGGGCGGTGCGTGTGGCCGTGGACCAGGGTGGTGGCGCGGGCGGCCTGCAGCCAGGCGATGGCGGCAGGGCCGTCCACGTCGGCATACACCGCACCGGACTGCTTGCGTGCTTCGCTCTCGGCGCGGATGCCGCGTGCCTGGGCGCGGCGCTGCGCCAGGGGCTTGGCCAGGAAGTGCTCTTGCCACTGCACGCTGCGCGCCTGCACGCGAAAGCGCTGGTAGTCCACGTCGTCCAGGCACAGCGCATCGCCATGGCTGAGCAGCAGGCGCTGGCCTTGCCAGACCAGCACGGTGGGGTCATGCAGCAGGGTGGCGCCGGTGTGCCGGGCAAAGCCGGGGCCGATGAGAAAGTCGCGGTTGCCGTGCAGAAAGAACAGCGCACGCTGGCGGCTGGCGGCCTGGAGCAGGGCACAGGCCTGGGATTCAAAACTGCCGAGGTCATCCAGTGCGTCGTCGCCCACCCAGACTTCGAACAGGTCGCCCAGGATGAACAGGGCATCGGCGGGCGTGGTCTGCAGGTAGTGGTGCCAGGCGGCCAGGGTGTCGGGCTCGCTGGCCTGCAGGTGCAGGTCCGACAAAAAATCGACCGTGCGCCAGTGCGAAGGAGCGACAAGCTCCTCGAACCGGGGCACGGTCGGGCTCACGCGGGTGCTGGCGTGGTCAGAGAGCCACGGCCTTGTCGATCACCACGGCGTCGAAAGGCACGTCGTCGTGGTAGCCCTTGCGCGTGGTGCGCACCTTGCGGATGGCGTCCACCACGTCCTGGCCCTTGACCACCTTGCCGAACACGGCGTAGCCCCAGCCCTGGGGCGAGGGCGAGGTGTGGTTCAGGAAGGCGTTGTCCACCACGTTGATGAAGAACTGGGCCGTGGCGCTGTGCGGGTCGTTGGTGCGTGCCATGGCGATGGTGTAGGCATCGTTCTTCAGGCCGTTGGCGGCCTCGTTCTCGATGGGGGCGTCGGTGGCCTTCTGCTGCATGTCAGGGGTGAAGCCGCCGCCCTGGATCATGAAGCCCTTGATCACGCGGTGAAAGATGGTGCCGTCGTAATGGCCCTTGTTCACGTAGTTCAGGAAGTTGGCGGCGGACTTGGGGGCCTTGGCGTTGTCCAGTTCCAGGGTGATGACGCCGGGGGTGGCGGTATCAGCGACGTTGATGGTGACGTGCAGTTCAACTTGCGGGTTGCTCATGGCTGTTTCCTTGGGGTTCAGTTACTTGACCAGCGTGGCCGAGGTGATGACGACGGGGGTGGTGGGCACGTTCTGGAACGGGCCCTTGTTGCCGGTGGGCACGCCCTTGATCTTGTCCACCACCTCGGTGCCCGAGACCACCTTGCCGAACACGGCGTAGCCGTGTCCGTCAGGCTGGGGCGCGTTGAGCATGGCATTGTCCTTCACATTGATGAAGAACTGCGCCGTGGCGGAGTCGGGCACGTTGGTGCGCGCCATGGCGATGGTGTAGGTGTCGTTCTTCAGGCCGTTGGTGGCTTCCAGCGGGATGGGCGGGCGCATGGGCTTTTGCACCATGTCGGGCGTGAAGCCGCCGCCCTGGATCATGAAGCCGTCGATCACACGGTGAAAGATGGTGCCGTCGTAGTGCTTGTCGGCCACGTACTTCAGGAAGTTTTCCACCGTCTTGGGGGCCTTGGCGGGGTTGAGTTCGACCACGATGTCGCCCAAGCTGGTGGCGAGCTTGACGCGCGGGGCGTTCTGGGCGTGTACAGGTGCTACAAAAATAGTAGCTGCTGCGGCAATGCTGGCAAGCGCCAGAGCGGAATTTCTTCTGGAAATCATCCAATCACTCCTTCGTAAATGATCTGCCAGTGCTTGCCCCGGCGGGCCCAGAACTGGCGTTTGACGGGGCCGGTGCGCGACCCGGAGGCCACCTCACCGAACGTGACCACCATGGTGTCCATGCTGTCGGTCCAGCGCAGGATGGCCTTGTCCTTGAGCTCGATTTCGCGTCCGCCCAGGGCCTGGGTTTCGGCGTGCAGTGCGGTGGCCCATTGGGCCAGGGTGGTCTTGCGCTGGCCCTGGAAGTCGGGGGCGTAGAACGCCATCAGCCGCTGCATGTCGCCCGCCGTCTTGGCATTGCGCCAGCCGTCCAGCACCGCCTCGAAGGCCTTGTGCTCGGCCTGCACGCTCTGTGGCGCGACCCAGTCGAGCTGGCGCGCGATGACCACGGGCGTGGTGCGCGGCTCCACGGTGCGCAGCAGGCGTTCCAGATCGGGGTTGGCCAGGGCCACGCAGCCATCGGTGGCCTGTGGCGCGCGGGAGAACTGGTCGGGCGGCGTGCCGTGCAGCCAGATGCCGCTGCCGGTCTTGCCGCGCAGTTGGTCCAGCGGGTTGGGGTAGTTCAGTGGCAGGGCACCGGCGCCGTAGAAGTCGCGCAGCGTGGCCGGGTCCAGGCGGCTGGTGATGAAATACACCCCCAGCGGTGTGCGCTGGTCGCCTTCCACCGATTTTTCGATGCCCAGCTTGCCTACCGAGGCGTAATAGTCGGCCACCAGGCGCAGGCCCTGCGGTGTGTTCTCGAACAGGTACAGGCGCGAGCGCGAGGCATCCACCGCGATGGCGTGGCGGTAGCGCGGCGCCAGTTCAAGGAACTGCGAGGGCACTTTCTGCTGCCCAGGGCGGGCGCCGCGGGCTTCCACGCGGCGCTGGAGTTCGGTGCGCAGCTCCAGCAGCGTGGTGCGTGCCTCGGCATGCAGCGCGCTGGGCACATCGCCCGGCTGCTGCAGGGGGCGGGCGCGGGCGGCCAGCAGGTCACCCAGGGCGAGCTGGGCGAGTTGGAAGTTGGGGTAGTCGCGCACCAGGCGCTCGGCCTGGGTCAGCGCATCGCGCGTTTGCCCCTGGCGCGTGAGTTCCAGCACCTGCAGCAAGCGCTCTTCGGCCTGGCCGTCGCGCAGGGGCGCGGGGGCGGGCGGTGCAGGCCGGGCTTTTTTGGTGCGTGTGGCCTGGGGCTTGCGTGCGGCCTGGGTGCCACGGGAGGCCGACTTGGCCGGTGCCCCCTGGGCTGCGCTGGCGCGCAGCTTGGGCGTGGAGCCCAGGTTCTTGGCCTGCGCATGGCCGCCCAGCTGCACCAGCAGCAGGCACAGCAGCGCAGCCAGTGCGCCGCGCAAAGACACCAGAGACCCCATGCGCAGACTCAGCAAGAAGACCATGCCGCCGGTGGGCGGCCTCCAAGGGACGAAAAACGCTGCATCAGCCGCCGGTGGACTCGCGCACGATGGTCCAGCGGCCCTGCTGCTGCACCAGATCCAGTGTCTTGCGGCTGGACACGTTCAGCGCATCGGCGCTGTAGGCCTGCTGGAAGCGCACGGTGGCCTTGTCGCCTTGCACGCTGACCTGCAGGTTGGAGAGCTTCACGCTGATGCGCGACTTGCCCACGATGCGCGATTCGCGTTCTTTCTCCCAGGCGGAGCGGCTTTGGCGGCCGGGTGGGCTGAAGTCCTTGCCATAGGCGCCCAGGTAGGCCTTCATGTCCTTGGCGGACCAGGCGGCAGCCCAGGCTTCGACGGCCGCCTTCACCTCACGCTCGGCGGTGTCATCGTCGGCCACTTTGGTACTGGCTGGCGCGGGTGCCGGTGTGGGCGCAGCCGCAGGTGCCGGGCTGGCCGTGGCCGCTGGCACTGGCGCCGCAGGGGCAGCGCTGGCCTGCGGGGCGGGCGTTGGGGTGGGGGCAGGGGTGGGCGCTGGGGCTGCGGCCACGGTGGTGCTGGGTTTGGCGGGCTGGGCCGGTGCGGCCGTGGGCGCTGCGGGAGTGGCAGCGCCGGGGCGTGCGCCACGGCCTGCGTCGGCACTGAACAGACTGCGGATCATGGCCAGCTTGGGCTTGACCGAGTTGGCCGTGTTGGCGTCGAGCTGCAAGGCCTTGCTGTAGGCCTGGCTGGCGAGCTTGGCGTAGATGTCGCCCAGGTTCTCGTGCGCGGTGGCGTAGCTGGGGTTGGTGCGGATGGCCATTTCCAGTGCGGCGCGGGACTTGTCGAGCTGGTTCTGGCCTGCGTACAGCACGGCCAGGTTGTTGTAGGGCTCGGGCAGCTCGGGGTATTCCTCGGTCAGCTTGGTGAAGGTGACGATGGCTTCGTTGTGCTTGCCCGCATCGGCCTGGGCCACGCCGCGCAGAAAGCGCAGCTGAGGGTCGCGCGGGGTTTCAGCCAGGCGCTGGTCGGCCTTGGCCAGGGCGTCGGCGGGTTTGCCGGCCTTGAGCAACTGGGTGATTTCGTTGTAATCGTTGGCGTGGGCCAGGCCGGTTCCCACCAGGGTTGCCAGGGCCAGCAGGCGCAGGAATCGGGGGAGAGTGCGGCGAACGTGCGTCATGGGTGCTGTTCAGGGGGATGAAAGCGCCCGAACCCGGGCCGGGCTTATACTTCGGCGGATTGTAGCTGAGGGGGTCTCATGCACGAATCCTGTTGCCACTGGTGATTACCCATGGCGCCCGGCCCTGTCACAACGGTTGGCGGCGCTGCGAACCCGTCGTGCCCGACTGCGTTTTCGGCGCGGCAACCACCCCCCCTTCATTTCCTGAACACCATCCCATGAGCTTGCGTATCTACAACACGCTGTCGCGTGCATTGGAGGATTTTTCCCCGCTCGAACCCGGCCATGTGCGCATGTATGTGTGCGGCATGACCGTGTACGACCTGTGCCATCTGGGCCATGCGCGCTCGATGGTGGCCTTCGACGTGGTGCAGCGCTGGCTGCGCGCCAGCGGCCTGCGCGTGACCTACGTGCGCAACATCACCGACATCGACGACAAGATCATCCAGCGCGCCGTGCAGAACGGCGAGACCATCCGCAGCCTGACCGATCGCATGATCGCGGCGTTGCGCGAGGACGCCGACGCCCTGGGTATCCAGCGCCCCGACCATGAACCTCGTGCCACCGACTACGTGCCGCAGATGCTGTCGCTGATCGGCCAGCTCGAAGGCAAGGGCCTGGCCTACCAGGCGGGCAATGGCGACGTGAACTACGCCGTGCGCAAGTTCCCCGGCTACGGCAAGCTTTCTGGCAAGTCGCTCGACGAGTTGCAGGCTGGCGAGCGCGTGGCCGTGCAGGAGGGCAAGGACGACCCGCTCGACTTCGTGCTCTGGAAGAGCGCCAAGCCCACCGAGCCCGCCGAGGTGAAATGGCCCAGCCGCTGGGGCGAGGGTCGGCCGGGCTGGCACATTGAATGCTCGGCCATGGGCTGCGAGCTGCTGGGGCAGAGCTTTGACATCCACGGCGGCGGCGCCGACCTGCAGTTTCCGCACCACGAGAACGAGATCGCCCAGAGCGAGGGCGCCCACGGCCAGCCGCTGGCGCGCTTCTGGATGCACAACGGCTTCATCAACGTGGACAACGAGAAGATGTCCAAGAGCCTGGGCAACTTCTTCACCATCCGCGATGTGCTCAAGGAGTACGACGCCGAGACAGTGCGCTTCTTCGTCGTGCGCAGCCACTACCGCAGCCCGCTGAACTACAGCGACATGCACCTGGACGACGCCCGCGCCGCGCTCAAGCGCCTGTACACCGCGCTGTCGCTGGTGGCGCCGGCCGAGGTGGCCATCGACTGGGCAGAGCCCCATGCCGCGCGCTTCAAGGCGGCCATGGACGAAGACTTTGGCACGCCCGAGGCCGTGGCCGTGCTGTTCGAGCTGGCGGGTGAAGTCAATCGCAGCCAGTCGGCGCAAGCCGCAGGCCTGCTCAAGGCCTTGGGCGGATGCCTGGGCCTGTTGCAGGGAAATCCGCAGGCCTTTCTGCAGGCCGGTGCGGGGTTCGACGAGGCCGCCATCCAGGCCCAGATCGCCGCGCGCGCTGCGGCCAAGGCAGCCAAGAACTTTGCCGAGGCCGACCGCATCCGCAAGGAGCTGCTGGAGCAGGGCATCGTGCTCAAGGACTCACCCACAGGCACCACCTGGGAAGCTGCGGCGTGATGTTTTTAAAGATGAAATTGGCTTCCAAGGCATATGGGGTAAGCGGTGCCAGCTACTAAAAAGATAGCGGTTGAGGCGTCCGGCCCGGCCTCGCCCGGCTATTGGGCCGAGGCGTGCAAGCACCTCATGAAGAAGGACCGGGTGATGAAGCGCCTGATCCCCCAGTACGGTGACGCCGTGCTGCAGTCACGCGGAGATGCCTTCGTCACGCTGGCGCGCAGCATCGTGGGTCAGCAGATCTCGGTCAAGGCCGCGCAGACGGTGTGGGAGCGCTTTGCCGCGCTGCCGCGTGCCATGACGCCCGCGGCCGTGCTCAAGCTCAAGATCGACGACATGCGGGCGGCGGGCCTGTCGGCACGCAAGGTCGAGTACCTGGTGGACCTGGCCCTGCATTTCGACGCGGGCAAGCTGCATGTGGACGGCTGGCACGGCATGGACGACGAGGCCATCATCGCCGAGCTGGTGGCGATCCGTGGCATCGGCCGCTGGACGGCCGAGATGTTCCTCATCTTCCACCTGCTGCGGCCCAACGTGCTGCCTCTGGACGACGTGGGGCTGATCAACGGCATCAGCCAGAACTATTTTTCCGGCGACCCGGTCAGCCGCAGCGACGCCCGCGAGGTGGCCCAGGCCTGGCAGCCCTGGTGCAGCGTGGCCACTTGGTATATTTGGCGCTCGCTGGACCCGCTGCCGGTGACGTATTGAAGATATGGAGTGGCACCCCCCTGAGGCGCTTTGCGCCTTCCCCCCGCTCTCGCGGCGCTGTGCGCTGCGGGCAGGGGGACGCTCCCGGCGCTGCGGAGCGGCCCTTGCGCGGGAGCCCTGGCCTGGGCAGCGCCGGTTTTGCCCGTAGCGCGCAGCGCATGGATATTTGAAAGACAAGAGGAGAACCATCTTGGCGAAAAAAACCTTCCTGGACTTCGAGTCCCCGATTGCCGAACTCGAAACCAAGATCGAAGAGCTGCGCTATGTGCAGACGGAAAGTGCGGTCGATATTTCCGACGAGATCGAGCAGCTCAGCAAGAAGAGTCAGCAGCTCACCAAGGACATCTACTCCAGCCTCTCGCCCTGGCAGATCACAAAAATAGCCCGCCACGCCGAGCGGCCCTACACGCTGGACTATGTGCGGGACCTGTTCACCGACTTCGTGGAGCTGCACGGCGACCGGCACTTTGCTGACGACCTGTCCATCGTCGGCGGCCTGGCGCGCTTCAACGGCCACGCATGCATGGTGCTGGGCCACCAGAAGGGACGCGACACCAAGGAGCGTGCTGCGCGCAATTTCGGCATGACGCGGCCCGAGGGCTACCGCAAGGCCCTGCGTCTGATGAAGACGGCCGAGAAGTTCAAGCTGCCCGTGTTCACCTTTGTGGACACGCCCGGCGCCTTCCCCGGCATCGACGCCGAGGAGCGCGGCCAGTCCGAAGCCATCGGCCGCAACATCTACGAGATGGCGCAACTCGAAGTGCCCATCATCACCACCATCATCGGTGAGGGTGGCTCGGGCGGCGCGCTGGCGCTCTCCGTGGCCGACCAGGTGTTGATGCTGCAGTACTCCGTGTACTCCGTCATCAGCCCCGAGGGCTGCGCTTCCATCCTCTGGAAGACCAGCGACAAGGCCCAGGAGGCGGCCGAGGCCCTGGGCATCACGGCGCACCGCCTCAAGGCGCTGGGTTTGGTGGACAAAATCGTCAACGAGCCCGTGGGCGGTGCCCACCGCGACCCCAAGCAAATGTCCTCGCTGCTCAAGCGTGCCCTGGGCGATGCTTTCCGCCAGGTGGCGGACCTGAAGGTGAAGGACCTGCTCGACCGCCGCTACGAGCGCCTGCAGAGCTACGGGCGCTTTACCGACACCAAGGCCGACCACTGATCTGGCGCAGGTGGGGCGCCATCGTGGCGCCAGGCCCACGGGCGCGTGCAAACCCGTGGGCAGCCAATTGCATCCAGATGTAATATCTTCTCCAAAGCCGCCTCAGCAGGCGGACATAGGAGAGCACCATGGCCATCCTCAAGACCCTGCGGGGTCAAATCTTGCTGATTTGTGTGGTCTGCCTGCTAGCGGGTCTGGGTGCCCTGGCCACGGCCAACTACCTATCGGTGCGCAGCCAGGCCTACAGCCAGCTCAGTGCCCAGTCGCGCGCATTGGCCCTGAGCCACACAGAGGCCCTGCGCGACTGGGTGCGCGCCAAGGCGGCCATCGTCCAGTCCTCGGCTGCCGTCCTCGAAGAGGCAGACCCGGCGCGCTACCTCAACATGCTGCAAAAGGCAGGCAGCTTTCACACCACCTACCTTGGTTACGCGGACAAGCGCACGGTGTTCTCCGAGCCGCAGAATTTGCCGCCCGACTACGATCCTACGGCCCGTCCCTGGTACCAGCAGGCTGCCGCGGCACAGGGGGGCATTCTGACGGCGCCCTATGCCGATGCGGGTGGTGCTGGCTTGGTGGTGACCTTTGCCCAGGCGGCGCGCCAGGGCAGTGACATCAAGGCGGTGATGGCGGGCGATGTCTCGCTGGCGGCGGTGGTGGCCAATGTGGCCTCGATCAAGCCCACCCCCTCCAGCTACGCCTTCCTGGTGGGGGGGGACGGCAACATCATCGCCCACCCGGAGGTGAAGCTGGCCCTGAAGCCAGCGGCAGAGCTTTCGCCCCAGTTGTCTGCGGCGGCATTGGCTGAAATGGCGCGCAGTGCCGAGCTCAAGGGCATGGACCTGCAGGGCCGCCCCGTGCTGCTGGCCGTCGCGCCGGTGGAGGGCACGGGCTGGATGTTGGCCATTGCGCTGGACAAGGCCGAGGCGCTGTCGGCCATCGGTACCATGCTGCAGGTGTCGGTGCTGACCGGGCTGGTGGTGCTGGTGGTGGCAGGTACGGTGCTGGCAGGCATTCTGGCGCAGCGGCTGCGGCGCCTGACGCAGGTGCGCGATGCCATGCGCAACATTGGTTCGGGCGAGGGCGACCTTTCGCGCCGCATCGACGCCCATGGCGAGGACGAACTGGCGCAGATTGCCGAGGGTTTCAACAGTTTTGCCAGCAAGCTCGCCGGCGTGCTGGTGCAGATCCGCGATGCCAGTGGCTCGGTACGCGTGGCCGCCGAAGAGATCGCCACTGGCAACCAGGACCTGAGCAGCCGCACCGAGCTGACGGCTTCCAGCCTGGAGGAAACCACCGCATCGATGCAGCAGTTGACCGAAACCGTGCGCCACAACGCCGATGCCGCGCGCCAGGCCAACCAGATGGTGGCCCAGGCCTCCACTGTGGCGCAGCGCGGAGGCCAGGTGGTGGGGGACGTGGTGCGCACCATGGATCAGATCAACGCCGCTTCGCGCAAGATCGAGGACATCATCCAGGTGATCGACGGCATTGCCTTTCAAACCAACATCCTGGCACTCAACGCCGCCGTGGAAGCCGCACGTGCCGGCGAGCAGGGGCGTGGCTTTGCCGTGGTGGCCAGCGAGGTGCGTGCGCTGGCAGGGCGCAGCGCCGAGGCGGCCAAGGAGATCAAGCAGCTCATTGGCACCTCGGTGGAGCAGGTCTCCAACGGCTCGCGCCTCGTCAACGATGCGGGCACCACCATGTCTGAAGTGGTGCAGGCCGTGCAGCGGGTGTCCGACATCATGGCCGAGATCGCGGCCTCGACCAACGAGCAAAGCACCAGCATTGCCGAGGTCGGACAGGCCGTGGGCCACCTGGACCAGATGACGCAACAGAACGCCGCCTTGGTCGAGGAAAGCGCCGCAGCGGCGCAAAGCCTCAAGGACCAGTCCGTGCGCCTGACCGAGGTGGTGGGGAGCTTCCGCCTGGCGTCGTGACGCGGATTTTCTCCCCTTGCGCAGGGGACTGAAGCGCGGCGCACCGCGCAGCCTGCGCGCTACCGCGCGTCCACGCAGGGCGACCTGTCGCACAATCAGCGCATGTGCACAGTGCAATTTTCTGGAGCCCGCCGGTGACCTTGGCGATCGATGAGGCCATGGCGGGGTTTGACCCCGTGCTGCCCCTGGCGGTCGCCTTCAGCGGCGGGGCCGATTCCACGGCCTTGCTGTTGGCCTGCGCGGCACGATGGCCGGGCCAGGTGGCGGCCGTCCATGTGCACCACGGTTTGCAGGACGCCGCCGACGCCTTCGAGCAGCAATGCACCACGCTGTGCCAGCGCCTGGGTGTGCCCCTGGTCGTGCAGCGTGTGGATGCGCGCGCGGCACCGGGGCAGAGCCCCGAGGATGCGGCACGCATTGCAAGATACCAGTGTATTGAAGCTGCAGCGCTTTCTGGTATTGCGGAGCTAGCTATCAAATCAATAGCATTGGCGCAGCATGCGGATGACCAGGTCGAAACCCTGCTGCTGGCCTTGTCGCGCGGTGCCGGGGTGGCGGGGCTGGCCTCCATGCCGGCGCATTGGCGGGCGGCGGGGCTGCATTGGTACCGTCCGCTGCTGCAAGTGCCCGGCGTCCATGTGCGCGACTGGCTGCGCGCGCGTGGCCAGGATTGGGTGGAAGACCCCAGCAACCAGAATCCGCAGTACACGCGCAACCGCATCCGTGCGCAACTGCTGCCTGCGCTGGAGGCCGCCTTCCCCGCGTTTCGCGATACCTTTGCCCGCAGTGCAGCACATGCCGCCCAGGCCAGCGAGCTGCTGCAGGAGTTGGCGGCGCAGGACCTGGCCCAGGTGGGCTGCCCGCCGCGCATTGCCGCGCTGCAACAACTGGGTCGAGCGCGCCAGGCCAATGTGCTGCGCCATTGGCTGCGCCAGGCACACCACACCACCCCCAGCGCTGCACAACTGCAGGCGCTGCTGTTGCAGCTCGACGCCTGCCGCACGCGCGGCCACCAGATCCATCTCAAGGCCGGGCGCGGGATGGTGGTACGCGATGGCGATGGCCTGCGTTGGTACAATCCCTGAGTTTTGGCCCCAACTGCACGAAGCCTGGCGGCGCCCACCAAAACAGTGTCCACCCCGCGCCGCAGCCACCGGATTCGTCACACAGCTCTCCCATGGCATTGATCGTTCACAAATACGGCGGCACCTCGATGGGTTCGCCCGAGCGCATCCGCAACGTCGCCAAGCGCGTGGCCAAATGGGCACGCGCAGGCCACCAGATGGTCGTGGTGCCCAGCGCCATGAGCGGCGAGACCAACCGCCTGCTGGCCCTGGCCAAGGAACTGGCGCCCGAGCGCGCCACGCAGGCCTACCACCGCGAGCTCGACATGCTGGCCGCCACGGGCGAGCAGGCCTCTTCGGCGCTGCTGGCCATTGCGCTGCAGGCCGAAGGCATGGAATCCGTCAGCTACGCCGGCTGGCAGGTGCCCATCCGCACCGACAGCAGCTACACCAAGGCACGCATCGAATCCATTGACGACCAGCGCGTGCGTGGCGACTTGGCCGCCGGCAAGGTGGTGATCGTCACCGGCTTCCAGGGCATCGACGAACACGGCCACATCACCACGCTGGGCCGGGGCGGCTCCGACACCTCCGCCGTGGCCGTGGCGGCCGCGATGAAGGCCGACGAGTGCCTGATCTACACCGACGTCGATGGCGTTTACACCACCGATCCGCGCGTGGCGCCCGCCGCCCGCCGCCTGACCACGGTGAGCTTCGAGGAAATGCTGGAAATGGCCAGCCTTGGCAGCAAGGTGCTGCAGATCCGCTCGGTCGAATTCGCCGGCAAGTACAAGGTGCCCATGCGCGTGCTCTCCAGCTTCACGCCCTGGGACATCGACATCAACGAAGAAGCCAAGTCCGGCACGCTGATCACTTTTGAGGAAGACGAAAAAATGGAACAAGCCGTCGTATCCGGCATCGCCTTCAACCGCGATGAAGCCAAGATTTCCGTGCTCGGCGTGCCCGACACCCCCGGCATCGCCTACCGCATCCTCGGCCCCGTGGCCGATGCCAACATCGAAGTCGATGTCATCATCCAGAACCTGAGCAAGGACGGCAAGACCGACTTCAGCTTCACCGTGCATCGCAACGACTATGCGCGCGCCATCGAGCTGCTCAAGGAAAAGGTCCTTCCGGCGCTGGGCGCCCAGGACGTGGTGGGCGACGCCAAGATCTGCAAGGTGAGCATCGTCGGTATCGGCATGCGCAGCCACGTGGGCGTGGCCAGCACCATGTTCCGCGTGCTGAGCGAAGAGGGCATCAACATCCAGATGATTTCCACCTCCGAAATCAAGACGTCGGTCGTCATCGACGAGAAGTATCTGGAGCTGGCCGTGCGTGCCCTGCACACGGCCTTCGACCTCGACAAGCCCGCAGAGTGAAAAACGGCCTCAAACTGAGGCATAATAGCGGGATTGCCTGGAAACGTGACCGAGTGGCCGAAGGTGCTCCCCTGCTAAGGGAGTATGGGGTGTAGAGCCTCATCGAGGGTTCGAATCCCTCCGTTTCCGCCAAGATTGACCCTAAGTGATTGATTCACTTAGGGTTTTTCTTTTGCGACCCTTCGCCCCGCCCAAACACCCGCCCAAAGTCAACCCGGTAGGCTTGCACTTGATTGCAGCGGGCATCGGCTAGCCTCAAGGTGTTGCGCTTGGCATGAACACATAGCCAGGATCGCTTGAAAAGTCGAAGCTAGACCGGATTGCCTTGCCCTTTGTCGGATGCAGGGTCACTGTCACCCGTAGACGCTTGCGACCAATAGGGCCGCATCACCATGACGGGTTGCGTTCTCGAAGGCAAACGCGTCTACAGCACCAACGCATTGAATTTTCTCCGCAGCAACGGGTAGTCACTGCCACCGTTCGATGCGGAGTAATCCTTAACCAAGGTAGTTAAATCTTCATCCGTTAGATGAACAATGAATCCGCGATGATCATGGGCCGTGTCGATGCAGCGCCTTGAAAGCAGATTTTCATTTTCGAGTGATCTACAGACAAGCAATCCAACTTGACCACGACTAGGGCCAAAACGCCCCGACAACTGATCAATTTCAGGGTTTTCTACTTCCTTGCCATAATTTTTACATTCCACAAAAATATGTGCAGCCGGATAATTTGAAGATAGCCAACGAAAAAATCCATCGCGCGAATTATTGACGTAAGTTATATCAATTCGCTTTCTGCCCTCATGAATTTTGGTCTGTTTCTGCGGGAATGAGAGCGATGGAAAAAACAGGGCACTGAGCAATGCTTCCACCGCATTTTCATAATCAGTGGCGCTGGTTTTTCCAGTAGGAATTTTTATCAAGTCTGACAATAATTTATCGAATCTCGGGTTGCTTATATTTTCAATTTCTGCCAACTGAACGTGCGATAGCGGTGTGGAAGTGCGACGAGCATCTTCCCGATATTTATCAAGTCCAGTAGGATGCTGAAGTGTTTTATCGGCAATAACTAGCTTGTCTACGCCATATTTTTCTTTTAGGTCTTTCTTTGTAACCCTTTTTCTGCCATCTAAGAGAACATGTACCAATCCAGAATTGATTGATTTTTCATGCTCTTGCATTAGAGGCAACAGATAGTGCGTGTAATATTTTGTCGAATCGTAGACAAATCGGTGGCGTACCGCAATTTTTGGTACAAGTAAAAGTGTTCCGTATTTGGTGGTTGGCAGTTCGACTAGAGAATCTTCCCATCGTCCACTGATCGGGTTCCACACGGGACCTGATGGAACTTGCTTATCCATAGGGATTCCATAGTAGTGACACATTTCCTGTGTATATCTAATTAAAGGCCCCCGGATAATATTGCATGTTGCATCGGAAATTCGATCAGGCCCAACTCCTTCTATGAATAAGCATGCATCCTCTAAGTCTTTAAGTAAGCCAGTAGACCCGGCTTTGCTCTTAGTCAGCGCCATCCAAAATCTAAGGGCAAAAACTGACCCTAAACCGCTGCCCTGAGAGCGCCCTTTGGAAAGCCCTAAGTGAAATTCATTGCGCTCTGAAAGACCTTCCAGCATAGCCAGCCCAGCGGCTTGGGAGTTATTTCTTACATGCTCAAGAAGATTTTCAAAAAAGTGCTGAAGCAATGATGTGCATTCTGATGCCCAAGTGGAGTCCATGCTGCGCAAGCGACTTGGATCAAGAAACACAGGAATATCATTCCCTATCGGCACATCAACAAAATCTAGAGTCGTTTGATCCCGACCAAGTTTGTAGTATGTTGAAACTCGTGTCTTCGGATTGACAGTCGCCATAAGCCTTCCCTCTCGCTTGATGCGCATAAGAATGCATCAGAATGTAGCAGCTTGGCCGGAAAGGGGAAGAGAATTAATATTGAATTGATCTTGGAGGCGTTGGCTACGCCGCCATTTGATCCGGTCACCACGGCAGGGACAGCCAGCTTTTGGGGTGCATGCAGGCTATCCTGCAATCAGTTGCAGGAGGGCGTCTATCCTTGCTGCTGAACTTACCGGGCAGGGGTGGTAAGAGTCTTCTTGGGTGCATCCATCCTACGCTCAACATCTTCAATCATTGTTGCAGGGCTGATTTCCAGCACCTTGCACAGCTTGAAGATGGTTCGCAGACTCGGGGACTTGCTGCCTAGCTCAAGCTGGCTGATGTAGTTGCGGGCAAGCTCTGCCTCAAAGGCCAACGCCTCTTGAGACAACGCCCGCTGATTGCGCATCTCGCGCAACGCACTACCAAAAGCCTTTTCCAGTCCTGTCATGTATGCCCACTAAAGTGAGCAAAGCATCTGGCTTTGTCGCGCTTCAGTCTTCCACCTATAGTTAGAATTGTGTGAACCAAGCTATGAGGAGTGATGCAGCATGGCAATGACAACGTGCAAGGAGTGCGGCAAGCAGGTCAGCACAGAGGCGAAGACTTGCCCGCACTGCGGGACATCGGCCCCCGCGAAGAAGAGCAAAGGCGGCATCGGCAAGTGGTTGCTGATCGTGTTCGCCATCGGGCTAGTTGCGGCGATCCTGCCCAAGAAGGACAAAGTGACGCCCGTTGCAAGCGCGCCGCAGAAAGCGCCTGCAGTGCGCGCCCCCGAAGCGCCAAAGGCACCCCCGCCAATCGAGGAAAAGCTGACTGAGGGGCAGCAAAAGGCGTTGGATGAAGTCAGGGCAAGCACTGCCCGACTCGCCAAACTGAGCGCTGACGCCCGCGAACAGTGGGATGCGGAAACCAAGGAAGATGCAAAGCTACTGCGCGGATGCCTAGAGCATCAGGTTTGTGACTCTGGCACCTACCCCCGACTACTGCGCGAAAAACCGCGCGCCTTTGTCAATGACATTCTTGGTGAACCTGCTTCGGTGCAGAACATCGGCGGGCGTGAAATCGAATACTTCAACGTTCCGACAACTGACGGGCGCAAGCGTGCAAGACTGCAACTGAGCTACAAAAATTTTGCAGTGGATAGCGTCAACGTCTATCAGTAGGCATTTCAAGCATCGCAAGCGACTCCTTCAAGGCGCTGGATTCGTCTAGGCTCTGATCCCGCCACCAGGGCAGGCAAAGCCAGTTGTTGAAAGATGGCTTGAAGGGGTCTTCAACGTAGCTTTGCAGCTTCCATCGCAAGTCATTGAAGGGCGGTAGGTCAACGTCATAGACCAGCACCTTGATGGCATCGCCAAAGCCGGGGGATGCTGCATTAATGATGGCGAAAAGGTCGGGGCCTGTCGGTAGGTCTTCCGTCTGCCCGCGCAAGCCCCATTGCAGGGCTACGGCTTCCCCCCATGCAATTGATTGCAGGATGCTATCGGGCAGCGTGTGCAGGACTTCAGGGTTCACCTTATACGCTGCTTTTGCTGCCTGCCATAGTTGCGCATCCGCCCACATTGCAAGTTGGGATGCACGAGCATCCGGTACGGTGGCAGCAATGACCCATGCCATGGCAGCGCGTGTAGCTGGGCTATGGCCCTTGCAATCGCCTTCCATGCGCTGGGCTTCAAAACGCTCTCGGGGATCGCTGCTGTATGGGGCGGCGGGCTTGAGGCGCGGGCTAGTGTTTGGGGCCGATTCCATGGGCTTCTTCCTGTTTCTTGAAGTGCTTCATCACACCTTCAAAAAGTGCGTTCGCGTCTTCAACTGGCGTGAGTGCGGGGGCTGGTAAATCCAGCGCTGCCCGTGCTGCTGACAATCGCACCTGTGCGGGGTGTTGTTCGTCCATGAGGTCAGACAAGGTATCCAGCGCCTTCAACCGTTGCACCTTCACGGCATAGAGGGAGTCAGCTTCTATGCTGGCTGTCACCTGCCCAAGCAAGGCACGGAATGCCGGTAGCTGGCCCCAGCGCGTGAGGGTGTGGGGCTCCATCCCCAGCGCCTTTGCAGTGGCCTTCCTGCTTGCCCCCGCTGCCAGCGCATACACGGCCTGAACCTGCTTTGCAGATAGGCCGGTAGGCTGTTTGTCGGTGGCTGGTGCTTGTTCCATGGGGCTGAACATTCCTGAACATTGGTGAAGGTGCGGCGGTCGCTGCAATCAATTGCAGCATGGCCGGTTAGCCCTTCAAGCTGGCACCAGACACGGCACGGAACCCGGTGTTATGGGGCAGGCTGTGGCCTTCATCCTTGCGTGCTGTGCCGCCCAAAATGGCAGCGGCCATGCGTCCCCCAAAATTCCGCAGCGCGTGGGCGTTGCCGATGCCACTACGGGCATCGGGTGCCGTGGATTTGTGAATGCGGCTGAAGGCGCTGCGCGACTGGTTGAACGCTGCGGCCTTGGCTTCGTCGCGTTGCTTGCCCATGGCGGCATCAATTGCGGCCTGCAAACTGGCGTAGGTCACGGGGTTGTCACGGCTTGCCGCTGGCAACGTGCTGGCCGGTTGTTTGGGCGTGTTGAACGCCTGCCGTGTAGGTTTGCCCCCGCTGGCCGGTGCGTGTGTATCTCGGGTGCTCGCTGCAATTGATTGCAGGGGCTGCACTGGCTTTGCAGGGGCAACTGGTACGGCTGGCGCTGGGGTGCCAATGTCACGGGAAACGCTCGCCCCCAAAATCTGCGCGAAACCGGGCAGATTTGCGGCCTTTTTAGCGGGCGCTTGGATTTTCTCGCCCTTCAGAACGGGGCGCAACGTGGTCAGGTCGATCATTTGATTTTCCCCTTCAGAAGATTTTTTGAGAATACGAAATGGGATGCGGTTTGCGCCACGAGAAACAAGGCTGATAAAGCGGACATCAGCATTTTTCAACTCTCGCGCAATGGTTTTAATTTTCATGACCCGATCCTTTGCGAATGTGCATGGTCATATTTTATCTGATCCATTGATTTAGTTCCACCATTTGGCCGTGCATTCGGTTAAGCGCTCTCGGTAGATTTTCCTGTAATGCTTTGATAATTGAGAAAATGCCATTGATGCACCATTATTTGATGCATTCTGAATGAATGACTGCCACTGTTTTTCTTTTGACAAAGCACGAGCCTTTGAAAAACTGGCAATGTGCAATGATTGGAAAGGATCTTCAAGCTGGTCTAAATCTCTTGCCAGAATTCCGGGGTGCCTCAATCTGACTTCCACTCTGACTAATGACGGGTATGGGCAGTGCTGCCCCTTTGCAATCAATTGCAGGCGCTTGTCATAAATCACAAATTGACGGGGGCTATCCTTGCCGCCAACGTAAATTGAACCCTTTTCAATGCCCTTTTGCCAAATGTCACCCTTTTTTGCGTGGGCAGTCCAGGGAAACAAGTCTTGCTTATTAACTCCGATAAAATCACGGGCAATCTCAAGGTAGGACATCTTTCCCATATCCATTGCATGATCCAGGCTGTAAACCGGGTCATGATCTGCGGCAAGGATGTTGAAGAGGGCTTGAAATTCTTCCCATGCTAGAGCGTATTCATTGCGGGCGATGTGATCCGGCCATAGCTCCCACTGCCAATATCGGTATTGCGTCTTGCTTATACCCGTGCTGACCTGTGCAATTGATTGGAGGCCACTCTTCAGCATCAAGCGTGATCCGTACTGCCCCCGCCAATGCTTCAGATTTGGAGAGTCTGCTACATCTGCAATCCCATGAAGGATAGACAGGGCTACGCTGTACTGATCTGGGTTCAAGGGTACAGTTATTTTCATTCTGTCTATCTTCCTTCTCTGCGCTATGACTACGGCCATGGCTGACCCTTTCATTCATTCCATGCTCTTCTTTTTACCCCTTCATCCTCTCTTTCATCTTCCCTAAACCCCCTTACTAGAGGATGGGATGATTTAAGAATGGGGCATTGTTATTGCCAGTGACTGGCTGTTATAATGGAGGCTCATTCCTTCTCTTGCTCAGAGAATTTCCCCCGTATGCCTGCCAGTATGCGGGGGATTTTTTTATCTAAGCCACTGCCGCATATTCTCGCTGTCGCGCCGTTGATATTGAAATGCACTTTGGACGAAGGAACGTCACAATCTCTTCTTCTCCACGCCCCAGTTTCAGCGCGGCCACCCTGTTCTTGGGAATCGTCGCCTTGATTAGCAGGGGGCGTCCTTCATTGCTATAGCGCGTGAGGTGCGGAAATTTCTCAGCCACATCACGATTAAGTGACCAGCTTGCACCCCACTTGTTGATTTCATAGCATCCTCGATAAATGGTCAACACATCGGGCAGTGCATCGAATGCGGCAATTTCTTTTGCATCCATCATTTGCCAGATCGGTGTGAGCGGCCAGTGATAGGTGACTGTCTCTCGAATTTCATCTAGATACGGCCCGATGTTGTCGCAGCACTCCCATGACTCCCCCAGCAAGTGCAGCCAGTCGTCGGCGTATAAATCAAAGGTGTGTTCAAGGAGTCGGGGAAGACGGCTGTAGCTATCTTCAAACAATAGCTCCTGCTCCATATATTCTCTGTCTGTCATTTCTGATTACTTCTCTCTGCAATTGATTGCAGACTTATCCTGCAACTATGGTGTTTTGTGTGGCGTGTTTTGCCTGCAATTCCGCATGGAAAGTGCGTAGGCAAGGAATCACGTCCCAATCGTCTGAATCAGCGGTTTCCAGATAGAAGCGCTTGCTAGGCGGTATATTAGGATCGCCCATAGCCCAATCACGTACGCGAAGGCCGCTATCTGCAAGCCACGCATTGCATTCACGCAATAGGCTTTTGAATGGGCGCTGCCCCAGCCGGGAAGTGCTGTTAGCCATTGCGCCACCTATTGCGAGGAAAAAATGAAGGGCGCAATCTCGGTGGTGATCCAATAGGGCGCGGGGCGCTCGCCGGTGCCTATGTGGCCCGCTGGTTTTGGGATTTTCCCCAGCTTGCGTAGTTTGTAGAACTGCGCACCAGACACGCCAAACAATGACAGCATATGACCCGTGCGTAAGCGCATTGGAAGGTCAAGGCGGATGCCGTCAACAGGAAGGCGCTTTGCCTGCCCTTTTTTTGGTTTCTCTGGCGTGGGGAGTGGTGCCGCTGGGGTAGCGGCTACGCTAACCGCTGCTGCGGTTGCTTGGGGCGCGGGTGCATCGCCCTTCTTGATAATCTTCAGTGCCATTTTTCTGCCTCATACAATCGAATACAGATTGCAAGGCTTCAGGCACAAAAAAGGAGTGCGCGGAAGCCCTACAGCTTCCCTCGGCACTCCATTGACTTATGAGGTTGCGCTAATTGTATCAAGTCCTCTACTGGCGTCAATAGTCACGCATTCACGCATTCACGGATTTCAACGGCAATATGTTTTCTCCCTGCGATTTTGGTAAATCGACATAATCCGCCCAATCCTGCATTAGTTTTCTGCGTTTTTCAATTTGGGTGCCGTGCATGTAGGCGGCTTCCACTTTGCTTTCCAGCGTGTGGGCGAGGGCTGTTTCCAACAGGTCACGGGGGTATGCGGTTTGCTCCCCGCCCCATGTGCGGAAGGTTGACCGGAAACCATGGGGGACTGCTTCAAGCTGCATGCGGCGCATGACTGCGGTCAGGGTCATGTCGGAAAGCACCTTGCCCCGTGGGGATGGGAAAACAAGGTCAGTGCCTGCCGTGGGCTCGATTGCTGCAATCAGTTGCAGGGCCTGCTTTGACAGTGGCACGGTGTGAGGCTTGCCTGCCTTCATGCGTTCTCCGGGGATAGTCCATAGTCCTTTCTTCAGGTCGAATTCTTCCCACGCTGCCCCGCGTACTTCCCCGCTACGGCTGGCGCATAGGATGGCGAATTCAAGGGCGCGGGCTCCCGTGCCGTCCTGCTGGCGCAGCGCCTGCATGAAGGGGTTCATTTCCCCGTGCGGGATTGACTTGTGGTGCTCGGTCTTCTGCACTTTGCCGGGATTCTTCAGGATCGCGTCTAGATGGCCTTTCCAGCGGGCAGGGTTGAGGCCATCGCGGTAGCCGTGGACTGTCGCCCAATCCAACACCTTTTCAACACGCCCACGAAGGCGGGACGCGGTTTCATTTTTGCAGTCCCATAGCGCGGCATTGCCCTTTTCTGCTTGCGGCTGGTTCAGCACATCCAGCACATGGGGCAGGGCAATTGATTGCACGGACAGTTTGCCAATGATCGGATTGGCGTAAGTCTCAAGCGTGCTACGCCATTGGGCGGCGTGCTTCGCGTTCTTCCATTGGCCTTCCATGCCAACGAGGTAGGCGTCCATGCACCAACTGAAGGTTTTCAATGCGGATTGCTGGGCAAGTAGCGCGGCCTTTGCCGCCTGCTTTTCTGCTACCGGGTCAACCCCCTTGCCGATGGCTTCCCGCGTGTCTCTGGCCTTGTTGCGGGCTTCGCTAAGGGAGATTGAGGGGTAGCCTCCCAAACCGATTTCCCGGCGCTTGCTGCCTGTTCTGACGCGAAGAATCCACGTCTTCCCGCCTGTGCTGCTGACTTCCAGAATCAGGCCAGCTACCCCGCCCACGGCATGCGCTCCGGGGGGAAGGTTCTTCACTTCCAGTGCGCTTAGTTCCTTGGCTACCTTTGGCATGCCTGCCCCTCCCGTGCGTTGATCTTGGCTTGAATGTGAATCGCTGTTTGGGAGTCGCATTGCGAGTTCTGCAATTGATTGCAGCGGGGTGTGTGGCTACCCGCCCAAACACCCGCCCAAAATTTTACGATAGAGGGTAGACTTCTGTAAATATCTGGATATATGTTTTTGGCTATTTTTCCTTGTGTGGCAACAAGTTAGCGCAACGATAGGAGATAACTAGAAACCTTCATAAATTCGATTCCGGCGGACTCCGTTTCCGCCAGAAATGCATCCTGTACCGTCCGGTACAGTCCAAAAAACCCCGCTAAGTCATTGACCAGCGGGGTTTTTTTCGTCCTGTACCGTCCTGATGCGTCCTGTTGAAGCCGGGGTTTTTTGGGGGTAGTCTTGGGGGTATATTTTCAGAAATGCCCTCAACCTCTCAAAAAATACCCCCTTTTCAGACCCTCCGAAACCACCGTTTGAACCATGGCTGGCCCGCTCTGAGATGGGACGTTGAGGAATCAGCGAGTCCCGGCACCGCTGCAACCTCCCCTGGGTCTTTGTTATCCAAAATGGCCCGTGGCCGGTCCAGCACCAGTCGCTGGGCTTCTTCCTTGCCCAGGGCAGATTCCAAGGTGGGAAGTGCGTCCGACATCACAGGGTTACGCTTGCTGGTGTTGTGGGCGTCACTGGCGATCAGATGAACCACTCCGTCGCCCAGTAATTTTTCGCTCCAATAGCGGGCGGGTTTGCCAAACTTTCCGACGATCGATCCTGCGGTCAGCTGCAACCATGCGCCTCGTCGGGCAAGCTCCAGAAATGCCGGGTAATGGTGCTCGATCCAGACCAAACGCTCGGGGTGTGTGATGACCGGTACATACCCGGCCGCCATGATTTGAAAAACAGAGTTCTCAAACTGAGGTGGAGCTACGTGGTGTGAAGGTTCCAACAAAAAATAGCGTGAACCATGCAAAGTTGGAACGCGTCCTTTGGACAACCCATCCAGCAGTTCTGGCACCAAATGTGCGTCAGCACCCACCACTAGTTTCAGGGGGATATGGAAAGTATCCAAAGCGTGCTGCAACTTGTCCCGTGCTGCATGAATGCCAGGGCTGTCGTTCATGTACAGCCCTGGGTAGATATGCGGCGTGCAAGCCATGACGGAAGTTCCGTCAGACACGGCAATTCGAGCCATTTCCAAGGAAACTTCCAGCGTCTTTGCACCGTCGTCAATGGCAGGCAGGATATGGGTATGCAGGTCAATCATTGGCGGGTCCAATGCCCAACGGGGTCAGTTTGAAATCATCAAAATACATCACTCCTGACATACCGGCACGTGCTTCCCACAGTGCAGAAGCCTCCAGTTGGAGCCGCACCATGCCAAAACACTCCGGCGGCACTTTAAAGCGGATCTCAAAACCTTGCCATTGCCGCTGTGTATCCTTGAGAGGCTCGGACTGCGCCCAGCGGTCTCCTCCCGCCGCGCAGCGCAGCACCCACGAAAGGCCTTCTTTGGAGCGCATGCGATCGCTCATATAGCGGCCTTCTAGTTTGAAGTTTTCACCCAGCACCAACATCGTTTGCCCAATCAATGACACCGGAAGCGATCCCCGAGCTGTCAACTCCAGTTCCAACATGGAACCCGCCCGTGGAGAAGCAGGAACCTGTGTTATTCGCATGCCCTGCTTGTTGGCAGCCTGCTGAGGCCATTCCCAATCGAAACCCCTTCGTAGAGACCGCTGGTCAAAGCCCGGGTTGTGCAACCCGCTGTCAACCTGCTGGCGCAAAGCCACCCAAAGCGTGTACGCGTCCATCCAGTCACCACTCGCTTTGAGCTTATCTACCATGTTCAGCACAGTTTGCGTTTTGACGACGCCCAACGCATGCCCTTCGCTTACAAACTGCTGTAGTAACACCGGCGGAGTTTTGGGGGGAGCAGTCGCCAGCATGGCGTCTAGCCAATAGGCGTTGTGATCGAGTTGACCCAGGACGGCCCCCTGCGTAGCAGGATTGAGCATAAGCTCCAAAAGATATTTGCGTGCGTCTGGGTTTCCACGCTCCACCAAACGAATCAAAGCCCTGGATGCAAGCGGCCAATCTTCTTTTGCCAAGCCGTCGGCAGCAAGAATGATCAACACCCGCGAGTCGTTGGGCGCAAGCGTCATCGCGTGCCGCAACATATCCTGTGCCAAGGGGTCTTGCTTCTTCCACAGTGCATACAGCAGGCGTGCGTAGGCCATCGCATCGCCTGGGTTTGCCTGAAGATGCTGCTGAAATATCTCAGGATGATTCACTCTATCCACCGGAGCAAGCAGGGTAGGGCAGCTTTCGTCCAAAGGCCACTCCTCAAGCCAGCAACCGCGCTCAATCTGCTGTGGCCAGGCCACCCAGCAGAGCACTCCGGCGACGCCCAGCCACAAACCCAACCAAAGCACCATCAAAACCGGTGATCGCTTGGTTGCAACAGTCATTCGCTTTCCCGGACGTCCAAAGTGGCAAGCATCGTTCCCTCTGCGGTGCCTTGGAATTCTGCCGTCACTCTGAATTTGAAAACTCTCTGATCAGCAGCGGACGATTTAGGCTGCACCACCACCGTGGTTTGCACATTCAGCACACCAGGTCTGGCGCTTTCAGTCCAATGTGATTGGCGCACCTGCAAGTCTGGGCTTTCATTCAGCAATTTCAGAGCGGGGGCAAGCAACGCGCCCTTTACCTTCATGCTCTTGAGGTGAGCATTCACACGACGCGCCTCTGAGGGGTTTTCCAGCCGGGTGACCAGTTCTGACAAATACATGCGCGCGCCCTCTGCATCCACGGTCCAGGCCGTGGTGGCAGGCTGTGTTGCTGGTGCCGGACTGACCGCAGCAGGTGCTGGTGCTGGTGCTGGTGCTGGTGCTGGTGCTGGTGCTGGTGCTGGTGCTGGTGCTGGTGCTGGTGCTGGTGCTGGTGCTGGTGCTGGTGCTGGTGCTGGTGCTGGTGCTGGTGCTGGTGCTGGTGCAGGTGCAGGTGCAGGTGCAGGTGCAGGTGCAGGTGCAGGTGCAGGTGCAGGTGCAGGTGCAGGTGCAGGTGCAGGTGCAGGTGCAGGTGCAGGTGCAGGTGCAGGTGCAGGTGCAGGTGCAGGTGCAGGTGCAGGTGCAGGTGCAGGTGCAGGCGCATTCATTGCAACACGCTGTGCCACAAAGTCTTCCGTGCGAGCTTGGCTCAGAGAGTGTTTTCTGTCTGGCGCTGAAGCTACGGCAGGTGCAGACGACACGGCGCCGCTGGAATTTGCTCTCATTGACTTCGAAGCTGTGCCCACACCATCACGCACAGCACGAGTGTCGTCCGAGGGCTGGGCCACACTCAGGTTATGGCTCATCGCAAGCTGGTGCCTATCCGAAGGCGACGCTCCTGCAGGGCGTGCCTGTACGGGCAGCGATCCTGGGGCACGGGCCACAATCAGCATGCGACTGGAATCGTTGGTTTCCTGTGCTGCCCACAGAAGCACGCCTGCCACCACAACCCCAACACTGCCCAAGGCCAGTGCCGCCCGCAGCGCCTTGGGGTGCTGTGCTTTGAGCATGTGCATTTGCTCTTGCCAGCCGTGCTGGTGCTCCACCACTCTGGAAACGGGGCGCGCCGCCGTTGGAGGCACCACAGTGGCTCCGCCCATTTGACCGCTCAATAATTGTTCGTCATACCTTTCGCGCAACGCAGGCGTGGTCAACACCTCATGGGCCCGGTTCACCAAGCTGGCGGCATTGGTGGGAAGGCCCTTTACACCCATGTCTGGGTGCGCCAAACGAATCATGGTGCGGTACCTGGCTCGGACCTCCTCAGCTGGGTAGTCGCGCTGCTGCAAACCAAGCACTTGGTAATGAGTGCAGTCCGGCACAAAGCAAGCCCGCTGAATGAACAACACTGCTGCCGCACGCAAGTCTTCAGCTTGCAATTGCAGGTTTGGAGGAATGCGGTTGAGAGCCCATTGGGCCACCACGTCAAACTCGTCAAAAAGTTCTCGCGGCTCCCGCAGGCGCAATAGGTAGTTGCCGGGTGCGCGTCCAAAGTCCAGCAGCAAGCCCGCCAGTCGATCCATATTCACCTTTACAACCTTCGTACTGTTGCCGTTCAGCTCTCGTACGCCATGGGCTGGGTTTTAGGCCCCTTGGCGTCAGCCTTATCGGCCGTACCAGCGCCATAGCCGTAGTAGTTGTCGTAGGTGTAATAGGCCGTGTTCTGAGCCGTTGTCTTGGTCAGAACCACGCCGCGCGGCACAATCCCCGCCATGCGCAGACGGCGGAAGGCGTCCTTGATGTGGCTCTTGCGCGTCTGGCTGGCCTGTGCCACGTACAGCACATCGGGTACCTGGTTGCCCAGCACCACCGCATCGGCCAAACCCAGCACGGGCGGGCCGTCCAGAATAATGAACTGTGCACCTCCGGCCTGCAGCAAATCCATCAATTCGCCCAGTTTCGGGCCCGTGAGCAAGTCCACCGGGCTGGGTGGAATTGGGCCTGCAGTGATGATGTCCAGGTTCGGAATCTCCGTCACCTGCATCAACTCCCCAGCAGCGCAATGGCCCGACAGAAAGCTCGACAACCCCCTGTTATTGCCCAGCGCCATGTACTTGTGTACCGTGGGGTTGCGCATATCAGCATCAATCAACACCGTTTTCAGGCCCAACTGCGCAAAATTGATGGCCAATGCCAAAGAAGTGGTGGACTTGCCCTCGTTCTTGGCCGTACTGGTCACCACCAGCCTGCGTGGTGCACCTTCAGAGGTAGAAAACTGCAGCGCCGTGCGAACCGATCGGTAAGCCTCCGCAAAATGCCCGCGTGGGTCGTGTTGGGCCAGCATCGCCATGCTCGTCGTCAGGTCGCCCTTCTGCTTGATTTTGGGAATCACGCCTAGTAGCGGCACCATCAGCGTTTTTTCCACCTCATCGGCAAACTTTATCGAATCGTCCAGCGACTCCATCAAGAACACCAGGCCCAGCCCCAACACCAAGCCAGCCAGCAGACCAATAGCGGTGTTCAGCGCAATTTTTGGCTTGTACGGGAACAGGGGTACCTCTGCCTTGTCCACCACCTGGATGTTGTTGGTCTCTACCCCGCCAGCCACGCCCACCTCTTTAACCTGCTGCAGCAGCCCGTTGTAAAGCTCGCGGTTGGTATCCACCTCGCGCTTGAGCAGGTTGTAATCCACACTCTGGTCTTGCCCTTGCACAATTTGGCGGCGGGTTTCTTCCAGGCGCGAGCGCAGCAGAGCCTCTTGGCGCTTGGTCATCTGCAGGTAGTTGCCTACCGAGGCCAGAATGCTGCTCACCTCTGTCTGAATTTTTGCGTCCAGGTCATTGATCTGGGCACGCAATTGCTGCATCTTCGGAAAGTCGTCCTTGTAGATTTTGGCGCTTTGCTCGTACTCGGCATCCAGCTTGCTCCGCTGCGCCTTGTAGTCTTGAATGGTCTTGCTCTCCAGCACCTGGCGGGCAGTATCTGGTGTCTTGCGCACCGCCTCGTACTCAGAATCTGCCTTGATCCGTTCTTGCTCCACTTTGGCCAAAGCGGCAGAAAACTCAGTAAAGGTCTGGTTGATGACGTTGGTCTTTTCGTCCAAGGTCAAGATGTTGCGCTCGCGCGCAAACTGGTTCAACTTGCGCTCAGACTCTTCAAGCCGCGCCTTGGTCAGGGACAACTGGGTTTCCAAAAAAGTCTTGGCATAGGACGAAGACTCCAATCGCCGCTCCAAATTGAGCGCGATAAACGCCTGCGTGATCGAATTGGCAATGCGCGCTGCCAACTGGGGGTTGGGGTTTTCGACGTTCACCTTGATCATGCGCGTGTTGCGCACCAGCTCCATCGATACCGATCGGGTGAACGCTTTGTAAACCTCTTCGCGGCTCAGGCGCTCATTGCTGCTGGTGGCGGGTTGGCTGATCTTTTCCCAGCTCTGCCTGATTTTGTCCAGCATGCCTGTGCCGGTTTCGGCTGCCTCGGCGTCAGAAGCAGCATCTTCCTGCGCAACTGTGGCTGGCACAGTTTGGGGCAGGCTGCCCACACGGTCGAGGCGCAACTCGTCTATCACACGCTCAGCCAACACGCGGCTTTTCAGCAACTCCAACTGCGTGCCCAGGCCGGTGCGGTCGTCCAAGTCTGCGCTGGGGTCCGCCTCCTGGTTGAACTTGACCACCTTGGCCGCACGCTTGTCCACCTGCACTGTGGTCGTAGCCAGGTACAAGGGTGTACGAATAAAGCTCAACAGCAACGCTGCGAGCAACCCCGCCACGGCCATGGATACCAGCAACCACTTGTGCTTGACAATCAGGCGCCAAATGGCGCGCAGGTCAATCACATCACTGTCGTCATCCTCGGGCTCGGGGGCGCGGCGCTCCTGGGGCATGCCCAGGCCATAGTTGCCGCGCAAGGTCAACGCCTGCTGTGCAGGCTGGCCAGGGTGGGGGGCAGGCAGGTGCGGGTTGGGGGGCTGGCGGTTGTCGGGCATCAGGGCTCAGTCCAGAAAAAAGGCTTTATTGGGGGGGCAGTGGCCAGGCCATGGGGCTACTATGCAGGCATCGGCATGCCACTGCCGGGCGGGCAAGGGCGGTACCATCAGCGCGCAATGTTGTTCACGCTGTTGGAAAACGGGTTGAGTATGTCCACCAAGTCGCGGAATACCGAGTCGCGCAGCGCAGCCCGCTGGGTATCGCGGTTGACTACCACAACATCGTCGCTTTGCAGCAAAGGGTCGGGCGCCTCGCCCAGGCGAATTTTGAGCACATCGTGCTTCTCCACCAAGCTCTGGCCCTGGGGGGTAATGCGAAACAGCATCACCTGCTCCAGGTTGGCCAGTTGTGAGCCACCGCCCGCCAGCGCCAGCGCGCGCAGCAGCGTAATTTGCCCGGTCAGCGGGTAAATGCCGGGCTTGACCACCGCGCCATCCAGCGTAATGCGCTGCGTGGTGAACTCTTTGATAAAAATGGAAATTTGCGGATCTTGCAGGTACTTGCTGCCGTACTGCAGCGCAATCAGCGCCTCGGCGTCTGACGGGGTGAGCCCTGCCACCTGCACCATCCCCACCAAGGGCAGCGACACATGGCCCGTGGAGTTGACACGCACCGTGCGCTTGAGCTCGGTCACCCCAAACACCTCTACCTCCAGCAGGTCGTTAGGAGTGATTTTGTAGTCTGCACCTATGGCTGCAGGCTTGGCATCGGCCACACCCGCCGCCCCCAGCGGGGCCACTTGCTCGGCCGCAATGGGCTTGATGGGTATGGCCTGCGAGGGCTCCATGCCCTGGGCGCTGGCGGGCGGCGTGTTGGCCTGCGCCCAGGCGGCAGCGCCGCTCAGCGCCAGGCACAGCAGGGCACCAACCCATTGGCCAGCCTGTAGAGGCGCGCTTAAAAAGTGTGTTCGCATTCCGGTTCCAGTCAAACTCTACCAAGGTGCCAAGGCAACCAGGGCCTGCAAGCGGTCCATTCTATCGCCGATGCAGCCGCACAAAGCATACGGCATGCCAACTTGCTGCAACGCACAAAACCAGCCTTGCTCGGCGGCCATTGCACATATTGCTGCCCGGTGTGGTGGCTGATTGAAGTTGCCTATATGTCATGCCGCCGCATGGCGCAGCCAGTATGATGCATTTGCGGTGCATCAGTGCGTGCGGGCTGCCTTGTACGCCATACTGCTGCACCGATCGGCACCGAACAAGCGCTTTATCCACGCCATAGCCCATGGTGCATTGCCACTGAAACCAATAACCAACCGTTACGCATGAACTTGAAGGACAAAACCATTGCCATCATTGGCCTGGGTTACGTGGGCCTGCCACTTGCCGTGGAATTTGGCAAACATCGGCCCGTGTTGGGTTTTGACATCAACGCGGCGCGCATTTCCGAGCTGCAGTCGGGCCAAGACCACACGCTTGAATGCAGCCCCGCCGAACTGCAGGCCGCCACACAACTGCGTTACAGCAGCAGGCCAGAAGACCTCAAAGGGTGCCAAATTTTCATTGTGACGGTGCCCACCCCGGTAGACCAAGCCAACCGCCCCGACATGACGCCCCTGCGCAAGGCCAGCGAAACCGTGGGCAAGGCGCTCAAGCCTGGCGATGTGGTGATTTATGAATCCACCGTGTATCCCGGAGCCACTGAAGAAGTGTGCGTGCCTGTGCTTGAACGCGTGAGCGGGCTTCGCTTTAACCACGACTTTTTTTGCGGTTATAGCCCGGAGCGCATTGTCCCGGGTGACAAGGTCAACACTCTGACCACCATCAAAAAAATTACTAGTGGCAGCACGCCAGAGGTCGCCGACGCGGTCGATGCGCTTTACAGCAGCATCATTGCTGCTGGCACCCACAAAGCCAGTAGCCTGAAAGTGGCTGAGGCTGCCAAGGTGATTGAAAACACCCAGCGCGACCTGAACATTGCCTTGGTCAACGAGCTGGCAGTGATTTTTGACCGCCTGGGCATTGACACGCTGGATGTGCTGGAGGCCGCAGGCAGCAAGTGGAACTTTCTGCCCTTCCGCCCAGGCATGGTGGGTGGGCACTGTATTGGCGTAGATCCTTACTACCTCACCCACAAGGCTGAAGAGGTGGGCTACCACCCCCAAGTCATTCTGGCTGGTCGGCGCATCAACGACAACATGGCCCGCTATGTGGCGCGCAACACCATCAAACGCATGCTCAAGAATGGCCTGGACGTGCCGCGCTGCCGCATTGGCGTGCTGGGCATTACCTTTAAAGAAAACTGCCCCGACATCCGCAACAGCAAGGTGGTGGACATGGTGCGCGAGTTTGAAGCCTGGGGCGCCCAGGTGGTAGTGGCCGACCCCTGGGCCAACGCCGCCGAAGTGGTACACGAGTATGGTGTGCAACTAGGCCAGATTGATGCCGACCACCCTGTAGATGCGCTGGTGGTGGCAGTGGGGCACCACGAGTACCGTCATGCCACCCCGGCCGATTTGCGCGCGCTTTGCCGTGGGCCAAAGCCTGTGCTGGCAGACGTCAAGAGCCTGTACAACCGCCACCAGGCGGCGGCTGCCGGGTTTACCGTCTTCCGCCTGTAGTCGGGCGTTTTAGCTTCTAGAATTTTGTGCTTTTCGGCGGCTACCGCTTGTCCCTATTGGTTTTATTGCTATGAAAAAATTCACCCTGATTGGCGTTGCGGGCTACATTGCACCCCGCCATATGCGCGCCATCAAAGACACAGGCAACCTCCTTGCCGTGGCCTATGACATCAACGACTCGGTGGGCATCATCGACAGCATCTTTCCGCAAAGCGAGTTTTTTACCGAATTTGAGCGGTTTTATGAGCATGCACACCAGCTCAAGCGCAACCCAGCCACCGCGCTGGACTATGCGGCCATTTGCACCCCTAACCACCTGCACCACCCGCATATTGCGGCGGGGCTGCGCCTGGGGTGTGACGTGATCTGCGAAAAGCCCCTGGTTCCCACGCCCGAGTTGCTGGAGGAACTGGAACTGGTGGAGCGCGAAACCGGCAAGCGCGTTTACAACATACTGCAGCTGCGCCACCACGAAGCCATCCTGAAGCTGCGTGACAAGGTCGCTGCGGCCCCCACCGACACCAAATTCGATGTCGAACTGACCTACATCACCAGCCGCGGCAAGTGGTACATGGAAAGCTGGAAGGGCGACCCGCGCAAGTCCTTTGGTGTGGCCACCAACATTGGGGTGCACTTCTACGACATGCTGCACTTCATCTTCGGCAAGCTGCAACGCAACGTGGTGCATTACAGCGCCGAATCCAAGGCCGCGGGTTACCTCGAATACGAACGCGCCCGCGTGCGCTGGTTCCTGTCGATCGATGCCAACGACCTGCCCGACGAAGTCAAAGGCAAAAAACCCACCTTCCGCAGCATCGACATCAGCGGCGAACAGCTCGAATTCTCTGAAGGCTTTACCGACCTGCACACCACCAGCTACCGCGAAATTTTGGCGGGCCGGGGCTACGGACTGGCAGACGCGCGCCACTGCATCGAAACCGTCAACGTCATCCGCACAGCCCAGCCCGTGGCGGGCGCTGCGGGCGAAGTCCACCCCTACGTGGCAAGGTTGGCGAAGTGATGGCAGATACGACTTCGCCGCCCGCCACCTACACCGTTCACCCCAGCGCCATCGTCGATGAAGGCGCCCAGATTGGCGAAGGCTCCCGCGTTTGGCATTTCGTGCACGTGTGCGGCGGCGCCCGCATAGGCAAAGGCGTTTCGCTGGGCCAAAACGTGTTTGTTGGCAATAAAGTCGTCATTGGTGACCACTGCAAAATCCAGAACAACGTCAGCGTTTACGACAACGTCACATTGGAAGAAGGCGTGTTCTGCGGCCCCAGCATGGTGTTCACCAACGTGTACAACCCCCGCTCTCTCATTGAGCGCAAAAGCGAATACCGCAGCACCCTCGTTAAAAAAGGCGCCACCCTGGGGGCCAACTGCACCATCGTATGCGGTGTCACCATTGGCGAATATGCATTTGTGGGCGCTGGCGCTGTCGTCAACAAAGACGTGCCCGCGTACGCCCTCATGGTGGGCGTACCCGCCCGCCAGATTGGCTGGATGAGCGAGTTTGGCGAACAGCTGGACCTGCCCCTGCAAGGCCCTGCTGAAACCACCTGCCCCCACACCGGTGCCCGTTACGTGCTGGACGGCTACACCCTCACCAAATTGCCCGCATAAATCCCATCAAGCCATGGACTTCATCGACCTCAAAAGCCAATACCAGCGCCTGAAGGCAGACATAGACGCAGGCATTCAACGCGTGCTGGATCATGGCCAATACATCCTGGGCCCTGAAGTCGCAGAACTGGAAGAAAAGCTGGCCCACTACACCGGCGCCAAACACTGCATTACCGTGGCCAACGGCACCGACGCCCTGCAGATTGCCCAAATGGCACTGGGCATAGGCCCGGGCGACGAAGTCATCATCCCCGGCTTCAACTACATTGCCACCGCCGAAACCGTGGCCCTGCTGGGTGCCAAACCCGTGTACGTGGACGTGTGCCCCCGCACCTACAACCTCGACCCGGCCCTGCTCGAAGCCGCCATCACCCCGCGCACAAAGGCCATCGTCCCCGTGAGCCTGTATGGCCAGTGCGCCGACTACGACGCCATCAACGCCATAGCGGCCCGGCACGGCATCACCGTGATCGAAGACGCCGCGCAAAGCTTTGGCGCCACGTACAAGGGCCGCAAAAGCTGCAACCTGACCACCATTGCCTGCACCAGCTTCTTCCCCAGCAAACCCCTGGGCTGCTACGGCGACGGCGGCGCCATCTTTACCAGCGACGATGAACTGGCCAAGGTGATGCGCCAAATAGCCAGGCACGGGCAAGACAGGCGCTACCACCACATCCGCGTGGGCGTGAACAGCCGCCTGGATACCCTGCAGGCCGCCATATTGCTGCCCAAGCTCGCCATCCTCGACGAAGAAATGCAGCAACGCCAGCAAGTGGCCGAACGCTACAACGCCCTGCTGAACCAGGCAGGCATTGCCACCACGCCCCACATCGAAGCCCACAACACCAGCGCCTGGGCCCAATACACCGTGCAAGTGTCCCACCGTGACCAAGTGCAACAGCACCTGAAGCAATCCGGCATCCCCACCGCCGTGCACTACCCCATCCCGCTCAACCAGCAACCCGCCGTGGCCGACCCTGCCGCCGAACTGCCCGTGGGCGATGCCGTGGCGCAGCGGGTGATGAGCCTGCCCATGTACCCCGGGCTGGATGCCGCCACGCAAGAACGCATCGTGCGCGCGCTGTTGGCGGCCACCGCGGCATAAAAGCACGCCCATGCACCCCACACACACCTCCCGCAGCCCCTGCGCGCCCAGCATGCACCGCGCGCAATGCGTGCGTGATGTGAAAAGGGGGCCCAGATGCTGACGGCAGAAGCCATCAGCGCCCTGCTGCGCGCCGAAGAGGGCGAAACCCTGGAGTTCCAGGAGCTCTTTGGCGCCGACGTGATTGAAGCCGCCGTGACCTTTGCCAGCATCGGCCAGAGCATGGACGCACCGATCGAACCCCGCAAAACCCGCGCTGACCTGGATCTGGATGCCGTGCGCCGCTACATGCGCAACGCCACACAACAAGGGCGGCGCCATTTTGCCGAGCATGACGACCCCTGGCAGGTGCTGCAAAAGCTGGAGCTGGTGCAGTCCGACACCACAATCACCCGCGCCGCCATCCCGCTGCCCAATCTGGCCGTGCTCGATGAGGAAATCGCTCAGCGTCAGCAAGTCGTCGCCCGCTACGCTGCCTTGCTCCCTCACCCCCCCTACCTAGAACAACCTCACTGCCCCCGCGCGAAACCCTGCAAGCCAACCTGCACCAATCTATTGCCCTGGCGCGCAACAAACCGAGCGGGAATGCGTCATGAGCCCGCAAGCCCTTGCCCGCCACCTCACTAGCAGTAATCCCAATCGCAATGAGGATGCCGTATGCCTTGCGCATCCCATGCCAAATTGGCGCCTAGCCCTTTTCTAGCAAGCGTTTAAAGCTATAAAAAAATAGCTCAATCGAGCAATATATGCCCTCTCACACCTGTCAAGCCATGCCCACCTGCCACTCTGGCTGGCCACGCGTATCATGAGGAAGGCGCTGGTCAGCGTTTGCGTCATGTCCTCCACCGTTTGCCATCGTCAAAGTTGATGCTCCAGTCATTACCCATTTTCTGGCGACGATTTTTTATCGTCTTGACCGGAACCGGCCTCGCCCAGGTCATCCCACTGGCGGCGATGCCCATACTCACACGGCTGGTACCCCCCGCCGAGTTGGGTCCCTACTTCATCTGGCTTGGGGTCGTGACGGTTTTGTCCGTCATATTTTCTTTGCGCCTGGATGTGGCTGTTTTTAATACCCGCACCCCGCAAGAATTATCAGAACTACTACAAACATCGGTTATTTGTGCAGTCACTCTTGCGGGCCTTGCATATGTAGGGTTGGAAATTCTCAGCTATTTTTTACCGGAAATTTTCTTCCGATGGAATCTGAATCAATGGCGAATAGAGGCCTTGATATTGGCGACCGTCTGGTCTGTGAACATGGTTGCGCAAAATGCATACATTTATGGCGCACATTTCAAGCGCCAGGCCGTCGTCAAAGTGGCCCAGGCGGCAAGCGTTGCCGCAGCGCAAATCACCGCCGCATGGTCAGACTGGGGTGTGCAGGGCATCATCTTGATGCAAACCATTGTCACAGGGGTGATTGTGCTTTGGAATGCCATTGACGTGAAAAGAAAACTTAGACTTGAATTCTCTCCTTTCAATAAGGAGTATTTGAAAAAAACCTTTAGGGAGCACTGGCGTTTTCCGATTATTTCCATGCCAGCGGACTTCATAAGTTCATTGTCCGGGCAATTGCCGGTATTTTTGCTTGGTAATCGCGTTGGCGCAGCACCTGCAGGACAGCTCTCATTGACCAACAAAGCATTGGCAGCCCCCATGAAATTGTTAGCGGGGTCTATCCTAGCCGTCTTCAAGGAAGAGGCGGCACGTCAGTACCGAGAAACTGGACAGTGTCGCGATATTTTTTTAAAAACCCTCAAAGCACTGATACTGATTGGTATTTTACCGTTTACTGGTTTATTTTTTTTCTCTGGCGTACTGTTTGAGTTTGTTTTTGGCGCACAGTGGCGAGATGCGGGGGAGTACGCATCGATATTGGCCCCCATGTTTTTCATGCAATTTGTGAGCAGCCCCCTAAGTTATGTTTTGTACCTGGCAAATAAACAATTTTCAGATTTGATTTGGCAAATCGCAATGATTGCAATGACGGCACTTATTTTTATTTCTACAGAAAATGTCATTTTTGCTATAAAATTATATTCCTTGGGCTGCAGCTTTCTCTATGGATTATATATATATATATCCTACAAGCATGCAATATCAAAAAATATTCAAATCTGATTATCTATGATGGAAGTCTTATTTTGGTTTGTTTATGTTTTGACCCCGGTTTCAATCGGTCTATTGATGCGAATTGCGAAAGAGCGCGTACTTAGAATAAGCATCATTAGTGTCACGGTTGTGGCACTCTATTTGTTTTCAGTGGTTGGTATTTTACCGCTTTTTTATCAATGGGATGCCACAAGGGTTAATTCTGGCGTGGTGGATCAAGGACTTGTGTTGAATGTACTCTTATTTTCTTTTTTGAATATTAATTTTTTCTTAGTTGGCGTAATATTTGAAAAAAAAACTAGCAAGAGAAAATTAACTATGACTGCAAATTTTCTGGCAGCTAAGCCGCCAACAAAAAGGCAGCTGGTTATTTTGTTGATTTTTTTCTTGGTGAGCTTTTTTGTTTTTTTGAGTTACATTTCAAAATTTAACGAGCTGGCGATTTTTACTGCGATAAATTCTGGTGCGACTGATGCTGGGGTTGTGCGTAGTGAAATGAGTAATGATTTTTCTGGAAAATATCATTGGTATAAATTTTTCATGTATAGCGTTAGTCAATTTGTGGCGTATATATTGTTTGCAAATTGGATATGGAAAAGTGGACGCTTGAATTTTGTTTTATTTTCCGTCGCTTTCTTTTATGCGGCATTTGTGGCAATTGCTGCGGTAGAGAAGGCTCCATTATTGTGGTTTTTTGTTGGCTTGTACATGACGCATGCGCTTGTTAAAAACAATGGAATTGTAAAATTTGGAAAAATAGCACCTCTTTTGATAGTATTGACGGTTAGCTTAGTGTTGATGTATCAATATTTCATGGGTGCAGGGGATATTGAGGATGCGTTGGGTAGAATTATTTCAAGGGCTTTTTCTGGAAGTATTTCGCCGGCTTATTTTTATCTTGAATATTTTCCAGATGTCGCGGGTTATCTGTATGGTGCAACCATTCCAAATCCTGGAGGTATTTTGCCTTATACGCCAGTAAGGTATACAGTTGATGTAATGAACTGGGTGTTCCCATCGCTTGCCAGCCGTGGGGTTGTAGGGTCGATGCCCACCGTGTTTTGGGGTGAGTCGTATGCGAATTTTGGACCATTTGGTATACCGGTCATTGCATTTTTTATGGGATTAATTGTCTCAAAAATCAACTCTTACATTCTTGGAATGAGATTAAACGGGGTTATTGTTGGGTTTTATGTTTGGATAATTTTGGAGATAAAGAATATTTCTGAATCAGGCTTTGGTGCTTATATATATAATATTCAAATAATTTCGATGCTGTTCTTGGTGTTTGTGTTGTTGAGATTTGGCAGAAAAAATTAAATCTGAGGAAATTAAATGTATTCCCTCCATATCACCCTCACCGAACTGCGAAACGAAAGTCGCCTTCTCAAAGAGGCCACCTCCCTGGTGCAGTCAAAAACCATGGATGCGGTGCTCATAGCTGCCTTGCATGCTGACGGGTTGTTAAAAGATGAAAACTTTGGCCCGCAGATTCAAGCGCATCGATTTGCCTTGACGACGCGAAATTTTGGCAAGAATTTTTTGGTGCAACTCGTAAAATATTTCGAGTTCTGCTTTCGTGTATATGCCAGCCATAGAAAGAAGGGCATCAATTGCATCAATATTCACTCCTTGGGTCTTTTGCCCTTGGGCGTGATGCTTAAAAAATGCTGGAAAGCAAAACTGGTTTATGACACCCACGAGCTGGAAACCGAGAAAAGCGGTGACGCAGGCATGCGAAAAAAACTCGGCAAATGGCTTGAGCGCTGGCTGATCAAGCAGGTAGATATGACCATTGTGGTCGGCGAAAACATTGCCGATTGGTATGCCAATGAGTACGGCATCGCCCGCCCACTGGTAGTTTTAAATGCACCAAAAAAGCGAAAATTAAAAAAAACCAACCATTTCCGTGAACAGTTGGGCATCCGCGACGATCAAATCATCTTGCTCTACCAAGGCGGATTGGCCGTTGGGCGGGGCGTGCATTTGATTTTGGATGCCTTCAAGGCTCGGCAAGATGACAAGGTGGTTACTGTTTTTATGGGATATGGCCCGTTGCAGAAAGACATTCAGGCAGCCGCTGCGCAGCAGCAGAACATATTCTTCTACCCTGCCGTAGCGCCCCAGGTAGTACTGGAATACACAGCCTCTGCAGATTTGGGAATTCATTTAATTCAAAATAGTTGTTTGAATCACGACTACTGTATGCCTAACAAATTGTTTGAGTACGCCATGGGTGGTTTGCCGGTGCTGGTGTCAAATATGAAGGATATGTCAGAGCTGGTCAGCGAAAATCAAATGGGCGCAGTCATCAGCGATTTCTCTGCAGCGGGTATTAACCGGGCGATTGATGATTTCTTGAAGCAAGACTTGACGGCCATGAAGACCAACGCCTACCGCGTGGCCTGTCAACATGCTTGGGAAGTGCAGGAGCAGAAAATGTTGGCGGCATATCAATCCATTGGGTTTGACAGTCGCAATGCACAAGGGGCCAATCAATGATTGCCATCATTGATTACGACATTGGCAACATCGCCGCCGTGGTGAATATGTTGCAGCGCCTGGGGCAGCCATGCAAGGTGACGGCTAATACCACCGAGGTGGAGCAGGCCGAGCGCATCATCTTGCCGGGGAATGGTGCGTTTGATGCCTGCATGCACAATTTGCGCGCCAGCGGTTTGTTGCCCGTACTAGAGCGGCAGGTGTTGCAGCGCGGTGTGCCGCTGCTGGGTATTTGTGTGGGGGCGCAAATGCTGGGCAGTGGCAGTGCTGAGGGCGTAGCGCTTGGGTTGGGTTGGCTGGATATGCGGGTGGAGCGTTTTCCTGCACTGCCCGATTTGCGTGTGCCACATATGGGCTGGAATCATGTTGCGGCAGCGCAGGCAAATCACCCGTTAACGCAGGATATGACGGCTGATACGCGGTTTTATTTTGTGCATAGTTATTACATGCAGCCAAAAAATTCAGCAAATATCTTGTTAAGTGCGCATTACGGTATCGAATTTGCGGCGGGGGTGGTGCAGGGCAATATCGCCGGAGTGCAGTTTCATCCTGAAAAAAGTCACCGTTTTGGTAAGCAATTATTAAGCGCTTTTGCAAGGTGGGTGCCATGATTCAAGCGCGTGTAATTCCTTGCCTGCTGCTGCGTGGTAATGGTTTGGTAAAAACCAAAAAATTCAAAGATGCCGTGTATGTGGGCGATCCGGTGAATGCGGTCCGTATCTTTAGTGATAAAGAAGCCGATGAAATCGTTATCTTGGATATCGATGCCTCCCGCGAGAGACGCGAGCCGAATTACGAACTGATTGCCGAGATGGCAGGCGAAGCCTTTATGCCCGTGGCCTATGGCGGCGGGGTACGTAGCCTTGAGCAAATACGGCGTTTGATACGCTCGGGCGTGGAAAAGGTGGTGATCAACACTTTGGCTACTGAATCGCTCGATACCATTCGCGCCGCCGTGGAGGTGTTTGGTAGCCAAGCGATTGTCGGTGCAGTCGATGTGCGGCGCAAACTATTGGGTGGCTACACGGTAGTTGCCAAGTCTGCCACCGAAACCACCAAACTGAATTTGCAAGAGCATATTCAAAGCCTGGTGCAAGCGGGCGTAGGTGAGTTGCTGATCAACGATGTAGAGCGCGACGGCTGCATGGCGGGTTATGACATGGCGCTGGTGCGCAGCGTGGCGCAGGCACCGGTGCCCGTGGTGGTATGTGGCGGTGCGGGTACGCTGGAGCATTTGCGCGCGGCGGTGCTGGATGGCGGTGCCTCGGCGGTAGCTGCGGGCAGTATGTTTGTGTTCCATGGCAAGCACCGCGCGGTTTTAATTAATTACCCCAAGGCGCTTGAATTGGGCAAACTTTTTATTCAAGGATAAGAATTATGAATTATCAATGTTGCACGCGGTGCGTGATGGATACGACGGATCCAACCATTACTTTTGATGTGCAAGGTGTTTGCAACCACTGTCATCAATTTGAAGAGGTTACTCGCAAGAGGTGGTTCCCCAATGCAGAAGGGAGCCGGTTGTGGGCCGCGCATCTTGAAAAAATCAAAGCCGCAGGCAAAGGGCAGGAGTACGATTGCATTATTGGCCTAAGTGGCGGTGTAGATAGCTCGTATTTGGCTATCAAAGCGCACGAGTGGGGCTTGCGCCCGCTGGTGATGCATGTGGATGCGGGCTGGAACAGCGAATTGGCTGTCGCCAATATCGAGGCCATTGTGAAACATTGCGGCTATGACTTGCATACCCATGTAGTGGATTGGGAGGACATGCGCGATTTGCACTTGGCTTATTTGCGTGCTGGGGTGTCGAATCAGGATGTAGCACAAGACCATGCGTTTTTTGCTGGCCTATACCATTTTGCGACTAAAAATGGTATCAAGCACATTTTATCAGGTGGCAATTTGGCGACGGAAAGCATCTTTCCTGCGTCATGGCATGGTAGTGCAATGGATGCCATTAATCTAAAAGCCATTCATAAAAAATATGGTGAACGCAAGTTAAAAAACTACCAAACCATTAGTTTTTTTGAATATTATTTTTGGTACCCGTTTGTCAAAAAAATGCGTGTGCTGCGTCCTTTGAATTTTATGCCCTACGATAAAGAGCAGGCGCTCAAGGAGCTGCAAGAAACCGTTGGCTATAAACCTTACCCACGCAAGCATGGGGAGTCGGTTTTTACCAAATGGTTTCAAAACCATTATCTGCCAGTAAAATTTAATATGGATAAAAGACGGCCGCATTTGTCCAGCTTGATTGTTTCTGGTCAGATGACGCGCGCAGAAGCACTGCACAAGCTGGACGAGCCTTTGTACGACGCGGCAGAGCTCGAAATTGATGTGAATTACTTGTGCAAAAAATTGCGTATTTCTCGCGCTGAATTCGATGGATTTATGAAAACCAAAGTTCATGATTACTCCGATTTTGCCAATTGGGATGGATATTATAATTTTGCAAGGAACACCAAGAGAGTCGTGGCAAAAATAATTGGGCGCGATATAAAAATATCTTATTAAAAATCTTTGTGCGCCGATATGTCAGAATTGTTCAATAAAAAAATCGCCCACCTCACCTCCGCTCACGCCCGTTTTGACATCCGCATTTTTTTCAAGCAATGCACCTCTTTGGCCCAGCACGGCTACAGTGCCAGCCTGGTAGTCGCCGACGGCAAGGGCGATGAGATCAAAAACGGCGTAGCTATCTACGATGCGGGTGCGTCCAGGGGGCGGTTGGATCGCATGCGCCACGCGCCGGGGCGGGTGTTGGCAAAGGCGCTGGCATTGGATGCCGATATTTACCACCTGCATGACCCGGAATTGATCCCCATCGGCCTGAAGCTGAAAAAGGCCGGCAAGAAGGTGATTCTTGACGCGCATGAGGATGTGCCCAAACAAATCCTGGGCAAGCCTTATTTGAATAAACCTGCCAAGCGCGTGGTGTCCAAGGTCTTTGCGGCATATGAGCGCTGGGCCTGCCGCAAGCTGGATGCCGTCATTGCAGCGACCCCCTTCATCCGCGACAAGTTTGCCGCCATGGGCGTGCGCACGGTGGACATCAACAACTTCCCGCTGCTGGGGGAACTGTCCAGCGGTGCGGTGGATTGGGCGGGCAAGAAAACCCAAGTGTGCTACGTGGGCGGCATCGGGCGCATGCGCGGCATTCTGGAGGTAGTGCAGGCCATGGGGCTAGCGAGCAGTGGGGCGCGGTTGCAACTGGTAGGGGCGTTCAATGAGCCTGTGGTTGAAGCTCAGGCGCATGCCAACGCAGGCTGGCAGCAGGTGAATGCGCTGGGCTTTCTGGGGCGCAAAGATGTGGCGCAGGTGCTGGCACGTGCGGTTGGTGGTTTGGTTACGTTTCTGCCGGCACCCAATCACATTGACGCCCAACCGAACAAGATGTTTGAGTACATGAGCGCAGGCGTGCCTGTCATCGCTTCGCACTTTCCCTTGTGGCGCGAAATCGTGGAGGGCAATGATTGCGGCCTGTGTGTCGATCCGCTGGATCCGGCAGCAATTGCACGCGCTATTGACTATTTGGTGACCCACCCCAAGGAGGCCGAGCGCATGGGGCGCAACGGCCAGCGTGCGGTGCAGGAAAAGTACAACTGGGGCATGGAGGAGGCCAAGTTGCTCCAGCTTTATGAAGATTTGAGGTAACGGTTGATTGGTAAAAAAAGCCTTTAGCGCTCATCCAGCAAGCGCTAACAGCTATCAATTTTGAATCAAAAAAATGAAATTCTTGTCCGTAGCGAAGGCGCTCCCTTGGCTGGTTGCCATGCTGTGCTTGACTGCTTGCGCATTGCCGCAACCACCTGAAGATGCTGCGCAGAGTGCCGTGGTGACCCCCGCACGCGCGGTGGGTGCGGCCCCTACGCCGTTTGCCTGCGGGGGCACCGTAGAGGCGCGCACATGGCAGCTTTGGGATGCGCAGGGGCGCACTTTCATGCGTGGGCAACTGATCGGCGCGCGTCTTAAAGCCCGAGGCGATACCTACGCGTTGTATGACATTCAAATCGAGTTCCACAACTTGATGATGATGGCCCAGCGCTGTGGCCGCGTGGACAGGCTGGTGCAACTGGCGGATGACTTGATGCCGGTGTTCGACACGTTAGAGCCGCTGGATGGCGACGCCACCAAGCTTGCCTGGATTTGCCGTGGCGGCGCGGTGTGCAATGCGCGCAACCGGCTGGTCAATACAGAGGTGATGCTGGTCAGTCTGCAAGGCCTGGGCTTGTTCACGGCGCTGGCCGATGTGCTGGCCCATGCGCCCGATGCAGCGGCACGCAGCCACCCCTTTGTGGCGCGCACGGCGCAGGTGGCGGCGGCACATTTGCTGCGCTGGGGCCACGCCAAGGAGCGCACCCGCTGGATGCAACTGGCAGGTGCCAGCCCGCAGGATGTGAAGGACGGCAACTCGGCCCTGTTTTATACCGACAAGCCCTTGTGGATGCTGGGTGTGCATGCGCACCTGGCGGGCATTGCCGCAGTGCAGCCTGAGGTGCTGCGCGCTGTGGCCGCGCCGGGCAGCGCAGCGCATACCGAGTTGGCTGAGGGCATGGCCGCGCTCTTGCGTTTTTTTGAGCGGCGCCTGAGTCTGCAAACCGTGCAGTCCGACCGGCTCGCCGGTGGCGTGCAAGTGGCTGACCTGGATGCCGGCTACTGGCGGCTGTATGCCGACAACCGCTTTGCCGGCTACACCGGCAGCCAGGGGCCTGCGGTGTGCGAACCCGTGCAGGGTGGCGGCATGCGCGCGCGGGTGCTGGTAGATGTCGCCAAGGTGCCGCCGGTCAAGAACCTGGGGTGGGACTTTAGCCATGCGCGTCGCCTGGTACAGGTGCTTGATGCGCTGCAGCGCAATCGCCACGCGCTGCAGGCGTGGTATGGGTTGGCTCCAGAGCGTTTGCCAGCGCCCGACCTTGCGCAGGCTTTTGCGGCGCAACTGGTGGCAGGTGTCTGGAATGGCGATGCGCAGCGGCCACTGTTTGCCAACTACTGGGGCGGTGCCAATGGCTGGTATCGCGTGGCCTACGACAACGGCACGGGCGCGTGTTATGCAGGTTATCCACCGTTTGGCTTGTCTAACTCCTTCCCTACGGGTGGTTACGCCATCTGGGGGGCGTATTACCCGGTGATTGATGATTTGGCCCGTTCCATTTACGCATTGGCAGACTCCGCTGATCCTGCGGCGGTGGCTTTTATCCGCAAGTATTACGGCGGGCTGTCACCCGCGGCTTCCGCCAGCAGCCGCATGGTGGAGCAGTTGATGTTTTGGCCAACGCTGGTGCGGTAGTTGTTTTCCTGCATTTTGAATTTCAGATCAAAAAGGGTTCAAGCCCCTATCTATCAATCGCAAGCAGCTATCAAAAAAGATGAAAAAACTCCTCACCATCATTGGCGCCCGTCCGCAGTTCATCAAGGCCAGCGTTGTCTCCAAAGCGATTGCAGAGACCGACGGCTTGCAAGAAGTCATCGTGCACACCGGCCAGCACTTTGACGCCAATATGAGCGATATCTTTTTTGACCAGCTGGCCATTCCGCGTCCGCACCACCAGCTTGATATTCACGGTGGCAGCCATGGCGACATGACCGGGCGCATGTTGATCGAGATTGAAAAGGTGCTGCTGCAAGAACGGCCCGACTGCGTGCTGGTGTATGGCGATACCAATTCCACCCTGGCCGGGGCTTTGGCCGCAGCTAAATTGCACATCCCGGTAGCGCACGTAGAGGCAGGTTTGCGCAGCTTCAACATGCAAATGCCCGAAGAGGTCAACCGCATCCTGACAGATCGGGTCAGCAATATCCTGTTTTGCCCCACCGATGCCGCCGTGGCTAATCTGGCGAAGGAAGGTTTTCCTTACGCTATGGCCAGCGGCCAGCCACAGTGCATTGCCCAGGTGGGCGACGTGATGCAAGACAGCGCGCAACTGTTTGCCACCCGTGCCAGCGCGCCTGAAGGCGTGGCGCTGCGCGATGGCTTTGTGCTGGCCACCATTCACCGGGCAGAAAACACCGACCACCCCCAGCGCTTAGGCGCGATTGTCGCGGCATTGGATGCAGCTGCCCAAAGCACCCCTGTCGTTCTGCCCGTGCACCCGCGCACCCGCAACATCCTGGCCCAGCAGCACATCACCCCGCGCCACATCACGCTGATTGAACCCGTGGGTTATCTGGAAATGCTGTGGCTGTTGCAGCACTGCGGTTTGGTGGTTACCGACAGTGGCGGCGTGCAAAAAGAGGCTTTTTTTATGGGCAAAGCCTGCGTCACCCTGCGTGACCAAACCGAATGGGTGGAATTGCTGCAGGTGGGGGCCAATGAGCTGGTGGGAGCCGATCAAGAAAAAATCCTTGACGCCATTGAACGCAATTTAGGCCGCATGGTACGCGACGAGAGGGCCTTGTACGGTGGTGGGCAGGCGGCTGGCCGGGTGGTTGCAGGTGTGAAGGAGTTTTTGGGGGAATGAAAAACGTCTGGATTCTCAACCACTACGCCCAAGAACCTGGTGGGGCTGGTGGTACGCGCCACTTTCATTTGGCTGAACATTTGCAGGCTTATGGCTGGCAAGCAACGGTCATCGCAGCCAGCGTAGAACATCAGAGCGGGCACCAGCGTTTGGCCCCGGATGAAAAACAGCGCTGTGATTATTTCAAAGGCGTGCCTTTTTTATGGGTGCGCACGCCGGAATATCAGGGCAATGGCGGCGGCCGCATGCGCAACATGCTTGCCTATACCTGGGCTGTATTGCAGCGGGGTACTACCGCCAAGTTGCCGCGCCCGGATGTGGTGATTGGTTCCAGCGTGCACCCTTTTGCTGCGGTGGCGGGGGCGCTGCTGGCACGTCGTTTCAAAGTGCCGTTCATTTTTGAAGTGCGCGACTTGTGGCCGCAAACCTTGGTGGATATGGGGCGCTTGCAAGAAGGCTCTTTCATGACATGGGCCTTGCGCAAGTTGGAGCTTTGGCTTTATCGGCGGGCAGCGCGCACCGTGGTACTGCTGCCACGGGCTTGGGAATACATCACGCCGCTGGGCATTCCGAAAGAGCGTGTGGTCTGGATTCCAAATGGCGTGGATTTGTCACTCTTTCCACGCAGTACAGCTGCCAACACAGCCAACACGGATAAGTTCACCTTGATGTATTTCGGCGCACACGGCCAAGCCAATGGTCTGGACAACGTGCTGCGCGCCATGAAGCATGTGCAGGAACAGCCTGATGGGAGGCACATTCGCTTGCGTATCATTGGTGATGGCCCCCTGAAAACATCATTGGTGACGCAAGCCTCGGAAATGAGATTGACCAACGTGAGCTTTGAGCCGCCTGTTCCTAAAAGTCAGATCCCTGCCTTGGCTGCTCACGCAGATGCGTTTGTTTTCAATCTGATTGATGCTCCAGTCTTCAAATATGGCATCAGCTCTAACAAACTCTTTGACTTCATGGCAGCTGAGAGGCCAGTAGTTTTCAGCTGTGACTCAACAAATAACCCCATTAACGATGCACAGGCAGGCTTGACAGTGAAGCCAGGCCAACCTAGAGCATTGGCTAATGCGATTTGTGAAATAGCAGCAACACCACTAGTCCAGCGCCAGCGCATGGGCCGCGCTGGGCGCGAATATGTAGAGCAAAACCACGGTTTCGAACAGTTGGGAGGTCGCCTGGCAGCGGTCTTGGACGAGGTGAGTGCTGGGCGTTGAGTCAATTGCGTGTTTGGGCATGCTGAACTTGTAATTAAATTTCAATTAAATGACCGCATAGCCCAATAAACACAAGCGCTAGTAGCTATCAAATTGATACCAAAATGTTCCTGAAAACCAGCGTTCAAACCCCGCAACCCGACATGCAGCGCGCAAGATCGGGGCAAGGCTACGCCCCTGGGCTCACAAAACACTAGACGCCTCTACAATATTTGCTAACTCAATCTAGTATTTCGTAGTGTGACCTACCAACGCCCTTTCGTGGCCCAGCTGGCTCAGCGCTTGCAAGGCCCAGCGCACTTCATCCAGGTGCTGGTGGGGCCGCGCCAGGTGGGCAAGACCACGGGGGTGCGCCAGCTGCTGGCGCAGGCGCTTTGGCCCGCGCATTACGCCAATGCCGACGATGTCTTGGTCAGCGACCGCAGTTGGCTGTTGCAGCAGTGGCAGCAGGCGCTGCTGCTGGGCGATGGGGCGCTGTTGGTGATCGACGAGATCCAGAAAATCCCCAACTGGCCCGAGACGATGAAGGCCTTGTGGGACGCGCAGCCGGGTCGCCTGCGTGTGCTGCTGCTGGGCTCCAGCGCCCTGCAGTTGCAAAGCGGCGTGACAGAGAGCCTGGCCGGACGCTTTGAGCTGCTGCGCGTGCACCACTGGGGCTTTGCCGAGCTGCAGGCGGCGTTTGGCTACGACTTGGAGCGCTATTTGGCGTATGGCGGCTACCCCGGTGCGGTGGCGCTAGAGGCAGAGCCTGACCGCTGGTACGCCTATATGAAGGATGCGATTGTCGAGGCCGTGATTGGCAAGGACATTTTGCAAAGCCGCCAGGTCGCCAGGCCGGCACTGTTTCGGCAGGCGTTCGAGATTTTGTGCGCCTACCCGGCGCAAGAGATCAGCTACACCAAGCTGCTGGGGCAGTTGCAGGACAAGGGCAACACCGATTTGGTCAAGAGCTATATCGCGCTGTACGGTGGGGCATTCTTACTGCACGCGCTGCAAAAATATTCGCCCAAGGCCCATTTGTCGCGCAATTCCAGTCCCAAGATGCTGCCGGCCTGCCCGGCGCTCTACAGCATGGCGGCTGGCGTGGCTGTGGGCAGCGATCCAGAGCAGCGCGGTCGTGCGTTTGAGCTGGCGGTGGGTTGTGAATTGCTGCAACAGCCTGGCCAGGTGTACTACTGGCGCGAACGCAACGACGAGGTGGATTTTGTGGTCCAGTACCGCGGCCGGCTGTATGCCATCGAGGTGAAGTCGGGCCGCAAAAAGTCACCCAAGGGCTTGGAGGCGTTTTGTGCGCAGGCACCAGGGGCGCTGCCAATCATTATCACGCCGGAGAATTTTTCACAGTTTTCGCAAGATCCCAGAGGGTTTTTGGAAAGGCTGTCGGGGTGATGTTTTTAGGCTAAATTGCAATCCAGCCCAATAAATACCAGCGGTACTAGCTATTAAATTGATACCAATATGTTCCTAAAATCCAGCATTCAAACCCCACACCTCGCAAGGACGTCCCCATGAAACGGCTGTTCGACATCGTCGTTTCCGCGTGCGCCCTGTTGGTGCTGGCCTTGCCCCTGTGGGTCTTGATGTGGCAGGTGCGCCGCAAGCTGGGCAGTCCGGTATTCTTCACCCAGGTGCGCCCGGGCCTGCATGGCAAGCCCTTCAAGATGGTCAAGTTCCGCAGCATGACCAGCGAGCGCGGCCCTGATGGCGAGCTGCTGCCCGACGCCGTGCGCCTGACGCCGTTTGGCCGCTTTTTGCGCTCCACCAGCCTAGACGAGCTGCCCGAGCTGTGGAACGTGCTCAAGGGCGACATGAGCCTGGTCGGGCCGCGCCCGCTGCTGGTGGAATACCTGCCGCTCTACAGCCCCGAGCAGGCCCGCCGCCACGAGGTGCGCCCAGGCATCACCGGTTGGGCCCAAGTCAATGGCCGCAACGCCATCGGTTGGGAAGACAAGTTCAAGCTGGACGTGTGGTACGTGGACCACAGCAGCCTGTGGCTGGACATCAAGATTTTGTGGCTCACCGTCAAAAAGGTGCTGGTGCGTGAGGGCATCAGCGCAGCGGGTGAGGCAACAATGGGCAAATTTACGGGGAGCAAGTCATGATGGCCGTGAAGCGCTACGCCATTTTTGGCGCCAGCGGCTGTGGCAGGGGCGTGATGCCGCTGGCCCGTCAGCAACTTGCCCACCTGACCGAACCCTACGAATTGGTGTTTGTCGATGACAACCCGCCAGCGCCCACCTGCAACGGCCATGCGGTGTGGACCTATGCCGAATGGCTGGCCCAGCCGGCCACCAGCCGCCATATCAATATCGCGATTGCCAACAGCCCCGTGCGCGAAAAGCTGGTGCAGCGTTGCGAGGCCGATGGTGTGCAGTTTTTGGAGCTGCGTGCCGCCAACGTGGTGCAGCTGGACGAGGTGCATCTGGGCGAAGGCGCCATCCTGTGCCCGTTTGTCACGCTGACGAGCAACATCCGCATTGGCCGCCATTTCCACGCCAACCTGTACAGCTATGTCGAACACGACTGCGTGATTGGCGATTTCGTCACCTTTGCCCCTGGCGTGATGTGCAACGGCAACATCGTGATTGAAGACCATGCCTACATTGGCACCGGTGCGGTTATCAAGCAGGGCAAGCCGGGCGAGCCCTTGGTGATTGGCCGGGGTGCCACGGTGGGCATGGGCGCGGTGGTGACCAAAAGCGTGCCCCCCGGGGCCACGGTGGTCGGTAACCCTGCTAAACCTATGCAAAAAGGATAGGTGTCTTGTACGTGGTGCAAAATAGGTTCCACACCTGCCTCGCCTCGCCATTAAAATCATCGGTTCATTGATCTCTATCGCATGCTGAACACACCGTTTTCACCTTGGCCCAGCTTCACCGTCGAAGAGGCCGATGCAGTGCGCGATGTGTTGTTGTCCAACAAGGTCAATTATTGGACCGGGGGCGAATGCCGCGCTTTTGAAAAGGAATTTGCCGCTTGGTGTGGCACCAGTCATGCGGTGGCCTTGGCCAACGGCACGCTGGCCCTGGATTTGGCCCTCAAGGCCCTGGGCATAGGCCCGGGGGATGAGGTAGTGGTTACGCCGCGCACCTTCATGGCGTCTATCTCTTGCGTTGTGACGGCAGGAGCCACGCCGGTATTTGCCGATGTGGGGCACGATAGCGGCAACCTCACGGCAGAGTCTATTGCGGCGGTGCTTACGCCGCGCACCCGTGCAGTGATTGTGGTGCATTTGGCGGGTTGGCCCTGTGATATGGATCCCATCATGGCCTTGGCCAATGATCATGGATTCAAGGTGATTGAAGACTGCGCACAGGCCCATGGTGCGCGCTACAAGGGCCGCAGTGTCGGCAGCATAGGCCATGTGGGTGCCTGGAGCTTTTGCCAGGACAAGATCATGACCACAGGCGGCGAGGGCGGTATGGTGACTACCAACGACGAGGCCCTGTGGCGCAGCATGTGGGCATACAAAGACCATGGGAAGAGCTACGCTGCTGTGTACGAGCGGCAGCACCCGCCGGGGTTTCGGTGGCTGTGCGATGGCTTTGGTACCAATTGGCGCATGTTGGAGATGCAGGCTGTCATTGGCCGTATCCAATTGCGCCGTATGGCCGCCTGGACTGCGCAGCGCAAGGCACATGCACGCACCATTGCGCAAACCATCAGCCCTTTTGCCGGGCCCAATGGGGTGGTGCGCTTGCCCAAGGTTCCTGCCCACAACGAGCACGCGTATTACAAGTTTTACTTTTACGTTTGCCCAGAGCATTTGGCCCCTGGCTGGAGCCGAGACAAAATCATAGAAGCCATTAATGCGCAAGGTGTTCCTTGCTACCAGGGGAGTTGTTCCGAAGTCTATTTGGAGCGTGCTTTTGACCTTACGCCTTGGCGACCTGCCCAGCGCTTGCCCATTGCGCGCGATTTGGGTGAGACCAGCATCATGCTGCTGGTGCACCCCACGCTGACGCCCGCTGAGTTGGACAAGACCTGCACCGTGGTGGCAGGGGTGCTTGCTGCGGCGTCGGTGCAAAGCCATTGAATGAATGAAACCCGCTAGCTTGCAAACCACGGATGCGTCTTATCGCTGGAAGGCGCTTTTTGCTGCCAGCGTGCTGCTGGCGCTGTGGTTATTGCTGTTGCCGGGCGATGTTTTGCTGGGGGCCAAGGTGTGGCTTGCGTCTTGGTTGCCCTATGCCCAGGATTTGGAGCAATCCAACATCACCGACCATACCGACAAATGGGTGCATCTGTCGCTGTTTACCCTGTTGGGCGGATTGGCTACGCGTATTTGGTGGGGCGGGGCGTTGTTTCGTCCCATGATGTGGGGCTTGTTTGCTATGGCGGTAGGCACAGAGTGTTTGCAGCACTTTATTCCTGGACGAGGCGCCAGTTGGGCCGATTTGATGGCTGACGCTGCTGGTTTGGTGGTGGGTGTGGTCTTTTGGCGTTCGTTGCTCCCTCAGTATGGGTTGTGGGTGCGTGGTAATGAATAGGGCAGGGTGCATCCCACATGTTGAGACGTAACCCGGTGATTCGATATTTGGTGCATATGCCCCGTACTGCCAAGCGGCTGGTGGCTGTGGGCGTGGATGCCAGCATGTGCGTGGCCACGGTGTGGTTGGCTTTGTGCTTGCGCATGGAGCAATGGGTCATCATGCAGCCTGTTCACTGGGTGGCGGTGGTGGTGGCCGTGGGTTTGACGGTGCCGGTGTTCACCCACTATGGACTTTACGCCAGCATTTTCCGATTTGCCGGTTGGCAGGCTACTTTGGCGCTGACCCGGGCAATGACGGTGTATGGGTTTGTGTATTTGTTGGTTTTTACGGTAGTGGGTGTAGCGGGTGTACCCCGCAGCGTTGGGGTTATTCAGCCGTTGCTTTTTTTCGTGGGGGTGGGGGTTAGTCGGGTTTTGGTGCGTTTGTTTTTGGGCGACTTGTACCGCAGCATCGTGAACAAGCGCAAAGCACCCGGTGTGCTTATTTATGGTGCGGGCTCGGCGGGGCGGCAGTTGGCTTCTGCATTGGTGCATTCAGCAGAGCATAGGCTAATTGGCTTTGTTGACGATAACCCGGCTGTGCAAGGGCGCCGTCTGGATACCATTCCTGTGTATGCGCCTTCAGACCTTGCGCATTTGTTCGACAAACAGGAGGTCACCGATGTGCTGTTGGCACTGCCTTCGGCAGATCGGAGGCGACGGTTGGAAATCGTTGATTTTTTGAGGCCGTTTCCGGTTCACGTTCGAACGCTGCCCGGTTTGGCCGACTTGGCTAATGGCCGTGTGTCTTTAAGTGACTTGCATGAGCTGGACATTGAAGATTTGTTGGGCCGTGACAGTGTCGAGCCTGATGCCAGCCTGATGCACCAGAACATTCAGGGCAAGGTGGTTTTGGTGACAGGGGCCGGAGGGTCCATTGGGCAGGAGTTGTGCCGGCAGATTGTGCAGTGTGGCCCCAGGTGCCTGTTGCTGTTGGAGCTGAGCGAGTTTTCGCTTTACCAGGTATTGCAAGACCTGAGCAACAGGATGCCCTCCCTGCCACAGGGCGCGGTTGAACTGGTGCCTTTGCTAGGGTCTGTAAAGGACGAAGAGCGCATTGCCGACATCATGGCCACCTGGCGGCCCCATACGGTCTATCACGCTGCGGCATACAAGCATGTGCCGCTGGTAGAGCACAACATGGCAGAGGGGCTGCGTAACAACATCTGGGGCACATGGGTGTGCGCGCGCATGGCTGCCGCACATGGTGTTCAGCGTTTTGTACTGATCAGCACCGACAAGGCGGTGCGCCCTACCAATGTGATGGGTGCAAGCAAAAGACTGGCAGAGATGGTGTTGCAAGCCTTGGCCGCAGAGCCTGCGTATGCACAGACCTGTTTCACCATGGTGCGGTTTGGCAACGTGCTGGGCTCTTCGGGTTCTGTGGTACCTCTGTTCAGGCAGCAAATCGCGCAAAAAGGGCCAGTTACGCTCACGCATGCCGATATCACCCGCTATTTCATGACCATCCCAGAAGCCGCTCAGTTGGTCATTCAGGCCGGCGCTATGGCAAATGGGGGGGATGTGTTTGTTTTGGATATGGGTGAGCCAGTACGCATCTACGATTTGGCCCGTCGAATGGTAGAGCTCTCTGGATTGCGAGTGCGGGATGCAGAGAATCCTACGGGTGATATCGAAATTCGGGTCACAGGCCTCAGGCCCGGGGAGAAACTATACGAAGAATTGCTGATTGGTGATGGTGCTGTATCAACTGATCATGCGCGGATCATGCGCGCCAATGAGTCGTATATGCCCTGGGACGTTTTGGAGGCAGAGCTTGAGTTACTGGCCCAGGCACTTTTAACGCGCCAAATGGTGCGGGTGCGTCTCATCTTGCAGAGGTTGGTTGCTGGATATAAACCGGCTAATGATGTGATGGACTGGTTGCATCTGCGGTCATTGCGTACGAACGGGGAATCCAAGCAGGCCGAAACGCCGAATGGATTTGGTGCGCAAGCATTGGGTATGCCTGCGATCGACGCAATCAAACAAAAGTACGCCAACTCTACCGAGCAATCCGCAGTTTAATGGTGGGCAGCTTTTGGAAGTGGCTTCAAGAACGTGCCTAACAAAAATGCGCCGCAAATCGCCAACGCCGGGATGCGCATGTTGAACTCCACCCAGCTGTGCAAAAGTAGTGCCAGAACACCCAAGCCTGCATAGCATCGCATACTCACTTCTGCTGACATTCGCTTTCCGCGGCGCAGGCGCATCGCTCTGGACAAGCTGTTGATTTGTTGGCCCACCAAAAACAATACACCGGCCGCAGCCAGAACGGCTCCAAGACCAGCCTCCATCAGAAGCTGGGCATAGTCGTTGTGGGCGTGGTTAATGTAGCCAGGAGTTTGCGCCGGCTGAAACCTGGGGAACACGGCCTCAAAGCTCCCGAGACCACTTCCCCAAGGCCAAAATGTACGCGCAGCCTCCAAGGTTGCTATCGCGTAGGCGTTGCGAATTTCTGCATCGGTCTTCAGCTGAGTGCTTTCAAGACGCTTGCTCAGGCCATCTAGCTCTACGGCTGCCAGAGAAAGGCTGCCAAAAATCACAAAAGCAAGAATGATGGCGAGTTTCTGTTTGGTATTGAGAGATTTTCCGGCATCAAGCAACAGCAAGACGATGCAGAGCAACAAGACGATAGAACTCGCTATCAGGCCGCCGCGCGATCGCGTGATCAGTACCATGACAAGCAAACCAAATCCAAAGAAAAGCCATAAAGGGATGCGAGCATCAGAGTTCGCAACCTTGAATGGACGGTGCTGTCCTTGGTGCCTACGAGATTGCGGTTTGACCAAAAAATAAAACCAAACTGGCAGCAACATCGCTATAAAGTCAGCCAGATGGTTTCTATTATTAAAACTGCCAATGACTCCCTGGTTGTATATAGACTGAAAGTATGCGGTGCTTTTAGGTCCTTGAACAAGCTGAAACAGGCTGAGTGCAACCTGCATCAAAGCGGCAATCATTAGCAGTGCAAGCAATTTTTCGGTGGTTTTTTGGCTCGAGAACAGAGCAGACAAAAATACGGCAATTACCGGAATCGTGGACCATAGCGCCGCCAGGGTTGCTGACGGATGCAAACTCAGCGTCAAACCAGTTGTAGCCCGGACTCCGGCTGCTTCCAGCGCCAAGAGGTAGGGCTCCCTACCAGCCAAACTAGACCAAAGTCCCGAAGTCAATGGGGCGAGTTGCAGAACGCCAATCCACACCGGGCTAAAGGCAACGCCTGTTACCAACCACCACCACCAAGTTGGGCGCGCTTCTAAGGTGCGGTCAAGGGGATTCTCGCCCTGCACGCCTTTTGCATTCAGCCATCTGAAGCTGATAGTCGCCATAAGCCCGGCAAGCGCCACCAACCCAAGTGGCAATAGTATGGCCAGAGCAATCTGACGATTCCCCCCACGTATCAGCGGTGCGAAAAATAGCGTGGCGCCAACGCACAAAAAAGCCAGCCAATGTATCCATTGGCTGGCTGTAGAGGAAGGTGCTACTCTAGTCGTGCTCAATCACTGACCTGACACAGGATTGTTGTTGTTCACCTGATCAATGATGCCCAGACCAATGACACCGCCAACAACAATCGGAGCTACGAGACCGGGAGTAAAACCAGAGAATAAACCAATTGGAGGATTCAACGGTGGGGGGGGAGGCAAACTTCCCAAGGGTGCCTGGGCAACTTTATAAGCAGGGAACAGGTGCTTAACGGATGCAGTCATCTGTTCACAGGGCATTTTTGCGCTGACGGTGAGGTGCTGATTGGCACCCAGGTTGACTGAGCAGCCCGTTTGCAATATCAGCGTTGCCTTGCCGCTGCTGGAGACAAGAATAGAAGCGCCATCAGCGATAGGTGTGCCATTTGCTGCGCGTGATACTACGCTCTTGCCGCTGACACTGACTGCGCCGCTCACATCTTGCAGCGTGCCGATGGGTTGTTGGGCTTGCGCAGCCAGTGCACTGGAAGCGAGTGCAACTAACAAAGCGGTTTTTCTCATGGCGCTCTCCTACGAAGATTTCGTCAGATCCTACCACAACGTTGCGTGTGCTGCGACAGGGACTGTGGCGTTTTTACAAGAAATTGATAAGGTAGCGCGAGTCCAGGATTATTTTGCCGTCACCTCCACCGATGCACTCCAGCGGTCGCCCCAGCCACCGCTGCGCTCGCGTTCCAGTTGGCGGCGGTCGCGTTTGGTAGGGCGGCCTTCGCTCAGGGCCAGGGCGGGTTCGGGGGCCAGGCGGCGCAGTTCCTGCAGGTGCTCGCGTGCCGCGATGCTGTCGGCCGTTTCTTCATAGAGCAGCTGGGCCACCGGCGCAGGTCCGCGCTGCGCGCTGAGGGCGCGTACCGTCACGGTGCGCTGCACCGGGCCCTGGCGCAGCACCACCGTGTCTCCCGGCCGCACCTCGCGCGAGGCCTTGGCGGTCTGGCCATTGACCATGACACGGCCCTTGCCGATTTCTTCGGCCGCGATGCTGCGTGTCTTGAAAAAGCGTGCGCACCACAGCCACTTGTCGATGCGCATGGAATCCTGGGTATTCATGGAGGCATTGTGCCGCGGCGCGTGGCGGCCTGCGCGCTACCATCGGGGCCCATGCCAGACACCTCCGACTCCATACCCGCGCTGCCGCTGGATGCCCAGGGCATTCTGGAGCTGGCAGCGCGGTCGATGTTTCAGCTTTTCTCCACCGTCAGCCAGGGCATGTTTCTGGTGGATTTGCGCGGTCGCATCGTTTGGGTGAATGAGGGCTACCAGCGTTTTTTCCCGGACCTGGGCATCACCTCGGTGGATCAGTTCGTGGGGCGCACGGTGGAGGAGGTGATCCCCAACACCGGTATGCGCCGTGTGCTGGAGACGGGTCAGGCCGTGCTCATCGACCTGCTCACCAACAAGGCCGGCACCTTTGTGGTCAGCCGCATCCCGTTGCGCGACGATGTGGGCAAGGTCATTGGCGCCATCGGCATTGTGCTGTTTGACCACCCCGAGACCACCTTGCAACCGCTCATCAGCAAATTCGCGCTGTTGCAGCGCGACCTGGACGAAGCGCGCCGTGAACTGGCGGCGCAGCGCAGCCAGCAGTTGCGCGGTGCGGGCTCGGGGGATCGCCGCACCAAATACACCTTCGCCAGTTTCGTCGGTTCCAGCCCTGCGGCCACCGAGGTCAAGCGCCAGGCACGGCGCGCGGCGCAATCGGCCAGCCCGGTGCTGTTGCTGGGCGAAACGGGCACCGGCAAGGAACTGCTGGCCCATGCCATCCACGCTGCGTCCCAGCGTGCCAGCGGGCCCTTTGTGGGCGTCAACATTGCCGCCGTGCCCGACACCTTGCTGGAGGCCGAGTTCTTTGGCGTGGCCCCTGGCGCCTACACTGGCGCCGACCGCAAGGGCCGCGACGGCAAGTTCAAGCTGGCCGACGGCGGCACGCTGTTTCTCGATGAAATCGGCGACATGCCCCCCAGCCTGCAGGCCAAGCTGCTGCGCGCGCTGCAGGAGGGGGAGATCGAGCCGCTGGGCTCCAACCAACTGGTGCCCTTCGACGTGCGCGTGATTGCCGCCACCTCGCGCGACTTGTCGGCGCTGGTGCGCGAGGGGCGTTTCCGCGAAGACCTGTTCTACCGCCTGCATGTGCTGCCCGTGCGCGTGCCGCCGCTGCGCGAGCGCCCGGGCGACATTCCGGCGCTGGTGGAGGTGCTGGGTGAGGAAATCGCCCTGCGCAACGGCATTGCCCCGCCAGAGCTGTTGCCCGATGCCATGGCCTTGCTCGCGGCCCAGCCCTGGCGCGGCAATATCCGCGAGTTGCGCAACGTGCTGGAGCAGGCCGCGATGCGCAGCGATGCGCAGTCCATCGACGCCGAGATGCTGCGCGCCCTGCTGCGCGAAGCCGGGGTGGAGCCGGCTGCCCCCGTCAACCAGTCCGCCATGGCGACAGGATCTGCCGCGCCCGACAGCCTGTTGCGCCCCCTGGCCGTGCAGGTGGCCGAACTGGAGCGGCGGGCCATTGCGGCCTCCCTGGCGGCCACTGGGGGCAACAAGCTGGCCACGGCACGGCAGTTGGGGATTTCGCGCGCCACGCTTTACCAAAGGCTGGAAAACCCTGATGAAAATTTGAACATCTGACTGAATTTCAGGCAAAACGATTGTCTGGAATCCAGCCAAATGTGGGTGGTTTGACGGTGCTGTGACAGGGAGGTGACGTTGCGCAAGGGCTGGCACGATTGCTGCAACATTTGGTCACAGATCATTTGCAGGAGACATTCCCATGCACCGCAGAACCCTGGTGGCCTTGGCCGCCCTGGCCACAGGCTTGCCCGCCGCCACCGTTTCCCTCGCGCAGACGGACGAAATCCGCATTGCGCACGTGTACAGCAAGACCGGCCCGCTGGAGGCGTACGGCAAGCAGACGCAGACCGGCCTGATGATGGGGCTGAGCTACGCCACAGGCGGCAGCATGACCATCAACGGCAAGAAGCTGGTGGTGATCGAGAAAGACGACCAGGGCAAGCCCGACCTGGGCAAGAGCCTGCTGGCAGCGGCCTACTCGGACGACAAGGCCGACATTGCTGTGGGCCCCACCAGCTCGGGCGTGGCTCTGGCGCTGCTGCCGGTGGCCGAGGAATACAAGAAAATCCTGCTGGTCGAACCCGCCGTGGCCGACGCCATCACGGGCGACAAGTGGAACAAATACATCTTCCGCACCGGCCGCAACAGCAGCCAGGACGCCATCAGCAACGCCGTGGCGATCGACAAGGCCGGCGTGACCGTGGCCACACTGGCGCAGGACTACGCCTTTGGCCGTGACGGCGTGAAAGCCTTCAAGGACGCGCTGAAGAACGCCAAGCTCGTGCACGAGGAATACCTGCCGACGAACACGACCGACTTCACCGCCGGTGCCCAGCGCCTGATCGACAAGCTCAAGGACCAGCCGGGGCGCAAGATCATCTTCATCATCTGGGCGGGCGCGGGCAACCCGTTCAAGATTGCCGACCTGGACTTGAAGCGCTACGGCATCGAGATCGCCACGGGTGGCAACATCCTGCCCGCCATGGTGGCCTACAACCAGTTTCCGGGCATGGAAGGGGCTACGTACTACTACTTTGGCTTCTCGCGCAACCCGGCCAACCTGTGGCTGGTGACCAACCACTACACCCAGTTCAAATCACCGCCCGACTTCTTTACCGCCGGGGGCTTCACCGCCGCCATGGCGCTGGTCAAGGCGCTCAAGACCACCGGTGGGGATACCGAGACCCAGCGCCTGATACGCACCATGGAGGGCATGAGCTTTGAGTCCCCCAAGGGCTGGATGACCTTCCGCAAGGAAGACCACCAAGCGTTGCAAAGCATGTACCACTTCCGCGTATCGGCTGGTGCGCGGCCCGGCACGCTGGCGGACCTGCGCCTGGTGCGCGAGATCCGTCAGGAGGAGATGGATCTGCCCATACGCAACGCCCGGCAAGACACCGTACAAACCCTGACAAAAACACAGACAATTGTTCAAAAATCAGACAATTGATATGTCTGAAAAATAGACAAATTGTTCTGGCTGCTTGTAAAAATCGTTACCAATCAACGATGTACATGCTGGCACGAAGTGTGCAATATGCAGTCATCACCACAGGAGGCAATCCCATGCAACGACGCACCATGATCTCTCTGGCCGCTCTGGCCGCCACGCTGTCCACCGCTGCCCTGGCGCAGACGGGCGAAATCCGCATTGCGCACGTGTACAGCAAGACGGGCCCGTTCGAAGCCTATGGCAAGCAGACCCAGACCGGCCTGCTGATGGGCCTGAACTACGCCACGGGCGGCAGCATGACGATCAACGGCAAGAAGCTGGTTGTGATCGAAAAAGACGACCAGGGAAAGCCTGACCTGGGCAAGAGCCTGCTGGCTGCCGCATATGCTGACGACAAAGCTGACATCGCCGTGGGACCGAGCTCCAGCGGTGTGGCCCTGGCCATGCTGCCCGTGGCGGAAGAGTACAAAAAGATCCTGCTGGTCGAACCCGCCGTGGCCGACGCCATCACGGGCGACAAGTGGAACAAATACATCTTCCGCACCGGCCGCAACAGCAGCCAGGACGCGATCAGCAACGCCGTGGCCATCGACAAGCCCGGCGTGACGGTGGCCACGCTGGCGCAGGACTATGCCTTTGGGCGCGACGGCGTGAAGGCCTTCAAGGACGCGCTGAAGAACGCCAAGCTGGTGCACGAGGAATACCTGCCGACGAACACCACGGACTTCACGGCCGGTGCGCAGCGCCTGATCGACAAGCTCAAGGACCAGCCGGGGCGCAAGATCATCTTCATCATCTGGGCAGGGGCGGGCAACCCGTTCAAGATCGCCGACCTGGACTTGAAGCGCTACGGCATCGAGATCGCCACGGGCGGCAACATCCTGCCTGCCATGGCCAGCTACAAGAACTTCCCCGGCATGGAGGGCGCGACGTACTACTACTTCGGCATCCCCAAGAATCCGGCGAACGAGGCGCTGGTGTCCATGCACTACAAGCAGTTCCAGACCCCGCCGGACTTCTTCACCGCGGGCGGCTTCTCGGCGGCCATGGCCCTGGTCACGGCCCTCAAGGCCACCAATGGCGACACCAACACCAACAAGCTCATCAAGACCATGGAAGGCATGAGCTTTGACACGCCCAAGGGCAAGATGACCTTCCGCAAGGAAGACCACCAGGCCATGCAGAGCATGTACCACTTCAAGATCAAGGTGGACCCGGCCTTTGCCTGGGGCGTGCCCGAGTTGGTGCGTGAGATCAAGCCCGAGGAAATGCAGATCCCGATCCGCAACAAGCGCTGATTCCGGTTGGCGAGGCCCGGCGCGCCAGCGCGTGCGCCGGGGTGCATCCCGCAGGGGCGGCCGCCCCTCTTTTTCCAGTGAACGCAAGAACCCCGGGCACACGGGGAGGGTGGGCTGTTGCCTGCCCCCACAACCCCACAGGAGACAGACAACATGACGATGAGAATCCTTCAGACGGCGGCCGCCGTGGCAGTGTGTGCGATGGCGGGCTCGGCCTGGGCGGCGGTGGAACTGCCCGCCCTGCAACTCGACAAAACCCAGACCACGGTATCGGGCCTGTCCTCTGGCGGGTACATGGCGGTGCAGTTGCACGTGGCGTTTTCCTCGGTGTTTGCCAAGGGGGCGGGCGTGGTGGCGGGCGGCCCGTTCTATTGCGCCGAGGGATCGGTGGTCAACGCCACGGGTCGGTGCATGGCCAGCCCTGCGGGCATTCCCACCAGTACGCTGGTAGGCACCACCAACACCTGGGCCAGCCAGGGGCATGTAGACCCGGTGTCCCACCTGCAGAACTCCAAGGTCTATCTGTTCTCGGGCTCGGTGGACAGCGTGGTCAAGACCGGCGTCATGGACGCCCTCAAGACCTACTACAACAGCTTTGTACCTGCCGCCAACGTGGTGTACAAAAAAGACATCGCCGCAGAGCATGCCCTGGTGACCGACGACTACGGCAGCGCCTGCTCGGTCAAGGGCTCGCCCTACATCAACGATTGCAACTTCGACCTGGCCGGTGCCATGCTGCAGCACCTGTACGGGCCGCTCAACGCGCGCAGCAGCACGGCCCTGCCCGAGAGCAGCTTTGTCGAGTTCAAGCAAAGCAGCTTCATCAGCGGCCACGGCATGGCCAGCAATGGCTGGGCCTACATCCCGCAGGCCTGCCAGAGCGGCGCCACCTGCCGCCTGCACGTCGCGCTGCACGGCTGCAAGCAGAACGTGAGCGACGTGCAGCAGCAGTACGTGCGCAACACCGGCTTCAACCGCTGGGCCGAGACCAACCACATCGTGGTGCTGTACCCGCAAACCAGCACCGCCGCCACCAACAGCTGCTGGGACTGGTGGGGCTACGACAGCGCCAACTACGCCAAGAAGACCGGCCCGCAGATGGCCGCCATCAAGGCCATGGTGGACCGCCTGGGCAGCGGTGGTGCAACGCCGCCCGACCCCGACCCGGTGCTGCTGCCCGCCCCCACGGGCGTGAGCGCCTCGGGCGCCACCGCCAGCAGCATGGCCCTGGGCTGGAACAGCGTGGCTGGAGCCGACGGCTACCACGTGTACCGCAACGGCAACAAGGTCAATGCGCTCACCGTGTATGGCACCAGCTATACCGACACTGGCTTGGCCGCCTCCACCACCTACCAATGGACGGTGCGTGCCGTGGACGCCCAGGGCGTGGAAGGCACGGCCTCGGCCCCCGTATCGGCCACCACCCTGGCGGCCAGCGGCGGCGAGACACCCACCTGTACCACTGCCAGCAACTACGCCCACACCCTGGCGGGCCGGGCCTATGCGCTGTACGGTTTCACCTATGCCAACGGTTCCGGCCAGGGCATGGGGTGGTGGAACATTTTCACGACCACCACACTGAAGAAGACCGGCCCCAACTACTACGTGATCGGCACCTGCCCCTGAGCCCACAGGGCCTGCCTGGTGGCGGGAACACCCAAGGAACGAGACAGTGAAAGCGAGCAAGAACCCATGAGTACCCTGGCCACCCGGGACTTGACCATCCGCTTTGGCGGCCACGTGGCGGTCAATGCCGTGACCTGTGCCTTCGAGCCAGGCACGCTGACCGCCATCGTGGGCCCCAACGGCGCGGGCAAGACCACCTACTTCAACCTGATCTCCGGCCAGCTCAAGGCCACCAGCGGCTCGGTGACGCTGGGCGGTCGTGAGCTGACGGGGCAATCCGTCTCGCAGCGCACGCGCGCCGGGCTGGGGCGGGCGTTCCAGCTCACCAACCTGTTCCCCAACCTCACGGTGCTGGAGAACGTGCGCCTGGCCGTGCAGGCCACGCAAGAGGGCAAGCACCGCCGGGGCCTGAATCTCTGGAGCATCTGGAGTGACCACCGCCAGCTCACCGAGCGGGCGCAGGCCATCTTGCACCAGGTGGCGATGTTTGAACGCCGCGATACCCCGGTGGCCAGCCTGCCGCACGGCGACCAGCGCAAGCTCGAAGTCGCGCTGCTCATGGCGCTGGAGCCGCAGGTGTACATGTTCGACGAGCCTACGGCGGGCATGAGCCACGACGAGGCACCCGTGATCCTGAACCTGATCCGCGAGCTGAAGAAGGACAAGACCAAGATCATCCTGCTGGTGGAGCACAAGATGGACGTGGTGCGCGAGCTGGCCGACCGCATCATCGTGCTGACCAACGGCACGCTGGTGGCCGACGGCCTGCCGGCCGAGGTGATCGCATCGCCCGTGGTGCAGGAAGCCTACCTGGGCGTGAGCAAGGACGCAGACAAGGAGGCCGCATGAGCACCCCCCACCTTCTGGAGCTCAAGGGCGTGCACACGCACATCGGGGCGTACCACATCCTGCATGGCGTGGAACTGGCCGTGCCGCGCGGCGAGCTGACCATGCTGCTGGGCCGCAATGGCGCGGGCAAGACGACCACCCTGCGCACCATCATGGGCCTGTGGCAGGCCTCGCAGGGCAGCATCCACTTTGGCGGGCAGGACATCACGCGCATGCACACGCCGCAGATTGCAGGCCTGAACATCGCCTATGTGCCCGAGAACATGGGCATCTTTGCCGACCTCACGGTGAAGGAAAACATGCTGCTGGCCGCGCGCAAGGCCAGCCATGCCGGGCAGATGGACCAGGCCCGGCTGGAATGGATTTTCAAGCTGTTCCCGGCCGTGGAGAAATTCTGGAACCACCCCGCCGGCAAGCTCAGCGGCGGGCAGAAACAGATGCTGGCTGTGAGCCGCGCCATCGTCGAGCCGCGCGAGCTGCTCATCGTGGACGAGCCCAGCAAGGGTCTGGCGCCGGCCATCATCAACAACATGATCGACGCCTTCGACCAGCTCAAGAAGAGCGGCGTGACCATCCTGCTGGTCGAGCAGAACATCCACTTCGCCAAGCGCCTGGGCGATGCCGTGGCCGTGATGGACAACGGCCGTGTGGTGCACGCCGGCCGTATGGCCGACCTGGCCGCCGACGAGGCGCTGCAGCAGTCCCTGCTGGGACTCGCACTCTGAGGGGGTTTATATGAGAAATATGCCTCTAACGCCCATGAATAAAGCGCAAGCAGCTATAAAAACAATAGCAAAACAAACCGCAGGAAAGGCCACGCCATGAACCGCCGCGACCTGGATTGGAAACCCCTGGCCCTGGTGCCGTTGCTGGCGCTCATCGTGCTGCCGCTCATCGGCTCGCCCAGCACCTGGCTCACGCTCACGGTGGCGGGGCTGGCCATGGGCATGATCATTTTCATCATCGCTTCGGGCCTCACGCTGGTGTTCGGCCTGATGGACGTGCTGAACTTCGGCCACGGCGTGTTCATCGCGTTGGGCGCCTTTGTGGCCACCAGCGTGCTCGGCGCCATGGGCGACTGGACGGGCAGCGCCGAGCTGTGGCGCAACCTGGTGGCCGTGCTGCCCGCCATGCTGGTGGCCATGGCCGTGGCGGGCGCGCTGGGCCTGGCGTTCGAGCGCTTCATCGTGCGCCCGGTGTACGGCCAGCACCTCAAGCAAATCCTCATCACCATGGGCGGCATGATCATTGGCGAGGAGCTCATCAAGGTCATCTGGGGGCCGCAGCAGATCCCGCTGCCCCTGCCCGAGGGCATGCGCGGCTCGCTGCTGGTGGGCGATGCAGCGATCGAGAAGTACCGCCTGGTCGCCGTGGCCGTGGGCTTGGTGGTGTTCGGCGTGCTGGCCTGGACGCTCTCGCGCACCAAGGTGGGCCTGCTCATCCGCGCGGGCGTGCAGGACCGCGAGATGGTCGAGTCGCTCGGCTACCGCATCCGGCGCCTGTTTGTGGGCGTGTTCGTGGCGGGCTCGGCGCTGGCAGGCCTGGGCGGCGTGATGTGGGGGCTGTACCAGCAGAACGTCGTTCCGCAGATGGGCGCGCAGGTCAATGTGCTGATCTTCATCGTCATCATCATCGGCGGCCTGGGCAGCACGGGCGGTGCGCTCATCGGCGCTTTGCTGGTGGGCCTGATGGCCAACTACACCGGCTTCCTGGTGCCCAAGGTGGCGCTGTTTTCCAACATCGCCCTGATGGTCGCCGTGCTGCTGTGGCGCCCGCAGGGTGTCTATCCCGTCACGAACCGTTGAAGAGGCGCCCGACATGTTGAACCGACTTCTCTCCGGTGACTACCCGCGCAGCAAGGTGCTGGCGGTCATTCTGCTGGCCGTTCTCCTGGGCCTGGCGTTTGCACCCTTCCTGTTTCCTGGTGTCAAGCCGCTGTCGGTGGCCGCCAAGGTGCTGGTGTTTGTGGTGCTGGTGGCCAGCTTCGATCTGTTGTTGGGCTACACCGGCATCGTGAGCTTTGCGCACACCATGTTCTTCGGCATTGGTGCGTACGGCATTGCCATTGCGACCACGCGCCTGGGCGCCACCTGGGGCGCACTGGCCGTGGGCGTGGGTGGGGCGCTGCTGCTGTCGCTGCTGCTGTCGCTGGCGGTGGGGCTGTTCTCGCTGCGCGTGCGCGCCATCTTCTTTGCCATGATCACGCTGGCCGTGGCGGCGGCGTTCCAGACGCTGGCCTCGCAGCTTTCGGACTTCACCGGCGGTGAGGACGGCCTGACTTTCAAGGTGCCCGAGCTGCTGTCGCCCAGCTTCGAACCCTTCGAGGAACCCTTTCTGGGCGTGACCATCGACGGGCGCCTGATCTGCTACTACCTGCTGTTTGTCACGGCGGTGGCGCTGGTGCTGGCGCTGCTGCGCATCGTCAACTCGCCCTTCGGCCGTGTGCTGCAGGCCATCCGCGAGAACGAGTTCCGCGCCGAGGCCATTGGCTACCGCGTGGTGGTGTACCGCACCACGTCCAGCGTGCTGTCGGCCCTGTTCGCCACGCTGGCGGGCTGCATGCTGGCGCTCTGGTTGCGCTACAACGGGCCGGACACCTCGCTCAGCTTCGAAATCATGATGGACTGCCTGCTCATCGTGGTCATCGGCGGCATGGGCACCATCTACGGCTCGGCCATCGGCGCCGTGCTGTTCCTGGTGGCGCAAAGCTACCTGCAAGACCTGCTGCGCCTGGGGCATGAAGCAGCTTCCAGCCTGCCCTGGCTGGCCGCGCTGCTCTCGCCCGACCGCTGGCTGCTGTGGCTGGGGGTGCTGTTCGTGCTCTCGGTCTATTACTTCCCCACGGGCGTCGTCGGCCGCCTGCGCGCCGCGGCAGCGCATTGAGACCACGCAACGCACCCCGCACCACAAGGTTGCCCACCATGTCACCCCAATCCCGCTACGCCACCTGCGCTGGCTATGAAATCCACTACACCGAATGGGGTGCAGGCGATGCCCCCGTGGTGATCGCCTGGCACGGCCTGGCGCGCACCGGACGCGACATGGACGACCTGGCTGCGCACCTGGCAGGGCGCTACCGCGTGATCTGCCCCGACACTTTGGGTCGGGGCCTGAGCCAGTGGAGCCGCAACCCGGTGCAGGAATACCGCTTGGCCTTTTATGCGCAATTGGCTGCCGATCTGTTCGACCAGTTGGGCATTGCCCAGGCGCACTGGATCGGCACCTCGATGGGGGGCGCCATCGGCACGGTCTGCGCTGCAGGCCTGTTCGAGCCGCGATTGCACGGGCGCATCCGCAGCCTGCTGCTCAATGACAACGCGCCGCGCCTGGCCGATGCGGCGCTGGAGCGTATCAAATCCTACGCGGGCCAGCCCCCCGCGTTCGATACCGTGGCCGAGCTGGAGGCCTTCTTCCGACAGGTGTACCAGCCCTATGGCTGGCTGAGCGATGCGCAGTGGCGCCGTTTGACGGAGACCTCCACCCGCCGCCTGCCAGACGGCCGCGTGACGCCGCACTACGACCCGGCCATGGTGCAGCAGTTCACCCACCACGAGAACGACTACCTGATCTGGGACCACTACGACCGGCTCGACATCCCCGTGCTGTGCCTGCGCGGGGCAGATTCGGACCTCGTGCTGCCCGAGACCGTCGCAGAAATGCTGACCCGAGGCCCTGGTGCACGCGGCCTGGCGCAGGTGATCGAGGTGCCAGGTTGCGGCCACGCACCCGCGCTCAACGTGCCCGCGCACTACGCGCTGGTGGACGCCTTCCTCGCGAGGGCAGAACAGGCAGTTTGAGCCCCTCCCGTGCTGCCGCCTGGTGGGCGCGCGGGAGGGCTTTCTTGGCGTTCGTTGCACCGCTTGCGGCGTATCCAACGGGCGCAGCCCAGTCCGGCAACCACTGCGCAAGGGCCGCCAGTGCTCCGAGTGTGGGCGCAGCCGCTCAGGGGGCTGTCCCCTTTACCTCCTGAACCGCTCGCCGTTGAAGTAGGTCAGCTCCACGAAGTCGGTTCCGTCGTGGTCGTTGGGGCCGTAGCGCACCTCGAAGCCGCCCAGGTCGTAGGGGCGCATGGAGTGCAGGGCCTCGATGAATTTCTCGCGCGAGGCGGCGCGTCCGGCGCGGCGCAGGGCCTCGATGAGGATGCGTGCATTCACATAGCCCTCGAACGAGGAATAGCCAATGTCCACATTCCCCAGCTTCTTGATGGCCTCCTGGTAGGCCTTGACCACCGGGATGGCGGGGTTCGTGGGGTTGGGCACCACTTGCGCCACGGTGATGCCGGCGGCCGCTTCGCCCAGCGCCGCCAGCAGCGGCCGCGAGCCCAGGAACGAGATCGAGAACGCAGGCGCCTTGATGCGCTGGCGCAGAGACTTGTAGAACGGAATGCCGCTGGCGCCGATGGCCAGCGACATCAGCGCATTGGGCTGGAACTGCACGATCTCCTGCACCGCTTTTTCAATGCCTTCAGGGGTTTCCTGCACCAGAAATGGCTTCCACTGTGTGTTGTTCGTGGCACGGGCGGCCGCCTCGAAGGCCGCCAGCGTGGCCTTGCCGAAAGGGTTGTCGAAGTAGCCCACGGCCATCTTGGTAAAGCCCGTGGAGCTGAGCTGGCGCGCAATCTTGGCCAGTTCCTGTGCGTAACTGGCCCGGGTGTGGAACACCAGTGGGTTGAAGGGGCGCAGCGCGTCCGAACCCGTGGCCGGAGCCAGCAGCGGTACCTTGGCTTCGGCCAGCACCTTGAGCGCACCCATCACGCTGGTGGTGCCGCCGCAGGCAAACATGGTGAACACCTGGTCCTTCTTGAGCAGCGTGGCCGTGTTTTCGGCGGCCTTCTCGGGGGCGCCGGCGTCGTCCAGGCTGAAGAACTCGACCGGGCGCCCGTCGATGCCGCCGCGGTCGTTCACCTCCTTGAAAGCGGCGGCAATGCCCTTGTTCATCTCCACAAACGGGAAGGCCAGCGGCCCGGTCAGCGCGGCTGTCTGGCCGATGCGCCATGCATCGCCCTGCGCATGGGCCCAGGCCGAAGGGCCCAGGGTGGCCAGGGCGGCGGTGCCCTGGAGCAGGCGGCGGCGGTCCAGAAGGGGGAGGGTGCTGGGCGTTGGTTGGTTCATGGTGGGGTTCCGGTGTGTGTTCCCAAGATCGGTCAAAACGTGTCCAGAAGTATCGATTTGTATGTTTCTGTGCGTTATTCAGGGTAACCCTTGCGCGCAGGCCCAATTCGTCACATCCGTGACACATTCTCCATTGGATACAAGGTGCGATGGCGGTGCATTGCCCTTGGTCAACCTGGCAGGTACAGCGCGCGAAAGTCGTTCACGTTGGTGAAGGTGGGGCCGGTCACCACCAGGTCGCCCAGGGCAGCGAAGAAGCTGTAGGCATCGTGCCGCGCCAAGTGGTCCGTGGCTGACAGGCCCAGTGCCTGGGCGCGGGCCAGGGTGTCGGGGGTGATCAGGGCACCTGCGTTGTCTTCCACGCCGTCGATGCCGTCGGTGTCGGCCGCCAGGGCGTACACCCCGGGCTCGCCCTGCAGGGCCAGGGCGCAGGACAGTAGAAATTCGCTGGCTCGGCCGCCCCGGCCCCGTGGGTGGGCGCCCGGGGTGCCCAGCGTGACCGTGGTCTCCCCGCCGGACAGCAGCACGCAGGGCCTCGTGACTGGCTGGCCCTGGCGTGCCACCTGCCGTGCCAGGGCGGCGTGCACCTTGCCCACGTCGCGGCTCTCGCCCTCGATGGCATCCGACAGGATGTGTGCCGCCACGCCTTGTGCACGTGCCAGTGCGGCGGCAGCCTCCAGGCTGTGCTGGGGCGTGGCGATGAGGTGCACAGCATGGCCTTGGAACCGCGCATCTCCGGGCTTGGGGGTCTCGAAGGCGCCGCTGGCGAGGCCGGCGTGCGCCGCGGCAGGCAGGGGTAGTTGGTAGCGCTGGCAAATGGCCAGTGCGTTCTGGCAGGTGCTGGGGTCGGGTACGGTGGGGCCGCTGGCGATGACGGCGGGGTCGTCGCCCGGCACGTCGCTGATGAGCAGCGACACCACGCGTGCCGGGGCGGCCAGCGCCGCCAGCCGCCCGCCCTTGAGGGCCGAGAGGTGCTTGCGCACGCAGTTCATCTCGTCAATGCTGGCGCCGCTGGCCAGCAGCGCCTGGTTCAGGGCCTGCTTGTCGGCCAGGGTGATGCCAGGCGCAGGCTGGGCCAGCAGGGCCGAGCCACCGCCGGAAATGAGTGCCAGCACCAGATCGTCCGGCCCCAGGCCTGCTACCTGCGCGGCGATGCGCGTGGCAGCCTGCTGCCCGGCGGCGTCGGGCACGGGGTGGGCCGCCTCCAGCACGGCAATGCGCGCCTGGGGCTGTGGCAGGCCGGGCGGGACATGGCCGTAGCGTGTGACCACCAGGCCTTGCAGTGGCGCATCGGCGGGCCACAGCGCATCGACCGCTGCGGCCATGCTGGCAGCGGCCTTGCCCGCGCCCACCACCACGGTGCGCCCACGCGGGGGCGGCGGCAGGTACGGAGCCAGCACCTGTGCGGGCTGGGCGCGGGCCACGGCGGTGTCGAACAGCGCGCGCAGAAAGGCGCGGGCGTCGGTGGGGGCGGTCATGGGGTGCCGGGCTCGCCGTGGATGGGCGCGCGCAGGCGTGTGGTGGCACGTGATCGGGGCCGCAGTGCCGCCTGGCAGGCGCGGCGGTAGGCACGCAGTTGGGCATCGGCCAGGGCCACCACGCTGCCTGGTTCTGCGGTCACGCCGCGTGGGTGCATGCCTGCGGCTTGGCCGGTAAGCAGTGCAATGCCCTCGCTCACATGCTGCACGGCCCACAGGTGAAAGCGCCCCTGCGCCACGGCCTGCACGATGCGTGGCTCCAGCATCAGGTGGCGCTGGTTGCGCGCCGGGATCAGCGCCCCCTGGCTGCCGTCAAGCCCCGCGGTTTCACAGGCGCGAAACCACCCTTCGATCTTTTCATTGATGCCGCCCACGGGCAGCACCTCGCCGTGCTGGTTGAGTGCGCCGGTCACCGCAATGCCCTGCGCCAGCGGCAGGCCCGAGAGCGAGGACAGCAACGCATACAGCTCGGCGCACGAGGCCGAGTCGCCCTCCACGCCGCTGTACTCCTGCTCGAACACCACCGAGGCATTGAGCGCCAGCGGCGCCAGGTGGCCGAACAGCGCGTTCAGGTAGCTGTGCAGGATGAGCACGCCCTTGTCGTGGATGGGGCCAGACATCTCGACCTCGCGCTCGATGTTGAGCAGCCCCTCCTGCCCGGCAAAGGTGCGTGCGGTGATGCGCACCGGAAAGCCGAAGCGGTAGTCGCCCAGGTCGATCTGCGTGAGCGCGTTGATCTGGCCCACCTGCCAGCCGTGCAGCGCGAGCAGGCGCTCGCCGTCGGTGATGCTCTCGTGCAGGCGCTGTTCGGGGTAGTTGTGGCGCAGGGTGCGGGCCTGCAGGGCGGCTTCCACGTCGTGCAGGGCCACCAGGCTGGCACCGCGCGCGCGGCACAGGGCGGCGGCCTCGATGGCCAGGGCCTCGGTGTAGGCGAACAGGGCGCTCTGGCGGGTCTGGTCGTCGGCCTCGCGGTGGCTGTGCTCCAGCATGCGGGCCACGGCGTCGGGGCCAAAGTGCGGCAGGCCGCGCTTCTTGCAGGTGTGTGCCACGAACACGGCGCTGGCCTGGTAGGTTTGCGCACTGGCGCTGAAGGACTCGGCAAAGTCCACCTTTACACGAAAGCGCCGGGCCACTTCGGGGTCGCCCTCCTGCAGGGCGTAGTACTCCTCGATCGAGCCGACCAGCACAAACTTGACCTGCACATCCACCGCCTCGGGTTGCAGCGCAGCGGTGGCCTGGATGCCGTGGCTGCTGCCCAGCTCCTCGATCTGCAGGCGGCTGCAGCGCAGAAAGCGGCGCAGGCGCTCCCACAGGCTTTCGTTGCCCAGCAGGTCGCGCAGATGCAGCAGCAAAAAGCCGCCATGCGCCTTGAGCAGGCTGCCCGCGTGGATGTGGGAGAAGTCGGCCTGCACGGCGTCGTCTTCGGCCTGTACCTCGATGCTGCCAAACAGGCTGCGCAGCTGCGGGTTGTCCTCGATCAGCACGGGCGCAGTTTGCAGCCCGGCGTTGTCCACGGCCAGGTTCACATGGCAGCGCGAGAGCAGGGTGTCCAGCTGCTCCTTGCGCTCGTCTTCTGCAGCCTCGTTGCCCTGCACGGACATGAAAAGGTCGAGCTGCTCCAGCACCTGCTGGCGCACCTGGTCCAGCCACTGTCCGAGCTTGACGGTGTCCTTGATCTGTTTGCGCAGGGGGTTGCGCACCTCTTGCAGCCCATGGTCCAGCAGGGGGCGCACCACCTGGCGCCGCAGTTGCGTCAGTGCGTCGTCGCGCTGGCGCTCCAGTGGGCGCATGTCGTCCAGAAAGCGGGCGATGGCGTTGCGCAGCTTCTGCTCGGCATCGTCAATTTCGGCGCGGCGTTCGCGCGTGAGGGCGCGGGCGTCGGCTTCGGTCAGCGGCTCGCCCTGGGGGCCGAGCAGGGTGAAGACCATGTGCCCCTCGTCGCGCGAGAGGCGAAAGCGCAGCGACTCGGCCAGCGCATCCAGTTCGGCAAAGGCTTGCGACTCGCGGGCCTGGTAGGCCTGTTCGATGCGCGCACTCTCGGCACGGAAGTCGGCACCGTCCAGGCGCTTGGGGATGTCGGCCTGCAGCGCACGGGTGAGCTGCTCCATGCCCTGGCGCAGTGCGCGCCCCTGGCCCGCGGGCAGGCGCAGCGCGCGTGGGCGCTCGGGGTTGTCAAAGTTGTGCAGGTAGCATAGGTCGGGGGGCACGGCGCGCTGGGCGGCGGCCTGCTTCATGGCCTGGTGCAGCAGCGACGCGCGGCCGCTGCCCACCTCGCCGAGCACGAACAGGTTGTAGTCCGGCTGCTCCAGCCCCAGGCCAAAGCGTGCGGCGGCCTCGGCGCGCTCCTGTCCGATCCAGGGCAGCGGTTGGTCCTGCAACTCGGCGGTGCTGGCGAAGCCCAGGCGGTCGGGGGCAATGTTCAGGCGCAGTTGTTCGGGGGCAAGGGCGGTGGCGGACATGGGGTATTCAATAGAAGCAAAAATCGGTTTTTGCGCAGTGGTGGCAAGCGCTGCGTGCTATCAAATTTCAAGTATTTGCCTGGGTGGCCATCTGCTTTTCCCGCAGGTGCACCAGGGTCTGCAGCATGCGATTGGCAGGCGTGGCGATGCCCAGCGCCTCGCCCTGGCGCACGATGTAGCCGTTGAGGTGGTCGATCTCCGTGGGCCGTCCGCGCGCCAGGTCCTGCGCGGTGGACGAAATCTGAGTGGACATGCTCGCAGCCAGCGGCAGCACTGCATCGGCCGTGCCCGCAGGCAGCGCGATGCCCTTGGCGTGGGCCACGGCCAGGCATTCCTGCACGATGTCGTCCATCATGCGAGGCACGTTCAGCCCCGGGCTGTCCACGATGGCGCCGTAGGCCAGCCCCGTGAGCGCCGAGAGCGGGTTGTACACACAGTTGAGCACCAGCTTGGCCCAGAGGGCGCCGGCCACGTTGTCCGACACCTGCACCGGAATTCCCGCTGCCGCAAAGGTCTGTGCAATGGCCTGGCTTTGCGGTGCGGGGGCAATCACCAGTTCGCCCCGGCCATGGTGGCGCACGTGGCCCGGCCCGGCCATTCCAGCGGCCACATACACCACGGCTGGCAGCACCGTGTGCGCCAGCATGGTTTGAAGGCGCTCGGCGTTGTCCACCCCATTCTGCAGGCTCAGCACCACGGCGTCCGGTGCCAGATAGGGCTTCATGGCCTGCCCGGCACTCTCGGTGTCGGTCGATTTGACGCAAAACAGCACGCACTGCGCGCCTTGCACGCCGCTGGGCTCGGTGTCGGCCTGCAGGCGTACCCGTTCCGAAAACGACAAGGTGTCCAGCAGCAATCCGTCTCGGCGCACGGCCTCGACATGGGCCGCGCGTGCCACCAGCACGACCTCGTGCCCTGCGCGTGCAAGCATGCCGCCGTAGTAGCAGCCCACGGCGCCAGCGCCCATCACGGCAATTCTCATGGCAACGTCCTTTCAACAGCTTGTGTGTGCCTGGGCATCGTGCGCAGGCAGACATGGGGCAGTGTAGGACAAGGGTGCAACGGGTGGCACACTGTGCAAATCCTTCGCTCACAGACTTCTGCCGTGTCCTCCAAACCCTTGCCCGAACCCATGACCTGGACGGTGGATGTGTCCTTGCTTGGCAGTCCCGTGGTGCTGCGTCAGACGGCGGGAGTGTTTCTGGTGACCTTTGCCGTCGTGTCGCTTTTTGCGTGTGGAATTTTCGCTGTCGAGGGCGATTGGGCAGGCATTCTTCCCACGCTGGGGGTGTTGGCGCTGGTGCATGTGGGACTGGTGTTGGGGGCGCTTGCTGTCATGGTGCTGTATTTCGGGAACCGCATTGCCATGGAATTCACGGTAGATGAGCGTGGCGTTTTTTCGCAGGTGCGCGATCGCAAGGCCCACAAGGCATCGCAGTTGGCCGTTGTTCTGGGTTTGGCAACGGGCAGATTCACGGTGGCAGGTGCGGGCATGCTGGCGCGCAGCGGCGCCAGCAGTTTTGTCCCCTGGAAGGCCGTGCAGCGGGTGCGCTGCGACGAGGCGCGCCACACCATTCATCTGGACGGTGGGTGGCGAACGCGCGCCGCCTTGTTCTGCACCCCGCAGAACTACCACCTGGCACGCACCTGGGCCTTGCGCATGTGCCCCAGCACATGAAGACACGCGTGTTTCTGCTTTTGTTGGGCGCTGTGCTTGTGCTCTGGGGTGCGGGGCTTCCCATGGTGCTGTGGCTGGGTGCCGAAGCGCAGGGCACGGTCACGCAGGTGCGGCGGCAGTTGGGTGACAGGGGCGAGGCCATTCCCAATCGCTACACCTACACCATCGCCTATGAGTTTCGACTCCCCAATGGACAGATGGCGCAGGGCCATACGCAGCGGGTGGGCGATTTTTTTGCCCCACGCGACATGGCGGTGGGCAAGCCAGTGCGCGTGCGCTATCTGCCTGGCGCACCCTGGCTGAACGAGATTCCGGCGGCTCATTGGGCGGCTGGCCTGGAGCGCGCCATCGTGACCGTGGTGGGTGCGGGACTGGTGGCGCTGGCTTTCCGGCAACCCAAGACCATGCCCGGCACAGGCCGTCGATCACGCCGTCCTGGATGAGCCTTGTCCGTTCAACGTCACGTTGACTTCTGGGGATATTGCCGGGAAGATACAAAAAGATACAAGGAGGTCGCATGCGTCTAGGGAAATATATCGTTCGTGCGCTGGCATGTGGTGTGCTGGTGATCGGGGGCCTGGGGACCGTGTTTGCCCAGACCCAGGGAGGGTTCTGGGGACGACTGGCCTTCGACACTGCGGTGGGTGAGGGGGACAACCGGTTTCGGTACGGAAACTGGTATGGCCCCGGTTGGTGGGGTGGCAGCGAGCTGTCTGACCGGGTGGGCGGATTGCCGCCGGTGGATGCGCTGGATGCCGTGGCGCAAAAGCATGACTTTGGCTACGAGCTGGCAGAGGAGCTGGGTGCCGGCAACCGGGCCCTGGAGGCCCACTACAAGGCCTTGGCCGATGTGATTGCGGTGCGGGATACGCTTGCTTTGCCCGAGGACCCCAGGCGATGGAGTCCACCTGCGAAAGACCCGGAACTGGCCCGCAAGTACCGTGAACGCATTGCGCTGGGTTTCCCGAACTACCAGCAACGATTGAATGAGCTGAAGGCGGTGGTTCCGTCGCGCATCGATCCCAGCCACCCAGAGGCCTTGGATTCTGTGTTGGAAGGAAAGAAACCCATCGACGCAGCCGAGCTGGAAAGGCGGATGAACCAGCGGGTGCGGGCGTGGAACAAAGCCTACATGGATCGCCAGGCGCAAAGCGGCAGAGCGAATGTGCTGGATATTCCGTCTGCAACCCCCCAGCAGCCCAGGCCAGACGCCACGGCTGTGATGCTTTGTACCTGCGAGGATTGGAACAGGGACGGTTTGTACGGTGTGGTTCTCAAAGGGGAAATACTCTCGGCCAATTACGGCCCGTACGCAAAATGCATGGACTATGCCCGCAGCCTGCGCCAATGCCGGTCTGTTCCGCAGGCAGAGCGGCCGCGCCAGCCGACTGCGTCCGGAAACAGCTGCACCTGCGAGGACTGGGACAAGGATGGGCGCTATGGAGTGGTGCTCAATGGAAAGACGGTGTTGGCGCCCAATGTGGGGTCGCACCACCAGTGCATGTCCCGCGCCCAGTCCATGCGGCAATGTCAATAGCACCCTGGAGCCTTGCTGGGGGTTGGCACTTGGAGCGGCCACTTTAGACTCGAAAACCCTAACCAGGGGGCACTTTTCCTGAGGGGATGTGCGCCGATAATCCCCCCATGGAGCCCACCGCCAACGATCCAGTCGATCCCAGCCAGTGGAATGAAGACACCATGGCCGGGGAGCCTCTGGCCGAGTTGCCCGCCGTGGTGGAACTGCTGCGGCGGCGCTGCGGGGTGGATTTTTCTGGTTACAAGACGACCACCCTGACACGCAGGGTGCGCCACCGCATGGCGCAGGAGCAGGTGGAAACGGGCGCACAGTACCTGCAGCGCCTGGAGGCAGATGAGGTGGAGCGCCAGGCTTTGTGCGGCGACCTGTTGATCCATGTGACCGAGTTCTTCCGCGACGCGTCAGCGTTTGCGTACCTGGCCGAGGTGGTGCTGCCCGACCTGCTGCGCGGTCGCCCGGCCAGCGAAGACCTGCGCATCTGGTCGGCCGGCTGCGCCACGGGGCAGGAGGCCTACACCTTGGCCATGCTGGCGCTGGATGTGGCCGGGCGCATGGGGTTCCATGGCAACGTCAAGGTGTTTGCCACCGACCTGGGCGCCCAGGCGCTGGAGGTGGCTTCGCGCGGGCAATACGACGATGACGCGCTGGCCGCCGTACCGGAGGCGCTGCAGGGACGCTACTTCGTGCGCGAGGGGCAGGGGGCCATGCGGGTGGACGGTTCGCTGCGTCGCCATGTGGTGTTTGCCCGGCACAACCTGCTGACTGACCCGCCCTTCACGCGCATCGACCTGGCCGTATGCCGCAACCTGCTGATCTACCTGCAGCCCGAAGCACAGGTCAAGGCCTTGTCGCAGCTGCATTTTGCGCTCAGGCCGCACGGCATTCTGATGCTGGGGGCCAGCGAGACCATCGACGCGCTCGACGCCCCGGCCTTCGCCCCGCTGGACCGCAGCGCCAAGCTGTTCCGCAAGCAGGGCGTGGCGCTGGCCCGGGTGATCGACGCGCCCACCCAAGGTGCGCAGGCCGTGCCCGGCGTACCCGACGACGCCTTGGCCGATGGCAAGGATGAGCCGCCTTCGCATCTGCTGCAGGCCGAGCTGCAGGCGACCCGTGAGCGTCTGCAAGAGATGGTGGTGGAGCTGCAGGCCAGCCACGAGCGCATCGACCTGAGCAACGAGGAGCTCACCGCCTCCAACGAGGAGCTGCAAAGCGCCAACGAGGAGCTCAAGTCCGTCAACGAAGACCTGTACGCCCTCAACCGCGAACTGCACGCCAAGAACGAGGAGCTCGCCGCGCTCACGCGCGACTACGACCACCTGCTCGACAGCACCGACATCGGCACGGTGTTCCTGGATGCGCAACTGTGCCTGCGTCGCATCAGCCCTGGGGTCGAGGACTACCTGGCCCTGCGGCCCACAGACATTGGGCGGCCCGTGGCCGATATCCACTATCGGCTGGGGCCGCAAGAGGTCTTTCTGGCCGATCTGCAGCGTTGTGCGCGCACAGGTGCACGCATCGAAACCGAGGTGCGCCTGCCCAATGGGCGCTGGGTGTTCCAACGCATGCTGCCCTTCAAGGAAGAGGGCAAGAGCGACGACGGCGTGGTGCTGACCTGGACCGACATCAGCGAGGTCAAACGCATACAGCACCTTGCAGACCAGTTGGCCAGCGACCGCTCGCGCCTGATGGCCATCATGGATGCATTGCCCGATGGGGTGTACATCACCAACCCGAGCTACGCCATTGAGTACATCAACCCTGCCATGCAGAAGGAGTTTGGCCCGGTGCAGGGGCGCAAGTGCTACGAGTACTTCCATGGCCGCCAGTCCCCTTGTGACTGGTGCAAGAACGCCGATGTGTACGCAGGCAAAACGGTGAATTGGGAATGGACCAATGCACAGGGCCAGTCCTACGAGCTGTTCGACATGCCGCTGCACAACGCCGACGGCAGCATCAGCAAGCTGGAGCTTATCCACAACGTTACGGCGCCCATGGAGCAGCGCCGCCGCATGGAGCAGGTGGCGCGGCTGGCCCACGTGGGGCATTGGGAATGGACCGTGGCCAGCGGCGAACTGCGTTGGAGCGATGAAACCTTTGCGTGCTTTGGTTATGCGCCGGGGGCGGTGACTCCCTCCTTCGACCTGTTTTTGCAGCATGTCGATCCGCTGGACCAGGCGCGGGTGCGTGCTGCCGTGCAAAAGTCGCTCGATGACTGCAAACCCTATGAAGTGGAGTTCCGCTTTCGGCGCGCCGATGGCCATGTGTGTGTGGGCCTGGCCATGGGGGAGGTCTCCTGCGATCCATCGGGCAAACCGGTGACCATGGCCGGTGCCATGCAGGACATCACGACGCTGCGCGACACCGAGAAGCGGTTTACAGTGGCTTTCTCGGCCAGCCCGCTGGCGGCCTCCATTGCGCGGGCCTCCGACGGCATGTTCCTGGAGGTCAACGACAAATACGAAGCTTTCTTCGGCTGGACCCGCGATGACCTGGTGGGCCACACCACGCTGGAGATCGGCCTGTGGGTCGATCTGGCTGCACGCGAGGCTTGGCTGGAAGAGCTGCGTCTGCACGGCTCGGTGCTGGATTACGAATGCCAGTGGCGCAGCAAGTCTGGCGGCATTCACCATGTCAGCATTTCGGCTGGGCTGGTGGATGTGGAAAACCAGCCCCTGGTGCTGGCCTTCATTCAGGACATCAACGAGCGCAAGGAGGCCCAGGCGCGCATCGATTTCCTGGCGCACCATGACCCACTTACCGGCCTGCCCAACCGCGTGCTGTTTCGGGATCGCTTTGAGTTGGCGATGGCATGGTCCGAGCACGCGGGCAACAAGGTGGCGTTGCTGTACCTGGATTTGGATCATTTCAAGACCATCAATGACACCCTGGGCCACCCCGTGGGTGATCAGATGCTGCAACAAGTCGCGCAGCGCCTGCGCAGCTGCGTGCGTGACACCGACACCATCAGCCGTCAGGGCGGGGACGAATTCCTCATTGCACTGACCGGTGTGCAGGACATGGACGCCGTCAACCGCATGGCCACCCAGGTGGTGCAGGCACTGGCGCAGCCTTTCCAGATCGAGGGCCATGAACTGGCCGCCAGCCTGTCGGTGGGCGTGGCGGTGTGGCCTGACGACGGAAACACCTTTGACGCCCTGCTGCAGCGAGCCGACACCGCGATGTACCAGGCCAAGGCGGCTGGGCGCAACACCTACCGCTTCTATACCGCGGCTATGAACACGCAGGCGCTGGAGCAACTCAAGCTGCGCACGGCCCTGCACTGGGCGCTGGATCAGCGCCAGTTCGTGCTGCACTACCAGCCGCAGATCGATCTGGCCAGCGGCCAGGTGGTGGGCGTGGAGGCCTTGGTGCGCTGGCAGCGCAGCCCCGAGGAGTTGCTGCCGCCGGGGCGCTTCATCGCCACGGCCGAAGAAAGCGGGCTCATCGTGCCCATGGGTGAATGGGTGCTGCGCGAGGCCTGCGCCCAGGCGGTGCGCTGGCAGCAGGCCGGGTTGCCCGAGCTGACCATGGCGGTCAATCTTTCGGCAGTGCAGTTCCGGCGTGGCGACCTGCTGAACAGTGTGACCCAGGCGCTGGCCGATTCGGGCCTGGAGCCCTCGCGCCTGGAGCTGGAGCTGACCGAGTCCCTGTTGATCGATGACGCCGAAGAGGTGCTGGAGAAGGTGCGCCGTTTCAAGGCGCTGGGCGTGTGCCTGTCGATCGACGACTTTGGCACGGGATACTCCAGCCTGGCCTACCTCAAGCGCTTTGCGGTGGACAAGCTCAAGATCGACCAGTCTTTTGTGCGCGACATCGTCAGCGACCCGGACGACGCCGCCATCGTGCGCGCCATCATCAGCATGGCGCGCAGCCTCAAGCTCAAGGTCATTGCCGAGGGCGTGGAAACCGCCGAGTTGGCCCGCTTTCTGCGCCTGTACCACTGCCACGAGGCGCAGGGCTTTCACTACGCCAAACCCATGCCGGCCGATGCCTTTGCGCAGTGGTTGCTCGACTACCAGGCGTCGGCGTGATGGCGCGCGCTGTTCTCTTCTTTTGATTGTTTCATGGCTACCAAGAACGCTTCGTCCGAATTTCGCATCCTCTCGCTCAGTGGCGGTGGCTACCTGGGGCTGTACACCGCCGTGGTGCTGGCCGACCTGGAAGCACGCGTCGGTGAACCCCTGGGGCGGCGCTTTGACCTGATTGCCGGCACTTCGGTGGGCGGCTTGCTGGGGCTGGCGCTGGCCTATGAAGTGCCCATGGCACAGATCGTCAAGCTGTTTGTGGAAAAGGGCGAAGACATCTTCTCGGCGCGCAAGCTGCCCAGCGGCGCCGTCACGCGCTTGCTGGATCTGACGCGTTCGGTGCTGGGCCCCAAGTACACCGGCGAGACCTTGCGCCAGGAGCTGACGCGCCACCTGGGTGAGCGCACGCTGGGCGATGCCCTGCACGCGGTGGTGATTCCTGCCGTCGATGTGTCACGCTGCGCCACCAAGGTCTTCAAGACCCCGCATGCCGATACCTCGCTGGGCGACGAGGACGTGCGCGCCGTCGATGTGGCCATGGCCACCAGCGCCGCACCGGCTTACTTTCCCAGCGTGCAGATCGGCCACACCCTGTACGCCGACGGCGGCCTGTTTGCCATGGCGCCCGACCAGGTGGCACTGCACGAAGCCGAGCTGTTCATGGGCGCCAAGCCCTCGCGCGTGCGCATGCTCTCGGTGGGAACGGCGGCCATGGGCTACCGCCCGGCCGACCAGATCGAGGCGGACGCAGGCGCTGTGGGCTGGCTCAATGACGGGCGCCTGATCCTGACCATGATCTCCGTGCAGCAGCAGCATGTGGTCGCAGTGATGGAAGACCGTCTGGAGGATCGCTACATGCGCATCGACGCCCCCTGGCCGGCCCGCGCCGGTTTGGGCATCGACATTGCCACCCGCTCGGCCGCACTCACCCTGACGGCCCTGGGCCGCGAGACGGTGGCACAACTCGATGCCCAGCGCATTCGTGCGTTTCTATGAGCCTTTTTGGCGGTTGGCGCTTAATTCATAAGCGTGAGTAGCTATAAAAATAATAGCGCAAAGCGCCAATGTGGGCGCGGCGGTACCCTTTACTTTTGCCGACAATTGCAGGACGATGGTTCGTATTGCAGCGCAACGGAGGCAAAACATGGACGCCATCGCACGCAACCCACAACCCGACAATCGCTTTGCCGCACCCCAGGCTGCGGCGGCAGTCAACGCCAGTGCGGCCTACAACCGCAACGCCACGGCGCAGAACGAGCCCGCCGCCGAGCCTGACAACGAAACCACCGTCACCCTGAGTCCACGCGCCCAGGCTCTGGCACAACAGGCGCAGGCAGCATCTTCATCCAATGGGCCGGACGCCGCTGCCGAGGCAGAACGCAACAGCAGCGAGCAGCGCTCCCAGCTCAATGCCCAGGTACGCCGAGCGTATCTGTCCGAGTAAGGCCGGGAGACCATCATGCTTTCCATCGGCAGCAATGCAGCGGTACCCGCGCAGGCACAGATCAAGGTGCAGGCTGCGCGGCGCGAGGCCGACCAGGCCCAGCGCACGGCGCGCACCCTGGAGCAAAGCGCCGAGCAGGCCCAGCGCAGCGCAGACCAGGAACAGGCCCGCGCCGACGGCCTCACCCGCCAGGCGGACGGTGCCAACCGCCGCTCCGATGCCGCCCAGCGCACCCTGGCCGGACTGGAATCCGGCCTGCAGCAACAAAGCCGCTTCAACCCCATCCCCGCCACCGTAGGCCGCCTGGTTGACGCCTTCGCGTGAGAAGGTGTGAACGAACCCGACATGCCTGCTCATTGGCATGTCTGAAGAAAGAGGCGCCGCACAACACCAGGGCTTCCGCGCAAGGGCCGCCAGTATCGTGAAGTTCGGGCGCCGGGAGCGTCCCCCTGCCCGCATCGCGCAGCGATGCGAGAGCGGGGGGAAGGCGCCGCAGGCGCCACAGGGGGTGTTTCTTACTTCGGCAACACGCTGCGAATGGTGTTGGCCAGGTCTTCGGCCACAAACTTGGCCACATAGCCGTTGGCGCCCACGCTGCGTACATGGTCTTCGTTGGCCGAGCCAGACAGGGACGAGTGGATCACCACCGGCAAATCGCTCAGGCGAGCATCCTGCTTGATGTTGCGCGTGAGGCTGAAACCATCCATCTCGGGCATTTCCAGGTCGGTCAGCAGCAGACTGACCTTGTCCAGTATGGTCTTGCCTTCGGCTTCAGCCGCTCTGGCCAGGACGCTGAGCCGATCCCAGGCTTCCTTGCCCGACTTCACCATTTCGTAGGGCGCCTGCAGTGCCTTGAGCTCCTGCTCGATGAGCGAGCGCGCTACAAACGAGTCGTCGGCCGCCAGGATGATGGTGCCGGGTTTGAGCTTCAGTTTGGGGCCCACCTTCTCGGGATCGACCTGGTGCTTTTCTTCCTCGGGCGAAACCATTTGCAGAATGGCCTCCACGTCCAGTACCTGCGCCAGGCGCGTGCCGTCGGTATTGCCGTCCAGTCGCGCGATGCTGGTCACGAGGTTGTGGCCCGCGCCGCTCGACTCGGCCGAAATCACCTGGTTCCAGTCCAGGCGCACGATGTCTTCCACCGACTCCACGGCAAACGCCTGGGTGGTGCGCGCGTATTCGGTCACCAGCATGATGTTCAGGCCCGTGGTGGGCTTGCAACCGACGATGGAGGGCAGGTCCAGCACCGGGATGACCTGGCCGCGCAGGTTCACCACCCCGAGCGAGTGGGGCGTGGCGCCCACGATGGGGGTAATGGCTGGCATGGCCACGATCTCGCGGATCTTGAACACATTGATGCCGAACAGTTCTGACTGGCCCAGGGCGCTATCGGCCCCAAGACGGAACAGCAACAGCTCGAATTTGTTGGAGCCGGTGAGGTTGGTGCGCTCGTCAATATCTTTCTGGACGGACTTCATGGGTGGCCTCTATTGCGCAGAAACTTGCGCCTCCAAATTCTAGAAGCAGAATCGTTCTGTTACAGCAGTATATTTTTTGGGTGTTATCCAAGGCTTGATAGGGTAGTCCCCGTTATTTGTGACCTTGCCGCAGGCGCAGCGCGTTGAATATCACCGACGCCGAACTCAGACTCATGGCAAGCGCCGCAATCAGCGGAGACAGCAACCACCCGGTGAACGGATACAGAACACCGGCGGCGATAGGCACACCCAGGCCGTTGTAGACAAAGGCGAACATCAGGTTCTGGCGCATGTTTCGGACGGTGTCGATGGAGATGTCGCGCGCCGCAGTGATGCCGCGCAAATCGCCTTTCACCAGTGTGACCTGGCCGCTGTTCATGGCCACATCGGTACCGGTGCCCATGGCCACGCCGACATCGGCTTTGGCCAGCGCTGGCGCGTCATTGATGCCATCACCGGCCATGGCAACAATGTGGCCTTCCTTCTGGAGTTTTTCCACCAGCGCTAGCTTGTCGGCTGGCTTGACTTCGCCATGCACTTCGTCGATGCCCAGCCTTGCGCCCACAGCCTTCGCCGTGGTCAGGCCATCACCCGTCGCCATGACGATGCGCAAACCGCTGGCGTGCAAAGTTCGGATGGCCTCCAGCGTTGTCGCCTTGATCGGGTCGGTCACGGCCAGGATGCCTGCCAGTTGGCCATCCACGGCCAGGTGCATCACACTGGCGCCTTCGCTGCGCAAGCGCTCGCCGTCGCTCCTGAGTGCATCGATGGCGACTCCCTCCTGTTCCATCAACGCGGAGTTGCCCAAAACCAGGCGCTTGCCATCGATCGTGCCGCGTACGCCGATGCCGCTGCCTGATTCAAACGCATCGGGTTTGGTCAGCACCAGCCCTTGTGCGCGAGCGGCATTGACGATGGCATCGGCCAGCGGATGTTCGCTGCCCTGGTCCAGGCTGGCAGCCAGCTGCAACACTTCGTCGGGGGTGTGGCCGGGAGCAGCAACCGCTTTTTCAAAAGCGGGTTTGCCTTCGGTCAGGGTGCCGGTCTTGTCCACAATCAAGGTATCGACTTCGCGCATTTTCTCGATGGCCCCCGCATCTCGGAACAGCACGCCCTGTGTTGCTGCCCGACCCGTAGCCACCATCACCGACATGGGCGTAGCCAGGCCCAGCGCACAGGGGCAGGCAATGATCAACACGGCCACTGCGTTGATCAGCCCAAAAACCCAGCTGGGCTCCGGGCCGAACAGCCCCCAAACCAGGAACGTGGCAACTGCGATGAGAACCACCACGACCACAAACTTTCCGGCCACCACATCGGCCATACGCTGCATGGGCGCCTTCGAGCGCTGCGCATTGGCGACCATCTGAACGATCTGAGACAGCATGGTGGCCGCGCCGACCTTCTCGGAGCGCATCACCAAGGCGCCACCAGTGTTCAGCGTGGCGCCGATCACCTTGTCGCCTATGCGTTTGGTCACTGGCACAGGTTCTCCGGTCAGCATCGATTCATCGACAGCGCTGCTGCCCTCGACAACCACACCGTCGACAGGCACTTTCTCGCCGGGGCGGACCCGCAGCAGATCTCCCACATGAACATGGTTCAGCGGCACATCCTCTTCGCTGCCATCCACGTTGATGCGGCGGGCGGTCTTGGGTGCCAGGCCCAGGAGCGCCTTGATCGCCGCAGAGGTTTGCGAACGCGCCTTCAGTTCGATGATCTGGCCCAGCATGGTCAGCGAAATGATGACCACCGCCGCCTCATAGTAAACCGCCACCCGCCCCATGGAGACGAACGAGTCCGGGAATACGTCCGGCGCCAGGGTAGCTACCAGGCTGTAGAGGAAAGCCGCGCCTGTGCCCAGACCGATCAAGGTCCACATGTTGGGACTGCGATGGAGGAGAGACTGCCAGCCCCGCGCGAAGAAAGGCCAGCCCGTCCACAACACGACGGGTAACGACAATGCCAGTTCAACCCATGTCTGCACCTGCATGTCAAACCATCCGAGGCGGTGGCCGAACATCGCAAGAATGGTCACGATGACCGTGAGCGGCAGCGTCCACCAGAAGCGACGCTGGAAGTCCAGCAGTTCGTGGTTGTCTTCCTCGTCGAGGGGAATGATGGGCTCCAGCGTCATGCCGCACTTGGGACAAGTGCCGGGGTGGTCCTGGCGCACCTCGGGGTGCATGGGGCAGGTGTAGATCGTGCTGCCCGGCTCTGGCGGCGTGGTGCCTGGTGCGTTTGCAGGCGCAGGCGCAGGCGCCGCTGGTTGCGCGGAGTGGCTGACATGTTCATGGGAGTGCCCATGGGACACCTCGCTCTTAGGCACCAAATGCATGCCGCACTTTGGACAGCGCCCCGGATGATCCTGACGAACCTCGGGGTGCATGGGGCAGGTGTAGATCGTGCCGCCCGGCCCCGGCTGTGTGGTGCCTGGTGGGTTTGCAGGCACAGGCACCGAAGGGTGCATGGAATGGCTGCGATGGGCATGCGGGTGCCCATGGGACACCTCGCCCTCGGGCACCAAATGCATGTTGCACTTTGGACAGCGCCCCGGGTGATCCTGACGAACCTCAGGGTGCATGGGGCAGGTGTAAACAATGGATGTGTTCGCTTGCATGGTGGATGGCTCCTGACTCGATTTCATGATGAACCCTGTCACGGTGGCAAAGTCAAGGCGGACGGTGCGCATCCACCAAGTGGAATGCACAGGGTTCGAAATGAACAAAACGTAATGTGGTGGTCAGCGTCCTGTGGGTGGCGGCTTCTTACAGTTCACTCGTGCTCTTCGCACAGGCAGGAAATCCAGCCTCACTTTTCATTGCAAGGACTTCAAAATGACCACCAAAACTGTAAAGCTCTCTCTCGCCATTGCCCTTGTCACTTTGTCTGGCTTGTCTCAGGCCACTTCCGCCTGGCACCAAGGGAACGGCGATATTGTTCATTTCACGCCTGAGCACATTGGCCAAAACACGGCCAAGAGTCGAGTCGATCCGAACGTCCATGCCAAGATGCTGCATGGTGATTCGATGACGCCAGAAATCGTGGATAAGACCAATACGGGTGCTCAAACCAGCCAATCTCGCCAGCAGGTGCTGGATGACAAGAACGGACAGCTGAAGAACCTTTACATCAACTAATCGCTTCATTTCCCCTTTCAGCCCGATGCTTGTGCATCGGGCCTATCTTTTTCTGTCGACAGAAAAGTGCTGCGAATGGGCCAGAGGCGCTGGCTCAGTGCTCAAGCGACTTTTGGTACTGCGCGTTGACCTGGTCGTGCCGTGCTTGAATCTCCTTGGGCCACTGTGCCTTGATCCATGAAAGCACGGCATTGATTTCGGAGTCACTCAACACACCGTCGTAAACAGGCATGTTGGTCTGGTAGTCAGGCTGCTGAATCAATTTCGCCAGCCCATATTTGGTGATGGCGAAGAGTTGTGCGTCCGGGTGGTGCCAGGTGTGACCGCTTTCGTCATGCGGCGGGGCAGGTAGGCGGCCATCGGGGCCATGCTCGCGCCAGTTTGGCTGCCCTTCACCACGGGCTCCGTGGCACGCGGCGCAATGCTGGGTGTACAGGCCGGCACCCACATTCACGACATGCGGATCATTGGCGCGCAATTGATCCGGCATCGATTGACTCCGCGAACCCAGCAGAGACGTGCCTGCGGCCATCAGGAATACCGCCAGGAGTCCGCCCAGGCCCAGTTTCCAACCGATTTTTTTCATGAGGGTGCCGGTCATGTCAGCGCTTGCAACAGCATCCAGACTTGACTGCGGCGGTGGGCGGTTGGGGCGCGCCCGGACGCAAGATGCGGGCTGGGTATCCCGCTTCTTCCAGTGCAAGAACCAAAAGATCGTCTGAAAGCGGCTCCATGGTTGCGTCGCCCTTGACGTGTGCAATGCCCGTCTTCCAATCGACGTCGACAGTTTGCACTCCGGCGACGGTACACAAGGCTTGCGTGACACGCGCCGTGCACATGGGGCAAGTCATGCCCGAAATGACCAGATCGGTGGAAGTCATGGTTTACCTCGACAGTTGAAATAGTCCGCTGCGGTCACTTGTCAGCCCAGCCGGGGAACGAAACGCGGTACGCGGCTCGCATACTCTTGCCAGACCAGACCGAAACGCGCAGCGCTCTCACGCTCTTCGGTCAATGCCAGGCGGCCGTACATGAACAAGAGGACAGGAAACATCAACAAGGTGAGGATGGTCGGCCATTGCAACAGGAAACCGAACATGATCAGCACGAACCCGATGTACTGCGGGTGGCGCACCTTGGCGTAAAGGCCTGACTGCGCCAGCTGGCCTTGGCGCTGGGCCGCATATAGCGTCGGCCAGGCTTCGGCCAGGATCCAGAATCCGCCGCCGATGAACAGGTAGCTCAGTATGTGGAACGGGCCCCAATGGGGATCACCACCCCAGCCAAACAAAAGCTCCAAAAGATGCCCGGCGTCATGACTCAAAAAGTCAACCTCCGGGTAATTTTGTCCCAACCAACCTGCCATGAAGTAGATGGTCAGCGGAAAGCCGTACATCTCGACAAACAGCGCGACGATAAATGCCGTGAACGCGCCAAAACTGCGCCAGTCGCGTGCGGTGGTCGGCTTGAAGAAGCTGAAGGCGAACATGGCGAAGACCGCGACGTTGATGGCCACCAGCAGCCACAGGCCGTAGGAGGGTGCTGAGTGATCCATGGTTTTTAGCTCCTGCGCTGGTCGTCGTCCTGCTGCGATGTCCCACCATTCGCGTTCCCGCCATGCCCGCCATGCATGAAAACGTGCATCAACGGACAAAGCAACAAAATCGCGTAGGGCCACCATTGCGACAGGTGGGCGCGATGTTCGGTCCATAGAAAGTAGCCAGCAACAGCCCCGATCACCAGGAGCCCGATGGAATACCGGGAACGCCAAAAGCTCCCATCTTTCTGGGTGTGCTGTCCCGGTATCTGATGAGGGGAGTGGTTGTGGCTCATGTTGACCCCTTACTTGGCCGCAGGTGCCATGGGTGACTGCATGCGATCCATCATCATCTGCATCATGGACTCCATCATTTCCATGCGCATGCCCATCATGCGGTGCGATTCATGCATGTCACACGCCATGGCTTTGCCGCCTTTGGATGCACCCATACCGCCCATGCCGCCCATGCCGCCGGACTGGCCCATCTTCTGCATCATTCCCATGCCGTCCCGCATGGTCTGCATGTGTTCGGCCATCAGCGCGCTGCGTTCCTCGGGCGTTTTGGCATTCATCATCTTTTCATGCATGGCCTTCATGGCCTGCATCTGTTTTTGCATCGCCTGGGGTGGCACCTTGGCGCCCATGTCGGGCGCAGGGGCCACTGCTGCTGGAGCCTCTGGGTGGTGTTCCGTGTGATCCTGCTCATGGTTAGCGGCCAAGGTCGAAGTGCTGGCAAAAGCGAGTGCAGCAGCCAGCGTGAGGGCGCTGAGGGTCTTGTTTGAAATGGATTTGGAATGGGTCATGGTCATATCTCCTGAGGTCGATGGCTGATGAATGAAAACGGAGGGTTTCGATGTCAGTGCTTGTTGTGATCCATATGGGCCTCCTTGGATTTGAGCAGCGGGGTAAAGCGCGCGGTTTCCGGGGGCTGACCCTTGGCCGTGAAGCTGATGATGGCCTTCATGTCGGGGGTGGATGCATAGTTCCCGGTGCCCTTGAGGCGGTTGTCGCCGTCGGGCACCAGTGCCACGCTGGCCTTGCCCTTGGCGGCAAGGATGGTGGCGTTGCCGGTGGCGCCTTGGGTGGGCACTTTTTGCCCCGCGTGGTCGGTGACGTAGACCACCACGGGCTTGTCAGCCGCCTGCGGGGTTGATTTGTCCACCACCAGTTCCAGGTGATAAACACCCGCCATGCGCAACTGGCCGCCATTCGGTGCCTGCTGTGTATCCAGGTAGGCGTCGTCGTGTGCGTGCACGCTCGTGGCACCGGCGGCAAGCACAAAAGCAACAGAAGTCAAAAATCGGGCGTTATTCATGGAGGCTCCTTCGTCTTGAGCCCAGCCTGTCGCTGGGAAGTGGGTTGTTAGAAACTGTCTTGCGATTTTTCCTGGCTGCGCAGCGCCAGCAGGTGCTCCAATGGCTTTTCGCCCCAGCGCCAGAACATCAGCGGCGTCAGCAAGGTGTCGAGCAGCGTGGAGCTGACCAGGCCGCCGAAAATCACCACGGCCACGGGGTGCAGCACTTCCTTGCCGGGGGCATCTGCCGACACCAGCAGCGGCACCAGCGCAAAGGCGGCGACCAGTGCCGTCATCAGCACCGGGGTGAGGCGCTCGAGCGAGCCGCGCACGATGAGCGCTTTGCCAAATTTCTCGCCCTCGAACGCGCACAGGTTGATGTAGTGGCTGATCTTGAGGATGCCGTTGCGCGTCGAGATGCCCGTCAACGTGATGAAGCCCACCAGCGCGGCCACCGACAGCGGCTGGCCCGAGATCCACAGCGCCAGCACACTGCCCACCAGGGCCAGCGGAATATTGCCCATGATGATGAGGGTCAGCACGGTGGATCGGTAGCGGCTGTAGAGCACCAGGAAGATCATGGCCAGCGACACCAGGGCCAGCAGGGCAATCAACCGGGCCGCCTGCTCCTGGGCCTGGAACTGGCCTTCAAGCGCCGTGAAATATCCTTCCGGCATGGGCGCGGCGGCCAACGTGGTGCGGATGTCGCCAATGATGCGCGCCATGTCGCTGCCGTCGGTGTTGGCCGACACCACGATGCGTCGGCGCGCGTTCTCGCGGCTGACCTGGTTGGGGCCTTCGCCGTCTTCGATGGTTGCCAGCAGGGACAGCGGAACCGCCCCCGTGGGGGTTTCGATCAGCAAGCCCTTCAGGGCGTGCAACCCGCGGTCGTCCTCGGGCAGGCGCACCACCAGGTCAAAGCGGCGGTTGCCTTCAACGATCTGGGTGATGCGTTCGCCTTCGATCATCTGTTGCAAGGATCTCAAGACCGCACCGGGTGCGACGCCGTAGCGTGCGGCCTGCTCGTAGTCCAGGTGGATCTTGATCTGCGGAATCAGCACCTGCTTCTCGATCTGCAGGTCGGTGATGCCCGGAATGCGCGACAGCCGGTCGCGCAGGTCGCCTGCCAGACCGCGCAACGTGTCCAGGTCGTCGCCGTACACCTTCAGCGCAATCTGTGCCCGCACGCCCGAGAGCAAGTGGTCCAGGCGGTGCGAAATGGGTTGCCCCACGCTGGTGGCTGCGGGCAGGGTGGCCAGCCGGGCGCGAATGTCCTGCACCACGGCATCTCGGCTGCGCTCGGACGCCTTGAGGTCGATATCCATCTCGGTGTAGTGCACCCCTTCCGCATGTTCGTCCAGTTCGGCGCGGCCGGTTCTGCGGCCCACCTGGGTAACCTCAGGAACTTGCATGGCCAGTTGCTCAGCCAGTGTTCCGATGCGGTTGGACTCTTCCAGCGAGGTGCCGGGGTTGAGCAACACGTTCACCGTGAGCGTGCCTTCGTTGAACGGTGGCAGGAACGACCGGGGAAAGAAGGGCACGCTGGCTGCAACCGCCAGAACCACGACCATTGCAGCCGCCAGCAGGCTGCGCGCGTGATCGAACGAGCCGTTCAGCAAACGTGCATCCCAGCGCTTGAGCCAGGCCGCCAGCGGGCTGTCGCCTGCATGCAGTTGCTTCATGCGCGGCAGCAGGTAGTAGCACAGCACGGGAGTGATGGTGACGGCCACCACCATGCTGGCCAGGATAGACACCACATAGGCAATGCCCAGGGGGGTGAACAAGCGGCCTTCGATGCCCGGCAGGGCAAACAAGGGCACAAACACCAGCACCACGACCAGGGTTGCATAGACGACGCCCGTACGCACCTCGCGGGAGGCGGCGGCAATCACCGTCAGGGCCGGGAGCGGCTGCGGTTTCAGGCGGTTTTCCTTCAGGCGGCGCAGCACGTTTTCGACGTCCACCACCGCGTCGTCCACCAGCTCCCCAATGGCGATGGCCAGCCCCCCCAGCGTCATCGTGTTGATCGACAGGCCGAAATAGTGGAACACCAGCGCGGTGACCATCAGTGACAGCGGAATGGCCACCAGAGAGATGACCGTGGTGCGCACATTCAGCAAGAACAGGAATAGCACGACCGCCACCATAATGGCGCCATCGCGCAGGGCTTCCTGGACGTTGCCCACCGATCGCTCAATGAAATCGGCCTGCTTGAACAAAAATTGGGGCGTTTCAATGCCCTGTGGCAGGGCCTTGTTCAAGGTGGCCATGGCCTGCTCAACCGCCTGGGTGAGTGCCACGCTGTCAGCGCCGGGCTGCTTTTGCACCGACAAAATCACCGCTGGATGGCCCTTGTAACTGGCATCGCCGCGCTTGACTGCCGGGGCCAGCCGAACCTCGGCCACCTGGTGCAGCAAAATCGGCTGGGTATTTTTCACCCCCACCACCACGCTGCGCAGGTCTTCCATGCGGCTGGTACGGCCCACCTGCCGGATCAGGTATTCACGGCCCTGCGCCTGCAAGAAGCCACCGCTGGTGTTGGCGCCGAAGTCGCGCAGCGCTGCGTCTACTTTTTCCCGTTCAATGCCCAGGGCCTGCAGCCTTGCCGGATCAATCTCCACCCGGTATTGGCGCACCTCTCCGCCGATGGGCGTGACCTGGGCGATGCCCGGGATGGTGAGCAGCCGGGGGCGAACCACCCAGTCGGCATATTCGCGCACCTGCATCGGGCTGACCTTGGCGGGGTCGGCGGGCAGGGCGATCAGCAGAATCTCGCCCATGATGGAAGAAATCGGCCCCATCTGCGGCACGATGCCTTCGGGCAGCTGTTCGCGCACCAGGTTCAGGCGCTCGGCAATCTGCTGGCGGTTGCGGTAGATGTCGGAGCCCCACTCGAACTCGACATACACGATCGACAGCCCCACGCCGGAGACCGAGCGCACACGGGTCACCCCGGGCATGCCGTTCATGCCCGACTCGATGGGAAAGCTCACCAGTTGTTCAACCTCTTCGGGCGCCATGCCGCCGGCTTCGGTCATCAGCGTGACGGTGGGCTTGTTCAGGTCGGGAAAGACATCGACCGGCATCTGCCGCAGGGTCAGCGCGCCGTAGACCACCAGAAACAGCGACAGGCCCAGCACCATCAGGCGCTGGCGCAGGCTCGTATGGATGATGAAATCAAACATGTTCAGCGCACCTGTGCCAGCAGGCTCGCGCCCTGGGTGACCACGCGCTCCCCGGCGGCAATGCCGGAGGTGACAGCGGTGCTTTCCGCGCTCAGCGCCTGCGCGCGCACTGTGCGGCGTTCAAATTTCTCTGCCGTCGTATGCACCCAGACAGCCTGATCGCCCCCGCCAGCGCGCACCACGGCCGCCTGCGGAACAGCGGCGCCCTTGTGCGTCTGCCGTGTGGTGGCGATCACTTTGACCGACTGGCCCACCGCCAGTGCATGCTGGTCCGACGGAATGCGGAACTGCAGTACCCAGGCCTGCTCACGCAACTGCCTTCCGCTGCCGACAAATTGCAGTTCGGTGCTGGCGCCTGCCACACTGGTGCTGGCCGCTGTAACACCCTGGGCCAGGGCGGGGTCGTAGGCCAGTGCCTCCACGGTCAGCTGTGCGGGGTTGACCACCTCGAACAGCGTTTCTCGCGCATCGACCACCTGTCCGGCCATGACATGCACCGCGCTGACCACGCCCGACACCGGTGCACGCAGCGGCTCCGGCGCCTGCAGACTGGCCTGCAAGGCCTGCCTACGCTGGCGCAGTGCCTCTGATTCAAGCCGCGCGGCATCAATGGCCGACTGCGGCACGGCGCCCTTGAGCTGGGCGTATCGATCGGCCTTGCGCTGGGCGATGGCTTGTTGTGCATCCAGGTCGGCCAGCTGGGCCTGCAGGCCGCCGCGTTCGGTGTTGGACACAGTGGGCCGCACATACGCCAGCACTTGCCCTTTGCGGACCAGCTGGCCCAGGGTGGGCAAACCCTGGGCCGGTGCTTCGATACGCCCCGGCTGGGTGGATTGCACGCGCCCTCCGGCGTTGGCATCGGCCACCACCTTGCCTTGCAGCTCGACTGAGGTGGGCAGATCACGGATGTCTGCCCGCACGGTGCGCAAGCCCCATTGCCTCTGGATGGCCTTGGGGATGAACAGGCTGCCGTCGGCCAGGCGCTGGGGGGCCGTGGTGCCTGTGGCGGGCAGGGGCGCTGCGGCGGGGCCGTGGTCGTGGTCTTCGCCACCGTGGGCGAAGGCTGCACCATGCAAAGCCAGCAGGCATGCGGCTACCAGGTGGGAAAAATGGGAGGATGTCATACGGTGGACCCAGGGGTGATTGCACGGGGGCGACGGCGCAGGGCCACGAGGCCCGCGCCCGAGAGCAGCAAGGTGCCACCCAGGCCCCAGGCCATCCAGGGTTCGGTTCTCAAGCCGGTCGCGGTAGCCGGGGTGGCAGCGGCTGGGGTGGGCACCTCCAGCGTGGCGCTCAGAAGATCGGCGGTGTCTTCAGTTTCGATGGTGATGGTCAGCGGGTGCTTGCCCGCCTGGCCGAGCGTGCCCTGGGCCATCCAGTACACGCCGGGAGACGATTGCGTGGCCTTGGCCTGCATGGTGCCGGTGTCCACTTCCACCTGTGCGCCTTCGACAGGTTCATTGGTGTCGAAGCGGTCGATGTGCAGCACCAGCCGATCCTGCGCCAGTGTGGCCACCAGTTCGAAGGCATCGGTCTGGGCTTCGGCGCGAGGGCCTTGCGCGGCCATGGGCACAGCAGCGACGACGGGATTTGGCTCGCTGTGGTCTTCATCGCCATGGGCCAGGGCAGGCAGGGCCGCAGCAGCCAGGGCGGTGCCCAGCAAAAGGTTTCGCAGGTTGTTCATTTCGGAAGGACTCCCAAGGTTTGGAGCATGCGGGACCGGGCGGCCATCAGGGCCACCTGCTGCTGGCCCACCAGGGCCTGGGCCTCGAGTGCGTCGGAGCGCGCGCGCAGCAGGGCGGTGAGGTCGGTCTCGCCGAGGGCAAAGGCTTTTTCTGCCAGTTGGAGCGTGTCGGTGTCCAGGGCCAGGCGCTCCTGCGCCTGCTTCCACTGGCGTTCCGTGGTTTCCAGGTGGCGGCGGGCCAGGGCAGCATCAAGCGCCAGCGTGCGTTCCACCTGGTCTATTTCTGCCTGGGCCTGCGCCAGCTCGGCCAATGCGGCCGACTGGGCCTGGCGCACCAGCGGCTCGGACGACAGCGGAATGGTCAGCTTGACCCCCAGGGTGTTTGCATACGGTTGTCCAGCCGCGCCGCGGTCGCGCACCATGCGCAAGGCCAGCTCGGGTGACGCACGGCGTGTGGTGTCTGCCGACCGCACCCGTGCCTGCGCCTGGGCGAGGGTGGCCGACGCAGCGGCACGCAGGGGGTGCTCCTGGCCGGGGGCGTCCTGAACAGCGGGAGGCTCCGGGTCCAGTTGCACGGGTGCGGCGGTGCCGGTCAGCGCGCGAAAAGCCTGCTCGGCCTGCAACAGGGCTGCGTCGCTATCGGCCAGGGCACCCTGGGCGGCGAGCACTTCGCGCTGGGCCAGATTGGCGTCGATGCGCGCCAGTTCACCCGCCCGGTAGCGGCGCTGCACATTCACCAGGAGGGCCTGGGCGGTGTCCACGCGCTGCTGTGCCTGTGCACGGGTCTGGCGTGCAGCCGCCACGGCCCACCAGGCCGTGCGCAGCTCGCCCGCCAGTTGCAGGCGCAGCGCATGCTGTTGCGCCACGACCTGCGCCTGGCCGCTGGCAGCCTCGGCGCTTTGCGCCGCTTTCTGGCCGGGCAGCCACAGCGGAACGGCCATTTCGACCTCCCATTCGCGCTGGCCCTGGTTGGCGTGAAAGCGGTCACTCACTGCGCCCAGCGACACCGTCGCCGGGCCAGGCGTCAGGCCGTTGGCTGCTTCGATGTTGGCTGCGGCTTGCGCGTTGCGTGCGCTGCCCGCCTGGGCCTGGGGGTGCAGCAGCCAAGCCTGCTCCAGGGCCTGGGCCAGTGTTTGTGCGGCGGCTGGTGTAGTGGCCAGTACGAAGGTCAGCAACCATCCCGTGAATCGGCCCGGTCTTCTGTATCGCAAGGGGTGTGAGAGCATGGTCCGCATGGTGCTGCGTGCCCCCCGACGGGCAGATTTCCGGAAGATTACAAATCTGTCATCTACGTGCGTGGCCGCGGTGAGGCAGGCACAATCCGGCGCAGAGCCCTGTCGCAGCACCGCGCCCATGAAAATCCTCATCGTTGAAGACGAGCCCAAGACGGGCGACTACCTCCAGCAGGGTCTGGCGGAGTCGGGCTTTGTGGTCGATCTGGCGCGCAATGGTGTGGACGGTTTGCACCTGGCGGTCACCGGCGACCACGACCTGCTGGTGCTCGACGTGATGCTGCCCGGCCTCAACGGCTGGCAGGTGCTGGAGACTTTGCGCCGCAGCGGCAAGGAGATACCGGTGCTTTTTTTGACCGCGCGCGACCAGGTAGAGGATCGTGTCAGGGGCCTGGAGCTGGGGGCTGACGACTACCTGGTCAAGCCGTTCGCGTTCTCGGAGTTTCTGGCGCGTGTGCGCACCCTGCTGCGCCGGGGCCGAAGCGGCATGGAATCCACCGCGCTGCGCGCCGCCGACCTGGAACTGGACCTGTTGCGCCGCCGCGTGGTACGCGGTGGGCAGCGCATCGACCTGACCGCCAAGGAGTTTGCGCTGCTGGAGCTGCTGATGCGCCGTCAGGGCGAGGTGCTGCCGCGCTCGCTGATCGCCTCGCAGGTCTGGGACATGAATTTCGACAGCGACACCAACGTCATCGAGGTGGCCATGCGCCGCCTGCGCGCCAAGGTGGACGATGCCTTCGAGCCCAAGCTCATCCGCACCGTGCGTGGCATGGGCTACGTGCTGGAGGCTCCGTGATCGCACGTCTTTCGCTGACGGCGCGGCTCACGCTGCTGTTCACCCTGGGTTCGGTCGCCGTGCTGCTGGCTTTGGGCGGGCTGGTCGGGAGGGCGATCGAACGCCACTTCGAGGATCTGGACCGTGCTGAACTCACGGGCAAGCTGCAGCATGCCCAACACCTCATTGCGCAGGTGGATTCCCTGGCACAACTCGAACGCCTGTCCGCGCCGCTGGGGGATGCATTCCTGGCGCACCATGACTTGGTAGTGCGAGTTCTCGGGCCAGACCAGCAGGTCTTGCTGGCGACGCCCGATGCGCAGTGGCCACCGCAGTTGCCGGTGCTGGCCACAGAGCTGGCCTTGGCGCCGCTGTGGACATGGGCGCAGGACGGAAAGAACTACCGGGGTCTGGCGGCAACGTTCCCAACGGCCATGGGTACGCAGGTGCAGGTGGCCATGGCCATCGACAGCGAACACCACGATGCCTTCCTGCGCGCCTTTCAGCGCAGCCTGTGGCTGTTTGTGGCTTGCGCGGCCTTGCTCATGGGGCTGCTGGGTTGGTTTGCCGCGCGCCGGGGCCTTGCGCCGCTGCGCTCCATGCGTGAACAGGCGGCCGGGGTGACGGCACACAGCCTGGACCGGCGCCTGCCCGCGCAGGCCGTGCCTGCCGAGCTGGCCGACCTCGCCGCCACCCTGAACGAAATGCTCGAGCGCCTGGAAGAGGCCTTCCGGCGCCTGTCCGATTTTTCCTCTGACCTGGCCCATGAGCTGCGCACCCCCATCAGCAACCTGATGATGCAGACGCAGGTGGCGCTGAGCCGCCCGCGCGATGCCGATAGCTACCGTGCCACCCTGGAATCGAACGCTGAAGAGTTTGAACGCCTGGCGCGCATGATTGCCGACATGCTGTTTCTGGCCAAGGCCGAGAACGGTCTGGCCATCGTGCATGGCGAGCCGGTGGATCTGGCGCGCGAGGTGCGCGACCTGTTTGACTTTTACGAGGCGCTGGCCGACGAGCGGCGCATCGCTTTGGTGCTCACGGGTGACGGCATGGTGCAGGGTGACCGGCTCATGCTGCGCAGGGCGCTGAACAACCTGTTGTCCAATGCTCTGCGCCACACTCCGCCGGGAGGCCGGGTGACGGTGGCCATCGTGCGCCAGGAAGGCCCGTTGTTGCTGCAGGTGGAAAACACGGGCGAGACAATTCCCGCGCAGCATCTGGACCGCTTGTTTGAGCGCTTCTACCGTGTGGATCCTGCGCGCCAGCATGCCGCAGGCGAAGGCACAGGGCTGGGTCTTGCCATCACACAGGCCATCCTGCGCGCACACCAGGGCGAGGTGTCCGCCGCGTCGGCCGGTGGACGGACCGTATTCACCCTGCGCTTTCCCTACTGATTCAAACCGCCCGGGCGCAGGGGCGTTCGGCAATGCGGTCGCGCCAGGCCTGCAGGTGCGGCATGTCCTCGGCGCCAGGGACAAACTTCATCAATCCGCGGGCGAACTCCAGCGCGCAGAAGGCGGTGATGTCGGCAATGGTGAAGCGCTCGCCCGCCACATAGGGTTGCTGCGCCAGCGTGTCGTCCAGCCAGCGCGCAGCCTCGCGCATCTTGAGGCCTTCGCTCTGGCCGTAGTCGGGGAACTGGGGCTGCTCCAGCACCGCCAGGCCGGGGTGCGTGTGGCGAATGCAGTGGCCAATGCGCGCAAACAGGTACCACTCCACGCGCCGGTCGGCCATCTCGATGAAGGCGCGTTCCTCGAAGTCCTGGCCCATGAGGTTGGGCTCGGGGTAGCGCCCCTCCAGCCAGGTGCAGATAGCGCGGGTCTCGGTCAGGATGCGGCCGTCGTCCAGCTCCAGCGCGGGAACGGTGGCCAGCGGGCTCTTGGTGCGAAAGGCTTGCGCCTTGTGCTCTTGCGCGTTCAGGTCCACGGGCACCAGCGCGATGCCGGTGATGCCTTTTTCGGCCATGAACATGGTCACGCGGCGTGGGTTGGGGGCGCGGGGGGCGGTGTAGAGCTGCATTGCGGGTCTCCGGAACGGTTTCAGACGCCCGATGGGCGCGACTGGCCCATCTCCACCATCTTGCGCGCTTCCTCGGCAAACTGGCGTTCCTTTTCCTCGCGGTCGGGACCGTTCTCGCGCATGGAGGGCGGCATGAGGATGCCTTTTTGAACGGCGGGGCGCGCGCGGATGGCCTCCACCCAGCGCTGCAAGTGGGGCAGGTCGTCGATCGGCACGCCCGACCAGCGGTGCGTGCGCACCCAGGCCCAGTTGGCGATGTCGGCGATGGAATAGTCGCCCGCCAGGTATTCGTGCTGCTGCAGGTGGGTGTCGAGCACGCGGAACAGGCGCTTGGATTCGCCCTGGTAGCGGTCGATGGCGGGCTGGATCTTCTCGGCGAAGTAGCGGAAGAACACGTTGGCCTGGCCCATCATGGGGCCAATGCCACCCATCTGGAACATGAGCCACTGCACCACGCGCGAGCGGCCCTTGGCATCCTGGGGCAGGAGGCGCCCGGTCTTCTCGGCCAGGTACATCAGGATGGCGCCGGACTCGAACACCGCGAAGTCCTCTGCGTCGCGGTCCACGATGGCTGGAATGCGTCCGTTGGGGTTGATGGCCAGGAACCAGGGCTCCTTCTGGACCCCGCGCGCGAGGTCGAGCACATGCAACTCGTAGGGCAGGCCCAGTTCCTCCAGCGCGATGGAGACCTTGTGCCCGTTGGGCGTGGCGGCGGTGTAGAGGTCGATCATGCGGGCCATTATGCGCAGCCGGGCGCAGGCCTGCTGTCGCCAGGGTTCAGGCCGCCAGGGCCTGCGGCAGCCGCGCCCGCATGCCCGCCGCCAGGGGCTCCAGCATGGCGCGGGTGGGGCCGTCGTGCGCTGCGCAGGCCAGACCCAGATGGCGCTCGAAGGCGATGGGCCCCGCTTCCAGCGGGCGCACGACCGTGCGGCGCGCATGGTGCGCGTGCGATGCCGGAACGATGGCCAGGCCCAGCCCCAGCTCCACCATGTGCAGCAGGAGTTCTTCGCGGGCCGCGCTGGCGCGCACGTCCGGCACCACGCCGCGCTCGGCCAGCAGCCGCGCGAACGACTGCTGCTGCGGGCAATAGGGCCGCTCGATCAGGGGCATGCCCTGCAGGTCGTCCCAGGCAAAGCCTTTGCGAAAGCGCAGCGGGTGCGATTCGGGGACAAGCATCACATAGGGCTCGCGCCACAGCGGCACAAAGACGTCGGTGGCGCGCTTGCAGCTTTCGGCCACCAGGCCCAGTTGCGCCTCTTCCATGGACGCCGTGAGCCGCAGGGTGGCGCCGGGCAGGTGCTGGTCGAGCAGCGCGATCAGCGGCGCGGCGGTGTGTACGAGCACGTCGTCCTGCAGGTACAGGCCCAGGGTGGCGCGCGGGCTGTCGCGGAAATCGCGCACCATGGCCGTGGACTGGGCCAGCAGGCTGCAGGCGCGCGGGTACAGGCGCTCGCCCGCCGGGGTGGGCGCCAGGCCGCTGCGGCTGCGCTCGAACAGCACTGTGCCCAGGGCCTCCTCCAGCCCCTTGATGGCCATGCTGATGGAGGGCTGGGCCACGAAACAGCGGCGTGCCGCCGCCGTGACGGACCGCTCCTCGAAGGCGGCGACGAAGTAGCCCAGGGCGCGCAGGTCGACCAGCATGGCGGGTGCTGTCAGGCTGCGCCCGCGGGCTCGGCGGAGAGGGGGGTGATGGTGGCGACGGTCTCGCGGAAGTAGTCCAGCAGGCCGTCCCGCGAATGGCTCACGATCCAGGTCTGGCTCTCCACATCGCGCTGCTGCAGGCCGTAGTGGAATCGCTGGTGGAACTGCGTGAGCACCCAGTTATCGCCCAGTGCCTGGCTGTGCGCGCGCAGGATGCGTGTGCCCTGCGGAAAGATCTCTGTCGCCAGGCGCTGCAGCACCGCCAGCACGCCGGCCTTGCCCTGGGCCTGCTGCCAGGCCACGTCGGCGTCGTCGCGGTAGTGGTCGATGCGGAAATCCACGTCGTCGGCGATGTGCGCGAGCAGCCGGGGCACGTCGCCCTGGGCGAAGGCGGACAGCACGTGGTCGATGGCGTGGAGGGCGGGGGCGGGGTGGGTCATGGCAAGGCTCCTGTGAAAAGCCGCGACTGTAGGGAGCGGCTTGCCATCGGTAAATTATTTTATTTGTTCTAGTTGGAAATAAAAAATTGATGGTTCAGGACGATACGCCGGGCAGCGTCCGCAGGTAGCCCTGCAAGGCCTCGATGGCCTGGCGCACCTTGGCGGGCTGGGCGTCGCGCTGCGGGGTGACGGCCCAGATGTCCAGCGTGCCGAACGACCACTGCGGCAGCAGCCGCACCAGGCGCCCGGCCTGCAGGGCCTCCTGCACGTCCATGCTGCCCATCAGCGCCAGGCCCAGGCCGGCCTCGCACATCTGCTGGATCGAGAGCTGGTTGTTGCTGGCGATGCGCGGCTGCACCACCAGGCCGCGCGCCGTGCCCGCCGGGCCCTGCAGCTCCAGCCGCAGGCCCGTGCCCTCGCGGGAAAAGCCCAGCCAATCCTGGGCGTGCAGCGCGTCGGGGTCGAGCGGCGCGGCGTGGCGCGCCAGCCAGTCGGGGCTGGCGCACAGCCACCATTGCATGGCGCACAGGCGCCGCGCGGCCCAGGTGGAGTCCGCCAGGCGGCCAAAGCGCAGCGCCAGGTCGATGCGCGACTGGATCAGGTCGATGGGCGCATCGTCCACCAGCAGCCGCAGGCGCAGTGCGGGGTGGCGTGCCAGCATGTCGCCCAGGGCCGGGGCGATATGGCGGGCAAAACCCACGGTGGCCGAGAGGCGCAGCTCGCCGCTGGGCGCGGCGTGTGCCGCGGCCAGCTCGGCGCGCGCCTGCTCGGCCGCCGCGCACAGGGCTGCGCAGTGCGTGTGGTAGCGCTCGCCCGCCTCGGTCAGCACGAGCTTGCGCGTGGAGCGGTGCAGCAGGGTGACGCCACCGGTGCGCTCCAGCAGGCGCACCTGCTGGCTCACGGCAGAGGTGCTCATGCCCAGGGCACGCGCCGCACCGCTCATCGATCCGTGCTGCACCACGCTGGCGAACACGGCCATGCGCCGCAGGTCATCCATGGGTGTCTCCTGGCTTGATTGTGAAGTAGGGCTTCATTGTGAAGGCTATTTTCACCCTCTACCGCAATGATTGTGCAGTTCGTAAGCTTGCGGCATCGCAACTTTGGAACCAGGAGAACCCCCATGAACATCGCTCTGATCGGCGCCACCGGTTTTGTCGGATCGGCCGTGCTCCAGGAATTGCTGCAGCGCGGCCACCGCGTGACGGCGTTGGCCCGCAACCCGGCCAAGCTCGCCCCGCGGGAAGGCCTGACGGTGCGCGAGGCCGATGCCCAGGATGCCGCCCAGGTGGCGCGCGCCGTGGCCGGGCACGATGCCGTGGTCAGCGCCTACAACCCAGGCTGGGACAACCCGCGCATCCACGACGAGTTCTTGCTCGGCACCCGCGCCATCATCGATGGCACCAAGCAGGCAGGCCTGCGCCGCATTCTGGTGGTGGGTGGTGCAGGCAGCCTGTTCGTGGCGCCCGGCGTGCAACTCGTGGACACGCCCCAGTTCCCGGCCGAATGGAAGCAGGGCGCACTGGCCGCGCGTGAGGCGCTGAACTGGATCCGGGCCGAAGACACGCTGGACTGGACCTTCCTGTCGCCCGCCATCCTGCTGCAGCCGGGCGAGCGCACGGGGCAGTACCGGCTAGGGACGGAATCACCCCTGATGGCCGGCGAGCAGCCCGGCACCATCAGCGTGGCCGACCTGGCCGTGGCCATCGTGGATGAGCTGCAGACGCCGCGCCATGTGCGCCAGCGCTTCACCGTGGCGTATTGATCTCAGGTTCTCAGGCGGCTGGCCGTGGCAGGCGCTGCAGCGCAGGCGCTGCGCTGGGGTGCTGGGGTGCTGGGAGCTTGCGTCGGAAGACAGCTTGAACACGGCCACGGCGCGCACCAGTTCGCGCGCCTGGCCGCTGAGGCTGCCCGCCGCCGCCGCCATCTGCTCCACCAGCGCGGCGTTCTGCTGCGTGGCCTGGTCCATTTGCGTTACCGCTTCGCCCACTTGCGATACGCCCGCGCTTTGTTCGCTGCTGGCGGCGCTGATCTCTCCCATGATGTCGGTCACACGCCGGATGGCGTTGACCACTTCGGTCATGGCTTCTCCGGCCTTCTCTGCCTGGATGTTGCCTTGCTCCACGCGCTCCACGCTGGCGCTGATCAGGCTCTTGATTTCCTTGGCCGCTTCGGCGCTGCGCCCGGCCAGGCTGCGCACTTCGCTGGCCACCACGGCAAAGCCTCGGCCTTGCTCGCCCGCGCGGGCGGCTTCCACGGCCGCGTTGAGCGCCAGGATGTTGGTCTGGAAGGCGATGCCGTCGATCACGCCGATGATGTCGGCGATCTTGTTGCTGGCGGTGCTGATGCCTTTCATGGTCTCCACCACCTGGGACACCACTTCGCCGCCCTGCACCGCCACGGTGGAGGCGTTGACGGCCATCTGGTTGGCCTGGCGGGCGTTGTCGGCATTGGCCTTGACGGTGGAGTTCAGTTCCTCCATCGAGGCCGATGTTTCTTCCAGTGCGCTCGCCTGGCTTTCCGTGCGGGCCGAGAGATCCTGGTTGCCCTGGGCGATCTGCGTGCTGGCCGAGGCCACCATGTTGGCGTTCTGGCGCACGTTGTGCACCACCTGGGAGAGGCTGCCCTGCATGGCATACAGGGCGTTGAGCAGTAGCGCGATTTCGTCCTTGCCCTGGCTCGCCGTGGCCACCGTCAGGTCACCCCCAGCCACGGCCTGGGACACCTGCACCGCGCGGTCCAGCGGCTGGGTCACGGTGCGGCTGAAGAGCACTGCGGCGATGATGCCTGCCGCGCAGACGATGAGCATGACGGCCAGGCTCATCACCGTGGCGTTGCGTGCGCGTTCGGCGGCTTTGTCTGCGGTGGCGGCTGCGGCCTTCTGGATCAGTTCGCCCGCCTGGTCCAACAGCTTGGCGGGCTCGCGGTCCATGCCTTTGACGGCCTGGTCGCCTGCCTGCGGGTCTTGCCCGGCGCTGTGGAAGGCCTCCAGGCCCTTGCGGTAGTCGGTGCCCATGCGCTGGTGCGCCTGGGCAAACTGCTGCACCCGCTCGCGTGCGTCCCCTGCGGGCAGGCCCTTCAGCAGCTGGGCGGCTTGGGTTTGGATGGCGGCTTCTTCCTTTTCAAAGGCCGCCCAGTAGCGCTTGAGTTGTTCGGCATCCTTGCCGCGCAGCAGCACGTTCTTCCACTCCTGCACCTGCACCTTGAAGGCGACCAACATGCTGGCAGCGGCGCGCTAGTGGTCCACACTGGCGGCCACTTCGGTTTCGTAGGTGGTGAGGGCCTGGTTGAGTCACGCAATGCCAAACAGCGCGGCGGCCAGCAGAAGCAGCAGGGCTGCCGTGAACACCAGGGGGAGCTTGAGGCGCAGCTTCATGGCGATCTCTCCGAACGATGTGTGGGGGCAGGTCGTGGCAGGGCCTTTCGAGGCCCTTGAGCGCTGCGGGTGCGCTCCAGTTATGGGGGCGCGTTATCGCCTGGTGCTCCGCACAAACCCGATGGCCTGGTCCGGGCTCAGGCAGCGTCTTCGATCACCGGCTCGCAGCGCACCTCGCAGCGCACGGAGTTGGCGATGAAGCATTCCTCGTGTGCGCGGTGGTGCAGGGTGTGGATGGCCTCGGTGGTGGGGCGCAGGTGGCCGCTGAAGTGCACCTGCGGGCGCAGGGTGACCTCGGAAAAAGCAAACTTGCCCGCGATGTTCTGTGCCATGGTGCCGCTGGCGCGGTCTTCGTAGCGGTCCACGCAGTAGCCTTCGCGGGCCGCCAGGGACAGGAACCACAGCATGTGGCAACTGGAGATCGAGGCGATGAAGGCCTCTTCCGGGTCCACCGCCGCCGGGTCGGACCAGGGCAGGGGCACCACGTGGGGGGATGAGGAGCCAGGCACCTCCAGGCCACCATCGAAGCGCAGCCAGTGGCGGCGGCTGTAGCGCTGGTCCACAAAGGCTTGGTCGCCGCGTTCCCAGACCACCTGGGCTTCGTAGTTGGCCATGAAAGGCTCCTTTGCTATAAAAATAATAGCTGTTGGCGCAATGAATATGAGCGCTGGAGCCCGTTTTGTATCACACCACCCCTTGGGCCTGCAACTGGGCGATGCGCTGTGCGTCCAGCCCCAGTTCGCGCAGCACCTCGTGGGTGTGCTGGCCCAGCGCGGGCGGGGCGTTGCGCAGCACAGGCGGCGTGGCGGACAGGCGCAGCGGGCTGGCCACGCCGGTGATGTGCTGCACGCCGTCGGCGGCTTCGCCCTGCGGCCAGCGCGGCAGGGTCACAGCCAGCCCACGTGCCTTGACCTGGGCATCGTCAAAGGCCTGGGCCACGGTGTTGATGGGGCCGCAGGGCACGGCCTTGTCTTCGAGCAGTGCAATCCAGTCGGCGGTGGTGCGCGTGCGCGTGACCGCCTGCATGGCCGGGATGAGGTCTGCGCGGTGCTGCACGCGCAGCGTGTTGGTGGCAAAGCGCGGGTCTTGCGCCCAGGCGCCCTGGCCGGCGGCGGCGCAAAAGCGCTGGAACTGCCCGTCGTTGCCAATGGCCAGCAGCATGCTGCCGTCCAGCGTAGGGAAGTCCTGGTACGGCGCCAGGCTGGGGTGGGTGTTGCCTTGGCGCACGGGTGCCACGCCGGTGGCCAGGTAGCCTGCGGCCTGGTTGGCGAGCACGGCCATGCCCACGTCGATCAGGGCCATGTCGATGTGCTGGCCCTGGCCGGTGCCGGTGGCGGCGTTGTCGCGCACATGCAGCGCGGCCAGGATGGCGTTGCTGGCATACAGGCCGGTGAACAGGTCGATCACCGCGACGCCCACGCGCTGTGGGCCGCCGCCGGGCTCGCCATCGGCGCGGCCAGTGATGTCCATCAACCCGGTCATGGCCTGCACCATGAGGTCGTAGCCCGCGCGCTCAGCGTAGGGGCCGTCCTGCCCGAAGCCGGTGATGGAGCAATAGATGAGGCGCGGGTTGAGCGTGCGCAGGCTCTCATGGTCCAGCCCGTACTGCTTCAGGCCGCCGACCTTGAAGTTCTCCACCACCACATCGGCCTGCTGCGCCATCTGGCGGATGAGCGCCTGGCCCTCGGGCGTGGCCATGTCGATGGTGACCGAGCGCTTGTTGCGGTTGCAGGCCGTGTAGTAGGCGGCCTGGCGGGTGTCGTTGCCGTCCGCGTCCTTCAGGAAGGGCGGGCCCCAGTGGCGCGTGTCGTCGCCTGCGCCGGGGCGCTCGACCTTGACCACATCGGCGCCCAGGTCGGCCAGGAGTTGCGTGCACCAGGGGCCAGCGAGCACGCGCGAGAGGTCGAGCACCTTGATGCCTGCGAGGGCGCCTGGTGAGGGAGAGGGGGTGGTCATGAAGTACTATAAATTTGATAGCTGGTAGCGCTTGTCCATAAAGCGCTAGAGGCCTAAAACACTTGAAATGCGCGGCGATGCACCCTGGAGGCTCCCTCTCCCCTCGCGGGAGAGGGTGGGGGAGATGAGGCACACCGCATGCGCCGCCACCCCCTCTCCCCCGGCCCCTCTCCCGCGAGGGGAGAGGGGAGTTCTGAAGTTCTGATTGCCGCAGCTGGCAGCGGGGAGCGAGGGGCCCGCTGTCTCAGTTGGAAAACGCCGCAATGCCCGTCTGCGCCCGCCCCAGGATCAGCGCGTGCACATCGTGCGTGCCTTCGTAGGTGTTCACCACCTCCAGGTTCACCAGGTGGCGCGCCACGCCGAACTCGTCGCTGATGCCGTTGCCGCCCATCATGTCGCGCGCCAGGCGGGCAATGTCCAGCGCCTTGCCGCAGCTGTTGCGCTTGATGATGGAGGTGCCTTCCACGCTGGCTGTGCCCGCGTCCTTCATGCGGCCGAACTGCAGGCAGGCCTGCAGGCCGATGGCGATCTCGGTCTGCATGTCGGCCAGCTTCTTCTGGATGAGCTGGTTGGCGGCAAGAGGCCGGCCGAACTGCTTGCGGTCCAGCGTGTACTGGCGCGCGGTGTGCCAGCAGAACTCGGCCGCGCCCAGCGCGCCCCAGGCGATGCCGTAGCGGGCGCTGTTCAGGCAGGTGAAGGGGCCCTTGAGTCCCTGCACCTCGGGGAAGGCGTTCTCTTCGGGCACGAACACGTCGTCCATGACGATCTCGCCGGTGACGGAGGCGCGCAGGCCCACCTTGCCGTGGATGGCGGGGGCGGTGAGGCCCTTCCAGCCCTTTTCCAGCACGAAGCCGCGGATGGGGCCCACGGCACCGCCTTCGGATACTTCCTTGGCCCACACCACGAACACGTCGGCCACGGGGCTGTTGGTGATCCACATCTTGCTGCCCTTGAGCTTGTAGCCGCCATCGACCTTGTAGGCGCGCGTGGCCATGCTGCCGGGGTCGGAGCCGTGGTCGGGCTCGGTCAGGCCGAAGCAGCCAATCCACTCGCCGCTGGCGAGCTTGGGCAGGTATTTCTGCTTCTGCGCCTCGGTGCCGAATTCATGGATGGGCACCATCACCAGCGAGCTTTGCACGCTGGCCATGGAGCGGTAGCCCGAGTCCACGCGCTCGACCTCGCGGGCGATCAGGCCGTAGGCCACGTAGTTCAGGCCGGGGCCGCCGTACTGCTCGGGGATGGTGGGGCCGAGCAGGCCCACTTCGCCCATCTCGCGGAAGATGGTGGTGTCCATCTTCTCGTGGCGGAAGGCGTCGAGCACGCGCGGGGCCAGCTTGTCCTGGCAGTAGGCGGCGGCGGCGTCGCGGATCGCGCGCTCGTCGTCAGTCAGTTGTTGGCTCAGGAGGAAAGGATCGTCCCATTGAAAAGCGGCGTGGGCCATGTGCGTGTCTCCGGTGGTGTGGGTTGCGGGGGGGTGAAAGCCATTTCACATGCCAAATCAGCATGCATGGGGGCGATAGTAGGGGGGTGAGAAACGATAAGCAAACGAGTTGTTTGCATCCAGATATGCGGTTTGTGAATGTATGATGCGTGCCATGCGTGCCATGCGTCGCCATCTCCCCTCCACCCAGGCCCTCGCCTGCTTTGAAGCCGCCGCCCGGCATGAGAGCTACACCCGTGCCGCGCAGGAGCTGGCGCTCACGCAGAGCGCAGTCTCGCGGCAGATCCAGGCCCTGGAGGACCAACTGGGCGTGGCCCTGTTCCGGCGCACGCGCCATGGGGTGGTGCTCACCCCGGCGGGCCAGCGCTACGGCCGCCAAGTGGCGCGCTGGTTGCAGGTGCTGGAGCAGAGCACGCTCGACGTCATGGCCCGCCAGGGCGTGGGCGGTGCGCTGGCGCTGGCGGCGGTGCCCACCTTTGCCACGCGCTGGCTCATTCCGCGCCTGCCCCTGCTGGCGCAGCAGCACCCCGACATCGTGGTGCACCTGGATACCCAGACACGCCCCTTCCTGTTTGCCGACACCGCCTACGATGCCGCGCTGTACGCAGGCACGCCCGAGCAGGTGGCGCAGTGGCCGGGCACGCAGGCCCAACTGCTGCTGCACGAGGATGTGCTGCCCGTGTGCAGCCCGCAGTTGCTCGAATCGGTCGCCACCCGGGGCCGGGGGCGCGCGCACCAGCCGGTGGAGCCTGCGGCCCTGGCCGCACTGCCGCTGCTGCAGCAAAGCACGCGCCCGCTGGCCTGGCGCCAGTGGTTCGACGCCATGGGCGTGGACGCCCCGCGCGCGCTGGACGGGCCGCGCTACGAGCTGTTCTCCATGCTGGCCCAGGCGGCCACGCTGGGCATGGGGGTGGCGCTGATTCCGCCGTTGCTCATCGAGGCCGAGCTGGCCAGCGGCCAGCTGGTGGTGGCCTGCCCGCGGGCGCTGCCTGGCGAGCGCGCGTACTACCTTGTCCAACCAGCGCAGCAAGCCCCATCCCCGGCACTGGCGACCTTTGGCGCATGGCTGCAGACGGTGGTGGGCGCTACCGACCCATCCGCAGCGCAGGGTTTTTGACGCCGCCCATGGCCTGCGCAACAATGAAGCCGTCCTGATACATCAGCGAAAGGCTTGCCATGACCACCTACCATGCACCGCATTTCGACCCCACCGTGGACGAGCTGGACACGCTCAAGCAACTGGAGATGGGCAAACTGGTCAGCACGCCGCAGGCACTCAAGGAGCATATGTCTGGGCGCCTGTACGAGCGCGGCTACATCGCCAAGAACGCGTCGGGCCAACTGACCATCACTGACACCGGCCGGGCGTTGATCCGGCGCCAGGACAACTGAGTTGCGTTGGGCTCCTGACGTGTCCCTGCCGGTCGGTCTGCAACGAGCGCTGTGCCTTGCCCTCCTGCTGGTGTGGGTCCTGCTGCTGCAAGCTTGCAGCGCCGTCAGGCTGGCCTACAGCCAGGTGCCGCAGCTGGCGTACTGGCAGTTGGACCGCTACCTCGACCTGTCGGATGCACAGACCGACCGGGTGCGCAGCGAATTGGATCTGCTGCACCAGTGGCACCGCAGCACCATGCTGCCCCAGCACGCCAGGTTGTTGCAGCAGGTGCAGCAGCAATTGCCGGCCACCGTCACTCCCGACCAGGCCTGCCGCATCTACGACGAGGTGCGCATCCAGCTGGATGCGGTGTGGGCACAGGCCGAGCAGCAACTCCTGTGGCTGGCGCCGCAGCTCAGCCCGACACAGATCCGCACGCTGGAAGTGCAACAGGCGCAAAGCAACGCCGACTGGAAGAAGCAGTGGCTGGATGCATCCCCCGAGCGGATGCGCGAGCAGCGCTACAAGCAACTCCTGTCGCGCGCCGAAACCTTCTACGGCACCCTGGACGAACCGGCCCGGGAAGCGCTGCGCGGCTATGTCGCCCGCTCCGCCTTCGACCCGCAGCGCAGCTACGCAGAGCGCCTGCGCCGCCAGAAGGACCTGGTCGGGGTGCTGCAGAGCATCGCGCAGGACCGCAGCGACCACCAGCGCGCCCTGGGCCTGCTGCGCGGCTACCGCGACCGTTTCAACGCATCCCCCGATCTTGCCTACCAGCGCTACGCGCAGCGCCTGGTGGAGGAGGGCTGCGACGCCTTCGCGCGCATGCACAACGCCATGACGCCCGCGCAGCGCATGCAGGCGGTGCAGTCGCTCAAGGGGTATGAGCGCGACTTCTGGGTGCTGGCGGCCCAGTAGGGTGACCATGGGGCGCCGCCAACCGGCACTGCCTGAAATTGCGGCAGCGCAACACAACCCTTTGCGTGGCGGGCACTTGCGCACGCCTTGCCCATGCAGGCCACGGGTTGTCCACAGGTTTGTCCAAGGCCAACGGGGACAACCCTTCGGGTGCCGCACGCAGGCTGCGGCGCCCCTCATACGGATTTGCCTTCAACCGTATAACGTCGTTGGTTTGCCTCGCCGTGCCACAGCACTGTCTTCGGCTTCCCGCCTAGTTATCCGATTGAATGCAAACCCGTATCAGTCCCGCGCAAAAGCACGCGGGTCAGAGTATCTGGGTCTGCCAATTGCTTACGAAACTGACCTGAAACTTGCTGAAAAATGGCGCAATTGTCGCCAAATGCTGCGAAGTTCTCATTTGCAGAGCTCTGTTGCAGTTCATTAACCCTTTGGGGGTCGCCAGCGCAGACAAGGTCACTTAGGCTCCGGGTCGATTCATTCCAGCAATCGAATCAATTTATCCATATCCAATCTTGAAAGAGGAAATCGACATGAAAAAATGGATCGCTCTTGCGTGTGCCGCGGGCTTGATGTCGGGCCTGAGCACGCTCAGCCTGGCCGCAGCAGAGTCTGGCTCGGCCGCCGAGGCACGCGCCATGCTGGACAAGACCATTGCAGCCATCAAGGCCGACAAGGCGGCTGCGCTGTCGCAAATCGCCAAGGGCGAAAACGGCTTCAAGGACCGCGACTTGTACCCCTTCTGCGGTGGGGCAGACGGCAAGTTCACTGCCCACCCCACGCTCACCGGCCAGAGCATGAAAGACCTCAAGACCAAGGACGGCGACCCGATCGGCTCCAAGCTGTACGAACAAGCCAAGGAAGGTGCCGTGGCCGAAGTCGGCTACCTGTGGCCCAAGCCCGGCTCCAGCGCTCCGGCCAAGAAGGTCAGCCTGGTGACCAAGATTGGCGACCAGGTCTGCGCGGTGGGCTACTACCAGTAAGACTGCCTGGCACAAGCCTTGAAACGGGAACTGCCCGCCGTTGACGTGTGGGCTTGCAATGCCCGATCGCACCAAAAGAAAAGGCCGCATGTTCGGGCGAACATGCGGCCTTTGTCTGTGGTGCCCGGGGCCGGACTCGAACCGGCACGCCTTGCGGCGGGGGATTTTGAGTCCCCTGCGTCTACCAATTTCACCACCCGGGCGGGAATCAGTGAAGTCCTAAATTATGGCACAGTAGGGAGCATGAATTACCCAACCATTGAAGATGCGATCGGCCGCACGCCGCTGGTTGCGCTGCAGCGCATCGGCGCACGCGAGAACGCCGAGCGTGGCAACGTCATCCTGGGCAAGCTCGAAGGCAACAATCCCGCAGGTTCGGTGAAGGATCGGCCTGCACTCTCCATGATTCGGCGCGCCGAGGAGCGCGGCGACATCCAGCCGGGTGACACGCTGATCGAGGCCACCTCTGGCAACACGGGCATTGCGCTGGCCATGGCCGCGGCCATCAAGGGCTACCGCATGGTGCTGGTCATGCCCGAAGACCTGTCCATTGAGCGCGCCCAGACCATGAAGGCCTTTGGTGCCGAGCTGGTGCTCACGCCCAAGAGCGGCGGCATGGAACATGCCCGTGACCTGGCCCTGGCCATGCAAAAGCGGGGTGAAGGCAAGGTGCTGGACCAGTTTGCCAACCCCGACAACCCGCGCATCCACTACGAAACCACTGGCCCCGAGCTGTGGGAGCAGACGGGTGGGCGCATCACCCATTTCGTCAGCGCCATGGGCACCACGGGCACCATCACCGGCGTCTCGCGTTACCTCAAGGAAAAGAACCCCAAGGTGCTGGTGGTGGGCGCGCAACCGCAAGAGGGTTCGCGCATCCCCGGCATTCGCAAGTGGCCGCAGGAATACATGCCCGCCATCTACGATGCCAAGGCGGTGGATGAGCTGATGCTGGTCAGCCAGAGCGACGCCGAAGACATGTGCCGCCGCCTGGCGCGTGAGGAAGGCATCTTCGCGGGCATTTCCGCTGCCGGCGCGTGCTGGGTGGCGCAGCAGATCGCCGCGCGCGAGCGCGATGCCTGCATTGCCTTTGTGGTGTGCGACCGGGGCGACCGCTACCTGTCCACCGGCGTCTTCCCGGTTTGAAGGAAAATAAGCCTCTAGCGCCCTGAATATAAGCGCTGAAAGCTATAAAAATCATAGCAATGCAGTACCAACCCCGCTTTTGCACCCACTGCGCCACGCCGCTGGCGCTGCTCACCCAGGCCGAAGATGGTGGCGACAAGGAACGCCTGCGCTGCCCCGCCTGCGGCTGGACACACTGGAACAACCCCACCCCGGTGCTGGCCGCCATCGTCGAGGTGGGCGGCAAGGTACTGCTGGCGCGCAACGCCGCCTGGCCGGTCAAGATGTTTGCGCTGATCACGGGCTTCATGGAGGCGGGCGAGTCACCGCAGGACGGTATCGCGCGCGAGGTGAAGGAGGAGACCAACCTCGACGTGCAGTCCTGCACCCTGGTGGGTGCCTATGAATTCCTGCGCATGAACCAGGTCATCATTGCCTACCATGTGGTGGCTGAGGGGCAGGTGCGGCTGTCGCCCGAGCTGGTGGACTACCGCCTGTTCGACCTGCACGAGCTCAAATGCTGGCCCGCGGGCACGGGTTACGCGCTGGCCGACTGGCTGCGCACGCGCGGCCACGAGCCGGTGTTCTTCACCGCGGAGGAAAATGCCGAACGCCGCCGAGGGTTGGAACAACCCGCCGCAAAGGACTGACAACATGCAAACCCACAAAGAAATCGATACCCGGGGCCTGAACTGCCCCCTGCCCATCCTCAAGGCCAAGAAGGCCCTGGCCGACATGGAGAGCGGCGAGCTGCTCAAGGTGCTGGCCACCGACGTGGGCTCGCTGCGCGACTTTCAGGCCTTTGCCAAGCAGACGGGCAACGAACTGGTGGAGCAGCAGACGGTGGGGGAGGAATACATCCACGTGCTGCGGCGGCGCTGAGGGGCGCCGGCTTGCACCCGCGCAGGGGGTTGTGATGGTGCGCAGGCAATGGTTGCGCGGTGCCTATAGGGGGGAATCGGACATCAATCCCAGCGAGCGTGCAATCAAAACGGCTTGCGATCTGTGTTGCACACCCAGCTTTTCAAAGATATTTTTCAGATGGGTCTTTACCGTCTCGGCGGAGATATCCATGGCGCGCGCGATGTCCTTGTTGGAACGGCCCTGCTCGACGAGTTCAATCACCCGGATTTCTCGCACGGTCAACATGCTACGCGCGGCGGCGGCAGAACTGCGACTTGGGTGCGTGGCGGCGATGAGGCCGCGCACGTAGTCGGCCAATTCGCCATGGCATTCCCGGGAGACCAGGAAGCGTGGCAGCAATCCGTGGAGTTCCTCGCCTTCGTCGAGCACGCTGCGCAGGGCACCACTGCGCTGGGCGTCGTGCAGGGTGGCGCGCAGTTGTGCGAAGCATGCGTCCTGTTCCCCCGCTGCCATGTGGGCTATGGCGAGGCAGGCGCCGATCTGCAGGGCGCGCAGATCCTGTGATGCAGCGTGTGCTGCCTGCAACAAGCCGGTGAGCGCGAACCGCGCTTCGTTGACTCGCTGATTGGCCAACGCAATCCGTGCCGATGCGATATCGCGCAGCACCAGCAGATCTGATCGGGCACATGGTGGGTCGGCTTGCGCTTGGATCGCTAGGCGCTGAATCCGAATGGCGGTGGCATTGGCCTCGTCGAGGCGCCTTTCAAAGATCAGGATGCGGATGCGTTCGAGCAACATGGTGCCTACCAGCCGATCCCAGCCTCGGTTGTAGCCCATGGCCTCGGCTCGTTCCAACAACTCAAAGGCCCGACCGTGCTGCCCTTGCAGGTATGCCGTGTTCACCAGCACTTGGTAGGCCTGGGCCAGTGCCTCGTGCATGGCGGTGTTGTCAATCAGTGGCAACAGCGGGGTGAGGAGTCCCTCGGCTTCCGTGTATCGGCCTTGCTGGTAGTGCAGCATCGCCATCAGCGGTGCGGCCAATGCCATGGACACCGAGTGCCCGCCGCCATGGCTGTGGGCGCAGCGCAGCGCTTCGCGGGCATGGCGCTCGGCCAGGCCCAGGCGCCCTTTCTGCAGTTCTATGCAGCCCAGCAGCGTGTGCCGGTACACCGTGGAAAAGGCAATTTGCTGCTCGTCACCGGGCGGAGTGGCCACCCAGGGCTGCTCGTATACCCGAACCAGGTCACCGCTTTTCCAGTACACATAGCGCATGACGTTGGACATGACGTTGTGTGTGAAGGCGTCGCCTGCATGGTCGCCCGCATGCCACTGCTGTGCGATGGCGCAGGCCTGAAGGGAGTCGTCCTGTAGCGCAACGGTGACGGCACGGATCGCCAGGCATTCGCCCAGCGTGTCGTGCAGGGCATGGCCTTCGAGCGTCTGGTGCGCGGCGTGCACAATTTCGTCCAACAAGGGTGCCGCTTCCGCGAAGCGCATGGCGAGTGCCAGCCCCCAGGCAGCGGCGAGCTGCACTTGAGGTTGTGTATGCAAAAGTTCCGGCGGCAGTTGTCGGCGCCAGCCGAGCAGTGTCAACAGGTCACCCGATTTCACCAGCGACATGCAGCAGTGCGCCAGCCACGCAATGGCCTGGCGGCTGTCGCCTGCCTGTAGGGCGTGGCGTACTGCATCGGTCCACGCCCCTTGGTTGGCGAACCAGTGTGCCGCCCGTTGGTGCATCAGTCGTGGGTCCACGCCCAGGCGCTGGGCTACGTTGGCGAGCAGGTGTTCACGCAGCAGCAGATGGTAGCGCAGGCATCGGCCTTCGCCGTCCATGGGCTCGGTCAGCAGGTGATACTGCAACAGCACGGAGATCTGGGCGGCGCTATCGTCGCTGTCACATACTGCGTCGCACAGGTCGGGGTGGATGCGTTCGAGCACCGCAGTCTGCGCCATGAAGCGCACGGTGGGTGGCGGCAGGCTCTCCAGCAGATCCTCGAACAGGGTCGCGAAGACCGATGAGCTGCTCCGCGTGCCGTCGGTATCGTAGGCACCGGTGAGGCTTTGGCCGAGCGCGGCCAGACGCAGGGCCGCCACCCAGCCCTCGGTGCCGGCATGGAGCCGCGCGGATTGCTCCGGCGTGGGCGCCAGTGCGCAGGCCGAGGCCAGGAAGCGTGTGGTTTCCTCCTCGTCGAAGCGCAGCGCGGCGGCGTCCACGTCGAGCCACTGCCCGTGCGCGCGCAGCCGCGCCAGCGCCAGCGGCGGCACCACGCGCGAGGTGATGACGACGTGGAACTGGGGCGGCGCGTGGCTGATGAGGAACGCCAGAGCCTCGTGGATGCCGCTCTCGTGCAGCCACTGGTAGTCGTCCAGCACCAGGACGGCCTCGCCGTCGAAGGACTCCAGGTCGTTGAGCAGCAGCGCCACCACGGCGCGCGGCGGTGCCAGTGCCCGGCCCTGCAGCAGGGCCAGCACCGCGTCGCCCACGCCCTGGCCCAGGCGCTGCAGGGCCTGGGCCAGGCTGTGCAGGAAGCGGGCGGGCTCGTCGTCGTCCTGGGACAGGCTCAGCCAGGTGCAGTGGTGCCCTTCTGCCTGCCAGTGCGCCACCCAGGTGGCGGCCAGGGTGCTCTTGCCGAAACCGCCGGGGGCCGTGAGCGTGACCAGCCGCACCTGCAGCGCCTGGGCGCGCACGGCGTCCAGGCGCGGCCGCGCGATGGCGCCGGGGGGCGGGCGCATCACCCTGATCTTGGTGCGCAGAAAGGTGTCCGGGGCGCTGCTGGGCATTGCGCCAGTCTAGCCAGCGCACCGGCGCGGCGGTGAGAGGGCTTGCCCCATCACCCGGTGCATCCCCCGAGCCATCCCCCGGCAGCGGCGCGCCCGCACGCTAAACGGGTGATGGCACGGAGCGCGCCGCGTTTCTACAGTGCCCGCAGAGGCCCTCCCGCCGCCTTGCAACGAAAGACATATCCATGACAGGCATCCTGCTTTGCGTCCCGCCCGCTCGCCCTTGGGCGGTGCGGCTTTTCTGCGTTGTTCTCGCATTCGCGGCAGCCTGCCTTGCGCCTGCCCGCGCATTGGCCCAGGACAAGAACGCCATCACCATCGCCCAGGTGGCCCCGTTTAGCGGTCCCATGGCCTTTTACGCCCAGTCCTTGCATGAGGGGATGCAGGCCTATTTCGGCTGGATCAACCAGCAGGGCGGGGTGCGGGGGCTGCGCGTGGAGCTGCTGGCCGTGGATACCCCACTCGACCCCGAGCAGACGGTGCAAGCCTATGCCCAGACTGCAAGGCTCCACAACCCGGTGGCGTTCGTGTACCCCCTGTCGCCGACGGTGATCGACGCACTGATGGATGCGAAGATCGCCCGCCGCCTGGGCATCCCCATCGTCGGCACCGTGCCCCAGATGTACCGCCGCCGTCACCCCGTGGACCCGAACCTGTTCTTCGTGGGCGTGAGCGATGCCAGGGAGGTCCAGAAGATCGTCGAGCACATCGCCACGCTGGGCATGCGCAGGATCGCCGTCGTCCACTGGAACGATGCGACCACCACGGGGCTGGTGGACATCATCCGGCGGGAGGCCGCGTCGCGCGGCGTCGCGGTCGTGCGGGAGTTTCCCATCCTGCCCGACGGCCGGGGCGACTTGGCCGGTGCGATCGAGGGACTGGACAAGGAGGGGCGGAGCGCCTCGGCGGTCATCAGCCTGCTGGCGGCCCCCGAGACGGCCAAGCTGGTCTCGGATCTGCGCGCCAGGGGCAGCCGGATGGCAGTCTATGGGCCTTCGTACAACGACGCGAGCCTGGTCAGCAAGCATGCCGAGAACGGCAGCCACCATGGCGTGAGCATTTCGCAAATCGTGCCCAACCCGGACAGCTCCATCCTGCCGCTCGCCATTGACTTCCGAAAGCACTTTGCGGCCCACGTGCCGCAATCCGGGGGCAACAGCCTGTCGTTCCAGGGGTACATCGCGGCGCGGCTGATCGTCCAGGCCCTGCTGCGCTGTCCGGATCCGAAAAGCGCCGCATGCCTGCGCCAGGAACTTGAAAACACCAGGCCGCATGACCTCGGAGGTTTGACGGCAGGGTACTCCGCCAGCAACCACGATGGACTGTCTTACGTGGACATTGGCGTGGTCTCGCGCAGCGGAAAGCTCATCCGTTGATGCATGGACGGTAGGCACACATGGCTTACCCGACTCCCCCGTGTATCCCCCGTGCCATCCCACTTCACAGCCCGCGCGGACACCCCAATGGGTGATGGCGGAACGCCCCCGCGCTTTCTACAGTGACCTATCCGCCAGACAGGCCGCCGCCAAGAGCGGTTTCTTGCGGCCCCTTTCCCATTCAACAAAGGAGACACCCATGGCCTACGTAGCCTTGACCCCCCTGGGCGCCGAGCCCGATTTTGCCGACACGCCCGCCGCCATCCAGGCGACGGTGCGCCGCTTTGCCAGCGAGGTGCTGCGCCCGCTGGGCCGCCAGCTCGACCGCATGGCGCCCGAGGCGGTGATCGCCCCCGACTCGCCGCTGTGGGCGATGTACGGCCAGTTTGCCGCCCTGGGCTTTGGCGTGGACGATTTGCTTTCCATGGAGCCCGCGGAGCGCGCCCGCACCATGGCGATCTTGTTCGAGGAGCTGGGCTGGGGCGATGCGGGCCTGGCGATCTCGATTGGCGCCGGGCTGATCCCGGCCATGATCAGCGCCATCTTGGGCAATGGCTTTTGCCGCAGCATTGCGCAGGATGCCAAGCTGGGCTGCTGGATGATTACCGAGCCCGACCACGGCAGCGACACGCTGGACCCGGCGCGCATGATCTTCCACCCCCAGGGCGAGTACGGCCGCCCCAACTGCGTGGTGACGATCAAGGGCGACGAGCTCATCATCACCGGCCAGAAGTCGGCCTGGGTGTCGAACGGCACCATAGGCCAGGTCGGCATCCTCTACGCCGCCTGCGACACCGGCAGCGGGCCGGACACGAAGAACGGCGCGGTGGTCATCGTGCCCATGGAGACGCGCGGCATCACGCGCGGCAAGCCGCTCGACAAGCTGGGCCAGCGCGCGCTCAACCAGGGCGAGATTTACTTCGACAACGTGCGCCTCTCCAAAGCCCACCTGCTCGCCGGGCCGGACCAGTACCAGCAGGCCACCTACCTGGTGCACACCCTGGCCAACGGGCTGATGTCGGCCATCTTCACCGGCTGCGCGCGCTCGGCCTACGACCTGGCGCTCTCCTATGCGCACGAGCGCAAGGCCGGGGGTGTGCCCATCATTCGCCACCAGTCGGTGGCGCAGCGGCTGTTTCACATGTTCCGCAAGGTGGAGGCGGCCTGCGCGCTTTCGCGCCGGGTGCTGCACTACAACTTCCAGGCCCCGGCCATGGCACTGCAGGCAGCCATGGCGGCCAAGGTGACCGCGACGCAAACGGCCTTTGAAGTGGCCAGCGAGGCCGTGCAAATGCACGGCGGCAACGGCCTGGCGCGCGACTACCCGGTAGAAAAAATCATGCGCGACGCGCGTGCCTCGCTGATCGAGGACGGCTGCAACGAAATCCTCGCCATCAAGGGCGGCTACCACCTGATGAACCCCGACCTGCTCTAAATCACTTCACCCATAAGGAGACAACACCATGGCATCGCAATACCAAGTCGTTCTGTACGGCGCCAGCGGCTACACCGGCAAGCTGGCCGCGTGGAAGCTGGCCGAGCGCGGCATTCCCTTCATCGCCGCCGGGCGCAACGCCGATCGTTTGAAGGCCGAGATGGCCAAGATTCCAGAACTCGAAGGCCACGACTACCAGTGCGTGGGCGTGGAGCACAACCGCGCCAGCCTGGCCGAGCTGTTCAAGGGCCGCCAGGTGGTGCTCAACGTCGTTGGCCCCTTTATGCAGCTGGGCGAGCCGGTGGTGCAGGCGGCGCTCGACGCCGGCTGCCACTACTTCGACACCACCGGCGAGACCGACTGGATGCTCTACCTGCAAAAGGAATACGCCGGCGCGTTTGCGCGCAAGGAGCTGGCGCTGTGCCCGGCCAACTCGTATATGTGGACCGAAGGCGCGATCGCCGCCGAGATTGCGCTGGAGACGCCCGGCATCGACAGCCTGGACCTGATGTATTACGGCGACTCGCAGATCAGCGTGGCCTCGACCATGTCGTTCCTGCGCATGTGCACCAAGCCCATGTATTACTTGAAGGGCGGCGAGCTGGTGCAGTGGCCCTGGGCCCAGGCCTACGACGTGATGGTGCCCGGCGTGCACCGCATCCTGAAGGGCATGCCCTGGGGCGGCGCGGGCGAGCCGGTGTGGTACCACGGCGACCCGCGCGTCAAGAACTGCCAGGTGCTGTTCGCCCTGGGCAACCAGGACATGATGATGGCCGTGCTCGACGTGCTGAAAAACTTCGAGAAGGACCACCGCAACCTGGACGCCGCCGCGCAAGAGCAGGTGACCAACGCCATCGGCCAGCAGATCACCCAGGTCGAGCCGCCGCGCGAGAACCCCGAGGTGCACCGCGCCCTGGTGTCCTGCCAGGCGCGCGGCAACACGCAGTCGGTCAGCGTCATCCTGCGTGGCAGCTGCGCCTATTCGCAAACCGGCGTGTTCGCCGCCGAGGCCGCCCAGCGCGTGCTGGGCAAGCAGCTCAAGGCTGTGGGCTTCGGCTCGGGCGCGCGCATCCTGGGCGCGCGCCAGTTGCTTGCGGCGCAGGCGGACGAGGGCTACCTTTCCTGGGAAGTCAAACACCAGTAATGTTCCTGTATTGATAGCATCTAGCGCTTTATGGATAAGCGCTGGATGCATATTTCATAAATATTCTGGGAGCATCCCGTGGAACCGATCTATATCACCGGCGTTGGCATGACGCCGTTTGGCCGGCACCCGCAATGGAGCGTGAAAGACCTCACGCGCCAGGCCGTCACCACCGCGCTGCAGGATGCGGGCTGTAGCGCCCGGCAACTGCAGGCGGCTTATTTCTCCAATGCCACGCAGGGCCACATGGAAGGCCAGCACATGGTGCGCGGGCAACTCGCGCTGCGCGCCATGGGTGTGGAAGGCATTCCCGTTGTCAATGTGGAGAACGCCTGTGCCAGTGCCAGCACGGCGCTGCATCTGGCCGTGCAGCATGTGCGCAGCGGCGCGGCCGACATCGTGCTCGCCGTGGGTGCCGAGAAGATGTGGAGTGAAGACAAGGCACGCATGTTTGCCGCCTTCGACGGCGCCTGGGACGTGCATGACACCGAGGCCGGCCGGGCGCGCCTGCTGGCCATGGGTGAAGGCGTCATGCCACCGCCGGGCAGCCAGTCGCCGCGACCCTACAGCGTGTTCATGGACATTTACGCCGCCATGGGGCGCCTGCACATGGACATCTTTGGCACCACGCAGCAGCAGTTCGCGGCGGTGGCGGCGAAGAACCATGCGCATTCGGTACACAACCCTTTGGCGCAGTACCGGGAGGCACTGAGCGTGCAGCAGGTGCTGGCCGCGCCGCCTATCAGCTACCCGCTCACGCTGCCCATGTGCTCGCCGGTGAGTGATGGCGCCGCTGCCGCCATTGTCTGCAGCGCTGCAGGCCTCAAGCGACTGCAAGGCGATGCACGCCGAGCGGTGCGGGTACTGGCCTGCGTGTTGCAAACCGGCAGTGAGCGCGAGGCGATGGATCTGGAGAACCACCTGGTGCGCAAGGCATCGCACCGGCTCTACGAACAGGCGGGCGTGGCACCGCAGGACGTGGGCGTGGCCGAGGTGCACGATGCGACGGCGATAGGCGAGATCCTGCAGTCGGAGCTGCTGGGCCTGGTGCCCCCTGGGCAGGGCGGTCCGGCGGCCGAGCGTGGCGATACGAGCCTGGGCGGGTCCATCCCCATCAACCCCTCGGGGGGGCTGGAGAGCAAGGGCCACCCTATCGGTGCGACGGGGCTGGGGCAGGTGTTCGAACTGGTCGCGCAGTTGCGTGACGAAGCCGGAGCGCGCCAGGTGCCGGGTGCTCGCATCGCGCTGGCGGAAAACGGCGGTGGGCTCGCTGGCGTGGAAGAGGCCGTGGCCTGCCTCACGCTGCTGGGGCGCTGAACAGGAGTAAACAGGATGAGTCTTTACCCCGACAACATCTTCGCCGGCATGGTCGCGAACCGCGCGGCCGAACTGCCGGACTTTCAAGTGCTCACCGTCGAGGGCGGAGGAACGCGCCCGGACGAGGTGCGCAGCTACCGCCAGCTCTGGGACAACGGCCAGCGCATGGCGCGGGTCATGCAGGACCTGGGCATTGCTTCTGGGGAACGTGTGGCCTTGCTTATGGCCAACCATGTAGAGTTCGTTGAGGCCATGGTGGCCGCGAGCATCCTGGGTGTGGCCGTGGTACCCATCGACGCACGCACCAAGGGCGACAAGCTGCAGTTTCTGCTCACCAGCAGTCAGTGCTGCGCCGTCTTCGCTGCCGACTACGCGCTACCCCACTTGCAGCCTCTGCGACCCCGCTTGAGCGGCTTGCGCTGGGTGCTGGCCTTCGCCACTGATGAGGGCGAGCAGCCGCTCGCGGCTTACAGTGGAGTGGTGGACTGGGAAGCCGCCGCGCCACTGGCGGTACCAGAGCTGACCATCGGCACCACCAGCCCGGACAGTGCTTTGGAGCTGATCTTTACTTCTGGCACGACGGGTGACCCCAAAGGCATCGTGCTGACGCATCGGCGCTATTGTGAAACCGCTTTGCTCGCTCTGCGTCTGTTCGGCTATCGCGAAGGAGACGTGCTGTACTCGGGCCTGTCGCTCACGCACGCCAACGCCCAGCTCATCACCCTGGGCGCGGCGCTGGCCTGCCGCCTGCGTTGCGTGCTCTCGCGGCGCTTTACCAAGTCCCGCCTGTGGGACATCACGCGCAAATACGGCGCCACGAGCTTCACGCTGCTGGGTGGAATGACCACGGCAGTCTATGCCGAGCCACCGCGCGCGGACGATGCCGACAATCCGGTGCGCTTCGTCATCTCGGCGGGCATGCCTGCCGCCATCTGGCGGCAGTTCCAGCAGCGTTTCGGCGTACAGATCCTGGAGTTCTACGGCGCGGCCGAAGGTGGACTCACCTTCAACCACCCCGGCCAGGGGCCTGTGGGCAGCATCGGCAAGCCGCCGCCAACACTGCGCCATCGCATCGTGGACGAGGCAGGCAACGATGTGCCGCGTGGCCAGCAGGGCGAGTTGCTGTTTCGCCATGCCAGTGGCGAGCCCTTCGCCGTGGAGTACTTTGGAAACCCCGAGGCGTCGCATCACAAGTGCGCTGGCGGTTGGCTGCACATGGGCGACGTGGTGCACGAGGATGCGGAGGGCTGGCTTTACTTCGATTACCGCAAGGGTAGCGGTATCCGGCGCAACGGTGAGTTCATCACCACGGCCTTCATCGAAAAGGCCATCGCCGAGTCAGGTCTGGTCGATGACGTGTATGTCTATGGTGTTGCAAGTGCGCAGCTTGCTCCGGGGGAAAAGGAGGTCGTTGCCGCAGTGGTACCCAAGGACGTTGCCGCGTTCGACCCACGGCAACTCTTTGCCGTGTGCCGCCAGCAACTGGAGGCGGGCATGGTGCCTGGCTTCATCCAGGTACTGGCACAAATCCCCAAGACGGCGTCAGAGAAGCCGCAGGATCGCTTCTTGATGGAGATGTTCGAGAGCGAACCGGTGAGCGTGCATCGACGCGATGCGGGTGGTTGATTTCAAGAGGCCCGCATATCCCCTCCCTGAGAGAACCGGAGGTGAGATATGCGTGGCATTCATTCGAAACAAGAAGGGAGACTGAGATGAAGCGATTGCAAGGCAAGACAGCCCTGATTACTGGTGCGGGAAGTGGATTGGGACTCGCTACGGCGCGGTACTTTGCGCGCGAAGGTGCCCGGGTGGTGTTGACCGATATCGATGCTCCCAGCGTGGAGGCAGAGGCCGAGCGCCTTTCCGCGGCGGGCCACATGGTGACCGCACTGGCGCACGATGTGACGCAGGAAGCCGACTGGGATCGCGTGATCGTCGCGGCTGGTGCGCTGGATGTGGTGGTCAACAATGCTGGTGTGGGGCGGCTGGGGAGCATTGAGCAAGCAAGTCTAGCGGACTGGCGTGGCGTGCTGGAGATCAACCTCGACGGTGTTTTCCTGGGAACGCAAAAGGCCATCGTCGCGATGAAGGAGCGAGGTGGCTCGATCATCAATGTGTCTTCGATCGAAGGCATCATCGGCGAGCCTAATCTGGCGGCTTACAACGCCAGCAAAGGTGGCGTGCGTTTGCTAACCAAATCTGCGGCGCTGCATTGCGCCGCACACGGCTACAACATCCGCGTGAATTCGCTGCATCCTGGCTACATTGCCACGCCCATGGTTTCTGGTGCGCTGGCTTCCATGCCGGCCGACATGGCGCAGGCGCTGCAGGCAGACATCGTCAACCGCATACCGCTCGGCCGACTCGCATTGGCTGAAGAGATCGCTCCGGCGCTGGTGTTCATGGCGTCGGATGAATCGTGCTACATGACCGGCTCTGAACTGGTCATTGACGGCGGTTACACGGCGCGCTGAAGCATTACTCCCATTGGTACCGCTATGACGCAACGGAAATCCATCTTCATCACAGGCGCTGCATCGGGCATCGGTCGCCATACAGCACTGCTGTTCGCCTCGCGCGGCTGGTTTGTGGGCTTGGCCGATATCGATGTCGAGGGGCTGGACCGACTGGAACGAGAGATCGGCGCGGATAACTGTCGCACGCTGTGGCTGGACGTGACAGACGCCAAGCGGTACCGCGCCGCAATCGAGATGTTCACCTCAAGCACTGGAGGACGGCTTGATGTGCTTTTCAACAACGCAGGAATCTTGCGCATGGGGCGCAACGAGGATATTCCTCTGATGCAGCAGTACCTGACGCTGGACATCAACGTCAAGGGCGTGCTCAATGGAATCCACTGTGCGTTGCCCGCGCTACGCGTTACGCCTGACGCGCACATTTTGACCATGTGCTCAACCTCGGCCATCTATGGCATGCCCGAATTGGCGGTTTATTCGGCAAGCAAGCATGCCGTGCATGCGCTGACGGAGGCGCTTGACCTTGAGTTGGAGCGTGACGGAATCACGGTGAGCGACATCATGGCGCCCTATGTCAACACACCCATGGTTACGGGTGCATCGACACAGGCGAGTAGTGTCCGTTCAACGGGCGTCAACGTGCAGCCGGAGCAGGTCGCTGAGGTGGTATGGAAGGCGGCGCATGGCAGGAAGCGCCATTGGAAGATCCATTACCTCACTCACGTGCTGATGGCTGTCTTCTCGTTGCTACCGCCGCTGCGTAGGCCGATCATCAAGGCCCTTTGCCTGGGGCGATAAGCGAGGGCAAAGGTGATCTGGCACGCATCGAGCGTGGGCCTCCGCACGGCATATCAGGCTGGCTGGCGCGTGTGGCGCGGCGGGTGCAACAGGAATACATTCCATGAATCTGCTTGACCGTTTGTTTGGCTTCTACATTCCACCGGCGTTGCGCGCTGATGAAATCACTCTGGCGCGCGCCAAAAGCCTCGTGGGGCTGACATTTGCCGCAGTGTTCTCGGGGCCTTCGTTCATCGGCTTGTACCTGTACCTGGGGCACCCGGGGGCGGCATGGGCCGTCGCGGCCACGTTGTGGCTGGTGCCTGGAATCTGGTTTTCGCTGCGCCGCCTGCAGAGTCTGCGCGCAGCGCAGGTGGCGAACCTGGTCACCTTCAACTTGCTGTTTGGCTACCTGGTGTGGAGCACCGGCGGTAGCGCCTCGGAGGCCGTGGCGGCTTGGTTCGTCGTTGTTCCGGTGATGGCCACCTTCGCAGGCGGCCCACTCTTTGGCCTGCTGGGGCTGGGGTCGGTGCTAGCGGTCTTGGGTGGGTTCGAGGTGGTCCGGGCCATGGGGGTGGCGTTTCCCGTTAACCCCATCGCGGATACGCGCCTGTGGGGTCTGCTGTGCAACCTGGGGCTGATGCTGTTTGTCGGTATCTTGGCCATGGGCTCGCAGATCGCCAAGGAACAGGGCGACCGACAGCGCCAGGCGCAGATAGAAACGATCGAATCGCTGATGGCCGAGGTGGGCCGTCAGAGCGCACAAGTAGGCCGGAGCGTGGACGCCATGGTCAGTTCGCTGAACGCGCAGAGTCAACAGGCGCGCGCGGTGCGTGGTGCCGCAGAGTCGAACAACGCGCTGGCGCAATCGGTGGAGCAGACCTCGGTGGCGCTGGCTGTGGAGGCGGCACACGCCCGTTCTGCCGCGCAGGCCGGTGCTGAGGTGGTCGGTCAAACCATCGCCAGCACTGTGGCGCTGGCCGAGGCCATTGGTCGGGCCGACGTGTTGGTGCGCGGTTTGCAGTCGCGCTCGCAGGAAATTTTGACGATCGCGGACAAGATCAAGGGATTGGCCTTCCAGACCAACATCCTGGCACTCAATGCCGCGATTGAGGCCTCGCACGCTGGGAGCCACGGCAGGGGCTTCGCCGTGGTGGCTGGAAATGTGCGCCAGCTTGCGGGCGAGGCCGGCGATGCGGCCTCCGCCATCAGTGCCGAACTGGCCCGGATACTGGACAATGTGGAACAGGCTGCCCGGCTGCTGGGCAACGGCCAGAGCTTGGCACAGGTGGGACGGGACAACGCGGATCAGGCCCGGCAGGCGCTGCGTTCCATCCTGGACTCTGTCGCTGCCCTACAGGGCGAGGCGGACAAACTCGAAGCCGTGAGTCATGAGCAGTTGGCCCGCAATGCCGAGTTGGGGCAGTACGCTGGCCAGATGGAGCAGGGCATTACCCTGGTGGCAGACAGCTCTGGCGCCATCCAGGGGGCCATGGTGCAATTGCATGGTCGGCTGGCGGCCGTGCGGGCATGATTAGAGGCTCAACGTCTTCAGGTATTCCCGGAACGATGCCCCCACCTCCGCGTGCTGCAGCGCCAGCTCCACGGTGGCTTCCAGAAAGCCCTCCTTGCTGCCGCAGTCGTAGCGCTTGCCCTCGTACTGGAAGGCGTACACGGCCTCGTGTTCCATCAGGCGGGCGATGGCGTCGGTGAGCTGGATTTCGCCGCCCGCGCCCTTGGGCTGGTTGCGGATCTGGTCGAAGATGGCGGGCGTGAGGATGTAGCGGCCTGCCACACCCATGCGCGAGGGGGCTTGCTCTGGCGTGGGCTTTTCCACGATGCGCTGCACGCGCAGCAGCGGGCCGCCAGCGGGTTCGCCGGCCACGATGCCGTAGCGGCGCACCTGGTCCTGCGGCACCTCCTGCACGGCCAGCAGCGAGCGGCCCTGCTGGCGGAAGGCCTGGGCCATCTGCGCCAGCACGCCGGGACCGCCGGGTTTGCCCACCATCAGGTCGTCGGCCAGCAGCACGGCAAAGGGCTCGTCGCCCACCAGCGCCTCGGCGCAGAGCACGGCATGGCCCAGGCCCAGGCTGCGCGGCTGGCGCACATAGGCGCAGTCCATGTCGTCGGGCTGGACCGAGCGCACCAGGGCCAGCAGTTCCTGCTTGCCCGCCGCTTCCAGTTCGCTTTCCAGCTCGTAGGCGGTGTCGAAATGGTCCTCGATGGCGCGCTTGCTGCGGCCGGTGACGAAGATCATGTGGCGGATGCCGGCGGCGTAGGCCTCTTCCACGGCGTACTGGATCAGCGGCTTGTCCACCACCGGCAGCATCTCCTTGGGCGATGCCTTGGTGGCAGGCAAAAAGCGCGTGCCCAGCCCGGCGACGGGGAAAACGGCTTTGCGAACGGTGGCTTGCTGCATGGTGTGTGCTCCTGAATGAGGAGCTGCTGGCGCTTGCTTTTCAATAGTTTCAGGCTGTTTTTATGCTGAAAACCAATGAAAACAAGCGCTGGCAGCTATTCTTTTGATATCAGCCCAGGCGGGCGAGTTGGTCGCGCAGGCGGGCGAGCGTGGCGCTGAAATCGGCCACGCGCTTCTTTTCCTGCTCCAGCACGGCGGCCGGAGCCTTGGCGACGAAGGCTTCGTTGCCGAGCTTGCCGTTGGCCTTGGCGATCTCGCCCTCGATGCGCGCCACTTCCTTGGCCAGGCGGGCCTTCTCTGCCGCCACGTCGATCTCCATGTGCAGGCACAGGCGCGCCTCGCCCACCACGGCCACGGGCGCAGCCTGGGCGGCCTGGCTCCAGGCGTCGTCGTCGTCGAACACCTTGACCTCGCTGAGCTTGGCCAGGGCCTGCAACACGGGGGCCGCGCCGCGCATGAACTCGGCATCGCCCACCACGAACAAGGGCAGGCGTGTGGCGGGCGAGACGTTCATCTCGCCACGCAGCGTGCGGCAGGCGTCCACCACGGTCTTGAGGCGCGCCACATGGGCCTCGGCGGCCTCGTCGATGCGCTCGGGCTGCGATTCGGGGTAGGCCGCGATGCTGACCGAGGGGCCGCCGCGGCCGGCCACGGGCGCCACCTTCTGCCACAGCTCTTCGGTGATGAAGGGCGTGATGGGGTGGGCCAGGCGCAGGATGGTCTCCAGCGTGCGGATCAGCGTGCGGCGCGTGCCGCGTTGTTGCGCCTCGTTGCCGGTCTGGATCTGCACCTTGGCGATTTCGAGGTACCAGTCGCAGAACTCGTTCCAGACGAAGTCGTAGATGGTGTTGGCCACGTTGTCGAGGCGGTAGTCGTCAAAGCCCTTGGCCACCTCGGCCTCGACGCGCTGCAGGCGCGAGGCGATCCAGCGGTCGGCCTGGGTGAAGTGCAGATAGCCGTCGTTGCAGCTGCCGCCGCCCTGCGGGGCTTGCAGGCCGCAGTCCTGGCCTTCGCAGTTCATCAGCACGAAGCGGCTGGCGTTCCAGAGCTTGTTGCAGAAGTTGCGGTAGCCCTCGCAGCGCTTGCTGTCGAAGTTGATGCTGCGGCCCAAGGAGGCCAGCGCCGCGAAGGTGAAGCGCAGCGCGTCGGCGCCGTAGGCCGGAATGCCCTCGGGAAACTCTTTTTGCGTGTTCTTGCGCACCTGGGGCGCGGTTTCGGGCTTGCGCAGGCCCTGGGTGCGCTTGTCGAGCAGGGGTTCAAGCGCGATGCCGTCGATCAGGTCCACCGGGTCGAGCACGTTGCCCTCGGACTTGCTCATCTTCTTGCCCTGCGCGTCGCGCACCAGGCCGTGGATGTACACATGCTTGAACGGCACGCGGCCCGTGAAGTGCGTAGTCATCATGATCATCCGGGCGACCCAGAAGAAGATGATGTCGTAACCCGTCACCAGCACGCTGCTGGGCAGGTAGAGGTTGTAGTCGTCAGTGGCGCCGTCGCCTTGTTCAGGCCAGCCCATGGTGCTGAAGGGCACGAGGGCGCTGGAGTACCAGGTGTCGAGCACGTCCTCGTCGCGCTTGAGTGTTTTGCCCGGGGCCTGGGCCTGCGCCTCGGCCTCGTCGCGGGCCACGTACACCTTGCCGTCCTCGTCGTACCAGGCCGGAATCTGGTGGCCCCACCAGAGCTGGCGCGAGATGCACCAGTCCTGGATGTTGTTCATCCACTGGTTGTAGGTGTTGACCCAGTTCTCGGGCACGAAGCTCACCTGGCCGCCAGCCACGGCGTCGATGGCCTTCTGGGCGATGGACTTGCCCGTGGCATCGCCTTCACCCACCTTGTTCATGGCCACGAACCACTGGTCGGTCAGCATGGGCTCCACCACCTGGCCGGTGCGGGTGCAGATGGGCACCATGAGCTTGTGCTTCTTGGTCTCGACCAGCAGGCCCAGGGCTTCGAGGTCGGCCACCACGGCCTTGCGGGCGACGAAGCGGTCCATGCCCTGGTATTTGGCGGGGGCGTTCTCGTTGACGGTGGCCTGCAGCGTCAGCACGCAGATCATGGGCAGCTTGTGGCGCTGGCCCACGGCATAGTCGTTCTGGTCGTGCGCGGGCGTGACCTTCACCACGCCGGTGCCGAACTCGCGGTCCACGTACTCGTCGGCGATCACCGGGATCTGGCGGTCGCACAGCGGCAGATTCACCATCTGGCCGATGAGGTGCCTGTAACGCTCATCCTCGGGGTGCACCATCACGGCCACGTCGCCCAGCATGGTCTCGGGGCGGGTGGTTGCCACCACGAGCTGGCCCGAGCCGTCGGCCAGCGGGTAGGCGATGTGCCAGAGCGAGCCGTCTTTCTCCTCGTTCTCCACCTCCAGGTCGGACACGGCGGACTGGAGCTTGGGGTCCCAGTTGACGAGGCGCTTGCCCCGGTAGATCAGGCCTTGCTGGTACAGGCGCACGAAGGTCTCGGTGACCACCTTGGAGAGCTTGTCGTCCATGGTGAAGTATTCGCGGCTCCAGTCCACGCTGTCGCCCATGCGGCGCATCTGCGTGGTGATGGTGTTGCCCGACTTTTCCTTCCACTCCCATACCTTGGCGACGAAGTTCTTGCGGCCCAGGTCGTGGCGGCTCACGCCTTGCTCCTGCAACTGGCGCTCCACCACGATCTGCGTGGCAATGCCCGCGTGGTCGGTGCCAGGCACCCAGGTGGTGTTGAAGCCCTTCATGCGGTGGTAGCGCGTGAGGCTGTCCATGATGGTCTGGTTGAACGCATGGCCCATGTGCAGCGTGCCCGTCACGTTGGGCGGCGGCAGCTGGATGCAGAACGCGGGTTGGCCCGCCTCGGGCGTGCCGGTGCCCCGGAAACCGGCGACTCCGTAACCGCGCTTTTCCCATTCAGGCCCCCAATGGGCTTCCAGAGCGGCGGGCTCGAAGGATTTGGACAGGGACTGCAGGCCGGGTTGCTGGACAGGATCGTTCATGGGTACGGTGGGTCTCTGAAAGAACAACGGCATCCCTCGGGATGCCGCTGCGCCACCTGGTGTGGCAGGGTGTGGGACGGTGATTTTATGCCATCACGTCCCGTCGCACGGTGTGCTTACTGCTTGACGGCCTCGATCTGGGCGATCAGGCGCACGTTCTTGGGGAAGCCCCATTCCACGCCGTAGTTCATGCCCCACTGCGTGCGGTCGATGGTGGCTTCGAAGTCGCCGCCGCAGACCTCGCGCTTGAGCATGGGGCTGTCGTAGCAGTTGAACTGGTTGGCCTTGAGGGTCAACGGGCCGGTCTTGCCCAGCAGCGTGAGCTGACCTTCGACGCTGGCGACCTTGTCACCGTTGAAGACGAACTTGTCGGCCACGAACTTCATCGTGGGGTGCTTGGCGGAGTCGAACAGGTCGGCGCTCTGCAGGTGCTTGTCGAAGGCCGGGGTGCCGGAGTTCACCGACGTGGTGTCGAAGCTGATTTCCACCTTGCCCGACTTGGCGGCCTTGTCCAGTTGCACGGAGCCTTGCTTCTTGTCGAAGCGGGCACGGTTCACGGTGGCGCCGAAGTGGCTGATCTCGAAGGTCACGAAGGTGTGCGTGGGGTCGATGGCGTAGTTGGCCGGCTCGGCCTGGGCGATGCCGGTGGCGAGGGTGGCGGCTGCGGCCAGGGCGATGAGGGAAGTGCGCATGGAAGAGCTCCTGTGGAAAAAGAACGATGAAAAAAAGAAACGCAGGGGGAAAACAGCAGGGCGCTGGATCAGATCTTGCCCACGCCCGTGAGCGCGAGCTTGAACTTCACCTGCACCTCGTCGGCCACCATGGAGGTGTCGGCCCATTCGCCGTCGCCGATCTTGAAGGCCAGACGCTTGATGGGCAGCACGCCGGTGGCGGTGGTGGTGGCGCCCGATTGGGTCAGCACCACAGGCACCGACACATTGACCGACGTGCCCTTGATGGTGAGCTTGCCCGCCACATCGAACTTGCCACCGCCCAGGGCCTTGATGGTGCTGGACTCGAACGTGGCTTGCGGGAACTGCGCCACGTTGAACCACACCGGCTTGGGCAGTTCGGCGTCAGTCTCGCGGGCGCCCATGGTGGCGCTGCCGGTGTCCACGCTGAAGCGGATGCGGCTGCTCTCGGGCTTGGCGGGGTCAAAGCTCAATTGGGCGTCGAACTTGCGGAAGTGGCCTTGCATGGGCACGCCCATTTGCTTGGCGGCAAATTCGATGCTGCTCTGGGCAGGCACCAGTTGCTGCTGGGCCTGGGCGGAAACGGCCACCAGCAAGCCGGCGGCCAGGGTCAGGGTGGGGAGGGTGCGCAATGTCAGCATAAGACCTCGGAAGTTGTCTGCAAAAACGGGTGGAAGGGTCAGTCGCGGCCAGGCAACATGCGGGACATCAGGCCGTCGCCGTCCACGAAGTGGTGCTTGAGTGCGGCGGCCACATGCACCAGCACCAGCAGCGCCAGCCCCATGGCCAGTACGTTGTGGCTCAGCTTGAGGTTGTCGGCCAGGGCCTGGCTGACGGGTACGAAGTCGGGCAGGGCAATGCGGCCGAACCACAGCACCCGGAACCCCGAAGCCGAGCTGTAGGCCCAGCCGGTCAGGGGCACGGCAAAGAACAGCAGGTACATCAGGCCATGGGTGCCATGGTGCGCCAGGCGCTGCCAGGCCGGCATGGCCAGAAGCATGGTTTGCGGCAGCGGGGGCGGACGCTTCCACAGGCGCCACAGCAGGCGCACCAGGGCCAGGGCCAGCACGGTGACGCCAGCCCATTTGTGCCAGTTGTAGAGCTTGAGCCGCGCGGGGGAGACCGGCAGGTCCACCATATAGACGCCCACACCGAACAGCCCGATCAGCACCAGTGCCATCAGCCAGTGCAGGCCCATGGCGACAAGGCTGTAGCGGGCGGTCGGTGACGTTGCGGACGGGTGTTGCATGGTGGGCGGTACGGTAATGAAAAGTCTGGCAATCCCCAGATCGGTGGGGCGGTGCCCCAGGTCCTGGGGCGGCATGCTGGGAAGTGTAGAAAGCGCGCAGTTCTTGCAGTTTCAACGGAATTGATTCCATCGTTCAACGGGCGTGAACGATGAGCCCCTGATCCGGGGTGGTTCAGGGGGGGCGCTCAGATCGCCTGTGCGGCTTTTTTCCAGGCCTGGGCGGCCGCCGCAGTGTCGTCGCGCTGTTCGGCCAACTCGGCCAGCTTGCACCAGGCGTTGCGGCGCAGCCGGGCGTCCTGCAACTGTGGCGCTGCCTGGGCCAGCAATAGCTGCGCCTTGCCCCACAGCTGGCGCTGTGCGCAGGCCATGCCGGACAGGTATTGCAGGCGGGCGTCGCTGGGGAGGGCCTTCTGCGCGGCTTCGATGCGTGCCAGCCAGGCGGCGTCGCTGTCGTCCAGGCTGCCTTCGAGGGTGGAAATCAGGCGCTGGACGTGCACGTCGGTCATGGACGAGGGCAGCTCGACAAACTGCTGCCACACCGGTTGCAGCCATTGGCGCACCTGTGCGCTGTCTCCGCCGAGCAGGGACAGGCGCTGGGCCGCCTGCAGGGCGACTTCGGGCATGGCGCGGTCGCTGGCTTCGAGTGAAAGCCAGGCCGCTTGCAGTTGCGCTGGGTCGTGCGACTGCTGGATGAGTTCGATGGCCAGGCCGCGCACCAGGCTGCGCGCCGCATCGGCCGAGAAGGCGCGGTGCTTGCCCAGCAGGCGTGCCGTGTCCAGCGCATCGCGCGTGCGGCCCGCCAGGCGGCTGGCCTTGAGGCGGATGCGCAGTGCCAGCGTGCGCCGTGCCGCGCCCTGGGGCAGTTGGGCCAGGCGTTCGAGCGAGCCTTCGGCGTCGCGGTCGTCCAGGCTCCAGCGGGCGGCGCGCATGTGCGCGCCTTCGTGCAGTTCCTGGGCGACGTGGCGTTTTTCCTTGGCGTGGTTCAGCGCCAGCTCGAAGTAGCGGTCGCGCAGCGTGCGGTCTTGCAGTGCGTGTGAGGTCTCGGCCGCCACCATGTGCGCGAGCGCGCGGATCTGGTGGCCGTGGGGCGGGGTTTCGCCTTCCTGGCGCAGGGCCTGTTCCTGGTCCATCGCCGCCAGCGCGGCCTTGCGGGCGCGCAAGAAGCGGCCGGCGAGCATTTGTGCAAAGGCGTCGAGCAGTGCGGCATGCATGCTGCGCTCGCGCTGTTGCAGTCGCCAGCGTTGGGCCTGGCGTGGCAGCTCCAGCAGCGCTGCCAGCGCACGCAGCGCGGCATGCAGGGTGACAAAACCCAGCACCAGCACCAGCAGCACCAGGTTGAGCGAAAGATCCACGCGGTAGGGTGGCCAGAACAAGGTGACCGTGCCCTGGTTGTTGCCCGCAAACAAGGCCACGGCCACGGCCACGCCAAACAGTGCCAGGAGCCAGAGTGCTGCACGCATCGGTTGGTCCTTGCCGGTGGGCGGTCAGCGGCCGGCGGCCGCCGTGGCCAGGGCCGAGAGGGTTTCGTCGGGCCGGGGCAGTTCGGCCACCTTCATCGACGCCTGCACCTGCTGCAGCACCGTGGCCGCGCTTTGCGTGCGGCGCGATGCGGGGTCGAAATAGCGATTGAGGGCCGCGGTGGCCGCCGTGAGGTCGGTGCGGGCCGAGTCGAGCTGGCGCGCCAGCACACCCATGCGTGCATTGAGCAGCTTGAGCTTGAGGTTCTCGCGCAGGAAAAAGGCCTGATCGGGCGCCAGCAGCGCGGCTTCGGGTTGGTCGATGCGGCTCAGGCGCACCAGACCCTTGGCTTCGTCGAACACCACCTGTCCGACGCGCTGGAGCCAGACCCACCAGGCGTCCTGCCCGCTGGTGTCGGCCTCGGGGTCGGCCGGCTGGGCCTGCAGGCGGCGGGTGGATGCGGCCAGCGCGACGGCGTTGGCCAGCGGAAGCTCGTCCACCTGGCGCACCAGGTCGTCCAGCCGGGACAGCAGGCCCGAGGTGTCGGCCACGCTGGCGCTGCCAATGCGCTCCAGGTCGCGCCCAATGGCGCGCTGCACCGGCGCCAGGCGCGGCTGGGCGGCGCGTTCGATGCGTTGCTGCGCATTCTTGAGTGCACCCACCAGCGGCTCCAGGCTGCCGGTGAGCTGGGCCTGTTGCTGCGCCAGGCGCAGCGAGGATTCGATGTCCACCACCAGGTTCTCGTCGCGCGAGCGCGAGAGGCTTTGCATCAGCTCTTCCAACTGCCCGCGCTGCAGGGCCACTTCGTTGACGCGCGCCTCCTGCACCGCAAGGCGGGCGCTGGCTTCGGTCACCTGTTCCTGGGCCTGGCGGGCCAGGGTGCGTGCTTCGATGGCCTGGGTGTTGGCTTCCTGGCTCTGGCGTGCCAGGGCCTCTTGCATGGTGTCCAGCCGTTGCCAGAGCATGGTGCTGCTGGCCAGTCCGGCCACCGCAATACCTCCCAGCACATAGACCAGGAGCCTGGACGGTGCGCCCCCGGAGCCCACCGGTGTGGGGGCTGCCACGGGGCCGGGAGCAGGGGCAGATTCGGGCGCTTGGCTCATGGCTGGGATTCTATCGAGGCTGCCACGTCGGCCAAGGCCGGGCGGCACTCGCGCACCTCGCCAAAACCCGCGTTCCGCGCTGCTTGGGCAATGCGCGGGTGCGTGGCCAGGGCGCGCGCCTGGCGCCAGTCCTGGCCTGGCAGCGCGGCACACAGGTGCTCCAGCGCCTGCGAGCTGCTCAGCAGCCACAGCGAGCCATCGCTGGCGGCCTCGCGTGCCAGGGCCTGCTGTGGCGCATTCCATACAGGTGCGCCGCGTGTATAGGCCACGACAAAGTCCACCGCCCCCCCGGCGGCGCGGATCTGCTGTGCCAGCCAGTCGCGCCCGGTGCCCTCTTGGGTGGCACCGGCTTCGGTGCCGCGCACGATGAGCACGCGTGCACCGGGCCCCACCTGGCTGTGCACCTGGGCCCACAGCGATTCGGAGTCGAACTGCGCGGCATCGGGTGCCGGGGTGTCGATGCGCGAACCCTCCACGCCCAGGGCCTGCAATGCGCGGGCCGTGCCGGGGCCGGGTGACCATGCTCTTGTTTTGATAGCGTCTTGCGCTTGCTGGGTAAGCGCTAGAGCCGTTTTATGATCAAAAAAATGCTGGCCTGCGTTGCTGCTCACCACCATGACGGCGCTGTACGCGCCCGCCTGCACCTGGGCGCGGGCCAGCTCCAGCGCCTGCACATCGGCGGGCGGGGTGATGGCAATGAGGGGGAGTGCCAGCGCGTCGATGCCGCGGGCCTGCAAGGAGGCCACCCACTGCAGGGCCTCGCGCTCGGGCCGGGTGACAATGACCATCTCAGCCCGTGGCGCCGCCCGCGCGCAATTGCGCTGCCACGGACATGCCCAGCGCGTCGGCCTGTTCCAGCGTGGTGGCCGGGCCGCTGGCACTGGCGCGCACCAGGGCGATGCGGCCTTCGGGGTCGCCCCAGGCGGCGTCGATGCGCAGTTGGTCACCCTCGAACCGGGCATGCGCCGCCAGCGGCATGGAGCAGCTGCCGCCCATGCTGCGGCTCACGGCGCGCTCGGCGGTCACGGCAATCCAGGTGGGCTGGTGGGCCAGGGGGCGCAGCGCCTCGACCAGGTCCACTCGGTCGGCGCGCACCTCGATGCCCAGGGCGCCCTGGCCTGCGGCGGGCAGCATCTGGTCGATGGGGAATTCGGTGCGGATGCGGCTTTGCAGCCCCAGGCGTTTGAGCCCCGCAGCCGCCAGCACGATGGCCTGGTACTGGCCTTCGTCAAGCTTGCGCAGGCGCGTGTCCAGGTTGCCGCGCAGGGGTTCGATCTTCAGGTCCGGTCGCAGCGCGTGCAGCAGCACCTGGCGGCGCAGGCTGGACGTGCCCACCACCGCGCCCTGCGGCAGCTCTTGCAGGCTGGCGAAGTGCGGCGACACAAAGGCGTCGCGCGGGTCTTCGCGCTCCATCACGCAGGCCAGGGCAAAACCCTCGGGCAGCTCCATGGGCACGTCCTTGAGCGAATGCACGGCAATCTGCGCACGCCCGTCGTGCAATGCGGTTTCCAGTTCCTTGACGAACAGGCCCTTGCCGCCCACCTTGCTCAAGCTACGGTCCAGGATCTGGTCACCCAGCGTGGTCATGCCCAGCAGCTCCACGCTGTGCCCGCGTGCACGCAGCAGGGCCTGCACATGTTCGGCTTGCCACAGGGCCAGGCGGCTTTCCCGGGTGGCAATGGTGATGGGGGGGAGGGTGGGGCGCTCGGTCGTCATGTTTTTGCAGGGTAAGGCTCAGCGCGCGATGCTAGCATCCCGCGCTGCAGCATTCCGGCACCGCACCCAGGAGACAAGCCTTGAGCGCCAAAAAAACCGACAAAGACTATCCCTTGATCCAGGACATCCGCCTGCTCGGGCGCATTCTGGGTGACGTGATCCGCGAGCAGGAGGGCGAGGCCGCCTTCGCCCTGATCGAGCAGATTCGCCAGTTGTCGGTGGCTTTCCGGCGCGACGCAGACCATGAGGCCGACAAGACCCTCAAGAAGCTGCTCAAGGGGCTGAGCGGCGACCAGACGGTGAGCGTGATCCGCGCCTTCACCTACTTCAGTCACCTGGCCAACCTGGCAGAAGACCGGCACCATATCCGCCGCCGCACCGTGCATGAGCGCGCGGGCGACACGCAGGAGGGCAGCATCGATGTGGCGCTCTCGCGCCTGCGCTGGGCGGGCATTGCGCCGGGCACCATTGCCCAGACGCTGGCGCACAGCTATGTCTCGCCCGTGCTCACGGCGCACCCCACCGAGGTGCAGCGCAAGAGCATTCTGGACGCCGAGCGCGACATCGCGCAGTTGCTGGCGGCGCGCGACGACATCGTCGAGCGCGCGCAGCTCTACAACACGGCGCGTGACGCCCTCACGCCGCGCGAGCTGGCCGCCAACGAGGCGCAGTTGCGCTCGCGCGTCACGCAACTGTGGCAGACGCGCTTGCTGCGCTACAGCAAGCTGACGGTGGCCGACGAGATCGAAAACGCGCTGTCCTACTACGAGGCCACCTTCCTGCGCGAGATCCCACGCATCTATGCCGACCTGGAGCGAGCCCTGGGCACGGAGCCGGTGCACAGCTTTCTGCGCATGGGCCAGTGGATTGGTGGCGACCGCGACGGCAACCCCAACGTCACGGCCGCCACGCTGGTGCAGGCCCTGCGGCGCCAGAGCGAAGTGGTGCTGCGCCACTACCTGACCGAGGTGCACCTGCTGGGCGGGGAGCTGTCGCTGTCGGCGCGGCTGGTCGAAGTGACGCCCGAGATGCAGGCGCTGGCCCTCAGTTCGCCCGACACCAACGAGCATCGCCAGGACGAACCCTACCGCCGCGCGCTCACGGGCATCTACGCGCGCCTGGCTGCCACGCTGCAGGAGCTGAGCGGCGGCGTGGCCGCGCGCCACGCCGTGGCGCCACAGAACCCGTACGCGAGCGCGGCAGACTTCCTGGCCGAGCTGCGCACCATCGAGGCCTCGCTCCAGGCGCACCACGGTGCGGCGCTGTCGGCGCAGCGCCTGCGCCCGCTGATCCGGGCGGTGCAGGTGTTTGGTTTTCACCTGGCCACGGTGGACCTGCGCCAAAGCTCCGACCAGCACGAGCGCGTGGTGGCCGAGCTGCTGGCCGTGGCCCGCATCGAGCCCGACTATGCCGCGCTGCCCGAAGACGATCGGCGTGCAGTGCTGCTGCGCCTGCTGCAGGACGCACGGCCGCTGCGCGTGGTGGGCGCTGCCTACTCCGAGCACACGAGCGGCGAGCTGGCCATCTTTGAAGCGGCGCTGCGCATGCGCCAACGCTACGGGCACGATGCCATCCGCCACTACATCATCAGCCACACCGAAACGGTGAGCGACCTGCTGGAAGTGCTGCTGCTGCAAAAGGAAGTGGGCCTGGTGCACGGCACGCTGGACGACGCAGCGCCCTCACAGGCCACGGCCGACCTCATCGTGGTGCCGCTGTTCGAGACCATTGAGGACCTGCGCAACGCCGCACCCATCATGCGCGAGTTCTATGCGCTGCCGGGCATCGCCGCCATGGTGCAGGCCAGCGGCAGCGAGCAGGACATCATGCTGGGCTACTCAGACAGCAACAAGGACGGCGGCATCTTCACCAGCAACTGGGAGCTGTACCGGGCCGAGATTGCGCTGGTGGCGCTGTTTGATGAGCTGCCCGGGATTCGCCTGCGCATGTTCCACGGTCGCGGCGGCACCGTGGGGCGTGGCGGCGGCCCCAGCTACCAGGCCATCCTGGCGCAGCCACCGGGCACGGTGCGCGGCCAGATCCGCCTGACCGAGCAGGGCGAGGTCATCGCCTCCAAGTACGCCAACCCGGAGATCGGCCGACGCAACCTTGAAACCCTGGTCGCTGCCACGCTGGAGGCCACCTTTTTGCAGCCCACCAAACCGGCCACGCCCGCCTTCCTGGAGGCGGCGGCGCAGCTCTCGCAGGCCAGCATGGCGGCCTACCGTGCGCTGGTGTACGAAACGCCGGGCTTCACCGACTACTTTTTCAATTCCACGCCCATCCGCGAGATTGCCGAACTCAACATCGGCTCGCGCCCCGCGTCGCGCAAGCCCAGCCAACGCATTGAAGACCTGCGCGCCATTCCCTGGGGCTTCAGCTGGGGCCAATGCCGCCTCACGCTGCCGGGCTGGTATGGCTTTGGCACGGCGGTGCAGGCCTTTGTGCACCACAGCGGCAAGGACCCCAAGGCCCAGCTCGCCCTGCTGCGCAAGATGGAGCGGCACTGGCCCTTCTTCAGCACGCTGCTGTCCAACATGGACATGGTGCTGGCCAAGAGCGACCTGGCCCTGGCCTCGCGCTACAGCGAACTGGTGCAGGACGCCAGGCTGCGCAAAAAGGTGTTTGCTGCCATCGAGGCTGAATGGCACCGCACGGCGGAGGCGCTCACACTCATCACGGGCGACAAGCAGCGTCTGGCGGACAACAGTGCGCTGGCGCGCTCCATCAAGCACCGCTTCCCGTATATCGACCCGCTGCACCACCTGCAGGTGGAACTGGTACGCCGCTGGCGTGCAGGGCAGGGCGATGAGCGCGTGCAGACGGGTATTCACATCTCCATCAACGGCATTGCCGCAGGGTTGCGCAACACCGGCTGATGCTTGATGGCAGGGGCGGTGTGCCGGGTTCGCAAACCCAGGCACGACCGCGCGTGGTGCGCCTGTTGTGCTTCAGCAAGCGGGCAACGTGCCGCCCTTGTTCATGGCGTCCACCGTTCCCAGCAGTTGGATCCAGTAGGCTGGCAGCTTGGTCACGGTGCGGACGCTGGTCTCGTCGGTGGTGAACACCAGGCCGGTGTTGGTGCGCGCCTTGTTGGCGTGCTTGAGGCTGTCCTGCATGGCAGTGCAGGTGCTGGCGCTGTGCACCAGCATGGCCTGCGATGTGTTGGCCAGGCTGTACACCCAGGTGTTGGACGACTGTTGCGGATCCAGCGCCTGGAAGGCGGCGGCCGTGCCCTCGAACGTGGTCAGCGCATCGGTCGCGTCGGCATAAGCCTGGTCCGGGTAGATGCCGGGGTTGCCAATCACGACCAACGCGGGCACTCCGGGGTCTCTGGGCTTGCCCTTGATATAGGTGTAAATGGCCTGGTAATGGGCCAGGCGGTTGCTGCCCGAGGCCATTTCGTCGATGAAGAAACCGTCCAGGGTGGGGTACAGCTCCAGGTACTTGTCGATGGTGGCCTTGATGTCGGCTTCCGAACGCGCACCGTTGCCATACAGCGTGGACACATAGGCCACCACCTTGCCATTGGCGGTCTTGAGGCTGGCCATGGCCGTGGCGAGGTCGGTGTTGGCGGTGGTGGTCGAGGTAAGCACCCCGCCGTTGGGGTTCATGATGGCGGTGATCTTCACATCCGGGTAGCTCTTGGCGCCCGACACCAGGGTCGTCCAGGGGGAGTCCTTGGCGGCGCTGAAATAGGCGGGCACCAGCAATTCCAGCGGCTTGCGCACCGGTCGGATGTAGAGCTTGAGGCTTTCGTTGGCCGAATGGGTGGTGCTCGTCACCGTGGCATTGACCACCACCGGGCCGATGACGTTGCTGTTGAGCACCGACGTGGCCGCACCACCCAGGGTGGTGGGCACCGTGGGCGCCAGGCTGGCGCTGATGGAGTTGGTCGTCAGACTCACGGGCGTGCCGTTGGGCGCGGGGTTGCCGTTGATGGTGACGTTGACCTGCAAGGGAATGGCGCTGGCCACGTCATGCACGTTGTTGGCGGCCACCGGGCTGGTAAAGCCCACGGCCAGGGGGCCGGGCTGCACCGGCGGTGGAGGGGTGGGCGTGTCCTCCTTGGCGCCACCGCAACCAACGATCAGGGCGCTGAGTGCCAGAAGGGACAAGGCATGGGGCAGGGGGCGGGGAAGGATGCGGCGCATACGCTCTCCAGGAAGTTCACGGTGGATGGGCAATTGCAAGCCATTGTCCATCCACCCAGCCGCAGGCAAGCCGCCGTTCTGACCGGGAAAAGCCATTTTGTTGCGCGGATTGGACGGCAGGGCCGCGCATACCATCTGGTGCATGCGATCCCCAAGCCTCCTCCTTTGCGTCCTGGCGGCAACGGCGCTGCTGGCAGGCTGCAGCACGCTGGACAAGCCGCGTGCCGACAACTACCCGGCCACGGGCCAGAAGAAGGCGCGTGCCGTGCACCACTGGGACGTGCTGGCAGACGATGTGGCGGCCCGTGTGTCGGAAAAGATCGCGGGCTGGCCTGAGGGCGAGCACCCCATCCACGTGACGGTGGCCGACGGCTCCAGCTTCAACCAGGGTTTTCTCAAGCTCCTGCGCGTGCGCTTGCTCGACCGGGGCGTGACGCTGGCCACCGGCCCCACTGCCGTGGAGCTGGAAGTGCAGACCCAGGTGGTGCAGCACGAAGCGAACGACCCAACCAACCAGATCATCCCCTTGCCCTGGACGATGCTGAGCGCCGGAGTGGGCGTGTGGCGCGACTGGAAAGTGCATTACTACAACCGCCCCTTCCTGCCCGGTGTGGCCACAGCCCTGGGGGTGGGCACCGGCCTGGCCCTGGACATGATGCAGCGCCACAACCAGGGCGCCGCAGCCGGTGGCCCCACACGCACCGAGGTGCTCATCACCACCACGCTCAAGACGCCAGACCGTTTGCTGACAGGGACCGCAGACATGTACTACATCGAACGCGAGGACGCCGTGCTCTACCAGCCGCCCGCCCCTGTGGCGCCCCCGGCGCCGGTCAAGACCTGGCGGGTGGTAACACCATGAAGCGCCGCGCCTCACTGCTCGCCCTGTTGGCCCTGGCTGCCGCCATGCCGGGCTGCGCGCACTATTACTACTACGGCGAGCGCGGCGGGCCTGCAGTGCGGTCCGATGTGCTGCAAACCAATTACGAAGCTGCAGACCGCCTGTTGCAGACCGCACCGCTGGACCCGCGCCGCAGCGTGATCGTGGCCACGCTGGTCAGCGTGGACCACCTGGGCGAATCGTCCCGCCTGGGGCGCATGTTCTCGGAACAGATCGCCTCGCGCTTCGTGCAGCGCGGCGTGCCGGTGGCCGAGGTGCGCCTGCGCGAGCAATTGGCCCTGCAACCGGGGCAAGGGGAGTTGCTGCTGTCGCGCGAACTGCGCGAGGTCAGCCAGAACCACGACGCCCAGGCCGTGGTCGTGGGCACCTATGCAGTGTCAGGCGCCATGGTCTATGTGAGCCTCAAGCTGGTCAGCCCCCAGGGCAACCAGGTGGTGGCCGCCACCGACTATGCGCTGCCGGTGGACGACAACCTGCGGGGCTTGCTCCGGGGGCGTTGAGTAAGCTATAAAATTTGTAGCTATTGGCGCTTTACTGATCAGAGGTATGGGCGTTTTTAATGCTCAATGCAGCATCAGCGCGCCCGCGTTCTTGCTCTTGCCAGCGCGTGCGGGTGGGTTGCACAGCCCGCAGGTGTAGTGTCGGTTTTCGTACAGCTCGGTGACGAACAGGCCGCCGCATTGCGCGCACTTTGTGCGCTGAAGCATGCCCGCATCGACAAACTTGACCAGCCGCCATGCGCGTGTGAAGGACAGCAGGGGTTCGACCTGGGCGGTCGCGATCTGTTCGGTGTACAGGCGGTAGGCCTTGGTGAGCTGGTCCACCGGGTCCAGGTCCATGCCCTTGGCCAGGTACTCGTAGATGTTGAGGAACAGCGAGGAGTGGATGTTCTCCTGCCAGGTGAGGAACCAGTCGGTGGAGAACGGCAGTTGGCCCTTGGAGGGGGACTTGCCCGCAATCTCCTTGTACAGGCGGATCAGCCGTTCATACGACAGCGTGGTTTCCGATTCGAGCACCTGCATGCGTGCGCCCATCTGGATCAGCATGGCGGCGCGCTCGATCTGGCGCGACTCATTGAGCACGCTCTTGACGGGGGCGGCCGTCTTGGTGGTCTTCTTGTCGGCGGCGGGACGGGTGAGGGTGGCGGTCGTCATGGCGGGGCTCCAGGCGGTGTGCGGTGTGTCGCGGTTCAAAGCACTTCAGAAACGCGGCTGGCCATCAGGATGTTGGCGTGCAGCGTGTTGGTTGCTTCGTTGCCCACCTTGCTGGGAGCGTGGTTGGTCAGCAGGCTCCAGACCAGGTTGTCGTCCACGCGGAAGCTGCAAAGAAGCGTGTTTCTGGACGCCAGTTTCATCAGTTGCGCGGCCGACAGCGATGCCAAAATGTCGGCAGCGTCTTCGTTCAGGCCCAGTCGGAACACGGCCTCTGCCTTGTCCTGGCGGATCAGGGTCTGGGCCAGCATCAGGTAGGTGAGGTTGGCTTCGCGGATTTCGGCCAGCAGTTGATCGTTAGACATGGGGCAGTTCCTTTCCATTCGCGGGATTCGCGCTGTGTCTGCCTCATGCAGCGTTTCGCGATCCGTTGAAATGGATTGTGAATTTGGCCCAATCAAAAATTAAGTCGGGAAGCGGCTGTGCCGCACGTCAGGCAGTGCGGTGGGTCTTGTAGGAATTTGCCTGACAAGGCGTGTCGGCATCTGCTGCCGATTGCTACGTATTTTGTAGCCCTTCAGCCGCGTTCCACCGGACGTTGCGGGTCACTGCACCACTCGCTCCAGCTCCCGGCGTACAGCGCGGCGCGGCCCAGGCCTGCAAGCTCCATTGCCAGCACGTTGGGGTTGGCCGTGACGCCGCTGCCGCAGTGGAGCACCACGGTGGCAGGGTCGCGCCCATCCAGCAAGGCCAGAAACTCGGTGCGCAACTGCGCCGGGGCCTTGAAGCGCCCATCCGGCCCGAAGTTGTCGGTGAATGGGCGGTTGAGCGCGCCCGGAATGTGCCCGGCCACCGGGTCCAGCGGCTCCACCTCGCCGCGGTAGCGCGCAGGGGCGCGGGCGTCGATGATGGTCTGGCCCGCAGTGCCCAGGCCTTGCAGCACCTGCGCAGTGGTGGCCAGCGGGCGCAGCGCTGCACTGGGCTGAAAGACCCCAGGGGTGCGCGTGGCCTGCGGGCCTTGTTCGAGGGCGCCACCGGCCTGCGTCCAGGCCTGCATGCCGCCGTCGAGCACGGCCACGGCCTCGTGGCCCAGCCACTGCAGCATCCACCACAGGCGGCCGCAAAAGGCGCTGCCGTTGCGGTCATAAACCACGGCCTGCATGCCTGCGGCAAAGCCTTGTTGGGCCAGCCAGGCGGCAAAGGTTTCGCGTGTGGGCAGCGGGTGGCGTCCGCCCGAGACGCGCTCGCCGTGGGCCGGTGCGGACAGGTGTTCGTCCAGGTGCGCGTACACGGCGCCAGGGATATGGCCTTGCAGGAATTGTTGCGCGCCTGAGGCGGGGTCAGCCAGATCGAAGCTGCAGTCGAACACCATGCAGGGGGTGCCGCAGTCCAGCAGCGATTGCAGTTCAGGAGCGGAAATCAAAAGCGAATAAGGCATGACGGCTTGGGGAGTGTGACGAGGGTGTTGCGGGGCGCAACCATGGGCGGATTTTGGCAGGCTCATGCAGGGTTGCGTGTACTGCGGGCGCGCAGCACCGTGGCCAGAATGCCGCTGCCCACGATCAAGGCCATGCCCAGCCAGCCCAGCGTGGGGATGTGGTCGTCAAACAGCAGCACGCTGTAGAGCGCCGCGAACACGATGCCCGAATACTGCAGGCTGGCCACCACCAGGGTGCCCTTGGCGGAGCGGGCTCTGCCGTAGGCGCGCGTCATGCACAACTGCCCTAGCGCGGCCAGCACGCCAATGGGCAACAGCCACAGTCCGTGCCAGCCGGGCCAGGGCGAGTACCCGATGAGCAGTGAGACCGCGCCCCCGGCCAGCGCAGAGCCCAGGGCAAAATAGAACACGGTGCGCGACTCGGGTTCGCCCATGCGCGACAAATGGGTGACCTGCAGGTAGGCCATCGCCGCTGTCAGCCCCGACAGCAGGCCCAGCGCACCGCCCCACAGTTGCTGTGGTGTTTGCTCGATGCTGGGGCGCAGCATCAACACCACCCCGGCAAACCCGACCATTACGGTGAGCACCAAAGGCAGTTGCAGGGACGGGCGCTGACCCTGGGCGGCCTGGCGCCAGGCCCACAGACTGCCTGCCACCAGAAGGGCAGCGATCCACACGCTGCTCATGTAGTTGAGTGTCACGGCCGTGGCCAGTGGCAGTTGGGTGATGGCATAAAACCAGGTGCCCAGCGAGACCACGCCCACCAAGCTGCGCCAGGCGTGCTTGCCGGGGTGGGCGGTGGCCAGGGTGGCACCTTGCGAGCGTGCCAGAACCCACAGCAGCACCATGCCGATGATGCCGCGCCAGAAGATCATCTCGGCCGGGTGGAAGTAGGCCGAACCCAGCTTGACGCACACGCCCATGCTTGCAAACAGGAGCGCGGCCAGCACCATCCAGAGGGCATGCATGGGGTGTGTCGGGTGGATTCGTCAAAGAATTGGCCCGCAGCGCCCGTAGGGCGGGCGCTGTGTGCTACTTGAATGGTAGCAAAGAAAACCGCCAGCGGCGTGTCGCGCTGGCTACAAGCTTCATTGATCCGAGCGCCACCCCTTCCATCAGGGCGCCCGCACAAGGGCCGCCCCGCAGCGCCTCAGCGGGGTGTCAGCTCCATTTTTCTGCGGTACCACTCATGGAAGTGCTGCATGCCGTCTTCCATGGGGCTCTGGTAGGGGCCGACCTCGTTGTCGCCGCGCGCCAGCAGGGCCTTGCGGCCTGCGTCCATGCGTTCGCCGATCTCGTCGTCCTCGATGCAGGTTTCCATGTAGGCGGCCTGCTGGGCCTCGACGAATTCGCGCTCGAAGGCGACGATTTCCTCGGGGTAATAGAACTCCACCATGTTCAGCGTCTTGGTGGGGCTCAGCGGTTGCAGCGTGGACACCGTGAGCACATGCGGATACCACTCCACCATGATGTGGGGGAAGTAGGTCAGCCAGATGGCGCCGCGCTCGGGCAGCTTGCCTTCGCGGTAGCGCAGCAGCACCTCATGCCACTTCTTGTACACGTCGGAGCCAGGCTTGCCGAAGGTGGTGGCCACGCCCACGGTCTGCACCGAGAACTCCTCGTGGAATTCCCATTTCAGATCGTCGCAGGTCACGAAATTGCCCAGCCCGGGGTGGAAGGGGCCGACGTGGTAATCCTCCAGATAGACCTCGATGAAGGTCTTCCAGTTGTAGTTGCACTCATGCAGTTCCACGCGGTCCAGTGCGTAGCCGTCGAACGACAGTTCCGCACGTGGGCCCAGGCCTGCCAGGTCGGCGTCGATGTCGCGGCCGTTGTCCTCGAACAGCATGCCGTTCCACTCACGCAGCGGGTAGTTGCTGAGGTTGAGGCAGGGGTCGTTGGCAAAATGCGGCGCGCCCAGCAAGGTGCCGCTGGGGCTGTAGGTCCAGCGGTGGATGGGGCACACGATGTTGCCGCCCGCGCTGCCCTTTTGCTGTTGCTGCAAGGAGCCGCGCCCTTGCAGCATGATGGCCTGGCGGTGGCGGCAGATATTGGAGACCAGCTCCACCTTGTCGGGTGCAGTGCGCACCAGCGCGCGGCCTCCCAGTTCCTGGGGCAGTACGTGGTAGTCCCCCACTTCGGGAACGCTGCGGCTGTGGCCCACGTAGCGCGGCCCGTGCTGGAACAGCACCTGCAGCTCACGCTGGAAGAGCTGTTCATCGAAATAGCTGGAGACGGGTAGCTGGCTGTGGGCCTGCTGCAGTCGAAGACTTAAATCAGACATGGGTGACCTGACCAAATCAAGCGCCGGGGCGCAGACACAAAAAAAGAAACCTGCATGGCGCAGGTTGAAACAGTAAGGGATTATAGGCAGTAGGGGTATAGGTGTCTGGATTCCCGCACCCCGTCTGCGTGATTGTCCGATTGCGGGGGCTGTGGGCAGGTGCTGGGCGTGGGTCGTAGAATTCGGCGTTTTCACTCAGCGCTTGCGCGCTGCCTTGCCCCCATGCCCAAGAAACCCGCCGCCGAACCCGCCAGCTACGAGCAGGCGCTGGAAGAACTGGAGCAACTGGTCGGCCGCATCGAGTCGGGCCAAATGCCTCTGGACCAGCTGCTCGCGGGCTACCAGCGTGGCGCGGATCTGCTGGCTTATTGCCGAGGCAAGCTGGAGGCCGTGCAGAACCAGATCCAGGTGCTGGACAACGGCGTGCTGCAACCGTGGACGCAGGACTGATGGACACTTTTGATTTCGCATCGTGGAGCCAGGCCTGCCTGCTTCGCGTGGAGCAGGCCCTGTCGGACGGGGTGGGTGTGGGCGCCCCGGCGGGCCTGGGCGAGGCCATGCGCTACGCCGTGCTCGACGGCGGCAAGCGGCTGCGCCCGTTGTTGGTGCTGGCAGCCCGCCAGGCCGTGGCCGCTGGCGATGGTAAGGCCAGCGCCAGCGCCGGGTTTGACGAAGCCGCGCTGCGCGCAGCCTGCGCGGTGGAGCTGATCCATGCCTACTCGCTTGTGCACGACGACATGCCCTGCATGGACAACGACGTGCTGCGCCGAGGCAAGCCCACAGTGCATGTGCAGTTCGGGCAGGCGCAGGCCTTGCTGGCGGGCGATGCACTGCAGGCCTTGGCGTTTGAGCTGCTGGCGCCCGAGGGCGCGGCCGTGCCCGAGCCGGTGCAGGCGCGCCTGTGCCGGCTGCTGGCGCGGGCCGCAGGCGCCCAGGGCATGGCCGGTGGCCAGGCCATCGACCTGGCCCACGTGGGCTGCGGCATGACCGAAGACGCCTTGCGCCACATGCACCGCCTCAAGACGGGCGCCCTGTTGCAGGCCAGTGTGTTGATGGGCGCACACTGCGGCAATGCGGCACCCGCCGCACTGCAGGCGCTGGCCGACTACGGTGCGGCGCTGGGTCTGGCCTTTCAGGTCGTGGACGACATCCTCGACGTGACGCAAGACTCGGCCACCCTGGGCAAGACGGCGGGCAAGGACGCCGAGCAGGGCAAGCCCACCTACGTATCCCTGCTGGGGCTGGAGCGCGCCCAGGCCTATGCCAGCGAGCTGCTGGTCCAGGCGATGGCGGCACTGGATGCCGCCGCGTTGCCCGATACGCGGGCGTTGGCGGCGCTGGCCCAAATGGTGGTGAACCGATCGCACTGACAGTATTTCAAAGGAAATATGCTGCTGGCGCAATAAATACAAGCGCAAGTAGCTATCAAAATAATAGCAATGTCCACGACCACCTATCCTCTGCTTTCGCTGGTGAATGACCCGGCCGACCTGCGCCGCCTCTCGCGGCCAGAGCTCAAGACGCTGGCGACGGAGTTGCGCGCCTTCTTGCTCGACAGCGTGTCCAAGACCGGCGGACACCTCAGCTCCAACCTGGGCACGGTGGAGCTGACCGTGGCCTTGCACCATGTGTTCAACACGCCCTACGACCGTCTGGTGTGGGACGTGGGTCACCAGACCTATCCGCACAAGATCCTCACCGGTCGGCGTGACCGCATGTCCACGCTGCGCCAGCTTGGGGGGCTCTCGGGCTTTCCCCAGCGCGCAGAGAGCGAATACGACACCTTTGGCACGGCCCACTCCAGCACCAGCATCTCGGCCGCGCTGGGCATGGCGCTGGCGGCGCAGCGCAAGGGCGAGCAGCGCCAGGTGGTGGCCATCATCGGCGACGGAGCCATGACCGCAGGCATGGCGTTCGAGGCGCTCAACAACGCGGGCGTGGCCGATTGCAACCTGCTCGTCATCCTCAACGACAACGACATGAGCATCAGCCCCCCGGTGGGCGCGCTCAACCGCTACCTGGCCCAGCTCATGAGCGGCCAGTTCTACGCTGCGGCCAAGAACGTGGGCAAGACCGTGCTCAAGAATGCACCGCCCCTGTTCGAGCTGGCCAAGCGCCTGGAGCAGCAGGCCAAGGGCATGGTGGTGCCCGCTACGCTGTTCGAGAAGTTCGGCTTCAATTACATCGGGCCCATCGACGGGCACGACCTTGATTCGCTCATCCCCACGCTGGAAAACATCAAGAGCCTGCAAGGCCCGCAGTTCCTGCATGTGGTCACCAAGAAGGGCCAGGGCTACAAGCTGGCCGAGGCCGACCCCGTGGCCTACCACGGCCCCGGCAAGTTTGACCCCCGCGTGGGCCTGACGCAGCCCGCCACGCCACCCAAGCAGACCTTCACCCAGGTGTTTGGTCAGTGGCTGTGCGACATGGCGGCACACGACAGCCGCCTGGTGGGCATCACGCCCGCCATGCGCGAGGGCTCGGGCATGGTCGAGTTCCACCAGCGCTTCCCCGAGCGCTACTACGACGTGGGCATTGCCGAACAACATGCCGTCACGTTCGCCGCCGGCATGGCCTGCGAAGGCGCCAAGCCCGTGGTGGCCATCTACTCCACCTTTCTGCAGCGTGGCTACGACCAAATGATCCACGACGTGGCGCTGCAAAACCTGCCCGTGGTGTTTGCCCTGGACCGCGCGGGCCTGGTGGGCGCAGACGGCGCCACGCACGCTGGCGCGTACGACATCCCCTTTGTCCGCTGCATTCCCAACATGGCGCTGGCCTGCCCGGCCGATGAGCGTGAGTGCCGCCAACTGCTCAGCACCGCCTATGCCCAGAACCACCCCGTGGCCGTGCGCTACCCGCGTGGTGCGGGGGTGGGCGTGGCGCCGCTGGCAGGGCTGGATGCGCTGCCCTACGGCAAGGGCGAAATCCGCCGCACGCGCCAGGCGGCCGCAGACGGCAAGACGCCGCGCATTGCCATCCTGGCCTTTGGCACGCTGCTGTACCCTGCGCTGGAGGCCGCACAGGCCCTGGATGCCACGGTGGTGAACATGCGCTGGGCCAAGCCGCTGGACGAGGCCCTGCTGCTCGAAGTGGCCCAGAATCACGACGCTCTGGTCACGGTGGAGGAGGGCGCCCTGATGGGCGGAGCAGGCAGTGCCGTGCTGGAAGCCTTGCACGCACATGGCGTGCAGCGCCCGGTGCTGTGCCTGGGTCTGCCCGATGTGTTCATCGAGCACGGCGACCCCGCGCGCCTGCTGGCGCTGCAGGGGCTGGATGCCGCGGGCATCCAGCGCTCCATCGAAGCGCGGTTCCTGTCCACATCAGCAAGCTGACGCGTCTGCGTGATGCTTGCAGAAGCCTGAACGCCCGCCTGCGCGCGGGCGTTTTTGCGGGGAAACCCTCACGGGATTGACGGGGGTGGTTCCTACAATGGCCACGGCTTCCACAAGTCCATGGCCTGCCGCGTGATAGCAATGTGGTGTGGCGCGTGTTGTGCAACATACCTTCGGAGAAAACCATATGGATCGTCGTTCACTCATCCAGCGTGCTGGTATTGCTGGCGTGCTCGCAGCTGGCGTGGCACCTGCTGTGCATGCCCAGGCCGCCATTCGCTGGCGCCTTGCTTCCAGCTTCCCCAAATCGCTGGACACCATCTATGGCGGCGCCGATGTGTTTGCCAAGGCGGTCAAAGCCATGTCGGGTGGCAAGTTTGAAATTTCGGTGCATGCGGGCGGCGAGCTGATGCCTCCGTTCGGCGTGCTCGATGGCGTGCAAAGCGGCACGGTCGAGATGTGTCACACAGTGCCGTACTACTTCTACGGCAAGAACCCTGCCTTTGCTCTGGGTTCGGCCATTCCCTTCGGCTTCAACGCGCGCCAGATGAATGCCTGGATGATGCATGGCAATGGCCGCAAGCTGATGAACGAGTTCTACGCCAACTTCAACGCCATCAGCTTTGCCGGTGGCAATACCGGCACCCAGATGGGTGGCTGGTACCGCAAGGAAATCAAGAGCCCTGCCGACTTCAAGGGCTTGAAGATGCGCCTGGGCGGTGGTCTGGTGGGCGAGGTCATGCAAAAGCTGGGCGCCGTGCCCCAGAGCATTCCTGGCGGCGAAATCTACCAATCGTTGGAAAAGGGCACGCTGGACGCCTGCGAATGGGTGGGTCCGTACGACGACCAGAAGCTGGGCTTCAACAAGGTGGCACCGTTCTACTACTACCCCGGTTGGTGGGAAGGCGGCCCGGAGGTGGATCTGTTCGTCAACAACAAGGCCTTTGACAGCCTGTCGGCGGAAAACAAGGCCATCATCGAGGCAGCATCGGCCCTGGCCCACAACGACATGTTGTCCAAGTACGACTCCCTGAACCCCGGTGCGCTCAAGCAGTTGGTGGCTGCCAAGACCAAGGTGCTGCCCTTCCCGCAAGCGGTGCTGGAGGCGTCGTTCAAGGCATCGATGGAGGTGTTCGAAGAGAACAACGCCAAGAGCCCCGAGTGGAAGAAGATCTACGCCGACATGCGCAACTTCCAGCGTGACCAGATCCTCTGGTTCCGTTTTGCGGAATCGCGCTTTGACACCTTCATGTCGTCCAAGAAGCTCTGATCCTTGGAGACAGCGGCTGAGGGAGCTTACGTTCCTCAGCTTCTCACAGCCCGCCTGGCACCCGCCACGCGGGCTTTTTGCTGGGCAAGTTAGAATGCAGGCCATCGTTGACCCTTCCACAAGAGCGAGAAAGGCACCCTGGTTATGACACCGCGAACTCGTTGGAGCCCTTCCACCTGCCGTTGAGGCGGGCTGTTCGCGCCTGTTCGTGAGACCTTTCTTACCCTTGCACAGCGCGGACGTCCTCCGCGCTTTTTTGTTTTTTGGGGGTACGGAGACACCGCCCCCCAGTTGACCGATTCGAAAGACACCCATGATCCAAATCACGCTTCCCGATGGCTCCCTGCGCGAGTTTCCCGGCCCCGTCACTGTGGCCGAGGTGGCCGCTTCGATCGGCACGGGTTTGGCCAAGGCCGCGCTGGCGGGCAAAATCGGCGACAAGGTGGTGGACACGAGCTACACCATTGCCCAGAACAGCCCGCTGGCCATTGTCACGGCCAAGGACGCTGAAGGCCTGGAAGTGATTCGCCACTCCACGGCCCACTTGCTGGCCTATGCGGTCAAGGAGCTGTTTCCCGATGCCCAGGTCACGATCGGCCCCGTCATCGAAAACGGGTTTTACTACGACTTCTCGTACAAGCGTCCCTTCACCCCCGAAGACTTGGCCGCCATCGAAAAGCGCATGGCCGAACTGGCCGCCAAAGACGAGCCTGTGGTGCGCCGCGTGCTGCCACGCGACGAGGCCGTGGCTTACTTCAAGGGCCTGGGCGAGCACTACAAGGCCGAGATCATTGCCAGCATTCCCAGCAACGAGGACGTGAGCCTGTACCGCGAAGGCGCCTTCGAAGACCTGTGCCGGGGCCCCCACGTGCCCAGCACGGGCAAGCTCAAATTCTTCAAGCTCATGAAGGTGGCCGGCGCCTACTGGCGCGGCGACCACCGCAACGAGATGCTGCAGCGCGTCTATGGCACGGCCTGGGCCACCAAGGACGAACTGCAGCAGTACCTCACCATGCTGGAAGAGGCCGAGAAGCGCGACCACCGCAAGCTCGGCCGTGAATTGGACCTGTTTCACATCGACGAACACTCGCCTGGCACCGTGTTCTGGCACCCCAAGGGCTGGACGCTGTGGCAGGAAGTGGAGCAGTACATGCGTCGCGTGTACCGCGAGAACGGCTACCAGGAGGTCAAGGGTCCGCAGATCCTGGACAAGACCCTGTGGGAAAAGACGGGGCACTGGGACAAATACCGCGACAACATGTTCACGACCGAGAGTGAGAAGCGCGACTACGCCCTCAAGCCGATGAACTGCCCGGGCCACATCCTGATCTTCAAGCAGGGCATCAAGAGCTACCGCGACCTGCCGCTGCGCTACGGCGAGTTTGGCCAGTGCCACCGCAACGAACCTACGGGCGGCCTGCACGGCATCATGCGCGTGCGTGGCTTCACGCAGGACGATGGCCACATCTTCTGTACCGAAGAGCACATCCTGGGTGAATGCACGGCGTACACGACGCTGCTGCAGAAGGTTTACAAGGACTTCGGCTTCGAGAGCATCATCTACAAGGTAGCCACGCGCCCCGAGGCGCGCATCGGCTCCGACGAGAGCTGGGACAAGGCCGAGCATGCGCTGATGGAAAGCCTGCGTGCTTCCGGCTGCGCGTTCGAGATCGCGCCGGGCGATGGCGCCTTCTACGGCCCCAAGATCGAATACACCCTCAAGGACGCCATCGGCCGCCAGTGGCAGTGCGGCACCATGCAGGTGGATTTCTCCATGCCCGAGCGACTGGACGCCGAATACGTGGGCGAGGATGGAGCCCGCCACCGCCCTGTGATGCTGCACCGCGCCATCGTCGGCAGCCTGGAGCGCTTCATCGGCATCCTGATCGAACAGCATGCCGGTGCCCTGCCAGCCTGGCTGGCGCCGGTGCAGGTGGCGGTGCTCAACATCACCGATGCGCAGGCAGACTACTGTCGCGAAATTGCCCAAAAAATCGAGAAAGCAGTGCCCCAGAATCCGCTGCGCGTGGCCCTCGATCTGCGTAACGAAAAGATTACGTATAAAATACGGGAGCATTCCATGCAGAAACTGCCCTTCATTGTGGTCGCTGGCGACAAAGAACGGGCATCTGGAGCCGTCGCAGTGCGTGCCCGGGGCAACAAGGACTTGGGCGTCATGCCAGTCGATGCATTCATCGAACTCATCGTCCAGGCCGTTGCATCCAAAGCCTGACCGGAATTGAGCCCGTAAGCCGTGTGCTTGCGGGTTTTTCCTGTGCCGCTGCGTTTTGTCGTGTTTTTGATCAAGGGTGAAAGCCATAGCTACTGAATTTCGTGACCGTCGCCAGCGTGAAGAGCGCAAGCACCGCCTGAACCGCGAGATCACCGCGCCCGAAGTGCGCCTGTCCGGGCCGGAGAACGAGCCCATCGGAGTGGTCAGCCTCATGGAGGCGCTGCGCATGGCGGGCGACCTGGATGTCGATCTGGTCGAAATTGCCGCAACGGCCAATCCGCCGGTGTGCAGGCTCATGGACTATGGCAAGTTCAAGTACCAGGAGCAAAAGCGCGCGGCTGAAGCCAAGGCCAAGCAAACGGTCATTGAAATCAAGGAAGTGAAGTTCCGTCCGGGCACCGACGATGGCGACTACAACATCAAGTTGCGCAACATCCGCCGGTTCCTTGCTGAAGGGGACAAGTGCAAGATCACGCTGCGCTTCCGTGGCCGTGAGATCACGCACCAGGAACTGGGTCTGGCGCTGCTCAACCGTTTGCGCGACGACCTGGCCGACACCATCCTGGTGGAGCAGTTCCCCAAGCTCGAAGGCCGCCAGATGATCATGATGATTGCCCCGGCGCGCAAGAAGGCAGGCGCCAAGTCTGCGACCGAGGCGGCAGGAAGTGCAGAGCAGGTGGGCTGAGTAGCCCGCCGAGAATCGAATCTGGCGACGGTGGCAGCAATGCCGGTGTCGCCAAGATCCGCAGCGGAAGACGCTGCGGCCCTGGCGGGCGAAAGCCCGCCATGAAAAGTGGCTCGGGGCCAACAAGTTTGCAAGCAGGTTTGCAAACGCCTCACGAGCACAAAAAAGAGGAGCATTCACATGCCCAAAATGAAGACCAAGAGCAGCGCCAAAAAGCGCTTCCGCGTTCGTCCGGGTGGTACCGTCAAGCGCGGTCAAGCCTTCAAGCGTCACATCCTGACCAAGAAGACCACCAAGAACAAGCGCCAACTGCGTGGTATCACTGCCGTTCATGAGACCAACATGGGTCACATGGCACAGATGCTGCCCTTCGCTGGCCTGTAATCAACTGACGAACAAGGAGTACTCACATGCCTCGCGTCAAACGTGGTGTAACGGCCCATGCCCGTCACAAGAAGGTTCTGGCCCTTGCCAAGGGTTTTCGCGGTCGCCGCGGTAATGTCTTCCGTGTCGCCAAACAGGCGGTAATGAAGGCTGGGCAATATGCCTACCGTGACCGCCGTGCCAAGAAGCGCGTGTTCCGCCGCCTCTGGATTGCCCGTATCAACGCCGGTGTGCGTGAACTGGGTCTGACATACAGCCAGTTCGCCAACGGCCTGAAGAAGGCTGCCATCGAGATCGACCGCAAGATGCTGGCCGACCTCGCAGTGCACGACAAGGCTGCCTTCGGCAGCATCGTGGAGCAGGTCAAGGCCAAGCTGGCTGCCTGAGTTCCCGGCGAGCAACTATCATTTTGATAGCTGCTAGCGCACAAACTACAAGGGCTAGGGCTTTGAAAGGCACTAGCCCTTGTTTCTTTTTTGAAGTACGCATATGAACGAGTTGGACTTGCTGGTCGAAAGTGCGCGTGAGCAGTTTGCGCACAGTGCCACACCCGCCGATCTGGAAAACGCCAAGGCCCAGTTTCTGGGCAAGGCCGGTCGCGTGACCGAGCTGATGAAGGGCATGGCCCAGCTTTCCGTCGAAGAGAAAAAGACGCGCGGGGCTGCCATCAACCTGGCCAAGCAAGCCATCGAAGCGGCGCTCAACGAGCGCCGCCAGGCGCTGCAGGATGCCCAGTTGCAGGCCCAGCTCAAGGCCGAGGCGCTCGACGTCACTCTGCCGGGGCGCCAGCGCGGCGCGGGCGGGCTGCACCCGGTGTCGCTGACGCTGGAGCGCATCCAGGGCATTTTCGGGTCCATGGGTTTCGATGTGGCCGAAGGCCCCGAGATCGAGACCGACTGGTTCAACTTCACGGCCCTCAACACGCCCGAGGACCATCCTGCACGGTCGATGCACGACACCTTCTACATCGAAGGCGGCACACCCGGTGCGCCCAACCTGCTGCGCACCCACACCAGCCCGGTGCAGGTGCGCCATGCGGTGCAGCATGTCAAGCAGCACCGTGCCTTGCTCGACGCAGGCCAGTCCATGCCCGAGATCCGCGTGATCGTGCCGGGCCGCACCTACCGCGTGGACAGCGACGCCACGCACTCGCCCATGTTCCACCAGTGCGAAGGCCTGTGGATTGGCGAGAACGTCAGCTTCAAGGACCTGAAGGTCGTGTTCACCGCGTTCTGCCGCACCTTCTTCGAGAGTGACGACCTGGTGCTGCGATTCCGCCCCAGCTTCTTCCCGTTCACCGAGCCCAGTGCCGAAATTGATATCCAGTTCCAGGACGGCCCGCTCGCCGGCCGCTGGCTGGAGGTGGCGGGTTCGGGCCAGGTGCATCCCAATGTGGTGCGCAACATGGGGCTGGACCCCGAGCGCTACATCGGCTTTGCCTTCGGCATGGGGTTGGATCGCTTCACCATGCTGCGCTATGGCGTGAACGATTTGCGCCTGTTCTTCGACGGCGACATCCGTTTCCTGTCGCAGTTCCAGTAATGCAAAAAGGTGAGCTTCCAGCGCACGCCCATACTGGGTTTCAGGCTGTTTTCATGCTGAAAACCAATCCTGAAAAGCGCCAGCAGCTCTCTTTTTAAGAGCACGCCAAAGAAGTCTGACTATGCAATTTCCTGAATCCTGGTTGCGCGAGTTCTGCAACCCGCCGCTTTCCACCCAAGAACTGGCCGACGCCCTGACCATGGCGGGGCTGGAGGTCGAAGAACTGCAGCCCGTCGCGCCCCCGTTCACCAAGATCGTGGTGGGCGAGATCAAGGACGCCCAGCAGCACCCCAACGCCGACCGCCTGCGCGTGTGCCAGGTGGACGTGGGTCAGGGCGAGCTGCTCAACATCGTTTGCGGCGCGCCCAATGCGCGCGTGGGCATCCGCGTGCCCTGCGCCCTGGTGGGCGCCGAACTGCCGCCCGGCGAGGACGGCAAGCCCTTCCTCATCAAGGTCGGCAAGCTGCGCGGCGTGGAGAGCCAGGGCATGCTGTGCTCGGCGCGCGAGCTCAAGCTCTCCGAAGACCACGGCGGTCTGCTGGAGCTGCCGCTCGACGCCCCGCTGGGCCAGGACATTCGCCAGTACCTGAACCTGGACGACACGCTGTTCACGCTCAAGCTCACGCCCAACCTGGCGCACTGTTTGAGCGTCTATGGCGTGGCGCGTGAGGTGGCGGCCCTGACTGGCACGCCGCTCAAGACGCCCGCCTTCCCCACGGTGGCCGTGGCGCTGGACGACACGTTGCCCGTGAAGATAAGCGCCCCCGACCTGTGCGGGCGTTTTTCCGGCCGCATCGTGCGCAACGTCAACACGCAGGCCAAGACCCCGCAGTGGATGGTGGACCGCCTGGCGCGCTGCGGCCAGCGCAGTGTGACCGCGCTGGTGGACATCTCCAACTACGTGATGTTCGAGCTGGGCCGCCCCTCGCACATCTTCGACCTCGACAAGATCCACGGCGGCCTGGATGTGCGCTGGGGCAAGGCGGGTGAACAGCTCAAGCTGCTCAACGGCAACACCGTCGAAGTGGACGAGAAGGTCGGCGTGATCGCCGACGACCACCAGGTCGAGTCGCTCGCCGGCATCATGGGCGGCGACGCGACGGCTGTGTCCGACGACACGCGCCACATCTACGTCGAGGCCGCGTTCTGGTGGCCCAAGGCGATCGCCGGCCGCTCGCGCCGCTATAACTTCTCCACCGACGCCGGCCACCGTTTCGAGCGTGGTGTGGACCCGCAGCTCACCGTGGAGCACATTGAGCGCATCACCCAGCTCGTCATCGAGATCTGCGGCACGCCTGAGACTGCCTGCGGTCCGGTGGTGGACCAGCAGGTGGCCATGCCCCAGCCACAGCCGGTGACGCTGCGCGTGGCGCGCGCGGCCAAGGTCATCGGCATGCCGCTGACCCAGGCGCAGTGCTTTGACGCGCTGCAGGGCCTGGGCCTGCCGGTCACGCTGGGCGAGGGCACGGTCACCGTGGCGCCCCCCTCGTACCGCTTCGACCTCGCCATTGAGGAAGACCTGATCGAGGAAGTGGCCCGCATGGTGGGCTACAACCACCTGCCCACCACGCCGCCGCTGGCGCCCATCACGCCCAAGCTGCAGCTGGAAAGCCAGCGCAGCCCGTTTGCGGTGCGCCGCATGCTGGCCGGGCTGGGCTACCAGGAGACCATCAACTTCTCCTTTGTGGAGGAGCGCTGGGAGCGTGAACTGGCCGGCAATGCAGACCCGATCCGCCTGCTCAACCCCATTGCCAGTCAGATGAGCGTGATGCGCTCCAGCCTGCTGGGGTCGTTGCTGCAGGTGCTGAAGTTCAACACCGATCGGCGTGCCGAGCGCGTGCGCGTGTTCGAACTGGGCCGGGTATTTTTGCGCGATGCCTCGGTGGCCAACACCGACACCACCGTCCAGGGCTATCACCAACCCATGCGTGTGGCCGGGCTGGCCTATGGTGGCGTGGATTTGCTGCAATGGGGGCGCAAAGAGCATGCGGTGGATTTCTTTGACGTGAAAGGCGATGTCGAGGCACTGCTGGCGCCGTTGAGTGCACGCTTCGAGCCTGCCGAGCATCCGGCCATGCACCCTGGGCGCTGTGCCCGCGTGTGCCTGGGCGAGCGGGTCATCGGCCATGTGGGCGAGCTGCATCCCCGCTGGCGCCAGGCCTGGGAGCTGCCCCAGGCGCCCGTGCTGTTCGAGCTGGAGCTCGATGCCGTGCTCCAGCGCCCGGTGCCCCGTTTCGCCCCCGTACCCAAGCACCAGATGGTGGAGCGCGACCTGGCTGTGGTGGTGGCGGAAGCCGTCACGCATGGCGCTATCATGGGCGCGATCCGGGCGGCACTGCCTACCGAGTTGCTGCGCGATGCCGTGCTGTTTGATGTCTTCCGTCCGCAACAGGGCAAGGGCGTGCAGGTCGGATCGGCCGGGCTGGAGCTGGGTGAGAAGAGCCTGGCGGTGCGCCTGACCCTGGGCGGCCATGCGCCGCTGACCGAAGCGGACATCGATGCGGCTGTGCAGGCCGTGTTGGCTCAACTCAAGGCCCAGGTGGGTGCAAGGTTGCGTGGATGATGCTGGAACGGAGCAACGAGGTGATCGAATTTGCCGTCGAAAGTCTGGAAACGCCCGCGCTGACCAAGGCGCAGTTGGCGGACTTGCTGTTTGAGCACATTGGCTTGAACAAGCGCGAGTCCAAGGACATGATCGATGCCTTTTTCGACCTGATCGCCCAAAGCCTGGTGGATGGGCAGGACGTCAAGCTCTCAGGTTTTGGCAATTTCCAGATCCGCACCAAGGCACCGCGCCCAGGCCGCAACCCGCGCACGGGCGAAACCATTCCCATTGGAGCGCGCCGGGTGGTCACGTTCCACGCCAGCAGCAAACTCAAGGAACAAATCCAAGGCACTGTGGACTGATGTGCTCCGGGCTGCCGCGACTGTGGTTCATTCGCCGCAGTGCGGTGGCGTGTTGCCAAGGTCTGAGGTACGCTAGATGGTTTGGCATCGGCATGGTCGCTGCTGCCAGCCTTTTGTGGCTTTGTCCAACCATGGGTACTGTGCTCCCCTCTATTCCAGCCAAGCGCTACTTCACCATTGGTGAGGTGGCCGAGCTGTGCGGCGTCAAGCCCCATGTGCTTCGCTACTGGGAGCAGGAATTCACGCAGTTGCGGCCCATGAAGCGGCGTGGCAACCGGCGTTACTACCAGCACCATGAGGTGCTGATGATTCGCCGCATTCGCGACCTGCTGTATGACCAGGGCTTCACCATCAGCGGTGCGCGCAACAAGCTGCAGGAAATGCTTCATGCGCAGCGCAGCACCACGACCACCGATGCAGACATGGACGGCGGTGTCCCGCAGGATGAGTCTTGGGCCAGTGCGGTGCAGCCTTCTTCGGCGCTGGCGCTGCACGACATGGCTGCCGTGCGCAAGGAGCTTATTGAAATTCGGCAGATGCTTTCGATTGATGGCTGAAAACTGGTATATAATCTAAGTCTTGTCGGCGTGTAGCGCAGCCTGGTAGCGCACTTGCATGGGGTGCAAGGGGTCGCGAGTTCGAATCCCGCCACGCCGACCATTTTTCACCGAAGACAACGGGTTACAGTAGAAATGCTGTAGCCCGTTTCTTTTTTGTGTCCCTGGATTTGCGCGGTGCGCACTTCCAGTGCGCTTATCGGAGTTTGCCATGGACAAACATTACCTGACCCCTCTGTTTGCACCACAGACAGTGGCCGTTTTTGCCGGCCGTGACGAGGACGAGGGATTGCAGCATCCCCAGGCCAAGGCCTTGCACGAGGCGCTGCGCGCTCAGCGCTTCACCGGGCGACTGGTGTTTCTGGACATCCACACGTCTGGCACGCTGGCCGATTTGGCGCAGAGCAGAGCCGATCTCGCCATCATTGCACTTCCCCACGAAGACATTCGCACCGCACTGGAAGTCGCGGGCCGCATGGGGTGCCGTTCCGTGATGGTGATTTCCAGCGGCATTGGTGCCGACCTGGCTGCGCAGTTGCGCGAAATTGCCGAGAACGAGGGCATGTTTCTGCTGGGTCCCAACTGCATGGGCCTGCAGCGACCTGCCTTGCAGCTCAACGCCAGTGTGGCGGGGCCGCTGGCGCGCGCGGGCTCATTGGCGCTGGTGTCGCAATCGGGTGCGTTGACGGCATCCATCCTGGATTGGGCACGCAACAATGCGGTGGGCTTTTCCTCCGTGGTGTCGGTGGGCCCGAACACAGCGATTGACATCGCCCAAGTATTGGATTTTCTGGCTTCCGACCCGCAGACGCACAGCATCGTGGTGTACCTGGAGGGCATCTCCAACGCACGCCGCTTCATGAGCGCCCTGCGCTCTGCGGCCAATGCCAAGCCCGTGGTGGTGCTCAAGGCCGGGCGCAAGCCTGCCGGCAACGAGGCCGCGCAAACCCACAGCGGCGTCATCGTGGGCAGCGACGATGTGTTCGACTCCGCGTTGCGCAGGGCGGGTGCCGTACGGGTGCGCTCTTTCGTCGCACTGTTCTCTGCCGCCAAGTGTCTTGCGTCGCGCTACCGCCCGGTGGGCAAACGTCTGGCCATCGTGACCAACGGGGGCGGGCCTGGCGTGCTGGCTGCCGATTGGGTCAACGAAATTCTGCTGGACCTGGGGCGCCTGTCGCCCGAGAGCGTGGCAGCACTCAAGCCCCAGTTGCCTGCACTGGCATCCCTGGCCGATCTCATCGATCTGTCCGAGGAGGCCACCCCTGAGCACTACCGCCTGGCCATTGACGCTGCATCGCGCGATAGGCAGATTGATGGGGTGTTGGTCATCCATTCGCCCAAGTACGGTGTTGATCCGGCCGAAATTGCACGTGCTGTGGCCGATGTCAAACGCCAGATGAGCAAGCCGCTCCTGTCGTGCTGGATGGGCGACGCCACGGTGGTTCCTGCCCGTGGCGTGCTGCTGGAAGCCTCCATTCCCAATTTCCGCACGCCCGAAGCTGCTGTGGGCGCTTTCGGCAACATTGCATCGTTCCACCAGAACCAGCAACTGCTGCAACAAACACCGCCGCCGTTGTCGGCCATGGCGCGGCCCGACATTGAGGGTGCGCGCCTGCTGATTGAAAGCGTGCTGGCCGAGCGCCGCAAGGTGCTTACCGAGATGGAATCCAAGACGTTGCTGGCGGCGTTCCACATCCCGGTCACGCGCACCATCCTGGCGCGCTCTGCGCATGAGGCCATGATGATTGCCACGCAAATGGGCTTTCCGGTGGCGCTGAAGATCGATTCGCCCGACATCCTGCACAAATCGGATGTGCAGGGCGTGGCGCTGAACATCATGAACGGCGCCAGCGCCCGTGACACCTATACCGACATGGTGCAACGCGTGGCTCGGCTACAGCCCCATGCGCGCATCAACGGGGTGACGGTGCAGAACATGGCGCCCACCCGGCGTGGCCGCGAGGTGTGCATTGGTCTGGTCACCGACGATCCGTTCGGCCCGGTGATCTCCTTCGGTGCGGGGGGCACGATGATCGAGCTGATCAACGACCGTGCCATGGAATTGCCACCGCTGAACCAGTTCCTGGCGCGCAGCCTGATCCAGCGCTCGCGCGTTGCCGAAACCCTGGGTGAATGGCGCGGTTCGCGGGCCGTGGACCTGGAGGCGCTGGAGCAGGTGTTGCTGCGCGTGTCTGAAATGGTGTGCGAGTTGCCGCAGCTGCGCGAGATGGATATCAACCCCATCATCGTGGACGAATCGGGTGCGGTGGCGGTGGACGCGCGCATTGTGGTGGACCATGCTCCCCAGGTGGCGGGCGGGGCGTCCAGTCGCTACAACCATCTGGCCATCCTGCCGTACCCGGCACGCTACGAGCAGATCTGGCCGCTGCGCGGTGGAGGTGAATACACCGTGCGTCCCGTGCGCCCGGATGATGCCCAGATGCTGCAGGAGCTGGTGCAGAACCTCTCGCCCGAGAGCCGCTACTTCCGCTTTGTTTCGACCATGGCCAAGTTGCCGCCTGCCATGCTGGCGCGCTTCACGCTCATCGACTACGACCGCGAAATGGCATTGGTCGCGGTGGTCAAGAACCGCCAGGTGGATGACGATGGAATGGTGCACGAGACCGAGCGCATCGTCGGTGTCGCACGCTACGTGACCAACCCCGACCTCACCAGCTGCGAGTTCGCGCTGGTGGTGGCTGACGACTTCAGCGGCAAGGGCATGGGCTCGCGGCTCATGCTGAGCATCATGGATGTGGCGCGCGACAAGGGCCTGGCAACGATCGAGGGCCTGGTGCTGGCCAACAACCCGGACATGCTCAAACTGATGCGCAACCTGGGCTTCTCGATCAAGGCCTACCCGGACGATCCGGAGTTCAAGCTCGTGACGCACGCGCTGTGACCAGCGCGTGCGGTCAGGGTGCCTCTCTGGTCTATCAGTGTGGCATCTGGATGGCTTTCCAGCCTGCATGGTCAAAGTACTTGCCATAGGCGTTCACCGCCTGGGCTACCTTGACCACGCCTGAGGCGCGCTTCTTGTCGCCTTGTTTGCCCTGGGCGATTTCCATGCCCTCGCTCATGTCTGCCACGATGATGTGGAGTTGAGCGTCGGCCTTGGGATCGAGCTTGCAGTTTTCCACGATGTAGGCGATCTGTGCAGACACGGTTTGGCCAAACGCGTCATAGTCCGAGGCCTTGGCCTTGCCGGAATGGGCTGCCGGCAAGGTCTGCGACACCGACGCGTGGATGGTTGTCATGCCCTGGCGCAGTGCGTCGTCAGTGCTCCATTTCTTGCCTGCATTGAGCTCCAGTTTGTGGGGGGCGGCTTTCCCATGGTCATGTGCGTCGGCAGCGAATGCGCCCAAGGGTGCTGCGAGAGCCATGGCAAGAAGCAGGGGCAGGGTGGGTTTCATCAGGTGCTCCGAAAGAGGTTGAACGAAGGAGGTGCGCCACGCGGCGCGACCTTGCCTTCTTCAACGAACCTCGGAGCCAAATGTTCCAAGCTTTTGTGCAGGCGCTTGGATATCACTCGCGATGCAGCAATTCTTCCTCGGAGGATTCCTGCGCATAGCGACGCAGCAGCAGTTCCATCAAACGGACACGCTGCGCTTCGTTGAGCAGTGCGCGCTCGGCCAGCAGTTGGGCAATCACGCGCTGTTGCTGTTCGGCCTGCAAGCGTGCGATGGCGGCTTGCTCGGCGTCGATCGCCTGCCGGTCAGGGGCAGCGGCGAAGATGTGGCGCACCAGTGCTTCCCGGTGCTTGCGGATGGCGTTCCAGTTGGCCGAGACTTCGGTGAGAAAGCCGGGCTCCAATTGCTGCCAGTGCTGCCGTTGTTCGCCGGTCAGTTCCAGGTAGTCCTGCAGATTCACAGGGGCCTCGTGGGCGGCCGCAGGCGGATCTGCGGGAGGTGGTTGACGCAAGACCAGCGCTGCCACGACGCCCAGATTCAGCGCGAGCGAAATGGCCAACAGAGAACGTGTCCAAGTGGCGTGGTTCATGGCATTCCTTTCGAAAGTCGGCAGATCTCGCTGACCGTGCAGAGACCGCCAGGGGGAACCGGATCAAAAACGCGCACCGAGACAGAGGGCCGCGCCACGACGGCCGATCCACCACCGACCAGCAGTCCTCCGAGCCATATGCCCGAGGCCAATGCCATGCCTGTTGCGAGACCGGCGGGCAACCAGCGGATCCAGTCTCCAGCCTGCATGTGCCAGGGCCTGCGCCGGTTGGGCGCCGGGCGTGACAAGCGCTCTTCCAGGTGGCGGGCCACGTCAAATCCCAGCGGGGGGGATGGCAATGTGCGCAGCCCCTGCCGCAAGGCCACGAAGCCGTCGAGCTTTTGCTGGCAATGCACGCAGGTCTGCAGATGGAGCGCGATGGCGCGCTGCTCCGAGGCCTCCAGGATGCCGTCGGAATAGGCGGAAAGTTCTTCTGTGCAAGGGCAGGTCATGGTGGTGTCTCCGGTCAGGGCGGCATATGCTCCAAAAGTCCAGCGCGCGCGCGTGCCAGGCGCGATTTCACGGTGCCCAGATGGATGCCGAGCACTGCGGCAATGTCCTCATAGCCCAGGTCTTCGATCTCCCGGAGCAGCAAAATTTCCCGGTGCTCGGCCGGAAGCCTGGCCAGGGCCCGCTCCAAGGCGTGCAGGCGTTGCGTGGTCTGCAAGGCGGCCTCAGGGGTGGGGCCGGCATCCTGAATGCCCGATGCCTGCTCTTCTTCCAGCGTCACGAATTCGACGCGCCGGGATCGGCGCAACTGATCAAAGGCCAGGTTGCGGGCGATCTGGAACAACCAGGTGGAAAAGCGCGCCTGCGGGCGCCAGCGGCCCAACGCCTGGTAGGCGTTGAGGAAGGTCTCCTGCGTCAAATCCAGCGCGTCGTCCGGCGATCGCGTCAGCCGTGCGAGAAAGCGGTAGATGCGGTCCTGATGGCGCGACACCAGCTCTGAAAACGCCAGCACATCGCCCCGCTGGGCACGGGCGATGCACTCGCTTTCATCAAGATGGCGGCAGGATTTCATGGTGAACGACCATGTCAACGAACCAGCGGCGCAAATGTTCCCGGCTTTTCGTTGGCAAGTCAGACGGAGGCCGTGTCCCTGCTTGGGAGCAGCCAGCCGCTACCGTTCATGCTACAGGCCCTGCGCTACCGCCGGTGGCGCAAAGCCGTGGTCGAGGAAGGGGCAGATTCGGAGTTCGGTGGGGTCTGACGCTTCCATCCATCAGCCGATGGTCATCAGGCTCGCGTTGCCCCCGGCGGCTGCGGTGTTCACGCTCACCGAGCGCTCGTGCACCAGGCGCTCCAGGGGAACGTCGGTGGCGCCTGTCGGCAGGCCCGTCACACCAACGATGGGGCCAGGGCGCTGCGCTACCGCCTGGCAGACCGCGCGCAGCGCGTCGGCGTCGCCATGGTGCAGCACCGCGTCGAACCACACGCTTTCGGCCTGCCATTGGGCGACCAGCGACACATGTTCCTGCACGGCTTCAGGCAGTTGCTGGTGCAGGGCCTCGCATTCCGCGGGCCACAGGGCCTGTCCGCCTGCCGCCAGTACCGCTGCCAGCTGGGTCAGGCGGTCGGCATCGCTGGAGGCCAGGCACAGCACCCGTGCACGCGGCAGGATGCTGTAGGTGTTGCTTTCGCCCGTGGGGCCGGGCAGGGCCTGGGTGATGTGGGTGGGCGACAGGCGGGTCATGCGTTCGCAAGCGCTCGCGCATGCGGTGTGGCGTTGGCTGGCCCAGGCCTGCAATGCCGTCAGCGCAGCGGGCGCAGGCCCCTGCGACTGCGCGCCGCGCAGGGACAGGGCCAACGCACCCGCAGGATGGCGTGAGAGCATGCGCAGCAGGTACAGCGGGCCTCCGGCCTTGGGGCCGGTGCCCGACAGGCCTTCTCCGCCAAAAGGTTGCACGCCCACCACAGCGCCCACCATGTTGCGGTTCACGTAGATGTTCCCGGCATGGGCCAGCGCCAGCACTTGTGCGATGGTTTCGTCAATGCGGGTGTGCAGGCCCAGCGTAAGCCCATAGCCGGTGGCGGCAATCTGCTGCATCAGGCGCGCCAGGTCCTTGCGGGCGTAGCGCACTACGTGCAGCACGGGGCCGAACACTTCGCGCTGCAGTTGGGCCAGGCTGTCGATTTCGATCAGTGTGGGGGGCACGAAGGTGCCGGCATCCGAGGGCCGGTGTTCGTCCGCCTGGAAAACCCGGTTGCCCTTGGTGCGCAGGGCTTCGATGTGGGCCAGGATGCCTGCCTGCGCTTCGCGGTCGATCACCGGCCCCACGTCCACGCGCAGGGCGTCGGGCCTGCCCAGGCGCAGTTCGGCCATGGCGCCCTGGAGCATGGCCACGATGCGGTCGGCCGCTTCCTCCTGCACGCACAGCACACGCAGGGCCGAGCAGCGCTGGCCTGCGCTGTCAAAGGCCGAGGCCACGGCATCGCCCACCACCTGTTCGGCCAGCGCGGACGAGTCCACCACCATGGCGTTCTGTCCGCCGGTTTCGGCGATCAGCGTGACCGGGTTGCCGCGTGCGTCCAGCCGTCCGGCCAGCGTGCGCTGCAGAATGCGCGCCACTTCCGTGGAGCCAGTGAACACCACGCCCATGGTGCGTGCATCGCCCACCAGGCGTGCGCCCACGGTCTCGCCCTGGCCGGGCAGCAGCTGTACGGCGGCCCGGGGCACGCCTGCCTGCCACAAGGCGCGCACGGCTTGCGCGGCGATCAGCGGTGTCTGCTCGGCGGGCTTGGCAAGCACCGTGTTGCCTGCGGCCAGAGCCGCAGCCACCTGACCCACAAAAATGGCCAGCGGAAAATTCCATGGGCTGATGCAGACCACCGGGCCCAGGGGGAGGTGGGTGTCGTTGTGGAAGTCGGCCTTCACCTGTGCGGCGTAGTAGCGCAGGAAGTCCACCGCTTCGCGCACCTCGGCCACGCCGTTGGCGCAGGTCTTGCCTGCCTCGCGCATCAGCAGGCCCAGGAGCTGCGGCATCTGCGCTTCGAGCAGGTCGGCGGCGCGCAGCAGGGCGTTGGCACGCTCCGCCGGGGCAGTGGCTGCCCAGGGGGCAGCCGCCTCGCTGGACCAGGCCAGGGCCTGGTCCACCTCGGCCAGCGTGGCTTCCTGCACCTGACCGACCACATCCTGGTGGTCTGCTGGGTTGCGCACCGGCTGGGTGGTGCCGGGGGCGGTGTCTTGGGCCAGCAGCGGCCCGGCGTGCCAGGGCTGCAGCGCGCTTTGGCGCAAGGTGGTGGACAGGTCGGTCAGCACCTGCTCATTGGCCAGATCCAGCCCTTGCGAGTTGTTGCGCTCCGAGCCATACAGCCGCACCGGCAGCGGAATGCTTGGGTGGGGCAGGCCGGCGGCACCCTCCATCTGGGCCGCTTGCAGCACGGCAGCCACCGGGTTTTGCACCAAGTCTTCCAATGCCACGGCGGGGTCGGCAATGCGGTTGACGAAGGACGTATTGGCGCCGTTTTCCAGCAGGCGGCGCACCAAATAGGCCAGCAGGGTTTCGTGCGTGCCCACGGGGGCGTAGATGCGGCAGGGGCGGCCCAGCTTGCCTGCGGTGACGGCGCCTACCACCTGCTCGTACAGCGGCTCGCCCATGCCGTGCAGGCACTGGAACTCGTACTGGCCCGCGTAGTAGTTGTGGCCCGCCATGTGGTAGATGGCCGCCAGCGTGTGTGCGTTGTGCGTGGCAAATTGGGGGTAGATGGCTTCGGGTGCGGCCAGCAGCTTGCGCGCGCAGGCGAGGTAGGACACGTCGGTATGCACCTTGCGCGTGTACACGGGGTAGTCGGCCAGGCCATCGACCTGGGCGCGCTTGATCTCGCTGTCCCAGTACGCGCCCTTGACCAGGCGCACCATGAGGCGGCGCTGCGTGCGGCGGGCCAGGTCCACGCAGAAGTCGATGACGAAGGGGCAGCGCTTCTGGTAGGCCTGGATCACGAAGCCAATGCCGTTCCAGCCCTGCAGGCTGGGAGCGTGGCACAGGCGTTCGAGCAGGTCGAGCGAGGTCTCCAGGCGCTCGGTCTCTTCGGCGTCGATGTTCAGGCCGATGTCGTACTGGCGCGCCAGCTCGGCCAGGCGCAGCACGCGCGGGAACAGCTCGTCCATCACGCGCTGCCATTGGGCGCGGCTGTAGCGTGGGTGCAGGGCCGACAGCTTGATGGAGATGCCGGGCCCTTCGTAAATGCCGCGCCCGTTGGATGCCTTGCCGATGGCGTGGATGGCCTGTTCGTAGGACTGGTAGTAGCGCGCGGCGTCTTCGCTGGTGAGCGCGGCCTCGCCCAGCATGTCGTAGGAGTAGCGGAAGCCTTCGGCTTCCATGGTGCGGGCGTTGGACAGCGCATCGGCAATGGTCTCGCCCGTCACGAACTGCTCGCCCATCATGCGCATGGCCATGTCCACGCCCTTGCGGATCAGCGGCTCGCCGCCTTTGCCAATGAGCCGCCCCAGCGATGCCGAGAGGCTGCCCTCGCTGTGCGTGGCCGTGAGCTTGCCGGTCAGCAGCAGGCCCCAGGTGGCAGCGTTGACGAAGAGCGAGGGGCTCTTGCCCAGGTGGTGTTCCCACTGACCGTTGCTGATCTTGTCGCGGATCAATGCGTCGCGCGTGGCGGCGTCGGGGATGCGCAGCAGGGCTTCGGCCAGGCACATCAGCGCCACCCCTTCTTGCGAGGAGAGGGCAAATTCCTGCAGCAGCCCCTGCACGATGCCGGCGCGGCCTGCCGAGGCCTTGCGCTGGCGCAGTGTGCCCGCGATGCGCAGGGCCAGTGCCTGGGTGGCCTGGTCCTTGTCCTGCGGAAGGCGGGCCTGTTCCAGCAGAGGGGCCAGGGCCACGGGTTCGGGCACGCGGGTGGCGGCAGTGATGGCGGCGCGCAGCGGGTTCGTGTCGGCTGGGCGGGGGGCGAAGGCGGCAAAGGCTGTGGTCATGGCGGTGGTGGGGATGTGGTGGGCCCAGGCACCTGTGGCCCGGAATGTGCGCATCATCCTTCGAAGAGGGATGAATTAATATCCAAATAATTGCATCGAAAACAAATATTTCACTACCAATGGAAAAACACCCCGATGATCTGGACCGTATCGACCGCAAGATTCTGGCGATCCTGCAGGAAGACGGTCGCATATCCAACCTCAAGCTCGCCGAGAGCGTGGCGCTCTCACCCACGGCCGTGCTGGCGCGCGTGCAGCGCCTGACGCGCGAGGACTACATCGTGGGCTACGAGGCGCGGCTCAATCCGCTCAAGCTTGGCGCCGGGATGCTGGTGTTTGTGGAAGTGCTCCTCGACCGCACCACGCCCAATGTGTTCGAGCAGTTCAAGGCCGCTGTGCAGGTGCGCCCCGAGATCATGGAATGCCACATGGTGGCGGGCGGCTTTGACTACCTGCTCAAGACGCGCACGGCCGACATGAATGCCTACCGCGAATTTGCGGGCGCCGTGCTGTGGCAACTGCCGGGTGTGCGTGAGACGCGCACCTATGCGGTGATGGAGGAAGTCAAGCACAGCACCCGCTTGCCGCTGTGAGGGCTTGCCTGGCCAGTGTGGCCCGGCATAATCGCGCCAGACTAAGTTCTAAGCAAACCGAGGAGAAGAACCATGCGCGCGTTCCGTTGTGCTGCCTTGGCCCTGTGCGGGGTACTGGGTGCCCAGCAGGCACTGGCCACCTGCTATGTGGTCTATGGCCCGGATGACCAGGTGCTGTACCGTTCGACGGAGCCACCGGTCGATCTGTCCTTGCCACTGCACCAGACCCTGCCCAAGGTGGCGCCGGGCGGAAAGTTGGTGTTCTCGCTGGACAACCACGGTTGCGATGCCGAAGTCAACCGCCTGACCCCCAAGATGGCCTTGCCAGCGCCAACCCAACCCCCCATCCCCAAAGCCAGCCCCGACCCGCAAGGCTGAGACAATCGGGGGCATGAGCGAATCCAAAGACCAATCCCCCGATACCCCCTCGGGCCTGAGCGCGGCCCCCGAACTCCCTGACGGCCATTTGCTGGTGCAGGCCCTGGACCTGGATGCCCAGGGCGTGGCCCGCAAGCCCGATGGCAAGGTGGTGTTCATTGATGGCGCATTGCCCACCGAGGTGGTCAGCGCCAACACCCACCGCAAGAAGAACAACTGGGAACAGGCCAGCCTGACGGCCATCCACCGCGAATCGTCCCAGCGTGTGCGGCCTGCCTGCCCGCACTTCGGCCTGCACGCCGGGGCCTGTGGCGGCTGCAAGATGCAGCACCTGGACATGGCGGCGCAGGTTGCCGTCAAACAGCGTGTGCTGGAGGACAACCTGTGGCACCTGGGCAAGGTGCGGGCCGAAACCCTGCTGCGCCCTATCGAAGGGCCTTCCTGGGGCTACCGCTACCGTGCCCGCCTGTCGGTGCGCCATGTGCTCAAGAAGGGCGTGGTGCTGGTGGGCTTTCACGAACGCAAGAGCCGCTACATCGCGGACATGCAGACCTGCAAGATCCTGCCGCCGCATGTCGATGCCCTGCTCATGCCGCTGCGGGCGCTGATTGCCCGCATGGATGCGCGCGACACCTGCCCGCAGATCGAGCTGGCGTGTGGCGACACCGTCACCGCCCTGGTGCTGCGCCACCTGGAGCCCCTGTCCGAGGCAGACAAGCAGCAGCTGCGCGCCTTTGCCCAGGCCCATGGCGTGCAATGGTGGCTCCAGCCCAAGGGGCCGGACACGGTGCATTTGCTCGACGAAGCCGTGGAGCCCCTGGCGTATGCGCTGCCCGACTTTGGCATCACCATGCCGTTTCGGCCCACCGATTTCACGCAGGTCAACCCGCACATCAACCGCGTGCTGGTCTCGCGTGCGCTGCGTCTGCTGGAGGTGCAGTCCCACGAGCGCGTTATCGACTGGTTTTGCGGCCTGGGCAACTTCACGCTGCCGCTGGCCACCCAGGCGCGCGAGGTGCTGGGCATTGAAGGCAGCGAGACCTTGGTCGCCCGCTCGCGTGAAAACTATGAGAAAAACAAGGCTCTAGCGCCCGCCCATAAAGCGCTGGTAGCTACAAAATTTGTAGCACGCAACCTGTTTGAAATGACGCCAGAGATGCTGGTGGCCGACGGCCAGGCGGACAAATGGCTGGTCGATCCGCCGCGCGAGGGTGCGTTTGCCCTGTCCAAGGCGCTGGCCGACATCGAACAGGCGCGGCGTGGGGCCGAAGGTGCACCCGTGCTGCCGGCCGCCGCGCAGCACTGGACGCCGCCGCAGCGCATCGTCTATGTGAGCTGCAACCCCGCCACTCTGGCGCGCGATGCGGGCCTGCTGGTACACCAGGCGGGCTACCGCTGCACGGCGGCGGGGGTGGTCAACATGTTCCCGCACACGGCACATGTTGAAAGCATGGCCGTTTTTGAGCGCGGGTGATTACTTCTCGGCGCTGGCTTCGCGTTTTTCCGCGGCCGCGGGCTTGGATGCGGCGGGGGCAATGACCGAAGGGCTGCCTTCGATCTTGTTCTCGCGCATGTACTGGTCCATTTCCTTCCAGCCCGCAAAGATGGCGGACTTGCTGGCCTTGGGGTTCAGCGCGTAGCAGTCTTCCGGGCCGCGCAGGGCATGGCGGCATGCGCCGCCGATGGCCTTGGCTTCTTCCTCGCGCTGGGCAATGCGTGGGTCCGGCCCCATGCCGGGAATGGCGGCCAACTGGTCGCATCCGGCCAGCAACAGGGCCAGGGCGGTGGCAGAGAGAGCGCGAAGACGCATGTCGGAAGGGCTTTCAGCGGGGTTCTGCCCCCATTATCGGCAGCCGCGCCCTGGGTTTGAGGGTTGTGGGCACGCGCCGGGCACAAAAAAGGCCCCGGGTCGGGGCCTTGGCGCGGGGCGGGCGGCGTTTATTCGCGTTCGCCACCCATGATGCCCAGCAGGGCCAGCAGGCTCTGGAACACGTTGAACAGGTCCAGGTACAGCGCCAGCGTGGCGCTGATGTAGTTGGTTTCGCCGCCATCCATGATCTGCTTCAGGTCGTACAGCATGTAGGCGCTGAAGATGCCGATGGCTGCGACCGAGATGGCCATCATGCCCGCCGACGAACCCACGAACACGTTGATGATGGAGCCGACCATCAGCACCATGGCGCCCACGAACAGCCACTTGCCCATGCCCGAGAGGTCGCGCTTGATGACCGTGGCCAGGCTGGCCATGACAAAGAACACGCCTGCCGTGCCGGCGAAAGCCGTCATGATGAGGTCGGAGCCGTTCTTGAAGCCCAGCACCATGCCGATCAGACGCGAGAGCATCAGGCCCATGAAGAAGGTAAAGCCCAGCAGCACCGGCACGCCAGCGGCCGAGTGCTTGGTCTTCTCGATGGCGAACATGAAGCCGAAGGCGCCGCCCAGGAAGACGATCAGCCCCACGCCGCCGCGCAGCGCTTGGGTGATGCCCGTGGCCACGCCAATCCAGGCGCCCAGGACGGTGGGCAGCAGGCTCAGCGCCAGCAGCCAGTAGGTGTTGCGCAGCACCTTGTGGCGCTGCTCCTGCGAAATGCCGTAGCCATAGTCCGCAGAGGGGAGGGTGGTGACCCGTTCGTTCATCGTTGCTCTCCTGAGTGACCTGCACAGCGCAGGTGGGCGCATTGTAGAGGTGTGGGTGCCAGGGGTCGGTTCCGTCGGCAAGCAATACCCCGTTTTCGATCAAGGTTCTTTTGACCGGCAGGCAGGTGACGTGGATGCGCACCCTGGCTATGCTGGCAGCTCACCCGTTCCCGGCCCTCGCGGTCGATTTCACCGTGGCCCACAAGGCCTTGCACACCATGAAGACCATCTCCACCCTTGAATTGGCAGACATCAAGACAATCGCTGCGGCGGCCGAGGCCGAAGCCCTGCGGAACCAGTGGGCCGTGACCATCGCGATTGTCGATGCCGGAGGCCACCTGCTGTGGTTGCAGCGCCTGGATGGCGCGGCGCCTGTCTCTGCACACATTGCACCCGCCAAGGCGCGCACGGCGGCGCTGGGGCGGCGCGAGAGCAAGGTGTACGAAGACATCATCAACAATGGCCGCACCGCCTTCCTGAGCGCGCCCGAGATCGATGGCTTGTTGGAAGGCGGTGTGCCCATCCTGCAGGGCGGCCAGTGCCTGGGCGCCGTGGGTGTGAGTGGTGTGAAGTCCACCGAAGATGCGCAGATCGCCAAGGCTGGAATCGCAGCCTTGGGGCTTTGAATGCTATAAAAGCAATAGCTATCTGCGCTTGTAAATAGGGCGCTGGAGGCTGATTTGAGCAGGAAAAAACCGGCAGATGCCGGTTTTTTTGTGTTTGAAGTCGGGAAAAAAAGCCTGGCTACGCGGGGTTGAACCGTTGGCTGGCTAAAACGACCCTTGGGGACCGGGGAGCCGGTCCGGGAGTCGCCCCACGATGAAACTATTTGGTCAAGATCAGCTTGCCCAGACGGGTGGCCTGCAGGCGATACAGCGCGCCGTTGTGCTGGATGGTGACGGCCTTGTGTCCGCGCAGCAGGCTGTGGCTGTCCACGGCGGGCAGGTTGGGCGCATCAGACATGGTTTCCGGGGCTGCGGGCAGGATGCCTTGGGCGAGCGCAGAGGGACGGGGCATGGCGGCTTGCATGGTGGAGGGTCTGAAAAGCAGTTTGATGAAGTAATGATAACGATTCGCAATTACTTGTCTAGTGCCTTGCGGAGTTCCTTTGCAAAGCCTGGGGTTATTGCTGCGGATCGGTCACAAAACCAATCTTGCGCAGGCCCGCGCGCTGGGCGCTGGCCATGGCCACTGCGACGCGCTCGTAGCGCACTTCGCGGTCGCCGCGGATGTGCAGGTCGGGCTGGGGCTCCTTGGCGGCTTCGGCCTGCATCATGGAGGACAGCTCGGTTTCTCCCACTTCCTGGCCGTTCCAGAAGTAGCGGCCGTCGGCGGTCACGCTCAGGCGGATGGTTTCGGGCTTCACCTCTTCGGGTTGGTTGGCTGCGCGCGGCAGGTCCACCTGCACCGAGTGCTTCATCACCGGCACGGTGATGATGAAGATGATGAGCAGCACCAACATCACGTCCACCAAGGGCGTCATGTTGATTTCGTTCATGACGTCGTCTGCGTCATCCTGGGTACCAAAGGCCATGGTCAGTTCCCTTTCTTGAGCGGGCGAACGTTGCCAGGCTCGTTGGATGCTCCGACGCGGGCGCCCGTGACGAAATAGGCGTGCAGGTCGTGCGCAAAGCTGTTGAGGCGGGTGAGGATGTGCTTGTTGCCGCGCACCAGTGCGTTGTAGCCCAGCACGGCCGGGATGGCCACGGCCAGACCGAGCGCGGTCATGATCAGCGCTTCGCCGATCGGACCCGCCACCTTGTCGATGGTCGATTGGCCCGACATGCCAATGGCGAGGAGTGCATGGTAAATGCCCCACACGGTGCCAAACAGGCCGATGAAGGGGGCAGTGGAACCCACCGAGGCCAGGATGGCCAAGCCCGCCTGAAGCCGGGCAGTAAAGCCATCGATGTAGTTGCGCATGCACCCGGTGACCCAGTCGCTCACATCCAGGCTGTCGTGCAACTGGGCTTTGGTGTTGCGGTGGTGAGCCGTGGCTTCACGGCCTTCGATGGCCAGTTGGCGGAACGGGTTGCTGGGGTCATTGCCCAGGCGGTTGAGTCCGTCGGCCAGGTCGTCGCTGTGCCAGAAAGTGGTGACGGCCTGGGCGTATTTCTTGAAGCGCACGATGTCCAGCGCCTTGATGAGGATGACGATCCAGGAAGCCAGGGACATGCCAAGCAAGAGCACCGCGACGGCGCGGGTCACAAAGTCGCCCTGAATCCAGACGTTGGCAATGCCGAATTGCGTATCCATGAAAACTCCTGAGGTTTATTCGAGAACAAAATTGATGGGGACGAGGTACCACATGGCTTCGGGAACGCCGTTGCGTTTGCCGGGTACGAACTTCCAGCGGGAGACCGTTTCCTGGGCCTGCCGGTCAAGCCGTTCGAAACCGCTGGAGCGGTTCAGTTCGATCTTTTGGGGCAGCCCATCTGTCCCAATGAACACCCGCAGCACCACCTTACCTTGCTCTCCCATGCGTTTGCTGATGGCGGGGTAGGTGGGCGCCGGGTTTTGCAGATAGGCAGCGTTGCTGGAAGGCAACTCGATGCGCGGTGGCGCAGGGGGGGCTTCGGGTGCGGTCACGGGTGCTGCCGTGACCGGTGCGTTGCTCGGTGCCGCGGGCTCGGCCGCTACCACGGGTGCGTTGTCCGAAGGAGGGGCGTTGGTCACGGGCAGCGGCGCGGGCGCGGGGCGCGGCGTGGGTGTGCGCACGGTTTTGGGTTGCGGCTTGGGGGGGGTGGGCAACGGGGGGGGAGGTTCTGGCGCGACCACCGGGGCTGGAGGGGTCACGAACTCGGACAGCAACACGGCGGGAACGATCACCTCTACTGCGCGCCGCAGCAAACCTGTGTGGAGAGCCCACAGCGCCACCACATGCAGCAGCACTACGCCGATGGCGATCAGGGCGTTGCGTCCCAGGCCGGAGGGGGGCGCTTCTTCGTATGTCATGGTCATTGAGAGTAGAGACAAAGGCTCATGTGGGGCGTATGAGGCACAGCCGCCCAGAGCTGAAAATTGGGCCCGGTGCAGCTAGCGGCGAAAGGTCCACACGGAACCTGCCACCACCAGCAAAAGACAGACAGCAAGTGTGGATACGGGCTCCATGGTCTCAGCCGGCGCAAGCACATGCCCGCTGGGCATGGGCATCATTGTGCACTGCCGCGAGAGGGGCACTTGCGTGGCACTGGCTCACCAGCTCTCGCGCACAACCTTCGCAGTTGCCGCACTGGGTGGCAACGCCCAGCTCCAGTTGGATTTCGTCAAACCCCATGCCTGCCCGGGCAAAGCGGGCAATCTCGCGGTCGGAGATCCGGTGGCAGACGCAGACGATCATGGTGAGACAGGGCCGGGTTGCTGATGTATTGATTATAAATACGAATTGATCGCATTACTAGTCATGTGGATGTATCCAATAAAAAACCGTCCAGGGTGGACGGTTTTTTTGGGGCGCTCGCTGGGAGTCAGAACTTCATGCTGGCAGTGATCTGGAACAAACGACCGGCGCCAGGAATGTAGTGACCGGGGTACAGCGCATCGGCGTACAGCTTGTTGGTTACGTTGGTGAGGTTGGCCTTGAGGCTGTAGCGGTCGTTGATGGCGTACTCGGCCATCAGGTCGGCGGTCACGTAGCCAGGCGCCGACCACCCAGGGTTGCGGATGGGGGTTTGCGAACTGCGGAAATTCAGACCGCCACCCACACGCAACTGTGGCGTGATCTGGTAGGTGGTCCAGATCGTGCCGCTGTGGCGCGGTGTGAGCGATGGGCGTGCGCCTTGGCCTTCGGCGCCTTCGGCACCTCGGTCGATTTTTGCGTCCGGCATCCACATGTAGGAACCATAGACTTCCCACTTGGGCGTCAGGCGACCGGTAATGTCGATTTCTGCCCCCGCCACATGGCGCTTGCCCGACAGCACGGCGATGTTCAGGTCGGGGTCAGTGTTGCGCTCGTGGAGCTTGGCCGCATGGAACACCGCAAGACGGGTGGTGAAGCGCTTGTCGGCAGAGTCGATTTTTGCGCCGATTTCGATGTTGCGGCTCGACTCAGGCGGCGTGTTGACCGTCGCTGCGCTGTATGAATAGGTGTCCCCTGAAGTGTTGAACGAGGTGCCATAAGAGAAGTGGTACGACTGCAGGGGCGTGGGCTGGTACAGCACGCCAAAGCGTTTGCTCCATTCGGAAATCTTCTGTCGATAGGCGGTGGTGGTGACCGGCCCTGGCGCAGCGCTCGGGATGGCGTACGAGTTGTAGTCGCCGTCCATGCTGTCGTAGCGCAGGCCACCCAGCAGCTTCCAGTGGGGCGCCACCTGCACGAGGTCTTGCGCATAGATGCCCCAGCCCTTGGCCTCAAAGTCGCTGGTGGTGCGCAGCACGCGGCTGCGTTCATCCACCCACGCGCCATCGTTGGGCGTGCCGACCGTCGTGGTGGGCTTGTTGATGGTCACGCCGCCCTGGGCGGCACTGCGAGCGCCATACACTTTCTTTTTCTCATGTGCAAAGTCGAAGCCGGCCAGCAGTTCGTGGCGTACGCCCAGTGCCTGGAACTTGTCACTGAAGTCGCTCTGCAGGTGCACGGTGTCCATGTCCTGGATTTTCAGGTGGTTCCCCCGCGTGAGACGGGTGGCGGGACCGAAGTTCGCCAGGCTTGCGGCCACGCCGCCAGGCTGCTGTGCAGCGGCGGCCAGGCGAATGGCGCCTGCGCGCTGGTCGCGCTCGAACTGGCCTGCACGCAATTGCGTCTTGAGTTCGGCGCTGCCTTCAAACCGGTGCACATGGGACAGGGTCACCATGCTGGCGCTGCCATCGTTGTAGTCGCTCTTCGCGCCGTAGTAGTTGGCAGGATCCAGCGGCAACAGCGTGGTGTCGGCCACGCCAGCGTTGGCTGTGGGCCGAATCCAGGGCATGCCGTAGTTCATGCCGTTGTTGTTGTCCAGGTGGTACAGGCTGACGGCGAACTCGTCGCGCGTGCCGATACCCCAGGCGTAGGTGCCTGCAATGCCGCTCTTGTCCAGGCTGCTGCCCGCGCCGTTGTTGTTGGCCTTGGTGGCCATGGCATTGATGCGCAAAGCGGCGTTTTCGCCGGTGTGCCAGTTGAAGTCGCCAGTGACACGGCGGTACGCGTGGTTGCCCAGCGTCAGGTCCACCTGGTGGGTGTCGATCAGGCGCGGTGCCTTGCTCACCTGGTTGACGGCGCCGCCGGTCGATCCACGCCCAAACAGCATGGAGGCGGAGCCGCGCAGCACTTCCATGCGATCCAGATTGAAGGTATCGCGCTCGTAGAACGCTGGGTCGCGCATGCCGTCGATGAACATGTCGCCCGTGCTTTGCAGGGCAAAGCCGCGCAGGCGAATGTCTTCTTCGCCGCCTTCTGCTGCCAGGAAGGTGATGCCTGCGGTGTTTTTCAGTGCTTCCTTGACGGTGTCGAGGTTGCGATCATCGATCAGGCGTTCGGTCACCACGGTGACCGACTGCGGGATGTCGCGCAACTGCTGTTTGCCCTTGCCGATGGTGGTCTCGGTGGCCCGCACACTGTCTTTGCCTTCGGCGGCCTCGGCGCGTTCACGCACCGTGACCGGGGCCAGGCTGCGGTCTGCGTCGGCGGATTGGGCTTGCACGTCCAGGGACGCCGCCAGCATCAGAATGGCCAGCGGCAGCAATCGCAGTGGCGAGGGGGGTGTGAGAGAAAACTGCTGCGCGCTCGGGTTGCGCTGCACGGGGGGGTATGCCAATCGGGCCTCCATGGGTAAGAGCAATGCACATGGCTGCAGGCGCTTGAACGCATGCAGTGAAAGAGGCGAGAGGGCAATGGCTGGCGCGGAGGTTTGGCTATGCAGGAACTCGCAAGAGAATGTTAAGCCAAACGAGATTGGTTAGCATTCAAATTGATGCGGCTCAAGGGGCATATTGTTGCTTGTGGCCAACAAAAAAGCCGGCAGAGCCGGCTTCTTCTCGGAGGGGCCGTCCTTACTGGACGTGCTTGCCAATCAGGCCCGCCATTTCAAACATGGACACCTGATCCTTGCCGAAAATGGGCTTGAGCTTGGCGTCGGCGTTGATCATGCGCTTGTTGGCGCTGTCCTGCAGCTTCTGGGCCTTGATGTAAACCCACAGCTTGCTGATGATCTCGGTGCGAGGCAGCGGGCTGGCACCCACCACGGCGGCCAGCGCAGGGCTGGGGGTGAGCGCCTTCATGAATGCTGCGTTGGGGGTGCGCTTCTTGGCGGGAGCAGCGGTCTTGGCTGCGGCGCTCTTGGCCGGGGCTTTCTTAGCAGTTGCCATTTTCGGATTTTCCTTATGGGGATTGGTCAATAGCGCCAGCGAAAACCTGCATGTCCACTGGCAGGTCGATGCTAACGGCAAAAAAACGGCTTTCCAAGCGAGCGGGATGTTTTTTTGCTTCGGCTTGTTGCTGTGGCGCCAAGCTCTGGCGGCAAAGTCTGCGGTGTGGCGCGTTCGCAGCGGCGTCCTGTGGGGTAAGTCTGCCGCGGCGCAAGGGGTTCAGTGGCAGGCAGCCTGGTTGTTGACGATGCGATGCAGTGCCTCGGGACTCAGTATCCGCACGTGACGCTGCTTCACTTCCACAATGCCGTCGTCCACGAACTTGGAGAAGGTGCGGCTCACCGTCTCCAGCTTGAGGCCGAGATAGCTTCCGATTTCCTCTCGGGTCATGCGCAAAATCAGCTCGGATTGCGAGAATCCGCGTGCATGTAGTCGCTGCACCAAGTTGAGCAAGAAAGCCGCCAACCGTTCCTCTGCCCGCATACTGCCCAGGAGTAACATCACCCCGTGCTCACGCACGATTTCGCGGCTCATGATTTTGTGCACATGGTGCTGCAGCGCATTCACCTCGCGGGAGAGTTCTTCGATGCGCTCGAAGGGCATGACGCACACTTCGGCATCTTCCAGTGCCACGGCGTCGCAGGTATGGTGGTCATTGACGATGCCGTCCAGACCAATGATCTCGCCAGCCATCTGGAAGCCGGTGACCTGGTCGCGCCCATCTTCAGTCGCGACACAGGTCTTGAAGAACCCCGTGCGTATGGCAAACAGCGAGGTGAAGGCTTCACCGTTGCGGAACAAGGTGCTGCCGCGCTTGATTTTCCGACGCACGGCCACCACGTCGTCAATACGTCGCAGTTGCTCATCGGAGAGAGCCAGCGGCATGCAAAGCTCACGCAGATTGCAATTGGAGCAGGCAACCTTGATGGTCTGCGGTGTCATATGCAGGGGTGTCTGTGAATCCTCGCATGCCGATCCTTCCGTTTCGGAATCAGGTAACGAACGGACGATGGGTATGCGGGCGGGGTGTGACATAGGTCAAATTATGACCTATCCGCTTGGTGATGATCCAATCCTGCACTCGGATGTCGGATGCTTGACGGGAATCAAGGGTCGCAAGGGCAATCTGGTGCACATTAAGCACGCTAGCCAGGAATAACAATGACAATTGTCACCCCCGAACTGCTGACCCGCTACGACGTTTCCGGTCCGCGCTACACCTCTTACCCCACTGCCGATCGCTTTGTGGATGCGTTCGGAGAGCAGGACTACGTGCTTGCCCTTGGGCAGCGCCGCCAAAGTCCGGTGGGCAAGGCGTTGCCACTGTCGATCTATGTGCACATTCCGTTCTGTGAATCGCTGTGCTACTACTGTGCTTGCAACAAGATCATCACCAAGCACCACGACCGTGCCGATGTGTACCTGCGCTACCTCCAGCGCGAGATCGATCTCCATACCGCCCATTGCGGTGTGGGCCAGATGGTCAGCCAGATTCATTTTGGCGGAGGGACGCCGACCTTTCTATCCGATGCAGGCCTGCGTGACCTGATGGGGATGCTGCGCAGCAGCTTCACGCTGGTGCCGGGGGGGGAGTACTCGATTGAGGTCGATCCCCGTACCGTGGATGCGGATCGCCTGGCGCTGCTGGCGGAACTCGGATTCAACCGTCTGAGCTTTGGCGTACAGGACTTTGATCCTGAGGTGCAGAAAGCCGTGCACCGCATCCAGCCAGCAGAACAGGTGTTTTCCTTGGTGGAGTCTGCGCGCAGCATCGGCTTTGACTCCGTCAATGTGGATCTGATTTACGGTCTGCCCAAACAGACGCCGGAGTCCTTTGACCGCACATTGGCCCAGGTGGCCGAATTGCGGCCTGACCGCATCGCCCTCTATGCCTATGCCCACCTGCCCGAGCGCTTCAAGGCGCAGCGGCGCATCGTGTGGGCTGACCTGCCCATGGCGTCGTCCAAGGTGTCCATGCTGGCACGCTCGCTCGAAGCCTTCAGCACCGCGGGCTATGTGTATGTGGGCATGGACCACTTTGCACTGCCCGAGGACGCGCTGGCCGTGGCCAAGCGCCAGGGAAGGCTGCATCGCAACTTCCAGGGCTACAGCACGCAGCCGGACTGCGACCTGATCGGTCTGGGCGTATCCGCCATCGGCCGTGTGGGTGCTACCTACAGTCAGAATGCCAAGACACTGGAAGACTATTACGACTTGCTCAATCAGGGGCGTCTGCCTGTGGTGCGTGGTCTGGCGCTCACGCGCGATGATCTGGTGCGCCGCGCCGTCATCATGGCCATCATGTGCCAGGGCGAACTGCTGTTTGAGCCGCTGGAGCAGGCCTGGCTGATCAATGTGCGGGACTATTTTGCGTCGGAGCTGGAGCAGCTCAAGGAACTGGAGCAGCAGGGCCTTGTTATGGTCAGCAACGAGGGCTTGGAGGTCACGGCCATGGGTTGGTACTTCGTGCGTGCCATTGCCATGGTGTTTGACAGGTATCTGCAGGCCGACAAGAACCGCGCGCGGTTTTCGCGGATCATCTAACTTTCCTCGCGGAATACGCCACCTGCATGCTTTCCTCACTGGCCTGGACCGCACTCATCATAGGGCTTGCGGGTGGGTCGCACTGCCTTGTCATGTGTGCCGCACCTTGCAGTGCGGTGGTGTCGGGCGCCGGGGGGGGCGCCCAAGAGGCTGAACAACCCGTCCATTGGGCGAACCGTGCCGTGCCTTGGCGCAGGTTGTCCGCCTACCATGCAGGGCGCATCCTCGGATACAGCTTGGTGGGCGCGCTGGCTGCTGTGGCCATGCAGAGTCTGGCATGGCTGACACAGCAGGCGTCTGCGCTGCGTCCCGTATGGACTTTTTTTCATGTGGCCGTGCTGGCATGGGGCGTCTTGCTGTTGCTCCAGGCGCGCCAGCCTGTCTGGGTGGAGCGTGCAGGACGCTCGGTGTGGCGGCGGGTTCAACCACTCGTTCAGTCACACACAGGTGTGTTCATGGCAGGAATGCTTTGGTCATTGATGCCATGTGGCTTACTGTATTCGGCATTGCTGGTCGCCGCATTGACGGGGGGCGCACTGCAAGGTGCGTTGGCGATGGCCTTTTTCGCTCTGGGTAGCGGGTTATGGCTGTTGCTGGCCCCCTGGCTTTGGTTGCAGGTGCGCGTCCGCGTCAATGCCTGGCGAACCGATTGGGGCACGCGACTGGCCGGATTGCTGCTCAGCGGCGTGGCGGTTTGGGCCCTGTGGCACGATTTGATCTATCGCCCATCACTGATCTGCGATTAGATACAAATGTTGCTATATTGCAGCAATTGGTCTGCCAAGCTGAAACGGTGGGAACAAGCGCTTGATAATGCAAAGCGACTATCCTGTGATCACTGAAACGCAGCATTCCTGCAATGGAAGAAGAGCCCTCCATCCTGGTGGACATCCACCAACTGCGCATCGGCATGTACATCGTGCTCGATCTGGGCTGGCTCAGCCATCCATTTCCGGTCAATCGGTTTCGCATTGCCTCGGATTCTCAACTCGAAATCCTGCGTGAACTCGGGTTGGACAAGGTCCGTTGCATTCCATCGCTGAGTGATTCTGATGCAATGGAAGAGGTGCATGCGCCGGTAAAAAAGCCGGGCGTGCAGCCAAGCACTGGTGCTGCGCTCAATGGCAAGAGCCACGCCGCCCCCGCTCCGGATCTCGCGCAAATCGACGAACAGCTCAGGCAGCAGCGCGAGCGCCTGGAGGCCTGTGATCGGCGGTTTGTCGAGACGACCCGGCAGTTCCGCAAACTGGCCGAAAACGTGCGGGGCAGTCCGGCCATGGCTCGCATGGAAAGCGAGAATCTGGTCAACGGGTGCGTGCAGGAACTGCTGCAATGCAGCGAGTCCACGATTGTGCTGCTGTCCGAGGGCGTGGGGGAGCGCAATGCGCTGCACCCTGTCAACGTCATGGTTCTGTGCCTTCTCATGGGCAAGGCGCAGGGCTTGGAGCCCCAGGCATTGCAGGATCTGGGGATGGCGGCGCTTTTGCATGACATTGGCAAGCTCAAGCTTCCGGCATCCCTGGTGTTGCCTTTCCCTGGTATCCAGCCCATGGATCTGGCCCGCTACCGTGGGCATGTGGGCGAGTCCGTGCTGCTGGGAAAGGCCATGGGTTTGCCCAGTTCGGTGCTGCTGGCCATGGCACAACACCATGAAATGGCCGATGGCAGCGGCTTTCCGCTGCGCATGCGCGGCGAAGAGCTCTGCATGGCTGGGCGCATTCTCGCGCTTGTCAATCACTACGAGCGCCTGTGCAACCCGGCGCGTCCATCCATGGGCATGACGCCCCATGAGGCGCTGTCGGTCATGTTTGCTCAGCAAAAGGAGCTGTTTGACCCCTTGGTGCTCGGGCTGTTCATCCGGATGATGGGTGTGTACCCGCCCGGTTCGGTGGTGCAGCTGGCGAACAACCGTTATGCCTTGGTCGTATCGGTCAATTCCTCGCGCCCACTGCGCCCCAGAGTCATCGTCCATGACCCGCTGGTGCCTCGCGAGAGCGCGCTGGTGCTTGACCTGGAGACGCAGCCAGATCTGGGTATCCGCCGCAGTCTGCGGCCAGGGCAGCTGCCACGGGAGGCGCTGGAATACCTTTCACCGCGTCAGCGCATCTGTTATTTCTTTGAGCGCGCAGTGCATGCCCAGCGTCTGGAGGTGGGTACGTGACGCGTGAGCGCCTGGACGCCCCGCTGCTCAAGGCCTTTGATGGCCTGCAGGAGGGGGTCTGGTTGGTGGATACCCGCCATCGAACCATTCTGTTTTCCAATGCGGTGGCTGCGGCGCTTGTGGGCCTGGATCCGGCGCAACTGGTGGGCGAGCCGGTGCTTCGGTTCGCTTCGACCCCGCAAGACCAGTGCTTCTGGGCCGATGGGGCCGAGGTGCTGGCGCAGGGCTCCCAGTGCCAAACCCAGCTGCAGCGGTGTGACGGTACGCTGGTGCCGGTGGAGCAGCGGGTGGTGGCATGCCCGCAGGATCTGCATGACCAGGCATTGCTTGTCACCTTGACGGACTGTTCGGCACGCGAAGCTGCCGAGCGAGAACTGGAAACTCTGCTGTCGGAGTTGCGCGCCACATTGGACTCTGCGGCCGATGGCATGCTGGTGTGTACCCTGGATGGGCAGATCCGGGCCTTCAACCAGCGCTTTGTGCAGTTGTGGTCGCTGCCCCAGTCTCTGCTGGTACAGCGCAATGATGCGGCTTTGCAGGCACACATGGCCCAAAGGGTGCGCGATCCGCAGGCCTACCGTGCTGCCATTCAGGCGCTTGAATGTGATCCGCAGGCCGATGCCTGCGAGGTGCTTGAACTCTGTGATGGAACGTTGCTGGAGCGACGCAGCGTGCCGCAGCGCAGCCATGGGGTGGTGGTGGGGAGGGTGTACTCCTTCCGTGACATCACGCGTGACGTGCAAGCGCAGGCCGCGCTGCGACTGGCGGGCCGGGTGTTCGAAGCCAGTCCCTACCCCATCTTCGTGGCGGACGCGCAGCACCACTTGGTCCAGGTCAATCCCGCCTGCGAACGGATCTTGGGTAGGCCGCTGCAGGATGTGCAAGGTGCCCAGATCTTGGATTTGCTGGGGGTGGGCGTGCCACGCCAGTTCATGGAATGTGTGCAGCGTGATTGGGACCATGGCGGTGTATGGAATGGCGAGCTTTGGTTGCCCCGCGAAGGCGAGAGCGGCTGCGCTGTGCATCTGTCCTGGGTGGCTCTGCGCGATGGCGATGGGCGGCTTGAACAAAGCATTGGTTTTGTGCGTGATCTGACCCAACAGCACGCAGCACAAAAGCGAATTGACGAACTGGCCTACAGCGACACTCTGACGGGGTTGCCCAACCGATTGCTCTTGTCGCAACGTGTGGAGACAGCCATTCGCACTGCGCGGGCCACGGACCCCGGTTTTGCGATCCTGTTCATGGATTTGGACCGCTTCAAGCTCGTCAATGATTCGTTGGGGCATCAATTCGGTGATCGCGTGCTGAAGGAAGTCGCAGCCCGGCTTCAGACCTGCCTGCGCCAGAGCGACATGCTTTGCCGCATTGGGGGAGACGAGTTCGCCATGTACCTGCACGGCGGCGATGCCAAGGTGGCCGAGCAGGTGGCGCGTCGCCTGCTTGATGTGATGCTGCGTCCCTTTACGCTGGACGGCATGGGCTTCTCCATCCAGTGCAGTATCGGACTGGCGTTGTTCCCGCAGGACGGAGGCACACTGGACGAGCTCATCAAGCAGGCCGACACGGCCATGTACCAGGTCAAGGAGCGGGGGCGGGGGAGCTTTGGGTTTTACCAGCCTCAGATGAGCACCCATCTGCTGGAGCGCATGCAGATGGAGCATGCACTGCGCCAGGCGCTTGCCCATCAGCGACTGAGTGTGCACTACCAGCCCCAGGTGGATCTGGCGACGGGATGCATCGTGGGCGCCGAGGCGCTGCTGCGTTGGACCGACCCGCAGTGGGGCAAGGTGTCGCCAGGGGTGTTCATTCCACTGGCCGAAGAAACGGGCTACATCGTCACGCTGGGTGCATGGGTGTTGGAGCAGTCGGTCGCGCAGGCTGCCCGCTGGGCCCAGGCAGGTCTTGCGGTCATGGTGTCCGTCAACATCTCGGCGCTGGAGATGCGCCAGCCGGACTTTATCGATCGGCTCACCAAGCTCCTGCAGGACTACCGCTTACCCCCACACCTGCTGGAACTGGAGTTGACCGAATCGATTCTGCTGCAGGATGCGCAGGAAGCGGCCCAAAGGCTGGAAAAGGTGGCTGCGCTGGGTGTGGCCCTGGCCATTGATGATTTTGGAACCGGCTACTCCAGCTTGGCTTACCTGAAGAATCTTCCCATCCATAAGCTGAAGATAGACCAGTCCTTCGTGCGCGGAATCCCTGGGGATGAGGGGGATCGTGCCATTGTCAGCGCCATCGTGCACCTTGGCCGAGCCCTGCACCTGAGTGTGGTCGCAGAGGGTGTGGAAACCGCCGCCCAACGCCAGGCTTTGCAAGCCATGGCCTGTGACTTCTACCAAGGCTACCTGTGCTCAGCGGCACTGCCTTCCGACGACATGACGCTGCTGCTGTCGGAATCCACCCTGCGGCCGCCGGTCCCGCCGGCTCAAACCTCCATCTGAGGGCGCACGGCGCTCTTGGGCCTGAACGCCTTGCACACCGCATCGTGGGTCTGCAGGTAGGGGCCGCCGATCAGATCAATGCAGTAAGGCACCGCCGCAAAAATGCCGGGAACCAGCGGCTGGCCGCTTGCGTCCTTCAGGCCTTCCAGCGTTTCGGCAATGGCTTTGGGTTGGCCGGGCAGGTTGATGATGAGGCTCTGGTGCCGGATCACTGCCACCTGGCGCGACAGGATGGCGGTGGGCACAAAGCGCAGGCTGATCTGGCGCATTTGCTCGCCAAAGCCGGGCATCTCCTTGTGCGCCACGGCCAGCGTGGCTTCGGGGGTCACATCGCGCAGGGCGGGACCCGTGCCGCCCGTGGTCAGCACCAGGCTGCATTGGTGCTCATCCACCAGTTCCATCAGCGTCGCGCTGATGCGCTCTTGCTCGTCGGGAATAAGGCGGGACACAAACTCGATGGGGTTGTGCAGCGCGCGCACCAGCCAGTCCTGCAAAGCGGGTAGGCCTTTGTCTTCGTACACGCCGGTGCTGGCACGGTCGCTGATGGAGACAATGCCGATGCGCACCGGCGCATGGGAGTGGGCGGCGGCGTCAGTCATTGGGCTCGTCCGCATCGCTGGAAAGGTCTGGCTCCTCGTCGGCCTGGGCACCCAGTTGGGCGCGCAGCAGGGCAAACAGCTCCCGGTATGCGCGGCCCTTGCGTGGGGCCTTGCCTTGGGACTGGGCCACGGCTGCATCGTGCGCGGGCAGTGCGTCCTTGCGCGCCTGACGCACCAAGGCGCGCAGTTGCTGCATGTCGGTGTCCGGAAACTGCGCGATCCATTCGGCCTGGGCGCCGTCGCGGGCGATGAGCTCGTCGCGCCAGTGCTCGGCCTGGTGCAATGCCAGGGTTTCACGCGCCGGGCCGCTGCGCTGTTCGGACAGCGCTTCGCGCACGGCCTCTACGGTGGTTTCGTCGAGCTTGCGCATGAGCTTGCCGACATACTGCATCTGGCGGCGCTTGCCCTCGAAGTTGGTGATGCGTCGGGCTTCGCCCAGGGCCAGCACCAGGGTTTCGGGGAGCTGCAGGCGCTGGAACAGATCAGCGCGCAGGCCGAGCAGGTCTTTGCCCAGCTCCTGCAACTCATCGCTTTCGCGCTTGAGGTCGGTTCTGCTGGTTTCGGTGCCCTTGAGTTCGGCCTTGAGCTGCAGATCCAGCTCGCTGCCTTCGGCAACGAACTGGCCTTTCACGTAGTAGCCTTTTTTGGGTTTGCGTGACATGGTGGATCGGGTGGGGAATGGGGGGCTTGCCGCAGCGGCTGCGTCATATGCCGGGCGGCGTGTGCAGTGGCAAGTATCATAGCTGCCGCCATGAACCATACGCTTTCTGATACCGGCTTCAGCCATACCCGTGCCCAGTTCGAACACCTGGTGGACCTCGCCTTGCGCCACGCGCACAAGCTGGGCGCCACCGACGCCGGTGCCGAGGCCTCCGAGGGCTGCGGCCTGTCGGTCAGCGTGCGCAAGGGCGAGCTGGAAACTGTGGAACGCAACCGCGACAAGTCGCTGGGCGTGACCGTGTACCTGGGCCACCGCCGTGGCAATGCCAGTACGTCTGATTTTTCCGAGGCCGCCATCGAGCGCACCGTGCAGGCCGCCTACGATATTGCCCGCTTCACCGCCGAAGACCCGGTGGCGGGCCTGCCCGACGCCGACGACATCGCACCTGCCGCCGAGCACCGTGACCTGGACTTGTTCCATCCCTGGCAGATCACCAGTGAGGAGGCCGCGCGCCTGGCGCTGGAGTGCGAGGCGGCAGCCTTTGCCACGCACAAGCGCATCACCAACAGCGAAGGCGCAGGCGTGTCTGCGCAGCAAAGCCATTTCTTCAGCGCACACACGCGGGGCTTCCGGGGGGGCTATGCGACCTCGCGCCACAGCATGTCGGTCGCGCCCATTGCATCGTTGCCAGGCAAGCATGGCGAGATGCAGCGCGACGCCTGGTACAGCTCGCAGCGCAGCGCTTCCGAGCTGGCCTCGCCCGCTGCCGTGGGTCGCTATGCCGCCCAGCGCGCCCTGAGCCGCCTGGGCAGTCGCAAGATCCCCACCACCGAATGCCCGGTGCTGTTCGAGTCGTCCCTGGCCGCTGGCCTGCTGGGCGCCTATGTGCAGGCCACGAGCGGCGGCGCGCTGTACCGCAAGAGCAGCTTCCTGGTCGATTCGCTGGGCAAGCCGGTGTTTCCCAAGCACATCGACATTCTGGAAGACCCGTTCGTGCTGCGCGGCAAGGGCAGCTCGCCGTTTGACGAGGAGGGCGTGCGCGTGCATCCGCGCAAGGTGGTGGACGCCGGGCGCGTGCAGGGCTACTTCCTCAGCAGCTACTCGGCGCGCAAGCTGGGCATGAAGACCACCGGCAACGCGGGTGGCTCGCACAATTTGGTGCTGACCTCGCGCCGCACGAAGAAGGGCGATGACCTCGAAGCCATGCTGCAAAAGCTCGGCACGGGCCTGTTCGTGATCGAGCTCATGGGCCAGGGCGTGAACTACGTGACGGGCGACTACTCGCGCGGCGCCAGCGGCTTCTGGGTGGAGAACGGCCAGATCGCCTTCCCGGTGCACGAGATCACCATCGCAGGCAACCTCAAGACCATGTTCAAAGGCATTGAGGCCGTGGGCGCCGATGCCTACGCCTACGGCGCCAAGACCGTGGGCTCGGTGCTCATCAACCGCATGAAGGTGGCGGGCAGCTGATTGAGCGGCAACGCACCCCTGCGGGCCTGCTTCCGTGATGCGATCCCGGAGATTGCGGAGGCTGCCGCGCTGTTGGACGCGGCGGTAACGGCCCACCTTCTGGGGGACGCGGCGCAGGCGGAGGCCTTGATCCGACGGGCCGACATGCCGCCGGTGGCTGCGTGGGTTGAGTCCATCCTGGGAAAGAACAGCCCCTACGTCGTTATCCAGTCCTCCGGTACCCCCAGCCTTGCGAGCGAGTACCGTGTGGCCGCGCGCATGCCCAATGCGCAGGAGCGTTGCCAACTGCATGCGCGCGATGGATTTCACTGCCGGTTTTGCGGCATTCCGGTCATCCGCGCGGAAGTGCGCGAGCGCATCCAGCGGGCCTATCCCCAGGCGCTGCGCTGGGGCAAGCGCAATGTGGAGCGGCACGCCGCGTTTTTCGCCCTGTGGGCCCAATACGACCACCTGCTGCCGCATGCCCATGGCGGCGGCAACGAACTCTCGAACATCGTCGTCACCTGCGCCGCGTGCAACTACGGCCGGGGTGGTTACACCCTGGCCGAGGTCGGTCTCGCCCATCCGCTGGAGCGGCCGCCAGTGCGGTCGGCATGGGATGGGCTGGAACGCTTTGGGCGCAGGCCCACGTGATTGTCAGTAGGCGGTGCCGGGTGTGTGCGTTGACGGTGCACCACCGCTGAACCGGGCGCGCAACTGCCGCGCCGCGTGGGCGAACAGCAGCACGTCCACCCCCACGGCCACGAAGGTGCAGCCCAGCCGCAGGTAGCCCTCGGCCAGCGCCGGGTCGGAGGTGAGGATGCCCGCCGCCTTGCCGCTGGCGACGATGGTGGCGATGGCGCTCTCGATGGCGGCTTGCACCTCCGGGTGGCCGGGGTTGTCGCGGTGGCCCATGGAGGCCGACAGGTCCGCCGGGCCGATGAAGATGCCGTGCACCCCGTCCACGGCGCAGATCTCGCGCAGGTTGCGCATGGCGGTCACCGTTTCGGCCTGCACCAGCAGGCAGATTTCGTCGTCGGCCACGTCCATGTAGTCGGCGCGGGCCGTCCACAGCGAGGAGCGTGCCACGGCGCTGCCCACGCCACGCACGCCGCGCGGCGGGTACTGCGTGGCCGCCGCGATGGCGCGCGCCTGTTCGGCCGTGTCCACCATGGGTACGAGCAGCGATCTGGCGCCAATGTCCAGCACCTGCTTGATGAGCGCCGTGCCATCGTGTGGCACGCGCACCACGGCGTGCGAATCGGGGTGGCCCTGAATGGCCTGCAGCGCCGCGAGCGTGCTGCGCAGGTCGTTGGGCGCATGTTCGCCGTCGATCAGCAGCCAGTCGTAGCGCGCCGTGGCGGCCACCTCGGCCAGGTAAGGCTCGGCCATGGAGAGCCACAGGCCGATCTGGGGCTGGCGGGCGGCGAGGGCGTTCTTGAAGGGGTTGTGGGTGGGCATGGGGCGGTTCTTTCTGGGTGGCGGTCGCAGGGGGCACCTTACCCCGTTTTGTGGCGGTTCACAATCAAAAATGCCTGTAGCGCCCGTCCATCAAGCGCCGAAAGCTATTGTTTTAGGAGCATTCGACGTGGGTGCCGTTGGGGGTGCGACGCGGTGGTGCCTGCGCCGTCACCCTTGCGCGATGTGCCGAGCAATGGCCTCGCCCATCTCGGTCGTGCTGGCCGTGCCGCCCAAATCCGGTGTGCGCGGCCCCGTCTTGAGCACCTCCTCAATCGCCGCCACGATGGCGTCGTGCGCCGCGCGGCCCGCGCCCTTGCCTTGGGTGAGGAAGTCCAGCATCAGCGCGCCGGACCAGACCATGGCGATCGGGTTGGCGATGTTCTTGCCGTAAATGTCGGGCGCCGAGCCGTGCACGGGCTCGAACAGGCTGGGGAAGGTGCGCTCGGGGTTCAGGTTGGCCGAAGGCGCCAGGCCGATGGTGCCGGTGGTGGCGGGCCCCAGGTCGGAGAGGATGTCGCCGAACAGGTTGGTGGCGGCCACCACGTCGAAGCGGCCGGGCTGCAGCACGAAGCGTGCGGTGAGGATGTCGATGTGCTGCTTGTCCAGCGTGACTTCGGGGTAGCCCTTGGCGACATCGTCGGCGCGCTGGTCCCACCAGGGCATGCTGATGGCGATGCCGTTGCTTTTGGTGGCCAGCGTCACGTGCTTGCGCGGGCGGCTTTGCGCCAGGTCGAAGGCGAACTTCAGCAGGCGGTTGGCGCCGTGGCGCGAGTAGACCGACTCCTGGATCACGATCTCGCGGTCCGTTCCCTCGTACATGATGCCGCCGAGCGACGTGTATTCACCCTCGGTGTTCTCGCGCACCACGAGGTAGTCGATATCGCCGGGCTTGCGGCCGGCCAGCGGGCAGGGCACGCCCTCGAACAGACGCACGGGGCGCAGGTTGATGTACTGGTCGAACTCGCGGCGGAACTTCAGCAGCGAGCCCCACAGCGAAATGTGGTCGGGCACGGTGGCGGGCCAGCCCACGGCGCCGAAGAAGATCGCGTCCATGCCCGAGAGCTGGGCCTTCCAGTCGTCCGGCATCATCTTGCCGTGCTGCAGGTAGTAGTCGCAGTGCGCCCAGTCGAAAGAGTGGAATGCGAGCGGCAGGCCGAAGCGCCGGGCGGCGGCCTGCACGGCGCGCAGGCCTTCGGGCATGACTTCCTTGCCAATGCCGTCGCCAGCGATCACGGCGATATGGTGGGTGCGGGACATGGGGCTCCTTGGGGTTGGCGGTATGGCTGGCATTCTTGGGTAGAACACGGGCAAATACAATCCGCGCACCGTTGTCACATTGTTCACGAACCGTGCATAAAACCCCTTCGCCCGACGACCTGCGTGTCTTCACTGCCGTGGTGCGCAAGGCCAGCTTCGCCGAGGCCGCACGCGAGCTGGGCGCCTCGCCCGCTTTCGTGAGCAAGCGCATCCGTCTGCTCGAAGAGGACCTGGCGGTGAAGCTGCTGCACCGCACCACGCGCCGCGTGGCAGTGACGGAGGAGGGCGAGCGCGTGTTCCACTGGGCGCTGCGCATCCTTGATGACATGGACCAGTTGCTGCAGGAAGTGGCCGTGACCCGGCGCGAACCGCGCGGCCTGCTGCGCGTGAGCACCAGCTTCGGCTTTGGCCGCCAGGTGGTGGCGCCCATGCTGTCGCAACTGGTGCAGCGCCACCCCGGCCTGCAGGTGCGGCTGGAGGTGTTCGACCGCCTGGTGGACGTGGCGGGCGAGGGCTTCGACCTTGACGTGCGCGTGGGCGACGAGATCGCGCCGCACCTGATCGCGCGGCGCCTGGCCGACAACCACCGCGTGCTCTGCGCGGCCCCGGCCTACCTGGAGCGGCGCGGCGCGCCGCGCACATTGGCCGAGCTGCAAGGCCACGACTGCCTGGTGATCAAGGAGCGCGACCACCCGTTCGGCGTATGGCGCCTGCGCAGCGGCGCCCAGGAGCAGGCGGTGAAGGTGCGCGGCCCGCTCTCGGCCAACCATGGCGAGATGGCGGTGCAGTGGGCCGTGGACGGGCACGGCATCGTGCTGCGCTCGCTGTGGGACGTGGCGACGCTGCTGCACGCCGGGCAACTGGTGCAGGTGCTGCCCGAGTGGCGGCAGGAGGCCAACATCTGGGCCGTGTACCCCACGCGGCTGGAGCGCTCGGCCAAGGTGCGGGTGTGCGTGGATTTTCTGCAGGAGCGCTTTCGCACCGGGTGGATGGCGCAGGGTGCTGGCACCGACGCAAGAACACCGGTTTAGAGAAGAAACAGCTCCCAGCGCCCGTCTGGAAAGCGTTGGTAGCTATCAAAAAGTGACTGATTGACCGGTGGAGGGGCAAGACCGGCAAGGCGTACCAGGTGCTGGCGGCAGGTGCGCCGGGTGCTTGGTACGGGAGTATTCCGGTGATTGGGTGCTGTCAGACGGCTGAACTGCAAACCTCGCCCTCGGGGCTGTCGTGCGGGCTGTCGTGCAATTGCACCCGATTGCCGCCCGCATTCTTCGCTTCGTACATGGCACGGTCACCCAGGCGCATCAGTTCATGCTCGGTTCCTGCGTGTTCCGGGTAGATGGCGATGCCGATGCTGGCTGAGATGCACAGCTCGATTCCCTCGGGCGTAGTGCAAGGCCCTGCCAACGCTGCACAGATTTTTTCTGCCACGGCCAGGGCAGCGGGGCCCGATGGGATGTCGGGCAAAAGCACCAGGAATTCGTCCCCGCCCACGCGTGCCGCAGTGTCGGACGCGCGCAGGCAACCCATCAGGCGTTTTGCCACCGTCTGCAGCATGAAATCACCCGCCTCGTGCCCGTAGGTGTCGTTGATGGGCTTGAATTTGTCCAGATCCACAAACATCAAGGCGACCGACGAGGAGGTGCGCTGAGCACGCTTCAAGGCCTGGCCCAATCGGTCACCGAACAAGCGCCGGTTGGGCAACTGCGTCAGGGTGTCGAAAAACGCCAACTGGTTGACTTCCTGCTCCAGTCGCTTACGTTCGGTGATGTCGCGCAGCACAGCCACGTGGTGGGTGACCTGTCCGGTGCCGTCCTTGACGGCGGTGATGGTGATCTGCTCGGGGTACACCTCGCCGTTCTTGCGTTGGCTCCAGAGCTCGCCGTGCCACATGCCTGTGGCTTGGATCGTTGCCCCTATGGCATCGTAGAAATCGGGCGGGTGCCGATCGGACCGCAGTACGCGCGGCGTCTTGCCGATGACCTCGTGCGGTGCGTAGCCCGAAATCTGGCTGAAGGCATGGTTCACCCGCAAGATGGTCTTGTGGGCATCGGTCACGATCATGCCGTCTTGCGACTCGAAGGCGATGGCCGCAATCTGCAAATCCAGCTCGGTGCGCTTGCGCTCCGAAATGTCCCGTGTCACGCCCAGAAAATTGACGAACTCGCCAGCCTCGTTGTACATGCAGGAGAACCGCACCTCGGTCCAGACCGTACCGCCGTGTTTGCACGGCTGCTCCAGCTCTGCACGGAAGTCCGGGGCCTTTTGGTGGGCCTGGATCGCTTCCAGCGCCCGCGCCATGCCTGCCTGTGCGATTTTGGCGCTGGCGGGCGTGAGCGCCTGGTCAATCGTTTGCTGCATGGCTTCGGCCACGGTGTAGCCCCGCAGCCGTTCCACGGACGGGCTCACGTAGGTGTTGCGCCCGTGGAGGTCCATGGTCCAGATCACGTCGGACGCGTTGTCGGCCAGAAAGCGGTGCCGCTCTTCAGAAAGCCGCAAGGCCTCGCGGGTCTCCTGGCTGGCCGTCAGGGCTGCCTGGAGCTTGCGGTTGTTCCGATAGATGTACAGCGCCACCAGTACGGCCAATCCCAGCAAGGCCAGCAAGGCATACACGCGGGCCCAGTCGATGCCTTGCTGCACTCGGATGGCTACGTGCTGGTTGGCAATGGCCTGGCGCTCCTGGGGCGTGAGGGTCTGAATGCCCTTGTCCAGAATGGAGCGCAATACCGGCTCGTCTTTCAACACGCCCATGCGCAAATGGCTGGTGTATTCGGGGATCTGGCCGGAAATCTTGAGATTGAAAAGCCCCTCCGTTTTGATCGCATGGGCGGCCACAATCAGCGAGCGAATGGTCATGTCCGCCTGGCGCTCGGAGACCAGCTTCATGGATTCTGGTTCGCTGGCGGTCAGCACCACGCTCAAATTCGGGAAATCACGGCGCACCCGCTCCTCGACCATGGTGCCCCGCGGCAGGGCAACGCTTTTGCCCTTCAGTCCTTTCAGATCGCCAATGAAATCATGCTCCTCGCGGGTGATGATGACGTTCGGGTCGGAAAAAAATCGGCGCAGTAAAAATCAGCCAGGCATCGCGGGCGGGCGACTGGTTGAGAAAGCTCATGACCTGGCAGCGCTTGCCCTGGGACGCTGCCAGGCTTTCGTCCCAATCCTTGACGGGAAGGAGTTCAATGCGTAGCCCCACCCGCTGCGCGACCAGTTGCACCAGATCGGCCGCAATGCCCTCGTGCTGCCCCTGCGCGTTGATCCGCTCAAAGGGGGCCCAGTCGGGATCCACGCACATCTTGATCGCGCTTGCCTTGGCGATGTAGGCCTGTTCAGCCGGGGTGAATTCGATGGACGTGGCAGCGGTGGCGGTGTTGGGTGCGTTGGCCCCGGCGATCGAACTGACGGCCCACAACAGAACAGCGGCGAGCGCTTGCAACGAAACAACGAGAGGATGGCCCGGGCGCATGCGGAGGGGGTTCGAAGGGTTGTTCGTTCAGTCCGAATGTCACCAATGGTAAGCGATGGCCCAAGCCCACAGGCCATGCATTGATTGGCACGAAGGCATGTGCATCAGAGCGGCTGGATCCGTCCTCTTTGGGTGCGATTCACCACCCCGGCAGATGCAGGCTTGGTTTTGGAAACCGCAAGCAAAAATAGCCTCCACCGCCCGTCTGGTAAGCGGTGGCAGCTATCAAAAAGATACTGCTCAGAGGATGGTGGAGGCTTGTCAGCCCGCCAGCGCGGCCTTCACGGCGGCAGACACCTGGCCCATGTCGGCCTTGCCCGCCAGGCGCGTCTTGACCACGCCCATGACCTTGCCCATGTCGCCCGGGCCCTTGGCGCCCACCTCGGCCACGATGGCTTGGACGGCCGCGATCACCTCGGCTTCCGACATGCGCGCGGGCAGGTAGGCCTGCAGCACGGCCATCTCGGCCTTCTCCTTGTCGGCCAGGTCCTGGCGGCCCGCGCCCTCGAAGGCGGCGATGCTGTCCTTGCGCTGCTTGATGAGCTTGTCCACGATGGCGACGATGGCCACGTCGTCGAGCGTGACGCGCTCGTCCACTTCCTTCTGCTTCATCGCGGCCTGCAGCAGGCGGATGGTGCCCAGGCGCTCGCTGTCCTTGGCGCGCATGGCGGTTTTCATGTCTTCGGTGATCTGGTCCTTGAGGCTCATGGCGGCTTCCTTCAATCGGATGGTGGCAGGGGACAGGGTTTGCCAAAAGGGTTTCTGGCTAGGCGTCAACGCCGCAGACAGTGGTGTTGCTACGGCAAGGCGTTGCAACGACGCCAGAAGGCCTTTTGGCAGACCCAAAAAACAAAAACCCGCGCTTGGCGTCCCTAGCGCGGGTTCGGTGGCTGTCCGAGGACGGGCCAGGCTGTGCTTAGTACAGCTTCTTGGGCAGCTGCATGCTGCGCACGCGCTTGTAGTGGCGCTTGACGGCGGCGGCCTTCTTGCGCTTGCGCTCAGCGGTGGGCTTTTCGTAGAACTCGCGGGCGCGCAGATCGGTCAGCAGGCCCAGCTTTTCGATGGTGCGCTTGAAGCGGCGCAGGGCAACGTCAAAGGGCTCGTTCTCTTTTACACGGATGGTGGTCATTAGCTAATGTTTTCCAAAATGTGCCCGCAGAGGGTCACCAGGAAGATCGGGCCTGGTGACCGTGCGTGGCGGGTTTCCCCGTCTCAGTCAGTGACTGTAACTAGTATTTGGCCGACGGGGCTAGTGCCAGCAAAGCCGAAGATTATAGCCGTTGCCAGGCAAACATCAAGCGGCCAGCGCCTGCGCGCAGGCGAATGCGCTGGCCCAGGCCCACTGGAAGTTGTATCCACCCAGCCAGCCCGTCACGTCCACCACCTCGCCAATGAAGTACAGCCCCGGCTGGGTTTTGCATTCCATGGTCTGCTGCGAGAGGGCGCGCGTGTCGATGCCGCCCAGCGTGACCTCGGCCTTCTTGTAGCCCTCGGTGCCGGTGGGCGTCAGCTCCCAGCGCGCCATCTGCTCGGCTAACCGGGCCAACGCCTTGTCGGAGGCTTCGTTGATGGGGCGCTGCCAGTCGGCGTCCCGTCCGGACCAGGCGTCGGCCAGGCGGCTGGGCACGAGCTGGGCTAGCTCGTTGGCGATGAGCTTGCGCGAGCGCGCCTTGGCCTGCGCCAGGGCGGCGGGCAGATCGATGCCGGGTGCGAGGTTGATGCTGAGCGGCGCGCCGTCCTGCCAGTAGCTGGAGATCTGCAGCACCGCCGGGCCCGACAGCCCGCGGTGGGTGAACAGCAGATCTTCGTCGAAGGCCATGCGCGCCTTTTTCGTGCCTGTACTGATCTGTACTGGCAGGGCCAGCCCGGCGAGCTGCGCCCAAGGCGCCCAGGCTTCGCCGTCGAAGGTGAGCGGCACCAGTCCCGGGCGGCGCTCGACCAGCGGAATGCCGAACTGCTGCGCGATCCGGTAGCCGAAATCCGTGGCGCCGATCTTGGGGATGGACAGCCCGCCCGTCGCCACCACGAGGCTGCGCGCCCGCACGGGCCCCCGATCGGTATCGATTTGATAGCTGCCAGCGCCCGTTCCATCGGCCTCAGAGGTCAAAAAAGCTACTTTTTTGACACTGCAGGGCTGCCAGCGCTCCACACCGCCAGCCTCGCATTCGGCCAGCAGCATGGCGATGAGGTCCTCGGCTGAACGGTCGCAGAACAACTGGCCCTTGTGCTTCTCGTGGAAAGGGATGGCGTGTTTCTGCACCAGCGCGATGAAGTCGGCGGGTGTGTAGCGCGAGAGCGCCGAGCGGCAGAACTGCGGGTTCTGCCCCACAAAGTGCTTGTGCGGCGCCGCCGGGTCCAGGTCGCGGTTGGTGAAGTTGCAGCGCCCCCCGCCCGAGATGCGGATCTTCTCGGCCACCGCCTCGGCATGGTCGATGAGCAGCACCTTGAGGCCGCGCTGGCCGGCCTGGCCGGCGCAAAACAAACCAGCGGCGCCAGCGCCGATGATGACAACGTCAAAAAGTGATGTGCGCATGGACGCTGCGGATTGTAGGGTGCCATTCCTATGCGGCGCGGTAGCATGATGTCTTCATCGTCCGAGGGTTGCCCCATGAATTCACTTCGCTACGCCGCCTGCATCCTGGCACTGGGCCTGGTGCCCCCGGCCTGGGCCATCAACAAATGCACGGATGCCCAGGGCAAGGTGTCGTTTCAGGAGGCGCCCTGCCCCGGTGAGGGCGAGAAGATCGAGGTGCGCCCCGCCATGCCGGCGCCTGCCGTCGCACCGCCCCCGCGCAAACCTTCTAAAGAGGGGGCCTTTGGCGAAACCTGGCGGCGCAAGCAGTATCTGCAGTCCCAGGGCATTCCGCAGGCGCGCGCAGCCTTGGAGCGCAACCAGCGCGAATGCGCGGCGGCACCGGCAGAGGCCGTTGCCCACGCGGGGCCGCTGCGGCGTGGCAACCTCCCCCAAGGCTCCCAGTTCGTGCAAGAGCAGGAGGCCGCCAGTGCCAAGGACAAGGCGGCCTGCGAGGCACGCTCCGAGGAGCTGCGCCAGCAGCTCAAGGCGCTGGAGAAGGAACTGGAAGGACTCTGAACCGGCTCGCACAGAACCTCGCGTGCGGCCGCAGCGCCCGCTGCAGGGGTGCTGCAGGGGGGGCGTCGAGTGCTTTTGGGGCGCTCAGGCGGCGGGGCACCGCGTCAGGTTCCGCGCGCTCTGGCCGTGCAGCGCTGCCAGCCCGCGCAGCACCTCACCCACCACGATGACGCTCGGGCTGCCCAGCCCTTCGTGCGCAATGGTGTCGGCCAGTTGGTCCAGCGTGGCCGTGGCATGGCGTTGCTGGGGCAGGCTGGCGTGCTGGATCACGGCCACGGGCGTGTCTGCGCTGAGCCCTTGCAGCAGCCCTTCCTGGATGGGGCGCGCGCCGCTCATGCCCATGTAGATGACGAGCGTGAGCCGCGCTTGCTGCGCGGTGTGGGCCAGCAGCGCCCAGTCGGTGCTGGGACCGCCGGGGCGCACGTGGCCGGTGATGAACAGCACCCCTTGCGCGTGGCCGCGGTGCGTGAGCGGCACGCCCAGTGCCGTGGGCCCGGCCAGCCCGGCGGTGATGCCGTTGACCACCTCCACCGCCGCGCCCGCAGCGCGCAGGTGCTCGGCCTCTTCGCCGCCGCGCCCAAAGATGAACGGGTCGCCCCCCTTGAGGCGCACCACATGCTCGCCCTCGTGCACCGCCATGAGCATGAGCGTTTCGATGAAGGCCTGCGGCGTGCTCTTGCAGCCGCCGCGCTTGCCTACGCGCACGACGCGTGCCGTGCGCGGCGCCAGGGCGATGATGGCTTCGCTGACCAGGTCGTCCACCAGCAGCACGGTGGCCGACTCGATGGCGCGTACGGCCTTGACGGTGAGCAGTTCGGGGTCGCCCGGACCGGCGCCCACCAGGGTGCAGCGGCCGTGCGTGTCAGTGGGGTGCGGGTGGTGCGGGTGGGCGGTGGACAGCATGCGCGGGCTCCGTGGTCATCTGCGCTGCAAGACGCAAGATGTGTTCCACCTGCTGCGCAATCGGTGCCGGCACCGGCTGGGCGCCGTCCAGCACGCTGCGGATCCATGCGGCGGTGTGGGCGGCGTCAATGGCCGTGGGCAAGGAGGGCAGGGCCGCCAGGGGGCCCGCCTGCGCTTCCTGCACGCGCTGGGGCTGGCCGTGCAGGAAGGCATCCATCTGCGGCGTGCGGCGCGGGTCGGCCACGGGTTCGCCCTCGGTGCCGCGCAGCAGCAAGGCACAGGCGCCGGTCAGCGCAAAGGTGGCAGCCATGGATTGGGCGTACTCCGGGTGGGTGTAGCTGCCCACCACGATGCTGCGCAGGCCCTGGTGGGCCAGCGGGTCCAGCAACTTGACCAGGCTGTGTGCGCTGTTGCGCAGGCCCAGCACGCGGCGCACCTGCAGCAGGCGTTCCAGGCCGGGCAGCAGCAGCGCCGTGGGCGCATAGGCCACGCTGCCGGGGGCGGGGGTTCGCAAGACCTGCTGCGGCGCCACGCCCAGGTGGGCCAGCACGTCGGCACTGCTGGCGCGGCGCTCCTCGGTGGCGCTGCCATGCACCAGCACGCCCAGGCCCTGGCGCGCCAGCAGCAGCGCCAGCAGCGGGGTCAGCAGTGGCAGCTTGCGGGCGCCGTTGTAGCTGGGCAGCACCACCAGGGGGCGCTCGGGTGCAGCCAGGCGTGGCAGGCGCTGGTGGATGGCGTCCAGAAAGCCCGCCATTTCTTCGGGCGTTTCGCCCTTGACGCGCATGGCAATGCAGAAGGCGCCCACCTCCAGGTCGCTGGCCGTGCCGTCCAGCACCTGGCCCAGCAGGTCGGCGGCCTGGGTGCGGTCCAGGGAGCGTGCGCCCTCTTTGCCGCGTCCGATGTCTTTGAGGTAGTGGCTGATGGCCATGGTGCGTGGTCTGGAATGAAAACAGCAAGGGTGCCGATTGTGCTGTGAAAGCGCCGCCCCCTGCAGGCACTGGGCCTTGTCAGCGCAGGCTGTGCACCACGCCCAGGAGCAGCACCACCGCCAACCCCAGCAGCAGCGAAAGAGCGCGCCAGAACACCAGCGGGTGGCGCTCGGTCAGCGGCAGGCGGTGCTGGCGCAGGTAGGCTGCACCGGGGTGATGCAGGTCGTGCACGAATTCGGTGAGCGCCTGCTGGCGTTTGTGCGGTTGGGGCTGCACGGCGCGTTCGAGCACGGCGTCCATCCATGCGGGAATGGGGCGATGCTCGTCCAGCGCGCTGCGGTACTGCAGGCGACGCAGGTCGGCACGTGTGCGCACGGCGGCGCCGTGGCTGCCGTAGGGCAGGCGGCCGGTGAGCATCTGGTAGGTGAGCACGCCCAGGGCGTACAGGTCGGCGCTGGGCGTGGGGGCTTCGCCCAGCAGGCATTCGGGGGCGGTGTAGTGCAGATGGCCCAGCAACGGCGGGCTCTCCCCAGCGGGTTGGGCCTCGGTCAGTCCGGCCACCTGCACGGCGCCAAAGTCGATGATCTTTGCCGTGCCCTGGGCGTCGATCAGCACGTTCTCGGGCCGCAGGTCCAGGTGCAGCATCTCGCGCCGGTGAAAGGCCTGCAGCCCGCGCGCCACCTGGCCCACGATGTCGCGCACCTGCGCAAGGCTGGGGCGGGGGTGGTCAGTCATCCACTGCGCCAGGGTCTGGCCGCTCACGTACTCCATGGCCACGAACAGGTGCTCGCGCGTGCGGGGCTGCGCGCCGTCGGCCGGGCGCAGCACATGCGGGCTGTCGATGCGCCGCGCAATCCATTCCTCCAGCACAAAGCGGTCGAGGAAGGCCTGGTCTTCCTGCCGGTCGATGGACGGGGTCTTAATCACCACCTGGCGTCCGGTGCCTGGCTCGGTGGCCAGGTACACATGGCTGCGGTGGCTGGTGTACAGCTCGCGCACGATCTCGTAGCCCTCGAACTGCTGGCGTGCCGACAGCACCGGTGGCAGGCGCAGTTGGGCGCGCTGGTGCTGCATCTCGCTGGCGTCGGCCGGGGCCACGCGGTCGATGGCGACGATCTGTACCGTGCAGTTGTCCGGGCTGCCGTTCTCCAGGGCCTGCTGCACGATGCTGCGTGCAGCGGCGTCCAGGTCGGGGGCATGCGTGGCAATGGCCTGCACGATGGCACCGGGCGGCATGTGCTCGTGCACGCCGTCGGTGCTCAGCACAAACATGTCGCCCGCGTCCACCGGCAGACTGCGGTAATCGATCTCGGTCTGGGGCTGCACGCCCAGCGCGCGGCCCAGGTAGCTGCGCCCGTCGGTCATGCACACGCGGTGGTCTTCGGTGAGCTGCTCCAGCGTGCGGCCCTGCACGCGGTAGATGCGCGTATCGCCCACATGGAACAGGTGCGCTGTGGCCCCTTTGACGATGAGCGCGCTGAGCGTGCAGACGTAGCCCCGGTCCTGGTCGAAGCGGTAGGGGCTGCGCCGCGTTTGCGCATGCAGCCACGAGTTGGTGGCTGCCACCACGCACTGGGCAGAACGCTTGACGCTCCAAGCGTCCGAGGTGCAGTAGTAGTCCACCAGCAGCGCATGCACGGCGGCGGCGGCGGCCACGTCGCTGACATCGCTGCTGCCAATGCCGTCGGCCAGCGCCACGGCCACGCCCTTGCTCTGGCGCTGCGGCCCCTCGGGCAGGCTGGCGCCGTGGAAGTCCTGGTTGACGCTCTTGCGGCCCGCGTCGGAATGCTGGCCGACACGCACCTGCAGCAGGGCTGGCGTGTGCATATCAGTGATCCATGGCGGCTTGCGCCGCCACCGGTGACGCATGAAACCGGCGCGGCCCAGGCCAGGGCTCCCGCGCAAGGGCCGCCAGCATTTCCACGTGCGGGCGCTGGGAGCGTCCCCCTGCCCGCAGCGCGCAGCGCTGCGAGAGCGGGGGGAAGGAGCGAAGCGACGCAGGGGGGTGTTTCACTTCATGCCAGGTTGCGCTTGGGAGCGGTGCGCACATGGGTGGCGTACAGCGTGAGGCCGGTGAACGCCAGGCCGCCCACCAGGTTGCCCAGCACCACGGGGATTTCGTTCCAGAGGAAGTAATCCATGATGGAAAAGTTGCCGCCCATCATCAGGCCCGAGGGGAACAGGAACATGTTGACCACCGAGTGCTCGAAGGTCATGGCAAAGAACAGCATGATGGGCATCCACATCGCGATGACCTTGCCGCTCACGGTGGTGGAGATCATGGCGCCGACCACGCCCGTGGACACCATCCAGTTGCACAGCATGCCGCGGATGAAGATGGTGAGCCAGCCCATGAGGCCGTACTGCGCATAGCCCAGGGTGCGTGCTTCGCCAATGTGGCCGATCTTCTGCCCGATCTCGTTGGGTGGCACCGAGAAGCCGTAGGTGAAGATGAACGCCATCATGAAGGCCACCGTGAGCGCCCCCAGAAAGTTGCCCAGAAACACCAGCCCCCAGTTGCGCAGAATGCCCTGGACGGTGACGCCGGGCCGCTTGTCCAGCCAGGCCAGCGGGGTCAGCACAAACACGCCCGTCAGCAGGTCGAACCCCAGCAGGTAGAGCATGCAAAAGCCCACCGGGAACAGGATGGCGCCGACCAATGCAGAGCCTGTCATCACCGTGGCGGTGACGGCAAACACCGCCGCCAGCGACAGGATGGCGCCGGCCATGTAGGCACGGATCAGCGTATCGCGCGTGGACATGTAGATCTTGGATTCGCCGGCGTCCACCATCTTGGTGACGAATTCGGCGGGGATGAGGTAGGCCATGGTGTGTGCTCCAGGTTGCGATGCGGTTTTGTGGTGCGTGGTGGCAGCGGGGCTGTCCCTCCACGGCTTGCACTCTGTTCAGCAAACTGCGTGCCAAGCCGGTGCACCGGGCGTGGGGCCTGCATGCAGCCACCGTGCTGTACGCCGCGCGCACCACCATGCAGCGCCATGTGGCCCCGAGCGTGCACGCGGCGCCCTGGGTGCGCCATGCTGGTGCGCCAGCGCACCTCAGGCGTGGGCTAGGCTGGCCTGCACCATGCGCTGCAGTTGCGGTACGCAGGAGCCGCACTGCGTGCCGCAGCCCAACCCGTCCTTGAGCTGCTGCAGGCGCTGGGCCGCATCGCCGGTGCAGCGTTGCAGTGCGTCGGTGATGGTGTTCTCCGCCACACCCACGCAAGAGCACACGGTGGCGCCACGGCTGGCCACTTGTACCGGTGGCTGGGCACCGGGCTGCAGCAGGGCGCGGCGCAGGGGCTGGGCGTTCTGGCGCTCTTGCAGCAGCGGCGCGATCCAGGCCTGGGCGCGCACGTCGCCTGCCAGCACCATGCCTTGCAGCACCTGTGCGGAGCCTTCGCCCTGCAGCAATGCGCGGCGCCACTGGCCACGGCGTGCATCCTGGTAGTGCAGTGCACCGGGGGCGTGCACGCCCAGGATCTGGGCGATGCGCTCGAGCAGCGCCGTGTCCACCGCCTGGTGCGCGGCGGCGCGCAGTTGCAGGCCTACGCCGGTTTCGGGGCGGCCAAACAGGGTGCAACTGGCAAACGGGAAGGCGGCCATCAGGCCCTCCAGCGTCTGGCGTGCCAGGTGCACCTGGGCCAGCGGCAGCCAGGCCTGGGCCCACACGCCCCAGGGCAGTTCGGCCTTGAGCACCTTGATGGCCGCGTGCTTGAGCTCGGGCTGCAGCGACTGCGGGCAGCGCGCCGCCGTGGTCAGTGCGTTCACGCCCGCCAGGCGCTTGCCGGTGCTGCTGGCGCCGCCCAGCACCTCGTCGCCCCAGTGCATGGCCATGAACACCTGGCCGCTGCGCAGGCCTTCGCCCGGCTGCACGGGCGCCAGCACGGTGCCCCTGCGGCTGGTGAGGTAGGCCAGGTCGCCGGGCGCCAGGCCCAGCCGGTCCATGTCTTCGCGGGCCATTTGCGCCACGGGCTCGCTGGCGTGGGCCCACAGGCTTTCCACGGTGCCGCTGCGGCTCATGCCGTGCCACTGGTCGCGCAGGCGGCCGGTGATCAGGGCAAAGGGGTAGCGCGCATCGGTGGGCTCAGCCACGGTGCCGGGCTGGGGCAGCACAAAGCGGGCGCGGCCATCGGGGGTGGCAAAACGGCCATCGGTGTACAGGCGTGCACTGCCCTGGGGCTGGCCCTGGGGGCAGGGCCACTGCTGTGGGGCAGCCTCCAGTTGTGCCCAGCTCAGGCCGGTGATGTCCAGGTCGCGCCCGCGCGTGCTTTCGCGGTGTTCTTTCCAGATGGCTTCGGGGCCGTCGTAGGGGAACAGGCTGGGCAGGTGGGCGCGCGTGGGCAGCAGGGGCTGCACGCGCCGCGCCACTTCGGTGACGATGCGCCAGTCTGCCCAGGCCTGGCCGGGCGCCGCCACCGCAGCGCGCACGCGGCTGATGCGGCGCTCGCTGTTGGTCACAGTACCTTCTTTTTCGCCCCAGGTGGCGGCGGGCAGCAACAGGTCGGCATAGCGTGCGGTGGCCGTGGTGGCATAGGCGTCCTGCAGCACCACGAACTCGGCGCGCTGCAGGGCGCGGCGCACCAGGGTTTGGTCGGGCAGGCTGTGCGCTGGGTTGGTGCAGGCAATCCACAGCAGCTTGATCTGGCCGTCGGCAGCGGCCTCGAACAGCTCCACCGCCGCCTTGCCGGGCGTGGCGGGCACCTCGGGCACGCCCCACAGGGCGGCCACTTCGGCCCGGTGCTGCGGGTCGGCCAGGTTGCGGTGGGCGCTGAGTTGGTTGGCCAGTGCGCCCACCTCGCGCCCGCCCATGGCGTTGGGCTGGCCGGTGAGCGAGAACGGCCCCGCGCCAGGCTTGCCGATCTGGCCGCAGGCCAGGTGCAGGTGGATGAGGGCGGTGTTGTTGTCGGTGCCGCGCACCGACTGGTTCAGGCCCTGGCAATACAGGCTGAGCGTGGGGCTGCGGCCGACAGGGCCTGCGTCCACGCCCGCAAACCAGCGTGCGGCCTGCAGCAGCTCGGCCGGGGCAATGCCGCAGTGCTGCTGCACGGCGGCGGGCGTGGCGTGCTGCACCTGGGCGGCGAGGGCGTCCCAGCCCTGGGTGTGCGCGGCGATGAAGGCCTGGTCCACCCAGCCTTGCTCCAGCATGCAGCGCAGCATGCCGTGGTACAGCCACACGTCCGAGCCCGGTTGCAGCGCCAGGTGCAGGTCGGCCAGCTCGGCGGTGTCGGTGCGGCGCGGGTCGCACACGATGATGCGCAACCGCGGGTTGGCGCGCTTGGCGTCTTCGATGCGCCGGAACACGATGGGGTGCGCCCAGGCTGGGTTGGCGCCGGTGATGAACAGCGTGGCCGCGTGGGCCAGGTCTTCGTAGCAGGCCGGGGGCGCGTCGGCGCCCAGCGTGGCCTTGTAGCCCGCCACGGCGCTGCTCATGCACAGGCGTGAGTTGGTGTCGATCTGGTTGGTGCCCAGCAGCCCTTTGGCGAACTTGTTGAAGACGTAGTAGTCCTCGGTGAGCAACTGGCCCGAGACGTACAGCCCCACGGCATCGGCGCCGTGCTGCTGCACGGTGGTGGCGATGCGCTGGCCCAGGGTGTCCAGCGCCTGGTCCCAGGCCAGCGGCAGCGCTGCGCCATCGCGTTGCGCGCGCTGCAGGGGTTGCAGCAGGCGCACCTGGGCCTGCACTTCGGGGCGGGCCGTGAGGTGCAGGGTCGAGCCCTTGGAGCACAGCCGCCCGAAGTTGGCCGGGTGCTCCGGGTCGCCGCGCACGCGCGTGATGCGGCCGCCCTCGCTGTCGATGAGCACACCGCAGCCCACGCCGCAGTAGGGGCAGGTGGAGCGGGTGGTGGCGGCCTGCGTCATGCCACTGCTGCGCGCAAGGCGGGCCCGGCCAGCGGGCGGGTTTCGGTCAGGGCGCGGTGGGCCAGCTCGTCGGCGTCCAGGTACACCGCGCCGTCTTCCAGCTTGACCTGGAAGCTGGGCGTGCAGCCCTCGTCGGGCGCCTGGGCCTGGCCGTCGCACAGGCCGATGGTCCAGTTGTGCAGCGGGCAGGCCACGCTCTTGCCAAACACGATGCCCTGGCTCAGCGGGCCGCCCTTGTGCGGGCAGCGGTCCAGCAGGGCAAACACCTCGTCCGTCGCGGTGCGGAACACGGCCACCTCCAGACCCTGCGCGCGCGTGACGCGGCGGGCGCCCAGCACGGGGATGTCTTCGAGCTTGCAGATGTATTTCCACTGTGTCATTGCTATACCTTTTGTAGCTGGTTGCGCTTGTCAATAAAGGGCTGGGGCCACTTTTTGCTTTAAGAATGGAGGGCGGTGGCTTCAGGCCATGGCAATGGGGATGAACTGGCGTGCATCGACCCGCGCCTTTTCGCCTTCGAACCAGGGGTCGGGCTCGCCCTCCAGTGCCGCCTGCAGCCGCGCCCACAGGGCCTTGCGGTTGGCGTGGTCTTCGAGCACCTTCTTCTTGGCGTAGTCCAGGCCCACGCGGGCGATGTAGTGCACCGTGCGCTCCAGGTACCAGCCCTCTTCGCGGTAGAGCTGCAGGAAGGCGCCGCTGACTTCCAGCACCTCTTCGGCGGTCTTCACCTTGGTGAAGAAGTGCGCCACCTCGGTCTTGATGCCGCCGTTGCCGGCCACGTAGATTTCCCAGCCCGAGTCCACGCCGATCACGCCCACGTCCTTGATGCCGCTTTCGGCGCAGTTGCGTGGGCAGCCGCTGACGGCGAGCTTGACCTTGTGCGGTGCGTACATGCGCCACAGCGCGCGCTCCAGGTCGCGGCCCATCTGGGTGCTGTCCTGTGTGCCAAAGCGGCACCATTCGCTGCCCACGCAGGTCTTCACGGTGCGCAGGCTCTTGCCGTAGGCGTGGCCGCAGGGCATGCCGATGTCGTTCCACACGCCCTGCAGGTCTTCCTTCTTCACGCCCAGCAGGTCGATGCGCTGGCCACCCGTGACCTTGACGGCCGGGATCTTGTACTTGTCCACCACGTCGGCAATGCGGCGCAGTTCGTCGGCCGTGGTCTCGCCCGCCCACATGCGCGGCACCACGCTGTAGGTGCCGTCTTTCTGGATGTTGGCGTGGCTGCGCTCGTTGATGGCGCGGCTTTGCGGGTCGTCCAGCGCCTCCTTGGGCCAGGTGCTGATGAGGTAGTAGTTGACGGCCGGGCGGCAGGTGGGGCAGCCGTTGGGCGTTTTCCACTCCATGAAGGCGAACACCTCCTCCTTGGACAGCAGCTTGTTGGCGCGGATCGCGTCGCGCACGGCCTGGTGGCCGTGGTCGGTGCAGGCGCAAACGGGCTTGGTCTTGGGCGTGGCGGAATAGTCGCCGCCCACCGTGGCCATCAGGATCTGCTCCACCAGGCCGGTGCACGAGCCGCAGCTGGCGCTGGCCTTGGTGTGCTTGCGCACTTCGTCCAGCGTGAACAGGCCTTTTTCCTTGATGGCCTTGCAGATGGTGCCCTTGGTCACGCCGTTGCAGCCGCAGACCTCGGCGTCGTCGGGCATGCTGGCGGCCTTGTTCTGGCCGGCGTGTCCGCTGTCGCCGATGTTGCTCTCGCCGAACATCAGCTTGTCGCGCAGGTCGCTCACGGGGCGGCCGTCGCGCAGCAGCTTGAAGTACCAGCTCCCGTCCACGGTGTTGCCGTACAGGCAGGCGCCCACGAGCTTGTCGTCCTTGAGCACCAGCTTTTTGTACAGCCCGGCGCCGGGGTCGCTCATCACGATTTCCTCGGTGCCCGCACCGCCCATGAAGTCGCCCGCGGAGAACAGATCAATGCCCGTGACCTTGAGCTTGGTGGACGTGAGCGAGCCCTGGTAGCGCCCAATGCCGAACTCCGCCAGGTGGTTGGCCGCCACCTTGCCCTGCTCGAACAGCGGCGCCACCAGGCCGTAGGCCACGCCGCGGTGCTCGGCACATTCGCCCACGGCGTAGATGCGCGCGTCGGTGGTGGTCTGCATGGTGTCGTTCACGACGATGCCGCGGTTCACGTGCAGGCGCATGTTCTGCGCCAGCGCCACGTTGGGGCGGATGCCCACGGCCATCACCACCAGGTCGGCGCTCACCTCGGTGCCGTCCTTGAAGCGCACGGCGCGCACGCGCCCGGCATCGTCGGCCAGCAGCTCCTGCGTCTGCGCCTTCATCAGGAACTGCATGCCGCGTTCCTGCAGTGCCTTCTGCAGCATCTTGCCGGCCACGTCGTCGAGCTGGCGCTCCATCAGCCATTCGCTGCCATGCACCACGGCCACCTGCATGCCGCGCTTCATCAGGCCGTTGGCGGCCTCCAGGCCCAGCAGGCCGCCGCCGATGACCACGGCGTGCTTGTAGTGCGCGGCCGCGTCGATCATCGCCTGCGTGTCGGCAATGTCGCGGTAGGCCAGCACGCCCTGCAGGTCCTTGCCCGGAATGGGCAGCATGAAGGGGTTGGAGCCCGTGGCCATGATGAGCCGGTCGTAGGACACGCTCAGCGTCTCGCCCGCCGCGTTGGTGGCGTGCACCATGCGCCGCGTGCGGTCCACCTGCGTCACCGTGTAGCCAGCGTGCAGGGTGATGTGGTTGTCCTCGTACCAGGACCAGTCGTTGAGGATGATCTGCTCCAGCGTTTGCTCGCCCGCCAGCACCGGCGAGAGCAGGATGCGGTTGTAGTTGGGGTGCGGCTCGGCACCGAAGACGGTGATGTCGTACAGGTCGGGTGCGATCTTGAGCAGTTCTTCGAGTGTGCGCACCCCTGCCATGCCGTTGCCCACCATCACCAGTTTCGATTTCTTCATCGTGCCCTCGCGCGTTGCTTGTCCAGAAAGCGGCGGGCCTTGCTGGCGCGCCGTGCCTGCGGCCCTGGGGGCCACACACACAGGTCAATGCAACGACCGTGCCAGTGTCTGTGCGCCCCGCTTTGGCGCAGGGATGCACGGGTCTGTGGGAGGGGAGCGGTGCTCCGTTGCGCGGCCATGTGCCGCAGCGGCGCTGTTTTGGTGCACGCCTTGGTGCATTGCACCAAGGCAGGGGAGGTGGGCCACCGCCGTGCACCGGGGCGGGCGTTTCAGCCCAGTGCGATCCAGTGCGTGTCGGGCGACTTCTTCAGCGACCAGGCCAGCATGTCCTGGTGCCACAGAGTGGCACGTGGCAGCAAAGGAAGGCGAGAAAGCGACACGACAGGATTGCGAATGCCGATTGCCGCTTGTTGTCGACCACTGGTCAGGGGGGGCAAGACCGCAAAGCAAAAGCCCGCAGGCAGGGCCAGCGGGCTTTTGGGGGGGCGTTCAGTCTGCGGCCTGAACGCCGGGGGCTGCAAGCGCTTAGCTGCGCTCGCCCGTGGCAATGCCGTGGGCACGCATGGCGATGGCACCGTTGGCGCGCACTGCAGGGCGCTCCAGAACGCTGGGGGTCTTGGCGTAGCGGTCGGCGGGAGGGCCGTCGTTGAAGCTGGGCAGAGCCTTGCGGCCTTCGGCGCGCACTTCGGCGACGCTGCGCACCGATTGCACCTTGGATTCGAAGTCGGTGCCGTACAGGTCGCCGTTGAGTTCAGCGGCCTGGGCGCCCAGGGTTGCGAAAGCGGACAGGGCTGCGATGGTGAGGATGCGTGCGGTTTGCATGATGGTTTCCTTGATCAAAAGTGACTCCAAAGGTGCTCCGGCAAAGGCCATCGGGTGATTGCTGGAGCTCTGTCGCTGAGTTGCGCGGTAGCGTTGGGCTCATCGATGGGGTGAACTGTACGCCTGCAAAGACCACAAAAAAACTGCTCAGTCGTTAATTGACTATTCCGGTTTTAAGAATAATCGTCGGGTCGGCAGCGTGTTGTCTCTCGAAGATCCCTGCCGTTGTCATGCAGGCGCTACAGGCCCGCCATGTGCGCTGCACCCTCGGGCTGCCACGGCTTGCAATCCGCTGCGGCTTGGGCTGAAATGAATGCCTGAACCATCTCCCTTGAAGGGGCTACCGCGTATGACCACCGTTGCAGAAATTCTCAAATCCAAATCACACGCTGCGGTGTACAGCGTGGCACCCCAAGACAGCGTGTTCCAGGCCTTGCGCACCATGGCCGAGAAGGAGGTAGGGGCGCTGCTCGTGCTCGATGGCGGCACGATCGCAGGCATCTTCACCGAGCGCGACTACGCCCGCAAGCTGGCCCTGCGCGGGCGTACCTCCATGGACACGCCGGTGCGCGACGTGATGACCGCTTCTGTGCTCTGCGTGCGCCCCAACCAGACCAGCGAGCAGTGCATGCAGATCATGACCGGCAAGCGCCTGCGCCACCTGCCCGTGGTGGAAGAGGACGGTCGGCTGCTGGGCATGATCTCCATCGGTGACCTGGTCAAGGACATCATCTCCGAGCAGAAATTCATCATCGAGCAGCTGGAGCACTACATCACCGGTGGAGGAAGATGAAAACCCACTGAGTGGCTGCGCCACTTCCCCCTTCCCGAATTGCTGCGCAATTCGGGAAGGGGGACGCCACCAGCGCCTGGACTCGGAGCACTGGCGGCCCTTGCGCGGTGGCTGCTGGCGTGGGCCGCGCCAGGCTCATTGGCCGTGAGCATTGTTTCGCGCCGAAAATGCAAAAGGCCCTGGCTGCACGCAGCCAGGGCCTTTGTGCGAGTTCTGGTCACGCCGCTTTTTCGACGTGGCCTTGGCGGGTGTACAGGAAGTCGATCACCGCCTTGCGGTAGTTCACATAGCGTGCGTCCTCGGCCAGTTCCACGCGCGAGCGCGGGCGGGGCAAGTCCACGTGCAGCACCTCGCCAATGGTGGCGGCCGGGCCGTTGGTCATCATCACGATCTTGTCGGACAGCAGCACGGCCTCGTCCACGTCGTGCGTCACCATCACCACGGTGCTCTGCGTGCGCGCCACGATCTCCAGCAGCTCGTCCTGCAGCTTGGCGCGGGTGAGGGCGTCGAGCGCGCCGAAGGGCTCGTCCATCAGCAGCACCTGCGGCTCCATCGACAGCGCCCGGGCAATCCCCACGCGCTGCTTCATGCCGCCCGAGATCTCGCCCGGGCGCTTCTGGCCCGCGTGCGTCAGGCCCACCAGGGCCAGCGCTGCGTCGGTGCGCGCCTTGAGCTGCGCCTTGCCCTCGCGGGCGCCGAACACGCGCTCCACCGCCAGGTAGATGTTGTCAAAGCACGTGAGCCAGGGCAGCAGCGAGTGGTTCTGGAACACCACGGCGCGCTCCGGCCCGGGGCCCTTGATCTCCTTGTTGGCGCACAGCAGCGCACCGTTGGTGGGCGCGGTCAGCCCGGCGATTAGGTTCAGCAGCGTGGACTTGCCGCAGCCCGAGTGCCCGATGAGCGCCACGAACTCGCCCTTGGCGATGGTCAGGTCGATGTCGCGCAGCGCCGGGAACAGGCCCTTGGCGGTGCGGAAGGTCTGCTCCACGCCCTGGATCTCGATGAACTTGGTGGACAGCGATGTGTTCATGATTTCACTTCCTCGAATGTGAAGGCGGTTGCCAGCTTGACCAGGGCCGCTTCGAGCAGCAGCCCGACGATGCCGATCACGAAGATGGCGATGATGATGTTCTTGACGTTGAGGTTGTTCCACTCGTCCCACACCCAGAAGCCAATGCCCACGCCGCCCGTCAGCATCTCGGCCGCCACGATCACCAGCCACGCCGTGCCCACGGCCAGGCGCACGCCGGTCAGCATGTAGGGCAGTACCGAGGGGAACAGGATCTTGGTGAGCACCTTCCACTCGCTCAGGTTGAGCACGCGGGCCACGTTCAGGTAGTCCTGCGGCACGCGCTGCACGCCCACGGCGGTGTTGATGACCATGGGCCAGATGGAGCAGATGAAGATGGTCCAGATGGCGGCAGGGTTGGCGCCCTTGAACACCAAGAGGCCGATGGGCAGCCACGCCAGCGGCGATACCGGGCGCAGCAGGCTGATGAGCGGGTTGAACATGCGCGACAGAAACGCAAAGCGCCCGATGGCAAACCCCGCCGGAATACCCACCAGCGCCGCCAGCCCAAAGCCCACGGCCACGCGCTGCAGCGAGGCCAGCACGTTCCAGCCCACGCCCTGGTCGTTGGGGCCGTTGCGGTAGAAGGGGTTGCTGAACACCTCCACCGCCTGCAGCCAGGTCTCGTAAGGCGTGGGAATGCTGCGGCCCGTGCTGGCCGACACCAGCGCCCACAGCCCCACCAGCAGCCCCAGGCCCAGCATGGGTGGCAGCACGTTCTGCCAGAAGGCGCGCGAAAGCGCACCAGCGTCGCGCTGGGCCTGGGCGGGTGCTGCGGGTGGATTTGAGGTTTTTTGGGCTGTAGCGCCCGTAGATAGGGCGCTAGCAGCTATGCTTTTAGTAGCATCGGATGCTTTGGCTGGCGTGGGTTCCAGCGGTGCATGAAAAACGGCGCTGACCATGGTGATCTCCGGTGGGTCGAAAGTGGTAGGTGGCGAAAGCCGTGGGTTCAAGCCTTGATCTTGAAACCGTCGGCGTACTTGGCGGGGTCCTTGCCGTCCCACACCACGCCGTCGATCAGCTTGCTGGTGCGCAGCACGTCCTTGGGCACGCTGATCTTCATGGCGCTGGCGACCGACTTGTACAGGTCCACCTGGTTCACCTGCTTGGCCACGGCCAGGTAATCAGGGTGGCTCTTGAGCAGGCCCCAGCGCTTGTGCTGCGTGAGGAACCACATGCCATCGCTCAGGTAGGGGAAGTTCACCGCACCATCGTTGAAGAACTTCATGTGGTTCGGGTCGTCCCATGTCTTGCCCAGGCCGTTCTGGTAACGGCCCAGGATGCGCTGGTTGATCGCGTCCACGCTGGTATTGATGTATGCCTTCTGCGCCACCGTCTCGGCCATCTTCATCTTGTTCGACAGGCTGGCGTCGATCCACTGGCTGGCCTCCAGCACCGCCATCATCACGGCGCGCGTGGTGTTGGGGTTCTTCTTCATGAACTCGGCCGTGGTGCCCAGCACCTTTTCGGGGTGGTCCTTCCAGATGTCCTGCGTGGTGTTGGCCGTGATGCCGATGCCGTCCATGATGGCGCGGTGGTTCCAGGGCTCGCCCACGCAGAAGCCGTCCATGTTGCCCACGCGCATGTTGGCCACCATCTGCGGCGGCGGCACGGTGATCAGCTTGGCGCCCGACAGCGGGTTGATGCCCGCCGCCGCCAGCCAGTAGTGCATCCACATCGCGTGCGTGCCCGTGGGGAAGGTGCCCGCGAAGGTGTACTCGCGCTTCTCCTTGGCCATCAGCGCCGCGAGCGAGGGGCCGTCCACCGCGCCCTTGTCGGCCAGGGCCTTGGACAGCGTGATGGCCTGGCCGTTGTGGTTCAGGTTCATCAGCACCGCCATGTCCTTCTTTGGCCCGGCCGTGCCCAGGTGCACGCCGTACACCAGGCCATACAGCACGTGGGCAAAGTCCAGTTCGCCATTCACCAGCTTGTCGCGCACGCCGGCCCACGATGCTTCCTTGGTGGGGATGATGGTCACGCCGTATTTCTTGTCGAAGCCCAGCACCGAGGCCATCACCACGCTGGCGCAGTCGGTCAGCGGAATGAAGCCAATCTTGACCTCCTTCTTCTCGGGCGCGTCCGAACCCTGGGCGTGCACCAGCGCGCGCAGCGCGGGGCTCACCCCCACGGCGCCCACGGTGGCGGCCTGCAGCACGGTGCGGCGGTTGAGGCTGGTTTTCAGAACATCGGTCATGGGGCTCCCCTTGCAACGTGAAAAACAAAAAAGGCGTCCTCACGCTGCGCACGCCAGCCAGGGGCCGCATGCGCAGGGTGGGGACGCCTTTGTCCGGTAACAGGCGGCAGCCACCCGCCGTTGGGTGGCGCCGCCGTGGTGACCCCCGATGGGGTCTGCCAGCATCAATGCAAAGCGCGTGCCAGTTATTGGATGTAGTGAATTGCTATGAAATTAATAGCTGCTGGCGTATATTTCTAAAGCGCCAGAGACCGATTTGGCTTCAAGCGATGCAGGATGGAGTGCACCGGTGTTGTGCGGTGCACCAAGACGGCGCGGAGGTGTGGTGCGAGAGGTGGGTAGGCGCTGGCACCCTGCGCGGGGCACCAACGTGGCCGCAAGGACCAAGGACTGGTTTGCAGCGATTGCAGCCAGTCATCCTCTGGCGCTGCGTGACTGGTCTCGGCCAGGAGCGGCCTGTGGCGACAGATGAAAGCAGACTCTCAACGTTGGAGGCCACCGGCACGCAGCATGCGCCGCGCAGCGGCAACCTGCTGCTGTGTGTCCGTGTGGGCCGACCAGTTAAAACGATTCATGGCCAAGCAATGTTCTGCTGCCCACTGGGCTGCTGAAAAGCTTGACGCATTGCGTCAGACGTGGCCTGCCTGAAGGTCGCGTAGCTCGAACCAATTTCATCGGCGATGACTACTAGCACGCGCACAGCCACGCCGAGGATTGGCACCGTGTAATGGGTCAACAGTTCAGAAAATATGGCGTCCTCAATTGCACTTCGGTAGTCGAGTTCGCTTGGTTCGACACTAAACTCGATTGAAAACTCTTTGGCGGGAGCGAGTGCCAGGGTAACGGATGCGTACAAGGTTCTCCCTCCAGTTTGACGCTTGAACTCACTTGTAACCGTGCGCTCAACATGCAGCGTGGCCTGTTTGCGATGAAGTTTCTGGTCGATCCATTGTTTGGTCGGGTGCATGATCGGTTCAGCGTTTTAACGAACAAGGTAAGCGGCGCCGGAGCACCGAAGGTGCGAAGGGTACCAACACTGGCCATAAAAATGGCGAAGCCATGGCCAGTGTTGGCGTCCGCTTGACCGACCAGTTAGGCGCCACGCCTAGCTTTGATAATGACTTACCGAAGCGATGCGGCCTTCGTTGTTGTAGCAGATATTGAGGTAGTCCATGTCGATGCCTATGCCGCTACACATTCCTAAGGGATAGATTGCGCAGCTATTGCGATTTGGTTCAGAGCTTTTGCCAATCTTCTGCTCAACCACTGAGCGTGGAGTGCCTATTGCCAGATGGTTGCGTTGAAGATCTCGATACATTCCGCCCCTGGCGCATGACCGATCAAGCTCGCACGCACCTCGCGCACATTGGCCCGCCTTCTCCCATTTGTCCTTCGTAAAGGTGGTGCCCATAAATGGCAACTCATGAAGTACATAGGTTGTGATGCGTTGACCAAAGAAAGTAAATGTGACCACGATGAGCCAGATGGCTATGAATAGCCACTTTCCAACCTTGAGAAATGCTTCAAACATGGTGCCTAACAGGCTGCTGAAATACCCCTTTCGTCGCTCCCCGTGAGGCGCCTTTGCAGGACAATCGAGGCACCCCAGCGACCAGACAGACGAGCCAGACATGCGCGGAGCCGACACCTTCACCGAGAGCCTGTTCACCATGCGCCACCTCGATGACTTCGTGCCCTCAGATCACCCCTTGCGCGTGATCCGTGTGATGGTCAACAAGGCCCTGTCGAACATGGATGAGCTGTTTGCCCAGATGTACGCAGCCGACATCAAAGGCGGGCGTCCCAGCATTGCCCCCGAGAAACTGCTGCGCGCCATGCTCATTCAGGTGCTCTACAGCGTGCGCTCGGAGCGCCAACTCATGGAGCAAACCCAGTACAACCTGCTGTTTCGCTGGTTCATTGGCCTGGCCATGGACGATGCCGTGTGGGTGCCCACCGTCTTCAGCAAGAACCGCGAACGCCTTATCGAGCACGATGCCGTCATCGAGTTCTTCAACCAGATCGTGCAGCAAGCCCAAGAGCAGGAACTGCTCAGTGGTGAACACTTCAGCGTGGACGGCACCCTGATCCAGGCCTGGGCGGGCCACAAGAGCTTTGTGCGCAAAGACGGCGGTGATGGCAATGACGCTGGCAACTTCAAAGGCCAAGCCCGCAGCAACGACACCCACCAGTCAAGCACGGATGCCGATGCCAGGCTCTATCGCAAAGGCAACACCGCCAGCGAACTGCGCTACATGGGCCACACCTTGAGCGACAACCGCAACGGCCTGATCGTCAGTGCCGTAGTTACCCAGGCCGACGGGTATGCAGAGCGCGAAGCGGCCAAGGCCATGATCAACGATGCCCGTCAGGCACTGCCCGATGACGCATCCGTCACCATCACATTGGGCGCAGACAAGGGCTACGACGCCAAAGAGTTCATCCAAGCCCTGCAAGAGATGAACGTACTGCCCCATGTGGCGCAGAACAAGTCAGGACGCCAGTCGGCGGTACCTGAGCCAATAGCAAACAGCGAAGGGTATGCCATGTCTCAGCAAAAGAGAAAGCTCATTGAACAGGGCTTTGGCTGGGCCAAGTGGATCGGCAACATCCGGCAAGTCATGGTGCGCGGACTGCAAAAAGTCGATCAGCTGTTTGTGCTGAACATGGCTGCGTACAACCTCACGCGCATGCGCACCTTGGGACAGGTGCGTCTGCAGGGTGCCAAAGGGGTGTAGAAGGCAGGGGAAATGCCTCGGAAACGAGCAAAAAAGGGCCGAACTGCTCAAAAAACAGGCAAACTCACCAAAAATGGAGAGATGGGGCGGGCTGCAGTGGGGAGTATTTCAGCAGCCTGCTAACGACCAAGCTGTGCGGCGCAAACGAAGCGCAGCGTAGTTTGCGTCCGAACGAGCGCCTTGTTATGCGTATTTGCCAATAACTTGATGACCATACGAATTGTCAATAGAGCAAAGCCAATTACCACTGGGCGATTTATTAAATACGTAAGTTGCTTTGCGCTCTGTGGAAGGGAAGTTAGGACTGGATATAACCGTGTTTGCCAAAACCAAAGCCGTATCACCAGACTCAAGAACCTCCATTCCATTTTGCTCCACATGTAACCCGTTTTTGAAATATGTGGCTATGGCTTCAAACGCTTTACGAATTTGAACTTTGCCGACTGCGTTTCGGCCTGGTTCAACAACTAATATCGCATCATCAGTGTAAATTTCCATGAGTAACTCAAAATCTTCAGCAACAATAGCATTGTCAGCCTTCTCGATTTGAAGCTCTACGGGATGACGTTTCATTTGTTCAATTCTCCTTTACGCATAACTTATGGTTTATCTGACCAAACACCGGATACCCACAACCGTGGTCGTTAAACAAAGTCGCACGGCACCCCCAAAAAGTGTTTGAAATCAATCCTGTAAAGCATAATACTGTACGCATAAACAGGTATAACAGATCTGACAAACCTGACTGGGTCCCTCCCCGATCCATCAAGCTGCTCGATCAGGTGCGCGAACGGGTTCGCTACCTGCATTACAGCCTACAGACCGAGAAGGCTTATGTCTACTGGGTCAAGGCGTTTGTGTTGTGGGCGGCCCGCAGCCATGGTGGGTTTCGACATCCGCGCGAAATGGGGCAAGCTGAAGTCGAGGGTTTTCTGACCATGCTCGCCACCGACAAGCAAGTGGCGCCGGCCACCCACCGGCAGGCGCTCAACGCGCTGTTGTTCTTGTATCGGCAGGTGCTGGGCATGGAATTGCCGTGGATGCAGCAGATTGGTCGGCCGCCAGAACGCAAGCGGATTCCGGCGGTGCTGGCGGTGCAGGAGGTTCAGACGCTGCTTTCGCACATGGGGGGCATCCGAACGGGGCAAGAGTTGTTGGAGCATTCGGACGCGTCCACGACCATGATCTACACGTATGTGCTGAAGGTGGCGGCGGGTGGGACGGCCAGCCCACTGGATGAGATGGTGATTGCGAACTGATGCCCCGGTTTGCGGAACTCGGGGGAAGGACTGCTCAGGGTTGGAAAGTGCCTGACGCGATGCCCACCGTGAACGATAACAATCAGCCTGAAGTCGCCTTTGCAGCGGTTGCCGTCATTTGCTGCATGGCCTCTGCTCCAAAGGCTTCGCTGCGTAGCCGTCACTGGCATGGTGTGCCTCCAACACCCTGAAAGCGACGGAGGATCTCTGCCCTTTTCTGGCCGAGACACCACACCAGGGCGGCTCTTCCCAGGGGGCTGTGGTCGTGACCCAGGCCATCGACGGCGCGCAGTCAGCCACCGGCCGCTTTGGCGGGCATGAACGCCGTGCTGCCCATCCGGCCGGGCAGCGAGAGCTGTGCTGCGCAGGGCGCGGTCTGTGCCAGCAGCACGCCCTTGCGCCAGACCTTGAGCCGGGTGGCGCGCAGGCGTATCGCCTCCACCGGGTCGCGTGCCTGCAACAGCACAAAGCTGGCGTCGCGGCCCACGTCGATGCCGTAGCCATCCAGTCCCATCACACGTGCGGCGTTCACCGTCACGGCGTCGAAGCATTGGCGCATGCCAGCCTGGCTGGTCATCTGCGCGACGTGCAAGCCCATGTGCGCCACCTCCAGCATGTCGCCGCTGCCCAGCGAATACCAGGGGTCCATCACGCAGTCGTGGCCGAACGCGACCGTGACACCCGCTGCCATCAACTCGGGCACCCGCGTCATGCCACGGCGCTTGGGGTAGGTGTCGTGCCGCCCTTGCAAGGTGATGTTGATGAGCGGGTTGGCCACCGCGCTCACCCCGCTTTCGGCGATCAGCGGAATCAGCTTGCTCACGTAGTAGTTGTCCATGCTGTGCATGGACGTCAGGTGCGAGCCGTTGACCCGGCCCTGCAGGCCCAGTCGCTGCGTCTCCAATGCCAGCGTCTCGATGTGGCGCGAGAGTGGGTCGTCGCTCTCGTCACAGTGCATGTCCACCGGCAAGCCCCGCTCGGCGGCAATCTCGCACAGCAGCTTCACGCTGGCCGCACCTTCGCCCATGGTGCGTTCAAAGTGCGGAATGCCGCCCACCACGTCCACACCCAGATCGAGCGCGCGCTGGAGGTTGTCCAGGCCCCCTGGGGTGCGCAGCACGCCGTCCTGCGGAAAGGCGACCAGTTGCAAGTCCAGGTAGGGCGCAACGCGTTGCTTGACCTCCAGCATGGCGCGCACCGGCAACAGGCTGGGGTCGCTGGTGTCCACGTGGCTGCGGATGGCCAGCAAGCCTTTGGCCACCGCCCAGTCGCAGTAAGTCAGCGCACGTTCGACCAGCGCCTCCTCGGTCAGCATCGGCTTGAGTTCGCCCCAAAGCGCGATTCCTTCGAGCAGCGTTCCACTGTGGTTGACGCGCGGCAGTCCGTAGCTGAGCGTCGCGTCCATGTGAAAGTGCGGATCGCAGAACGGCGGGCTCAGCAACTGGCCCTGGGCATCCACGGTTTCGTGCGCCGGTGCGTGCAAACCGGGTGCCACCTCGACGATGCGCCCCCCCTGAATGGCGACCGACATGTCGCAACGGCCATCCGGCAGACTGGCATGGGTGATCAGCAGGTCAAGCATCATGGGCTCCTTCAGCAGGCCATGCGCCGCAGGCTTGTGTGCGTGCGGCGGCTGGGCGCCTGCAGGGCGCCAGGGGCGTGGCAGCAACCTTCAGCGCCAGCGGCGCAGCAGCAAAGACCATCGGGCTCTCCAAGCGGGACAGGTGGCAATACCTGGGATGCACAAGCAAGCCGCCAAGCATAAACCGCATGGCGTCTCCGTCTGCCCCAAGTGAGTCCCGGTGATCCGCGTCGCTGGTGCGCAGATGCCGTGCCCGCAGGGCGGGTGGCGCCAACCAGAGCACCGCGAGCGGTCCGAGCCTGCCGCTGCTTACCCCAGCAAATCCACCATGTCCAGCATGCGCCGGGCCACCTCGCCCAGCTTCAGTCCTTTGTCCATGGCGGTTTTGCGCAGCTTTTCGTAGGCGGCCTGCTCGCTCAGGCCCTGGCGTTGCATGAGCAGGCCTTTGGCGCGGTCGATGGTCTTGCGGTCCTGCAGTTCGGTTCGGGCGTCGGCCAGTTCGGCGCGCAGGGCCTGTTCGTGGGCAAAGCGGGCCATGGCCACGTCCAGGATGGGGCGGATGCGCTGGGGCGCCAGCCCGGCCACGATGTAGGCGCACACGCCAGCGGCCACGGCGTCCTTGACGTGGGTGGTGTCCTCGTCGTTGGTGAACATGACGATGGGGCGGGGCGCCTCGCGCGTGGCCAGCACCACATGCTCCAGGGCGTCGCGGGCTTCGCTTTCACTGTCCACGATGATGAGGTCGGGCTGCAATTGCGCCAGCCGCTCGGCCAGGAAGGTGTCGGCCGGTATCGCGGCCACGAGGTTGTAGTTGTTTTCCAGCAGGCCGATGCGCAGCATGCGCGAGCGCGCCGCCAGGCGCGCGGCGTGCTGGTCGTCGGGGTTGGTGATGGCCAGGTCGGGCGCCACCACCACAATGCGCAGCGTGTCGTTCATGCCCGCATCCGCAGCAACAAACATGCCATGGCCCGATGTGTAGCGCGCCGTGCATCGCACTTTTTTGGTGCATCTGCGGCCCTTGCGGCGCCTGAAAGTAACTAATGGTCGGGCTTACCCGGTAGGGAAATTTGCGGGCGTCTTATATACCCCTGTGATATTTCATTTTTCCGACGGAGTTTTCAGCATGATCCAACCATTGAACCGGCGCCGTTTTTCTGCTGGTCTGGCCCTGGCGCCCTGGGCCGCAGGTGGCCTGCTCACGGGTTGCAGCAATATCCCCGACAGCATCAAGATCGGTGTCGCGCAGCCGCTGAGCGGCCCGCTCAGCGCACTGGGCAAGGATCTGCTCAATGGCGTGCAGTTGGCCGTCAACGAGCTGAACAAGGCCAATTTCAGCATCGAGGGCAAGCGCGTCACCCTGGAGGTGATGTCGGTGGACGACAAGGCCGATGCGGCTACCGGCAAGGCCGTGGCGCAGCAACTGGTGGATGCGGGCGTGGTGGCGGTGGTGGGGCACCTCAATTCGGGTGTCAGCATCGAGACGGCGCCTATCTATGCAGCGGCAGGCATTGCGCAGATCGCCATTTCCACCAACCCCAAGTTCACGCAACTGGGGCACGAGACGACCTTCCGCATGGTGGCCAACGACAACCTGCAGGCCCGGGCCATTGGTTCGTTTGCGTCGTCGCAGTTTGGCGATGTGCGCTTTGCCGCGCTGGACGATGGCACGCCCTACGGCAAGGGTTTGACCGATGGTGCGGTCGAGCAGCTCAAGGCGGAAAAGCGCGAGGTGGTGCTGCGCCAGTCGTTCGACGACAAGACCGTGGCTTTTGACGAGCTGGCCGCCAAGATCAAGTCCGAGAAGGTGGGCGTCATTGTCTCCACGCTCAACGACTTCCAGGCCGTGGCGCTGATTGCCGCGCTGGCCAAGATCGACTACACCAACGTGCGCCTGCTGGGGGGCGACACGGTCAAGACCACCGACATGGTCAAGGCGGCGGGGCAGATCCAGGGCATTTTTGCCACTTCGCCGGTGCTGGAGGCCAAGGAGTTTGTGGCGGGCCGCCCGTTCCTGGAGCGCTACCTGGAAGCCTTCAAGGTGCCGCCAGCCTATGGTGGGCACTACTCGTACGACAGCACCTATGTGCTGACCGCCGCCATGCAGGCGGCCAAGTCGGTCAAGCCCAAGGACGTGACGGCGGCGCTGCGCCGCATCAATGGCTACGCGCCCGTCACCGGCACCATGAAGTGGGATGAGAAGGGAGAGCAGCGCTACGCCGCTGTGGGCGTGTACGAGCTGCGGCGCGGCAGCTGGGAGCTGCGCATGCGTTCGGACCGCTGGTAAGCGGCACACGGCTCAGCACAGAGCAGCGGGCGCTGGGGGCATTGAGCCCTCGGCGCCCGTTTTTTTCAGCACTCGACCACGTTCACGGCCAGGCCGCCGCGCGAGGTTTCCTTGTACTTGGACATCATGTCCTTGCCCGTCTGCACCATGGTGCGGATGACCTGGTCCAGCGACACCACGTGTGTGCCGTCGCCGCGCAGCGCCAGGCGTGCGGCGTTGATGGCCTTGATGGCGCCCATGGCGTTGCGCTCGATGCAGGGGATTTGCACCTGCCCGCCCACGGGGTCGCAGGTCATGCCCAGGTTGTGTTCCATGCCGATTTCGGCAGCGTTTTCCACCTGCGCGGGCGTGCCGCCCAGCACGGCGGCCAGCGCGCCTGCGGCCATGGAGCAGGCCACGCCCACCTCGCCCTGGCAGCCCACTTCGGCGCCCGAGAGCGAAGCGTTCATCTTGTAGATGCCGCCAATGGCGCCTGCGGTGAGCAGGAAGTCGGCAATGCCCGCCTCGGTGGCGGTGGGGATGAACTTCACGTAGTAGTGCAGCACCGCCGGGATCACGCCTGCGGCGCCGTTGGTGGGCGCCGTCACCACGCGGCCGCCGGCGGCGTTTTCCTCGTTCACGGCCATGGCGTACAGATTGACCCAGTCGAGCATGGACAGCGGGTCGCGCAGCGCGGCCTCGGGGGCGCTGCTGAGCTTGTGCTGTAGCTCGGCCGCGCGCCGCCGGATCTGCAGTGGCCCCGGCAGGTGGCCCTGCGCGGCGCAGCCACGCTGCACGCAGGCGGCCATGGTCTGCCACAGCGCGGCCAGGCCGTCGTGCACCTGGGCGGGGTTGCGCAGGTGTTCTTCATTGGCGCGCTGCAACTGGGCCACGCTCAGGCAGTGGGTGCGGCACCGCGCCAGCAGCTCGGTGGCGCTCGCGTAGGGGTAGGGCACCGGGCCTTCGGCCAGCGGCGCGGGGGGGCGGCTGAACACGCGCTCGCCGCGCGCATCGACCACAAAGCCGCCGCCCACCGAGAAGTATTCGGCGCCCAGCAGTTCCTGGCCCTGCGCATCCAGCGCGGAAAAGCGCAGGCCATTGGGGTGGAAGGGCAGACTTTTGCGCCGGAACAGCAGGTGCTCCTTTTCCACAAAGCGCACCGTGTGCTCGCCCAGCAGGGCCAGTTGCTGGCGGCTGCGGATGTCCAGCAGCGCAGGGGCGATCTGGTCGGGGTCGATGCGGTCGGGCTCGTGCCCGGCCAGGCCCAGCAGCACGGCGCTGTCGGTGCCGTGGCCCCGGCCTGTGGCGCTGAGCGAGCCGAACAGCTCGGTGTTCAGTTGCTGGGTGGCGCCCAGCAGGCCCGCCGCCTGGAGCTGGCTGGCAAAGTGCCGGGCGGCAATCATGGGGCCCACGGTGTGCGAGCTGGATGGGCCGATGCCGATCTTGAAGAGGTCGAAAACGCTGACGGTCATGGGGTGTGCGCTGAGCGCAAGCTGTGTGGCTTCAAGCGTGGGGCTGCCGCAGCGCGCTGGCAAGCGCACATTCCCTGAGGTGTTGGTGTGCTCTGCCGCTGGCTGTGCCCTGCGCGGGGTGTTGTTTGCTATAAAAACAATAGCTGCTTGCGCAATGAATACGGGCGATAAAGCCCAATTTTCTTTGGATCTTGTATCCCAAGGCGCACAGGCTTCAGCGCGGGTTGCGGGGCATGAATGTTTCTTACTTAAAACGTGAACACGTTCTTACATCGCCAGGGCGCGGGCCAGCATGCCCGGTGCGTCCCACGCGCGGATGCGGGGGCGCTGGCACAGGCTGCGGCCTTGCAGGGCGTCCACCTTGTCCAGAATGCGCAAGCCGCCTTGCACCACCAGGCGCAGCTCCCAGCCCATGCGGCCGGGTACGCGGTGTACCAGGGGCGCGCCGCGCAGCATGGTGGCGCGCGTCCAGCCTGAGAGTTCTTGGATCAGGGCCGTGGTCTGCGCCGTGGGCCGCAAGGCCAGTAACTGGGCGCGGTCCACGCCGTGGGCGGCGCAGTCTTCGTCGGGCAGGTAAAAGCGCGCGCGCGGCAGGTCCACGCTCAGGTCCTGCCAGAAGTTGATGAGCTGCAGCGCGGTGCAGATGGCGTCGCTTTCGTCCAGCGCCTGCGCGCCCTGCACGCCGTACAGGTGCAGCAGCAGCCGGCCCACGGGGTTGGCCGAGCGGCGGCAGTAGTCCAGCAATTCGGTGCGGTGGGCGTAGCCGGCGCCATCGCGGGTTTTTTCCACATCTTGGATGAAGGCGCTGAGCAGGTCGTCCAGCAGCGGCACGGGCAGGGCGTGGCTTTTCAGCATGGCGGCCAGCGGGGCAAAGACGGCGGACCAGCGCTCCGAGGGCGCTTGCGCCGCTGCGATGGCGTGCAGGTCGGCCCGGTAGGCGGCCAGGTCGGCCAGGCGCTGGGCGGCGTTGGCCGGGCCTTCGTCGGCGATGTCGTCGGCCGTGCGCGCGAAGGCGTAGATGGCGGCAATGGGTGCGCGCAGGTGCGGCGGGCACAGCCAGGACGCCACGGGAAAGTTCTCGTAGTGGGTGACAGGTGGGGGCAGGGGTGTGTTCACGGGCTGCATTGTCGCTTGACAAGGGACAAGCGATCACATAGATTACTAACCAGTCAGTCAGTAATTATTTGGACACATCCATGCGAACTTCGTCCGCAGCACAGCCCCGTATGGGGCTTTTGGGGGTTCTGGCCCTGCTTTCCCTGGTCACCGCCTGCTCGCAGCCCGAGCCCCCGCCCGAGCCGGTGCGGGCGGTCAAGCTGCTCACGGTGGGTGCCAGCGAGCTGCAGACGGTGCAGGAGTACGCGGGCGAGGTGCGTGCAGGCGTGGAGTCGCGCCTGGGCTTTCGCGTGGCGGGCAAGCTGGTGGAGCGCCCGGTACAACTGGGCCAGCGCGTGCAGGCCGGGCAGGTGCTGGCGCAGATCGACCCGCAGGACTACCAGTTGAGCGCCGCCGCAGCGCGCGCCCAGGTGGCCGCCGCGCAAACGCAGTACGAGCTGGCGGCAGCCGATTTCCAGCGTTTCGGCAAGCTCAAGGAGCAGAACTTCATCAGCGGCGCCGAGCTCGAGCGCCGCGAAAGCGCGCTGAAGGCGGCGCGTTCGCAATTGCAGCAGGCCCAGGCGCAGGCCCAGGCCCAGGGCAACCAGGCGCAGTACACGCGCCTGCAGGCAGACGCTTCGGGCGTGGTCACGGGCATTGATGCCGAGCCCGGCCAGGTGCTGGCCGCAGGCACGCCCGTGCTGCGCCTGGCGCACGATGGCGCGCGCGATGTGGTCATCGCCGTGCCCGAGGACAAGGTCACCCGCCTGGAGCCGGGCCAGCCGGTGCAGGTGCGCACATGGTCCACGGGTGAGTCCTTGCCCGGCACCGTGCGCGAGGTGGCAGCCAGTGCCGACCCGGTCACGCGCACCTTCACCGTCAAGGTGAAAATCGACCCGGCCACTGCGCCACCGCTGGGCTCCACGGTGCATGTGGTACCGCAGGCGCTGGCGGCCAAGGGTTTGCAGGCCATCAAGCTGCCCACCACGGCGCTGCGCCAGGAGGGCCAGGCCACGGCGGTGTGGGTGTACGAGGCCGACAAGGGCACGGTGCGCTCGCAGGTGGTGCAGGTGGCCACGGCCGACGGCAACGACGCCGTCATCGTGGGCGGCCTCACGCCGGGCATGCAGGTGGTGAGCACCGGGGTGCATGTGCTCACGCCGGGGCAAAAGGTTGTGGTGTTTCAGCAAAAATCGGCTCCAGGGCAATCTGGACAAGCGCAAGCAGCTACAAAAAAAGTAGCAAATGGTGCTGCGGCTGCCGCTGCCTCTTCTGCCCAGTGAGCACGCCATGACGCCAGTGCAACCGAAAGAGGGCTTCAACCTCTCCCGCTGGGCCATCGACCATGCCCCGCTCACGCGCTACCTGATGGTGGTGCTGATGGTGCTGGGCATTGCGGCCTACTTCCAACTGGGGCAGGACGAAGACCCGCCGTTTACCTTCCGTGCCATGGTGGTGCGCACCTACTGGCCCGGCGCCACGGCGCAGCAGGTGGCCGAGCAGGTGACCGACAAGATCGAGCGCACCCTGCAGGAGGTGCCCAACGCCGACAAGATCCGCAGCTACTCCAAGCCCGGCGAGTCGCAGATCATCCTGGAGATTAAGGACAGCACGCGCGCTGCCGAGGTGGCCAACATCTGGTACACCGTGCGCAAGAAGGTGGGCGACATGCGCTACACCCTGCCGCAGGGCGTTCAGGGGCCGTTCTTCAACGACGATTTTGGCGATGTGTATGGCGTGATCTACGCTTTGCAGGCCGAGGGCTACAGCTACGCCGAGGTCAAGCAGTTTGCCGACGACGTGCGCCAACAACTGCTGCGCGTGCCGGATGTGGCCAAGGTGGAGCTGTTCGGCGTGCAGGACGAGAAGCTCTACATCGAGGTCTCGCAAAAGCGCCTGTCGCAACTGGGCCTGGACATGAATGCCGTGCTGGCGCAGCTGGGCCAGCAGAACGCCGTGGAGGGAGCAGGCGTGGTGCAGACGCCGCAGGACCAGGTGCAGGTGCGTGTGGCCGGGCAGTTCCAGGCCATTGAAGACCTGCGCGCCATGCCCATCCGGGGGGCCACGGGCAACATGCTGCGCCTGGGCGATATTGCCGAAATTCGGCGTGGCTATGTGGAGCCCACGGCCGTGAAGGTGCGCCACGAAGGGCAGGAGGTGATCGCGCTGGGTGTCTCCATGACCAAGGGTGGCGACATCATTCGGCTGGGCAAGGCCTTGCACGCGGCCACCGCTTCGATCGCCAAGACCTTGCCTGCGGGCGTGCAACTGGTGAACGTGCAGGACCAGCCCAAGTCGGTGGCCAGTTCGGTCAATGAATTCGTCAAGGTGCTGATCGAGGCCGTGGCCATCGTGCTGGCCGTGAGCTTCGTCAGCTTGGGGATGCACAAGCGCACGGGCGAGCAGCGCTGGTGGAAGCGCTGGTACATCGACCCGCGCCCCGGCCTGGTGGTGGCCATCACCATTCCGCTGGTGCTGGCGGTGACTTTTTTGGCCATGTGGTACTGGGGCATAGGCCTGCACAAGGTGTCGCTGGGCTCGCTCATCATCGCGCTGGGGCTGCTGGTGGACGACGCCATCATCGCCGTCGAGATGATGGTGCGCAAAATGGAAGAGGGCTACGACAAGCTGCGCGCCGCCACCTTCGCCTACGAGATCACGGCCATTCCCATGCTCACGGGCACCCTGATCACGGCGGTGGGCTTTCTGCCCATTGGCATCGCCAAGTCGGCCGTGGGGGAGTACACCTTTGCCATCTTTGCGGTCACGGTCATTGCGCTGGTGCTGAGCTGGATCGCCTCGGTGTACTTCGTGCCCTACCTGGGCACGCTGCTGCTCAAACCGCCGCCGGGCCGCCCCAAGGCGGTTGGCGCCCCCTTGGGGGGCAGCAAAGCCCACGCAGTGGCGAGCGTGGGGGCCAACAATCTGCCGCCGCATGTGGTGGCTGCGGGCATCACCGACGACCCGCACGAGGTGTTTGACAGCCCGTTCTACACGGCCTTCCGGCGCCTGGTGCACTGGTGCGTGGAACACCGCTGGCTGACCATTGGCGCCACCTTGCTGATTTTTGCCCTGGGCATTGTGGGCATGGGCAAGGTGCAGCAGCAGTTCTTCCCGGATTCCAACCGCCCCGAGATCCTGGTGGACCTGTGGTTCCCCGAGGGCACCTCGTATGCGGGCAACGAGGAAGTCACGCTGCGCGTGGAAAAGCGCCTCATGGAGCAGCCCGGCGTGGCCACGGTCAGTGGCTGGGTGGGTTCGGGCGTGCCGCGTTTCTATTTGCCGCTGGACCAGGTGTTCCCGCAGAGCAACGTGTCGCAGTTCATCGTGCTGGCGCAGGACCTGAAAAAGCGCGAGGCGCTGCTGGCCTCGCTGCCGGCCCTGCTGGCGCAGGAGTTCCCCGAGGTGCGTGGCCGCGTCAAGCTGCTGCCCAACGGGCCGCCGGTGCCGTATCCGGTGCAGTTCCGCGTGATGGGGCCGGATCCGGCGGTGCTGCGTGCCCATGCCGACGAGGTGAAGGCGGTGCTGCGCGCCTCGCCCCACATGCGTGGTGTGAATGACAACTGGAACGAGTCCGTCAAGGTGCTGCGCCTGGAGGTGGACCAGGACAAGGCGCGCGCGCTGGGCGTGACGAGCCAGTCCATCGCGCAGGCGTCCAAGGTCATGCAGACCGGCATGCAGGTGGGCCAGTACCGCGAGGGCGACAAGCTCATCGACATCGTGCTGCGCCAGCCCGAGGACGAGCGCCGCGCCATCACCGACATTGCCAACGCCTACCTGCCCACGGCCAGCGGCCGCTCGATCCCGCTCACGCAGATCGCCAAGCCGGTGTTCACCTGGGAGCCGGGCGTGATGTGGCGCGAGGGCCGCGAGTACGCCATCACCGTGCAGGGTGACGTGGTGAAGGGCCTGCAGGGGGCCACGGTCACGCAGCAACTGCTGCCTGAGCTGCGCAAGATCGAGGCCGACTGGCACGCCGCAGGGCAGAACGCCTACCACATCACCGTGGCGGGCGCGGTGGCCGAAAGCTCCAAGGGCTCGTCGTCCATCGCGGCGGGCGTGCCCATCATGCTGTTCGTCACCTTCACACTGCTGATGCTGCAACTGCACAGCTTCAGCCGTGCCATGCTGGTGTTCCTGACCGGGCCGCTGGGTATCGCTGGTGTGGCCGGGGCGCTGATTTTGCTGGGGCGGCCGTTCGGCTTTGTGGCGCTGCTGGGCGTGATCGCGCTCATGGGCATGATCCAGCGCAACTCGGTCATCCTGATCGACCAGATCGAGCAGGACCGCGCGCGCGGCGTTCCGGCGTGGGACGCCATCGTCGAATCGGCGGTGCGCCGCCTGCGCCCCATCGTGCTGACAGCTGCGGCCGCCGTGCTGGCCATGATCCCGCTCTCGCGCAGCGTGTTCTGGGGCCCCATGGCCGTGGCCATCATGGGCGGGCTGATCGTGGCCACCGTGCTCACGCTGCTGGCCCTGCCGGCCATGTATGCGGCCTGGTTCCGGGTGCGTCGGCCAGAGCCCGAAGTGGGTGCCGGGGATTGATGTGCCCGCATCAGGTTAAAATCAAGAGTTAACCAGTTTCACACAGGCGGCAGGCGGTGCTTGCCGCCTGTCTGTTTGAAGACCGCGCGGGTGGCGAAATTGGTAGACGCACCAGGTTTAGGTCCTGACGCCAGCAATGGTGTGGGGGTTCGAGTCCCCCCCCGCGCACCACCCCTTTGAGACTTGTCCGGACACGGCGCCACTGCTCCGCAGTTGGCGCGTTTATTCAGAAATTTAGGAGTAGCCATGGCTGTTACCGTTGAAACCCTTGAAAAGCTCGAACGCAAGATCACGCTGAGCCTGCCCCTGGCCGCTGTGCAGAGTGAAGTTGAATCGCGCCTCAAGCGCATGGCGCGCACCGTCAAGATGGACGGCTTCCGTCCCGGCAAGGTGCCCATGAACGTGGTGGCGCAGCGCTACGGTTACTCGGTGCAGTACGAAGTGCTGAACGACAAGGTCGGTGAGGCCTTCACCCTGGCCGCCAACGAAGCCAAGCTGCGCGTGGCAGGCCAGCCGCGCATCACCGAGAAGGAAGGTGCGCCCGAGGGCGAAATGACCTTCGACGCCGTGTTTGAAGTGTTCCCCGAAGTCAAGATCGGTGACCTGTCCGACGTTGAAGTGGAAAAGCTGGCCACCGAAGTGACCGACAGCGCCATCGACCGCACGCTGGACATCCTGCGCAAGCAGCGCCGCAGCTTTGCCCAGCGCGCCCTGGACGCAGCCGCCCAGGACGGCGACCGCGTGACCGTGGACTTCGAAGGCAAGATCGACGGCGAACCCTTCGCCGGCGGCAAGGCCGAGGACTTCCAGTTCCTGGTGGGCGAAGGCCAGATGCTGAAGGAATTTGAAGATGCCGTGCGCGGCATGAAGGTGGGCGAGAGCAAGACTTTCCCCCTGGCTTTCCCGGCCGACTACCACGGCAAGGATGTGGCGGGCAAGACGGCCGACTTCCTGGTCACGGTCAAGAAGATCGAAGCCTCGCACCTGCCCGAAGTGAACGATGCGCTGGCCAAGTCGCTGGGCATTGCCGACGCCACGGTGGACGGTCTGCGCGCCGACATCAAGAAGAACCTGGAGCGCGAAGTCAAGTTCCGCCTGCTGGCCCGCAACAAGGCTGCCGTGATGGACGCACTGCTGGCCAAGGCCGAGCTGGACCTGCCCAACGCGAGCGTGCAGGCCGAAATCGAGCGCCTCAAGGCTGGCGCACGCGCCGAGCTGAAGCAGCGTGGCATCAAGGATGCCGACAAGGCCGAAATTCCGGACGACATTTTCCGTGCGCAGGCCGAGCGCCGCGTGCGCCTGGGTCTGGTGGTGGCCGAGGTGGTGCGCGCCAACAACCTGCATGCCCAGCCGGACCAGCTCAAGGCCCACATCGACGAGCTGGCAGCCAGCTACGAGAAGCCCGAAGACGTGGTGCGCTGGTACTTCAGCGACCGCCAGCGTCTGGCCGAAGTCGAGGCCGTGGTGATCGAGAACAACGTGGCCGACTTTGTGCTGAGCAAGGCCAAGGTGACCAACAAGGACGTCACCTTTGACGAACTGATGGGCGCGGCTGCAGCGCAGGCCTGATAGGCCGCAGCGCACGGGCCGTTGCGGGCCTGTGCGTGCACTGAAGCCATGCTTGGGGGCTTGTGACCATGGGCACAAGCCCCATTTCATTTCTGGGTACATTACCCGCCTGCAATGGAGAAACCTACATGAGCGCACTGGAAACACAGGCCCTGGGCATGATCCCGATGGTCATCGAACAGTCGGGCCGCGGCGAGCGGTCGTACGACATCTATTCGCGTCTGCTCAAGGAACGCGTGATCTTCCTGGTCGGCGAGGTCAACGACCAGACGGCCAACCTGGTGGTGGCGCAGTTGCTGTTCCTGGAAAGCGAGAATCCGGACAAGGACATCTCGTTCTACATCAACTCCCCGGGTGGCAGCGTCACGGCGGGCATGGCCATTTACGACACCATGCAGTTCATCAAGCCCGACGTTTCCACGCTGTGCTGCGGCTTCGCCGCCAGCATGGGCGCCTTCCTGCTGGCAGCGGGTGCCAAGGGTAAGCGCTTCTCGCTGCCCAACTCCAAGATCATGATCCACCAGGTGCTCGGTGGCGCGCGTGGTCAGGCCACGGACATCGAGATCCACGCGCGCGACATCCTGCGCACCAAGGACCAGATGAACCGCATCCTGGCCGAGCGCACGGGGCAGCCGATCGAGAAGGTGAAGCAGGATACCGAGCGCGACTACTTCATGACCGCCGACGAGGCCAAGGACTACGGCATCGTCGATCAGGTGATCGCCAAGCGGCCCTGATCCTGTGCAGAGCGCCCGCAGGGCTGGTTTTCCGGCCCGTGGCGCATTCCCCTGCTTTGGGTATCATCCCGACAACTTTCAGTAACACACAAGGCACAGCTTCCCATGGCCGAGAAAAAAGGCTCATCCAGCGAAAAAACCCTTTACTGCTCGTTCTGCGGCAAGAGCCAGCACGAGGTGAAGAAGCTGATTGCCGGTCCGTCGGTCTTCATTTGCGACGAGTGCATTGACCTGTGCAACGAAGTCATCCGCGACGAGCTGCCTGCAGGCGAAGCGGGCCGTGAAGCCAAGACCGATCTGCCCACGCCGTCCGAAATCAAGGCCAATCTGGACAACTATGTGATTGGCCAGGAGGCCGCCAAGCGCACGCTGGCGGTGGCGGTGTACAACCACTACAAGCGCTTGCGCCACAAGGACAAGGCGGCCAAGGACGACGTGGAGCTGTCCAAGAGCAACATCCTGCTCATCGGCCCTACGGGGTCGGGCAAGACGCTGCTGGCGCAAACGCTGGCGCGCATGCTTGATGTGCCCTTTGTGATGGCCGACGCCACCACGCTGACCGAAGCGGGCTATGTGGGGGAAGATGTCGAGAACATCATCCAGAAGCTCCTGCAAAGCTGCAACTACGAAGTGGAGCGTGCGCAGCGCGGCATCGTTTACATTGATGAGATCGACAAGATCTCGCGCAAGTCGGACAACCCCAGCATCACGCGCGATGTGTCGGGCGAGGGTGTGCAGCAGGCGCTGCTCAAGCTCATCGAGGGCACCATGGCCAGCGTTCCACCCCAGGGCGGGCGCAAGCACCCCAACCAGGATTTCCTGCAGATCGACACGACCAACATCCTGTTCATCTGCGGCGGCGCGTTCGCTGGCCTGGAGAAGGTCATCGAGAACCGCACCGAGGCCTCGGGCATCGGTTTCGGCGCAGCCGTCAAGAGCAAGAAGCAGCGCTCTCTGAGCGAGGTGTTCCAGGAAATCGAACCTGAGGATCTGATCAAGTTCGGCCTGATCCCCGAGCTGGTGGGTCGCATGCCCGTGGTGGCCGCGTTGGCGGAACTGGGCGAGGACGCACTGGTGCAGATCCTGACCGAACCCAAGAATGCACTCGTCAAGCAGTACAACAAGCTGCTGGCGATGGAGGGCGCCGAACTGGAGATCCGCCCCGCCGCGCTCAAGGCCATTGCCCGCAAGGCGTTGGCGCGCAAGACTGGAGCGCGCGGGCTGCGTTCCATTCTGGAGCAGGCACTGATCAATACCATGTTCGATCTGCCCAATGCCAGCAACGTCGAAAAGGTGGTGGTCGATGAGTCCACCATTGAAGAGGGCAAGCCGCCCCTGCTGGTGTACCGCGAAGCCGCGAAGAAGGCCTGACGCCCTGCCAGCTGTGGGCAGCCGATTCACTGCCAGGCAGCCCCTGGCAGTGCCACCCAAGCCGGGTTTCGAGGCGGGCTTGGGCTTGAAATTGAGCATCTGCGGGTCATATGCCTGGTAGATTGATGAGGAATCCCATGTCCGGACACCCCCCCCTGCCTTCCACTCCCATTGCGCTGCCGCTGTTGCCGCTGCGTGATGTGGTCGTATTTCCCCACATGGTGATTCCACTGTTTGTGGGACGCCCCAAGAGCATCAAGGCGCTGGAACTGGCCATGGAGGCCGACCGCCGCATCATGCTGGTGGCCCAAAAGGCGGCTGCCAAGGACGAGCCGTCCGTCAAGGACATGTTCGATGTGGGCTGCGTTTCCACCATCCTGCAGATGCTCAAGCTGCCCGATGGCACCGTGAAGGTGCTGGTCGAGGGCCAGCAGCGCGCGCAGGTCCAGTCCATCGAGGATGCGGAAACCCATTTCAGCGCCACGGTGGCTCCCATCGAGCACCAGGCCGATGCGCCCCCCAGTGAGATCGAGGCACTGCGCCGTGCGGTGATGCAGCAGTTCGACCACTACGTCAAGCTCAACAAGAAGATTCCGCCGGAGATCCTGACCTCGATCTCCAGCATCGACGATCCCGGCCGCCTGGCCGACACCATCGCCGCGCACCTGCCGCTCAAGCTGGAGAACAAGCAGGCCGTGCTGGACCTGGCTGGTGTGAAGGAGCGGTTGGAAAACCTGTTCGAGCAACTGGACCGCGAGGTCGAGATCCTCAACGTGGACAAGCGCATCCGCAGCCGCGTCAAGCGCCAGATGGAGAAGAACCAGCGCGACTTCTACCTCAATGAGCAGGTCAAGGCCATCCAGAAGGAACTCGGCGAGGGCGAGGAGGGCGCGGACCTCGAAGAGATCGACAAGAAGATCAAGGCTGCCAAGATGCCCGCCGAGGCGCGCAAAAAGGCCGAGGCCGAGCTCAAGAAGCTCAAGCTCATGTCGCCCATGTCGGCCGAGGCCACGGTGGTGCGCAATTACATCGACGTGCTGGTCTCGCTGCCCTGGAGCAAGAAGACCAAGATCAAGCACGACCTGGGCAATGCCGAGGTGGTGCTCAACGAGGACCACTACGGCCTCGATAAGGTCAAGGACCGTATCCTTGAATACCTTGCCGTGCAGCAGCGCGTGGACAAGGTCAAGGCACCCATCCTGTGCCTGGTGGGGCCACCCGGCGTGGGCAAGACCTCGCTGGGCCAGTCCATCGCCAAGGCCACGGGGCGCAAGTACGTGCGCATGGCGCTGGGAGGCATGCGCGATGAGGCCGAGATCCGCGGCCACCGACGCACCTATATTGGCGCCATGCCGGGCAAGGTGCTGCAGAGCCTGGGCAAGATTGGTACGCGCAACCCGCTGTTCCTGCTCGACGAGATCGACAAGCTGGGCCAGGATTTCCGGGGCGACCCGTCGAGCGCGCTGCTGGAGGTGCTGGACCCCGAGCAGAACCACACCTTCGGCGACCACTACGTCGAGGTCGATTTCGATCTGTCCGATGTGATGTTCGTGGCCACCTCGAACTCGATGAACATCCCCTCTGCGCTGCTCGACCGCATGGAAGTAATCCGCCTGTCGGGTTACACCGAGGACGAGAAAACCAACATCGCCATGAAGTACCTGCTGCCCAAGCAGCTCAAGAACAATGGTGTGAAGGACGGCGAGCTGGAGGTGACCGAGGCTGCCGTGCGCGACATGGTGCGCTACTACACGCGCGAGGCGGGTGTGCGTTCGCTGGAGCGCGAGCTCTCCAAAATCTGCCGCAAGGTGATCAAGGGCCTGCTGCTCAAGAAGTACGAGCCCAAGGTGGTGGTCACCCCAGACAACCTGCCGGACTTCTTGGGCGTGCGCAAATACACCTATGGCCGTGCCGAGCAGCAGAACCAGGTGGGCCAGGTCGTGGGCCTGGCCTGGACCGAGGTGGGGGGCGATCTGCTGACCATCGAGGCCGTCACCATGCCGGGCAAGGGTGTCATCACGCGCACGGGCTCGCTGGGCGATGTGATGAAAGAGTCCGTGGAGGCCGCACGCACCGTGGTCCGCAGCCGTGCCCGGATGCTGGGCATCAAGGACGAGGTGTTTGACAAGAAGGACGTGCACATCCACGTGCCCGATGGTGCGACGCCCAAGGATGGTCCCAGTGCGGGTGCTGCCATGGTCACGGCTTTTGTGTCGGCCCTCACCGGCATTGCAGTGCGCGGCGATGTGGCCATGACGGGCGAGATCACCCTGCGCGGCGAGGTGACCGCCATCGGTGGTCTGAAGGAAAAGCTGCTGGCGGCCTTGCGCGGCGGCATTCGCACGGTGCTCATCCCCGAAGAGAACGTCAAGGACCTTCAGGAGATTCCGGACAACGTCAAGAGCGGCCTCGAGATTGTTCCCGTCAAATGGATCGACAAGGTGCTCGAAATCGCCCTGGAGCGCAAGCCCGTGCCGCTGACCGACGAGGAGGTGGCCGCCGCCGCTGTGGTGGCTGCTGCTGCGGACAAGGCGGCCGCTGTGCCGACGGCGGAATCCGTAAAACATTGAAGGGTTTTTGAGAGTCCCCTCAAAAAATGCGCTACAATGCGTTTATTGCAGACAAGCGTTGTAGAATGTAAGGCTGCAAACAATGCGGGAATAGCTCAGTTGGTAGAGCGCAACCTTGCCAAGGTTGAGGTCGAGAGTTCGAGACTCTTTTCCCGCTCCAGATTCCGCGAAAAAGGGAAGCAGCCGCTTCCCTTTTTTGTCGAAGCGAAGGTTTGGCGCGGTAGCAAAGCGGTTATGCCCCGGATTGCAAATCCGGTTAGTCCGGTTCGACTCCGGACCGCGCCTCCAGAACCTCGATGGCTGGCCGTGTTTTGCACGGCATGCATCCAAAGTTCTGGATAGCGCTGAAAATTGCGCTATAATGCGAGGCTTGCCAGCCTTGATCTGATCGTCAGATTGAACAGGCACCATGCGGGAATAGCTCAGTTGGTAGAGCGCAACCTTGCCAAGGTTGAGGTCGAGAGTTCGAGACTCTTTTCCCGCTCCAGTTCAAAAAGGGAAGCTTCGGCTTCCCTTTTGCATTTGCAGGGCCTGGTGCCGTGCGCGGCCTGATGGGCATTGCGCGCATGGTGGGCAAGGGGTACGCTGCGCATGAGCGCACGCCCTGGAGCGACTCGCCCCGATGGTGAAATTGGTAGACACTGCGGACTTAAAATCCGCCGCTTCCTGAAAAGGGGCGTGCCGGTTCGACCCCGGCTCGGGGCACCACCACTGAAACTGAACATGCCACATTACAACGCTCCCTTCGAAATCCACGTGCACGGCCAGGTGCAACTGCGTCCTGGTGTGGACTACGATCAGTTGCAGGATGCCCTCAAACCCCTGTGGAAATATGCGGGTGCGCGTTCGCTGGCCGATGGCGCCGCCAGTGCCTACGAAGAGGAGCCGGGCATCCAGTTCGATGCCAAGGCCCACACCCTGCAGATGTGCTGGACGGTGCGGGGCGATGAGGACTTCCGTCAGTCGCTGGACGACATGTGCATGGGGCTGAACGATCTGGCAGAGCAGGGCGCTGCCATTGAAATCACCTTCTACGACACCGAGTTCGATGAAGACGAGGCGGACGACGATGCAGAGGCCCGCGATGACTTCATGATGCTCTTCGTGGGTCCCACGCCTGCCGCCATCATGCAGGTGCAGCGTGACCTGTTGGTGCAGGATGTCGTGAACATGATGGAGCGGCACTTCGACGGCTCCGAGCTCGGTGGCGTGGTGGCAGAAATCGACAAGCTCTTCTCGCAGCGCTTCGATGCCCTGGTCAACTCGCTGGAGATTGGCAAGCCCCCGCGCGGCCCCGGTGGGCCTGCAGGCGGGCACGGTGGCGGCGGCGGAGGTCGCCGGCCGCGCCATCTGCATTGACTCGGCGTCCGATGACAGGCGCGCTGCATGCGCTTTCCGGGCTGGCGTACCTCTCTTCCTACCCGGCAGGCATCAGAGATCAGGTGTCCGCGCTGCTGGCCCAGGACCCGGCCGCTCTGGGTCCGTTGCTGTTGCGCAGATACCCACAGGCCCATGCGGTGCGCACCGACAAGGCGCTGTACCAGTACGCCATGGACCTCAAGAGCCAGCACCTGCGCAACGCAGATGCGGTCAACAAGGTGGTGTTTGACAACAAGATCCATGTGGTGCGCCATGCGCTGGGGCTGCACAGCACCGTCGCACGGGTCCAGGGGCGCAAACTTGCCGCTCGGCACGAGATCCGGATTGCCGCCCTCTTCAAGCAGGCGCCCGAGGAGTTTCTGCGCATGATCGTGGTGCATGAGCTGGCGCACCTTCGCGAACGCGAGCACGACAAGGCCTTCTACCAACTGTGCCAGCACATGGAGCCGCACTACCACCAGTACGAGCTCGATGTCCGTCTCTACCTGACCCACATGGAGTCGTCTGGCGAGCGGCTCTGGGACGCCTGACTACAAATCCACTGTAGAACAGCACCGCGCAGGCAACTGCAGCCAGCGGCCCACGGCGTTTTGCAGCGGCTCCAGGGCGCCGGTGGTGAACACAGTGACCGCATCTGCGCCGAGGGGCGTGTCCTGGCGGGCCAGGGCATGGGCCGTTTGCAGCAGGCGCCGGGTCTGGCGTGCCACGGGCTCACCTGTGGCGATCAGGGCCACGTCAGGGCCCAGCAGGTCGCGCAGGATGTCCTGCGCAAACACATAGTGGGTGCAGCCGAGCACCAGCGTATCGATCGCGCCTTCTTCTGAACCAAATGGGCCCATGGCGCCCGTGTACTGGGCGCAAAGTGCTCTTATTTCTGTAGCATCCTGCGTGGCCGTAGGTGGGTGGGCGGTGCTGCGCTCGATGGCATGGGCCAGCCCGTCACAGGGCTGGATGGTGAAGCGCGCCTGTCCTTCCAGCGAGGCCAGGAGCCGGGCAAACTTGGCGCTGCCCAGCGTGCCGCGCGTGCCGATCACCCCCACATGGCCAGTGCGTGTGGCTGCCACGGCGGGCTTGAGTGCAGGCTCGACGCCTACCAGGGGCAGCTGCGGGTGGCGCACCCGTGCTTCGTGGATGGCGGCAGCCGTGGCCGTGTTGCAGGCCACCACCAGCGCCTTGATGTTGTGCTGCGCGCAAAGAAAATCGCTGATGGCATGGGTGCGCGCAGCCACATAGGCGTCGCCGCGCTCACCGTAGGGGGCATGGCCGCTGTCGGCCACGTACACGAAGCGCTCGTGCGGCAGTTCGGCACGCAGCGCCTGCAGCACGCTCAGGCCGCCGACACCACTGTCGAACACGCCGATGGGCTGCTGCGCTGTGTCGTTCATGCGTGCGGCAGAGAGCGCTGGTGCCGTCAGCCCGCGTTGACGCTGATGCCCTTGAATTCGCCCGTGGCGATGCGCTTTTGCCACTCGGCCGGGCCGGTGATGTGGGCGCTGGTGCCACCGGCGTCCACAGCCACGGTCACGGGCATGTCCACCACGTCGAATTCGTAGATGGCCTCCATGCCCAGATCGGCAAAGCCCACCACCTTGGCACCCTTGATGGCCTTGGAGACCAGGTAGGCGGCGCCGCCCACGGCCATCAGGTAGGCGCTCTGGTGCTTCTTGATGGCCTCGATCGCGGTGGGGCCGCGCTCGGCCTTGCCGACCATGGCGATCAGGCCGGTCTGGGCCAGCATCATGTCGGTGAACTTGTCCATGCGCGTGGCGGTGGTCGGGCCTGCGGGGCCGACGACTTCGTCACCGACCGGATCGACGGGGCCGACGTAGTAGATCACGCGGTTGGTGAAGTCCACGGGCAGCTTCTCGCCCTTCGCCAGCATGTCCTGGATGCGCTTGTGCGCCGCGTCGCGGCCGGTGAGCATCTTGCCGTTGAGCAGCAGGGTCTGGCCCGGCTTCCAGCTTGCGACCTCTTCCTTGGTGAGCGTGTTGAGGTCCACGCGCTTGCTGGTCTCGGTGTTGGGTTCCCAGTCCACCTTGGGCCACAGGTCCAGGCTGGGTGGGTCCATATAGACCGGGCCGGAGCCGTCCATCACGAAATGGGCGTGGCGCGTGGCCGCGCAGTTGGGGATCATGGCCACAGGCTTGCTGGCGGCGTGCGTGGGGTACATCTTGATCTTCACGTCCAGCACGGTGGTCAGGCCCCCCAGGCCCTGCGCGCCGATGCCCAGGGCATTGACCTTCTCGAACAGTTCCAGGCGCAGCTCTTCCACCTGGGTGAGCTTCTCGCCCCGAGCGTTCTTGGCCTGCAGCTCGTACATGTCCAGGTCGTCCATCAGGCTTTCCTTGGCCAGCAGGACAGCCTTTTCTGCCGTGCCGCCGATGCCGATGCCCAGCATGCCCGGTGGGCACCAGCCAGCGCCCATGGTGGGCACGGTCTTGAGCACCCAGTCCACCAGGTTGTCGCTGGGGTTCATCATGATCATCTTGGACTTGTTCTCGCTGCCGCCGCCCTTGGCCGCGACCGTGATGTCCAGTGTGTCGCCGGCCACGATCTCGGAGAAGATGACGGCGGGCGTGTTGTCCTTGTTGTTCTTGCGTGCGAACAGGGGGTCGGCCACGACAGAGGCGCGCAGCATGTTGTCGGGGTGGTTGTAGCCACGGCGCACGCCTTCATTGATGGCGTCCTCCAGGCTGCCGGTGAAGCCTTCCCAGCGCACGTTCATGCCCACCTTGAGGAAGACGTTGACGATGCCCGTGTCCTGGCAGATGGGGCGGTGGCCGTAGGCGCTCATCTTGCTGTTGGTCAGGATCTGCGCCATGGCGTCCCTGGCGGCGGGGCTCTGCTCGCGTTCATAGGCGCGGGCCAGATGCTGGATGTAGTCGGCCGGGTGGTAGTAGCTGATGTACTGCAGCGCAGCGGCGATGGACTCGATCAGGTCTTCTTGGCGGATGGTGGTCATGGTGGGGCGATACTCTGCGGTGGAGTGTGGGGAAACCCACCAATTATCGCCGCTGCCCGCTGACGCGACCCTTGCCCGGTGCATGTGGGGTGGCTGGGGGCACTCTGCTGTCGATGGTTTCATTGCGAGGTCTGCCATGAACTTCCGTACCGAACGCGATACCTTGGGCCCCATCGAGGTGCCTGCGCACCGGCTTTGGGGGGCGCAGACGCAGCGCTCCTTGCTCCATTTCGCCATTTCCGGCGAGCGCCAGCCGCAGGAGATCCTTCGGGCGCTGGCGTTGGTGAAGCAGGCATCGGCCACGGTCAACCATGCGCTGGGCCTGTTGGCGCGCGACAAGACCGATGCCATCGTGGCCGCTGCGCAGGAGGTGATCGACGGCCTGCACGCGCAGGAGTTTCCGCTGGTGGTGTGGCAGACCGGCTCGGGCACGCAGACCCACATGAACGTCAACGAGGTGCTGGCCAACCGCGCCAGCGAGCTGCTGGGCGGCGAGCGCGGCGAGGGCCGCAAGGTCCATCCCAACGATGATGTGAACCGCAGCCAGTCCAGCAACGACGTGTTCCCCACCGCCATGCATGTGGCAGCGGTGGATGCGCTGACGCAGCGCCTGCTGCCTGCCATGGCCCTGCTGCGCGGCACGCTGGAGCGCAAGGCCCGCGATTTCGACGGCATCGTCAAGATCGGCCGCACCCACCTGCAGGACGCCACCCCGCTGACGCTGGGCCAGGAAATCTCGGGCTGGGTGGCGCAACTGGCCCAGGGAGAAAAGCATGTGCGTGCCGCTCTGCCGCACTTGTGCGAACTGGCACTGGGCGGCACGGCCGTGGGCACGGGCCTGAACGCGCCCAAGGGCTATGCCGAAGCCGTGGCCCACGAACTGGCGCGGCGCACCGGGCTGCCCTTTGTCACGGCGCCCAACAAGTTCGAGGCCCTGGCCACCTGCGATGCCCTGGTGCACGCCCATGGCGTGCTCAAGACGCTGGCAGCCAGCCTGATGAAGGTGGCCAACGATGTGCGCTGGTTGGCCAGTGGGCCACGCAGCGGCATCGGCGAAATCACCATCCCCGAGAACGAGCCCGGCTCGTCCATCATGCCCGGCAAGGTCAACCCCACGCAGTGCGAAGCGCTGACCATGCTGTGCTGCCAGGTGATGGGCAACGATGTGGCCATCAACATGGGCGGGGCCTCGGGCAATTTCGAGCTGAACGTGTTCCGGCCCATGGTGGCGCACAACTTCCTGCAAAGCGTGCGCCTGTTGGCTGATGGCATGGTGAGCTTCAACGACCACTGTGCCGTGGGCATCGAACCCCAGCGCGAACGCATTGCCGAGCTGGTGCAGCGCTCGCTGATGTTGGTGACGGCGCTCAACCCCCACATCGGCTACGACAAGGCGGCCGCCATTGCCAAGAAGGCGCACCAGGAGGGCACCAGCCTGCGCGAGGCGGCCATTGCCACGGGCTTTGTCACTGCACAGCAGTTCGACCAATGGGTGGTGCCCGAGCGCATGGTGGGTTGAGCAAACCGGTTTATACTTAAGATTCATTTTTTGTGAATCTTTAACCATGCACGACCATTCCACCCCTGAAGCGATCTACCCGTTTGACGCCCGTGGTGTCGCCAAGCGCTTTCGCCATGCCGCGATTTTTGGTGCGCTGGACGCCCTGAACCCCGGCGAAACCATGCGGTTCATGAACGACCACGACCCGCTGCCGCTGCTGCACCAGATGCAGATGCGCTACGGCAACGGCGTGCGCATCGAGTACCTGCAGCGGGAACCCGGCGCGATCATGATCGACTTCATCCGCCAGTAAGCGGCTGCTATCAAAAACATAGCTTCCAGCGCCCGTCGATATTGCGCTGGAGGCATTTTTCCTTTGGGTTCTTGCAAGTCGCCTGGGTGCCGGTGTTTCATGGCAACGCCAGGATGTCCCGGGCCACTCTGGCGATGCCCTCGTCCGTGAGGTTCTGCGCCTGCACCGGTTGGCGCTGCGCCCATTGGTACAGATGGGTGCTTTGCGAGCGTGCGTACAGCGGGTCGTAGTGCAAGGCCATCAGCTCGGCGAACAACGGTTGCAGCGCGCCTTCGGCAGCCCAGGCCTGCCAGCGATCGATGACCTGCTGGCCATGCAGTTCGCGCATCGTGCCCAGTGTCTGCACCAGTGCGGCACGGTCATCACCCAAGTGGGCGTAGTCGCGCAGCAGGAAGGCCAGCCGTTCGCTGGTGCCGGCCTGGATCTCAATGCAAGGGCTGGCGCGCAGGTGGCGGATCAGCGGCATTGGCACCGTCAGGCGGCCGATGCGGCTGCTCTCGGCCTCCACGTACACCGGGCGGCTGGTGTCCAGCCCTTCCACCTGTTGGGCCAGCAGGGTTTCAAAGGCCGTTTGCGAGGGCTGGGCTACGCCCGGCAGCGTGCCCAGCACTGAGCCCCGGTGCCGTGCGCAGCCTTCCAGGTCGATGACCTGCGCTCCCTGCCTGGCCAGTGCATGCAAGATGCGTGTCTTGGCGCTGCCCGTGGGGCCGCACAGCACGCGCAGCGGCAATTGCGGGCAAATCGTTTCCAGCAGCGTGATCGCATGTCGGCGCCAGGCCTTGTAGCCGCCTGCAAGTTGCTGGGCGTCCCAGCCCACCAAGCGCAGCCACTGCACCACCGAACTGCTGCGCATACCGCCGCGCCAGCAGTACACCAGCGGTCGCCAGGACGCGGGCTGGTCGGCAAAGCGCTCGCGCAAGTGGCGCGCGATGTTGGCCGCCACCATGGCGCCTCCCACGCGCCGTGCCTCAAAGGCACCTTGCTGCTTGTACAGCGTGCCGACGATGTGGCGCTCCTCATTGTCCAGCGCGGGGCAGTTGATAGCGCCGGGAATGTGGTCCAGCGCATATTCGGCGGGCGAGCGCACGTCGATCAGGGTGTCAAAAGTGTGGCGTTCAAGTACGCTGACGGGGCCGCGTGGGCTCATGGAAAGAACTCCTGCAGGAGCATGCGGACATGGATGGATGGAAACCATGGCTGGCACAATCCGCTCCATGATGGATGCAGCCATACCCTTTGAAGAATCCCCCAAGCTTACCCAGTTTGCCCACGGGGGCGGCTGTGGCTGCAAGATTGCGCCCGGCCTGTTGCGTGAGATCCTGGCCCGCGCACCCCAGGGCCTGGTACCGCCCGAGCTGATGGTGGGCACTGAAACCGCCGACGACGCCGCGGTGTACCGCCTCAATGCCACCCAGGCGCTGGTGGCAACCACCGATTTTTTCACCCCCATCGTTGACGATCCCTACGACTTTGGCCGCATTGCTGCGACCAACGCGCTGTCCGACATCTACGCCATGGGCGGCACGCCCATCCTGGCGCTGGCGCTGGTCGGCATGCCCATTGCCAAGCTCGCGCCCGAGGTCATCGGCCGTGTGCTCGAAGGCGGCGCTTCCGTCTGCCGCGAGGCAGGCATTCCCATTGCGGGCGGGCATTCCATCGATGTGCTCGAGCCCATCTACGGCCTGGTGGGCCTGGGCCTGGTGCACCCCGACCGCGTGCGGCGCAACGCCGATGCACAGGCGGGCGACGTGCTGGTGCTGGGCAAGCCACTAGGGGTGGGGGTGTTGTCGGCGGCGCTCAAGAAGGGCCAGCTCGACGGCGCGGGCTACGCCGAAATGCTGCGCCACACCACACAGCTCAACCGCGTGGGCGCTGCGCTGGGGCAGATGGACGGTGTGCATGCCATGACCGATGTGACCGGCTTCGGCCTGGCAGGCCATTTGCTGGAGATTTGCCGTGGTTCGGGCCTGTCGGCCCAGGTGGAGCTGGCAAGCCTGCCGCTGATCGGCAGTGCAGTGCAATGGGCCCGCGAGGGTGTGGCGACGGGGGCCTCGGGTCGCAATTGGGCCGCCTATGGCAGCGATGTGGACTGGCCCGCCGACGCGCCTGAATGGCAACGTACCTTGTGCACCGATCCGCAAACCAGCGGTGGCCTGCTGGTGAGCTGCGCCGCCAGTGCGGCGCCCGCCGTGCTGCAGGCCTTTCAATCCAGCGGGTTTGCCCAGGCCGCCGTGGTGGGACGCATGCAGGCCTGCGAACACGATCGCGGATCGCGTCTGGCCTTCGCCTGAACTGCCCGCCAAGGGCACAGCCGCCTCCTGGGCGGCGGCGCACAGGGTCTTATCTCAGTTTTTCATGGTGCGTGCACTAACCGCGACGCATGAAACCGGTGCGCCCCAGGCCAGCGGCCACCGTGCAAGGGCCGCCCCGCCGCACTGGTGGCGTCCCCCTGCCCGCAACGCACAGCGCTGCGAGAGCGGGGGGAAGGCCCGCAGGGCCTCAGGGGGGTGCTTCACTTCAGGTCGTCGGCCAGCACGCGCACGATGCTTTCGGCATTGGCCGATGATTCGGGAGCGCCTGCGGCGTTGAGCACGGAAACGGTGGTGGCCTCGCCCTGGCTGCGCACCACAATGCGGTACTTGAGCGGTGGCACGGCCTTCTCCGACGAGGCAAAGCTCATCAGCTTGCCCAGGAAGCCCGGCTCCTTCTTGTCGCCCTTGGGGGCCACATAGCGCACGAAGTACAGGCCCTGGCTGCGGTCGCGGTCTTCCACGGTGAAGCCGGTGCGATCCAGCGCCAGGCCCACGCGGCGCCAGGCACGGTCAAAGCCTTCGTCGATCTGCACCACGGGCACGCCGCCCACATTGCCAACGCGGGAAGACGACGCACGTGCTGCCGGTGTAGCCGCCACGGCCTTGGCTTGTTCCTGGCTGACGCCGAGCTTGACCAGCAGACGGCGCAGGAATTCGGCTTCCAGCTCGGGGTCGGCCGCACGGGGCTGCCACACGGTGGTTTCCTTGGTGCTGGTGTTGAACACCTCCTGCATGCCCCGGTGGCTGACGTAAATTTCGGTGCCGCCCTGGGCGTTGCGCTCCAGGCGGGTGCGGAACTTGTCACGCTCGCCGGTGGAGTAGAGCGAATCGAGCACCCTGCCCAGGGTATTGCGGATGAAGTCCTGCGGGATCTTGGCGCGGTTCTCGGCCCAGTCGGTTTCCATGATGCCGATGTTGGACTGGTCCAGCGCCAGGGTAAAACCGTTTTCCAGCCAGAACTCGCGCACTGGGTCCCAAAGTTGATCGGCCGGGCGGTTGACCACCAGCCAGCGCTGGTTGCCGTTGCGCTCGATGCGCACGTCACCCAGGGAGGACAGTGCGGTTGCCGGCCCCGACGGCTGCGCCGCCTGGTTGGCTTGCATGGCGTTGGCCGAGACCACGCCACCGGGCACGGTGTAGCGCGTGTCACGTGACAGCGTCTTGAGATCGGGCGGCACTTCGAGCGTGGAGCCCTTGGAGGCGCTCTTGTAGTCGATCTTGTCGCCTTCCAGCACCGAGCAGGCGCCCAGGGCGATGGTCAGGCCGAGCAGGCCCAGTCGTGCGGAGTTGTTCACGCGGCTAATCCTCTTGAAACGCTGAACGCAGCGGATGAATTACAGCAGGCCGGCGGCGCGCAGCGCGCCCTCGACGACGGCTTCGTTGCCTTGGCTCAAGGGCGTCATGGGCAGGCGCAGTGTGCCGCCGCACAGGCCCATGCGGGCCATGGCCCACTTCACGGGAATGGGGTTGGCCTCGACGAACAAGTGCTTGTGCACGGGCATGAGGCGGAACTGGATTTCCATGGCGCGCTTGATGTCACCGGCGATGGCGGCCATGCACAGTTCGTGCATCAGGCGCGGGGCCACGTTGGCCGTCACGCTGATGTTGCCCTGACCGCCGCACAGCATCAGTGCCACGGCGGTCGGGTCGTCGCCCGAATACACGGCAAAGCCCTTGGGCACATCGCGGATCAGCCACTGTGCACGCTCGATGTTGCCCGTGGCTTCCTTGATGCCGATGATGCCGGGCACCTGCGCCAGGCGCAGCACGGTGTCGTGCAGCATATCGGCCACCGAGCGGCCGGGCACGTTGTACAGCACGATGGGCAGGTCGCCCGTGGCTTCGGCAATCGCCTTGAAATGCAGGTACTGGCCCTCTTGCGTGGGCTTGTTGTAGTAGGGCACGACCTGCAACTGGCTGTCTGCGCCGACCTTCTTGGCGAACTTGGCCAGCTCGATCGCTTCAGCCGTCGAATTGGCGCCGCAGCCGGCCATGATGGGCACGCGCTTGGCGGCCTGCTCCACAGCCACGCGAATGATCTCGCAGTGCTCTTCCACGTTCACCGTGGGCGATTCGCCCGTGGTGCCCACCACGCCGATGCAGTCGGTGCCCTCCGCAATGTGCCAGTCGATCAGTTTGCGAAGCTGGGCGTAGTCCACGCTGCCATCTTCGTGCATGGGGGTGACGAGGGCGACGATGCTGCCGGTGAGGGGGGCGGTGGGAGAGGTCATGTCCGCAGTCAAAAACGGTAAAAGAGCATTCTAACTAGGAGAGTGCGCGCAAGGGATGGCGTGCCGGTGACAGTCCGTCCTCTGCCACACGCACTGCCGTGATGCGTTGCACGAAACGCGCTGGTCCATCGAGGAAGCCATCCTCGTAAGCGACCACACGCAGCAGAGTGCAGGCCGAGAGCAGTTCCCCGGGGCGCAGCAGAAAGTCGGGCCGCGCAGGGCGGCCCACGGTCTCGTTGCCGCAGGCGAAGGTTTCGTAGAGCAGCACGCCACCGGGTGCCACGCTGTCCACGATGGTGGGCAGCAGCGGGCGCCAGAGGTAGTTCGTGACCACCACGGCGCCAAAGCTGCGGCCCGCCAGCGGCCAGGGGCCGTGCTCGATGTCAGCGGCAATGGCTTCGCCCACCTCGGCTGCCGCCTGCACGGCCAGCGGGTCGCGGTCGATGCCCGTCACGGGATGGCCCAGTGCCTGGAACCAGCGCAGGTGCCGGCCTGCGCCGCAGGCCACGTCGAGCACCGGCGCACCGGACGGCACCAGGTGCGACCAGCGGCGCACCCATTCGGAAGGGGCGTCCGGGCCTCGGGCGGGGAAGGGGGTTGCTATAAAATTCATAGCTTTTCGCGCTTGATGAATAAGCGCTGGAGGCCGATTTTGCCTAAAAACAGGCCCACACCTGGTCTGCCAGCATGAGCATGAAGCCGGGGTCGCGGTAGAGCAGGAGCACCGCCAGCAGCGCGAGCAGCACCAGCGCCCAGCCCAGCCAGCGGCGCCAGGGGCGGAGGGTGGGGGGCGTGGTGGAGTCCATGGCCGGATCAGGCAGGTTGGGGCGCCGTGCGCTGCAGCGGCTGCTCGCGCACGGGCAGGTTGACCAGGCAGGCCAGCACGCCCAGGCCGATGGAGATGTACCAGACGATGTCGTAGCTGCCCGTGCGGTCGTACAGCACGCCGCCCAGCCACACACCCATGAAGCTGCCGATCTGGTGGCTGAAGAACACCAGGCCGCCCAGCATGGACAGGTGCTGCACGCCGAAGATCTGCGCGATGGTGGCGTTGGTGGGCGGCACGGTGGAGAGCCACAGCATGCCCATCACGGCCGAGAACACGTACACCGACATCGGCGAGATCGGCACCAGCAGGAAGACCACGATGACCACCGAGCGCGCCATATAGATGAAGGCCAGGATGAAGCGGCGCGGCATGCGCTGGCCCAGCGAGCCCGCGATGTAGGTGCCGAACACGTTGAACAGCCCGATCAGCGCCAGCGAGAAGCTCGCCACCTGGGGCGAGAGGCCCAGGTCCTTGATGTAGCTGGGCATGTGCACCGCAATGAACACCACCTGGAAGCCGCAGACGAAGTAGCCCACCGTCAGCAGCCCAAAGCTGGGCGTGCGCACGGCCTCGGCCAGCGCCTGGCCCACGCTCTGGCTGCGCTGCGCGGGTGCTGCGCCCCGGAAGCCCGGCTCGCGCAGGCCCAGCGCCAGCGGGATGATCAGCAGCACCAGCAGTGAGAGCGCCAGCAGCGCGTCCTGCCAGCCCAGGCTGGAGATCAGGAAACCCTCCACCGGCACCATGAGGAACTGCCCGAACGAACCCGCTGCCGCCGCCACGCCCATGGCCCAGGAGCGCTTCTCGGGGGCAATCTGGCGCCCCAGCACGCCATAGATCACCGCATAGGTGGTACCCGCCTGCGCCGCGCCGATGAGCAGGCCGGTGGTCAGGGCGAACAGCAGGGTGGTGGGTGACAGCGCCATGCCCACCAGGCCCAGGCCGTAGAGGATGGCGCCCACGACGAGCACTCGGAACGCACCGAAGCGGTCGGCCGCCATGCCCGCGAACACACCCACCAGGCCCCAGGCGATGTTCTGGATGGCCAGGGCCAGCGCGAACGACTCGCGCGTCCAGCCCATGGCCTGCGTGATGGGCTGCAGCCACAGGCCGAAGCCGTGGCGTATGCCCATGGACAGGGTCACGATGGCGGCACCGCAGGCCAGCACCTGGAACATGGAAAGCTTGGGAGGGCTCAAGGACATTCCCGCAATGTAACGGGATGCGGCGTTTTGTGCCGGTACAGCCTTCGCCGGTACAGCACGGTGCAATGACATGCCTGTGATTTCATACAGCACTACAATCCGCGCCCATGGCAGTCAAACCCGTTTCCGCATCCGAATACTCCGAAGGCTCGATCCGCGTGCTCAAGGGCCTGGAGCCCGTCAAGCAGCGCCCGGGCATGTACACCCGCACCGACAACCCCTTGCACATCATTCAGGAGGTGCTGGACAACGCCGCCGACGAGGCATTGGCGGGCTTTGGCAAAAAGATCAAGGTGACGCTGCATGCCGATGGTTCGGTCAGCGTGGAGGACGACGGCCGGGGCATTCCCTTCGGCCTGCACCCTGAGGAAAAGGCGCCGGTGATCGAACTGGTGTTCACCCGCCTGCACGCGGGCGGCAAGTTCGACAAGGGCAAGGGCGGTGCCTACAGCTTCTCGGGCGGCCTGCACGGCGTGGGCGTGAGCGTGACCAACGCGCTGGCCACCCGTCTGGAGGCCACCAGCCACCGCGAAGGCCAGGCCGCGCGCCTGGTGTTTGCCGGCGGCGACGTGGTCGAGCCCCTGGTGGCGCGCCCGCTGGAGGCGGGCGAGCGCAAGCAGGGCACTACGGTGCGCGTGTGGCCCGACGCCAAATACTTTGAATCGAGCAACCTGCCGCTGGGCGAACTCACGCACCTGCTGCGCAGCAAGGCCGTGCTGATGCCCGGCGTGTCGGTCACCCTGGCCAACGAGAAAACCCGCGAAACGCAGACCTGGCAGTACAAGGGCGGCCTGCGCGACTACCTGGCCCAGACGCTGAGCGCCGACCCGGTGATTCCGCTGTTCGAATGCGAAGGCTTTGCCGATGCAGGGCACGACAGCTTTGCCGAAGGCGAGGGCGCGGCCTGCTGCGTGGCCTTCACCGAAGAAGGCGCGCCGGTGCGCGAGAGCTACGTCAACCTCATCCCCACCAGCGCCGGTGGCACGCACGACAGCGGCCTGCGCGATGGGCTGTTCCAGGCCGTCAAGAGCTTCATCGAACTGCACAGCCTGCTGCCCAAGGGCGTCAAGCTCCTGCCCGAGGACGTATTTGCGCGCGCCAGCTATGTGCTCTCGGCCAAGGTGCTGGACCCGCAGTTCCAGGGTCAGATCAAGGAGCGCCTGAACTCGCGCGACGCCGTGCGCCTGGTCTCCAGCTTTGTGCGCCCGGCCATGGAGCTGTGGCTCAACCAGCATGTGGACTACGGCAAAAAGCTGGCCGAACTGGCCATCAAGGCGGCGCAGACGCGCCAGAAGGCCGGCCAGAAGGTGGAAAAGCGCAAGGGCTCGGGCGTGGCCGTGCTGCCGGGCAAGCTCACCGATTGCGAAAGCCGCGACCTCGCGCACAACGAGCTGTTTCTGGTGGAGGGCGACTCGGCCGGCGGCAGCGCCAAGATGGGCCGCGACAAGGAATGCCAGGCCGTGCTGCCGCTGCGCGGCAAGGTGCTGAACACCTGGGAGGTCGAGCGCGACCTGCTGTTCAAGAACAACGAGGTGCACGACATTGCCGTGGCCATCGGCGTCGATCCGCACGGCCCCAACGACGCCCCCGACCTGTCGGGCCTGCGCTACGGCAAGATCTGCATCCTCAGCGATGCCGACGTGGATGGCGCGCACATCCAGGTGCTGCTGCTCACGCTGTTCTTCCGCCACTTCCCCAAGCTCATCGAGGCCGGCCACATCTATGTGGCGCGCCCGCCGCTGTTCCGCGTGGATGTGCCCGCGCGCGGCAAGAAGCCCGCGGCCAAGATGTACGCGCTGGACGAGGGCGAGCTCACCGCCATCCTCGACAAATGCGCCAAGGACGGCGTGCCGCCCGAGAAATGCCCGATCAGCCGCTTCAAGGGCCTGGGCGAAATGAACGCCGAGCAACTCTGGGACACCACCCTCAACCCCGACACCCGGCGCCTGCTGCCCGTGCAACTGGGCGACCTGGACTTTGCCGCCACCGAAGGCCTCATCACCAAGCTCATGGGCAAGGGCGAAGCCGCCGCGCGCCGTGAGCTGATGGAGCTGCATGGGGATGCGGTAGAGGTGGATGTGTAGTGTTTTTGGCCTCCAAGGCAATATATACAAGCGTCAGTAGCTATTAAAATCATAGCGTTTCGGGTGCCTTCACAGGTATCAGCCCCGTTGCGCAGGAACCCTCCGCATGAGCGACCAACCCACCCTCGACCTCCAACCCTCCGCAGCCGACGGCGAGCCTGGGCTTGCCAGCTACGCCCAACGCGCCTACCTGGAGTACGCGCTGTCCGTCGTCAAGGGCCGTGCGCTGCCCGATGTGTGCGACGGCCTCAAGCCGGTGCAGCGCCGCATTCTGTATGCCATGGACCGCATGGGCCTGGGCTACAGCGGCCCCAGCCGCAACGTGGCGGCCAAGCCGGTCAAGAGCGCCCGGGTGGTGGGCGATGTGCTGGGCCGTTTTCACCCGCACGGCGACCAGTCGGCCTACGACGCGCTGGTGCGCCTGGCGCAGGACTTTTCGCAGCGCTACCCGCTGATCGACGGCCAGGGCAACTTCGGCAGCCGCGACGGCGATGGCGCGGCGGCCATGCGCTACACCGAGGCACGGCTCTCGCGCATCAGCACCCTGCTGCTCGATGAGATCGACATGGGCACGGTGGACTTTGTGCCCAACTACGACGGCAGCACGCAGGAGCCGCGCCAGCTGCCTGCGCGCCTGCCGTTTGCGCTGCTCAATGGCGCCAGCGGCATTGCCGTGGGCCTGGCCACCGAAATCCCGAGCCACAACCTGCGTGAAGTGGCCGACGCCTGCGTGGCCCTGGTGAAAAACGCCAAGCTCACGGACGACGAGCTGTTCGCCCTGGTGCCCGGACCAGACTACCCCGGCGGCGGCCAGATCATCAGCCAGGCGGCCGACATCCAGGAAGCCTACCGCAGCGGCCGCGGCAGCCTCAAGGTGCGCGCGCGCTGGAAGATCGAAGACCTGGCGCGTGGCCAGTGGCAGATGGTGGTGACCGAGCTGCCGCCCGGTGTGTCGGCGCAAAAGGTGCTGGAAGAGATCGAGGACATCACCAACCCCAAGGTCAAGGCCGGCAAGAAAGCGCTCACGCAGGATCAGACGCAGCTCAAGGCCAGCATGCTGGCCGTGCTCGACGGCGTGCGCGACGAGTCGAGCAAGGACGCGCCGGTGCGCATCGTCTTCGAGCCCAAGACCGGCAAGCTGCCGCAGCAGGAGCTGATCACCGCGCTGCTGGCACACACCAGCCTGGAGACTTCGGCGCCCATCAACCTGACCATGGTGGGCATCGACGGCAAGCCGGTGCAGAAGTCGCTGCGCCAGATGCTGGAGGAGTGGATCGCCTTCCGCCAGACCACCATCACCCGCCGCACGCAGCACCGCCTGGACAAGGTGCTGGATCGCATCCACATCCTCGAAGGGCGGCAGATGGTGCTGCTCAACATCGATGAGGTGATTGCCATCATCCGTGCCGCCGAAGACCCCAAGGCCGCGCTGATTGCGCGCTTTGCCCTGAGCGACCGGCAGGCCGAGGACATTCTGGAAATCCGCCTGCGCCAACTCGCCCGCCTGGAGGCCATCAAGATCGAGCAGGAGCTCAAGGAGCTGCGCGAGGAGCAGGGCAAGCTCGAAGACATTCTGGCCAACCCGGCCTCGCTGCGCCGCCTGATGGTGCGCGAGATCGAGGCAGACGCCAAGCAGTTTGGCGATGCGCGTCGCACCCTCATCCAGGCCGAGAAGAAGGCCGTGGCCGAAGTGAAGGTGGTCGATGAGCCGGTTACCGTGATCGTTTCGCAAAAAGGCTGGGTGCGCGCACGCACCGGCCATGGCCACGAGGCGGCGAGCTTTGCCTTCAAGGCGGGCGACGGCCTGTACGGCACCTTTGAATGCCGCACGGTGGACCATTTGCTCGTGTTAGGCAGCAACGGCCGCATTTACTCGGTGCCGGTGGCGCAACTGCCCGGTGCGCGTGGCGACGGGCAGCCCGTCACCACGCTGATCGAGCTGGAGCCCGGCAGCAGCATTGCGCACTACTTTGCCGGCCCGGCCACAGCGCAGCTGCTGTTGTCCAGCTCGGGCGGCTACGGCTTTCTGGCCACCGTGGAGCACATGCTGTCGCGCCAGCGCGGCGGCAAGGCCTTCATCAGCCTGGGCGAGGGCGACACCGTGTGCGCACCCTCGCATGTGGCGCACAGCAGCGCCAGCCAGCCGTTGGCGCCCGCCACGCATGTGGTCTGTGCCTCGGTGGGGGGGCGCATCCTGAGCTTTGACATCGGCGAACTCAAGACGCTCGAGAAGGGCGGCCGCGGCCTCATGCTCATCGACCTGGAAGACAAGGACCGCCTGGCCGGCGCAGCCGCCTACACGCGCAGCATCCGCATCGAAGGCGTGGGCCGGGGCGGCAAGCTGCGCGAGGAGCAGCTCGAAATCCGCAGCCTGAACAACGCCCGTGCAGCGCGTGGGCGCAAGGGCAAGGCGGCGGATCTGGGCTTCAAGCCGTCGGCCATTACCCGGGTGGAGTGAGGCGGCAAGGCCGTCCGCGCACCTCGGGCCCCATGGCCCAGCGTGGCACTCGGGCACTCGGGCGTTCGGGCGTTCGGGCGTTCGGGTGGGGCTGGAATTGCCGCTAGATCGGCGTACACTTGGTCACATAAATACGCCAGACATCGATTTGGTGTAGCCAAGCCCCACCGGAGAAAAACATGACCAATAACCTGCGCATGGGCCACAAACTGTGGCTGGCCGTGCTCGCCATCATCGTCCTGCTGGTGTCGGTGGTAGGTTTTGCGGGCTATCGCTCGTCCAAATCCCAGGCGCAGGCCGACGCCGTGACCCGCGAACTGGCCACGCGGGTGGAGTCGGCGCTCAAGTGGCAGGGCCTGACCGAAACCAATGCCGCCCGCACCCAGGCCATGATCGTGAGCAGCGACCCGGCCGTCGAGGGTGAGTTCAAGGAGGTGATTGCCGCCACTTCGGCGCAGATCAGCCAGGTGCAAAAAGCGCTGGAGGCCATGAACCTCACCGAGGCCGACAAGGCCCAGATGGCCAAGATCGCCGCCGCACGCAGCGCGATGCTGGAACTGCGCAAGCAGGCCACCCAAATGAAGGGGGAGGGTCGCAACGACGAAGCCATTGCGCTGGTCAAGCAGTCCTACAACCCGGCGGTGGCGGCCTACCTGCAGTCCTTGCGCGATTTTGTGGATCTGCAGCAAAAGTACGCGGCGCAGCGCCAGTCCGAGCTGGGCTCGGATCGCATGCGCACCGTGCAACTGGCCGGCGTGATGGTGGCCCTGGTGCTGGCGGGCATCGGCCTGGGGGCCTACTTCCTGATCCGCAGCATCCAGCAGCCGCTGGCACAGGCGCAGACGCTGGCCCAGCGCATCGCTGCGGGCGACCTCAGTTCGCAGGAAGCCGTGGTGCGGGGCGACGAATTTGGCGACCTGCTGCGCGCCCTGAATTCCATGAGCGAAAGCCTGGGTCGCATGGTGTACCAGGTGCGCCAAAGCACCGACAGCATTGCCACTGCCAGCTCCGAAATTGCCCAGGGCAACCACGACTTGTCGGCCCGTACCGAACAGACGTCGAGCAACCTGCAGGAAACGGCGGCCGCCATGGAGCAGTTCACCAGCACCATCCAGCAAAGCGCCCAAAGTGCCCAGCAGGCCAGCAGCCTGGCCAATGGAGCGGCCAGCGTGGCACGCAAGGGGGGCGATGTGGTCTCGCAGGTGGTCTCCACCATGGAGGAAATCCAGCGCAGCAGCAGCAAGATTGCCGACATCATTGGCGTGATCGACGGCATTGCCTTCCAGACCAACATCCTGGCCTTGAATGCCGCCGTGGAGGCCGCCCGTGCGGGCGAGCAGGGCCGCGGCTTTGCCGTGGTGGCCAGCGAGGTGCGCAGCCTGGCCGGGCGCAGTGCCGAGGCGGCCAAGGAGATCAAGCAGCTCATCGGTGTGTCGGTCGAGAAGGTCGAGGCCGGTTCCGGCCTGGTGCAGCAGGCCGGCAGCACCATGCAGGACATTGTGCAATCCGTGCAGCGCGTGACCGACATGATCGGAGAGATCACTGCCGCCTCGACCGAGCAGAGCGCTGGCATCGCCCAGGTCAACCAGGCCGTGGGAAATCTGGACCAGATGACGCAGCAGAACGCCGCACTGGTCGAAGAAAGCACCGCCGCCGCCCAAAGCCTGCGCGAGCAAGCAGAACAACTGGCGCAGGCGGTGTCGCAGTTCAAGGTCAGTGGTGCTGCGGCCGATGCCATGGCGGCGCCGCGCAGGCATGCCCCCGCACCGACCCCCGCGCCTGCGCCTGCCAAGCCGGTGGCGGCGCCGGCAGCACGCCCGCTGCAGGGCAAGGCAGCAGCAGCGCCAGCCAGCACCCCGCGTCTGGCCGCCGCCCGCCCGTCGTCGCCGCCCGCAGGCAAGGCGGCTTCTGCTGCGCCTGCACGACCCGCAGCGCGCGCCAATGAGGACGATTGGGAGTCTTTCTGAGGTTTCCAGGATGAATGGGTTGTCTGCCTCCGGCCACGCAGTCAGGGTCTTTTTGCGTCCCATGGAGGCGGCGATCAGAGCATGAGCGCTTCTTCATGGGCCTCCTTTGCAGGCCACTTGCGGCACCGAAGGAGGGCGAGGCAACGCGGCGGGATGCGGACCCTGGGCGTCACCTTGGTGGAGTTGATGATTGCGGTGGCATTGGTCGGCTTGTTGGCCGCCATTGCGGTGCCCAGCTACGAGTCCTATCTGCGCAAGGCCAAGATCGCTGCGGCCAAGAAGGACATTCTGGAAATCAGCCTGCGGCTGGATCGGGTGTTCATGGCCGTGGGCGCCTACCCCGCCAGTCTTGCCGCTTTGGGCAGCGTGCCCCTGGATCCCTGGGGCGCGCCCTACCGATACCTATCCATGGATGGTGCGAAGGTCGGCCAAAAGCGCAAGGACAAGTCCTTGCACCCCCTCAACAGTGATTACGACCTCTACAGCATGGGACCCGATGGCGCCAGCCAGACCCCGCTGACGGCAAAGGCCAGCCGCGATGACATCATCCGTGCCAACAACGGTGGCTTTGTTGGGGTGGCAGAGGATTATTGAATGCGCTGGAGTGCGGCAAGCACCTTTCTGCAAAGCCGCGTGGGACGCAGGCTCTTTGCTGCCTTCTTCTTTCTGGTGGCAGTATTGGTGGGGGCTGTCTCCCTGTTGGCCTACCAACTGACCGATTACATTGTGCGTCAGTCGGCCTCGCAGCTGAGCAGCGAAATGACCAAGGCGGTGGGCATCAACCTGATCGACCGGCTGCGCGCTGCCGAGAGCCTTCTGCGTATCCATGCGCAAAGTCTGGCCGCAGGCACCCCACCGACCGCGCTGAGCGAGCGGATGGCCGTGGTTTTTTCCAATGTGCGCGTGGAAGCTTCGGCCTCGGTATTGCCTGTGGGAAAGGGTGCGTTGGCTTCGCTCCGCGTGCAGGACGGTGATGTGCCAGACACGCCGCCCGCAGTGGAACTGGTGGTGCCGATGGAGCCATGGCGGGTGCACGGCACGCTCAACGCCGAGTACCTGTGGGAAAACGCGCAGTCCGGCACCCATCGGATCTGTTTCTCCGGTGCTGGTTTTGCGCGGCCCTACTGCCAGGGCGTGCAGGAGACAGGCGCGGCGGTGATCCGCAGTGAACGCGAGATCTTCTTCCGCCCGTACCTCGATACGCCTTCCTGGACAGTGACGGCCATGCTGGCACCGAGCGTGGAGCGCCATCTGCCCATCGGGACTGCGGCCCTGGTGGGCAATGTGGCAGGCATCGCCTTTTTGCTGGCCCTGGCCGCCAGTTCGGTCCTGCTGCGCAAGCTGACCCAGCCGCTGGATGCCTTGATGTCGGGAACGCGTGCGATGCAGCGTGGCGATTTCAGCCGCAGGGTGCGCATTGCCGGGCCGCGCAGCGAATTCACCGACTTGGCGGATTCCTTCAACGCCATGACCGAAGAGGTGGGGCATGACCTTCAGTTGTTCCAATTGCTCGCGCAAATGGACCGGGCCATCGTGGACCAGCGCCCCTTTGAGGAGGTAGTGCGGCTGACGCTGGCGCATCTGGACATGGCCGCCTGTGGCGGTGCGGCCTGCGTGGTGCAATGGCCAGACGGTGAGCCATCCCCCTGGGCGCTGGCCCTTCTGCCGGATGGGACGCTGGAACGCCGCCCCGCCACCGCCCCCGGTGGCGGTGGGCACGCCGGGGGGCCTCACACGGAGGCCCTTGCTGGCCAGCCCTGGGTGGACCTGCCGGTGGCGCAGACGCAAACCCAGCGGGTGTGGCTGCGTGTGGCCCGGGTTCCGGTGGCGCCCGAGCGGGCTGTGCGCGAACTGGGCGCCTTTCGCCAGCGGCTGGTCGTGGCACTGCATGCCGAACAGCGCGAGCAGCAATTGCGCGAGCGTGCCACCCGTGACAGCCTGACCGGTTTGCTCAATCGATACGGGCTGGTGGAGACCATCGACCAACTGGCCAGGCAATACGGCGCGCAGGCACAGGACAGCGCCGCGGGCTTTGCCGTGGTGTACATGGACCTGGATGGGTTCAAGGAAATCAACGATGCCTATGGCCACGATGTGGGCGACAGTGTGCTCAAGGAGGTTGCTGCGCGGCTGCTGCATTGCATGGGGGCCAGTGCCTTGGCCATAGGGCGGCCTGCGGGTGACGAATTTGTCTTTGTGCTGCCCGCCGATGCCAGTCGCAGCTATCGCGGCACCATCGATGCCGTCATGCAGGCGGTACGCCAGCCTGTGGTGGTGCCGCCGCGCAAGCTCCATCTGACCGCGAGTTTTGGCATGTCCCTGTTCCCCGAGCATGGCAGCACGCATGCAGACCTGCTCAAGTATGCCGATCTGGCCATGTACAGCGCCAAGAGTTCCGGTCGCCACATGCTGGTGGAGTTCGACCACGCACTCAATGCAGAGCTGGACGAACGCATGCTGCTGCGGCGCGACCTGCGCCATGCGTTGGCAGACGGACAGATGTTTGTGGTGTTCCAGCCGCGCGTGGCGGGTACCCATGGCCAAATCGCGTCGGTCGAGGCCTTGCTGCGCTGGCGTCACCCGGACAAGGGGTTCGTCTCGCCCGAGATCTTCATTGCCCTGGCGGAGGAGTCGGAGTTCATTCTCGAACTGGGGCGCTGGGTGTTGCGCCAGGCCCTTGGGCAATTCCAGCAGTGGCGCAGCATCCCGAACCATCCGGTGCGCCATCTGTCCGTCAATCTTTCACCCTTGCAGTTGGCCGATCCTGCGCTGCCTGCGCAACTGCAGGCCCTGTTGGAGGAGTTCCACATCCAGCCCGGTGAACTGGAACTGGAAATCACCGAGGGCGCGCTCATTCGCGATGTCGATACCGCCGTCGAGCGCCTGGCCGCATTGCGTGCGCTGGGTGTGGCCATTGCGCTGGACGACTTCGGTGTGGGCTACTCGGCCATGAGCTACCTGAGCCAACTGCCGTTCGACACCCTCAAGATCGACAAGAGCTTTGTGTTTGCCTTCGGGGTGGAGCGCCCTGCGCTGGCCATTGCCACCGCCATCGTCGCCTTGGCCAAGGCGCTCGACAAGCGCGTGGTGGCGGAAGGGGTGGAGACCCCCGAGCAGGCGGCACTGCTGCAGGGGCTGGGGGTGGATGAACTGCAGGGCTACCTCTTTGGCAAGCCGCAGACGGCAGCCGAACTGGAAGCCCTTCTGGCCGTCACCCCGCAGCCGTCCCGCACGGCGCCTTAGCCACTTGCCACCCTGGGGTGCCGTGGGTCTCAGCCCAGTTCCGCAATCAGCTCGATCTCGACGCACGCACCCAGCGGAATCTGGGCCACGCCAAAGGCGCTGCGTGCGTGCACACCGGCTTCGCCGAAGACCTGGCCCAGCAGCTCGCTGGCACCGTTGGTCACCAGGTGCTGTTCGGTGAAGTCGCCGGTGGAGTTGACCAGGCTCATCACCTTGACGATGCGCTTGACGCGGTTCAGGTCGCCGCCGCAGGCCGCCTGCAGCGTGCCCATCAGGTCGATGGCCACGGAGCGTGCGGCCAGCTTGCCTTCTTCGGTGCTGATATCGCGGCCAAACTGCGCAGCCCAGGGCTTGCCGTCCTTGCGCGCGATGTGGCCGCTCAGAAACACCAGGTTGCCTGTCTGCACGTAGGGCACGTAGGCTGCGGCGGGCACGCTCACGGGGGGCAGGGTGATGTTCAGTTCGGAAAGCTTGTCGTAAACGCTCATGGGGTACCTCGGGTAAAACAGAACAAAGGGCAATGCCGCTCCAGCGGGGGCGGGCTGCTGGGCATGGTACACAGGCCCGGCCGTGGCGGCACGCCTTTGGGCCGGGCTTTCATGCGGCATTAGCATCTGCGCATGGAGCACTCCGTCGTCCCACCGCACCAGGTCCCTGTGCTTGAGGCCGCCACTGTACCCAGGGCGTGGCACGGCACGGCCCTGTGCGCCGGGGTGGTGGTGGGTGTTCTTGTCCAGTTGCAGCAGCCGCAACTGGGTGCTGCCCCGGTGTACCTGGCGGTGGCTTTGCCGGGACTGCTGTGGTGCATGGTGCAACTGGCGGGTCGGCGCGGGGGGCGCGCCTCCTGGTTCTGGGCCTTGCTGGCGGCGGCCGGCCTGGCGTTTGCCGCCACTGGCCTGCGCGCCCTGCAGCAGCAGGCGCAGCAGCTCGGTGCCGATTTGCAGGGCAAGGACCTGCGCATCGTCGGCACCCTGGCTGCCATGCCCCAGCCCACTTCCAACGGGGTGCGCCTGCGCGTGGCGGTCGAGTCCGCCACGTTCAACGGTCAGCCCGTGCGCCCGCCCGCGCGGGTGGACCTGGGCTGGTACCACGGCGTGCTGCAGGAGTCGGCCGACAGCGCGCAGCCGCAGCGCCTGAGCGGCGACCTGCGTGCGGGCGAGCGCTGGGCGCTCACGGTGCGCCTCAAGCAGCCCCATGGCGCGCGCAACCCGCAGGGGTTTGACTACGAGCTGTGGTTGTGGGAGCAGGGCGTGGGCGCCACCGGCTACGTGCGCGCAGGCCCGCGCGACGAGGTGCCGCAGCGCCTGGCGCACACCTGGCGCCACCCGGTGGAGCGCGTGCGCCAGGCGGTGCGTGACGCCATTTTTGACTACCTGGCCCCCGACGCCACCGATGCGCAGCAGCAGCGCCTGGCGGGTGTGGTGGCGGCCTTGGTCACCGGGGACCAGCGCGCCATCGAGCGCAGCGAGTGGGATCTGTTCCGCACCACCGGCGTGTCCCACCTGATGAGCATCTCGGGCCTGCACATCACGCTGTTTGCCTGGCTCGCCGCTGCGGCGGTGGGGGCTGCCTGGCGCCGCTCGCAGCGCCTGTGCCTGGCGTGGCCTGCACCCTCGGCGGCGCTGGTGGGCGGCTTGCTGCTGGCGGGGCTGTACGCGCTGTTCAGCGGCTGGGGTGTGCCCGCGCAGCGCACGGTGGCCATGTTGACCACGGTGGTGCTGCTGCGCCTGTCGGGGCGGCGCTGGCCCTGGCCGCAGGTGTGGTTGCTGGCTTGCGCGGTGGTGGCGCTGGCCGACCCCTGGGCCTTGCTGCAGCCGGGGTTCTGGCTCAGCTTTGTAGCGGTTGCGGCATTGTTTGCTAGTAATTTAATAGCTGCTGGCGCTTATTCCACGGGCGTTAAAGGCTATTTTGTTGCAATGCTGCGCCAGCAGGCCGTGGTGACGCTGGCGCTCACGCCGCTGGGCCTGCTGTTCTTTGGGCAGGTGTCGCTGGTAGGCATGGTGGCCAACCTGCTGGCCATACCGTGGGTCACGCTGGTGGTCACGCCGCTGGCCTTGGCCGGGGTGCTGTGGGCGCCGCTGTGGCAGGCCGCACTGTGGGCGGTGCAGGGTTTGGTGGCGGTTTTGCAGTGGCTTGCGGCGTGGCCAGCGGCATCGCTGTGGTTGCCTGTGGCGCCCTGGGGGGTGGGCGTGGCGGCGGTGCTGGGCGGCTTGTGGATGGTGCTGCGACTGCCTTGGGCGCTGCGCCTGTTGGGGCTGCCTTTGTTGCTGCCGGTGCTGCTGTGGCAGCCTGCGCGTCCGCTGGAGGGGCAGTTCGATCTGCTGGCTGCCGACGTAGGCCAGGGCAATGCGGTGCTGCTGCGCACGGCCACGCACAGCCTGCTGTACGACACCGGCCCGCGCTACAGCCTGGACAGCGATGCGGGCGACCGCGTACTGGTGCCCTTGCTGCGCGCACAGGGCGAGCGGCTGGACCTGATCATGCTCAGCCACCGCGACAGCGACCACACCGGGGGCGCCGCCGCCGTGCGGGCGCAGCAACCCCAGGCGCGACTGGTGGGCTCTGTGGCCGGTGATGCCGCGCTGCAGGTCCTGGGCGAAATCAGCCCCTGCGTGGCAGGCCAGCAGTGGACCTGGGATGGCGTGCAGTTCGAGCTGCTGCACCCGCCTGCCGCCAGCCCGCCTGAAGGCACCAGACCGGCGCGCAGCAACGCCCTCAGTTGCGTGCTGCGCGTGCGCAGTGCGGGCGGCGCCGTGGCGCTGCTGGCGGGCGACATCGAGGCCGCGCAGGAACAACTGCTGGTGGCCCAGGCAGCGCCACTGCAGGCTGACGTGCTGCTGCTGCCCCACCACGGCAGCAAGACCTCGTCGAGCCCCGCCTTCCTCGATGCCGTGCAGCCGCGCACCGCGCTGGTGCAGGCCGCCTACCGCAGCCGCTTTGGGCACCCGGCCCCTGAAGTGCTGGCACGCCTGCAGGCGCGCGGCATTGCCGTGGTGGAGTCGGCGCGCTGTGGTGCGGCGCTCTGGGCGTCGCACCAGCCCGCCGAGGTGCGCTGCGAGCGCCAAGAGCGCCAGCGCTACTGGCAGCACCGCTGGTAGTCCCCGACGCTGCCGATATGGGGCGGCCCCCCCGCCAGTGCTCCCGCGCAAGGGCCGCCCCGCCGCGCCGGGAGCGTCCCCCCTCTCCCCTGACCCCTCCCCCGCGAGGGGGGGAGGTGATATCCCCTCTCCCCTGGTCGGAGAGGGGCAGGGGGAGAGGGGGCTCCGAAGACGATAAGGGGTGTGTTCTCCATCCTCGATCGCATGCAGCGGGCGTGGCTTCAGCCAGGGCTCCCGCGCAAGGGCCGCCCCGCCGCGCCGGGAGCGTCCCCCCTCCCGAATCGCGCAGCGATTCGAGAGAGGGGGGAAGGCGCGAAGCGACGCAGGGGGGTGTTCTCTATCTTGTGGCCCGCAACTTGCTATCCTGCTGGCAAGGAGGGGCCAGGCCCATGTCCAAGTTCGACGAGATGTACGCCCTGCTGCCGTTCGACGGCAGTGATGTGCGTGAGCACTACAAGCGCTATGCGCACTGGCTGGCGCAGCAGCCCGCGCTGTCCATGCAGTCCCGCCGCGCCGAGGCGGAGATGATCTTCCGGCGCGTGGGCATCACTTTTGCCGTGTACGGCGACAAGGATGAGGAGGGCGTGGGCAGCGAGCGCCTCATTCCGTTTGACCTGGTGCCACGCATCATCCCTGCGGCCGAATGGGCCTGGATGGAGCGCGGCCTGGTGCAGCGCGTGACGGCGCTCAACCGCTTTTTGCACGACCTGTACCACGGTCAGGACATTCTGCGTGCAGGCATCGTGCCCGCCGAGCTGGTGCTGCACAACGCCCAGTACCGCACTCAGATGCAGGGTGCGCCCGTGCCCCACGGTGTGTACGCGCACATTGCGGGCATCGACATCGTGCGTGCCGCCAACGCCCAGGGCGAAGGCCAGTACTACGTGCTGGAAGACAACCTGCGCGTGCCCAGCGGCGTGAGTTACATGCTGGAAAACCGCAAGATGATGATGCGGCTGTTCCCCGAACTGTTCAGCCAGCACGCCGTTGCGCCCGTGGCCCATTACCCCGACCTGTTGCTGGAAACCCTGCGCGCCATGGCGCCGCCCGCTGCCGCTGCGGCGCCCACGGTGGTGGTGCTCACGCCGGGCATGTACAACAGCGCGTACTTCGAGCACGCCTTCCTCGCCCAGCAAATGGGCGTCGAATTGGTGGAAGGGCTGGATCTGGTGGAGCAGGACGATTTCATCTACATGCGCACCACGCGCGGCCTGCGGCGCGTGGACGTGATCTACCGCCGCGTGGACGACGACTTCCTCGATCCGCAGGTTTTCCGCAGCGGCTCCACCCTGGGCTGCGCCGGGCTGATGCGCGCCTACCGTGCGGGCAACGTGGCCCTGTGCAACGCCGTGGGCACGGGCGTGGCGGACGACAAATCGGTCTATCCCTACGTGCCCGAGATGATCCGTTTCTACCTGGGCGAAGAACCCCTCCTGCACAACGTGCCCACCTGGATGTGCCGCAAGCCCGAAGACCTGCAGTACGTGCTGGCCCACCTGAATGAGCTGGTGGTCAAGGAGGTGCACGGCGCCGGGGGCTACGGCATGCTCATCGGCCCGGCCGCGACGCGCGCCGAGATCGAGGACTTCCGCCGCGCCCTCATCGCCGACCCGGCGCGCTACATCGCGCAGCCCACGCTGAGCCTGTCGAGCTGCCCCACCTTCGTGGACAGCGGCCTGGCGCCGCGCCACATCGACCTGCGGCCCTTTGTGCTGTCAGGCACCAAGGTGCAGATGGTGGCGGGCGGCCTCACGCGCGTGGCGCTCAAGGAGGGCTCGCTCGTCGTCAACTCCTCGCAGGGTGGGGGTACCAAGGACACCTGGGTGTTGCAGGAAGAAGGGAGCACGCCATGCTGAGCCGCACCGCTGACCATCTGTTCTGGATGTCGCGTTACACAGAAAGAGCGGAGAACACCGCCCGGATGTTGAACGTGGTCCATGAGACCGCGCTGCTGCCTCAGTCGGCCGAGCGCGCCCAGGAGGGCTGGCTGGGCATGCTCTCGATCAGCGAGTTGATCCCCGCCTACACCGCGCGCCACGGCACCGTTACGCGCGACGGGGTGCTGCACTTCATGGTGCGCGACGGCTCCAACCCCTCGTCCATCCTCTCCTGCCTGCGCGCCGCCCGCGAGAATGCCCGTGCCGTGCGCGGCACGCTCACCAGCGAGGTGTGGGAGACGCAGAACCAGACCTGGCTGGAGGTCAACCGCATGCTGGCCGAGCGCGCCTTCGAGCGCGATCCGGGCCAGTTCTTCGAGTGGGTCAAGTACCGTTCGCACCTCTCGCGCGGTGTGACGCTGGGCACCATGCTGCAGGACGAGGCCTTCCACTTCCTGCGCCTGGGCACTTTCTTGGAGCGTGCCGACAATACTGCGCGTCTGCTGGACGTGAAGTTCCATGCCGTGGAGTCCGAATTCCATGGCTTGGCCCCCGCGCGCGAGCACGAGGCGGACTTCTACCACTGGAGTGCCGTGCTGCGCAGCGTCTCGGCGTTCGAGGTCTATCGCAAGGTGTACCGCGACGCCATCAGCCCCGACCGCGTGGCCGAACTGCTCATTCTGCGCAGGGACATGCCGCGCTCGCTGCACGCCAGCCTGCGCGAGGTGGTGGACAACCTGGCCCAGGTGTCCAACGACCATTCGGCAGAGACACAGCGCCGCGCCGGGCGTCTGCTGGCCGATCTGCAGTACGGCCGCATCGATGAAATCCTGGCCACGGGCCTGCACGCGTTCCTGACGCAGTTTCTGGACCGCGTCAACGACCTGGGCGCGGGCGTCAGCCGCGACTTCCTGGTGCCGGTGTGGTCGTGAGGGCGGCCAGCTTCTGCGGGTTGCGCTGGAAGTAAATGCCACGCACCCGGCCCTGGGGGTCCCATTCCAGGGCGCAGGCCTGTTCCAGCACGCCCTGGGCATTCCACAGCAAGGCGCCTGGGGCGCCGTTCACCCATGCGGGGTGCAGCGCCTGGGCACCGGCATCGCGCTGCCAAGTACGGGCAAACGCCACCAGGGCCTGTGCCACGCGATCGCGCCCGTGCAGCGGCGCCGGTATCGCACAGACCACGCCGCCGCCGTCGCTGCACAGGCCGCGCGGCGTCGCTGCGCCGCCGTGCGGTGTGCGAGCCGCCACCACAGCGCGCAGGCCAGGTGGATGCCCAGCGCGCTCACGCCCACAAAGTAGTACGGGGCAAAAAACCACCCGAAGGGCGCGATATGCAGACCCGCCGCCGCAAAGTGGAAGTTGGTGTCCAGGCCCTGCAGCCAGCGCGCGGCCAGCACCGCGCTGACATGGATGGACAGAAAACTCCCCAGCACCAGGCCGGAGAGCACCTGGATGCGCTCCACCGTCCCCAGCCGCTTGGGCGCGCGCCAGGCACCCCAGGCAGCGCGGCTGCCCGAGGCCGCCTGGCTCAGCACGGCCAACAGCAGCACAGGTTCCACCCACGGGTGGCGGTAAATCCATCGGAGCACCTCCAGCACCTGTTGGTGGGTGGCCACTCCGCCCAGAGCGGTCAGGTGGTTGAGCAGGTGCAGCAGCACGAAAGCCACCAGAACGCGGGCGCCCAGGCGGTGCAGGCGCCGGTGCCAGGGGGTGGCGGGAGGGTGGCCCAGCGGGGGCTGTGCGGGCAGGGTCAGGGGTGGAGGTGTGTTCATACCTTCAGGACGATGCAGCCTGGGCGTTTTTGACATGGGCGGCAGCGGGCGCTGACCACCCTGGGCATAGGGTCACCGGATTTGGCGTTGACAGGGTAAAACGTGTTCCATAAGATAGTAATAAGTTACTCACTTTCGCAATGAGCACACGCAGCAAATACCTTTCGGCGGACGATAGGCGTGCCGCCACCGTCGAGGCGGTGATTGAACTGGCGGCCAACCACGCGCCCGGTGAGATCACGACCACCACGATTGCGCAGCACATGGGGGTGACCCAGGGGGCACTGTTCAAGCACTTTCCCACCAAGGACGCCATTCTGGAGTCGGTGGTGCAGTGGGTGGCCCAGCGGCTCATGTCCCGCATAGACGCCGTGGTGCTGGGGGCGCCGAGCGCCGGCAGCGCCTTGCAGGCCATGTTCATGGCGCACACCGCGTTCGTGAGCGAGCATCCGGGCGTACCGCGCCTGTTGTTCGGGGAACTGCAGCGGGCCGGTTCGACCACGCCCAAGCGCTTGGTGGCCGCACTGCTGCGCGAATATGCCGAGCGCCTGCGCACCTTGCTGGAGCGCGGTCGGGACAGCGGCGAGCTGGATGCGCACGTGGACATCGAGGCTGCCGCCACCCTGTTTGTCGGCTCCATCCAGGGCCTCGTCATCCAGGCCTTGTTTGCGGGGGATGTGCAGGCCATCCAGCGCAACGCGCCCGGAGTGTTCGCCACCTATCTGCGTGGCATTTCCCGAGGTACACCATGAGCAAGCTCCCGCTGAGCCGTCGCGCTTTGTCCATCCTGGCCGTGCTGGTGCCGCTGGCCTTCGTTCTGGGCTATGTGGCCCTGCGTTCCGGGCCCCTGGCGCCTGTGGCCGTCACGGTGGTGCAGGTGGAGTCGAAGGCGTTGCGCCCGTCCCTGTTTGGCGTGGGCACGGTCGAGGCGCGCCAGCTGTACCGCCTGGGGCCGGTGGCGCCGGGGCGCCTGCTGCGCCTGTCGGTGCAGGTGGGCGATACCGTCAAGGCCGGTCAGGTGCTCGGCGAAATGGACCCCGTGGACAGCGATGACCGCCTGCGCTCGCAGCAGGCGCAGGTGCAGCGCGCCGCCGCCGTGGCCGACACCACGGCGCGCCATGCCTTTGCCCAGCAGCAGGCCCGGCGCTACGAGCAACTTTTTGCCGAAAAGGCCACCAGCGAGGAATTGTTGGCCGCACGCCGCCAGGACTTGCAGTTGGCCAGTGCGGCACTGGCGGCGGCACGCGAAGACCAGGCCCGCGCCCAGTCCGATCTGCAGGCACTGCGCACGCAGCGCGCCAGTCTGCGCCTGGTGTCGCCGGTGGACGGCCTGGTTACCGCGCGCGACGCCGAGCCCGGCACCACCCTCGTGGCCGGACAGATGGTCGTCGAGGTGGTCGATCCGACATCGCTCTGGGTCAACACGCGCTTTGACCAGGTCAGTGCCGCAGGCCTGGCGGCGCAGCAGCCCGCGCAGGTGGCGTTGCGCTCGCGCCGGGCGCAGACCTTGGCTGGGCAGGTGCTGCGCCTGGAGCCGCGTGCCGACGCGGTGACCGAGGAGCTGCTGGCCAAGGTGGTTTTTTCCACGGTGCCGCAGCCCCTGCCGCCCATTGGCGAACGCGCCGAGGTGACGGTGGATCTGCCCGAACTGGCGCAGGGGCCTGTCGTTCCCAATGCCGCCGTGCAGCGCCAGGGCACGCAGATCGGCGTATGGGTGGCCCAGGGTGACCGCCTGGACTTTGTGCCGGTGGTGCTGGGGCGTTCGGATCTGGAGGGGCGGGTGCAGGTGCTCAAGGGGCTTGCGCCCGGGGACTCCATCGTGCTCTACAGCGAAAAGGCGCTGACCGCACGTTCGCGCATCCATGTGGTCGAGCGCATCCCTGGAGTGTCCTCGTGATCAGCCTGGCGGGGCGCGACATTGCCCACGCCTGGGGCAAGTTCGTTTTCACCGGCCTGGGCCTGGGCCTGTTGCTGGGCGTGACCTTGGTGATGGCAGGCGTGTACCGTGGCATGGTGGACGATGGCAAGGCCTTGCTGGACAACAGCGGCGCCGATCTCTGGGTGGTGCAGCGTGACACGCTGGGCCCCTATGCCGAGCCGTCGAGCATTCCGGACGACACCGAGCGCGCCCTGCGTGCCATGCCTGGGGTGGCCGAGGCAGCCAATGTGACCTACCTCACCATGCAGGTGCGCCAGGGGGGACGGGACGTGCGCGCGATGGTGGTGGGCATTGTGCCGGGCGATGCCTGGGGCTCGCCGGGCTGGCCACCGGCGCTGGTGGCAGGGCGACGCGTCACGCGTGGCCATTACGAGGCCATGGCCGATGTGGCCACGGGCTTTCGGCTGGGCGACACGCTGCGCATTCGCCGCAACAGCTACACCGTTGTCGGCCTGACGCGCCGCATGGTCTCCTCCAGCGGCGACCCCATGGTGTTCATCCCCCTGAAGGATGCGCAGGAAGCCCAGTTCCTCAAGGACAACGACGCCATCGTGCAGAACCGCCAGCGCACTGCTGCCAACCCGGCATTCAACCGGCCGGGCGTGCCGGGTCTGTTGTCGGCCATCCAGGCATCGCAGACAAGCAGCAACACCGTGAACGCCGTACTCGTTCGCTTGCTTCCCGGCGCCCATGCCGATGAGGTGGCCGATGCCGTGCGCCGCTGGAAGCGCCTGACGGTCTATACCCGCGCCGAGATGGAAGGCATCCTGATCGGCAAGCTCATCGCCACCTCGGCCAAGCAGATCGGCATGTTTTTGGTCATCCTGGCGGCGGTCAGTGCGGCCATCGTGGCCTTCATCATCTACACCCTGACCATGGACAAGATCCGCGAGATCGCGGTGCTCAAGCTCATCGGCACGCGCAACCGCACCATTGCCTCCATGATTCTTCAGCAGGCCCTGGCGCTGGGGCTCATCGGGTTTGCGGTGGGCAAGATCACGGCCACCTTTGCCGCGCCACTGTTTCCCAAATACGTGTTGCTGGTGCCGCAGGATTCGCTGGCCGGGCTGGCCATCGTGCTGGTGATTTGCGCGCTCGCCAGCGTGATCGCCATCCGCATGGCCTTGCGCGTGGACCCGGCCGAGGCCATTGGAGGATGACATGAACGGCAACGGCAACGGCATCCGCATCGAAGGCCTGCGCAAGCGCTACGGCAGCGGGGACACGGCGGTGGATGCGCTCAAGGGCGTGAACATGCAGGTCGCTCCGGGCGAAGTGGTGGGCCTCATCGGCCCTTCGGGCTCGGGCAAGAGCACACTGCTCAAATGCCTGGGCGCCGTGATCGACCCCACCGCCGGGCGCATGACGCTTGGCCAGGAGGTCATCTACGACGAGGGCTGGAAGGTGGACGACCTGCGGGCCCTGCGGCGCGACCGCATCGGCTTTGTCTTCCAGGCACCGTACCTGATCCCTTTTCTGGACGTGACCGACAACGTCGCGCTGCTGCCCATGCTGGCGGGCATGCCCAACGCCCAGGCGCGCTCGCGCGCGCTGGAACTGCTCAAGGCGCTGGACGTGCAGCACCGTGCCAAGGCCATGCCCTCGCAGCTTTCGGGGGGCGAGCAGCAGCGCGTGGCCATTGCGCGTGGCCTGGTCAACCACCCGCCGGTGATCCTGGCCGACGAGCCCACGGCACCGCTGGACAGCGAGCGCGCGATGGCCGTGGTGCGCATCCTCAACGACATGGCGCAGCGCTACCAGACGGCCGTCATCGTGGTCACACACGACGAAAAAATCATCCCTACCTTCCGGCGGATTTACCACATCCGTGACGGCGTCACGCACGAAGAAGCGGGCGAAGGCCGCAGCATCGAAGCCGCATGACGATCCCTGCGCATCCACAAGGATTTAGGCCCATGCAACAACCCCTCCGTTCTGCCCTGGGGGCACTGACAGCCGCGCTGGCGCTGGTCGGTTGCGCATCGGCGCCGCCCTACGAGGCCCCGCCGCTTCCCTCTGTGGCGGGCTACACCGTCAGTCCGCTGGCCGTTCCCACCGCATCCGCCCCAGGTCTGCATGGCCTGGCGCAGCAATGGGTGGAGGACGCCGTGGAGGGCGCATGGTGGAGGTCACTGGGTTGCGGCGCACTCGATGCACTGGTGGACGAGGCCCTGAACGCCAGCCCCACACTGGCCGCAGCCCAGGCCGTGCTGGCCCAGTCGCGCGAGTTGTACGCTGCCCAGGCTGGCGCCACGCAACTGCCCCAGTTGGATCTGGGCCTGGGCGCGCAGCGCCAGCAGATCAGCCCCAGCGCCCAGGGTCTGGCAGGCGATACGCGCGAGTTCAGCCTGTATGGTGCCAGCGTGGGCGTGCGCTACCGCTTCGATATGGGTGGTGGCATCGACAGCAGCCTGCGCGCAGCGGCAGCACGCGCCGATGTGCGGCAACATGAGCTGGCAGCGGCGCGCCACGCCCTGGCGGCCAACCTGGCCACTGCCGCCATCACACGCGCCCGGCTGGCGGCCCAGATCGAATCGCTGTCGGCGATCCTGCGCACCCAGCAATCCCTGGTCGATCTTGCCCAGGTGCGTACGCGCCTGGGCCATGCGGCCCCCGACGAAGTGAGCGTCCTCACGGCCCAGGCAGAGCAGACCCGCGCCGCGCTGCCCCCCCTGCGCAAGCAATTGCAGCAGACCGAGCACCTGCTGGCGGTGCTGGCCGGACGCCCCCCGGGGCAGGGTGTGCCGGTCTTCACACTGGAAGACTTCCGCTTGCCTGAGCGCCTGCCGGTCACCGTGCCTTCCGAGTGGGCACGCCGCCGGCCCGACATCCAGGCGGCCGAAGCGGCGCTGCGGGCCGCACATGGCGATCTGGGCGTTGCCATCGCGCGGCAATACCCCCAGTTCACCCTGAGCGCCAGCCTGGGCAGCCAGGCTCTGACGACGACCGCCCTGTTCGGTGGCGGCGCAGCGGTCTGGAGCGTGCTGGGTCAGATCAGCCAGCCCCTGTTCAATGCCAGCCTGCCTGCAGAGCGGCGCGCAGCGCAGGCCGCGCTGGAGGCCGCCACCGCCAGCTATCAGCGCGTGGTGCTTGAGGCGCTGCGCAACGTGGCCGACGCGCTCAGCGCCGTGGAGCAGGATGCGCAGACCCTGGCGGCCCTGGCGCGCAGCGCCCAGGCCGCCCAGGAGCAACACCGCGTGGCTGTCAGCCAGCACAGGGCCGGTGTCGCCAGCCCCGTGCAGTTGCTTGTGGCAGACCAGCTGCTTCTTCAGGCGCGCAACAACCTGGCCGCTGCTCAGGCGCAGCGTTTGTTGGATACCGTGGCGCTGGGGGCTGCGTTGGCAGGTGAAACCGTGCTTGGGCAGAACCCGCAAGTCCCCCTTCGGCACCCACAGGAATGACGATGACAGCCTTTCGCCACGCCCCGCGCCAAGTCGCCATTTGCGGACGGGTTGCGGTGGCCGGGCTTATTTGCGTACACCGGCGCCCGGCCCGGTGATCTCAGCGCCTTCAGGCCGCAGAGGACTGGACCGCAACCCATGGGTTGATGGGGGTGAGTGGATGGCGATCACTCACCCATTTGCGATTGCAGATAGTTCTGCACGCCCACGCGGCCGATCAGGTCGATCTGGGTTTCCAGGTAGTCGATGTGGGCTTCGGTGTCGTTCAGGATGCGCTGCAGCAGGTCGCGCGAGACATAGTCCTGCACTGCCTCGCAGTGCGCCATGCCCGCCTTGACGGTGGCCTGGGCGCCTTGTTCGGCACGCAGGTCGCAGGCCAGAATCTCGGGCACGTCTTCGCCGATCTGCAGCTTGCCCAGGTCCTGCAGGTTGGGCAGGCCGTCGAGCTGCAGGATGCGGGTCATCAGCCAGTCGGCGTGCTTCATTTCGCCGATGGATTCGTCATGCTCCTTCTTGGCCAGCTTGCCAAAACCCCAGTGCTCCAAGATGCGGTAGTGCATGAAGTACTGGTTGATGGCGGTCAGCTCGTTCTTGAGCTGGGCCTGCAGGTGGGCAATGACTTGGGGGTCGCCTTTCATGGTGGGCTCCTGTGGTGCTGAGGGGGCTTGAAAAACACGCAGCGTATGCCATTTTTGCGTGGGCTGCATGTAGGGCGCGGCAATCGATCGCACGGAGTCGCTGTAAATAGTTAAAAACCATCAAAACAATCGAATCAATCGATTGGTCAAATGCAGCCTGTAGCGCCATACTTCGTCCTGTGTTCAGTTCTAACCTCTCTACAAAGGAAGCAACCATGTCCCTGATCAACACCCAAGTCCAGCCCTTCAAGACCCAGGCTTTCCACAACGGCAAGTTCATCGAGGTGACGGAACAGTCCTTCAAGGGCAAGTGGTCCGTGGTGATCTTCATGCCCGCCGCCTTCACCTTCAACTGCCCCACCGAAGTGGAAGACGCCGCCGAACACTACGCCGAGTTCCAGAAGGCTGGCACCGAGGTGTACATCGTCACGACCGACACCCACTTCTCGCACAAGGTGTGGCACGAAACCTCCCCCGCCGTGGGCAAGGCCCAATTCCCCCTGGTGGGCGACCCCACGCACCAGCTGACCAACGCCTTTGACGTGCATATCGCTGAAGAAGGCCTGGCACTGCGCGGCACCTTCATCATCAATCCCGATGGCGTGATCAAGACCATGGAAGTGCATTCCAACGAAATCGCCCGTGATGTGAAGGAAACCCTGCGCAAGCTCAAGGCAGCCCAGTACACGGCAGCGCATCCTGGCGAAGTCTGCCCCGCCAAGTGGAACGAAGGCGCAAAGACCATCGCCCCCTCGCTCGACCTGGTCGGCAAGATCTAAGGCATCGCCACCCCGTCAGTCGCACTGACCACGACGCCCGGGTGCCTGGCGCCCGGGCTTTTTTACGCCCATAAATCGAAATTTCAGGAGTTTTGCCATGCTCGACGACAACCTCAAAGCCCAGTTGAAAGCCTACCTGGAGCGCCTGCAGCGCCCCGTGGAACTGGTCGCCACGCTGGACGACAGCGCCACGTCGAACGAGCTGCGCGAGCTGCTGGACGACATCCGCGCCCAGTCGGACAAGATCACCGTGGTCGAAAAGAACGACCTGGACGTGCGCAAGCCCTCGTTCCTCATCACCAACCCCGGCACGGACAGCGGCGTGCGCTTCGCCGGCGTGCCCCTGGGCCATGAATTCACCTCCCTCGTGCTGGCGCTGCTGCATGTGGGCGGCCACCCCTCCAAGGAGGCGGCCGACCTGCTGGAGCAGATCCGCGCGCTGGACGGCGACTTCCACTTCGAGACCTATTACTCCCTGAGCTGCCACAACTGCCCCGACGTGGTGCAGGCGCTCAACCTCATGAGCGCGCTCAACCCGCGCATCACCCACACCGCCATCGACGGCGGCCTGTTCCAGGGCGAGATCGAGGCGCGCGAAATCATGGGCGTGCCCACCGTGTTCCTCAACGGCGAGCGCTTTGCCCAGGGCCGCATGGAGCTGGCCGAGATCGTCGGCAAGATCGACAAGGGCGCCGCCGCTAAGGACGCCGCCAAGCTCAACGCCAAGGACGCGTTCGACGTGCTCATCGTCGGCGGTGGCCCCGCGGGCGCCGCTGCCGCCGTGTACGCGGCGCGCAAGGGCATCCGCACCGGCGTGGCGGCCGAGCGCTTCGGCGGCCAGGTGCTCGACACCGTGGACATCGAGAACTACATCTCCATCAGCAAGACCGAAGGCCCGCAGTTCGCCGCCGCGCTGGAGCGCCATGTGCGCGACTACGAGGTGGACATCATGAACCTGCAGCGCGCCAAGGCGTTGAAGCCTGCCACCACCGAGGGCGGCCTGATCGAGGTCGAGCTGGAAAGCGGCGCCACGCTGCGCGGCAAGACCGTGATCCTGTCCACCGGCGCGCGCTGGCGCAACATGAACGTGCCCGGCGAGGAGCAGTACCGCACCAAGGGCGTGACCTACTGCCCACACTGCGACGGCCCGCTGTTCAAGGGCAAGCGCGTGGCGGTGATCGGCGGCGGCAACTCGGGCATCGAGGCCGCCATCGACCTGGCGGGCGTGGTGGCGCATGTGACGGTGCTTGAATTCGCCCCTGAACTGAAGGCCGACGCCGTGCTGCAGCGCAAGCTCAAGAGCCTGCCCAACGTGGACGTCATCCTCAACGCCCAGACCACCGAGGTCAACGGCGACGGCCACAAGGTCACCGGCATCACCTACAAGGACCGCGTGGGCGGCGAGGTGAAGCAGATCGCGCTTGAAGGCATCTTTGTGCAGATCGGCCTGCTGCCCAACACCGACTGGCTCAAGGGCACGGTGGAGCTGTCGAAGTTCGGCGAGATCGTGGTGGACGCCAAGGGCCACACCAGCGTGCCCGGCGTGTTTGCCGCCGGCGACTGCACCACGGTGCCTTACAAGCAGATCATCATTGCCGCGGGGGCGGGCGCCACGGCCGCGCTGAGCGCCTTCGACCACCTGATCCGCAGCACGGCACCGGCCTGAACCTGGGGGAGCCACGGGGGGCCGCGGGGCGTTGGACGCTGTATGCTTACCCGGTGAGCGTGCCCAGACACGCCCTACCGGAGACGCCCCTTTGACCGTCCGTACACCCAAGCCCCAGGACGGGGCCGCCACGCCCCCTCCGCGCCACACCCAGTTGCGCGACCGTGAACTGCAGCGCCGCCGCAGCGCCATGCTGTCGGCCGTGCGCACGCTCATCCGCAAGGGCGGCGTGCAGGCGGTGACCATGCGCTCCGTGGCCGATGCGATCGGTGCATCGACCACCATGGTCTATTCCTTGTTTCCCGACAAGGCCGCGCTCATCTCGCATGCGCTGGAGCGCGACTTTGTGCAGCTCTCGCGCCGCCTGCTCGATGCAGCGGGCACCTCGGGCACGGCGGCTGAACGGCTGCGCCGTGTGTCGCACGCCTATGCCAGCCACGCGCTGGAGCACCCGTTGCAGTACCGGCTGCTGTTCATGGAGCAGCGGCCGTTGACCACCATTGAAAACTCCGGCATCGAATACGGCAACCTGTCCGAAGACGCCTACGCCTTGCTCTGCGGCCTGGTGCAGGCCTTGGCCAGCGAACAGGGCCGCGATCTGTCGGCGCAGGAAATCCAGACTGCCGCGCAAATCATCTGGGAGGGCGTGCATGGAACGGTCGCCCTGCGCCTGAGCACCGACAAAGACCCCTGGTTCCAGCGCCTGGCGCTGGATGCGCACCTGGACATCCTGCTGGACGTCCTGCTGGCGGGCGTTGCCACGCGCTGGGCATCCCTTCCGGCAGGGGCGCCAAATAGTGGAAAAAATACCAACAAGCGCCCACCAGCAAAGCGCAAGTAGCTATTGAATTCATAGCTAATCCCTGGTCGCTGCCCCCTTGGTGCTGGCGCCTGGGTGGTGGCTGGCGCCCGATGTCATGGAGCGGTGCCGTGGGGCGGGCACAATGGGCGGATACCCGTGCCTCCAAGTCGAAGGGATTCCCGCTCCATGGCCATCCAATGGAAAAACTGGGCCAGCACCGCCGCCGTGGTGGCCGGTGCCGCGCTGTTGCTGACGCTCTGGGCGCCCTGGCGCTCCAATGGCCCGCCCGAGGGTCTGGTCAGCGGCAATGGCCGCATCGAGGCCACTGAAATCGCCGTGGCGGGCAAGCTGGCCGGGCGCCTGCAGGAGGTGCGCGTGCGCGAGGGCGACTTCGTGCAGGCCGGGCAGGTGCTGGCGCGCCTGCAGGTCGAAGGCCTGCAGGCCCAGCACGACGAGGCCCGCGCCCGTCTGCAGCAGGCCCACCAGGCCGTGGCCACCGCCCAGGTACAGGTGGCGCAGGCCCAGGGCAACCACCAGGCCGCGCTGGCGCAGGTGGTGCAGCGCGAAACCGACCTGCAATCCGCCCGCCGCCGCCTGCCGCGCACCGAGCAACTGGCGCGCGACGGCTTTTTGTCCGACCAGGTGCTGGAGGACGAACACGCCAAGCTGCGCAACCTGGAGGCCGCGCTGGCCGCCGCCCGCGCCCAGGCCCGTGCCGCCGAGGCGGGCGTGGCCGCAGCGCGCACCCAGGTGCCTGCCGCGCAGGCCAACGTGCAGGCCATGGAAGCCACGCTGCAGCGCATTGCTGTGGAGCTGGCCGACAGCGAGCTCAAGGCCCCGCGCGATGGGCGCGTGCAGTTCCTCATTGCCCACCCCGGCGAAATCGTGGCGGCCGGTGGGCGTGTGCTGCAGCTCATCGACCTGGCCGACGTGTACATGACCTTCTTCCTGCCCGAAACCGTGGCGGGTCGTGTGGCGCTGGGCAGCGAGGTGCGCATCGTGCTCGACGCTGCGCCGCAGTACGTCATCCCGGCGCGCGTGTCCTTCGTGGCCAGCACCGCGCAATTCACCCCCAAGACGGTGGAAACCGCCAGCGAACGCCAGAAGCTCATGTTCCGCGTGCGCGCGCAGATCGACCGCGAGCTGTTGCTGCGCCATATCGAGCAGGTCAAGACCGGCCTGCCCGGCGTGGCCTGGGTGCGCATCGACCCGCAGGCCCCCTGGCCTGAACGCCTGGCCCTGCCGCGCCAGCCGTGAGCACACAGCCGCCGCCCGCCAGACACGTCGCCCAACTGCGCGGCGTGGGCCTGCGCTATGGCGCGGTCAGCGCGTTGGAGGGTATCGGCCTCGACCTGCCCGCCGGGTGCATGGTGGGCGTGATCGGGCCCGACGGCGTGGGCAAGTCCAGCCTGCTGGCGCTGCTGTCCGGCGCGCGCGCCGTGCAGGTGGGCAGCGTGCAGGTGCTGGACGGCGACATGGCGCGTGCCGCGCATCGCAAGAACGTGTGCCCGCGCATTGCCTACATGCCCCAGGGCCTGGGCAAGAACCTGTACCCCACGCTCTCGGTCGAAGAAAACCTGCAGTTCTTTGCCCGCCTGTTCGGCCACGGCGCGGCCGAGCGGCGCACGCGCATCGATGCGCTCACCCGCGCCACCGGGCTGCACCCTTTCCTGGCGCGGCCTGCAGGCAAGCTCTCGGGCGGCATGAAGCAAAAGCTCGGCCTGTGCTGCGCGCTCATCCACGACCCCGACCTGCTCATCCTCGACGAGCCCACCACCGGCGTGGACCCGCTGGCGCGCGCCCAGTTCTGGGAGCTGATCGCCCACATACGCAGCCAACGCCCCGGCATGAGCGTGGTGGTGGCCACCGCCTACATGGACGAAGCCCAGCGCTTTGACTGGCTGGTGGCCATGGACGGCGGGCGCGTGCTGGCCGAAGGCACGCCTGCCGCGTTGCTGCAGCGCACCGGGGCCCAGGACCTGGAGGCCGCCTTCATCGCCCTGCTGCCCGAGGAGCGGCGCCGCGGCCACCAGCCCGTGCAGCACCAGCCGCTGCCCGACGGTGCCGAGCACGCCGTGGCGATCGAGGCGCACGGCCTGACCATGCGCTTTGGCGACTTCACCGCCGTCGATAGCGTGAGCCTGCGCATCCGGCGCGGTGAGATCTTTGGCTTCCTCGGCTCCAACGGCTGCGGCAAGACCACCACCATGAAAATGCTCACCGGCCTGCTGCCCGCCAGCGCAGGCCAGGCGCTGCTGTTCGGCCACGCCGTGGACCCGCGCGATATGGACACGCGCAAACGCGTGGGCTACATGTCGCAAGGCTTCTCGCTCTACACCGAGCTGAGCGTGCGCCAGAACCTGGTGCTGCACGCACGCCTGTTCCACGTGCCCGAGGCCCAGGTGCCCGAGCGCGTGGCGCACATGGCGCAGCGCTTTGGCCTGCAGGACGGGATGGACGCGCTGCCCGACAAGCTGCCGCTGGGCATGCGCCAGCGCCTGTCGCTGGCTGTGGCCATGGTGCACCAGCCCGAGCTGCTGATCCTGGACGAGCCCACCTCGGGCGTGGACCCGATCGCGCGCGACAGCTTCTGGCGCCTGATGATCGAGCTCTCGCGCCGCGACGGAGTGACCATCTTCATCTCCACCCACTTCATGAACGAGGCCGAGCGCTGCGACCGCATCTCGCTCATGCACGCGGGCAAGGTGCTGGCCAGCGACACACCGCAGGCCATCGTGCAGGCCCACGGCGCGGCCACGCTGGAGCAGGCCTTCATCGACTGCCTGGTGCAGGCTGGTGGCGCGGCGGCATCGGCCACGCCCGCGCAGTCCGCCGCCGAGCCCGGTGCCGACACCCCTGCGCCTGTACCAAGGCCCCCGCGCGATGGCCGCTGGCGCCGCAGCCTGCGGCGCCTGTACAGCTACGCCTGGCGCGAGGCGCTGGAGCTGCAGCGCGATTCCGTGCGCGGCGCGCTGGCGCTGCTGGGCTCGCTGCTGCTGATGTTTGTGATGGGCTACGGCATCAGCATGGACGTGGAAGACCTGCGCTTTGCCGTGCTCGACCACGACCAGACCAGCCTGAGCCGCGACTACGCGCTGCAACTGGCAGGCTCGCGCTACTTTCAGGAACAGCCCCCGCTGCGCGACGACGCCGACATGGACCGGCGCCTGCGCAGCGGCGACATCACGCTGGCGCTGGAAATCCCGCCCGGCTTTGCGCGCAGCGTGCAGCGCGGCGAGCGAGCCGAGATCGGTGCCTTCATCGACGGCGCCATGCCCCAGCGCGCCGAAACCGTGGCGGGCTACGTGCAGGGCATGCACCAGTACTGGCTGGTGCAGAAGATCACCGAGGCCACCGGCGCCGCGCCCGCAGGCCTGGTCAACGTGGAAACGCGCTTTCGCTACAACCCCGACATCAAGAGCCTGCCGGCCATGGTGCCCGCCGTCATCCCTATGCTGCTGCTCATGCTGCCGGCCATGCTCACGGCGCTGGCCGTGGTGCGCGAGAAGGAGCTGGGCTCCATCATCAACTTCTACGTCACGCCCACCACGCGCACCGAGTTCATGCTGGGCAAGCAGTTGCCCTACCTGCTGTTGTCGCTGCTCAACTTCGCCATGATGGTGCTGCTGGCCGTCACCGTGTTCGACGTGCCGCTCACCGGCAGCCTGGCCGCGCTCACGGTGGCCATGGTGCTGTTCTCGCTCAGTGCCACGGGCCTGGGGCTCATGGCCTCGGCCCTGGTGCGCAGCCAGCTTGCGGCCATGTTCTTCACCATGATCGGCACCATGCTGCCGGCCATCCAGTTCGGCGGGCTCATCAACCCCGTGTCCTCGCTCGAAGGGGCAGGGCGCTGGATTGGCGAAATCTACCCCGCCAGCCACATGTTCACCATCAGCCGCGGCGTGTTCAACAAGGCGCTGGGCTTTGCCGACCTCGGCGCCTCGTTCGGGCCGCTGCTGCTGGCGCCCGTGGTCATCCTGGGCCTGGCCATTGCGCTGCTGCGCAAACAGGAGCGTTAGCCATGTGGCCGTACCGCCTGCGCATGCATCTGGCCAACATCCGGCGCCTGGGCGTCAAGGAGCTGTGGAGCCTGTGGCGCGACCCGGTCATGCTGTTCCTCATCCTCTACACCTTTACGGTGGCGGTGTACACCTCGGGCACGGCCATGCCCGAAACGCTCAGCCAGACCCCCATCGCCATCGTGGACGAGGACGACTCCGCGCTCTCGGCGCGCATCACCGGCGCCTTCTACCCCCCGGCCTTTTTGCCGCCCGTGCGCATCACCCACGCCGAGGTGGATGCGCTGCTCGACGCCGGGCACTACACCCTGGTGCTGGTCATCCCGCCAGGCCTGCAGCGCGACGTGCTGGCCGGGCGCCAGCCCACGCTGCAGCTCAATGTGGACGCCACGCGCATGAGCCAGGCCTTCGCGGGCAGCGGCCTGGTGCAGCAGATCGTGGCGGGCGAGGTGGCCGAGTTCGCCCAACGCCACCGCGCCGTGCAGGCCCCGCCGGTGGAGCTGGTGCCGCGCATGCGCTTCAACCCCACGCTGTCCAACGTGTGGTTCGGCTCGCTCATGGAGCTGGTGGGCCAGATCACCATGGTGTCCATCATCCTGACCGGCGCCGCGCTCATCCGCGAGCGCGAGCACGGCACCGTCGAGCACCTGCTGGTCATGCCCGTCACACCCACCGAAATCATGCTCGCCAAGGTCGGTGCCATGGGCCTGGTGGTGCTGTTGGCGGCAGTGCTGTCCATGCGCGGCATCATCCTGGGCGCGCTGCGGGTGCCGGTGGACGGCTCGCTCTGGCTGTTCTTTGGCGGCGCCGCGCTGCACCTGTTTGCCACCACGTCCATGGGCATCTTCATGGCCACCCTGGCGCGCAACATGCCGCAGTTCGGCCTGCTGGTCATGCTGGTGATGATGCCGCTGGAAATGCTCTCGGGTGGCATGACCCCGCGCGAGAGCATGCCCACCTGGGTGCAATGGGCCATGTCCCTGGCTCCCACCACCCACTTCACCGAACTGAGCCAGGCCATCCTCTACCGCGGCGCAGGCCTGGCCGTGGTCTGGCCCTCGCTGCTGGCGCTGGCGCTCATCGGCAGCGTGCTGTTTGCCCTGTCGCTGCGGCGCTTTCGGCGGGCGATTGCGCAGATGGCGTGAGTTTTTGGCCAAATTGGCCTTTGGCGCTTATGGATCAAGCGCATGTTGCTATAAAAGTAATAGCATTTGAATGTGTGTGGACGCTTCACAACCGCCCCCGGCAACCCCTGTGGCGCCCAGGGTTGTGCGCTCCAGGCCTGCGCAACTGCATAGAATGCGCGCTGCCATGCGCCGCCTCCTGCTTGTTTTCCTGCTTGTGCTGATGTCGCTGCAGACCGTCTGGTCCGCAGCAGCGGCCTATTGCGCGCATGAGCAGGCGCCCGCAGCGGAGCATTTTGGCCACCATGCGCATGAGCACGAGGGCCACGCATCCACCGACGATGCCAACGGTGCCAGCACACATGCTGGCATCAACCTGGCTGCTGCCGACCTGGACTGCCACACCTGCCACGGCAGTGGCACGGTGCTGTTTGCGCCCTGGGAGGCGTCTGCGCCCCTGGCGCTGTCCGGGCATCCGCTGCCGCAGGTGGCAGCCCAGCTTCCGGCGCCGCTGATCCCCCGTCCCGAACGCCCCAACTGGCGCCCTGCCGCCTGATCCGGACGGGCTCGCGCCGGGTCGCGGGGCAGAGGGCGCACGCTGTGCGGCTTTCTTCCCTGTGGTCCCGTGTGCACGCCTGTGCCGCAGCGGCAAGGCGGGGCAGGGCAGCCCCATGAATCCCCGGTAGTGCACGCGGCAGCCCCGCGCGCATGCAGCCTTGCCGATGTATGAACCCTGGCCTCGTGCCACAGAGAACACATCGGATGCAAACCCTCTTTTTCCGTCCATGGCGGCGCAGTGCCGCCCTGGCCCTGGGCTGGGCGCTGGCCAGCATGGCCGCCCATGCCCAGGCCCCCCACACCCCGGTGCCGGACCCGGCCGCATGGTCGCTGCGCGCCTTGTTTGACCACGCCTGGCAGCGCCAGCCTGAAGCACAGGCCCAGCCTTTGCGCCAGCAGGCGGCCGAGGCAACCCGCCTGGCCGCGCAGCGCTGGACGGCCGAGCCCCCGGCGCTGCAACTGCAAACCCGCACCGACCGGCCCGGCAGCCAGCAGGGCCAGCGCGAGGTCGAAGTCGGCCTGGCCGCGCCCCTGTGGCTGCCCGGTGAACGTGCGCGCAGTGCCGCCCTGGGCGATGCCCAGTGGCAACAGGTGCAAAGCCAGCAGCGTGCCGCGCAGTGGCAACTGGCCGCCCAGGTGCGCCAGGCCTGGTGGGACTGGCAGCGTGCCCGCAGCGCCCTGGCCCTGGCCCAAGACCGCCTGCACAGCGCCCGCCAACTGGCCGCTGACGTGCAGCGCCGCTGGCAGGCGGGCGACCTGGCGCGCACCGATGGGCTCCAGGCCCAGGCCGTGGTGGCCCAGGCCGAAGCCGCGCAGGCCGAAGCCCAGGGCGCGCTGCAGGCCGCCCGCGCCGCGCTGTCGGCCTGGGGGGCGTTGCCCGGCACCGCACCCGGCGCCCCAGCTCCGCAGGACTGGCGGGCCGAACCCCTGGCCGATGCCGCCGCACAGGCAGTGCCCGACACGCACCCCGCGCTGGCTCAGGCACAGGCCCAGGCCCAGGTGGCCCGCCACACGGCCGAGCTGGCCGCCGTGCAGCGCCGCGCCAACCCCGAACTGAGCGTGGCCGCCACGCGCGGGCGTGATCAGGCGGGTGAGCGCTACCGCCAGTCGGTCACACTGGGGCTGCGCATTCCGCTGGGCGACAACGCCCTGGCGCAGGCCAAAGAGGCTGCCGCCCAGGCCGATGCGCTGGAGCAGGAGACCCGCCTGCAGCGCGAGCGCGAACGCCTGGCGCAAGACCTGCACGCCGCTCAGGCCCGCGTCGCCGCAGCCCAGGCCCAAAGCGACGCTGCCGCCCGCCATGCCGCCCTGGTGCAAGAAACCCTGGGCCATGTGGACAAGGCCTTCCGCCTGGGCGAAGCCGACTGGCCCACGCGCCTGCGTGCCGAGCAAGACGCTGCCCAGGCGCAGCGCCAACTTGCCCGCGCCCGCATCGACGCCGCCGCTGCCGTGTCGGCCCTGCGCCAGGCCCTGGGCCTGCTGCCCGAGTAAGCCCCCGACCTTTTGGAACCCATCACATGCAAGCATTCTTTTCTTTCGCCCGCACGCTGGGCCTGAGCCTGCTGCTGGGCGGCGCCTCGCTGGCGGCCCTGGCCGGTGACGGCCACGACCACGGCGAGGCCCCCGCCGCCCCCAGCGGCCCTGCCATGCCGCGCTTTGCCGCCACGTCCGACCTGTTTGAACTGGTTGGCGTTCTCGACGGAGCCCAGCTTTCGCTGTACCTGGACCACAGCGCCGACAACCGCCCCGTGGCCGATGCCCAACTGGAGCTGGACCTGGGCGGCAAGCCCCTGGCCCTGACCCGCGTGGCCGAGGGCGAATTCCGCGCCACGCTGGCCGCGCCCCCGCCCGAGGGCGAAATCCCCGTTACCGCCACCGTGGTGGCCGGGGACGAATCCGACCTGCTGGCGGCCACGCTGGATGTGCACGCCACCGATGCCCACACCGACCCGGCTGCGCCCCCCTGGCGCCGCGCCTGGGCCTGGGGCGCAGGTGCGGCGGCTGCCGTGCTGGCCCTGGGCTGGGCCTTACGCCGTGCCCGCACCGCCACCCCTGCCAAGGCCGGAGGTGCCGCATGATGCCGACCCTTGCACGCCAAGCCCTGCGCGCCGCCGCCACCGGGCTGCTGATGGCCGCCCTGGCCCTGCCGCTGGCCGCCCAGGCCGGCCCCGGCCATGACCACAGCCACGACGACGCGCCCCCCGCTGCCAGCGGCAACGGCCCCAAGCGCCAGCCCGATGGCAGCGTGTTCCTGCCCAAGGCTGCGCAGCGCCTGTGGAAGCTGCGCACCCTGCCCGTGGCCGCAGGCCAGCACCCGCAAACGCTGGAGCTGGACGGCACCGTAGTGATGGACCCCAACGCCGGTGGCAAGGTGCAGGCCGCGCAGGCCGGGCGCCTGCAGGCCGGCCCCAACAGCCTGCCCAGCGTGGGCCAGGCCGTGCGCAAGGGCGAGGTGCTGGCCTGGGTGGTGCCCACGGCAGGCGCCATCGAGCGCTCCAACCAAGTGGCCCAGCAGGCCGAACTGCGCGCCGCCCATGCGCTGGCCGCCAAGCGCGTGGCCCGCCTGAAGGAACTGGCCGACACCGTGCCGCGCAAGGACATCGAAGCCGCCGAGAGCGAGCTCCAAAGCCTGGCCCAGCGCCTGGCCGCCGTGGGCGTGGGCTTGTCGGGGCGCGAGGCGCTGGTGGCCCCCGTGTCGGGCGTGATTGCCTCGGCCCACGCCGTGGCCGGGCAGGTGCTGGACGCGCGCGAACTCGTGTTCGAGGTGGTGGATCCCACGCGCCTGCGCATCGAGGCGCTGGCCTACGACCCCGCCCAGGCGCAGGGCGTGCAAGGCGCCACCCTGGCCCTGGGCGAGCAGCGCGTGCCCCTGCGCCTGGTGGGCGCGGCGCGCAGCCTGCGCGGGCAGGCGCTGCCGCTGGTGTTTGCGGGCGAGGGGCGGGCGCTGTCGGCCCTGGTGCTGGGCCAGCCGGTGCGCGTGTGGGCGCACAGCGGCGCGCGCGTGGCGGGCGTGCAGGTGCCCACGGGGGCGCTGCAGCGCAACGCCGCCAACCAGAGCATCGTCTGGGTCAAGCAGTCGCCCGAGCACTTTGTGCCGCGCGTGGTCACCACTGCAGCGCTGGACGGCGCCACGGTCGCCGTCACCGCAGGCTTGCAGGCGGGTGAGCGCGTGGTCACCCACGGCGCCACGCTGCTCAACCAGGTGCGCTGAGGAGCCGACATGTTCAAGTGGCTATTGGAAAACAGCCTGACCCACCGGCTGCTGGTGCTGATGACCGCCGCCGTGCTCATGGCCTACGGTGCATTCACGCTCTCGCGCACGCCGGTGGATGTGTTCCCCGACCTCAACAAGCCGACCGTCACCCTCATGACCGAGGCGGGCGGCATGGCCGCCGAGGAGGTGGAGCAGCTCATCACCTTCCCGCTGGAGACGGCCATGAACGGCCTGCCCGGCGTGGAGACGGTGCGTTCCACCTCCAGCGCTGGGCTGTCGTTCATCTATGTGACCTTTAACTGGAGCACCGAGATTTACCGCGCGCGACAGATGGTGGCCGAGCGCCTCTCGTCCATGGAGGAGGGGCTGCCCTCCGGCCTCACGCCGCGCATGGGGCCTATCAGCTCGGTGATGGGCGAGATTTTGCAGATCGCCATCCCCATCGACGAGGGCAAGACCACCCCCATGGCCGTGCGCGAGTACGCCGACTGGGTGCTGCGCCCGCGCCTCATGGCCATCCCCGGCGTGGCGCAGGTCATCCCCATTGGTGGGGAGGTGCGCCAGTTCCAGGTGCAGCCCGACACCGCGCGCATGGCGGCGCTGGGCATCACGCACGAGCAGCTTGGCGCGGCGCTGCGGGGCTTTGCAGCCAACACCTCGGGTGGCTTTCTGGAGCTGAACGGGCGCGAATACCTCATCCGCCACCTGGGCCGCACCTCACGCCTGCAAGATTTGCAAAACCTGGCCCTGGCCGCGCAGGGTGGGCAAAGCGTGCTGCTGCGCCAGGTAGCGCAGGTGGCGTTTGCCCCCGCGCTCAAGCGCGGCGATGCAGGCTTTGAGGGGCAGCCCGCCGTCATCCTGGGCATACAAAAGCAGCCCACGGCCGACACCATTGCGCTCACGCACAGCATCGAGTCCGCGCTGGTGGGGCTGCAAAAGTCGCTGCCCGCAGGCATGGAAGCGCCGCGCGTCACCTTCCGCCAGGCCAGCTTCATCGAGGCCTCGATCACCACGTTGCAGGGCAAGCTCATGGGCGCCTCGGTGTTCGTGGCGGTGATTCTGTTTGGCTTTCTGGGCACGCTGCGGCCCACGGTGATTGCGCTCACGGCCATTCCGGTGTCCATCTTCATCACGGCGTTGGTGTTCAGGTACTTTGGCCTGTCCATCAACACCATGACGCTGGGCGGCCTGGCCATTGCCATTGGCGGCCTGGTGGACGACGCCGTGGTCGATGTGGAAAACGTGCTGCGCCGCCTGAAGGTGGATCGCGAACGCCACCCCGACAAGCGCCTGCACCCGCTGGAGGTAGTCAAGCTCGCGTCCATGGAGGTGCGCTCGGGCATCCTCTACGCCACGGCCATCATCGTGCTGGTGTTTTTGCCGCTGTTTGCGCTGCCGGGCATCGAGGGGCGGCTGTTCGTGCCGCTGGGCATTGCGTTTATCGTCTCCACCCTGGCCTCGCTGCTGGTGTCGGTCACCGTCACGCCGGTGCTGGCCTTTTACCTGTTGCCGCGCATGAAGAACCTGGACCACGGCGACACGCGCCTGCTGGCCTGGCTCAAGGCGCGCTACCGCAGTGCCCTGCAGCGCGTGCTGCACCACCCGCGTGCCGCCGTGGCGGTGGGCGCGGTGGCGGTGCTGCTGTCGGCAGCGGCGGTGCCGCTGTTTCCCACCACCTTCTTGCCGCCCTTCAACGAGGGCACGCTGCTCATCGGCATGCGGCTCAACCCCGGCGTCACGCTGGCGGAATCGAGCGCGCTGGCGCGCCAGGCCGAGGTGCTGGTGCGCCAGGTGCCCGAGGTCACGCACGTGGGCCGGCGCAGTGGCCGTGCCGAGCTGGACGAACACGCCGAAGGCGTGCACGTGAGCGAGCTGGACGTGGGCCTGCTGCCCGCCGCGCAACTGACCCGCAGCATGGCCGAGGTGCAGGCCGACATCCGCAGCCGCCTGGTGCACCTGCCCGCCGCCATTGCGCTGGGCCAGCCCATCTCGCACCGTATCGACCACATGCTCTCGGGCGTGCGCTCGCAAATCGCCATCAAGCTCTTTGGTGACGACCTGGACACCCTGCGTGGCCAGGCCGAGACCCTGCGCGCGCGGCTGGCGGGCATCCCCGGCCTGGCCGACCTGGAGGTGGAAAAGCAGGTGCTGGCCCCGCAGATCACCGTGCGCGTGGACTACGCCGCTGCCGCCCAACTGGGCGTGCCCGCGCCCCAGGTGCTGGCCGCGCTGCAAAGCCTGGTGGAGGGCGAAAAAGTCGCCCAGGTGGTGGAGGGCAGCCGCCGCTTTGCGCTGGTGGTGCGCCTGCCCGACGCCGCCCGCTCGGTGGACGGCCTGGCGCGGGTGCTGCTGGACACACCACGCGGCCCCGTGCCCCTATCGCGCCTGGCCACCATTGAGGAGGGCGACGGCCCCAACCAGATCAGCCGCGACGACGGCAAGCGCCGCATCGTACTGTCGGCCAACGCGCAGGGCAGGGCGCTGTCCGAAGTGGTGGCCGACATCCGCCAGGTGGTGGGCGACACGCGCCTGCCCGAGGGCTACTTCATCACCCTGGGCGGGCAGTTCCAGGCGCAGGAAGAAGCCAGCCGCCTGGTGGGCCTGCTGGCCATCGTCTCGCTGGTGCTGATGTTTGTGGTGCTGTACACGCGCTACCGTTCGGCCACGCTATCAGCCCTCATCATGGCCAACATCCCGCTGGCGCTGGTGGGCGCGGTGCTGGGGCTGTGGGTGTCGGGCCAGCCGCTGTCGGTGGCGGCGCTGATCGGCTTCATCACGCTGGCGGGCATCTCGGTGCGCAACGGCATCCTCAAGGTGAGCCACTACCTCAACCTCATGCGCGTCGAGGGCGAACGCTTTGACCACGCCATGCTGCTGCGCGGCTCGCTGGAGCGCCTCTCCCCCGTGCTGATGACCGCCCTGGTCACCGCCTTCGCCCTGGCCCCGCTGCTGCTGGAGGCCGAGCGCCCCGGCACCGAAATCCTGCACCCCGTGGCCGTGGTCATCTTCAGCGGGCTCATCAGCTCCACGCTGCTCGACACCTTCCTCACCCCGGCCCTGTTCTGGCTGTTCGGCCGCAAGGACGCCGAACGCCTGCTGGACGACAAGCGTGCCGAGGTCTTCTAGTTTTTTTACCGTGCTTCAACCCAAGAAAGGAAACCTTCCATGACCACCAAGCAACTCCTGGCCGCGCTGGCCCTGGCACTGTGCGGCCCCGCCTTTGCTGCGGGCAACCACGCGCATGAACACCAACCCCTGCACGGCGGCATCGTCACCGAGGTGGCCGACATCGACTACGAACTCGTCGCCCAGCCCGACACCCTGACCTTGCACCTGCGCGACCACGGCAAACCCCTGGCGCTGGACGGCGCCAGCGCCAAGCTCACCCTGCTCAACGGCAGCGAAAAAACCGAAGCCACCCTCAGCCCCGCGGGCGATGGCAAGCTCCAGGCCAAGGGCAGCTTCAAGGTCGCGCCGGGCACCAAGGTGGTGGCACTGGTCACCGTGCCGGGCAAGAAGGCGGCGAATGTGCGGTTTGCGGTGAAGTGAGCGGGGCGCAGCGGTGGCGGGGGCTGCCGCTGCACCCCTGCTGTGATGGTGTGGGCCTGTATTTTAAGAAAAATCAGGCTCCAACGTCCGTCTATATTGCGCTGGTAGCTATTAAATCAGGAGTGATTTGGACGGGTGTGGCTATCGAGCAAAAGACCGTTGGGTGTCGATGTACTTGACGCCTTCAGGTAGGGGGCAGCCAGCGGGCGCGGCTTCGTTGAAGAGAGTGCGCCAATTGCTATTAAATAGATAGCTGCTTGCGATTGATGGATATGCCTTGGAGGCCAATTTCTATCAAAATTCCCAAGCCGACCTCCATCGTCGTACCGCCCCTGTTCACCCGCGCAGATCAGTACACCAACCGCTCCGGCCGGATCTCCTGCAGGATGGTCGTGGCGATTTCCTCGATGGACTTGGTGGTGGACGACAGCCAGCGGATGCCGGCGCGGCGCATCATGGCTTCGGCCTCGGCCACCTCGTGGCGGCAGTTTTGCAGGCTGGCGTAGCGGGAGTCGGGGCGGCGTTCGCTGCGGATTTCGGACAGGCGCTCGGGGCTGATGGTCAGGCCGAAAATCTTCTTGCGGTGTGGCACCAGCGCGGGGGGGAGCTGGCGGCGTTCAAAGTCTTCGGGGATCAGCGGGTAGTTGGCCGCCTTCAGGCCGTGCTGCATGGCCAGGTACAGGCTGGTGGGGGTTTTGCCGCTGCGGCTCACGCCCACCAGGATGACGTCGGCGCCTTCCAGGTCGTGGTGGGTTTGCCCGTCGTCGTGCGCGAGGCTGAAGTTGATGGCTTCGATGCGGTCGTGGTATTCCTTGCTCTTGCTGATGTCGGAAAACCGCCCCACGCGGTGGTGCGACTTGATGCCCAGTTCCACCTCCAGCGGGTGCACGAAGGTGCCGAACATGTCCAGCAGCATGCCTTTGCAGCCTTCCTGGATGACCTTGAGCACCTCCATGTTCACCAGCGTGGTGAAGACGATGCACTTGCGCCCCTCCAGCTCGGCCGTGTGGTTGATCTGGCGCACGGCCTGGTGGGCCTTGTCCACGGTGTCGATGAAGGGCAGGCGCACGTGGCGGGGCGTCATCTCAAACTGCGCCAGTATGGCGTTGCCGAAGGTTTCGGCGGTGATGCCGGTGCCGTCGGAGACAAAGAATACGGTTCGTGTGTGCATATAGGGGGTTATCCTGAGCGTCAGGCTATCGCCAGTGGGCTGGGCCTACAATCGTTGCCAATTTATCTGATTTCTCAGCATGTTTCGCGTTCACGGCCTACAACCACAACGACAAAGCCGAGCCCCGCGCGCGCATGCCCGTCCATCGCTCCTCCTCCAGGGCATGGGCGCAGACCCGGTTTTAACTTCTGGAGCTTTCCCATGTCTGCACTGTTCAACGCGACCGCCCTGGTCGTTCCGTTTGAAAACCTGAGAATGACCGACGTCGAGGCGGTTGGCGGCAAGAACGCCAGCCTCGGCGAAATGATCTCGCAGCTGCCCCAGGGCGTGCGTGTGCCCACGGGCTTTGCCACCACGGCGCATGCCTTCCGCGACTTTCTGGCCTATGGCGGCCTGGCCGACAAGATCAGTGCCAAGCTGGCCGCCCTCGACACCGAGGACGTGCGCGCGCTGGCCCAGGTGGGCGCCGAGATCCGGGCCATGGTGGAGGCCCAGCCTTTCCCTGCCGATCTGGAGCAGGCCATCCGCGAGGAGTTTGCGCGCCTGTCGGCGGGCAACCCGCACGCCAGCTTTGCCGTGCGCTCGTCGGCCACGGCGGAGGACCTGCCCGACGCTTCGTTCGCGGGCCAGCAGGAAACCTTTTTGAACGTGCACGGCATCGACGAGGTGCTGCACAAGATGAAGGAGGTGTTCGCCTCCCTCTACAACGACCGCGCCATCAGCTACCGCGTGCACAAGGGCTTTGCGCATGACGTGGTGGCCCTGTCGGCGGGTGTCCAGCGCATGGTGCGCTCCGACCTGGGCGCGGCGGGTGTGATGTTCACCATCGACACCGAGAGCGGCTTTGAGGACGTGGTCTTCATCACCAGCAGCTACGGCCTGGGCGAGACGGTGGTGCAGGGCGCCGTGAACCCCGACGAGTTCTATGTGCACAAGCCCATGCTCAAGGCGGGCAAGCAGGCGGTGATCCGCCGCAACCTGGGTTCCAAGCTGATCCAGATGGTGTTCTCCACCCCCGAGGAGAAGGCCGCCTCGGGCAAGCTCATCAAGACCACCGACGTGCCCGCCGAGCTGCGCAACCGCTACTCGCTCACCGACGCCGATGTGCAGCAACTGGCGCAGTACGCGCTGGTCATCGAGCAGCACTACGGCCGCCCCATGGACATCGAATGGGGCAAGGACGGCGAAGACGGCCAGCTCTACATCCTGCAGGCCCGCCCCGAAACGGTGAAGAGCCAGGTGCAGGGCCAGGCCGAGCTGCGCTACAAGCTCAAGGGCACGGGCCCGGTGCTGGCCGAGGGCCGCGCCATCGGCCAGAAGATCGGCACGGGCCCGGTGCGCCTGGTGCACAACATTTCCGAGATGGACAAGGTGCAGCCCGGCGACGTGCTCGTCACCGACATGACCGACCCGAACTGGGAGCCTGTGATGAAGCGCGCCAGCGCCATCGTCACCAACCGGGGCGGGCGCACCTGCCACGCGGCCATCATCGCGCGCGAGCTGGGCATTCCGGCCGTGGTGGGCTGCGGTAACGCCACCGACAAGCTGCTGGACGGCACCCTGGTGACCGTGAGCTGCGCCGAGGGCGATACCGGCCGCATCTACGACGGCCTGCTGGAAACCGAGGTGACCGAGGTGCAGCGCGGCACCATGCCGCCCATCAAGACCAAGATCATGATGAACGTGGGCAACCCGCAGCTCGCCTTCGACTTTGCCCAGCTGCCCAACGAGGGCGTTGGTCTGGCGCGGCTGGAGTTCATCATCAACAACAACATCGGCGTGCACCCCAAGGCGATCCTGGACTATCCGCAGATCGATGCCGATCTGAAGAAGGCCGTGGAATCCGTGGCGCGCGGCCATGCCTCGCCCCGTGCCTTTTATGTGGACAAGGTGGCCGAGGGTGTGGCCACCATTGCGGCGGCCTTCTGGCCCAAGCCGGTGATCGTGCGCCTGTCGGACTTCAAGAGCAACGAGTACCGCAAGCTCATCGGCGGCAGCCGCTACGAGCCCGAGGAAGAGAACCCCATGCTGGGCTTCCGGGGTGCTGCACGCTATGTGAGCGCGGACTTCGGCGAAGCCTTCGCCATGGAGTGCGAGGCCCTCAAGCGCGTGCGCAACGACATGGGCCTGACCAACGTGCAGGTGATGGTGCCGTTCGTGCGCACGCTGGGCCAGGCCGAGCGCGTGACCCAGCTGCTGGCGCAGCATGGCCTGCAGCGCGGCGAGAACGAGCTCAAGCTCATCATGATGTGCGAGATCCCGAGCAACGCCATCCTGGCCGAGCGCTTCCTGGAATTCTTCGATGGCTTCTCCATCGGCTCCAACGACCTGACCCAGCTCACGCTGGGCCTGGACCGCGACTCGGGCCTGGAACTGCTGGCGCAGGACTTCGACGAGCGCGATCCGGCTGTCGAGGCACTGATCCACCTGGCCATCAAGGCCTGCCGTGCGCAGGGCAAGTACATCGGCATCTGCGGCCAGGGCCCCAGCGACCACCCGGACTTTGCCCAGTGGCTGGCCAAGGAGGGCATCACCTCCATCTCGCTCAACCCCGACAGCGTGATCGCCACCTGGCAGCAACTCGCGAGCTGATAGCCCAGCATGCAACCATCGTCGCAAGATCCCGATCAGGAGCAGGCCCACCTGTTCCCACCGGACTTGCACGATGTGCGCCACCTGCAACTCAAGGCGGTGCTGCTGCTCTTGTGGGTGCTGGTGTCTTTTGTGGCCATGTACTTTGCGCGTGATCTGGCCAGCATCGTGGTGGCGGGCTGGCCGCTGGGTTACTGGATCGCAGCGCAGGGCGGGGTGGTGGTGTTCATCGGCATCGTGGTGGCCTATGGCTGGGCCATGAACCGGCTGGAGCTGCTGGACGCGCAGGCCGAGGCAACGCAGGCTTCTTCCCCACCGAAGGGCCATGGCTAAGTCGTCCGGTGCCCCGCCGGGGCGCGGCTATGCGTGGCGCGTGCACCGCATCCTGGCCTTGTACGTTCTCGGGGTGCTGTGCTTTTTGGGGCTGATGGCTTGGGCCGAGGCGCAGGGCTTGTCGCGCCTGTGGATCGGACCGATCTTTCTTTTCCTCTCGGTCATGGTGTATGCAGGCATCGGCGTGTACGGCCGCACCACCGACGCCGAGGAATACTACGTGGCTGGGCGCCGCATTCCGCCCATGTACAACGGCATGGCCGCCGCGGCCGACTGGATGAGCGCGGCGTCGTTCATCAGCCTGTCGGGCGCACTGTATCTGCAGGGTTTTTCCGGCACGCCCGAAAGCGCCGGGGGCCTGGCCTACCTGCTGGGCTGGACGGGCGGGTTTTGCCTGGTGGCCATTCTGGTGGCGCCGCACCTGCGGGCCATGGGGCTGTACACGGTTCCGGATTTCTTCCACGTGCGCTTTGGCGGACGCTGGCCGCGCGTGATTGCGGCGCTGGCGGCGGTGCTCACTTCGTTCACCTACGTGGTGGCACAGATTTACGGTGTGGGCCTGATTGCATCGCGCCTGACCGGGGTGCAGTTCGAGATCGGCATCATGCTGGGGCTGGGCGGGGTGCTGCTGTGCTCGTTTTTGGGGGGTATGCGCGCCATCACCTGGACGCAGGTGGCGCAGTATGTGGTGCTGCTGCTGGCGTTCCTGATTCCGGTGTCCTGGTTGGCCTACAAGCAGTTGGGCAACCCGGTGGCGCCGCTGGTGTATGGCCAGCAGATCGGCAAGATTGCGGACCTGGAGGCGCAGTTGCTGGCGTCGCCGGCCGAATACCAGGTGATGGCCATTTACCTGGAGCGCGCCCGGGACTACGAAGCCCGCTTGCAGAACGTGGAGCTGGCGCTGGAGGAGGAGCGCCAGGCCATTCAGGAACGTATCCATGATCTGCGGGCGCAGAACGCGGATGTGGGCCTGATTGTTGCCGCCAGCCGCGAGCTGGCCGCCTTGCCGCGCGATGCCGCCGTGGCCCGCGAGCGCTGGACGCGCCTGATGCGCGACAACTACGCCCGTGCCCAACCCCTGGGCGGCCTGCCGCCGCACAGCCAGGCCTATGCGGGCTATCCCGACGGTACACCCGATGAGCAAAAGGACTACACCGAGTCGCGGCGCAACTTTCTGGCGCTCATGTTCTGCCTGATGGTGGGCACGGCGGGCATGCCGCACCTGCTGACGCGCTACTACACCTCGCCCACGGTGGCCGATGCCCGCGCCTCCGTGGGTTGGTCCCTGTTCTTCATTGCCCTGCTGTACCTGAGCGCCCCCGCGCTGGCCGTGTTGGCCAAGTTCGAAGTGATGAACAACCTGGTGGGCAGCAGTTTTGATCATTTGCCCGGCTGGATCGCGCAGTGGGCGCGGGTGGATGCGTCGCTGCTGTCCATCGAGGACGTCAACGGTGACGGCATCGTGCAGTTTGGCGAAATCCGCCTGGGGGCCGATCTGATCATGCTGGCCACGCCTGAGCTGGGGGGGTTGCCCTACGTGGTATCTGGCCTGGTGGCTGCCGGGGGGCTGGCAGCGGCGCTGTCCACCGCCGATGGCCTGCTGCTCACCATCAGCAACGCGCTGGTGCGCGATCTGTACTTCCAGGCCCGGCCACGCAGCACCTCGTTGGAGCAGCGCGTGATTCTGAGCAAGTTTGCGCTGTTGGCGGTGGCCATTGCCGCAGCGTTCGTGGCGGCGCTCAAACCCTCGGACATTTTGCCGCTGGTCACGGCCTCGTTTTCACTCGCCGCGTCGGCCTTTGTGCCGGTCATGGTGCTGGGCATCTTCTGGCGTGGTACCACGCGCCAGGGCGCGGTGGCCGGCATGCTGTGCGGCCTGGGGGTGACGGTGTACTACATGCTGTCGCATGTGGCCGGTGTGAAGGCCCTGCTGCCGACCTGGCTGCTGGCCGATGGGCTGTGGTTTGCCATTCAGCCCATCTCGGCCGGCGTCTTCGGGGTGCCGGCGGGCCTGCTGGCGGCAGCGCTCGTGAGCCGGATCACCCGCCCTGCGCCGCCCCAGCCGCCGGTGCGGCTGGAGATGTAGGCCGGGGCCTCAGCGGCCCACGTTCAGCAGTTCCACGTCGAACTTGAGCGTGGCGTTGGGCGGAATCACGCCGCCCGCGCCGCGAGCGCCGTAGCCCAGGCCGGGGGGGATGATCAGCGTGCGCTGGCCGCCCACCTTCATGCCCTGCACGCCTTCGTCCCAACCCTGGATGACCATGCCCATGCCCAGGCCGAAGATGAAGGGGTCGTTGCGGTCGCGGCTGGAGTCGAACTTGGCGCCTTGCACGCCGTCGTTGTACAGCCAGCCTGTGTAATGCACGGCCACTTGCTTGCCCTTGGTGGCCTCGGCGCCTTCGCCGACCACGGCGTCTTCGTACTGCAGGCCCGAGGGGGTGGTGGTGTATGCCATGGTGCTTCTCCTGGTGCTATCAAAAAAATAGCTTCCAGCGCCCGTGGATATTGCGCTGGAAGCGAAAAAACCTTGAAGCTGGCTCGCTGGCCAGTGCAAGGACTTACTTCTTGTTGCGGCTGGCAGCCCAGCGGTTGGCAAAGGCCTGCACGTCGCTCAGGCGCTTGAGCAGGTCGCTGCCAGCGGCAGTGACGGCATAGCCATCGCTGCCATGGTCGATCAGGCCGACCTCGCGCAGCTCCTTGATGCGCGTGTTGAGCGTGTTGGGCGTGATGCCGCCCACGCTGTCCTGCAGCAAGCGAAAGGTCTGCGGGTGCCCATCGCGCAGCGCCCACAGCACGCGCAGGGCGTAGCGGCACTCTAGCTTTTCGAACAGTTGATGGATGGCGGCGTTGTCTTTGGAGCTCATCGGGCTTCTCCTTGCGCTGAATTGCTACAAGTTTAATAGCTCAAAACGCTTGCCAGTCATGCGCCACTGCGGCAAATGGGCCGGATTGCTGCAAAGTGTTGCAGAGGTGCCACGAACGGTGCCGCCATGGCTGCAAGAAAAAACCCCGCTCCTTGTGGGGCGGGGTTGTGTCGAGGTCGGGTGGCTTTTACAGCGAATCGATGAAGCTGCGCAGCTTATCAGACCGGCTGGGGTGCTTGAGCTTGCGCAGTGCCTTGGCTTCGATCTGGCGGATGCGCTCGCGCGTGACGTCGAACTGCTTGCCCACTTCCTCCAGGGTGTGGTCGGTGGACATTTCGATGCCAAATCGCATGCGCAGCACTTTGGCTTCGCGCGGGGTGAGGCTGTCGAGGATGTCCTTGACCACGTCGCGCAGGCCCGCCTGCATGGCGGCGTCCACGGGGGCGGTGTTGGCACTGTCCTCGATGAAGTCGCCCAGGTGGCTGTCGTCGTCGTCGCCGATGGGGGTTTCCATCGAGATCGGCTCCTTGGCGATCTTCATGATCTTGCGGATCTTGTCCTCGGGGATCTCCATCTTCTCGGCCAGGACGGACGCATCGGGCTCGTAGCCAAACTCCTGCAGGTGCTGGCGCGAGATGCGGTTCATCTTGTTGATGGTCTCGATCATGTGCACCGGGATACGGATGGTGCGTGCCTGGTCGGCGATCGAGCGCGTGATGGCCTGGCGAATCCACCAGGTCGCGTAGGTCGAGAACTTGTAGCCGCGGCGGTATTCGAACTTGTCCACCGCCTTCATCAGACCGATGTTGCCTTCCTGGATCAGGTCCAGGAACTGCAGGCCGCGGTTGGTGTACTTCTTGGCGATGGAGATCACCAGGCGCAGGTTGGCCTCGATCATCTCCTTCTTGGCATCGCGCGAGGCAGCCTCGCCTTCGTTCATGCGCTTGTTGATGTCCTTGAGCTCGGCCAGCGGCACGACCACGCGCGCCTGCAGGTCCATGAGCTTTTGCTGCAGGTCCTGGATGGGCGGGATGTTGCGTCCCATCACGGTGCTCCAGGGCTTGCCGGCCGTAGCCTGCTTTTCGACCCACTTGAGGTTCAGCAGGTTGGGCGGGAATTCCTTGATGAAGGTTTCCTGCGGCATGCCGCACTTGTCCACGATGATGCGGCGCAGCTCGCGTTCCTTCTTGCGCACATCATCGACCTGGCCGCGCACCATGTCGCACAGCTTTTCAATGGTCTTGGCGGTGAAGCGGATGGTCATCAGCTCGGCCGACAGGGCGTGCTGGGCCTTCATGTACGCGGGGGTGCCGTAGCCTTCCTTGTCGTAGGCCTTGTGCACCTTCTCGAACAGTTCGCGGATGCGGTCAAAGCGGCGCAGCGCTTCGTTCTTGAGTTCTTCCAGCTTCTTGGTCAGTGCCTTGCTGCCGCCCTTGCCGTCGTCGTCGTCGGCTTCGTCGTATTCGTCGAAGTCTTCCTCGGCCACGTAGTCGTCGTTCTCATCGGCATTCACAAAGCCGTCCACCACGGTGGAGATGACGATCTTGCCCTCGCGAATTTCCTCGCCCATGTTGAGGATCTCGGCGATGGTGGCCGGCGAGGCGCTGATGGCTTCCATCATGGCCTGCAGGCCGCCTTCGATGCGCTTGGCAATCTCGATTTCGCCTTCGCGCGTGAGCAGCTCCACCGTGCCCATCTCGCGCATGTACATGCGCACCGGGTCGGTGGTGCGACCGAATTCGCTGTCCACGGTGGACAGGGCGGCTTCGGCGGCTTCTTCGGCTTCTTCCTCGGTGGCCGCCGTCTGCGCGGTGTTGGTCAGCAGCAGGGTTTCGGCATCGGGCGTTTGCTCGTACACCGCCACGCCCATGTCGTTGAGCATGGAGATCACGACTTCGAGCGTTTCGGCGTCGATCAGCTTGTCGGGCAGGTGGTCGGAGATTTCGCCGTGCGTCAGGTAGCCGCGCGTCTTGCCCAGCTTGATCAGGGTCTTGAGGCGCATGCGGCGCTTGGCCATGTCCTCTTCGGAGAGCACGGTTTCGTCCAGGCCGAACTCCTTCATCAAGGCCCGTTCCTTGGCCTTGCTGATCTTCATGCGCAGGGGCTTGACCTTTTCGACCTCGCTGACGGCCTCGGGCGCTTCTTCGACTTCGCCTTCCAGTTCGGATTCGATGTCCGACAGGTCGGTGTCATCGCTGTCGCCCTCGGCGGCTGCCGCCTTGGGCTTGCGGCCACGCTTGGCGGATGTCTTGGCGGCTGCGGTGCCTGCAGTCTTGGCGGGGCGGCCCGGACGCTTCTTGGGGGCCTCGGCTTCATCGGTCACCTCGGCTTCGGCGGCTGCCTTGGCACGGGGGGACTTGGTCTTCACTTCGGTGGCGGTGGTCTTGGATGCTGCGGTCTTGGTCACGGGCGCGGTACGGGTTTTCTGAGGTGCCTGCCGGGGCGCAGCGGCTGCCTTCTGGGCGGGGGCTGCGGCTTTCTTGGCGGGCGCCTTGGGAGCGGTTGCGGAAGCGGCCTTGCTGCCAGGGGTGGACTTGGGCGACTTCGCGGACTTTTGAGCGGGCATGGACAACCTCAGAATCAAAAAGAAGACAAAGAAAACGCAAGCGCCACGGTTCCCGGCGCGGGAGGCACGGCGAAGGCAGAGCCTTCGCGGTTCGAGGGGAAACCCTCAGGGGCAAGATGGGTGGGCGAACATTTGGTGTGCAGTCCTTGCGGTGGGGTGGGCCTTTGCAGTTGCTGCAATTGCGTGGATGCCACGGTGGCCCGGTCCGGAGGTGCTGCTGTCGCTCTTGCCGACAAACCTTACATTATACCGGTCTGAGCGTTTTTCAAGCTTTTTCAGGCTTTTCGGGCTGGATGGCCCAGCAATGCGTTGCGTTTTTGCTCCAGGGCGCGGTAGCGCTCCAGCGCCGAAGGGTCGTGTGCGGCGCGTTCGATGAGTGCGCTTTGCTCGGCCTTGATGTCTTCCACCAGCATGCGGTTGAGCAGGTCACGCAGCTCTATGCGCAGCTCTTTCAGGTCGCCCTCGGTCTGGGCGTGGGCACCGGTCATGACCCGCAGCGCCAGGTCCTCGCAGGGGTGGTCGCGCAGACGCTCGCGCAGCACGGCCCAGGGCAGGGGGCCTGTGGTGTGGAACAGGTCTTCGATCCACGTGAACAGTGGCCCGTGGGGTGCGCTCTGGGCGCACAGCACGGCATGGTCTTCATGGCCGAGATGTTCCATGAAGTCCATGTGCGACAGCAGCAGGCGCGCCGCATGGTCGATCCGGGCGCTGGGCAGACCCCGCGGCATACGGGAGGTGCCGGGCCAGGGCGGGGGCACCGATTTGCTTCTCCGAGCCTGGCGTGGCGCATGGTCGTTGGGCATGGGGTGCAGATCGCCGCTGCCCTGGGGGGGGTGGCGCGCAGGGTGGGGGGTGGCGCCAGGGCTGCGCTGCACCTCGCGGGCGTTGGCGCGTTGCCAGAGGTCCAGCAGGTCGCGCGCGTCGAGCTGGGCCAGCTCGGCCAGCTCACCCAGCAACTGGCGCTTGAGTACGCCGTCGGGCAGGGCGCTCCACAGAGGCCGGGCATTGCTGGCCATGTGCGCACGGCCTTCGCTGGTGCCCAGGTCGCAGCCGTCGCTGGCGGCGTCGATCAGGAAGCGGCTCAGCGGCATGGCGTCGCCCACCATGCGCGCAAAGGCATCGCTGCCGTGGGCGCGCACGAAGCTGTCGGGGTCGTGTTCGGGGGGGAGGAACAGGAATTTGATGCTGCGCGTGTCGCCCGCGTGGGGCAGGGCGCCCTCCAGCGCCTTGCGCGCGGCGCGGCGCCCGGCGGCGTCGCCATCGAAGCTGAACACCACGGCGTCGGTGAAGCGTAGCAGTTTTTGCACATGCTCCGGCGTGCAGGCCGTGCCCAGCGTGGCCACGGCGTTGGGAAAGCCCAGTTGGGCCAGCGCCACCACGTCCATGTAGCCTTCGGTGACCAGTGCGTAGCCCTGTTCGCGGATCGCGTTGCGCGCCTCGAACAGGCCGTACAGTTCGCGTCCCTTGTGGAACACCGGGGTCTCGGGGGAGTTGAGGTACTTGGGCTTGTCGTCCCCCAGGACGCGGCCGCCAAAGCCAATGCACTCGCCCTTGACGTTGCGGATAGGGAACATGACCCGGTCGCGGAAACGGTCGTAGCGCTTGCCGTCTTCTTCATTGACGATGACCAGGCCGCTTTCTTCGAGCAACGGGTCGTCATAGTGCGGAAACACGCTGGCCAGGCTGCGCCAGCCCTCGGGGGCGTAGCCCAGGCCGTACTGCTTGGCCACCTGGCCCGAGACGCCGCGCCCCTTGAAGTAGGCCACGGCACGGGGCGATTCACGCAGGTGGCGGCGGTAGGCAGCACCGGCTTTCTCCAGCACATCGCTCAAGGTGGCCTGTTTTTGGCGGGCGGCGGCGGCGCGTTCGCGCTCCTGGGGCGAGACATCGTCTTCCGGCACCTGGAGGCCCACTTGGCGTGCCAGGTCCTGAACGGCATCGACAAAGCCCATGCCAGCGTGCTCCATGAGAAAGCCGATGGCATTGCCGTTCTTGCCACAGCCAAAGCAGTGGTAGAACTGCTTGGACGGGCTGACGCTGAACGAGGGCGATTTTTCGCCGTGGAAGGGGCACAGCCCCATGAAGTTGGCGCCGCCCTTCTTGAGCGCGACATAGCGGCCCACCACCTCGACCACGTCCACGCGGGCGAGCAGTTCCTGGATGAAAGACTGGGGGATCGTCACGGCTGGGATTGTCCGCGTAAACTGTCCGTAATCACTGGTATTTGGGGTAATCGTCTCACACCGCAACGGTGGACATGTACGAAAGAGAGGCGGGGAAAGTGCTAGCCAGCCATGGACTGCGGCGGCGTGCGGTGTTGGTCGGTGCAGCGCAGGCCGCGCTGTGGTGCGGCCCTGCGCACGCGGCCGTGCCAGTGCTGCGCGTACTCGCCTGGCCAGGTTACGCTGATCCAGACTGGGTGCAAGCCTTCGAGGCGCGCCATGGTGTGCAGGTGGAGGTCACCATTGTCGGCTCGGACGAGGTGCTGCGTGCCAAGCTGGCCGATTCCAGGGGACCGGGCTATGACGTGGTGGCGGCCAACACGGTGGAACTGGCGGCCTTGTTGGCGCGTGACGAATTGGCGCCGCTGACCCTGGCCGACCTGCCCCAGGTGGCGCGCCAGCTGCCACGTTTTCGCGGCCCTATCGAGGGCATTGTGCGCAACGGCAAGACCTATGCCGTGCCCTACACCTATTCAGAAATGGGGCTGGTGTACGACCGCCAGCAGTTCAGCGCACCGCCCCAGTCGCTTTCCGTACTGTGGGATCCGCGCTGGCGCGGCAAGGTTTTGGCCTTCGATGGTGCGACCCATGCGTTTTCGCTGGCGGCGCTGGAGCAGGGGCAGTTGCCCTTTCGCATTGCCCAGGACCAACTCGCGCCTCTGGCGCGCCACCTGGTGCGATTGCGGCGCAACCTGCTGTCGCTCTACTCGCTGCCCGAGGAGTCGGTGGACCTGTTCCGTCGGCACCGCGTGGCGGTGATGCACGCCAACTACGGTCAGCAACAGCTCAAGCTGCTGCGCGATGCGGGGTTCAACGTGGGCTATGTGGTGCCGCGCGAAGGGGCACTGGCGTGGCTGGACTGTTGGGCGGTCTTGCGCCGCTCGGCGCAGCAGGCGCTGGCAGCGCAGTGGGTCAACCACATGCTGCACCCTTCGGTAAGCCTGGAACTCACACGCCGCCAGGGGCTGGCCAACACGCTGGAGGAGCCGGCGGCGCTGGACAGCGAAAGCCTGCTGGGCCCCATTGTCTGGTTGCAGCCAGTGGAAGACGAAGCCCAGCGCACGCGGCTGTGGCAACGCATTGTGGCGGGCGACAGGCCCGAACGGTTTTAGCCATGATGCGCATCAACATCGGGCAACGCCTGGGGCTGCTGTTGGCCAGCTTCAGCCTGCTGGCGGCCTTGCTTTTGGGTTACTTGACCTATACCGCTGCGCGCGACATGCTGGTCGAGCGCGCGCAGCGTACCTTGCTGGACACCACACGCATTCTCTCGTCGCACCTGCAAGCGGGGTTTGATCAGTTGGGGCGTGACGCCACCATGCTCGCGATGCTGGCCGGTGGCTTGCCATTGCCGGGTGGACCCGTGCCAACCGCTGCACAGGCGCAGAGCCTGGAAACGCTGGCCCACATGTTTCGTGCCCAGCTACTGGCGCGGCCAGGACTGTTGCAGGTTCAGTTGATTGGCCTGCGCGATCATGGCTTGGAGCTCGTGCACCTACAGCGTTTGGCGGACGAGCGCATTGTGCGTGTGGTCGGGGCGGCGCTGCAGGAGAAAGCCCATTTCCCTTATGTGTACGAGACAGCGCGCCTGACCAGCGGCGGGGTGTACTTCACGGAGTTCGGTATCAACCGCGAAGACGGCGTACCGCAGGAAGAGCGTGCGGTCTTCAGCGTGGCAGCGCCCGTGGTACAGGGGACAGCGGTGGTGGCGGTGGTGGTGCTGCGAGTGGATGCAGAAGCCTTTTTGCGGCATTTTGGAGCGACCCTGCCCGCCCCCTATGGGTTCTATCTGGCCAGCCGCTGGGGCGATTTTCTAGCGCATCCGGAGCGGGAAAAGGCCTTTGGCTTTGATCGTGGCCAGCGTGTGCTGGTGCAGGAGGAGTTCGTCGCCACGGCGGCCTTGCTCTCGGGCGCTGAGCGTGAATTGGTGTTTTCCCACACCGAGTCCCCAGGGGGGGCTCAGATTCAGGCGTTTGTGCGCGTGCCCTTCGGAGCGCGTGACGACGGGCGCTTTCTGCTGCTGGGCCTGTCGCAGTCCATGTCGGCCGTGCTGGCGGAGGCGCAGGATCTGGGCGGCACCATCGTGAAGATGATTGCCGTGCTGGCCTTGGTGGCCGCCTTGCTCGCGGCCTGGGTGTCGCGCGTGGTTACGGGCCCCTTGCGGGCCGTGGTGCAGGCGACCGAAGCTTTTTCACAAGGAATGCCGCACGGTGCCCTGCCGGTGGAGCGGCTGGATGAGTTGGGCGAGCTGGCACGGGGATTTCGCGACATGGAGGCACAGATCGGCCAGCAGATGGACGAACTCAACCGCAGCCGCGACGCGATGACCCATTTGGCACACCACGATCCGTTGACGGGTCTGCCCAACCGCCGCATGTTCGAGCAGCGCCTGGAGCAGGCCCTGGATCGCACCCGCCGCAGCGGCAGGCCCTGCGCGCTGGTGTTTGTCGATCTGGACGATTTCAAGTCGGTGAACGACAAGCTGGGCCATGCCGTGGGTGACGCCGTGCTGCGGGCCGCGGCCCAGGCCATTGTCGGCGCGGTGCGCCAGGTGGACACTGTGGCCCGCCTGGCAGGAGACGAGTTCACCGTGCTGTGTGAAAACGTGGACACCGACGATGCTGCACAGCATGTGCTCGACAAACTGCGCCAGGCCTTTGCCCAGCCGCTGCAGGTCGATGGCCGGTCCATGGTGGTGCGCGCCAGCATGGGAATCAGCCTCTATCCCAAGGACGGCGATGATGCACGCACCCTGCTGGCCAGTGCCGATGTCGCGATGTACCAGGCCAAGCTCCGGCACCGCGAGATCTCGCAGTAATGCGCTGTTCCCCACACAACCTCTACCGATTGTTTGCCCATGACTTCCATCTTCGACCAGCACCTGCCCCGCACCGCCGCCAACTTCGCACCGCTGTCCCCATTGGGTTTCATCGAGCGCACCGCCGAGGTGTATCCCGACCGCCTGGCCATCGTGCACGGCAGCCTGCGCCAGACCTGGGCGCAGACCTACGCGCGCTGCCGCCAGCTCGCCAGCAGCCTGCGCCGTGCCGGTATCGGCAAGAACGACACCGTGGCCGTGATGCTGCCCAACACGCCGCCCATGGTCGAGGCGCACTTTGGCGTGCCCATGGCGGGCGCCGTGCTCAACGCGCTGAACACGCGCCTGGACCCCGAGGCCATCGCCTTCATGCTCGACCACGGCGAGGCCAAGGCCGTGATCGTGGACCCCGAGTTCGCGCCCACCCTGGCCAAGGCGCTGGCGCTGCGCCAGTCGAGCGCGCCGCTGCTGCTGATCGATGTCGAGGACGAGGTCTTCGGGCCCGCGCTGCAGAAGGTCGGCAGCACCACCTACGAAGCCTTCGTGGCCACCGGTGATGCGGCCTTTGCTTGGAGCCTGCCCGCCGACGAGTGGGATGCCATTGCGCTCAACTACACCAGCGGCACCACGGGCAACCCCAAGGGCGTGGTCTATCACCACCGGGGCGCGGCCATCAACGCCATCAGCAACGTGATGGAGTGGGACATGCCCAAGCACGCCGTGTACCTGTGGACGCTGCCCATGTTCCATTGCAACGGCTGGTGCTTCCCCTGGACGGTGGCGGCGCGCGCGGGCGTCAACGTGTGCCTGCGACGCGTGGAGGCGCAGGCCATCTTCGACGCCATCCGCAACCACGGCGTCACGCACTACTGCGGCGCACCCATCGTGCATGGGCTGCTGGTGAACGCGCCCGAGGCCATGAAGGCGGGCGTACCCGCAGGCGTCAAGGCCATGGTGGCGGGCGCTGCGCCACCGGCCTCGATGATCGAGGGCATGGAGAAGCTGGGCTTCGACCTGACCCATGTGTACGGCCTGACCGAGGTGTATGGCCCCGCCACCGTGTGCGCCAAACACGAGGCCTGGAACGACCTCGACATCGGCGAGCGCGCGCGTCTCAATGCCCGCCAGGGCGTGCGCTACCACCTGGAGCGCGACGTGCGCGTGCTCGACCCCGAAACCATGCAGCCCGTGCCCCAGGACGGCGAGACCATGGGCGAGATCATGTTCAAGGGCAACATCGCCATGAAGGGCTACCTGAAGAACCCCAAGGCGACCGAGGAGGCCTTTGCCGGGGGCTGGTTCCACAGCGGCGACCTGGCCGTGCAGTACCCCGACGGCTACATCAAGATCAAGGACCGCAGCAAGGACATCATCATCTCGGGCGGCGAGAACATCTCGTCCATCGAGGTGGAAGACGTGCTTTACCGCCATCCCGACGTGCTGGCCGCCGCCGTGGTGGCCAAGCCCGATCCGAAGTGGGGCGAAACACCCTGTGCCTTCATCGAACTCAAGGTCGGCGCCACCACCACGCCCGAGGACATCGTGGCGCACTGCAAGAAGCACCTGGCAGGCTTCAAGGTGCCGCGTGCCGTGGTGTTCGGTGAGCTGCCCAAGACCAGCACCGGCAAGATCCAGAAATTTGAATTGCGCAAGCAGGCTGGATCGGCGGGTGCGATCGATGTGTGACCATTGTTGGATCCGTGTGGCGGTTTGGCCGCATCCGGTTGTGCGATGAATAGCTCTCCCACCTTCGGCATGCTCACCGTGTCACTGCTGGGCGGCATCGGCCTGTTCCTGCTCGGCATGACCATGCTTACCGACGGCCTCAAGTTGGCCGCAGGCCGGGCCCTGGAGCGTATTCTCGCCGCCTGGACGCGCACCCGCCTGCACGGGCTGGCCACCGGTGTGTTGCTCACGGCGCTGGTGCAGTCGTCCACGGCCATGACCGTGGCCGCCATCGGCTTCGTCAACGCCGGGCTGCTGAGCTTTACCTCGGCGCTGTGGGTGGTGTTTGGCTCCAACCTCGGTTCTTCCGTCACGGGATGGCTGGTGGCATGGATTGGCTTCAAGATGAAGGTGGACGCGTTTGCCCTGCCGTTCATCGGCCTGGGCATGGCGCTCAAGCTCACGGGCGAGGGCACGCGCCGGGGTGGGCTGGGCATGGCCTTGGCCGGGTTTGGCGTGCTCTTTTTGGGCATCGATTTGCTCAAGGAGGGCTTTGAAGGACTGGGGCCCCAGGCCCTGCCGCAGCTCGACGGAACACTGCCGGGTGTGATCCTCGCAGGCCTGCTGGGCATTGGGCTGACGATCCTGCTGCAGGCCTCGTCGGCCACGCTGACCTTGGTGTTGACCGCCGTGGCTGGGGGCATGATGCCCGTTGAGGTGGGGGCGGGCGTGGTGATTGGCGCCAACGTCGGCACCACGCTCACCGGCATCCTGGCGGCCATCGGCGCCACGTCCAATGCCCGCCGGCTGGCGGCGGCGCATGTGCTGTTCAACGTGGTGACCGCCGTGGTGGCCGTGGCGGTGCTCTCGCCCTTGCTGCGGCTGATCCATGCCGTGGGCGTCTGGCTCACGGGCAGCGGCGATGCCGTGACGCAACTGGTGCTCTTCCACACGCTGTTCAATCTGCTGGGCGTGCTGCTGATGTGGCCGCTGTCCGGACCGCTGGTGCGGTTCCTGCTGGCGCGGTTCACCACGGCCGACGAGGACGCGGCGCGCCCGCGCTACCTGGACCGCAACGTGGCGGCCGTGCCGGTGCTGGCCTTGCAGGCGCTGCGGCACGAGCTGGCGCGTCTGGGCCATCTGGCCATGCAACTGGCGCGCGAGGCCACGCGCCTCAACCCCGTGGCATTGCCCTGGACAGCACCTGTGCCCCAGGCCGATGTGCGCCTGGGGCGTCAGCTCCAGTCCATCGAGCAGTTGCAGTTGCAGATCGGCAAGTTCGTGAGCGAAACCAGCCGGGGCGCCATGCACAAGGAGGTGGCGACCCAGTTGCCGGAGTTGCTGCGCATCGCCACGCATTTCGACACCCTGGCGCGGGTGATGCACCATGTGGGCGTACAGGGCAACCACACGCCGCGCGCGGACGAATCGCCCGGGCTGTCGCTGCTGATCCTGCCCGGCATGCCCGAGCGCGCGCCCGCGGATGCGGCGCCACCGGGCACCGACATCGTGGCCTGCGTGGTGCCGGTCTTCACGGCAGCGGAGGCCTTCTTTGCCGCAGCCGACCCGGAAGGCCCGCAGCAGGCGCAGGGCGGACCGTGGCTGGCGGGCGAGGCCCGAGCGGCCTTCGAGGAGGCCTACCAGACGGCGAAGGCGTCGCTCCTGCACGCAGGCGCTGGAGGCGGGGTCGATGTCAATGCGGTGTACGACTGGCTGTCACGGCTCAGCGACCTGCGCCGCGCCGTGGAGCAGGGCTACAAGGCCAGCCAGCGGCTCGCGGCTTTGCCGGAGCTGTCTGGGCAGGCAGAGGGAGGCGCGGCCCAGCCGCTGGGCTACCCTGCAACGGGCGATGGCGGTGCATCGCCGGGCATGGAATCGGCCGAGTAAGCGGCTGAAACGCTCCTTTTTTAATAGCTGCTGGCGCCTATAAATAGGGCGTCAGAGCCATTTTTCGCTCTCAATCACCCATGACCACGCCTTCGCGGCGCGGGTCGGCGCCGCCGAGCCACGCCGGGCGGCCCTGGGCCTGGCCGCGTTGCAGGGCCTGCAGGCCGCTGGTCATGTTCATCTCGCGCACCTCGGCGCCACGCGCACGCAGTTGCTCCACCGTGGCGGGCGGGAAGCGTTTTTCTTCCAGCAGCGAGGGGCCATTGAGCGAGCCGAAATTGGGCAGGTTGATGGCCTGCTGCGGCGACAGCCCCCATTGCAGCGCGCCGTAGAGCGTCTTGGCCGTGTAGTGGATGATGAGCGCGCCGCCGGGGCTGCCGCCGCTCATGAGCACCTGGCCGCTGGCCTTGTCGAGCACCAGCGTGGGCGCCATGGACGAGCGCGGGCGCTTGCCGGGCTGCACGCGGTTAGCGATGGGCGCGCCCTGCGCGTCGGCGGGGGCAAAGCTGAAGTCGGTCAGCTCGTTGTTCAGCAAGAAGCCCTTGACCATCTGGCGCGCGCCGAAAGCGTCCTCGATGGTGGTGGTCATGGCCAGGGCATTGCCATGGCCGTCCACGATGCTGATGTGGCTGGTGCCGTACTCGGGCTGGTCGGGCATGGGGGCCAGGCTGGTCTGGGTGCCGGCGGGCTTGCCGGGCTGCGCCACCTTCATGCTCTGCGCGCCGATGAGCCGGGCGCGGCTGGCGAGGTAGGCCGGGTCGAGCAGGCTCATCCAGCTGCCACCCGGGGGCTGCACGAAATCGGGGTCGGCCACGTAGAGCGCGCGGTCGGCGAAAGCCAGGCGCGCGGCCTCGGTGTAGAGGTGCAACCAGTCCGCCGTGGGCAGGCCGTCCTGCAGCGGCAGGCTGGCGGCGTTGGTGTGGTTCAGGATGCCCAGGATCTGCCCCACGGCGATGGCGCCCGAGCTCGGCGGCGGGAAGCCGCACAGGCGGTAGTCCTGCGCTCGGGCGCGGTAGTCCACGCACAGGGCCTCGCGCTTCTTGGGCTGGTAGCCCGCCAGGTCGGCCAGACTGAGCTTGCCGGGGTTGGTGGGGTGCTTCTGCACCTTGTCCACGATGGCCTGGGCGATCTCGCCCTCGTGCAGGGCCTTGCTGCCCTCGGCGGCGATGCGGCGCAGCACGGCGGCCAGTTCGGGGTTGCGCAGGTGGGAGCCCACGTCGTGCGCGTTGCCGTCGGGCTTGAAGAAATAGGCGGCGGCCACCGGGTCTTTTTTCAGGTGGGCGTCGCCCTTGACCAGCGTGTGCAGGCGCGGGCTGACCTTGAAGCCGCCCTCGGCCAGTTGGATGGCCGGCTGGAACAGCGCGGCCCAGGGCAGCTTGCCGTGCTGGCGGTGCGCCATCTCCAGCATGCGCAAGGTGCCGGGCACGCCGACCGAGCGGCCGCCCACCACGCCGTCGTGGAAAGCCAGGGGCTTGCCGCTGGCGTCGAGGAAGAGTTTTTCGTCGGCAGCGGCCGGGGCCGTCTCGCGCCCGTCATAGGCCTCCACCTTGCCGCCGCTGGCGTGCAGCAGGAAGGCGCCGCCGCCGATGCCGCTGGACTGCGGCTCGACCAGCGTCAGCACCATCTGCACCGCGATGGCCGCGTCCACCGCCGAGCCGCCGGCCTTGAGCACCTGGTAGCCCGCGTCGGTGGCCAGCGGGTTGGCGGCGGCCACGGCGAACTTGCTGGTGGTCCAGCCCGGCTTCTCGGTGTAGCCCGAGGCGGCTTCGGGCTGGCTGGGCGCGGTGTAGTGGAACGTTGGTGCGCTGGCGCAGCCGGCGAGCGCGGCGGCCAGGGCCAGCGCACCCAGGCGGGAGGGATGCAAAGCGTTCATGGGCGTCTTTCGCAAAGGATGGCCGCCCATGGTAGCCCTGCCGCAAAAGTTGTGCTGGCACCAAGGAAAAATGCCTTGTACCGCAATAAATACGGGCGCTGGCAGCTATAAAAATAATAGCAAAATGCGCCGTGCACCGAGGCCGCGCCAGGGCGTGCCCATGGGCTGCGTTCCAGCCACCTTGTCATCCACGGGCCGGGTGCGGGCAGGAGGTGGCCCTCAGGCCGCAATCACGCGGTTCTTGCCCGCACGCTTGGCCAGGTACATGCCCTGGTCGGCGCGGCGGATGGCTTCGGTGGCGGTCTCCTGGGGCGTCATCTGGGCCACGCCTGCACTGAAGGTGATGAGCACCTTTTCGTTGTTGCGCAGGAAGAAGCGTGTGGTCAGCTCGCGCTGCAGGCGCTGCATGGCTTCCACGCCTTGTTCCTGGGTCGTGTCGGGCAGCAGGATCACAAACTCCTCGCCCCCATAGCGCGCCAGCTGGTCTTGCGGGCGCATGACAGCGCGTACCACGTTGGCCAGGTGCACCAGGGCGGCGTCGCCGGTATCGTGCCCCAGGCGGTCGTTGAGTTGCTTGAAGTTGTCCACGTCGAGCAGGGCCACGCACAGCGGTGTGTCGGAACGGCGCGCGCGTGCGATCTCGCGCTCCAACACTTCGTCCAACCCCTTGCGGTTGAGCGAGCCGGTCAGCGGGTCGTGTCGTGCCTGGGCGCTGGCCTGGTCCAGCTCTTTCTGCAGGCGAGTCATCTCTGCCTGTTTTTCGGCGGTGCGCTCACGCAGTTCGGTCAGTTCGGCGTGGGCCAGTCGAGTGTCCAGTGCCATGGTGCGCGTTGCCTGCACCACCTCGCCCAGCACAGGGGTGATGTCCTCGATGCGGCTGGCTTGCGAGATCTGCTCGGCGTAGCGTTCCATCTTGTTCTGGTAGCCGCTGCTGGCATCCGTCATGGCTGACAGGCGTTCGACGAAGGTGGCCAGCATTTCCTTCATCTGATCCTGCGCTTCGACCATCCGGCCCTTGGCCTCGGTCTGCTTGAAGATCACGTCCTTGAGGCGGCGCTGCACATCGTCGAGCCGCCGCAGTGTGAGCGGCTGAGCCGTGGCGGCCACCAGCGCTTCGGCCTGGCCGTGCAGCCACTGGTCGTCGATGCTCAGCGCCGTGATGTTGGTGAACACCATGTTCAGCAACTCCAGCAGCATGCTGCGAATGGCAGCCTGGTCCTCGGCGGCGAAAGACAGGCGGAAGGTGAAGTTGCCCAGCATGAGCTGGAGGGTGCTGGCTGGCGGGTCGGGCTGGCGCAGGAAGCCCACCAATTGCTCGCCCAGCAGATGGACGCGGGCGTCATCGCTGCTCAGGCCATGGAGCGTATGCTCAATGAGGCGCGCGAGTTGTTCGGCCAGTTCTTTGTGCACCGTACCAGGGCGGGCGCCGACGGTGCTGCCGATGGTGGGGCTGAGTGGCGCAGGGCCTGTGGTGGCGGGCGCGGCGTCCAGGTGGGCGGCCGGTGTGCTGGCGCCCAGCTTGGCGTAGCCCACCAGAACGGTCTGCATGGCCGACCAGTCTTTTTGGTTGACGGCGGATTCGAACTGCTCCAGCAGGCGCTTCTGTGCCGGTGTCTGGCCGGGAATGATGCGCAGGATCTGGCGCAGTGGCAGTTCTGGGAAGGGCAGGGGCGAGCTGGCCCCGGCGATTTCGTCATAGATCTGCCGAAAATGCTCCGGCGTGGGGGGGAGGCGGCGCTGGGCGAGTTGCTTGAGCGTTTCGCGCGCAATGTCTGATGGAGGGCGTTCGGCCATGGCAGGCAGCGGTTGGGACAGGGAGCTGTCGAAAGGCCTGCTAGTGTGACAGAGGCGGCGCTGATTGCACAGTGCGTGCGGGTGCACGCCCCAGATACAAGTCAGCTATTCGTTGTATGCGTGCGGCACCTCCAGCGCATGACGCTGGCGTGGGCCATCCCAGGGCTCCCGCGCAAGAGCTGCCCTGCCGCGCCGGGCGCGTCCCCCTGCCCGCAGCGCTGCAAGAGCGGGGGGGGGGAAGGTGCGAAGCGCCGCAGGGGTCGCTTATGTCAGTTCACCAGTACCAGCTTGCCCTGCACGCTGCGCGAGCCCATGTGGGCATAGGCGGCGGGCAGTTCGGCCATGGGCATGGTGCGATCGATCACGGGCTTGATCTTGCCCTGGCCGTACCACTGGGCCAGCTCCATCATCATGGCGGCGTTGGCCTTGGGTTCGCGCTTGGAAAATTCGCCCCAGAACACGCCCACGATGCTGGCGCCCTTGAGCAGCGGCAGGTTCAGCGGCAGCGCAGGAATGGGGCCTGCGGCAAAGCCGATCACCAGGTAGCGCCCACGCCAGGCAATGGCGCGGAAGGCGGGTTCGGCGAAGTCGCCGCCCACGGGGTCGTACACCACATCCGGCCCCTTGCCGTCGGTCAGGCGCTTGAGGGCTTCGCGCAGGTCTTCACGGGTGTAGTTGATGGTGGCGTCGGCACCGATGGAGGTGCACAGCGCGCATTTCTCGTCGGTGGAAGCGGCCGCAATCACCTTGGCACCCACGGCCTTGGCAATCTGGATGGCCGCTGTGCCCACGCCGCCTGCGGCGCCCAGCACGAGCACCGTTTCGCCGGCCTTGAGTTGGCCGCGGTCGATCAATGCGTGGTGCGAGGTGGCATAGGTCATGATGAAGGCGGCGGCATCCACATGCCCGAAGCCTGCGGGCAGGGGCATGCAAAGCGCCGCAGGTGCCAGCGTGTGGGTGCCAAAACCGCCCGTGCCCGAGAGGCAGGCCACGTTCTGGCCCACCTGCAGGTGGGTGACGCCTTCACCCACGGCCTGCACCACGCCCGCGTATTCGGCGCCGGGGACAAAGGGCAGGGGCGGCTTGATCTGGTACTTGTTCTGCACGATCAAGAGGTCAGGGAAGTTCAGGCTGGCGGCCTTGATCTCCACCAGCACCTCGCCCGCCTTGGGCGTGGGGGTGGGCAGTTCGGTCCAGGCCAGGGCCTCGACGCCCGTGGGATTGGTGCATAGCCATGCGTGCATGGGGGGTCTCCGGTCGTGAAAATCGAACGCCAGATGATAGGTGTGCACCATGGCCTCGTGTGTCCCACGGGCGACGGGCGCCGGGGGCACGGCACAGGGGCGGGCGGGCGCCTACAATCGCCGCCAACCCTGTGCTGAACCATGAAGATTCTTCTGTCCAACGACGACGGCTACCAGGCCCCGGGCATCGTGGCCCTGCACCGCGCATTGCAGCAGGTGGCCGATGTGGAGGTGGTGGCCCCTGAGCACAACAACAGCGCCAAGTCCAATGCACTGACCCTCAATGCGCCCCTCTATGTGCACGAGGCGGCCAATGGCTTTCGCTACGTCAACGGAACGCCTGCCGACTGTGTGCACATTGCGCTGACCGGGTTGTTGGGCTACCGGCCGGATCTGGTGCTTTCTGGCATCAACAATGGCGCCAACATGGGGGACGACACCATTTATTCGGGCACCGTGGGTGCGGCCATGGAAGGCTACCTGTTCGGGATACCCGCCATCGCGTTTTCGCAGGTGGACAAGGGTTGGGGCGAGCTGGAAGCGGCGGCGCAGAAGGCGGCCGACATGGTGCGTCAGATGCTTGCACTGAAGCTCGTGGGCCAGACCCCCTGGTTGCTCAACGTGAACATTCCCAACCTGCCCCTGCAGGCCCTGCGTGGTATCAAGCTGTGCCGCCTGGGGCGGCGCCATGCCGCCGAGCGCGTCATCACCCAGGTCAGCCCGCGGGGTGAGACCATGTACTGGATCGGTGGTGCAGGCGCGGCGCTGGACGACAGCGAAGGCACCGACTTCCATGCCACGGCGCTGGGGCATGTCTCGGTGACGCCGCTCAAAGTCGATCTGACCGACCACCAGAACCTGGGGTACTGGGCGCAGACGGCGGCCCGTTTGTCCGCAGGGACCGAACCCGCTGCGCTGAGGGAATGATGCAGCAGCGCCGCCCTGGTTTTCCGGCACGCATCGCACCGTCTGTGCCTGGCGGGCAGCGCCCTGCGGTGGTGCCTGCGGTGCAGCGGCCGGTGTCCATTCCGGCGCCGGCCGGGCTGGGGTTGGACTCCGCAGCGGTGCGCGCGCGCATGGTGCAGCGCCTGGCTGCTGGCGGGGTGAGCTCAGGTGCCGTGCTCACGGCCATGGGCGCGGTGGAGCGCCACCGCTTTGTGGACAGTGCCCTGGTCAACCAGGCCTACGAGGACACCAGCCTGCCCATTGGGCTGGGGCAGACCATCTCCAAACCCAGTGTCGTGGCGCGCATGATGGAGCTGTTGCTGGGTGCCGAGATTGCACGCAGTGCCGCAGGCCTGGGCCGGGTGTTGGAGGTGGGTACGGGTTGCGGCTACCAGGCTGCGGTGCTGGCGCGTCTGGCGCGTGAGGTTTACAGCATTGAGCGTCTGCGTGGGCTGCACGAGAAGGCACGCACCAACCTGCGGCCGTTGCGCCTGGCCAATGTGCATCTGATTCTGGGCGATGGCATGGAAGGCTATGCCAAGGGCGCACCCTATGCCGGCATCGTCGCTGCGGCCGGCGGGTCGCAGTTGCCGCTGGCTTGGTGCGAGCAACTCGCCGTGGGTGGGCGTCTGGTGGCACCCACAGCCCTTGCCGATGGGCAGCAAGTGCTTCTGGTGGTGGACAAGACCGCGCACGGATTGAAACAAACCGTGCTCGAACCCGTGCATTTTGTCCCCCTAAAATCGGGCGTTGCCTGACTGAAGGAGATTCGTTTTGTCTATGTTGCTCTCGCGTGGCCGCGGTCACTGGTGGTTTGCCGTCCTGTTGGGCCTGGCGCTGACGGGCTGTGGAACCCGCATGACCAAGGCGCCGGTGGAGGACCGGGGCACCGCCGCGGCAGTGCCGGTGCAGCCCGGCGAAGTGGTCCCTGCCAAGCCCATGCCGGGTGCTGAAAATGCAGGCAAGCCGGGTTATTACACAGTCAAGCCCGGTGACACACTCATCCGCATCGGGCTGGATACCGGCCAGAGCTGGAAGGACATTGCCCGCTGGAACAATCTGGACAACCCCAATCTGATCGAAGTCGGTCAGGTGCTGCGGGTACTGGCGCCGGGCGCGGTGGTGGCGGCTGCCAGCGAGTCTTCGGGGGTGGTGACCCGGCCGGTCACTTCGTCCACCGTGGCGCCTGCGCCGGTGGCCACCCCGGCCAAGCCTGCGGCGTCGGGTGCGGCGCCTGCACCTGCGACGGCACCTGCGGCCAGCGCCGCTTCTGCTCCAACGCCGGCTCCGGCGCCAGCGCCCGTGGCTGCTGGGCCTGACGATGACATGGGCTTCATCTGGCCTGCGAGCGGGCAGGTGTTGGCAGGGTTTGACGAAGCCCGCAACAAGGGTCTGGACATCGGTGGCAAGGCCGGAGATCCGGTGCTTGCCGCGGCGGATGGGCGGGTGGTGTATTCCGGCGCAGGTTTGCGGGGTTATGGCAACCTCATCATCCTCAAGCACAACAATACCTATCTGACTGCCTACGCACACAATCAGACCTTGCTGGTCAAAGAAGACCAGAACGTGCGCAAAGGCCAGAAGATTGCCGAGATGGGCAGCACCGACGCCGATCGTGTGAAGCTGCATTTCGAGATCCGTCGCCAGGGCAAACCGGTGGATCCATCGCGCTTCCTGCCCTCGCGTTGATCCACTGCATGGAGGCTACCGGCGTTCCCGCCGACCCCAATGAAGCTGCCACGGTGTGGTTGGCTGAGCCCGGCGACGACGAGACAGGGGCAGCGGAAGACATCGAGTGGCGCACCATCGATGTGGGCGCCGCTCAGCATGGTCAGCGGCTCGATCGCATGCTGGCCGATGCCGTGGCCGAGTTCTCACGCAGCTACCTGCAGCAACTGATAGAGCAGGGGGCCGTCAGCCTGCAGGGCAAACCTGTCCTCAAGGCCGCGCACAAGGTCAAGGTCGGCGACCTGCTGCGCCTGGAGATGCGCCCCACGCTGGAGAGTCAGGCCTTCCGCCCGGAGCCCATGCCACTGCAGGTGGTGTACGAGGATGCGCACCTGCTGGTGATCGACAAGCCCTCAGGGCTGGTGGTGCACCCGGCGCCCGGCAACTGGGGCGGCACGTTGCTCAATGGCTTGCTGGCATACGACCCCGCCTGCACCCGTGTTCCGCGCGCAGGCATCGTCCACCGTCTGGACAAGGACACCAGTGGCCTGATGGTGGTGGCCAAGACGCGGGCCACGATGGATACGCTGGTCGGCATGATTGGACGTCGCGAAGTGCAGCGCCAGTACCAGGCCGTGGCCCACCGGCCATGGCGGGGGCGCACGCAGGTGAGCGTCGAATTGCCGATCGGCAGGGATCCGCGCAACCGCCTGCGCATGGCGGTGGTGGATTTGGCCCAGCATGCGGGCAAGCCGGCGCGCACGGATGTGGAGTTGCTGGACGGTAACGACCAGGTGTGCTGGGTACAATGCACCCTGCACACGGGTCGCACCCACCAGATCAGGGTGCACATGGCCCACCTGGGGCACCCATTGGTGGCCGATGCGCTCTACGGCGGTCATCCCGCGCTGGGCTTGCAGCGCCAGGCGCTGCATGCGTTTCGTCTGGCGTTCAACCATCCCGTGCTGGGGACTGCGCTGGAGTTTCACGCGCCCCTGCCGCCAGATATGCAGCAGGCCCTGGCTGCGGCGGGACTGGGCTACAATCCGCCGAAATGACCTGGGCGGGCAATTCGCTGATCCGTGCCGGTGTTTTCGTCGCCCACAGGCCCTTGCCTGCAATGGCGATGGCGCAGCGACAAGATCGCTGCAGCTCCAGCCCCCCTTGATGGGCTTCTTCTGTTGGTATGGCGTTCCAGAGGGAATCTGGGGCCCATTTTTTCCCGGAACCGCTGAACCATGAACACGGTGGATGCCAAACGGGTCCTTGAAACTGCATTGATTTGCGCACCGCAGCCCTTGCCCTTGCGCGAGCTGCGGACGCTGTTCGATGATGCACTGGGCTCCGATACGCTCAAGATGCTGTTGCAGGAGCTTCAGCACGAATGGGCACAGCGAGGCGTGGAGCTGGTGCAGGTGGCGTCGGGGTGGCGGTTTCAGAGTCGCCCCGAGATGCGGGTGTACCTGGACCGGTTGCATCCAGAGAAGCCTCCGCGCTACTCGCGCGCCACCCTGGAAACGTTGGCCATCATCGCCTATCGGCAACCCGTGACGCGCGGAGATATCGAAGACATTCGGGGGGTCACCGTCAACAGCCTCATCATCAAGCAACTGGAAGACCGGGGCTGGGTGGAAGTGATAGGCCACCGCGAAACCGTGGGACGCCCGGCACTGCTGGCGACCACAAGACAGTTCCTGGATGACCTGGGGCTGTCTTCTTTGGATCAGTTGCCGGCTCTGGAAGAGTCGTCCGTGCAAGAGCGTTTGCTGGCAGGCCTTTCGGAAGACACCGACCCAGCCCAGGCCTCGTTGCCCGAGCTGGCTGACTCTGCCGACGCTTCCGCGCCGCAAGAGCCGCCAGCTTTGCTGGAGGCGCCCGCCAGTGACGACCCGCCCGCCGACCCATTATTGGATTTGAAGCCATGAACGACACACCAACCCCTGAGCCCACTGCCACACCTTCGACGGTGGAGCCGGAGGCTTCTACCGAACCGGTGCGGCACCAGCGTGCGCGCCGCTCCGCAGACCAGGCCGAGCGCGTCGAAGGCTATGCGTTCGCCGATGTGGTGTCGGGGCAGTTCGATGCAGACGAGACCCGAACCGATGTGCCCTCACCAGCCAAGCGGGTGTTGCAGCCCCAGGTCGAGACGCCCAAGTTGCACAAGGTGCTGGCCCAGGCAGGCCTGGGCTCCCGTCTGGAGATGGAGCAACTGATCCTGGAAGGCCGTATCTCGGTCAACAACGAGCCTGCGCACATTGGTCAGCGCATCCAGTACGGTGACCAGATCAAGGTCAACGGTAAGCCCATCCGCTTTCGGATCGATCCGCCGCCACCGCGTGTGCTGGCGTACCACAAGCCCGTGGGTGAAGTGGTGACCCATGACGACCCGCAAAGCCGTCCCACCGTCTTTCGCAAGCTGCCCCGGCTGGCGCAGGGCAAGTGGCAGTCCGTTGGACGGCTGGATCTGAATACGGAGGGCTTGCTGCTGTTTACCAATTCGGGGGAGTTGGCCAACAAGCTCATGCACCCGCGATTTGGGCTGGAGCGCGAATACGCGGTGCGTGTTCTGGGCGCCCTGAGCCAGGACGAAAAGAGCCGCTTGCTGGAGGGCGTGCAGTTGGATGACGGTGTGGCGGCGTTCGGCTCCATCGAGGAAGGTGGGGGCGAAGGCTCCAATTGCTGGTACCGGGTCACCATCTCAGAGGGGCGCAATCGCGAGGTGCGTCGCATGTTCGAGGCAGTGGGGCATGCCGTCAGCCGCCTGATCCGCATCCGCTACGGCGCCATGGTGCTGCCGCGGGGGCTGCAACGCGGTGCCTGGATGGAACTGGATGCACAAGACATCGCCGCACTGATGCGGGCTGCGGGTGCACAGTGGAATCCACCTGCGGCGGGCCGTGAGGGCACGCAGCGGCGTGGAAAGCCTGGTCAGGGCAATGGGCGCGCCCAAGCCCCCAGGGGGCGAGCGCCCGCGCCGGGCCGGGTCGCAGGGCCCAAGACACCAGGGCGGTCGGCAGCGGGTGCTGGGCAGCCTGACCCGCTCAAGACGTCCATCGGGTACATCGGCTCTGACAGTCTGCAGCGCCAGCGAAAGGCCCAGCGCCGAGCGGGGCCGGGGGGCGGAGGCCGACGTGGCGGACGCTGACATCACGGCACCCACGCGCGCAGGTTAAAATCAAAAGCTTTGCCAAGGCGGCAAAAATAACCTTCAACCCATTGTCCAGGAACAAAAAATGGCCATCGAACGTACCCTTTCCATCATCAAGCCCGATGCAGTTGCCAAGAATGTCATCGGTCAGATCTATGCCCGCTTTGAGGCTGCCGGCCTGAAGGTCATTGCCGCACGCATGCAGCACCTCTCGCGCCTGGAGGCCGAGCAGTTCTATGCTGTGCACAAAGAGCGTCCCTTCTTCAAGGACCTGGTGGATTTCATGGTTTCCGGTCCCGTCATGATCCAGGTTCTGGAAGGCGAGAACGCCATCCTCAAGAACCGTGAACTGATGGGTGCCACCGACCCCAAGAAGGCTGCCCCTGGCACCATCCGCGCCGACTTTGCCGACAGCATCGATGCCAACGCAGTGCACGGTTCGGACGCTGCAGAAACCGCCCAGGTGGAAGTGGCATTCTTCTTTGCCGGCCTGAACGTTTACTCCCGCTGACATGGTTTTTGGCAGGCTGCATATTCCGCAACCCCGGCTCGGCCGTGTGGCTCCTGGGCCTTGCGGTGTCTTGTGGATCTGCCAACAGGAATCCAGCTCATGACGGTCAATCTGCTGGATTTCGACCTCGATGGGCTCACGGCCTTCTGTGAGCAGCTCGGGGAGAAGCGTTTTCGCGCAACCCAATTGTTCCGTTGGATTCACCAGCGCGGCGCGCAGGATTTCGACCAGATGAGCGATCTGGCGAAGTCCTTGCGGGACAAGCTCAAGGGTTGCGCCCAGGTGTTGCCCTTGCCGGTGGTCAGTGAGCACCAATCGGCAGATGGCACCGTCAAATGGCTTTTTGATGTGGGTGCGGGCAACGCGGTTGAAGCAGTGTTCATTCCCGAGGACGACCGAGGAACGCTCTGTGTGTCTTCGCAGGCCGGATGCGCGGTGGGATGCCGTTTCTGCTCCACGGGTCATCAAGGTTTCAGCCGCAACCTGACCACCGGCGAAATCGTTTCGCAGCTGTGGTTTGCCGAGCATGTGCTGCGCAAGCGTTTCCAGACCCAGGACCGCGTCATCTCCAATGTGGTGATGATGGGTATGGGGGAGCCGTTGCAGAACTATTCGGCCCTGGTTCCCGCGTTGCGTGTCATGCTGGACGACCATGGCTACGGTCTTTCCCGTCGTCGCCTGACGGTCTCTACGTCCGGTGTGGTCCCCATGATGGATCGGCTCGCTGCGGATTGTCCGGTGGCCTTGGCAGTGTCCCTGCATGCGCCCAACGATGCGCTGCGTGATGTGCTGGTGCCGCTCAACCGCAAGTATCCGATCGACGAATTGCTGGACGCCTGCAATCGTTACCTTGTGCATGCACCCCGGGATTTCATTACCTTCGAGTACTGCATGCTCGATGGCGTCAACGATCAGCCGGAGCACGCGCACCAGTTGGTCGAATTGGTGCGCAAGCACGCCGGCAAAGGCGTGTGGTGCAAGTTCAATCTGATTCCTTTCAATCCCTTTCCCGCATCTGGGTTGCGGCGATCTGAATCGGCGCAAGTGAGTGCTTTTGCACGCATACTCAGCGAGGCAGGGATTGTCACCACGGTACGCAAGACGCGGGGTGACGATATTGATGCTGCGTGCGGTCAACTGGCCGGAGAAGTGCAGGACCGCACCCGCGTTGCGCAACGCATGGCCAAGCGTCGCACCATACCCATTGCCGTGATGGGCGCAGGATCTGACAACAAGGAGGCATGACATGACGGAAGGCAGGGCTCTTAGGGGTGCGTTTGGGGTGCGCTTGGCAACAATGCTGCTGCCGTGGATTGGCGTTCTTGCGTTGCAGGCTTGTTCCACTGCCGCTGCACCCCAAGGGGCTGCGGCAGAGATTGTCACGCCCTCTGATGAATCAGACGCTCGGCGCCGTGCACGCATCCGTCTGGAATTGGCGGTGGGCTATTTCGAAGCGGGCAAGGTGGCTTTCGCGCTGGACGAAGTGAAGCAGGCTCTGGCTTCCGATCCTGGCTTTGCCGATGCCTACAATCTGCGCGGTTTGATCTACATGCAACTCAGCGATCTGCCGATGGCGGACGAGAGTTTTCGCCGGGCGTTGAGCCTCAGACCCGGTGATGCCAACGTGTTGCACAACCATGCCTGGCTCTTGTGTCTCCAGCAAAAGTACGGCGAGGCCGACAAGCGTTTTATCGAGGCATTGGCCAACCCGGGCTACACCGCTCGCACTAAGACGCTGATGGCCCAGGGCTTGTGCCAGACCCGTGCCGGTGATTTGGCTCAGGCCGAAAAGACTTTTTTGCGTGCCTATGAACTGGACACGGCCAATCCCGTCGTGGGCTACAACCTTGCCGATATCTTTTTCCGCAAGGGTGAGTTGACCAGGGCCCAGTTTTACATCCGACGCATCAACAACAGCGAGCTGGCCAACGCTGAAACGCTGTGGTTGGGCGTCAAGGTCGAGAGGGCCTTGGGTGAGACGGTCGCGATGCGCCAGCTGTCAGAGCAACTGCGCAAGCGCTTCCCGCAAGCCAAGGAAACGGCAGCGTTGGATCGAGGGGCGTTCGATGAGTGACATGGGCGTCGTCGCTGAAGGGGTGGGTACCGATGTGGGGCAGGGCGCAGTGGCTTCTCCAGGGGCCATGCTGCGCACTGCGCGTGAGGCAGCAGGCATGCACATCGAGGCCTTGGCGGTGTCGTTGAAGGTGCCTGTGAGCAAGGTGCGGGCGCTGGAAGCCGATGATTACCAGCATTTGCCCGACACCGTGTTTGCCAGGGCTTTGGCGGGCAGTGTGTGCCGTGCCCTGAAAATCGATTCGGCACCGATTCTTGCGTTGATGCCGACAGGCCCGGCGCCCCGCTTGCAGCCTCAGGCGCCAGATGTGAATACGGCTTTCCGTGACGGAACGGAGCCCTCCCGGGTGGGGCCTGCACTGAGTTTTCTGACACGTCCGATGTTCTTGGCCGTGGCTTTGTTGTTGGCGGGGGCGGCAGTATTGGCCTTTTTCCCCGGTCTGGTGACTGAGTTGGTCTCCATGGGCGAGCGCATGACTGTGTCTGAGAAGTCTGCGGCGCCTTTGTCCACCGAGTCGGCACCACCGCCTCCGTCGCCATCACCGCAGGCCCTGCCTGCAGGGCCTGTCGCCGCTACGGTGCAAGAAGTTCAGCGTCCTGCCGAGCCTGCGGCTTCGGAGGTACTGGTCGCGCAAGCAGCGGTGGAGACAGCGTCCAGCCCGGTGATCGGAGACTCCTTGCTTGCTTTGCGGGCCAAAAGCGCTTCCTGGATTCAGGTGCGGGATGCTTCGGGAGTAACCACCTTGCAGCGTATCGTGGCCGCGGGAGAGACGGTGGTGGCAGAAGGAAAGCCGCCACTGTCGGTGGTCATCGGCAAGGCCGATGCCACAGAGGTCTTTGTGCGTGGCAAACCTTTTGACCTTGCCCCGGTGACCCGTGAAAACGTTGCTCGCTTTGAGGTGAAGCCCTGATGGCACAGCCAAACAACGCTCCAATAGACATCGCAACCCCTCGCCAGCGCCAGACGCGCCAAGCACGCGCAGTATGGGGTAGCAGGGTGGTCACCATTGGTGGTGGCGCACCGGTGCGTGTGCAGTCGATGACCAACACTGACACGGTCGATGCCATCGCCACTGCCATCCAGGTCAAGGAGTTGGCCCAGGCTGGCTCTGAATTGGTGCGTATTACCGTCAACACCCCGGAAGCCGCTCAGGCTGTGCCCTATATCCGTGAACAACTCGACCGCATGGGAGTGGATGTACCTCTGGTCGGTGATTTTCACTACAACGGACACAAACTGCTCACGGAGTTCCCTGACTGTGCACAGGCACTGTCCAAGTACCGCATCAATCCTGGCAACGTGGGCAAGGGGGACAAGCGAGACCGCCAGTTCGGCCAGATGATCGAGGCGGCGGTGCGTTGGAATAAATGCGTGCGCATTGGTGTGAACTGGGGCAGTCTGGACCAGGAACTGCTGGCGAGTCTGATGGATGCCAACAGCCAGCGTGCAGAACCTTGGGATGCCCGTCAGGTGATGTACGAGGCGTTGATTGCCTCTGCCATTGATTCTGCATTGCAGGCTGAGCGCATGGGGCTCGATGGCAGCCAGATCATCCTGTCCTGCAAAGTCAGCGGTGTGCAGGATCTGATCTCGGTGTACCGCGAATTGGCCAGGCGCTGCGATTACGCGTTGCATCTGGGGTTGACCGAAGCCGGCATGGGAACCAAGGGGACGGTGGCTTCTTCGGCCGCGCTGGCGGTTTTGCTGCAGGAAGGTATTGGCGACACGATCCGGGTCTCCTTGACACCCCAGCCGGGTGAGGCACGTACTCAGGAGGTGGTGGTCGCGTCTGAAATCCTTCAGGCCCTGGGGCTGCGCATGTTCGTGCCCAGTGTGACTGCCTGCCCGGGTTGTGGCCGCACGACCAGCACCACCTTCCAGGAACTGGCCAAGCAGATCGATGATTTTCTGCGTGAGCAAATGCCCGTCTGGCGCGAGCAGTATCCCGGGGTGGAAGCGCTGAAGGTTGCCGTGATGGGCTGCATCGTCAATGGCCCAGGGGAAAGCAAGCACGCAGATATCGGGATCAGCCTGCCCGGAACGGGGGAGGCGCCTGCAGCCCCGGTCTTCATTGATGGCCAAAAAGCGATGACCTTGCGTGGTGACAATATCGCCCAGGAGTTTCATCAACTGGTGCAGTCGTACATCGAAAAGCGGTTTGGTTCTCCGAACGGCCATCCATAAGGCGTGGATTCTCGAAACCCTGAACAAGGCGACGGCCGCCTTGAAGGATCGAGATCGACGCATCCCCTCTAACTTCTCTCAAACATCAGTGCTGTGAACACAGAAAAGGCATCGACGCCTGCCAAGGCGGAAAAGCTGCTCGCCGTCAAGGGAATGAACGACATTCTTCCGGGCGAGTCCAGTCGTTGGGAATGGCTGGAGGACAAGGTTCGAACTTTGATGGCGCGTTACGCTTACCGCAACATTCGCACGCCGATTGTCGAACCCACCGCCTTGTTTGTCCGCGGTCTGGGTGAGGTGACAGACATCGTCGAGAAGGAGATGTACTCCTTCGAAGACAGGCTCAATGGCGAGCAGTTGACCCTGCGTCCGGAGTGCACTGCCGGCGTAGTGCGTGCCACGGTGGAGCATTCCATGCTTTACGACGGCGGCAAGCGTCTTTACTACATGGGGCCGATGTTTCGGCATGAACGTCCACAACGCGGACGTTATCGGCAGTTCCACCAGATTGGCGCGGAAGCCCTGGGTTTTCCGGGGGCGGAGATCGATGCGGAGATGATTCTGTTGGCTGACGCGCTCTGGAAGGAAATCGGCTTGACCGATGTGCGCCTGGAGATCAACAGCCTGGGGCAGCCGGAGGAGCGCAAGGCGCACCGTGCGGCCTTGATTGCCTATCTGGAGCAGAACGCGTCGCAACTGGATGAGGAGGCGCGCAGGCGCCTTTACACCAACCCGCTGCGCATTTTGGACACCAAGAATCCAGCCATGCAGGCACTGGTGGAGGGTGCTCCGCGTTTGGTGGACTATCTCGGGGAGGCATCGCTGACACATTTCAATGCGGTCAAGGCCATTCTCGACGCCAACGGCGTGGCCTGGCGCTTCAACCCCCGTCTGGTTCGAGGCATGGACTACTACAACCTGACGGTCTTTGAGTTCATTACAGATCGCCTGGGCTCACAGGGCACCATCTGTGGTGGGGGACGCTACGACTATCTGATCGAACAGATTGGCGGCAAGCCCGCACCGGCGGTGGGCTGGGCGCTCGGCGTGGAGCGGGTGCTGGAGTTGCTGAAAGAGCAAGGACTGGACAGTCCGGTACCAGTACCGGATGTGTATGCCATCATCCCAGAGGCATCTGCCTTGCCGATTGCCATCAAGACCCTGCAACAGTTGCGCGCCCTCGGGGTGCGTGCCCAGATGCACAGCCCCACGGGCGCGGCTGATGGCATGGGCAGTATGAAATCCCAGTTCAAGAAGGCCGATGCCAGTGCGGCTGCATTTGCGCTGGTGTTCGGTGCCGACGAGCTGCTGCGGGGGACTGTCCTCGTCAAGGCCTTGCGTGACGGCAGCGGTCAGCAAGTCGAACAATCCCTGCAGGACGTGGCATCCTGGGCGGGCCACCTACAATCCCAGCGTTAATTCCATCTCAAGCCATGGCAAACCATCTCGACCTCGAAGAACAAGAACAGATAGACCAGCTCAAGCATTTCTGGAACACCTGGGGAACGCTCATCAGCTCTGCGGCGCTGGTGATCGCGCTAGGCCTTGCGGGCTGGAACGGTTACCAGTTCTGGCAGAACCGCCAGGCCGGGCAAGCCGCAGCCCTGCTGGATGCTGTGGATGTGGCGGCAGCCAGTGGCGACATGGGGCGCTTGGAGCAGGCGTTCTCGGATATGCGCAGCAAGTTTGGCGGCACCGCTCAAGCAGGGCTTGCGGGGCTGACTGTGGGTAAGGCCGCATCGTCGGCAGGCAATTCGGCCTTGGCAAAGTCGGCCTTGACCTGGGTGACTGAAAGCGCCAAGGACGACGGTCACAAGGCCATTGCGCGCTTGCGTCTATCGGCCCTGTTGATGGAAGAGAAGGCCTATGACGAGGCACTCAAGCAACTCTCCGTGCCTTTCGCGGCAGAGTACGCCGCGGTGGTGGCGGATCGCAAGGGCGATGTGCTGGTATTGCAAGGAAAGAAGCAGGAGGCCGTGGAGGAGTATTCCCGTGCCTACCAGGCTTTTTCTGAGTCGATGGAATATCGGCGTCTGGTGGAAGTGAAGCTCAATGCATTGGGTGTGCAGGCACAAGGCCTGTCAGCCAAGGGTTCAACGGAGGCATCCAAGTGAACGTATCGCATCGCTCTGTGGTTGTATGGGGGCGGGCATTCCTGGCTCTTGCGCTGGGGGCGTCTGTGGTGGGTTGTTCACTGTGGGGTGGGGGCTCCGACAAACCCAAACCAGCAGATTTGGGGCCGAATGTGCCGGTGTTGGGTGTGCGCCAGGTATGGATGGCCAAACTCGCGCCCGTCCACAACCTGCCTTTGGCGGTTCAGGTTCAGGGATCGCAATTGATCCTGGCTTCCGCCGATGGTGCGGTGGCCGCGTTGGACGCACGGACGGGTGGCGAGGTGTGGCGCGCCAGCCTGGATACGGCACTGTCTGCTGGCGTTGGAAGTGATGGCCGCTGGTCTGCAGTGGTTTCTCGTGACAACGAACTCATCGTTCTGGATTCCGGACGAGAGGCATGGCGCAAGAGCCTTGGCTTCCAGGTTTTCACTGCGCCCCTGGTGGCAGGGGCCCGGGTCTTTGTGCTCGGTTCGGACCGGTCAGTGTCTGCCTTTGACGCCAAGAATGGAGCCAAGCTGTGGAGCCACACCCGCCCAGGTGACCCATTGGTGTTGCGTCAGCAAGGGGTGCTGTTGGCGCAGGGCGATACCTTGGTGGTTGGCCAGTCGGGGCGCTTGGTCGGTATGAACCCAGATACCGGTACGGTGCGGTGGGAGGCACCTATCGCCAGTTCCCGTGGCACGAACGATGTGGAACGCTTGGTAGAGTTGGTGGGGCCCGCCAGCCGGATCGATGCCTCGGTTTGTGTGCGAGCATTCCAAGCCGCTGTAGGTTGCGTCAACACGGCCCGCGGAACGGTGGATTGGGTGCAGAAAGCCAGTTCGGGTCAGGGAGTGCATGGCACAGACCAAGCCCTCTTTGGCACCGAGAGCAATGGCACCGTGGTGGCATGGCGGCGCAACGACGGTAGCCGCATGTGGACCTCCGAGCGTCTGCAACACCGCAAATTGACCGCTCCGCTTGCGTTGGGGCGCTCTGTGGTGGTGGGGGACGATACGGGTTGGGTGCACTTGCTATCGCGCGAAGATGGTGCCCCGCTCAACCGCATGGCGACCGATGGCAGTGCGGTAGTGGCTGCACCTGTGGTTGCGGCCGATACGCTGGTGGTGGTGACCCGCAACGGCGGGGTTTTTGCCTACCGACCGGATTGATGAAGCGAAGCGTGCCATGAAGCCTGTAATCGCCCTCGTGGGGCGGCCGAACGTCGGGAAATCGACCCTCTTCAACCGTTTGACGAAATCTCGTGACGCCATCGTTGCGGATTTCGCTGGGCTGACCCGCGACCGACATTACGGTAACGGTCGGCAAGGAAAGCACGAGTACATCGTCATCGACACCGGCGGGTTTGAACCCGATGCGTCCAGCGGTATCTACCGCGAGATGGCCAGGCAGACCCAGCAGGCGGTGGCGGAGGCCGATGTGGTGCTATTTGTAGTCGACGCCAGAGCGGGTGTTTCGGCGCAGGACCATGACATCGCCAATTACCTGCGGCGTTTGAGCAAGCCGTGCGTCTTGGTGGCGAACAAGGCGGAGGGGATGCAGGAGGGCGCGCAACTCAGCGAGTTTTACGAGTTGGGCTTGGGTGAGGTCCACGGCATCTCTGCTGCGCACGGCCAGGGTATCCGCAGCCTGGTGGAGATGGCACTGGGTTTGTTGCATTTGCCAGAGCCCGAGGAAGAGGATCTTTCGTCGGACAAGTCCACCATACGGCTGGCGGTGGCCGGCCGTCCCAATGTCGGCAAATCCACCTTGATCAACACCTGGCTCGGCGAAGAGCGCTTGGTGGCATTCGACTTGCCTGGCACCACCAGGGATGCTATTACTGTCCCCTTTGAACGCAATGGCCAGCGCTTTGAGTTGGTGGATACCGCAGGTCTGCGACGCAAGGGCCGTGTTTTTGAGGCGATCGAGAAATTTTCTGTCGTCAAAACCTTGCAGGCCATTGAGTCCGCGCATGTGGTGGTGCTGTTGTTGGATGCGACACAGGGCGTGACAGATCAGGATGCGCATATTGCAGGCTACATCTTGGAGAGTGGCCGTGCCGTGGTGCTGGCGGTGAACAAGTGGGATGCGGTGGACGATTACCAGCGCCAGCTATTGGAGCGTTCCATCGAAACGAGGCTTGCCTTTCTGCGCTTTGCTTCCATGCATTTCATTTCGGCGAAAAAGCGCCAGGGCCTGGGGCCCCTGTGGGCGTCGATCATTCAGGCGTACAAGGCTGCCACCTGCAAAATGCCCACACCAGTGCTGACCCGGCTGTTGCTGGAAGCGGTGCAGTTCCAGAGTCCCAAGCGCTCCGGTATGTTTCGACCTAAGCTGCGCTACGCCCATCAGGGTGGCATGAATCCACCAGTGATCGTGATCCATGGCAACTCCTTGGAGCATGTGTCGGACGCCTACAAGCGGTTTTTGGAAGGGCGTTTCCGCAAGGAGTTCGACCTGGTCGGAACCCCTTTGCGCATTGAATTCAAAACTTCCCACAATCCGTACGCGGAGTCATCGGGCTCTTGATGATCCCCTGTGCCCCGAGTGGGGTGTTGTCTGCTTTTCGCGCCGAGGCACCGGGCTGTGGTAAGGTGTCTTCCCAAGAATAACTTTTGAACACGGAGAATATCGTGAGCAATAAAGGCCAACTCCTTCAAGATCCCTTTCTCAATGCCTTGCGCAGAGAGCATGTGCCGGTGTCCATCTATCTGGTCAACGGGATCAAGCTTCAGGGGCAGATCGAGTCTTTCGATCAGTATGTGGTGTTGCTGCGCAACACCGTGACCCAGATGGTCTACAAGCACGCGATCTCTACGATTGTTCCGGGCCGCCCAGTGAGCTTCTCTGTCACTGATACTGCGGATCCAGGCTCTGCACCTGCATGAATGGTCTGATGGCCGACAGCGCGGTCACCCTTGGCATGCGCCCGTACCCATACTGCTGACTTGAGCGATTCCTCTGCAACCCATCGTCGGCCAGCGCCCGTGCTGTTGGTCGGAGTGGACTTCGGGTTTCCCCATTTTGATGGGGAGCTAGAAGAGCTCGCCCTGCTCGCCAAGACCGCAGGGATGGAGCCGGTAGCGCACCTGACATGCAAGCGCAAGGCGCCTGACGCTGCGCTTTTTGTGGGCAGTGGCAAAGCCGATGAGATTCGTATGCTGGCGCAGATGCATGGTGCGAAGGAGGTGCTCTTCGATCAGTCGCTGAGTCCGGCGCAGCAGCGCAATCTCGAAAGGCATTTGGAAATGCCGGTGAATGATCGCACGCTGCTGATTCTTGAAATCTTCGCTCAGCGAGCCCGCAGCCATGAAGGTAAGTTGCAGGTGGAACTCGCGCGCCTGCAATACCTGAGCACACGCTTGGTTCGTCGCTGGTCGCACCTCGAACGCCAAACGGGCGGTGCGGGCGTGCGAGGCGGTCCAGGGGAAAAGCAGATCGAGCTGGATCGGCGGATGATCGACGATGCGATCAAGAGAACCAAAGAGCGCTTGGTCAAGGTGAAGCGCCAGCGTTCGACGCAGAGACGCCAGCGGGAGAGGACAGCGGTCTTCAATGTTTCCTTGGTCGGCTACACCAATGCGGGCAAATCCACGCTGTTCAACGCACTGGTGAAAGCGCGGGCCTATGCGGCAGACCAACTGTTTGCCACCCTGGATACCACCACCCGACAGATGTATCTGGAGGCTGCTGGCTGCTCGGTTTCTCTCTCCGATACGGTGGGTTTCATCCGCGATCTTCCCCATGGGCTTGTGGCCGCATTTCAGGCCACGTTGCAGGAGGCTGTGGATGCTGATCTGTTGCTGCATGTCGTTGATGCGGCCAATCCCCACTACCCCGAGCAGATTCAACAAGTCCAGAAGGTGCTGAGGGAGATTGGTGCAGATGAGATACCGCAGATCCTGGTATTCAATAAACTGGACGCAGTGAATCCTGAAGCGCGCCCTGGTGTGCTCAAGGACAGCTACGATTTGGAGGGAAGACAGGTCGTACGCCTTTTCCTTAGTGCGCGCAATGCACAGGGCCTGGAGGCTCTTCGCACCGAGTTGGCTGAACGGGTGCTGGAAGCGCGCTTGACAACGATGTCCCCAGAACTTGATGCTCCATTGCAGGATACCCCGGATGATTGGGCACAATCGCCGGGCCAACCATGATAGAGAACCTGAGAAACTGCGCATGAACTCTGAACACAACGTCCGCCGCTGGGCCAGCTTGCCTCAGCGCATGCGAGGGATGTTCAACCTCAATGATCCTCGATGGGGCAGGGGTGATGACGATGCGGGTTCGCGTCCCGATTCAACCCGTCCTTCCTCCGAGCAGCCAGGCAATGATCGCGGTGGGCGTGATCCGAAGCAGGGAGGGCAGCCGCCCGACCTGGATGAGCTGTGGCGTGATCTCAATCGCAAGCTATCAGGTCTTTTTGGCGGAAAGAATGGTGGCGGAAGAGGTCCGACCAACAGCGGTGGTGGGGGCTTTCAGCCAGACATGAAGAGCGCTGGTGTGGGCGTTGGGCTTATCGCCGGCGTGGCAGTGTTGATTTGGCTAGGTACCGGCTTCTTTATCGTGCAGGAAGGCCAGCAGGCGGTCATCACCCAGTTTGGCAAATACAAAAGCACGGTAGGTGCCGGTTTCAATTGGCGCCTGCCCTATCCCATCCAGCGCCATGAGCTGGTGTTCGTGACGCAGATCCGTTCTGTGGATGTGGGGCGGGACACCATCATCAAGGCCACGGGCTTGAGGGATTCGGCGATGCTGACCGAAGACGAGAATATCGTCGAAATCAAGTTTGCCGTGCAGTACCGCCTCAGCGACGCTCGGGCGTGGTTGTTTGAGAGCCGCAATCCAGCGGAAGCCGTCGTTCAGGCTGCAGAAACGGCCGTGCGCGAGGTGGTCGGAAAGATGCGTATGGATTCCGCCTTGGCGGATGAGCGCGATCAGATCGCTCCCAGGGTGCGCACCCTTATGCAAACCATTTTGGATCGATACAAGGTGGGTGTGGAGATCGTAGGAATCAACTTGCAGCAGGGAGGCGTGCGACCACCTGAACAGGTGCAAGCCTCTTTTGATGATGTGCTCAAGGCGGGTCAGGAGCGCGAGCGTGCCAAGAATGAGGCGCAGGCATACGCAAATGACGTGATCCCCAGGGCGACAGGTACTGCTGCCCGGCTCAAGGAAGAGGCGGAGGCCTACAAGGCACGTATCGTGGCCCAGGCGCAAGGTGATGCGCAGCGATTCAGTTCCGTGTTGGCGGAGTACCAGAAAGCCCCACAGGTGACCCGCGATCGCATGTATCTCGACACGATGCAGCAGGTGTATTCGAATGTGACCAAGGTGATTGTGGACTCTCGCCAGGGATCCAATCTGTTGTACCTGCCGTTGGACAAAATCATGCAAAGCGTGGCACAGCAGCCTGCTGTGCTTGCGCAAGATGGTTCTGCCTCTGCCGGCGCAGGAATTGCCGCAGGGGCCGTACCTGCGCTCCCAGGAGCGGCATCCAATGACTCCAGGTCTCGCGACCTCAGCCGTTCGCGTGACCGTGAATCCCGTTAGGAGAGCAGTGTGAACAAGGTAGGTTTTTTTGCAACATCGATTCTGGTGGCCTTGGCTTTGCTCAGCTCGATGGTGTTTGTGGTTGACCAGCGCCAGTTCGGCGTGGTGTATGCCCTGGGGCAGATCAAGGAAGTGATTACTGAGCCGGGGCTGAATTTCAAGCTCCCGCCGCCGTTTCAGAATGTGTCCTACATCGACAAGCGGCTGCTGACTCTGGACAGTTCAGACACTGAGCCTGTCTTGACTGCGGAAAAGCAGCGTGTGGTCATCGATTGGTATGTTCGCTGGCGAATCACCGATCCATCGGAGTACATTCGCAACGTGGGTTTGGACGAGAGCGCTGGTGCTTTGCAGCTCAATCGAGTGGTGCGCAATGCTTTTCAGGAAGAAATCAATAAGCGCACTGTCAAAGAGTTGCTGTCCCTCAAGCGGGAAGCTTTGATGGCGGACGTCAAGCGCGAAGTTCTCGAGTCCGTCAAGGGGCAAAAGCCATGGGGTGTGGATGTGGTGGATGTCCGTATCACCCGCGTGGACTACGCTGAAACAATTACCGAGTCGGTGTACCGGCGCATGGAGGCCGAGCGCAAGCGAGTGGCCAACGAGTTGCGCTCTACCGGTGCAGCGGAAGGGGAAAAGATTCGCGCGGATGCGGATCGTCAGCGAGAAATCACCATTGCCAATGCCTACCGCGATGCCCAAAAAGTGAAGGGGGAGGGCGATGCAGAGGCAGCCAAACTATATGCAGATGCCTTCGGCAAAGATCCTCAGTTTGCCCAGTTCTATCGCAGCTTAGATGCCTACAAGGCCAGTCTGAGCAAAAAAGGTGATGTCATGGTGCTTGATCCCTCGACCACGGATTTCTTCAAGGCTTACCGAGGGGCTGGCGCAGGAAGCCAGGCCAATCGTTGAGCGTGGGTGTGCCTGAGTCTATCCAGTGGGTAGATTCGCTCTGGATCGCGCTTGCACTCTTCTTCGTGCTGGAGGGATTGCTGCCATTTGCATCGCCCTCGCGGTGGCGACAGTGGTTTTTGCAAGTGATGCAGATGCGTGATGGGCAGATTCGTTTCTTCGGCCTTGTGAGCATCCTGATGGGGTTGGCCATTCTGTTGCTTCTCTAGTGCTTGTGAAATGTGACCGTTTTTTGCTGCTTGGTGCGCAGCCGGTAGAATTGCGGTTTTAACAGCCACCCTTTCTTTCATGTCTGCCTGGCTCCTGCCGGATCACATTGCCGATGTTTTGCCTTCTGAGGCACGGAACATCGAAGAACTGCGCCGTAGCCTGCTTGATACGGCGCGCAGTTTTGGTTATGAATTGGTGATGCCTCCTTTGCTGGAGCACCTGGAGTCGTTGCTGACGGGTGCCGGCGAAGCGCTTGATTTGCAGACCTTCAAGCTTGTCGATCAGATTTCGGGTCGCATGATGGGTCTGAGGGCAGATACGACGCAGCAGGTTGCACGCATTGATGCACACTTGCTGAACCGACGAGGAGTCACTCGCCTGTGTTACTGCGGTCCTGTGCTGCACACTTGGCCCGATCGTCCCCATGCAACACGCGAGCCATTGCAGTTTGGTGCTGAGATCTACGGTCACACGGGCCCTGAGGCTGATCTGGAGGCACTGGACTTGTCCCGCGCCTGCCTGAACGTCGCTGGGGTTCGGAACATTACGGTGGACTTGGCAGATGTGCGGATTCTTCGCGCTTTGCTGGAAGGCGTTACGGTGGATCAGGACACCCTGCGCAGCGTGTTCGCGGCGCTGGCCGCCAAAGACTCCAGCGAATTGGCCTCGGTCACTCGGGAGTTTCCGGCCCATGCCCGGGAGGGGTTGCTGGCGTTGGTGCAACTGTATGGCGATATCTCCGTGTTGGATGAGGCGTCGTCTTGTCTGCGGTATGTGCCAGGTATTTCTGCGCTGCTGGCTGGATTGCGGTGGTTGGCGGATCGTATCGATGGTTGTGACGTCCGATTTGATTTGTCGGATTTGCGTGGCTACGCTTACTACAGTGGTGCTCGGTTTGGTATCTATGCCGATAGCGCCAGTGATGCACTGGTTCGTGGTGGCCGTTATGACCAGGTGGGGGCTGTGTTTGGACGTGACCGCCCGGCCGCAGGCTTCAGTCTAGACGTCAAGCAATTGGCCATGGTGACCCCAGTGCGACCGCTCAAACCTGCCATCCGCGCGCCTTGGGGTGATGCGGCAGACCTGCGACGGGTTATTTCCGACCTCAGGGCCCAAGGTGAGACGGTGGTCTGTGTGATGCCGGGCCATGAAAGTGAAGTCCAAGAGTTCCAATGTGACCGAGAGCTGATCATGGTTCAGAACCAATGGTCAGTACGTTCCATTGTTTAAAGCGTATCGAAATCGAAACTGGGTTGGAAATGAACACAAGCAAAGGTCGCAACGTTGTCGTGGTTGGTACCCAATGGGGCGACGAAGGCAAGGGCAAGTTGGTGGATTGGTTGACCGAAAGCGCCCAAGGTGTGGTGCGCTTCCAGGGTGGGCACAATGCCGGGCACACCCTCGTCATCAATGGTGTGAAGACAGCACTGCACTTGATCCCCAGTGGCATCATGCGCCCAGGAGTCAAGTGCTACATCGGCAATGGGGTGGTGCTTTCCGCTGCCAAGCTGTTCGAGGAGATTGAGGGGCTGGAGCGTGCTGGCGTGGATGTTCGCTCGCGCCTGCGAGTGAGTGAAGCATGCCCATTGATCTTGCCGTTCCATGCCGCCCTGGATGTCGCGCGCGAGGCAGCACGTGAAAAAGGCGGTACCGAGAAGATCGGTACCACAGGTCGTGGTATCGGTCCTGCCTATGAAGACAAAATCGCCCGCCGTGCGTTGCGTGTACAGGATCTTAAGGATCCGCAGCGCTTTGCGTCCAAGCTTCGCGAACTGCTCGCCTTGCACAACCATGTGCTGACTAGCTTTCTCAATTCGGCACAGTTCGATTTCGGGCCTGTGTTGTCACCGTATATCCAAAACGGCCAAGTGCAGTTCGAGCCTGTGTTTGAGGAGGCCGTGCGTCACGCAGAGCAACTCAAACCGATGATGGCAGATGTATCCCGGGAGTTGAACGAAGGCCACCTCCAAGGGCAAAACCTTCTTTTCGAAGGCGCGCAGGGTACCTTGCTCGATGTGGATCATGGCACCTATCCCTACGTCACATCCAGCAACTGTGTTGCCGGTAACGCGGCCGCAGGCGCCGGTGTGGGGCCTGGCATGTTGCATTACATCTTGGGCATCACCAAAGCGTATTGCACCAGGGTTGGTGGAGGACCTTTCCCTACAGAACTTGATTGGGAAACACCCGGTACGCCTGGCTATCACATGAGTACGGTAGGGGCAGAAAAAGGGGTTACCACTGGGCGCAGCCGTCGATGCGGCTGGTTTGACGCCGCTTTGCTCAAACGAAGTGCTCAGGTCAATGGCCTCACGGGTCTCTGCATTACCAAGCTAGACGTACTAGACGGCCTCAAGGAACTTCAGCTCTGCACGGGCTACATGCTCGATGGCGAACGGATTGATCTGTTGCCTATGGGCGCCGACGAGATTGCCCGGTGTACACCCATCTACGAAACGATGGAGGGGTGGAGTGATTCCACCGTGGGGATCACTGAGTACGGCAAGCTACCTGCAAATGCACGTTTGTACCTGCAACGCATTGAAAGGGTCACTGGTGTACCTGTGGCACTGATCTCGACCAGTCCTGATCGGGACCATACCATTGTGATGCAACATCCTTACATGCCTTAATGGCTTGAAAGCGCCAAAAATAAAGCGTCAATAGCTATTAAAATAGGAGCAAATATGTTGACTGAAGACGGTAAGCATCTATACGTCAGCTATGACGAGTACCACAGCCTGATCGAAAAACTCGCACTGAGGGTTCATCAATCGGGCTGGCAGTTCGACACCATTCTGTGTCTCGCGCGCGGAGGGATGCGCCCTGGCGATATTTTGAGCCGCATCTTTGATAAGCCTCTGGCCATCATGTCTACCAGCTCCTACCGGGCGGAGGCGGGAACGGTTCAAGGTCATCTTGACATTGCACGTTTTATCACCACCCCCAAAGGGGAAATTGCTGGTCGCGTGCTTCTGGTTGACGATCTTGCCGACAGCGGACACACCTTGCATGCTGTGATCAACATGCTCAAGACCAACTATGCGCCCATCACTGAGCTGCGCAGTGCGGTCATCTGGACCAAGGCGGTGTCTTCGTTCACTCCAGACTATTCCGTGGAGTTCCTCTCCACCAACCCGTGGATACATCAGCCCTTTGAAACCTACGACAACCTCAGCCCTGAGAAATTGCTGGAGAAGTGGAAGGTCTGACTTGGGCGGCTCGTGACGCGTGCTACAATTCGCCTCCTTGCTTGTCGTTGATTGGTTGGAACAGCTGCAAAAATAAAAATTTTTTGCAAAAGTCAGAGAAAACCGATGTACAATGCAAGGCTTCGCTGAACAGAAGGTTGCTGCTTGCGGTGGTTCTGGTTGGTGGGGGTGCTGAAGAGACGAAAGACCTTCAGTGTTGACGGGAAATAAAAAATCCTGTTATAATTTGAGGCTCTGCTGATCGCAGCGGGGTTTGCAAAGAGAGAGATACTTTTTGCGGTGTACGTTAAAAACATACAGCCGATAAGCGTGGGCGTTTGAGGCGAGTGACCAAGTTCGAAAGAACAAAAGTCGCAAGACTGAAACGCTCATGGAAATAGAAGTGAAGTTCACTTCAATTCCGTTTTTATGAGTAATAGCCGAAAGGCTTTAAATTTTAAGATCGAACTGAAGAGTTTGATCCTGGCTCAGATTGAACGCTGGCGGCATGCCTTACACATGCAAGTCGAACGGTAACAGGTCTTCGGATGCTGACGAGTGGCGAACGGGTGAGTAATACATCGGAACGTGCCCGATCGTGGGGGATAACGCAGCGAAAGCTGTGCTAATACCGCATACGATCTACGGATGAAAGCGGGGGATCGCAAGACCTCGCGCGGACGGAGCGGCCGATGGCAGATTAGGTAGTTGGTGGGATAAAAGCTTACCAAGCCGACGATCTGTAGCTGGTCTGAGAGGACGACCAGCCACACTGGGACTGAGACACGGCCCAGACTCCTACGGGAGGCAGCAGTGGGGAATTTTGGACAATGGGCGCAAGCCTGATCCAGCCATGCCGCGTGCAGGATGAAGGCCTTCGGGTTGTAAACTGCTTTTGTACGGAACGAAAAAGCTCTCTCTAATACAGGGGGTGAATGACGGTACCGTAAGAATAAGCACCGGCTAACTACGTGCCAGCAGCCGCGGTAATACGTAGGGTGCAAGCGTTAATCGGAATTACTGGGCGTAAAGCGTGCGCAGGCGGTTATGTAAGACAGAGGTGAAATCCCCGGGCTCAACCTGGGAACTGCCTTTGTGACTGCATAGCTGGAGTGCGGCAGAGGGGGATGGAATTCCGCGTGTAGCAGTGAAATGCGTAGATATGCGGAGGAACACCGATGGCGAAGGCAATCCCCTGGGCCTGCACTGACGCTCATGCACGAAAGCGTGGGGAGCAAACAGGATTAGATACCCTGGTAGTCCACGCCCTAAACGATGTCAACTGGTTGTTGGGTCTTCACTGACTCAGTAACGAAGCTAACGCGTGAAGTTGACCGCCTGGGGAGTACGGCCGCAAGGTTAAAACTCAAAGGAATTGACGGGGACCCGCACAAGCGGTGGATGATGTGGTTTAATTCGATGCAACGCGAAAAACCTTACCCACCTTTGACATGTACGGAATCCTTTAGAGATAGAGGAGTGCTCGAAAGAGAGCCGTAACACAGGTGCTGCATGGCTGTCGTCAGCTCGTGTCGTGAGATGTTGGGTTAAGTCCCGCAACGAGCGCAACCCTTGCCATTAGTTGCTACGAAAGGGCACTCTAATGGGACTGCCGGTGACAAACCGGAGGAAGGTGGGGATGACGTCAAGTCCTCATGGCCCTTATAGGTGGGGCTACACACGTCATACAATGGCTGGTACAAAGGGTTGCCAACCCGCGAGGGGGAGCCAATCCCACAAAGCCAGTCGTAGTCCGGATCGCAGTCTGCAACTCGACTGCGTGAAGTCGGAATCGCTAGTAATCGTGGATCAGAATGTCACGGTGAATACGTTCCCGGGTCTTGTACACACCGCCCGTCACACCATGGGAGCGGGTTCTGCCAGAAGTAGGTAGCCTAACCGTAAGGAGGGCGCTTACCACGGCAGGGTTCGTGACTGGGGTGAAGTCGTAACAAGGTAGCCGTATCGGAAGGTGCGGCTGGATCACCTCCTTTCTGGAAAACTGTCACACAAATTGAACGCCCACACTTATCGGTTGTTGGAAGAAGTCGCTGCGAAGGCGGGAAACTGCCCTGAGGCGGTGGCCGGCTTGGGTCTGTAGCTCAGTTGGTTAGAGCACCGTCTTGATAAGGCGGGGGTCGTTGGTTCGAGACCAACCAGACCCACCAAGTGCGGTGCCATGCGAAGCGACACGACAATGCGATTCCTGGGGGATTAGCTCAGCTGGGAGAGCACCTGCTTTGCAAGCAGGGGGTCGTCGGTTCGATCCCGTCATCCTCCACCAACCCAAAAAAATGCTTCAACACCAAAGCGGCTTTGCAAAAGGCTGCTTTGTTGTTGATCGAGATAGAGCGATCAAACGGCTGTTCTTTAAAAATTCATAGAGTCGAATCAGCGTTGCCGGCGGAAAGCAGGAAACTGCACCGTGCCGCCGGTGACAAAAATTTGATTGCGTCAAAACGAACGAACTTTGTTTGTTCAAGTAATGACGAATAGTTCTCCAGGTAGAAATACCGAAGAAAGATTCACATTACGGCATAACGCGCGAGGTGAAAGACCTCGCAAGTCAAGACAGATGGCGGAGATGTTTCGAAAGAGACGTCAAAGTTATAGGGTCAAGTGACTAAGAGCATGTGGTGGATGCCTTGGCGATGATAGGCGACGAAAGACGTGATAGCCTGCGAAAAGCTTCGGGGAGCTGGCAAATAAGCTTTGATCCGGAGGTATCTGAATGGGGAAACCCACCTAGCGATAGGTATCGTTGACTGAATACATAGGTCAACGAAGCGAACCGGGTGAACTGAAACATCTCAGTAGCTCGAGGAAAAGACATCAACCGAGATTCCGAAAGTAGTGGCGAGCGAAATTGGAAAAGCCTTGCAGTGATAGCGCGCTGGTTAGCAAAACGGGATGGAAAGCCCGGCCATAGCAGGTGATAGCCCTGTATGCGAAAGCCAACGTGTGGTACTAGGCTGCAGACAAGTAGGGCGGGGCACGAGAAACCCTGTCTGAACATGGGGGGACCATCCTCCAAGGCTAAATACTCATCATCGACCGATAGTGAACCAGTACCGTGAGGGAAAGGCGAAAAGAACCCCGGGAGGGGAGTGAAATAGATCCTGAAACCGCATGCTTACAAAAAGTAGGAGCCCGCAAGGGTGACTGCGTACCTTTTGTATAATGGGTCAGCGACTTACATTCAGTGGCAAGGTTAACCGAATAGGGAAGCCGTAGAGAAATCGAGTCCGAATAGGGCGAATTTAGTCGCTGGGTGTAGACCCGAAACCAAGTGATCTACCCATGGCCAGGATGAAGGTGCCGTAACAGGTACTGGAGGTCCGAACCGACTAGTGTTGCAAAACTAGCGGATGAGCTGTGGATAGGGGCGAAAGGCTAAACAAACTTGGAAATAGCTGGTTCTCTCCGAAAACTATTTAGGTAGTGCCTCAAGTATTACCGTCGGGGGTAGAGCACTGTTTAGGCTAGGGGGTCATGGCGACTTACCAAACCTATGCAAACTCCGAATACCGATGAGTACAGCTTGGGAGACAGAGCACCGGGTGCTAACGTCCGGACTCAAGAGGGAAACAACCCAGACCGCCAGCTAAGGTCCCTAAAATTGGCTAAGTGGGAAACGAAGTGGGAAGGCTAAAACAGTCAGGATGTTGGCTTAGAAGCAGCCATCATTTAAAGAAAGCGTAATAGCTCACTGATCGAGTCGTCCTGCGCGGAAGATGTAACGGGGCTAAGCCAGTTACCGAAGCTGCGGATGCACAGTTTACTGTGCGTGGTAGGAGAGCGTTCTGTAGGCCTGTGAAGGTGTGTTGTAAAGCATGCTGGAGGTATCAGAAGTGCGAATGCTGACATGAGTAGCGTTAAAGGGGGTGAAAAGCCCCCTCGCCGTAAGCGCAAGGTTTCCTACGCAACGTTCATCGGCGTAGGGTGAGTCGGCCCCTAAGGTGAGGCAGAGATGCGTAGCTGATGGGAAACAGGTCAATATTCCTGTACCGATGTGTAGTGCGATGTGGGGACGGAGAAGGTTAGCTCAGCCAACTGTTGGACATGTTGGTTCAAGCCTGTAGTCGTGCCTGGTAGGCAAATCCGCCGGGCTAAGATGAGGGGTGATAACGAGGAAGCTTGCTTCCGAAGTGAGTGATACCCTGCTTCCAGGAAAAGCCACTAAGCTTCAGCTGCACACGACCGTACCGCAAACCGACACTGGTGCGCGAGATGAGTATTCTAAGGCGCTTGAGAGAACTGCGGAGAAGGAACTCGGCAAATTGATACCGTAACTTCGGGAGAAGGTATGCCCTAAGTAAGTGAAGTTGTACAAATGGAGCTGAACAGGGTTGCAAAAAATCGGTGGCTGCGACTGTTTAATAAAAACACAGCACTCTGCAAACACGAAAGTGGACGTATAGGGTGTGACGCCTGCCCGGTGCTGGAAGATTAAATGATGGGGTGCAAGCTCTTGATTGAAGTCCCAGTAAACGGCGGCCGTAACTATAACGGTCCTAAGGTAGCGAAATTCCTTGTCGGGTAAGTTCCGACCTGCACGAATGGCGTAACGATGGCCACACTGTCTCCTCCGCAGACTCAGCGAAGTTGAAATGTTTGTGATGATGCAATCTCCCCGCGGAAAGACGGAAAGACCCCATGAACCTTTACTGTAGCTTTGTATTGGACTTTGAACGGATCTGTGTAGGATAGGTGGGAGGCTTTGAAGTGAGGTCGCTAGATCTCATGGAGCCAACGTTGAAATACCACCCTGGTGCGTTTGAGGTTCTAACCTGGGTCCCTTATCGGGATCGGGGACAGTGCATGGTAGGCAGTTTGACTGGGGCGGTCTCCTCCCAAAGCGTAACGGAGGAGTTCGAAGGTACGCTAGGTACGGTCGGACATCGTGCTAATAGTGCAATGGCATAAGCGTGCTTAACTGCGAGACTGACAAGTCGAGCAGATGCGAAAGCAGGACATAGTGATCCGGTGGTTCTGTATGGAAGGGCCATCGCTCAACGGATAAAAGGTACTCTGGGGATAACAGGCTGATACCGCCCAAGAGTTCATATCGACGGCGGTGTTTGGCACCTCGATGTCGGCTCATCTCATCCTGGGGCTGTAGCCGGTCCCAAGGGTATGGCTGTTCGCCATTTAAAGAGGTACGTGAGCTGGGTTTAAAACGTCGTGAGACAGTTTGGTCCCTATCTTCCGTGGGCGCTGCAGATTTGAGGAAGCCTGCTCCTAGTACGAGAGGACCGGAGTGGACACACCTCTGGTGTACCTGTTGTCACGCCAGTGGCATCGCAGGGTAGCTAAGTGTGGAAGAGATAACCGCTGAAAGCATCTAAGCGGGAAACTCGTTCCAAGATGAGATCTGCCGGGGGCTCGACCCCCCTGAAGGGTCGTTCTAGACCAGGACGTTGATAGGCTGGGTGTGCAAGAGCAGCAATGCTTTGAGCTAACCAGTACTAATTGCCCGTGCGGCTTGACCCTATAACTTTGACTTAACCGTCAATCTGTTATGCCAAGCACGCAATCAAATTCAATCTGACAAGACTCTATGAATTCGCCAGCCAGACCAACCATCTGGCCAGCAACAAGTTATGCCTGACGACCATAGCAAGTTGGTACCACTCCTTCCCATCCCGAACAGGACAGTGAAACGACTTTGCGCCAATGATAGTGCGGATCCCCGTGTGAAAGTAGGTCATCGTCAGGCTCCTATTCCAGCCCAGCAGCGCCCCGCACTAATACAGTGCGGGGCGCTTCTGCTTGGGGAAACGATTTCAATTAATGGACAGACGTGGTATGCAATTGCAGGACATCCTATATTCGCAAGGCTTCGGAACGAGGCGTGTATGTTGTGGGCTGATCCAGCAAGGCCATGTGCGTGTATGGCCTGCAGGCTGTCCAGATGTTGACGGCATCGAATGTCTGGATCCGTTGCAATCGTTTGAGCCTTTGGATTTGTGGTTCTCCGTGAATGGTGAGCGCTGGCCGTTCCAGGAGCATGCATACATACTCATGCACAAGCCCACGGGCACAGAGTGCTCGCACAAGCCTGCAGTGCACCCTAGCATTTACACCTTGCTCCCGCCACCACTGCGTCAACGGCCGGGACGCGGAGCGATTTCAGGGGTTCAGGCCGTGGGGCGGCTGGATCAAGACACGACGGGAATGTTGGTGTTGTCGGATGATGGGCAGTTCATCCACAAGACGACCTCACCCAAAAAAAAGGTGCCCAAGGTATACAAGGTCACCACCAAACATGAGATACGCCCAGAGCAGGTCCGGCAATTGGTGGAGGGGGTGTTACTGCATGACGAAAGCGTTCGGATTGCTGCGGCCGAGTGTAAACAGACGGCAAGCCACGTGTTGGAGCTTACGTTGACCCAAGGGAAGTTCCATCAGGTCAAACGAATGGTGGCCGCGGTAGGCAACCGAGTGGAGCAATTGCATCGTTTTCGGATCGGGGTACTGGAACTGCCTGAGGATTTGGGACCGGGTCAATGGCGTTGGTTGCAGGCGGAGGAAATTGACGCACTGACCCAAAGTCCCTGAACTCTGCCTGTCACCCGAATGCGACGGGACAGGGTATGCTTGCCAGCATGGGATCGATGTTTGATGCATTTTGGCGTGCGGCAATCTACTGTGTGCATCCGCGCGTGATCGCACTTTCTCTGCTGCCCCTGATACTCATGGCAGTGGGGGCTTTGGTTCTGGGTTACTTTTTTTGGCAGCCCGCGCTTGATCTGGCTGCCACATGGCTCGATGGGTGGCCGCTCCTGGAGTCGTTTTGGCTTCGCCTTGAGGATTGGGGTTGGGGTGGTGCAAAAGCCTGGGTGATTCCACTTCTTGTCGTTTTGGCATTGGCGCCAGTGGTGGTGATGGTTTCGCTGCTGGCGGTGGCGATTCTGGCCACACCATCGCTCTTGTCACTGGTGGCGCAACGGCGTTTTCCGCTGCTCGAACGCAAGCAAGGAGGATCATTCCTCTGGAGCATGGCTTGGTCACTGGGCTCCACCTCGTTGGCTTTCGTTGCGCTCATCCTTTCCATGCCCTTGTGGCTGATCCCGCCCTTGGTTTTGATATTGCCACCCTTGATCTGGGGTTGGCTGACCTATCGGGTGATGGCTTTTGATGCGTTGGCCGAACATGCGAGCCGACAGGAGCGCATCGCGCTGTTTGAGCGGCACAAGATGAGCCTCTTGGTGATGGGCGTGGTGACGGGGTTCCTGGGGGCTGCTCCGGCGGTGGTTTGGGCCTCTGGGGTGCTTTTTGTCGCCGCCTTTTTCATCCTGATTCCCTTGGCCATATGGATTTACACCCTGGTCTTTGTTTTCTCCTCGTTGTGGTTCATTCACTATTGCTTGGCGGCGCTGGAGCGTCTGCGGCTTGAGCAAGTTTCTGCCGCTGGCGCGGAGGCAGATCCCGTTCCCCCAGCGTCCGAGCCGACAGGATTGCCTGTGCAACCGCCCCTGCAACTACCCATGGATCAAGAGCCGAAACCATGACGCCTCAATTTGGATTGATTGTCGTTGGAGACGAAATCCTGTCGGGAAAAAGAGCCGACAAGCATCTCAACAAAGTGATTGACCTGCTCTCTGATCGCGGCTTGGCGCTGTCGTATGCGGAGTACGTGGGTGATGAGCCAGAGCGCATCAAGGCGGTGCTGTCCAGGGCCTTTGCTTCGGGCGATGTGGTTTTCTGCACCGGCGGCATTGGTGCGACGCCTGATGACCATACCCGTCTATGTGCCGCGCAGGCTCTGGGTGTGTCCCTGCAGTTGCATCCGCTGGCGGCGGAGTTGATTCGCGAACGCATGCAGGCGATGGCTCAGGAAAAAGGAGAGGTGTTTGACCCAGAGCGGCCCGACAACATTCACCGCTTGAACATGGGGTGTTTCCCGCAAGGAGCGTCCATCATCCCCAACCCATACAACAAAATTCCAGGGTTCAGTTGCAGTGGATCCGCCGGGGGGAGCGTCCATTTTTTTCCCGGCTTCCCGGTCATGGCATGGCCCATGCTGGAATGGGTGCTGGACACGCAGTATGCCCACCTGTTTGGCAGTCAGGCCAAGGTAGAACGATCGGTGATCGTGTACGAGGCCCTGGAGTCCACGCTGACGCCCTTGATGCAGAGGATTGAAGCCACCCATTCTGGGGTTCGGGTGTTCAGCCTGCCTAGCGTGGATCACCCGGTGCACGGTCGCCATATCGAACTGGGTGTCAAGGGTTTGGCGACGGACAGTTTGGCGGCCTGGAAGGACCTGATCGATGGATTGCACCATTTGGGTGCAAAACTAGGCCCTGAAATGGTGCGCGATTGACGGTCCTTGATCTGTCGCGCGTCATTGCACCAACATAGCGCAGACAATCATAAGAGGTCGTCCAAGACTGCGCACCGGATGATCCCTATTTCTTGGAGTTGCAGCTGGCACACTCCCTGCTAGTTGATAGCACCTTTCTTAACAGCCCTCTACCCAGGAGAACCTGATGGCCAAGACCGTTGCAGACGTGATGAAGATGGTGAAGGAAAACGAAGTCAAGTTTGTGGACTTCCGTTTCACCGATACCCGTGGCAAGCAGCACCACACCACGGTGCCTGTGTCGCATTTCGATGAAGAAAAGTTCTCCTCGGGTCATGCTTTCGACGGTTCTTCCATCGCTGGCTGGAAGGGTATCGAAGCGTCGGACATGCAGCTGATCCCTGACCCGAACTCGGCCAATATCGATCCCTTCTTCGAAGAGACGACCCTGATCATGACTTGCGACGTGATCGAGCCCAGCGATGGCAAGGCCTATGACCGAGACCCCCGTTCGATCGCCAAGCGCGCCGAGGCTTATCTGAAGGCTTCTGGCCTGGGCGACACCGCTTTCTTTGGTCCGGAACCTGAATTCTTCATCTTCGACGGCATTCGCTGGGGCACCGAGCCGCACAACACCTTCTACGAAATCGAAGAGTACGAAGCTCCCTGGAACACGGGCTCCAAGCTCGAAGGCGGCAACCGTGGCCACCGTCCCACCGTCAAGGGCGGCTACTTCCCCGTGCCCCCCGTCGACAGCACCCAGGACATGCGCGCCGAAATGGCCCTGATCCTTGAATCGGTCGGCATTCCGGTCGAAGTGTTCCACCACGAAGTGGCGGGCGCCGGCCAGAACGAAATCGGCACCAAGTTCTCCACCTTGGTGGAGCGTGCTGACTGGACCATGCTGCAGAAGTACGTGATCCACAACGTGGCTAACGCCTACGGAAAGACCGCCACCTTCATGCCCAAGCCCTACCACGGTGACAACGGTTCCGGCATGCACGTGCACCAGTCCGTCTGGAAAGACGGCAAGAACCTGTTCGCTGGCGACGGCTATGCTGGCCTGAGTGATTTCGCCCTGTACTACATCGGCGGCATCATCAAGCACGCCCGTGCCCTGAACGCCATCACCAACCCCGGCACCAACAGCTACAAGCGCCTGGTGCCGCACTTCGAGGCGCCGGTGAAGCTGGCCTACTCGGCCAAGAACCGCTCGGCATCGATCCGTATCCCCTACGTGGCCAACCCCAAGGCGCGCCGCGTCGAGGCCCGTTTCCCCGATCCGCTGATGAACCCCTACCTGGGCTTTGCCGCGCTGCTGATGGCCGGCCTGGACGGCGTGGAGAACAAGATCCATCCGGGCGAAGCCGCCACCAAGGACCTCTACCATCTGCCGCCCGAGGAAGACAAGCTGGTGCCCACCGTGTGCCACAGCCTGGACCAGGCCCTCGAAGCCCTGGATGCCGACCGTGCGTTCCTGACCAAGGGCGGTGTGTTCTCGGATGCCATGCTCGACGCCTACATCGAACTGAAGATGCAGGAAGTGACGCGCTTCCGCATGGCCGTGCATCCGGTCGAGTACGACATGTATTACTCGCTCTGATCCCCAGGGCAGTATGGGCAAAGCGGTCTGCGGACCGTTTTGTCGTTTTTGGGCTCGACGATCTGGTTCCCAATGGAACTGTGGTGCCGGAATGTGCTCCACCGTGGCATGGACCAAACGGCGTTGCCCTTCGTTGCAGATGCTTCGCGGGGCATGATTGGAGATGGCATCTCTTTGGGGGATACTCCCACACTGTCCTGCCCAAAGCCTGCCGCAATGGCTGCTTGCGAGAAAACCGTATGAACCTGAAACTGATGAGCGCACGTTGTCTGCCGCTGTTGCTGGCCCTGGGGGCTGCTTCGGCCGCGCAGGCGCAAAACACCATCTACCGATGCGGCAACGAATACACCAACAACGCCAACCAAGCCCGTGAGCGTGGATGCAAGCCGGTGGATGGGGGTAACGTGACGGTGGTGGAGGGTACGCGCCCTGCTGTAGCGGCTTCCGGTGCGGCCAAGCCCAGCTCCCCGGCGGGTGCTCCCAAGGTCACGGCCAACGACCAGCGTGCGCGTGATTCCGACGCACGCGCCATTCTGGAGGCCGAGCTGCGCAAGGCGCAGGCGCGCCGTGCAGAGTTGGTGAAGGAATACAACAACGGGGCTCCAGAGCGCAATGCCCTGGACCTGCGCAACCCGCAAAAATACCAAGAACGGACTGCTGAACTCAAGGCGAGCATTGCCCGCAGCGAAAGCGACATTGAGGGCATACAACGCGAACTCAGCCGTTTGCCTACACCTTGAGAGCCGCGCTGCGCCCGCATGCCATTGACCCATCCTGCGGGCGTCCCCGCGCACATGCTGGCCCTCGACTGGCTCTCCGTGCTGGTGGCGGTGTTGCGGCCCGACGGCGCCGTGATGTTTGCCAATGCCGCACTGGAGCAGCAACTGGGCATGTCGCGCCGCACCCTGGAGGGCGCAGACTTCTCAATGTGTTTTACCGAACCCGCCCTGCTGCAAACAGCGCTCGCCGGGGCGCGCAGCCAGGACTTCGAGGCCCTGCGCTACGAGGCAGGCCTCAAGCGCCTGCACCAGGAGCCCTTGCCGGTGCATGTGAACGTGTCGCCAGGGCAGGGCGATGAGTTGGTCGTGGAGCTGTGGCCGCTGGAGCAGCAGGCGCGACAGGACCGCGAAGACCGCCTGCTGGAGCAAGCGCAGGCGCACAAGGAGCTGATCCGCAACCTGGCCCACGAGATCAAGAACCCCCTGGGCGGCATCCGTGGCGCAGCGCAGCTTCTGGAAATGGAGTTGCAAAACCCCGAGCTGACCGAGTACACCGAAGTCATCGTCCACGAGGCCGACCGCCTGCAGGCACTGGTGGACCGCTTGCTGGCGCCGCACCGCCACCCGCACCAGGTGGGCGACGTCAACATCCACGAGGTCTGCGAGCGGGTGCGTTCGCTGATCCTGGTGGAGCACCCCCAGGGCCTGCGCGTGGTGCGCGACTACGACACCTCCATCCCTGAATTCCGGGGCGACCGCGCCCAGTTGATCCAGGCCTTGCTCAATATCGTGCAGAACGCGGCCCAGGCCCTGGCCGAACGCATTGCCGCCGGGGATGCCTGCATCACCTTGCGGACCCGCGTGGCCCGGCAGGTGACTTTTGGGCGCCAGCGCTACAGGCTGGCACTGGAATTGCATGTCATCGACAACGGGCCAGGCGTGCCCGACGCCATACGGGATCGGATCTTCTATCCCCTGGTGTCGGGCCGGGACGGCGGTTCGGGGCTGGGGCTGACGTTGGCGCAAACCTTTGTGCAGCGTCACCACGGCATGATCGAATGCGAAAGCAGACCCGGTCGCACCGATTTCCGCATCCTGATTCCCTTGCCCTGAGGAACCTACGACCCGCTGCACCAACCTGTGGAAGCACCCAAGCCCATGAAGCCGATCTGGATAGTAGATGACGACCCCTCGATCCGCTTCGTACTCGAGAAGGCCCTGGCGCGCGAGAACCTGCCCACGCGCAGCTTCACGCACCCGCGCGAGGTGCTCGATGCGCTCGAAGCCCTGCAGGGCGGCGATGTGCAGCACAGCGCGCCGCAGGTGCTGGTCAGTGACATCCGCATGCCCGGCGGCAATGGTCTGCAACTGCTGGAAAAGGTGCATGCCCTGCAACCGGGGCTGCCCGTCATCATCATGACGGCGTTCTCCGACCTGGACAGTGCGGTATCGGCCTTCCAGCGCGGCGCTTTTGAATATCTGCCCAAGCCCTTTGACCTGCCCAAGGCAGTGGAGCTGATCCGCCGCGCCGTGCAGGAAAGCGAGCGCGAATCAGTGGCCCAGGACGCGCACGAGGTGGCCCCGGAAATGCTGGGCCAGGCACCGGCCATGCAGGACGTGTTCCGTGCCATTGGGCGCCTGAGCCAGAGCCAGGTCACCGTGCTGATCACCGGTGAATCGGGCTCGGGCAAGGAACTGGTCGCCCGCGCGCTGCACAAGCATTCGCCCGTGGCGGGTGGCCCCTTTGTGGCCATCAACACGGCCGCCATCCCGAAAGACCTGCTCGAATCCGAACTCTTCGGCCACGAGCGCGGCGCCTTCACCGGCGCGCAGACGCAGCGGCGCGGGCGCTTCGAGCAGGCCGAGGGCGGCACGCTGTTCCTCGACGAAATCGGCGACATGCCCTTCGACCTGCAGACGCGCCTGTTGCGCGTGCTGTCGGATGGGCAGTTCTACCGCGTCGGCGGCCATGCCGCCGTCAAGGCCCATGTGCGCGTGATTGCCGCCACGCACCAGAACCTGGAGCAGCGCGTCAAGGACGGCGTGTTCCGCGAGGACTTGTTCCACCGCCTCAACGTCATCCGCCTGCGCCTGCCGGCGCTGCGTGAGCGGCGCGAGGACGTGCCCATGCTCACGCGCCATTTTCTGCAGCAAAGCGCGCGCCAGCTGGGGGTGGAGCCCAAGCGCATTTCCGACGCTGCTTTGGCGCGCCTGGGGCAGTTCGGCTTTCCGGGCAACGTGCGCCAGTTGGAAAACATCTGCCACTGGCTCACCGTGATGGCGCCTGCCCAAACCATTTCGGTGCAGGACCTGCCGCCCGAGGTGCTGGAGGCCCCCAGCGCCACCACCGATCCGCTGCTGGCCACATCACCGTTGGCGGAGCCGGCGGCAGAACCCCTGCCTGCCGTGGCGGCACCCGTGCCCGTGGCAGGCGTTTCAGCCGTGGCGCACCGGCCCGTCGCGGTGCCGCCGGGCAGTCCGTCGCCGCTTGCTGCGTACCCGCTGGTCGATGGGGCAGATGCCACCGCCTGGGAGCAAGCCCTGGAGCGCGAAGCCCAGGGCCTGCTGGCCGCGGGCCAGAACGATATTTGGGATGTGCTGGCGCACCGCTTCGAGTCACGCCTGATTCGCACCGCGCTGGCGGCCACCCACGGTCGCCGCATGGAGGCCGCCCAGCGCCTGGGCATTGGCCGCAACACCATCACCCGCAAGATCCAAGAGCTGGGCCTGGATGGTGTGGATGAAGCAAAAAACGGCTACGGCGCTTGATTTATAAGCGCTAGCAGCTATAAAAATAATAGCAAATTACAGTGTCAATTCCAGCACCACCGGCGCGTGGTCGCTGGGCTGGGGGTTCTTGCGCGGAGCGCGGTCGATGGTGCAGGCCGCCACGGCGGGGCGCAGCGCCGGGCTCACCAGCATGTGGTCGATGCGCAGCCCCCGGTTCTTCTGGAAACCCAGCATGCGGTAGTCCCACCACGAAAAGCTCTTGTCGGGCTGATCGAACAGGCGGAACGCATCCACCAGGCCCAAGGCCAGCAGCGCCTGGAAGTGCCCACGCTCTTCGGGTGTGTGGTGGATGGTGCCCGCCAGCCCCACGGGGTCGTAAGAGTCGCGGTCTTCGGGCGCCACGTTGAAGTCGCCCAGCAGCACCAGGCGCGGATGCGCGGCTAACTCACTGGCCACCCAGTCGTGCAGGGCCTGCAGCCAGCGCAGCTTGTAGGCGAACTTGTCCGTGCCCGGCGCCTGGCCGTTGACGAAATAGCCGTTGAGCACGCGCAGTGGGCCTTGGGGCGTTTCCACCGTGGCCGCGATCACGCGTGCCTGTTCATCCTCAAAGCCGGGAATGTTGCGCACCACAGCTGTGGGCGCTGTGCGCGTCAGAATTGCCACGCCGTTGTAAGTCTTCTGCCCGAACGCCACGGCCTCGTAGCCGGCTGCGTGCAGCTCCATGAAGGGGAATTTGTCTTCGGTGAGCTTGAGCTCCTGCAGGCACAGCACATCCACCGGGTGCGCGGCCAGCCAGTCCAGCACCTGGGGCAGGCGTACGCTCAGGGAGTTGACGTTCCAGGTGGCAATCTTCATGAGTTTGTCTAACTTATTGATTTATAAGGTAAAAATTGATTATCAAGACCTGGAAAATTGGGCTAGCTACCAGCCTAGCTACCAGCAAAAGGGGTGGTAGGAACCAACCGTTCCCTCTTGTGTGTCATGAAGAGTCATAGTATGCAACTTCATCCCAAGGCCAAAGCCGGACATCGCGGGCCTCTGTCGCGAGAGGAGGAGTTCAAGCCCGGAAAGAACACACCCTGGCTGCAGACGCCCGCTGACCTGATCGGCCCGCTGTACTTCGGCGCCGAGGACGAAACCATCCCGCCGTTTCTTCTGGCAAGCTTCGACGGCCAGCCGCCACGTCGCCGTGAATGTGGCGCGGTGCTCCTGTCTTCGAACATCGCCGACGTCTACGAAGACGGCGCCTACGAGCGCTATGGATGCGTGCTCGAGGTGTGGCTCCACAAGCGCACACGGTGGCGCTACCGCCCAGATGTCGAGCAGCCCGGTGGTCTTCAAGGCAGCGAGCCTGCAGTTTGGCGCCGCCCAGAGGATCAGAATTCCCTCGACGCGATCCGTGCCGGATCGGGTGAGCAGTGGTACGTGTGGAATCCCAGAGCCGTTTCCATCGTGCGGCGCCTTGCCTATCACGAAGCAATCCCGCTGCTGTGCGTCGCCCTGGATGAGGCGGGGCCCGCGGCCAGCTTCAATGGGCTTGTTGTTCATGATTACTCATGCATCTGGTGGGGGCGCATTCAGGGCAGTCCTCGGCTTTCGGTTCTCGCCTATCGGCAGCAGCTTGAACGCGTACTGCGACGCTATGTGGGGCGTAAGCGATCGCTTCGGCTACGAGACGCGGCTGAGCCCATGGGTGCTGCGCGCCGCGCGGTACGTGCGCGGGAACCAAGCCCTTCGGCTCGAGGGAGCTCCGGCCGAAAAGTTGAGCATTCTTGAGGGGTCCTTCGGCATCTCGAGACCGAAATGCGGTGGCGGGTGCCGTGCTCGAGCGGTGCGGCCGGTGCCTAGCTCTTCGGCGTCGAGAGCTCCTTCGCGACAAACAGAGGTGTCACTCCCAGGGTCAGCGCGCCGTGAGTATATCGTTTTGGTAGAGATGGGCTGTTTTTCTAGGAGAATTGCCGAACCTATAGCGAAATTGCATCCCATGCCTGACACCCTATTGGGCTTCCACCGGCTTGCCGAGCTCTACGGCATCCAACTGGTACAGCCGCTTTTCTCCCGCAGCCGCCTGGGGCCGGTGCGCCAGCGCGAAGCGGCGGATGGACGGGAGACGCGAACCTGGACCGCCGCGTATCAGCCCGCGGACAACTTCCGCGGGCACTTCGAGTTCGGTTTGAAGTACGAGCGGCTGAGCTTTGAGTTCTTCTCGCGGCTGTTCCAGCGGGTCGATCCTCAGGACGTGGTGGCGTGGGTGAAGGATGAGCCCACGGGGAGCTATGCACGGCGCGCCGCGTTCTTCTACGAGTGGTTCACCGGCCGGCAGCTTGCTGTGCCGGACACGGCGCCCAACGTGGGATACGTGGACGCGATCGATGCCGCACAGTATCTGGTCGCCCAGCGGCCGGATCGCGTCCGGCGCTGGCGTATCAACGACAACCTGCCGGGCTCGCGCGACTTCTGCCCCGTGGTGTACTTGGGACCGCAGGAGCAGCGCGAATGGCTCTACGACGTGGCGGCGGGCGTCCAGTTGCTCGACGACACCTACGGGCCGGAGTTACTGCTGCGCAGCGCGGCCTGGCTGACGTTTAAGGAATCGCGGGCGAGTTTCGCCATCGAACACGAGGCGGACAAGCAGGATCGGGTGAAGCGCTTCGCGGCGGCCATCGGTACGTACAGCGGCCACATGGACGATCCGATGGCGCCCGAGCAATTGCTCACGCTGCAGCAGGCCGTGCTCGGTGAGGCCGCGTTGCGCGTCGGCATTCGCCAGTCGCCGGTGTTCGTCGGCGAGCGCGGCTTCGTGAGCGAGATCGTCCACTACATTGCCCCGTCCGAGGAACTTGTGGTTGGTATGCTCGATGCGCTGCGCTGCTTCGAGAACCGCACGCGGGGCGCAAACCCGGTAGCGCGCGCGGCGGCAGTGTCATTCGCATTCGTCTACCTGCATCCGCTCGCCGATGGCAATGGGCGCATCCACCGCTTTCTTGTCAATCACCTACTCGCGGCGGACAAGGTGGTGCCCGCCAACATCATCGTGCCGGTCTCGGCGACGATCGCCGGCTCGGCCAAGGGGCGCGCCGGCTATGACCAGGCCCTGGAGGGCTTCTCCCGGCCCTTCATGCAGGTCTATGTCGATGCCTACCGCTTCGGATCGAAGCGGCTGTGCCCCGATGGCGTCGAGACCAATTTCGAGTTCCTTCGGACCGAGGACGCGCAGCATGCGTGGCGCTACCTCGACCTGACCGAGCAGGCGCGCTACCTGAGCAGCGTGCTGCGCCAGACGGTCGAGCAGGAGATGGCGCAGGAGGCACTGGTCCTGCGCCAGTACGACGAGGCGCGCACGGCGATCAAGGACTTTTTGGAGATGCCGGACCAGGACGCGGACCGCATCATCCGGTCGCTCAAGGAAGGGGACTGGCAGGTGAGCAACAAGCTGCGCAAGACGCTGCCCCAGATCTTCGCGGAGGACGGTGCCTTCTATGCGAGGCATGCGCAGATCATCGCAGCGGTGCGCTCCGTCTTCGAGGGCGAATCGCCGGAGGCAGAGAAGGCCTAGTCGTGCCTCGCGTGCTCCTGCCCATCGCGTCCGCACCGGCGTTACGATGAAGGCCGAGGTCAGAGGAGGGTTGGCGTGATGCCACTACCGGATAGAAAATCAGGCGTGGTCAACGTGCCCGACGTCCAGATGCGCGTGCTCCCGTTGGGCGAGCGTCATTTCGTGCCGCGCGTGAGCAGAAACGTGCGGTTGCTCGGAGTCGTTCGACGAGGCTTGGAAACGGGCGCTCTCGCCTGGTTGCCAGACGGGCGCTACGCGCAGGTCAACGGCGACATTGTTCAGCCCTTGGATCCGGTGGAGGTCGAGGCCGCGCTGCAGTGCGCAGGGATCGCCGTTCCCGGTGCCGCGCGGGCGGCACGGCGGCCCGATTCCGCGTCGGAACGACCGATGTCCGGCACGCCTACGGTGGTGATCAAGCGGCGCCGCACGATCCGGCTTCCCGATGAAGGGCACGGCACAGGGGCTTAGTTGCGGCATGGGCGGTGTCGGCTTGGGGAAGCGACGCCAGAGGGGGTTGGACAGAAATGCAATTCTGCAGCCATGGCGTGTCCTCGCCATTCGCGCTGGGCGGCACCGACTCGACACTGTGACCGCGCGCGGGCTTGCGCCTCGTCTGCGCAAGCCCGCGTAAAGGCGAAGATCAGCCGAGTAACTCCAGCACATGCTCTTCCGGGCTCGGCCCTACCGACAGGCGGAAGGTGCGACCCACCATCACTGGAAACCGTTCCAGGTTGAGCCGTTCCAGCATCGCGCGCAGCGTGGACACGGGGTCGCTGGCGCGCATGCGATGGATGAGTTCGGCCAGCATGGCCGTATCGGCCTCCATGTCGTCCTCGTGCCAGTGGCCATCCGAATCCACAAAGTCCGATGCCTGCTGAACCGCGCAGCCAGAGCATTCGCCGGCGGGAATGAAAAGCGTCCCTTCATGGGCGAGGCCATCCTCTTCGAGCTCCACGGTCTCGCCGCCGGCCTCGAGGCGCACGCGTTCGCACAGAACCACGTCGGCCCATAGCCAGCGTCCCTCCAGCCGCGTGCGGAGTGTCTCGCCCACGGCCCGCACGCTGACGTCGCGGGCCGACAATTCGCGCACGTGGGCATGGACCCAGTGGCCCGGACCCAGGACATGCGCGTCGAAGACGACCATCTTCAACGACCATGCAAGCATCCAATCGGCCATCGATTCATCGGATGGCGCGTCGAGGCTCACCAGGCGGAGCCGGCCCGATTCGACCTCCTCGCGCGTCGGGGCCGAGGCCAGCGGCTCCATGAAGTCGCGGGAAGGGAACGCCTCCTGGACAGGGTACGTGATCGTGTCGCAGAGTACCCGCGGCAGCACCGGCACGTCGTCCAGAAGATCGAGGTGCTTCCACATGTGCATCGCCCCGTAGAACGTCTCGACGAACTCGGCAGCGGGAAGACTGCCTTTCCTGTGCAGGAGAATCCGCCGCCACAGGTGCGTGACCGCCTCGTCGACCGCCTTGAGCTGTGTGTCCTCATCGATCAGCCTGTCGCGGTCAGGCAGGCGAGCGAGGTGTCGAGCCGGGTCCAAATGGACCACGTTCGAATCGTCGTGCTCGTCCAAGTGGCTGGGCCGGCGGTTCACGCAGAAGCCCTGCAAGTAGACGCGCGTGCGCACCGAGCATCTGCCGTCGACGGACCCCGACAGGCGCACGGCACCGACAGGCGTGTCGTGGAACCCATCGCCGTTGCTGGCGTCGGTCGCGTCCGGTCTCGGGATCAGCCGCCCATTGAACTCGACGGGCACCGGGAAGCCTCGGCACATCGGGCCGATGCGCCGGTGCAGCCCTTCCAGGTCCACGCCGTACAGTTCGACGATGGTCCCGGGATGCACGCCGACAGCGCTCGGCCTCACTGGAACGGACGCGTGCGCCAGCGCTGCCGCCGTGTCGATGTCCGCTTCGAGGCCCCCGCTCGTGACGATGCAGCGCGTGGAGGCATAGAGGCACTTCGAGAAGCCGACCCCGAACGGCTGCTCCTGCCGCTGCAGGTCTTGGTCCCAGCCGGACTCGTGGAAGGTCAGCAGCTTCTGGAAGTCGCCGAGGCCTCGGCCGTTGTCGCGCACGCGCAGCGTGCGGCTCGGCTCGTCATGGCTCACCTCGATCAGTGTCGCGCCCGCGCGGCGGGCGTTCTGCAACAGTTCCGAGACGAGGGTGAAGCGGTCTGTGAAGGCATAGCGCTGGTTGCGCAGTGCGCCTTCGCTGTTGATGCGAACTTGGATCTCCATGGGTTTCTCCATCGGAAAGAAAGGCCACGGGCGACGAGGGCAGCCGTGGCGCGAGGAAGGGCCCGCGAGGAGCGGAAACTCTGCGGGTGCGATTCGAAGGACCGCGAATGTGCGGCCTGGGAGACGAACGACGCCGCGCGAGCCGGCGCCGCGGCCGGCTGGCTGGGAGCGCCAAGGCGCCCCGGACTCGCTCGCGTCACGTTCAGAAGAAAGGAAGTGCGTCGTCCCCGAGGGAGACGACGCACCATGGCCCTCGCGGCGCGATCAATGCGGCGCCGGCGCCACCATCGACTGCAGCCGGTCGATGACCCCAGGCTCGACGAAGACGCAGGCCTGCTTGTCAGGGATCGGCACATCGAAGATCTGCGAAAACACCGGCCGCCGCAGGTGGGCCAGCCGGCCCGTTCGGTACGCCTGCTCGGGCTTCAGGCGTCCGTCCGCCGGCGGGCCGCTGCGCTCTGGATCGCACTCGACCAGCGCGACGTAGCCGTCATCGAACAGCTTCTGGTGCTCGGGGCACAGGCCCCAGCCCGTGGTCGTGTGAGGCTCCATGCTCGCGCGCAAGCGCTTGTCCAGCAGGATGGCGCCGGTGTCGAACGTCGTGCCGCACACCAGGCAGGCGTGCTGCTCGAGAGAAACGTGGGACTTCTCGCTCATGATGCGCTCCGGCCGCAGGAATGCAACTGGCTGGAAGCGGCATCCCCGCGGCGCTTTGCCGCAGTCGTCCCCTCGGAGCGCTTCAGATGGCTCCGGAAAAGATGGGAACGGGTCTTGTGCGCGGGCCGTTGGCCCGTGAATGTGGTGAACATGCTCATCTCCAAAATGAGTGAGACGAGAGATGCCCTCGCCCCGCGGGGAAGGGATCCCCCGTCGGGTTGGTCTGCAGGCCGCAAGGGCCTCGGTTTTCGTGGCGGCGCGATTCGCGCCACCACCGTTGCACCGGCGTGGGCCTGTGCACGTTCAACGCGGCACGCGGTGGAAGCGCGGCGTCGTCAAGCATGCGAGGCGCAGCGCGATGAAGCCCGCCTCTCAGGTGCTCCGTAAGAGACGTTCCGGGGCAGTGGTGCCTCGGGCGGCGACGCCGCAGAGAGGTCGCTGCGGTTCGCCAGCAAGCTGCAGGCAAACGCGCGCGGCCTGCGCGGATGCGCGATCGAAGCGCTCATGCTTGTTGTCTGCGCTGCATCTGCGGCAACCGAGAGTGCAGCGGGACGCGAGGGCGGGTTTCGACCGCGACGCCAGCCGAGCAGGCTGGACTCCATACGCCCGTCGCGGGGGATGGAGGCTGGGCGGACCACGATGTCCGCTGAACGCAGGCACAGTATGGTCCCGCAGAGGCTGCGGGTCATGGCAGTTGCCTTTGCGGCCACACCGAAACGACGGAACTCGCCGCGCATTCGGCAGGAGAGGCGGCGGCGCTGGTTCAACGTGACAGCTGCGGCGTGGGATCATCGATCGCGCAAGGATGGGCGTGGAGACGCCTGACAGCGCCAGCGCGCGGCGCTCCCATGTCGGGGGTACCGTCGCACCGCAAAGGGGAAATACGTCCTATCTATAGTTTGCAGGTTTGCCCTGCATGCTGAGGTGGAGGCCTTGCCGCGATGCGGCCGGCTCCCGTTGGGCCATCGTTGCCGAGGGCTCCAACCGCTCGGCGGGAACCGCCTGCGGTGGCCGGGGCCTGGCGGCCGCGCCCTCCACCTTGCGATCCCTCGGGCGGTCCGGGCCCGGAGGGTCGGGGCCGCCATCGCGGCGTACCTGTTCATGTGCTGCACGAACGAAGGTTCGGGGCAGCGGGGAGTGAATCGATGATCGAAAGGAAGGAATCTGCGGTGCCGCCCTCAGGTTGGGAGTACGGCCATCGGCTGCGCGAGCCTGGATGCGACCAGCGGCGCTGCAGCGAACTGCTGAGCGCGCAGGCACGGGAGATCGAGCGCCTAAGCCGCGAGGCCGTGAAGCTGCGCGCTGCGGTCATCATTCGTGAGACCGCCTTGATGTGGGAGCGCGAGGACCGGGCGGCGCTCGTCCAGGCGGCTCCGGGCCTGCCTCGCAGGGTGACGCTCGCCAGGCATGTGGAAGCGTTGCTGGCGCGCGTTCAGGAACTGATGCGCGAGCGGGCGCGCTGGCAGCGGCCTCAGGATGGCAAGGGCGAGGGAGCGCTCGCCGCCGCTGGCATGGTGTCACAGGACACGTTTGGCGATGCGGGACTGGCGGCCGAAGGCGGCGCGGCCGTGCTCGAGGCCAGTCTCAGGGCGGCGGACCTCGTGATATGCCAGACGGGCTGCCTCAGCCACGGCGCCTACTGGCGGGTCCAGGACCACTGCAAGCGGACTGGCAAGGCTTGTGTGATGGTGGAGCGTCCTCAGGAACTGCGCATCGTGCGCATCGGCAAGGATGGGGATGGCGAGAGCCGTTCAGGAGCCGTACGGGTTCTGTAGTTGCCCGGCCATCGCCTTCGGCCATGTGCTGATTGCGCGGCGCAGTCGCCGCCGGCAGATCAGTCGATCACGCTGAGCAGAGAGGGATTCTGCGCCAGCAGCCCCCGCACACGCTGCAGGGCGATGGTGACGTCTTCCCGCGACGGGACCGCGCCGGTGGCGATGCGCACGGCGTTGGGCGCCGAGGCCGGGTCGAGCGAGAAGACCTTGGCCGGCGCCACCACCACGCCCGCTCGCCGCAGCCGCATCGCGAAGTCCGACGCGTCCCAGGGGACGGGCAGCGGCAGCCAGAAGAACAGCGCCTCGTCCGGTACGTGCGCGGCGTGTTCCCCCAGCAGCTGCCGGGCCAGCCCCTGGCGCTCCTGCGCCTCCGTGCGGACCTGCTTGATCAGTTTGGCCATCTGGCCATGGCGGATCAGGTGCGTGGCCAGCGCCGCCTCCAGCGGCGGGACTGTCTGCATGGTGGCGCGCAGGATCTCCGCGAGGCGCTCGGCCTTCTCGGCATCCGGCGCCACGACGTAGGCGACGCGCAGGCTGGGCGAGATGAGCTTTGCCAGCCCGAAGACCGAATAGGTGAGTTCCGGGGCCAGCGTGCCCAGCAGCGGGGGCGGGTCGCGGTGCAGGCCGCCGTAGGCATCGTCCTCCACGAGGGTGAGGCCGCGCCGGCGCGCGACCTCGACGAGCGCGCGGCGCCTGCGCAGGCCCATCACCGCGCCGCTCGGGTTCTGCAGCGTCGGCACGCAGTACAGCACCGTGGCCTGCGACGCCTGCGCCGCGGCGTCCAGGGCGTCCGGCAGGATGCCTTCGGCGTCCAGCGCGACCGGCACGAGTTCGATGCCCAGCACCGTGGCCAGGGTGCGCATGGTCGGCCAGCACATCGCTTCCACCAGCAGCCGGCCGCCGGTTCCCACGAGGCTGGACAGCAAGCCGATCAGTGCGTTGCGCGCGCCCGAGGCCATGGCCAGGCGGCCGCCCACCTCCAGGTCGAAGCGCGGCTGCAGCCAGTCGCGGCCGGCCGCGAGGTCCAGCGCCGGCACCGTGCCGGCGCGACGTGCCAGGAAGTCAAAGCTGCGGTCGCCGGTCAGCCGCGCCACCGCGGCCGCCAGCGTCGATGCGATCTCCAGGTTCGGCGGCCACGTGGAAGTGAGGTCGATAGGCTCGCGCACCCCCTCCTCGGGCGCCGGCTCGGCGACGGTGCGCGCGAAGCCCTTTTCCGCCGCCACGAAGGTGCCCTGCCCATGGCGCGACTGCACGAGGCCGATGCGCTTGGCCTCATCGTAGGCGCGCGTGACGGTCGTGAAGTTAACGCCCAGCTGCCGGGCCATGTCGCGCTGGGAAGGCAGCGGCGCTCCGGGCGAAAGCCTTCCCTCCCGGACCTCTTGGGCCAGCAGTTCAACGATGCGCAGATACAGCGGGCCGCCCATCGCTTCGATGGCGGCCTGCCAGCGCGCGGACTTCTCCTCTCCGCCTGCTTGCGGTCTACGTACAGATGACATACACTTCTTGTGCGATATAAGTGAACTGTACGGGAAATCTCCATACAGTTTGATCTCATGGGTGTCAGCGGACAAAGGAGCCAAGTATGAGTGAAGCGGGTGCGGTGGTGGTCGGCAGCGGAATCATGGGGCGGGACATCGCCGCGATCTTCCTGAATGCGGGTTGGCAGACGCAGGTCGTGGCGCCCGCGTCCGGGGAGTGGGACGCGGTGCGGCGCCACGTGGCCCAGTCGGTGTCCCAGATGGGCGGGCAACTGTATGGCGACCTGTTGCACCTGCGGCCGGCGCTGGATGCGGTGGACTGGTCCGGCGTGGAAATCGTCATCGAGTCCGTGACCGAACGGCTCGAGGTCAAGCAGGGGGTGTTCGCGCAGCTCGACGCGATGGTGCCCCGGCACGTGCCCATCGGTTCCAACAGCAGCGGCATGCGCATCACGGACATCGCCCGCGCCTGCAGCAGCCGGGAGCGCATGGCCAACGCGCACTTCTTCCTGCCCGCCCACCTCGTGCCGCTCGTGGAAATCGCGCGGGGCGAATTCACACGGGGCGAGACGATGGACCGCCTGATGCGGATCTTCTCGGACGTCGGGCGGATCCCCGTGCGCGTCAACCGGGACGTGCCGGGCTTCCTAGCCAACCGCATCCAGCACGCGCTGATGCGAGAGGCGTTCTCGGTCATCGACGAGGGCCTCGCGACGCCCGAGGACGTTGACGCAGCGGTGCGCTTCGGCTTCGGCTTCCGGTACGTGGCGGCGGGGCCGATCCTGCAGAAGGAGTTCGCGGGACTGGACACGCAGTTTGCGGCGGCCTCGTCGATCTACCCGACCCTGTGCAACGACAGCGTGCCCAGCCGCACGCTGCGCGAGAAGGTGGCCGATGGCCGCTTCGGCACCAAGAGCGGGCACGGCTTCTGGCGCTGGACGGACGAGCAGATCGCGCGCGAGCGGTCGCGCTACGAACAGGTGCTGCTGCAGGCACAGCGGCTGCTCGCGCCCTCGGCGCTGCCGGGCACGGCGGAGCCGGGCGAGGGCGGGGCGGCCCCGGCCGCATGGGCGCCGGCGGCGGCACAAGAAGTGGTGGGGAGCGGCACGCCATGACGACCCCCGTGATCCCGGAGACGGAGCGCTCCCCGGTCGACGTGCAGGCCATCCACCGGGCCGCCCAGCGGCTGCAAGGATGGGCCGTCACCACGCCGCTGTTGCGCTGCGATGAACTGGACGCGCATGCCGGCGGGCGCGTCTACCTCAAGGCCGAGAACCTCCAGCGCAGCGGTTCGTTCAAGTTCCGCGGCGCCTGCAACCGCATCCTGGCCTTGACGCCTGGCGCGCGCGCGCGCGGCGTGGTGGCCTACTCCTCGGGCAACCATGCCCTCGCGGTCTCGCAGGCGGGCCGGATGCTGGACGTGGCCGCCACGGTCATCATGCCGGCCGACGCGCCGGCCATCAAGATCGAGGGCTGCCGCGCGAGCGGCGCGACGGTGCTGTTGTACGACCGCGAACACGAGGACCGCGAAGCCATCGGCCGGCGGCTCGTGGTGGAGCAAGGCCTGACGCTGGTGCCGCCCTTCGACGATGCGCTGGTCATGGCGGGCGCAGGCACCGGCGCGCTGGAGGCCGTCGCGCAGATGCAGGGGCAGCGCGTGGACACGGCGCTGGTGTGCTGCAGCGGCGGCGGCCTCGCGGCGGGGTGGACCCTGGCGCTGCGCGCGGCATGGCCCGATGCCCGCATCGTGGTGGTCGAGCCCGAGGGATTCGACGACACGGGGCGCTCGCTCCGGTCGGACAGTGCGCAGACCAATGCGCGCAGGTCCGGCTCCATCCAGGACGCGCTGCTCGCTCCTGCGCCGGGCCAACTGACCCTGCCGGTGCTGCGGACCCACGCGGCGCAGGGCGTCACCGTCTCGGACGCCGAGGCGCTGGAGGCCATGTTCTTCGCCTTCGCCGCGCTCAAGCTCGTGCTCGAGCCGGGCGGGGCCGCACCGCTCGCGGCCGTGCTGGCGCGCAAGGTCGCGCTCGAGGGCCGCAACACCCTGGTGGTCTGCTCGGGCGGCAACGTCGATCCGGCGGTGTTCGCGCGCTGCCTGTCCCTGGGCACGGAGCGGGGAGGACGGGCATGACGACCGCAGCGACCCGCTCGCCCGAGCAGCGCGTGCGCGAGCTTGGCCTGGCGATCCCGGAGGACGTCGCGCCGGCCGCCCACTACGAATTGGTGACCGTGCACGGCGGCCTGCTGTACCTAAGCGGACAGCTGCCGCGCGTGGACGGCCGCGTCGCGGTGACCGGCTGCGTCGGCGGCGGCGTCAGCCTGGAGCAGGCGCGCGAGGGTGCGCGCCTGTGCACGCTGCGCGCCATGGCCGTGCTGCGGCAGGCGCTCGGCTCGCTGGACCGCGTCGAGCGCGTCCTCAAGCTGCAGGTCTTCGTGCACAGCGACCCCGCCTTCACGCGGCACAGCGATGTGGCCGACGCGGCCTCCGACCTGTTGGTCGAACTCTTCGGGTCCGCCGGCCGCGCCGCGCGCACCGCCATCGGCGCCGCCCAGCTTCCTCAGGGCGCCAGCGTCGAGCTCGATCTGATCGTCGCCTCCACGGCGGCGGTCCCGTCTTCCAAGGAGCCTTCTCACCATGCCATCCACCGCTGAAGCCTTCATGGCCCCCGGACCGACAGCCGGGGCCGCCCCGGAGTCCCTGACCCCGCCGTCCGGTGCCTGGACGCCTGACGAGCGCCTGCGATGGCAGGCCCGCTTCGACGCCTTCAAGGCACGCGGCCTGCGCATCGACATGACGCGCGGCAAGCCCTGCACCGAGCAGGTGGCGCTGTCGGACGCGATGCTCGACTGGCCCGGCGTCGGTGGCCACCGGACGCAGGAGGGGGGCGATGCGCGCAACTACTACGGCAGCCCGCTGGGCCTGCTGGAAGCGCGCACGCTCTTCGCGCCCATGCTCGATGCGCCGCCCGAGCAGGTCGCGGTGGCCAACAATTCCAGCCTCGCGCTGATGCACGACACGCTCGTGTACGCCCTGCTGCACGGGGTGCCGGGCGGCGCGGCGCCCTGGCATGGCCAGGGGGCGAGGTTCCTCTGCCCGGTTCCGGGCTACGACCGGCACTTCGCGATCTGCGAGGCCTACGGCATCGAGATGGTGCCGGTGCCCCTCACGGGGCACGGGCCCGACATGGATGCCGTCGAGGCGCTGGTCCGCGACCCGCGGGTCAAGGGCATGTGGTGCGTGCCGGTCTACAGCAACCCCACGGGCGAGACCTACGCGCCCGAGGTCGTCGAGCGGCTGGCGCGCATGGCGACCGGCGCGCCGGACTTCCGGATCTTCTGGGACAACGCCTATGCCGTGCACCATCTCACCGACGTGGAGGAATCGGTGCCGGGCATCCTCGCGCTGTGCGCGCAGGCCGGCCACGCGGATCGGCCGCTGGTCTTCGGGTCGACGTCCAAGATCACCTTCGCGGGCGGCGGCCTGGGCCTGCTGGCGGCCTCGCCGGCCAACCTCGCCTGGTACGCCCGGCATGCGGGCGTCCGCTCGATCGGGCCCGACAAGCTCAACCAGCTGCGCCACGTGCGGCTGCTGCGCGACCACGCCGGGCTGCGCGCGCACATGGCCCGCCATCGCGCCATCCTCGGGCCCAAGTTCGCCTTGGTCGAAGCCTGCCTGCGGCGCGAGCTGGCGGGCCGCGGGCTCGCCAACTGGACCACGCCGCGTGGCGGCTACTTCGTGAGCCTGCAGGTACGCGACGGCAGCGCCCGGCGCGTCGTGGCGCTTGCCCAGGAACTGGGCATCGCGCTGGTGCCGGCGGGCAAGGCCTTTCCCCTCGGGCACGACCCGCGCGACAGCCATCTGCGCCTGGCGCCGAGCTTTCCGGGCCTGCAGGAGCTGGAGCAGGCGATGGAAGGCATCTGCCTGAGCGTCCTGCTCGCCACGACCGAGGAGGTGCTGCCATGAAGGGCCACCTGATCGCCTTCGCTGACTACTTGGCGCGCACCGCCCAGCCCGTGGGCCGGCCCGCCATCTGGCGCAAGCCCGATGTGGGCGCGGCCCTGGCGGCCCAGCCGAGCAGCCCGCAGCGGCTCACGCGGGCCATGGCGCTCACGCGCAGCGACGAGCCCGGGGCCTTCGCCCTGAACGGCAGCATCTCCCTGATCGTCCAGGCTCTGGGGCCCGGCGAGCGCGGACGCATGCACAGCCATTCGTTCTGGCACCTGTACTTCGTGCTCAAGGGGCAGGGCGCCTCGGAGATCGCCGGCGAGCGCATCACCTGGTCGGACGGCGACAGCTTCTACGTGCCGGCCTGGGTCGCGCACGACCTGCAGAACCTCAGCGACACCGAGGACGCCATCGTCTATTCCGCGCAGAACCTGCCCGAGCAGGCCTTCAGCGGCGCCCTCATGCGCAGGGAGCCAGGCGGCGGCTACGCGCACATCGCCTCGGATCTTCCCGCGGAGGCCGCCAGGGACTGAGCGGCGCGGCGCCCGCGCATGCCTCGCTTCCGCCCTTCCTCACGCCGTCCCTTTCCCATCCCTCAACCCGTTTCAGGAGTTCCCATGCATCTCGCCCGATTCCTGCGCGCGGCCACGGCCGCCCTCGGCCTGTTCGCCGCGCTCGCCACGCATGCCCAGTCGCTCGGCGACCGGCCGGTGCGTCTCATCGTTCCCTTCGCCCCCGGGGGCGCCACGGACATCGTGGCGCGCGCGGTTTCGGACGCGCTGGGGCGCGAGCTCGGCCAGCCCGTCATCGTCGAGAACCGCCCGGGCGCGGGCGGCTCCGTCGGCGCGAACTTCGTCTCCAAGGCGCCGCCCGACGGCACCGTGCTGGGCCTGGCCACCGTCTCCACGATGGCGACCAATCCGGCCATCAACCCGAAGAACCCGTACGACCCGGTCACGGGCTTCACGCCGGTCATCACGCTCGCCACCGTGCCCGTGGTGCTCGCCGTCAACGCCGCCAGGCTGCCGGTGAACAGCCTCGAGGAGCTGGTCGCACGGCTCAAGCGCTGCCCGGTGCCCTGTACCTTCGCGTCGGCGGGCACGGGCGGCGTCGGCCACCTGGACGGCGAGCTGTTCAAGGCGGTGTCCGGCACCGACCTGGTCCACGTGCCCTACAAGGGCGCGGGCCCCGCCATCTCGGACCTGCTGGCGGGGCAGGTGGACATGATGTTCGACAACCTGCCGTCGATGCTCCCGCACATCCAGTCGGGTGCGCTGCGCGGCATTGCCGTCATGAGCGCGCAGCGCAGTCCCAGCCTGCCGCAGGTGCCCACGTTCACCGAGGCCGGCATGCCCGCGCTCGACAACACGGCGTGGATGGGGCTGGTCGCCCCGCCCAAGCTGCCGCAGGCGCTCCACGACAAGCTCCAGGCCGCGGCGGCGCGCGCGCTGGAGGATCCGGTCGTGCGCCAGCGCTTCGAGAAGGCCGGCATCCGGCCCGTCGGCGGCACCTCGGCCGCGTTCGCGGCGCTGATCGAGCGCGAACTGGCCGTGCGCCGCAAGATCGTCGCGGAACGCCAGCTCAAACTCGAGCCGTGAGCATGCCCATGGTCCACGCTGGCCCCGTGCGGGCCTATCCGCTGCCGCGCGACTTCCGGGTGGGCATGTCCGAGCTGCGGCCGGCCTTCGCGGGGCTCAGGAGCCCGGAGTGCATCCTCGCGAACCACGAAGGCGCGTTCCTGATGTCGGACCGGCGCGGGGGATTCACCGCCATCGCGCCGGACGGCCGCGCCCGGCTCGTCCGGGGCGCCACGCTGGCGGGTGGACCGCTGCACGCCAACGGCATCGCGCTGCGCGGCAACGGCTGCGTGCTGGTCGCGCACCTGGGCGACACCGACGGCGGCGTCTACGAGCTGGGCGCGGACGGACCGGCCGTCCCTGTCGTCACGGCGTTGGAGGGACGGCCGCTGCCGCCGACCAACTTCGTGCTGGAGGACGCCGAGGGCAGGGTGTGGTTCACGGTCAGCACGCGGCGCATCCCGCGCATGGCGGCCTGGTACCCGGACGTGGCGGACGGCTACATCGCGGTGCACGACGAACGGGGAACGCGCATCGTGGCCGACGGGCTCGGCTACGCGAACGAACTGGCGTTCTCGCCGGACGGGCGATTCGTCTACGTCAACGAGACCCATGCCCGGCGCCTGTCGCGGTTCCGGCTGCGGCCCGGGCCGCGGCTTACCGATCGCGAGACGGTGTGCGAGTTCGAGCCCGGCGACCAGCCCGACGGCGTGTGCTTCGATGCCTTCGGCGGCGCCTGGCTGACCTGCATCGTGAGCAACAAGGTCTACGTGGTGCGGCCGGACGGCGAGCGCCAGCTCGTGCTGGCCGACACCGACAACGCTCACGTGCGGCGCTACGTCAGCGACCTGGAGGCGCGGTGCCTGCAGCGCGACAGCATCTGGACCTGCGGCAGCAGCGGGCTTGGGAACGTCTCGAGCCTGTGCTTCGCAGGACCGGAGCGCCGGACCGTGTACCTCGGGTCCCTGCTGGGCGAGCGCGTGCTGAGCTTCGACAGCCCGGTGCCCGGCATGGCGCCGCTGCACTGGCAGCGCCGCTACGCCGCGGGTGTCGGACCGGGCGCCTAGCGCCCTGGGCGACGCGCGGCAAGGAAATCCCTGTCCCGCAGCGGCCCGAGCCGGGCCTTGCCTTCATGTTCACCATCACCCCATTGGAGAGACACACCATGCCACGTCTTCTGCACTCCCTCGCCGCCATGCTGGCGGCCCTGGCCACGCTGCTTCCGGCGGCAGCCAGCCGCGCCGAACAGCCCTGGCCCCGGGACACCATCCGCGTCGTCGTGCCGTTCGCGCCGGGCGGGCTCACCGATGTGATCGGGCGCACACTGGCCCAGGAGCTGGCTGTCTCGCTGAAGGTCCCCGTGATCGTCGAAAACAAGTCCGGCGCGTTCGGCCTCGTTGGCACCGAGCACGTGGCGCTCGCCAAGCCGGACGGCAACACGCTGCTCGTCGGCGGCGGCATCGTGGCGCTGGCGGATGCCCTGTACCCGAAGCTGCGCTTCGATCCGCGCAAGGACCTGACACCGGTCTCGATGATCGAGCGCAACGGCCTGCTGCTGGTCGCGACGAATGCCGACGAGCGCTGGCGCACGGCCGGCCTGCCGGACGTGCTGGCCCGGGCGAAGGAACGCCCGGGGAGCGTCGCGGTGGCGAGCTTCGGCTCGGGCAGCATCAGCCACATGGCGCTGGAGGCGCTCAAGACCGCCAGCGGCGCGGACCTGCTGCACGTTCCCTACCGCGGCACTGCGCCAGCCCTGCCCGACCTCATCGGCGGCCAGGTGCCGCTGATGCTCGACAACAGCGTGACGGCGCTGCCCCAGGTCCAGGCGGGAAAGATCCGCGCAATCGCCTACACGGGCAGCCAGCGGCTGCCCCAGCTGCCGGATGTGCCGACGTTCGTGGAGATGGGCATGCCGTCGATGCAGATCTACAACTTCTTCGGGCTGTACGTGCCGGCGGGCACGCCGGCGCCCATCGCCGAGCGGCTGAACGCGGAGGTCAACCGGATCTTCCGGGAGCCGAAGGTGATCGCCCGGTTCGCGGAGATGGGCGCGGAACTGTACCCCGGGACGGCGCGCGATTTCGCGCGTTTCCTGGAAGGGGAGCGCTCGCGGTGGGGCCAGCTCATCCGCACGCGCGGGATCCGGCCGGAATGAACCTGCCGAGCGGGGAATGGGCGAATTCACGTTCGGTGTCGCCTTCCGGGGCGGGATGCTGCATGCCACGGCAAGCTGGGATGCGGCGCGCTGTTCCCCGCAGGACTACGCGCTGTTCCTGCACGGCGGCGGAGCCGCCACCAGCGCCGACGGCACCCGCTATCTGCGCGAGGCGCTGGCGCGCGAGGGCGTGGCCTGCGCGGCCTTTGATTTCTCGGGCCATGGGCGCAGCGGAGGGCGGCTCGCGGACGCGACGCTGCGCCAGCGGCAGGAGGAAGTGGCGTGCGTCGTCGAGGCGCTGAGGCCGTCGCGGGCCCGCGCGCTCATCGCCACCAGCATGGCCGGGCACACGGCCTGCCGCGTGCTCGACGCAGTTCGGCCCAAGGCCCTCGTGCTCTTCTGTCCCGCGGCGTACGAGGCGCGCGCCGAGGACGCGCGCTTCGGCACGGCGTTCCGCGAAGTCATCCGCGCCACCCGCACGTTCGCCGATTCGCCGGCCCTCGATGCCCTGGGAAGGTACGCAGGGCGCGTGCTCGTCGTCTATGGCACGGCGGACGAGGTCATCCCTGAGGCCGTGCGGGACGGCTATGCGCAAGCCGCCGCCCATGCGCGCAGCGCCGAGCTCGTGCGCCTGGAGGGTGCGAGCCACCGGCTGCACGACTGGCTGGCCGGCCGGGCATCAGCCCGGCGGGACCTGGTGTCCCGGCTGCTTCCCCTGCTCGCCTGACGCGCAGCCCGGCCCGGCGGCGTGCGCGGGTGGCTCGCGAAACGGCAGGACCGGCAGCCGTGTCGCGGCCAGCGACGCCAGGCCCAGGATTGCCGCGAAGGCGGCGAAGAGGATGCCGAGCGTCTGCGGGCCGACGACGGGACCATTGGCCTGCACCGCGAGACCGTCCGCGCAGGCCGCGCATGGTCCCGGCATCTGAGGCACCAGGGCGCTGGAGGCGGCGACGCCGATGGCCGCGCCGACCGCCCGCGCGAACATCTGCAGGGCGGTGGCGATGCCGATCTCGCTCGGCGGGACGGCGTTCTGGGAGGCCAGCGTCATGGGCGGCTGGCTGGCGCCGATGCCCAGCCCCAGCAGCAGCATCCAGGCCACCGCCGTCCAGGCGGCCGAGCGGCCGGGCGCCCAGGCCTGGGCGCCCGCCGCGATCGTCGCCAGCAGCAGTCCCGCGAGCGCAGCCGGCTTGTAGCGGCCGCTGCGGCGCATGTACTGCCCCGACAGGAAGGCGCCCAGCACCACGCCGGCCAGGGGCACCGCGAGCGCGGTTCCCGCGCTCGAGCCGCTCATGGCGTGGATGCCCTGAAGGTAGACCGGTGCCTGCATGTACAGCGCCCCGTGGACCATCGCGACAAGCAGGCCGACGGCAGATGCCACCGCGACGACGCGGTGGCGCCGCACGGAGGCGGGCACCAGCGGGTAGCGGGCCAGGGTCTGCCAGCCCAGGAAGGCACCGGCGAGCGCGGCGGCCGCCCCGAGCAGCGCCAGGGTGGGGGGCTGCATCCAGCCGATGCGACGACCCGACCAGGACAGCGCGAGCAGCAGGCAGGCGGTGGCACCGGACATCAGTGCGACGCCGAGCGGATCGAGGCCGCCCCGCCGTCCGGCCGCGGGCCGGCCGTCGAGGGTGCGCCAGCACAGCGCCGCTGCGGTCGCGATCAGCGGCACCTGCAGCCAGTAGATCCAGCGCCAAGACGCATGGGCCGACAGCAGCGCGCCGGCGAGTGGCCCCGCGAGGCCGGCCAGTGCGTGGGTACAGGAGATGTAGGCCTGGTAGCGGCCACGCTCGCGCGCCGTCAGGATGTCCGCGACGATGGCGTTGGGCAAGGCGACCAGCGCGCCGCCGCCCAGCCCCTGGACGCTGCGCCCCGCGACCAGCGTCCCGAGCGAAGCGGCCCATCCGCACACCAGGGCGCCAGCCAGGAACAGCCCGAGCGCGCCGAGCAGCACGCTGCGCCGTCCGTAGAGGTCGCTCAGCCGCCCGGCGAGCGGAGCACTTGCCGTGGCGCTCAGCAGATAGGCCGTCACGACCCAGACGACCTCGTCGCGGGCATCGAAGGTCCGGGCCATGGCGCCCAGCGCGGGCGCGACGAGCGCCTGGTCCGCCGCCCCCAGCAGCATGACCGGCACGAGCGCCCAGAACACCGCGTGGACCTGGCGCGCCGCGACGCCCCCGGGCGATCCTGTGCGTGCCGTCCTGGCGGGATGGGGAGGGCTTCGAGGCCGCTTCGGTGCCACGGCTCACGCGCCCACGGCGCGCCGGAGGCTCGCCGCGGTACGTCGGAGTTCCGACAGGAACCGCCTGCGGATCCCCGTCGCGGCCCGGCGGCAGGCGGGCGTCATGGTGCGGGCCGGTCTGCGGCTTGCAGGGTGCGGGCACTGGCGCCTGTGGTCTGCCGCGCGATGTCCGAGAGCATCTCGAGGATGCAGCGCTGCGCATCCTCGGTTTGCCGCGACGGGATGTGCGGGCGCGGCAGCGCATGGGTGTAGAAATGCGGACCCTCGGCAGGGTAGCCGAGCACCCAGATGTCGGGCCGTGCCGTGCCGTCGGCGCCGATGGGATGCATCGCTGCGTCAATGTCGATACCGCTCGGGTGGTAGTCGCCGTTGCGGAAAGGGCGAATCAGCCCGCGCGCGAGGAGGTGGGACGTCAGCGTGGAGGCGTCGGTCAGCGGCGAGTAGGCATCCAGCCGGGCGATCACAAGGACGTCGGCCTCGCTGCTGTGCGTGCCGGCGGGGTAGGGCGCCTCGATCCGGAACCGCGCCAGACCGTCGTCGGCGACCACCCGCGCGCCCGGCCCGCCCACGATGTCGATCAGCCCCGCCTGCCGCAACGCCAGGTACTCGGCGTTGCGCTGGCGCGGCGGACCGAAGGCCACGCGGTTGGTGGCCGCGTTGAAGTCCTGCACGAAGAAGCGATGCGATGCGGGCGTGAGCCCGCCGTGCTCCACGGCCGCGCGCAAGGCTTCGCGCGTGTCGCGCAGGACATCGGTGGCGGCCTTCACGGCGCTGCCCCGGTTGCCCTTGGCGGCCTCGAGGAGGTCCTGCTCGACGAGGCCGTGCACGAAGGCCTGGAACGCATCGAACGAGGCAAAGGAGTTCCGCTTCAGCGGCCAGAGAATGGACTCCAGGGCCAGCAGCTCGTCCGGCGTCGGCTCGAAGCCCTCGCCGGGGCCTGGTGCGTCCCCTTCGGCGTCTTGCCCGGCACAGCGGTACGCGTACGCCATTTCCCGAAGGACGAGCGGCAGCACGTCTGCCTGGAAGTCAAGGCGCGGGTCGCCCGTGGCGGCGAGCACGGCCTGCCTCGTGCGGGCCACGGTCTCCGCAGTGAAGAAGCGGGCCTGGTGGCGGCCGGTCAGTCCCTTCTGGTTGACGCCCCGCGCCGCGAAGGGCAGGCTGTTGCGGGAGAACAGCAGCAGGCGGGGCTCCCGGCCGGAGGGCAGGTAGCGCAGCGCACCTGGGGCCTGAAGGTAGCGACCGCCGCGTCCCAGCGTCAGGGCCGACACGACGTCGTGCGCGGTCAGGCCCAGCCCCTGGACGGCCACGGTGGCGGCCGCCGGGATGCTGTCCAGCGTCTCGATGGGGTAGGGCGAGGCGAAGTACGCAAGGCGGCCGTTGCGCGGAGCGTGGCGCGCGGCGAAGTCCGCGAACGAGCGGTCCTCTTCGGTCGGCTGGCGGCGGCCGTGGCCCGTGGTCAGGAAGAGATAGCGGGCCGGGTGCTCCCCGCCGTCGGCGCACACCACCCGGTGGCCCTCGGCCTGAGGAATCACGTCCCTCACGCGCTGGCGGTGGTGGGCCACGGTGACGTGTGCCGGCAGCATACCGGCGATGCGCCGGTAGGCCCAGGCGAGGTATTCGCCGAGCAGGCTGCGCGGCAGGTGGTCGGCCTGGGTGATCGGCACGCCCGATCCGGGCGCCTCGCGATGGAAGCGGTTGCCATGCCGCCGGTAGCCCGCGCCGTGCGCCCACTCGACCAGCGAGATGCCGCCCTGGCCTCCCGCCTTGCTCGCGGGTGCGAAGACGGTGACCTGCGAGGCCACGGTGTTGATGAGCAGGTGATCGGGCTGGGCGGAGCGGTGGCAGCCTTCCCCGGCCACGCCGTCGTCGTAGACGTCGATCCGGACAGGGGTCGCAGCGGGGAGCCTGTGTGCATGCTCCAGAACCCGCTCGAGCACGGTGAGCCCGCGCGGGCCCATGCCGATGATGGCCATCCGTATCGCTTGCATGGTCGATGTCTCCTCGTGTGGCGCCGTGGTCCGTGGGTCCGGCGGGTATGCCCGCGGGCTCAATGCACCGCGGAAGCGATCGGAATGGAGCGCGCGCCCTCGTGGCGGATGGGACCGTCCGTTGCGTCCTCTTCCTCGAAGAAGAAGCGGCGCGCGCCGAAGGCCGGGCGCAGCTGGTCGAGCCAGCCCGCCTGGTCGTCGAAGCCGGCATAGAAGGGCCTTCGCACCCAGAGCGGATTGCGCGCCTGCAGGAACTGCAGCGCGAACACCTTCTCACCGGCGAGCTCGACCACGCCGTCGATCATCACCTTGCCAGGGAATGCGCTCATCGATGGGCCGCGCACCGTGCGCGCGAGGCCGGAGACCGAGCGGTAGGCGCGCTGGAAGATGTCGTAGGCGCGCGCGAGGGGAAGCTTGAAGTAGTCGCTGGGGCCGGTGTCGCGCTCGACGAACATGTAGTACGGCGTCGCGCCCAGCCTCACGCCGGTGGTCCAGAGCTCGCTCCAGCAGGCCGGGTCCTCGTTGACGTGGCGGATGAGCGGCGCCTGCATCCGCAAGGTCGCTCCCGTGCCGATGATGCGCCGGACCGCCTGCTGCGCGACCGGGTGCTGCAGCTCGCGCGGATGGTTGTAGTGCCCCATCACGGCGAGATTGCGTCCGGCGGACACGATGCGCTCGAACAGACGCATCAGCTCGTCGGCGTCCTTGTCGCTGACGAAGCGCTGCGGCCAGTAGGCCACGGCCTTGGTCCCGATGCGGATGTTTTGCACGTGCGCCAGCTCGGGCGCCAGCAACGGCTCAAGGTACTCCGACAGCGAGCGCGCGTTCATCACGAGAGGATCGCCGCCGGTGATCAGCACGTCGGTGACTTCGGGGTGGCGGCGCAGGTAGGCGACCAGTTCCTGCGACTCCTTGGCATCAAACTTGAGTTCCTCCATGCCGACGAACTGCGGCCATCGGAAGCAGAACGTGCAGTAGGCGTGGCATGTCTGCCCCGCGCTCGGGAAGAACAGGACGGTCTCGCGGTACTTGTGCTGCAGGCCGCGCAGCGCGACACCGTCCAGCATGGGGATGTTGTGCGTCATCTGCCCGGCCGGGTGCGGATTCATCCGCATGCGGATCGACCGGACCACCGGATCGATCGCGGCGTCGGGCTCGCCGTTGGAGACCATGCGATGCAAGAGCGAGAACTCACTCTCGAACAACATGTCCCTGTGCGGGAAGGTCAGCCGGTAGATCGGATCGTCCGGAATGTTGTCCCAGTCGATCAGCTGGTCGAGGACATAGGCGTTGACGCGGAAAGGGAGCACCCGCGCCACGATGTCGATCGCCAGCCGCTGTTCGCCGGACAGGGCTTCCCATTGCGGCGCTTGCCGGATCGTGAGACGTGTGTAGGGCTTGTACCTGGCTGCGGCGGGGACTTGTTGCATGGCTGCTCCCTGGTTGAAGGTCTGCGGACGGCGTGGGCCGTGCATGGAAATCCGGAAGGGTCCATGCGTCGCGGTGCATTGGGAACAATCTATCGGCGCGGGGCGCCGAGATAAAGCCAGCAGCAGCTGTTTCAGAGATAGCGGCTCGTTGTCCAGCATGCGCCAGCACCTCGATCTCGCCGCCGTGGAGACCTTTGTTCTGGTGGCCGAGCTGCACAGCTTCACGCTGGCCTCCGAGGCCCTGGGCATGACGCAGGCCGGTGTCAGCGCCCAGGTGCGCCGGCTCGAGGCCGCGATGGGCAGGCGCCTCATCGATAGGACGCCCAGGCACGTGCGCCTGTCCACCGAGGGCGAGGCCTTCCTACCACTGGCGCAGGATCTGCTGGCCGCGCAGCAGAGCGCGTTGGAAGGGGTGAAGGTGCCGGGCCGCGAGCTCAACATCGCGATCAGCGATCACGTCGCGGGGCCGGAGCTGCCCGAGATCATCGCGCGCGTGAACGCACACGATCCTGGCTTGCTCCTGAAGGTGCGCGTCGACTTCTCGAGCGAGGTGCGCAAGGCCTTCGAGCAGGGCGATCTGGACGTGGCGGTGATCCGGCAAGGCGCGCGGCGCGATGGCGATCTGCTCTTCGAGGACTGCTACGGCTGGTACGCCAGCCGCACGGCGCGACTCGCGGGCAAGCCTCTGCCGTTGATCACCGTGGTGGAGACCTGTGGCGTGCGCGCCCTCGCCATCCGTCTGCTTGTTCGCTCCAACGTGCCGTGGGTCGATGCGTTCCGCGGGGGAGGGGTGGCGACCGCCATCTCCGCGGCGGCTGCGGGAATCGGTGTGCTCCCACTTCCCCGCCGCCTCGCGACGGCGGGGCTCGTGGAGGTTGGCGAAGCCCTCGGACTGCCGGCTCTCCCGCCGGCCAAGGTCGCCATGCTGTCGCGCAGCGTCGACGGCTCCACGAAGGGCACGGTACGCACCTTGCGTTCCGCGTTCCGTGCGTCGGTGGGGTGCCGGTGACCCCGCCCGCGATGGCCACCGGCAGTGCCATCGGTGGGGGCCTGGGCATGGCTGCATGCCAGACCGAGCACCACGCCGGCGACGCCGAACGGTGCAAACGCCTCCTGGCCGGCGTGGGGAGCTGTGCGCAGGTGCGGGCCTGCCGGCCTCGGCCGGGAAGCCGACGGCTCACGCGCCTGCGGCCCGTACGGCGCGTTCCCTGGGATGTGGCGTTTTTGGATAACAGAAGTTTGCACGATAACTTCTTAGATGTTATTGTGCGAAAAGAGAGTTATGATGCAAGGGCAATGGAGAATTTCGAGGCAGAAGTGCGGGCGTACCTGCAGCAGGTCCTGGGCCTTCGCATCCAGGACGCAACGCCGTGGGCGGGTGCCGACGAGCTGCCGTATTTCCTGCGCGACGCCTTCCGTTTCAGCGAAATGGTCCTGCTGGGACAGGGCGTCGTGCTGGCCTTCGCGCCATCCGCGCAACGGCCGCCGCTCAGCGAGATCCGCAGGTGGATGGACAAGGTCCGGGCGGTATCGGGCAAGCCGGTGATCTACGGTACGGACGCGTTGGCATCGTACGAACGCAAGCGCCTGATCGAACACCGGGTGCCGTTCGTCGTGCCCGGCAACCAACTCTACCTTCCCGACCTCGGGCTGGATCTGCGCGAGTACTTCCGGCAGCGTGCTCCGGCGGCTGAAGAGGCACTGAGCCCTTCCGCTCAGGCCGTGCTGATCAGCGTATTGTTGAGACAGCCCTGGCAGGCCGAATGGCAAGCCTCGGCCATCGGGAGCGCACTGGGCTACACGGCCATGACGATGTCGCGGGTGGTCAGGGAACTCGCCAAAACCGGGCTGGCGAAGCCGTACGCCGTCGGGCGGTCGCGCTGGCTGCGGATGGATTCGCACCCGCGGCAGATCTGGGAGCGGGCAGCGCCGCTTATGCGCACACCCGTGAAGAGAACCGTGTGGGTGCCCGGGAGCGCAAACGCCGTCGGGCAGCTTCGGCTCGCCGGCCTCAGCGCCCTGTCGCGCCATACCCTCGTGGCTGAGCCAACCACTGTCGTGTACGCGGCTGGGCCGGCAGAGTGGAAGGCCGCCAGCAAGGTCGGCATGCAGGTGCTGCCCGAGCCGACGCCAGCCGCGCACGAGTGGCAGCTGTGGGCCTACAGCCCCGCTCTGGGGCCGGAACGGGCGACCGTGGATCCGCTGTCGCTGATCCTGAGCTTGCAGGACAGCACGGACGACCGGGTCCGAATGGCGCTGGATGAACTGAAGGAGCAACTGCCATGGTGAGGGGCCTGGATCTCTTCCGGCACTGGTTCGAGGAGCATGCAGACCAATATGTCCTGATTGGCGGCACGGCCGCCACGCTGACCATGGAGGACGCCGGCCTCCCATTCCGCGCCACCAAGGACCTGGATGTCGTTCTCCACGTCGAGGCGCTGACGCCTGCCTTTGGCGCGGCGTTCTGGAGCTTCGTGGAGGCCGGGGGATACGGGATCCGGCAGGCCAGCGAGACCGGCAAGCCGGTGTTCTATCGCTTCCAGAAGCCGGCCGACGAGCGCTTTCCGGCCATGGTCGAACTCTTCGCGCGCGCACCGGAGGGACTGGAGCCGGCCGCGGGCAGCCGCCTGACGCCGATTCCGATGGAAGAGGCCGTGTCGAGCCTGTCGGCCATTCTGCTGGACGAGGACTACTACGAGTTCATCCTGTCCGGCCGCCGCGAAGTGGACGGCCTGCCATGGGTCGGTGAAGACCGGTTGATCCCGCTGAAGGCCATCGCGTGGCTGGAGTTGAGCCTGCGCAAGGAGCAGGGCGCCAATGTCGATGGCAGGGACATCCGCAAGCACCTCAATGACGTGCTGCGCCTGTCCCAACTGCTGGCACCAGCGACGCGCATCCCTTTGGCGCCCAGGATCGGGGACGACCTCCGCCGGTTTCTCGATCGCGTCGTGACCGACGATTCGATCGATCCCAAGGCCCTGCAGCTGGGCGACGTGACGGTTCACGAGCTCGCGGCGCGCATAGCGCGAGCGTATGAGCTGGATCAACGAGACGGGGTGTCTGGATGATCGAACTCCGTCAGGCCATGAGGTTTCGCTCGGCGTCCGACTAGCGCACGCATCGTGAGAGGGTAGAAGGTGGCGAGAGGTCCAGAGTCTTGCCTGGCAGCAGATGCATTGCACCAATCGATTCGAATCGCTAAGGTTGAGACCATTCAGAGAGGCTCGTATGCGGAAAATCGTCTTCGTCGTCTTCTTGCTGCTTGGCATTGGGGCGGGATTTCTGCCAGCTCGCAACGATGACTGGGGGCTGCGGATCGTGATGATGGCTGTCGGCGCTCTGTTCGGTGGAGCGATCGGTGGCGCGCTGTCGCAGTTCGGGAAGCGACGGCAGCGGCCTCGCCAGCTTCGGAACACCGAGGAGGCTGATTCAATCGCCGGCTCCGACATGATGGGCCGCGAAGCTGCCTTCAACTATTGGCGAGATGAAGGTCATTTACCCTTCACGAAGCCCCCGCGCCCTGAGCATGGGTCCCATATGTTGGATGCCGATAAGAACATCTAACCTAGCTATTTCTTCAAGACGTCCTTTATCGCTCGCGTCGCGTTATCGACGAGCGGTGCAGCGTCCTCTTTGACCTGCTTGCCCGCCTGCAACACCAGGGAGCGTTCGGATGCAAGGGTGCCGTCGGCCGTGCTCGTGATCTGTGCCTTTCGGTCGAATTCGCCTTGGTCGGCTGACGTGAGCGCCCTGATGCGCTCTCCTTCCTCGCGAACCGTGCTCCGCAGCGACGATGGCGTGTTCGCTACAGACGCTGTCGACGTCGCCGACCCTCCGAAACCTATCACCTCCCCTTGATTTGATAGGTGACGTCCGGCAAGGTCAGGGGCTAGTGCAGGATCGCTGGAGTTCTGCATATGCTGTGCTCGAACATCGCTGAAGGCCGTGGGCACCCCTGTGCCATCCGAGAAAACGCGATTCGGCCGCAGGGACTGCCGCGCCAGTTCCGCCTCCATCAGGATGCGCGCAGAGGCGCTGTTACCGCCGTACTGTTCAGCGTAGCGGGTGAACATTGCAAGGTTGTGAGGATCCTGAGCGATGTCGATGGAGATGGTCTCCCCCCTTTCATAGGCCGTCGAGACGCGCTCGGCGAAGGCACTTCGCTCCGATAGGCTGGCGTCGGCGCGCTCCGACCTGGCTGTGCTCGTCGCAAGGCGGGCCGCGAGATCCTGTCCCTCACGCGCATCGCTGGCAACCACCGTCATGAAGCTCCTGTCTCTGGAGACTCGATCGCCAAACTGCTTGAAGTCGGCCAACTGCTCCGCGGTCATTGAGCCAAGGGCCTTTTGCTCGGCCGAGGAGAGGCTCGAACTGTAGTTCTTATCCACGGCGCCCCCAACGCCGAGACGAGCAGAGGCCCCAAAGGCAATGCGCGCCGCCTGGGCCTGTGTTAGGCCTGTTGTGTCCGCCACGCTCTTGCTGACCTGGTCGAGCCGGTGGAGCGTCTCGCCGAACTGTTCGAAGCTGCTCGACGTGGAGCCGCTGCTGCTGCGCGAAGAGTTCAGCTTGGCCATGCCCTTGGTGAAGGCTTCCGCGAGGACGGCCGAGCGCTCGGAGCTGGCCGCGATGGCCTCGCCGCGCGCAGCATCCACCTGATGGCTCGCCTCCTGAACGTCCTGCTCCGACACCCGCATGGAGACTACCCTCGACGCGAAGCCCTGGTTGCGCAGCAGGCTGACCGCGGTCCTTCCGGTGAGCGCGTTCGACGAGAAGGTATTGCCGCTGAGGTCGTGCTGCCAGCTGCCCATGAAGGCCGAGGTGCGTTGCGGCGCGAGCTGCATCTGGTCCATGGAGATGTTGCCCAGCGAGGTGTTCCCGACGGTCGAAGCAGCGGTCGCGCCCGAGAGGCTGGCCTGAAGGCCCGACAGGCCGCCCACGAGCGCGGTGCCGAAGTTCTCCATGCGCTTGAGCGCGGCCCAGGCGACGAACGGGATGCTCATCGCCAGGTAGCCGACGATCGCCTCGCCGGAGAGCGCGCGCGAGTAGATGACGGAGGAGGTCTGGAGGGTCAGTGCCCGTGCGCCCGTGCCGAGGTCCGCCGCGGCGGCCAGGTCGTAGGCCGCATAAATGGAGGCCATGTAGTTCAGCACGGCGTAGAGAGGCGGCCACAACTGGATCCATATGAGGATCGTTGCGTAGCCTTTGATGGCCAGCATGGTCTCGCGCCCGCTGGTCAGCATCAGCAGCAGCACCATGAGCGGGAACAGGACGTAGGTCAGCGCTTCGATGACGTTGCGAAACACCGGCAGCGCCTGCTCGGCCACCTTGCCGTAGTTGAGCCACGAGGCGTTCATCTGCGCCACGGCCTGGGCGCGGCCCACGGCCAGCACCATCGCGGCAGGATCGTTGACCTTCTGCCCGATGATCTTACCCGTGTCCTCCAGTGCGTTGAGCATGGCGTTTTGCCGGATGATGTCGGCGGCGGTCGCCGAGGCATCGGCGATGCTGTTCTTGAGGTAAGCCTGTTGGACTTGCCCCGCGATGGCCGCCGCCGCCGCGGTCGCGGGGAGCGTGGGATTGAGCTGGAATGCCAGGCGTCCCTGGATCCGTTGGAGCTGTGCGGGCAGCCGTCCGTTGAGGCTCTGGTAGACGTTCGGGCAGGTGTCCACCCCCACATTGCCGTTCGCGCCGGTGAGCGTGCTGAAGCGCGCTGGGTTGGGTGAACCCATGAGCGCCCAGACGTCACCCGACGCAGAGAACGCGGCAGGGTCGAGCGTGCCGTCGATGAGGTCGTAGGTCGTGCAGTTGTGGATGAAGTTGATCAGGTCGGTGCGGAAGTCAGGGCTCTGGAACACCACGTTGCCGGTCTCCCGCACGAGGCGATTGCCGAACATCAGGCCGTTGCGCTGGTACGCCAGTTCCTCCGGCAGCGCCCCGGGGCCGGGGATCTGCTGGAACGCCGTCTCGAAGAGTCCCGTGATCGTGTGCCCGACGGTGCTGGTCATGCTGCCCAGCAGCGCCACGCCGAACGGCACGTTGTCCACGACACGGACCGCGGAGCCACCGGTCTTGTCCACGATCCCCACGGTCACCTTCGGCACGATCAGGATGCTGAAGACCAGCATCACGGAGGCCAGCCACTTCCACCCCTCGAGCTTTTCCGGGGCGAAGGCGTAGGCGATGAGCGCGGTGACGAAGCCGCAGAAGGCCACCAGCGCCACGGCCGATGCGTAGTCGCCGGACGAGTGGACGGCCGCGGTGGCGTTGAAGATCCCGAACAGGCTGTCCGCGTTCTGGTAGGCGTAGATCTCCCACATGGTGCTGCCGCCCCATCGCCACTACCGGGTCACGTAGGCGGCCTGCTGGCCGAGCATGTCCATCACGTGCTGGGGCATGCTGGAGCGCAACTGGCGCTCCAGCTGTTCGAGGTGGCTGGCCACGGCACGGTATGAGCCGACCTTCTGGTACAGCAGGCTCTTTTCCTGGCTGAGCAGCAGCAGGATCGCCTGTGCGCGCTGGCGGATCTGGTTGGCCTGCTCGCGCTGGGTTTGCTGGAGCGTGTAGTCCTTGGCCAGCGCTGCCATGCCCACGCGCAGGTTGCGCTCCAGGAAGACATAGGCGTAATCGGCCGCGATCACGTCGCGGTACTGGCCGATCAGGCTGTCGGCCAGGCCCGAGCCGGGAATGCTGGTGCCGACCGAGAGCATCTTGTAGACCGGCTCCGTGGTCTGGTTGACGAAGCCGACCTCGGCCGAGTTGTTGGGGATGGGCGTGCGCGTCGCGATCTTGTCGGCGATCGAGCGCATCATGGCCTCGACCTTGGCGGTGAAGGGCACATGGTTGTAGGCGGTGTTGAGCGAGACGACGTCGCACGCCGTGTAGTCGTTGCAGCGCAGCAGGTGCTGGATGACGTTGTCGCCCGTGCCGGCGGCCTGGCCGTAGAGCAGCTGGCTGATCGAGGTGAGCGTCGGCGCGACCGGCTCCGGGTCGCGGCCGGACTCTTCGGGATAGTAGATGACGGTGCCGACCATGCTCATGATCAGTTCCCGCCCCGCGTCGTCGAGCGCGGCGCCGGTGTACTGCAGGGCCTTCCAGGTGAGGTTGCCCACGAACGGCGCCTTGTTGCGCACGTTGGCATCGCCCGAGGAACGCGCGGAGGACAGGATGCTGGGCCGGTCCGTGCCGCAGCGCTTGCGCGCCGCGTCCCGGTCGCTTTCCAGGCCCATTTCCATCGCGAGGTCCGCGCAGGTCTCCTGCGAGCTGTAGCCCACGGCCTCGGCCGCGGTGCTGACAATCGCCTTGGCGGTCTCGCAGGAGTTGATCCGCGCGTTGTTGATCCATGTCTCCAGGCCCTTGGCCCACTTGGTCAAACCGCCGAGCAAGGGAGACACGGCCTCCAGCGCGAGCTGGAAGGCGATGCCGGGCAAGGCGGCCGTAATGTTTCTCAACATGGCTTTGAATTCCTGCGCGGAGATGTGGCTGAAGCTGCCCCCGAAGACGTCGATCCCGCCGCAGCCCGCCTTGGCCGACGGGAACTGGATGGCGGCGAGCTGGTAGACCTTGTTGGGGGAGCGCATCATGAGGTTGCCGCCCGTGTAGGTGTTGTAGGTCTGGCCCCGGAAAGCGCCCGGTGCGGTGTAGTTGCCGATGGCGCCGAGGTTGGCGAACATGTCGTTCACCTCGCTGTTGAGGTCGGCCCGCGCGGACTGGCCCGTGGACAGCATCGCCAGGGACACGGCCAACGCGATGGCCCTGCTGCGGTGGATGGAGCGCGAGGGGGATGGCACGGGAACCTCCTAGGGCAGGGCCAGGTGCTGCGTTGCGCCCGGCAACATGGCTTCGCCCGCGGGCGACGTGACGATGGAGATGCGCTCCAGCAACTGCGACTCGGAGAGAACGCCGGAGCCGATCTGGGTGATCTTTCCGGAGGCGGGGTGGGCCAGGAACACGGCCGGCACCTGGGCGACGCGCAGCGCGGTGGCGATGCCGTTGTCGGGACGCGCGCGCGGGAATGCCGGCATGGGACCGCCGTCGACGCTCACCGCCTCGACCCGGATGCCGTGGCGTGCCTCGAAGGCCTGGAGGGTCGGGGCGAAGGCGTGGCAGTAGGGGCAGTCGCTGCGATAAAAGAAGATGAGGACGTGGTCGGCGCCCAGGGCGGCCACGGAGCCGGAGCGCTCGGCCCGCTGCTGCTGGTCAAAGACCTCCAGCGCCTGCGCGTTGACCGGGCGGCCCTGCAAGGTCGGGTCGAGCGCCGGGGTGGCCCAGGCGATGCGCTGGGCCATGTCGGCGAAGTAGGAGGCGCGGTCCACCACCTGCATCTCCAGCTCCATGTAGCGCCGCACGTTGGTCTCGGTCGGACGCATGATCGCGATGTTGCGCAGGTCTTCCAGCGCCTTCTGCAGCCGTTCGAACTCCACGAGCTCGGGCGGCCGGGGCGGCGCCAGCGGCCGTGCGGGCATGGGCGGGGCGGGGCGGGCGGAGGGCTCGCGCTCTTCGGCGGGAGGGTCTTCGTAGAAGTGCCAGCCGCGCCAGGCGTCCGACCAGTACGGGCGCGGCTCATCCTGGAGGGATGCGGCGGCGCCGTTCGCTGCCGCCGCCGTGCCGCCGAGCAGCATCAGTGCCAGGAGCAGCAGCCGCTGACGCGGGCAAGGAGCGTGGCCGGTCCTCATGGTGCCCTCACCGCAGCGACTTCGGCGGCAAGCCGTCGAGGCAGTAGTTGATGCCGAACTCGATGGTCTGCCTGCGCGGCGCGGCCACGTCGGGCAGCTTCACGCCTTCCTGCCAGAACAGCACCTTCAGCCGGCTGCAGCCCGGTTCGCGATAGCGCTTCTCGGTCGACACATCGATGTAGATGGGCGAGGTGGCCTCGAAGCGCTGGGTGATCGCGTCGGCGATCTCGCCGACGAGGACGCCATGCGCCATGCCGTCCGCGGACTGCAGCGCCGCCAGCAGGACGGGGCGGGCGTCCGCCACGGGGGTGCGGAACGTCTCGGCGCGTGGCTGCGCCATCAGAAGCGGGAAGAGGGCGGCGCCCGCGAAGGCGGCGGCCCGGCGCGCGGCGCAGTTCATTGGCACCTCCCTTCGCCGTAGTAGCAGTTGCTGGCGCGACCGGCGGCGCCGCTCTGCATCGCGCCGACGTTGGGCATGTTCGGGACGATCGAGGCATAGAACTCAGTGAGGTCCATGCGCGCGAAGTCCAGGGCCTGCAACTGCGCGATCGTGAAGCCCGAGCAGTCAGGCGCCTCGGCCGTTCCCCACCACTTCATGACCTGCAGGCGACCCTGCTCGTTGATGATCCGGGCCAGCACGGAGTTGAAGCAGCACTTGCTCGTCGTGTGCGTGATGCAGGAGACGCACTTGCCCAGGATCCGGATGCAAGAGGAGCAGTACGTGCCGACCGTGTGGCACAGGCGGGCGCCTTCCTTCATGGCGAGCTTGCCTTCCTCTTCGTCGCAGGACATGGCGGCCATCACGACGTAGATCACGATCGCGATGACGAGGCTCCATGGGTCGAAGGCCACGACCACGCTCTCGCCCGCGTAGAGCACCGAGGAACCGGCGGGCAGCGCGGTTCCGTTCACGGCGACCGTGACGCCGTAGGTGGTGAAACTGCCGGAGAAGCCGCCGCCCAGGAGCAAGGCCTGCATGCCCTGGTACAGGAACTGGCGGTTGCCGGCGTTCATCAGGGCGTCGAAGACCAGGCGCGAGCCCACGCCGAACATGCTCTGGTTGCTCATGCCCTTGCCCGCGCCGTCCGACATGCAGCAGTTCTTCAGCAGCCGGTCCCTGCAGCGGTTGGCCTCGCCCCGGAACACCTGCAGGTTGTCGGTGTCGAGGTAGACCCCGGCCTCGCGCCCGGCTTCCAGGAAGGACATGGCGCGGGCGAAATCCGCGTCGTTGGTGTAGGTGGTGTTGAAGCAGCTGCCGGCAATGCAGAAGACGTCCTTCGGGCAGTTGCGTGCCGTGACCGCGGAGCCCGGGGCGACCGGGCAGCTGTAGGTGTTCTCGGTGATCTCGCACAGCCCCGTGGCCGGGTTCGGCTGGCGGCAGGTGGTGCCAGTGGGCGTGCAGCCCGCGGTGGCCAGGGGCGCGCATTCGTCCGTGGGCGCGCCGTACTGGCAGGAGAGCGAGGTCTCGTAGCGCCAGCAGGAGCGGGTGACCGGCGCGCCGTCGATCTCCTTGGTGGCTGGCCCATCGACGCAGCGCGCCGCGCCGGTGACGGCGCAGCGTCCTTCTGCGTCCAGCGCCGGGCACTGGTCGTCCCACTGGTCGGTCTCGATGACGGTCGTGTGCGGCCGCTCGTAGCCCAGCGTCATCTGCGGGATGTACCCGTACAGCGGGTTGAGCCGGAAGCCCACCACGGGGCGGCTGCCGGCCGGCCGCCAGTAGGACCCCTGGAGGGTGCGCGTGATGTCCTCGCCCGGCGCGTCCTCGGGGTCCTCGCTGGGGGCGTAGCAGCGTCCCTCCTCGAGGTAGGTGGTCTGAACATCCCCGGCATCGCCTGCGGCGCCGGTCGTGTGGCCGATCCGGTCGCCGCTTTGCGTGCCGGCGGGGCAGGCGCCATAGATCTCCAGGAAGGGCCGTTCGGTCGTGCATTGCATGTCCCCCGAATCGCCGCCGCCACCCGTGCAGACCTGCCGGTATTCCTGGGCCACATAGCCGGTGACCCGGCAGTCGTCGCCATTGCAGCGGTTGTTGGCGACCCAGAGGCCGTTTCTGCCGCCGCCCATCGGATCCCCGCCGGGCAGCGGCGCCACGATCTGCGGGAACACGTACGCGCTGGTCATGTCGACGTCGAAGAAGGCCACCGGCGCGCCGCCCGCGGTCACGCGCATGCGCTGCTGCGAGGCTGGCTGGTCCGGCTTGCACTGCACGCCGAGGCCGATCGCTCCCGCGGTTCCCTGGGCAAACCACTCCCCGGGCGGGCAACTGCTGGTGCGCGAGACCGCCACGGACAGCGTGCGCGCGCAGGACAGCGCGGAAGCGCCGGAATACTGCCGGCACACGCGGGTCTCCGTGGCCGGCGTGGCCACCGTGTCGACCTGGCAGCCGGCGTAGAAGCTGGCAATGTCCTCTAGCTGGGTGGACGGGTTGGACGCGATGCGGCGGGCATCCAGCACGGCGGGGTCGTACGGAGACACCGGCTCGCGCGGCGTGTGGGCCGAGGCCCGGGCACCCAGCAGCGCCTGGCACACGGGGTCGTTCGGAGTCATCGCGCAGCCCGCTAGCCGGGCGCTGGTCTGCCCCGAGAGGTTGGGCTGCCCGTAGTAGAGCCGCTCGGGCGGCGCGTTCGTGTAGCCCGGCACCACGGCGGAGGCGTCCGGGGCATTGATCGCGCCGCGGATGACGGGATTCGCGGCCTGGCCCGCAGCCGTGCCCTCGGCGTGCGCGCCGGTCTGCGCCGCGGTCTGGGTGGTTACGAAGCAGGCGAGCGTGGCCCAGACCACGGCCCGGCGCAGGAGGAGGGAGAGCGTGAGAAGCATGGTGGCGCTACTCCTTCAGCCGCCGCAGAAAGCCCGCCGCGTCGCCCTGGAACGCCGGCGCAGCGCGCACCATGTGCTCCAGCGCATAGTCCAGGCTCACGTCGCCGGCCGCGCGCAGGAAGGCCTCGGGCGGCGCGCAGGTGCCGCTGGCGCACGAGACCGGGCGCGTGCCGTCGCGCACCAGCACGAAGCTGGGCACGCGCTCGATCGAGAACCGGTCGTAGGCCTGCGGGTCGATCTGCACCGCCACCTGGCGCGTGCCGATGAGCGGCTGCACCTGCGCCACGGTCTCGCGCAGCGACCCCTGTGCGAGTCCGCGCAGGATCACGGAGGCGCGCGCGCGCGCGGCCTGGTCGATCAGCCGCTGCAGCGCAGGGCGCGGCATGGACAGGCTCACGAAGACCATCAGCCCAGGCCCCTGCGCCAGCCCTTCCGCGGCCTGCATGGCGCCCGCCTGCGCGGCATAGCCCCGCGCCAGGGCCTCGAGGTCGATCGGCATGTTCGTCGCGGGCCGGGGCAGCGCATCGATGGCGGGGGCCGGCGCCGGGGGCGCCGCCTTCAGCTCCGCTTCTGCGGGCATGCGGTGCTTGCGCCGGGCCTGATCGATGTCCTGCTCGGTGACGGTGGGCTGCTCGCGGCGCACCCGCTCGAGGTCTGCATCGGTGATGGCGGGCGCGGCCGGACCCACGACTGGCCCGGCGGCAGGGGATGCCGCCGCGTGGACGGCGAGCACGAACGCCAGGACGAGCTTCCGCCCGCGGAGAAGGTCAGTAGCCCACACAGCAGTTCCTCTTGCGAAACAGGATGAAGGCGAAGTCCTCGCCCTGAACGGGGTACTCCTTGCCGGCGCCCCAGGTGACGGTCTGGCGCCCGAACGGCTGGCAGCACTTGCCGGCCTCCTTCGACGTGGCCGGGATCGGGTAGGTGAGCTGGGTCTTGTAGGCGGCCTTGTCCATGACCGGCAGGAAGTACGGCCCGCACAGGCCGGCCTGGCCGTGCCAGCCCCAGGCGATGAGTTCCCGGTGCATCTTGGCCGTCAGCCGCTGGGCCATCAGCGCCGCCGTGCGTACCCCGCCCATGTGGTACGGCACGTGGCCGTTCATCGGGTAGAGGCCGCCCTGGCAGCCCGCGCACCAGAACATCTCGCGGATGCCAAAGCCCATCGAGGCGGCGACGCAGTCGGCGGCGCAGGCCGCGACCGCCACGGGGTTGGCGAACAGCACCGCGTCGGGATTGATGATCAGCGTGAGCTCGTCGTCGGCCCAGAGCGGGTCGACCTCGGTGAGGTATGCAAGGTCGAAGCTGCCCTTCTCCAGGCAGGGGAAGTCGGTCACCACCTCGAGGTAGTAGAGGATGGGGTTCACGTAGAAGTGGGCCTGGTAGAACGATCCGCCGTCGCCGTCGCCCTCGGGACGCGTGAAGCGCGCGGCCTCCGGCGCGGGGATGCCCGGGTCGAGGTCGATGCCGCCCAGCGAGGCCAGGCAGAAGGGCTTGCGCACCGCCTCGACGTGGCGGGCCGGTTCCCAGAAGCCGATCGACAGGCCGATCACCGGGTTGACGCCGCAGGTGCACAGCGGGCTGCCTGGGTTGTCGATGTCCTCCTGCGAACCGAAGTCGCCGATGCGCGCGCCCCCGATGCTCAGGGGCAGGATGCAGCTCCAGCAGATGTCGGTGATCGGGTTGGGAAACCTGCCGGTGCAGGTGGTCGCGCCCGCGGCCGCGCAGCCTCCCGCCAGGAGGAGCCCGGCCAGCCAACGGAGCGTGTGGGTGAGCAGGCGCGGTTTCATCGCTCCACCTCCATCTCGTCGATGCGCAGCCGCTTGCCCTCCTGGGACACCAAGGCGGGCACCTGCGTGATCCCCAGGCGCCGCGTGAGCATCCCCTGCTGGTCGTAGTAGACCGGGACGCGCCAGGCCTTCATGAGATCGAGGTAGGAGCCTGCGGTCAGGATGGGCTTGACCTTGCCCTGGTAGTGGGCGACCAGCTGGTGCGCGCGACGCACTTGACGGGCGTCGCGCGCGTCGAAGAACAGCAGGTGGCGCGACAGGGAGACGATGTCCAGGGGATTGGCCTGCGTGCCGGCGGCGAAGAGAAGCTCGCCGTGCGCGCCCAGGATGTTGCGGTCGAGCGTGTAGGTGGGGTCGAAGTAGAAGGAGCGCGGAAACGCCGTGGTCCGCACGCCGGGGACCGGCACCGGGTTCCTCACCGTGTCGGTGCCGCGTGCCCGCGCCTCCTGCTCGACGCGCGCCAGCTCGCCCGAGCGCTCCTTCTCGCGCAGCCGTTCCTCGATCATGCGCAGCAGGTGCGGCTCGGTGATCCCGTACGTCGGCCCCAGCGCGCCGAGGTCCGTGGCGCGGGCGGTCGTGCCGCCACTGGCCAGCACGACGAGCAGGGCGGCCGACAAGCAGCCGCCGGGTCTCATCGCCCGGCTCCACGAGGGCAGGGGACCTGGGCCACCAGCCGGTCGCGCGCGGCCTTGTCCTGCAGCTGGGCAGCGCGCATCAGGCCCATGAGCGCCGGGTGTCCCTCGCCTTCGGAGATGGCCTGGCGCAGTTCTGCCGTGGTCGGCGCGCGGCCGCAGCGCAGTTGCACGGCCGCGATGTAGGTGCGTGCGCCCTGTTCGGCCGACGGAGCGATCTGCCGCAGCAGGCCGAGGTAGTCGGTGATCGGCATGTCGCCCTGGGCGGTGGCCACGGTGGATGCGCCGAGCGGACCGAACGCCGGGCTGGTTTGGGCGGGCGCGGCGCTTGCGGCCAAGCCCATCACGGCCAGCAGCGCGATCAGGTTGGCGCGATGGACAGTGTGGAATGCGGGAGGCATGGTCCGGTTCCTCAGAAGATCGGCATCACGACGCCTACCACCTGCTCGTCGCGCACCAGGCCACTCTCGGCGTAGCGCGAGTCGAAACTGTGGAGGCCGATGCCCTGCACGTAGTAGTGGCCCGGAGGAATGACCACCGGCGCGATGGGCGCGAGCGGGTGCCCGTCGTAGGCGTGGGTCTTGGCCCGGCCCACGGCCTCGCCGTTGACGAAGACCGTGCGGTCGGAGACCGTCACGATGTCGCCGGGCAGGCCCCGCACGCGCTTGAAGAACGGCTGGCCGCGCAGGCCCCGGTAGTGCGCCTGAGCCTCGCCCGCGAACGCGAACACAATCAGGTCGCCGCGCCGTATGGGCTGCTGGTGGAACTGCCTGAGTGCCACGTGGTACGGCAGGCTCGGCGTCCAGTTGACGAGCAGGGGCACGCGCGGCGTCGGGTCCAAGAACAGGCGCACGTAGGCGAAACCCCAGACCGCGAACACCGGCAGGTAGAGGTACCAGCGCCGGCGCATGTGGCGCAGGAAGTCGATGAAGGATCGGGTGCGCTGGCGCCACCAGCCCGGCGCCAGTGCTGCGTCATCGGAGACGGTGTCCACGGTCATGGCTGTTCCACCTTCCGGCGCAATGCCGGCGTCAGGTCGCGGCTGTTCGGCGCTCCCGCGATCGCGCTCTTGATCACCACCAGGCAGCCGCATTCGCGAGGCAGCTCGTCCAGCGCCGCGGGCAGCCGCTGCGAGAAGCGGCGCGCGAGCGCGAGCGCCCTTTCGCGCTCGGCCTCTGTGCCGCCGCTGGTGAGCAACTGCGTGAATTCGGCTTCCTTCGTGCGGTAGACCTCGGAGAGATCCACCACGCCCACCACCAGGGCGGGGCGCAGCACCCAGCGGTCGTAGGCGGCGAGACCCGCGGCGAGCAGCAGCGCAGCGACCAGTGCATGCAGCAAAACGGCCTTCATAGCGCATGCCCCCGCTGGCGCAGCAGCTCGGTGATCGCCTCGTCGATCGACAGGCCCTGGGCGCGCAGTGCGTCGATGGGGGCGTTGTCCTCCAGCTTGTTCGAGAACAGAAGGTGCGTGGCCGGGTCCAGGATGTTGCGCGCCACCCCTTCGCCGACGGGCGAGGAGATGTAGACCTCCGAGAACGCGCCGGCCTCGGTGCGCAGCGAGTTGAGCAGGCGCTTCTTGGGCTCGTCCATCGACAGGCGGGCCTTGCGGTCCAGCATCTCGATCGATTCGGGCTTCTGGCGCAGCAGGAAGACCCAGTCCGAGCAGGCGAACGCCGCCTCCATCTGGGCCGACCCGTAGTAATCGTCGGCGCTCTGCGTGGCCGTGCCGAGGGCGCCGCCATACTTGCGCGCACGCCGGGCTGCCTCCTCGACCACAGCGGCCTTGATCGGGTCGTCGGCGCCGATGTCGCCCAACTGCTGCTTCAGCTCATCGATGAAGAGCACCTTGCGCCGGTTGCGCGTGAGGTACATCTCCCCCGTGATCTGGTGCAGCAGGAGGATGTTGACGACCGCGTGCAGGTCCGGGCGGCGCTTGAGTTCCTCATTCTCGATGACGATGAAATCGTTGCTGAAATCGACGTTGGCCCGGCCCTCGAAGAAGCGCTCGTACTGCCCACCCTTGGCATAGGGATTGAGCATGATGGCGAGATCCCGGATGCGCGGATCTCCCCGGACGCCCAGCTCCTCGATGGTCCCGGTCTTGAAGGCGTCGCGCAGGCCCGTGATCGTGAGGTCCCTGCCGTGCTCGCGCCAGAGCTTGAGGATCATGGCCGAGATGGCCTTGCGCTGGACCTCGTCCAGCGAATGCTGCATCGAGCACATCTTGCTGATGCCCGGCACCAGCATGTCGATGTCCTCGTTGATGTCGTGCACGATGGTGAACGGGTTCAGGCAGATGTCCACATCGGGCCGGAATTCGATGTACGTTCCCTTGGCCTTGCGGCAGAGCTTCTCGAAGCTGCGCCCGAGGTCCAGCATCCAGACCTTGGCGCCAATCGCGCGGTAGGACCACGCGAGCTCGTTCATCAGCACGGACTTGCCGCTGCCCGGCGCGCCGATGATCGCGAAGTTGTAGTTGCCGAGATCGTTGTCGAAGAGGTCCAGCGTCATGATCTGGCCGCGCCGGCCGCCGAACACCAGGGCCGGGGTGCGGGTGCCGCGCCATTCCGCGATCAACGGCGCCATGTGGATCGCGTTGGCCATGGTCTTGCGCGTGACGCGGCGCATCTTGGACAGGTCCTTGTGCATGCGCGGCGTCAGCGTCATGGGCAGGCTCGCGAGCAGGGCCTGGCGGTGCATGTAGGCGTCGGCGTTGAGCTGGAATCCGCGCGCGCGCCAGATCGCATTGGCTGCCTCGTGCGCCGAGGCGGCCTTGTCCGGCTGGGTGAAGATCGCGAGCTGGTGGTACAGGCTCACGAGATTGCCGCCGGTGTCCAGCGCATTGGCCGCCGCGGACCAGTCGTCGAGCTTCTTCCTCACATCCGGCATCACGTCGGCCATCCTGCTCTTGGCGTTCTGCGTGGCGCGCACGTGGTTCGCCGTGACCACCGACTTAGTGACGTTCGGATCGAGGATGTGCACCCCCAGCGTGATCAGGAACGGCGCGCTGTACTGCAGGGCCGGCTGCATCAGGTCACCAATGAGCGAACCCATCTGCCACAACGCGAACCGCTCGGGGAACGACTTGATGGAGTAGAAGCGCGCTTCCAGCATTTCCTCGCTCGTGCCCTTCCAGAACGTGATGCCCGACGGATGCGGATCCTGGACGGTGTCGAAGTCCACGATCTGGTCGCGGATCTCGCGCCCGTCGTCGTAATGCAGCCAGCGGTCGTCGTCGGCGTTCAGGTCCTCGGCGTCCGAATGGGCGATCCGGTCCGGGTTGGTGAACAGGGCGCACCAGTTGATCAGGTCGGCCGCGTCGCACACGCGGTTGGGCAGCATGGCCGAGCGCAGGGTCGCGGCCATCGAGTCGCGCAGCGTCAGCAGCGCGTCGCGGCGGTTGAGGTCCGCGGCGCTGCCCGGGAAGGACACGCTCAGCATGAGCCGGAAGTCCCGCAAGGTGTAGTGGAAGCCTGCGGTGAGCGAGGCCTTCGTGCCGCGCAGCAGGTGCTGCACGCGCTGGCGCGCGAGCCTGCGGAACAGGTTCTCGTTGGGCACCGGCCGGCCAAAGGGCCGCGCCTTCTCGGCCTGGTCCTCGTCCTCGATACGCAGGTTGGTGTACTGGCGCAGCTGCTGGCGGATGTGCGGCGAGGCGAACAGGTGGAACTGCAGGCCGGTGCCGGGCGGGCAGTTGGCGTACAGCGAGACCAGCACCTCGGACATGCGCTCGTCGGCGCCCGACTGCGGCATCACCTCGAGAAGGAAGCCCATCCCTTCGCGATTGACGAAGATCTTCTCCTCGGCCAGGTAGGCGGAATAGGGCAGCCAGCTCGCGAACTGCTCGGCCGGGATGTCGGCCGGCATCCCGAAGGGAAACAGGGGGGCGGCGTGGCGTTCGCCGTGACGTGCTTCGGTGGAAGGCAGGCGCATGGCGGCCTCACTGCGGTCGTGGCCCCGTGCCGGCCGGCGGTGGGCGCAGCAGCGGGAAGGAATTGAACGGCGCGGGGCGTTGCAGCGCGCTCTCTGCGGCGCCCGCCGGCCCGGCCTCCGCGGGTATCGGCCCGGCACCCGGCTCGGTGGTGCCGGAGGGGGTTGCGGGCACGGCGGGCGGGGGGCGCAGCGGCGCGTACTGGTCGCGGATGCGCTGGCGCACGTGGTCGATCTGCCAGCGACCGGCATCGACCTGGACGTAGACGAAGCCCTGGTCCCAGAGGTCGCCGTCCGCATCCTCCCACGGCTTGGTCCACAGCCGCAGCACCCGCGCCTCGGATCGCAGCGCCATGCCGGGCACGCCGCCGGCGGCGTCGATCGCGGGCGCGGCGGCCGCGAATGGTTGGCGGGGCGGTGCGGCGGCGGCCGGGACAGCGTCAGGAGCCCTGGCCTTGGCGCGGGAGGTGGACGGCTCGCCCGGCGCGGTGGCGGAGGCCCGCTGGCTCGGCAGGTTCTCGTGCAGGGCGTTGACGTAGGTTCCCGACACCGACTCGCAGGCCACCCCATCGGGGGCCGCGCAGGCGTACTTGGATCCGCCACTAAGCCCCGACATGTTGACGCACCCGGCCAGGGGGATCAGCGCGGCGAACGCACCGAGGTGCAGCGGCCGGGTCCTCATGGCCGTGCGCCCGCCGTGCCGGACTTCGTACCGGCCACCTTCGCGGCCTCCGCGAACCTGGCCTCCAGCGCGGTGCGCCCGATGTAGCCGTCCGTGCGGATGCCGTCGGCCCAGATCAGCGTCGGCGTACCCTGCACGCCCAGGCGGCGGGCCAGCTCGAGGTTGCGCCCGATGGGGTGGTCGCAGTGCGCGTCGGACCGCAGCAGGCTGGCGTCCGCCTGCAGCATCCACTGGCGCCAGGCGCGCTCGCGGTCGGCGGCGCACCAGATCGCGATCGGACGGGCCTCGCCCTGGAAGGGCAGGAGAAAGGTGTAGACCGTGACGTCGTCGATGCTGGCGAGCTCGGGCTCGAGCTGCTTGCAATAGATGCAGTTGGGATCGCTGAAGACCGCGACCTTGCGCCCCCCGTTCCCGTGCACCGTCCGGATCGCGTCGGCCAGCGGCAGCTGCTCCAGGGAGACGGTTGCCACCGTTCGAGACACCGGCTCGGACGGCCCGCCCGGGCCGGTGCTGCGCTGCGCGATCCGCGGGCCCGTGATGTCGCGCATGTCTTGCGTGTCGAAGAGGCGGCCGAAGACGAAGAAGCGCGGGTTGGCCGCCGGCACATAGGCGACGTTGCCGTTCATCCAGACCTCGTAGAGCCCTTCGACGTCGGTACGCGACACCTCGGTGAACTGCGTGCCGGGGTGCGCCTTGCGCAGCGCAGCGAGGAGCCGGGCCTCCTCGGGCGTCGCGGCGTTGCCGGCCGGCAGGGCGGCGAGCAGCGCCGCACACAGTGCGGCCTCAAAAAGCAATGCGGCGGTGCGCGAGCGGCGCAGGCGCACGGGTTCAGTAGTTGCCATCATCGGTGGCCTCCAGGTAGCGGGTTTCGGGGGAGGGGGAGGGGCCGGCGGTGGGCCCGGCCATGGCGGTCATCGGCACGTCGATGCGCACGCCCTTGGTGATCACCACGTCGATCTGGCGGCCGGCGTCCACCTCGATGACGGGGAAGGTGTTCTCGGCCAGCTTGATGTAGTACTGGGCGAGGCGGTCCAGCGCCTTGCCCACGCCCTGGCCCAGTCCAGCGCGGTAGGCGTCCGCGTTGCTGTCGGCGCTGGCGATCGTCCCCAGGGCCGAGGTGCTGTAGGTGGTGTTGGCGGTGGACAGTCCCTGGCCGATGCCGCTGACCACACCTGCCAGCAGGGCGTTGGCGAGCATCTGCCCTTGCTTGGTCACGAGGCGGCCGCGCATGCCGACCTTGCCGTCCTCGCCGTAGACGCTGCCCTGGATGCGCACCTCCAGCGTCGCGCCGTCGGCGCGCACGCAGGACAGGTTCTCGGTGCGCAGGTACGCGCGCTCGGAGCTGATGTCGCCGTAGCCGGCGGCGACCACGAAGCACTCGCGGTACTCGCCACGGAACCGGTTGGGAAGCACCGAGTTGTCCGAGAGACGGATCAGCACGGGATGCGGGTTGCTCTGCGACTGTCCGCCCGTGGGTGCGTCCAGGCCTCCGAGCAGGATTCCCCGCGTGAAGCTCACGGGCAGGAAGGTCGAGACGGTCTTCTGCGTGCTGGAGGACGCGCCTGGCGCGCCGTCTCGGGCAGCCTGTCCATCCCCGCTGCCGGTGGCCACCGCGCGGGACCGGTCCACCAGAGTGACGCGCGAGATGGTCGGCGTGGGAGGCACGGGAGGCGTGGGCGGCTGCAGGCTGGGCGCGCCGGCGGGCATCGCGCCTGCCCCCGCAGCCGACGGCGCCGGGGGCGGCGGCAGGCTCGCAGCAGGCGGCATGGCGACCGGGCTCGCCGGCGCGGGCGGCGGTGGCGGCGGCGCGGGTGGCGCAGGAGGGGGCGCGGCCGGGGGCTGCTGGTTCGCGGTCAGGCGCTTCTCCAACTCCGCGAAGCGCTGCATCGTCCGCCCCTCGAAGGCCTGGCGCTCCTTGTTGAGCCGGTTCTGCTCGTCGCGCTCGGTCTCGTACTGCGCGAGCTTGCGGCCCGCGGTGCCGACCCACTGGTCGAGCGGGTTGACCTGCGCGCCCGGCGGCAGCACGCCGATGTTGGTGACGTCGCCTGGCTGCACCTGGGGAGCGCTGCCGCCGCGCGGCTGCGGCCCCGGCCCGGCGAAGCTGAAGATCAGCCAGAGCAGTCCGATGCCGGCCGCGAGGATTGCGCCCAGCAGGGCGTACTGCCGCTGGCGCGGCGAGAAGCGGTCCATCAGTCCGCGCACGGCGTAGCCGGGCGGGCGGCCGCCCGGGGGCATGGAGGGCGCGTTCATCGTTCGCCTCCCCGCCGGATCACGTAGACGCTGGTGCTCTCGCCCGGCCGCAGGCTGTGGTGCTCGATCGCCACGCCGACGGTCTCGCCGCCGGCGCGGCTGTCGGGGCGGTCGAATTCCTGCTCGGCCAGCACCATCGGCGCCGCGCTGACGTTCTGGAGCAGGTACTTCTCGCCGGTCAGGCCCCGGCCCTCGTACTGGCGCAGCAGCGTGAGGCGTGCCTCGGCCCAGAGCTGGACCGGGCGGGAGCGCTCCTCGACCCGGACGTCCGGCGGCACGCGGTCGGACGCCATGGCCACCAGCAGCGCCTTCATCGCGCGCACGTGGCTGGGCGCGGGGCCCGAGGGGGCGGCCTCGGCGGCGGCCGGGCGCAGCGCGCGCGGCGTCTTGTCGCGGATGACGATGGTGTCTGCGGGCGTGTCCGAGCGGCGCAGCAGCAAGGTGTAGGTGGCGGAGGCCGAGGCCACGAAGAGGTTGATCGGCTGGGCCGCATCGCCGACCGGGCGGATGTAGATTTCGCCCTTGTCGCGATCGCACTCGACGATGACCTCCCCGGCCGGATTGACCGCGGGCGATGAGAACGCACCCGCGGGGGAGAGTCCGGGCGTGGCGGAGGGCGAGCCGGGCGAGGCTGGCGGTGCGGAAGCGGGCATCGGCGGGCCGCCGCAATGGCTGGAATGGATGTTGCCGAACACGTCGGTGATCGGCGTGCCCTCGATGCGGATGCGCGTGGGCTCCTTCAACGACACGATGGCCTCGGCGGCGACGCCGTCGCTCGCCTCGACGACCTGCAGCGCATGGGCATGCAGCCCGAAGGACAGGGCCGTGACGAGGAGGATCCGCCGCGCGGCGGGAGGCAGTCGCTTCCAGCGCTCGCGTGTCGGCGGCAAGGGCACGCGTGCTGGCGCGGTTGCGGCGCGCGCGGCCGGGCCTGCGCCGCCGACGGCGCGGCGGGCCACGGGCAGGCGCAGTGGCGTGCGCGCGGTGTCACTTGACCGCATAGGGCACCTCCTTGAATCCGATGACGTGCATGCGAGCGCCGGCATGACCGAAGTCGATGCGGTAGGCCTTGAGTTCGTTGGCGGTCTCGTAGCCGTTCACGAGGGTGCGCAGGCGTCCGCGCACGACCAGCGACTGCGCTTCCTCGCTGGCCACGAGCTGCTGCGGCGCGAATGCCGTCGCGGCGTTGATGCGCTTGAGGCGCTCCGCCTCGACTTCCTGGCGCGCCTTGAGCGCGCCGTATTGCGCCGGGTCGACGTAGCCGAGCAGGATGTCCTTCTTCCAGTCGATGGAGCTGGGGGTGACGTCCAGGATCAGCCAGGCGACGAAGCTGCCCATCTGCTCGAGGTACTCGCTCGATGCCTGGTCGGCCGTGACCCAGAAGGTCTTGCTCAGCGACGGTGGAACGACCACGGTGCGCACCGTCCCCAGGAGCTGGAGGATGACGATGAGCGCGACGAACAAGCCCGCGGCCAGCGCGCCCACGGCCAGGCCCAGTCCCCGGTTGCGCCGGCGTAGCTCCTTGAGGTCGCCGCTGAGTCGCTCGAAGTCCATGGTGCGCCTCGGCTCAGCCGACCATCCGGCGGAGATGGGACGGCGGCGTCACGCGCATCGACGTCGCCGGGTTGGTCGGCAGGTGCCAGTAGAGCCAGTGGAGGGCGAACGCGGGGTGCTTGTCCGCCTTGAGGCGCGATATCCAGCGCGAGATGGCGAACCCGGCGGCCATGCAGACCGCGAACGCCACCTTGCTCGACGACAGGTAGCCGACGAAGAACATGAACACGATGGGCGCGGCGACGTCCACGTCCCAGAAGCCCAGCTTCCAGCTGTCGTCGAGACGCCGCGGGATGTAGGTGTCCGCTTGCATGGGGGCCTCCGGAATCGGGTGCGCCGGGGCTCAGACGACCGCGCCCATGATCGCGCCGGCGATCACCAAGCCGACCGCCGCGAAAATGGCCAGGCCGACATAAAAAAGGACGGGGCCGAAGTTGCGCAGCGCCGACAGCGAGATCAGCGCGACCACGAAGCCGACGAAGCCCACGAGCGCCTTGATGCCGGGGCCGAGTTCCGCGATCTGCGTCAATGCGCTGGTGAGCGGCCCGGTGATGCCCGTGAAGGCCACCAGGTCGAGTGCATGGCTCGGGAACGCGAGCGCCAGTCCCGCGATGGCGAGCGCCAGCAGACAGACGAAGGCGATCAGCTTGCGCGCGGACGAGCGCCGGGCGGCCGGTGCGGGGGCGGAGAGGATGGCGATGCTCATGAAGAACTCCTTTGGAAATGAAGGACTGAGGGACGGGACGGCCGGATGGCGGGCCGGAGGCGCTCGGGCCGCCGGTAGCTGCCGGAGGTGGAGCCGCTGCGGCGCGGCGCGGTGGAGCCCGCGGGCTCTTCGGGTGGATCCGGGCGAAGGCCGCCGGGGGCCGGCAGCGTCCGGATGGCGTCCGTAGGGCGCGTCCTCATGGGGCGTCCTCCGGATCGGATGCCGAGAGCGTGATCTCGACGCGCCGGTTCGCGAAGCGGCCTTGCGCGGTGTCGTTGCTCGCGGCGTAGCAGCACGCTCCGGCGGCCTCGATGTCCACGGCCGCCGGCCAGCGCGGGAGGCGGTGGCGCAGGTGGTCGCGCACTGCGCGGGCGCGCGCCATTGCCAGCGCGTCGTTCACGGCCTGGGGTCCGGCGCTGTCGGTTCTGCCGACGATGCGAAGCCGGTGCAGCGCTCCGGCCTCCGAGGCCTGGCCGGCAGCGGTGTCCAACTGCGCCCTGGCCGCCTCGTTCAGCCGTGCGTCGCCGAACGGGAAACGCACGGTCACGGCGATGTCGCCGCGCCGCTGCGGCCTGGCTGCGCCTTCGGGCTCATCCGGTCTGTCGGGAGATGCGGGGGACGGCTGCGGCGTGGCCGGGACCGCGGTGCCGGCCTCGTGACCCTTCGATGCGGGAGCTTGCTGCGCGGAAGCTTTGCGCGGCGTCTCCGGCGAGGCGAGGGGCGCAAGCGATGCCGGCCTCGGGCCTTGCTCGGCATCGTGTTGCCGTGCGGGAGCAGCCTGCGCAAGGGTCTTGGGCGTGACGCGGGGGCACGCGTCGTCGCTGCACAGCACGAACGGTGCGAAGCGGGCTGTGTCCATCCGGGGGCCGCTTTCCGCCTGCGCGATGCGCAGCGCACCCGTGTGCGGTGCGGCCGCGGCCGGCGCCGCCGCCGAGGGGGCTGCCGGCGGACGCAGCAGGGCGCAGGCGCAGAGCGCGAGTGCGCCCATGCAGCCGGCGATCCAGGTCCCGCACCTCATGGCGCCACCCTCGGGCTGATCCGCACGTGGTAGCGCACGGAGGCCGCCGGGCGGGCCGCCGCTGCGACCGCCGTGCCTGTGCCCGTGCGCGTGCCGCCAGCGGCGGGACCGCGGGACGGGGACGATTGCGCAGCGACGGCGGCAGCCGGCATGGCGGCCGGTGTCTGCGGCAGCCGGCGGTAGACCTTCCACGCATACTCCGAACGGGCCCGGGCGCATGCCTCGCCCTTGAGTTGCGAGCACGCGGCGTTGTAGGCGCCTACCGCGTTCCACGTGACGCCGTGGCGCGCGAACGCATCGGCGAGCAGCCAGGCGCCGACCTGCAGGTTGGTGCAGGGGTCGTACAGATGCGCCTCGGTGATCCCATGGCGCGCGAGCTTCGGGAGGTGCGAGCTGTTGATCTGCATCAGCCCGATGTCCCGCGTGCCGGTGCGTGCCTGGTGCGTGTTGTTGACCGCGCGCGGATTGAGCCCGGACTCGACGCGGGCCACGGCATAGAGAAGGTGGGCGGAGATGCCGTAGCGTTGCGCCGCGACGTCCCAGCACGCGCTCGCCGTGCCCGGCGCGGCGTGCAGCAAGAGTGCGGCGATGAACGGTAGAGATCGCATGACTTGTCCCATGGATGGCGGTCCGCGCCCCGGGAACCGGAGGCGGAGGCGCGACCGGCGGGGCCGGGCAAGGTCGGATGCGGGTGGTCAGGATGCGGCGGTGCAGCCTGGCGGAGGGTCGGGCCGGCGGCGGGTCGCGCAGCCGGTCGGGGTCGGTGGCGCGGGGTCAGCGCTCTGCGTGTGCGGCGTGGGCCGAGGCCCCGCTCGCGCGCTCGGCCATGTTCAACCGGGCCTGGCGCAGAAGTCGGGCGCCGCTTTCATCGATGCGGCGTGCCTGCGCGACGCAGGCGGTGGTGAGCTGGTCGAGCTGGAAGTTCGGGTTCGGATGGCGGTTCGCCGGTGAGCGCTGCAGCTCGCGCAACTGCTCGTACTGCGCGCGCCACATCGATTCGCGCCGGCGCGCCGTGGTGGGAGGACGCAGGACCAGCTGGGTGCCCAGGAACCGGAAGACCTCCTGCTGGTCTGCCGAATTGGCCAGGCTCAACGAGACGGCGGCGCTGATCAGATCGGGGAAGCGGAAGGTGGGGCAGACGTTCGCCGCACTCTTGAGGATGCTGTACAGCCACGCGTATTCCTCGAGCCACAGCCTCGCCTCGACTATGGTGTCGGCGGGCGCCTGCGGGTTGGCAGGGCGGTGCTGGATCGGTTCGTCGCGCGATGACAGGGCATGGTCCATCTCGATCTCCTGAGCGTTGGCGCGGTCCTGGGACCGCGGCCGCATCGAACACAACTCGGTGCCATGAGCGTACGGGCGGCGGTCCATGCTGTCGCCCTGGAATGCGATGGATATGGGGGGGATTTCGGCGACAGCTCTCGGCAAGCGCGCTCGGACGTTGCCTTGGCGCCGCGCCAGCCCTGGGCTTGCGCGAGAGAGCCGCTAGCATTGGCACATCACAACCTGACTGGGAACGCTCTACATGGCCAAGAACGCTGCACGCACCTATGCCGACATCACCAAAGAGATCGAGTTGCTCCAGAAGGAAGCGCAGGACCTGCGCAAGAAGGAGGTCGCGGAGGTCGTGGCGCGCATCAATGAAGCGATAGCGCACTATGGCCTGCGCCCCAGCGATCTCAAGTTCGGTGGGCAACGCCCGAACGTCAAGGCCCAGGTCGCCGGCACCGCGAAGAAGGCGCCGGACAAGCGCAAGGCGCTGGCAGCGAAATACCGGGACGACAAGGGCAATGCCTGGACCGGCCGCGGGCCGCGTCCGCGCTGGCTGCGCGATGCCCTGGAGCAGGGCAAGGTGCTGGAGGACTTCGCGGTCTGAGGCCTGGAGGAACGGTGCTGGACTTCGGCTGCGCATCCGCCGGTCATGACCGGCGGTGGAAGTGCGCGATCGCGCGGGTGGCCAGGGCGCACACCAGAACGGGCGCTGCGGCCCAGGCGGCCGGATGCAGCGTCCAGGGCCAGACCATCGCCAGCACGCTCGCGCACAGCGTGAAGATCGCGGCGCTCACGCACAGGGCGAACATCTCCGGGTCGTGCTGCCGGAACTCCCTGGACTTGACGGCGCGCTCGAGGAAGGCGTCGGTGGCCAGCGCCAACGCGAGGAGCCAGTACTTGGGCAGCCACTCCAGCAGCATCGCGAGGCGGTAGGAGGCCAGAACGAGCAGCGCGTCGATGGAGCGGAAGTAAGGGTTGTTGAACAGCCGCTGGTTCACCCGCGCCATCTCCCGCCCGACGGCCTGGTCCACGCCCGTGTGCGCGGGGGCGCTTGACGCGGCGGGAACCGGCGAGGCGGCGGCGGCATCGGCCTGCAGCTCCATCATCCTGTCCAGCATGCGCTCGGCCGTGTCGGCTCCCCAGAAGTCGCTGTTTTGCTGATGCTCCTGGCGTAGCTGCTGCATGAAGCGCTCGGGCGGCTGTGCTGAGGGCAGGTACAGGACCAGCAGCAACAGTGCCGTCAGCGAGGCGATGGTGACGACGCGGATCATGATGGCCGTGCGCTACCGCGCCCGTGGTCGGGGTCGATGATCTGGAAGCGCCCCTTGATGCGCCTGCCGCCGGAGACGGATGCGAAGTAGTGCAGATTGGGCAGCTTGCCCAGGATGTCCGCCGGCACGGCTTCTTCCTGGGTCTCGGTGATCTGCGTCGAGTAGGACGACGAGAAGTCGCCGAGGTGTGCGTCGGCACCGTGGTTGAGGCCGACACGAACGGTATGGATGGCCGTGCGGCCGAAGGTCTCGACCACGAACTCCTGGGTCGGGCCGTCCTTGGTGCGCAGCGCGATCAGATTGTTGAGGTTGCCGAGCACCATGCGCGCCGCGTCCTCGCTCCCGAGGCGCCGCGCCAGGTCCGCCAGCGTCTGCATCGCGCAGGTAGTGTAGATGCCTCCCTCGGCGCCCTTGTTGAGAATCTCGATCAGGGGGAGGTTGATCACGTTGGAGACTTCGTCCACGAACAGCGAGATGCGCCGGTAGGCGCCCAGGTTGTAGCGCATGCCGGCGCGCGCGGCGAGGTCCGCGAGCGCGAGCGCTCCGATCGCCGACGCCACGGAGGGATCGGGCAGCGAGTCCACGCACATGTACAGCACGTGGCCCGCCTGCTCGATCTTCTCGAGGTTCATGATGGGGCGCGTGTCGTCGGCATCGAAGGGATCGGGCGAGAGGGTCTTGCCGAGGTCGCCCGAGGTGAGCATGGACAGCACCGGCAGCAGGTTGGCCGTGATCTTCTGGTAGTGCTCGCGGTCGTGCCTGAAGGTCCGCACCTGCGCGTCGATGGTCTTCGTGCGCTGCGCCTCCGGGACATGGTGCTCGTAGTACGAGACAAGCCCGAGCAGTTCGTTGCTCGATGCCTCGGAGGGACGGCGGATGTTCCCGCGCTGCGCGTCGTGCAGCAGCTTCTTCATCTCGGGCACTTCGCGCCAGCCGGGCCCCAGCATGGCGGCATAGTGCCGGCGCAGCGTTGCCTCCAGGATCGGCTCGATGCCGCCCTCGATGTAGCGCGTGAGCTTGAGCAGGTTGGGGCGCTCCTCCAACTCCACGAGGCCCTGGACGACCACGTTCACTGCGTCCCAGCCGAAGGCGCTGAAGGCACCGGCCGTGTCCGGCGGCATGATGGACTGGATGCGGGAGGCGACCTCGCTGGGCTTTTGCCAGTTGAAGGTGAAGTCGATGCGAATCCCCGTCTCGGGGAAGGCGGGATGGAATTCCAGGAAGGTGTCGGGCTCGCGATAGCGCTCGCAGGCCCATTTGACGACGCGCTTGAGGCGGTGGCTGTTCTTGGGGTCGATGACGATGACGACATCGCCGCGCCGCACCGCCTGGGTGATGAGGTTGGCGAGCGCGACGCCTTTGCCGGCCTGCGTCGTCCCGACGAGCAGGGTGCCCCCCTCCATGTTCTGCAGTGGCCGGTACAGCGGCCGCTCCTGCGGCTCGACGCCGTGGATGTACGGCAGGCCGATCTCGGCGTCCGGCTGGGGATCGACGCGGTATCCCAGCAGCTTCAGCAGGGCGGGCGGGACCAGATAGTCCCGGTAGTCGATCTTCGCGAGTTCGTACAGGCGTTGGGAATGGACAGGCTGCCACTCGAAGCCCTGGCCGATGTAGACGCTGTCGGGTCCTGCGAGCAGCCTTTCCAGCTGGGCGGGGACGATGACTTCCATCGCGTGGCCGGAAAGGGAAGCACGGACGACGAGCACGCGCAGGGCCTGCGCCGTTCTGGCAAGCGCGGCGAGAAGGCAGGCGATCGCCATCGGCGCCGCCAGCAGCCATGGCAGCGCCCGTACCGCGGCCTCGAACAGGGTCACGGCGAACGCCAGGTACCACGCCAGGCACGCATAGCCCTCGTAGGCGCGCCGCCAGGGCATCTCGTAGCGGCGTACGAGCATCTCAGCGATTCCCGCTGCCTGCGTCCGCCGCGGGCTCCATTCCCGAGACGAAGGGCGGCGCGATGGTCAGGCCCAGGCATGCCTCGCCGCCGAACACCCAGGTCGAGGTGGGCGCCGGTCCGTCGCCGCCGCCCGCCAGCATGCGTGCTTCGCGCAGCGCGCGCAGCGCCAGCGACGGCTCGACATGTCGGCGTTCGAATTCCGCGAGCGCCACGAACAGGCCGGCGGGCGTCGCTGCGGCCATCGGAGCGGCGCTGCCGGTGTTCAGGGCGTCGACGATGTCGACGAGGGCCGCGCGCACGTGCGGAGCCAGGCGCATCGGGGCGTGCAAGGCCAGGGAGGGCGCGACGGGAGGGTCCGCTTGCGCCGCGGAGGAGGCGTCGCTCGCAGATGCGCCCTGGACGGTCGACTGGGGGCCCCCGGTGTCCGCCGCCCGTTCGCCGGTCTCGGGCGCTGGCGTCCCTGGGCCTGCGGCGCCGAGGGCGCTGACCGGCAACTCGAGCTGGTGCGGCTCGGCCCTTGGAGACGCCGCGGGTAGCGGGCCGGGCGCGCGGGAATGCGCGGGCGTGGGCGTGGGCGTGGGCGCGGCACTGCCCTCCGGGGCGGCCCCGAGCTCGGCGGCGAGCGCGTCTGCCAGCGGTTCGGGCCTGGGTTCGAGGCCGGCCAGCACGGCAGCGGCCGCGGCGAGCTTGACCGCTTCCAGCGGTGTCTTGGCGCCGGGGGGCGCGATCGTCCAGAGCGGCTTGCCGTCGGCGCGCGTTTCGAAGACGCCTGCGCCGAGCAGCACCTCCAGCATCGTCTCGGGCGCCTTCGGGACGCCTGGCAGTTGGTCGGCTTCGAGCAGCTTGCGGACGTCAGCGGCCGCGTTCGGCCAGACGAGGAACAGCCCGTCGCGGCCGTACCAGACGCGGGAACGCTCGCTGTTCGGCAGCCAGGCGGGATGGGTCGCAACGAGGCGGCGCAGCGCATCCACGAGATAGCGCTCCAGGTGCGATCCGAGCTGGGGCTTGCCGTAGCGGTCGGCGCTGGCCTTGAGGAACCGGTCGATGACCAGGGCCGCGGAGCGGCGGACCAGCTCGGCCAGGATGTTGTGCTCGCGGTACAGCGGCATCCCCGACAGGCTTGCCATCATGTGCGGGACCACCACCGTGTTGCCCTGGGCCAGATGCTGCAGCGTCTCCACCGGCACGATCTGGGGCAGGACGAACAGCGAGAGGCCGGGGCTGTCGGGGGCGTTCGGGATCCACTTGAGGTAGTAGCGCGTCACGGCATGCTGCGACAGCCACGGGTGCAGGCCGAGCAGATAGGGCTGCCACTCGCTGCCCGCGTGGTCGGTCACGATCACCTGGCCCAGCGTGCGGTGGACTTCAGCGCACAGGCCTGCGATGAACGTGGCCAGGCGCCAGCGCGGCTCCAGGTGCCGGCGCGTCGTGATCGTGGCCCGGCCCGAGAAGATGTGTGCGTCCGTTCCCTGGAGCGCGAAGAAGGCCGTTTCCAGTCCCACTTGCAGAAGGCCGCCCGGCACATTGAAGTAGTTGGCGGGCGTGGCTGGCAGTAGGTGCACGAACGCCGCATAGCGGCGCACGAGCGGCAGCACATCGCGCTCGAAGGTCGGGCGATCGGTGCCGTAGCAGATCTTGATGCGCGACAGCAGATTCGCGTGCGCCGCCAGCAGTTCGTCGAGTCCAAGCGCCGGGAAGCCCGGATCCACCGCGGGGTAGGCGAAGGCGGCTGGCGCCTGCGGTGGCACGGCTGCGGGACTCTCCGGCGCGGCATCGCCGGGCTGCCCCGCAGGGGCTTCTCTTGGTGGAAATGCGTCGACGGGCTGCATGGCCGGTCCTCCGTCCGTGTGCGTGTCCTTCCTCTGTACGGGGGTGGTGCCGGCAACCGGCGAGGTGGGCGCGCGGGCGGATCCGCCGCGGCAGGGTCAGTCGCGCGAGGTGTGCAGCCGTGCGTTCGGAGCGAGGCGCCACTGCAGGCAGGCCGGGTCCGGCAGCGGTGGCGTGGGAAAGCTCATCTGCACCCGCGGGTCGCGGGGAAAGCGGACCATCAGCTTGCAGAAGGGGCAGTTGCCGGCCGCGTGCGCGGCGGCGCCCGCCTCGGCAAGGTGTTCGCTGCCGCAGACGGCACAGGTGACCAGGGAGAAGCAGACCTCCTTGGCATTCCAGATGCCGTCGAGGTGCCGCGCCAGGTCGAAAGCCCGATCGAAGCTGAGCCGGGGCGTGCGCCGGCAGATGCCGCGATAGTGGCGGTACGCGCCCAGCAACGCCTGGGCCGGGTCGAAGTCGAGGCCGCGCAGGCGCCGGTAGAGGCTTGCGAAGACCGATGCCTCCGTGCGGTCCAGAAGCGTGCCGCCGTGGTACCACTCCGGCGTCTCGGGCGAGCGCCCGCGCGGCGGCACGCAGTGGTCGGCATGGAGCAGGCGCAGGATCTGGCGCTGGTGGAGTCCGCTCACGATCTCGATCGTGCGCAGGCGCGCGCCGAGCTGCGCGCATTCCCTGGCGAGCCCGAGCCGCTGGAGCTGGCGCTCCGCGTGGCGTACCGGAGCGGTCGGCAAGGGGGGCGGCGGCACCATGTCGCAGTCACATGCAGGGCGCCTGCTCGGCGGCCGCCACCGGAGCAGCGGGCAGGATCGGCGCAGGCGGATGGACGGCGCAGAGGGCGCCGGCGAGTGGCAGGGGCGAGCGCAGAAGGGTGAACAGGTCGGCGCGCGGAGCGAACAGGGTCTCGTTGCCAACGTTGGCCACGATGGCGAGAATCTGTGTGCTGGACAGTGAGGCGAGGTATCGGGCGTCGGGCTCGCGCAGTCCAAACAGCCCGCAGGCCAGGGTGGGGTCGCGGCTGATGCTGTCGCGCATCGTCAGCAAGAGCGTGAGGTTGGAAAGCTGGACCTCCGAGAGATCGATGGCGACCATGGGTACCTCCTCCTTGGTGTGCCCCCTGGGGGCGAGGTGACGTGCCGTGCTCGGCGCCGATTGGCTGCAGGCAGGTTCGCGCCAGGTTCCGCCTGCATGCGCGTGCAGGCAGGTTAGAGCTTATGCTCTGAAGTGTGATTTTTTCAATAGAAATTGCTCTAAATTGTTTCGACAGGTACCGATGTGGCCTGGAAACCGGCAGATTCGGGGTGGCGGCGGACGATGGAGCGGTTGACGGTCACGAAATCGTGGCAAAGCTGGGTGGCATGGCAAAGAGCGAAATGAACAAGACATCGAGGACCAAATCCCGGGAACTGGAAGTGCAGGCAGCGGATGGGCGCGCCGACGAGGACGCGGCGCTGTCCGTCAGCCTGAAGGCCCGGCTGCTAGAGCGCCTGCGCGATGCCCGGATCCCGGAAGGGCACAAGCAGGCCGTGCACCTGGCGGAGATCACCGGCCGGGCCTACCAGACCACGCGCCGCTGGATCGACTGCACGGCGCCGGGATTGCCGGACCTCGCCTCTTTCAAGCTGCTGTGCACGGGCATGGACGGCGACCCCTCGTGGCTGTTGGGGCTGCTGGGCGAGAAGCGGTCCCTGCGCCAGGCCCTGGCCCCGACGGAACCCGCCGCCGCGCCGGACGGCGAGCCGGAGGAGTGGGTGCAGGATGTGGCGAGCGAGGTGCGCGACCAGATGTATGGCTGCTGCGCCAGGCGGATGCACGGCGACGATATGGAGCCGGACATCGCAGATGGCGACACGCTGTTCGTCGATTTCGCGGTCACCGAGTTCCGCGGCAACGGGAACTATCTGATCGCCTGCGACGGGCGCGAACTCGTGCGCACGCTCGAATACCGGCCGGGCACGGGCCTGGTGCTGGGCTGTGCCAACACCCGGTATCCGGAGACGGTCATCAAGGACGCCGCCGAAAGCACCCGGCGTCAGCTCAAGGTGCTCGGACGGGTCGAGGGCGTCATCCAGGTCCGCAAGTTCTGGAGGGGCTCGGCGCGGCAGGCGCCGCGCTGACCGCACACCGCCGACTGCGGCGAGGGGCCCCATCCCCGGGGCCGGGGATGGGGCCATGCCCGTGCGCCGCTGCGGTTCAGCTTGCTGCGGCGAGGCCTTCCCACTCGCGGGCCGGCAGCTCGATGAGCTTGCCCCCCAGTTCCTCGAACACGGTGGCCCGGTCGTAGTCCGGGATCTCCTGGCTGAAGTGCGTCACGGCATTCACCAGCCCGTAGCCGGAGAGCTCGCCGCCGCTGACCAGATGGCGCAGCACGCCGGCGCGCTCCCCATCGCTGAGCTCGTAGCGGTTGGCCAGCACCTGCACGCTCTTTGCGGGGTCGCCGCGCAGCTGGATGCCCTGGGTCCGTTGCATCTTGCGGGCCGCTTCCAGGAAGGTCGTTTCGGCCACCACGTCCTGGATGACGTCGCGCACCTTGAGGAAGAACGCCCGGTCGTCTGCGAGGAGCGTGTCTTCCTTGTAGACCTGGACGGCATTGTCCTCCGCGCCCAGTGCCCGCCCGATGTGGGTCTTGCGCAGCGCGCGCTCGGGAACGATCAGCCCGTTGCTGCACAGGACGCGGTACAGCAGCGGCTGCACCGACAGCGTGCCGTGCCCGACCTCGGAGTTGGTGATCGCGATGCCCGCCTGCACGATGTCGCCGGGTGCCATCGTGTAGGCCAGCGGCGGAACCACGACCTTGATGTACATCCTCGTGGGCGTGAGCTCCATCGACTCGAAGCGCACGTCGGGCAGGCCGCCCAGGATCGGGATCACCGCGTTGGCCAGGTCGTAGTTGTCCAACCGCCGGTAGCGGTCGGACAGGAAGGCGCGGGCCTGGCCATCCAGGGTTCGCACCATCTTGTGTCCTTCGTCGCACTGCAGCCAGGTGTTGACGTTGCGATCCAGCAGGTCCTGCTGCTCCGTGCGCATGCGCTCGAAGTACGCATAGGGAATGTTCAGCTTGCCGGCCAGTTGGCGGCGCGCGAGCTCGGTGACGGCGAAGCGGCCGCCATCGGGATGGTCGATGACCAGGCGCGTCTCGCCCTGTCCGTCGGTCTCGTGCCGCATCGCCGACGGGGGCAGCACCAGGTCCTTCTTGGTCTCGAGCTGGCGCGTCAGTTCGCGAGCAAGCTCCTCGAGGGTTCGTCCATTGCGCATTTGAATCTCCAAAGACAAATGCGGGGACGCGCCTCCCCTCGGGGAACGGTCCCCGCGGGGTGGTGAACGAAGCGGCGTTCGCCGCTTCACGGTGCGCGCGACGGATGCCGCGTGCCAACTCCAGGGCTGCCTTCGCCGCGCGATGCGCGGCTTGGTCTGGCAGCTACCAGCGGAGCGATGCTCCGGGAGATGCTCCAATGCCTTGTCGCTGACCTCGCCTGTGGCGAAAGTCACCGAGAAGGCGGGTCCGACCTCCGGTCGGACCCGTCCGGGATGGCCCGGGAAGGCGGCGCCTTCGCCGGGACCCCGCCGTCACGCGGCGCGTCTCATCTTTTGCACGATGGACCACCAGACCTCGGCCCAGTCGGCGCCCGGCTTGCGCGGGATGTGGACCTCGACCTCGCGCGCGGGGCCGTGCCGTGCCTCCTTGCGCAGGCGGCGCGCCAGGAAGTAGGAACTGGCCTCCCCGTCGAAGTCGGCGTCAGCGTCGTTGTCGCCGAAGATCAGCACCCGCCGCACGGTGTCCGGCAGCCAGATCCTCTCCAGGTTGCCCGCGCTCAGGCCGGGCCAGACCGGGATGTCCTTGAGCAGGTGCACCGCGATCGCGTTCTCGATGCCCTCGGTGAGGCCGAGCACCTCCGTGGGCTCGAACAGGCGGATGGCCGCGCCGTTGATGCCCGCGGTCAGGACCTTCTTGGCATCGGGCAGGGCCGCCTTGCGCCCGCCGCTCAGGTAGGTGCGGTGCAGCGACACCAGCTGGCCGTCCGGCCCGTCGATGCGCGCGAGCATCGCGGCGTACTCGGCCACGCGGCGGGTCTTGCCGTCGGCACCGCGCTCGTAGTAGCCCAGGCGCGGGTGGTAGCGCAGCGCGCTCGGATAGACGTCCATCCCGAGCCCGCGGCCGCAGAGATAGCGGTCCACCTCGTCGCCCCGCCGGATCTGCAGGCCTTCGTCCCAGATGCGGCGCGCGAGCAGCAGCATGCGCTCGGCGCCGGCCGGCTGCGCGTGGGACGCGGTCGCGGCGGGCAGGCCGCCGACGCACTCGTTGACCTTCTTGAGCGTGGTGACGAAGTCCCAGCCTTTGAGAGCCTGCAGCAGCTTGAAGCCACCGCCCGGCCCGCAAGAATCCCGGTTGCGGCAGTGGTAGTTGCCTTCGCCGTATCGGTCCGTGTACTGGAACCGGTCCGTGCCGCCGCACAGGGGGCACGGCAGGTTCTTGTGCTTGAGGATGCGCTCGTCCACGCCCAGGCAGCGCAGGATCTCGTCCCAGCGGCCGTGGGCGCGTGCCTTGACGTCCTCGATGCGCAGCTCGTATTCCGTCTCCGTCATGGCGACGTCCTGTGCGTTCCGGGCGGCCGCGCGCGTGCGGGCTGCCCAAGTGGTTCTATGCGATGCATGTTTTTCCTCCAATGGATGTGGCGCCCGCGCAGGCGGCCCCGGGGACCGGACCTCCCGCGCGGCAATGGCGCTGGCCTAACGGCCGATCTCGAACGTGAACAGCAGGCCGGCCTGCAGCGCCCGCGACACCGGGTGGTCCGGCCAGTCGGCGGCGCTCACGTACCGCGTGTCGGCAGCCATGGCCTCGCCGTCCTGCGAACGCAGCAGGTAGCCGCTGGGCCGCAGTGCGATGCGGTAGGACTGGATGCGCGAGCCGAGGACCACGAAGGTCCGGCCGGCGATGCCCGTGACGATCTCGCTTTCCTTGATGAGGAACTCGAGTTCCGCGGTGTCGCAGACCGGCACCAGCGGCCGGGAGCGCGCGAAGGTGGCTGCCTGTGTCATGGCTCCACCCCCTGTCCGGAGGTTTCCCTGGCGGGGAGGTCTGCGCACCGGCGCCGGGCCGGGCCCGCGCCGGGGAACGGCGCGGCAGCCGAGGCCGTGCACCGGGACTCGGCGCGGGCGGCCCGCGCTGCCTCGTCGTCCCATCGCGCGGCGACGCCGTAGGCGGCCAGCACGAGCACGAGGCACAGCATGATTTCGAATGAAGACATGGCATCTCCTTGGGTTGCGGAGCCCGCGTCCGCGGGCTCCAGGAAGAGGGGGATCAGGCGAAGAGGTCGCCCTGGAACGAGAGCCACTTGATCTGCTCGTTGATCCACTGGGGGTTCCGGGCGAGCCGAGCCTCGATCCAGCCCGGGTTGCTTGCGAACGCCTCCGCCACCCAGCGCGGGTAGCGTGCGAGCGACTCCATCAGCCACCCCTTCACGTTGCGCGCGATGTGATCGCGGATCTCCTCGCTGTCCACCCGGCCGCAATAGGCGATGGGCGAGAGCGGGCTGCAGCCCACCACGCGCAGGCAGTTGACGAACGAGAAGGGGAGGCGGTCCTTTTCCGGGTCGGTAAAGATCCAGCCCAGGGTCGCGAGCTTCTCGTCCAGCGGCGTTCTCGTGTTCGCCAGATCGCGCACGTCCTTGAGCAGGCGCCAATGGAGATACACGATCTCTTCCACCGTCCATTCGTGCGCGTCGTCGTCGCCGTCGGGATCGATGTCGGACCAGTCGGGCGCCCCGACGATCGAGGCACCCGCCAGCGCGGTGCTGGGGAGGATGTAGAAGACGTCCGCGGACGCTGGCGCGCGCGGGCGGCGGGATGCAATGCTTGTCGGCATGGCTGACTCCAGGAAGGGAGGAGGCAGCCCAATCCCCGTGAGGGGCGGGTGCCCCTCGGGGTGAATACTCTCGGCATGGCGCCGAGGCTCGCGGGTCAATGGACCCAGGCTGGTTTGTAGGTAGGCGGGTGATCCGCCGTGATCGGTGTGCCAGCTACCGGTCGGAAAGAGCTTTCGGCGCAAGGCCAGGCGCTTGCCTCGAAAGCCTGTTCCTGCCGGTGCCGCGGACGTGCGCGCGGCCAATGCTCCAGGGCTCGCAGTCGGGATCCGTCCGGTCGGGGTGTCCGCCGGGCCGGGCCCGCGGGCCAGCTACCGTTGGACAGCACCGTAGCGGGACGGCGGGGCGGGGTCAAGGCGCCCGGCGCCGCCCGCGCGGGCTGTCGCCGAAATGCGCCGGATTCGGGTTGGATTTCGGGTGGCGGCGCGCGCGGCGGGCGCCGAAGATCGGCCGCAGGAACCGAAGCACCGGAGGCGGCGATGGCTGATATCCAGATCGTGAAGACGGACCAGGGCGCGGTCAACGCCCGCATCCTGGCGCGGGAGGCCAAGGCCGACTTCCGCAGGGTCGAGGCGGCGAGCCTGAAGGTCCGCACGCATTTCACGAGCGCGGAGGCCAAGCGGTTGTTCGTGCGCATGTTCAACACGCTGCAGCTCAACGCCCACTTCATTTCCGTGATCGCGCGCACGCGCATCGACCACCAGGACGTCGAGAGGGAGGAGACCTCGCTGCGCGCCGACATCGACGCGGTCAAGAACAGGCTCAACCAGGCGCTCGACGGCGCGGAGGCCCTCTTCAAGGCCCATGGGATCAGCAGCTTCGCGACCTATGACACGCAGCCGCTGGAGATCGAGGTCGGCATCCTGTCCTCGAGCGGGCGGCGGTACCTCGAGGTGCTCAACCAGCTCGACCAGCTGATGCCCTTGCTGCAGACGCTGGAGATCCATGAGGTCATCAGCACCCAGGAGCTGGACATCCAGCGCGCCGCGCTGAAGCGCCAGATCAAGGACATCGCCAATTCGGCGCGCCGGCAGGCCACCGGTCTGCGCAGGCGCATGAATGCAATGGGGGCGCGTGATGGAGATCTGGGCGAGGTGGCCCCTCGGCCGGTTGCGCCAGCGGCCGGCGAACCGCGCATGGACGATGCCGCCGCGCTCGACGTCGGCAATGCCAGCCAGTCCGGGGGCGAGCCCGATCCCATCCTCCCGGCGGCGGAACCAGGGAGCGGGGCTGACGCTGCGCACGAGGCCATGGAGCACGCCATGGGTCCGTCCGTACTCAAGCGTGTGCGCCGCAAGCCGGCAGCCCCGGAAGCGAACGGGGAGGCTGGCAGTCAGCCCGGCGCCCAGCCGGGGGGCGACACGGCTGCCCTATCGGGTACCCCGCCGACTGCGGACGCAGGCGCGCCGGTGGATCCCCCGGCCGAGGTGGTGCCGCGGGAATAGTGCAGCGATCACGAACGGCAACGAGGCGGCGCAATCGCGTCCGCATCGCCGCGGACAAGCGCGCAGACCCTTGAAGGGACCGAACGAGGATGGGGCACAGCGCCATCGGCCCAGAGGCTGGGCGGCGGTCCACAGCGGGCCGGTGGAGGCGAAAAAAACCGGCCCAGATGGGCCGGTCTTTCTGCGGTGCGGCTGGGTTCAGTAGCGACCACCGCCGTAGCCGCCATCGCCGTAGCCGACATCCGAACGGCCGGCTGCACGGTAGCCCTGGGCACCATGGCCACCCGCACCACGACCCTCTTCGCGGGGGCGAGCCAGGTTGACGACGATCGAGCGTCCATCGACGGACCTGCCGTGCAAAGCGCTGATGGCGGCCTGGGCGTTCTCGGCGGAAGCCATCTCGACAAAGCCGAAGCCCTTGGAACGGCCGGTCTCACGGTCCGTCATGACCTTGGCGGAGGCGACGCTGCCGAACTCGGCAAAGTTGCTCTGCAGGCTGGAATCGGTGACGGAGTAGGGGAGGTTGCCTACATAGATCTTGCTGGACATGGAAAAGCCTTTATTCATGGGGCGCGCGCAAGGGCGCGCCGTTTGCGCTAGGGATGTGCATGTGGAGGCCACATGCGGACGGATGGAAGGGACGCGGTGGGGCGCAGTTGCTCAGCACGCCGGAGGGTGCTGCATGCACGTTTGCAGCCAGCCTTGGGTGACTGCGAAGATTCGCGCGGCTTCGCGAGAGGCAAAGGCTCTGTCAAAGCGGAACACTCGACAGTAGCTGCCGTTGCCTTGAGAGCGTTGGACCGAGACGGAGGCGCGGAAGCGGCCACAGTCGGTCTGGTGTGTCGCGGGCGAAACGACGTACTTGCCCATGGGAATGGCGGTATTTGGAATCGGGTTCAGTCGGCAACGCAGGCTGGAATGGACCTGCATGAGCATGGAGAAACGGGATAGGCTGCAGCTCTACAGACCCACCGGGCGGCAATAGCCGCAAAAGCTAGCCGCGCGGGACGATGTGGCGCCTTCGGCGGGCGTTGTCGTGGCTGCTGGGAACAGCCAGTTGAACTGGTTTGAGTATATCTCGATTCGTATGGACGAGAAGCTTGATATTCTTTTTGGTTTTATAAAAGCCCTGCCGCACCGATGCGCTCGGATTCCTTCGGCTCCGCGCGCGAGATGCCTGCCGCCGCTGTCTTTCGAGCCTGCCGCATTCTCCCCAGGCGAGGGCGAGGGAACGACTGCGCCGACACGAGACAAGGTCCGCTGCGGGAAGTCACTCCGACTTGTCTCCCGCGGCGTGGCATTCGGTGCTAGGACGTGGCGCCGCGGCCCGGCACCCTATGCCTCTTGGCGCAGGCGCGATATGGTTCCGGCAGCCCGCATGCGCCCGTGTTCTCCGCGGTGACTTCGGGCGGGGACAGCTGGATCTCCTCGACCCTCCAGCCCTGGAGCTGCTTGCGAATTCTCTTCCTCGCGCCTGCCCGCCGCCGGATGGTCTGCCGTCGCTCGCCGCGGTGACCAGAGGCGTCCGCCGAGCGCGGCCATGAACTTGTCGATCGCCACACCGTCCAGGGGACGTCCACGGTGTGCGCCAGCGTGTTGCGTCCCTAGCGTGGGTGTCATCCTGACCTAGCCCCACGTGAACGAGCGGGTCGGCCACCGACCGGCCTTGCCGGTGTAGGAGTCGAACCATGACCTACCCATCCGAACGTCCTGCCGTGCTGCCCGAGACGGGGTTTCTGCGCGAACGCCAGGTGCTGGTGTTCGTGCCCATCTCGAAGTCGACCCTGTGGCGCCGCGTCGACAGCGGCAGCTTCCCTGCGCCCGTGAAGCTGTCGCCCCGGGTCACCGCGTGGCGGGCCGAGGACGTGCGCCGCTGGATCGCGGACCAAGGAAGCCAGCATCCGCGCTCCCCGGCGTAGCGTCCCGCGAGCGCACGGCGCCGGTCGACCGCGAAGGAGCGGCCTGCGCGCGCATGCGCTCGGGTGGATCCGGAGGCACAGGTGCCCCGCCGTCCCGCACGTACGCGGCATCGCCATGGAAGCGTGGCCTGGCCCCGCTGCGCGCGCGGCCGCAAGGAAGGGACCCGCTGCACGCATTGCCGCTGCCCGTGCGGGGCCAACACTGAAACGCCGCAAGGAGGCTGGCATATGGCGTTTTCGATGGATGACCTGTTATGGATGGGCAAGGTGCTGCAGGCGGCGGGACAGGCCGAGCTGATGCCGCGCTTCAACCGCCTCGCGCCGGACCAGATAGCGCGCAAGACCTCGGCATTCGACGTGGTCACGCTGGCGGATGAACGCTCCGAGGCGGCGATCGCCAGCGACCTGGCGCGCCGGTTCCCGGGCGCGCTCATCGTGGGCGAGGAAGCGGCCGGCCGCGACCCGGAACTGCTGGAGCGCATCGGCGGCCGCGACCTGGCCTTCGTGGTCGATCCGCTCGACGGCACCCGCAATTTCGCCAGCGGTCTTCCGCTGTTCGGCGTCATGGCCGCTGCGGTGGTGCGCGGAGAGATCATGGCCGGCGCGATCCACGATCCGGTGACCGGCAGCACGGCCTACGCGTTCAGGAGCGGCGGCGCATGGCTCGAACATGAAGGCGGCGGGCGCCGCATCGATCTGCGGGTGGCTGCACCGGTGCCCCCGGACCAGATGGACGGCGTCATCGGCACCAACTTCCTGCCCGAGCCGCTGCGCACGCGCGTGAACCAGCGCCTGTCCTCGCTGTCGACCACCTGCTGGCTGCGTTGCGCGGCGCACGAGTACCGGCTTGCGGCGGCCGGGCAGGTCCACGCGCTGTTCTACAACAAGCTGATGCCCTGGGACCACGCCGCGGGCTGGCTGCTGCACCGCGAAGCCGGCGGGCACAGCGCGCATTTCGATGGCTCGCCTTTTCTCCCCGCGCACATGTCAGGCGGGCTGATCTGCGCGCCCGATGCGCGGAGCTGGCGGGACCTGAAGGCGGCGCTGCTGGATTGAGCAGGACGGGGTGGGCTGGGCCTCTCGCGGCCCGGCCGCCGCCGGGGCTGGCACGCGCCCGCCCGTCAGCGAATGGAGCGGCGCAGCGTCTGGGACGGCGCTTCGCCGAACTTGTGCTTGTAGGCGGCGGTGAAGTGGCCCAGGTGCGTGAATCCCCAGCGCATCGCCACCCCGGTGACCGTCTCGTCGCGGGAAGCCCCCTCGAGCAGTTCGGCGCGAACGCGTTGGAGGCGGATCGACTTCAGGAACGCCGCGGGGCTCGTGTCGCGGAAATTCTTGAAGCCGGAATAGAGAGCGCTGATGCTCACGCCCGCGTGTTCCGCGACGTCCGCGATGCTGACCTGCTCGCCTGCATGGGCGTGGATGTACTCCTCGGCGCGGCGCACGTAGTAGGGGGCCATCGGCGGCGTCGGGCGCCGCAGTTCGTCGCTGAGGCTGTTCGACTGTCCGAACAGCAGGGCGCTGACCAGCATCTGCTCCAGGTTGGATCGCGCCGCCGGCGACGCCAGCATGCCGCTGTCGTGGGCCGCCTCGCTCACCAGAAGCTCGATCAGGCGGCGCCAGGGCTCGATCTGGGAACCATCGAGCGCCATCCTGGGGGCGAACTTCACCGGCTTCGACAGGTCCCGTCCGAGATGCTGTCCGCAATGCCGCTCCAGCAGGGAGCGGTCGATCTGCACGATGATCTGGTCGCACCCCTTGTGCCCCAGCAGGTGCAGCGGCTCGGTGGGCGTGACCACGGTGCCCACGCCCGGGCTGGAATCGACGGTGGTGTCTCCGCAGCGCACGACGCACGAGCCCGAGATCGGCATCTGAACCAGGTAGGCGTTCTCCATGCGTCCGGGGCGGACCTCCACGGCGGCGCCGTAGCTGAGGCGGTGCAGCGAAATCGATCCCAGCGTGACGCGGTACATGCGCGTGTCCACGGCGTCCCCGGTGTCCAGGACCCGGAGCTCGTGCGGCGAAAGCACCTCGCCGACGCGGCTGCGGGCCTCGTCGGGGTCGTGCGTTTGAAACAGCTGGCGCGACAGCAGTGCCTGGGACCGGAAGGTCTCCGCAAACCCGGAACTTGGCATCCCTTGTCTCCTTGTCGGTCGACCCGTGCGGCGCATCGACGCGCGTCCGGGCATCTTCTCGTCAGCACCTTCCGCCCGCCGGCTGCCTTGCGTGGCTCGCCCAAGGCACCGGCTTCAATGCAGGCGAACCCAAAAAAATGATCATGATTGAAAATGATCTAGCTCATATCAATCCAAAATACCATGAAGCGCGGGGAAGTGGCATCGGGACATCCCGCAGCCCCCGAGGGGGCGGTTGCCGCAGCCCTGCCGGTAGTGAAGCCGGACTCCGCCCGCTTGTGGCGGCAGCGTGCCGGGCAAGGCACTCTCCGGCCGAGCGGGCGCCCGGGAAGGAGGAGGAGCCGCTGCGCGGCGGGTGCCCTGGCTTCCTGCCCGGATCGAGGCCCGACGCGCTCCGCGGCCGGCGCGCCCCGCGCGCTGGCACACGGCACATGCGATGTGCCATGGACGGGGCCGAGGAACCCGACACACATCAAGAAGATGTAGACCCGGGATAGCCGCTGCAAAAAGCGGATGGCGTGCTGGAGGGGGTGCTGAGATGCTATGCACCAAGAGACAACTCCGCTTGCGAAGGACCGGGCCGCGAAAGCAAAAGAGCCCGGCCGCGCATGACCTCACTCGGTCCTGAGTCCCGCCCGGCCCCGCCGCAGGCGGAGGAGTCTCCCGTACTCCACGTCCTTAGAAGGTGCCGAGAATGCCAAATACTGATTCCGAATTGATCCAGCGCGCGAGAGAGATCGCTCCGCGCATCCGAGCCCGTGCTGCCGAGGCGGCGGTCCGGCGCAAGCCGCACGACGATTCCATCCAGGAACTGATCGAGACGGGTATCGTGCAGATGTTCGTGCCCAAGCGCTGGGGCGGCGCCGAAGCGAGCCTGTCCACCGCGCTGGAGGTGATCGAGATCATCAGCGAGGCCTGCCCTTCGACGGGCTGGATCGCCGCCTTCTACATCATGCACAACATCTATGTGCCGAAGTTCCCGGAGCGGGCGCACGAGGAGCTGTTCGGGAAGAAGGGCTATGTGCTGCTGCCGGCGGCCTCGGCCCCCAACATGAAGGCGCGCAAGGTGGACGGCGGCTGGGAGTTGAGCGGGCGGGCGCTGTGGGGGTCGGGTGTGATGCATGCCGACTGGGTCATGATCGGCGGCATGGCCGAGGATGGCCAGCAGCGCGGCTTTCTGCTGCCCGTGGCGCAGGTCCAGGTCGAGGACAACTGGCACTTCGCCGGCATGTCGGGAACCGGCAGCAACGACTACGTCGCCACCAATGTGTTCGTGCCGGACCACCGTTCGGCCGCCATGGGCGAGTTCTACGAAGGTCCGACGGCGGGGTCCCGCCTTTACGACAACCCGCTGTACTCGATTCCCTTCTTCGTGCTGGTGTACTGCACCTTCGCTCCGGTGATCGTCGGGTGCCTGAAGGGGGCCTTGCGGGCCTACGAGGAAACCGTCGAGCGCCGGGTCCGCAACTTCACCGGGGCGGTGGTTAAGGAGCAGCAGCATGCCCAGATCATGCTGGGCGAGTTCCAGATCGCCACCCGTGCCGCCGACGAGCTGGCGCGTGCCGTCTACGGCCACGCCGCCGAGATCCTGGCCGGCCGTCCATTCACCGTGGACGAGCGTTTGAAGCTGAAGGGGCTGACGGCCTTCATCTCGAAGCACAGCCGGGAAACCGTGAACGCCATGATGGGCGCCTCGGGGGCGTCCAGCTTCCACAACGACCAGGCGCTGCAGCGCATCTGGCGTGATCTCAACACCGTGTCGGTCCATGCATTCGTCGACTGGGACGCGACCCGCGAACTGCACGGCAAACACCACCTCGGCCTGCCGCTGACCTACCCGCTCTTCTGAGCCCCGGGCGAGGGCGGGCGACCTTGCGGCGGGATGGCTCCGCCCTCCCGTCGCCGCGTCCCGCCGCGCGCTCGGCAGTGCCAGGCGCGAGTCGTTGAACCAGATTGAAAAAGGAATCCGAGATGTCAAACAACGCTGTACTGAATCCCTCGCCGAAGGCGAGCGCCACCGCCGCCGCGGCGCCATCGCACGCCGAGCTCCTGGAGCGCGCCCGCCGGATCAGCCGCAAGGCGGAGGCGCGCGCCGAGCAGACGGACCGCGAGCGCTGCATTCCGCGCGAGACCATCGCCGAGCTCTACGATGCGGACCTGATGCGGCTCGTGCAGCCGCCGCAGTGGGGCGGACTGGGCCGCAGCTTCCACGAACTGTACGAACTGGTTTACGAGCTCGCGCGCGGCTGCGGCTCGACCGGCTGGATCTACTGCGTGCTGGCGGGCCACTCCGTCGTGGTGGGCACCTTCCCCGCCGAAGCGCAGGCCGCGGTCTGGGGCGATGACAGGAAGGCCCTGGTTTCCTCCGCATTCGCTCCCACGCTGCAGGCGAGGAAGGTCGATGGGGGCTACGAGATCAGCGGCAAGTCGCCCTTCTCGAGCGGCACCGACCATGCGAGCTGGGCCTTGCTCGGCGGCGTGGTCCTCGACGAGAAGGGGGCACCGGCGCGCAAGCTGTTCCTGGTCCCCCGCAGCGACTATGCGATCCACGACGACTGGTTCGTGATGGGCCTCGCGGGCACCGGCAGCAAGACACTGGAGGTCGCCGGGGCCTTCGTGCCCGAGGTGCGCGTGGTCGACCTGCAAGACTTCTTCAGCGGCCTGGCGCCGCACAGCCTCCAGAGCGCGATGGTTGGCGCGGCGCGCGGCGGCATCGACAGTTTCGTGGAGAGCATCCGCAACAGCCCCGGCAAGTTCGGCGGGCGGCCGCCGGCGGAGCTGGAGCTGTTCCAGACGGTGGTCGGCAGCGCGGTCGGGGACGTGACCTATGCCTGGGAACTGCTCCAGAAGATCACGTGCGAGTGCGAGCCCATCGTGCTGAGCGGGCAGGCGATGCCGCCCGAGCAGATCCTGCGCAACCGCTCGGCAACCTCCACGATTTCCAGGCTGTGCCTCGGCGCGCTCGAGCGGGTATTCGAGCTCAGCGGGGGCCAGGGGATCTACAACAACCGCCTGTCACGCGCGCTGCGCGACGTCCGGGCGGCGGCCAACCACGCTGCGCTCAATGCGACGCTGGCGGGCAAGGATGCCGGCCTGCTGGCCCTCAAGCGCGGTTAGCCCCTGAAGACAACCCGGCCGCGCGGCCGGCCCTGCCGTCGCACATGGCGTCGGCCCGTGCCGCTGGCGCCCCCACCCACAAGAGCTCCCAAGATGACCCAATTGATTGAAATCGCCAAGCCCCCGGAAATCCCGGACCGGCTCAAGCGCGTGCTGCGCTTCACCCCCGCGCCCGTGAGCATCGTCACCAGCTTCGACGAGTTCGGAGAGCCGGTCGGGCTGGCCATGTCGGCCATCATGCCCGTGGCCCTCGAACCCTGCTCGATGGCCATCTCGATCAACCGCGACGGATCGGCGTACCGGCATGTCCGCGCGGCCGGCCTGTTCTGCGTGAACCTGCTCAACAGCGCCACGGAGCCGCACTTCCGGCCCTTCTGCGACCCCAGGCTGCGGGAGCAGCGCTTCAAGGACCCGGCATGGAAGGTCCACGAGGGGCTCTGGTATCTCGACGACGCGCCGGCGAGCATCTTCTGCAGGATCGAGCAGGTCGCGCAGTACGGAACGCACGACGTGGTCATCGGCAAGGTGTTCGACATGTTCTCGTCCGGCGACCAGGACATCCTCGGCTGGGGCGACGGCTCGCTGGGACGCCTCCTGCCAGTCACGCCCCATTGAGCCTCGCCGGAGACAAGCCATCATGAAGCTGTACGAAGTACCCTGGTCCATCCATCCCCGCCGCGTCGGCGTCTACCTTGCCGAGAAGGGCATCGAGGGCATCGAACGCGTGCAGGTCGCCCCGCCGCCGGACAGGACGCGGCGCATCATCGAAGGCGTGACGATCGCCGGCACCGTCCCGGCGCTCGACATCGGCGACGGGCAGGTCATCGGCTCCTCGCTCGCCATCCTGGAGTACCTGGAGGAACGCTTCCCTTCGCCCGACCTGATCGGCGCGACCCCGGTGGAGCGCGCGCGCACGCGGGAGTTCATCACCGTCATCGAGGAGGCCACCGTCTATCTGCGGATCTGGGCCTTCAACGGCAGCCGGCTGTTCGCGGCCGAGGTGGCGCAGGACAAGGCGGTCGCGCGGGCCGGGATGGCGGCATGGCTCGGCAAGCTGCAGCTGCTCGAGCGCATGGTGGCGGACCGGGGCGGGGCGTTCCTGACCGGCGATCGTCTGACCACCGCCGATTGCGTCGGCTTTGCCTTGCTGCAGACCACGACCGAGCTGTTCGGCGTCCCGATCCCGGAGGACTGCCCCAGCCTCCAGGGCTGGTATCGGCGCTTCTCCGCACGCCCGAGCGCAGCGGTGCCCGACTTCCCGCCGGTGCTCGGGCTGAGCCGGGGGCTGGTCCAGCAGACGCAGGAAGGCTGACCGGTGTCCGCACGGTCCGCCCGGATCCATCGCAAGAACATGAACGGAGTATCCATGGAGACATTCAGCGTCTGGGGAGCAGCGACTGCGAGGGTCGTCGTCGCCCTGTTCTACCTGGTCACGGCCCTCGGCCTGGCGAAGGACTTCAAGATGGTCACGGGACTCATGGCGGCCAAGGGCGTGCCGGTGCCGGGACCGCTGCTCATCGTCACGATCCTGGTCTGGGTCGCCGGCGGCGGCGCGCTGATCCTGGGCCGGGGCATCGTGCCTGCGGCGCTGGTCCTGCTCGTCCTGACCGCCATCATCACCCCGCTGAACCATAACTTCTGGGCCGCGCCGGCCCAAGAGCGCGCGAACGAGGTCCAGCATTTCGCGAACAACATCGCGATCATGGCCGGGCTGCTCGCGATTGCCGCGGCGGCGTCCGCACGGCCGCTGTAGGTGCGCGTGCGGCACGCAGAACCATGAGGCAGCCACCATGAGCACTCACCACATTGCCAGCGCCCAGCTGGGTCGCGGCGCACCGGCCCGGAGCGCAGGTGCCGCGTTCGCGGACCGCTGGATCTTCGTCTTCATGGCCGCGCTGTTCGTGGCCACGGCCCTGGCGGGCTTCGTCCCCAGCTCGATCGCCAAGCTCGCTTCCGTGCGCGCGGGCGAGCAGGGGCCGATGCCGCCCGTGCTGCACGTCCATGCCGTGTTGATGGGCGGCTGGCTGGCCCTTCTGCTCGTGCAGTCCGTCCTCGTGGCCACGGGCGCGCCCTGGCTGCACCGGCGGCTCGGCATGCTGGCCTTGCTGGTGGCTCCCGCCATGGTCCTCAGCGGCGTCCTGCTCGTGCCCGTCGTCGACCGGCCGATCCACCAGATGCTGGCGGCGCCCCCGGCCGGCACCGAACCCGCCCTTCTGCAACTGCTGCAGGCGTGGATCCCGAACCGGCCCCTGTCGCAGATCCGCGCCGGCGTCGTGTTTGCCGTGCTGATCGCCTGGGCCCTGTGGGTGCGAACCGGTGATCCGCAGACACACAAGCGCCTCCTGGTCCTGGCCACGGTCTGGCCCTTGGGCGCGGGCATCGACCGCATCCCGCTGCCTGGCACCTACCCGGAAAGCCCGGCCGCGTCCGACCTGTACACGCTGCTGTGGGTGGCGCCGCTGTTCGTCTACGACCTGGTCCGGCACCGCAGGGTCCCGCGCGCCTGGTGGATCTGGCTCGCGGTGTGTCTTCCGCTGTCGGCGGCCGTGCACCTGCTATGGGGCTCGGCCTGGTGGATGGCCCACGGGCCGGAGATCCTGGGCCTGCGCTGACCGGGCCCCAAGACCGCCGCCAGCACCCGGGGGCGCGGTGGCCACGTTCATCGCCGCGGCCGGGCCGGCCTGACGGCACCATTCTTCCGAGGAGCATCATTCCCATGAACATCACGACCGAGCAGATCTTCACCGAGGCGCGAAGCCAGAACGGCTTCCTCGACGCGCCGGTGCCCGACGCGATGCTGCGTTCCCTCTACGACCTCATGAAATGGGGGCCGACGTCCGTCAACTGCCAGCCGGCGCGCGTCGTCTTCGTGCGTTCGGAAGCGGAGAAGGCCAGGCTCGTGGAATGCGTGAGCCCGGCCAACCAGCCCAAGGTGCGTTCCGCGCCCGTGACGGCGATCATCGGCATGGACATGGCGTTCCACGAGCAGTTGCCCAGGCTGGTGCCGCACGTCGACGCGCGCAGCTGGTTCGCGGGCAACGCGCCCATGATCGAAGCCACGGCGTTTCGCAATTCGTCGATGCAGGCCGCCTACCTGATCATCGCGGCCCGGGCGCTCGGACTGGACTGTGGCCCGATGAGCGGCTTCGATGCCGACCAGGTCGACGCGCAGTTCTGGCCCGGCACGCAGGTCAGGACGAACGTGCTCTGCACGTTGGGCAAGGGCGACCCGTCCAAGGTCCATCCGCGGCTGCCGCGCCTCGCCTTCGACGAGGTCTGCCGGCTCGCCTGAAGGGCAGGCTTCGCCCGGCGCGGGTCTGCTGTCCCGGACCCGCGCGGGCCTCGCGCGGGCCTTGACCTGGGTCAATGGGACGGCCACGGGCTGTCCTCGGCGACGCGGTGTCCGCCGGCCGGCTTGGCGGGTTTCCGCTTCGGGCGCAAGGCGCTGCGATGGACAGCGCGGGCCTGCTCCCGAAATCGCCCCCAATTGGGAGCAATTTCGGGCTGGCGCCAGCGGGCGCGAATCCGGAGCATCGGGCTCAGATGGAAGCTGGGCGGATGGCTCGATATGGATTCGGAACGGTTGGAACTCTCCACCATGCTGCTGCTTGCCGTGCTCGGGGGCATGACCTACGAGGCGGTGGCCCGCGAGCATGGCATGACGCGCACCGGGGTCGAGCGGCGCGTCAAGGCGCTCGTGCTCCGGCTGGTCCGCGAGATCGGCGTCGAGGGCCTCAACGAGAGCCGCGCGGTGTTCGTGCGCACGCTGCGCGCGCACCGGCTGGCCATCGAGTCGGCCCTGCAGCGGTATGGGCCCATGGCGCCGGCCGGGAAGACGGATGCGCCCGTGATCCTCTCGGACGAGGACATCCAGGCCGCCATGCGGCGCGCGCGGCTGCACACGGCGACACCCGAGCGGGACGTGGCCATGGTGTGGATCCTGCTCGCGACCGGAGCGCGGCCCCTCGAGGTCGCGCGCATGCAGGTGCGGGACTACCTGAACGACGATGGCACCGTCAGGCTGCATTCCGAGGTCCGCGCCGAGGTGGCGGTGAACCGCCGCAGCCGCCCCCTGTACTTCACCAGCGTGCCGGCGCGCGAGGCCATCGACGCCTATCTCGCGGTGCGGGCCCCGGGATCCGCCGGGGCCCAGCCGCTGGCTTACCGGGGGCTGGACCCGGTGCAGGCACTCTTCCTGACGCAGGAAGGCGCTGCCTTTCCGATAGAGCGCATTCCGACCGCATCGGGCATGCGCTACCTCTGCGAGGAGATCCACTATGCCTATCGCAAGATCTTCCGGCGGATCGGCATCCCCGGCCTGTCGGCGCAGAACGTGCGCCACACGGTGATGCACCGCCTGGTGCGCCGGGGCGCGGACGAGGAGCAGATCGGCGAGCTGCTGGGGATCCGCGACGTGCGGCCGCCCCGGTGCCCGCGGCCGAGCCTGGAGCAGCTCATGGAGGGGCTGGTCTAGGGGGCGTGCTCGCTGCCCGGCAAGTCCCGGTTGCTCGCGGAGCGTTCACCTACGCCGCGGGGCCCGGCGCCCTGCGGCATGGCAGGAGGGTGGGGTCCGGCCTGCAGGAGTGCCGACGGCGCATGCGGGCAGCGTGACGACTGAGACCAGGATCGGACCGGGGACCGATGGCGGTCGCACCGGGGTGCGATTTGCCATGGCGAGGCGCGGCCGTTCGCACAACGGTCGAACTTTGCGTGAACATGGCAGTCCCACCGTCCCGGGAGTGCATGACGATGCTTCGTTGCGGCAACCAGATACGCCTGACCCGGCGCGAGGCCGAGGTCTTCAAAGAGATCACCGACTTCGAGCCGGCGGACATCCGCACGCTCGCCGATCTCGAGCGCTATGTCGCGCAATGCAAGGGCTACTACCATGGAACGTCGTATGCCACTGCCTTTCTGCACTGGCTCATCGACGGACAGCTCGACGCATGCGTCGGGCGTCCGGATGCGCGCCAGGGCGGCCGCTGAGGCGGTAGCGGCGTCGGCGGCGTCCGGCTGAAGGACGGGGCCTCACATTCCGGCCCGCGGCCATGGCGAACCGGGGGTATCCGGGAGGCGGTCAGCGCGCGCGAATGTCACTTATAGAGGGTGCACTCATAGCGAGTGCGCTTATAGCGAGTGCTCTCATATCGAGTAGCTCCATAGCAAGTGATCCGATAGCGTACGGATCAAAGGAGTGCTATGGAACTGGAATACGACCCCCTCGTGTGCTTTGGGCGCCACCTGGCAGCGACGCGCCGCAACGCCGGGGTGTCGCAGGAGGCGCTGGCCTACGACAGCGGCATGTCGAGGAGCTACCTCAGCGAGATCGAACGAGGCTTGCGCAACGTGGCGCTGCGCAACATCTGCGTGCTTGCAGAGACCTTGAGGGTTCCCCCGTCGGCGCTGCTGGAGTTTGACCGCACACCCTCCGCCGACAAGGCGCGGCGCAGTCCCAAGCAGCGCAGTGGCGCGCGGCTGGGCGACGAGGTGGCCACGAAAGGCGGGAGAACGGGGTTGGAGCGCGGAAAGAAGGGCAGGGCGGGGTGAGTGCGGCGTTTGTTGGCGCGCCAGCCCGCTGTCCAGTCGGGGCCGGGCGAGCGCCGATGCGCCCGTGCGCGCCGCATGGGCGGCGCGCAGGGCGTTCGGTCTCTGGCGGGCGGCGGGCTCAGCCTGCCGCCGATGGCCGCACCGCCGGGGCGGTGTCCTCTGCGGCGAGCGCGTGCGTGCCCGTGTCGGTCTTGTCCGCGGCCTTGCGGGCGCGTTCCCTGAAGGACTTCTCTGCCTGGGCGTAGGCGTCACTCTCCATCAGGCGCCTGACCTGGGGCGCTGCGGGCTCTTCTTCCATTTCCGGCAGGCAGGCCACGGCGACGTTGCGGCCTTGGCCCAGCGTCTCGGCGACCGCCCTCGGGAACGAAATGAACACGGCCCGCAGCAGGCTGCGCACGGCCCTGCCGATGCGGCGGTTGCGTGTCTCGCGGCTTTCATGGAGCCGGATGCAGCGCTGGCAGCACAGGTACAGGCCGCGATGGCGGCGCCGGAGCGTCTCGTCGCGTTCGAGTTCCGTCAGGATCTCCGCGGCGAGGGTCTCATCGCGGCGCACTTCGGGGTAGAACTCCACCCAGATCTTCTCTTCCTGCCGCTCGATGGTTTCGAGCCGGTGACGGGCAGGGGACTTCTCTTGGGGCATGGCTAAGCCTCCCGTGGTTGGTGTTGAACATCGGAGGACGCAGGGCCGCCCGGCGTGGCCGCGGAGGATCGCGAACGGCGCGGCGGCGGCGCCGTGCGTGCAGCGGGCTGCAGGCTTCAGCGCCGGAAACCCGAACGCGCCTGTTCGGCGATCCTCATCCATCGGCTGGCGATCCGTTCAAGGTACGCCAGGTCATCTGGTTCGATGTCGCCCAGCCTGCGCCGCTGGACGATCACGGCCCTCACGAGCCCCGGGTCGTCCTTCGCGAGCTGGACGACCGTGGCTGCGATCTGCCTGCGGTAGCGGTCGATCATGCGATCAGGCCTGGGCCGTGGCAGACTCGGCCTGGTCTTGCCGGGGAGCTTGCGCCGCCGTGCCGGACCAGGGCTTGAACAACATCGGAATCCGGCGGGGGGCCGGGAGCTGCGCGGCGCGCGACCCGGATCCGCCCAACAGCACGCACACGGCGCGCTGGGCTCTCATCACATTCGTGATCATGGTGTCCTCCTTCCATGAAAAAAGGGGGACACCGCTCCCCATGCCGGGGAAACATGTTCCCCGTCTGGGATGCCTCAGCGGGGCCGAGGCGCTTTGCGGCGATACCTGGCGGCACGCCATGAACGCCTGCGCCCTGGCGGGTGCGGCACTCGCTCTGGGCCGCATGGCGCAGCGACCGAAGCCGCTGCCCCATCCGGCACGCAGTGGCGCGCCTCAAGGAGAGGACGCGCCACGGTTCGCGGTCCGGCGCAAGGCCGGACCGGGTCTCTGGTCATTCGCATGACCGGGCCGGACGGATCCGGCGCACTGCAAGGCGAGTAACGATCGCGACGCCAGCGAGGCTGGACTTCATTGGGCCTGCGTGCAGGCCCCGATGAAGGCTGGGTGGACTCGATGCCCACGGGTAGCCATGGCACTATCGGTCCGCTTGGCCGCAGGCCGCAAGCGGGGCGCGGACACGCGCCACGTTTCCGTTCCGAAGGGCACGCGGCAGCAAGCGCTTCGGGGTGGCGACGAGCGACGCACCGTGCGGCGGCCGGGCGGGGGACCCGGACCCGCGGACGGACGGACCCACGGGCCGCCGGGTCCCGCCAGCCCATGCGCCGGTCCTGGAGGGGCTGGCAACGCGCCTGCGCCAGGCCGGGCCGCGGGGCGATACGATGCGCGGGGCCGGGCCCGCCCCGCATTCTTCCACTCCATGTCTCGCGAGCGATATGCCACAGGCGCTGCACTATCCCACCATCGAATTCAACGATCTCGACGCGCTCAAGCGCTCGCTGCTGGTCTGGGACCGCGTGCACCGCATCGTTCCCGGCGGATACGTCCCGCAGGACCCGCCGGAGGTGGCGACGGCGGTGGCCGAAGGGGTCATCCTGAACCTGGCCGTCGATGCCGCGGAGAAGTCGAGCGCGGCCCACCGCTTCCTGGACTTCTACGCGCTGCGGGAGTCCCAGCGGACCCGCCTGGCCTGGCCCGCCGGCTTCTCTTCCGAGGCGTTCACCCGCATCAATCCGGACAAGATCGACGCCAAGCTCCTGCCGCTGTTCGAGCAGCTGGCGCAGCGCCTGACCGCCGACGGCTTCCTCGAGGTGCCCCACGAGCATGCCGGCGGCTACATGTTCTACCTGGCGGCCTCGGTGGCGCAGCGCCGCGCGCTGGAGCTGACCACGGACTCCTCCGACTGCTGGGCCGTCGGGACCTATTTCGCGAACGACGGGGCCTTCACCGAGGCGGTTTCCGACGAGCGTGCCGACGCCTACCTCGCGAACCTGGCGGTCGTCGATCTTCTTCCCAGGGACCTCGCCGAGGTGCCCATCGACACCATCCTGCGCTACCGCGAGGACACGGTGGAGCTCCGGCATGCGTTTCAACGGGAGCTGCAGCAGCTGCAGGCGGAGATCTCCCGCTGCAAGAACAAGCAGCACGCCCGCTACATCGTGGCGGACTTCGTGCGGCGCTTCGAGCGGGCGAAGGCGGAGTACCGGGCGTCGCTGGGCTTCTTCCGGAAGGAGGGCGTATACAGCATCCTGTCCGTGGGGCTGCCCGTCGCGGCTGCCTTCCTCTCGCTCCCGGGGCTCGGGGGCGGCGGTCCGTACACGCCGTTCGGGCTGGGCGTGGGCACGCTGGCGGGCGCCGTGGCGGCCCTCGCGACGCGTGAACTGGTCCGCAAGCCGAAGTCGGTGGGGTCGTACCTGGTCGACGCCGAGCGGCTGACCCGCACGCCGAGCCTGCTGCTGCACCGCAAGTTCGAGGAGTTCATGAACGACTAGGGTCCCGCCGCCCTTGCTTCCGGTCGGCGGGGGCGGAGGGTAGGGGCGCGGCACAGGCGCCGCTAGGCCGGGGCCGGGGCCGGGGGCGGGGGCTGGTCGATGCGTTGCGCGTAGCGAAAGCTCAGGCTTTGCTGCTCTCCCGACACGGCGGCCGTTCCGCTGAGGTCGCGCACGCGGGCCTGGCTGCGGCCGTAGGCCTGGACATGGCCGGCCGTCCCGCCAATGTGCGGAAAGAAGGGGACCTCGCAATGGCCTTGCTCGATGAGCGCGCGGTCCTGGTCGTGCATCGGGAGCACGATCTGGTGCAGCACGTTGGAGAACTGCAGCACGAAGATCAGGTAGGGGCAGTCGGCATGGCCGGGGCGCCGGCGCAGCAGGGCGTACTGGAACTGGTCATTGGGCATCGGGCCCGGAAGAAACTGCTCCAGCAGCCGCAGCGGGCGGTAGGGATAGCTTTCGAAGGTGTGCGCGGGCGCCAGGATCCAGCGTTTCAGGTGATCGCATTCACCCGCCTCGGGCTCGGGCATGACGGCCAGCGCCATCTTGACGAGGCATTTGAAGACGCCCATGGGCACGTAGGGCTGGCGCTCGAGCTGCAGCGTGACGGTGCGCGTCTCCTCGTCCAGGCGGTGGCGCGGGTCCTTCTCTCCGAGGCGGATCGCCAGGTTCCGAGGGCCCCGCGCGTCGATGCGCATCTGGTGGTCGCGGGACTTGAACGAAGGCAGCCCCTTGCCCGTGACGCGCCCGGTGGCGCGCATGGGCAAGGTCCACTTGGCGTAGTCGTCCTCGACCATGCGCGCGAAGTGCCGGTTGCACGCGTCGCACTCCCGGCGGTCGATCAGGGCCTTGTTGCCGATCTGCTCCGGAAACGCATGGGCCTTGTCCCGGAAGGACGTCTCGGGGTCGGTCCTGCCGCAGTAGCGGCACCGCCGCGGCGAGAGATCGCCGCCGAGGTACTGCGGCCTGGACGTGGAGCGCAGGAGGCCATGCGCGATTTCGTCGTAGCGCTCGTCATACCACCGGGCCGCGGCTTCGTTCTCCCTGGTCGCGGCGGAAGCGTCCCCGCTCTCCTCGCGCAGCACGATGGCGGCGGAGTCCGGGTGGCGCGCGAGGTACGTGGCCAGGCATTCGGCGGTGCGCGGCACGAACACGACGTCGGTGAGGCCCGCCGTGGCCGCGAGTTCCTCCAGCAGATCCGGGTCCACGCCGGCGGCGAGCAGCGGTCCCGGCAGCCGGCCGACGCGGATCCGCTCCGTGACCAGGTAGAGCACGTGCCCCTCGAGGTCGCAGCGGTTGTCGCGCTCGAGCAGCCCGAGCGCGTCGGCGTCGCAGAGCCCGTCCAGCAGTTCCCGCAGGGTCTTCTTGCACGGGGCCGCGATGCCCATGTCGATGGCTCCGCGCTGGGCGAGCAGGTAGGAGCAGGTCAGCCACCCGGCGGCCAGCGCCGCGGGCTGCTCCGAGAGCGCGGGCGTGTGGATGCGGCGGGCGGCCGCCGTCGGGCGGCCTGGGGCGGGGCTGGGCGATGAAGGCATGGAGCGGAATCCGGGATGCGCCGCGCAGACCAGCTGCTCTTGCACCGTTCCTTCCGGCGCACCCCCTTTTGCGCCTATCGTAGCGCGGCTGTCGTGCTCCGCCGGGATGCGCGGGCCGCGGTGGCGGCGTGTGCCGGTCGCCGGACGCCGCGGACAGCGGGCCTGGCGCCGGGCGGACAGCGACATGGCGCCGATATCGCCTCGATTTCAGCGGCATTCCGGCTTGCGCCGCGCCGCATGGCGGCCGACGATGGGGCAAGCCATCCCTTCGCCCATGGACATCCAGCGGTTCGCCATCGCCGGCAGCGAATTCGATGCGGACGATCCCCGTCTGCAGGAGGCGCTCGCGCTGGCCTACGAGTCGCCGCAGCGGCCGCGGTGCCTGTGCTGTCCCGAAGGGGTGGAGATGTATGTCGCGCGCCACCGACAGTTCGTGCTCAAGCGCATGCCGGGCTCGGGAGGGCGGCACCATCCCGGATGCCCGTCCTACGAGCCCGATGCGCACCAGTCCGGCCTCGGCGAGCTCCTGGGCGAGGCCGTCGTCGAGTCCAGCCCGGGATGCTTCGAACTGCGCGTGAGCTTCCCCTGGAGCCGCGTGGCGGGCCGCGCGGTGCCGCGCGGCGAGGCGCAGGATACCGCCGAGGTGGCCGTCGGGCGGCGGCGCATGACCCTGCGGGCGCTGATGCACTTCCTGTTCCAGAGCGCGGGCTTCAACCGCTGGTCGCCCGCCATGGAGGGCAAGCGCAACCAGGGCGTCCTGCACAAGTACCTGCTGGAGGCCTCCGAGAGCATCACCATCCGGGGCGTGGCGCTGGCCGAGCGGCTGTACGTGCCCGAGCCGTTCTCGGAGAGCGGGCGCGAGGAGGCCGCGCGGCGGCGCAGGGAGAAGCTGGCCGTGCTGCATCCACGCGAGGGGCAGAGCCCCCTCGCGCTCGTGCTCGGTGAATTCAAGGCGTGCGACGCGACGGCGCTCGGCCGCCGGCTCTGGATCAAGCATGCGCCGGATGCCCCCCTGCTGGTGGCGACCCGGACCTGGGAACGCATCGAGCGTGCGTTCGCCCCGTTGTTCGAGGCCTGCGACGCCGACACCGGCAGACGGGTCCACCTCGTCATCGCGGCGCTGATCCGGGCGCGGCGCGAGCACACCTACGAGGTCGACGCGGCGAGCCTGATGCTCACCAGCGAGCAGTGGATTCCCGTGGAGGGCGTGCACGAGCTGGGCCTGCTGCATGCCCTCGTCGCGCAGCGCCGGCGCTTCGTCAAGCCGCTGCGCTACGACGCCCGGACGGCGGCCGCCTTCCCCAATGCGCTGCTGCTGGACGCCGGCGGCCAGCCCCTGCCGCTGCACGTGGTCAGTGCCTTCATGCCGGCGAAGGACCGCGCGACGAAGGAGAAGATGGCGCAGGCCGCGGGTGCGTGGATCTGGCGCCTCGACGAGCCCATGCCCGCGTTGCCAGAGGCGCGTTTGGCGCCGCCGGGGGGCGGCATGCGGGCGCTGCGCGGGGCGGGGCCGTGAACGGAGGGCAGGCGGGCCGGACGGCCTGGGTCCATGGGCCTACTTGCGCGGGAGCATGCCGGAGACGATCAGCGTCAGCGCGGCGCGCAGGTCGCGCAGCCCGCGCGCCATGCTGGGATGCGGGTGGGAGCGCAGCCACAGGTCCAGCTCTCCGTAGAACACGGAGCGCACGACGCGCGTCGCGAGCATCGGGTCCACGGTGCTGGCGAGCTCGCCCGAACGGATCGCGGCCTCGAACAGGTTGCTGAGCTCCCGCTGCACGATCTCCTTGCGCCGGTCCACGCTCACGCTTTGCGGCGTCGGGCCGATGTCCGCGTTGCCGCGCTCATGCAGCTTCAGCAGGCCGATCGGGGCCTCGGTGCTGAAGAAGCGCAGGAAGGGCTCGTACCAGCGCAGCAGCCGGTCGATCAGCGGGCCGGGCTTCTTGACCGCCGCCGAGGATTCGGCGAGGACGTCGTCCATGTCCTCGTTGAACACGAGAAACAGCAGATCGCGCTTGTCCTGCGCGTAGAGGAAGACCGTCGCGTGCGAGACCTCCGCGAGCTGGGCGATCTCCCGCGTGGTCGCGCCGTCGAAGCCCTTCGAGATGAACACGCTGCGCGCCGCGGTCTTGATGCGATGCAGCTTGTCCTGCTTGTGGCGTTCGCGCAGCCCGGCGGGCTTGTGGGGCTGCGGCTTGACGCCCGGCGCCTTTGCGCCGCGACGCTGTGCCTTTGCCGGTGACCTGGAGGGAGCGGGATTGGAGGAAGCCATGTTCTGTGGTGGAGCCGGCCGGGTGGGGCCATGACTGGGGTGGGAAAACGGTCCAAGGGGCCTGGGCCGGCAAGGCCCGCCGGCCGCGGGCGGTGGCGACCCCTCTAGGCGATCGCCCGCTCGCGCGCGCGGTCCTCGCCGAAGAGGTCGAAGACCACGCCGCGCAGCCACTGGTTGACGGGGGAGCGGTGCACCTTCGCATGCCAGAAGGCATTGATCGAGATCTCGGGCAGGGCCACGGGATGCGGCCGGGACGTCAGGCCGAACGGCTCGGCGAGCCGGTCGGCGAGCTTGTCCGGCACGGTGGCGATCAGGTCGGTGCGCTGCAGGATGTGGCCGACGCTCACGAAATGGGGGATGGTCAGGCGCGTGGTGCGGTCGACGCCGGCCCGGCGGATCAGCTCGTCCACCGTGCCGTGGCCGGTCCCTGCCGAGACGATCACGAGGTGCTGGGCGGCCTTGATGTCGGCCAGCGACAGCCGCTTCCGGTCCAGTGCGTGGCCCTGGCGGAACAGGCAGACATAGTGCTGCCGGAACAGCCGCCGCTGGAAGAAGCCCGCCTTGAGCTGGGGCAGGAGACCGATGGCGAGATCCACCTTCCCGGACTCCATGTCGTCGCGCAGGTTGACGGCGGTGTTGCGTACCGTGTTCAGTGTGGCGCCCGGCGCTTCGCGGGTCAGGCGCTCCACCAGCGCGGGAAGGAAGACGATCTCGCCGATGTCGGTCATCCCGATCGTGACCGGACGGTTCAGCTTCGCCGGGTCGAAGTCATTCTGCTGGTTGATGCCGCTGTGGATCATCGCCAGGGCGTAGCCGACCGGCTCGGCCAACTGCTCGGCGAAGGGCGTGGGGACCATCCCGGAGGAAGTGCGCAGGAACAGTTCGTCCCCGAACAGCCGGCGCAGCTTGGCCAGGGAGTTGCTGACGGCGGGCTGGGTGAGGTTGAGGTTGTCCGCGACCTTGGAGACCCGCCGCTCCACCATGAGCTGGTGAAACAGCACCAGCTGGTTCAGGTCGATGTCAGAGAGCTCCAAGGGATGTCCTCTCCACCGGGGTCGTGATGGACGCGGGCCTGCGCGCGGGCCGCGCGGCGCAACCCGTCCCGGCCCGCGTTCCGGCAGCCCCATGCTTCGGGCCGCCACTGTTTCTGCTGCTCAAGATGCTGTCTCCGTTGTGGACCCCAGGGGCCCTTATCACATGAACTGACTAGGATTATAAATAACCATGCTCATGTAAAGGATGAATCGGGCTGGGCGGAAGTTTTTGCGGCGTGCGCATCGGGGCGCAGGGCAGGGCGGGGCCGGCGGGGCCGGACAACGCAGAGTGATGGCGCGCAAAGGGCCTGGATGCGCGCAGCGGCGCGGGCTGGCGCGGGACGGCGGGTGGCCTTGCATCGCCCTGCGGCGGGGAGAGCCGGTGCCGCGCAGGCGGGTTCCGGGGGCGGAAGCGGGGCAACATCATTCGGAGTGATGTTGCACATTCAAGCGATTCTATTGGCTGATCTGCTGCGGGAGTCAATCATGGCGTTTGTTCGGTGCATAACAAAAAGCCAGCCCCACGCAGCATGGAAGTCCTCGTTCAGCCCCTCAATCGTGTCGTCCAGGTCGAGCCTGGGGCGAACCTCCTCGACGCCTTGCGCGCACGGATAGGAAATTCAACCGCATGAGGCCAAGTATGGCACGAGTTTTGGGCCTCGAAACACGTTCGGCCAAGGAAGGTTGAGCGCTCGCTTGCCGCTCAATGGCAAGAGCTTGGGAGGCAGTATGCATTTGGGCCTGGCGCGCGCGCAGCTGCTTCCCCGCAGCGATGGATACCGCCGCTTCACTGGGTCACCAATTGACGCGCTGGTCTACCTCGTCGGGTTGAGCTGCCAGATCCCAATCCGGCTCGCCTTGCGCACCATCATCCACCGGCGCGTCGCAGCCCTCCCACAGCGGTGGCCCGCGTGCCGGGGTGATGTGCGGGGGGGCAGACTCCACCCCGATGTGGTTCAGGATGTGGCGGATTTCGGCGCTGTGGGTGATGAAGGCAATGATGCGCATCTGCCCACCGCACATGGGGCACAGCAGCGGAAATGCCTCGTAGATGCGGGCAATCAGCACCGCCCACAAGTAATGCGCCGCTCGCTTCGGGCGTGCTTCAGGTTCGGGTGTGGGTGTGGCCGCGTTGCCCGGCGCCGCCACCCCAGGTACGCCCGCGCCAGGTTGTGCAGTCTCCACCGTGGCTGGTTGCGACGCAGCAGGCTGAGCCAGCGCCGTTACCGCCGCTCTCAGCGGCGAGTTTGGTGCCAGCACACCAAAGTAGCGGTGCCGGTGGGTGCGTGGCGGTGGCACCAGCGCGGCGATGCGGTCGATCAGTTCCAGCGGTGTGAGGTGCAGCTCATCTGCCTTGGCACCACGCTTGTCACTGGTGGGCTCGCTGCGCTGTTTGGCACAGCGGTACACCAGTTTGCTTCCCTCTTTGCGTAGGCGCTCCATGGAAAACGGTGGACGCGCGCAATAGCGCAGCAGCCGCTCCAGCGCAGCGCGGTCGTGGGCTTCGATGCAGACACCGGCGTCCACCGAGAAGCCGCTGTGTTTGTAGCCCAGCATGTCTTTGGCGTCACAGTTCTCCAGCAGGCCCCGAGCAACGAAGGCGCGCAGGATGCGTTTTTGCAGTGTGGTCTGCACTGGGGCCACGGTAGCCGCATCGATGCCGGTGGCCGCGTGAAAGATGACACCCGGCGATGAGATTCGAGGGGTCGCATCAGCATCGCCCTCGCCCTCCACTTCCTCAAACACCCCGTCCACCACACAAACGTGGAAGTGGACGTGTTCATTGAGGCTGGAGCCGAATCGGTGAATGAAGGCGATGGCACCGATGTGCAGGCCTGCCTTGTCCATATGGGCCGCACCGGGGCTGTGGGTCTGCAGAGTTTGTGCGATCACCCGCAGAAAGATGCGCAGCACCATGCTCAGCACCGCTCCGTCGCGTTGCATGAAGTACCGCAACCTCTTGGGCACGGAGAGCACCCACTGGCGCACCGGCAGGCGGGGGAAAACGTGGTCGCTCAGGTGTGCCGCCGTCTCCACCATCCGCCGCGTGGTGCACGAGGGGCAGACTCCCCGGCCTTTGCAGGAGAAGGCTACAAAGTAGTCGTGCCCACAGTCGCCGCAGCGAGCGCGGGCAAAGCCATGGGCAAAGATGCCGCACTCAAGATACTTGGCAAACGCTTTGCGCACGAAGGGCTTGGGGGTGTGGTGGTCGCCCTGGCCGTCGAACTGACCCGCGCTGGCCAACTCTAGCCAGCTGGCCTCGCTGGTGGCCGCATCGGCTCGTCCGGCCAGTTTCTTGACTTCGCCGGCCACCACGCTGAAACCCCGACCTGCCGGCCCGGCCCGGCTGGCTTCAATGGCCGCGTTCATGGCCAGCAGATTGGTTTGCTGGGCGATGGATTGGATGGTGGCGACGATGTTTCCGATCTGGGTTGCTTTGGCCTGCAGTTCAGCAAACACCTCGGAGGAGCCCATCACATGCACCTGCAGGCTGAGCACCGCACTTTCCAGGCGCTGCGTCGCGTTGGCGCTGTCGTTGATGCGCTGGCCCGAGGCCTGCGCCAGGGTGGTGGCGCTTGCCATGTCGGCCAAGCAGTGCGCGAGTGAATCGCTCAGTGCCCGGGTGTCTTGGGCCAGCTTGCTCAGTTGTGTCGCTTCGATCTGGGCTGGCGCCGAGTGTGGCGCCGGCTGTGGCGCTGGTGGGGGTGCTTCGGCCGGTGGCGGAACGGCAGGTGCCTGCAGCGCCATCCGCTGCCGCCCCGTGGGCCAGGCCAGCGCAGTGAGACACAGCGCCACCAGCCCGTGTAGGTAGCGGTGCGGCGCAGAGGTCTGTGGCGCGACCACTGCGCCCAGCGACAGCAGCCAGGCCATGGCCCAAGCGAGCCGCAGCCAGAACGCGCTGGCCTTCTTGGTCGTACGCATAGACGCATTCCTGTTGGGTGCCGGGCCGCCCGGGCAGGCGGTCCGTCGCACTTGGGGCCCAGTGTTAAGCGCACTGGGTACCCAACCACCGAAAGAGCGGGCGATCAAGCCATGACAAGGGCCCGGTTGATGCGATCGCCTATGTAGTGCGCTAGCGCATACACCGTCTGCGAAGGGTTGTAGCTACTCGAGGCAGGCAACAAGTTCGCATAGACGGCGGGTGCAGGGGCATCGCAGATGCCCCTTTCAGGGCGCACAACTGAAGGTCACAGCCGACGCCTCGGCTATCAGCCTGTCAGCGTCAGGCCTGAGCATGACGCGATCAGTGACGTTTTGGTCTGTTAAAGCGCGAAACTGGGCAAGATAGTTTGCTGGGCTACCGTAGCGAGAACACATCTCAGCGTCACTGAAATTGACACTGGATCCCGCCAACTGGCAAAAGAGGCTGCCACTGTTGGTTCCTAGGTTCATGGCCCTCGGAACGTCGAACAAGGCGGTGCGAAGTCCTCCCACAACCCGGTTGTCTGTGCCACGCTCAAATACACCGCCGCTGCCATAGACATAACGTGGCACTGAAGCAGGTGCTTGACCGCCACCGACCCAAGTACTGAGTGCAGAGAGTGCCGCCGACAAAATCGGGCCGTTCGGTACCTGACTCCATAGGGGTAACGTAGCGCAGTTGCCCGACTCGATCACGTTGGTTAGAGAGATTGCAGTACCTGCGCCATTGCGAAAGACACCATCACGCAATGTGCTTGGATCAATGTACCCCGTCAACTCAGCCAGCGATACATGCGACGCACCGGCAAGTTCCCACCAACGATTGTCCGCATCATCTGCCTGCGGTGGACCAGCCAGGGTGGCACTGAACTCTGTGCCCACAGACAGAACCTTGACGCCCACATCGGCCCGAAGCTGTGTGCCTCGGTCATACAGAAGGAAGCCTTCGTAGACCTTATGAAGGGGATGAATGGTGTTGTGATATCTCTCCAACTTCGCCGCCGACTGCGACTCACCAGCTGCAAGCACCCGCCTTACTTGCAAGCCCGGGAGCAATGTGGACGATCCCTTCTTTAGGGCCTGGCCGATCTGTGACATCACATCCCAGGCCAGGACATCCCCACCTGCCTGCACACCGCCCGCTGGGTCAATGTCAGTGCCCGTCTTTGGATCAACGTTTGGTGCATCGAGTGAAATGATCCCATAACGGGTTGAATTCCATCGCCGTAGCGTTTGAGCGCCAACGCGCTGAGCGGTGACGCCAACATAGGCGTACCCCTCACGCGTAATCAAGTCATGGGTGGCGCCGAAGACAACGTCGAGATCTTGCCCCGTGGTGACATTCAGCCACTCCACCACGACAGTGCCATTAAATTTTGCAGGGTCAGTGGGTGCACGGACCACAACACGGGTCGTATAGGGGTGCCCGCTGTCGATCACCTCCGCATCCGTCATGGGGTTGCTGATCCGATAGCGGCTGGCTGTTCCGCGAACGTAGAACTCCTTTTCAGAATAATTCGCGGCCTCCAGCGAGACTGGGCTGGCATTGAAGGTGGTTCCACCCGCTGTAATGGCCTCTATCGATGGAACAGGCACGCTGCTGCTGGTGTTGTCTTGGGAACCGCTACCGCCGCCGCAACCCCCTGCCAGTGCGGTTGCCAGGAGAGACGCCCAAAGGAATCGCAGTCGTTTGTGTGTAGATTTCATGCATGTCTCCGTTGAATATTTTGCAAATGGGCGCCCCGCCCATCCATGTCGGGATTGGCCGCTTCTGTGTGAGGGGGGGTGCTCTGTGCCTTCAGACTGGGGATGCTCTTTTACGGGCTCCAGTGATCCCGTCCAAGATGTAGTGCGCCAGTGCGTACACCGTCTCCGAAGGATTGTAGCCGATACGGATAGGAAATTCAACCGCATGAGGCCAAGTATGGCACGAGTTTTGGGCCTCGAAACACGTTCGGCCAAGGAAGGTTGAGCGCTCGCTTGCCGCTCAATGGCAAGAGCTTGGGAGGCAGTATGCATTTGGGCCTGGCGCGCGCGCAGCTGCTTCCCCGCAGCGATGGATACCGCCGCTTCACTGGGTCACCAATTGACGCGCTGGTCTACCTCGTCGGGTTGAGCTGCCAGATCCCAATCCGGCTCGCCTTGCGCACCATCATCCACCGGCGCGTCGCAGCCCTCCCACAGCGGTGGCCCGCGTGCCGGGGTGATGTGCGGGGGGGCAGACTCCACCCCGATGTGGTTCAGGATGTGGCGGATTTCGGCGCTGTGGGTGATGAAGGCAATGATGCGCATCTGCCCACCGCACATGGGGCACAGCAGCGGAAATGCCTCGTAGATGCGGGCAATCAGCACCGCCCACAAGTAATGCGCCGCTCGCTTCGGGCGTGCTTCAGGTTCGGGTGTGGGTGTGGCCGCGTTGCCCGGCGCCGCCACCCCAGGTACGCCCGCGCCAGGTTGTGCAGTCTCCACCGTGGCTGGTTGCGACGCAGCAGGCTGAGCCAGCGCCGTTACCGCCGCTCTCAGCGGCGAGTTTGGTGCCAGCACACCAAAGTAGCGGTGCCGGTGGGTGCGTGGCGGTGGCACCAGCGCGGCGATGCGGTCGATCAGTTCCAGCGGTGTGAGGTGCAGCTCATCTGCCTTGGCACCACGCTTGTCACTGGTGGGCTCGCTGCGCTGTTTGGCACAGCGGTACACCAGTTTGCTTCCCTCTTTGCGTAGGCGCTCCATGGAAAACGGTGGACGCGCGCAATAGCGCAGCAGCCGCTCCAGCGCAGCGCGGTCGTGGGCTTCGATGCAGACACCGGCGTCCACCGAGAAGCCGCTGTGTTTGTAGCCCAGCATGTCTTTGGCGTCACAGTTCTCCAGCAGGCCCCGAGCAACGAAGGCGCGCAGGATGCGTTTTTGCAGTGTGGTCTGCACTGGGGCCACGGTAGCCGCATCGATGCCGGTGGCCGCGTGAAAGATGACACCCGGCGATGAGATTCGAGGGGTCGCATCAGCATCGCCCTCGCCCTCCACTTCCTCAAACACCCCGTCCACCACACAAACGTGGAAGTGGACGTGTTCATTGAGGCTGGAGCCGAATCGGTGAATGAAGGCGATGGCACCGATGTGCAGGCCTGCCTTGTCCATATGGGCCGCACCGGGGCTGTGGGTCTGCAGAGTTTGTGCGATCACCCGCAGAAAGATGCGCAGCACCATGCTCAGCACCGCTCCGTCGCGTTGCATGAAGTACCGCAACCTCTTGGGCACGGAGAGCACCCACTGGCGCACCGGCAGGCGGGGGAAAACGTGGTCGCTCAGGTGTGCCGCCGTCTCCACCATCCGCCGCGTGGTGCACGAGGGGCAGACTCCCCGGCCTTTGCAGGAGAAGGCTACAAAGTAGTCGTGCCCACAGTCGCCGCAGCGAGCGCGGGCAAAGCCATGGGCAAAGATGCCGCACTCAAGATACTTGGCAAACGCTTTGCGCACGAAGGGCTTGGGGGTGTGGTGGTCGCCCTGGCCGTCGAACTGACCCGCGCTGGCCAACTCTAGCCAGGTCTCGTAGTGCTCGGCTACCATTTGGTAGAGCAGCGTGCGTTCGGGGTGGCGTGGGTTGTAGAGCTTGGGCTTGGAAGTGGCTGACATGAATACTGTACAAATGCACAGTATTCTGCGGCGATTGTTTGGGTACGCAAAGCACAAGGCCCGAACCGTCGCCAGTTCGGGCCTTGTCAGGGTAGCTTGGCTGCGGACTTACTTGCGCGCAGGCGGCACATCCGTGCAGCTGCCATGCGCCACTTCCGCCGCCATGCCGATGCTCTCGCCCAGCGTCGGATGCGGGTGGATGGTCTTGCCGATGTCGACAGCGTCCGCACCCATCTCGATGGCCAGGGCGATCTCGCCGATCATGTCGCCCGCATGCGTGCCGACCATGCCGCCGCCCAGGATCTTGCCGTGGCCCCGGCCAGCATGGCCGTCTCCTGATCCTGCTTCGGGGCTGTCGTCGAACAGCAGCTTGGTGACGCCTTCGTCGCGGCCGTTGGCAATGGCGCGGCCCGAGGCCGCCCAGGGGAACAGGCCCTTCTTGACCTTGATGCCCTGCTGCTTGGCCTGGTCTTCGGTCAGGCCCACCCAGGCCACTTCGGGGTCGGTGTAGGCCACGCTGGGGATCACGCGGGCGTTGAAGGCGGCGCTGGCCAGTTCCTTGTTGCCCTGCAATTCGCCGGCGATCACTTCCGCCGCCACATGCGCCTCGTGCACCGCCTTGTGCGCCAGCATGGGCTGGCCCACGATGTCGCCGATGGCGAAGATGTGCGGCACATTGGTGCGCATCTGGATGTCCACGTTGGGGTCTCCTCGTTTTCAGTGCAATAAGTGACGGTACGAAAAGCTAGCACTGGCGCGGAGGTGGTGTTGGTAGATCGTTGATTTCATTGACTTTCCTGTTCACTTTCAAATCTGCGATTCGTGGCGTCAAACCGTGGTCGGTTTCATCCATTGGTGCCAGTTATCGATGCATTTGGCCGCGAAGGCAGGATTTGGTCAGCAGATTGTGTCGGCGGCATCACTTCGTGCAGAAAGGTCGCGACGCTGGCGACAAAGGCATCGTTGGCGTCACCGGCAATCATGTGGCCGGCGCCCTTCAGGTCGACAAAGCGCGCCCGCGGCAAGGTTTGCACCAGGGCGCGTGCATCTTCCTCGGTGATGACGTCGCTGCGCTGGCCGCGCAGCAGCATGGTGGGCGCTTGCAGACCGCGCAGGGCGCGCTCGTAGCCGTCGGCGTCGCGCCGGTGGTTGTGGTTGGCCTCGCTCATCATGAGCGGATCCCAGTGCCAATTCCAGCGGCCTTGCGCATTGAGGCGCAGGTTTTTCTTCAAACCCTCGATCGGGCCTTCCATCGGTCGGCCCCGGTAGGCGGCAATATGCTGGGCGGCTTCTTCGAGCGACGCAAAGCCATCGGGCCGTGCCCGCATGAAACTCACGATGCGCTCGACGCCGGCTTCTTCCATGCGCGGCGCAATGTCCACCAGCACCAGCGCGTTGATCGGCGGCGCATGAGGGCGCCCGATGGCGGCCATGCTGGTCAAGCCCCCCAGGGAGGCCCCGACCACCGCCAGCGGCGTGCCCAGCTCGCGCCAGATGCAGCACATGGTGTCGGCGAGCGTCTCTATGCGGTAGTCGCCATCCGAGGCCCAGGCGCTGTCGCCGTGGCCGGGCAAATCCAGTGCCACGGTGTACCAGCCGACGTCACCCAGCACCTGCCCGGCCTTGCCCCAGGCATGGCGCGTCTGCCCGCCACCATGCAGCAGCAACACCGTGGGCGCACCCACCGGCCCATACACGTCGGCCACCAAGGGGCCACCAGCGAAGCCGGAAAACTCTCGCCGTTCGAAAATATTCATGCAGGATCCTTCCTCAACCGAACGCCGTCGTTCCGTGGTCCAGTCTTCCATGGAAGATATCTCTTCGAGAAAAGCACAACGGAACTTGGTTTCACCATCGCCACCTCAATAGACAAAGAGGGAACCGCCAGGCCTGATCATGGTCATTTCGACGTAACTCGATCCATGATGCCGTTCCGGTGCGAAGCGCAGGATAAAGCCGCCCAGATCCATGGCCTTCGCGCTCTCGACGGCGCCGATGAACTTTTCGCGAGTCAAATCAGGCCCCGCGAGCCGGAGCGCTTGGACAAAGGCTTTGGCCGACACATACCCCGTCATGGACGCATAGCCAATGTGCTTGTCCTTGCTGGCGGCCTTCATCAGTCGCCGGAATTCGCGCGAAACAGCGAGCTTCTCGGAAAACGGCGCCGGCATCGTCTGCGTGACGATGATGCCAGTCGCGTCCTTACCAAATTGGTTGATCAGGAGATTGGTGTCTGCTATCGACCACAACAGCAGTTGCGCCGCCACGCCGGTCTTCTTGAACTCACGTATGAATTCGATCGTAGCCTTGCCAGCCATTGCGACGATGACCGCCTGTGGACGAGCGCGCGCAATCGCCTGCGCCGCGGCGGCGGCGTCGCGAGCGTCGGTTTCGATCGGCGCGATCACTACCGGAGCCAGCTGTCGGTCTTTCATTGCCGCCTGCACGCCGGTCAGGCCCTCCTTTCCATAGGGATAGTTCTGATAGGCCACCGCAATGGAAGTAATCCCTAGTGTCGTCAGATGCTGGACCATCTTTTCGAATTCATTGCTGTACGACGCCATCACGGTAAACAGGTACCGGTTTGGCGTACGGCGTACGCTATCCGCCCCCGTGAACGGTGCAAACAAGGGCACACGCTTGTCCGCCAGCAGCGGCAACACCGCCATGACGTTGCCGGTTCCGAGATTTCCGACGATGGCGAACACGCCGTCTTCGGTGATCATCTTTTCGGTGTTGGATAGCGATCGCTGGGGTACATACCCATCGTCCATTTGCACGAGCTTCAAATGGCGGCCGAAGACGCCCCCCCCCCGATTCACTTCGTCAACGCACACCTTGAAGCCTTCGCTGAAGTCAGTGCCGATCGCTGCACGCGGCCCAGTCAGCGACACACTCTGACCGATTAGAACGGTCTGCGCTGTTACGCCAGTCTCTGCTCGAGAGAGCCCGGTCCCCAGCAGCGTCACACAAAGGGCGGCAAAAACCTGCACAGTCTGCAGGGTTACCCGCACGTCTGGCAGCCGAAGCTGAAGCCACGGTCGAGGATCACTCAACGAGTTTGCGAATTTCGATTTTCTCAGGTTCATGGTTATCTCCTTGTGTCAACTTAAGAATCTGGTCAACTCACTTCATGACAGTCACGATCCCAGGCCCACTTCTTGTTCAAAGTCGGCACCATTGCCTGCAACCTGACCCCAGTCGGCGAAGCTCTTGTAGTTCTCACGCCAAGCGCCCAGCAGTTCCTCGCGCGGGAGATCGGCGTAGGCGCCCCGGTCCTGCACATACTCCATGTGACGTCGGCCGTTGACGTCAAATTCATGAAGGACCGAATCGACGCTACCGTCGAACTCCAGCGGCCGAATGCCTGCTTTCTCGCACAAGGAGCGGTTGAAGGCGGGCGTGGCCTTGAGCCATTGACCGTCGAGCCACAACTCGGTGTAGCCGTGAAAGACGAACAGATCGGTGCCCATCATGTCGTACAGTCGCTTGCTGGTCAGATGGTTTCGCACGTCGGCATAACCCAGTCGCGATGGCACGCCCAACACGCGGGCCGCCGCCGCCAGCAGTGCTGCCTTGGGCACGCAGAAGCCGCGGCCCGCCGCGATGACATGGCTGGCCTTGAGGCCATTAATGCTGGTGTCGAAGTGGTACGGGTCATAGAGAAACTCATCGCGCACGGCATAGTAGAGCTTGACCGCGATTTCACGCGGCGTCATCGCGGTGCCAGCAACCCGGCGCGCGAACGCAATCACCGCCGGGTGCTCGCTGTCCACATAGCGGCCGGATGCAAGGCAGCTCGACAGGTCGTTCGAATTCGTGGTTTGTAGCGGCGCGTTCATGTCATCGATCCTCCATGCTCATCCTCGCTCAGGCACTTCGGCGCCTGCGAACGGATAGGAAATTCAACCGCATGAGGCCAAGTATGGCACGAGTTTTGGGCCTCGAAACACGTTCGGCCAAGGAAGGTTGAGCGCTCGCTTGCCGCTCAATGGCAAGAGCTTGGGAGGCAGTATGCATTTGGGCCTGGCGCGCGCGCAGCTGCTTCCCCGCAGCGATGGATACCGCCGCTTCACTGGGTCACCAATTGACGCGCTGGTCTACCTCGTCGGGTTGAGCTGCCAGATCCCAATCCGGCTCGCCTTGCGCACCATCATCCACCGGCGCGTCGCAGCCCTCCCACAGCGGTGGCCCGCGTGCCGGGGTGATGTGCGGGGGGGCAGACTCCACCCCGATGTGGTTCAGGATGTGGCGGATTTCGGCGCTGTGGGTGATGAAGGCAATGATGCGCATCTGCCCACCGCACATGGGGCACAGCAGCGGAAATGCCTCGTAGATGCGGGCAATCAGCACCGCCCACAAGTAATGCGCCGCTCGCTTCGGGCGTGCTTCAGGTTCGGGTGTGGGTGTGGCCGCGTTGCCCGGCGCCGCCACCCCAGGTACGCCCGCGCCAGGTTGTGCAGTCTCCACCGTGGCTGGTTGCGACGCAGCAGGCTGAGCCAGCGCCGTTACCGCCGCTCTCAGCGGCGAGTTTGGTGCCAGCACACCAAAGTAGCGGTGCCGGTGGGTGCGTGGCGGTGGCACCAGCGCGGCGATGCGGTCGATCAGTTCCAGCGGTGTGAGGTGCAGCTCATCTGCCTTGGCACCACGCTTGTCACTGGTGGGCTCGCTGCGCTGTTTGGCACAGCGGTACACCAGTTTGCTTCCCTCTTTGCGTAGGCGCTCCATGGAAAACGGTGGACGCGCGCAATAGCGCAGCAGCCGCTCCAGCGCAGCGCGGTCGTGGGCTTCGATGCAGACACCGGCGTCCACCGAGAAGCCGCTGTGTTTGTAGCCCAGCATGTCTTTGGCGTCACAGTTCTCCAGCAGGCCCCGAGCAACGAAGGCGCGCAGGATGCGTTTTTGCAGTGTGGTCTGCACTGGGGCCACGGTAGCCGCATCGATGCCGGTGGCCGCGTGAAAGATGACACCCGGCGATGAGATTCGAGGGGTCGCATCAGCATCGCCCTCGCCCTCCACTTCCTCAAACACCCCGTCCACCACACAAACGTGGAAGTGGACGTGTTCATTGAGGCTGGAGCCGAATCGGTGAATGAAGGCGATGGCACCGATGTGCAGGCCTGCCTTGTCCATATGGGCCGCACCGGGGCTGTGGGTCTGCAGAGTTTGTGCGATCACCCGCAGAAAGATGCGCAGCACCATGCTCAGCACCGCTCCGTCGCGTTGCATGAAGTACCGCAACCTCTTGGGCACGGAGAGCACCCACTGGCGCACCGGCAGGCGGCGCGTGCCGTGGCCATCGACCTCATGGGCACGCTGCAGGCGGCCTGTGGCGGCGACCTGAACCGCGTCAAGCGCATCGTCAAGGTGATGAGCCTGGTGAACTCCACCGGCGATTACACCGAGCAGCACCTGGTCACCAACGGCGCCAGCGAGCTGCTGGGCGAGGTGTTTGGCGAAGCCGGTGTGCACGCGCGCAGCGCCTTCGGTGTGGCGCAGATTCCGATGGGAGCCTGCGTGGAAATCGAGCTGATCGCCGAACTGGCCTGATCACCCGGGCCGCCGCCTGGCCCTGGCTGCACCGCCCTTAGAACGTGTTTACGATCTCCCAGGGGTCGCGCAGCGGTCTTTGCGGGATGGGATGCAAGGCGCGGGGCGCAGTGGATAGCTTGGCTATCCACAAGCGCCGCAACGCCGCAGATCGCCCGCAAAGACCACTGCCCAAAGGGTTGGAGCGAAATCGGGCGATTGGACGCCCCGTCTGCTTGCATGGGCACGAGCCCATGCGGCACATCCGACGCATCCACTCATCCCGATTGCGCTCCAACGCGGTCCCTGCGAGATCGTAAACACGTTCTTACGGGCGGTGTCGCGTCAGAAGGATTCCCAGTCGTCCTCACCCCCGGCGGGCGCCACACGGGGCGTTGCAGCGGGCGCTGAAGACGAGGCCTTGGACGGCCGTGCAGGTGCAGCGGCGGCAGGCTGGGCCAGCCGCACCGCGGCCTTAGGTGCCTGGGCGCGTACCGCAGGCTTGCGGGCTGCAGTTGCACTCGCCGCAGCGGGTGCAGGAACCGGCGCTGGCGCCGGGGCACTGCGCACCGCAGGGGCACCCGCTTGCACGCCACCGCCCTGGACCTTGAACACCGACACGGTCTGCGCCAGTTGCTGGGCCTGCTCGCGCAGGCTCTGCGCGGCGGCCGTGCTTTCCTCCACCAGCGCGGCGTTCTGCTGCGTCATCTGGTCGAGGTTGACCACCGCCTGGTTGACCTGGCCAATACCGGTGCTCTGCTCGGTGCTGGCCGCCGTGACCTCGCCAATCATGTCGGTGACGCGCTGCACCGACTGCACGATCTCCCGCATGGTGCCCCCGGCGTCCTGCACCAGGCGCGACCCCAGCTCGACCTTCTCGACCGAAGCGCCGATGAGCTGCTTGATCTCCTTGGCCGCCTCGGCGCTGCGCCCGGCCAGGCTGCGCACCTCGCTGGCCACCACAGCAAAGCCGCGGCCCTGCTCGCCCGCGCGTGCGGCCTCGACGGCCGCGTTGAGCGCCAGGATGTTGGTCTGGAAGGCAATGCCATCGATCACGCCGATGATGTCGGCAATTTTCTGGCTGCTGCGATGAATGTCCTCCATCGTGGACACCACCTCCTTGCCCACCTCGCCACCCCTGCGCGCCACCCCCGATGCCCAGGTCGCCAACGCACTGGCTTGCTGGGCGCTGGCCGCACTTTGCTGGATGGTGCTGGTGAACTGCTCCATGGCGGCGGCGGTTTCCTGCAGGTTGCTGGCGGTCTGTTCGGTGCGGGCTGACAGATCATGGTTGCCTGCCGCAATCTGGGAGCTGGCCGTGGCAATGCTGTCGGTGCTCTGGCGCACCTGGTGCACCATCTGGCCCAGGGCCTCGCTCATGGCGTACAGCGAGCGCAGCAGGTCGCCAAATTCGTCCGTGCGGGTCACGGTTTCCCGGGCGCTGAGATCACCGCCAGCGATGCGCTGGGCCAGGGCGCCCGCCTCTGCCAGGGGGCGCTGGATGCTGCCAATGAGGTAATACGCTCCCAGCCCGATACAGATCAGCAGCGCCAGCACCATGGCGCCAGCCAACTGGACGGTCAGCATGCGCTCGCCCGCCAGTTGCTGCTGCCGATCCACCGAACTCTGCTGCTGCATCTTGACGAAATCCCGCAGGGTCTGCAGGTAGGCCGCCACGGCCGGGTTGTACTGTTGCGTGATCAGTTTCACAGCCTCGTCGTGGCTGCCATCGGCCTTGAGCTTGCGGGCCTGGACGCGCAGATCGATCATGGTCTTGCGGGCGGCTGCGATCTTGCCCATCTGCGCCTTGTCGGCGTCCGACAGGGCCATGGCTTCGAGCGACTTCTGCACCTCGCTGATCTGTGCCGATGTGGCGGCAATGTCGTCCTTGAACTCGGCCTCGACGGCGGGGTCGTTGCTGACGATGAGCGCCTGGGTGCGCGCCGCATTGGTTTCGGTCAGGCCGGTCCAGCGGATGGCCGCCTCGACGCGCGCCGTGGCTTCCTTGATGGCCACATCGGCCTGTGCCTGCATCTTGGCCGAGCGATAGGCCGAAAAACCCATGACGAACACCAGCATGAGCACGATGGCAACCACCGCCACCCAGAGTTTGTGCGCCATGCGCAACTGCTTCACCATGTGCAACTCCCGTTTTTATTGGTTATGACATCGTGCGCCATTTTTCTCTTTTTTACAACTGCGCAATCACCGGCCCGGCACCGCTCCAAAGAGCCAGGCGCACCGCCACATCCACGGTGCGCCCTCCCTGTTATTCCACCCGCGTGACAGCCGTGGGCTTAAACCCCAGGTCGGCCACCTTGCCCTTGCGCGCACGGGCCGCGCGGGCGTTATTGAGCGACCGGATCTCCAGTGTTTCCTCGCGCGGCTTGGCGCCACGGCCCATGCCTGCGATGCGGATGCTGCGCGTGTAGGCCGCCGCACCGGCGAGCTGGTCCTTGGGCTCCAGGTCGATCAGCACCAGGCCGCGCCCGCCCTTCTCCATGCTTTTCAACTCACCCATCTCAAACGTGAGGATGCGTCCGCCCGCCGAGGCGCAGGCCACATGCGTGGCCGGTGCCAGCGGCTGGCTGCCGCTGGAATGTGCGGCGTGCGAAGGCGCGCACACCGTCTCGCCCTCGCCCACGGTGATGAAGGCCTTGCCACCGCGCTGGCGCGAGACCATGTTCTCCACCGTGGCCAGGAAACCGTAGCCGCCCGTGCTCGCCAGCAGCAGCAGCGCCGTGGCCGGGCCGGCAAAATAGTGGGCGATGGTGGTGCCGGGCTCCAGGTCGATCAGCGTGGTGACGGGCTGGCCGTCGCCGCGTGCGCCGGGCAACTGCGCCACGGGTACCGAATAAATACGGCCGTTGCTGCCAAACACCAGCAACTGGTCCACCGAGCGGCATTCGAAGGTGCCATAGAGCCCGTCACCCGCCTTAAAGGCGAAGCTCGCGGCCTCGTGGCCGTGGCCGGTGCGCGCGCGCACCCAGCCCTTCTGCGACACCACCACGGTGACGGGCTCGTCCACCACGCGCGCCGAGACCACGGCCTTCTTCTCGGCCTGGATCAGGGTGCGGCGCGCGTCGGCAAACTGCTTGGCGTCCTGCTCGATTTCCTTGACCATCAGGCGGCGCAGCGCGGCCGGGTTGCCCAGAATTTCTTCGAGCTTGCCCTGGTTCTCGCGCAGCTCCTTCAGTTCCTGCTCGATCTTGATGGCTTCCAGGCGTGCCAACTGGCGCAGGCGGATTTCCAGGATGTCCTCGGCCTGGCGGTCGCTCAGGGCAAAGCGCGCGATCAGCGCAGCCTTGGGCTCATCCGACTGGCGGATGATGGCGATCACCTCGTCGATGTTGAGCAGCACGGTCTGCCGCCCTTCAAGGATGTGGATGCGGTCCAGCACCTTGTCCAGGCGGTGCTGGCTGCGCCGCGTGATGGTGGTCTGGCGGAACGCAATCCACTCGTCGAGCATCTGGCGCAGCGACTTCTGCACCGGCTTGCCGTCCAGGCCCACCATGGTGAGGTTGATGGGCGCCGAGGTCTCCAGACTGGTGTGCGCCAGCAGCGCGGTGGTCAGCTCCTGCTGCGGCACCTTGCCGGTCTTGGGTTCGAACACCAGGCGCACGGGCGCGTCCTTGCTCGACTCGTCGCGCACGCCGTCGAGCACGGCCAGCATGCTGGCCTTGAGCTGGTTCTGCTCCTGGACGGATAGGAAATTCAACCGCATGAGGCCAAGTATGGCACGAGTTTTGGGCCTCGAAACACGTTCGGCCAAGGAAGGTTGAGCGCTCGCTTGCCGCTCAATGGCAAGAGCTTGGGAGGCAGTATGCATTTGGGCCTGGCGCGCGCGCAGCTGCTTCCCCGCAGCGATGGATACCGCCGCTTCACTGGGTCACCAATTGACGCGCTGGTCTACCTCGTCGGGTTGAGCTGCCAGATCCCAATCCGGCTCGCCTTGCGCACCATCATCCACCGGCGCGTCGCAGCCCTCCCACAGCGGTGGCCCGCGTGCCGGGGTGATGTGCGGGGGGGCAGACTCCACCCCGATGTGGTTCAGGATGTGGCGGATTTCGGCGCTGTGGGTGATGAAGGCAATGATGCGCATCTGCCCACCGCACATGGGGCACAGCAGCGGAAATGCCTCGTAGATGCGGGCAATCAGCACCGCCCACAAGTAATGCGCCGCTCGCTTCGGGCGTGCTTCAGGTTCGGGTGTGGGTGTGGCCGCGTTGCCCGGCGCCGCCACCCCAGGTACGCCCGCGCCAGGTTGTGCAGTCTCCACCGTGGCTGGTTGCGACGCAGCAGGCTGAGCCAGCGCCGTTACCGCCGCTCTCAGCGGCGAGTTTGGTGCCAGCACACCAAAGTAGCGGTGCCGGTGGGTGCGTGGCGGTGGCACCAGCGCGGCGATGCGGTCGATCAGTTCCAGCGGTGTGAGGTGCAGCTCATCTGCCTTGGCACCACGCTTGTCACTGGTGGGCTCGCTGCGCTGTTTGGCACAGCGGTACACCAGTTTGCTTCCCTCTTTGCGTAGGCGCTCCATGGAAAACGGTGGACGCGCGCAATAGCGCAGCAGCCGCTCCAGCGCAGCGCGGTCGTGGGCTTCGATGCAGACACCGGCGTCCACCGAGAAGCCGCTGTGTTTGTAGCCCAGCATGTCTTTGGCGTCACAGTTCTCCAGCAGGCCCCGAGCAACGAAGGCGCGCAGGATGCGTTTTTGCAGTGTGGTCTGCACTGGGGCCACGGTAGCCGCATCGATGCCGGTGGCCGCGTGAAAGATGACACCCGGCGATGAGATTCGAGGGGTCGCATCAGCATCGCCCTCGCCCTCCACTTCCTCAAACACCCCGTCCACCACACAAACGTGGAAGTGGACGTGTTCATTGAGGCTGGAGCCGAATCGGTGAATGAAGGCGATGGCACCGATGTGCAGGCCTGCCTTGTCCATATGGGCCGCACCGGGGCTGTGGGTCTGCAGAGTTTGTGCGATCACCCGCAGAAAGATGCGCAGCACCATGCTCAGCACCGCTCCGTCGCGTTGCATGAAGTACCGCAACCTCTTGGGCACGGAGAGCACCCACTGGCGCACCGGCAGGCGGGGGAAAACGTGGTCGCTCAGGTGTGCCGCCGTCTCCACCATCCGCCGCGTGGTGCACGAGGGGCAGACTCCCCGGCCTTTGCAGGAGAAGGCTACAAAGTAGTCGTGCCCACAGTCGCCGCAGCGAGCGCGGGCAAAGCCATGGGCAAAGATGCCGCACTCAAGATACTTGGCAAACGCTTTGCGCACGAAGGGCTTGGGGGTGTGGTGGTCGCCCTGGCCGTCGAACTGACCCGCGCTGGCCAACTCTAGCCAGGTCTCGTAGTGCTCGGCTACCATTTGGTAGAGCAGCGTGCGTTCGGGGTGGCGTGGGTTGTAGAGCTTGGGCTTGGAAGTGGCTGACATGAATACTGTACAAATGCACAGTATTCTGCGGCGATTGTTTGGGTACGCAAAGCACAAGGCCCGAACCGTCGCCAGTTCGGGCCTTGTCAGGGTAGCTTGGCTGCGGACTTACTTGCGCGCAGGCGGCACATCCGTGCAGCTGCCATGCGCCACTTCCGCCGCCATGCCGATGCTCTCGCCCAGCGTCGGATGCGGGTGGATGGTCTTGCCGATGTCGACAGCGTCCGCACCCATCTCGATGGCCAGGGCGATCTCGCCGATCATGTCGCCCGCATGCGTGCCGACCATGCCGCCGCCCAGGATCTTGCCGTGGCCCCGGCCAGCATGGCCGTCTCCTGATCCTGCTTCGGGGCTGTCGTCGAACAGCAGCTTGGTGACGCCTTCGTCGCGGCCGTTGGCAATGGCGCGGCCCGAGGCCGCCCAGGGGAACAGGCCCTTCTTGACCTTGATGCCCTGCTGCTTGGCCTGGTCTTCGGTCAGGCCCACCCAGGCCACTTCGGGGTCGGTGTAGGCCACGCTGGGGATCACGCGGGCGTTGAAGGCGGCGCTGGCCAGTTCCTTGTTGCCCTGCAATTCGCCGGCGATCACTTCCGCCGCCACATGCGCCTCGTGCACCGCCTTGTGCGCCAGCATGGGCTGGCCCACGATGTCGCCGATGGCGAAGATGTGCGGCACATTGGTGCGCATCTGGATGTCCACGTTGGGGTCTCCTCGTTTTCAGTGCAATAAGTGACGGTACGAAAAGCTAGCACTGGCGCGGAGGTGGTGTTGGTAGATCGTTGATTTCATTGACTTTCCTGTTCACTTTCAAATCTGCGATTCGTGGCGTCAAACCGTGGTCGGTTTCATCCATTGGTGCCAGTTATCGATGCATTTGGCCGCGAAGGCAGGATTTGGTCAGCATAGCGGTCAACCGGGAAGCGAAACACACCCCGCAAGTTGATGCTCTCCAGCCTGGTGGGCGCAATCTTCCCGATCAGTTCCGGTGGAATGACCTGGCGGCGGTTCGACCAGCGATCCAGGACCGCCTGCATCTGTGAGGTATTCCACGCCATCACGATGTTGGCCATCAGGCTCAACGCATCGGCCACAGCCTGCATTTCATCGACACGTTTGGCCTGCGCCGGGCTGATCCGGCCGGTATAAATGGCGCGCTTGAGGGCGTTAACAGCCTCGCCCCGATTGAGCACCCGGCGCAACTCGTTCCTGAAAGCGTCCTTGACAAAGTAGTCAGCCAAAAACGCCGTACGCAGCAACCGCCCCAATTGCACGCCAGCCTCATAGATTGGATCGCCCTGGGCGGCAGAACCGAACCGCGCAAGAGCTGCCACCGCACTGGCATGTCCGCTCATGACCGAGGCTGCCAGGTGCACCAGACTATCCCAATGCTTTTCGATCAAAGCGACGTCGACATTGGCTTCGCACACCGCAGCGATTTCTGCGGGCACTTTGGTGCCGCGTGGCACAAAGAGGTGGCGCTGTTTGAGTTCCTTCAACCGCGGGCAAAGATCAAAACCAAGCAAACGGGCATGTGACATGGCAAAGTCGGTGTAGCCATGGGTATCCACAGCAAGCTGGCTGGTCTCCAGCTTTTCTTGGCGGATGACACCTTCAATGGCCACGCCCGCCTGGCGCTCATTGAGCACAAAGGGCTGCGCATGGAAGATGCCCCACCGGTCTTTTACATGGGAGTAGATTCCAATGGAAGGTGTGTTGCGCCGAGGATCAAGCCGGGCTTGCCACACCCGTTTGGTGGTCTCCATGCTCATCATGTCAGAAGATGCCAAATCGGACCGCCCCCAGGTGGCGGCAATCGGGTGTCGCTGCATGAATTCCAGCACAGCCTGGCAGGCCTGGCTCAGACGCCGTTCGTCCCGCGCCCAGCGCATGGCCTGGCGAATGCTGGTGGCAGACAATTGCGGAATCATGCGCGCGCATTCGACCGCAGTCAGACTGGTGCCGTGGGCCATGATGCCGGCATAGACCATCAGCAGCTCGTCGGTAGAGCGCGGCTCACGTCCGAGCATGATCCAGCTAAAGCGCACCTGGGCGTCAACGGCCAGAATCACTTCCGGCAATTGAACCTCACCGATGCGGTGATCCAAAGCCGCGCGCAGCTTGGTCACTTCTGGGTCTTCGTCCTCTGCGGGCAATGGCGACAAATGGAGTTCATCATCCACGCGCAGTACGCCACTGCGGGCTGCAGCGGCCACCGCATCGACACCGGCAGTTACTCTGGCCAGCAAAGGCTTCAAGAAAGTGGCAGCCTTGCTGGGTAACGATAGACGGGCATAGTGTTTCTTGGACTCTGCCTGCCAACGCTCGTCCGTGAAGAACAAGCGCGCACGACCCCGAAAGCTCAGGCTGTGCTCAATCCAGACCGAGCCATTGCGCACCGCGCGGCGCAGGGCAAACAGGGTGGCCACCTCCAACGCCTGAAACGCCCGTTCCCGGTCTGGGCTGGAGATCGAAACCTGCCAGATCATTCCCAGACTTGGTGCCACCACTTCAACTGGCAGCTTTCTGGATCCTTTGAGATATAAAGCTTGCAGCTTGGCAAGGTACTCGATGGCAGGATGCTCGCCGGTGGCCTGCCAGGGCAGCTTTGCAATGGCGACGAGCAACGACCGCACGGGGCGAATTCCATCAATCAATCCCTCGCGGACCAGGGAGGCCCTGCTCGGTGGTTTGCGTTTCTGGGTTTCGGTGATCAAGGCTTCAAGACGGGCACGCAACTCAGCATCTGGCACCGCACCTTGCGCGCTCAAGGCAACAAGTTCGCCGAGCAGCGTTTTGTACATTGCGGCCCAATTGACGGTAGCGGGGACATCGGCGGCAGCCTGACGCCACAGATCGGCGATCCGGCGCTGCACCATAAGGATCAACTGGTCTGTGGTGGTGAACAGGCAATACCGAAGAAAGCATGCGACCTCCACGGTGCGCGCTGGCTCTTTGATCTTGGCTCCGGCTGAGGGCGGCCTGGAGACAAGTCGGCGCGCGTAGCGGCGCAAGATGAGATCGGGGATGTCTGCCAGGTGCTTATGAACGTCCAGCGTGTAAAGCAGGTCGATGCGCTCCAGTACCTCGCTGATTTGGCGGGTTGAGTGTTTCGCCGGTGCAGCCCATAGCCAACTCTGCTGGGTTTGTCCATCTGGGCGCAGCTCTGAAACTGAGGCTCGCCAGCGATCAAGTGTTGCTGGATCAACGCTGGCGGCGATGGCGGTGCCTGTTTCAACTTCAAGCTGGGCAAGTGCCGCCGCAATCAGTGTCCGAATTGCCCGCTCGTGCACGATCACCAGCTTGTTCTTGTACAGCCATTGACGCGCCCGCACGAGTAGCTGATCGCGGTCGGCGCAGCGCGCCACTTCGTCGCGCAGTTCACGTACCAGTGAGCGGCGCTGGTGCTCGCTCATCCACTGGAATCCAAGGACCGTGCAGGCTACTTGTTGGTGATCGAATAGCGTGCGCCCGCGTTCATACATGGCTCTCAGCGAGGCGACTTCTGGTGCTGCAATGCCAAGCTCGTTGCCAAGGTGGCGCCACAAGGCTACTGGAATTACCCGAAAGGCACCGAGCAAACGCCCACTCATGCGCAGGAAACCAATATGGAGCGCCAGACCAAGCTTGTGGGAATCACCTCGGCGTGCATTGATTGCGTCGCGCTCGGCACCATCGAAGGTGAAAAATGCCTTCATCTCGAAGTCGCTGATATCGCGGGGGAGCCCACGCATCCCCAAAAACGTTGTGTGCCAACCCTGCATCGTGAACCTCAAAAGTGGGAGGCCACCATACCCGTTTACAAAGCGAACAGGAAAGTCAATGAAATCAACGGTCTACCCAGACCACCCCCGCGCCAGTGCTAGCTTTGCGTACCGTCACTTATTGCACTGAAAACGAGGAGACCCCGGCAAGCAGTTCTCGACGCAGTTCCAGACGGTGACCGGTTCCTGCGCAGTGCAGTCGAGCGCCATCGTCTTTGGCTCAAGGAGTTTGGCGAGAAGGGCGTCGCTAAGAGCCTCGTGGATGCATCAGCCTCATTGCAGTCGGTCGCCACCATTGCCGAGTTCGAGTCCATCTGCAAAACACTGGCGGGCATACCGTTGCCGATCGGGGTGTTCTCGGAGGAGCGGCCACGCATTCCGGCCGGTCCGAAACAAGTTGAAGAGCGCCCACGGCCTACTGAGCTCTCAGTAGCCTTCTTGAAGTTCCAGCTTGGTGGCCAACCAGCGGCCAACATCCACCACCTGGTTCCGCGCGAATTGCATGACATGGAGATCGAGGTCAGAGTCTCTCGATGGCCAGAGGGTGCCACGCACCTGGTGCTGACGCCGATCTCGGCAGAGCCCAGGAGCACCTACGAGCTCTCCGAGTTCACGTTCACGAAGCCGTCCACAGAGCCGCCGTACACGCTCATCCAGACGGGTCGTGCGGCTCTCCAGATCGCACAGGGACTGAAATCGAGGCCTTTCGAGTTCAAATACACGGCGGCATTCCAACCTGCCAGCGCAGAGCAGCCCGTTGCTGTCGTCGGCCACCGTACGCTTTTGGTGGAGGGCTTCGACATACGGGTCAACTCGATAACCGGCTATCAGCCTGTCGACGAAAAGATCCTGTTGATCCGCGATCTACTAAGACGGGAAGGCTGGGCAAATGCCGAGGAGCTGTCGGACATTCTTGAGCTGCTGACCAGTCTGGGCAATCTTGCTGGGAGAGCAGTTCAAGACGCCGTGTTCGATGGCGCGTGGGGCGAGAAAGAATTCCAAGTCCAGGTTCGAAAGGACCTTCGCCGGTCGCCTCGCATCGGGTCGGATCTGGAGGAGCACGCCGCGGCCGCAGGGGGCTTCACTGACTTGAGCCTTCGAGGAATCACGATCGAGCTCAAGGAGACGGACACGCGGATCAAACAGATGGAAGACTGCCGCAAGTTTGTCGAGCAAGCTGCCAGCTACGCGGTGGCCAAGGGCAAGCGCGTAGCTCTTTTGTGCATTCTGGATACCAGCGCCAAAGACTCTGCGCCTTGGTCGGCGGCCGACGGCATCGACGTTCTGATGTCAGCACCGCCAGCCAACGTGGCGGTCATCACGCTCGTCATCCAGGGGAACATCACTCGTCCGAGCAAGTTGTCCCGTTGAGGCCTTAGTCGCCTCGCTGGATGTCAAACGCGCACGACATCGTCAGTCAAGTTCCGGGTCTGAATTGGCAGCCCCTTGCAGGTTCTTGCTCGAGTCGCAGCTTTCCTTGGGGGCCTTGAAACTGACCACATCGAACTGAACCGCCCCGGGGCGATTCAAACAAGGAGCCGAGATGCCGCAAAGGAGTCGTTGCTGAACCTCAGCAATCAGTCTTGACCCGACTTTCGCCGCCACCGGCGCCACGACCGCTGCTAGGTGCAATCGCCAGTTTGAGCACCGCGACCCGCTTTATCGAAGCTCCTCGCCCGTTCTCCTTGACAACGGCACGGGTCTCCTGATGCCGGCAACCCACCGATCGGTTGAACAACGCGTCTCCTGAAGATGCGCATAGGTCCGCCAATCCTCTCGGTCTCGCAGGTCGGAGTACAGCAGAACATGGTTTACTTGAACCTAGCTCTAGTCCAGTTCCCAACGTAGTCGAACAGATTCTTCACACTGTTCGAATAGGCCCCATCCGGCGCACCGCAGTTGCCGCATGGCGTGAATCCGTGGGTAGCGCCTTCGATAAAAACAAGGTCCTTGTCGGTGCTCTTCGAATTCTCGAACTCCTCTTCCGAGTCGCGGATGAACAGATAGCCACCCATGCCGGCAACCAGAGTCGGCGCCGAGATGGACCTCACGGCACAGACGGTGGAGTTGTTGCTGGAACAGTGGTCAATACCATCCAGCGAGTTGTTCGACATCACCGCTTGTGTGCTCAGGAAGGAGCGGATGCTCAAGAGCTTGGTGCCGCGATCGAACGCATTGGTTGAATCCTTCGTCTGCAGCTCAACCGGGCTGACCGACACCACCATCTGTTCCGAGATGGAGCCGTCGTTCTTGAGCAGCTTGCGCGGCAGCTTGGTAAAGCGTAGCTTGTCTTTGGGATCCAGGCTGTGCAACTGTGATGCGCCGCCAGGGCCAGCACCGGGATTGCCACCATGCGGGATGAGGAAGATGTCGTTGTCTGGATACGGGCCGCTACCGGCTTGGAGCGCACGGCGCTTTGCGAGCGCCGATTCGATCAACGCGTTCATGCGCTTCGACTGGGCGGCGTAGTAGCGGGCCTGGAAGTCGGCCGTGTACGCGGAGGCACCGCTGGGGTTATATCCATTCGCGGGGTTATAGGGGTCCAGCGCGGGATCGAAGCTCTTCGGCGTTTCATTGACGACCGACCCGTTCAGACTGCGCAACAAGATGACTGGCACGCCCGGGTGCGCGTCGGCCAGCACCAGTGCATCGCCTTTGGGCAGGTTGGCGAGTTCATCGCGGCAAGGAACGAGTTTCTGCGGGCTCTTGCAGAATGCGGTGCCATTTTCTGCAACGGCCTGGTAGTAGCTGAGGGTTGGCCCCCCGCCGCTGTGACCGAACAAGACCACCTTCTCGATACCTGCCTGCTTGCGCAGGTATTCCATGCCGGCCTTGACATCCAGTGCGATGAGGTCCCAATCAACAAGGAATTCGTTGTTGTCGAAGCGCGTGTTCATGCACAGCGCGGCAAAACCTCGCTTGGGCAATTCTTGGCATCCAGGGTGCTGCAGATAGTTGCTCGTGCGATGCACGATCAGGAACGCAACGCGCGGCGCAGGCCCGGAATCTGGCTTGTAGTACATGGCCTTGGCGGGGCCAAGACCGATGTAGGTCGGATTGCCTTGCGCCTGGCTGGATGCCGCCGCAAACACCGTCAGGCCAGCTACTGCAATCTGGAGAAGCTTTGCAGCTCTCTTCCAACCCGAACAAAGCTTCTGATTCACATGGGCCTCCATATTCTGTACTGGCACTTCGCCGAACTCGCGGCCGAATTGCGTGGGGAATCAAACTACCGAACTACCGAACTACCAAACGATCAAACTGACGTATGCCCGAAAAGTCCCAGAGGTCAGGACTTCCGTAGGCGTCCTCTCGCGAGCGACGCTTCGAGGACGCCAGGTGGCGCGTGATGATCCGCCCTGCATCGGTCCAGGCCAATAGATTTGAATCGATAGGCCGGAACGTGTCAATGACTTTGCTGCACCGCTTGTCATAAATTTACTGCGCAGTGCTGGGTTGTTCTCTGGACGTTGGCCTCCGATGGTGGTGGGTTGATCCAGGCTGCGGTCGGCAGCGCATGGGGTTTGGGACGACGGCCCTTGAAGCGCTTCGGTGTCGCGAGGAACGCGGCATCCAGCGCGACCTGACGCGCATCGCGCAGGGCCGGTGCCTGACCGTAGTGCACCGCTTGCGGCGTCATGTAGCCGATGCCCGAGTGCCGGTGCTCGGTGTTGTACCAAGAGAAGAATGCTTGGCAGTGGAGCCGAGCGTCCTCGATGCAGCCGAACCGCGCCGGGAAGTCAGGCCGGTACTTCATGGTCTTGAACTGCGACTCCGAATACGGGTTGTCGTCCGAGACGTGCGGCCTGCTGTGGCTCTTGGCGATGTCCAGCTCCACCAGCAAGGCGGCCACCGGCTTGGAGCGCATGGCCGCCCCCCGGTCGGCGTGCAGCGTGAGCATGCCGCGCTGCACGTCGTGGCGCGAGACGGTGTCGGCGATCAGCTGCTCGGCCAGATCGGCGCTCTCGCGCTCGGCGAGCATCCAGCCCACCACGTGGCGGCTGAAGATGTCCAGGATCACGTACAGATGGAAGCAGGTCCATTTGGCCGGCCCTTTCAGCTTGGTGATGTCCCAGGACCAGATCTGGTTCGGAGCGCTGGCCAGCAGTTCGGGTTTGACGTAGGCCGGGTGGGTGAGCTGGCGGCGACGCTCGCACGAGCCGCCTTGGGTGTTCAGCAGGCGGTACATGGTGCGCACCGAGCCCAGGTATCGCCCCTCGTCGAGCAGCGTGGCGTGCACGGCCGCAGGGGCGGTGTCGGCGAAGCGTTCGCTGTTCAAAGTGTCCAGCAGCAGCGTGCTCTCTTGCGCATCCAAGGCCAGCGGTGGGCGCACTCGCACCGCGCGAGGAGGCCTGGGTCCGACCATGGCTGCGCGCCTTGCCTGGGCCCGCTGGCGGGCCGGCACGCCGCGCGGCAGGCCCAGGGCGCGGCATGCGGCGCCAGCGCCCAGAACGGGGCTGAGTTCGAGCACTGCGGCGATCACGGCAAGTCGCCGGTGGCGTCCATCGAGTTGCCCAGCAAGGCAGCAAGTTTTTTTTGGACATCGATCACGGGGTCTCCTCGTTTTCAGTGCAATAAGTGACGGTACGAAAAGCTAGCACTGGCGCGGAGGTGGTGTTGGTAGATCGTTGATTTCATTGACTTTCCTGTTCACTTTCAAATCTGCGATTCGTGGCGTCAAACCGTGGTCGGTTTCATCCATTGGTGCCAGTTATCGATGCATTTGGCCGCGAAGGCAGGATTTGGTCAGCATAGCGGTCAACCGGGAAGCGAAACACACCCCGCAAGTTGATGCTCTCCAGCCTGGTGGGCGCAATCTTCCCGATCAGTTCCGGTGGAATGACCTGGCGGCGGTTCGACCAGCGATCCAGGACCGCCTGCATCTGTGAGGTATTCCACGCCATCACGATGTTGGCCATCAGGCTCAACGCATCGGCCACAGCCTGCATTTCATCGACACGTTTGGCCTGCGCCGGGCTGATCCGGCCGGTATAAATGGCGCGCTTGAGGGCGTTAACAGCCTCGCCCCGATTGAGCACCCGGCGCAACTCGTTCCTGAAAGCGTCCTTGACAAAGTAGTCAGCCAAAAACGCCGTACGCAGCAACCGCCCCAATTGCACGCCAGCCTCATAGATTGGATCGCCCTGGGCGGCAGAACCGAACCGCGCAAGAGCTGCCACCGCACTGGCATGTCCGCTCATGACCGAGGCTGCCAGGTGCACCAGACTATCCCAATGCTTTTCGATCAAAGCGACGTCGACATTGGCTTCGCACACCGCAGCGATTTCTGCGGGCACTTTGGTGCCGCGTGGCACAAAGAGGTGGCGCTGTTTGAGTTCCTTCAACCGCGGGCAAAGATCAAAACCAAGCAAACGGGCATGTGACATGGCAAAGTCGGTGTAGCCATGGGTATCCACAGCAAGCTGGCTGGTCTCCAGCTTTTCTTGGCGGATGACACCTTCAATGGCCACGCCCGCCTGGCGCTCATTGAGCACAAAGGGCTGCGCATGGAAGATGCCCCACCGGTCTTTTACATGGGAGTAGATTCCAATGGAAGGTGTGTTGCGCCGAGGATCAAGCCGGGCTTGCCACACCCGTTTGGTGGTCTCCATGCTCATCATGTCAGAAGATGCCAAATCGGACCGCCCCCAGGTGGCGGCAATCGGGTGTCGCTGCATGAATTCCAGCACAGCCTGGCAGGCCTGGCTCAGACGCCGTTCGTCCCGCGCCCAGCGCATGGCCTGGCGAATGCTGGTGGCAGACAATTGCGGAATCATGCGCGCGCATTCGACCGCAGTCAGACTGGTGCCGTGGGCCATGATGCCGGCATAGACCATCAGCAGCTCGTCGGTAGAGCGCGGCTCACGTCCGAGCATGATCCAGCTAAAGCGCACCTGGGCGTCAACGGCCAGAATCACTTCCGGCAATTGAACCTCACCGATGCGGTGATCCAAAGCCGCGCGCAGCTTGGTCACTTCTGGGTCTTCGTCCTCTGCGGGCAATGGCGACAAATGGAGTTCATCATCCACGCGCAGTACGCCACTGCGGGCTGCAGCGGCCACCGCATCGACACCGGCAGTTACTCTGGCCAGCAAAGGCTTCAAGAAAGTGGCAGCCTTGCTGGGTAACGATAGACGGGCATAGTGTTTCTTGGACTCTGCCTGCCAACGCTCGTCCGTGAAGAACAAGCGCGCACGACCCCGAAAGCTCAGGCTGTGCTCAATCCAGACCGAGCCATTGCGCACCGCGCGGCGCAGGGCAAACAGGGTGGCCACCTCCAACGCCTGAAACGCCCGTTCCCGGTCTGGGCTGGAGATCGAAACCTGCCAGATCATTCCCAGACTTGGTGCCACCACTTCAACTGGCAGCTTTCTGGATCCTTTGAGATATAAAGCTTGCAGCTTGGCAAGGTACTCGATGGCAGGATGCTCGCCGGTGGCCTGCCAGGGCAGCTTTGCAATGGCGACGAGCAACGACCGCACGGGGCGAATTCCATCAATCAATCCCTCGCGGACCAGGGAGGCCCTGCTCGGTGGTTTGCGTTTCTGGGTTTCGGTGATCAAGGCTTCAAGACGGGCACGCAACTCAGCATCTGGCACCGCACCTTGCGCGCTCAAGGCAACAAGTTCGCCGAGCAGCGTTTTGTACATTGCGGCCCAATTGACGGTAGCGGGGACATCGGCGGCAGCCTGACGCCACAGATCGGCGATCCGGCGCTGCACCATAAGGATCAACTGGTCTGTGGTGGTGAACAGGCAATACCGAAGAAAGCATGCGACCTCCACGGTGCGCGCTGGCTCTTTGATCTTGGCTCCGGCTGAGGGCGGCCTGGAGACAAGTCGGCGCGCGTAGCGGCGCAAGATGAGATCGGGGATGTCTGCCAGGTGCTTATGAACGTCCAGCGTGTAAAGCAGGTCGATGCGCTCCAGTACCTCGCTGATTTGGCGGGTTGAGTGTTTCGCCGGTGCAGCCCATAGCCAACTCTGCTGGGTTTGTCCATCTGGGCGCAGCTCTGAAACTGAGGCTCGCCAGCGATCAAGTGTTGCTGGATCAACGCTGGCGGCGATGGCGGTGCCTGTTTCAACTTCAAGCTGGGCAAGTGCCGCCGCAATCAGTGTCCGAATTGCCCGCTCGTGCACGATCACCAGCTTGTTCTTGTACAGCCATTGACGCGCCCGCACGAGTAGCTGATCGCGGTCGGCGCAGCGCGCCACTTCGTCGCGCAGTTCACGTACCAGTGAGCGGCGCTGGTGCTCGCTCATCCACTGGAATCCAAGGACCGTGCAGGCTACTTGTTGGTGATCGAATAGCGTGCGCCCGCGTTCATACATGGCTCTCAGCGAGGCGACTTCTGGTGCTGCAATGCCAAGCTCGTTGCCAAGGTGGCGCCACAAGGCTACTGGAATTACCCGAAAGGCACCGAGCAAACGCCCACTCATGCGCAGGAAACCAATATGGAGCGCCAGACCAAGCTTGTGGGAATCACCTCGGCGTGCATTGATTGCGTCGCGCTCGGCACCATCGAAGGTGAAAAATGCCTTCATCTCGAAGTCGCTGATATCGCGGGGGAGCCCACGCATCCCCAAAAACGTTGTGTGCCAACCCTGCATCGTGAACCTCAAAAGTGGGAGGCCACCATACCCGTTTACAAAGCGAACAGGAAAGTCAATGAAATCAACGGTCTACCCAGACCACCCCCGCGCCAGTGCTAGCTTTGCGTACCGTCACTTATTGCACTGAAAACGAGGAGACCCGGCAAGCAGTTCTCGACGCAGTTCCAGACGGTGACCGGTTCCTGCGCAGTGCAGTCGAGCGCCATCGTCTTTGGCTCAAGGAGTTTGGCGAGAAGGGCGTCGCTAAGAGCCTCGTGGATGCATCAGCCTCATTGCAGTCGGTCGCCACCATTGCCGAGTTCGAGTCCATCTGCAAAACACTGGCGGGCATACCGTTGCCGATCGGGGTGTTCTCGGAGGAGCGGCCACGCATTCCGGCCGGTCCGAAACAAGTTGAAGAGCGCCCACGGCCTACTGAGCTCTCAGTAGCCTTCTTGAAGTTCCAGCTTGGTGGCCAACCAGCGGCCAACATCCACCACCTGGTTCCGCGCGAATTGCATGACATGGAGATCGAGGTCAGAGTCTCTCGATGGCCAGAGGGTGCCACGCACCTGGTGCTGACGCCGATCTCGGCCAAGCTCTTTTCTTTCTCTCGGGGGGGGTGTGCTGGGTGAGCCCAGGAGCACCTACGAGCTCTCGAGTTCACGTTCACGAAGCCGTCCACAGAGCCGCCGTACACGCTCATCCAGACGGGTCGTGCGGCTCTCCAGATCGCACAGGGACTGAAATCGAGGCCTTTCGAGTTTCAAATACACGGCGGCATTCCAACCTGCCAGCGCAGAGCAGCCCGTGCTGTCGTCGGCCACCGTACGCTTTTGGTGGAGGGCTTCGACATACGGGTCAACTCGATAACCGGCTATCAGCCTGTCGACGAAAAGATCCTGTTGATCCGCGATCTACTAAGACGGGAAGGCTGGGCAAATGCCGAGGAGCTGTCGGACATTCTTGAGCTGCTGACCAGTCTGGGCAATCTTGCTGGGAGAGCAGTTCAAGACGCCGTGTTCGATGGCGCGTGGGGCGAGAAAGAATTCCAAGTCCAGGTTCGAAAGGACCTTCGCCGGTCGCCTCGCATCGGGTCGGATCTGGAGGAGCACGCCGCGGCCGCAGGGGGCTTCACTGACTTGAGCCTTCGAGGAATCACGATCGAGCTCAAGGAGACGGACACGCGGATCAAACAGATGGAAGACTGCCGCAAGTTTGTCGAGCAAGCTGCCAGCTACGCGGTGGCCAAGGGCAAGCGCGTAGCCTTTTGTGCATTCTGGATACCAGCGCCAAAGACTCTGCGCCTTGGTCGGCGGCCGACGGCATCGACGTTCTGATGTCAGCACCGCCAGCCAACGTGGCGGTCATCACGCTCGTCATCCAGGGGAACATCACTCGTCCGAGCAAGTTGTCCCGTTGAGGCCTTAGTCGCCTCGCTGGATGTCAAACGCGCACGACATCGTCAGTCAAGTTCCGGGTCTGAATTGGCAGCCCCTTGCAGGTTCTTGCTCGAGTCGCAGCTTTCCTTGGGGGCCTTGAAACTGACCACATCGAACTGAACCGCCCGGGGCGATTCAAACAAGGAGCCGAGATGCCGCAAAGGAGTCGTTGCTGAACCTCAGCAATCAGTCTTGACCCGACTTTCGCCGCCACCGGCGCCACGACCGCTGCTAGGTGCAATCGCCAGTTTGAGCACCGCGACCCGCTTTATCGAAGCTCCTCGCCCGTTCTCCTTGACAACGGCACGGGTCTCCTGATGCCGGCAACCCACCGATCGGTTGAACAACGCGTCTCCTGAAGATGCGCATAGGTCCGCCAATCCTCTCGGTCTCGCAGGTCGGAGTACAGCAGAACATGGTTTACTTGAACCTAGCTCTAGTCCAGTTCCCAACGTAGTCGAACAGATTCTTCACACTGTTCGAATAGGCCCCATCCGGCGCACCGCAGTTGCCGCATGGCGTGAATCCGTGGGTAGCGCCTTCGATAAAAACAAGGTCCTTGTCGGTGCTCTTCGAATTCTCGAACTCCTCTTCCGAGTCGCGGATGAACAGATAGCCACCCATGCCGGCAACCAGAGTCGGCGCCGAGATGGACCTCACGGCACAGACGGTGGAGTTGTTGCTGGAACAGTGGTCAATACCATCCAGCGAGTTGTTCGACATCACCGCTTGTGTGCTCAGGAAGGAGCGGATGCTCAAGAGCTTGGTGCCGCGATCGAACGCATTGGTTGAATCCTTCGTCTGCAGCTCAACCGGGCTGACCGACACCACCATCTGTTCCGAGATGGAGCCGTCGTTCTTGAGCAGCTTGCGCGGCAGCTTGGTAAAGCGTAGCTTGTCTTTGGGATCCAGGCTGTGCAACTGTGATGCGCCGCCAGGGCCAGCACCGGGATTGCCACCATGCGGGATGAGGAAGATGTCGTTGTCTGGATACGGGCCGCTACCGGCTTGGAGCGCACGGCGCTTTGCGAGCGCCGATTCGATCAACGCGTTCATGCGCTTCGACTGGGCGGCGTAGTAGCGGGCCTGGAAGTCGGCCGTGTACGCGGAGGCACCGCTGGGGTTATATCCATTCGCGGGGTTATAGGGGTCCAGCGCGGGATCGAAGCTCTTCGGCGTTTCATTGACGACCGACCCGTTCAGACTGCGCAACAAGATGACTGGCACGCCCGGGTGCGCGTCGGCCAGCACCAGTGCATCGCCTTTGGGCAGGTTGGCGAGTTCATCGCGGCAAGGAACGAGTTTCTGCGGGCTCTTGCAGAATGCGGTGCCATTTTCTGCAACGGCCTGGTAGTAGCTGAGGGTTGGCCCCCCGCCGCTGTGACCGAACAAGACCACCTTCTCGATACCTGCCTGCTTGCGCAGGTATTCCATGCCGGCCTTGACATCCAGTGCGATGAGGTCCCAATCAACAAGGAATTCGTTGTTGTCGAAGCGCGTGTTCATGCACAGCGCGGCAAAACCTCGCTTGGGCAATTCTTGGCATCCAGGGTGCTGCAGATAGTTGCTCGTGCGATGCACGATCAGGAACGCAACGCGCGGCGCAGGCCCGGAATCTGGCTTGTAGTACATGGCCTTGGCGGGGCCAAGACCGATGTAGGTCGGATTGCCTTGCGCCTGGCTGGATGCCGCCGCAAACACCGTCAGGCCAGCTACTGCAATCTGGAGAAGCTTTGCAGCTCTCTTCCAACCCGAACAAAGCTTCTGATTCACATGGGCCTCCATATTCTGTACTGGCACTTCGCCGAACTCGCGGCCGAATTGCGTGGGGAATCAAACTACCGAACTACCGAACTACCAAACGATCAAACTGACGTATGCCCGAAAAGTCCCAGAGGTCAGGACTTCCGTAGGCGTCCTCTCGCGAGCGACGCTTCGAGGACGCCAGGTGGCGCGTGATGATCCGCCCTGCATCGGTCCAGGCCAATAGATTTGAATCGATAGGCCGGAACGTGTCAATGACTTTGCTGCACCGCTTGTCATAAATTTACTGCGCAGTGCTGGGTTGTTCTCTGGACGTTGGCCTCCGATGGTGGTGGGTTGATCCAGGCTGCGGTCGGCAGCGCATGGGGTTTGGGACGACGGCCCTTGAAGCGCTTCGGTGTCGCGAGGAACGCGGCATCCAGCGCGACCTGACGCGCATCGCGCAGGGCCGGTGCCTGACCGTAGTGCACCGCTTGCGGCGTCATGTAGCCGATGCCCGAGTGCCGGTGCTCGGTGTTGTACCAAGAGAAGAATGCTTGGCAGTGGAGCCGAGCGTCCTCGATGCAGCCGAACCGCGCCGGGAAGTCAGGCCGGTACTTCATGGTCTTGAACTGCGACTCCGAATACGGGTTGTCGTCCGAGACGTGCGGCCTGCTGTGGCTCTTGGCGATGTCCAGCTCCACCAGCAAGGCGGCCACCGGCTTGGAGCGCATGGCCGCCCCCCGGTCGGCGTGCAGCGTGAGCATGCCGCGCTGCACGTCGTGGCGCGAGACGGTGTCGGCGATCAGCTGCTCGGCCAGATCGGCGCTCTCGCGCTCGGCGAGCATCCAGCCCACCACGTGGCGGCTGAAGATGTCCAGGATCACGTACAGATGGAAGCAGGTCCATTTGGCCGGCCCTTTCAGCTTGGTGATGTCCCAGGACCAGATCTGGTTCGGAGCGCTGGCCAGCAGTTCGGGTTTGACGTAGGCCGGGTGGGTGAGCTGGCGGCGACGCTCGCACGAGCCGCCTTGGGTGTTCAGCAGGCGGTACATGGTGCGCACCGAGCCCAGGTATCGCCCCTCGTCGAGCAGCGTGGCGTGCACGGCCGCAGGGGCGGTGTCGGCGAAGCGTTCGCTGTTCAAAGTGTCCAGCAGCAGCGTGCTCTCTTGCGCATCCAAGGCCAGCGGTGGGCGCACTCGCACCGCGCGAGGAGGCCTGGGTCCGACCATGGCTGCGCGCCTTGCCTGGGCCCGCTGGCGGGCCGGCACGCCGCGCGGCAGGCCCAGGGCGCGGCATGCGGCGCCAGCGCCCAGAACGGGGCTGAGTTCGAGCACTGCGGCGATCACGGCAAGTCGCCGGTGGCGTCCATCGAGTTGCCCAGCAAGGCAGCAAGTTTTTTTTGGACATCGATCACGGGGTCTCCTCGTTTTCAGTGCAATAAGTGACGGTACGAAAAGCTAGCACTGGCGCGGAGGTGGTGTTGGTAGATCGTTGATTTCATTGACTTTCCTGTTCACTTTCAAATCTGCGATTCGTGGCGTCAAACCGTGGTCGGTTTCATCCATTGGTGCCAGTTATCGATGCATTTGGCCGCGAAGGCAGGATTTGGTCAGCATAGCGGTCAACCGGGAAGCGAAACACACCCCGCAAGTTGATGCTCTCCAGCCTGGTGGGCGCAATCTTCCCGATCAGTTCCGGTGGAATGACCTGGCGGCGGTTCGACCAGCGATCCAGGACCGCCTGCATCTGTGAGGTATTCCACGCCATCACGATGTTGGCCATCAGGCTCAACGCATCGGCCACAGCCTGCATTTCATCGACACGTTTGGCCTGCGCCGGGCTGATCCGGCCGGTATAAATGGCGCGCTTGAGGGCGTTAACAGCCTCGCCCCGATTGAGCACCCGGCGCAACTCGTTCCTGAAAGCGTCCTTGACAAAGTAGTCAGCCAAAAACGCCGTACGCAGCAACCGCCCCAATTGCACGCCAGCCTCATAGATTGGATCGCCCTGGGCGGCAGAACCGAACCGCGCAAGAGCTGCCACCGCACTGGCATGTCCGCTCATGACCGAGGCTGCCAGGTGCACCAGACTATCCCAATGCTTTTCGATCAAAGCGACGTCGACATTGGCTTCGCACACCGCAGCGATTTCTGCGGGCACTTTGGTGCCGCGTGGCACAAAGAGGTGGCGCTGTTTGAGTTCCTTCAACCGCGGGCAAAGATCAAAACCAAGCAAACGGGCATGTGACATGGCAAAGTCGGTGTAGCCATGGGTATCCACAGCAAGCTGGCTGGTCTCCAGCTTTTCTTGGCGGATGACACCTTCAATGGCCACGCCCGCCTGGCGCTCATTGAGCACAAAGGGCTGCGCATGGAAGATGCCCCACCGGTCTTTTACATGGGAGTAGATTCCAATGGAAGGTGTGTTGCGCCGAGGATCAAGCCGGGCTTGCCACACCCGTTTGGTGGTCTCCATGCTCATCATGTCAGAAGATGCCAAATCGGACCGCCCCCAGGTGGCGGCAATCGGGTGTCGCTGCATGAATTCCAGCACAGCCTGGCAGGCCTGGCTCAGACGCCGTTCGTCCCGCGCCCAGCGCATGGCCTGGCGAATGCTGGTGGCAGACAATTGCGGAATCATGCGCGCGCATTCGACCGCAGTCAGACTGGTGCCGTGGGCCATGATGCCGGCATAGACCATCAGCAGCTCGTCGGTAGAGCGCGGCTCACGTCCGAGCATGATCCAGCTAAAGCGCACCTGGGCGTCAACGGCCAGAATCACTTCCGGCAATTGAACCTCACCGATGCGGTGATCCAAAGCCGCGCGCAGCTTGGTCACTTCTGGGTCTTCGTCCTCTGCGGGCAATGGCGACAAATGGAGTTCATCATCCACGCGCAGTACGCCACTGCGGGCTGCAGCGGCCACCGCATCGACACCGGCAGTTACTCTGGCCAGCAAAGGCTTCAAGAAAGTGGCAGCCTTGCTGGGTAACGATAGACGGGCATAGTGTTTCTTGGACTCTGCCTGCCAACGCTCGTCCGTGAAGAACAAGCGCGCACGACCCCGAAAGCTCAGGCTGTGCTCAATCCAGACCGAGCCATTGCGCACCGCGCGGCGCAGGGCAAACAGGGTGGCCACCTCCAACGCCTGAAACGCCCGTTCCCGGTCTGGGCTGGAGATCGAAACCTGCCAGATCATTCCCAGACTTGGTGCCACCACTTCAACTGGCAGCTTTCTGGATCCTTTGAGATATAAAGCTTGCAGCTTGGCAAGGTACTCGATGGCAGGATGCTCGCCGGTGGCCTGCCAGGGCAGCTTTGCAATGGCGACGAGCAACGACCGCACGGGGCGAATTCCATCAATCAATCCCTCGCGGACCAGGGAGGCCCTGCTCGGTGGTTTGCGTTTCTGGGTTTCGGTGATCAAGGCTTCAAGACGGGCACGCAACTCAGCATCTGGCACCGCACCTTGCGCGCTCAAGGCAACAAGTTCGCCGAGCAGCGTTTTGTACATTGCGGCCCAATTGACGGTAGCGGGGACATCGGCGGCAGCCTGACGCCACAGATCGGCGATCCGGCGCTGCACCATAAGGATCAACTGGTCTGTGGTGGTGAACAGGCAATACCGAAGAAAGCATGCGACCTCCACGGTGCGCGCTGGCTCTTTGATCTTGGCTCCGGCTGAGGGCGGCCTGGAGACAAGTCGGCGCGCGTAGCGGCGCAAGATGAGATCGGGGATGTCTGCCAGGTGCTTATGAACGTCCAGCGTGTAAAGCAGGTCGATGCGCTCCAGTACCTCGCTGATTTGGCGGGTTGAGTGTTTCGCCGGTGCAGCCCATAGCCAACTCTGCTGGGTTTGTCCATCTGGGCGCAGCTCTGAAACTGAGGCTCGCCAGCGATCAAGTGTTGCTGGATCAACGCTGGCGGCGATGGCGGTGCCTGTTTCAACTTCAAGCTGGGCAAGTGCCGCCGCAATCAGTGTCCGAATTGCCCGCTCGTGCACGATCACCAGCTTGTTCTTGTACAGCCATTGACGCGCCCGCACGAGTAGCTGATCGCGGTCGGCGCAGCGCGCCACTTCGTCGCGCAGTTCACGTACCAGTGAGCGGCGCTGGTGCTCGCTCATCCACTGGAATCCAAGGACCGTGCAGGCTACTTGTTGGTGATCGAATAGCGTGCGCCCGCGTTCATACATGGCTCTCAGCGAGGCGACTTCTGGTGCTGCAATGCCAAGCTCGTTGCCAAGGTGGCGCCACAAGGCTACTGGAATTACCCGAAAGGCACCGAGCAAACGCCCACTCATGCGCAGGAAACCAATATGGAGCGCCAGACCAAGCTTGTGGGAATCACCTCGGCGTGCATTGATTGCGTCGCGCTCGGCACCATCGAAGGTGAAAAATGCCTTCATCTCGAAGTCGCTGATATCGCGGGGGAGCCCACGCATCCCCAAAAACGTTGTGTGCCAACCCTGCATCGTGAACCTCAAAAGTGGGAGGCCACCATACCCGTTTACAAAGCGAACAGGAAAGTCAATGAAATCAACGGTCTACCCAGACCACCCCCGCGCCAGTGCTAGCTTTGCGTACCGTCACTTATTGCACTGAAAACGAGGAGACCCCGGCAAGCAGTTCTCGACGCAGTTCCAGACGGTGACCGGTTCCTGCGCAGTGCAGTCGAGCGCCATCGTCTTTGGCTCAAGGAGTTTGGCGAGAAGGGCGTCGCTAAGAGCCTCGTGGATGCATCAGCCTCATTGCAGTCGGTCGCCACCATTGCCGAGTTCGAGTCCATCTGCAAAACACTGGCGGGCATACCGTTGCCGATCGGGGTGTTCTCGGAGGAGCGGCCACGCATTCCGGCCGGTCCGAAACAAGTTGAAGAGCGCCCACGGCCTACTGAGCTCTCAGTAGCCTTCTTGAAGTTCCAGCTTGGTGGCCAACCAGCGGCCAACATCCACCACCTGGTTCCGCGCGAATTGCATGACATGGAGATCGAGGTCAGAGTCTCTCGATGGCCAGAGGGTGCCACGCACCTGGTGCTGACGCCGATCTCGGCAGAGCCCAGGAGCACCTACGAGCTCTCCGAGTTCACGTTCACGAAGCCGTCCACAGAGCCGCCGTACACGCTCATCCAGACGGGTCGTGCGGCTCTCCAGATCGCACAGGGACTGAAATCGAGGCCTTTCGAGTTCAAATACACGGCGGCATTCCAACCTGCCAGCGCAGAGCAGCCCGTTGCTGTCGTCGGCCACCGTACGCTTTTGGTGGAGGGCTTCGACATACGGGTCAACTCGATAACCGGCTATCAGCCTGTCGACGAAAAGATCCTGTTGATCCGCGATCTACTAAGACGGGAAGGCTGGGCAAATGCCGAGGAGCTGTCGGACATTCTTGAGCTGCTGACCAGTCTGGGCAATCTTGCTGGGAGAGCAGTTCAAGACGCCGTGTTCGATGGCGCGTGGGGCGAGAAAGAATTCCAAGTCCAGGTTCGAAAGGACCTTCGCCGGTCGCCTCGCATCGGGTCGGATCTGGAGGAGCACGCCGCGGCCGCAGGGGGCTTCACTGACTTGAGCCTTCGAGGAATCACGATCGAGCTCAAGGAGACGGACACGCGGATCAAACAGATGGAAGACTGCCGCAAGTTTGTCGAGCAAGCTGCCAGCTACGCGGTGGCCAAGGGCAAGCGCGTAGCTCTTTTGTGCATTCTGGATACCAGCGCCAAAGACTCTGCGCCTTGGTCGGCGGCCGACGGCATCGACGTTCTGATGTCAGCACCGCCAGCCAACGTGGCGGTCATCACGCTCGTCATCCAGGGGAACATCACTCGTCCGAGCAAGTTGTCCCGTTGAGGCCTTAGTCGCCTCGCTGGATGTCAAACGCGCACGACATCGTCAGTCAAGTTCCGGGTCTGAATTGGCAGCCCCTTGCAGGTTCTTGCTCGAGTCGCAGCTTTCCTTGGGGGCCTTGAAACTGACCACATCGAACTGAACCGCCCCGGGGCGATTCAAACAAGGAGCCGAGATGCCGCAAAGGAGTCGTTGCTGAACCTCAGCAATCAGTCTTGACCCGACTTTCGCCGCCACCGGCGCCACGACCGCTGCTAGGTGCAATCGCCAGTTTGAGCACCGCGACCCGCTTTATCGAAGCTCCTCGCCCGTTCTCCTTGACAACGGCACGGGTCTCCTGATGCCGGCAACCCACCGATCGGTTGAACAACGCGTCTCCTGAAGATGCGCATAGGTCCGCCAATCCTCTCGGTCTCGCAGGTCGGAGTACAGCAGAACATGGTTTACTTGAACCTAGCTCTAGTCCAGTTCCCAACGTAGTCGAACAGATTCTTCACACTGTTCGAATAGGCCCCATCCGGCGCACCGCAGTTGCCGCATGGCGTGAATCCGTGGGTAGCGCCTTCGATAAAAACAAGGTCCTTGTCGGTGCTCTTCGAATTCTCGAACTCCTCTTCCGAGTCGCGGATGAACAGATAGCCACCCATGCCGGCAACCAGAGTCGGCGCCGAGATGGACCTCACGGCACAGACGGTGGAGTTGTTGCTGGAACAGTGGTCAATACCATCCAGCGAGTTGTTCGACATCACCGCTTGTGTGCTCAGGAAGGAGCGGATGCTCAAGAGCTTGGTGCCGCGATCGAACGCATTGGTTGAATCCTTCGTCTGCAGCTCAACCGGGCTGACCGACACCACCATCTGTTCCGAGATGGAGCCGTCGTTCTTGAGCAGCTTGCGCGGCAGCTTGGTAAAGCGTAGCTTGTCTTTGGGATCCAGGCTGTGCAACTGTGATGCGCCGCCAGGGCCAGCACCGGGATTGCCACCATGCGGGATGAGGAAGATGTCGTTGTCTGGATACGGGCCGCTACCGGCTTGGAGCGCACGGCGCTTTGCGAGCGCCGATTCGATCAACGCGTTCATGCGCTTCGACTGGGCGGCGTAGTAGCGGGCCTGGAAGTCGGCCGTGTACGCGGAGGCACCGCTGGGGTTATATCCATTCGCGGGGTTATAGGGGTCCAGCGCGGGATCGAAGCTCTTCGGCGTTTCATTGACGACCGACCCGTTCAGACTGCGCAACAAGATGACTGGCACGCCCGGGTGCGCGTCGGCCAGCACCAGTGCATCGCCTTTGGGCAGGTTGGCGAGTTCATCGCGGCAAGGAACGAGTTTCTGCGGGCTCTTGCAGAATGCGGTGCCATTTTCTGCAACGGCCTGGTAGTAGCTGAGGGTTGGCCCCCCGCCGCTGTGACCGAACAAGACCACCTTCTCGATACCTGCCTGCTTGCGCAGGTATTCCATGCCGGCCTTGACATCCAGTGCGATGAGGTCCCAATCAACAAGGAATTCGTTGTTGTCGAAGCGCGTGTTCATGCACAGCGCGGCAAAACCTCGCTTGGGCAATTCTTGGCATCCAGGGTGCTGCAGATAGTTGCTCGTGCGATGCACGATCAGGAACGCAACGCGCGGCGCAGGCCCGGAATCTGGCTTGTAGTACATGGCCTTGGCGGGGCCAAGACCGATGTAGGTCGGATTGCCTTGCGCCTGGCTGGATGCCGCCGCAAACACCGTCAGGCCAGCTACTGCAATCTGGAGAAGCTTTGCAGCTCTCTTCCAACCCGAACAAAGCTTCTGATTCACATGGGCCTCCATATTCTGTACTGGCACTTCGCCGAACTCGCGGCCGAATTGCGTGGGGAATCAAACTACCGAACTACCGAACTACCAAACGATCAAACTGACGTATGCCCGAAAAGTCCCAGAGGTCAGGACTTCCGTAGGCGTCCTCTCGCGAGCGACGCTTCGAGGACGCCAGGTGGCGCGTGATGATCCGCCCTGCATCGGTCCAGGCCAATAGATTTGAATCGATAGGCCGGAACGTGTCAATGACTTTGCTGCACCGCTTGTCATAAATTTACTGCGCAGTGCTGGGTTGTTCTCTGGACGTTGGCCTCCGATGGTGGTGGGTTGATCCAGGCTGCGGTCGGCAGCGCATGGGGTTTGGGACGACGGCCCTTGAAGCGCTTCGGTGTCGCGAGGAACGCGGCATCCAGCGCGACCTGACGCGCATCGCGCAGGGCCGGTGCCTGACCGTAGTGCACCGCTTGCGGCGTCATGTAGCCGATGCCCGAGTGCCGGTGCTCGGTGTTGTACCAAGAGAAGAATGCTTGGCAGTGGAGCCGAGCGTCCTCGATGCAGCCGAACCGCGCCGGGAAGTCAGGCCGGTACTTCATGGTCTTGAACTGCGACTCCGAATACGGGTTGTCGTCCGAGACGTGCGGCCTGCTGTGGCTCTTGGCGATGTCCAGCTCCACCAGCAAGGCGGCCACCGGCTTGGAGCGCATGGCCGCCCCCCGGTCGGCGTGCAGCGTGAGCATGCCGCGCTGCACGTCGTGGCGCGAGACGGTGTCGGCGATCAGCTGCTCGGCCAGATCGGCGCTCTCGCGCTCGGCGAGCATCCAGCCCACCACGTGGCGGCTGAAGATGTCCAGGATCACGTACAGATGGAAGCAGGTCCATTTGGCCGGCCCTTTCAGCTTGGTGATGTCCCAGGACCAGATCTGGTTCGGAGCGCTGGCCAGCAGTTCGGGTTTGACGTAGGCCGGGTGGGTGAGCTGGCGGCGACGCTCGCACGAGCCGCCTTGGGTGTTCAGCAGGCGGTACATGGTGCGCACCGAGCCCAGGTATCGCCCCTCGTCGAGCAGCGTGGCGTGCACGGCCGCAGGGGCGGTGTCGGCGAAGCGTTCGCTGTTCAAAGTGTCCAGCAGCAGCGTGCTCTCTTGCGCATCCAAGGCCAGCGGTGGGCGCACTCGCACCGCGCGAGGAGGCCTGGGTCCGACCATGGCTGCGCGCCTTGCCTGGGCCCGCTGGCGGGCCGGCACGCCGCGCGGCAGGCCCAGGGCGCGGCATGCGGCGCCAGCGCCCAGAACGGGGCTGAGTTCGAGCACTGCGGCGATCACGGCAAGTCGCCGGTGGCGTCCATCGAGTTGCCCAGCAAGGCAGCAAGTTTTTTTTGGACATCGATCACGGGGTCTCCTCGTTTTCAGTGCAATAAGTGACGGTACGAAAAGCTAGCACTGGCGCGGAGGTGGTGTTGGTAGATCGTTGATTTCATTGACTTTCCTGTTCACTTTCAAATCTGCGATTCGTGGCGTCAAACCGTGGTCGGTTTCATCCATTGGTGCCAGTTATCGATGCATTTGGCCGCGAAGGCAGGATTTGGTCAGCATAGCGGTCAACCGGGAAGCGAAACACACCCCGCAAGTTGATGCTCTCCAGCCTGGTGGGCGCAATCTTCCCGATCAGTTCCGGTGGAATGACCTGGCGGCGGTTCGACCAGCGATCCAGGACCGCCTGCATCTGTGAGGTATTCCACGCCATCACGATGTTGGCCATCAGGCTCAACGCATCGGCCACAGCCTGCATTTCATCGACACGTTTGGCCTGCGCCGGGCTGATCCGGCCGGTATAAATGGCGCGCTTGAGGGCGTTAACAGCCTCGCCCCGATTGAGCACCCGGCGCAACTCGTTCCTGAAAGCGTCCTTGACAAAGTAGTCAGCCAAAAACGCCGTACGCAGCAACCGCCCCAATTGCACGCCAGCCTCATAGATTGGATCGCCCTGGGCGGCAGAACCGAACCGCGCAAGAGCTGCCACCGCACTGGCATGTCCGCTCATGACCGAGGCTGCCAGGTGCACCAGACTATCCCAATGCTTTTCGATCAAAGCGACGTCGACATTGGCTTCGCACACCGCAGCGATTTCTGCGGGCACTTTGGTGCCGCGTGGCACAAAGAGGTGGCGCTGTTTGAGTTCCTTCAACCGCGGGCAAAGATCAAAACCAAGCAAACGGGCATGTGACATGGCAAAGTCGGTGTAGCCATGGGTATCCACAGCAAGCTGGCTGGTCTCCAGCTTTTCTTGGCGGATGACACCTTCAATGGCCACGCCCGCCTGGCGCTCATTGAGCACAAAGGGCTGCGCATGGAAGATGCCCCACCGGTCTTTTACATGGGAGTAGATTCCAATGGAAGGTGTGTTGCGCCGAGGATCAAGCCGGGCTTGCCACACCCGTTTGGTGGTCTCCATGCTCATCATGTCAGAAGATGCCAAATCGGACCGCCCCCAGGTGGCGGCAATCGGGTGTCGCTGCATGAATTCCAGCACAGCCTGGCAGGCCTGGCTCAGACGCCGTTCGTCCCGCGCCCAGCGCATGGCCTGGCGAATGCTGGTGGCAGACAATTGCGGAATCATGCGCGCGCATTCGACCGCAGTCAGACTGGTGCCGTGGGCCATGATGCCGGCATAGACCATCAGCAGCTCGTCGGTAGAGCGCGGCTCACGTCCGAGCATGATCCAGCTAAAGCGCACCTGGGCGTCAACGGCCAGAATCACTTCCGGCAATTGAACCTCACCGATGCGGTGATCCAAAGCCGCGCGCAGCTTGGTCACTTCTGGGTCTTCGTCCTCTGCGGGCAATGGCGACAAATGGAGTTCATCATCCACGCGCAGTACGCCACTGCGGGCTGCAGCGGCCACCGCATCGACACCGGCAGTTACTCTGGCCAGCAAAGGCTTCAAGAAAGTGGCAGCCTTGCTGGGTAACGATAGACGGGCATAGTGTTTCTTGGACTCTGCCTGCCAACGCTCGTCCGTGAAGAACAAGCGCGCACGACCCCGAAAGCTCAGGCTGTGCTCAATCCAGACCGAGCCATTGCGCACCGCGCGGCGCAGGGCAAACAGGGTGGCCACCTCCAACGCCTGAAACGCCCGTTCCCGGTCTGGGCTGGAGATCGAAACCTGCCAGATCATTCCCAGACTTGGTGCCACCACTTCAACTGGCAGCTTTCTGGATCCTTTGAGATATAAAGCTTGCAGCTTGGCAAGGTACTCGATGGCAGGATGCTCGCCGGTGGCCTGCCAGGGCAGCTTTGCAATGGCGACGAGCAACGACCGCACGGGGCGAATTCCATCAATCAATCCCTCGCGGACCAGGGAGGCCCTGCTCGGTGGTTTGCGTTTCTGGGTTTCGGTGATCAAGGCTTCAAGACGGGCACGCAACTCAGCATCTGGCACCGCACCTTGCGCGCTCAAGGCAACAAGTTCGCCGAGCAGCGTTTTGTACATTGCGGCCCAATTGACGGTAGCGGGGACATCGGCGGCAGCCTGACGCCACAGATCGGCGATCCGGCGCTGCACCATAAGGATCAACTGGTCTGTGGTGGTGAACAGGCAATACCGAAGAAAGCATGCGACCTCCACGGTGCGCGCTGGCTCTTTGATCTTGGCTCCGGCTGAGGGCGGCCTGGAGACAAGTCGGCGCGCGTAGCGGCGCAAGATGAGATCGGGGATGTCTGCCAGGTGCTTATGAACGTCCAGCGTGTAAAGCAGGTCGATGCGCTCCAGTACCTCGCTGATTTGGCGGGTTGAGTGTTTCGCCGGTGCAGCCCATAGCCAACTCTGCTGGGTTTGTCCATCTGGGCGCAGCTCTGAAACTGAGGCTCGCCAGCGATCAAGTGTTGCTGGATCAACGCTGGCGGCGATGGCGGTGCCTGTTTCAACTTCAAGCTGGGCAAGTGCCGCCGCAATCAGTGTCCGAATTGCCCGCTCGTGCACGATCACCAGCTTGTTCTTGTACAGCCATTGACGCGCCCGCACGAGTAGCTGATCGCGGTCGGCGCAGCGCGCCACTTCGTCGCGCAGTTCACGTACCAGTGAGCGGCGCTGGTGCTCGCTCATCCACTGGAATCCAAGGACCGTGCAGGCTACTTGTTGGTGATCGAATAGCGTGCGCCCGCGTTCATACATGGCTCTCAGCGAGGCGACTTCTGGTGCTGCAATGCCAAGCTCGTTGCCAAGGTGGCGCCACAAGGCTACTGGAATTACCCGAAAGGCACCGAGCAAACGCCCACTCATGCGCAGGAAACCAATATGGAGCGCCAGACCAAGCTTGTGGGAATCACCTCGGCGTGCATTGATTGCGTCGCGCTCGGCACCATCGAAGGTGAAAAATGCCTTCATCTCGAAGTCGCTGATATCGCGGGGGAGCCCACGCATCCCCAAAAACGTTGTGTGCCAACCCTGCATCGTGAACCTCAAAAGTGGGAGGCCACCATACCCGTTTACAAAGCGAACAGGAAAGTCAATGAAATCAACGGTCTACCCAGACCACCCCCGCGCCAGTGCTAGCTTTGCGTACCGTCACTTATTGCACTGAAAACGAGGAGACCCCAACTGAAGGGCGCATCGGCATGACCGCCCCAGCACTCGACTACGGATCGGGCGGGCGCATCGGCGTGCTGCTGCCCTCCGTGAACCAGGCCGCCGAGCCGCAACTGCGCGCGATGCTTCCCGCCGACATCGCCATCGCGGTCACGCGGCTGAAGCTCGTGGACAGTTCGGAGGCGAGCCTGCTGGGCATGGCCCGGGATGTCGAGCCGGCGGCCGAGCTGCTCGCGGACGCGGGCGTCGACATCGTGGTGTTCCATTGCACCGCCGTGTCGACCTACAGCACCGAGCTGGAGGCGTCGATTCTCGCGCGCATCCAGTCCGCGACTGGGCTGCCCTGCGTGGCCACGTCGCAGGCCCTGGTGGCGGCGCTGCAGGCCCTGCCCGCGCGGCGCGTGGTGCTGCTCTCCCCGTACACGGCGGCCGTCAATGACCGGGAGGCGGCTTACTTCGCCGAGCATGGATTCGAGATCCTCGGCAACGCCGGCCTGGATTGCCGCACCGGCCGCGAGATGATGGCCATCGCGCCGCAGGCGTGGCATGCGTTCGCCACGCGCCATGCCCATGCGCGGGCGGACGCATACGTCCTCAGTTGCACCACCGTGCGGACGGCCGAGACCATCGAGGCCCTGGAGCGTTCCCTGGGACGGCCCGTCGTCACGAGCAACACGGCGGTGGCCTGGTACTGCATGCGCAAGCTTGGCGCGCTGCCGGGGGTTCCAGGCTACGGCCGCCTGCTGGCCCGCGCCGGAGCACCCTGACGCGGTCCGGGGCGCGGCCCGACCGCCGGAGGAGGGCGGGGTGAACCTCACAACCTCGCGCCTGGGCATTCCTGCCCTCGCACCGTGTGGAACCGGCAGCAGGGCGCCCGCAACACCGCGAAGGCGGGCTCGCGGACGCCAGGGGCCTTCGCGGTTCAGAAGGCTTCGGTGTCGACCTCGTTCGCGCTCTGCGCGCTGTAGCGCTGGCCGACCACGGTAAGTTCGTTGATCAGAACGTTCAGCCGCTCGATCACCGCGGCGTGCAGCCGCATGTTGGCGGCGCCCAGGTCGTCCAGCAGGTGTTCCACGCTCGTGGTGCCGGGAATGGGGACGATGTGGCCGCCCTGGTGCAGCAGCCAGGCCAGGGCCAGCTGTGCCGGGGTGCAGCCCGCGTCCCGCGCGATCCTGCGGTAGCCGTCCAGCAGCTTCAGGTTGGCCGCGTAGGCCTCGGGCGCGAAGCGCGGCATGGCGCGGCGGATGTCCTTCTCGTGGAGCGCACCCACGTCCACGAGTTCGCCGCAGAGGAAGCCGCGCGCCAGGGGACTGAAGGCAACGAAGGCCGCGCCCAGCTCGCGGCACGCGTCGAGCACCGCGATCTCCGGGTTGCGCGTCCACAGCGAGTACTCGGTCTGCACGGCGGCGACGGGGTGCACGGCGTGCGCGCGGTGCAATGTGGCGGCGGAGACCTCCGACAGGCCGATGGCCCGCACCTTGCCTGCCGCGACCAGCCGCGACAGCTCGCCCACCGAGTCCTCGATGGGCACCTGCTTGTCCCAGCGGTGCAGGTAGTACAGGTCGATCACGTCGGTGCCCAGGCGGCGCAGGCTGTCCTCGCAGTTGCTGCGCAGCGTGGCGGGGCGGCCGTCGATCACGCGGCGCGTCACGCCGTCCTCGCCCTTCACGCCGGCCATGCCGCCCTTGCTGCACAGGGTGATGCGCTGGCGATGGGGCCGGAGGACGCGGCCCACCAACTCCTCGTTGGCACCGAAGCCGTACAGCGCCGCCGTGTCGAACAGCGTCACGCCGGCATCCAGCGCCGCCAGCAGCACGCGCTCACCCGTGTCGGCGGAGACGGGCGCGCCGTAGGCGTGCGAGAGGTTCATGCAGCCCAGACCGATGGCGCTGACTTCGAATGGGCCGAGGGTGCGTGTCTGCATTGCGCTTCTCCCAGGAAGAACGCCCGCGGCGCTTGCCGTGCAGGCAGTGGAAACGATACAGTGCCAAATGGCGCGGACTCAGTTGAGTTGCCGTTCCAGGCCGTTCAGCACCTGGTAGCACGGCAGGACCTGTGCCACGCTGGCATTGGGCTCCCGGCCTTCCTTGATCGCGGCGAAGAACTCGCGGTCCTGCAGCTCGATGCCGTTCATGCTCACGTCGACCTGGCTCACGTCCACCGGCGTCTCGGGGCCCTTGCTGTGCGACTGCACCAGGTCGTCGTAGCGCGCGATGTAGGTGGCGGTGTCGCCGATGTAGCGGAAGAAGGTGCCCAGCGGGCCGTCGTTGTTGAACGAGAGGCTGAGCGTGCAGATGGCGCCGTTGGCTGCCTGCAGCTGGATGCTCATGTCCATCGCGATGCCCAGCTCCTTGTGAATCGGGCCCTGGATCGCGTTGGCCTTCACGATCGGGCTGCCGGCCTGGTAGGCGAACAGGTCCACGGTGTGGGCGGCGTGGTGCCACAGCAGGTGGTCGGTCCAGCTGCGCGGCTGGCCCAGCGCGTTCATGTTGGTGCGGCGGAAGAAGAACGTCTGCACATCCATCTGCTGGATATTGAACTCGCCCGCCTTGATCTTCTTGTGCACGTACTGGTGGCTGGGGTTGAAGCGGCGGGTGTGGCCGCACATGGCGACGAGGCCGGTCTGCTTCTGCAGGGCGGCGACCTTCTCGCCGTCGGCCAGCACGTCGCACAGCGGGATCTCGACCTGCACGTGCTTGCCGGCTTCCAGGCAGGCGATGGACTGGCTGGCATGCATCTGCGTGGGGGTGCAGAGGATCACCGCGTCCACTTCCTTGATGGCCAGGCTGTCTTCGAGCTTGGTGGTCACGTGCTGGATGCCATACTTGTCGGCCACTTCCCGGGTCTTGGCCAGGTCGCGGCTGACGAGGGAGACGACTTCGACACCGTCGATGTTCTTGATGCCGTCCAGGTGCTTGATGCCGAAGGCGCCGGCGCCGGCCAGGGCTACTTTGATGGTCATGGTGGGGGTCCTTTACGGGTTGATTCGAAATCAGCCAGCCTCAGGCGGGCTGATTCTCCAGGATCAGGTGGCCCACCGCGGTGTTGCTGGCGGGCACATGGAAGAAGCGGTACACCACCTTGGGCGCAGGTCCGCCAGCGACGTCGGCCATGGCGCCGCGGGCGATGAGCCACATCACCAGCTCGATGCCTTCGCTGCCGGCCTCGCGCACGTATTCGATGTGCGGCACCTTGGCCAGCTCGGCGGGCTCGGCGATGAGGCGGTCCAGGAACCGGTTGTCCCAGTCCTTGTTGATGAGGCCGGCGCGCGGGCCCTGCAGCTGGTGGCTCATGCCGCCCGTGCCCCAGATCTGCACGTTGAGGTCTTCGTCGAACGACTCGATGGCCTTGCGGATCGCCTTGCCCAGCTGGAAGCAGCGGTTGCCCGAGGGCACGGGGTACTGCACCACGTTGACGGCGAACGGGATGACCTTGCAGGGCCAGCGATAGTCGGACTGGGGGGGCTGACCGAACATCAGCGACAGCGGCACGGTGAGGCCGTGGTCCACGTCCATCTTGTTGACGATGGTGAGGTCGAAGTCGTCCTGGATGACGGACTGCGCGATGTGCGCCGCCAGCGCCGGATGGCCGTGGACGGCGGGCACAGGGCGCGGGCCCCAGCCTTCGTCGGCGGGCTGGTACTCGGCGGCCGTACCGATGGCGAAGGTCGGGATCATGTCCAGGCTGAACGCGGTGGCGTGGTCGTTGAAGACCAGGAACACCACGTCGGGCTTCTGGGCCTTTTCCCATTCCTTGGAGAAGTCGTAGCCCGCGAACAGCGGCTGCCAGTACGGTTCCTGGGTCTTGCCCAGATCGATGGCGGCGCCGATGGCGGGCACGTGGGAGGTGTAGACGGATGCGGTGATCTTGGCCATGTCAGTTGCTGCCCGTGGTTTTATGGCCGGCCTTGCCTTGGGGTTGGTGTTGCGGCTGGGCGTCGCCGTCCTCGCCGAGAAAACGGTTGCCCTCCGGGGAGCGGCCGCCACCGACCATCATGTTGCGGTATTCCTCCTCGGTCATGCCGGTCATGCTGCCGGCCATCTGCTGGAAGCTCTTGCCGTCGGTGGCGCCGATCTTGGCCAGGAAGTAGATGTTGCCGCCCGTGCGCATGCACCAGTTGAGGTCGCGGGCCAGCACGGCCTGCTTCTGTTCCTCGGTCATGGCCCATTCGTCGAGGTAGGCGCGCTCGTCGGCCTTGAAGCGCTCGCGGTTCTCTGCCTTCATCAGCGACATGCAGAACTGGTTGAGCCAGTAGCCTTTGCGGGACTGCTCGGCATCGAAGATGATGGTGCCGGGCACGTCGAGGTAGGGTTTGTCGAGGGACATGGCGCGCTCTCCTTACTTCGCCTCTTCGGGCCAATACAGGCGCATGGGGTTGTCCACGAGCAGCTTCTTTTGCAGCTCGGCCGTGGGCGCGATGTGGGGGATGAAGTCCACCAGCAGGCCGTCGTCGGGCATGTGGTCCTTGAGGTTGGGGTGCGGCCAGTCGGTGCCCCAGAGCACGCGGTCGGGGAACTCCTCCACCACCTTTCGCGCGAACGGCACCACGTCCTGGTAGGCCGCCTGCTCGCCGTTGAGCGCCTTCGGCCCGGTGACCGACAGGCGCTCGGGGCAACTGACCTTGCTCCACACGTTGGGGTGCTGGCGCATGAACTTCAGGAACAGCTCGAACTCGGGCCCATCGATGGGCTTGGTCACGTCGGGCCGGCCCATGTGGTCCACCACCACGGTGGTAGGCAAGGCCGTGAAGAAATCCCACAGCTCGGGCAGGTCCACCGCCTCGAAGTAGATCACCACATGCCAGCCGAGCTTGGCGATGCGGCCGGCGATCTCCAGCAGCTCGTCCTTGGGCGTGAAGTCCACCAGGCGCTTGACGAAGTTGAAGCGCACGCCGCGCACACCGGCGGCGTGCAGGGCCTGCAATTCTTCATCGGTCACCGAGCGCTTGACCGTGGCCACGCCGCGCGCCTTGCCACCGCTGGACAGGCAGGCATCGACCATGGCGCGGTTGTCGGCGCCGTGGCAGGTGGCCTGCACCACCACGTTGCGGGCAAAGCCCAGGTGGTCGCGCAGCGCGTACAGCTCGTGCTTCGAGGCATCGCAGGGCGTGTACTTGCGCTCGGGCGCGTAGGGGAACTCCGCGCCCGGGCCGAACACGTGGCAGTGCGCGTCCACGCTGCCGGGCGGCACCTGGAAGCGGGGCTTGCTGGGTCCGGCGTACCAGTCGAGCCAGCCTGGGGTTTTCGTGAAAGTGCTCATGCGGTGGGTTCCTTGAGAGATTGCAACAGGCGGTCGGCCTCGGCGCGCCAGTCGGCGGCGCGCGCGAATCCCGGAGCGCCGCGTTCGCCGAACGACCCGGCGTCCGCGCGGTCCGCCATCCAGGCCTGGCGCTCGGCTGTGCCCTGCGCGGAGAAGGCGGGCATGCCCGCTTCGCGCACCGTGTTCGCGGACTCGTGCATCTCCTCGCTGCGGCGGCGGCCATGCTCGATCACGCGCTGGAAGAAATAGGCGCCCTGCTTCTCCCAGTCGATGCCGGGAAAGGTCTCCTGGAGCGAGGCGATGACCGCGTCCTCCACGCCGTAGTGCCGCGCGGCCGTGAAGCTCTCGATCACCATCGCCTCCAGGCCCTTGACCATCACGCTGCGGCACATCTTGGTGGCCGAGGCCACGCCCAGCCGGTCGCTGACGACCTTGGCGACGAAGCCCAGCGGCGCGATGGCCTCGGCCAGCGCCCTGGCCGAGGCGCCGCCCAGCAGCAGCGGGACCTTGATGCGGTAAGGTGGAATGCTGGTCATCACCGCGCCTTCGACGTACCGGGCACCGGCCGCATCAATCAGCGCGCCGGCCGCCTGCTTGGCACCCGGGGAGGCCGAGTTGAAGTCCAGATAGAAGGCTTCCTTGCGCACCTGCGGAGCGCACGCCCGGGCCACGTCCAGCGTCTGGCTGGCGGTGACGGCGCTGATCACGAAGTCGGCAGTGGCCGCGAGCCGGGCGTGGCTGTCGAGCAACTCGACGCCATGGGCCCGCGCGTGCTCCAACAAGGGCCGTTGTAGCGCACCGCCGAGCTTGCGGTCGTAGGCCGAGACGCGCAGCCCCTGGGCGCGCAGGTCCTCGCAGAGAATGCGGCCGACCTCGCCGTAGCCGACGAGGCCGATGTGCCAGTCCTGCGCCGATGCGGGGATGGGCATGGCGTAGGTCCTCAGTCGATGTAGCGCAGCCCGGCCTTTTCGAGCCCGGGGCGCATGTTGTACATATCCAGGCCGAGCACGCCCGAGGCGAGCTTGGCGCGTTTCTCGCCCTCGAAGCTCTCGCGCTTGCGCGCGGCCTCGAGCGTCTCGGCGGCGCGCGCGGCGGGCACGCAGACCACGCCATCGTCGTCGGCCACGATCACGTCGCCCGGCGTGACCCACATGCCGGCGCACACCACCGGGATGTTGACCGAGCCCAGCGTGGCCTTGATCGTGCCCTTGCTGGAAATGGCGCGGCTCCACACGGGGAAATTCATCTCCTGCAGGGTCTTCACGTCGCGCACGCCGGCGTCGATGATGAGCGCCCGCGCACCGCGCGCCTGGAACGAGGTGGCCAGCAGGTCGCCGAAATAGCCATCGGTGCATTCGGAGGTGACGGCCGCCACCACCACGTCGCCGGGCTGGATCTGCTCGGCCGCCACGTGCATCATCCAGTTGTCGCCGGGCTGCAGCAGCACGGTGACGGCTGTGCCGCTGACCTGCTGGCCGCCGTAGATGGGGCGCATGTAGGGCTTGAGCAGGCCCACGCGGCCCATGGCCTCGTGCACGGTAGCCGAGCCGAGGGCAGCCAGGCCGTCAGCGGCTGCGCGATCGGCGCGGGTGATGTTGCGGTAGACAACGCCTAATTCGTACATGTCAGAGCCCCTTTGCCTTCAGTCGTGAATCGAGTCGGGAGAACACGCGGCGCACATTGCCTTCGTAGATCTGGTGCTTGTCGTCGCCGCTCAGGATCTTCGACGCTTCGATGTAGCGCTTGGTGTCGTCGTAGTAGTGGCCGGTGGTGGGGTCGATGCCGCGCACCGCGCCGATCATTTCGGAGGCGAACAGCACGTTCTTCACCGGGATCACGGTGTTCAGCAGGTCGATGCCCGGCTGGTGGTACACGCAGGTGTCGAAGAAGATGTTGTTCAGCAGGTGGTCTTCGAGCAGGGGCTTCTTCATCTCCTGCGCCAGGCCGCGGAAACGGCCCCAGTGGTAGGGCACGGCACCGCCGCCGTGCGGGATCAGGAACTTGAGCGTGGGGAAGTCCTTGAACAGGTCGCCCTGGATGCACTGCATGAAGGCCGTGGTGTCGGCGTTCAGGTAGTGCGCGCCCGTGGTGTGGAAGCACGCGTTGCAGCTGGTGCTCACGTGGATCATGGCGGGCAGGTCGTACTCCACCATCTTCTCGTAGATGGGGTACCAGTGGCGGTCGGTCAGCGGCGGGCTGGTCCAGTGGCCGCCCGAGGGGTCGGGGTTGAGGTTGATGCCCACCGCGCCGTATTCCTTGACGCACTTCTCCAGCTCGGGGATGCAGGTCGCGGGGTCCACCCCGGGGCTTTGCGGCAGCATGGCCACGGGCACGAAGTTGTCGGGGAACAGGGTGGAGACGCGGTGGCACAGCTCGTTGCAGATGGCCGCCCAGGTGCTGGAGACATTGAAGTCGCCGATGTGGTGGGCCATGAAACTGGCGCGCGGCGAGAACAGCGTGATGTCGCTGCCGCGCTCCTTCATCAGGCGCAGCTGGTTGGTCTCGATGGACTCGCGCAGCTCGTCGTCGCTGATCTGCAAATCGGCGACCTTGGGCATGGCGGCCGGGTCCTTGATGCCGGCGATCTGCTGGTTGCGCCAGTTCTCCAGCGCCTTGGGTGCCGTGGTGTAGTGGCCATGGCAGTCGATGATGAGGCTCATTGCGTTGTGCTCCTTGGATCTTGGTGTTCGGGTTCAGGCAGGGTCCATGCCCTGGCGTTGCTTGGCTTCGGCCGCCGCTGGCGATGCGAAGAAGTCGAGCAGCGCCTTGGCGGCCTCGGGCTGCTGGCTGGAGGCAGCGACGCCCGATGAAAAAATGGTGGTGATCTGGATCGCAGGCGGCAGCGGGCCCACGATGGTGATGCCCTCCACGTGCAGCAGCTCGCTCAGTTGCTGGAAGCCGAGCTCCACATCGCCACGTGCCACCAGGGAGCCCACGGGCACGCCGGGCGGGGCCTGCACCATGCGGCCGGCCACCTGGTCGGCAATGCCCCAGCGCTCGAACAGTTTCGCCAGCGCCACGCCGCTCGGGCCGGTGGAATAGCTGATGCTGCGCGCGGCCAGCACGGCACTGCGCACTGCGTCTTCCGAGCCGATGTCGGGCAGCGGCGCGCCCGCGCGCACCGCCACGGCCACGCCGGAGCGCACCCAGTCGGTCCTGCTGCCGGCCACGACGGCGCCGGCCGCGATGAGCTTGTCGATGGCGTCAGAGGCAAGCACCACCACGTCGAAAGCCTCGCCGGCCTGCACCCGCTTGGCCGCGTCCACGCCGCCCACGGCCTCGATGGCTGCGCGCTGGCCGGTCTGCTGCTCGTAGGCGGCCAGCAGCTCGGCCAACACCTGGCGGGTGGCCATGGAGGAGATTCCACGAAGCGGAGCATTCATAGGATTGTTTGGTGGCTAAGTATTTTGGGGTATTCTGCTGCAATTCCAGCTATACAAGAAGTGGCGGATTGGTCTACCAGATATCTCATTTGTCGATGGATCTGAAGCAGCTCGAGTACTTTGTGCGGGTCGCCGAAATGGGCAGCTTCACCCATGCCGCGGCGGCCCTCGGCATGGCCCAGTCGGCCCTGAGCCGGCAGGTGCGCCTGCTGGAGGTGGAGCTGCGCCAGAACCTGCTGGTGCGCAATGGCCGCGGCGTCACGCCCACGGAGGCGGGCCGGTTGCTGGTCGACCATGGGCGGGGCATCCTGCACCAGATGGCCCGGGCGCGGGAGGACATGGAGCGCCTGCGCGGCGGCGTCTCGGGCGCCGTCGCCATCGGGCTGCCCAGCAGCGTGGCGCGCGCGATGGCGGTGCCGCTCATGCGCGCCTTCCGCAAGGAATTGCCGGAGGCTCGGCTCTCGATCAGCGAAGGGCTTTCGAGCGAACTCCTGAGAGGACTGGTCAGCGGTCGCCTGGACATCGTCGTGCTCTACAACGGCCAGCCGGTGCGCGATGTGGATGTGTCGCACCTCATGGACGAGGATCTGCTGCTCGTGCGCGCCCGCCCGCGCGGGCTGGCCGAGGACCCGCCGCCCGGCCCCATCGCGCTCGCCGAGCTCGCGCGGCTGCCGCTGGTCATTCCCTCGCGCCCCAACGCGATCCGCATGCACGTGGAAGCCGAGATGGCGCTCATCGGCTGCCGGCCCGAGATCGCGCTGGAGATCGACGGGGTCGCCGCCATCCTGGACATGGTGGCCGACGGGGCCGGGTACGCGGTGCTGCCGCGCAACGCGCTGCTCAATTCGCCTGTTCCTTCTGCCTACAGCGCCCAGGTCATCGGTGCGCCGCCGCTGCGCATAGCGCTGTCCCTGGCGACCAGCCTGCAACGCCCCGCCACGCAGGTCCAGAAGACCACGCTGGACCTGGTGCGGCTGACGGTCTCCGAAGTCCTCCGGCCGGCGTGAAGGCCCGGTCGGCCCGGCTCGGCGTGTCCGATGCCCGCCGGGCCGTCCGTGGTGACAGCCTTGCAGGCCACGGCCTTTCGGCGCATATGGCCCGGTGCGGCGCAGCCGCCCTCGGCGAGATGCAGGACGCATGCGGGCAGTACCCCGCCCGGCGATGCAGGCCTCTGTCCGTGCGGAAGTCGCACCCGCGCGGCGGACTCACATTGACTGAGACTCAATCTATCAAGCGCGCGACAAAGTGTTTAGAGTCGCCTCGCAAAAAGTCAGCGCGACCGGCCGGCGTGGGGCTGCGGCACCGATCGCGCGCACCAATGATGGAGAGAGGCAGACAATGAACACTGAACCTACGGGTACCGACCGAGCGCGGCGCCGCACCTTTTCGTGCATCGGAGGGGTGCTCGCAGCGGCGGCCGTCGGATTGCCGTTCCGAGCGCGGGCGGCGGCGCGCGAGATCCAGATCGCGATGCTGCTTCCTTTGCAGGGAGGACAGGCGCGCCAGGCCGAGATGATCAGGCAGGGCGTGGACGGAGCGCTCGAACAGGCGAACCGCGCTGGAGGGATCCGGGGGCAGCCCGTCAAGCTCCTGGCCATCGACAACGGGTACCAGGCCGAGAAGACCGTCGAGGCCATCGGGTCGCTGGCGGCAAGGGAATCCGTCGTCGCGGTGACCTCTTTGTTCGGCGGCCCGATCATCGGCGCCGCCATTCCGGCGGCGACCCGCGCGGGCGTGCCGATCGTCGGCGTGCTGCACGGAAACGATGCATTCCGCCGCCCGGGGACCGAGATCGTCACCCATGTGCGAGCGACGTTCGACGCGGAGACCCGCGCGATCGCCGCGTTGTTTCCCACCATTGGCCGGAGCCGCTTCGCCGTGCTGCACGCGACCGACAACTCGGGCACGGCGTTCCGCGCGCAGTTCGAGTCGGTGCTGAAGGCGCAGGGACTGCCGCTCGTCGCCGCCGTGCCCTATGCGCGGGACGCCACCGACTACACCGAGCAGGCGCGGAGCATCGAGCGCAGCGGCGCCGACGTAGTAGTGGTCGGTGGCGTGACCGCGACCGGGATCGCCGCCATCCGCGCCAAGGTGGCGACGAAACTGTGGGCGCAGATGGTCTGCCTTTCCACGGTCGATGAGCGCTCGGTGTGGGAGCAAGTGGGCGCCGATGCGGTTGGCACGGCCTTCTCCAGCGTCGTGCCGAACCCCTATGCGACGCTGCTTCCCCTGGCGCGCGAATACCAGGCAGCGATGAAGGCCCGGAACTACGACCGGCTGTCCCTCAGTTCGTTCGAAGGCTACATCAACGCGCAGGTGCTGCTGGAAGGCCTGCGGCGCGCACCCGGGCTGACGCGCCCCGCGCTCCAGGCCACCCTGCGCGCGATGCAGGGGGTGTCCCTCGGCGGCGTCTCCTTCTCCGCGCCGACCGAGGGAAAGATCGCCAGCGGCATCGACGTGGCCGACATCCTGGTGATGACGCACAACGGACGCATGCTGCGCTGAGTACGCGGCCGGGACGGCTCGGATCCCAGCGCCGCTGCGCATTGGCGGCCGCGCCGCCGCGCGTGGAGCGACCGGCCATGTGCCCCGGCCGTACCTGCATGTGCCTCGGGGCGCGGATGGGTCTGCGGCGCACGACATCCGCCGGCGGGAGAGGAGGGCCGCAGCGGTGGATCGCTTCCGGCCGTACCCGCGGATCCCCCGCGTCGGAGGGCGGCGCGGGTGCGTCCGGGTTTGCGCGAGATCAACATTCGTCCAGGACGCCGCCCGCGGCGGTTGACGGCCGGCCGCGGCAGGCCTAGATTAATAGTTAGGCGACTAACAAAAAATCGCCTGCGCCTGCGGAGACGGCAGAACCTGCAGGGCCGCCCAGCCTGCATCCGCCGACGATGGCAGAAAGGAACGATCATGGACAAGCTTCTGGGGATTCTCGTGATTTTGACGCTTCTTGGCGGTGCGGCCACGCTGCTGTGGCTGAACCTGCAACCCGAGTGGTGGAGGCTCCGGCATCCCGGCGCGCTGGAACTGCGGAAGTTCACCGCCCGGCGTCAGGTGCAGGCGGCAAGGACCCAGGACGACCTGCCGGCGACCCGGGCGGCGGAAGTCCGGTGCACGTTCTGCGACCACGCGCCGGCATGCGCGCAGCGCCTGGCGGCCGGGCACACGACGCCGGTCAGCGAGTGTCCCAACCTGCCTCGCCGCTGAATTGCAGGACGCGCCCGGGTGCCAGCTTGGCAGTGCAGGGCAGCGCGCGGCGAGGCTAGGGTGCGCGCTTCGGCGCGTGGATGGTGCTGGCGCATGCGCCGAAGCCGATGCGTCGCGCTCCGCTGCGTTCGCACCAGGCGCGCAGGATGACGGTGTCGCCGTCCTCCAGGAAGGTTCTGTGCTCGCCCGAGGGCAGGGCGATGGCCTGCCGTCCACCGGCAGTCCGCTCGAGGAGCGAGCCGGCCTGTTCTGGATGTGGCCCGGACAGCGTGCCCGATCCGAGCAGGTCGCCAGGCGCGAGGTTGCAGCCGCCGACCGTGTGGTGGGCCACGAGCTGGGCGGGGGTCCAGTAGGCGGCCTCCACGAAGCTCGAGCGCGACAGGCGCGCTGGCAGCAGGCCCGACCGGGCCATCGCCTCGGTCTGGAGCAGCACCTCGAGCTGCACATCGACCGAGCCGCTGGCCCGGTTCCGTTCGGAATTCAGATAGGGCAATGGCTCGGGGTCGCCGGGCGCACGCGGACAAGCGGCCCGGAACGGCGCCAGCGCCTCAAATGTCACGACCCACGGGGCGAGCGTGCTGCCGAAGTTCTTGGACAGGAAGGGCCCCAGCGGCTGGTACTCCCAGGGCTGGATGTCGCGCGCCGACCAATCGTTGAACAGCGCGACCCCGAACAGGTGGCTCTCGGCGCTGCCGATGGCAATGGGCTCGCCGCGCCGGTTGCCCGGGCCCACCAGGAAACCGAGCTCCAGTTCGTAGTCCAGGCGCCTGCTCGGACCGAATTCCGGGTCGCCGGCCTCGGCCCTGCTCTGGCCGAGCGGGCGGTAGATCGGTTCGCCGCTGACGACCACGGAGGAACTGCGGCCGTGGTACCCGATGGGAACCCATTTGTAGTTCGGAAGCAGCGGTGCGTCCGGCCGGAACAACCGGCCGACGGCGGTGGCATGGTGGATGCCGATGTAGAAGTCGGTGTAGTCGCCGATGGCCGCGGGCAGGGCGTATTCGGCCGAGCGCTGGGCAAGAAGGCATCCCTCCAACCTGCCGCGCTCCGTGGCTCCCGTGCGCAGCGCGCGCGAGAGCGCCAGGCGCAGCGCCGACCACGCGGCGGGCCCCATGGCCATGAAGTCGTTGAGGCGCTTGCGCGAGGCGGCCACCGCGGCATCCCGCGCATCGCCGGCGAGTGCGCCGCTGGCGGCCGCGGCGGCCAGGTCGAGGATCTGGTCCCCGATGGCCACGCCGCCCCCAAACGGCCCGGAGGAGCCGCGCCGGCGGAAGACGCCGAAGGGCAAATTCTGGATCGGGAAATCCGTCGTGTCCTCGTTCGCGGACCCGACCCAGCTGCGCAGGTCCGGCGCGTGGGTTTCGTTCACCCGCGTCATGGCCGCGCCGGATCGAAGTGCTTCCCGAGGTTCTGCCAGCAGCGGAAATAGTCCTCCTGCAGCTGGGCGGTCTCCAGGGCGAACGTCGTCGGCCTGAAGACGTCGCACGACTCGAACATGAAGGCCATCGTCTCGGTGAGGTAGTCCGGCCGGGAGGTGTCAGCGGCACTGGCCTTGGCGAAGGTGTCGGCATCCGGTCCGTGCGCGCTCATGCAGTTGTGCAGGGACGCGCCGCCGGGCACGAAGCCCTCGGCCTTGGCGTCGTAGGCCCCGTGGATCAGCCCCATGAACTCGCTCGCGACGTTACGGTGGTACCAGGGCGGCCGGAACGTGTTCTGGGCCACGAGGATGCGCGGCGGGAACACCACGAAGTCGATGGTGTCGACGCCCGGGGTGTCGCTGACGGACTGCAGCACCAGGAAGATGGACGGATCGGGATGGTCGTAGCTGATCGAGCCGATGGTGTTGAACCGCCGCAGGTCGTACTTGTAGGGCGCGTGGTTGCCATGCCAGGCGACCACGTCGAGCGGGCTGTGGCCGATGCGCGCGCTCCACAGGTTTCCCTGGAAGCGCGCGACCAGCTCGAAGTCGCCTTCGCGGTCTTCGTAGGCCGCGACCGGCGTGCAGAAGTCCCGGGGATTCGCCAGCCCGTTGGAGCCGATGACACCGAGGTCCGGCAGCTTGAGGGCGGCGCCGAAGTTCTCGCACACGTAGCCCCGCGCCTGGGCGTCCAGCAGCCGCACCTGGAAGCGCACGCCCCGGGGGATCACGGCGATCTCCTGGGGCTCGAGCTGCAGACGGCCCATTTCCGTTGCCAGCTCGAGGCGACCAGCCTGGGGCACGAGGAGCAGCTCCGCGTCGGCGTCGTACAGGAACCGCGTCTCCATCGACCGGTTGGCGGCATAGAGGTGGACCGCGCAGGACGCGTTGCACGCCATCGTCGTCATGCCCTCGATGAAGTCCGTCGGCCGCTCGGGCATAGGAAGCGGGTCCCAGCGCAGCTGGTTGGGCGTCACGGGGCCGTCGCCGGCCCGGCTCGTCCACCGTCCCGCATCCACGAGGGCGAAAGGATGGTGCAGCGTCGAAGGCCGGATGCGGTAGAGCCAGGCGCGGCGGTTGGCGTGGCGCGGCGCGGTGAACGCCGTGCCGGAGAGCTGCTCGGCGTACAGGCCGTACGGCGCGCGCTGCGGGGAGTTGCGCCCATGGGGGAGCGCCCCGGGGAGGGCTTCGGTGGCGAACTCGTTGCACATGCCGGTCTGGTAGGCGGGTTGTGGTTCAGTCATGGCGATGGCCTGTCCTTGGTTTGATTCAACATGCGGCGGCGCTCCTGCGCCACGCAGGCGCCTGAGCGCACGACCTGGGCGTCTGCCGTGTCTGTTCAGAACGCGTGGCGCATGCCCAGTGTGAGCGTGGTGGAACGGTGGTCGCCCGCTCCCCCGAGCCCTGCGGGCTGCTGGGCCGATCCGGAACCCAGCGCGTAGCGCGAGCCGTTCTGGTTGCCGACCGCGCCCAGCGAGGCATAGGCCATCGTGCGCTTGGAGAGCGTGTATTCGCCGCCGATGGCCAGCCATGTGGCGTCCCGTTGGCCGGTGGCCGCCGCGTAGGCCGAGCGGTCGGAAATCCGCACGGCCTGCACGATGGCGGTGAAGGCACCGAAGGGCACGCGGGCCCCGAGGTTGATCAGGCGGAACTCGCTGGCCGCGGCGCCCGTGACGCCCTGGGCGCGGGCGAGCGCGCCGGTGCAGGTGCCGCAGCTGTTCTTTTCCGCGGTGTAGCCCGCGAAGATCTTGGCGGCGCCGAAGTCGTAGCTGCCCCCGGCGACGACGGCGTCGATCCGGCCGTTCGCGTTGTCCGCGCCCTGCTGTCGTGCCCAGGCCAGCACCGCGTCGACCGGACCGTTGCGGTAGGTCGCCGAGGCGCTGTAGGCGCGTCCAATGGTGGGCTGATTCTCCCCGGCCGCGGCCATGGCGCGAAACGTCAGCGGTCCCAGCCTGGGCGTCACGTAGCCCACCGCGTTGTCGAAGCGGGCGCTGACGGCCAGGGGCAGCAGCTGGCGGGTCGCGTCGGTGCTGCGCGTGATGGCCAGATGCCCGCCGCTGCCCATCCACGAGAAGGCGTCGACGCCGGACTGGGCCACGTAGTAGGGCGTCGGCAGGCGCCCGGCCGTCACGGTGCCCCAGGCGGTGCTTGCCAGGCCGACGGAGGCTTCCCGGCCGAATGCGCGGCCGCCCTGGCCCAGGGTGCCATCGTCCAGATTGATGCCTTGCTCCAGGCGAAAAACCGCGGACAGGCCGCCGCCGAGGTCCTCGACGCCGCGGAAGCCGAGCCGGCTGCCCAGCGCGCCGCCCGACACCAGCCGGCGGGACGAGCCGGCGCCGTTGTTAGACCATTCGACCCCGGCGTCGGCCACGCCGTAGATCGTGACGCCGGACGCCGGCGCGCCTCCTTGCGCATGCGCGGGTGCGAGCCCGAGCGCGAGCAGGCCTGCGGCCGCCGCGGAAAGGGAATGCTTCATGGTTGTCTCCTCGTTGTGATGGGATGGGGCCTGACGGGCCACGCTGCGGGCGATGCGCTGCCCGGCGGGCGGGTGCTCCGCGCCGTCAGCCAGCTGCAATCGGGTGTTAGAGGGCGGCGCGGCGGCGCCGGCGGCGGCGATCAGCCGCCGGCCTCGCCGCTGCGCCTCACTCGGCGCGTGCGCCGGTGTCCTTGATGACCTTGGACCAGCGCGCCATGTCTTCCTGCATGAGTGCCTGGAGCGCGGCCGGCGTCGATGGGGCGGGCTCCAGGCCCTGGGCTTCCAGCGCCGCCTTGACCGCCGGATCCCGCAGTGCCCGGCCCGCCGCCTCCTCGATCTTGGCCACCACGTCGGGCGGCGTGCCCGCCGGCGCGACCAGGCCGATCCAGACCTCGCTGCGGAAGGCCTTGAAGGGGCCGCCCGCGCTGGCGACGGTCGGGACGTTTGGCAGGTAGGGCAGGGGCTGCTCGCCGGCCACCGCGAGCGGGCGCAGGGCGCCGGTCTTGATGTGCGGGAGCACCGAGTTCGCGACGCCGAAGAGCACCTGGATCTGTCCGCCGATCAGGTCCGTGACCACGGGCTGCGCGCCGCGGTAGGGCACGTGCACCATGTCGATGCCGGCCAGGCTCTTGAAGAGCTCTCCGGTCAGGTGGTGCGGCGTGCCGACGCCGGCGGACCCATAGGACAGCTTGCCGGGCTGGGCCTTGGCCAGGGCGATCAGCTCCTGGGTCGACTTGGCGGCGAGGCCGGGGTGGACGACCAGGACGAAGGGCACGCGGCCCAGCTGCGTGACGGGAACGAATTCCTTCACGGGATCGTAGCCCGCGCGGCCGTCCGGATAGAGGAAGGGGTTGGTGACGAAATTGTTGGCCACGACGAGCAGGGTGTGGCCGTCGGGAGCCGCCTTGGCCGCCTGCTTGGTGCCAACGTTGCCGCCCGCGCCCGGGCGGTTGTCGACGATGACGGGCTGCTTCCAGTACTCGCCGAGCTTCTGGCCCACCGTGCGCGCCAGGGCGTCGTTGCTGCCGCCGGGCGTGAAGGGCACGACCAGCGTGACCGGCCTGCTGGGATAGCCGTTGGCATGTGCGCACAGTGCGATGCACGAGCCGAGAAGGGCGGCGGCCATCGCCTTGATCGCGCGGCCGGGCAGTTCAGTCTTCATGGGGTTGTCTCCTTTTTGTTTCGTGGAAGGGGCTTGCGGCTAAGCGGCGCCGCGGACCGTGTCGACCACCTGGCCGGCGTGCTCCACGTGCGAGCCGCGCCATGCGACATGCCCGTCGGGACGCACCAGGACCAGCGGGCGTTCGTAGGCTCTCGCCACGTCGGCCTGCTCGATGGATTCGAGGCGGAACGGAACTCCCCTGGCGGCAAAGGCCTGCGCGAGCGTGTCCGCCTCGCCCCGCAGGCCGCCGTCGAAGCACAGGAGCACGAAGGTGCGGCCGAACAGGTCGAGCGTCGAGCGGCCGTCGCTGAGCCAGACGTGGGGCGCGCGCGCGCCGGGCCGCGTCGTGGGGATGTACGTCGAGTACTCGTCCGGGGTCGGGGGCGTGCCGTCGGAAACGCAGATCGGCGAGCCCTCGTAGCGGTGGCCGATCTGCAGGCCCAGCGACTCCCACTCCACGCGCGTCGACTCGCGCAGGCGCCGGCCGAGGTCCCGGCGCACCTGCTCGCCTTCGGCGCTCAGGTCGCACACCGCCGCCGGGCTGGGCGTGTCCTGCCAGGCCCTGAAGTTCTGCGTGGAGAAGCCGATGTTGCGCTGCGCGACGGGCCGGCGCTCGGTCTCGTAGCTGCGCAGCAGGGCCGGGCCGCCCCAGCCGTTGAGGAGGCCCTCGAGCTTCCAGCCGATGTCCAGCACCTCCTGCGCCCCGGTGTTCATGCCCATGCCACCGGTCGGAGACATGGTGTGGGCGGAATCGCCCACGAGCGCGACGCGGCCCTCGAAGTAGCGATCGGCGAGCATCTCGCTGCGCCGCCAGGGGATGGCCGAATCGACCACGAACTCCACGTCGTCGCGACCGAGCGCGCGCCGGACCCAGGCGGCGGGGTCGAAGTTCGCGAGGTCCATCTTCTCTTCCGATCCGAGCACCGTCAGGCGCCAGATCTCGTTCCCGTCGACGACGGTCAGATTGCCCCACGTTCCCTCCGGGCCGACGAAGAGGTAGCGCTCGGCCGGCCCCATCTTGTGCTCGTGCACCAGTCCCGGCGCGTGGATCAGGACGTTCACCGAGTAGCTGAGCAGCCGGCCCTCCATCCTGATGCCGACCTGCTCGCGGACCTGGCTGGTAGCGCCATCGCAGCCGAGCAGGTAGTCCGCGCGGATGGTGACAGGCTCGCCCGTGTTCAGGTCGGTGACGGTCGCCGTGACGCCCTCGCCGTCCTGCTGAAGCGAGACGAAGCGGTGCTTGAACAGCAGCCTGGCCCTGGGTTCGGCGCGGGCGGCGTCGGTCAGGATGGGCTGCAGCCACAGCTGCGGGCAGCGCTGCTTCTTCTCGGGCGTCTCGGGCGGCGTGGGCGCGTCGCGCATGCTCGGGTAGCTCTCCCGATCGAGCAGCAGCCCGTTGAGCGACGTGCAGAAGACCATCGAGAGGTCGTAGTCGTCCGGGAATCCGCAGTCGCGCACGCGCTGCGCCAGCCCCCAGCGTCGGAACAGCTCCATCGTGCGCACCGCGATCAGGCCGGTGCGCGGGTGCTCGATCGTGCCGTCGCCCTCATCCACGAGGATCGACTCGATCCCCCTCCATCCCAGCTCGATGGCCATCGACAGGCCGATGGGCCCTCCGCCCACGATCAGCACGGGCGTCTTGATCTCTGTCCCCATGGGGTCTCATCCTTTCTCGTTTGGTTGGGGAAATGATCACCGGCACGCTCATCATTGTCTAATCGATATTGGAGAGAAATAGAATTCAGGATATGAATATCAAAACGTTCGACCTGAACCTGCTGCGGGTCTTCGACGCCATCTATGCCGAGCGCAATGTGTCGCGGGCGGCGAGCGTCGCGGGCCTGTCGCAGCCCGCAATGAGCAACGCGCTGCTGCGGCTGCGCAAGGCCTGCTCCGATGCGCTGTTCGTGCGGACCACCGGCGGGATGGAGCCGACGGCCCTGGCCGACGAACTCATCGGCCCGGTCCGCCAGGCGTTGGCGATCCTTCAGCAGTCGTTGGAAAGACCGAACGGCTTCGAGCCGAAGGCGTCGGAGCGCACGTTCAAGATCCTCCTGTCCGACGCGGGGGAGGGCATCGTTCTGCCGCGGCTGATCTCGGCGGTGCTGCGGGAGGCGCCGCACGTGCGCATCGAGGCGCTGCGGCGGCCCAACGACCAGTACCAGCAACTGCTGCAGAGCGGCGAGGCGGATCTCGCGATCGGCAACCTCGCCTTTCTGAAGTCGGGCTTCTACCAGCAGCGCCTGTTCGGCGATCCCTACTGCTGCCTGGCGCGCAAGCGGCATCCGTTCATCGGCCCCGGCTTCCCGCTGCAGGCGTTCCTGACGGCCCAGCACGTCGCCGTGGCCACGGGCAATGCGGACGACCTGGTGGAGCGCGCGCTCTCGAAGATGCGCGCCAAGCGCGACGTCATCCTGCGCGTGACCCACTACCACGTCGCGGCGGATGTCGTCGAGCGCTCCAACCTGGTCGTCACCGTGCCCCGCAACGCGGCGCGTAACGCCCGTGGCGTGCAGATCCTGCCGGTGCCGCTGAGCATTCCCGCGGCGGACGTGCGCCAGTTCTGGCACCGGAGGGCGCACAAGGATCCGGCCAACCAATGGCTGCGTGGCACGCTCGCCAAGCTCGCGTTCGACTAGGCCCGACGGGCAGGCTTCGGGTGCGGCGGAGCCAGTGCCCGGATGCGGCCGACCCCGCTCGAACGATGCCGGCGGCGAACCGGGGCTCTCCCCGTGGCTTGAGGCTGGCTCGACGGCGAGCCGTCGTATTGCGGATGCCCACCCATCGCGAACCGCGATCGCTGGGCAGGCGTCCCTCCGGCACCGCGCTTTGACCTTCATCAGAGGACCCGCGTATTCTTTCTTCGGCCTCCGCGACAGCTCGCTTTGCGTGTTGACACCTCCACCCTCGCCGGGTAACTTTGGTTTGGCAACTAACAATAGCGCTGCCATTGCTGGGCAGCGCAACGAAACAACCCGATGAAGGAGGATCCATGCAGACGAAGGACCAACCCGATGCCCAGGGTCAGATGCGGCGCAGTACAGACAAGTCCTTCGCGCAGGACCGGCAAGCAGCAGGAGCGGTGCATTTCCTGAGCGCGCGGCGGCTTCCCTCCCGCGCGGACACCTCCGCCATCGGCAGCCGCGACCGGCGCGCGGCATGCGGCGCTTCGCCGCTGCGCCGCAACCACGCCAGGATGACGGGCGGGCGTTCCATGGCCGTGTGCTGGAACGTCCGGCGCTACGGCAGTCCGGACTGCGCCATCCGCAGTCCCGAGGGCAGTGCAGGCCACACACCACGGGCCTACCCATGAAAAACGAGTGTCCTCCTTCGGCGGCGCAGGCCCGCACGGTGTTCGGCTTCGCCAAGCTGCCAGCCGCCTACGCGACGCTGGTGATGCCGCTGCTGCTCTCGATCCTGATGACCTTCGTGGTGTCGGCCGTGTCGACCCTGCGCAGCATCGGCCTGGCGCCCGGCTTTCTCTACATCTGGCTCAGCGCGTGGGCACTGTCATGGATCATCGCCTTCCCGACGCTGCTCTTCGCGCTGCCTCTGGTGCGCAGGGCCACCGCAGCGCTCGTGATGCGGGACTGACCGGAGGGAACCTCCTCGCCCACGCCCGCCGCGGCCGAGGGCTGCCTTACCGCGGAAGGTGCTGGCCCATGTACTTCGCGCGCGGCCGCAGCATGGCGCCCGTCAGGCGCTGCTCCATCGCGTGGGCGATCCACCCGCTGGTGCGCGCCAGGGTATGCAGCATCGCGCCGCTGCCATTGGGCAGACCCATCGCCTTGCACAGGATCACGAGGGCGGCGAAGACGTTCGGGTGCTGTCCCGCCTGCCGCGCGCCGGTCACCAGCGCCTGCACCTTCGGCAGATCCGGTCCGTGCGCGCTGAGGTCGTCTACGAGCTCGAGCAGCACGGCCGAGCGCGGGTCCTCCCCATCGTAGAGGGGATGGCCGAAGCACGGCAGCTCATTGCCCTTGAAACCCGAGGCCGCCGCCAGCGGCAGGGCGTCTTCGGGCGCCAGGCCGCAGGGCAGGGCGTCGATGAGCGCCTCGACCTCCACGGCGCCCCCGACCTGCATCGGCCCGGACTGGGTCAGCATCGCCGTGGCGACGCAGGCGTGCAGGTCCGCGCCCGTCGAGGCGCAGATCCGCGCCGCGAAGGTCGGTGCCGACAGCTCGTGTTCGGCGGACATCACGAGCGCGGCGTCGATGGCCCGCACGGCATCGGGCCGATCGCCCAGGCCCAGCCCGCGGGCGACGCACTGCGCCACGAACTCGCCGTCGCGGGGCGGGGAGAAGCGCGGCTCGGGGCCGAAGACGCCAGCCGTGCCCGCCAGCCACTGCAGCAGGCGGCGGCAGGCCGCGAAACCGGCCGCCTCCACGTCGTCCTCGGCCCGCTCGAACGCGGACAGCGAGGTCGTCAGCATCGCCAGGAGCTTGAGCGGCGTGACGTGCTCGGCCGATTGCAGCGCCATGCGGACCAGCGACTCAGGCTGCCGGGTGTCCTGCGGGGCCGGCCACGGGACATCGCGGGTGCGCGGCAGCCCCGTCCAGATGAGCTCGCTCGCGAACTCGAACGACCGTCCGTCACGCACCAGGTCGCGCGCGAGCACCCCCCGGTAGCGTGGGCCCTGGGCGGTGAGCTCGCTGATCCACGTCTGCGCGATCGGCTCGCCGTAGCGCAGCGACTGGGAGACCTGCGGCCCGCCCGCGCGGGCGACGGCCCGGCTCCTGAGCTTCTCGACGTCGGCCTTGCGGTAAAGCTTGGCCTTCACGCCCGGGCGCTGCTTGGTCTTGATGAGGCCGCGGCTCACGTAGGTGTACAGCGTCTCGCGGCGCACGCCGAGGATCGACATCGCTTCCGCGCTCCCGACGTATTCGACGTCATTGATCTGGCGGCGCTGGCGTGCGTTCTCGGAGCTGTTCTTGGCTGGCATAGGGTTCCTACGGCTATTTATATCGATTCTCACATCGATCTATACATAGATCAATGTATTGCCTAGTATTCGTTACGTTTACTCAACGAATCTTTTGAAAGGACGACCACGATGCAAGTAGCCGAACACCAACTCCTGGACCTGCGCCCCAAGTTCAAGGAGACCCGCAAGAAACTGCTCAGCGCCCGGCACCTGCCGGGCGAGGTGTACAGCTCGCCCGAGATCTACGCCATGGAGAAGGAGCAGATCTTCATGAAGTACTGGCTCTCCGTGGGACGCGTCGAGGAGATTCCCGATGTCGGCGACTACTACACCTTCCAGGTGATGAAGGAGTCGATCGTGGTGTCCCGTCCCGCGCCCGACCAGGTCGTCGCCTACATGAACCAGTGCCTGCACCGCGGCGTGGAGATCGCCGTCGGCCGCGGCAACGCCAAGGAATTCAGCTGCCCGTACCACGCTTGGCTCTACGACGTGAGCGGCAAGCTCGTCGTCGCGCCGGGCATGAAGGCCTCGGAGGTCGAGCTGAAGAACTGCAGCCTGCGCCAGCTTCACGTCAAGGTCTGGCGCGGCTGGATCTTCGTGAACTTCAGCGACGAGCCGATGTCTTTCGACGACTACATCGCTCCCTTCGAGCAGCCGCTGTGGTGGTTCCAGACCGACCATTGCAAGCTCGCCCAGAAGGTCGAGATCGACGTCAAGTGCAACTGGAAGTTCCTGGTCGAGAACCTGATCGACATCTACCACGTCGGCGTCATCCACAAGGGGACCTTCGGCGGCTTCGTGAAGGGCGAGCAGGTCCGCTTCAACCTGGTCGAGAACGGCGGCTGGCACACCCAGTACGAAGCCAGGCCGCACTCGAAGTCCGGCGAGCAGGTCTTCCCGACGCTGCCCTGGGCGCAGGACAAGCCCAGCGGGATCGCCTGCAAGGCGGGCATCTATCCGAACCTGAACCTGTCGATGCGTGCCGACAGCGTGCGCATGTGGCACATCTGGCCCATCTCTCCCACGGAGACCAAGGTCATCTGCTATCTGCTGTTCCCTGAAGGCGCCTTCTCGATCCCGAACTATGACGAGGAGATGGAGAAGTACGTGGGTTTCGTGCGCCAGATCATCGCCGAGGACGCCGTGATGGTGGAGGGCATGCAGAACACCGCGGGGTCGAAGTTCTTCCAGCCCGGCCCGATGTCGCCGCTCGAGGAGGCGCTGTATCACATGGAGAACCACTACATCGACGTGATGACGTCGCAGGCGTAGGGCAGCGGGTGCGGCAAGACAACAATCCGGGAGACACCATGGACGGTGAATGGATCAGGGTCGGCAACGTGGCCGACATCGACGAAGACGACACGCACCCGGTCGAGATCGACGGCAGGCGGGTGTGCCTCTACAACCTCGGCGGCGAGATCTTCGCCACGGACGGCACCTGCACCCACGGCGACGCGGACCTTTCGCTGGGCATGGTGGTCGATTCCTGCCTCATCGAGTGCCCCCTGCACGAGGGCACCTTCGACATCCGAAGCGGCCGGGCGGTGGGCGCGCCGTGCACGGATCCGCTGCGCTGCCATCCGGTCAAGGTCGAGCAGGGAGTCATCTTCCTGCGGCCCGCGCACTGAACGACGGCAGGGAGCACCCATGGATGTCGTCATCATTGGAGCCGGCCAGGCCGGCGCCTGGGTCGCCCGGTCGCTGCGCGAAGCGGGACATGAAGGGGGCATCACGCTCCTGGGGCGCGAGCCGCACGCGCCCTACGAGCGGCCCCCCTTGTCGAAGGCGGTGCTCAGCGGGGCGGAAGAGCACCCGCCGGTGCTGCTCGGCCCGCAGCAGTGCGACGCGCTGCGCGTGGACTTCCGGCCCGGCGTCGAGGCCGTCGGCATCGATCGCACCGGCCACCAGGTCAGCTGCGCGGATGGCTCTGCGGTCCGCTACGACAAGCTCGTGCTGGCCACCGGAGGGCGACCTCGGGCGCTGTCGTGTCCCGGCGCCGACCTGCCCGGCGTCCATGCGCTGCGCACGATCGAGGATTGCCAGGCCATCGCCAGGAAGCTGGTGCCGGGCAACCGGCTGCTGATCGTGGGCGGCGGGTGGATCGGGCTGGAGATCGCCGCGACGGCGAGGAAGAAACAGGTCGAGGTCATGGTGCTGGAGGCGGGGCCGCGCCTGTGCGCGCGGTCGCTGCCGCCCCGGTTCTCGGCGTTCCTGCTCGACAGGCACCGCCGGGAAGGCGTCGACGTCCGGCTGGCGACGACGGTCGCGTCGATCGAAGCGGGCCGCCAGCGCGCGCTGGCCGTGGAACTGCCTGGCGGGCCGCAGGAGTTCGACGCGGTGGTGGTCGGGATCGGGCTTGCGCTCGACACCGGGCTGGCCGAGGCCTGCGGGCTCGAGGTCCGGGACGGCATCGTCGTGGACCAGGCCGGCCGCACCTCCGACCCAGACATCTATGCCGCGGGCGACGTGGCCAACCAGCCGAACACCTGGGCGGGCGGCCGTCTGCGATGCGAGTCGTGGGCCAATGCCCAGAATCAGGCCATCGCCGTGGGCAAGGCCATTGCCGGCGGCGAGGTGGCGTACGACGAGATTCCGTGGTTCTGGTCGGATCAGTACGACCTGAACCTGCAGGTGCTCGGCGTGCCGTCGAACGAGCTCGAGGGCACCCTGCGCGGCTCCGCCGAGGAGGGGGCGTTCTCCGTGTTCCAGATCTCTGAGGGCAGGCTGCGCAGCGTGCTGTCGGTGAACGTGCCGCGCGACATCAAGGTGGCCAAGCGCTGGCTCAAGCAGGGGACCTGCCCGCCGCCGGAGGTCCTCGCCGACCGCACGGTCCGCCTGGACAAGCTCTGAGCGGGCTGCTCGCGGGGCGGCCCGGTGCCGCTGCCGCCTGCAGCCCGGCCACTGGGCGCGTGCGCAGGAGGGATCGGCGCGGGAGCGCCGACGCTATTCGACCCGCAGCTGCGCGGCGACCATCGCGCTCAGGCTGTTCGCGAACTCATCCACGCTGATCTTCTCGGCCCGGTACTTCCAGCGCTTGACGTACCAGTCCTGGATGACGCTCTGCAGGTGCGCCGCCAGCAGGAAGGCTTCCCGGTCGCCCATCTCGCGCACCTGCCGGATCTGCCGCGCCATGGCGGCCTGGAAATCCACCTCGGCGGCCCTGGCCACCTTGCGCTGATCAGCCTCGAGCACGCGCGACTCCATGTACACGAAATAGAACCACGGCTGCAGCAGCTCGGACATGAAGACGTGCGCCCGCAGGCTGCTGTCCAGACGCACCAGCGGCGCCAGAGACGCCTCGTCGAACCAGCGAGGGATCTCGCCGCCGATGTGCCGGATCAGGTCCTCGACCATGGCGGCCAGGGCGTCCTTGCTCTGCAGGTAGCCGTAGAGCCCGCCCATGGACAGGCCGGTGGCCTTGGACAGGTCCCGCAGCGTCATCGCGCCGAAGCCCACCTGGTTGGCCAGCTGGAAGGAGGCCTCGAAGATGGCCCGCAGATTGGCCAGCGCCACCGGCACGCGCTTGACCGTGATGGCGTGCGCGTTGCGCGCGTACACCAGCTCCCACAGCGTGTCGGGCGGGATGGGGTTGATCCGCTTGAACTGTGCGAAGGTGAATCGGGGCTCGAGACCGAGGGACAGGGGCATGGCGGGAAGGCGTGGACGCGGTCGGGTGGGGGGCGGGGCAGGTTGCCCGAATTGACCGCCGGTCGGGAATGATTGTAAACTCCCTCAAAAACCGAGCGAGCGCTCGGTGTTTATTTCGAGCGAGACAACCCCACATGGCCACTGCCACCATCAGCGAGCGCGAGCTCGCCTTCCTGCTTTACGAAGTCCTGGACACCGCGGGCCTGCTGCGGCGCGAGCGCTATGCCGAGCACTCGCGCGAGGTCTTCGACGCCACGCTGGAGACGGCGCGCCAGCTGGCCGAGGATTTGCTGGCGCCGCATCTGCGCGAGGGCGACGAGAACGAGCCACAGTTCGAGAATGGCCGGGCCCGCCTCGTCGCGCCGACCCGCGCGGCGTGGCAGGCCATCGCGGATGCCGGGTTCCTCAGTGCGCACTGGGAGCAGGCCGAGGGCGGGCTGCAGCTGCCGGAGGTCGTGCTGCGCGCGGCGATGAGCGCCTTCTACGCGGCCAACGTCGGCACGGCGGCCTATGCGATGCTGACGATCGGCGCGGCCAATCTGCTGCGCACCTTCGGCAGCCCACAGCTCCGGGCCCGCTACCTCGCGCCGCTGGGCGACGGCCGCTTCGCCGGCACGATGGCATTGACCGAGCCGTCGCAGGGTTCCGCCCTGGGCGACATCAAGACCTACGCCGTGCCCCAGGCCGATGGGAGCTACCGCGTTTTCGGCCAGAAGATGTTCATCTCCGGCGGCGAGCAGGACCTCACCGAGAACATCGTGCACATGGTGCTCGCGCGCATCCAGGGCGCGCCGCCCGGCGTCAAGGGCATCTCGCTGTTCCTGGTGCCCAAGATCCTGCCCGGCGAGCACGGGGCGGCGGACACGCCGAACGACGTGGCGCTGGCCGGGCTGCTGCACAAGATGGGCTGGCGCAACACCACCTCCACCGTGCTGTCCTTCGGGGAGAAGGGCGGCGCGGTGGGCTGGCTGGTCGGCCGCGAGCACCAGGGCCTGGCCCACATGTTCCAGCTGATGAACGAGGCGCGCATCGGCGTCGGCGTCATGTCCGCCAGCATCGCCTGGCGCGGCTTCAGCGAGTCGCTGGCCTACGCGCGCGAGCGGCCGCAGGGCCGCCTGCCGTCGAACAAGGATCCGCTGTCGCCGCAGGTCAAGCTGGTCGAGCACTCCGACGTGCGCCGGATGCTGCTGGTGCAGAAGGCCTACGCCGAGGGCAGCCTGGCCCTGTGCCTGTACGCCTGCAGCCTGTTCGAGGACCAGCACACCCATCCGGAGCCGCCGGCGCGCGCAGCGGCCGGCCGGCTGCTCGACGTCCTCACGCCGGTCGTGAAGTCCTGGCCTGCGCGCTACGGCGCGGCGGCCAACGACCTGGCCATTCAGGTGCTCGGCGGCGCGGGCTACACGCGCGACTACCCGCTGGAGCAGCTGTACCGCGACCAGCGCCTGAACATGATCCACGAGGGGACCGAGGCCATCCACGGCATCGATCTGCTCGGCCGCAAGGTGCTGGCGGAGCAGGGCGCGGGGCTGCGCCTGTTCGTCGACACCGTGCGCCAGGACGCCGGGCGCGCCTCCGAGGCGGGCCTGGGCGACGAGGCGGCGGCCCTGTGCGCGGCGCTGGACCGCCTGGTGGAGGTCAGCGCGGGGCTCGCCGCGCTGCAGCGCAGCGAGCCCGACCTCGGCCTGGCCAACGCCACGCTGTACCTCGACGCGTTCGGGCGCGTGACGCTGGCCTGGATCTGGCTGCTGCAGGGGCGGGCGGCGGCGCGCGCGCTGCCGGCCGCCAGCGGGGAGGCCGCCGACCACTACCGCGGCAAGCTGCAGGCCATGCGCTACTTCTTCCAGTGGGAGCTGCCGCAGACGCACGCCCAGTGGGCGTTGCTCGCGCGTGCCGACCGCTGCGCCTACGACATGCGCGACGCGTGGTTCATCTGAAGCCGCGACGCATTCCCTTTCCATCTCCACCGCAGGACCTTATGAGCCAGGCCGTCATCGTTTCCGTCGCGCGCACCCCCATCGGGCGCGCCTACAAAGGGGCATTCAATGCCATCAAGTCGCCCACGCTGCTGGGCCATGCCATCGGGCACGCCGTCGCGCGCGCCGGCGCCGGCCCGGACGAGGTCGACGACGTCGTCGTGGGCACGGTGCTGGGCGCCGGCACGGCCGGCATGAACCTGGCGCGCAACGCCGCGCTCGCGGCCGGGCTGGGCGTGGCGGTGAGCGGCCAGACCCTGGACCGCCAGTGCGCTTCCGGGCTCATGGCGGTGGCGACGGCCGCCAAGCAGATCATCGTGGACGGCATGCGGGTCGTGGTCGCGGGCGGCCAGGAAAACATCTCCGCGGTGCAGAAGGGCTACTTCGACTGGGCCTCGGCGGAGGCGGACCCCGCCGTCCAGGCCAAGGTGCCGCACGCCTACATGCCCATGCTGCAGACGGCGGAGTTCGTCGCCAGGAAGTACGGGATCGGCCGCGAGGCGCAGGACCTGTACGCGCTGCAATCGCAGCAGCGCACGGCGGCGGCCCAGCAGGCTGGACGCTTCGACGCCGAGATCGTGCCCCTGCCGTCGCGCATGGCCGTGGTCGACAAGGAGACCCAGGCCGTCAGCCACCGCGACGTGACCCTGGCCCAGGACGAGGGCAACCGCCCGGAGACCACGCTCGAGAGCCTGGCCGCGCTCAAGCCCGTGATCGAGGGCGGCAGCGTCACGGCGGGCAATGCCAGCCAGCTCTCCGATGGCGCCGCCGCCTGCGTGCTGATGGACGATGCGCTCGCGGCGCAGCGCGGCCTGAAGCCCCTGGGCATCTACCGGGGCATCGCGGTGGCCGGCGTGGCGCCGGAGGAGATGGGCATCGGGCCCGTGCTGGCGGTGCCCAAGCTGCTGCGCCAGCACGGCCTCACCGTCGACGACATCGGCCTGTGGGAGCTGAACGAGGCCTTCGCCTGCCAGGCGCTGTACTGCCGCGACCGGCTGGGCATCGACCCGGAGCGCTTCAACGTCAACGGGGGCGGTATCTCCGTGGGGCATCCCTACGGGATGAGCGGCGCGCGGCTCGTGGGCCACGCGCTGATCGAGGGGCGCAGGCGCGGCGCGCGCTATGTGGTGGTGACGATGTGTGTGGGCGGCGGCATGGGCGCGGCCGGACTTTTCGAGGTGGTGGCATGAACGGAATCAAGAACTCCCTGGCGGGCAAGACCCTCTTCATCACCGGCGCGAGCCGGGGCATCGGCCTGGAGATCGCGCTGCGGGCCGCGCGCGACGGCGCCAACGTGGTCATCGCGGCCAAGACCACCGAGCCGCACCCCAAGCTGCCGGGCACCATCTACACGGCCGCCGAAGCGGTCGAGCAGGCCGGGGGCAAGGCCCTGGCGCTCGTGCTGGACGTGCGCGACGAGGAGCGGGTCAAGGCGGCCGTGGCGCAGGCGGCCGAGCACTTCGGCGGCATCGACGCCTGCATCAACAACGCGTCGGCGATCAACCTGGCCAAGTCCGAGGACATCGACCTCAAGCGCTTCGACCTGATCCAGCAGATCAACATGCGCGGCACCTTCGTGACCTCGCGGGCCTGCATCCCCTACCTGCGCCAGAGCAGCAACCCCCACATCCTCGCGCTGTCGCCGCCCTTGACCCTGCGCGCCGACTGGTTCGCGCAGCACCTGCCCTACACGATGTCCAAGTACGGCATGTCGATGGTGATGTTCGGGCTGGCCGAGGAACTGCGCGAGGCCTGCATCGCCTGCAACGCGCTGTGGCCGCGCACGACCGTGGCCACGTCGGCGGTGGAGTTCGCGCTCGGCGGCGACGCGATGCTGCGGCAGTCGCGCAACCCGCAGATCATGGCCGACGCCGCCCACGCCATCCTATGCCGGCCCGCGCGCGCCTACACCGGGAATTTCGTGCTGGACGACGACGTGCTGGCCGAGGAGGGCGTGACCGATTTCGATCGCTACCGCAACGATCCGGCCAGCGCGCTGCTGCCCGACATCTTCGTGGACCCCGAGGCGCCGCTGCCGCCGGGATCGAGCTACGCCCCGGCGTCCTGACGCGCGCCGGGCGACCGGCGACTGCGCGTTAGTGCCTATTCCGGTCCGCGCGCAGATGCAGGATAATGAGCACGATTATAAATAGTCGTGCTCAATTTACATGGGGAGACGAAACAGCTTCCGCGGGCGACGCCGGCGGCCAACGGGCCGGGCGTTCGCCCCCGCAGGAGCGTGGTGACCGGGCCGTCCGCCCGGGCCGGTGGCGTCTCCGTACCGAACGCGAGATTCTCGAACAACACCCACGCCCGGACCGCTCCACGTCTTCCGCCATGACCTCTCCCATCACCTTCTCCCGCGACGGCCGCATCGGCCTGGTCGAGATCCACAATCCTCCGGTCAACGCCCTGTCCATCCCCGTCGTCGACGGGCTGGCATCCGCACTGGAGCAGTTCGAGGCGACCCCCGACCTGGACGCGCTCGTGCTGTACGGCCGCGGGCGCACCTGGGTGGCCGGCGCCGACATCACGGCCCTCGAGCAGCCCGGTTTCCCGACGGCGCGCTTCAACACCTTCCTGGCCCGCCTCGAGGCGCAGGCGCGCCCCGTGGTCGTGGCGTTGCACGGCACGGTGCTCGGCGGCGGCCTGGAGCTGGCCATGGCCTGCCACCACCGCGTGGCGCAGCCCCAGACGCGCCTGGGCCTTCCCGAGGTGAAGATCGGCATCATTCCGGGCTCCCTGGGCACCCAGCGCCTGCCCCGGCTCGCCGGGGCCGAGCTTGCGCTGGAGCTGATCTCGAGCGGGCGCATGATCGGCGCGGCGCAGGCGGCCTCGGCCGGACTGGTGGACGCGATCGCCGAGGGCGAGCCGCGCGCCATCGGGCTGGCCGCGGCCCGGGCCGTGCTCGCGGCGGGCGCGCCGCTGCGCCGCGCCAGCACGCTGACCGCCGCGCCGGCCTCCGCCGAGGCGCTGGACCGGGCGGAGGCGGCCGCCGCGAAGAAGCCCGGCTGGCCGCAGCTCGCCGCCGCCGTGCGCTGCGTGCGCGCGGCCCAGGAACTGCCGTTCGCGCAGGGCGCGGCGGTCGAGGCGGCCGAGTTCGAGCAACTGGTGCCCTCGCCCTCTGCGCGCGCGCTGCGCCACCTGTTCTTCGCCGAGCGCGAGGCGATGAAGATCCCCGGCCTGCCGCGCGACACGGCGTTGCGCCCCGTCCGCAAGGTCGGCATCGTCGGCGCCGGCACGATGGGCGGCGGTATCGCGATGAACTTCGCCAACGCCGGTATCCCCACGGTCGTCGTGGAAGTCTCCGACGAGGCCCTGCAGCGCGGCCTGGGGCTGGTGCGCAGGAACTACGAGGCCAGCGCCGCCAAGGGGCGGCTCACGCGCGAGCAGGTCGACCAGCGCATGGCGCTGCTGCAGGGCGCCCTCGACTACGCCGCTCTGGGCGACTGCGACCTGGTCATCGAGGCGGTGTTCGAGGACCTCGCCCTCAAGACCGAGGTCTGCGCCAGGCTGGGCGCGGCCGTCAAGCCGGGCGCCATCATCGCCACCAACACCTCCACGCTGGACGTGGACGCGCTCGCGCGCGCCACCGGCCGCCCGGCCGACGTGGTGGGAATGCACTTCTTCAGCCCGGCCAACGTGATGCGGCTGCTGGAGGTGGTGCGCGGCGCGGCCACCGCGCCGGACGTGCTGGCCACCGTGATGAAGCTGGCCTCCACGATCGGGAAGGTGCCGGTGGTCTCGGGCGTCTGCTACGGCTTCATTGGCAACCGCATGGCCGAGGTGTACATGCGCGAGGCGGAGTTCCTGATCCTGGAGGGCGCCGAGCCGGCGCAGGTGGACGCGGCCGTGGAGGCCCTGGGCATGGCCATGGGGCCGTGCCGCATGCTCGACATGGCCGGCGTGGATGTCGGCGCCCGCACCGTCATCGAGTACGGCAAGGCTGGCGGGCTACCGCCGGATCCGAGCTACCGGGCGCTGGTGCGCAAGCTGTTCGAACTCGGCCGCTTCGGCCAGAAGACCGGCGCCGGCTACTACCGCTACGAGGGGCGCAGTCCGCTGCCCGACCCGCAGGTGACCGCGATCGCCGCGGCGCTGGCCGCGGAACACGGTATCGCGCGGCGCGAGCGCATCGGGCCCGAGGAAATCGTCGAGCGCCTGATGTACCCGCTGATCAACGAGGGCCTGAAGATCCTCGACGAGGGCATCGCCTACCGGCCCGGCGACATCGACGTGGTGTGGGTGGCGGGCTATGGCTTCCCCGACCACCGCGGCGGGCCGATGTGGATGGCCGGGGAGATCGGGCTGGACGTCATCGCCGGCCGCCTGGCGCACTACGCCGCGCAGCGCGGCAACCCCTACGGCTATTGGACGCCGGCCCGGCGGCTGGCGGCCGCCATCGCCGGCGTAGCCCACGAGACACAGGAGACACCATGAAGATTTCATCGACCTTGCAGGAGGTCCAGCCGGACCGCTATGGACAGGAGGCGGACAGCGCCCTCCTGTCGGGCACGGAGGCCCTGGCGCGGCTGCCGCTGGAGCAGCGCTGGCGCGACCGGGCCGCCGGCCTCAACACCGGGGGCTTCATCTCAGGCTACCGCGGCTCGCCGCTGGCCACCTACGACATGGAGCTGCTGCGCCTGAAGGACCGGCTCGAGGCGGAGAACATCAAGTTCCAGCCGGGCGTCAACGAGGACCTCGCGGCGACGGCCGTGTGGGGCACGCAGTTCGTCCAGCTGTATCCCGGCGCCAAGGTCGACGGCGTGTTCGGCATCTGGTACGGCAAGAGCCCGGGCGTGGACCGCAGCGGCGACGCCCTGATGCATGCCAACACCGCGGGCACGGCGCCGCTCGGCGGCGCCATCGCGCTGGTCGGCGACGACCACGCCGCCAAGTCCTCGTCGCGCTCCGCGCAGTCCGACCTGCAGCTCAAGGCCCTCGGGCTGCCTATCCTGTATCCCTGCAACACGCAGGAGATCCTGGACTACGGCCTGCACGCCATCGCGATGAGCCGCTACGCCGGCTGCTGGGCATCGCTGAAGCTCGTCACCGACGTCGTTGAGACGACCAGTGTCGTCGACGTGCGCCCCGCGCGCCTGCAGGTCGCCCTGCCGCCGCTGCCCACCGACCCGCCTGCAGGCCTGCACATCAAGCGCAACGAGCCGCCCCTCGAGATGGAGGCGCGCCTGTACGAGCACCGCATTCCCGCGGCGCTCACCTATGCGCGGGCCAATGGCCTGAACCAGATCCGGCTTCAACCGAAGCAGCCGCGCCTGGGCATCGTCTCGGCCGGCAAGAGCTGGAGCGACGTCCGCGCGGCGCTGGCGCTCCTCGGGCTGGACGATGCCGGGGCGGAAGCGGCCGGCCTGCGCCTGCTCAAGCTCGGGCTGATCTGGCCGGTCGATCCGCAGATCACCGCCGAGTTCGTCCAGGGCCTGGAGGCCGTGCTGGTCATCGAGGAAAAGCGTCCCTTCATCGAAGAGCAGCTGCGCGCCATCCTGCAGGAGCTGGGGGGCGGCGCGCAGGTGCGCGTGGTCGGCAAGGCGATGCCGCCCGGCATGGGACGGCCCGAGCCCGGGCAGCTGCCGATCTCCGGCGAGCTCTCGCCCCAGATCGTCGCGCGCTCGATCGCGCTGCTCGCGGGCATTCCGTCCACCGACGCCGTGCAGATGGCGCCGGCCTCACCGGGCCCGGTGCGCATGCCCAACTTCTGCTCGGGCTGTCCGCACAACACGTCCACCGTGGTGCCCGAGGGCAGCCGGGCGATGCCCGGCATCGGCTGCCACGGCATGGCGATGTGGATCCGCCCGGAGACCACGGGCACGGTCACGCACATGGGCGGCGAGGGGATGTTCTGGGTCGGCCAGTCGTCCTTCACCGACGAGCGGCATGTCTTCGTGAACATCGGCGACGGCACCTTCTACCACTCGGGCAGCCTGGCGCTGCGCCAGGCGGTGGCGGCGCGCGTGCGCGTGACCTACAAGGTCCTGTACAACGGCTACGTCTCGATGACCGGCGGACAGCACCACGATGGCGACGTCACCGTGGCCCGGATCATCGACATCGCGCGCGCCGAAGGCGTGGGCCGCATCGTCGTGGTCACCGACGACACCGGACGCTACGACGGGGTGACGCTGCCCGATGGCGTGACGCTGCGCCCGCGCGTCGAGCTCGATGCGGTGCAGCGCGAGCTGCGCGAGTTCGACGGCGTGTCGGTGCTGGTCTATGACCAGGCCTGCGCCACGGAGCTGCGCCGGCTGCGCAAGCGCAAGAAGGCGCCCGACCCCGACAAGCGCACCTTCATCAACGCCGAGGTCTGCGAAGGCTGCGGCGACTGCGGCGTCAAATCCAACTGCATGTCGGTCGAACCGCTGGAGACCGAGCTCGGCCGCAAGCGGCGGATCAACCAGTCCAGCTGCAACAAGGACTTCTCCTGCGTGGAAGGCTTCTGCCCGAGCTTCGTCACCGTCCACGGCGGGCAACTCAGGCGCCCGGCGCGCGGCGGGGCCGCCGGTGGCGACTGGCCGGCGCTGCCGGAGCCGACGCTGCGCGGCGTGGAGGGCGGCTACAACGTCCTGCTGGCCGGCATCGGCGGCACGGGCATCGTGACCGTGGGCACGGTCCTGGGGCAGGCGGCCCAGCTCGACGGCCTGGCCACCAGCCTCCTGGACCTGACCGGCCTGGCGCAGAAGTACGGCGCCGTGATGACGCACCTGCGCTTCGCGACCGATGCGGCCGCGATCCCGAGTTCGCGCCTCACGGTCGGCGAGGCCGACGCGGTGATCGGCTGCGACCTGATCGTGACGGCGAGCCAGGAGGCCTTGTCCAAGGTCGCCGCCGAGCGCAGCTTCGTCGTCGTGAACACGGCGGTGAACCCCACCGGCGAGTTCACCAAGTCCCCCGACTGGGATCCGCACGCCGAGCAGTTGCTCAACCGCCTCGGCGAGCGCACCCAGGGCCATCTGCACGCGCTCGACGCGAGCCGCCTGGCCACCACCCTCATGGGCGATGCGATCGCCATCAACATGTTCCTGGTCGGCTTCGCGTGGCAGCACGGCCGCATCCCGGTGACGCTGGCGGCGCTGCAGCGGGCGATCGAGCTCAACGGCGTCGAGGTCGATTTCAACCGCCAGAGCTTCGAGTGGGGCCGGCGCGCCGCCGTGGACCTCAAGGCGGTCGAGCGCGCCGCGGCCAAGGCCTCGGATGGCCAGGTCATCCAGTTCGCGCCGCGGCCGCTGCAGCGCGTGGAAGACATTGTGGAGGACCGCAGCCGCCGCCTGACCGACTACCAGAACAGCGCCTACGCGCAACGCTACCGCGATCGGGTGGCCAAGGTGCAGCGCAAGGACGCGGCCATCGGCGCCAACGGCCGCCTGGCGCGCGCGGCCGCGCGCTACTACTACAAGCTGCTGGCCGAGAAGGACGAGTTCGAGGTCGCCCGCCTGTACAGCGCGCCGGAGTTCCGGCGCTCGATCGAGGCGCAGTTCGAGGGCGACTACAAGCTGCACTTCCACCTGGGGGCCTGGCCGTTCGGCCGGCGTGACGCCGAGGGCCACTGGCACAAGCGCGAGGTGGGACCCTGGATGCTGTCGGCCATGGGCGTGCTGCAGCGGCTGCGTGGCTTGCGCAACACCTGGCTCGATCCCTTCCGCCGCACGCCGGAGCGCAAGCTGGCCCTGGGCCTGCTCGCGCGCTACGAGGCGGATCTCGATCTGATCCTCGGGCAGGCGGCGCCGGAGACGGCTGATGCGGCGGTCGAACTCGCGGCGCTGCCCGAACGGATTCGCGGCTACGGCCATGTGCGCCAGGCGCACGCGGACAAGGTCGAAGGAGTGCGGGCGGAGCTGCGCGAGCGCCTGGCTCGCCAAGGGGCGGAGCAGCTGGCGGCCTGACGCGCACCGGGCCGGAGCGTGTCTCCGGCCCACCCAGGCGCCCCGGAGAGGGCGCACTGAGTAAGTAGAACAAAACGAGACCAGGAGACATGTCATGAGCACAGCTTCGCTGCGGCACCCGCCGCCGCCCCCGCGCGCGTCCCGCCGCACGCTCCTGCGCGCCGCGGGCGCGGCGGCGGCCTGCCTCGCCGCCCCGGCCCTCGCACAGCCGGGCGCCGTCGTGAAGTTTACGGTGGGCTACCCGCCCGGGGGGCTGATGGACGCCATCGCGCGCTTGCTGGCGCAGGGATTGGAACGGGAACTTCGGCGAACCGTGATCGTGGAGAACCGCCCCGGGGCGGGCGCGCGGCTGGCCGCAAGCCTCTTCAAGCGCCAGCCAGCGGACGGAACGAACCTGATGCTGGCCACGGACTCCCTCATGGTGCATGCGCCGCATGTGTTCACGAGGCTCGGCTTCGACGTGTTCCAGGACTTCACGCCGGTGGCGGCGGTCTCGAGCTTTTCCTATGTGCTGGCCACGGGTCCGGACCCCAGGGCCGACTCGCTGGGGGCGCTGGCCGAATGGCTCCGCAGAAGCCCTGATCGCGCGGCGTTCGGCCACCCCGGCGCGGGCAGCGCGCCGCATTTCTTCGGACTGGTGCTGGGCGAGAAGTTTGGCGTGCCGCTGACGGCCGTGCCCTACCAGGGCGGCGCCCCCCTGCTGACGGCGCTGGCGTCCGGCGGGCAGATCACCTTTGGCGTCAACGCGCTGGCCTCGGACATGCTGGAGTTCCACCGGTCCGGCAGGACGCGCATCCAGGCCGTCACCGGCGACCAGCGCAGCGCGCTGCTTCCCGACGTTCCCACCTTCGGTGAACTCGGCTATCCGTCCGTGCCCCGCGGCTGGTCGGCCCTCTACCTGCCGCACGACGCGGCGGCGGAGGTGGTGTCGCGCCTGAACGAGGCGCTCCAGGCGGTGCTGGCGCAACAGGAGGTGCGCGAGCGCATCGCCGGCTTTGGCATGCAGACCGAGAGCGGCAGCGCGCAGCGGTTGGCCAGGCTCGCCCGCGCGGACTACGCTACCTGGAAGCCCATCATCGAGAAGTCCGGCTTCAAGCTGGACAGCTGACGCGATGACAGGCACGGATGGACAAAAGGGGCCCGGGCTCCTCGAGGATGCATCCCCGGTCCCGGCGCGGCATCTGCCGCACCGGGAAACCCTGGCGCTTGCGGCCATGGAGGCATCTCCCGACGGGATCCTGATGGTGGACCGGGCAGGGCACATCGTCATGGTCAATGCGGCCATGGAGGCCATCTCCGGCTATGCGTCCGAGGAACTGTGCGGACAGTCGGTAGGCATCTTCCTTCCGCCGGCCGCCCGCGACGCGCACGCCCGCCAGCTGGAGGCGTATTTCCGGTCGCCGTCGGGCAGGCCCATGGGCAGGGGACAGGATTTCCGGATCATGCGCAAGGACGGCAGCCTGACGGCCGTGGCTATCGCGCTGGGCCACACGGATGTCTCCGGCGGAACCGCCGTGGCATTCGTGCGCGATATCTCGGACGTGCGCGGGCTGGAGGCCAGGATCCGCTTCCAGGCCACCCACGATACGCTGACGGGCCTGGCCAACCGCTGGCAGTTTGGCCTGGAACTCGAACAGGCCATCGCCGTTTCGGAGCGAACGGGCCAGTCCTTCGCGTTGTTGCTGCTGGACCTGGACGACTTCAAGGCCATCAACGACGGCTATGGGCATGCCGCGGGCGAACGGCTGCTGCTGGAGGCGTCGCGGCGGCTCCAAAGCGCGCTGCGTGCCGGCGATACCGTGGCGCGGCTCGGTGGCGACGAGTTCACCGTGGTCCTGCCCGCGATCGCGCAGCCCCAGGACGTGGAGCAAGTGGCCGCCAAGCTGCTCGGTGTCCTGTGCCAGCCCTACCGGATGCACGGCTTCGATCTGGCGTTCAGCGCCAGCCTGGGAATCGCCGTGTATCCCAGGGATGCGCGGGACGCCACCACGCTGCTGCGCTACGCGGACATGGCCATGTACCACGCCAAGAATTCCGGCCGCGCCAGCTACGCCTTCTACGCGCACCACATGGGCTGGCGCATGGAGGAGAAGCTCCAGCTGCGCGAGCAGCTCAAGATCGCGCTGGACTCCGACGGGCTGGAACTGCACTACCAGCCGCAGGTCAATGTGGCCACGGCCGAGGTCGAATCAGTGGAAGCACTGCTGCGATGGACCCATCCCCAACTCGGGGAGATCCCGCCCAGCCGTTTCATCCCCGTGGCGGAGGCCACGGGCATGATCCTCGCACTGGGTGCCTGGGTGATCGACCGCGCGTGCCGGCAGATCGCCGCGTGGACGGAGGCCGGCCTGCCGCTGCGTGTCGCGGTCAACCTGTCGACGCAGCAACTGCGCCAGGTGGACCTCGTCGAGCAGATCGAGCGCAGCCTGGCTCGGCATGGCGCGCGTCCCGATCTCCTGGAGATCGAAGTGACCGAATCGGAAGCCATGGCGGATCCGGAGCAGGCCAGGCAGGTGCTGTGGCGCCTGCAACGGCTGGGCATCTCCATCACGCTGGACGATTTCGGGACCGGTTATTCCTCGCTGGCCTATCTGAAGCATCTGCCGGTGTCGCGCATCAAGATCGACCGCGATTTCCTGCGCCCTTTGTTGCGCAGCCCCGAAGATGCCGCCCTCGTGCGGGCCATCGTCGTGCTGGCGCAGACCCTGGGCCTGCGGGTGGTGGCCGAGGGCGTGGAGAGCACCGAGCAGCTTTCGCTGCTCGTGCGCTACGGCTGCGATGCGTACCAGGGCTGGCTGTTTTCCAAGGCCGTGGCGGCGCACCAGATTGCCGGGCTGCTGCGGTCGGCGCCGCCGGACGACGCGCTCCCGCCCACCCATATCGATGCGGCGAACGAGACGTGGGCCCGCCGCATCCCTTCTGAAGTCCAACTGTCCAAGTAGGAGAACCGCCATGGGAAATGCATTGGTGCATTCGGGAGACGCAGCGCAGCCTGGATCGAAGCCCCGCCCCGGATGGGCGCGGCGCCGTCTGCTGCGCGCCGCGGCCTGGCTCGCGCTGGCACCAGCCGGCTGGGCCTTCGCCGCCGAGCCGCTGGTCATTGGCCAGTCCCTGCCCCTGGGCAGCGCCGACGACGGCAGTGCCGCGCGCGCCAGTGCGGGCGCCCGGGCCTACATCGAGTTCGTCAACGCCTCGGGAGGCATCCGCGGGCGGCAGCTCAAGCTGCTCACCTTGGACGATGGAGGCGACCCGCGCCGCCACGTCGACAACCTGCGCCAGCTGGTCACCCAGCACAAGGCGGTCGCGTTGCTCAACTGCGTGGGCGATGCCGCCTGCGCGGCGGGCGCGCAGGTGGCGCGCACCGAGAAGGTGGCGCTGATCGGCCCGATGTCGGGGGCGGCAGCCCTCGGCCGGGACGCCAACCCTTATGTGTTCCGCACGCGCGCGACCTATGCGATGGAGGCGGAGGCGCTGACCAAGCAGATGCTGGCGCTCGGCACGAGCAAGGTCGTGATCGTCACCGACCGGCTTCCCGTCTCCGAGGGCGCGGCCGCGCTGCAGGAGGCCTTCGCGCGGCAGCGCATCGCATCGACCGTGCTCGACGTGGCCCCTTCCGCGTCGGCATCGGTGGCGCGTTTCCGCTCCGAGGCCACTTCGGGCAGGTACCACGCGATGTTCGTGGACATGGGCGTGGAGGGCTTCGCACTCGTATCCAGGCTGAGCCAGGAAGCCAGCGACCGGTGGCCGTTGTTCGTCACGACCTTCGCCGCGGGCAACGTGAACTCGCTGCTGACCGGGTTCTCGGGCAGGGTGGTGGGTTTCACCTCGGTCGTTCCCAACCCCGAGGTCGCGTCGATCCAGTTGACCCGGGACCTGCAGGAGCACGCGGAGCGTTTCGCGGGCGGCGGACAGGCGGTGACCTTCGCCGGGATGGAGGGCTACATCAACGCGCGCATCTGCGTGGACGCGCTGCGGCGCGCCTCCGCGGCGGGCATGGTCGACGCGCGCGGCGTACTCGCCGCCATGAACACCATGGGCAGCGTCGATCTCGGGGGCTTCACCGCGAATTTCTCGGCCTCGCCCTCCGCCGCCTCCGACCGGGTCGATATCGTCGTGCGGTCGCGCAGCGGGCACCTGTTGAAGTGACGCCGGCATCCCGCCGCCTCGGCGCTGACTGCCTAGCCCTGCGTGAATCTCGTGCAAGGGTCCGACTGCAGAGACGGCCGATCACCGAGGTAGAAAGTCCCCGGACTTCAGTGACCGGATGCCAATAGTTGTGGCGCCACCTGACGCAGCAGCGTGCGAAGCCACTTGTTCGCGCCGTCGCCATGGACCCGACGATGCCAATGCTGAACCACGGTGAAGCGGGGCTGGGCAATGGGCAGCGCGAAAACGTGCAGACGCGGCCTATCCGGATGGAGGGCGACAAGGCTCTCGGGTACGGCCGCCACCAGGTCGGACTGCGCAACGAGCGAGGGCACGGACAGAAAATCCGGAACCTGTAGCTGCACTCGGCGGGAAGGCGAGAGAGCGGCCAGCGCGGCCTCGATGCGTCCGATGGCCGGGCCGCGCGGCGTGACCACACAATGCGCGCTGCGCAGGTAGCCGCTGACCGTCTGCAGCTCTGCGCGCAATGGATGGGATTTGCGCGCAATGCCGACGTACTGCTGCTCCAGCAGCCGTTGGCGATAGAGGTTCGGATGGGCCTTGCTGGGCGTGCCGATCACGAGGTCGATCCGGCCCGCCTCGAGCTCGGCCCACACCTCCTCGCCGCCTGCACGCACGATCTCCAGTCCGATGCGCCAGTCTTCGTTGGCGATGCGCCGCAACAGGCCGGGCAGGAACACAAGTTCCGCCACGTCGATCATGTGGATGCGGAAGACCCGGCTGGAGCGCTGCGGATCGAAAGACTCGCTCAGTCTCTGGACGCGCTCGAAGTCGAGCAGCAGACGCTCGGCCTCGGTGGCAAGCTTGATTGCCAGCGGCGTGCGCGTCAACTGGTTTCCCGATCGCTCGAACAGCGGGTCGCCATAGTGCGCGCGCAACCGGGACAGCGCATGGCTGACCGTCGATTGGCTCAGGTTGAGGCTCGCTGCTGCGGCAGTCACGCTGCCATGCCGGGCCAGCGCTTGCACCACCCGCAGCAGGTCAATGTCGAGGGCCATGCGTCAATTTCAGGGTTATCGATGCCGTCGATGGATTCTATGGCCCACGTCGTTGGGCGTCGCGCCGAGCCGTTCCTAAGATGGCTGTGGATTCGCCCACAACAAGGAGACACGCATGCTTCGTCAGTTCGTTCGATTCATTGCCGCCGCGCTCGCGTTTGGCGCGTGCGGCGTTCAAGCTCAGCCGCAGACGGGTTTTCCGGTCAAGCCCGTTCGCATCGTGATTCCCTACCCGGCGGGAGGACCAGTCGATGCTGCGGGCCGCCAGATTGCCAAGGGCATGCAGGAGATGCTCAAGCAGCCCGTGATCGTCGACAACAAGCCGGGAGCCAGCAGCACCATTGGCAGCGCCGAGGTTGCACGGGCCCCAGCGGACGGCCATACGGTGCTTCTGACGCTGGCCGATAGCTTTACCTACGTTCCTCACCTCTTCAAGAAGCTGCCCTACGACCCCTTTAAGGACTTCGCATTCGTCACCCAGTTGGCGCTGACACCGCCTGTGCTGATCTTGCGGACCGACGCGGGTGTCTCAGGGCTGAAGCAAATTGGCCCGGGCGGTGCTGCGCTCAACTACGGCACGTGGGGCCCAGGGAGCTACCCGCACCTGATCGGCTCGGCGCTAGCCCGGCAGACGCGCGGCAACCTGACCATCGTCGCCTACAAAGGAGGTGCGCCCGCCGCGCAGGATCTCATGGGCGGACATATCCAGATGACGATCGCCAGCATTCCGCAGGCTTTGGACATCCAGCAGAAGGGCCTTGCCACCATTTCCGCCATCGCCGGCACGCAGCGTTCACCGCTGATCCCCGACGTCCCCACCTTCGTCGAGCTGGGCTTCACCGATCCGACTTTCGCGGTCCCGATCTGGCTGGGCCTGGCCGCACCCGCCGGAACTCCCGTGTCCGTGGTGAGCCGGCTTCGGGATGCCGCGGTCGCGGCGCTGAAGCTGCCGGAGACGCAGAAGTTCCTCCAAGGCTTCGGATGGCGCGCGCTGGGCAACTCGCCGTCCGAGTTCCGCGCGGCGGTGGAGCGCGAGGGGCCTGTGATCGCGGAAGCCATGAGGCTCGCGGGCGTACAGCCGGAGTAGCCGAGCGATGCCGTCGAAGGGTTGTACCCATGCCGAGGAGTGGCGCATCCCCAGCACCTCGGATCCTGATGCGTGTCTGTTTGTCCGAAGGCGCGGCAAGCCCGGATCGGTGCCCGCGGTGTTGGTTCACGGCTTCTTTCAGCCGGGGTCGGCCATCCTGGACGTTCCCGGCTATTCGCTCCAGCAGGCGCTTGCGGACGCGGGGCTGCGTGTCTATCTGTTCGATCTTCGTGGCTATGGCCGTTCGAGCCGCCCGGCCTTCATGGAAGTCCCGCCCCAGCACAGCCGCCCTGCGCTGGGCTGCATGGCCGATGCGGTCGCAGACCTCGCCGACGTCGTGGCGTTCGTGCGAAAGCAAGAGGACGTCGCCTGCGTGGACCTGATCGGCTATTCGTGGGGCACGGCTCGCAGCGCCAACTTCACGCTGGCGGCCCCGGGGTGCGTGCGCCGCCTGGCCCTCTACGCGCCGGTCTGGCGCCCCGCCGCTGGCGCCGCGGCGAACGTCGGTGACGGCAAGGTCCCCCCAAACCTCGACCCCCGCCTTGGCGGCTACACCGTCGTGTTGCGTGGTGCGCTGAGGCGTGGATGGGACTGGGAGATTGGCGCTGCCGACGCGGCGGAGTATCGAGACCCCGCTGCGCTGGCGTGTGCGGAAAGCTCGCTGATGGATTCCGACCAAGGGCGTGGCAGCTCTGCCGAAGGCTTCCGCGCACCCATGGGCCCAAAGGTGGATGCGCTTCAGGTGCTCCGGGGAGGACAGCTCTTCGATGCACCCCGGCTGCGCCACGACCTCCTTCTGGTGCGAGGCGCGCAGGACAAGCTCTCGAGCGAGGGTGATGCCGCGGCCCTCTTTGAGTCTCTCGGGTCGCCGCACAAGCGGCTCGTGACCATAGACCGGGGTACGCACCTTCTGCATCTGGAGCATGCGCGGTGGCGGCTGGTGGACGAACTGGCGGGATTCCTCGCGGGCGACAGGGTGTGAACTGCGCGGTCGGACTGTGGCCTCCAGTCATCCGCGTCCCGGGTTCCGCGAGCCCGTAGTTCGCTCTCGGGCTGGTGGGCTCCATCAAGACGCGCATCTGCGTGGACACGCTGCAGCGCGCCTCCGCGGCGGGCATGGTCGACGCGTGCGGCGTACTCGCCGCCATGAACAACATGGGCAGCGTCGATCTCGGGGGCTTCACCGCGAATTTCTCGGCCTCGCCCTCCGCCGCCTCCGACCGGGTCGACGTCGTCGTGCGGGCGCGCAGCGGGCACCTGCTGAAATAGCACGGGCCGCCGTTCGTTTCCCGCCTACGCCCGCGAGCAAGTGCGCGTGCGACCGCTGCGCCAGCAGTTCTCCAGTGCATCGCACCGATCGCCGATGGGCCGTGTCCGTGCGAACCGGCCCTAGTCGCGGCGCGAGGGCCGCCGGGCCGCCGGCGATGCGCTGGCGGTCCCTGAGCGGCCGGGGGTCGCTTGACCGCCTCGCGCCGAAGCCCCGGTACGGAGGACATCGATCAGCATGTCCATGGACGCGGTCCGGGTGCGGTCCTTCAGCGTGACGAGCCCCATGGCCACGGCAAGCGGGTTCTGGTCTTCCAGCTGCGACAACTCGCGCACCTGGAGGCTGCACAGCCCACAGCCCGGGCGCTCCGCGCCCATGGCCTGCGGCGCGGCGAGGATGACGGCATCGGTCCGAAGCGCGTACTCGCGCAGGACGATGACGCTCTCGCATTCCAAGGCCAGCGGCAGCATTCCCTTCTCGTCGCGGGCGATCAGCTTCGCCAGCCGGGCGCTCAGGATCGCGGGGATATGGACGGAGGCGAGCCGCTGCGCCCGCAGCTCCCCGAGGGTCACGGTCGCGCGGCCGGCCAGGGGATGGCCTTCGCGGCACATCAGGCTGAGCCGCATGCGCCCGATCGGCTCGACCGCGCAGCGTTCATGGTCGATGAGCTCGCGCACATCGGCGACGAAGAAGTCGAGTTGCTCCTCCATCAGCCTTCTTTGCAGCTCCCGGGTGTGCGCGACGTCCAGCCGCACGCCGACGCGCGGGTGGGCTTGCTGGAACGCGGCGATGGCGGGGAGCACCACCGCCGGCGCGGACAGCGGGCCCGCGCCCACGACCAGGTCGCCGAGCTCGCCCGTGCGCAGGAGCCGCAGCTCCTCGGACAGCTCCTCGCTGCTCAGCAGGAGCCTTTTGGCCCTGGCGAGCACCCGCTCGCCTGCCATCGTGAGCCGGACCCCGTTCGCCCGCCGGTCGAAGAGGGGCATCGACACGGACTCCTCGAGGGCGGCGACGCTGCGGCTGAACGCGGAGGCCGACAGGAAGGCCCGCTCCGCCGCGCGCCCGAAGTGCTGTTCCTCGGACAGCAGCACCATGTGGTGGAGCTGTTTCAGGTTGATGGGCATCGCTGTCGCCTCCTGTGTTGCGCATGGCCGCCAGGCCCGCGCGCTCCCGGCATCCGCGCGGTTCACTCGCGGGACACGGGGTCCGCCAGATCCGGTGGGCCGCCATGGCGCTTCAGGGCGCGGCGGTCGCCGAGGCCGGCGCCTCGGTGCCGTCCTGCGGTGCCTGGGGGTCCTGGGCCGCGTCGAAGGATTCCTCGAGGAGCCGGGCCATGTCCTCCAGGTTCATCACGAACTGCGCGAACTCCAGCCGGCGGTCCTTGAGGGCGATGCCGCGCCTTGCGGGGGCCATGGCGGCATGCTGCGTCTGGAGTACGGACTTCCCATCCAGGTAGTCGAGCAGGTCGTCGACCTCGAAGGCCTCGGCGCGCCAGAAGCGGCGCGGCGGCTCTCCGGGACCTCTTCCCACGTAGCCGCGCACCAGCAAGTTGATCAGCTCGTGCGCCTGTCGCACCGGGTGGGCGCCGCAGCGGTAGCCGCTGAAGGCGCGGTTGGCCGTGACCACGCAGGTGCGCACGCGCGCCGGGGCGGTGGCGTCCCAGCCAAGCGCCTTGAAGAGCCGCGCCTGGTTGCCGGGTTCCGCGAGCCATAGGGCGCGGAGGTCCAGTTGCTCCTCTGCCTTCAGGACCAGGTCGTAGCTGTTGCGCAGCTCGTGCGGCGAGCACGGGTGGTAGGCGTTCTTGCATTCGATGACGAAGAGCACGCCATCGCGGTAGCAGAAGATGTCGGTCTCGCGCCTGCCGCTGATGTTGAAGTCGAAGCTCTCCCGCACGAGAAAGCCCGCTTGCCGCAGCGCCGTCGCCACGGCCACCTGCATCGGATCGTCGGCCGCCGCGGTCACGCCCTTGATCCCGCTGGCGTGCATGATGCTGCGCGCGAGGTTGGACTTGGCCACGATCGCCGGTGGAATGGCGATATAGTCGCCCTTGGGGTCCAGCGAGTGCACGAACGGCCGGTACTGGAGGTCGATGTACACGTTGGCGCCCGCCGCGGAGTTCGTCGTCGGCAGCGACAGCAGCGAGATCAGCTCCTGCGCCTTCTCTGGCGACATCACGACCTGCAGCATCCGCAGCAGATCCGCGCGTGGCGCGACCATCACGGTGGACCGAAGCCCCAGGACCCTGCGCTTCACTGGGTCGTCCACCGTTTCCAGCTTCTTGCGGAACATGGTGTCGATGAGGTTGAACAGCCGTTGCGCCTTGAGCAGGTCCATGATGGAGAGCTGCCCGCTGACCCGCAGGTCGGTGCTGCCGGGCGGCTGGAAGGTGTCGATCAGGGCGCCTTGGAGGAGAGGGAACTCCTCCAGGAACGGGCCGTCGACATTCAGGATCTCGATCAGCGGCGCAAGACTTGGCAGCGTGATCACGAACCGCTCTACGGGCTCTGTCCGGAGCGAAACGAACTCCAGCAGGCCGGCCTGGAAGAACGCGGACAGCGCGTCCTGGAACGAGGGCAGCTTCGGCTGCTCACCGCCCAGGTGCCGCTCGGACGAGGCCGCGCGTATCAGCAACTGCTGGTCGGCCTGGATGTAGCCCAGCCGGACGGATCGTTCGAATTCGGGATCGATGGCCGAGACCAGCACCCCGGCGGGGGTGGCTTGCGCCTTGTACGGAAGGCCATCGAGCAGGACCTCCGCGTCGATCAGCTCGTTGAGCCTCAGGGCGTCCACCAGCAGGCTGGAATAGACGCCCTCATGCGCCGATGCGGCGTGGTCGTCGGTCCAGGTCCACGTCCGGGCGCCGATGCCGGGACCGTCCCGCGAGATCATGTAGAGCCGGGAGAACGCCGATGCGAGCTCGGTGGCGCTCCAGCGCAGCGGCTGGCTCTCGTCGGCCTGCTCGCTGCCCAGCCAGTTGATGGAGAACGAGGAGTTGACGAGCGCCAGCAGGGTCTTGAGGGCCGCGCCTCGGCGCGCCTTCAGGCGGTCGACGATGCTCCGGTGGATCTGCCTCGCGGGCCCGGCGAGCGCCAGCAGCGCCTGCACGGACTGCAGGTACTGGACCTGCTCGGACGGCAGCGGCGAGGTCGCGGACAGTTCGAGCGCCGCCGCCACGATCTTCTTCAGGCAGCCGCCGTCGTATCCATAGCGCGAAGCGCGCAACAGGCCGTCCTTGCGCATGCGCGCGAGCCACGTGCTGCCGTCGAGGCGCAGCAGGGCCAACGTGGACGCCACGGCGTCGCGGCGGTCGTTCGCTGCGATGCACCCGGCCAGGCGCTCGTAGAGAGCCTTGGCCTCTTCACGCGTGGCGGTGGGCGCCGGCAGTGCCTGGGCCGCCGCCGCCATGGCGGACAGGGTCGGTGCCTTCAAGAGTTCGGCGATGCATGCGGCCAGGTCCAAGAGGGGCTCCTTCGTGTATTCAGCGCGGGCCTGGCCCGACCGGCCGCCTTCGTCGCCGGCTGCCGCGCCGTTGGCGCGCGGCACCTCCATCTTATTGCAAGGATTGCAACGCTAGGCGGCTTAAATTGCATTGGACGCAAGCTGCCGCCTTGGCTACTCTCCTGGCGAACACGGTACTGGGCGGCCCCGCGCGCACCGGCCCGCAACAAAAGAGACAAAGGAGACAGCGATGGCGTATTCGAGGAGAAGGATCCTGCAGGCCGGGTCGGCTGCGATGGCGCTGGCCGCGTCCGGTCCGCTGCGCGCGGCGCCGGGGCCCGAACTGGCGCGCATCCTCGTGGGCTTTCCGCCGGGCACGACCACGGATGTCGTTGCCCGCAAGATCGGGGACCGGCTCGTCAACGACTATGCGCCGGCCGTCGTGGTGGAAAGCCGCCTCGGGGCGGGCGGTCAGCTCGCCGTGGTCGCGGTCAAGGCCGCGGCGCCCGACGGCGCCAGCATTCTCGTCACCCCCATGTCGATGCTCGGCGTCTATCCGTTCACCTACCGCAAGCTTCCCTATGACCCGGCGGCGGATCTCGCGCCGGTGTCCATGGCCGCAACCCTCGATTGCGGCATCGCGGTCGGCCCCGCGGTCCCGGAGCAGGTGCGGACGGTGAACGACCTGATGGCCTGGTACAAGGCGCACCCGGACCGCGCCAGCATGGGCTCGCCCGCCACGGGGTCGACGCTGCATTTCGCGGCCATCTCGCTCGGCAGGGCGGCGGGCGTGGAGATCACCCACATCGGCTACAAGGGCTCCGGCGCGGCGATCACGGACATGATCGGCGGCAACCTTCCGGCGCTCTGCAGCCCGCTGGGCACTTTCCTGAACCAGCCCAGGCTGCGGCTCCTCGCGACGACCGGGTCCGAACGGAGCCGGTTCACGCCCAAGGTGCCCACGCTGGTGGAGCAGGGCTTCAAGAACATGGTGTTCCAGGAGTGGTACGGCGTCTACCTGCCCGCCGGGGCACCCGCGTTCGCGGTGCAGAAGCTCCATGCGGCCGTGCACCGCGCGCTGGCGTCCAAGGAGGTGGAGGAGAGCTTCGCGTCCTTCGGGATGGAGGTGTCGCCGTCCACGCCTGCGCAACTGACGGAGGCGCTGCGCGATGCCCAGAAGAAGTGGGAGCCGATCGTCAAGAGCATCGGCTTCAGCGCCGACAGCTGAAGCGCACGCTCCCGGCCCTGCCATCCGGCCGCGACCCGCCGCAGCCGCGCCGGCGCTGCGCGCGGCACCGGCAACCGCAGCGGCCCCTGGGTGCCGCCGCTGCATCCATCGCTTCGCCCGCACGCATCCGCCCGCACGCATCCGCCTGCACGCATCCCACTGCCTTACCCCGGGGTCGGCCGGCCGCCTTCGCCCGCGACACTGCGCGACCGCCCCGGCTGGCAGACCAGCCCGGGGCCCTGCGGCTGGCCACGGCCGGGGGTTGAAGCCCGGTGCGAGGCGTGGAAGATGCAGGCGGAGGTGTCAGACATGTCCTTTCGAATGCAGTTGGCCTCGCTCCCGGACGGCGCGGGGTCCTTTGAGGTGTTGAGCTTCGCGACGGTGCGTCGCCCGGCGCATGGCGCCGCGCGCCCCTTCGACCCCGTGCTCGCGGCCACCGTGGGCACGCAGCTGGAGTACGGCAACCTTTTTGCCTATCTGTTCCGCCGGTTCGGCTATCCCAACGAGCCCTGGGACCGGCGCAACGAGCTGGCGCGCTATCTGCTCTCGACGCGCCGCGCCGACTTGTTCCTCGGCGTGGCGCCCCGGCTCGACGGCCGCGCCGATCTCAGCCTGGTCTTCCTCGGCCCCGCGGGACTTGGACAGGCGGCCCGGTCCTTCTGCAGCGCGCCCGTCGAGGCCTGGGAGGGCAGGGCGATCGCGCACGGCGCCCCGAGGGACTGGCCGGGGTGGCTGGGGCCCGCCTCTGCCGCCTCCAGAGCAAGCACCGACCCGCCAGGGAACCCCGCGGACGGCCCGGCACGCCGGCTGCGCGAGGCGCTGCGGCCCCGGCCCGGCGATCCTCCCTCCGTGGCGCTGCGCAAGCGCCGGTACCTGCAGCGCTGCCATGAGCTCTACGCGCGCGTCGAGCCTGCGCCACGGCCGCTGCAGCGGCCCGCCGCATTGAAGGACTGGTCCGATGCGGATCCGCTCAAGCCCTACGCCCTGGCCGCCACACAGGCGCTGCGCGAGCTGAAGCGCGACGTGCGGCTTGGCGACGGCGCGATCGATGTGTTCGGGGCCCGGGCGCCCACTCGGCGCGCGCTCGCCGGCGCGGAGTCCGCCGACCTGTCCTGGAACGCGCTCGTGCCGCAGAACGCCCCGCTCGTCGCCGAGTTGCAGCGGGCGCTCGTGCGCCTCGGCAGAGGCGACGCGCGGCTGGGTGTGGCCCGCGCATTGGCCCTGCTGCAGCGCGAGCCCGGGCGCGCCAGCCGCTGAGGAGCGTCGCATGCAACCCACCGGACGACCGAACAGCGCCAGCGGCTGCCGTCCGGTGGCCTGCGTCTGCCCGCTCCAGGGGACGGTCCGCCGGAATAACCTGCCCGATTTCCGTGCAATCGCAGCAAAATCGGTAGTTGCGTTGCCCGGCACTGCGTGTCGGGCGGCCTGCCGACAGCAATATCCGCTGGCGGCGGGGAGTCGTTGGCCGCCCACAAGGTAGACCAGTGTGTTCCATGTCCATGCACGGTGCGCCCGCCGCCGTGGGGATTCTCTGGAAGGAGGGTGGGCGGGAGAAGAGCCATGGAGAACTGGGCGGGATCCCTGATGCAGGCCATCGACCCCGACGGCGCCGAGGACGAGGTGTTCGCCCATATCGCGTTCGCCGCCAGGGGCCTGGGCTTCGAGTGGTGCGCGTTCGGGCTGCGCGTGCCCCTGCCGGTGACCGATCCGAAGGTCATGCTGGTCAACGACTACCCCGCGGTGTGGCAGCACCGGTATCTCGAGGCGGGCTACGTGCGCGTCGACCCCACGGTGCTGCACGGGCGCAGCAGCCAGGTGCCGCTCGTCTGGAGCGAACAGGTCTTCGCATCGACCCCGGGGCTGTGGTCCGAGGCGCAGTCCGCAGGCCTGCGCTACGGCTGGTGCCAGTCGAGCCTGGACGCGTACGGGGTGACGAGCATGCTCAGCCTGTCGCGCTCGTCCGAGCCGATCACCGGCACGGAGATGGCGGACAAGCGGATGCAGATGTCCTGGCTGGTGAACATCGCGCACATGGCACTGGGCCGCCACTTCAAGCCCAGGCTGTACGGACCGCCGGGCGCCGACCTGACGGCCCGGGAGACGGAAGTGCTCAAATGGACCATCGACGGCAAGACCGCCGGGGAGATCGCGCTCATCCTCTCGATCAGCATCGATACGGTGAACTACCACGTCAAGAACGCGACCCTCAAGATGAATTCGCCCAACAAGGCAACCGCCGCCGTTCGCGCGCTCGCGATGGGCCTGCTGTCGTGAGAAGCGCAGCGACGGTTTGACGGGCCGCCGCCGCTCTCCGAAACTGTCGGGTGCGCGCGGCGGAGCGCCCGGCCCGCGGCATAGGCGCACGATGACGACATGACATGGCAATACGGTCCCGCGTACGGTGAAGGTCCCTGGCTGTCCAGCACGGATGGCTTTGTGCGGCTGTCGCTGGACGCCATGCTCGACCTTCGGCTGGAGCACATGCTTTCGCGGCTGGAACAGGACCCCCAGGACATTGCGCGGTGCGGCGCACAGACCGCGATCTGCGGCTACAGCGAGTGGTTCAGCCGCGCCGCGCCGTGCCTGAGCATCGGCTGGGACTGGCGGCTGGTGTGCGCGCCGGGCGTGCTCGGGCTGGCGCGCGTGGGCTGGCCCCGCAGCAACGTCATGTTGATCGACCGGCATGGCGCCGACTACGCCTGGCGGCGCAATCTCGAAGTCCTGGGCACCGTGGTGGACGCGCTGCCGTGGCGCGACAACCCGCGGCAGGTCCTGTTGCGCTGCACGCTATAAGTGTCCTCCAGCAGTTGGTAGTACCGCAAAGCGCGGGCTGACGATGCAATGGCGGCTCGTCAGTCGTTGCTGGAGGCCGATGTGGAGATTATTGAAGGCACCCCGAGGTCCCTGTCGCCGGAATTGTTCGAGGGCATTGCGCGTTACCGGCACAAGGTGTTCATCGAGACGCTCGGATGGGAGCTTCCGGCCCGCGAGGGGCTGGAGCTGGACCAGTTCGACCGCCCCGACACCATCTATCTGGCCGCCCGCGAGTACGACGGCCGCCTGGTCGGCACCGCCCGCCTGATGCCGACCGACAAGCCCTATCTGCTCGGCGAGGTGTTCCCGCAGCTGATGGGGGGCGTCGAGCCGCCGCGGCGCGCCGACGTCTGGGAACTGTCGCGTTTCGCGGCCGTGGATTTCGCGCAGGCGGGGGCCCATCCCCTGGGCCAGTTCTCGTCGCCGGTCACCCTGCAGCTGCTGCGCGAGGTGCTGCGTCTGGCGGCCGACAACGGCGTCCAGCGCCTGATCACGGTGTCTCCGCTCGGCGTGGAACGGCTGCTGCGGCGAGCCGGCTGTGCCGCCCACCGCGCGGCGCCGCCGGTGGTGATCGGCGGGCAACCGCTCTTCGCGTGCTGGGTCGAAGTGCAGGGACGGCTGTCGAGCTGATGGACCCCATGTGCGATCCCACATGCAGGTTGCCGGCAGATCTCGGTCCGCCTGGCGCCCCACCGCCGCCGTCTGCGGCAGCCGACATGGCGCCGGATGCCCGTGAACCGGGTCCGCGGCGCGCAGGCGCCGCGGTGCAGCCGCCACAGACCCATGGCCAGCTTTCGCTCCTGATCACCGATGGGGCGGTATGGGACCTTCGGCGCGCCGCCCGGCGCAGCGGATGCCGTCTCGCCGAAATGCTGCTGGCGATGTTCGGCCTGGCGCTCGACCGGCAAGGACTGCATGGGGAGGCATCGATCACCGTTCTTTGGCCGGAACCGGGCCAGGGTGGGGCGATGCAGCGCGGCGTCGCCGGTGGCGCCGTGCAGCCGCGCGACGAGACGGCCATGCCGAAGGACATGCGCCGGGCGATCGCGGGCGGTGCTGGCCCCGGCATGGCATACGCCGACGCGCGGGGCGGCGTGGCTTTCCGGTACACGCGGTGCTGGCTGGGAGAGGCGACCATCGCGCGGCTGCTCGAGTCCGACGCGTCAGGTGATCGGGGCGGTGATGGCGGGTTCGATCTGCTGCTCGCGATCAGCGAGTTCGATGACGAACTGCTGCTGGAATGCTTCTACCGGACCGCTGCGACGACCGAACCGTCCGCCCGCCAGTTGCTGCAGGCTTATGTGAGCGACCTTGCAGACATCGCGCGCTCGTCTTCCGAGCCCACCGGCGCACGTGGCTGATCCCCTGGGCCGACCCCTGCCGGCCCGGGACGCGAGGTGCTTCGTCGGCGGGCCGGTTGGAGAGAGGCAAAGGCCGAAGCAGGAGGAACTCACGCCGCGGGCGACGGTACCGATGGCGTGGCGCGCCAACCGTGCAGCAGTGCCTCGACGTGCAGGCTGAGAAAGCGCTGCTGGTCGAAGTCGTTGGGCTGCGGGGTGCGCAGTCCTCCCGCATGCTCCCACAGCGAGAGGAAGAGCATGGGTGCGAGCACGAGCTTGACGGCGTATTGCATTTCGGGAATGCGCAGCTCGCCGCGTTCGACACCCCGCCGCAGGATGCGGCCGACCAGTTCGTTGCCGGGCTCGATGACCTCGCGCCGGTAGAAGTCCGACAGCTCGGGGAAGTTCTGTGCCTCGCACAGCATCAGCTTGGAGATGCCCGCGGCCGGCGTGTCCCCCACGCGCCGCCACCACACCTGCATGCAGTAACGCAGCAGTTCTTCCGTGCTGCCCTCGAAGCTGTCCAGCTCGCGGCCCCATTCGGCGAAGCGTCCTGCGATGACCTCGCGCACCACGGCCTTGAGCAAGTCTTCCTTGGTGGAGAAGTACAGGAACAGCGTGCCCTTGGAGACGCCCGCCCGGGCTGCCACTTCGTCGACGCGGGTGGCGGCGAACCCCTTCTCGACGAACAGCGCGAGCGCCGCCTCCAGCAATTCGCCCGGGCGCGCCTGCTTGCGCCGCTCGAACCTGGAGCCTGTCGCGGAAATGGAAGTGGTGGAGTCCAACGTGCGGTTCTTCTTGTGATCGTGCGGTGGTTGATTGGGCCACACCTGCATGCGGCGTCAATCCGGAGGTACCTGGGGCAGTTCGGGCGCGGCGGAGTCGGCTGCGGCCCCGCGCCGCCCGGCATCGGGACGGGCAGGGCCGCGGCACCGGCCTCAGGGCGCGGTCCGTGACGCCTCGCGATGCCGCGCCCGCAGGTGCATGCGCATGCGCCGCGCGTGCTCGCCCTGCGGGTCCGGCAGCAGATGCTGCTGGATCTGCCAAGCCGCAGCGTCTCCAGCACGGCGCTTTCGGCCTGTGGATCCCACAGCACGGACGGGGCGCCGGTAGCGGCTCGCCGGGCGCGGCGCTAGAGGGCACGTGCCCCCGGGGAAGGAAGTGCCGCAGTTGCGACCTTGACGCGGCCACAGGGCGTGCTGCAGCGTATCCGCCGGGATAAGGAGCCAGCGCCGGAAGCCTGGAATCGTTGCCGGTCCCGCGGCGGCACTTGCTCGGGTCCAGGGCGCTGCGCCGCAGCCTGCGATGCCATGCGCTGCCTGCGCCTCGCGGTCGCCGCCGGGGTTGACCGGGCCGAAACGGGGGCGATGCTGGGCCATGCTCACCCCCGACGAGAAGCAGCTGATGCAACGGTGTCTCGACGCGATCCGCGAACGATCGCCGGGGTTCCGCGCGCGCCGCCCGCAGCTGCAGATGATCGCGGCGGTGGCGCACGCGCTTGCCCGCGTCGATGCCAGCGACGCAGAGCGAAGCGACGGAGCGCACCTCGCCGTGATCGAGGCCGGAACGGGCACCGGCAAGACGGTCGCCTATCTGCTGCCCGCACTGGTGCTGGCGCACTTGCGCGGCCGCAAGCTGGTCGTGTCCTCGTCCACCGTCACGCTGCAGGAGCAACTGCTGCACAAGGACGTGCCGGACCTGCTGCGCTTTCTGCCGTTCCCGGTCTCCTACGTCGTGGCCAAGGGCCGGCGGCGCTTCCTGTGCCCGGCGCGGCTCGCGCAGCGTCTGGACCAGCAGGCCGCGGTCGAGCCGCGCGACGCGCCCGGGCAGCAAGACGACGCGGCGGCGGACGGTGCCGGCGTGCGGCCGCTGCGCTGGTTCTCGCGCCTGGCCGAGGCCTTCGATGCCGGCCGCTGGTGCGGAGACCGCGACGCCTGGCCGCAGGTGATCCCGGAGTCCGTCTGGGCCAGCGTCACGACGGACCGCCCGGGCTGCCTGGGCAGCCGCTGTCCGAGCTATGCGCGCTGCCCCTTCTACCAGGCCCGCCAGCGTGCCAAGGAGGCCGACCTCACCATCGCCAACCACGACCTCGTGCTGGCGGCAGCGGACATGGAGCCCGGCAGCACGCTGCCCGATCTGCGCGAGGCGCTGGTAGTCTTCGACGAGGCGCACAGCCTGCCCTCCAAGGTGGTGGACCACTGCGCCTCGCGCCACTCCGTGTGCAGTGCGGCCTCCTGGGTGTCCCATGCGGCCCGCGATGCCCGCGCCGCCGTCACGGCGCTGCGGCTCGGCCGGTTCGGCCCGGATCTCCCGGATCCTGCCCTCCCTGCCGCGCGGCTGTGCGCGGCGCTGGAGCGCCTGCTGGAGGCCGTGGGGCGGCACTGAGAGTTCGCTGGCCAGCAACGCATCAGCCGCTTCGCAGGCGGCGTGCTGCCTGTGGAGGTGCGGAAAGCGGGCGCTGCCGTGCTGGACGCAGCGCGCGCGATGGGCCAGGACCTTCTGACGCTCCGCACGGCGCTCGTGGACCGCGCAGGCGATCGTGCCGAGGCCGTGCAGCCGCACCTGGCCACGCTCGGGGGGTACTTCCCGAAACTGGAGGAGCTGGTCGCGACCTGGGACTGGATGCTGTGCGACGAGACGCAGCATCCGCTGCCCGTGGCGCGCTGGGTGGAGCGCCATGCGGGTTCGGGCGGTGGCGACGACTTCCTGGTCTGCGCGGCGCCGATCAGCGGCGGGCCGCGGCTGCGGGAACTGCTGTGGAACAAGGTCGGCGCTGCGGTGTTGACGTCGGCGACCTTGCGCGCCTGCGGGCGCTTCGCCATGTTCCTGGAGGAGGCGGGACTGCAAGGCTATGCGGCACTGGAACCTTTGGCGCTGGCATCGCCGTTCGACTATGGGCGCCGGGCGGTCCTGCATATCCCGGGAGTGCGCGCCGATCCCCGCGATGCGGCCGCCCATGGGCAGGAGATCGTGCGGCGTCTTCCTGCCTTGCTGGCGCGCCAGCGCGGCTCGCTGGTGCTGTTCGCCTCGGCCCGGCAGATGCGCGAGGTCCAGGCAGCCTTACCCGACGAACTGAAGGCCTGCGTGCTCATGCAGGGTGAATGCTCCCGGCGCGAGCTGCTCGAGCGCCACCGTGCCCGGATCGATGCGGGCGAGCGCTCGGTGCTGTTCGGTCTGGCCAGCCTGGCCGAGGGCGTCGATCTGCCGGGCGAGTACTGCACCCATGTCATCTGCGCCAAGCTGCCGTTCTCCGTGCCGGACAACCCGCTGGAAGAGACGCGCCGCGAGTGGATAGAGGCACAGGGGCGCTCCGCATTCCTGGAACGCAGCGTGCCGGAGGTCGGCATCCGGCTGGCGCAGGCCACGGGGCGGCTGCTGCGCACGGACGACGACCACGGCACGGTGACGGTGCTGGATCCGCGGCTCGGGAGAACGCATTGGGGCCGCATGCTGCTGCGCGGCCTGCCGCCGTTTCGCATCGTCATCGGCGACCGGCCGCTCGATGCGCCCGGCTTGGCCGAGGCGGCCTGACGTGGCGCGGGCGGCTCAGGCGACCCGCACGGCGGCAGCATGGAGCGGTGTCCGCCCGCGGCCGCCCCCTGGCCAAGCGGCGAACCGGACGGCGCGGCGCTGCTCAGCTGTGGCGGCATGCCCTCGGTTCCGGTACAACGCATTCGCAGGAGGAGAGAGATCATGCGCGTCATCAGGAAACCCCGGTATCCCGAGATCAACCAGCTCACCACGAAGCTGATCGTGGGCGTCATCGCCATTGCGATCGCTTCCGTCACCGGCTGGGTGTCCACACTCGAGCGCCCGCTCGCATCCATCAGCGAGTCGTATTTCGCGGGCGACTGGTCGCGCAACATCTTCGTCGGCTTCCTGTTTGCGATCTCGGCCTTCCTGCTCTCGTACAACGGGCAGACCCGGGCGCACATGGTCCTGTCCCGGGTGGCGGCGCTGGCGGGCCTCGGCGTGGCCATGTTTCCCTGCAAGTGCGGCGGCCGCGAGGAGATCATCCCCTATGTCCACTATGCCTGCGCCGCCGTCATGTTCTCGGTGCTGGCGTATTTCTGCATCGCGTTCTACCGGCATGCGCGCAGCAAGCCCCACCGGCAGGCGCACTGGCGCGCGAGGCTGTACCTCGCATGCTTCTGGGCCATGGTCGCGGCCATGGCCGTGCTGCTGGTCAATGGCATCTGGGGTGACGATCTGGGCATCGAGGCGCGGCTGCCGCGCATCGTGTTCTACGGCGAGGCGGTGGCGCTGTCGGCCTTCGGGGTGTGCTGGCTGGTGGCCAGCCGGGTGCTGCCCGGGCTGACCCGGCCCGAGGAGCGCCATCGGCTGCTGGCCGAGGACCCTCCCGGCGCGGACGACCGCGGCGGCGAGACGCCACGGTCGTGACGCTGGATCCGCAGTCCCTCGCGCCGCGGTGAGCGGCCGCGCCCGCGCGGAGCGCCCCTGACGGCGCTGCGCACCCTTGCCGGACAGTCCGCCGGATGGGGCGTCGGCCCGCTGCCGCTCGCACGCCCCTGGGAAGGGGCGGCGGGGTAAGGCTGCAAAATATGACAAGAATCGTCCGGCGCTCTGGTCTCGGTCCGGGCACAGGCATGGCATCCGAAACCATCTTGGGAGACATCATGGTTGTACCGTTTGATCACGGCGCCAGGCGTGACGGCGCACAGACGCTGGGGCGGGGCCTGCGGATCGCCTCGCTGATCATGCAGGCGGGCCAGGGCGGACTGGGTCTCTCGGACGTGGTGGAGGCCACGGGCCTGAACAAGTCCACGACCCATCGGCTGCTGTTGGAGCTCGTCGGCGCCGGACTGCTGTCCCGTGACGAGCAGCGCAGGTACCGGCTCGGGCCCCTGGCCTACGAGATGGGATTGGTCTCGTCCTACCGCTACGACGTGCGCCCGCTGTGCGAGACTTCGCTGGACCGCATCGCCTGCAGTACGGGCGACACCGTGTTCCTGGGCAAGCGGTGTGGCGCCTCGTCCGTGTGCATCGACCACCGCATCGGCGCCGAAGTGCGCCCGCCCATCGTGCCGCCGAAAGGCCGCGTCCATCCCCTGGGGGTGGGCTCGATGGGGATGGCGGTGCTCAGCCAGCTGAGCGACGAGCAGGTGACCGTGATCAACGCGGCGAACCGCAAGCGGCTGGAGGCCTTCGCCGGCGTCTCCTCGGCCTACGTCCAGGAGATGGTGGAGCGCACGCGCGCGCTGGGTTTCGCCCGGATGGCGAACCATGTGGCGCACGGGGTGGTGTCGCTCGGCGTGAGCATCAACGACGGGTCGGGACGGCCCCTGCTGGCCATCAGCGTGGCCACGACCCTGGGCCGCATGAGCCGCAGCCATGAGCAGTCGGTGCTGGACGCGCTCTATGCGGAAGCGCTGGTCCTGCAAGAGAGCCTGCTGCAACGCTCCCGCTTCCCGGCCGACGCTTTCGCCGTCCCCGTCACGCCCTAGCGCGCGGCCATTCGCGCGAAGTTCCCTGTATGTGGAACTTCGCGGCACCACGGGCGCGCCGCCCTTCCTAGACTTCGGTGCAACCGATGTGGATGGAAGGGAAAGCAATGCAGGCAAACGCGATGGCGTCGATGGGAGAGGCGCTGGTCCATGCGTTCGAGCGCTCCGGCGCCAGGGTGGCGATCGAGTGCGACGGCGCCGAGGTGACGTATGCGCAGCTGGCGTCGGACGTCGCCAGGACGATCGGCGCGCTGCGGGCCCTGGGCTTGAAGCCGGGCGACCGGATCGCGCAGATCGCGGCGAACGGCTATGAGGCCTTCCTGGTGGTCGCGGCGGCCTACGTCGGAGGCTTCACCCTGGTGCCGCTGCAATACAACGGCGATCTGGAGGACCATCGCTTCGCCATCGAGGACAGCCGGCCCGCCCTGGTGATCGTCGATGCAGGGCGTGCCGGCCGCGCGCAGCAATTGGCGGCGTCCTGCGGGCACGCATTCCTGCGCGCGACCCACGACGAGCTGGCCACCGCGGCCGCCGGGCAGCCGCAGCGCCCGCTGCGCTCGTTCGCCGGGGCCGCGGACCCGCAGGGCTGCGCCCGCCTCAACTACACCGGCGGCACGACGGGCAAGCCCAAGGGCGTGATGATCGCCTCGGCCGCGCTGACCTACGCCACGATGCTGCACGTCATCGCCAACGGCTACGACGGCGATACCCGGCTGCTCGTGGCCTCGCCGATCTCGCACGGCGGCGGCTCGTTCATCCCCCCGGTGCTGTGGATGGGCGGGCGCGTCGTCATCCACAACGGGTTCGATGCGGCGCGCGTGACCGCGGAGATCGCCAGCGGCCGGGTCAACTCGCTGTTCCTGGTGCCGACGATGCTGTACGCCTTGCTCGACCACCCGGACGTGGCCCGGATCCAGCGCGGGCAACTGCGCAGGGTCACCTACGGCGCCGCTCCGGCGTCGCCCGCCCGCCTGCGGCAGGCGCTGGAGCTGTTCGGGCCGGTGCTGGTCCAGAGCTACGGTCAGTCGGAGGCGCCCGGCGCCATCCTGTACCTGTCGGCGCAGGAGCATGTGCACGAGGATCCGCAGCGGCTCATGGCGGCCGGCAAGCCCTATCCGGGCGTGAGCATCAAGCTGGTCGGCCAGGACGGCCAGGCGCGCACCGGCTCCGGGGAGGTGGGCGAGATCTGCGTGCGGGCGCCGCACGTGATGCTGGGCTACCTGAACAACCCCGAGCTGACCGAGGCGACGATCAGGGACGGCTGGCTGCATACCGGTGACCTGGCCCGCGTGGACCCGTACGGCTTCTTCCATATCGTCGACCGCGCCAAGGACATGATCATCTCCGGCGGGTTCAACGTCTATGCGTCGGAGGTGGAAAGCGTCCTGGAGGCGCACCCGGACGTCAAGGCCTCGGCGGTGATCGGCGTGCCCGACGAACGCTGGGGCGAGGCCGTGAAGGCCTTCGTCGTGCCGCAGCCCCAGTGTTGCCCCGCCGAGGCGGATCTCATTGCCTTCGCCAAGGCGAACATCGGCTCGATCAAGGCGCCCAAGACGATCGAGATCACGGGCAGCCTGCCGGTGACGAAGGTCGGGAAGATCGACAAGAAGGCGTTGCGCGCGCCGTACTGGGAGGGCAAGGCCCGCGGAGTGAACTGAGCCTGCCGCGCTGCGGCCGGCCACGCAGCACCGTGTATCGGAGAGCCGCCAGCCGGTGCGGCCGCGCACCGGGTGGGGCAGGGCTGCTGTCCAAGGGAAGAACGGAAGACATCAAGGAGACAACGATGAAACGCAGATCGATTTTGCTGGGCGTGCCGCTGGGCGCCATCGCCCCCGCCATCTTCGCCAGCCCCAGGCCGGTCACGGTGGTCGTTCCGTACCCTGCTGGAGGCACCACCGACAAGGTGGGCCGCTACGTGGCGAATGGGTTGACGGAGAAGCTGGGCCAGAATTTCCTCGTGCTCAACAAGCCCGGCGCCGGCGGGACCATCGGCATCAGCGAGGTCGCGCGTGCGCCGGCCGACGGATCGATGCTCGGGATCGTCTACGACTCGCACGCCGTGGACCACCTCGTCTACCCGAGCCTTGCCTACCATCCGTTCAGGTCCTTCGAGTTCGTCAGCCTCGTGGTGACCGCGCCGCACGTGCTGGTCACCTCCGCCCGCACGCCCTACAGGACCCTGGACGACCTCATCGCCGCCGGCAAGGCGGGCCCGAACAAGGTGACGTACGGCGCGATCGGCGAGGGCACGTCGACGACCTTGAATGCGGCGCTGTTCGCCGAGAAGGCCGGCTTCCAGGCGCTGCGCGTGCCGTACAACGGCGGCGGTGGCGCCTACCTGGCGGATCTGCTGGCCGGGCGCTTCGACTACATCATGGGCGCCTTGCCGGCGGCCCTGGCCCATATTGAGAGCGGTCAGCTGCGCGCGCTCGCGTACGGCGGGCCCACCCGGTCCACCTTGCTGCCGGAGGTCCCGACGCTCAGTGAGACCTTCCCGGGCATGGAGGCTGCGTCCTGGGTCGGCGTGGTCGCTCCCGCAGGGCTGCCCAAGGCCAGGGTCGACCAGCTGAGCGATGCGATCCGCGCTGTGGTGCTCAGCGAGCCGCTGCGGCACAAGCTGGTGGCGGAGGGCTTCGTGGTGCAAGGGTCCACCAGTGCCCAGTTCCTCGAGCGCGCGCGCGCCGATTCCGAACTCCAGAGCCGGCTGCTCAAACGGGGCGCGAACAAGTAGCCCCCGACCGGCACCACCAGAACAAGAGGAGACAACCATGAAACACGCCATCGCGGCGGCGGGGGCTTGCTTTGCCCTGGCCGCCTCCCACTCCCACGCGCAGACCAACGTGGTGGTCTACGGCGTGCTCGACGTCGGCATGGACTACGGCAAGGCCGGATCGTTCAGCCAGGTGCGTCAGCTGTCCGGCGGGCTGGTCGGCTCGCGGCTGGGATTCCGCGGAACCGAGGACCTCGGCGGCGGCCTGTCGGCGGTGTTCCGCCTCGAAAGCGGCATCAACGCCGACACCGGCACGTTCGCCCAGGGCGGCCGCGCGTTCGGGCGGGAGGCCACGGTGGGGCTTTCCTCCAAGGACTGGGGCACGATCCGCCTCGGCCGCATGGGCAGCACCTTCTATGTGGCATCGCTTTCGGTCAATGCATTCCAGGCCGGCCAGTCGGGCTCGGTGTCGGCGATCACGAGGAGCACCGCGACGAGCGACAAGTACCCGCTGCACCTGATCGCCGCGGCCCGCTCCGACAACGCAGTGCACTACACCTCGCCGTCCTGGGGCGGCGTGCAGCTCCAACTGCACGGATCCGCCGGCGAGAAGAGCACCACGCAGGGCAGCATGGTCGGGGCCACGCTGCAGTACAACGCACGCCCCTGGAACGTCCTCGTCTCGGTGGCCAAGCAGCGCGGCGCCGGCAGCACGGACCGGGTGGGCGCGGCGCGCGGCCTGATGGTGGGCGGCAGCTACGACGCGGGCTTCGCAAAGGTCTTCGCCGGGTACACGCGCGAGAAGAACGACTGCCTCACCTGCACCGGCGTGCTGGAGCGCATGGAGGGGCTGACCGCCCGCGGCGCGGGCGACTTCACGCTGCTGAACCTGGGGGTGCGCGCGCCGGTGGGTGCCTGGACGCTGATCGGCGAGGTGTTCTACCTGCGCGACCGCAGCGACTACGCGGCGCCGGTGGGCAACAGGGATGTGCCGTGGCTGGCGCTCGGCGCGGAGTACGCACTGTCCAAGCGCACCACGCTGTGGGGATCCGTCGGGGCGGTGCGCAACCGCAACGGCTCCCAGTACGTGCTGTCGACCGGGCCCGCGCCGCGTCCGGCGAACGCGGTTCCCGCGGGCAACCCCACCGCCAAGAACATCGGCATCGGGATCACCCATGCGTTCTAGTTCCTTCGCCGCCGGCGGCCGGGAGGCGCGCCGATGAAAGCCGTCGTGGTGGTCGATTCGCCGCAAGGCAAGACGCTGCAGGTGCGGGAGGTGGCCGCGCCGGTGCCCGGGCCGGGCCAGGTGCTGGTGCACGTCCATGCCGCGGCCCTGAACCGCTCGGACCTGAGCCGTACGCAGAAGCACTATGCGCCGCGTCCAGTCCACATCGCGGGCAACGAGATGAGCGGCGAAGTCATCGCGCTGGGCCCGGGGGTGACGCGCTTCGCGCCCGGCGACCGCGTCATGGCCTTGGCCGACGGCAGCTACGCCGAACAGGTGTGCGTAGACGAAGACGTGGCCCTGAGGGTGCCGGACGCGCTGCCGCTGCTCGACGCCGCAGCCGTGCCGGTGAGCTACCTGACGGCGCACGACGCGCTGCGCAGCGCCGGCCACCTGGCCGGCGGCGAATCGGTCCTCATCCACTCCGTGACCTCCGGCGTGGGAATCGCCGCGGTGCAGATCGCGCGGGTGCTCGGCGCGGGCCTCGTCATGGGCTCGACGCGCCGTGCCGACAGGGCCGAGCCGCTGCGCGCGCACGGCCTGCAGGAGATCGTGGACCTGGCGCGGGCGCCCGACTTCTCGCGCGCCGTCCTGGAGAAGACCGGCGGGCAGGGGACGGCGCTGATCCTGGATGCGATCGGCGGCGGCGTGCTCGCCCAGAATCTGGCCGCGGCGGCGGTTCGCGGGCGCATCGTGGTGCTCGGCATGCTGGGCGGCACCGAGGACACGCTCGACCTGAACCTGCTCGCTTTGCGCCGGCTGCAGCTGATCGGCGTGTCCTTCCGCAGCCGCAGCCTCGCGGAGCGGGCGCAGGTGTGCCGGCGGTTCGAGGCGGAGCTTGGGCCGCGCCTCGCGGACGGCACGCTGCGCCCCGTGATCTCCAGGACGTTCCCCCTGGACGAGGCGCTGCAGGCCCAGGAGTTCATGCGCGGCAACCTGCACCTGGGCAAGATCGTCCTGCTGCCGTGAGCGACGCGAAAGACAAAAAGGAAGGTATCCGCCATGAACGTGACAGCCATCGGCCACGCGAGCACCCACACGGTCACGCTGCGCGGCCATGACCTGGCGCACGAGGTCCTCGGCAAGATGGACTTCGTGGAGGCGCTGGTCCTGTGCGTGCTGGGCCGCAGGCCGCGCGCCGAGGAGAAGCGGATGATCGACGCCATCCTCGTGGTGGCCCTGGACCATGGCCTGACCCCGCCGGCCATCGCCGCCCGGATGGCCTATCTCGGCGCACCCGAGTCGCTGGCTGGCGCCGTCGCGGCGGGGCTGCTGGGCGCGGGCTCCCGCTTCCTGGGCCCGGCGTCGCTGGCGGCCGAGCAGTTCGCCGGCTGGACGGCGGGCCTGACCGACGGCAACGGCCCTGAAGCCTACGCCCGGCTCGCGCGCGAACTGGCCGCACCTTCGGCGGGAACCCGGTTTGTCGGCTTTGGCCATCCGGTGCACACCGAGGGCGATCCCCGCGTCCCCGCGCTGCGGCGCATCGCGCAGGAGAACGGCTTCCACGGCAAGGCATGGCGCCTGGCCGACGCCATCGTGCAGGAACTCGAGCGGCAGGGCCGGCGCCTGCCGCTGAACGCGGCCGGCGGGACGGCGCTGTGCGTCCTGGGCATGGGGCTCGAGCCACGGCTCGCGACGTGCCTTGCGCTGATCGGGCGCTGCGGCGGACTGGTCGCGCATATCCTCGAGGAAAGCGCGGCGCCGCTGGCACAGGACGCCTGGCGCTTGATCGACACGCAATTCACCGCGCCGCCCGCGGACATCCGCCGGTGATCCCGGCGGGACCCGGGGATGGCGCCTCGGCAGCGCCCGGCCGGGCCAGGCGCCGCATGCTTGCGCCGAAGATCGTCGGCGCGTCCCAGCGGCCGGTGCGTTCATCCAGGCTTCAGGCGGCCTGAAAGGGCCAGGCGGCGGTGTCCGCCAGGGACAAACCGGCCGCCTCCGCGTCGAAGAGGCAGGCGCTCCGGAGGAAGCCTGCCTGGTGGCTCATGGGAACATGCCGCCTGGGTGATGCCCGGCGGCGCAGCGCCCCGCCGCTCGCGTGCTCCGGGCTACAGCGGGAACGCCGCGAGCAGCTCGGCGAAACTCAGTTGCGTGGGCAGCGCCGGAGCCTCATCCCGGCGGTACTGCTCGGGCACCTCCTGCGGCAGCATCTCGCCGCGTTGCACGGCGCGCTGGAGCAGGTCGTGCCGCTCGATCCAGAGCAGTTCATAGCGCGCGATCGCGTCCCATTCGGCCGGGGTGTTGCCCTCGACCTCGTAGGCGTGGTCGCAGGCGCGGGCATCGGTGTCGTCGTAGCGGACGCAGACCTCGCGGTAGGCGCCGAAATCGTGCGGAAAGCTCCGCACTGTGAACCGGGCCGGCACGTCGTCGGCCAGCGGGTACAGGCGCTCCAGCATGCGCAGGAACACCCGGCACTCGCGCCGCGAGCGCTCGTCGTAGTCGGCCCGGCCGACCTGGGCGCAGGCCTCCTCGCAGGGCGAGGGGCCGATGGTCATCAACTGGTAGGTCATGGGATATCTCCGAAAGAAGTGGCGGGCCGCCGGCCGGCATCGGCGACGGCGGCCCGGAGGTAAGGGCGCATTCCGGCCGGGCGGCCGGAATGCGCGCAGCAGGGGAGGGCGAGGACGCACTGAAGGCGCCGTCGCTGCCCCCGCCTTGCCCGGCTTACGTCAATCCCCAGGCCGCGCAGGCGAGGTCTCCGTCGAAGGGGCAGTGCTCAAGCAGCGTGGCGATGGCCGCGCGCTCCAGCGACACGGTGAGCGTGTCGAACCCCTCGGGATACTTGGCAAGACCGGTGTAGAGGTCGAATTCGCCGTCTTCCAGCGCTTCCTCGACGAGGCTGCTGGCGGCATCGAGGTCGAACTCACCATCCGGGAACGCCTCCTCTGGTCCGTTCAGCCCAGGAACCGCGCGGACCGCCGAGGCCTGGCACCGGATGCAGCGGTAGAAGCCCCCGCTGTCGTCGTACTCGGATGTGACCTCGAACGACAGCGTGACGGCGTCGAGCCAGGCGTGCTGGAGGAAGAGCGCCGCCAGCGTGGCGCCCGCCCAGCTGCGGTCGAGCCGCTCGCGATCGGCATGCGCCGCCCGGTAGCGGGCTTCGGCCCCGATGCCGGCGGCATTGAGCGCCACGGCGCCGTCGGCGCCCGCGAGGTAGGCGGGCTGCTCTTCTGTGGATTCAGTGGACATGGGTGTTCCTCGTTCTGCGGTGGTTTCCCTCTGAGAACACCACCGCGCTGGGTTGGATGTGGATCAGCAGCGGGTACCACCAGGACGGCACGGTGCAGACCTGGTGCCAGTCGCCGCGGCCGTCGTTGTCGCTGACGTGGACCTCGATGCAGCGCTCGCAGGCGAGCATCTCGGCCACGAACGTCGGCTCATGGCGTCCGGTGGCAGTCGCCAGGATGTGCAGGTGCGACAGATCGAGCGCGTAGGGCACGCCCGACTCGAACACCGCCCGGTATTCGGACCAGCTCGAGACCAGCCACGTGTCGCCCGGCGTGGGGTAGTGGCCCTCGATGCCGACCGGGCAGCCGAACAGGTCGGCGCAGCGGCGCGCGTGCTCCAGCGCCATGGACAGCGTCGCTTGCGCGCGCCGGCCGGCGTGCGCCGTGTACGCGGGCGCCCCGAGCCTGCGGCTGATGCGCGCCGCCTGGACGAACCAATCGGCGTGCAGCGTGAAGCCGCTGAGGTCGGCGAAGCGGCGGTCCGCGAGGACATGTACGTTGGCGTGCAGCCGGAAGCGTGTGCGCGGATGGGCCATGCGCAGCGCGTCGGCCCGGTCCTCGGTCAGGCAGCCCGTCGATTGCGGCACCAGCTGGACGTGCTCGGCCGACAGCGGTCCGAATAGCGGTTCGCCGATCGGAGCGTGCAGGAGCGCCGCGGCCGCTTCGTGGCGCATCCCCGGCCAGCAGGCCAGCGAGACATGCGCCTTCACAGCCGGACCTCCTGGTAGTCGGAGTCGGTAAAGTACGCCCGGTGCTCGATGACCACGCTGCCATCGGCCGTGTCGAAGACGACCTCGCCCGAGGCGCCGTCGCCGTTCTCCCAGCCGCCGAAGTGCTCGTCGACAAGCTCCATGGCGACGTCCGTGATGGCGTCGTCCAGGGGCCAGTCCTTCAGCGTCACCGTCATCTGCCAGGTGCCGCCGGACCATTCGCAGGTCTCCCTGTACTGGAGGACCTCGGGAATGGGCTCCAGCGTCCTGCCGTCCGGCAACTCGTATTGGACGCCTTCCGGGCCGCCGTTGTCGCCGGAGCCGGTGTAGCTGGCCACCGCGCGCGCGACGCCGTCGGCGCGCAGCGCGTCGAAGATCGCCGCCCGGTTGGCGGCGATGCGCTGCGGTGCGGAGAGCGGGGCGCTCTCCCGTTGCTCGTTGTCTTGCATGTCGTTTCCTCGAATGAAGGGGGCGCACGCGTTCCTCTCGGGACGGCGGCGCCCCAGGGGGTCATTGAAAGAGCCCGCCCTGACGGCGGGCTCGCTGTGGCGGCGCCTCGGGGCGAGGCGCCGTGATGGGGGCGCGCCAGTGGCGCGAGCGCGGACGCGGCCGGGTGTCCCGGCTGTCCGCTTTTCGCACCGTGGCGCGGCTAGGGCCGGCTCGGCGGCTGCGGTGTGCCCAGCAATCCGGCGAGCAGCGCGTCGTCCCTGGAAGGCCCGCCGCTGCCGGCGGGCAGCCGCGCGACGGTGTATCCCTGGGCGCGAAGCTGGCGGATGACCTCCGGCGCGTGGTGCGAGAACACCTTGCCGGTGCCCTCGGTGTGCGCAGTCAGCACGCGCCAGGCGTCCTCGCCGGCCTTCGTGTTCGGCAGGAACAACGTGAACAGCCCGTCGTCGCGCCAGCCGAGGTCGGGTGGGCCCGCCGCGGGCTTCGGACCGCGGCTCATCGCCGGTCCCGCGCCGCGGGCGCTTCCGTGAAGGCGACGACCCATTCCTCGGCGCCGTCGTTCACGTGGCAGGCGATGGCGAAGCGCCGCTGGCGCTCCGTCACACACTCGGGAAAGTGCGCGATGAGGTGCGCCACGCAGCGCACGTCCCAGTGATCGATGAGGCGGTGGCCACGGCGCCGCACGTGCAGCAGCCACTGCGACCAGTCGGTCCGGCCGGCCAGCGCCTGCGATCGGGCCCGCTGCCCCAGGGGCGAGCGTTGCGCGCTCTCTGCCGCGAGCGCCCTCAGCACCGCGCGTTCCTCGGCTTCCAGCAGCGTGTAGGGAATGAGCATGCGCACGGCGCGGCCGCCATCGAAGCCGACCGCGCCGTGCGAGGGATCGCAACGGGCGATCCGCTGGTCCAGCGCGCACTTGGCGCGCTCCTTGAGCGTCTCGAAAGGGATCTCGTACATGGTGTCTCCAGGCCGCCGCCCGCCAAGGGGGTGGTGGCATCGGGAAGAAGGGAAGGCGGGACGGCCCGTCAGGGCCGCCGTTGCCGCCTCACTGAAAAATCCGCGGCTCCACGGTCTCGCCGCACATGAAGGCGAGGTAGGCGCCAGCCCGGCCCGCGTCGGAAAACGCGGCGGCGACGGTGCCGCCCTGCAGCACCTGCCAGGCACGCGCTTTCTCCTCGGGGGTGTGGCGCAGCGCCAGCTTCGGCAGGCGGTAGGCGCGGTGCCGGTAGAGGTCGCGGCCGGTGTCCCACTCGACGATGCGCAGCAGGCAATCGGTCAGGATGGACCCGCCGCCGCCGGCGCCCGGCTCGACCAGCAGCGGCACCTTGAGGGTGCCGGTGGAGCGGCCGATGCAGCCGACGACGCCGTGTTCCTCCAGCCAGCACCGGCCGGTGGCGGTGTCGCCGAGCATCAGCCGCACCTTGCGGCCGTCGCGGCGGCAGGCTTCCAGCACGCGCGCCGCCTGAGGATCGGTGCCCGGCCCGAAATACGTACACCCGGCCAGCGGCGAGCGCCCCCAGGCGTGGACAGCCGTGCAGTATCTGGCGTAGCCGGCGAGCGTTCCGTGCTCGCCCTCCGCGAAAGCCAGATCCCGGCGGCCGAGCCGCTCGGCGATCAGGTCGGCATGGCCGCGGGCATTGTCGAAGCCCAGGCAGCTGTAGCCGTCGCCGCTCGGGATGACGTACAGCTGCATATCGGCATTCAGCGTCACATCCATGGTGGATTCCTCCGGTGAAGGCGGAACCCGGCCCTGCGCGGGACGGGCCCCGCGGGGTGGGTGAATGGTGGCGCCGTGGTGCCGGTGTCAGGCGACCAGGCGCGCCGGACGGCGTGCCGCAGGGTCGGCGAACAGGCGCCGCAGCGCCGTGGGATCGCCAGCGGTCAGCGCCGCGCAGGCGTGCTCGACCGCGCTCTCCACCTCGGGCGTGCTGGGCTCGGTCGGCAGGATGCTGGCGAGCACCATGTCCTCGCCGCCGAGGAACCTCAGCTCGCCGTCCGCGGCGTGGTGCAGCACCTGCCACACGGGCCGGGGCTGCGCGCACAGGTGCCCACGCACCAGCTGCGCGGCCTGGGCGAGCGTCTCGGTGAGCTCGACCCGCTCCAGTTCGCCGACGTCATGGCTGTAGAAATGGACCAGGTGGTGGCTCGGCTGCAGCGCCGTGAGCGTGTCCAGCGGCGGGCCGCCGCGGACCACGGGCGCGCCATCCGGCGCCGCCATGGCCAGGGGCGCGGTCTCCACGTGCTGGCAGCGCTCCAGATGGTCGAGCTTGAGCAGCAGCGCATCGGCGTGCGCGCGGTGCTCGTGCGACAGGTGGGTGCGCATCGCGAGGATCTCCTGCGTCATCACGCGCAGCTCTTGAACGATGGCGCGCTCGGCGCGGCGCTCGATGGCGCACAGGATTTCGGTGATGTTGGGCATGGGATGGCCTTTCTGAAAACGAGATGGGCCGCGACCCGCGAGCGGGTACGGCACGTTTGCGCGGACAGGGCCGCTGAGAAGGGGGAGGCGCCGCGCTGGGCGCGGGCGCAGTGGCTGGGGCCGGCGGGGCCGGCAGGCGATCGGCCGCCCGAGGGCGGCGATGCAGAGGGCAGCGGTGCAGTGCACCAGGCGGGTAACGACCGCAACGCCCGAGGTGCTCGGGAACGCACAAGGCGTGCTCGGGCGCGGGCCCGACAAGCGCCTTCAGCATGCCAGGGGCCGCGCAGGCTGGCGAGAGGGCGGCCGCGCTCGCGGCCGGAAACGGCGCCCGCGCGCGCTGATTCAGGGTGGCGGATCAGGCGCCGGGCATGGACGCCGTGGCAGGCGGGGGGATGGGAACGGCACCGGCCCGCGCATGCGGGCCGGTGCCGTCGGATCACCCGGCCGCCAGCACCGTCGGTGGCTGATCGCCGTGGTGCTCGACGACCAGGTTGCCGATGTTGCGGCACTGGTCGAGGAAGATGCTCTCGATCATGCCGACCGGCACCGCGATCCCGAGCGCTTCCAGCCTGTCGGCCACGGTGTTGATGTCGGTCCAGTCGTGGGCCGGATCGTCGAGGCTGGCATAGAGGAACTGCTCGTCCTCCCAGGGCGGCAGGTCGGCATAGAGGACCTGCAGGAACAGCTCGCGCAGCGGCCGGTCGTAGCCCGCCACCACGGTGACCTTGCGGCCGCGGTGCTCCAGATGGGCGATGTGGCGGCTCATGGCGCGTCCTCCGCGCCGTCGAACGCCGGCAGGCCGTCGACGGCTGGCGCATCCGCGTCGAACTTGATCCACACGACCCCGGCGGGCCGCGCGATGCGGAAGATGGCGGCCAGATCGGGCTCCTCCGGCGTCGTGTCCTCGGTGCCCACGTGGACGAAGCCGCCGTAGTCGTTGGGGTACGCGACGATGGACAGCCTGCCTTCGGCGAGCCGCTCGCGTGTCGGGCCGCTGAGGTGGACGATCGAGATCGCCGCCAGGGGCTCCAGGTGGCGCAGCAGGGATCGGGACAGCGCGGTCCTCATGACGCGCCTCCCTGCGCCTTGGGCGCCGGCGTGCGTGGGCCGCGGGCCCGGCGGGCGCGGCGGAAGACCATGCCGCACTGGCGGCAACGGAACCAGGTGCTGCGCCCCAGCGATCCGAGGAGGCAGCCGTCGCCCTGGCAGACAGGGCAGGGCGGGAAGGTGGCATGCGGCATGCTCGCCTCCGCTCAGGACATCGTGGCCGGAGTCCGGCCGTGGACAGGATGGGTCATGGAGTTCTCCTTGCAGATGGGCAGGGAACGCCGCGACCCCAGCGGGAAGCAGCATTCCCGTGGGAAAGAGGGCGCGATGCGCCCGCGGTCTCTGGTGCAGATAACGCCTGCGGCGCCCGGCGTCGGCCGGGAGGGCTTCCGCAGGAAGGCGCGGAAGCAAGGGACCAGCAGATTGTGGGCGGCTCCCGCCGCTGCAGGAAGCCGCCGCCCACCGCTCGCCCGCGCAATGGCCCCCGTAGACGGGGCATTGCGCGTGGCGGCAGCGCTCGGGGGCGCGGCACGCGCAGCGGCCGGGGCGGGGTGGCGTCGGCAGACCGCTCAGGGACCCGACAGCGCCAGCAGCTCGGCATAGAGGGCTTCGGCGGCGCGGGCGGTGCGTGCCTGCGCGCACCGGTCGAACCAGGCGTGGCCTGCGGGCACGCTGAACCGGGCGCCGCCCCCCTGCGCGATGGTCGCCAGCACGCGGCTGACCCGCACGCTGTAGGTGCCGTCGTCGAACACGACGCGCGTGCCGTTCCACCCCAGGCCGAGGGCCTGGTTCATGGCCTCGGCCGTGGCCTGGAAAAGTGCTTCGTGGCTGGCGCCGGGGTTGGCGGCGCGAAGCGCCGTCTCCACCGAGTTCCAGAGATTCATCGCGCCTTCGATGGCGCTGGGAATGGACATGCGGTACTCCTTGCAACGGAAGGCGGCCAGGCGATGCCTGCCCGCCGGTGGATGTGGCTTCAGGGGCGCGGCGTGCCGGGAGGCTTCCCGGGGTCCACGACGCGGGCGTCCGGCCCGAAATGCAGGCCGCTGATCAGGTAGTGCCGGCCGGTGGCCAGTGCGCGCACCTCGATCGCGTTCGGCGTGTGGACGCGGGCGACCTCGCATTCGCCCAGCCGTTGCGTCGCGACGAGGTCTCCGATGCCCAGCGCGCCCTCCCGGGCGAGTCGCACCAGTCGCAGGGTGCCGGGCGGGACGGGCTCGCTCTGGGGCGGCTCGCTGTACGAGCCCAGGAAGCGGCGGCGGCAGATGTGCCGGGCCGATTCGCGGTTCTGCGCATCGACGGCTTCTCCGTAGGTCCTCGCGTAGCCGTCGAGCAATTCGTCGAGCATCGCCTCGGTGCGCAGCTCGGCGCAGGCGTCCAGCCGCTCGATGGCCACCTTGGCCCAGAGGGGGAGGTACCGGTAGGGGGTCGGGCCCATGTCAGTGCTCCGTCGCTGGGGAGGTCTCGTCGACTGGCTCCGCACCCAGGCGGGCCAGCAGGCGGTTCATCTGCGGGATGCCGAAGTCCTGCGGCTCGAAGGGGCGGCCTCCGGGGCACAGGCCTTCGGCCTGGACGCTCTGCAGCGCTTCGAGCTTGTCCGCGCGCAGGCGGTAGAGGGCGTCCACGACGAGCTGCGCGTCGTCGTCGCCGAGGACCTCTTCGAGGTCGGAGGGGTCTCGGTCCGGTGCCGCATCGGCACCGGCATGGTCGGGAGTGGGCATGGTGTTCTCCAGGTGAAAAGGGGAACACCCGCCTCCCCAGGGAAGCGGTGTTCCCAGGGGAGTCGGCGAGCGCGGGTCGCGCTCAGGTCGGGGCAGGTGACGTCTGCGGCGCCCGGCCAGGGCCGGGAGGCGCCTCCTTGAAGGAGACAGCGCGCGAGGTCATTGTGGGCATCGCCGGCGGCACGCGGCGCGGCGCAGCGCGCATGCCCGCGAAACCGCCCCAGTACGCGGGCGGTTCGGGTGGCGATGCGGCGCGGCCTTCAACGGAAATCCCGCGACGTCGTCGCCAGCCGCCCCAGCAGCGGCGTGAGGTCGGCCAGCCGGTGCGCGACGAGGTTCTTCACGTCGCCCTCGCGCTGCCATTTCCCGTACACCGCGGCCAGGCGCGAGCGCAGCACCTCGGGCCGCTGCTTTTCCCGCAGCGACTTCCACACGGTGACCTGCACGTTGCCGGTCTCGGCCTCGAGGCTGACGAAGATGGTGCCGTTGGCCGCCTCCGGCTGCCGGCGCACCGTGCCGATGCCGGCGCAGCGCACGAAACGGCCGTCGGGCACGTCCTCGAGGTCGGCCGCCCTGGCCAACTGGCGCCGGGCCAGGGCAGGGCGCAGCAGCGCCAGCGGGTGGCTGCGCAGCGTCAGGCCGACCGTGGCGTAGTCGTGGCCCAGCTCCCCGCCCTCCCTCCAGCGCTGCGGGCAGTGCCGGTGAGGGTGCTGCGGTGGTCGATCACCTTCCGCACGCCGCGGCGCTCGTCCCGCTGAAACAGTGCGCCGCCGCCGTGACCACCCGGCGTGCATCGCCCGGGCGTGGTGGCGGGCGTCCGCCAGCCGCGAGGCCCTGCGTAAGGATTGAAGGAAGTGGTGGCCAGTGATAGAGTGAACGCGCTTGCGGTGCCATGCACCGGCGTGGGCAAGCTGCCAGCCCGCTGGTCGATCCAGCGAATCGCAGCCCTCAGAGACCACGGACTCCCGCCCGTTGTGCGACCCCGCCGCCCTTCCGATGGACGGCCCGACACCCGACCCGCGGCATCCCTTTCCAGGATGGCCCGTTTCTTTGTGTCCCGCGTGCCTGCGCATGCGGGATCGTCTTACCCTTTCCGCGGGAAGCTGCCACTTCCCCGAAGGGATCGGCGTGGCCCCGCGCGTTCTTCAAGGAGCCACCATGACCCATCCCGAATCGAACCCGGGCGCTTCCGGCACTGAGCCCCGCGAGGTGCCTGCGGGCACAGCACCGCCGTCAGCGGCATGCGCATGCCCCGAGACCGCCGGTAGCCATCGCGCCGCGGCCCTCGCGGCGCTGCGGACCGATGGCCTGGCCATTGGCGAGTGCATCAGGACGCTGGCCGTCCCCAATGACGATCCCTACGTCACTGCGGCCCGCGAGGCCATCCGATGGGACGACGACGTGGAGATCGACGACGAGACGACCACCTCGGTCGGCGACGGCGGCGCCTGGGTCCTGGCGTGGCTGTGGGTCAGCGACCACCAGGCCGGCGTTCTCTCGCACAGCGAGATGCTGGAGGAACTGGCCGAGCACGCGGGCCAGGCCCTCGCCGCCGTCCACGGCCTCGACAAGGAGACCTTCGCGCTGCGCGAGAACCAGCTCCTCTGGCTGGAGGAACTGGTCACCCACCATGCCGAAGAGATCGATGCGATCACGTCGGTACGGCCCACGGCCGAACCCGGCGCCATCCTGTGGGTCGACGAGACGGGGAGCGCCCTGTGGTTCGTTCCTTCCGAGGCGCTGCTGCATCTGCTTGGGCTCGCCAGGAAGGCCGGCCTGGCGCCGAAGCTCGCCGAACATTGCGAGCGCTTCTGCGCGCAGTACGGCAGGACGCTGGACGCGGTTCTGACCGTGATCCCGCTGGGCTGATCCGGTCGGGACAGGCACAGGCGCCGCCGGCGTTGCATCGGCCAATGCCGGATGGCCTCGATTTTTCCGGGCTGGGCTTGCCTGCGTACGCGGCGGCTCGGCCCGCCCTGGCCGGCGCCTGCCGGCCTTCGCTCTGGGCACCGGACCGCCGTGCGCGGACCGGGCGCCAGACCTTCATCGCCGTCCGACGCGCCGATCGGGCGCCGGACATGTTTCAACCCCCGCGGGACGCACTCCCGCAGGGGGCGGCCCCGCGACCTGTTCAATGGGACCGTCAATGAACAAGCACCAAGTCATGGCTCTTTCCAACCTGCGGCCGGAGACGGTCGTTGCCGTGGAAGGAGTTCCGTTCACCAGCCGCGCGCTGGCACTGCCTGGCGTCGAGGCAGCACGCGAGTCGCTGTCCGAAGTCGCCCCCGGCGGCGCGGCCGATGCGGACGAAGGGATCGACGTCAAGGCCGGATGCCGCCTGGAGCCCGACACCGAGGCCCGCATGGTCGTGATGGAGCAATTCATCGTGGCCGGCGGCCTGTGCCACGACGACGATGCCGGGCACTGCAACCCCCTGACCGAAGACCAGGGCAACGGCAGCCTGTACCACCGCGGGCGCCGCGCGCGCCCTGGCGAGGAGGCGTCCTTTTTCGAGGCGCTGGGCCGCGACGGCGAGGGCAACAAGGACCTCGCCGCGGAATGCGTGTCCGACCTCCTGGCCGGACAGGTCTGCGCGTCGATCCGTTCGAACCGTTCGCTGATGGCGACACTCGGCAATCTGCTGCGCAGCCGTGGCCGGGCGGCCGCCAGCTGGGACGCGGTCCTCAAGACGGTCGCGCAGGCCATCCACCAGGAAGGCTGGGCGTACGCGCTGGACTACGTGGCGCAGTGGTTCCTCGACGTGCCGTGGTGGGCCGAGCTGCCGCAGGCCTGGCGCGACAAGCTCAAGGACCTGTCCAGCCTGCTCGACGAGCGCGAGGCCGAGGCCGCGTGGAAGCGCGCCCGCGCCGCGGGCCGCATCGGCAGCCCGCTCGCCGTCCTGCTCGACATCTACGAGCATGGTGGCGTGGTCTACAGCGTCGCGGGTCAGGGCATGCAATGCCCCTGGGACACGACGCGCGGCGGCGCCATCTGGGTGCCGGACCAGCAGGCCGAGGACAACATCCGTTGCAACGTGCTGCGGGCGCTGGGCGGCGGCGAGGTGCGCTGGTTCGGCGCCACCGGCGGCGGGAACGAACCGCCGGTCGTTCGCCATTCCAACGACGGCGGGCACACCTGGGACGGTGACCATGCGACCGAGGCCGGCCCTCTGGCCGCGTGGGCCGACGCGCGCGGCCTGAGCCTCGCGCCGGCCGAGCTCGCGGCCACGCTCGCCGAGGAGGCCACGCGCTACTGCCAGGCCGTGCTGGAGGAATACAACGCCTGGGTCAACGGCGAGGTCTACGGCGTCGTCGTCTACGTGCTAGACCGCGCCACCGGACGGCGCATCGAGGACCGCGACGAGGAATGCTGGGGCTTCATCGGCCATGCGTATGCCGAGGAGACCCTGGAGGACACGGTGCTGTCCACGGTGGTGCGCCTGGGCGCCGCGGCGCACTAGCCGCGCAACGGCTGCCGCGGCCGGCCACTGTCCCATCCGGGGCGTGGCGCCGTGGCACTTCACATCCGTTCAGTCCCGGCGTACGGGCTGGGCACAAAAGGCCGTAGGCGGCAAGGCGCCGCCGCGGCGTCATCGATCACCCCCCGGGGCGCCGTGCCCCTCGGGGGCAGGCCGCCCCTTCACTTCCTGAAGGAGAAATCACATGAGCAACGACATGAGAGATCTTGTCGACAGCCTCCTGGCGTACGCGCTGAGGTACGCCGCCGACGACGGCAAGGCCGCCAGCGCCAGTTGCTGGGACCTGGTCGCCCAGGCGCGGCGCTGCCTGCGCGAGACCGAGCACCAGCGTAGGCCGGGCGAGGACGCAGAGGATGCCGAGGCGAACCGCGGGACGGCGCGCGCGCGAGCGCTGAACGCGCTGCGCCGCGACGGCCTGACCATCGGCGAGTGCCTCCAAGTGCTCGCCGCGCCCGAAGACGACCCGTATGTCTCGGCGGCCCGCGAAGCCACGGCGTCGAACGCGGACATCCGGATCGACGTCCACACGGCCACGGCGCGCGGAGAGGGCGGCGCGTGGGTGCTGTCCTGGCTTTGGATCAGCGACCGCCAAGCCGGGGTGCTTTCGCACAGCCAGATGCTGGAGGAAGTGTGGCGGCGTGCGGGCGACCTGCTCACGGGCGCGCACGGGCTCGATGACGGTACGGCGTGGCTGAGGAACAACCAGGTGCTCTGGCTCGACGCCGTGTGCGCCAGGTTCTCCCGGGAGATCGACGGCGTCGAGGCCGCCCGGCCCGGCGCCGGATGCGGCCCCATCGTGTGGGTCGATGAGCGGCGGCGCGAACTGCGGTTCGTGCCCTCGGAGGCCGTGCTGCAACTGCTGGCGCTGGCGCGCCGGGCGGGGCTCGAGCGCCATGTGGCGGAGCACTGCGAGCGCTTCTGTTCGCTGCACGGCCGCGCGCTGGATGCGTTGCTAGCTTCCGTCCCGCTGCGCTGACGCGGCGCAATGAACAAGGAGATGGACATGCCTCGATATGGCGTTTTTCAAGATGGCGGTCGCTATGACGACCTGGGCACACTCTGCGAGGCGATCGGCCTCGCAGAAGAGTTGATGGGAGGCATCCCGGTCGGCGAGTGCTCGACCTTCACCGTGGAGCGCGACGGCCGACTGCTGGCGAGCGTGACGAACCGCCGCATCACCGGGACCTTCCACAAGGAATACTGGAGCGCAAGGGAGGAGGCGGTGGAGTGCGAAGCGCTCGAGTTCGACGCGACCGGCCACGTGCTACGCATGGCGGGCGGAGAGCTGCGCGCGCTGCGCGACAACCGGGATAGCAGCGACGCGGTGGGGCAGGCGCACGTGGCGTGGAACGGTCCTTTCCGGGTCACCCTCGTGGAATCGGTGTGCGAGTTCTTCGGCGTGGACGACGTGGCGGACATCACCGACGAGGCCCTCGCGTTCGCGCGCTGGCGCTGGTACGAGGAAGCGCCGGTGAAGGCCTGCGTCCATCTGACGGTGGCGCTGCAGGTCCGCGTCGCGGCGGGAGCGAGTCTCGCCGAGTTCGTCGGGCGCCTCGACTGGGGATTCCATTCGCGGACCGTCGGCGTCTCGGTCACCGACGCGGAGATCCTCGGCGCGGAGCAGCCCGGGGACCCGGACGCCGCCGCCTTGTCCGAGGACGAGATCGCTGACTTCCTGTGCCGGCGAATCGAGAACGGTGAGCTGGCCGCCGAGGACATTCCCGTGCGCCTCGCACGGTACGGGCTGATGCAGCCGCTCGCCTTCGTCGAGGAGATGCGGGAGCGCATGGCGTCGGAGAAGGGCGGATAGCCGTCCCTGGCAGGACATCGACGAACCGTGGATCCCCCGCGCAGCTCGGCTGCCGGGGGATCGTCGCGTCCGCAGGCGCCGCCGCGCTTGAAATGAAGGCGGCGCGCGGGAGACTGGACGCGCAAAGGAGCCATCCGGCCATGTCATCCATCCTCAGCTTTCCAGAGCGCGGCCCATGGGGCAACGCGCGCTACCGGGGCAATTGCTCCGGCCATGTCTACCGCGCCTTGTTCGAGATGCTGCGGCCCCGCAGCTTCTGCGATCCCATGGCGGGCAGCGGCACCTCGGTGGAGGTGGCGCGCGAGCTAGGCATCCTCGCCCACGGCCTGGACCTGCGCATGGGCTTCAACGCGCTGCGGCACTCGATCCTGGCCACCATCGGCGGCGAGCCCGTGGACGCCTGCATCTCGCACGTGCCCTATGGGCCCATGATCGTCTATTCGGGCGAGGTCTGGGGCACGCAGGCGCATCCGGACGACCTGAGCCGCTGCGCCGACGACGAGGACTTCCACGAGAAGCTGCAGGTCGTGCTGCTCAACCAGCGCGCCGCCGCGCGTCCCGGGGGGCACTACGGCACCATCATCGGGGACCGTCGGCAGGGCGGGCGCTATGTCTCCTACCAGGCCGAGGCCATCGCGCGCATGCCCTCGGACGAGCTCGCGGCTGTGCTGCTGAAGGCGCAGCACAACGTGCGCAGCGATGCGCGCGCCTATCGCGGCATGGCGCTGCCGCGCATCACGCACGAATACATCCTGCTGTGGCGGCGCCGCGAGACGACGGTGTTCGGCGTGCTGCGCGGACTCGCGGCGGGGGCGCACCAGCGGCTGCGCTCGACGTGGCGCGCCATCGTCCACCTGTGCCTCATGCAGTTGGGCGGGCAGGCGGAACTGGCCACGCTTTACGAGGCCGTGCGCGGCGCGGCGGCGAACCGCTGCGAGGCGAACCCGCATTGGCAGGCCAAGGTGCGCCAGGTGCTCAATCGCTCGGAGCATTGGTTCGAGTCGCCCGGGCGGGGCGTCTGGCGGCTCAAGGACGCCTGAGGCTTCGCGAGGCAGCCGCGCGCGGCGGAGGTGATCTTGTCCGCGGCGCCCGCGCGGTGGCCGGGCCGTGGAAGAAACACCCCGGGCGCAATGCATGCGGCCCGGGGTGGCAAGACGCTCCGCAGTGGCGGCGGAGCGCGGCCTGCTCGGGGAGGAAAGCAGGGGGCTCGGCCCGGTGCCGATCGTAGCAGCGGCATGGCCGGACCAGCACCCTTCGGACCGTTGGAGCCCCGAAGGCGGTGGGCCAGCGGGCCATTCGGGCGGGCGCGGGTGCGCCCTTGATGGCGCCGATGCCGGGGCCAGACTGGCCGCATGACCATACCGTCTCGCTCCACCAAAGCCCCTGCAGGGAACCGCCGCCCGCCGACGGCGGCAGCGCCGCGCACCGCGGTGCGCCGGCCACCGGGGCCGTGCGCCGCCGACGCGCCGGGGAGGTGACCGCCATGGGCTATCTCAATCCCTTGCTGCGCTTGCCGGCCGCGCAGGGCCTGCAGGCGCTGGGTGCCCCGGAGCGTGCAGCGCTGGCGCGGCTCCTGATGGATCTGCGCGCCCAGGCCAACGACGAGGCCGAGAACGCGTGGCGCCGCCGCAAAGGCCCCATGGCCTGCTATTGGCGCGCGGTCGCGACGTATGCCCGTCACATCGCCCACGTGCTGCGCATGCCCCGGCGCCCGCGCCGCAGCCACGGTGCGGATGCCACGATGGCGCTGCCCAAGATCCACGCGGCCGCCATGACCGCGCAGGACATCGTCGCCGTCTTCGAGGACCTGTCGGTCCGCAACCGCAACCCGCCGCTCGACGAGGCCGTCGTGGGGCTCGCGCGCTGGATGTCGCAACGGCGCACGCGCCTGACGGACGAGGACTTCACGGCGCTCGCCGCCGTGGGCGGCGCGATCTACGAAGCCGCGCTGCAGCACCGGATGGCGGCCGGGTCGTTCCCGTCGATCCGGTGAACGGCTGGAGCCCCGCCCAGGCGGGCGAAGTCCGGAGAGTCGCGACGGGCCTCAGAAGGCCTTGGGCTGACTCCTGGCCTCCAGGATGGCCGACTGCAGTTTGCGCTTCACCACGGCGTCCTGGAGGTCGAGCCGGCCCCGCCGGGGATGTTTCGGCGTCTTGCCAGGCGCAGGCGCGAACCAGGCATCATCGAAGGGCAGCCGGTGGTGGTTGACCAGGTCGAACTTGGTGGCCTTGGTCAGGCCTGTCTTGGCGCTGGCATCGATCACGAACTCGCCCGGATACACCGCCGTCGTGTTCTGCGAAGTGGCGTACGCCACCACGACGACGGAACCCGCGGGATCGTCGGCCGCTTCCTCGACCTGAAGCACCAGGGCCGGCCGGTCCTTGGGGCCCGGCACGCCCACTTGCTGGGGAAAGCGGCATTCGACGATGTCGCCGGGCTTCGGGCGGGGTGTCCAGTAGGTCGCGCTCACAGCAGCGAACCGATGACCCTGCCTTTGCCCTTGGGCTCGGCCTTCGCGATCGCCTGGTGCTGGGTCCGGGTGAGCGGCAGGAGCTTCTCCGTGTCCTGCTCGACAAGCACCTCGTCCCTGAGCCTGGCGAGCGCGTAGAGAACCGTCTGGGTCTCGTTGAAACCCAGTTTCCTGGCAATGGCCTTCAACGCGTCGCGCGACACCGTCGTGAGGGTGTCGTCCTTGAAGTTCAGCTTCAGCGGCTGCTGGCCGGTGGTGGTGGGCATCGCACGATCCTTGTCATTTCGGTATATGCATAGGATATATATTTTTAGGGCATCCTGCAAACCGCCCGCCACCGGGGGACGTCGAGCGCGGACAGGGGCCAGGGCTATGATCTTTCCAGTGAAACAAGGGGTATGAAGATGGCGGATACCAGTGGGCCGGACGCCTCGACGCAGGAAGAGGCGCAGGCGCAACGATGGCTGGACGAGCTCCGGCGCGAGGTGCGCAGCGCGGCCGAGGGGCGCACGTCCGACGTGCAGCGGGGCGCCGAATCGCCGGCCGTCGCCGCCGCCCTGTTCGACAAGTTCGGCGGCGGCATCTGTGCGGCCGCCCATGTCCTCGGCCTTGACACCGGTGGCCTGCAGCGCGAGGTCGATGCGCTCGCCCGCCAGATCGATCCCGACTTCGATGCCCATCCCAAAGCGCGCTGGGCGGCGCGGCCGGGGGCGTTCTCGTTCGAACGTGACTAGGTGAGAGGTGCCGAGCGGGGTGGTCGGCCGAGGCCGGGGCCGTGAACGCTGGCGCGCTCGACGCCTGGCTGCAGAACCAGGGCTACCGCCAGTTGCGGCGGATCGGCGGCGTGGTCTGCGGCGTCCGTCGCTTCAACTTCACCTTCGGCCTTGTGGTCGGCCTCACCTGGGAAGGCTACGAGCGCCGCTATTGCTACGGGCACGGACAGGACGCGCTCGCGGCGCTGGGCGCGTGGGACGGCGAGGACCATCCTTGCGGTCCATGGATCAAGTGCAAGGGCGCCGGCATCGACCTGCTCAACCCGGCCCTGCAGGTCTGAGGGCGGCTGCGGAGCGCCCACCGCATCGGGAAAGAGGCCGGCGCGCGGGAACCGGCCGCATGCGCCCTTGAAGGCGCAAGGCGAGGCGATAGCCTGGAAACACACAGGAGCCTCGCCATGCCATCTTCCCTTCTCGATCTTCCATCGCGCGACGCGCCGGCCAAGCGCCCGCCCTGGCCCGACTGCACGACGCGCAGACAGACGCCCTCATCGGCGCCGTCCGCACCCTGCGCGCACCCCGGGGCGTTGTCGGCCAAGCAGGCGCACCCGCACCCGCGTGAGGACGGGGTCGTCCCGCCGGCCGCCGCGCAAGCGTCCCTGCGCTGCCGCCTGTGCACCTGCATCCTCGGTGCGGAGGAGGACGACGACCCCTCGCTGGCGCTGTGCGGCGCCTGCAAGCGCCGGCCCGAGGCGCGCCGCCTGGGGCTGGGCCAGCCCGGCGCCTCGCCGCCCACGGCGCCCGCGGCCCTGGCCGCGCGCGCGCCGTCGGCGCCTGCGCGCGAGTTCACCGAAGCCGAGCGCGCGCTGATCCGCAAGGTGCACGGCTTCATGCCGGCCCAGCAGTTGCTCGCGCTGCTCAACGAGCGGCTCGCCTGCGACCTCGGCCCCGATGCCACGCCGTACGGCATGGACCAGCTGCATGCGCAGATCGGCACCTTCACGGCGGCAGCCCCTGCGGGCGGCCACGGCTGGGCGGCCCAGCGCAAGCTGATCGCCCAGGCGCGCCGCTCGGGGCTGCTGGCCGCCATCACGGAGCAGGTCATCGACGACTTCGCCGTGGTGTTCTCGCTGAACCCCAAGCAGGTGCTCTGCCTGCGCGACACGCTGCTGCAGCCGGAGGACGGGCAATGAACCACCCTATGGTCCCCCACGCCGTCATCCGGCGCGAAGAGATGCTGACCGCGCACCTGGACCTCGGCGGCGCGCCGATCGACCTGGCCGAGTACGCCACCACGGGCCTGCTGGCGGTCGCGGTTGGCCCGCGCGGCATGGGCAAGACCAATGCCGGCCTGCTGATGGCCGAGCAGCTGTCGGCCCAGGGCTGGGTCAGCGTGCTGATCGACCCTGAAAGCGAGATGGAGTCGCTCTACGGCGCGGCGGTGCGCGACGCGGAGCATCTGGCCGCGCTGCTGCAAAGCCGCGCGCAGTCCATCGTCGTGGTCAGCGCGCGCGATGCCACCGCGTTCCTGCCCTATGGCCGCGCCATCCTCGACGCGGCCGAGCGCATCCGAAAGCCGCTGTTCGTCGTGGTGGACGAGGGACAGTTGTTCAGCACCGCCAAGAAATGCGCCGAAGATGCGGGCGAGGCCGCCGGCATCATCAACGAGTTCGCCGGCCGGGGCCGCAAGCGCGCCCTCGACCTGTTCATCACTGCCTTGCGGTACACCGGCACGCTGCACCGCACGCTCTTCGCGAACAAGAACCTGACCTTGATCGGCTGCCAGGAGGACGCGACTGCCTGGGCGGCACTGGCGCCGCAGTTCCGGGCATCGCGCATCGAGTTCACGGACCTCAATGCGCTGGCGCCGGGCGAATTCTTCTGTCTCTCGCGCCGCGGCGTCGAGAAGGTGCGCATGCCGATGGCGCAGGCGTTGGCCAGGGTGGCGCCCAAGGCCCGGCCCGTGCGCCGGACCCTGCCGGCCACCTTCAGCCAATGGGACCGCGCCATGCGGGGCATCCCGACCGGGCGCCTGCAGGCCTTGACCGATCCGGTGGTGGGCCTGCTGGGCGCCATCGCGGGGCTGTCCACCCAGCAGATGCTGGCCGGCGCTGCCGCGCTGCAGGACGAACTGGAGACGCGATGATGGAACGGCACGATGCTGCCGCGCTTGTTCCGGGCGGCGCGGACGAGGAACCGCGCTGGGTGGACTTCGTGCTCGCGCACGGCTGGCGCGCGGCCGTGCACCATCTGGCCACCGTGCTCGGGGTCGCCCGAGGCGGTCGCGTCGGTGCGGCGGACGGGCGCCTGCGAGAGGCGGGACAGGCCGCTCGACTTCGCCGAACTGTTCGCCCTGCGGCACGGCCGCGCTCCGGCCGAGGAGGAATGGCCCGCGCCGCGCAGGACGGGGCGGGGCGGCTACGAGTGGCAGGCGCCGGAGGTCGCTCTGCTGGCTGGGCTGGTGGGCCAGCTCGGGACGGAAGAAATCGCGCAGGTGCTCACGGCGCGCCTGCGCGAACGCACGGGCGATGCGGCCGCCGAGCGCACCGCCGTGGCCGTGCAGGGGCGCGTCCATCTGATCGGCCTGCAGTCGGGCGACGTGCTCGGCGGCATCACGACCACCGAGGCCGGGCGCGAGGTTGGCTCGACGGCGCTGATCCACCAGGCCATCCGCAGCGGCGCGCTCGCCGCGCACAAGGTCGGCCGCCGGCTCGTGATACCGCACGCGGCCTGGGCCGCCTGGAAGGCGCAGCGCGCCGCGCCACCCGAGGGCTTCGTGCGCCTTGCATCCCTGCGCGAACCCCTGGGCATCCGCAGCGACAAACTGTCCGAGTTCGCGCGCATGGGCCATGTGCCGACGGCCCTGCGCTGCAACCCCTTCGGGGTGCCCGGGCCGTCCACGCAGTTCGGCACCTGGCACATCGCGGCCGACATGGCGCGCCAGCTCATCGCGGACCGGCGCGCGGGCCGGCCCATGCCCTGGCATGGCAAGCCCCTGGCCGACAACCTGCGGGCCACCTGGCGCCGGTGGCAGCAGCGGCGCCACCCCGAGGACTGCGCGACCTGCCGGGACATCTGGGGCGTGCAGGGGGCGCCGAAGGACTTCGACGACTTCGCGGCGCGCTACCCGGGCCTGGCCCAGGGCGCCAAGCGCCACCTGACGCGGCCCTGGACGCCCGGAAGCACGGTGGCGGAGGTGGCCGCGGCGGCCTGCTGCCCGCAGAGCCACGTGCGCCGCGCCATCGCCAGCGGCGTCCTGGCGGCCGCGTCCTGCAACGGCACGCTCTACGTGACCCGCACCGACGCCACGCGGTGGATCGCTCGCCGCTGCCCCAGCGGCGAGGGAGAACGGTCCTGGATCGCGCTGGAGACGGCCTGTCGCCAGTACCTGTTCACGCCGCGCGAACTGCGCCAGCACATCGCGGCGGGCACCCTGGGCTCCAAACACGGCACGGAGGGCGCGATGCGCGGCAGGGACTACGTGCTGCGCCAGCAGTGCGCGCAGTTGCGCGAGCGGCTGGGGTTCAGCGAAGCGGAGGCCGCGCGCCGCGTGGGCGTCTCCATCGAGCGCCTGCGCGTGCTGCTCGACGGGCTCACGTGGCGGACGGCCCGGGGCATCCCGCTGGTGACGGTGCAGGCGGCCATCAAGCGGCGGGAATCCCAGGAGGGCCACACGCTGGAAGAGGCGGCGGCACTGCTGGACGTGCCGCTGGCCTGGGTGAAGGCGCGCAAGCGCGACGGCACCGTCCGCGTGGCGCAGGCGCGCTGGGACCGGCGCCGCCAGTACCTCACCGGGCCGATGGTGGAGCGGCTGCGTGAAGCGCTGCGGCATCCCCAGGCAGTGCGCGAGCCGCAGGCCCCCGAATGGCTGAGCCTGGGCGCCGCCGCGCGCGAGGCCGGGGTGAGCGCCACAACCATCCAGCACTGGGTGAACGCAGGGGAGCTGGCGTACCGGGGCACGCCGGGCCAGCGGCGCTACCACCAGGAGGCCTTGCGCGCACGGGCCCGGCGCCACTGGGCCACCTGCCGGTTCCACCGCGCCCGGCGGCCGGCGTGGCTCGAGTGCGCGCAGGACCCGTCCCCGACCCCCTGAGCGGCAGCGCCGGCCTGGAGCCGCCATCGGCGCTGTCCGATGCGCCGGCGTCCAGGCCACGGCCCTGGCCGGGCCCCGCCGGACGCGGGGTTGATCCGCCTGCTTTGCCTTCGAACCTGTCTCCGACGCCTCGCCATCGCGAGGACGAAGGAGAACGTGATGAAGCAACACCCTTCCGGCCGGGAAGGCCGGGGAATCGAGGATCCACGGCGCGAGCTTGTCGCGCTGCTGCAGGGCATGGCGCCGCGCTGGAGCGTTCGCGACGTGTTCGCCGACTTCATCGAGCTGTCGTGCCTGTCGATCAGCAACGCGGTGGACAAGGCCCAGTTCGACCAGCGGGAGGCCCGCTACCACGACATCGTGAAGAAGTACCCGCGCGAGGACTTTGAGCGCTTTCCGCGCATGCTGGGGTACCTCTCCCTCGCGATGGAACAGTGCTGCGCGCAAGGCGAGTTCGAGGACCTGCTCGGCAGCCTGTACATGACGCTGGACCTGGGCAACGACAGGGCGGGCCAGGTGTTCACGCCGTTCCACGTCTCGCAGCTCATGGCGCGGGTCCTCGTGGGGGACGCGGCCGCCGCCAGGGGCGAGGTCGAAGCCAATGGCTTCGTCGACGTCATGGAGCCCGCCTGCGGGGCAGGGGGGATGGTGATCGCGATGGCCGACGCGCTGCATGCGGCGGGGCTGAACTACCAGAAGGTCCTGCACGCCACGTGCGTCGACATCGACGTGCGGTGCGTCCACATGAGTTTCCTGCAGCTCGCGCTGCTGCACATCCCGGCCGTCGTGGTGCATGGCAACTCGCTGAGCGGAGAGGTCTGGAGCCGGTGGCATACCCCGGCCCATGTGCTCGGCGGCTGGCGATACCGCCTGCAGCGCCGGTTCGCCAGCGAGGAGGCATCCGCGCCCGAGGGGCAACCGGCCGCCGGAGCCGGCACCGGCGAGGTGCCGCGGCATGGGGGCGATGGAGGCCACGGGGCTTCGGCGTCGGCGACGCGCACGCATGCCGCCGCCCGCGAGCCGGGCTCCGCGCCGCACCTGCCACGCGCGCACGTGCAGAGGCTGCTGTTCGGGCCTGACGGCACCCAGGATACGGCGCGGCCGCCGCCCGGCGGGGTTGAACCCGCGCGCAAGCGCGGGAAGCTTGGGCAACGCGGCGACAGCGGCCGCCCCGACGACGAAACACCCCCTTCATCATGAACACGACCCGATTCTGCGAAGAAGTGCGGCGCCTGCTGCAGGCCGATGGCTACGAGGTCCACCGTGGCCGGCCGGAGGACGGCGCCGATCTGGCCGGCGCGTGCTGGTTCACCTGGATGCGGCCGGGCATGGCTAGCGCCGAGGTCGGCCCCACGGTCGCAGGCGAGCGGGAGGCGTGGGCAGCGGCGCTCGCACCGCCTGGACAACAGCGCCATCGCGCTGCAGCGGCTCGAGACGCCCCTGCCGCCGATGGGCCCCTTCGAAGCCGCGCGCCTGCCCGATGGCGCGTTCAATCCGCGTGTGCTGGCCGCGCGCTTCGGGATCGACGTGGAAGCGGCGCGCGCGCAGGCTGCGGCGCTTAGGCGCCAGCGCGTCTACGTGAACGAGCGCTACCAGGTCAACGTCCAGCGGATCGCGGCGCCCTTCGGGCCGGACACCAGCGACATGCTCTGGCTGTCGATCAAGCGCCGCGACCGCGCGCCCATCCACGACTGGCGCGATCTGCAGCGGATCAAGAACGCCATCGTCGGCGAGGAGCACGAGGGCTTCGAGGTCTATCCGGCCGAGTCGCGGCTCGTGGACACGGCGAACCAGTTCCATCTGTGGGTCTTCGCCGACCCCCAGGTGCGGCTGCCGGTCGGGTTTCGCACCCGCGAGGTGATGGATGCGCGCGCCGCAGCGGCGCAGGGGGCCCGGCAGCGGCCGCTCGATGGCGCGGCCCCTCCCGCGCACGCTGCCAAGGATGAGGACTGAGCGGCCGCGAGGCCGCACCACCACACATAGGAGCATTTGCCATGGAAATCAGAATCACGGATGCCGACGGATTCGGTCGCCTGTCGCCGAAGGCGGACCTGGCCATCGTCGTCATCACCCGCGCCGACATCGAGGCCTTCCGCGTCGGCAGCACGGTCGAGCGGCTCCTGCTGTTCAGCGATGACGCGAACCAGGTGATGCGCTTCGCCGGCCGCATGGTGATCCAGGTCGAAGGCTACGACGACGATCCCCGGCCGCTGCCGCTGATCCCCGAATGCGTGCGCTTCTTCCGCGCGGTCGATGCGCAGTGGGGCTATTGGCTGCACTTCCTGCTGCCCCTGCCCGACCAGTTGAAGCTGATCGTGCTGATGCTGGTGGACGCGGAGCCGCAGCCCGGGCAGGGCGCCGCGGTCAGCTACCGGATGCGCGCGCCCGAACAGCTGGGCCGCGTGATGCACCGCCTGTTCCATGCGATGAACACGTTGCACGAGACCTTCGACGTGCCGCGCGCGCTCAATGAAGCGATGACCGAGGCGCTGGTGGCGGCGTTGGAGTTGCCGGGCTGACCCCGACCCCGGTCCTCAGCCTGTGCGTGCACTCGCCGCAGCAGCTTTCGCGGCGGGTGATGCTGATGCTGCTGCAGGTCGTGGAGGGTCGCACCGACGGCCTGTAGCCGCCGCCAGCATTCCGGTGCAGCGCACCAAGCCGGGCACTGCCGCATGTCGGCTGCTGCGTTCTGGTGCAGCAAGCGCAGGCTTGTCGGTGTACCGGCGCTATATCCGTGGAGGTATATCGCTGGCACAAGTCTTGCGACACCGGATCCATGATCTAGGCAGATCCATGGACCTCGCCCGATGTTGGGCGTGATTCAGGCAGGACAACGGCGTCCGCACGTTCCTTCATCGCTTCAGCGCGGTGGTCAGGAAGGTGCGGACGCGTTTTTTTTGCGCATTCGACAGGCTGCTGTTGCCGACCGCCGCAGGACCCCCTGCGCCGCGCGCAGCGGCTCTCCGGGAGGACGGGATGAACTCGGCGACCACGACCTCGGTGAAGACCGTGTGCCCCTATTGCGGGGTGGGCTGCGGCATGGCCCTGGACGTGCAGGGTGGCAAGGTGGTCAAAGTCTCCGGCATCAAGACCCACCCCACGAACTTCGGACGGTTGCGGGAGCAGGGCGCGCTGCTGTGGGCCTGGTTGCAGGAGGGCGCGCACTTCTATGTTTGCGGCGATGCCGGCCGCATGGCCAGGGACGTGGATGCAGCGCTCCGGCAGATCGTGCAGGAGCATGGCGCCATGACGGCGGATGCCGCCACGGACTACCTGGCCTGTATGTCGAGAGACCGGCGCTATGCCCGCGACGTCTATTGAGGAGAACGTGCGCTGCTGTTCAGAGCGCGCGGGACGACAGCCTCCCTGCAGCCCCGGCGGCAAGCTGGAGGCGAATGAGGAGGGCGCGCGTGCGGGGCCGCCCTTGAATGCGCGCTGTTCGCAGGGATGCTGGGAGCATGACAACCCGCCCTGGCTCCGTTCCCGCACCGCGCTTCGACATCGCCCGCGATCCCATGATCGACGCGGCACTGGCGGAGCACGCGCCGGCCTATGTGGGGGTGAGCGGTGGCAAGGACAGCCAGGCGCTCGCGTACCGCGTGTGCAGCCATCTCGACGCCATCGGGCATATGGGGCAGCGGGTCCTGATCCACAGCGACCTGGGCCGGATTGAGTGGAAGGATTCGGCGCCGGTGTGCGAGCGCCTCGCGCAAAGGCTGGGCTGGGAACTGGTGACCGTCCGCAGGCCGGCCGGCGACATGGTGGACCGCTGGGGGGTGCGCTGGGAGACCAACGTGCGGCGTTACCGAGCGCTGTCGTGCGTCAAGCTCATCATGCCGTGGAGTTCGGCGTCCTCCAGGTTCTGTACCAGTTATGGGGAACGAGACATTGTAAATAGCGCATGCCCCATGTCGAACTGCCATCCTCGAGCAGCAGCAAACGCAATTGGATTGCGACCTTACGGTCGGAGGCGAAGAGGAAGTGTGAATTGACACGAGAGTGTGTGTTGGAACCTCGTGAATCTGTTGGATTCAGCAGTGGGAGCAGGTGTTCACGGCTTTGCAAACTTTCAGCCCGGTCATCGCACTAGAGCGTCATCTTCACCCACAGGTGGCGCAAGTGGATTGAAGGCAGACTGTTCCGGCTATGCACTGACTCATGTACCGCAATGCCGGCCGTGGGGTCTTGACCATGAGTTACCAGCGCATCGGCGACCGACCAGCCGGGAGTACCACTGGTGTGTAAGTCATGAATCCAGCCACTGATCAAAGCAAGCCAATGATCGAAGCTTTGTTCCTGCACGTACGCGATCAAGGCTGCACGAACATGCGCAGCACCATGCTTGCCCTCCTTGTAGCGTTGGATACCTCCACCCACTCCAACGCGTGTCACGACGTATTCGCGCTCGTCTCGTCCCGAGCCGACGGGAATGGGCAGTCGCTTGCATTCAATTGGCAAAATCGTCTCGAAATCACTGTAGCTCCGACCTTGCACGATCAGCGCATCGCCTGCAGCCGCAGCCACGAGATCGATCTTGCGCGAGACATGTGTCTCATCAGCTTCCTCCACACGAAATTGCAGGCAATCCCAGCCTGGAGTCTTGCGTGCTGCACTGTTGAGGTGGGCGCACAGTTGCGACGTAAGCATCGTCTCGCTGGTGCGTAGAGGTCGATCAGGCCGGTCTCGCCAGCGGGGGAGCTGTCCGAGAATAAAGTCCAGGATGGCGGCACGAGATTGGCCTTCGGCAAGAAACCCCGAGGCCAATTGGCCCAATGCGTGAGAGGTAGATCCGTCCGCCAGCATCGCGCCTCGCTAGTAGCCCTGGGCCCGCAGATCTGCCAAGATGTCATCGGCATCGCGCAGTCCGACGGAGCGCATCCAGTAGCGCAAACGGTCAGGTTTCAGTATGAACAGGAAACGGTGGTCATACAGTCGGCAGATGCGCGTGAGAGCCAGGTGCTGGTGCGATGGTGCGTGCAGCAAAGCCGAGATGCGGTCTCGCAGTTCTTCCGCCCCTGACCAATCGATCTGAGCGTCGCCAAACGCGTAGGCTTGGCACACCGCACCCGACCAACTGAACTGGCCACGCAGCCCGAAGCTGGGTGACCCGTATAGTGCGTTGACCTGATTCGCCAGAACCTCCGCGTACACCTGGAGGTCTTCATCGGCGACCTGGCGCATCGCTATCGACGATTCCCCCAGCCGTATCAGATCCGACTGGTAGTCCACGATGTCGTCGACCACGATGCGCTCGTTGTCGCTCAGATCGAACGATCCGTCAGCAGGGTATGGAATCGAGTAGATATCGTCGGCCTGCAGCGCAGTCGCCTTTTGAGCGAACAGCCCGGGGCTGGTCAGAGCCAAATAGGCCCGCAGAGTGCGCTTTTCGGCGCTCATCCAACGATCAATGGCGTTGAGCTTTGGCAAGTCCTTCTGCGGCGCGCAGAAGCCAACCATCCGCTGGCTATACGTTAGGTAGTGCCCTTGCCATACTGCGTGGGCGAGGTGCATCTGTTCACGCACCAGCAACATTGGCGGGGTGAAGCGTCGCTCGGTATACGCCGAGCGGAAAAACTCGTCTTTCAGGGGCTGAATCTGGGACTCGTCGATGCCGCTTGTCGTCAACGCCTTGGAGGGCAGATAGGGATGTCCTGTTAGATGGGGCGCGCGCTTACGCTGGACTTTTTTGCCAACAATGAAGCCTTCGCCAACGTCCCAATCCCGCTGTTCCGCATATTGGCGCAGCGTGCGCATCTGTGCTAACCGGTTCACAAGCGACAAGGTTCGACCGCCTCCCAGGAGGTTTGCACGCCAGAGGCGGTCGTTCGTCTGTGCAACGCGATATGGCACGACGTGCAGGTCGTAGTAGTCCAGATCCAGTCCCTGCTCGGCGTCAATGCGGCCGGTTCGGCGGAACGTTGCATGGAGCAAAGTGGCGGTGTCGGGACGGACTCGCTTTTGCGCCACGACAACAATGACTTTGGTATCGGCATCGCCCTTCTGGAAAAGGCCACGCACCGAAACGAAGTCCAGGATCTCGCGCACCCAGTAGCGCTCCAGGTACTGCTGCCGAAACGCGAGCGCATTCTGGTTGTACAAAAAGTTGTACTGCTGCAGCATGGAGATCGTTGCACCGTCCTCCATGATCTCGCTGGCCTCGTGCAGAAAGAGGTAGCCCGCCTGCTTGTCGGGGAGTTTCTTGTGATGCTCGGTTTGATACCGTGCATAGGCCCGTTGGGTGGCCGGTGTCTGCAGTGTGGACGCGAACGGTGGATTGCCCAGGACGGCCCCAATTCGGGCCGGCAACTGCCCGGCCTCTTTGGCTGCAAAGAAACAGCCATGATGCAATGTCTGTTGACGCAGGTTCGGGAACAGCTTGATGCTGCGCCGGATCTGTGCCGGCTGCAAGGCGTCGCACATGGCCAAGCACAGGCTGAAACCGGCGAGTTCGACGGCGTCCTCCTCAAGATCGACCCCATGGACGAAAGCCAGCAAGCTCTGCAGCACATGCTTGTCCGGGCGCCGCCACTGATGACGCAGGCGCCAGTGCAACACTAGGCGCTTGTAGGCCTCCACCAGGAACACGCCGGAGCCGCAAGACGGATCCAGCACCACTTGGTTGTGCGAAGTGATGTGGTCAAGTGCATCCCAGTTCAGGGCTTCCTCCACCAGGAACCGCACTAGGAATGGAGGGGTGTAGACCGAGCTGTCCTCGTTCTCCACAAACAACTGGTAGATCTGGCTGATCAACTCGACCGGCAAGTCCCGGAACGAATACAGATCCCACAGCGACAGCTGGCCCGTCTGATTCTCACGTGCTTCGATCATTCGAGCGAAGCGCTCCAACTGCTGGGTGCTCAGAAGCTTGTCCACTTCCGACGGTTCCAGTGTGAACACGTTGCCGTTGAACCGGTCTTCCAAGGCTGCAAGCAACTTGACCAGAGCCGGTCCGTTACCCAAAACCTCGAAAAAGCGTTGTGCATCGGGCTGAAAAGCTGCAAAAAAACCTTCGCCGAAAACGCCTCGTTGTTCTAGGTAGGCAATCAGCAACGACAGGATCAACAACCGGCGACGCAAACGCTTCGGAAGAATGTTCTTCTCGTCGAGATAGCTGCTCAGCCGCTTGAACGCATCGAACAGGCTTTTGTGTGCTGCCTTGCTGTTCGACAGAAGCAGGTCACAGGTTGCAGGATCCGTCCACAGTGTTCCGCTACGGATACTGTCCTCATCCCACCAGGGATCGAGCTCTATTGCCGTAGCCAGATCCAGATACTTGATTGGGTTGCACTGGATGCGCCCGTCATCAGTGAGAAAGTCGGGACGATGCGCACAACGGAACAACTGCAGCAATCCTGGCGTACGCCGATACACCAAGGGCACGCCACCCCAACTCCAGAGCATGCGGTGACGCTCGGCAAACTCCCGATCATCAGCCAACGTGTTGACGCCATAGATGAAGGCTTGCGCCGAGGCACGTCTACCGTGCTGTTCAATCTCGAAGAACACGGCGTCAGCCCCGTACTCGGCTGCCTTCTCCATGGTGGCGACTTCTTCGGGTGGACGGCCATCGGGCAGGTAGCCGAGTACCCGCACAAGCCCCTTTACTTGTGCGCCGGTGTCTGGTCGCAGCCAAGCATCCCACCAAGGCGGACGATTACCCATGGTTCGACCGCTCTCGATGTCGAGGCACCATCTCACGCGCGACACGTCCTTGACGTCCGACAGCCTTTGCGGTGGCGGGGTTGTGTTGCGTGCCAGTGGCGGAGAGTCCCACGTCTCGCTGTACCAGCGGCGTCGGTAGTAGATAGGAGTCGATGGCCAGGAAAATAGGTCCCAGCGCGACAACCAAGCCATCGTCGATCAGAGGTGCTGTATCGACGTATTCGCATGTTGCATCGTGGGCCCGCAAGATCAAGCAGGCCTGCTTGCTGACTTTGCGCGGTGCCGTCAAGCTCGCAGCGATCGATTCGCAGAGAGCAGAGACGATGCTTCTCCTAAGACCATACACCGTCTCCAGCCGACAGAGCACCACCACCAACATCACATCATGGTTTGAGTACACGCGAGCCACCCGCGCCTCAGCATGCCTACGCGCGAAACGTGGCAATTCAGCCAGCAGCCCGCGCATCTGGTCGCGCGAGTAGCCCGTGAGTTCGCACAGGTCGCTGATGGTTATGGATCGCATCTGCGTATTTTACACGCAGACATGCGTATGATCAACGCAGCTCTATGCATTTGCAGCGCAGAACGGTCCGGTTCTGCGAGGAGTGATATCTCCGTTCAGAGCACGAGGCGTGCCAATCATTCTTGAGCTACGTCGAGCCAGTGTGATGTGGTTGGTGGGGAGGTGTGCGATTGCCCCTGCGGTTCAGTGGTGGCAGCGGCTGATCCAGGAAGTGCTGGGTCAGCCCGCGCGAGCTGGCGTGGTAGGCCCACCGATGGAACTGCTCGAGCAGCAGCATCTCGCGCCTGCGGAGTTCCGCGTTCTCCTGTTGCAGGCGATGAACCCGATCCATCGCGGCCTGCAAGGCAGCGGATACAGGCCGGCCCGGCTTGACTCTCACCGACGCTGGAGTCGCGTTGCGGCAGACGTCGTACGCGATGCGGATCGGAGCGTGCTTGAACAGGGCCTGCCGTGTGTAGGCGCAGCCAAACCGTTTTTCGGCGGCCTGGATGAGCGCCGGCCACGTCAGCCGGCCCTCCCAGGCGCGGACCATCGTCAGGATGGCCTCTACCCGCTCTGGCGTGAGGTTAGGGGAACGTCGTGTCATGAATGGGATTTCCTGGATGAGGGGGTGGAAGTTGCGCCGGTCGGCGCTGCGAGCCGCAGAGCGTCGACGCCGGCCAGCCGATCACGGGCGGCGCTCTCGGAGAGGGAATCGGCTCCGCCGGTGCTGAGCTGGATCACAGCGCCGTCCTCGATCGCCGGGTCCCGCAAGATGGTCAGCAACTGGTCCAGCCGCTCCACGGTGGCTAGGTGGGTGGCAACCCAGTCCGCCGCGCCGTACACCCCCTCGGCAGCGGCGGCCTGCGCGGTCCTGAGTTGCGCCGACGCCTGCTCCAACGCGGCGGCCACGCGTTCGGTCTTGCCATCGATCCCCTTGATGCAGACGTGCTCCCGGCAGTCCAGGCAGTTGCGGAACATCTCGCACGGAGCCGAGGCGAAGTCATGGATGCAGAAGCCGTACAACGTTGTATGCGCTGTCGGCACGGCCATCGCCGCGTATTCGTCGCGCGACACCGGTAGATGCTTCGGAATCTCCGCCAGCGGGCCGATGACTTTCGCGTGATCGCCCACCACAGAACGGATGTGTGCCACGATCTCCTGGCTGGAGACGTGGTCGTAGGCCGCGTTCTGACGGATGTCCCTGCGGCCGCTCCACTTGGCGATGTCCACCTGGGACAGATTCGCGCCCTGGGCCAGGGTATTGAGCCAGTGCCGGAACTGGTGGCTCTTGATGGACAGCGTGCGATTCGGGTCGAGCCCGACGCGCTGGAACACGGTGACACTGCCGGCCTTGGCGTTCTGGCCGAGCCCATTGCCCACATGGTGGTACTTCAGCGGCTCCAGCATGCACGAGCTGCCGACACCGGTTCGGAACAACCTCGCGGGGATGACCAGCAGCGCCTCACCGTACTTCAGTCCGGTCCTGGCGTCTGCATAGGGAAAGTGCGGCGGCAACTGGTGGACGACGTGGCGCTCGAAGTCAGCGAATCGAACCACCATCGCTGGGATGTGGCCCGCCACGCGCACCACCATCGTGACGGGAAGCCCCGCGCTCTGCACCCAGGTGCGCGCGTGGTTCCGCTTGCTCACACCCCCGAGTCCCAGGAGATCGGCGATGTCCTCGAAGTCGATGAACTCCTGCGTGCGCAGGTGCTCCCATTCCGGCGGCAGGTAGATCCGCGTCGGGTTCGCCTCGTACCATCGGGCGAGGTGGCGGGCGTGTTCCGTGAGGCCGCGAATCCTGCGCAACGCCTCGCGCACCACGTCCGCCATCCCGGGCAGGATCAGCTTGACGTGGCCGTCGTAGCCTTTGGAGCCCGCCCAGCGCAGGCCAAGATGTCGTACCTCGCCATCGCCCGGAACGTCCACCTCGCAGTCCGCAGGCAAGGCCAGCACCTCGTTGAAGCGCTCCGGCGCGGCGCACAGGATGGCCGCCACGGACGTGATGAGCACGTCCCTCGGGTCGGATGCCAGATGGAATGCGCGCGCCAGGGCGTCCAGGGCTGCGGGGGCAGGCATCAGCCTGCGCTTGCGGGCCTCGAAGGCTTCGCCGATGCGACCGTAGGTACTGCCCCGGCGCATCGCGTAGCGCCAGGTGCCGGTCGTGTGGGCGCACAGCATCCGGTCTTCCAGAAACCGGGCGATCTGCCCGAGGCGGAAGCCGATCCCGTCGAGGGATGCATCGCCGCGGCCGTCGTCCATGGCAGTCACGGCGGCGTCGAAGGTGGTCCGGTCGATCTCTGCTGCGGAGGCGAGCCGCTGCTTCCTCATGGCAATGCCGAGTACGTGGAACGCCTGCACCGCCCGCAGCGCCGCGCTTGCCGAGCGCTGGGCCAGCTCGCTTCGCACGTAGGCCTTGGCCAGCGCGCGAACCTTGGGCGACAGTGTTTGCCCGCCGGCGCCGGGCACCTTGATGAAGAAGAAGCGCACGCGGGCCTGCTTGGCCCGCCGGTCCCCCTGGGCCAGGTAGTGCTCGGTCACGTCCCAGCAATCCGAATCGAACTCCAGGTCCTTCCCGAAGGCCGTGAGTTCGTTCCGAGCGTTGGCGATGAAGGCGTCCAGCTTGGCCTGCGCATCGCGCAATGCCCTGGGTTTCAGTCGGGTCACGGTGGTCATGCGGCCTCCCGTTCATGCTGAGAGTCCCGGCAACGCTGGACCACCTCGGCCACCGCAAGGATCGTCAGGTCGTTCACGGAGGCGACGCGAAGGTCGGTCGATGTCGCCAGCGCCGACCGCTCGCTGAGCAGGCCATCGAGCAGCGCCTCATGAGGGGCGTCGATCCAGGGGTGGAAGTACGAGCAGGTGTAGCAGGCCAGTGGCGCAGCGAGACGGCAGAAGTCGTGCTTGCCGCACCGGCCGATCGCGTCGAACGCTTCGGCCGACACGTGGTGAACGAGCCGTCCCTCGCTACTGTCGTCGCGCACTGCCAGGGTGCCGGCGAAGGCCTGGGCAAGCGGAGCGATCTGCAACGCAAGTGCCTTGTCGATGCGCTCGATCATGGCCGACCGCGTTTCGACATAGACCAGGCTGGAATCGAACCAACTGTGATCCAGCAGGTCCGCGATGACGGGCGCCGAGCATCCTTCGGCCGCCGCCCGGGTGCCGAGCGTGCGTCTCAGGCGGATGGGCGACATCACCAGAGGTTTCCCCGTGCGATGGGAGACCACTTCCAGTTTCTGGAACAGCCGACAGAGCTTGTCGCTGACGCCCCGGCCGGTGAAGTGGCCGAGCAGCCCGATCTCGGCCATATGCGGGGTTCTGGTGAACTGCGCCGAGGGGAAGATGGGCGCCTCGCCCACAGGCAGCCCGTGTCGCTGTGCCCAGTCCGCCGCTGCCTTGCATTGCGCCTGCACCAGGGCGCCGAGGCCGCTGGACAGCTCGCGCGGCCTGAACAGCGTTCGGGGACGGATGCCCTTGCCTTGCTTGAGGCGGGTGACCTGCAGGATGAAGATGCTGCTGCCGTCCTGCCGCTGTGTCGCGCTGAAATCCTTGCACTTCATCGCTGCGAGTTGCAACGGCCGGGTGCCCAGGGTCACGGCCAAGGTCAGGAGGGTGTAGTCGGCCAGGCCAAGGTGGCCGGCAGCGAACTCGCGCCGCATGGCCGTGGTGACACCCTCGTACTCGATGTCGGTCAGCGGGCCGGCGTCCACGTCCATCATGCGCACGGCATTGCCGACCTCATGCGTCTGCGTGACCAGCCGGGGCAAGGCACGATGGAGGTCGACGTCCAGCCCCGGGGTTCCCAGTTCCACCCACAGCAGCAGGTGTTCCTTGAGCCGGCGCAGCCGGTAGCGCTGTCGTACTTCGAGGGATTCACCGTACCGAACCACGTCGTTCAAGGCGATGGCGTCGAGGGGGTGTGGCGGCGCTGCGTGGCGAAGCAGCCTCCGGTATGCCGACAGCGCCTGGGCGGCACGCGATGGTGAGATCGAGACCAGCAAGGCGGCGCACACGTCCTTGATGCACTGCCGCAGCCGGGTTGACGCCCCGGGCAGGTTGTCGAAGTTGAAGGAAGCGATTCCTCCGGCCGTCGGAATCTTCCAGATGTCGTCGGCGGGATCGAACAGGTAGCCGTCGAGCGTCCGCGACATCGTGCGGTTGCAGGACCTGGTCGAGGTGCGGATGGGTTGTTCAGGCATCGCGAGACACCTCCTCGCCCAATACCTTGCGCTGGATCTCCACCGAGGCCTGCACTGCCAGGCGGCGGGTGCGGCGGTGCAGGTAGGTTTCTGCGCTGCGCGAGGATTCGGACCATCCCATGGCGTGGTTGCGTGCCCGGCGCTCGTCGCCCGGCGTCATCCCGGCGCGGTCGGCGATCTCAGAGAAATCCTCGTTCCAGGTGTGCCGCAGTACATGGGAGGAGAACGCATCACCAAGCTGGGGATGGTGCCGTCGCAACCCCTGGAAGATCTTTGTCACGGCAGACAGCGACAACGGATCGCCTGTGGCGGTGACGAACAGGAAGTCGTGCCGGAGCGCGCCAGCGATCCTGGCGCGGTGCTGCACGATGTGCTGGTGCGTCAGGTAAGCCAGTTCCTCGCTGATGCCGATGCTGCGCTCGCGCGTCTTGGTGTTCGGCTGGGCCATCCGGGGATCGGTCTTGTCATCGGGCCGACGCACGACGTCGGCCAGGTTGCGGCGAAAGTCGATGCTGCGTATCCGCAGGCCCAGCAGTTCCCCACGCCGCAGGCCGGTGCCAAGACCCCAGAGAGCCAGCAGCCGGTTGCGGTCGCGCAGGAACGCGGTCGACCAAGGGTTCTCCGCCGATGCGGGGTCGATGGCATGGAGCAGAAGTGCTCTGGCCTGCGCGTCCAGGCCGACCCGATGCCTGCTGGAGCGCGCCGAAGGTGCGCGGGCGGTCAGCCGCGCAAGGAACTCGCGCAGCATCACCATGTAGTTCGCCCGCTGTTCGAGGGTGGCGCACGTTTGTGAGGCAGCGGCCTGACCCAGCCACGACAGATAGGCGCGGCAGTATTGCAGCCGGATGGCGGCCGTGCTGACGGCGACCGTGGCTGGCGTTGCTCGCGCCAGAGGGGCCTCTTCTTTGCGATCGGTTCCGCCACTGCGAAGTGGCAGATACGCCAGCGCGGCGAGGTCATCCAACTCGTGCAAGTCGAGGAACCGAGCGTTGGCGAAACGATTCTGCAGGTCAATGCCGCGGAGGTCTTCAAACGCGAGGAGGAACTGGACCCCTCGCAGGGCCTGTTCGATGGTCGCGGGAGAGCCACTGCGCGGGCGAACCTCCGTCATGGCATAGACGCAGGCGGCGAACACCGGCATGCCGGTGTTCGCCGACACCAGCGCGGGCATGCGCTCGCCGGTGCTGAACAGGATGGTGCGGATGCGATGGTGGGATTGGAGTTGTCTTGAAGGGGATGCTCGGAATCTGGGAATCAAGGTGATCGCTTTCGGAGTTAACAGATGGGTCAAAGTACCCCATAACGCCAGGCAACCATGTCCTGCTCTGTGAGTGTCAACAGCCCCGCGCCCCTCTTGGATCAAGGGGGTTCAGGGAGGTTGTTCACACAAAGCAGATTCGGTCGCCCTAATACCTCGGAGATGAAGACGCAGATCATCGCCAGGGCAATCCGCGCACGGCACCCTGTCGGCCCCGTAGTCTCCGCGCTCGGGCTGCGCTGGGAGGAGAGCGCCGCGCGGTCGCGCCAGCCGGTCGCCAAGCGCGATGCGGCGCTGACCCGCGCGCGCGGCCTGGGCCTGACCTGGAACGCCATCATCCATTGGCCGCGCCGCGACGTGCTCGACTACATCAGCCTGCACGGCGGCGTGCTGCACGAGGCCTACCGCATCTACGGCAGCAGCCGCGTGTCCTGCGCCTTCTGCGTGCTGGCCTCGCGCAGCGACCTGGGCGCCGCATCGCGCTGCGGGGACAACGCCGCCGTCTACCGGGAACTGGTGGCGCTGGAGGCGCGCAGCACGTTCTCGTTCCAGCCGGGCGGCTGGCTGGGCGACGTGGCCCCCGACCTGCTCGACGCGCCGCTGTGGGCCGGGGTCGCCGAGGCCAAGGAGCGGGCCGCGGCGCGGCAGGCCGCGGAAGCCGAGATTCCCCCGCACCTGCTCTATGAAGCGGGCTGGCCGGTGTGCATGCCGACGCCCGCCGAGGCCCGCCACCTCGCCTCGGTGCGCCGACGTGTGGCGCGGGCGGTCGGTATCGCGGTGGATTGTCTCGACGGCGCGGCCGTCAGCGCTCGCTATGCCGAACTGATGCGCCAGCGCGCGCAGCGGGGCGCGCGGGCTTCTCAGTTCACGTGCTGATGCACGAGCCGCAGGAACTCGGGACGCAGCATGCGCCCGGGGTCGACCTTGAGCGCGTCGCACAGGCCGCTCGGCCAGATTAGTTCGGCCCGCTCGCCGTCCAGGGCCAGGACCGCACGGTCGAATGCCTTCCTTGACGGCGTTCCCGTGCCGATGGCCTGCAGCTCCGTGACGGTTCTCTCCTCGATCCAGAGCCAGTGGCTGCGCGTGCCGACCGGCAGGTCCGCGCGCGTCAGCTCGATCTCGGCCAGGCTGCCATGGGGGGCATCTAGCAGCAACAGAACGGAGAAGGAGACGGGAGCAGACACGGAAAGCAAGACGGACAAAGCGCGTATTGTCCCCGACCCGGGTTCGTGGCGGCAGCATGTGGACGGGCCGGCAGGTGCGCCGGGCACGCAAGTGCCAGTGGTGTGCGGGGCCGGGCGAGGCTCCCACCCATGGACTACGTCACGGGCCTCGTTGCGGTGCGATCCGCCTGCAGCGGCATCGCCTCCGACGCGGCAGCGCTCGGATGAGACCTCGAATTTCCGCGTGGTTGCGGAAGGACTGCCGGGTGCCCCGGCAATGGATGGAGCGGGAGACAGGCTGCTGGCGATGCGAACAGGCGCCGGCTCCCTGCCCGATGTCGCCGCGAGGGTTCGCGCGATTGCGCAACCGCGGCGACCCGGTTGCGCAGCCGCGCGGACCCGCAACCGGTTCCGGATCCGGACGCGCGCCCGGACCCGGACGGGGTCAGAGGGCGGCGTCCTTGAGCTTCTTGAGCGCGCGGGCCTTGATCTTCACCGATGCCGGCTTGGGCGGGAACCAGCGCTCCTCGCCGGTGAACGGATCCTTGCCGAAGCGCTTCTTCTTGGCCGGCACCTTCACCACGTCCAGCTTGAGCAGGCCGGGCAGCGTGAAGGTGCCCACGCCCTTCTTGTCGACCGAGCCGAGGACGGCCGTTTCGAGCGCGGCCAGGACCGCCTTGACCGACTTGGCGTCCACGTCGGCCTGCGCGGCGATGTGATTGACCAGCGCGGTCTTGTTGAGCGCGTCCTTGATGGGCTTGATGGGCGCGGCGGCCTTCGCCGCAGGCGCATCGGCCCGGGCGGTCTTCTTTGCGGGAGCAAAGGCCCTCGCGGTCTTCTTCGCAGGCGCAGCGGCCTTGGCGGTTGTCTTCGCAGTTGCCATGGAATGTTTCCCTTCTTTTGCGTTTGCGGCTGGGGGCGCATGCCCCCGCGTGCATCGAAGCTGCACAGCGGGAATTCTAGAGGGGGCTCGTCGGGCGCTCCCGTTGCCGCGCCAGCCGGTCCCGCGCGCCGCTGCGGGGGGGCAGCCGCGCGTGCCCTTGATGAAGCGCCGGCGGGTGAGAACCTGGACTCACGGACGAGGCATCCCGCCGCGTCCGGCGTCCATCCATCAGGAGCACCCATGAAGATTTCCAAAGCGGAAGTCGAGGCCATCATCGAGGCCTCGCCGCGCACCTACATCCCCTTCAACCAGCTGGTCCTTTCCGTCGACTACCAGGCACGCACGCCCAGCCCTGCGCCGGGCGGCAAGCCGCAGATGAGCCTCACCGAGCTGGCCGCCTCCATCAAGGAATGCGGCGTGCTGCAGAACCTCATCGCGGTCAAGGGCCCGCGCAACCTGCACGAGGTCTGCGCGGGCGGCCGCCGCCTGCAGGCCATCGGGCTGCTGGTGGCCGCAGGCGACCTGCCGGAGAACTACCCCGTGCCCGTGCTGGTCGTGCCCGCCGACCGGGGGCTGCTGTCCAGCCTCACGGAGAACACGTACCACGTGCCGATGCACCCGGCCGACGAGTTCCTCGCCTTCGCCAAGCTCATCGGCATGGGCAGGTCCGTCGAGGACGTGGCGGCGGCGTTCGGCGTCACGCCGCTGGTGGTCAAGCGCCGCATGAAGCTCGCCTCGGTGTCCCCCAAGCTCATGGCGCAGTACCGCGAGAAGAAGATCGACCTCGAATGCCTCATGGTGCTGGCCTCGGTGGACGACCACGAACGCCAGGAACAGGCCTGGGCCGGGCTCGATGCGTGGAACCGCCACCCCGACCACCTGCGCCGCATCCTCACGCAGGGAGAAATCGAGTCCGACCGCAACCCCGTGGCACGCTACGTCACGGTCAAGGCCTACGAGAAGGCGGGCGGTCCCACGCGGCGCGACCTGTTCAGCGAAGACGAGAAGAAGGTCTACCTGCTCGACCCGGTGCTGCTCGACCAGTTGGCCGTGGCCAAGCTGCAGCGCAAGGCCAAGCAGGTCGGCGCCGAGGGCTGGAAGTGGGTGGACGTCCGCGCCCGCTACGTCAGCGACGAATACGCCAAGCATGGCGAGTTGCGCAAGGCCGCGCGCGAGCCCAGCGCCGAGCAAGCCGCCGAACTGGACAACCTGGAGGCGCAGGTCGCCGAGCGCACCCAGCGCATGGACGACATCTGCGACCAGGAGGAAGACGACAGCGCCGCCGAGGAAGAGTACCGCCGCCTGGAAGCCGAGTGCGACGACCTGAACGCCAAGATGGAGGCGATCACCGAGGCGCTGTCGGTCTGGCCGCCCGAACTCATGTCGCAGGCGGGCTGCGTGGTCTACGTGGGCACCGATGCCGCGCCCGCCGTGCGCTACGGCCTGATCCGCCCGGACGACCGCGCCGACATGGCGCAACTGGCCCAGGCCACGCGCAACGGCAGCGCGCTGGCCGGCGAGGGCGATCCCGCGCTGGTGTCCCTGCCCGCCGCGAAGACCCGGCCCGTCCATTCCGACCGCCTGACGCGCAACCTCACCGCGCACCGTGTCGCGGCGATCCAGGCGGAACTGCTGGGCCGTCCCGACGTGGCGGTCGCGGTGGCCACTGCGCAGATGGCGACCAAGCTGCTGATCGACGGCTACCAGCACCTGTACAGCAGCGGCGATCCCCTCACGCTGGGCGTCTCCGACACCCACGCGATCCTGCACCAGGACGCCGACGACATCAAGGCATGCGCGGCGTGGCAGGCGCTGGAGGCCGAGCGCAAGCACTGGCAGGCGCTGCTGCCGCAGAAGGTGGATGCCGTGCTGCCCTGGATGCTCACCCTGGATGCGGCGGCCATCTCGCGCCTGTTCACCTTCCTGGTCGCGCTCACCGTCAGCGGCGTCTATCCCTCCGAGCCGAAAAAGCAGCGCACCGATGGCCTTGCCCTGGCGCTGGGCCTGGACATGAGCAAGTGGTGGAAGGCCACGGCGGGGTCCTACTTCAACCACGTGTCCAAGGCCCGCATCGCCGAAGTCGTGACCGAGGCGGTCAGCGCCCAGGCCGCCGCCCCGCTGCAGGCGCTCAAGAAGGACGCAGCGGCCAGCGGTGCCGAGCAGGCGGTCGCCGCGACCGGATGGCTTCCCGCCATGCTGCGCCTGCCGTCCCCGGACGATGCGGCGCAGCCGGATGCGGCACCCGCCGACGAGGACGAAGGCGAGAGCGACGACGTGCCGGGGCCGCAGGCCGGCGCAGCAGACGACGCCCCGGGCGCGGCCGGGACCGGCGAGGGCGATGCAGACGCCGACGCCGCTGATCCGCAGCCCAAAGAGGCCGTGGCCGAGGGTGCCTGATCCCCGGGCCAGCCCCCCCAGCCCGCGCAGGGCCGAGAGGGCGGCCTACTCAAGCACAACCGCCCCGTCCGGGGCACATCGACGACAGGAGTACAAGGCATGAACATGAAGGACTGGCGGGTTCTCGTGGTCCGCGACGGCGTTGCCGTGGACATCGGTAAGGTCAGCGAGACGGACGAACCCCTTGCCCGCTGCGCTGCCCTCTGGCGGTACGGGGTCAGCGAAGAGGAAATCACCGTGGGCGAGGCGCGGCGGCGCGGCGCCCGGATCTATCCCGACGAGGACTTCGAGGTGTTGCCGATGCCATGAGCCTCGCGAAGCCCATGTAGCTTGCGCCCCCGGTTGGTCCATTGCGGACGCCGGGGGCGTTTTTGTTGCCGGGGCAGTCTGGCCGTTGCTGCGGCGAAGCACAGGCGCTGCAGCAGCATGGACCGCCGAATACCCCTCGGGCTTCCCCTTCATGGCTGCCTGACGGCAGAGGGATTCGCAGCGCCTTCGTCGCCGGCCGTGCCCTGGCCGCGGGACGGGCCGTCCACCGTGGCCCGTGCCGTAGGACGCAGCGCGCGGACCGATCCGATGTACGCCCCGGCCGCGCGATTGCGGGCATGGCCCGCCATCTCGGCGATATCCTGCTGCGCGGCCTCCCGCACATCCTTCGGCGGGAGCGTGCCTCCCCGCACCGGGGGCTGGGTGCCGGTGCCATTCACCCAGACCTCCACGAAGACCTCGTGCCGAAGCCCGTGGCCGGTCGCGCCGCGTTCCTTGAGGGACAGGCCAAAGCGCCGCATCACGTAGCTGAAGTGGTTGAGGTTCTGTTTGAGGTCGCGCGACGGGTTGCTCAAGTGGGCGTCGGCAGCACCGGCCACGGACTTCGCATACGCGAGGGCCTGCCGCTGCTGCGCCGTGGCGATGGCCACGAAACGGGGTCGGCCCCCCTTGCTGCCCTGGCACACCCAGAGGTAGCTCTCGGCCTTCTGGCGCTCCGGCGGCAGCCTGGTGGCCGAGAAGGGCACCACGCAGGCATGGGGCCGCATCATGACGGCTTCCTTGCGGCGCAGCCCGAAGGCACGAATCAGCCGCAGGGCCGCTCCCACGTGGCGGTCGTAGGCGCACACCTGCGCGATCAGGGCTTCGATGTCGATCCCGGCACCGCTCCAAGTCCTGTCGCGCTGCGCGACTTCGTGCCGCTGGTATTCCGTGACGTCCAGGCCATAGGCGTCCGGCTTGCGCACGAGCCCTGGCTTCCCGATCCATTGCGCCAGCCCCCGCAGGAAGCTGAGGTAGGTCTGGATGGTCGCGGCCGCGAGCCTATCCTGGCGCCACAGGCTCACCATCGCCTGGATGTGGCGCCCCCCGATGTTGCGCGGGTCGGGCATCGTGGGGAACCCCGCCTTGGCCTGGAGGTCGCGCAGGAAGCGCCGCAGGAACACCGCCCGGTCGTGGCGCGTCTTGTGCGACACGCTCTTGAGCATGGCCGTGTGCTGTTCGTTGAACAGCTTCAGCAGGATCTCCAGTACTTCCTCGGGCGGCGTCGATCCCGGCGGATGGCGGGCCAGCACGTCGGCGGCGCTCAGGCCCGACCAGTCCCGGTGGCGCCGCCCGGGGTGGCGGCGGGATGTGTTCTTCGGCCGCGCGGGCCGCCTGCGGTTCCGGGTGGGCGAAGGGGCATGGGCATTCATCGGTCTCTCTCCTGTCGTGCGGCCCGCGTCCCGAGCGCGTGCCATCGGGTGTGAAAGGAAATCCGGGGGGTGTTGCGTGCCGTCGCTGGGGAATTCCGGTGCCAGCGGCGGACGGTGGCCGATGCGTCGAGCGCCGTGCGCGGCCACGCCGCACGGCACCTACCCAGGGTTTCGCTGCACGGCTGCCAGGGGCAGCGCGGCGGCGCGGTCGTTCTTAAAAATGAACACGGGTTGATCCGGTCCTGCGCGCGCGTTTCCGCGGCAAACACAGGGTGGGGTGCGCCAATGACCTTGGAGGTTCACGGCCTTGGAGGTCCGTGAGCGCCGCGCACCGGTCTGGCCGGTGCACGTCTGCGGGATCAGTGCTGGATTCGTAGCGCCACCCATCTGCTGGGTCGCTCTCCTGACCGTGGCCGGAGAGCGTCAGATGTCCGAGCGGGGACACACGTGGAGCCCATCAGGGCAAGCACGACCGTGTGCCGCGCGATGCGCGTGCTCGGAAGGTGGCGGGAACAGTGCCTGGGCATCGGGTGCCCGGCGAACGGTTTGACCTGCACCGCGACGCGTCCTTGGAGGACGCCCAGCCGCAAGGGCTGGCAGGTCGCGGGCTTTCACTACGAATGGATTCCTCGGAGTGCTGCTCTGTGGCAGGACTCGGTCCGGGCTCGGGGCCGGGACATGAGGGGCGGGTAACGACCGCTACGCCTTTTTGCGCTCCACCGATGGGAGCGAGGGCAAGGAGCCTTCGGGAGCCCTCAGTGGACACCGGCGCTGCGGCGTCGTCAAGGCCATGCGCGGGGCTTCGGGGTGGCGATCACAGCTTCCTGCGAGGCCGCTCTATGTCTGGATTCCCCCTGGGGGGCGCTCGCGCGAGAGGGGGTTGACAAAGAGGGGGTATGACTCTGGTTGTGAATCCGACCTGGAAGGCGGCGCCGGCGATACGGCGTGAGACGCGATGAGGCGAAGGCCGCAGTTGAAGGATGCTCGAACAACGGCGCGGAGCGAGCGCTTCGAAGTGCGGGCGCCTGAACTGTCCTTGAAGCAGCGGCGAAGGGCGGTCTGACCGCATGGCGAGCGGAAGTTTTGTCCAGACGGCTCTCGGCACGCCCCTTTGCAGCTCCTCGCCCAGCCACAGCCCCACCCTGGACGGCTACGGAAGACGCTTGACCCTCTCACAGTGTCAAGGTCGATAGTCTCCCCATCAACCTCGACGTGAACTCCTGATGGGTCGTCTCAAAGTCCTCGACATGAGCCACAGGCACTGCGGCAGTACGATCGCAAGGTCCTTAGCCGGCAGGGAAAGACCTGCCGCGATCGAAGGCCGACATCCCTGGGAAACAGGTGTCGATCCCGGTAGCCGTGGCTGGGATGGTGGCGATCGCACAGAGGGTCTGCATCCAGGGTTGTCCGCAGGTGCGGTCCGCGGTCGGAACGGCAGGGCCAAGAGCGCCGCTGCCGCTGCGGCTTATCTCCGAGAGTTTTGTGCCGGGCGCATGGGTGAATTTTGGCCTGCACCTGGTGGGAGCGACATACAAGCCATGGACAAGAACGCGACCTCCTCCTCCGCCAAACATGTTCACAGCCATCACGAGCACGAGGGGCCATCTCGCGCCGCCGAGCCAATGGCTCCGGCGCCGCGCGCGGGCTACGCCTGCCCGATGCATCCGGAGGTGAGACAGGCGGAGCCCGGGAAGTGTCCGAAGTGCGGAATGTTCCTGGAGCCGGTCGGCCTCCCGCCCGGCCACGGCGGACCCGGACCTGCGCAGCACGGGCATGACCATCATCGGCATCACGCGGCGGCACCGCTGGCTGCACCTGCAGCGGCGGGCAAAGGTGACAAGGATGCGGAATACACGTGCCCGATGCACCCGCAGATCCGCCAGAGGGGACCAGGGAACTGCCCGATCTGCGGAATGGCGCTGGAGCCGGTGATCGCGACGGGCACCACGGGCGAAAGCGCCGAACTGCGCGACATGACGCGCCGGTTCTGGATCGGGCTGGCGCTGGCGCTGCCCGTGTTCGTCCTGGAAATGGGCGGTCACCTCGTGGGCTGGCATCTCCTTCCGGCGCAAACCTCGAACTGGTTGCAGTTGCTCCTTGCCACGCCGGTGGTCCTCTGGGCAGGCTGGCCGTTTTTTGCGCGCGGCTGGGCGTCGATCCGGAACCGCAGCCTCAACATGTTCACGCTCGTCGCGCTGGGAACGGGTGCCGCCTGGCTCTACAGCATCGTCGGCACGCTTGCGCCCGACCTGTTTCCCGCCGAACTGCGGGGCCATGAAGGCGCGGTGCCAATCTACTTCGAGGCAGCGGCTGTCATCACGGTGCTGGTGCTGCTCGGTCAGGTCCTGGAACTGCGCGCGCGCGAGAAGACGTCGGGCGCCATCAAGGCCTTGCTCGACCTGGCGCCGAAGACGGCCCTGCGCGTGCGGGCGGATGGCAGCGACGAGACGGTCCAGATCGACACCATCCAGGTCGGCGAGCGCCTGCGGGTGCGGCCGGGCGAGAAGGTGCCCGTGGACGGGGAACTGATCGAGGGCAAGGGAACGGTCGATGAGTCCATGGTCACGGGTGAACCCATGCCGGTGCCCAAGGCTGCCGGTTCCAAGGTCACCGCCGGCACCCTTAACCAGACGGGCGGCTTCGTGATGCGGGCGGACAAGGTCGGTGCCGACACACTGCTCTCCCAGATCGTCCACATGGTGGCGGCCGCACAGCGCAGCCGCGCGCCGATCCAGCGCATGGCCGACGAAGTGGCGGCCTGGTTCGTGCCGATCGTCATCGCCGTGGCCTTGCTGACCTTCGTCGTCTGGCTGGTGTGGGGGCCCGACCCCTCGCTCTCCTACGCGCTCATCACTTCGGTTGCCGTACTCATCATCGCCTGCCCCTGCGCCCTGGGGCTGGCCACGCCCATGTCCATCATGGTGGGCGTCGGCCGAGGGGCCCAACAGGGCGTGCTGATCCGTGATGCCCAGGTCCTCGAACGAATGGAGAAGGTCGACACCCTGGTCGTGGACAAGACCGGGACCTTGACCGAGGGGCGGCCGAAGGTCGTGCACATCGAGGCGGCCGAAGGCTTTGGACGCGACGACCTGCTCCAGAAGCTGGCCAGCGTGGAGCGGGCGAGCGAGCATCCGCTGGCGATGGCAGTCGTCCAGGCTGCCCAGGCACGAAAGCTCCCGTTTTCCGAAGTGAGCAACTTCGACTCGCCCGTGGGCAAGGGCGTCGTCGGACGGGTCGACGGTGTGGACCTGATCAGCGGGGCAGCCAAGTTCCTGAAGGAGCGCGGCATCGACGTTTCGCCCTTGGAGGCGGCGGCGGAGAAGCAGCGTGCCAGGTCGGCGACGGTCATCTTTGTTGCGCTGGGCGGCAGCCTGGCGGGCTTCGTGGCGATCGCGGACCCCATCAAGGAGACCACGCCGGAGGCCCTGCGAGGACTGCGCGAAGCCGGCGTGCGCATCGTCATGCTCACGGGCGACGGCAGGACCACGGCGGACGCCGTTGCCAGAGAGCTTGACATTGACGAAGTGGTCGCGGAGGTGTTCCCCGAGGACAAGGCAAAGATCGTACAGCGCCTTCGGGGCGAGGGCCGCGTGGTGGCCATGGCCGGTGACGGTGTCAACGACGCGCCGGCGCTTGCCGCGGCCGAGGTCGGCATCGCGATGGGCACCGGGACGGATGTGGCGATGGAAAGCGCCGGGGTAACCCTCCTCAAGGGCGACCTGACGGGAATCGTCCGTGCGCGGAAGCTGTCGCACGCCACCATGCGGAACATCCGGCAGAACCTTTTCTTCACCTTCGTCTACAACGTGGCGGGCATTCCGCTCGCCGCGGGCGCGCTCTATCCCTTCCTTGGGATGCTCCTCTCGCCCGTGGTGGCCGCCGCCGCCATGGCGCTGTCGTCCGTCAGTGTCATTGTCAATGCGCTACGGCTGCGGACTGCAAAGGTGGATTGAGATCAGCCAGCGACGAATGCAAGCTGCAGGCATTGAGCCCGGCACCCGTAGCCGCAACTTCAGCCGAAGCGGCGCCAGGCGCTGGAACCGATCGCGCAGGACCACACCCGCCACGCCAGCCGCGAGAGCATCGAGCTCAAGCGGAAGGGCCCAGCCCGGGGTGGCGTACCGCCTGCAGGGTTCCATCCGATCGGTGGGATGGCTGATGTCGGATTGCCGGGGTAGTTCAGGCCACGCACCGGCGCGCGCCACTTCGAAGGCAGGCTGGCGACGATGCCCAGAGCCCACGCTCTTCGGCCGTTGACAGGAACTCGCTTGGGTAGGCCGGTCGCATCGGCTGCGCTGGCGCAGCGGCGACGTCCTTCCGGCTCGCGCGGGAATTCGACGCGGAGCAGACCCATCATGCACCGGTCGACGAGAGCGGCCTGACGGCACCTGCCCTGAAGCACCTGGTGCCACTGCGCCGGGCCAGCGGGCGAAGCCGCGGGCGGTCGGCGGCGGAGCCCGCTACCGGGGCAGACGCCTTTCGGCCAGACCTCGGCTTGCGCCGCCGCAGGCTTGCGCACAGGCGCCGCCGTGGCGCGCACCGGCACCAAGGCATGCCTCGCGGGCCGTCCGGTGGAGCTGTCGGCGAAATCCGCTCACAAACGCTCGACTTTCTCGTTGCGCATCCGGAGCGCGGTAGACGACCCTTTCGGATGTTTGTGTCCACGGCAAGGAGCCTGCAATGAGCAAGATCGTCAGGGCCATCGACGTCGGCTTCGGCAACACGAAGTTCGTCGTCGGGCACACGGAGCAGGAGATCAAGTGCGCGTCCTTCCCGTCGCTGGCCTATACCAGCGCCAAGGACCCGGCGACGAGGCCGGCAGCCGAGCGCCGCAGGACGGTGGCCATCCCGATCGACGGAACCTTCTACGAGGTCGGGCCGGAAGTCCACCTGGCGGCGGACACCTTCCGGGCGACGCAGTTGCACGACCAGTACGTCGAGACGCCCGAGTACATGGCGCTGGCGCGCGGTGCGATGGCCTACATGAAGCTCAGCGCGATCGACCTGCTCGTGGTGGGGCTGCCGGTGTCGTCCTTCCAGGCACGCAAGGCCTATCTGGAGAAGGCGATGGTGGGCGTGCACGATCTCGGCGGCGGCAAGACGGTGGAGGTGAGGAAGGCCGTCGCCGTGGCCCAGCCGCAGGGCGCACTCGTCTACTACACGGCAGCGTACCACAAGCAAAAGAGCATCGAGCACGAGCAGAGCCTCATCATCGATCCGGGCTCGCGCACCTTCGACTGGCTGCTGTCGCGGGGCATGCGGCTGGTCCTGAAGGTCAGCAACTCCGTCAACCGCGGCATGTCCGATGTCCTCAAGACGATCGCCCAGGAGATCAGCAGCGACATCGGCCGGCCCTACAGCGACCTGCCTGCCATCGATGCGGCCTTGCGCACCGGCAAGCCGCTGATGATCTACCAGAAGCCCTACGACCTCGCTCCGATCCTGCCGACCGCGCGCGCGGTCGCGCGCCGCGCCGTCTCGTCGATGATGGAGTGGATCACGGAGGACTACAGCATCCAGAACGTGATCCTCGTCGGTGGCGGCGCGTTCATGTTCAAGGACGCGGTCAAGGCGGCGTTTCCGAACCACAAGATCTACGTGGTGAAGGAGCCGATGTTCGCCAACGTGAAGGGCTTCCAGATCGCGGGGGACAACCTCCTCAAGGCCCAGGGCACTGCCGGCGAGGACCGAGATGGACAGCGATGAGACACGCCGGTCGCAGGCCTTGCGCATCCGCGTCACCCTGGAGCTGAGCCGCAGCGACGATCCTCTCCTGTTCGACGCACTCGTGCAGTTGAAGAAGGGGCGCAGGCGCGTCGCGCGGCTGCGCACCCTGGCCCATGACGGTCTGCTGGCGAGCCAGCTGAAGCTGTCGGGTCCCGCCGCGCCAGCGCCGGCGCAAGCCGGTCCCGCCCTCGGCAGCGAGGACGGGGGCGAGCATGCAGACCTCGCGGCCTTGGACCCCAGCGTGACCTCCGGGCTCTTTGAAGCGCCCCTGAGGGAATGAGCCTCGGGCCGAGCCCTCCGATCCCAGACGCCCCCTTGACGCGTGGGACTCCCGTGAGACCGTGGTGAGACGGAATGCGCAGCGCCCGGCCTGTATGGGACGGCGCGGGACGAACTGAGACCGTGGTCGGGGTGGAGTCGCGCCCGAACGGAATCATGGGATGCCCAGGCGCGGTCCGCGTGGGCGCCGTCGATGGCCGCCCGTTTCGCAACACAGTTCAGGAGAACCATATGAATCCAGTGGTCAGGGCCGTAGACGTCGGGTTCGGCCATACCAAGTTCGTCACGGGGGTGGCCGGCACCGAGATCCGGTGCACGAGCTTTCCTTCGCTGTGCTATCCGGCGGCGAGGGATTCCTCCAAGGCCGCCGCGATCGAGAGCCGCGCGACGATGTGCATCCCCATTGGCGGCCTGTTCTACGAGGTGGGGCCGGATGTCGTGCTCGCCGGCGATGCCTTCCGGCCTTCCCAGATGCACGACCGCTACACGGAGACGCCGGAGTACCTGGCGCTGCTCAGGGGTGCCCTTCGCATGATGAAGGTGTCGGAGATACACCTGCTCGTCGTCGGTCTGCCCGTGGCACTGCTGGCGGCGCGCAAGGCAAAGCTCGAGCGGGCCATGACGGGGACGCACGATGTCGGCGGAGGCCGTCGGGTGGTCGTGCACAAGACCATGGCGGTCGCGCAGCCGCAGGGTGCCCTGGTCTACTTCGCGTCCGTCGCCGGCAAGATGGACCGGATCGCGGGGGAGAACAGTCTCGTGCTCGACCCCGGATACCGGACCTTCGATTGGGTGGTCGCGCGGGGCGTGCGCTTCGTGCAGAAGCGCAGCCATTCCGTGCCCCGAGGCGTTGCGGACGTGCTTCAGGCACTGGCCTCGGAGATCACCTTGGACATCGGCGTTCAGTACAGAGACCTCGATGCGGTCGATGCGGCGCTGCGAGCGGGCAGGGCGCCCACGATCTACCAGCGGCCGTACGACCTGCAACGGATGCGGCCGATGGTCGAGAAGATCACCGGCCAGGCGATCTCGTCGATGCTGCACTGGATCGGAGATGCGACGGGCTTCCACAACATCGTGATGGCCGGTGGCGGCGTCCATCTGTTCAAGGGCGCCGTCCGGGCGGCGTTTCCGCGCCAGCGGGTGCTGGTGCTCCGGGACGGCATGTTCGCCAACGTGCGCGGGTTTCAGATCGCGGGGATGAACTACCTTGCCGGCCGCAGCGGCGCCGATGCCGGAGGTGTGCGATGAGCGAGGAAAGCCGCAACGATGGCACGATCCGGCTCCTGTTCGAGATGTCGCGGGACGACAACCCGCCGCTCTACGACGACCTGATCCGGTTCGGCAAGGGCGTGAAGCGGGTGAACCGGCTGCGTCTGCTGGCACATGAGGGCTTGCGCGCCGTCACCTTGCCGGCGCCGGCGCCCGCAGGGGAGGCGATCGCGGGCCGTCCCGCCACAGAGGCGCCGCAAGCAGTTGCCCCCGCGGGCTTCGGGTCCGGTGCCGTGACCGACCTGGTGTTCGCCGAGCCGCTGGGCGAATAGGGGGCGGTATGGGACATGGAACGATGGATCGCGGCGAGAGCAGCGGTGTCAGTGCATCCGAGTTGGCCGCCATGGGCATGTGCGAGCGCAGGGTGGCTCTGGATCACCGCCACGGACGGAAGGTCTCCGCCGCGCAGCACGAAGCGCTCCAGCGGGGCCTGCGCCTGCACGCCGCATTCGACGCGCAGGCCGCGGCGGAGCGGCCCGGCCGGCGGGGCCGGTGCTTCATCGCGACCCACATCTTCGGAAGTGCCGCCCCGCAAACCGAGGTCCTGCGACGCTATCGGGACGGCGTGCTGCGCACCAGCGGCCCGGGATGCCGCCTGATCGTGTGGTACTACCGCGCAGCGCCGCTCGTCTGTGCCTGGCTTTGCCGCCATCCGTGGGCCTGCATCCCGCTTCGCCACGCCCTGTCGCTGATGGTCTGGTACGCAGGGTGGCGCTGCCGGCGCATGGAGGTGCATCATGTCCGCTGAAGTGGTCGTCGCATGCGGGCTTGCTGTCGGCCTGCTGCTGTGGAGCGCACGGCGTTGGCTCATGGGCCGCCCCAACGGCTGGGCCCGCCTTCCCGGAGAGCTGCGGCGCGCCGAGCTCATCTACAGCGAGCGGCCTTTCCGCGTCGGGGAGCCAGAGGCGATTTCAGCGAAGGTCGACCGTGCGTACCGGCGCCGGGATGGGGTGTTCGTGCTGCTGGAGCTCAAGACGCGCGCGCATGCGCGGGCCTATCCCTCGGACGTGATCGAGCTGTCTGCGCAGCGGATGGCGCTGGGCAGCGAGTCGGGGCAACCCGTCGCGTCGCATGCGTACGTGCTCATTCAGGCCCCGGACGGGCGGTTTCTAGGCTGCCGACGCGTGCGCCTCTTGCCCGCGCGAGAGGTGGTGGCGCTGGCCAGGCGTCGCAGGCAACTGCTGAGGGGAGCCCTTCAGCCACGTGCGAACGGGGCTCCGCATCTGTGCGGGGACTGCGCTCACAGCCAGCGCTGTGGCCGATAGCCGGGCCATCGAACGCAGCGCTTGCCGCTCCGAGGTATCTGCGAGGACGTCGACGGTTGGGCCAGGGCCGGACGGACCGCATGGCTCTACGCCATTGAGGAATCGGCGAGCGCTTTGCGGTCTCCTTTGGGCGGCCGTCAAGCGGCCAGCACGCATTGGGGACGGTTCGCAGCAGCTTCGCATCTGGCGATGAACTCGGCCCAGCGTTCGAGCGCCACGCGGCGTTCGGGTATTTCCTCGCGAACGTCGTAGATGCCTTCCACACCCTTGAGCACGTGGTTGAGCGCGATCTCTGAGATCTCCCGGCTGATGCCCATGTTGCGCATGTGGCCCTTGGCCGTGCTGCGCGTGTCGTGCGGCGTGAAGCGCCGGATCTCGATGTCGCCCCGCTCGAAAGCGCGCGTGATGGCGGCCCACAAGGTCGTGCCGCCCACATGGATGTCGCCGCCGAAGCGCCGCCTGCGGCGCTCCACGCGGCAGGGCAGCACCCAATCGGAGTCGCCCGCCAGTTCCTTGAGCTCCTTGAACCAACCGACCACCGTGGGCGTGAGGGGCACGAGAAAGCCTGCCCGTGTCTTGACCACGGTATCCGGCACCCACCAGTCTCCCTTGTCGAGATCCACGTGCTCCCAGCGGGCCTTCGACAGTTCGACGGAGCGGACGCAGGTCGCCAGCAAGATCCGGAAGGCCAGGGCGTTCTCGAAGCCGATGTCCTCGATGTCCTTCAGCAGGATGCAGAGTTCGTCTTCCGAGAGCATGACCCGCTTGCGCACGGGTGGACGCGGTCCCATCAAGGAGGTGATGTCGATCCCCAGGGCCGGATTCGAATAGATCAGCTTCTTGCCACAAGCGTGTGCGAACAACTGCTTGCAGGAGGTCAGGATCCGCTTCGATACGGTCCAACTGCGTTCCGCGGATTCGATGACATGCACGACGTGGGCTGGCGAAACCTTGTCCACGCGCATCGAGCCGAGCTTGGGTAGGATCACGTTTTCCAGATCCCACTTGCGGTAGTAGATGGTGCCCACGGCGAGATCGTCCGGACCGAGCTTCTTCTCCTTGAAGTCTGCAATCAGCGCGCGGACCGTCCAAGACATCTTGGACTCCATCTTCACGACCTTCTTACGGTTCGCGGGGTCTTCGCCTCGGTCGATGGCTGCGCGTTCCTCGCGCGCTATCTGCCTGGCCTTAGCAAGGGAAACGTCCGGGTAGTTGCCTATCGTCAGCTCTCGCCGACGACTACCTGGCAGGCTGTACCGGAGCACCCAGGCCGCGGTTCCCGAGGCGGACAGCGTGAACGTCAGTCCGTCGCCATCGGACTTGGCGACCGGCGCTCCCTGCTTCATCCAGTGCTTGATCTGGATGTCGTCGAGTAAATGAACTTGCTTGCCCATGTTTGCGTCTCCCACCCCAGGCAAGGCCTCACCTGCGGCTATATTGGAGACACTCTACGCCGTTCCAGGACTGGTAGCTAGACCTAGAGAATCCGCCTAGCTACCAGCGTAGCTACCGGCAGATCACGCGCTTGGATGCGCTCTCGTGAGACGCTATGATCCAATAACTCATTGTCAGCAAAGGAGATTTAATACTTTGCTGACACGTCGTTGGAGGATGTGGGGCCACTGTTGATATTCCAGGTGGCAATTTGCATGGCAGGCTCGGGCGGTGGAAAGCGCCCGATGGTAGCGCTTGCGCGCTGCATTTTCAGAACGTGCGCACCAGCGCCCCGGCCAGGCGGCGCAGCGGGGTGGTGTCCAGCAGCGTCCAGTGCCTCCGCTCGCCGCTGAGCCATTCACGCGCCTGCCACTGCGCCAGCAGGCGGCTCAGGGTTTCGGGGCGTATGCCCAGGTGGGCCGCCATCTGGCGCTGGCTGCCGGGCAGCTCCAGGCGGGGGCCCTGGTCGGCGGCCAGGCGCAGCAGGTAGGCGGCCAGGCGCTGGGGGGCGCTGCTCACGGTCAACCATTCCACCTCGTTGATGTAGTGGTAGAGCCTGCGGCTGAAGTCCTCGAGCAGGCGCAGCGCCAGGGCAGGGTGGCTGGCGCAGGCCTGCTGCAGCATCTGCCGCTCCATGCGCCACACCGAGGTGCCACCCACGGCCCGGGCCTGCATGGGATAGCGGCCATGCGCCATGAACATGGCCACCTCGGCCACGCATTGGCCTGCGCCAAAGCGGTGGTACACGCGCTCGTTGCCGTCGCAGCCAAAGCGCACCAGCTCCACATGACCGCGCTCCACCAGCAGCCAGTGCAGGGCAGGGTCGCCTTCGTGAAAGACCACTTCCCCGGCCTTGTAGTGGCGCATTTCGGCACGCACGCACAGCCCCTGCAGAAGGTCGATAGGCAACTCGCGCAGCAGCGGGTGCAGGGCCAAGCGGTGGATCACAAGCTGCGGCGAGCTCTGGATGTTGACAAAAGTCATTGTCGGATACAGGTGGTTTCTCGGATCATATTGCAAATGCGAATTACTACCAACAATATTTACATGCAACCGATCCTCTCCCCGAACTCCACCGGCTTCGTCCTGCGGGCCACCGCCGGTGTAGTGCTGATGTCCGCCCTGGCTGCGCAGGCCCAGACCCAGAATGCGGCCAGCCTGCCTTCCGTCACCGTGCAATCGAGCCGCTCCAGCGCCGAAATGCCTGCGCGCAAAACACTCGAGCAAGAGCGCGAGCAACTGGCGCAGGTGCCCGGCGGCACCAACCTGGCCGAGCCGCAGAAAGAGGCGCGCCTGGCCACGTTGCGCGACGCGCTGGATTACCAGCCCGGCATCATGCTGCAGGACTTCTTTGGCGGCACCGACCAGCCGCGCCTGGGCATCCGCGGCTCGGGCATTCAGAGCAACCCGGTCAACCGCGGCGTGCTGCTGCTGCAGGACGGCCTGCCGCTGAACGAGGCCGACGGCTCCTTCATCATCGGCTTGGTCGAGCCGCGCAACGCGGCCTACATCAGCGCCCGGCGCGGCGCCAATGCCACCACGCCGGGCGCCACCACCCTGGGCGGCGAGGTGGACTTTGTCTCGCTCACCGGGGCCGACGAGCGCGGTCGCGTGCGCGCCGAAGTGGGCAGCTTCGGCCGCCAGGGACTGCAGGGCGCCGTGGGCGCGGTGGGCGAGCGGCTCGACGGCCGCGTGTCCGTCAGCAGCGACCGCTACGACGGCTACCGCCACCACTCCGCTTCGCAGCGCGATGCCTTGCAGGCCAACGTGGGCTTCCAGGGCGACGGTGGCTTCCAGAACCGCACCTACCTGAACTGGACCGACCTGGCCTTCCAGATTCCCAGCGTGGTGCCCAAGGATCGCGTCACCAGCAACCCGCGCGGCGTGATGGGCGACGGCAAGACGCCGCAGGACCAGTTGCTCAACGTGTACAAGCGCGACCCGCGCCGCGAGGCCTCGCAGTTGCGCCTGGCCAACCGCTCTACCTGGGGCAGCGAGGCCCTGCGCCAGGAAGTGGGCGTGTACTGGCAGGATACCGACGACCTGTTCAACAACCAGACCAGCCACACCGTGACCCACAGCCGCACCCTGGGCGCGCAGTGGCAGGCCAGCGGCCGTCCGGGCGGGCAGGCGGGGGCCGTGGGCTGGCGCACCGCGCTGTCGTGGGCGCAAAGCCAGATGGAGCGCGACCTGTATGCCACCAACCCGGCCAACGGCCAGCAGATGCAGCGCTTTGGCTCCTACGACCTGGATGCCCGCAACCTGCAGGCCCTGGCCGCTGCCGACTGGCGCGTGGCCCCGGGCTGGACGGTGCTGGGCAGCCTGCAGTGGAGCCAGATCACGCGCGACGCCGCCAGCCGCACCAGCGCGGCCCAGCTTGACCAAAGCTGGAATTTCGCCACGCCCAAGCTCGGCGTGAACTGGGACCTGTCGCCCGCCACGCGCCTGTGGGCCAACCTCAGCCGCAGCCAGGAGGCGCCCACCTACTGGGAAATCCTCAGCGCCACCGTGGCGCCCAACAACCCGGCTGCCGCCAGCGCCGAACTGGTGCGCCTGAAGATGCAGCGCGCCACCACGCTCGAACTCGGAGGCCAGGGCCGCCTGGGCGAGGGCGCGCAGGCCCTGCAATGGAACGCGGCGGTCTACCGCAGCGTGGTCGCCGACGAACTCATCTCCACCACCGACGCCAACGGCATCAAGGTCGGCACCTACAACTACCGGGGCGGTACGCTGCACCAGGGCGTGGAGCTGGGCCTTGCGGGCAGCCAGCGCTTGGGCACCGGCGCGCTGGACTACCGCGCAAGCTGGACCTACAGCGACTTCCGCTTCCGTGCGGGCGAGTACGCCGGCAAGCAGATCGCCGGCGTGCCGCGCCACCTGCTCAACGCCGAATTGATGGTGCGCATGGGTGCCTGGCGCTTCGGCCCCAACCTGCGCTGGGTGCCGGTGAGCACGCCCACCGACCACGCCAACACGCCGGGCACGCAGCAGGAGTCGTATGCGCTGCTGGGCCTGAAGGTCGAATGGCGCGAAGGCCCCTGGGCCGTGTACCTGCAGGCCGACAACGTGACCGACCGCCGCTACGCCAGCAGCTACGCCATCCGCAACCAGGCCACCGCCGCACAACCGGGCTACCTGCCCGGCCTGGGGCGCAGCCTCACCGCAGGCTTGACCTACAGGTTCTGATTTTTTGATTTTCCGGTGCGCCCTTGCGGCCCGTGCCTCGGCGGCACCGGGCCGCGATGGGCGTGGAGCACGACGACCATGCACGATGATTTTCTGATCCCACAGGCCCCGCTTTCGCGCCGCCAGGCCCTGGCCTGGCTGGCCGCGCCCCTGGCCGCCGCGCCCGCGCTGGGCATGGCCGCGCCGCTGCCGCAGCTCACGCTGGCCGGGCCGCCCGCCATCGTCTCGGCGCCGCTGATCCACATGGCTGAAACCAACGCATTGCAGGGCGTGGCGCAGCGCACCGTGTTCACTGCCTGGCGCGACCCCGACCAGTTGCGCATGATGGCCATGGGTGGCAAGGCCGACGTGCTGGCCATGCCCAGCAACGTGGCCGCCAACCTCTACAACCGGGGTGCCGGGGTCGCATTGCTCAACATCTCCACCTGGGGCTCGCAGTGGATCGTCACGCGCGATGCGGCGCGCAAGACGCTGGCGGCTTTCAAGGGCGAGGAAATCGCCGTGCCCTTCCGGGGCGACATGCCCGACATCGTGCTGCAGCTGCTCGCGGCCAAGCAGGGGCTGGACCCGCTGCGCGACTTCCGCATCCGCTACGTGCCCACGCCCATGGAGGCCATGCAGTTGCTCATCACGCGCCGCGTCTCGCACGCGCTGCTGTCCGAGCCCGCCGTCTCGCTGGCGCTGCGCAAGACCCAATCCTTCCCCGTGGGCCTGATCGCGCCCGAGCTGCACCGGGGCGCCGACATGCAGCAGGAATGGGGCCGCCTGTACCAGCGCCCCGCGCGCCTGCCGCAAGCGGGCATCGCCGCCGTGGGCGCCCTGCGCGCGCAGCCCGAGGCGCTGGCCGCCGTCACGCGGGCCTACGCGCAATCGCTGGCCTGGTGCCGCGACAACGCGATGGAGTGCGGCCGCATGATGGCCCGCCACATCGACCTGCTCACCCCCGAGGCCGTGGCCGATGCCATCGCCGTGAGCCAGATGGACGCCGTGCCCTTGCCGCAGGCGCGCGAGGAGCTGGAGTTTTTCTTCGGCCAGCTCATGGCGCGCAACCCCGGCTTGCTCGGGGGCAAGCTGCCCCCCGCCGCGTTCTACGCGCCCGGCTGAAGCCGCCCGCTGTTTTTCCTTTTCTCGAATGCATCCCTGGCAGCCGCCGCCACCTGGGTCTTCACTGGTTTTCTCGACTCAGGAGTTTTTCACCATGGTTCTTGACGTTTCCCGTTCTCTCTCCCGTGGCGCCCTGGCGCGCCGCCCCGTGGCCCTGGCCGCGCTGCTGCTGCTGGCGGGCGCGCAGGCGCGGGCCCAGTCCGCCACGGCGCCCGAGTTGTTGGCACAGGCCTCCGCCACGGCGCTGCCCGCCGTCACCGTCACCGCCACCCTGGCCGAGCAGGACGTGCGCACCGCGCCCGCCAGCGTCACCGTGATCGGCCGCGAGGAGCTGGAGGCGCGCAACGCCGCAGACCTGCTCGACGCCGTGCGCGGCGCGCCCGGCCTCACGCTCTCGCCGCGCCAGGTGGGCGGGCGCAAGACGCTGGCGCTGCGCGGCCTGGAGGGCAAGCACACGCTCACGCTGATCGACGGGCGGCGCATCAGCGCCTCGGACGACGTGGTGGGCCACTCCGACTACCAGTACGGCTGGCTGCCCCTGTCGGCCATCGAGCGCATCGAGGTCATTCGCGGGCCCATGTCGGCGCTCTACGGCTCCGAGGCGCTGGGCGGCGTGGTCAACATGATCACGCGCCAGCCCAAGGACCGCTGGATCGGCTCGGTCGGCATCACGGGCAGCAACCCCACCAGTGCCAGCGAGGGCGAGCCCACGGGCAAGGCCTCGGTGTTTGCCGCCGGGCCGGTGGGCGAGCGCCTCACGCTGCGCGTGAACGGCGAGGTCTCGCACGCCGCGCCGGTGGCGGACCGCAAGGACCCGCGCGTCTCCGAGATCGAGGGCCACCACTCGCAGGCCGGTGGCCTGAGCGCCAGCTTCGCGTTGACGCCGCAGCAAACCCTGGAGGCCGGCTGGACGGGCAAGAACGAGCGCCGCTTCTACGACACCACCTCCACCACCAAGGGCGCCTACCGCAGCAGCTACGACATCGACCGCACGCAGGCCCATGTGGGCTGGGAAGGGCGCTTCGACCAGTGGCGCGGCCGTGTGCGTGCCTACCGCAGCGAGATCGACATCGTCAACACGGCCAGCAACGGCGTGGCGCCCACGCGGCCGCAGAACATGACGGACGACGTGCTCGACGGCCACGCCAGCTTCAAGCTGGGCAGCCACCAGCTCACCGTGGGCGGCGAGTGGCGCGATGAAACCCTGGTCAACGCGGGCCTGAAGAACGGCAGCGACTCGGCCACGCACAAGGCCCTGTTCGTGCAGGACGAAATCGCCCTGACCGATGCGCTCATGCTCACCGCCGGCCTGCGCGCCGACAACCACCAGCTCTTTGGCAGCGAGCTGAGCCCGCGCGCCTACCTGGTGTGGGAGGCCAGCCCGGCGCTCGTCGTCAAGGGCGGCTTCGGCCATGCCTTCAAGGCGCCCACGCTCAAGCAGATCTCGCCCAACTACGTGGGCGCCGAAGGGCCGCATACTTTCATGGGCAATGCCAACGTGAAGCCAGAGTCGTCCAACTCCTTCGAGGTGGGCGCCGACTGGCAGGCCGCGCCCGGCTGGACGCTGCGCGCGACGGCCTTCAACACCGAGGTGAAAGACCTCATCACGTACCGCCTGCTGAGCACTGTCGGTACGCGGCGTACCTACCAGTACGACAACATCAACGCTGCGCGCATCCGGGGCCTGGAGGCGGGCGTGGCCTGGGACATCACCCGCGCCTGGAGCTGGAGCAACGACCTCACGCTGCTCAACACGCGCGACAAGACCACGGGCAAGAAGCTGGCCGATCGGCCCTCAAGCAGCCTGACCTCGCGTCTGGAGTGGAAGAACGCCAGCGGCTGGAGCGCCCGCGTGGCGGCCGAGTTCATCGGCAGCCAGACGGCCACCGACGGCAAGCCATTGCCTTCGTACGCGCTGTGGAGCGCCAGCGTGGGCAAGCAGATCGCGCTGGACGGCCAGCGCAAGCTGGCGTTGCGCGCCGGGCTGGAAAACATCGGCAACGTGAACCTGGCGGAAAAGTCCGCCAGCTTCGGTTACGCCGAGCGTGCCCGCCGCCTGTTCGTGTCGGCGCGCGTGGATTTTTGAAGAGGGGAGTGTGTGAAGCGATAAGGACTGTGCAATGAACCACCCCCGGCCTCCTCTCTGGTGGGGACGCGAGCGCCGGGGTGTGCGCCACACCATGCCTGAATGCTACTAAAAACATAGCTGTTGGCGCTTGCTGAATAAGCGCCAGAGGCCAATTTCATTCAAAGAATTCCAGTGAACCCCCTGTCCCTTCTTCGCCGCTGGCTGGCGCTGTGCCTGCTGGCCTTTCTGCCTGTATGGCCCGTGGGCGTAGCGCAGGCGGCCTCGGTGCTGTTCATCGCCACCTCCAACGTGCCCCCGGGCAAGTTTCGCCTGCTGGCCGACATTGCGCGCCCGCACGGCATTGATGTGCAGGTGCGCTACCTGGGCAAGATCCCGGCCGATGCCGATGCCGGGCTGTTCCAGGGGCAGGACATGGTGTTCTTCGACACCTACCAGCAGGACGACGTGCGCCAGCACCTGGCCCGCGCACTGCCCGGCCTGCGCGCGCCGCACGCCTGGCTGTACGACGCACGCCCGGCCTGGGGCGGTGGGGTGAACGAAGCCCTGGGCCGGCGCCTGGCCCAGTACTACAGCAACGGCGGGCGGCAGAACTTCGAGGGCTTTGTGGCCACCGTGGCTGCCTATTTGAAAGGCCAGAGCGCACAGGGCGTGCCCGACCCGGTGATCTTCCCCAAGACGGCGGTGTACCACCCGCGCGCGCCCGGCCAGGTGTTTGCTGACCCGCTGGCCTACCTGCGCTGGGCGGGGGTGGACCCCACCGACCCGCAGCGCCGCCCCGTGGTGGCGCTGGCCGTGCACCAGCAGTACATCGCCTCGGTGCAGGCCGACTACATCGACGACCTCATCGCCCGCATCGAGGCCGCAGGCGCCGTGGCGCTGAGCTTCTACAGCCCCATGATGGACGCGGGCAGCCTGGACCGCATGCTGCGCCCCCAGGGCAAGGCGCTGGCCGACGTGCTCATCAACACCCAGATCATGCTCATGCCCGAGATGCGCCGCGCCGAGTTCGAGCGCCTGGGCATCCCCGTGCTGCAGGCCATGACCTACCGCCGTGGCGACGCCGCGCACTGGCAGGCCAACCCCCAGGGTGTGCCGCTGATGGACGTGCCGTTCTACCTTGCGCAGGCCGAATACGCGGGCGTGACCGACATCCAGGTGGCCTCGGCCAGCGGCGTGGGCGACGCGCCCATCGCCACCATTCCCGCCCAGGCCGACGCCGTGGTCGGCAAGGCGCTGCGCCTGGTGGCGCTGCAGCGCAAAGCGAACGCCGACAAGCGCCTGTCGGTGTTCTTCTGGAACTACCCGCCGGGCGAGAAGAACCTCTCCGCCTCTTTCCTCAACGTGCCGCGCAGCCTGCAGACCACGCTGGCCGCGCTGCGCGCCCAGGGCTATGACACCGAGGTGCCGTCCGAGCCCGAACTCATCGCCAAGCTCCAGCGTCTGCTGGCCCCCGCCTACCGCGCGGGCGAGCTGGAACCCCTGCTGCGCGAGGGCCTGGCCGCGACCGTGCCCGTGGCGCGCTACCGTGCCTGGCTGGGCCAGCAGCCCGCCGCCGTGCAGACTGCCTTGCGCGAGCGCTGGGGCGAGCCCGAGGCGTCTTCCATGGTCTTGCGCCAGGGCGGCCAGGCCATGTTCGTGGTGCCGCGCCTCATGCTGGGCAAGATCGCCCTTCTGCCGCAGCCGCCGCGCGGCGACAACGAGCCCAGCGAAGTTGCGGCGCAGGCTAACGCCGGCGAAGCTGGGGTTAAGCCGCAAAGCGGCGGCCGAAGCCAAAAGTGGGTGTCCAAGGAAAAAGCCCTCTACCACTCCAGCAACGCCTGGCCCTCGCACTACTACCTGGCCGCCTACCTGTGGGCGCGCGAGCAGCAGGCCAGCGACGCGCTGGTGCACTTCGGCACGCACGGCAGCCAGGAATGGCTGCCCGGCAAGGAGCGCGGCCTGTCCGTCTCTGACCCCGGCATGCTCGCCGTGGGCGACCTGCCGGTGGCCTACCCCTACATCGCCGACAACATCGGCGAGGCCCAGCAGGCCAAACGCCGGGGCCGCGCCGTCATCATCAGCCACCAGACGCCGCCCTTCAAGCCCGCCGGGCTGCACCAGGCGCTCACCCACATGCACGACCTGCTGCACGCCTGGGTGGCGCAGGACGAGGGCGTGGTCAAAGACAAGATCAAGGCCGACCTGCTGGCCGCCGCCGCCAAGGAGCGCATAGCCCTCGACATGGGCTGGACCGCCGAGCGCGCCCGCGCCGAGTTTCCCGCCTTTGTCGATGCCTTGCACAACCAGTTGCACGAGCTGGCCGAAACCGCCCAACCCCTGGGCCTGCACACCCTGGGCCGCGCGCCCGAGGCCCAGCACCGCCTGGCCACCGTGCTGCTGATGCTGGGCCGCCCGTTCTGGGAGGCCGCCTGGCTGCACGCGGGCAAGCCCGCCGCCGATGCCGATGAAGCCCTGCTGACCGACTACGACAAGCTCCCCGGCACCGCGCCCTACCAGTTGCTGCAACGCCATGTGGTGCAGGGCGAAAGCACGCAGGGCTTGAGCGCCCCGCTGCGCGAGGCTTTGGACAAAGCCCGCACCTGGTACGCCGCCATCGGCGCCGACCAGGAGCTGCCCGCGCTGCTCACCGTGCTGGCGGGCCGCCACCTGCCCACGTCCTACGGCGGCGACCCCATCAAGAACCCCGACGCCTATCCCACGGGCCGCAACCTCTACGGCTTCGACCCCTCGCGCGTGCCCACCAAGCAGGCCTGGGCGGCAGGCAAGGAGGCAGCCGAGCAGCTCATTGCCGAGCACCGGCGCCTCACCGGCAAGCAGCCCAAAAAGCTCGCCGTGTCGCTGTGGTCGGTGGAGACCATGCGCCACCAGGGCCTGCTCGAAGCCCAGGCGCTGTGGCTGCTGGGCACCGAGCCCGTGTGGGACGAGGGGGGCCGCGTCACGGGCGTCAAGCTCGTGCCGCGCAAAGAGCTGGGCCGCGAGCGCGTGGACGTGGTGCTGTCGGCCACCGGCCTGTACCGCGACCACTTCCCCAACACCATGAAGATCCTGGCCCAGGCCGCGCAGCTGGCCGCCCGCGCCACGGGCGACGGCGACGAGGCCAACCCCGTGGCCGCCCACACCCGCGCCATCGCCGCGCGCCTGCGCGCCCAGGGCCTGCCCGACAAGGCCGCGCAGGCGGCGGCCGAAACGCGCATCTACTCGTCCGAATCGGGCAAATACGGCACCGGCCTGGACGACGCCACACTCGCCACCGACACCTGGAAGGGCAAGCAGGAGGGCGACCGCAAGCTCGCGCAGCTCTACCTCTCGCGCATGCAGTTCGCCTACGGCGCCGATGAATCCACCTGGGGCAGCCTGCAGGGCAACGGCTTCAAGGGCCAGGACGGCCAGCCCATCAACCTCTACGCCGAGCACCTGCGCGGCACCGAGGGCGCGGTGCTTTCGCGCACGTCCAACACCTACGGCATGCTCACCACCGACGATCCGTTCCAGTACCTGGGCGGCATCGGCCTGGCCGTGCGGCACCTCGACGGCAAGGCGCCGCAGCTCTACATCAGCAACCTGCGTGGCGCGGGCAGCGGGCGCGTGGAAGGCGCGGCGCAGTTTTTGGCCAAAGAGCTGGCCACGCGCCAGTTCCACCCCGGCTACATCAAGGGTCTGATGCAGGAGGGCTACGCCGGCACGCTGCAGGTGCTGGACGCGACCAACAACTTCTGGGGCTGGACGGCCGTGGCGCGCGAGATCGTGCGCGACGACCAGTGGCAGGAGATGGTGGACGTGTACGTGCGCGACAAGCACCAGCTGGGCCTGAAGCAATGGTTCGAGGCGCACAACCCGCACGCGCTGGCGCAGAACATCGAGCGCATGTTGGAGGCTGCGCGCCAGGGCTACTGGCAGGCGGACGCCCAAACCGTGGCCGAGCTGAAAGACCGCTGGCGCGACCTGTCCCAGCGCTTTGACGTGCGCACCGACAACGCCGCCTTCGAGCGCTTTGTAGGCGCAGGCCAGGGCGCTGCAGGCTTTGGCCTGAACCTGGGGCATTCACCCGCTGATCCCGCCGCCGCAGCGCAGAGTGCGGCCGCGCCGCCGCCCGCCGCCGAAGCCGCCCCCGCCGCTCCGCCCCCACCCCCGCCGCCCATCAGTGGCATGCGGCTGGAGCAGGTGGCCGACAAGCCGCCCGCGCCGGACGCCAACACTTGGCAGACGCTGTGGGTGGCGCTGGTGCTGGGCGCCGTCATGCTGGGTGGCGGCTGGTGGCAGCGGCGTTATTCTTTTCAAGCAAAATTGGCCTCTAGCGCTTGATGGATAAGCGCTAACAGCTATCAAAATAATAGCAAATGCCTAGTTTTATATCTGCCCATGCCCGCCTGCTGGCCGCCGCGGTGTGCGCTGCCTGCGCGGCCCCCGTGCTGGCGCAGCAGCCTGCACCGGCATCTCCACCGGCCAGCGCGCCCGAGCGCCAGCTGGGCGAAGTCACCGTGCGCTCGGCCAGCAGCGCCATGGAAGACCAGCGCAACGCCGCCACGCAAAAGACCATCATCGACCGCAAGGAGATCGAGGCCCTGGGCGGCCTCACCGTGGGCGAGCTGATCCGCAAGCTGCCCGGCATCGACGCGGGAGAGCACGGCGCCGATGGCGGCATGAACGCCCGCGCCCGGGGCATGTCGCGCGACGGGGTGCAGTTCCTCGTCAACGGCGAGCGGCCCACGGCCAATGCGCGCTTTGCCCTCACCGAGGTGGGCCGCATGCCCTCGGGCGAGCTGGAGCGGGTGGAGATATTGCGCGGCGGCTCGGCCGAGTTTGGCGGCGCCGCGCCCGTCACCGTCAACCTTGTCATGCGCCGCCCGGTGGCGCGCGCGGCCACCAGCGTCAAGCTGGCCGTGGGCCAGCGTGGCAGCCTGGCCAACGGCCAGTTCACCGCCAGCCACGGCGGGGGCGAAGGGGGCTTTGGCTGGCTGCTGCCGCTCACGCTCAACCGCCACGCCATGCCGGTGGACCAAAGCAGCACGCGCACGTTGGCGGGCGGCGCACAGCATCAGAACGTGGTGCAGGACGCGGAGCAGGGCCGCTACAGCATCAACGAATTCATCCTCTCGCCGCGCCTGGCCTGGCGCGGTGCCACGGGCCAGTTCACGCTGTGGCCCAGCCTGTACTACAACGAGGGCGACCGCGCCACGCACACCGTGCGCTCGGACGGAACGCAGCGCCACGACAGCGAAGACAACAGCACCCGCATTGCCCGCCTGCGTGGCGAGGCCGAATGGCGCGCCTGGGGCGGCAAGTGGACGGGCCGCGCCGCCGCCATGCAAGGCCAGCGCAACGCCGATCGCAATCGACTGGGCACGGGCGTTGCATGGCAAGAAACCGAGCGCCGCGAAGACCGCGAACACAGCGCATCGCTGCGCTACGACCGGCCCGTGGGCGAGCACCTGCTCTCGGTGGGCCTGGACGCCGCCAGCCACCGCCGCGACGACTGGCAGGCCCTGAGCGGTGCCTACGCCAGCGACACCCGCTTTGCAGGCCGCGCCCGCCAGGGCACGCTGTGGCTGCAGGACGAATGGCAATTGGCCGAGGCGCTCACGCTCACCAGCGGCCTGCGCGGCGAGCGCATGGCCATCCAGGCGCAGGAGCGCGACAGCCGCCACGGCGCGGTCGATCCGTCGCTGGCCCTGCGCTGGGAGGCGGCGCCGGGCTGGGTGGCGCGCAGTTCGCTGTCGGGCGCCATCCGCTTCCCCAAGCTCGACGAACTCACGCGCGTGGCCTCGCGCAGCACGCTGGCCAACACCCCGCTGGAGCCCGACCGGGGCGGCAACCCCTGGCTGCGGCCCGAACGCGTGGCCAACCTGGAGGCCGGGCTGGAGCGCCATGTGCCCGGCGGCGTGTGGGGCATCAACACCTACCTGCGCCGCACGCAGGACTTCATCGAACGCCGCACGCTGTGGGAGGCCGGGCGCTGGGTCGAACGCCCCTTCAACGAAGGCGACGCGCGCCACTGGGGGCTGGAGCTGTCGGCCAAGCTCACGGGCGAGGCGCCCTGGCTGCAGGGCCTGATCGGCCGCCAGGGCAGCGTGCGCGCGCAGTTCACGCTGCCGCGTGGCGAGGTTCAGGATGCCGTGCTGGGCCTCACCCGCGCCCCGCGCGAGCTGCCGCGCTACCAGTTCACGCTGGGCTACGAGGGCAGCCTGCCTGCGTGGCAATCCACCTGGGGCTTTCAGTGGCAGCACCAGGCCGCCCTGCGCACCCAGGTGCCCGGCGAGGTGCAGGCCACCACGCAATCGCGTAACCTGCTGGATGCACACTTCGTGCGCCGCCTCACGCCCGCGCTCAACCTGCGCCTGTCGGTGCAGAACCTGCTGGGCACCAGCACCTGGCGCACGGCTTCGTCCGCCCAGGGCGGCCAGCCCTGGGCGCTGACCACCAGCGACCATGGCCAGCGCACCTGGCTGCTGGCGCTGGAAGGCAAGTGGTAAGCGTATTCACCCACACACAAGGTTTCCCATGGCACCGCAAGCAAGTTCATTCCCTCTTCGTCACCTGACCGTTGCACTGGCCTGTGCGGGCCTGGCGCTCGCGCTGGCAGGCTGCGCCGGCGCGCCGCCGCAGGCCGCCGCGCCGCGCCAGCCTCAGGGCCAGCCGGGCTACTCTGCCCAGGCGGCCCAGGCCACGCAGCCTGCGCTGGCGCAGTATTCGCTGGTGCACGCCGCGCACCTGCCGCACCTGGCCTGGGCGCTCAAGGGCCAGACCACGGCGCTGGCCCTGAACGAGGTGCAGCGCGGCACCCTGGCGGCCCTGGCCTTCGAGGTGCGCGACCAGTTGCAGCCCCGGCTGGAGCAGGCCCGCGCCGCGGAGCAGGACATCGCCCAGGCCGCGCTCGCAGGCGCCAGCGTGCAGCAGTTGGCCGCACGGCTGGACCGCCTGCAGCAGCTCAAGCGCGAGGCCGCGCAGGCGCAGATCGACGCCACCCAGCGCATCCGTGCCACGCTGGACGCCGCCCAGTACCAGCAACTGCGCCAGCGCGCGCTCGCCCTGGCGCCAGCCGCGCCCGCCATGCCTGAATACTCGCTGCTGCTGCCCGCCCACCTGCCGCACCTGATGCCTTATGTGCCCCAACTGGACGCATCGGCCGAGCACCGGCAGGCCCTGTCGCGCCATGCCGACGAGCAGGTGCGCCCCGCGCTGCGCCCGCGCCTGCAGCAGGCCCAGCAACTGGAGCAGGAGATTGCCCGCGCCGCGCTCGATGGCCGCAGCGCGCAAGACCTGGCGCCCCAGCTCGACCGCCTGGCCCAGCTCAAGCGCGAGGCGGCAGAAATCCACCTGCGCTGCATCGCCCAGGTGCGCCAGACCCTGCCGCCCGGCCAGTACGCGCGCCTGCTGGCGCTGGCCCAGCCCGCGGCGCGTTGATCCACTTTCCCATATCACGATTTCACGGAGTTTTTTCGCATGAGCCATTTGCTTGAATCCCTGATGTACCAGGCCAGCCAGGTCTTTCTGTTCCCCACCCTGGTGGTGATTGCCGTGCTGTTCGTCTATGCCTTCTTTCTGTTGGGCATGTTTGCCATGCAGTGGTGGCAGCGCCGCCAGGGGCAGGGCGGCCAGCCCACGCGCGGCCACCACCTGCTGGCCTGGGCGCAGGCCCAGCCCGGCGCCAGCGCCGACGAACTGGACGTGAAGGCGCACCAGTTGCTGGAACTGCCGCGCATCGCCACGCGCGTGGCGCCCATGCTGGGGCTGATCGCCACCATGATCCCCATGGGCCCGGCGCTCAAGGGCTTGTCGGACGGCAACCTGGGCCAGGTGTCGGACAACCTGGCAGTGGCCTTTGCGGCGGTGATCCTGTCGCTCATTGCCGCCGCCATCACCTTCTGGGTGGTGTCGGTGCAGCGGCGCTGGCTGGCCGAGGAACTGGTGTGGCTGCAGCGCCAGGGCGTGCGCACCCCGGCCGCAGGCCACCTGGCCGAAGCAGGGAGTGAAGCATGAAATTCCTCGACGAAACCGAAGCCGACGACCCCATCCTCTCGGTCGTCAACCTCATCGACGTGTTCCTGGTGGTGATCGCCGCGCTGCTCATCACCGTGGCCAAGAACCCGCTGCTCAGCCCTTTCTCCAAGCAGGACGTCACCGTCATCACCGACGCGGGCAAGCCCACCATGGAAGTGATCCAGAAGCGCGGCGAGAAGATCGAAAAATACAAGGCCAGCGGCGAGATCGGCGAGGGCGACGGCGAGAAAGCCGGCGTGGCCTACCGCATGAAGGACGGCTCCATGGTCTATGTGCCCGAAGGCGGCGCGGCGGACCAGGCCACAGCCCCTGCACCCCTCAACAACCTGGGCGCAGCCCCCGGCGGCATGGGGCCTCGCTGATGCTGCGTGTGCTCTGGCGCGTGCTCTCGGGCCTGCCCGCCTACCTGTGGAGCGGCTGGGGCGCGGCCGCCAGCCTGTTGCTGCTGCTGGCCACCTGGGAGGCCGTGGCCGCGCTGTACGACCCGCTCATCCTGCCCGACCCGCTCACCGCCTTTGCCGCGTTGGGGGCGCAGGTGCAGCAGGGCGCCGCCGGGCCCGCGCTGTGGGCCACGGCGCGGCGCGCCTTCATGGGGCTGGTGCTGGCGCTGGGCGTGGGCAGCGTGCTCGGGCTGTTGGCGGGCCTCTCCGTCACGGCCTCGGTGCTGTCGCGCCCGCTGGTCACGGTGCTGCTGGGCACGCCGCCCATCGCCTGGCTGGTGCTGGCCATGCTGTGGTTCGGCATGAGCGACGGCACGCCCGTGTTCACCGTGTTCATTGCCTGTTTCCCCGTGGTGTTTGCCAGCGCGCTGCAGGGCACGCGCACGCTCGATTTGCAGCTGCGCGACATGGCGCGCGCCTACCGTCTGCCGCTGGGCATGGCGCTGCGCGAGGTGTATGGGCCGCATGTGCTGTCGTACCTGTTCCCGGCCTGGGTCACCGCGCTGGGCAGCGCCTGGAAGGTGGCCGTGATGGCCGAGCTGCTCGCCAGCACCGACGGCGTGGGCGCCGCGCTCGCGGCCAGCCGCTCGCAGCTGGACACCGCCACCACCCTGGGCTGGATCAGCGCCGTGGTGGGCTGCCTGCTGGTCGTCGAATACGGATTTTTGGAACCGCTCAAGCGCGAAGTCGAACGCTGGCGGGAGGCGCCGCGATGAGTTTGCTGCTTCAAGACGTGCGCCACAGCTACGCGCTCACCGAGGTGCTCGGCGGCGTGGGCCTGGCACTTGCGCCTGGCCATGTGCTGGCGCTGGTGGGACCCTCGGGCTGCGGCAAGACCACGCTGCTGCACCTGTGCGCGGGCCTGCTGGATCTGCAGGAGGGCCGGCTGGACAACGCCTTTGCCAATCCCGCGCTGATGTTCCAGCAGCCGCGCCTGCTGCCCTGGCAGACCACCGCCGACAACATCGCCCTGGGCCTGCGCGCGCAGGGCCTGGCGCGCGCCGCCGCGCGTGAGCGCGCCCACGCCATGGGCGCCGTGCTGGGGCTGGACCTTGAAGCCCTGGCCGCCTACCCGCACCAGTTGTCGGGCGGCATGCAAAGCCGCGCCGCGCTGGCGCGCGCCCTGGTGCTGGAGCCCGATGTGCTGCTGATGGACGAACCCTTTGCCGCGCTCGACATCGGCCTCAAGGCGCAACTGCACCGCCTGCTGCTGCGCCACCAGCGCGAGAAGGGCACGGCCGTGCTGATGATCACGCACGACCTCATGGAGGCCGTGCGCCTGGCCGACACCGTGCTGGTGATGGCCGCCGGGCCGGGTCGCATCGTGCACCGGCACAGCCCGCCAGCCCCCGCCCTGGCGCGCACCGACGCCATGGTCTACCACGACACCGCCGAGCTGCTGCGCGTGCCCGCCGTGCGCGCGGCCTTCGGGCTCGATGCGCTGGTGGACGAGGGTACCTGCCTGGCCGATGAATTCGCCGACACCCTGCCGCCGCCCGAGGCGCGCGTGCTGCCCCTGCAGCCGCTGCCGCAGGAAGGCAACGCCACCCCCACCGCGCGGAGGATGCGATGCGGATGACCGCCCCCGTGATGACCCCGCCCGGCCTGCTGTCGCTTCAGCACCCGGTCTGGATGTGTGCCATGCGCCCCTTCTTCCTGCTCACCATGGGCTCTGCCGTGCTGCTCATCGCGCTGTGGAGCGCCGTGCTGGCGCTGGGCCTGCCGCCGCCGCCCGTGGCGGGCGGCGCGCTGGTGTGGCACGCGCACGAGCTGCTGCTGGGTTTTGGCCTGGCGGCGGTGGCGGGCTTCGTGCTCACCGCCGTGCCTGAGTTCACCAATACCGCGAGCGCCAGCCCGCGCACCGCGCGCCAGCTGGTGCTGCTGTGGCTGCTGGGCCGCGCTGGCTTCTGGCTCTCGGGCGTGGCGGGCAGCCCCGCGCTGGCGCTGGCCGCCTTGGCGCACCTGGGCCTGGCGGGCAGCCTGCTGGCGCTGCTGTGGCCCGCGCTGCGCACCTTGGCCGGGCGGCGCCACCACGCCTTTGGCTGGGCGCTGGCGGGCCTGTTCGTGCTGGTGGCAGGCTTCTATGCCGATGCACTGCGCGGTGCCTACCCTATGCGCTGGCTGCTGGCCCTGCTGGGCCTGGTGATGGTGCTCATCATCGTGGCCATGAGCCGCATCTCCATGCGCATCGTCAACAACGCCATCGACCAAACGGGCGAGGGCCGCGAGCCCTACCTGGCCCGCCCGCCCCGGCGCAACCTGGCCATTCTGTGCATCGCGCTGTTCACGCTGGCCGAGTTCGTGCAACCGGGCGGCCGCGCCAGCGGCTGGCTCGCCTGCGCCGCCGCCGCCGCGCTGTGCAACCTGATGGGCGACTGGCACGTGGGCCGCCCGCTGCTGCGCCGCCTGCCGCTCATGCTCTACGCCGTGTACGCCTGCATGGCGCTGGGCTACGCCCTCATCGGCACGGCCCTGCTCGCGGGCGGGCCGGGTATGGGCGCGGGGCGCCACCTGCTCACCGTGGGGGCCATCGGACTGTCGATCTACGCCGTGATCTGCATCGCCGGGCGTGCGCACTGTGGCCATCCGTCCGACGGACGGCCCTGGGTGGCGCACGGCGCGGTGCTCATCGTGGCCGGGGCGGTGCTGCGCGCGGGTGCGGCCTTTGCGCCGGAGGCGGCTTCAGCTCTGCTGGGCCTGGCCGGGCTGTGCTGGGTGGCGGCGTTCGGGCTGCTGTGCTGGCGCATGGCCCCGGTGCTGTGGCGTGTGCGGCCGGATGGGTTGTGGGGGTGTCAGGGGTAGGCGGCTGGCCTGTGCAGAAGCCGCCGGGGCCAACGTGCTGCGGGCTTGCGGATGCTTGTCACCGCGAGAGCAGTTCAACGTAGGCCTGGTAGCTGTAGCTCCTGTTCTTTTTTTGCCCTGTCATCTCGGCCACGACGCCCAATTCTTCCAGCACCTTGACCGCGGCCGTGGCGGTGGGGAAGCTGGTATCGAGTTGCTGGCGTACGCGCTCGATGGTGAAGCGCGGCATCATGGGCAGCATTTCGAACAGCCGGTAACTTGCAGGGCCTGCCTTGGCGGATTGCAGCAGGCGCCTGCGGTCTGTGGCCACAAGGCTGGCGATCGCAATGATGTTTTTCTCCGCATCGCCCGCCGCAGTGGCGACACCCTCCAGAAAGAACCTGACCCAAGATTCCCAATCACCCTCCGTGCGGATGGCCGACAGGCGACGGTAGTACTCCGCCTGGTGCTGCTTCAGGTAGCCGCTGAGATACATCAACGGCTCGGACAGCAACCCCCAATGCTCGAACAGGGCCGCGATCAGCAGGCGGCCAATGCGCCCGTTGCCATCCAGAAACGGGTGAATGGTTTCAAACTGCGCGTGGATGAGCGCCACCTTGACCATGGGCGGCACATCCGTCGCCGTGCCGTGAATGAACCGCTCCATATCGGCCAGCAGCGCCGGAACGTGCTCCGGCGGCGGTGGCACGAAGACCGCGTTGCCGGGCCGTGTACCGCCGATCCAGTTTTGCGACCGGCGCAACTCGCCCGGTTGCTTGCCAGCGCCCCGAGCCCCATCCAGCAGGCGCCGGTGTGCTTCGCACAACAGCCGTACGCTGATGGGCAGCCCGTGGGGGTCGCGCAGCTGCTCCTGAGTCCAGCGGAATGCACGAAGGTAGTTGGTGACTTCTTCCACATCCTCGGTATTGCGCACCTTGACCCCCGCTTCTTCGTCGAACAGGTCGGTCAGCGTGGCCTGCGTGCCCTCGATCTGCGACGTGAGCAGGGCTTCTTTGCGGATGGCGCTGTACAGCAACCAATCCACCGACGGCACCAGGCCGGACACCCCCGCCAGACGAGCAAGCGCCAGTTCGGCCTGCCGGTGGAGTTCGGTGAATACCTCGGGCGACAGGTCCGGGTCCGAGGGGGGCAAGGAATGGGGCACGAATGCACGCACAGACTCGCCCAGCGTCGTGGAAATCGCGTAGGTGCCCGTGGTGCGTGTCATGGAAAGCGGCTTTGAACAGTGTGTAGGTAAATTAAAGCATTCTTTAATTTAAACGGCAACAATGAAAGAGCGCGTTCATGTGCGCAGGGTGGATCGCCAACGGGTGTTGCCATGGCCATCGTGCAAGCACCGCTTGCACCTGTCGATCTGCACTGTGATCTGCATCGCCGGGCGCGCGCACTGCGGCCAACCGGCGGGCGAAAGGCCTTTGTGCCGGACGCGGCTTCAGCCCTGCTGGGCCTGGCCGGGCTGTGCTGGGCGGCGGCGTTCGGGCTGCTGTGCTGGCGCATCGCCCCGGTGCTGTGGCGCGTGCGGCCGGATGGGTTGTGGGGGTGTCAGGGGTAGGGCGGCAATGCTGCTGAGCTGTATTCAACGAACAGCGGAACTGGCTGCCACTCATTTGTACCGAAGTATCAGTCTCGCAAAGTATATGCCAAAGGAGAAAAACAAAATTTGAATTGAAGTAGGCGTCAAGCCTTCAATTCTTGAAGTCGTGCTTTAAACATTGACAATACCCTGTTATCTGCTGCCTTCAATTCGTTCTCTAAACCTACCGGTAGTTGGTGATTTTTCCCCAATTTTTCTCGTAAATGATCGAATAAGAAAAACGCTGCGGTAATTGGATCAGAGTTTCTGGTGGCCACTTCTTGTAGAAATGGGAGTAGATCTATATCTCCGCGTCTAACACCCGCTTGGAGAAGCTCAAAATCATCAATTGATACCACTAGAACATTCCGCAATGGTAGCCGGGCATTGACGCCGATGTCATCGAAATCAATTGACCCAGGAGGCAATAGTTTCTCAAGTCGTTCGCCGTGGCCTATGTATAATTCGCGACTAGTTACGATTATCGCAAACTCTTCGATCGCGGCGGCTCGCTTGGGATAGCGTTCAGACTCTCGTCTCAAGCGCTGACTCACTCGGCGTGCTTGGTAGAGAGCATCCGTCACTCTTTCTAGTCTACTAATTAGCTTTGAGGGTTCTTCCTCCAAAATTGTCACATCACGGTTGTAGGCCATCTTCGCCTCAACGAAAACATTCGTTCCCTCAAATCCTAGAATAGATTCAACAGCGGAGCCCTGTTTACCCATTTTTAGTTGCCAGGCCTCTTCTGAAATTTGCGACGGATGAATCTCCCGACACAACTGGGTGACGTATTGCTCAAATTTCCGAGTGAATATCCGCAGATATAACTCGCCGTTTGCTTGCATTAGCTGATAATGCAGAAACCCTTCCAGGGCGCGGTTGAGCATCCGTGGATGCCAGATGAATAGAGCTTCTTGATCGGTTTCGAGAAATGGAAATTTGGCCGCAAATGGGATCTGATATAGCTCCCATTTGTTCGGTCGTTCACCAACTTCCTTTTGTAACTCTAAACGCAGTTCTAGCAAGTTTCGAGTTAGCATTTTGATGATTTTCAAAACTGCGGGGCGTACAGCCTCAGGAAAACTGTCAAAGCTTGAGGGCGGAAGTGTTCGCGCTGGAAGCCCTGTAAATCTAGCGAGAGTTGCCGCCGCGTCAATGAACATCGCCGGAGTCATGCCGATAACCTCCTCGAACATCTGTTTTGCGGCGTCAGAATTCTCATCATTCTTCAATAGAAATGCCCATCTGATGGTGGAGCCGCGTCGATCAACTTGGAACTCAATTTGCGCAGGAAGATAGGACCTTAGAGACGCTTGGAGGCTCGGTCCCTTAAGTGAGGCAGCGCCTGTTAGATTCCACAATTCCTCCCGGAGCTCGTCAAACATGATGCCGGGCAGAGACGCCCCTAAGCATTGAGATGCGGCACGGTTCCGACATGCGAGCTGAACAAGCAACAACGTAATTCCTGGGAGCCTCCCAAGGTCGTCAAGCTGGTTTTTGGCGGGTAGAGCAAGGATCTTCATCGCGACGTCAACCACCGACACGATGGAATATTCGCTGAGCACGCGAAATACGGCTTCAAGTCGTTGCTGTATCTCTATCTCAGTCAGCGTTTGTGCGAGGTCACTAGTTGAATGGGGTGTTGCCATAGCGGTTTCGAGGTGAAGCGGGTTTAACAATGAGGTTGACGGTCTGGGGAATTGAATCGGCCGGGCTCGCTATGAACCGCCCCGGGTTTTGAGGAGGCTCCAACACTTGAGAAGATGGAGCTATGAACAAGTCACCGAAGTTCTCCCCGGAAGTGCGCGAGCGCGCCGTGCGCATGGTGCAGGAGCACCGAGCCGACTACCCGTCGCTGTGGGCAGCGATTGAATCGATTGCCCCCAAGATTGGCTGCGTGCCACAGACCTTGAACGACTGGGTCAAGAAGGCCGAGGTCGACAGCGGCCAGCGCCCCGGCACCACCACCTCGGATGCGCAGCGCATCAAGGAACTGGAGCGTGAGGTCAAAGAATTGCGCCGGGCCAACGACATCCTGAAGACGGCCAGCGCGTTTTTCGCGCAGGCGGAGCTCGACCGCCGACTCAAGTCGTGAAGGCCTACATCGACCGCCACCGTGATGACTACGGGGTCGAGCCCATCTGCCGGGCGCTGCAGATGGCCCCGTCGTGTTACTGGCGCCACGCAGCCCGGCAACGCAACGCGCAACTGCGCAGTGCACGCGCCCAGCGTGACGAGGGTTTGAAGGCCGACATTCAGCGCGTGTGGCACGCCAACTGGCAGGTCTACGGAGCCGACAAGGTCTGGCTGCAGATGAACCGCGAGGGCATCGTGGTGGCGCGCTGCACGGTCGAGCGTCTGATGCGTGCCATGGGCTTGCAAGGGGCACGCCGTGGCAGGGCGGTGCGCACCACCACGCCGGATACCTCGGCCCCGTGCCCGCTGGACCACGTCAACCGGCACTTCCATGCCAGCCGTCCCAACGAGCTATGGGTGTCGGACTTCACCTATGTCTCCACCTGGCAAGGCTGGTTGTATGTGGCCTTTGTGGTGGATGTGTACGCTCGGCGCATCGTGGGCTGGCGCGTCAGTCGCAGCATGCAGACGGACTTCGTGCTCGATGCCCTGGAGCAGGCTCTGTACGAACGCCAGCCAGCGGCCCATGTCTTGACGCACCATTCCGACAGGGGCAGTCAGTACGTCAGCATCCGCTACACCGAACGCTTGGACCAGGCGGGCATACAACCTTCGGTGGGCAGCAGGGGAGACAGCTATGACAACGCGCTGGCCGAGACCATCAACGGTCTGTACAAGGCCGAGTTGATTCACCGCCGGGGACCTTGGAAGACCAGGGAATCCGTGGAACTGGCCACCCTGCAATGGGTGCACTGGTTCAACCACGTCCGACTGCTCACGCCGATTGGGGGCATCCCTCCGGCAGAAGCTGAGGCAAACTACTGGAGGCAACTCGCCGCCAGCGACACCTCGACAAAGGTGTCAACTTAAACCAACCGGCCTCCTCGATACCCGGGGCGGTTCACTACAGCCCGCAACCACCTGGCAGAGCACACGCCACAGATGCAGCTTTAACGTACATCTTTGCTGTGCGTTTAGCGTACAAGTTTGCTTAGATGCTCGGCACATAACTATTGCGGTGCATCAAAAGCCCTGTCCAAGGCCCAAAACATCGTTATAACCAAGCGTATACTTCGCTCGCTTGTAACGCTCCCGAACCTCGTCCCATGGCCCTTATGCCCCTGAAACGCAGCCTCACCGCCTGTCTTCTGGCAGGCCTTGCCGGCGCCGCCATGGCGGGTGAAGTCATGGTGTCGGCCGCCGCCAGCCTGACCAATGCCTTCAAGGACATTGCCCAAGGCTACGAAGCCGCGCACCCCGGCAGCAAGGTGTTGCTGAACTTCGGTGCGTCCGGCGCCTTGTTGCAGCAGATGGCCAAGGGCGCGCCGGTGGATGTGTTCGCCTCGGCCGACCAGGAGACCATGGACGCCGCGCAGCAGCAGGGCCTGGTGCGCGCGGCCGACTGGGCGGACTTTGTGCGCAACGCTCTGGTAGTGATTGCGCCTGTGGACGCCAAGGCGCCGCCCGCCGCGCTGAAGGACCTGGCCGCGCCCGGCGTGGCGCGCGTGGCGCTGGCGCTGCCCGCTAGTGTGCCCGTGGGGCGCTACGCCAAGCATGCGCTGGAGGCGGCAGGCCTGTGGGGCGCGGTGCTGGCCAAGGCGGTGAACACGACGAACGTGCGCCAGTCGCTGGACTACGTGGCGCGCGGCGAGGTGGATGCGGGCTTTGTCTATGCCACCGATGCCGCGCTGATGAAGGACAAGGTCAAGACCGTTTTTGATGTGCCGCTGGACGTGGCCATCCTCTACCCCATCGCGCGCACCGCTGCCAGCGGCAACGCCACGGAGGCGGCGGCGTTCATTGCCTATGTGCGCTCGCCTGCCGGGCAGGCCATTCTGGCGCGCTACGGTTTCTTGAAGCCCTAACGATGGACGGCGCCTGGCCCGCTCTCTGGCTCTCGCTGCAGGTGGCCACCTGGGCCACGCTGGCGTGCCTGGTGCTGGGCACGGGCGTGGGCTATGCGCTGGCGCGCTGGCGCTTTCCGGGGCGCGACCTGATCGACACGCTGCTCACGCTGCCCATGGTGATGCCGCCCACGGTGCTGGGCTACTACCTGCTGGTGCTGCTGGGGCGCAAGGGCTGGGTGGGCGGCTGGCTGCACGACACCTTCGGCATCCAACTCATCTTCACGCTGACGGGCGCGGTGATCGCGGCCACGGTGGTGGCGTTTCCGCTGGTGTTCAAGCCCGCGCGCGCCGCCTTCGAGGCGGTGGACCCGCAGTTGCAGGACGCCGCGCGCGTGCTCGGCATCTCCGAGGCGGGCGTGTTCTGGCGCGTCACGCTGCCGCTGGCCTGGCGCGGCATCCTGGCTGGGGTGCTGCTGGGCTTTGCACGGGCGCTGGGCGAGTTCGGCGCCACGCTCATGGTGGCGGGCAGCATTCCGGGCAGGACGCAGACGCTGTCGATCGCCGTGTACGAGGCCGTGCAGGCCGGGCAGGACGATGTGGCCAATCTGCTGGTGCTCATCACCTCGGTGGTGTGTGTAGCGGTGCTGCTGGCGGTGGGCAAGCTGGCGCCCGGGCGCGTGGCAAGGCAATGAGGCATCCCCCTGTGGCGCTGCGCGCCTTCCCCCTTCTCTCGCCTCGCTGCGCGATGCGGGAAGGGGGACGCCACCCGCGCGGCGGGGCGGCCCTTGCGCGGTGGCCGCTGGCTTGGGCCGCGCCTGTATCTTGGGCTGATTGCAGTTTGCGAAGCAGCGAAACACAGAGAGGTTTGCATGCGGCTTGACGTGGACATCCGCAAGACGCTGCGCTCGGGACACCGCACGTTTGAACTGCAAGCGCGCTTTTGCGCACAGGGCGAGCGCGTGGTGGTGGTGGGGCCCTCGGGCGCCGGCAAGAGCATGCTGCTCAAGGCGCTGGCCGGGCTGCTGCGGCCTGACGCGGGCCATGTGCGGCTGGATGGCGAGACGCTGTTCGATGCCGCACAGGGCATCCACCGGCCGCCGCGCGAGCGCGCCGTGGCCTACCTGTTCCAGGACTACGCGCTGTTCCCCCATCTCAACGTGCGCCAGAACATCGCCTTTGGCGAGCTGCAGGGCTGGCGCAACCCCCCGGCGGCGCATGCCAGCCCGGAGGTGGAGCGCTGGCTCGATGCCTTCGGGCTGCGCGAGGTGGCGCACCAGCACCCGCATGAACTCTCGGGCGGGCAGCGCCAGCGCACGGCCCTGGCGCGCGCGCTGGTGGCCCGGCCGCGCGCGCTGCTGCTCGACGAGCCCTTCGCCGCGCTCGACACCGACCTGCGCGCCAGCATGCGCGCCGAGCTGGACGCGCTGCAGCGCCGCCTGCGCGTGCCCATGGTGCTGATCACGCACGACCCCGAGGATGTGCGCGTGTTTGGGGAACAGGTGCTGCGCATGGATGGCGGCCACATGATGGAGGACATTGCCCATGCCTGAACAAGACAAACGCATCAAACTCGGCGGCTCCCTGTGGATGACCGTGGGCGGCGAGAGCCTGGGCGGCTTGGGCCGCGTGCAACTGCTGGCGCTGGTGGGCGAGCAGGGCTCCATCACCCACGCCGCCAAGGCCATGAAGATGAGCTACAAGGCCGCCTGGGACGCCATCGACACCATGAACAACCTGGCGGGCGAGCCGCTGGTGGAGCGCGTGGCGGGCGGCAAGGGCGGCGGCGGCACGCGGCTCACGCCCCGGGGCCAGCAGTTGGTGGAGAACTTCCGCCGCATCGAGGCCGAGCACCAGCGTTTCATCGCGCAGCTGGGCCAGCAGGCCCAGGGCATTGCCGACGACTACCTCTTGATCCGGAACATCAGCATGAAAACCAGCGCGCGCAACCATTTCGCGGGCACCGTCACCCGCGTGGTGCACGGCGCCGTCAACGACGAGGTCGAAATCGAAGTGCGGCCGGGCCTGTGCATCGTCGCCACCGTCACGCACGAGAGTGCCGAGGGCCTGGGCCTGGCCGTGGGCGCGCAGGCGTTCGCGCTGGTCAAGGCCTCGTCCATCGTGGTGGTGACCGAGGCCGAAGGCGCGCATTTTTCTGCGCGCAACCGCCTCGATGGAACGGTGTCGCGCATCGCGGCGGGCGCGGTGAACGACGAGGTGGTGATGGATGTGGCCGATGGGGTGTCGATCGCCGCGGTCATCACGCACGCCAGCAGCGAGGCCCTGGGCCTGGCGGTGGGCGCACGCGCCACGGCGATCTTCAAAGCGTCCAGCGTGATCGTCGGCGCCCCGGCATAGGCGCTCAGCGCCGCTCGTAGCGCACGAAGGCGAAGGGCAGGCCGCCCGCGCCGGTGTGCGCCTCGCGCGCGGTTTCCAGCCATTCGGGGCCGAGTTCGGGTGCGAAAGCGTCGCCGTCGAAGTCCTGCGCGATCTCGGTCACTTCCACGCGCTGGGCCAGGGGCAGGGCCTGGGCGTAGATCTGCGCGCCGCCAATCACCCACACCGTGGCGGGGTTCGATTGCTCTGCTATTTGTAGCGCCTCGCGCAGGCTGGATGCGTGCTGCGCGCCCATTTCATTCCAATCGTCCTGGCGCGTGACGACGATGTTCGCGCGGCCCGGCAAGGGGCGGAAGCGCGGCGGCAGCGAGTCCCAGGTCTTGCGGCCCATGATGACGGGGCTGCCTTGCGTGAGCTGCTTGAAGTGCGCCAGGTCCTCCGGCAGGTGCCACGGCATGGTGCCGTCCTTGCCGATGACGCCGTTGGCGGCGCGTGCGTAGATGAGGGCGATGTGCATGGTGTCGGCGCGGGTGAGGGGGTCAGCCAAAGATCCAGGTGAAGATGAACGTGAGCAGGGCCAGCCCAAGTACGGTGCCTGCCACCACTGCCTGCCGCCGGTTGCGCAGCAAGGCCAGCAGCGGCACGCTTGCGAGGAGCAGAGAGACCACGCCCATGCCTTGTGCGTCGGTACCGAACAGTGCCGGAGCCATGCCGAAGCGGGTGGAGCGCTCGGGCACCACTTCCGTGAGCAGGGCCAGCACGCCCAGGGCGGCCAAGGTCAGGCTGATCAGTACGAGGCACACCTTGGCCAGTGTGCCGGGTCGTGCCGGTGGCCGGGGCATGCCTACACCGCCACTGGCGCCTTGATGGCCGGGTGGCATTGGTAGTCCAGCACCTCGAAGTCTTCGTACTCATAGTCGAAGATGCTGTCCGGACGGCGCTTGATGTTCAGCGCCGGGTAGGGGTAGGGCGCGCGTGCCAGTTGCGTCTGCACCTGCTCGGTATGGTTGCTGTAGATGTGGCAGTCGCCGCCGGTCCAGATGAAGTCGCCCACGGCCAGGTCGCACTGCTGCGCCACCATGTGCGTGAGCAGGGCGTATGACGCAATGTTGAAGGGCACGCCGAGGAAGATGTCGGCGCTGCGCTGGTAGAGCTGGCAACTGAGCTTGCCCGGCTCACCGGCCACCTGCGAAGGCGCCACGTAGAACTGGAAGAACGCGTGGCAGGGCATGAGCGCCATCTGGTCCAGTTCGGCCACGTTCCAGGCGCTCACGATGATGCGGCGCGAGTCCGGGTTGCTCTTGAGCGTGTCGATCACCTGCTGGATCTGGTCGATGTGCCCGCGAGGGTTGTCAGGGGTGGGCGCGGGCCAGCTGCGCCACTGCACGCCGTACACGGGGCCGAGGTCGCCGTCCGCGCGCGCCCATTCGTCCCAGATGGTCACGCCGCGCTCCTGCAGCCAGCGCACGTTGCTGTCGCCGCGCAGGAACCACAGCAGTTCCAGGATGATGCTCTTGAGGTGCACCTTCTTGGTGGTGACGAGCGGGAAGCCCTCCGAGAGGTCGAAGCGCATCTGGTGGCCGAACACGCTTTTCGTGCCCGTGCCCGTGCGGTCGCCCTTGTCTACGCCGTGCGTGAACACGTGGCGCATGAAGTCTTCGTACTGCGAGCGGATCGGGCGGTTGGCAGCGTTGGTCATGGTCAGGAATTTTGAATCAAAAGTGGCTTCTGCGCTTGTGGATAAAGCGCCAGCAGCTACCAAATCAGGAGTTTTCTGGCATCGCCAGCACCCGCCCCGGGTTCATGAGGTTTTGCGGGTCCAGCGCCTGCTTGATGGCGCGCATCATCGACAGGGCCACGGGCGACTGGTAGCGCGCGAGCTTGTCGGTCTTGAGCGCGCCCACGCCGTGCTCGGCCGAGAACGAGCCGCCGAACTGCGCCACGGCTTCGTACACCAGATGGTTCACCCGGTCTTCCTGGTCGCGCAGGAAGGCCTTGGCGTCGCCGCCCTCGGGGGCCTGCACGTTGTAGTGCAGGTTGCCGTCGCCCAGGTGGCCGAAGTTGACCAGGCGCACGCCGGGAACCTCGCGCTGAAGCAGCGCGTCGGCGTGCTCCACGAACGCGGGGATGCGCGAAATGGGCACCGAGATGTCGTGCTTGATGTTCAGCCCCTCTTCGGCCTGGGCCAGCGGGATGTGCTCGCGGATGCTCCAGAGCTGCTGCGCCTGCGCGATGTTTTCGGCCACCACGGCGTCCTGCACGCAGCCGGCCTCGAAGGCGGTTTCCAGCAGCGCCTCGAAGCGGGCGCGGGCGTGGTCCTCGGATTCGCTGTCGGAGTTTTCCAGCAGCACGGCCCATTGCACTTCCGGCTGGTCGATGAAGGGTACGCGCAGTTGCGGCATGTGCTTGTCCACCAGTTGCAGCGCGAAGCGCCCCATCACCTCGAAGCCGGTGAGCCCGGCGCCCAGGTGCTGGTGCGCCAGGGCCAGCAGGCGCACGGCCTGCTCCATCGACGACACGGCAGCCCAGGCCGTGAGCTGCGCGGCCGGGCGCGGGTAGAGCTTGAGCGTGGCGGCGGTGATGACGCCCAGCGTGCCCTCGCTGCCGATGAACAGGTCGCGCAGGTCGTAGCCTGTGTTGTCCTTGCGCAGGCCGCGCAGGCCGTCCCACACCTCGCCCTGGGGCGTGACGACTTCCAGGCCCAGGCACAGGTCGCGCGTGTTGCCGTAGCGCACCACCTGCGTGCCGCCGGCGTTGGTGCCCAGGTTGCCGCCGATGGTGCAACTGCCTTCGGCTGCGAGCGAGAGCGGGAACAGCAATCCGGCTTTCTCGGCTGCATCCTGCACGTTCTGCAGGATGCAGCCGGCCTCGACGGTGAGGGTGAGGTTGTCGGTATCGAGCGCGCGCACGGCGTTCATGCGCGTGAGGCTCAGCACCACCTCGCGGCCCGAGGTGTCAGGCGTGGAGCCGACCGACAGGCCGGTGTTGCCGCCCTGCGGCACCATGGGCGCACCCGCGGCGGCGCAGGCCTTGACCACGGCGGCCACCTCCTGCGTGCTGCCCGGGCGCACCACGGCCAGGGCCTTGCCGTGCACGCGGCGGCGCCAGTCCTGCTCCCAGGCGCTGAGGTCGCCCTCGGTCAGTACATGGGGGGCGCCGACGATCTGGCGCAGTTGTTCAATCAGGTCAGGCATGGTTCCACTCCGTCCGCGCGGCTGCGCAGGCGCTTTGCAATCAATCAGGAAGGGTCGGTCGCTGCGGATGGGGCATAGCGCAGCCGCAGCCGCACATGGGCGGCGCAGGCGGCAAACAGGATCAGGCACAGCAGCAGTTCGGCCAGCGCCAGCCAGTTGCTCGGGGCAGGGTCGCTCCAGCCGCGCACCACGGCCTCGGTGAAGTACAGCCACACCATCAGGCTGACCCAGCGGTAGGTGTACATGCGGTTGCGCAGAATGCCCGCCAGCGGAATGCACAGCGGCAAGGCTTTGAGCGCCAGCCACGAACCGCCCGGCCGCAGCGGTGCCAGCAGCAGTTCCCAGGCCAGGCACAGCGCAATCAGGGCCAGCAGGGCGGCCACGGCGGTGCGGCGGGTGGCGTCCACCCAGCGGGTGTGATCCAGGGGCAAGGGCAGGGCAGGGGCGTCGGACGGGTGCATGGCGGATGGCATCATAGCGGCCATGCCCTTTTCCCTACAGTCCGTGGTGCAGCGCCTGCAGGCCCTGCCCGAAGAGCTTTCGCACTTTCCCTGGGCCACCACGGCCCACACCCTGCGCGAGCGCTTCCGTGAAGACCGCCTGGGCCTGACGGCCAGCAGCCTGACCTTCACCACCGTCCTGGCGCTGGTGCCCTTTGTTGCGGTGGCGCTGGCCGTGTTCACGGCCTTCCCCATGTTCGCCAAGCTGCAGGACGTGCTGCAGCGCTGGCTGGTCGAGAGCCTGGTGCCCGACAACATCGCGCGCCAGGTGCTGGGCTACCTCACGCAGTTCGCGTCCAAGGCCAACCGGCTGGGGCTGCTGGGTTTTTCCGTGCTGCTGGCCACCGCGCTGGCGCTGATCCTCACCATCGACCGCACGCTCAACAACATCTGGCGCGTGCGCCGGCTGCGCCCGCTGGGCCAGCGCGTGCTGATCTACTGGGCCGCCATCACGCTGGGCCCGCTGCTGCTGGGCGCCAGCCTGGCGCTGACCTCGTATGCGCTGTCGGCCTCGCGCGGGCTGGTGGGGCAGATTCCGGGCGGGTTGCGACTGCTGCTCGATTCGATCGAGTTCTTCGTGCTGGCGGCAGGCATGGCGGGCCTTTACCACTATGTGCCCAATACCCAGGTGAACTGGCGCCACGCCTGGGCGGGCGGTTTCTTCGTGGCGGTGTGCATGGAGCTGGCCAAGAAAGGGCTGGCGCTGTACGTGGCCAAGGTGCCCACCTATTCGGCGGTGTACGGCACCTTCGCCACGCTGCCGATCCTGCTGGTGTGGATCTACGTGGCCTGGGTTATCGTGCTGCTGGGGGCCGTGGTGGCCGCCTACCTGCCCAGCCTGCTGGCGGGCGTGGCGCGGCGCTCGGGCCACCAGGGCTGGAACTTCGAGCTGGCGGTGGAGGTGCTGCAGCAGCTTGACGTGGCCCGCCACACCCCGGCGCGGGGCCTGCGGGCCGATGCGCTGGCGCAGCGGCTGCGCGTGGATGCGCTGCAGCTCGAACCGGCGCTCGATGCCCTGCTGGCCCTGGACTGGGTGGGGCGCTTACAGGAGGAGGACGGGGCCACGCCGCGCCAGGCCGAATCGCGCTACGTGCTGCTGGCCGACCCGCAAACCACCCCGCTGGCGCCGCTGGTGCAGCGCCTGCTGCTGGAGCGCACGCCCAGCCTGGAGGGGGTGTGGGGCCGGGCGGGGCTCGATGGGCTGCTGCTCGGCGATGCGTTGGCCGGTATTGAGAGCGAAAAACGGCCTTGACGCAATACCAGTAAGCGCTAGTAGCTATCTATTCGATAGCATTCAGCGCGCCAGGAAGTCCCGGAGGGCGAACAGCGTTTCTTCCGGCGTCTCGGTCATCTGGTGGTGGCCGACCGGGAGGTGAACCACCTGTACCTGCTTGCCGGATTCACGCGCCTTGGCGATCAGACCCTGGGCGGCCTTGGGCGTCGTCATCTGGTCCTGCGCGCCCAGGGCGAACAGCACGGGGCAGGCGATGCGCGCGATGGCCTCGTTGCCGCCCGCGTAGCTGTCGCAGGCCACAAAGCCGCGGTGGAAGACGTTCACCTCGCGGTTGCTGCGCAGCACGCGGCGGCCCAGCGCCATGCTGGCGCCGTACACCCAGGTGCCGGGGCCCAGGGCCGTGGGGGGCGCGCACAGGGTGCTGCGCGAGAACACGTTGACCATGCGCAGCGCCTTCTCGGGCTCGTTCAGCGAGGCCTCGATGAGCGCGGGCGACACCTTCATCGGGAAGGCCGTGCCCACCAGCACGAGGTGACTCGCGCGCTCCTGCAGGCGCGCGGCGGCTTCCAGCGCGATCAGCGAGCCCCAGCTGTGGCCCACCAGCGCGGCGCGCGGCGCGCCCACGGCGTCCAGCAGGGCGACGATGAAGTCCGCCGCTTCCTCCACCGAGGCGGGCGCCGGGCCTGCGCTCTTGCAGTGGCCGGGCAGATCCACCGCCAGCACGTTCCAGCCGTGGTTGGCGAGGTAGCGGCTCTGCATGGCCCAGACGCTGTGGTCGTTGAGCACGCCGTGGATCATCACCACGGTGGGCTGGGCCGGGTTGAAGGGCTTGCCGCCGGTGTAGCAGAAGGTTTGGTGGCCGTTGACTTGCAGTTCCATGGCTCAGGCTCCTGCCTTTTCCGCGGCCTTGAGGGCGCGCTTGAGGTCGTCGATGAGGTCGTCCGGGTCTTCCAGGCCGATGGACAGGCGGATCGTGCCCTGCGTGATGCCCGCGCCCGCGAGCGCGTCGTCGGACAGGCGGAAGTGCGTGGTGCTGGCGGGGTGGATCACCAGGCTGCGGCAGTCGCCCACGTTGGCCAGGTGGCTGAAGATCTTGAGCGTCTCGATGAACTTCTTGCCCTGCGCGCGCGTGCCCTTGAGGTCAAAACTGAACACCGAGGCCACGCCGCGCGGCAGCAATTTTTGGGCGAGTTGGTGGCTGGGGTGGGATTCGAGCAGCGGGTGGCCCACGCGCTCGACGAAGGGCTGGCTGGCCAGGAATTGCACCACCTTCTCGGTGTTGCGCATGTGCTGCTGCATGCGCAGCGGCAGCGTCTCGATGCCCTGCAGGATGAGCCAGGCGGTGTGCGGGCTCATGCAGGCGCCGAAGTCGCGCAGGCCCTCGCGGCGTGCGCGCAGCAGAAAGGCGCCCACGGTCGATTCCTCGCTGAACACCATGTTGTGGAAGCCCTCGTAGGGCGCGGTCATCTCGGGGAAGCGCCCCGAGCCTTCCCAGTCGAACGCGCCGCTGTCCACCACCACGCCGCCGATCACCGTGCCGTGGCCGCTCAAGAACTTGGTGGCTGAGTGGTACACCAGGTCGGCGCCGTGCTCGAACGGTTTCATCAGCCAGGGCGTGGTGAAGGTCGAGTCCACCAGCAGCGGAATGCCGTGCTCGTGTGCGATGGCGCTGACGGTGGGGATGTCGAGCACGTCCAGGCCGGGGTTGCCCACGGTTTCGCCGAAGAACAGCTTGGTATTGGGCCGGATGGCGGCGCGCCATGCGTCGATGTCGCCGGGCTTGACGAAGGTGGTTTCGATGCCAAAGCGGCGCAGCGTGTAGTGCAGCAGGTTCTGCGAGCCGCCGTAGAGCGCGGTGCTTGCCACGATGTGCGAGCCCGCGCCCATCAGCGTGCAGATGGCCAGGTGCAGCGCGGCCTGGCCGCTGGCCACGGCGATGGCGCCCGCGCCGCCTTCGAGCGCGGCCATGCGCTGCTCGAACACGGCGTTGGTCGGGTTGCTGATGCGCGAATAGACATGCCCGCCGCGCTCCATGTTGAACAGCGCGGCCGCGTGGTCGCTCGATTCGAACACGAACGAGGTGGTCAGGTGGATGGGCACGGCGCGCGCGCCCGTGGCGGGGTCGGGGGTGGCGCCTGCGTGCAGGGCCAGGGTATCAAAGCCGGGATCGGCGTAACCAGGCATGGACTTGTCTCCAGAAAAGGGCTGGGCAGCCAGGGCGTGGGGCAATTGGATGATGACACGCCCTACTGATGGCTGCGCATTTGTGGGCTATATTTGACCACTCAACGTACCGCGATTCTGGCGCCCGCGTGACGCGGCGCCCTTCACGAAGGCAGCACCCCATGAAAGTCAGCGACATTCTGCGCGTCAAGGGCAACACCCTTTTTACCGTTCATCCCGACGAACCCCTGGCACGTGCCGCCGAGGCCATGGCCGAGAAGGACATCGGCTCGCTCGTGGTCATGGAGTTGGGCGATCTGGTGGGCATGCTGACCTTTCGCGAGGTGATACAGGCCCTGGTCAAGCACAACGGCAGCGTGGGCACCATGCTTGTGCGCTCTGCCATGGACGACCACCCGCTCACCTGCACCATGGAAACCGACATGGACGAGGTGCGCCGCATGATGCTGGACCGCCACGCGCGCTACATGCCGGTGATGGACAAGCGCATGCTCATGGGCGTGATCAGCTTCTACGACGTGGCCAAGGCCGTGGTGGATAGCCAGAATTTCGAGAACAAGATGCTCAAGGCCTATATCCGGGATTGGCCGGAAGAGAAGACAACCCCCTGAGTCGCCTTCGGCGCCTTCCCCCTTCTCTCGCATTGCTGCGCAATGCGGGAAGGGGGACGCCACCAGCGCGGCGGGGCGGCCCTTGCGCGGTGGCTCTGGCCAAGAGTCGCGCCCGATGCAAGCGTCGGTGGCTCTTTCCCATTGCAGTGGGTGGCCGTCTGGGATAATCCGGCGCCATGAGCGGCAACACCTTCGGCACCCTTTTCTGCGTCACCAACTTTGGTGAATCCCACGGCCCGGCCATTGGCTGCGTGATCGATGGCTGCCCGCCCGGCATGCTGCTGTCCGAGGCCGATATTCAGTTTGACCTGGACCGCCGCCGCCCCGGCACCAGCCGCCATGTCACGCAACGCAACGAGCCCGACGCCGTGGAGATCCTCTCGGGCGTTTACGAGGGCCGCACCACCGGCACGCCGATCGCGCTGCTGATCCGCAATACCGACCAGCGCAGCAAGGACTACGGCGACATCCTGCGCACCTTCCGCCCCGGCCATGCCGATTACACCTACTGGCACAAGTACGGCCTGCGCGACCCGCGCGGCGGCGGGCGCTCGTCGGCGCGCCTGACGGCGCCCACCGTCGCGGCCGGCGCCGTGGCCAAGAAGTGGCTGGCCGAGAAGTTCGGCACGCAGTTTCGCGCCTGCATGACGCAGCTGGGCGAGCTGGACATCCCGTTCGAGAGCTGGGAGCATGTGCCGCACAACCCTTTCTTTGCCCCTGTGGCCGATGTGCAGCGCTACGAGGACTACATGGACCAGCTGCGCAAGGCGCACGACTCCTGTGGCGCGCGCATCCGCGTGCAGGCCACGGGTGTGCCCGTGGGCCTGGGCGAGCCGCTGTTCGACAAGCTCGACGCTGATATTGCTTACGCCATGATGGGCCTGAACGCCGTCAAGGGCGTGGAGATCGGTGCGGGTTTTGCCAGCGTGGCCCAGCGCGGCACCACGCACGGCGATGCGCTCACGCCTGAGGGCTTTGCCAACAACAACGCGGGTGGTGTGCTCGGCGGCATCAGCACCGGGCAGGACATTGAGGTGAGCATTGCCATCAAGCCCACCAGTTCCATCCTGAGCCCGCGCGAGTCCATCGACATCCACGGCCAGAGTACCGAGGTGGTCACCAAGGGCCGCCACGACCCCTGCGTGGGCATCCGCGCCGCTCCCATCGCCGAGGCGCTGCTGGCGCTGGTGCTCATGGACCACGCGCTGCGCCACCGTGCGCAGTGTGGTGACGTGGTGCAGGCGGTGCCGCCCATTCCCGCCGCGCGCCCCTGACGACGGCAGGACGGCGCGGTCAGCGCGGACGCAGGAACGCCAGCAGGCGCAGCGGGTTGAAGCCGGTCACCAGCGTGGTGGCCAGCAGCACCAGCGCGCCGCCCCACAGCATGCCAGGGCCCAGGGCCTCGTCCAGGAAGAGGCTGCCCCAGGCCACGCCGAACAGCGGGATCATGAATGCCGAACTCATCGCCGCCACGGGCGAGATCTGGCTCAGCACGCGCAAATTGAGCCAGTAGGCCAGGCCGGAGGTCACCACCCCCATCACCGCCACGGCCAGCAGCGCGGGTAGGGTGAACTGGGCCTGGTGCCAGTCCCACACTGCGCCCGGCACCAGCAGCACCAGCGCTGCCGCATGGATGCCTGCGGCAATGGCCAGCGGGCTGATACGCTGGGTGGCGCGCTTCATCCAGGGGGTGCACACGCCGTAGCAGGCGGCTGCGGACATGCAGGCCAGCGCCGCCAGCAGCAGCGTGGGCGAGGGCTCCACCGGCCCCAGCCGCACGATCAAGGCCACGCCGGCAAAACCGCACGCGCAGCCCAGCCACTTGCGCAGCGAGAGCGTGTCCTCCTTCATCCAGGCCGAGGCCAGCACGCCAAAGGGCACCACCATGGTGTTGAGCAGCGCGCTGTAGCCCGCGGGCAGGTGCAGGGCGGCATAGGCGTAAAGCAGAAAGGGCAGGGCGACGGTCAGCGTGCCCAGGCCTGCCAGTTCACGCCAGTGGCGCCAGGGCCAGGGCTCGCGTGTGGCGCGCATGATGGCCACCAGGGTGAGCGTGGCCAGCCCGATGCGCAGCGCCGCAGCCACATGGGGCCCCAGCGCCGGGCTGGCGATGCGAATGAACAGAAAGGAAGCGCCCCACAGGGCGGACAGCAGCACAAGCTGCAAGAGGTGGCGGGTTCTCACGGCAGTGCCATTGTGCCGGGGCGGGGCCAGAGGCGCCGTGCTGTACGCGACAGCATTTTGATAAAAAATGCTTGTAACGCCCGTCCATCAAGCGCGAGTAGCTATAAAAATAGTAGCAAATGATGAAAGGAGCACGGGCGTGCCTGCCGCCACGGGATCACTGGCGCACTTCGTCCACCAGGGTCTTGAATTCGTCGATGTCCTCGAAGCTGCGGTACACACTGGCGTAGCGGATGTAGGCCACCTTGTCGAGCTTCTTGAGTTCGCGCATGACCAACTCGCCGATACGGCTGGAGGGCACTTCGCGCTGGCCGAGGTTGAGGAGTTGCTCCTCGATGCGCTCAATGGCCGAGTCCACCTGTGCTGTGCTCACCGGGCGCTTGCGCAGCGCAATGCTGAACGAGCCCATGAGCTTGGGGCGTGCGTATTCGGTGCGTCGGCCGTCCTTCTTGACCACGCTGGGGAAGCTGACCTCGGGCCGCTCGTAGGTGGTAAAGCGCTTTTCGCAGGTGGCGCAGCGGCGCCTGCGCCGGATGAAATCCCCGTCCTCGGACACCCGGGTCTCGACGACCTGTGTCTCGTGGTGGCTGCAGAACGGGCACTTCATGGGCGTGCAGGCGCGCGCGGCCGAATCAGCGGTAGACCGGGAAGCGGCTGGTCAGCGCGTTGACCTTGGCGCGCACGGCGGCGATGTTGGCTTCGTCGCGCGGGTTGTCCAGCACATCGGCAATCAGGTGGGCCGTGGCGCGGGCTTCTTCTTCCTTGAATCCACGCGTGGTCATGGCGGGGGTGCCGATGCGCACGCCGCTGGTCACCATCGGCTTTTCCGGGTCGTTGGGGATGGCGTTCTTGTTGATGGTCATGTGGGCGGCGCCCAGCACGGCCTCGGCTTCCTTGCCCGTGATGCCCTTGGCGCGCAGGTCCACCAGCATGACGTGGCTTTGCGTGCCGCCGCTGACGATGCGCAGGCCGCGCTGGGTCAGCGTCTCGGCCACGACCTTGGCGTTCTTCACGACCTGTTCCTGGTAGGCCTTGAACTCGGGCGTGAGCGCTTCCTTGAAGGCCACGGCCTTGGCCGCGATCACGTGCATCAGCGGGCCGCCTTGCAGGCCGGGGAAGATGGCGCTGTTGATGGCCTTCTCGTGCTCGGCCTTCATCAGGATGATGCCGCCGCGCGGGCCGCGCAGGCTCTTGTGCGTGGTGGAGGTCACCACGTCGGCGTGCGGCACGGGGTTGGGGTACACGCCAGCAGCGATCAGGCCGGCGTAATGGGCCATGTCCACCATGAAGATGGCGCCGATTTCCTTGGCGATTTTGGCGAAGCGCTCGAAATCGATGTGCAGGCTATAGGCCGAGGCACCGGCCACGATCAGCTTGGGCTTGTGCTCGCGCGCCTTGGCTTCCATCGCGTCGTAGTCGATTTCTTCCTTGGCGTTGAGGCCGTAGGAGACCACGTTGAACCACTTGCCCGACATGTTCAGCGGCATGCCGTGCGTGAGGTGGCCGCCTTCGGCCAGGCTCATGCCCATGATGGTGTCGCCGGGCTTGAGGAAGGCCAGGAACACGGCCTCATTGGCGGAGGCGCCGCAATGCGGTTGCACGTTGGCGGCGTCGGCACCGAAGATCTTCTTCACGCGGTCGATGGCCAGTTGCTCGGCCACATCGACATACTCGCAGCCGCCGTAGTAGCGCTTGCCGGGGTAGCCTTCGGCGTACTTGTTGGTCAGTTGCGTGCCCTGGGCCCACATGACAGCGGGCGAGGCGTAGTTTTCGCTGGCGATGAGTTCGATGTGCTCTTCCTGGCGCTTGTTTTCGGCCTGGATGGCGGCAAAGAGTTCGGGGTCGGTTTGTTCGACGAGGATGTTGCGGTCGTACATGGTGTTGGCAGTCCTATGAACTTGTGTCCCTTGAAACAAGGGCTGCCCAGGCGAACGGCGGAACGCGCAACAGCGGTCGCTGGCCGCGCGGTACGCTCCCCGGTGGTTCACAGGAGGTTGCCCCTGCAGTTTTCCACGTCAGCGGCAGGCCCGGTGGGGGTCTGCGCCTATCGCCAGTTGCGTACCTTGCGAGTGTAACCGGAGCGCTGTTGGGCCGCCCAAAAGATCGCAAACAGGTTCTTACAGATCCGTGGCAGACAGCAAGGCCACTTTCTCGCCCAGACTGCTGGCGCCTGGTGCTGGGGATGCTGCAGCCGGGGCCGTCTTGGCAGGGGCCTGGGTGGCCAGTGTGGGCGGTGCCACGGCTTGTGTGGGCGGCACGGCCCGGCCCGTGGATGCGACCTGGCGCAGGCGGTAGTGTTCGGCCAGGACCTTTTCGGCGTAGCCGCCATCGTTCTGGGGGTCGGTGGCTCCGACGTAATAGGCCAGCCCACCCTGGACCGATCCGGCACGCGTGATGCAGTCCTGCAATACCTTCACGCCCACACGCAGATTCGTCACCGGATCGAAGGCGGCCAGGTGACCGCCCAGGGCTTCGTATTTGTCGGTGTGCACGCGCGTCATCACCTGCATCAGTCCTTGGGCGCCGACGGGGCTCTGGGCGAATGGGTTGAAACGTGACTCAATGGCCATCACGGCCAGGATCAGCGTCGGGTCCAGCTTGGCACGGGTGCCAATCTCGTAGGCCTCGGCCACCAGCAAGCCCAAGGGCTCCGGCGCCACGCGGTATTTTTTGCTAAGCCAGTAGGCCACACGGGCTTGCTCCTGGGGCAGCTCCTTGGGGTTGACGGCCAGGGTTCGTTCGCTGGGTTCCTGCAAGTCATCTGCCGGAACGACCAATGATTCTTGGCGGGCCTGCAACCAGTCCATCAACTGCGCCTCGCCGGCCTGGCGCAAATCGGGCCGGGCGGTCAAGGTGATCGCGATGATGGCTACGGCCACGCCCAGAAGAGCAAAGCCGCTGTGGGTGATGTGCAGAAACCCCTGTGCCAGGGTGGCAGCCAAGGAACGAAGCCCGGAGACCAAGTTGTTTGTCGCTGTCATAGCTTTCCTTTCTGGTGCGAACGCCATGCTGTGGTGGCCAGAGGCCATTCAAGGGCACAAGGTTTCGCCTGGATTGGTACGCCATCAAGTCCGGGCCATGGATATGGGGAAGGGCCCTGGAACTGACTTTGCCGATGTCGGCAGCGGTTCGGGTTACTACTGATGTTTCAGAAGCTGGCGGATTCTAGGAGGGCATTAAATGCCTAGTCAATACTAACAAATTGAAATTTAAGACATAAAAATTCTTAAAAAGCTGTCAAAAATCACAGATTTGGACCGATTTCTCCTATGAGCGGGGCCGATACAGGTGCTGGTGTGCTGAATGGGGTGGAGTGCTGCATCCAATTTCAATCGATGGGCATTCCGTGATTGACGGTCTGATTTGTGCTGGGGCGCGTTCTTTGATAAGGTGTGCTTGCCTCTTCGATGAAGGCATCGCCGAACGAAGCAAAGCCCGCTGCCAGTGCATGCAGTGCCAGCGCAGACAGAGTGCCGAGCTTCCAAGGCAACCCCCTGGGGGCAATCCCTTGCCCCCCGCGGTACGGACCACATTCCTCCGTACCGCAAACCGATGGCAAAGACCGTTGTGTCAGCCGTCAAGCCCGGATGGGTGGCGCATGGCGCCGCTCCTCCGGGCTTTCTTGTTTCAACCGGTTGCCGAGGCAGCGCCAAAGTCTGCTCCAATCGCGCCATCGTCTTGCCGTGCCAACGGACCCCATGAAGCGTTCCCTGACCTTGCCATTTGTCCGTTTGTTGTCGTCTTCCCAAGGGAATGCCTGGCGGCGCAGGCTCCAGATGGCCGCCGGGGCGCTGTTGCTGGTTTGGCTGGCGCTCTGGTTGGCGGTGCCGCCGCTGGTTCATGCCCGTGCGCAGCAGGCATTGAGCGACCTGCTGGGGCGCCAGGTGACCATGGGTCACTTGCAGTTCCTGCCCTGGTCGCTGGAGATCACCCTGCAGGATCTGAGTGTGGCGGGTCGGGACGGTGCCGCGCCGCAGTTGCAGGTGGCGCGCATCCATGTGGATCTGGAGATGCAGTCCTTGCTGCGCAGGGCGCCGGTGATCGATGCGCTGGAGGTGGATGCCCCCATCCTGCGTGTCACCCAGCTCGCACCTGGGCAGACCGATCTCGACGATGTGGTGCACAGGTTGAACCAGCCTGGGCCTGAGGGGGCTCAGCCCCAGGGTTTTGCCCTCTACAACATTGCCTTGCAAGGGGGCTCGGTCGATTTTGAGGACCGTACCGTGGGGCAAACCCATGAGGTGCGGGACATCACCTTTTCGCTCCCCTTCTTGAGCAACCTGAGTGCACAGCGTGCCGTCAAGGTACAGCCCAGGCTGGCCTTGCGCATCGGGAACAGTGTGTTCGATTCGGCGGCGCAGGCCATGCCCTTCGTGGAAAGCCATCGGACCGACGCCGTGCTGCGGTTCGACGGTCTGGATCTGGCGCCCTACAAGAACTATCTTCCTGCAGGCCTGCCCTTGACCCTCGCTTCAGGCACCTTGGATGCGGACTTGCGCATTGCTTTTGAGCAAAAGCCCCGGCCCATGGTCCAAATCAGTGGGGCGCTGGGCCTGAAGAAGCTGAGTTTGCACGACAGTCAACAGCATGAACGGCTGTCCTTGGACGCCCTGCAGGTGCAGGTGGCGGATTTCCAGCCCTTGCTGCGCACGCTGCGTGTGGATTCCGTGGTGCTGACCGCGCCCCAGGCGCACCTGCGCCGCAATCGCGCTGGTCAGTGGGATTGGGGGACTCAGACCGCGCTGGCCTCGCCCCCGCCATCGGCAGGCAAGTTGCAGCAGGCCGAGCCAGCGGCTGGTGGATGGAAGCTGTCCCTGGCCCGGTTTGCCGCACAGGGTGGATCGCTGCGATGGGAGGACGACAGTGTCCCGGGTGGCGCAAGACTGGCAGTGCAGGATCTGGTGCTGCAGGCGTCAGCCCTGTCCTTTCCAGCCACGGCACCCATGCAATGGGCCGGCAGCATGGCGATGGCCCCGCTGGATGGCGAAGGCAAGCAAGGCACGGCCCAGGCCGTTGTGCCGGCCACCCTGGCTTTTGCGGGTGCGGGTACGCCGCAGGAGGGGCGTACCGCGCTCTCGGTACGCAGCCTGCCACTGGAGTGGGGCGCCCCGTATTTGAGTGCCTGGTTCACGCCCAGGCTCTCGGGGGTGGTTGAAACCGATGCCGGGCTGGCCTGGAACGGGGGCGCCTGGGTGGCCCAGGTGGCCCGATTGGGGCTGGATGGGGCCAGATTGTCCTGCGTAGTCGCGGCAGACTGTTCCGAGGTCGAGGCCATGCGCAGCGTGCTGCGCGATCGGCGCACCCTGGCAGACCTCCAGCGCCTGGAGGTCGAGGATATGCGTGTCGATGGTGCACGCCATGCGGTGCAGATCGGGCGGATGGCGCTGGCCCAGCCGCGTGTGCGGGTAGAGCGGGATGCGCGTGGGCAATGGATGGTGGATCGCTGGCTGCGCGCGGCGCAGACCGCACCTCCGCCTGAGTCCGCTGCCGCCCCAGCGGTGAAGCCCTGGTCGCTGGTGCTGGGCCGCATGGAACTCGATGGCGGCGTTGTCTTGTTGAACGATGCTGCCCTCGGCCAGCGCGTATCGCTGGCGGCTACGGATGTGCGGGTGAGGCTGCAGGACTTTGCGCCTGCAGCGCCTGGCGCACGGCCCGCCGCCCTGACCTTGTCGGCCCGGCTGGGCGCCGGCCAGGCCGATCCCGGGCGACTGGAGTACGAAGGCGGCCTGGGCGTCATGCCTTTGCAGGTGCAGGGGCGGGTGGCAGCGCGGCATCTTCCCTTGCACGCGATGGCACCGTATGTTCAAGGTGGGCTGCGCGCGCGAGTGGGCAGGGCGGATGCCAGCTTTGTGGGGCAGGTGCAGGTGCGGCAGACCGAACCCGGCCTGCAATGGGCGGTGCAAGGGGATGCGGCCTTGGACGATGTGCGCGTACGCCTGGCTTCTGTGGCCCCCTCGGAGGCCGATGAAGGGCAGGAAACACTCCTGCTGCAAACGCAGGAGGATGGGGACGTCTTGCAATGGCGGTCGCTGGGAATGCGAGGCATCGACGCCGCACAGCCAGCGGGTGGACCGCTGACCTTGTCGGTCCGCGAATCGGCACTGAGCGATTTCTTTGCCCGCATCGTTGTGCAGTCCGATGGTCGCCTGAACCTGCAGGATCTGATGGGCCCGGTGTCCAACGCGCCAGAGAACACTACCGCTGCCGCAGCGGAGCAAGCGCCCCAGGCGCCCCAGGCGCCGCAAATTCGCCTCGGGCCCATCAGCCTGACGGGGGGGCGGGTGCATTTCACGGACCATTTTGTGCGACCCCAGTATTCAGCACAGCTTAGTGGCCTCACGGGACGTTTGGGCGCCATTACTTCAGCCCCCACCGAGGGTGGGGCACCGCCCGCCATGGCCGAGCTGGAGCTGCGCGGCAAGGCCGAGGGCACCGCATCGCTGGAGATCCTGGGCAAGCTCAATCCCCTGGCCCAGCCCGTGGCGCTGGATATCCAAGGGCGTATGCAGGGGCTGGAACTGTCTCCGCTCACGCCCTACGCCATCAAATATGCAGGCCATGGCATTGAGCGTGGCAAGCTCAACATGGAGGTCAGCTACCGTGTCCAGCCCGATGGGCAGCTCAGCGCCCAGAACAAGCTGGTGCTGCACCAGCTGGTCTTTGGCGAAGAGGTTGCGAATGCCCCCAGAAGCCTGCCGGTGCGGCTGGCCGTGGCCTTGCTGGCCGATCGCAATGGGGTGATCGATGTGGACCTGCCGATCAGCGGATCGCTCAATGACCCCGAGTTTCGCGTCGGTCCGGTGATCTTCAAGCTGCTGGGCAACCTGATTCTGAAGGCCGTGACAGCGCCTTTCTCGCTGCTTGCAGGCCTGGGTGGTGGTGACGCGGAACAGGGCTTTGTGCCGTTTTCCGAAGGCAGTGCGGCATTGGACGCGACCGCGCGTGCCTCCTTGGACAAGGTGGTCCAGGCGCTGGAGCAGCGCCCAGCGCTCCAACTCACCGTGGTGGGCCAGGCCAGCCTGCAGACCGAGCGTGAGGCCTGGAAGCGCGCACAGCTGGAGCAGGTGCTCCTGGCCCAAAAGCGCCGCATGGCGGCACCCGGCGGTACATCAGGGGCCGTGCCAGAGGCGCCGATCCGTGCCGAGGAGTATCCGGCCCTGCTCAAGGAGGTGTACCGCCGCGCCGACATTCCCAAGCCGCGCAACCTGGTCGGGCTGGCCAAAGACCTGCCCGAGAGCGAGATGCAGGCGCTGCTGCTGGCGAACATTGCCGTGCCCGATACGGCGATGCACGACCTGGCATTGGCACGGGCAGTGGCGGTGCGCGACTACCTGCTGGAGCGGCGCATGCCGCCCGAGCGATTGTTCCTGGGGGCGGTGCGACTGTCGTCCGGACAGGAAGGCTGGACCCCCCGTGCCGAACTGGGTTTGGGCATGCGTTGAGAGCCTTCTGATGGGTTTTGTCCAAATACCGGCGAAAATACCCCCTTTGCGCGTTCACCATTGACTGGCCAGACGCGCGTGCTGCGCACCGGGATGAGTCGGTGCGCCTGTTTCCAAAAAATCCATGTTTCCACTTTTTTCCCGCAGCAAGATGTCCGACGCACCTGAAACCACTCCGGCTCCGGCCAAGGCTTCCGAAGCCCATCCGTTGGACGCCATGACCGGTGGCGCCTTTTCTGCAGCGACCTCGGGCGAGCGTGCTGCGCGCATCCGTGAATGGCTGGCGACCACGCCCACCCCGGAGCAATTGCAAGAGGTGTTCAAGGAACTGAGCGCACGCGACAAGGGGGCTGCCCGTGCCGTGCGCGAGCGCCTGGACGAGATCCGTCGCGCCCGCAACCAGGAATCGATCGCCGTTGAATGGGCCGAAAAGGCCCGTGCCTTGCTGGCAGCGCCCCGCCTGAACATTGCCGACGCATTGGCATGGCAGCGCGACGCGGCCAAGGCCGGTGCACCGCTGTCGCGCGAACCCCTGTCGTTGCTCAAGGCCGAGCTGGCCGATCGCGTCAAGGTGATCGAGGATCTGCAGCACCGCGTACAGGTCCAGCGCGAAGCGGCCGTGCTGCTGGCCCAGCGCATCGAGGTGCTCTCTACCAAATCCTGGCGCGATGCCCAGGCGGCGCAGGAACTGCTCAGCACCGATGTGGCGCGTTGGCAGGAGCAGGCCCAGGCCCTGAGTTCCGACGCCAACTGGCCCAGCGTGGAGACACGTTTCCCGCCTTTGCTCGACGCCTCGCGCGCCCAATTGCTGGTGGTGTGGGAAGCTTTCAACTCTGCGCTGGCGCAGGCGGTGGCGGCCGCGTCTGACGAGCAGGCGCCGCTGCCCCCCGTGCCCGTATGGGCCGATGAGCTACGCCAGGCGCGTGGTCTGCCGGCGCAGGCCGAGACCGTCGTCACCGACAAGCCCCCACGCCCAGCCCGGCCCAAGACGGATCCGCAGGTGCTGGCTCAGGCCGCTCAGGCAGTGGAAGAAGCCCTGCGGCACTTGGAGCAAGAGACTGCCCAAGGCCACGGCAAGGCCAGTGCCGGTGCCGCATCGGCGCTGCGCGCGGTGCTCAAGACCCAGGGGCGCCATATCGACCATGCCCTGGAGCAACGGGTGCACTCCGCCCTGGTGGCAGCGGGTGAACTGGAAGGCTGGCAGCGCTGGAGCGCAGACCAGGTGCGCGAAGACCTGATCGCCAAGGCCCAGGCCCTGCTGCAACGCCCTGAGGGCCAGGCCCTGGGCGGCCGCAAGATCCAGGAGTCGCTGCGCCAGCTGCGTGAACAATGGAAGCATGCCGACCAAGGTGGCGCGCCCAACCATGCCCTGTGGAAGAAATTTGACGAGGCCTGCAATGCGGCCCACAAGGTGGTTGAGGTCTGGCTGGAAAAGCTGCGCACCGAAACGGCCGCGCACAAGGCGCAACGTCTGGCGCTGATCGAGGAAGTCCGCGCCTGGGCCGTTGAACACGCCAACGGGGGCGACTGGAAGGCCGTGCAACGTGCGCTGTTCCAGTTTGCCGAGCGTTGGCGCGAGAGCGGCCATGTGGGCGAAAAAGTCTATGCCGAACTCCAGCCGCTGTGGAAGCAGGCCCTGGCATCCGCCAGCGCACCGCTGGAGCAGGCACAGGCCGCCAGCCTGGCACGCCGCCAGGCCATGATCGACGAAGCCGCCCAATTGGGCTCTGCACCCAGCCTGCGCATTGACGCGATCAAGGCCCTGCAGCAGCGCTGGCAGGCCGAGGCACACAGCGTTCCCATGGACCGGCGCCAGGAGCAGAAGCTCTGGGATGCTTTCCGCAAGCCCATTGACGAGGCCTTCAACCGCAAGAGCGCCGAGCGTGAACGCGGTGCGACGCAGGCCAGCGCGCATGATCGCGCCGTGCTGGAAGCCGCCAAGGCCCTGGAGGCTGCCAATGCCGGGGGCGATGCGCAGCAAATCCGCAGCGCCATGGCAGCGCTGGAAGCGGCCCTGCGCGGCCAGGCACAGGCGGCCCGTGAAGCCGAAGCAGCCGCATCGGCGGCTGCGCCGGCCGATGCGGCGGTGGCAACCCAGGAGCCCGTGGCCGATGAGCCACCTGCCGAGGGTGGGGATGCAGGCGAGGCGCCTGCTGCCCCCGCTCCCAAGCCTGCGGCACGCCCGGTGGTGGCGGTGCGTGGGGACGATCGCCCTGGCATGAAGAAGGAAGCCCCGGCCGCTGCCACGCGTGGCGCAAGGCCCGGCGAGCGCCGTGATGCACGCCCTGGCCGCGATGCGGGTCGGCCCGACGCCCGTGGCCCGCGCGACGACATGCGCACTGGCGGCCGCTTTGCAGACCGCCGCCCTGAAGAGCGTGGCCCGCGCCTGGGTGATGCTGCATTCCGGGCTCAGCGCGAGGCGCTGGAGCACGCCCAGCAGGCGCTCAAGAAGCTGGCCGCCCAGGCCCATGGTGAAGCGCTCACGCAGCTGCTGACCGCCTGGGAAAAACGCGACGGCAGCCTGGTGCCATCGGCCCAGGAACTGGGTGGTCGTGTCCAGCCCGCTGTGCGCTCGGCCTGGGTGCAGGCCCTGGCAGGCGCGCCTGCGGGAGATGCCGCACAGGCACTGCTGCGCCTGGAGATCGCTGCCGAGGTGCCCACGCCGGCCGAACAACTGTCGGATCGGCGCATGCTGCAGTTGCAACTGCTCACCCGCCGCAACGACCCTGCTCCCGCAGAAACCTGGGGTCAGGATGCCGCGCGTGTGCTGGGTAGCGCCAGCGATGCAGCCAGCGCCCGCCGCCTGCAAAACGTGCTGAAGGCGCTGTTGCGCAAGTGATGTGTGGGGCCTGACCCGCTGGCCTTGTGCGGCGGGTCGGGTCTGCGCACTGTGTGAACAGGGCAGAGTGGGCACGAGGCCTTGAGAAATGAAAAAGGCCGCTGCGAATGCAACGGCCTTTTTTGTTTTGGTGCCCAGGAGAGGACTCGAACCTCCACGGAGTTACCCGCTAGTACCTGAAACTAGTGCGTCTACCAATTCCGCCACCTGGGCATTTCAGGAAATTCAAATTGTATAGCAAGAAAGCGCCTTCCTGAAATCGTTTGCGCTTTTTTGTTTTGAAAAAAGCCGCTGAAGCAGCGGCTTTTCGTTAAACTTGGTGCCCAGGAGAGGACTCGAACCTCCACGGAGTTACCCGCTAGTACCTGAAACTAGTGCGTCTACCAATTCCGCCACCTGGGCATTTCAGGAAAGACTTAGATTGTATAACAAAAAAATGAACTCCAGCGCCAAGCCTTTGCATCCATCCGACGAGATCGAGGGCACCGTGCAGGGGCACCGTGACGGCCACGGGTTCGTGGTCCGTGAAGACGGACAGGCCGATATCTTCCTCCCCCCCAACGAGATGCGTGCCGTCCTGCACAAAGACAGGGTGCGCGCACGCATCGTGCGCCACGACCGGCGCGGACGCCCTGAAGGCCGGGTGACCGAGATCCTGGAGCGCCCCGCGCATCCCATCATCGGTCGCCTGCTGCAAGAGAGCGGCGTCTGGATTGTGGCTCCCGAAGACAAGCGCTATGGGCAGGACATCCTCATCCCCGCAGGTGCCTTGGGTACCGCCAAGACCGGGCAGGTGGTGGTGGTGCAACTGACCGAGCCACCCGCGCTGTTCGGCCAGCCTGTGGGCCGCATCACTGAAGTGCTCGGTGAGGTGGACGACCCTGGCATGGAGATCGAGATCGCCGTGCGCAAGTACGGCGTGCCGCACGAGTTTTCCGAGGACTGCCTGGCCGAGGCTGGCGCCTTGCCCGACAAGGTGCGCGCGCAGGACAAAAAGCAGCGCATCGACCTGACCGACGTGCCGCTGGTCACCATCGACGGCGAGGACGCGCGCGACTTCGACGACGCCGTGTACTGCGAGCCTGCCAAGGTAGGGCGCGGCAAGGGCTGGCGCTTGCTGGTGGCCATTGCCGACGTGAGCCACTATGTGCAGACCGGCAGCCCCATCGACGTGGACGCCTACGACCGCGCCACCAGCGTGTACTTCCCGCGCCGCGTCATCCCGATGCTGCCCGAGAAGCTCTCCAACGGTCTGTGCTCGCTCAACCCCGATGTCGAGCGCCTGTGCATGGTCTGCGACATGCTGGTCACCGCCAAGGGCGAGGTGCATGCCTACCAGTTCTACCCGGCGGTGATGTTCAGCCACGCGCGCTTCACCTACACCGAGGTGGCCGCCATCTTGGCCAACACGCGCGGCCCCGAAGCCGCCAAGCGCAAGGAGCGCGTGCCCGACCTGCTCAACCTGCACGACGTGTACCGCGCACTGCTGCAGGCGCGGCGTGAGCGCGGCGCGGTGGACTTTGAAACCACCGAAACCCAGATCGTCTGCGACGAGAACGGGCGCATCGACAAGATCGTGCCGCGCACGCGCAACGACGCGCACCGTCTCATCGAGGAAGCCATGCTTGCCGCCAACGTGTGCAGCGCCGACTTCATCGCGCAGGGCAAGCAGCACGGGCTGTACCGCGTGCACGAGGGTCCCACGCCCGAGAAGCAGGACATTCTGCGCAGTTACCTCAAGGCCATGGCCGTGGGGCTGTCGATCAGCGAGAACCCGCAACCGTCTGAATTCCAGGCCATCGCCGAGGCCACCAAGGACCGGCCCGACGCGCAGCAAATCCACACCATGCTGCTGCGCTCCATGCAGCAAGCCATCTACACGCCCATCAACAGCGGCCACTTCGGCCTGGCGTTTGATGCCTACACGCACTTCACCAGCCCGATCCGGCGCTACCCCGACCTGTTGGTGCACCGTGTGATCAAGGCCATCCTGGGCAATACCAAGTACCGCCTGCCCATGCTGCCCACGCCGGGCGAAGCGCACGCCAAGCTGAGCAAGCGTTTGGCCAGCCGTGTGGCGCCACCCGGCAAGGTGCCGCGCAAGAAGGAGTCGGGCGCGGCCCTGGCCGAGACGCAGGCCTGGGAAGCCGCCGGCCTGCACTGCAGCGCCAACGAGCGCCGTGCCGACGAGGCCAGCCGCGACGTGGAGGCCTGGCTCAAGTGCAAGTACATGCGCGAGCATCTGGGCGAGGAATACGGTGGCGTGGTGTCTTCGGTCACCAGCTTCGGCATTTTTGTCACGCTCGATGCCATGTACGTCGAAGGCTTGGTGCACATCACCGAACTGGGGGGTGAGTATTTCCGCTTCGATGAGTCCCGCCAAGAACTGCGTGGCGAGCGCAGCGGCATCCGCTATGTGATCGGCACCCGCGTGCGGGTGCAGGTCAGTCGGGTGGATCTGGACGGGCGGCGCATCGATTTCAGGCTTGTCGGTGATGAAGATGTGCCGGGAGCCGCGCGCAACCCCCGCGAGAAGGCCAGTGCTGCGCCATCCGGTGGAGCGCGGTCCGCTCCTGCAGGCAAGCGCAGACCACCCTTGGACATCGAGGACGCTGGTCGCGGCAGCCTGGGCGGCGGTGGTCGCAAGGCGAGTTCCAAGTCTTCCAAAAACACGGCTTCGGCGGGCAAATCGCGGACGCAGTCCACCAAAGCGGGTGGCAAGACCGCCAAAGCCAAAGGGCGTTCCACGCGGCGGACCTGATTTGCTATCAAATATATAGCTGCTGACGCTTTATTTATGGGCGTCAGCGGCTTTTTTCATCTATTTTTGCGTTCATTTCATGCAAGAACTGCCCATACCGGGCAGACACGGCCAGGGGCGCCTCCATCATCGGCAGATGCCCCAGGCCCGGCAGCGTTTCGATGCGGGCCTGGGGCAGGAGTGAGCGCAGCGCCTCGGCCCCCGAGGCGTCAAACACGCGGTCCTGCTGACCCCACAGCGCCAGCGTCGGCGGCCGCAGTCCGCCGATCCGCTCCTGCAGCAGGTAGCGGTCCTTGAGCTGCGCATGCCACAGCCGGAGGTTGGAGGGCGCGTCGCGCACGGCATCGGCGCGCGCCGCCTCCAGAATCGGTGCGGGCAGGAACGGGCGCTGCGCGAACACCAGGTCCATCATCGCGTCGAAGGCCACCGCATCGTGCGCGACCAGCGGCGCCTGGCCCGCATCGATCAGCCGATCCGTGGTGCTGGGCCGCGTCGAGCGGATGCCATGTGGCGCACCGATGAAGGCCACGCTGGCCACCCGATCAGGGTGGCGCAGCGCAAACAGCGCGGCGATCGTGCCGCCCATCGAGTTGCCCGCCAGGTGCACACGCGGCAGGCCCAGCGCGTCCAGCCATGCGGCGAGACGTTCGGTGTGCGCCGCGTAGTCGTAGGCCTGGCCCTCGAGCCGATCGCTTTCGCCAAAGCCCGGCAGGTCGGGTGCGATGACGCGGTGGCTGCCGGTCAGCGGGCGGGCGAAGTCCACCCAGTGGTCCTTTTCGGCGAAGATGCCGTGCAGCAGCACGACCGGCGTGCCACCCGCGCTGCCTGCACCGCCCTCCAGGTAGTGGATGCGGTGACCCGCGGCTTGCACCGTCTTTTCCTCCAGGCCCGAGAGGCTGCGGTTGAGCCACAGCAGGGGCTCCTTGTAGAGAAGCGGAACGGCGTGGTAGGTGGTGATGGCGCACAGCAGCAGCAGGGCGCCGCCTGCAAGGACAAGGCGTTTCAAGGGATTCTCCAGAATGTGTGGTGGGGATGTGATCGGCCGTGCGCAAGGCTATCGGCAAGCCCGCCGGAAAACTTGTATGTTTGGGCTATGCGCGCGACGAACACACTGACCCTGGGAACCGACCGGGCCCTGTATGTGGGAGAGCTGCCGGCCACCGGCTGGCATCGCCACGCTGCGCCCGTGCTGCTGCTGGGGCTGTCGGGGCGCTTTGCGGTGCATCTGGCGCCGGGGCGCGTGGAAACCTGCCACAGCGCGCTCATCGACATGGGGGTCTGGCATCTGTTCGACCCGTGCGGCGAACGCGTGGCCTTGGTGTACCTGGAGCCCGATTCTGCCGAGGCCCGCAGCCTGCGGCCCTGGCTCGGGCAGCAAGGCGGTGTGGTGTTCGACCCGGCCGCGCGGACCCGCACGCGCGGCTGCACGGAGGCCCGGCTGCGCAGCTTCGACCTGCCGACCCTGCTGGGCCAGCGTTTCGAGGCGGCTGCCGAACTCGATTCGCGCGTATTGCGCAGCCTGCAGCATCTGCGCATGGCGCGCGACGGGGCCTTGCCGCGCGATCAGGTGGCGCAGGCGGCGCACCTGTCGGCCTCGCGCTTCAACCACCTGTTCCGCCAGGAAATGGGCGTGAGTTTTCGCAGCTACCGGGTGTGGTCCCAGGTGCGGGCGGCCATGGCGGGGCTGGCCACGCAAGCCCGGCTGACCGATGCCGCGCTGCACGGTGCGTTCAGCGACTCTGCGCATTTCAGCCGCACTTTTCGACAGACGTTCGGCATGACGCCGTCCAGCGTGCTCAAGCCCCTGCGCGAGGTCACGCTGGTGTGAAGGTGTCCCTGGGCCGCATGCGCCGCGCCAGCGCGCTGGCCGTCAGCGCCTGTTCGTCGGGCCAGGTATCGGCGGCGCGGCCATGGGCATACACCGCCTCGGCAGCCGCATCGAGCGGTGCCGGGCCGGCGGCCCAGTACGCGCCGATCAGGCCGGCGAGCACATCGCCGGTGCCTGCCGTGGCCAGGAGGGCGTTGCCGGTGGGGTTGATTCGCGGCGCTTGGTTGGGCGCTGCCACTACCGTGCCCGAGCCCTTGAGCACCACCACGCACTGGAACCGCTCGGCCAGCTGCTCGGCCGCCGCGAGGCGGTGCGACTGCACGCTGGCGGTATCGGTGCCCAGCAGGCGCGCTGCTTCCAGCGGATGGGGGGTGAGCACGGTGGCATGCGCTTTTGGCGCGCGGTCTGCCAGGGCCTGCGCGAGCGCGGCGTCGGAGGCGATGGCGTTGAGCGCGTCGGCATCGAGCACCAGGCGTGGGGCCTGGGCCAACACCTGGGGCAGTGCGGCGCGCACGGCCTCGCCGCCACCACAGCCGCACACCACAGTGAGCTGTTCGAGCTGCAGCGCATCGACATGGCGGAACATCAGTTCGGGTTGCCGCACATCGAGATCGAGCGTGCCGCCCAGCAGCGCCACCAATACCCGGCCTGCACCGCCATGCAACGCCGCGCTGGCGGCGAGCAGCGCCGCGCCGCCCATGCCCAGCCCCCGGGCGTCAAGGCCTTCGCCACCGATCACGGCCACATCGCCATAGCTGCCCTTGTGGCTGGCGTGCGCTCGCGCTGCGGCGGCGGGCGGGCCTGCCAGCCAGGCGCTGGCAGCCTCGCTCTGGCAGGGGACGCCCAGGTCGTCCCACCAGACGGTACCTGCGGCATCGCGCCCGGCACCGGTGAACAGGCCGGGCTTGAGTGTCAGCAGGCTCAGGGTGTGGCGCGCGGCGGGGGGCGCAGCGCCACGCATGGGCGCAAGGCCAGGGGCATATTGCCCGGTGTCGGCCTGCAGGCCCGAAGGGACGTCCACGCACAGCACGGGCGCCGGGCTGTGGTGCAGCGCATGCAGCAGCACCGTCAGTCGTTCGGAGGGGGGTGGGCGCTGGTCGCCCGGCGCCAGGCCGATGCCCAGCAAGGCGTCGATGCACAAATCCTGCGGTCCCAGCGGATGGGGGGCCTGCTGACTGAAGGCCACGCCCGCGTCCTGCGCGCGCTGCCAAGACAGGCGGGCGTCGGCAGGTGCTGTCTCGGGGGCGCCCAGCCAGGTCACCACCACGGGCATGCCTGCCCGGTGCAGCAGCATGGCGGCTTCCAGCCCGTCGTCGCCGTTGTTGCCAGGGCCGCAGGCGATCCATACGGTGCGTGCATGTGGGGCCATGGCGCGTGCCAGCCGGGCCACAGCCAGCCCGGCGCGCTGCATCAGGGTGTGGGGGGGCAGAGTGGCGGCGGCGCTGTGTTCCAGCCGCCGCGTGGCGGCGGTGTGGTGCAGCGGGTGGGCCTGGGTGGGATGGACGCGTTGCATGGCGGCACGGGGCGAGTCGGGAATCTGGCCATTGTGCCGCTGAAGTGCCCTACGGGCGGGTGTGAAACACCTACTGCCAGCGCTGCGGCGCCCAGGATTCGCTGGGCAATGCCGGGGTGCGCTGGGCCAGCTGGTCAGCCAGCAGGCGCGCGCTGCCGCAGGCCAGGGCCCAGCCGCTGGCGCCGTGGCCGAGGTTCAGCCACACACCAGGGGTGCCGCTGGGCCCGATGGCCGGGGCGCCATCGGGCAGCATGGCGCGGGCGCCGCGCCACACCTGCACGCCACTGGCGTGGGTGACGCCGCCTGGAAAGCACTCGCCCAGCACGCGGTACAGCGCGTGTACCGTCTGCGGATGGGCCTCGTGGGCGCGGCCCAATTCGGCGCCACCGGCAATGCGCACGCGCTGGCCCAGGCGGGCGATGGTGCTGCCGCTGGCGATGTCCACTACCGCGCTCTGGGGCGCGTGCAGGGCCTCGCGCATGGGCGCGCTGAGGGTGCTGCCATGCAGGGCTGCCAGCGGCAACCGCAGGCCCAGGGGGTGCAGCAGCGCTGCGGCCTGGGCACCGGCGCACAGCACCACGGCATCGAAGGGGCGTGGGCTGGCTTCGCCCTGGATCTGCAGGCCCGTGGGCGTGGTGCACACGCGCTCCACCGCGGCGCTCCATTGAAAGTCGGCCCCCTGCCGTTGTGCCGCCTGGCGCAGCAGCAGTGCGAACTGGCGGCAGTTGCCTGCCAGCCCATCGGGCAGATGCAGCGCACCCGCCAGCGCCAGCGTGGGGGAGAGGCCGGGTTCGATGCGGCGCGCCGTGTCGGCGTCCACTTCCAGCGCGGTGTGGCCGGTTTCGCGCAGGGCCTTGAGCAAGGGGGCTGCGGCCTCGGCGTCTTGGGCGCTGCGCAGCAGCAGCAGGGTGCTGGAGCTGTGCTCGAAGGGCAGATCCAGTTGCTGGGTCAGCTCCAGCAACCGCGCCTGGCTGTAGCGGGCCAATTGCAGCAAGGCCAGCCCTGCGGGTTGGGGGCTGTGTGCTGCCCGTGCCGCGGCGCGGCGCCACTGGTGCAGCCAGGACAGGTCGGACAGCGAGAGCTGGCGCCCCAAGCGCAAGGGGGCCTTGCGGCCCAGCCAGCGCGCGGGTGCGAGCAGGCCGGGCAGCGCCCAGGGAATGGCGGCCGCCGGGGCCAGCAGGCCGCCGGTGGCAAAGCTGTCCTGGGTGGCGGCGGCGTTGTGGCGGTCGAATACGGTGACGGCATGGCCGTCGGCGGCCAGTTCGTAAGCGGTGGTGACGCCGACGATGCCGGCGCCCACGATGGCGATCTTCATGGATTCAGGTATTTTTGGCTTGCAGCGCAATAGGGTAAAGCGCTGGCAGCTATTGTTTTTGTAGCAATTCTTCGATCTGAAGGCCCACATGCAGTACGGTGTCGTCGTGCAGCGCAGCGTGCCAGACCATCAGGCCCACGGGCAATTCGCCCGCAGTGTGGCAGGGCAGCGAGAGTGCGCAGCCGTCCAGCAGGTTGACTGCGCTGGTGTTGCGCAGCAGCAGGGCGTTGACGCGGAAGAACTCGGCGTCGCGGGCTGCATCCATGGCGGCGTCCTGCCCGTCGGCCGGGGCCACGCTGGCCAGCAGCGGCGCCGTGATCGGCACCGTGGGCGAGAGCAGGGCGTCGTACGGTGCCATGCAGGCCTGCATGTCCGCGATCCACTGCTGGCGCGAGCGCAGCAGGTCGATGTATTCCCAGGCCCGCAGTGTGGCGCCTGCTTCGATGCGCTTGCGCACGCGCGGGTCGTAGCGCTCGCCCGCGCGCTGCAGCAGTTCGCGGTGCCAGGCATAGCTTTCGGGGGCCGAAAAGCCGTAGGCGGGTTGCTGCCGCATGGCGGGCAGGTCGATTTCGGCGATCTGCGCGCCGGCCTGGCGCAGTTGTGCCAGCGTGCGTTCAAAAGCCTGGGACACGGGGGCGTCCAGCCCGTCGAGGAACACCGTGGTGGGCACGGCCAGCCGCAGTGCGGGCAGGGGCGCCGTGCTGCGCGCCACGCGGCGCTGGGCCAGCACCTCATGCACCACGATGGCGTCTCGCACCGAGCGTGTGGTGGCGCACACGGTGTCCAGCGTGGTGGACAGGGGCAGTGCGCCCTGCGTGGGCACCAGCCGGGCCGTGTTCTTGAAACCCACGACGCCGTTGAGCGCCGCCGGAATGCGGATGGAGCCGCCCGTGTCCGAGCCCAGGCCCACAAAGGCCGCCCCTGTGGCCACCGACACGGCGGCGCCCGAGGACGATCCGCCCGGCACGCGCGCCGGGCCGACCAGTGTGCCAAAGCGCCCGTCGTGGGCTGCCGGCGTGCCGTGGTGCGGGTTGACGCCCACACCGGAAAAGGCGAACTCGGTCATGTTGGTGCGGCCGATGACGGCTCCGCCCGCTGCGCGCAGCCGGGCCACGGCCGGGCAGTCGGCTGAGGCGGCGGGAGCGTCGGCCAGCACCACCGACCCTGCGGGGGTGGGTTGGCCCTGCAGGTCGAACAGGTCTTTCACCGAAACCGCCAGTCCGGCCAGCGGCAGGTGCTGCAGGCTGGGATTGGCGGCCTGGCTGCGGGCTTCGTCGAAGCCGGTGCGGACGAAGGCGTGGCGGCAGGCAGTGGACTGCGCAGCGGCAATGGCGCGCTCCATTTCCTGCGGCGCGCTGGTCTGGTGCGACTGCAGCATGCGCCGGGTGGTATCAAGGTCTGGGAGCATGCGTGTGCTAGAATCTTTGGGTTTTGCTGGGTGCGGCTGCAAGCGCAGTGGCCTTGGCAAGACCAATCGCAAACCAGTCCAAACAAGGTGTTGCAGCCCGCCTGGGCGCAATTGTCGGGCTGGATTTTAGACCCAACCTTCGGAGAATCTCATGTCCGTTACCATGCGCGAAATGCTGGAAGCCGGTGTCCACTTCGGTCACCAAACCCGCTTCTGGAACCCCAAGATGGCCCCCTACATCTTCGGCCATCGCAACAAGATCCACATCATCAACCTGGAAAAGTCGCTTCCGCTGCTCCAGGGTGCTGCCAAGTTCGCGCAGCAACTGTCGGCCAACCGCGGCACCATCCTGATCGTCGGCACCAAGCGCCAGGCCCGTGACATCGTGGCCGCCGAAGCGCAGCGCGCTGGCGTGCCTTTCGTCAACCAGCGCTGGCTGGGCGGCATGCTGACCAACTTCAAGACCGTCAAGACCTCGATCAAGCGTCTGAAGGACATGAAGGCCCAGCAGGAAGCCGGTCTGGACGCCATGAGCAAGAAGGAGCAGCTCATGTTCGTGCGCGAGATCGAAAAGCTGGAAAAGGACATCGGCGGCATCCAGGACATGACCACGCTGCCCGACGCCATCTTCGTGGTGGACGTGGGCTTCCACAAGATCGCCATCGCTGAAGCCAAGAAGCTGGGCATTCCGCTGATCGGTGTGGTGGATACCAACCACTCGCCCGAAGGCATCGACTACGTGATCCCCGGCAACGACGACTCTGCCAAGGCCGTGGAACTGTACGTGCGCGCCATCGCTGACGCCATCGTCGAAGGCCGTAACAACGCCGTCGCCGAAGTGGTGAAGGCTGTGGGCGAGGGTTCCGACGAATTCGTCGAAGTGGAAGAATCCGCTGCCTGAGGCCCCCGGCCCGCGCAATGACCTGCGCGAAAAAAAGTGGGGCTCGAACAGCCCCCTTTTTTTATCTGTTGAACTGAACTGAATACGGAGAAAAAACAATGGCTGCAATTACCGCAAGCATGGTTGCCGAACTGCGCGGCAAGACCGACGCTCCCATGATGGAGTGCAAGAAGGCCCTGACTGAGGCCGACGGCGACATGGCCAAGGCTGAAGAGCTGCTGCGCGTCAAGCTGGGCACCAAGGCTGGCAAGGCCGCTTCGCGCGTGACCGCCGAAGGCGTGGTCGCCAGCTTCATCGAAGGCTCCACCGGCGCGCTGATCGAAGTCAACAGCGAAACCGACTTCGTGAGCAAGAACGACAGCTTCATCGCCCTGGCCAAGGCTGCTGCCGAACTCGTGGCCAAGCACAACCCCGCCAACATCGAGGCCCTGGGCGCTCTGCCCTACGCGCAAGACGGCTTCGGCCCCACGCTGGAAGACGTGCGCAAGGGCCTGATCGGCAAGATCGGCGAGAACATGTCGTTCCGCCGCTACCAGCGCTTCAGTGGCTCCAACCTGGCCTCCTACCTGCACGGCTCGCGCATCGGTGTGGTGGTTGAGTTTGACGGTGACGCCAATGCCGCCAAGGACGTGGCCATGCACGTGGCTGCCATGAAGCCCGTGGCCCTGACCAGCGCCGACGTGCCCGCCGACCTGATCGCCAAGGAGCGTGCGGTCGCTGAAGGCAAGGCTGACGAAGCCAACAAGGAACTGGTGGCTGCTGGCAAGCCCGCACAGAGCGCTGAAATCACCGCCAAGCGCATCGACGGCGCCGTGCAGAAGTACCTCAAGGAAGTCTCTTTGGCCGACCAGGTCTTCGTGAAGGCCGCCGACGGCAAGCAGACCGTGGCGCAGATGCTCAAGGCCGCCAACACCACCATCAAGAGCTTCACGCTCTACGTCGTGGGCGAAGGCATCGAGAAGAAGCAGGACGACTTCGCTGCTGAAGTGGCCGCCCAGGTGGCAGCCGCCAAGGGCGCTGCCTGATCCTGCCATTGCACCTGCCGTCGATTTTCTCAACCCCCTTTCACCTATGGAGCCTGCCATGACCGTCGCCACCCCAGCCTACAAGCGGATTTTGCTCAAGCTGTCGGGTGAGGCGCTCATGGGAGACGACGCCTTCGGCATCAACCGCGCGACCATCGTGCGCATGGTGCAGGAGGTGGCCGAGGTCACCCGCATGGGCGTGGAAGTGGCGGTAGTGATCGGCGGCGGCAATATCTTCCGTGGTGTGGCCGGTGGTGCCGAGGGCATGGACCGCGCCACCGCCGACTACATGGGCATGCTGGCCACGGTGATGAATGCCCTGGCCCTGGCCGATGCCATGGACAAGCAGGGCCTGACGGCCCGCGTCATGTCCGCCATCTCGATCGAGCAGGTGGTGGAGCCCTACGTGCGCCCCAAGGCACTGCAGTACCTCGAAGAGGGCAAGGTGGTGGTGTTTGCCGCAGGCACGGGCAACCCCTTCTTCACCACCGACACGGCGGCAGCGCTGCGCGGCGCCGAAATCGGTGCCGAGCTGGTCCTCAAGGCCACCAAGGTCGATGGCGTGTACACCGCCGATCCGCACAAGGACCCGACGGCCACGCGCTATGCCAAACTCAGCTTCGACGAAGCCATGGTGCGCAATCTGGGCATCATGGACGCCACGGCCTTTGCGCTGTGCCGTGACCAGAAACTGCCCGTCAAGGTGTTCTCGATCTTCAAGCCTGGTGCACTCAAGCGCGTGGTGCTGGGCGAGGATGAAGGCACCCTGGTGTACGCCTGACGTCCATCCCGTGTGAGGAGAAAAACATGATCGCCGACATCAAGAAAAACGCAGAGGCCAAGATGGGCCAGTCCATCGCGGCTTTCAAGAACAACCTCGCCAAGATTCGCACCGGCCGCGCCAGCCCTGGGCTGCTCGATAGCGTGCAGGTCGAGTACTACGGTTCCATGGTGCCGCTGTCCCAGGTGGCCAACGTGTCCTTGCTGGACTCGCGCACGCTGAGCGTTCAGCCCTGGGAAAAGGGCATGGGTGCCAAGATCGAGAAGGCCATTCGCGAGAGCGATCTGGGCCTGAACCCCGCCAGCATGGGTGATCTGATCCGCGTGCCGCTGCCGCCCATGAGCGAAGAGCGCCGCAAGGAAATGACCAAGCTCGCTCGCAATGAGGGCGAGGCCGCCAAGGTGGCCGTGCGCAACCTGCGCCGCGATGCCAACGAAGCCGTCAAGAAGCTGGTCAAGGACAAGCAAGCATCCGAAGACGACCAGAAGCGCGCCGAGGCCGATATCCAGAAGGCCACCGACCGGCACATTGCCGAGATCGACACGCTGGTCACTTCCAAAGAGCAGGAGATCATGGCGGTCTGAGGACTGCCATGGTTCACGCTTTTTCCATGGCTGTTGCTTTGGTGCCGCCTCGGCATGTGGCCATCGTCATGGATGGCAACGGCCGCTGGGCCCAGCGCCGTTTTCTCCCGCGCCTGGCAGGCCACAAGCAAGGTGTGGAGTCGCTGCGCCGATGCGTGCAGGCCTGTGCCCAGCGCGGCATTGGCGTGCTCACGGTGTTCGCGTTTTCGTCCGAAAACTGGAACCGTCCGCAGGACGAGGTGTCCGGCCTGATGGAACTCCTGGCCAAGGCCCTCACGCGCGAGGTGCCGCAACTGTGCAAAGACGGCGTGCGCCTGCACTTTGTGGGCGAGCGTACGGGCCTGTCCGACAAGGTGCGCGAAGGCCTGGCCCAGGCCGAGCGCGAGACGGCGCACAACAGTCGCCTGGTTCTCAACGTGTGCTTCAACTACGGTGGGCGCTGGGACATTGCCCAGGCGGCAGCGCAACTCGCCGCGCGCGGCGAAGCCATCACCGAAGCCAGCCTGGACCGTGCCATGGCCTTGTCCCACGTGCCCGACCCGGACCTGTTGATTCGTACCGGCGGCGAGATGCGCCTGAGCAACTTTCTGCTCTGGCAGGCGGCCTACTCGGAGCTGGTGTTCAGCGACCGTTTGTGGCCCGAGTTTGACGAGGCTGCGCTGGACGAGGCCATTGCCGCCTTCCATGCCCGCGAGCGGCGTTTCGGCAAGACCTCTGAGCAAGTGAAAGCCTGAAATGCTCAAGCAGCGCATCCTCACCGCCCTGGTTCTGCTGGCCATTCTGTTGCCTGCCCTGTTCCATCCATCGCCCGTGGCATTCACCGCGGTCATTCTGGTGCTGATGGCGGCGGCGGCCTGGGAGTGGGGGCGGCTCAACGCCTGCGGCCCCGTGGGCTCGGTGCTGGTGGGCGCTGCCTGCCTGGCGCTGTGCGCTGCATCTTGGGCGCTGGGTTGGGTGCAGCGCCCGCTGGGGGTGCTGTGGCTGGCCGGTGGTGGCTGCTGGGTGCTGGGCAGTGCCTGGCTGCTGCGTGCGGGCGTGCCAGGGTGGCCGCGGGTGCCTGCCGCGCTGCGGCTGGTGGCGGGTATTGCTGCCCTGTGGATGGCATGGATGGCCGTGGTGCAGGCCCGCGCGCTGGGCGTCAATTTTTTGCTGTCGGTGATGTGCCTGGTCTGGATGGCCGACATCGCCGCCTATTTTGCGGGCCGCAAGTTCGGCCTGCGCTTCACGCGCGCCAAGCTGGCGCCCTCCATCAGTCCCGGCAAGAGCTGGGAGGGCGTGTGGGGTGGCGTTGCGGGCGTGCTGCTGCTGGCGCTGGGCTGGGTGCTTGCCGATGCGCATTTCCAGGCGGATCAACCCAGCTTTTACACCGTGGTGGCGCGCCAGGGCTGGTGGATGTTGCTGGTCGTCGCCTTGTTCATGACGGCCATGAGCGTGGCGGGGGATCTGGTGGAATCGCTCATCAAGCGCAGCGCGGGCGTCAAGGACAGCAGCCAGCTGCTGCCCGGCCATGGCGGCGTGCTGGACCGCGTGGACGCGCTGTTGCCCACGCTGCCGCTGGCCCTGATGATCACAACGCTGCTCTCCCCATGAAACAACGCATCACGGTGCTCGGATCGACCGGATCCATAGGCACCAACACGCTCGATGTGGTGGCGCGCCACCCCGAGCGCTTCGAGGTGTTTGCACTCAGCGCGGCCACGCAGGTCGATGCGCTGCTGGCGCAGTGTGCACGCTTCGCCCCGCGCTACGCCGTCATGGCCAGTCCTGAGCATGCCAGTGCGCTGGCAGAAAAATGCAAGCAAAATGGGCTTGTAACGCAGGTACTACAAGCGCAAGATGCTATCGAAACAATAGCATCGCACCCCGAAGTGGATATGGTGATGGCGGCCATTGTCGGCGCAGCTGGACTGGCGCCCTGCCTGGCCGCGGCGCGTGCTGGCAAGCGTTTGCTGCTGGCCAACAAAGAGGCGCTGGTGGTGGGGGGGGAGGTCTTCCTGCAGGCCGTGCGCGAGGGCGGCGCTACGCTGTTGCCCATCGACAGCGAGCACTCGGCCATCTTCCAGTCCCTGCCTGAAGACCCATCCACCTGGCAGCGCCGCGTGGACAAAATCATCCTCACCGCTTCGGGCGGGCCGTTCCGTCAGCGCGACCCGAAAACCTTGCACGAGGTCACGCCGGAGCAGGCCTGCGCCCACCCCAACTGGGTCATGGGGCGCAAGATCTCGGTCGATTCGGCCACCATGATGAACAAGGCGCTGGAGGTGATCGAGGCGCGCTACCTGTTCGGCCTGGCGCCGCGCAAGCTGGACGTGGTCATTCACCCGCAAAGCATCATCCACTCCATGGTGCAGTACACCGACACGTCGGTGGTGGCCCAGTTGGGTACGCCCGACATGCGCGTGCCCATCGCCTACGGTCTGGCCTGGCCTGAGCGCGTGGAGTCGGGGGCTGCGGCGCTCGACTTCCATACCCTGGGCGCCATGACCTTCGAGGCCATCGACGACCATGGGCATCCCGAGCGTTTTCCGGGCCTGCGCCTGGCCTGGGAGGCACTGGAAGCGCCTGCGGGCACCACGGCCGTGCTCAATGCCGCCAACGAGGTGGCCGTGGCGCAGTTTCTGGAGCGGCGCATCCGCTTCGACCAGATCCATGCACTGAACTTGGAAACTTTGTCCAGCGTGCCGGTCTCCAAGCCCGGATCGCTCGACGACCTGCTGGCGCTGGACCAGCAAGCCCGTGCCAGCGCGCAGCGCATTGCGCAGCGACTGGCTTGACCGAGCGGGTTCCACCACACCGCGGGAGTGTCCATGCTGACCGTTGTTGCTTTCATCGTTGCCCTCGGCCTCTTGATTGCCGTGCACGAATACGGCCACTACCGTGTGGCCGTGGCCTGCGGTGTGAAGGTGCTGCGCTTTTCGGTGGGCTTTGGCAAGCCTTTGCTGCGCTGGCAGCCCAAGGGCTCGCCCACCGAGTTCGTCCTGGGCGCATTTCCCCTGGGGGGCTTCGTGCGCATGCTTGACGAGCGCGAGGCACCGGTACCACCCGAAGAGCGCCATCTGGCCTTCAACACCCAGCCGCTGCGCTCGCGTGCGCTCATCGTGGCCGCCGGTCCGGTGGCCAACCTGGTGCTGGCCGTGTTGCTGTATGCGCTGGTCAACTGGATGGGCGTGCAGGAGCCCATGGCCTACCTGTCCAAGCCAGTGCCGGGTTCGGTGGCGCAGTCTGCGGGGCTGCATGGCGGCGAGCTGGTACGCCGCGCAGCCCTGGGTGACGGGGAGGAAATGCCCGTGCGCTCCTTCGAGGACCTGCGCTGGTTGTTGGCGCGCGGCGCGCTGGAATCGCAAGCAGCGCGCCTGGTCGTCGAGCCCACACCGGGCGCCGCCGAGCGCACCGTGCACCTGCCGCTGCAAGACATTGACACCCGCAATGCCGATCACCGCCTGATGCAGCTCATCGGCATCACCGGCCCCTGGACACCGCCCCTGGTGGGCGAGTTGATGGCTGGCGGTGCCGGCGAGCGCTCGGGCCTGCAGGCCGGGGATGTGGTGCTGCGCATTGGCGCCACCGACGTGGTGGACGGTGCGCAACTGCGTGCGCTGATCCGAGGCTCTGTGCAGGGCAAGGAGCCGCTGGCGCAGACCTGGCGTATCGAGCGCGCGGGCCAGGTGCTGGAACTGCAGGTGCTGCCTGAAGTGCAGCAGGAACACGGTGAAACCATTGCCCGCATCGGTGCGTACGTGGGAGGCCGCCCGCAGTTCGAGACCGTGCAGTATGGGCCGCTGGAAGGCGTACTCAAGGGAGCAGAGCGCACCTGGCAGGTGTCCGTGCTCACGCTCAAGATGATGGGGCGCATGCTCATTGGCGAGGCATCGCTCAAGAACATCAGCGGTCCGCTGACGATAGCCGACTATGCGGGCAGGTCTGCGAGCCTGGGCCTGGCCCAGTACCTGGGGTTTCTGGCACTCATCAGTGTGAGCTTGGGGGTGCTGAACCTGTTGCCGCTGCCCGTCCTCGATGGGGGGCACCTGATGTATTATCTTTGGGAGGGTGTGACGGGCAGGAGCGTCTCGGACGCCTGGATGGAACGCCTGCAGCGCGGCGGTGTCGCCGTGCTGTTTCTGATGATGTCCATCGCATTGTTCAACGATCTCTCCCGGCTCTTTGGCTAACCTACTGGCTGCCCGGTCTGTGCTGGGTGGCACCGGTTTCATTCATGAAAAAACAATCCAATCGCTTCGGTGCGCGCACCGCCACGGCCGTTGCAGCCATGTTTCTTGCCGTTCATGCGGCCTGGGCCCTGGAGCCCTTCAAGGTGCAGGACATCCGCGTCGAAGGCCTGCAGCGCGTGGAACCGGGCACTGTGTTCGCGTCCATTCCTCTGCGCGTAGGCGATACCTACAACGATGAAAAGGGTGCGGCGGCGATCCGTGCCCTGTTTGCCCTGGGCCTGTTCAAGGATGTGCGCCTGGAAGCGGTGGGCGGCGTGCTCGTGGTGGTGGTCGAAGAGCGCCCCACCGTGGCCGACGTCGATTTTGTGGGCGCGCGTGAGTTTGAAAAGGATGCGCTCAAGAAGGCCATGCGCGACATTGGTCTGACCGATGGCCGCCCCTACGACAAGGCCCTGACCGACCGTGCCGAGCAAGAGCTCAAGCGCCAGTACATCAACAAGAGTTTCTATGGTGCCGAAGTGGTCACGACCGTGACCCCCATCGAGCGCAACCGCGTGAACCTGACCTTCACCATCACCGAGGGCGATACGGCGCGCATCAAGGACATCCGCATCGTCGGCAACAAGGCGTTCAGCGAATCCACCCTCAAGGGCTTGTTCGACCAGGACACGGGGGGCTGGCTGAGCTGGTACACCAAGTCCGATCGCTATGCGCGCTCTAAGCTCAACGCCGACCTCGAAACGCTGCGCTCGTACTACCTGCAGCGCGGCTACCTGGAGTTCCGCATCGATTCGACCCAGGTGGCCATCTCGCCAGACAAGCAGGACATCACCATCACGGTCAATGTGACCGAGGGCGAGCGCTTTGTGGTCTCCAGCGTCAAGCTCGAAGGCAACTACCTGGAGCGCGATGAGGAGTTCAAGTCGCTGGTCACCATCCGCGCGGGCGAGCCCTACAACGCCGATCAGGTGGCCGAAACCACCAAGGCCTTTTCCGAACATTTTGGCAATTTTGGCTTTGCGTTTGCGCGCATCGAAGCCGTGCCGGAGATCGATCGCGATACCAACCGTGTGGCCCTGACCCTGCAGGCCGACCCGGTGCGGCGCGCCTATGTGCGGCGCATCGAGGTCGCAGGCAACAACCGCACACGCGACGAAGTGATTCGGCGCGAGTTCCGCCAGTTCGAATCGTCCTGGTACGACGGCGAGAAAATTCGTCTGTCGCGCGACCGCGTGGACCGTCTGGGATTTTTCACCGAAGTCAATGTCGAGACCCAGGAGGTCCCTGGCGCACCCGACCAGGTCGATCTGGTCGTGAATGTGGTCGAGAAACCCACGGGCTCGCTGCAACTGGGTGCCGGTTTTTCCAGCGCGGAGAAGCTGTCGTTCTCCTTTGCCATCAAGCAGGAGAACATCTTCGGCTCAGGCAACTACCTCGGGGTGGATGTCAACACCAGCAAGTTCAAGCGCACGCTGGTGTTCAGCACCACCGACCCGTATTTCACCCGGGACGGCATCTCGCGCACCGTCGATCTCTACTACCGTACCGACAAGCCTTATGAGGACCAGGGCGGGAACTATGAGTTGGTGACCACGGGGGGCGGGCTGCGTTTCGGGGTGCCGTTCACGGAAACAGACACGGTCTTTTTCGGTGCGGCGCTGGAGAGCAACCGCATCAAATCGGGCACCAACATCCCGGCGGCATACTTGGCGTACGCGGATCGTTACGGCTCTTCCAGCAGTTCCGTGCCACTGACCATTGGTTGGTCGCGGGATGGCCGAGACAGCGCGCTGGCGCCCAACAACGGGGTGTACCAGCGGCTCAACACCGACTGGTCCGTGGCCGGTGACGCCCGCTACCTGCGCGCGAACTACCAATATCAGCAGTACATCCCACTCAACAAGAAGTTCACCCTGGCTTTCAATGGGGAACTGGGCTGGGGCAAGGGCTTCAATGGCCGTCCCTTCCCGGTGTTCAAGAACTTCTACTCGGGTGGTCTGGGCTCGGTACGCGGGTTTGACCAGGGCACCCTGGGGCCGCGTGACGTCACCGGCGCATCGCTGGGTGGCCCCAAGAAAGTCACTTTCAACACAGAACTCATCGCTCCGTTCCCCGGCGCTGGCAATGACCGCACCCTGCGGATCTTTACCTTCCTGGATGTGGGCAATGTGTACGGCGAGGAGGAAAAAATGCGCTTCAGTGAGATGCGCGCCTCCGTCGGCGTGGGTTTGAGCTGGATTTCCCCGTTGGGTCCGCTGCGCCTTGCGTACGCCCAGCCCGTGCGCAAGTTCGCGGGCGATAGAATCCAGAAATTGCAATTCCAGATTGGAACGTCCTTCTAATGAAACACCTTTCCCGTCAACTCGCCCTGGTTCTGATGCTCAGCGGTGTCGGTGCAGCTGCACCGGCCTATGCCGATTTCAAGGCGGGCTTCATTCATACCGACCGTGTGTTCCGCGAAGCAAGCTCGGCCAAGGCCGCGCAAGCCAAACTGGAGCAGGAATTCTCGCGCCGCGACAAGGAAATCAACGACCTGGGCAACACGCTCAAGACCGCGACCGAGAAGTTCGAGCGCGATGCGCCTACGCTGTCGGACAGCCAGCGCCAGACCCGTCAGCGCCAGCTCATGGACCAGGACCGCGAATTCCAGCGCAAGCGCCGCGAGTTCCAGGAAGACCTCAACGCGCGCAAGAACGAAGAGCTCAACCAACTGGGCGAGCGCATCAACAAGGTCGTCAAGCAACTGGCCGAGCAGGAAAAGTACGACATCATCGTGGACCAGGCGGTGTACATCAACCCGCAGCACGACATCACCGACAAGGTGATCAAGGCCCTCAATGGTGCATCCAAGTAAGGTCTGCCTGAAGTGGATGGGTGCCGCGTGAGTGTGCGACTGGGCCAATTCATCGAGGCACTGGGCGGCACGCTCGAAGGAAACCCTGACCATCTGATCGCACGCCTGGCCCCGCTGGAGGCTGCGGGGCCGCAGGATCTGAGTTTCCTCAGCAACCCGCGCTACCAGCAGCAACTGGCCGCCTCCCAGGCGGCCTGTGTCATTGTGGCCCCTGCGATGCGCGAGCCTGCATTGCAGCGCGGTGCCTGCATCGTGGCAGACGACCCCTACGTGTACTTCGCCCGCGCCACACAGTGGTGGAAGCGCCAGCACGTACCTGCGGTGCAGCCGGGCGTGCACCCGAGCGCCGTGGTGCACCCCGATGCCGTGGTGGACGCCAGCGCCTGCATCGGCCCGCTGTGCGTGGTTGAGCGGGGTGCGCACATTGGCGCCCACACTTGGCTCAAATCGCGCGTCACAGTGGGCGAAGACTGCCATATCGGTGCACGTTGCATCGTGCATGCCGGTGCCGTGATCGGGGCCGATGGCTTTGGCTTTGCGCCTGAAAAAGGTGCCTGGGTCAAGATCGAGCAGCTGGGCGCTGTGCGCATCGGCGACGACGTGGAGATTGGTGCCAACACCTGCATAGACCGTGGTGCACTGGGCGACACGGTCATCGAAGACGGCGTCAAACTCGACAACCTGGTGCAGGTCGGTCACAACGTGCACATAGGGCGCCATTCGGCCATGGCCGGATGCGTGGGCATTGCGGGCAGCGCGCGCATCGGTGCGCACTGCAGCGTGGGCGGCGGCGGCATTGTGCTGGGCCACCTCACGCTGGCGGACCATGTGCATGTGTCGGCAGCTACCACGGTCACGCGCTCCATTCACCAGCCCGGGCTGTACACCGGCATGTTTCCCATCGACGACAATGCGCGCTGGGAAAAGAACGCCGCCACGGTCAAGCAGCTGCACAGTCTGCGCGAGCGCATCAAGGCCCTGGAAGGGCTTCTCCAGAACAACAAGATTGAACGCTGATGATGGACATTCACGCAATACTCAAGCAACTGCCCCACCGCTACCCGTTCCTGCTGGTGGACAAGGTGCTCGAACTCGAACGCAACCAGCGCATCAGGGCCATCAAGAACGTCACGTTCAACGAGCCTTATTTCATGGGGCACTTCCCAGGCCGTCCGGTCATGCCCGGCGTGCTCATCCTGGAAGCGCTGGCCCAGGCGGCCGGCCTGCTGGCGTTCGATGCCATGGGCCAGGTGCCCGACGAGAACAACATTTACTACTTCGTCGGCATCGACGGTGCGCGTTTCAAGCGCCCCGTGGAGCCAGGCGATCAGTTGATTCTGGACATCACGATCGACCGTGTGCGCGGCGGCATCTGGAAGTTCAAGGGCGTGGGCCGCGTGGGCGATGAGGTGGCCTGCGAGGCCGAACTGATGTGCACCATGCGCGCCGTCGGCTGACGCCGGGCACCCAACAGGGCAGGGCAGCGCCGTGAGCCACATTCACCCGACCGCCGTCGTCGATGCGCAGGCGTGCATCGACGAGCGCGCCAGCATTGGCCCCTTTGCCGTGATCGGCCCGCACGTGCGCATCGGTGCAGGCACCACGGTGGGCGCGCACTGCGTGATCGATGGGCACACCACCATCGGCCAAGACAACCGCATTTACCCATTCGCATCGCTGGGCGCTGCACCGCAGGACAAGAAGTACGGCGGCGAGCCCACCGAGCTGCGCATTGGCGACCGCAACACCATCCGAGAGTTCTGCACCTTCAACACCGGCACTGCGCAGGACAAGGGCTCCACCACCATCGGCAACGACAACTGGATCATGGCCTACGTGCACATTGCGCACGACTGCGTGGTGGGTGACCACACCACCATGGCCAACAACGCCACGCTGGCCGGGCATGTGGAGGTGGGGGACTGGGCCACCATCGGTGGCCTGACCGGCGTGCTGCAACGCATGCGCATTGGCGCGCACGCCATGGTGGGTTTTTCCAGCCATGTGGGCAAGGACGTGCCGCCGTTCATGGTGGTGGATGGCAACCCGCTGGCGGTGCGCGGCGTGAATCTGGTGGGGCTGCGTCGGCGCGATTTTTCCGACCAGCGCATCAGCGCCATCCGCGAGATGCACAAGCTTCTCTACCGCCAGGGGCTGACACTGGAACAGGCGCGCGCCGCGATGGCGCAACTGCCCGCCACGCATCCCGAGGCGGCGCAGGACGTGGCCTTGATGGATGCTTTCCTGGCCAGTTCCGTGGCGGGCATTGCCCGCTGAGTGGGGCTGGGGGCGTAGATGACGAGCACACCCCGCATCGCGATGGTGGCGGGTGAAACCTCTGGGGACCTGCTGGCCGGGCTGCTGCTCGACGGCCTGCGGGGCCTGTGGCCAGGTTTGCAGGCCTGCGGCATTGGCGGCCCACAGATGGCACGGCGCGGTTTCGAGGCTTGGTGGCCCAGCGAGCGCCTGGCCGTGCACGGCTACAGCATTGAGGTCTTCCGTCGCCTGGCAGGCATCATGGCCATCCGCAGGCAGTTGCGCCAGCGCCTGTTGCAGGACCGCCCCGACGTGTTCATCGGCGTGGATGCACCCGACTTCAACCTGGGCCTGGAGGCCGACCTGCGCGCCGCGGGCACCCGCACCGTGCACTTTGTCTGCCCCTCCATCTGGGCCTGGCGCGCTGAGCGGGTGGAAAAAATCCGCCGTGCTGCCAGCCATGTGCTGTGCATCTTTCCTTTTGAGCCCGAGCTGCTTGCGCGCCATGGCATCCGTGCCACCTATGTGGGCCATCCGCTGGCCGGGGTCATTCCTTTGGTGCCGGACCGCGCTGCTGCCCGCGCCGCGCTGGGCCTGGCGCCAGACGACAGGGTACTGGCCATTTTGCCGGGCAGCCGTTCCGCCGAGGTGCAGTACATCACTCCTAAGTTTTTTGAGGCTGCAGCGCTTGTCCAGCAAGCGCAACCAGCTATCAAAATGATAGTGCCTGCGGTGCCTGCCTTGCAGGCGCGCATCGAGCAGGCGGCCGGTGCGGCGGGCTTGGCGGGCCGTGTGCAGGTGGTCAGTGGCCAATCGCATGCCGTGCTCGCGGCCTGCGATGTGACCCTGATCGCCAGCGGCACGGCCACGCTGGAGGCGGCGCTGTTCAAGCGCCCCATGGTCATTGGCTACCACATGCACCCGCTGAGTTGGCGCCTCATGCGCCGCAAGCAACTGCAGCCCTGGGTGGGCTTGCCCAACATTCTGAGCGGCGATTTCGTCGTGCCCGAGCTGCTGCAGGACGCCGCGACCCCGCAGGCGCTGGCAGCGGCGGTGCTCGACTGGTTCCACGCCCTGGACCACGATGCTGCGCGCATGGCCGCGCTGCACCACCGCTTCACTGCGCTGCACGAAAGCCTGCGGCGCGACACCCCCCAACTAGCTGCCGATGCGATCCAAAAAGTCCTTGCCGACCCCCGTGCCTGAGCAGGCCATGCTTCCCTGGCCCATGCCGCAAGGCCTGGTGGCCGGGGTGGATGAAGCGGGCCGCGGTCCCCTGGCCGGGCCGGTGGTGGCGGCGGCCGTCATTCTGGACGAGCGCCAGCCCATCGCTGGGTTGGCAGACTCCAAAAAGCTCACCGCCCTGCGGCGCGAGCGCCTGTTCGACGAGATCCGTGCCAAGGCGCTGTGTTGCAGCGTGGCCGAGGCCAGCGTGGAAGAGATCGACCGCCTCAACATCCTGCAGGCCACCTTGCTGGCCATGCGCCGTGCTGTGCAGGGGCTGCGGCTCAAGCCGGGGCTGGTGCTGGTCGATGGCAACCGCCTGCCGGTGCTGGACATCCCTGCAGAGGCCATCGTCAAGGGCGATGCGCTGGTGCCTGCCATTTCGGCGGCCTCCATCCTGGCCAAGGTGCACCGCGACCGCTGGTGCGCCGAGGTGCATACGCAGTACCCCGAGTATGGTTTTGATGCCCACAAGGGCTACGGCACCGCCGCACACCTGCAGGCCCTGCGCGCGCATGGCGCCAGCCCGCTGCACCGCCGCTCCTTTGCGCCCGTGGCCCAGCACCTGGAGGCTGCGCCATGAGCTCCGTGCCGGTGACGCTGGTGCAGTCGCGTGACAACGCCTTTGCCAAGGACCTGCGGCGCCTGGCGCAGGACAGCACGGCCTACCGCAAGCAGGGCCGCCTGTGGCTGGAGGGCGACCACCTGTGCCGCGCCGCGCTGGCGCGCGGGCTGCGCCCGGCTGTGGCCGTGTTTTCAGAGTCTTTTTGGCCTCTGGTGCCCACTGAATGGGCGCAATGCGCTACAAAAATCATAGTTCTATCTGATGCGCTGTTTGCCGACATCAGCGCACTGGAGTCCCCCGCCGCCATGGGCTATGTGCTGGAGCTGCCCGCACCCCAGCCCCCCGATCCGCAGATGGCCAGCGTGGTGCTGGACCGGGTGCAGGACGCGGGCAACGTCGGCTCCATCCTGCGCAGTGCGGCCGCCTTTGGCTTTGGGCAGGTACTGGCGCTCAAGGGCAGCGCCGCGCTGTGGTCGCCCAAGGTGCTGCGCGCGGGCATGGGGGCGCACTTTGGCCTGCGCCTGCATGAAGGCCTGGCGGTGGAGGATCTGCAGGCACTGCGCGTGCCCCTGCTCGTCACCCATGTGCACGGGGGCGATTATCTGCACCAGGCCGCGCTGCCCTGGCCCTGCGCCTGGGTGTTGGGGCATGAGGGCCAGGGCGTGTCCGACGCGCTGCTGGCGCGGGCACAGCAGCGCATCCGCATCGCGCAGCCGGGGGGCGAGGAGTCGCTCAACGTGGCGGCGGCGGCGGCCATCTGCCTGCACGCCAGCGGTGTTGGTTCCTACTGATTGCGCAGGAACTGGTGCACGAAGTCACCCTGGTTGGGCGCATCTTTCTCGGTGGTGAAGACGATGCGCTGGTTTTCCACGCGCAGCTTCAGTTGGGGGCCGAACTGGCACTGCACCTGGCCCAGGCTGGCTGCGGTAGCCTTGAAGGCGGGCGTGTTCTGGCACAGGCGTTCCATTTGCGCGGCCACTTCGCCGCAGAAGCTGGAGATGCTCAGGGTCTGCATTGTTTCATCGTTGATGGCGGCCCATTCCACCGATGTCTGGACGGTGGTGCCGCAGGCAGCGCTGGCCTCCTTGTCCATTTGCGCCAGTTCCGCGCGGTAGCTTTCCTGCCGCTTGGGTCGGTCAAAGCGCGCCAGCTTGTCTTGCAGGCCTTGCTTGCGCTGCTGCTCATAGCGGGTGAGCAACTCACCAGCTTTGAAGTCCTTGCTCTTGTCGGCCTGGAAGGCCAGGGGCACACCGTCGCGCTGACCTGGCAGGTAGGCAGCGAAATGCTCTGCGTCGCTGTAGGCGGAGGCCTGCCGGTGCAGCAGCGCATGGGAGCGTCCATCGAGTTGCAGCGTGTACACCTCGCGTGAGCGCCCCTGGGGCTGCGACTCGGTCAGGAACACCACCTGATCGATCGGATGATTGATGCCGCTGACACGCAGCAGCGCCTGTTTGCCGTCGGCACTGGGGGCCAGTACCAGCTCAATGCCCTGTGGGCCGGAGAAGACCTTGGGGTACTTGGCCAGCTCCAGGGCCTGCGCGGCCATGGAGGTGAGGCAGCAGGTCAGTGTGAGGACAAGTGCGGAGGCGATAGTACGCATGGTCGAGGTGTGTGCAATGTAGGGAGAGGCCGGGAAGTCTAGGGGCGAGGCACCGCTCGGTATGGCCTGGAACACCTGCTTACGTAACCAGTTGAAAGCCCTTCGGGCCGTCCCAGAGAGGGTGCACCGGTGATGCTGCGCTGCGGCAATGTCAGCAGATCAGGGCGGTCTGCGGGTACAATCAGGGGCTTTCCTCGCAACAGCGTCGCCCGGCCGCATCCAAAGCAACAACCTATCCGAAAGCAGCCTTCCAGCCACAGGTGCCACTGGTGCCGCAGGCTGCGCAGGCACCGGGCGACCGTAACCAACCGGAGAACCCAGTGCTTTTGTCTCTACAGGGACGTTTCCCTCCCGCCATCCTGGCGCTCGCAGACGGCACGGTCTTTATCGGCAATTCGATCGGTGCCGCCGGCACCACCGTCGGCGAAGTGGTGTTCAACACCTCGATGTCCGGCTACCAGGAAATCCTCACCGACCCCAGCTACTGCCAGCAGCTCGTGACGCTCACGTACCCGCACATCGGCAACTATGGCGTCAACCCCGAGGACATCGAAGCCGACAAGGTCCATGCCGCGGGCCTGATCATCAAGGATCTGCCGCTGCTGGCCAGCAACTTTCGCCTGAGCGAGACGCTCTCGTCCTACCTCGTGCGTGAGGGCACGGTGGCCATTGCCGACATCGACACGCGCAAGCTCACGCGCATTCTGCGCACCCATGGTGCACAGAACGGCGCCATCGTGGGCCTGCCTGCAGGCACCTCGGTGACCCAGGCGCACATCGACGCCGCAGTGGCGGCCGCCAAGGCAGCCCCATCGATGGCTGGGCTGGACCTGGCCAAGGTGGTGACCACGCCCAAGGCCTACGAGTGGACGCAGACCGAATGGCAACTGGGCCAGGGTTACGGCACGCAGGAGGCGCCGCGCTTCCATGTGGTGGCCTACGACTTCGGTGTCAAGAAAAACATCCTGCGCATGCTGGCCGAGCGTGGCTGCCGCGTGACCGTGGTGCCCGCGCAGACCAGCGCTGCCGATGTGCTGGCGCTGAACCCTGACGGAGTGTTCCTCTCCAACGGCCCTGGCGACCCGCAGCCCTGCGACTACGCCATTGCCGCCACGCGCACGCTCATCGACAGCGGCATTCCGATGTTCGGCATCTGTCTGGGCCACCAGATCATGGCGCTGGCGTCTGGTGCGCGCACCTACAAGATGGCCCATGGCCACCATGGCGCCAACCACCCCGTCAAGGACCTGGATTCGGGGCGCGTTTCCATCACCAGCCAGAACCATGGTTTTGCGGTGGATCTGGAATCGCTGCCGGCCTGCCTGCGCGCCACGCACGTGAGCCTGTTCGACGGTACGCTGCAAGGCCTGGTGCGTACCGACAAGCCTGCGTTCTGCTTCCAGGGCCACCCTGAAGCCTCGCCCGGCCCGCACGACATTGGTTACTTGTTCGACCGCTTCACGCAGGCCATGCGTGTGGCCAAGAACTGAACGCAGCCCTCACCATCACCGCCCGGCGCCATGAAACTCTTCAGCTTCCCCCTGGCCTCGCTCGAAAAGGCGATCCACAAGCGCGTGCTCACCTTGCCATCCCCACACAAGGAATGGTTTGCCGAGCGTTGGCAGCAAAAGCCCTACAAGAAAGCCTTTGTGGAAAACAAGGCCATGCCTCTGGTCACGTTGGTGGCCAAGGGCAAGAACTGGGACGACGCGACCTTTTTTGAGGCGCTGCAGGAGTGGGACGTCGCCTTCTATGAGGCCGAGGCCGAAGTGCTGCGTCCCCTCGTGCAGGGCGACGGGCTTTTGCAACTGATGCAGAAAAACCTGCCCGCCGAGCGCGTGCAAGCGCTGCTGACCAAGCTGGAAACACGCCGCGCGGCGCCCGTGGCCACTGCCCCTGATGCTGCCCCGGCGGCAGCCAGCACCGCGACCGACTGAACCGACACACCATGCCAAAACGCACAGACATCAAAAGCATCCTCATCATCGGCGCCGGCCCGATCATCATCGGCCAGGCCTGCGAGTTCGACTACTCGGGCGTGCAGGCCTGCAAGGCGCTGCGCGAGGAGGGCTACAAGGTCATCCTGATCAACAGCAACCCCGCGACGATCATGACCGATCCGGCCACGGCCGACGTCACCTACATCGAGCCCATCACCTGGCAGACGGTCGAGAAGATCATCGCCAAGGAGCGCCCCGACGCCATCCTGCCCACCATGGGCGGCCAGACCGCGCTGAACTGCGCGCTGGACCTGTGGCGCAACGGCGTGCTGCACAAGTACAAGGTCGAGCTGATCGGCGCCACGCCCGAGGCCATCGACAAGGCCGAGGACCGCCTGAAGTTCAAGGATGCGATGACCCGCATCGGCCTGGGCTCGGCGCGCTCGGGCATCGCCCACAGCATGGACGAGGCCTGGGCCGTGCAGAAGAACGTGGGCTTCCCCACCGTCATCCGCCCCAGCTTCACGCTGGGCGGCACGGGCGGCGGCATCGCCTACAACCCGGAAGAGTTCGAGACCATCTGCAAGCGCGGCCTGGAAGCCTCGCCCACCAATGAGCTGCTGATCGAAGAATCGCTGCTCGGCTGGAAGGAGTACGAGATGGAAGTGGTCCGCGACAAGGCGGACAACTGCATCATCATCTGCTCCATCGAGAACCTCGACCCCATGGGCGTGCACACGGGCGACTCCATCACCGTGGCCCCGGCACAGACGCTGACCGACAAGGAATACCAGATCATGCGCAACGCCAGCCTGGCGGTGCTGCGCGAGATCGGCGTGGACACGGGCGGCTCCAACGTGCAGTTCTCGGTGAACCCGAAGGACGGCCGCATGATCGTCATCGAGATGAACCCGCGCGTGTCGCGTTCCTCGGCGCTGGCTTCCAAGGCCACGGGCTTCCCCATCGCCAAGGTGGCGGCCAAGCTGGCCGTGGGCTACACGCTCGACGAGCTGCGCAACGAAATCACGGGTGGCGTCACGCCTGCGTCGTTCGAGCCTTCCATCGATTACGTGGTGACCAAGATCCCGCGCTTCGCGTTCGAGAAATTCCCCACGGCCGATTCGCGCCTGACCACGCAGATGAAGAGCGTGGGCGAGGTCATGGCCATGGGCCGCACCTTCCAGGAATCGTTCCAGAAGGCCCTGCGCGGCCTGGAAGTGGGCGTGGACGGCATGAACGAAAAGACCCAGGACCGCGAGGTGCTGGAGAAGGAACTGGGCGAGCCCGGTCCCGAGCGCATCTGGTACGTGGGTGATGCCTTCGCCATGGGCCTGTCAGTGGACGAGGTGTACGACCTCACCAAGATCGACAAGTGGTTCCTGGTGCAGATCGAGGAGATCGTGAAGATCGAACTCGACCTGGACAAGCTCGCCGCCGAGAAGGGCGAGGGCGCGCTGGCCGCGCTGGACGCCGATACCCTGCGCGCGCTCAAGAAGAAGGGCTTCTCCGACCGCCGCCTGGCCAAGCTGCTCAAGACCACGGAACAGGCCGTGCGCGACCAGCGCCGCGCCCTCAACGTGCGTCCGGTCTACAAGCGCGTGGACACCTGCGCGGCCGAGTTCGCCACCAACACGGCCTACATGTACTCGACCTACGAGGACGAGTGCGAGGCCGCGCCCACCGACAAGAAGAAGATCATGGTGCTCGGCGGTGGACCCAACCGCATCGGCCAGGGCATCGAGTTCGACTACTGCTGCGTGCACGCCGCGCTCGCCATGCGCGAGGACGGCTACGAGACCATCATGGTCAACTGCAACCCCGAGACCGTGTCCACCGACTACGACACCTCGGACCGCCTGTACTTCGAGCCCGTCACGCTGGAAGACGTGCTGGAGATCGTGGACAAGGAAAAGCCCGCCGGTGTGATCGTGCAATACGGCGGCCAGACGCCTTTGAAGCTGGCGCTGGGCCTGGAGGCTGCTGGCGTGCCCATCATCGGCACCACGCCCGACATGATCGACGCAGCCGAAGACCGCGAGCGTTTCCAGAAGCTGCTGGGCGACCTGGGCCTGCGCCAGCCGCCCAACGCCACGGCGCGCACCGAACCCGAGGCGCTCGAGAAAGCGGCTGCCCTGGGCTACCCGCTGGTGGTGCGCCCCAGCTACGTGCTGGGTGGCCGCGCCATGGAAATCGTGCACGAGCAGCGCGACCTGGAGCGCTACATGCGCGAGGCCGTGAAGGTGAGCAACGACTCGCCCGTGCTGCTCGACCGCTTCCTCTCCAACGCCATCGAGTGCGACGTGGACTGCGTGCGCGACAGCTCCGGTGCCGTGTTCATTGGCGGCGTGATGGAGCACATCGAGCAGGCCGGCGTGCACTCGGGCGACTCCGCCTGCTCGCTGCCGCCGTACTACCTCAAGGCCGAGACCGTGGCCGAGATCAAGCGCCAGACCACCGCCATGGCCCACGGCCTGAACGTGGTGGGCCTGATGAACGTGCAGTTCGCCATCCAGGAGGCCGACGGCAAGGACATCATCTATGTGCTTGAAGTGAACCCGCGTGCCTCGCGCACGGTGCCCTTCGTCAGCAAGGCCACGGGCATCCAGCTCGCCAAGGTGGCCGCGCGCTGCATGGCCGGCCAGACACTGGCCGCGCAGGGCATCACCAAGGAAGTGACACCGCCGTACTTCAGCGTGAAGGAGGCTGTGTTCCCGTTCGTGAAGTTCCCCGGTGTGGACACCATCCTCGGCCCCGAGATGAAGTCCACCGGCGAAGTGATGGGCGTGGGCAAGACCTTCGGCGAAGCCTTCGTCAAGAGCCAGCTCGGCGCCGGTACCAAGCTGCCGACCTCGGGCAAGGTGTTCCTGACCGTGAAGAACGCCGACAAGCCGCGCGCCGTGGACATCGCGCGCCAGCTCGTCGCGCTGGGCTTTGAACTGGTCGCCACCAAGGGCACGGCCGCCGCCATCGAAGCGGCCGGCGTGCCGGTCAAGGTGGTGAACAAGGTGACCGAAGGCCGCCCGCACATCGTGGACATGATCAAGAACGACGAGATCGTCATGGTCATCAACACGGTGGAAGAGCGCCGCAACGCCATTGCCGACTCGCGTGCCATCCGCACAAGCTCGCTGCTGGCGCGCGTGACCACCTTCACCACCATCTTCGGCGCCGAGGCGGCCGTGGAAGGCATGCAGCACATGAACCAGCTCGACGTCATTTCCGTGCAGGAGATGCATGCCCAGCTGGCGGCTTGAAGCTGCCGTAATCACGGCATAATTGCGCCCTGAACCAACACCGCCGCGCGGCAACGTGCGGCGGTTTGCTTTTGGGTGCGGCCTACGGGGTATCCGGGGTCTGCACCGCCAGGGGCCGCGACAGGCGCGCCCATTCCCTTTGTTGATGGAGACAGACCGAATGGCCACCATTCCAATTACCAAGCGCGGTGCCGAGAAGCTCAAGACCGAGCTGCACCGCCTCAAGACCGTGGATCGCCCGGCGGTGATTGCCGCCATTGCCGAAGCCCGTGCCCAGGGTGACCTGAGCGAAAACGCCGAGTACGAAGCTGCCAAGGACCGCCAGGGCTTCATTGAAGGCCGCATCCAGGAAATCGAGGGCAAGCTCTCGGCGGCGCAAATCATCGACCCTTCCGCGGTGGATGCCGCCGGTCGCGTGGTCTTCGGGGCCACGGTCGAGCTGGAAGACGAAGATTCGGGCGACGCCGTGACTTACCAGATCGTGGGCGAGGACGAGGCCGATCTCAAGCAGGGGTTGATCAACATCTCCAGCCCCATCGCCCGTGCCCTGATCGGCAAGGAGGAGGGCGATACCGCTGAGGTGCAGGCCCCCGGTGGCGTGCGCCGCTACGAGATTGTCGGCGTCAGCTACGTCTGACCCCATCCCATGCGTGAACGCCTTCCCGCCTTGGTGGCGGCCCTGTGGTGGGGCAGTCTGTCGAGCATCGGCTTTCTTGCCGTGCCGCTGCTGTTTGCGCACCTGCCCACACCCGCCATGGCGGGCACCCTGGCTGCCAAGCTGTTTGCGGCGCAGACCTGGGTGTCGGTGGTCTGCTGCATGGGACTCTTGCTGATCTCTAGGCCAAAAATGGCTGTGACGCCCTATCCATGGGCGCGAGCAGCTATGCTTTTTATAGTGGGTGGTTTGTTGCTGGCGCTGGTGGTGCAGTATGGCGTGTCGCCGCGCATCGTGGCACGCCAGGACCTGAAGTTTTGGCACGGCCTGGGCACCTTGCTGTACACCTTGCAGTGGGCGTGTGCCCTGGTCACCCTGTGGCATACGCTGCGAAAGTCGCAGCCACCGCAGGATTGAGAACCCTGTTGCCCGCGTGTGAATCCACGCGGGCGCTTGTGACGTTTCAGTCGGCCTGGCGCTTCTTCACCGAGGTGGGTTTGCGCTTCTTGGCGCGTTTGATCTGGCCACCGGGCGTCAAACGTTGGTTGCCCAGCACGCGCAGCATCTTGATTTCGGGACGTTGCCCGCCGCGCTGGCTGTTCTTGACCACCTTCACGGTCTTGGGGCCGGGCATGCGGTCTTCGTCGATGGCGCGCTCCTTGACGGGCTGGGGGCGCCACAGCACCAGCAGCTTGCCAATGTGTTGTACCGGCGCGGCATTCAATTCGGCGGCGAGTTGCTGGTACATCAGTTCGCGTTCGGCGCGCTCGCCAGCCAGCACGCGGATCTTGATCAGGCCGTGTGCGTTGAGGGCGGCGTCCACTTCCTTGCGCACGCCATCGGTCAAGCCGTCGGCGCCGATGTGCACAACGGGGTCCAGATGGTGCGCTTGTGCGCGTTGTTCTCGGCGCTCGGCCGGGGTAAGTTCAATTTGGGGCATGGGCGTATTATCCGCGCCCTGCGGACAAGTTCTAAGTCGCCCCTCGGCCGGGCGGATGGCATGGTGTCCAGCGAGAATCCAGGATCATGAAAGTCAAAACCCAGAGCAAAAAAGTCAACAAGGCGTGGCTCAACGACCATGTGAACGACCCCTGGGTCAAGCTGGCCCAGAAAGAGGGCTACCGTGCACGCGCTGCCTACAAGCTCAAGGAGATCGACGAGCAGTTTGGCCTCATCCGTCCGGGTGCCACCGTGGTGGATCTGGGTTGCACACCAGGCGCCTGGAGCCAGTACGTGCGCAGGCGCCTGTCGCCCGATGGGGCGGCTTCGGGGGCGCTCAATGGCGCCATCATTGGGCTGGACATCCTGCCCATGGAGCCGATCGAGGGCGTTGCCTACCTGCAGGGGGATTTCCGCGAAGCCGAGGTGCTGGCGCAACTCGAAGGCTTGCTGCAAGGGCGGGCCGTGGATGTGGTGGTGTCGGACATGGCGCCCAATCTCTCGGGCATTGCCTCGACAGACGCCACGCGCATTGCCCACCTGGTGGAACTGGCGGTGGACTTTGCGTGCGCGCACCTCAAGCCCGAAGGGGCGCTGGTGACCAAGCTGTTCCATGGCAGCGGCTATGAGGCGCTGGTGCAGTTGTTCCGCAGCCGTTTCAAGGTGGTCAAGCCGGTCAAGCCCAAGGCCTCGCGCGATAAATCCTCCGAAACCTTTTTGGTGGGCATCGGTCTGAAAGAGGGTGCCCGGGCTGTGTAAACCCGGCCGAGCGCGAAAAAAAACCGCGCTTTTGCCATGGATGACCCTCCAAGGCAAGGGGGTCTTGGGTTGAAACGCCTAAAATCGCAACCATCTGGTGCCTGACACCGTTTGCCACTCTCACTGGAGCCGCGCTTGAACAATCAGTGGTTTTCTAAAGTCGCCGTATGGCTGGTCATCGCCATGGTGCTGTTCACCGTGTTCAAACAGTTTGACACGCGTGCGGTGGGCGCTGCCGGTCACATGGGCTATTCCGAGTTTCTGGAAGAGGTGCGCAACAACCGCATCAAGAGCGCAACCATCCAGGAGGGGCAGGGCGGCACCGAGATCGTGGCCATCACCCAGGATGATCGCCGCATCCGCACCACGGCCACCTACCTCGACCGGGGCTTGGTGGGCGATCTGATCAACAACAACGTCAAGTTCGACGTCAAGCCGCGCGAGGAAGGCTCGCTGCTCATGACCCTGCTCGTGAGCTGGGGCCCCATGCTGCTGCTGATCGGCGTGTGGGTCTATTTCATGCGCCAGATGCAGGGTGGCGGCAAGGGCGGTGCCTTCAGCTTTGGCAAGAGCAAGGCGCGCATGCTCGACGAGAACAACAACAGCGTCACCTTCGCCGACGTGGCCGGCTGCGACGAGGCCAAGGAAGAAGTCAAGGAGGTCGTGGACTTCCTGAAGGACCCAGGCAAGTTCCAGAAGCTCGGTGGTCGCATTCCGCGCGGCCTGTTGCTGGTCGGCCCTCCGGGCACCGGCAAGACGCTGCTGGCCAAGTCCATCGCGGGCGAAGCCAAGGTGCCTTTCTTCAGCATTTCGGGTTCTGACTTTGTGGAAATGTTCGTTGGCGTGGGCGCAGCCCGCGTGCGCGACATGTTCGAGAACGCCAAGAAGAACGCCCCCTGCATCATCTTCATCGACGAAATCGACGCCGTGGGTCGCCAGCGTGGCGCCGGCCTGGGCGGTGGTAACGATGAGCGCGAGCAGACGCTGAACCAGATGCTCGTCGAGATGGATGGTTTCGAGACCAACCTCGGCGTGATCGTCGTGGCTGCCACCAACCGTCCCGACATCCTGGATGCGGCCCTGCTGCGCCCAGGCCGCTTTGACCGCCAGGTCTATGTCACGCTGCCCGACATCCGCGGACGTGAGCAGATCCTTGGTGTGCACATGCGCAAGATTCCAGTCGGCCAGGACGTGAACCCTGCCGTCATTGCGCGCGGAACGCCGGGCATGAGCGGTGCCGACCTGGCCAACCTGTGCAACGAAGCCGCGCTGATGGCCGCACGCCGCAACGCGCGCGTGGTCGAGATGCAGGACTTCGAGAAGGCCAAGGACAAGATCATCATGGGCCCCGAGCGCAAGAGCATGGTCATGCCCGAGGAAGAGCGCCGCAACACGGCCTACCACGAGGCAGGCCACGCACTCATCGGCAAGCTGTTGCCCAAGTGCGACCCGGTGCACAAGGTCACCATCATCCCGCGCGGTCGTGCGCTGGGCGTGACCATGAGCCTGCCCGAGAAGGACCGCTACTCCTATGACAAGGAGTACATGCTGAACCAGATTGCCATGCTGTTCGGCGGCCGCATTGCCGAGGAAGTGTTCATGCACCAGATGACCACGGGCGCGAGCAACGACTTCGAGCGCGCCACGCACATCGCGCGCGACATGGTCATGCGCTACGGCATGAGCGAGGCCCTGGGCCCCATGGTCTACGCCGAGAACGAAGGCGAAGTGTTCCTGGGCCGCTCGGTGACCAAGACCACCAACATCTCGGAAGAGACCATGCAGAAGGTCGATGCCGAGGTGCGTCGCATCATCGACGAGCAGTACGCGCTGGCGCGCCGCCTGATCGAAGAGCACGCCGACAAAATGCACGCCATGGCCAAGGCCATGCTCGAATGGGAAACCATCGACAGCGAGCAGCTCGATGACATCATGGCGGGCAAGCCACCGCGTCCGCCCAAGGACTGGACGCCGCGCACCCCGTCTTCTGGCGGTGACAATCCAGGGGGCGGTACCCCTGCCGTGGCCAAGGATCCTTCGCCTACGGCCGCGTGACTCCCACGCAACCAGCATCACCAAACGGGGCCGAGGCCCCGTTTTGTGGTTTTGAGCACCCCATGAGCCCGATCTGGCAAACCACACGCTTCGCCATCGATCTGCGACGCCCGCAGGTCATGGGCATTGTCAATGCCACGCCCGATTCGTTTTCCGATGGTGGGCAGCATGCCGATACCGCCGCTGCACTGCGTCACTGCGAGCAGCTGCTGCGCGAGGGCGCCGACATCCTGGACATTGGCGGTGAATCCACGCGACCCGGCAGTCCCGCCGTCCCGCTGGAGCAGGAGCGCGAGCGTGTGATCCCCATCCTTCGCGAAGCCGTGCGCCTGGGCGTGCCGGTCTCGGTCGATACCTACAAGCCCCAGCTCATGCAGGAGGCGCTGGACCTGGGCGCCGACATCATCAATGACATCTGGGCCCTGCGCCAGCCGGGCGCTGCGCAGGCGGTCGCTGCACACCCCCGCTGCGGTGTGTGTTTGATGCATATGCACCGTGATCCGCAGACCATGCAGGTGCAGCCCATGCAGGGTGATGTGGTGCCTCAGGTGCTATTGTTTTTACAGCAGCAGGCGTTTTATATGCAAGCGCTGGGTGTTGATAGGCACCGTATTGTTTTGGATCCTGGCATCGGCTTCGGTAAGACGGTGGAACAGAATTTTGCGCTGCTGGCACGCCAAGCAGAGCTGTTGACCAGCGGCCACGCGTGGCTGGCAGGTTGGTCGCGCAAATCTTCGCTCGGCGCAGTCACGGGCCTGCCCGTGGAGCAGCGCCTGCACGCCAGCGTGGCAGCCGCCGTGCTGGCTGTCGAGCGCGGTGCCCGCATCGTGCGCGTGCACGACGTGGCCGCCACCGTGCAGGCCCTGGCTGTCTGGCGGGCCATGCAGGCCGCGCAGGCCACAACAACATCCACAGAGGGAACCCCATGACACGCAAGTACTTTGGCACCGATGGCATCCGTGGCACCGTGGGGCAGCCGCCCATCACGCCGGATTTTGTGTTGCGCCTGGCCCACGCCGTGGGCCGTGTGCTGCGCCAGACCGAGGATCGCCCCACGGTGCTGATCGGCAAGGACACGCGCATTTCGGGCTACATGCTGGAGTCGGCGCTGGAATCGGGCTTCAACTCGGCCGGGGTGGACGTGGTGCTGCTCGGGCCCTTGCCCACACCAGGGGTGGCCTACCTCACCCGGGCCCAGCGCGCCAGCCTGGGGGTGGTCATCTCTGCCAGCCACAACCCGTTTGCGGACAACGGCATCAAGTTCTTCAGTGCCCAGGGCAGCAAGCTGCCCGATGCGTGGGAGCTGGCAGTGGAAGCAGCCCTCGAAGAGGCTCCGGTGTGGGTGGATTCGGCCTCCCTGGGCAAGGCCCGCAGGCTGGACGATGCGGCTGGGCGTTACATCGAATTTTGCAAAAGCACTTTTGCCGGCGACCTCACGCTCAAGGGCATGCGCATCGTGGTGGATGCGGCGCATGGTGCGGCCTACCAGATCGCGCCCAAGGTGTTCCATGAGCTGGGCGCCGATGTGGTGTCCATTGGCTGTGCACCCGACGGCCTCAACATCAACCATGAGGTGGGTGCCACGCACCCCGATGCCCTGGTGCGTGCCGTGCGCGCCAACCATGCCGATGTCGGCATTGCCCTGGATGGCGATGCCGACCGGCTGCAAATGGTGGACGGTGCCGGGCGCCTGTACAACGGCGACGAGCTGCTCTACCTGCTGGCCCGTGACCGCATGGGGCGCGACGAGCTCGTGCCCGGCGTGGTGGGCACGCAAATGACCAACATGGCCATCGAACTGGCGCTGCGCGAGCGGGGCGTCAAGCTGGTGCGTGCCAAGGTCGGCGACCGCTATGTGCTGGAAGAACTGACACGCCACGGCTGGCTGCTGGGCGGCGAGGGCTCGGGCCACCTGCTGGCGCTGGACAAGCACACCACGGGCGACGGACTCATCAGCGCCTTGCAGGTGCTGCAGAGCTGCGTGCGCAACGACCAAACCATGGCGGAACTGCTGGAGGGCGTGCAACTCTTTCCGCAGGTGCTGCTCAACGTGCGCCTGCAGCCGGGGCAGGACTGGCGCGCCAACACGCGCCTGGCACAGGAAACGGCAGCGGTCGAGGCCGAGCTGGGTGACGGCGGCCGAGTGCTCATCCGTGCCAGTGGCACCGAGCCGCTGTTGCGCGTGATGGTGGAGGCACGCGATGCCGCACAGGCCAGCGCCTGCGCTGAACGACTGGCCCAGGCCGCAAAAGGGTAAGCGCGCTCAGACGCGCTGCAGCACCCAGCGCCGCAGGTGCGGCCACAGCAGGTTGAGCGCCAGACCGCCCATCACCAGTGCGGCGGCCAGCAGCTTCCAGCCCGGCAGCGATTCGCCCAGCCAGAAGGCCGAAGCGCCCATGCCGAACACCGGCACCAGCAGCGCCATGGGCGTGACCGTGGCGGCCGGATAGCGGGCCAGCAGCCAGCCCCAGGCGGCGTAGCCGAACAGGCTGTTGCCCACGGCCTGCCACGCGACGGCGGCCCAGGCGGCGGCGTCGGCATGTTCCAGGGCGGTGCGCACCGGCGTCCAGCCTTCCTGCCACAGCGTGAGCACCACCAGCGGCGGCACGGCAAAGGCGCTGGACCAGACCACGTAGGCCAGCATGTTCACACGTCCGGCCTGGCGCGAAACAATGTTGCCGCCCGCCCAGGACAAGGCGGCCAAGAGCATCAGCACCAGACCCAGCGGGGTGGCGCTGCCGTCGGTGTGCAGCAGGATCACGCCAATGCCGCCGGCGGCCAGTGCCAGTGACACACCCTGTACCGGGTGTGCCCGCTCGCCCGAGAGCCACATTGCCAGCCCGATGGTGAAGAACACCTGCGTTTGCACCACCAGCGAGGCCAGGCCCGGCGAGATGTGGCCATTCATGGCAATGAACATCAGCCCGAACTGCCCCACGCCGATCAACAGCCCGTAGGCCGCCAGATTGCGCCAAGGCACTGCTGGCCGCGCCACCAGAAAGATGGCAGGCAGGATGACCGCCACAAAGCGCAGGGTGGCAAACAGCAGCGGCGGCATTTGTGCCAGGGCCAGCTTGATGACCGCGAAATTGGTGCCCCAGACGGCAACCACACCCAGTCCCAACAGAAAGTGGCGCAGTGAAAGCGAAGGGTGCATGGTGGTGGTGGCGTGGGTGCGCGCAGCGAGGGCTGTCTGCGCGGCAGAGCCCAGAGTCTGACAGATCAGCCCGCCGATTGCAGCAAGCGCAGCATTTCGGCCCCCCAGGCCAGTTCCCCTTGCTCGTACAGAATGCCTTTTCTCAGGATCATGTGCTGAATGGCCTGCGCGCGCGACAGCGGCTTGCCCGGTGCAAAGTCCCGTGCCTCGATCTTCAGGTACTGCGCCAGGCGCTCCTGGTGCAGTGCCAGGTGGCGCTGGAGTTCGGGGACCAGATCGACCTCGCCCAGCACGGCATCGGCGCGCAGCTTCACGGTGAAGGCGTCACGCAGGTCCATGGGCTCCGTGCTCTCCTGGGCCCAGCGTGCCAACTCGGCGCGGCCTGCGCCCAACACGCGGTAGTGCTTCTTGCGCGTCTTGCCTGCGTCGGGCGGCACAAAGCCTTCGATCCAGCCTGCCGCTTCCATGCGTGCCAGCTCGCGGTAGATCTGCTGGTGCGTGGCGTGCCAGAAGTAGCCAATGGACTTGTCGAACCGCCGCGCCAGGTCGTAGCCCGAGGTGGACTTTTCCAACAGTGAAGTGAGGACTGCGTGCGGTAAAGACATGCGGTTCAGTCTAGCCGGGAGAACCCTGCTATGCAACCAGTTGCATAAAAATAAGAACGACCGTACACTTTTGTGCAACTGGTTGCATAGCGCGCCATTTCCCCCCTCCAGCCAACCTTTCTTGAAGGAACCGCCATGACCGCATCTGCCACGCCATTTCCCCACCTGCTTGCGCCGCTTGACCTGGGCTTCACCACGCTCAAGAACCGCGTGCTCATGGGCTCCATGCACGTGGGGCTGGAAGAGGCGCCCAATGGCTTCGAGCGCATGGCCGCCTTCTATGCCGAGCGTGCGCGCGGCGGTGTGGGCCTGATCGTGACCGGTGGCATTGCCCCCAACGACCGCGCCCGCCCCATGCCCGGTGGCGCAGCCATGACGAGCCAGCACGAGGCCGACAAGCACAAGGTGGTGACCCAGGCGGTGCACGATGCAGGCGGCAAGATCTGCATGCAGATCCTGCACTTTGGCCGCTATGCCTACCACCCCGAGCTGGTGGCGCCCAGCGCCCTCAAGGCGCCCATCAGCCCGTTCCGCCCCCATGCGCTGACCACCGAAGAGGTCAAGCAGACCGTGGAGGACTACGCCAACGCTGCCGTGCTGGCGCAAAGCGCAGGCTACGACGGCGTGGAGATCATGGGCTCCGAGGGCTACCTCATCAACGAATTCATCGCCGCGCAGACCAACCAGCGCGACGACGAATACGGTGGCAGTTACGAGAACCGCATCCGCTTTGCACTGGAGATCGTGCGCCGCACGCGCGAGCGTGTGGGCCAGAACTTCATCATCATCTTCCGCCTGTCGATGCTCGACCTGGTGGAAGGCGGCTCCACGCAAGAGGAAGTGGTGCAACTGGCCCAGGCCCTCGAAGCCGCAGGCGTCACCATCCTGAACACCGGCATTGGCTGGCACGAGGCGCGCATCCCAACAATAGCCACCAAGGTGCCGCGCGCGGCCTTTGCCTGGGTGACGCAGCAGCTCAAGGGCAAGGTGGGCATTCCGCTGGTGGCCACCAACCGCATCAACACGCCCGAAGTGGCCGAAGAGGTGCTCGCCAACGGCCAGGCCGACATGGTCAGCATGGCGCGCCCCTTCCTGGCCGACCCGGAGTTTGTGAACAAGGCCGCTGCAGGTCGCTCGCAGGACATCAACACCTGCATTGGCTGCAATCAGGCATGCCTGGACCACACCTTTGGCGGCAAGATCACCTCCTGCCTGGTCAACCCCCGTGCCTGCCACGAAACCATTCTGGTCCCCCTGCCGCTGCCCAAGAAGGAGCGCGTGGCCGTGGTGGGCGCAGGCCCGGCCGGTCTGGCCTTTGCCACCGAAGCCGCCCAGCGCGGGCTGGAGGTGACCCTGTTTGACGCGGCCAGCGAAATCGGCGGCCAGTTCAACGTGGCCAAGCAGGTGCCGGGCAAGGAAGAGTTCTACGAGACGCTGCGTTACTTCGGCGAGCGGCTCCAGCAGACCGGCGTGAGCGTGAAGCTGGGCCAGCGCGTCAGTGCCGACGAATTGGTGCAAGCCGGATTCAAGCAGGTGGTGCTGGCCACGGGCATCAGCCCGCGCCTGCCCGAGATCGAAGGCGTCCACCACCCCAAGGTGCTGGGCTACCTCGACGTGCTGCGCGACAAGAAACCGGTGGGCAAGACCGTGGCCGTGATCGGCGCGGGCGGCATTGGGTTTGACGTGAGCGAATACCTGCTGCACGAGGGCACCAGCCCCAGCCTGGACAAGGCCAAGTTCTTTGCCGAGTGGGGGGTGGATACCACCGGCAGCGCGCGCGGTGGCCTCAAGCCCGCCCATATCGGCGACATCCCACGCAAGATCTACCTGCTGCAGCGCAAGACCAGCAAGGTGGGCGACGGCCTGGGCAAGACCACCGGCTGGATCCACCGCACGGGCCTGAAGAACCGTGGCGTGGAAATGATCCCTGGCGTGCAGTACCGCAAGATTGACGATGCAGGCCTGCACATCACGGTGGACAACAAGGATATGACCCTGCCCGTGGACAACATCATCGTCTGCGCCGGTCAAGACCCCAACCGCGAGCTGCAGGCTGCATTGGAAGCGAAAGGCGTGCGCGTGCACCTGATCGGCGGCGCCGACAAGGCGGCCGAGCTGGATGCCAAGCGTGCCATCAAGCAAGGCACCGAGCTGGCGCTGCGCATGGACCTGAGCCCGGCACCCGCCGCCGCGCAGGCTGCACCCGGCGCAAGCCACCAGGCCCCGGCCGCCGTGCAGGCCAGCCTCAAAGCCTGGCACGCCATGGTGGCCGCGGGCGACCTGAGTGAGTTGCCCAGCATCCTGCACAAGAAGGCCGTGTTCCGCTCGCCCATGGCGCACACCCCGTACCCCAGCGCGCAGGCAGTGCAGGTCATCCTGGGCACGGTGGTCAAGGTGTTTGAAGACTTCACCTACCACCGCACCTACACCAGCGAAGATGGCATGAGCGCCATCCTGGAGTTCTCTGCCAAGGTCAATGGCAAGGAGCTCAAGGGCATCGACCAGATCCGCTTCGACGAAGAAGGCAAGATCGTGGACTTTGAAGTCATGGTGCGCCCCATGAGCGGCCTGCAGGCCCTGGGCGACGAAATGGCCCAGCGCCTGGCACCCTACATTGCCATGATGAAGGGCGCCAAGGCGTGATTTGCTATTAAATTGATAGCTGCTTGCGCTTATCCATCAAGCGCTTGCGGCCAAAAATACCTACAAGGAGCTTCCATGCCGACCTTTGAGACCCTTGCCGTCACGCTGCAAGACCACATCGCCACCATCCGCCTGAACCGCCCGGACAAGGCCAACGCCATGAACGCCACCATGTGGCAGGAAATCCGCCAGGCCTTTGACTGGGTGGACGCCACGCCCGAGGCCCGCGTGGCCGTGCTGCAGGCCGAGGGCAAGTACTTCACCGCCGGTATCGACCTGCAGATGATGATGGGCCTGTCTGCCCACATCGCCGACGACTGCGAAGGCCGCATGCGCGAAAAGCTGCGCCGCCTCATCCTCGATCTGCAAGACACCCTCACCAGCCTGGAGCGCTGCCGCAAGCCAGTGCTTGCCGCCATCCACGGTGGTTGCATCGGTGGCGGCATCGACCTCATCACCTGCGCCGACATGCGCTATTGCAGCGAGGACGCCAGCTTCTCCATCAAGGAAATCGACATCGGCATGGTGGCCGACGTGGGCACCTTGCAGCGCCTGCCCAAGCTCATCGGCCAAGGCATCACGCGCGAACTGGCTTACACCGGGCGCATCTTTGGCGCCGAAGAAGCGCAGCGCATCGGCCTGGTCAACCGCGTGTTCCACACGCGTGAGGCCTTGTACGCCGGGGTGCAGCAGATCGCCGCCACCATCGCCGCCAAGTCGCCGCTGTCCGTCCGCGGCACCAAGGAAATGCTCAACTACGCCCGCGACCACAGCGTGGCCGACAGCCTGAACTACATCGCCACCTGGAACGCGGCCATGCTGCAAAGCAAGGACCTGATGGAAGCCATGACAGCCAACATGGCCAAGAAAGCGCCGGAGTTCAAGGACTGACGATTTCCAGAAGGCCGAGCCGACATGGCAGATGCCCGCTAACGCACCAACTCTGCCCCCGCTGCCTGCTGCACGCAGCGTCCCAGCCGCTCCAGCGCTGGCAAGGGCAGGTTGGCGCATTGCCAGTACAGCGGCACATCCAGGTGCTGGCCGGGCAGCAGTTCCACCAGGCGACCGCTGCGCAGGTGTTCATGCACCATGTGCCATGGGTTCATGCCCCAGCCAATACCACCGAGGCAGGCGTCCACAAAGGCCTGGGTGGAGGGCAGGCGGTGGGCGAACAGCGGGACTTGCTTGCGTACGGCACGGCGCACCCAGCGGTCCTGCAGGCGATCGTTGCGGTCAAACACCAGGCTGGGCGCCTGGGCCAGTGCGGCCGGCGTCACTCCTTGCGCAAACCAGCGCTGCACATAGGCGGGCGAGGCGGTGGCCAGGTAGCGCAGGCCGCCCAGCTTGCGGCTGCGGCAGCCCTGGATGGGTTGTGCCAGCGAGGTCACCGCGCCCAGCACATGGCCCCGGCGCAGCCAGTCACCGGTGTGGTCCTGGTCGTCCACGGCCACGTCCACCAGGGTGTCGTCTTCGGCGCTGAAAGCCTGCAGCGCGGCAATGAACCAGGTGGCCAGGCTGTCGGCGTTGATGGCGATGCGTACCGTGGTGCGTGCCAGGTGGGGCTGTGCATCGCTCACCCAGGGCAGGTCGCGCCGCAGCTCGTCTTCCAGCAGCGCCACCGTATGTGCATGGCGGCACAGTCGCGCGCCCAGTTCGGTGGGGATGCAGGGTTGGCCGCGTACCACCAGCACGGCGCCGGCCCGGTCTTCCAGCAGACGGATGCGTTGCGACACGGCCGATGGCGTTACGTGCAGCAGGCGCGCGGCACGCTCAAAGCTGCCTTCGCGTGCCACGATGGCCAGGGTGGTGAGCAGGGTGGGGTCGAGCATGCGGCTGATTCAACGTTAGCAATACTGAATTCAGATTAGCAGAATTTGCTGGTAGGTGGCATGGTGCTTCGCCATACTGCGCACCATGTTCTCTTCCTCTGCGGTTTTGGATGTCTCTGCCATGGTGCCGGTGTTTGTGGCGGGATTGGTGCTGACGCTCTCGCTCATCGCGGCCATCGGGGCGCAGAACACCTATGTGCTGCGCCAGGGCCTGCGACGTGAGCATGTGGCCTTGGTGGTGCTGGTGTGTGTTGCGCTCGATGCCGCGCTCATGGCGCTGGGCATCAGTGGGTTGGCGGCGTTCTTGGTGCGCAGCCCAGTGCTGTTGCGCGCAGTGGCGTGCTTGGGTGCCGCAGCCTTGGCCTGGTATGCCTGGCAGGCCTTGGGTCGCGCGTTGCAGCCCCAGGCCCTGCAGGCGCAGGCCCAAGGCCAGCGGCAGGCGCCACGGCAGGTGCTTGCCCAGGTACTGGGCATCAGTCTGCTCAACCCCCATGTGTACCTGGATACGGTGCTGCTGATTGGCGCCATGGGGGCGCAGCAGCCTGCGGGGGCACAAGGCATCTTTTGGCTCGGGGCCACCAGTGCCAGCGCGCTATGGTTTCTGGGGCTGGGTTTTGGTGCGCGCTGGCTGGCGCCCGTATTTGCAAGGCCCCAGGCATGGCGCGTGCTGGACTTGTCGGTGGCCGTGATGATGGGCTGGCTGGCCTGGGGATTGCTGCGGCAGGGTTGGAGTGGGTAGCGGGGGTTTGGGTCTCGCGCGACAATCACGCGCCGTGAACCACAACCCCTCTGCCCAGACGCCGGCAGTGGGCTGCACCTTGTGCCAGCCCAGCGCCTTGCAACAGTTGCTGCAATCCCATGCACAGGCCAGCGCCCAGTGGATGGCGCTGCCCCGCCTTGCGTTGGATGGCGGGCAGGTGTTGTTGCGGGCGGGAGAGAGGGTGGAGCAGTGCTGGTGGGTGGAGCGCGGTCTTTTGCGCAGCTACTACCTGGATGCTCAGGGCAGGGAGAGCAACCGGGCCTTCCATTGCGAGGGCGACTGGGTGGGGCATGGTGTGCCGCCGGTGCCGGCAGTCAGCGAACACCATGTCGAAGCCCTGGAGCCGAGTGTGGTGGTGGCGTTGCCTTACGCCGTGCTGCGCAGCTTGTTGCAGGACCACCCGGCATTGGAGCCTCTGCTGCACGAGGCCCACAACAGCCTGTTTGCTGCACAGGCACGGCGCGAGGCCAGCCTGTTGGGCCACAGCCCTGCAGAGCGCTACCAGGCCTTTCGCGCAAGCCATGCCCACTTGGAGGGGCGCTTGCCCTTGCACCATGTGGCCCGCTATCTTGGCGTGACCAACGTGTCCCTCTCTCGCATTCGGGCTCGGTTGGGGCTGTCAGGCAAGGGCTGACAGGACAGCACCGTTGTGCTCTTCCTGGCCCATCGCTCAGTGCTCCATGACTGTTTTTGCCGCCGCGGGCATCACCACTTTGGGCAGTGTGCTGGCATTGATAACTGCCGAGGCGTCCAGAAGGCCGTTGCGGTACAGCAGGAAGGCGGTCAGTGCGTAGATGTCATCGTTTTCCAGGCTCTTGGGGGCGTGGTAGGGCATGGCACGGCGGATATAGTCGAAGAGGGTGGTGGCGTAGGGCCAGCGTGCGCCCACGGATTGAACCAGCAAGGGATGCTTGGCAATCCGCAGCGGGCGCAGTGGGTCGTCCCAGCCGATGAATCCATCGCTGCCCACCAGACGCGCGGCTGGCCCCTCCGTACCGCTGGGGCCGTGGCATGCAGCACATTGGTTTGCGTACAGAACACGTCCTTGGGTCACGCGGCCTTGGCCCGGCGGCAGTCCGCGTCCGTTGGGGAAGACGGTGATGTCATACGGAGCCAGTTCTTCCTTTTTCAGCGCAATGGCCAGTCCCACTGTGGCAGCCGAAGCGGGCTGCGGCGTCGGTGAGGTGGTCTGTGACCAGGCGTTTGCCGTCGTGAGCCCAAGGGTGGCAGCAACGATCAAGGCGATTTGCTCCACCCCGTGCACCAGGATGGCAGCCAGCCATTTGGCAGGGGAAAGATGGATGGGGTCAGGCATAGCAGTTTTCAACGCGACCATCACGGTCCACAGCCCAGGCCTGGATGGCGTTGTAGTGGTTGAAGGAGTGGGCTGCATAGCGGCCTTTCCAGGTGCTGCGGGTGGGCTGGGTGTGACCTTGCTCGTCGGTGGCGCGGCTCATCAGCACGGCTTTCTGGCCTTGCCACTGCCAGGGCAGGGTGAAGCGGGTGAAGGAGCGGTCCAGCACCGGCCCGTGCAACATGGCTTCGGTCCAGCTCCGCCCGCCGTCCACCGACACTTCGACGTGGGCGATGCGTCCGCGTCCGGACCAGGCAAGTCCTTCGATCTCGTAGTGGCCGCGGGGGCTGGGGAGTGTCTGTTGTCCGCTGGGGCGGGTGATGACGGATTTGACCTCCATGGTCAGCGCAAAGCGCTGGATGCGTCCGTCCGACAACACCTGGGTGTAGAGGCCCGATTCGTCCTTGGTGTGCGCAGGGATGTCGCTGAACTCAAGTCGGTGCAGCCATTTGACGTTGGCGTTTCCTTGCCAGCCGGGAACGAACAGCCGCATTGGATAGCCTTGTGAAGGTCGCAGGCGCTCGCCGTTCTGGTACAGCGCCAGCATTCCGTGCTGGCGCAGTGCTTGCAATGGCAGGCTGCGCGCGTGGGAGCCTGCATCGGCTCCTTCGGCAATCACCCATTGGGCGCTGGGTTGGGGGCGTGCCTCGTCCATCAGCAACGACAGGGGGATTCCCGTCCATTCCGAGCAAGAGACCTCCCCGGCCAACTGTCCCAGGGGGAGATCCATCGCGAAAGGTGACAGGGCGTTGGCAGCCGAGTTGCCTGCGCACTCCAGAAAGTGCACCTTGCTGACCATGGGGTAGCGCTGCAGCCGCTCCCAGTCCAGGCGCAGGGGGCGATCGACCAGCCCATGCAGCATGAGCTGGTGGCGTGCCGGATCGATGTCGGGGATTCCGTTGTGGTGCACCGCAAAGTGCAGGCCGCCCGGGGTGATGATTCCGCGCTGGTGCTGCAGTGGCGTGCGCCACACACTGAAGCCCGCTTCTCTGGATTCGGTGCGGACCACGGCCGCTTCTGCGGTGGCAGGCTGGCCATAGGGCGTGTCGGTACCTCCAGGGTTGCGTTGGTGGGGAGGCAATGCCGATCCAATGGGGGCACTGTGGGCCGGAGTTGCAAGAGTGGCTGCCTGTGCGCTGCCGGCCAGTGCCAGGGCGTGGCGCATGAACTTGCGCCGCGGCGGCAGAGGTTGTGATGAAGATTCGGTGTGCGTCATGCGCCGCAGTGTGGTGGTCGGCTGCGCAAGACGCATTAACCTTGGATAACGCGCGGAAGACACCATGCGATGTCATCGTTTGTTCATGGTTTGGACACGTGGATTTCATGCGGCGCGCCCACACTGCCTGTGTCTGCTGCCGGGGTCTGACTCGCCGAGTCTGCACCGGGGCGTGCCAACCAGGAGTCCACCATGAACGACTTGCCCAGCCCCACTTTGCCGCTTTCCCCTGTGTCCTTGCCCAGGGGGTCACTTCATTGCCCGGACGCTGCGGGCGCGCGCGGCAGTGTGGAAGTGGCTTGGGCGCGCCACCTCGACGAGGTAAGGGCGGCGCAGCGCCTGAGGTACGAGGTGTTTGCCGTGGAGATGGGTGCACGCCTCAAGCCTACGCTCCCAGGCCATGACATTGACGTGTTTGACGACTACTGCGAGCACTTGCTGGTGCGTGATGCACAAAGCCAGGAAGTCATAGGCACCTACCGCGTGCTGACACCTGCACAGGCACGCCGCATTGGCAGCACCTACAGCGATACCGAGTTCGACCTGACACGCCTGCGCAGCCTGCGCGCGCGCATGGTGGAGCTGGGCCGCAGCTGTGTGCATGCCGAGCACCGCCATGGTGGCGTGATTCTCGCCTTGTGGGGCGCTCTGGCCGACTTCATGGTGCGCAATCAGCTCGACACCATGGTGGGGTGCGCCAGCATCCCGATGTTGCACAACGGCGTGGTGTCGGGCGATATGGCGGCCAGCATCTGGCGCCAGGTGCGCCAGACCCATCTGGCGCCCATCGAATACCAGGTACGCCCGCGTCTGCCTTTGCCCGTGGATCGCTTGGATGATTCGCTGGACATCGAGCCGCCGGCGTTGATCAAGGGCTATCTGCGCCTCGGCGCCAAGGTGCTGGGCGCTCCGGCGTGGGATCCGGACTTCAATTCGGCGGATCTGCCCATGCTCATGCGCATTGCTGATTTGCCTCCGAAGTACCGCAAGCATTTCCTCGGGGCCTGAGCGGCGTAGGGGCGCATCCTGAGGGTCTCGGTGACAGAATGCAGATAAATTGGTGACTGTCACGAAACGGTCACTGTGTTGTCGAATACTTCCGTGGTTCCCCTTTGCTGGTGATTGCGTCCATGACCACAACAAAAAAAGCCGATAGTGCTACGGAAGCTGCTTTGATCCCCTCTGCCCAGATCCAGGGTTTGCCGCATGTGTTGGACGCTGTGGGGCACGTTGCGACCGCTCCTGCGGCAGCGGCGCTTTCCCCTGCAGCAGCCCGCGCATCGGCGGCGCAGTTGCGTTTGCTGGACCGAGACCACAGCATCCTGGCATTCAACGAACGGGTGTTCCATTGGGTGGGCCGCAAGGATGTGCCTTTGCTGGAACGCCTGCGCTATCTGTGCATCGTTTCCTCGAACCTTGACGAGTTCTTTGAGGTGCGTGCCGAGCCGCACATCACCGCAGCCCGTACCGGTGAAACCAAAGGCGAGCACACCGTTGCGACCTTTGAAGCGCTATCGGCCAAGGCGCACGACCTGGTGGAACGCCAGTACGCCTTGTACAACGATGCGCTGATGCCTGCGTTGGCACGTGAAGGGGTGCGCGTCGTCTCGCACGGTGAGCGCAACGCTGCCCAGCGTCGCTGGGTGCATGAGTATTTTGCGCGCGAGGTGCGCCCTCTGCTGGTTCCCATCAGCCTGGACCCGGCGCACCCGTTCCCCCAGGTGGCGAACAAGTCGCTGAACTTCATCGTGCGCCTCAAGGGCAGCGACGCGTTTGGGCGTGAGAACGAGATCGCCATTGTTCGCGTCCCACGCCTGTTGCCGCGCTTCACGCGCATGCCTGCCAAGGTAGCCCCCAAGGGCATGCAGTTTGTCAGTGTCTCCAGCGTGGTGCGCGCGCACCTGACGGATTTGTTCCCCGGCCGCGAGGTGGTGGAGTTCGCGCAGTTTCGGGTCACGCGGCATTCCGACTTGGCGGTGGATGAGGAAGATGTGCGCAACCTTCGCACGGTGCTGCGCCAGGGCTTGCAACACCGCAACTTCGGCACTGCAGTGCGGCTGGAGGTTTCTGCGGGGAGTTCCGAGTACCTGGCCGATTTTCTGCTGCGCCAGTTCGACCTGCCGCGCGCCGCGCTCTATCGCGTGCAAGGCCCTGTGAACTTGGTGCGGTTTTCGCAGCTCATTGATCTGGTCGCCAATCCTGCCTGGATGTTTGCCCCATGGCGCCCCACCTGGCCCCATCAAATCCAACCAAGTGCGTCGATTCTGGAACAGCTCAAGCAAGGGGATGTGCTGTTGCATCAGCCCTTCGAGAGTTTTGATGGCGTACTGGCCTTCTTGCGAGAGGCAGTGCACGATCCACAGGTGGTCGCTATCAAGCAGACCATTTACCGCACTGGGTCGGATCCGCAAATGCTGGACTTGCTGCGCGAAGCTGTGCGCCGTGGCAAGGAGGTGATGGCCGTGGTGGAGTTGAAAGCCCGGTTTGACGAGGAGGCCAACATCAACTGGGCCGAGGCCCTTGAGTCTGTGGGGGCGCAGGTCGTGTACGGTGTGGTGGGGCTCAAGACGCACGCCAAGATGCTGCTGGTCACCCGCCGTGAAGGGCGACAGATGGTGCGCTACGGCCACCTGGGTACCGGCAACTACAACCCCAGCACGGCACGCTTGTACACGGATCTGAGCTTTCTCACGGCCGACCGCGACATCACGGCCGACATGGACAATGTGTTCAACCACCTGGCCAGCCAAAATCGCCTGCCGCGCATGCGGCGCCTGCTGGTGGCACCGTTTCACCTGCACCGTCGCATGCTGGAAAAGATCGACCAGGTGGGGCTGGCGGCAGCACGCCGAGAGGGTGGGCGCATCGTCGCCAAGATGAATGCCCTGACCGACGAGGCCCTGGTACGTGCCCTGGTGCTGGCCGGACAGCGTGGTGCGCGCATCGATCTCATCGTGCGCGGTGCCTGTATCCTGCCGCCGCAACTGGCTGGGGTGACAGAGAACATCCGTGTGCGATCCATCATCGGGCGGTTTCTGGAGCATTCACGGGTTTTTTACTTCCGCTGTGGCAAGGAAGAAGAGCTGTACTGCTCCAGTGCCGACTGGATGAACCGCAACATGATGCGTCGGGTGGAATTGGCCTGGCCTGTGACCGACCCCAAGCTGCGTCAGCGCATCATCGACGAATGCTTGGTGGCCTACCTGCGTGACAGCCGTGATGCCTGGGAGTTGCAACCCGACGGCAGCTACCGCATGGCGGGCAATGTGCTCAAAGGCATGGGAGCGCAGGCAGCGCTGACCAGTCGCTACGCGCCAGCGCCCGCGCCGCGCAACGCTTGATGGACGAGGGTGGTATGGATCTGATCCTGTGGCGACACGCCGAAGCCGAAGAGGGGGGTGTGGGCATGGACGACCTGCAGCGTGCCCTGACACCTCGGGGCGAAAAACAGGCCGTGCGCATGGCAGCCTGGCTGGACCGCCAATTGCCCGAAGGCCTGCGCGTGCTCTGCAGCCCCGCACGTCGTACCGAACAGACGGCCCAGGCCCTGGGCCGCAAATACAAGCTGCGCGCTGAATTGCTGCCCAATGGCACTGCGCAGGATTTGCTGGATCTGGTCCAGTGGCCCCAAGGCAAGGGGGCCATTCTGGTGGTGGGCCACCAGCCTGCGCTGGGTCAGGTTGTGGCCCGCGTGCTGGGCATGTCGGTGGGGGAGTGCGCGGTGCGCAAGGGCTCGGTCTGGTGGTTGCGCCAGCGTGAGCGTGCAGGGCAGACCGAAACCGTGCTGCTCAGCGTGCAGTCCCCCGAGTTTCTCTGAGCTTCCGACCCCTGAAGGGGTGGATTACTTGTCGGATTTGGGCCTGCCGGTCTTGATGGTGGGAACGACCTCCAAGGCCGCATGCAATGCGTTGGGGGACATGGCCAGCAGTGCCATCAGCCCAGCGCGCAGCAACTCGCTCTTTTTGGCGGGCCGACCCAGCGCCACACTGCGCTCCTTCAGCGTGTCGATGCCGGCGTATTCATCCTTGGGGATGGTGAAACTGTCGCGCACCAGCTTGGGCTTCTTCGACTTGGCTTCTACCTTGGTGGGCTTTGCGGCCACAGGTTTGGCGGCTGCAGGCTTTGCCACGATGGCTTTGGAGGCGGTGCGCTTGGTGGCGGGGGCCTTGGCAGCGGGTTTCTTGGCGGCTGGCGCCTTGGGTGTGGCGACCTTGCTCACGGCTGGCTTGGAAGCCGCCTTGCGTGCAGGTGCCTTGGCGCTGGGCGCTGGGGTTGCGGCCGCCTTGGGTGTGCTTGCTTCTGTGGTGGGGGTGCTGGGGGTGTTGTTCATCAATACTCCTTTGAACGATATAAATAGTATAAATCGTTTATACCGTTCATGGCAGCTGTACGTCCAGTTCCCAGCCTGTGCGCTGCCAGGCTTCTATTTCTTCGCGCAACAGGTACGCCGATTGGGGGTAGCTTGCCGCCCAGCCGGTGCGCGCACGCAGGGAGAAACGGCTGCCATCCAGGCCCAGGGTCAGTCCGTGCAGATCGGGGTCGCGCCGTGCGTGACACAGAATCACGGCCAGCCGTAGGCACAGCAGTTGCACGGCAAACAAGGTGTCGCCCAGGTCGGCCTCGATCTTGCGCACTTTGCCCCTGTGGCCCAATACCAGTGCACCCAGGCGGTGCAGTTCGTGCTGGGCAAAGCCAGCCACATCGGTGTTGTCCAGGATGTAGGCGCCATGGCGGTGGTAGTCGCTGTGCGAGATGCGGCAGCCAATCTCATGCAACTGCGCTGCCCAGCCGAGTTTGCGCGCCCCTGTGCCCTCGTGGTCTGGCAAGGCCTGTGCAAACAGTTGGCCCGCCACCGCCGCCACCCGCTGGGCCTGGTCGCGATCCACGGCAAAGCTCTGCACCAGGCCTTGCACCGTCGAGGTTCGAAGGTCGGTCTCGGGCAGCTCGCGGTCCAGCATGTCGTACAGGGCGCCCTGGCGGAGCGCACCCTGGGCCACTTGCATGCTGCGGATCTCGAGCAGGTCAAACAAGGCCCGTAGGATGGACAGGCCGCCGCCGATGACGGCCCTGCGGTCGTCCTTGAGTCCTTCCAGCCGTACCTTGTCAGCGCTTTGGGCGCGCAGCAGGCGTTCGCGCAGCCAGTCCAGTCCCTCGAGCGTCAGCTCGCCGGGGCTGAAGCCAGCGGCGGTCAGCATGTCGCCGACCGCGCCAATGGTGCCCGAGGAGCCATAGGCCACATCCCAGGTGTCGGGGCGGTAGGTGCTCAGGGCTTCATCGAGCACGGCCTTGGCGGCGATTTCCGCGGTGGCAAAGGCCTGTTGTGTGAACTGCCCCTGTGGAAAGTAACGGCTGGACCAGGCCACACTGCCCACGCGAAACGAGGCCACCGCCTCGGGCCGAAAGCGCTGGCCCAGTATCAGTTCGGTGGAGCGGCCGCCAATGTCCACGACCAAGCGCTTCTCGTCGGACTGGGGCAGCAGGCGGGCCACGCCTTGGTAGATCAGGCGCGCTTCCTCAGGGCCAGATATCACATCGATGGGGTGGCCCAGCAGCTCACTGCCCCGGTGCAGGAAAACATCGCGGTTGCGCGCTTCGCGCAGCGTCTGGGTGGCCACCGCACGCACCCGCGCGCGGGGGAAATCGGCGAGCCGCTCGGCAAAACGTGCCAGGCAGTCCCAGCCACGCTGCATGGCTTCGAGGCTGAGGTTGTGCTCACGGTCCAGGCCGTTGCCCTGGCGCACGGTCTCCTTGAGGTAGTCCACGCGCTGGATGCGTCCATGCTCGTAGAGCCCGATTTCCAGGCGAAAGCTGTTCGACCCCAGGTCGACAGCGGCAAGAAGGGTTCCGTTTTGCATTGTTGGAATGAAAAGGTGGTGCGCCAGGGGCCGCCATGGCGAGCTTGTGGGGTTCGAGTGTGCCGGTGGTTTTTGACAACCTCGTGATTGTTGCGTCACGGATGTCAAAGCAACGGCATCAAGCAGTCAAATAACCATCACGAACAGTTCACGATACCGTCACAGACGCTTGCAATAGTGCCAGGGTTTCCTTTCAAACCTCTGGAGTGATCATGAAATCTGTGCTTTCCCTTCTTGCCCTGGCCGGTGTGGCCGTGATGTCGGGCTGCGCTTCCAGCCCCTCCGTGTCTGCGGGCATGCAGGCAGGCAAGTTTGTGTCGTACGAGTGCGAAGGCGGCAAGCGCCTCCAGGCGCGCCTTGCCGCGGACGGCAGCACCGTGCGCATCCGCCACGAAGGGGGCTACGAACTGGATCGCAAGGGCAATGGTGTGTACGAGGGCGAGGGCTGGCGCCTGGAGACCCAGGGCAAGGTGGAACTGCACCACCACGGCAAGCCTGTGGCGCGCGCTTGCCGTGCTGTCTGAGCGACTTGTCATCAATCAGTCACACAAAGCTCATAAATTCATCGCAATCCTTTCATTTTTACGAAAGTAACCCATGCAAACCAACCCCATCAAGTCGCTGATCGCTGTGTCCACCCTGGCATTTCTGGGTACCCCAGCGTTTGCGCAGGTCGTCAAGGTCGATGGTTCGAGCACCGTCTATCCGGTGACCGAAGCCGTGGCCGAAGAATTCCAGAAGGCCAACAAGGGCATGAAGGTCACGGTCGGTGTGTCAGGCACCGGTGGCGGCTTCAAGAAGTTCTGCCGTGGCGAAACCGACATCTCCAACGCTTCGCGCCCGATCGCGGCCAAGGAGATGGAAGCGTGCCGCGCTGCGGGCGTGGAGTATTTTGAAGTGCCGGTGGCCTTCGACGCGTTGACCGTGGTGATCAACCCCAAGAACGCCTGGCTCAAGCAAGCCACCGTGGCCGAGTTGAAGAAGCTCTGGGAGCCCGAAGCCCAGGGCAAGGTCACGCACTGGAACCAGGTCAACCCTGCCTGGCCCAACCAGCCCATCAAGCTGTTTGGTGCAGGTGCCGACTCGGGCACGTTCGACTACTTCACCGAAGCCATTGTGGGCAAGTCCAAGTCCAGCCGTGGTGACTTCACCGCGTCGGAAGACGACAACGTGCTGGTGCAGGGTGTGGCTGGCGATGTCAATGCCATCGGCTACTTCGGTTACGCCTACTACGCCGAGAACACTGCCAAGCTCAAGGCGCTGCCCATCGTCGAGAAGGAAGGCAAGCCTGCCGTGGCCCCGAGCGAGAAGACCGTTCTGGACGGCTCCTACCAGCCGCTGTCGCGTCCCATCTTCATTTATGTGAACGCCAAGTCGCTTTCCAAGCCTGAGGTGAAGAAGTTTGTGGACTTCTACATGACCGAGGGCGGCAAGATGGCTTCCGAAGTGAAGTACGTTCCGCTGCCCGCTGAGGCCTACAAGATGGCCCAGGACCACATCATCAAGGGCAAGAAGGGCACCGTGTTTGGTGGCAAGAACGAAGTCGGCATCACCATCAAGGAACTGCTGGCCCGCGAAGCCAAGATGTAATGGCCTGAGCCATGGCGCCCTGCACACCTGCCCGTTGGGCGGGGCAGGGCTTTTCACGCAAACCGGTATGTCTGCTGATTCCTACAATGACCGCGACCTCCACAACCCCGGATCGAACCATGTCGAATCCACCACTCACGGGTGATGCCAGGCTGGCGCAGTTGGCGCGATCCAAAGTCGCGCGCAAGCGCAAGGACCGCTTCGTCGAGAGCATTCTTTTGCTTGCGGCCTGTGTGTCGGTCTTCACCACCCTGGCCATCGTCTATATCCTGATCAAGGAGTCGTTGGTGTTCTTCTCGCAGGTGTCACTGTGGGATTTCCTCACGGACACGCAGTGGACACCGTTGTTCGATGACGCGCATTTCGGCATCTCGGTGCTGTTGGCTGGCACCCTTTCCAGCTCATTCGTGGCGCTGCTGATCGCAGTGCCGTTGGGCACGATCATCGCGATCTATCTGTCGGAGTTTGCCGGGCACAAGACGCGTGAAGTGCTCAAACCCATGCTGGAATTGCTCTCGGGCATTCCGACCATCATCTACGGCTTCTTTGCGCTGCTGGTGGTCACACCCTTGCTGCAAAAGCTCATGCCAGAGCTGCCCACGTTCAACATCCTCTCCGCCGGATTGGTGATGGGCATCATGATCATTCCGTACGTGTCTTCGCTGTCGGAAGACGCCATGCGGGCCGTTCCCATGAGCCTGCGCGAAGGCGCCTACGCCCTGGGTTCCACGCGCTTTCAGACTGCCACGCGGGTGGTGGTGCCTGCGGCGCTGTCGGGGATTGCATCGGCCTACATCCTGGGTATTTCGCGTGCTGTGGGCGAGACCATGATTCTTGCGGTGGCCGCCGGCATGCAGCCCAACCTGACACTCAACCCCATGGAGTCTGCCGCCACGATCACCTCGTTCATCGTGCAGGTGGCCCTTGGTGACCTGCCGCACGGCAGCGTCGGCTACCAGACCATTTTTGCTGCAGGCCTCACGCTGATGCTGCTGACCCTGTCTTTCAACCTGCTCGGCTACTGGCTGCGCCGCAAGTTCCGTGAGGCCTATTGATGAACTCTCCAACCGTTTCCAAAGAGCGGCTGCGCTCCATCATTCGTTCGCACAAGCGCTGGGACATTGTTTTCGGCATCGTCGGCCTCATGGCCATGTCGGTCGGCATTCTCACGCTCGTAGCGCTGTTCGCGCAGATGGTGATCGACGGCTTCCCGCGTCTCACGGCCGAGTTCTTCACCAACTTCCCCTCGCGCCGCGCCGGCCAGGCGGGCATCGTGTCTGCATGGGTCGGCTCCTTGCTGGTGATGTTGGTGACGGCCCTGTTCGCCATTCCGGTGGGTATTGCCAGCGCCATCTACCTGGAAGAGTACGCGCGCAAGAACTGGTTTACCGATGTGATTGAAATCAACATCACCAACCTGGCAGGTGTCCCGTCCATTGTGTACGGTTTGCTCGCCTTGGGATTGTTTGTGTACACCTTTGGTTTTGGCCAAAGCATTCTGTCTGCCGGCCTGACCCTCGCCTTGCTGATCCTGCCGATTGTGATTGTGGCAACACGCGAGGCCTTGCGCGCCATTCCGCAGACCGTGCGTGAAGCCGCCTACGCCTGTGGCGCCACCAAATGGCAGGTGTGCAGCGACCATCTCATTCCGTACGGCATGCCCGGCATTTTGACGGGGGTGATCATCGGCCTGTCCCGCGCCATTGGCGAGACTGCGCCCATCATCACGATTGGCGCGCTGACCTTCATTGCCTTCCTGCCACCCGCACCCTTCGTTGAGGGGGCCGGCATGTTCGACTGGCTGATGTCGCCGTTCACTGTGATGCCGATCCAGATTTTCAACTGGACCTCCCGCCCCGACCCGGCTTTCCACGCGAATGCGGCCGCAGCCAGCCTGGTGCTGGTGGTGCTGACGCTGAGCATGAACGCCACCGCCATCTGGTTGCGCTATCGCCTGCGCAAAAACCTCAAGTGGTAATCAACGCAACCCTGTCTGGAACCTTCTACGATCATGGCAACCCCTGCTTCCACCACGGCCGTCGCACCCAAGCTCAAGGCCCAGTCCAAGAACCTGGACTTCTTCTACGGCGACTTCAAGGCCCTCAAGTCCATCAGCATGCCGATCTATGAAAACAAGGTCACGGCCTTGATCGGCCCCAGCGGCTGCGGCAAGTCCACGTTTCTGCGCTGCTTCAACCGCATGCACGACCTGTACCCTGGGCATCGCTATGGCGGCTCCATCGAACTGCTGCCCGACCAGATCGACCTGCTGCACCACCATGTGGACCCCATCGAAGTGCGCATGCGCCTGTCCATGGTGTTCCAGAAGCCCAATCCGTTCCCCAAGTCGATCTTCGAGAACGTGGCCTACGGCCTGCGGGTGCGCGGCGAAAGGTCCAAGACCTACATCGAGGACAAGGTGGAGGCTGCGCTCAAAGGCGCTGCGATCTGGAATGAAGTGAAAGATCGCCTGGACGAAGTGGCCGTCAACCTCTCGGGGGGGCAGCAGCAGCGTTTGTGCATTGCGCGCTCGCTGGCCACGGATCCGGAGATCATCCTGTTCGACGAACCCACCTCGGCGCTGGACCCGATTGCCACGGGCGCTATCGAGGAGCTGATCGCTGAAATCAAGCACAAGGTGACCATCCTGATCGTCACGCACAACATGCAGCAGGCTGCCCGCTGCAGTGATTACACGGCTTACATGTACCTGGGCGAGCTGATGGAGTTTGGCGAGACCGAAGAAATCTTCTTCAAGCCCAAGCGCAAGGAAACCGAAGACTACATTACCGGCCGTTTCGGCTGAGGAGGACACTGTGCCCGAAAAGCATCTTTCTTCGCAGTTCGACAGCGAACTCAACGGCGTTTCCACCCGCGTGATGGAAATGGGGGGGCTGGTCGAGTCCCAGATCCGCCACGCCATCTATGCACTGTCCCAGTTCAGTCTGGAATCGGTGGACCAGGTGCTGGCCATCGAGGAGCGCGTGAACGCCATGGAGGTCGAGATTGACCACGACCTCTCCACCATCATCGCCCGGCGCCAGCCCACGGCGCGCGATCTGCGCCTGTTGCTGGCGTTCTCCAAGGCGACGGCCAATCTGGAGCGCATGGGCGACGAGGCGAGCAAGATGGCGCGCATGGTGCGCTCCATCATCGAGGGCGGAGCGCCCCGGTCGCTGCCCACGGGCGATCTGCGTCTTGCGGCGGACCTGGCATCGGGGCAATTGCGCAAGGCACTTGACGCCTTTGCTCGCCTGGACGTCAAGATGGCCGTGGCCATCCTGAAGGAGGACGATCTGATCGACCAGGAGTTCGGCGGATTCGTGCGCAAGCTCATCACCTACATGATGGAAGACGCGCGCACCATCTCGCCCAGCCTGGATCTGTTGTTCCTGGCCAAGGCCATTGAGCGCATTGGCGATCACTCCAAGAACATCGCTGAACTGATCATTTACCTCGTCAAGGGCATGGATGTGCGTCACACTTCCCTGGGCGATATCGAATCGGCCGTGCTGTAAACGGGTCTGCGCGACACCATGAGAAAACTACCCCGAGTCCTGATCGTCGAGGATGAGCCGGCCATTGCCGAGCTGATTGCCGTCAACCTGCGCCACAACGGATTCCAGCCTTTCTGGGCCGAGGACGGTGACAGCGCCCAGCGCGAGCTGGATGCGGTGTTGCCCGATGTGATTCTTCTGGACTGGATGCTGCCCGGCCAAAGCGGGTTGGCGCTGGCACGCAAATGGCGCGCCGACAGCCGCACCAAGCCTGTGCCCATCCTCATGCTCACGGCGCGCGGTGATGAACCCGACAAGATCGCCGGGCTCGATGCCGGGGCCGATGACTACATCACCAAGCCCTTCTCGACCCAGGAGCTGCTGGCGCGCATCCGCGCGGTGCTGCGCCGCCGGGCCCCCGAGCAGGTGACCGACAGCGTGAGCATTGGCGAGCTGGTGCTCGATGCTGCCACCTACCGCGTGTCCTTCCAGGGGCAGTTGCTCAAGGTGGGGCCGACCGAGTTCAAGCTCTTGCACTACCTCATGAAGCATCCCGAGCGCGTGCACAGCCGCGCGCAACTGCTCGACAAGGTGTGGGGTGACCATGTGTTCATCGAAGAGCGCACCGTCGATGTGCACGTCAAGCGCTTGCGCGAGGCGCTGGGCGCTGCGGGTACCATGATCGAGACGGTGCGTGGAGCGGGGTATCGGCTCACCGCCCAACCGCAGGTGCCCATGCGCGCTTGAGGCGTATGCCCGGCGGAGCTTGTGCTCAGTCGCCGATGGTGCTCGGCGCGGGCATGCCCAGGACTCACGACGCCACGTCAATCGACAACGAACGGCTGCGCCATCTGGCGCAGTTTCTAAGGTGCTGCGCGCATGGTTCTGCGTTTTCTGATCTTTCTCTTCTGGCAATTGCTGGGGGGCGCCATCGGCTGGTGGCAGGGTTCTGCCTGGGGTGCTGCGCTGGGCGCCGCTGTGGCCGCCTGGGTGTGGTTTGTGCTGGACATGTGGCGTGGCGGGCGCATGTTGCGCTGGCTGCGCCAGGGGGATGTGCAGCGAGGTCTCGAGCTCTACGGACTGTGGGGCGAGGCCGTGGAACGTGTGCGCCGTCTGGTGCGCCAGCAGCAGGATCTGGTGCGGGAGAGCGACAAGCGCCTGCAGGACATACTGGGCGCCTTGCAGGCTTCACCCAATGGGGTGGTGCTGCTGGATGAGGAAGGGCGCATCGAATGGTGCAACGACACGGCGGCGGAGCATTTCGGCTTTGATCCGCAGCGCGATGCCCTGCAATCCATCCGTAACCTGGTGCGCGATCCGGAGTTCAATGCTTACCTGGCCGAGCATGACTATGCCCGTGACGTGGTGCTGGAAGGGCGCGGCAGCACGCCTTCGCGGCCGGTGCGCGTCTCCGTGCATGTGCACACCTATGGCGAGGGCCGTGCCTTGCTGCTGTCGCGCGATGTCACGGCGCTGGAGCAGGCCGAGGCCATGCGGCGCGACTTCGTCGCCAACGTGTCGCACGAAATCCGCACCCCACTGACCGTGCTGACCGGGTTTGTCGAGACCTTGCAGACGCTGGACCTCGAAGCCCCCGACCGCGCGCGCTACCTTGCCATGATGGCGCAGCAGGCGGCGCGCATGCAAAGCGTGGTGCAGGATTTGCTGACGCTGTCGCGCCTGGAGGGCAGCCCTTTGCCGGGCATGGCGGAGTGGACGCCGGTTTCCAGCCTGTTGCAGCGCTGCGAGGAGGAGAGCCGGGCGCTGTCGGCCCTGCTCACGCAGAACCAGGCCCAGGGCCATGTGCTGGAGTTTGATACCGGCGCCGCCCAGTGGCAGGACATCGCAGGCAGTCCAGCCGAACTGCAAAGCGCTTTGTCCAACCTCATCAGCAACGCAGTGCGTTACACCCCAGGCGGCGGGCGCATTGTGGTGCGTTGGAAGCGAGCCGCCGATGGTGGCGCTGTGTTCTCTGTGCAGGACACGGGCCCGGGCATTGCCCCCGAACACATTCCCCGACTGACCGAGCGCTTCTACCGCGTGGATCGCAGCCGCTCACGTGAAACGGGAGGCACCGGCCTGGGCCTGGCCATCGTCAAGCATGTGCTGCAGCGCCACGGCGCGAGCCTGGACATCCGCAGCACCCTGGGCAAGGGCTCCACCTTCAGCGTGCACCTTCCTCCGGCACGCTTGCGCTCGAGCTGAGCAACGCCCGGCGCAGCATGGCTGCGAAGACCACTGCGGTGACCACCAAAGCGGCGGCGCTGGCGGCCCAGAAGGGGACGGGGGACGCCAGTGAGGCTACGGGCCCAAACCCATGGTAAGCCCACAGGTAGCCGCCACCCAGGCCCACGCCCCACAGCATCACGCCATACACCACCAGGGGTGCCAGCGTGATGCGAAAGCAGCGCAGCAAAAAGATGCACAGGGTCTGCACCGCATCTGCCAGGTGGTACAGCGCCACCCAGCCCAGCAGGCCCGCGGCAGCCATCACCACTTGGGCATCGTTGGAATAGACCGATGCAATCCAGTGATTTGCTATAAAAACAATAGCTGCTAGCGCAATACCGATAAGCGTTAGAAGCCTAAAACCTATATAAACAGCCTGCCGCGCATGCGCCGCTTGTCCTGCACCGCGCCAGTAGCTCACGCGGGCACTGGTGGCGATGGCCAGCGAAAGCGGCACCATGTACAACACGGCGGCCATGTTGGCGGCAATCTGGTGTGCGGCCGAGGCCAGCGTGCCCTGGCGCGCAATGAACAAGGCCATCAGCGTGAACGAGGTCACTTCCACGGTGACGGCCAGCGCCGAAGGAATCCCCAGCCGTGCAAAGGCGGCCAGTTGCGCACGGTTGGGTGGTTCCATGCGCTGCCACACCTGCAAAGGGGTGTACATCGCTTGCGTGCGCAGCAGCCACAGGGCCACGGCCAGCATGCCGCAGTTCACCACCAGGGTGGCCCAGCCGCAGCCGACGACCCCCATCGCGGGCATGCCCGCACCGCCAAACGTCCACCAGATGGACAGCGGAATCTTGACCAGCAGTGAAACCACCTGCAGCCAGGTGACCCACTGCGGGTGCCCCAGGGCCTGGTTGAGCGTGCTGAAAACGCGGAACAGCAGGGCGGGAGGCAGCGCTAGGGCCAGCACGGCCAGGTACTGCTCCACACCGGGGCGAAGGGCCTCGGGCACCTGGGTCCAGGCCAATACCGGGTCCGGGTGCAACAGCACGGCCATGCCGGGCACGCAGGCCAGGGCGCAGAGGTACAGCGACTGGCGCAGCGAGCCGCCAATGGCCTGCGGCTTGCGCGCGCCGCGCAGTTCCGCCCAGATGGGCAGCAGCGCGCTCAGCATGCCCAGCAGGGGAACGTACACGCTGATGTAGAGGGCCGAGCCGATGGCCAGCGCAGCCAGCGACTCTTGTGCATGGCGGCCTGCGACGATGGTGTCCGTCACACCAAAGGCCATGACCGCCAGTTGGCCGACGAGCACCGTGCCCGCGTGGCGCGCGATCAAGGAGCGGTCTGACAGGCCCGACTCAGTCTTGTGGGACATGGCGGCGGTAGAGCTCCAGCACATCGCCGCGTTCGCGCGGTCGGTCCACACGGTGTTGCAGGGTCCAACCCGTCAGATCAGGCAAGGGCATGGGTTTGCGCGCGTTGGCACTGCTGGCATACGGCGCATGTACCAGCCAATCGCAGCGGGGGGTATCGTCCAGCGGCACCAGTCGCAACTGTCCATGGAACTGCAGTGCGGCCATCTGGGTGCGGTCCAGCCCATACATGTGCATGCAGGTGGGCTGGCCTGCGAGCCGTGCCAGTGTGCGCATCTGGGGCACGTCACTGCGCACGTAGTCGAGCATGGGCAGCCACAGCGTTGTCAGCAACAACCAGCACAGGGTGGTACCTGCAGCGGGCAGTACCAGGCTTTTCCAGATGGCACTGCGGTGGCGGCCGGCACGCCACCACACCAGGGCGCACCAGGCCAGGGTGGCAACCAGGGCCACCGCAAAGGCAATCGCCGAAAACTGTGGCTCAAAGCCCCGTGCCAGTTTGGCGACGTTGGCGGCAGGTTTGGCTGGGACGCCTGTCTGCGTGGACACCCAGATTACCCAGATCGCAATGACCGAGGCGCTGAAGAACAGCAGGGTGAACCAGTCGATCAAGGCCGACATGCTGCGCCGCAGTGTGGGCAGGGCAAAGGCTGCCAGTGCCGCCAGGGCCGGCAGGCTCAGCAGCAGGGCACGGTCCGAGGGCAGGGTACCCACGGCGCAGCCCAGCGTAACCAGCACAAACCACAGTGGCAGCAGCAGGTGCAGGTGCGGGCGGCGATGCAGGATCTGCCTGCGCCAGCGCCACAGCGTCCACAGTGCCAGCGGCCATGCGGGCCAGGCAAACCAGACCAGCAGGCGAGCCAGGTCCAGCCAGTCCTTGCCCAACTCCTGCGGCCAGGCCAACTTCCAGCGCCAGGCGTCCAGCCACCAGGTCAGTGCGGCGGCAATCAGCGCCGAAGCAAGGGCCAGAACACTCCATTGCACGGCATGTCTTCTCTCCGACGGCTCGGCATGGGTATCGCTCAGGTACAGGGCTGCGGCGCCCAGGGCATAGAGCAAGGCCAGTGTGGGTGCACCGCTCAGCACCAGCCCCACCATGCCTGCGGCCAGTGCCGTGGCTGCCAGCGTCTTGGACTGTGGCCCAGTGGCCAGGCCATAAAACACCAGTGTCGTGCAGCACAGTTGTACGAGGTAGGACGTGGTTTCGTGTGTGGGCTGTGCCAAGCCCAGGCAGGCCAGCAAGGCCAGCAGCCCGCCGTCGGCCATGGCACGGGCGTAGTCTGCCGGTTGGGCCTCGCCGCCAAAGGCAAAGGCCACGGGCTGCGCGCCCGGACTGCGCGCCAGCGCGTAGATGCCGTACCAGGTGGCCAGCAGGGTCAGCGCCACCAGCAAGACGAAGGGGATGCGCGCTGCGAGTTCCGGTGCAGCCCAGGGAGTGGTCAGTTGGATGGCCCAGGCACCCAGCCAATAGGGCAGCAGGCCGTCCGTCTCAGGCGCCAAACCGCCCAGCAGTGGGGCCATCCAGGGGGTGTGGCCACCGGCCAGTTCCTGCATGTAGCCCAGTGCCGCCATGTCGGCGCCGCGCCAGGGATTGCGCCCTACAAAGCCGGGCAGGATGTAGGCAGCGCACAGCAGGAACAAGGCCCAACGGGGCAGCCGCCGCACGGCGCTTTGAGGAACGATGGCGGGACTGGGTTGGTTCACGCGGCGGCTCGCTGAGGGTTCGTCGCAGGATACTAGTGTCCTGAGTTAAAAATTCGTTTCATAAAAAGGCCGAGAATCGCCGTCATGCTGCGTTGCAAATCCGCGCGATAGCTACGGCTATCGCTGTGGTTTGCGCCTTGCCTGGCAACGATTTCGACATTTTTTATATCTTCAACGAATCTCCAACTCAGGACACTAGGAATGAAAAAGGCAGCACGGTCTCCCGGGCTGCCTTGGGGCGAAAACGGCGCAGGAAGCGAGATTACTTGGCAGCCGTCTTGCCGAAGCGGTTGCGGAAACGCTCCACGCGGCCGCCCATGTTGTCCACCGACTTCTGGGTGCCGGTGTAGAAGGGGTGCGACTCGCTGGAAGTATCCAGCTTGAACAGGGGGTATTCCTTGCCCTCGAAGGTCTCGGTTTCCTTGGTGTTCACGCAGGAACGCGTCACGAACTTGAAACCGTTGGACAGGTCCACGAAGAGCACTTCGCGGTAGTTGGGGTGAATGCCTTCTTTCATGATTTCTCTCTCATGTCAAACGGGAGCCGCACCAGCCCATCTGGTGTACTTTCCGCATCAAGCCTTTGATTATCGCATAAACACGCGCAGCAGCAGCATCAGCCGCCGCGGCGCATGGCCTCGAAGAATTCCACGTTGGTCTTGGTTTCCCGCATCTTCTTGATCATGAGCTCCATGGACTCGATCTCGTCCATGTTGTACATGAACTGGCGAAGGATGCGGGTCTTCTGCAGAATTTCCGGGGGCAGCAGCAGCTCTTCGCGGCGCGTGCCGCTCTTGTTGAGCTCGATGGCCGGGAACACGCGCTTTTCGTAGAGGCGGCGGTTCAGGTGGATTTCGCAGTTGCCGGTACCCTTGAACTCTTCAAAGATCACTTCGTCCATGCGGCTGCCGGTATCGACCAGTGCCGTGGCAATGATGGTCAGCGAGCCGCCTTCCTCGACTTTGCGCGCCGCGCCGAAGAAGCGCTTGGGGCGCTGCAGCGCGTTGGAGTCCACGCCGCCCGAGAGCACCTTGCCGCTGGAGGGCACCACGTTGTTGTAGGCCCGTGCCAGGCGCGTGATGGAGTCGAGCAGGATGACCACGTCCTTCTTCAGCTCCACCAGGCGCTTGGCGCGCTCGATCACCATCTCTGCCACATGTACGTGGCGTGCGGCGGGCTCGTCGAAGGTCGATGCAATGATTTCGCCCTTGACCGAGCGTTGCATCTCGGTCACTTCCTCGGGGCGCTCGTCCACCAGCAGCACCATCAGGTGCACGTCGGGGTTGTTGGCCGTGATCGCGTGGGCGATGTGTTGCATCATCACCGTCTTGCCGCTCTTCGGCGGAGCGACGATCAGCGCACGCTGGCCGCGCCCGATGGGGGCAATGATGTCGATGATGCGGCCGGTGATGTTCTCTTCGCTCTTGATGTCGCGCTCCAGCCGCATGTGTTCCTTGGGGAACAGCGGCGTGAGGTTTTCGAACATCACCTTGTGCTTGTTCTGCTCGGGCGGGCCACCGTTGACCTTGTCGAGCTTGGTCAGGGCAAAGTAGCGCTCGCCGTCCTTGGGTGTGCGCACCTCGCCCTCGATCATGTCGCCGGTGTGCAGATTGAAGCGACGCACCTGGCTGGGACTGATGTAGATGTCGTCCGTGCTGGCCGTGTAGCTCGTGTCGGGGCTGCGCAGGAAACCGAAGCCGTCCGGCAGGATCTCCAGCACACCGTCGGCAAACACCTGCTCGCCCGCCTTGGCGCGCTTCTTGATGATCGCAAACATCAGTTCCTGCTTGCGCATGCGACCGGTGTTTTCGATGTCGAGTTCCTCGGCCTGCTTGAGGACTTCAGACACATGCAGTGCCTTGAGTTCGTTGAGATGCATGAATGGACTCCGGGGAAGGAGTGAAGAAAGTCTCTGGGGGGGTGGGACTTGCCGGTGCGCCTGCGGTGGGCAGGCTGGCATGCCTTTGGGTCTCGAACCAGCAGCGTGTGCCTGCGTGCTGGTGAACAGCAGCGATTATGACAGGAAAAGTGCCCGCATCCTGGATGGCTGCCGAAAGCAGGTGAAAGCGGGGTGAGGAGTCCCTTGCGCGCACGCGCTCAATGCGCGCAAGGGACCCGGGAGATCAGGCCAGTTGCTGGTCGATGAAGGCGGTGAGCTGGGCCTTGCTCATGGCGCCGACCTTGGTGGCGGCAAGCTGGCCGTCCTTGAACAGCATGAGCGTCGGGATGCCACGGATGCCAAAGCGTGCAGGCACTTCGCGGTTTTCATCGACATTCATCTTGGCAATGGTGAGCTTGCCCTGGTAGCTGCCAGCCACTTCATCAAGAATGGGGGCGATCATCTTGCAGGGGCCGCACCATTCGGCCCAGTAGTCCACCAGAACCGGGGTGGACGATTTCAGGACATCGCCTTCGAAACTGGCGTCGGAGACGTGCTTGATGAGATCGCTTGCCATGCGTATTCCTTCTCGAAAAATGTGTGCGGATCGGGGTGCTTTGAATGCTTCCATTGTGACAGAAACCCCTATGTCCCCAAGGGGACAGTGGCTGGTTTACCGCTATGACTGCCATAGCGCAAAACGATCTGCGATGGGGGTGCGGGTGCGCGCGACAATAGCAGCCCTCCCGGCGACCAGAAAAGAGACGCGCAATGCATGAAATGACAACCGATGTGGCCGTGGTGGGCGCAGGCCCTGCAGGCCTGATGGCCGCGCAGGAGCTGGCCCTGGCAGGATGGAGCGTGCACCTGTTTGATGCCATGCCCTCGGTGGGGCGCAAGTTCCTGCTTGCGGGCAAGGGGGGCATGAACCTGACCCATTCCGAGCCCCTGGATCGTTTCATGCAGCGCTACGGCGAACGCCAGGCGCAGCTGGCTCCCTTGCTGCATGCCTTTGGGCCGGATCAGGTGCGGGCCTGGGCGCAGGGCTTGGGCGTTGAGACCTTTGTCGGCACCTCGGGCCGCGTGTTTCCGGTGGACATGAAGGCCGCGCCCCTGCTGCGCGCGTGGCTGCACCAGCTGCGTGGGTTGGGAGTGCGCTTTCACATGCGCCACCGCTGGCAGGGCTGGGATGGGCAGGGCCGCTGGTGCTTTGCTTCACCCCAGGGCGACGTGGCGCTCAGCTCGCACGCCGTGGTGCTGGCCCTGGGGGGGGCGAGCTGGTCGCGTCTGGGGTCGGACGGTGCATGGTCGGCACCGTTGCAGCAGCGGAAGATTCAGGTGCAGCCGCTGCGCCCGGCCAATTGTGGTTTCGATGTGCAGAGCCCGGCGGCGCCTGCGCAGGCATCGGGCTGGTCGCCCCACTTCGTGCAGGCCCATGCAGGCCAGCCGTTCAAGTCGGTGGCGCTGCATTTTGTGGATCGCCAGGGCCGCCGGTTTGCGCGCAAAGGGGAGTTTGTGGCCACCGGCACTGGCGTTGAGGGTAGCCTGATCTATGCCGTGTCTGAGCTGCTGCGCGATGACATCGAGGCCACAGGCCGTGCCACGTTCATGCTGGACCTGCTGCCCGACTGGACGGCAGAGCGCGTGGCCGCAGCGGTGGCCCACCCGCGGGGCTCGCGTTCATTGTCCAGCCACCTCAAGAGCCGCCTGGGGCTGGAGGGCATCAAACTCGCTTTGCTGTACGAGCTGCTGAACAAGGAGCAAATGCACGATGCTCTCATACTGGCGCAGTCCATCAAGGCCTTGCCGCTGACTGTGGTGGCCCCACGTCCCCTGGATGAGGCCATCAGCACGGCGGGTGGGGTGGACTTTGCTGCGCTGGATGAGCAGCTCATGCTGCATGCCATGCCCGGGGTGTTTTGCGCCGGGGAAATGCTGGACTGGGAGGCGCCCACCGGCGGCTATTTGTTGACGGCCTGCATGGCCACAGGCGTGCAGGCAGGACGGGGTGCCGTGCGTTGGCTGCAACAAAACTAGGCACAGGAATGATGCGTCGCCAGGGTGCTTACCGGGTTGGAGGCAATTGAACTAAACTGGGCTCCATGTCCATCGCTGCCGCTGCAAAGACTCCATGAGCACCATTTCGACGGTGGTCTTTGCCGATCTCACGGGCAGCACCAGCCTCTACGAAACCTTGGGCAACGAGCGTGCTGCAGCGGTGGTTTCGCGCCTCACGCAATGGATTGGGGAAATCATCCAGGCCCACGAAGGCCGGGTGGTCAAGAAGCTTGGTGATGGGGTGCTGGGGGTTTTTGAAAGCGCCAACCAAGCCGTCTTCATGGCGGGTGAGATGTTGCGCAGCCACCAGTCGCACCTGCAGCGCTGGCCTGAGTCCGTGCGCATGGAAATTCGCTTGGGTGTGGCCAGTGGAGAGGTGCTGCAGGTCGATGGCGACACCTATGGCGACGCGGTGAATGTGGCCTCGCGCCTGTCCGAAAAAGCTGGACCCAGCGAGGTTTGGGTCAACGATGTGACGGCGGTGGATGCCGGTGTGGTGCCAGGCATCCGCTTTCGCAAACTGGGCGAATTCGACATCCGTGGCAAGACGGAGTCGCAGATGGTCTTTCTGGCGGAATGGCGCGATGTGGATGCCACCGACATGTTGACCATGCAGGCGGGCCTGAGTGCAGCGGCGCCCTTGAACGATTCGCAGCTGGGCAGCATTCGCATTAGCTGGAATGGCACGACCCTGGAGTTCTCGTCGGACGAGGTGCCCGTGCAAATCGGTCGCGCCAATGGCATGCAGTTGTGCGTGCCCGACCCCCGCGTCTCGCGGGTGCATGCGCGCATCGACTGGCACCAAGGCTCGTTCACCCTGACGGATCAGAGCAGCTTCGGCACCTGGGTCCTTTTTGAAGCGGGTGAAACTGCGGTCCCGCTGCGCCGCGATTCCTGCTTGCTGCATGGCGCGGGAAGGATCGCGCTGGGCATGCCCTTTGGTGCGGGTGCGCCAGTGCTCAGTTTTCTGGTTTCTGGCAGTAACATGCGCTTACAGCGCTGACGCTCCCTTCAGGAAGATCTGCGCTGTCCGCCGCCGAGTGCCTGTGGCCTGGGCTTGACTGGATTTCGCAGCGAGAGGACCGCCATGTTCGAACAACTGCGCAAGGCCTTCGGCCTGAACAACCATCCCAAGGCCAGCAGCCAGGGCGTTGCCACGCCAGGGCAGTTGGCCCTGTGGGCAGGTGCCCAGCGCTGGGACTTTGCCTTTGAAGGTGAGCCCGATCGCTTCGTGCTGCAAGGGCAGGTGGTCGAGCACCCTTGGCGGCTCGAAAGTGGCGCCCCCACACGCGACTACATCCAAGGCACCGAACTGCGCGTGCGTGCCGAACTCGCACTCAGCCCCGACGCGCATGTGATGGTGATCAACCGTGCGCTCAAGGAGGAGTTGGAGGGAAGGGTGTATGGCGCCATTACCGACAGCCTGCAAACCACCGTGAACCAAAGCCTGCCGCAAGAGATGCGCTGGCTGTCCATCTATGAGGAGCTGCGCTGGCCGCAGATGCCAGCGTCCTTTCTGCGCGCCTTTGCCGTGGTGGGCGAAGACCTGGACACTGCGCGCCACTGGGTGAATGCAGCGCTGGTGTCGCAGTTGATGCGGGATCAGCAGCAGTTGCCGCCTGGTCAGGTGCCGCTGGTGCTGATGGTCAGCGATGCCAGCATGGCGCTGCGCATGCAGAGCACGGCACGCTATCTGCCTGACCTGGAATACGCCATGGCCCTGTTCCTGACGGCCTCCGTGGTCGCCACGCACCACCTGCCGCCCACAGCGGATGACCATGGGCCATCCACCCTGCCGGTGACATGACACCCACACACCCTTGAGATCGTGAACACGGTCTCATACGGATTTGCCTTCAACCGTAAACGATAGTTGGTTTGCCTCGCCGTGCTACAGCACTGTCTTCGGTTTCCCGCCTAGTGATCCGATTGAATGCACACCCGTATCAGTTTTTCATGGTGCGCCGCACCACCCGCAACCCATGAAACCGGGGCGGCCCAAGCGCGGGCAGCCGCGCAAGGGCCGCCCCGCCGCGCTGGCTGCGTCCCCCTTCCCGAATTGCGCAGCAATTCGAGAGAAGGGGGAAGCCGCGAAGCGGCTCAGGGGGTTGTTATTTCACTTCAGTGCGCCGCCTTGGGCTTGGGGGCCATGTACTTGCCCAGTTCCCACTTGGCGATGGCGTTGCGGTGCACTTCATCCGGGCCGTCGGCAAAGCGCAGTGTGCGCGCCTGGGCGTAGTTGAAAGCGAGCGGGAAGTCGTCGCACATGCCGCCGCCGCCGTGGGCCTGGATGGCCCAGTCGATCACCTGGCAGGCCATGCTGGGCGCCACCACCTTGATCATGGCGATTTCGGTCTTGGCGACCTTGTTGCCAGCCACGTCCATCATCCAGGCGGCCTTGAGCGTGAGCAGGCGCGCCATGTCGATCTTGCAGCGCGCCTCGGCAATGCGCTCTTGCGTCACGGTCTGCTGGGCCAGCGGCTTGCCGAAGGCGACGCGCGAGATGGCGCGCTTGCACATCAGTTCCAGCGAGCGCTCGGCCAGGCCGATCAGGCGCATGCAGTGGTGGATACGGCCAGGGCCCAGGCGACCCTGGGCGATCTCGAAGCCGCGCCCTTCGCCCAGCAGGATGTTGGAGGCGGGTACGCGCACGTTCTCGAACAGCACCTCGGCGTGGCCGTGCGGTGCATCGTCGTAGCCGAAGACGTTGAGCGGCCGCACGATCTTGACGCCGGGGGTGTCGGCGGGCACCACGATCATGCTTTGCTGCGAGTGCTTGGGCGCTTCCGGATCGGTCTTGCCCATGGTGATCAGCACCTTGCAACGCGGGTCCATCGCGCCCGATGTCCACCACTTGCGGCCATTGATGACGTACTCGTCGCCCTGGCGCTCGATGCGCGTTTCGATGTTGGTGGCATCACTCGACGCCACGTCGGGTTCCGTCATGGCAAACGCGGAACGGAACTTGCCTTCGAGCAAGGGCTTGAGCCAGGCTGCCTTGATGGGCTCGGAGCCGTAGCGGGCAATGGTCTCCATATTGCCGGTGTCAGGCGCCGAGCAGTTGAATACTTCGCTGGACCACAGCACGCGGCCCATGATTTCGGCCAGGGGGGCATATTCGGCGTTGGTCAGTCCGGCACCGTGGTAGCCCGACGCTTCGGCCGTGTCCACCGGCAGGAACAGGTTCCACAGCCCGGCGGCCTGCGCCTTGGGCTTGAGGTTCTCGATGGTCTGCAGCGGTGTCCAGCGCTTGCCGGCCGCCGTGTTGGCAGCCAGTTCGGCGGCGTACTGGCTTTCGGCAGGGTAGATGTGCTCGTCCATGAACTTGAGCAGGCGCTCGCGCATTTCTTTGGTTTTGGGGGAATAGTCAAAGTCCATGGGTTCTCCTAGAAAAAGGGGGTGAGCATGCTGCTTACGCGCGCTGGGCAAAGGCCCAGGCCATCTGGGCCAGGGGTCGTGCGCCGTCGCCGGAAGCCTTGGCCTGGGCGCTGGAGGCGGTGCCTGCCTCTACGCGCTTGGCAATGCCTTGCAGGATGGCTGCCAGGCGGAACAGGTTGTAGGCCAGATAGAAGTTCCAGTCGCTGGCCAGCTCTTCGGGGGTGGCCAGGCCGGTGCGTTCACAGTACTTGCGGATGTATTCCTGCTCTGACGGGATGCCCAGTGCCGCCAGGTCCAGCCCGCCAATGCCCCGGAAATGCCCGGGCGGAATGTGCCAGGCCATGCAGTGGTAGCTGAAGTCGGCCAGTGGGTGGCCCAGGGTGGACAGCTCCCAGTCCAGCACGGCAACCACGCGGGGCTCGGTGGGGTGGAACATCAGGTTGTCCAGCCGGAAGTCGCCATGCACGATGGACACGCGGCTTTCGTCGCGCGCACTGGCGGGCATGTGGGTGGGCAGCCAGGCCATGAGCTGGTCCATCTCGGGGATGGGCTGGGTGATGGAGGCCTGGTACTGCTTGCTCCAGCGGCCGATCTGGCGCTCGAAATAGTTGCCCGGCTTGCCGTAGTTGGCCAGGCCCTGCTGCGCAAACTTGACGCTGTGCAGCGCCGAGATGACGCGGTTGGTTTCGTCGTAGATGGCGGCGCGCTCGGCCGGCTGCATACCGGGCAGGGACTGGTCCCACAGCACGCGGCCCTGCATGCACTCCATGATGTAGAAGGCGCGGCCGATGATGGACTCGTCCTCGCACAGAGCGTACATGCGCGGCACGGGGACATCAGTGCCCTGCAGTCCGCTCATCACGGCGAACTCACGCTCAATGGCGTGGGCTGAGGGCAGCAGCTTGGCCACCGGGCCGGGTTTGGCGCGCATCACATAGCTCTGGCGCGGGGTGATGAGCTTGTAGGTGGGGTTGGACTGCCCGCCCTTGAACATCTCGACGCTCAGGGGGCCCTCGAAGCCCTCCAGGTTTTGCTGCAGCCAGGCGCTGAGTGCGGCGGTGTCGAAAGCGTGCTGCTCAGAGACAGCGCGGGTGCCGATGAAATGGTCGAAATTGCTCATGGATGGGGTCAGTGATCGGTGTCGATGATGTGCATGAGTGCGTCACGGTCGCGCACAAACAGGCCGCCCGGCTCGATGCGGATGATGTCCTCGCGCTCCATGGCCTTGAGCTCCTGGTTGACGCGCTGGCGCGAGGCGCCCAGCAACTGGGCCAGTTCTTCCTGTGCCAGTTGCAGGCCTATGCGCATCTCGTCGCCATGCGCCAGGCTGGGAATGCCATAGCTGCGCACCAGGTGCAGCAACTGCTTGGCCAGGCGTGCCCGCAGGGGCAGGGTGTTGAGGTCTTCCACCAGGCCGTAGAGCTGGCGAATGCGCCGCGCATGCAGGCGCAGCAGGGCTTCGTACAGCTCCACGTGCTGGGCCAGGATCTTTTTGAAATCGGCCTTGGCCACACCCAGGATGGTGGTGTCGCCGTGGGCATAGGCATCGTGCGTGCGCCGGTCGCCGTCGAAGATCGCCACGTCGCCAAACCAGATGCCCGGCTCCACATAGGTCAGCGTGATCTGCTTGCCTGAAATGGAGGTCGAGCTCACCCGCACCGCACCCTTGGCGCAGGCGATCCACTCCTCGGGCGGATCGCCGCGTGCGGCGATCAGGTCGCCGTCCTTGAAGCGTTTGACGTAGGCGCATCGCAGGATGTCGTGTCGAAGTGAAGGGGACAGGGTTGAGAACCAGCGGCCTGCATTGATTGCAGCGCGTTCGTCGATGGTAAGAATCGGATCGTCCATGGTCTGTCTTGTGGGTGACTGGAAACGCGTTCATTGTCGCGTGCGGGACCGGCGCGGCGCATGGGGGTTGTCACCTGCGTGTCTGCGCGGGCGCGCAAGTGCATGCCGGGGCGCATGCCACGGCCATGTTTCAAGAAAAATAGGGCTCCAGCGCCCTTGATACATGCGCTGTAAGCTATCAAAAATATAGCAATGGCGGCAAGGCGCCGCAGCCTGCATCAGCGCCAGTGTGGCGTGCGCTTGTCCAGAAACGCGGCGATGCCTTCGCCCGCGTTGGCGTGTGTCAGGTTGCGCAGGAAATGCGCGCGTTCCAGGTCGAGCTGGGCGCTCAGCGGCTGGTGCGCGGCCTCGTCCAGCAGTTCCTTGCAGCTGGCCAGGGCGTTGGGTGCGCGGCCATGCAGCGTGTCGGCCAGATCGAGGGCTGCCTGCAGCGCTTGCCCCGTGTCGGCCAGGCGGTTCACCAGACCCAGCGCATGCAGGCGCTCGGCCTCCACCAGATCGCCGCACATCAGCAGCTCGGCGGCCAATGCGCGGGGCAGGGCGCGCGCCAGGTGCCAGCTTGTGCCGCCGTCGGGCGACAGCCCCACGCGCGCATAGGCCGTGGCAAAGCGTGCGCTGCGTGCGGCCACGACGAGGTCGCAGGCCAGCACCAGCGCCAGCCCGGCCCCGGCGGCGCTGCCTTCAACGGCCGCGATCACTGGCTTGGGGTAGGTGCGGATGGCCTCGATCCAGTCGTGCAGGGCGGTGATGCTGGCTTGCTGCGCGGGCAGGTCTTGTACGCGCTGTGTTTGCAGCCGTTGCAGGTTGCCCCCGGCGCTGAACACGCCGCCTTCGCCCGTGAGCACCACGCTGCGCACCTCGGCATTGCGTTCGGCGCTGCCCAGTGCCTCAATGCCTGCGGCATAGATGGCGGGGTCCAGCGCATTGCGCAGGCCGGGGTTCGAGAGGGTCAGGACCAGGGTCTGGCCGTGGCCGGTGCTGCGGAGTTCTGCGGACATGGGGCGGTCGGTTCAATGGGGTTGGTGCTTCATTCTTCCACGTGCTGCAGGCTCAGCCCCAGCGCACCGCGGCGGCGCAGCCAGGGGCTGGGGCGGTAGCGCGGGTCACCGTACACCGTTTGCAGGTTGAACAGAACTTCCAGCACATTGGTGGGACCCCAGCGGTCGCCCATGGCCAGTGGCCCCAGGGGGTAGCCCAGGCCCAGGGTGACGGCGGCCTCCAGGTCGCGCGGCGTGCAGATGCGGCGCTGGCAGATGTCGGCGGCGATGTTGACGATGCAGGCCACCACGCGCTGCGTGACAAAACCGCCGCTGTCGCGCACCACGCTCACGGGCTTGCCGTCGCGTGCCAGCAGCGCGTGGGCCGCGGCGCGGATGTCGCTGCGTGTGGTGGGGTTGGTGGCCAGCACGCGGCGCTGGGTGGAGGCCTCGTCGATGAGCATGTCGATGCCGATGGTGCGCGCCGGGTCCAGGCGTTCGACCACGGCCACGGTGGTCACGTCAAAGCCCAGCGGTGCCACCAGGATGAGGGCGCCAGCGGACGGTGCGGCACCGGTTTCGATGTCTGCCCCCAGGTTCTTGAGCAACTGATAGATCTCGGCGCGCCGCGCTGCGCGGGGCGATACCCACACGGGCGGCACACTGTCCACCTGCGGCGCGGGGGGCTCGGCGGGCTGCTGGGCTGTGCCATCCGTGTAGCGGTAAAAGCCCTCGCCCGTCTTGCGCCCCCACAGGCCACCGGCCAGGCGCTGCGCTGTCGTCACGCTGGGACGAAAGCGGGGCTCTTCGTAGAACTGGTGGTAGATCGACTCCATCACTGGGTGCGAGACATCCAGCCCCGTCAGGTCCATCAGCTCGAAAGGCCCGAGCTTGAAGCCGGCCTGTTCGCGCAGGATGCGGTCCACCGTGGCACAGTCGGCCACGCCTTCCTCGACGATGCGCAGGGCCTCGGTGGTGTACCCCCGGCCCGCGTGGTTGACGATGAAGCCCGGCGTGTCCTGCGCGCGCACCGGCGTGTGGCCCATGGCACGCACCAGCGCATCGAGCCGCTCGCACACCGCCATGTCGGTGCGCAGGCCGGGCACGATTTCCACCACCTTCATCAGCGGCGCGGGGTTGAAGAAATGCAGCCCGGCAAAGCGCTCGGGGTGCTGCAGCTGGGCGGCCAGCGCGGTGACCGACAGCGATGAGGTGTTGGTGGCCAGTACCGCCTGGGCAGGCAGCAGGGTCTCCAGGTCGGCAAACAGGGCCTGTTTGGCGTCCGCACGTTCGACTATGGCTTCGACCACCAGGTCGCAGCCCGCCAGCGCTGACAGGCCGTCCACAGCCTGCAGTTGTGTGGTCCATGTGTGTGCCTGTGCTGCGCTGATGCGCTCACGTGCCTGGGATTGTTGCCAATATGCAACAATGGTGCTGCGCGCGGCTTCGGCGGCGCCGGGCTGCGCATCCAGCAGCACAACCCGGCAACCCGCCTGTGCGGCCAGTTGTGCAATACCCCGGCCCATGGCGCCAGCGCCCACCACGCCAACGGTCGAAAATGAGTGGTTTGTCATGCGGTTATCACTATCTCGGTGTCGATAGATTTTGTGCAAGAATCGGCAGCTACTTTTGCAAAAGAATGTAAGCGTGATTGTCCGCTATGTCCTGATTTCCCTGTGGCTCGGTGCTGCCGCTGGTGCCGCTTCGGCGCTCACCGTGGGTGCCGCCCGTGGCGGCGTGGTACTGGGGCGCCCGGTGGATGTGGCGGTGGAGGTCACCCCCGACCCCGGCAAGGCGCTCGCGGACTCATGCATTGCTGCCGAGGTTCTGACCGGCGACCGCCCCCTGAGCCGCGTGCGGGTGCTGCCCTTGCCGGAGGTTCCGGGCCGCACGCCGCTGGTGCGCATCCAGACGGCGGCCATCGTTGATGAGCCCGTGGTCACCATCACCTTGACGGCTGGATGCGCGGGCAAGATCACGCGCAACTTCACCCTGCTGGCCGACCCGCCCGATTACGTTGCACCCAGCCGTACCACGGTGCTGGCGCAGCCTGTCGCGCCTGCCGTGGCGGCCTCCGTGCCTGCGGTTGTGGCGGGGGTCGAACCTGGGGCGATGGCTTCAACCACCGCACCCAAGCTCATTCGGCGCGCGGCTGCGCCCAGCGCCCCCGCTCAGGCAGAGGCCCGCGTGGTGGCCCCCAAGGCGTCGCGCAAGACCCCGCCGCGCGCGGCCAAGCCTGCGCTGCCCGCCGCGACCGAGCCCCCATCGCGCCTGGTGATGGAACCGCTGGAGGACTGGCTGGCCGATGACGCAGCGCGGCCCCTGCCGCTGCGCCTGAGTACCGATTTGTCGCAGCCCCAAGAGGCGACCACCCCCGAGCAGCGGGCCCAGGCCCTGGCGCAGTGGAAGGCTCTGAACATGACGCCGGAGGAGGTCCTCCAGCAGAGCGCGCGCACCGCGGCGCAGGACCAGGAGCTGGCCCAAGCGCGCAGTCAGGCCGCGCAGGAGCGAGAAACCGCCGTGCAACTGCAGCAGGCTTTGCGCGAGCGCTTCCCGGCCAGTGTGGTCTATGCGCTGGCCGCTCTGGTGCTGGCTGCTCTGGGCGCTGCCGCCTGGATGCTGTGGCGCATGCGCCAGTTGGCGCAGCAGGCCCGCAGCGATTGGGAGGCGCCCATTGCGCGCGAAGCCAGTACCGCCAAGGTTGCGCCTGTGCCGTCTGCACCGGCGCCGCTGTCCCACGCAGCGCCTGCCCCGGTGGCGCCCGCGACGCATGGACCCGCACCCGTGCCGGTGTCGCAAGAGATTCACCCCACGCCGTCCTTGTTTGCAGAGCTGACGGGTGTTGCAGCCCCAGCCGATGTGGCATACCGGGCGCAGGACGACGCGGGCCAGGCGCAGGCTGGCGCGGAATCCGACGCTCCAACAGCAGTCGATGCCACGCCCGAGCCCCAGCTGCGCATCAACCCCGAAGAGCTGTTCGACCTGCAGCAGCAGGCAGAGTTTTTTGTCTCGGTGGGCGAGCACCACCAGGCCATTGGCGTGATGAGGCAATACATCGCAGCCAACGAAACCACGGCCCCTGCGGCCTACCTGGACTTGTTGCGCCTGTACCGTTCGCTCAGCCGCGTGGAAGACTTCAACCAGTTGCGGGCGCAGTTCCACCAGCACTTCAATGCCCGCGTACCCGAGTTCGCTGCGTTCAATCGCGCGGGCCGGGCGTTGTGGAGCTACACCGAGGATCTGGCGCAGATCGAGGCCGTGTGGAGCGACGAATCCGTGTTGCCGCTGCTCGATCGCCTGCTGTTCCGCCGTGGCAGTGCACCGCACGAGCGCTTTGACCTTGAGGCCTATGACGACCTCTTGCTGCTCTATGCCATCGCTCGCACCACCTCGCCCGCGTCGCGCGGTGCCCCGCCACCGCGCCAGCGCACCACGCCGGATGCGGTGGAGCTTGCCGCACCCCAGATGGCTGCGGCAGTCCCGGCGGCTGCAGCGCAGGCGGTGGTACGCAAGAACGATTTTGACGACAGCTTGCTGGACTTCGACTCGGGCTGGCTGCGCGAGCCCCCGTCCCAGCAGGACCCGCTGACCGCAGTGCCGCCCGACAACCATGTCGAGCCGCACATGCTGATCGACTTTGTGCTCTCGGAGTCCGCGCCCATGCCCGAGAACGACCTGCCGCCCATCACACAGAGCGATCTGCCGCCGGTGGCACCCTCGGGTGCGCCGGGCCAAGGGCAGGTGGTGGGTTTTGGTACCCACAACGACCGCTTCGAGGCGCGGCACGACCCCGATCTGCACAAAAAACCCTGAGCGTTCAGGGTCTGTATGCTATTGATTTGATAGCTGCTAGCGCTTATCCATCAAGCGCTGGAGCCTGATTTGGCTTGAATTTTTCAGGCGCTGGCCATGGCGCGCAGCAACTGTGCTGCGGCGGCCTCCGGGTCGGGGGCGGCCACCAGGGCGCGCACCACGGCAATCGAGCCCACGCCTGTGGCCCGCACCGGGCCAAATTGCTCCAGCGCAATGCCGCCAATGGCCACCAGTGGGTAAGACGCCTGCATCAGCCGCGCATAGGCGGCCAGCCGCGCCACGCCCTGCGGCGCCGTGGCCATGCGCTTGAGCGTGGTGGGAAACACCGCGCCCAGCGCCAGGTAGCTGGGGCCCACAGCGTCGGCACGCAGCATTTCGGCGTAGCCATGCGTGCTCACGCCCAGGCGCAGGCCGCTGGCGCGCAGCTCCTGCAGCGCGGGCGCGGGCAGGGCGTCCAGGTCTTCCTGGCCCAGGTGCACGCCGTAGGCCCCGGCGGCAATGGCCTCGCGCCAGTGGTCATTGATGAACAGCAGCGCACCCGTGCCCTGCACGGCCTGCACGGCGGCGCGCACTTCGTGGGCAATGGCAGTAGGGTCGTCCGACTTGAAGCGCAGTTGCACCGTGGGCACGCCGGCACGCGCCATGCGGCCGACCCAGGCGGCGTCGGGCAGCACGGCGTACAGGCCCAGCGCGCGTGGGCAGGACGTAAAGGCCTGCGGGTGCGGCACAGGTTGCAGGCCAAAGTCACGCGCGTCGTCGGGCCAGTGTTGGGCATTGAACTGGCCGGTGCGCAGCGTCTGCGCCTGCCAGGCGCGGGCCAGCACCAGCGCGTCGGCGGCGATGAAGCCCAGCGCGCTGCAGGCCTGCAACGCGGCCTGGAACGCGGGGTGGGCCTCGGCGCTGACGGGCACGGGCTGGGCCGTGCAGGGGGCAAAGCGTTCGGCGTGTGCCTGCACGATGGCTTGTGCCATGGCCGGAATGGGGGCGGGGCTGTTCATGTGGCGCTGCTCATGCCTGGTGCCAGAACGGCGTGCCCATCAGCGGGGTGCTGGGCTGTGCGGCCTGCTGCGGCTCGATGGCGCCTGCCAGGCGAGCGGCGCGCCCGGCCTGCACGGCATCGGCAAAGGCGCCGGCCATGGCCACGGGATCTTGCGCCAGCGCCACGGCGGTGTTGAGCAGCACGCCGTCGTAGCCCCACTCCATGACCTGGCAGGCGTGCGAGGGCAGGCCCAGACCGGCGTCCACCAGCAGCGGCACGTCCAGCCGCTCGCGCAGCACCTGCAGGGCGTAGGGGTTCATGGGGCCGCGGCCCGTGCCTATGGGTGCGGCCCAGGGCATCACCGCCTGGCAGCCCACATCCACCAGGCGCTTGCAAAGCACCAGGTCGTAGGTGGTGTAGGGCAGCACGTAGAAGCCTTCGCGCACCAGTGTTTCGGCGGCGGCCACGAGGTTGAGCGTGTCGGGTTGCAGCGTGTAGTCGTCGCCAATCACTTCAAGCTTGATCCACGGCGTGTTGAACACCTCGCGCGCCATGTGCGCGGTGGTGATGGCTTCCTGCACGCTGTGGCAGTTGGCGGTGTTGGGCAGCACGGGCACGTTCAGGCTGGACAGCAGCTCCCAGAAGCCCTGGCCGCTTTCGGCCGGGTTGCTGCCCTGGCGGCGCAGCGAGGCGGTGACCATGGCCGGGCGGGCGCGTTCCACGGCGGCCTTGAGTGCCGCAGGCGAGGGGTAGCGTGCCGTGCCCAGCAGCAGGCGGCTGGAGAAGCGCTGGCCGTAGAGGACCAGGGCGTCGTCGGTGGAGGAGGTGTTGTGCATGGTGTTAGCCCCCGGTGACGGGGGAGATGACTTCTACCCGATCACCCGCATGCAGCGGGTGGCGCGGGTGTTCGGTGGCGGGGACGAATTGCGTGTTCACGGCCACGGCGTAGGGTGGCCGCGCCTGCAGTGCGGCCAGCGCATCGGCCACGGTGGCGCCCTCGGGCAGTTCGACGGGCTGGGCGTTGATGAGTACCTGCATGGGAGTTTGCTGCGATGTCAGTTTTTCATGGAGCTTGCACCAACCGGGATGCATGAAACTGGCGCGGTCCAGGCCATCGAAGGCGACTCAGGAGGGTGGATCACTTCAACAGTTCCATGGCGAGGTCAAACTGCTGCGCCAGGGGCGAGGCGCCACCGTCCAACACCTGCAGCACCACGTCGTGCAGGGCCGGGGCAATCATCCAGCCGTGGCGGTACATGCCGTTGACCTGCAGCGTGCGCGGCGCGAGCTGGCGCACGGCGGGCAGGTTGTCGGCCAGGGCGGGGCGGCACTGCACCGACAGCTCCAGGATGCGCGCCTCGGCAAACCCAGGGTGCACGGCGTAGGCGGCGCTCAGCAGCTCCAGCGTGGAGCGCACGCTGGCGCTCGAGAGGTCTTCGGACTCGATCTCGGTCGCACCAATGACAAACACGTTGCCTTCCTTGGGCGCGATGTAGGCCGGGTAGCGCGGGTGCAGCAGGCGCGTGGGGCGCTGCAGCGTGACTTCGGGTGCGTGCACGCGAATCACCTCGCCGCGCACGCCGCGCAGTTGCGGCCATTCGCCGCGTGCGCCCAGGCCCCGGCAGTCCAGCAGCCAGCCCGGATGGTCCGGGCCAAAGTCGGCCAGTTCGCGCGGCGTGTTCCAGTGCAGTTGCACGCCCAGGCGCTCCAGCTCGTGGGCCTGTGCGGCCAGCAGTTGGCGGTTGTCGAGCTGGCCTTCGCCCGGCAGGTACATGCCCTGGGCAAAGCGCGCGGCCAGTGCGGGCTCGATCTGGGCCATGCCTTGCGCATCCAGCGATTGCACGGCGGGCAGTTCGGTCACCAGGGCGCGCGTGGCATCGAACTGCTGGCGCATGCGCGTGGCTTCCGGGGCGTCCTGGCGGTGCCAGACCAGCAGCGTGCCTTCCTGCTGAAAAAACACCGGCTGCGACAGCGGTGCAATCAGCTCGGGCCAGCGCGTGAGCGAGTGGCGCCCCATGCGCACCACGCCGTGTTCGGCCACGGCCGATTCGGCCAGCGGCGCAATCATGCCGCCCGCCACGCGCGCGGCAGAGTGCTCGGCCAGCGGGCCGCCCTTGTCGTACAGGCTGACGGCATGGCCCTGGCGCGCCAGGGTGACGGCCAGCAGGCGGCCCAGCAGGCCAGCGCCCAGGATGGTGAAGGAGGTGTGAGCGAGCGTCATGGTTTGTCCGATAAAGGTTGAGGCCGGGGGACAAAACGGGCAGGCGCCTGCGACTTGAAACTCCCCACGCCAGCATGACCTGGATCGGGTAACGGGGCGCGGTGCCCCAGGGTGTTTCTCAGTCCGCTGCCACCGCAGTGGCGGGACACCCCTGTTTCGTCCGTAGCCACGGATTACAGCACAAGCCGCATGTTCCGGACTTGATGTGGCACAGGCATAATTTTTTCACCATGACACACAGCCAGAATTCTTCTGCCCTTGCGCCACGCTACGTGCGCGTGCTCTCCATTGCAGGCTCCGACAGCGGTGGTGGGGCGGGCATCCAGGCCGACCTCAAGACCTTCAGCGCCCTGGGCTGCTACGGCATGACGGCCATTACCGCCATCACCGCGCAAAACACCCAGGGCGTGCGCGCCATCCATGGTGTGCCGCCCGACATCCTGCGCGCCCAGATCGAGGCCGTGGTCGAGGACATCGGCGTCGATGCCGTCAAGATCGGCATGCTGCATTCCCCTGAAGTGGTGCAGGTGGTGGCCGACGCCATCCGCCGCTACCAACTGCCGAATGTGGTGCTCGACCCCGTGATGGTGGCCACCAGCGGTGACCGCCTCATTGCCACCGAAACCGTGTACGTGCTGGTGCGCGAGTTGTTCCCGCTGGCGCAGGTGGTGACCCCCAACCTCGACGAAGCTGCGCTGCTGCTGGGCCGCCCCATCGCCGGTATCGAGGCCTTGGATGCCGCCGCCCAGGCCCTGCGCGCGCTGGGCGCGCCTGCCGCCTTGCTCAAGGGCGGGCACCTGCCGGGCGATGAGGTGGTGGACGTGTTGGCCCTGGCGGACGGCCGCCTGGCGCACCTGCGCTCGCCACGCATCGCCACGACCAACGGCCACGGCACGGGCTGCACGCTTTCGTCGGCCATCGCCGCCCACCTGGCCCTGGGCCATGCCCTGCCCAGCGCCGTGGCGCAGGCCCGCAGTTACATCCTGGGCGCCATCAAGGCGGGCGCCGCCGTGCGCACCGGCCACGGCCATGGGCCGCTGAACCACGGCTATGCACCGGTGGCGCAGGTATTGCGCTGAATTGAGGGTATTTTTGGCCTCTGGCGCCCGTCCATTAAGCGCAAGAAGCTATCAATACAATAGCAATCAGGCGCTGCGTGGCCGCGTGGCCCAGGCCAACGCAAAGCTCAGCGCCAGTGTGGGCAGGGCCGAGCCCAGCGCCGGTGCCACCTTGGGCAGCAGGTGGTACAGCGCCACACCTGCCAGCCAGATGGCAATGGGCCCGGCATGGGCCTTGCCCGCCTGGGCCAGCAGGGCGCCCGCATTGGCGCCAAAGGCCAGGCGCCCCAGGATCACGCCAAACAGCGGCACGAACACCGAGCTGAGCATCAGCAGAAATGGCTCCAGGCTGTGCATGGGCAGCACCAGCGCGAGCAGCGTGCACACCACGGCCAGCACCGCGCCCCAGCGGCGCACACTCCAGCCCGGCAGCAGGCTGTGGCTAGAGACGGCGCCCGAGTAGGTGTCGCCATAGGCGTTGTCCACCTCGTCGATGAGGATCAGCGACAGCGCAATCAGCCCGCCCTGGGCCAGCAGCAGCGCGGTCACCAGATCCTGGCTGGGCAGTGTCAGCGCCACCAGCACGCCCAGCGCGTAGCACCACATGTTGGCCAGCGCATAGCCTGCCCAGGCGCCGCGCAGCGCGGCACCGCCATGGCGACCATGGCGCGCGTAGTCGGCCACCAGCGGCAGCCACGAAATCGGCATGGCGATCACCAGATCCAGCGCGGGCATCACACCCATGCCGCCGTCGCCACGGCGCTGCCAGAGGGCGTCCAGCCCTTGCTCTTGCGCCAGCCCCAGAAACTGCCACGACAGCCACAGCAGCGACAACACCACCAGCGGCAAGGCCACGCGGGCGATGATGCGGCGTACCAGTTGAACCATGGAGCCGCTGATGAGCAGCAGCACTACGCCGCCCCACAGCAGCGTGGCCAGCACCGGCCAGTGCGCACCTTCCCAGCCGCCGCCCTGGCGACCAATCGCGACGCTGGCATCGCGCATCACCACCAGCTCAAAGGTCCCCCAGCCAATGAGCTGGATGATGTTGAGCACGATGGGCAGGCGCGCGAACTGGCGGCCATACACCGCATGCATCAGCCCTGCGCTGGCCAGGCCGCTGTCGCAACCGATCTTGGCCACCCAACCCAGCAACCCTGCTCCCAGGATGGAGCCCGCCACAATGGCCAGCAGCGCCTCTTGCGTGCCCAGCGCAGGCATCAGGTAGGCGCCCACCTGCATCACCAGCAGACCCACGCCCAGGCTGAACCACAGCGAGGCATGGTCGTGCCATTGAAAGACGCGCTGGTCGGCGCCGACAGGTGTCAGCGCCTCGTTGGCGGATGCGTTGCGGGTGCTCATGTGGACTCCTTGGCAGTGCGGCACAAGGAAGGTCCGGGCCATGCGCGAAGGGGCATGGCAATCGAGGACGGGCTTCCCTGCGCGAGGATGATCTCAATCAGGTTCAAAGGGACTCTCTCAGCCCCTTGCCAGCGTTGGCAGGGGCACCCCCAGCGAATGCACCGCTGTGCGGCGGTGCGGGGCGCATTCTAGCGGGGGCGCACGAAGTGTGCTGATGCGCGTTTTGGGCGGAGGGCGTCAGCCTTGGGTGGCGCCTTCCGCTGTCGGTGTGGCAAGGTCGACCAGCGCGCACAGGGAGGTGTGACATCACAGCAAGATGATCTCGGAGCGCCCGCTGAGCAACGGCTTGCACAGGATCTTGTAGCCATCGGCGTCGAATCCCGCCGCCACGCAATCCAGTGCCGACGCTTCTTCGGGCTTGCTCACGCTGCCCAGGTAGCACCAGTGGCGCAGCACATGGATCTGGACATCGTTAGCATGGGGTGGCGGTGCTGATTCGTTCCGCTCGGGGGTAAAGCGTTCGACCAGACCGACCGTGCCCGGATACGGCCAGGTGGCGATCTGCAGGTCCAGCAGCGCGGTGAAGAGGCGCTGGCGGTGTGCGTTCGGCGATTCATCACCCCGGCAGACCCCGGCGCACTGGTGCAGCATGGCCCTGAAGCACGCCTTGCCGGGCGGGAGTTTTTCCAGGCCGAGTGCGCCGTAGCAGAGCTTGTGCTGGTCTGCGAGCTTGCGCAGCCCTTCCTGGGCGGCGCGGTGGCTGTTGAACAGGCCGTACAGGCCGGACTCGGTGGCGAACTGGATGTCCTTGGCATACACCACCTCGGGCCGGTCGCCGTTCATGCGCAGCGCACACAGCTGGCGGCTGCGGCGCAGCTTCTGGTTGAACAGCGGGTGCAGTTCCTTGATCAGTTTCGCTTCCAGCAGCAGGGCCCCAATCTCTCCCGCCGTGCGGATATGGCTGATGCGCCGGGTCTGGCGCAGCATGCGCGCTTCGTCGGGTGTGCGCAGATGGGCCAGCAAACGGTTGCGCAGGTTGATGCTCTTGCCGATGTACAGCGGTAGGTCGCCTTCCTCGCCATGGAAGAGGTACACCCCAGGTGCTGCAGGCATGTCGGCAAGGGCTGCGCGCAGGTGCTCGGGGTATTCGTAGTACCTGGCTTCATCGAACTCAGGGCGGCGGCGTGCGGGAATGTGCATGGCAAATCTCCGCTTCAGGTCTTGAACTGCTTGACGTTGGCCAACACGATCCCTCACGCCTCGATGGTCTGCTTGCCGTGGGGCACGATGTCTTCAAGGCAACAAAAAACCCGCTGCTCCCATGGAGTCAACGGGTTGTGTGGGGTGGCTTGATGCCCGAAGAGATGGCTGTCTGGAGCGGGTGATGGGAATCGAACCCACGTTATTTGCTTGGGAAGCAAGAGTCCTACCATTGAACGACACCCGCGCAACCCCGCATTATAGGCAAGCCGACGCTCGCCTCAGGTGTGCGGGGCGGACATGCGCCGGAAGGCGCGTATCACTGGCTGCTCAGCGCCATGGGCTTGCCATTCTTGAAGGTGTTGACCACCGTGGGGGCCTTCAGGCGGTTGCCCTTGTCGTCGTAGCCGTATTCACCCAGCACGCCCTTGTAGGGGTTCTTGCGCATCCAGTCGCCGACCTTGGCGGGATCGATGGAGCCGCTCTTTTGCATGGCTTCGCCGATGAACATCACCTGGTCGTAGTAGGCCGGGCCATACACGTCGGGGTTTTGGCCAAAGCGCTTCTTGAACTTGTCCTGGAAGGCCTTGGTGGTGTCGTTGGCGTCCATCAGCATGCCGGCGTAGGCGCAGTACACAAAGTCGTTGACCGCGTCGCCCGCAAGCTTGGCCACCTCGGGGCTGCACAGCGTGTCGCCACCCAGCAGCTTGGCGCTGATGCCCAGCTGCTTCATCTGGCGTGCCATGGGGGCGGCCTGGGGCGCGTAGCCGCCGTAGAAAATGGCCTCGGGCTGCTTGCCCTTGAGGCTGGTCAGAATGGCCATGAAGTCGGTGGCCTTGTCGTTGGTGAACTCGCGGCCGACGATGGTCAGGCCCAGCTTCTGCGCTTCCTTGGCGAACTCCTCGGCCACGCCCTGACCGAAGGCGGTGCGGTCATCGACCACGCCCACCTTCTTGAGCTTCATGGTGTTGGCGGCGTAGGCTGCCATGTTGCCGCCGATCTGCGAGTCGCTGGCAACGATGCGGAACACGTTCTTGTAGCCGCCCTGCGTGACCTTGGGGTTGGTACCCACGGTGGAAACCATGGTGCCGCCGCCGTCGTAGACACGCGATGCGGGAATGGCCACGCCCGAGCAGTAGGGGCCCATGACGTACTTCACGCCCGAATCCACGAGCTTCTGGGCCACGGCCACGCCGGTCTTGGCGTCGCACTGGTCGTCTTCGGAGACCACTTCAAACTTCAGCGTCTTGCCACCCACGGTGATCTTGCGGGCGTTGAGCTCCTCGACAGCCAGGCGCACGCCGTTGTCGTTGTCGCGCCCGGCAAAGGTGTTGGGGCCGGACAAGGGGCCGCTGTGGCCGATCTTGACGACTTGCTCCTGGGCCATGGCGGGGGCGGCACAGGCCAGGATGACAGCAGCGACGAGGGGGGATTTCAGGAGAAAGGGGCGCATGGAAAGAGGCTTCCGAAGAGGATTGCGGAATGGGTGCCCTTGGACGCCGGGCGGGTAGGCCCGGGCCCGTGGGCGGCGGTGTCTGGGTACAGACGCACGCGCTGAGCGCGCGTTGCGATTCTGCCGCAGCAGGGTGCGTTTTTAGCGCCATTAATAAATGACGCGGGGAAGTAGCGCGCCGTATGCTCTGGCCAGGAGCACCCCAGCCTGGTCAGTGCGCCGACGGCGCCACACCCAGCAAGCCTTGCAGCCGTTCGCTGCTGGTCGTGTATTCCAGCGGCAGCTTGTGTCCCGCCAGCCATTCCGCCGCACCAAAGGCGGCCAGCGTGGCTTCGTGGAAGCCGCTGAGGATGAGCTTGCGCTTGCCGGGGTAGGTGATGGCGTCACCCACGGCGTGGATGCCGGGCACGCTGGTGGCGAAGGTGGCGGTGTCCACCACGAGCTGCTTGCGTTCCAAGGCCAGGCCCCATTCGGCGATGTGCCCCAAGCGCGGCACCAGGCCCAGGCGCACCAGCAGCAGGTCCAGCGGCAGGCGCAGCTGCGTGCCTTCGGGCGTGGTCAGGTCCAGCGCGGTGAGGCGCCCTTGCTCTTCGACGATGCCGCCGGCCACGCCGATGGCGACCGCGATGCGGCCAGCCGCGCGCAGGGCCTGCAACTCTTGCAGCAGGGCGGGCGGGGCGTCGAACACGTCGCGGCGGTGCTGCAGGGTGGTGTGGGCGGGGCGCAGGGCCTCGGGGGCGGTGGCGCAGGCGATGGCCTGGGCCACGGCGGGTTCGTCGCCTCCATGCACCACCACGCGCTGGCCGACGAGGCTGGTGCCTTCGTCCAGGCGGTAACGCAGTTGGTTGCCCTCATGGGCTTCCAGGCCGGGGAGCTTGAGGGTGCGCGGCACGAAGGCACCCACGCCGGTGGCGATGAACACGGCACGGGCCTGCAGCTGCGTGCCTTGCGCAGTGCCGACGCGGAAGCCGCCTTCGGGCAACGCCTGCACCGTGTCCACCTGCTGGCCGAGGTGCAGCGTGGGGGCGAAGGGCTGGATTTGTGCCAGCAGGCGCTGCACCAGTTCGTTCCCGGTGCAGGCCTGGACGGCGGGGATGTCGTAGATGGGTTTGTCGCCGTACAGCTCGGCGCACTGGCCGCCGGGGTGGGGCAGTGCGTCGATGACGTGGGCGCGCAGGCCTTGCAGGCCGAGCTGGAACACCTGGAAAAGGCCAACAGGCCCCGCGCCGATGACGATGGCGTCGGTGCTGAGCATTCCTGAACTCAGTGAGGCCTGCAGCCGATGCAACGGACGCGGCCCAGGCCAGGGCCGCCGTGCAAGGGCCGCCCCGCAGCACCGGCGGCGTCCCCCTTCCCGCAAAGCATGGCTTTGCGAGAGAAGGGGGAAGGCGCGCAGCGCCAGAGGGTGTTGTGCATTACCGCTGCAGGTCCTTGACCTTGCCGGGCTGGCCGTTCCACTCGTCGGCGTCGGGCAGGGCGGCCTTGCGCTTGGTGATGGGCTTCCAGCCGGGGGCGTTGGTCAGATCGGCGTTGATCTTGATGAAGGCCAGCTCGGTGGGGGGCAGGTCTTCTTCGGCGAAGATGGCGTTGGCCGGGCACTCAGGCACGCAGACGGCACAGTCGATGCATTCGTCCGGGTTGATGACCAGCATGTTCGGGCCTTCGACGAAGCAGTCAACGGGACACACGTCCACACAATCGGTGTATTTGCACTTGATGCAGTTTTCGGAGACGACGTGGGTCATGGCAGTGTGAATTTGTAATCGGGATAACCCTGGATTTTAAGTCGGTGGCAGGCCGCCCCCCGGGGGCGGCCCTGCCGGTGCAGGGGAAAACTGAGCGCTTGTTGCTTTGGCTCAGTTCACCAGCACGGCGCCTGCGGTGGCGTTGCTGGCCGTATCCACCAGAATCAGCGAGCCCAGCACGCGCGCCTGGCTGAACGGTGCAGCGGGCAGGGGTTCCTGCAGCAGCAGCTCCACATGGCCGATGGCGTTGGGGTCCAGCCGCTCGGCGTCTTCCTCGGCCAGGGTATTGATGTCCAGCCGGTGCACCACGCGGCGCACCTTGGCCTTGACCCAGCGGTGGCCGTGCAGCGCCCAATAGACGCGGCCCGCCAGCAGCGGTTCGTTGTCCATCCAGGCCACGGTGGCCTTGATCTCGCGCTGGCCGGGCCATGCGGGTACGGCGGCAGGTGCGTCAAAGTCGTCTTCGGCCACGGCGGCCTGCGTGGGTGCGGCCACGATCCAGTCGCCGCGCGAGACGTCCACCTCACGGTCGAGGATGATGCCCGCGCTCTCGCCCGCACCCACGGTGGTGGGGCGGCGTGCGTGGTCCAGCACCTGGGCCACGGTGGCCAGTTGCCCGCTGGGGAAGACCTGCACCGCGCTACCCGGCTGCACGCTGCCTGCGGCCACACGGCCCCAGAACACGCGGCGACCCTGGCTGGTGTCGGACGAAGACGAGAACTTCTCCACCCACTGCACCGGGAAGGCCAGCGGCAGGCCGGTGTCGGCCGGGGTGTTGGGCAGCAGCTCGAGGATCTGCAGCAGGCTCGGGCCTTCGTAGCCGCACCAGCCGCTGTGGCGATCCACCACGTTCCAGCCCTTGAGGGCCGAGACGGGCACGGTGGCGGCCACCTGAATGCCGGCGTCCTGGGCGAACTGCGCCAGCGCGGCGCCGATGTGCTGGAAGGCGAGCTGCGGGTCTTCCACGGCGTCGAGCTTGTTCACGGCAAACACCAGCGAATGCACGCGCAGCAGGTGCACCAGCAGGCTGTGGCGGCGCGTTTGTGGCAGCAGCGCGAGTTGCGGGTTTTTCCAGTCGAGCTTGGTGGCATCCACCAGCACCACGGCGGCGTCGGCCTGCGAGGCGGCGGTGACCATGTTGCGTGTGTACTGCTCGTGGCCCGGCGCGTCGCCGATGATGAACTTGCGCTCTTCGGTGGCAAAGTAGCGGTAGGCCACGTCGATGGTGATGCCCTGTTCGCGTTCTGCACTGAGGCCGTCGGTCAGCAGGGCCAGGTCCACCTCGCCACCACGCTGCACACCGGCCAGGTGGTCCTGCAGCACGGCGCGGCTGTCCACCAGCAGGCGGCCGATCAGCGTGCTCTTGCCGTCGTCCACGCTGCCGCAGGTAATGAACTTCAGCGCTGAAATATGGTCATTTTGGGCTGCATCGCCCGCCGTTGCTGCGGTATCAGCTATCAAATTCATAGTCATCAGAAGTACCCGTCTTTCTTGCGCTTTTCCATCGAGGCGTCGGAGGTCTTGTCGTCCATGCGCGTGGCGCCGCGCTCGCTCACGTCGGCAGCCAGCGTTTCGATCACGATGTCGGCGGCCGTGGCGGCCGGGCTTTCCACGGGGCAGGTGCAGGTGATGTCGCCCACGGTGCGGAAGCGCACGTCGCGCGTTTCCACCACCTCGCCCTCGCGCGGCGGCGTGAGTTCGGTCACGGGCACGAGCAGCCCCTTGCGCTCGACCACCTGGCGCTTGTGCGTGTAGTAGAGCGAGGGCAGGGCGATGTTCTCGCGGTCGATGTACTGCCACACGTCCAGCTCGGTCCAGTTGCTGATGGGGAACACGCGGAAGTGCTCGCCGGGTGCCAGGCGGGTGTTGAACAGCGTCCACAGTTCGGGGCGCTGGGCCTTGGGCTGCCATTGGCCGAAGCTGTCGCGGTGGCTGAAGATGCGCTCTTTGGCGCGCGCCTTTTCCTCGTCGCGGCGGGCGCCGCCGATGAGGGCGTCGAAGCGGAACTCGTCGATGGCCTCCAGCAGCGTGACCGACTGGTGCACGTTGCGGCTCTCACCGGGGTGCGCCAGGCGCACGGTGCCACGCGCCATGGAGTCCTCGACGCTGCGCACGATGAGTTCGGCGCCCAGCTCCTTGGCGCGGAAGTCGCGGAAGTCCGTCACCTCGTGGAAGTTGTGGCCCGTGTCGATCATGAGCAGCGGGTAGGGGATGCGGCCCACGCCAAAGGCCTTCTCGGCGCACTTGAGCATGACCAGCGAATCCTTGCCGCCCGAGAACAGCAGGGTGGGGCGCTCGAAGGCGGCGGCCACCTCGCGCAGGATGAAGATGGTTTCTTCTTCCAGCGCGTCGAGGTGGCGGTTGCTGAGGTGGCTCAGCGTGGAGGTGTCGATGCGGGCGTTCATGGTCGTGTTCGGTCGGGGTCAGTGGGCGAGATGAAGACCGCATTCGCGGTTGTCTTCGCCCTTGGTCGGGTCCACGTAATCAAAATTATTGGGCAGGCCGTGTGCCTTGCAGTATTCGTGCAGGTCCTTGGACGTCCAGTGCAGCAGCGGCGCCACCTTGATGAGGCCGTCGGGGTTGATGCTGACGGGCTCCATCTGCGCGCGCACGGCCGTGTCGGTGGCGCGCAGCGCGGTGAACCAGACCTGGGGCGCGGTCTCGCGCAGGGCGCGGGCAAAGGGTTCGAGCTTCACCTCTTCGGTGAAGGCGGCGTGGCGCGGGTCGTCCAGCGCGGGCGTGGCCCCTTCCACCGCCTCGCGGTGGGCGCGCGAGCGGCGTGGCAAGTAGATGCGCAGGTTCAGCCCCAGCTGCTTTGTCACCTCGTCGGCAAAGCGGTAGGTGGCTTCGGTGTTGTAGCCGTTGTCCATCCACACCACGGGCACATCGGGTTGCACGCGGGTGACCAGGTGCAGGATGACGGCCTCGAACGGGCGGAAGTTGGTGGTGACGATGGAGCGCTGACCCAGGCCCAGCGCCCAGGCTGTGAGGCCTGCGGCGTCGCGGCCCATTTCGGCGTTGACGCGGGCAAGTTCGGCGGCGGTCATGGTGCTCATTGGGTTACCTCCGTGCTGCGCACTGCGGTGCGAGCTTGCTTGGGAACGGCTCGGCGCGCGCTCATGCGGCCTCCCGGGCAAACAAGGGGCGCGGCTCCAGCATGTCGCCCTGGTAGAAGCCTTGGTAGCGTGCCAGTTGGCGCTCGGCCGCGTCGGCCTGGATACCGGGGGCCAGCACTGCGCTGCTGAACCCGCTGCGCTGCATTTGCAGGAGCTGGTCGATCAGCACGTCGCCCGTGGCACGCAGGTCGCCCGCAAAACGGTAGCGGCGGCGCAGCAGCACGGCCTGGCTGAAGGCGCGGCCGTCGGTGAACTTGGGGAAGACCAGCTCGATGCGGTCCACCCCTTCGAGGGCGCCGCTGCCCGCCAGTTCGGCCAGGTCGGCATCGTTGGCGATTTGCAGCACTTTTTGGCTCTCAGCGACCGTATCTATTGCGTCAGCAGCTATTATTTTCATAGTGAATCCATCGTGGAATACAGGGGCGGTGCTCATTCGGCCAGGGCTTCCTCAGTGGCCTTGGGGTGGCGTGCGCCGTTGGCTGCGGCCTTGAAGGGGTCTTGCCCCACGCGGCGCAGCGTGTCGATGAAGAACTCACCACCCTTGCGCAGGCTGCGGTAGGTGCCCAGCAAGGCCTCGATCACGTCGGGCACTTCGGCCGCCGAGAACGCGGGGCCCACCACCTTGCCGCCAATGGCCGGGCCCGACAGTTGCGAGCCGTCCGAGCCGCCCAGGGTGATCTGGTACCACTCCATGCCGTCCTTGTCCACGCCCAGGATGCCAATGTGGCCGCTGTGGTGGTGGCCGCAGCTGTTGATGCAGCCGCTCATGTGCAGGTCGATGGGGCCCAGGTCGAACAGTTCGTCCAGGTCCTGGTAGCGCTCGGTGATGGCTGCCGCAATGGGCAGCGAGCGGGCGTTGGCCAGCGAGCAGAAGTCGCCGCCGGGGCAGGCAATCATGTCGGTCAGCAGGCCGATGTTGGGCTGGGCCAGACCCAGCGCGCGTGCGGCTTCGTACAGTGCGGGCAGGTCGCTTTCAAACACCCAGGGCAGCATCAGGTTCTGGTCGTGGGTGATGCGCGCCTCGCCAGCGCTGAACTGCTCGGCCAGCTGGGCCAGGGCGTCCAGCGTGTCGGCGCTGGCGTCGCCTGGGGCAAAGCCCACGCGCTTGAAGGACAGTGTGACTGCCTTCATGCCTGCCAGCTTGTGGCCGCGCACGTTTTGCTGCAGCCAGCGCTGGTAGAGCTGGCCGGAGGTGTTCACGCTGTGCGTGCGGCTGGCGGGCTGCAGCGGCGGCACCACAAAGCTGGCCTGCACGCGGGCCAGTTCCGCCGCGGTGATGGTGTGCGGTGCGCCGTCCTGTTCCACAATGGCGCGGTACTCTTTTTCCACCGCGTCGATGAAGGATTGACCCTCGGCCTTGACCAGGATCTTGATGCGTGCCTTCCACTTGTTGTCACGGCGGCCGTAGCCGTTGTACACGCGGATCACGGCCTCCACGTAGTTGAGGATCTGGTCCCAGGGCAGGAATTCGCGCACCACGCTGCCAATGACGGGCGTGCGGCCCATCCCGCCGCCCACCTTGACGGTGAAGCCCGCGCTGCCGTCCTCGGCGCGGCGCGCCTGCAGGCCGATGTCGTACCAGCCGGTGGCGGCGCGGTCTTCCTCGGCGCCGTTGAAGGCGATCTTGAATTTGCGCGGCAGGAAGGCGAATTCCGGGTGCAGCGTGCTCCACTGGCGCATGATTTCGGCAAAGGGCCGGGTGTCCAGGATCTCGTCCTCGGCAATGCCTTCGTAGGCCTCGCAGGTGATGTTGCGGATGGTGTTGCCGCTGGTCTGGATCCCGTGCATGTGCACGCTGGCCAGCAGGTCCATCACATCGGCCGCCTTGGTGATGGGAATCCAGTTGAACTGCACATTGGTGCGCGTGGTGAAGTGCCCGTAGCCGTAGGTCAGGGGCGCGGCAGCCAGCGTCAGGCCGGGCTGGGCCGCCTGCAACTGGTCTTGCGTGGCCTGCGCGTGGGCCAGCAGCTCGGGCGTGGGGCGGTCGTAGTCGCGCGCAATGTGCGCCAGCATGCGCAACTGCGTGCTGCTGATTTCGCCATAGGGCACGGCAATGCGCGCCATGGGCGCATAGCGCTGGATGTACCAGCCATTTTGCAGGCGCAGCGGCAGCAAGTGCTCATCGCTCAGCTCGCCGCGTTGCCAGCGCTCGAGCTGGTCGCGGAACTGTTGGGCACGCAGGCGGATGAACTGCTTGTCGAATTCGGTGTATTGGTACATGGGAATACTCAGAAGGTGTGAATGAATCCGGCGTGTCCGAGCAGGCCGCGAAAACGCGGCCGATCTAGGCGCAAAGCGCAGCCATAGCGCGGGCTATGGCGAGCATTTGCAACGACGAGCGGGTGTGTTTTGGCGGAATGAGCGGGCATGGTGGGTTCGTTCACAGCTTCTTAGATAAAAACCAGTTTGGTGCCCGCCCAGGCGAGCAGCACGGAAAGGGCCGAGCGAATGAGCCGCTCCGGCGTGCGTGACACCAGGCGCGAACCCAGCCAGATGCCAGGCAGCGAACCTGCCAGCAACTGCGCCAGCAGCGGCCAGTCCACGGAACCCAGCGACGCATGGCCCATGCCGGCGACCAGCGTCAGCGGCACAGCGTAGGCAATGTCGGCGGCAACGATGCGTGGCAGCGGCAGGTGCGGGAACACCAGCAGCAGCACGGTCACGCCAATGGCGCCCGCGCCGACCGAGGTGAACGTGACCATGACGCCGATGACCGCCCCCAGCAGCACCGGCAGGCTCCAGTGGCGCGGCTCGGCGGCATTGGCGGCGTTGGCCCGGCGGGCAGCCAGCTCGGCGGCCTGGCGCTGGGCCGAGAAGGCCAGCACCTTGTACAGAGTGGCGGCGGCTGTCAGCAGCAGTGCCACGCCCAGGGTGGTGGTCATGAGGTGTTGCACGCGGTCGCTGGCAGGGCCCAGGTAGTGCAGCAGCCACAGCGCAGCCAGCGCTGCCGGAATGCTGCCCGCACTCAGCAGGCCCACCACACGCCAGGGCACCAGGCGCTGGCGCGCCATGCTAACCGTGCCGCCCAGCTTGGTGAAGGCGGCAAACAGCAGGTCGGTGCCGATCGCCAGGTGCGGCTTCACGCCAAAGAAGAAGATCAGCACGGGCGTCATCAGCGAGCCGCCGCCCACACCGGTCAGTCCCACGATCAGCCCCACGGCAAAGCCGGCAACGATGAATGCAATATCTGGCATGGCCGCGACTGTAGGCGGCCTTTATATATATGCAAACTAATTTTTTGTGCTTCTTATATATTTAAAATGCTATTTGGATGCGCTGGCGGCCACCAAGCGTTCGGCGCGCAGGGCGCGGGCCAGCTTGGCGTCCAGTGGCAAGGGTTCCTGGTGCAGCCAGGCAGCCAGCAGCTCACCGCACAGCACAGCCCGCGTGAGCCCGCGTGCGCCCATGGCCGTGCTCACCCACAGGCCGGGCCGGTCGGCCGACACTGGCCCCACGCAGGGCAGCCGGTCGGGTGAGGTGCAGCGCACGCCGGCCCAGGCCTGCAGGGCATCGGGTTCTGTGGTTTCAAAGGCCGGGTGCAGCAGCGGCTCGGCGCTGAGCACCAGGCTTTGAAGGCGGTGCAGGTTGGTGGCATGGGCCGTGGCCTGTTCTTCGGGGCTCAAAGGCAGGCGCTCCTGGTCGCGGTCAAAGGTCGAGCCCAGGTGCCATGCGGTCCCTGCGCCGTGCGGCACATGTGCGACCAGTGCGCCGTTGCCGTTGATGGGAAAAGGGGGCAAACCGGCCATGGCCGCCGTTTGCGGCCCCCAGCTCAATTGCCCGCGCACGGGCTGCAGGGGCAGGTGCGGGGCCTGCGCCAGACTCAGCAGCGCATTGGTGGCCGGGCCTGCGGCCAGCACCACCAGTGGGGCCTGGGCCACGAGGGTTCCTTGCGCGTCCATCACCTGCCAGTCGCCGCAGTCGCTGCGCTGCAACCCGGCCACCCGGTGGCCCAGCCGCACATGGATGCCGGGCTGTGCCAGCAGGCGCTCGACCAGGCGTTGCGGACGCACCCAGCCTGCTTGCACATGCCAGCAGGCGGTACTGTCCTCGGGCAAGCCTGCGGTTTGCAGCGTGGCGGTGGGCGCGGCGTGGTACCAGTCGGGGCCTGGGCCGTCCTCCCAACCCGGGGGCAGGCCCGGTTTGCCGGGGGGCCGGCGCTCCAGCACGCCGCTGGGGCTCCAGTCCACGCCGCTTTGCAACAGGGCCTGCGATTGCTGCAGCATGGCGCGCACCCCGGCGCGCGAAACGCGGGTGAACACGTTGTCGTCGCTGGAGAGGTGCGGCCCGAACAGCCCCACCGGCAGGCCTGAGGCGCCGGTGGCCGGTGTGTCACCAGCGTCGATCACCTCCACCCGCCAGCCGCGCCGCGCCAGGCTGGCAGCGCTGGTGGCTCCCGCCAGCCCGGCGCCAATGACGATGCATGTGCGCTCTGCAGGCCAAGGCGCGGGGCTGGGTGCGGACCAGGCGGGTTCGTACCATGCGTTCAGATTTGCGCGCTTGGGGGGCAGGCCAGGCACCTTTTCCACACGGAAGCCGCACTGCGTCAAGGCCTCGCGCACGCTACCTGCCACAGTCCAACTGGCCAAACGGGTGCCTGGGTGGCAGCAGCGCGCCATGGCCTGCAGGGTGGGCAGGCTCCAGATGTCAGGGTTGCACTGCGGGGCAAACCCGTCCAGATAGACCGAGTCGGCTTGCCAAGCCTGTTCGCGCAACTGCGTGTGGGCGTCGCCAATGGCCAGGGTCAGCAGTACGCGTCCACCCTCGAACACCAGCCTATGCACGCCGGGCAGCAGACCCCAGTACTGGGCGAACAGTTCGTGGGCCAGTGGCAGCAACTCCGGGTGGCGCTCTGCGGCGCGCATCAGGTCGCCGGCCGCCACCGGCCACGCTTCCACCGACATGAAATGCAGCATCTGGGGGCGCTGCGCGTCTGCCCGCCAAGCAGCCCAGGTGGCCAGGAAGTTGAGCCCCATGCCAAACCCGGTCTCCAGGATGCGCCACTGCCGTGCGCCAGCCCAGGCCTGGGGCAGGCCGCAGCCCTGTAGAAACACGGCCTGCGCCTGTGCCAGTGCGCCTTGCTCACCGTGGTAGCGGTCGCCAAAGCGTTTGCTGTAGGGGGTGCCGTCGTCGAGCCAGTCAATGCCGTCAGCCATGGTGGGTTGCTTCAATAGCCAATGAAAAAAGGCGCCGCGGAGGGCGCCGGTGTGCGTGCAGAGGGCACGGGGTGGGCGTGTCAGGCACTGGGGGGGACGTAGCCCTGCACCGCGTCCGCACCGCCGCCGAAGAAATGTTGCTCCATCTGGCGTGCCAGGTACTGGCGGGCGCGTGCGTCGGCCAGGTTCAGGCGATTTTCATTCACCAGCATGGTCTGGTGTTTGATCCAGGCGGCCCAGGCTTCCTTGCTCACGCTTTGCCAGATGCGCTTGCCGAGCTCGCCGGGATAGGGGGGAAAGTCAAGGCCTTCGGCTTCCTTGCCGAGCTTGATGCATTGAACCATGCGTGCCATGGGGAACCTTTGAAATGTGTTGGTAATAAAAAAACGGAGGCACCGTGGCTGTGGTTTGGAGGGGCAGCTTCCAGAATGGTTTTGCCGCATTCCCAAACCCTTGGAACCACCGAAATGGGCCTTGGCCGCCACTTTATCAAGTTTCCTCTTGCCGACGCTGCTTTGACCCTGGGCGCTGCATCGGCTCTGAGCGTCATCCCACGATGGCACCGAGGGCTGCGCTTGACACTTTCAGTGTGGCCCAAAAAAACCGCGCCAGAGGGCAGGGACACTGCCATGGCGCGCAATAGCGGGGGGTATTTGGAGCAGGGGCATACCGGGCGGCTGGCGCCCGGGTGAGAGTCACTTGGCGGCGGTGTTGCCCTTGAAGACGTTTTCCACCAGGGGCTTGGCGTCGATCTGCGGTACGTGGCAGGAATTACACTGCCAGCGCGCCTTGTCGATCACCGGGGCATCGGGGTTGACGGGCTTGACCAGGTGGCTTTCCTTGACCTGCGGGATCTTCTGGCCGCGCACCTCCTTGTGGATGTGGCAATCCAGACAGACGTTGTCTTCGCTGGTGATGTCGTCGAAACCTTCAACCTTGTGCGGCACCAGCGGCGGTTGCTGCTGGAAGGTGCGGGGGATGAGTGCGTGACCGCCGGGCTTGCTGCCGAGGTAGGGCTGGATCTCGGGAGCCTTGTCGACGGCCGGCACATCACTGCCGCGCATGGCGCTCACCGTCTGCGCGGCGCTCCAGCATGCGGCCACGGACAGGAGGGCGGCCAGCGAGATTTTGAGGGTCGTCTTCATGATGGGGATCTCCACGTTTGAAAGGTGTTTGGAATCATTGCGGCGGCTGTGGGGCCGCACTGGTAGTGGGGGCCTCGTTCGGCGCAAAGCGCGGAACAAAGGTGAATACGTCTTTGGAGCAGACATCGATGCAGCGCCCGCAGTTGGTGCAGTTGCTGTCCAGGATCATGGGGCCCACGCCCTTGCTGGCGCCCTTGAGCGGCATGCGGATCACCTGCTGTTCGGGGCAGGCGACGAAGCAGTCGAGGCAGTTGTTGCAGTCCTCGCGCTTGGTGGCCGACACGCGCACCAGGCTCCAGCGGCCCAGCAGGCTGTGGAAGGCACCCACGGGGCACAGATGCCCGCACCAGCCGCGCTTCATGACGAACAGGTCGAACAGGAAGATGCCGCCAATGACCAGCCAGCCCGCGCCCATGCCGAAGATCAGGCCGCGCGGCAGCAGGGACACCGGGTTCACCAGCTCCCAGACGATGCCGCCGGTGGTGGCCGCCAGCACGAGGATGAGTGCCAGGATCCAGTAGCGCGTCTGGCGCGGCATGTCGCCGCCGCCGCGGATGTCGAGCTTGCGGCGCAGGGCGCTGGCCGCGTCGGTGACGATGTTCACCGGGCACACCCAGGCGCAGTAAACACGACCACCCACCAGCAGGTAGAAGACCAGCACGATGCACACGCCGATGATGGCGTTGCGCTCGGGCACATGGCGCGTGGCGAGCAGTTGCAGCATCACCAGCGGGTCGGCCAGCGGCAGCGTGCCCAGCGTCAGGCTGTAGTTGAGGTTGCCCTTGACGATCCACCAGCCGAACCACGGTCCCACAAGGAACAGCGCGAGTACGGTCAGTTGCACCAGTCGGCGCAGCACCAGCCAGCGGTGCGCACCCCACCAGCCCTTGGCTTCGATGGCCTCGCGGGCAAAGGCGTTGTCGGCGGGCTTCATCGCGGTGCTCCGTCAGGGAGTTTGCCTTCAGAGCCGAAGGGGCTGCTGGGCAGGCCCTTGCTGCTGCCCGGGTCGAAGTGGCCGGGCAGGGTGGTGCCTTCGGGCATGCGGTCGGGCAGGTCGATCAGGCCCTTGTCTTCCACCAGCGACTGGCCGGCCTTGCGCTTTTCTTCCCAGCCGATGCGGTAGTGCGCGCCCAGCTCGCCCTTGGCCTGCGCGATGGGATAGACCTTGATGGCTGCCACCTCCAGCACGCAGGACGCCTCGCACTTGCCGCAGCCCGTGCAGTGCTCGGAGTGCACCGTCGGCAGGAACATGGTGTGCTTGGCCGTGCGCTCGTTGTGCTGCACTTCGAGCGTGATGGCCTTGTCGATCACCGGGCAGACGCGGTAGCACACGTCGCAGCGCAGGCCCAGGAAGTTCAGGCAGGTTTCATGGTCCACCAGCACCGCCAGACCCATCTTGGCCTGGGTGATGTCGGTCAGGTCATGGTCCAGCGCGCCCGTAGGGCAGGCCTTGACGCAGGGAATGTCCTCGCACATCTCGCAAGGCTTGCTGCGCGCCACGAAGAAGGGTGTGCCCGTGGCCACCTGCTGTGCCGGCGTGGCCAGTTGCAGGATGTCATAGGGGCAGTCGCGCACGCACAGGCCGCAGCGGATGCAGGCGGACTGGAAGTCGGTCTCGTTGCCTGCGCCCGGCGGCCGGATGGCGCCCGCTGGCAAGGCCTTGGCCTGCTTGCTGACCAAGCCCAGGCCCAGTCCGAGCACGCTCATGCCGCAGGCCATCTTCGTGGTGTCGAGGATGAACTGGCGGCGCGCGGTGTCTTTGACGGGGGCGGTCATGGTGTGGGCGGAACAGAACGAGGGAGGGGCCGGGCGCATGTCTCCATGCGCCCTTGGAGGGTCAGGCCTTCACCACCTTGCAGGCGCACTTCTTGAAGTCGGTCTCTTTCGAGATCGGGCAGGTGGCGTCCAGCGTGAGCTTGTTCACCAGGCGGTGCTCGTCGAAGAAGGGCATGAACACCAGGCCCAGCGGCGGCTTGTTGCGGCCACGGGTTTCCACCTTGGTGCTGACCTCGCCGCGCCGCGTCATCACCTTGACGGTGTCGCCGCGCTGCAGCCCGCGCTTCTTGGCGTCCTCGGGGTGCATGTAGAGCCAGGCATCGGGCATGGCGCGGTACAGCTCGGGCACGCGGCGCGTCATCGAGCCGGTGTGCCAGTGCTCCAGCACGCGGCCGGTGGACAGCCACAGGTCGAACTCGGCGTCGGGCATCTCGGCGGCGGGCGCGTAGGGCAGGGCGAAGATCCAGGCCTTGCCGTCGGGCTTGCCGTAGAACTTGACCACTTCGCCCTTCTTCACGTAGGGGTCGTAGCCCTCGCGGAAGCGCCACAGCGTTTCCTTGTTGTCCACCACGGGCCAGCGCAGGCCGCGCGCCTTGTGGTAGGTGTCAAACGGAGCCAGGTCGTGCGCATGGCCGCGGCCGAACTCGGCGTATTCCTCGAACAGGCCCTTCTGCAGGTAGAAGCCCAGTTCCTTGGACTCGTCGTTGTCGAAGCCCTTCTGCAGGTCGGAGAGCGGGAACTTGTTCACCTGGCCATTGGCATAGAGCACGTCGTACAGGGTCTTGCCCTTGTACTCGGGAGCCTTGTCCAGCAGCTCGGCAGGCCACACTTCCTCGACCTTGAAGCGCTTGGAGAACTGGATGTACTGCCACAGGTCGGACTTGGCCTGGCCCGGGGCCTTGACCTGCTGGCGCCAGAACTGCGTGCGGCGCTCGGCGTTGCCAAACGCCCCTTCCTTCTCCACCCACATGGCCGAGGGCAGGATCAGGTCGGCCGCCATGGCGGACACCGTGGGGTAGCAGTCGGACACCACCACGAAGTTGGCCGGGTTGCGGAAACCGGGCCAGATTTCGCCGTTGATGTTCGGCCCGGCCTGCATGTTGTTGGTGGTCGTGGTCCAGTAGAAGTTGAGCTTGCCGTCCTTGAGCGCGCGGCTCTGGGCCACGGCGTGCAGGCCGATCCAGTCGGGGATGGTGCCGGCGGGCAGCTTCCACTGCTTCTCGGAAATTTCGCGGTGCTTGGGGTTGGTCACCACCATGTCGGCGGGCAGGCGGTGGGCAAAGGTGCCCACTTCGCGCGCCGTGCCGCAGGCCGAGGGCTGGCCCGTGAGGGAGAACGGGCTGTTGCCAGGCTCGGAGATCTTGCCCACCAGCAGGTGGACGTTGTAGATCATGTTGTTGACCCAGGTGCCGCGCGTGTGCTGGTTGAAGCCCATGGTCCAGAAGGACGTGACCTTGGTCTTGGGGTCGGCATAGGTCTTGGCCAGCGCTTCGAGCTTGTCCTTGGGCACACCCGAAAGCTCATGCGCCTTGTCGAGGGTGTATTCGGCGACGAACTGCTTGAATTCCTCGAAGCTGATGGGCGCAGACGCATCGGGCGCGCCCTTGGGCTTGCCGTCCGGGCCGGGATAGCCGTTGTTGCCGGCGGCCTGCTCCAGCGGGTGGGTGGGGCGCAGGCCGTAGCCGATGTCGGTCACGCCCTTGCGGAAGTTCACGTGCTTCTTGACGAAGTCCTCGTTCACCGCGCCGCTCTGGATGATGTAGTTGCAGATGTAGTTGAGGATCGCCAGGTCCGACTGGGGCTTGAAGATCAGCTCGCTGTCGGCCAGTTCGCACGAGCGGTGCGTGAAGGTGGACAGCACATGCAGCTTGACGTGCTTGGCCGTGAGACGCCGGTCGGTGACGCGCGACCACAGGATGGGGTGCATCTCGGCCATGTTCGAGCCCCACAGCACGAAAGCGTCGGCGTGCTCGCAGTCGTCATAGCAGCCCATGGGCTCGTCGATGCCGAAGGTGCGCATGAAACCGGCCACGGCCGAGGCCATGCAGTGGCGGGCGTTGGGGTCGATGTTGTTGGAGCGGAAGCCGGCCTTGAACAACTTGGCGGCTGCGTAGCCCTCCCAGATCGTCCATTGGCCGGAGCCGAACATGCCGATGTTGCGCGGCCCGCCCGCCTTGAGCGCGGCCTTGCACTTCTCCTCCATGATGTCGAATGCCTTGTCCCACGAGATGTGTGCGAACTCGCCGTTCTTGTCGAACTTGCCGTCCTTCATGCGCAGCAGCGGCTGCGTGAGGCGGTCCTTGCCGTACATGATCTTGGACAGGAAGTAACCCTTGATGCAGTTCAGGCCCTTGTTGACTGGCGCGTCGGGGTCGCCCTGGGTGGCCACGACGCGGCCGTCCTTGACGCCGATGAGCACGCCGCAACCAGTGCCGCAGAAACGGCAGGCGCCCTTGTCCCAACGGATGTCGTCGCCGGAGCCGGCAGATTGCGCCAGCGCCTGCGCGCCTGGAACGCTGATGCCGATGGCCGTGGCAGCAGCGGTGACAGCATGTGCCTTGATGAGGTCACGACGGGTTACTTGCATTTCACTAACTCCTGATCAGGGTGGGATTCGGTTTGCTGGAAGATCATGGCGATATTCAAAACATCGTCGATGCGCCCGAGGGCCTCATAGACATCGATCGCTGCGCGGTCGTTTTCGGCTTCGATGGTGACGATGATCTTTCCGTCTTCGGAGGCGGCATGCACTTCGACACCCTGCACTTGGGTGAGTCGCTCGCGCAGCACGGTATCGGTGCCGGGCCTCGCATAAACAATGGCGCTGGAGATATTCAAGGGGGGCTTTCGTCGCGCGGCTGTGTGTGGCGCAGATATTGGTGTGAACAGCCAGAAAATCGATGTGCCTATATTTTCAGCACCGTATCGAATCGTGGAGTGTTGAAAATTCTTGACCGGCTACATAACCGAAATATCGGTTGAACATTTCTGCTGTCGTGGGTTTTTTGTATTTACTGATATGTAACCTGATGCCCGGTATGCTGAACCTGTACGTGAGATGTATGTTTGATCGCGATCAAAAAACATACTTTTCTTATGGCTTTTTTGAGGAACTTGGTGCCTGAGAGCTTGGCTGAGTGCGCCGCCTTGGCAGAAGCGATGGGGCTCACCCAGCATCGAATCCTGCTGCAACGCACCAAAGCCAGTGTTCGTGGGGTCTGCGCGCTGGCCAACGGCCTGGCCACCCCACTGCTGCGGGGAGAACGGTGCATACGCAAGGGCTGCCGTTCCCGGGTTGCCAGCCGCAGATTCAATCCCAGAGGTGCCAGGGTTCTGTTCTGAATGCGCCAAGGGTGGCCCACGCCAGGAGACCCGTCAGTAGAGTGCAATGTAACTAAGATACATGTTTTGCGCCTTCCGCAGGTGCCTCCAACCGCAAGTGCCCTCATTTTTGCGTTCCCATTCGGTGACGGTGATGCGTTATGTTCACTTGGGAATTTCCGATTTTATTTATCGGTTTCTGTGGTTCGCTTGATTTGGTTGCGCATTATCTTGACTAAATTACTTTGGAATTGGGGGCGCGGTTTTCTTGCATCCTGAAAGCGAGGGAGCGTTGGAGCAGGGCGCAGCGGGGCGGATGAAAGCGACCGGCCGACGCCGGGGCTTGCCAGGCCATGGGGCAGTGGGTGCACAGGGGGTGGTGGGGCACCAATTTTTAGGGAAAATGGCTTCTGAAGCCCGTATTCAAAGCGCTGGTAGCTATAAAAAACATAGCGTGTTGCTTGCGCTGGGGTTTGCCAATTTGACTTTCAGCCCTGGCAGCAGGATAGTTCGGCGCGCCATCGGCGACCCCTTTTCACCCTCGGAGCCTTCCCATCGACACCGTACAGCAAGAGCAGGCCTGGAACACGCTCCAGATGGCCGAGCCCGTCACTGCGCCCCGTTTTCGCGTCTGGACGTACCGAGATCCCGCCATCGTGCTGGGTTGTTCGCAGCGCGCCCTGCATGCCGAAGCGGCGCAGCGGATGCCGCAGGGAATGGATGTGCTGGTGCGCCCGTCGGGGGGCGGTGCGGTGCTGACCGGGCCGTGGATGGTGAGCGCTTCGGTGGCCTTGCCGCTGACGCACCCCTGGGTGCGCGGGCGCCTGCCCGACAGTTACCGTGACCTGGGCCAACTGCATGTGGAGGTGCTGGCCGCTCTGGGTGTGGCTGGCCGTGCCCTGCCGGAATCGGAAGTCACTGTCGCCAACGCGCACCTGGGCCCCGTGGTGGGCTGGGCCTGCTACGGCAGTCTGGCCCCTTGGGAGGTGGTGGATGCGGCGGGCCGCAAGCTGGTGGGGCTGGCCCAGCGCCGCCAGCGCACGGGGGTGCTGCTGGTCGCGGGCACCTTGGCCACGGTGCCGGACTGGCCTTTGCTGTGTGGCGCCCTGGGCCACCCCGACGATGTGGACGGCATGCAGCGGCGCACCGTGTCGTGCGATGTGCTGGCCGATCGCCCCTGGGATGCCGCCTTGTATGCGCGCCGCCTGCACGCGGCACTGGAGCGCGCGCTGGGCGAATGAGGCGCCGGGCAGCACATCAGTGATCCGTTCCGCGAACGCGGCGCCCGCGATGCAAGAGCATGAAACTGGCGCATCCCAGGCCAGAGCCACCGCGCAAGGGCCGTCCCGCCGCGCTGGTGGCGTTCCCCTTCCCGCGGTGCGCAGCACTGCGAGAGAAGGGGGAAGGCGCGAAGCGCCACAGGGGGATGTGTTTTATCTCAAGCGGCTTGCTGTGCCAGCGGCTGGTTGGCGGCCTGGCCGATGTGCTGCTGCGCTGCGCTCAGGGCACTGGCCTTGGCGGCTTCACCCATGGCCACACCCTCGGCACGCACAAAGCGCACATCCGTCACGCCGAAAAAGCCCAGCACGGTCTGCAGGTAGCTCTCCTGGTGTTCCATGGCACGGCCGCCTTCGCTGGTGGAATACACGCCGCCACGGCTCGACACGATGATCACGGTCTTGCCCTTGGCCAGGCCCTCAGGGCCGTTGGCCGTGTACTGGAAGGTGCGGCCGGGCTGGGCGATGCGGTCGATCCAGGCCTTGAGCTGCGTGGGGATGCTGAAGTTGTAGAACGGCGCACCAATCACCACCACGTCGGCGGCAAGGAACTGGCTCACCAGCTGTTCGGACACAGCGTTCTCGCGCACCTGCACCTCGCTCAGGCCCTCGGTCTGCCCGGTGCGCGGGGCCATGGCTTCCATGGTGAAGTGGGCCGGGGCGTTGGCCACCAGGTCCAGGTAATCCACCTGTGTGCCGGGGTGGGCGGCGGTCCAGGCGGCCACCACCTGTGCGGTGAGCTGGCGGGATACCGAGTTGGAACCGGTGATGGCGGAATCGATGTGAAGCAGTTGCATGGTGATCTCCTGGGGGTGGAGCCACGGTGTGTGGCGATGGATAGATTGTGGAGATCGCCTTAGTTTTTGATAAGTTGGTGAAAATGCGATAGATTGTCCTGCCAATGGAACAATAAGCAAATGAGCGCCAAGGAGCCACCATGCAGGATCTCAACGACATGCTGTACTTCGCTGAAGTGGTGGAGCGGGGCGGTTTTGCTGCCGCCGGGAGGGCTTTGGGCATCCCCAAGTCGCGCCTGTCGCGCCGGGTTTCCGAGCTGGAGGCGCAACTGGGCGTACGCCTGTTGCAGCGCACCACGCGCAAGCTGTCCCTGACCGATGTGGGCGAGGCCTTTCTGCGGCATTGCCAGGCGGTGCGCGAGTCGGCCCTGGCGGCGCGCGACACGGTGGCCCAGGTGCAGACCGAGCCGCGCGGCACCATCCGGGTGAGTTGCCCGGTCACGCTCGCGCAGACGGTGCTGGGCGAGTTGATGCCTGCTTTTCTGGCGCGCCATCCCCTGGTGCGGGTGGAGCTGCAGGTGAGCAACCGGGCCGTCAACCTCGTGGAAGAAGGCCTGGACGTGGCGCTGCGCGTGCGGCCCACGGTGGACGACAGCGGCAGCATGGTCGTCAAGCGCCTGGATGTGGCGCGCCAGGTGCTGGTGGCCAGCCCCGATCTGCTGATCCGCCAGGGCACGCCCACGACGTTGGCCGACCTGGCGCGCATGGACTCCATCTCCATGTCGGCACCCGACGGCAAGGCCGTGTGGCAGCTCATCGGCCCCAATGGTGCCCAGCAGACGGTGCAGCACACACCGCGCTATGTGGCCGATGACCTGCTCACGCTCAAGTTTGCCGCGCTGTCGGGCACCGGCATTTGCTGGTTGCCCGACTACATGTGCCACGATGAAATCCGCGACCGGCGTTTGGTGCGCGTGCTGCCGGATTGGGCGCCCACGCCGGGCATCGTGCACGCGGTCTTTCCTTCGCGCCGTGGGTTGGCACCTGCGGTGCGGCATTTTCTGGACTTTCTGGGCGAATCCATGCCGGGGCGCAGCAGCATGGCGACCCGTGTGTCAACAGGGGGATGAAGCGGCCTCTGGCCGCCGGGGGGGGGGGCGCGGACACCGGTTTGCGGTCACAATGCAACCAATTGAAACAAAGTCTGTGTGGGTTGTGCAAGCACCTAGTTGCGGCCACCAGGCACCCATCGCCGGGGATTTCCACCGTGACCGACCACCCGATCGACCAGAACATTCGCCAGGCCCGCAGCTTGCCCGCTGTGCGTGCCATCGTCATTCCGCCATGCCCGCAGGCCCTGTTTCGCCTGCAGGAAATACTGGCCCAGCAAGAGACGGACATGGATGCGCTGGACCAGTTGGCCTCGTCCGATGTGGCCCTGGCGGCGGCGTTGATCCGCACCGCCAACAGCCCGCTGTACCGGCTCGATCAACCCGTGCAGACCGTGGGCATGGCACTTACCGTGTTGGGCCTGCGCCCGGCGGTGGAGCTGCTCTCGGCCTTCATCACGCGCCAGGCGCTGCAGGTGCGCTCGCCGCTGCTGGAGCATTTCTGGGAAAGCTCGCAACGCCGCGCCATCGCTTGCGAGCACATTGGCCGCCAGCTCTACAGCCTGGACCCGGGCCTGGGCTACAGCTTCGGCCTGTTCTGTCACGTCGGCATGCCGGTGCTGGTGAAGGCGGTGCGCGGATATGCCAGTACGGTCACCGAGGCCCTGGCGCGCCAGGACCGCACTTTCACCCAGACCGAGAACGCCAATCACCGCACCGACCATGCCGTGGTGGGCGCCATCGTTGCGCGCACCTGGCACCTCACGGGCGATGTGGCGCAGGCCATCTGGCTACACCACGACTTCGGCTGCCTGCAGGACGACCAGTTCAGCCCCACCGTGCGCCACCTGGTAGCCATGGGCTTGCTCGCCGAGCACCTGGTGCACCACCATGAGGGCCTGGAGCCCTCACGCGAATGGCGCCAACACGGCGAGGCCTGCATGGCCTCGCTGGATGTGTCGCACGACGAACTGAACCACTGGGTGGACGATCTGTACCCGGCGTTCGAGGCCGTGCGTTTCTGAGTGCTTGCGGCTGCAGGCCTTTCAACGCGCGGGCAGGGCGGCGCGGCGGTGGGCGGCGGTGCCAACCTGGAACACCTCCACCAGGGCGGTCAGGCGCTGGGCCTGGGATTGCAGGTTGTCCGCGGACGTGCGGCTTTCCTCGACCAGGGCACCGTTTTGCTGAGTCATCTGGTCGAGCTGGGACACCGCGACGTTGACCTGTGAAATGCCGTCGCTTTGCTGGACGGCGGCCGTGCTGATCTCGCCGATGATGGAGGTGACGCGCTGCACCCCCTGCACGATCTCCTCCATCGTGGCGCCCGCGTTGGTCACGAGCTGACTGCCCGAATCCACCTTCTCCACGCTGGCCTGGATCAGCGCCTTGATCTCCTTGGCCGCCTCGGCGCTGCGCCCGGCCAGGCTGCGCACCTCGCTGGCCACCACGGCAAAGCCCCGCCCCTGCTCGCCCGCACGGGCGGCTTCGACGGCGGCATTGAGTGCCAGGATGTTGGTCTGGAACGCAATGCCGTCGATCACGCTGATGATGTCGGCAATCTTCTGGCTGCTGTGGTGGATGTCCGCCATGGTGCTCACCACCTGCTGCATGACCTCACCGCCCCGCGAGGCCGTGCCGGCCGCCTGCGCGGCCAGCCGGTTGGCTGCCTGGGCGGAATCGGCGCTCTGGCGCACGGTGGCGGTCAGTTCTTCCATGCTGGCGGCGGTCTGTTCCAGGCTGCTGGCGGCCTGTTCGGTGCGCTGGCCCAGGTGCTGGTTGCCGTTGGCAATGGCGCTGCTGGTGGCGTGGAGTTCGTCGATGTTGTCGCGCACGGCCGATACCAGTTCATGAAAGCGCTGCTGCATGTCGCGCACAGCCACCATCACGCTGCTGCTGTCGCCTGGCCGCACCGGCACGGCCACCGTCAGGTTGCCCTGCTGCATGGCCTGCACCACAGAGCGCACCTCACGGGGCTCGGCCCCCAGCTCGCGGCCGATGCTGCGGGACACCAGCACCGTGGCGGTCACACCCACCAGCAGGGCCAGCGCGGTGATGGCCAGCATGACTTTGCTGAACTGGCTTGCCTCCTGGTTGGCCTCGGTGCTGTTTTTGATGATGCGGGCCTCTTCAAAGTCGATCAACTTGTTGATGGCCGCCAGCCACTGTTCGTACTGTGGCTTGGCATCGCTCCAGAGCAAGGCTTCGGCCGCTGTGCGGTCGCCTGCCTGTACCAGAGCCACTACCTTGCGCGTGGTGGCAACGGTACGCGCTTCGATGTCCCGGATGGCTTGCACCATGGGCGCCACTTCAGGTGGAACCGAGCCGCCGCTTTGAAGCACCTTGTCCATTTGTTGCCCCGATGCGGCGTAGAACGCGGCCAGGCGATCGATCGCTTCGATTTCGCGCTGGCGTGCAGCTTCGTTGGGGGCCAGCACCACATCCCGTACGGCAATCGAGCGGTCGTGGGCGGAGCCGCGGAAATTGATGGCGGCGCGCTGGATGACCGCGTTCTGCGTGGCGTTGGCCGTGAGTGCGGCGTCAATGCCGCGGGCGATATACACGCTGTACACCGACATGCCCAGCAGCATGGCGATGACGAGACCAAAGCCTGCCATCAGGCGTTGACTGATTTTCCAGTTTTGCATCGTGTTTTGCCTTGTTGGGTGGGAGACGAGATGTTGCAAGTTGTTACTTGTTGGGTCGGAATTGTCTGGGCGGTGTGGTCAGCGGGCAATCCGGTTCTCTCTATGGCAGCGATAGTCTCCAGCCTTGCCGATACCGCCTGACCCGTGCGGTGCAGGGGGGTGACCGGAAGGCACAGGTGCTGAGGTCAAGGCATCTCGTGGGGCTGCGGCGCTCTGCATGTGCATACCCCGGCGTGCCCATGGGGTCGGGAGATCCACGCGGGGCCGGATGGCTTCGGTGCAGGTTGCAGCCCGGTTAGTGCGGGATTGATTGCTATAAAAAATATAGCTGCTAGCGCTTTCCAGTCAAGCGCTTGAAGCCATTTTTCCGCAAAGAATTCTGATGAGAGAGCCTGGCCCTGGACTGGAGAGCGAGTGGTTTTATATGCGATTTGTTGATTAACAAACAAAAATATATTCTTTTGTGTTTTAAAGAAGGCTTCGCACAATGCCCTCCATTCCAAGCAATCACCGGGCGAAGCAACCATGACCTCCCTGAAAATCAAGACCCTCCTGGCCTCCCTGGCCCTGGCTGCCAGCGGCGTGGCATCGGCGCAGAACCAGTTGCTCAACGTGTCGTACGACGTGGCGCGCGAGTTCTACAAGGACTACAACGCCGCCTTCGTTGCGCACTACAAGAAGACCACTGGCCAGGACATCAAGATCGACCAGTCGCACGCCGGCTCCAGCGCCCAGGCGCGCGCCGTGAACGACGGCCTGGCTGCCGACGTGGTGACCATGAATACCACGACCGACGTGCAGTTCCTCGCCGACAGCGGCGTGGTGGCCAAGGACTGGGCCCAGAAGTTCCCGCACGACGCCTCGCCCACCACCTCGACCATGCTGTTCCTGGTGCGCAACGGCAACCCCAAGGGCATCAAGGACTGGGACGATCTCATCAAGCCCGGCGTGCAGGTGATCGTGGTCAACCCCAAGACCGGCGGCAACGGCCGTTACGCCTACCTGGCCGCCTGGGGCGCCGTGCGTGAGAAGGGCGGTACCGAGCAGCAGGCGGCCGAGTTCGTGGCCAAGCTCTACAAGAACGTGCCGGTGCTCGCCAAGGGCGGGCGCGACGCCACGGCCACCTTCCTGCAGCGCAACCAGGGCGACGTGCTGATCACCTTCGAGTCCGAGGTGGTGTCCATCGACCGCGAATTCGGCGCCGGCAAGGTCGATGCGATTTACCCCTCGGTCAGCATCGTGGCCGAGAACCCCGTGGCCGTGGTGGAGCGCACCGTGGCCAAGAAGGGCACGGCGCAACTGGCCAAGGCCTACCTCGACTACCTGTACTCCGACGAGGCCCAGGAGATCGCCGCCAAGCACGCCATCCGCCCGCGCTCCGAGAAGGTGCTGAAGAAGTACGAGGCCACCTTCAAGCCGCTCAAGCAGTTCACCGTGGCCAAGTACTTCGGCAGCCTGACGGAAGCGCAGAAGGTGCACTTCAACGACGGCGGCCAGTTCGACAAAATCTATAGCGCGAAGTAAGCCATGACCGCCGCCACCTCCGTGGCTGCGCTGGGGGCAGCCCCGGCGCAGGCCGGGCGGCGTGCGCCCAAACGCGTGTTGCCCGGCTTCGGGCTGTCGCTGGGGTACACGCTGTTCTACCTGAGCATCATCGTGCTGATCCCGCTGTCGGCGCTGATCTTCAAGACCTTTTCGCTGACCTGGGAGCAGTTCTGGTCGGCCATCAGCGCGCCGCGTGTGCTGGCCTCGTACCGGCTCACCTTCGGCGCGTCGTTCCTGGCGGCGCTGGTCAACCTGTTCTTTGGCCTGCTGATCGCCTGGGTGCTGGTGCGCTACAAGTTTCCTGGCAAGAAGATCGTGGACGCGCTGGTGGACCTGCCGTTCGCGCTGCCCACGGCCGTGGCCGGCATTTCGCTCACGGCGCTGCTGGCGGGCAACGGCTGGGTGGGCAGCATCCTGGAGCCGCTGGGCATCCAGCTCGCGTTCAAGCCCGCGGGCATCGTCATCGCACTGATCTTCATCGGCCTGCCCTTCGTGGTGCGCACCGTGCAGCCCGTGCTGGAGGACGCCGAGAAGGAACTCGAAGAGGCCGCCACCAGCCTGGGCGCCACGCGCTGGCAGACCTTCCGGCTCGTCATCCTGCCGTCCATCACGCCGGCGCTGATGACCGGCTTTGCCATGGCCTTCGCGCGGGCCGTGGGTGAATACGGCTCGGTGATCTTCATCGCGGGCAACATGCCCATGGTGTCCGAGATCACGCCGCTCATCATCATCGGCAAGCTGGAGCAGTACGACTATGCCGGTGCCACCGCCGTGGCGGTGGTGATGCTGGTGATCTCCTTCATCCTGCTGCTCGTCATCAACGCGCTGCAGGCCTGGCAGCGACGCCACGCGGGGGCACCAGCATGAGCGGCAACAACTCTCGAACCATTCGTCGCGCACAAGCAGGCACGACCGAGGCGCCGTGGGTGCGCTACACATTGATCACGCTGGCGCTGGCCTTCATGCTGCTGTTTTTGGTGCTGCCGCTGGCCGCCGTGTTTGCCGAGGCGCTGCGCAAAGGCTTTGGCGCGTATCTGGAAGGTCTGCGCGAGCCCGATGCGTGGTCTGCCATCAAGCTCACGCTCATCACGGCTTTGATTGCTGTGCCGCTGAACCTGGTGTTCGGCGTGGCGGCGGCCTGGTGCATTGCCAAGTACGAGTTCAAGGGAAAGGCCTTCCTGACCACGCTGGTGGACCTGCCGTTTTCCGTGTCTCCCGTGGTGGCGGGTCTGGTTTACGTGCTCATGTTTGGTGCGCAGGGCTGGTTTGGGCCCTGGCTTGCGGCGCACGACATCAAGATCATCTTTGCCGTGCCGGGCATCGTGCTGGCCACGGTGTTCGTGACCTTCCCGTTCATCGCGCGCGAGCTGATCCCGCTGATGCAGGCGCAGGGCAACGACGAGGAGCAGGCCGCCATCGTGCTCGGCGCCACGGGCTGGCAGACCTTCTGGTACGTGACGCTGCCCAACATCAAGTGGGGCCTGCTGTACGGCGTGATTCTGTGCAATGCGCGCGCCATGGGTGAGTTTGGTGCGGTGTCGGTGGTGTCGGGCCATATCCGGGGGCAGACCAACACCATCCCGCTGCACGTGGAGATCCTCTACAACGAGTACCAGTCGGTCGCGGCCTTCGCGGCGGCCTCGCTGCTGGCGCTGCTGGCGCTGGTCACGCTGGTCATCAAGACGGTTGCCGAGCACCGCAACGAGCAGGCGCTGAAGGCGGCCGCAGAACTCCCGCCGGAGCGCCCTGCGCCCGCCGGTTTGTGAAGGACAACAGAACATGAGCATTGAAATCCGCAACGTCAGCAAGCAGTTCGGCGACTTCCAGGCGCTGCGCGATGTGAGCCTGGACATCGCGTCCGGCGAACTCATCGCGCTGCTCGGCCCCTCGGGCTGCGGCAAGACCACGCTCTTGCGCATCATCGCCGGCCTGGAGACGGCCGACGTGGGCAGCATCCACTTCAGCGGCGAGGACACGACCGACGTGCATGTGCGCGAGCGCAACGTGGGCTTTGTGTTCCAGCACTACGCGCTGTTTCGCCACATGACGGTGTTCGAAAACGTGGCCTTTGGCCTGCGCGTCAAGCCGCGCGGTGAGCGCCCGAGCGAGGCGCAGATCCGGCAAAAAGTGATGGACCTGCTCAAGCTCGTGCAGCTGGACTGGCTGGCCGAGCGCTACCCCTCGCAGCTCTCGGGCGGGCAGCGCCAGCGCATCGCCCTGGCGCGCGCGCTGGCCGTGGAGCCCAAGGTGCTGCTGCTCGACGAGCCCTTCGGCGCGCTCGACGCCAAGGTGCGCAAGGAGCTTCGCCGCTGGCTGCGCCGCCTGCACGACGAGCTGCATGTCACCTCGATCTTCGTGACGCACGACCAGGAAGAGGCGTTGGAGGTGGCCGACCGCGTGGTCGTCATCAACCAGGGCAAGATCGAGCAAAGCGGCACGCCGCAGCAGGTCTGGGACCATCCGGCCAGCCCGTTCGTGTATGGCTTCCTGGGTGATGTGAACCTGTTCCATGGCCGTGCGCACGAAGGCCTGGTGCACCTGGAGGGCATGGAGCTTGATTCGCCCGAGCACCACCAGGCGCAGAACGCCAAGGCCTTTGCCTATGTGCGCCCGCACGATCTGGACGTGGAGCGCTACACCAGCGGCGCGGGCGTGGACGAGGACGGGCGCCCGCGGGGCATCGTGGCGCAACTGGAGCGGGCCATTGTGGTGGGGCCGATCGCGCGGCTGGAACTTATTCCCACCGGCGACCACCAACCAGCGCACAATGCAGCCCCGCAGGCCCTGATCGAAGCGCAGATTCCTGCACAGCAGTACCGCGACATGGGCTTTGCGCAAGGGGATATGCTGTTGGTGACACCGCGGCGTGCCCGGGTATTTTTGGACCAGGCCTCTGGCATCTGAGCGGCGCCCCTGTCGGGCGTGCCAGCCGGGGGTTCGATAAGGTGAAGAATGATTGCAAATTGGTTTGACCACGCGCCGCGCCGCGTGCTCGCGTTCATCAGCGCCGCGTGCATTGCCATGCTGGCGTTTGGCCTGTACCTGCAGCATGTGGTGGGGCTGGAGCCGTGCCCCATGTGCATTGTGCAGCGTTATGCTCTGATTTTTGTAGCTATCCTCGCAGGACTGTCAAGCGCCAGCGGCAGAAAAGGCTGGTGGATGAGTCTCACCGCACTGGCGGTGCTGAGCAGCGGTTTTGGCGCATTCACGGCGGCGCGCCAGAGCTGGCTGCAGTGGTTTCCGCCCGAGGTGTCCATGTGCGGGCGTGACTTCTACGGGATGATCGAGAACTACCCGATCCGCCGCGCCATTCCCATGATCTTCAAGGGCTCGGGCGACTGCACGGCCATCGACTGGACCTTCCTGGGAGGCTCCATCGCCAACTGGTCCTTCGTGTGGTTTGTGGTGTTTGGCTTGGCCATGCTGTGGCTGTTGGTGCGCGGCCTGCGGACCCGCTGATCCTGTCACCGTTGGCGCTGTAAGCGGCGCTAACATGGCGGGGCGCTGGCCGCAGGGGGTCGGCATGAAGGCACCACCATGGGCAAGTCATCCGCCATCGAGCTGTTCCGTCGCCTGGAGCAGCTCAACCAGATCGGCGCCGCGCTCTCGCGCGAGCGCGACATCGAACGCCTGCTCGAAAACATCCTCGAAGCCGCCAAGGCCCTGACCGGCGCCGATGCCGGAACCCTTTACAGCATGACGCCCGATGGCGGGGCGCTGCGCTTCGAGATCATGCGCACCGACTCGCTGGGCATCCGCCAAGGCGGCACCACGGGCCAGCGCGTGGGTTTGCCCGACCTGCCACTGCGCCGTGCCGACGGCTCGCCCAACGATGCGCTGGTGGCCGCACACGCCGCTATCCACGAGCGCACGGTCAACATTGCCGATGTGTATGCCGAGGCAGGCTTCGACTTTTCGGGCACGCGCGCGTTCGACCAGCGCACCGGCTACCGCTCGCAGTCCTTCCTGACGGTGCCCATGAAGAACCACGAGGGTGCGGTGATTGGCGTGCTGCAGCTCATCAACGCCATCGACCCGGCCACGGGGCAGGTGGGGCCGTTCTCTTTGGAGGACCAAAGCCTGACCGAGTCGCTCGCCTCGCAGGCGGCCATCGCGCTGAGCAACCGGCTGCTCATCTCGCAACTGGAGACGCTGTTCGAATCCTTCGTCAAGCTCATCAACGTGGCCATTGACGAAAAATCGCCCTACACCGGCGGCCACTGCGAGCGCGTGCCCCAGCTCACCATGATGCTGGCCGAGGCCGCCGACGCCACCACCACCGGGCCGCTGGCCGACTTCCGCATGAGCGAGCGCGACCGCTATGAGCTGCAAATGGCCGGCCTGTTGCACGACTGCGGCAAGATCACCACGCCCGTGCATGTGGTGGACAAGGCGACCAAGCTGCAAACCATTTATGACCGCATCGGGCTGATCGACACTCGCTTTGAGGTGCTCAAGCGCGACGCCGAACTCGATGCCCTGCGCGCCCAGCTGGCCCTGCGCCCGGTGCAGGACGCGGGCGCCGAGGCCATGGCCCAGGCCGCGCTGCAAAGTGAACTGCAGGCCCTGGAGGCCGACCGCGAATTCCTGCGCCGCTGCAACCACGGCAGCGAGGCCATGCAGCAGGCCGACCAGTTGCGCGTGCGCGTCATCGGCACGCAGCGCCAGTGGCGCAACCCCGAGGGTGTGCAGACCAGCTTTTTGAGCGCCGAGGAGATGGAGAACCTCACCATCCGCTCCGGCACGCTCACGCAGGCCGAGCGCGACACCATCAACTACCACATCGTCGCCACCATCAAGATGCTGGAGACACTTCCCTGGCCGCGGCACCTCAAGAACGTGCCCGAGTACGCCGGAGGCCACCACGAGCGCATGGACGGCAAGGGCTACCCCCGTGGGCTGACGCGCGCCCAGATGTCCTGGCAGGCGCGCATGATCGGCGTGGCCGACGTGTTCGAGGCCCTGACCGCCGCCGACCGGCCCTACAAGAGCGGCATGAAGCTGTCGCAGGCCCTGGGCATCATGCAGCGCATGGTGCACAACGGTCACATCGACCCCGACCTGTTCGAAGTGTTCGTGCAGGGCAAGGTGTACCAGCGCTACGCGGAGCAGTTTCTCGATCCGGAGCAGATCGACGCGGTGGGTGCTTCTCCATCCAGTGCATGAGTGCCGTGGGTCACTGGCTGTTGGGGTGGCGTTGTTTGCCGGTTCTTGCGTGGTCGCCGCATTTTGAGTGCCACGCGTCGCCAGCCAATCACGATGCCGGTCAAGCTCATGGCGAGCCCTCCGAGGCTGAGCACGATCAAGACCGTGTCCCAAAGTGGACGCATGGACAGCAGGGGCATCCAGTCCCAACTGTGCAGCATGCCAAACAGCCAGCGGTGCAAGCGACGGTGGCGGTCGAGCCGGTTGAGCACCATGCCTGTATGCAGATCGACATGCACCCAGCTCGCCTGCGGGTCGTCAAACACCACACGCAAGACGGGCAGGGGCTTCTCTGCACCGCCACCCATGGTGTGGGGCTCGCGCGTGTAGTAGTACATGTCGTAGGCTCGGATTGTCTCTACCCGCAGGATTGGCGCCGACATCAGCGCTGCCACTGAGGTTTCAAGTTCCTCCTCTGCCCAGACATGCGGTGTGGCCGAGGCCGCGTTCAGCAGCACAGTCTGGCGCCCAGGCGCATGGGCTTGCACCAGTGAATGGCCTGCGGTGCGCGTCCAGCGCAGCTCGCGCACTTCTGCTGGGGATGCGGCGAGCAGTGCTTGCACATTGGCGGTTTGCTCTGGCAAGGAGAGCGGACCGCCGTGCATGGCTTCGAGCTGCAGTGGCGCTGCACCACTGTCGAAGATGCGCCAGGGGTTCATGGACATCAGTCCGCTGAAGATCCAGGTGAACGTGATGACGGCGAACAGCAGGCCTGCGATGTGATGCCAGCGCATCATGCTGCCCGGATACGGCGAGCGCGTGCCATTGCGGTAGGTGCCCGCGAAGCGCCAGCGCATCACGCCGATCACGCTGCCCAGCACCGTGACAACGATGCCCAGAATGGACAACCAGTTGACGATGTCGGTCCAGTAGGCATTGAACACATTGCCCCTGAATGGATAGAGCCAATGGATCCAGGCGCCCACGTAGTTCCAGACGCGCTCGGTGCGGGTGGCATCACGCACCACCTCGCCGGTCTTGCCGGAGACATAGAGCACCGTGCCCGCGCTGTCTTCCAGTCGCACGCGGTGCAGGGGGCGGTGGGGGTCGAGCGCACGTGAATGGGTGAAGGCATCCTCGTCCGTTTCGCCCTCGTGGGTCACTGCGATCCCTGGCCCTGCATAGGCGGTGGCGCTGGCCAGCGCGTGGGCTGCGTCCACGTTGGTGAGCACTGCACCGTTCTCTGCATCGATCACGATGGCGGCTGCGCGCTGCATCCGGTGGTTCTTGCCGCCTGCCGCGGGTAGTTCGTGCGCGGGTGTGGCCAGATAGACAGGGCGCCCCCCGCTGGCCACGGCCAGGCGCAGGTCCTGCAGCGGACCTTGCAGCCCGGCCGCCACCAGCGCCTGCCCGGGCTCCAGCACCACCGGGGCGGTACGCAGGGTGGGCAAGCGTTCCAGCCGTTCGGCGGGCGTGAGCTTGGGGTAGCCCACGTACATCATCACCACGCCCGAGATGAACCACATGGCGAAGAAGGCGCACAGCAGCACGCCCAGCCAGCGGTGAATCAGGAACAGCCAACGTTTGGCGTGCACCATGGGAGTCTCCGCAGCCTCAGAAGGCGACGTGCAGCGTCACGTCGGCCGTGCGCGGAGCGCCCAGGTAGGCCTGGCCGGGCCGTCCTTCGGCGGCGTAGATGCGGTCGGTTACATTGCGCAGGCGGCCGGTCAGCGAGGCCGTCTTGTTGATCTTCCACGAGAGTCCCAGATCAAGCAGTGTGTACGAAGGCCAGTACATGGTGTTGGCCGCATCCGCATAGGTCTTGCCGACATGGCGTAGTCCGGCGCTGGCGTGGACGGTGGGCGTGATGGCATAGGTCACCCACAGGTTGGCGACCGTTTCGGGTGTGAACGTGGGGGTCTTGCCCGCCAGTGACACGCCGCCTTGCATGAAGTTCTCGTAGCGTGCCCGGGTGGCCATCAGGTTGCCCTGGATTTGCCATTGGGCAGAGGGGCGAAGCCCCACCGCTAGTTCAATGCCTTGGGACGATTGCTCACCCACCAGAAGGGTCTGGCCTGGGTTGTTCGGGTCTTGCGAGGCGATGTTTTTGCGGTTGATCTGGAAAGCGGCCAAGGTGGCCGAGCCCTTGCGATCCCAGAAGTCGAATTTGCTGCCCACTTCGACCTGGCGGCCGGTGGTCAGTTCGCTGTTGTTGCGCACGTCGCCGAAGGTGGCGGTGGACAGCGATCCGGAAGGGGGATCGCCAGCCGTGGCGAACTGTGCATACAGGTTGGCATCGGGTGCAATGTCCCAGACCACGCCAACGCGCCCCGTGGTGGGGTGATAGGAGCGGCTGAAGGTGGCCGGGTTGGCGGCCGTCACCGCGCGGCGGTTGGTCAAGTCCAGCTCAATGCGTTCGTGCCGCAGGGCGGTGACGAGGTTGATTTTGGGCGCTATGGCCGTCCGGTTCTCCAGGTACAGCGCTGTGGAGCTTGTCTTGTTGTCGCGGTCCGGGTTGAAGCCGGGCTGCATGCCGGGAATGTCGAAGAAGTTTTCGGTCGTGAAGTGGTAAGGGTTGACCGTGCTCACGGTGGTGGATAGGCCGTTCGGGAAGCGCGTTTGCCGGTTCACGCTCACGTCGAGGCCGAAAGCCCAGTCGCTCTTGCGGCCCGCGAGACTCCCTTGGTAGGTGCCTTCGAGGCGGTCACCTACGACTTCGTGGTCGTGGCGCTGCAGATAGGTACCGGTACGGATGACTTGGGTGTTGGCGGCGTTGAAGCGGTAGGTCTCGACGTTGCGGTAGTCGCGCAGTGCGTCATAGACATAGAAGGTATTCTTGAATTGCAGTGCATCGGAAGCCCGCCATTGGGCGACCGATCGCAGCCATTGCACCCGGTGGGCGTAGATGCCGTCGGCACTGTTGTAGTTCTTGAAGCGGGTGGCGCGGTCGATCCGCGTCGCCCCGGCCGTGGGATTGAGCGTAGGCGTGCCCCAGTACGGGCGATCCACGTCATCCTTTTGCATCTCGTAGGCCAGGGTGTGCGTGAAGCCCCCGCCAAAGTCGGACAGCAGCGAAGTGGCCAGTTGGGTGGATTGGGTGTGCATGCCATCGATCCAGCTGCCGGCGTTGCGGTGGTTCAGATCCAGGCGCACGAAGTGTTGCGGACCGGCCGTTCCGTCACTGCCGGCAATGCGGCGGTTCAGGCCCAGCGAGACTTCCTTGAGGTTGTTCTGACCTAGGCGCAACTGGCCCTCGGAGAAATCGTGGCGCTCGGCCGTCTTGGTGATGTAGTTGAGGGAGCCGCCCACGGCGCCCGAACCGTACAGAAAGCTCGATGCGCCGCCCACGGCCTCGACCCGATCGTAAATCCAGCTGTCCACGGCCCGGGTGGCGCTTCCGTAGTGCACGGTGATGCCGTTGTAGAGCTGGGTAACCGAGTTCCCTGTGAAGCCACGGTAGCTGGCCGACATGCTGCCGGGGGCGTTGTGCGCCGACACCCCGGGAATGGCGCGCAGGATTTCCTGCGTGTCCTGGGCGCCGCGCGCCTCGATGGTGGCGCGGTCCACCACGTTGACGGAGGCCGGTGTCTCACGTGCGCTCAATCCCAGACGGCTGCCGGTTTCGACTGGGGTGTCGAGGTTAAGGCGGCCATTGGGTGCGGGTGCGGTGTCCACTACCTGCACGGATTGCAGAGTGGGCGTATCGGTCGCAGGGGCCTGGGCTGTGGCCGCCAGGGGCGTGAAAGCCAGGCCTGCCAGCAGGCTGGCGTACAGGGGCGAAAGGGTGAACGATGGGGCCTGGGCGCGCGTGGCGGCCATGCGGGCGGGGGCGGTGGAACGGATCATGAAAACTCTCTCTGACGGATGGCTCGGAGGCACGCCATGGCGCCTGATACGCCTGCCCCGGCTGGGCAAGGCGGCATGTGGGCCGTAGGCATGCAGGCCGACCGCCGCACGCAGGGCGCGACGGGTGGGCTGGAAGGGCGCGGGTCAGGAGAGTGCGGGGGGGCCGCGCGCCGGTAGCGGCGCGGCGGTGGCGGCCGCAATGCGTGCGGCCTCGATGGGCTGCAACGCGTGGGCCAGGGGCAGGGAAGGAATCACGCTGCCGGTGGCAACCGCTGGTGGTGCGCCGGCAGGGGAACACAGAGGGCAGTCCATGCCTGCGCTGCCCATTTTCTCCACGGTGCCGTCATCGCTTTGCATCATCAGCATGAGGGTGCCGGTGCTGGAGCAGATGACCTGGATGGGCTGCGGATGCACGATGGGCGCGGCGATGGCCACACCCAGCGACGCCATGAACCATGCCAGCACCCACAGGCGCAGCGCAGAAAAGGTTCTTGGCATCTTCATGTTTGCCATCATACCTGCCTGGGCCTCGGAAACGGCCCGCCATGCTGGGCGAAACACGCCTGCTCCGCCGTTGTCACCAGATGTTTTGCTATCATATTAATAGCTATTTGCGCTTTCTGGAGCTGGGCTGCACCCTGAAAACGCTTAAAGCTTCTTGACCAGCACCTGGCTGCGCCGATCCCAGTTGTACTTGCGCTTGCGGGCGTCGGGCAGCCACTCGGGGTCCACCACCACGAAGCCGCGCTTGATGAACCAGTGCATGGTGCGCGTAGTGAGCACGAAGATGGACTCCAGCCCCAGGTTGCGTGCGCGCTGTTCGATCCGCTTGAGCAGCTTTTCGCCGTCGCCCGTGCCCTGGCTTTGGGGCGAGACGGTGACAGCGGCCATTTCGCCGGTGCGTTTTTCGGGGTAAGGGTAGAGCGCGGCGCAGCCGAAGATCACGCCGTCGTGCTCGATGATGGTGTAGTTGGCGATGTCGCGTTCGATCTCGGTGCGGTCGCGCTTGACCAGGGTGCCGTCCTTCTCGAAGGGTTCGATGAGCTGCAGGATGCCACCCACGTCGTCGGCCGTGGCCTCGCGCAGTTCCTCCAGCTTCTCGTCCACGATCATGGTGCCGATGCCATCGTGCACATAGATTTCGAGCAGCAGCGCGCCGTCCACGGCGAACGGGATGATGTGGCTGCGCTCCACGCCGCCCTGGCAGGCCTTCACGCAGTGCTGCAGGTAGAAGGCCGTGTCGGTGGGGCGCTGGCTCGGCGGCACGCGCGCCAGCAGTTGCTTGGCCTGGGCCAGCGGCAGCTCGGTGTCGATGGGGTTGTCCTCGCCCTCGGGAGCCTCGGGGTCGGTGCGGATGCCGGGCACCTCGGACAGGAACAGCAGCTTGTCGGCCTTGAGCGCAATGGCCACCGAGGTGGCGACTTCTTCCATGCTCAGGTTGAAAGCCTCGCCCGTGGGCGAGAAGCCGAAGGGCGAGAGCAGCACCAGCGCGTCCATGTCCAGCGCGCGCTGGATGCCCGCCACGTCCACCTTGCGCACCAGGCCGGAGTGTTCAAAGTCCACCCCATCCACAATGCCCACCGGCCGCGAGGTAACGAAGTTGCCCGAGATCACCCGCACCGTGGAGCCTGCCATGGGCGTGTTGGGCAGCCCCTGGCTGAAGGCGGCTTCGATCTCGAAGCGCAATTGCCCGGCGGCCTCTTGGGCGCAGTCCAGTGCCACCGAATCGGTGATGCGGATGCCGTGCGAGTACTTGCCCGCATGGCCCTTGGCCGCCAGTTGCTCGTTCACCTGGGGCCGAAAACCGTGCACCAGAACGATTTTTACGCCCATGGCCTTGATCATGGCCAGGTCCTGGGCAATGCTGTGCAGCTTGCCCGCCGCAATGGCCTCACCCGTCAGCCCCACCACAAAGGTCTGGTGCCGAAACTTGTGGATGTAGGGCGCCACCGACCGGAACCAGGGCACAAAGGTGAAGTTGAAGACGGTGGACATGCGCGGTAGGTGTGCAGCGGGTGCGCCCGCAAGCTGCGGGCGGGGTGATGTAAACCCCTATTGTTGCGCAGACACGCCGCCGGGCGCTGTCGGTGGCCGCCATCGGCGTGCCATGTGTGTCGATTATTCTGCGCCGCCGTTGCTGCACATCCACAATCGCGTCCATGCCCGACTCCGAGTTCTCCGACCGCAGCCCCTGGGCTGTCTTCCTGGTTTTCCTGCGCCTGGGCCTCACGTCCTTTGGCGGGCCGGTGGCCCACCTGGGCTATTTTCGCGAGGAGCTGGTGGTGCGGCGCCGCTGGCTGAGCGAGCGCAACTACGCCGATCTGGTGGCCCTGTGCCAGTTCTTGCCCGGCCCCGCCAGCAGCCAGGTGGGTATGGCCTTGGGGTTGGCGCGCGCGGGCTACCCGGGAGCACTGGCCGCGTGGCTGGGGTTCACGCTGCCATCGGCCGTGGCACTCATCCTGTTTGCCCTGGGCCTGGCCCACTGGGGGGACGCCGTGCCCGCTGGGTTGCTGCACGGGCTCAAGGTGGTGGCGGTGGCTGTGGTGGCGCAGGCGGTGTGGGGCATGGCGCGCAGCCTGTGCCCCGATGTGCCGCGCACCAGCCTCATGGCGGTGGCCGCCTGCGCTGTGCTGTGGTGGTCCTCCGCCTGGGCGCAGGTCTTGGTCCTGGCGCTGGCCGCGCTGGTGGGCCTGTGGACGCTGGCGCCAGGGCAGGGCGCCGCCCACGAGCCCCTGCCCATCCCCGTGGGGCGCCGCGCGGGCATGGCCTGGCTGGCGCTGTTTGTAGCGCTGCTGCTGGGGCTGCCTTGGGCAGCGGCGGTGTTTCCGCATGCCACGCTGGCGGTGGCCGATGCCTTCTACCGCGCGGGCTCGCTCGTTTTTGGCGGCGGGCATGTGGTGCTGCCCTTGCTGCAGGCCGAGCTGGTGCCCACGGGCTGGGTGGACCAGGACACTTTTCTGGCAGGCTACGGCGCAGCCCAGGCCGTGCCCGGCCCATTGTTCACCTTTGCCGCCTTTCTGGGGGCTTCGCTGCAAATGGGGCCCCAGGGTGTGTGGGGCGCGCTGGTGTGCCTGCTGGCCATCTTTGCTCCTTCATTCCTGTTGGTGGCCGGGGCGCTGCCCTTCTGGGAAGGGCTGCGCGCCCACCCGCGCATGCGGGCGGCGCTGGCGGGCGTCAACGCGGCCGTGGTGGGCCTGCTGGTGGCGGCGCTGTACCAGCCTGTGTGGACCAGTGCCATCCACACCCCACAGGACGTTGCCCTGGCGCTGCTGGCGGGAGTGGCCCTCATGGCCTGGAAGCTGCCGCCCTGGCTGGTGGTAGCCGCCAGCGCCGGGGCGGGGTGGTGGCTGGGGGCTTGAGGGGCGCGGCCTGCACGGCCCGATAATTGCGCCCCATGCCTTTGCCCGATCCGCGTCTGCCTGCACCTTCCCGCGCCTTCACCCTGGAGTTTCCCGAGTCCCTGCCCGTATCCGGTCGGCGCGACGAGATCATGGAGGCGATGCACCAGCACCAGGTCATCATCGTGTGCGGCGAAACCGGTTCGGGCAAGACCACGCAGCTGCCCAAGATCGCGCTGGCGCTGGGCCGGGGCAAGTGCAACGCCGCGCCGGGCCAGAAGGGCCAGCTGATCGGCCACACCCAGCCGCGCCGCATTGCCGCCAGCAGCGTGGCCAAGCGCATTGCCGAGGAATTAAAGTCGCCGCTGGGCGAGGTGGTGGGCTACAAGGTGCGCTTCCAGGATCGGCTGAGCCGCGACGCTTCGGTCAAGCTCATGACCGACGGCATTCTGCTGGCCGAGACGCAGACCGACCCGCTGCTCAAAGCCTACGACACGATCATCATCGACGAGGCGCACGAGCGCAGCCTGAACATCGACTTTCTGCTGGGCTACATCCGGCAGATTCTGCCGCGCCGGCCCGATCTGAAAGTGGTGGTGACCTCGGCCACCATCGATGCGGACCGCTTTGCCAAGCACTTTGAAAGCAGCAAGGGCCCGGCTCCGGTGATCCAGGTGTCGGGCCGCACCTTCCCCGTGGAGCAGCGCTGGCGGCCATTCGAGGAGTCACGCGACTACGGCCTGAACGAGGCCATCGCCGATGGCGTGGACGAACTCTGGCAGGGCAACGCGGGCGGCGACATCCTGGTGTTTCTGCCCGGCGAGCGCGAAATCCGCGAGGCCGCCGACCACCTGCGCAAGCACCTGGCGCACCAGCCGGTCACGCGCAACGCCGAGGTGCTGCCGCTGTTCGCGCGCCTGAGCCAGGCCGAGCAGGACCGCATCTTCGACGGCCACACCGGGCGGCGCATCGTGCTGGCCACCAATGTGGCAGAAACATCTTTGACGGTTCCTGGTATCAGATACGTCATTGACGCAGGAACGGCGCGCGTCAAGCGCTACAGCTTGCGTAGCAAGGTGGAGCAGTTGCTGGTCGAGCCCATCAGCCAGGCGGCGGCCAACCAGCGCGCCGGGCGCTGCGGGCGCGTGGCCAATGGCATCTGCATCCGGCTGTACGACGAAAAAGACTTTGCGGGCCGCCCGCGCTTCACCGACCCGGAAATCCTGCGTTCCTCGCTGGCGGGCGTGATCCTGCGCATGAAGTCGCTGCACCTGGGCGTGGTGGAGGACTTTCCGTTCATCGACGCGCCCTCGGGCCGGGCGATTGCCGACGGCTACCAGTTGCTCAATGAACTGGGCGCGGTGGACGACAAGAACGAGCTCACGCCCATGGGGCGCGAACTGTCCAAGCTGCCGCTGGACCCGCGCGTGGGCCGCATGATCCTCGAAGCGCGCGCGCGCGGCGCCCTCAGCGAGGTGCTGGTGATCGCCAGCGCGCTGAGCCTGCAGGATGTGCGTGACCGCCCCATGGACGCGCAGCAGCAGGCCGACCAGCAGCACGCCAAGTTCGACGACGACAAGAGCGAGTTTTCCGGCTACCTCAAGCTCTGGCAGTGGCTGCAGGACGCGCGCGGCGGTGCCCCCGCCTTGCCCTCGGCACGCCAGCAGCAGGCCCAGGCGCGCGCGCGTGGCCCCTCGCAGGCGGTGCTGCCGGTGGCGCAGCGCAAGGCGGCCGCGCCGGTTCCGCCCGTGCCCGCGCCAGCGGCCCCCACGCACAAGCTCAGCAACCGCCAGTACGAGCAGTTGCTGCGCCAGAACTTCATCAACGTGCGCCGTGTGCGCGAATGGCGCGACGTGCACAGCCAGCTGCTCACCGTGGTGACGGAGCACCACTGGGCGCTCAACACCCAGCCGGCCAGCTACGAGGCGCTGCACCTGTCCATGCTGGCGGGCCTGCTGGGCAACATCGGCTTCAAGCCCGAGGAAGAGGAACAGTACCTGGGCGCGCGCGGCATCAAGTTCCACCGCCACCCGGGCGCGCATCTGCGCAAGAAGCCGGGGCGCTGGATCGTCTGCGCCGAACTGGTGGAGACCACGCGCCTGTTTGGCCGGGGCATCGCCGCCATCGAGCCGCAGTGGCTGGAAGAGGTGGGCGCGCACCTGCTGAAGAAACAGGTGCTCGACCCGCACTGGGAGAAAAAGGCCGCCGAGGTGGTGGCCTTCGAGCGCGCCACGCTCTACGGCCTGGTGGTCTACAGCGGCCGCCGCGTGGGCTACGAGAAGGTCGACCCGCACGCCGCGCGCGAGCTGTTCATCCGCGAGGCCCTGGTGGGCGGCGAGGCGCCGCAGGACTGGGACAAGCGCCTGCCCTTCCTGGCCGCCAACGACAAGCTCATCGCCAAGGTGCAGGAGCTGGAGCACAAGTCGCGCCGCCAGGACGTGCTGGTGGACGAGGAACTGATCTTCGCCTTCTACGACCAGCAGGTGCCGCAGGATGTGTGCAACGGCCGCGGCTTCGAGCACTGGTACCGCCAGGAGAGCAAGGCCCGGCCCGACCTGCTCAAGCTCACGCGCGACGAACTCATGCGCCACGAGGCGGCGGGCATCACCACCAGCGCCTTTCCCAAGATGGTGCGGCTGGGCGGCGTGGACTGCGCCGCGAGCTACCTGCACGAGCCGGGCGATGCGCGCGACGGCATCACCGTCACCATCCCGTTGTTCGTGCTCAACCAGGTGCAGGAGGAGCGCTGCGAATGGCTGGTGCCCGGCATGCTCAAGGACAAGATCCAGGCCCTGCTCAAGAGCCTGCCGCAGCGCCCGCGCAGCCGCTTCGTGCCGCTGCCCGACAACGCCACGCGCCTGGCCGCCCTGCTGGGCACGCCCGACCGCGTGGGCCACACCGGGTTGGTGGACGCGCTGCTCAAGCAGGTGCGCGAGGAGACCTCGCTCGACGTCAAGCGCGCCGACTTCAAGCTGGACATGGTGCCGCCGCATTTGTTCATGAACTTCCGCGTGGTGGACGAGCATGGCCGCCAGTTGGGCCAGGGGCGCAACCTGGGCGCACTCAAGGCCGAACTGGGCGCCAAGGCGCGCGGGGCCTTCCAGGCGCTTGCTTCGTTAAAGATAGCGCCTGGCGCAGGTAGCAAGGCAGATTCAGATAAAAAACCATCTGAAAATGCCGTAGATAAAGCGCAAGCAGCTCCTGAAAATAGAGCAAAACAAGCCCCCGCTGCGCAGGCCGAGGCACGCTACACCGCCTGGACCTTCGGTGAACTGCCCGAATTGATGGAGATCGGCAAGGGCGGGCAGACGCTGATCGGCTTTCCTGCGCTCATTGACGCGGGCGACGCCGTCACCATCGAGGTGTTCGACGAGCCCGAGGTGGCGGCGGCCAAGCACCGCGCCGGCCTGCGCCGCCTGTGCGCGCTGCAGATCAAGGACGCGCTCAAGTACCTCGAAAAGAACATCCCCGACCTGCAGAAGATGGCCGTGGCCTACATGCCGCTGGGCACGCAGGAAGAACTGCGCGCGCAGATCATCGACGTGGCGCTGGACCGCGCCTTCCTGCTCGACCCGCTGCCCACCAATGCGCAGGACTTCGAGCGCCGTGTGCAGGAGGGGCGCGGCCGCCTGACGCTGATCGCGAATGAAGTGGCGCGCCTGGCTCTCACCATCCTGCAGGAGTACGCTGCGGCGGTGCGCAAGCTCAAGGACACCAAGGGCGCGCCGGATGCGGTGGCGGATGCGCAGCAGCAGTTGCAGCGCCTCGTGCCGAAGAACTTCCTGGCGGCGGCGCCCTGGCCGCAGCTCGCGCACTTCCCGCGCTACCTCAAGGCCATCGTGCTGCGGCTGGACAAATTCCGCGCCGACCCGGCCCGCGACGCTGCCCGCCTGGCCGAGCTGCGCCCGCAGGAGCAGCGCTACTGGCGCCTCGTCGCCGAGCGCAAGGGCCAGGTGGACGCGCGCATGCAGGAGCTGCGCTGGCTGCTGGAGGAACTGCGCGTGAGCTTCTTCGCGCAGGAACTGCGCACGCCGCAGCCGGTGAGCGTGAAGCGCCTGGACAAGCTCTGGGCGCAGATCAACAGTTGAGGCGGAATGGCGGTCGGGGAAGGTTTCAGGAAGGCAAGCACTTCAAATGCGATCAATTCGCATTTATACTGTCTGTGATGAATCCCAATGCCATGCAGACCGCAGCCGCCTACGACCCTTCAGACGAGCATCTTGCCGTATGCCGTGCCTATGGCGAGGTTCAGGAACGCTGCACCCGTGTGATGGCGGGGCAGCAGGCCGAAATTGATCGTCTGCACGCGCAGGTGGTGCGCTTGCGGGGCGCGCTGGTGGTGCGCGAAACGGCGCTGGCCTATGCGCGTGAAGACCACGAACGCTTGGTCGCCCGCTTGGCCTTGGAGCGCGATCCACAGGCCGTTGCCGCCGATCTGGTGCTGTGCCAGACGGGCTGCCTGGGCCATGGCAACTTCTGGCGCGTGCAGGACCAGTGCCGCCGCAGCGGCAAGGCCTGCGTGTTGATCGAGGCTGCGGGCCGCCTGGAAAACGCCCCTGAATACACCGCAGCTGGTGGTGTGCCCTGATCCGTATCAGCGCTCATTCTGCGAACGCGGCACTCGCAACGATCAACACCCGCGCCCTCAAATTCGAAGCTTCCGTACATGCGGTTGCCCGCGTTCGCAGCAGAGCGCACTGGCCGTGCCATATTCACGCTGCGTCCAGCGTGCTGACTTTGGCCAGGGCTCCCGCGCAAGGGCCGCCCCGCCGCGCCGGGAGCGTCCCCCTGCCCGCATTGCGCAGCAATGCGAGAGCGGGGGGAAGGCGCGAAGCGCCTTAGGGGGTTGCACCCTAATACCGCGTATCCACGCTGTTGCGCATGGCGGCGCGGGCCACGGCGTCCAGCGCTTCGCCCACCACGGTCTGCTCCGACACCACGCGCAGCGCGCCCTGGGCCATGAGCCGGTCGCGCAGGCGCCGTGTCATGGACTGGGAACGCCCGCTGGCGCTGGTGAACAGGAACAGCGTGCCGTGCGGGCCCACCCAGGTGAGCTGGGTGCGTTCCCAATGGCCGTCCACGCGCAGATCCACCCAGGTGCCCACGGCCATGTCGGGCGTGCTGCCGGGCGCGGCCCCGGTGTCCGGTGCTTCCAGTGGCTGGCCGCTGGCGCCGAAGGATTCCATGAACCCCGACTCCTTGGCTTCGGCCGGGGCAAGCCAGGGTTCGTCGTCGGCTGGGGCGTCCAGGCGCGGGGTGCTGGGTTGGGTGGCAGTGGCTGCCGTAGAAGTTGGCATGGGCGCCTGCGCCGCCTGGCCCGTGGCCGGGGTGGCCGTGCCCTGGAAGGCCAACTGGTGCAGGCGCATCAAGGTGTCCATGAAGGGGCCCAGCTCCGTGGCCGGGTAGCCGATGGTGGCCAGCCCTTCGCGCAGGCGGGCCAGCAGCTTGGGCACCAGGCGGGCCAGCCTGGCGGGGTTCTTGCGCGTTTCCTCGGGCTGCGCGCTCCAGAGCAGGGCATCGACAAACTCGCGGTAGCGGCCAGGGTCGGCCTGGCCACTGTCGTTGTTCAGCCTGGCCTGGGCCAGTACCTGGGACCAGGGGCCCTGCAGGAAGGCACCGATCTCTGCGGGCACCAGGCCGAATTCGGGCAGGTGCCGGATCTGCCGGGCCAGCCGCGACGCCAGCAGGTGGCGTTGCTCGGCCCGCCACAGCGACTCGATGGCACGCTTGCGCTCCTGCTCGCGCTGGGCCTCGCTTTCGGACCAGCGCTGCTGGAGCTGTTCCAGCACGGGCTCGAAGTCGTCACGACTCTGGATGGTGGTCTGTGCCAGGGGCAGGGCGTTGTCGTGCAGTGCCAGCAGAAAGCTCTCGAAGCCGGGGGCTTGCACGTTGTCAAAGCCCAGGCTGCGGTCGGTGATTTCCTGCAGTAGCCTGCGCGCAGGGTGGTCGCGGTCGCTGAAGAAGCGCGGGTCGGCCACGGCCAGTTGCATGAGGGCGGGCTCCAGGGCCCGCACCACCTGTTGCACGGGCGGCAGCAGGCGCGGGTCCTGCGCGATGTTGTCCACCATGAGCGCCACCACCTCCTGGCTCAGTGCCTGGCCCAAGCCACCGCTGGCCGCCGCAGAGGGCTGCATGGGGGTGCGCGGGCTTTCCAGGCGCTCCATGAGACGGCCCACCTGGTTCATCTCCTGCAGGGCCTCGAAGGCGGCGGGCACGGTGGGTTCGAAATCGGTGGGTGGCAGGGTGTCGGCTTCGTCGTGCTGCCCATCAAAGGTGCGGGCAAAGTGTGCGGCAAAGTCCGTCACCCGGTTGCCTGTGGGCGCACCGCCCAGGTCACCCAGCAGCAGGTGGCGCAGGCGTTCCAGCGTGAGCAGGGCTTCCTGCTGGGCATGGGCCGGTGCGGCGGCATCGGCGGTGGTTGCCGCCGCAGGCTGCATGGCCGGCGCGGTGGGCACGACCACCGCATGGGCGGGCTCATTGGCAAAGCCTGGGGAATGGCCTTGCGGGCCGCTCGCCAGGGTGTAGGCATAGCGGCCGTCGGCCTGGCGCATGGCATAGCCGATGGGCTTGATGCCGGCCTGCTGTAGTTGCGCTGTGAGATCGGCGTACAGGGTGCGCAGCTCTGCCCCCAGCGCCTGCGCCATGGGGCCCATCCAGTCGCGGCGCACGGTATCGGTCACCTGCATCTGGCCCACCACGGTCTGCAGGGCCTGCAGGAACATTTCGGGCCGCAGTGGGTTGCTTTCGGGGTTGACGTTGGGCAGGCCTTGCGCGGCGCAGGCCAGACCGTTGAACTCTGCCAGCGTGGCATCGACGGCTTCGGCCAGCACCTCGCGGGCACGGGCGCGCTCCACGCTTTCGTGGATCTGGTGTTCGTCCATCAGCTCCAGTTCGTCGAAATGCACCGTGAACAGGGAGCGCGTGTGCTTGTGCCGGTCCAGCGTGTCCTGGGCCATGGTCTGGCGCAATGCGCCGGGGTAGCGCTCGGCCATGGTGAAGCACAGTCGCGAGAGCTGCTGGCGTGCTTCGAGCAGGCCGTGGCGTTCGCCGGGTGTGCGCGAACGGTCTTCCAGCGACTGCAGCGCCAGTCGGGTGCTTTCGAGCACCCTTTCCAGCAGTCGGTGGCTCTGGTCCAGGGTGTGCCGTACGGTGTGCTCAAACACCTGGGCGTCGGTTCCTGTCACGGTCGGAGCGTGGTCTCGCAAGCGGTTTCCTCTCACTGCGGATGGCGGGTGGGGTGAAGGCGGCAAGGGCCCCCAGGTCAGGGGGCATTATTCCCCGTCCTTGGGTGCACAGGAATCCCAAAAAATCACAAGGGGCATGTGCCCCTTGTGGTGGTGCGGGCAGGGCCCGCGGCCCCGCTCCGGTGGGATGGCTGGCTCAGCCCGCGTGGAACTTCACCACCAGCGGCACGATGAGCAGCGCCACGATGTTGATGATCTTGATCAGCGGGTTGACGGCCGGTCCGGCGGTGTCCTTGTAGGGGTCGCCCACGGTGTCGCCGGTCACGGCGGCCTTGTGCGCCTCGGAGCCCTTGCCGCCGTGGTGGCCGTCTTCGATGTACTTCTTGGCGTTGTCCCAGGCGCCGCCGCCGGTGCACATGCTGATGGCGACGAACAGGCCGGTCACGATGGTGCCCATCAGCAGGCCACCCAGGGCCTTGGGGCCCAGCAGCAGGCCGACCACGATCGGCACCACCACGGGCAGCAGGCTGGGGATGACCATTTCCTTGATGGCCGCGGTGGTCAGCATGTCCACGGCCTTGCCGTATTCGGGCTTGGCCGTGCCTTCCATGATGCCCTTGATCTCGCTGAACTGGCGGCGCACTTCCACCACCACGCTGCCGGCAGCACGGCCCACGGCTTCCATGGCCATGGCACCGAACAGGTAGGGGATCAGGCCGCCGATGAACAGGCCGATGATGACCATGGGGTCGCTCAGGTCGAAGCTGACCGCGCGGCCATAGCTTTCGAGCTTGTGCGTGTAGTCGGCAAACAGCACCAGCGCGGCCAGACCGGCAGAACCGATCGCGTAGCCCTTGGTCACGGCCTTGGTGGTGTTGCCCACGGCGTCCAGCGGGTCGGTGATGTCGCGCACGCTGCTGGGCAGCTCGCTCATTTCGGCAATGCCGCCGGCGTTGTCGGTGATGGGGCCGTAGGCATCCAGGGCCACCACGATGCCCGCCATGCTCAGCATGGACATGGCCGCCACGGCGATGCCGTACAGCCCCGCGAGCTGGTAGGCCACCAGGATGGCGATGCAGACGAAGATCACCGGCCAGGCCGTGGAGCGCATGGACACGCCCAGACCCGCGATGATGTTGGTGCCGTGGCCGGTGGTGGAGGCCTGGGCGATGTGGCGCACGGGCGAATACTGCGTGCCGGTGTAGAACTCGGTGATCCAGACCAGCGCGGCCGTCAGCACCAGGCCGGTGGTGCAGGCGCCAAACAGTTTCATCTGCGCGCCGCTGCCGCCCAGGGCATTGTCGGGGATGATCCAAGTCGTGACGAAATAGAACGCGACGAGCGAGAGCACACCGGCGATGGCCAGGCCCTTGTAGAGCGCGGGCATCACATTCTTCATGCCGGGCGAAGCCTTGACGAAGAAGCAGCCGATGATGGAGGCCACAATGGACACGGCACCCAGCGCCAGCGGGTAGAGCACGGCGTTGAGCGGCGCGGCGGCCACCAGCAGGGCGCCCAGCACCATGGTGGCGATCAGGGTCACGGCGTAGGTCTCGAACAGGTCGGCGGCCATGCCGGCGCAGTCGCCCACGTTGTCGCCCACGTTGTCGGCGATCACGGCGGGGTTGCGCGGGTCATCCTCGGGGATGCCGGCTTCGACCTTGCCCACCAGGTCGGCGCCCACGTCGGCGCCCTTGGTGAAGATGCCGCCGCCCAGCCGCGCGAAGATGGAGATCAGCGAGGAGCCGAAGGCAAAACCGATCAGCGGGTTGAGCAGGCCGGCGAGGGTCTTGTCGGCCACCGGATTGCTGCCCACCAGGAACCAGTAGAAGCCGGTCACGCCCAGCAGGCCCAAGCCCACCACCAGCATGCCGGTGATGGCGCCGCCGCGGAAGGCCACGTCCAGCGCGGGGCCGATGCCTTGGGTGGCAGCCTGCGCGGTGCGCACGTTCGCACGCACGGACACATTCATGCCGATGAAGCCGCAGGCGCCCGAAAGGACCGCGCCGATGACGAAGCCGATGGCAGTCTTGCCGTCGAGGAAGAGACCGATGAGGATGGCCAGCACCACGCCGACGATGCCGATGGTCTTGTACTGCCGCGCCAGGTAGGCGGCCGCGCCCGCCTGGATGGCGGCTGCGATTTCCTGCATGCGGGCGTTGCCCGCGTCCTTCGAGAGAATCCAGCCGCGGGCCCAGAAGCCATAGGCCACGGCAACCAGCCCGCAAACGAGGGCCAGTATCAGAGGGGAAGTCAGCGCTGTGTTTCCAGCCATTCTTTTCTCCAGGGTGTTGAATCGCACGTTAGGAGACACAACGCACCGGTCATGTCCCCGCTGCGTTGCTTCCTCGTGCTCCATGCCTGGAGACGATTGGCCAACTCGGCCAATTTACCCCGAAAAAATGACATGCAAGCGTCGAGAAAGGGGGGCGCCGGTAAAATGAGGGTTAATCCCGACGTGAATCCTTAACAATCATCAACAACGCGAACGACACCATGTCTCTCAACAGCGTCACCCCTGGCAAGAACCTTCCTGAAACCTTCAACGTGGTCATCGAGATTCCGGCCGAATCCGATCCCATCAAGTACGAAGTGGACAAGGAGTCGGGCGCCGTCTTCGTGGACCGTTTCCTGACCACGGCCATGTACTACCCGTGCAACTACGGCTACGTGCCCCGCACCCTGTCGGGCGATGGCGACCCGGTGGATGTGCTGGTGATCACCCCGTACCCGCTGCACCCTGGCGTGGTGGTGCCCTGCCGTGCCCTGGGCATCCTGAAGATGGAAGACGAAGCCGGCATCGACGGCAAGGTGCTGGCCGTGCCCACCACCAAGATTCTGAAGATGTACGAACCCTGGAAGACCGTGGCGGACGTGAACCCCATGCGCCTGAAGGCCATCAGCCACTTCTTCGAGCACTACAAGGATCTGGAAGAAGGCAAGTGGGTCAAGGTGCTGGGCTGGGAAGGCGTGGAAGCCGCCCACCAGGAAATCGTGGACGGCGTGGCCAACTTTGAGAAGTCGCAGGCCGGCGTGAACTGACAGACCGCTGACACCTCCCCCTGAAGGCATGCCCGTGGCAACGCGGGCATGCCTTTTTTGCTGGAATGCCCGCTTGCGCACGGTCTGCGCCGCTGTCTAGACTCAAAGCAATCAGATTTGTTACAAATTGCATAGGGGGTGGGAGATGCGGTTTTCCGATTGGCGCATTGGCGCAAAGCTCGGGTTGGCATTCGTACTGGTGGTGGTGTTGGCGGCGGTGCTGGGGGCCGTGTCGTTGGTGCAGCTTGCGCGCATCCATGCAGGGGCGGATGACATGGCCACCCGGCTGCTGCCCAGCGTATCGCAGGCGGGGGAGGTGCGGGTGCTGCTCAATCGCATGCGGCGCTCGGAGGCGGGCATCGTCACCGCCACGCGCCAAGAGGACATGCAGGCGGCGGTGGATCAGGTGCAGGCCCGGCTGGGCGAGCTCAAGGCCGTGGAAGCGCAATACGCCACGCTGCTGAACGAGAGCGCACGCAGCCAGTTCCAGCAGTACGAGCAGCGCAAGACGCAGTACCTCAAGCTGCACGCCGACCTGGCCGACATTGCCAAGGGGGTGGACTACAGCAGCGCTGAGGCACTGGAGTTGTCGGGCGACATGCTGCGCCAGATGTACGCTGGCGAATCCGAGGCGGCCTTTGTGGCCATGGAAGCGATGGTGGGCCGCATGCAGCAGGCCCATGCAGAGGACGTGCGTGTCGCCACGGGTGGCATGCGCGGCATTTTTGACAATGCGCGCCTGTGGGTGGGCGTGGCCTTGCTGGCTTGCGTATTGCTGGCTGTGGTGCTTGGGGTGACCATTGCGCGTGCCGTATCGCGTCCAGCGCATGAGGCGGTGGCCGTGGCGCGTGCCATTTCCGAAGGCAATCTCACGGTGCATATCCCCGCCGGAGGGCGTGACGAGATGGGCCAGTTGCTCCAGGCCCTGCTGCAGATGCGCGACAACCTGGCGCGTGTGGTCTCTGGGGTGCGCGGCTATGCCGAGGGCGTTTCCACCGCCAGCGCGGAGATAGCGCAGGGCAACCACGACCTGTCCTCGCGCACGGAAAGCCAGGCCAGCGCGCTGGAGGAAACGGCGGCATCGATGGAAGAGCTGGGCTCGACGGTGCGCCAGAACGCCGACAACGCCCGCCAGGCCAACCAGATGGCCATGAACGCCTCCACCGTGGCGGTGCAGGGCGGCGAAGTGGTGTCCCAGGTGGTGGAGACCATGAAAGGCATCAGCACCGCCAGCAACAAGATCGCCGACATCATCGGCGTGATCGACGGCATCGCCTTCCAGACCAACATCCTGGCGCTGAACGCTGCCGTGGAAGCCGCCCGCGCAGGCGAGCAAGGCCGAGGCTTTGCCGTGGTGGCCAGCGAAGTGCGCAGCCTGGCCGGGCGCAGCGCCGAAGCGGCCAAGGAAATCAAGAGCCTGATCAGCGCCAGCGTGGAGCGCGTGGAGCAAGGCAACATCCAGGCAGAGAAGGCGGGAGAAACCATGACCGAAGTGGTCAACGCCATCCGGCGTGTGACCGACATCATGGGAGAGATCAGCGCCGCCAGCAGCGAACAAAGCGCGGGCGTGTCGCAAGTGGGCGAAGCGGTCACGCAGATGGACCAGGCCACACAGCAGAACGCCGCGCTGGTGGAGCAGATGGCAGCGGCGGCGGGCAGCCTTAGCGGCCAGGCGCGCGAGCTGGTGCAGGCCGTGGCGCAGTTCCGCCTGGTGCAGCAGGACACCGTGGCAGCACCGCCCAAGCCCCCGGCACGCCCAGTGTCTGCACCCACCGTGTCGGCGCCATCGCCCAGTGCAGCCAAGCAGGTCCGCCCACCCGCGGCCAAGCCCAGCGCGGTGTTGCCCAAACCCAGCGCACCCGCGGTGGCGCAGGCACGGCCCGCCAAATCGGGGCAGGACGACGGGGATTGGGAAAGCTTTTAGTGATTTGGGGCTTTACGCCCGTCCATAAAGCGCTATTAGCTACAAAAATAATAGCAAATTAGCCCGGCTTGCCACGCTGTGGGTCGGGGTATAGCCACTGCAGGCCGGGCACACGCGGGCGCTCGAAAGGGCGCCAGGCCCCGGTCACGGGGTTCTGGCTCAGGCGGTCGGCCACGGCCCACCAGGCGCTGGGGTTCAGGCCCAGGCCGAAATGGCTGGCCACCACCTCAATGTTTTCCGTGTGCGGGTTGTGGGGTGCGGGTGCCTGGATGCTGCCGCGCCAGGCCACGACTCCGTCGCTGCGCGAGTAGATGCTGGTGGTGGGCACGGGTGGTGCGACCGGCAGGTCATAGTGCTCTGTCTCGCGCTTTGGATCGCGCCCACTGACCCATTGGTAGATGCGCCAGGCGTTGGTCGAAGTGTGTTCGCCCGCAAAGGGGGTGCCCAGCGTGACCACGCAGCGCACACGGTCGGGCATTTCCTTGGCCAGTTCGCGGGCGTACACACCGCCCAGGCTCCAGCCCACCAGGCTCACGCGTGCACCGCTGCGCTGGCAGGCTTCGTCGAGCTTGCGCTTGGCTGTTTCCAGCACGCCGTGGCGTGGGCCCATGTTCAAGCCCTGGCCCCAGCCGTAGGCGTGGTAATTGCGCGACTCCAGGTAGCGGCGCAAGGGCAGGGTGGAAGCATCGCCGGCCGTGAGACCGGGGAACACGATGATGGCGTGACCGTCCCCCAGCGGCGCGTTCTGCAGCAGGGGCCATGCGGGCAGCACAGCGCCAAACTCCCAGGGAGCGCGAAATTCCATGGCCAAGAGGTGCAACCCGGGTGGGGGCAAGGTATCTGTTGGGGCTGGCGCTTTTCGGAACGGGAATGGCATCGTGGGGTGGGGTTCGGGCAGCTCGGCGTTGGTATGCGGCTGTTGCATTTTTTCACAATCAGACGCAATCTATCTGGACGCCGCACTCCAAACTCACAAGGTACGGATCCTCACCACAATGTGGCGGGTGTTGCCCAGGTGCATCAAAAAGCGTAGCGTGCTGCGGTGTGAGGTCATGCCGTTTGGTGGTAATGCATGGGTGGTTGGCTGGTTGCGCAACTGGTCGGTGCCCTTTGGTTCAGGAGGTTGACCATGGACTTTTTGTTCAAACTCAGCGTGTCGCGGCGCTTGGTGGTGTTGGTGGGGTTTGCCGTGGCCGCCATGGCGCTGCTGGTCAGCGTGCTCATGACGTCGGAGCGGGCCATGCTCCTGCGCGAGCGCCAGGACAGCGTTCGCCAGGCGGTGGAGACCGCGCATGGCATCCTGGTGCATTTCCACGGCCTGGCGGCCAAGGGAGACATGCCCGAGGAAGAGGCCAAGAAGCGTGCCATGGAAGCCATCCGACCCTTGCGCTACAGCGGGGCAGAGTATTTCTGGATCAATGACATGCAACCGCGCATGGTCATGCACCCGATCCGTCCCGAACTGCAAGGCCAGGATTTGAGTGCGAACAAGGATCCGACGGGCAAGCATTTGTTTGTGGAGTTCGTCAACACGGTGAAGAAGGGCGGCGCAGGCTACGTGGACTACATGTGGCCCAAGCCGGGGAGCGACGCCCCCGTGGAAAAGGCGTCCTACGTCAAGGGATTCGCTCCCTGGGGCTGGATTGTGGGCTCAGGCGTCTATGTGGATACCGTGCAGGCCACCTTCATTCGGCGCCTGGCAGAGGCGGGGGTACAGGCCCTGGTGTTGGCCTTGTTGCTGGTGCTGGTGGGCTGGCTGATTTCACGCAGCATCCTTCAACAGCTGGGTGGGGAGCCCGCGCTGCTCAACCACATCACGCACCAGATCGCGCAGGGCGATCTGACTGTGGACATTCCCACCTCGGCTTCGGGCAGCAGCGTGTTGCACAGCATCCAGGCCATGCGCGACAGCCTGGCCGGCGTCGTGCTGCGTGTGCGCCAGGGTTCCGAACATGTCTCCACCGCCAGCGCCGAGATCGCGCAAGGCAACCACGACCTCTCGGCCCGCACCGAAAGCCAGGCCAGCGCGCTGGAAGAAACATCGGCCTCGATGGAGGAACTGAACTCCACCGTCAAGGCCAACGCCGACAACGCCCGCCAGGCCAACCAGATGGCCATGAACGCCTCCACCGTGGCGGTGCAGGGCGGCGAAGTGGTGTCCCAGGTGGTGGAGACCATGAAAGGCATCAGCACCGCCAGCAACAAGATCGCCGACATCATCGGCGTGATCGACGGCATCGCCTTCCAGACCAACATCCTGGCGCTGAACGCTGCCGTGGAAGCCGCCCGCGCAGGCGAGCAAGGCCGAGGCTTTGCCGTGGTGGCCAGCGAAGTGCGCAGCCTGGCCGGACGCAGCGCCGAAGCGGCCAAGGAAATCAAGAGCCTGATCAGCGCCAGCGTGGAGCGCGTGGAGCAAGGCAACATCCAGGCAGAGAAGGCCGGAGAAACCATGACCGAAGTGGTCAACGCCATCCGGCGTGTGACCGACATCATGGGAGAGATCAGCGCCGCCAGCAGCGAACAAAGCGCGGGCGTATCGCAAGTGGGCGAAGCGGTCACGCAAATGGACCAGGCCACACAGCAGAACGCCGCGCTGGTGGAGCAGATGGCGGCGGCGGCGGGCAGCCTCAGCGGCCAGGCGCGCGAGCTGGTCGAGGCCGTGGCGGTGTTCCGCCTGGCCCAGGGCAGCGCCATGCCAGCCGCTGCCGCACGCAGCGCTTCACCTGCGCCAGCCCCCGCACCAGCGCCGCGCCCGGTGCCCGCTCCGGCATCCAGGCCGGTGCAGGCCAAGGTGGCCCCGCCTCGTCCAGCCGCCGCCAAGGCGGCGCCCAGCCTGAGTCCACCTGTGCCACCCAAGCCAGCCGCGGCCAAGCCCGCCAAAGCGGGGGGCGAGGACGACTGGGAATCCTTCTGAAGGCGCACAGACGGTAGGGCTGTTAGGGCATAGGCTGTTTGGTGGTGATTTAAGATTCATGTAAAATGAATCTTATTGATCCATTTGCTGTGCACTTTTAGGAAGGCACGGCGCTGCAAGCCCATGACACCGCCTCTACCCCCGCTCATCACCATCACAGAAAAAGACCAGCCGCCCGCCGCGGCTGCGGCGCTGCAAGGGTGGCCGCTGCTGCGGCTGGGGTTCAGGCCTTTCTACCTGGGCGCGGCCCTGCTGGCCTGCCTTTCGGTGCCGGTGTGGATTGCCCTGTTTCTCGGTCACGCCGAGCTCAAGCTGGAGATTTCGCCGCTGCTGTGGCACGCGCATGAAATGCTCTTTGGCTTTGCGGCCGGGGTCATTGTGGGTTTTTTGCTCACAGCCGTGAAAGCCTGGACCGGCCTGCCCACGCCGCGCGGCGCCTTGCTGGGCACGCTGGCCTTTGTCTGGCTGGCAGCGCGTGTCGCGGCCGTGGTGGCGCCGTACCCGGTGTATGCCGCACTGGACATGGCCTTGCTGCCGGCGGTGGCGCTGATTTTGCTGCGTGTGCTGATCAAGGCAGGCAACAAGCGCAACATTCCGCTCATTTCCCTGCTGGTGCTCATGGCGACAGCCAACCTGGTGTTCCACCTGTCGGCCCTGGGTGCCATCGATGTGCCGCCCGTGGCCGCGTTGTATGCCGGGCTGGCACTGATCGTCATGGTCGAGTGCGTGATGGCAGGCCGCGTGGTGCCCATGTTCACCAAGAACGTGACGCCGGGCCTGGTCATCAACATCCCGCGCAAGTTTGAACTGGCGCTGCTGGCCGTCACCGCACTGGCGCTGGCCCTGTGGGTGTTTGCACCGCCGGGGCCGGTCACCCTGGTGGCCTGCGCCGTGGCCGCCGTGCTGCACGCCGTGCGGCTGTGGATGTGGCATCCCTGGGTCACGTTCAAGCGCCCCATCCTGTGGATTCTGCACGCTGCCTATGCCTGGCTGCCCATCGGCTTTGTGCTGCTGGCGCTGGCGCAGGTGGGCTGGGTGAGCTATTCGCTGGCGGTGCATGCGTTTGGCGTGGGCGTGACCGGCGGGCTCATCATCGGCATGGTCACGCGCACCGCGCGCGGCCACACCGGGCGGCCGTTGCAGGTGGCGCGCCCCGAGGTGCTGGCCTATGCCTTTGTCATGCTGGCCGCCGTGTTGCGCGTGCTGGTGCCTGCCGTGGCGCCCGCCCTGTACACCCAGGCGCTGGCGGTGGCAGCGGGTCTGTGGGCTGTGGCCTTTGCGCTCTATCTGGTGGTCTATACCCCCTGGCTCATGCGCACCCGGCTGGATGGCAAGGACGGCTGAACAGCCTCCGATGCCCTGTCTTTTCTTCTTCTATCCCTTCTCTCCATTCCACTTTGAAAGGTCTCACCATGGGTTCCAGTTCTGTGTCCGAAATCGACGTGCGCACCATCGTTCCGCAGGAACGCCACCTGCAGATCTTTGGCCGTCTTGACGCTCTGCGCGCTGGCGAAGCGCTGCAGATCGTGAACGACCACGACCCCGTTCCGCTGCGCCTGCAGCTCGAATCGCGCGCTCCGGGCCAGTTCCAGTGGGCCTACCTGCAATCGGGTCCGGACCTGTGGCGTGTGCAGATCAGCAAGCTGGAAACGGCGCGCAGCAAGGCGGAGTCCGAGGACTCCTGCTGCTCCGGTGGTGCCTGCTGCGGTTGATGGTTTCTACACCCCCGACGTGCCGCAGCGTCGGGGGGGCGCATCACAGTCCGAGCGCCAGTTGCGCTGCCTCGGACATCATGGAGCGGTCCCAGGGCGGGGTGAACACCATGTTCACCGTGATCTCGCCCACGCGCGGCAGGGCCAGCACCTTGTCGCACACCTCATCGGCAATCGCCTCGCCCATGCCGCAACCGGGCGCGGTGAGAGTCATGTCGATCACCACGCGCAGCTTGTCGCTGTCTTCCAGCGGTTCCAGCGCACAGCGGTACACCAGCCCCAGGTCCACGATATTGACCGGAATCTCCGGGTCGTAGCAGGTGCGCAGTGCGTCCCACACCAGGGGCTCCACGTCGCCGTCGTGCACCTCAGCGGGCACGGGTGCGGTTTGGGGCGGGGTCTTGCCGATGGCGTCGGCATCCACGCCCTTGAGGCGCGTGAGCTGGCCCTCCACCAGCAGCGTGAATGAGCCGCCCAGGGCCTGGGTGATCTGCGCCAGTTGCCCGGCCTGCAGTTCGATGGGCGCGCCACTGGGGATGGCTTCCACCATCACGGTGCGGCGCACCAGCACGTCTTCGCGGGGTCTGCGGTTCATGGCTGCTGCTCCGCTGGCGCCGCGTCTGCGGGGATGGTGCCCTCGGCTTTGTCGGCCTGGTCGGCAATGGCGTGCATCAGTGCGTGCCAGCCCAGCAGGGCGCATTTGATGCGGCTGGGGTAGCGGCGCACGCCCGCCAGGCTGACCAGCTTGCCCAGCGCGGCGTCATCGGGCTCCTGCGTGCCGGTGAGCACGGCGCGAAAGTGCTGTTGCAGTTGCTGGGCACTGGCCAGATCGCGGCCCTTGACGGCCTCGGTCATCATGGAGCTGGATGCCATGCAGATGGCGCAGCCCTGACCGCTGAAGCGGATGTCCTGCACGCGGCCGTCCTGCACTTGCAGCTCCACCGCCACCTGGTCGCCACACTGCGGGTTGGTGCCCTGGGCCTGGTGCGTGGGGTGGGGGAGGTGGCCAAAGTTGCGCGGCGTGCGCTTGTGCTCCAGCACAAGTTCCTGGTACAGGTCGTTTTCGGTGTTCATCGCAAAACCTCCACGGCGTGCGCCACGGCGGCGACCAGGCGCTCCACCTCGTCGCTCGTGTTGTAGGCGGCAAACGAGGCGCGCGTGCTTGGCCCCAGGCCCAGGTGGTCCATCAGCGGTTGGGCGCAATGGTGGCCGGTGCGCACGGCAATGCCGCGTGCATCCAGCAGGGTGCCGATGTCGTGCGGGTGCCCCTGTTCGGCCACAAAGGACACCAGGGCCGACTGTGTGGCGTGCGCAGCCAGCACGCGCACACCGGGGATGCGCGCCAGGCCTTGCACGGCCTGCGCGCGCAGCGCGTGCACGTGCGCGGCGATGGCGTCGCGCCCCACCAGCTCGATAAAGCGCGCCGCAGCGGCCAGGCCCACGGCGCCCGCCACGTTGGGTGTGCCGCCTTCGAGGCGGGCGGGCAGTTCGGCATAGTCGGCACCGTCCCAGCGGACCTGGGCCACCATGTCGCCGCCCAGGCGCAGGGGTTCCAGGCGCTCCAGCGCGCTGCGCCGCCCCACCAGCACGCCAATGCCCATGGGGCCGTGCATCTTGTGGCCGGAAAAGGCCAGGAAGTCGCAGTCAATGTGGGCCAGCGCAGGCATGGCGTACGCGGCGGCCTGGGCGGCGTCGAGCACGGTGAGCGCCCCGGCCTGCGCGGCCATGCGCAATAAATCTTCAAACGGTGGACGCTCGCCGGTGGCATTGGCGCTGGCCGTGAGAGCCAGCACCCGGGTGCGCGGCGAGAGCAGCGCCTGCAGGTCGGCCACGTGCAGGCGGCCCTGCGCGTCGGGGCGCAGGATGCGCAGCACGGCGCCGCTTTGGCGCGCAGTCTGTTGCCAGGGCAGCAGGTTGGCGTGGTGCTCCAGGCCGCTGACGATGATTTCGTCGCCCGCGCGCAGCCAGGCCTGGTCTGGCCCACCAGCCCATAGGCCCTGCGCCACCAGGTTCAGCGACTCGGTGGTGCCGCTGGTAAAGACCAGCTCGTGCTCGGCACTGGCGCCGACAAACCGGTGCAACGTGGCACGTGCGGCCTCGTAATCGTCGGTGGCGTATTGGCTTAAAGAATGCACGCCACGGTGGATGTTGGCGCGGTGCCGGGTTTCAAAGGCCTGTAGCGCATCCATCACCTCCAGCGGCATGGCGGTGGTGGCGGCGTTGTCCAGATAGGCCAGCGGCGCGCCGTGGATGGCCTGCTGCAACAACGGGAACTGCGCGCGCAACGCTGCCGAGCCGGGGGCCAGCGTGGGCGGGGGCGCCAGTGTGGTGGGGGATTCAAGCCGCATGGGGCACCTCCGCTTGCAGTTGGCGTGCCAGGGCCTGCGCCAGCACGCCGCTGTCCAGCCACTGGGCCAGGGCCTGGGCGCCGGGGTCGTCATCGAACGCACGCTCCAGCACGGCGCGGGCCATGCCTTCGGTGAGGAGGGCGCGGGCTTGCGCTTCGTCCAGCCCGCGCTGCAGGGCATAGAACAGCGCGTCTTCGGGCAGGCGACCCCAGGTGGCGCCATGGGCGGCCTGCACCTGGTCGTGCAGGATTTCCAGGTGCGGGCGCAGCACCATGCGCGGCTGGCCGTTCAATGCCACGCCACTCAGGCGCTGGCGCACCTGGGCTTCATGGGCGCCGGGGGCAATGCGGCTGTGTGCGTTGGCCACCACGCGCTCGTGGTCTGCGGCCAGGGCCAGTACCTCGGTGTGGGCGGCGGTGTGGGCCGCATCCAGCCGGGTGTGTACTTGCTGCTCCAGCACCTGGCCAGCGGGCAGCAGCAGGGCGGCGCTGCGGGCCTGGGCGTTGGCGCCTTGCAGTTGCACCATGGTGCGCTGCAGGTGGTAGGCGGCACCGGTGGCCACCAGCGCCTGCTGATAGCGTGCGCCCTGCGCCAGGCGGGCGTGCACATGCTGGGCCATGCGATCTTGCGCTTGGGGCAGGGCCAGGCGCAGGTGTTGCAGTTGGGCGCCTTCGGCCAGGTGGATGTGGGTGTGCAGGTTCTGCACCAGCGGGTGTGCGCAGGCGCTCGGCGCACGGTCGTGGGTTTCGATGAGCACGCAGCGCACGCCGGGCTCCAACGCCAGCACCAAGAGCGGTGCTTCCACGGTGTCGCGCGGCTGGTGGTGCAGGTGCAACCAGACGGTGTCGCAGTCGGCGGCGGCCTTGCCGGGCGGTGTGTGGATGCGCAGGCGCAGGCCCTGGCGACACAGCGCGCGGTGCGCCCAGGCAAAGGGTGCGGCCTCGCCATCACCGGGGCCGGGCAGGTTGGCAAACAGGGCGTTGCGCTGGGCGGGGTCGAGTGCGTCCAGCCAGCGCGCATCCACCCCGGCGGTGGCCGCTGGCCCCACGGGCTGCAGCAGCCAGCCTGCGCCGGACAGGGCAGGTGCCTCGCACGCCGGGGCGTCGGGCTCGGGGCCGATCCAGGCCTCCAGCGCGGGCGGTGGCAGATGGCGGAAATGTTCGCTGCGCCGCGCAATCCAACCCTGGCTGTGCAGGTGGTGGCGTGCGGCCAGGCGGTCGGCAAGGGCGGTGTCCATGGCTCAGGCCTCCACGGTGTGCGCCGCTGCGGTGGGCGCGGTTGAGGGCGCGGTTGCCTTGGGGCCAAAGCCGGAGCGGGCAATCTCGCGCGCCAGCTCCAGGCCGCCGCTTTGGGCGATGCAGCCCTGGTCCAGGCGCAGCACGGCATCGGGCTGCAATTGCTCGATGAGTTGCAGGTAGTGCGAGACCACGATGAAGGCCGTGCCCTGTGCGCGCAGGTGCTGCACCAGGGCCAGCACGGCGCGCACGCCGTCCACGTCCAAGCCGGAGTCGATTTCGTCGAGCAGCGCCAGGCGCGGGCGCAGCAGGGCCAGTTGCAGCAGTTCGTTGCGCTTGCGCTCGCCGCCCGAGAAGCCTTCATTGACGGGGCGGCCCAGCAGGGATTCGGGCAGGCCCAGACGTTTGGCGCTTTCGCGGGCGTCGGCCAGAAAGTCGAACGCGTCCTGGGGCGCCTGACCCTGGGCCTGGCGCTGGGCGTTGAGCGCGGTGCGGATAAAGAGGTTGTTCTTTACGCCGGGCACGTCGGGCGGCGCCTGGAACGAGACGAACAGACCCTGGCGCGCGCGCTCATGCGCGCTCAAGCCGAGCAGGTCGGTGCCTCCCAGCAATGCCTGGCCGTTGGCCACGCGGTAGGCCGGGTGCCCGGCCAGCGCCATGCCCAGCGTGCTCTTGCCGCTGCCGTTGGCGCCCATCAGCACCACCAGCGAACCGGCGGCCACATCCAGGTGCACCGAGCGCAGCACCGTGCGTTCGCCCACATCGACGCGCAGGTCGCGCACCTGCAGCAGGGGGGTGGAGGGGGTCATGGGGATGTCCTTTCTATGATTTTGATAGCTGCTCGCGCTTTCTGGATAAGCGCTGGAGCCAGTTTTTGCTTGTATATCTGTGGCGTCAGCCCACCGCGCCTTCCAGTGACACGGCCAGTAGCGCCTTGGCTTCCAGGGCAAATTCCATGGGCAGTTCTTCCAGCACGGCCTGGCAAAAGCCGCCCACGATGAGTGCCGTGGCCTCCTGGGGGTCGATGCCGCGTTGCTGGCAATAGAACAGCCGCTCCTCGGAGATGCGCGTGGTCGTGGCTTCGTGCTCCACCACGGCGTCGCCGCGCGCGCTGTCGATGTAGGGGAAGGTGTGCGCGCCGCAGTCCGGTCCGATGAGCAGTGAGTCGCATTGCGTGTGGTTGCGCGCCTGTGCCGCCCCCGCGTTCATGCGCACCAGGCCGCGGTAGCTTTGCTGTGCGTGCCCGGCGCTGATGCCCTTGGAGACGATGCGGCTCTTGGTGCGTTGGCCCAGGTGGATCATCTTGGTGCCGGTGTCTGCCTGCTGGAAGTGGTTGGACACGGCGATGGAGTGGAATTCGCCGCTGGAGTCGTCGCCCTGCAGCACCACGCTGGGGTACTTCCAGGTGATGGCCGAGCCGGTTTCGATCTGCGTCCAGGCGATGCGCGAGCTCTTGCCGGCGGCCAGGCCGCGCTTGGTGACGAAGTTGTAGATGCCACCGCGCCCTTGGGCGTCGCCGGGGTACCAGTTCTGCACGGTGGAGTACTTGATGAATGCATCGTCGTGCGCCACCAGCTCCACCACGGCGGCGTGCAGCTGGTGCTCGTCACGCTGCGGTGCGGTGCAGCCTTCGAGGTAGCTGACCGAGCTGCCTTCCTCGGCAATGATGAGCGTGCGCTCGAACTGCCCGGTGTTGCGCGCGTTGATGCGGAAGTACGAGGACAGCTCCATCGGGCATTTCACCCCCTTGGGGATATAGACAAAGGAGCCATCCGAGAACACCGCAGAGTTCAGCGCAGCGTAGAAGTTGTCGCCCACCGGCACCACGCTGCCCAGGTAGCGCTCGATCAGCGCCGGGTGGTGTTCCACCGCGTGCGAGAACGAGCAGAAGATCACACCCACCTCGGCGAGCTGCTCGCGGAAGGTGGTGCCCACGGACACCGAATCGAACACCGCATCCACCGCCACACCGGCCAGGCGTGCGCGTTCGTGCAGGGGTACGCCCAGCTTTTCGTAGGTTTCGAGCAGCTGGGGGTCCACCTCGTCCAGGCTCTTGGGCGCGTTCTTGAGCGACTTGGGCGCCGAGTAGTACGACAGCGCCTGGAAGTCCACTGGCGCCATGCGCAGGTGCGCCCAGTCCGGTGGCTCCATGCTGCGCCAGCGCTCGAAGGCCGCCAGGCGCCACTGCAGCAGAAAGGCGGGCTCACGCTTCTTGCGCGAGATGGCGCGGATGGTGTCTTCGTCCAGTCCCGGCGGCAGGCTGTCGGATTCGATGTCGGTGGAGAAGCCGTGCGGGTACGGCGTGTTCAGGGCCTGCTGCAGGGCCGCGTCCTGCGGTCGGCGGGGGGCTGCGGTTTCGGTTGGCGCGGGCATAGTCTTTAAGTGACGATTTAAATATGCATAGCGTATGCATCATTTTGAATTCCTGCAAATCCAGCCCGGTTTGACCGCACCTTGGCCATGGGTTTGGGGTCGTTGCATGCTGCTGACAGGCGGGCGCAGGGGCTCGCCAACACATGCACAAGTTCCCGGAAATGGTGACAATGCCCCATACCCGTTGCCACCATCCGTAACCACCCATGTCCGTTTCTGCCGTTCGTCAACGTCAGTGGCTGCTTGCGCTGCTGGTGTTTGCGTGCGGACTGGTCATGGTCTCGTTCTGGTTGCGCCATTCGGCGCAGCAGGAGGAAGCCAAAAGCCGCGCACTGGCGGCCGACCTGGCGGCAGACCACGCACAGTCGTTGCAACGGGGCATTGAACGGGCCTTGTCTGCTACCTATGCCATTGCTGCGCTGGTGCACCAGGGCCGGGGTTTCGTGAACGATTTCAACGGGGTGGCCACGCAGATGCTGCCGTTCTATCCCGGCATAGCCGCTATCTGGCTGTCGCCAGGGGGCGTCATCTGCTGTGTGGTGCCCCGTGCAGGCAACGAGAACAGCATCGGCTTCAACCAACTGGAAGACGTCGCCCAGAACAAGGAAGCCCGCCGCGCTCGTGATACAGGTAAGCTCACGCTGGCGGGGCCGGTGCAACTGGCACAGGGTGGCCTGGGGGTGGTGGGGCGCTTGCCCATTTATTTGGGCCAGGGGGACGACACCCAGGTGTTCTGGGGTTTCAGCTACGTCACGCTGCGCTTCCCGCAGGCCCTTGAATCGGCCCGGCTGGAGATGCTGCGCGATCGCGGCTATGCCTACGAGCTGTGGCGCACAAATCCTGAAACCGGCGAGCGTCAGCGCATCGAGGCCTGGAAGCCCGAAGCCTTGCGCGACCCTGTGGGGCGTGACCTGGAGCTGCCCAACGGTGCCTGGACCCTGAGCCTGGCGCCCACACGCGGATGGGTACAGCGCAGCGGCCTGATGCTGGAGGGTCTGGTGGGCACCGTGTTCAGTGCCTTGCTCGCTTACCTGGCTTGGCTGCTGTACGCCATGCGCTTGCGGGATCTGGAGCTGGAGGCGCTGGTCGCGCAGCGCACCAGCGAAATCCTGGCGGCGCAGCGCCACCTGCAGGCGACCATCAGTGCCATCCCCGATCTGATGTTCGAGGTGGACCTGGATGGCCGCTACTACAGCACCCATTCTCCGCGTGAAGAGCTGTTGGCTCGGCCGAGCAAGGAACTGTTGGGCCGCACCGTGCACGATGTGATGCCCCAGGCCCAGGCCGACCGGGTGTTGCAGGCCTTGCAAGAGGCCCATGTGAAGGGTTGGTCTATGGGAGCACAGATCTGCCTGCCTTTGGACATTGGCGAGCGCTGGTTTGAGCTTTCGGTGGCGCGCAAGGCCTCAGCCACGGGCGAGGGGCCGCGCTTTGTGGTCATCTCGCGCGATGTGACCGACAACAAGTTGGCCGAGGAAAAGGTGCTCCAGTTGGCCCATTTCGATGCCCTGACCGGGCTGCCCAACCGCAGCCTGCTGGCGGACCGGTGCCAGCAGGCGCTGGGCGCCGCGCAGCGCCATGGGCAATGTGTGGCGTTGCTGTTTCTGGACCTGGACCATTTCAAGAACATCAACGATGCGCTGGGTCACCGGGTGGGCGATGCGCTGCTGTGCGCCGTGGCCCAGCGTCTTTCCAGCCTGCTGCGCGAGCAGGACACCATCGCGCGCCTGGGTGGGGACGAGTTCATCCTGGTGCTGCCCGATACCGACGCCGTGGGTGCGGCCCACGTGGCCGAAAAGCTCTTGCGCGCGGCCGATCAACCGTTTGACATCGACGCCCATGAACTGGTCATCACTCCCAGCATGGGCATTGCCATGTATCCGCAGGACGGCAAGGACTTTGACACGCTGTCGCGCTGCGCCGATGCGGCGATGTACATCGCCAAGCAGGGCGGGCGCAACCATTACCGCTTTTTCACGGCGGAGATGCAGGCCGATTCGGACCGCAGTCTGCTGCTGGAAAACGCCCTGCGCCGTGCGTTGGAGCGCAACCAGCTCTACCTGCACTACCAGCCTCAGGTCTGCGTGGCCAGCGGCGCCATCGTGGGGGCCGAAGCCTTGCTGCGCTGGGAGCACCCGGAGCTGGGCCGCGTGTCGCCGGCCGAGTTCATCCCGGTGGCCGAGTCCAGCGGCATGATCCTGCCCATGGGCGACTGGGTGCTGCAAACCGCCACGCGCCAGTTGCGCGAATGGATGGACCAGGGGTATGCGCTGACCATGGCGGTCAACGTGTCGCTGGTCCAGTTCCGCCAGGCCGACTTTCCGCAGCGCATCGGCCAGATCCTGCAGGATGCCGGTCTGCCCCCGCATTGCTTGGAGCTGGAGCTGACCGAAGGCGTGGCCATGACCGACCCGGCCCTGGCCATCGACACCATGGACCGCCTGCACCAGCAGGGTGTGCTGCTGTCCATCGACGATTTCGGCACGGGTTACTCCTCGCTCAACCACCTCAAGAAATTCAAGGTGTACAAGCTCAAGATCGACCAGTCCTTTGTGCGCGACATTGCCGACGATCCGGACGACCGCGGCATCGTCAGTGCCATCATTTCCATGGCCCAGGGCATGGACATGCGCACCATCGCCGAAGGGGTGGAGACGGCGGAGCAGCTGGCCTTTTTGCAGGACCACGGTTGCATGGAGGTGCAGGGCTATCTGTTCGGGCGCCCCATGGCGGCACGGGACTTTGGCGCGCTGCTGCAAGCCGGGCCGCTGACCATGCCGGTGACGGCCTGAACGCCAGGCTTCAGTTTTTGAGCGGGCTGTGGCGCCACAGCTCCTGCAGGTACCGGTCCACGCCCAGGCGTTCCTGCGCCAGAAAGCGATCCACCGCATCGGCAAAGGCAGGGTGCGCCAGCCAGTGGGCGCTGTGCGTGCGCACCGGCAGCAGCGCGCGGGCCATCTTGTGTTCGCCTTGGGCGCCGCCTTCAAAGCGCTGCACGCCGTGGGCCATGCACCACTGCAGCGGCTGGTAGTAGCAGGCGTCAAAGTGCAGGCAGTCCACCCGCTGGGTGGCACCCCAGTAGCGCCCGTAGGCCACTGTTTCCATGCCATTTTGGCCTGCAGCGCTTGTAGGTTGTGCGCCAGTAGCTATCAAACTGGTAGCAATGGGTTCGCCGGCACGCTCGGCGGTGAACAGCACCCAGGGTTCGGGTTCATGGTGAGCCAGGCGCTGGAAGAAATCCGGGGTGAGGTAGGGTGGGTTGCCGTGTTCCAGGTAGGTGCGTTCGTAGCAGTGGTAGAAGAAGTCCCAGTCCTGCGGCGTGATGTCGGCGCCACGCGCCCAATGGAACCGCACCCCGGCTTCGGCCACGCGCCTGCGTTCCTGGCGGATCTTCTTGCGCTTGTCCTGGGTGAGTCGGGCCAGAAAGCCGTCGAAGTCGGCCTCGCCCGCGTGGCTCCAGTGGAACTGCACGTTGTCGCGCTGCATCAGCCCGGCCTGGGTGCAGGCCTCCAGGTCTTCGGCGGCGCACCACAGCACGTGCAGGGACGACAGGCCTTCGCTCTCGCTCCAGTCGCGCAGGGCCTGGGCCAGGGCGAGGCGCTGTGCCGGGTCGCAGGCCATCAGCCGGGTACCCGGCACGGGCGTGAAGGGCACTGCCACCACGGCCTTGGGGTAGTAGGGCAGGCCGTGCTCGGCATGGGCGCGGGCCCAGGCCCAGTCAAAAATGTATTCGCCCCAGGAATGTGCCTTGAGGTACACCGGGCAGGCGGCCACCAGCGCAGGGCCGCGCCATTGGGTGAGGTAGCGCGCGCTCCAGCCGGTGGCGGCTGTGGCGCTGCCGCTGGCCTCCTGGGCGGCCAGGTAGGCGTGGCGCATGAAGGGCGTGGGGTGCGGCTGCTGGTCCAGCAGCGTGTTCCAGGCTTGCTCGGCGATGTCCTGCACCGAGGGGTGCATGCGGGTGATAATGCCCGTTTCAGCCATGTCTGCCCCCATGCCCCGTGTCTGGCACGGGCGCGGCCTGGCGTTTGAAGGGTGCGGCCCCGTGGGCCGCCTGGCATTCCATGACGTTCTCCCTTTGCATTGCACAGCTCAATTTTGTGGTGGGTGACTTGCCCGGCAACGTGCGCCGTATCGTTGCCGCAGCGCACGAGGCCCACGCCGCAGGCGCGCGCCTGTTGCTCACGCCCGAGCTGGCGCTGTGCGGCTATGCCGCCGAAGACCTGTTCTTGCGCCCCGCCTTTCTTTCGGCCTGTGATGATGCCGTCAAAGCCGTGGCGCGGGAGACGGCGGGCCTGAAAGACCTGGTCATCGTGCTGGGGCATCCGCAGCGCTGCCACCCGCAGGCGCCCGCATTCAGCACCTGCCTGAACGCCGCCAGCGTGCTGCGCAACGGCCAGATCGAGCAGACCTACGCCAAGCGCGAGCTGCCCAACTACCAGGTGTTCGACGAGCGCCGCTACTTCGTCCCCGGCCACAGCCCCTGTGTGTTCGAGGTGCAGGGCCTGCGTGTGGGCCTGCTCATCTGCGAGGACGCCTGGCACGCGGGCCCGGCGCGTGACTGCGCGGCTGCCGGTGCGCAGATGCTGGCGGTCATCAACGCTTCGCCCTTCCACCGCGGCAAGGGGGCCGAGCGCGAGGCCACCATGCGCGCCAGGGTGCAGGAGACGGGGCTGCCCCTGGTCTATGCCCACCTGGTGGGCGGGCAGGATGAGGTGGTGTTCGAGGGGCGCTCTTTTGCGTTGGGTGCGGATGGCACCGTCTGCGCCCGGGCACCGGCTTTTGAGGAAAAATTGGTTTTTGCGCAGGTGGATACTGCGCAAGCAGCTATCCAAATAATAGCGAACATGGCCCCCGAGCAAAGCCCCGAGGCCGAGCTGTGGGACGCGCTGGTGCTGGGTGTGCGCGACTACGTGCGCAAAAACGGCTTTCCGGGCGTGCTGCTGGGGCTGTCGGGCGGCATTGATTCGGCGCTGGTGCTGGCCATTGCGGTGGATGCGCTGGGTGCGGACAAGGTGCGCACGGTGATGATGCCCTCGCCCTACACGGCCGACATCAGCTGGATCGACGCGCGCGAGATGGCGCAGCGCCTGGGCGTGCAGTACGACGAGATCGCCATCGCGCCGCAGTTCGAGACCTTCAAGGCCGCGCTGGCACCGCATTTCGCGGGCCGCGCCGAGGACACCACCGAGGAAAACCTGCAGGCCCGCATCCGTGGCACGCTGCTGATGGCGTTGTCCAACAAGTTCGGCGCCGTGGTGTTGACCACGGGCAACAAGAGTGAGCTGGCGACGGGCTATTGCACGCTCTACGGCGACATGGCGGGCGGCTTTGCGCCCATCAAGGACGTGGCCAAGACCCAGGTGTTTGCCCTGGCGCGCTGGCGCAATGCCCACGACCCCTATGGCACGGGTGTCAACCCCATTCCCGAGCGCATCATCACGCGCCCGCCCAGTGCCGAGCTGCGCCCCGACCAGAAGGACCAGGACAGCCTGCCCGACTACGATGTGCTGGACGCCATCGTGGAGCGCTACATGGAAAACGACGAGCCCATCGAGCACATCATTGCGGCTGGCTTTCAGCGTGCTGATGTGGAGAAGGTCACGCGCCTGATCAAGATCAACGAGTACAAGCGCCGCCAGGCCCCGGTGGGCATCCGTGTGACGCGACGCAGTTTTGGCAAGGACTGGCGTTATCCCATCACCAGCCAGTTCCGCGCCTGAGCTTTTTTGCCGGGCGCGCCACCCCTGTTTTTTCACTATCCCTGAGGAGTTCCCACCATGAAAATGATCACTGCGGTCATCAAGCCCTTCAAGCTCGAAGAAGTGCGCGAGGCCCTGGCCGATTGCGGCGTTACGGGCCTGACGGTCACCGAGGTCAAGGGTTTTGGCCGCCAGAAGGGCCATACCGAGCTGTACCGTGGCGCCGAGTACGTGGTGGACTTTCTGCCCAAGGTGAAGGTGGAAGTGGTCGTCAAGACCGAGGACCTGGACCGCTGCGTGGATGCCATTGTCAACGTGGCGCGCACCGGCAAGATCGGTGACGGCAAGATCTTCATCACCCCCGTCGAGCGCGTGGTACGCATCCGCACCGGCGATCTGGACGAATCGGCGATCTGACCGGTTTCAGATCACCGCGCGCAGCGCAGGCCCGGTGCCTGCGCCCGAGGTGGCCCGCACCAAACGCTCCAGCAGGGGAGTGGGCTGGGTATCGGCGTCCACCAGGTCCATCTGCCAGGGCCCCATGAAGCCATGGGCCACGCTGGACTGCAAAAAGGCCAGCAGTTGGTCGTAATAGCCGTCCACGTTGAGCAGGCCGATGGGCTTGTCGTGGTAGCCCAGCTGGCGCCAGGTCCAGACCTCGAACAACTCTTCGAAGGTGCCAATGCCCCCCGGCAGGGCCAGAAAGGCGCCGCTGCGCTCGGCCATCAGTGCCTTGCGTTCGTGCATGGTTTGCACAATGTGCAGCTCGTCGCAGGCGTGGTTGGCAAATTCACGGTCCACCAGCGACTGCGGTATCACACCCACCACGCGGCCACCGGCTCCCGCGGTGGCCTGGGCCACCAGGCCCATCAGGCCGCCACTACCGCCGCCATACACAAGTTGCCCACCCTGGTGGCCAATCCATGCACCCACAGCGCGGGCAGCATCGGCGTACGAATCCAGGTTGCCAGGGCGTGAGCCGCAGTACACGCACAGCGAAAAAGCCGGTTCAGACATGGGGGGGGGGCTGCTTGCCAAGGGCTTTGGGCTTGGAGTCTATGAGCCGGGTTCCGGCCAGTACGTCATGCCAGAACTGGCCCTGGGGATGGAGTCGGCTCGACAGGGACCAGACCACGATCCAGCCGATCACCAGCACCGCAATTTCACCCACCGGCAGCCCAAACGGTGCCACCGCCAGCAGGGGTGGCAGAAACCACAGCCAACTCAGCACGTAACGCAGCAGGGCGCGTGGCTGGCTCACCGGGGCGCCGAAGCGATCCACCATGCGGATGTGCCAGGTCTTCATGGCCAGTGTTTGCCCCTTGGACCAAAACCACACGAAGTAGATGCCAAAGACCACGAACAGGAAGGCCTGCAAGGCGTTTCGGTTGTCCAGCGCGTGGCGCGTTTGGCTCAAGGTGCCAAACAGGTAGCCAGCGATGAAGACCAAGCCAAACATCAGCATGCCTTCGTACAGCCAGCAGGCCATGCGGCGACCCAGGCCAGGCGTTGGCGAGAGTGCGCTGCCGTCGGGCGGCTGCGGCAAGGTCGGAGGGGTGGGGGAGGTGCCAGATTGCATGGGCAAGGCGATTGCAGGCAGCGCCATGCCGCCAGCGTCGGGTCAGTTGATGTAGATGTTGCTGGAGGGGCCTTCTGCCGGTGTGCCAGTCGGTGCGGGGGCGGAGGCGTCCGGCGCCATTGCAGGCGCCATGCTGTCGGCGGCGCTGGATGCCGTCGCGGCAGGTGCCTGGGCCGGGGCGGGCGCCACCGGTGGCTCGGCAGTGCGCTTCTCGCCTCCGCCAGGCGCTGCAATCCGCGGAGGGGAGTTCTTCGATGAAGGCACTTTCGGGGGATTGGCCACATTGTCCGGAGCCTGTTTGGCGGCTGGAACACGGGTGAACTTCTTGGGCGGTACGGGTTGGATGGACGTGGCTGCGCCCCGAGGTTTGGTGGCGGCACTGGCCGCAAGGCGTCGCTTTTCCTCTTCGCTCAAGGCCTGGTAGGCGTCCCACTGCGAGCGCTTGTCGTCCAGCCGCAGGCGTTGGGTGGCGGCAAAGTTGATCCGCGCCTGGTTGCGCTGCTGAATGCTCAGGCTGGCCCAGGCCGTCATGCGCTCGTGCAGGCGGGCCTGTTCGGACTCAGGCAGGGTGTGGAAGGTTTGCGCCAGTGCCAGCCAGCGGCGCTTTTGCACTTTGCTCAACAGTGCCCAGCGTTCGGCCAAGGGGTACAGCGCCAGCTTTTGGGGGGTGTCCAGCGTTTCCCAGCCTGGACCTTCCGAGGCCTGCGGGGTGGCAGAACTGCCTGTAGGCCCTGCGACCGCGCTGGGATGGCGGATGTTTTCCGGCGTGGTGTAGATGGTGCCGGGCAGTTCGCTCAGTTGTCCTGCGGCTTTCCATGCGCCCACCACCAAGGCACCCAGCAATGCCAACGCCAGCACGATGGCTGGCGTCGGGCTTTGAGAGGGAGTGGTCAATGGCGTGCGCTTGTGTCGGTGCATGCAAACAAAGGGAACCGGAAGGGCAGGGCTGCTCAGTGGGCCTGATGGCTGTCGGTGGTTTTCAGAAACTGGACAAACCCTGGGTCAGAGTATGCCGCTGGCGGCAGATCATCGGCAAGCAGGGCCGCATCGACCTCCGCCACCTCAAGGATACCCGTTTCGTCCAGATCCATCTGAATGACCACCAGTCCCGCCAGCAGCGCAAGAACGGGCACCGCAGACAGCAGGGATTGCCACCAGCCCATCCCCTGGGGGCCGGTTCCCAGCACGGCGCTGTGACCGGCCCTGTGCACCGACCCTGCGGCATGCATGATGGCAACGGGTTTCTTGCGCCGGGCCAGTGCCTGCATGCGCGAGGCGCGCAGGCGTTCGCTGATGTCGTAGGGCAGCTGCTGCGTGCCTTCCGACAGGCGCAAGGCCACGCTGCGAGCGAAATGCTCGGCATTGCGTTCGTTCGATGGCGGGTAGCTGTGGTCGTTCATAGCTTGATTCCTCTGGCCTTCAATGCCTTGCTCAGGGCCTGGATGGCACGGAAACAGTGGGTTTTGACGCTGCCTTCCGAGCAGCCCATGGCGGCTGCTGTTTCAGCCACGTCCATTTCTTCCCAGTAACGCATGAGAAAGGCCTCCCGTTGACGTGGGGGCAGCTCCTGGATTTCCAATTCGATGTCGCGCAGCACCTGGCCCCGTTCTGCCTGGTCCTGGGCGCTTTGGGCCTGCTCCCCACCTTCAGGGCCATTCCAGGCTTCCAGCAGGTCGAAGTCTCCCCCGTCGTCGGCATTGCCCTCGAAGTCTGCCATGGACGAGAACAATGCATTGTGCGTCTTCTGGCGCCGGAACCAGTCCAGCGTGCAGTTGGACAGGATACGCTGGAACAGCATGGGCAGTTCCGCAGGCGGCTTGTCGCCATAGTGCTCCGACAGGCGCATCATGCTGTCCTGCACGATGTCCAGGGCCGATTCCTCGTTGCGAACGTGGTACAGCGCGCGCTTGAAGGCGCGTTTTTCCACGCTCTTGAGGAAATCCGAGAGTTCTTTTTCGGTGGCCAAGGGGATGGATCGGGAAGGAAAGATGCGCGTCAGGTTGCGCCAGGCAGCTGCATGCCGCTGTAACAGCGTTGGATTATCGCATCGCAAGGCTTTTTTACGACAGAGCACCCATTTGCTTTGTTGCGGTGCGATAATGAACCCCTGCAACTAAAGGCAAACGGGTCACGGTCCGGCGCGGAGATCATCGCGCTCATGTCCTTGGCCTCAAGTTCCGAGCGGGCTTCACGAGAGCAGGCGCAAGGGGCACCCAAGGTTTTTCGTCAGAGAAATTCGCAAAGGTTCATCATGGAAATCACCAAGGCCGAAATCGCTTCGGCGGCTGCTGCACAGCAACACACGCATTCCCCGCAAGAGCTCATGGGCTCTGAAATCCTCGTCAAGGCCCTGCAGGCCGAAGGCGTGAAGTACATCTGGGGCTATCCCGGCGGCGCGGTGCTCTACATCTACGACGCGCTCTACAAGCAAGACACCATGCAGCACGTGCTGGTGCGCCATGAACAGGCCGCCGTGCATGCCGCCGACGGTTATGCGCGCGCTACGGGCGATGTGGGTGTGGCGCTGGTGACCTCGGGGCCGGGCGTGACCAATGCCGTGACCGGCATCGCCACGGCGTACATGGACAGCATTCCCATGGTGATCATCACCGGGCAGGTGCCGACGGCAGCCATCGGCCTCGATGCCTTTCAGGAGTGCGACACCGTGGGCATCACGCGCCCCATCGTCAAGCACAACTTCCTGGTCAAGGACGCCCGTGACCTGGCGGTCACGCTGAAAAAGGCCTTCCACATTGCCCGCACCGGCCGTCCTGGCCCGGTGGTGGTCGATATTCCCAAGGACGTGTCCTTCAAGAAGGTGCCTTTCGAGGGCTATCCGCAGTCCGTCGAAATGCGCTCCTACAACCCGGTGCGCAAGGGCCATGGTGGCCAGATCCGCAAGGCGCTGCAGTTGCTGATGTCGGCCAAGCGCCCTTACATCTACACGGGCGGCGGCGTGCTGCTGGGCAATGCCACGCAAGAGCTGCGCACCCTGGTCGACATGCTGGGCTACCCGGTCACGAACACGCTGATGGGGTTGGGCGCTTACCCGGCCAGCGACCGCAAGTTCCTGGGCATGCTGGGCATGCATGGTACCGTCGAGGCCAACAGCGCCATGCAGAACTGTGACGTGCTGCTGGCCGTGGGCGCGCGCTTCGATGACCGCGTGATCGGCAATCCCAAGCATTTCGCACAGAACGACCGCAAGATCATCCACATCGACATCGACCCGTCGAGCATTTCCAAGCGCGTGAAGGTCGATATCCCGATCGTCGGTGACGTCAAGGAGGTGTTGACCGAACTGATCGCGATGATCCGCGAGACCACGCAGCGCCCCGACGCTGGCGCCCTGGCCGCTTGGTGGGACACCATCGAAGGCTGGCGCGAGCGCCAGTGCCTCAAATACGACATGGGCAGCCCGGACGTCATCAAGCCGCAGTACGTGGTCGAGACGCTCTGGAACATGACCAAGGATGCCGACACCTACATCACGTCCGACGTCGGCCAGCACCAGATGTGGGCTGCCCAGTACTACCGCTTCGACGAACCCCGCCGCTGGATCAACTCCGGCGGCCTGGGCACCATGGGCGTGGGCATTCCCTACGCCATGGGCATCAAGCTGGCCAAGCCCAAGAGCGAGGTGTTCTGCATCACGGGTGAAGGTTCGGTGCAGATGAACATCCAGGAGCTCTCCACCTGCCTGCAGTACAACACGCCGATCAAGATCTGCGCGTTGAACAACCGCTACCTGGGCATGGTGCGCCAGTGGCAGGAGATCGAATACTCCGGCCGCTACAGCCACAGCTACATGGATGCGCTGCCCAACTTCGTGAAGCTGGCCGAGGCCTATGGCCATGTCGGCCTGCTGATCGAGCACGCCAAGGACGTGGAGCCCGCGCTGCGCGAGGCGCGCAAGCTCAAGGACCGGACCGTGTTCCTGGACTTCCGCACCGACCCCACCGAGAACGTGTTCCCGATGGTGCAGGCCGGCAAGGGTCTGACGGAAATGTTGCTGGGGTCGGAGGACCTTTAAGCAAAACTGGCCCCAGCGCTTGCTAAACAAGCGCTGGTAGCTATCAATACGATAGCTTTTATTGACGAATCTATTGCCTGCCAAGCCTGCGCATTACCGTGTGCGGGGGAGGGCAGCGAAAAACGACAGTTTTCTGCGACCCCTTGTGGATCGTGCTGCCGTCGCAAAAAGAGGAATCTGATCCCATGAAACACATCATTGCCGTTTTGCTGGAAAACGAGGCCGGTGCCCTTTCCCGCGTGGTGGGCCTGTTCTCGGCCCGTGGCTACAACATCGAGTCGCTCACCGTGGCGCCCACCGAGGATGCATCGCTCTCGCGCATGACCATCCAGACCACGGGCTCCGACGACGTGATCGAGCAGATCACCAAGCACCTGAATCGTCTCATCGAGGTGGTCAAGGTGGTCGACCTCACCGAGGGTGCCTACACCGAGCGCGAGCTCATGATGGTGAAGGTGCGCGCGGTGGGCAAGGAGCGCGAGGAGATGAAGCGCATGGCCGACATCTTCCGTGGCCGCATCATCGACGTGACCGAGAAGAGCTACACCATTGAGCTGACCGGCGACCAGTCCAAGAACGAAGCCTTCCTGCAGGCCATCGACCGCACGGCCATCCTGGAAACCGTGCGCACGGGTGCCAGCGGTATCGGCCGTGGCGAGCGCATCCTGCGCGTGTGACGGATGGGTCTTCGAACGGCTAGCGTCGTTGGGGAGCCTTGCCGTGCTTCAGCACTGTCTGCGGCTCCCCGCCTGGCCATCCGGCCCAATCCCAATCCCATGTAAGACAATCCCCTGTTTTCCAGTTTCAACCCCATACGAATTTCAACCGGAGCGACCATGAAAGTTTTCTACGACAAAGACTGTGACCTGAGCCTGATCAAGGGCAAGACCGTGGCCATCATCGGCTACGGCTCGCAAGGCCACGCCCACGCACAAAACCTCAACGACAGCGGCGTCAAGGTCGTGGTTGGCCTGCGCAAGGGCGGCGCCTCCTGGGACAAGGTCGGCAAGGCCGGTCTGACGGTGATGGAAGTCAACGACGCCGTCAAGGCCGCCGACGTGGTCATGATCCTGCTGCCCGACGAGCAGATCGCCGAGGTGTACAAGAACAACGTCGAGCCGAACATCAAGCAGGGCGCTTCGCTGGCCTTTGCGCACGGCTTCAACGTGCACTACAACCAGGTCGTGCCCCGCGCTGACCTGGATGTGTGGATGGTCGCCCCCAAGGCCCCCGGCCACACCGTGCGCAACACCTACACCCAGGGCGGCGGCGTGCCCCACCTGGTGGCCGTGCACCAGGACAAGTCCGGCAAGGCCCGTGACCTGGCCCTGAGCTACGCCATGGCCAACGGTGGTGGCAAGGCTGGCATCATCGAGACCAACTTCAAGGAAGAGACCGAGACCGACCTGTTCGGCGAGCAGGCCGTGCTGTGCGGCGGTGCCGTCGAGCTGATCAAGATGGGTTACGAAACCCTGGTCGAAGCAGGCTACGCCCCCGAGATGGCCTACTTCGAGTGCCTGCACGAGCTCAAGCTCATCGTGGACCTGATCTACGAAGGCGGCATCGCCAACATGAACTACTCGATCTCGAACAACGCCGAGTTCGGCGAGTACGTGACCGGCCCCGAAGTCATCAACGAGCAGTCGCGCGCCGCCATGCGCAATGCCCTCAAGCGCATCCAGAACGGTGACTACGCCAAGATGTTCATCCAGGAAGGCCGCCTGAACTACCCCTCGATGACGGCCCGCCGCCGCAACACGGCCGACCACAGCATCGAAGTGGTGGGTGCCCAGCTGCGCGCCATGATGCCCTGGATCGCCAAGAACAAGCTGGTCGACCAGACCCGCAACTGAGCCCCTGCGGCCCGGTTCCTGCAAAGGCCACTTCGGTGGCTTTTGCCTTTTCTGGATCGGGGTGGCCGGTCGCGGCTACACTGCCAAGCTCTGGCAGGATTTGACTGCTATTGTTTTCGTAGCTACTTGCGCATGATGGATGCGCGCTGGAGACCCATTTGATGCATGACGGCGAAGAATCGACTGTGGAAGAAGGCGTGGTGGTGCGCAAGCGGCGCAAGGGCATCTACATCCTGCCCAACCTGTTCACGCTGGCGGCCTTGTTCGGCGGTTTCTATGCCATCGTCATGGCCATGAACGGGCGCTTCGACATGGCGGCCATTGGCGTGTTCTGCGCCATGGTGCTTGACAGCCTGGATGGCCGCGTGGCCCGCATGACCAACACGCAAAGCGCGTTCGGCGAGCAGATGGATTCGCTCTCGGACATGGTGTCCTTCGGCGCGGCGCCCGCGCTCATCGCCTATGTCTGGGCGCTCAGCGGCCTGGGGCGCTGGGGTTGGATCGCCGCCTTTGTCTATTGCGCCTGCGCGGCGCTGCGTCTGGCGCGCTTCAACGTCAATACCGGCGTGGTGGACAAACGCTACTTCCAGGGCCTGCCTTCGCCCGCCGCAGCGGCGCTGGTGGCGGGCTTCATCTGGCTGATGACGGAACTCGGCGTGCAGCGTGGCCAGGATCATTGGCTGACCTGGACCCAGGTCACCTGGATCATGTTCGGCTTCACGCTCTATGCGGGCCTGACCATGGTGACCAACGTGCCGTTCTACAGCTTCAAGGACGTGCAGATGAAAAAGAGCGTGCCGTTCGCGGTCATCGTGCTGATCGCGCTGGGCATCGCCGTCATCAATATCCATCCGCCCATCGTCCTGTTCGGTGTGTTCGTGCTGTACGGGCTCAGCGGCTACGTGGTCTATGCCTGGCGCAAGTCGCGCGGACAGCACACCAGCGTCATCAGCACCTCCACCGACGAACCCGACGAGCGCGGCCTGCACAAGTGAGCAGGCCCTGGCTGCAGAACCCCGGGATTTGTGCTACATTGCTCTGCATGAAATCGTTTGCACCGGCCCTACTGCTATCCTCCTACGGGCGGAGACAGTAACGCGCGCGCGCACACTTTTTCCACACAGGCCCGTCTGCTCTCGCAACGGGCCTTTTGTTTTGGGCGCCAGGGATTGCCGTTGCGGGCCACCCCCACCACCAGGAACCAGGAGAACCACATGGCTGACAAATTGATCATTTTCGACACCACCTTGCGCGACGGCGAGCAGTCGCCCGGTGCCTCGATGACGCGTGACGAGAAACTGCGCATCGCACGCCAGTTGGAGCGACTGAAGGTCGATGTGATCGAGGCGGGGTTTGCTGCCAGCTCCAACGGTGACTTCGAGGCGGTGCAGTTGATTGCCAACCATATCAAGGATTCGACGATCTGCTCGCTCTCGCGTGCCAACGACCGGGACATTGCCCGCGCTGCCGAGGCCCTCAAAGGAGCGAACCGCGCCCGTATCCATACCTTTATCGCTACCAGCCCGCTGCACATGGAGAAGAAGCTCCGCATGACGCCTGAGCAGGTGCTGGAGCAGGCCAAGCAATCGGTGCGCTTCGCGCGCAACCTGGTGGGCGACATCGAGTTCAGTCCCGAGGATGGCTACCGCAGCGAGGTGGATTTCCTCTGCCGTGTGATCGAGGCGGTGATCGCCGAGGGCGCCACCACCATCAACGTGCCCGACACCGTGGGTTACGCCGTCCCCGAGCTCTATGGCAACTTCATCAAGACGCTGCGCGAGCGCGTTCCCAACAGCGACAAGGCCATCTGGTCCGTGCATTGCCACAACGACCTGGGCATGGCCGTGGCCAATTCGCTGGCGGGCGTGAAGATAGGAGGTGCGCGCCAGGTGGAGTGCACCATCAACGGTCTGGGCGAGCGCGCGGGCAATTGCTCGCTCGAAGAAGTGGTCATGGCCGTGAAGACGCGCAAGGACTATTTCGGCCTGGAAGTCGGCATCGACACCCAGCACATCGTGGCCGCCAGCCGTATGGTGAGCCAGACCACGGGCTTCGTGGTGCAGCCCAACAAGGCGGTGGTGGGGGCGAACGCCTTTGCCCACGCCAGCGGCATCCACCAGGATGGTGTGCTCAAGGCGCGCGATACCTACGAAATCATGCGCGCTGAGGATGTGGGCTGGAGCGCCAACAAGATCGTGCTGGGCAAGCTCAGCGGCCGCAATGCCTTCAAGCAGCGCTTGCAGGAACTGGGCGTTCAGCTCGACAGCGAGACGGAGATCAATGCGGCCTTTGCGCGCTTCAAGGAACTGGCGGACCGCAAGAGCGAGATCTTTGACGAGGACATCCTGGCGTTGGTGAGCGATGACAACCTGCATGGCGAATCCGAGCAATACGGCTTTGTCTCTCTGGCGCAACACAGTGAAACGGGCGAGCTCCCCCATGCACGCATCGTTTTCACCGTCGATGGCAAGGAAGTCAGAGCCGAGTCGGACGGCAACGGGCCGGTGGACGCTTCGCTCAAGGCGATTGAATCGCATGTCAACAGCGGCGCCGAAATGGTGCTGTATTCGGTGAACGCCATCAGCGGCTCCACGGAAAGTCAGGGTGAAGTCACCGTGCGCCTGCAAAACAGCGGGCGAGTCGTCAACGGTGTGGGCGCCGACCCTGACATCGTGGTGGCATCGGCCAAGGCGTACCTGCATGCGCTGAATAAGCTGCAAAGCAAGGCCGACCGGGTAGCTGCCCAAGGTTGAGTACATACATTGAGCTTTGGTCAAGAGCTCAATTAGTTGATTCAAATGATTCTGCAAGGTATTGATCTTGCAGGATCATTTTGATGACATTACACTGTGACACAGTTGTTGTATCGCCGGGAGTCATATGTTGCAGCAGTCTTTGTCGATGGCATCCGTGCGTAGTTGGGCGCGTGGCTTGGTGGTGGTTGTGCTCGGTGCGACGCTGGCCGTTGCTGGAGCACAGGCTGCCCAGCGCAGTGCGCAACCTGAGAAGAAAACCAAGGTCGTGGCCAAACGCGCCAATGCCAAGGCGTCGGCGCAAGCGCCACGGAAAGTCGCAAAGCCATCCAAAGCAGTGCGGTTGGCAGCCGTTTCCTCGCGCGAACCCGTGCGTGCCGTTGCTCATCGGCCTTCGCATGGTGAGTTGGCGGGGCTGCGCAATCACAGTGACCCGTTGGAGCTGAAGTCCAGCGTGGCCTTGGTGGTGGATCAGGACACCCATGAGGTGCTGCTGAGCAAAAATGACCTCGCAGTGCTTCCGATTGCATCACTCACCAAGCTGATGACGGGTCTGGTGGTCAGTCAGGCACAGTTGGATCTGAACGAACCCATCACCATCACCGAAGAGGACATTGACACCGAGAAGGGCAGCCGTTCGCGCCTCGCCGTGGGGACAACCCTGACCCGAGGAGAGATGCTGCACTTGGCCTTGATGTCGAGTGAAAACCGTGCAGCCCATGCCTTGGGCCGAACCTATCCCGGCGGGCTGAAGGTGTTTGTCGAGCAGATGAATGTGAAAGCCAAGCTGCTGGGGATGACTGACACACGGTATGTGGAGCCTACGGGACTGTCGAGCAAGAACCAGTCCAGTGCGCGTGATCTTGCCGTGCTGGTGAATGTGGCACACATGGATCCGTTGTTGCGTGACTACTCCACGTCACCAGGCTACGAGGTGGATCTGGGCCGCAAGACCCTGCAATACAACAACACCAATCTGCTGGTGAAGAACCCCTCGTGGGATATTGGGCTGCAAAAAACCGGCTATATCGCCGAGGCGGGGCGTTGCTTGGTGATGCAAACACAGATTGCGGGGCGCAAGCTCATCATGGTGTTTCTGGATTCTGCGGGCAAGCTCAGCCGTATCGGAGATGCCCAGCGTGTTCGCCAGTGGCTTGAGACCAATGCCTCGTTTCGCTCCTCGGTTTCGGGGAGCTCGCCAGCACCGGGTGGAAGCAACAGCTGAGTAGCGGTGCGGCCGGGCGCACGCCCGGAAGCTTGGTTCAACGAACCGGCAGCGAGAAAGTGCCGTGTGGTGCGCTGTGAGAAAAACCACTGAAGCCCAGCGCGGTGGAGATGTCCAGTGCCGTGGCTTGGAGTTTTGCAGTCCAGCTTTCATCGATACGGTCAGCTGGTGCTGAAATCGACAAACCTGCCACCAGTCTGCCCTGGTCGTCGTACACGCCAGCAGCGATGCAGCGCACACCGAGTTCCAGTTCTTCGTTGTCGCGTGCAATGCCCGATTGGCGAGATTTTGCCAACTCTCGCTCCAGCGTGGCCAACTGGGTGATGCTGTTGCGTGTCTGTCCAGGCAACCCGGTACGCAGAGCGTAGGCCCGTACCCGCTGGGGGTCATCGGCGGCCAGAAACAGCTTGCCGGTAGAGGTCAGGTGCAGCGGTGCGCGGCCACCGATGGCGCGTACCACCTGCATTCCGGATCGTTCGCTGTAGGCGCGTTCCACATAGATGATTTCGTCGCCTTGGCGCATGCTCAGATTGACGGGTTGCTGTATCTGACGGTGCAACTCACGCATGGGAGCCAGGGCGGCGTCGCGAATGCTGAGCCGCGCCTTCACCAGATTGCCCAATTCCAGTAGTCGCATGCCCAGTCGATAGGTTCCGGATTCAGGCCGATCCACAAATCGACCTATCGTCAGATCGTTCAGGATGCGGTGTGCTGTGGATGGGTGCAGCCCCGTTCTTTCGCTGATTTCCTTGAGCGATATGGCTTCTTCACGTGAGGCCAAAACGTCAATGAGGGTGAACATGCGTTCCAGCACCTGCACACTGGGTTTGGACGGTAGGTCTGGATCGATTCGTTTCATGTCTGAACGCGGTGTGGCAACGTTTGATTTTATCTTGTGAAATGAGATGGCGTGGTGTCAGACCGATAGGTTTTGCCATTGGCCATCGACAAGGATCTCGTGCGGATGGAAGCGTGCCTTGTAGTCCATCTTGGGGCTGTTCCTGATCCAGTACCCAAGATACACATAAGGCAGCCCTAAACTCTTCGCCTGCTCAATCTGCCACAGGATGTTGTAGGTGCCGTAGCAGGCTTCGGGGTCTGGCTCGTAGAAGGTATAGACCGCGGACAGGCCATCATCAAGCACATCAAGAATGGACACCATGCGCAGGGCGCCAGGTGAGCCATCGGGCCTGGGGTCTCGGAATTCGACCAGCCTGGAGCGTACCCGGCTCTGGAGCAGAAATTGGGCGTACTGGTCCACGCTGTCGTGGTCCATGCCGCCGCCTGGGTGGCGGCCATTTTGGTATCGCAGATACAGTTCGTAGTGTTCCGGGTCAAATCCTGGCGCAACAATTCGTGCCTGAAGCCTTGCATGTTGCTTGAATGCTCGGCGCTGGCTGCGGTTGGGTTGAAAGCTCTGCGTGATGACGCGCAGTGCAATGCAGGCCTGGCAGCCATCGCAATAGGGGCGGTAAGTGAACATGCCACTGCGACGAAAGCCTTGCTTGACCAGGCGGGAGTAGGTTTCGTTGCCAACCAAGTGGCTGGGGGTGGCGACCTGCGATCTCGCCATTTGCCCAGGAAGGTAACTGCATGCGTAGGGCGCTGTGGCGTAAAACTGCAGTGTCTGGAACGGATACTCGTTGAGCTGTGTCATGCCGACTGGGGAGGGCGGGAGAGAAGCCAGTCCCAGTATAGGGGCTCGAAGTGCCAATGCAGGGGTGCTTGGTTGCGGGCCAGTGCCACCTTGCCCACAAAGGTGGTCCGATCTATTTCCTGTGCTCCCAGTGAGGCCAGATGTGCCGTGTTTTGTTGGCAGTCTATCCAGCCAGCGCCTTGTGCTCCACACAACGCCACAAGTGCTGCCAAGGCAATCTTGGATGCGTCAGTGCGGCGTGCGAACATGGATTCGCCAAACACTGCCTTGCCTATGGAAACGCAGTACAGCCCGCCGGCAAGTTCGCCATCCATCCAGGTTTCGATGCAGTGGGCATGTCCCGCGTCATGCAGTGCTGTGTAGGCATCGACCATGGAGGGGACGATCCAGGTGCCATTTTGGCCTTCGCGGGAGGTTGTGGCGCATGCGGTGATCACGCGTTGAAACCCATGGTCGACGCGGATCTCGCACCGTGGATCTGCCCGAAAGCGTTGCAGCGTTTTTCGCAAGGATCGGTGGAGCCGAAACTGATGGATATCCAACACCATGCGGGGATTGGGCGCCCACCACAACACGGGCTGGCCCTGGCTGAACCAGGGAAAAATGCCATGGGAGTAGGCTTCCAGCAGTCGGGTCACCGACAGATCGGCGCCTGCTGCCAGCAGGCCAGGGGCAGGTGAGTCGTCCGCCCAAGCGCTGTCGACGTTGGGCAGTGCATCGGAAGTGTCGAGCCAAGGTAGAGGCAGATTCATGGGCGATGGCGAAGCAATGTTGGGGATACTACGCCATCGGTGCCCAACGAAAAAACCACCCAGGTCTTGCAACTCTGGGTGGTTTGTTTGGCTCCCCGACCTGGGCTCGAACCAGGGACCTACGGATTAACAGTCCGGCGCTCTACCGACTGAGCTATCGGGGAATATCGGCATGAATTTTTTGGCTCCTCGACCTGGGCTCGAACCAGGGACCTACGGATTAACAGTCCGGCGCTCTACCGACTGAGCTATCGAGGAACAAGCCTCACATTATATACACAAAAATCACCAAAAAACCGATGGAACGGTTTCCTATGGAGCATCAGCCTGGCTCTGGGCGCAGCCAGAGCCAGATGAGCACGCAGGCCATGAAGCTGGTAGCCATGATGGCAACCCAGAGCTTGCTGCTTGTCCAGAACAGGATGACTGCACAGACAGTCATCAGAATGGTGGCGTTCCACTTGGACCGGCGCCCCACACGGCCACCATTGGCCCAGTCGCGCAGCATGATGCCAAACAGTGGGTGATACCACAGCCATTCATGCAGCTTGGGCGAACTGCGTGCGGCGGCCCATGCCGCCATCAGGATGAACACGGTGGTCGGCAGGCCCGGCAAAAACACGCCCACCACACCCAAACCCAGGCAAAGTATGGCGAACGCCAGCAAAGCCCAACGCATGGGTTTGGGAAGCGGTGGATGCTCGGGAGGCGGCATCACCTTGGGTGGGCTGGGCTGGCCAGGGGTGGAATCCATCGGGGAGGGGAGGGCATTCGCTCAGGCGCCCATTGTGCCTGTGTGCACGACGCTTGTACTTGCATTGACCTTTGGGTAAAGCGGTTTTGCACAATGTCCTACTGAAGCCGATACTGACGAAAAAAGGTACAGTCCGCCGAAACGAAAACGAGCCAATGACCATTCATTCCATTCTCAAGATGGGCGATGCGAGATTGCTGCGCGTGGCACGCCCGGTACAGGTCTTCGATACACCCGAGTTGCGCCAGTTGGTGCAGGACATGTACGACACCATGTACCACGCCAGTGGTGCAGGCTTGTCTGCCCCACAGATAGGGGTTGACTTGCAGGTCGTTGTTTTTGGCTCGGACAAGCCCAATCCCAGGTATCCCCAGCGGCCCATGGTTCCGCCGACTGTTTTGATCAACCCTGTGGTAACGCCCATGGGGAGTGACACTGAAATGGACTGGGAGGGTTGCCTTTCGCTGCCCGGCTTGCGGGGGAGGGTGCCGCGGTGGAAGCGCATCCAGTACTCAGGCTTCCATTTGCAAGGCCACCCCATTGCGCGTGAGGCCGAAGGCTTTCATGCCAGGGTCGTGCAGCATGAATGCGACCACCTGTTCGGCATTCTCTATCCGATGCGCATGCAAGACTTCACGCAGTTTGGGTTCACTGAGGTGCTGTTCCCGGAAATGGCGTCTGTTCAGGACGACTGATCTTGCAGTTCTTGCCACTCCTGCGCACTGTAGGCGCGGGAGCCGGTGACAAAGCTGACCCCTTCCGGGCCTTCGAGTGAGAAGCTTGCGCCGCTGCCCTGGGTGACGTCTATGACCAGTTGGCGCTGCTTCAGATGCTCCCACTGGCTTTCGCTCACATAAAAAGGACAGCCGCCAATCGTTCCGATGAGCAAGTCATAGCGGCCGGGCGAGAGCTCGCCTTCCAGGTAGCACATGGGGCTGCTGCCATCGCAGCAACCGTGCGATTGGTAAAACATCAGCGGCGCTCCGTGCTGATCTCTGAGCTTTTCAATCAAGGCCAGGGCTTGCGGGGTAGCAACAACGCGTTCGACCATCCTGGTGCTCCTTTGAAAAAAAATGGGGCGATCCGCAGACCGCCCCATGAGAACATGGCTAATCGATAGTCCTCAGAAGAAGCCCAGAGCCTTGGGGCTGTAGCTCACCAGCAGGTTCTTGGTCTGTTGGTAGTGGTTCAGCATGACCTTGTGCGTTTCGCGACCGATGCCCGACTCTTTGTATCCCCCGAAGGCAGCGTGCGCCGGGTAGGCGTGGTAGCAGTTGGTCCACACACGGCCCGCCTGGATGCCACGACCCATGCGATAGGCGCGGCTGCCGTCACGCGACCACACACCTGCGCCCAGACCGTACAAGGTGTCGTTGGCAATGGCCAGGGCTTCGGCTTCGTCCTTGAAGGTGGTCACGGCCAGCACGGGGCCGAAGATCTCTTCCTGGAAGATGCGCATCTTGTTGTGGCCCTTGAACAGGGTCGGCTCGATGTAATAGCCGCCCGCCAGGTCGCCTGGCAGTTGAGCACGCTTGCCGCCCGTGAGCACCTGTGCGCCTTCTTCCTTGCCCAGGCTCAGGTAGCTTTCGATCTTCTTCATTTGCTCGACCGAGGCTTGTGCGCCCATCATGCTGTCGGTGTCCAGGGGGCTGCCTTGCTTGATGGCGCGTACGCGCGCCAGTGCGCGGTCCATGAACTTGTCGTAAATCGACTCTTGGATGAGCGCGCGCGAGGGGCAGGTGCAGACCTCGCCCTGGTTGAAGGCGAACAACACCAAGCCTTCGATGGCTTTGTCGAAGAATTCGTCATCGGCATCGGCCACATCGGCAAAGAAGATGTTGGGCGACTTGCCACCCAGTTCCAGCGTGGCCGGGATCAGGTTGTTGGCGGCAGCCTGGGCAATCACCTTGCCGGTGGCGGTGGAGCCGGTGAAGGCGATCTTGGCGATACGGCGGCTCGAAGCCAGCGGCATGCCTGCCTCACGGCCATAGCCGTTGACGATGTTGACAACACCGGCAGGCAGCAGGTCGGCGATCAATTCGATGAGCACCAGGATCGAGATGGGCGTGGACTCGGCCGGCTTGAGGATCACGCAGTTGCCTGCAGCCAGCGCAGGCGCCAGCTTCCAGGCTGCCATCAGGATGGGAAAGTTCCATGGAATGATCTGCCCGACCACACCCAGAGGCTCGTGGAAGTGGTAAGCCACCGTGTCGGCATCGATCTCGCTCAGGCTGCCTTCCTGTGAGCGCAGGCAACCTGCGAAGTAACGGAAGTGGTCCACGGTGAGTGGGATGTCGGCGTTCAGCGTCTCGCGGATGGCCTTGCCGTTGTCCACGGTTTCTGCATAGGCCAGTTTTTCCAGGTTTTGCTCGATGCGATCGGCAATCTTGAGCAGCAGGTTGGCGCGGTCGGCTGCCGGAGTGCGCCCCCATTGCGGCGCGGCTGCGTGGGCGGCGTCCAGGGCCAGCTCAATATCCTCGGCCGTGGAGCGTGCAGCCTGGGTGTATGCCTTGCCGGTGATGGGGGTGAGCACATCGAAATACGCTCCCTTGACCGGTGGGACGAACTTGCCACCGATGAAATTGTCGTAGCGGGCCTTGTATTGGACCTTGGCATCGGGGGAACCGGGGGGGGCGTACAGCATCGGAAGTCTCCTTGTGGATTGAATGAAAAATCAACCCGCCGCATTGTTTGCACGGCGTGTCGGTCTTCCATTGCAGGATGCGTGCCACCCCGTGTTGCCGCTTCTTGCACCCGAATCGGCGTTGTGGGCATGCCAAGGTGTTTCACCGATCTGTGCCACTGTGTCGGCCTGTTGCGCACACTGTGCCAAAACGGCACAGTGCAACGGGTTTTTGCGGTGAAGTACACCTGCCGACTGGCGCACAATGGACGCATCGCCTCCTTGCCATGGGGCGACGCCGGAGGCGGCGCACCCGCCCCGAGCACTGAACACAGGAGACAAATGGCCATGCCTTCGTCTGTCTACTCGGAACGTACGGTTCCAGCCGCATTGCGCCGCGCCCGCTGGCATTTGATGAGTGCTGGTGCCTTGCCACCGGATCTGATACCTGCAGAGCTGCAGCGCTCTTGGCTGCGCAGTTGGGATGCAGGGCTGCAGCCTTGCGGTCGCACACCAGGCGCACCGCATGCCTCTGGAGCGCAACTGGCCAGGGCTCTGGAGCAGCAGCGCGAACTGGTTGCCTACGCCCGGCCCGTGATGGAGTTTCTGCTGGAGCAAACCCGTGAAACCGACAGCATGGTGGTACTGGCCGGCACCGATGGAATGCTCCTGCATGCCTCAGGCGATCCCCAGTTCATGGGCCGTGCCGAGCGGGTGGCGTTGCGCCCCGGCGCCACCTGGAGCGAGCAGTATCGCGGCACCAATGCGATCGGCACGGCACTGACCGATGACCGTGCCCTTGTGGTGCACGCGCAGGAGCATTTTCTGGAGCGCAATGGGTTTTTGACCTGTGCAGCGGCTCCGATCCATGCGGCCGATGGACGGTTGCTGGGGGTGCTTGATGTCTCTGGTGACCATCGGGGCTACCACCGGCACACCTTGGCTCTGGTGCGTTCGGCGGTGCGGATGATTGAGCACCGTTTGTTCGACACAAGGCACGACCCGCGCCACTGGAGCGGGCTGCGCCTGCGCCTGCATGCGCAGCCAGAGGGGCTGGGTACGGTCACCGAAGGTTTGTTGGCCGTGCGTGAAGATGGGCTGCTGGTGGGCGCCAGTGTCACGGCGCTTCAACTGCTGGGTTTGCAATGGAGCGACCTGGGTGCTGTGCGGATTGAGCAGGTGCTGGTGGAATCCATGCACCAGTTGCTGGAGTGGTGTCAGCGGTCACCGGCAGTGGCGCGGGTGGTGCATACCGTGGCGGGTCACACCTTGTGGGTCAAGACAGAAGCCGGCCGCGTTCTCCAGGGATCATTCAGCAACTCGCAGGTGCACAAGGACACTGCGGCTGTGCCAGAGGATGCGTTGGCACGCATTGATACGGGTGACGCCACGCTGCGCTCTGCGATCGCCCGTGCCCGCAAGGTGGTAGACAAGCCCATCCCCTTGTTGTTGCAGGGTGAGTCGGGCGTGGGCAAAGAAGTGTTTGCGCGAGCGCTGCACCAGAGCGGGCCGCGCCAGCACAAGCCCTTTGTTGCCGTCAACTGCGCGGCTTTGCCGGAATCGCTGATAGAAGCGGAGCTGTTTGGCTACCAGTCCGGCGCTTTCACTGGCGCTCGGCGAGAGGGGGCGCCAGGGCGCGTCCGTGAGGCCGATGGCGGAACCTTGTTCTTGGACGAAATCGGTGACATGCCGCTGTCTCTGCAGGCGCGCTTGTTGCGTGTACTGCAAGACCGCGAGGTGACGCCCTTGGGGGGGGGGAAGCCCATAGCCGTTGATTTTGCGCTGGTCTGTGCAACCCACCGTCACCTTCCGCGTGAGATCCAGGAGGGGCGTTTTCGCGAGGACCTGTACTACCGCCTCAACGGCCTGACACTGTGTCTGCCCGCACTGCGCGAGAGAACTGACTTCGATCACCTTCTCGACAGCCACTTGCAGAATCTCATGCCGCACAGGCCTTTGACCGTCGCCACGGAGTTGCGCCAGCGGTTGCGCTCGTACCCCTGGCCCGGCAACGTGCGCCAGTTGGCCAGCGCCTTGCGTACCGCGTGTGCATTGTTGGACGCACAGGAGAGCGTGATCGACTGGCACCACCTGCCCGACGACCTGGCACTGGACCTGCGCTCCCAGTCCACGGCGGGGCAGTCTGCACCTCAGGTCGAATTGCCCAGCGACCTGCGCACGCTCTCACACCAAAGCATTGCGCGGGCGCTGCAGTCGTGCGCCGGTAACCATTCGGAAGCCGCTCGCATACTGGGCATTGGCCGTAGCACTCTGTATCGCAAACTACGCGAGATGGGCATGGTCCACTGAAAACAGGCAAGGAAGCTGCTCGGCTTGGCCTTATGGGTTCTTCGGCGTGGCCAGGTCCCAGCAGGCCATGAACAATGCTGCAATCACCGGCCCAATGACAAAACCATTGATGCCGAACAGCGTCATGCCGCCCAGCGTGGAAATCAGAACCACGTAATCGGGCATCTTGGTGTCCTTACCCACGAGCAAGGGGCGCAGCAGGTTGTCCACCAGGCCGATCACCCCCACGCCAAAAGCGGTCAGCACGCCCGCCTGCCACAACGCTCCCGTGGCCAAAAAATAGATGGCTACTGGCCCCCAGATCAGGCCTGCTCCCACGGCAGGCAAGAGAGAGAGGAAGGCCATCAGCACACCCCACAATACTGGTGCCTGGATGCCCAGCACCCAGAAGATGAATCCGCCCAGCATGCCCTGCGCTGCCGCCACCATCAGGTTGCCCTTGAGTGTGGCCCGGATCACCGTGATGAACTTGGCGCTGAGGTCGCGTTTGTGCTGCTCCTCCAGCGGTATGGCGCGGTGGATGCGTCTTCCCAGCGCAGGGCCATCGCGCAGCAGGAAGAACAACAGATACATCATGACGCCAAAACCCACGGCGAATTGCAAGGTGTTCTGTCCGATGTTCAGGGCCTGGGTGGCAATCACTTGGCCTGCCTGCACCGAGAATGCCGACAGCTTGTGCTGTACCGCAGCCACACTGGTCAGTTCCAATCGGTCGAGCATGCTCACCAGCCAACTGGGCAGCGCCGCAATGACCTGTTCCAAGTAGGCGCCAAAGTTCAATTGGCCTGAACGTAGGCGCTCATAGATGTGTGTGGCTTCCTGGATCAGCGAAATTCCGATCAGGGTCAGTGGAAGAATCACGACCACCAGGCACAGCAGCAGCGTGGCCAGCGCCGCCCGGTTTGGCTTGCCAGGCATGCGCAGCAACATGCGCCGATGCAAGGGCATGAACAGGATGGCCAAGGCCACCCCCCAGAAAACCGCTTCGTAGTAAGGCCAAAGAATGGCACCGAACGCCAGCGACACGGCGATCAGCAGAAACACAAAAGTCTTGTTCTGCAGTGTGGGAGTGTTCATGGACAGCGCAGTCTGTTGAAACAATACGCGAATGTACGTTACCCCGGCGTCTGCGGCCCGGCTCGGCGCGCGTGTACTGTTTCGCATGTCGCGATAGGAAAAAACCACAAGCGTCCTGGGGCGAACAGTGGCACAATCGCGTCCGTACTCGGCCCTTCCCCAGCCACAGTCGCATCCGCCAACCGGTTCAGCCGTGTCGCGGAAGGTTTTTTCAACCAGCTAATGTCTCCCCAAGGGAGACGGAGGTCAGCGGAACATGAGCGATACGACATCCGTCTATCAAGCCTACCAAGGCAACACCTACCTCTTCGGCGGCAACGCGCCCTATGTCGAAGAGATGTACGAAAACTATCTGGCCAATCCAGGCAGCGTGCCCGACACTTGGCGCGAGTACTTCGATGCACTGCAGCATGTGCCTGCCGTCGATGGCACCAATGCCCGTGACGTGCCCCACATGCCCGTCATCAATGCCTTTGCCGAGCGTGCCAAGGCCGGTGGAACCAAGGTGGTGGTGGCCAGCGAAGACGCTGAGATGGGCCGCAAGCGCACAGCCGTTCAGCAGCTGATTGCCGCTTACCGGAACGTAGGCCAGCGCTGGGCCGATCTGGACCCCCTCAAGCGCACCGAGCGCCCCGCGATTCCCGAACTGGAGCCCTCGTTCTACGGCTTCAGCGATGCCGACCAGGAAACGGTGTTCGACACGAGCAACACCTTTTTTGGCAAGGACAAGATGCCGCTGCGCGAACTCATCAACGCGCTGCACGAAACCTACTGCGGCACCCTGGGTGCCGAGTTCATGTACACCTCCGACCAGGCGGAAAAGCGCTGGTGGCAGCAAAAACTGGAGTCCATCCGCAGCAAGCCCCAATTCAGCGCCGAGAAGAAAAAGCAGATCCTCGATCGCCTGACCGCCGCAGAAGGCCTGGAACGCTTCCTGCACACCAAGTATGTGGGTCAGAAGCGCTTTTCGCTCGAAGGTGGTGAGAGTTTCATCGCCGCCATGGACGAGCTGATCCGGCAGGCTGGCGCCAAGGGCGTGCAGGAAATCGTGATCGGCATGGCCCACCGTGGCCGCCTGAACGTGCTGGTCAACACCCTGGGCAAGATGCCTGCTGACCTGTTTGCCGAGTTCGACCACACAGCCCCTGAAGACCTGCCCGCAGGTGACGTGAAATACCACCAGGGCTTCAGCTCCGACGTTTCCACCCCTGGCGGCCCGGTGCACCTGAGTCTGGCGTTCAACCCCTCCCACCTGGAAATCGTCAACCCCGTGGTCGAAGGATCCGCTCGCGCCCGCATGGACCGCCGTGGCGACACCCTGGGTGGCCAGGTGCTGCCTGTGCTGGTGCACGGCGACGCCGCCTTTGGCGGCCAGGGTGTCAACCAGGAAACCCTTTGCCTGGCGCAGACCCGTGGCTACACCACTGGCGGTACGGTGCACCTGATCATCAACAACCAGATCGGTTTCACCACCTCCGACCCGCGCGACATGCGCTCCAGCACCTTCTGTACCGACATCGTCAAGATGGTCGAGTCCCCGGTGCTGCATGTCAATGGCGATGATCCTGAAGCCGTGGTGCTGGCTGCCCAGCTGGCCCTGGAATATCGCATGGAGTTCCGCCAGGATGTGGTGGTGGACATCACCTGCTTCCGCAAGTTGGGCCACAACGAACAGGATACGCCTGCGCTGACCCAGCCCCTGATGTACAAGAAGATTGCGGCCCACCCCGGAACGCGCAAGCTCTATGGCGACAAGCTGATCACGCAGGGCGTGCTGTCCGCCGAAGGTCCTGACGAAATGGTCAAGGCCTACCGTGCTGCCATGGACGCGGGCAAGCACACGGTCGACCCGGTGCTGACCAACTTCAAGAGCAAGTACGCCGTGGACTGGAGTCCGTTCCTGGGCAAGAAGTGGACCGACGCTGGCGATACCGCAATTCCCCTGACCGAGTGGAAGCGCCTGGCGGAAAAGCTCACCACGCTGCCCGACACCGTGACACCGCACCAATTGGTGAAAAAGGTCTATGACGACCGCGCCGCCATGGGCCGGGGAGAGATCCCCGTGGACTGGGGCATGGGTGAGCACATGGCCTTTGCCTCCCTGGTGGCCAGTGGCTACCCCGTGCGCCTGTCGGGCGAGGACTGCGGCCGTGGCACCTTCACGCACCGCCATGCAGTGATCCACGATCAGAAGCGCGAAAAGTGGGACACCGGCACCTACGTGCCCCTGCAGAACGTGGCCGACAATCAGGCTCCGTTCGTCGTGATCGACTCCATCCTGTCCGAAGAGGCGGTGCTGGGCTTTGAATATGGCTACGCCTCCAACGACCCCAACACGCTGGTGATCTGGGAAGCCCAGTTTGGCGACTTCGCCAACGGTGCGCAGGTGGTGATCGACCAGTTCATTGCCTCGGGCGAGGTCAAGTGGGGCCGTGTCAACGGCATCACGCTGATGCTGCCGCACGGATATGAAGGCCAGGGCCCCGAGCACAGCTCGGCGCGTGTGGAGCGCTTCATGCAGCTGGCTGCAGACACCAACATGCAGATCGTGCAGCCCACCACCGCCAGCCAGATCTTCCATGTGCTGCGTCGCCAGATGGTGCGCAACCTGCGCAAGCCCCTGGTCATCTTCACGCCCAAGAGCCTGCTGCGCAACAAGGACGCTACTTCTCCGCTGTCCGAATTCACCAAGGGTGCTTTCCAGACCGTCATTCCCGAGACCAACGAAGACGTGACCAAGAAGGCCGACAAGGTCAAGCGCGTGATCGCCTGTTCGGGCAAGGTGTACTACGACCTGGTGAAGAAGCGCGCCGAGAAGGAAGCCTCCGATGTGGCCATTGTCCGCATCGAGCAGCTCTACCCCTTCCCGCACAAGGCCTTTGCCGCCGAGCTGAAGAAGTACCCCAACGCCACGGACATCGTGTGGTGCCAGGACGAACCGCAGAACCAGGGCGCCTGGTTCTTCATCCAGCACAACATCCACGAGAACATGCTCGATGGGCAGAAGCTGGGTTACTCGGGCCGCGCGGCCTCCGCGTCGCCCGCCGTGGGCTACTCGCACCTGCACCAGGAACAGCAAAAGGCGCTGGTTGACGGTGCCTTTGCCAAGCTCAAGGGTTTTGTCCTGACCAAGTAAGGCCGGAAACCCCTCACTCAGTACAAAACACCTTTCTGGAAAGAATTCAAAATGGCTATCGTAGAAGTCAAAGTCCCCCAGTTGTCCGAGTCTGTGGCCGAAGCCACCATGCTCACCTGGAAGAAGAAGGCCGGTGAGGCCGTCAGCGCCGACGAAATCCTGATCGAGATTGAAACCGACAAAGTCGTGCTCGAAGTGCCTGCACCCGCAGCTGGCGTGCTGGCCGAGATCGTGGTCGGCGATGGTGGCACCGTGGTGGCCGAGCAGCTCATCGCCAAGATCGACACCGAGGGCAAGGCCGGTGCGCCTGCGCCTGCCGCTGCCGCCGCTGCTCCCGTAGTGGCAGCGGCTGCTGCGCCTGCACCCGCTGCTGCGGCGGCAGCGGGCGGCGCCAAGGGCGATGTGGCCATGCCGGCTGCCGCCAAGCTGCTGGCCGATAACAACCTGTCCGTCTCGGCCGTGGCCGGCACGGGCAAGGATGGCCGCGTGACCAAGGGTGATGTGCTGGCCGCTGTGGCGGGCGGTGCCAAGCCGGCCGCACCGGTTGCCGCCAGCGTGATTCCCACCGGCGTGCCCACCAAGGCACTGCCCCAGGTGGCCGCACCTGCCGCCCCCAACCTGGGCGACCGCCCCGAACAGCGTGTGCCCATGAGCCGCCTGCGTGCCCGCGTGGCCGAGCGCCTGTTGCAGTCGCAGTCCACCAATGCCATCCTGACCACGTTCAACGAAGTGAACATGGCCCCGGTGATGGAGATGCGCAAGAAGTTCCAGGACGCGTTCACCAAGGAACACGGCGTGAAGATCGGCTTCATGAGCTTCTTCGTCAAGGCTGCCGTGCACGCGCTGAAGAAGTTCCCGGTGCTCAACGCCTCGGTCGATGGCAACGACATCGTGTACCACGGCTACTTCGACATCGGTATCGCCGTGGGTTCGCCCCGTGGCCTGGTGGTGCCCATCCTGCGCAACGCCGACCAGATGAGCTTTGCCGACATCGAGAAGAAGATTGCCGAATTCGGCAAGAAGGCGGCTGAAGGCAAGCTCGGCATCGAAGAGATGACCGGCGGCACCTTCTCCATCTCCAACGGTGGCACCTTCGGCTCCATGATGTCCACCCCCATCATTAACCCGCCGCAGTCGGCCATCCTGGGCGTGCACGCCACCAAGGACCGCGCCGTGGTGGAGAACGGCCAGGTCGTGGTGCGCCCGATGAACTACCTGGCCATGTCGTACGACCACCGCATCATCGACGGCCGCGAAGCCGTGCTGGGCCTGGTCGCCATGAAGGACGCGCTGGAAGACCCGTCCCGCCTGCTGTTCGATCTGTAATTCGCAGCCAGGCGCAACAAACCCACCCTCGGCAACGCCCAGTGGTGGGTTTTTTCAACCTCATTTCAAGTATTCGCATCATGAGCAAACAATTCGACGTCATCGTCATCGGCGGCGGCCCCGGCGGCTACATCGGCGCCATTCGCGCCGCACAACTGGGCTTCAACGTGGCCTGTATCGACGAGTGGAAGAACGCCGCAGGCGGCCCCGCCCCCGGCGGCACCTGCACCAACGTGGGCTGCATCCCCTCCAAGGCGCTGCTGCAGTCGTCCGAGCATTTCGAGCACGCAAACAAGCACTTCGCCGAGCACGGCATCAGCACCGGCAAGGTGACGATGGACGTGGCCAAGATGGTGGGCCGCAAGGACGCCGTGGTGAAGCAGAACAACGACGGCATCCTGTACCTGTTCAAGAAGAACAAGGTCAGCTTCTTCCATGGCCGTGGTTCGTTCGTGAAGGCCGTTCCACCCGGTGAGGGTGGAACCTCCGGTTCCACGGGCGGCTACGAGATCAAGGTCACGGGCGCCACCGAAGAGACCCTGGTGGGCAAGCAGGTCATCGTCGCCACGGGCTCCAACGCCCGCGCGCTGCCCGGCGTGGCGTTCGACGAGGAGAACATCCTGTCGAACGACGGCGCGCTGCGCATCGGTGCCGTGCCCAAGAAGCTTGGCGTGATCGGCTCGGGCGTGATCGGCCTGGAGATGGGCTCGGTCTGGCGCCGTCTGGGCGCCGAGGTGACCGTGCTCGAAGGCCTGCCCACCTTCCTGGGCGCGGTCGATGAGCAGATCGCCAAGGAAGCCAAGAAGGCCTTCGACAAGCAGGGTCTGAAGATCGAGCTGGGCGTAAAGATCGGCGACATCAAGACCGGCAAGAAGGGCGTCAGCGTGGCCTACACCAACGCCAAGGGCGAGGCCCAGGCGCTGGAGGTGGACAAGCTCATCGTCTCCATCGGCCGCGTGCCCAACACCATCGGCCTGAACGCCGAGGCCGTGGGCCTGCAGCTCGACGAACGCGGCGCCATCGTGGTGGACGGCGACTGCAAGACCAACCTGCCCGGCGTATGGGCCGTGGGCGACGTGGTGCGCGGCCCCATGCTGGCGCACAAGGCCGAGGAAGAGGGCGTGGCCGTGGCCGAGCGCATCGCCGGCCAGCATGGGCATGTCAACTTCAACACCATCCCCTGGGTCATCTACACCAGCCCCGAGATCGCCTGGGTAGGCCGCACCGAGCAGCAGCTCAAGGCGGACGGCGTGAAGTACAAGGCGGGTACGTTCCCCTTCCTGGCCAACGGCCGCGCGCGCGCGCTGGGCGACACCACCGGCATGGTCAAGTTCCTGGCCGATGCCACCACGGACGAGATTCTGGGCGTGCACATCGTGGGCCCCATGGCCAGCGAGCTGATCGCCGAGGCCGTGGTGGCCATGGAGTTCAAGGCCAGTGCCGAGGACATCGCGCGCATCTGCCACGCCCACCCGTCCCTGAGCGAAGCGACCAAGGAAGCCGCGCTGGCGGTGGATAAACGCACCCTCAATTTCTGATTTGAGGTAAAAATGGCTGCTGGCGTCCGTAAATAGGGCGTTAGCAGCTATTGTTTTTATAGCATATGAGCCAGTTTTCCAGCGTCAAGGCCGCCTACCAGGCCGAATTGGAGGCCAAGGGTTTCAAAAGCGACCCGGCGCAACTGCGTGCCGTGGAGGCGCTGGACCGTTGCGCGCGTGAATGGGCCGCCTACAAGACGCAGCGCTCCAACGCGCTCAAGAAGCTCATCAACCGGCCTGACATTCCGCGCGGCGTGTACATGTACGGCGGGGTGGGGCGCGGCAAGAGCTTCCTGATGGACTGCTTCTTCAACGCCGTGCCGCTCAAGCGCAAGGTGCGCCTGCATTTCCACGAATTCATGCGCGAAGTGCACCGCGAACTGGCGGCGCTGCAGGGCACGCAGAACCCGCTGGACGTGCTGGGCCAGCGTATCGCCAAGCGCTACAAGCTCATCTGCTTCGACGAATTCCATGTGGCGGACATCACCGACGCCATGATCCTGCACCGCCTGCTGGCGGCTTTGTTCGACAACGGCGTGGGCTTTGTCACCACGTCCAACTTCGAGCCCGATGGCCTGTACCCCAACGGCCTGCACCGCGACCGCATCCTGCCCGCCATCGCGTTGCTCAAGCAGAAGCTTGAAGTCATCAACGTGGACAACGGCACCGACTACCGGCGCCGCACGCTGGAGCAGGTCAAGCTCTACCACACGCCCCTGGGCCCCGAGGCCGACGCCGCAATGAATGAAGCGTTCGACCAACTGGCCGAGGTGCGCGACGAAGACCCGGTGCTGCACATCGAGGCCCGTGAGATCCAGGCGCGGCGCAAGGCCGGTGGCGTGGTCTGGTTCGATTTCAAGACGCTGTGCGGCGGCCCGCGCTCGCAGAACGACTACTTGGAGATCGCCACGCAGTTCCACACGGTGCTGCTCTCCGACGTGCCCTACATGCCCGTGAGCATGGCGTCGCCCGCGCGGCGCTTCACCTGGCTGGTGGACGTGCTGTACGACCGCCGCGTCAAGCTCATCCTGTCGGCCGCCGTGCCGCCCGAGCAGCTCTACACCGACGGCCCGCTGGCCCACGAGTTTCCGCGCACGGTCTCGCGGCTCAACGAGATGCAGTCCAAGGAATTCCTGGCGTTGGAGCGCCGGGTGGTGGACACAGGGCTGACATGAGCAAATGGGGTTGGCTCGTCTGCTGCCTGGCCGTGCTTGCGCCATGGGCTGGGGTGAATGCGCAGGACCTGGCTGCTGACGCGGCTCAGGCAGAACGCGAGCGCATTGCCCGCGAGCGCAACGCCATCACGCAGCAGCAGGCGCAGGACGAAGGCCAGTGTCAGCAGCGCTTTGCGGTGGATGACTGCCTGCGTTCAGTGCGCAGGCAGGCGCGCGAACGCCTCCACAGCTTGCGCCAGCAGGAAGAGCGCCTGGATGAAGCCCAGCGGCAGGAACGTGCGCAGCGCCGATTGCGAGCCATCGAACTGCGCCAACAGGAGCATGCTGCCACCCAACCGCCGGTACCCACCCGCCAAGCGACCCCCAGGCAGCCCAAATCAGCGCCCGCACCTTCCGGCGATCCACGCGCCCATGCGCAACAACAACAGCGGGCGCAGGCAGAGAAGGCGCAGCGTCGCACTGCCCTGCAGGAGCAGGCGGCAGAACGCCGCCGTGCACGCCTGGAAAAGGAAGAAGTGGCCCGTCAGCGCAAGGCCCAGCGCGACGCCCGCAGGGCCGAGGAGGCGAACCGAGGTCGATCCCGCGCCGCAGCGCTGCCTGCGGCATCAGCGGCTCAGTAAACCTTGTCCTTTCGGGGGCGCAGGGTCAAACGGCTGCAGGTGGCTTGAAGAATGGGGCCGGCGCGAGGGGCTTTTTCTCTTCTACCAGTGCTTCGATCTTGACGATGGCCAGCGAGAGATTGTCCCCCGTGCCGCGCGCGCGGATACGCGCTTTCTCGATCAGGAATTCGGTCGCTTCGCGTGGTGTCAGCGATTCCACCACGGAAGCCAGCTCGGTGGGCGAGAAGTAGTGCCAGACCCCGTCGCTGCAGGTCAACAGCACATCCCCCGGCATCAGCTGGTGGATCATATGCGTGGTCATGGGCGGATCGCTCTCGGTGCCCAGGCAGCCCACCAGAATGTTCGAGTGCGGGTGGGTATTGGCCTCCGCCTCGGTGATTTCGCCGCGGTCCACCAAGGCCTGCACGTAGGAGTGGTCGCTGGTGCGGTGCATCATGCGGCCATTCTGAAAGTGGTAGATGCGCGAGTCGCCCGCGTGGATCCAGTGGCAGTCGCCGCGGGGGTTGATCAGGAAGGCCGCAATGGTGCTGTGCGGCTCCTGTTCAGACGTGATGGCCGTGAGCCGGATGACGATGTGCGATTCCTGCACCAGGTTCTTGAGCATGGCCACAGGATCATCGGTTTCGGGCGAATAGCGGTCGAACAACTGGCGTGCGGTCAGCATGACCTGGTCGGATGCCTTGCGTCCACCGCTGCGACCACCCATGCCGTCGGCCAGCACGGCCAGCACGCAGCCGTTGTAGCGCGGGTGCGAGAGCAAAGCCACCTGGTCTTGCTGGTATTCGCGGTCACCCTTGTGGATGCCGGTGGAGGCACTGAGGCGAATCGGTCTGGACATGGCGTGGATTGTGGTGTGTGGCGGCCTGCCAAGCCCCAGAATAGGGCACAAGCTCGCTTATTATCGAACGCGCTGTGGCTTTTTCGCCATCGTACTGCGATTCTGTGTCCACACATCACCCCAGCCCTCTTGGTGCGCTGCCAGACGCAGTGCAGCAGTGCTTTGCCGATGGCGGCCCTTTGGCGCAAGCCTTGCCGGGTTTTCGCCAGCGCCCAGGCCAGACCGCCATGGCACTGGCTGTGGCCGACACGGTGGCCCATGGTGGGGCATTGGTGGTCGAGGCAGGTACGGGCGTCGGCAAGACCTATGCCTACTTGGTCCCAGCGCTGCTCAGTGGCGAGCGGGTGCTGATCTCCACCGCCACCAAGGCTTTGCAGGACCAGCTTTTCAACCGTGACCTGCCCCGCTTGGCCCAGGCGCTGGGTTTGCCGGTGCGCGCTGCTTTGCTCAAGGGCCGCGCCAGCTACCTGTGTCTGCACCGCCTGGAGCAAAGCCGGCAGGATGCCTCTGCCTGCGATGCGAGCCTGACCCATGCACTGGCGCGGGTGGAAACATGGGCCCAGACCACCCGCAGTGGCGACCTGGCAGAACTGCCGGGTCTGGACCAACGGTCGGCCATTCTTCCTTGGGTGACCTCCACGCGTGACAACTGCCTGGGCAGCCACTGCCCGCAGTTCCGGCGCTGCCATGTATTCCAGGCACGGCGTGAGGCATTGGCGGCCGAAGTGGTGGTGGTCAACCACCATTTGTTTTTTGCCGACTGGGCGCTGCGTGAAACCGGCATGGCCGAGCTGCTGCCCGATGTGCGCGTGGTGGTGTTCGATGAGGCGCACCAGATCCAGGAGACCGGGGTGCAGTTTCTTGGTCAATCGCTGGGCAGCGCCCAGATGCTGGATCTGGCGCGTGACCTGCGCAGCGCAGGTCTGCAGCGTGCGCGCGGCATGGCAGATTGGCAGGGTCTGCACCACGACCTGGAGCAGCTTGCGCGCCGCTTGCGCCTGGCGTGCGGCGCGTATCCCACGGGCACGCGATTGAATTGGACGGAAGCTGTCCCGCAAGGCGTCACGTCCTCAGACTGGATCGAGGTGCTTGATGGCCTGAACCAGGTATGCGCCCAGGCCTGCGAATCGTTGGTTGCCGTGCTGGACATGGCGCCCGACTTTGTCCGACTGCACGAGCGAACCCTGGCCCTGCGCGCGCAGGTGCAGCGCTTTGCCACACCCTCCCAGATCGAGGGGGTGCGCTGGGTGGAAGTGGGCCTGCAGGTTCGCCTGGTCGAGGCGCCGCTGGACCTGGCCCCGGTGGTGCAGGGGTGGTTGCAGCTGCCGGATGCCGCACAGACCCATCCGGGTGCCACACAGGCCGCCCCGACCAGGGCATGGGTCTTCACGTCCGCCACGTTGGGGACGGACGAGGCCCTGAGCTGGTTCACCGAGCCCCTGGGGCTGGACCAGGCGCGTACCTTGCGTGTGCCCAGTCCTTTTGACCTGGAGCGCCAGGCGGCGCTCTACATTCCACGGGATTTGCCTCCGCCCACGGACGCTGCCCACAGCGCTGCCTTGGGCGAGTGGGTGGCTGAGGCGGCCTCACGCCTGCAAGGCCGAACGCTGGTACTCACCACCAGTCTGCGGGCGCTGCGTGTGCTGGGTGAGGCGCTGCGTGCCCGCTTGCCTGGGCTGCAGGTGTTGGTGCAGGGCGAGGGCACACGGCACAGCCTGATGGAGCGCTTTCGCCAAGGCAGTGCCCAGGGGGCGCCGGGCTGTGTGCTCGTGGCTTCGGTGTCGTTTTGGGAGGGGGTGGATGTGCCCGGCGATGCGTTGCAGCTGGTGGTCATCGACAAACTGCCGTTCCCGGTGCCGTCCGACCCCTTGGTGCAGGCGCACGCGCAGCGTTTGCAGCGGGCGGGCCGTAGCCCGTTCCGTGACCACGCCCTGCCCGAAGCGGCCGTGGCGCTCAAGCAGGGTGCGGGACGGCTGATCCGGCACGAAACCGATGAGGGAATTCTGGTGGTGGCCGATACCCGCCTGCTGGACCGTGGCTACGGCAAACGCCTGATGGCGGCCCTGCCGACTATGCGCAGGCTGGGGTCAGCAGAGGAATTTGACGACGCGCTGCAGGCGCTGATCACCAGAACTTCCACCATGGATCGCTCTTGCCCCTGAATCCGTTGGCGATAAAGCTGCTGTTGGGGTAGTTCTTGTCCAGCACGCGGCGCGTGTCGTCGCGCAACTGGGTCAAGCCCAGAGCGTCGTAGGACTGCACCAGGATATACAGCGCTTCTTCATGGGCGGGCACGGCCTCGTAGTCGCTCAAGGCAGACTGCGCACGACCAATTGCCGCCACATAGGCGCCCCGCTGGAAGTAGTAGCGTGCCACATGCACCTCGTACTGCGCCAGCGAATTGATGATGTAGGTCATGCGCTGGCGGGCGTCCTGCGCATAACGCGAATCGGGGAAGCGTGCCACCAGCTCGCGGAAGGATTCGTAGGAGTCTTTGGCGGCTTTTTGGTCGCGCTCCGACAGATCCTGGCGCGACACCCAGGAAAACATGCCCAGGTTGTCATTGAAGTTGACCAGGCCCTTGAGGTACAGCGCGTAATCAATGGCTGGGCTGACCGGGTGCAGCTTCATGAAGCGGTCCAGCGTGGCAATGGCCTGGGGCTTTTCGTTCGCCTTGTACTGCGCGTAGGCCTTGTCGAGCTGTGCTTGTTGCGCCAGGGGCGTGCCCGCAGCGCGACCTTCGAGCTTTTCAAAAAGGGGTACCGCAGCGTCGTACCCGCCGCTGTTGAGCTCGTCGCGTGCCTCGGCGTAGATGCGGTCGGTCGTCCACCCTGCGGTTTTGTCTTCCGGGGTGCTGGAGCACCCGGTCGCCAGCAGACTGGCGGCCAACAGGGCCGTAACGATGGAAAAAGGGGCTCGCAACATGGCAGGCGGCTTTCTGACGGGAAGATGCACGGATTTGGCGGCGCCCAGGGCGCCGCAGCATGGCTGGTTCGCAGCCAAAGGATTGTAGCGACGGCCAGCACCCCGCGTGGTGGTGCCGACCGAGGGGCGGGCGAGGGCTTTCTACAATGCAGCCATGTTTGTCCATTTGCGCCTGCACACCGAATTCTCCGTCGTGGACGGAACCAACCGGATCGATGAAGCGGTGGCCAGTGCCGCGGCCGATGGCCAGCCCGCGCTGGCCATTTCCGACCTCAACAACCTGTTTGGCGCCGTCAAGTTCTACAAGGCCGCGCGCGGCAAGGGCGTCAAGCCCATTCTGGGGGCCGAAATCGTGCTGGAAGGCGAGGGCAGTCACCCGCCTGCGCGCTTGGTGTTGCTGGTGCAGGGGAGCCAGGGCTACCTCAATCTTTCCGAATTGCTGGCCCGCGCCTGGACGCGCAATGCCGCCAAGGGCCAGGCCCTGTGCACCTGGGCCTGGTTGGAGGAACTCTCGCCCGGCATGATTGCCCTTTCGGGCGCCCAGGCCGGGCCGGTGGGGCAGGCACTGATGCGGGGTGACGAGGCGGGTGCTGCCGATCTGGCGCTGCGGCTGGCGGGCGTGTTTCCGCACCGCTTTTACCTGGAGATCCAGCGCGCTGGCAGACCCGAGGACGAAACCCATGTGGCGGCAGCCGTGCCTCTGGCGGCACGCTTGAACCTGCCGGTGGTCGCCACCCACCCGGTGCAGTTTGCGACCGAGGAGGATTTTGAGGCGCATGAGGCGCGTGTCTGCATCGCCGAGGGCGAAATCCTGGCGAACCCGCGCCGGGTGCGGCGTTTTACGCGTGAGCAGTATTTCAAGAGCAGTGCGCAAATGCAGGCCTTGTTTGCCGATATTCCCTCGGCACTCGCCAACACAGTGGAAATTGCCAAGCGCTGCAATCTCACGCTGGTGCTGGGCAAGCCGCAGTTGCCCAATTTCCCCATTCCGGGGGGCATGACGATCGAGGAATTCTTCCGAAAGGTCTCGCACGACGGACTGGAAGAACGACTGCAGCACCTGTATCCCGATGTCGCCGAGCGCGACCGCCAACGCCCGCGCTATGTGGAGCGGCTGGAATTTGAGCTGGGCACCATCCTGAAGATGGGCTTCCCCGGCTACTTCCTCATCGTGGGTGACTTCATCCAGTGGGCCAAGAACAACGGCTGCCCCGTGGGGCCGGGGCGGGGTTCGGGAGCGGGCTCGCTGGTGGCGTATGCGCTCAAGATCACCGACCTCGATCCCTTGCAGTACAACCTGCTGTTCGAGCGCTTTCTGAATCCCGAGCGGGTTTCCATGCCCGACTTCGACATCGACTTCTGCCAGGCCAACCGCGACCGGGTGATCGATTACGTGAAGGAAAAATACGGCAAGGATGCCGTGAGCCAGATCGCCACCTTCGGCACCATGGCAGCCAAGGCCGCCATCCGCGACGTGGGCCGGGTGATGGACCTGAGCTACACGTTTTGTGATGGCATCTCCAAGCTGGTGCCCGCAAAACCCGGCCAGACCTACACCCTGGCCTATCCGCCCGAGACCAAGAAGGAAGGTGACAAGAACAACTACGCGCTGGAACTGGAGCCCCTGTTGTACGAGCGCGTGCGCAAGGAAGAGGACGTGCGCACCGTCATCGAGATGGCGCAAAAGCTCGAAGGCATGACGCGCAACATCGGCATGCACGCGGGCGGCGTGCTGATTGCGCCGGGCAAGCTGACCGACTTTTGCCCGCTGTACCAGCAGCCAGGCAGCGAGTCGGCTGTCAGCCAGTACGACAAGGATGACGTGGAGGCGATCGGCCTGGTCAAGTTCGACTTTCTGGGCCTGGCCACGCTCACCATCCTGGAGATCGCCAAGGAATTCATCGTGCGCCGGCACAAGGGCCAGGAGCACTTTGCCTTCGAGAACATTCCACTGGACGACGGCCCAACCTACAGGCTTTTCTCCGAGGGCAAGACCGAAGCCGTGTTCCAGTTTGAAAGCCGGGGCATGCAGGGCATGCTCAAGGAAGCGCGCCCCAGTCGGCTGGAAGACCTGATTGCGCTGAACGCCCTGTACCGCCCCGGCCCCATGGACCTGATTCCCAGCTTTGTGGCGCGCAAGCATGGCAAGGAAGTGGTGGAGTACCCCCACCCGCTGGTGGAACCCGTGCTGGCCGAGACCTACGGCATCATGGTCTATCAGGAGCAGGTGATGCAGACCGCCCAGGTGCTGGGCGGTTACAGCCTGGGCGGCGCCGACATGCTGCGCCGTGCCATGGGCAAGAAAAAGGCCGAGGAGATGGCCGAGCACCGGGCCATCTTCCGCAAGGGTGCCGCAGAAAAAGGCATCAGCCAGGAGAAGGCCGACGAGGTGTTCGACCTGATGGAGAAGTTCGCGGGCTACGGCTTCAACAAGTCGCACGCCGCCGCGTACTCGCTGCTGGCCTACCACACCGGCTGGCTCAAGGTGCACTACACGGCCGAGTTCTTCTGCGCCAACATGACCGTGGAAATGGACGACACCGACAAGCTCAAGGTGTTGTACGAAGATGCCACCAAGCATTTCGGCATGCAGTTCGAGCCACCGGACATCAACCGGGGCAACTATCGCTTTGAGCCGGTGAGCGACACGGTGATTCGCTATGGTCTGGGCGCCGTCAAGGGCACGGGGCAGCAGGCCATCGAGGCGATCGTCGCTGCACGCGAAGGGCAGGGCGAGGGTCCCAGGGGCAGTGTCCGTGGCCCCTTCACCAGCCTGTTCGATTTCTGCGTGCGCGTGGACCGGGGCCGCATCAACAAGCGCACGGTCGATGCGTTGATCAAGGCGGGTGCGTTTGACGGCTTGCACCGCAACCGCGCAGCGCTTTCCGCGTCCATCGACCGCGCATTTGACTACGCTGCAGCCCAGCATTCCAACGCCAACCAGGGCGGGCTGTTCGACATGATGGGCGATGATGCCCAGGGCTCCAGCACGCAGGAACCCGAGCTTGCCGAAGTGCCGCCCTGGGGTGTGCGCGAGCAGCTCATGCAGGAAAAAACCGCGCTGGGCTTTTACCTGTCGGGCCATCTGTTCGATGAAGCGGCGCGGGAGTTGACCAGCTTTGTGCGCATGCGGATTGCGGACCTGGTGGACACCCGTGAACCGCAAACCGTGGCGGGCATCGTGAGCGACTTTCGCGTGGTCAATGGCCAGCGGGGGCGCCAGGGCATATTTGTGCTGGAGGACGGTGCCTCGCGCGTCGAGGCTTCAGCCAGCGATGCCGTCGTGCAGGCGCACCGCGACCTGCTCAAGGACGATGAGCTGGTCATCGTGACCGGGCGCTTGCAGCCGGGACGCAATGGCTTTGAGGCCCGTTTCATCGTCCAGCAGGTCCACGACCTGGCCGGGGGGCGCTGCCGCTTTGGCAAATACCTGCGCGTGGCGGTGGGGCATCCGCCGCCTGACGTGGCGCGGTTGCTGCGCGAACATCCGCCGCGCAGGGAATCCACCGAGCACGGCGAGCTTCAGCATGGGCTGCGTGTGCGCCTGGGCGTGCGGTGCACGCAGGACGGCGACAGCGCCTGCGCCGAGCTGCAATTGGGCGAGGCCTTCCGCACCTACCCCACCGACGCTGCATTGGCTGCCTGGCGCGCCCAGGCGTGTGGTGGTGACGTCACCGTGGTCTATGAATGACCGAACGGTGACCCGAGACCTTGAAATAGACCTGAATGGTCAAATTTCTTGACCCTGCAACTGTATTTTCTGCTCGCTAGAATGAAATCCATGGCTACCAAACCACCATCTCCCCCTCCCGGGCCGGTCGTCAAGCCGCCCGTGCCGGACGACGGCGGTTCGGTGGTGCTCGAACGGGTGCCGCAAAAGGTCAAACCCCCGCAGATGTACCAGGTGCTGATGCTCAACGACGACTACACCCCCATGGAGTTTGTCGTGGTGGTACTGCAGGAGTTTTTCCACAAGGACCGCGAAACCGCCACGCAGATCATGCTCAAGATCCACCTGGACGGCCGGGGTGTCTGCGGGGTGTACCCGCACGACATTGCGCTGACCAAGGTGCATCTGGTGCTGGATGCCGCCCACCAGGCGGGCCACCCCTTGCAATGCGTGTGCGAGCCGGTTGAATAAAGGCCTCCCCGCCCCGAACTACCCCCCTATCCCTGACCTGCAAGCACAAAGGAGTTCACATGATTGCCCAGGAACTGGAAGTCAGCTTGCACATGGCCTTCGTCGAGGCCCGCCAGCAGCGCCACGAGTTCATCACCGTGGAGCATCTGTTGCTTGCACTGCTCGATAACCCCAGCGCTGCCGAGGTGCTTCGCGCCTGCGCGGCCAACATTGAGGATTTGCGCACCTCGCTGTCCAACTTCATCAAGGACAACACCCCCCAGGTGTCTGGCACCGATGAAGTGGATACGCAGCCCACGCTGGGTTTCCAGCGCGTGATTCAGCGCGCCATCATGCACGTGCAGTCCACGGGCAATGGCAAGAAGGAAGTTACCGGCGCCAACGTGTTGGTGGCCATCTTTGGTGAAAAGGACTCCCATGCCGTGTACTACCTGCACCAGCAGGGCGTGACGCGGCTGGACGTGGTCAACTTCATCGCCCATGGCATCAAGAAGGGCGAGCCGCCCGAGCCCGCCAAGGGCGCAGAAGGCCCGGCTGAAAGCGAGGAGTCTGGCGGTGGCGAGCGCAGCGAGAAGGCGTCGCCCCTGGAGCAGTTCACGCAGAACCTCAACCAGCTGGCCAAGGATGGAAAAATTGATCCGCTGATTGGCCGCCACTACGAGGTGGAGCGCACGATCCAGATCCTCTGCCGCCGTCGCAAGAACAACCCGCTTCTGGTGGGCGAGGCTGGCGTGGGCAAGACGGCCATCGCCGAGGGCCTGGCCTGGCGCATCACCCAGGGTGACGTGCCCGAGATCCTGGCCGAGGCCACCGTGTACTCGCTCGACATGGGCGCGCTGTTGGCGGGCACCAAGTACCGGGGCGATTTTGAGCAGCGCCTCAAGGGCGTGCTCAAAAGCCTGAAGGACAAGCCGCACGCCATCCTGTTCATCGACGAGATCCACACGCTCATCGGCGCGGGTGCGGCCTCGGGTGGCACGCTGGACGCCTCCAACCTGCTCAAGCCCGCGCTCAGCTCGGGCGCGCTCAAGTGCATCGGCGCCACCACGTTCACCGAGTACCGCGGCATTTTCGAGAAGGATGCCGCCCTGTCGCGGCGCTTCCAGAAGGTGGACGTGGTCGAGCCTACCGTGGCGGAAACGGTGGACATCCTCAAGGGCCTCAAGAGCCGCTTCGAGGAGCACCACAGCGTGAAGTACGCCGCTGCCGCCCTGCAGGCTGCGGCGGAACTCAGCGCCAAGTACATCAACGACCGGCACCTTCCCGACAAGGCCATCGACGTGATCGACGAGGCTGGCGCCGCGCAGCGCATCCTGGTGGCGAGCAAGCGCAAGAAGACCATCGGCAAGGCCGAGATCGAGGAAATCGTTGCCAAGATTGCCCGCATCCCGCCCGCAAATGTCAGTAACGACGACCGCGGCAAGCTGCAGACGCTGGAGCGTGACCTCAAGAGCGTGGTGTTCGGCCAGGACAAGGCGCTGGAAGTGCTGGCCTCCAGCGTCAAGATGGCGCGCTCGGGCCTGGGCAAGGGCGACAAGCCCATCGGCTCCTTCCTGTTCAGCGGCCCCACGGGCGTGGGCAAGACCGAAGCGGCCAAGCAGCTCGCCTACATCATGGGCGTGGACCTGATCCGCTTCGACATGTCGGAGTACATGGAGCGTCATGCCGTGAGCCGCCTCATCGGCGCGCCTCCGGGCTACGTGGGCTTTGACCAGGGTGGCTTGCTGACCGAGGCCATCACCAAGAAGCCGCACGCCGTGCTGCTGCTCGATGAGATCGAGAAAGCGCATCCGGACATCTTCAACGTGCTGTTGCAGGTGATGGACCACGGCACGTTGACCGACAACAACGGGCGCAAGGCCGATTTCCGCAACGTCATCATCATCATGACGACGAACGCGGGCGCCGAGACCATGAACAAGGCCACCATTGGCTTTACCAACCCGCGCCAGGCAGGCGACGAAATGGGCGACATCAAGCGTCTGTTCACGCCCGAATTCCGCAACCGGCTGGATGCCATCGTGAGCTTCAAGCCGCTGGACGAACAGATCATCCTGCGCGTGGTGGACAAGTTCCTGCTGCAACTCGAAACGCAGCTCGCCGAAAAGAAGGTGGAAGTCACCTTCACCGACGCGCTGCGCAAGCACCTTGCCAAGAAGGGCTTCGACCCCCTGATGGGCGCACGTCCGATGCAGCGCCTGATTCAGGACACCATCCGCCGGGCGCTGGCCGACGAACTGCTGTTCGGTCGTCTGCAGGACGGTGGACGCCTGACGGTGGACATCACCCACCAAACAGACGACAAGGGAGCCGAAACCTCCGAGGTGCTCCTGGACATCCAGCCCCTGCCCAAGAAAGAGCGCGGCGCCACCAAGTCGGAACCAGCGGAGCCGGAGGAAGCCACGGCCGACTGAGGCATTCACGCACCGCGTGATGGGGCCCAGGGCAAGGGAGATTTCCCTCTGTCCTTGGCCCCATCAACAGTTTGTGACATGGGGGTATGTCCGGGGTGTGTACCATTCCGCCTGATTTGTGGCGTTTGCACGATTGCCAAGTACTGAGAATGACCCTACACCATCGCTCCCCTGATCGTTCTGGTTCCGCTCCCACCTTTCTTCCCACACGTCGCCACCTTGTGGCGGGCCTGAGCGCTTTGGCTGCGGTGCCAGCGTGGGCGCAGTTCCGTGTGGAAGTCACGGGTGTGGGAATGACGCAGTTGCCCATTGCGATTGCCGCCTTCCGGGACGAAACCCAATCTCCCCAAAAAATCTCTGCCATCGTGCAGGCGGATCTGGAGCGCAGCGGCCAGTTTCGTGGCATTGATACTGGCGGTGTTCGCCTGGATGAAGCCGCACGCCCCGACGTGGCTCTATGGCGCCAGAAGGGTGCGGACTCGCTGGTGTCTGGCAGTGTGGTGCGCTTGGCCGATGGCCGCTACGACGTGCGTTTCCGCCTGTGGGACGTGGTGCGTGGCCAGGACCTGGGCGGACAGAGCTATGTCGTGGTGCAGGCCGACCTGCGGTTGGTGGCCCACCGCATCGCGGACTACGTGTATGAAAAGCTCACAGGCGAGCGTGGCGTGTTTTCCACCCGCATTGCCTATGTCACCAAGGCAGGCAACCGCTTCAGTCTGTGGGTCGCCGATTCCGATGGTGAGAATGCCCAGGCAGCGCTCTCCAGCCCGGAGTCCATCATCTCGCCTGCCTGGTCGCCTTCAGGTGGCCAACTGGCCTATGTGTCCTTTGAGTCGCGCAAGCCCGTGGTGTATGTGCACGACGTGGCCACCGGGCGCCGCCGCCTCGTGGCCAATTTCAAGGGTTCCAACAGTGCGCCTGCGTGGTCGCCCGATGGCCGCACGCTGGCCATCACACTGAGTCGCGACGGCAACTCGCAGCTCTACACCATGGACGCCAACGGTGGCGAACCGCGTCGTCTGACGCAAAGCAGCGGCATCGACACCGAGCCCGCCTTCTCGCCCGATGGCAAGCATGTGTACTTCGTCAGCGACCGTGGTGGAGCGCCCCAGATCTACAAGGTGCCCAGTAGCGGGGGAAGTGCTGAACGCGTGACGTTCAATGGCAGCTACAACATCTCGCCCGCCATCAGCCCCGATGGCCGTTGGCTGGCCTATATCTCGCGTGCCGGTGGTGCCTTCAAGCTGCAAGTGATGGAGTTGGCCACTGGCAATGTCACCGCCATCACCGACTCCTCAGCGGACGAGCGCCCCAGTTTTGCACCCAACAGCCGACTCATTGTCTATGCGACCCAGCAGCAGGGCCGTGAAGCGCTGATGACCACCACCCTGGATGGAAAAATCAAGGCCCGTTTGGCGGGGCAGGGTGGCGACATTCGCGAGCCGGACTGGGGTCCCTACCAGTTCCAGTAAATCCTTTTCTTTTTTGCTTTCAGGAGTTTTTCATGTTCAAGCGTATTCCCTTTGTCCTGGCTGTCCTCGCTCTTGTTGCCGGTTGCAGTTCCGGTGTCGATCTCGACAAGGTCCCCGTCGAAGACAAGAACGGTGCCCCGCTGTCCACGGGTGGTGCCAATGCGGGCAATGCCGGCCAGAGTGGTGTGCAGGGAGTGGACCTGTCCCAATCGGCCATCGACAAGGCTGGCCCCCAAGGCGTGGGCCGCGTGGTGTATTTCGACTACGACAGCTATGTGATCAAGCCCGAAGCACAATCGCTGATCGAAGCCCATGCGCGCTTCATCAAGGCAGGGGCTGCACGCAAGGCCGTGATTGAAGGCCACACTGACGAGCGCGGTGGCCGCGAGTACAACCTTGCACTGGGGCAGCGCCGCGCAGAAGCCGTGCGCCGCGCCCTGGGCCTGCTGGGCGTGTCCGACAACCAGATCGAAGCCGTGAGCTTTGGTGAAGAGAAGCCTGCCGTGCAAGGCTATGGCGAAGACGCCTATTCCAAGAACCGCCGCGCTGAAATCTCTTACCGTTGATTCACTGGCCCATGCGTGCTGCCATGACATCCCTGCGCCTGGCCCCTTCGCTGCTGGCAGCGCTGTTGGCCTGTGCCTATCTGCCCCAGGGCCATGCGGCCCTGTTTGAAGATGACGAAGCGCGCCGCGCCATCCTGGAACTGCGCCAGCGCGTCGATGTGCTGAACCAATCCAGCCAGCGCTCTGCCGAAGACAGCGCACAACTGCGCCGTGCCCTGATCGACCTGCAATCGCAAATCGAAGGCCTGCGCGCCGAGGTGGCCACGTTGCGTGGGCAGAACGAGCAGCTGGTGCGCGAGGCAGCCGAACTGCAGCGCCGTCACAAGGACATGGCGCAAGGTGTGGACGAGCGCCTGCGCCAGTTCGAGCCTGTCAAGGTCGCAGTCGATGGACAGGAGTTCCAGGCCGACCCTGCAGAAAAGCGTGATTTCGAGGCAGCCCTGACACGTTTCCGTGAAGGCAAGTTTGCCGAGGCGCAGACGCTGTTCGCCAGCTTCCTCAAGCAGTACGCGGGCAGCGGCTACCAGTACTCGGTGCGCTTCTGGCTGGGCAACGCCCAGTACGCTACGCGCGACTACAAGGAAGCCATCCAGAACTTCCGCGCCCTGTTGGCTGCTGCGCCCCAGCATGCCCGCGCGCCCGAGGCGGCCCTGTCCATCGCCAATTGCCAGATCGAGCTCAAGGAAACGCGCGGCGCCCGCAAGACGTTGGAAGACCTTGTACGCGCGTATCCGCAGTCCGAAGCCGCTGTGGCGGCCAAGGAGCGCCTCTCCCGTCTCAAATAAGGGCATCGCTCCTTGGACTCCACAGAGGCATCGCCTTTGCACGACGCAATGCCCGACATGGCGCTGGAACGGCGTTTTGGCGGGCTTGATCGGCTGTATGGCAAACCTGGTGCGGCCCGCATCCGTGCAGCGCATGTGGCAGTCGTCGGGGTGGGTGGTGTGGGCTCATGGGCGGCGGAGGCACTCGCGCGCAGTGGCGTGGGGAAGCTCACTCTTATCGATCTGGACCATGTGGCCGAATCCAATATCAACCGCCAGATCCATGCGCTGGACGATACGGTGGGGCAAGCCAAGGTGCAGGCGATGCGCGATCGCATCGCACGCATTCACCCCGGTTGCCAGGTGCATTGCATTGAAGAATTTGTCGAGCCCGGAAACTGGCCAGGAATATTGCCGCAAGGCGTGAACGCGGTGATCGATGCCTGCGACCAAGTGCCCGCAAAGACGGCCATGGCCGTCTGGGCACGTGCCAGTCAGGCCATGTTCATCACCGTGGGTGCGGCGGGTGGCAAGCGCTGGGCGCACAAGGTGGATGTGGACGACCTGTCGCTGGTCACCCACGATCCCCTTCTGGCCCAGTTGCGCTACCGCTTGCGCAAGCACCATGGCGCGCCGCGGGACGGAAAGAAGATGCGCGTGCCCTGCGTCTTCAGCCGCGAGGCAGTGGCGCCGCCCGATGCATCTTGTGCTGTACAGGGTGACGGTAGCCTCAATTGCCATGGGTACGGCTCCGTGGTGGCCGTTACTGCCACCTTCGGCCAATGTGCCGCAGGGTGGGTGCTGGACGCCCTGGCGTCACGGGCTGACAAGTAGCTTTTGAACCACCAGGTTTCGGCGCAAGCAGCAATTTTCATACTATAATGCAAGGCTTTACAGCTTGGCTTCAGCGCGAGTGTGGGCTGTAGTGGGTCGTTAGCTCAGTCGGTAGAGCAGCGGACTTTTAATCCGTTGGTCGCGTGTTCGAGTCACGCACGACCCACCAAGAAAACAAGGAAACCCTGCTATTAATTGCGTAGCAGGGTTTTTGTTTTTCGATTGATGTAACGGCGGATGTAAGAGGATTTTCTAGCCCGCAACCGTGATGCGGACCTCTTCCGACGCCCTGCGGCGGTACAAGTCCAGATCCACGGTCTTGAGTTCGGGAATGCGTTTGTAGTCCACGCTGCCCTGTTTCCAATACCGCGTGACGGTCACACCCGCCCCCTGTTCCCTGGGATGCTGGGCCAGGGTAATCAACTGGGCTCGGGCGGCTTCCAGCGCGGCTGCGGCCTTGTCCGCCCGCTGCTTGGACTGGGCAAACGCTTGGGCGGCCCGGCACCAGGCCTCGTCGCTGCGCTGGCGCGTATCGGCCTCGGACAGGGGCGGCGGAGTATCGCAGTCCAGGTATTGCTGGAAAGCATCCCAGGCATCCCGTATGCGCTCCATCAGCGCTTCGTCACGGCCGATGGCATGCAGCATGCCCTGCTGGCCATCGAACACCCACAGATGGGCCGTAGCGGCGCCAGACACCATCAGTTGGTGCTGCACCTGTACGGTGTAGTGCTCGGGCACCTGGCCCTGGCACACGTCCTGCCACAGGGCCGAGCGCGTGCCGCGCAGCGGGCACTTGATCTCCACAATCAAATCGCCTTCCAGCGTCATGCCGTCCAGGCTGGCACTGTAGGCGCCGGCTTCCAGCACCAGCGGCTGCATCACCAGGCCGGTTTCTGCCTCATACGCCGCACGCGCCACCGGTTCCAGGTCGGTACCACGCTGCATGGCCTGGGTGACTGGTGCCTCAAAGCGCCCGGTCTTGGTCAGCCACAGTTGATAGGGCGTGATCCAGGGATTCAGCCCCAGCACGGCGGCGGATTCGGACGCATTGCGGCGGGATTGGCGGTAGGCATGCCATTCGGGGCTGCCTTGAGGCAGTGCGACGATGGTGGCGAGGGGAAGAGAGACGATCATGATGAACCTCGTTAAAAGCGGCGCAGGCCCTGAACCGCGTGAGCGGACAGAGCCTGCAGAGCGTTGAAAAAAACCGAAACAGCGTGGCGAGCGCATCAAAGCGACGTACGCCGCTTCTCCAGGCTGCGCACCACGCGCGTGAACTCGCTGGCCGGAATGTCCTGGAGTGCGGCCACACCGAAGTACGCCAGCACCCGCTCCAGCGATACCCCCACCTCCATGGCCAGCTTGTGGATCTGCACCTGCTGGGCATGGGTGATGAACTCCCCCTCGTGGGCACGTCGCACCGGCTTGCGATCACGAACCACGTCGGTGCGCTGCGCGGGCGCAGGCGGCGCAGCGTCGGGGGCGCCGTCATTGGCGGCCTCGGTGTACTGCTGCGGCAGGTCTTCTCCGGCATAGATGTAGAGGCCCAGGCCGTGCAGCGCGATGGCCTTGACCAGACAGCGCTGGATGCTGGTGTTGATGTCAAACGCCGACGGTGCCAGCAGCGGCCGGTTGCGGCCATCGAGCACCGGGTGGATCTGCGACAGGCACACACCGTGCACCGTCACGGCCACCTCCACAAACACACCGATGTCGGTGGCCAGATAGGGCAGGCCGCCAAAGCGGCGCACCTCCCAGGTGGCACTGGGATCGGCCAGGCGCAGCTGCGCCACCGCATAGGGCCAGGACAGATAGCTGAAACCACCTTTCTTCTCGACATGGCCATTGACATTGATGGCGCTGAGCTGCGCGAAATAGTTCTCGGGCACGGGATGGCCCGCAAGGGCTTGGGCTTGCATGGTGCTTCTCCAAAAAACGAGAGGGGAAAGAAAACGCCCGACAGCGCGATGAGGCACGGCCGGGCGGGGGCGACAGGACGGGAGCGGGCGAGTGGCTACATCAAGCCATGCTCCGCAAAGCTGAAGGCATTGCTGCGCGTCACAATGAAGTGGTCCAGTACCCGCACGTCCACCAGCGCCAGCGCAGACTTCAGGGTCTGCGTCAGCGCCTGGTCGGCGCGCGAGGGCTCCGCGGTGCCGCTGGGGTGGTTGTGCGCCAGGATCACCGCCGCGGCGTTGCGTGCCAGGGCCTCGATCACCACCTCGCGGGGGTACACGCTGGTCTGGGTCAGCGTCCCCCGAAACAGCTCCTGGATGTCGATTACCTGGTTCTGGGCATCCAGGAACACCACGGCAAACACCTCGTGGGGACGCGCCCCCAGACGCAGGCGCAAGTAGCTGCGCACCGCCTGGGGCGACGTGAGGGCGTCGCCGCGTTGCACCTGCCCCTCCAGCCAGGCCAGCGCCTGCTGCACCACCGGGGCCATCATGCAACCTCCGGGGCTGGCAAGGCCATCTCTGCCTCGGGTTGCACCAGACCGGCCAGCAGGTAGTCACTGGCCTTTTGCGCCAGGGCCGCCGCCGTGAAGATCAGGCGCCGGTCATTGCGCAGGGCCTGCAGCCAGTGGTCCACATAGCTGGCATGCTGCAGGCTGGCGGGCAGGCCGCAATGTCCGCACAGAAAGGCCGAACCCATCTCCGCCACCAGCTCCTCAAAGGCATAGGCCTCGATGTGCTGGCGGCCCTGCAAAGGCCGATTGCAGCGAGCCGCATGGCTGCTCCAGTGCGTCAGCTCATGCAGCGCCACGCGGTAATAGTCCTCGGCACAGGTAAAGCGCGCCGGCTCGGGCAGCCAGATCAGGTCCTTGACCGGGCTGTAGTAGGCCTGCACACCGCCATGGTGGATCAGCGCACCGCTCTGCCGCAGCACCTCCTCGGCCGCCGCAAGCGGCGACCAGTCCGGCGCCGCGGGCTTGGGTAGCAGCTCGCCTGGCAGGCCCTCGATCTGCGCAGCGTTGAACACCGTGAACGCGCGCAGCAGCGGCACCACCTTGCGGTCGATGCCCGCGTCGTCATCGACGCAAGAGGTCGCTGCACCCTCCACCTCCAGCATCTTGAAGAACACCACCGGCGTGCCTTCTTCGCCCCGGCGCACCTGCGCGCCCAGGGCCAAGGCCTGGCGGTAGGTCAGCCAGCGGTTGAGTGCGTAGCCGCGGGTGGCCGCCTGCAGGTTCAGCAGCAGCACATTGATGCCCCGGTAGGGCCGACCCGAACCCAGGTTGGCGGGCGCCGCCAGGCCGGGGCCAGGTGCCCAGGGGCAGACCCAAGGAGGCGTGCCAGCCTGCAGCGCGGCAATGATGCGGTCGGTGACGGATTGGTAGAGATCACTCTTGGACATGGAAAACCTCCAGAAACGACAACGCCCCGCCGGACCAAGCCCGGACAGGGCGCAAAGGGTGAGAAGAAGGAAAAGGCAGTGCGTGGGCTCAGGCCTTGCGCCATGCGCGGAAAGGGCTGAATCCACCAGCCCCTGCGAATGCGCTGAGGTGCTGTTGCATGCCGCCAGCCAGAGCGCGCACGGTACGCGCCGCATGGTCCAGCTTGCGATCCGACAGGACGACCTGCACCACCGGGTGCAGAACATACTGACTCATGGCCAGCGACAAAACGAATGTCAGCAGCCAGGCAGCGAAACTCAGGAACAGGCCCAGAGCCGCGGCCTGGATCAGCCAGGTGCAGGCGGATGCCAGAGCCACACCGATGGCAATGTCACCGCTGATGGTGGCCACGCTGCGCACGAGGAAGGCGTGACGAAATTGAACCGACATGGGAATACCTCCGGTCAGGGAAAAGGAATGCGATTGAGGGATGAGCAGCGCCAGGGGCTCACACGTCGAGGCGGATGAGCCCGGTGTGATAACGCCCGCCTTCGATATAGCCAAACACCCTCTTGGCGGCGCTGGTCCCCAATGAACACAGCAGGCCGGCGAAGGTCGCGGCCATCACACCACTGAAGGTGCCCCAGTGGATGGCCAGGGCCAGAACGGTGACGGCCAGGTCTATGGCCATGTCGTAGCGCAGCAAGCGCAGCATGGTGCGGCGCTTGAGCTTGATGAAGACAAAGGCCAGGCTGAGAAAAATGACGATTCCGGTTTCGAACATGAGAACTCCTTTGCGTGAGTGAATGAACAACACCGCAGCGACTGCTGTGATGTCATTGCACTGGGCTCGCCCGCCGGCTTGCCGGCGGGGGAGTGAAGGAGAGCCGTGGCAAAAAATCGAATCAGGCATCCCAGCGGGGGCAGGGATGGGACTCCGGCTTGTTATGGAGAAAGCGAATCCGAAGTGGGGCGGGCTTTGTACGGATGGGGGAGGGAGGATCCGTGCGAACGCCTGGAGAAGGCTGTATTCCGAATCACGCGCGTGTCGTCAATAATGATGCGCAACAAAACGTAGCAACCGCATGGCAGGGCCATGGGCAGTTTCGGGGGGAATGCCATGCATAAGAAGAACCTTTCGGAAAGCGACATCTGCGACAAGTTCATCCGCCCGGCCATGGAGCAGGCCGGTTGGAACGGCATGGACCAGATCTACCGCGAATACCCGCTGCGCGCCGGTCGCGTGGTGGTGCGCGGCAAGCAGGCCCAGCGCGATAAAAGCACCGTGCTGCGCGCCGACTACGCGCTGTTTTTTAAGGCCAACATTCCCCTGGCCGTGGTGGAGGCCAAGGACAACCAGCATGCCGTGGGCGCGGGCATGGCCCAGGCCATTCAATATGCCGAGCTGCTCGGTGTGCCGTTCAGCTTCGCCAGCAATGGCGACGGCTTTGTGTTCCGCGATGCCACGCTGGCCGATGGCGTGCTGGAGCGCAACCTGACCCTGGATGAATTTCCGGCCCCCGCCGAGCTGTGGAGCCGCTACTGCGCCTGGAAAGGCTGGAGCGACGCGGTGCGTGAGGTCGCCGCGTTTGACTACGCGCCCAGCAAGACCCCGCGCTACTACCAGATGAATGCCATCAACCGCACGGTCGAAGCCATTGCTGCGGGGCAGAACCGCGTGCTGCTGGTCATGGCCACGGGCACGGGCAAGACCTACACCGCCTTCCAGATCATCTGGCGCCTGTGGAAAAGCGGTGCCAAGAAGCGCATCCTGTTCCTGGCCGACCGCAACATCCTGATCGACCAGACCATGGTCAACGACTTTCGCCCCTTCAAGGGCGCCATGGCCAAACTCAGCCCCCATGCCAAGGGGGTGGAGCGGGTCGATGCCCAGGGCCAGGTGGCGGTCGATGACGTGGAATTGGCCGTCAACAAAACCACCAAGCAGGTGGACAAGAGCTACGAGATCTACCTCTCGCTCTACCAGGCCGTCACGGGCTCGGACGAGGCCGACAACATCTACAAGCAGTTCAGCCCGGACTTCTTCGACCTGGTCATCGTGGACGAATGCCACCGCGGCAGTGCGGCAGAAGATTCCGCCTGGCGCGACATCCTGACCTACTTCGGCAGCGCCACGCAGATCGGCCTGACCGCCACCCCCAAGGAAACCGAAGACGTCTCCAACATCGACTATTTCGGTGAGCCGCTCTACACCTACAGCCTCAAGCAGGGCATCGAGGACGGCTACCTGGCGCCCTACAAGGTGATCCGCGTCGATCTGGACAAGGACACCTTCGGCTGGCGCCCTACCGAGGGCATGCGCGACAAGCATGGCAACCTCATCGAAGACCGCATCTACACTGGCGCGGACATGAACCGCAGGCTGGTGCTGGAGCGGCGCGACGAGGTCGTGGCAGCCAGGATCACCGAGTACCTCCGGGCCAACGACCGCTACGCCAAAACGATCGTGTTTTGCGAGGACATCGACCATGCGGCCCGCATGCGCCAGGCGCTCAGCAACGCCAATGCCGACATCTGCGCGACCCAGCCCAAGTACGTGGTGCAGATCACCGGCGACAACGCCGAGGGCAAGCGCGAGCTGGACAACTTCATCGACCCCGAGAAAACCTACCCGGTGATTGCCACCACCTCCAAGCTCATGAGCACCGGGGTGGATGCACAGACCTGCAAGCTCATCGTGCTGGATCAGACCATCAAGTCCATGACGCTGTTCAAGCAGATCATTGGCCGGGGCACGCGTCTGCGCGAAGACCTGGGCAAAACCTGGTTCACCATCCTGGACTTCAAGCGCGCCACGGAGCTGTTCGCCGACAAGGACTTCGATGGCGAGCCGGTGCAGGTCTATGAACCCCAGCCCGGCGATCCGGTCCAGCCGCCGGAGCCGCCCCCTGCGCCACTGCACCCTGCCGACGACCCCTCCGCACTGGAGCCCACCGATCCGCTGGGCCCCCTCGTTACAGGGCCTAGCGGTGACGAGCCCAAGAAATACATCGTCGGCGGCCAAGTCACCGTGGCCGTGGCCCGCGAGCGCGTGCAGTACCTCAACGCCCAGGGCAAGCTGGTGACGGAGAGCCTGCGCGACTACACCCGCATCAACCTGCTGAAAAAATACGACTCGCTCGACCGGTTCCTGCAAACCTGGCAGCAGGCCGACCGCAAGGCCGCTTTGCTGCAAGAACTCGAAGGGCAGGGCGTGCTGCTCGACGCTCTGGCCGATGAAGTGGGCAAGGACCTCGATCCGTTCGACCTGCTGCTGCACGTCGCCTACAACCAGCCCCCGATCACCCGCCGCGAGCGCGCCCAGCGCGTCAAAAAGCGCAACGCGTTCACCCAGTACGGCCCCGTGGCCCGCAAGGTGCTCGACTCCCTGCTCGACAAATACGCCGACGAAGGCATCACCACCATCGAGAGCAACGAAGTCTTCAAGCTCCAGCCCTTCACCGACCTGGGCAGCCCCGTGGAGCTGGTGCGCAGCTTTGGCGGCCGTCCGCAGTACCTGAGTGCGCTCCAGGCGCTGCAGCAGGAGCTGTACGCTACGCACCCGGCCACCTGAGCATGCGCCGCTGAGTACTCTGTTTTTGATAGCTGCTAGCGCTTATCCATCAAGCGCTAGAGCCCGTTTTTGTCTGAAGCCTGCATTCCATGTCCAACCTCACCCCCGTCATCAAATCCATCCAAGACATCATGCGCCAGGACAGCGGCGTCGATGGCGACGCCCAGCGCATCAGCCAGCTCACCTGGCTGCTGTTCCTCAAGGTGTTTGACGCGCTGGAAGAAGAACTCGAACTCACCCGCGACGACTACCAAAGCCCCATGGCCGAGCACCTGCGCTGGCGCCACTGGGCGGCCGATGCCGAGGGCATGACCGGCGACGCCCTGCTCGACTTTGTGGACAAGCAGCTCTTCCCCGCCCTCAAGGGCCTGAGCGCCGACCCACAACGCAACCCGCGCGGCTACGTGGTGCGCGGCGTGTTTGAAGACGCCTACAACTACATGAAAAGCGGCCACCTGCTGCGCCAAGTGGTCAACAAACTCAACGCCATCGACTTCAACCGCCAGGCCGAACGCCACCAGTTCAACGACCTGTACGAAAAGATCCTGCGCGACCTGCAAAGCGCAGGCAACGCGGGCGAGTTCTACACCCCCCGCGCCGTCACCCAGTTCATGGTGGACATGGCCAACCCCCAGCTGGGCGAAAGCGTCATGGACCCGGCCACCGGCACCGGCGGCTTCCTCGTCTGCGCCATCGAGCACCTGCGCAAACAGGTGCACAACGCAGAGCAAGAGGCCGTGCTGCAAAACAGCATCCGCGGGGTAGAGAAAAAGCAGCTCCCGCACATGCTGTGCGTTACCAACCTGCTGCTGCACGGCATTGAAGTGCCCAGCCAGATCGTGCACGACAACACCCTGGCCCGCCCCCTGCGCGACTACACCGCGGCAGACCGCGTCAACGTCATCCTCACCAACCCGCCCTTTGGCGGCGTGGAAGAGCCCGGCATTGAGCAAGGCTTCCCCGCCGACGTGCGCACCAAGGAAACCGCCGACCTCTTCCTCGTGCTCATCCAGCACCTGCTCAAACCCGGTGGCCGCGCCGCCGTGGTGCTGCCCGATGGCTTTTTGTTTGGCGAAGGCGTCAAGGCCCGCATCAAAGAACAACTGCTGCAGCACTGCAACCTGCACACCATCGTGCGCCTGCCCAACGGCGTCTTTGCGCCCTACACCGGCATCAAAACCAACCTGCTGTTCTTCACCAAAGGCCAGCCCACCCAGCACATCTGGTACTACGAGCACCCCTACCCCCAGGGCGTCAAAACCTACAACAAGACCAAGCCCATCCGCATCGACGAGTTCGACGCCGAGAAAGCCTGGTGGGGCACCGAGGCCGACGGCTTTGCCGCCCGCGTGGAAAACGAACGGGCCTGGAAGGTCGGCATCGACCAGATCAAGGCCGCCGGCTACAACCTGGACCAGAAGAACCCCCACATTGGCGAACAGCAAAGCCACGACCCCGACGTGCTGCTGGCCGACTACGCCCGCCTGCAGGCCGAAGCCCAGGCCCTGCGCGACGAGTTGAAAGGCATCCTCGCCCAGTCTTTGACAAAAAAAGCCGCTAGCGCTTGAGGGATAAGCGCATGCTGCTATCAAATATGGAGCTACTCGCCACCGCCCCCGGTGGCGTCGCCAAACTGCGCGAACTCATCCTCACCCTGGCCGTGCAAGGCAAGCTGGTGCCGCAAGACCCGGCCGATGAACCGGCGGGCGTGCTGCTGCAGAAGATTCGGGCGGAGAAGGATCGGTTGATCGCTGAAGGCAAGATCAAGCGGGACAAGCCGTTGGCGGAGATTGGGGAGGAGGAAAAGCCGTTTGAGTTGCCGCAGGGGTGGGAGTGGGTGCCACTCGGCGAAGTCGTTGAGATCATCAGGGGCATCACCTTTCCAGCGAGTGAAAAGACAAAAGAGAAAGCGCCAGGACGAATCGCTTGTCTGCGCACTGCCAACGTTCAAGAGCAGATTGAGTGGGACGACTTGCTTTTTATTGGGGAGTCATTTGTCGGGCGCGAAGATCAACGGCTTCAAATCCACGACATCGTGATGTCGATGGCCAACAGTCGCGAGTTGGTTGGTAAGGTCGCTCTTGTTGAGCATATTCCGCATGAAGCGGCGACCTTTGGAGGGTTTCTTGGCGTACTGCGCCCCTGGTTCCTAGAGCCTCGCTTTGTGATGGCGCTCCTGCGTACGCCGTATGCACGAGCTTCGCTGATAGACAGCGCAAGTCAGACAACCAACATCGCAAACGTTTCGCTTGGCAAGTTGCGTCCCTTGGCATTCCCGCTCCCACCCCTCGCCGAACAATCCCGCATCGTCACCCGCGTCGAAGCCCTCATGCGCCTGTGCGATGCGCTGGAGGCCAAGGGCCAGCTGGAGGCCGCGCAGCACGCCCAACTGGTCAGCACCCTGCTGGGCACGCTCACCGCCAGCACCACGCCCGAAGAGCTGGCCGCCCACTGGCAGCGCGTGGCCCAGCACTTCGACCTGCTGCTGGACCGCCCCGAAGCCATCGACGCCCTGGAGCAAACCCTGCTGCAACTGGCCGTGCGCGGCCTGCTCGTGCCCCAAGACCCCGCCGACGAACCCGCCAGCGCCCTGCTGCAACGCATCCGCGCTGAAAAAGACCACCTCATCGCCACCGGCGAGATCAAGCGTGACAAACCCCTGCCGCCCATCACCGACGAGGAAAAGCCGTTTGAGTTGCCGGTGGGGTGGGAGTGGGTGCGGATCAATGACCTAGCGGAAGTCCAAGGGGGAATTCAAAAGACTCAATTGCGAACTCCCGTAAAGCAGCACTTTCCTTACCTGCGTGTCGCCAACGTGCAGAGGGATGCTCTGCGGCTGGAGGAAATCGAGCGCTTTGAATTGACTATGGAAGAGTTGGAACGCTGGCGACTCGTCGCTGGGGATCTTCTAATCGTTGAAGGGAATGGCAGTGCGGAGGAAATTGGGCGGTGCGCTGTATGGACCGGTGCCATTGACCCCTGCGTTTACCAGAACCACCTCATCAGGGTGCGCTGCTTTCAGCAGGAGTGCATGGCATTCATCAAGCTCTTTTTGAATGCGCCTAGCGGTGCGGAAGAGATGAAGCGGCTTGCGATCACAACCAGCGGGCTATACAACCTCAGTGTTGGCAAGATTCGAAACTACGCTGTGCCGATGCCTCCGCTCGCCGAACAATCCCGCATCGTCACCCGCGTCACCGCCCTGCGCCGCCTGTGCGCCGACCTGCGCCAGCGCCTGGCCGAACGCCAGTCCGTGCAGGCCCGTCTGGCCGAGGCGCTGGTGGGGCAGGCAGGGAGTACGTAGAGCGTTCACACCCTAGGGCGCGCGCTCCAGGCAGCGCACCATGACGTGCTCGTCGGCGATTTTCAGGCACTGCTCCACGGTGCGTGGCTTGCTCGGTTTGGGCGGGGGCTTTTTCGCTGTTTTCGCAGCGGCGGGTGGCGCAGTGGGCTTGGCGGCCTGGGCGGCTGCCGGGGGCGCCGTGGCCTGAACGGGCTGTGCCGGGGTGGCAGGCGTCCAGAACTTGATGGCTAAAAACCCGGCCACGACCACGACCACGACCACCAGGGCGTTTTTCAAGAATTGGTTGCAGGCCTTGTCCCAACGCGCCTGGGCTTCCTCGGCCGCAATGCGGGCCAGACGCCGCCGCTCCAGTTCTTCGGGGCTGCGTGGCAGCGGGGTCTTGGCGATGTTCCAGGAGATGTACAGGGCGAGCGCAACGGCCAGCAAGTCCACTCCCACAAAGGCGGGGTTGCCAGTCAGCAGCCCCAGGGTGGCCGCAACGATGGCTGCGGCGACGATAGCGGCTTTGTTGCGCGTTGTCTCTGCCACCACCACCACGGCAACAGCAGGCAATGCGGCGATGAGGAATACCACGAGCGACATGCAGGGCCTGGGCGTTGGGTTTCAGGGGTTAAAGTGCAATGCATTATTTCAAAATGCAACAACATCCTATGGAGACGGCATGGCGAGTGCGTTTTCAGAAGCCAGGCGCCTGGCAGGCAAGGCGTTGAAGACCAGCAGTGATGCGTTGCGCACGCTGGCCGAGCAGGGGCAGGCCCACCGCCAGGACGTGGCCAAGTTGACCGGTGATGCGGTGGACCGGGCGGGCAAGGCCTTCCAGTGGGCGGGCAGAGCGGGTGCCGACGCAGCCACGGCGGCGGCCAAGGGTTTGGGCGGCGCGCAGGTGGCCGGCGCTTCGGGTCGCTCCAAGGCGGCGGCGGTGCGTGCCGGTGCATTGCTGGCGGGTGCAGCCGGTGCAGCGGGTAAGGCCGTGGCTTGGGCCGGAGAGAAGGCCCAGGCAGGCGCACCTGCCGTGGGTCAGGCGGCGGCGGGGGTGGTGTCTGGGGTGATCAGTACGGCATCGAATGTGCTGGATGCGCTGGCCATTCGTGAGCAGGAGCTGGAGCAGTTGCAGGTGCGCTTGCGGCGGGCGGGCAGCAAACTGCAGGCCAGCGCGCGCTTCAAGCAGGAGGCGATTGCCCGCGCGGTGCGGACGAGCAGCAAGGCACGCTTGCTGGATTTACTGGCGGTGGGCGGCGTGAGCCTGGGCGCGATGGTGGCCCACCCGGCACTGGTGCCGGCCGAGGTCGAGCGTGCCTTTGCGCTGGCCTACCCTGGCCTGGCGGCCAAGGGGATGAGCTTTGTCGATGCGGTGCAAGACAAGACAAGCGCAGAGTTGCTGGGCCTGGTCAATGGCGTCAAGGGCAAGCTGTTTGAGCTGGACCTGGTGACGCACCTGAACGATGGTGGACTGCCTGCGGGCTTGAAGGCGGCCTTGGCTCCATCGGCGACGCAGCCGGGGTATGACCTGCTGGTGACGGACCCGAGTGGCGCGGTGGTAGATCTGCTGCAGGCCAAGGCGACGGATTCGGTGGCGTATGTGCAGCAGGCGTTGCAGCGTTACCCCGATATTGACGTGATGACAACCACCGAGGTGCATGCACGCCTGCTGGCGCTGGGGGCGGGCGACCGGGTGACTGATTCGGGCATTAACGAGGCGGCGTTGCAGCACAAGATCGAAGCCGCAGCGGGCATGGCCGACCCTGGGAATGCGGTGGACTGGCTGCCGGGCAGTGCCAGCGTGGCTTTGATTGCGTTATCGGCGTTGGTGGATCGCTCCGTCAGCCTGGAGCAGCGCAGCGCGCAGGCGGGCGAGCGGATGGCGGCCGTGGGCGTGACCGGGGCTGCCGGCAAGGCCGCGCTGATGGCCACTGGGTACTGGTGGCTGGGCCTGGCGGCGGGGATGGGGTCGAAATTTCTGGCCGACCACGGCGGCACCAAGCGCGAGCGGCTGGAGGCTCTGCGCCGCGCAGTGACACTTGCGGAGCGGCAAGCTGCTGCAACAAGGCCTGCCGTCATACCGGCTTTGAAAAGACTGCCTAAAAATCAGTCAATTGATTAAAATTTGGGCATGCTGCATGCCCCTACGCTATCGGACCGCCAGGTGCGGTTTGTTGCCGAGTACTTGGTTGATGCCAATGGCACCCAGGCCGCCATCCGGGCCGGGTATGGCGCCGCCGGTGCCCGCGTGGCTGCGCACCGCCTGCTAACGAATGTAGCCATTTGCAGCGCCATAGAAGCCCGCCAGCGCGCCGATGGCGAGCGGCTGGGGGTGCGGCGCCAGGATGTGCTCAAAGGCCTGCTGGAGGCCGTTTACATGGCCCGGGATCAGGCGAACCCGGCAGCCATGGTGGCAGGGTTGCGGGAGATCGGAAAGCTGATGGGGCTCTACGCGCCTGAGCGGGTGAAAGTGGCGGCGGATGCCGGGCAGGCGGCTGAATTGCGGCGGCTGGAGGCTATGAGCGATGGGGAGCTGGCCGCCCTGATGACGCAAGACGCAGCCAAGATCCCATAGCTTGGTGGTGTGTTTTTAGGCGGATTTTTTCTTTCTGCTTTTTGTCGGTTTTGTCAGTACGGTTGCCGCGTCTGCGGGTGTGAAGATCACCGGATTGATGGCGTATGTCTGCAGGGGAGGGCGGCCTGCGGCGCGTTTAGGCAGAGGATTGCCGCGTATCCAGTTCGCGTGCTCCAGTTCCTTGCATGCCCCCTTGACCTCCATGGGGTCGGTCAGGCCAGACCAGCCCTTGCGTTCAATATCGCGGGTGCTGAAGCCCTCCAGCAGGGTGCCTGACTGCAGTTTCTTGCTCAGGAGCAGCGCCGCGCGGCCCTGGCGGTTGGTGGTGATGGCGTAAACCCGCCGCGCGTGCGCCTCAAGATATTCGGCATAGGCCAGGGCTCGGTTCAGGCTGTCTTGCTGCACATTCTTGCCGCTGGGTATGCGGCCAGCGGCCATGCCTACGAGGTGGTCGATCAACGCCAATGCCGGTACGAGCTTTTTGTACTTGGCCAAGTGTTCAGCCATGAGTGGCGCTTCTTCCTTCTGCACCCGTCCCTCGTTGGTCAGCAGCCACTGGTAGAAGTGCGGTTGCACCCGGCTGTCGAACTGGAAGAAGGGGATTTCGCTCGCCTGCCCCTGCTGCGGATGGAGGGTGTCGATGTGGTGCGCTAGGGTGTCTGTGATGCCGTCGATCACGCGTTGTGCATTGAAATCTGGTGCGTCATCGACGATGCTGGTGATCTCGACCGGATCGGGGTACACCATGATCTGCAGGCGCTGCATGAAGCCGTCGTTGCCAAAGCTGTGCTGAGTCTGTGACAGGAACTCCTCCAGCTTGTCGGGCTGAATGCCGCCCAGGATGGATACCGCGAAGCGCGGAATGTAGATGACCCCACGCCCTACACGGTCCACGCGGTGGCTTTGCAGGCCGTTCCACGCGGTCAGGTAGCCTTGCCGCTCGCCTTCGCGTCCGGCGCGGTCAAAGCCCGCCAGCAGGCTGGTGAGCTCGTCATGGTTGACCAGGCAGCCACGTGGGTTGCCCGAGAGCATGATGCCCAGGGCCTCGAAGGTGCAGTCGTTGGTGTAGTAGCGTTTGCACACCGGTTCGTCGGGCGGTGGGCCGGGGTGTGTGGCAGGCTTTCCATGGCTGCCCTTGAGCTGTTTTTTGTAGTTTTCCAGAGCGGCTTTGTGCTGGTCCATCGCGATGCTGTGTTGCAGTCGCGCGCTGGCGTAGTCTTGCTGGGCAGCATGGTCAAGACTGAAGAGAGGTTTCATCGCCTGACTGAGTGCAGGGGACTTCTTGCTGCCCGGTGGCCCCACGACTGCACCCCAGAGGTTGGGGATTTCCGTCCAGTTGTCCTTCTGTTTGGGCCGTATGGCACAGCCGGTGCCAATGACCGAGCCCAGCATGACGATAGCGCTTGCTGCAACGTAGTCGATGGGGCACTGCAGCCGGCGCGCGATGTCACTGACCCAGGGCCAGAGTTCGAGTGGCAACATGCTGGGCGCCAACGCCGGTACGGGCGGGAGCTTGTGGCCCAGGGGGTCGGGTTGACCCCACGCGGTCATGGCCTCGTTCTGCGCCATGCCGAGGAGCTGGTGGATGGAGGAAGGGACGTCGATGATCTTCATGGTCTCTCAGGAGATGAATGTGTAGGGCTGGCGGGTATCGGGGTGGATGCTGGGAGGCAGGACGACGTTCTTGCCGGTGGAGAGCAGTTCAATCAGCCATGCAGGGCGTGCGCCTTGAAGGCCTGCGGGACATAGCTTCCCGTCCGGGTCGATCGACACATCAGATTGGCGCAGCGTGGTCGCAGCAGATGCCGGGGAACCGCCCAGTGGGAAGGCGAGGAAGCGGTGCCTTCCCACGCCGGAGCCGGAGATGACGTCAAATTCCTTGCTGCCCAGCATGGCCGCTGCGGCGCAGTAGGCTTCTTCGGCAAAGGTGGGACCGCCGCGCACGTCCACGTCAAGCACGCAGATTTCACGGCCGTTGACGATGCTCCATTTGCCGGGCCTGAACCCGACGTTGTAGCCCACGCGGTAGCTCTTTTTCAGCTCCTCAACAGGCATTACGGGAGCTTCGGCCCATCCGTCGCTGATGGGGCGCTTTTCTCCGGGCACCAGCCAATGGATGGCAAAGCCCAGTTTGCGCAGGCGCACGGCTTCCTTGAGCATGTCAGCCATAGTGCTCCTCCAGGTATTCGCGCGCTTCGCGGTACTCAAGCCCGAGATGGGCACCGACAAAACTGACGATATTCGAGCCATGTGCGCCGCAACTGGACGAGTGGCACTTGTACCAACCCGTCTCCAGATTGACGCACAACGAGGGGTTGTGGTCATCGTGAAATGGGCAGCAGGCCCAGCCAAAGCCGTTGCTGTACTCACGCAGGTCGGGCAGCAGATCGTCAAAAACCAGGGCAGGTTCGGGCAACTCGCGGTGCTGTGGCTTACGCGAATAGGTAGATTTTTTGCGCATGACGACCTCTTCACTGCACCTGGGTCAGACCGTAGGCCTGAGCCTCGGCTTCCATGGTGTCTTCGATCTTGGCGAGGGTGTCAGGCGGCAGACCATCGCCCTGGCGCAGCGGGGCGCTGCAGTGCTTGCACAGCACATAGGACAGCGCTGCATGAGGGCGCACCAGATACAGGCACAGATGGCGCGTGTGCTTCACCCGCGCGCCGCATGCGGCGCAATGGGTCATCGCGGTGGGGTAGGTGGTCATTGCGCGCCCTCCACCAAGCGACGGATGTCGGATACGCGCCATGCCAGGCGGCCATTGATGCGCAAAGGGCGGAGGGGACCGCTCTCACGGCAGGCCCAGAGGCGGAGGGTCTGCTCGGCGCGATGGAGGTGGCGTGCCGCCTCAGGGGTGGGGAGGGTTGTGCGTGGCTCTTGGGCCAGCGGGGTCAAAGAAGGTTGTTGAACCATCTCGAATTCCTTGCGGAAAGTGAAGATGGTTCCTGATTCTTGTCATTGGCCAGAAATGGCCTAACCCGGCGTTTCGGCGGGTGTTGGTGGGTATTGCGCTCTGTTGCGGCCGGGGCAACTGCGGAAAATTCCGGGCAAATCTGGACAAATGCGGGCGGTCTTGCCGAAAAGGAATGATTCCTTACGTTGGGAAAAAGCTTTGCGGCTGGATGCCAGATGCTCCCGAGGTAGTGAGCTTGCCATTTTTCTCAGCCCAATCCATTGCCAAGGCCTCATTCCAGAAGCCGTGATTTCCAGTATGGGCAACGCTCAATCCGTTTGTCCCCGCTCGCTTCAGGTCTTCTTGAATCGTGGGCCATGCCCGTTCATGACGCTTGACCAGCACCGTTTTTTTCACAAGATTTTCTGGCTTGGGTGCGTGCAGCGATCTGTCTAGGTTATCGGCGAGCACGGCGTAGCCGTGAGCTCTCAACCATTGGCGAGCGCTGTCAGTGTTGACGACGGTGTTTTTCGTCGGCGGGAACTCCTCATATTTGCCGGGCTGGAGGGTGCCTGCATGAATGCCCGAGATGAGCTGATCTAGCTCGGTGCTCAGGTCGAGAGCATCGCCGTCGCGGCCTACAACATCACCCATTGCCCATGCTCTGGGGTCTACCCCGTTCATCAAAGCCGCCAATTGCCAAATGGCGAGTGTGTCAAATTGGCGCCAATCGGGGAAGTTGGGGAGGATTCCAGACATGGTGAATCTTGCTTACACAGCCAATGCCTCGATCACCGCTCGCGGGTTGTGCTGAATCACATTCAGTAGAACCAGTGAGGCGCCATGCGGCTTGCGGTCTCCGCGCTCCCAGTGGCGCAGGGTGGCGGTGGAGAAGCCGAACTTGGCGGCAAACTCTTCCTGGGTCATGTCCACCTGGGCGCGCAGGGCCTTTACATCCACCGGGCGGGGGCGATGCACGCGTACGCCCCGGCCGCGCCCCTCCGCATGGGCGATGGCTTCCTGCAAGCCTTGTTTGATGCTGTCGAATGTGGTGCTCATTTCGTCCGTCCTTTCCTCTTCCAGAGACCGACCAGCAATTCGGTCAGCTCTGACAACTCATTGCGCTCGGCCTTGCTCAGGTTGGCCTTGTCGCCCTTGGCGAACAGGGTCAGCAGGTATAGCGGCATCTGCTCGTCGTAGTAGTAATAGATGACGCGTACGCCGCCGCTCTTGCCGTGGTCACCCCGGCGCCAGCGCAGTTTGCGCACACCGCCCGTGCCTTCCATCAGGTCGCCGGCCTTGGGGTGCAGGGCCAGATAGCGGATCAAATCCTGCCGCTCGGTGAGGCTCAGCAGCTTGTCGGCCGTGCGGATGAACTCAGGCAGCTCGGCGACGGTTTGCATGGGTTTGAGTGTAATCCATTGGATCAGTTCCGTGGGCTTTCATGGGCACTGGGAGCAGGTAGGTGAGGGATGCCTGCCTGTTCCAGTATCCAGGCTTCGATGCGTTCGTGGTGTACACGCAGCATGTCGAGTGGCCGGACGCGGTAATGCTTTTCGGCCGTGGCGCTGGGCTTGTGGCCCTGAATTTGTGCGACCACGCCCGCGGGAACCTCCAGCCATTCCGACAGGGTGCCAAAGCTGCGCCTCAGGCCGTGCAAGGTCAAATGTTCTATGCCGGCCGCCTGGCAGGCCTGCTCGTGTGCGCGGTGGGGCTTGCTCATGGGCTGAGGTTCTGAGCCGGGTGGGGGCTGCCTGCCGGGGAAGACCCACGGGCTGTGCACGGGGAGTTGGCTCAGCAGTGCCTTGACGTGGGGGGTGAGAGGAATTTGCCTTTCGCCCTCCACCTTGTCCCGGATCGTCAGGCGGTTCCAGCGGAAGTCGATATCTCTGCGCTGCAGCGTCAACACCTCGTTGGGGCGCGCGCCGGTCAGCAGCAGCACTTGGAGATAGGCGCTCTGAATGGGGTTGGACAATGCACGCACAGCGTCGAACCAGGGCCTGAGTTGCTCACGCAGCAGGGCATCGTCTTTCGTGCGCGCCTTGCCCAAGGATTCGCGGGTGGTGCGGGTCTTGGCGGGATTGTTGGCGGCAACGATGGAGGCGTAGGCCGGTTGCTCCGCGCACCATGACAAAAAGGCCTTAAGGAGGCGCCAGGCCAGTCTGGCCACGGTGGGGCGCAGGGCTGCCTCATGTGCGGCCCATTCCTCAATCACCTGGGGGGAGAGGGCGCTGAGACGCATGTCCAGTAGCCTGTGCAGGGGGCCGGCAATGGTGACGCCACGGCCACGGGTACCGCGCTGTGCTACCTGTCCACCAGCCTGGCTGAGGCGAATATGGTCTGCATAGTGTCTTTCACCCCAGTGGGGGCGGCGCGCTTGCAGGTAGGCAGCCCAGGCATCGGCAGCGAGTATGGCGGCCTGTCTTTCGTTTTCCGCCTTGGCGCGGGCTTCTTCCTTCGCGGCAGCCTGTGCCGCGATGGCGTCGCGCTTGAGCTGTCGGGGGTCCATGCCCTGGTCGATCAGGCGCTGGAACTCCCGTGCCTTGCCGCGTGCCTGTTCAATGGACCAGTCTGCAGGGCGGCCGATGGTCAGGCGTACGGTGCGGCCCTGGTAGAGGCCCTGAAATATGTAGGTGGGTTTGCCTGAGGGCGTGGCTCGCAGTCCCAGTCCCTTGGCTACGGTATCCCAGAGGAACGCCTGGGGGCGGTCGTCGGGGCAGGTGAATGATTGGACTCGCCCAGCGGTGAAGGATACTTTGGCCATGCTCTGTTTCTCTTACATCGACAGCCGATGTAACGGCGAATGTAAGAGAAATTTTAGAACATTCACGAATTTTGATCATCAAAAATCAACGAGCTTATTTATAAGCTATTGATCTTAAAAGGTAATTATTCGTGGCTCGAGAGTGGTTGGTGGGTAAGTATTCGGACTTTTAATCCGTTGGTCGCGTGTTCGAGTCACGCACGACCCACCAAACTGCATAAGGAAACCCCGCTATCAAATCGGTAGCGGGGTTTTTTATTTTTTGTTGCTTGTATGCAAGCTGCAGGCACTGTGCCCAAATACAGCGCCAGCAGGAGAAAATCCGCCAAGGCGGGGGGCTGTTGGGCTTATGGATGTCACTGTCTTGCTCCACCAAGGCAAACCGCCCAACACCATCCAAACAGAAGCTGCCATGACCCACGCCTTCATCTGCGACGCCATTCGCACCCCCATCGGCCGCTACGGCGGCGCGCTCAGCAGCGTGCGCACCGACGACCTGGCCGCCATCCCCCTGCGCGCCCTCATGGCGCGCAACCCCCATGTGGATTGGGAGGGCATCACCGACGTGCTCTACGGCTGCGCCAACCAGGCCGGCGAAGACAACCGCAACGTCGCCCACATGGCCAGCCTGCTCGCGGGCCTGCCCCTGGAAGTGCCCGGCGCCACCATCAACCGCCTGTGCGGCTCCGGCCTGGACGCCGTGGGCACGGCCGCGCGTGCCATCAAGGCCGGCGAGGCCGGGTTGATGATCGCCGGTGGCGTGGAAAGCATGAGCCGCGCCCCCTTCGTCATGCCCAAGGCGGAAAGCGCCTTCAGCCGCAGCAACGCCGTCTATGACACAACAATAGGCTGGCGCTTCATCAACAAGCTGATGAAGGAAAAATACGGCGTGGACTCCATGCCCGAGACCGCCGAGAACGTCGCCCAGGAGTTCGAGATCGAACGCGAAGCCCAGGACCGCATGGCCCTGGCCAGCCAGCTCAAGGCCGTCGCCGCCCAGAAGGCCGGCCACCTGGCCCGTGAAATCACCCCCGTCACCATCCCCCAGAAGAAAGGGGACGCCATCGTCGTGAGCCAGGACGAGCACCCGCGCGAGACCAGTCTCGAGGCCCTGGCCAAGCTCAAGGGCGTGGTACGGCCCGATGGCACGGTGACGGCAGGCAATGCCAGCGGCGTGAACGACGGCGCCTGCGCCCTGCTGCTGGCCAATGAGGCCAGCGCCGCCAGGAACGGCCTCACGCCCAAAGCCCGCATCGTTGGCATGGCCACGGCCGGCGTGGCCCCGCGCATCATGGGCATCGGCCCGGCACCGGCCACGCAGAAAGTGCTGGCGCAGACCGGCCTGAGCCTGGAGCAGATCGACGTCATCGAACTCAACGAAGCCTTCGCTGCGCAGGGCCTGGCGGTGCTGCGCCTGCTGGGCCTGCAGGACGACGACGCACGCGTCAACGCCTGGGGCGGCGCCATTGCGCTGGGCCACCCGCTGGGGGCCTCGGGCGCGCGCCTGGCGACCACGGCCGTCAACCGCCTGCACGCCACGGGCGGGCGCTACGCGCTGTGCACCATGTGCATTGGCGTGGGGCAGGGTATTGCTGTCATCTTGGAGCGGGTCTGAACCAGGCCCACAAGAGCATGTACACAAGGCGATGAGCAGACGCTGTGGCCTTGCTCATGTACCTTCGCCCCGTCTGGACGCACAGTTCCAGCACTGAAGTCAACATCACCCGCCCGTTGCTTCCAGCACCTGTTGCACCACCCATTGCGGATCGTCCAGCGGCAGGTCGTGGCCTGCGTGGGGGTGTTCCACCAGCGCGCAGCGCCAGGCGCGCGCCAGGGCGCGCGAGCATGCGCAGCGCACCAGCCGGTCGTGCGTGCTGGCCAGCAGCAGCGTGGGCACGGGCGGCGGCGTAGGCGGGGCGCGGTAGCGGGCTGCGGCGGCCAGTTGGCGCAGCACATTGGCGGCGCGCACCGGGCGCTGTTGGCGCGCCAGCACCCACTGGGGCAGCACCTCGGCATGGGCGGCGGGGTGGTTGCTGGTCATGCGCAGCACGGTGGTTTCGATCTGCAGCGGCGTGTGCGGCCACAGCAGCAGGCGGGCCAGCGTGGGCCAGTGCTGCGGCTGCATGCGGTGGTGCACCGGGCTGAACGGGCGCATGCTGGTGTTGATGAGCACGCAGCCCGCCACCTCTTCGGGTGCGCTGTGGGCCCATGCCGTGGCCACCATGGCGCCCAGCGACATGGCCAGCAGATGCACCGGCCCGCGCACACCCTGCGCGGCCAGCGCCTGGCGGCAGGCCTGCGCCATGGCGGGCACCGACCAGGGCGATGCCTGCGCGTGCAGGTGGCCGTTGCCGGGCAGGTCCAGCGTAAAGATGCGGTCGTGCGGCAGGGCCTGTGCCAGCAGCGGCACAAAGCGGCCCCAGTGCGTGGCCTCGCGCGTCAGGCCGCGCAGCAGCACCCAGGTGCGGGGGGGGCGGGTGGCCGCAGCCTCCGTCGGGGGGGCTTCAGTACCAGGCGTCCAGGGCATGGCGGTGGTGGTGTTGGCGTGCCTCGCCCTGGGGCAGCCACTGGCTGTGGCTGGCGGCGGCGCGGGTCAGAAAGTCCAGCAGGCCCAGGTGGCGGCGCAGCACACGCTGGTGGCGGTGGGTGATGAGCGGGTTGAAGATGCCGTTGCGCGAGAACAGTTGCTGCGGGTTCTTCTTGATCCACAGCCACGAGCCCATCTCCAGCGTCAGCGGCAGAAACACCGTGCCGCTTTGCTGGCAGGCCTGCAGGTACAGGTGGTCCCACAGGTCGCCATGCGCCAGGTACTGTGCGCTTTGCGGCTCGATCACGTAGGGGTGCTGGCTGTGTGCCTGCAAAAAAATGTGCTGCAGCGCGTGCACTTCGGCCAGGTGCGCCATGGGTTCGCGCGTGTGGGCGTAGGGAAACCACAGCCGATCCGTCACGCCAAAGCCCGAATGGCAGTCCAGCGCCAGGCTGAAGGGGCGCCCCAGCAACTCGGTCTGCACCACGCTGCACAGTGCCTGGCTCTCGGCCTCCATGGGGTCGCCCAGGCGGCCCCGGTACCAGGGCAGGCCGCTGCTCAGGCGCTGGCCGCCCACCAAAAAAGGCACGCGGTCCCTGGCGTCCACCGGGGCATTGCGCATCAGGTCGATGCCGCGCGGGTTGGCCCTTGTGGCGGCCCACATGCCGCCGGGGTTGACGATGGGCATGAACACCAGGCGTACCCGTTCCAGCAGGTGCTGCAAGGTGCTGTCCCACGGCAGGCGGTGCAGCACGCTTTGCAGGAAGGCAATCACCACCTGCGCACCAATGCGCTCCAGCCCGTGCACGCCACCAAAAAAGCCTGCCGCCGGGGCGCCGGGGTCGGTGCTGCCCAGGCCGATGGCATACACCGGAAACGCGGGCGCCTGCGGCAGTGCCACGTGGCAGACCTGCTGCACATGCAGGTGCTGCGCGTGCTGGGCCAGCAGGCGTTCCAGGGCGTCGAGTTCCGGCAGGTCGCGGGGCAGCACGGTGGCAGTGGGGCAGGTGGTCAGACGGGTGGCAGTGCAACGGCCCAGCATAGCGCCGCAGCCTGCGCCGACAAGGCCTGTGTTGTGGGCGGGTGCAGGGCTGGGGGTATGTCGCGCTGCTGTCATACAGGCACGCTACGGTGGCGGTTCCCATCGCCTTGATTGGAGAGCACCATGCAAGCACACCACCGCCGCACCCGATCGCGTGGCCTTTGGCCCCTGTTGCTTCTGGCCGCCGCGCTGGCTGGCGGCTTGATGGAGTTGCTGGCGCTGCAGCGCTCGCGCCTGCTGCATGGCCGGTTGCGGTGATTCGCACAGTCACCCATGCGACATTCCTTGCGCAACCGCATGTAACACCGCTGACTGCGGTTTGCTAAGGTGCGGGCATGCCCCACCGCCCCGCACGCCCCCAGCACCTGCAGCCCACCCCCAGCATCGACAGCGACCACCCCGCCGTGCAGGCCTTTGCCTGGCAGCACGCCCAGGGGCAGGACGAGCGCGAACGCGCCGTGGCCCTGTACCTGGCGGTGCGCGACGGCTTTCGGTACGACCCCTACCGCATCGACCTCTCGCCCAGCGGCATGCGCGCCAGCACCGTGCTGGCGCAGGGCCACGGCTGGTGTGTGCCCAAGGCCGTGCTGCTCACCGCCGCCTGCCGCGCGGCGGGCATACCGGCGCGGCTGGGCTTTGCCGACGTGCGCAACCACCTGAGCACCGAGCGCATGCGCCAGACCATGCAGACCGACCTGTTCATCTGGCACGGCTACACCGACCTGTGGCTGGGCGGGCGCTGGGTCAAGGCCACACCGGCCTTCAACATCGAGCTGTGCGAGCGCTTTGGCCTGCTGCCGCTGGAGTTTGATGGCCGCACCGACTCCCTCTACCACCCCTACGACCGCGCGGGCCAGCGCCACATGGAATACGTGCACCAGCGCGGCACCTTCGACGACCTGCCGCTGGACGCCATGGTGCAGGACTTTGCCCGCGTCTATGGCCCCGGCCTGAGCGACAGCGCCGCGCTGCAGGGCGCCAGTTTTCAAGACGACGTACAACAGGAGACCGGCGCATGACTGCCCCCACCACGCCCACCGCCGCGCATTCCATGGCCCAGTCTCTCGCGCACCCTGCGGCAGACGTTCCGCCCGGCTTTGTGCCCTTTCCCGCGGGCGGCAACTTCATGCACATCAACGGCCCGCTGTACCTGCTGCACCAGGGGGAGGTGGTCAAATTCGGCATGCGCGTGCAGGAGCGCCACATCAACCCCATGGGCAACCTGCACGGCGGCATGATGGCCAGCTTTTGCGACATGCTGCTGCCCCTGTCCGTGCACTACCAGGACGCCGCCCTGGCCCAGCGCTTCTTGCCGACCATCAGTCTTCAGATCGACTACCTCGCCCCGTCTCCCCTGGGCTGCTGGCTGGAGGGCACGGCCCAGCTCCTGCGCGCCACACGCTCCATGGTCTTTGCGCAAGGCCTGGTCACCGCCGACGGCGTGCCCTGCGCCCGCGCCAGCGGCGTGTTCAAGCTGGGGCCGCAGCGCCCGCAGGAAAGTACCGCGCCCTGAGGCGGTGCTGGCTGGGCTCAGCGCCAGGCCGTACCCTGGGGCGTAAGTACGGGCTGCGCGCGGCCCAGGGCTTCCAGGGTTTGCAGCAGCGTGGGCAGGCCTTTCTTCCAGGGGCCCCGGCCCTTGAAGCGCGCCTCGATGGCGGGCAGGGTCAGCGGCGCGGCGCTGGCGGCCAGCACAGCGGCCACGGCGCGCACCTGTTCGGGCAAGGTGGCGGGCCAGGGCTGGGCTGCGGGTTGCTCTGCTTTTGATAGCGGTCTTTCAATATCAAAATCAGGCTCTGGCGCTTGCTGGACTTGCGCTAGATGCTCTTGAATTTGTAGCGAATTTTGCGGATTTTGAAAGGCCGGGCGCAGCCAGCGCACGCGGCCCTGGGCTTCTTCCTGGGCGCGCTGGGCGTTGAGCTGCACCAGGTGGGCCAGGATGTCGTCGGTGCTGGCCGCGGCGGGCAGGCCGTAGGCTTGCAGAACGGCGGCGTCCAGTTCGTCGTGCAGTTCGCGCAGCACACCCACCAGGCCCTGGGTGTGGATGGCTTTTTCCTTCGGTGTCAGCGGGCGGCCTTCGCGCAGGGCTTGCAGGACGTTGTACAGGCCTGTCAGCGTGAGTGGCGTGGTGGTTTGGGGTGGCGCTGTGGGTGTGGCTGTGGCTGTGGCTGTGGCTGTGGCTGTGGCTGTGGCTGTGGCTGTGGCTGTGGCTGTGGCTGTGGCGGGTAGTGCCGGGGCAGGCGGGGTCTGCGGGGCGCTCATACGCGCTTCGCTTGCGAAATCGCGCCCCGCAGACCCCACCTGCCCCAGCACGCGCTTGCGGTGTGCGTCGATGTGCTCGGCCAGATGGGCGATGCGCTCGCGCAGTTGCGGGGTCAGGCCGGTGTCTTCGGCGGGGAAGGGGAATGCCTCAAAACAGCGGGTTTTGACATACACCGGGTCATTGCCTACACCCAGCCACGAACCCGCTGCCAAAGCCCATTCAATGTGCAACTGGCTGGACAGCACGCCCAGGCTGTAGGCGTCGTCCAGAGCGATGGCCACCAGCTTGTTGTCCGGCAGGATGCTGGCATCCAAGAACTGGAAAGTGCGGTGTTTGCTGGTTTCCACCGTGGCGATATAGCGGCCCAGGCCAGCGAGTTGTTTGCGTAGTTTTGGATTAGTTTCGCCAAACAACCACCAGTTCTTTCGGCGGCTCTCGCGGTTGTTCTGGTCGCGTTCGGGTTTGACCTTTTCCAGCAACCACTGGTAAGCCGCCGGGTATTGCTCGCGCATTTGTTCGGCGCTCAGGCCAAAGGCATCAATAACCATCACGCCACGCGGCTTGTCGGTCAGGTCACGTCCATTGCGGTAAGGGCGCACGAGGGCGGGGGCGTTCAAGTGGGCCGCCTCTTCGGCTGTGACGATAAAGCCCGCACCGAAAAGCTGTACGCCCCGGTTGCCAAGGTTCTGATTGGCCTGCAATGCCTGCGCTGCTGCCACGTTGGCACCCACGCTCAGGTCGGCATGGATGAGGCCGGGGCGTTCGGCCAGGGTTACGGCCACTTCGCCATGCTCGCCGGGCTGCTCATCCGTTACCGTGAGCACTTGCCCTTCGCCCGCGTCGGGTGCCAGCACCGTCATGGCAATGCGCACAGCGGCACCGTTGGCGCTGTCCACCCAGGGGTGATCGGGAATGGCCATCTTCAAGTGCGTGCCTTGATCCAGCGCGGCCTGCACCACGCGCCGGTTGAAGGTTTGGCGCAGGCTGTTGGTGGTAATCAGCCCCATGCGCTGCGCCTGCCCGCTGGCCACCTGCTGGGCGGCGTGGTGCCACCAGAACATCACAAAGTCGGCGCTCTCGGGCACTTCGGGCCAGGCGTCGCGCAGGGCTTGTACGTAGCCATCGCCCAGGGCAGCGCGCATGCTGGCGGCGCCAATAAACGGCGGGTTCCCCACAATGAAATCCGCTTGCGGCCAGTCGGCCTTGCGGGCGCCGATGTAGCGCCACTGGGGTACCTGGGCTGCCTCGTCGGGGACGGGTTCGCCGGTCACGGGGTGGGGTTGGTAGCTGCGGCCGTCCCAGCGGCTGAGCAGGCGGCCGGCGTCGTCATACGCCAGTTCCTGCGCGTCCCAGGCGAGCACGGCGTCGCGGCATTCGATGTTGCCGTAGTTGTGCACCACGGGCGTGGCCACGCTGGCATGGCCGCGGGTGCGGATGTGCCATTGCAGGTAGCCAATCCACAGCACGAGTTCGGCCAGGGCGGCGGCGCGTTCGTTCAGTTCGATGCCGCGCAGTTGCTGCAGCGTCACGGTTTCGCCTTCAAAGCCCAGGCGGCCCTGCAGGTGTTCGTGGGTGGTGCCCAGCTCCTGCAGTTGGTTGATGACTTCGCCCTCCAGGCGCTTGAGGTGCTCCAGCGTCACGTATAGGAAGTTGGCGCTGCCGCAGGCGGGGTCCAGCACGCGCACGGTGCACAGCCGGTGGTGAAAGCGCAGCACTTCGGCGCGGGCGGCTTCGAGCTTGGCTTGCTGGGCCTTGCCTTCCAGCTCGGCGGCTTCGCGGGCCAGCACCAGGGCGGCGGCGCGGGCGTATTCCCATTCCTGGCGCAGTGGGGCGATCACGGTGGGTTGCACCAGGCGCTCCACGTAGGCGCGGGGCGTGTAGTGCGCGCCCAGGGCGTGGCGTTCGGTGGGGTCCAGGGCGCGTTCGAGCAGGGTGCCGAAGATGGCGGGTTCCACTTCGCGCCAGTTGGCGCGGGCGGCTTGGATGAGCAGGTCGATTTGCTCTTCGCTGAGCAGCAGGCTGTAGTGCACGTGCTCTGCGCCCTTGAAGAGTTTGCCGTTGAAGTGCAGCACGTTCTTGGCCAGCGCGGCGCAAAAGCCGCCCCGGTCCATGTCGGCCCACAAAATGCGCAGCATGTGTTGCAGTGCCACGGGGTCGCCCCGGTGGGTTTGCAGCAGGCCCTGGAAAGCGCCTTTGGGCAGCAGTTCCACGTCTTCGGCAAACATGGAGAACAGGCAGCGGGTGAGGTAGGCTGCTACGATTTCAGGAGCTGCTTGCGCTTGTGTAACGGGCGCTGGAGCCATATTTGGCATCAAACCCAGGCTGGCTTCGAGCGACTGCGAAAGGCGCGCCAGCAGCGCGGCCACGTCGCGCGTGACCTGGGCGCTGATGCGTGCGGGGTTCAGGCTGTCGGGGTCGCACCAGATGCGGCGCAGGCGCTCGCGCACTTCGGGCCGGGCCAGGTCGGCCAGCAGCAGGCGGTGGCTGCGCGGGTCGGGGTAGGGGGTGTAGGTGGCGCCGCTCTGGCTGAATTCGGCATAGACCTCGATGACGTTGCCCACGTCCACCACCAGCACAAAGGGCGGGCGGCCTTCGGTGGCGGGCAGGGCGCGGGCGTAGCCCTCGGCCTGGCTGCGGGCGCGCAGCAGGCCGTCGTCAAAGCCTTTGGTGTGGGTGGGGGTCTTGAACTTTTTGGCCTCCAGCACAAAGTGGCCGCGCCGGTAGCAGTCAATGCGCCCAGGGCTGGTGCTGCCGTCGCCATGCGCAAAGGTGATGGGCCGCTCGAACATGTAGCTCTGCTCGGGCGTGGGGTGGGGCTTGTCCACACCCAACAGCTCGCACAGGTCGATCACAAAGCTCTGCGCGCTGGCCAGTTCACTGGCGGTGCTGCCGCTCCAGCGGGCGATGAAGGCATGCGCTGCGGTGGTGGCAGCGTCGGTGTTGGTGGTGCTCTCTCCCATGCGCTGGATGATAGCGGGGTAGGGGTCGTGCTGAGGTGCCTGTCAGGTGCGGAGCTGGGTATGGGGGCGCAGCATTGGTAGGGCTCGCGGCGTGTGTTGGCAGCAATCGTGAGTTATTTCGACCCGTCAGGATGCTTGGCCAATGAGCGCGAAGTTTCGCTGCCTTAGGGTGCGAATTCATCGTCTGCAGGGCTGGTTGCGTCTGAAGTCGGTGCAAAGGGCGAAAGCAGCAAACCATCGGCAGATGTGGTCAGGAACATCGTGTCGCCTACTTTCAGATTCATGCGCGCCAGCGCCTCATCAGGCAGGATGATGCCTACGGAGTCCCCGAGGGGAATGGGGGCGGTTTTGAAGGTGTTCATGGCAAATGCAGAGCGTGGTGCTGCGTTTGTAAAGCCAGGCGGCTATTTTGCCAACGGAAGTTCTGCGTCAGGCGCAGTGCCCCCAGCGGTGGGGCTGTTCAGGCAAAGGTATTGACCTGCGTGCCCAGCGTGCCCGAGGTGGCAAGCTGGGGCTGGGGCATGGACTGCACCATGGTGTCGAGCATGGTGGCGGCGGCGGTTTCCTGCAGGTCCAGCGCTTTTTTCAGCATGGCGATGTTGACGGCGTCCGACTGCTTGGCGCTGGCCAGGTGGGTGGCGGTTTGGATGATGGCATTGGAGAGGGCGACGTCCATGGCAGGGCTCCAGGGGTGCAACAGCTAGTGCAGTGTTTCACTCTGAAAGTACCAATCAGAGTGAAACACCGCACTAGGTATCGGCAGACGGCCCGCTTTTCTGAAGCGAAATCGCTCAGGCGGCAATGCCGGGGGCGTCTTGCCAGCCCACGCGGCCCTGGCCCTGGTCGTTGATGCGCTGCACAAAGGCTGCGGCCTGGGCTGCGGGCAGGCGCAGGTGCAGGGTGACGAGCTGGCCGTGTTGCACCTCCAGCAGCTCGGCATGGGCGGCGTCGATCTCGCGGCGCAGCAGGCCTTCCAGGGCGTAGGGCACGAGGCATTGCAGGTGGGTCATGCGTTGCAGCGGCACCTTGGTGGCGGTGAGCAGGGCCTGGGCCACGGTGTCGGTGTAGGCGCGCACCAGGCCGCCCGCGCCCAGCTTGACGCCGCCAAAGTACCGCACCACGGTGGCCAGCACGCCTTCGAGGTCCTGGTGGCGCAGCACGTCGAGCATGGGGCGGCCGGCGGTGCCGCCGGGTTCGCCGTCGTCCACGGCGGCAGACTGACCGCCCGCGAGCAGCGCCCAGCAGATGTGGGCGGCGCCAGGGTGTTCTTTCCACAGCGCATCGACATGCGCCTGGGCGCTGGCGCGGTCGGGCATGGGTTGCACGCAGCCGATGAAGCGGCTTTTCTTGATGATGAGTTCGCTGTGCGCGGGGGCGGCCAGGGTGTGGGGCATGGGGGCAGTAGCTTACCCCCACTGCGGCATGGCGATCAGCGTGTGTCAGTGCTGGCCAGGATGCCGCGCACCATGTTGCGGCTGTGCGCGCCAAAGTTGCGCATCAGCGTGGCGATGGTGGACTCCAGCACCTGGCGCTGCGCTTCGCCCTGGCTGGCGACTTCGGCCACCAGGTCGATGGCCTTGGCGTGCACGCCGAAGTCGAAGCTGGGGTCGTTGACGTAGCCGGGCTGCACGCTGGCCAGCATTTGCTCGGTCACGGTGGGGCCCAGGGTGTGGGCCTGCTGGGCGACGGTGTGGCGGACGTAGGTTTCGCTCCAGGCGGGATGGCTCGCGTCGGTGCTGGTGTCGCGCAGCGCCTGGTCCACGCTGCCGCTCTGGCGGGCCTGGGCGCTGGCCTGGATCATCTGGCTCTCATAGCGTTCCAGCACGAAGTGGCGGTTGGACAGCAGGATGACCATGTCGTTCTTGGCGCCGGGCATGCCCAGCATGGCCAGCAGGTTGATGCCGATGAGCCGCGCAGACGAGAATCCCGGCGCCAGGCTGGCATGGTAGGGCTGGGTCAGGTCCTGCAGGTAGTGCAGCGCCAGCCCGGCAAAGCGCCAGCCCCAATAGGGGTGCCCGGTGCGAAATGCCAGTTCCGACAGCCCTGCGTACTGGTGGATGCGCAGCATCGGGTAGGTGCGCTTGAGAAAGCCCGCCGCCATGTAGATGACCGGAGCCTCGTGGTAGTAGCCCATGTGAAAGGGCGCCTGGGTGGAGAAGTCCAGGTTGGGGTTGCCGAAGGGAATCTTGCCGAAGCCGTAGCCTGGGCCCCAGTCGGAGGGGCTGTCTTCCCACAGGTTCAGGTCCATGCCGTAATCGGGCTCGTCGCTGGCCGATGCCAGCACGGCCAGGGGCGCCACCATCTCGCCTGCGCGCAGCGCCACGAAGTGGTGGCCGCCGCCGTCCTTGTCGCGCGCGGGCAGGGCGCTGACGAGGTCGTGCGCCATGCGTTCGGCCTGCGGCGGCGCGGCCCAGGGGTCGGGTTGCACGTACAGCGCAAACCGGCTTTGGGGCGAGATGCGCAGCGCCGTCAGAAAGGCTTTGCGCAGGGCCTGCGGCCCCTGGGCGGCCACGGCGGGATCGAAACGCAGCGCCGTGGGCAACGGCGGGTAGGTGGCGATGTGCTGCTGGGCCCAGGCGTCCTGTGCGCTCAGCAGTTGCGCAAGGGGCTGGGCTTGCGCGGCCAAAAAGGCTTCGAGCGGCTCGGCCGCCACGGGCGCGGCCTGGGCCACCTGGGGCATGGATTCAAAGGCTCGGTAGCTGGCCAGGGCGTGGTTGCTCCAGGCCCAGGCGGGGCTGGTGGCGCTCAGGGTGAGCAGGGCGGTGACAAGCAGGCGTTTCATGGCGGTGCCTTGGTGTTCAATCGTGTGAAGGGTAGCCGGTGATGGCGCGGATGTCCCGGTACAGGGGCTGTAACCTTTCATACATGCGGCAATAGACGCGGCGGTAGAGCTGCTCGTAGGTGCGGGCATGCTCGGGCTCGGGCAAAAAGACCTGGCCGATGCGCGTCATCGCGCGCACGGCGGTGGCGAAGTCGGCATGCAACCCCAGGCCCACGCTGGCGATGATGGCCGCGCCCAGGCCGCTGGTCTCATACAGGTGCGGGCGCTCGCTGGGCAGGTTGAAGACGTTGGCGGTGATCTGCATGGCCGCGTCGCTCTGCGAGCCGCCGCCCGAGACGCGCACGCGCTCAATGGCCGCGCCGCCGCGCTTTTCGATGCGCTCCTTGGCCTCGTGCAGCGCGTAGGCCAGGCCTTCGAGGATGGCGCGGTACAGGTGGGCGCGCGTGTGCACGTCGCCAAAGCCGATGATGGCGCCCTTGGCCTCGGGGCCGGGCACCTTGATGCCGGGGTTCCAGAAGGGCTGCAGCATCAGGCCCTGCGCACCCGGCGGCACGGCGTTCACCAACTCGTCGAACAGGCTCTCGGGCGGCACGCCGCGCTCTCGCGCCAGCCGCTCCTCGTGCTGGCCAAACTGCTCCTTGAACCAGCTCACCATCCAGAAGCCGCGCGTGATCTGTACCTCGGTGTTGTAGTGCCCCGGCACCGCCGCCTGGTAGGGCGGGATGAAGGGCGTGGCCTCCAGGTAGCGCGGCGTGGTGGTGTTGATGGTGGCGGCCGTGCCGTAGGACAGGCAGGCGATCTCGGGCGTCAGACACCCGGCGCCGATGACCTCGCAGGCCTTGTCGGCCGCGCCCGCCACGACGGGCAGGCCGGCGGGGATGCCGGTGTCCTGCGCGGCCTGGGGCGTGATGGTGCCGATCACCGTGCCCGGTTGCACCAGCTCGGGCAGCATGGAGGGGCGCACGGGCAGGGCGTGCCACTTCCAGTCGTGCGGCGGCGCCCAGCGGCCTTTTTTGTAATCAAAGGGCACATAGCCGACCTGCGAGGCCACCGAATCGACCATGCGCCCCGCCAGGCGCCAGTGCAGGTAGCCCGAGAGCAGCAAAAACTTGTCGGTGCGCGCCCACAGTTCGGGCTGGTGCTGTGCGATCCAGTTGGCCTCGGCCTCGCGCTGGAAGTGCCGCACCGTGTCGCGCATGCCGATGGCGGCAAAGGCGGCCTCCCACCACCAGGGCAGGCGCGGGGCCAGCTCGGCGCGGCGCTGGTCCAGCCAGATCATGGAGGGGCGCAGCGGCCGCCCGTCGGCCCCCAGCGACACCGTGGTGCCACGCTGCGTGGTGACGACCACGCCGGCAATCGCCTCCTTGGGCACCGCCGTGCTGGCCCACAGGCGCTGACAGGCCTGGCACAGCGTTTGCCAGAAGGCCTCGGGGTCGTTCTCCATCCAGCCGGGCTGGGGCGACTGGTAGGTGGTGATGGGCACCTGCGCCTTGTCCACCAGGTTGCCGTGCAGGTCGAACAGCAGGGCGCGCACGCTCTGGGTGCCGTTGTCTATGGCCAGCAGGTAGGGCTGGGTCATGGCGTCTCCTGGAATGTGCTATTGGTTTGATAGCTGCTTGCGCTTGCTGGGTAAGCGCTAGAGGCCTATTCTTCTTGAATCCGGTAATTGGTAATGCGTGTGGATCAGCTCGCGGTAGCGGGCGATTTCCGCCTCCCAGCGCGCATCGCTCCAGCCCAGGTGCGGCGCGCACAGCGCGCGGATGCGCGGCAGGTGTTCCAGCGCGCCCTGCGCCAGCAGAATGCCCAGCCGAGTGCGGCGCAGCAGCAGGTCGTCCAGGTGCTCCACGGCCTCGTGGCGAGCGGCCAGGGGCAGCTCGATCCACAGCGTCTGCGTGCCGGGAATGCACTCCAGGTCGTCGCTGTTTGCACTGGCGCACAGGTTGGCGGCCAGGCTTCCGTAGCGCGCCTGCAGGCGCTGGCGCACGGCGGGGCTCCAGCGTGGGTCCAGCGGGCTGGCGGGGGTGAACAAGGGCGCATCGCTGCGCGCAAACGGCTGGCCCACATGCGGCGCGGCCAGGGCCAGCGCGTCCTGCGCCATGAGGCGGAAGGTGGTCAGTTTGCCGCCCGTCAGCGTGATGAGGCCCGCTTCGTCGCGCACCACATGGTCGCGCGTGGCTTTCGAGGCGTCCTTCTGGCCGTCGTCGAGCACCGGGCGCACGCCTGCGTAGCAGGCGACCACGTCCGCTGGGCGCAGGTGCGTGGCGGGGAACTGGTCGTTCACGGCGTCCAGCAGATAGTCCACCTCGGCGGCCGTGATGCGCGCCTCGGCGTCGAGCGGTTCGCGGTGGTCCAGGTCGGTGGTGCCGATCAGCGTGGCGCCTTCCCACGGGTAGAGGAAGACCGGGCGCCCGTCCTGCGGGTGCATGAAGCTGATGCTCTGCGCCACCGGCAGGCGCCAGAAGGGCACGACCAGATGGCTGCCGCGCAATGGGCGCAGCAGGGGCCGGGCGCCCGTGCCGGTGCGCAGCCGGTCGGCCCAGGCGCCCGTGGCATTGACCACGCAGCGCGCGCGCACGGTGTAGCGCTGCCCCTCCAGGGCATCCTGCAGCTCCAGGCCCGCCACACGGCCTTGTTCGAGCCGCAATCCGCTCGCCGCCATGTAGTTGAGGGTGGTGGCGCCGAGCCGCCGCGCCTCTTGCAGCACACGCAGCACCAGGCGCGCGTCGTCGGTCTTGGCGTCCTGGAAGACCAGCGCGCCGCGCAGGCCAGGCGGCGCCAGGCCGGGCGCGAGCATCTGCGTGGTGGCCAGGTCGGCGTGGAAGTGGCTGCGCTGTCCGGCCATCAGGTCGTACAGCGCCAGGCCGGTCTGCATCAGCCAGCGCCCCGGCTTGCGGCCCGCGCAGTCGGCGAACAGAAAGCTCTGCGGCTCCACCAGGCCGGGCGCTTCCTGCAGCAGGCGATTGCGCTCGCGCACCGAATGCAGGGTGGTTTTGAGGTCGCCTTCCTTCAGGTAGCGCAGCCCGCCGTGCACCAGTTTGGATGAACGGCTCGACGTGCCCCAGGCAAAGTCGCGCTGCTCCACCAGCAGCACGCGCCAGCCCTGCGCGGCGGCCTGCTGCGCCACGCCGGCGCCGGTGATGCCGCCGCCAATGACGGCCAGGTCCCATTCCTGCGCGGTGAGCCGTGCCAGCGCCTGGGCGCGCGGCGGAATTGAGCCGGGTGGGAGTGCGCCGTTCAGTCCCTCCATGGCCCGCCATCCTGCAAAAGCTTGCCGGGGTTCATGATGCCGTGCGGGTCGAACTGGCGGCACAGCCCGGCCAGCGTTGCCATGCCCAGCGGGCCTTTCTCCTGTGCCAGGTGCGCGGCGTGGTCGCGCCCCACGCCGTGCTGGTGGCTCACGGTGCCGCCGTGCGCGGCAATCTGTGCGGCCACGGCTTTTTTGAGCGCCTGCCAGCGCGCAAAGTTGGGTTCAAAGCCACCGGCTGCGGTGGGCCACACGTACTGCGAATAGATGCTGCTGCCCTGCGGGTACACATGCGAGAGGTGGGTGAAGGCGTGTACGGGCGTGCCGAAGGGCGAGAAGGCATCGCGCGCGGCCTGTTCCATGGCCAGCATCAGCGGCTTGACCTGGGGCCAGTCCACGGCGGTCTCGATGGTGTCCACGCTGTAGCCCAGCTCCCACAGGGTGTTGCGCAGGTAGGGGCCCTTGAAGCGGTTGGCCGCCCATTTGCTGCCCATGGCTGGGCCGATGTACACCGCGCCATGCCGCGCAAGCAGCTTGCGCGCGGCGCGCAGGGTGTGGCGCGCGGTGGCGGGGGCGGCGGTCACGCCCAGGGTCAGCAGGCATTTGCCCTGGCCGCAGCCGCGCCAGCCCAGGTAGCGCTCCAGCAGCGCAATCTGTCGCTCATGGCCTGCCAGGCGCAGGTTGGTCTCGGTTTCGATGCCGTTGGACAGCCGCAGCATGGACAGCGGCAGGCGCTCTTGCACCAGCGCGCGCACGGCGGCCTCGGCGGCGTCCCAGCCGGGCAGGAAGAGGGCGTGAAAGCTCTCGTGCCCCGGCAGGGGCGAGACGCGCACGGTGGCCTCGGTCAGCACGCCCAAGCGCCCTTCGGAGCCGAGCACGATCTCGCGCAGGTCCGGCCCGGCGCTGGAGGCGGGCAGGGTGGGCAGGGCGAGCGTGCCCACGGGCGTCTCCATGCGGCCGCCGGCAAAAAGCTGTTCGATACGCCCGTAACGCAGCGACTGCTGGCCGCTGGAGCGCGTGACCACCCAGCCGCCCACGGTGGAGTATTCGAACGACTGCGGAAAATGCCCCAGCGTGTAGCCCTGGGCGCGCAACTGCGATTCGACCAGCGGCCCGGGCGTGCCCGCACCGAAGGTGGCGAGCTGGCTGGTCTTGTCCAGGTGCAGCAGGCGGTTCAGGCGCCCCAGGTGCAGGGACAGCACGGGCTGCTCGCCCGCAGGGCAGTCCAGGTGGCCCGACACGCTGGTGCCGCCCGCAAACGGAATCACCACCCAGCGCTGCGCGTGCGCCAGGTCCAGCAGGGTGCGCACCTGCTCGCCCGATTCCACGAAGGCCACGCCATCGGGCACCGGCGGCAGGTGGCCCAGTCGCTTGCGAATCCAGTCGGCATAGCTCTCGCCCCAGGCCACGGGGAGGCGCGCCTCGGGGCTGCGGTCGATCAAGGGGTGCTCGGGCAGGCGCGAGGGCGGGATGCGCGCCAGCAGGTCCTCGCGGCGCGCGTCCTGCCCGGGGTGGCCCGGGCCGAGCCGCTCGGCCAGCATGGCACGGGCGCCTTCGCCCAGGTTCATCGCGGTGGCGTCGTCGCCCCAGCCGTTCCAGCGTCGCATGACATACTCCCAACAATGGGCGCTACTGTAGGGATGGGGCGCCCGTTTGCCATTTCGCAATGCCGCCAACCGATTGTTCCATCACGCCAAACACGCCTGCGCCCCGGGTCGTGGCCCCCTATGCGCGCACGCTGTGGGACGCTGCGCACGCCGAGGGCGTTCCCGCCGCCGCCCTGGCGCAAGCCCTGGGCCACGACGCGCCGGGCGAGGACGACATGCCCGTTGCCACCTACCTCGCCCTGCTGCAGCAGGCGCTGGCACACGCCGGGCCGGGCTTTGGCTGGCGCCTCGGCAGCAGTGTCAAGCCCACCACCTACGGCGTCAATGGCATCCTGCTGCTGGCCTGCCCCACGCTGGGCGAAGCGCTGGCGCAGGTGCTGCGCTTCGAGTCGCTGGTGCACGACCTGGGGCGCTCGTCCTTTGCGCGGCAGGGCGACACGGTGGAGTACGCCTGGGCCAACCACTGGCCCGACCACCCGGCCGCCGCCGCGCTGGCCGAGTCGGTGTTTGCGGGCATCCAGACCTGTGCGCAGTGGCTGGTGGGCCAGCCGATCGCGGGTTTTGAGCTGGAATTCATGCACTACCGCGACGAGGCCACGGCCCAGGTCATCGCTCAGGCCAGCGGCGCGCGCGTGCGCTGGGGCTGCGCGGCGCACCGTGCCTTGTTCCCGGCGGCGCTGCTCGATTGGCCCATCCCGCAGGCCAACAAGGCCCTGCTTCCGCTCTTGCAGCGCCATGCCGACGAACTGCTGCAGGCGCGCCACCCGCGCGACACCGGCATCGTGGCCCAGGTGCGCCAGCGCATCTCGGCCCGGCTGGGGCAGGGCGCCGTCAAGCTGGCCGACGTGGCCGACGACCTGCACCTGTCCACCCGCACCCTGCAGCGCCGCCTGATGGATGCGGGCGTAGCCTTCCAGACCCTGCTGGACGCCACACGCCACGAACTGGCCTGCCACTACCTGGCCCATTCGGACATGCCCATCACCGAGGTGGGCTACCTGCTGGGCTATCAGGAGCCATCGGCCTTCCACCATGCCTTCAAGCAGTGGCAGGGGGTCGGGCCGGGGCAGTACCGGGGGCGGCGGTAGGGCAACGTGCGGCGGCCATGGTTGCCTTCCACACCCACCTTTCAGATGTTGTCAAAGGCATGGGCCAAAATAGTCGAAACGCCGCATCAACAACAGGAGGGGGAGCCATGGCTAGACGCAATAAACACAGTCTACTGGAAGACGTTCTGGACTTGCTTGCCATGCTCCCTTGGTGGGTCTGTGTGGTGCTCGCTGCGGTCAGCTATTTTCTATTGCACCGCCTGGCAATCCCCATCCAGGTCTCAGATGCTCAGGGCCAAGGGGGAGCAATGGTAGGCGTCATGATGCAAAAGGCCGTGATCCATGGTCTGGCAAACGCCGGTCAGTACATCGTGCCGCTGCTTTGCCTGGCAGCGGCTGCCCTCTCCGCTTGGCGACGCAAACAACGTCAAACCTTGGTTGCGGACGTGGCACAAGCGCGCGATGCCAATGCCTTGGACGGGATGAATTGGCGGGAATTTGAGCTGCTGGTCGGTGAGGCTTACCGTCAGCAGGGCTACCGCGTGTCAGAAATCGGTGGAGGTGGCTCTGATGGAGGCGTTGATCTCGTCCTTGTCAAAGACTCTGAGAAGTTTTTCGTGCAGTGCAAACAGTGGAAGGCCTACAAGGTGGGCGTCACCATCGTGCGCGAACTCTACGGCGTCATGGCAGCCAAAGGTGCCACGGGCGGCTTTGTTGTGACCTCGGGGCGGTTTACGGCAGATGCAATAGCCTTCGCCCAGGGACGGAACATCGAACTCATTGGCGGTCCGCAGCTCTTCGAGATGATTCAACGGGTACGGAGCGTGCAGGGCCAATCTGCGGCCGCACAACAGAAAGTTCCCAGCGGGATGGGCGCGTTGGAAGCCCGACCAAGATCCGCAACCACCGAACCAAAGGTCACTGCCAAAGCAGCATCTCAACCTGAATGCCCACGCTGTGGCGCTGCTATGGCACTGCGCACCGTCAGACAGGGTGCCAATGCGGGCAACACGTTCTGGGGTTGCTCAACCTTCCCCAAATGCCGGGGTACGGCGGCGGCGGGCTAGCTTGAGTTGAATACCCGATGCGCTTCTTCCACGTTTGCACCGAATAAGCCATGGTCAATGCTCGTTGGTACTGCTGAGGTTTTTACGCTTTTGGCTTCCCTGACTATGCAAATACGCCCGTCCACCGCTGCAAGGACATGCCAGGTCACAAATGAGAACAAAGGTGCGACGCCGTGAACATTTCCATCAGACCTGAAACCCCGGCCGACCACCCCGCCGTCGAGGTGCTGACGCGCGAAACGTTCTGGAACCTGTACCGGCCCGGTTGCGATGAGCATTACCTCGTCCACGTGATGCGAAGCCACGCGGACTTTCTGCCCGCACTGGCCTTTGTGGCCGAGGTGGAAGGGCAGATCGTCGGCAGCATCCTGTACACACGTTCCTGGGTCGTCAACGAGCTGGGTGAGAAGGTGGAGACCGCCACTTTCGGGCCCTTGTGCGTGCACCCGGCCTGGCAGCGGCGGGGTGTGGGCACGGCGCTGATCGAGCACACCAAGGCGCTGGTGGTGCAGCAGGGGTATCCCGCCATTCTGATCCTTGGCGATCCGCACAACTACTGCAGGCATGGATTCAGGACGGGCAAGGACCTGGGGGTGGGCAGCCTGGACGGCAAGTTTCCCCTGGGGTTGCTGGTGCTGGAGTTGCGCCCCGGTTTTTTTGCAGGCCACCAGTGGAAGCTGCACACCAGCGCGGTGTACGAGTTCGATCCGGCCCTGGTGGATGCCTACGACGCCCGCTTTCCGGCCAGGGAAAAGAAGCACCAGCCCTCGCAGGAGCTGTTTTCCATGCTGGTGCGGTCGGTGGTGGAGTAGGGGGCGCACCCCCGGGGCTATTCGGCCTTGCCCTTGCCTGAAGCCATGAACGCGATCAAGGCCATGCGCATGGCTTCTTCCACGGACATGTCCAGCGGCGTCGTCCAGCTGCGTGGAACAAACACCGTGTAACCACCGATCATGTAGCCCATGGGCAGGTAGACCGCGACGCGGTCGTCCAGCGCGCTGAGGCCTTTGGGAAGGCCTTGCATGCTCTGGCGCGTGATCAGGCCGACGGTGCTCAGCTCGGAACCGGGCATGGTGAGCAGCACCACCTGCTGGGTGTCCTGCGCATGCGGCGCGAAGTAGTCGGCGAAGTTCTTCAACGACGAATAGATGCTCTTGACCACTGGCAGGTTGGTGAACGGCAGTTCCACCCATGAAAACAGGCGCGGGGCACTGGGCAGCGAGATCAGCACGCCCAGCCCCAGGATCAGCAGGGCGCCCAGGGCGATGCCCAGCCCCGGAAGGTAGAAGTCCCCCGTCACCGGCCTCAGCAGCGCCATGGCCGAGCGCTCGGCCCAGGTAACAAAGAGGATGAGCGCATAGACAGTCAGCGCCACCGGCAGAAAGGCGATGAGCCCACGGAAGAAGTACTGGGAAAGACGTTTCATGGCGGCGGCGTTGCGGCAGGGACCGCGCCAGCATAGCAGTGCGGTTGCCGGTTCTGGCAGGCGCCCTGTAGCCCCTTGAACGACAGGTGATTGGGTTACCCTCTTAAAATCTTGCACCCCCCGATTGGCCCGTCAGATGGCCGCACCCCCATGAACGCCTACGTTGACGTCTCTTTCTTCCCGCGCGCGGCCAAGCCGATCACCAGCTACAAGCCCTATTGGGCCAAGCGCTTTGGCACGGCGCCGTTCTTGCCCATGAGCCGGGCGGAGATGGAGCAACTGGGCTGGGACAGCTGCGACGTGGTGCTGGTGACGGGCGATGCCTACGTGGACCATCCCAGCTTCGGCATGGCCGTGATTGGGCGCGTGCTGGAGTCGCAGGGGTTTCGCGTGGGCATCATCTCGCAGCCCGACTGGCAGAGCGCCGAGGCCTTCAAGGTGCTGGGTAAGCCCAACCTGTTCTGGGGCGTGACGGCGGGGAACATGGATTCCATGATCAACCGCTACACGGCCGACCGCAAGATCCGCAGTGACGACGCCTACACCCCCGGCGCCGAGGCCGGGCGCCGCCCGGATCGCGCGGCCATTGTCTATAGCCAGCGCTGCCGCGAGGCCTTCAAGGACGTGCCTATCGTGCTGGGCGGCATGGAGGGGTCGTTGCGCCGCATCGCGCACTACGACTACTGGAGCGACAAGGTGCGCCGCTCCATGGTGGTGGACGCCAAGTGCGACCTGCTGCTGTACGGCAACGCCGAGCGCGCGCTCATCGAGATTGCCCACCGCCTGGCGCGCCGCGAGCCGGTGGAGCGCATCACCGACGTGCGCGGCACGGCCTTCATCCGCCGCCCGGGCGATCCCAGCACCGAGGGCTGGTTCGAGCTGGATTCGACCGAGGTGGACCAGCCCGGACCGGTGGAGGCGCACATCAACCCCTACCAGACCACCAGCGAGCAGGCCGCCAGCCAGGGGGCCAGCTGTGGCGCGCAGAGTACTACTGTTTCGATAGCTGATGGCGCTTTACCAGCGGGCGTTGCAGGCCAAAATGGCTCTGAAAAATCAGGACTGGAAGACAACACCAAGCCGCTGACTTTTGTGCCCAACCCGGCCTTGGAAGCCAAGCGCAAGCGCCCGCCGCAGGAGCGCACCGTCATTCGCCTTCCCAGCTACGAGCAGGTGCGCAGCGACGCGGTGCTCTACGCCCATGCCAGCCGTGTGCTGCACCTGGAAACCAACCCCGGCAACGCCCGTGCACTGGTGCAGGCGCACGGCGAGGGCAGCACGGCGCGTGATGTGTGGATCAACCCGCCGCCCGTGCCGCTGACCACGCCGGAGATGGACTTCATCTTCGACCTGCCCTACGCGCGCAGCCCGCACCCGCGCTACGCCGACGAGAACGGCCGCCACGACGGCGCGACCAAGATCCCCGCGTGGGAGATGATCCGCTTCTCCATCAACATCATGCGCGGCTGCTTCGGCGGCTGCACCTTCTGCTCCATCACCGAGCACGAGGGGCGCATCATCCAGAGCCGTTCGGAAGAGTCCATCATCCGCGAGATCGAGGACGTGCGCGACAAGGTGCAAGGCTTTACTGGCACCATCTCCGACCTGGGCGGCCCCACGGCCAACATGTACCGCCTGGGCTGCCGCACGCCCGAGATCGAGGCCGCCTGCCGCAAGCCCAGCTGCGTCTATCCCGGCATCTGCCAGAACCTCACCACCAACCACGACCCGCTCATCAAGATCTACCGGCGCGGCCGCGCCATCAAGGGCGTGAAGAAAATCCTCATCGGCTCGGGCCTGCGCTACGACCTGGCGCTGGAGTCGCCCGAGTACATCAAGGAACTGGTGCAGCACCATGTGGGCGGCTACCTCAAGATCGCGCCCGAGCACACCGAGGCCGGCCCGCTGACCAAGATGATGAAGCCCGGCATCGGCAACTACGACCGATTCAAGACGCTGTTCGAGAAATTCACAGCGGAGGCGGGCAAGAAGCAGTTCCTCATTCCGTACTTCATCGCGGCCCACCCCGGCACCAGCGACGAGGACATGATGAACCTCGCGATCTGGCTCAAGAAGAATGGCTTTCGCGCCGACCAGGTGCAGACCTTCTACCCCAGCCCCATGGCCTCGGCCACGGCCATGTACCACACCAACCTCAACACGCTCAAGGGCATCCACCGCGACGAGCGGGCCGAGCGCGTGGACGTGGTGCGCGGCGAGAAGCGGCGCCGCCTGCACAAGGCCTTTCTGCGCTACCACGACCCGGCCAATTGGCCGCTGTTGCGCGAGGCCCTCAAGGCCATGGGCCGCGCCGACCTGATCGGCAACGGCAAGCACCACCTGATCCCCACCTACCAACCCGCGGTGGGCAAGTGTGGTGGCAAGCAGGACAAGGCCAAGTACATCGTCATTCCGACCATGCGACCGGACCCGCTCAACCGCCAGCCTGTGCAGCCCGAGCCGGGCCAAATCCTGACCCAGCACACCGGCCTGCCGCCGCGTGCAGGCATCCAGGGTAAACCGCCAGGCAAGAAGCGTCCGGTCGGCAAGCGCTGAGAGGCTGCGGCACCACGCGTGCCGCAGTCTGACCGAGCCCGACCGTGGCGGCCGCATGCGCGGCTCTGTCGGGGGCAAACGTGCAGTATGCCGTGTTCCGGTCCTGTGGGTGAAGGCCTGAAAAATAGCGTTGCCAACACCCCCTATTACCCTGTTCAAAGCCACAGCATGGTGCTACAACGGCCTCAAGCCGATAGCCCGATGCTTTGCAACTTTGCGGCGTGGTCTGAGTCCATCAGAGCGTGCTGTCACAGGAGGCCACTATGGATGCCATCAGCAGTTTCACCGCACGCTACGCCCGTTCGCGTGAAGAGGAAATGTCGATCGACGAGTACCTCGCCGAGTGCAAGCGTGATCCCATGGCGTACGCCACGGCCGCCCAGCGCATGTTGGCTGCCATTGGCGAGCCCGAGATGGTGGACACGCGCAACGACCCGCGCCTGTCGCGCATCTTTGCCAACAAGGTCATCAAGCGCTACCCGGCCTTTGCCGAGTTCTACGGCATGGAAGACTCCATTGAGCAGGTGGTGAGCTTCTTCCGCCATGCTGCGCAGGGGCTGGAGGAGCGCAAGCAGATCCTCTACCTGCTGGGGCCCGTGGGCGGCGGCAAGAGCTCGATTGCCGAGCGGCTCAAGTACCTGATGCAGAAGGTACCGTTCTATGCGCTCAAGGGCTCGCCAGTGAACGAATCTCCGCTCGGGCTGTTCGATGCGGTAGAGGACGGCCCGGTGCTCGAAGAGCAGTTTGGCATTCCGCGCCGCTACCTGCAGCGCGTGCTCTCGCCCTGGGCGGTCAAGCGGCTTGAAGAGTATGGCGGCGATATCCGCCAGTTCCGCGTGGTCAAGCGCTACCCCAGCATCTTGAAGCAGGTGGGCATTGCCAAGACCGAGCCCGGTGACGAGAACAACCAGGACATCTCCAGCCTGGTGGGCAAGGTGGACATCCGCAAGCTCGAGAGCTTTGCCCAGGACGACACCGACGCCTACAGCTACAGCGGCGGCCTGTGCCTGGCCAACCAGGGCCTGCTGGAGTTTGTGGAGATGTTCAAGGCGCCCATCAAGGTGCTGCATCCGCTGCTCACCGCCACGCAGGAGGGCAACTACAAGGGCACCGAGGGCTTTGGCGCCATCCCGTTCGACGGTGTGGTGCTGGCGCACAGCAACGAAAGCGAGTGGAAGGCCTTCCGCAACAACAAGAACAACGAGGCCTTCCTGGACCGCATCTACATCGTCAAGGTGCCGTACTGCCTGCGCGTGAGCGAGGAAACGCGCATCTACGAAAAGCTGATCCGCGAATCCTCGCTGGGCAACGCGGTGTGTGCGCCGGGCACGCTCAAGATGATGGCGCAGTTCGCCATCCTCACGCGCCTGAAGGAGCCCGAGAACTCCAGCATCTTCAGCAAGATGCAGGTGTACGACGGCGAGAGCCTCAAAGACACCGACCCGCGCGCCAAGAGCTACCAGGAGTACCGCGACTACGCCGGGGTGGACGAGGGCATGACGGGCATTTCCACCCGCTTCGCGTTCAAGATCCTGTCCAAGGTGTTCAACTTCGACAGTGTCGAGGTGGCGGCCAACCCGGTGCACCTGATGTACGTGCTGGAGCAGCAGATCGAGCGCGAGCAGTTCCCAGGCGAGCTGGAGACCAAGTACACCGGCTACATCAAGGAATACCTCTCGCCGCGCTATGCCGAGTTCATTGGCAAGGAAATCCAGACGGCCTACCTGGAGAGCTACAGCGAGTACGGTCAGAACATCTTCGACCGCTACGTCACCTACGCGGACTATTGGATCCAGGACAACGAGTACCGCGACACCGATACCGGCGAGGTGTTCGACCGGGGCGCGCTCAACGCGGAGCTGGAGAAGATCGAGAAGCCCGCAGGCATTGCCAACCCCAAGGACTTCCGCAACGAGATCGTCAACTTTGTGCTGCGGGCGCGCGCCAACAACCAGGGCAAGAACCCGAGCTGGACCAGCTACGAAAAGCTGCGCCTGGTGATCGAGAAGAAGATGTTCTCCAACACCGAGGAGCTGCTCCCGGTGATCAGCTTCAACGCCAAGGCCAGTGCCGAGGAGGCCAAGAAGCACGAGGACTTTGTCACCCGCATGGTGGCCAAGGGCTACACGCCCAAGCAGGTGCGGCTGTTGTGTGAGTGGTACCTGCGTGTGCGCAAAAGTAGCTGATATGAAACAACCCCCTGAGTCGCTTCGCGCCTTCCCCCTTCTCTCACGCTGCGCGTGGGAAGGGGGACGCAGCCAGCGCACGCCAGCGAAGTGCCGCCTTTGCTGCGGCTTGGCGGCCCTTGCGCGGCTGCCCGCACTGGGGTCGCGCCCGTGCCGTGGCTGGGGGGCTGGTTCGTTCGGGGGCTGACGCATGGCACTCCAAATCATCGACCGCAGACTCGCAGGCAAGAACAAATCGGTGGGCAACCGCGAGCGCTTTGTTCGTCGCTACAAGGAGCAGATCGCCGACGCTGTGCGACGCGCCGTCTCGCAGCGCGACATCCGCAACATCGAGGGTGCGGAGAGCATCACCATCCCCCGCAAGGACATCAGTGAACCGGTGTTCCACCATGGCCAGGGCGGTATCCGCGACACGGTGCACCCCGGCAACACCGACCATGTGCGCGGCGACCGCATCCAGCGCCCGCAGGGCGGCCAGGGCAGCGGCTCGCAGGCCAGCGACAGCGGCGAGGGAGAGGACGACTTCACCTTCACGCTGACCAAGGAAGAGTTCATGCAGCTCTTCTTTGAAGACCTGGCCCTGCCGCACCTGCTGCGCACCCACATTGGCGACAACCCGCAGTGGAAGAGCCGCCGCGCGGGCTACAGCCAGGACGGTACGCCCAACAACCTGGCCGTGGTGCGCACCATGCGCGGCGCTTTGGGTCGGCGCATTGCACTGACCAACGCACCGCAGCGCGAACTGCAGGCGCTGCAGGACGAGCTTGATGCCCTGCTGGCGCAGGACGACGGCACCAGCGAGGCCGTAGCCCAGTTGCAATGCAAGATCCTCCAGCTGCGCGAGCGCATCGGCAAGGTGCCGTACCTGGACCCCATCGACCTGCGCTTTCGGGCACGCGCCAGGGTGCCCGTGCCCAACAGCCAGGCCGTGATGTTTTGCGTGATGGACGTGTCCGGCTCCATGGACCAGGCGCGCAAGGACCTGGCCAAACGGTTTTTCATCCTGCTGTACCTGTTCCTCACCCGGCACTACGACAAGATCGACATCGTCTTCATCCGCCACCACACCCAGGCTGCCGAGGTGAATGAAGATCAGTTTTTCCACTCGACGGAGAGCGGTGGCACGGTGGTGAGCAGCGCGCTGGTGCTGCTGGAGCAGATCATCCGTGCGCGCTACCCTGTGGAGGACTGGAACATCTACGTCGCCCAGGCCAGCGACGGCGACAACTTCAGCAACGACAGCGGCAACTGCCGCAACCTGCTGGCTGAAAAGATCCTGCCGCTGGTGCGCTACTTTGCCTACGTGCAGGTGGCCGAGGAAGAGCAGAACCTCTGGGATGAATACAGCCAGTTGCTCCCCTGGTTTGCCCACTTTGCCATGCGCAAGGTGTCCGACCCGAGCGAGATCTACCCGGTCTTCCGTGACCTCTTCAAGAAAGAAGGGGTGCAGGTATGAACATGACCCAATACCCCGTGCTGGAGCGCCGCCAGGGCGACAACCCCTGGAAGGCTGCCACCGTGGGCGAGCGCCGCCACCGCGTGGTGCCTGAGGCGCCGTTGCCCCCAGGGCAACGCCCCATGCAGCCGCTGCCCGACCCCAGTGACTGGACGTTTGAGCTGATCGAGCGCTACCACAGCGCCATTGCCGCCACGGCCGAGCGCTTCGGGCTGGACACCTACCCCAACCAGCTGGAGATCATCACCGCCGAGCAGATGATGGACGCCTATTCCAGCGTGGGCATGCCCGTGAACTACCGGCACTGGAGCTACGGCAAGGAGTTTCTGGCCACCGAGCGGCGCTACCGGCGCGGGCACATGGGGCTGGCGTATGAAATCGTCATCAACTCCAACCCCTGCATCAGTTACCTCATGGAAGAAAACACCACCGCCATGCAGGCGCTGGTGATCGCCCATGCGGCCTATGGGCACAACAGCTTCTTCAAGGGCAATTACCTGTTCCGCATGTGGACAGACGCGTCCAGCATCATCGACTACCTGGTCTATGCCAAGGACTTCATCGCCCAGTGCGAGGAGCGCCATGGCCTGGAGACGGTGGAGCAATTCCTGGACTCTTGCCACGCGCTGTCCAACTTCGGGGTGGACCGCTACCGCCGTCCCTCCAAGAAGAGCTTGGCACGGGAGCGCCAGGAGCGCGCCCAGCGCGAAGCCTACGCGCAGCAGCAGGTCAACGAGCTGTGGCGCACCCTGCCTGTGCGCCCCGGCAAGGAGCCACTGGCCCTGCAGGCCGAGCGCTTCCCGGCCGAGCCGCAGGAAAACATCCTGTACTTCATCGAAAAGAACGCCCCCCTGCTGGAGCCCTGGCAGCGCGAGGTGGTGCGCATCGTGCGCAAGATCGCGCAGTACTTCTACCCGCAGCGCCAGACGCAGGTCATGAACGAGGGCTGGGCCACCTTCTGGCATTACACCCTGCTCAACACCTTGTACGACGAGGGCTATCTGACCGATGGCGTCATGCTCGAATGGCTGGGCTCGCACACCAACGTGGTGTTCCAGCCCCCCGTGGGGCATCGCGCCTACAGCGGCATCAATCCCTACGCCCTGGGCTTCGCCATGTACCGCGACATCCAGCGCATCTGCCAGAACCCCACCGCGGAAGACCGGCGCTGGTTCCCCGACATCGCGGGTACCCCCTGGCTGCCCGCGCTCGACCATGCCATGCGCAACTTCAAGGACGAGAGCTTCGTTGGCCAGTACCTGAGCCCACACCTGATGCGCGAGATGCGCCTGTTCGCCCTGCATGACGACGCCAGCCAGGACGAACTGGTGGTCAGCGAGATCCACGACGAGAACGGCTACCGCAACCTGCGCCAGATCCTGTCGCAGCAATACGACCTGGGCACGCGCGAGCCCAATATCCAGGTGTGGAACGTGAACCTGCGCGGCGACCGCAGCCTGACCCTGCGCCACACCCAGTACCAGGGCCGCCCCCTGGCCGAAGACACGCAGGAGGTGCTCAAGCATGTGGCGCGTCTGTGGGGCTTTGGCGTGCAGATCGAGAGCGTGGATGGCTATGGCAACCACCCCATCCTGCTGCACTCGGTGCCGGCGCCTTCCGCGTGAGAGCGGCGGCGCCACCGATTCATTGAAGCATTTTTGGCATCTGGCGCTTGTTGGATAAGCGCTAGTAGCTATTAAAACAATAGCATTTCAGGCCGCAATACAACCACCGCCAGCCCCGTGCCGTGCAGCAAAATGGTCCCCACAGCAAAGCATGCTAAGGCGTAGTCGCCTCGTGACCACTCCGTAGCGCCATCGTAAGGTTCGTTTTGCCTTGCAGTGACGTAATCAGTGGGCAGGAAACCTTTCCCTGGTGCGCATGGCAGGCGCACACCAGATCAGACAGCACGGCCTCCATGCGCGCTAGGTCGGCCAACTTCTCGCGCACGTCCTTGAGCTTGTGCTCGGCCAGGCTGCTGGCTTCCTCGCAATGGGTGCCATCCTCCAGCCGCAGCAGCTCAGCGATTTCACCCAAACTGAAGCCCAGCCGCTGCGCTGACTTCACGAACCGCACCCGCGTTACATCTGCCTCGCTATAGCGGCGGATGCTGCCCTGGGGCTTGTCCGGCTCCGGCAGCAAATCCTTGCGCTGATAGAACCGGATGGTCTCCACATTGACCCCGGCCGCCTGGGCGAAAACGCCAATGGTCAGATGCTCCCGATTGTTTTTCATATCGCTTGACTCCGTACATAACTACGGAGATAAGCTTAAGCCATTCCATCCAGATTCGAAAGGACACGCGTATGTCTGAACCACCAAACGGGAGCGGCGCGCTCTTCACCGGGGGGCTGTCCGCCATCCTCGCCTCGGCCTGCTGCCTGGGGCCGCTGGTCTTGGTGGCCCTGGGGTTCAGCGGTGCTTGGATCGGTAACTTGACGGTGCTGGAACCCTATCGCCCTATCTTTATCAGCGTGTCACTGGTGGCGCTGTTCTTCGCCTGGCGGCACATTTACCGGCCAGCGCAAGCCTGCAAACCGGGTGAGGTCTGCGCGACTCCCCCAGTGCGAGCTGGTTACAAGCGCATTTTTTTGGTCGTGGCCGTGCTGGTTCTGGTCGCGCTCGGATTTCCCTACGTCATGCCATTTTTCTATTGATCGCCGGAGTTCCTCATGAAAACGCAAGTCTCAAAGCAAGCCAAAAAACTGTTGGCCTCCCTCGTCCTCGCTACCGTTTTTGCCCCCGTGTGGGCCGCAACCCAGACCGTCACGCTGTCCGTACCGGGCATGACCTGCTCCGCTTGTCCGATCACCGTCAAGAAGGCGATTTCCAAGGTCGAAGGCGTCAGCAAAGTTGACGTGAGCTTCGAGCCACGCGAAGCCGTTGTCACCTTCGATGATGCCAAGACCAGCGTGCAGAAGCTGATCAAGGCCACCGGGGACGCGGGCTATCCGTCCAGCGTCAAGCAGTGAGTCACTGGAAACGGCACCGCGGCACATCTGACGCCATTGCCTGGTGCCACAAACGATAAAGGATCTTTCGCATGACCCATTTAAGAATCACCGGCATGACTTGCGCCTCGTGCGCAGCGCACGTCAAGGACGCGCTGGAAAAAGTGCCCGGCGTGCAGTCGGCGCTGGTGTCCTATCCAAAGGGTATGGCGCAACTCGCCATCGAGGTGGGCACGTCATCGGATGCGCTGACTGCCGCCGTGGCCGGGCTGGGTTATCAGGCATCGTTTGCCGATGCGCCACCGCTGGACAACCGCGCCGGACTGCTCGACAAGGTACGTGGCTGGATGGGTGCCGCCGATCAACCCCGTGGCAGCGAACGCCCGTTGCAAGTCGCCGTGATCGGCAGCGGTGGAGCCGCGATGGCGGCAGCGCTGAAGGCCGTCGAGCAAGGCGCGCACGTCACGCTGATCGAGCGCGGCACCATCGGCGGCACCTGCGTCAACGTCGGTTGCGTGCCGTCCAAGATCATGATTCGCGCCGCCCACATCGCCCATTTGCGCCGGGAAAGCCCGTTCGATGGCGGTATCGCGGCGACGGTGCCTGCGCTGGACCGCCGCAAACTACTGGCCCAGCAGCAGGCCCGCGTTGATGAACTGCGCCATGCCAAGTACGAAGGCATCCTGGACGGCAATCCGGCCATCACCATGCTGCTCGGTGCAGCGCGTTTCAAGGACAGCCAGAGCCTTGTCGTCCATTTGAACGCGGGGGGCGAGCGCGTCGTGGTGTTCGATCGCTGTCTGGTTGCCACGGGCGCCAGTCCGGCCGTGCCGCCGATTCCGGGCTTGAAGGATTCCCCCTACTGGACTTCGACCGAGGCCCTGGTCAGCGAAACCATTCCCGAACGCCTGGCCGTGATCGGCTCCTCGGTGGTGGCGCTGGAACTGGCGCAAGCCTTCGCCCGGCTGGGTAGCCAGGTCACGATCCTGGCGCGCAGCACGCTGTTCTTCCGCGAAGACCCGGCCATCGGCGAGGCGGTCACGGCCGCCTTCCGTGCCGAAGGCATCACGGTACTGGAGCACACGCAAGCCAGCCAGGTCGCGCATGGGGATGGCGAATTCGTGCTGACCACCGGGCATGGTGAGCTGCGCGCCGACAAGTTGCTGGTCGCTACCGGACGGACACCGAACACGCACAGCCTGGCACTGGACGCGGCAGGGGTCGCCGTCAATGCACAGGGCGCCATCGTCATCGACCAGCGCATGCGCACCAGTACGCCGCATATTTATGCGGCCGGCGACTGCACTGACCAGCCGCAATTCGTCTATGTGGCAGCGGCCGCCGGCACCCGTGCGGCCATCAACATGACCGGCGGCGACGCCGCCCTGGACCTGACCGCGATGCCTGCCGTGGTGTTTACCGACCCGCAGGTCGCCACTGTGGGCTACAGCGCGGCGCAAGCGCATCACGATGGGATCGAGACCGACAGCCGACTGCTGACGCTGGACAACGTGCCGCGTGCGCTAGCCAATTTCGACACACGCGGCTTTATTAAGCTGGTCATTGAGGAAGGTAGCGGACGGCTCATCGGCGTGCAGGCAGTGGCCCCGGAAGCGGGCGAGCTGATCCAGACGGCGGCCCTGGCCATTCGCCACCGCATGACGGCGCAGGAACTGGCAGACCAGTTGTTCCCCTACCTAACGATGGTTGAGGGCTTGAAGCTTGCGGCGCAGACATTCAACAAGGATGTGAAGCAGCTTTCCTGCTGCGCCGGGTGAGAACAAGAAGGCGTTCAATGGTGGGTTCAGTGCAGCGCGTGCAGCGGGATGTCGCGCGCTTGCGCCAGCGCCGTCAGTTGCTCGCGGGTCTGGCCCTGCAGGAAGCGGGCGATGGCCGCGTGCGTAGCCGGGTCGCGCAGGTGCTCCATGTCGCCCCGGGCTGGCAGACCCGCGGCCTCGCACAGGCGGGCGGCAAAATGCGGCTCCAGCGCAGCCACGGCCACGCGGCCATCCCGGCAGGGGTAGATGCGGTAGCCCGCGTGCGCGCCGCCCACATCGCCCTGCGGGGTGGTCAGGCCCCAGTGCAGCGGCAGGGCCAGCCACTGTGCGGCCTCGGCCAGGCCCACTTCGATGCACACCCCAGCACCTTGCTGGCTGCGCGCCAGCAGGGCCTGCAGCACAGCCTCGCTGGCCACCAGTGCGCCCGCCATGTCGGCGAACAGGGTGGGCGGCGGCGCCTGCAGGCCTGCCAGCAACCCGGCTTCGGCCTGGTAGGTGAGGTCGTGGCCGGGTTCCTCGGCACGCTCGCCCAGCGCACCGACGATGCGTACCAGCGACAGCCGCGGGTAGCGCACCTGCAGCACTTCCCAGCCCAGCCCCAGCTTGGCCAGGGCCGAGGGGCGGAAGGACGTGATCAGCACATCGGTGCGCGCCAGTTCCGCGTGCAGTGCAGCCTGGCCCTCTTCGGTCTTGAGGTGGGCGTGCAGCACGCGCACGCCTTGGTGCAGGTCGGCATAGGCGGTGGGGCTGTAGATGCCCATGGGGTCGGCGCTGGCATGGCCCGGCGCAGGGGGCGGCTCCAGCTTGGTGCACTCGGCGCCCATGCGCGCGCAGCGCAGCAGGGCGGCAGGGCCAGGCAGGTTGAGCGCCAGGCTCAGGACGCGGGAGCCTTGCAGGGGCGTGGGGTGGGCAGCAGTGTGGGGCATGATTGCTATAAATATAATAGCTACTGGCGCTTGATGGACGGGCGCTGGAGCCGAATTTTGCTCAAAAAAAAGCCGCCCGCAGGCGGCTCGGGGTTGGCGCCATGGTAGCGCTGGGTGGCCGTGTTACACCACCTTGGCAATGGCCTGGCAGACGTAGTCGATGTTCTTGCTGTTGAGCGCGGCCACGCACATGCGGCCGGTGTCGGTGCCGTACACGCCGAACTCGCTGCGCAGGCGCACCATCTGGTCCTTGGACAGGCCCGAGTAGCTGAACATGCCGATCTGGGTGGTGATGAAGGACATGTCCTGCTGCACGCCGACGGCCTTGAGGCCATCCACCAGCTTCTGGCGCATGGCCTTGATGCGCACGCGCATCTCGCCCAGTTCCTTTTCCCACAGGGCGCGCAGTTCGGGGTTGCCCAGCACCGCGGCCACCACGGCGCCGCCGTGCGTGGGAGGGTTGGAGTAGTTGGTGCGGATCACGACCTTGAGCTGGCTCAGCACGCGGTCAGCTTCTTCCTTGTTCGATGCCACCACCGACAGGGCGCCCACGCGCTCGCCGTACAGGCTGAAGCTCTTGGAGAACGAGGTCGAAACAAAGAGGTTGAGCCCGGCGGCCACGAACTTGCCGACCACGGCGCCGTCTTCCTGGATGCCATGGCCAAAGCCCTGGTAGGCCATGTCCAGGAACGCGGTCAGGCCCTTGGCCTTGACGGCGGCGATCACCTGGTCCCACTGCGCAGCCGTCAGGTCGTAGCCCGTGGGGTTGTGGCAGCAGGCGTGCAGCACGACGATGGTGCCGGGCGTGGCGGCGTTCAGGTCGGCCAGCATGCCGTCGAAGTTGACCGAGCGCGTGGCGGCGTCGTAGTAGCGGTAGCTGCCCACTTCAAAGCCTGCGTTCTGGAAGATGGCGCGGTGGTTTTCCCAGCTCGGGTCGGAGATCAGCACCTTGGCCTGGGGGCTGATCTTCTTGAGGAAGTCGGCGCCGATCTTGAGGCCACCGGTGCCGCCAATGGCCTGCACCGTGGACACGCGGCCTGACTTCACCACATCGGAGTCGGCGCCGAACACCAGGGCCTTGACGGCGTTGTCGTAGGCCGCAATGCCGTCGATGGGCAGGTAGCCGCGCGGTGCGGCCTTGTCCATCAGGGCTTTTTCGGCGGCTTGCACGCAGGCCAGCAGCGGCAGCTTGCCGTTGTCGTCGAAGTACACGCCCACGCCCAGGTTGACCTTGTTGGGGTTGGTGTCGGCGTTGTATTGCTCGTTGAGACCCAGGATGGGGTCGCGGGGGGCCATTTCGACGGCGGAGAACAGAGACATGGAAAGTGTCCTTGGAGGGTAGAGGTGGCGGGCAAACCCCGGCTGCGGTAGGCTTTGGGGTTAACCCGAGATTTTAGCGGCCCGCGCAGGTCGTATCGCACCATGTCCACGCAAGAGACTCCCGCCGAGCCCGCCAAGGGGCAGTTTGTCCAGTTTCCCGGCTCGCCTTTCGAGCTGTACCAGCCGTACCCGCCTGCAGGCGACCAGCCCGGCGCCATCGATCAATTGGTGGAGGGCGTGATCGAGGGCGAGGTGTTCCAGACACTGCTGGGCGTGACCGGTTCGGGCAAGACCTTCACCATGGCCAACGTGATTGCCCGCCTGGGGCGGCCGGCCATCGTGTTCGCGCCCAACAAGACGCTGGCGGCCCAACTCTACAGCGAGTTCCGCGAATTCTTTCCGAAGAACGCGGTGGAATACTTCGTAAGCTATTACGACTATTACCAGCCCGAGGCCTATGTGCCGCAGCGCGATCTGTTCATCGAGAAGGACAGCGCCGTCAACGAGCACATCGAGCAGATGCGCCTGTCGTGCACCAAAAGCCTGCTGGAGCGCCGCGACGTGGTGATCGTGGCAACGGTGTCGGCCATCTACGGCATTGGCAACCCCGAGAGCTATCACCGCATGGTGATGACACTGCGCGCGGGCGACAAGCTGGGCCAGCGCGATGCCATTGCACAGCTCGTGCGCATGCAGTACCAGCGCAACGACATGGACTTTGCGCGCGGCAATTTCCGCGTGCGCGGCGACACCATCGACGTGTTCCCTGCCGAACACTCGGAGCTGGCCCTGCGCATCGAACTGTTCGACGACGAGATCGAGAGCCTGCAACTGTTTGACCCGCTGACGGGCCGCGTGCGCCAGAGTATTCCGCGCTTCACCGTGTACCCCAGCAGCCACTACGTCACGCCGCGCGATCAGGTGCTGCTGGCGGTCGAATCCATCAAGGCCGAGTTGGCAGAGAGACTGAAGCAACTGCTGGCCGACGGCAAGCTCGTGGAGGCCCAACGCCTGGAGCAGCGCACGCGCTTTGACCTGGAGATGCTCAGCGAAGTGGGGCACTGCAAGGGCATCGAGAACTACTCGCGCCACCTGTCGGGCAGCCAGCCGGGCGAAGCACCCAGCACGCTGACCGACTATTTGCCACGCGATGCGATCATGTTCCTGGACGAGAGCCACCAGATGATTGGCCAGCTCAACGCCATGTACAACGGCGACCGCCAGCGCAAGACCACGCTGGTGGAATACGGCTTTCGGCTGCCCAGCGCGCTGGACAACCGGCCGCTCAAGTTCGAGGAGTTCGAGCAGCGCATGCGCCAGGTGGTGTTCGTCTCGGCCACGCCGGCCGACTACGAGAAGCAGCACGCAGGCCAGGTGGTGGAGCAAGTGGTTCGGCCCACGGGCCTGGTGGACCCCGAGGTGGAGGTGCGCCCTGCCACCCATCAGGTGGACGATGTGCTGCAGGAGATCCGCATTCGCAGCGAGCGGCGCGAGCGCGTGCTTGTGACCACGCTGACCAAGCGCATGGCCGAGCAGCTCACCGACTACCTCACCGACAACGGTGTGAAGGTGCGTTACCTGCATTCCGATGTGGACACGGTGGAGCGCGTGGAAATCATCCGCGACTTGCGCCTGGGCGCATTCGACGTGCTGGTGGGCATCAACCTGCTGCGCGAGGGCCTGGACATCCCCGAGGTGTCGCTGGTGGCCATTCTGGATGCGGACAAGGAGGGCTTTTTGCGTTCCGAACGCAGCCTGATCCAGACCATCGGCCGCGCGGCGCGCAACCTCTCAGGCAAGGCGATTCTGTACGCCGACCGGGTGACCGACTCCATGGCGCGGGCCATCGGCGAAACCGAGCGCCGGCGCGCCAGGCAGATTGCCTTCAACGCCGAGCATGGCATCACACCGCGCAGCATCGTCAAGCAGGTGCGCGACCTGATCGATGGGGTGTACAGCGAGAAGGCCGGCAAGGACGCCGAGCGCCTGGAGCAGGAGGCGCTGCAGCGCGCGCGCGTGGAGGACATGTCCGAGAAAGACATTGCCCGCGAGATCAAGCGCCTGGAGAAGCAGATGCTGGAACACGCGCGCAACCTCGAATTCGAGCAGGCGGCGCGCGTGCGCGACCAGTTGGCGCGCCTCAAGGACCAGGCGTTTGGTGCCCATGGGCAGGACAATGTCCCCAGGCTTGCTGAGGAATAACAGGGTATTGCAACTTTTGCGACGAATTGCGACCAAAGAGTTTACTTACCCGACCAAAATAATCTGGAATCTGGTACAATTTGCCACACAAACAGAACAAAACCCACGCAAATGAAGGGTCTGCCAATCCGCGGGGCGGGGCAGAAAAAAGGGCGGAGACGGGACCTGCAGGCCATGAACCTTGCGGGCAATTCATGAACCAACAAGCCACACAACAAGGAGCTTGCGATGCGTCTCACCACCAAAGGCCGTTTTGCGGTCACCGCCATGATCGACCTGGCCCTGCGCCAGAACAATGGGCCTGTCACCCTGGCCGCCATCAGCCAACGCCAGCGTATTTCGCTGTCGTACCTGGAACAGCTCTTTGGCAAGCTGCGCCGCCATGAACTGGTCGAGTCCACCCGGGGCCCGGGGGGCGGCTACACCTTGGCGCGCAAGGCGGCTGAAATCACCATTGCCGACATCATCGTCTCGGTCGATGAGCCCATTGACGCCACCCAGTGCGGCGGCAAGGAAAACTGCGGTGGCGATGGCAGCCGCTGCATGACCCACGACCTGTGGGCCACCCTCAACCAGCGTGTGGTCGAGTTTTTGGACTCTGTCACGTTGCAAAAGCTGGTGGACGACCAACTGGCCCGCGGCCTGCAGGTGGAAGACAAGCCGGCAGCGCGCCGTGCCATCTCCACCACGCCGGTGGTCAAACCCATCCGCGTCAACGCGCCCAATTCCGTGTTTGCCCTGGGCAACGTTTTCGCCAAATCCTGATTGACCTGCAGGCCGGATGAAGGCCCCCACGGCCATCAGGGTCGTGCGTGCCTTTGCCTGCGGCAGACTGCACTAGCGTCGAGAATTGCCAGCCAGAACCCCACACTGAGCCAGCCATGGACATGACACCGCACTTTCCCATCTATCTTGACTATGGCGCTACCACGCCGGTCGATCCGCGCGTAGCGGACGCCATGATCCCCTGGTTGCGCGAGCATTTCGGCAACCCCGCATCGCGCAGCCACGCCTGGGGCTGGGAGGCGGAGGAGGCCGTCGAGAAGGCTCGCACCCAGGTGGCCGACCTGATCGGCGCCGACCCGCGCGAGATCGTCTGGACCAGCGGTGCCACCGAATCCAACAACCTCGCCATCAAGGGCGCGGGCCATTTCTACCAAGGCAAGGGCAAGCACCTCGTCACCGTCAAGACCGAGCACAAGGCTGTGCTCGACACCATGCGCGAGATGGAGCGCCAAGGCTTTGAGGTTACCTACCTCGAAGTGCAGGAAAACGGTCTGCTTGACCTGGATGCCTTCAAGGCGGCCCTGCGTCCGGACACGATTCTGGTCAGCGTCATGTTCGTGAACAACGAGATCGGCGTGATCCAGGACATTCCCGCCATCGGCGCGATGTGCCGTGAGAAGGGCATCCTCCTCCACGTGGATGCAGCCCAGGCCACCGGCAAGGTGGAGATTGACCTCAAGACCCTGCCTGTCGATTTGATGAGCCTGGCCTCGCACAAGACCTACGGGCCCAAGGGCATTGGTGCCTTGTACGTGCGCCGCAAGCCGCGCGTGCGCCTGGAGGCGCAAATGCACGGTGGTGGCCATGAGCGCGGCATGCGTTCGGGCACGCTGCCCACCCACCAGATCGTGGGCATGGGCGAGGCCTTCCGCCTGGCGCGCGAGGAAATGGCGCAAGACCTGGCCAAGGCCCGTGCGCTGCAAAAGCGCCTGCTGGACGGGCTGAGCGACCTCGAGCAGGTGTTCGTCAATGGCGACCTGACGCGTCGTGTGCCGCACAACCTGAACATGAGCTTCAACTACGTTGAGGGCGAGTCGCTGATCATGGGCATCAAGGGCCTGGCGGTGTCGTCGGGTTCTGCCTGCACATCGGCCAGTCTGGAGCCCAGCTATGTGCTGCGCGCCCTGGGCCGCAGCGACGAGCTTGCCCACAGCAGCCTGCGCATGACCATTGGCCGTTTCACCACCGAGGAAGAGATCGACTACGCGATTGCCACCATCCGCGAGAACGTGGCCAAGCTGCGCGAGTTGAGCCCCCTGTGGGAGATGTACCAGGACGGCGTGGATCTCAATTCCATCCAGTGGGCTGCCCATTGAGGCCGCACCCCACCGCAACCCATCGATGAGGTAAACACCATGGCTTACTCCGAAAAAGTGATTGACCATTACGAGCACCCGCGCAATGTGGGCTCGTTCGACAAGGGCGACGACAGCGTGGGCACCGGCATGGTCGGTGCGCCTGCCTGCGGCGACGTGATGAAGCTGCAGATCAAGGTCAACCCCGAGACGGGCGTGATCGAGGACGCGCGCTTCAAGACCTACGGATGTGGCTCGGCCATCGCCTCGTCGTCGCTGGTGACCGAATGGGTCAAGGGCAAGACGCTGGACGAGGCCGCGGCGCTCAAGAACAGCCAGATCGCTGAAGAGCTGGCGCTTCCGCCGGTCAAGATCCACTGCTCCATCCTGGCCGAAGACGCCATCAAGGCAGCTGTCAACGACTACCGCACCAAACACGCCAGCACCACGGCGGCATGAGACACCATGGCCATCACAATGACTGAAGCGGCAGCCCGGCATGTCAGCCGTTACCTGTCGCGCAGGGGCAAGGGACTGGGCGTGCGCTTGGGTGTCAAGACCAGCGGCTGCTCGGGCCTGGCCTACAAGCTCGAGTATGTGGACGAAGCCGAGCCCGGAGACATCGTTTTTGAGCAGCATGGCGTCAAACTGCTGATCGACCCCAAGAGCCTGGCCTACATCGACGGCACGGAACTCGACTTCGTCCGCGAAGGCTTGAACGAGGGCTTTCGCTTCAGCAACCCCAACGAGCGCGACCGCTGCGGCTGCGGCGAGAGCTTCCGGGTCTGAGCGGCTGCGGGCTTTGATGTGAACCTGCAGTCGGACGATTTCACGCTGTTTGGCCTGCCCCGGCGCTTTGCGCAGGAGCGGGCCGACATTGATGCGCGCTGGAAGGATCTGCAGCGCCAGGCGCACCCCGATCGCCACGCCCAGCATGGCACGGCGGCGCAGCGCGTGGCCATGCAGTGGTCAGTGCGCATCAATGAAGCCTACCAGCGCCTCAAGGACCCGCTCAAGCGCGCTGCCTATCTGTGCGAACTGGGCGGTGCCCCCATTGGTGCCGAGGACAACACGGCCATGCCTGCCGCCTTTCTGATGCAGCAGATGGAGTGGCGCGAAGCGCTGGACGAGGCGCAAGGCGCGAGCGACATCGACGCCCTGGATGCCCAGGTGCGTGCGGCCCGCCAGCAGGCCCTGGCACGCTGCGGCGAACTTCTGGACGGTGCGCAGGACTACGCTGCGGCCGCAGCCCAGGTGCGGGCGCTGATGTTCATCGAGCGTTTTGCGCGCGACATCGATCGCCGCCTGGAACAACTGGGACAATAGCGCCCGCATCCATCCGCCGACTGCCATCTGACCAGTGCAGCGGCTTTTCACAGAATTACCAAGCACTCATGGCGCTGCTGCAGATTTCCGAACCCGGCCAATCGGCCGATCCCCACCAGCGTCGCATTGCCGTGGGCATAGACCTGGGCACCACGCACTCGCTGGTCGCTGCCGTGCGCCATGGCATGGCCGAATGCCTGCCCGACGAAGAGGGCCGGGTGCTGTTGCCCTCGGTGGTGCGGTACCTTGCCGGAGGCGGGCGGCAGATCGGTCACAGTGCTGTGCAATTGCAGGAGCAGGACGCAGCCAACACCATTGCATCGGCCAAACGCCTGATGGGGCGGGGGCGAGGCGACATCGCCGGTGCGCAGCAACTGCCCTACGCCTTGGTGGATTCCGAGCACGGCGGCATGGTGGGCATCGCCACGGCGGACGGCATCAAGTCGCCTGTGGAAGTCAGCGCCGAAATCCTGGCCAAGCTGCGCCAGCGCGCCGAAGATACCTTCAACGAAGACCTGTACGGCGCGGTCATCACCGTGCCGGCCTACTTTGACGATGCCCAGCGCCAGGCCACCAAGGACGCCGCACAACTTGCGGGCCTGAACCTGCTGCGTCTCATCAATGAGCCCACGGCAGCGGCCATAGCCTACGGGCTGGACAACGCCAGCGAAGGCATTTACGCCGTGTACGACCTGGGTGGAGGCACGTTCGACATTTCCATCCTGCGGCTCGCGCAGGGCGTGTTCGAGGTGCTCGCCACCGGAGGTGACTCCGCCCTGGGCGGTGACGACTACGATGCCGCGCTCGCGCAATGGGTGCTGGCCCAGCAGGGCGTGCAGGTGCAGTCTGCGGCCGACAAGGCCGCTGTGCGTGCGGCAGCACGCGCCTGCAAGGAAGCGTTGAGTGCTACTGAAATAGTAGCGTTCAGCGCAGAATTGGTGGGCGCTAGCGTTCAATTTAATGTTAAAAAATCAGATTTTGAAGCTGTGACGGCACCGTTGACCGCGCGCTCCATGGCCGCGGTACGCCGCACCTTGCGCGACGCTGGCCTGCAACCCGACGAAGTGCAAGGTGTGGTCATGGTGGGCGGCTCCACACGCATGCCGCAGGTGCGCCAGGCGGTGGCGCAGTTCTTTGGCCGCGAGCCGCTGATCAACCTCAATCCCGACGAGGTAGTGGCCTTGGGCGCTGCCATCCAGGCCAACCAGTTGGCGGGCAACAATGCCAATGGCGACCTGCTGCTGCTGGACGTGATCCCGCTGTCGCTGGGCATAGAAACCATGGGCGGGCTGGTGGAGCGCATCGTCTCGCGCAACGAAACCATTCCCACGGCCAAGGCACAGGATTTCACCACCTACAAGGACGGGCAGACCGCCATGGCCATCCATGTGCTGCAGGGCGAGCGCGACCTGGTGCAGGACTGCCGCAGTCTGGCCCGCTTTGAGCTGCGCGGCATTCCTCCCATGGCAGCCGGTGCAGCGCGCATCCGCGTCACCTTCACCATCGATGCCGACGGCTTGCTCAACGTGAGCGCAAAGGAGCAGACCAGTGGCGTGGAAGCGCGTGTGGACGTCAAGCCCAGCTACGGCCTGAGCGACGAGCAGATCGCACGCATGCTGCAAGAGAGCTTTGCCACCGCCCAGCAAGACATCCAGGCCCGAGCGCTGGCCGAGGCGCGCGTGGAGGCCGACCGCATGCTGCTGGCCACGCAAAGCGCGCTGGACGCTGATGGCGACCTGCTCAGCGACGACGAGCGCACCCATATCGATGCGCTCATGCAAGCCTTGCGCCTGCAAGCTGCAGTGGCCGACGCCCCGGCCCTGGAGGCCGCAACCCAGGCCCTGGCCAAGGGCACCGAGGCCTTTGCCGCGCAGCGCATGAACCGCGGCATCCGCAAGGCCCTGGCGGGCCAGAATGTGCGGACCCTGTAAAAAAACTTGATCGTTCCACGCGCCATGCCCGTCATCAAAATCCTGCCCCACGCCGAGTACTGCCCCCAGGGCGCTGAAATCACCGCTCCGGCCGGAACCTCCATCTGCGAGGCTTTGCTCGACAACCACATCGCCATCGAGCACGCATGCGACATGAGCTGCGCCTGCACCACCTGCCACGTGATCGTGCGTGAGGGCTATGCCTCACTCAACGAGGCGGAAGAAGAGGAAGAAGACTTGCTCGATCGCGCCTGGGGCCTGGAGCCGCAATCGCGCCTGTCGTGCCAGGCCATCCTGGCGCAGCAGAACGTGACCATCGAGATCCCCAAGTACACCATCAACCACGCCAAGGAAAACCACTGATGGCGCGGCAGGTTGTCTTCGATACCGAAACCACGGGCCTGTCGGCCGAGAACGGCGACCGCATCCTGGAGATAGGGTGCGTGGAGTTGCTGCACCGCAAGCTCACCGGGCGAAGGCTGCACCTGTACATCAACCCGGAGCGCGAGAGCGAAGAGGGCGCCCTGCGCGTGCACGGCCTGACCACCGAGTTCCTCAGCGACAAGCCCAAGTTCGCGGAAGTGGCCGACCAGATTCTGGACTTCATGCGCGATGCGGAAATCATCATCCACAACGCTGCGTTCGACGTCGGCTTCATCAATAAGGAGCTGGAGCGGCTGAATCTGCCCCCACTGGCCAGCCATGTGGCGGGCATTGTCGATACGCTGGCGCTGGCCAAGGAAATGTTCCCCGGCAAGCGCAACTCGCTCGATGCACTGTGCGACCGCCTGGGCGTGGACAACTCGGCCCGCACCTTGCATGGCGCACTGCTTGATGCCGAGCTGCTCGCCGATGTGTACATCTGCCTCACGCGTGGGCAGGACGCGCTGCTCATCGCCGACGATGCCGGCGACACAGGCGGCGGCCCCAGGGCGGCCAGCATCGACCTGAGTGGTCTGCATCTGCCCGTGCTGCAGGCCAATGATCAGGAGCTGGCAGCGCACGAAGCCCTGCTGGCGCAGCTCGACAAGGAGAGCAAAGGCAAAACAGTGTGGCGCAAGCTGCAAACCGCCTGAAAGCTGTGCCATAATAGCGGGCTGTCGCAACGACAACGGGTGATTAGCTCAGCGGTAGAGCACTGCCTTCACACGGCAGGGGTCACATGTTCGATCCATGTATCACCCACCAGCGTTTCGTGGCATTGCTCACTTCGAGCAGTGCCAATGGGTGATTAGCTCAGCGGTAGAGCACTGCCTTCACACGGCAGGGGTCACATGTTCGATCCATGTATCACCCACCAATTTGCGTTTGCATGCAAGGGCCTGAGAGAAATCTCAGGCCCTTTGTCATTTCAGCTATCAAAGGATTGGCACTTCAGTGCAACTGCAATTGGCGGGGGGGCGGGCTTCGAGCGCTTGGTCAGTTGGGATGTGGGTCCAGGCGCATGTCTGATGTGGTGGCCCAAAGAGAGGTGTGATGCGCCAAAGGCATGGCATACAAAGCAAAAAGCGCCCCGAGAGGCGCTTTTTGCTTGCTTATTGGCGGAGAGGGCGGGATTCGAACCCGCGGTGGGGATTAGCCCACACACGCTTTCCAGGCGTGCGACTTAAACCGCTCATCCACCTCTCCTAAGCCCTCCATTATAGCCGATGATGGAGGTGATTCCTTGGGAAGTGAAGGCAAGGGGAAAAATCTTTTGGATAGAGCGCCTGCGCCGTCGAGGCAGATCGCTCAAGGTGCGGGCGTGTTGGTCTTGTGGGTCGTCGATGGATGGTGCGCTGACGCCAGGGTCTCCAGTTCCACGGGGGCAACCACGGTTCTGTTGCGCCCCATGTGCTTGGCCTGGTACAGAGCGCGGTCGGTCTGGCGCAAGAGGGTGTCCAGCGCAAGGGTCTTGCCTGCGGGCATGCAGGCGAGGCCCATGCTTGCTGTGACAGGGGCTCCAATGCTGGCAATGGGTGTGTCGGCCAGCTTTTGCCGCAGCTTGTTGGCCAGGTGCAGGGCGTCTGCGGCAGAGGTGTCTGGCAGGAGCAACATGAACTCTTCACCGCCAAAGCGGGCGATTCGGTCGGTCTGGCGCACGGCATGTGTCATCAACTCCGCCACGTTCCGTAGCACATCGTCCCCGGCGGGGTGACCGAATCTGTCGTTGATGGTCTTGAAGTGATCGAGATCGATCATCAGAAGCGACAACGCACTGTGGTTGCGCCGGGTGCGTGCCAGTTCTTCCTCTGCCAGCCGAACAAACTCTCTGCGGTTGAGCAGGCCGGTCAGGGGGTCCCGTGTCGCCAGGGTCTCCAGTTCAGCGCGTTGGCGTTCCAGTTGCTGGTTGGATTCCTCCAGCGCCCGCTGCAGCAGTTCTGCCTGAACATAGCGTCGCCACAGCAGGATGCTCACAAGCAGGGACAGGGCGCTGGCTGAGGCGGCATTCATGCGGTTGGTGGCGAGCAGCGCCGCGTTGTCTGTAGTCCAGCCCAGTGCCAAGGCCAATGCGCACCATCCGAGCGCCAGGATCACCAGCGTCGAAAGCGGGCGCAGCAGGAACACGATGGAGATGCCCACCGCTGCATTGATGAAGGCATTGATGTTCGTACTGATGGCCTGGTCCATCAGGGTCAGTGCTACCGCCCAGGCCAGGATCAGCACGGAAACGCCTTCCGGCAGGAACTTGAGTGCCAGCCGTGGAGCCGCATTTTTTTGTGCGTACCAGGTGAGCAGCCCTGCTGCCGACATGACGACGGCCATGGCTCCATGGGCTGCAGTGATCTGGCTTGCCCAGGTGCTGCGTTGTGCATCATCAAAACGCAGCAGCGCAAAGACCAGCACATGCAGCAGGTTCAGGGCCACCACGGCCCAGGAGGCCACACCGAGCACCTGCAGGTTGCGCCGGTATGCGGCGTCCTGCACCAGCAGGTCTTCAGCGGCCCAGCGCCGCAGCGTATCGGAAAAGAGCATGGGTTCCGATCATTCGGGTCGGCCTTGCACCGGCATTACATGGAGCAGGGCATGGTGTCATCGCCCATTCGGCACGCGGGTCTGGCTCAGGAGGGTTTCTGTGTCTGCACCATCTTCATCGCCGACCCGATCAGCGCAGACACCTCGGTCATATTGCTCGGCACGATGAGGGTGGTGGTGGCGTCTGCGGCCACTTTGCCGTAGGCATCCACGGCCTTTTCGGCGACCTTGAGCTGCACGGCTTGTTCGCCACCGGGTTGGCGGATGGCTGCGGCCACGCGTTCGATGGCCTGGGCGGTGGCCTCGGCCACGGCCTTGATGGACTCGGCCTCGCCTTGGGCGTTGTTGATGACAGCCTGCTTTTCCCCTTCCGAGCGGGCGATGAAGGCCTCACGCTCACCGGTGGCGATGTTGATCTGTTCTTGTCGGCGGCCTTCCGAGGCTGCAATCAGTGCGCGCTTTTCGCGCTCGGCCGTGATCTGGGCCTGCATGGAACGCAGGATTTCGGCGGGTGGCGTCAGGTCCTTGATCTCGTAGCGCAGCACCTTGACGCCCCAGTTGAGCGCGGCTTCGTCGATGGCCGACACCACCTGGGCGTTGATCATGTCGCGCTCCTCGAAGGTCTTGTCGAGCTCCAGCTTGCCGATCACACTGCGCAGCGAGGTTTGCGCCAGTTGCGTGACGGCCATGATGTAGTTGCTGGAGCCGTAGCTGGCGCGCATGGGGTCGGTCACCTGGAAGTACAGGATGCCGTCCACCTGCAATTGCGTGTTGTCGCGCGTGATGCAGACCTGGCTGGGAACGTCCAGTGGAATTTCCTTGAGGCTGTGTTTGTAGGCCACGCGCTCGATGAAGGGAATCAGAAAGTTCAGCCCGGGCGTGAGCGTGCCCGCGTACTTGCCCAGGCGCTCCTTGACCCAGGCGTTCTGCTGGGGCACGACCTTGACGGACTGGATGATGAAGATGACGACAATCACGAAAAAGACGGCAGCGACTTCCATGGGGAGGGCCTTTCGTTGGTGCGGTAGCTGAAGAAGAGAAAACTCAATCCGGGTCCACCAGCAGGCGGTTGCCCACCAGTTCGGCCACGCGGTGCTTGCCGGTACTGGGGGTCACGCCAGGGCGGTGGATGGCAGTCCAGGTGGTGCCGCGGTACTTGACGGTGGCAGTGCCATCGCTGTTCCACTGGTCGATGACGATGGTTTCACCCACGTCCAGGTTCACGCTGCGCTCTGCGCGGGCCGACGGGTCGCCGGGGCGGCGCTTCTTGGCATGGTTCCAGGCCACGACGGCACCTCCGCCGACCAAGGCCGCGCAGACCAGTTGCACGGCCACACCAGCGCCCAAATGGGCCGCCACGGCCCCGGCGGCCATTCCCAGGGCCAGCAGCAGCAGATAGAAGGTGCCAGTCACCAGTTCCACCGCCACGGCCACACCGGCCAGTACCCACCAGAGAGTGGATTCCTCCATGACGCGCTCCTCAGCATGATTTGTTTGTAGTGCGCCACATTCTGGGACAAAAAAATGGCGATTCAAAGGCGCGACAGGCTTATTCCTTACACTTCGCGCCTGTTTTTCTTTTTTGGCCGGGCAGATTGCACGGAGGCTGCGCATGAAGTTTCGTTTTCCCATCATCATCATCGACGAGGATTACCGTTCCGAGAACACTTCGGGGCTGGGCATCCGTGCGCTGGCGCAGGCCATCGAGGCCGAGGGTTTTGAAGTGCTCGGGGTCACCAGCTACGGCGACCTGAGCCAGTTTGCACAGCAACAAAGCCGCGCCAGCGCGTTCATCCTGTCGATCGACGACGAGGAGTTCTCCCTGGGTCCGGATCTCGACCCCGCCGTGCTGAGCCTGCGCACCTTCATCCAGGAAGTGCGCCGCAAGAATGCCGACGTGCCCATCTACGTGCATGGCGAAACGAAAACCAGCCGCCACCTGCCCAACGACATCCTGCGTGAGCTGCATGGCTTCATCCACATGTTCGAGGACACCCCCGAATTCGTGGCGCGCCACATCATCCGCGAGGCCAAGAGCTACCTCGAAGGCGTGCAGCCGCCGTTCTTCAAGGCATTGCTCGACTATGCGGAAGACGGTTCGTACTCCTGGCACTGCCCCGGCCATTCCGGCGGCGTGGCCTTCCTGAAAAGCCCCGTGGGCCAGATGTACCACCAGTTCTACGGCGAGAACATGCTGCGTGCCGACGTCTGCAACGCCGTGGAGGAACTGGGCCAGCTGCTCGACCACAACGGCGCCATCGGCGAGAGCGAGCGCAACGCGGCGCGCATCTTCAATGCCGACCATTGCTTCTTCGTGACCAACGGCACATCCACCAGCAACAAGATGGTGTGGCACCACACCGTGGCCCCCGGCGACGTGGTGGTGGTGGACCGCAACTGCCACAAGTCCATCCTGCACAGCATCATCATGACCGGGGCCATCCCCGTGTTCATGAAGCCCACGCGCAACCACTTCGGCATCATCGGCCCGATTCCGCAGAGCGAATTCGAGCCCGCCACCATCCAGGCCAAGATCAAGGCCAACCCGCTGCTCAAGGGCGTGGACGCCAAGAAGGTCAAGCCGCGCGTGCTCACGCTCACCCAGTCCACCTACGACGGCGTGCTCTACAACACCGAGACCATCAAGGGCATGCTCGACGGCTACGTGGACAACCTGCATTTCGACGAGGCCTGGCTGCCGCACGCAGCCTTCCACCCGTTCTACGGCACCTACCATGCCATGGGCAAGAAGCGCACGCGCCCGAAGTATTCGGTGACGTACGCCACGCAGTCCATCCACAAGCTGCTGGCGGGCATCAGCCAAGCCAGCCATGTGCTGGTGCAGGACTCGCAGACCACCAAGCTGGACCACCACCTCTTCAACGAGGCGTACCTGATGCACACCAGCACCAGCCCGCAGTACAGCATCATCGCCAGCTGCGACGTGGCGGCCGCCATGATGGAGCCGCCCGGCGGCACCGCGCTGGTGGAGGAGAGTCTGCTCGAAGCCCTGGACTTCCGTCGCGCCATGCGCCAGGTGGAGGAGGACTTTGGCAAGAACGACTGGTGGTTCAAGGTCTGGGGCCCCGAAAAGCTGGCCGACGAAGGCGTGGGCCGGGCCGAGGACTGGATCATCCGCAGCGACGGCAAGGGCCGCAAGAACGGCAGCAAGTGGCACGGCTTCGGCCAGTTGGCCGATGGCTTCAACATGCTGGACCCGATCAAGTCCACCATCGTCACGCCGGGCCTGAACCTCGACGGCAAGTTCGACAAGACCGGCATTCCGGCGTCCATCGTCACCAAGTACCTCGCCGAGCATGGCGTGGTGGTGGAGAAGACGGGCCTCTACAGCTTCTTCATCATGTTCACCATCGGCATCACCAAGGGCCGCTGGAACACGCTGCTGACGGCGCTGCAGCAGTTCAAGGACGACTACGAGAAGAACCAGCCCATGTGGCGCATCCTTCCCGAGTTCTGCCAGCAGCACAAGCGCTACGAGCGCATGGGCCTGCGCGACCTGTGCCAGCATGTGCACGAGATGTACGCCAAATACGACATCGCCCGCCTGACGACCGAGATGTACCTCTCGGACCTCACGCCCGCCATGAAGCCGTCGGACGCCTACGCGCACATCGCGCACCGCCAGACCGAGCGCGTGGAGATCGACCACCTCGAAGGCCGCATCACCGTGGGTCTGGTCACGCCGTACCCGCCCGGCATTCCGCTCTTGATTCCCGGCGAAGTGTTCAACAAGAAGATCGTGGACTACCTCAAGTTCGCGCGCGAGTTCGCCAAGCTGTGCCCTGGCTTCGAGACCGACATCCACGGTCTGGTCGAGGTGGAAGACGAGAACGGCCAGGTGCGCTACTACGCGGACTGCGTGGCCGAAGGCAAGTCCACCCGCAAGAACCCCAAGCCGCTGACCACGGCGGAGAACATGGTCCAGGTGGGTGACGACGGGCCCTACGGGCGCAACGTCTGACGCACGCGGCGGGCTTTCGCGCTGAGGCAGGCATTCCGGCGGGATGCCTGCCTTTTTTTACGAAAAAATGGGCTGAAACGTCCGTCCTGCAAGCGCAAGCAGCTATGAAATCAGTAGCTATTGGTCCAGTGGTGGCCAGTCTTCACGCACCCGCAGGTAGCTGGCGAAGCGCGGCAGCCCGCCATCGTGCGTGCCCCGGAAGCGGTAGGTGACCCAGGCGCCCACGGGCGGCGGGTGGTCGCGGTCGGCATCGCTGAAACCCGCCCCCAGCCGGAAGCGCTGGCCCGTGGGCATCTCCACCCACAGCGCGCCCATGCGGCCCGCGTGGCGGCCCTTGCCAGGCAGGTGGGCGAGCACGCGCGCCTCGGCGTCCTCGTGTTCCTTGAGCTTGAGCAGGTCGTCGCTGCGTCCCGCGCGGTAGAGCGAGGCGCCCCGGTGCAGCATGAGCCCCTCGCCGCCTGCGCGCACGGTGCGCCGCAGCAGGGCCTGCAAGGCCGAATCCGTGGCCACGCGCCGCTGCGGCACGGCCTGCACCCAGGACTGGCCCAGGCTGGCTACCACGGCTTGCAGGGCAATCAAGCGTTCGTCGAAAGTGCCTCCGTGCGCGGGCAGGTCGAACACCATGAAGCGCATCTGCCGCCAGGCCGCGTCGTCGGGTTGCTGCTGGCGTGTGGTGGACTGGGCCTGCGCAAAACGCCCGCGCCCGGCCCAGAGTTCGCCGTCCATCGGCGTCTCGGGCCAGCCGGCGGTGAACCAGGCCGGGGCCGCCACGGTGGCGCCGCCGCGCGTGCGCAGGGCACGGCCGTCCCAGAAGCCGCGCACGCCATCGTATTTCTCGCTCACCCAGTAGTCCTGCAGCGGCAGGCCGGGTCGGTACACTTGCGCCAGCAGCAGTGCCGGGGCGTCCGCCGCCAGGGCGTGGCCGGGCAGGGCGGCCAGCGCCAACAGGGCCAGGCAGGCCCTGCGGTGAAGAGTGCTATTGAAAATGTAGCTAACAGCGCTTGATGGATAAGCTCTGGGAGCCATTTTTTCTAAAGTCTTGCGGGTCAGACCTGGTCGGCGGACAGGCCCGCCGTCTGGCTGAAGCCGCCGTCCACGTAGGTGATTTCGGCGGTGACGCCCGAGGCCAGGTCGGACAGCAGGAAGGCTGCCACGTTGCCCACATCCTCGATGGTCACGTTGCGGCGCAGGGGCGAGGCGTCGGCCACGCGCGACAGCAGCTTGCCGAAGTCCTTGATACCGCTGGCGGCCAGCGTCTTGATGGGGCCGGCGCTGATGCCGTTGGCGCGGATGGTGCGGCCGTCCGCCGTGCGGCCTACGGCCTCGGCGAGGTAGCGCACGCTGGCCTCCAGGCTGGCCTTGGCCAGGCCCATGGTGTTGTAGTTGGGGATGGAGCGCAGCGCGCCCAGGTACGACAGCGTCAGCAGCGAGGACTTGTCGTTCAGGTAGGGCAGGGCGGCCTTGGCCATGGCGGGGAAGCTGTAGGCGCTGATGTCGTGCGCGATGCGGAAGCCTTCGCGCGACAGGCCGTCGAGGAAGTTGCCGGCGATGGCCTCGCGCGGCGCGAAGCCGATGCTGTGCACGAAGCCGTCAAACGTGCCCCAGGCCTCTCCCAGACCCTTGAACATGGCCTCGATCTGCGCGTCGTCGCCCACGTCGCAGTCGAACACCAGTGTCGAGTTGAACTCGGCGGCGAACTCGGTGATGCGGTCCTTGAAGCGCTCACCGACGTAGCTGAAGGCCAGCTCGGCGCCCTGCGCGTGGCAGGCCTTGGCGATGCCGTAGGCGATGGAGCGGTTGGACAGAACGCCCGTGATGAGCAGCTTCTTGCCGGTCAGAAAACCCATTGTTGTTCTCCTGGGGAATGCGGGGAAATGGCGGCGCCGTGGCGGGGGGAAATACCCGCAGCCTGCCTTGGCGCGCCGCCAGCGTAGTGCAGAATTGTCGCATGCGGTTTTGGCTGACTTTTCTGCTGATGGTGTGCGTGGCCCCGGCCTGGGCGGCCCATGCCTATGCGCTGTGGGGCGATCCTCGTTACCCGGCCGGGTTCGCGCATTTTGCGTATGTGAACCCGCAGGCGCCCAAGGGCGGCGAGTTGCGGCTGGTGAGCAATCTGCGCACCTCCACCTTCGACAAGTACAACCCATTCACCATCAAGGGCAGCGCGCCGGCCTACCTCTCGTCGCTGATGTTCGACTCGCTGCTGGTGGGCTCGCTCGACGAGACGGCCACGGGCTACGGCCTGCTGGCCGAGGATGTGCAGGTGGCGCAGGATGGCCTCTCGGCTACCTTCCGGCTGCGGCCCGAGGCGCGCTTCCACAATGGCAAGCCGGTACTGGCCGCTGACGTGAAGCACAGCTACGACACCCTGGTGGGCCCGCACACCTCGCCCGCCTACAAGACCCTGTTGATCGACGTGGCCGGCGTGGACGTGCTGGGCGAACGCACCGTGCGCTACCGCTTCCACAAGCCCAACCGCGAGCTGCCGCTGACCGTGGGCGGCCTGCCGGTGTTCAGCCGCGACTGGGGCGTGGAGAACGGCCAGGCCAAGCCCTTCGACCAGGTGGTGATGGACCTTCCCATCGGCAGCGGTCCTTATCGTGTAGGCCCGGTGCGCTTCGGCAAGGACATCACTTACGTGCGCGACCCGGACTACTGGGCCAGGGATCTGAACGTGCGCAAGGGCACGGCCAACTTTGACCGCATCACCGTCAAGATCTACAAGGACGCCACGGCGCGGCTCGAAGCGCTCAAGGCGGGCGAGTTCGACCTCATGCGATTTTTCAGCGCGGGCGACTGGGCGCGCCGCGTCAACGGTCGCAAGTTCGACACGGGCGAGCTGGTCAAGGGCGAGTTCGCGCACAAGCTGCCCTCGGGCTACCAGAGCTACGTGCTCAACACGCGCCGCCCCTTCTTGCAGGACGTGCGCGTGCGCGAGGCCCTGGGCCTGGCGCTGGACTACGAGTGGATGAACCGGCAGATGTTCTACGGCGCCTACCAGCGCGTCAACGGCCTGTTTGGCAACACCGCGTGCGAGACGCGCGGCACGCCATCCCCCGAGGAGCTGGCGCTGATGGAGCCGCTTCGCCAACACATCCCGGCGGCGGCTTTCGGCCCCATGACGGTGCCGCCGCGCACCGATGGCGATTCCTCCCTGCGCGCCAACCTGCGCCGCGCGCAGCAGCTGTTGAAAGAGGCGGGCTGGGAAGTGCGTGATGGCGCCTTGCGCAACGCCCAGGGCCAGGCCATGGTGCTCGAATACATGGACAGCAACGAGGGCGGCGTGCGCGTGGTCACGCCGTGGATGCGCAGCCTGGAAAAGCTGGGCATCACCTTGCGCTTCCGCGCGGTGGACTTCGCCCTGTACCAGCAGCGCCTGCAGAAGTTCGACTTCGACATCACCTCCATGGCCTTCCAGGGCACGCACAACCCGGGCCAGGAATATGCCGACCTGTTCGGCAGCCAGGCCGCCGACACCGAAGATTCGGGCAACTTCGCCGGCGTGAAGAACCCCGCCGTGGACGCGCTGATCGCGGCCATGACTGCGGCCAAGACCGAGGCGCAACTGCTGCCCGCCTGCCACGCGCTGGAGCGCGTCATCGCCCACAGCCACTACCTGATTCCGCAATGGACTGCCGGCACCCACCGCATGGCTTACAACGCCTGGCGCCTGGCACGGCCCGAGGCGCTGCCGCCGTATTCCAATGGCGAGGGCTGGGCGATTGATACGTGGTGGGCAAAATAAAAGCAGCCTTATCCGCCCATGAACTTCGTACGATTGAACTCAATTTGAGCGCCCTTTATGCCTAGTGCGACGATCAAGATCTTCCTTCCCCATGGCGATCCCAAACGACTCAGAACAGCTGAGATTTCCAATTGGTCGGGCAAGGCTGTGGCGGGTCCACGGACTGAGCTTGATCAGCTGGTCGTGCGCGAGGAAGCAGACAACGTAGGCATATATTTTCTAACTGGACTTGACCCGATGTCCGGTGTGCCAGCCGTCTATATCGGTGAAGCGGAGTCCGTCAAAGAGCGACTGAAGCAACATTTGGACAAAGACTTTTGGAATCAAGTCGTGTTCTTTACGAGCAAGGACGAGAACCTCACCAAGGCGCACATTCGGTTTCTGGAAGGCAGGGTGATCGAACTTGCCAGGAAAGCTGGCCGAGCGAATCTCACGAATTCGCAGTCCACCAACTCACGGTTGCCAGAATCAGATCGTGCAGATATGGAGATCTTTCTTCAGAAAATCGAGCAGTTGTTGCCAGCACTCGGTGTGGAGGTATTGGTGCCTATCGCGGCTAAGCCTGAGTCGGCTGATGAGTCGCGTTTGCTTTACTGCGAGATCGTTGGCTTACGTGCGACAGGTCATTTGACACCTAACGGGATCGTCGTCCTCAAGGGGTCTCAAGCGGTGTTGAATCTGCGGCCATCTGCCGAGAGTTACCCTTGGGTTGTGAATGCGCGGGAGCAGTTAAGGCTGAACGGAGTGCTGAGCGAGGCGGAGGACCATTTGGTGTTCACCGCTGATCATGAGTTTTCCAGCCCTAGCGCGGCGGCAGCTGTTGTTCATGGTGGTACCGCCAACGGCAGGACAGCTTGGAAGGATGCTCAGGGTCGAACGCTGAAAGAACTGGAAGCGAGCTAGTCACATGTTCGCCTACATCCTCAAGCGCATCCTGCTTATGCTGCCCACCCTGCTGGGCGTGCTGCTGCTGACCTTCGTGGTGATTCAGTTCGTGCCGGGCGGCCCGGTGGAGCAGTACATGGCCGAGGCCAAGGCCGGCGCGGGCGTGGGCGGCGGTGCCGAAGGCGGGGGCCTGAGCTATCGGGGCGCGCAGGGCGTGGACCCCAAGCGCCTGGAGCAGATCAAGGCGCTCTACGGCTTCGACAAGCCCGCGCACGAGCGCTTCCTGCAGATGCTGGGCCAGTTCGCGCGCTTCGACCTGGGCAAGAGCTTCTTCCAGAACAAGGACGTATGGCAGCTCGTGGTGGAGAAACTCCCCGTCTCCATCAGCCTGGGGCTGTGGACCTTCTTCATCAGCTACCTCGTGGCCGTGCCCTTGGGCGTGGCCAAGGCGGTGCGCGCGGGCTCGCGCTTCGACCTGGTGACCACGCTGCTCATCCTGGTGGGCTATGCCATTCCGGGCTTTGTGCTCGGCGTGGCTCTGCTGGTCATCTTTGGCGGGCAACTGCAGTGGTTCCCGCTGCGCGGGTTGACGTCCTCCAACTGGGAGGAGCTGTCCTGGGGCGCGCGCATCGTGGACTACCTGTGGCACATCACCCTGCCCATCACGGCCATGGTGCTCGGCAGCTTTGCCGTCACGGCCATGCTGACCAAGAACGCCTTTTTGGAGGAGATCCGCAAGCAGTACGTGCTGACGGCGCGCGCCAAGGGCCTCTCGGAGCGCCAGGTGCTCTGGAAGCATGTGTTCCGTAATGCACTCATTCCCATCATCACCGGCTTTCCGGCCGCCTTCATCGGTGCGTTCTTCGCAGGCTCGCTGCTCATCGAAACACTGTTCTCGCTCGACGGCCTGGGCCTGCTGAGCTATGAGAGCGTGATCCGGCGCGACTACCCCGTGGTGCTGGGCACGCTCTACCTGTTCACGCTGATCGGGCTGGTGACCAAGCTGATCTCCGACCTGTGCTACGTGTGGGTGGACCCGCGCGTGAAGTTTGATTGAGTCATTCCACGGCATGCGCACCGCTTCTTCTTCGCCATCGCCCTCGCTCTCTCCCTCCCGCCGCGCCTGGCTGCGCTTCAAGCGCAACCGCCTGGGTTACTGGAGCCTGCTCGTCTTCTGCGCGCTGGTGCTGGTGAGCCTGTGCGCCGAGCTGGTCAGCAACGACCGGCCGCTCATCGTGCGCTACGAGGGGCAGACCTACTTTCCCATGCTCAAGGACTACCCCGAGAAGACCTTTGGCGGCGACTTCGAAACGCCGACCGACTACCTAGACCCCTTCATCCGCGAGCGCATTACCGCGGGCAGCAACTGGGCGCTGTACACCCTCAACCGCTACGGCCCGAACACGCTCAACTACTTCGCCAAGGCGCCCAACCCCTCGGCGCCCACGCCGGAAAACTGGCTGGGCACCGACGACCGGGGGCGCGATCTGCTGGCACAGCTCATCTACGGCTTCCGCGTGAGTGTGCTGTTCGCGCTGGCGCTCACCGTGACGGGCGTGGCGCTGGGCGTGCTCACCGGGGCCATCCAGGGCTTCTTTGGCGGCAAGACGGACCTGGCCTTCCAGCGCTTCATTGAGATCTGGGGCTCCATGCCCGAGCTGTACCTGCTCATCATCTTCAGCGCGGTGTTCGCGCCCAGCATTGCGCTGCTGCTGATTCTGCTGAGCCTGTTCGGCTGGATGGGCCTCTCGGACTACGTGCGCGCCGAATTCCTGCGCAACCGCCAGCTTGACTATGTGAAGGCCGCGCGCGCCCTGGGCGTGGGCAATGCGCAGATCATCTGGCGCCACATCCTGCCCAACAGCCTCACGCCGGTGGTCACCTTCCTGCCGTTCCGCATGAGCGCGGCCATCCTGGCGCTGACCTCGCTCGACTTCCTGGGCCTGGGCGTGCCGCCGGGCACGCCCAGCCTGGGCGAACTGCTCTCGCAGGGCAAGAACAGCATCGACGCCTGGTGGATCTCGCTGTCCACCTTTGGCGTGCTGGTGGTCACGCTGCTGCTGCTGACCTTCATGGGCGATGCGCTGCGCGATGCGCTCGACCCCCGAAAGGCGGACAAATGACCGGCGAAGCCATCAACGCGCTGCTCCAGGTGCGCGACCTCTCCGTGCGCTTCGGTGCCAAGGAGGTGGTGCGCGGCGTGGGCTTCGACATCGCGTCCGGCGAGAAGCTGGCGCTGGTGGGCGAATCCGGCTCGGGCAAGACCATCACCGCGCTCAGCCTGCTGCGCCTGGCGGGTGAGGCCAAAATCAGTGGCCAGGCCATGCTGCGCGGGCGCGACCTGCTCTCGTTATCGGAGCGCGAAATGCGCGGCGTGCGCGGCGGCGAGATCGCCATGGTGTTCCAGGAGCCCATGACGGCGCTGAACCCGCTCATGACCATCGGCCAGCAGATTGCCGAGGTTTTGGAGCTGAAGAAGGCTCTGACGCCCGCAGAATCTGCGCAAGCAGCTATTGAATTGCTAGCAAAAACCGGCATTCCCGAGCCCGAACGGCGTGCGGGCAGCTTTCCGCACCAGCTCAGCGGCGGCCAGCGCCAGCGCGCCATGATCGCCATGGCCCTGGCGAGCGAGCCCGCGCTGCTGCTGGCCGACGAGCCCACGACGGCGCTCGACGTCACGCTGCGCGGCCAGATTCTCGATCTTCTGTCCGAGCTGCAGCGCAGCAGCGGCATGGCCGTGCTGCTCATCACCCATGACCTGAATCTGGTGCGCCGCTTCGCCGACCGCGTGGCCGTGATGGAGCAGGGCGTGCTGGTGGAGCAGGGCAGCGTCGCCGATGTCTTCCGCGCGCCGCAGCACCCCTACACCCAGCGCCTCATCGCCAGCCAGCCCCGGCGCGATGTGGTGGAAGGCGCGCTACCCGAAGGCACCGCCCCCGTGGTCCAGGCGCAGCACCTGCGCGTGGTCTATCCCACGCCGCTGCCCGGCATCGGGGGCTGGTTCAGGAAGGGCGAATTCGTCGCCGTGCAGGGGGCCACGCTGCAACTGCCACCGGGCCGCACGCTGGGCGTGGTGGGGGAATCGGGCTCGGGCAAGTCCACGCTGGCGCAGGCCATCCTGGGCCTGCTGCCGCACGGCGGCGAACTGGCGGTGGCCGGGCAGGGCTGGCAGCAGCCCGCCACGCGCAACACGCCGGCCAACCAGCGGCTGCGCCGCCAGGTGCAGGTGGTGTTCCAGGATCCGTTCTCCTCGCTCTCGCCGCGCCTGACGGTGGAAGAGATCGTGGGCGAGGGCCTCAAGGTGCACGAGCCTGCGCTGGATGGGACAGAACGCCGTGGGCGTGTCGAAGCCGCATTGGCCGAGGTGGGGCTGACCGAGGCGCAGTTCCCCGGCCTGCTGGCGCGCTATCCGCATGAATTCTCGGGGGGGCAGCGCCAGCGCCTGGCGGTGGCGCGCGCGCTCATCGTGCAGCCGCGCGTGCTGGTGCTCGACGAGCCCACCAGCGCGCTCGATGTCACCATCCAGCAGCAGGTGCTGGGGTTGCTGCAGCGGCTGCAAAAGGATAAGGGCCTGAGCTACCTGCTCATCACGCACGACGTGGATGTGATCCGCGCCATGGCGCACGAGGTGCTGGTGATGAAGGATGGCACAGTGGTGGAGCAGGGCAGTGTGGGCCAGGTGCTCGACGCGCCACAGCACCCCTACACCCAGCGGCTGGTCGCGGCCGCCGCGTAGTTCATCCCCCGTTTTGCCGCAGCGTGGGGGCGCTGCGCCAGCGCTGCTGCACCTGGCGCACAGCTTCCAGCCACACCAGGCACAGCGCCACCAGGCCGACGCCCGTCGCCAGCCCTGGCATGCCTGGCAGGGCCAGGCCCATCAGGTCACGCAGCACGGGGACGCCAAGGACCGCAGCCAGCAGCAGCGCCATGGCGGCGGCCATGCGCCATAGCCAGGGGTTGGGGTCGGTCACACCCATCAGTGCCGGGCGCGACAGGTCGCGGTTGGCCAGGATCAGCAGCATTACGCCCAATACCAGGGTGCTGAACACCACGGCGCGGCCTTGTGCGCCGCTCCAGCCCTGGGCCACCAGCCAGGCCTGCCCGCCCAGCAGCACAGCGGCCATGCCCAGGCCCTGCAGCACGGAGGAGAGCAGGGGGCCAGCGGCGAAGGGCGAATCCGACACCGGGCGGGGCGGGCGTTCCATGGTGTCGCTGTCCTCGGGTTCGGCCTCGAACACGATGGAGCAGGCCGGGTCGATCAGCAGTTCCATCAGCACGATATGCACCGGCAGCAGCAGCACCGGCCAGTGCAGCAGCGTGGGCACGAGCGCCAGCGCGATGATGGGCACATGCACGGCGAATACAAAGCGTGTGGCTTTGCGCACGTTGTCGTCGATGCGCCGCCCCTGGCGGATGGCGGCCACGATGCGCGCGAAGCTGTCGTCCAGCAGCACCAGCGCGGAAGCCTCGCGTGCCACATCGGTACCGCGCTCGCCCATGGCGATGCCCACGTCGGCGGCCTTGAGCGCGGGGGCGTCGTTCACGCCGTCGCCGGTCATGGCCACCACTTCGCCGCTGGCGCGCAGCAGTTGCACCAGGCGCAGCTTGTGCTGGGGCTTGAGACGCGCGCACAGGTCCACATGGCGCAGCCGCTTGGCAAGGGCCGCATCGTCCAGCGCCTCCAGCTCCGCGCCGGTGATGACCTCGGGGCGGTCTGACAGGCCCACCTGCTGGGCGATGGTGCGGGCCGTGGCCGGGTGGTCGCCGGTCATCATGACCACGCGCACGCCGGCACGCCGGCATTCGGCCAGCGCGGCGGGCACCTCGGGGCGGGGCGGGTCGGCCAGCGCCACGAGGCCGAGGAAATCAAAGTCGAAGTCGTGCTGGCTGGTCGGCCAGGGCGGGCTCTGATCGGGCGCCAGCGCCGGGCCCCGCCAGCGTCCCCGCGCCACGCCGAGCACGCGCAGGCCGCGTTCGGCCATGGCCTCGACCTGGCGACGAATCGCGTCCAGCCGCGCGGCATCGAGATGGCACAGGTCGGCCACGGCTTCGGGCGCGCCTTTGGTGGCCAGCAGGTGCACGTCGGGCTCGTCGCTGGCGAACACGCGCGTCATGGCCAGGATCTCGCCCGAGAGGGCGTACTCGAATTCGGGCTCGCGCCCATCGTGCACATGCTCGGTGCCTTCCAGCCACTGGTGGCCGAAATGCTGAATGGCCTTTTCCATGGGATCGAACGGGTCGCCCGGCGTGGCCAGCATGGCGAATTCGGCCAGCCGGTGGAATTCCTCCGGCAGATGGCTGGCACCTTCGGGGCGGAAATGCTGCTCGGGCGTGGCCAGCTCGGCCACGGCCATGCGGTTGAGGGTGAGCGTGCCCGTCTTGTCCACGGCCAGCACGGTGATGGCGCCCAGCGCCTCGACGGCGGTGACGCGCCGCGTCAGCACCTTCTGGTGCGCAATGCGCCAGGCGCCCAGCGCCAGAAACACGGTCAGGATGACCGGAATCTCCTCGGGCAGGATGGCCATGGCCAGGGCGATGCCTGAGAGCAGGCTCTCCAGCAGGGGGCGGCCGTTCCACCACCAGCCCAGTAGCACCTGGGCCAGCGCCAGCACCACGGCACCGATGCCAAGGTTGCGCACCAGCCGGCGCGATCCTTCCTGCAGCGCCGAGGACGGCTCGGTGGTGGCCGCCAGGTCGGCGCCGATGCGCCCCACGGCCGTCCGGGCGCCGGTGGCGCACACCCGTGCCACGCCCACGCCCCGCGTGACCACGGTGCTGGCGAACAGGCCTGGCGTGCCGTCACCGCCCGGTGCCAGGGCCGCGTCTGGCTGGCCGTTGGGCGCCATGGGCAGCTTGGCCACGGGCACGGCTTCGCCGGTGAGCAGGGATTCGTCCACTTCGAGCTGGCCGTCAATCAGCAGGGCGTCGGCGGCGATGCGGTCGCCCTCGTGCAGCACCATCAGGTCGCCGCGCACTACGTCGCGCCCGGCGATGCGCTGCTCCTGGCCATCGCGGATGACCAGGGCGCGCGGTGCCGACAGGTCGCGCAAGGATTCGAGCGCGCGCTGGGTCTTGCGCTCCTGTGCCAGCGTGATGCCGATGACCACGAACACGAAGCCCAGCAGGAACAGGGCCTCGCCCCGGTCGCCCAGGGCCAGATAGATGCCGCCTGCGGCCAGCAGCATCAGGAACATGGGCTCGGTGACCACGTCCCGCACGATGGCCAGCGTGGACTTGGGTGTGCTGGACGGCAGCAGATTGCTCCCTTCGGTGGCCAGGCGTTGCTGTGCTTGGGCAGAGCTGAGTCCGTGAAAGCGCTCGGAAACGGGGGCTGTGGAATCGGGCACGGTGTGGAACAGGGCTGTGTGCCTGGGAAGTGTAGGCCGATCGGGTGCCGGGCAGGGCGTTTCTCTGGGCTGGGAACTCGCTGCCTCAGACCCTTTTCGGCGGGAGCATTGGGGATTGCCTTTTATTATTGCAATGTTTCAATAAGTATTGAATAATCAAAGCATGGAAAAAGAGACAGCCATCATCGTCTTCGAGTCGCTCGCTTCCAGCGTGCGTCTGGATGTGTTCCGCTTGCTGGTCCGGCATGCCCCCGATGGGCTGGTGGCGGGTGAGATCGCGGCAGCACTCGGATTGCCCGCGACCAACCTGTCGTTTCATCTCAAGGCGCTCACGCAAGCGGGCCTGCTGTCGGTGACGCAGGAAGGGCGCTTCCAGCGCTACCGCGCCCACATGGCGCTCATGGGGGAGCTGGTGGCCTATCTCACTGCCGAATGCTGTGGCGGTCACCCCGAGGCTTGCCTGGGCCCGCATGCGGTTGCTGCCTGTACGGATTGCCCATGAAAGAACTCGCCATCACCTGGCAGCGGTTGATTGATTCCACGGGCTCCACCTGCCCGCGCTGTGCCGGAACGCATCAGCAAGTGCAGCAGGCCGTGGACCGCTTGCGCGCGGCCCTGGAGCCGCTCGGCGTGCGACCGGTGCTGGAAACGCGCGAGATCGATCCCGCCACGTTCCTGCAACAGCCCGACCAGTCCAACCGCATCTGGGTGGGTGGCCGTCCGCTGGAAGACTGGCTGGGCGCACGCAGTGGCAGCAGCCAGTGCTGCGATGCGTGCGGCGATGCGGAGTGCCGCACGCTGGAAATCGATGGCACCAGCCATGAAGTGGTCCCCGAGGCGCTGCTGGTGCGCGCGGGCCTGATTGCCGCCAGCCAGCTTTTCGATCCTACCCTGTCCAGCCCAGAACCCGCCCGAGGCCACCCGTGATGCTGAATGTTCTGTTTCTCTGTACCCACAACTCTGCCCGCAGCATCCTGTCCGAGGCTTTGCTCAACCACCTGGACCGCCGATCCCCCGCACGGCGCTTCCAGGCCTGGTCGGCCGGCAGCAGTCCGCGTCCAGGGCAACAACCCCACCCGCTGGCGCTCGAAGTCCTGCAAAGCGCGGGCATTTCCATCGAGGGGCTGCGCAGCAAGAGCTGGGATGAATTCGCCACGCCCGGCGCACCGCACATGGACCTGATCATCACCGTGTGCGACAACGCGGCGGGCGAGGTGTGCCCCATCTGGCCTGGCCATCCGGCCACGGCGCACTGGGGCTATGCCGATCCTTCCGCAGGCGATGCGCCAGACGATGTCAAGCGCCAGGCGTTCCGCCACACGCTGCATGAGATCGGCCAGCGGCTGGAGCTGTTGCTGAGCCTGCCGCCGGAAAAATTGCACAAAAGCCTGCTGCAGGATGCGGCACGCAGTCTCTCGTCCCATTGAAACCAGGAGTACCCATGAGCACCATCCAGATTTTCGACCCGGCCCTGTGCTGCAGCAGCGGCGTGTGCGGCACCGATGTGGACCAGAACCTCGTCAACTTCTCGGCCGATGCCGACTGGGCGCGCCAGAACGGCGCCCAGCTGGAGCGCTTCAACCTCGCGCAGCAGCCCATGGCCTTCGCGGAGAGCGCGCCGGTCAAGGCTTTCCTGGAGCGCGCAGGGCAGGAGGCGCTGCCGCTCACGCTGGTGGACGGCCAGATCGTGCTGGCGGGCCGCTACCCCTCGCGCGCCGACCTGGCGCGCTGGGCTGGCCTGGCCGCGCCTGCCGCCGCCAAGGCCGAGAGTGCCGGCAACTGCTGTTCGGGTGGTTGCTGCGGCTGAGCGCCGCGTGCTTGTCTCCGCTCTCGTCACTTCACCCCACGCTGCCATGCATTTTCTCGACCAAGCTCCGCGCTTTCTTTTCTTTACCGGCAAGGGAGGCGTGGGCAAGACCTCGCTCGCCTGCGCCACCGCGCTGCACCTGGTGGCGCAAGGGCGGCGCGTGCTGCTGGTGAGCACCGATCCGGCCTCCAACGTCGGGCAGGTGTTCGGCATCGCGATTGGCAACCACATCACGCCCGTGCCGGAGGTGCCGGGCCTGGCGGCGCTGGAGATCGACCCGCAGGCCGCCGCACAGGGCTACCGCGACCGCATCGTCGGCCCGGTGCGCGGCGTGCTGCCGGATGCGGTGGTCAAGGACATCGAGGAGCAGCTGTCAGGCGCCTGCACCACCGAGATCGCCGCCTTTGACGAATTCACCGCGCTGCTGACCGACACGGCGCTCCATGCGCAGTACGAGCACATCCTGTTCGACACCGCACCCACCGGCCACACCATCCGGCTGCTGCAGTTGCCCGGTGCCTGGAGCGGCTTCCTGGAGGCCGGCAAGGGCGATGCCTCGTGCCTGGGGCCGCTGGCCGGGCTGGAGAAGCAGCGCGAGCGCTACCAGGCCGCCGTGGAGGCGCTGGCCGACCCTGCCCATACCCGGCTGGTGCTGGTGGCGCGTGCCCAGCCCGCCACGCTGCGCGAGGCCGCGCGCACCCACGCCGAGCTGGCCGCCATCGGCCTGCGCCAGCAGTGCTTGGTCGTCAACGGCGTGCTGCCCTTGGCGGAAGCCGAGCACGATCCGCTGGCCGCGGCCGTGTGCCGGCGCGAGCGGGCGGCGCTGGCCGCCCTGCCCGAAGGCCTGCGCGCGCTGCCGCTGGACCAGGTGCCGCTCAAGCCCTTCAATCTGGTGGGCATTGATGCCCTGCGCCAGTTGCTCGATGCGGCCCCGGCCACCGCAGGCGAGGCCCCCGGTGAGAGCCTGCCCCTGCTGCAGGCGCCCAGCCTGTCCCGGCTGGTGGACGAAATCGCCCAGGATGGCCATGGGCTGGTGATGGTCATGGGCAAGGGCGGCGTGGGCAAGACCACGCTGGCCGCCGCCGTGGCCGTGGAGTTGGCGCACCGGGGGCACGAGGTGCATCTGACCACCTCCGACCCGGCGGCGCACCTCCAGGAAACGCTGGCGGGATCGCTGGAGCATTTGAGCGTGAGCCGCATCGATCCGCACGAGGTCACGGAGCGCTACCGCCAGCAGGTGCTGGCCAGCAAGGGCGCCGGGCTCGATGCGGCGGGCCGTGCGCTGCTCGAAGAAGACCTTCGCTCGCCCTGCACGGAAGAGATCGCGGTGTTCCAGGCTTTCTCGCGCGTGATCCGCGAGGCGGGCCGCAAATTCGTGGTGATGGACACCGCGCCCACCGGCCACACGCTGCTGCTGCTCGACGCCACCGGCGCCTACCACCGCGACATCGTGCGCCAGATGGGCGACAAGGGCCTGCACTTCACCACGCCCATGATGCAGTTGCAGGACCCGAAGCAGACCAAGGTGCTCATCGCCACGCTGGCCGAGACCACGCCAGTGCTCGAAGCCGCCAATCTGCAGGCCGACCTGCGCCGCGCGGGCATCGAACCCTGGGCCTGGGTGGTGAACAACAGCGTGGCAGCGGCCCGCGTCACCTCACCGCTGCTGCGCCAGCGCGCCCGCAACGAGCTGCGCGAGATCGAGGCCGTGGCCGCGCACCACGCCGCGCGCCACGCCGTGGTGCCGCTGCTCAGCGAGGAGCCCGTGGGCGTGCCGCGCCTGCTGCAACTGGCGGGCGCTGCGCTGTCAACCACGGGGGCATGACATGGGGCTGTTCGAGCGATATCTGACCGTTTGGGTGGGCCTGGGCATCCTGGCGGGCGTGGGCCTGGGGCTGCTGGTACCGGGCGCCTTCCAGGCCATCGCCGGGCTGGAGGTGGCGCATGTCAACCTGGTGGTGGCCGTGTTCATCTGGGTGATGATCTACCCGATGATGATCCAGATCGACTGGAGCGCGGTCAAGGACGTGGGCCAGAAGCCGCGCGGGCTGCTGCTCACACTGGTGGTCAACTGGCTCATCAAGCCATTCACCATGGCGGCGCTGGGCGTGTTGTTCTTTCAATACCTGTTCGCGCCCTGGGTCGATGCGCGGTCGGCCAGCGAATACATCGCCGGCATGATCCTGCTGGGCGTGGCACCGTGCACGGCCATGGTGTTCGTCTGGAGCCAACTGGTGAAGGGCGACGCCAACTACACGCTGGTGCAGGTGTCCATCAACGACCTCATCATGGTGGTGGCCTTCGCGCCCATCGCCGCCTTCCTGCTGGGCGTGACCAACGTGACCGTGCCCTGGGAGACGCTGGTGCTCTCCACCGTGCTTTACGTCGTTCTGCCGCTGGCGGCGGGCATGGCCACGCGGCACGCGTTGCAACGGCGCTCCAACCAGGCCGTGGCCGACTTCGTGGCGCGGCTCAAGCCCTGGTCCATCGTCGGGCTGATCGCCACCGTGGTGCTGCTGTTCGGCTTCCAGGCGGGCACCATCGTGGCCCAGCCGCTGGTGATCGGTCTGATCGCCGTTCCGCTGATTGTGCAGAGCTATGGCATTTTTGCCATAGCTCTGGTGGCGGCACGCTGGCTCAAGTTGCCACACAACGTGGCCGGGCCGGCCTGCCTGATTGGCACCTCGAACTTCTTCGAGCTCGCCGTGGCGGTGGCAATCTCGCTGTTCGGCCTGAACTCGGGCGCGGCGCTGGCCACCGTGGTGGGCGTGCTGGTGGAGGTGCCGGTGATGCTGTCATTGGTGGCGCTGGTCAACCGCACGCGGCACTGGTTTGAGGGGTGATGGTGCCGTTACCATCACAGCCTTGAACGCCGTTGCGGCGTGCCGTTGATTTGCAAGGTTTCTTCTCTATGTCCCCTCAGGCCTGTTCGCCTGCCCCTGCTCCCCCAGACGCCGATTCCGACGCTTGGGTGGTCTGCCTGTGTGCCCAGTGGTGCGGCACCTGCCGGGACTACCGCGCCGTCATTGATACCCTGGCGCGGCAGTTTCCCTGGGCGCGTTTTGTCTGGCTGGACATCGAAGATGAGGCCGACGTCGCTGGCGACTATGACGTGGAGACCTTCCCAACCCTGCTGCTGGCCGACGCGGCAGGGGTGCGCTTCCTGGGGGCCTTGCTGCCACAGGCGGCAGTGCTGGAGCGCATGTTGCAGCGCTGGCAGGACGACCCGCCGCCGTTGCTGCGGGACGCTTCGGCCATGGCCTTGATGGAGCGGATTCGCCAAGCGTATGCCGTGGGCGGGTTGAGTAGGGTGTTTGCTTGACAAAAAAGGGCCGCTCTGTCTTGCGAATCAAGGCTTTGCAGGTTACAATGCGGGCCTCACGACCAAACGGGCGGGTACCAACCGCCCGTTTTTTTTGGTCGTTTGCTTTTGGAGCTCGAAGCCTCTGAGGGGTTATCGGGTTTTTTGTTTTTGCGGTAATTGAATACCAGTGGCACTACAGCAGATCGTCGAGCAAACCGTCAGCGGCCTGGGTTACGACCTGGTCGAGATCGAACGCGCCCAGGGTGGCACCCTGCGTATCACCATCGACTGGCCGTGGCAGCCGCCGACGGAGGGCGAGGCTGCTGTGCCTCCACAGTTCATTACCGTCGAAGACTGCGAAAAAGTGACGCGCCAGCTCCAGTTTGCGCTGGAGGTCGATGGCGTGGACTACAAGCGCCTGGAGGTCTCCTCCCCCGGCATCGACCGGCCTTTGCGCCATGAGCAGGATTACCAGCGTTTCGAGGGCGAGGTGATCGACATCACCCTCAAGGCGCCCATGGGGGCGGCTGCGGCGGGCCAGGTGAGCCCCTTGCGCAAGAAGTTTCGTGGCCGACTGTCGCGGGCCGAGGCGGGCGGCTGGCAGATCGTCTGGAGCGATGAGCCCGCCGCCAAGCCGGGCCAGAAGATCAGCAAGAAGCGTGCACCCGCACCGCTGCAGGTGTTGGGGTTCACGCTGGACGAGTTGCGTGAGGCGCGTTTGGCGCCGATTGTGGATTTCAAGGGAAGGGGCGCTGCGTCCGGGCTCTGACCGGGCCGGCTTGCCGGATATGGATGAGGGGTCTGCCGCCTGGCGCGGGCTCTGCGGGTGATTAAGAACAGGAGAGTCGTGGCATGAATCGCGAATTGTTGATGTTGGTGGAAGCCATTTCGCGCGAGAAGAACGTCGAGCGCGATGTGGTTCTGGGTGCGGTCGAGGCCGCCCTGGCCCAGGCGACAAAGAAGCTGTACGAGGGCGAGGTTGACATCCGCGTGTCTGTGGATCGCGACAGTGGCAACTACGAAACCTTCCGCCGCTGGCTGGTGGTGCCCGACGATGCTGGCCTGCAAAACCCCGACGCCGAAGAAATGCTCATGGACGCGCAAGACCGCGTTCCCGGCATCCAGGTGGGGGAGTACATCGAAGAGCCGGTCGAATCCGTGCCGATTGGCCGCATTGGCGCCATGGCGGCCAAGCAGGTCATCCTGCAGAAAATCCGCGACGCCGAGCGCGAAATGCTGCTCAACGACTTCATGTCGCGTGGCGAAAAGATCTTCACCGGCACCGTCAAGCGCATGGACAAGGGCGACCTCATTGTCGAATCCGGTCGTGTCGAGGGTCGTCTGCGCCGCTCTGAAATGATCCCCAAGGAAAACCTGCGCACCGGCGACCGCGTGCGCGCCATGATCATGGAGGTGGATCTGACGCTGCGCGGCGCGCCCATCATCCTCTCGCGTTCGGCGCCCGAGTTCATGATCGAGCTGTTCCGCCATGAGGTGCCCGAGATCGAGCAGGGCCTGCTGGAGATCAAGAGCTGCGCCCGCGACCCCGGTAGCCGTGCCAAGATTGCCGTGCTCTCGCACGACCGCCGTGTGGACCCCATCGGCACTTGCGTGGGGGTGCGTGGCACGCGCGTCAACGCCGTGACCAACGAGCTGGCCGGTGAGCGCGTGGACATCGTGCTGTGGTCTGAGGACCCGGCGCAGTTCGTCATCGGCGCTCTGGCACCGGCCAATGTGCAGTCCATCGTGGTGGACGAGGAAAAGCACGCCATGGACGTGGTGGTGGACGAGGAAAACCTGGCCATCGCCATTGGCCGGGGCGGCCAGAACGTGCGTCTGGCGTCCGACCTGACCGGTTGGAAGATCAACATCATGGACGCCGCCGAGTCTGCGCAGAAGCACGCCAACGAAACCGAAGCGGCACGTCGTCTGTTCATGGAAAAGCTCGATGTGGATCAGGAGATTGCCGACATCCTGATCGAGGAAGGTTTCACCAGCCTCGAAGAAGTGGCCTATGTGCCGCTGCAGGAAATGCTGGAGATCGAGAGTTTCGACGAGGAAACCGTCAACGAGCTGCGTGCCCGTGCCAAGGACGTGCTGCTCACCATGGAAATCGCCCGCGAGGACAGCGTCGAGAGTGTGTCGCAAGACCTGCGCGACCTCGAAGGCATGACCCCCGAACTCATTGCCAAGCTGGCTGATGGTGGAGTGCACACCCGTGACGAACTGGCCGATTTGGCCATCGATGAACTGACCGAACTGACCGGACAGTCCGAGGAAGAAGCCAAGGCCTTGATCATGAAGGCGCGTGAACACTGGTTCACGGGGCAAGAGTAAGGGTCAGGGAGGAACAGAGCCAATATGTCGAGTAACACCGTCGCAGAGTTCGCCAGCGAACTCAAGAAAACCCCTGAAGTCCTGCTCGAACAGCTCAAGTCGGCAGGCGTGGTCAAGTCGTCGCCCGCAGATGCGCTGACCGAGGCAGACAAGCAAAAGCTGCTCGCCCACCTGCAGGCCAGCCATGGCGTGGCCCAGGGTGACCGCAAGAAGATCACGCTGGTCACCAAGTCCACCACCGAGATCAAGCAGGCCGATGCCACCGGCAAGGCGCGCACCATCCAGGTGGAAGTGCGCAAGAAGCGCACTTTCGTCAAGCGCGATGAGGCCGCCGAGGCCGCCCAGGCCCCGGTGCCAGAGGCCAAGCCCGAGCAGCCCGATCCTGAACAGGCCGAACTGGCACGGCGTGAAGAAGAGGCCCGCCACCAGGCCGAGCTGATCCGCCGCCAGGAAGAAGAGCTTGCAGCCCAGCGCCTGGAGCGTGAGGATCGCGAGCGCCGTGAACGCGAGGCCGCCGAGCGCGCTGCCGCCTATGCTGCCGAAGAAGCGGCCAAGAAGGCACAGGCATCTGCCGCCAAGCAGGAAGCCACGCGAGAACAAGAGCAGGAAGCTGCTGCGCGCGCTGCCGCACAGGCTGAGGCGCGTGCCAAGGCAGACGCTGAAGCCAAGGCCCGTGCCGCGGATGAGTCGGCACGTGCCAAGGATCTGGAGGAGCGCCGTCGCAAGGCGCTGGAGGAGGCTGCGGCCATCCGTTCCATGATGTCCACGCCCGCCAAGGTGCTGGTGGCCAAGAAGCCCGAGGAACCCAAGCCCGCTGCCCGTGCGGCTGCAGCCGAGCCCAAGAAGGGCACCCTGCACAAGCCTGCCAACACCCCGGCCGCGGGCGCAGGTCGCACCGCAGGTGGTGCAGCGACGGCTGGTGCTGGTGCTGGCGCAGGTGGCAAAGAAGTCAAATCCGCCAAGCTGTCTTCCAGCTGGGCCGGCGAGCCTGGCAAAAAGAAAGAGATCAAAACCCGTGGTGACACCACTGGTGGTTCTGCCCGTGGCAGCGCCTGGCGCGCAGGTGGCCCCAAGGGCGGCGGTCGGCGCGGCGATCGGGATCGTTCGCACGACATGGGCCAGGCCGCTGTGGCCGAAGTGCGCACCCTGGAAGTGCACGTGCCCGAGACCATCACGGTGGCCGAGCTGGCACACAAGATGTCCATCAAGGCGTCCGAGGTCATCAAGCAGCTCATGAAGCTGGGCCAGATGGCCACCATCAACCAGCCCCTGGACCAGGACACGGCCATGATCGTGGTCGAAGAACTGGGCCACAAGGCTGTGGTGGCGGCGCTGGACGATCCGGAAGCCTTTACCGACGAGGAATCGGCAATGCAGGACGCCGAGGTGCTGCCTCGTGCGCCCGTGGTCACCGTCATGGGCCACGTGGACCACGGCAAGACCTCGCTGCTGGACTACATCCGTCGCACCAAGGTCGCTTCGGGCGAGGCAGGTGGCATCACGCAGCACATTGGCGCGTACCACGTGGATACGCCGCGCGGCATGGTGACCTTCCTGGATACCCCCGGCCACGAAGCCTTTACGGCCATGCGTGCGCGCGGTGCACAGGCCACCGACATTGTGATCCTGGTGGTGGCAGCCGACGACGGTGTCATGCCCCAGACCAAGGAAGCCATCAAGCACGCCAAGGCTGCCAAGGTGCCCATGGTTGTTGCCATCACCAAGGCCGACAAGCCCGATGCCAACCCGGACCGCGTGAAGCAGGAACTGGTGGCAGTGGAGGTGGTGCCCGAAGAATACGGTGGCGATTCGCCTTTTGTTCCCGTGTCCTCCAAGACCGGCATGGGCATCGATGAACTGCTGGAGCAGGTGCTGTTGCAGGCCGAAGTGCTGGAACTCAAGGCGCCGGTGGAAGCCACCGCCAAGGGTCTCGTCATCGAAGCCCAGCTCGACAAGGGCCGCGGCCCTGTGGCCACGGTGCTGGTGCAGTCCGGTACGCTGAAGGTGGGCGACGTGGTGCTGGCAGGCCAGACCTACGGCCGTGTGCGCGCCATGCTGGATGAAAACGGCCGTACCTCCAAGACAGCCGGGCCTTCCATTCCGGTGGAAATCCAGGGCCTGTCCGATGTGCCCCAGGCGGGTGACGAGTTCATGGTCATGCTGGACGAGCGCCGTGCGCGTGAAATTGCCACCTACCGTGCTGGCAAGTTCCGCAACACCAAGCTGGCCAAGCAGCAGGCCGCGAAGCTGGAGAACGTGTTCTCCGAAATGACGGCGGGCGAAGTGCAAACCTTGCCCATCATCATCAAGGCCGACGTGCAGGGTTCGCAGGAAGCGCTGGCCGCCTCGCTGCTGAAGCTCTCCAACGAGGAAATCAAGGTCCAGCTCGTGTATGCGGGCGTCGGCGGCATCAGCGAAAGCGACATCAACCTTGCCATCGCATCCAAGGCCATCGTCATCGGCTTCAACGTGCGTGCCGACGCTGGCGCGCGCAAGACGGCCGAGACCAATGGTGTGGACATCCACTACTACAACATCATCTATGACGCAGTGGATGAGTTGAAGGCGGCCATGTCCGGCATGCTGGCGCCTGAGCAACGCGAAGAAGCCCTGGGTACTGCGGAAATCCGCACCGTGTTCGTGGCTTCCAAGATCGGCACGGTGGCGGGTTCCTACATCACCTCCGGCCAGGTCACGCGCAACTGCAAGTTCCGTCTGCTGCGCGACAACGTGGTGGTGTACACGGGCGATGTGGAGTCGGTGCGCCGCCTCAAGGACGACGTCAAGGAAGTCAAGGAAGGCTTCGAGTGCGGTATCAAGCTCAAGAACTACAACGACATCAAGGAAGGTGATCAGCTGGAGTTCTTCGAGATCAAGGAAATCGCACGGACTCTATGAGACACCCCCTGAGTCGCTTTGCGCCTTCCCCCTCTCTCGCCACGCTGCGCGTGGCGGGAGGGGGACGCCCCCAGCGCTGCGGGGCGGCCCTTGCGCGGGGGCGCTGGCCTGCGCCGCGTGAGAATTACGCACTGCTGGCACAGCTGCAGCCTGCGATGGAATACTGATATGGCCGCGAAGAAACCTGCTACGCCGAACCGCGCCTTCAAGGTCGCCGACCAGATCCAGCGCGATCTGACGGAGCTGATTGCGCGCGAGTTGAAGGACCCGCGCGTGGGCATGGTCACGCTGCAGGGTGTGGAAGTCACGCCCGACTATGCACATGCCAAGGTGTTTTTCAGCGTGCTGGTGGGCGACCCTGCGGTGACGCAGGAGGCGCTCAACCATGCGGCTGGGCATTTGCGCAATGGCCTGTTCAAGCGCCTGCACATCCATACGGTGCCCACGTTGCACTTCGTGTACGACCGCACGCAGGAGCGAGCGGCCGACATGAACGCACTGATCGCCAAGGCGGTCTCCTCGCGGGCCAAAGACGCGGAAGAATGACCATGGACGCGCCGCGCACGAGGGTCGTCCGGCGCCCCGTGCACGGGGTGCTGCTGATCGACAAGCCACTGGGCATGACCAGCAACCAGGCCTTGCAAAAGGCCAAATGGTTGCTGCGTGCCGAGAAGGCGGGCCACACCGGCACGCTCGACCCATTGGCCAGTGGTGTGCTGCCGCTGTGCTTTGGTGCGGCCACCAAGTTCAGCCAGCTCCAGCTCGAGGCCGACAAGACCTACGAGGCCGTGGCCTTGCTGGGCGTGACCACCACCACCGGCGACGCCGAGGGCGAGTTGCTGGAGCGGCGCACGGTGGATCCGGCACAGCTCACCCCCGAGCGGTTGGAGCAGGTGCGCCTGCAGTTCACCGGGCCCATCCGCCAGGTGCCGCCTATGCACAGCGCGCTCAAGAAGGACGGCAAGGCCTTGTACGAGTATGCGCGTGCGGGCATTGCCGTAGAGCGCGCGCCGCGTGATGTGACCATTCATGCATTGAATCTGGCTCTGACGCAAGACAGTAAAGCGCAAGCAGCTATCAAAATGATAGTGAAATGCAGCAAAGGTACCTACATCCGCACCCTCGGCGAGGACATCGGTGCCGCGCTGGGTTGCGGTGCGCACCTTACTTTCCTGCGCCGCATCGAGACCGGTGGCATTGGCGTGGAGCGTTGCACCACGCTGGAGCAACTGGAGGCGCTGGACGACAGCGCGCGCCTGGCCTGCCTGGAGCCGCCCGAAGCGCTGCTGGCCGGACATGTGCAGGTCACGCTCGACAACGACAATGCGGGCCGGTTTCTCTCCGGCATGCGCCGCCGGGGGCCTTGGCCTGATGCACCGGCGGTGGCCGTGTTCGGTGACCGTCCCAGGGCCCTGCTCGGTGTCGGCCATGTCGCAGGCGGCGAGCTGGTGCCCGACCGGCTGCTGAGTCCGCTGGAAATTCAACAAATTTTGGAAGGCACGCCGCGCCCACAAGCCAGCGGCATATTGGAAAAACTATGAGCAAACAAATCCGCAACATCGCCATCATCGCCCACGTGGACCATGGCAAGACCACCATGGTGGACCAGCTGCTGCGCCAGTCCGGCACCTTCGCCGAGCACGAAAAGGTGGTCGATACCGTGATGGACAACAACGCCATCGAGCGCGAGCGCGGCATCACCATCCTGGCCAAGAACTGCGCCGTGAGCTGGGAAGGCACGCACATCAACATCGTGGACACCCCTGGCCACGCGGACTTTGGCGGCGAAGTGGAGCGAGCCCTGTCCATGGTGGACAGCGTGGTGCTGCTGATCGACGCCCAGGAAGGCCCCATGCCCCAGACGCGTTTCGTCACCAAGAAGGCGCTGGCTCTGGGCCTGCGCCCCATCCTGGTGGTGAACAAGGTGGACAAGCCCGGCGCCAACCCCGACAAGGTGGTGAATGCCGCATTCGACCTGTTCGACAAGCTCGGTGCCACCGATGAGCAGCTCGACTTCCCCGTGGTGTATGCCTCGGGTATCAACGGCTGGACTTCGCTGGAAGAAGGCGCGCCGGGCGAGCAGTGGGGCCCTGACATGTCGGCCCTGTTCAACACCATCCTCAAGCATGTGCCGCCGAATTCCGGCGACCCGGCCGCTCCCCTGCAGCTGCAGATTTCGGCGCTGGACTACTCCAGCTTCGTGGGCCGCATCGGCGTGGGCCGTATCAGCCAGGGCACCCTCAAGCCCGGCCAGGACGTGCTGGTCATGGAAGGCCCGAATGGCAAGTCCGTCAAGGGCCGTGTGAACCAGGTGCTGACCTTCCAGGGCCTGGACCGCATGCAAACCCCGCAGGCGGGCCCTGGCGACATCGTGCTGATCAACGGCATTGAAGACATTGGTATCGGCGTGACCGTGACCGATCCTGCCAACCCGGCGCCTCTGCCCATGCTCAAGGTGGACGAACCCACCCTGATCATGAATTTCTGCGTCAACACCTCGCCGCTGGCCGGCCGTGAAGGCAAGTACGTGACCAGCCGCCAGATCTGGGACCGCCTGCAGAAGGAATTGCAGCACAACGTGGCGCTGCGGGTGAAGGAAACCGATGAAGACGGCATTTTCGAAGTGGCCGGCCGGGGTGAACTGCACCTGACCATCCTGCTGGAGAACATGCGCCGTGAAGGTTACGAGCTGGCGGTGTCCAAGCCCCGCGTGGTCTTCAGGGACATCGATGGCGTCAAGCATGAACCCATCGAACTCGTGACCGCCGACATCGAAGAGCAGCACCAGGGCGGCGTGATGCAGGCCCTGGGCGAGCGCAAGGGCGAGCTGGTGAACATGGAGCCGGACGGCCGTGGCCGCGTGCGCCTGGAATACCGCATTCCGGCGCGTGGCCTGATCGGTTTCTCCAACGAATTCCTGAACCTGACGCGGGGTTCGGGCCTGATCTCCAACATCTTCGACGGTTACGAGCCGCACAAGGGCGAGATCGGCGGCCGCAAGAACGGCGTGCTGATCTCCATGGACGATGGTGAAATCTTCACCTACGCCCTGGGCAAGCTGGACGACCGTGGCCGCATGTTCGTGCGCGCCAATGATCCGGTGTACGAGGGCATGATCGTCGGCATCCACAGCCGCGACAACGACCTGGTGGTGAACGCCACGCGAACCAAGCAGCTCACCAACTTCCGCGTGAGCGGCAAGGAAGACGCGATCAAGATCACGCCTCCGATCGATCTCACGCTGGAATACGGTGTGGAATTCATCGAGGACGACGAACTGGTCGAAATCACGCCCAAGAGCGTGCGCCTGCGCAAGCGCTACCTCAAGGAGCATGAGCGCAAGCGCGCCAGCCGAGAGTAATGTGGACAACCCCCTGAGTAACCGTCTTCAAAGTCAAGCACGATGAAGCGACGGGTCCCAAGGTTTGCCGGTTCTGACCATTGCGTTGAGCGTGGTCAGCAGCTTGCGCATGCATGCCACCAAGGCGACCTTGGGCAGTTTGCCCGCAGCCCTCAAACGCTCGTAGAACGCCCGGATGACCGGGTTGTAGCGCGCTGCAGTCAGCGTGGCCATGTACAGCACACGCCGTATCTCAAAGCGCCCACCCTGCACCCTGCGTCGCCCCTTCCTGTTACCCGAGTCATTGGCCACGGGCGCCACGCCCGCCAGGGCGGCGATCTCGCGGCGGTTGAGCCTGCCCAACTCGGGCAACTGAGCAATCAGCGTTGCGCTGGCCACCGGGCCGATGCCGTTGGTCGATTGCAGCAGCCCATCGAGCTCACCGAAGTGCTCGCGCACATGGCCCACCATCTGCCTCTCCAGATCATCGAGCTGTGCCTTGATCGCTGCCACGATGGCCTCGATGCTGGGGTGCAACTTACGGGGCGTAATTTGCAGCCGCTGGCGCTCGGAATTGAGCATGGTCAGCAACTGGCGCCTGCGCGTGACCAGGGCGGCGAGCCACTGCTGGCGCTCATCGGCTACAGGGCGAAGAAAGCGTGCCAGGTCATCGCGGCGCATCAGCACCGCAGCCAACTCGGCCAGCATGCGGGCATCCACCGCATCGGTCTTGGCCAGACGGCCCATGCTCCTGGCAAAGTCGCGTGCATGGCGCGGATTGACCACCGCCACGTGCAAGCCCACGGCCTGCAGTGCGCACGCCAGAGCCGCCTCGTAACCTCCGGTGGCCTCCATCACCACCAGGCCCACATCCATGGACTGCAAGGCAGCAGCCAGCGCACAGTGGCCATCAACATCGTTGGCAAACCGCTGGAAATCGCTGTGGGTGCCCAGTACACAGACATCGACGTGTGCCTTGGCCACGTCGATACCTACCGTCACTGATAAAGCAGACATGATCTTCAACTCCCATGCTTGTACATGCGCGCTCAATGGTGGCGCGCGTAACCGTTCGGGCTCAATGAAGACCAGCGCGGTGGCCGTGCGTTCTGTACTCAGGGACGGGCTCGAACACCCCAGGCGCTACCAAACTGCACGGGCCGGTCTGGCTACCTTTACGGCAGTCAAACTTTACCGCGACGGTCTGGATGGAAGATACAAGGCACTGCGTGCCTTCCCCCTTCTCGCGCAAAGCTGCGCATTGCGGGAAGGGGGACGCCGCCAGTGCGGCGGGGCGGCCCTTGCACGGCGGCCCTGGGCAGGGCAGCGCCCCAGGCTTGCTGCGTGGGTTGTGCGGGGGGCGGCTGTCGTTGGTTAAAGCGTCGAGCGTTGCAAGCAATTCGCGATGAATACCCCTTCTTTTCCAAACCAAGGGCTGACCCATACCCGCGCCGTATGGCTCATGGTGGCGGTCACGCTGATGTGGTCGATTGCCGGGGTGGTCACGCGGCACCTGGAGCATGCGCGCAGTTTCGAGGTGACGTTCTGGCGCAGCCTGTTCACGGTGCTGGCGCTGCTGGTCATCCTGCCTGCGGTGCAAGGCCGTGCGGCACTGACCACGTTGCGGGGCGGGAGCCGGGCGCTGTGGCTGTCGGGACTGTGCTGGAGCGTGATGTTCACTGCCTTCATGGTGGCCATCACGCTGATGCCTGTGGCCAACGTACTGGTGACCATGGCTGTCGGCCCCTTGCTCACCGCGCTGTTTGCCTGGGTCTTCATCGGCCACCACATTGCGCCGCGCACCTGGGGCGCCATCGTGATGGCGGGGCTGGGTATCGGCTGGATGTATGGCTCGCAGATGGCGGGGCTGCCTGTGGTGGGCACGCTGGTGGCCTTGTGCGTGCCGGTGGCCGCGGCCGTGAACTGGACGGTGGTGCAACATGCGCAGCAGCACGGCCATGCGGTCAACCTCATGCCTGCCGTGCTGATTGGTGCGGTGCTGTCGTCGCTGGCCACCTTGCCACTGGCCTGGCCGCTGCAGGCCACCGGGCATGACCTGGCCTTGCTGGCCCTGTTGGGGGTGGTGCAACTGGCCATTCCCTGCGTGTTGGCTGTGCGCTGCGGTCAGGTGCTCAAGGCACCGGAGCTGGCCTTGCTGGGCCTGCTGGAAGTGATCTTTGGCATTCTGCTGGCCTGGGTGGGCGCCGGGGAGCGTCCGGCCCAGGCGGTGCTGATAGGCGGTGCGCTGGTGATTGGCGCGCTGGTGTTCAATGAGCTCTTGGCTTGGAAGGAAGAAAAATGATGGAGATGCATGGTGAAGTGCTGGCCCAGGTACGTGGGCAGGTGGGGCTGATCACGCTCAACCGCCCCAAGGCGCTGAACGCGCTGTCGCTGGGCATGGTGCGCGACCTGATGACGGTGCTGCTGGCCTGGCAACAAGACCCTGCCGTGCTGGCCGTGGCCATCCGGGGCAGTAACAAGGAGGGCCCGTTTGGCGCTTTCTGTGCGGGCGGCGACATCCGCTTTCTGCACCAGGCGGGCAGCACGGGCAACCCGGAGATCGAGGACTTCTTCACCGAGGAGTACGCGCTCAACCACCTGATCCACAACTACACCAAGCCCTACATCGCCTTCATGGATGGCATCGTCATGGGCGGCGGCATGGGCATCAGCCAGGGCGCCAGCCTGCGCCTGGTGACCGAACGCACCAAGATGGCCATGCCCGAGACGGCCATCGGCCTGTTCCCCGACGTGGGCGGCGGCTACTTCCTCTCGCGCTGCCCCGGCCACGTGGGTGAATGGCTGGCGCTCACGGGCGACACCATCGGCGCGGGGGATGCCATTGCCTTCGGCCTGGCCGACGGCTGCCTGCCCCTGGACGCGCAGGCCACCGTGTGGGAGGCACTGGGCGCGCAAACCTTTGCCGATGGCGCCGCCGTACAGGCTTTCGTTGCTGCAAAAATGATAGCTGCTGACGCCCAATTGAAGGGCGTTAGAGGCGATATTGATCAATATTTTTCTCTGAGTGGCGTTCCCGCCATCGTGGCTGCCCTGGAGGCTGCCAACAGCGAGTGGGCACGTGCCACGGCGGCCACGCTGCGCAAGCGCTCACCGCTGATGCTTCACGTGGTGCTGGAGCAGATCCGCCGTGCGCGTGGCATGGACCTGGCGTCCGACCTGCGCATGGAGCGCGACATGGTGCGCCACTGCTTCTTCCTGCGCCCTGGCGCCAGCGAAACCGTGGAGGGCATCCGTGCCCTGGCCGTGGACAAGGACCACAGCCCGCGCTGGAACCCCGCGCGCATCGAGGACGTGTCGCCGGAATTGGTGGCCTCGTTCTTCGTGAGCCCCTGGCCGGCGCACGCCCATCCGCTGGCCGCGCTGCGCTGAGACGGCTCAAAGCTGCTGGTGCACGGCGGTGGCCAGCGCCAGCAGGGCGTCGCGCCCCAGCGACCCACTGAGCGCGTAGCCGAAGCCCTGATCCAGCCAGTAAAAGGCAGGCACCGGGCCATCGGCATACAGGCGGAATGCCGTTTCGTCTGCGCCCGCACCGTTGAGCGCACCCAGGTAGAGCGTGATGCGCAGTCCCGCCGCATTCTGGTACATGAACTGCGCGCGTGCGCCGCTCTCGCCGGGCAGGAGCCGCCCACCCACGAGTTCAAAGCCCTGCGGAGTGAGCACAGGCAGTTTCAGAGGACGGCCCAAGCGCTTGGACAGCCATTGCACCAGGTGCTCCTGCTGCGCGGCATCCACCTCCACCGGATGGCGCTGTTCGGGCTGGTAGACGGCGTGCGCCACGGCGGCCTGCTGCGCAAAGCGCTGTTCGCTGGCCATGGGCAGGGGTGCGGAAGTTGCCTGGCCAGACCACTGGCCGTGCAGCGTCCATCCGAGGCCAAAGGCCAGCAGCACTGAGGCCGCCATCCCGCCCCAGCGCCAGAGCTGTGTCTGCCGGTCTTGCAGGGCTTGCAGCCGGTTGGCCGCTGTGAGCAAGACGTCGGGCAGCGGCTCGGTGGCGATGGATGCATACAAGCTCTGCAGTTGTGCGCGCTGTGCTGCCCAGTGCGCCACACGCTCGGCCTGGTCCGCACCGAGTTGGGCTCGAACGGCCTGTGCGCGCTCGGGTGAAAGCTGCCCATCCGCCAGGGCGTGCAGGTCGTTCTCGTCGAAGGGGCGCTGAGGACTATCGAACATGGTGGTCAGGGTGTCATTTGAGGCGGCGCAGGACAGGTTTCTGGGTCGGCGCGGCGGGGGATTGCTCCATCAGCTCGCGCAGGCGGGCTCGGGCGCGTGCCAGACGCGACATCACCGTGCCCACCGGGATCTGCAATACGCGCGCCGCATCGGCGTAGGACATGTCCTCGAGCGCCACCAGCAACAACACGGTGCGCTGATCGGCGGGCAGGCGCTGCAGGCATCGCTCCAGATCCAGCGCACTGTCCGCATCGTGAGTGGGGGCCTGGAGCCCCTCGTGCAGCGTGTCGATATCCACCACCTGCAAGGGCGGGCTGCCCCGCAGCTGGTTGAGGTAGAGATGGTGCATCAGCGTGAACAGCCAGGCGCGCAGGTTGCTACCAGAACGCCAGAGCAACCACTTGCGGCATGCCCGCTCCAGGGTGTCCTGCACCAGATCGTCAGCGGCCCAAGCGTCACCCGTGAGCACGCGCGCGTAGCGCCGCAGGGCGGGCACGTGGTCGATGATCCGCTGGCGATCCATGGCGCGCGCAACGGCCTTCAGGGCTTGGCGGCGCGCCAGACCTGGTTCACACCTTCGCCGGTTTTGTCGCCCGGCTTGGTGTCCTTGATCCAGTAGTACAGCGGCTTGCCCTTGTAGGCAAGCTGCATGCTGCCGTCATCGCGGGTGACCACGCTGTAATCGCCACTCGGTGCAGCACCCTCTGCCGTGAGCGGCGGCCAGTTGGTGGCGCAAGGGCCGTTGCAGACGGACTTGCCGCTGCCCGCCATGTCGCGATCGAAGGTGTAGAGCGTCATGCCATTGGGGCCGACCAGAACGCCGTTTTGTACCTTGACCTGGGCCGGGGGCATGGACTGGCATCCGGCCAGCACCAGGGCAGCCATCATGAAACCGAGTTTTTTCATCGTGTATCTCCGGTAGGGTGCCGGCCGCGCGGTATGGCGGCCATGCATGCGGATGAACACCGGGCCGGCCCGGTTTATTCCATGGTCCGGCAAAAAAACTGGGCCGTCAGCGGTTGCGGCTCTTCATGGCCCGCTCGACCTCGCGCTTGCCTTCGCGGTCCTTGATGGTGTCGCGCTTGTCGTGCTCGGCCTTGCCCTTGGCCAGGGCGATTTCGCACTTCACGAAGCCGTTTTTCCAGTGCAGGTTCAGCGGCACCAGGGTGTAGCCCTTTTGTTCGACCTTGCCGATCAGGCGGCGGATCTCGTCCTTCTTGAGCAGCAGCTTGCGTGTGCGTGCGGCTTCCGGGTTCACGTGGGTGGACGCGGTTCTCAGAGGGTTGATCTGGCAGCCGATCAGGAACAGCTCGCCATCCTTGATGACCACATAGCCATCGGTGATCTGCACCTTGCCTTCGCGCAGGGCCTTGACTTCCCAACCCTGCAGGACCACACCTGCCTCGTGGCGTTCCTCGAAGAAATAATTGAAGGCCGCTTTCTTGTTGTCGGCAATGCGGGACTGGGTTTCGGGTTTCTTGGCCATTGCGCTTTCATGGCGGTGATCGCCGGGAGATCGAGCGCCTCCCTACAATTGCGGTCATCGCGCAGACAGCATTCTAGTTTCGCCGGCTCGCCCCCTTGGGCGCGGTCGGCAGTGCCCCATGAAAACCGTTCAAAAATCCGTCCTGATCTGGTACAGCCCGCAAGAGATGTTCGACCTGGTTACATCCGTGCAGCAGTACCCCCAGTTTCTGCCCTGGTGCGACCATACCCGTGTGCTGGAACAGGACGACAACGGCATGCTGGCCGAGGTGGGTATTGCGCTCAGCGGTATTCGGCACAGCTTTGTCACGCGCAACCTCCACGAGCCCGGTCGTCGTGTGCAGATGCAGTTGGTCAAGGGGCCGTTTTCGCGCCTGGATGGAGACTGGCACTTCCACACCGTGGGCGACGGCAGCCAGCGGGCCGCGCGGGTGGAACTGCTGCTCAACTACGGCTTCGATAGCGTCACCCTGTCCAAGGTGGTGGGACCGGTGTTCGACCGCATTGCGGCCAGCATGGTCGATGCCTTTGTCAAGCGCGCCGAGCAGGTGTATGGCTGAAGCGCAGGCGTTGCCACGCCTGCATATCACGGTGGCCCATGCCAGCCAGCCAGGGCAGGTGAAGCTGTGGGAGTTGGCGCTGCCAATGGGCGCCACCGTGGCCGATGCACTGACGCATTGCCGCGCCCATGGTGCGTTGGCCGCGGAGCCTGTGGCGATGGGAATCTGGGGCCACTTGGTGACGCATGCCACCGTGTTGCAGGACGGCGACCGGCTGGAGCTGTACCGGTCCCTGACGGTGGACCCCAAGCTGGCCAGGCGCCAGCGCTTTGCCAGCCAGGGCGCACGCGCCGCAGGCCTGTTTGCGCGGCGCCGCCCCGGGGGCAAACAGGGCTATTGATGCTCAGCGCTTGCAGTCGCTGTCGATGATGGCCTGGGCACGCTTGAGTTCGGCGTTGCGCGCGGCCTCGTCCATGAAAATGAGTTCGCCCTGCGCATTGGCCTGACGCAAGGGCTTGCCTGAGTCGATGGTGGCCTTGGCGGCCTTGGCGCGCTCGCAGTTTTCGGCACGTACCTTGGCGCGCTTGTCGTCTTCGGCCTTTTTCTTGGCGGCTTCCTCGGCTTCGGCCTGGGCTTTGCGCTTTTCCAGTTCCTTGTCCTTGCCCGCGGCGGCCGCGCTGGCTGCCGCTGCTGGAGCCGATGCCGGTTCGCTGGCGGCAACCACCGGTGCGGCAACGGCTGCGCCCATGCGGGGTTGCTTCAGGACTTTGCTGTCCGGCACATCGGTGGGCGGCGGCCGGTCGCTGAAAATCTTGCGTCCGTCCTTGTCAATCCATTGCCACTGGGCCATGGCGCTGGCCGATGCAAGGCAGAGCGCTGCCAGCAGGAGAGGGGGGTGCAGTTTCATGCATCCGAGTGTATCGCCCACTGGGCCCCGATGGGAGGCGGTTTCAGACGGGTACAATTCTCCTTTTGGAGCTTTCTCATGCGCCTACTTGGAAAAGCGCTCACCTTCGACGATGTGTTGCTGGTGCCGGCGTACTCCCAGGTCCTGCCCAAGGACACGTCCCTCGCGACGAAACTCTCCCGCAACATCCAGTTGAACCTGCCGCTCGTGTCCGCCGCCATGGACACCGTCACCGAGGCACGGCTGGCCATCGCCATCGCCCAGGAGGGCGGCATCGGCATCATCCACAAGAACCTCACGGCGCAGGAACAGGCCGCCCACGTGGCCAAGGTCAAGCGCTACGAGTCGGGCGTGCTGCGCGACCCGGTGGTCATCACCCCCGAGCACACGGTGCTGCAGGTGCTGCAACTGTCCGAGCAGCTGGGCATTTCGGGCTTTCCGGTGTGCGACGGCGGCAAGGTGGTCGGTATCGTCACCGGCCGCGACCTGCGTTTTGAGACCCGCTATGACGTCAAGGTCCACCAGATCATGACGCCGCGCGAAAAGCTCATCACCGTCAACGAAAACGAACACACCACGCCCGCGCAGGCCAAGGCGCTGCTCAACAAGCACAAGCTCGAGCGCATCCTGGTCGTCAACGACGCCTTCGAACTCAAGGGCCTGATCACGGTGAAGGACATCACCAAGCAGACCAGTTTCCCCAATGCCGCACGCGATGCCTCTGGCCGCCTGCGCGTGGGTGCCGCTGTGGGTGTGGGCGAGGGCACGGAAGAGCGTGTCGAGGCGCTCGTCAAGGCGGGTGTCGATGCCATCGTGGTGGACACCGCGCATGGTCATAGCAAGGGCGTGATCGATCGCGTGCGCTGGGTCAAGAAGAACTATCCGCAGGTGGATGTGATCGGCGGCAACATCGCCACCGGCGCAGCCGCGCTGGCGCTGGTCGAGGCCGGTGCCGATGCGGTCAAGGTCGGCATCGGCCCTGGTTCCATCTGCACCACGCGCATCGTGGCGGGTGTGGGGGTGCCCCAGATCATGGCCATCGACAGCGTGGCCACGGCGCTCAAGGGGACGGGTGTGCCCCTGATTGCCGATGGCGGCGTCCGCTACTCGGGCGACATTGCCAAGGCCCTGGCCGCTGGTGCTGGCACCGTGATGATGGGCGGCATGTTTGCCGGCACCGAAGAAGCGCCCGGTGAGGTCATCCTGTTCCAGGGCCGCAGCTACAAGAGCTACCGCGGCATGGGCTCCATCGGCGCCATGCAGCAGGGCAGTGCCGACCGCTACTTCCAGGAATCGAGCACCGGCAACCCCAATGCCGACAAGCTGGTGCCCGAGGGTATCGAAGGCCGCGTGCCCTACAAGGGCTCCATGGTTTCCATCGTGTACCAAATGGCAGGTGGCGTGCGTGCTGCCATGGGCTACTGCGGATGCGCCACCATTGACGAGATGAACACCAAGGCCGAGTTCGTCGAAATCACCACGGCGGGCATTCGTGAGAGCCACGTGCACGACGTGCAGATCACCAAGGAAGCCCCCAACTACCGCGCCGACTGATCACCGGATGCTATTATTTTGATAGCCCCTAGCGCTTGTCCAGCAAGCGTCAGGGGCTAATTTCATTCTTAACTGTCATGCAACACCAGAAAATCCTCATCCTCGACTTTGGTTCGCAAGTCACCCAGCTCATCGCGCGTCGTGTGCGCGAGGCCCACGTGTACTGCGAGGTGCACCCCTGCGATGTGACGGACGAATGGGTGCGTGACTATGCCAAGGACGGCCAGCTCAAGGGCGTGATCCTCTCGGGCAGCCACGCCAGTGTGTACGAGGTGGACGACAAGGCTCCCGATGCCGTGTTTGCGCTGGGCGTGCCTGTGCTGGGCATTTGCTACGGCATGCAGACCATGGCACAGCAACTTGGCGGCAAGGTGGAGGCCGGCCATACCCGCGAGTTCGGTTACGCCGAAGTCCGCGCACGCGGCCATACGGCCCTGCTGAAGGACATCGCCGACTTCACCACGGCCGAAGGCCACGGCATGCTCAAGGTCTGGATGAGCCACGGCGACAAGGTCACCGAGCTGCCACCGGGCTTCAAGCTCATGGCCAGCACCGACAGCTGCCCCATTGCCGGCATGGCCGACGAGGCACGGCGCTTCTACGCGGTGCAATTCCACCCCGAGGTCACACACACGGTGCAGGGCAGGGCGCTGCTGGAGCGTTTTGTGCTGGACATCTGTGGTACGCGCGCCGACTGGATCATGCGCGACCACATCGAGGAAGCGGTGCAGAAGATCCGTGAGCAGGTGGGTCATGAGGAAGTCATTCTGGGTCTGTCCGGTGGCGTGGATTCGTCCGTGGCGGCTGCGCTGATCCACCGTGCCATTGGCGATCAGCTCACTTGCGTGTTCGTGGACCATGGCCTGCTGCGCCTGAACGAGGGCGACATGGTCATGGACATGTTTGAAGGCAAGCTGCACGCCAAAGTCATCCGCGTGGACGCCAGTGACTTGTTCCTGGGCAAGCTCTCGGGTGTCAGCGAGCCCGAACAAAAGCGCAAGATCATCGGCGGCCTGTTCGTCGATGTGTTCAAGCAGGAAGCCGCCAAGCTCAAGGCCGGTGGCGCCGGCCACAAGGGGGCGACCTTCCTGGCACAGGGAACCATCTACCCTGACGTGATCGAATCGGGCGGCGCCAAGAGCAAGAAAGCCGTCACCATCAAGAGCCATCACAACGTGGGCGGCCTGCCCGAGCAATTGGGTCTCAAGCTCTTGGAGCCCCTGCGCGACCTGTTCAAGGACGAAGTGCGCGAACTGGGCGTGGCCCTGGGTCTGCCCCCCGAGATGGTGTATCGTCATCCCTTCCCCGGCCCTGGCCTGGGCGTGCGCATCCTGGGTGAGGTGAAAAAAGAATACGCCGACCTGCTGCGCCGTGCCGACGCGATCTTCATCGAGGAACTGCGCAACTTCAAGGACGAAGCTACGGGTAAGACCTGGTACGACCTCACCAGCCAAGCCTTCACCGTGTTCCTGCCGGTCAAGAGCGTGGGTGTCATGGGTGACGGCCGCACCTACGACTACGTGGTGGCCCTGCGCGCCGTGCAGACCAGCGACTTCATGACCGCCGACTGGGCTGAACTGCCTTATGCGTTGCTCAAGAAGGTGTCGGGCCGCATCATCAACGAAGTCCGCGGCATCAACCGCGTAACGTACGACGTGAGCAGCAAGCCGCCAGCGACGATCGAGTGGGAGTGAACCTGTGGAACGGTGAAGAGGGCTTTACGCCTCTTCGCCGGTGATGGGGTCGTAGCTTCGGCCATCGAAGTCGATGATGCGACCGGTTGCGGTGTCGTACTTGGCCAGGCGGTAGCTGTCCGCGCCTTTTCCATCCAATCCGATGAACGTGGCTTGGGCATACATTGTGCGGTTGTTGCTTTCGATGGTTCCGGTGGCAGTCCATCTGTGGTTGGTCAGCCATTCCGGGTCGCTGATGCCCTCGGTATTGCCTTCCATGCGCTTTTTCAGCAGGGTGGGATCCATGTTGAATCCTTCTGCGGCCAGCAGTTGATGGGGGTTTTTCCTGTAATGTGCAGCCGTTTCCGTGTCCATTTTGGACAAATCGGACTTCACCAGTGTTGATCCATCGGTCGGAAACTTGGACAGGTTGCCATTTCGAATGGATTCATAGTCCACGGCGTACTGCGGATTGTTTTTGAAGAACATGTAGCGGCCGAATGCTTCGTTGTCACCGCCGCTCAGAGCGAGCGTAATCATTCGGATGTAGTCAGGCGGGGTGTAGTCCTTGGCAAAAGTGTCGCCCAGCCCTTTTTCCCACGCTTTGAACTCCTGGAAGTTGCCAAAAGGCGCCTTCACTGAGGCGGCAGAGGCACTGGTGGTGGACGTACTCTCAGTCGGGGACGCGCGCTCAGCTGTGGTCTGTAACTGCGTACGTGTGGCACTTGCAGTGTTTGCCGACTGCGCCGATGCCGTGAGTTCCGTCAGGTTGGTTTGCAGAATCTTGAGGAAAGACTGGGCATCCGTTCCTGCGCTTTGGGCGCTTCGCTCCACGGCTTTGTTGGCGACGGCGCTGCTGACGCCCAAGGACTGCAACAGGGAGGTGGCTTGGGATACATCAAGCATGTTCTGACTCCTTTTTCGGCGGGAGGTGGATGTAGTCTCGGGAGACGCGATTCATCCCATCAACCCGTTGGCCGATGTTCGCTTGTTCTGGCTTGGCAGAAAGGGGCCATGAACGGGTCGAAAGCTCCTCTCATCGGCGGATTGCTGCGTTGACACCCAAGTGACATCCCACAGGTGAAAACCCCCGATGGCCGGGTTCTGGGGCTCCATAGACTGCGAAAGCAGCAAAGGAGTTGTCCATGAATTCGCATCATCGCTTCTGGCCTCGCAGGCTTCCTCATGCCATCGTTCCTCCGCAGACCTCGCTGTGGGACAACCTGGCCATCAGCGCAAGGCGCTATCCCGACAAGGCAGCGCTGGTGTTTTTTGGGCGTACCGTCAGCTATCGGGCGCTGGAGATGGCGGCGCAGCGCATGGCCGCGTTTCTGCATCGGCTGGGTGTGCGCAAGGGGGACAGGGTGCTGCTGTGCATGCAGAACTGTCCGCAACTGGTGCTGGCCCACTTTGCGATCTTGAGGGCCAATGCGGTGGTGGTGCCGGTCAACCCCATGAACCGTGCCGAGGAGCTCAAGCACTACATCACCGATCCCCAGGCGCTGGTGGCCATCACCACAGCAGATTTGGCGCCTGAGCTGGCCAAGGCCAGCAACGCACTGGCATCCGCCCAGCGCCTTCGGCACTTGCTGGTCACCGAGTTCACAGAGGCTTTTGATGCAGATGCTGCGGGTGTCGATGCACCGCCTGCGTCCTGGAACGATTGGCTGTGTACCTGCCATGGACTGCCGGAACTGGAGGGCGGCGAGGTGCATGGCTGGCAGCAGGCCTTGGCGTGCTCAGACCCTGTGCCAGATCTTCTGGTGGGCCCCGATGACCTGGCGGTGCTGCCCTACACCAGCGGCACCACGGGGCTTCCCAAGGGATGCATGCACCCGCATCGCACGCTGATGCACAACGCCGTGGCCAGCAGTCTGTGGGGCAATGCGACGTCCGAGAACGTGACCCTTGCCGTGGTGCCCATGTTCCACATCACTGGCATGGTCAGCATGATGCACGCCACCATCTACAGCGGCGGCACACTGGTCATCATGCCGCGCTGGGATCGCGAACTGGCAGGGCGGTTGATTTCGCGCTGGAAGGTCACCTCCTGGACCAACATTCCCACCATGGTCATCGATTTGATGGCCAGCCCAAACTTTGCGCAATTCGACCTCTCCAGCCTCAACTACATTGGTGGAGGCGGTGCTGCCATGCCCCAGGCCGTGGCCCAGCGCCTGCTGGACCAGTTTGGTTTGCGCTATGCCGAAGGCTATGGTCTGACCGAGACCGCTGCACCGTCGCACAGCAACCCGCCAGACCAGCCCAAACAGCAATGCCTGGGTATTCCCTTCATGGGCACCGATGCGCGTGTGGTCGATCCCGACACCCTGCAAGAGATGCCCGTGGGCGAGCAGGGTGAGATCCTGATCCACGGCCCCCAGGTGTTTGATGGCTATTGGAGCCGTCCCGAGGCCACCGAAGCTGTGTTCGTGGAGTTGGACGGCAAGCGCTTCTTTCGCACCGGAGACCTGGGCAAGGTGGATGCGGACGGTTACTTCTTTATCACCGACCGCCTCAAGCGCATGATCAACGCCTCAGGCTTCAAGGTCTGGCCCGCAGAGGTGGAGTCGTTGATGTTTCGGCACCCGGCTATCCAGGAGGCCTGTGTCATCTCCACCAAGGATGACTACCGTGGTGAAAGCGTGAAGGCGGTGGTCGTGCTGCGGCCAGACCATGCGCACACCACCGAGCAGGAAATCATCTCCTGGTGCCGCGAGAACATGGCGGTGTACAAGGTGCCGCGCACCGTGCAGTTTGTGAATGCACTGCCAAAAAGCGGCAGCGGCAAGGTCATGTGGCGTTTGTTGCAGGAACAGGAAGCGGTACGCTGACACGATGGGCCGCGACACGCACAGGGCCGTCATGGCAACGCAATGCAGTGCAGGCGGCTTGCGGCTCCAAGCGCAAGGTGAAATGCTCAAGTGGCCGTGAGTTCGGCCAGGTCGCGGTCGAGCAGATGGGGAGCACCGAGCTGCAGCTCGATCAGTCGGCGCAGATGCGTCACGCTGTCGAGGTCGATCGAGTGGCACAGCAGGCCAGCGCAGCGCCCCTCCACATGCGCCACCTCGGTGGACATGGCAATGTGGTCGTGGGTGCTGGTGAGGGGCACCACCAGTTGGCACAGTGCGCCGGGCTGCAGATCCACCCCGGGCGACAACACCACCAGCGCACCCTTGAGCGAGAGGTCCAGCACATGCACACTGAAGCAGCCGTCGCCGGTGGTCAGTTGGGCGGGGGCATCAAAGGTGACGCGGATGAAATGGCGACGTTCGTGGGGCATGGCGCTTTACCCGTGGGTGATGGATCAACTGTTGCATGCTACACCCGAGCAGGCCGATGGGTGCTGGGGTTTGCGCGTGCTTCATGGCTTGGCACGCGGCCCCATGAATCTGCCTTCTAAACGCTTGTCGTGGGGAGGGCAGGCGCTACACTGAGGTTCAAGCCACCGCACTCTGGTGTCAAGCACGGTCAGGTGTGCGGAGCCGATCAACGTTCAAGGAGAAACACATGTTCAAGCACATTCTGGTTCCTGTCGATGGTTCGCCCACTTCCATGATGGCTGTGTCCAAGGCTGCTGGACTTGCCAAGGCCTTTGGCAGTGCCGTGACCATTTTGTACGTGATTGATCCGTACCCCTTTACGGGCGTGGGCGCCGATTTTGCCTATGGCCAGGCACAGTACCTCAGCGCCGCCACGGCGGAGGCCAATGCTGCGCTGGACGCCGCCAAGAAGGCCATGCTGGATGCAGGCGTCGACGCTTCCACAGTGGTGGGCGAGGGCCATGCCGTGCAAGAAGGCATTTCCCGTGCGCAGGAGACCACGGGCGCCGACCTGATCGTCATGGGCTCGCATGGCCGTCGGGGGATCGAGAAGCTGGTGCTGGGCAGCGTCACCCAGCGCGTGCTGGGCGTTGTGCACATCCCCGTGCTGGTGGTGCGCGACTGATCGTCACGCCGACGAGCTCCGGTCCCTTGGGGCGGGCATCCAATACAAAAGCAAAGGCCCCGCGATGCGGGGCCTTTGTGTTTGTGAAACCAAGCGAAAATAAAAGGTCAAAATGGCCTCTGGCGCTTTATGGTAAAGCGCAAGCAGCTATAAAAACAATAGCAATCGACGGGTTGGGGCGTGGCGGTCTTCAGGCCTCGCGCACATCGGCCACGGGCTGGGTGCCAAAGTCGGGGCGCTCCAGCCAGGCCAGCACGCGGGCCGCCGCATCGGGTGCGCTGCTGAGCATGCCGCTGCTTTGCAGTTGGGCAAAGTTCTGCACATCCGGAAAGGCCTCCGGCGCCGCGGAACGCAGCTGCACCTGCATGTCGGTGTCGATGACGCCGGGCGCCAGCGAGCACACCTTGGCGCCCTGCGGCTTGCGGGCTTCGTCCAGCGCCATGCAGCGGGTGAAATGGTCCATGCCCGCCTTGGCGGCGCAATAGGCGGCCTGCGACGCCATGGGCCGCCGCCCCAGGCCGGAGGAGATGTTCAGCACCTTGCGCGGAACGCCCCAGTCCTCGGTAGCACCCAGAAAGGCTGCGCACAGCAGCATCGGCGCTTCCAGCCCCACGCGCAGCGCCATGGCCAGGTCTGCCGGAACGCTGGCAGACAGCGGGGCGATGGGGGGGATCACACCCGCGTTGTTGATGAGCGTGGCGCTGGCAAACATGCCGGCTGGAGCGCGTTGCAGCCATGCACGCAGGCGCTCGGCCGCCTGTTCGGGCTGTGCCAGGTCTTGGTCCCACTGCTCCAGGGTGCAGCCCAGGGTGGCGGCTTCCTGGGGCAGCGTGGCGTGGGCGGTGCGCGAGATGCACAGCAGGGTGTGGCCGGGGCGCAGCATCTGCCGCGCCATGGCCAGGCCCATGCCGCGCGAGGCGCCTGTCAGGATGGTGAGGTGTTGGGGCATGGCCGAATGTTATCTGCCCTGTGGGGAAGGTAAGCATGCGGGTTTTACTGAGCCTGGTGCCTACCAAATGTCGGTTAGTCTTGGCAGCCTGGCGGCACAGTGATACAACGCAATGCCGCACCGGCCATCACCGGAGGGAGCGCCATGGGCATTCATGCATACGGGCTGGAAGATTTCGAGGCCATCGCGGCCGGCGCTGCCGTGCTGGCCAGCGGTGGTGGCGGCAGCTACGGCGATGCTCGGGCCATCCTCCAGGAGCTGGGGCAGCAGGGGTGGGGTGGCACCGTCCAGGTGCGCGACTATGACGGCGTGACCAATGCCTGTGTGCTGGCCATCATGGGGTCGCCCGATGCGGCCGAGCGCCTGACGCTGGCGGCCATAGAGAACTCCATCCGCAACTCCGTTCGGTTGCTGGAGGTCGGTACCGGCGCCGCGCTGGGGTGTTTCATCCCGGTGGAAATCGGCCCGGTCAACTCCCTGGTACCCCTGATTGGCGCGGTCATGTCGCAAGGCGCGGTCTGGGTGGTGGACGGTGACGGTGCAGGGCGCGCGGTACCGCAGTTGCCCCAGACCACTTTCACGGGCACACCGCTGCTGGCGCCTTGTCCGTGTGCCTTGGCCAGCGATGCCGATCAAACCCGTGCCGTGGAGTCGGCGTTGCTCCATGCCCCCACAGCGGCGCAGGTGGAGTCCTTGGCAGGCGGCGTGGTGGGGGGCTTTGGCGGGTATTCGGGGATTGCCATGTGGCCTTCCAATGCGGGCAATGGCCATGCCCTGACGGGCAGCTATATCGCTGGAACCCTGGAGCAGGTGCGCGCCCTGGGGCGTTTTCTGCTGGCGGCGTCCAACCCGCCGCCGACATCCGAAGTGGCGGCGATGATTGCGCTGGTCACGGGGCGTTCGGCCAGCGCTGTCGTGACGAACTTCTACATGACGGAGGTGACGCAGTCCACATCCAGCGCGTCGCTCGACTCGGGCATCATCCGCCTGGACAACACCATCGATCCCGAGCACAGCACGCAGACGCACTACCTCTACAACCTGAACGAGAACCTCATCATGTATTCGGCGGCAAGCTCCATGCCGGACGTCGTCGCGCCCGACTCCATTTGCTACTACTCAGAAAGCACGGGGCGGGGCTTTTCCAACGCCAGCGACGACCTGGCAGAGTACTTCAACGCTGCCACGGGCAAGAGCACGGGCAAGACGGTCAGTGTCATCCAGGTGCGTGCGGCCGAGAAGCTGTGCGGCACCCCTGGCGTGCTGGCGTCGTTTGCGGCGCTGCTGCGCAACCTGGGTTATGCGGGGGCGCTGCCTTCGGTTTGAGAACAGGTTCTGGCCATGAGCGACGCAGACCTGAACAAGGAACGGCTGGAGCTGGCCCTGGAGGCGGCCGGCCTGGACCTGTGGGAAAACAACCTGCTGACCGGAGAGGTGACGCGCAAGGCCAGCAAGACCTTCGAGGAGCTGGGCTTCACCGAGGAGGAGATCGTCGCCGACGTGCAGGGCATTTACGGCCTGTTCCATCCGGACGACCTGCCACGCGTCCAGAAGGCGGTGGAGGATCATCTCTCGGGCCGCACAGCCCAGTACCGGTGTGAGTTCCGGCTGCGCTCCAAGCAGGGTGAATGGATCTGGTTTGCCAACTACGGCCGCATCATGGACGGCAGGAGTGCATCGCCTGGCCAGCGGCTGATTGGCGTGACCTTCAATATCGACGACCGCAAACGCCAGGAGGACGAGATCGCCCAGATCAACCGCCAACTGGTGGAGCAGAACGCCTTGCTGCAGCAGCTCAACACCACGCTGCGTCTGCTCGCTGCCAACGACTCGCTGACGGGTCTGTCCAACCGCCGCACCCTCATGGAGCTGGGCGAGAGCGAATGCCGGCGCGCCGAGCGCTTCGGGCACCCGCTGTCCGTCATGGTGGTGGACATCGACCTGTTCAAGAACGTCAACGATGTCTGGGGGCATCTTGCGGGCGACCGTGTGATCTGCGCGGTGGCCGATGCCTGCGCTGCGCGCACACGCGCCGGGATCGACACGGTGGCACGTTTCGGCGGTGAGGAATTCGTGCTGGTGCTGCCCGAGACCGACCGCGCCAGCGCACTGCACCTGGCGGAGTCGTTGCGCCATGTGGTGGCATCGCAGTCGGTGGTGGTCAACGACGAGGGCGCAACCACATCGGTCACCGTCAGCATCGGTGTGGCCACACTGGTCTGGGGGATGGGTCTGACGTTCGAGCAGTTGGTCAACAAGGCCGACAAGGCGCTCTACCAAGCCAAGGAGACGGGGCGCAACAACGTGCAGTGCTGTGCGGATGTGTGGTTCAGAACGGAGCGGGTGAAGTGAATTCCACCCACTGGCCTGTGCCAGGGTGTTCAAACGCCAGCCACTGCGCGTGCAGCAGCAGGCGCGCCGCACGGGCCTGCAGGGCGGTGCTGGCGTACAGCGCATCGCCCAGGATGGGGTGGCCCAGGGCAGCCAGGTGTACGCGCAACTGGTGGGTGCGGCCGGTCAGGGGTTCGAGCTCCACCCGGCTGCTGTCGGTGGCAGCGTCGTAGCCCAGCGAGCGCCAGCGCGTCTGGCTGGGCTTGCCCCGATGGGGGTCGATGGTGCGCAGCGGGCGGCGTTCCCAGTCGGCGGCGATGGGCAGGTCGATGGTGGACCATGCACCATCCGGGGCTTGCGCCAGGGCGCCAGCCACCACGGCGAGGTAGCGTTTGTGCACCTGGCGCAGCTCAAACGCACGGCCCAGGCGACGTTGCGCCTCGGGGTTGCGGGCCATGAGCACCAGGCCGGAGGTGGCCTGGTCCAGCCGGTGCACCACCAGCGCATCAGCCCACTGTGCCTGCGCACGGCGGCTCAGGCAGTCTTGCTTGTCGGGCCCGCGCCCCGGCACGCACAGCAGTCCGGGCGGCTTGGCCAGCACCAGCAGGTGCGAATCTTCATGCAGGCATTGCAGTCCAGTGGCAGCGCCGGGGGCGCGGTCCGGTTCACTCTGCGGCATGGATCAGCCGGTCCACGGTGTCGCACAGTTCCTGCACATCGTTGGGTTTGTGGATCAGGGCGCGAGCGCCTGCGGCCAGGGCCGCCTGCTCGATCTCTGCCGTGACATAGCCCGACGCCAGCGCCACCGGCAGGTCGGGCCGGACCTCGCGCACCGCCTGCAGCAGCTCCACACCGCTGTAGCCGGGCATGTTGTAGTCGGTTACCAGCAGGTGCACGTCTTGCGGCGCCGCGCGCAGGGCCTGCAGGGCGGCCATCGGATCGGTGTAGCCGCTGGTGCGGTAGCCTCGGCGGCGCAACAGGCGCTCCACCAGAAAGACCAGGGCCTGGTCATCGTCCACGTACATCACATGCTGCTGCGCCGGAGGCGCCAGCGGTGCGGTGACCGCAGGGGCAGGTTCCGTCGCGGTCGGTGCTGCGGCACCCTCGGCCTGGGCCGGGAAATACAGCGTGAAGCAACTGCCCTGGCCGGGCGTGCTGTGCACATCCACGGCCCCTGCGTGGGTGCGCATCACGCCATGCACCACCGCCAGCCCCAGGCCCGTGCCCTGGCCCACAGGCTTGGTGGTGAAAAAGGGTTCGAACACGCGCTGCAGAGTGGCCGCGTCCATGCCGGGGCCGTTGTCGTGCACGCTGATGGCCACGTAGTCGCCTGCGGGCAGGCCCAGGCGGTCGCACAGCGCCGTGTCAGGGCGCAGGGGCAGGGCGTCCACGCGCACCGTGCCCTTGGCGGTGCCGATGGCATGGATGGCGTTGGTGCACAGGTTCAACAAGGCCTGCTCCACCTGGGTGGCATCGGCCAGCACCGTGGGCAGGTGGGGCGCAATGTGGATCTGCAAGGCCACGGTGGGCGGCATCGTCACGCGCAGCAGGCGCTCGGTGTCGTGCAGGGCTTCGGCCAGGTCCACGGCGTTCAGGCGTGGCGGCTCGTTGCGACTGAAGGTGAGGATCTGGCGCACCAGATCGCGTGCCCGGCGCCCAGCCTTCTGGATTTCGCGCAGGCTCACCATGGCGCCGGACTCGGGCGTGCAGTCGGCCATGGCCAGCTCCACGTTGCCCAGAATGGCGCCCAGGATGTTGTTGAAATCGTGCGCAATGCCCCCGGCCATGGTGCCCACGGCCTGCATCTTGTGCGACTCGCGCAGCTGCGCCTCCAGCTCGGTGCGCTGGGCCTCGGCACGCTTGCGGCTAGTCAGGTCGCGGGCAAACACGGTGGTGCTCAGGCCGTCGGCATGGTGCTCGAAAGACACGCTCACCTCCACCGAAAGCTCCTTGCCCGCAGCGGTGCGCGCCGTCATCTCGCCCAGCACCGCCTGGGTGGTGAGCTGGCCAAAACCCAGCGCCTGCGCCGCGTCGGGCAAAAAACGCTCGAGCCTGCTGCCCAGTGCATCGCTGGCGCTGCACTGGAACAGCACCGCTGCCGTGGGGTTGAACACGGTGATGCGCTGGTGCTGGTCCACGCACACGATGGCGTCCAGCGCCGAATTGATGACTGCTTCCAGGCGCTTCTCGCTGGCGCGCAGTTGCTCGTTGCGCTCCTGCAGTGCGCTGCGCTCGGCCAGCAGCGGGCCCTGGTCGATGACGGCGCACAGGTACTGGTGCTGTGGGGTCTCGCCCTCGTGCCCCAGCGTGATGAAAGCAATGTGCAGGTCACCCGTGATGCGCACCTGCTCGCCCTGGGCAAATACCACCTCGGTGGCCAGGGCCTGGCCCTGTTGGCGCGCCTCGGCAAAGGCCAGGCGCACGCGCTCGGCATCGTGCGCCGACACAAAGGGCATCAGCGCGGTCAGGGGGCGATCGCGCTCCGTGGGCTGGAACGAGCGGTGTGCCATGGCATTGGCCTGCACCACCATGTCGTGCTCGTCCAGCACCATCAGCGACAGGGGCACGCTGGCAAACAGCGCCTCAAAGCGCTCGGAGGCACGCTCGGCCGAGGCTTGGCTGTACTGCAAGACCTTGTTCTGCGCCTCCAGCTCCATCTGGTAAGCGCGCAGTTCGGCAATCAAGGCGGCCAGGGGGGCTTCGTCGGGCGTCGATGTGACCGCCTGGGCCTGCAGGGCCAGAGCCTGGCCCTCCGGCAGGGAGCCGGGGGACTGTGTCTGCAGCAGAAAGGACAGATCGGGAAGGGCCATGGACTGCGCGCAAGTGTAAGCCCGCCAGGGCCGCCCAGGCGGCTGTGTGGGCGTGCAAGTCCCTGGCGATTCAGCGCCGCACGGCCAGCAGCTCGAGTTCGAAGTGCAGCGTGGCGTTGGGCGGGATCACGCCGCCCGCGCCGCGCTCGCCGTAGGCAATGGCGGGTGGGCAGGTCAGCTTGGCCTTGCCACCGGGCTTCATGCGTTGTACGCCCTCGGTCCAGCAGGGAATCACACGGTTGAGGGGAAACTCGGTGGGCTCGCCGCGCTTGTAGGAGCTGTCGAACTCCTTGCCGTCGAGCAGGGTGCCTTTGTAGTGGACCTTGACGGTGTCGGTGGCTTTGGGCGCATCGCCCGTGCCCTCCTTGAGGGACTCATACACCAGACCGCTGGCCGTGGTCACAGGGGCCGACTGCGCCAGCGCCACAGGGGCCAGGGCCAGCGAAGAAAGCAGGGCGAACAGAACGCGCATGAAGAAAGCTCCGGAAAAAACAAAGGCCCGATGGTAGGGCCTGTGGGGAGCGCAGGGGAGACAGCGGCAGGTCGGCAGTGCTGCCCAAGGCAACTCAACGCTTCCAAAACGATAGCTGCTGGCGCTTGCTGTGCAAGGGCTAGAGGGCAAAAAGACCAAAAACCGACGAAAAGCCACCAGGCGAAGCCCAGAGGAACGGCAAACCCAGCGCTGCACAGCGCTTGAACAATGGAATGCCGTTTGAAAAAGCATAGCCTTGAATAAAGCTGTTTTTCTGCGGTGCTAACGGCCCAGGTAAGCCGCCCGCCGTAGGCGGGTCGGCTTGAGTGCAGAGTTAGGCACGATTGCTAAAGAAGCCATGAAACAGCCTGAAGAAATAACCAGCCAAAGATAAAGAATAACGGTATGACAAGAAGCGCGAAGACGAAAAATTCAAGCGCCATACGTTTCCATTGTTCGTGCTGTCCAACTTTAAGTCGAACAGCAATCTTGAAGGCAATAGAGCTAACCAACTCTTGAACAAGCAAAACGAAGGATTCGGTTATCACGTTTTTGCAGGCTAACGAATGAAAGGGACTTCCCCGTCCCGAGTGATCCGCGCAGCTGCGGGGTACGGCATCAAAGTGCCACGATGGGAAGTTCGATCTCTCATCAATTCACTCGTTTTTTGGAAGGGGAAGTCCATGTCTGCCATTGTCACCATCGGCATCGATCTCGCCAAGAACGTCTTTGCCGTACATGGCGTGAACGCCACAGGCCAGCCTGCGCTGGTGCGCCCCAGCGTTCCGCGCGCCAAGCTGCTTGAACTCTTTGCCTCACTGCCGCCTTGCCTGATCGGCATGGAAGCTTGCTCAGGTGCCCACCACTGGGCGCGTGAGTTTCAACGCTTTGGCCATACCGTGCGCCTGATGGCGCCCAAGTTCGTGATCCCCTACCGCCTCTCGGGCAAGCGCGGCAAGAACGATGCCGCAGACGCCGCCGCCATCTGCGAAGCCGTCACCCGGCCTAACATGCGTTTCGTACCCGTCAAGAGCATCGAGCAACAAGGCCAGTTGCTGGTGCACCGCGCCCGCCAGGGCTTTGTGGAACAGCGCACCGCCACGCTCAACCGCATCCGGGGCCTGCTATCTGAGCTGGGCATCGTGTTGCCGCTCAAGGCCGCCGTGGTGCGCCGCGAAGCCTTGGCCCGCCTGGAAGATTTGCCCGGCTGGGCCAACTGAACCGCCCCGGGTTTTGAGGAGGCTCCAACACTTGAGAAGATGGAGCTATGAACAAGTCACCGAAGTTCTCCCCGGAAGTGCGCGAGCGCGCCGTGCGCATGGTGCAGGAGCACCGAGCCGACTACCCGTCGCTGTGGGCAGCGATTGAATCGATTGCCCCCAAGATTGGCTGCGTGCCACAGACCTTGAACGACTGGGTCAAGAAGGCCGAGGTCGACAGCGGCCAGCGCCCCGGCACCACCACCTCGGATGCGCAGCGCATCAAGGAACTGGAGCGTGAGGTCAAAGAATTGCGCCGGGCCAACGACATCCTGAAGACGGCCAGCGCGTTTTTCGCGCAGGCGGAGCTCGACCGCCGACTCAAGTCGTGAAGGCCTACATCGACCGCCACCGTGATGACTACGGGGTCGAGCCCATCTGCCGGGCGCTGCAGATGGCCCCGTCGTGTTACTGGCGCCACGCAGCCCGGCAACGCAACGCGCAACTGCGCAGTGCACGCGCCCAGCGTGACGAGGGTTTGAAGGCCGACATTCAGCGCGTGTGGCACGCCAACTGGCAGGTCTACGGAGCCGACAAGGTCTGGCTGCAGATGAACCGCGAGGGCATCGTGGTGGCGCGCTGCACGGTCGAGCGTCTGATGCGTGCCATGGGCTTGCAAGGGGCACGCCGTGGCAGGGCGGTGCGCACCACCACGCCGGATACCTCGGCCCCGTGCCCGCTGGACCACGTCAACCGGCACTTCCATGCCAGCCGTCCCAACGAGCTATGGGTGTCGGACTTCACCTATGTCTCCACCTGGCAAGGCTGGTTGTATGTGGCCTTTGTGGTGGATGTGTACGCTCGGCGCATCGTGGGCTGGCGCGTCAGTCGCAGCATGCAGACGGACTTCGTGCTCGATGCCCTGGAGCAGGCTCTGTACGAACGCCAGCCAGCGGCCCATGTCTTGACGCACCATTCCGACAGGGGCAGTCAGTACGTCAGCATCCGCTACACCGAACGCTTGGACCAGGCGGGCATACAACCTTCGGTGGGCAGCAGGGGAGACAGCTATGACAACGCGCTGGCCGAGACCATCAACGGTCTGTACAAGGCCGAGTTGATTCACCGCCGGGGACCTTGGAAGACCAGGGAATCCGTGGAACTGGCCACCCTGCAATGGGTGCACTGGTTCAACCACGTCCGACTGCTCACGCCGATTGGGGGCATCCCTCCGGCAGAAGCTGAGGCAAACTACTGGAGGCAACTCGCCGCCAGCGACACCTCGACAAAGGTGTCAACTTAAACCAACCGGCCTCCTCGATACCCGGGGCGGTTCAAACACCGTGATCGGCGATCTGCTGAGCGAGGTGTCGCGGCTGGATGAGCGCATCGCGCAGTACGACCAGCACATCAAGACCATGGCCCGCCAGAGCACCGAGGCCCAGCGCCTGATGCAGCTCTCGGGTATCGGCGAGACCACGGCCACCGCACTCCTGAGCACGATCGGCAACGGGCGCGACTTTAAGTGCGGACGCCAGTTGTGCGCCTGGCTGGGGTTGGTGCCCGGGCAGTACAGCTCGGGCGGCAAGCAGCGCCTGGGCCGCATCACCAAGGCGGGTGACCCGTACTTGCGCAGCCTGCTGGTGCTCGGTGCACGAGCGGTGCTCGTGGCCGCCAAGAACAAGACCGACCCCATCAGCCGCTGGGCAGTGAGTCTGGCGCAGCGGCGGGGCTACTGGAAGGCCATCGTGGCCATTGCCGCGAAGAACGCCCGCATGTGATGGGCCGTGCTCAGCAAGGGTGAAGACTTCCACCTGCCCGCCTGAGCACCCGAATCCGGCGCCAAAAACCACAGAAACAGGGAGGCATTGATTCGATTTTCTTCACTGCGTGCAACCAGCAACATCGATGAGTCAAGGTTGGACCTGCGCGGGGCGTGACCGATTAACTCAAGGAGATCAGGGCCATCGGCCACAGCAAGGCGATGGCCATACTCGGCTAACGAATGGGTCCCCCGCGCGCGTCTTTCATCAGGGTCCGCTGCAACGAGCAGCTTCAATGACCGTTTGTAGTTTCGCTGTCCGCATCCCTTGCTCACACCGCAACGAAGCACTGGCGCAGAAGGTGAAAAGAATCAGGTCAATTCAAAAATGCATTCCGTGATCCATCGCTGCGCGATGCATCACGGTGGGGAAAGCGTTTGACTTTTGGGGAGAAGCCCTTGTAGGACAAGGTAAGCGGCCCGTCTTTGACGGGTCCGCTTGACTGCCGGGTTAGACCCGAAGGCCCAAAGGGCGGGCACTGAATTGACGACGGGCGCGGCCCGGGAAAAAGCACGGAGCCACGGAAGTGGCGCAATGCTGCAAGAACGATAGTTACTAGCGCTTGCTGCACAAGCGCTGGAGGCCAAAAAGGCTAGCAACAGAGGAGGCGAATGCAGGCGAAGCCCAACGCAGCGCGAGAACCCCCAAGGAGAAACCTTTGAGAAAGGGGAAGCACTGGAATAAACGCCGGCCTGCATGAAGTGGAATATGAAGGGACTAAGGAATAAGTTCAGTCGCCGCCGTAGGCGGGCGGCTGCGACGGTAGGTTAGAAAAAATCACTGGAACTCTTTTACGGTGCCGTCCGCAAACAATATTTTCTTCGTGTTAAATTGAATTTTTATGTTTTGCAAGTCTTCGTTTCTTAGTCTCTTGTGCTTGTCAATAAATTGGTTGTAATTTATTTGGCCTGCCCATTCTAGATTGGAATTCATCGCCACTGGATCATTTATAGCTATGTTGGCTGAGAGAATTATGTTATCGAGCAAGTCGGTAAATACGATATTCCCATCAAAGGCCCGAATATCGCCATTTGTAAGATTTCTAAAATTTATGGTGAACGTAATCGCATCGTCCAACCCTATTCTGTAATTGGCTTCTTGGAATCCCTTTTTCTCAAGATTCACGGATAGCGGGGGTGGCACCTTTGGTTTTGCTACAGGTGGCGTAACCTTCTTTCGTTCGGGCTGTGTAGGGCTTAGGGCTGTACTAAAGCCTTTTGTGATGCCTTCTGCCGCCACCTGGAAGGTTTGACGTAGTTCATATTTAATATGTTCGCGACCAGCAAAATATCCAATAACCAAACCTATAAAAATTGGAATAGCCCATGGCGGGATATTAAATCGTTTGCTGGCAGTCTCGTGGAGCTCGCTATCCTCTACTGAGGATGTGGTTTTCCTGGGTGAGGTTGATATTGGCGCAGTAGTGCTAGGCGGACGATACTTGTTGTAAACAATACCGCAGTTAGGACATTCATATTCAGGTGCTTTATCTGTAGGTTTTCTCTCATAAGAGCATTTTGGGCACTTCATATATTCCCCCTGAGGTATTTGATCTAACTAGAATTAGACGATAGCCATCGTAAGCTAGTTGGTCTGCCAAAACAAGATGTATCGATTGGTACACAGGGATAGTACCGAGATGATGATGTTTAGGCAAACCTAAAATTTTCCGGATGACATAGTCTTCAGATTATCCTGCACCCGCTGCACCCGCTGCACCTGCCGCGTCGGGGATCGCGCCAGCGCCCAAGCTGCTGGATCGTTTGCGTGATCATCTGCGCACGCGCCATTACAGCATTCGCACCGAGACGGCTTATGTCGATTGGGCGCGGCGCTTTATCCTGTTTCACGGCAAGCGCCATCCGCAAGAGATGGGCGCTGTGGAGGTGGAAGCTTTTTTGACGCATCTGGCGGTGCAGCGCCAGGTGTCTGCATCAACCCAGAACCAGGCCAAGGCTGCGATTTTGTATCTGTATAAACAGGTGCTGGGTGTGGATTTGCCTTGGTTGGACGGTGTGGTGCAGGCGAAGGCGCCCAGGCGCCTGCCGGTGGTGCTGACGGCCACCGAGGTGCGTACGTTGTTGTTGCACATGCAGGGCACGACCGGGCTGATTGCGCAGTTGCTGTATGGCACGGGTATGCGCTTGCTCGAAGCCCTGCGCCTGCGCGTCAAGGATGTGGAATTTGCCCGGCGCGAAATTGTGATTCGAGAAGGCAAAGGCAACAAAGACCGCATCACCGTGCTGCCCGAAAACCTGATCCAGCCTTTGCAGCAGCAATTGCAAAAGGCGCGGGCGCTGCACGAAAAGGATATCGAGGCGGGTTTTGGCCGTGTGCATTTGCCGCATGCACTGGCGGTGAAGTACGCCAACGCAGATCGCAGCTGGGCCTGGCAATGGGTGTTTCCGTCGCCGGTGCGCTCCGTTGATCCGCGCCCCGATGCGGTGACGGGCGCTTTGCTGGAGCGGCGCCACCATGTGTACCCGGAGTCGGTGCAGCGCGCGGTGCGCGAGGCAGCCCGGCTGGCGCAGATCGACAAGCCGGTCAGTCCGCATGTGCTGCGCCATTCCTTTCCCACGCATTTGCTGCAGGCGGGCTACGACATCCGTACGGTGCAGGAGCTGCTGGGCCATGCCGATGTGAGCACCACCATGGTTTACACGCATGTGCTCAACAAGGGCGGGCGCGGGGTGCTCAGCCCGCTTGATGCCCTGTAAAGCACAAAGGCCCGTCACCGGGCCTTTGTTTTCATCAAGCAGCGCCACCCCGGCGCTGCATCAGCGCGCTTTACGCCAGCTCGCTCACCGGCACGCAGCTGCAGAACAGGTTGCGGTCGCCGTACACGTTGTCCACGCGGCCCACGGGGGACCAGTATTTGTTGCTGCGCAGGGCGGCCACGGGGTAGGCGGCGGCCTCGCGGGTGTAAGGGCGGGCCCACTCGCTGGCCAGCAGGCTCTCGGCCGTGTGCGGTGCGTTTTTCAGCGGGTTGTTGTCCTGCGGCCAGGCGCCGGTTTCCACCTGGCGGATTTCCTCGCGGATGGCGATCATCGCGTCGATGAAGCGGTCGATCTCGAACAGCGTCTCGCTCTCGGTGGGCTCGACCATCAGCGTGTTGGCCACGGGGAAGCTCAGGGTGGGGGCGTGGAAGCCGTAGTCGATCAGGCGCTTGGCCACGTCCTCGGCCATCACGCCGCTGGTCTCCTTGAGTTGGCGCAGGTCGAGGATGCACTCGTGCGCCACATGGCCGTTGCTTGACGCGTACAGCGTGGGGTAGTGGTCCTTGAGGCGCGCGCTGATGTAGTTGGCGCTGAGGATGGCCACCTCGGTGGCGGCCTGCAGGCCCTCGGCGCCCATCATGCGGATGTACATCCAGCTGATCGGCAGCACAGCGGCGTTGCCCAGCGGCGCTGCAGAAACGGCGCCCACCGTGGCGGACTGACCGGCCGTGGCATGGCCGGGCAGGTAGGGCACCAGGTCTTCCACCACGCACACGGGGCCCACGCCGGGGCCGCCGCCGCCGTGTGGGATGCAGAAGGTCTTGTGCAGGTTCAGGTGGCTCACGTCGCCGCCAAATTCGCCGGGGGCGGCCACGCCGACCAGGGCGTTCATGTTGGCGCCGTCCACGTACACGCGGCCGCCATGCTGGTGCACGAGCTGGCACAGTTCCTTGACCTGCGTCTCGAACACGCCATGCGTACTGGGGTAGGTGATCATCACGCAGGCCAGATTCTGGCTGTGCTGTTCGCACTTGGCCTGCAGGTCGGCCATGTCCACGTTGCCGTTTTCGTCGCACTTGGTCACCACCACCTGCATGCCCACCATCTGGGCGCTGGCGGGGTTGGTGCCGTGCGCGCTGCTTGGGATCAGGCAGATGTTGCGGTGCGCGTGGCCCTGGGCCGCGTGGTAGGCCTTGATGGCCAGCAGGCCGGCGTATTCGCCCTGGCTGCCTGCGTTGGGCTGCAGGCTGATGCCCGCGTAGCCCGTGGCCTGGCACAGCCAGGCGCGCAGTTGCTCGTCGAGCAGGCGGTAGCCTTCGAGCTGGTCGGCCGGCGCGAACGGGTGCACGTTGGCGAACTCGGGCCAGGTGATCGGGATCATCTCGCTCGTGGCGTTGAGCTTCATGGTGCACGAGCCCAGCGGGATCATGGTGCGGTCCAGCGCCAGGTCCTTGTCCGAGAGCTGGCGGATGTAGCGCAGCATGCCGGTCTCGGAGTGGTGCGTGTTGAACACCGGGTGCGTGAGATAGGCGCTCGTGCGGCGCAGGCTGGCCGGAATGAGGTCGGGCGCGCTGGCGGCGAGCTGCTCCACGGTCGGTTGCGCGGCCGTGGGTGCGAAGGTGCGCCAGAGCAGGGCCAGGTCGTCGCGCGTGGTGGTTTCGTCGAGCGACAGGGCCACGCACTGGCCGCGCAGCAGGCGCACATTGGCGCCGGCGTCCAGCGCGCGCTGCACCACGGCGCGGGCGGCGTCACTACTCCCCAGGTCCACGGTCAGGGTGTCGAAGGCGGTGGCGTGCAGCGGCGTGAAGCCCAGCTGCTTGAGGCCTGCCGCCAGGATGGCGGTGAAGCGCGCCACGCGCAGGGCGATGCGCTTGAGTCCTTCGGGGCCGTGGTACACGGCGTACATGCTGGCGATGACGGCGGGCAAAACCTGCGCGGTGCAGATGTTGGAGGTGGCCTTCTCGCGGCGGATGTGCTGCTCGCGCGTCTGCAGCGCCAGGCGGTAGGCCGGCTTGCCGTGCACGTCCACGCTCACGCCCACCAGGCGGCCGGGCATGGAGCGCTTGAAGTCGTCGCGGCAGGCCATGTAGGCGGCGTGCGGGCCGCCCGCGCCCATGGGCATGCCAAAGCGCTGCGTGGTGCCGACCACGATGTCGGCGCCCATCTCGCCCGGGGTCTTGAGCAGCGTGAGCGCCAGCAGGTCGGCGGCCAGGATCAGCGCGGCGCCCTTGGCGTGGATGATGTCGGCGCTCATCTGCCAGTCGGCCAGCCAGCCGCTGGAGCCGGGGTACTGGTTGATGGCGGCAAAGTAGTCGTCCTGGCCGATGGCGGCCATCCATTCGTCACCCGAGCGGATCACCTTGACCGACAGGCCCAGCGGTGCGGCGCGCGTCTGGATGACCTCGATGGTCTGCGGGTGGCAGTCGCCGCTCACGATCAGGGTATTGCCCTTGGCCTTGACCGAGCGCTTGGCCAGTGTCATGGCCTCTGCGGCGGCCGTGGCCTCGTCGAGCATGGAGGCGTTGGCGATCGGCATGCCGGTGAGGTCGCACACCATGGTCTGGAAGTTGACCAGCGCCTCCATGCGGCCTTGCGAAATTTCGGCCTGGTAGGGCGTGTAGGCCGTGTACCAGGCGGGGTTCTCCAGGATGTTGCGCAGGATCACGCCGGGCGTGTGCGTGCCGTAGTAGCCCTGGCCGATGAAGCTCTTGAGCAGCTTGTTCTTGGAGGCGATTGCCTTGAGCTCGGCCAGCGCGGCGTTCTCGGTGGCCGGGGCCGGCAGGTCCATGGCCTGGCCGCGCGCGATGGAGCGCGGCACGATGCCGTCGATGAGGGCGCGGCGCGAGGCCTCGCCGATCACCGACAGCATGTGCGCTTCGTCGGCCGCGTCGATGCCGATGTGGCGGGGCAGGAACTCGGTGGTGTTTTCGAGTGCGGACAAGGGCAGGGCGGCGGGCATCTGCATGGCGGAACCAGTCTGGAGTGCTATTGAAATAGGAGCTTCTTGCGCCCGAATTCAGGCGGATTCAAATATTTTTGTATCTGAATGTGCCTGAATGCGTGCGCTGGCTGCTATGGTTTTTGAAGCCGGTGCGCTCAGGCGCTGGCAGAGAAGCTCGAATACGCGGTCTCGTCCATCAGGCCGTCGAGCTGGGCGGGCTCGGACAGCTTGACCTTGAAGAACCAGCCCGCGCCCAGCGGGTCGGAGTTGGCCAGCGACGGGTCGGCGCGCAGTGCCTCGTTCACTTCCACCACCTCTCCCGAAACGGGCATGTACACATCGGCAGCAGCCTTCACGGACTCGACCACGCCGGCCACGTCGCCCTGGGCAAACGTGGTGCCCACGGCGGGCAAGTCCACGAACACCACGTCACCCAGGGCGTCCTGGGCGTGCAGCGTGATGCCGACCACGGCAGCGTTGGCATCAGCGGCGTTGATCCACTCGTGGTCTTTGGAATATTTGATGGTCATGGGAAAAGCTCCTGAAAGATGAAGGGAATCCGGAATGTAGCCTGCGCCAGGGGCGTTAGCCGCGGTAGTAGCGCGTGGGCACGAAGGGGGTGGCGCAGACTTCCATGGGCACGGCCTTGCCGCGCACGATGGCGTTGACGCGCGTGCCGATGGCGGCATGCTGGGCGTCCACATAGGCCAGGGCGATGGGCTTGTCGAAGCTGGGGCCGAGCAGGCCGCTGGTGACTTCGCCGATCTTCTGGCCGCCTTCGCTCTGCAGCTCGGTGTGCTCGCGCACGGGCACGCGCTCCAGGGCCACCAGGCCCACGCGCTTGCGCGCCACGCTGGCCGGGTTGTCGAGCTGGGCCAGCACCTTGTCGGCACCAGGGAAGCCGCCCGCGCGCGCGCCGCCGGTGCGGCGCACCTTCTGCATGGCCCAGTTCAGCGCGGCCTCCACGGGCGTGGTCGTGGTGTCGATGTCGTTGCCGTAGAGGCACAGGCCGGCCTCCAGGCGCAGCGAGTTGCGTGCGCCCAGGCCGATGGGCTTGACCTCGGGTTGTGCCAGCAGCGCGCGCGCCAGGGTGTCGGCCTGCGCGGCGGGCACGGAGATCTCGAAGCCGTCTTCGCCGGTGTAGCCGCTGCGCGTAACGAAGCAGTCGCAGCCCGCAATCTGGAAGTTGCCGCCGGTCATGAACACCAGCTTCTCCACGCCGGGCGCCAGGCGTGCCAGGGCCATGGCCGCCTGCGGGCCCTGCAGGGCGAGCAGGGCATGGTCGGGCAGCGGAACCACCTGGCAGCGCTGGCCGATGCGCGCCTGGATGTGGGCGATGTCGCCCACCTTGCAGGCGCCGTTGACGATGACGAACAGCTCGTCCTGCGCCACGCGGAAGAACATCAGGTCGTCGATGATGCCGCCCTCGTCGTTGAGCAGCAGGCCGTAGCGCTGCTTGCCCACGGGCAGGTCGATCACGTCCACGGGCATCAGGCTCTCGAAGGCGGCAGCAGCATCGGGGCCGACCAGGCGCAACTGGCCCATGTGCGAGACGTCGAACAGGCCGGCTTTCTCCCGCGTGTGCAGGTGCTCGGCCATCAGGCCCGCAGGGTATTGCACGGGCATGGAGTAACCGGCGAACGGCACCATGCGGGCGCCCAGTTCGATGTGCAGCGCGTTGAGGGGCGTGGTGAGCAGGGGTGCGGCGGCAGGTGCGGACATAACAACTCCAGGGCAAATGGGGGCCGTGGCACCAATGCCACGGGATTTGCCCTGCTGTCCGCTTTACCTGAGAGATTCACCGCTGCGCCCTGGCTGGCCCGCGCGGCTTGCTCCTTCGGTGGGTGGCCTGTGCGTTGCGCGCGGCCACCTCTCTCCAGCAAGGGAACGCCCGCATCCCTGCGGGCGGTTGCCAGTCCTTTTGCCTGAGCGTTCGGCGGGTGCCTGCGCCTTCGGCGGTGCTGCTCGCGGGTGGCGGAGCACTCTCTCCTGACGAAGGCGCGATTCTACCTGCAATGCCTGCTGCGCCGCAGGGATTTTTGCCTCCAGCCACCGCGGGGCAGGCTCCAAAAGCAAGCGCCCCGACTGGCGGTAACCAGCCGGGGCCTTGGTATTTCATGCGTTCCGGTAAGAGCGCCTTAATGCAGCAAAGTATGCCAGCAGGTTGGCAGACAAATTTGCTTTGTTTTCAGTCTTTGGTCCGATTTGCAGCAAAATTTGCTTCATGGCAGCGTTGTGCCAAATAATCCACCGCATGGACCGTCTCGACAAAAAAATCCTCGCCGTACTGCAGGCCAACGCCCGCGCCAGCCTGCAAGAGATTGGCCAGGCCGTGGGCCTGAGCCCCTCGCCCTGCTGGAGCCGCATCAAGAAGATGGAGGATTCCGGGGTGATCGAGGGCTACACCGTGCGCCTCAATCCCCAGGCGCTGGACCTGTCCGACACGGTGCTGGTGCAGGTCACACTCGACAGCCATTCCGACAACACGCTGGAGAAATTTGGCGAACTGCTGGCCAGCATTCCCGAGGTGATCGAGGCGCACCTGGTGTCGGGCGACTACGACTACCTGCTGCGCGTGGTGGTGAAGGACACGCGCGACTACGAGCGCCTGCTGCGTGAGAAGCTTTACAAGATCAAGGGCATCCGCCACAGCCGCTCCAGCTTTGTGCTGCGCACGCTGAAGAAGGCCGATCTGCCGCTGTCCGTGGCTTGATATCCAATAAAAAAATAGCTGCTGGCGCTTGCAGGTAAAGCGCGAGCAGCTATCGTTTTGATAGTGTGGTGGCGGGCGATCCGGTGTCAGCCCAGCAACAAGGCGTCGTCGGCCAGCTTCTCGCCGCGCACCTTTTCGAACATGTGCAGCAAGTCGGGCACGTCCAGGCGCCTGCGTTCGTCACCCGACACATCCAGCACCACCTGGCCCTGGTGCAGCATCACGGTGCGCTCGCCCACGTCGAGGGCCTGGCGCATGCTGTGCGTCACCATCATGGTGGTGAGCTTTTGCTCGGCCACGATGCGCTCGGTCAGGCGCAGCACGAAGTCGGCGGTGCGCGGGTCGAGTGCGGCGGTGTGCTCGTCGAGCAACAGGATGCGCGAGGGCTGCAGCGCCGCCATCAGCAGGCTCACGGCCTGGCGCTGGCCGCCCGAGAGCAGGCCAATGCGGTCGGTCAGGCGGTTTTCCAGCCCCAGGCCCAGCGTGGCCAGGCGCTCGCGAAAGCCTTCGCGCATGGACGCCTTGACGGCGCGGCCCAGGTTGCGGAACGTGCCGCGGCGCTGTGCCAGCGCCATGTTCTCTTCGATGGTGAGGTCTTCGCAGGTGCCGGCCATCGGGTCCTGGAAGACGCGGGCCACGCGCTCGGCACGGGCCCACACGGGCATGCGCGTGACGTCCACGCCATCGATGGCGATGCGGCCGCTGTCCACCGTCTGGTCGCCCGAGATGGCGTTGAGAAAGGTGGACTTGCCGGCGCCATTGGAGCCGATGACGGTGACGAATTGCCCGGCCGGAATGTCCAGCGACATGCCGCGCAATGCGCGGGTTTCGATCGGCGTGCCGGGGTTGAAGGTGATTTCGAGGTGTTGGGCGCTCAGCATGGGGCTCTTTCGGTGCGCGGGTTCAGGACGGCTTGCGCTTGGCGAACTTGCGCTTGAGCTGCGGAATCACCAGCGCCACGGCCACCAGCACGGCGGTGACCAGGTTCAGGTCTTGTGCCTTGAGGCCGATGAAGTCGCTGTTGAGCGCCAGGGCAATGAAGAAGCGGTAGGCGATGGCGCCAATGATCACCGCCAGCGTGGCATAAATCAGGCGGCGCGAGGGCAGGATGCTCTCGCCCACGATCACGGCAGCCAGGCCGATGACGATGGTGCCGATGCCCATGGAAATGTCCGAGCCGCCCTGCGTCTGCGCAAACAGCGCACCCGCCAGGCCCACCAGCCCGTTGGAGATGGCCATGCCCAGCAGCAGCATGGCGCCGGTGTTCACGCCCTGCGCGCGGGCCATGCGTGCGTTCGAGCCGGTGGCGCGAATGGCCAGGCCGCGTTCGGTGGCAAAGAACCAGTCCAGCAGCAGCTTGGCGGCCACCACGATGACGGCGAGGATCAGCGGGCGTGCAATGTAGTCCTGCATGCCTTCGGGCTGCAGCAGCACGAACAGCGTGGGGTCGTTGATGAGCGGCACGTTGGGCCCGCCCATGATGCGCAGGTTGATGGAGTACAGCGCAATCATCATCAATATGCTGGCCAGCAGGTCCATGATCTTGAGCTTGACGTTGAGCCAGCCGGTAATCAGCCCGGCCACGGCGCCAGCCGCCGTGGCGGCCAGTGTGGCCACCCAGGCATTGGTGCCAGTGGAAATCAGAATGGCGCAGACGGCGCCCCCCAGCGGAAAGCTGCCATCCACCGTGAGGTCAGGAAAGCGCAGCAGCCGGAACGAAATGAAAACGCCCAGGGCCACCAGGCTGAAGATCAGGCCGATTTCAACGGCGCCGAGCAGGGAAAAGAAGGACATGGGCAGCGGGGCCAGCAAGGGGAAAAACAAAGCAGGAGCCACGCGGGGCATGGCTCCTGCCGGAGGGGGCGGGCATGCGCCCAGCCCTGCAGCTCGGGGTGTTTACTGCACCACTTGCGCGGCCGACTTGACCAGCGCGTCAGACAGCTTCACGCCCTGCTTTTCGGCAGCGCCGGGGTTCACGAACAGCTCCATCTTGGTGCTGATCTCGGGCTTGATGTCGCCGGGCTTTTCACCCTTGAGGATGCGCGCCACCATGCGGCCGGTCTGCTCGCCCAGGTCGCGGTAATTGATGCCGAAGGCGGCGATGGCGCCGCGCTTGACGCTGTCGGTGTCGGATGCCACCAGCGGAATCTTGGCGTCCTGGCCCACCTTCACCAGCGCCTCGTAGGCCGACACCACGTTGTTGTCCGTGCTGGTGTAGATCACATCGACCTTGCCGATCAGGCTGCGTGCGGCGCTGCTCACGTCCACCGAGCGGGGCGCTGCGGCTTCCACCAGCGTCATGCCCAGCTTGGGCAGCAGGGTCTGCAGTTGCTTGACCACGACCACCGAGTTGGCTTCGCCGGGGTTGTAGACCACGCCCACGCGCTTGGCGTTGGGCACCACCTGCTTGACCAGCTCCATCTGCTTGTCCAGTGCCAGCAGGTCGGACACGCCGGTCACGTTGCCGCGCGATGGCTCCCAGTCTTTGACTAGCTTGGCGGCCACGGGGTCGGTCACGGCGGAGAAGACCACGGGCACCGTTTTGGTTGCAGCGATCACGGCCTGGGCCGAAGGCGTGGCAATGGCCACGATGGCGTCAGGATTGTCACCCACGAACTTGCGGGCAATTTGTGCAGCCGTGCCGGTGTTGCCCTGGGCGCTTTGGTACTGCCACTTCAGGTTTTTGCCGGACTCGAAGCCTGCTTCCTTCAGGGCTGCCTGCACGCCGTCGCGCACGGAGTCGAGGGCGGGGTGTTCCACGATGGCGGTCACTGCCACGGATTTTTGCTGGGCGCTGGCGGGGGCGATGGCGGCGACTGCCAGGGCGAGGGCACCCAGGGACATCCAGGGCAATTGCTTCATGTTCATCTTCGGGGACTTTCGGAGGGTTGGAGAAAGGGAACCACGGGCGCGGCAGGTGGCCTAGGGTTTACCCGTGAGTTTACTGCGGTGGGTTGTTACCGATGGATGAGAGCGAATCCCCGGCGCTGGGGGTCGGGTTTTGATGGGGGCCGTGCAGCGCTGCGAGATGAAAAAAGAAAAGGGCCTGCAACGCAGGCCCCTTCAGCGCGAAGCGCTATGGTTTTTGATTACATGCCCGAATAGTTGGGCCCGCCGCCCCCCTCGGGCGTGACCCACACGATGTTCTGCGTCGGGTCCTTGATGTCGCAGGTCTTGCAGTGCACGCAGTTCTGCGCGTTGATCTGCAGCCGCTTGTCGCTGCCGTCGCCCACAAACTCGTACACCCCGGCCGGGCAGTAGCGTGCCTCGGGGCCAGCGTACTTCGCCAGGTTGATCTTCACCGGCACGCTGGCGTCCTTGAGCGTCAGGTGCGCCGGTTGGTTCTCTTCGTGGTTGGTGTTGCTGATGAACACGCTGCTCAAGCGGTCGAAGGTCAGCTTGCCGTCGGGCTTGGGGTACTCGATGGGCTTGCACTCGCTGGCGGGCTTGAGGTACTGGTGGTCGGCCTTGTCACGGTGCAGCGTCCAGGGCATGTGCCCGCGCAGCACGAACTGCTCGAAGCCGTTCATCAGCGTGGCGGTGGTCAGGCCGTACTTGAACCAGTTCTTGAAGTTGCGGTCCTTGTTCAGCTCGGTGTAGAGCCAGCTTTCCTCGAAGGCCTTGGGGTAGGCGCTGAGTTCGTCGTGCTGGCGCCCTGCGGCCACGGCCTCGTAGGCGGCTTCGCCTGCGAGCATGCCGGTCTTGATGGCAGCGTGGCTGCCCTTGATGCGGCTGACATTGAGGTAGCCCGCGTCGCAGCCGATGAGCGCGCCGCCGGGGAACACGGTCTTGGGCAGGGAGTTCAGGCCGCTGGCGTTGATGGCGCGCGCGCCATAGGACAGGCGCTTGGCCGTGACTTCGCCCTGCTCGTTCTCGAAGTAGTAGCGGATGTTGGGGTGGGTCTTCCAGCGCTGGAATTCCTCGAACGGGCTCAGGTAGGGGTTGGTGTAGCCCAGGCCGGTGACGAAGCCCACGGCCACCTTGTTGCCTTCCAGGTGGTACAGGAAGGCGCCGCCGTAGGTGTCGTTCTCCATGGGCCAGCCGGCGGTGTGCATCACAAAGCCGGGCTGGTGTTTCTTGGGGTCGATTTCCCACAGTTCCTTGATGCCGATGCCAAAGCTCTGCGGGTCGCGCCCTGCGTCGAGCTGGTACTTGGCGATGACTTGTTTGCCCAGGTGGCCGCGTGCGCCTTCGGCAAAGATGGTGTATTTGCCCAGCAGTTCCATGCCGAGCTGGAAGTTGTCGGTGGGCTCGCCGTCCTTGCCGATGCCCATATTGCCGGTGGCCACGCCCTTGACGGAACCGTCATCGTTGTAGAGCACTTCGGCGGCGGTGAAGCCGGGGAAGATTTCCACGCCGAGGGCCTCGGCCTGTTCGCCCAGCCACTTGGTGACCGCGCCCAGGCTGACGATGTAGTTGCCGTGGTTGTGCGCAAACGGCGGCAGGAACATGTTGGGCACGCGAAAGGCCGAGCGCTCGCTCAAAAAGCTGTAGGCGTCGTCGGTGACGGGCTGGTTCAGGGGGGCACCCTTTTCTTTCCAGTCGGGGATGAGTTCGGTCAGCGCCTTGGGGTCCATGATGGCGCCCGAGAGAATGTGCGCGCCGGGCTCCGAGCCTTTTTCCAGCACCACGACCGAGACGTCCTGGCCGCGCTCTGCTGCCAGTTGCTTGATGCGGATCGCTGTGGACAGGCCCCCTGGGCCCCCACCAACGACCACCACGTCGTATTCCATGGCCTCGCGCGGGCCAAACTGGGCGAGGATTTCTTCGTTTGTCATGTGCTTCTCGTCGGGCGTTTGATAATGGGGCAGATTGTCTGCAAACAGGGGGCACAGCCACTGTCCGGCGGGTGACTGATTGTATGCAAGGAATACAGACAATCGAACGACCGTTCTATTTTGTTCAGTGGAGGGACTCTAAATGGCCTACAACATCGATCTGTCCGGTCGCATTGCCTTTGTCACCGGCGCGTCCAGCGGCCTGGGTGCGCAGTTTGCCCGAACCCTGGCGCGTGCCGGCGCAGGGGTGGTGCTGGCGAGCCGCCGTATCGAAAAACTCAAGGAGCTGCGCGCACGCATCGAAGGCGAGGGCGGCGACGCCCATGTGGTCGAACTGGACGTGACCGATCACGACTCCATCAAGGCCGCCGTGGCGCACGCCGAGACCGAAATGGGCTCGATCGACATCCTGGTCAACAACTCGGGCGTGAGCACCACGCAGCGCCTGCAGGATGTCGCGCCGGAGGACTACGACTACGTCTTCGACACCAACGTCAAGGGCGCATTCTTCGTCGCGCAAGAGGTGGGCAAGCGCATGCTGGCGCGCTCGCAGGGCGCGGCGCCGGGCAGCTTTACCGGTGGGCGCATCATCAACGTGGCGTCCATGGCGGGGCTCAAGGTGCTGCCGCAGATTGGGGTGTACTGCATGAGCAAGGCCGCCGTGGTGCACATGACGCGCGCCATGGCCATGGAGTGGGGGCGCTTTGGCATCAACACCAACGCCGTCTGCCCCGGCTACATCGACACCGAGATCAACCACCACCACTGGAACACCGAGCAGGGCAAGAAGCTCATGGCCATGCTGCCGCGCAAGCGTGTGGGCCAGCCGCAGGATCTGGATGCGCTCATCGTCATGCTGGCCAGCGACCAGAGCCACTTCATCAACGGCGCCATCATTGCGGCGGACGACGGATTCGCGGTATGAAGATTGCGCTACCCGAGCAGCGCAAGCTGGTGCATGACATGGTGCTGTCCATTCGCTGGGGCGACATGGACGCCATGGGGCACGTGAACAACACGGTGTATTTCCGCTACATGGAGACGGTGCGCATCGAGTGGATGCGTGCCGTGGGATGCGACCCCGACCCGCAAGGACAGGGGCCGGTCATCGTCAACGCTTTCTGCAACTTCTACCGGCAACTTGAGTATCCGGGCGATGTGCGGGTCAAGCTGTATGTCAGCGACCCTGGGCGCACCACCTTCGAGACCTGGTGCACCATGGAGCGCACCGATCAGCCCGGCGTGGTCTGCGCCGAAGGCGGGGCCACCACCATCTGGGTGGACTTTCCGCAGCAAAAAGCCGAGACCCTGCCCGACTGGATGCGGGCACTGGTGACCCCGTGATTTGAAGCATTTTTGGCTACTAGCGCCCTGAAATAGGGCGCTAGTAGCTATCAAATAAATAGCATCACTTCTGCCTGGGCACCCGGCCCATCAGGTAGAACTCGGGGTTGGGCTGCATGCCTGCAAAACTGGCCATGCGGTTGGACAGACCAAAGAAAGCCGTGATGGCGGCGATGTCCCAGATGTCCTCATCGTCCAGGCCGTGGGCGTGCAGGGCGCTGAAGTCGGCGTCCTCGATTTCGTGCGAGCGCAGGCACACCTTCATGGCGAAGTCGAGCATGGCGCGTTGGCGCGGCGTGATGTCGGCCTTGCGGTGGTTCACGGCCACCTGGTCGGCCACCATCGGCTTCTTCTCGTAGATGCGCAGGATGGCGCCATGCGCCACCACGCAGTACAGGCACTGGTTGGCGGCGCTGGTGGCGGTCACGATCATTTCGCGGTCGCCCTTGGTCAGGTGGCCTTCCTCCTTGAGCATCAGGGCATCGTGGTAGGCAAAAAAGGCGCGCCACTCCGCGGGTCGGCGGGCAAATGCCAGAAACACGTTGGGAATGAAACCCGCCTTTTCCTGCACCTCCAGGATGCGGGTGCGGATGTCTTCGGGCAGGTCGTCCAGTGCGGGGAAGGGGTAGCGTGGGCTCATGGTGGTCGTGTGCTTCAAGGTGAGGGGGAAAGAAACCATGATACGTTTCCTGCCGAATCATCCCACCCCAAAACCATAGGAACACAGCACCATGAACGCAGCACAGCAGCAGCAATACGACCAGGGCCTGACCACGCGCAAGCAGGTCATGGGCGAGGACTTTGTGGCCCGCGCCCTGGCCGGGATCACACCGTTCACCGCACCCATCCAGGAGCACATCACGCGCGCGGCTTGGGGCGACGTGTGGCAGCGCGACGGCCTGGACCGCAAGACGCGCAGCCTGGTCACTGTGGCCATGCTCACGGCCCTGGGGCGCCCGAACGAGCTCAAGGGCCATGTGCGCGGTGCGCTGAACAATGGCGCCTCGGTGCAGGAAATCCAGGAAGTGCTGCTGCACGCGGCCATATACTGCGGCGTGCCGTCTGCGGTGGATGCGTTCCGCGCCGCCGCCGAGGTGGTGGAGCCCGCTGCGCCGCGCTGAAGTTCCACAGCACAGGGCCGCAGGCGCTGCGGCGCGGTTTACGCGCCCGCCAGCAGCTTGTGCACCAGGTCGGCCGCGGTGGAGGCGCCGTACTTGCGCATGAGCCGGGCGCGGTAGATCTCCACCGTGCGGTGGCTGATGCCCAGGGCCTTGCCGATCTCCTTGGACGTAAGCCCTTCGAGCACGCGCGCCGCCACTTCGCGCTCGCGCCCCGTCAGCTCTGCCTTGACGGGGCGCTGCGAGCTCAAATCCTCGAAGCTCCAGATGCCCGAGGCGTGCGGCGCTTCACGGTTGAGGGCGCGGCCCGACACATGGCACCAGAACAGCTCGCCGCTCGCGCGTTTCATGATGCGGTTGTCCGCATACCAGCCCTTGGCGTTGAGGATGGGTGCCATGCGTGCACCCAGGCGCTCGTACTCCTCGGCGCTGGGGTAGAGCATCTGGAACGACTGGCCCAGCAGCAGCTCGCGCGAGCAGCCGAACATCTCGCACACATGGGCGTTGCAGTCCACCATGGTGCGGTTGCGCGACAGGATCAGCCCCACAGGAGCCAGTTCGAAGGCAAGGCGGTAATCCACATCCATAGTGCAAATCTTTACGGAAAACTACTTAATCAAATAAGTAGTATCGTAGCGCATCCCTACTGATGAGGAGACTCTCGTGAACAAGGTATTTCCTTCGGCGGCCGCGGCCCTTGAGGGCGTGGTGGCAGACGGCCAGTTGCTGGCCGTGGGTGGTTTCGGGCTGTGCGGCATTCCCGAGGCACTGATCGATGCGCTGCGCGATTCGGGGGTGAAGAACCTCACCGTCATCTCCAACAACGCCGGTGTCGATGGTTTCGGCCTGGGCAAACTGCTGGAGACGCGCCAGATCAAGAAGATGATCTCCAGCTACGTGGGCGAGAACAAGGAGTTCGAGCGCCAATACCTGGCGGGCGAGTTGGAGCTGGAATTCACCCCCCAGGGCACGCTGGCAGAAAAGCTGCGTGCGGGTGGCGCGGGCATCCCGGCCTTCTTCACCAAGACCGGCGTGGGCACCCTGGTGGCCGACGGCAAGGAACTGCGCGAATTCGACGGCGAAACCTATGTGATGGAGCGCGCCCTGGTGCCCGAGGTGGCGCTCATCAAGGCCGACGTGGCCGACATGTCGGGCAACCTGCGCTTTCACCTGACGGCGCGCAACTTCAACCCTGCTGCGGCCATGGCCGGCAAGATCTGCATCGTCGAGGTGGAACGCGTCGTTGCCACGGGCGACATTGCACCCGACGACGTGCACCTGCCCGGCATCTACGTGCACCGCATCGTGCACAACCCCACGCCCGAAAAGCGCATCGAAAAGCGCACCACCCGCGACCGCAAAGTGTGAGGAGAACACCATGCCCTGGACCCAAGACCAAATGGCGGCGCGTGCCGCACAGGAACTGCAGGACGGCTTCTACGTGAACCTGGGGATCGGCATCCCCACGCTGGTGGCCAACCATGTGCCTGACCACATCGAGGTGTGGCTGCAGAGCGAGAACGGCATGCTGGGTATCGGCCCCTTCCCCTACGAGGACGAGGTGGACGCCGACCTGATCAATGCCGGCAAGCAGACGGTGACCACCATCAAGGGCTCGTCGATCTTCGGCAGCCACGAGAGCTTCGCCATGATCCGTGGAGGCAAGATCAACCTGTCCATCCTGGGCGCCATGCAGGTCACCGACAAGGGCGACCTGGCCAACTGGATGATTCCCGGCAAGATGGTCAAGGGCATGGGCGGTGCCATGGATCTGGTGGCCGGCGTCAAGCGCGTGATCGTGCTCATGGAGCATGTGGCCAAGAAGAAGGACGGCACCGAAGACCTCAAGATCCTTCCGAAATGCACGCTGCCCCTCACGGGTCAGGGCGTGGTGGACCGCATCATCACCGACCTGGCGGTTATGGACGTGACCCCGCAAGGCCTCAAGGTGGTGGAGCTGGCACCGGAAGTGAGCCTGGAGTTCCTGCAGTCCAAGACGGGCGTGCCTCTGGTGCAATGAGCGCGACTTCTTGAGGTGCATCAAAAATGGCCCGCTGACGCGGGCATTTTTGTGTCAGCACCCGGCAAGGCCTGAGGCTATATTCCAACGAATGCACCCGGCGCACATCCATGACAGACACTTTGCTTGATATCGGCGACAGCGCGCACAACAGCCCCCACTACCTGCGCATCGTGACGGACATGGCCGAGCGTTGTCCTGTGGTCACCCAGGATGCCATCTACAGCGAAAGCGGCATCAAACTCGTCGACAAGGGAGCGCGAATCGACAGTCGGCTCTACGACCGACTGGTGCAACACAAGCTGCGCGAACCGCTGGACGCCCACCTTTCGGTGGAGAACGCGGTGGGTGTGGAGTATCTTCATCAAACTGCGGTGCAGATGCTGGAGTCGGATCCCCTGCCGATGCTGCTTCGTCAGGCGCTGGGTGATGGGCGCAAGTTGACGGAGCCGCTGCGCCACCTGCCGCTGACCCAACCCGTCGCCTTCAAGCTGACGGTGATGCGCGAGCAGATGCCGAATCTTTTTCTGCACAGCCTGCAGATGGCACTGGTGTCGCTGTATCTGGGGGTGCGCAGCGGTCTTGAGTCGCACCAGCTGACGTCTCTGGCGGCCGCCGCGCTCTTGCATGATCTAGGTGCACTGCACATGGATCCTTCCTGGCGTGATCCGCGCCACAAGGTGACCGGTCCGTCGCGCAAACACCTGATTGCCCATCCGATCACGGCCATGCTGATGGTGCGTGATGCCAAGGTGTACAGCCGCGCCGTGGAGGTGGCAGTGCTGGAACACCACGAACGCATGGATGGCTCTGGCTATCCCCGTGGTCTGGCCGGCAAGGACATTTCCGTCATGGGGCAGATTCTTCTGCTCGCGGAAGTGGTCACCGCCTTCTATGAAAAATACCTCGACAGCCCTGCACAGCAGCTCTCGCTGGTGCTGAGGCTCAATCATCGCAAGTTTCCGGGAGGGCTCGTGGCCCATGTCCTGGCTCTGGGGGATGATGAAAACGACGGACAAGTCCAGTCCGCCTTGCCCCAAGGGAATCAGATCGGTGCCTTGGCCAGCCAGTTGGCCAAGGCGTTTGCCCAGTGGGAGCAGCTCAAGAAGTCGCTCCCGCAGGAATTGGCGCATAGTCCCGGTGGCGGGCCTGTGGGCTATGTGGAGAACAGCCTGCTGATGCTCAAGCGGGCCCTCACTGAAGCGGGAGCACACCCCGACCACCATGGCGCGCTGCTGGAGCAGTTGCAGGGCGACGAGCAAGGCTTGTCTGAACTGGCCTATGTGGTGCGAGAGGCCATGTGGCAGCTGGAGCACATTGTCTATGGCTGCCAGCGCCGCTGGCATGCCGATTTGGAGGAACGATCCAGCCCCGCGGCGCTGGCGGCGGCGCAGTGGTGTGAATGGGTCCGTTCCTTGCAGGGCGAGTGATGCGTGCCGGTTCGCGCGCGCATCCCCCCCCCCATTGCCGCCGTGCACAACCCCCGCCGCCCTGATGTGCTGCCCATGCGGGCAGGCGTCAGCCCCAGCTGCGTGGTGCTGCCCTCCCGCGGCAGCGGCACCATGCTGGACTATCTGGCGCAGCGCATACCGGCAGTCACGCGCGAGGAGTGGGCGCAGCGCATGGAGCAGGGCGATGTTGTCGATGAGCGTGGCACCCACGTCACCCCCACGCGGGCCTTCGAGCGGGGTATCCGCCTGTACTACTACCGCTGGCTCGACCAGGAGCCTTGCATCCCCTTCGAAGAAACGGTGCTCTACCAGGACGCCCACTTGCTGGTGGCCGACAAGCCGCATTTCATGCCCGTCACTCCCACGGGCCGCTATCTGCACCACAGCCTGCTGGTGCGCCTGAAGCACCGGCTGCAGTTGCCTGAACTCTCGCCGCTGCACCGCATCGACCGCGACACCGCGGGGTTGGTGCTTTTTTCGGTGCAACGGGCCACACGGGGGCTGTACCAGGGCCTGTTCCGCGATCGCGCCATCACCAAGCACTACGAGGCGGTGGCGCCCTGGCGTGAAGGTCTGGCGTTGCCGCCCGAATACCGCAGCCGACTGGAGGAAAGCCCGCAGTTCTTCCGTATGCACGAAGTGCCTGGCGAACCCAACAGCCACACCCGCATCCAGGTGCTGGAGGTGGGGCAGGGCTGGGCACGCTACCGCCTGGAGCCCGTCACCGGCAAGCGCCACCAGTTGCGCGTGCACATGGCCGCGCTGGGCCTGCCCCTGCGCAATGATGCCTTCTACCCCGAGGTGAACGACCCGCCAGAGGGCGACTACTCCCGCCCCTTGCAACTGCTGGCCCGGTGGCTGGAATTCTCGGATCCCCTGACGGGCGAACCCCGGCGCTTCCTGAGTCAGCGGCAGTTGGAACCCTTGTGACCCGCAGCAGGCATGCCCACGTCAAGGGAGGCTAGGGCTGGAATTGCTGCGCAGCGGCGCGACCCTCGGTCGACAGGTAGGGCCACAGCTGCTTCCAGCTCAGGGGCACTTCGTCATTGCAGGCACGCATGGCGTGGAAGAAGTCGGTGTTGAACACCAGGCCCTTTGCCGAAGGGTAGGGCGCCTGCACGCTCATCAGGTCGAGCACTTCGCGGCAATCGTCGCCTTCGGCGTTGCGTGGGTGCAGTCGGGTGATCAGGCGCTTCAGGCCCGACGCAATGGGCTGGCCTGACTTGCTTGCGTGGGCAATGAGGGACTTTTCCCCGCCTTGCAGCCAGGCCCAGGTGTCCACCGCACGTCCCTTGTGCCACGACCAGGTGATGGTGGACAAGGACGAGGAGCCATGGGCGCCGCCGCAGAAGATCTCGGGCATGCTGTCTTGCAGCACGAGGTAGGCATCCGTCCACAGCACTGGCGTGAGGGTGCTGCCGATGGGCTCGTCCGAACCCATGAATCCCCGCGAGCCGCGCGCGGCGCTGCAGTCGTAGGACAGCACCGACTGGCGACGAAGCCATTGCATCGCCATGTGATTCAGCGCCTTGGCATGGGGCAGTTCGGCCGGCACCTGGAGCGTGGTGGCTTCCTCGCTGGACACGGTCTGGTAGGGGCGACCGCCGATGTCGGCAGGTTCGCGCTTCAGGCGCATCGCTGCGAGGAGCGGTTCGTAAAAGGCGGGCTCGCAGTCCCCACCCAACGGGGCCGATTCTGTGGCAGGCGTGGGTATCGCCTTGCGCAGGGAGATGGGCTGGGCCTTGCCCTTGTCCTGTGCCGTCCAGGTGCCGGTGATCTGTGTGGGCGAGGTGGCCTGCAGCATCCAGCGGCCGCTGATACGACTTTCTCCATTGGGGCCGGGCACGGTTTCATCCAGCCTGAAATCGCCCGTTTTCCATGCTTGGGCAATGGCCTGGGGGTTGTCTCTGGGATCGACAGCGCCCTGGGGCGGCATCAGTGCGATGTTCCGGCGGTGGCGCAGGTAGTAGTACTGCGCCTGGCTGTCGTCAGTCAAACAAACCATCACCGGGGCCTGGCCGATGGTTCCTTTCCAGGCGCCTGTGGGCTTATCCTGGGCATGTGCGGCGACAGCCAGCCAAGCCGCGCCAAGGACCCAAGCCAGCGCTGCGATACGTTGAGATAGAAGGCATTGGATCATCGCGACACCCAGCCTTCCCCGTCGCACTCGCCGCCAAAGGGGGAAGGGACATAGACCCCCGCAACCCCCGCAAGTTCTTTGGCCGCAGCGGCGCGGGCCAGGTAGAGCTTGGCTTCGCCGACTTCGTCGGCAAAGTCGATCAGGTAGTCGGGCTGGCCATCGCGGTCGAGGTCGCCCGCCCAGACCAGGTAGTTGGTCGATACGGTGTGCGAACACAGCCCCAGTTCGTCGAGCAACTGGCGCTTGCCCTGGGCGCGCAGTTGCAGCAGGAATCGGCCGCCTTCGGCATCGAACAGCGGCACCAGCGTGGCCTGCCCTCCGTGGGGCAAATCCACCGCCAGCTCCAGCGTGCCTTCGCTGGCGGGGCGCTTTTTTCGGAATGTGGCGGCCCCGTAGGTGGGCACCGGCCCGGCCTGCAGCCAGGGCGCAGCGGGGTCTTGTTTGAACCAGGCCAGCACCGTGCCGGGGCCGGCCGTCTGGCGGCGGAACACCAGCCGCTGGCCCTGGGTGGGCTGGTCGTCGTAGTGGCCCTGCCACTTCTCGCGGCGCACCGTGAGCTTGGCGGGCTCCAACTGGCAGTCCGTTTTGCTGCACACCAGCGCCAGCCATTGGCTGCCGCTGCGGTAGCGGTCGCCGGGCTGCCACTGGTCGGCGCCAAGCAGGAACTCGACGAGCTTGCTGCCCAGCGGCGTGGTTGCGTCACCCTGTTCGCCTGCCATGGCCGATGCGCCCATCAGCAGACCCATGGAGCCGTAGAGTACGACCGAAAATAACCGCATCACAGTCCTCCTACCGGGATCAAGAGTGCTTTGGGCTGTCCGTTGGCACCCACGACGGTGCGGCGCACGATGCGCCCCTGGTGCGCTCGCCAGTTCTCGCCCGGCCCTGCCTGCCACAGCAGGTCCCAGGCGCCTGTGGCGGGGTTGAGCCATTCCAGCCCGCTGGGCCCGCCGCCGGTGCTCAGGCCCGCGATCTCACCGCTGGCAAACAGTTCGTCCTCGATGGTGAAAAGGATGTACCGGTCGTTGATCTGCAGGCGCGAACCTTTGTGGGCCAGCGGCGCCCAGGCTGCTCCGGTGGGGTCGGAAGCTTCGAGCACAAAGCGTTGCGGCCCCGAGTCCTGCGCTGGCTGCGGGGCTGGTGCAGCCTTGATGACCCGCCCGCTGCGCATCACGATGGCGCGTCCACCAGCAGCCTTGGCGGGTGCCGAGCGGGCCCAGCGCCGTGTGGTGGGGTCAAACATCTCGTAGCGGCGCCAGGGCAGGAAGTCACCGATGCCCATGTACTCGTCCGGCTGCCCAGGCTCCAGCACCTGGGCCGAATACCGGGCGATGCGTTCGGAACGTACCGACCCGCCTGCCACGACGATGTGGCCATCGTCGAGTTCCTGGATAACCATGGCGTTGGTTGCACCGTCCCCTTCGCCGTTGCGCCGTTCGCGGGTCAGCGCGGGCCAGGCACGGCGCTCGAAGACCGGCTGGGTGCCCCGCAGGGTGAGTGTGAGCTGTTGCAGTTCGCCGCTGGGCTCAATCACCAGCAGGCTGCCGTCGCGCAACTGCGCCACGGCGGCAGACGGTGAGGGGCCTTTGCCGTCCACCTCCTGCCAGCCGGTGCCGCCGCCAGGCGCCAGCCATTCGGCCTTGAGCGGTTTGGGATCGCGCACGCCGCCATAAGGGCTGTCGGGCCCGTTGCCGCCCACCACCAGGATGCCGTTTGCGGCCCGGAAGGCCTTGGCATCCTGGCGCGCTGTCAGCAAGGATGGGAGCGTGCTCACGCGCCCCTCGCGGTCGATGGCTTCCACGGCGCTGCTGATGACGAAAGCGTTCATCCCCGCATGGCGCGATCCGCCGATCACCAGCGCCGGGGCCTTGCCCGCCGCAGGCAGAAAGGCCGCGCCATGCCGGTAGGTGACCAGGGTGCTTTCGGGTGGCGCCAGGGCAGAGGGGGCCGCGCCGCTGGGCGGCCGCAGCAGGCTCAGATCCGCATATTTCTGTTCGCCGCAGGACTTGCTCGAGTAATGCCCCTCGCTGCGGTTGACCAGCCAGGCATAGGCATTGCCATCGACGACAAAGGGGTAGAAGCCGCATCCGCCTTCTTCGCTGCCACTGGCCCATTCGCCTACGGTGCGCCAGCTCCAGTGGCGGGTGTCCAGCGATTGCACCGCGCCCGCAAGCCCTGGCACCACCAACAAGCTGCGGCCCCAGGGGGCGTCCCACCACAGATGCCTGTGCCGGGCTGTGCCGTTGGGCATGGGCGGCAGCGCCTCAAAGCGGTTGGTGGCCGGGTTCCACCGTTCTGCCGTGCGCGAGGCGCCGCTGCCCCATTCAGCCGCCTGGGTCCAGCCGCCGGTGACCAGGACGCTGCCATCGGGCAGGCTGCTGGCCGCCAGCTCCGATCGGGCCTCCAGCATGGGTGGGCCATTGCGCCAGGCCTTGGTCTTCAGGTCGAGCACATGGGTCTCGGCGCGGCAGGGTGAGCAACCGCGGTAGTTGCCGTTGGAGCCACCCAGAATCATCACCTGGTCCTGCCCGGCCACCGCGCTGGCAAAGTCGCGGTTGTACGCGACCGGCAGAACCGGCATGGCCGCGATCTCCAGCCGCCCCTTGCTGCGCTGCACGGTCAGCACCTTGATGTGGCGCGTGTCCTTTTCGCGCGTGACCAGTGCGGCCCGCTCGTCCCCCAGCGCCAGCAGCCCGGTCTGAAAAACGTCGATGGCTTCGCTGGTGTCCGCCTGCAGCACCGGGCCGCCACCGTGGGGCAGGAACACAAAGCGCCAGCGCTCCTTGCCGTCCTGGCAACCGGTTTGCGTCAGGGCCAGCAGCCCGGTGGGCAGCACCAGTTGGCTGTAAACAAATCCGCCGATGCCGGGCTTGAGCGGCACCTGTGCCGTGCGGCCGCTGGCCGGGTGCCAGCGTGCCATCACCAGCTCCCAGGCCCAGCAGCCCGTGGGCAGGCCCTTGGGGGCAGGCTCTATGGGCCGCTGCCCCAGCCAGCCCAGCTCACCGGTGGGCAGGGTGGTGATGGACTGGTTGTCTGGCAGGGGCAGTTCTGCATAGGCCGGAACCGGCGCGATCGCCGTTGCGGCGGTCCCTGGCACGGGTGCCAGGCAAGAAATCGCCAGCCCTGCCAGGGTGCCCAGGGCCGTGCCAGCGTGGCGGAGTCTTTGGAAGATGGAAGGGTGGGGCATGGGACAGGGCCGGTTTGGGGCCCCATGATAGGGGCTGTATGCGTCACCCACCGGACACGGATTTCCGGGCTGCGGCTTCTATCATTTGGCGCATGACCACCTCCCTCCGCTCCACCCTCGACTTTCTGTTGTACGACTGGCTCCAGGCCGAGTCGCTCACCGCGCGCGAGCGCTTTGCCGACCATTCGCGCGAGACCTTCGATGCCGTGATGGACACCTGCGAGCGCATCGCGCGCGAGAAGTACGCACCCTTCAACCGCACGGTGGACGTGCAGGAGCCGCATTTCGATGGCGAGAAGGTCATCCTGCCGCAGTGCACCTACGACGCCCGCCAGGCCTATGCCGACAGCGGCATGCTGAGCGCCGCGCAGGACTACGAGCTGGGCGGCATGCAACTGCCCTATGTGGTGGAGTCGGCGGCGGGCAGCTTCTTTGGCTGCGCGTCCATCAGCATTGGCTCCAACCTGCTGACCACGGGCAACGCCAATGCCATCCTGGTGCATGGCACACCCATGCAGCAGCAGGTGTTTGCCGCCAACGAATTCAACGGCCGCTGGGCGGGCACCATGTGCCTGAGCGAGCCGCAGGCCGGCTCGTCCTTGAGCGACATCACCACCCGCGCCGAGGCCGACGGCGAAGGCTTCGAGGCCGACCCGCTGGGCCCGCGCTACCGCCTGCGCGGCAACAAGATGTGGATCAGCTCGGGCGACCACGAGCTGACCGAGAACATCGTGCACCTGGTGCTGGCCAAGATTCCGGGGCCCGACGGCAAGCTGGTGCCGGGCGTGAAGGGCATCTCGCTGTTCATCGTGCCCAAGAAGCTGGTGGACACCGAAGGCAAGCTCACCGGCGAGCGCAACGATGTGGCCCTGGCTGGCCTGAACCACAAGCTGGGCTGGCGCGGCACCACCAACACGCTGCTGAACTTTGGCGAGGGCAAGTACCCGGTGCGCGCAGAGCAGGGCGGCGGCCTGGACGGCCGGGGGGCTGGCGCCATCGGCTACCTGGTGGGCAAGCCGGGCGAGGGCCTCAAGTGCATGTTCCACATGATGAACGAGGCGCGCATCGCCATCGGCATGGCCGCCACCATGCTGGGCCTGGCGGGCTACTACGCCAGCCTGGACTACGCCAAGACGCGCCTGCAGGGCCGCCCTGTTGGCGAGGGCGGCAAGGACGCCAGCAGCCCCCAGGTGCGCCTGATCGAGCACGCCGACGTCAAGCGCATGCTGCTGGCGCAAAAGAGCTACAGCGAGGGCGCGCTGGCGCTCAACCTGTACTGCGCCAAGCTGGTGGATGAGGGCCGCACGGGCAGCCCCGAGGCCGCCGCCCAGGCCAAGCTGCTGCTGGAGGTGCTCACGCCCATCGCCAAGAGCTGGCCCAGCGAGTTCTGCCTGGAGGCCAATTCGCTGGCCATCCAGATCCACGGCGGCTACGGCTACACGCGCGACTTCCCGGTGGAGCAGTACTGGCGCGACAACCGCCTGAACATGATCCACGAGGGCACGCACGGCATCCAGGCCGCCGACCTGCTGGGCCGCAAGGTCATCATGCAGGGCGGGGCAGGGCTGCAGCTGTTGGCGCGCACCATCGAAGCCACCATTGCCCAGGCCCGCCAAAGGCCCGAACTGGCGCCCTATGCCGACCAGCTCGCCCAGGCCCTGCAGGACGTGAGCGCCGCCACCCAGGCCGCCTGGTCCACCGGCAACCCCAACGAGGCGTTGGCCAATGCCGTGCCTTACATGCAGGCCTTTGGCCACATGGTGCTGGCCTGGATGTGGCTGGACGTGGCGTGCAAGGTGCTGGCGCAGGATGCTACGCTTTCGATAGCTGCTAACGCAGGAAGAATGGGCGCTGCAAGGTATTTTTACCATTACGAACTGCCCAAGATCGGTGCCTGGCTGCGTGTGGTGGGCACGCGTGACGCTACCTGCATGGCAATGGCAGAAGAGGCGTTCTGAACAACGCCCGCCATTACCACGTGCCCCGGCCCCGTGCCCGCGCCCTGGCGTTTTGCCCCGACCAATCGCTCAGGAGACAGGCGCCGCCAGGGCGGACGCGCACAATCATTCGACCAACCGGCCCTGGCAGCGCTGCTGGGCGGTCAGGGCCAATGCAATACCCAAGGAGACCACACCACCATGACCCGTACCATCCAACAACTGTTCGACCTCCAGGGCAAGACTGCGCTGGTCACCGGCGGCTCGCGCGGCCTGGGCCTGCAGATGGCCCACGCGCTGGGCGAGGCGGGCGCGCGCATCATGCTCAGCTCGCGCAAGGCCGCCGACCTGGAAGAGGCCACCGCCGAGCTGCAGGCCGCTGGCATTGATGCCCGCTGGATCGCTGCCGACTGCGCCAAGGAGGCCGACATCGAGCGCCTGGGGCGCGAGACGCTGGAGCGCATGGGCGACATCGACATCCTGGTCAACAACGCGGGTGCCACCTGGGGCGCACCGGCCGAAGACCACCCGCTCGACGCCTGGGACAAGGTCATGAACCTCAACGTGCGCGGCTACTTCCTGCTCAGCCAGTACGTGGCCAAGCACAGCATGATTGCGCGCAAGCGCGGCAGCATCCTGAACGTGGCCTCCATCGCCGGCCTGGGGGGCAACCCGGTGGGCATGCAGACCATTGCGTACAACACCTCCAAGGGCGCGGTCATCAACTTCACGCGCGCGCTGGCGGGCGAGTGGGGGCGCTACGGCATCCGCGTCAACGCCATCTGCCCGGGCTTTTTCCCCAGCAAGATGACCAAGGGCCTGCTGCAGGCGCTGGGCGAAGACAAGCTGCGCGCCCATGCACCGCTCAACCGCCTGGGCGACGACGAAGACCTCAAGGGCCTGAGCGTGCTGCTGGCGTCGGACGCGGGCAAGCACATCACCGGCCAATATGTGGCCGTGGATGGCGGCGTGAGCGCGCTGGTGGGGGGGTGATGGGGTGCACCCCCCTGTGGCGCTGCGCGCCTTCCCCCCGCTCTCGCCTCGCGTTGCGAGGCGGGCAGGGGGACGCCGCCAGTGCGGCGGGGCGGCCCTTGCACGGCGGCCCTGGTCTGGGGCGCGCCCATGTCCTGCGGCAGGGGTGGTGCGACATGTCGCGGAGATGTTGAGATGACAGACGCACTGAGCTTTGGCGTGCACATTCCGTTTGTGGAGCACCTGGGCTTCACCCTGCACCGCATGGAGGCGGGGGAGTCCGAGCTGCGCTACGCGGCGCGGCCGGAGCACCACAACTCGTTTGACGTGACCCACGGCGGTGCGCTGATGACGCTGCTGGACGTGGCCATGGCCACCGCGGCGCGCAGCCATGCGCCGGAGATGGGTGTGGTCACCGTCGAGATGAAGACCAGCTTCATGCAGCCCGCCCAGGGGCCGCTGGTGGCGCGTGGGCGCCTGCTGCACCGCACGGCCACGCTGGCCTTTACCGAGGCCACGGTGCATGACGCACAGGGCCGCCTGTGCTGCCAGGCCACGGGCACCTTCAAGGTGGTGCGCCGCCTGCCGGTGGATGGGCGCCAGGTGCATGCACTCAAGGCCGTGCCCACCGATTGATGGGTTCATAGACAAATCTGGCTGTAGCGCTTATGGATAAAACGCAAGCAGCTATCAAAATAGTAGCAAAAGGAGCCAAACCATGCCCCGCAACCAGCAAATCCTGCTTGCCAGCCGCCCCCAGGGCGAAGCCACGGTGGAGAACTTCCGCCTCGTCGCCACCGACACGCCTGCGCTGCAGGACGGCCAGGTGCTGGTGCGCCACCACTACCTCAGCCTGGACCCCTACATGCGCGGCCGCATGAACGAGAGCAAGAGCTACGCCGCCGCCCAGCCGCTGGACAGCGTGATGATCGGCGGCACGGTGGGCGAGGTGGTCGAGAGCCGCCACCCCAAGTACGCCGCGGGCGACAAGGTGGTGGGCATGGGTGGCTGGCAGGAGTACAGCGTGGTCGATGCCAACACCCCCGGCACCCTGCGCAAGGTGGACACCACCCATGTGCCCCTGTCGCACTACCTGGGCGCAGTGGGCATGCCCGGCGTCACGGCCTGGTACGGGCTGGTCAAGATCATTGCGCCCAAGGCGGGCGACACCGTGGTGGTGAGCGCCGCCACCGGCGCAGTGGGCAGCGCCTTTGCCGCGCTGGCCAAGGCCCGGGGCTGCCGTGCGGTGGGCATTGCGGGCGGCGCCGACAAATGCCGCTACGCCACCGAGGAGCTGGGCTTTGACGCCTGCATCGATTACAAGGCGCACAACGGCGACACGCGCTCGCTGGCCAAGGCGCTCAAGGACGCCTGCCCCGACGGCATCGACGGCTACTTTGAAAACGTCGGCGGCTGGATCATGGACGCCGTGATGCTGCGCATGAATGCGTTTGGCCGCATTGCCGTGTGCGGAATGATCGCGGGCTACGACGGCGCGCCCCTGGCCATGGCCAACCCGGCGCTCATCCTCATCAACCGCATGAAGGTCGAAGGCTTCATCGTGGGTGAGCACATGGAGGTCTGGCCCGAGGCGCTCAAGGAACTGGGTCAGCTCGTGGGCAGCGGCACGCTGCGCCCGCGCGAGAGCGTGGCCCAGGGCCTGGCGGCTGCGCCCGAGGCCTTCCTGGGCATGCTCAAGGGCAAGAACTTCGGCAAGCAGCTCGTCAAGCTGGTCTGAACCCATTGACCACCACCGCCGGAGGCCCCATGGACACCCTGATCCTGCACCACTACCCCGCGTCGCCCTTTGCCGAAAAGATCCGCCGCGTGCTGGCCTTCAAGCAACTGGCCTACCGCTCGGTCATCATCCCCGACGTGATGCCCAAGCCCGATGTGCTGGCCCTGACCGGCGGCTACCGGCGCACGCCCATCCTGCAGATCGGCGCCGACATCTATTGCGACACCGCGCTCATCTGCCAGGTGCTGGAGCAGCGCAGCGCCGAGCCCGCGCTGTACCCGCCGCACCTGCTGGGGGTCTCGCGCATCGTCGCGCAGTGGGCCGACAGCACCTTGTTCTGGGCCGCCATGGCCTACAACCTGCAGCCGCGTGGCGCTGCCGCCCTGTTTGCGCAGCAGCCGCCGGAGGCCGCCAAGGCCTTTGCCGCCGACCGGGGCGCCATGAGCGCTGGCATGCAGCGCCTGCGCCCGCAGGACGCCACCGCCGCCTACCGCTCCTACCTGCGGCGCATTGCCCATATGGTGGAGGAGCATGACTTCCTCTTTGGCGACCAGCCCTGCGTGGCCGACTTTGCCGCCTACCACCCGCTGTGGTTCACCCGCGTGTGTGTGCCCACCATGGCCGACATCTTCGAGCCCGTGCCCGCCGTGCTGGAGTGGATGGACCGCATCGCCGCCCTGGGCCCGGCGCGCATGGAGAAGTTCAAGGCCGAAGACGCCATCACCGTGGCCGCCAACGCCGAGCCCGCGCCGCTGCTGGATGACGTGTTCCAGGACGAGCACGGCATCCCGCTGGGCAGCCAGGTCACCGTGGCGGCAGAGAGCTTCGGCCAGGAGCCCACGCAAGGCACGCTGCTGGCCGCCACCCGCACCCGTTACACGCTGCGCCGCGAAGACCCCCGTGCGGGCGAGGTGCACGTTCATTTCCCACGCATCGGATACGTACTCAGAAAGGCAGAGCAATGATCGACAACTTTGCAGGCAAGACCGCCGTCCTCACCGGCGCGGGCTCGGGTTTTGGGCTGGAATGCGCGCGCATCGGCGCACGCCTGGGCATGAACCTGGTGCTGGTCGATGTGCAGCAGGACGCGCTGGACGCCGCCGCCGCAGAAATGCGCGCTGCGGGCAGCCAGGTGCTGGCCTGCCGCGTGGACGTGTCCAACGCCGCGCAAATGGAGCAACTCGGCGCCGACGTGCTGGCGCGCTTCGGGGCGCCGCACCTGGTGTTCAACAACGCGGGCGTGGGCTCGGGCGGCCTGATCTGGGAAAACTCGGTGCAGGACTGGGAATGGGTGCTGGGCGTCAACCTCATGGGCGTGGTGCACGGCGTGCGCGTGTTCACCCCCATGATGCTCGACGCCGCCCGCAACGACCCCGCCTGGCGCGGCCACATCGTCAACACCGCCAGCATGGCCGGCCTGCTCACGCCGCCCAACATGGGCGTGTACAACGTCAGCAAGCACGCCGTGGTGAGCCTGAGCGAGACGCTGTACCAGGACCTTTCCCTCGTGAGCGACCAGGTCGGCGCCAGCGTGCTGTGCCCGTACTTTGTGTCCACCGGCATCAACGACAGCCACCGCAACCGCCCCGGCGCCCTGGCGGCCGACAAGCCCACGCGCAGCCAGCTCATCGGCCAGGCCATGATCTCCAAGGCGGTCAGCAGCGGCAAGGTGACCGCCGCCGAAGTGGCGCAAAAGGTCTTCGACGCCGTGGCCGCCGGGCAGTTCTACATCTTCAGCCACCCCCAGGCCCTGGGCGCGGTGCGCACGCGCATGGAAGACATCGTGCAGGTGCGTAACCCCACCGACCCCTTTGCCGACAAGCCCGAGCTGGGCGTACAACTGCGCGCGCAGTTGCGCGCCGGGTAAGGCCCTTCACGCAGCGGCTGCGGACTTCATTCGTCTGGCTGGGTGGCCGCAGCCGCCACCACCGCCAGCACAAAGGCCATGCACAGGGCCCATTTCAGGGCCACGGCCGCGAAGGCGGCGCTGTACACCTGCGGCACGCCAAAGCGCGGCACCTCGGTCAGCCACCAGTGCAGCGCGTTTTCGGTGGCGTCGCTGGCGGCGGCCAGTGGCAGCAACCAAGCCACGGCGGTGCGCAGCCATGGGCGCCAATGCGCCAGCAGCCCCTGCCGCATGGCAAACAGGTAGCCAAATACGCCGTAGGCCAGCAGCAGCGCACCGTCGATGAGCAGGTGCAGGCGGTAGCGTTCCAGGTGCTCGGGCGGCCAGGTGTGCACGATGGCGCCAAACGCCTGCGGCGTGGCGGCAAATTGCAGGCTCAGGGCGCTGGGGCGCAGCGGCGCCAGGTACCACAGCAGACCCGCCAGCAGCACAACCACCAGCAGGGCGCTGCCATACAAGGCGGCGCGGGTTGTGGCGCCGTTCACGGGTAGGGGCGCACCAGCCGCACGGGCAGTGCGCTGTCCTTGTGCACCGGGGCAGAGTCGCCGCTGCCCATGTCCACCGCCCAGCCCTGGCGCGTGCCCATGCGGTTGGCCACGCCGCCGGTGCTGCCCTGCATGGCATTGCCATAGTTGTACATGTTGACGCTGCCGGTGTGGATGCGCGAGGTGCTGGACCAATGCCAGGTGCCGGGCGAGGACGGGAACAGCACCGAATCCACCCCTGGCGGCACGGCGCGGCGCTGCACCAGGTGGCGCAGCTCGGTGGCGCGCGGCAGGCGCCAGGGCACGCCCTCGGCCTGGCTGCGCTCGCGCGCCACGGCCTGGGCTTCGCTGCGGGTGAACAGGCGTGGCAGACCGGCACAGGTCTTGCCGTTCCAGCGCGTGCCTTCCAGGCAGCGCGACCAGGCGACCTTGGAGCGCGCATCGATCACCAGGGTGCCGTCCTGCGACACCTCCATGCGCACCGGGGCGGCCGCAGGGGCGGAGGCGGGGGGTTGGGCTCCGCCGTCCTCGTCCTCGTCTTGTTGTGCTTGGGCGGCGCCGCTGGCCAGGGCGGCCAGTGCCAGCACGCACGCCTGGGCCCAGCGCCATGTGCGCCCGATGGGGGCGGCAGGGCAGGGCGCGCAGGTGACGGATGGTGTCGGCCCGGCTGTGGCAAACTCGCGCGCTTCGTGTTTCAGACCTTGGTTCATGCAGAGCATCATCCGGCAATTGGCCGCAGAAATCAAAATTGGGGAATCGCAGGTCCGCGCTGCGGTGGATTTGCTGGACGGCGGGGCCACCGTGCCCTTCATCGCGCGCTACCGCAAGGAGGCGACCGGCGGGCTGGACGACATCCAGCTGCGCGAGCTCGAAGCGCGCCTGTCCTACCTGCGCGAGCTGGACGAGCGCCGCGCCGCCGTGCTCAAGGCGATTGACGAGCAGGGCAAGCTCACCGACGCCTTGCGCGCTGCCATTGCCGCCGCGCCCACCAAGCAGGAACTGGAAGACCTGTACCTGCCCTTCAAGCAAAAACGCCGCACCAAGGGCCAGATTGCACGCGAATTTGGCATCGAGCCGCTGGCCGACAAGCTGTTTGCCGACCCCACGCTGGACCCGGTGGCCGAGGCGCAGGCCTATTGCAAGCCCGCCACGCTGCTGGACGACGGCAAGCCGGGGCCGGACTTCTCCACCCCCCTGGCGGTGCTGGACGGGGTGCGCGACATCCTCTCCGAACGCTGGGCCGAAGACCCGCAGCTCGTGCAGGCACTGCGCGAATGGCTGTGGGCCGAGGGCCTGCTGCGCAGCAAGAAGGTGGAATCCAAGAACGAGGCCGACCCCGAGGTGGCCAAGTTCCGTGATTACTTCGACTACGACGAGCCCATTGGCCGCGTGCCCTCGCACCGGGCGCTGGCGGTGTTCCGGGGCCGGGCGCTGGAGATTCTGGAAGCCAAGCTGGTGCTGCCCGTCGAACCTGAGCCTGGCAAACCCAGCCTGGCCGAAGGCAAGATTGCCCTGCACCTGGGCTGGAGCCACGCAGGTCGCAAGGCCGACGACCTGATCCGCAAATGCGTGGCCTGGACCTGGCGCGTCAAGCTCAGCCTCTCGACCGAGCGCGACCTGTTCTCGCGCCTGCGCGAAGAGGCCGAGAAGGTCGCCATCAAGGTGTTTGCCGACAACCTGCGCGACCTGCTGCTGGCCGCCCCGGCGGGCACCAAGGCGGTGATGGGGCTGGACCCCGGCATCCGCACCGGCGTGAAGGTGGCCGTGGTGGACGCCACCGGCAAGCTCGTCGAAACCGCCACCATCTACCCCCACGAGCCGCGTCGCGACTGGGACGGCAGCCTGCACACGCTGGCACGCCTGGTCGAAAAGCACGGCGTGCAGCTCATCGCCATCGGCAACGGCACCGCCAGCCGCGAGACCGACAAGCTCGCCGCCGAGCTCATCAAGTTATGGCAAAAAGCGGCCCAAGGGCAAGCGGGACAAGCGCAGGCAGCTATCGAAAAGATAGTGGTCAGCGAAGCCGGCGCCTCGGTCTATTCGGCCAGCGAATACGCCAGCCAGGAAATGCCCGACGTGGACGTGAGCCTGCGCGGCGCCGCCAGCATTGCGCGGCGCCTGCAGGACCCGCTGGCCGAGCTGGTCAAGATCGACCCCAAGAGCATTGGCGTAGGCCAGTACCAGCACGACGTGAACCAGAGCGAGCTGGCGCGCACGCTGGATGCGGTGGTCGAAGACTGCGTCAACTCCGTGGGCGTGGACCTGAACACCGCCAGTGCGCCGCTGCTCTCGCGCGTGTCGGGCCTGTCGCCCAGCGTGGCCAAGGCCGTGGTGCGCTGGCGCGAGCAGAACGGCGCGTTCAAAAACCGCAAGCAGCTCATGGACGTGTCGGGCCTGGGCGCCAAGACCTTCGAGCAGGCCGCGGGCTTTCTGCGCATCCGCGGTGGCGACAACCCGCTGGACATGACCGGCGTGCACCCCGAGACCTACCCGGTGGTAGAGCAGATCATTGCCCAGACCGGCAAGCCCGTGGCCGAGCTGATGGGCCGCGCCGACATGCTCAAGACGCTCAAGCCCGAGCTGTTTGCCAACGAGAAGTTCGGCGTCATCACGGTCAAGGACATCCTGGGCGAGCTGGAAAAGCCCGGCCGCGACCCGCGCCCCGACTTCAAGGTGGCGCGCTTCAACGAAGGCGTGGAAGACATTGCCGACCTCAAGGAAGGCATGGTGCTGGAGGGCACGGTGAGCAACGTGGCCCAGTTCGGCGCCTTTGTGGACCTGGGCGTGCACCAGGACGGGCTGGTGCACGTCAGCCAGTTGGCACACAAGTTTGTGCAGGACGCGCGCGAGGTGGTCAAGACCGGCGACATCGTCAAGGTCAAGGTGCTGGAGGTGGATGTTGCACGCAAGCGCATCAGCCTGAGCATGAAGCTGGACGCCGCCCCCGCGCGCCGCGACGGGCCGCGCGACAACCGCTTTGAAAGCGCAGGCCGGGGCCAGGCACAGTCGCGCCGAAGCAACGAACCCGCGCCCCAGAGCGCCATGGCCTCGGCGTTTGCCAAGCTGCAGCAAGGAAAGGGCAGGGCAGGTACATAATCAGGCGAACCGATCCCACCGCCGTGCCCCCATGGAACTGAACGCCCTGCTGGCCACGCCCGCCATCCTGCCCAGCCTGCCCAGGGCGGTGGCCTTGCTCATGAGCGAGCTGGCGCACGAGGAACCCAACCTGCGGCGCGTGAACCAGTTGTTCGGCACCGACCCGGCCCTGGCCGCCCGCCTGCTCGAAAAAGCCAATTCCGACGCCTTCGCCGGCCCGCGCACGGTGGCGGGCATCTCCGAAGCGCTGGCCCTGCTGGGCACGGCAGACCTGCGTGAACTGGTCAGCACCGCGCCGCTGGGCACGGCATCGCGCTCGGTGCCGGGCCTGAACCTGCAACAGTTCTGGCGCTATAGCCTGGCCGCAGCCAAGTTCGCCCGCTCGCTGGCGGGCAGCGTGCACCACAGCCAGGCGGCGGCCTACACCGCAGGCTTGCTGCACGGCATTGGCGAATTGCTCATCCACCAGGCCGACCCCGAGCGCGTGCAGTCGCTCAACACCCTGGTCGCGCCGCTGGACCTGCGCCGGGCCAAGCTGGAAGGGCGCATCTTTGGCTACTGCTACAACCAGGTCAGCGCCGGCCTGGCGGAGCGCTGGCAGCTGCCCGAGGCCGTGGTCGATGCCCTCAAATACCAGCACGCCCCGTTCGAAAACCGCACCTACGAGCCACTGGCCGGTGTGGTGCACCTGGCCGTGTGGCGCGTGCGCGCCCACGAGGCGGGCATGGACGAAAAGGAAATGGTCGTCACCTTCCCCGACCAGGTGGGCCTGCCCCTGGGGCTGGACATCGACATGGTGCTGCGCCAGGACCCCATCGACTGGAACCCCAAACCCGAAGAATCCGCCGATGCCGCAGACCCCGACCTGTACCTGGTCTGACCTGATCTGCGACCCATCGGCATGAAGGCACTGCGCATCCACGCAGGCGCAAAGGCGCTGGCCCACCTGCGCCGCCACGGCCTGCATCCGCAGGACGTATGCACCATCCCCGCCGCCGCTGGCGGCCCCAAGGGCCTGGTGCTGGGCCCGCTGGACCGCTTTCTGTTCGGCACCTGGCTGCCGCGCTCCACCCAGCCCGTGCACCTGGTGGGCGCCTCCATCGGCGCCTGGCGCATGGCCACCGCCTGCCTGCCCGACCCCGTGGCTGCCCTGCAGCGGCTGGAGCACGACTACATCGCCCAGCAGTACGACCCCGAACCCGGCGCCCGCCGCCCTACGCCGCAGCAGGTCAGCGCCCGTTTCGGCCAAACGCTGCAGGCGTTTTACGGCGGGCAGATCGATTCCGTGCTGCAACACCCCCGCTACCGCCTGCACATCGTGGCGGCCCGTGGCCGCCACCTGCTGGCGCGTGAGCACCGCTGGGCCACGCCGCTGGGCTACCTGGGCGCCTTTGTGTCCAATATGGCGCAGCGCAAGGCCCTGGGCGCCTGGCTGGAACGCGTGGTGTTCTCCGCGCCCGATGGCGCACCGGGCGCCGCCTGCGCACCGCTGCCCTTTGCCACGCACGACCTGCGCACGCGCCAACTGCCGCTGACCGAAGCCAACTTCCTGGCCGCCATGCAGGCCAGTTGCTCCATCCCCTTCGTGCTGCAGGCCGTGCCGCGCATTGCAGGCGCCCCCAGCGGCGCCTACTGGGACGGCGGCATCACCGACTACCACATGCACCTGCACTACCGTTGCCCACAAAATGCTATTAAAACAATAGCTGCAAGCGCAATGGATACGGGCGCTGAAGGCCAAAAAGATTCAAACCCTGCCGGGCTCGTGCTGTACCCCCACTTCCAGCAGACCGTGGTGCCCGGCTGGCTGGACAAACACCTGCGCTGGCGCCACCATGCCACCCCCGCGCTGGACCACATGGTGCTGCTGAGCCCCCACCCCGACTGGGTGCGCAGCCTGCCCCACGCCAAGCTGCCCGACCGCAACGACTTCATCCACTACGCCCACGACCCCGCCCAACGCATGCGCCTGTGGCGCACCGCCGTATCGGCCAGCGAGCAACTGGCCCAGGAGTTCAGTGCGTGGGTGGAGCGGCCGGATGTGGGGGAGGTGGGGGCGCTGTAGGTTCTGGGTCAACTGCGGCGACAACAGAGGCCGAGATTTTTTACCGTGCTTTGTGCGACGTCTTTGTGGGGGCGATGGCTACATCGACGCGGCCAGCAGCTCCCGGTACTCCTCTGCAGTGGCCACACGCGGGTTGGTTTTGTGGCAGTGGTCGGCCAGCGCGCCTTTGATCACGTCGTCGAACAGCGCCTCGGTCACGCCCATGGCCGCCAGGCCCGTGGGTAGGCCCAGGCGCGCGTTCATGTCGCGGATGGCCTCGGGGATGTCGCCTGCGCTGCCCAGACCCATGGCATGCGCCATGCGTTCCAGGCGCCGGTCCTTGCGCACCGATTCGCATTCGGCGTTGAAGCGCACCACGGCCGGCAGGAACATGGCATTGAGCGTGCCATGGTGCAGGCGCGGGTTCACGCCGCCCAGGCTGTGGCTCAGGCTGTGCACGGCGCCCAGGCCTTTTTGGAAGGCCATGGCGCCTTGCATGCTGGCGCTCATCATGTTCAGGCGCGCTTCGCGGTCGGAGCCGTCGCGCGTGGCCTTTTCGATGGCGGCCCAGCCGCGCTCCAGGCCGTCGAGCGCGATGCCGTCGGCCGGTGGGTTGAAGGCGGCGGACATGAAGGTCTCCATGCAGTGCGCGATGGCGTCCATGCCGGTGGCAGCGGTCAGCAGCGGGGGCAGGCCCAGCGTGAGTTCGGGGTCGCAGATGGCGGTCTTGGGCACCAGGTTCCAGGAGTGGAAGCCGAGCTTGCGGTGGTCGTCCACGATGATGATGGCGCCGCGCGCCACCTCGCTGCCGGTGCCGCTGGTGGTGGGCACGGCGATCAGCGGTGCGGCGCGCTCGGTGATGCGCGGCGAGCCGCCCTCGATGGTGGCGTAGTGCGTGAGCGGGCCCTCGTGCGTGGCGGCGATGGCGATGCCCTTGGCGCAGTCGATGGCCGAGCCGCCGCCCACGGCGATGAGGCCGTCGCAGCCCTGGGCCTGGTACACCGCCACGGCGGCGCGCACGGCGGCCTCGGTGGGGTTGGAGGGCGTTTGGTCGAACACGGCCACGGGCAGGCCGGGCAGGGCGTCCAGCGCTTTTTGCAGCACGCCGGCAGCCTTCACGCCGGGGTCGGTGACCACCAGCGGGCGTGTGATGCCCACGCGTTCGCACTCCTGCTTCAGCAGCTGGATGGCGCCGTATTCGAACTGGATCTGGGTGACGTAGTAAATGAAGGCCATGGCGTGGGGGTGACAGCAACCGCTGCCCGCTTGCGTTTAGGATGGATGCAAACAACTGTAAACCCGGAGACCTGCATGACCAAGACCCGCACCCTTGTCCCCCTGGCGCTGGCCGTCGCTTTTGCGACAAACGCAAGTGCTGCCTGCCTGAGCGATGCGCAGGCCGCCGAGTTGGCGGCGCATTACCTGTCGCGCCAGCCCGCAGCCAACCCCGAGGGGCTGAGCGATGCCGATGGCGCCTGCACGCGCGCCAAGCTCAACGCGCTGCTGGCGCCGCGCCTGGGCAAGGTGGTGGGCTACAAGGCGGGCCTGACCAATCCGGCGGTGCAAAAGCGCTTCAACACCGACAAGCCGGTGTGGGGCAAGCTCTACGAGGGCATGGTGCTGGCGAACGGCGCCACGGTGGAGGCGGCCTTTGGCGCGCGCCCCTTGTACGAGGCGGACATGCTGGTGCGCGTCAAGAGCGCGGCCATCAACCAGGCGCGCACGCCCATGGAGGTGCTCGAAGCCATCGACCAGGTCATCCCCTTCATCGAGCTGCCCGACCTGGTGGTGCAGGCGCCGCCCAAGCTCAACGGCGCGGCCATCAGCGCCATCAACGTGGGCGCCCGCCTGGGCGTGGCCGGTGCGCCCCTGGCCGTGCCCGTGCTGCGCGCCGAGCGCTACGCGCTGCTCGATGCCCTGCGCGACATGCAGGTGCGCCTGCAGGACGGCAGCGGTGCAGTGCTGGGTGCTGGCAAGGGCAGCGACATTCTGGAGCACCCGCTCAACGCTGTGGTGTGGCTGGCCGGTGCCCTGGCGCAAGAGGGGCTGGCCATGCAGCCGGGCGACCTCATCAGCCTGGGCTCGTTCTCGCCGCTGCTGCCGCCCAAGCCGGGGCTGGCCGTGACGGCCACCTACCACGGCCTGCCCGGTGCTGCGCCGGTGCGTGTGCAGTTCAAGTGAGGGGCTTGCGGCAGTGGATTCCACCTTGCACACCCACGCACACCTGCACATCCACCATGGCCGCCTCACGCCGCAGATGCGCGGCGTGCTGGAGCGCATGCACCGCGCCCGGCGCCCGGCGCTGCACACCCTGACCCCTGCGCAGGCGCGTGCCGCCTACGAGGCGGGTGCGGGCGTGCTCGAAGTGCCGCGTGCCGAGCTGCCCAGGATTGAAGACCTGCGCATTCCAGCGCGCGACGGCCATGCCTTGCCCGCCCGCCTGTACGCCCCGAGCGTGGGGCAGGGCCTGCCCGTGCTGCTGTACCTGCACGGCGGCGGCTTCACGGTGGGCAGCATAGAAACGCACGATGTGTTGTGCCGCGAGCTGGCGCGCCTGTCGGGGGCCATGGTGGTGTCGCTGGACTACCGGCTTGCGCCTGAGCACCGCTTTCCCACCGCCGCGCACGACGCCTGGGACGCCCTGGCCTGGCTGGCCGCGCAGGCCGAGCGCCTGGGCGCAGACCGCACCCGCCTGGCTGTGGGCGGCGACAGTGCGGGGGGCACCCTGGCGGCAGTCTGCGCCATCGAGGCGCGCGATGCGGGCCTGCCGCTGGCGCTGCAACTGCTGATCTACCCCGGCACCACGGCGCACCAGGACACCCCCTCGCACGCCACCTTTGCGCACGGCCTGGTGCTGGAGGCGCAGGCCATTGATTGGTTCTTTGGCCACTATGTGCCCACGCGCAGCCAGCGTGAGGACTGGCGCTTTGCCCCGCTGCGCGCACCCGATGTGGAGGGCGTGGCCCCCGCCTGGGTGGGGCTGGCCGAATGTGACCCGCTGGTGGACGAGGGCATTGACTACGCCGACAAGCTGCGTGCCGCAGGGGTGGCGGTGGACTTGGAAATCTACCGCGGCGTCACGCATGAATTCATCAAGATGGGCCGCGCCATCCCGGAAGCGCGCCAGGCCCATGCCGACGCGGCGGCTGCGCTGCGCCGGGCCTTTGGTTTGGTTTTGGAGTGAACACCATGCAACGCACCGATTTCCGCTGCTTTCACCGCCTGCGCGTGCGCTGGGCCGAGGTGGACATGCAGAAAATCGTCTTCAACGCCCACTACCTGATGTACATCGACACTGCCATGATGGACTACTGGCGCGCGCTGGCCTTGCCCTACGAGGCCAGCATGGTGGCGCTGGGGGGCGACATCTACGTCAAGAAGGCCACGCTGGAATACCACGCCTCGGCGCAGTTGGAAGACCTGCTGGACATTGGCCTGCGCTGTGCGCGCGTGGGCAATTCGTCCTTGCTGTTGCAGGCGGGCATTTTCCGGGGCGAGCAGTTGCTGGTGTCGGGCGAGTTGGTGTACGTGTTTGCCGACCCGGCCACGCAGACCTCGCGCCCCGTGCCGGAAGCCTTGCGCGCCATTTTTGCGGCCTACGAGGCGGGCGATGCCATGGCCCATGCCCACTGCGGCGCCTGGGATGCCCTGGGCCCGGATGCGGCACGGGTGCGCCATGCCGTGTTCATCCAGGAGCAGGGCATTCCCGCAGACATCGAGGTCGATGAACTCGACGCCACCGCCGTGCATGTGGTGCTGCGCAACCGCCTGGGCATGCCCGTGGCCACGGGGCGCTTGCTCCAGCATGCGCCGGGGGAAGGGCGCATTGGCCGCATGGCGGTGGAGCGCGCCCTGCGCGGCGGCGGCTGGGGCCGTCAGGTGCTGCGTGCCCTGGAAGACGCCGCCCGCGCACGCGGCGACCAGCGCGCGCTGCTGCATGCGCAGGTGCAGGCGCGGGCGTTCTACGAGCGTGCGGGCTACCACATCCACGGCGAACCGTGGATGGAGGCGGGCATCCCTCACATCACCATGCAGCGGGCGCTGTGACCCGGTGCGGCTTCGGGCTGTGAGAAGTCAGGCCTTGCAAATTCAGACCTTGAGCGGCTCGAATGCGTATCCTTGCCCTGCCGCCACCATGCGGCCCAGGGCCGGGAAGGGGAAGTGAAAGCCGCCCACCAGCGACTGGCTGGTGACCGTGCGCGCCAGCATTTCGCGGCGCACCTTGCGGGCCGCTTCGGCGTCCATGTCGAAAGTGACGGCCCAGTCGGGGTTGCGGGCAAACAACGCGGGCACGTTGGTCAGGTCGGCCACGTAATGGAAATGCTGGCCCGCCGACTGCAGGTGGAACAGCGTGTGCCCCGGCGTGTGCCCGTAGGCCGCGATGGACTGGATGCCCGGTGCCACCTCGGCCCCCGGCTCGAATGGCACCAGCATGCCCTGGGGCATGGAGGCAAAGGTGCGGCGTACATTCTCGAAAGCGCCTTTCATGCCCTGCGGGGCGGCGGCCATGCGGGCGTCGTCCATCCAGAAGGCGTGCTCGGTGGTGGGCACCATGACCTTGGCCTTGGCAAACACATAGTCGCCCGCCTTGTTGCGCAGGCCGTTGATGTGGTCGCCGTGGTAGTGGCTGATGAGGACGGTGTCGATCTCGGACGGCTGCACACCGGCGGCGTGCAGGTGTTCCAGCAGCTTGCCGGTGGTGGGGCCGCCAAACTCGCCCAGGCCGGTGTCTAGCAGGATCTTGCGTCCGCCCGCCACAATGAGGAAGGGCGTGAACGGCACATCGATGTAGTCCGTGGGCAGGTTCTGGCTGGCCAGCAGGGCGCGTACCTCGGCCAGGGGGGCGTTCTTCACGAACTCCTCGCCCAAAGGGCGCCGCGCAATACCATCGATGAGGGCTATCACCTCGGCATCGCCCACCTTGGTGCGCCGCCAGCCCGGTGAAGGCAGGGTGGGTGTTCCCAAGGACGGTGCGTTTTGTGCCCAGGCGGGCACCATGGAGCCGCCGGCATAGGCGGTCATGGCCAGACTGGCTCCCAGAAAATGGCGGCGTGTCAGCATGCAGACTCCTGAGGGTGTGGTGGGTCTGCGCATGCTAAGTGGGCATGCCTGGGCGGGTGGTGTCGGCATGGCACAACCCTGTGCCTTGCTGGGTTTTGCCCCCCTGGTGGGTGGTCAGAGCTTGCGCAGCCGCGCAATGGCTTCGCGCAGCGTCTCGTCCTTCTTGGCGAAGCAAAAGCGCACCACACGCTGGTCGAACCCGTCGCCGTAGAAGGCCGACAGCGGAATGGCCGCCACGCCGATCTCGCGCGTGAGCCACTGGCAGAAGTCGGCCTCGCTCAGGTCGCTCACGGCCGAGACGTCCACGCACTGGAAGTAGCTGCCCGTGCTGGGCAGCAGGCGCAGGCGCGAGCCCTCCAGCCCCTGGCGGAACAGGTCGCGCTTGGCCTGGTAGAAGGCAGGCAGTTGCTGCCAGGGCGCGGGGTCGCGCAGGTAGGCGGCAATGCCGTGCTGCATGGGCGTGTTTACCGTGAACACGTTGAACTGGTGCACCTTGCGGAATTCGGCCATGAGCGGCGCGGGCGCGGCCACGGTGCCGACCTTCCAGCCCGTGACGTGGAAGGTCTTGCCGAAGCTCGACACGATGAAGGCGCGCGCCGCCAGCCCCGGAAAGCGCGCGGCGCTTTGGTGCGCGGCGCCGTCGAACACCATGTGCTCGTACACCTCGTCGCTGATGAGCAGCACGTCGGTGGGCGCCAGCAACTCCTGCAGGGTCTGCATGTCCTGCGCGCTCCAGACGGTGGCGCTGGGGTTGTGCGGGCTGTTGATGATCAGGGCACGGGTGCGCGGCGTGAGGGCGGCGCTGATCTTGCCAAAGTCGGGCCGGAAGCTCCCCGGCGTGAGGGGCACGCGCACGGCTTTGCCACCGGCCAGCTCGATGTTGGGCACGTAGCTGTCGTAGCAGGGGTCGAGCACGATGACCTCGTCGCCGGGGTGCACGATGGCCAGGATGGCCGTGAGGATGGCCTGGGTGGCACCGGCTGTGATGGTGATTTCGGCATCAGGGCAATACTGGTGTGCGCTGGTAGCTACTAATTTTGTAGCAACCGCCTGGCGCAGGGCAGGCACGCCGGGCATGGGCGGGTACTGGTTGTGGCCGGCGCGCATGGCCTGGTGCACCGCATCGATCAGGGCCGGGTCGCAGTCGAAGTCGGGGAAGCCCTGGCCCAGGTTGACGGCGCCGTGTTCGGCGGCCAGTGCCGACATGACGCTGAAGATGGTGGTGCCCACCTGGGGCAGGCGGCTGGCGAGGACGGGGGTGCGTTCGGTCATAACGTGTGCGCAGATCAAAGCTCGTAATCGTTCACTTGGCCGCTCATGGCGCGGGCCACCAGTTCGCGGCTCAGGCGGTCGCTCAGCAGTTCGGCAAACTTGTACACAAAATTGCGCAGGTAGGCGCCGCGCTTGAAGGCCACGCGCGCCACGCTCTGGCCAAACAAATGACCCATGGGGCGCACGGCCAGGTCGCCCAGCGGGTCGTCACGCACGGCCATTTCGGCCACGATGCCTATGCCCAGCCCCAGGCGCACGTAGGTCTTGATCACGTCGGAGTCAATGGCTTCGAGCACGATGCGCGGCTGCAGGCGGCGTGCAGCAAAGGCGGCGTCGATCTTGCCGCGCCCGGTGAACGAGGGGTGGTAGGTGATCAGCGGCTCGTGCGCAATGTCGTCGATGCCGATGCGCTCCTTTTGCGCCAGCGGGTGCCCGTGGGGCAGCACCAGCACGTGCTGCCATTCGTAGCAGGGCAGGGTGACGAGTTCGGGGTAGTCGGCCAGCGATTCGGTGGCCATGCCGATTTCGGCCACCTCGTCGATCACCATGCGCGCCACCTCGTGCGGCGTGGCCTGGTGCAGGCTGATGTTGACCTTGGGGTAGGCCTCACGCAGCTTGGCCACGGGCACGGGCAGCACGTAGCGCGCCTGCGTGTGGGTGGTAGCGATGGAGAGCGTGCCGCTGTCCTGGGCGCTGAACTGCTCGCCAATGCGCTTGAGGTTGCCCACCTCGCGCATGATGAGCTCGATGCTGCGCAGCACATGCTGGCCGGGTTCGGTGATGCGCCGCAGCCGCTTGCCGTGGCGCGCAAAAATCTCGATGCCCAACTCACCTTCCAGCTCGATGATGGCCTTGGAGACCCCTGGCTGCGAGGTGTGCAGTGCCTTGGCGGCTTCGGTGAGGTTCAGGTTGCGGCGCGCGGCTTCCTGGACGAAGCGGAATTGGTGCAGGTTCATATCCAGATGCGGCTAAAAAGTCGCATCATTATGCTGCAATCGTCTATTGCGCGGGCGGGGTGCAGGCAATGTGGGCCATGAGCGCCGTCATGCGCGGGTCTTCGCCAATGGCCGCCTGTACATGCACTTGCACGTGGGGGTGGCGGGCCCGCAGTTCGGCCACGAGCACGGGCAGATCCTCGCGGGCGTGCTTGCCGGTGCCCAGGAACATCGGAACGATGGTCACCGCCGTGGCGCCCTGGTCCACCAGGTCTTCCACGGCCTGGGGCAGGTCGGGAGTGGTCAGCTCCAGGTAGGCGCAGCGCACGGCAACGCCAGGGTGGTGGGCACGGATGTGGGCCTCGACGGCCTCGATGGGCGCGCGCCAGAGGGGGTCGCGCGAGCCGTGTGCGAACAGAACGATGCCTTGGGTGGGTGTGGTCATGGAGTTGTACAGCGGTCAGCGCCGCAGCACCAGCCAGCCAAAGGCGGCCAGGGATGCCAGCGAATAAATGATGCCCGGTGCCGCAGCCGTGAGCCAGGGCGACCAGTTCTGCAGGTTGCCGGCAAAGCCGAACAGGTTGTTGAGCAGGAAGAAGCTGATGCCTGCCATCACGCCGCCGAACACGTACCCTGCGATCGAACCAGAGCGGAAATGCAGGTAGGCAAAGGGCAGGGCCAGCACCACCATCACCAGGCAGGACAGCGGGTAGAACACCTTGCGCCAGAACTCGATCTCGTAGCGCTGCGCCGACTGGCCGTTGTCCTTGAGGTGGCTGATGTACTGGAACAGGTCGATGGTGGCCATGCGATCGGGCTTGAGCACGGCAGCGGCCACCATGTCGGAGGTGATGGTGGTGGGCCACAGGAGTTGCGCAGATTCTTCCTGGGTGATGTGGGCGTTGGGGGAGTCCTGGCTCGCAAAAACGCTGCGACGGGCTTCCAGCAGCATCCATCCGTCATCCACAAAGCGGGCGCTGGTTGCGTGGATTTGCGCTGCCATGCGTCCTTGATCGTCAAACTCGAACACGCGCACGCCCTGCATGCTGCCGTCGGCGATGATCGCGCGCACGTTGACCGCATAGGAGCGGTCACCCTGGCGCTCCTTGAGCCAGGCGCCAGTGGCACCGGTACTCAGGCGCCCCTGGGCGCGGGCCTTGATGAGCTGCGCTGCCTTGTCGCTCAAGGGGGCGAGGTAGTCGCCGACCGCAAATGTGACCAGCACAAAACCGAGACCCAGGGTCAACAAAGCGCGCAGCGCGCGGCCTGGGCCCAGGCCGCTGGTGCGCATGATGGTGAATTCCGAACTTTGTGCCAGCCGCGCCATGACAAAGATCGTCCCGATCAGCACCGTGATGGGCAGCAGTTCGTACAAATGACTGGGAATACGCAGAGCCACGGACAGCACGGCGAGCGAAATGTCGTTGCCAGGTGTCGGGCTGCGGTTGACCCAGCGCAATTCATCCACCAGGTCGAAAAAGAAGAACAGCGCCAAAAACCCGAAGGTCACGAAGGACACGGCACCGATCACCTCGCGGTGTACCAGTTTGCGGATGGTTCTCATGCCTTGGCACCCCGCTGCCAGAGCTGTGCCGGGCTCCAGTGGTTGTGGCGTACGGCAAGCACCAGCGCCGCCAGCGCGAAGGTACCGCCGTGCAGCAGGGCCATGTAGGTCGGCAGGCCCAGTTTGCCGGCGGCCACCCAGCTTTGGCCCAGTGTCATGAAGTTGTAGTACACGATGAAGGTGAACAGTGCCAGCATCAGGTTGCCGCTGCGGCTGGCCCGGGGATTCACGCTGGCCAGGCCCAGCGCCAGCAGCACCAGGTTGAAGGCTGCCAGCGCCAGTCCCAGGCGCCAGCCCAGTTCCGCCATGTACAAGGGTTGAGGGTCTTCGATCAGGCGCAGTGTGGCGCGCGACTTGGCCTGTGTCTCATCCAGGGCGCTGGGGGGCGCCTGCCCGATGTGCGTGCTGTATTCCTCGAACTGGCTGATGCGCGTGCCGGACTTGTCTGCGGGCGTATCCAGGCGCTGGCCCTGGCTGAGCACCAGCAGGCGCTCGTCGCCACGCACTTCCATGCGGGCGCTGCGCGCAGAGGTCACGGCATCGCCCTTGGCATCCGAAGTGAGGATGAATACATTGTTGGCGGACTGGGGGTCGGGGCTTTCCTTGTCGATGAAGAAGACCCGACGGCCGTTGGCCGATTCCTGGAACTCCCCCGGGGAAATGCGGTCGATATCGCTCCGCTGTTCGTACTGGAAACGCAGCTCCTGAATCTGCCGATTGGCCCATGGCCACACCCCCAGCGAGAGCACGCCCACCGCCAGCATGACCGGCCAGGAAAAGCGCAAGAGCGGGCGCAGCAGGCTGGACAACCCCCGTCCGCTGGCGAACCAGATGACCATCTCGCTCTCGCGGTACATGCGCGAGAGCGTGCCCACAATGGCGATGAAAAGACTCAGGCTCAGAATGGTGGGCAATTGGCCCAGCACCGTGAAGCCCATGACCAGCATCACATCGGAAGGGTTGACGTTGCCGCGTGCTGCCTGGCCCAGGGTGCGGATCAGCATCATGGTCATGACCACGGTGACCAGCACCACCAGGGTGGCGCCAAAGCTGCGCGCCAACTCCTTGCGGATGGATGAATCGAATAACATTGGTTCGACGTAAAAGGGTGATTATGAACTTTGAACTCAAGACCATGGACGTTGCTCAGGCAGCCTCCGAGAAGTGCGATCTGCTGGTGCTGCTGGTGCCCGACGGGTTTGCGCCCGGAAAGGATGCGCTGGGAGACCTGGTGGCACAGGCGATCAAAGCCAAGGACCTGGATACCAAGCCGGGCAAGAGCCTGCATTCGTACCAAGTCGCTGGTGTAGCCGCGCGGCGCGTGGTGCTGGCCGGCATCGGTGCGGGCGATGCGCGCGCAGTGCGCCAGGCGGTGGCTGCAGTGGCACCGGCCCTCAAGCAGGGGGCGCCCAAGCGCGCTGTGGTCTGCGTTGCAGGCGCGGCAAGTGCTGCAGCGGTCGAGGCGGTGGTGCGCGGCGTGGCGCAGGCCAGCTATGTGTACACGGCCACCAAGTCCAAGGCCGAGGCACGCAGCCTGGCCCGGGTGCTCGTGGGGGTGCACGATGCGCGCGCCATGTCGGCGCCCTTTGAGCGTGCGGTGGCCGTGTCGGTGGGGGTGGAGCTGGCCCGTGAGTGGGGCAACCGCCCGGCCAACCATGCCACGCCCAACCTTCTGGCGCAGGCCGCCAAGGGGTTGGCCAAGCACCCAGGCATCCAGTGCAAGGTGCTGGGGCCTGCCGAGGTGGCGCATCTGGGTATGGGGGCATTCATGGCCGTGGCGCGCGGGGCCGAGGAACCCCTGCGCTTCATCGAACTGCGCTACCAGGGCGCAGCCAAGACCCAGGCGCCGGTGGTGCTGGTGGGCAAGGGCATCACCTTCGATACGGGGGGTATATCCATCAAGCCCGCGCCAGAGATGGACGAAATGAAGTTCGACATGTGCGGCGCCGCCAGTGTGCTGGGCGTGTTCCGTGCACTGGCAGAGCTGCAACCAGCCATCAACGTGGTGGGTTTGATTCCCGCCTGCGAGAACATGCCCGATGGCCGTGCGGTCAAACCGGGCGATGTGGTCACCAGCATGAGCGGACAGACCATCGAGATTCTCAACACCGATGCCGAAGGGCGCCTGGTGTTGTGCGATGCGCTGACCTATGCACAGCGCTTCAAGCCCGCAGCCATGATCGATATTGCCACGCTCACGGGCGCCTGCGTGATTGCGCTGGGTGGTGTGCGCAGTGGTCTGTTTGCCAGCGATGACACGCTGGCGTCGGCCTTGCAGGCCGCTGGGGAAGCCAGCGACGACCTCTGCTGGCGCATGCCGCTGGACGACGACTACGCCGAAGGGCTCAAGACGAACTTTGCCGACGTGGCCAACGTGGCGGGGCGGCCAGCGGGTTCGGTCACTGCGGCCAAGTTCCTGCAGCGCTTTGCCGGGGAGCAGCCCTGGGCGCACTTGGACATTGCAGGCACCGCCTGGAAGGGTGGAGCCGCCAAGGGGGCCACGGGGCGCCCGGTGGGTTTGCTCGTGCATTACCTGCTGGAGCGCGCCGCGACCGCTGTACCCAGTACCGGCACATCGTCCCCGGCGCGCCGCAGAAAGGGCTCGGCAGCGCCAGCTGCCTGAATCCGGCGATGCCTGAAATTGCTTTCCATACCCAGGTGCCAGACCGGCTGGCGCATGCCTGTCGGGTGGCTCGCAAAGCCCTGCGGGCGCAACGCCATCTGGCCATTGTGGGATCTGCGGAGGTACTGGAGCGTGTGGACACCATGCTCTGGAACATGGCGCCTCAGGACTTTGTTGCGCATTGCCGGGCAGACAGCCCAGAGCATGTGCTGCAGGCATCACACATCGTCTTGGCGCTGCCGGGGCAGGCTGTTGCCAGCCGCGACATGTTGCTCAACCTGGGGGACGACGTGCCCGAGGCTTGGGGCGAATATGCCCAGGTGGTGGAGGTGGTCAGCGCCGACGATGAACACGACAAGCAACTGGCACGCCAGCGTTGGCGACGTTACCGCGAATGCGGGCACGAGCCCGTGAAACACGACCTGGGTCAGAAAACTGTCTGAAATGAAACGCCCCCATTCAAGCCGGCACGGCGCTGACCTGGTAGCCGATCTGTTGCAAGCGTCGGATGAGGCGGTTGGCGGTCTTGGAGGCGTCTTGGCGGTCGAAGTGGGCCGCGCCCAGATCGTGCCATTCGGTGCCGTCCTTGAGCATGTGCCATGCGGCTGTGAGCATGGAGGCGGCCACGGCGATGATGGCCTTCTTGGCACCTCGTCTCGCTCGGATGCGATGGAACTGCGCTTGCAGGTAGCCTCCCTTGACTCGTACGGCCGCCCAGGCGGCCTGCACCAGCGTGGCCTTGAGCCACTTGCCGCCGCGGCGCAACCGGGTGCTGCGGCGCTTGCCGGCGCTCTCGTCGTTGCGCGGGCACAGGCAGGCCCAGGACAGCAGGTGGCCAGGCGTGGCAAAGCGGCCCATGTCGATGCCGACCTCGGCGATCAGTGCGTCGGCGGCCACGGTACTGATGCCCGGCATCGTGGTCAGCAGCTTGGCCGCTGCGCGAAAGGGCTCGAGCCCTTGGCCCACCTCCTTCTCGATGTCGCCAATGGCCTTGTCCAGCGCGTCGATGTGGCCCAGGTGCAGCTTGAGCATGAAGCGGTGGTGCCTTCGGATGCGCCCACGCAAGGCTTCGAGCAGTTCCTCGGGGCTGGCCTTCACGCGGGTGGTCACGCAAGCGGCCAATTCCTCGGGCTTGCTGTGTCCATCGATGATGGCCTGCAGCACGGCGCGCCCGGCCTTGCCCAGGATGTCGCTGAGCACCACCGACAGCTTCAGGTTGGCGTCCTCCAGCACCTTCTCGATGCGCTGCACGTGCGAGGCGCGCTCGCGCACGAACTGCTTGCGCGTGCGGGTGAGCGTGCGCAGTTCCTGCACCGCAGTGGGCGGCACGAAGCTGGCGCGGATCAGGCCGTGGGCCAGCAGGTCGGCCAGCCACATGGCGTCGTTCACATCGGTCTTGCGCCCTGGCACGTTCTTGACATGAGCGGCGTTGGCCAGCATCAGCTCGAAGTGGCCCTCCAGGATGTGCCACACCGGCTTCCAGTACACGCCGGTGGCCTCCATCGCCACGTGCTCGATACCCAGCGACTCCAGCCAGTCGGCCAGGGCCAGCAGGCCCGAAGTGGTGGTCTCAAACGTTCGCACTCCCTGACTCGCCGGTCCATCACCGGCAATGCGGGCACAGGCCACCACCGTCTGCTTGTGCACGTCCAGTCCCGCGCAGCGCGGATGAATCACGTCCATGACAGCCTCCTGTTCACGGTGGCATCGGCGTGCAGTCCACGTCGTCGGAGTCTGAAATGCGTGCTCGAGGGTCAAGAACCCAGGGCCACAGTATGGGGTGCTCGTGGGACTGCGGGTCCAACTGAGATTCGGGTTCGAAGCACCAAGTACAAACCGACCTCTGTGCCAGCCACCGCGTCCAACATTGGACACCCGTTTCATGCGATGCGGGTGGCGCACAGCGCTATGGATAACTGAGATGAATACGCCTCCCTCCCGTCCGCCTGCGCGCACGCCGCCCCGTTTTGTTCCTACCCTCACCGAAGTGGTGCCCGAGGGAGCTGCGCCCCAAGCCGTGCGCCCGGCAGTGCCAGGTTCGGCGCGTGAACCTGTGGCGCACTCGTCTGCGCCGCCGGCGCCTCCTGTGGTGCAGCGCCCGCCGATCGAGCGCCCTCCTGTGGCACCGGCGGTCGCACCGCGTGCGCCTGCGGCGGCCCCAGTGCTTGCGGCGCATGCGCCAGCCGCAGCAGTGGCGCCAAGGCCCTCAACGGTTGTCGTGACGCCCGCGCAGTTGCCAGCGAAGACGACCGCAGTGGTGCACGCATCCGAGTCCATGACCACCACGCCGGGCAAGCCTTCGCAGCCGACCCTGCCGGAGGGTTTTGAAGAGATGATGGTGCACCGCGTGATGCAGCGGGTCGATGTGCTTCTGGAGAAGCGCCTGCGTGAGGCCATCGCCCATGTGGTGCAGGAACAGACCCGTTCCATCCTGCCCAGACTGCGCGAAGAAGTGGAATCCGTGGTGCGTCAATCGGTCTATGAGGCGGTTGCAGATGAGCTCGCCAGCCACCCTGGCACCGCTTGATTTGCTTGCCATGCCCAATTTTTTCTAATGGCTATCGTGTTCCCTAGTATTTGGGCTTGAAAAAATGATGTACCTTCACGCCCGTTGAGAAAAAAACAAGCATCTCAGCGTCCATTCTTTACTGGAGAATCCTATGCAATTGAAGTTGAAACTGACCGTAGTTGCCGCTATCGCGGCTGTCGCTGGTATGGCCTCTGCACAAGAGCAGGTGGTCAAGATCGGTCACGTGGCCCCGATTTCCGGTGCCCAGGCCCACTACGGCAAGGACAACGAAAACGGCGCTCGCATGGCCATTGAAGACCTCAATGCACAGGGCGTGACGATCGGTGGCAAGAAGATCAAGTTCGAACTGCAGGGCGAAGACGATGCAGCCGATCCCAAGCAAGGCACCGCTGCCGCACAGAAGCTGTGCGACTCCAAGGTCGCTGGCGTGGTGGGTCACCTGAACTCGGGCACGACCATCCCCGCGTCCAAGGTGTACAACGATTGCGGCATTCCCATGGTCACGGGCGCCGCCACCAACCCCAACCTGACCAAGCCTGGCTACAAGACCACGCACCGCATCATCGCTACCGACAACTCTCTGGGTGCGGGTCTGGCTGCCTACGCGGCTGAAACCCTGAAGCTCAAGACCGTTGCTGTGGTGGACGACCGTACCGCCTATGGCCAGGGCGTGGCTGACGTGTTCAAGAAAGTGGCTCTGGCCAAGGGCATGAAGGTGGTGGACGAGCAGTTCACGCACGACAAGGCCACCGACTTCATGGCTATCCTGACGGCCATCAAGGCCAAGAAGCCTGACGCAATCTTCTTTGGCGGCATGGACCCCCAAGCCGGCCCCATGCTGCGCCAGATGGAGCAACTGGGCATGGCCGACGTCAAGTACTTCGGTGGCGACGGCGTCTGCACCTCTGAAATCGCCAAGCTGGCTGCGGGTGCCAAGACCCTGACCAACGTGGTCTGCGCCGAAGGTGGTGCATCGCTGGCCAAGATGCCTGGCGGCGTGGAGTGGAAGAAGCGCTACGATGCCAAGTACCCCGGTCAGTTCCAGGTGTACAGCCCCTACACCTACGACGCGACCATGCTGCTCGTGGACGCCATGAAGCGCGCCAACTCGGTGGACCCCAAGGTCTATACGCCTGAAATCCGCAAGTCCAACTTCAAGGGCGTGACCGCTGCCATCGCCTTCGAAGACAACGGCGAAATGAAGAACCCCGCCATCACCCTGTACAAGTACGTGGATGGCAAGAAGACGCCTCTGAACTGATCTTCAGGCGCCTCCCGCACACCTCTTTGGGTGTGCTTCGCAGAACGGCCTCCCGTGTGGAGGCCGCTTTCTTTGGGGGGGTGGCGAGCTACTGCTCGGTGTTCAGCGGCGTACCTGTAGGGCTCCAGGGTTGACGATATTGGTCGGTGTTCCCTTGATGAAGTTCGCCACGTTGTCGAATGCCGCACCAAAGTACAACTCGTAGTTGTCCTGCTCCACATAGCCGATGTGGGGCGTGCAAATGCAGTTCTCCAGCCGCAGCAGGGCGTGGCCTTGCAGGATGGGCTCGCTCTCGAACACATCCACGGCGGCCATTCCGGGGCGGCCTCGGTTGAGAGCGGCGATCAATGCGTCAGGCTCGATGAGTTCGGCGCGCGAGGTGTTGACCAGCAAGGCTGTGGGCTTCATGGACGAAAGCCTTTCCAGGGTGACAATGCCGCGCGTGGCATCACACAGGCGCAAATGCAGTGACACCACGTCGCATTGAGCCAGGAATTCCTCACATTGGGATGCCACCTGGTAACCATCGGTCAGTGCTTTGGCACGCGAAGCCTCGCTGCCCCAGACACGCACGTTCATGCCGAATGCTTTGCCATAGCCCGCAACGATTTGGCCAATCTGGCCATAGCCCCAAATGCCCAAAGTCTTGCCACGCAGTACGTTGCCAATGCCGAAGTTGGGAGGCATGCCTGCGGCCTTGAGGCCTGATTGTTGCCAGGCCCCATGCTTGAGGTTGGAGATGTACTGCGGCAGGCGCCGCATGGAGGCCATGATGAGCGCCCATGTCAGCTCGGCAGGTGCGACCGGCGAGCCCACACCCTCGGCTACGGCGATGCCACGTTCGGTGCATGCGGCTACATCGATGTGTGAGCCCACGCGTCCGGTTTGGGCGATCAACTTGAGTCGGGGGAGCTTTTCTACCAATTGGCGGGTGATCTGGGTCCGTTCGCGGATCAGCACAATGACATCGGCATCTTTGAGGCGCACCGAAAGCTGCCCCAGTCCCTTGACAGTGTTGGTATAGACCTTGGCCGAGAAGGCGTCGAGACGGGTCGCGCAGTGCAGTTTGCGCACCGCATCCTGATAGTCGTCGAGGATCACGATGTTCATCCCGCCATTGTGCCTTGGGCGCGCCCCTGGCCTATGCAACCAGGGGTAAATGCGGCCCGCTGCAAGCAGTTCAGTTCCACCGGGCCGCGCAGTGCTAATGGCGCTGTTCGCAAGCGGCCATGCGCTCCAGCTCTGCACAGACATCGGCCATGCGCCCGGCAATGACCATCCGGCCATTGGCGCTGGTGTGGCAGCGCAGGGGCCGAGAAGGGGGCAGGGCTGCGCCATGACCCGGCATCTGCACCGGCCCCTGCCAGACGCGGGGTGCGCGGGAGGCTACGGGGTTGCGCGGAAGGGGTGGCATCGCACAAGGCCGGGCGTGCGGTGGTGGCAGGGCTGATGCGCGGTTGGGGCGATGAGCATGGCCTTTCCACCAGCGATACAGGCCGAGAAAAGGGCGGGGCAGGACGGACGTTGCCAAGAGAACAATTCCCATGTGAATACTCCAGAGGTCAGGGTTGAACACTGGCAGGATTGCAGGGACAGCACCACCTCAGGGCCGTGGGTCATCAGGGGCCACACGCGCGCCCGCCACCTGGGGCGGTGCAGGATGCAGGCTCACATGAGCATGGTGTTGCGGATCAGGCCGACGGCCAGGCCTTCGATGGCGAAGGGCTCGCCGGGGTGCACCACGATCACGGGGTAGTCGGGGTTTTCGGGCAGCAGTTCGACGCCTTGGGCGGTGCGCCGCAGGCGCTTGACGGTGACGTCATCGCCCAGGCGTGCCACGATGATCTGGCCGTTGCGCGCCTCATGGCAGGTTTTCACGGCGAGCAGGTCGCCATCCATGATGCCAACGTCGCGCATGGACATGCCGCGCACCTTGAGCAGGTAATCCGGCTTGTGCTGGAACAGGCTTTCTTCCACGCAATAGGACTGCTCCACATGTTCCTGGGCGAGAATCGGGGACCCCGCCGCCACACGCCCGACCAGGGGCAGCACCAGTTGGCTGAGGCCCGGGATGGGCAGGTTGTACTGGGTGCCACGTGCCGCGTTGAGGGAGCGAATGGCTTCACCGCGCAGACGGATGCCACGCGAGGTGCCGCTGACCAGCTCGATGACACCTTTGCGGGCCAGGGCCTGCAGGTGCTCTTCGGCTGCATTGGCAGACTTGAAGCCGAGTTCAGTGGCAATTTCGGCGCGGGTGGGCGGGGCACCGGTGCGTGCAATGGCGTTCTGGATCAGGTCCAGGATCTGTTGCTGACGGGCTGTGAGCTTGGGGCTGCTTTGCATGACGGGCTCCCGGTGGGCAAATGGCTGTTGTTTAATACAGTAACTGTATTCTTAACCAGTTTTTCGAGGGATGCAAGTGGAAACAAAAAAAATCGTGGTGCTGGGCACGGGGGGCACGATTGCCGGAAAGGCCGCTGCAGCGGGTGACAACATTGGATATGTGGCCGGGCAGGTAAGGGTGCAGGATCTGCTTGCGGGCGTGCCGGGCCTGGCGCAGGCTGCGCAGGGGCCGCTGGATTTCGAGCAGGTGGCGCAGATCGACAGCAAGAACATGGAGTTTGGCGTGTGGGCTGCGTTGGCGCAGCGCTGCCATGAACACCTGCAGGACGACAGCGTGCGAGCCGTGGTGATCACGCATGGCACGGACACGTTGGAAGAGACAGCCTGGTTTCTCCACAGCGTGCTCGATGCGCGCAAGCCTGTGCTGCTGACCTGTGCCATGCGGCCCGCGACGGCGATCGCCCCCGATGGGCCGCAGAACCTGCTGGACGCGATGGCTGTGGCGCATGCGCCGGGGGCCAGGGGGGTGCTGGTGGTGTGTGCCGGTGCCGTGCATGGTGCGCGGCAGGTTCAGAAGGTGCATCCGTACCGCGTGGATGCGTTCAGCTCGGGCGAAGGCGGGCCGTTGGGCTGGGTGGAGGAAGGGCGCGTGCGCTTGGCGCAGGATTGGCCTCAAGCGCAGGCGGGATGGGCGCAGGGCGCTCTTGAAAAAGTAGCGTCCGGTGCGTCCTGGCCGCGTGTCGAGATCGTCATGAACTACGCTGGGGCGTGTGGGGCCACGGTCGATGCGCTGGTGCGCGACGGCGTTCAGGGCCTGGTGGTGGCAGCCACGGGCAACGGTACGCTGCACCATGCGCTGCAAGCCGCGCTGGAGCGCGCGCAGCAAGCCGGCGTGGCTGTGCGCGTGACCACGCGCTGCCCCTTGGGTCAGGTGCTGTCCTTGCCCTGGGCCCACGCTGCGCTGCCACTGTCGCCGGGCCTCATTCCGGTCAAGGCCAGGGTGTCCTTGTTGCTGGAACTGCTGGGCGCATCGGCTCCCACGCTCTGAAAACGACAACGCCCCGCATGCGGGGCGTTGCAGAGGCTGCAGGCCGTGGCCCGCAAGCTTGATCTCTCAGTCTGCCAGGGCAGCGAGGGCGCGCGCGGTGATTTCCTCCACGCTGCCGGTGCCGCTGATCGCGCGGTATTTGGGTGCAGCGGCGGGGTCTTGCTTTGCCCAGCCGGAGTAGTAATCCACCAGGGGGCGCGTCTGGGCGCTGTACACCTCCAGGCGTGTCTTGACGGTTTCTTCCTTGTCGTCGTCGCGCTGGATCAGGGGTTCACCGGTCACGTCATCCTTGTCTGCCACCTTGGGCGGATTGAACTTGACGTGGTAGGTGCGGCCGCTGCCGGGGTGCGAGCGCCGACCACTCATGCGTTCGATGATGGCGTCGAAAGGCACGTCGATTTCCAGCACGTAGTCGAGCTTGACACCCGCTTCCTTCATCGCGTCCGCCTGGGGAATGGTGCGCGGGAAGCCGTCGAACAGAAAGCCATTGGCGCAGTCGGGTTCGGTGATGCGTTCCTTGACCAGGCCGATGATGATGTCGTCGCTCACCAGCGCGCCCGATTCCATGACGGCCTTGGCCTTGAGCCCCAGGGGGGTTCCGGCCTTGACGGCGGCGCGCAGCATGTCTCCGGTGGAGATTTGCGGAATGCCGTATTTCTTGCAGATGAAAGCGGCTTGCGTGCCCTTGCCGGCGCCGGGGGCGCCCAACAGAATCAGTCTCATGGGAATAGTCCTCGAAGTGTGGAAAATCTGTCGGCACTGCGGGCCACGGGACCGCTGCCCCCCGGATGCGGTGCTCTTATTAGGGGGGCAAGGATAGCATGGGCCGCTTGTACCCTCACTTACAAACCAGGGCCTGCACCGATCAGGTGCACAGGGCGCGCACGCGGGCCAGGTCTTCGGGCGTGTCCACGCCGGGGCCGGGTGCGGTAGCCGATACATGCACTGCGATGCGGTGGCCGTGCCACAGTGCGCGCAGTTGTTCCAGCGCCTCGATCACCTCGGTGGGGGCCTGCGGCAGTTCGGGAAAACGGCGCAAAAAGCCTGCGCGGTAGCTGTAGATGCCGATATGGCGCAGTGGCGCAAAGCCTGCCAGCGCCGGGTGCTTGGCGTCGCTGCTGCGCCACCAGGGCTGGCCCGCGTGGTCCCGTGCAAACGGAATGGGCGCGCGGCTGAAGTACTGGGCCATGCCGCCGGCATCGCATACCACCTTGACGACGTTCGGATTGGCCAGTTCGTCCACTGCAGCCAGCGGATGTGCGGCCGTTCCCATGCTGGCGTGCGGGTGCGTGCGCAGCAGTTGGGCCACGGCGCCGATGAGCGCCGGGTCGATCAGCGGCTCGTCCCCCTGCACGTTAACGACCACATCGTCGCCGTCCAGGCCCAGCAGGGTGCAGGCTTCGGCCAGGCGGTCGCTGCCGCTGGCGTGGTCGGTGCGGGTGAGGATGGCCTCCACCCCGTGCTGGCGGCAAGCGTCAAGGATGCGCGCATCGTCTGCCGCCACCACGGTGCGCTGGGCACCACTGGCTGCGGCGCGCTGGGCCACGCGCACCACCATGGGCAGGCCTGCAATGTCCGCCAGCGGCTTGTCGGGCAGGCGGCTGGACGCCATGCGTGCCGGAATCAGTACGGCAAAGCCGCGGGTGCTCATCGCTCCAGCTCTTCGTCGGTCAGCGGACGGGCCTCGTTTTCCAGCAGGACGGGAATGCCGTCGCGCACCGGGTAGGCCAGGCGGGCGCTGCGCGAGATGAGTTCCTGGCGCTCCCGGTCGTAGGTGAGGGGGCCTTTGGTGACGGGGCAGACCAGCAGTTCGAGCAGTTTGGTGTCCATGGCGGTGCAGTGGGGAAAGACGGGAAATCAGGAGCGCGATGATAGCGAGCCCAGCGCAGCCAACTTCGCATCCAGGGCCTCGAAAAAGCCGGGAGCAATTTCCAACCGCAGTGGCACTGCCAGTGCGTCCGGATGAAGGCGCCAGAGCTTGGCGGCATCTTTTTCAGTGCAAATCAGTGTGTAGGGCTTATCTGATGGGCGCTGCCAGCTATCATAATCATAGTGATCCGGCAGTGCCAGAGTGCGTTGGGGTTCCAGGCCGGATTGCTGCAGCAGGGCAAAAAAGTCTCTGGGCCGGGCAATGCCCGCCAGTGCGAGCAGTGGCTGAGCTTGCAATTGGTGCAGTGGCACCTGGCTGCCATCGGCACGTACTGCGGTGGGTGCCAGGCTGCGCTGCATGGCGAAGCAGGGTGCGCTGCCGCCTTTCGGGGCGGTGCCTGCGTGCACCACCAGATCCACAGGCCGAGGCCAAGGCTCGCGCAGCGGGCCTGCGGGCAGCAGCCAGCCGTTGCCTACGCCATCGTTGTTGAACACGCAGACCTCGATGTTGCGCGCCAGCGCCAGGTGCTGCAGCCCATCGTCGCACACGATGATGTCGATGTCGGGATGGCTTTGGCGCAGTGCCTGTGCGGCCTCCAGGCGCTGGCTCGCCACGAAGACCGGTACTTTGCATTGGCGGGCAATCAGCAGGGGCTCGTCGCCCGCGGCGCTGGGGGGGCTGTCGGGCAGCACTGCGCGGCAGTCGGTGCTGCTGCGACCGTAGCCGCGCGATACAACCCCAGGCCGCCAGCCACGGACCTGCAGGTGGCGCACCACAGCCATCACCACGGGTGTTTTGCCCGCGCCGCCCGCCACCACATTGCCCACCACAATGACCGGAACGCCCGGATGACCCGATGGAAGAATGCGCGCCGCATACAAGCCCCGGCGCAGGCGCACAAGCAGCCCCATGAGCAGTGACAGGGGCCAGAGCAGGCAGGCCAGCGCGCCGCGTTGCCGCCACGCGCGTTGCAGCGCGGGGCTGGCGTCGCTGACCTGGTGCATGTGAGGCTGCGGGCTGGCAGCAGTGATGGACGGCGCCTACTTGCCTGCGCCCGCGCGGGCGGAGGACTGGGTGGCAAAGGTGATTTGCGTGAGGCCCACGCGGCGCGCGGCCTCCATCACCGAGATGACCGATTGGTGCGGCGCCAGTGCGTCTGCACTGATGATGACCACCGTACCCTGGCCCGCCTTGGCGGCATCGCGCAGTGCCGCGGCGAGGTGATCCACGCTCTTGCCGTCGATGCCGCTCTTGTTGATGGCATAGCGGCCATCGGCAGCCACGGCCACCACCACTTCCTTGGGGTGGTCGCGTTGTTGCTCGGCGTCGGCCACGGGCAGGGTGAGCTGCAGCTCGGTGAACTTGCTGTAGGTGGTGGTCAGCATCAGAAAGATGAGGATCACCAGCAGCACGTCGATGAAGGGGATCAGGTTGATCTCCGGCTCTTCCTTGGCGCGGGGGCGGAAGTTCATGGGGCAGCCTTTGCCGGTACGTTCACTTCTTGTGGCGCAACAGGTGGCGCACGAACTGCTCGGACGACAGCTCCAGCGTCAGCAGGTAGGCATCCACGCGGCTGCGGAAGTAGCGCCAGAAAATCAGTGCCGGAATGGCCACCATCAGGCCAAATGCGGTGTTGTAGAGCGCCACCGATATGCCGTGCGCCAGCTGCGCCGGATTGCCGCTGCCCATGCCGCCTGTGGCACCGCCCTGGGAGCCGAAGATCTCGATCATGCCCACCACGGTGCCCAGCAGGCCCAGCAGCGGCGCCGCCGATGCGATGGTTGCCAGTGCACTGAGGTACTTTTCAAGCCGGTGCGCAACCACGCGGCCAGCGCCTTCCATGGCAGCGCGCAGATCGGCCTCGGACGTGCGGGGGTTGCTGTTGAGCGTGCGCAGGCCTGTGGCCAGCACTTCGCCCAGCGCCGAATTCTGTGCCAGCTTGCCCACCACGTCGGGGCCGGGGAGGGATTGCGAGGACACGGAAATCGCTTCATCCAGCAACTTGGGCGGGATGATGCGGTTGGATTTGAGGGAGATGAAACGCTCGAAAATCAGCGCAAGGGCCAGAACCGAGCAGGCGATCAGGGGCCAGATGGGCCAGCCTGCGGCTTGTATGATGGACAGCAATTGTCTTGTCTCCGCACGGGGTGGGCAAAAAGCGATTATGGCCCAGCTTTGTGGCCATCCCTGTGCAACAGGGGGGGCTGTGATTGCATCCGTTTGTATGTGCGTCTCACCCACAGTTTCTGTGGATAACTTTGTGGAGAAGGCTGGTGTCGATGGCCGCACAACGGCGCCACACCGTGGCTGGAACAAAATGCTGGTTTTTTGAGCAGCGAAAAAATCAATAAAATCAATAAGATGCACGAATTTCTGTGTGTTGAGGCACATGGCAATGAGCAAATGCTTACAACCATGACACTTTTGCGCTCTGTGGAATACTGCGGCGCAACAAGCCCGGAAAAGCGCATGGATGCAGGCCATGGGCATTGAAAACCCACTCACGGCGCCGCGTGTCTGGGAGGTTGGGGCGCTGTGCCGCGCCGTGGCGGACACGCTGCAGGCACGCTTCAACCCTGTGGCCGTGCGCGGCGAGATCACAGGCTTTTCACGCGCTGCCAGCGGGCATTGCTACTTTGCCCTCAAGGATGGCCAGGGCCAGATCCGCTGTGCGATGTTCCGTCGGGCTGCCGAGGCGCTGGATTTCGTGCCGCGTGACGGCGAACTCGTCGAGGTCCAGGGCCGTCTGGGCGTGTACGAGGCGCGCGGTGACCTGCAACTCGTCGTCGAGCAACTGCGCCGCGCAGGGCAGGGCGCCTTGTTCGAGCAGTTTCTGCGGCTCAAGGCCCGGCTGGACGCCGAGGGCCTGTTCGACCCGTCCCGCAAGCGTGCGCTGCCGACCCTGCCCAGGGGGATCGGGCTGGTGACGTCCACCGGTGCGGCGGCACTGCACGATGTGGTGACCGCCTTGCGCCGTCGTGCCCCGCACCTGCCCGTGGTGCTGGTGCCGGCCCAGGTGCAGGGTGCGCAGGCACCGGCCAGCCTGTGTGCGGCGCTGTCGCGCCTGTACCGCCTGGCGTTGGCGGGCGATGTGGCTATCGATGCCATCCTGCTGGTGCGGGGCGGTGGCTCCATCGAAGACCTCTGGGCTTTCAACGACGAGCAACTGGCGCGCACCATCGTGCAAAGCCCGGTGCCCGTGGTCTGCGGGGTGGGGCACGAAACGGATTTCACCATCGCCGACTTCTGCGCCGACCTGCGCGCGCCCACGCCCACCGCTGCCGCCGAGTTGGTCGCCCAGCCGCGCGCGGTGTGGCTGGGGGCGCTCGATTTACTGGGCGAGCGGCTCCAGGACGGCGTGCAGCGCCAGATCGATCTGCGCGGCCAGCGCCTGGATCACCTGACCCTGCGCCTGGGGCGCCCTTCGGGTCTGGCGGCGCGCGAGCAGCAGCGACTGTCCGTCCTGCATGGCCGTCTGCGCCACGCGGTGCTATTCAAAATGCAGCGTCTGACCCAATCCCAGCAAGCGGTGGAGGCCCGGTTGCCGCAAGCCATGCAGCGACACCTTGCGGCGCAAGAAGAGCGCCTGGCGCGCTGTGCGCTGCGCTTGGATTTGCTGGCCCCGCAGCGTGTGCTGGAGCGCGGCTACGCCATCCTTTGCGACGCGCAAGGCCACACGGTGACCAGCGTTCAACAAGCCCACACCGACGACACATTGCAGGCCCAGCTTGCCGATGGACGGCTGGAACTGCGGGTGCAGGCGCCGCACCCATCGTCGTGATCCCCACCGCCGACGCGGACAAAGCCCCAGGCCAGCAAAGATCAGGGCTTGTTCCTACAATGGCTTGTTGACCCGAACGCCACCGGCTGGTGCCGGTGCCGCATTCCCCACCACAGAAGAAAGGATCGCTCCATGGAACACACTTTGCCCGCGCTGCCCTACGCCATTGACGCCCTGGCCCCGCACTACAGCAAGGAAACGCTGGAATACCACCACGGCAAGCACCACAACGCCTACGTGGTGAACCTGAACAACCTGCAGAAGGGCACCGAGTTCGAATCGATGTCCCTCGAAGACATCGTCAAGAAGTCCAGCGGCGGCATCTATAACAACGCTGCGCAGATCTGGAATCACACCTTCTTCTGGAACTGCATGACCCCCAACGGTGGCGGTGAACCTACGGGCGCCCTGGCAGCCGCGATCAACGCCAAGTGGGGCAGCTACGCCGCTTTCAAGGAAGCCTTCGTCAAGAGCGCTGTGGGCAACTTCGGCTCCGGCTGGACCTGGCTGGTGAAGAAGGCCGACGGCAGCGTGGACATCGTCAATACCGGTGCCGCTGGCACGCCCCTGACCACCGCCGACAAGGCCCTGCTGACCGTGGACGTGTGGGAGCATGCCTACTACATCGACTACCGCAACCTGCGCCAGAAGTTCGTCGAAACCTTCCTGTCCAACCTGGTGAACTGGAAGTTTGCCGAGGCCAATTTCGCCTGAACGGACGCGGGTTCCGCCCAACATAGAAATGGCCCCGATGGGGCCATTTTTTTTTGGTCAACTATTGACTTGACGCTTATCAATAAAGCGCCAATAGCTATCGAATATATAGCATTTCAGGGTTTGCGAAACGGCCCGCCCTGCAGCTTGAACCCCGCCTGGATGCCCCGCTGCTTGAACCACCCCTGGTTCATCTCCAGCACATAGCGCACTGGTTTTGCTGAGCAGTGCGAATCCAGTGTCTGCGGCTTCATGTCGGCCAGGTTCACCACGGTGCCGTCATCAGCCACAAAAGCCGCGGTCAGGGGAAGCAGGGTGTTCTTCATCCAGAAGCACTGCTGCGCTGGCTGCTCGAACACAAACAGCATGCCCTCGTGCGTCGGCATGTCCTGGCGGTGCATCAGGCCGATGGCGCGTTGCCGGTCGGTTTGCGCCACCTGGGCGTCGATGCGGTGCATGCCTGCGGTCAGCTCCACGCGGGGCAAGTCGCGCTGGGGGCCTTCCTGCGCAAGAACGCCCGTGGCAAGTGCCAGCAGAGCGGTGCCCAGTGCGCCGGACACAAGAGAGAACAAAGGTTTCAGTGCCATGGTTGAGTGCAGACAAAACGCGCCAGGGGGGGGACGGGTTCGCCCTGGCACCACCGGCACGCGCGCTCTGCGGCATGCCACCCAGGGGGCGATTGTGCGGCAAGCGAGCGCGGTCAGGCAGCCGAGCAGGCCGAACCGTCGCTGATTGCAACATGCGAAAACGCCGTGCGCCTTGTGGTGCCGTAAGGCTTGAGTCGGGCTTTTCTCGTTAGAATCTTCGCGCAATACTCTGCTTTGCCCAACCCGCTGAATACCCTTCAGCATTCCACCGGAGACCTCCCGTCCATGACCAGCTACCAGCACATCAAGGTGCCCGCCGAAGGCCAGAAAATCACCGTCAACGCCGACATGTCCCTGAACGTGCCGGACCAGCCCATCGTTCCCTACATCGAAGGAGACGGCACGGGCTTCGACATCACGCCCGTGATGCTCAAGGTGGTCGATGCCGCCGTGGCCAAGGCCTATGGTGGCAAGCGCAAGATCCACTGGATGGAGGTCTATGCGGGCGAGAAGTCCACCAAGGTCTATGGCCCTGATGTGTGGCTGCCCGAAGAAACGCTGCAGGTGCTCAAGGACTACGTGGTTTCCATCAAGGGCCCGCTGACCACGCCCGTGGGTGGCGGCATCCGTTCGCTGAACGTGGCCTTGCGCCAGGAACTGGATCTGTACGTCTGCCTGCGCCCCGTGCAGTACTTCGACGGCGTGCCCTCGCCCGTCAAGGAACCCCACAAGACCGACATGGTGATCTTCCGCGAGAACTCCGAAGACATCTATGCCGGCATCGAATTCGAGGCCGAGTCCGACAAGGCCAAGAAGCTCATCAAGATCCTGCAGGAAGAATTCGGCGTCAAGAAGATCCGCTTCCCCGAAACCTCTGGTATCGGCGTCAAGCCTGTCTCGCGTGAGGGCACCGAGCGCCTGGTGCGCAAGGCCATCCAGTACGCCATCGACAACGACAAGCCCAGCGTGACCATCGTGCACAAGGGCAACATCATGAAGTACACCGAAGGCGGCTTCCGCGACTGGGCCTACGCCCTGGCGCAGAAGGAATTCGGCGCCGAGCTGATCGACGGCGGCCCATGGTGCAAGTTCAAGAACCCCAAGACGGGCAAAGACATTGTCATCAAGGACAGCATTGCCGACGCCTTCCTGCAGCAGATCCTGCTGCGTCCCGCAGAGTACTCCGTGATCGCCACGCTGAACCTCAACGGCGACTACATCTCCGACGCCCTGGCAGCCCAGGTGGGCGGCATCGGCATCGCCCCTGGCGCCAACCTGAGCGACTCCGTCGCCATGTTCGAAGCCACCCACGGCACGGCCCCCAAGTACGCTGGCAAGGACTATGTGAACCCCGGTTCCGAAATCCTCTCCGCCGAAATGATGCTGCGCCACATGGGCTGGAAGGAAGCCGCCGACCTCATCATCAGCTCCATGGAAAAATCCATCAAGTCCAAGAAAGTCACCTACGACTTCGCCCGCCTGATGGACGGTGCCACGCAGGTGAGCTGCTCGGGTTTCGGTCAGGTCATGATCGACAACATGTGAAGTAGTCCGCATGCATCCGCATGCGTCCAAACCAAAACCCCAGTGCCTTGAAATCACTGGGGTTTTTTGTCTTTGTGCGTCCCCATGTGTGTCCACTACCATCCGGGCCGATTTGAGCCATGATTTGAGCAACGGCACCTTCCATGGCCCGATGCGCTGGCACCGTCGGTTGTCGTTTCAGCAGTAAAGTCGCTAGGGCCTGTTCACACTATTTTTACCAGATGGCAAAAATAGTGTGAACAGGCCCTAGCCAATACTCCCCACTCTTTGACGGACGTGATCTCCAAACTTTCCCACACATCGAACTTGGCCCGCACGGATGCGAGGTACGACACGGTGGATGCCCTGCGTGGGTTTGCCATGGTCTGGATGACTGTGTTCCATTTTTGTTTCGATCTGAGCCATTTTGGTTATTGGCCTCAGGATTTCCGTCATGACGCGTTCTGGACGGTGCAGCGGACCGCGATAGTGAGTCTGTTTCTTTTTTGTGCAGGTCTGGGACAAGCCCTTGCATGGCACCAAGGGCAGGGTTGGGGCCGTTTTGGCAGGCGCTGGGGCCAGATTGCCGGGTGTGCGTTGTTGGTGTCTGTGGGCTCGTGGCTCATGTTTCCACGCAGCTACATCCACTTTGGTGTGCTGCATGGCATGGCGGTGATGTTGCTGCTCGCACGTCTCACAGCGCCCTGGGGGCGATGGTTGTGGTTGACGGGGGCGGTGGCGCTGGTGTTGCCTTGGGTCGCGCGGTGGGCGCTGTCCGAACCCTTGGCAAGCTGGGCACCCTGGTTCAATGGAAAGGGGCTGAACTGGCTGGGGTTGGTAGCACGCAAGCCCTATACCGAGGACTATGTACCGGTATTTCCCTGGCTGGGGGTGATGTGGTGGGGACTGGCCAGCGGCCAGTGGCTGTTGCGGCATCGCCGCAGCGCTTTGCAGCAGCCTTTGGGTGTTGTGCTGAGCAGGCTTGCGCTGCTGGGGCGCTGGAGCCTGAGTTATTACATGCTGCACCAACCCGTGATGATCGGTAGCCTGCTGTTTGTGGGCTGGGTGCTGGGCCGCTGAAGCCGCCAAAGCACAACGCGGCCCTGGGGGCCGCGTTGTGCTGGTGTCAAGGCAATGGATTATTCCACTTTGGCCTTGGCGCGCATTTCGTCCTGGAACTTCGTCACCTTCATTTGCTGCAGTTGCTGCGAAATCTGCGGTTTGACTTCTTCCAGCTTGGGCAACTGCGCTTCACGCACGTCGTCCAGGCGAATGATGTGCCAGCCGAATTGGCTCTTGATCGGGGCCTGGGTGGTCTTGCCCTTTTCGAGCTTGACCATGGCTTCGGTGAACTCAGGCACGTAGCTGCCAGGGTTGGCCCAATCTAGGCTGCCACCTTGGGCGCCAGATCCAGGGTCCTTGGATTGCTTCTTGGCGATGTCCTCGAACTTTCCGCCCTTCTTCAGCGAGGCGAGGATGGCCTTGGCTTCTTCTTCCTTCTCGACCAGGATGTGGCTGGCCTTGTATTCCTTGCCGCTGTTGGCGGCCACGAACTTGTCGTACTCGGCCTTGATTTCGGCGTCGGTCACCGGATCCTTCTTCTGCTGGTCGAGGAACAGTTCACGGATCAGGATGGTCTGGCGGGCCAGTTCCATCTGTGCCTTGAAGTCGGGCGAGGCTTCCAGGCCGCGCTTTTGCGCTTCCTGCATGAAGATTTCGCGGGCGATGACTTCTTCCTTGATCTGACCTTCCATCTCGGGGGTGAGCGGACGGCCGGAGCGTTGTACCTGCTGCTTGAGCTGTTCGACGCGCTCGGAAGGAACGGGTTTTCCGTTCACGATAGCAAGGTTCTGGGCATGCACGGGCAGGGCCACGGCGCCCGTCAGGGCTGCGGCCACGAGGCCGGACAGGAGCTGTTTCTTCATTCGAGTTCCGTAAAAGAAAAGGTTTTCAGGCGAGAAATGGGGCCTGTCTAGACGATTTCGATGGCAATGGCGTGTGCGCCACGGTCAATGAAATCTTGCAGCGCATCATACACAAGGCGATGCTGGCGTACCCGGGTCAAACCGGTAAACAAAGGTGACGCGATACGCACACGGAAATGGGTGCCAAAACCCGTTCCGTTGGCGCCGGGATGGCCCTCGTGCTGCCAGCTTTCGTCCAGCACCTGCACGGTGGTGGGCTGGAGTTTCTCGCGCAATGCGAGTTCCATGTCGGGAGCGGTGATGGCGTGGGTATTCATGCCAGGGGGTCCTTTGCGTTGTCGGTTTCCTTGATGTAGCGCCCCAGGAACAGGGCTTGAACCACGATGAATACCAGCATCAGCCCAAGCCCGCCGAACAATTTGAAGTTGACCCAGGTTTCAGTATCGAACTCATACGCCACCCAGAGGTTGAGTGCACCCATGGCAGCGAAGAAACCTATCCAGCTCCAGTTCATTGCGTTCCAAGCCGCCTCGGGCAGTTCCATCTGGCTGCCCATCAGGCTCTTGATCAGGTTCTTGCGCAGCACCAGTTGACCCACGAGCAGCGCGCCACCCATCAGCCAGTACAGCACGGTGGGCTTCCATTTGATGAAGGTCTCGTTCTGCGCCAACAGCGTGGCGCCACCGAAGACGACGATGACGCCCAGGCTCAGCCATTGCATGGGCTCGATCTTGCCTTGGCGCAGCCGCAGGTACGCAATCTGAGCCACCGTTGCGGCGATGGCCACGCCCGTGGCCACATAGATGCCCCAGATCTTGAAGGCGACGAAGAACAGGATGATGGGGAAAAAGTCGATCAGCAGTTTCATGGTGGGGCCTGGTGAGCCGGGTCAGGGAGCGTCGGGGGTGAAGTCCAGCGACGCCGAGTTCATGCAGTAGCGCAGGCCCGTGGGGGCCGGGCCGTCGGGAAAGACATGGCCCAGGTGCGCACCGCATTGTGCACAAACGGTTTCGGTGCGCAGCATGCCGTGGCTGCGGTCGGTGATTTCGCGGATCGCACCCGGTACGGCCTGGCTGAAGCTGGGCCAGCCGCAACCGGCGTCAAACTTGGTCGCGGCGTTGAACAGCGTCTGGCCGCAGCAGATGCAATGGTAGCTGCCATCCTGCCAGTGCGCTTCGTATTTGCCGGTGAAGGGTCGCTCGGTGGCGGCTTGGCGGGTGACCTGGAAGGCGCCGGGCTCTGCGCCCTTGTCACGCAGCAGGGCCAGCCATTCGGCGTCGGATTTCTGGATGGGGTAGGTCATGATGAGCAACTGATGGCGATGTGCCGGGCCCAGTCCGGCGGGAATCCGGCATGCGCTTCGAAGCCGGGGTGTGCGTCAAAGGGGCGTTCCAGCAGGGCTTGGAGGGTCTGTATCTCGGAAAAATTCCCTTCCTGCGCGGCGCGGATCGCCTGCTCGCCCAGGTGGTTGCGCAACACCATATGGGGATTGGATTGGAGCATCAAATCTGGCTCTGGCGCTCTACCATCAAGCGCATCAAGCTCCGAATAGGATAGCAACCAGCGATCGAAGCCCGCCCGGTCGGCGAACAGGTCGCGCACCGGTTCGAAGGCGCCGCTCGCCACCGCATGCGAAAGACGGCGCCAGAAGATGGGGTAGTCCACCGCATTGTCGGCCAGCAGGTGCAGGATGCCGTCGATGAGGGCGCTGTCGTTCTCTCGTGCGCAGCGCATGCCCAGCTTGGCACGCATGCGATCCATGAAGTGCTGGGGATACAGCGTGCGATAGGATTCCAGGGCGCCCATGGCGATCGCCGGATCGCCAATCAGCGGCTGCAACGCCTGGCCCAGGCGGTACAGGTTCCAGAGCACCACGCCCGGCTGCTGACCGAAGGCATAGCGCCCCTGGTGGTCGCTGTGGTTGCAGATGTGGCCTGGGTCGAAATGGTCGAGAAACTGGAACGGCCCGTAATCGATGGTCAGGCCCAGGATGCTCATGTTGTCGGTATTGAGCACGCCGTGGCAGAAGCCCACGGCCTGCCACTGCGCCACCAGGGCGGCGCTGCGCTCGCTCACCGCCTGCAGGAGCGCCGCGTAGCGATTGCCTGCCGGGCCGCCGCAGTCGGCGCCGTCCTGGCACTCTGGATAGAAGCGCTCGATCACGTAGTCGGCCAGTTGCCGCAGTTCATCAAACTGCCCGCGCGCCGCGAAATGCTCGAAATGCCCGAAGCGGATGAAACTGGGCGCCACGCGGGCCACCACTGCCGCCGTCTCCACCGCCTCGCGTTGCACGGGTTCGGGGGAGCCGCACAGGTACAAGGCCCGCGTGCTGGGAATGCCCAGCGCATGCATGGCCTCGCTGCACAGGTATTCGCGGATGCTCGAGCGCAGCACGGCACGCCCGTCGCCCATGCGCGAGTAGGGTGTGAGCCCGCTGCCCTTGAGCTGGATTTCCTGCGGTCCTTGCGGCGTTTGCACTTCGCCCAGCAGCAGCGCCCGGCCATCGCCCAGCTGCCCGGCCCACACGCCGAACTGGTGCCCGCTATAGACGCTGGCCAATGGGTCGCCTCCCTGGGGCAGGGCATTGCCGCTGAAGACTTGCAGGGCGTCTTCGGACTGCAGCCATGTGCTGTCCAGCCCCAGCAGGAGGGCGGTGCCGGGGCTCTGGGCGACAGGGTAGGGCGCGGGCAAGGGCCGGGGTGGCTGGCGCGTGAAAAAAGCCGGGCCCAGTGCGGCGAAGCTGTTGTTCCAGGTGAGGCCGGTGTCCACGAAGGTCTGCGCGGTGGTGGCGTGCGGGGTCATCGGGGCATTGTCCCGCAGGGCCCCAAGGCATGTGTGTGGCAGGGCTATCCGCTCACGGCAGGCGCCATGGGGGCCTGGAGGGTGGTCAGCAACTGGCTGCGGTACTGGCCTGGGGGCATGCCGAACCAGCGCTTGCAGGCTCGGAACAGGTTGCTGGTGTCGGCAAAGCCGAGCAGATCGGCAATATCGGCCAGGCTGTGGCGTTCGTTGGCGAGGTACTGGCGTGCCAGTTCGCAGCGTGTGTCGTCCAGCAGTTGCTGGTAGCACACCGATTCGGCTTGCAGGCGGCGCTGCAGTGTGCGATCGGTCAGGTGCAGTCGCGCGGCCACGTCTTCACGGCGCGGCTCACCCAGGTGCAGGATGCGTGCAATCTCGGTGCGTACCCGGGTACTGGTGAGCGTCTGGCCGAGCTGATCCAGTTCGGTTTCGACCAGGCGCTCGTGCAAGGCCCACAGGCTGGGGTTGTGGGTGGGGATGGGTGAGCGCAAATCGACATCGGCCAGCAGGAATCGGTTGGCGGGCTGGCCAAAACGTGGCAGCAGGCCGAAGGCGGCGCGGTGGGGCGTGTCGTCTGCCGGGGGCGGGGTGATGAGCTCGACGGCCAGCGGTGTCAATTCCCGGCGCGTGAGCCAGTGGCACAGCGTGAGCAGGGTGAGCACCGCGTATTCCACGCGTTGGCGCGGTATGGGCCGGGTGGCGCCTATGTGGCTGAGCACCAGCCAGTAGCCGCGCGGATCGCTCTGCAGGGCGAAGGTGGTGGCATCCGAGATGACGGCCATGTGCCGTTCCAGGTGCCGAAAGCCGGTCAGCAGATCGGGGCCAGAGGCGAGCGCATAGCCCACCAGATCCACATTGCCGTAGCGGGCCGTCAGGTTTCGATCAAGGCCCAATGCGGGATTGCCGTGGCGGGCAACAGCCAGTTCCCATAAGTGACTTACCCGGTCCACATCCACCCGGGTGTGCGGCTGCTGCAAGGCTTGCAGGTCGATGCCGGCTTGCGTGCACAGATCGGCGGCAGGCAGCCCCTGGGCCGTCAGCATGTCGGTGATGCCGCGCACCCATGCCGCAGAGCTGGTGCGCGGCGTCATGCGCGGTCTCCGGGGTTAGGGAGAACACTGGGGTGGCACTCTGAAGTCACTGTTTTGGCGCGGTTGCGATAGTGGCAAATGGGGCAGGGTTCGCACAATCGGCGGCGAGGCCGGATGCACAGCGCATGCGGTTCCTCGGCAGGGGGGCCGAGCATTCCACAAAACCCCCGAGGAGACAAACATGGCCGATTATCTTTGCAGTTGGCTCATCCGGGCTGCCATGCTGGTGGGGGTGCTGCTCGCAGGGTGCGCAGGCGTTGGTCGGCAGCCCGCCGCGCCTGAGTTGCGTGAAACCCGCTATGGGCTGGTGCGCGGGGTGAACGACAGCGCTGCCAGCGGCACCTATGTATGGAAAGGGATTCCCTTTGCCCGACCGCCCGTCGGTGATCTGCGTTGGCAACCACCCGTGGCGCCCGAGGCGTGGCAAGGTGAGCGCGATGCCACCCGCTTTGGTCAGGCCTGCCTGCAGATAGGGCGTATCTATGGGCCGGGAGCGAACAACCGTTTCGATGAAACCATTGGCCAGACGCTGAACACCCCCGTGGGCAGCGAGGACTGTCTGACGCTCAACATCTGGCGTCCGGCGAACGAACAGGGGCAACTGCCGGTGCTGCTGTTCCTGCATGGGGGCAGTGCCATCTCGGGGTACACGGCTGACCCGGTGTACGACGGTGCGGCGCTGGCCCGTGCCGCGGGTGCCGTGGTCGTCACGGCGAACTACCGGCTGGACGTGCTTGGTTTTCTGCACCTGCCCGATCTGCAGGCTGGCCACCAGCCTGCCACTGGCAACTATGCGCTGCTGGACCACCTCCAGGCGCTGCGCTTCATCCAGGACAATATCGCCCACTTTGGTGGTGATCCGCGCAATGTGACGCTGATGGGGCAGTCCGCGGGCGCCATCAACGCTCTGGCGCTGCTCACGGTGCCCGAAGCGCAGGGGCTGTTCCACAAGCTCGTGGCCGTGAGCGGTGGTATTTCACTCCCGGCCAATCTGCCGCCCGGCAGCATCCCTACGCTGAGTCCGTCTGCCAAATACGCGGCCCAGGCGGCGGGATTGCTGGCCCATCTGGCGCTGGCCGACGCTCTGGCAGGCGACCTGGGGCAAGCCAAAGCCCTGGTCGCGGGCTGGACCCCCATGCAGAAAGCCCGCTACCTGCGCGGCAAGGACGGGCGTGTGCTTTTGCAGACGGTGCTGGCGAACCGGTTGACCGGCTCGGGCCCCATCCCTGATGGCGTGCTGCTACCGGCTGACCCCATGGCCGCCATCGCCGCCGGCCGCTACCACAAGGTGCCGGTGCTGACGGGCTATACCGCCGAAGAGGGCAAGCTGTTCGCGCCTTTCCTGGCACTGCTGGGCGGTAAACCGGGCATGAAGATCGGTGACGCCGAGCGCTTTGCCATGATGCAGCGCTTCGATCCCGATGCGCCGCCGACGCTCACCGCGGGCGACATCCTCGATGCTTCTTACCTGCCGGTGTCTGCGCCGGGCACGGGTTACAACGCTCGCACCCGGCTGCTGGCCAGCCGCTTCTTCGACGTCAGCCGCGACAACCTGCTGGACACGCTGCGCGGCCAGCAGAAGGAGGTGTGGAACTACCGCTTTGACTGGGCCCAGCAGCCGGCGCCCTGGAATGAGGTGTACGGCGCGGCCCATGCCTTTGATCTGCCTTTTTTGTTTGGCAACTTCGGTCCCTCGGTTTTCTCCCGCGCCAGCAACAGCAGCGCCAACAGGGCGGGGCGCATGGCGCTCTCCCAGGCCATGGTGGACAGCGTGGCTGCGTTCATGCGCACCGGACAGCCCAACAACGCCACCGTGGCCATCGATTGGCAGCCGTGGCCGCGCAAGCTGGTGTTCGACGCCGATGCACAGGCCGTGCACCTGCGACAGGAGTAAGGCAATGGCCGTGGCCCGCAGTCAGACCAATGCAGTGGCGGCCAGGTGGGCGTTCAGCGCCTCATCGTCCACGATGGCCACACGGCCGAAATCCAGCGTCACGATGCCTGCGGCCTCCAGAGCCTGCAGCACGCGGTTGACGGTCTGGCGTGAGAGCCCGGCCAGCTGTCCCAGCTCCTCTTGGGTGAGATTCAGCCTGCGCGTGCTGCGCCAGAACAGGCGACTGAGGTACAGCGCCACACGGTGTTCGGGCGAGCGTATGCGGCCGGCCTCGATGATGGCCATGGCCTGGCCCAGGCGCAGGTTCATGTGCTGCACCAGGAACTGGTTGAACGCCAGGCTGGTGTCGCGCAGCGTGTGGAACAGCGGCAGGGGCAGGCACAGCAAGGACGTGGGGCGCAGTGCCACCACCTCGTACTTGCGTGCTTCGGCCTTGAGCGCAGAGCCCTCGCCAAACCATTCGCCGTCCGGAATACCGATGAAGGCCGAAGTGCGTGCCTTGCATGCGGGGCTGCGCAGCGTCACCAGCCCCTGGAGCACAGCGTGCCAGCCCTCGACCTGCGAGCCGACCGGCAGCATGACCTCGCCTTTGGCGCCTTCTGTTTGGTACACGCCACTGCGCACCGCTTCCTGCAGCGTTGCGGGCAGGCTGGCATACCAGGGCTGGCTGCAAATGAAGCGCTCGGCAGGGTGGGCAACGCAGAACATGCAGCCATTCTCGCAGTTTTGCGGGGGGGCGATCGGGAAAACCCTGGGCAGTTGTCTGCGTGGCGACAGGTGTTGGCAGCGCAGGGAGCGGGCGCGACACTGCGCCCCGTTGGGCCTAGCAAGGCCTGGGTGTGACTCAGGGAGACCGATGTGAACAAACGAGAGTTTCTGGGGGCGCTGGGTGTGGCCGCTGTGGCGCCCTGGGGCGCAGCGCATGCTGCTGTGGGGGTGACGGACGGCGAGATCTTGCTGGGCCAGTCTCTGGATCTGTCGGGGCCGCTGGCCGAGATGGCGCCCGACATTGTCAACGCCAGCAAGGCCTGCTTCGATGCGGTCAATGCCCAGGGTGGCATCCACGGGCGGCGCATTCGCATGCTGACCGAGGACGACGGCTACAAGCCCGAAAACACGGTCAACAACCTGCGCAAAATGCTGGGCCAGGACGGGGTGTTTGCCTTGTTCAACCTCACCGGCACGGCCAACGTGGCTGCGGCCTTGCCCCTGCTGGCCCAGGAAAGCCCTGCGGTGCCTTTGATCACGCCATTCACGGGCGCCGACCTGGTGCGCGCCCCCGGCCTGGACCATGTGTTCAACCTGCGCGCCAGCTACGGGGACGAGGTGGACAAGCTTGTGCAGCACCTGACCACCATCGGTGTGTCGCGCATTGCCGTGCTGTGGGTGAACAACGCGTTTGGCAAGGATGGCCTGGCGGGCGTGCGCAAGGCCATGGACAAGCGCGGGCAGAAGCTCCATGCCGACGCGCCCGTCCAGGCCGATTCATCCGATGTGGCCCAGGCCGTTGCCGCGCTGGTGGCTGCCGATCCCACGGCCATCATCCTGATCACTGCCGGAGCGCCCACGGTCAGCTTCATCAAGGCCTACCGCAAGCACAGCCGGGGGGCGCGGTTCTATACGCTCTCGGTCATGGGTACGCAGGCAACCCTGCGTGCGCTGGGGGATGACGGTGTGGGGGTGGTGGTCACCTCGGTGGTGCCGTTCCCGTGGAGCCAGAGCCTGCCCCTGGCGCGCGAGTACCGCACGGCACTGCAGGCGGCAGGGTTCGGTCAGCATGTGTCCTTCATCGGGCTGGAGGCCTACATGAATGCGCGCCTGGTGGTCGAGGGGCTCAAGCGCGCGGGCCGCGATCTGACCAGGCCGCGATTCCTCCAGGCGCTGGAGTCCCTGCGCCACTACGACCTGGGCGGCTTCGAACTGGACTATGGCAAAGGCGTGCGCCAGGGATCAAGGTTTGTGGATTTGACCATCATCGGCAAGGGCGAGCGGTTCACCCGTTAGGATGGTGCGTGGGTTATTGGATTGCTATACAAAGGAGTACACATGTTGGGTTTGATGCAGAGCCAGCCGTTGCTGATTTCGTCGCTGATCGAGTTTGCCGAGCGGCACCATGGCGACGGGCAGATCGTCTCGCGCCGGGTGGAGGGTGACATCCACCGCTACACCTACAAAGAGCTTGCGGCGCGCTCGCGCCAGTTGGCCAATGCCCTGGATGCGCAGGGCCTGCAGTTCAGTGACCGCGTGGCCAGCCTGGCCTGGAACGGCTACCGCCACATGGAGATGTATTTCGGCGTGAGCGGCTCGGGTCGCGTGCTGCATACCATCAACCCGCGCTTGCACCCCGAGCAGATTGCCTGGATCGTGAACCACGCCGAAGACCAGGTGCTGTGCTTTGACCTCACCTTCCTGCCGCTGGTGCAGGCGGTGCACGCCAAGTGCCCCACGGTCAAGAAATGGGTGGCGCTGTGCGATGCCGACAAGCTCCCGCAGGACAGCGGCGTTCCCGGCCTGGTCAGCTACGAGAGCTGGATCAGCGCCTATGCCAGCAGCTATGACTGGCCGTCGTTCGACGAAAACAGTGCTTCCAGCATGTGCTACACCAGCGGCACCACGGGCAACCCCAAGGCTGCGCTGTACAGCCACCGTTCTACCGTGCTGCACGCCTACGCGGCAGCGCTGCCCGATGTGATGTGCCTCTCCGCACGCGACGCCGTGCTGCCGGTGGTGCCCATGTTCCACGTCAACGCCTGGGGCATTCCCTACTCGGCAGCACTCACGGGCTGCAAGCTGGTGTTCCCTGGGCCGGCGCTGGACGGCAAGTCGGTGTACGAGCTGATGGAGGCCGAACAGGTCAGCTACGCTGCGGGCGTGCCCACTGTCTGGCAGATGCTGCTGGGTCACATCAAGCCTGCAGGGCTGAAGTTCTCGTCGCTCAAGCGCACCGTCATTGGCGGCTCGGCCTGCCCACCCGCCATGATCACGGCCTTCCAGGAAGAGTACGGTGTGGAGGTGCTGCACGCCTGGGGCATGACCGAGATGAGCCCGCTGGGCACGCTGTGCACGCTCAAGAACAAGCAGCTGGGCCTGTCCAAGGACGAGCAAATGAAGGTGCGCCAGAAGCAGGGCCGCGCCATCTTTGGCGTGGACATGAAGATCATCGACGGCGACGGCAACGAGCTGCCCTGGGATGGCAAGACCTACGGCGACCTGTTGGTGCGTGGCCCCTGGATTCTGGACACCTACTACAAGGGCGAGAGCCCGCTCGTCAAGGACGCCCAGGGCCGGGGCTGGTTCCCCACCGGGGACGTGGCCACCATCGATGCCGACGGCTTCATGCAGATCACCGACCGCAGCAAGGACGTGATCAAGTCCGGCGGCGAGTGGATCAGCTCCATCGACATCGAGAACATTGCCATGGCCCACCCGGCCATTGCCATGTCGGCCTGCGTGGGCATGCCCCATCCCAAGTGGGACGAGCGCCCCATTGTGGTGGTGGTGAAGAAGCCTGGCGCTGAAGTCACGCGCGAGGAGCTGCTGAAGTTCTACGAAGGCAAGACCGCCAAGTGGCAGATCCCGGACGACGTGGTGTTTGTCGATGCCATTCCGCTGGGCGCCACCGGCAAGATGCTCAAGACCCGGCTGCGCGAGCAGCTCAAGGATTACAGGCTCCCCGGCCTGTGATTCAGGACTGGCGCGGCCACGGGGGGCGGCCGTGCCAGTCACATGTGCGATAGGGGCTAGGGGCAATCCCTGAGCAATGCCGCAGCGCAACACTGTACGCTGCATCCATCGATTCAACCGGAGACTGAAAACATGAAATTTGCTATTAAAACCGTAGCTGCTTCCGTAATGCTGGTAAGCGCTGGCGCTGCATTTGCTCAAAAGGGCGAAACCGTCAAGATCGCCTGGATGGACCCGCTGTCGGGCCTGATGGCTGCGGTCGGCACCAACCAGCTCAAGAGTTTTCAGTTTCTCGCCGAAGAGTTCAACAAGAAGAACGCTGCGGGCGTGAAGTTCGAGATCATCGGTATCGACAACAAGCTCAGCCCGCAGGAGACCAGCAGCGCCCTGCGCTCGGCCATCGACCAGGGCGTGCGCTACGTGGTGCAGGGCAACGGCTCCGGCCCGGCCCTGGCCATCATCGACGCGCTGGAAAAGCACAACGCCCGCAACCCCGGCAAGGAGGTGCTGTACCTCAACTACGCCGCCGTGGACCCTGACCTGACCAACAGCAAGTGCAGCTACTGGCACTTCCGCCTGGATGCCGACACCTCCATGAAGATGGAAGCCCTGACGACCTACATGAAGGACATTCCTGAGGTCAAGAAGGTCTATCTGATCAACCAGAACTATGCGCACGGTCACCAGGTGTCCAAGTTCGCCAAGGAAATGCTCAAGCGCAAGCGTCCTGATGTGCAGGTGGTGGGCGACGACCTGCACCCCCTGGCGCAGGTGCGTGACTTTGCGCCCTACATCGCCAAGATCAAGGCCTCGGGCGCCGATACGGTGATCACCGGCAACTGGGGTTCCGACCTGGCGCTGCTGGTCAAGGCCGCCAACGATGCGGGTCTGAACAACGTCAACTTCTTCACCTACTACGGCTCGGTCACAGGCACGCCCACGGCCATGGGTTCTGCAGCCGCAGGCCGTGTGTACATGGTGGCCTACGCCCACATGAACCTGCCCGGCCCGCTGAACCAGATCGTGGTGGACTACAAGAAGAAGTTCAACGACGACATGTACACCGGCGCCGTGTACCACGCCTACTCCATGCTGTCGGAAGCCTTTGTCAAGGCCAAGACCACCGATCCGGTCAAGGTGGCCGCGGTGTTGGAAGGCATGAAGTTCAAGAGCTTCAACGGTGAAGTCGAGATGCGCAAGACCGACCACCAGCTCCAGCAGGGCCTGTTCATCTCCAAGTGGGAAAAGGCCGGCGGCAAGAACCCGCTCGATTCCGAAAGCACGGGCTACACCTTTGTCCCGGTCAAGTACTACGAGCCCTATGTGGCCAGCACGCCCACTTCGTGCCAGATGAAGCGTCCTTCCTGATCGCGCCCTGGGGCGGCGCTGGTCGCGTCCACGCCATCTGCGTGGAGCTTGTTCAGCGTTGCCTTGGCAAGAGGCCCGACGCCCCTCGGGCCTCTTTTTTTGACTCGGTGTAGCGGTAACTGCGATGAATCTTGAATTTTTTGTCATCTCCATGCTCAACGGCATGAGCTACGGCCTGCTGCTGTTCATGCTCAGCTCGGGCCTCACGCTGATCTTCAGCATGATGGGTGTGCTCAACTTTGCGCACACCAGCTTCTACATGCTGGGGGCCTACTTTGCCTACACGCTGTCGGGCTTGGTGGGCTTCTGGCCTGCGTTGGTGCTGGCGCCACTGGCGGTGGGTGCGCTGGGGGCACTGTTCGAGCGCTACAGCCTGCGCCGGGTGCACAAGTTCGGCCATGTGCCCGAGCTGTTGGTCACGTTCGGGCTGTCGTACCTGATTCTGGAACTGGTGCAGCTTGTCTGGGGCCGCTCGACGGTGCCTTATGGCCTGCCCGAGCAACTGCAGGGGCCGTTGTTCACGCTGTTCAACACGCAGTTTCCCAAATCGCGTTCCTTCGTCATGCTGGTGGCCTTGCTGATGCTGCTGTCCGTATGGCTGCTGCTCACGCGCACCCGCATCGGCCTGGTGATCCAGGCGGCACTCAAGCACCCCGAGATGGTGCAGGCCCTGGGCCACAACGTGCCGCGCGTTTTCATGCTGGTGTTCGGCGGTGGCTGTGCGCTGGCCGGGCTGGCCGGCGTGATCGGCGGCAACACCTACGTGACCGAGCCTGCCATGGCGGCTTCGGTGGGTTCCATCATCTTCGTGGTGGTCGTGGTCGGCGGCATGGGGTCGCTGGCAGGCGCTTTTCTGGCCTCGCTGCTCATCGGCGTGGTGCAAACCTTTGCCGTGGCCATTGACCAGTCGCTGGCCACCGGCCTGCAGGCCTTGGGCATGACGGTGACCGAAGAAACCTTTGGCTGGCCGGTGCTCAAGCTCACCGTATCGCAGGTGGCACCGATCCTGCCCTACCTGTTCCTGGTATTGATATTGATCTTCCGCCCCAAGGGCCTGCTGGGCACGCGGGAGGACTGACGCCATGACTTCCAACACTGCAACCACCACGCCCACGGCGTACTACCGCTTCAAGCCCTGGAATGTGGGCCGCATCGTCATCTGGGGGATGTTTGCGCTGCTGCTCATCGTGGCACCGCACCTGTTCACCAGCAGCCTGGCGCTGACCATGCTCTCGCAGATCGGCTACCTCATCATCATCTGCCTGAGCTACAACATGCTGCTGGGGCAGGGCGGCATGCTGAGTTTCGGCCATGCGGTCTATACCGGCCTGGGCTCGTTCATCGCCATCCACGCCATGAACCTGGCCAGCAAGGGCAGTCTGCCCATTCCGCTGGTCCTGATTCCCTTGGTCGGCGGGCTGGCAGGCATGTTCTTTGCCATCTTGCTGGGTTACGTCACCACCAAAAAGGCCAGCACCACCTTCGCCATGATCACCTTGGGCGTGGGAGAACTGGTGGCCGCCATGGCGCTGATGTTCCCCGAGTTCTTTGGCGGAGAGGGCGGCATCACCACCGACCGGGTGTACGGCCAGTCCTTCTTCGGCATCACCTTTGGTCCGGGCATCCAGGTGTACTACCTGATCGCGGTGTACTGCTTTGTATGCACGGCGGCCATGTTTGCCTTCACCGGCACGCCGCTGGGCCGCATGCTCAATGCCGTGCGCGACAACCCCGAGCGCGCTGAGTTCATCGGCTACAACACGCAAAAGGTGCGCTACCTCGCCTTCATCATCGCCGGGTTCTTTGCCGGCATTGGCGGGGGGCTTACGGCCATCAACTTCGAGATCATCACCGCCGCCGACAGCGTGAGCGTGATCCGCTCGGGTGGCTATCTGCTGTTCACCTTCCTGGGTGGGGCCACGTTCTTCTTCGGCCCCATCATCGGCGCGGTGCTGCTGGTGCTGGCCTCGGTGCTGCTGTCCGAGCTGACCAAGGCCTGGCTGTTGTACCTGGGCCTGGTGTTCCTGTTCATGGTGATGTACGCCCCTGGTGGCGTGGCCAGCCTCATCATGATGAACCTGCGCGTGGCCAAGTACGGCAAGCTGGGTCGCCTGTGGCCGTCGTACCTGGGCCTGGGCGGCACCGCCCTGGTGGCCTTGCTGGGCGCGGCCTGCATGGTCGAGATGACCTACCACCTGCAACTCAACGCGGCTTTGGGGTCAGAGATGACCTTCATGGGGGCCACCATCAATGCCAAGGGGCTGACCAGCTGGTTTGGCGCCGCCTTTGTGATGCTGACCGGGCTGGGCATGTTCGAACTGTGCCGACGCCAGTTCCGGCACCAGTGGGGGCAAATTCAGGAGCAGATTGAATATGAAATCAAGCGTGGGGAGGCGCTGTGACCATGGCGCATGACACCACTTATGCACTGGAGCTGCGCGACCTGCGCAAGTGCTTCGGCAAGACAGAAATCATCCGCGGCGCCAACCTGGCCGTGAAGGCGGGCGAGCGCGTGGCCATCATCGGCCCCAACGGTGCGGGCAAGTCCACGCTGTTCAACCTCATCAGCGGGCGCTTCGCGCCCACCAGCGGCGAGGTGCTGCTGGGCGGCCAGCGCATCGACGGCAAGAAGCCCTTCGAGATCAACCGCATGGGCCTCTCGCGCAGCTTCCAGATCACCAACATCTTCCCCAACCTCAGCGTGTTCGAGAACCTGCGCTGCGGTGTGCTCTGGAGCATGGGCTACAAGTACACCTTCCTGCGCTTCCTCTCGGGGCTGGATGACGCCAACGAGCGTGCCAAGCAGCTCATGGAGATGATCAAGCTGGAGAAAAAGCGCGACACGCTGGCGGTCAACCTCACCTACGCCGAGCAGCGCGCGCTGGAGATCGGCATCACCATCGCCGGTGGCGCCAGGGTCATCCTGCTCGACGAACCCACTGCCGGCATGAGCCGCAGCGAGACCACGCGCTTCATCCACCTCATCAAGGAGGTGACCGAAGGCCGCACGCTGCTGACCGTGGAGCACGACATGGGCGTGGTGTTTGGCCTGGCCGACAAGATCGCCGTGGTGGTGTATGGCGAGGTGATTGCCTTTGACACCCCCGAGAAGGTGCGCGCCAACCAGCGCGTGCAAGAGGCCTACCTGGGCTCCGCCGTGGCCGATGCGCAGGCGGGAGGACACTGACATGCTGCATATTGAGAATCTTCACGCCTACTATGGCAAAAGTCATGTGCTGCATGGCGTTACCTTCGATGTGCAGCCGGGCGAGATCGTTGCCCTGCTGGGCCGCAACGGCTCGGGCCGCTCCACTACTGCCAAGGCCATCATGGGCCTGGTGGACTGGGAGGGCACCCTGCAATGGAAGGGCCAGAACCTCAACGGCAAAAAAGCCTACGAAATTGCCCACCTGGGCCTGGGCTACGTGCCCGAGAGCCGCGACGTGTTTCCCAACCTCACGGTGCACCAGAACCTGCTGCTGGGCCAGAAGGGCAGCGGCAAGGGCAGCCGCTGGTCGTTCGACGACATGTACGACATGTTCCCGCGCCTCAAGGAGCGTCGCAACATCGAGGCAGGAGTCATGTCGGGCGGTGAGCAGCAGATGCTCACCCTGTGCCGCACGCTCATGGGCGACCCGGACTTCATCATCATCGACGAACCCACCGAGGGCTTGGCGCCCAAGATCGTCGAGCTGGTAGGCCAGTACCTGAAAAAAATCAAGGACCGCGGCGTGTCGGTGTTGCTGATCGAGCAGAAGCTCACCATCGCCATGGACATCTCCGACCGCACCCTGGTCATGGGCCATGGCAGCATTGTGTTCCAGGGTACCCCCGATGAACTGCGCGCCAACAGCTACGTGCGCAAGGAGTGGCTGGAGGTCTGACGAGGCCGTACAACGTCAGAAATAGCGCCGCACGCTGAGCTCCCACCGCCGTGCGGTCGGCCAGAGACCAAACTGGCTCAGAGGGGCGCCATGGTTGCGCTGCCACTGCAGCGCCACATCGAACGCCTTGCCCCGGTACCGGGCTTCCAGCCAGAAGCGGCGGCTGGCGTCCACCCGGTCCAGGTGCCACAGGCTGCTGAGGTCCAGGCCGGGCATGAGCGCGTCTTTCCAGGTGGCATGGAAGAACAGCGCCCAGCGTGTGGGGGGCTCCAGGGCCTGCAAGCTCCAGGCACGGTACTGCAGGTAGGTGGGCAGCGGCTCGCCGCGCAGGGCCTGCCAGGCGCTGCGCCCTGGGGCCGTGCCGTTGTAGTGCAGTTCTGCCGTCAGCGTGAGTTTGTGGCGGGTGGTGTGTGTGGCACCGGCTGCCAGCCGGTGGCGCCAGCGCTGGGGGCCGGGCAGGTCCAGTGCCTCGTGCCACTGCGTGCGGGCCTGGCCGGCAGCCCATTCCAGATGGGCCACGGTGGCCTGATCCACCAGTCCGGAAAGGTTCAGTCCCCATTGCGCACGGTACCCCTGGCGCAGGTGCAGCAGTCCTTGGGCGATGAGGGATTCGCCCCAGCGGGGCGCAAAGGCCAGCAGCGCGCGGTGCTGGTGGTTGGTGGCGCCCCAGTCCGGGTGCCAACCGCTCGGGGCTGGCTTGCGCTGCGCGATGCGAGGCGAATAGGCGAACTGCCATGCGCCGTCGGCCTCCAGTTGCTGCACGCGCACCATGCCGCTGCCTTGGCGGTTTTCGCGCAGGCTGGCGGGATCCATGGACACTTCCGAGCGCACCGATCCATCACGGAAAAAATCTGTCGGGTTGTAGCCCAGCGCCACCCCCTGGCGCAGCCGGATGCGCCCCGCCTCCACCAGCACCTGCGGGCTCGCTGTGTAGCCCAACACGGCGTCCTTCAGGGTGTGCACGGTGTGTTCTTGCATGGGTGCAGGGCGCGAGCGCACATCCAGCCGACCCGCAGCCCGCAGTTGCCAGGGGCCGCTGGCTGTGGGCTCCAGCCGCCAGTCCAGGCTGATGCGGGTGTCCTGCTGTGCAGCAGCACCGGTCTGCGGCCAGGCGGCCCCGGCAGCAAGTTCGGCATGGGCCTGCCAGGGGCGTGCTTCGGTGGCGGCGGCCGGGGTGTCGTCGGCCAGCTGCAGTGCGTCGGACTCTGCGTCGTCTGCCAGCGCGGGCAAGCCGCAGAGCATCGGTAGAACAATGGCGATCCAGCGCATCATTCGGGCCGGAAGCGGGGCAGGTAGTCGCGTTGCAGCCAGGCTTGCGGCACCTCGCGGCGTTCCCATTGTGAGTAACGCATCACCGTGACCCAACTGGGGTCCAGGCCGTCGATGATCACGGTTTCCGTGGGGCGCTCGGTGCCAAAGGCGTTTTCGTAGCGTCGGTAGTACGCCGTCTTGAGCAAGGCGCCCGTGTCGGCATAGAAGCGTGCCTTGACGGGCCGGTGGTTGCTGGCATCGACCCACATCTCGACGCGCGGATAGTGGGCGTCGGGGCCCTGGGCTTGCAGCTCGAGTTTCAGGCACAGGCGTGGCTTGCGGTCACCGTCCTGTGTGGTGTCTTCCACCGCATTGGTGGCACGGTAGTCGCGTGCGAAGTTGGTGGTCACCACATCGCCGTTGGACGCCTGGCCCAACAGGCGCTGCTGGGGTGACAGGCGAATGCTGCCCTGGCTGGCAGGGTCATAGAACCACAGGTCCTTGCCGTTGTAGAGAATGAGCTTGCCCACATCGCGTGCCGGGGCCAGGTAGCGCACCAGACTGCGGAATTGCCCGCCCACCGCGTCGGGCCGGGAGTACACGGCGAGCTGGCTGCTGTCGGTCTGCCGACCCTGGCGGTATTCGACCAGGGTATTGACCAACCCAAAGGAAAAATCCGGGTTGCGGATCGCATCACTGGCCGCCAGAACGGCCTGGGGATCGGGTCCGGCCCAGGCATGGGGGTGCCATGCGGTCAGTGCGGCCAGGGGGAGGGCCAAAAGTGAACGTCGTTGCATGGTATGCCTTGATTTGACGGTTTCAGGCGTGGCGTAGCGCGTCCACGATGTCCATGCGCGCTGCGCGCCGTGCGGGCCACCAGGCCGAGGTCAGGGTGACCGCCAGCATGCCCACGATGCTGCCTGCCAGCAAGGGCAGGTCTTGCCACACCCGCACCAGCACCAGATAGGCATACGAATAGCCCGGAGGCGTCCAGGTCCAGCCGCTGTGGTTGATGGCCCAGGCCACCACGGCCGTGGCCAGCAGGCCCAGCACCGTGCCCGCCGCACCCAGCAGCAGGGCTTCGCACAGGAACAGGCGGCGGATGCCGCTGCAGCGCTGGCCCATGGCTCGCAGGGTGCCAATCTCCACGGTGCGCTCCACCACCGCCGTGCCCATGGTGTTTGCAATGGTGAACAGCACGATCACCGCAATCAGCAGCGCGATGAAGCCGAACATGGAGGCCATGAACTCATCGGTCTGCCCAAACATCGGGTTCAGCATGCGAAAGTCCAGCACCTCCAGGTCTTGCGCGGCAAAGTCCTGCGCCAGCAAGGCGTGCAGCCGTGCGCGGGCCGCAGGCATCTGCGCGGTGTGCTGCAGTTGCACCACGATGGACGTGACCTCGGGTGCTTGCGTGCCGTACAGCAGGCGCTGGGCTTGCGGCAGGTGCATGGCCAGGTACATGTCGTCAATCGCCTTGATACCCAGGTTCACGGCCTTGATGGCCTGCAGGCTGGCCACATTGGGGGCACCCTTGGCGGTGGCAACCAGCATTTCGATGCGGGTGGGCGGGCGCTCGGCATCTGGGCTGCGTTCCAGGGCCGAGAGCGCGGCCACATCGTCGGGCACGGCGGGGGCTTCGGGCGCCTGCACTGCTGCAGAAGTGCGGGCGCTGGTGTAGGCATTGGTGCTGGCATTGGTGCTGGCATTGGTGCAGTGTGGCACTTGCAGCGCTGCGCACAGTTGCAGCTTGCGCGCCACGCCGGTGCCTATGACGGCGGCATGGGGCGCCGTGCCCTCCAGCGCCAGGGGCTGGGCGTAGCTGAACATGCCGTAGTCGTTCCATTGCATCAGGCGGTTGATGTCTGGTGCCACCAGCCCCTGGGCCAGCACCGAGCGCGTGTGCCCCGACTCCATGTGCCCCGCAATGCCGCCCAGTTGCAGTGTGGGCGTCACCACGCGCAGCAGGGGCGCCAGTTCGGTGTCGCCGCTGATGGCATCGATGACGCGCTGGTAGCCCGCAATGCCGTAGGCCGTGGGGTTGTCGCCCCCATCCACAAAATAGCCGCGCCGCTGCACCTGCAGGTGGCCGCTGAACTGGACAAAGCCGGTCTCCATGCCATACAGGATGTTGGAACGGTAGCCGCCAAACAGCAGGATGGCGGTAAGCCCCACCACCATGGCCAGCAGGGTGGCCAGGGAGCGGCGGCGGTTGCGCAGCAGGTTGCGCAGGGCGAGCATCCAGAGGTTCATGCGGCCACCTCCGCGCAGGTGTCCCGGTGCTCGATGGCGTCGATGCGGCCATCGCGGATGCGCACCACGTCGTCGGCCTGGGCCAGCACCATGGGGTCGTGCGACGAGAACACAAAGCTCGCCCCGCGCTCGCGCTGCAGGCGGCGCATCAGGGCAATGATCTCGGCGCCGGTCTGGCTGTCGAGGTTGGCGGTGGGCTCGTCGGCCAGCACCAAGGCCGGTTCGGTGGCCAGGGCCCGGGCAATGGCCACGCGCTGGCGCTGCCCGCCCGACAGTTGGCCGGGGCGGTTGCCTGCGCGGTCTGCCAGGCCCACGGCGTCCAGGAGCGTGCGCACTCGCTCTTTGCGTTGGGCAGCCGGTACTGCGGCCAGCACCAGCGGGTATTCCACATTCTCAAAGGCGGTCAGTACCGGCAGCAGGTTGAAGTTCTGGAACACGAACCCGATGCGCCGTGCGCGAAAGTCCGACAGCGCATCATCCGTCATGGCCTGCACGGCCTGGCCATCGACCTGGATTTCGCCTGCATCGGGCCGGTCGATGCAGCCCATCATGTTGAGCAGCGTGGTCTTGCCACTGCCCGAGGGGCCGCACAGCACGGTGAAGCGGCCCGGCCGGATATCGATGCTCACTGCGCTCAGGGCGGGAACCGTCACGGTGTCCAGCCGGTATGTTTTGCCCACGTTGCGTAAACTCACTGGATACATGAACACTCCCTTTTCAATGCATGGCGCCTATCGTAAAAACCAAGCCCCTGGGGTGTATTGAATGATTGCGACACCGCCGCACACGGCGCGCGCCCCCTATCACCACTTTCACAAAATCCCGCCCTGGCCCCGTGAGCCCGCCATGACCTACAGCGATGCGCGCTCCGAGCTGTGGCTGCCGCGCAGCGCCCTGGCGTCCTGCGTGCGCGGGGTGATGGCGCGCGATACGCTGTCGGTGGCGCTGGATGAGCCGCAGCGCTACAACCATATGCCGGTGGCCCCTACGTGCGCGCTGCTGTGGTACCTGCGGGGCGAATGCCAGGTGCTGGAACCCGGCGCGCCGCCACTGCCCCACAGCCCGCGTGCGCCCATTGCTGCGGCCACGCTGTGCGGCCCCTTCACCCGACCCACCGTCAGTTGGAACCCCGGCCCCATGCATGCCTTCATGGTGCTGCTCATGCCCGATGCGCTGGCGCACATGACGGGCCTGGACACGGCCGCGCTGCTGGACCGCATCGTCCCGGCCGAAGAAGTCTTTGATGCCGACTGGCAGGCCCTGTTTGCCCAGGTGGCGCGGGCCGACAACGACGATCAGCGCGTGGCCCTGGTCGAAGCCTTCTTGCTGCCCCGCTGGCAGCAGTCGCGGCCCGCATCGGCGCTGCACAGCCACCGGCTCACCGACTGGTCGCGCAGCGTGGCCCTGCGCGCCGCCAGCTCGGGCCTGGGCCGCAGCCTGCGCCAGGCAGAACGCCGCATCAAGCAATGGACCGGGCAAACGCAGCGCAACCTGCACGGCCTGGGCCGCTCGGAGCGCGCCTTCTTCGAAGGCGCCCAGGCGCACCAGGACGGCGCCGTGCATTGGGGCGACATCGCCCAGGCCAGCGGCTACGCCGACCAGGCCCACATGTGCCGCGAGTCCCGGCGCATCACCGGCTACGCACCGGGCGAGTTGTACCGCCTGATGCAGAGCGAGGAGAGCTTCTGGGCGTACCGGCTGTGGGCTTTTGGGGTTGGGGCCTCCTTGGAATAGGCCGTTTGCCCCTGGGCGTGTGGGCGTCGCCAGGTGGCATTTGTCCCAATAGAGACATGGCCCTCTGGTCAAAGTGCGGTCTGCCCCTACAATAAAAATCGCACGACCGTTCTTTTTCCACTTTCCAAGGAACAACAGCATGACCGCTGAATACAAAGTCCACGGCAGCGTCGCCGTGATCACGCTGGCCAATCCGCCTGTCAACGGCCTGGGTCTTTCCACCCGCCAGGGCATTGTGGACGGCCTGGACAAGGCGCAGCAGGATGCCGCCGTCAAGGCCATCGTTATCACCGGCGCCGGGGGGGCGTTCTCTGGCGGGGCGGACATCAAGGAGTTCGGCACCGACAAGGCGATGCAGGAGCCCAATCTCAATTCCGTGATTGCAGCCATTGAAAATGCCAGCAAGCCTGTGGTGGCGGCCATCCACAGCGTGGCCATGGGCGGCGGCCTGGAACTGGCCCTGGGTTGCCATTACCGTGTGGCGGCACCGGGTTGCAGCATTGCGCTGCCCGAGGTCAAGCTGGGCATCCTGCCCGGCGCGGGCGGCACGCAGCGTCTGCCCCGCGTCATTGGCGTGGAAGCGGCCCTGAACATGATCGTCAGCGGCGAAGCCATCAAGAGCGAAATGCTGGCCATGCTGCCGGGCCAAAAGCTGTTCGACAAGCTGGTGGATTCGCCCGAAGCGCTGGCCGCCGAGGCCCTGGCCTTCGCGCAGAGCGTGGCCGACGTGCGCCCGCTGCCGCTGGTGCGCAACCTGCCTTGCAAGCACCCCGAGGGTGATGCGTACTTCCAGTTCGCGCGCAACATGGTCAAGGGCATGAGCAAGAACTTCCCTGCGCCCGCCAAGTGCGTGGACGCCGTGGAGGCCGCGACCAAGAAGAAGTTTGCCGATGGCATGGCCGTTGAGCGCGAGATCTTCATCAACCTGATGTGGACGGCCGAGTCGCGCTCGCTGCGCCACCTGTTCCTGGCCGAGCGCGCCGCGAGCAAGATCCCTGACGTGCCCTCCGACACCCCCAAGCGCGACATCAAGGCCGTGGCAGTGATCGGCGCTGGCACCATGGGCGGCGGCATTGCCATGAACTTCCTGAACGCCGGCATTCCCGTCAAGATGCTGGAGATGAAGCAGGAGGCGCTGGACCGTGGCATCGCCACCATCCGCAAGAATTACGAAGCCCAGGTGGCCAAGAAGAAGCTCAAGCAGGACAAGTACGAACAGCGCATGGCCTTGCTGTCCACCACGCTGGACTACGCCGATCTGAAGGACGCCGACCTCGTCATCGAGGCCGTGTTCGAGGAACTGGGCGTGAAGGAAGCGGTGTTCAAGCAGCTCGACGCCGTGATGAAGCCCGGTGCCATCCTGGCCTCCAACACCTCCACGCTGGACGTGAACAAGATCGCCAACTTCACCCAGCGTCCGCAGGACGTGGTGGGCCTGCACTTCTTCAGCCCCGCCAACGTGATGAAGCTGCTCGAAGTGGTGCGTGGCGAAGCCACCGCCAAGGACGTGATGGCCACCGTGATGGCTGTGGCCAAGAAGATCAAGAAGGTTGCCGTGGTTTCGGGCGTGTGCGATGGCTTCATCGGCAACCGCATGATCGAGCAGTATGGGCGCCAGGGCGGTTTCCTGCTGGACGAAGGCTGCACGCCCCAGCAGGTGGACAAGGCCATGGAAAAGTTCGGCATGGCCATGGGCCCGTTCCGCATGGGTGACCTGGCGGGCAACGACATCGGCTGGGCCATCCGCAAGCGCCGCTATACCGAGAAGCCCGACATGAAGTACAGCAAGACCGCCGACCTGCTGTGCGAAAAAGGCCGCTTTGGCCAGAAGGTGGGCAAGGGCTGGTACGACTACGTGCCCGGCAAGCGCGACGCCATCCCCAACGCCGAAGTGGAGCAGATGATTGCCGACCACCGCGCAGCGCTGGGCATCACCCCGCGCAAGATTTCGGACGAAGAAATCGTGCAGCGCCTGGTGTTCGCTCTGGTCAACGAGGCCGCCCACATCCTGGAAGAGGGCATTGCCAACAAGGCCAGCGACATCGACATTGTGTACATCTACGGCTACGGCTTCCCGGTGCACCGTGGCGGCCCGCTGAACTACGCCAACGAGATCGGTCTGTTCAACGTCGTGCAAGCCATGAAGCGCTTTGCGCAGAACCCGCTGGACGATGCCGCGTTCTGGAAACCCGCTCCGCTGCTGGCCAAGCTGGCCGCCGAGGGCAAGACCTTCCAATAAGCGCGCAGCCACACCACCGAACAAGGAAACCACATGACTTCCGCAGTAATCGTATCGACCGCACGCACCCCCCTGACCAAGAGCTGGAAGGGCGCCTTCAACATGACCCACGGCGCCACCCTGGGTGGCCACGTGGTCCAGCACGCCATCCAGCGCGCAGGCATCGAGGCCGCCGAGGTGGACGACGTCATCATGGGCTGCGGCACCCCTGAGGGTGCCAGCGGCGCCAACATCGCCCGCCAGGCCGCGCTGCGCGCCGGCTGCCCCGTCACCGTGTCGGGCATGACCATCAACCGCTTCTGCTCGTCCGGCCTGCAGACCATCGCCACCGCCGCCCAGCGCATCATCGCCAATGAAGGCGACATCTACGTGGCCGGCGGCCTGGAAGTCATCTCCTGCACCGCGCAGGAAATGAACCAGCACATGCTGCAGGAAACTTGGCTCATGAAGAACAAGCCCGAGGTCTACTGGCCCATGCTGCAGACGGCCGAGCAGGTCGCCAAACGCTACAGCATCAGCCGCGAGGCCATGGACGAGTACGGCGCCGCCAGCCAGCAAAAGGCCACCGCCGCGCTGGAAAAGGGCCTGTTCACCGACGAAATCGCCCCCATCACCGTGACCATGGGCGTGGCCGACAAGGTCATGGGCCTGACCACCAAAGAGGTGACCGTGAGCGTGGACGAAGGCATCCGCGCCGGCACCACCTATGACGGCATCAAGGGCCTGCGCTCGGCACTGCCCGGCGGCCTGGTGTCGGCCGGCAACGCCAGCCAGCTGTCCGACGGCGCGGGCGCCGTGGTCGTCATGCACGAAGACCTGGCCGCCAAGAAGGGCCTCAAGCCCCTGGGCCGTTTCCTCGGCTTCGCCGTGGCCGGCTGCGAGCCTGACGAAATGGGCATCGGCCCCGTGTTCGCCATCCCCAAGGTGCTCAAGCGCCTGGGCCTGACGATGAACGACATCGACCTGTGGGAGCTGAACGAAGCCTTTGCCGTGCAGGTGATCTACTGCCGCGACAAGCTGGGCATTCCCGCTGACAAGCTCAACGTCAACGGCGGCGCCATCGCCGTGGGCCACCCCTTCGGCATGAGCGGCCAGCGCCTCACCGGCCACGCCCTCATCGAAGGCAAGCGCCGCGGCGCCAAGCGCGTGTGCGTGACTATGTGCATCGGCGGTGGCATGGGCGCTGCGGGCGTGTTTGAAGTGCTGTAAGCACCGATTCCCTGCCCGAGTGCATCAACAGAACGCCCCGTGCAGACCGATGGGTCTGCACGGGGCGTTTCATTGGGTGATCAGAAAGCAGATGGAGCGGATGGAGGGAATCGAACCCTTCAGTGTGGTGTTTCACTCTGATTGGCACTTTCAGCCAGTGGCCAAGGGGTCAGCTGCTAGGCGCAGGCATAACGGGTTACGTCAAGCCACTGCAACAACGCAGATGGGCCCTTGGCCACTGGCCCCAAGGGAGCCCCGAAAAAGCCGCCCAGCGTCGTTGCAGCCCTTGGCAAGGGCACCACCATTGCCTGCGCGCTGCGCCTAGCCAGGCAGCTTTTTCGGGGCTCTGAAAGAGCCAATCAGAGTGAAACACTACACTGGCAAGCTTGGGAAGCTGCCGCTCTACCCGTGCGCCGTGCTCCTGCTTACTTGAGTATGTCCCCCAAACACAAATACTTGATCTCGACATAGTCATCCATGCCATGGTGCGAACCCTCGCGCCCCAGGCCGGACTGCTTGACACCGCCAAAGGGCACATGCTCGGTGGCCAGAATGCCCACATTGATGCCCACCATGCCGTACTCCAGCGCCTCGCTGACGCGGAAGATGCGGCCCACATCGCGGCTGTAGAAATAGCTGGCCAGCCCGAACTCGGTGTTGTTGGCCGCAGCAATGGCCTCCTGCTCGGTCTTGAACTTGAACACCGGAGCAAACGGCCCGAAGGTCTCCTCGCGCGCGCACAGCATGTCGGGCGTGGCGTTGGCCACCACCGTGGGCTCGTAGAACTGACCCGAACCCAGACTTTGGAGGCGCTTGCCACCGGTCAGCACCTGGCCACCCTTGGCCACAGCATCGTCCACATGGCGCTGCACCTTCTCCAGCGCGGCTTCCTCGATCAGCGGCCCCTGGTTCACCCCCTCCTCAAAGCCATTGCCCACCTTGGCCGTCCGGACCTTGGCGGCGAACTTCTGCACGAACTCCTCGTACACACCCTCCTGCACATAGAAGCGGTTGGAGCACACGCAGGTCTGGCCGGCATTGCGGTACTTGCTGGCGAAGGCCCCTTCCACAGCGCTGTCGATATCGGCATCGTCAAACACGATGAAAGGCGCATTGCCGCCGAGCTCCAGCGACATCTTCTTGACCGTGGGCGCGCTCTGCGCCATGAGGATGCGGCCCACCTCCGTGCTGCCGGTGAAGCTGATGTGGCGCACCGTATCGCTGGCGCACAGCACCTTGCCGATGGCAATCGAATTGGCGCTGTCGGCCGAGAGGATGTTGAGCACGCCGGCGGGAATACCCGCGCGCACCGCCAACTCGGCAGCGGCCAGGGCCGTGAGCGGCGTCAGCTCGGCCGGCTTGATGACCACCGGGCAACCCGCGGCCAGGGCCGGGGCCACCTTGCGGGTGATCATGGCCAGCGGGAAATTCCAGGGCGTGATCGCCGCGCACACGCCGATGGGCTGCTTGAGCACCAAGAGGCGCCGGTTGTTGTCGAACTGGGGCAGGGTCTCGCCATTGACGCGCTTGGCTTCCTCGGCAAACCACTCGACGAAGCTGGCGCCATAGGCCACCTCGCCCTTGGCCTCGGGCAGGGGCTTGCCCTGCTCGGCGGTCATGATGCGGCCCAGGTCGTCCTGGTTTGCCATGAGCAGGTCATACCACTTGCGCAGCAGGATGGAGCGCTCCTTGGCGGTCTTGGCGCGCCAGGCAGGCCAGGCCGCGTTGGCGGCGGCGATGGCGGCCTGGGCATCCTGGGGGCCGAGGTTGGCCACGTCGGCCAGCAGGGCGCCGGTGGCCGGGTCGTGCACGGCGAAGCGGCTGGGGCCTGCGATCCATTGGCCGTCAATCAGCGCATCGGTCTTGAGCAGGCTGGGGTCGTTGAGCAGCGAAAGCGGGGAGCTTGGGGTGTTCATGGCAAGGCTCGGTCGTGTCGGAAAGGTGAAAAGGGTAGCGCCAAATTCAGGGTGCGGGTGTCGCAAAGGATTACTTGCGCCGCCCGCGCAGCCATTCGAGGGTCATCATCAGCGCGGTGGTGAACAGCGTCAGCAGCGTGGCCACGGCGGCGATCACGGGAGAGATGTTCTCGCGGATGCCGGTGAACATCTGGCGCGGCAGCGTGACCTGCTCGGGACCGGCGAGGAACAGCGTGACCACCACTTCGTCGAACGAGGCGGCGAAGGCGAACAGTGCGCCCGAGATCACGCCCGGCGCAATCACGGGCAGCGTGACCTTGAAGAAAGTGCGCACCGGGCCGGCGCCCAGGCTCAGGCTGGCCTTGACCAGGTTCTGGTTGAAGCCCTGCAGCGTGGCCAGCACCGTGGTCACCACGAAGGGCGCGCCCAGCGCAGCATGCACCAGCACCAGGCCGAGGTAGGTTTCGGACAAGCCGATGCGCGCGAAGAACAGGTAGGTGCTGACGGCCACCACGACGATGGGCACCACCATGGGCGAGATCAGCAGGCCGCTGATGAGCCCCTTGCCCACGAAGCGCGTGCGCGCCAGCCCCATGGCCGCGAGCGTGCCCAGGGCCGTGGCCAGCAACGTGGCCAGCGGCGCGACGATGAAGCTGTTGCGCGCGGCGCGCGCCCATTCGGCCGAGGCGAACAGTTCCAGGTACCACTGCAGCGACCAGCCCGGCAGAGGGTACGACAGGAAGGAGCCACTGGAGAACGACAGCGGCACGATGACGATGATGGGCAGCAGCAGGAACAGCAGCACGCCAACGCAGAAGGCGCGCAGCGCCAGCCAGCCGAGCTTGTCGGCCAGGCGGTAGTGCGCGGGGAAGTAGGCGGTTTTCATGGTGGGTAGTCCGCGCAGGGGTTAGCCGAGGTTGAGTTCAGCCTTGCCGAACTTGCGGTACACGGCATAGAGCACCAGGGTGGTCACCAGCAGCACCGAGCCGAGCGCGGCCGCCATGCCCCAGTTGACCTCGACGTTGGTGTACTGCGCCACGTAGTAGCTCAGCATCTGGTCCGTGGGGCCGCCCAGCAGCGCCGGGGTGACGTAGTAGCCGATGGCGGTGATGAACACCAGCAGGCCGCCCGCGGCCACGCCGGGGTAGGTTTGCGGTACATAGACGCGGAAGAACGCGGCCAGCGGCGTGCTGCCCAGCGAGATGGCGGCGCGCAGGTAGTTCGGCGGGATGGACTTCATCACGCTGTAGAGCGGCAGCACGAGGAAGGGCAGCAGGATGTGCACCATGGCGATGACCACGCCAAGCCGGTTGAACAGCAGCGGCACGGGGGTGTCGGTCAGGCCGATGGAGATCAGGAAGCGGTTGACCAGGCCGTTGCTTTGCAGCAGCACGATCCAGGCGGCGATGCGCACCAGCACCGAGGTCCAGAACGGCACCAGCACCAGGATCATCATCAGGTTGGCGCGGCGCTCGCTCAAGGTGCTGAGCCAGTAGGAGAGCGGGTAGCCGATGAGGATGGCCAGCAGCGTCACCGTGGCGCTCATCTCGAAGGTGCGCACCAGGATGTCGCGGAACGCGGCGGCTTCTGCGGGCACCTGGGTGATGCGTCCCTCGGACGTGCGCTGCAGGTCCACGGCGGCGAGCAGGTAGTCGGGCGTCCAGCGCGAGGCGTTCTTGGCAATCGCCAGCCAGTAGGGCAGTTCGGCCCAGCGCGGGTCGAGCGCCAGCATGCGCTCGCGCACTTCGGCATCTGACAGGCCCGTACCCAACGGCAGCGCGCGGTAGGTGCCCATGATGAGCGAGCGCGCGCCGCTGATTTCGCTGTTCAGGCGCCGCGCCAGGGCCCCAGCCTGCGCGGTCTCCTGCAGCGCCGAGAGGTCGCGCACCAGCGCGGCATAGGCCGCGTCGGGCGGGGCGCTCTGGCGGTCCCAATGTTGCAGCGCCGCGCCGGTGTGGCCCAGCGTATCGGCCACCTCGGGGTTTTCGATGGCGCGCACCAGCAGGCCCGCCAGCGGCACCACGAACACCACCAGCAAGAAGGCCAGCAAGGGCAGGGTAAGCGCCATGGAGCGCAGGCGGCGCCTGCGCTCGGCGGTGCGCAATTGGCGCCCCAGATCGGGGGGCGCGTCCTGGTCCTGGGGAATGGCCATGGTGGCGGTGCTCATGCGGGTGCCTTCATGCGGGTGGATGTTTGGCGGTGCATATTCCGTGTCCGAATCACGCGTGTCTAGGCGCGAAGCCGCATGCAGTGCCGAGGCACGACAAGGCTGAGCAACAACGACACGCGTGATTCAGACATGGAATCATTGGGCGGCCCAGGCGGCGAAGCGCTTTTCCAGGGCCTCGCCCTGGTCGGCCCAGAAGGCCACGTCAAAGCGCAGCGCATCCTTGCTGTTGGCGGGCGAGGTGGGCAGCAGTGCCTGCACCTTGGGATCGATCTTGGCCATGGCCTTGGTGTGGGTCGGGCCGTAGGAAATGTGGCGTGCGTATTCGGCCTGGGCATCGGGCGAGCTGGCCAGGGCGATGAACTTCATGGCCGCTTCCTTGTTGGCACCGCCCTTGGGCATGACCCAGAAGTCCAGGTCGTAGATGCCGCCGGTCCAGGTGATCTTGAGGTTCTGGCCCTCGCGCTGGGCGGCGTCGATGCGGCCGCTGAAGGCGGTGGTCATGGCCACGTCACCCGCCACGAGGAACTGCGGGGGCAGGGCGCCGGCTTCCCACCACTGGATGTGGGGCTTGAGTTCGCCCAGCTTCTTGAAGGCGCGGTCGGCGCCGTCCTTGGTGCCCAGCACCTTGTACACGTCGGCGGCCTTCACGCCGTCGGCCATGAGCGCGAATTCGAGGTTGTAGCGCGCGCCCTTGCGCATGCCGCGCTTGCCGGGGAATTTCTTCACGTCCCAGAAATCGGCCCAGCCGGTGGGGGCGTTCTTGAGCTTGTCGCCGTGGTAGGCCAATACGGTGGACCAAACGAAGGCGCCCACGCCGCATTCATGCACGGCGGCGGGCAGGTAGTCGGACTTGCTGCCCAGCTTGCTCCAGTCCAGGCGTTCGAACAGGCCTTCATCGCAGCCGCGGCTGATGTCCGGGCCCTCGACCTCGACCACGTCCCAGGTCACCTTCTTGGCCTCGACCATGGCCTTGATGCGGGCTTGTTCACCGTTGTATTCCACGGTGGTGATCTTGGTGCCAGTGGATTTTTCGTAGGCCTCGACAAAGGCCTTCTTCTGCGCCGCGCCGTTGGCGCCGCCGAAGTTCACCACGGTGATGCCCTGCTGGGCCAGGGCCGGGCCAGCCAGCACGGCGGCTGCGGCCAGCACCAGGGTGCGAAGGGGGAAATTTTGCATGGTTGTCTCCTTGGTTGGTTGTGAATGCAAAAAGGGAAATCAGAGGTACACGCGCATGTGCTGCGGGGGTGCATGCAGGTGGACGCGGTGGCCGGGGGTGGGCACGGCGCTGTGGCCCAGCGCGAGCTTGACCATGACCTCGGCCTCGCTGGGCAGCTTGCAGCGCAGGCGCAGGTGGTCGCCGAAGTAGATGATGTCCATCACCGTGCCGCTCACGGTGTTGGGCCGCGCGGCCTCGGCCAGTTCGATGCGCTCGGGACGCACGCTGCACTGCACGGCATCGCCCACGCCGGCGCGGTTGACGTTGATGCCTTGCAGCCGCTCGCCGCTGGGCAGCACCACGTCGCAGGTGTCGCCGTTGGTGGCGTGCACCTTGGCCTGCAGCACGGCGTTGTCGCCCACAAAATTGGCCACAAAGCGGTTGACCGGGGTTTCGTAAAGCCGGTCCACGCGGTCGATCTGCTGGATGCGTCCGTCGTTGAACACGGCCACGCGGTCGGACATGGTCAGCGCCTCGGCCTGGTCGTGCGTGACATAGACAAAGGTCACGCCCAGGCGGCGGTGCAGGGCCTTGAGCTCGATTTGCATGTGCTCGCGCAGTTGCTTGTCGAGCGCGCCCAGCGGCTCGTCCATCAGCACGAGCTGGGGGTCGAACACCAGTGCACGCGCCAAGGCCACGCGCTGCTGCTGCCCGCCCGACATCTGCGCCGGGTAGCGCATGCCCATGGTGTCCATCTGCACCATCTCCAGCGCCCGCTTGACCTTGGCTTCCAGTTCGGCGCGGGGGAGCTTGCGCACATGCAATGGGTAGGCGATGTTCTCGGCCACCGTCATGTGCGGGAACAGGGCGTAGTTCTGGAACACCATGCCGAAGTTGCGCTTGTGCGGTGGCGTGCGCGTGATGGGCTGGCCATTCAGGCAGATCTCGCCTGCGGTCGGGGACTCGAAACCGGCGAGCATCATCAGCGTGGTGGTCTTGCCCGAGCCCGAGGGCCCCAGCAGCGACAGGAACTCGCCGCGCTGGATGTCCAGGTTCAGGTCACGCACCACCAGGCTGGTGCCGTCGTAGGTTTTTTGCACCCCTCGAAAGGTCACGAGGGCTTCGCTAGCGGTCATGGGCAGAGGTAGGTTCGTGAAAGGGGATGGTTGCCACTGTAGGCGGACTGTCATCGCACCGACATATACAGACGCCGGTGCGGCGGTGGGGCACTGTGCAGCAAGCGAGGCCGCTACACAGAAACCCTTGGTGCCATCGCAGGCAAGAAGCCACCGGTCGATATGCTATTGATTTAATAGCTGCAAGCGCTTATGGATATTGCGCTGGAAACCATTTTTATGCCTAATTATTTAGGCCCTTGCCTGTGCCTGGCATTGCTCAGCCCGCCAGTGCCGCCTGCAGCGAGGCACCGATGATGGCCAGGCCTTCATCGATCACCGCGTCGCTGGCGGTCAGCGGCACCAGGATGCGCACCACGTTGCCGTAGGTGCCACAGGTCAGCAAAATCAGGCCGCGCTGGGCGGCATGCGCGGCCAGGGCCTTGGCCAGGGCGGCGTCGGGGCGGTGGGGGTTGCCGTCCTGGCACAGCTCCATGGCCACCATGGCGCCCAGGCCGCGCACCTGGGCCACGCAGCGGTGCTGCTGGGCCAGGGCCTGCAGGCCTTCCGTCAGGCGCTGGCCCACGTCTTCGGCGCGCTGCAGCAGGTTTTCTTTCTCGAACACGTCCATCACGGCCAGCGCGGCAGCGCAGGCCAGCGGGCTGCCCGCATAGGTGCCGCCCAGGCCGCCGGGGTTGGGGGCGTCCATCACGTCGGCGCGGCCGATGACGGCAGAGATCGGGAAGCCGCCCGCCATCGACTTGGCCAGGGTGATCATGTCGGGCGCCACGCCGCTGTGTTCCATGGCAAACCACTTGCCTGTGCGTCCCGCACCGGTCTGCACTTCATCGGCGATGAGCAGGATGCCGTGCTGGTCGCACACGGCGCGCAGGTGCTGCAGCAGGGCCGTGGGCGCCACGTTGAAGCCGCCTTCGCCCTGTACCGGCTCGATGATGATGGCGGCCACACGGCTCGGTTCCACGTCGTTCTTGAACAGCGCTTCGAGCGAGTCGATGGCGTCCTGCACGCTCACGCCATGCAGTTCGTTGGGGAAGCGTGCATGGAAGATCTCGGCCGGGAAGGGGCCAAAACCCGTCTTGTACGGAGCCACCTTGCCGGTCAGGCCCAACGTCATCATCGTGCGCCCGTGGTAACCGCCGGTAAAGGCAATCACCCCCGAGCGGCCGGTGTAGGCGCGTGCGATCTTCACGGCGTTTTCCACGGCCTCGGCGCCGGTGGTCAGGAACAGCGTCTTCTTGGCGAAGTTGCCCGGCGCCTTGGCGTTCAGGCGTTCGGCCAGTTCCACGTAGGGCTCGTACGCCAGCACCTGGAAGCAGGTGTGCGTGTAGCGGTCGAGCTGATCCTTCACGGCCTGCACCACGGCGGGGTGGCGGTGGCCGGTGTTCAGGACGGCAATGCCGCCGGCGAAATCGATGTAGCGCTGGCCTTGAACGTCCCAGATCTCGCCGTTCTCGGCGCGGTCGATGAAGATCTGGTGCGAATGGCCCACGCCGCGCGGAACAGCGGCTTCACGGCGCGCGTAGAGGGAGGCATTGCTGGGCAGGGGGTCGCGGTGCATGGATATCCTTTGGTCTGCAAATCGTGTTGCCACTGTAGGAGCCGCCCCGCGCCGCTAACATATACAGATAGCCCGCGCTCCCCTCTGCACTGTGCTGTTCAGCTTGCCTGTACAGACAAACCCTTGGTAGTACCCGTCCTGCCCGCGATCCCATGTTCTCTTTGAATCCCCAGTCCTCCACGCCGCTGGTTCTCCAGGTGGTCGAGGGTTTCCGGCAGTTGGTCGAAGACGGCAGTTTGCGCGCCGGGGCCAAGCTGCCTTCGATCCGGCAGTTTGCCCACGCCCACGGCGTGAGCGTCTATACGGTGGTGGACGCCTACGATCGACTGGTGGCCCAGGGCTACTTCGTGTCGCGCCCGCACTCGGGCTTTTTTGTGCGCCGCCGTGCCGACGCGGCCCAGGCGCCCGCGGCACAGGGCGCGCAGTTCAGCTTCGATTCCATGTGGTACATGCAGCGCATTTTCGAGAACCGCGCGCTGCGCCTCAAGCCCGGTTGCGGCTGGTTGCCGGGGGACTGGCTGTTTTCCGAAGGCGTGCGGCGCAGCCTGCGCGCGCTGGCCGCCGAGGACACCGACCTGGGCGGCTACGGCGAGCCCAAGGGCTACCTGCCGCTGCGCCAACTGGTGCGCGACCTGCTGGCCGAGCACGAGGTGGTGGCCAATGCCGAGCAGGTGCTGCTGACCCTGGGTTCCAGCCAGGCCATGGACCTGGTGGCGCGCCATCTGGTGCGCCCTGGCGACCCGGTGCTGGTGGATGAGCCGGGCTATGCCAACCTGCTGTCGTCACTGCGATTCCTGGGCGCACGTCTGGTCGGTGCGCCGCGCACGCCCCAGGGCTACGACCTCGATGCTTTGGAGGCGCGGGTGCAGGAGCACCGCCCCAAGGTCTTTTTCACCCAGCCCCGGCTGCAAAGCCCCACGGGCTCGACCGCGCAGGTAGCCCACCTGTACCGCCTGCTGCAACTGGCCGAGAAGTACGATTTCGTGGTGGTCGAGAACGACATCTACGCCGACCTGGACCCCGAGCCCCGGCCCACGCTGGCCAGCCTGGACCAGTTGCGCCGCGTGGTCTATATCAGCAGCTTTTCCAAGACCATCTCGCCCAACATCCGCGTGGGCTACCTGGCCGCGCAGCCGGATCTGCTGGAGGAGCTGGGGCGGCTGAAGATGATTTCCGGCCTCACCTCGTCCGAGTTCACCGAGCGCCTGGCCTACGGTGCCTTGCTGGATGGGCGCTGGCGCAAACACACCAAGTCGCTGCGCGACCGCCTGGCCGTGGCCCAGCAGCGCGTGGCCTCGCAGTTGCTGGACCTGGGCTTTGTCCTGTTTGCCGAGCCCAAGGCCGGCATGCTGCTGTGGGCCCGCCATCCGGCCATCGCCAATGCCACCGAACTGGCCTACAAGGCCGCCGAGCAGGACATCCTTCTGGGCCCTGGGCATTTGTTCAACGTAGAGCTCGAACCCAGCCCATGGATGCGCTTCAACGTGGCGCATTGCCAGGACGAGGCCTTGTTCGTCTTTTTACGCAGCCAGACCCTCTAAAATGCAAGGTTCGCCTGGGGTTTTGCACCCCAGGCCAGAGCGCCGCCGTTCCCCACCCAAGACCACGCCATGACAACACCGTTCACCGTTGCCGACATCCGCAAGACCTTTCTGGACTTCTTTGCCTCCAAGGGCCATACCGTGGTGGCATCCAGCCCGCTGGTGCCGGGCAACGATCCCACGCTGATGTTCACCAATTCAGGCATGGTGCAGTTCAAGGACGTGTTCCTGGGCACCGACAAGCGCAGCTATGTGCGCGCTGCCTCGGTGCAGGCCTGCCTGCGCGCAGGGGGCAAGCACAACGACTTGGAGAACGTGGGCTACACCGCACGCCACCACACCTTCTTCGAGATGTTGGGCAATTGGTCGTTTGGCGACTACTTCAAGCGCGAGTCGCTGAAGTGGGCCTGGGAACTGCTGACCGAGGTCTATAAGCTGCCGCCCGAGCGCCTGCTGGCCACTGTGTACGAAGAGGACGACGAGGCCTTCGACATCTGGACCAAGGAAATCGGCCTGCCGCCCGAGCGTGTGATCCGCATCGGCGACAACAAGGGCGGCCGCTACAAGTCCGACAACTTCTGGATGATGGCCGACACCGGCCCCTGCGGCCCGTGCTCGGAAATCTTCTACGACCACGGCGACCACATTCCCGGCGGCCCTCCGGGCAGCCCCGACGAAGACGGCGACCGCTTCATCGAGATCTGGAACAACGTGTTCATGCAGTTCGACATGAAGGAAGACGGCTCCGTGGTGCCGCTGCCCGCGCCCTGCGTGGACACCGGCATGGGCCTGGAGCGCCTCGCGGCCATCCTGCAGCATGTGCACAGCAACTACGAGATCGACATCTTCGACGCGCTGATCAAGGCCGCCGCACGCGAGACCGGTACCGCCGACCTGGCCAACCCTTCGCTCAAGGTGATTGCAGACCACATCCGCGCCACCTCGTTCCTGATCAGCGACGGCGTGATCCCCAGCAACGAAGGCCGCGGCTACGTGCAGCGCCGCATCGTGCGCCGTGCCATCCGCCATGGCTACAAGCTGGGCCAGAAGACGCCGTTCTTCCACAAGCTGGTGGCCGATCTGGCGCGCCTGATGGGCGATGCCTACCCCGCCATTCGCGAACAACAGCAGCGCATCACCGAGGTACTCAAGACCGAGGAAGAGCGCTTCTACGAGACCCTGGCCAATGGCATGGAGATTCTGGACGCAGCGCTGGACGGCGGCGCCAAGGTGCTGCCGGGCGAAGTGGCCTTCAAGCTGCACGACACCTATGGCTTCCCGCTCGACCTGACCAACGACGTGTGCCGCGAGCGTGCCGTGGCGGTGGACGAGGCCGGCTTTGCCGCCGCCATGGACAAGCAGAAGGCCCAGGCCCGCGCCGCAGGCAAGTTCAAGATGGACAAGGCGCTGGACTATGCGGGTGACGCCAACCGCTTCACCGGCTACGAGCACCTGGCTGAGACTGCAAAAATCGTAGCGCTCTACGTAGATGGGGTAAGCGTTGCGGCCCTGAAAGCCGGTCAAAACGGTGTGGTCGTGCTGGACACGACCCCGTTCTACGCCGAAAGCGGCGGCCAGGTGGGTGACGAGGGCGTCATTACCAGTGGCTCGGCCCGGTTTGCGGTGGGCGACACGCTCAAGATCAAGGCCGACGTGTTTGGCCACCACGGCACGCTCGAAGAAGGCACGCTCAACGTGGGTGACACGGTGCAGGCACAGGTCAACACGGCGGTGCGCGCCGCCACCATGCGCAACCACTCGGTCACCCACCTGATGCACAAGGCCCTGCGCGAAGTGCTGGGCAGCCACGTGCAGCAAAAGGGCAGCCTGGTCAATGCCGAGCGCACGCGCTTCGACTTTGCGCACAACGCACCCGTCACCGATGCCGAGATCCGCGAGATCGAGCGTCGCGTGAACGAGGAAATTCTGGCCAACGCGGCCACCCAGGCGCGTGTGATGGACATCGAATCGGCCCAGAGAACCGGCGCCATGATGCTGTTCGGCGAGAAGTACGGCGAGACCGTGCGCGTGCTGGACATCGGCAGCAGCCGTGAGCTGTGTGGCGGCACGCACGTGCAGCGCACGGGCGACATCGGCCTGTTCAAGGTGGTGGCCGAAGGTGGCGTGGCCGCTGGCGTGCGCCGCATCGAGGCGGTGACGGGCGCGAATGCGCTGGCCTACCTGCAAGGCCTGGAAGACACGGTGAACCAGGCCGCTGGCGCGCTCAAGGCGCCCGTGGCCGAGCTGAACGCCCGTATCACACAGGCACTGGACAACGCCCGCGCTCTCGAAAAGGAAGTCGCCGCCCTCAAGGGCAAGCTGGCCTCGGCCCAGGGCGACGAATTGCTGGCCCAGGCCGTGGACGTCAAGGGCCTGAAGGTGCTGGCCGCAGCCCTGCCCGGCGCCGATGCCAAGACCTTGCGCGAGACCATGGACAAGCTCAAGGACAAGCTGAAGACCGCCGCCATCGTGCTGGCCGCTGTGGATGGCGACAAGGTGCAACTAGCCGCTGGCGTGACCCAGGATTCCATTGCCAAGGTCAAGGCTGGGGAGCTGGTCAACTTTGTGGCCAGCCAGGTGGGCGGCAAGGGCGGTGGCAAGCCCGACATGGCCATGGCCGGCGGCACCGATGCGGCCAAGTTGCCTGCGGCGCTGGCATCCGTGGCGGGCTGGGTGGGCGAGCGGCTCTGAAGCTGGGCGGGGGGGGGCTGGCCTCAGCCCCTGACCGCACGCTTCAGAAAAGTTCCACGTCGTCGTTGCTGACCTGCTTGGTCTGCAACAGCCCAGCGGCCACCAGGTCGTCGTAGTAGCGCACCTGGTTGCGGCCGTTTTCCTTGGCAAAGTACAGGGCCTGGTCGGCGCGGCCCAGCACTTCCACGGGAGAGCCATTTTCCGCAGAGACAAAGCCCACGCTCACGGTCACCTGGCCGACCTGAGGGAAGTAGTAGTCCTCGACGTTCTTGCGGAAGCGGTTGAACACCTTGTGCGCCGTGGCCAAACTGGTGGAGCGCAGCAGCACCACGAACTCCTCGCCACCAAAGCGGAAGATGCGATCGTGGCTGCGAAACGACGAGCGCAGGATGTTGGCGACCAGGATGAGCACCTCGTCGCCATAGAGGTGACCGAAGCGGTCGTTCACCATCTTGAAGTGGTCGATGTCCACCACGGCCAGCCATTGCCTTTCTGCGCCTTCGGCCCCTGGCTCCGCGCTGTCGCGGGGCAGTTCCAGGGCCATGGGCTCGGAGGTGTCGTGCGCTGTGGCGCGCGTAAACTGCTCGTCGAAGGTCTTGCGGTTGAACAGCCCGGTCAGCGCATCGCGCTCGCTGTAGTCCAGCAGGCTTTGGTAGTTCTGGAACACCTGGAAGACGCTGTTGATCGTATCGATCTTCTGCGCAGAAAAGGGCCGCGCCTGGATCACTTCCAGGCAGGTGTGCACCTTGTCGTTCATCCAGACGGGCAGCCACAGGGCGTGGCGCCCCTTGCCCAACTTAGCCACGGCCTGCGAGGCATGGGCTTGCAGGCATTCATGCAGCGCGGGCATGTCGGCCACGCGAACACGCTGGGGGTCGGACTGGGCCTCCGTGCCCGCGCTGAGCCATTGGCCCCTGCCATCCATCCAGGTGCGCGGCCTGCAGTACTGTTCACCGTCCAGCATAAACACTTCCAGTGAACGCACCTGCACCATGCCGCTGAAGGCTTGCAGCGTGGTAAGCACCGACACTTCCAACCGTAGGTGGTCGCGGTGACCGGTCATTTCGACCAGGTTCTGCAGAATGGGTTTCATGGGAGCGGGCTCCTGCGGTTCATGCGCGGCGCTGGAATACCAGGTCCCAGACGCCGTGGCCCAGACGCAGTCCGCGGTTTTCGAACTTGGTCAGCGGGCGGTAGTCGGGCTTGTCGGCATAGCCCGCAGCGGTGTTGGTCAACAAAGGCTCGGCGCTCAGCACCTGCAGCATCTGCTCGGCGTAGGGCTGCCAGTCGGTGGCGCAGTGGATGTAGCCGCCAGGGCGCAGGCGCGCGGCGAGCTTGGCCACCAGCGCTGGCTGGATCAGGCGGCGCTTGTTGTGCTTGGTTTTGTGCCAGGGGTCGGGGAAGAACACATGCACGCCTGACAGGCTTGCGGGTGCCAGCATGTGGTCTATGACCTCGACAGCGTCGTGCTGCAGGATGCGAATGTTCTGCAGCCCTTGTTCGCCAATGCGCTTGAGCAGGGCGCCCACGCCGGGTTCGTGCACTTCGCAGCACAGGAAGTTGTCCTCTGGGCGCACGCGGGCGATATGGGCCGTGGCCTCGCCCATGCCGAAGCCGATTTCGAGGATCAGCGGTGCCTCGCGCCCAAAGGCGGCCGGCGCGTCGAGCGGCGCGGCGGCGTAGGGCAGGATGAAGCGCGGCCCGAAGTCGGCAAAGGCCTTGGCCTGGCCGGTGGTGGTGCGGCCTGCACGGCGCACAAAGCTCTTGATGGTTTTGGGGTGGAGCACGCCCTCGGGCGCGCTGCCGGGCGCTGTGGTGCCGGCCGGCGGTGGTGCGGATACGTCAGGCGCGAGCAGGGTGGGGGCGGGATGCATGGTTTCGATCACGATGCCCGATTGTAGAGAGCTGCCCAGGCCTTGACCCACTGCGCAAGCGCCTGGGCGGGCGTGGTGTTGTGGGGATGCACCAGTGGCGGCAGCCCCAGCACGGCAGCAGCCTGTCCCAGAGCGGCCACTGGGTCGTCCAGCTCCAGCGGTGCCGCGCCGTGTTGCTTGGAGAGCTTCTCGCCGTCGTAGCCGCGCACCAGGGGGGTGTGCAGGTACTGCGGCGTGGGCAGGCCCAGTGCGTGTTGCAGCAGCATCTGGCGCGGGGTGTTGTCGGCCAGGTCTTCTCCACGCACCACGTGCGTGATGGCCTGTGCGCCATCGTCCACCACCACGGCCAGTTGGTAGGCCCACAGGCCGTCGGCCCGCAGGAGCACGAAGTCACCCACGCTCTGGGCCACATCCTGTTGTTGGGCTCCCAGGCGCCGGTCCTGCCAGTGCAGTACACCATTTGCTATCAAAAAAGGAGCTGCTTGCGCTTTATCAACGGGCGCTGGAGGCCATTTTTGTATGTAGTCCGTGGTGGCAAAGCGCCAGGCACGGGGGCTGCGGCCCCGCAGGCCCTGGCGGCAGGTGCCGGGGTAGGGCAGCCCTGCGTGCCGCTCGCGCTGGTGTCCTGCGGCCAGCAATGCAGCTTCGATGTCCTTGCGGCTGCAGGCGCAGGGGTAGGCCAGCTCGGCTTGTACCAGGCGGTGCAGCGCCTGTTGATAGCTGCTGCCGCGGGTGGACTGCCAGACTGGCGCCGCGTCAGGCACCAGACCGCAGGCGGCCAGTTGTGCCAGGATGTGCTCTCCCGCGCCGGGCTGGCAGCGTGGTGTGTCCACGTCTTCGATGCGCACCAGCCAGCGGCCGCCGGGGTGGGCGCGCGCATCCAGCCAACTGGCCAGGGCGGCCACGAGCGAGCCCGCATGCAAGGGGCCGGTGGGAGAAGGAGCAAACCGGCCGGTGTAAGGTCCTCGCTCTGCCAGGCTCATGCCACGGCCAAGGCCAGTTCCAGCCCAGAGACGAAGGCGTCTTCCACGCGGTGGCCCAGGCACCAGTCACCGCACACGCCCAGTCCTGCGGGGGCATCCCACAGGTGGCTTTGGCCCAGGGGTTGCAAGGTGCGTGCGTGGCGCCAGCGTTGCAGTTCGGCATGGGCGGGCTCGGTGCGGATGCCGGTGATCTCGGCAAAGGCCTTGCGCAGCTTGGCCAGCACGCGGGCAGGGTCGTCCTCCAGGTGCTCGGCAGACCATTCGGGGCTGGCCTGCACGGTCCAGCGCTCGATCAGGCTGCGCCCCGGCTTGGACGATTCGCGCGCCACCCAGGCGATGCGGTGGTGTGTGCTGCGCGCTGCGTTCCATTGCGGGCCAAGGGTGGTGAGGCCGGGCTGCATGGCCTGGGGGTAGGCCAGCATCAAGGTCCAGCAGGGGGCCATGGCAACGCCCGAGAGGTTTTTGGCCAGCGGGCTGGCGACATCGGCCAGCAGGGTTTGTGCGGGGATCGCGGGCATGGCCAGCAGCACGGCGTCGAATCCTGCGTGCACATGGCGCGCGCCATCCTTGCTCGCGGTGGTCAGTTGCCAGGCGCCAGGGCGCAGGCGGTCAGGTTCCATGCGCACCACCTGTGCGTCGGTGTGCAGATGGCCCGCGTCCTGCAGCGGAGTCGCCCAGGCTTGCACCAGGGCATCCATGCGGGGTGCCGCCACCCAGTGCGGGTCTTTGGGCACGGGGCTTGCCGCGACAACACGGCCCGCGGCGTCGAGCACGCGCACCGTGCTGGCGCTCCAGGGGCGGCACAGGCCGGGCTGGGTTTGCAGCACGCGCTCCAGGCGCGGGTCGCGCACGGTGAAATACTGCGCCCCAGCGTCAAAGCTGCCAAAGGGGCTGTCCACGCTGCGGGTGCGCCCACCGGGCTCGGGGTGCTGCTCAAACACACTGACCTGGTGCCCGGCCTGCACCAGGGTGCGTGCGCAGGCAATGCCCGCAACCCCCGCACCCACAATGGCGATGTGGCGCGGTGCCTTGGCAGAGCCTTTGCGGCGGACGGTGGAGGGCGATGTGTGGGGGGCTTTGGGCATGGCAGGGGCTTTCTGGCAGAGGTTGCTATGGCTTGTACACCACTCTACACGCCCGGCAGCCGACGCTGCACCGTTCTGGATCAGAAATGGTGGTGATTTTCCAGGAGTGCCCGGCGTGTGGTGGGGCTGTGCAGCTGTTCCAGCCACCATTGCAAAGCCCTCCCCGGTACCGTGAAACCGGGTCCACCCCAGGCGTAATGCAGTGATACCAGCCGTTCGGGTCGGGCCACCTTGCGCTCGACCAGGCGGCCCGCCTCCAGGTAGGGGCGCACCATGGATTCGGGCAAAAAACCACCGCCCAGGCCGCGCAACTGGGCCTGTATCTTGGCCTGCATGCTGTCCACCGTGAACACGTCCTGCCCGCCGAGCAAGCCCATGGTCAGCCCGCCGCGCAGCGCCGAATCGGCAACGGCGATCGCCCGGTGCCCGCGCAGCACGGCGTCGGCGATGGGTTCGGTGGCCTGGGCCAGGGGATGGTGGGGCGCCACCACGTAGATGAAGCGCTGGCTGCCCAGCGGCATTTGCTGCAGCCCTGCCACCGCAGGCCCCAGGGCGCCCACGCCAATGGCCAGGTCGGCCCGCCCCGAGGTGAGCGCCTCGAGCGTGCCGGACATGATGCCGTCGCACAGCTTGAGGCGCGTGGGCGGGCTCATGGCATAGAACGCCTCGACGAGCTCCAGCATGGTGTGCGGAGAGATCACGCCATCGACCGAGATGGTGAGCTGCGGCTCCCAGCCCGTGGCCACGCGCCGCACACGGTGGGCCACCGCGTCGATGTCCTGCAGCAGGCGCCTGCCTTCGCGCAGCAGCTCGGCACCGGCCTCGGTGGGGCGTGCCTGGCGCGCGCTGCGGTCGAACAGCAGCACGTCCAGCGCATCCTCGATCTGTCGCACCCGGTAGGTCAGCGCGCTGGGAACCAGGCCCAGCTTGCGCGCTGCAGCGGCAAAGCTGCCTTCCTCGGCAATCACCTCCAGCATGGCGAGGTTTTCGGGGGTCAGGGCGTCGCGAATGTCTTGCATGGTCGGACTGGTTTGTTTCAACCTAGAAACCGCAGTTGGATGCGCCCGACAGTGCCGTGATCGGTGTGCCAGGCAAGGCGTGACGACGCAGCGCACTCCTGTGCGCAAGGAGGAACAACGGCGCATGGCGCGCCGAGCGCGGTGCTGGCGGGTGCATAGCGCTCTGACCCTGATGGTGAGCGCTCCCAAGTAGCACATAGTCAGATTTCATGCGGTCTTTCCAAAGGTTGCGAGCGGTCAACTGCGGTTTCTGGGTTTAAGGATTTTGAATCATCCCATCAAAGCGCTCGTCCCTATCGCTGGCGATGGCGCCCTACAGTCCTTTCAGAAGGAGCACACCATGCTGACACTGCGCAAATCCCAGGATCGAGGCTATGCCGACCACGGCTGGCTGCGGTCGTTTCACAGCTTTTCGTTTGCGGGCTACCACGACCCGCGCTTCATGGGCTATGGCAACCTGCGCGTCATCAACGAAGACCGCATTGCGCCGGGCACTGGCTTTGCCACCCATGCCCACCGGGACATGGAAATCATCAGCGTGGTGCTGTCGGGCGCATTGGCCCACCGGGACAGCATGGGCAACACGACGGTGATTCCGGCGGGTGACGTGCAGGTGATGAGCGCCGGCAGCGGCGTCACGCACAGCGAATACAACTACGCCAGCGGCGAGGAAACGCATTTCCTGCAGATCTGGATCGAGCCCTCACAGCGGGGGCTGCAACCCAGCTACGATCAGATGCCCTTTGGCTGGCAGGCCGGGCGGGGACTGCGGCGGCTGGCTTCCGGGCAAGACCAGATGGGCACCCTGCGCATCCACGCCGATGCCGCCCTGTGGGCAGGTCACCTGGCGGCAGGTGAAACGGCGGATCTGGCACTGGATGGGGCACGCAAAGCCTATGTGCACCTGGTGCGTGGCAGCCTGCGCGTCAATGGCCAAGCCCTGCAAACGGGTGATGCCGCCATGCTCGAAGGAGAGGCGCTACTGCAATTGGAGGCAGCGTCGGAGGGCGCGCTGGTGCTGGTGTTCGACCTGCGGGCGTAGGGCGTGTCGTCATTCAATTCCCCCACGCGAATTGAATGACCACACGCCCTGGCAAGCCTGCCGCACGGGTCCTCAGGCCTGTCGCACGAGCAGCGCTTCCTCGATCTTGCCAGCCAGCTGCGCGATCGCCAGCGCCGCTGGGCAGCCCGGAAGCTGCAGCAGCAGCAACTGGCGCCGCATCACGGCATCGCGCACGGCGGGGTCGGCCGGAATGTCGCCCATGTGGATGAGCCTTAGTGCGCGACCGGTGGCGGTGGTCACAAACCGTTCCAACACCTGTTGCAGCTGGCCGGTAATGGCCCGGCCGTCGCCGGGGCGGGCCGTCTGGTTGATGACCATGCGCACATGCTGGCGCTTCTGCTGCATGGCCAGCACCTTGATGGCGGCGTAGGCGTCGGTCAGTGACGTGGGTTCGGGCGTGGCCACGATCAGCACCTCGGAAGCCAGTGAGACGGAGAACAGCACCACGTCGGAGATGCCGGCGCCGGTATCGAGCAGGATCACATCGAAACGGGGCGCCAAGGTCTGGATCACGTTCAGAAACTGCGTACGGACCTCGGGCGTGAGGCGCGAGTACTCGACCATGCCCGAACCCGCCAGCAGCACGGAAAAGCCCCCTGGCGCTTCGATCACAGCGTCGTCGAGGGTGGATTTACCCGTGAACACGTCGTGCAGCGTGGTCTTGGGATACAGGTTCAGCACCACGTCCAGGTTGGCCAGGCCCAGGTCGGCATCCAGAACGAGCACGCGCTGGCCGCGGCGGGTGAGTGCGGCGGCCAGGTTGGCCGACACGAAGGTTTTGCCCACGCCCCCCTTGCCGCTGGTGATGGCAATGATGCGGGCACCCGTGGGCGCACCGGTGGGGGGGACGGTGGGGGAGGGAATGGAATTGGACGACGCTGGGCTCATGGTCTTGCCTTCAGGGGGCGTTGTCTTTGGGGATCATGGCGGCCAGGTCGCCCCAACCGGAGGGGGTGTAAAGCGGGCCGATGAGCATGCCTTTTTCATCCGCGCTGACCGTGCTGTCGGGCTGGGGTTCAATGCACACGCGGTTGCGGCCCTCGGCCTTGGCCAGGTACAGCTGGTGGTCGGCACGGTCGGTCCAGAGAATGGGAGAGGAGCGGATCCACTGCATGGCATAGGCACCGCCAATGCTGATCGTCACCTCCAACTGGGTCGATGGGTCGATCTGCACGGGTGTGGCCGCCACGGCGCGCCGGATGCGCTCGGCCACTGCCATGCCAAAAGCCGCCTGGCAGGCGGGCATGACGATCGCGAATTCCTCGCCGCCGTAGCGCGCCAGCGTGTCCATGGGCCGCACGCATTGCGCCAGGGTGCGCGCCACGGCCTGCAGCACCCGGTCGCCCGCACTGTGGCCGTAGGTGTCATTGACCTGCTTGAAACGGTCGATGTCCAGCATCAACAGCAGTGCGGCTTCACCTGAACGCGCCACGCGGTCGATCTCGCGGTCCAGCACGGCCTGGAAATGCCTGCGGTTGGCCAGGCCCGTCAGAGGGTCTTTGAGCGACAGAGTGCACAGACCGTCGATGATTTCCTGCAGCTGGCGCGCGGGCGTCTGCCCCGGCGCGGGCAGGCAGCCCGCGTCCATGCCGACGAGCGCACAGGCTGTCTCCAGGCGCAATTCGCGCAGATCGACAAGGGAATGGTCAGGTTTGGGCAGCACAGGCGTGAACAGAGCAGACGCCAAAGTGTACCTTTGCCCCGAGGCGCCATGAGTGCACAAATAGCGGGTAAAGAACCTGCTCATGCCCGCTACGATGGCGGCATGCAAGACACAAACCCATTCCCGGACCCGGCCACTGCACTGATCCACCACGCGTACCAGCCCCCGGCAGGCTTCGAGGCGCCGCAGCCTGGTGTTTTCAAGGCCTCTACCGTCATCTTCCCCAACGTGGCCGCAATGCGCGAGCGCGAGTGGAAGGACAAAAGCGGCTACACCTACGGCCTGCACGGCACGCCCACCACCTTCATTCTGGAAGAGCGCATCTGCGCGCTTGAAGGAGGCCTGCAGTGTGTGCTGGTGCCCAGCGGCCTGGCGGCGTTGGCCAATGTGGCGCTGGCCTTGCTGCGCCAGGGCGACGAGGTGCTGGTTCCCGACAACGCCTATGGGCCCAACAAGGCCATGACGGCCTCGCTGCTGGCGCAGTTTGGCGTACGCCATGCGCTGTACGACCCGCTGGACCCTGCCGACCTGGCGCAGCGCATCACCCCCGCCACGCGGCTGGTGTGGCTGGAGGCACCGGGCTCGGTGACGCTGGAGTTTCCCGACCTGCGTGCCCTGGTGGCCCTGTGCCGTGAGCGCGGTGTGACCACCGCGCTGGACAACACCTGGGGCGCGGGCCTGGCGTTTCGTCCGTTCGACCTGATGGGCGATGGCAGTGGCAGCCTGGCGGTGGATGTGTCTGCCCATGCCCTGACCAAGTACCCCAGCGGCGGGGGCGATGTGCTGATGGGCAGCATCACCACGCGTGACCCGGCACTGCACCTGCGCATCAAGCTGGCCCACATGCACCTGGGCCTGGGCGTAGGTGCCAACGATGCCGAAGCCGTGCTGCGGGCCTTGCCCAGCGTGGCGCTGCGCTACCACACCCACGACCGGGTGGCGCGGAACCTGGCCCGGTGGATGCAGCATCAGGCCCCCGTGGTGCAGGTGCTGCACCCGGCGTTGGAAGGCGCTCCGGGCCATGCGCACTGGCATGCCTTGTGTGGCCAGGCTCAGGACGGGCAGGGCGCTGCGGCAGGTTTGTTCAGCGTGGTGTTCGACCCCGCGATCCCGCAGGCGCAGGTGGACCACTTTTGCGACAGCCTGCACTTGTTCCGCCTGGGCTACAGCTGGGGTGGACCCATGAGCCTGGTGGTGCCCTACGACCTCGCCAGCATGCGGCAACGACCCAGCACCCATGTGCGACCGGGGCATGTGGTGCGGTTTTCCATCGGCCTGGAGGCGCAGGCCGACCTGCGCGCCGACCTGGCGCAGGCACTACGCAGCGCCTTTGTGCAGAGGTAGCGCTTGTCATAGCCGATCAAATCAGTCGGATTTGGTTTGATTGGCATCAAGAAGGCAGGTGGCGGCATACAGTGCATTGGACTTCATCGCGCATGCCATGACCACCACCAGCCAAACCGAATCCAGCCCATTCACGGTCAGTTTGCAGCCATTGAACTGGGGCGATCCGCTGCGTTGGCTGGCCCTGGGCTGGGCGGACCTGCGCGCGGCGCCAGGGGTGGCCGTGTTCTATGGCTGCTGCTTTTGGGGCATGGCGCTGATGCTGGGCTGGGTGTTTCGCCGTCAGCCTGAGTATGTGATGTCGCTGGCCAGCGGCTGTCTGCTCGTGGGGCCTTTTCTGGCCATGGGTCTGTATGACACCAGCCGCCGCCGCCAGGTCGGCCTGGCACCGGAACTGGGCAGTTCACTGACCTGCTGGGACCGCCATCTGGGCAGCATGGGGCTGCTGGTGCTGGTGCTGGTCATTGTTGAGTTGCTGTGGGGGCGGGCTTCTCTGGTGGTGTTCGCGGTGTTCTTCAACACCGGGCTTCCATCCACCACCGGTGTGGTGGACGCCCTGCTGAGCCCGCAGAACTGGAGCTTTGTGGGGGTGTACCTGTTGGTGGGTGGCGTTTTTGCTGCGCTGGTTTTTTCCACCACAGTGGTGTCCATTCCCATGATCCTGGACAGAGACACCGATGCGCTGACCGCCGCCATCACCAGCATGCGTGTGGTGCTGGACAACCCAGGCGTGATGGTGCTGTGGGGCAGCCTGATCACGCTGATGGTGGCGCTTTCCCTGTGGGCCTGGGGTGCGGGCCTGTTGGTGGTGGGGCCGCTTCTGGGGCATGCGAGCTGGCATGCCTACCGCACCGCTGTGCGTTCGGCAGGGCAAACCGGGCTGGCGGGGGCTTGAAGCTGCTACAGTGGCTTACCACTGCAGAAAGTACACCTTGGCAACACCCAACTACGGCTACGAAAAGCGCCAGCGCGAGCTGGCCAAAAAACAGAAAAAAGAAGACAAATTGCGTGCCCGTGCCGCCACTGCGCGCCGAGGCGCAGGGGACAACGGGGCCGAGCCGTCTCCGAGCCCGCCCGCACCGCAGGACGGGCAGACACCTAACGCAGCAAACCCTTGAGCGCGGGCCACACGTTGTCCAGCATGCGCGGATGGGCCTGCTCGTTGGGGTGAATCCGGTCCGTCTGGAACCAGCGCATGGCATCCGGCGCATTGGCCACCCCCTCCAGCAAAAAGGGCACCAGTGCGGTCTTGTACTGCTGGGACACGGTGACAAAGGTCTGGGCAAAGCGGCGCGTGTAGTCGCCGCCATAGTTGGGCGGCACCTGCATGCCCACCAGCAGCACCTGGGCACCGGCTTTTTGCGCCGCCTGCACCATGGTGGCCAGGTTGTCCTCGGTGTTCTTCAGCGGCAGTCCGCGCAGCGCATCATTCCCCCCCAGTTCGATCACCACCACAGTGGGCTGGTGCTGCGTCAGCAGCGCGGGCAGGCGGGCGCGGCCCCCAGCGGTGGTGTCGCCGCTCACGCTGGCGTTCACCACCTTGGCATTCACCTTCTGTTCTTGCAGGCGCTGCTGAAGCAGGGCCACCCAGCCCGAGCCACGCTGGATGCCGTATTCGGCGCTCATCGAATCGCCCACCACCACAATCGTGTGCGCACGCCCCTTGCCTGCCGCCAGGCCTGGCGCAGCGTAAAGCCCCACCAGAGCGCCGCTCGCGGCGCTCAGGATAAAGTGGCGACGATTCCCTTTGGTATTCACTTGCGGACACCTTTCTACGTTCATGTCTGATTCTTCCACGCCCCCCGTGACCCCGGTCATTGCCGTCGAGCATGTGTTCAAGTCGGTCAGCGACTCCACGGGCACGCTCGACATTCTGCGCGACATCGATTTCCGCCTGGCGCCCAGGGAAACCGTGGCCATTGTGGGCGCCTCGGGCTCGGGCAAGAGCACGCTGCTGTCCATCATTGCCGGGCTGGACACCCCCACGCGCGGCACGGTGCGCCTGGACGGGCAAGACCTGTTCGCGCTGGACGAGGATGCCCGCGCCGCACTGCGGGCGCAGAAAGTGGGCTTTGTGTTCCAGAGCTTTCAGCTCATGGGCAACCTGACGGCGCTGGAGAACGTCATGCTGCCGCTGGAGCTGGCGGGCCAGCGCGATGCGCGCCAGCGTGCCGCCGATATGCTGGCCCACGTGGGCCTGGGCCAGCGCCTGGGGCATTACCCCAAGCTGCTGTCGGGTGGCGAACAGCAGCGCGTGGCCTTGGCGCGGGCGTTTGTTGTGCAGCCGGCCGTGCTGCTGGCCGACGAGCCCACCGGCAGCCTGGACTACGCCACCGGCGAGACCATCATGGAGCTGATGTTCCAGCTCAACCGCGAGCAGGGCACGACCCTGGTGCTCGTCACGCACGACCGGGGCATTGCCCAGCGCTGCGAGCGGCGCATCACCATCGAGGCCGGGCGCATTGCAGATATGTAGTGTTTTTTGGCTCTAACGCAATAAATACAAGTGCAAGCAGCTATTAAAACAATAGCAAATGGCGCAGCGGATAATCATCCCCCATGTCCAGTCCCAAAGTCCTGTTCGGCTTCCATGCCGTGGGGGTGCGCCTCAAGACCGCACCGCAATCCATCATCGAGATCTATTACGAGCCCACGCGCCGTGACCAGCGCATGCGCCAATTCCTGGAGCGTGCGCGCGAAGCCGGGGTGCGCCTGATCGAGGCCGACGGCCTGCGCCTGGCCAAGCTCTCGGGCAGCCACGGCCACCAGGGCGTGGCCGCGCGGGTCAACCCCATGGCCCAGGCCAGCTCGCTGGACGACCTGCTCGACCAGCTCGAAGCCGACGGCGGGGTGCCGCTGCTGCTGGTGCTCGACGGCATCACCGACCCGCACAACCTGGGCGCCTGCCTGCGCGTGGCCGATGGGGCGGGTGCCCATGCCGTGATTGCACCCAAGGACCACGCCTGCGGTATCAACGCCACCGTGGCCAAGGTGGCCAGCGGCGCGGCCGAGACCATTCCGTATTTCATGGTGACCAACCTGGCGCGCACACTCAACGAGCTGAAGGAGCGCAACATCTGGATCATCGGCACCAGCGACGATGCGCCCCAAACCATTTACCAGGCGGATTTCAAGGGCCCCGTGGCGCTGGTGCTGGGCGCCGAAGGCGATGGCATGCGCCAGCTCACGCGCAAGACCTGCGATGCGCTGATCAGCATCCCCATGCAGGGTGCGGTCGAAAGTCTGAACGTGTCCGTGGCCAGCGGGGTGTGCCTCTACGAGGCCCTGCGCCAGCGCAGCTGAGCAAGGCATGGACAGCGCCGCGCTCGAAACGGTGCAGGCCTGGCTGCGCGAGGCGCCGCAAATTGCGGTGCTGACCGGGGCCGGTGTCAGCGCCGAATCGGGCGTGCCCACCTTCCGCGATGCGCAAACCGGCTATTGGGCGCAGTTTCGCCCCGAGGACATGGCCACCGAGGAAGGTTTTCGGGCGCAGCCCGCCCTGGTGTGGCGCTGGTACCAGCATCGGCGGCAGCTGCTGCAGGGCGTGCAACCCAACGCGGCGCACCTGGCCTTGGCGGCCTTTGCACAGCAGCACCCTGGGCGGCTGACGCTCATCACCCAGAACGTCGATGGCCTGCACCAGCGTGCGGGCAGCGCAGACGTGCTGTGCCTGCACGGCGACCTGATGGAAGATCGCTTTCTCGATCTGCCCCGGCCCTGTTGCCACCCTGATACCGTGGAAGCGGGCGACCCACCCCATTGCCCGCGCTGCGGTAACCTGCTGCGCCCTGGCGTGGTGTGGTTTGGAGAAGCCTTGCCCCTGGCCACGCTGGAGGCCGCCCAGTACGCCGCCCGCCGCTGTGCGCTGATGCTGGTGGTGGGTACCGCTGGTGCCGTGTACCCGGCGGCAGGCCTGGCCCACCTGGCGCGCGATGCCGGTGCCAGGGTGGTCATCGTCAACCCCCATGCCAGCGAGCTGGACCCCGTGGCCCATGCCGTGCTGCGGGGCACGGCGGCGCAATTGCTGCCGCTGTTGTTGGCGCCTGAGTCAATGCTCCCGCAGTCGGTAGGGGGCCCCAGCGGCGCGTGATCGCCATGGATCGCTGGGCTCGGTGGTGGCGCGCATGCCACCGGGACGGTGGTCACAGTCCTGTGGGGTGATGAGGTGCTGGTGGGGCCAAGCACCATGCAGCTGCACGTTGCGCGTGCACCCCAGCCAAGGGTTTTCACTGTGTCCGCACAGCCGCAGGCTGTCGCTGAACTGACAGGCGGGGCAGGGGGCCGGAACGTAATCTTCGGCCACCTTTTCTTGCATGGAGCCCCGCACCACCATGAGCCGCCGCGATTTTCTTCTGCATTCCACCCAGGCCCTGGCCGTCGGCACCATGCCCGCCTGGATGCGCCACAGCCACGCCGCCGAGACCGAGGGCGTCGGGCGCGTGGTCACCCTGGGCTGTTCCATGGCGCTCTCCGGCCCCCTGGGCGCGGCGGGCCTGGAACAGGTGGCCGGCATGAAAGCAGCGTTCCACGAGATCAATCGCTCCGGTGGCATCCATGGACGCGAGATCGCATTGCAGGTCATGGACGATGCCTATGTCCCCGCGCGCACCCTGAAGAACGTGACGGAGCTGATCGATGGCCAGTCGGTCTTTGCCCTCATCTCGCCCATGGGCACGGCCAACACAGCGGCCTTGTTGCCACTCATCGAGGGCAAGGGCATTCCAACGGTGGGGCCGATTACGGGCGCGCCCTCCGTCCGCAGCCCCGAGCAGCGCAACCTGTTCTTTGTGCGCCCCAGCTATGCCGATGAGGCGCGCCGCCTGGTGCGGCAGATGGTGGACATGGGTTTGCGCCGCATTGCCGTGGTGTACCTGGACAACCCCTTCGGAAAGGAGGTGCTGGGCTACCTGTCCGCCGCACTGGACGAGGCGCAGGTCGAGCGTGCCGGCGCTTTTGCCCTGGCTGTGGACGGCAAGAACGGCGAGGAGGTGGCCGAGAAGGTCTATGCCGATCGACCGGGGGCGGTGGTGCTGGCCACCACGGGCACAGCCAATACGGCTTTTGTGCTGCCATTCCGCGCGCGCGCCAAGACCGTGCCGCTGGCAGGCCTTTCGGTGACGCTCTTTGTCTCCGAGTTGCCCAAGCTCGGGGACGCTACGCGGGGAATGGCTGCGGTGCAGGTGTTTCCGGATGCCACCTCCGCCAAGTCGGTGGTGGTGCGCAAGTTCCAGACTTCGATGAAGAGCGCGGGAGCGAAGCCGGAGTACCTCACCAGCGGCAGCAGCCTGGAGGGCTGGATCAACGCCCAGGTCATGATCGAAGGTCTGCGCAACGCAGGCAAGGACCTCAGTCGCGAGCGCCTGCGCGCCGGGCTGGCGGGCATTCGCTCGCTGTCCTTTGGTGATTTCCATGTGGGCTTTGGCAACAAGGCCCCTTATGTCGGGTCGAACACGCTGTATCTGGCCATTTATGCGGAAAACGGACGCCGGGTGAGTTGAGAACCGGGGTTTCGGTTGCGTTCTACAGGGGAGTGTCAGCGCGGCGTGTGGGACCAGCAGCATCCGTCTTACCAAAATGGACTCCGTGGGGCGGCGTCACTGCAGTCCTTGTGCAATCATTTGACAGTACGCCATGGATTCCAGGTTCTCCACCGTTGTCCTGACTCCCGCTGCGCGCCCTTGGCAAACTGCCCGGGCGTGGTGGCAGCGCCATGCCCGCCATCTGGCGAGTTGGATGGTGCTGTCGCTGCTGGCCTTTGTTCCGCTGGCGGCTGGGGTGCTGTGGCTGGCGGCCAGCGAGCGGGTGCTGGTGGGTGTGGAACTGGGCTGGAGCCAGGAATCCCAGGCCGTCTGCCTGCACCCTGGGGCTGATTGCAAACGGCCGGTGGTGAGCATTCGCAGCCCTAATGGGGCGCTGGAGCTTGACGCCTGGCTTTTGAGCGACGCGGGGCATTTCCTGCCCAGCCATGAGCTGCGCGAAGCCTACAACGACCGCCACAAGGCCCTGCACGCCTTGTTGGCGAGCGACTCCGCGCGCCTGGTCATGGCCGATGGCAGCGAGCATCCGGTGACGGTGCGCGACCGGGGATTGGGCGGCATCGGCGCCATGCTCTGGTGGCATTTGTTGCTGGCTGCGCTGGCATGGACCAGTGGATGGGCCCATTATCTGCGTCAGCGCAGCCTCGGAAACGGGTTTCTGGCGTTGGCCTGCAGCGGATACGCCGTTGGCATGGCGTTGGGCGGGCTCGAGCTGGTGCATGGCCTGGCCTGGCCCCTGGGGGCTGCGGGCAGCATCAACGGCGCGGCGCGGGCTGCGGTGCAACTGGCGTTTGCGGGCTACCTGGGCTATGTGTTGACCCTTCCGCGCCGGTATGTGCCTGCGCGATGGTTGGGCGTCCTGCCCTGTTTGGCACTGGCTGTGATCGTGGTGGACTTGGCCGCCCTGGCACCCGCACCCATGTGGGGACACCAGGCCTTCATGGTGGTGTGGACGCTGGCCCTGCCGCTGGCCATGGGCTGGCAATGGCGGCGCTCGCACAGCCCCTTGCTGCGGGCCCTGATGCAGTGGTTTGCCCTGGGTGGCTTGATATTGCTTGCGCGTTTGGCGCTGATCCATGCCCTGCCGGTGCAAGACCTCGAAACACGGGCCTTTTTCGTCAGCGCCAGCTTCCTGGCGGTCAAGACTTACTCCATCGTCGTGCTCCTGGTCAGCCCGGTGCTGGGTTGGGCGCAGGGGGGGCTGCGCCGCATTCTGCTGTGGGTGCTGGCCAGCCTGCTGTTGGTGGTGTGCGACCTGATGCTGGTACTGGCCCTGAGCGTGCAGGCCGAGACCGCCCTGCTCATCAGCCTGTTGGTGGTGGGTGCGGCCTATTTGCCTTTGCGTGGCTGGATTGCACAGACCTTGCTGGGAACCCGGCCGCTGCGACTGGAGCAGCACATCGCTCCGCTGTATGACGTGGCACGTGCAGCCCAGCAATCCGACATGGCCGCATTGCAGGCTTGGCAGCAGTTTCTGCAGCAGGTGTACGAGCCCGAGAGCAGTGTGCTGGCGCAACAGGCGGGTTCGCACAGCCGCATGCAGGAAGCGGGTGGCGCCCTGTGGGCTCCACTGGCATGGACGGGGCAGGGTGTGGTACTGGTGCATGCCCATGGCGGCAGGCGCCTGTTTGGCCCGCAGGACGAACGCTTTGCCGACCACTGCGCCCACCTGGTACAGACCATGGTGGAGAAAGACCGTGCCGCCACGCAGGCGCGCCAGAGCGAGCGTGAACGCATTGCGCACGACCTGCACGATGACCTGGGGGCACGTCTCCTGCACATGGCCCATGCGGCGCCCCCTGGCGACTGGGGGCGTTATGCCCAGGACACGCTGCAGGAGATGCGTCTGATCACCCACGGCATGGCGGGCGAGGCGGTGGCATTGACCGATCTGCTCGCCGACCTGCGCGCCGAACTGGCCGCCCGCATCCGTGCAGCAGGTCTGCAACTGCAATGGCAGAGCGCGCTGCCCGGCCAGGCAGGTTCGCACAGAGTGCGCCCGCAGGCCGCACTGGCCTTGGCGCGCATCCTGTCCGAGGCCGTGCGCAACGCCATCAGCCACGGCGGAGCCAGCCGCATCGAGGTGCTGGTGCAGGTACTGGAGGAGTGCTTGCTGGTGCAGGTGCGCAACGATGGCCCTGCGACCGATCCGGCGACCTGGGGCGCAGGGCTGGGCATGCAGTCCCTGCTGCGCCGGGTGCAGCGCCTGGGTGGGCACTTGCAATGGCAGGCGCTGGGTTCCGGTGGCACGGTCATGGAAGCACGCCTGCCCCTGAACGCCCTGCAGGATCCGGGCTGAGCCATGACAATCAGGCACATGAACATTCTGCTTGTGGAAGACCAGCCCGAAGCCTGCGCACTGCTGCAGGACATCGCCCAGCAGGTGTACCCCGCAGCGCATACCACGCACTGCCCGACGGTGGCACATGCGCTCATGCGGGTGGACGAAGCATGGGATCTGGCCTTGATCGACCTGCGCCTGCTTGATGGCTCGGGGCTGGAGGTGTTGCGCCGTTTCAAGCAGTGCCACCCTGAGGTGCCCGCCGTGGTGACCACACTGTTTTCTGATGACGCCTCGGTGTTTGGCGCCCTGCAGGCAGGGGCCGATGGCTATCTGCTCAAGTCCGAACCGGTCTGCGACCTGGTGGCCGCACTGCAGCGCATCGCCCGGGGAGAGCTGCCGCTGTCTCCTGCGGTGGCCCGCAGGGTGCTGGGTTACTTTCGCAGCACCCCAGGCGCCGATCTGAGGCCCAGCGCTGACCTTGCCGAAGCGCTCACCCCCAGAGAAAGCGACGTGCTTGCCGCCATTGGTGAGGGCCTGAGCATCCACGAGACCGGAGAGCGCCTGGGCATCACCTACCACACGGCCAACGGCTACATCAAATCCATCTACCGCAAACTGGGCATCAAGAGCCGCGCCCAGGCAGCGGTTGAGGCACAGCGGCGCGGATTGCTGCAATAAGTCACGGTGTCCCCCAAGTTCTGGGGGTGGGCATGCTCTGCAACGGTTTCCACAATGGCGCCCATGTTGCATAGTCCCTGTCGCATGGACCGGGCTGCAATTTTTGGAGCCGAGGAAATCGACACATGACACGAACCAGACACATTGGGAGCACGCTGCTGTGGGGCTTGGCCTGCGGGTGGCCCCTGGGTGCCAGTGCAGCACCCTTGCCCGAACTGGCCTGTGCCGCTGGCGTGCACTGCACGGGCACTGCCAGTGCCATCGGGGCGCGTGCCCGCCTGGGTATGGATAGGAACCAGGCCGAGCTTGCCTTTGTCGAGGCCAGCAGAGACTGGCCCGACACGGTGTGGGCCTGTGCTGCCACTGCGTCGCAGTGTGGGCACCTGAGCCGCGATGAGGCGCGCATATTGATCGGGCTGCATGACGATGCCTACGGACCAGCGCAGCGTTTGCGTGGGGCTCCGCCAGCAGCGCAGTCGGCAGCCATGCAGGCGCCCCTGGTTGTCGCCGCAACAAATCCCTCCGCAAGTGGGCGAGGGCAGCGACCGGCCGGGATCGATGTCGAAGTGCCTCGTCCGGGGGCTTCGGAGGTCGTGCTTGTACCACCATCGACACCTGGGACGGATTTCCAGCCCCGGGACGGGCACTGGGTATTCCGGTTCGAAGGACAGCCCCGTGCCAGTGGTGGTTGCCTTGCGGGTGTAGCCCAGGCGGTCGCAGGGCAGATGCCGGCGCCCCAATCGGGGCAGGTCGTGTTTGCGCGGCCCTTCAGCGGTGGCCAGCTCATTCCCAGCCCGCAGGTGCAGTGGAGCCGCGTGGCGGCCAACCACTGGAAGGCCAGGCTCAAGACAGCCAGCGCTGCCATGTCCATGGAGTACGACCTGCGGGTGCTCAGCCCCGAGCGCATGGAGGGTGCCAGCATCGTGCGCGTCACCGTGCCGCAGGCCTGCACCATCCAGTCACCTTTTGTTTTCACGCGCCAGTCATGAGACAGGCGTTCACTGCAACTTTTTGGAGAGGGAACACCATGAACCATTCGCGCATGGGCCGGGCCGCCTGGTGGCTGGCCGCCGGTATGTTGCTGTCGATGGGCGCCCAGGCACAGCAAGCCCAGCGCGCCCCCAGCCCACCGCAAGGGCCGGGGCAGAGCATGCTGGTGCTCGATGCCTCGGGGTCCATGTGGGGAAAGATGGGGGGGCGGGCCAAGATCGAGATCGCACGCGATGCTGTGGCACAAATGCTCGATGGCTGGCCCGCAGGCCAGCAACTGGGCTTGATGGCCTATGGCCACCGCAGCAAAGGCGACTGCAGCGACATCGAGCTGTTGCGTGCCCCAGGTGCGCTGGACCGCAGCGCCATGGTGCAGACCGTCAATGCGCTGCAACCCAAAGGGATGACGCCCATTTCGGCATCGGTGCGCATGGCAGCAGAACAACTCAAGTTCAGCGAACGAAAGGCCACGGTCATTCTGGTCTCTGACGGCGAGGAAACCTGCCATGCCGATCCCTGTGCCGTGGGCAAGGAACTGGAGAAGCTGGGCGTGGATTTCACGGCCCACGTGATTGGCTTTGACATTTCCAAGGGCAGCAAGGCCGAGCAACAGCTCCAATGCCTGGCTTCCAGCACGGGCGGCCGGTATCTGGACGCCCGTGATGCTGGCAGCCTGAGCGATGCCCTGCGCAGCGTGGCCAAGGCTGCGCCCCCCGCGCCCAAAGTCAATGCCACCCAGGGCCGCGAATGGATGCCCAACACCATGCTGTGGTGGGAGGCGGGCACACAGATTGAGGGTGGCGGGAGCGAGCGCGATGGGGAGCTTGGCGTGAAGGACTTTGCCAAGGGCCAGACCGCCCGCGACTGCCAGGCACTGTGCATGCAGCACACGGCCTGCGGTGCCTGGGTGTACAACCCACCGGGCAGTTATTTCATCGAGCACCCACGGTGTGATCTCAAAGGCACGGGTGGTGCGCTGAGCGAAGAAAAGACCAATCCAGGTGAAGGTTGGGTCTCTGGCGTGAAACCCGGCGCCAAGGTCATGTTCCAGCCTGCTGCTGCGAATTGATGCGCAGCGCAAACCATTCTGATCACTTCAAGGACATTGCACCATGAACACTTCCCGCCTGGCTTCGACAGACCGCGCAGCGCTGTTGCAGCGTGTGCTTGATATCTTGATGCGCCCACGCGAAACCTGGCTGCAGATCAACGCAGAGGACGGCAACCCAGGCCGCATTTACCTGGGCTACCTGGTCTTTCTGGCGGCCATTCCGGCGGTGGCGGGGTTCATTGGGTACAGCCTGGTGGGGGTAGGTGCCTTTGGCATCTCGGTGCGCGTGCCCGTGGTGCAAGGTCTGGTCAGCATGGTGGTGGGCTATGTGCTGTCGCTGGCCATGGTGTACGTGCTGGCGCTGATCGCCAACATGCTGGCGCCGCGTTTTCAGGCGCAGCAAGACATGGGCAGCGCCTTCAAGCTGGTGGCCTATGCCTCCACGGCTGGCATGCTGGGTGGGGTGTTCAGCATCCTGCCGTCATTGGCCATGCTGGGCTTGTTGGCGGCCCTGTATTCGGTGTACCTGATCTACAGCGGCATCCCCGTGCTGATGAAGGCTCCCCAAGAGAAAGCGGTGGGCTACACGGCAGCCTTGGTGGTCTGCGGCATTCTGGCAGGCATTGTGGTCGGGTTGGCCACATCACTTGTGACTCCGGGGGCACGGGGTCTGGGTGCAGGCATGGCGGGCATGGGCGACACGGGCTCGGTCGCGATGAAGGTTCCCGGCACCGACATCAAGATCGACACAGGACGCCTGGAGGAAGCCAGCCGCAAAATGGAAGAGGCCCAGGCCAAGGGAGACACCCAGGCCGCAGCCAAGGCCGCCACCGAAATGATGGGGGCTGCACTGGGTGGCAAGGGTGGTGAGCCCTTTGCGCCAAAACTTCTGCGGGACACCCTGCCCGAGCGTGTGGGCGATTTGCCGCGCACAGCGATCGAGGCGCGCTCCGAAAGCGCCATGGGCATGCAGTTCACCCATGTCAGTGCGCAGTACACGCACGAGGACAAGGAGTTGGAGATCCAGATCCAGGACTTGGGCGCTGTCCCTGCGCTGCGCATGGCCATGGCGGGCTGGGCGACGACCACCGCCGAGAGCGAGAATGCCGATGAAGTGGAGCGCATCTACCGTCAGGGCGACACGACCATCAAGGAAAGCTACCGCAAGGACGGCAGCAGTTCGGATGTGGCGCTGATGCTGCCCAACGGGGTGATGGTGCAGGCCTACGGCAGGCTGCCGGTGGAGGACCTCAAGCGCCATCTGTTGCCCTTGGGCCAAAAGCTGGGGGCGCTGCGCAGGGCCTCTTGATGTGGGCCGAGGGGGCAGGGCTCTTGCGCTAGCTCAAACACCCCATGCATCGTGTGCGCAATTGCCGCGCCGTGTGTTGACGTGCAGGTCAACCGCTGCCGATACTCCCCTACAGTTCGACGCCTTCCTCCGCCGCCCGCCATGGGTGTGTGCGGCGGACGGTTCAACTGGGAGGGGCCATGGAGCGATCGCACACCACAAAGGCTGCGCTGGAGCAGGAACTGGCGCAATGGCAGCAGCGCTGCGCTGCCTTGGAGGCCGAACTGGCCGCCAAGGACAGCGCCATGCGCGAAGCCCAGGACACACTGGAGCGCAGCGCGGCCTACAACAAGCGGGTGTACCAGGATTCGCCGGTGCCCATCGTCATCATCGACCCAGCGATCGGCATCGTGGACTGCAACACCGCAGCGGTGCGTATCTACGGCTTCCAGTCTCGGGACGAGGTGCTAGGCCGCATGCCGCTGGACTTTTCTGCGCCCACGCAATACGACGGCACCGACACCCAGACCGCGGGGGAGGAAATCACCCGTTCCATCGTGGAGCACGGCATTGCCAATTTTCTGTGGCGCGCGCGTCGTGCGAATGGCGAAATCTTCGACGCCGAAGTCAATCTCATGGCCTTCGACTGCGGGGGGCGCATCCTGTTGCGCTTCACTGTGGACGATGTGTCAGAAAAGCGCCGCGCCCGCCTGGAGATCGAGCGCCAGCAGGCCGAGATCCGCAAGCTGCTGGAGGAGCAGCAGGTCATCTTCGAGAACGCTCCCAACGGTATGTGCTTCACGGCGGACGGCATCATCCTGCGGGTCAACCGCAGGTTGTGTCAGAGCCTGGGCCTGGAGCCGCCCGACCTGGTGGGCCATTCGGTGGCGCAGCGGTTGTTTCGGGACGAGGCCAGCTATCAGGCGTTCTCGGCCGTGGCGGCTCCGCTGCTCGCGTCGGGGCAGGAAGTGCACGTGGAGTGGGATTTCCGGCGCAACGATGGGGCGGTGTTCGAGGCCATGGTGTCGGGCCAGGGCATCAACATCCCTGGGTTCGAGCGCTCGGCCGTCTGGGTGTACGAGGACATTGCCGAACGCAAGCGCCTGGAGCGGGAGCGCCAGGAGAACGAGGCCCGGCTGCTCCGCATTCTCGAAAACAGCCCCGTGGGTGTGATCATCGGCACCGAGGCTGGGCAGATCGTTTTTGCCAACCGCCAGCACGCGGAAATGCTGGGTGTGCGCCCCGAGGAACTGGCCACACACCCTGCCAGCAAATCGTGGCGCAACCCGGCGGATCGCCAGACCTTTATGGAGCGCTTGCGCCGTGAAGGCGCTGTCAAAGGCTACCAGGCCGACTTCGTGCGCTCCGACGGCACGCCCGTCACGGTACTGCTCTCGTCCATCCTGCTCGACTTTTCGGATGGGCGTTACCTGGTTTCCTGGATCTACGACATCACCGAACGCCAAAAGGCCGAGCAACTGGTAGCGCGCAGCGAGGAGCGCCTGGCCCTGGCCTTGCGGGGAGCCAACCTGGGGCTGTACGACTGCACCATCAACGACCAGCATGAGATCGTCGAAGTGGCGGTCAACGACATTTGGGCGGGGATGCTCGGCTACGACAAGCAAAGCCTGTTGGCCCAGCATCCCAACCACATGGCCTGCTGGGTATCGCTGATTCACCCCGAAGACGTCCAGCGCGTGCAGGATCACTTGCGCCGCTTCCTGCTCAACGAGATACCCGACTACACCGAGGTCTTTCGCATGCGCAGCTCATCGGGCGAGTGGCGCTGGATTCTGGACATAGGCCATGCCGCGTTGCGTGGAAGCGATGGAACCCCACGCAGGTTGGTGGGCATCAACCAGGACATCACCGAGCAAAAGGTGGCCGAAGCCAGCCTGCGTGACAGCGAGGCCTACAACAAGATGTTGTTCCAGGAGTCTTCGCGCCCCATCATCATCCTGGATCCGGACTTTGGCTACATCGACTGCAACCCGGCGGCGGTGCGGATCTTTGGCGTCAACGCCAAGAGCCAGTTGCTGGGCAAAGGTCTGTTGTTCCTGTTGGCGCCCGAGCAATACGGCGACCAGGACAGTGCCAGCCTCATGCAGGACATCTTGCAGCGCGCTCTGACCCAGGGGCATGCCCGCTGCGAGTGGCGCTACCAGCGCCCGGATGGGGACACCTGGGACGCCGAAGTGCACCTGGCGGCCTTCGAGTACCGGGGGCGCCGCCTGGTGCAGTGCATGCCCGAGGACGTGACCGAAAAGCGCCGTGCGCGCCTGGAGATCGAGCTGCAGCAACGCGAGTTGCAGAACCTGCTGGACGAGCAGCAGATGATTTTCGACAACGCCCCCAACGGCATCATCTACACCGCCGATGGTGTGATCCTGCGCGTGAACCAGCGCCTGGTTGAGTACCTGGGCTACCGGGCAGACGAGCTGGTGGGCCAACCTGGCAGCATCATCCAGCAGTCTCCCGAACACTACGCACGCTTTGGTGCGCTGGTCGGGCCGGTGCTGGCTGCGGGCAAGGACGTCAACGTGGAATGGGACTTTGCCCGCAAGGACGGCGGTACCTTTGTGGCGCAGGTATCGGGGCGGGGCATCCGATCGGCTCGCCACCACCATGTGACGATCTGGGTGTTCGAGGACATCGCCGAACGCAAGGCCGCCGAGCGTGCCATGGAGCAGGCGCGCCGTGTGGCCGAGGACGCTGCCAAGGCCAAGAGCGATTTCCTGGCCAACATGAGCCACGAGATCCGCACGCCCATGAACGCCATCATCGGCATGTCCCACCTGGCGCTGCAGACATCGCTGGATGCGCGCCAGCGCAACTATGTGGAGAAGGCGCACCGCTCGGCCGTGGGGTTGCTGGGCATCATCAACGACATCCTCGATTTTTCGAAGATCGAGGCGGGCAAGATGGTGATCGAGGACACCGAGTTCTGCCTGGACGATGTCATGGAGAGCCTGTCCAACCTCATTGGCCTGCGCACCGAGGAAAAAGGCCTGGAGTTGCTGTTCTGCGTGCCGGGGCAACTGCCCACGGCGCTGGTGGGCGACCCGCTGCGCCTGGGCCAGATCCTGGTGAACCTGGGCAACAACGCCGTCAAGTTCACCGAACAGGGCGAAGTGGTCATAGGCATCGAGGAAATCGACCGCGATGCCGAGCACATCGAACTGCACTTCTGGGTGCGCGACACCGGCATCGGCATGACGCAGGCGCAATGCGCCAAGCTGTTCCAGCCCTTCAGCCAGGCCGACAGCTCCACCACACGCCGCTACGGCGGCACGGGCCTGGGGCTGGCCATCTCGCGGGCGCTGGTGGAGCAGATGGGGGGGCGCATTTGGGTTCAGAGCGAACCGGGTGTGGGTTCGGAATTCCACTTCACAGCGCGCCTGGGACGCAATGCACAGGGCAGTGCCTCGCGCCGCATGTCGCGCGAGGTGCTCCAGCACATGCGCGTGCTGGTGGTGGATGACAACAGCAGCGCCCGCGAGATCACGGCCAGCATTGCCCGTGGCCTGGGCCTGCGGGTGGACACGGCGGCCAACGGGCAGGCCGCGCTGGCCTGCGTGGCACAGGCCGAGCAGCAGGGCCAAGCTTACGACCTGGTGCTGATCGACTGGAAAATGCCCGAAATGGATGGCATTGAAACCCTGCGCCTCATGCATGCGCGCCGGCTGCCCAACGTGCCCGCCAGCATCATGGTCACCGCCTTTGGCCGCGAAGAGGCGCTGGACGAGGCGGAACGCCAGGGCGTGGCGCTCAAGTCCGTACTGACCAAGCCGGTGATGCCCAGCCAGTTGCTCGACGCCATTGGCGCCGCCATCGACCGCAAGGGCCTGGTGGAGAACCGCACCGGCATCATGGCGCACGAAAGCCGCAATGCCATGCGCCAGCTCGAAGGCGCACGGGTGCTGCTGGTGGAAGACAACGAACTCAACCAGGAGCTGGCCATGGAGCTCTTGCGCCATGCCGGGGTGCAGGTCACCCTGGCCACCAATGGGCTGGAGGCGCTGGAAACGCTTCAGGCGCGTGGTGCAGACTTTGACGGCGTCCTCATGGATTGCCAAATGCCTGTGATGGACGGCTACGAGGCCACGCGCCGCATCCGTGATAACGCTGCCTTGCGAGCGTTGCCCATCATCGCCATGACTGCCAACGCCATGGCCGGTGACCGTGAGCGCGCATTGGCCATGGGCATGAACGATTACATCGCCAAACCACTGGATGTGGGCAGCATGTTCAGTACCTTGGCGCGTTGGCTGGGCAAGTCCGCAGCGCCCGCCGCAGAGGTGCGCAAGCCCCATGCATCAGACGCCTTGTCGCCAGCTTTTGCCATGCCAACGCACAATCTGCCGCCCTTGCCGGGCATTGACGTGCATGTGGGCCTGGTGACCTCCATGCACGACGAAAGCTTGTACCGCTCGCTGTTGGGTCGCTTCCTCGCGGGGCAACGGGCGTTTGGTGCTGATTTCCGGGCGGCGCAACAGGCATCAGACCCGAGTGCCCCCGAGCGGCTGGCGCACACGCTCAAGTCGGTGGCGGGCAGTATTGGTGCGCGTGGCGTGCAGGCCGCAGCTGCCGACCTGGAGCGTGTCTGTCGTGCGCTGGCACCCCTGCCCGCGGTGGAGCAGGCATTGTCTCGGGTCGAGGCGGAGCTGGCGCCGGTCATCGAAGGCCTGGCGACTTGCCTGACTGGCGAGCACAGTCCCGCACCGACCTCCGCTGCCCCCGCCAAGGCGGCTGAAGGCAAGGCCATTGCCTTGTTCTGCGCCCAGCTCCAAGCCTTGCTGGCAGAAGGCGACAGCGCGTGCATGGAATGGGTGGGACGGCAGCCGGGGTTGCTCGCCCAGGCCTACCCGGAACACCACACTGCCATTGCGCAGGCCATCGAGGGGTTTGACTTCGAACAGGCGCTCCAACTCATCCGCTGCGGGTAGCGCGCGCTGGCCTCAGTGTCGGCGCGCGCTAGCGCGCCTTGAGCACGTGGCGGTTGCGCCCCGCGCTCTTGGCTTCGTAGAGCGCAGCGTCGGCCAGATCCACCAGCGCCTGGTGCGACTCGTCGGCTTGTGGCACCACGGTGGCCACGCCCAGGCTGATGGTGACATGCGTGTGTGTGCCGGACTGCGCGTGTTCCAGCGCCCGGGCCAGGATGCCCAGGCGGATCTGCTCGGCCAGGTTGGCTGCGCCAGCGCTGTCGGTGCTGGGCAGCACACAGGCAAACTCTTCTCCGCCACAGCGGGCGACCAGGTCGCAGGGGCGTGTCACGCAGGTGGCCAGCGTGCGTGCCACCTCGATCAGGCATTGGTCGCCACCAGGGTGTCCGTAGTGGTCGTTGTAGGCCTTGAAGTGATCGATGTCGATGGCGATCAACGAGATGGGGGCCTGCTCGCGCGCTGCGCGGCGCCATTCCATGTCCAGAAAATCATCGAACCGGCGCCGGTTGCTGATGCCGGTGAGGTGGTCCTGCGTGGTCAGGCGTTGCAGCAGGTCGCGGCTGCGTTTGAGATCCAGGTGATTGCGCACGCGTGCCTGCACGATGGAGGGCCGGATCGGCTTGACGATGTAATCGATGGCGCCCAGTGACAGGCCGCGGGCCTCGTCTTCCTCCTCGTCGCGCGAGGAGACAAACAGTACCGGAATGTTGGCTGTGGCTGCATGGCTCTTGAGATGCTTGCAGACTTCATATCCGTCCATGCCGGGCATCATCACATCCAGCAGGATGAGGTCCGGGGTTGGCTCGGCCTGTGCCAGCGCCAGGGCGCGTTCCCCATTCAGGGCGACCTTGACCTTGTACTGTCCCTTCAGAACGGCAGAGAGAACCTGTAGGTTTTCGGGCGAGTCATCCACCACCAGGATCGTTGCCTGTGCATCCATCAGCCTGTCTCCATCATTCGCCTGGGGCGCTATTTGTTGCTGAATGTGTATGCGCGCCAGCATAGAGGCGCCAAGACGCCTTGTGCACAAAAAAACGGCGTTATCTGTGCTGGATCAATACCGCAGTGCAGCAAACCTGCGTCAGCCACCAAGGCAGCAACAGACCGACAGCAGGGGAGAAAGAATGGGCCTGGAACGGCCCTCAGACCCAGCCCAACGCACCCAGCAAGGCCCCAGCAGCCAGCAGCCACAGCAGGTGCAGGCGCGTGCGCCACACCAGCACGGCCACCACCGCAGCCAGCAGCCAGAGCAGGGCATCGGTGGCTGGCTGGCCCTGGCCACGGCCCAGCACCCAGGTGGCAGCCATCAGCAGCCCGATGACCACGGGCGCCATGCCTTGCTTGAAGGCCCGCACCGAACGCCGCTGCCGGTTGCGGTGGGCCCAGCGCGTGGCCAGCCAGGTCAGTGTGGTGCTGGGCAGCATGATGCCCACCATGCAGACCAGCGACCCCCACAGCCCCAGGGCCCAAGCCCAGGGGCTGGCGCCTGCCGCGTTGAGGCCCACATGCCAACCGATGAGCGCAACAAACAGCACGTTGGGTCCTGGCGCTGCCTGGGCAATGGCAATGCTGGCGTTGAACTGCACATCGGTGAGCCACGCTTGTTGGTTGACCAGATAGCGGTGCATGTCGGGCGCTGTGGCAATGGCGCCGCCCACCGCCAGCAGCGAGATCGACAGGTAGTAGAGAAACAGGTTTAGCCAGTCTATGGCCTGCAGTGCAAAGACCTGGGTCATGGTGCCAGCCTTCGCCAGGCAAGGACGCAGGCCACACCGCCCAGCACCAGCAGCACGCCGTACAGCGGGATGTGCCACCACACCACCGCCACAAAGGTGGCCAGCGCCAGGGCGGCGCACACCCAGGGTCCCAGCACATGCGTGCGCAGCGACGCTGCCAGCTTGAGTGCCATGCCACCGATCAGACCCGCCGCCACTGCGCCCATGCCGCGTAGTGCTCCCGCCATGGCCGGGTGGGTGGCCCACTGGGCATAGAGCAGCGCGGCCGCCAGTGCCAGCACCATGGGCAGCGTGAGCATGCCTGCCAACGCCGCCAGGCCGCCGCGCAGGCCAAAGTGGCGGTCACCGATCATCAGCGACAGATTCACCACATTGGGCCCCGGCATGACCTGGGCCACGGCCCAGTCTTCCAGGAACTCCTCATTGGTCATCCAGCGCTTTTTCTCGACCAGTTCGCGCTGCACCACTGCCACCACGCCGCCAAAGCCCTGCAGCGCCAGCCAGGTGAAGGACCAGAACAGATCCGCGGGACTTTGCGGCCGGGGGCGATCCTGAGTGTGGGCACCAGGCGGGGAGGGGTTCAGCGACATTTTCAAGAAAAATTGGCCTTCAGCGCTCTATCTATAAGCGCCATCAGCTATCAATAGTATAGCAAAATGGTCGTGAAAGCATGCCGCCGTTGATGCCGGGCTATGCTTGCGGTTCAGGCCATTGGCTACAAACTCAAGAGTACTCCCATGCGACTGATCCGTTACGGCCTGCCCGGCGCCGAGCGCCCAGGCATGTTGGATGCCCAGGGCATCCTGCGCGACCTTTCCATGCTGCTGCCCGACATCGGGCCAGCGCAACTGGCGCCGCGCACCCTGGCGGCACTGGCTGCCATCGACGCCACCCGCCTGCCTGCGGTGCAAGAGCCGGTGCGCCTGGCGTGCCCCGTGGCGGGCGTGGGCAAGATCGTGTGCGTGGGCCTGAACTACCGCGACCATGCCCTGGAGGCCGGCCTGCAGCCGCCCACCGAGCCCGTGCTGTTCATGAAAGCGGTGACCGCACTCAGCGGCCCGAACGACCCTCTGCTCATTCCACACGGTGCCACCAAGACCGACTGGGAGGTGGAACTGGGCGTGGTCATTGGCACACGGGCGCAGCGCATTGCCGAGGCGCAGGCCTTGCAGCATGTGGCAGGCTATGTGCTGGCCAACGATGTGTCCGAGCGCGCCTGGCAAATGGAGCGCGGCGGCCAGTGGGACAAAGGCAAGGGCCACGACAGCTTTGCCCCCATCGGGCCCTGGCTGGTGACCACGGACGAACTGCCCGATCCGCACGCCATCGGCCTGTGGCTGGAAGTCAACGGCCAGCGCATGCAAGACGGCCACACCTCGCAGTTCATCTTTGGCGTGCCGCAGGTGCTGGCCTACATCAGCCAGTTCATGCGTCTGGAGCCTGGCGACGTTGTGTTGACCGGCACCCCGGCCGGCGTGGGCCTGGGCCGCAAGCCCCAGCCGGTGTTCCTGAAGCCCGGCGATGTGGTGCGCCTGGGAGCCGGCGGGCTGGGTGAACAGTGCCAGACCTGCGTGCAGGTCTGACGGTGGGGCGCCTCAGCCCAGCTTGCCGCGCAGCTTGTGGTTGGGGGTGCGCCAGCCCGCCTGCTCGGCGTACTTGACCTTGTGGACCTTGAGGTCGGCCTGGGTTTCGTACTTGACCCAGAGGATCTTGAAGCTGGCCTGCTGCTCGTAATCCACAAAGCACCACACCGCATCTCCCTGCGCTTGGGTGGCGTGGTTCACCTCGAACCAGCACAGGTCGGCCTGGCTTTCGTAGGCCACTTCACAGACCTTTGCATCGGCCTGGCTATCGTATTTGGTCTCCAGAATCTTGGCCATGGTCGCTTTCGATGGGAGGAGGGGCGCCTTGTAGGCCACCCGGATGGGATCTGCCTTGCGCACCGGGCAAAGGGGCGGCAGGTTTCGTGGGTAAACACCTGGAGGCCATCGACTGGCTCCAAGAGCCGCCGTCAGGCCTGCAAATGTGGCGAGTGTATTGCAGTTGGGAGCTGTGCTTGCCTTGGAGCAGGGGTAGGCAGAACAGCCGCGCACCCAGGCCCGCCATGGGCGCCCGAAGGGCCAATCGCAGCGCATCTTGTGGCTAAGATAACCGTGCCCCACGGCAGAACTCTTGCTGTTCGGTACAGTCTGCCTTCATGCCAACTCCTTTGCGGAGTTGAACGTGACCTTCCCCATCTGACATTCACACGATTCGACCAGGCCACGACCTCGATGCTGCTTACCACCCTCGTACTTGCTCCCTTTGTCGGCAGCCTTTTGGCGGCGTTGATGCCCCAGGATGCGCGAAACCGCGAGTCCTGGCTGGCGATCGGGGTCACGGTGTGCGGATTGCTCATCGGCGGCCTGCTGTTTCCCCAGGTGGCCAGTGGCGCGGTAGTGCGCACCGAGTTCGCCTGGTTGCCTGCGATGGGGCTGAACTTCGCACTGCGGGTCGATGGACTGGCGTGGATATTCAGCATGCTGGTGCTGGCGATCGGCCTGTTGGTGGTGCTGTACGCGCGCTACTACATGTCGGCAGAGGACCCGGTTCCACGCTTTTTCTCTTTTTTGCTGGCCTTCATGGGCTCCATGCTTGGTGTGGTGTTGTCGGGCAACCTGGTGCAACTGGTGGTGTTTTGGGAGCTCACCAGCCTCACGTCCTTCTTGCTGATCGGGTATTGGCATCATCGCGCCGACGCCCGGCGGGGCGCACGCATGGCTTTCACCGTGACCGCTACCGGGGGGCTGTGCCTGCTGGTGGGTGTATTGCTGGTGGGGCATATCGTTGGCAGCTATGACCTGGACGCTGTTCTTGCTGCCGGCGACACCATCCGCGCCCATGCCTTGTACCTGCCGGCACTGGTCTTGGTCGCGCTCGGCGCCCTGACCAAGAGCGCACAGTTCCCTTTCCACTTCTGGCTGCCGCACGCGATGGCGGCGCCCACGCCCGTGTCTTCGTACCTGCATTCCGCCACCATGGTCAAGGCGGGTGTGTTTTTGCTCGTGCGCCTGTGGCCCGCGTTGGCAGGCACCCCGGAGTGGACTTGGCTGATCGGTGGAGCCGGCGTGTGCACCCTGTTGATCGGTGCGTTCATCGCCATCTTTCAGCACGACCTCAAGGGCTTGCTGGCGTATTCGACCATCAGTCACCTCGGTCTGATCACGGTGCTGATTGGTATTGGCACCCCCATGGCCATCGTGGCCGCCATCTTCCACATCCTCAATCACGCCGTGTTCAAGGCCTCGCTGTTCATGGCGGTCGGCATCATCGACCACGAGTGCGGAACGCGTGACATGCGCCAGTTGCGGGGCCTGCGCCATTCCTTGCCGATCACGGCCACGCTGGCCATTGTGGCGAGTGCGGCAATGGCGGGCGTGCCCCTGCTCAACGGATTCCTGTCCAAGGAGATGTTCTTTGCCGAAACAGCCTTGGTTGGCGGGGATACGGACTGGTCCATGTCCGTGGCAGCGTTGGCCATGGGCATCTTTGGCGTCGCGTACTCGCTTCGTTTCATCTCGGTGTTCTTTGGTGCTCCGGCGCAGAATCTTCCGAAAGAACCGCACGAACCACCGCACTGGATGAGGCTGCCGGTCGAACTGCTGGTATTCACCTGTCTGGTCGTGGGTGTCATTCCAGGGCTCAGCATCGAGCCGCTGTTGAACCTTGCGGTGGTCGCAACGCTTGGGGATGCCGCACCGACCTATGACCTGGCCCTTTGGCATGGGTTCAATCTGCCCTTGGTGATGAGCGTGGCAGCACTGAGCGGCGGCGTGCTGTTGTATGCGGTGCTCCGCCGACATTTCAACCTCCAGCAACGCGAGCATGTGCCTCTGATTTATCGGTTCAACGGCGCCCAGGCGTATGAAAGCGTGATGCTGCAGATGACCCGCGGGGCGGACCGCTTGCTGCGCTATGTCGGCACTGAACGGTTGCAGGCACAGTTGCTGCTCATGATGCTCGGATTGTTGGTGGTGCCACTGTGGCTGGCGGGCCCGCCGCCCGCATGGATCGTGCTGCCCCTGCAAGATTTCGATCCGCTGTTTGCGGGCCTGTGGGTGGTGGGGGCCGGCTGCGCAGTGGCCGGGGCCTGGATGGCCAAATACCACCGCCTGGCCGCACTGGCCCTGATTGGCGGCACCGGCATCGTGACCGCAGCGACCTTCCTGTGGCTGTCTGCGCCCGATCTGGCATTGACCCAATTGATGGTGGAAACCGTGACCACGGTTCTTATCCTGCTTGGCTTGCGTTGGTTGCCCCCCAGGTTGGAGTCCGTCGCCGGTTCGGCCCAACGCTCTTGGAGCGACTGGGGGCGCCGAGCGCGTGACCTCGCTATCGCCATCAGCGGCGGGGCTGCGCTGGCAGCGTTGACTTATGCGGTGCTGGTGCATCCAGCGCCGGACACCATGGCGGACTTCTTTCTCCTGAACGCGCTGAGCGGTGGCGGCGGCAGCAACGTGGTCAATGTGCTGCTGGTGGATTTCCGCAGCTTCGACACACTCGGTGAAATCACCGTGCTGACCATCGTCGCCTTGACGGTGTACGCACTGTTGCGCCGCTTCCGTCCCGCTCCCGAAAGCGTGGCCCTGCCGCCGCAGCAAACCTTTGAGGGCGATCCGGCGAGTCGGCAAAGCCCGGCCGAGCAAGCCAATAGCGGCTACCTGCTGGTGCCTGGCATCTACATGCGTTTGCTCTTGCCAGTGATGGGCGTGATGGCGGTCTATTTCTTCATGCGTGGCCATAACCTGCCCGGCGGGGGTTTTGTTGCAGGTCTGATTTTTGCGGTCGCGCTTCTGGTTCAGTACATGCTGGCTGGTACCACCTGGGTCGAAAGCCATGTCAATCTTCGCCCCCATCGCTGGCTGGGCGCGGGCTTGTTGATCGCTTGCACCACGGGCCTGGGGGCCTGGTGGTTTGGTCACCCCTTCCTCACCACCCATACGGCGCATGTGGACTGGCCTCTGGTGGGCGAGTTGCATCTGCCCAGCGCGTTCGTGTTCGATCTGGGTGTGTTCGCTGTGGTGGTGGGCACCACCATGTTGATGCTGGTCGCGCTGGCGCACCAATCGGTGCGGAGCCATCGCCAGACGAGTGAGCTGGCCGAGGCGCATGATGAACAGACGGACGTGGGGAGGGCCTCCTGATGGAAATCACCCTTGCCATCTCCATCGGTATCGTCTTCGGCTCGGGCATCTGGCTCATCCTGCGCCCGCGCACCTTTCAGTTCATCACCGGGCTGCTTTTGATGTCCTATGCCGTGAACCTGTTCATCTTTGCGATGGGCAGGCTCTCGGTGGACAAGCCGCCCATCACACCGAGCCTCCCCATCGATCCCACCCAATTTGCCGACCCGCTGCCACAGGGGCTGGTGCTGACCGCGATCGTGATTGGCTTTGCCACCACGGCGCTGTTTCTGGTGATGATGATCGGTGCCAGGGGCCTGTCTGGCAGTGACCATGTGGACGGTGAGGAGCCTCGCCCATGAGTACGCTGCCCTGGATCCAACACCTGGTCATCGTGCCGGTTCTGCTGCCACTGATCGTCGGTGCGCTGCTGATTCCCATCAACCAGACCCGCTACGGACTGAAATTTGCTTTGGGCATCGGCAGCGGCCTGCTGTTGTGGATGGTGTCCGTGGCGCTGCTGCTGATGGCCGACGGGGAGCATTGGCCGGCAGGCATCGGTGTCTATCTGGCGTCAAACTGGGCTGCCCCCGTGGGCATTGCCCTGGTGGTGGACAGGTTGACTGCCATGATGCTGGTGCTGACCTCCACCATTGCGCTGGCCGTGCTGGTGTTTTCGGCACGTCGTTGGGATCGGGTCGGCGTCAGCTTTCATTCCCTGTTCCAGTTCATGCTGATGGGGCTGAACGGCGCATTTCTCACCCATGACCTGTTCAACCTCTTCGTGTTCTTCGAGGTGATGCTGGCGGCCTCCTATGGGCTGGTGCTGCACGGCTACAACCTGCGCCGTATCCAGGCAGGCATGCAGTACATCGCGGTCAATTTGGTGGCATCTCTGCTGTTTCTCATCGGTGTCTCGCTGATCTATGCCGCGTCGGGAACACTCAACATCGCAGATTTGGCGGGTCGCGCCCCGGCGCTTGGGGCGCAGGACACCTGGCTGTTGCAGATCGGTGCCACGGTGATGGCGCTGGCTTTCCTGACCAAGGGCGCCATGTGGCCGCTTGGGTTCTGGCTGCCCACCACCTACGCCTCGGCCTCCGCGCCCGTGGGTGCCATGCTGGTGCTGATGACCAAGGTGGGCGTATATGCCGTGTTGCGCGTCTGGCTTGCCGTGTTTGGAGCCGAGGCCGGGGGGATGAGCCACTTTGGTCTGGCCGCTCTCACTGCGGGCGGAATGGCCACCTTGCTGTTCGGAGCGATTGGCATGCTGTCGAGCCAGGACGGCGGGCGCATGGCCGGTTTTGGCGCCATCGTCTCCTCGGGCACGCTGATGGCGGTCATTGGCCATTCGGGCACCGCAGTGCTGGCAGCGGGACTGTATTACCTGCTGGGCTCCACGCTCGCGATGGCCGCGTTCATGTTGCTGATCGAGCTCACCGAGCGCATCCGGCCACCGGGATCCGCCATGCTGGCGTTGACCATGGAAGCTTTTGCCGTGGAGGACAAACCGGAAGACCCCGTCGGCGTGGGCATTCCTGGCACATTCACGTTCCTGGGCCTGAGTTTTGTCGTATGCGCACTGGTCATCTCGGGCATGCCACCGTTGGCGGGTTTTGTGGCCAAGTTCAGCCTGTTCCATGCCCTGCTTGCGGCCAGCCCAGAAGCCGTCCCATGGACCACCTGGCTGCTGATCGCGTTGATGGTCGTTGGCGGGCTGGCCGCCATCATTGCGTTGATGCGCCTGGGGGTGCGTATATTTTGGGCATCGGGAGTGGTCAAATCGCCGCCGCTGCAAGTCACTGAGGCAGCATCCATCGGCGGATTGGTGGCCCTCTGCATGGCTCTGACGGTGCAGTCCGGTGCCGTTTTTGATTTCCTGGGGCGCACCACTGAGGGGTTGTTGCGCAGCCAGGACTACCCCCAGCGCGTATTGGGTGAGCAGCCCGTGCAGCGAGTACCACAGACCGAGGTGCCACGATGAAGCGCTGGTTGCCATCCCCATTGCTGTCGGTGGGTTTGCTGCTCATGTGGCTGCTGCTGAACCAGACCCTGGAACCTGGCCACTGGCTTCTGGGCGGCTTGCTGGGGATCGTGGCACCCCTTTTGGCAAGGCCTTTGCAGCCCCATGGCTACGCCCAGCTCCGCCGCCCACTGGCGCTGCTGCGCTTGATGGGTTTTTCGATTGTCGAGATCGTGCGGTCTTGCTTCAACGTCTCCCAAATCATCATGCTGCGGCGCTCGGCCAATGTGAATTCACAGTTCATCCGCGTGCCGCTCGACCTGCGCAGTCCGCATGGTCTGGCTTTGCTCTCGTGCCTGATCAATACCACCCCCGGAACCGTGTGGGTGGATCATCTCCCAGACAAACACGAACTGCTGTTGCACGTCTTCGACCTGCACGACGAGGCATGGTGGGTGGACACGATCAAGAGCCGGTACGAGCGCCCCATCATGGAGGTTTTTGAGTCGTCCGCTACCGAAAAAGGCCACACATGACGACAGCCGCACTGCTTTCGGCAGCCTCTTTTTTCGCGATGGCCTGCGTAGTCCTGTCGATGCTGTTGTGCACATGGCGCCTGATGATCGGCCCGTCTGCCCAGGACCGTGTCCTCGCGCTCGATACCTTGTGGATGTGCACCATGTTGCTCGCGCTCCTGCTCGGTATCAGGTATGGCAGCCAGATCTATTTTGAGGCAGCGCTGATGATTGCCTTGGTCGGTTTTGTTTCAACGGTTGCGCTGGCAAAGTTCCTGATGCGCGGGGAGGTGATTGAATGAGCAGTGTGGAAGCCTTGCCTTGGTGGGCAGCCATTCCGGTTGCGCTGTTGCTGGTACTGGGGGGCTTGATCACCTTGATTGGCGCAACCGGCCTGGCGCGGTTGCAGAGTTTTTATCAGCGAATCCATGGCCCGGCGATCGCCGTCACACTTGGCGCCGGCTGCATCCTCATCGCGTCGATGGTGTATTTCACGGTAACCCAGTCGCGGCTGGTCATTCACGAGTTACTCATCAGTGTGTTTGTGCTGATGACGGCGCCCGTGGTGGCAATGTTGATCATGCGCGCCGCGTACTACAGAGATCAGCGCGAATCCAGGAATGAACCAGGAGATCAAACGATTCCATAAAGCAGCCATTTCAGCCCAACGCGCCTGAAACGTGCGGGTTTTGAGAGGTTTTTAGACGGTCTGGAGCGCTGATTTGGCCTGCCCGGAGGGACTCGAACCCCCGACCTATAGCTTAGAAGGCTATTGCTCTATCCGGTTGAGCTACGGGCAGGTGTGGCCTTTGCAAGGCCCCGGATCATAACCGGATGCTGTGCTGCCTTGATGCCTGATCAGGCCTATTCCATGTCTTCAAATACCAAGCTGGGTGTCACCATCACGCGCAACACTTCTTCGGGCAGACCGACGAGGCGCTGGCTTGCGAAGCCAAAGGGGGTGTCGGCTTCCAGCGCGGCGATGGCTACGTTGGCCATGGGCTGGTTCAGAGGGACGTAATAGCTGCCTGCCGGCACATCGATGGCGGTGCGCGCCAACGGGCTTGCCGCTGTGGTGCCGGGTGGTTGGGGTGCTTCGGCCAGTACCGCTCCCGCTTCTGCAACCCGCAGTACCTGCAAGCCATGCAGGCGCAAGCGCTCGATGGCCGGCTGTGCCGTGGGTGCGACCCAATAGCCGCAGGGGCGTGCGCGTTCCAGTGTGGGGCTCAGGCGCAGTGCGCTGTCCCATTCCACGGTGGTCGGCATGTCTGCGCCAGTGTCCGGGTTCAGCAGGGTGAGTTCGCGGCTTTCGGTGGTGTGCGCGGCCTGCACCACCACCTTGTTGCGGCAGGCCAGCGCCACGGTGTCACGTATGACGAAGGAGCGCACTTGTTCCAGGCGCGCTGCGCGCTCGGAGGCCATGCGCAGTGCGGCAGCCATGGCATTGACCTGGGTGTGTACGCGTCGCTGGATGTGGGTACGGCCCAGACCCACGCCACGGCTGGCTACGCGCAGGCTGACTGCGTGCTTGAGGCCCCACAGGTTGCGGCCACTGTCGGGCTGCACGCTGTCCATGACCATGCGGCGCTCGCCAGGCACGGCAGACGGGCTGTGCGCCCATTCCACGGCCAGGCCCAAGCCCTGCAATGCCTGTTCCAGCGGCTGTTGCATCCATTCGCGTGCGGCCTTGGTCACGAACTCGTGGACGTTGCCAGTGGTGGCGTAGCTCAGGTGGGCGTCATGCCGGTTCAGGCCGCCAAACTGCGTCAGCACGGCGCCTGCGGCAGGGAATTCGCCGCTGTCGAGCACCACCATGGGCCGGTAATCGCGCACGAGTTGGTTCAGTGCGCGGGCTTCGGGGCTGTGCAGCAGCAGATGGTCGCGTTGGAGGTCGGTGCCGTCCGCTGTTGCGGCAGTGCCTGCTTCGGCACCGTCGGGGTTGGCGCGCGGCACGATGATGACGTTGATCCGCTCCAGCAAAGGTGCCAACAAGCCCTGCGCCAGTTCCTGGGCCACCACCAAGAGGGCCTCGCTGGAGGCTGGTGCATCGCCGTGCTGCTGTCCGATGAGCAGCACCGTGGGGCGTTTGCTCTCGGCCAAGGCTTGCGGTTGCTCGTCGCGTTCCTGGGTCAGGACCAGGGCGTGTATCGGGGCTCCCCGTTGCGATGGGCCCAGTTGCAACACGGTGGCCCGGGTGGTCGGCGGTGTGGTTTGCTGGGCCAGGGCATGGAGCCACTGGCCAATTTCGGCATTGGTGGTGAAGGCGCGGCGATCGGGGTGCAGACCTGGGGTGTGGTAGAGGATGGGCGGGTCGGGGAAGCGCGCTGCCACTTCAGGCCGGTAGGGCAGGTCGGGCAGGGTGCCTGTCAGTGGAGCCAGCGAGGGACGGACCACGGGCGCCGTCGTCGCCCCATCGGCGGTGCGTGGCACCGGCGCGGGCAGCACCACACCAGGGCGGGCCATGGGCGCCGGGGCCTGTTCCTGGCGGCTGGGCGGCGGAATCTGGCGCACCGGAGGAGGGGGACGGCTGGCATTGCGATCGGGCCAGGGGGGGAGCGGGGTGCTGGCACAGCCTGCCAGCAGTGCGCTGGTCAGGGCTGCAGCCATGAGCGCGCAGGGCCGGGCGCCCGCGCGGCTGGGGGTTGGAGAGCTGGAAATTTGCGAGAGGCTCATGCGTGGACCACGGTGCCCTGGCGCCGCCACATGGGGCCGGGGTAGGGCGGCATATTACCTGCGAAGCCGCTGGGCGGTCACAGGCGCACAAGGTCTGGTGTGGTGGATGGCACGCGTCATCGGAGAGGCCCGGCTGTCGATGCTCCAATAACAAAAGCGCCAGTAGCTATCAAAACAATAGCTGCTGGCGCTGGACGGACGGGCGGTGGCTGCAAATTTTTACAAATATGCAGCTTCCAGGGCTGCGCGCTGACAGGAAGGCAGGGCGCAGCGACTGGGTTTCAGCGGCTGAAGCCGCGGGGGCCGCCGCGACGACGGCCACGGTCGGCCATGCTGTCGATGCTGGTGCGCATGGGGTCGGGTTGGCCGGAGCCTCCCATGCCACGGCGGGCCTGCAGGTTCAGGCCGCTGTGGGTACCCAGGTGTGCGTCGGGGCGTGGCGGCTGGTCTTCGAAGCGCTGCGAACTGCCCGCGCCAGGCGCCGAGCCACTGCGGTTGCGGCCACCACCGGCTTGCTGTGGTCCCTGGCGATTGCCACGGGGTGCCGGTTGCCCTTGGCGCGCCGCATGGCCCTGGCTGTGCCCCCCACCCGCGTTGCCTTGGCCGGCAGGCTTTTTGCGTTGGCCGTTGCCACCCGCTTTACCTGCACCGGCGTTGGCACCCTGGCGGTTTCCGCGCTCGCCCTGGGGGGCCTTGTTGGTGCGGATGCGCTCCATCATCTCGCTGCGGGCGGCCTTCGCGGCGGCCAGCATCACGTCGCGGCTCGGTGGCTTGCCAGCGCCGCCCCAGAGGGTCTGGCGACCCATCGCAATGGGCTCGGCCTTTTCGCCTTCGTCCGGGCCGAAGCCTTCGAGGATTTGCACGGGGATTTCCTGCTTGGTGAAGCGCTCGATCTCCATCATGAAGCCTTCTTCGTCCATGCAGACCAGGCTCACAGCCTGGCCTTCACGCCCGGCGCGGCCCGTGCGGCCAATACGGTGCACGTAGTCCTCGGGGACGTTCGGGATCTCGTAGTTGACGACATGCGGCAGGTCGTCGATGTCGATGCCGCGGGCGGCAATGTCGGTGGCCACCAGGGCGCGGATCTGACCGGTCTTGAAACCCTCCAGCGCCTGCGTGCGAGCGCTCTGGCTCTTGTTGCCGTGCAGTGCCATGGCCGTGACGCCGTTTTTCTGCAGAAAGTCGGCCACGTTGTTGGCGCCAAACTTGGTGCGCGTGAACACCAGCACCTGGCTCCAATCGTTCTCTTGGATGATGTGCAACAGCACTTGCTTTTTCTTGGCGCGGCCCACGGGGTGAATGACCTGGCTGATGCGCTGCACCGTGGTGTTGCGCGGCGTGACCTGGATGCTTTGCGGGTTGCGCAGCAAGGTGTTGGCCAGTTCGCGGATTTCGTCGCTGAAGGTGGCCGAGAACAGCAGGCTCTGCTTTTCGCGCGGCACCAGGGCAAGAATCTTCTTCACATCATGGATGAAGCCCATGTCCAGCATGCGGTCGGCTTCATCAAGCACCAGCACTTCGACGGTGGACAGGTCCAGGTGGCCCTGTTGTTGCAGGTCCAGCAGGCGGCCGGGCGTGGCCACGAGGAAATCCACACCGCGCTGGATGCGGTCGATCTGCGGGTTCATGCCGACGCCGCCGAAGATCACCGTGGAGTCCAGATCGAGGTACTTGCCGTAGGTGCGGATGGATTCTTCGACCTGGGCGGCCAGCTCGCGCGTGGGCGTCAGGATCAGCGCGCGCAAGCCTTTGCCACCGCGCTTGCCTTGCGGGGCGGGCTGCTGTGAAAGGCGGTGCAGCAAGGGCAGCGTGAAGGCGGCCGTCTTGCCCGTGCCGGTCTGTGCGCCGGCCAGCAGATCCTGGCCCTGCAGCACGGCAGGAATGGCTTGCGCCTGGATCGGGGTGGGGTTTTCATAGCCCTGCTCGCGCACGGCCTTCAGGATGGCCGGGGCCAGGTTCAGTTCGTCAAATGTCATGTAGGGAGATGCGCCTTCCGGGCGCCGGGGATCAGCCTGTCGGTACAACCGCTGTGGGCTGCCGAGCCAGTGTCAAGCCGATGGTTCTTTCGGATGGGACGGTGCAAATCGGGATTGCTGTCCCCAGCACATGTTGCTGATGCCGTGTCCACTGGAGGGCACGGCGCATGGCTATTGTCGCATGAGTCGATAATCACGGTTTGCCCACGGCACAATTGCCGCACTTTTGACAGAAACAACTCCATGGCCCAATACGTCTATTCCATGAACCGTGTCAGCAAGATCGTGCCGCCGAAGCGGCAGATCCTGAAGGACATTTCGCTCTCTTTCTTCCCTGGCGCCAAGATCGGTGTGCTCGGTCTCAACGGCTCGGGCAAGTCCACGCTGCTCAAGATCATGGCGGGCGTGGACAAGGAGATCGAGGGCGAGGCCATTCCCATGCCGGGCCTGAAGATCGGTTATCTGCCGCAGGAGCCCCAACTCAACCCCGAGCACACGGTGCGCGAGAGCGTGGAAGAGGCCATGGGTGAAGTGTTCGCCGCCAAGGCCAAGCTGGAAGAGGTGTACGCCGCCTACGCCGAAGAGGATGCCGACTTTGACGCGCTGGCCGCCGAGCAGGCGCGCCTGGAGGCCATCATCGCTACGGCCGGCACCGACTCCGAGCACCAGCTCGAAATCGCCGCCGACGCGCTGCGCCTGCCGCCCTGGGACGCCAAGGTCGGCGTGCTCTCGGGCGGTGAAAAGCGCCGCATCGCGCTGTGCCGCCTTCTGCTGTCCAAGCCCGACATGCTGCTGCTCGACGAACCCACCAACCACCTGGACGCTGAATCGGTGGACTGGCTGGAGCAGTTCCTGCAGCGTTTCCCTGGCACCGTGGTGGCCATCACCCACGACCGCTACTTCCTCGACAACGCGGCCGAGTGGATTCTCGAACTGGACCGCGGCCACGGTATTCCGTACAAGGGCAACTATTCCGACTGGCTGCTGCAGAAGCAGAACCGCCTGGAGGCCGAGCAGAAGGGTGAGGAAGCCCGCGCCAAGGCCCTGAAGAAGGAACTGGAGTGGGTGCGGCAGAACGCCAAGGGCCGCCAGGCCAAGAGCAAGGCACGTATTGCCCGCTTCGAGGAGCTGAGCGATTACGAATACCAAAAGCGCAACGAGACGCAGGAAATCTTCATTCCTGTGGCCGACCGCCTGGGCAGCCAGGTCATCGAGTTCAAGAACGTCAGCAAGTCCTTCGGCGACCGCTTGCTGATCGACAACCTGAGCTTCAACATCCCGGCGGGCGCCATCGTCGGCATCATCGGCCCGAACGGCGCTGGTAAATCGACGCTGTTCAAGCTGATCGCCGGCAAGGAGCAGCCGGACAGCGGTGAAGTGGTGATCGGCCAGACCGTGAAGATGGCATTCGTGGACCAGCACCGCGACGTGCTGGCCAATGAAAAAACCGTCTGGGAAGACGTCTCTGGCGGTCTGGACATGCTCAACATCGGCAAGTTCCAGATGGCCAGCCGCGCCTATTGCGGCCGCTTCAACTTCAACGGCGGCGACCAGCAGAAGAAGGTGGGCATGCTCTCGGGCGGCGAGCGCGGACGCCTGCACCTGGCCAAGACCCTGATCCAGGGCGGCAACGTCCTGCTGCTCGACGAACCCTCGAACGACCTCGACGTGGAAACCCTCCGCGCGCTGGAAGACGCACTGCTTGAATACGCAGGCACGGTGTTGGTCATCAGCCACGATCGCTGGTTCCTCGACCGTATCGCCACGCACATCCTGGCCGCCGAAGGTGACAGCCAATGGACCTTCTTTGACGGCAACTATCAGGAGTACGAAGCCGACAAGAAAAAACGCCTGGGTGAAGAGGGCGCTCGCCCGCACCGCATGCGCTTCAAAGCACTCAAGTAGAAGTACGATAGGAGACCCGCGAACAATCCACCCGCCTGCAACAAAATGCAACAACCAGCTCCCGGTTCACGGACGGTGTTTCGTGCCTGCGTCGTCAACGCGGTGCGCGAGGGCGAGTCGCTGATGCAGCAGTTGGTGACGGTGACGCGGGGGGCGCTGGCCACTCAGGAAAGCGAGTTGCGCGACATTGCGCGGCGCAACCTGGCCAGCGATGCGCTGCGCCTGCTCAACCAGCACGAGGCAGCGCTGCTCAAAGGCTACCCAATGGCGCTGCTGGAGGTGTTTGCGGACGGCCCGGAGCCAGCGCGCACCACCAAGGCCGATGCCACCGGGCTGGATTTTGGCGAGCTCTCCCTGGTGGATGACGACGAAGTGCAGGCGCAGGTGGAGCTTTCACGCGCCCAGCAACTGGCCGTGCATGCGACCGAGGCGGTGCTTTCCGAGCTCAACGGCCTGGTCAGTGCGGCCCAGGGGCTGCGCCGCGTGCACCCTGAACGCAATCCGCTGCGTCCAGAAAACTACATTCGCGCCCTGCAGCAGGTCATTGCCGATACCGGCGTGGCCTCACCCATTCGCGAAGCCTGGATGCAGCCCATGCGCACACAGTTGGGCAGCCTGCTGGTGGATGTTTACAAGCGCGCGGCGCAAAGCCTGCGCGACCAGGGCGTGCAGCCTGTGGGGTTTGGAGCTGCGCCGGGGGCTTCAACGGGCTACGGCCCAGCGGGACGCAGCGCCTATGGCAATGCCTACGCCGCCCCGGGCAGCCAGTGGGGAGGCGCTCCCAGTGGCCATGGCGGCAGCTATGGCGGCGGTACAGGCTATGGCCCGCCCACCGGATACGGCCGCACGGGGTGGGCCGCGGCCGATCCCGGCATGGGGGGGCTGGCTTCCGAGGCGGAGGAGGCCTTGCTTACCGTCGGCATCTTGCGCCAGATGTTGGCCGGAGGGGGCGATCCCTTTGAGTCGGTGCGCGCGCCGATGCCGATGGCTCCAGCCGGCATGACAGGGCGGCGCGGAGGTGAGGCGGCACCCTATTCCACGCAGGGCGCGCCCATCAGCGGCCATTACGCGCCCATGAATGTGTCCGCCGCCGAGGCCATGGAAGACATCGCCCAGCTGGAACGTCTGGTGGGGCGCTTGGCTGGCAGCAGCCAGCCTGGCTATGTCCCCAGCGGGCACAGTGCCCCGCGCAGTCTGTATGGGGTGAGCTATGGCGCGGCAGAAGAGGCATCTCCAGCACAGGCGGCTGAAGTCGTTGCGCGCATGGTGGAGAACATCGCTCAGGATTCTCGCCTGCTGCCGCCGGTGCAGCAGGCCGTGCAACGCATGGAGCCAGCCATTCGCCAGCTGGTGCGTTATGACGTGCGCTTTTTCAGCGACGCCAACCACCCCGCGCGCAGACTGCTGGACGAAGTGACCCAGCGCAGCCTGGCCTACACCGACGTCAACGCCTCCGGGTTTCGCAGCTACATGCGCCTAGTGCAGCAGGCAGTGGATCATCTGGCCCAAAAGGAAATTACCAGCGCCGCCCCCTTTGAGGCCGTGCTCAAGGCCCTGGAGTCGGCTTGGGCGCAGCAGGAGAAGAAGCTGCAGGCCCGACGGGAAGCCGAGCAGCAGGCACTGCTGCAGGCCGAGCAAAGGGAAATGCTGGCAGAGAAGATTGCTGCCAACATCCTGAAGCTCTCGGGTGTCGGCCACGTGCCTGCGGACATCATGGACTTTGCCACCGGCCCCTGGGCCCGCGTGGCGGCTCAGGCCCAGGTGCAGCAACCCGGTGCGGCAGATGGCGACCCTGGCGGTTACCTGGCCTTGATCCCGGAGCTGTTCTGGAGCGTGCAGCCCGCCTTGGTGGGCACCGACAAGGATCGCCTGATCGATGTCATTCCCTCCATGTTGGCCAAGCTGCGCCAGGGGCTGCAGTCCATTGACCACCCGGTGGAAGAGACCAACGCCTTGATCGAGCGGCTGGTGCTGTTGCACCAGCAGGTGCTTGATGCCGCCGAGCTGGCGTCCCAGCAGGCAGCGCTGGATGTGGATCCTTCGTCGGACACTGCCGAGGCCATTCTGGAACAGGAAGCCACATCGAGCGTGGCAGGTCTTGACGTCAACCTCGAAGACTCGGCGCCAGAGGCGAGCCCGGAGCAAGAGGTCGATGAAGACCCTTTCTACATCGGTGCCTGGGTCGATCTGGTGACCAATGGCAAGGTGGTGCGCACCCAGCTTACCTGGGCCAGCCCGCACAACACCTTGTTCCTTTTTACCGGTGCAGACGGCAGCACCCAGTCCATGACCCGACGCATGCGCGACAAGCTGGCGGCCGAAGGGTTGTTGCGCGTGCTGCCGCGCCAGCATGTGGTGGATCGTGCCATCGGCGCCATGGCCAGCGCCCGTCGCAGCAAGCGCCCAAGCAACACCCGAAAATAATCAGGCGTCGGGAACTTTCTTGCGCACCAGCTGAATGTGGTTGCGCAAGGCATACAACTCATCGGCATAGGCCAGCGGAACGCTCACCTTGAGTACCTGCGCATCCAGTGCGTCCAGTGCCTCGATGGCCGCGCTGGCAGGCATGCGCCCGGCGGCCATGTCGTCTTCCACACTGCGCAGCCGTCCATACCAGCGGAACACCCGCGAACGCACGCGGAACTGGTACAGCGGCGGCACGACGCGCGAGAGCGGCAGCATGACGGCGATCAGGATGCCCAGCACCAGCCACATGCGCTCGATCAGATTGGCCAGCCAGAATGGCAAGTAGCGCTGCAACAGCGGCACCGGCTCGTTGATGGCGCGGTCGGCCTCGGGTGCGATGGGCAGCTCGTTATTGCGTGTGCCCGGAAACTCGCGTGCCCGGTTGAACCAGCCCGCGCCCCCATGCAGACCCTGGGCGCTCTGGGCAAAGAGCTGCAATAGGGCGGGGTGGGTGCCCTCGCGCGCCAGCAGGGCGGTGGTGGACGCCACCAAGCGTACATCGGCAGGGGGCACGTTGGTCGCCAGATCCACCACGCCCCGGGGCAGGGTGACGGGCGTGAGAAACGGAAAGCGCCGTCCATAGGCCTCGTTTTGCGGAAAGTCCATCAGACGCACGCCTGGGGTCTGCAACAGCATCTGCACCATGGGCGATTCGGGGGCCGAGGCAAACACCAGCACGTCGATGTCGCCCGCCAGAAAAGCCACCGTGGCCGGTGTCTGCTCCAATCGCGACACGTTCAGCGCCTGGGTGTCAAGGTGGTTGGCTTCGAGCAGCTTGTCGATCAGCGTAGGCACGCCACTGCCTGCACTGCCCACATTCACGCGCAGGCCCTGCAATTGGGGCAAGGCGTCGAGCCGTCCGGAAGGCGACACGCGGCGCGCGGCTTTTTCACGATAGAACAGCCACAAAGGCTCGACAAACAGGCTGCCCAGCGAACGCAACTGTTCACGGTCTTCAGGCTGCAGCACGGCGGTGCCACCCTGCACAAAGGCCAGGTCGGCGTGGCCCTCGCGCAGAAGTTGCAGATTGGTCAGCGAGCCCTCGCTGGGCAGCAACTGCACCGTGATGCCTTCCACAGCCAGCGCCTGCTGGTAGCGCTTGCCAAATTCCTCGTAGGCACTCTGCGCCGGGCCGGTGGCCAACACCACGGTCTTGGGCGGTGTGGGTTGAAGCCACCAGTAGGCCAGTGCCAGCAACAGCACCGGCAGCAAAGCCAGCGGCCCGGCGGACACGATCATGTCGCGCAGCGAGAGCAACGAGTTTCGGAAGGCCTGGGACATGAGGTTGGAACGCGCTCTCAGCCAAGATCTGCCATGCACGGAAGAAGCAGCCCCTCGGGCGTGGTGATGCCGCGCGCAGCCTGCACCGCACGCAGCGTGGCGCGGGCCGTGGCCTCGGCGGCCAGCGCGCACAGCAGCAGCATGCCGGGGTTCCTGCCCGCCAGGCCCGTGCCCAGGGTGAACAGCGTGTCGCCATCGAGCTGGGTGTGGACCGGGTTGATGCTGCGCGCCAGGCCATCGTGCGCGGCAACGGCCAGACGGTGCGCCTGCGCCTTGGTGATGACCGCATCGGTCGCCACCACGCCAATGGTGGTGTTGGTGCCCGCCAGCAGCGACTGTGCCAACTCGCCGCGCAACAGCGCACGCCGGGTATCGGCCAGGCGCAATCCATCGGCGGTGCGGGCGCCCGCCACAGGTTGCGCGGTGTCGGGGTCGATCACATCGCCCACCGCGTTGCAGGCAATGAGCGCGCCCACGGTCACACCATCGACCGTGACCGAAGCGCTGCCAATGCCGCCCTTCATGGCCCGCGCCATGCCGAACATCTTGCCCACGCTGGCCCCCGTGCCCGCACCGACATTGCCCTCGGCCGGGTCGGCGCGCGAGGCGGCGGCGCAAGCGGCGTGGCCAGCCGCCGCATCGGGCCGGATGCGCATGTCGCCCACCATCAGATCGAACAGCACGGCCGAAGGCACGAGCGGAAGCCGGCCTACGCCAATGTCCAGCCCCACGCCTTGCTCTTCTAGCCAGCGCACGGCGCCCGTGGCGGCCTCCAGGCCCCAGGCGCTACCGCCCGAGAGCATCACGGCATGCACTTTTTCGACCAGGTTGCAGGGGTCGAGCAGATCGGTTTCACGGGTTCCAGGCGCTGCGCCGCGCACGTCCACCCCGGCCACGGCACCCTCACGGGCGATCACCACGCTGCAGCCCGTGGGGCGGCGCGTGTCGGTGAAATGTCCCACCTCGATCCCAGCCACGCGGGTGATGCTGCCAGGATCGGTGGCGCTGCTCATGCCTTGGCGCCCTGGTGGTAGCTGCTGAACACGCGCGTGCTGCCGTCGCGTGCCACCAGCAGCACATCGTAGGGGTCGCGCCGGTTGCCGTACACCGGGCCGTCCATGCCGGGTGATCCCACCGGCATGCCCGGCACCGCCAGGCCCAGTGCGTTGGGCTTTTGCTGCAACAGGCGGCGCACGTCTGTGGCGGGGACATGGCCCTCGATCACATAACCGCCGACCAGGGCAGTGTGGCAGGAGCCCAGCTTTTGTGGCAAGCCCAGGCGCGCGCGGGCGCCGGTGTTGCCGATGTCGTGCACCTTGAACTGGAAGCCGGCGGCTTCCATGTGGGTCACCCAGTCATGGCAGCAGCCGCAGCTGGGGTCCTTCCAAAGTTCCACAGGCGTGCCTTGGGGGGCGGCGGCCTGGCTCCAGCGGGGCAAAGTGATGGCCGCCACACCCGCCCCCAACAGGGGCAGGGCGGTGGTCAGCCACTGGCGGCGGGGCTGGGAGCGCAGGGAAGGGCGAGGTTGGGATGGCATGGCGATCCTTGGGGCGTTCAATGGAGAGGAAATCCGAAATGGCGCGCTACAGACATTGTGCGGCATCTCCCTCGATCGGAGCCGCTGCGGCGCGCAAAGGTTCCGTCCGGTGGCTCAAGTGCCGGTGTAGCGCCCAGGCCGGTGGTTCAAGGCCAGCACCAGGTTGAGCGCCACGGCGCCCACCACCGACCAGGCCACGCGCAGGGGCTCTACCGTCCACAGGGCCAGCAGCACAATGCAGCAGTCCACCGCCATTTGTACCTTGCCTGCACGCCAACCGTAGCGGTCTTGCACGTACAGCGCAGCGATGCCCACCCCGCCCAGGCTGCAACGGTGGCGAAACAGCGCCAGAAAGCCGGTGCCGGTGATCAATCCCCCGGCAATGGCGGCGTACAGCGGTTCGATGCGTGCCATCTGCAGCCACTGGTGCTGCCACTCGGTCATCAGCGACAGCAGCAGCACCGCCACAAAGGTCTTGAGCGTGAATTCGCGCCCCAGCTTGCGCAGCGCGAGCCAGTAGAACGGCAGGTTGAGCACGAAGAAGATCTTGCCGAAGCCCACGCCAGTGGCGTAGTGCAACAAAAAGGCCAGGCCCGCCGTGCCGCCGGTCAGCAAGCCTGCACTGGTGAAGAACGCCACGCCCACGGAAATCATCAGCACGCCGGTAAAGATGGCTACCACGTCTTCGGTGGCGCTGTGGGGCTCGGCGGCGGGAGGGGTGGGCGCGGTCATTGGCGGCGTGCAATAGAAAAGCGGGGGGAGAGGAATTGGAACACGGTTGCACTACCGCCCCACCGATGTCGGCAGCCTACCCCGCGTGCAATTCCCCCAGCGCCTGCCGGATCACGCTGATGCCGCCACTGATGGCCAGGCTCGCCATGATGGCTGCCACCGCCAGGTCGGGCCAGGCGGCGCCGGTGCCAAACACACCCAGCGCGGCCGCCAGCACGGCCAGGTTGCCCAGGGCGTCGTTGCGCGTACACAGCCAGACGCTGCGCATGTTGGCGTCACCCTCGCGCCAGGCGTACAGCAGCACGGCCACGCCCAGGTTGGCCGCCAGGGCCAGCAGGCCGATGGCACCCATGGTGATGGGCTCGGGCGGCACGCCCTGCAGCGCACCCCAGGTCACGCGCGCAATCACGAACACGCCAAAGGCCAGCATGCTCGCGCCCTTGAGCAATGCTGCGCGCGCGCGCCAGGCGGTGGCCATGGCCAGTACCCACAGCGACACGCCGTAGTTGGCCGCATCGCCCGCAAAGTCGATGGCGTCAGCCAACAGCGCCGCCGAGCCCGACTGCACGCCAGCCCCCAGCTCCACAACAAACATAGCAGCGTTGACGAGCAGCGCAATCCACAGAATCCGGCGGTAGCGCGGATCGGCGCTGGGGGGTGGGCTGCTGCAGCAGCCGCCATGGCAATGGGCGGACATAGGGGTTTCTCCAGAACAAGCGATCGATGGCATGATTGGAAACCCTCAAGCCACTTCAAGGTCAAGCATGTCTGCGCCAACCCCCCACCATCGTATCGGCGACGCAGCCCGCCGCTCGGGCGTGACGGCGGCCAACATCCGCTACTACGAGAAGGAAGGCCTGCTGCCCGCCGGTGTGCGCGCCGACAACAGCTACCGGCTCTACAGCGATGCCGATGTGCACCGTCTGCGCTTCATCCGCCTGTGCCGGGCCATGGACATGTCGCTGGACGAAGTGCGCTCGCTGCTGTCGCTGGACCTGCGCTCCAAGGCCGACTGCGATGCCGCCTGCACCACCATCGACGCCCACCTACAGCATGTGCGCGAACGCCTGCAGGAGCTGCAGGCGCTGGAGCGCAGTCTGCTGGATCTGCGCAACGGCTGCGACGGCACAGGCGCGCACTGCCGCATCATCGAAGCGCTGCATGCCCAGGCAGATGCCCAACCCGGTGGCGAGTCTCCACGGCCTGGTGGCCCCTTGCGGCATGTTTGATTTGCTACTATATTGATAGCTGATTGCGCTTGTTGAATAAGCGCTAGAGCCATATTTCATTCAGATATTCTGTCGCCCGCTATCATCCTCCCCATGCTGCACCGCCTTGCACCGCCAGCCCTGCATGCCCGCCTGTGGATGGCTCTGCAGCGCCGTGTGCTGGCCTGGGGGCGCATGGTGTATTTGGGAGCGGTGGTGCTGGTGCTGGCACTGTCGCCATCGACCTACGCCCACCCAGCACGGCGCAGCCTGATGCAGCGCATCTATCTGGAAACAGCCCCCATCCTGCCGGGCTTTACGGTGCTGGCCGCGCTGCTGAGCCTGGTGCTCACACGCATTGTGGTGGTCACGGCGCTGAGCTATGGGCTCACCGCCTATGCGCTGGAGATGGTCATCCGCGTGCTGGTGCTGGAGCTCATCCCGCTGACGGCGGCGCTGTTTGTTGCCTTGCGCTGCACCATTCCAAGCGGCGCGGCGCTGGCCCAATTGCGCCATGCGGGCCATCTGGACGCTCTGCGCCGCGCCGGTGCCGACCCGGTGCGCGCCGAACTGTTGCCGCGCGTGGCTGCTGGGGTGTTTGCCTGCATCACGCTGGCGGCACTGTCCTGCGTGGTGGCCCTGGTCATGGCCTACCTGGGGGTGTACGGTTTCAATCTGGCGGGCTTGCCCAGCTATACACGCATGTTCGGCCAGGTGTTTTCGCCTGCGGTGACACTGGTTTTTGGCATCAAGACGCTGCTGTCCAGCCTGGCCGTGGCGGTGATCCCTCTGGCCTCTGCCCTGTACGATGAAGGCGAAGCCCTGTCGCAGCAAAGCGAGTTGGGCGGCCTGGCGCGCATGTTTGCGGTGCTGCTGCTGATCGAAGTGGCCTCGCTCGTGGGCAACTACTACTGAGAAGGTATGAACGCCACCCCACCGACTGAGAAGGTATGAACGCCACCCCACCGTCCCCACCCCCGCCTGCGCCCGAAGCGCTGCGCCCGGTCGCACACCTCGAACTCAAGGCCGCCGCGCTGCTGCTGTTCACGCTGGCACTCATCGTCGGCTCGGTGATGTACCTGCTGTATGCGCGCGGCGCCTTTGAGCCCACCCAGACCCTGGTGCTGGTTGCCGACGACTCCGAGGGCGTGGTGGTGGGCATGGACATGACGTTTTCTGGCTTTCCCATCGGCCGGGTGCGCCGCATTGAATTGGCCGACGAAGGCAATGCACGCATCGTTATCGATGTGGCGCGCAAGGACGCGCACTGGCTGCGTGTCTCCAGCGTGTTCACCCTGGTGCGCGGCATGGTGGGGGGCACGGCCATTCGCGCGTATTCGGGCCTGCTCAACGACGACCCACTGCCCGATGGGGCCGTGCGCCCGGTGCTGCGCGGCGATGCCACGTCGGAGATCCCGCAGCTCATGGCCAGTGCACGTGAACTGCTGGGCAACCTCAATGCGCTGACCGCACAGGACGCCGCCCTGGCCAGCAGCCTGGCCCAGGTGCGCACGCTGACCGAGCGGCTCAATGCCCCTGGCGGCGCATTGCAGGTGCTCATGGGCAATGCGCAGGATGCAGGCAAGGTGCTGGCGGCGCTCGACCGCACCAACGCCTTGCTCACCCGCATCGACGGCCTGGCCGCCAAGACCGACACCCAGCTGTACGGTCCTGGGGGCCTGATGCCCCAGGTGCAGGCCAGCGTCGCGCAGCTGGGTGGCTTGCTGGCCGACACCCGCGCCACGCTGAAGAAGGTGGACGCCGTGCTGGCCGAGGCCCAGGCCGTCGGCGCCAATGTGCGCGAGGGCACGGCCGATCTGGGGGCGCTGCGTGCCGAGGTGGAGTCCAACCTGCGCAAGATCGACCAACTGGTGGGCGACATCCAGCGCAAATGGCCGTTTGCCCGCGATACGGAAATCACGCTGCCATGACTGCGAACGCCATCCCCTGGACGAGGCGCACAGCCGCCGCTGCCACCCTGTGTCTGCTGCTGGCAGCATGCTCCAGCCAGCCCCCAGCACCCGCGTGGCAAATGGATTCGCATGGCGCATCGCAGCGTGCGCTGGAGGCCTACCTCAGCGGGAACCAACGGGTGGCGACACTGGAATGGCAGCACGCCCGCCAAGCCATTGCCCGCACTGGCCAACCCTCACGCATGGCACGGTTGGAGCTGCTGCAATGTGCCGCACAAACTGCCAGCGCCATGCCCTGGGACTGCCCTCGCTTCGAGGCCCTGCGCACCGATGCTGCCGGGCCAGAGCTGGCCTACGCCGCCTATCTGGCTGGCCAGACGCTGGACCCCATGCAGGCCGCGTTGTTGCCACCCGCACAGCAGGCCCTGGCCCTTGCCACCACGGACGCTGCGGCCGCTGCCCACGTCCTGCAGCTTTCTGACCCGCTGGCGCGCCTGGTGGCGGCCGGGGTGTTGCTGCGCCGGTCCCAGGCATCGCCAGCGGTGGTGCAGGCAGCCGTGGACACCGCGTCGCAGCAGGGCTGGCGCAGGCCCTTGCTGGCCTGGCTGGGGGTGCAGCGGCAGTGGGCAGAGCAGGGCGGTCAACCCGATGTCACCGCCCGCATTCGGCGCCGCATGGATTTGGTGGAGCAGGGCGCTGCGCCCTGAAGACGGCCCTCCACACCACGCCCACACTTGCCATGGTCAGCCCTGAGCCAGCGAACGGCGCCCGCGCATCGACAGGGGCTTTTGCGCGGGCAGGGTGGTTGCGTCTGCGCTTTGCCGATGCGGCGCTGGAAGCCGACTTTCGCCGCTACCACCTGGCAGAGTTTCTGCCCCGCATGCGAAAGTCGCTGCCGGTGGCTCTGGCGCTGTTCCTGGCCTTCGCAATGCTGGATGCCTTGAGCCTGCCGCCGTTGGTGCGCGACGGCGTGCTTGGCTTGCGGCTGGGCGGCATCGTGCCGGTGCTCGCGCTGACCTGGGTTGCCTTGTACGTGCGCAGCCTGCGTGAATGGCTGCAATGGCTGGTCAGTGCTTCGGCGCTGGCGAGCGGACTGGGGATCGTGGGCATCATCTGGGTCGCTCGGGTGCACGCCTTCGGCTTGCCTTATGAAGGCATCATCCTGGCCACCTTCTTTTCCTATTTTTTGACCGGGCTGCGCTTTGTGGCTGCCTCCCTCTGCGGGTGGCTGGTGTTCCTGGCCTATGTGGCCATGGAGCTTCACGTCGGCCTGAATGGCGACACACTGTTGTACAACGCGTTTTTTCTGGCCACTGCCAACCTGATTGGATGCTTTGGAAACCATTTTCTGGAGCAAGCAGTACGTCAGAATTTTTGCTCCATGGTGCAAATGCACAAGCTCGCCGAGCGTGATTTCGTCACCGGACTGCTCAACCGCCGCGCCTTCAGTACCAGGGCAACAGGCATATGGCGCGAGGCCCTGCGGGATGGGCGCAGCATCGGCATCGCCATGGTGGATGTGGACCACTTCAAGCACTACAACGACCATTACGGCCATGCGGCCGGTGACGTGGCCTTGCAGTCGGTGGCCCATGTGATTGCCGAGCATGCCCGCAGACCGCTGGACGCTTGCGCCCGCTATGGCGGCGAGGAGTTTGTGGTGCTGTGGTACGACGTGGACGCCGACCATGCCATGGCCCTGGCCCAGCGCATGTGCCAAGCCGTGCAGGCGCTGGGTTTGCCGCATGTGGCCTCGCCCACCGCAGGGGTCGTGAGCATCAGCGTGGGTCTGGTATGCACTGCGGTGCACAACGCAGCCCAGTGGGACGCGGCCCTGCGCGCTGCGGACCAGGCCTTGTACCAGGCCAAACAGCAAGGGCGCAACCGCGTTTGCGCGGCCGACCCCCGCACCGCGGCGGGCGGATGACCGCCAGCCCTGGCTGTGGGCTGCGTCGGACAGCAGGGTTAATGCCAATGCGCAAGCGCTCGCAATATCTGGATACTTTTTCGCGCACGACCGTTCGTTTTTGACCTGCATCACCATCCCCAGGGCGCGGTTGTGCATCCCAGTGGCAGGGATGGCAGACCAATCACCACGACGAGAGGGAATCCTGATGCGTACTTTGGGCCTGAACATTTCTCGAATCCGTCCGCGCCGCTGGGCGATGGGCGCTGTGGCACTGCTGGGGGCGCTGGCCACAGGGGTATATGCCACCAACTATTCGCTCTGGATCAATGGCCGCACCGGAGGCGGCCAGCCGGGCAACCATGCCGACTTCACGTACTGGGGCCCTGCCAGCACCGAGGCGGGAGTCAACAAAAAGTCGGTCAACTGGGACGGCTACAACCGCATTGCCGACCAGAACTACCGCATCCGCGACGCCCTGGACTGCTACTGCACCGGGCAGAACTGGTGCTACATCGCCGCGCACAGTGCAGGCAACCTGCAGATCGGCTATGCGCTGTCGCTCTACGGGGGATCGGCCCGTTACAAGAAGAACGCCACGCCCAATGCCTCGGGCGTGTGCGGCAACACCGATGGCAGCACCCAAACGGGCTGGAACATCAAGTGGGTCAACGTGGCTGCCGGGGCCGCCGGGGGCAGCGAGCTGGCCAACGTAGGCAGTTGGGCGGTGTCGGACCCGCTCACGTCCGACCTCAAGACGGCCACCGCACGCGCCATGTACGACCACAACCAGACCCGCGCCAAGTGGTTCTACATGTATGCGGGCGCCAAGGGCACGCTCTACTCGGGCATCCTGCCGGGACAGGACGATGAGGCCGTGGCCTACCACTCGGCCGGCGGTGTGTCGGGCAGCGGTGGCGCTGGCTTCTGCAACCCCTCGGACTGGTTTTGCAACGATCTGACCCTGGGCACAGCGGCGAACGAGGGTGGGCGCGCGAAATGGGCTTACCACAGCGTCCAGTTCCGGGACGACAGCGAGTCCCTCGACCACTACACCCGGGGCAACTGGGGCGGGGTGGTCTCCAAGGTGCGCGCCGACATGGCCGCCAACGCCCGCTGACCCTGCGGACACCCGGTGGCATCGCGGGCATGGATTGCGGCGGGCCTGGCCGCCGCTGCCGTAGGTGGGGCATGGTGGTGGTTGGCGGCCGACGGGGCCTCGGCGGGCGGGGCAGGGGCTGCCGCCAGCGCAGCGCCCTCGTCCGCCATGGCTTCAACCCTCGCCACGCCGGGACAGGCTGATGCGTCGGGCCCGCCCACGCCCGGCGCGCAGGCTCCCCTGAGTGCTGCAGGGCAACAGGCCCAGGCCGAAAAACTGCGCTTGTGGCAAGCCCGCTACGAGCGCGCGGAGCAGGTGTATGCCAGCTACCGCGACGCCACACGCTACCCGCACGAGTCGCGTCCCCTGGCGGATCACCCCGACCAGGTGCGCCCTTTCGATCCGGTGACGGAAGAAACCCCTTTGCGCGATGCCAAGGGCGATGTCGTCAAGGGCGTGCGGCTACGCACCACCCAGGATCGGGTCTTCCTCAGCGGTACCGACGTGGCCCGTTTTTCCATCGAGGCCCTGAACGAAGAAGGCCAGCGCCTGCCGCTGATCGTGCGCGGCGCAGCAGCCCAGTCGGTCCCGGACACGCGCACGCCGGTGCCGCTGATCCAAACCGACCTGGCCTTTGCTGACAACGGCACCGGTGCCGATGCGCTGGCAGGCGACGGCGTGCATAGCGCCTTGCTCAGCCCTGCACAGCAAGGCTTTGGTCAGTACGACGGCACCATCCGCATCCTGGCCCAGGTGGCTGCGCAGGGGCGACAAGGGGTGGCGCATTTCGACGTGGTGTACGCACCCGCTGTGCCCGCCACTTGGCTCGGGGTGCGGGAGGCGGTGGAGGGCGGTTCGCTCCACTTTTACCTCAAGGCGCAGGTGCGCACGGCAGGTCGATATGTGGTCAGCGGCCGCGTGGACGATGCGCAAGGCAAGCCATTTGCCCTGGTGCAGTTCAACCAGGAGTTGGGCTCTGGTGAGCAGGAAATGCGTTTGCAGGTGTTTGGCGCACTGATACGTGACAAGGCACCCGCCTTTCCGCTGCGCTTGCGCGACGTGGAGGGCTTTCTGCTGATCCCCGACCGTTTTCCCGACCGCGCGCTGATGCCGCGCTGGGCCGGTTTGGTGCACCAGAGTGTCAGCTATCCGCTCGCGCGCTTTTCGTCCGATGAATGGAGCAGCGAAGAGCGCGATCGCTACCTGGCCGAATATGCCCGCGACGCCGAAGCGGCCCGCCGCGAGGTGGATGCGCTCACACGCCGGTCAATTGAAGCCAAATAGTGCTCTGGCGCCCGCAAATCAAGCGTCAGATGCTATTAAATAGATAGCAAATGTTTGGCTTGGCACCATGGTCAGCGCAAGCCTGCACCGGTTTCACTGTGCTGCCGCTGGATCAACTCGATCTTGTAGCCGTCCGGGTCGGTCACAAAGGCGATCACCGTGCTGCCGCCCTTGACCGGCCCCGGTTCGCGCGTGATGTTGCCCCCGGCAGCACGGATGCGCTCGCAGGCGGCATAGGCGTCGGGTACCCCAATGGCGATGTGGCCATACGCGGAGCCCATGTCATAGCTCTCTACGCCCCAGTTGTAGGTCAGCTCGATCTCTGCCTGGCCGGGGTTGCCGCCGTCAAAACCCAGGAACGCAAGCGAATATTTGTATTCAGGGTTCTCGGACTGGCGCAACAACTGCATGCCGAGCACCTGGGTGTAGAAGTCGATGGAGCGCTGGAGATTGCCAACGCGCAACATGGTGTGCAGGATTCTCATAGGCCCATTGTGCCGTGGGATGCAATGTATGGTTGGGCGCTGTGGTGATCCACGACGCAGCCTGTGCCGTTGGTCCTGGATCACTTCAATGACTAGATACGATGTATATTATGTTAAATAGTAAAAACAAGGAGATCTGGGTTTTCCGTCGTCGCCAGGCCTGATCCAACCACGCTGCCCCTCATTCCCTCGAAAAGATGGCGTGCTGCGTCTTGGTGGCACGCTCGTACTGGCGCGCAATGCTCCCACAGACCAAATCGCACAACGCGTAGACCGATTCATCAGCAATGCTGTAGTACACGCTGGTGCCACGGCTCTCACGGCGTACCAGGCCTTGCTGGGTCATCAGGGACAAATGTCGGGAGATGTTGGCTGCCGTGTAGCCGCAGAGTTGGGCCAGTTCACCGACATTGCGTTCGCCTTCACGCAAAAGGTTGAGGATGCGCAGGCGCGTGGGCTCTGCCAACGTCTGGAAGTAAGCGGCGACCTGCTGCAGGGCTTCTGGCGGGAGGTTTTTCATCGGAATATTCCTAGTGCGGGCGCTGAAAGGCACCCGCAGACATCGCTGTCACAGGGTTGCCATGATACATCGTTTGACTAATTAGCTGTTTGGCTAAATAATTCAGTCAACAAATGTTCTGCAACGCATCGCGAAGGAGATTGCAATGACTTCCTGGCAAGTGGTCCGCCTGTTGGCGGGTACCTTCATCCTGCTGTCCCTGGCCCTGGGTATTCCAGGCAGTCCGCTGTTCATGAGCCAATGGTGGCTGGCGTTCACCGCCTTTGTAGGCGCCAACCTGCTGCAAAGCGGGTTCACCAAGTGGTGCATGCTGGAAAACATCTTGCGCAAGCTGGGCATCCAGCCGGGCTGCTGATTGCCGATGGCTTCGGACATGGGTTCCGAGACCGGCACTGACGCCGCCCCCATCCTGGTGGACGTTCGTTCACCCGGAGAGTTTGCTTCTGGCCATGTCGAAGGAGCATTGAACTTGCCCCTGGATCGACTGCAGATTGACGCACCCAAGGCTTTGCCAGACCCGACTGCCGAGGTGCTGCTGTACTGCCTGTCCGGAGCCCGCTCGCAGATGGCCATGGTGTGGCTACAGCAAATGGGCTACACCGGCGCACGCAACGGAGGCTCCGTGGGCATGGTGGCCATGCAGATGGGGCGTGCCATTCAACGCAACTGATACCTCCAAAGGATAGCCATGAGCGAGAGCAACGTCCGCATCACCCTGCGTCAACAGCAGGACTACCAGTTCCAGGTCGATTTTGGTGAGGGGATTCCACCCCTGCTGGCCGACGAGCCCACGCCACTGGGCTCGGGGCAGGGCCCCTCCCCCGTGCAGCTGCTGGCGGCTGCCGTGGGCAACTGCCTGTCCGATTCGCTGCTGTTTGCCCTGCGCAAGTTCAAGCAGACGCCCGAACCATTGCACTGCACCGTGGACGCCGAGATCGGCCGCAACGAGCAAAAGCGCCTGCGCGTGCTCAAGATGACCGCCGCCCTGCACCTGGGCGTACCCGCCTCTAGCCTGGAGCACCTGGACCGCGTGCTTGACCAGTTTGAGGCCTATTGCACGGTGACCCAGAGCGTGGGCCAGGGCGTTTCCATTGAAATGCAAGTGTTTGACAGTACCGGCAAGCGCCTCAAGTGACCCTGCCAGGCAATCTCCATACTTCAACCAGAAAGGAAAACCATATGAAACACAATGCTGGATCTCTGGACCGCATCCTGCGCATCGTCGCCGGTTTGGTGCTGATCGGCCTGGCCGCCACAGGCACGGTGGGCGTTTGGGGCTGGATCGGTGTGGTGCCGCTGGCCACGGGCCTGTTCGGCTTTTGCCCGGCCTATACGTTGCTGGGCATCAACACCTGTCCGATGAAAAAGTAAAACACGTACTTCTCTTGGTAAAAATGGCTTGTAGCGCTCTATCCACGGGCGCTACAAGCTATTTTTTTTATAGCAATTCTCAGCCGCAAGTACAACCGCAGCCGCATCCCTGCGCTGCATTGGCGGCAGGCGCAGCGCCCTCCTCCTGCGTCTGGCGGCTGCGCAGGCCCAGCTTGCGCAGCAGTTGCAGGTCGGCGTTGGCGTCCGGGTTGCCGGTGACGAGCAGCTTGTCGCCGTAAAAAATCGAGTTGGCCCCGGCCAGAAAGCACAGCGCCTGCACCGCCTCGCCCAGTTGCTGGCGCCCGGCCGACAGGCGCACGCGTGCTTTGGGCATGGTGATGCGGGCCACGGCAATCATGCGCACAAAGTCCAGCGGGTCGATCGGCTCGCTCTCGGCCAGCGGTGTGCCGGGCACGCGCACCAGGTTGTTGATGGGCACCGAATCCGGGTAGGGGTTCAGGTTGGCCAGTTGCGCAATCAGCCCGGCGCGGTGCACCGGCGCCTCACCCATGCCCACAATGCCGCCGCAGCACACGCGCAGGCCGGCGTCGCGTACGTTCTGCAAGGTGTCCAGCCGCTCCTGGTATTGGCGCGTGCTGACCACGTCCTGGTAGTACTCTGGCGCGGTGTCCAGGTTGTGGTTGTAGTAGTCCAGCCCGGCGGCCTTGAGGGCCAGGGCCTGGTCCGGCTGCAACATGCCCAGCGTGGCGCAGGTTTCCAGCCCCAGACCTTTGACGGCAGAAATCAGGCCGGCCACTTTGTCGATGTCCCGGTCCTTGGGGGCGCGCCAGGCGGCGCCCATGCAAAAACGGGTGGCGCCCGCCTGCTTGGCGGCCTGCGCGGCCTGCAGCACCTCGTCCACCTCCAGCATTTTTTGGGCTTTGACGCCGGTGTCGAACTCGGCGGACTGCGGGCAATAGCCACAGTTTTCGGGGCAGCCGCCGGTCTTGACGGACAACAGCGTGGCCAGTTCGATGTCGCCCTCGGGGGGGTGATCTCACTTTCCGTGCAGCGAGCCTGGTTAGGCGCCTAGGGTTAACCCGCATTTCCTCTTCCCGTCTGGAACTTTTAGGGGCGATTCCGTAGACTTCGGCAGGCTCGCCGCTGCGCTGGCCATGGGAGGACCAGCTTGCCTAGCCATTACCTGCGTTTCGTTGGGTCCGGGACCCTACCAAGATCGCTGTCCAAGCGGGAAGTCGAGGAGTGCTTTGGGCTGAGTGCTGAGGACATTGAGGAATTGCGTCCACCCCGCTTCAGAGGGACCGCTCGCCTTGGTGCGGCGGTTCAACTCGTGATGCTCCGTGCTACGGGGCGGCATCCCGATGCTTTCTCTGGTCTCCCGCCTGTCCTGCTGCGGTGCCTGACCTCCGCGCTTGGCATGCACGCGACGGATATCGCATCAGTGACCTCCCTGTACAAGGACAGGGACACGCGCTACGCGCACCAACTCTGGGCTCGGGAACGGGTCGGCTTTGCGGTTGTAGATGACACTACCAAATCGCTTCTAGCCGATGCTCTCGGAGAGCTTTCTGCATCAGCGGTATCGGTGGATGACTTGGTTCACCAAGCAGAACATTGGCTCTTTGATCGTCGAATTGTGCTGCCTGGAGACAGGACGCTGCGCGACATGGCACGCGCAGCCTTTGCCGACCAAGAGCGCTCCGCCATCACAGCAATTCGTACTGGTGTGCCACCCAGGCAAGTGCAGTCGGCGCTTTCTCACGCGTTTTCAAAGCGATCTGGACCTGGCGGCCACACCGTGCTGGAGTGGCTGCGTATGCCTGCGGGAAAGCATGGGCAACTCACGCTGAGCGAGGTTACCAAGAAGATCGAGTGCCTCAAGTCACTGCAGGTCCACAAGTGGAAGTTGTCGGCGATCCCATTGAATCGTCTCAGAGCGTACAGCCAGGAGGTGATCAACCGCCCTCCGTCCGCGACGAAGGTGCTTTCTGAGGATGAACGCGATCTGCGCATGGTTGCCTTTTTGCATGTCGCCCTGTTGGACTACACGGACATGGCTGCGGATATGGGTGCGCGATGCCTCACAGATCTCTATCGCAAGGCATCAGGCAAGGTGCTGAAGAAGCAGGCCGAAAGTTCTGTGGATCTGCGTGCTGAGCGCGTCAGGCTAAAGGACATTCTTTACGACACGAAGTTGACCGACACGCAGATCGTTGAGGCGATGCGCGACCTAGTTCCTCAATCCGAGGACAACTTTGCCGGGACTCGGGCTCAATTCGTTCGAGAAACGCTGGTGAAAGAACAGGCGCCGCGTGTCTCGGCCCTACTCAATTCCCTCGGGATTCTGGAGGTCAAAGGTGAGGAAACGGACAAGGCGCTCAAGCAGCTGAAGACGCTGCGCGATTTGGCCAGGCGCGGCATCACCAGCCTTCCCGAAGGATTTGACGTGTCGGTTGCGGATCCGGGGTGGCATTCACTGCTGGAGGCCCCTGATCGCAAGATCGCTCTTGCAGCGCTCAAAGCTAGTGCAGCGACTTCCTTGCGCAAGGCGATCAAAGGCGGGAAGCTGTGGCTGGAACACAGCAGCCGCCATCGCAGCCGCGCCGACCAACTGATACCCAAGGAGCAATGGGCGGACAAGCACAAGTCCTTGATTCGTGCGCTGAGCCTTACCGACAATCCTGAGAAGTTCTTGAAACGCGTGTTGGAACGGGTCAACGCAGGCATCTGTCAACTTGCACAAGCCGTTGAAGAGGGCAATTTGACCATCGACAGCCAGGGGCACATTCACATTGCCCCGATCCAGGCCTTGGAAGTCGAGCCTCAGGTCACGAAGACACGCGAAAGCATGTTCAACATGATCGGCAATGCCCAGTTTGGCAACATGCTGGTCGAGATCGATGCCAAGACTGGTTTCAGCCAAGCCCTGCTCGGCCGCATGGCCAAAGATGTCGGTGAGCTGAAGGCCGTCTACGGCGCCCTATACGCACATGGAACGGAAAACAATGCGAAAGGCGTGTGCGCGATGATCCCTGGCTTGCAGGTGTCTCATATCACTATGGCGATGCGTGCGACAGAAGCCAGCGGTCGCCTGAGGGATGAACCGCCCCGGGTTTTGAGGAGGCTCCAACACTTGAGAAGATGGAGCTATGAACAAGTCACCGAAGTTCTCCCCGGAAGTGCGCGAGCGCGCCGTGCGCATGGTGCAGGAGCACCGAGCCGACTACCCGTCGCTGTGGGCAGCGATTGAATCGATTGCCCCCAAGATTGGCTGCGTGCCACAGACCTTGAACGACTGGGTCAAGAAGGCCGAGGTCGACAGCGGCCAGCGCCCCGGCACCACCACCTCGGATGCGCAGCGCATCAAGGAACTGGAGCGTGAGGTCAAAGAATTGCGCCGGGCCAACGACATCCTGAAGACGGCCAGCGCGTTTTTCGCGCAGGCGGAGCTCGACCGCCGACTCAAGTCGTGAAGGCCTACATCGACCGCCACCGTGATGACTACGGGGTCGAGCCCATCTGCCGGGCGCTGCAGATGGCCCCGTCGTGTTACTGGCGCCACGCAGCCCGGCAACGCAACGCGCAACTGCGCAGTGCACGCGCCCAGCGTGACGAGGGTTTGAAGGCCGACATTCAGCGCGTGTGGCACGCCAACTGGCAGGTCTACGGAGCCGACAAGGTCTGGCTGCAGATGAACCGCGAGGGCATCGTGGTGGCGCGCTGCACGGTCGAGCGTCTGATGCGTGCCATGGGCTTGCAAGGGGCACGCCGTGGCAGGGCGGTGCGCACCACCACGCCGGATACCTCGGCCCCGTGCCCGCTGGACCACGTCAACCGGCACTTCCATGCCAGCCGTCCCAACGAGCTATGGGTGTCGGACTTCACCTATGTCTCCACCTGGCAAGGCTGGTTGTATGTGGCCTTTGTGGTGGATGTGTACGCTCGGCGCATCGTGGGCTGGCGCGTCAGTCGCAGCATGCAGACGGACTTCGTGCTCGATGCCCTGGAGCAGGCTCTGTACGAACGCCAGCCAGCGGCCCATGTCTTGACGCACCATTCCGACAGGGGCAGTCAGTACGTCAGCATCCGCTACACCGAACGCTTGGACCAGGCGGGCATACAACCTTCGGTGGGCAGCAGGGGAGACAGCTATGACAACGCGCTGGCCGAGACCATCAACGGTCTGTACAAGGCCGAGTTGATTCACCGCCGGGGACCTTGGAAGACCAGGGAATCCGTGGAACTGGCCACCCTGCAATGGGTGCACTGGTTCAACCACGTCCGACTGCTCACGCCGATTGGGGGCATCCCTCCGGCAGAAGCTGAGGCAAACTACTGGAGGCAACTCGCCGCCAGCGACACCTCGACAAAGGTGTCAACTTAAACCAACCGGCCTCCTCGATACCCGGGGCGGTTCACAGGTGCCTCGGCAGCCAACTCATCAACCTGCTTTCGCACCGTCTGAACATTGGCTCGACGCTCCGCGCGCTCGCGACTGGAGGTCTGCGCGGCGCTTTCGCGTCGTACCCGCACCAAAGGTGGAGCATCCCGCTCGATCCGTTGGAATTTCTCGGGATTGATTCTCGTGAGCACGTCGTCATAAACGAGGCCATGCTGGATCCTTTGGATCAGGCTTCGCCCACGGGTCTTGGTCCGGTTGAAGGCGCGGCGCAGGCTGTCCAGTTCACTTTGGTCGATAAACACCGTGCGCCCATCCAGGCGCATTTCTGTTTTTTTCCCAATGGCAAGAATGTCTGCCTGCTGTACTAGTGACAGGGCCCGCCAAACCGTGTCGAGATCTTTGATAAGGCCAAGCCCGTCACCAGGCAGATCAAAGATGCTCGATGCCAGTCTCAATGCGACGTGAGCGGCCGCGTCCTGCGGGTCGCTTGGCAAATCGCTACGGGCGCCGTCTTCGTAGATAACGGTCGTGAAGCGACCATGCTTTGGCTTCAGGTAGCGCTTTGTGTGTGGATTCGCATGTATTGGATACATGATGATCCTGTTTGCCAGGATGGTCGCCAGCAAGGGCCACTCCGATTCGGGTCTTGCTTGCCATAGCTGCATGTCCCGGTCGATGGGTTGGAACGTCTTCAAATACAGCTTCTGCGCGGGCTCGCCGTTCTCGGTCGCTGCTTGCAACTTGAACTGCGCCTCCATCACGTCATTGCCACTGAGAATCTGCTGCCCCTCGGCTATCGCTCCCACCTCGGTTTCCATAGCTGTGCCCCTCCATGAATCGCTACCCAATGGTAGGCCATGAACTTCATGGTGAAATCACTCGCACCATGATTGACTCTTTGCACCTTCCAGCCCTGCGCGGCGGCCTGTTTGCACTGCTGGCAGCAGCCCTGTTCGGCATCAGCACGCCTTTGGTGCAAAAGTTGGGCGCCGGATTGGGCGCCTTCAGCACGGCGGCGCTCCTGTACGCAGGAGCGGCCCTGATCGGGGCACTGTCGCTGCGGACTGCTGCGCATGAAGCGCGCGTGCAAAGGTCCGACATTCCGCGCCTTCTGGCGATGGCTGGCTTTGGCGCGGCGCTGGGGCCGGTAGCCCTGGCCTGGGGCCTGCAGCACACGAGCGGGGCCAGCGCATCGCTCATGCTCACGTTGGAGGCGTTGTTCACCGCGACGCTGGCATGGTGGCTGTACAGCGAAACCATGGGCCGCAGCGTGTGGGTCGCCATGCTCTTGCTTCTCGCAGGAGGAATGGCTCTCGTTCTGGACCAGGGCCTGCAAGGAGGCGTGCAGCTGCTGGGGCTGCTGGCCGTGCTGCTGGCCACCGTCGCCTGGGGGGTGGACAACACCTTGTCCCGTGGGCTGGCTGAGCGCGACCCCAGCCAGGTGGTGATGGCCAAGGCCACCTTGGGAGCCACAGCGACGGCAGCATTGGCTGCTTCGACTGGGGAGCCTTTGCCTTCGTTATCCGCAGCACTTGGACTTCTCGCTGTTGGAGCCACGGGCTACGGCCTGAGCCTGCGCTTTTACCTTCTGGCCCAGCGGGCGTTTGGTGCGGCGCGCACGGGCTCGGTGTTCGCCTTCGCGCCCTTCATTGGCGCTGCCGCGGCCTTCGGCTTCGGGGAACGCTCCTCCGGATGGCTGATGCTGCTGGGTGGGACGCTCATGCTGGTCGGCGTGGCGCTGCACCTGGCGGAGAGCCATGGGCACGAGCACACGCACGAAATGCTGGAACATGAACACGCCCACCGCCACGATGACGGACACCATTTGCACACCCACGACGCGATGCCACAGGGCAGCCACAGCCATTCACACGTGCATGAGGCGATGACGCATGCCCACGCGCATGCACCCGATGTGCATCATCAGCACGTCCACTGAACCCTCTATGGCAGCGATGGCGATACGGGGTCCGATGGGCGGATTCACTTGTCAGCACCCGCGCCAAGGCTCGCATGTAGGCACCGCCACCTCAACCATACCGTCCATCTTTGTTAACAGACGGAATTCGATTGCTGGGCCGCGTCAGCGCGTGCACCGCGCAGCAGCCTCAATCCATTACCGACCACTAGGAGGCTGGCACCCATGTCGGCGAAAACCGCCATCCACATGGACGCGTTGCCGAGGATCGCGAGGACCAGGAACACGGCCTTGATGCCCAACGCCAAAGCGATGTTCTGAAGAAGAATGCTACGGGTGCGTTTGGAGAGCCGTATCACCTCCGGGATGCGGCGCAAATCGTCGTTCATGATGACGATGTCGGCGGCCTCCATGGCAGTGTCCGTCCCCGCAGCACCCATCGCAATTCCAATGTTGGCTCGGGCCAGTGCGGGAGCGTCATTGATGCCGTCGCCTGTCATAGCGGTGGGGCCGTACTGCGCTTGCATCTGCTCGATGGCTGCCAGTTTGTCCTCTGGCAGCAAATTCCCTTGGGCCTTGTCGATGCCAGCTTGGCTGGCGATGGCCTCGGCAGTGGACTTATTGTCCCCCGTCAGCATGACCGAGGCGACACCTAGCGCGTGCATCTGAGTGATGGCTTCACGGGAACTGTCCTTGATGGTGTCGGCGACGGCAAAGATGGCGAGCACTTCGCTGGTGTTGGCCAGCAGCGTGACGGTGCGGCCCTGGGCTTCTTGTGCCTTCAACTGGCCCTCAACGGCCGGAGTGCAGAGTCCCCGCTCTTCAATGAGCCGGTGGTTACCCAAAATGAGGCGTTGGCCCTCCAATTGGGCCTCCACTCCTCGGCCAGCGAGTGCCTTGAAGTCGCTTACGCTGCCTCGACCAGCCTGCAGTCCTAGCGCGATAGCTTTGGAAACAGGGTGATCAGACTGTCCCGCCAGATCTGCCGCCCAGCCCAATATCTGGGCCTCGGAAAGTGACGTGGACAGCACGTGCTGGGCCACCAGCTTGGGTTTACCCTCTGTGACCGTTCCGGTCTTGTCGAGTGCGATGGCCTTGAGCTTGTGCGCATCCTCCAGGTACACGCCGCCTTTGATAAGAATGCCACGTCGAGCCGCAGACGCCAAGCCACTGACCACGGTGACGGGCGTTGCGATCACCAATGCGCACGGGCAAGCGATGACCAGCAACACCAGTGCTTTGTAGAGCGCTTCCATCCAGGTCAAACCCATGAAAGCCGGGGTGAGCATCGCCACGAGGACGGCCATCGCGAACACGGCCGGAGTGTAGATGGCGGCAAACCGGTCCACGAACTGCTGCGTGGGTGCGCGTGAGCCCTGCGCCTGCTCCACTGAGTGGACAATACGGGCCAACGTGGTGTTGCTGGCCTCCGCCGTTACATTCACCTCCAGGGTCCCTGTTTCGTTGATGGTGCCTGCGAACACCGGGTCTCCCGGGGCCTTGTCCACTGGAATGCTCTCTCCTGTGACAGGTGCCTGGTTGACTGCGCTGGTGCCACTGGTCACGGTGCCGTCTAGCGGCATACGTTCACCGGGCTTTACTCTGACGATGGCGTTGAGCGGAACCTGTACGGCAGCCACCGTTTTCCAGCTACCGTCAGGCTGACGCACATCCGCCATCTCTGGCGTGAGATCTAACAGGCTTTTAATAGCATTGCGTGCGCGGTCTACTGCACGGCTTTCAATCAACTCTGCGATGGCATAGAGGGCCATCACCATTGCGGCCTCAGGCCACTGGCCAATGAGGAAAGCGCCGGTAACGGCCACAGTCATCAACGCATTGATGTTCAAGCGCCCCTGCAGCAATGCCGCGAATCCCTTGCGATAGGTGGAGAAACCCGCCAGCCATATGGCGGAAGCCGCCAGGGCCATCCCCAAGCCCTTGAAGACAAGCGTATTCGCAGAAAAGAACGCCACGGCCTCAGCCGTGATGGCGAAGCCCAAAGCCAACCCCATACGTCCGAGCCCTTCGGCGACGTGTTCCTGCCCAGGGACATCATTCGAGGCAGCAGTTGCCACCGACTGTGGATCAAACCCTGCTTTGCGAATGGCAGCCACGGCTTGAGGAATCACCTCATCGGGTGCGTCAATGGTCAATGTGCGAGCTCCGAGCTGAAATCCTAAGCCGCGTATGCCAGAAACGGGTTCCAGTGCGCGGCGAATCTCGCTCTCTTCGGAAGCGCAGTCCATTGCAGCAATCCGAAACATGGTGCCTTTTGAACCACGTTCAGCCGCTGGCGAAGGCACAACGGCTTCTACCGACGTTGAGGTGCAGCAAGTATCCGAGGGATGTGCATCCTCGCTGGCGCAGCAGGAACCTAGTTGGATTGCGGTGGACGCAGCTGGGCCGCAGCATTGGTCCTGGGACGCTGGGTTCGATGCGTCGTCGTAGCAGCGTTTCATAAACAATTCTCCTTGGTGAGCCGATTGGAAACCTTGAAGTTGCTTCAAAGTCAAGCCGGACTAACAGTACGGGCGGTAAGGTTTCGGGCATTTAGGGCTTCACCGCTATCTAAGGCCGCATTGACCGCTCTACTTGGGTGTGCGATTCAATTCCAGACCAATCCTCGTAACGCCCTCGCTGCTGCTGGCGGTGGGGTGGCCGCCATGCATGCGCGCGATCGCCGCCGTGATGGCCAAACCCAACCCGTGGTTCTTCTGGCTGTGGGATCGGGAAGCAGAAGCGCGAAAAAAACGATCGAAGATGCGATCCAAGACCTCAGGAGGGATGGTCTGACCGACATTGGAAACCACGACCCTCGCCCGCTCGGCAGAAACAGTCTCGACGCTGACGAGCACTACGGTATCCCGCCGCGCATACTGGGTGGCGTTGCCAATCAGGTTTGATAGAGCGCGTCTCAACAATGGCTCATCAAAGTCCCCCGATGCATCCCCTGAGATTCTGAGTTCCAACCCCGCCTCCGATAGCGCGGCTTCATGGTATTCCGCCACCTTCTGCACGACGAGAGCCAGGCTGGGCGTGTGCGTGCGCCGCGCCACAGCGCCTCGATCAGCCTGGGACAGGAACAACATGTCGTTCACAATCCCTGTCAGGCGGTGCAGTTCTTCCAAATTGGAGGACAACACTTCATGCAGATCGAAACTGGCTGGACGGCGCAGTGCCAGTTCATTGCTGGCGAGCAGTGTGGCCAGTGGCGTACAAAGCTCATGGGCCACATCTGCATTGAATCCCTCCAGTTGGGTGTAGGACTGATCGAGCCTGCCCAGCAGTCCATTGAACTGCTCCACCAGAGGAGCCAACTCAGTAGGCTGGCCCGAACTGTCCAGTCGCTGGTGAAGGTTGTTCGCCGACAGGGATTTCACTTGACTGGCCAGTCGGCGCACGGGCGCAAGCCCGATGTGGACGATAGACAGACCGCCTAAGGAAACGACAATGGCCCCCACGATTGCGGCCACCGCCAAGGTCAGCGCGAGGCGCCGAAGATGCTGGAGATCATCGGTCACATCCATCGACAACGTGACTTGCAGTGCATCGTCTCCCTCGGCCTGAGGAGCCACTTCAAACACCCTTGAAACCAGCCTAGCGGATTCCGTGGCTGGCCCGGCCACAGGGAACACTTGTTGTCCGTTCTTGATGCGAACGATCAGCCGAAAGTTCTCGTGGCCAATAAGGAAGTCGCTCAGCGAATGCTCTTCGGACGCATCTTGCTTGTGCTGCCCGCTGCCCAGCATGTGCCGGACGATAGTTTCCTTCTGCGCCAGTGTCTCGTGTTGGCGCTCGGACAGATTCATGGCTGTCACCATATAGACCACCAGACAAACGGCTCCGAGGCCGGCAAGGCTTTGCGCAGCCAGCCACCACGAAAGGCGCTGTCGCAACGACCAGGGCCGTTGGGCGCTCATTCGCTTCGCGCTTCCAGGATGTAGCCCATACCCCTGACGGTATGCAACAATGTTCGTTCAAAGGGGGCATCCATCTTGCTTCGCAAGCGCCGGACTGCGACTTCCACGACGTTGGTCTCGCCATCGAAGTTCATGTCCCAGACCTGCTCGGCGATCTCTGTGCGCGAAAGCACTTCGCCCTTTCTTCGCAGAAACAATGTCAGGAGCAGAAACTCCTTGGCCGTGAGATCAATCCTCTGTTCCGCCCGCGTCGCCGTGCGCCGCACCAAGTCCAATTCGAGGTCTGCAATCCCCAGCAAGGTCGGCTCTCCGGCATCTTTGGCGCCGTGCGTTCGTCGCAGCAGCACCTGGATGCGGGCAAGGAGTTCAGAGAACGCGAACGGTTTGACCAGGTAATCGTCGGCCCCTGTCTGCAGCCCGAGCACCCGGTCTTCCACGCTAACCCGGGCCGTCAGCATCAACACCGGCGTTTGCTTGGTCTTTCGCAATGCCGTCAGCACAGTGAAACCATCGATTCCGGGAAGCATGGCGTCTAGGATCACCAGATCGTGCGATCCTTCAAGCGCCATGTGCAGGCCATCGACACCGTTGTGAACAACATCAACGCTGTAGCCTGCTTCACCCAGGCCCTTGCGCAGGTACGCCGAGAGCTTGACCTCGTCCTCAATGAGCAGGATCTTCACAAAGGTGCTTTCGAAGGCTCAGACGGGTTGATGGATTGCAAATTCTGCATTTCCTTGCCTATGGATATCGAGAAAGGGTGGATCGGCGAGCGACTTAAGGTTCGCCCTCTCAGGCTTGAGATAGCGAGCCAGCGGCCCCGGCTTCAATCACGACCACGCGTCTCCGAACTGCGCGGGGGCTTGGATTTCAAGCGCGCTGCCTGCCGCTCGCGTAACCGCCTGCTCAGACGCCGTGTGTACTTCGTCCCCTTGTCCAGAGGTTGGTGGTGCCTGAGCCAAACCTGCCGCAGCTTCCAAAAAACGAAGATGCACAACAGCAAACCGACCCATATCCAGGTCAGCTTTGCAGACAGATCTCCTGCAGGGATGCGCTGAGACATGGGCCGTTCCTGTAGCTATGGCTCCCAATCACGTCGGGAAGCTGGCAAGTGCCCAGCCATCACCGCTGCCTGACAACCGCCAAGCGACCATGGTTAATGACTAGGGACACTGGCGCTTGGTGTTACTTCAATACGAAACGCACGGAAGCTACGGCTTTGCCGGCCTTGGACACCGCAACAACAGCTTTGGTCCCTGTGCCGACCTTGAAGCTGCCTGTTGCCTCCAGCTTTCCATCGACCGGTTGAAGCTGAACATCCTGCTTGTCGCCACCCGACAGCAGCGTCACCTTGGCGGACATGCCGGCGAGATCCAGCGGTTTGCCGTGATCGCGCATGTAAAGCTGCAGCTTGTCGGGCTTAGTCACCAGTTCGTAGTCGATGTCCTTGGCTTCGGTGACGGCACCACCGTGCATTGGCTTGATTTCGTGGCCATCGGCGTGCTTGTCTGCAGCGAAGGCGGCGCCCGAAACAGAAAGCGCCAGGGCAATCAAGAGCTGAGAGATTTTCATGAGACGTCCTTGGTTAAGAGGTTGATGCAGGAGATTCGCAGGTCCATGGTCGTACGCCAGGACCTGCGGCGTTCACACCGATGAGGGCGCATTCGGGTGAGAGGGCTCGGCGGAGACATCCTCGGCTTGCTCGTCCGGCTTGTGTGCCAAACGATAGAGGATGGGCAACACCAGCAGGGTGAGCAGTGTTGAAGAAAGAATCCCGCCAATCACCACCGTGGCCAGAGGGCGCTGCACTTCAGCACCAGTACCTGTGGCGATGGCCATTGGAATAAAGCCCAAAGAGGCCACCAGCGCGGTCATGAGCACGGGGCGCAGGCGCGTCAAGGCACCTTCCCGAATGGCCGTGTCCAAAGAAACACCGTCTTCCCGCAGGGTGCGGATGTAGGAGATCATCACCAGCCCATTGAGTACCGCGACACCAGAAAGCGCAATGAAACCGACGGCTGCCGAGATGGACATGGGAATGTCACGCAACCACAGCGCCAAGATGCCGCCAGTCAGCGCAAACGGAATGCCGGTGAAGACCAACAGGCCATCTTTGACATTGCCGAACATGGCAAACAGCAGCACGAAAACCAGCAGAAGAGACGCGGGAACGACGACCTGCAGACGCTGGGTTGCAGACTGCAGGTTCTCGAACGTACCACCCCAACTGGTCCAGTACCCGGTGGGGATCTTGATCTGGGCCAGTCCTTGCTCAGCATCCGAGACAAAAGAGCCGACATCGCGTCCTCGTACGTTGGCGCTCACCACAATGCGGCGTTTTCCGTTCTCGCGGCTCACCTGGTTCGGGCCTGGAGCCAGTTCGAAGCTCGCAACTTCGCCCAAGGGGATGAAGTGCGTCCTGGCTTCCGTGCCACCCGCAGAACGTGGCAGAGGGATGGGCAAACGCTTCATTCCCTCCAGGTCATTGCGCAGGGACTCCGGAAGGCGGACCAGGATGTCGAAGCGACGATCGCCCTCGAACAAGGTGCCAGCCTCCCGCCCACCAATGGCCGTGGCCACTGTATCCTGGACATCCGCCACATTCAGTCCATACCGCGCCGCCTTTTGCCGATCGATGTTCACAGTGAGCATAGGCAATCCCGTCGTCTGCTCGACTTTTACCTCCGAGGCGCCCTGGATCTTTTGCAGCATGGCCGAAATCTCCTCAGCCGTTTTGTTTAGCACGTCCATGTCGTCGCCAAAGATCTTGACCGCTACATCACTGCGCACGCCCGAGATCAACTCATTGAAGCGCAGCTGAATGGGCTGAGAAAACTCGTAGTTGTTGCCCGGAATCTTCCCGATCACGCCCTGAATAGCTGCCAGCAACTCATCCCGAGTCTTACGAGGCGCGGGCCATTCGCTCATGGGCTTGAGCATGATGTAGCCGTCAGAGATGTTCGGTGGCATGGGGTCCGAAGCAATTTCCGCCGTACCTGTCCGTGCAAAGATCCGCTCGATCTCAGGGAAATTGGCCTTAAGTGTGGTTTCGATCTGCCGTTGCATCGCCACGGATTGCGACAAGCTGGTGCCCGGAATCCGAAGCGCCTGGATCGCAAAGTCCCCCTCGTTCAGATTGGGGACGAACTCGCTGCCCATGCGCGTGGCGATCAGGCCGCACAAGATGACGGCGACAGCGGCTGCGCTCAGCACCACGGCCTTGGCGTTCATCACCCGATCAAGCAGCGGGGCATATAGTCGCTTTGCCTGGCCCAGCAGAAAGTTCTCTTTCTCGCTGACCTTGTTTCCGATGAACAGGGCTACGGCCGCAGGGATGAAGGTCACCGACAAGATCATGGCCCCCACCAGGGCTGCGACCACCGTGAACGCCATAGGATGGAACATCTTGCCTTCGACGCCCGTGAGCGCAAAGATGGGCAAGTAAACCACCATGATGATGAGTTGCCCGAACAGCAATGCGCGACGCGACTCCTTGGATGCCAGGAACACCTCATGGAAGCGTTCAGCACGTGTCAGCGGGCGGCCATAGTGTGCCTGGGCGTGGGCTAGGCGACGGACACAGTTCTCGACGATCACCACGGCTCCATCGATGATGATCCCGAAATCGAGTGCCCCGAGGCTCATCAGGTTGGCACTGACCTTGTAGGAAACCATGCCCGTGAAGGTGAACAGCATCGACAAGGGGATGACCGTGGCCGTGATCACTGCCGCCCGAATGTTGCCCAGGAACAAGAACAGGATCACGATCACCAGGATCGCTCCCTCCAGAAGATTCTTCTTGACCGTGCTGATGGCCTTGTCCACCAAAACCGTGCGGTCGTAGACTGTGACCGCGCGCACGCCGTCCGGCAGGCTGCGGTTGACCTCCACCATTTGCTTGTCCACGGCTTGTGACACGGTGCGGCTGTTCTGGCCGATCAGCATGAACACCGTGCCCAATACGACCTCCCGGCCGTTGTCGGTGGCAGCACCGGTACGCAGTTCGCGGCCCAGGCCCACATCGGCGACATCACGGACACGCACCGGCACGCCGTTGGCGCTGCTCAGAATGACGTTGCCAATATCCTCCAGCGTCTTGACTTGGCCAGGCGCGCGGATAAGGTACTGCTCGCCACGCTTTTCAATATACCCGGCACCTACGTTGCCGTTGTTGCGATCGATGGCCGTGACGATGTCCTGCAGCGTCACCCCCAGCGAAGCCAGACGCTCAGGGCTCGGAGCAATCTGATACTCCTTGGCAAAGCCTCCGATCGAGTTGATTTCGGTCACTCCAGGCACGTTGCGCAATTGCGGCTTGATGATCCAGTCCTGGATCTCGCGCAGATCGGTGGCGGTGTAAGGTGTGCCATCGGGCTTCTTGGCGCCGTCCTCGGTCTCCACCGTCCAGAGGTAGATTTCGCCCAGCCCCGTAGAAATCGGCCCCATGGCTGGCGTGATGCCCGCTGGAAGCTTGTCCCTTGCCTCCTGGATGCGTTCGTTGACAAGTTGACGGGCAAAGTAGATGTCGGTGCCATCCTTGAAGATCACCGTCACTTGCGACAAACCGTAGCGCGACAAGGAGCGGGTCTGCTCCAGGTTGGGTAAGCCCGCCATGACTGTCTCGATGGGATAGGTTACCCGTTGCTCTGTCTCCAACGGAGAGTAGCCTGGCGCCTGCGTATTGATCTGGACCTGGACATTCGTGATGTCCGGCACGGCATCGATCGGCAGTTTTTGATAGTTGAGCACGCCCAGCGCCGCCATGGCCAGCACGGCAAGGAGCACCAGCCATCGTTGCTCGATCGAGAATCGAATCAGCTTTTCAAACATGTAGGAGCTCCAGCATCAGTGCGTGTGTTCGGCGGAACCCTTGCCGAGTTCTGACTTCACAACAAAACTGCCGGAGGCCGCGTAGGGCATGCCGGCCTTGAGACCCTGGAGAACCTCGATCCGCTTTCCATCGCTCCGACCCAGCCGCACTGGCTGCGCGATGAAGCCACCGTTGACCTTGAGGAATACCACGGGCTTTTCTCCAACGCTTTGAACTGCATCGGCGGAAATCGTCACAGGCACGGAGGCCTCATCAGACACGACTTCCACATTCACGAACAGACCGGGGCGCCATGCACCCTTGGGGTTCTCCAGGACCACACGGGCTTTGGCGGTGCGCGTCTGCTCGCCGATGAGCGTGCCGACGAAGGCCACCGTACCGGTGGCGGAAGCATCAAATGCGGTGGCCTTGATAGTCACCTTTTCACCAACTCGCACCTGTGGCAGGTCCTTGGCTGGAACATTGATCTCAGCCCACACCTTGGAGAGGTCCGAGATGGTGAAGACCGCAGCGTCTTCCTTGACGGCTTCACCGAGGCTGATGTGCTTTTCGATGACCACGCCATCAAAGGGTGCTCGCAGCTCCAGTCGATTGAGCCCGGACGCAGACGATCCCGACAGGCCGAGTGCGCTCAGTTTCTGCTGGGCATTGGTGACAGCGACTTCCGCTTCGCTCAGGGCCTGCTTGGCCTGAAGATAGTCCTGCTCTGCAGATACCTTTTGTTCCCAGAGCTTCTTTTCCCGTTCATAGGTGGTCTTAGCCAGCGCCAAGCGCTTTTGCGCAGTGTGCATATCGCTGCGCTGCTCGGAGGCGGTGGGACTGGCAATCGTGGCCAGAACCTGTCCCTTTTTGACGACCTGACCTAGGTTTGCGCTGACACTCTCAACGACCCCACCCAAGCGCGGCACCACGTGGGAGGTGCGATCTTCATTGAGTCGGATTTCGCCTGGCAATTGAAGTGCCGTGTTGATGCTGGCTGGAGACGCAGTGTCCACGCTGATCGAAGCTGCTTTGATCTGAGCATCCGTCAGCTCTACCTTACCTTCCTCCTTGCTCATGACGAACATGAAGGGCTCGGTGGCCGTCTGCGCGATGATCTCAATCTCGAAAGAGTGAGGTTCGGCGACGACCTCACGGCTCACCCAGCTTTCCTTCTCTGGGATGAAGGTGAGTTTCTGCATCTCGTTCGTCAGCCGTGTGATGGTTGCGGTCACCGTGGCGGCACTCATGGACAGCGGCTTATCCTTGTCGGACAGCCACACACGCAGCCGAGGCTCGCCCCCGTCTTCTACAAGCAAGGCCTCCAGGCTGAAATCACCTTCTTTGAAAAGGCTTCCGCCATGAGTACCCTTGGCCTCGGTTTGCTCGTGGTGCTCGCCATCCGCATGGTCCTTGTCATGGCCGTGACCGTCGCCTCCGCCTTTTCCGTGATGCTCGCCGTCGCCATGGGCCTTTGCCTCGGTGTGTGCTCCGTGTCCATGGCCATCATCGCCCGCGCTCTTAGGCTTGCCGCCTTGCAGGATGAATGCTCCCGCGCCAACACCCAAGGCGATGATGACGGCAATGGTGGCGAGATGCTTTTTACTGATAGTGTTTTTGCTGTTGCTCATGATGTTTCTTCGTACTGGATCACGCTCTAGTCGGAAGAGATGGGGCCGCCTAGCAGACGCTCCATCTCGGCTCCTGCACGGAGGGCCTCGGCGATTGCTTTGAGATACTGGGACTTGGCGGAGAAGTAGGTGCGCTGGGCATCCAACACCTCCAGAAAGTTGAACTTCCCGTTCTCGAAGCCGATGGAAGCTGCGTCATAGGCCGACTTGGCGCCTGGAAGCACCTCTTGCTCCAGCGACTGGATCTCGGCTGCGATGGAGACAAATCGCTCCTGGGTCTGCGCTACTTCGCTGTGAAGACGGACTGTGGCGGCCTGCAGATCTTCACGGGCCTTGTCCTCCAGCTTCAAAGCTTCGAGCAAATTGCCCTGGTTTCGATCAAATACAGGGAGCGGTATCGACAGTCCGATGAGGGCAACATTGCGCTGTGTCTCGCTGGCGCGCTTTACGCCAAAGCTCACCGTGACATCTGGCACTCTTTTGCTTTGCTCCACCTCGGTCAAAGCGCGTCGGCGATCCACTTCCAAGCGGGCCCGCGCAATGGAAGGGGACGAAGAGACCAGCGATTGCAAATCTGCCCTACTGGGAAGCACTGGGAGAACGTCTGCCTTGCGATCCAGTGAAGGGGATGCCATCTCGGTCTTTCCGAGCAAAGCCGACAAACGGGTCATGGCGTTGCGTTCCTCGCTCATGGCCTGTGCCAGTTCGACCCTCACGCCCGCTTCAGCCACCTTGGCCTTGGTTTCCTCGACGGGGGACACTTTGCCTGCCGCGACCCGCTTGCCAACGGTATCTGTGGATGACCGGGCAAGCGCAACGCTGTCCTTGGCAAGGTTCAGCCGTTCCTGTGCCGTCAGTGCGTCAAAGTAGGCAGAGATGACATTGGCTCGTACCGTGGCCTTCAGCTCGGCGAGTTCCGCCTGCGCTTGTTCGCGGGCTTTCTCTGCGGCTTTCGTTCGTGCAGCCCGCTTACCACCCAGTTCGATGGGCAGGTTAATCTGCCAGCTCTGCGTGCGTGTCTGAGAGCGAGTGTCTTCCAACGAATAAGCCAATTCGGGGTTGGGGCGTGCCCGCCCCTGCAGTACCTGTCCTTCAGTCGCCTCGTACTGCCTCATGGCTGCTGCCACCTCGGGGTTACCCTCCAAGGCCAAGGCAATTGCCTTGGACAACGATAGTGATGCCGAAGGCGCTATGGCAGCGTTTTGTGGCGAGACTGTCTGGCCAGTACCGGGCATATGTACTGTGGCTTGGGCAAATACCCCACTGCATGCGGTCAGCAGCACGAGGGCCGCACAGGCCGCACGGCCTGTTTTCTCTGGGCCGCACCAAGCGCCCGGCCTTGTTTGATCGTAGATACCCTTGAACATCCAATTCTCCAGTGATTTCAAACACGAGGGAATCGGCGGGGCGGAGCCTGGAGGGCCAGGCTACCGGTCAATCATTGGTGGCAAACGCAACCGAGCCTGCTCTTTGCGAGCGGGCATGAGTGACTGAAGCTAGATAAGAAGCCCCCGCCGATCAGGCGAGGGAGCGCCACTGAGGGCGTTCGGGCGGACTTTGTGCGATACCCGAAAGAGGCAAGGCAGACTGAATCACCACGCTGGCGGGGGCCGTAGGGGCCTTCATGGAAACGAAAAAATGGGTCACGCCAATACCCAAGCCATGGCAAAGGCAGCAGTCCACATCAAAAGCATCTGACGCCTGCAGACCGTGCCCGTCTTTATCAGGCAAGCTGGACGCCTCATGCTTGTGCTCATGGTGCCCCACATGCTGCACCTGGGCCGAGGCGCGCTCATGCATGCAATAGCTCGCTACCGCAGCCCAGCTGAACTGGAACGGTAGCAAAACAAGCATCAATACAGCCAACAAGCGGTGCATTTTGTTAGTCTAGCATGTGGGCACAAATCTTCCGTGGGAGGCATGGCTCTAGTTGCAAACCATAAAGCACAAACCTAGTTGCCTACGCCGTACAACTCCGTCACTCGCTGTTTTTCAGCGGCAGACATGGTCAAGTATTCCTGCTGAACCTGCTCGCGGGTCTTGGAGGGGCTGACTGCCTTTGAAGGAAGAACCCCACCTCGTTGGAGGATTGCCAGAGTCCCGTTTTTGCGGGCTTCGAGTACCGATCCATTGACGTCTGCACGCGACAAGGAACTGTTGATGTGGTCGGGATGCATGGTCGCTCCTATCTCGCCCCCCACATCATGGAAAAAGGACGAGGCAGAAGCCATTCCAGGAGCGGCAATCACCAGCGCGATCAGTGAGAGAAGAAGGGTTTTGCGAGTGGTCATGGTTTTCCTTAAGTTGCGGTGAGCCTTTGGCGGCCTGCCTCGGCTATGCCTTGCGACATGGAATGAACTGTAAAAAGCAGCCCGCGACATTGCACCAACAGCCAAATGACAAATTCGTAATTTGCTGCGTATCCCGGTCCACTTGAATACTCCGTCTGGCTACGCGAGCAGCTTGACTGTTGATCATGAATGGCCGTGAGTGGCCATCTGTGGCTATGTGATCCAGTCAGTCGAGTGATCCCGCGCCAGGCGACGAAAACCTCTGAAAGGACCGTTCCGGTTCCGTGTCGAGGGCATTCTGAAATCAATCGCGCCAAGTCTTTTATCGGGAATTTTCCAGAACCCGATAATTCGTGCCCAGGTGCGAACGTCCCATCAGGGTCCAGAAGATGGGGGACCTAGCTTGAGCTGTATGTACCTCGACCCCTGACCGAATCCGTTTATTGTTTCGACAACTAAATGAGACTAGTTGGTCGTGGTCTTTTTGGTCTCTCTGGGCGGAAATCGGGGCAATGTCTCGAAAGAATGTTCCGCCCCAAGCCGACTTTGGACGTGCGCTGCAGACGCTGCGCGCAGCCCGGGGTGCGACCCAGGAGGACATGCTCTTGGCGACCAGCCGGCGGCACATGAGCCGCATCGAGCAAGGCCATCAAATGCCGAGCATTCGCACCATTGAGAGCCTGGCAGCGGGCTTGCAGATACATCCTCTGACCCTCATCGTGGCGGCGTATTGCCCGGGCTTAGATACAGCCTCGGTCAATGAGCTCCTCACGGCGGTGACAGCCGACTTCGAGGAACTGAACGCCGACTAGGCTTTTCATGGCCGTCGCTTGGCCAGCAGAACCAGCTCCTTGAGGCCTTGCATCAGCTCTGGACCAATGGCGTCATCCGGGCGCACAAGCATCCGATTCACGATCTCGCGATCCACGGTGACGCTGAGCAGGGTCATGGCTTCATGCAAGGTCACCATCTCAATTTCCAAGCCCTTGGCTTGGCGCGTAAAGCCGGCCTTGCACAGTAACAACAAGCTCATGGGCAATGCCGCACTTCCTGGCCCCTGCGTGGTATCCCATCCCTGACCAGACAGCAGATCCCGGAGTTGACCAGACACCAACAGGAGCTGCTGGTCATCCAAGGCATCGGGAAGAACCGATCGCCACCCCAGCGAGTTGATCAGATCCGCCAGTTCTGGCTCTCCGAATTTTCCGAGAGTCGCTTTGTCCACACGCAGCATGATTTGCCATCCAAGTTAATATGAGACCAGTTGGTCCCGTTGGCCATGGGTGCAAAGATAGCTGAACATGGCAGGCGATTACGTGCCTTATGTCTCCCAGCCCACCAATGGAAAGCTTCAGGTTGCCCAAAGCTCTTGGCATGGGCAACCGAGCCGTTGCCCTCTCTGATTCGTCTGACGTCATTTGAAGAACCGACTAGACCTCACCCGCTTGGCCGAGCTTGATCGGCAGTTTTGCGAGTTCGCAAAACTGCAGCATGACGCTACGCCCAGATGTGGCTGGACAAAGACCGTCCGACTGGCTTTAGGCATGAGTTCCAAGGCCCTTGGCGGTCGTCTGGGTATGACTGCACAAGGAGTGCGCAAGTTGGAGCAAGGTGAGGCGGATGGAACTATTTCGCTCAACACCCTTACCCGGCTGGCACATGGTTTGGATTGCGAGGTGCAATACATGTTCGTGCCTCGGACCAGCTTGGTGGAACAGGTACTTCGGCGAACGCACGAGTTGACTGGCAACCCGGTTCCGATGCCCCCCAAGGTCAGGGAGCTTCTCAGCGAAACGGAAGCGCTGGGGGCACTGTCCACTCTGCTTGCCCAGGTGAATAAGCGGGGACTCTGGTAACGGACGCACATACTCGCCGACAAACTAAGGACGGGACTTCACCTGCGAGAGGGTTCATGCGCCGGAATGTCGCTCCGAAAATATCCAAGGGTTAACCCTTGGTTCTTGGCAGGGTGATTTGCACCAAAAGTGAGATCACCCCTCGGGCCAGTGCTGGCGGTGCACAGATTGGGCTTCGAACACCAGATCGAGCAAGGGGCGATCGAGCAGTGCCTGCACAGCGGCCACTGGCCAGCGCTGATGCACAGCGGCCTGCGCTGGTGGGACTGGAACATGCAACTGCACCGGTTGGGTGCCAAGGTTCTGGGTCATGCAATACCTCCTACGTGCGTGATCCTGCCTGGTGCAGCCCAGGGCAGTTCAGGTAACAAATTGCGCCATGCTTTTCATCATGGCCAAGCGCAGCGGAGGATTTTGTCCCATAAATTCATGGGTATTGCGGCTACATGGCTCACATATTGCGCCATTTTTTTGACACAAGAAAACACCCTATCTGAACGTATTTTTGTGTGCAGATAGGGCGTTTTGGCAGCCACAGGGCGCTGTTTGCTGCAACGGCATTCATTGGCGCCGATCTGGTGCCCCAATGCATGTTTCAGGCATGAACCAGGCGTCCCGCCATCGGGCTGCGGCGAATGACAAACTTCTCCAGCTCGGCCACGATAAACACCAGCAACCCGGCCCCCAGCACCTTGGCCCATTCCAGCACGCTCAGGTCCGCCGACCCAAAAATTTCTTGCATGAGCGGTGTGTGCGTGAACGCCCATTGCAGCGGAATGCAGGCGGCCAGCGCCCACAGCACCATGCGGTTGCCAGTGAGTCCCTGGCGGCTGAGCACCGGGGCCAGGATGAAGCGGCTGTTGACGAGGTAGAACATTTCGGCCACCACCACGGCGTTGACGGCCATGGTGCGTGCCACCTCGATGCTGCTGCCTGCCTGCAGCTCCCACAGGAACAGGCCCAGCGCGCCCGTCATCATCAGGGCCGACACCATCAGCACCCGCCAGACAAAAAAGCCCGACAGCAAGGCCTCGCCGGGAGGCCGGGGCGCCCGCGACATCAGGCCACGCTCGGCAGGCTCGAAAGCCAGGGCCAGGCCCAGCGTGCTGGAGGTGACCATGTTGATCCACAGCACCTGCGCGGGCGTGAGCGGCAGCGTCAGTTCAAACAGGATGGCGGCAATGACCACCATCGCTTCACCACCGTTGGTAGGCAGCATGAACAGTACGAACTTCTTGAGGTTGTCGTACACCGCCCTGCCCTCGCGCACCGCTGCGGCAATGGTGGCAAAGTTGTCGTCGGCCAGCACCATGTCGGACGCCTCCTTGGCCGCCTCGGTGCCTTTCTTGCCCATGGCCACGCCCACATCTGCACGCTTGAGGGCCGGGGCGTCGTTCACACCGTCACCGGTCATGGCCACCACCTGCTGGTTTTCCTGCAGGGCCTGCACCAGGCGCAGCTTGTGCTCAGGGCTGGCGCGGGCGAAAACGTCCACCTCCATGGCCACGCTGCGCAGTGCGGCGTCGTCCATCAGCGCCACCTCGGCGCCCGTGATGGCGGGCTTGCCTGCACCTATGCCCAGTTGCGCACCGATGGCGCGGGCGGTTTCGGCATGGTCGCCTGTGATCATCTTCACGCGGATGCCCGCGTGGTGGCACTCGCGCACGGCCTGCATGGCTTCTTCGCGCGGCGGGTCGATGATGCCCACCAGGGCCAGCAGCATGAAGCCATGCTCCATGTCGGCCATGTCCAACTGCGCCTTGCCAGCGTCGGCGCGCTTGCACGCCAGGGCCAGCAGGCGCAGGCCCTGCGCGGCGGTGTCGGTGGCCATGCGGCGCCAGTGGTCCACGTCCAGGGGCTTTTCGCCGTCATGTGCCAGTTGCGAGCCACACATGTCCAGAATCCGCTCGGGCGCGCCCTTGGCAAAAATCCAGGCGTCGCCATCGCCGTCCTGGTGCAGCGTGGCCATAAAGCGGTGCTGCGACTCGAACGGGATGGAGTCACGCCGGGGCCAGGCCTGCGCGCCCTGCTCCTGGGTGAAGCCCGTCTTGCCACCCAGCACCAGCAAGGCCCCCTCGGTCGGGTCGCCCACCACGCTCCAGACGCCTGTGTCCTCGTTCAGGCGGGCATCGTTGCACAGCACACCGGCGCGCACCGCCATGCCCAGTGCGGGGTAGCGGGCCACGTCGATGGTGCGACCGTCAATGCTGCAATCACCCACCGGGGCATACCCCACGCCACCCACGTCGAACACATGGCCGGCGCAGACCACGCGTTGCACAGTCATCTCGTTGCGCGTGAGCGTGCCGGTCTTGTCCGAGCAGATGACGGTGACCGAACCCAGGGCCTCCACCGCAGGCAGGCGGCGGATGATGGCGTGGCGCCTGGCCATGCGCTGCACGCCCAGCGCCAGGGTCACGGTCATGATTGCGGGCAGCCCCTCGGGGATGGCCGATGCGGCCAGTGCGACGACCATCATGAACATCTCGGACGCATCGTGCCCGCGCAGCCAGGTACCCAAGGCAAAGGTCAGCGCCGAGATGCCGAGGATGACCACCGCCAGCACGCGCCCAAAATGGTCCACCTGGCGCAGCAGCGGTGTGGTCAGGCTCTGGATGCCCGCGAGCATCTGGTTGACCTTGCCCAACTCGGTGGCAATGCCCGTGGCCACGACCACGCCCTTGGCCTGGCCGTACACCACCAGCGTGCCGGAATAGGCCATGCACCGACGGTCACCCACCGGCGCATCGGGCGACACGGTGGAAATGTCTTTTTCGGCCGGCAGAGATTCTCCCGTCAGCGCTGATTCGTCCACGCGCAACTCCTTGTGCGTGACCAGGCGCAGATCGGCGGGCACCCGATCGCCGGAGGCCAGCAACACCAGGTCGCCGGGCACCAGCGCTGCGGCGTCGATTTCACGCTGAACCCCGTCGCGCAGCACCATGGCGTGGGGCGAGAGCATGGCCCGGATGGCGTTGAGCGCCGACTCGGCCTTGCCCTCCTGCACAAAGCCAATGAATGCGTTGACCACTACCGCCATGAGCAGAACCCCAGTGTCCACCCAATGACCCAGCAGCGCCGTGATGAGCGCCGATCCCAGCATCACGTACAGCAGGATGTTGTGGAACTGGAGCACAAAGCGCAGCAGCGGCCCACGCTGGCGCGGTGGCGCCAGGCGGTTGGGGCCGTGGGTGGCCAAACGCTCCCTGGCCTCGGTCTCGCTCAGCCCCTGGGGGCCGGTGCGCAGGGCTTCTTCGGTCTGATCGGTACCCAAGGTGTGCCAGAGTGGTTTGGCAGGGACCTTGGCGTGCTTGCTCGAACGGTTGGGCGGTGTCATGGGCAATGCAACGGTGATAGGCGGGATGGTTTGGCAAGCTGTGCTCCACTGATGGGAGACAATGCCAGGGCAATGGTTCAGCCTGCGCTGCCAGTATGGCCCAACCCCCAACGAGGACCGCGATGACAGCCTTCCAACGCATTCTGGTTGCTACCGACCTTTCCGCCCCTGCCCGGCGCGCAGCGGAGCGCGGCGCCATGCTCAGCCGCCAGACCCAGGCTGCGCTGGACCTGCTGCATGTGGCCGATCTATCGCCGCTGGACCATCTGCGCCAGTGGCTGCCCGGTCAGGCGCAAGACATGCCCCAGCGCGTGCTGGAGGCTGTCCAGGCCCAGGTGCAGGCCCTGGCCGACCTGCTGCGGCAACGCCATGGCGTGGCAGCGAACACCCATGTCCGCACCGGGGCAGTGACGAACGAACTGGTGCGCATCGTGAAGGAGCTGCAGGCGGACCTGCTGGTCTGCGGTGCACGGGGGGAAAGTGTGGTGCGCCACCTGCTGCTGGGCACCACGGCGCAGCGCATTCTCAGGACCACGCCCTGCCCGGTGCTGGTGGTCAAGCAGTCGCCGCACGAAGGCTACCGGCGCGTGCTGGTGCCCGTGGATTTTTCTGACGCCTCACTGGGCACGCTGGCACTGGCGCGCCGCATCGCACCTGGTGCCGAGCTGGTGCTGCTGCACGCTTTCGAGGTGCCGTTTGAAGGCCACCTGCGCTATGCCCGCGTCGAGGAAGACATCCTCACCCAATACCGCACCGTGGCGCGCCAGGTGGCCACCGAAAAACTGGAGGCCCTGCGTGTGCAAGCGGGCCTGGCCAGTGAGGAATGCCACTGCATCGTTCAGTACGGCGACCCGGCCCTGCGCACCGTGGAGCAGGAGCAAGACCAGGACTGCGACCTGATCGTCATGGGCAAGCACGGCGAAGGCCCCGTGGCCGACCTGCTGCTGGGCAGCGTCACCAAGCACGTGCTGGCCGAGTCGCAGTGCGACGTGCTGGTGTCCGTGTAGGCGGGTCAGCCCAGCGCGGCGATCACCTCGGGCGGTGCCTGCACCAGTTCGATCAGCACGCCCTCACCGGCCACGGGAAACTCCTCGTTGCTCTTGGGGTGCAAAAAGCAGATGTCATAGCCCGCAGCCCCCTTGCGGATGCCGCCGGGCGCAAAACGCACGCCCTGGGCCGTGAGCCACTCCATGGCCGCGGCCAGGTCGTCGATCCACAGGCCGATGTGGTTGAGCGGCGTGGTGTGCACGGCGGGCTTTTTGTCGATATCGAGCGGCTGCATGATGTCCACCTCGACCTTGAAGGCGCCCCGCCCCATGGCCAGGATGTCCTCGTCAACGTTCTCGCGCTCGCTCTGGAAGGTACCGGTCTGCTCCAGGCCCAGCATGTCCACCCACAGCTTTTTCATGCGGCCCTTGTCGGTACCGCCAATGGCGACCTGCTGGATGCCCAGCACTTTGAAGGGGCGGATTGCGTTGCTCATTGATGTACTCCTGATTTGATAGCTGCTCGCGCAATAAATACGGGCGCTAAAGCTTAAAAACACTATGAAAAAGGGGCGCGAGGCCCCTTTTCACGGAATGGCGCTGGATCACTGGAATTCCAGAATCACCTGGTCCACCGCGAGCGACTCGCCCTTGCCCGCGACGATCTTGCCCACCACGCCGTCCTGCGCGGCAAAGAGGATGTTTTCCATCTTCATGGCCTCGATCACGGCCAGCTTTTCGCCCGCCTGCACCTTCTGGCCGGGCTGAACCGCCACATCGACCAGCAGGCCGGGCATGGGCGAGAGCAGGAACTTGGACAGATCCGGCGGCGCCTTGAAGGGCATGAGCTGATGCAGCCGCGCCCCCAGGGGCGAGAACACCATGGCCTCGACCTGCGTGCCGTTGTGTGCGATGCGCAGCGCCAGCGGGTTCTTGCCTACACCGCGCTCGACCTGGGCGGTAAAGCCTTGGCCGTTGCAACTGCCCTGCACACGGATCTGGCCCAGCGTTGCAGTGCTACTGATTTGATAGCTATTTCCGCCCACCAGCACAGCGCTGGAGCCCGATTTGTCTTCAAAGTCGGACACCGTGACCTCGTGGTGCTGGTTCTTGCCCTCGGCCCCCAAGGTGACGACGACAAACTGCTCGCCTACCCGCACCTCATGCCCGGCCAACTGGCCGCTGATGCCCGAGGCACGCGCACGGTAGCGGCGGTGCATGAAGGCGGCCAGCGCCACCAGGAACTGCGGGTCGTCGTGCGGCACGTCCTCGGCCGCAAAGCCCTTGCCGTAGTGCTCGGCAATGAAGCCGGTGTTGAAGTGCCCCGACACAAACTTGGGGTGTGCCAGCAGCGCGGCCTGGAACGGGATGTTGCTGCTGATGCCGCGGATGACAAAGCCGTTGAGCGCGGCACGCATCTTGGCGATGGCGTCGTTGCGGTCCGTGCCGTGCACGATGAGCTTGGCGATCATCGAGTCGTAGTACATCGGGATCTCGCCGCCCTCGTACACGCCCGTGTCCACCCGCACGCCCAGCTTCTTGCTGGTGTCGGACTGGAACATGCTCTCCTCGGGCGGCTGGAAGCGCACCAGGCGGCCGGTGGAGGGCAAAAAATTGCGGAACGGATCTTCAGCGTTGATGCGGCACTCGATGGCCCAGCCGTCGCGCTTCACATCGGCCTGCGTCAGCGGCAGCTTTTCGCCCGCCGCCACGCGGATCATGAGTTCCACCAGGTCCAGGCCGGTGATGCACTCCGTCACCGGGTGCTCCACCTGCAGGCGGGTGTTCATTTCGAGGAAGTAGAAGTCCTGGTCCTTGCCGACCACGAACTCCACCGTGCCCGCGCTCTGGTACTTCACCGCCTTGGCCAGCGCCACGGCTTGCTCGCCCATGGCCTTGCGTGTGGCATCGCTGATGAAGGGCGATGGAGCCTCTTCGATCACCTTCTGGTGGCGGCGCTGAATGGAGCATTCGCGCTCGTTCAGATAGATCACGTTGCCAAAGCTGTCGCCCAGCACCTGGATCTCGATGTGGCGCGGCTCCTGCACGTATTTTTCGATGAACACGCGGTCGTCGCCAAAGCTGTTGCGAGCCTCGTTCTGGCACGACGCAAAGCCTTCAAACGCCTCCTTGTCGTTGAAAGCCACGCGCAGGCCCTTGCCACCGCCGCCCGCGCTGGCTTTGATCATCACGGGGTAGCCAATGCCCTTGGCAATCTCCACCGCCTGCTCGGGGCCGGAAATGGCGTCGTTGTAGCCGGGGATGGTGTTGACCTTGGCCTCATTGGCCAGCTTCTTGGACGCGATCTTGTCGCCCATGGCGGCAATCGAATGCGCCTTGGGACCGATGAAGGCAATGCCTTCGTCCTCGCAGCGCTTGGCAAAGGCCTCGTTCTCGCTCAGGAAGCCGTAGCCGGGGTGCACGGCCTGCGCGCCGGTCTGCTTGCAGGCCTCGATGATCTTGTCGGCCAGCAGGTAGGACTCGCGCGAGGGCGCTGCGCCAATGCGCACAGCCTCGTCGGCCAGCTTGACGTGGCGGGCTTCCTTGTCGGCGTCGGAATAGACGGCCACGGTTTGGATGCCCATCTTCTTGGCCGTTGCAATCACTCGGCACGCAATTTCGCCACGGTTGGCGATCAGGATTTTGGTGAACATGTTTGATCTCCTGGTTTCTTGTTCTTCTTACAGCGGAATGTTCCCGTGCTTGCGCCAGGGGTTCTCAAGCTTCTTGTCGCGCAACATGACCAGCGAGCGGCAGATGCGCTTGCGCGTCTCGTGCGGCAGGATCACATCGTCGATGAAGCCACGCGCACCGGCCACGAAGGGGTTGGCGAAGCGGGCCTTGTATTCGGCTTCCTTGGCGGCGAGCTTTTCGGGGTCGCCCTTGTCTTCGCGGAAGATGATTTCCACCGCGCCCTTGGCACCCATCACGGCGATTTCGGCGTTGGGCCAGGCAAAGTTCACGTCGCCGCGCAGGTGCTTGGAAGCCATCACGTCGTACGCGCCGCCGTAGGCCTTGCGGGTGATGACGGTGATCTTGGGCACGGTGCACTCGGCATAGGCGTACAGCAGCTTGGCGCCGTGCTTGATGATGCCGCCGTATTCTTGAGAAGTGCCGGGCATGAAGCCGGGCACATCGACAAAGGTGACCACGGGGATGTTGAACGCATCGCAGAAGCGCACAAAGCGCGCGGCCTTGATGGAGCTCTTGATGTCCAGGCAGCCCGCCAGCACCAGCGGCTGGTTGGCCACGATGCCCACCACCTGGCCTTCCATGCGGGCAAAGCCGATGAGGATGTTCTTGGCGTATTCGGGCTGCAGCTCGAAGAAGTCGCCGTCGTCCACCGTCTTGACGATCAGCTCCTTCATGTCGTAGGGCTTGTTGGGGTTGTCGGGCACCAGGGTGTCCAGGCTGCGGTCTGCGCGGTCGGCCGGGTCGTTGCTGGGGCGCACGGGCGGCTTTTCGCGGTTGTTCAGCGGCAGGTAGTTGTACAGGCGGCGCAGCATCATCAGCGCCTCCACGTCGTTCTCGAAGGCCATGTCGGCCACGCCGCTCTTGGTGGTGTGCGTCACGGCGCCGCCCAGTTCCTCGGCGGTCACTTCCTCGTGCGTCACGGTCTTGACCACTTCGGGGCCGGTCACGAACATGTAGCTGCTGTCCTTGACCATGAAGATGAAGTCCGTCATGGCGGGCGAATAGACCGCGCCACCCGCGCAGGGGCCCATGATCATGCTGATCTGCGGAATCACGCCGCTGGCCATCACGTTCTTCTGGAACACGTCGGCATAACCACCGAGCGAAGCCACGCCTTCCTGGATGCGCGCGCCGCCCGAGTCGTTGAGGCCGATCACGGGGGCGCCCACCTTCATCGCCTGGTCCATGATCTTGCAGATTTTCTCGGCATGCGCCTCAGACAATGCGCCGCCGAAGACGGTGAAGTCCTGGCTGAACACGAACACCAGGCGGCCGTTGATCATGCCGTAGCCCGTCACCACGCCGTCGCCAGGGATCTTGTTGCCTTCCATGCCAAAGTCGGTGCAGCGGTGCTCGACGAACATGTCCCATTCCTCGAACGTGCCGTCGTCCAGCAGCAGCTCGATGCGCTCGCGCGCGGTGAGCTTGCCTTTCTTGTGCTGGGCGTCGATGCGCTTTTGACCGCCGCCAAGGCGGGCCAGCTCGCGCTTTTTCTCCAGTTGGTCCAGGATGTCTTGCATGGTTCGTCCTTTTGAGTGAACTTGGGTGGTGTTGTTTATGCTACTGAATTGATAGCTGCTTGCGCTTGTCCGTATTGCGCTGCAAGCAGATTTCTTGCCGCAGTGGAGGGTGCGATGCGCCCCGCCGTCACGTCCTGCTGCATGCGGGGCAGCAGCGCGCGCACCTGCGGGTGCTGGTGGAATGCGTGCTTGAGCCCGGCCTCGATGCGCTCCCACATCCAGGCCAAGGCCTGCTTTTCGCGGCGCGCGGCCAGGCGGCCGTTGGCGGTCTGCAGGTCGCGGTACTGCTGCACGGCAACCCAGAAGGCGGCTATGCCCTGCCCTTGCAGCGCGCTGATCTGCACCACCTGGGGGTGCCACTGCGTCTGGTCATGGTGGGCGTGCTCGGGGTTGCCGTGCTGGCTCAGCAGGCGCAGGCTGGAGGTGATCTGGGCCTGGGCACGCATGGCGGCGTTGGCGTCGATGTCGGCCTTGTTGATGGCCACCAGGTCGGCGATTTCCATCACGCCCTTCTTGATGGCCTGCAGATCGTCGCCCGCATTGGGCAGCTGCAGCAGCACGAACATGTCGGTCATGTTGGCCACGGCGGTTTCGCTCTGGCCCACGCCCACGGTTTCGACGATGACCACGTCATAGCCTGCCGCTTCGCACACCAGCATGGACTCGCGGGTTTTTTCGGCCACGCCGCCCAGCGTGCCGCCGCTGGGGCTGGGGCGGATGTAGGCGCTCTCGTTCATCGAGAGGTGCTCCATGCGCGTCTTGTCGCCCAGGATGGAGCCGCCCGAGACGCTGCTGGACGGATCCACCGCCAGCACCGCCACGCGCAGGCCCTGGGCGATCAGGTACAGCCCCAGCGCCTCGATGAAAGTCGATTTGCCCACGCCCGGCACGCCGCTGATGCCCAGCCGGAACGCCTTGCCCGTGTGCGGCAGCAGCTGCGTGAGCAGCGCGTCACCCTGCGCGCGGTGGTCGGCGCGGGTCGATTCCAGCAGCGTGATGGCCTTGGCCATGGCGCGGCGCTGCACGGCGGCGCTGCCACGGACGATGCCATCAAACAGGGCGTCAGGCGTCACACGCGGGCCTTGCGGATTTGCTCCAGCACATCCTTGGCGCTGGCGGGAATCGGCGTGCCGGGGCCGTAGATGCCCTTGACGCCCGCTTCGTACAGGTGGTCATAGTCCTGCACCGGGATCACACCGCCCACAAAGACCACGATGTCGTCAGCGCCCTGGTCCTTGAGCGCCTGGATGATGGCGGGCACCAGCGTCTTGTGGCCTGCGGCCAGGGTGGAAACGCCCACGGCGTGCACATCGTTCTCGATGGCCTGGCGCGCGCATTCTTCGGGGGTCTGGAACAGTGGGCCGATGTCCACGTCAAAGCCCAGATCGGCAAACGCGGTGGACACCACCTTGGCGCCACGGTCGTGGCCGTCCTGGCCCAATTTTGCAATCATCACACGCGGGCGTCGGCCCTCTTGCTCGGCGAAAGCGGAGATCTCGGCCTTGAGCTTGTCCCAGCCCTCGGCGGAATCGTAGGCAGCAGCGTACACACCAGTCACCTTTTGCGTTTCGGCGCGGTGGCGCCCATAGACCTTTTCCAGCGCATCGGACACCTCGCCCACCGTGGCGCGCAGACGCACGGCCTGGATCGACAGATCCAGCAGGTTGCCCTGGCCCGATTCGGCCGCCGCCGTGAGCGCATCCAGCGCGGCCTGCACCTTGGCGGTATCGCGCGTGGCGCGGATCTGCTGCAGGCGGGCGATCTGGCCGTCACGCACCTTCATGTTGTCGATCTGGAGGATATCGACCGGGTCTTCCTTGGCCAGCTTGTATTTGTTGACGCCCACGATCACGTCCTTGCCCGAGTCGATGCGCGCCTGCTTCTGCGCTGCGGCCGCCTCGATCTTGAGCTTGGCCCAGCCGCTGTCCACGGCCTGGGTCATGCCACCCATGGCCTCGACCTCTTCGATGATCGTCCAGGCGGCGTCGGCCATGTCCTGGGTGAGCTTTTCCATCATGTAGGAGCCCGCCCAGGGGTCGATCACGTTGGTGATGTGGGTCTCTTCCTGGATGATGAGCTGCGTATTGCGCGCAATGCGGGCCGAGAACTCGGTGGGCAGCGCGATGGCTTCATCGAGCGCGTTGGTGTGCAGGCTCTGCGTGCCGCCAAACACGGCCGCCATGGCCTCGATGGTGGTGCGCACCACGTTGTTGTACGGGTCCTGCTCGGTCAGGCTCCAGCCCGAGGTCTGGCAGTGCGTGCGCAGCATCAGGCTCTTGGGGTTCTTGGCGTTGAAGCCCTTCATGATGCGGCACCACAAGAGGCGCGCGGCACGCATCTTGGCCACTTCGAGGTAGAAGTTCATGCCGATGGCCCAGAAGAAGGAGAGGCGCCCGGCGAACTCGTCCACGTCCATGCCTTTGGCGATGGCGGTCTTCACATACTCCTTGCCGTCGGCCAGGGTGAAGGCCAGCTCCAGCGCCTGATTGGCGCCAGCCTCCTGCATGTGGTAGCCCGAAATCGAGATCGAGTTGAACTTCGGCATGTTCTTGGCCGTGTACTCGATGATGTCGCCGATGATCTTCATCGACGGCTTGGGCGGGTAGATGTAGGTGTTGCGCACCATGAACTCTTTCAGAATATCGTTCTGAATGGTTCCCGAGAGCTTGTCCTGGCTCACGCCCTGCTCTTCCGCCGCCACCACGTAGCCGGCCAGCACGGGCAGCACGGCGCCGTTCATGGTCATGGAGACGCTGACCTTGTCCAGCGGGATCTGGTCGAACAGGATTTTCATGTCCTCGACCGAGTCGATGGCCACGCCGGCCTTGCCCACGTCGCCGGTCACGCGGGGGTGGTCGCTGTCGTAGCCGCGGTGCGTGGCCAGGTCGAAGGCCACCGAAACGCCCTGCCCGCCCGCAGCCAGCGCCTTGCGGTAGAAGGCGTTGGATTCCTCGGCGGTAGAGAAGCCCGCGTACTGGCGGATGGTCCAGGGGCGCACCGCGTACATGGTGGCCTGCGGGCCGCGCAGGTAGGGCTCAAAGCCCGGCAGCGTGTTGGCGTGCGGCAGGCTGGCCGTATCTTCGGCGGTGTAGAGGGGTTTCACCGTGATGCCGTCGGGCGTCACCCAATTCAACGCCTGGATATCGCCGCCTGGTGCCGACTTGGCGGCTGCCTTGGCCCAGTCGGCCAGTGAGGCGGTCGCAAAACTGGGCGCGGTGGTGGGTTTGGATTCACTCATGGCGGGCATTCTCCGGCGGTTGCGTTGCTCTGTGTCAGGGCTTCAGGGGATTCCCTGTGTAACGACGAGTTTACATCATTCATAATTATTCATTCAAAATATTGTTTGCAGCTTACAATCGCACCCATGTCTGCCGTCACCCTCACCCCCCGCGCCCTATATGAAGATGTGGCCGAACTGCTGCGCCAACGCATCTTTCGGCGCGAGCTGGAGCCCGGCAGCTGGATTGACGAGCTGAAAATTGCCGAGGAGCTGGGCATCAGCCGCACCCCACTGCGCGAAGCCCTCAAGGTGCTGGCCGCCGAGGGCCTGGTCACCATGAAGGTGCGCCGAGGGGCCTACGTCACGGAGATGTCGGAAAAAGACCTGCGCGACGTGTACCACCTGCTCAGCTTGCTGGAGAGTGACGCCGCCGCCGTGGTGGCAGCCAAGGGCAATACGGCAGACCTCCAATCCCTGCAAGCCCTGCATGAAGAACTGGAAGCCGCCGCAGGTGAGCGCGATCGGTTCTTTGCCATCAACGAGCGCTTCCACATGCGCCTGCTGGAACTGGCCGACAACCGCTGGCGCAGCCAGATGGTGGCCGACCTGCGCAAGGTCATGAAGCTCAACCGCCACAACTCCTTGCTCAAGCAGGGGCGCATTGAGGATTCGCTGCAGGAGCACCGCCGGCTGATGCAGGCCTTGTGCACGCACGACGCCCAGGCCACACGCCAGGCCATGCAGGATCACTTCCACCAAGGGCTGGAAGCGGCCACCTAGCGCGTCGAAAGGCCTTCCGAGGCTGGGCCATGGCGGCTGAGGCGCTATAGTTTCAGGGTTTACCCTGAATTGCGGTGCACCTGTTCGCCCCGCCCCTTCGCCCCATGACCACCCTTCCCCAAGACCTCGCAGCGGTGCAGACACTGCCCGAGTTGCTGGCCTATCGCGCCGCCCGCACCCCGAACGCTCCGGCCTACCAGGCTTTTGATCCTTCACTTCAGAGTTGGCAGACCCTGAGCTGGGCCCAGGCCGCGCAGCGCGTGCAGCAGTGGAGCCAGGCGCTGGCCGCCATGGCACTGCCCCCCGGCGCGCGCGTTGCCATCCTGCAGCCCAATGGGCTGGACGCCATGAGCATCGACCAGGCCACGCTGGCCTGCGGCCATGTGCCAGTGCCGCTGCACGCCATCGACAACCCCGGCAGCATTGCCTACATCCTGTCGGACTGCGAGGCTTCGGTGCTGGTGCTGGAGCGCGAGGAGCAGTGGGAGCGCATCCGTGCCGTGGGCACCGATCTGCCCCAATTGCGCTGCGTGCTCGTCACCCAGCCCACACAGTCCAGCGACCTGCAGGCCCCGGTACCGCGCTGGACGCTTGCCGACTGGCTGGCGCAAGGCGCCACCCGCCAGCACCAGATCATGCCCCCGCAGGCTGACGACCTGGCTGCCATCGTCTATACCTCGGGCACCACCGGCAAACCCAAGGGGGTGATGCTGACGCACGGCAACGTCATGGCCGACGTCAAGGCGGTGCTGCAGCGCGTGACCCCCACGGTGGACGATGTGTTTCTGTCGTTTCTGCCGCTGTCGCACACCTTCGAGCGCACGGCGGGCTACTACCTGCCCATGGCGGCAGGTTGCTGCGTGGCCTACGCGCGCTCGGTGGCGCAGTTGTCCGAAGATCTGCGCACGGTGCGCCCCACGGTGCTGGTGTCGGTGCCGCGCATTTACGAGCGGGTGCACGCCAAAGTGCTGGAGTCGCTGGCCCCCTCGCGCCTGCGCACCCAGTTGTTCGAGGCCGCCGTGGCCGTCGGCTGGCGGCGCTTTTGTGCTGCCCAAGGGCTCCCTACCCCTGGCGCCGATGACGCCCGGGCCGCAGGCCTGTGGGCCGCCCTGCCCTGGCCGCTCTTGCAGCGTCTGGTGGCCAGGCCGCTGCTGGAACAGTTCGGCGGGCGTGTGCGCGTGGCCATCAGTGGCGGCGCGCCGCTGTCGGCCAGCATTGCGCGCTGTTTTCTGGGCCTGGGCCTGCCCGTGTTGCAGGGTTACGGCATGACCGAAACGGCGCCCGTGGTGGCCGTCAATGGGCTGGACGACAACCACCCGGCCAGCGTGGGTCGGGCGCTGCCGGGCATCGAGGTGCGCATTGGCGACAACCGCGAGCTGCAGGTGCGCGGCCCCATCGTGATGCAAGGCTACTGGAAACGGCCCGAGGACACGGCCCGCATCCTCTCGCCCGAGGGCTGGCTGGGCACGGGCGATCAGGCCGAGATTGTGGATGGGCGCATCTACATCCGCGGCCGCATCAAGGAAATCATCGTCACCTCTACCGGCGAGAAAGTGCCCCCGGCCGACCTGGAACTGGCCGTGACCTCCGACCCGCTGTTTGAACAGGCCTTTGTGGTGGGCGAGAACCTGCCCTTCATTGCCTGCGTGGCGGTCGTCCACCCTGAAGAGTGGCAGCGTGTGGCGCGGGGCCTGGGGCTGGACCCGAAGGATGCCGCCAGCCTGGCCCACCCTGCCGTACTGCAGGAGGCATTGGCACGCATTGCCCGCCAAACAGCCGGTTTTGCGCGCTATGCCGTGCCCCGAGCGGTGCACCTGGTCACCGAGCCCTGGAGCATCGAGAACGGCATGATGACCCCCACCCTCAAGCTCAAGCGCGCCAACCTCTTGGCGCGCCATGCCGCCGCCATCGAGGCCATGTACCAACGCCCAGGGGCACGTTGACAGCCTGTTGCGTTGCGTGCAGCACGCTGCGGGCCTGAAAACAATCGGAAACATCTGGCCGGATGGCTGTACCTGCCCTATGCTACGGACAGGTCAGCCATCCAACGCAGCAGCATGAAAACCGCAGAAAACCCCGTCGTGTACGGCATCGAAGACATTCTCACCAGCCTGTGCAACTCGGTCACCCGGGTGCTCAACAAGGCCACGCAGAGCGAAATCCACTACTCCGGCATGGTGCAGCGCATCACGCGCACCTGCCTCAAGCCGGACATCGGCTGCTTTGTGCTGTTCGACGGCGGGTTCTCGGGTTTGGTCATCATCAACTTCTCGGCCCAGGCAGCCATGGAGCTGTATTCCAAGTACATGCTGCACATGGGCATGGCGCGTGAAGACCTGGCGGGCTCGTTCACCGCCGACGAGGTGGGCAACGTCATGGGCGAACTGATGAACCAGGTCCTGGGCGACTTCACCAGCAAGGTGCACCGCGAGCTGCAAACCCACATCACCCAAAGCCAGCCCAAGATGATGGCGCTGAACAAGCAGGTGTTGCTGAGCGTGGATGCCAACCTGGACCAGCCCGAAGCCCGGCGTGTGACGTTCTACACCGCGTCCAACCACCTTTTCTACCTGGAAATGGCGATTGACCGCACCGAGTTCATCAAGCTCTACGACTTTGCCCCCCAGGAAGCGCCCGATCCCGATGCCCTGATTGCGCAGGCGCACGAATTGGGTGCCCAAGCCGCGCCTGCCGCGCCTGCTTCACCAGCAGCGCCCAGCGACACGGACGACCTGCTCAGGTCACTGGGCATGTAGCTCACACCGCGCAGGCCTCTGCGCAGGTTTCGGGCTGCGTGGCGTACACGCTGCCAAAACGGTTGGCCAGAAAATCGGTCAGCGCCACCTGTTCCTGCCCCACAAAGCCCTGCTGCGGCAGCTTGCCCTGGGCCACCAGATCCAGTGCGGCGCAAATGCCCGCAGCCGTGGTGCGCTGGATCGCGCTGAGGCGGTGCCCATCGACCTCGCAGCCCAGAATGCGCGAGGAATGCGATTCCTGCACCAGGCGGCCACCCTGCACTCCGGTGCTGCTGGCAAACACCACGATCACGTCCTGCTCGGTGGTGGGAATGGCGGCCTCGAAAATCTCTTTCAGCAGATCGCGCCGCTCGCGCAGGCGCAGGTCGTTGAGCAGGAGCTTCAGGATGGCGCAATGCCCTGGGTAGCGAATGGACTTGTAGTCCACCTGGCGCGCACGGCCCGCCAGGGTTTCGGTCAGCGTGCCCAGGCCGCCCGAGGTGTTGAAGGCCTCGTACTCCACGCCGTCCAGCGCAAAGGTTTCCAGCCCGTCGAGCGCGGCCACCGTGGTCTTCGCGCCGTCCACAATCGCCTCGCAAGGGTTGCAGTATTCGTTGATCAGACCCTCGGTGCTCCACGTCAGGTTGTAGCGCAGCGCACCCTGGGGGTAGCGTGGCAGCGCGCCCACGCGCATGCGCAGGCTGTGCAGCTCGTCGAAACGGCGCGCCAGGTCATTGCCCACAATGCCGATGAAGCCCGGCGCCAGGCCGCACTGCGGCATCAGCACGCTGCGTGCACCTTGGGCCAGGGCGCGAATGGCCTGGGTGCTGGGCACATCCTCGGTCAGGTCAAAGTAATGCACCCCGGCGCGCGCGCACAGGGTGGCCACACCCACGGCGCAGTGGAATGGCAATGCGTTGAGCACGGCAAAGCGCCCTTCGATGGCGCGCTGCAGTTCGGCATCGTCGCCCGTGGTGCAGGTGGCTACGCCCAGCGCCGCCACAGCGTGCAAGCGCAGCGGATCGCGATCGGCGACCAGTACCTCGTAGTCGCCGCTGCGCGACAGCAGCAGGGCCATGGCAAAGCCGATATGGCCTGCGCCCAGGATGGTGATGGAACGGCGGGGGGTGGTCATGGTGTGTCTCCTCGTTTTGTTGGATGGCGGCCGTCGTGCGGCCTTGGGAGATGCTAGACCCTGGCACTGTCAATGTGTAGCGTGCAATTCAGCGAATACGGATTTATTATTCGTCATTCCGACGAAATTGCCCGACACACCATGCACCCTACCCTGGATGAGACCGATCGCCAGCTTCTGAGCCTGCTGCAGACCAACGCCCGTGAGAGCACCGCCACCCTGGCAAGGCAATTGGGGCTGGCGCGCACCACCGTGGTGTCGCGCATCGCGCGGCTGGAGCGCGAAGGCGTGGTGGCGGGCTACGGTGTGCGCCTGGGCACGCGCATGGACCAGGCCACCGTGCGCGCCTGGTGCAGCCTCAGCGTACTGCCGCAATCGGCCCCCCAGGTGCTGCGCGCCCTGGCCGCCATGCCCGAGGTGGAGGAGGTGTCGGCCGTGAGCGGGCCGTTTGACTACCTGGCCTTTTTGCGCTGCCCCAGCCACGAGCGACTCGACGCCCTGCTCGATCAGATCGGTCAAACCGATGGCGTGCACCGCACACAAACCAGCATCGTGCTCAGCCGCAAGATTGACCGCCGCGGGATTGGGTAACACCCCCCTGTGGCGCCGCGCGCCTTCTCCCTGCTCTCGCAGCGCTGCGCGCTGCGGGCAGGGGGACGCCCCCAGCGTGGCGGGGCGGCCCTGGCGCGGGGGCTGTTGCGCAGGCAAGCGCCTATGCAGACGTTGTGTAACGCCCGGTAAACGCTCTATTTTTTATAGCTACTGACGCTTACTCAATAAGCGCTGGAGGCCAATTTCATTCAACATCAAATTGGTCTGCATTCTTGCCCTGGATGGGGGCATAGAACGCTTTGATGCGGGCCATGTCGGCCTCTACGTCGCCCGTGGGCTCAAACAACGGCCCCAGGCCGCCCACCTTGCGGCCATAGTCCACAAATGCCAGCACGATGGGAACGCCTGCCTGCTGGGCGATGAAGTAAAAGCCCGTTTTCCAATGGCGCGTCTTCCCGCGCGTGCCTTCGGGCGGAATGATGAGCTGCATGGGCCCTTCGGCCTCGCGCATGGCCTGGGCCGAGCTGGCAACCAGGTTGCTGTTCTGGCTGCGGTTGACCGGAATGCCCCCCAGCCAGCGCATCAGCCCCCCGAACGGCGCGCGAAAGATGCTCTGCTTGCCCATCCAGTACACACGCAGATTCAGCACAAAGGCCAGCATCAGGGTGTAGGGCAGGTCCCAGTTGCTGGTGTGTGGTGCGGCAATCAGCACGCTCTTGGCCGCCTGCGGGGGCAGGCTGCCCTCCACCTTCCAGCCGCCGAGCCGTAGCAAGGCCATCGACAGGCTGCGCAGCAAGGTGTTGACAACAGGGGTATCAAAAATGGTGCGGTGGCGCATGGAAACAAGGGCTGTGCATGCACCAAGGGCGATCTTGATACTTCTTGCAACAAACGGGCGCGAGTGTATCAGTGCCACCCCGCCTCGCCCTGACATAGGCCAACAATGCCGCCCCCGTGCGTCTCAGCGTTAACCCTTACGAAGATATTTTAAATATTCTGCTAATATATTTAACAACGATCGACGATCCACCGTTTCACCCACCCACAGGAGTTCCATCCATGAGCACGACCCGCTGGCAAGGCATCTTCCCCGCCGTCACCACCAAGTTCCACCCCGATGAGCGCATCGACGCCGAAGGCACGGCCCGCCACATCGACTTCCAGATCCGCAACGGCATCCATGGTGTCGTCACCTGCGGCTCGCTGGGCGAGGCCAGCACGTTGACGCTGGAAGAGAAACTCGAAGTGGCCCGCATCGCCATCGAAGCCAGCGGCGGCCGCATCCCGGTGCTGGCCAACGTGTCGGAAACCAGCACCCGCGAAGCGCTGCGTTACATCGATGGCGCCAACAAGCTCGGCGTGGATGGCTACATGGTCATGCCCTCGGTCATCTACGTGGCCGACGCACGTGAAGCCATGGCCAACGTGCGCGCCATGGCCAAGGCCGCGCAGAAGCCGCTGATGGTCTACAACAACCCCGTCGCCTACCGCGTGGACCTCAAGCCAGAGCACATGCTGGAGCTGGCCGACTGCGAGCAGGTGGTTGCCGTCAAGGAGAGCACGGGCGACATCCGCCGCGTGACCGACCTGCGCAACACCGTGGGCGACCGCTACCAGATCTTCTGCGGCGTGGATGACCTGGCCTATGAAGCCCTGGCCCTGGGCTGCGACGGCCTGGTGGCCGGCGTGGGCTGCGCCTTCCCGCGCGAAACCGTGGCGCTGTACGAGCTGATGAAGGCCGGCAAGTTCGCCGAGGCCCTGGCGCTGTACCAGTGGATGACGCCCATGCTGCACCTCGACGTGTCGAACAAGCTGGTGCAGAACCTCAAGCTCATCGACGCGCTGGTCGGCGTGGGCACCGAGCATGTGCGCCTGCCGCGCATGCCGCTGGTGGGTGCCGAACGCGAGTTCGTCACCGCCGTGGTGCAGAAGGCCCTGGCCAACCGCCCCGCCCAGTACCGTTCGGTCGCCTGACACCGCCACGGAGCCCAGCCATGCCCTCCTCCAGCCCCACCCCGGACAGCACGCCCGGCCATGGCTGGGCCCGCGGGATCCAGCGCGCCTCGGCCGCGATCCTGCGGGCCGAGCGCCTGGCCCTGATGGCACTCATGGGCCTGCTCGCGCTGATGATCCTGCTCAACGTCGCCACGCGCTATTCCGGCGTACCGATCTACTGGGTGGACGAAGCAGCGGTCTACCTCGTGGTGTGGCTGTGCTTCGTCGGCGCCTCCACGATGACGCGGCTGCGGCTGGATTTCGCCGTCACGCTGCTGACCGACGCCGTGGGCGAGCGCCATGCGCGCCGCCTCAAGGCGCTGTCCACCGCCTGCGTGTTCCTCTTTGGCTGCGCGCTGATCGCCATGTGCTGGGTGTGGATGGACCCCGTGGGCATCGCGCGCCACGGCTTCGACGCCCGCGAGTACGCGGCCGAAAGCTTCAACTTCCTCTACACCGAACGCACCCAGACCCTGAACTGGCCCACCTGGGTGGTGCAGCTCGTGCTGCCGCTGTTCGCGCTGTGCTTCACCCTCCATGCGGCGGCCAACCTCGTCGAGGACCTGGGCCTGCGGCCCCGCGCCGCCATCGCCGGCTTCGACCTCGGCAACGCCGAGGAAACCGTCAACTGAACCCGCACGGACCGACACCATGACCACTGGCCTGTTCTTCCTCGCCGTCATGCTGCTGGGCGTGCCCATCGGCGTGTGCCTGTGCCTCGCGGGCATCGTCTATATCTTCGCCACCGACGCCACGGTGTTGTTCCAGTCCTTTCCCTCGCAGATGTTCGGCGGCGTGGACAGCTACGGCCTGATCGCCATCCCGCTCTTCATCCTGATCGGCGAGATCATGGGCAGCGGCGGCATCACGCGCCGCCTGGTCGATCTGGCCATGGGCTTCGTCGGCGCCGTGCGCGGCGGCCTGGCCTATGTGAACGTGCTGGCCAACATGATGCTGGCCTCCATCATCGGATCGGCCACGGCACAGGTGGCCATCATGTCCAAGATCATGGTGCCCGAGATGGAGAAGCAGGGCTACGACAAGACCTTCGCCGCCGGCGTCACGGTCTACGGGGGCATGCTCGGCCCCATCATCCCGCCCTCGGTGATGTTCGTGGTCTACAGCGTGCTGGCCCAGGTGGCCGTGGGCGACATGCTCATGGCGGGCATCCTGCCCGGCATCCTGCTGACGCTGCTGTTCTTCATCGTCATCGCCTGCATGGGGCTCGTCTACAACTACCCGCGCAGCGAGAAGAAGACACTGCGCGAACGCGCCCGCACCATCGCGCTGGCCTCGCCCACGCTGCTCATTCCCATCGTCATCGTCGGCTCCATCCTCGCGGGCATCGCCAACCCGACCGAATCGGCCGCCGTGGGCGCCGTGGTCTCGGCGCTGGTGGGCCGGTTCGTGACGCGCGAACTGCGCTTTTCCATGCTGCCGCAGATCCTGCTGCGCTCCGCCGTGTACTCGGCCATCGTGCTGTTCCTGGTCGCGGCGGCCGCCGTGTTCTCCTGGCTGCTGATCTACGGCAAGGTGCCGCAGGCCGCCGCCGCCTGGATCCAGACCGTGGCCAAGGACCCGGTGAGCTTCCTGCTCATCACCAACGTGATCCTGCTGGTGATCGGCACCGTGATCGACGGCATCCCGGGCCTGATCATGACCGTGCCCATCCTGCTGCCCATCGCCACCGACATCTACCACATCGACCCGCGCCACTTCGGCGTGGTGGTGGTGGTGAACCTGGTGCTGGGCCTGATGTCGCCCCCCGTCGGCCTGAGCTTCTTCGTGGCGGCCGCCGTGACGGGCGCCAAGCCCGGGAAGATGTTCCTCGTCACCCTGCCCTTCTTCCTGATCTGCTGCGCCGCGCTGGTGCTGCTGTCGCTGTTCCCCAGTCTCTCCCTCGGCCTCCTTGATTGATCCTCCCACCCACGAAAGGCATTGCACCATGAACCTGTCCCGCCGCCACTTCGTCCAGGCCAGCGCCGCGCTGGCTGCCCCCGCCTTCATCGGCCAGGCCCGCGCCCAGGCCAAGGAATTCCGCCTCGGGCTCATCACGCCCGCGGGCCATTCGTGGAACCGCGCCGCGCTGGCCTTCGGCGAGTCGCTCAAGAAGGAAACCGGCGGCCGCCTCTCGGCCACGGTGTTCCACTCGGGTCAGCTTGGCAACGAGGCCGCGATGATGCAGCAGCTGCAGACCGGTGCGCTGGACATGGGCTGGATCCAGGCCGCCGAGCTGGGCTCGCGCGTGGCCAGCATCGCCTCGATCAACGCGCCCTACCTGGTGCGCTCTACCACCGACGTGGCCCGGCTGGTGCGCCACGAGGCCTCGCTCAAGCTGCTCGACGTGCTGCCGCGCGAGACCGGCACCATCGGCCTGGGCTGGGGCATCACCGGCATGCGCGTGGTGTTCTCCACCCGCGAGATCGGCGGCACCAAGGACATCAAGGGCATGAAGCTGCGCATCAACCCCACGCCGGTGTACCGCGACTTCTACCAGCAGCTGGGCGCCGCGCCCACGCCCATCCCCACGCCGCAGGTGTTCGACGCCATGGCCAATGGCCAGGTGGACGGACTGGAGGCCGACATCGAGTTTTCGTGGAACCAGCGCTTCGACAAGGTGGCCAAGTCCATGCTGCAGATGAACGCGCTGTTCATGCTCTTCGCGCCGCTGGTCTCGGGCCGCGTCTGGCAGGGCCTGAGCGCCCCGGACCGCGAACTGATCCGGGGCCTGGTGCGCCAGTCGCTCGACGCGCAGATCCGCGACATCGTGACCACCGAGCTGGGCCTGATCGAGAAATTCAAGGCAGTTCCCTTCCCGATCAAGACCGAGCCCACCCTGGACGTGGCCGAGCTGGCGCGCGAGTTCGACAAGATCTGGTTGCCCAAGGCGCCGCAGATCGCCGAGTTGCGCAAGGTCGGCGCCGCCCTGTAACCACGCTCCCGTGGTCCGGGCACCGCCCGGGCCACGCCCCACCTTCCTACCGCATCGCCATGGACACCCGTACCTCTCCGCTCTCGCTGCTCAACGACCCTTCGCTCCTGAAAACCGATGGCCTCATCAACGGCCAGTGGATCAGCGGAGCCAGCCGCTTCGCCGTGCACGACCCGGCCACCGGCTTGAAGCTGGCCGACGTGGCCAACCTCGGCCCCCAGGATGCCCAGGCCGCCATCGCCGCCGCCAACGCGGCCTGGCCCGCCTGGCGCTCCAAGACCGCCAAGGAGCGCTCCATCCTGCTACGCAAGTGGTATGACCTGCTCATGCAGCACCAGGACGACATCGGCCGCATCATGACCGCCGAGCAGGGCAAGCCCCTGCCCGAGGCCAAGGGTGAGGTCGCCTATGGCGCCAGCTTTGTCGAGTGGTTTGCCGAAGAGGCCAAGCGCGTCAATGGCGAGACCCTGCCGCAGTTCGACAACAACCGGCGCCTCTTGGTGCTCAAGCAGCCCATCGGCGTGTGCGCGGCGATCACGCCCTGGAATTTCCCCCTGGCCATGATCACCCGCAAGGTGGCCCCGGCCCTGGCCGCGGGTTGCCCGGTGGTCATCAAGCCGGCCGAGCTGACGCCGCTCACGGCCCTGGCCGCTGCCGAGTTGGCGGTGCGCGCGGGTATTCCCGCCGGCGTGCTCAACATCCTCTCGGCCGACAGCGCCAATTCGATTGCCATCGGCAAGGTGCTGTGCGCCAGCGATACGGTGCGCCACATCAGCTTCACCGGCAGCACGGAGGTGGGCCGCATCCTCATGGCGCAGAGCGCGCCCACGGTCAAGAAGATGTCGCTCGAACTCGGCGGCAACGCGCCCTTCATCGTGTTTGACGATGCCGATATCGACAGCGCTGTGGAAGGGGCTTTTGCCAGCAAGTACCGCAATGCCGGCCAGACCTGCGTGTGCTCCAACCGCTTCTATGTGCAGGAGGGTGTGTACGAGGAGTTCGTGCAGAAGTTCGCCGCCAAGGTCCGGACGGCCAAGGTGGGCAATGGCTTTGAGGAGGGGGTGAACCAGGGGCCGCTGATCGAGGAAGCCGCGCTGGAGAAGGTGCAGCGCCATGTGGACGATGCGGTGGCCAAGGGTGGCCAGGTGCTCACCGGCGGCCAGCGCCTGTCCTCCCTGGGCTCGGGCCAGTTCTACGAGCCCACGGTGGTGGCCAATGCCACGCCCGACATGCTCTGCGCGCGCGAGGAGACCTTCGGGCCGTTTGCCCCGGTGTTCAAGTTCAAGACCGAGCAGGAGGCCATTGCTGCGGCCAACAACACCGAGTTCGGGTTGGCCAGCTATTTCTACAGCCGCGATGTGGGCCGCATCTTCCGGGTCAGCGAGGCGCTGGAGTACGGCATGGTGGGCATCAACGTGGGCATCCTGGCCACCGAGCATGTGCCCTTTGGCGGTGTCAAGCAGTCCGGCCTGGGGCGCGAGGGTTCGCACCATGGCATGGATGACTATGTCGAGATCAAGTATTTGTGTTTGGGGGACATACTCAAGTGAGCCATCGGGGAGCCAGGATTGCTATGAATTAAGGAGCTACAGACGCGTTCCATGAAAGGGCTAGAGGCTTATTTAGCCTTGTGCCCACTTGGCAGGCCTCAGTGGAAACCCTGGTGCGTGTTTTCAGATATTTTATTAATATATTTAACTGGTTCATGACAGTGCTGAACTCTTGCAGACTCTCGGCCGCGGTGCGAACCGCATCCGTCTGTATCCAGACACTGTCGCCCATGGGACCAGGACCATCCGCCTGAGCCCCAGGGCATCCTTTCCGCAACCCTTACCGGAATTCACCATGCAATTTCCCTCCCTGAAAAACACCCTCGTGGCCGCCGCCGCCATTGCCTGCGCGGCCTCGGCGTTCGCGCAGGAGCAGATCGTCAAGATCGGCCACAGCGGCCCCTTGTCCGGCCCCAACACCTTCGCCGGCCGTGACAACGACAACGGCGTGCGCCTGGCGGTCGAAGAGCTCAATGCCCGCAAGATCAACGTGGGCGGCAAGACCCTGAAGTTCGAGGTCATCTCCGAGGACGACCAGTGCGACGCCAAGACCGGCGTGGCCGTGGCGCAAAAGCTCGTGGACTCCGGCGTGAAGTACGTCATGGGCCCCTACTGCTCGGGCGTGGCCATCCCCGCTTCGCGCGTGTACGACGGCGGCGGCGCCATGGTCTCGACCGTGGGCACCAACCCCAAGGTCACCCAAGGCGGCTACAAGAACCTGTTCCGCATCATCGCCAGCGACTCGCAGATCGGTGGCAACATGGCCGCCTACGCCGCCAATGTCATGAAGGTGAAGAAGGTCGGCGTGGTCGATGACCGCACCGCCTTCGGTCAGGGCGTGGCCGAGGAGTTCGCCAAGGAAGCGCAGAAGCTGGGCCTGACCATCGTCGGCCGCGAGTTCACCAACGACAAGGCCACCGACTTCATGGCCATCCTGACCAGCCTCAAGGGCAAGCAGCCTGAGGCCATCTTCTACGGCGGCTACGCGCCCCAGGCCGCCCCCATGGCACGCCAGATGAAGCAGCTGGGCATCAGCGCCAAGCTGCTGGGTGGCGACACGCTGTGCAGCCCCGAGGTGGCCAAGCTTGCGGGCGACGCGGTCAACGACTTTGTGTACTGCGCCTACGCCGGCATGCTGATGGACGCCAACGACACCACCAAGGCCTTCCAGGACAAGTTCAAGAAGCGCTTTGGCCAAAACCCGGACGTGTATGGCCCGGCCTACTACGACCAGGTCATGTTCATCGGCGAAGCCATGCAAAAGAGCGGCTCCATCGATCCCGCCAAGGTCGGCGACTGGATGCGCAAGAACCCCTACAAGGGCGTGCTGGGTGAATACGGCTACGACGACAAGGGTAACCGCCTGAAGGCCCCCACGGTGGTCAACACCTTCAAGGGCGGCAAGCCCACCCCGGTGGCCAGCCACTAAACGATTCGCCCATGGCCCACGGCGGGGCCATGGGCACGCCACCGATATCGGGCACCCATCTCTGAGGGACTCCCCATGAAACGCATCCAGATCCTCGACTCCCACACCGGCGGCGAACCCACGCGGCTGGTGATTGACGGCTTTCCCGACCTCGGCACGGGCAGCATGATGGAACGCCGCGCCCTGCTGGCGCAGCAGCACGACGCCTGGCGCGCCGCCACGGTGCTGGAGCCGCGCGGCAACGACGTGATCGTCGGCGCCCTGCTCTGCGCGCCGCAGGACCCGGCGAACACCGCCGGCGTGATCTTCTTCAACAACACCGGGTATCTCGGCATGTGCGGCCACGGCACCATCGGCCTGGTGGCCTCGCTGGCCTACCTGGGCCGCATCCAGCCCGGCACGCACGGCATCGAAACCCCCGTGGGCACCGTCACCACCACCCTGCACGAGGACGGCTCGGTCAGCGTGCGCAACGTGCCCGCCTACCGCCTGCACCACCGCCTGCAGGTGCAGGTGCCCGGACATGGCACCGTGACCGGTGACGTCGCCTGGGGCGGCAACTGGTTCTTCCTCGTCACCGAACACCAGCAGCGCGTGGAGAGCTGCAACATCGAGGCCCTGACCGACTTCGCCTGGGCCATCCGCCAGGCGCTTGAAGCCCAGGGCGTGCGCGGCGACGACGGCGGCATCATCGACCATGTGGAGCTCTTCGCCGACGACGCGCACTTCGACAGCCGCAACTTCGTGCTCTGCCCCGGCCGCGCCTACGACCGCTCGCCCTGCGGCACCGGCACCAGCGCCAAGCTCGCCTGCCTTGCCGCCGACGGCAAGCTGCAGCCCGGCCAGGTGTGGCGCCAGGCCAGCATCATCGGCAGCCATTTCGACGCCAGCTACCAACTCGTGGACGGAAAGGTCATCCCCACGCTGCGCGGCCGCGCCCACATGAGCGCCGAGGCCACGCTGCTGATCGAAGCGGACGACCCGTTCGGATGGGGCATTCGTCTGTGACCCCTGCCGACGTCATCGTCATCGGCGCCGGCATCGTGGGCGCCGCCTGCGCCCACGAGCTGGCCGCCGCCGGCCTCTCGGTGCATGTGATCGACGCGCGCAAGGGCGGCGCCACCAACGCGGGCATGGGCCACCTCGTGGTGATGGACGACAACCCCGCCGAACTGGCGCTGAGCCAGTCGTCCCTGGACCTCTGGCACCAGTGGGGCCCGCGCATGACGGCCGACCAGCCCGCCTGCCAGTTCACGAACTGCGGCACGCTGTGGGTGGCAGCCAACGCCGAGGAAATGGCCGCCGCCGAGGAAAAGCAGCAGCGCCTGCGCGCGCACGGCATTGCCTGCGAGCTGCTCGGCCCCGCCGCACTGGCCGCCGCCGAGCCGCTGCTGCGCCCCGGCCTGGCGGGCGCGCTCAAGGTCACGGGCGACAGCGTGGTCTACGCTCCCAACGCCGCCGAATGGCTGCTGGCGCACGCGCCGCGCCCCATCCGCGTCGAGCAGGCCGAGGTCACGCGCATCGCGGGCCGCACCGTGCACCTGGCCGATGGCGGCACCCGCAGCGCGGGCGCCGTACTGCTGGCCGCCGGCATCGAGGCCCCGCGCCTGTGCCCCGGCCTGCCCATCCGCCCCAAGAAGGGGCATCTGGCCATCACCGAACGCCACCCCGGCCTGCTGCGCCACCAGCTCGTGGAGCTGGGCTACATCACCAGCGCGCACCACAGCGACGGCACCTCGGTGGCCTTCAACCTGCAGCCCCGGCCCACGGGGCAACTGCTGCTCGGCTCGTCGCGCCAGTTCGACACCACCGACCCGGCCGTGGAGAACGCCATCCTCGCGCGCATGCTGCGCCGCGCGCTCGACTATGCGCCCGGCCTGGCCGATCATTCCATCATCCGCACCTGGACGGGCTTTCGCGCCGCCACGCCCGACAGCCTGCCGCTCATCGGCGCGCACCCCGGCCAGGAGGGTCTGTGGCTGGCCGTGGGCCACGAAGGCTTGGGCGTGACCACCGCCCCGGCCACGGCCCGGCTCATCGCCGCGCAGATCACGGGCGCCACGCCGCCCTTCAACCCCGCACCCTACGCCGCCACGCGCTTCGGCCTGTGACCATGACTTCCTCCGTGCACATCCACATCGACGGCCTGGCGCTGGCCGTGCCCACGGGCAGCAGCGTGGCCGCCGCGCTGGCCGCCACGCCCACGGGCTGCTCACGCCTGTCCGTCAGCGGCGAGCCGCGCGCGCCGTTCTGCGGCATGGGCATCTGCCATGAATGCCGCGTCACCATCGACGGCCGCCGCCAACTCGCCTGCCAGACGGTCTGCCGCGAAGGCATGCGCATCGACACCGCCACGCAACGCCCATGAACAGCGCACCGCAATCCCCCGCCGCGCCCATCCAGCGCTGCGACATCCTCATCATCGGCGCCGGTCCAGCCGGCATGGCGGCGGCGCTGGCCGCCGCGCCCAGCGGCGCCGCCATCGTGCTGGTGGACGACAACCCCGCCCCCGGCGGCCAGATCTGGCGCGACGGCCCCGGCGCCCACCTGCCGCCGCTGGCGCGCACGCACCGCGAGCGCCTCGCCGCAGCCCCCAACGTGCGCGTGCTCACCGGCACGCGCGTGGTGGGCCTGGGCGGCGGCGCACAGCCGGGCGACGCGCCCGCGCTGCTGCTGGAAGACGGCGAGCGGGGCTGGACCCAGCACTGCGGCCGCCTCATCCTGTGCACCGGCGCGCGCGAGCTGCTGCTGCCCTTCCCCGGCTGGACGCTGCCCGGCGTCACCGGCGCGGGCGGCCTGCAGGCGCTCATCAAGGCCGGGCTACCCGTGCGCGGCCAGCGCATCGTCATCGCGGGCACCGGCCCGCTGCTGCTGGCCGCCGCGCACACGGCGCGCGAAGCCGGCGCCCAGGTGCTGCGCATCGCCGAGCAAGCGCCGTGGAGCCAGCTTGTGGGCTTTGGCCTGCAGCTGCCGCGCTGGCCCGCCAAGGCCGTGCAGGCCCTGCCGCTGCTGCACCCGGCCCTGCGCGCCGCCAGCCATGTGCTGGAGGCCACGGGCACGCAGCAGGTGCAGTCGGTGCGGCTGCAACGCGGCGCGGGCGAGGAGGTGCTGGCATGCGACCGCCTGGCCTGTGGCTTTGGCCTGGTGCCCCACACCCACCTGGGCCAGATGCTGGGCTGCGAACTCAATGACCGGCTGGGCCTGGCCGTGGACGCAGTGCAGGCCACCGCCGTGCCCGGCGTATTCGCCGCTGGCGAATGCACGGGCTTTGGCGGCAGCGAGAAGGCGCTCGTCGAAGGCGCCATGGCGGGCCACGCCGCCGTGGGCGACACCACCGCCGCGCTGGCCCTGGCCCCACAGCGGGCACGCTGGCAGGGCTTTGCCGATGCGCTGCACCACCACTTCGCCCTCTCGCCCCGGCTGCGCAGCCTGCCCCGCCCCGACACTCTGGTCTGCCGCTGCGAGGATGTGCGCCACGCCGACCTGAGCGAACGCGGCAGCTGGATCGACGCCAAGCTCCACACGCGCTGCGGCATGGGCCCCTGCCAGGGCCGCGTGTGCGGCGCTGCCACACAATTCCTTTTCGGCTGGACGCCCGCACCCGCGCGCCACCTGCTGGCCCCCGCGCGCGTCGCCACATTGGCCAGCTGCAGCAACGACGAAAGCACCCCATGAGCAACGCCCCCGCCACCGACACGGTTCGTATTCCCCTGCCAGAGCTGCACGACCTCGCCTGCCGCGTGCTGCGGCGCCAGGGCCTGTCGCAACCGCATGCCGAGGCCATGGCCCGCACCATCGTGGCCGGGCAGCGCGACGACTGCCAGTCGCACGGCGTCTACCGCCTCGTCACCTGCGCGCACACCATCCGCGCGGGCAAGGTGGACCTGCAGGCCGAGCCCGTGCTCGCGCCCGCCAGCGGCGCCGTGGTGCGCGTGGACGCGCGCTACGCCTTCTCGCCGCTGGCCTTCGAGCGCGGGCTGCCCGCCCTGGTGGAAGCCGCGCGCACGCACGGCCTGGGGGCACTGGTCATCCAGCACTGCTTCCATTTCTCGGCGCTGTGGCCCGAGATCGAGGCCATCACCGCGCACGGCCTGGCCGCGCTGGCGCTCACGCCCAGCCACGCCTGGGTGGCGCCCGCAGGCGGCCACCAGCCGGTGTTTGGCACCAACCCCATCGCCTTCGGCTGGCCGCGCCCGGGGCCCACGCCCTTCGTCTTCGACTTTGCCACCAGCGCCATCGCGCGTGGCGACCTGGAGCTGCACCGGCGCGCCGGCAAGCCGCTGCCGCCGGGCTGCGGCGTCGATGCCCAGGGCAAGCCCAGCACCGACCCCGTGGCCATCGCCCAGGGCGCCATGCTGGCCTTTGGCGGCCACAAGGGCTCTGCCCTGTCGGCCATGGTGGAGCTGATGGCCGGCGCCCTGATCGGCGACTGGATGAGCCGCGAGTCGCTGGCCTTCGACGCGGGCGACGGCGCCGCGCCCTGCCATGGCGAGCTGATCCTGGCCTTCGACCCGGCCCGCCTGAGCGGCGGCGACCCGGCTGAACACCAGCAGCGCGCCGAGGAAATGTTCGCCGCCATCACCGGCCAGGGCGCGCGCCTGCCCTCGCAGCGCCGCTACGAGGCCCGCGCACGCAGCCTGGCCGAAGGCGTGGCCGTGCCGCGCGCGCTGTACGCCGAAATCCTGGCCTTGGCCGAATGAGCCATGGTGTGCATTCCAGGGTGCCAATGCACCAGGCACTAAGATGCGCGTCACCACAAGGCCCCACGCCATGCCCCCCGATCTGACCACCGAAACGCCCCGCCCCGCCGCCGCGCCCAAGCGGCGCGCGGCCGACATCGCCTACGACGCCATCGAGACGCTGATCTCCACGCTGGAGATGCGCCCCGGCAGCCCCGTGGTCGAGGCCGAGATTGTGGAGCGCACCGGCCTGGGCCGCACGCCCGTGCGCGAGGCGCTCTTGCGCATGGTCTCCATCGGCCTGATCGTGCAGCAGCCGCGCCGGGGCCTGCTGGTCTCCACCATCGACCTGGCCGACCACCTCGACGTGATCCAGACCCGGCGCGTGCTCGAATGCCTGATCGCCGCCTGCTCGGCCCGCCGCGCCACCGCACCCCAGCGCGCCGACATCCTGCGCTGTGCCGAGCACATGGTGGAGACCGCGCACAGCGGCGACCTCGACGCATACATGCGCGCCGACCACGAGCTAGACCTTGTGAACCACCTGGCCAGCCAGAACCATTCCGCCGTCAAGTGCGTGGTGCCGCTCATCGTGCAATGCCGCCGCTTCTGGTACGCCTACCAGCACGAGGGCGAGATTGCCGAGGGCGCGCGCGCCCACATGGCACTGGCCCAGGGCATCGCCACGGGCAACGAGGCCGCCGCCGTAGCGGGCGCGAACCAGCTCATGGATTATCTGGAGCGCTTTGCCCGGCGCGTGATTGACAGGTAGCCCCGCCATACGCGCAAAACAAAGCGCCGCAGGGCCAATCCATGCGGCGCTGGAGCGGCAATTGCCGCCGCTGTGGCGCCCAGAGCGCCTGGGGACTCAAGCCCCTGCGAGCACCACTTCGACGCGGCGGGCTTCGGCGTTGCTGCCGGTGCCTTGGGTGGCTTCGGGCTTCTTGAGTTCGATGCGGTCTTCGGCCACGCCCAGGGCCTGCAAGGCGTCGCGCACGGCCAGGGCGCGGTTCTTGGCCAGCTCGGCGTTCTGCGCGGCGTCGCCCGTGGCGTCATGGAAGCCCGATACCACGGCCTTCTGGCCTGCGGCCACGCCCTTGACGATGTCGGCCAGGGCCTCGTTGGCGCCCGCCGCCAGATCGGCCTTGCCGGTGGCGAAGTAGAACTTGACCACACCGTTTTCCACGCGCACGCTGGCGCCGTCGTCTGCCACAGCAGCGGCAGGGGCTGCCGCCACGGCGGGCGCCTTGGCGCCGCCCAGGCCGCGCTTGACCACCACCGTGCCCACCACGCCGGCCACGACCAGGGCGATCAAGGCAAACAAAAAGCCCAGGGCAAAGCGCTGCTGGCTGTCATCGTCGGAACTGCTGAACGACATCTTGGATACTCCATGGAAAAATGAGGTCACCGCGCATTGTAGAACCGCACTATGACCGCCTTCTCCCCCTCCACCCGCGACCCCGCGCCCTTGCTGGAGCACACCCTGCGCACCTGGAGGGGGCGGGGCGACCTGTGGGTGTTTGGCTATGCCTCGCTCATCTGGCGGCCCGACTTTGACTACGCCGAACGCCGCCCGGCCAGGGTGCATGGCTGGCACCGCGCACTCAAGATGTGGAGCCACGTCAACCGGGGCACGCCGCAATGCCCCGGCCTGGTGTTCGGCATGCTGCCCGGCGGCAGCTGCCACGGGGTGGTGTTTCGCGTGCGCGAAGCCCAGGGTGAACCGGTGCTGCGCACCCTGTGGCAGCGCGAAATGCCCGTGGCCGTGTACGACCCGCGCTGGCTCCCCTGCCACACCCCGCAGGGGCCGGTACAGGCGCTGGCGTTCACGCTCTCGCGCCGCAGCCCACACTACACGGGCACGCTGCCGATGGAACAGTACCGCCGCATCTTCGCCCAGGCCCAGGGCCGCTACGGCAGCACGCAGGACTACGCCTTGGACACCTACGAAGGCCTGCGCGCCGTAGGCATCCACGACCGCGCGCTCCGGCGCCTGATCGAAAGCGCCCAAGACTCCCAGGGCGACACACCCACGGCACAATCGGGGGCATGAGCAGCCCCACCCCCTCCATCGCCGACCTGCGCAAAAGCTACGAGCGCGCCGAACTCAACGAAGACGCCTCGCACGCCGACCCCATGCAGCAGTTCGACCAGTGGCTCAAGGAAGCCCTGGCCGCCCAGATCCCCGAACCCAACGCCATGACCCTGGCCACTGTGGGCAGCGACCTGCGGCCCAGCACGCGCGTCGTGCTCATCAAGGGCTTTGATGCGCGCGGCATCGTCTGGTACACCAACTACGACAGCCGCAAGGGCCGCCAGTTGGCGGGCAACCCGTATGCGGCGTTGCAGTTCCATTGGGTGGAGTTGGAGCGCGTGGTGCGCATCGAAGGCACCGTCGAGAAAGTGAGCGACGCCGAGAGCGACGAATACTTCCACAGCCGCCCGCTGGACTCGCGCATCGGCGCCTGGGCCAGCCCGCAAAGCCAGGTCATTTCGGGCCGCAGCGTGCTGGTGGCCAATGCCGCCAAATACGGCGCCCAGTTCATGCTCAAGCCGCCGCGCCCGCCGCACTGGGGGGGCTACCGCCTGGTGCCCGATCAGTGGGAGTTCTGGCAAGGTCGCAAGAGCCGCCTGCACGACCGCCTGCACTACCGCCAGGAAGCCGGCGCCTGGGTGCGCGAGCGGCTGGCACCCTGAGGCACGGCATTGCCCATGATGGCACTGCTGATTCTTGCTGCGCTGATCGTTCTGGTGAATGTGCTGACCTACAGGCGTTTGCCGGGGCGCAACGCCATGGCCGTTTCTGTGCTGCTACCGCCTATGCTGTTCCAGGTCGGCAACTGGCTGCATTTGGGCTATCTCGATCCGTTCTGGCCCATCGCGGCACTGGTCAGCCTGGTGGCATCGGCCCTGGGAACCATCGTACTGAGACTGCTCTTGGACAGTTTGGTGGATCGGCATCGCGATGGACGTATGCGCTGAAGGCCTGCCAGGCCCTGCGCATCACACCGCCCAGCGCGTCACCACCCACAGCACCACCGGTACGGTGGCCATGCCCAGTGCGGTGGACACGGTGACGCCAGCGGTCATTTCGTCCTGTCCCACCTCGTAGCGCTGGGCAAACAGGAACACGTTGGCGCCCACCGGCAGTGCAGCAGCCGTCACCATCACCGCCAGCGGCAGGCCCGACAGCCCCAGCGCCCATCCCAGCGTGCCCACGGCCAGGGGCAGTGCGGCGTTCTTGACCAGGGCAATGCGCAGCGCCGCGCGGAAATGCGGCCCCACGGTGGAGAACGCCAAGGTCACCCCCACCAACAGCAGCGCCAATGGTCCCAGGGCCTGACCCAGCAGTTGCAGGGGCTTGTCGATGAGGGGAGGAATGGGCCAGCCGGTTTGCGCGTACAGCAGGCCCGCGATGATGGGCAACGGCACCGGGTGCACCAGGCCACTCCACAAGGCCTGCAGCACCATGCGCCACAGGGCCGGTGGCACATGGGCCTGGCCATCGGCGCCGCCGGGCTGGTTGCGCGCCAGGGCCAGTTCCAGCACCACCGTCGCCACGGTGAGCAAGATGAGCGCGTGCACCGAGATCAGCGTGAACAGCGTGACCAGCCCCGCCTGCCCAAACACCAGCCCCACCAGAGGTACCCCCACCATCACGTTGTTGCTGAAGGTGTGGCCCAGCGCGCGCACCGCGCCCAGGGTGCTGAACCCCGCCCAGGCCAGCGTGGCGCCAAACACCAGCGCCACCCCGCCAAAGTACACCGCAATCGGCCCGAAATCCAGCTCCTGCACATGCACCCCGGCCATGGTACGAAACAGCAGTGCGGGCGCCAGCACCATGAACACGAGGTTGGACAAATCCTTGACGGCCTGTGCTCGAATCCAGCCCTGGCGGCCCGAGAGGTAGCCCAGCGCAATGAACAGCACCACGGGCACGAACGAAGAAAGAACAGGGGAGTTCAAGAGACAGGCCGTACAGGGAAATGCGCATGCCCGGCTTTGGCGCAGTGGCCTCAGACCTCATGCGCTATCAAAATAATAGCTGGTAGCGCTTGCTGCAAAAGCGCCAGGGTCGTATTTTGCTTGTAAAACCAATTCCCCGGCATGCCCGGGGTCTGCGCTGCATCAAGGCTGTGGCGGAAGCGGAAAGCGTACCCTGCCACGCCGTGGGTCAAAGGTGCCGCCCTCTGGCAGTATGTGCATGCGGATGTCGCTGGCCTTGGCCAGGAGGTCGTTGGTGTCATCGATGATGCGGGCCTGCCGCGCATCGAACAGCTTGACGTAGTGCGTGCCCAGCACCTCCCAGACGCCGTCCGGCCGCACCAGCAAAGCGGTTTCCTCATCGATGCCCACACCGATGAGCTGCGGATGGTCGAGCACCGCACTGAGCAGGCGGTTGTAGCGGGCCCGGTGCATGAAGTGCTGGTCCACGATGGCGCCCTTGAAGAAGCCAAACCCCGGAGCCAGCTCCTTCATGCCGCGTGCAATGTTGATCTGCTCCTGCTCTTCGGCATTGTTCGGGGTGCGCCAGTTGCCGGTGAGCATGAGGCTGCTCATCACCGACGCACCGGCCGACGTGCCGCCCACCACAGCACCGTTCTGGTAGCGCGTTTCAATCACCTGCAGCGCCCGGCTGCCCACCAGCAGCGACGACAGGCGCGTCTGGTCGCCGCCCGAGAACCAGTAGCCGGTGAAGGCCTCCAGCCTTGCCACGGTGCTGTCCGCATCGGCGTCCTGCGGCCCGATGTCCACCACCTGCGCACTGACGCCCAGCCGCTGGAAGTCGGCCACCATCTCCTGGGCTTCTTCGTCCCCCTGGGCGCTGGCCATGGGCAGCACGGCGATGCGGGCCTTCTCCGCGCCACCGGCCAGCGCCACAAAGCGCTGCACCACCTGCAGCGGCGTATCGCCGCCCCCCACAATGAGCAGGCTTCCCTTGGGTTGTCTGAAAAAGCTCGGCATCTGCCCCCACGCTGGCAAGGCCCACAGCGCCACCAGGCACACCAGCCAACCCACAACCACCGAGACCCGCCGCACATGCAGCAACGGGCGCACACTGCGCACGACCACCATGAATGACACCGTGAACTGGTTTAAAGCGTCAGGGCCGCTCGCAGGAGCCGTCCAGCCCCACCGTGCCCGCCAGCTTTTGCAGGCGCGAGCGGTTTTCCAGGCAAGCCTTGTGCTCGGCCTCGGCCGCCTTCTGCTGCGCCTGGCGCACCGCCTGGGCGCGCTCGGCCTGTAGTTTGGCCACGCGCTCGCGCAGTTGCGGCATCACAGCCAGGGCGGCTTTTTCGCCCTCAACAATCGCGCTGGCGCGCTGGGTGAAGTCTGCCGGGCCCATGTCCAGCACCTGCGGGCGGATGGTGATGTCGGCCCGCGCCAGCTCGGCCTGCCCCAGCTTCTGGCCCATGATGGCGATGGACTGGTTCAGCGCCCCCAGCAGGTGGCTGGGCGTCTGGCCGCGCGCCTTGTTGGAAATATCCACCGCCACCACCACGTCGGCGCCCAGTTGGCGTGCCGCGTCCACCGGCACCGGGCTCACGATGCCGCCATCCACATAGTGGTACTTGCCAATGGTGACCGGCTGGAACACGCCCGGCACGCTGCTTGAAGCCCGCACCGCCTGCCCCGTGTTGCCGCGCGCAAACACGGTGCGCTCGCCATCCTCCAGCCTTGTCGCCACCGCCACAAAGGGCTTGGCCAACTGCTCCAGCGGCTTGCGGCGCACCTGCTCGTTGACGTAGTCCTCCAGCTTCTGGCCCAGCACGAGCCCGCCGGACGATAGCTGCAGGTCGCGGATCCTGGCCTCGTCCAGCGCCACGGCCTTTTCCTGCAGCTCAAACGCATTCATGCCGCTGGCATACAAGGCCCCCACCACGCTGCCCGCGCTGGTGCCCGCCACCACGGAGGGTGCAAAGCCATTGGCCTCCAGCATCTTGATGACGCCAATGTGCGCAAACCCCTTGGCCGCACCGCCGCCCAGGGCGATGCCGATCCTGATCGGGGGAGCGGAAGTCATGGTGCCCGTGGCGTCGGGGACGACCGGGGCCGGGCTGGGCGGCCTGCTGCCGCAGGCGGCCAGGGTGGCAAGCAGAAGGCACGCCAGGGCGCGCGGAAAGGAGCCGGGGCGCATGCCGAAGGATGGAACTGTCATGGGGGCCTGAAGTGTAGCGGCGGGTGGCGGCCGGTGGGTGTAGGCGGATGGCGCAAGGTTCTACCGCCTGCGGCCGCTGCCGCAGCTCACACCGCGCTCGGCCCCAGCCACACGCCGCTGCGCAGGCCCTCGGGGCGCTCGCGCGACCACACCTGCGCGCTGGCCTCCCAGGTTTCCTGCTGCACATGCAGCCCGGCAAACACGCCATAACCTGGGCCTGCGCAGATCTCGCCGCCCGCGCACAGGCTTTCGCCCGCCTTGATGGCGCCCTGGGCATGGATGCACTCACCCGCCTTGATGCCCCAGCCCGCCTCCAGGTGCGCCCCGCCGGTGATGGCACCGCCCACCACGATGCCCTGCCCCGCCCGCAGGCCCGCTTCGCCGGTCAGATGGCCGCCCACGCGCAGGCCCTTGCCACACTCCACCGGGCCGTGGGCGATGAGGTCCTGCCCCACAAAGGCGCCGCCCTGGAGCTGCAGCTTGCCATGGCACACCACATCCCAGGCGGCCCGCAGGTCGCCCGCGCAGACGATGTCGCCCCCCGCTTCCACGCCCCAATCGGCGCGCACATCGCCACCCGCCTGCAGCAAGCCCTGGCTGACGATGCCACCCGCCGCGCGAATGTCCTCCCCCGCCACGATGGACTGCCCGGCCCGCACCCCGCCACCCGCCCGGATGGAGCGGCCCGCCTGGATGACGGTGGTCACATCGATGCTGCCGCGCACTACCACCGTGCCCGCAAACACGATGGCATCGGCCTCCAGCCGGTCCACCGACAGCACGGCGGAGGTGGGACCAAACTGCGACAACAGCCAGCAGGCGTCGCCCACCCGCCCGGCGCTGACCAGCGTGTCCAGCGCCTCCTGATAGCCGCTGCCGTCCTCCACATGGCGGCTGAACCACCGAAAACCGTCGGCACAAGGGCTCTTGGCCCGCAGAAACTTTTTGGTGAACTCCATCGCGCTCACCCCCGGCGCAGCTGCGTGGATGGAGGATGAACGGGGTGTGACCAGATGGGCGTGGGCCCACACGCAAGAACGGTGTGCATGAAACATCTCCTGAGGAAGCGGCCCGGGCCGATGAACCGATCAAGGTGTCAACAACGCAGCAGGCCGCCATCGCGCTGAGCGGGTGCCCGGCGATGGATGTGTTGCGCAAAAGGGGAAAGGGTTATCGCCGGGCGGAGGAATGTGCGACCGGCTTGTAAGGCCAGATCTCACGCACCACGGCGCCGCCCCCGCCCACGCACAGGCAGCCGCGCAGCGGGGCTGGGTGGGGCAAAGCCGGGGGCTGGAAACGCATGGACGCTATGGTAGCAGCGCAGCGGTATCGCACTCCAGCGGGTGGACTTGCGCCGCACAAGGCCTGCACCACATGCATTTTTAAAACTTTCAATAATATTAAATTCAAATCAAATAAATTTTGAGTTATAATTTGCTCCGTTGCACCCAACGCAACGCCTGCCCAGCGGCGCAAGCCCCTCCCCGCAGGCTGCCTTTTGCGACCTTTGTCGCCCCGTGGGTCTGTAGAGCTGCAGCCCACCGCGTCCCTTGATGCTCACGCCGGCCATTTCGAGCCTGCGATCCTGAATGTTCCCCATTTCACAAACCGCCATTTCCATGGGCAAGTACGTCGTTTCGCCCACGACCCACCCGACCGCCTGCGGGCGCTTTCGCGCCTCTTTCTCGGTCCATCGCTCCCAGGGCAACGGCAGCTACTGCCGCGTGTTCCGTTTTGACAAAGCCTTTGCCTCGCGCGAAGCCGCCCGGCTCTTTGCCGTTACCCAGGGCTGGCTGCAAACGAGCATGCAGCACCCGCCCGTGTGCTGACCCGGTCAGCCAGGCCCGTATTCAACCCATACCCTTGCTGCGGACTCCCCACCCGCGCATCCCAACCCCAACGGTGCGCCCTTCATTGCGCACCATCTTTCAGAAAGGCTCTTGCATGAGCAGCAAAATCTACGTGGGCAACCTGCCCTACTCCGTGACCAACGCCAGCCTGGAAAGCAACTTCGCCGAGTTTGGTGGCGTTGCCTCCGCCAAGGTCATGATGGACCGCGACACCGGCCGCTCCAAAGGCTTCGGCTTTGTGGAAATGGCCAGCGCTGAAGAAGCCCAGGCCGCCATCTCTGCCCTGAACGGCGTGTCGGTCGATGGCCGCGCCATTGTGGTCAACCTCGCCCGCCCCCGTGAAGACAACCGTGGTTCGGGTGGCTACAGCGCCAACGGCTACGGCGGCAACAAACGCTCCGACGTGGGCTACGGCTCCGGCGGCTTCGGCGGCGGCCGTTACTGATTCCAGTAAGCCCCCATGAAGAACCGGCTCTGAGGAGCCGGTTTTTTTTCGCCCCGCATCCATGGGGTGGCAAAGCCCAATTGCTATCAATACGATAGCTGGTTGCGCTTGATGGCAAAGCGCTGGAGGCCAAAAATAGTCTCAAAATCCACCTGTGAGGGCGCCACCAACGTCCGCAGCCCGTGCCGCATGCTTGCCCGCATCACCAGCACAATGTGCATGCAAATATTGAGCATTTGTGATATATTCTTTCCGAGGAAACACAGGAGCCCTTCATGCAACCCCATGTGGCCACCGCCCCGGACAAAGCCATGGTGCTGGGCAAGGCAACCATCCGTGCCGCCCAGGAACTGCACCTCTCCAACGCCGCCCTGGCGCGCGTGATTGGACTGAGCGAGCCCACCATCAGCCGCATTGCCGGCGGTGCGCGCGGCATCGCGCCAGAATCCAAGGAAGGCCAACTGGCCCTGCTCGTGGTGCGCCTGTTTCGCTCGCTCGACCCGCTGGTCGGCTCCGACGCGCAAAAGCGCCACGACTGGCTGCGCAGCCACAACAAGGCGCTCAACGGCACACCCGCCGCGCTCATCGAAAACCCCACCGGCCTGGTCAACGCCCTGGCCTACCTGGACGGCATGCGGGCTGCCGCCTGATGGCCGCCACGGTGTGGAACCCCGGCTGGGTGCAAGAGCACACCCAGCCTCTGGCCATGCACGCATTTCGCATGGTCGAAACACAGCACATCGCGGCCACCATGCGCCTGGTGGACACCGCCGCCGAGCAAGACCTGCTGGAGCAAATGCTGGACGCCAGCAAGCCGCCCCTGCCGCTCGAGGCGCAGGGTATCCACTACCTGCTGGCGGCGCCCTTCCGCTACCTGCCGCCCACGGGCTCGCGCTTTCGCAGCGCGCACATGCCCGGCATCTGGTACGGCGCGGACGGCCCCTACTGCGCCTGCGCCGAAATCGCCTACTGGCGCCAGCGCTTTCTGCTTGACAGCGCGGGCCTCATCACCCAGCACCTGCTCACCGACCACTCCCTGTACGAAGCCGCCGTGCAGGGCCGTGCCATCGACCTGCAATCACCCCCCTGGTCCCAGGCCGAAACGCACTGGAAGCACCCCAGCGACTACACCGAAACCCAGAAGCTCGGCGCCCTGGTGCGCGAAGCGGGTAACGTGGCGTGGATCCACTACGCCTCGGTCCGCGCCCCAGGGCATGCGTGCGCCGCCGTGTTCAACCCACACAGCCTGACCATGCGGACCCCCGAGGGCCGGTACGAGCGCTGGCACTGCCACACCACGCGCGACCGGGTCACGCTGTCGAACGGGCGGGAGCGGTTCGATTTTTGATGGGTGAGATTCAGACAACCGCCCTTTGGGCACGCGCGGAGCCAGCAAACGGGGCCTGACCATGCCGACCCCAAGGGCCGGTAGCAACAACCAAGACTCAACGATCCTTGTCAGAGTCGAGGACGAACACCATGCCCAAAAAACCGACCGAGACGGTCTTGTCTTGGACTCTGGTGTAGGACGCCACCCCCAGCGAGTGGTAGTTGCTGACAAACGCAGTCAATGCCCCAACCCCCAAAAGGCCCGCCAATGGACTGCGCTCCGCAATGGATTCCTTGATTTGGCTGCGATGCCGTTCTGCAGAGGGATTGAGGGCGATGGCTGCGACAAAGATGGCGCTCGTAATCACGGCCGCTTTTACTGCTGGTGTCATGAAAGCTCCCAAAGCCTGGGTTTCAAAAAGGCCTGGCGAACCGGCGATGGCGATGGAGCCACCCCGGGAACCGTGCAGGCCGGTGGGTCGGGGCTGCGCTGCTTACTGAAACACGCACACCCCCAATGACTGGCTTTTGGCCCGGTACATGGCGTTGTCTGCCTCGCGCAGGTAGTCGTCCACCGTTGCCAGCCTGGATGCGCTGCTGACCAATCCGATACTCGCGCCACTGCGCACGGTATGTTCGCCGATCACGTAAGGCGCGGCGAGGGCGGCGGCAATCTGCTGGGCGCGCTGGATGGCTTCAGCGGGGTCAATGGACTCCAGCAGCACATTGAACTCGTCGCCACTCATGCGGGCGACCAGATCCACCGCCCGCACGCAGGATTCGAGCCGCCGCGCCACCTGCTGCAACAGCTGGTCGCCCACATGGTGCCCGTAGGTGTCATTGACGGCCTTGAAACGGTTGAGATCCAGCAGCAGCACCGCGAACATCGTGGCGCCATCGCGTGCCGGCACGCCATCGTCGCTCGCCGCCTCGTTCTGCTGCAACGCGATGAGATGCGCGAGGCGATCGCGGAACAAGGGCCGGCCGGGCAAGTTGGTCAGCGCATCGTAGGAACTGCCACGCTCGGCCAGATCGCTGAGCGACCCCGCCATGCGCACCGCAACGCCGTCTTCAAACTCGGCGAGCCCGCGCCAGTTGACCCACACCAGCCGCCCAGACCCGTGGTACGCGCGGAAATCCACCGAAAAGTTCGGGCTGTTCCCCGCTAGGTGCCTGCGGCAGGCCGCCTGCACGCGAGCGCGATCCTCGGGGTCGATGAGCTGCTCCAGAAAGCGCCAGCCACCATCGTGCACATGATCGCCGCCAGCCAGCCCGACGATCTGGTGAAAGCGCCCGGACACATGCAGGGCGTCCGTGCGCAAGTCCCAATACCAGATGCCGTCATTGGACCCGCGGGTCGCCAGCGAATAGCGGTTTTCGGAGCGCACCAACTCCAGTTCGGTGTTCTTCTGCTGGGTCACGTCGATCATCAGGCCGATCATGCGGTTCGGCCGCCCCTGCTCGACCACCGCGCGGCACAGGTCACGCACCCACACCACCTTGCCGGACTTGGCAATCAGCCGGTAACTCATCTCGTAGGCATAGCTGTGCGTGGCGTTGTAGGCGGCATCGTCGATAACCAGGGCCTGCTCCAGATCATCGGGATGCACATGCGCCCGCCAAAAGCCCGGGTCAGCCCGCCATTCCTCCACGGAGTAACCGAACAAGCGCTCCACCTGCGGGCTCAGGAAGGTGTTGCCCACGCCGATTTCAGCCTCCCACACCACGCCATCAATGGTTTCCAGCAAGCGCAGAAAGCGCTGGCGAATCTCCACCAGCACCTGCTCGGTGACCTCGGTGATCTCGATCAGGACCCCCTGGCGGCTGATCACCCGCTCCGCCGCATCCGTCTCCGGGTGGAGCTGCAGACGCACCCAGCGGTAATCCGCGCCGGCGAATCGCATCCGGAACACCGGCATGCCCGAGCGCATGGTGCCGATGTCGTCGGGATGCACGAATTCCAGCAGAGACCTGCCGAGCGCCGCCTCCACCGAATGGCCGGTGAGCTTGTGCCACGCCGGATTCAGATAAGTGATCTCCCACAGCGCATCGGTTTGCACCACCGCCTCGGGCAGCAGTTGCAGCAGCTTTGCGGACGGCGCGGGAGTGGTGGGCATGCAGGGCTGTCGCGAAAAGGGGGGCGAATACATCCAACGGATAGAAAAATCAACCGCGTTGGATCAAGTATGGCATGGGTTTATGGCACCGGTGCCCCCTTGGTTTCGGTGGTTTGGGGCAGCGAAAGTGTGCAAGCCAGCAACGCCGTCCCCGGCCGCTGTGAATTGTCCCAGTCCCCTTCTCCACTTGCGACGGGTTTGATCGACCCTCATGGCCCATCGGGTTCCTCCCATACCGCACTATGCCGATAACTCTTCCGGCAGCTTGCCTGCCGCTTGCAACGTGTGGCGACGTGGTAACGCAGATTCCATGTCGGCACGGACCACCACAGAGTTCACAACAGATGCCGGATATGCGACTGCAGGTTCTTTACCCCTTGATCCCCAATCGGTCAGGCTCTTGCTGTTGTGGGGGAGGCCATATAGAAGAGTTAGGCTGGCAGCTACGCAGCGCGGTGGTGGAACCGCGGACAGCCGATGCCGAAGGCATGGGCGCTGGTGGTGAATTTGAGCCTTGCATGGCGGCGTGGTGGCCTTTCCTACTTGGCGGGCCGAGTCGTTAGGCTTTGCGCCTATCTGTCTTGGCGGCGTAGCCATAGGCCCATAACGCCACAAGAACGCTGATGACAAAGCAAGCCGCAGCCGCTGATGAAGCACCCCAAAGACAGATCGCAATGCCAAGGAATAAGGTTGCTTGGCCTGGCCAAAACGACCAAGTACTTACGATGGAATTTCGGGGGTTGTTCTCAACCGCGCTGTTTAGCTGAATTAGCGCGAAAAGCAAATGTGCTGGAACCGAGACCGAGAAAAGGCAGAGCGCAATGAGCTGTGACGTTGAGGTTTTTTCCACCACCGACAGGGCAAATAGACCGCCGATCGCGATAGCAGCGGCTCCGGCGCCGATTGCTGCTCTTTGTTCGCAGGTGTTCATGAATTGTTCCAAGAAGCCTAACGAGGTAACCGGCGCTGCGCGGCTTTATCGCGCAGCGTCCGTGTTGACCGAAAGGTTATGCATCGATGCCACCGCTGCTCTATCAATCACCCGTTGGCGAAATGCGGAAGGCACGAACGGTCTCCAGTTGGCGCAGAGAAACAGCAAGCGCCGAGAGGTTTTCCGGGTTGATGGTGCGAATGACCATTCGGTACTCAAACGAAAGTCGATCATCTGAAACCCGGTAGCTCATGTTGGCAACCGTGAAGCCGTTTTGCTCCAAGAACGCTCTTAGCTCGGGTTCTGGCATGACGTTACTTCGATCAAAGCGAACGAAGTGATGGGCATAGTAATGGGATGGTAGTTTCGCTTCGATCCAGCGGAAGAACGAAAGAGTTCCGATGGTAAAAGCTGTAGCAAGGACGGCTGGTGCATAGAACCCAATGCCAAGCAAAATTCCGATGGCTGCGGTAATCCAAATCGAGGCAGCCGTTGTTAAGCCGCGAACCGAAAGCCCTTCCTTGAAAATCACGCCCGCGCCCAGAAAGCCGATACCGGTCATGATCCCCTGGGCCATGCGCGTTGGGTCCGTTCGTACAGTGTCGAGTGGAACGCCCGGCAGCCACTGCCACTGATAGAGCGTGACCAGCATTAGCAGGCTGGAAGCAAGACACACAAGCGTATGAGTGCGAAAACCAGCCGGCCGACCGTGAAAGCTTCTCTCAAGCCCAATAATTCCTCCAGCCAGGAGTGCTGCTGTGAGGTGGACAAAGATTTTGAGAAAGTCGGTATCCATCGCTTGCCTCCGAGTTTAGCTGAGCACCGTCTTCGATGCATAATAGCCAAGGTAAGCCGCCCGCCGTAGGCGGGTCGGCTTGAACGCAGAGTTAGCAAAAAAATGACGCTCAGAAAACATCACTAAATTTTGCCATAATATCATTATGGAATCTGGAGTCTTCGGCGTATTTTATTATCCATGGAACGTACGGATGTTTACATCCGGCATATTTAGAGAGCAATTTTGTAGCTGGCTCTCCCAAGTTAATTAGCAATGCACTTATGAAATCGATGTAGAGGAAAAAGCCTGTGACAGTTTTATCATCATAGTCGTCTTGGCAATACTCACTTGGATCATCTAGTCGCGAAACCGCCTCAACAAGTATATCGACATCACGCTCGTCAACCTTTGCAACGATACTGCGCAAAAAGTCCTTCGATATTTGTGATGAAACAAACTGATCGAAAGCGTCTTTCAACTCTTCAGAAAGATTCACCAATATTCTCCTTTTTTGCTAACGCTCGCGTCAGGGGCAAAACGGAGTGGAGGTAAATTGTGGTAATTCTTGCGCAGCAAACCACAATTTTCCGGAGCGTAGTTTTGTCCCTTGCACGCGCTTGTTATACCCATTTACTCGCAACTTTAAGTATAAAGCCAACAAGCTCATTCAAACTATCAAACTGCTCTGAATATGATTCCTTGGTGCCATCTAGGCCTTCAAAAACCAGCCCTGTAATTGTCAATCTTTTGAATTTTGATTCAGTATCAATATTATCGTCAATCTCAGATATATCTCTTAGACCGAGGAGAGCCTCCAAATTCAGTTGCATGCTGCGAGGAACTTCAATATTCGATTTTAAAATATTGGTTTCGAGCTTTTTCCTACCCAGTCTCACTACCAACTCGCAGACGAGATAATCTTTTGGAAGAGGAGAGAACTCTTCAAGCATCTCAAATACATTCTCGTGCAAAGCTGATCCCTGCTTTTCGTCGATCATGTACGCGACATGAAAAAGTATATCGGATAGGAGCGAATCTTGTTTTTCAGTGCTCACTTCATGCAATTCGATAGTAGACTTTAGGCTGTCTACTAGTCCTAATAGATCATTCTTTTCAAATTTCATTGCACACTTGTTCCCACTGGAAAAGGTATAACGCCCTGAGTTCAGCCGCCGCCGTAGGCGGTCGGCTGCGACGAATAGTTAGAATCTTAATCTTGAATTGTTACGAGAATGCCGTTATTAAAATAGAGATACCAAAGTGGCATTCCATTGACGTTTGTAAAAACCCATTGCTCCCTTGTGCCTCCAACTGTTTTGGTGGCATTTATTTTGTAATAGCCGCACCATTTGAATGCTCTTGTGGAACGACATTCTTCAGATTTGATAACACGCCGTATTTCATCTGCCGACATCCCGATTTTTGGCTCCCAATTTCTTAACGCAGTTTGCTGCGCAGCCTTCTGAGCCTCTAGCTGCATTCTTTGTTCATAGTCAGGGCATGCTTGCTCTGTCCAATTGCCTGATTTGTCTTTGCACTTGTATGTATGGGCATTCGAGGAAGCAACAAAAAATACCAAAAATAAGCAAAAAATTAGCCGCATGGGTTTCCTACTTTTCTAACTTATGGTTTATCTGACCAAACACCGGATACCCACAGCCGTGGTCGTTAAACAAAGTCGCACGGCACCCCCAAAAAGTGTTTGAAATCAATCCTTTAAAGCATCATACTGGATGTATGAACAGGTATAACAGATCTGACAAACCTGACTGGGTCCCTCCCCGATCCATCAAGCTGCTCGATCAGGTGCGCGAACGGGTTCGCTACCTGCATTACAGCCTATAGACCGAGAAGGCTTATGTCTACTGTGCCAATGCGTTTGTGTTGTGGACGGCCCGCAGCCATGGTGGGTTTCGACATCCGCGCGAAATGGGGCAAGCTGAAGTCGAGGGTTTTCTGACCATTCGGATTCCGGTGGTGCTGACGGTGCAGGAGGTTCAGACGCTGCTTTCGCACATGGCGGTCACCGAGGCGCTGTTGCGAAGCCAGCAGCACCCTCCCCCGCCGCTGGCTCGTTCACATCACGACGGCATCCCCCGTCAGAACGCCACCCTCACCCCCACCGTCACATTGCGCCCCATCAAAGGCGCGGCGTTCTTGATGAAGGAGGTGTGGGCGTAGGCCAGCCGGTCCGTCAGGTTGTTTCCCTTCAGGTACACCTGCCAGGGCGTGCCATTCGTCTGGCCGCTATAGCTCACGCCCAGGTTCAGCATGCCGTAGCCGGGCGTGGGCTGCTCGAAGGCGGCCACGCGGTTTTGGCGGGCCACTTGCAGCCATTCCACCTGGCCTTGCCAGGCGTTCCAGGTGGCGTCCAGGCGCAGGCCGGCGCGGGCCGGGGGGATGCGGGGGAGCAGGCTGCCGTCCGCCAGGCGGGCGCGCACGGCGTCGCCGAACAGGGTGAGGCCCACGTGGCGGTTCAGGCGCTGGCGCACCTGGGCTTCGATGCCGGTGAAGGTGGCGTTGTGCTGGGCGTACTGCAGCAGTTGCAGGCCGTCCAGCTCGTCGAGCGTGGTGCCGTGGATGTAGCCGTTGATGCGGTTGCGGAACACGCTCACGCCAAAGGTGGTGTCGCCGCTGGTCTTGCGCAGGCTCAGGTCGATGTTGTTCGAGGTTTCTGCGCGCAGGCTGGCGTCGCCGCGCTCGTAGGTGGCGGTGGCCATGTGCAGGCCGCGGGCGTACAGCTCTTCGGGCGTGGGGGCGCGGCTGGCGCGGGTCAGGCTGGCGCCCAGCTGGTAGCCGGGGCGGAACTTCCACACCGCACCCAGCGATGCCGAGGTGCCGTTGTGGCTGCGTTCAATGCCGCTGGTTTCGGCCTGGGCCGTCTGGCGGTCGTGGCGCAGGGCGGCTTCAAAGCGCCAGTCGCCCCAGCGGTATTCCTCCAGCGCGAACAGGCCGGCGCGGCGCGTGGTCGTGGGCTGGATGTAGGCCTCGTCGCCCTCGGCGGCAAAGCGGCGTTGCGATGCCTGCACGCCGAGCATGCCGCGCCAGCCGGCCAGGGGTTCGTGCTGCAATTCCACGCGGGCGCTGTGAGCCTTGTTCTTGAAGGTGGTGACGGGGGTGCCGTCCTCCACCTCGTCATGCTGGTAGTCGGTGATGCCGGCGCGTAGGCGCAAGGCGGTGAAGCCTGCAAAGGGGTTGCGCAGCTCGCCCCGGATGTCCAGGCGCTCGCTGCGCAAGTCCACCACGGGCACGTCGCCGTGTTCGCCCTCGCCGCCGTGGTCGTGGCCGTCGTCCTCGCCGTGGCTGCCGCAGTGCAGGTGGTTGCCGTGGGTGTGGCAGCCTTCAAAGCCGTGGTTGTGGCCGGGCAGGCCGTATTTGGCGGTCTGGCGGGTGTAGGCGGCACCCAGGTAGCCGCGCTCGCCCACCCACGAGATGCCCACGCTGCCGGTGTCAGTGCGGTTGAAGCTGCCGGGCACCTTGCGGTCCACATGGTCTTCGTGCACCCAGTTGGGGCCTACGCGGTAGTCGGCGGCGTCGCGTGCCACGCCTTCGACGTGCACGGCCAGGTTACCCGTGCCGCCGGTGAGCGAGAACACGCCCGCCTTCTCGCGGGCGCCGCTGTTGGCGCGCAGCTCCAGGCTGCCTTCGTAGCCCTTGGCGGGCACGGCGGTGGGCACCTTGCCGTCGAGCACGTTGACCACGCCGCCCACGGCGCCGTCGCCATGCACCAGGGCCGAGGGGCCGCGCAGCACTTCGATCTGGGTGGCAAGCAGGGGCTCGGCAACCACGGCGTGGTCGGGGCTCATGGTGGAGGCGTCGTGCAGCTCGGCGCCGTCGCTCAGCACCTTGACGCGCGGGCCGTCCATGCCCCGGATGATGGGGCGGCTGGCCCCGGCGCCAAGGTGGCTGCTGGTGATGCCAGGTTCGCTGTTCAGCGTTTCGCCCAGCGTGGCCTCGCGGCGGCGCACGAGTTCGTCGCCTTCGAGCACGGTCACGGGCGTGGTCATGTCGCTGGCGCCCAGTTGCAGACCGCTGGCAGAGACGGTCACATCGGGCAGGCTGGGCGCAGCGTCTTGCGCCGCCGCAGCGACGCTCCAGGACAGGGCCACCGCCAGCGCCACAGGGCGCAGGCGCGGCAGGCATGGGATGGGGGCAATGGTTTGCATGGGGGGGGATCCAAATCACGGGCGCGACCGCCCCTGCACGCAAGTGGACGCGCACGGCCTGGGGTGGCCGCAAAAATCTCAATAAAAATGGCCTGAAGCGCCCTGTTTACGGGCGCAAGCAGCTATCAATTCAATAGCATTCAGCCAAGATGCACCAGGGACTGCACCACCCCTGGCGGGCCACGGGCGTGGTACTGAGCAGCGTGCGCCGTGGCAGGCGCCGTGCGTGCCGCCTGCACCGGCAGGGCCGGGAGCGGCGGGCTGGCCGTGGCGCCCGCTGCGCAGGGGGCGGCATCGGCCAGGGCCAGGTGGTCGAACAACTGGCAGTCGGCGCTGCTGGGGTGTTCGGCCAGGAGGTGGGCCAGGGTGTGGGCAGCAGGTTCACCCGGCGCACGTTTCTGGACTGAGTGCGCACCGTGCGCCCCATGGGCCTGTACGCCGGGGTGTGCCAGGGCGTGCAGGCGCCCCAGCAGCGGCGCTGCCAGCAGTGCACACAGCAGCCAGGCCAGCAGCACGCGCCCGCCACCCCACCCAGGCGCGCGGCGTGGTGCCGCAGCGCTGGCGCGGGTGTGCCGCAAGGCGTGCGGCAGGGTGCGGGCGGGCAGATGCATGCCTTAGAACGTGTTCATGGTCTTACTTGACGGGCACCGCGTCCACCAGCCGGTAGAACAGGCCGTAGGGGTCGTCCTTGAGCAACTGCAGGCGCCCCTGCACCACTACGGGCTCCAGCCCGTAGCGCACGGGCAGCTTGGCGCGCACTTCGATCATGCTTTCGGGCCCGCCGGGTATGCAGAACGAGCAGGTCAGCGGCACGGTGGTGAGCAGGAAGTGCACCTGCAGCTCCTTGGCGTCCAGCGGCACCATGAAGCCCTGCACGCGCTGCACCGTGCCGTGCAGGGCCTGCTGCTCAGCGCTGAACTGGGGCACGACGCGGGTCTTGGTGGTCTTTTTCTCCAACTGCGTGAGCGTGGACCAGGGCAGCACGTCCTCGCGCTGGGGCAGCGGCTTGATGGGGCTTTGCGGGCTGTGGTAGCCCGCGCCGGTGCCCTGCGGCAAGCCCGCCGCACCCGGCTGGGCGGTGCCGCTGGGCACGGGCGAGGTGAGCACAGGCGCCCCGCCCTGCCCCGCTGCGGGGGCCTGGGCGGCGGCGGGCAGCGCGCCCAGGGCCAGGGCGGCGGCGCACAAGGCACGCCACAGCGCACCCAAGGGGCTACCAGGGCACCCGTGGATCAGGCTCCGCCCGTCCACCGGGTGCGTCCCCCCTCCCGCATCGCGCAGCGGTGCGAGAGAGGGGGGAAGGCGCGCAGCGCCACAGGGGGGTGCTCCCTCAATGCGCATGTTTCATCCCGCAGTATTTGCCAATGGCCAGCCCTTTGCACGCGGCCTGCAGCTCCTTCATGCACTGGTCGTGGCCCTTGCCAGCCTTCAGGCACTGGGCGGCAGCCTCGTGCGCAGCGGCCATGGCGCGGTGGCGTTCGATGTCTTCCTGGGTTTCCTTGTCCTTGTGGGCTTGTGCCTGGGCCGCAGTGGCACCCAGCAATGCCAGGGCCAGGGTGATGAGGTACTGGCGTTTGAACATGGTGTTTCCTTTCAAGGGTTGGAGGTCAGGCGTGGGCCAGCAGTTCGGCCACATCGGCGCGGTAGGCCTGCAGCGCAGGCAGCAGCGCAGCCAGCAGGGCCACGCCGGTGGCCAGTGCGGGCACCAGCCATTCCGTGGCCAGCCACAGGCGCCCGGTCACGGGCAGCAGGCCCTGGGCCTGCAGCAGGTAGCCCATAAGTTCGGCCAGGGCATGGCCCAGCAGCAGGCCCAGGCCGGTGGCCAGCAGGGCCAGCCACAGGGCTTCGCACCACAGCAGGCCCGCCACGCGGCGCGGCGGAGCGCCCAGCATGCGCAGCATGGCCAGGTCGGCGCGGCGCTCGCGCACGGCGTTCCACAGCGCAATGAACACGCTGAGCGCGGCCACCACCAGCAGCACGGCGCCAAAGGCGCGCAGCACGTCGGCGCCCACGCCCAGCAGGCGCAGCAGGCGCGTGATTTCCATGGCCGGGGCGGCGGCCTGCAGGGCCGTGTCGCTGTTGATGAGGCGCGGCAGCGTGACGGCGGCCAGCGGCGTGCGGTAGCGCAGCAGGGCCACGGTGACTTCGCGCTCCTCGCGCAGGGCCTGCAGGTCGTCGGGGGTGTCGGCATGGCCGCTTTCGTGCACCTGCCAGACCGATTCGGTGCCGGTGAGGATGAGCCGGTCCAGCACGCAGCCGCAGGGCGCCAGCACGCCGGTCACGGTGTAGGGGTGATCGCCATGCGCGTGCCCGCCGCCGCCCAGGCCATGGCTGCCCACAAACTGCGCGCCCAGCAGGCGGGCATCACCCTGCCCGCCGAGTGCCAGCGCCTGCGCGGCGCTGGCGCCCAACACGGCCTCCATGGGTTGCTGCCACAGGCGGCCGTGGGCGGGCGTGGCGGCGTAATGCGCCACGTAGGTTGGCTCGGTGCCCACGATGCGGTGGCCCAGGTAGCTGTCGCCCAGGCTCAGCGGGATGACCTGCTCCACCATGGGGTGGGCCTGCAGGCGCTGCACTTCGGCCAGGGGGATGTTGCCGGTGGGCACGTCGATGTGGAACACCCCCGCCAGGATGAGCTGCAACGGGCTGCCCTTGGCGCCCACCACCAGGTCGATGCCGCGCAGGTCGCGCTCGAAGGCCCGGTCGATCTGCGTGGCCACCAGCAGCACCAGGGTGATGGCGGCCAGGCCCAGCGTGAGCAGCAGCAGGTTGAGTGCCGTGGCCAGCGGGCGCGACCACAGATAGCGCCAGGACAGGCGGGCCAGTTGCGCTATTGTTTTCATAGCTGCTTGCGCCCGTCCTGATTGCCTTGGAGGCCGATTTCATTCAAATCCAGCACCTGGGCGCCGGGCAGTGCCTGGTGCACGCGCCGGTCGTGCGTGGCCACCACCAGGCTGGCGCCGCAGGCGCGGCAGCATTGCTGCAGCAGGTCCAGCGCCTGGGCGGCGGCTTCGTCGTCCAGGCTGGCGGTGGGCTCGTCGGCCAGCAGCACCGCCGGGCGCAGCAGCACGGCACGGGCCAGGGCCACGCGCTGCGCCTGCCCGCCCGACAACTGCGCCGGATAGCGTGCGCCCAGGTCGCCCACGCCCAGGGGGTGCAGCGCCTGGGCGATGGCTGCATCGTCGCGCGGCAGGCCGGCGGCAAAGTAGGCCAGCGCCAGGTTGTCGTGCACGCTCAGGGCGTGGCTCAGGTGCAGGCGCTGGGGCAAGAAGCCAATGGCCCTGGCACGCCAGGCGTCCAGCGCGCTGCCGCGCAGATCCGTCAGCGCCTGGCCCGCCACGCACACCTGCCCGGCACTGGGCGTGCGCAGCCCGGCCACCAGCGACAGCCAGGTGGACTTGCCGCTGCCCGAGCGCCCCTGCACCAGCAGGCGGCCGCCCTGGGGCAGGTCCACATCGGGAAAGCGCAGCGGCTGGGCGCCAGCGTAGTTGCACGCCAGGCCCTGGGTGCGGATCATGCGCCGCGCTCCGGGTGGGCGCAGCCCGCGCACAGGCCGTGCACGGCAATGTCCACGCTCTGCCCCTGGTGGCCCGAGCGCGCCAGGGCGCGCAGCACCTGCTGCAGGGCGCCTTGCAGGCGGTCGGCACCCTGGTCGAGGCGGAACTGGCGGTGGCAGCCGTCGCACTCAAAACGCGGTGCGCCTTCCTGCTGCGCCGGGTCGGCCAGGTGGTAGCGCGTAACGCGGGCACTGTCGATCTGGCGGTGCAGCAGGCCTGCGGCAGCGCAGCGGTCCAGCAGGCGGTACACGGTGACGCGGTTGACCGCCACCCCGGCCTGCACCAGTGCGGCCTGCACTTCGGCGGGCGACAAGGCCGCCTCGGGCCGTGCGCGGTACAGCGCGGCCAGGGCGCGTGTGGCCTTGGTCGCACGCATGCCAGCGGGCAAGGTCCAGGCGGTGGAGGAAGGTGCGGAGGGGGTCGGCATAATGCAATCGGGTTGCATTATGCCGTGGCGGCGCAGCCCGGGCTTTACTTCAGGTACTGCGCAAAGGTCTTGCGGAATTTTTCGACCTTGGGACCGACCACGTAGGCGCAGTAGCCCTGGTGCGGGTTGTGCGCAAAGTAGTCCTGGTGGTAGTCCTCGGCGGCGCTGTAGTTGTGCAGCGGCAGCACCTCGGTCACCACGGGGGCGCCCAGGCCGCCGTCACGCTCCAGGGTGTGGATGATGTCCCGCGCCAGTTCGGCGTGCTGAGGGTCTTCAAAGTACACCCCGCTGCGGTACTGCGGGCCCACGTCGTTGCCCTGGCGGTTGGGGGTGGTCGGGTCGTGGATGCAGAAGAAGATCTCCAGCAGCTCACGCGCGCTCACCTGGGCGGGGTCGAACTGCAGGCGCACCACCTCGGCATGGCCGGTATCGCCACGGCAGACCTGCTCGTAGCTGGGCTGCGGCACATGGCCGTTGCAGTAGCCCGACTCCACCGCCACCACGCCGCGCACGCGGCGGTACACCGCGTCCAGGCACCAGAAGCATCCGCCGCCCAGGGTGAGGGTTTGCAGAGGCTGGGCGGTGGCGGCGTGGGTCATGGCGGTGCTCCTTGGTCTATGTCAGGCGACATTCAAGTCTGACACCTGCACCATGGCGGTGTCGGCAGCGTGCTCAACCACCATTTTTCGCACACGGTCTTGCCACAGCGCGCCAAAGCGGGCCAGTTCTGCGGCGCTGGCCTGGCCGGAGATGGCCTTGGGCATCAGGGCTTTCATTTCATCGGGCCAGGGCACCATGCTGCCATCGAGCCGGACCTGCACGGCCTGGCCTGTGTCCTTGCGGCGCAGTCCCAGCACGCCTTGCAGGCTGCCCGCGCCAAACACCAGCAGGTTGTTGCGCGCAAAGCGGTGCGCGGAGCCGATGCCCTGAAAGCCGGTTTCGGGCGCCGCGCCGGTGATCAGTTGCGCCACGGAGGCGATGACGCCGGTCACGCCGCTGTCGCGTGCGTCGCGCATCAGCACCTCGACCTCGCCACGCACCGGCATGTCGCTGCCGTACAGCGCACGCAGGCCGTGCAGGGTCATCAGCCAGGCGCCTGCCACCGTGGGGCAGGAATGGCCTGCCAGGCGCACGGCGTCGGCATAACGGTATTCCATGACGCCATCCTGCGCCGCACCCAGGAACTGGGCCAGCGGGTCGCGCAGGCTGATGCTGGGGGCTTGGGCATAGAAGGCGGGCATGCCCTGGTCGCGGGTTTCGGTGGTCATTTCGGTGGCTCCTGCGCCGCCACTGGCTGGCATTCCCAGCGCCGCGATGACCGCCAGGCCCGTGCCTGTCTTGGTCCAGTCGCGCCGCCGAAGCCGTGCCTGGACGGATGGTTCGGTGTTCAAAGAGTGCATGCTGTGGCTCCCTAAGCTGAAAACCCGCATGCCAGTGCGAACGATTGTCAACCATTCGCATTCCTGGGAGGGCAATCCGGTTTTGACGCGGCGCAACCCTGGGGCCGATGATCGACTTGGCGTGCTGCCATCACCCTCCATTGACCCACTGGAACGCATTTGCTACATTACTAACCAGTCAGTCATTAACTTGGTTCCGATTTGCCCGATTCTGCTCTCCCCTCCTCCCACAGCAAACGCGAGCGTCGCAAGGAAGCGCGCCCCGGCGAGTTGTTGGACGCCGCGCTCGACCTGTTCGTCGAGAAGGGCTATGCCGCCACGCGGGTGGAGGAAGTGGCCGCACGGGCCGGGGTGTCCAAGGGCACGCTGTTTCTGTACTTCCCCAGCAAGGAAGAGCTATTCAAGGCCGTGGTGCGCGAAAACATCGTGGGCCGCTTTGCCGAGTGGCGCAACGAACTGCTGCACTACGAGGGCAGCACCGCCGACATGCTGCGCTATGGCTACCGCACCTGGTGGGAATCCATCGGCTCCACACGCGCCTCGGGCATCACCAAGCTCATTCTGAGCGAGGCCTGCAACTTCCCCGACATCACGGCCTTTTACCAGCAGGAAGTCATCCTGCCAGGCCAAGAAATGATCCGCGCGCTGCTGCAACGCGGCATCGACCGGGGCGAATTCCGCCCGGTGCCATTGGAATATGCGGTGTTCACGGTGCTGGCGCCCATGATCTTCCTGATGCTGTGGAAGCACTCGGTAGGCGCCTGCGTGCCGGTGGACATGGAATTCGATCCCGAGCGCTACATCGCCAGCCAGGTCGAGACCCTGCTCCATGGGCTGCTGGCCAACCCTCCCTCCCCTACCCAACCCTGAGTTCCCCCATGAAACGCTGGATTCCCTGGACCGTCGCCGCCGTTGTTGTCGTCCTGGTCGGTGCGGGCACGCTGCGCGCCCTGGGTGCGCGCAAGGCACAGCAACAAGCGCTGGCAACCGCCGCTGCCCCGGAAGTGGTGATGCAGATCGCCAGCAACGAGTTGTGGGTGGCGCGGCGCCAGAGCCTGCCGCTGACCGTGCCCCTGACCGGCACCGTGCGTGCCGTGCAGACGGCCTTCATCAAGGCGCGGGTGCCGGGCGAGGTGCAGGGCCTGACCCTGCGCGAGGGCGACAGCGTGCGCAGCGGCCAGGAGGTGGCGCGCATCGACCCCACCGAGTTGCAGGCGCGCGTGCGCCAGGCGCAGCAGCAGGCCGACGCCGCACGCGCCCAGGTGGACATTGCGCAACGCCAGTTCAGCAACAACCGCGCCTTGGTGGACCAGGGCTTCATCTCGCGCACGGCGCTGGACACCTCGCAGGCCAACCTCGGCGCCGCACAGGCCAGCCACCAGGCCGCACTGGCCGCCGTGGACGTGGCCCAGAAGTCGCTGGCCGACGCCGTGCTGCGCAGTCCGTTGGCCGGACAGGTGGCGCAGCGCCTGGTACAGAACGGCGAGCGCGTGGCCGTGGACACACGCATCCTGGAGGTGGTAGACCTCTCGCGCATGGAGCTGGAAGCACAACTGGCACCGGCCGATGCGCTGGGCGTGCGCGTGGGCCAGAAAGCGCAACTGGTCATCGAAGGCAGCGGGCAGACCGTGCAGGCCACGGTGCTGCGCATCAGCCCCAGCGCGCAGAGCGGCAGCCGCGCCGTGCCGGTGTACCTGGGCGTGGAGCGCGGCCCCGACACGCCAGCGCTGCGCCATGGCCTGTTTGTGCAGGGACGGCTGGATGTGGGCCAGGCGGAGCGCCTGGTGGTGCCGCTGGAATCGGTGCGCATCGACCGGCCCGTGCCCTATGTGCAGGTGGCCGACCAGGGCCGCGTGGCCCATGTGACCGTGCAGCAGGGCGAACGTTTCGAAGCCCAGGGCCAGACCTTGGTAGCCGTGCAGGGCGTGCCCGAGGGCGCGGCCGTGCTGGCGGGGCGCGTGGGCGCGTTGCCCGTGGGCACGCGGCTGCGCCTGCCCGAAGCGGCTGCAGCGCCCTCTTCTGCCCCAGCGGCGACTCCCGCTGCCAGCGCAGCAGCACGCTAAGGACGCAGCATGTGGTTCACCAAGGTCAGCCTCAAGAATCCGGTGTTCGCCACCATGGTCATGCTGGCCATCGTGGTGCTGGGAGCGTTTTCCTACCAGCGCCTCAAGGTGGATCAGTTTCCGGAGATTGATTTTCCGGTGGTGGTGGTCACGGCGGACTACCCCGGTGCCTCGCCTGAAATCGTCGAGAGCGAGGTCACAAAAAAGATCGAGGAAGGCGTCAACTCCATCGCGGGCATCAACGCGCTGACCTCGCGCAGCTACGAGGGCTCGGCCGTCGTCATCATCGAGTTCGAGCTGCACATCGATGGGCGCCAGGCCGCCGAGGACGTGCGCGAGAAGATGGCCACCGTGCGCACGCAGTTTCGCGACGAGGTCAAGGAGCCGCGCGTGCTGCGCTTCGACCCGTCCAGCCGCCCGGTGTGGTCGCTGGCCGTGCTGCCCGATGGCGACGCCGCCACGCGCCAAAGCGCCGTGGAGCTGACCACCTGGTCCGACCAGACCCTGAAAAAGCGCCTGGAGAACGTGCGCGGCGTGGGCGCCGTGACGCTGGTGGGCGCCACCAAGCGCGAGATCAACATCTACCTGGACCCCAAGGCGCTGGAGGCCTACGGCATCACCCCCGAACAGGTGGCGCAGGCCGTGCGCACCGAGAACCAGGACCTGCCGCTGGGCTCGGTGCGCTCGCTCACGCAGGACCGCATGGTGCAGATCGACGCCCGCATGCAGCGGCCCGAGGACTTTGGCCGCATCATCGTGGCACGCCGGGGCGGCCAGCCGGTGCGTGTGGACCAGATCGCCCGCGTGCAGGACGGCCCGCAGGAGGCCGAAAGCCTGGCCCTGTACAACGGCGAACGCACGCTGCTGCTGCAGGTGCAAAAGGCCCAGGGCGAAAACACCATTGACGTGGTCGATGGCCTGAACGCCGCCGTGCAAACGCTGCGCAAGGAACTGCCCCCTGGCGTGCGGCTGGAGACCATTGGCGACAGCTCGCGCCCCATCCGCGTGGCCGTGAACAACGTGCGCCAGACGCTGATCGAGGGCGCCATCCTCACGGTGCTGATCGTGTTTCTGTTCCTCAACTCGTGGCGCTCGACCGTCATCACGGGGCTGACGCTGCCGATTGCGCTCATCGGCACGTTCTTGTTCATGCACATGTTCGGCTTCACCATCAACATGATCACGCTGATGGCGCTGAGCCTGTGCGTGGGCCTGCTGATCGACGACGCCATCGTGGTGCGCGAGAACATCGTGCGCCATGTGCAGATGGGCAAGGGGCCCTACGCAGCGGCCATGGACGGCACGCAGGAGATCGGCCTGGCGGTGCTGGCCACCACGCTGTCCATCGTGGCGGTGTTTCTGCCCATTGGCTTCATGGGCGGCATCATCGGCAAGTTCTTCCACGAGTTCGGCATCACCATCGTCGCGGCGGTGCTGATCTCGATGTTCGTGAGCTTCACGCTCGACCCCATGCTGTCGAGCGTGTGGCACGACCCCAGCATCCATGCCCACGGCCAGAAGGTGACGCCCGTCACCTTCTACGACAAGACCATAGGCCGCGTGACCGGCTGGTTTGACCATGCCACCGAAGCACTGGCCGAGTTCTACCAACGGCTGCTGCGCTGGTCGCTGGTGCACAAGCTCAAGACCCTGGCGTTGGCGCTGGGCATCTTCGTGCTCAGCGTGTTCATGGTGCCCATGTTGGGCACGGAGTTTGCGCCCAAGGCCGACTTTTCCGAGACCATGGTGAACTTCTACGTGCCGGTGGGCGCCTCGATCGAAGCCACCGAAATGAAGACCCGCCAGGTCGAGGCCGTGATCCGCGAAATGCCCGAGGTGCGCTACACGCTCTCGACCATCAACACCGGCACCACGCAGGGCAAGATCTACGCCAGCATTTACATCCGGCTGACCGACCGCAAGGACCGCCAGCGCAACGTGGACGAAATGTCCGCCGTGCTGCGCGAGCAATTGCGCGCCATCCCCGGCATCACCGTCACGCACGTGGGCCTGCTCGACCCCGTGGGCGGGCAAAAGCAGATCGAGTTTTCGCTCCAGGGCCCGGACCAGCAGGAGCTGGCACGCCTGACGCGCGAGATCAGCGCCAAGATCCGCGACATCCCCGGCCTGGTGGACCTGGATTCGAGCGTCAAGCCCGACAAGCCGGTGATTGCGCTGGACGTGCGGCGCGATGCAGCCTCGGACCTGGGCCTGTCGGTCATGTCGATGGCGCAGTCGCTGCGCACGCTGATTGCCGGGCAGACGGTGGGCAACTGGAGCGCGCCCGACAACCAGACCTATGACGTGAACGTGCGCCTGGCGCCCGAAGCCCGCGACAACCCACAGGACCTGGAATACCTGCCCTTTGCCCTGAGCGCCGCCGATGGCAGCAGCCGCATCGTGCGCCTGGGACAGGTGGCGCAGGTGCGCGAATCCACCGGCCCCAACCAGATCAACCGGCGCAGCCTGACGCGCGAAGTGGCCGTCAACGCCAACGTGCACCAACGCTCGGCGGGCGAGGTATCTGCCGACATCCGCAAGGTGCTGGACAGCACGGCCTTCCCGCCGGGCTACCGCTACCAGTTTGGTGGCTCCACCAAGAACATGCAGGAGTCGTTCACCTACGCCGTGTCGGCCCTGGCCATGGCGATCATCTTTATCTACATGATCCTGGCAAGCCAGTTCAAGAGCTTTTTGCAGCCGCTGGCACTGATGACCTCGCTGCCGCTCACGCTCATCGGGGTGGTGCTGGCCCTGCTGATGTTCCGCTCCACGCTGTCCATCTTCTCGGTCATCGGGGTGGTCATGCTCATGGGGCTGGTGACCAAGAACGCGATCCTGCTGGTGGACTTTGCCATCCGCGCCCGTGACGAGCACACCGACGACCAGGGCCGCACCGTGCCCGGCCTGCCGCGCGCCGAGGCCCTGCTGCTGGCGGCCCGCGTGCGCCTGCGCCCCATCCTGATGACCACGCTGGCCATGATCTTCGGCATGGTGCCGCTGGCCTTTGCGCTGAGCGAAGGTTCCGAGCAGCGCGCCCCCATGGGCCAGGCGGTGATTGGTGGGGTGATCACCTCGTCCCTGCTCACCCTGGTGGTGGTGCCGGTGGTTTATTGCTACATGGACGATCTGGCGCAATGGGCGCGCCGCCATTGGGGCAAAAACCAGGCAAGCCCGACTTAAAATCAAGGGTTTGTCCCGATCCGCCCCCCCTATTCCTCTTTGGAGCCCCGCCATGAACATGCCTCTGAACACGACCGCCGACACCAGCTGCCCCATCACGCAGGCACGCTACAACATGATCGAGCAGCAGATCCGCACCTGGAACGTGGTGGCCTCTGCCGTGCTGGAGACGCTGGACCAGGTGCACCGCGAGGAATTCGTGCCCGAGGCCTACCGCGCCATGGCGTTCGTGGACATGGAAATCCCGCTGCAGGGGGAGCCCCAGGCCGCGCTGCGCAGTGGCCAGTGCATGCTCAAGCCCAACGTCGAAGCCCGCATGCTGCAGGACCTGCAACTGACCAAGGACGACCGCGTGCTGGAAATCGGCGCCGGTTCGGGCTACATGGCCGCGCTGATGGCATACCAGGCCGCCCAGGTGGTGACGCTCGAACTCGACCCCCAACTGGCCCAGATGGCACGCGACAACCTGGAGCGCGCGGGCATCACCAACGCCAGCGTGCGCCAGGCCGATGGCGCCGTGGACTCCCTCCCTGAAGGCCCGTTCGACGCCATCGTGCTCAGCGGCTCGGTGGCCGAAGTGCCTGCGCGCCTGCTGGCCCAGCTCAGCGACCGTGGCCGCCTGCTGGCCATCACGGGCCAGGAGCCGGTGATGCGCGTCACGCTGGTGCGCCGCAAGGGTGACCGTTTTGAAGTCTCCTACCCCTGGGACGTGAATGCTGCCCGCCTGCAGCATTTCGAAGAGCCCTCGACCTTCCAGTTCTGACCCCCGGCGCATCCCACAGCTTTATGGTTGATCTGGTCCGGCCCGCTGAACTGCTCTCCTGGTTTGCCCAGGAAGGGGACGCCCGTCCGCTGGTGCTGGATGTGCGCGAACCCTGGGAATGCGCCCTGGCCAGTGTGTCGGCGCAGGGCTTCGAACTGCTGGCCATCCCCATGGGCAGCCTGCCCGCACGGCTGGCTGAACTGGACCGGGACCGCCCCATCGCCTGCCTGTGCCACCATGGCGTGCGCAGCATGCACGTGGCGGCCTGGCTGGCCCAGCAGGGGTGGGATTGTGTGGCCAATGTCGAAGGCGGCATCGACGCCTGGGCCCGAGAGCACGATCCCCAGGTGCCCCGGTATTGAAAGGCCGTCTGTCCCCAGGCCCCGTCTCCTTCTCTTGCAGGCAACCCTAGAAAGACCCATCCCATGCAGCTGTTCCGGATGCTCCCCCTGACCCTGGCGCTCGGCGCCGCACTGGCCGCCCCGGCACAGGCCCAGAGCCTGATCGAACTGGTGGAATCGGCCCGCGCCTACGACTCCTCCTGGCAATCGGCCCAGGCCCAACTGGAGGCGGCCCGGCGCCGTGCCGACCAGGCCCGTGCCGGCTTGCTCCCCTCGGCAGGCCTGTCGGCCGGTGTGAGCCGCTCCAACACCGAGATCACCGTCCCGCCCGTGGACCGCAACACCAGCGCACAGAACCTGGCGCTCAGTGCCTCGCAACCGCTGTACCGCCCGGCCAACCGCATTGGCTACGAACAAGGCCAGCGCGGCGTGGACGTGGCCCAGGCCCAGCTCGACGCCGCGCAACAGGACCTGCTCGTGCGCGTGAGCCAGGCGTATTTCGACGTGCTGGCCGCACAGGACACCCTGACCTTTGTGCAGGCGCAAAAGTCGGCCGTTTCCGAGCAACTGGCCGCTGCCAAGCGCAATTTCGAGGTGGGCACCGCCACCATCACCGACACGCGTGAAGCGCAGGCCCGGGCCGACCTGGTCACGGCCCAGGAAATCGCGGCCGAAAACGATTTGCGCGTCAAGAAGCTGGCGCTGGACCAACTGGTGGGTATCCAGGGCACCAAGCCGCTGGCGCTGGCGCAGCCCGTGCAGCTGAGCCCGGTGCAGCCCGACAGCGTGGACCACTGGGTGCAAACCGCCCATGACCAACAACCTGGCGTGCGCCAGGCCGCCCTGGCGCTGGATGTGGCCCGCCTGGAAACCCAGCGCGCCCAGACCGGCCACCTGCCCACCGTGGACCTGCAGGCCAGCTACAGCGTCACGCGCAACCCCAACGGCACGGTGACCACCCCCAACGTCAACACGCGCACCAACAATGCCACCGTGGGCGTGGCCCTGAACCTTCCGCTGTTTGCCGGTTTTGCCGTGCAGAACCGCGTGAAGGAAACCCTGGCGCTGGAACAAAAGGCCGAGGCCGACCTGGAAACCGCCCGCCGCAACGTGGCCCAGGCCACGCGCAGCGCCTTCTTCGGGGTGCAGTCGGGCATGGGCCAGGTCAAGGCCCTGGAGGCCGCCGAGCAATCCAGCCAGAGCGCATTGGACGCCAACAAGCTGGGCTACCAGGTCGGCGTGCGCATCAACATCGATGTGCTCAATGCACAAAGCCAGCTGTTCCAGACCAAGCGCGACCTGGCTGTGGCACGCTACAACGTGCTGCTGGGCCAGCTCAAGCTGCGCCAGGCCGTTGGCACGCTCACGCTGGACGATGTGAAAGCGCTGAACCAGCAGCTCGTCAAGTAACGGCGTCGGGCAGGCCCTCGCCCTGCCCTGCGCCCGTCATGGCGCCCATCCATCCAGGGCCTGCGCCAGGTCGGCCACCAGGTCGTCAGGGTGCTCGATGCCCACGCTCAGGCGCACCAGGCCCTCGGTCACTCCGGCCGCATCGCGAGCCTGCTGCGAGACAAAGCTGTGCGTGGTGCTGGCCGGGTGGCATGCCAGGCTGTCGGTGTCGCCCAGCGAGACGGCCTGGGTGAACAGTGCCAGGCGGTTGAGCACCGCCGCCACGGCACTGCGCTCGCAGCGCTGGAGTTCAAACGCCACCATGCCGCCAAAGCCGCCCTGCATCTGGCGCTGGGCCAGGGCGTGTTGAGGGTGGCTCTCCAGTCCGGGGTAGTGCACCACGCGCACGGCAGGATGCTGCTGCAGAAAACGGGCCACCGCCAGGGCACCCTCGCAGTGCGCCGCCATGCGCAACGGCAAGGTCTTGATGCCACGCAAGAACAGGAAGGCCTCCTGCGGCGCAAGGTTGCCGCCGACCTGGCCCAGCCCGGTTTTGCGCACCGGGGCCACCAGGGCATCGGCACCAGCAACGATGCCGCCCGTGGCATCGCCATGGCCGCCCAGGTACTTGGTCATGGAATGCATCACCAGGTCGATGCCGCACTCCAGCGGGCGCACCAGGCACGGGGTGCAGAAGGTGTTGTCCGCCACGGTGGTGATACCGCGTGCACGCGCCATGGCAGCCACGTCCGCCAGGTCGTGCAGGCGCAGGGTGGGGTTGGTGAGCGTTTCGACCCAGACCATGCGCGTGGCGGGCGTGAGGCTGGCCTCCAGCCCGGTGGCCGTGGCATCGACCACACGGATGCCCCAGCGTTCGCCCAGATTGCGCAGCAGGCCCTCGGTGCCGCCATACAGCGGGCCCAGAAACACCAGCTCATCACCGGGGCGCAGCAGGCCCAGCACCAGCGACGCCGTGGCCGCCGTGCCACTGGCAAAGGCCACGGCTGTCTGCGCCCCTTCCAGGTCGGCGAGCTTGGCTTCCAGCGCAGCCACCGTGGGGTTGGCGAAGCGGCTGTAGCGGTAGCCTGGCACCTCGCCCGCAAACAGGGCCGCGCCCCGCTCCAGCGTGCCATAGCCAAAGGCCGTGGTCTGGGTGATGGGCGTGGCGATGGCGCCGGTGGTGGGGTCGGGCTGCTGTCCGGCATGGACGGCGCGGGTTCTGAGGTGGGTCATGTGTCTTCCTGGGTGCGCAAGGGCCGGGTCAGTGCCCGTGGCCCAGTCCTTGGTGGCAGGGCCGATGCGCTACCAAAAGTGTAGCTACTAACGCAAGCGCATCAAGCCATAGAGGCATTTTATTTATTGACATTTTTTCGCCTGGGGAGTCGCTTCGCCATTATGCGCTCCGCTATACTGCCTTTTTTTCACCCCTGTCCTGCGGACCCCGGTTCGCCAGCGAATTCCAAGCAAAGGTGACTCATGCAAGCAGTCAATGTGCTGTGCATCAAGTGGGGCAACAAGTACGGCCCCGAATACGTCAACAAGCTGCACAGCATGGTTCGGCGGCACTTGCATCGCCCTTTCCGTTTTGTCTGCCTGACCGACGACGGCGCGGGCATCGACCCGTCCATCGAAGTCAAGCCGATTCCGATGATCGGCTTCGACGAGTTCGATCAGCGCAAGCCCTGGACCTTTGGCCACGGCTGGCTCAAGCTGACCAGCTTCGCACCGCAGTTGTACGACCTGCAGGGCACCACCTTGTTCCTGGACCTGGACATCGTCATCCTGGACAGCCTGGACCCCTTCTTCGACCAGGCCGGCGAGTTCATCGTGATCAAGGAGTGGGACAAGAAGGACGGTACGGGCAACACCTCGTGCTACCGCTACACCATCGGGGCCCACGCGGATGCGCTGGAACACCTGAAGAACAACTACCCCGCTTCCATCGGCGACGTGCGCAACGAGCAGGAGTTCATCACGCACTACCTGTCGCGCCAGGGCAAGCTGAGCTATTGGCCAGACTCCTGGTGCCGCAGCTTCAAGCGCCACTGCCTGCAACCGGGGCTGATGGGCTGGTTCAAGCCACCGCAGATCCCTGAGGGCGCCCGCATCATTGCCTTTCATGGCAAGCCCAACCCGCCCGATGCGATTGCCGGGGAAAGCGGCAAGTGGTACCGCAAGGTGCTTCCCACCCAGTGGGTGGCAGACCATTGGCAGTGAGATTTCCGGCACCTGCCCAGGTGGCGTACAGGCTGCTGCTGTGGGCGCTGAGCCCCGTGCTGCTGGCATGGCTGTGGTGGCGTCACCGCAAGAGTGATGCAGCCAATGGCCACGTCGGGCAACGTCGGGGGTACATCCACCCCGCGCCCGGCAGCATCCATGGCCTGTGGATCCATGCGGCCTCCGTGGGCGAAGTGCAGGCCGCGGAGCCCTTGATCCGGGCCTTGCTCGCGCAGTGGCCTGCGGCCAGCATCACTGTGAGCACGCAGTCGCTGACGGGCGCCCAGCAACTGCGCCAGCACTGGGGCGCACAGGTGCAGCACCTGTTTCTGCCCATCGACACCCCTGGCGCCACCGCGCGCTTTCTGGACCGCCTGCAACCCCGCCTGCTGGTGCTGATCGAGCGTGAACTGTGGCCTGAACTGCTCCTGCAGTGCCGCCAGCGCAGCATTCCTGTGGCACTGGTCAACGCCCGCCTGTCGGAGCGCTCGGCCCAGACCTACCAGCGCTTCCACGCGCTGATGCGCCCTGTCTGGAACCAACTGGCCCTGGTGGCCTGTGCGGACAAGCCCAGCCGGGAGCGCCTGGCAGGCCTGGGCGTACCCGCCCACCGGCTGATGGACACCGGAAATCTCAAGTTCGACCTTCCCACCGGCACCGCCCTGCCCCCTTCGCTGGATTGGCTGGCAAGCCGCAGCGCTGTGCTGGTGGCAGGCAGCACCCATGAGGGTGAAGAATCTGCACTGCTGGCCGCCTGGCCCGCTTTTGCCCAGCAGCACCCGCGCTGCACGCTGGTGCTGGTGCCGCGCCATCCCGAACGTTTTGACGCCGTAGCCCGGCAGATCGCCAGCGCCGGATTTCCCGTGCGTCGGCGCAGCCTGGGCGACAGCCTGGGCCCCGACGATTCCGTGTACCTGGCAGACACCATGGGCGAGCTGCGCACCTGGTACGCCCACGCCACGGCATGTTTCATTGGCGGCAGCCTGGCGCCCATCGGAGGCCACAACGCCCTGGAAGCCCTGGCCTGCGCCAAGCCCGTGCTTTTTGGCCCGCACACCCACAACTTCCAGAGCCTTTACGAAGCCATCCAGGCACAGGGCATCGGTGCCTTGGTGGCCAACGCCAGCGAGGCACTGCACCAGCTATCGCGCTGGCTGTCCGATCCCCAGGCGCTGGCGCAGCTCGGCCATGCGGCCTCCGCGTTTGTGCAAAGCCAGCAAGGCAGCAGCGCCCGCACCATGGATGCGCTGATGCCTCTGTGGTCACCGCTGGCCCCCAGGCAACTCGCACCAGTGCAGGCGGTCGAGCTTGCGGGCCAGTCCATCTGGTTCAACCCGGCCTGGATGCCGGCTGCATCTCCCGAGGTGTTCGAACCCCCACCCGAGGCCGTGACCCTGGCCACCGGCAGCGGGCGGGGACAGGCACACCGCGTCCGCCTGCAAGGGCGCGAAGCCGTGCTGCGCCACTACCGGCGCGGTGGCGCCATGGCCCGCATCAGCAAAGACCGATTTGCCCCGCAAGCCCCGGTCCAAAGCCGTGCCATGGCCGAATACAGCCTTCTGCGTCTGATGCACGCGTGGGGCTTGCCCGTGCCGGAACCCGTGGCGGCAAGGCAGGTGCGCCACGCCTGGGGCTATGGCGCCGATATTCTGGTGGCCATGATTCCCCAGACACGCAACGTCGTGCAGGCACTGGCACAGGCCCCACTGCCGCCAGCGGCCTGGCAGGCCCTGGGGCGTGCCATCCGCCAACTGCATGACCACCAGGTTTTCCATTCCGACCTGAATGCCCACAACCTGCTGATCGACGACCAGCAACATGCCTGGGTCATCGACTTTGACAAATGCGGGCTGCGCTGCGGCAACGAATGGAAAGCCGCCAACCTGCAGCGTTTGCTGCGCTCCCTGCGCAAGGAGCAGCAGCGCTGCCATCCATTCCATTGGGACGAGTCGCAGTGGCCCCTGCTGCTGGCGGGCTACGAAGCCGGTGCTGCCACAACCCCCCCGCCCCTTTTCCACAACGGACCCGCGGGCTGACCGGCGCTTGCGGCTGCTTTCAGCCGCCGGGTGTGCCGCTCAATGCGCGGCCGCGCCCACCTGGGCGTCGGGCTTGACGCGTTGGAGCAGCGCCAGCATCGCCGCCTCGATGCGGTGCAGTGCCTCGGGCGTGTGGCCCTCGAAGCGCAGCACGAGCACGGGCGTGGTGTTGCTGGCGCGGATCAGGCCGAAGCCGTCGGGCCAGTCCACGCGCAGGCCGTCGATGGTGTTGATCTGAGCGGGTGCCGCGAAAGTGTCGGGCGCCAGGGCCTGCAGCTCGGCGGTCAGGCGGTGCGGCTCGCCCTCGGCGCAGGCCACGTTGAGCTCGGGCGTGCTGTGGCTGGTGGGCAGGCCTTGCAGCACGGCGCCGGGGTCGGCATGGCGGCTCAGGATTTCGAGCAGGCGGCAGCCAGCGTAGGTGCCGTCGTCAAAGCCGAACCAGCGCTCCTTGAAGAAGATGTGGCCGCTCATCTCGCCGCCCAGGGGGGAATCAAGCTCCTTCATGCGCGCCTTGATGAGCGAGTGGCCGGTCTTGTACATCAGCGGCTGGCCACCGGCCTGCGCAATGGCGGGCGCCAGGCGCTGGGTGCATTTGACGTCGAACAGAATGGTGCCGCCGGGCACGCGCGAGAGCACGTCCTGGGCAAACAGCATCATCTGGCGGTCGGGGAAGATGTTTTCGCCGCTGCGCGTGACGATGCCCAGGCGGTCGCCGTCGCCATCAAAAGCCAGGCCCAGTTCGGCGTCGCTTGCCTGCAGTGCGGCAATCAGGTCGCGCAGGTTTTCGGGCTTGCTCGGGTCGGGGTGGTGGTTGGGGAAGTCGCCGTCCACCTCGGAGAACAGCTCCGTCACCTCGCAGCCAATCGCACGCAGGATTCCGGGTGCCGAGGCACCGGCAATGCCGTTGCCGCTGTCCACCACGATCTTCATGGGGCGGGCAAGCTGGATGTCGGAGACGATGCGCTCGCGGTAGGCAGGCAGCACGTCGGCCTGTCGGATGAAGCCGCCCTGGGCCAGTGTCCAGCTTTGCTCCTCGATGCAGCGGCGCAGACCCTGGATCTCGTCGCCATAGATGGCGCGGCCGTTCAGCACCATCTTGAAGCCGTTGTAGTCCTTGGGGTTGTGGCTGCCCGTGACCTGGATGCCGCTGTTGCACAGCGTGCTGGCCGCAAAGTACAGCATGGGCGTGGTGCTCAGGCCAATGTCGATGACCTCCATGCCGCTTTCGGCCAGGCCCAGCATCAGCGCCTGCGACAGCAGCGGGCCGGACAGGCGCCCGTCGCGCCCGACGGCGACAACGGATTCGCCCTCGATGCGGGCCGCCGTGCCAAAGGCGCGGCCCAGGCAGCGGGCCACATGTTCGTCCAGGGTGCTGGGGACAATGCCCCGGATGTCATAGGCTTTGAAGATGGCGGGAGCAACTTGCACGGTGGGGGGCTTTCTGCACTGCGTGGATTTGGCGCCGATTGTAGGCGGCCCCAGTGGTCAGACCGGGCGCAAAGCACATGTCCGAAAACGGCCAGCCAGCGCACCCCCAATCCCTATGATGTGCCCATGCCCGCCCCAGCCCCGCTCCCCGCACCCGACGACAGCCGCTACCTGGCGCTGTGCTCGCGCGATGCCCGCTTTGACGGACAGTTCTTTACCGGTGTGACCAGCACCGGCATCTACTGCCGCCCCGTCTGCGCCGTGCGCACACCCCGGCGCGAGCACTGCCGCTTCTTCACGCTGGCAGCCCAGGCCGAGAGTGCGGGTTTTCGGCCCTGCCTGCGCTGCCGCCCCGAGGTGGCGCCACAGGCGCTGGCCTGGTCGGTGCAGGACGCGAGCAGCATCCTCGTGCAGCAGGCGCTGCGCCTGATCGACACCCCCCAGGCCTGGGACACGCCCGAGGGCCTGGGCGTGGCCCGGCTGGCGCAGCGCCTGGGCGTGAGCGACCGGCACCTGCGCCGCATTTTTGAAGCGGCGCTGGGCGTGTCCCCCCTGCAATACCTGCAAACCCGGCGCCTGCTGCTGGCCAAGCAGTTGCTGACCGATACCCGCTTGCCCGTGACCCAGGTGGCGCTGTCCAGCGGATTTGGCAGCGTGCGTCGCTTCAACGCGGCGTTTGCGGCGCATTACGGCCTCAACCCCAGCCAATTGCGCCGCGCGGGCGCGCCAGCAGCCCCCGGCGATGCAGGGCTGTGCGGCAGCATCCGCCTGGCGTACCGGCCACCGCTGGATGTGCCAGCGCTGCTGGCCTTTTTTGCGCAGCGCCAGTTCACCGGCGTGGAATGCGCCGCCCCCGCCAACGGCACCTTGCGGCGCACCGTGCGGCTGCAGGCCGGTTCCCGGGAGCTGACCGGCTGGATGGCGGCACGCTTTGACACCGCACGCCACCAGGTGTGGCTGCAGACCAGCGAACACCTGGCCCCCGCACTGGCCCAGGTGATTGCACGGGTGCGCGCCATGCTCGACCTGGACGCAGACCCTGCCGCCATCCATGCGGTGCTGGGCGCGGCCTTTCCGGGCACCGAGGGCCTGCGTGTGCCGGGTGCCTTTGATGGCTTCGAACTGGCCGTGCGCGCCGTGCTGGGCCAGCAGATCACCGTAGCGGCCGCGCGCACGCTGGGCCAGCGGCTGGTGGAGCGCCTGGGCGAACCCGTGGCCACGCCCTGGCCCGATCTGCAACGGCTGTTTCCCTCCCCCGCCACGCTGGCGCAGGCCGAAGGCGAGGTGCTGGGGCAGCTGGGCATCGTGCGCCAGCGCCAGGCCGCCATCGTGGCGCTGGCGCGCGCCGTGGACAGCGGCCAGCTCGCCCTGCACCCCGGCGCCGACGTGGCCGCCACCATCCAGGCGCTGTGCCAATTGCCCGGCATTGGCGACTGGACGGCGCAGTACATCGCCCTGCGCGCGCTGCGCTGGCCGGACGCCTTTCCGGCGGGCGACGTGGCCCTGCACAAGGCCCTGGGCGTGCAAGGCCAGCCACAGCCGGCACGCGCCGCCACCGCGCTGGCGCAGGCCTGGCGCCCCTGGCGCGGCTATGCGGTGCTGCGGGCCTGGGCGACGGGCTGCATCAGTTCCGCTTCACTATCAAAAGCATAGCTGCTTGCGCTTACCCCGCAAGCGTAAAAGCCAAAAATCGCTTTTAATCAGGGCCCATCACCATGCGCTTCCATCCTTCCACCGTGCAATCCACCACCGACACGCCCCTGGGCCAGGTCTGGCTGGCGGCGTCGCCCCTGGGCCTGTGCGGTCTGTGGTTCGATGGCCAGCGGCACCTTCCCAATGCACTCCCCACCTGGCCCCAGGCGCCGCAGCACCCGGTGCTGCGCGAAGCCGCCCAGCAGGTGCAACAGGTGTTGCGTGGCGAGCGGGCAGGCTTTGACCTGGCCTTGGACCTCGGCGGCGGCACGCCCTTCCAGCAGGCGGTGTGGCAGGCCCTGCTGCGCATTCCGCGCGGCCAGACGGCCAGCTACGGCGCGCTGGCACGCTCCATCGGCAAAACGCAGGCCGTTCGTGCCGTGGGTGCGGCGGTGGGGCGCAACCCGCTGAGCGTGGTCGTGCCCTGCCACCGCGTGCTGGGGAGCGACGGCAGCCTCACGGGCTATGCCGGTGGGCTGGAGCGCAAGCAGGCGCTGCTGCGCCTGGAAGGCATTGCCATGAAAGTCTCTGCATGAGTTCTGCTGCATCCACCACCCGCCCCGTGTCCGAATGGATCGGCGAGTTTCTGCTGCTGTCCGCCCTGTGGGGGGCATCGTTCCTGTTCATGCGCCTGGGCGCTGCGGAGTTCGGGCCGCTGCCCACGGCGGGCCTGCGCGTAGGGCTGGCCACGGTGTTCCTCTGGCCCATCCTGCTGCACCAGGGCCAGTGGCCGGCCTTGCGGCGCCACTGGCGGCCGGTGTTGTTGTCGGGGCTGCTCAACTCGGCCATACCGTTTGCGCTCTATGCCTGGGCGGTGCTGCACATCACCACCGGGCTGGCGTCCATCCTCAACGCCACGGTGCCGCTGTTTGGCGCACTGGTGGCCTGGGTGTGGCTGGGCGACCGCATCCAGCGGGTGCGCTGGCTGGGCCTGGGCATTGGCTTTGTGGGCGTGGCGCTGCTGGCCTGGCGCGCGCCCGGCGGTGCGGGCATCAAGTCGGCAGCGGCGCCCTGGGCCATTGCCGCCTGCCTGGGTGCCACCACCTGCTATGCCCTGGCGGCCAGCTTTGCGCGGCGCTACCTGCAAGGGGTTCCGCCCCTGGCCACGGCCACCGGCAGCATGCTGGGCGCCGCACTGGCATTGCTGGTGCCCATGGTGTGGTTCTGGCCCGCGGTGATGCCGGGGCTTCGGGCCTGGGCGGCCATTGTGGCGATTGCGGTGCTGTGTTCGGGCATTGCCTACATCCTGTATTTCCGGCTGATCGCCCATGCCGGGCCCAGCCGGGCACTGGCGGTCACCTTCATGGCACCGGTGTTTGCCGTGTTCTACGGCGCGGTGTTCCTGGGAGAACCGGTCACCGGTTGGATGCTGGGGTGCGCCGCGGTGATCGTAGGCGGCACACTGTTGTCAACAGGACTCATCCGGAGGCGCTCCAAGGCTGCACAAGGGGTGGAACGGCCCTAAACTCGGGGGCATGTCCGCCGCGCCGTTTCCGCCCAGTCCTGCTCCGCTGTCTGCGCAGGCCTCTGGCATGGAGCACGGCACTACGCCATCCGCACCCCGCCCGGAACATTTCAGAGCCATCTACGATGCGTTGCCGGACCCGGCGGGCATTACCCGCGTGGCCGACGGCATGTACCTGGAGGTCAACCCAGCGTTTTGCCAACTGCTGGGCCTGTCGCGCGAGCAGATCCTGGGGCGTACGTCCACCGAACTCAGCATCTGGGCCACCAACCAGGAACGCAGCAAGCTGGTGACCACGCTGCAACGCGAAGGCAAGGTGCTGAACCTTCCGCTGAACGCACAGCGCAATGGCGAACTCATCCCCGGCCAGATGTCGGCCCAGCCGGTGCGCATTGGAGACGAAGACTGCCTGGTGTTCGTCTTCCACGACACCAGCAAGGAATTGCGCATCCGTGATGAACTGCTGGCCAAGAACGCCGCGCTCGATCAGGCCGGGCGCATGGCGCAGTTGGGTTACTGGGTGGACGAGCGCGGCAAGGGCCTGGTGTTCTGGTCGGACGTCTGCTACGACATCCACGGCCTGCCCAGGGGCTCCGCCCTGCCCAAGGACTACATCAACACCTGCGTGACGCCGCGCTGGCGTGACGAAATGCGCCGACGCATTATCGACTGCCTGCGGCACCACACGCCCTGGAGCATGGACGTGGAGATCCAGCGGCCGGACGGCACGGTCATCTGGGGCCGCGCCCGGGGCGAACCCGTGATCGAGAACGGCCGCGTGCTGTGCATCCGCGGGGTGATGCAGGACATCGACGAACAAAAACGTGCTGAACAGCGCCTGCGCCAGTCCGAAGAGCGCTTTTCGCGCATCTTCCAGATGCTGCCCTATCCCATGGGAATCTCTCGGCGTGACGACGGGGTGTACCTGGAGCTCAACCCCGCCTGGGAGGCCATGTTTGGCTACTCCCGCCAGGAAGCCCTGGGGCGCAGCGTGACGGAGTTGGGCATTCTGGGTGCACAAGACCGCGCAGAACTCTTGGTCGCAGCGCAGAGCAGCCAACTGCTCGAGTCCTACGAACTGCAAGTCACCCTGCGCAACGGCGAGCGGCGCACCTGCCTGCAGTCCATGCGCGCCACCGAGTTCGACGGCCAGCCCTGCTGGCTGTTTGCCTTGCAGGACATCACTGGCCGCAAGCACCAGGAAGAGGAAGTGCGCGAGCGCGAAGCCTTGCTCTCGCTGACCTTGTCCACGGCCGCGGTGGGCCGTTGGGACTGGAACCTGCACACCGGCATGATCTCCGGAGACGAGCGCTGGCGCAGCATGCACGGTCTTCCTGCGGGGACCATGAAAGGCCCCGCCTTCCTGTGGACCGAGCCGCTGGGCCCCGAAGAAGTGCTGCGCGTGACCACCGAAGTGACGCGCCACGTCAACCAGCCCGAGACCCCGTTCGACACCACCTTCTGCATCCGCAGACCGCACGAAAAAGAGCGCTGGATACGCAACCTGGGCAAGGTGGTGAGCCTGGACGCCGAAGGCCAACCCGAGCGCATGCTGGGCATTGCATTGGACGTCACCGCCCAGCACGAGCAGGAAAACCTGCTGCGCCGCCTGGCGCACTACGACACGCTCACCGGCCTGCCCAACCGCGTGATGCTGGCGCGCAAGCTGGCCGACGCCATGGATCAGGCCCATTCCGTGGGCGCGCTGCTGGGCGTGGCCTACCTGGATCTGGACGGCTTCAAGCCCGTGAACGACCGCCTGGGCCACGATGCCGGTGACCGCCTGCTGGTGGTGGCCGCACAACGCATGGTCCGCTCCTTGCGCCCGCAGGACTGCGTGGCCCGCCTGGGGGGCGATGAATTCGCCATCCTGCTGCCGCAGGTGCACAGCGTGCAGGAGTGCCGCCAATTGCTCCAGCAGGCCATGCAAAGCATTGCCTCGCCCTACCAGTTGGGCAGGCACCGCGTGGGCGTGACGGCCAGCATTGGCTACACGCTGTACCCGCAGGACGATGCCGACGCCGACACCCTGCTGCGCCATGCAGACCAGGCCATGTACGCGGCCAAACAGGCCGGACGCAACCGGCTGCACGAGTTCGACACCTCCCAGGAGCGCCAGTCGCGCAAGGTGCGCGAACAGATCCAGCGCCTGCGCGAAGCGCTGGTGCGCGGCGAGTTCGAGCTGTTCCTCCAGCCCAAGGTGGACATGCACCGGGGCACCGTGGTGGGTGCCGAGGCACTGGCCCGCTGGCGGCACCCGGAGCAAGGCGTACTGGCGCCCGGAGCCTTTTTGCCCCAACTGGAAGGCACCGAGCTGGAAGTGCCCTTTGGCGCCTGGGTGCTGCAGGCAGGCCTGCTGCTGGCGCGGGCCTTGCAGAACCAAGGCCTGCCTTTGCCCGTGAGCGTGAACGTGTCCGCACCCCACCTGCAGCAGCCGGGGTTTGCACGCTGGGTGGCGGCCGAACTGGCGCGCCACAGCGATGTGCCCCCCGACATGCTGGAGATCGAGATCACCGAAACCGCCGCGCTGTACCACATCGATGCCGTGGCACAGACCCTGGCCGACCTGCGCCAACAAGGCGTGGGCGTGGCGCTGGACGACTTTGGCACCGGCTACTCTTCGCTCACCTACCTGCGGCGGCTGCCGCTGTCCACGCTCAAGATCGACCAGAGCTTTGTGCACGGCATGATGGACGACGCGGGCGACCTGGCCATCGTGCAGGGCGTGATCGGGTTGGCACGCTCCTTTGGCTACCGCGTGATTGCCGAGGGCGTGGAAACCGTGGACCAGGGCCAGATGCTGACGCAGATGGGCTGCCACCTGGCGCAGGGCTACCACATCGCCCGCCCCATGCCGCTGGGCGAATTTGTGGCCTGGAACCGCCACTGGCAGTGCCCGCCGGAATGGAAGCGCTGACGCAGCGCCACACTCCCACACACACAAAAAAATAGCTGCTGGCGCCCGTGCATAGGACGCAAGCAGCTATTGATTTGATAGCAAAATCAGGCTTCGACCAGCGCCTTGACCTGTTGCAGTGCGGCGGGGTCTTCCATGGTTGTCAGGTCGCCGGGGTCACGCCGCTCGGCCACGGCCTGCAGGGCACGGCGCAGCAGCTTGCCGCTGCGCGTCTTGGGCAGCGTGGTCACGAAGTGCACACGGGCCGGGCGGGCCACGGCGCCCATCTGGCTGTCCACCAGCTTCATCACCTCGGCTTCGAGCTGGGCGCGCGCCTCGGTGGATTCCATCGCGGCCGCGTTCTTGGGCACGGCAAAGGCCATGGCCACCTGGCCCTTGAGCTGGTCGGCCACGCCCACCACCGCCACCTCGGCAATGTTGGCGTGCGAGGAAATGCACTCCTCGATCTCGCGCGTGCCCAGGCGGTGGCCGGCCACGTTGATCACGTCGTCGGTGCGGCCCAGGATGAAGTGGTAGCCGTCCGCGTCGCGGATACCCCAGTCAAAGGTGCTATAGACCAGGCGGCCGGGAATGCTCTTCCAGTAGGTGTTGACGAAGCGCTCGTCGTCGCGCCACACGGTCTGCATGCAGCCGGGGGGCAGCGGCCCCTCGATGGCGACCACGCCCTTCTGGTTGGCGCCGGTCAGCTCCTCGCCCGTGGCCTCGTCGATCAGCTTGACGTTGAAGCCGTACACCGCCTTGCCGGGGCTGCCAAAGCGCGTGGATTGCTGCTCCACCCCGTTGCACAGGGTGAGGATGGGCCAGCCGGTCTCGGTCTGCCAGTAGTTGTCGATGATGGGCACCTGCAGCGCATCGCTGATCCACTGCGCCGTGGGCTCGTCCAGCGGCTCGCCCGCCAGCCACAGGGCCTTGAGGCTCTTGACGTTGTACTTGGCCAGGTAGGCCGGGTCCTGCTTCTTGAGCACGCGCACCGCCGTGGGTGCCGAGAACATGTGCGTGACCTGGTACTTCTCGACAATGCTCCACCAGATGCCTGCGTCGGGGCGGATGGGCAAGCCCTCGTACATGATGGTGGTCATGCCCGCCAGCAGCGGGCCGTAGATGATGTAGCTGTGCCCCACCACCCAGCCGATGTCGCTGGTGGCAAAGTAGGTCTGGCCCGCCTGGGCGTTGAAGATGTGCTTCATGCTGGCCGCCAGCGCCACAGCGTAGCCGCCCGTGTCGCGCTGCACGCCCTTGGGCTTGCCGGTGGTACCGCTGGTGTACAGCGTGTAGCTGGGGTGCGTGGCGTCCACCCACTCGCAGGGCACGGTCGCATTCAGGTGCTGCTCGCGCAGCGTGGCCCACAGGTGGTCGCGCCCCTGCACCAGATCCATGGGCACCAGGCCCCGGTCCACCAGCAGCACGCTGCTGGGTTTGTGTTTGGACAGGCGAATGGCCTCGTCCAGCAGCGGCTTGTAGGGCACGCCCTTGCCGCCGCGCGAGCCCGCGTCGGCACTGACCACCACCACAGGCTCCGCGTCTTCGATGCGCGAGGCCAGCGAACCCGAGGCAAAGCCGCCAAACACCACAGAGTGCAGCGCGCCAATGCGCGTGCAGGCCAGCATGGCAAAGGCGGCCTCGGCGATCATGGGCATGTAGATCAGTACGCGATCACCCTTTTTCACACCCAGCGACAGCAGGCTGGCGGCCATGCGCTGCACCTCGGCGTGCAGCTCGGCAAAGCTGTAGCTGCGCTCGGAATCGGTTTCGGTGGAAATGGCCACCAGGGCGGCTTGGCCGGCGCGGTCCTTCAGGTGCCGATCCACCGCGTTGTGGCACAGGTTGGTGGTGCCGCCCACAAACCAGCGTGCAAACGGCGGGTTGCTGTAGTCGCAAATTTGCTGGGGCGGCGTCTGCCAGTCGATCAGGCGGGCCTGCTCGGCCCAGAAGGCGTCGCGTTGGTCGATGGAGTTGCGGTGGAACTCGGCGTAGCTGCTCATGGGTGGGGTCTCCTTGGCCTCGAATCCTGCCGGTGACGCAGGTTTTGAATTCATAATTATTCATGACGGGCTTGCGGGAATCTGACGGGACAGGGCCAGCGCCCTGCCCATCCGCACCCTCAATCGCCCAGACAAATGCCCAGGTCGCGTGCGGTCTGTACGGTGTCGCCGTCCAGCGGTACGCCTTTCATGCGGCCGGCCACCTCGGCCAACGGCACATACTCCACGTTGGGGAACGCGAGCGACACCATCACGCCGGACAAGCCCTCTTCGAGCGCGCGCACCGCCGCCGTGCCAAAACGCAGCGCCGCCAGCCGGTCGAACGAGGTGGGCGAGCCCCCGCGCAGCAAATGGCCCAGCACCACCACGCGCGCATCCTTGCCGGTGCGGTGCGCCAGTTCGCGCGCCACCTGCTCGCCCATGCCACCCAGGCGCTCGGCATGCCCGGCCTCCGCAGGTGCACTCAGCGCCCGCTGCCCATCGCGCGGGAAGGCCCCTTCGGCCACCACCACCAGCGAATACATGCGGCCCAGCGCATCGCGGGCCTGGATCTGATCGACCACACCCGCCAGGTCGAACGGGATTTCGGGCAGCAAAATGGCATGCGCCCCCCCGGCAATGCCCGCGTGCAGCGCAATCCACCCGGCATAGCGCCCCATCATCTCGACCACCATGATGCGCTGGTGGCTCTCGGCCGTACTGTGCAGGCGGTCCAGGCATTCGGTGGCAAACGACACCGCCGTGTCAAAGCCAAACGTGGTGAAGGTCTTGTCCAGGTCGTTGTCGATGGTCTTGGGCACGCCCACCACACGCAGGCCCTTGCGGTGCAGCTCGTGCGCAATGGAGAGTGAGCCATCGCCGCCCACGGTGACCAGCGCATCAATGCCGTTTTGGGCAAAACACGCCACCAACTCATCGGAGCGGTCGCGCTCGCCCATGCTGCCGTCGGGATTGCGCACCGGAAAGTGGAACGGATCGCCCTTGTTGGTCGTGCCCAGAATGGTGCCGCCCAGGTGTGAAATGCCGCGCACCCGCTCGTGCGTGAGCGGCACCAGCCCGCCCTGCGGGTAGCGCTCGGGCACCAGCAGGCCGTTGTAGCCGTCGCGGATGCCCACGCACTCCCAGCCCCGGCGCAGCGCAGCCGACACCGTGGCGCGGATCACGGCATTGAGGCCCGGCGCGTCCCCGCCCCCGGTGCTGATGGCAATACGCCGGATCGGTGCGCCCGTCATCGCTGTTGCCGCGCCCAGAACCAGCGCAAAAAGGCCACGGCCCCCAGGTCAGCCGCCCCAGTCAGGCCCAGCGCCAAGGCAAAAAACGGCGCCGTCTGCGCATCCAGCCACGCCGGCGGTTGCAGCCAGAACCACAGGGCGCCAGCGCACATCAGCACCGCGCTGATGACCAGCACCCCCAGGATGAGGCGGTACTGCGGCGCCAAAGCGGGCTGCTGCATCTGCAACGCAGCGCGCGGGTCACGAAAATCCACTGTCATACCTGCTCTCCCCTGGTGATCCTTGGACAGGTTCACACGGTACAACGCCCGGCCTTATTTGACCAGCGCCAACACGTCCTTGAAAGCCGGGTGCTCACACGAGCGCAGCCACTCGAAGCACACCATCTCGGTGGTCACCAGCTCGGCGCCCGCACCGGCCAGGCGGTCGTAGGCCGCGTCGCGGTTGCGCTCGGTGCGCGAGCCGCAGGCGTCGGTCACCACCCACACCTCGAACTCGTCCTCGATCAGCTCCAGCGCCGTCTGCAGCAGGCACACATGGGCCTCGCACCCGGCCAGCACGATGCTGGGGCGCTCGGGCTCGCTCTGCGCGGTTTTCTGCAAATGCTTGGGCAGGCTGCGCGCATTGCCCGCGGGCGGACGCGCCGGGGGGCGCAGCAGCGCGGCCAACCCGTCGGGCGCGGCGCTGAAGTGCATCTTGGGCAGCGTCTTGCGGCACAGCGCGCGCAAGTCTGCGTCGTTGGGCCCAAGGCGCGTGGGGTTCTGCTCCGTGCCCCACACGGGCACATCCAGCAATTGGGCCGCCTGCGCCAGGCGCCGCGCATTGGTCAGCACCGCCGCACCATCGTGGATGGCGGGCATGAGCTTGGCCTGAAAGTCCACCAGCACAAGCTGGGATTCGGTGGCATCGAGAAGCATGGCAGGTTCTTTCTGTCAGAAGGTGCAATGGGACGATTGTCGCAGCCAAGGCGCCCCGCCCATGGCCTTGCGCCTGCTGCGCACCCGCCGCGCACGCTACATGGCCCAGCGGAACGGCGCCTGGATGCGCCTGCCAGCCACCTCCAGCGAGGCGCGGCTGCCGTGCACGGTCAGCGTGAAAGGCTCCACCCGCCCGTCGCCACCGCCATAGACCAGCACCAGTTCCTGGCGGCGCGGGTCAAACACCTGGACCCTGAAATTCCCACGCAGGACAACGCCTTGCGCGTCCCCCAGCCTGTGGAACGTGACACTGGCCACCACGGGGCGGTCGGTATCGCCGATTTCCAGATCCAGCCCCCGCCGTCAAACGAGAGGGACGAAGTCGCGTGGGCCGCCAGGCAGAAGGTGGCGATGGCGGTTATCCAAAGGTGCTTGCGTGTGAGAAACAGAGCGGCCTCCTGTCCGGCACGTTTACAAACACGACCTGCCAACGTCGAAGCTCAGCGGGCGGCGAAGCCGTCCGCTGGAGCGAAAGGTTGAAGCGTATGTCAGCGGAGGCGTGTGCCATCTGGGTTGATCGCATCTTCATCGCGCCTTGTTGGGTAGTACCGCTTCTTGTGATCCATCTCGTAGAAGAGAACTCCGTGGATTCCATTCACCTCGGCCTTGGCAACTCGACGCTGCCAAATTGCGGCGAACGCATGGTCCAGCTCCCTCCGTGATGCACGTGCCATCACTTCGTCAATGAACGCCACATCTTGCCCGGCCAGAAAAATCATTGCGAACTCGTCATCGGTCGCAGCAAAGATGTCGTAAACCGCGTTGTCCGCGCCGTCGATGACTTGGATGTTCTTCATACGCTTCAACTTTGATGTAAACGGCAATTCACCGGATATACCCAGCAGCCGCCGGATAACGTGGCGCCGAGAAAACCGAAAAATCTTTTGATTTCATGCGTTTACGCTCGCAAGCTGGATACATGAACAGGCAACACAAAACCACCAAAGTCGCCGCAGCGCCGCCCTTGAAGTCCACACATTTGCTGGATCAGATTCACGAGCGCATCGGTGATCTGCACTATAGCCCCGAGACCGAAAAAACCTGCGCCACCCCCCGCGCCAGTTCCGTCGCCATAGGCACGGTGTTGGTCGGATGCGCCACGCAATCCGTGCTCCAGAACTGCCCCACGCCCGCCGCATGCAGCGCGGCCAGGGCGTCGGCGTCGATGAGGGCATGGGTGACCGCCACGTCCACCGAGGCCGCGCCCGCCTGCAACAGCAGGCGCGTGGCCTGGGCCAGGGTGTGGCCGGTGCTGGCCATATCGTCGAGCAGCACCACCGCCCTGCCCTGCACGTCCAAGGGCGGTAGGTGGATGGTGACGCTGCGGTCGCCGTGGCGTTCCTTGGTGCAGACGGCGTGATCCAGGCCGTGGCGGGCGGCGGCCTGGGCCACCCATTGGGCGGATTCGCCATCAGGCCCCACCAGCAGCGCGCCGGGGCGCTGCTGCACGATCCAGTCGGCCAGCAGCGGTGCGCCGCTGAGCACCACGGTTTGCGCGGCGGGCACGGCCTCTTGCAAGGTGGCCACGCGGTGCAGGTGCGGGTCCACGGTGACCACGGCGTCGAACAGGCTGGCCAGGAAGGGGCCGACGATGCGCTGGCTGACCGCCTCGCCGGGGTGGAAGGCGATGTCCTGGCGCATGTAGGCCAGGTACGGCGCCACCAGTGTGAGGTGCTGCACGCCCAGGCCGCGCGCGGCGCGGGCGGCGAGCAGCAGTTCGATGAGCTTGTCGTTGGGCTGGTGCAGGCTGCGCAGCAGCACGGCGCGCTCGGGCAGGTGGCCGCTGGCGTCCACGGGCAGGGTGAGCTTGAGTTCGCCATCAGGAAAGCGGTGGCGGGCGATCTCCAGCGCTGGCAGGCCGCAGGCCTGGGCCAGGCGCTGGGCGGCGGCGCGCTCGTCGTCAAAGTGCAGCAGGCAGGCGGCTGGGGCAGTGGGTGACGGAACCATGCTCAGAACTCCACAAAGACGTGGGGCACCTCATCGGCGCCGCCAATGCGGTAGCCGTTGGCGCGGTGGCAGGCCTGGCGGGCAAATTCCAGGTCGGCGGGGAAGTCGGCGTGCACGCGGTACAGGGGCTGGCCGCTCTGCACGGTGTCGCCCAGCTTGCACAGCAGGTCCACGCCCGCGCCCTGCACCTTGGGCGCACCGGCCAGGCGGGCGATGCGGGCGATCTGCTGGTTGTCGATACCGGCCACCACACCGGCAGCGGGGGCGCTGATCTCAAAATGCAGCGCGCCCAGGCGTGGGGCGTTGTGGTCGAACTCCTTGGCGCCCTGTGCGGCGATGATGGCCTCCATGCGCGCCAGGGCGCGGCCGGAGTCGAGGATGTCGCGTGCGATGCCGTAGCCGTCGCCGCCGCGCACGTCGGGGTCGCATTCAATCAGGCGGCCCGCCAGGCGCAGGGCTTTCTGGCGCAGGTCGTTGGGGGCGCGGGGGTCGTTTTCGAGCACGCGCATCACGTCGCGCGCCTCCAGCACCGGGCCGATGCCGTTGCCGATGGGCTGGCGCCCGTCGGTGATCACCACGTCCAGCGACAGCCCCAGGCGGTGCGCCACGTATTCGAACAGGCGGCGCAGGCGCTGGGCCTCGGGCATGGAGCGCACCTTGGCCGTGGGGCCGATGGGGATGTCGAGCACGAGGTGGGTGGAACCCGCCGCGATCTTCTTGGACAGGATGGACGCCACCATCTGCCCCGGCGAGTCGATGGACAGGGGCCGCTCCACGGAAATCAGCACGTCGTCGGCGGGCGAGAGCTGCGCCGTGCCGCCCCAGGCCAGGCAGCCGCGGTGGTCGCGCACCAGGGTTTGCAACTGCTCCAGCGGCAGTTCCACATTGGCCAGCACCTCCATGGTGTCGGCCGTGCCCGCGGGCGAGGTGATGGCGCGCGACGAGGTTTTGGGGCACAGCATTCCGTGTGCCGCCACGATGGGCACCACCAGCATGGAGGTGCGGTTGCCCGGAATGCCGCCAATGCAGTGCTTGTCCACCACCAGGGGCTCGTGCCAGTCCAGCCGCTGGCCCGTCTGCACCATGGCGTCGGACAGGAAGAACACCTCCTCGCGGTCGAGTTCGTCGCGGTTGCAGGCCACGACGAAGGCGGTGAGCTCGATCTTGGAATAGCGGTGGTCGGCAATGTCGCGCACGATGGCGCGGAAGTCCTCGCGTGCCAGGCGCTCGCCGGCAATCTTGCGGAACAGCGCGCCCATGGATTCGGGCGGCTCGGCCTGCGCCACGGCCACCTTGTAGCCCGGCTCCACGCCCAGTTGCGCAAAGGCGTCTTCCGACAGACCCAGCTCGTGGCAGCCGACGATGGCCGGGTCGTCCACCACGTTCACCGTGGCCAGGATACGCCGACCATTGGCGCGCACCTCGATCTTGGACAGGGCCTGGAAGCCCTCGGCACGGTACACGGCGCAGTCGCGGTTCAGGTAGGCCACGTTCTCGCGCCAGGTGTCTATGGCCACGCGGCGCACGGCCAGGCGCGAGACTGCGGCGCTCTCGCCATTTCCATTGCCGGAGGCTGCTGGCGGGGGGGAATTCACAGGGGTCGTCATACGGCAAGCCTACACCCGAAATCCCCCCTGGGCACCCCTTGGGTACCCCTGGAGCCCCCCTCGAAACCCCCAGGATATGCTGAGTCTGCTATATTTTTAATAGCTGCTTGCGCAATACACATAAGCGCTGAAGCCATATTTTTATCAGTATGCGTTTACCCTGTCTGGAGCCTCCGCGCAGTCGTGGTACCCTTGCGCCCCATGTCACGCTGGCTTTACATCCTGGTGCTCGCCCTCAGCACCACCGCCCATGCAGCCCCCGGTTCCGCGCCCACAGAGGCGCAAGAGCCCTTCCAATGGGACAAGAATCTGCGCAGCCAACTCGCCGAGTTGGGCCACAACGTGGCCGACCAGGCCCATGTGGTGGCAGACCGCACCACAGACTTGGTGACCACCGCCATGGGTTTCCTGGGTGTGCCCTACCGCCGTGGCGGCAACAGCGCCGAAACGGGTTTTGACTGCAGCGGCTTTGTGCGCAACATCTACCAGCAGACGCTGGGCCTGTTGCTGCCGCGCCAGGCGTCCGAACAGGCCGCCAGCACCGAAAAGATCGACAAGAAAGACCTGCAGCCGGGTGACCTGGTGTTCTTCAACACCATGCGCCGCGCCTTCAGCCATGTCGGCATCTACGTGGGGGACGGCAAGTTCATCCACTCGCCGCGCAGCGGCGGCAAGGTGCGCGTGGAAGACATGCAGGAAAGCTACTGGCAAAAGCGCTTCAACGGCGCCCGCCGCGTGGCACCCGAGGCCCAGGCGGGCAATGCACAGGCCGCCGCGCTGCAGGCCGCAGCAGCCGAAATCCAGGCCACCCCCACCCCGCGTTAAGGCGCTGTGTGCGCCGCCTCCCCACTGTGGCCTCGCACAAGACTCCCCCAGCGCTCTCTGGCGGCATTGCCCCTCGCGCACACGACCGCCAGACCCTGCAAAGTCTGCTGACCCAACGCAACCAGCAACCCGAGCAGCGGGCGCAGATCGACGAGGCCATCACCCAGGCCTTTGTGCGCCCGGTGGCCATGCTGGTGCTGGACATGTGCGGCTTCTCGCGCATCACAGCCAGCCACGGAATCATCCACTTCCTGGCGCTGATCCACCGCATGGAGCATGCCGCCCGCCCCGCCATTGCGGCCAACGGCGGCGAAGTGGTCAAGCAAGAAGCCGACAACCTGTTCGCCGTGTTCACCCACCCCCAGAACGCCCTGGAAGCGGCACTCGACATCCTGCGTGCGCTGGACGCCATGAACACGGTGCAGCCACCCGAATCGCAGCTCCTGGCCAGTGTGGGCATTGGCTACGGGCCCACGCTGGTGGTGGCGGGCAAGGACCTCTTTGGCCACGAGATGAACATGGCCTGCAAGTTGGGCGAGGACATCGCCGGCCCCGGCGAGGTGTTGCTGACCCAGGCCGCCTGCCGCGACCTGGAGCCTGGCCGCTATCTGCTCTACCCGCTGCAGGAACGCATGGGCGGCATGGACATGCCTGCATTCCGCTATGTGGCCAGCCTGCACGAAAGACCCTTGCCCGGTGCGCCCATCAGCGACGCCTGACGCGCACATGTCGCAAGGCTGCGCTACGCTTGAGTCTCTTTTTGAAAGGACGCTCCATGCTCTCTGTGATTGGTTCCCTGCTCATCGGCCTGGTGGTGGGCTTCATCGCACGCGCGCTCAAGCCGGGGGACGACAAGCTGGGCTGGATCATGACCGCGCTGCTGGGCGTGGCAGGCTCCTTCGTGGCCAGCTACGCAGGCCAGGCCCTGGGCTGGTATGGCCCAGGCGAGGCGGCGGGATTCATCGCCTCGGTGGTAGGTGCCATCGTGCTGCTGGTGGTGTACGGCCTGGTCAAGGGCAAGGGCTGAACCACAGCCTCCACCACCCATGGCCCTGAAACCCCGCACCCGCAAACCGTCGCGGCAAGACGGCCCGCCGGACGACCCGGTGGAGGCCTCTGCCGACCCCGCCCTGCTGGCCGCCGCCCAGCGCGCCCGCAAGCTGCTGCACCGGCGCGCGCTGACCGCCGCCGCCGCCAGCGTGGTACCCGTGCCGGGCCTGGACTGGGCGGTGGATGCCGCCCTGCTCTCGCGCCTGCTGCCGCGCATCAATGCCGAGTTCGGGCTCGCGCCCGAGCAGATCGACCGGCTGGACCCCAGCCAGCGCGAACAGGTGCACAAGGCCGTGGCGCTGGTGGGCTCGGCACTCATCGGCAAGCTCATCACGCGCGACATGGTGCTGCGCCTGACCAGCGCGGTGGGCATGCGCCTGACCACCAAACAGGCCGCCAAGTACGTGCCGCTGGCGGGCCAGGCACTCTCGGCCACACTGGGCTACGCCACGCTGCGCTACCTGGGCGAGCAGCACATCCGCGACTGCATGCAGGTGGCACAGGCGGCGCATCTGCAACTGCCAGCGCCAGATGCTACAAAATAAATAGCACCCAGCGCTTGCTGAATAAGCGCCAGATCCTGATTTTTAATACATTGCCATGTGCCGTACGCGGCGCATAAAACCGGCGCGGCCCAGGCCAGCAGCCGCCGTGCAAGGGCCGCCCCGCCGCACGGGCGGCGTCCCCCTTCCCGGCGACAGCCGAGAGAAGGGGGAAGCAGCGCAGCCGCTCAGGAGGTTGTTCGCTTCTTCAAGCCCACTCACACTCGCAGGTGAAGTGGCGCAGGAACTTGGGCTGCTTGGTGATCTTCACGCCGCGGATGCTGGCGGCCTTTTCCTTCACCTCGGCGATCACCTCGGCGGCGTAGTCGAAGTGGCTCTGCGTGTACATGCGGCGCGGGAACGCCAGGCGCACCAGCTCCATGCTGTGGAAGGTTTCCGTGCCGTCATCCAGCCGCTTGCCGAACATCACCGAGCCGATCTCCACGCCCCGAATGCCGCCTTCGAGGTACAGCGCATTGCAAAGCGCCCAGGCGGGGTATTGCTCCACCGGCATGTTGGGCAGCACGGTCTTGGCGTCGATATAGACGGCGTGGCCGCCCGTGGGCTTGACGAAGCCCACGCCCGCCGCCTCCAGGCGCTCGCCCAGGTACTCGGCAGTGCGCAGGCGGTAGCGCAGGTAGTCCTCCTCCATGCCTTCCTCCAGGCCCACGGCCAGGGCTTCGAGGTCGCGCCCGGCCATGCCGCCGTAGGTGGGGAAGCCTTCCATCATGATCAGGCCGTTGCGCACGGCGTCCAGCCATTCCTCGCTGCGCAACACGATGAAGCCGCCGATGTTGACCATGCCGTCCTTCTTGGCGCTCATGGTGGCGCCGTCGGCGTAGGAGAACATTTCCTTCACGATGTCCTTGATCGGCGTGTTCTCGTAGCCTGGCTCGCGCATCTTGATGAACATGGCGTTTTCCGAGAAGCGGCACACGTCCATGATGAAGGGCTTGCCGTATTTCTTGAGCAAGGCGGCGTAGGCGCGGATGTTGGCCATGGACACCGGCTGGCCGCCGCCCGTGTTGTTCGTCACGGTGATCATGCCGAAGGGGATGCGGTGGCCCTGGTCCTTGAGCACGGCTTCCACGCGCGCCAGGTCGATGTTGCCCTTGAACGGATAGTCCAGCGCAGGCTGCAGGCCCTCGGGGATCACCAGGTCCACGGCCTCCACGCCCATGTATTCGAGGTTGCCGCGCGTGGTGTCGAAGTGGCAGTTGTTGGGCACCAGGTCGCCCGCCTTGCAGGTGGCACCGAACAGCACCTTCTCGGCCGCGCGGCCCTGGTGCGTGGGCACGAAATACTGCATGCCGGTGATGTCCTGGATCACTTTTTCAAGGCGGTAGAAGCTGCGCGCGCCGGCGTAGCTTTCGTCGCCTTCCATGATGGCGCCCCACTGCCTGGAGGACATGGCGCCGGTGCCGGAATCGGTCAGCCAGTCGATCAGCACGTCCTCGGCGCGCAGCTTGAAGACGTTGAGCTTGGCCTCTTCGAGCAGGCGCTCGCGCTCGGCACGGGTGGTCATGCGGATGGGTTCCACACTTTTGATGCGGAAGGGTTCGATCAGGGTTTTGGGCATGTGTGCTCCTGGTTTGTCTTGGTCAGGGGCGCAAAGTTATCACCGCGAAAAAACCCATGGTGTCGGTTATTTCCAACGCCCACCAAAAAATTTCGGGCCCTGCCTCCACCGAGGTCAGCGCCCGAAAAATCAAGATCAAAACCCGCCGAAAAGCTCGCAAATATTGCGCAAGCAGCTATCAATAGTATAGCAATCAGGCCGCGCCGCGACGGCACTGGCCTATGCCAGTGGTTGTGCCTGCGGCTGGCCCGTCATGCGTTGCACCAGCCCTTGCGCGAGCCGGTTGACGATGCCGTAGATGGACAGTTGCGGGTTCGCGCCCACGCTGGTGGGGAACAGCGAGCCGTCGTGCACCGAGAGGTTTTCCACCTGCCAGTGCACGCCATCGGGCCGCACCACGCCCCGCTTTTCGTCAGCGGCCAGGCCGCAGCCGCCCATCACATGGGCGCTGACCACCTTGGTCAGCAGCGGCTTCATGGGCAGTTGATCGATGGCGGCCTTGGCCTGCGCCCAAGTGGAGTAGAGCGTGGCCATTTCGTGCACCGGCAGCACCTGCTGGGCCCCGGCAGCAAACTGGATTTCGGCCATGGCCAGCATGGCGCGGCGGGCGCCGTCCATCACGTAGTCGGTCAGCGGGTAGTCGAGCACGGCCGAGCCGTCGCCGCGCAGCTTGACGCGCCCGCCCTGTGCCTGCTCGTGGAAGCCGTCGCGCAGCAGCGCCAGCAGCACATGGGTGTGCGGGAACTGGCGCAGCAGATCGGCCTGGGGCTGCCCCATGCCGGGCATGGTGGTGGCCAGGATCAGGGGGTGCAGTGGCGGCGCCTCCAGCTTGAAGCCCATGGGGCCGTCGATGGCCTGGGCTTCCAGAAAATGGTCGGTGCACAGCGACTGCGGGGCACCGGTCCAGCCCTCCACGCGCTGCTGCATCAGTGCGGCGGTCATCACCACCGGGTGCAGGAAGGTGCGCTGGCCCAGGCGGCCATGCGGGTCGGGCGCCTGGGAGCGCAGCAGCACGGCGGGCGAGTTGATGGCCCCGCCCGACAGCACGTAGTGCTTGGCCGTGATGCGCGTGCGTGCTGCATCGCCCGCCACGGTGCTGTTGAGCTGCACGCCCACGCAGTGCAGGGCCTGCACCTTGCCCGAGGCCACCTCCAGGCGCTCGGCCCTCGTTTGCACCAGCAGCGTGGCGCCCTGCTCCAGCGCCACGGGCAGCGTGGTGACCAGCATGGACTGCTTGGCGTTGGTGGGGCAACCCATGCCGCAGGAGCCCAGGTTCCAGCAGCCCTGCACGTTGCGCCGGATCGATTCGACCGGAATGCCCAGCTTGACCGCCCCGGCGCGCAGCAACTCGTTGTTCTCGTTGGGCGGCATCTGCCACGAAGACACGTTGAGCCTGCGCTCGGCCTGCTCGAAGTACGGCTCCAGCGCCTGCTCGTTGTAGTCCTTGAGCCCAAAGTGCTGCGCCCAGAAGCCCAGGGTGGAAGGCGGCGTGCGGAAGGAGCTGGTCCAGTTCACCGTGGTGGAGCCGCCCACGCAGCGCCCCTGCAGGATGGAGATGGCCTTGTCCTCGGTCTTGCGGCTGGCGCTTTCCTGGTAGAGCTGGGGGTAGGCTTCGGACTCGCGCTGGCGGAAGTCGCTGCTGCTGCGCAGCGGGCCTTCTTCGACGATGACCACGGACAGCCCGGCACGCGCCAGCAGTTCCGCCGTGATGCCCGCGCCCGCGCCGGAGCCGATGATGGCCACGTCACAGCTCAGCGTTTCGGGCACCGCGCCGTGCGGACCGCCGCGCACTTTCCAGCCGCGCTGCAGCCCCTCGCGGATGGGGTCAGGTAGTTTGCTCATGGGATGAAAGGCTCAGATGTCCTGGGGACCGGGGTAGCCGACCACGGCCCAGGTGGTTTCTTCGGAGAAATACGCGCCGCCCACGATCTCGTGCAGCGCCTGGTAGGCCTGCTGGCGCAGGGTCAAGCGCGAATAGCGCATGTCGTTGAGGGCCGCCATCACCTGCTCGGGCGTGGCCTCAAGCCAGCCCGTGGAGAGCCCGGCCAGCGCCACCCGCCCGGCACTGCTGCCCAGCAGGCCCACCAGTTGCGACAGCTCGTCCACCACATGCGGCGGCAGGTTCTGCGCCAGGATATCCACCCGGTCGGCCATGCCCTCCAGGGCTTGCCGCTGCTCCGCTGGATCTGGCGGCAGCGTGCCCTGCAAAATGGCACGGCCCACACCGATGAACAGCGCGCGCCCGGCGTCCGTCAGGCGCCGCTGCACCAGGCCAGGCTGCACCAGCATGGCGGCACCACCCGCGAGCGCCAGCACCGTGCCCGAGACCAGGCCCAGCTTCAAAAGGGTTCGTCTTTGCATCGTTCGACTATCGCACGCACCAAAGCCAAGGCTCTAGACGCAGGCGCCTAGAGGGGATTGGGGTTTTCATCGATGACGCAGCCATGGCCTGGGGAAGCCCACGACCCTCTGAAAAGCCCATCGCACCATCGCTTGCGCCGCGCCATGCACAATGGGACACCCGCAGTTCTGTTGCCCTGCGGCATGTCACCCACACCCCATGCTTGCTTCAGACCGACCACGCCATTGGCTCATGAAATCCGAGCCTGCCGAGTGCTCCATCGACGACGCGCTGGCCGCCCCGCAGGCCACCGTGCCCTGGATCGGCGTGCGCAACTACCAGGCCCGCAACTTCATGCGCGATGCCATGCGCGTGGGCGACGGCGTGCTGTTCTACCACTCCAGTTGCGCCTTGCCCGGCATTGCGGGCATGGCCCGTGTCGCGTCGCTCCCGCGGCCCGACCCCACGCAGTTCGACCCGTCATCTACCTACTTCGACCCCCGGTCCAGCGCCGAGAAGCCACGCTGGGTGCTGGTGGACGTGCAGGCCCTGCGCAAGACGCGCACCATCGGCCTGGCCGAGCTGCGCAGCATCCCGTCACTGGCGGGCATGGGCGTGCTGCAAAAAGGCAGCCGCCTCTCGATCACCCCGGTCAGCCCACAGGAGTGGGAGACCATCGTGGCACTGGCAGACCATGGCTGAAGACTTGTCCAAGTCGCTGCTCGTGGTGTACCACTCGATGACCGGCGGCACCCGCCAGATGGCCCAGGCCTTGTGCGACGGCGCGGCGCAAGAGAGCGGCGTGGCCGTGCGCCTGCTGCATGCCTCGCAGGCCCATGCGGCGGATGTGCTGGCCGCCGATGGCCTGGTGTTTGCCACACCGGAGAACCTGGCCGCCATGAGCGGCCAGCTCAAGGACTTTTTCGACCGCTGCTACTACGACGTGCTCGACCAGGTGAACGGCCGCCCCTACGCCACCCTGGTGTGCGCGGGCAGCGACGGCCAGGGCGCCGTGCGCCAGATCGAGCGCATTGCCACCGGCTGGCGCCTGCGCGCGGTGGCACCCGCACTGGTGGTGTGCACGCACGCACAAACGCGCGAAGCCATTGCGGCCCCCAAGCACATCGCGTCAGACGACCTGGCGCGCTGCCAGGCGCTGGGCGAAGCGCTGGCGGGCGGGCTGGCACTGGGCGTGTTCTGATCGGCGTGCTCTGATCGGCCAGGCGGGCTCTACCCCGGCATGCCCGTCCACTGCCTGCGGCTGGTGCGCAAGCGAAAGCGCTGGCGGTAGGCACCCGGCGTGACGCCCGCCACGCGCGCAAAAATGCGCCGAAAACTCCCCACGTCGCCATAGCCACACTGCTGCGCCACAGCCTCCACCGTGAGGTAAGTGACCAGCGCCGAAACCCAGGCCCTGGCGCACGGCTATGTGGCGGGCTACAACCGCTACCTGACCGACCATGGCGCCCAACTGCCCGAGGCCTGCCGGGGCAAGGCCTGGGTGCAGCCCATGACGCTGGCCGAATACCGCCGCATGGCCGAGATCACCGCCGTACAGGCCGGCGCTGCCGCACTGGCCGACGGCCTGCTGGGCGCGCAGCCGCCGCAGCCCGCAGCCAAGGCCGCGCAGGCCAGCACCCAGCCGGTGGACCTGGCCGACGCCGCCCAGGCCATGCGCGAGCTGGGCCTGCTCGACTCGCCCCTGGGGTCCAATGCCTGGGCCTTTGGCAAGGAGGTGACCGCCAACGGCAACGGCATGCTGCTGGGCAACCCGCACTTTCCGTGGAGCGGGCCCAACCGCTTCTACCAACTGCACCTCACCATTCCGGGCCAGATCGATGTGATGGGCGCGGGCATTGGCCCCTACCCCATGGTGTCCATCGGCTTCAACAAGGACGTGGCCTGGTCGCACACCGTGTCCACCGGCAAGCGCTTCACGCTGTACGAGCTGCAACTGGCCGAGGGTGACCCCACCACCTACCTGGTGGACGGCAAGCCCGAGAAGATGACATCGCGCACCATCGCCGGGCGCACGCTGTGGTCCACCCGCTGGGGGCCGCTGGTGGTCATTCCACGCGCGGGCCTGACCTGGAACGCCCAAACCGCCTATGCCCTGCGCGACGCCAACGTCGGCAACACCCGCATGGTGGACGCCGCCCTGGCCTTTGCGCGCGCCCGCTCGGTGGAGGACATGCGCCAGGCGCACGCAGGCCTGGGCCTGCCCTGGGTCAACACCCTGGCCGCAGACCGCCACGGCCGCGTGCTGTACGCCGACGTGAGCGTGGTGCCCGATGTGGACGCGGCACAACTCGAACGCTGCACGCCCAGCAAGCCCGCCGCCGCGCTGCGCATGGCCGCCGGGCTGGTGGTGCTCAATGGCGCGCGGGCCGACTGCGCCTGGCAACAAGACCGCCGCTCGCCCGTGCCGGGGCTGATCCCCATCGAGCGCATGCCCATCGCCCTGCGCACCGACTGGGTGCACAACAGCAACGACAGCTTCTTCTACACCCACCCGGCGCAGAAGTTCGAGGGCATCTCGCCCCTGGTGGGCGACGCCCGCCTGACGCGCCCCCGCACGCGCGCAGGCCTGGCCGAGATCCCGGAAATGCTGGGCCGGGGCAAGGTCACGCTGCAGGGCATGCAGGAGCAACTGTTCCAGAACCGCAACTTCATGGCCTCGGTCATCGTGCCCGACCTGCGCGCCGCCTGTGCCCAGGCGCCCAGCAGCGAGGCGCGCGAAGGCTGCGCCGCCCTGCAGGGCTGGAACCTGCGCAACGAGGTGGACGCGCGCGGCGCCCATGTGTTCCGTGAGTTCTGGCGCAATGCACGCAACATTCCGGGCGTGTACCGCGTGCCTTTCGACCCCCAACAGCCCGTCGCCACCCCCGCCGGGCTGAAGATGGACGATGCCGCCGTGGCGGCCAAGGTCTGGGGTGCGCTGGAGACTGCGGTCAAGGCCATCAAGGCCGCAGGCTTTGCGCTCGATGCCCCGCTGGGCAGCGTGCAGCGCCCAGCCATCACCGAGGCGCCCATTGCGCTGCACGGGGGCGACGAATTCGAAGGTGTGCTCAACAACCTGGGCCGCCAAGAACCCGCGCCCATCAACGCCCAGGGCCTGCGCATCGACTACGGCAGCAGCTATGTGCAGACCGTCACTTTTGACGCGCGCGGCCCGGTGGCACAGGCCATCCTGACCTACGGACAGTCCACCAACCCGGCATCGCCCCATGCCACGGACCAGATGGAGCTGTTCTCGCGCAAGCAGTGGCACACCCTGCCCTTCCACCGCGAAGACGTGCTCAAGGCCCGCGTGGGTGAACCGCTGCGGCTGACTGTACGGCCCTGAAGCCCGTCCCCAGCGTGCGCGGTGTCAGGCTGGCACCGCGCCGCCACTGCTGGCACGCAGGTGCTGCACCAGCGCGCTGGCAAAGCCCGACAGCTCTACCCCCTGGCGCACGCAGACCTGCAGGTCGCGCTGCGCCCAGGCTTCGTCCAGCGCCACCACCACCGGCGGCTCGCTCAGGCCCGCACGCGGCACGGCACTGCGTGGCACCAGGCCGATGCCCACGCCCGCACCCACCATGCGGCACACCGCCTCGAAGCTGCGCACCTGGATGCGCACATCCAGGTGCCGCCCCAGCGCCGCCGCCGCGTTCATGGTGAAGGTGTGGATGGCCGAGCCCGAATGCAGCATCACAAAGGCCTGGTCCAGCACCTCGGCAAAGGCCACTCTGGCGCGCTGCGCCAGGGCGTGGCCCTGCGGCACGACGAGCACCAGCCGGTCCTGCCGGTAAGGCCACAGCACCACGCCCGCGCCCTGGGCGCCTGCGTCGGCCAACACGCCCACGTCAATCTCGCCATGCGCCACGGCCATGGCAATCTCGGTGCTGGTGCGCTCCTCCAGGCTCACGCTCACCTGAGGGTGGCGCTTGAGAAAGCCCGCCAGATCGTCGGGCAGATAGCTGTGCGTGGCATGCGTATTGGCCCACAGGCTCACCTGGCCGCGGATGCCGCTGGCATAGGGCGACAGCTCGGCATGCATTTGTTCGATGCAGGCAAACACCTGGCGCGCATGGCGCAGCAGCGCCTCGCCCGCACGCGTGGGCTCCAGCCCGCGCGGCTGGCGGTCGAACAAGGGGGTTTGCAGCGCATCTTCCAGCCGCCGCAAGCGGTGGCTGGCCGACGATGGCGCCAAAAAGGCCCGCGCCGCGCCGCGCGTGAGGTTGCGCTCCTCGGCCATGGCCACGAACAGGCGCAGATCGGTCAGGTCGTAGTCCACGGTACACCATTCGTTATAGACGAACACAGGCTTGTATTATCAGCGATGGTGCGCCGCCACAAAACGCGCCATGATTGCAGCCATGCTTTGTTGGCCTTGGCGCGTGGCGCCAAAGCGTTCGTCCCTACCGCACACGCCCCACCCATGCCCTGGAAACACTGGTCCTCCGAACGCATCGGCTTTGCCCTGGCCCTGCTGGCGGCGGCAGGCTTTTCGTTCAAGGCCATTTTTGTGAAACTGGCCTACGCCGTGCCGCAGGCCCAGCCGGTCGATTCGGTCACCCTGCTGGCGCTGCGCATGCTGCTGGCGCTGCCCGCCTTTGTGTGGGTGGGCTGGCGCTCCAGCCAGGGGCTGGCACCGCTGACGCGCCGGGACTGGGCGCTGCTGGTGGCGCTGGGGCTGCTGGGCTACTACGGGGCCAGCATTCTGGACTTCATGGGGCTGCAATACATCAGCGCCAGCCTGGAGCGGCTGATTCTGTTCACCTACCCCACCATCACGCTGCTCATCGGTGTGCTGTTCATGGGCAAAACCGCCTCGCGGCGCGAGATAGGCGCGCTGCTGCTGTCCTACGCAGGCATTGGCCTGGCCTTCACGCACGACCTGCACCTCGCCAGCGACATGGGCCCGGTGCTGCTGGGCGGTGCATTTGTGCTGGGCTCGGCCGTGTCTTATGCGTTTTACCAGGCGGGCAGCGAGCCGGTGATCCGCCGCCTGGGCGCGGCGCGCTTTACCGCTCTGGCCATGCTGGTGTCCACCGTGGCCACGCTGGCGCACTTTGCCGCCACCCAGCCGCTGCAGGCCCTGGTGCAGCCCGCAGCGGTGTACGGCCACGCACTGGGCATGGCCCTGCTGTCCACCGTGCTGCCGGTGTTCATGACATCGGCCGCCATCCGCCGCATTGGCGCGGCGCCCACGGTGCTGATTGGCACCCTGGGCCCCATGCTGACCATCGTGTTCAGCTACTGGCTGCTGGGCGAGCCGCTCTCACTACCCCAAATGGTGGGCGCCGGGCTTGTGCTGGCGGGGGTGCTGCTGGTGGGGCGGCGCTAGCCCGCACCGCGCCCTACAGCCAGTGCTGCCCAATCCAGCCTGCCACCGCATCCAGCGGCTGGGCCTGGGCCAGTGCTTCCATGCGGCCCAGCTTGTCCACGGCGTCCAGCGCAATGGTTTCGGTGGGCGGAAACACCAGTTGCAGCCGGTGGTAGCGCTGGCCCAGCAACTGGCGCGCCTGGTAGTCGGCAATGCCTGCGGTGCCGTCCATCAGCACATTGATGAGCGGTTGCGCCCACTGGGCGTAGCCCCAGTCCAAGGTTTGGCCCTTGATGTAGGTGAGGCTCACGCCCGTACCCACCGACAGCATCACCACGTCGTCTAGCGCAGCGCGCTCGTGGGCCGCGTTGCGCGCTGAAATCGCCTGCACCAGCGCCACGATGCTGGGGTTGTTGGCAAACACACCGCCGTCGATGTAGCCGTTGGCCGACGGAAAGTACGTGGGCGCCGCACTGGTGTACAGGGCCACATCGGCCACACGCTGCGCGCCGTCGGAGTCGGCCCCGGTGAAGTTGTGAAAGATCTTGGGCTTCCAGGTGCGCTCGGCGGGACTGGCCTCGTTGTCCAGGTCAAAGGCCGGAATGGCCACCTTGCGGCCCAGGTCCTGCAGGCGCTGGTCGCCAAACACACGGCGCAGCTCCGCCTTGAGCCCCTTGGCTGAATAGTCGGCCCCCACGGTCTTGCCCAGGTCGCGCAGGTTGTCCCAAATGCTGTCGTCAAAAATGGCCCCGCCGCGCTGGCTGTAAATATCGCCCATGGCCTGCGGCGACTGCCCCGCTGCCAGCCCCAGCGCCAGAATGCCGCCCGTGGAAGTACCCACCAGCAAATCGGCCCGCCCCAGCCAGCCCGCAATACCGGGCATGGCATCGAGCCGCTGCAACAACCGCGCCGTGATCAGGCCACGCAGGCCACCGCCATCGAGGCTGAGAATGCGATAGGTTGGCATGGGTGCCCTCCGGCGGCTGTGTGGAAACGCAGCATGCTAGGGGCAAGCGCCTGTCAGGTGTGTAAGCAATGGATTCGCGCCTCTGCGAAATCCAGGGTGGTTCAACCACAACAAGGCCACCTGCGCGCTGGCGAACAAGCTGGCGCGCATTTGCTATGCGACGCTGCGCGATCACAAGCTGTTCGATGAAGCAGCCCGGTTGAACCGAAAAGAGAATCGCCAGAGCTTTGCGATGCCCGACTGAACCGGTACAGCCAGTCAGCACGCCAGACCAGAAATTCCTTCACCACTTGCGATGGGTTTGATCGACCATCATGGCTAATCGGGTTCCTTCCACACCGCACGACGCCGATAACTCTTCCGGTAGCTTGCCTGCCGCTTGCAACGTGTAGCGACGCGGTGACGCAGATTCCATGTCGGCACGGACCACCACAGAGTCCACAACAGATGCCGGATATACGACTGCAGGTTCTTTACCCCTTGGTCCCCAATCGGTCAGGCTCTTGCTGTTGTGGGGGAGTCCATATACGACAGTTAGACCAAGGCCTATGCAGTTGTATTGAGATCACGCCAGAACTCCAATGCGGATGCGGTTCTGTAATCAACGTGCCTACGCAAGGACTTTTCAAGAGCGAAGCTGTAAGGCGCTTCGAGCGTTAAGGCAAGTTCTCTTGGGGCTCCAGCCAAGACCTCTTCACGAGTAAACGTATGTGGCCGACCGAGCAAGATTTGAAGGAAAAGCAACCCACAGTGATAAATGTCCATTCGGTGGTCCATCGCACCAAATTTCGCCGGATTGATTGACTCTGGGGCGCGCATCCAGTCGGCTAGGACTGTGTTCTCTGCATCCATTTCTGCCGCCAACTTGGCAAGCCCTAAGTCACCAAGCATGTACGTGAAGATCATGTCGTCAGGCGAAAGATCATCCTTCGCCGCTTGAATGAAAACATTGCCGCCGTGGATGTCTTGATGAGCAAAGTGGTTGCAGTGAATATAGTGAACCGCTTGTAGAAGTTGGCGCGCGATAGGGCGAAGCCATACGCGCCCATTGAAGCCTTCCGACTGCATAAATTCGTTGATCGGCTTCCAGCATTTTTCGCAAACGATGTAGAACGTGTGCTGGAACTCGAAGGCGTCGAACACGAAGGTGATATTCGGATGTCGAAATAGCTTCAGCTTCTCGAACTCTGCTACTGCAGCGTCTCTCACCTCTTCATAGGTGCCCTTGGGTTTAAGGATCTTGACTGCAAGCTCATTTTCCCAAGTATCTGAGCAATGGTAGACATAGCCGAAGTTGCCTTCACCAATCAATTCGCCAATTCGATAGGTGTTGCCAGTAGCTTCGCTGGTAATCCTTGCGCCGACTTCCGGAAGTGTAAAGACTGCCTCGGGGACTGTAATCTGCTCTGGTGCGATGGCAGCTAGATGTTCAATCTGCTCATTCTCATTCGGCATGCGATCGGTCCTGATATATGTGTGGGTCTAACGATGTATCCCGTAAAACCCGCGGGATAAGCTGGACCGTGGGGGATATTCTGGACATTGGTTTCGCCTGGAAGTGGCTTGCAGCATAGGTTTGCAGGCGGCTGCCCGATTAAACATCCAAGTGTAAAAACTCGCGAAACCCGGCAGGCGTCAACGAGGCAAACTATAGCTCGCTACCAAACAAGGATCGCGCACTCAGACAGCACGTTTGGGCTGTCAGGCAGCGGGTAGCGGCTGAACTGCGGCTTTGCGGTCATGCTGCCCAACGGCGGCTCAGGGTCGATTTCACCTCACCCCGCCAGGTCCGATGCGCACCAAAACAGCACCACCAGGCCGAATATGAACAAAATTCATCCCCAGAGCCCACCCATCAAACGCAAGCAGCTATCAAACCAATAGCACTTACGCCGGATTCAACACCCCCTGCCGCTGCCCCACCGCCTCGCGCAGGTAGGCCCAGGTGGCCTGCATGCGGGCCATGTGCTTGTTTTCGGCGGGCATGCTCATCCAGAAGGTGCGTGTAAAGCGCGCCTGGCCGGGCAGCACGGGTTGCAGGGCGGGGTCTTGCGCGGCCACAAAGGCGGGCAGTACGGCCAGCCCGGCACCGGCTCGCACGGCTTCGAACTGGGCCAGCACGCTGGTGCTGCGCAGGGCAAACTGTGCGGGGCGGTGCAGTTCGTCCAGGATTTGCAGTTCCTTGCTGAACAGGAGGTCGTCCACATAGCTCACAAAGCTGTGGCCGCGCAGGTCTTCGGGGGTGGTGATGGGGGCATGCTGGGCCAGGTAACTGCGGTTGGCATAGAGCTGCAGCACGTAGTCGGTGAGCTTGACGACGATGACGGCGCCGCGCGCCGGGCGCTCCAGCGAGATGACGATGTCGGCCTCGCGGCGCGACAGGTGCACCAGGCGCGGCAGGGCCAGCAGGTCCACCACCAGGCCGGGGTGCGACTGGGCAAACCGCGCCAGGGGCGCCGCCAGCACCAGGTTGCCAAAGCCTTCGGTGGTGCCGATGCGCACCACGCCGTGCAGGCCGGTGCCCACACCGGGGGCGGCGCTTTGCACGGCGAGGAAGGCGGCCTCCATGGCCTCGACCCTGGGCAGCAGGGCACGCCCGGCTTCGGTCAGGCGGTGGCCACCGGCTTCGCGGGCAAAGAGTGCGGCGTCCACCTGCTTTTCCAGACCCTGGATGCGGCGCGCCACGGTGGTGTGGTCCACCCCCAGGCGGCGGGCGGCGCCCACCAGCGTGCCGGCGCGGGCCAGTTCCAGAAAGAAGCGCAGGTTGTCCCAGTCCATGGGGGCCGATCGGTTGTTGTGCATATTTGCAAATCTCGTGCGCAATGTTGGCTATTGTGCTTACAAAATCGCAAAGCTACGATGCGTGCCATCCGGGCATGGTGCCCGTGCCCTTTTCAGGAGACTACCCCCATGGATGCTGCCGTCAAAGTTGCCACCGTCAAACTGCTGATCAACGGCGAGTTCGTTGAATCCAAGACCACCGAATGGCGCGATGTGGTCAACCCCGCCACGCAGCAGGTGCTGGCCCGCGTGCCCTTTGCCACGCAGGACGAGATCAACGCCGCCGTCGCTGCCGCCAAGGAGGCCTTCAAGACCTGGCGCAAGACGCCCATCGGTGCGCGCGCGCGCATCTTCCTGAAGCTGCAGCAGCTCATCCGCGAGAACATGGCCGAGCTGGCCGCCACCCTGACGGCCGAGCAGGGCAAGACCCTGCCCGACGCCGAGGGCGACGTGTTCCGCGGCCTGGAGGTGGTGGAGCACGCCAGCGCCATCGGCAACCTGCAACTGGGCGAGCTGGCCAACAACGTGGCCAACGGCGTGGACACCTACACCGTGCTGCAGCCCCTGGGCGTGTGCGCGGGCATCACGCCGTTCAACTTCCCGGCCATGATCCCGCTGTGGATGTTCCCCATGGCCATTGCCACGGGCAACACCTTTGTGCTCAAGCCCTCCGAGCAGGATCCCATGGTCACCATGCGCCTGTGCGAGCTGGCCCTCGAAGCCGGCGTGCCGCCCGGCGTGCTGAACGTGATCCACGGCGGCGAGATGGCCGTGAACGCCATTTGCGACCACCCCGACATCAAGGCCATCAGCTTTGTGGGTTCCACCAAGGTGGGCACGCATGTGTACAACCGCGCCAGCCTCAACGGCAAGCGTGTGCAGTGCATGATGGGCGCGAAGAACCACGCCATCATCCTGCCCGACGCCAACAAGGAGCAGACGCTCAACGCCATCGCAGGTGCCTCGTTCGGCGCGGCCGGCCAGCGCTGCATGGCCCTGCCCGTGGTGGTGCTGGTGGGCGAAGCGCAAAAGTGGCTGCCCGACTTGGTGGCCAAGGCCAAGACGCTCAAGGTGTCCGGCGGCACCGAGAAGGGCACGGACGTGGGCCCGGTCATCTCGTGCGCCGCACTGTCGCGCATCGAAGGCCTGATCGAGCGCGGCATTGCCGACGGCGCCACGCTGGAACTCGACGGCCGCAAGCCCAACGTGCCCGGCTATGAGAAGGGCAACTTCGTCGGCCCGACCATTTTCAGCGGCGTCAAGCCCGGCATGGCCATCTATGACCAGGAAATCTTCGGCCCCGTGCTGAGCGTCGTGGCCGCCAAGGACCTGGACGAGGCCATCGAGTTCATCAACGCCAACCCCAACGGCAACGGCACCGCCGTGTTCACGCAGTCCGGCGCTGCCGCGCGCAAGTTCCAGGAAGAGATCGATGTGGGTCAGGTCGGCATCAACGTGCCGGTGCCCGTGCCCGTGCCGCTGTTCTCGTTCTCCGGTTCGCGCGCCTCCAAGCTGGGCGACCTGGGCCCCTACGGCAAGCAGGTCATCCTGTTCTACACCCAGACCAAGACCGTGACCGCGCGCTGGTTCGACGACAGCACGGCGGGCCAGGGTGTGAACACCACGATTAGTCTGAAGTGACACCCCCCTTGAGGCGCTGCACGCCTTCCCCCCTCTCTGCTTCGCTTCGCTCGCGGAGGGGGGACGACGCCAGCGCGGCGGGGCGGCCCTTGCACGGTGGCTGCTGGCCTGGGCCGCGCCGGTTTCATGCGACGCGCCCGCAGACAAGAATTTTGAGAAAAATCGGCTCCAGCGCTTGCCAGGCAAGCGCCATCAGCTATAAAAACAAAAGCACACCCGACCCGGAGACCAGCCCATGGACTTTGAACTGACCGAAGACCAGCGCGCCTTTGCCGACACCGCGCGCCAATTCGCCCTGGCCGAGCTGGCCCCGCACGCCGCGCACTGGGACGCCGAGGGCATTTTCCCGCGCGAGGCCATCGCCAAGGCCGGCGAACTGGGCTTTTGCGGCCTGTATGCGCCCGAGGCCGCTGGCGGCCTGGCCCTGCCGCGCCTCGATGCCACGCTGGTGTTCGAGGAAATGGCGGCCGTGGACCCCTCCACCACCGCCTTCATCACCATCCACAACATGGCCACGTGGATGCTCGGCACCTGGGCCCAGCCCGAGGTGCGCGACCACTGGGGCCCGCTGCTGACCAGCGGACAAAGACTAGCCTCCTACTGCCTGACCGAACCCGGCGCGGGCTCGGACGCCGCCTCGCTCAAGACGCGCGCCGAGCTGGTGGGCAATGAATACGTCATCAACGGCTCCAAGGCCTTCATCTCCGGCGCGGGCAGCACCGACGTGCTGGTGCTCATGGCCCGCACGGGCGATGCAAACTCCGGCGCCTCCGGCATCAGCGCCTTCGCCGTGCCGGCCGATGCCCCCGGCATCAGCTACGGCAAGAAGGAAGAAAAAATGGGCTGGAACAGCCAGCCCACGCGCCAGATCAGCTTTGACAATGTGCGCATCCCCGCCAACCACCTGCTGGGCCGCGAGGGCGAAGGCTTCAAGATCGCCATGAAGGGCCTGGACGGCGGGCGCATCAACATTGCCACCTGCTCGGTGGGCGCGGCCCAGGGCGCGCTCCAGCAGGCGCAGCAGTACATGCACGACCGCAAGCAGTTCGGCAAACCCATCGCCAGCTTCCAGGCGCTGCAGTTCAAGCTGGCCGACATGGCCACCGAACTCGTCGCCGCGCGCCAGATGGTGCGCCTGGCCGCCAGCAAGCTGGACGCGGGCGACCCCAACGCCAGCACCTACTGCGCCATGGCCAAGCGCTTCGCCACCGATGCGGGCTTCAACGTCTGCAACGAGGCACTGCAACTGCACGGCGGCTACGGCTACATCCGCGAATACCCGCTGGAGCGCCTGATGCGTGACGCGCGCGTGCACCAGATCCTGGAAGGCACGAACGAGATCATGCGCGTCATCATCGCCCGGCGCATGCTGGACGGCGACGCGCCGGACACTATTCGCTAGGTTTTTGATAGCTGCTTGCGCTTCACCGCCAGGCATCGGCAGCCCATTCGACCTTCAAGACGCCACCATGCCCGCCCGCCCCCTGGCCGACGAAACCCTGCACCTCATCGCCGCGGTGCGGGACGCGCTGGCCGAGCGCCTGGGCGCGGATGCCACGGTGGAGGAACGCCCCCTCTTCGGCTGCCACGCCTTCATGGTGGACGGCAAGCTCTGCCTGGCCGTCAAGGGCGAAGACCTGCTGGTGCGCCTGCCGCCCCAAGAACACGCCGCCACGGCCGAAACGCCCGGCGTGCGCGAGCTGGACCCGCGCGGCGGCATGCCCGGCTACTTCTGGGTGGAGCCCACGGGCTACGCCACGCGGCCGCAGTGGCTGCACTGGGTGGAAACCGCCCTCGCCTACAACCCCCAGGCCAAGGCCTCGCCCCGGCGCACCAGGGCCCGCAAACAAACAGCGGCATGAGAGTTCAAGTCTTTTTACTCCCTGGGGCTTATGCAGCAAGCGCAAGTAGCTACTAAAACAATAGCTAACCCCTCCCCTTTTCCAACCCTTTCCAACCGACCAGGAGACAGCACCATGCAAATCGCATTCATCGGCCTCGGCAACATGGGCGGCCCCATGGCCATCAACCTGCACAAGGCCGGCCACAGCGTCAAGGCCTTCGACCTGAGCCAGGACGCGCTCGCCAAGGCCAAGGCCGAAGGCCTGAGCGTGGCCACCAGCGCCCAGGACGCCGTACAGGGCGCCGAAGCCGTCATCACCATGCTGCCCGCCAGCCAGCACGTGGAAGGCCTGTTCCTGGGCAAGGGCAACCTGCTCGCCAGCATCGCCAAGGGCACGCTGGTGATCGACAGCTCGACCATCGCCGCCGCCACCAGCCAGAAGGTGGCCAAGGCCGCTGAAAGCCTGGGCATCGACTTCATCGACGCGCCCGTCTCCGGCGGCACCGGCGGCGCCATCGCCGGCACGCTGACCTTCATGGTCGGCGGCAGCGAAGCCCAGCTGGAACGCGCCCGCCCCCTGCTGGAAAAAATGGGCGCCAACATCTTCCACGCAGGCAGCGTGGGCGCCGGCCAGACCGCCAAGATCTGCAACAACATGCTGCTGGGCATTTTGATGATTGGCACCAGCGAAGCCATCGCCCTGGGCGTGGCCAACGGCCTGGACCCCAAGGTGCTCAGCGAAATCATGCGCCGCAGCTCCGGCGGCAACTGGGCGCTGGAAAAGTACAACCCCTTCCCCGGCGTGCACGAGAACGCCCCCGCCTCCAAGGGCTACGCCGGCGGCTTCGGCACCGACCTCATGCTCAAGGACCTGGGCCTGGCCCAGGAAAACGCCATGGCCACCAAGGCCAGCACGCCCCTGGGCGGCCTGGCCCGCGCCATCTACGCCGCGCACAGCATCGCGGGGCATGGCGGCGAGGATTTTTCGAGCGTGATCAAGATGCTGCAGAAGAAGGGCTGATCTGCGCGGCTGAGGCCTTTACCTGCTGAAACGGGCGCTGTGGCTGGCCGCTGCAGCGCCCGTTGCTTTTCACACTCTCTGGCCACACGGTGCTGGAAGATCCACAGACAGGCACCCACACCGGTTAAAAAGACAAAAGGCCTGCAGCGGAAAACCACTGCAGGCCTTGTCATGATTGGTCGGAGCGGCGGGATTCGAACTCGCGACCCTCTGCTCCCAAAGCAGATGCGCTACCAGGCTGCGCTACGCTCCGACAAGCTGGCATTCTAACCCGACTTGCACCCTGTTTCGGGCTTGGACGGGCAAAACGCCGTTTAAATCACTGGTCAGCGAGCAGCGCCCGGGCCGGGACGGCCCGCCAGGTGACGGAAGGTGATGCGGCCCTTGCTCAGGTCGTAAGGAGACAGCTCCAGGGACACCTTGTCGCCCGCCAGAATGCGGATGTGGTGCTTGCGCATCTTGCCGCCGGTGTAGGCGATGAGTTGGTGCCCGTTGTCCAGCGTGACGCGAAAGCGCGAGTCTGGCAGCACTTCGGTCACGCTGCCCTGCATTTCAATCAGTTCTTCTTTTGCCATGTTCAATCTCTAAAAAACAATTCAATCCGTGTACGGCGCCTGCGAAATCGGGTTAGCCACAGGCGCAAACGCCTGTCCGGTGGAGCAGGCGCAGTGTGCTTTGCGTGCTGTGGGGTTCGCTGCACCCGGGGCGCAGTTCAGAAAGAATGCCGGGAGAGACGGCTCCAATGGACAGGCAAGGCGCTGTGCATGAGCCCGCTGATTGTACCGCGATGTGGCCACGTTGACTATGGTGCAGCGGTGCCCGCTTCACCCGTGGGAAGCGCCAGGGCCAGGGCACGCACCAGGTCCGACTGCGTGATGACACCCACCAGCCGCGCCTGCGCATCCACCACGGGCATGTGGTGGTGCCCGCCGCGCGAGAACAGGGGCACCAGGTCCATGACATGCTGCCGGGCATCGACCACCTGCACTTGCTGGCTCATGATGTCCTTCACCCGCGATGGCCGACCCGAGCGCCCTCGGATCAGGGTGCGCAGACGCTGCCCCAGGCCCTCGTGGGTATCGAGGCTGGCCAGCCGCACAAAATCCGCCACCGTGACGATGCCCAGCACGGCTCCCTGCGCATCCACCACGGGCAGCGCCTTGATCTGCTCGCGCCGCATCATGGCCCAAGCCTCCTTCAGCGCCACGCCGGGTTCCACGGCCATGGGTGGCCGCGACATGATGTCGGCGCAGCGCAGTTCGCCCAGCGTGCGCTGGAAGGCGGCCCGGCCGGCCATGTGCAGCAATCCGGCCAGATCGGCGCGGCTGATGTCCAGCACCTGGTTGTAGTGCGCCAGCGCTGCATCGAGGTCCGCCGTGCTGAACTGCCCGGCACCCACGGCCCGATCATCGCGCTGCGGGCGCTGGGGATGCGGGTAGCTGCGCCCGGTGGCGTTGTTGTAGGCAATGCCCACCAGCACCAGCACGAGCACATTGAACAGCACCGGAAACAGCAGCAGGTGCGCGTCTTCGCCAGGGTTGAGCACCACGAACAGCGCCATCGCCGCGCCCGGCGGATGCAGGCAGCGCAGCGGCACCATCACCAGCACGGCGGCCGCAACGGCCAGCGCCGCAGCCACAGCGGGTTCGGGCACCAGGGCGGCACAGGCCAAGCCGACCCATACCGACAGCGTATTGCCCCCCAGCACCGGCCAGGGCTGCGCCAAGGGGCTGGAAGGCATGGCGAACACCAGCACGGCGCTGGCGCCCAGCGAGGCCACCATCCAGTGCCCGCCAGGGTGCGCGTGGCTCCACCAGCGCGCCAGCAGGGCCGCCAACAAAACGCCCAGGGCCGCACCCAGAGCAATACGCGCCCGTTCGCGACCCGTGATGCCCACGGGTGCAGGCCAGAAATTGCGCAACCAGGCGCCACGCACCGCGTGCGCCGGTTCGGATTCAGGAGAGGGGAATGGCATTCGACAACATCCGGACCTGCCGGGCAAAACACATGCACCCAGGCAGCGCGTGGCGCGGGGGAATGCAGGGGCCGCATTGTGCCTGCGCGCGCCATGGCCCGCGGCTGCACGCCGATTGACCCTGGCACACAAAGGGCAAGGCGCCGATAGAATGGCGCGCTTCCCCCACTCCAGCCTTCCCACCGTGTCCGACCGCCTTGCCGTCCTGCCGCAGTACCTGATGCCCAAACGTGCCCTCACCGTCGCTGCGGGCCGCATCGCCTCGGCACGCGCCGGCGCTTTGACCACGGCGCTCATCCGCCGCTTCGTGGCCCGCTATGGCGTGGACATGACCGAGGCCGCCAATCCGGACCCGGCCAGCTACACCAGCTTCAACGAGTTCTTCACCCGGCCGCTCAAGCCTGGTGCCCGCCCGCTGGCCGCCGCCGATCTGATCTGTCCGGTCGATGGCGCCATCAGCCAGTTTGGCCCGGTGCAGGGCGATCAGGTCTTCCAGGCCAAGGGGCACCACTACAGCACCACGGCACTGGTCGGCGGCGACGCACAACTGGCCGCGGAATTCGAGGGCGGCCATTTCGCCACGCTCTACCTGAGCCCGCGCGACTACCACCGCATCCACATGCCTTGCGAGGGCCGGCTGCGCCGCATGGTGCATGTGCCCGGCGACCTGTTCTCGGTGAACCCGACCACGGCGCGCGGCGTCCCCGGCCTGTTTGCGCGCAACGAGCGCGTGGTGTGCGTGTTCGACGGCGCCCACGGGCCGTTCGTGCTGGTGCTGGTGGGCGCCACCATCGTGGGCAGCATGGCCACGGTGTGGCACGGCCTCGTGAATCCGCCGCGCCCCGGCACCGTGCGCCAGTGGGACTATGCGGACCAATCCATCGTGCTGAAACAGGGCGATGAGATGGGCCGCTTCCTGCTCGGATCGACCGTCGTCATGCTGTTCCCGCACGGGCCCTTGCAGTTCAACCCCGCCTGGGGCCCCGCCCGCCCGATCCGCATGGGCGAGGCCATGGCCCACCTGGGCACCCGCTGACGCGGGCTACCGTGTCACGCGCCTCAGCGTGAACACAGCGGGCTCCACTGTCAACACATCGGCGTTGACAGGGGCTTCATAGCCCACCAGATGCACCAACAGCACGCTGCGGCGAATGATGATGTGGCTGACGGTTTCCCGGTTGGCCCCGAAACGCACCACGGTGCCGGGCTTGAAGATAGGCATGCGAAAACAAGCTGCGCTGTGCATGGTCTGCAGTCTGCGTACGATGTCTGAAGGGTGAACTCAATGCCGCCTGCCAGGGCGGCAGACGCTATCGTAATCATAGCAACATGTTCCCCCACCTGCCGGGAGCAGCCCTACGCGTTTTGGTGCTTCCCCGGATAATCACACCCATGTCACTGTTGCCCCACCAGATTGAACTGCTGTCCCCCGCGCGCGATGCCGACATCGGCATCGAGGCCGTCAACCATGGCGCCGATGCCGTCTATATCGGCGGCCCGGCCTTCGGCGCGCGCGCCGGGGCGGGCAACGACATCCGCGAGCTGGAACGCCTGATCACGCACGCCCACCGCTTCCACAGCCGCGTTTTCATCACGCTCAACACCATCCTGCGCGACGACGAGCTGGAAGGCGCGCGCCAGATGGCCTGGCAGGTGTACAACGCCGGTGCCGACGCGCTCATCATCCAGGACATGGGCCTGCTGGAGCTCGACCTGCCCCCCATCCAGCTGCACGCCAGCACCCAGACCGACATCCGCACGCCCGAGAAAGCGCGCTTCCTGCAGGACTGCGGTCTGTCGCAGATCGTGCTGGCGCGCGAGCTGACGGTGCAGCAGATCGCCGCCGTGCGCGCCGCCACCGACCCCCAGCGCTGCGCCATCGAGTTCTTCATCCACGGCGCGCTGTGCGTGGCCTACAGCGGCCAGTGCTACATCAGCCACGCCCAGACCGGCCGCAGCGCCAACCGGGGCGACTGCAGCCAGGCCTGCCGCCTGCCCTACCAGGTGACGGACGCGCAGGGCCGCATCGTCGCGCACGACAAGCATGTGCTCTCGATGAAGGACAACAACCAGAGCGACAACCTGCGCGCCCTGATAGCCGCCGGCGTGCGCAGCTTCAAGATCGAGGGCCGCTACAAGGACATGGGCTACGTGAAGAACATCACCGCCCACTACCGCAGGCTGCTCGACGAGATCCTCGACGAGCGCGAGGCCTCGGGCGACCCGCTGGCGCGCGCATCGAGCGGCCGCACCACGTTCACCTTCACGCCCGACCCGCTGCAGAACTTCAACCGCGAGTTCACCGACTACTTCGTCAACGGCCGCAAGGAAGACATCGGCGCCTTCGACACACCCAAGAACCCGGGCCAGGCCATCGGCTGGGTGACCAGGCTGGGGCCCAACTTCGTCGAGCTGGAAGTGAGCGACACGGCCACCGTCCTGCACAACGGCGACGGCCTGTGCTACTACGACCTGCAGAAAGAACTGGTGGGCCTGCAGATCAACCGCGCCGAACCCGTGTCGCCGCGCGGCGGCCGGCAATGGCGCGTGTTTCCGAAAGACCCGATGGAGGGTTTCAAGGACCTGCGCAAAGGCACCGAGGTCAACCGCAACCGCGACATGGACTGGGTGCGCACGCTGGAGAAGAAATCGAGCGACCGGCGCATCGCCCTGTGGGCGCAGTTCGCCGAGACCCCAGACGGCTTTGCCCTCACGCTGACCGACGAGGACGGCTTTACCGGCTCCGCCCAGGCCGCCCTGCCCCATGAGGCGGCGCAGGACGCGGCCAAGGCAGAGGCCAGCCTGCGTGAGCAGCTCGGGCGTTTCGGCGCCACGATCTTCAGTGTGAACGACATCACGCTGCAGCTCTCGCGGCCCTGGTTCGTGCCCGCCTCCAGCCTCAACGCGCTGCGCCGCGATGCGCTGGCCGCGCTCGAAGCCGCCCGCGCCGCGGGATTCGAGCGCCTGCCGCGCGCCACCCCCGTCGAGCCGCCCGTGCCCTACCCCGAGGACACGCTCTCCTACCTCGCCAACGTGTTCAACCACAAGGCGCGCGATTTCTACGCGCGCCACGGCGTGAAGGTGATAGACGCGGCCTACGAGAGCCACGAGGAGGAAGGCGAAGTCAGCCTCATGATCACCAAGCACTGCGTGCGCTACTCCATGAGTCTGTGCCCCAAGCAGGCCAAGGGCGTCACGGGCGTGCAAGGCACCATCCGGGCCGAGCCGCTGCAGCTCATCAACGGCAAGGAGCGGCTCACCCTGCGCTTCGACTGCAAGCCCTGCGAAATGCACGTGGTGGGCAAGATCAAGCGCCAGGTGCTGAACCAGGCGCAGGAGCAGCCGCTGACCTTCTACCGGGCACGCCCCACGGCGGCACGCTGAAGGCACGGCGAAAGGGCGAGTCGGTCTTTCAAGGAAAAAAGGCCTCCGGCGCCCGTCAATAAAGCGCGATAAGCTATTATTTTTATAGCGCCATATCGCCGTCATTCTGGCCTGTGACACCAACGCCGGGCCGTACACTGGGGCGGCCCCTTCCGCAAACCCTGTTGGCAGACTGCTCCGCATGGCGACCGAAACCATCCCCACCACCGCCACCCACGACGCCCACGACGCCCACCTGCGCGACGCGCAGGAACTGGCGCAAGCCCACGGCGTCGATCCCGATACCGGCCTGCACGCCGATGAGGCCACGCGCCGCGCCGCGCAGCATGGCGCCAACGAGCTGCAGGACCATGCCCGCCGGGGGCTGCTGGCGCTGTTGATCGAGCAGTTCAAGGACTTCATGGTGCTGGTGCTGCTGGGCGCAGCGGTGGTCTCCGGGCTGGTGGGAGAAGCCACCGACACCGTGGTCATCCTGGTGATCGTGGTGCTCAATGCGCTCATTGGTTTTATGCAGGCCTGGCGCGCCGACCAGGCCATGGCGGCGCTGCGCCAACTGGCAGCGGCGCACGCCACCGTGCTGCGCAGCGGCGAGGTGCAGGTGGTGCCTGCCAGCGCGCTGGTGCCTGGCGACATCGTGCTGCTGGAAGCCGGCAACCAGATCCCGGCAGACCTGCGCCTGATCGAGATCGCGCAGCTCCAGGTGGACGAATCGGCCCTCACGGGCGAATCCGTCACCGTGGCCAAGCAGACCGGCACCCTGGCCGCACAGGACGCGAGCGCCCTGGGCGACAGGGTGAACATGGCCTTCAAAGGCACCACCGCCACCCATGGCCGCGCGCGCGGCCTGGTGGTGGCCACCGGCATGCACACCGAACTGGGCAAGGTGGCCCGGCTGCTGGGCGGTGAAGACCGCAGCACCCCGCTGCAACTGCGCCTGGCGGCGTTCGGCAAGCGGCTGGCGCTGGCGGTGCTGGGCATTTGCGCCATCGTCTTCGTGGTGGGCGTGCTGCGCGGCGAGGCGCCGCTGCTCATGGCGCTCACGGCCATCAGCCTGGCCGTGGCCGCCATTCCCGAGGCGCTGCCCGCCGTGGTCACCGTGCTGCTGGCGCTGGGCGCGCGCCGCATGGTGGCCGTCAACGCGCTGGTGCGCCGCCTGCCCTCGGTGGAGACACTGGGCTCGGTCACCACCATCTGCTCGGACAAAACCGGCACGCTCACACAGAACCGCATGCACGCCGAGCTGCTGCTGGCCCAGGGTCAGCGCTGGACACCGGGCGACGCCCTGCCCGGCCCGGTGCACCGCGAAGCCCTGCGCGCGGCCGCGCTGTGCAACGACGCCACCGGCCACACCGAGAGCGATGGCGACGAAGCCGCCACCGTCTGGCTCGGCGACCCCACCGAAACCGCCCTGGTGCTGGCCGCGCACGCCGGCGGGCTGGACAAGGCTGCGCTCGACGCTGCCAGTCCGCGCGTGCAGGAGCAACCCTTTGATTCGGACCGCAAGCGCATGACCACCTTCCACCGCGTGGCGGGTGGCTTTGTGGCCTATACCAAGGGCGCGCCCGAGTCTGTGCTGCCGCGCTGCGCCGCACAGTGGACGCCCGAGGGCCGCGCTGCGCTCGACACCACCGCGCTGCTGACCCAGGCCCACCAGCTCGCCGCCCAGGGCCTGCGCGTGCTGGCCCTGGCGCGGCGCGGCCATGCCCGCCTGCCCGACACCAATGCCCTCGAAGCGGTGGAGAGCGAGCTCGAACTGCTGGGCCTGATCGCCCTCATCGACCCGCCCAGGCCAGAGGCGCAGGCGGCCGTGCGCGACTGCATCAGCGCGGGCATCACCCCGGTGATGATCACGGGCGACCACCCTGCCACGGCGCGCGCCATCGCGCACCGCCTGGGCATCGCGGCGCAGGCCGACGCCCCCGTGCTCACGGGCGCCGACCTGGCCACGCTGGACGACACCGCGCTGCGCGAGCGCGTGGAGCAGGTGCGGGTGTATGCGCGCGTCGATCCGGCGCAAAAGATCCGCATCGTGCAGGCCCTGCAGGCACGCGGCCACTTTGTCGCCATGACCGGTGACGGCGTGAACGATGCCCCCGCGCTCAAGCGCGCCGACATCGGCGTGGCCATGGGCAAGGGCGGCACCGACGTGGCACGCGAGGCCAGCAGCCTGGTGCTGCTGGACGACAACTTCGCCACCATCGTGGCGGCTGTCAAGGAAGGCCGGCGCATCTACGACAACATCCGCAAGTTCGTGCGCTACGCCATGACGGGCAACTCGGGCGAGATCTGGACCATCTTCCTCGCGCCCCTGCTGCTGCTGCCCATTCCGCTGCTGCCCATCCACATCCTGTGGGTCAACCTCGTCACCGATGGCCTGCCCGGCCTGGCGCTGGCGGCCGAACCGGCCGAGCGGGGCATCATGCAGCGCCCGCCGCGCGCGCCCACCGAAAGCATGTTCGCTGGCGGCATGTGGCAGCACATCCTGGGGATTGGCCTGCTCATCGGTGGGCTGTGCCTGGCCGTGCAGGCCTGGGCCCTGTCCACAGGCAACGCGCACTGGCAAACCATGGTGTTCACCGTGCTCACCCTGGCCCAGATGGCACATGTGGTGGGCATTCGTTCCGAGGTTGATCCCGTCTGGCGCCTGGGGCGCAACCGCCCGCTGTGGGGTGCGGTACTGCTGACCTTTGCACTGCAGATGGCAACCATCTACGTGCCCGCCCTCAACCCCATCTTCAAGACCGAGCCGCTGGACCTGCCCGACCTGGCCGTGTGCCTGGGCGCAGCGCTGATCGTGTACGTGGCGGTGGAACTGGAGAAAGCCTGGCGACGCCGCAATGCCGCCGCGCTGGCGATGGACGAACCTGTGCGCTGAAGGTGCACAATGCGCCGTGCGGGCCCCGCAGTGGTGCGGGGCCTTGGCGCACTTTCCATCGACAGAGGGACATCCATCCATGCAATTCGAAACCCTGGCCGTCCACGGCGGCTACACGCCCGAGCCCACCACGCATTCCGTCGCCGTGCCGCTCTACCAGACAGTGGCCTACTCGTTCGACAGCGCCCAGCACGGCGCCGACCTGTTCGACCTGAAGGTGCCGGGCAACATCTACACCCGCATCATGAACCCCACCACCGACGTGCTGGAAAAGCGCGTCGCGGCGCTGGAAGGCGGCGTGGCCGCGCTGGCCATGGCCTCGGGCATGGCGGCCATCACCGCGGCCATCCAGACCATCGCCGAAACCGGTGACAACATCATCTCGGCCAGCACGCTCTACGGCGGCACCTACAACCTGTTCGCCCACACCTTCCCGCAGCAAGGCATCGAGGTGCGCTTTGCCGACCCGCGCGACCCGGCCAGCTTTGCCAAGCTGATCGACGCGCGCACCAAGGCCGTGTACTGCGAATCCATCGGCAACCCGCTGGGCAACGTGACCGACATCGCCGCGCTGGCCAAGGTGGCGCACGACCATGGCGTGCCGCTGATCGTGGACAACACCGTGCCCAGCCCCTACCTGTGCCGCCCCATCGAGCACGGCGCCGACATCGTGGTGCACGCGCTCACCAAGTACATGAACGGCCATGGCAACAGCATCGGCGGCATCATCGTGGACAGCGGCAAGTTCCCGTGGGCCGAGCACAAGGCCCGCTTCAAGCGCCTGAACGAGCCCGACGTGAGCTACCACGGCGTCGTCTATACCGAGGCCCTGGGCCCGGCGGCGTTCATCGGCCGCGCGCGCGTGGTGCCCCTGCGCAACATGGGCGCGGCGCTCTCGCCGTTCAACGCCTGGCTCACGCTGCAGGGCATCGAGACCCTGCCGCTGCGCATGGACCGCATCTGCGACAACACCCTGGCGCTGGCCAAGACCCTGCAGGCCCACCCCAAGGTGGAATGGGTGCGCTACGCCGGCCTGCCCGACCATGCCGACCACGCCGTGGTGCAGCGCCAGATGGGTGGCCGCGCTTCGGGCATCCTGTCCTTCGGCCTCAAGAGCAGCGATGCCGACCCGCGCGCCGCCGGCGCGCGCTTCCTCGACGCATTGCAGCTGTTCACCCGTTTGGTGAACATCGGCGATGCCAAGTCCCTGGCCACGCACCCGGCGTCCACCACACACCGCCAGCTCAACCCCGAAGAACTGGCCAAGGCCGGTGTGAGCGAAAACATGGTACGCCTGTCGGTGGGCATCGAGCACCTGCAAGACCTGCAGGCCGACCTGGCCCAGGCGCTGGACAAGGTCTGAGCCTTGCCCTGCCACCCGGGCCTGCACAGGCCCGGGTGATTTTGGGTGTTTTTGGCCTCCAGCGCCCATCCATCAAGCGCAAACAGCTATTGTTTTGATAGCTTATTCGACGCTACGCCCCAGCGCTCGGGCGTATCCATAAGCCCCTGTCAGGTCAAGGTTGGCGCAGCGCTGCAAGAATGCGGCGCAACAACCGCGCCCTTCCTCCTGCCGACACCCCATGGACTCCATCAGCCAGGCTGCCCTGGGCAGCGCCGTCGTTCTTGCCACCCTGGGGCGGCGCACGGCTGCCTGGAAGGCCGCACTGTGGGGCGCGGCGGCGGGAACGCTGCCGGACCTGGACGCCTTCATCGACCATGGCGAACCACTGCTCAACATGGTGCGCCACCGGGCCGAGAGCCATTCCCTTTTTTTCCTGGCGCTGGCCAGCGCACCGCTGGGCTGGCTGGTGGCCCGCCTGCAGGGCGAGCGGCAACTGTGGCGCCGCTGGTGGCTGGCCCTGGCCCTGGCGCTGCTGACACACCCCTTGCTGGATGTGCTGACCGTCTATGGCACGCAATTGCTGCAACCGTTCACAGACCACCCCTACGGCGTGGGCAGCATGTTCATCATCGACCCGCTCTACACCCTGCCCCTGCTGGTGGGCGTGGTGGCGGCGCTGCGCCACCCGCAGGGCCTGCGCTGGAACCAGGCCGGGCTGGTGCTGAGCACGGCCTACCTGGGCTGGAGCCTGCTGGCGCAGCAGCATGTGCGCGGCATATTGGAAGAGGCTCTGCGTGCCCAGGGCCTGCCCGCCAACCAGGTGCTGGTCACGCCCGCCCCGTTTTCCACCGTGCTGTGGCGCGCCGTGGCCATGGGCCCGGAGCACTACCATGAGGCCTATTACTCGCTGATCGACGGCGGCGCCCCAGTGCAGTGGACGCAGCATCCCCGTGGCAGCGCCCTGCGCGCCGCCCATACCGCCCACCCGCACGTGCAGCGGCTGGAACGCTTCAGCCACGGCTTCATGCGTGTGCAGGCCAGCCCTGAGGGGCGGCTGCAGATCACCGATCTGCGCATGGGGTTGGAGCCCTGCTATAGCTTCCACTTTGACGTGGGGCCGGCCATCCCCGCCGAGGGCGCGGCAGCGGTGGAAGGCGACCTGCCAACCCAGCAATGGCAGCGCCCCGACCTGCGCACCGGCCTGGCCTGGTGGTGGCAGCGCCTGTCCGATCCGTCTGCGGGCCCTCTGTCGCGCGTGCCTGGCGTGTCGTCCTGCGGGCGCTGAAGCGCGGCCGGGCAAGGTCCAACCACCAGGGCTGCCGCTCTTGCCTTGCCCCCCACTTGTGCAAAAAAAAGACCGGCGCACGCGGCGCCGGCCGTCAAATTACCTTAGAGAGTATGAGAGACGCTACGGACTGGCTCAGAAGCGCCAGCCCAGACCTACGCCCACGAGCACAGGATCGACCTTGAAGCTACCCAACTTGGCACCGTTGGCGGTGACATCGGTCTTGATGAAAACCTTCTTGATATCGAAGTTCAGGTACAGGTTCTTCTGCAGCGGAATGTCCACACCGACCTGCAGCGCGGCACCGAAGCTGTTGCGGTCGATATCCACGCCGGCAGGCGCCTTCACGCTGGAAAAGCGCGTGTAGTTCAGGCCCGCGCCCACATAGGGCTTGATGCCGGAGGTGTTGAAGTGGTACTGCAGCAGCAGCGTGGGCGGCAAGTGCTTGAGTGAGCCAATCGCCGCGCCGCCTGCACGCAGTGTGTGCTTTTGCGGCACGGTAAGGATCAGTTCGGCCGCCACGTTGGGCGTAAAGAAATAGGAGACATCCACTTCCGGGATGGTCTTGTTGTTGACCGTCAGGCCCAGGGGGGTGCTGTCCTTGTTGGCGCTGTCCAGATGCACGGCACGGGCACGAACCATCCAGGGGCCTTCCGACTGCTGCGCCAGCGCAGCACCAGAAGTCAGAGCACAGAGAACGGCCACAGCCAGCAGGTTCTTTTTCATGGTGATTTCAATCAGGTTTCACGGGGACGACCCCCGTGAACGCATTAGGCCTACTTTGAAAGTGGTCTTTTTTGCTCTGCATCAACCGTCCGTATTAACCCTAATTCCAGTGGTTGATTCATATCAACCATTTTTCAACTATGGTTATTGAGCGCCGTTTGCCCGCCGTCGATGGGCTCATTTCCAGCGCCCGTGTCATCTCGGTTACAGCCCCCACGACCAGGCCTCTTGAATTTTAAGACGACCGGTCATATTATTCATCCATGGCCCGCACCGCTGACAAAACCGACATCCCCCTGCGCCTCACCCAGGCAGGCCGCGACCTGTTCTCGCGCCAAGGCTACAACGCCACGGGCATCCAGCAGATCACCGACCACGCGGGTGTGCCCAAGGGCTCGTTCTACAACCACTTCGAAAGCAAGGAAGTGTTTGCCGTAGCCATCATCGAGCAGTACGCCGAGCACCTGCAGCGCTCCTGGGAGGCCATGATGGCCGCCGCGCCCGCCCAGCCCATGGCCGCCATCCGCTACGTGTTCGCCGAAATGATGGCCTACCACGAACGCAAGGAGCTGCAGGCCGGCTGCCTGGTGGGCAACTTCGCCGCCGAGATGGCCCTGGCCAGCGACGCCTGCCGCCAGGGCCTGCTGCAGGCGCAACTGGCCTGGCGCGAGCGCCTGGCCGGCATGATCGAACGCGCCCAGGCGGCGGGCGAGGTCCGCGCCGACCTGCCCGCCCCCGTGCTCTCGGCCCTGGTCTGGGACACCTGGGAAGGCGCCCTGCTGCGCATGAAGCTCGAAAAATCCACCACGCCGCTGCGCGACAGCATGGCCCTGGTGCTCGACCACCTGTTCCAGCCCGCCGCACCCGCGACGGGCATTCCCCCCACCACCAAGGAGTAAGCCCCCATGGGTATCCCCGCAGAAACCTTCGCCACCGACGCCCTGTTCCAGCCCCTCAAGCTGGGCCGCATCGAAGTCGCCAACCGCATGGCCATGGCGCCACTCACGCGCAGCCGCGCCAACGACGCACTCGAACCCACCGACATGGTGGTCGAGTACTACCGCCAGCGTGCCAGCGTGGGCCTGATCATTGCCGAGGCCACGCAGATCTCTGCCACCGCCCAGGGCTACACCCACACCCCCGGCATCTACACGCCCGCACAGATCGCCGCCTGGAAGCAGGTGACCGACGCCGTGCACGCCAAGGGCGGCAAGATCTTCGTGCAGCTCTGGCACACCGGCCGCATGTCGCACAACGCCTTCCAGCCCAACCAGCAGGCGCCCGTGGCCCCCTCGGCCATCGCCGCCAAGGCCAAGACCTACATCGTCGGCCAGGGCTACGTGGACTGCGCCGTACCGCGCGCGCTGGAAACCGCCGAAATCGCCGGTGTGGTGAACGACTTCCGCCAGGCCGCCGCCAATGCCATCCAGGCAGGTTTTGACGGCGTGGAAATCCACGGCGCCCACGGCTACCTGATCGACGCCTTCCTGCGCGATGGCTCCAACCACCGCACCGACCAGTACGGCGGCAGCATCGAGAACCGCGCCCGCTTCCTGCTCGAAGTGATGGCCGCCGTGACGCAGGAGATCGGCGCCGACCGCGTGGGCATCCGACTCTCGCCCGTTTCGCCCGTCAACGACTCGTCGGAGAGCAACCCCCAGCCGCTGTTCGAGCAAGTGGTGCGCGAGCTGGAAAAGCTCCACCCGGTGTACATCCACGTCGTCGAAGGCCACACCGGCGGCCCGCGCGACAACGCCCCGTTCGACTACGAGGCCCTGCGCCGCCTGTACTCCGGCGTGTGGATGGTCAACAACGGCTACACCAAGGAAATGGCCGTCGACGCCCTGCGCAGCGGCCGCGCCGACATGGTGTCGTTTGGCCGCGCCATGATCACCACGCCCGACCTGCCGCGGCGCTTCCGCGACAACCTGCCGCTGAACGAGCCCTTTGCCGACGCCCCCGTGTACGGCGGCACCGGCCCGCACGGCTATACCGACTACCCGGCCCTTCCTTGACCCCAGGGCAAACTGCGCGGCGTCTCAGAGGCTGAGAGCCTCTCAGCGCTTGCGCAGCTTCTGCACCACGGTGACGGCGCCCAGCACCAGGGCGCCAGCCACGATGCCGGCCACGCCGTTGAGCCCGTTGGTGGCCAGTGCCTGCCACAGGCCGCCCAGCGCACCCTGCGCCACGGCGGCGCCCGCGCCCTCGATGGCGTGGTGCAGTGGCGCAATGCCGTGCACCAGGATGCCGCCGCCCACCAGGAACATGGCGGCCGTGCCCGCCACCGAGAGGAATTTCATCAGCCAGGGCGCCGCCGCCAGCAGCCCTCGGCCCAGGGCCTGCGCGGCGCTGCCGGTCTTCTGGCTGAGCCACAGGCCCAGGTCGTCGAGCTTGACGATGCCGCCCACCAGGCCATAGACGCCCACCGTCATGAGGACGGCGATGCCCACCAGCACCGCCACCTGCTGCAGGAAGGGCGCGGACGCGACCGTGCCCAGCGCGATGACGATGATTTCCGCCGAGAGGATGAAGTCGGTACGCACCGCGCCCTTGATCTTGTCCTTCTCGAACGCCACCAGGTCCACCGCCGGGTTGGCGTTGGCCTGCACATGGCTCTCGTGCTCGGCCGCCTCCTCGGCTTCGCTGTGCAGGAACTTGTGCGCCAGTTTCTCCACACCCTCGAAGCACAGGAAGGCGCCGCCGAGCATCAGCAAGGGCGTGATGAGCACGGGCACGAACGCACTGATGGCCAGCGCCGCCGGCACCAGAATGGCCTTGTTCACCATCGACCCCTTGGCCACGGCCCAGACCACGGGCAGTTCGCGGTCTGCCCGCACGCCCGTGACTTGCTGCGCGTTGAGCGCCAGGTCGTCGCCCAGCACCCCCGCCGTCTTCTGCGTGGCCACCTTGGTCATGGCCGCCACATCGTCGGCCACGGCGGCGCTCTTCTTGGCGGCCACCTTGGTCATCACAGCCACGTCGTCGAGGATGGTGGCGATGTCGTCAAGCAGCGCGAGCAGACTGGCTCCGGCCATAGATGGGACTCCTGGAATCGTTGGAAGCGCAGATTATGAATAAAAAAAGCTTCCAGCGCTTGTGCATCAAGCGCTGGAAGCTATTGTTTTAGTAGTGAACTGTGACTAAACCGCGTCAACCCACCCACTTGCGCGCATTGCGCCACAGGCGCATCCAGGGGCTGAAGGCGCCCTGGCCACCGGCGGCGGCATGATCCATCCAGCTCATCTGGATGTTGCGGAACACGCGCTCGGGGTGCGGCATCATGGCCGTGAAGCGGCCGTCCGCGGTGGTCACCGCCGTCAGGCCGCCGGGGCTGCCGTTGGGGTTGAACGGGTACTGCTCGGTGGCCGCGCCCGTGTGGTCCACGAAGCGCATGGCGGCGATGGCCTTGTCGGCGTTGCCACGGTATTTGAAGTTGGCGTAGCCCTCGCCGTGCGCCACGGCGATGGGCAGGCGGCTGCCCGCCATGCCTTGCAGGAACAGGCTGGGGGATTCGAGCACTTCCACCAGCGACAGGCGCGCCTCGAAGCGCTCGCTCTGGTTGGTGGTGAAGCGCGGCCAGTCCTGCGCGCCGGGGATGATGTCGGCCAGTTCGGCGAACATCTGGCATCCGTTGCACACGCCCAGGCCAAAGGTGTCCTGGCGCGCGAAGAAGCCCTGGAACTGCTCGGCCAGCACCTTGTTGAAGGTGATGGAACGCGCCCAGCCGATGCCCGCGCCCAGCGTGTCGCCGTAGCTGAAGCCGCCGCAGGCCACGACGCCCTTGAAATCCTCCAGGCGTGCGCGGCCGCTCTGCAGATCGGTCATGTGCACGTCGTGCGCCTCGAAGCCCGCCTCGGTGAAGGCGTAGGCCATTTCCACGTGCGAGTTCACGCCCTGCTCGCGCAGCACGGCCACCTTGGGTTTGGCGAGGTTCAGGAATGGCGCGGCCACGTCCTGCGCGGGGTCGAACGTCAGGTGCACATGCAGACCGGGGTCGGCCGGGGCGCCAGCGGCGGCGTGCTCGGCGTCGGCACAGGCCGGGTTGTCGCGGCGCTGGCAGATCTTCCAGCTCACGGCGTCCCAGACCTGGTGCAGGTCTTCCAGCTTGGCGCTGAACACGCTCTTGGCGTCGCGCCACACCTGCAGCTCGCCCTTGCCCGCAGCGATGGGGCTGGACAGCGGCCGCGTCTTGCCGACGAAGTGGCTGCAGATGGACAGGCCGTGCTCACGCAGCGTCTGCATCACCTCGTTGCGCTCGCTCGTGCGCACCTGCAGCACCACGCCCAGTTCCTCGTTGAACAAGGCCTTGAGCGTGAGTTCCTCGCGGCGCGCGCTCACCTGGCCGGCCCAGTTCTTGGCATCGCCCGTGTCCATGCGGCTGTCGTGGATGCCGTCGCCCTCGGTGACCAGCATGTCCACGTTCAACGCCACGCCCACATGGCCGGCGAAAGCCATCTCGGCCACGGTGGCGAGCAGGCCGCCGTCGCTGCGGTCGTGGTAGGCCAGGATCTGGCCCTTGGCGCGCAGCGCGTTCACGGCGTTCACCAGGTTCACCAGGTCCTTGGCGTCGTCAAGGTCGGGCACGGTGTCGCCGGCCTGGTCGAGCACCTGGCCCAGGATGCTGCCGCCCATGCGGTGCTTGCCCCGGCCCAGATCGATGAGCACCAGGGTGGTGTCTTCCTCGGCCGCGTCGAGCTGCGGCGTGAGCGTGCCGCGCACATCCTGCAGCGTGGCGAAGCTGCTCACGATCAGGCTCACGGGCGAGACCACCTTCTTCTGCGCGTCACCATCCTTCCACTGCGTGCGCATGGACAAGCTGTCCTTGCCCACGGGGATGCTGATGCCCAGTTGCGGGCACAGCTCCATGCCCACGGCCTTGACGGTTTCGTACAGCGCGGCGTCTTCGCCGGGCTCACCGCAAGCGGCCATCCAGTTGGCGCTGAGCTTCACGCGCGGCAGTTCGATGGGCGCGGCAAGCAGGTTGGTGATGGCTTCGGCCACCGCCATGCGGCCCGAGGCCGGGGCATTGATGGCGGCCAGCGGCGTGCGCTCGCCCATGGCCATGGCCTCGCCGGCGAAGCCCTTGTAATCGGCCAGCGTGACGGCGCAGTCGGCCACGGGCACCTGCCAGGGGCCGACCATCTGGTCGCGGTGCGTGAGGCCGCCCACGGTGCGGTCGCCGATGGTGATGAGGAAGCGCTTGGACGCCACGGTGGGGTGGCTCAACACGTCGATCACGGCCTTCTGCAGCGGCACGCCGGTCAGGTCGATGGGCTGAAGCGGACGCTGCACGGTGGCCACGTCGCGGTGCATCTTGGGCGGCTTGCCCAGCAGCACGGACATGGGCATGTCCACGGGGAGCTTCTGGTCGGCGGCCTGGGCGGCGGGGTCGTGCAGCACCAGCTGGCGCTCCTCGGTGGCGGTGCCGATCACGGCAAAGGGGCAGCGCTCACGCTCGCAGAAGGCGCGGAACAGCTCCAGCGACTCGGGCGCGATGGCCAGGACGTAGCGCTCCTGGCTTTCGTTGGACCAGATTTCCTTGGGCGCCAGGCCGGATTCTTCGAGCGGCACGGCGCGCAGGTCGAAGCGTGCGCCCCGGCCCGCGTCGTTGGTCAGCTCGGGGAAGGCGTTGGACAGGCCGCCCGCGCCCACGTCGTGAATGGCCAGGATGGGGTTGTCCGTGCCCAGCGCCCAGCAGTGGTTGATGACCTCCTGCGCGCGGCGCTCGATCTCGGGGTTGCCGCGCTGCACGGAGTCAAAGTCCAGCTCCGCCGCGTTCTGGCCCGTGGCCATAGAACTGGCGGCGCCGCCGCCCATGCCGATGCGCATGCCGGGGCCGCCCAGCTGCACCAGCAGCGTGCCGGCGGGGAATTCGATCTTCTGCGTGAGCCGGGCGTCGATGCTGCCCAGGCCGCCCGCGATCATGATGGGCTTGTGGTAGCCGCGCTGCACGCCGCCCACCTGCTGCTCGTATTCGCGGAAATAGCCCGCCAGATTGGGCCGCCCGAACTCGTTGTTGAACGCGGCGCCGCCCAGCGGACCCTCGGTCATGATCTGCAGCGGGCTGGCGATGTGGCCGGGCTTGCCGCCGGGCAGGTCGGACGCGCCGCCCCAGAGCTTGGACACCGTGAAGCCCGTCAGGCCCGCCTTGGGCTCGGAGCCGCGCCCGGTGGCGCCCTCGTCGCGGATCTCGCCGCCAGCGCCGGTGGAGGCGCCGGGGAAGGGCGAAATCGCCGTGGGGTGGTTGTGCGTTTCCACCTTCATCAGCACATGCTGCAGAATGCTTTCCTTTTGATAGCTACTGGCGCTTATTTCTTGGGCGCTGGAGGCCATTTTTGCTACAAACCGCTCGACCTGGTGGCCTTCCATCACCGAGGCGTTGTCGGAGTAGGCCACCACGGTGTGCTGCGGGCTGGTCTGGTGCGTGTGGCGGATCATGCCGAACAGGCTTTTCTCCTGCGGCACGCCGTCGATGGTGAACTGGGCGTTGAAGATCTTGTGGCGGCAGTGCTCGCTGTTGGCCTGCGCAAACATCATCAGCTCCACGTCGGTGGGGTTGCGCTTGAGCCCCTGGAAGGCGTTGACGAGGTAGTCGATCTCGTCGTCGGCCAGCGCCAGGCCCCATTGGGTGTTGGCGGCCTCCAGCGCGGCGCGGCCACCGGCCAGCACGTCCACATGCTCCATGGGCTGGGGCGGCAGCTCGGAAAACAGCGCCTGCGCGTCGGCCAGGTCGAACAGCACGGACTCGGTCATGCGGTCGTGCAAGAGCGCGGCCACCTGGGCCAGTTGCTCTTGCGACAGCGTGGGGCGGCTCAGCAGGCCGTGCTGCATCTGCACGCGGTATTCCACGGCACGTTCCACACGGCGCACCTGCAGGCCGCAGTTGCGCGCAATGTCGGTGGCCTTGGAGGCCCAGGGCGACACCGTGCCCAGGCGCGGCGTGACGACGATGGCGGCGCCATCCAGCGGGCCCTGGTACGGGTCACCGTAGGTCAGCAGCGCGGCCAGGCGCTGGTGCTGCTCGGGCGTGGGGGGGGCATCCGTGGCCACCAGGTGCACGAAGCGCGCCGCAATGGCGGCAATCTTCGGGTGGATGGCTTCGAGTGCGGGCTGGAGTTGCTGGGCGCGAAAGGGGCTGAGGGCGTTGCCGCCCGCAATCGTGGTCAGGTGCAAGGTCACTTTGACGGCCTGGGTGGGTGGTGTGGGAGAGGAGGCGCCTGCAGGCAGGCGGTTTTGCGGCGTTGCCACGGGAACCCGCGATTTTACCGGGCGGTGCGAAGGGCTTGGGGCCGACACCAGCGTATCGCACGGGCCGATGGGATAATCCTGCCGCATGAGCATCACCATCAAAGACGCCGAGGGCATCGCTGGCATGCGCAAGGCCTGCCGCCTCGCCTCGGAAGTTCTGGACTACATCGCCCCGCACATCAAGCCGGGCATCACCACCGCTGAGATCGACCGCCTGGGCGCCGAGTGCATGGCCCGCCAGGGCACGCGCTCGGCCACCATTGGCTACCAGCCGCCGGGCTACCCGGCCTACCCGGCCTCGCTGTGCACCTCGGTCAACCATGTGGTGTGCCATGGCATTCCCAACGACAAGCCGCTCAAGAAAGGCGACATCGTCAACGTGGACGTCACCGTCATCACCGACGAGGGCTGGTACGGTGACAACAGCCGCATGTACCTGATCGGCGAATGTTCCATCGCCGCCAAGCGCCTGTGCGCCATCACCTTCGAGGCCATGTGGCACGGTATCGTGCAGGTCAGGCCCGGCGCACGCCTTGGCGACATTGGCCATGCGATCCAGAAGTTTGCCGAAGGGCACGGTTTTTCCATCGTGCGCGAATTCTGCGGCCATGGCATCGGCAAGAACTTCCACGAAGAACCGCAGGTGCTGCACTACGGCCGCCCCGGCACGCTCGAAGAGCTCAAGCCGGGCATGGTGTTCACCATCGAGCCCATGATCAACGCCGGGCGCCGTGACATCAAGGAGCTGGGCAATGACGGCTGGACCATCGTCACCAAGGACCACAGCCTGTCGGCCCAGTGGGAGCACACGGTGCTGGTCACGCCCACGGGCTACGAGGTGATGACGCTTTCCGAGGGCTCGCCTGCACTCCCCTCCTTCGTTACAGCCACAGCAACCTAAGATTCGCGCGCACGCTTCTTGCATGGGGTGACGCCATGACCGAACTCCAAGCCCTGCGCGACGCCTACCGCCAACACAAAGCCGCCCTGCTGGCCAGCCTGCAGGCCCAGGGCGCATCGACCCGTGGCATCCATGTGCTGCTGCGCAAGTTCTCGCGACTGGCCGACGGGTTGCTCACCACCCTGTGGCAGCGCGCCGGTCTGCCGCCCGGCCTGACCCTGGCCGCCGTGGGCGGCTTTGGGCGCGAGCAGTTGTTTCCGCACTCCGACATCGATGTGCTGGTGCTGCTGCCCACCGACCTGCCCGCACCGGACACGGTGCGCGAGCAGGTGGAGGCCTTCATCCGCAGTTGCTGGGATGCCGGGCTGGAGATCGGCTCCAGCGTGCGCAGCGTGGAAGAATGCCTGAGCGAGGCCGCCAATGATGTGACGGTGCAGACCTCACTGCTCGAAGCACGGCGCATTTGCGGCGACGCCGCCCTGTTTGCACGCTTTGAGCACCAATTTGGTGCGCAGCTCGACCCGCACGCCTTTCTGGTGGCCAAGACGCTGGAGATGCGCCAGCGCCACACCAAACACGAAAACACCCCTTACGCGCTCGAGCCCAACTGCAAGGAATCGCCCGGTGGCCTGCGCGACCTGCACCTGATCCTATGGGTGGCGCGCGCCGCCGGCCTGGGCAAGCGCTGGGACGAACTGGCCCACAGCGGACTGGCCACACCGTACGAGGTGCGCCAGATCCAGCGCAACGAGGCACTGCTGTTTCTCATCCGCGCACGCCTGCACGCCATGGCCGGGCGACGCGAAGACCGGCTGGTGTTCGACCTGCAGACCGCCGTGGCCGAATCCTTTGGCTACCGCTCGCAAACCCCCGAGGGCGCGCGCTTTCCGCTGCGCGCCAGCGAGACGCTGATGCGGCGCTACTACTGGGCGGCCAAGGCGGTCACGCAACTGAGCCAGATCCTGTTGCTCAACATCGAAGAACGCCTGAACCCGCCCACGCAGGCGCCCCAGCCCATCAACGCGCGCTTTCTGGACAAGAACGGTCTGATCGAGGTGGCCAGCGACGACCTGTACCAGCGCGACCCGCACGCCATCCTCGAAACCTTCCTGCTCTACCAAAGCTCCACCGGGCTGCAGAACCTCTCGGCGCGCACGCTGCGCGCGCTCTACAACGCGCGCGGCGTGATGGACGCCGCCTTCCGGCGCGACCCGGTGAACCGCGCCGCCTTCCTGCGCATCCTGCAGCAGCCCTCGGGCATCACGCACGCCATGCGGCTGATGAACCAGACCTCGGTGCTCGGGCGCTACCTCTGGCCGTTCCGGCGCATCGTCGGGCAGATGCAGCACGACCTGTTCCACGCCTACACCGTGGACCAGCACATCCTCATGGTGCTGCGCAATGTGCGGCGCTTCTTCATTGCCGAACATGCGCACGAGTACCCGTTCTGCTCGCAGCTCGCGGGCGGCTGGGACAAGCCCTGGGTGCTGTTCGTGGCCGCGCTGTTCCACGACATCGGCAAGGGGCGCGGCGGCGACCATTCGCAGATCGGCGCCATGGAGGCGCGGCGCTTCTGCCGCCAGCACTGCGTGGCGCGCGAAGACGCCAAGCTCATCGAATTCCTGGTGCGCGAGCACCTCACCATGAGCAACGTGGCGCAGAAGCAGGACCTGTCGGACCCCGACGTGATCACCGCCTTCGCCCAGCGCGTGGGCAACGAGCGCTACCTCACGGCCCTGTACCTGCTCACCGTGGCCGACATCCGGGGCACCAGCCCCAAGGTGTGGAACGCCTGGAAGGGCAAGCTGCTCGAAGACCTGTACCGCGCCACGCTGCGCGTGCTGGGCGGCCGGGCACCCGACGCACAGGCCATGATCGAGGCGCGCAAGCGCGAGGCCCTGGTGCTACTGGCCCTGAGCGCCCTGCCCTTCGAGGCGCACAAGAAGTTGTGGGACACACTGGACGTGAGCTACTTCATGCGCCACGAGGCCGCCGACATCGCCTGGCATACGCGCCACCTGTCACGCCACGTGGGCACGCAGCAGCCTGTGGTGCGGGCGCGCCAGTCGCTGGCGGGCGAAGGGCTGCAGGTGCTGGTGTACGCTCCCGACCAGAGCGATCTGTTCGCACGCATCTGCGGCTACTTTGACCGCGCGGGCTTCTCCATCCTGGATGCGCGCGTGCACACGGCCCACAACGGCTATGCGCTGGACACCTTCCAGGTCGTCAGCGCCACACTGCAGGGCCACTACCGCGAACTCACGCACATGGTGGAGAACGACCTCAGCCACGCCATCGTGCAGGGCGGACCCCTGCCCGAGCCGGGGCGCAAGCGGGTGTCACGCCGCGTCAAGAGCTTCCCCATCACCCCCCGCGTGACGCTGCGCCCCGACGAAAAGGCGCAACGCTGGCTGCTGGGCATCTCGGCCAGCGACCGCGCCGGCCTGCTCTACCTCGTGGCACGGGTGCTGGCACGGCACAACCTGAGCGTACAACTGGCCAAGGTCAGTACCCTGGGCGAGCGCGTGGAAGACACCTTCCTCATCCAGGGCGCCGAGCTGCAGAACAACCAGCGCCAGATCGAGATCGAGACCGAAGTGCTGGAGGCGCTGGCTGCTTGATGCGCAGGGACGGCGCTAGGGCCTGTTCACACTATTTTTACCAGATGCGTTGCGATCAAAAAGGGCCAGGCGCAAGATGCCAAACCCACGCCTAGATTGGCGCGGTTTGCACCGTGTTCGCACTGGTAATAATAGTGTGAACAGGCCCTAAGGCTGTACCAGCCCGTCCATGCGCACCACCTCGAAATTGCGGCCGGCCACCTGGCGCAGCTCGGACACCAGGCGGTCGTTGTTCCAGCGCTCATCCGGTGCACCACTGAGATACCAGTTCGAGCCGTTGTCCGCGACCATCATTCCGTAGGTCTTGAGGGCCGTGAGGATGGCGCGGGTTTCGCTCGAATAGCCCGCCGGAATGGCATAGCTGGCCTTCAGGCGCACGCGCATGCCCATGGGCGGCAGATCGGGGCTGGTGTTGCTCGACGCCCAGTGCGTGGCAGGCGGTACATACGCGCGGCGCGTGCGGCTGACCGTGAAACGCAGCGCGTGGCGTATGCCACCCGGGCCCAGCGAGGCCTCGTCGTAACGCACCAGCCCCGGAAAGATGGGCAGGCCCGCCGCATCGGCGCTGGTCCAGCGCGGCTGCGCCGTCGGGCGCACGTTGTTGCTGTCGAGGTGAAACACGGCGCCACCCGATGCGCGCCAACTGCCGTCGGGCTGGGGGTAGCTGTTGCCGGTTTCGTACAAGCGGTTGTTGTCGCGGTCGATGACGATCACATGCCTGTCGCCGCTGCTGGCCGGGCCGCCCTCGATGGGCGCGTTGGGCGGAAACGGATAGGGGCCCGGGTCACTCTCCGAAGCGTAGTCGGTGAACTGCACTGCCACACGCGCCTGCGTGCCCGCCACCACCACATAGGGAATGCCAATGGGTTGCCCCTGGTACAGCCCCGCGCCAAAGTCAGGATGCAGACCCCGGTCCAGGCCGATGCTGGCAATCAGCGCGTCGGAATTCGGATCGATGGGCCGGGCGCTGATGTCCGCATTCCATGCGTTGCTGGCAGGAAATGGCACGGCGCCGTTGAGCGATGCCCCCACCCCCAGCGCTGCGGCCCGCAGATCGCCATAGATCACGCCCGCAGGCGCCACAGGCCCTGGGGGATTGGTCGGCACCGTCGGCCCCGGAGCCGCAGGCGACTGCGGCTCCGCATCCTCGCTCCCCCCTCCACAACCAGCGAGCACCGCCCCAAGGCAGAGCCATGCAAGGTATTGGGGCAGGCAGCGCCAGCGCTGAACGGTGGGGGATGCGAAAATCTGCGTCACGGTGCACTCCTGAACGAACGGGCAGTGTGCCGCAAACCAGCCCCGCTGCGTAGGTGCTGCGCGCGTGCAAATTGTGCAAAAGCGTTTCAGCACCGGAGCGCAGAACAGGTCGCCTCGCCTGGCGCAGCAGCGCTACAACAGCACGATGTCGTACTGCTCTTGCCCCATGGACGCCTCGGCCTGGAGCGAAATGGGCTTGCGGATGAAATCCGACAACCCGGCCAGGTGCGTGCTTTCCTCGTCCAGCAGCAGCTCGATCACCTGGGGCGCGGCCACCACGCGGAACTCGCGCGGGTTGAACTGGCGGGCTTCGCGCAGGATCTCGCGCAGGATGTCGTAGGCCACGCTGCGCACCGTGCGCACCGCACCCCGGCCCTGGCAGCAGGGGCAGGGTTCACAGAGCATGTGGGCCAGCGATTCGCGCGTGCGCTTGCGCGTCATCTCCAGCAGGCCCAGTTGCGAGAAGCCCCCGGCCATGGTCTTGACGCGGTCACGTGCCAGGTGCTTGCGCAGTTCGGCCAGCACGGCATGCTGGTGGTCTTCACGCGCCATGTCGATGAAGTCCACGATGATGATGCCGCCCAGGTTGCGCAGGCGCAATTGGCGGGCTATGGAGCCCGCCGCCTCCAGGTTGGTCTTGAAGATGGTGTCGTCGAAGTTGCGCGCGCCCACGTAGCCGCCGGTGTTCACGTCGATGGTGGTGAGCGCCTCGGTCTGGTCAATGATGAGGTAGCCGCCGGACTTCAGATCGACACGCCGGCCCAGCGCGCGGGTGATTTCCTCGTCGATGGCAAAGAGGTCGAAAATCGGCCGCTCGCCTTTGTAGTGCTGCAGCTTGGCCGCCGCCTGGGGCATGAATTCCTGACCAAAGGCACGCAGGCGATGGAACTGCTCCATCGAGTCGATGCGTATGCTTTGCGTGTGCTCTCCGACCAGATCGCGCAGCACGCGCTGCAGCAGGTCCAGGTCCTGGTGCAGCAGCGAGCCTGCACTCTGGCGCAGCGCCGCCTCCTTGGTGCGCGCCCAGGTCTTGCGCAGGTAGGCAATGTCTTCGGCCAGTTCGGCGTCGGTGGCGTCTTCACCGTTGGTGCGCAGGATGAATCCACCCCCACCGCCGGTGGATTTGTCACCCACCAGCGCCTGCAGCCGCTCGCGCAGGGCCTCCCGGTCGGCCAGGGGGATTTTTTGCGAGACGCCCACATGGTCGTCCTGCGGCAGGAACACCAGCAGCCGCCCGGCGATGCTGATCTGCGTGGACAGGCGCGCACCCTTGCTGCCAATGGGGTCCTTGATGACCTGCACCATGAGCGGCTGGCCCTCGAACACCTGCTTTTCGATCGGCACGGGCGGATCGTTGCGGCGCGCAAACAGGGGCGGCTCGCCCCCCTCCTGGCGTTGCCAGACATCGGCCACATGCAGGAAGGCGGCGCGCTCCAGGCCGATGTCGATGAAGGCCGACTGCATGCCCGGCAGCACGCGCGAGACCTTGCCCAGATAGACGTTGCCCACCAGGCCGCGCTCCAGCGTGCGCTCGATGTGCAGCTCCTGCACGGCGCCGTGCTCCACCACAGCCACGCGGGTTTCCTGGGGCGACCAGTTGATGAGGATGTCTTGTTGCATGGCGGTGGGTTCAGAAGCGCAGGCCCGCCTGGCGCAGGAGTTGCGCCGTTTCATACAGCGGAAGGCCCATGATGCCTGAATAACTGCCGCTGATGTGGGCAATGAATGCGGCTGCCGGGCCCTGGATGCCGTAGGCGCCCGCCTTGCCCAGGGGTTCGCCCGTGGCCACGTAGGCGTCGATCTGTACGGAGTCCAGTTCAGCAAAGCGGACATGCGATACCGACAGCGCCGCAAAGCGCTGCGCCCCCGCCTGCACCGCCACCGCCGTGAGCACGCGGTGCTCCTGGCCCGAAAGCTGGGCCAGCATGTGCCGGGCGTCGTCAGCGTCCAGCGGCTTGCCGAAGATGCGATCGTTCAAGGCCACGGTGGTGTCCGAGCACAGGATGGGCGCCGTCGGCAGCCCCCGGCGCGCCAGGCGTTGCACGGCGGCGTCCAGCTTGAGGGCAGTGACCCGCTCCACATAGGTGGCGGGCGGTTCACCGGGCAGCACGAGCTCCAGGGCCTCGGTGTCCTCTGCCACATCGCCAGGCGCGTTGGGCACCAGCAGGCGGTGGGGCACACTGATCTGTTCCAGCAACTGGCTGCGCCGGGGACTTTGCGAGGCGAGGTAGATGAAATCAGGCATGGGCCAATTCTAGATGAAATATGCCTCCAGCGCCCGTCCGACAAGCGCCTATAGCTATGATTTTTATAGCACACAAGGCCTGTGCGCCGGTGCTATTCGCGGTGGTACGGGTGTCCTGCGTTGACGGACCAAGCGCGGTAGAGCTGCTCGATCAGCAGCACGCGCACCATGGCGTGCGGCAGGGTCAGGTCGGACAGGCGGATGCGCTCGTGCGCGACCTGGCGGAACTCGGGCTCCAGGCCATCCGGGCCGCCGATGACCAGGGCCACGTCGTCGCCCTCCAGCTGCCAGCTTTGCAGCCGCGCTGCCAGGGCCTTGGTGGTAAGGGCCGTGCCACGCTCGTCCAGCACCACCGTGCGTGCACCGCGGGGAATGGCGGCTTCGATGCGCTCGCGCTCGGCCGCCATCAGCGCGGGCACCGACTTGGAGCCGCGCGTTTCGGTCTTGACGGCCTTGAGCTCCACCTTCAGCTCGGGCGGAAAGCGCTTGGCGTAGTCGTCGTAGGCGGTTTGTGCCCAGTCGGGCACGCGCTGGCCCACGGCAACGATCAGCAGCCGCATGCGGGCGCTCGATCAGCGCTTGTCTGCGCTCTTGCGGGCGGGTGCCTTGCGGGCCGGGGCCTTGGCAGCGGTACCCGTCTTGCCCGTGGACTTTGCAGCGGACTTGGCAGGTGCGGCGGCCTTGCGTGGCTTGACCACCAGCTTCTGCACAGGGGTGCTGTCGGCCTGCGGCTTGGCGCTGCGCGGGGCCGCTGCCTTTTTGGCGGGTGCCTTCTTGGCTGAGGCTTTGCTCGCGGGCTTGGATGCCGTGGCCTTGGCAGCCGACTTGGCGGCGACAGGCGCTGCCGATTTGGCGCTGCGCTTGGCCGGGGCCTTGGGCTCTGCCGCCAACTGGGCGGCGGCCTTCCTGGCTGCGGCTGCCGGGCTCAAGGCCTTGGCTGCGGTCTTGGTGGCAGCGGTGGTCTTGGCAGCAGCCTTCTTGGCTGGGGCTTTTTTCACCGCCACAGGCTTGGGCGCGCCGAGTTTGAGTCGCACCGGCATTTCGCCCCACAGTTCTTCGAGCCGGTAGTACTGGCGGATGGTGGGCTGCATGATGTGCGCCACGGCGGCGCCACAGTCCACGATGATCCACTCACCGTTGTCCTCGCCTTCGACGCGCGGCTTGGGAAAACCGGCATCCTTGACCTTGTCGCGCACGCTGGCGGCCAGGGCCTTGGTCTGGCGGTTGGAGGTGCCCGACGCCACAATGACCCGCTCGAACAGAGGCGACAGATGCTCGGTGTTGAAGACCTGGATGTCTTGCGCCTTGACGTCTTCGAGCCCGTCCACAATGGCCCGTTGGAGTTTGACGATGTTCTTTTTGGCAGCGGATTCCGAGGTGGTGGTAGTGGTCATCAGGCGATGGTGGGTGAAGTGATGGGGGTCAATATAGCGCGCATTGGCGGGGGTCACCAGCGCAATGGCCCGCAGGTGTTGCGCATGCGCGCCGCTGGATTTTTGAGGTGTTTTTGGCCTCTGGGGCAATAGACACGAGCGCTATAAGCTACTGATTTTATAGTGATCGCCATAGAACCTGTTCACGGTCTTTTCATGGGGTACGCAAGGCAGCAAACCGCCACGATCCAGGCGCCTGCCGCAGCCCATGCTGGCAGCCTGGGCAAGGCGGGCAACAACGAGCGTGGCGGTTTGCTGCCTTGCCCGAAGGGTTGCCCCGCAACGTACCTCATGAAAAGACCGTGAACAGGTTCTCACAACCAGTCGCGCCGCACCAGAAAGCGCTGGGTCAGCTCGGCTTCGGGCGAGCCTTCGGCCGCCTCGCGCCGGTAGCTCCAACCCGCCAGCGGCGGCATGGACAGCAGGATGGATTCGGTGCGCCCGCCCGACTGCAGGCCAAAGTGCGTACCCCGGTCCCAGACCAGGTTGAACTCGACATAGCGGCCGCGCCGGTAGAGCTGGAAGTCGCGCTCGCGCTCGCCGTAGGGCGTGCCCTGACGCCGCTCCACGATGGGCAGGTAGGCGCTCAAAAAGGCATCGCCCACGGCTTGCGTCATGGCCAGGCTCTGCTCGAAGCCCAGTTCGGCGAAGTCGTCGAAGAACACACCGCCCACGCCGCGCTGTTCGTCACGGTGCTTGAGGTAGAAGTACTCGTCGCACCACCGCTTGAAGCGCGGGTATTTGTCGTCGCCGAACGGCGCCAGCGCGTCGCGGCAGGTGCGGTGGAAGTGCACCGCATCCTCCTCGAAGCCGTAGTACGGCGTGAGGTCCATGCCGCCACCGAACCAACAGGTGGGTTCCTGGCCCGGGTGGCCGGCGGCGATCATGCGCACGTTCATGTGCACCGTGGGCACATAGGGGTTGCGCGGGTGGAACACCAGCGAGACGCCCATGGCCTCGAACGGCGCGCCGGCCAGCTCGGGGCGGTGCTGGGTGGCCGAAGGTGGCAGCTTGGGGCCGCGCACATGCGAGAAACCGCAGCCCGCGCGCTCGAACACGCGGCCGCCCTCGATGATGCGGGTGATGCCGTCGCCCTGCAGCGCCTCACCAGGCTCCTTGCGCCAGGGATCGGTCACGGCGCGCGCCCCGCCCTCGCCTTCCAGGTCCTCCAGCGCGGCGATGATGCGCGCCTGCAAGTCCATCAGCCAGGCGCGCACGCGCGGCACGGCGTCACTGTGCGGTGCGGTGCTCATGGGTTCTTGATCGCGCGGTGGCCGATATCGTGGCGGTACTGCGCACCGTCGAAATGGATGCCACGCGCCACATCGTAGGCGCGCTGCTGGGCCTGCTTGACGCTGTCGGCCAGCACCGTCACGCACAGCACGCGGCCGCCGCTGGTATGCGGCACGCCGTCCTTGAGCTCGGTGCCGGCGTGGAACACCATGGCATCGTCCGCATCCTGCGGCAGGCCGGTGATGGCATCGCCCTTGCGCGGCGCCTCGGGGTAACCGTGCGCGGCCATCACCACCCCCAGGGCGGGGCGGCGGTCCCATTCCAGCTCGACCTGGTCGAGCTTGCCATCAATGGCCGCACCCAGCACGTCCACCAGATCGCTTTTGAGGCGCATCATGATGGGCTGGGTTTCAGGGTCGCCCATGCGGCAATTGAACTCCAGCGTCTTGGGATGGCCCTGGGCGTCGATCATGAGGCCGGCGTACAGGAATCCGGTGTAGGGAATGCCGTCTTTTTCCATGCCACGGATGGTAGGCAGGATGATCTCGCGCATGGCGCGGGCGTGCACATCGGCCGTGACCACGGGCGCGGGCGAATACGCGCCCATGCCGCCGGTGTTGGGGCCCTGGTCGCCGTCCTTGAGGCGCTTGTGGTCCTGGCTGGTGGCCAGGGCGGCGACGTTCTTGCCGTCGCACAGCACGATGAAGCTGGCTTCCTCGCCTTCGAGGAACTGCTCGATGACGACACGCGCGCCGCCTTCGTTGTGCGTCACGCCGTACTTGTTGTCCACCAGCATGAAGTCCACGGCGTCGTGGGCCTCCTGCAGGGTCATGGCCACCACCACGCCCTTGCCGGCCGCAAGGCCGTCGGCCTTGATGACGATGGGCGCGCCCAGGCGGTCCACGAAGGCGTGGGCCGCAGCCGGGTCGGTGAAGGTGTCGTAGTCGGCCGTGGGGATGCCGTGGCGGCGCATAAAGGCCTTGGAGAAGGCCTTGGAGCTTTCCAGTTGCGCGGCGGCCTTGGTGGGGCCGAAGATGCGCAGGCCATGGGCGCGGAACTCATCGACCACGCCCGCGGCCAGAGGCGCCTCGGGGCCCACAACCGTGAGCGCAATCTTTTCCTTCTGCGCCCACTCGCGCAGCGCGCGCACGTCGGTGATGGCGATGTTTTCGAGGTGGCTGGAGAGCGCCGTGCCGCCGTTGCCCGGCGCCACGAAGACGCGCGTGACCTTGGGCGACTGGCTGAGCTTCCAGGCGATGGCGTGTTCGCGGCCACCGCCGCCAATGACGAGTACTTTCATGGGGGGCTTTATTTACAGTGCGGCGTTGTGGAAGACGTCCTGCACGTCGTCCAGGTCTTCCAGGATATCCAGGAGCTTTTGCATGCGGGCGGCGTCGTCGCCCGTCAGTTCGATGGTGACATCGGGGCGCATGGTCACGTCGGCCGCATCGGGCGTGAGGCCGGCAGCCACCAGGGCGTTCTTCACCGCCTCGAACTCGGCGGGTGCGGTCAGCACCTCGATGGCGCCATCGTCATCGGTGACCACGTCGTCAGCGCCGGCTTCGAGCGCCACTTCCATGACCTTGTCTTCATTGGTGCCGGGGGCGAAGATGATCTGGCCCACGTTCTTGAACTGGAAGGCCACCGAGCCTTCGGTACCCATGTTGCCACCGTGCTTGCTGAAGGCGTGGCGCACTTCGGCCACGGTGCGCACACGGTTGTCGGTCATGGTGTCCACGATGATGGCCGCGCCGCCGATGCCGTAGCCCTCGTAGCGGATTTCCTCGTAGTTCACGCCTTCGGCATTGCCCGTGGCCTTGTCGATGTTGTACTTGATGCGATCGGCCGGCATGTTGGCGGCTTTGGCCTTTTCGATGGCCAGGCGCAGGCGGGGATTGGCCGAGGGGTCACCGCCGCCGGTGCGCGCGGCGACGGTGATTTCACGGATGATGCGGGTCCAGATCTTGCCGCGCTTCTCGTCCTGGCGGCCCTTGCGGTGCTGAATATTCGCCCATTTGCTGTGTCCGGCCATGGGAAATCCTTTGTATTGATTTAATCTACCGGCCAAGATTTTACTTTTGCCTGCGCTCATACCCCCGAGGAAACCCGAAATGGCCGAACCCCTGCTGATTGCCAAGCACGCCTCCATCGAATGCCACCTGCTGCCTGGCCTGGCCAACCGCCACGGCCTGATCACGGGCGCCACCGGCACGGGCAAGACGGTGACGCTGCAAACCTTGGCCGAGAACTTCTCGCGTATTGGCGTGCCCGTGTTCATGGCCGACGTGAAGGGCGACCTCACCGGCATGAGCCAAACCGGCCACATTCCCGAAAAAATGGCGGCCGTGCTCAAAGACCGCGGGCTGGAGCAGCCCACCACACAGGCCTGCCCCGTCACCTTGTGGGACGTGTTCGGCGAACAGGGCCACCCGGTGCGCGCCACCGTGTCGGACATGGGCCCGCTGCTGCTGGGCCGCATGCTCAACCTCAACGAAACGCAGTTGGGTGTGCTCAACCTGGTGTTCAAGATCGCCGACGACAACGGCCTGCTGCTGCTGGACCTGAAGGACCTGCGCGCCATGCTCCAGTACGTGGGCGACAACGCCAAGGAGTTCACCACCGAATACGGCAACATCAGCGCCGCCAGCGTGGGCGCCATCCAGCGCGGTCTGCTGCAGATCGAGCAACAGGGCGGCGACAGGTTCTTCGGCGAGCCCATGCTCGACATCCAGGACTTCATGCAGACCGACACCCACGGCCATGGCGTCGTCAACATCCTGGCGGCCGACAAGCTCATGAACTCGCCGCGCCTGTATGCCACCTTCCTGTTGTGGATGCTGTCCGAGCTGTTCGAGACCTTGCCCGAAATCGGCGACCCCGAGAAGCCCAAGCTGGTGTTCTTCTTCGACGAGGCCCACCTGCTGTTCAACGAAGCGCCCAAGGTGCTCATCGAGCGCATCGAGCTGGTGGTGCGCCTGGTGCGCTCCAAGGGTGTGGGGGTTTATTTCGTCACGCAGAACCCGCTCGACATCCCCGACAGCGTGCTGGCCCAGCTGGGCAACCGCGTGCAGCACGCGCTGCGCGCCTTCACGCCACGCGACCAGAAGGCCGTGAAGGCCACCGCCACCACCATGCGCCAGAAGCCGGGCCTGGACATCGAGACCGCCATCACCGAACTGGCGGTGGGTGAAGCGCTGGTGAGCTTTCTCGACGCCAAAGGCCGCCCCAGTGTGACCGAGCGCGTGTACGTGCTGCCACCGGGCAGCCAGATCGGCCCCATCACGCCCCAGCAGCGCCAGGCCTTGATGGCCGGCTCGCTCGTCGCGGGCGTGTACGAGAAGGTGGTGGACCGCGAATCGGCCTACGAAAAACTCAAAGGCCGCGCTGAGCAGATGGCCGCACAGGCACCCGCCAACGGCAAGGGGGCCGCCACGGCTCCCCAGGAAGAAGGCGGTCTGCTGGGTGGGCTCAACGACGTGCTGTTCGGCTCCACCGGCCCGCGCGGCGGTCGGCGCGACGGGCTGGCCCAAACCATGGCCAAGTCGGCCGTGCGCACCATGGGCACCACCCTGGGCCGCGAGATTTTGCGCGGCGTGATGGGGAGCATCTTCGGTGGGCGCAAGCGCTGAAAGCCCACATGACCGGCTTTGAATGGCTGCTGTTGCGCTGCGCGCGCTGGCTCTGGCCTGCGTTTGCGGGGGCCTGGGTCCTGGGCCTGCTGTGGGGTCTGGCGGGGAGCGCCCAGCCTGGAGGCGACTGGCTGCTTCCCTTTGCACTCAGTGCGTTGGCCACCCTCGCGCTGACCCGCTGGGCCGACGCCGTGCGTGAGCGCTTCATCCGCGAAAGTGCCCTGCCCCATTCGCTCAAGCGCAAACTGCGCGAGGCTTTCCCCCACCTCACCGCCAAGGACGTTGAACTGGCCGAACGCGCATTGCGCCAGTTCTTCATTGCCACCCTGCGCAGCAAGGGCCAGTACACCGCAGTACCCACACGGGCCGTGGATGTGATTTGGGCTATGTTTGCCCACAACGCTGCGGCCTATGCGACCTGGTGCCGCTCGGCACTGGGGTATGTGCCCGAGCATTCCCCAGCGCAGGTTCTTGGCAAGAAAGCGCACTACAACGACGGCCTGCGCCGTACCTGGTACTGGGCCTGTTGCGACGAATCCATCGACCCGCGCAACCCCAGCCGCCTGCCGCTGCTGTTTGCCATTGACACCAAGCTCGACATGCCCGATGGGCTGCGCTATGCAGCGCGCCCTCCCGCTGGCCCCTTGGCGTCCGCCGCACAGGCGTTTCACTATGGCACCAGTTTCTCTGAAGGCGGATTCAGCGGCCGCGCCGAAGATTTTGCGGGCGTGGAGCCGCAGAGAAAGTTTTCCAGCCTGTGGAAAGGCCGCCAAGAGGCCGACGGTGTTGCCTGGGGTGACAGCGACCACGGCGATGGCAGCGATGGCAGCAGCGCGGACGGAAGTGGCGCGGACTGAGGCCCCGCCACGGGCCCCATCGTCAGTCCAGGCCGCCAGCATTCAATTGCTATTTTTTTGATAGCTATTGCCGCTTATTGAATGGGCATTGCAAGCCATTTCTTTGCAAAATCTCTGCATGCAGTCTAAGATGGCCCACATCGGCACCACCACCCTGTTTCAGGGATCAGACGCCATGGACGCTTTGTTTCCTATCGCTCCTCCCAGCCCTGCATCCGTGCTGCAGGCGGCCAATCGCCTCAAGGGGCTGGTTCACCGCACACCCATCCTGCGGTCCACGGCCGCAGATGAGAAGTACAGCGCGCAGTTTTTCTTCAAATGCGAAAACCTGCAGCGCACGGGCTCTTTCAAGTTCAGAGGTGCATTCAACACCTTGGCGCAGTTGAGCGACGCGCAGCGCGAGCGTGGCGTCATCACCTTCTCGGCGGGCAACCATGCCCAGGCACTGGCCTTGGCCGCGCGGCTGCTGGACATGCCCGCATTGGTGCTCATGCCCGAGACGGCGCCCAGTTCCAAAATGGCTGCAACGCGCGAATACGGTGCCCAGGTGCTCACCTACGATCCCATGACCGAAGACCGCCAGGCCATCTGTCAGCGCCTGGCGCTGGAGCGCGGAATGACGCTGGTACCTCCCAGCGAACACCCCGAGGTCATTGCAGGCCAGGGAACTGCGGCGCTGGAGCTGCTGGAAGATGTCCCCTGCCTTGACATCTTGCTCGTACCTGTCGGAGGGGGTGGCCTGATTGCAGGCAGCCTGCTGGCGGTGCAGGCGGCAAACTCCAACTGCCGCGTTGTGGGCGTGGAACCCGAGCATGCCAATGACGCCCAGCAATCCCTGCGCACCGGCCAGATTGTGCAAATCCCCTTGCCGCGCAGCACGATCGCCGATGGCGCACAGGCACAGGCCTTGGGACCACTGGCCTTCGGCCTGATCCGCAAGCATGTGGAAGACATCGTGACCACCAGCGACGCGAGCATGGTGCAGGCCATGCGCTTTTTTGCGGAGCGCATGAAGCAGGTGGTCGAGCCAACGGGCGCCCTGGCCTTTGCCGCTGCCAACGCTGCCGGATTGGATCTGCACGGTGCACGGGTGGGCGTTTTGATCAGCGGTGGCAACGTCGATTTGCCGCGCTATGCACGCTTTCTGGCAGACTGACGGTTTATCGCATTCTGTAACACCTGTTTCCCCATGCCTTCCATGAGCAACGTCCACGTCATCGACCACCCGCTGGTGCAGCACAAGCTGACCCTCATGCGCAAGAAAGACGCCAGCACCAACAGCTTCCGCCGCCTGCTGGGCGAGCTCTCCACCCTGATGGCCTACGAAGTGACACGCGACATGCCGCTGCAGGACATCGAAATCGAAACCCCGCTTGAGCGCATGACCGGCAAGGTCATTGATGGCAAGAAGCTGGTGCTGGTCTCCATCCTGCGCGCGGGCAACGGCTTCCTCGACGGCATGCTCAACGTGGTGCCCGGTGCCCGCGTGGGCCACATCGGCCTGTACCGCGACCCGGCCACGCTGCAGCCCGTGGAGTACTACTTCAAGATGCCGTCCGAGATGGACGAGCGCGACATCATCGTGGTGGATCCCATGCTGGCCACCGGCAACTCGGCCGCCGCCTGCGTGGACCGGCTGAAAAAGCTCAACCCCCGTTCGATCAAGTTTGTCTGTCTGCTGGCCGCGCCCGAAGGCATCGCCACGCTGCAAAAAGCCCACCCCGACGTGCCGATCTACACCGCAGCCATCGACCGCGAACTGAACGACCACGGCTACATCCTGCCCGGCCTGGGCGATGCGGGCGACCGCATCTTCGGCACCAAATAGGTACCAGGGCCCCAGAGCCTTCCGCATGGTGTGCACCATGCGCCTGTGGGGCACTGACATCCACGCTCCACCCATGAACACCCTGCTCCGCTCCCTTTCTGCCGTCCGCTCGACCGCCCCCCTGCCCGGAGTACGCGGATGGCTGGGCGCCACCGCCCTGCTGCTGGCCACCAGCGTGCCCGCGCATGCCGAATCCCCCGCCGCGCTTTTCCAGCAGCACTGCGCCGCCTGCCATGGCGCCGGTCGGCTCGGCCAGTCGGCCCCTGCGCTGCTGCCCGAGAGCCTCACGCGCCTGCGCAAGGCCGAAGCCCTGAAGGTGATCCGCGAAGGCCGCGCCGCCACACAGATGCCCGGCTTCGCTGGTCAGCTCACCGAGGCACAGATTGCCGCGTTGGCAGAGCACATTTACACCCCCGTGGTACCCGCACCGACGATTACCGAGGCCGACATCAAGGCCTCGCGCATCGTCCAGCATGCGCCGGGCAGCCTGCCCGACAAGCCCGCGCCCGTGTTCCAGGGCGTGGACATGATGAACCTTTTCATCGTGGTGGAAACGGGCGACAACCATGTCACCGTGCTCGACGGTGACAAGCTCGAACCCATCCACCGCTTCGCTTCGCGCTTCGCGCTGCATGGTGGGCCGAAATTCACGCCCGATGGACGCTATGTGTTCTTCGCGTCGCGCGACGGCTGGATCACCAAGTTCGACATCTGGAACCTGCAGGTGGTGGCCGAGGTGCGCGCGGGCATCAACACGCGCAACCTGGCGGTCTCGGGCGATGGCAAGTACGTGGCCGTGGCCAACTACCTGCCGCACACGCTGGTGCTGCTCGACGCCGATCTGAACCTGCTCAAGGTGCACAAGGTGTTGAACAAGGACCGCACGCAAAGCTCGCGCGTCTCGGCTGTGTACGACGCCGCGCCGCGCCAGAGCTTCATCGCAGCGCTCAAGGACGTGCCCGAGGTCTGGGAGATCAGCTACAACCCCAAGGCCGACGACGTGCCTATCGGCGTGATCCACGATTTCCTTTACAAGGAAGGCGCCTTCATTCCGGGCTTCCTGAACCCGCGCCGCACCTACCTGTCGGAGCCCATCGACGATTTCTTCTTCACCCAGAGCTACGACGAGCTCATGGGCGCGAGCCGCGAGGCCGGCAAGGGCCAGGTGATCCACCTCGACGTGCGCAAGAAGATCGCCAACCTGCAGCTGCCCGGCATGCCGCACCTGGGCTCGGGCATCACCTGGAAGTACCGTCCCGAGCCCGGCGCACCCGAGCGCACCGTGATGGCCACGCCCAGCCTGCACGAGAGCCAGGTCACGGTGATCGACCTGGAGACCTGGAAAACCGTCAAGACCATCCCCACGCTGGGTCCCGGCTTCTTCATGCGCAGCCACGAGAACACGCCCTACGCCTGGACGGACTCGATGATGTCGCCCAAGGCCAAGGACACGCTGCAGGTGATCGACAAGCGCACCCTGGAACGCGTGGCCGACATCCGCACCGACCCGGGCAAGACCCTCGCACACGTGGAGTTCACGCGCGACGGCAAGTACGTGCTGGCCAGCCTGTGGGAGCGCAAGGCCGACGGCGGCGCCATCATCGTCTTCGATGCCGCCACCTTCAAGGAGGTCAAGCGCATCCCCATGGACAAGCCCGTAGGCAAGTACAACCTGCACAACAAGATCACGCGCTCCGAAGGGACCAGCCACTGACGAAAGGCACCCACCCACAAAAAAACCGCACCCCAAAGGGTGCGGTTTTGCATTGCATGGGGCCCCACCTTGGCAGGTGGGACGCACAGTACATCAATACACGTCGTGCTGCGTGTTATAGACGTTGAAGTGGCCCGTGGGGGTGATCAGGCGCGGATCCTTGATGACCTTCTTGAGCTTGAGGGTCTTGTCGTCCACCACCACAATGGCGCTCTCTTTGTTCTTGGCAGACCAGACAGAGAACCACACTTCGTCGCCCGCCTTGTTGTACTCGGGCTGCACCACGCGCTTGGCACCGTCGTCCTTCAGGCCAGCCCATTCGGCGATGGGCAGCGTCTTGTAGCCCTTGTCCAGGTTGTTGATGTCGTACACCACAATGGACTGGGACACGGCGGGATCCGGATTCAGCGGGGCATCAGACCACAGGTTCTTGGACTTGGGATGGCTCTTGACGAACAGCGCACCACCGCCAGGGCCCTTGAGCTTGGCCACTTCCTTCCAAGCGTACTGCTTGTGCTTCTTGGGGTCGGTGCCGATCAGGGAAATGGTTTCGTCACCCAGGTGGCCTGTAGCCCAGACGGGGCCAAACTTGGGGTGGTCGAAGTTGGCACCACGCCCAGGGTGCGGAATCTTGCCCACTTCGACCAAGCCTGCCAGTTTGCCATCCTTGGTGTCAATGGCAGCAATTTTGTTGCTCTGGTTGGCAGCCACCATGAAGTAGCGCTTGGACGAATCCAGGCCGCCATCGTGCAGGAACGGGGCAGAGCCGATTTCGGCGATCCGGAGCACGTCGATGTTGGAGTAGTCCACCAACAGGGTCTTGCCCGTCTCCTTCACGTTCACGACAAACTCGGGCTTGTAGTGGGATCCCAGAATCGAGGCCACACGGGGCTCAGGATGGTATTCCTGCGTGCCCACCACCATGCCGCGGGTGGACACGATCCGAAGCGGCTCCAACGTGTCGCCCTTCATGATGGTGAACTGGGGCGGCCAGTAGGTACCGGCGATGGCCAGTTTGTCCTTGTAACCCTTGGCCTTGGAGGTTTCCACGGAGCGGGCCTCCAGACCAACACGGATTTCGGCCACGTTATCGGGCTTCTCCATCCACAGGTCGATCATGTTGATCTTGGCGTCACGACCAATCACGAACAGGTAGCGGCCCGATGCCGACATGCGCGAGATGTGCACCGCGTAGCCAGTCTTGATGACGTTGATGATTTCCTTGGTGTCGCCATCGATCAGCGCAATCTCACCCGCATCGCGCAGCGTGGTCGAGAAGATGTTCTCGATGTTGTAGTTGTTCATCTTCTTCGTGGGACGCTTTTCGGGCGGCACGATGACTTTCCACGATTTCTTGGCGTCGGCCAGGCCCCACTCGGGTGGCTGGGGCGGCTCGTGCTGGATGTAGCGCGCCATCAGATCCACCTGCTCTTCGGACAATTCACCCGAGGTTTGCCAGTTGGGCATGCCTGCGGGCGAACCGTAGGCAATGAATACCTTCAGGTAGTCGGTGCCCTTGGCGACCGTCAGATCAGGGGTCAAAGGTTTACCAGTGGCGCCTTTGCGCAGCACTCCGTGGCAACCTGCGCAGCGCTCAAAGTAAATTTTGCGCGCAGCCTCAAACTCCACCAGCGACATGGGCGGCGCCTTGGGGTTGGTGCTTTGCACCATCGGGGTGGCAGTCAGCGGGGACGTACCAGCCTGGTAGTTCCGCTCAACCTCAGAAACACCCTTTTGCTCTTGTGCAGACGCACCAAGCGCAAAAGTCGCGAGCACAACAGCCGCGACACTCGTGGGTCGGAAATATTTCATGCGATAGCTCCAAATACTCAGTTGTTGGGTTGACCACTGGCGCAGCCAACATCTCACCGGCTGATGTTCCCCCGCCGCAAGACATTCGGGAATATAGAAAGGCCAGCACAAAGCGGGCTGATCTGCATCAACCGAGTAAACAACTCAGATAATTTTGTCGCTCTCTGCCTTCAATTCAAAAAAAGGCTAGGAGCTAGCGCTGAAGAACTAAGGTGCTACCACCTCCACCACACCCTTCATTTCGGGGTGTGGGCCGCAGGAATAAACATAGCGGCCAGGTGCGTCAAACTTTCGCTGCCAAGATTCACCTGGGAAAAACCTCTCTGATTCCCCCCCTTGCTCCGGAGCAAAGAGCACGGAGTGGCTGGTACGTTTTTCCTGGTTGATCCACTTGACGGTGTCTCCCGCACGGATCTGAACCTCAGCCGGCTCAAAGCGGTATTTCTGGACCACCACTTCCACCGTCTGCCGCGCAAAGACCGGCGGGATCGCAGCGAAAGAGAAGACGAGTGCCGAACAAAGCGCCACCCGTCTTCCACAGTGCATGACCGAGAACATGATGCCCTCTGTCATCCCATACCAGTTACTGCTTGAGCGCCTTCACGTCACCATCGGCACCCACGCCCAGCGTGTAGCCGAGAGAGACATGGTGGAAGCGGCCGGAAGCATGATCGCCGTGGATGGCGATGCCAAACGGAACCGCCTTGCCTTCGCCAGGGTTCTTGCTGGTGAACGTGACGGTGTAGGTATCACCAGACTTGGAGCCTTCGGCCTGTGCACCCAGGGTACCGCCATCCATCTTGCGCTCTGTGGTCACCGAGCCGTTCGCTACCTTGGCGCCCTTGGCGCTCTTCCACTGCATCAGCTGGTACGAACCTGCTTTGACGTACTTGGTCTTCTTGTCATCCGCACCAGGCATGGTCCGTGCATCGTTGTGGCAAGACGCCCAGCAGCCGGCCTGGTTTGCCAGTTGCACTTGTGCATCCGGGAACATCACGGTCGCCTTGACCTCGTTTTCCTTGTCGCTCTGGTCGGCGCCGCCAGTGGGAGCCTTGAAGGTCAGACGGATGTAGAGGTTGCTGGCGTCATAGGCAGCCTGCACCGCAACGGGGTAGTTCATGGTCTTGGGAGCGCCCTTGGGCTCCATGTCCTTGCCCGCCAGACGCTTGAAGTCGAAATTCAATGCGCCCTTCTCTTCGTGGCAACCAATGCAGGTCTCGCCCTTTTTAAGACCGGCGGTACCGCTGTGGTCGGACTTCTTACCCACCCACTCCATGGGCGAGACGCCTGGGTGGAAAACATGGATGTCGCGCTTGGGCACTTTGGACCAATCAGGTGCTGCGAAAGCGGCCTGCGAACCCACAGCCAGCAGCGAGCCCAAAAGCATCATGGAAAGCGTAGTCTTTTTCATCGATAACTCCTAGTAGGTAACTCAGAGGCAGCCGACTCCCTTGCGGAAGCGGCTGCCATATAAGCTTACAGATCTTCGTCCGAATCTTCCTTCATGCCTTTGGGCTTGGTGTGCGCAATACCCTTGTGGCAATCGATACAGGTCTGCTTCTCTTCCTGTGCGATCTTGTGCATCTTAGCGCCGCGCGCTTTCTGCCTCTCGGTGTCCATGCCCTCGAAACTATGGCAGTTGCGGCATTCGCGCGAGTCGGCGGCCTTCATCCGCGCCCATTCCCGCTCAGCCAGAACCAAGCGCTTGGCTTCGAATTTTTCCTTGGTGTCGATCGTACCGGTCAGCTTGCCCCACACTTCTCGGCTGGCCTGGATCTTGCGGATCATCTTGTGTGTCCAGTCCTTGGGCACATGGCAATCCGAGCAGGCAGCACGCACACCCGTGCGATTGCTGTAGTGGATCGTCTTCTTGTATTCCTGATAGACGTTATCGTGCATCTCATGGCACGAAATACAGAAGTCCATCGTGTTGGTCGCTTCCATCCCGGTGTTGAAACCACCCCAGAACAGAATGCCAGAGATAAAACCCGTCATCAGCAGACCAAGAAGCGAATACTTCGCACTCGGCTTTTTCAGCGTGGCCCACAGGGTTGCAAGTTTTCCAGCCATTCAATCTCTCCCCACTTTATGCATCACATCGGAGACGCGTGGGTCGAGGGGCTTGCGCCCCTCGACCCTTGCCTCAGATCAAGGCTGTGTTATCAGTAAATGTCGTGCTGCGTGTTGTACACGTTGAACTTGCCGGTGGGGGTGATCATCTTCGGATCGGTAATCACCTTCTTCACCTTCAGAGTTGCATCGTCATACACCACGATGGCGGACTGGTCGGTCTTGCCGCCCCACAGGGAGATCCAGACTTCCTTGCCGTCAGCCGAGTACTCGGGGTGCACAGCGCGCTTCACGGCCTTGGTTTCGGGCAGGCCCGAGTCCTTGGCCACGTTCAGCACAGCCTTGGGCTTGGACAGGTCGGCCATGTCCCACACTGCCACGGACTCAGCCAGATCCTTGTCGGGGTTCTGCGGAGCGTCAGCCCAGAAGTGCTTGGACTTCGGATGGGTCTTCACGAACAGGTTACCCGGCACGTGCTTCATTTCCTGAACAACCTTCCAGTTGTACTGCTTGAACTGCTTGTGCTTCGGATCTTCCGAGGGCGTGGAAATCAGCGTCACGACATCAGCACCCAGGTGGCCGGTAGCCCAGACGGGACCGAACTTGGGGTGAACGAAGTTGGCGCCACGACCGGGGTGAGGGATCTTGGCCGTATCGACCAGAGCCGCCAGCTTGCCGGTCTTGGTGTCCACCGCAGCGATCTTGTTCGAAGCGTTGGCCGCAACCAGGAAGTAGCGCTTGGAAGCGTCCCAACCGCCGTCGTGCAGGAACTTGGCAGAACCGATGGTGGTGGTCTTCAGGTTTTCGATGTCGGAGTAATCGACCAGCAGGATCTGGCCGGTTTCCTTGATGTTCACCACCCACTCAGGCTTGATGAACGATGCCACGATGGAAGCCACACGGGGCTCGGGGTGGTATTCGCCGTCCACGGTCATGCCGCGGGTCGAAACGACCTTGCGGGGCTTGAGCGTATCGCCGTCCATGATCACATACTGCGGGGGCCAGTAGGACCCGGCAATCGCGTACTTGTCCTCAAAGCCCTTGAATTTGGAGGTATCCACCGAGCGTGCGTCAAAGCCGATCTTGACTTCCGCGACCACTTCGGGCTTTTCCATCCACAGGTCGATCAGCGACAGACGGCCGTCGCGGCCGATCACGTACACATAGCGGCCGGAAGCAGACAGGCGCGAAATGTGCACGGCATAGCCGGTCTTGACGATGCTGCGGATTTCCTTGGTGTCGCCATCGATCAGGGCCACTTCGCCCGTGTCGCGCAGCGTCACAGAGAACACGTTCTTCAGGTTGATCTTGTTCATCTGCTTGGTCGGACGCTTGTCCACCGGCACGATGACCTTCCAGGAATCCATCGTTTCCTTGAAGCTGTACTCTGGCGGCACATCCGGCGTGTTCTGGATGTAGCGTGCCATCAGGTTGATTTCTTCCTTGGTCAGGATGTCATCAAAGTTCACCATGCCGCCATCGGTACCGTAACCGATGATCTTTTCCAGACGCGATTGACCCAGGGCCAGCGTACCACCTTCAGTGGTCTTGCCTTCCTTGTCGGTCTTGCTCCAATGCGGCTCAAGGTTCTTGCCGGTGGCACCCTTGCGCAAGACACCGTGGCAACCAGCGCAACGCTCGAAGTAAATCTTCTTGGCGGTTTCCTTTTCAGCGGCCGTCATGGTGGGCGCCTGAGGTTTGTCTTGAGCCATTGCAGGAACTGCAAGGCCCGTCAGCATCACCACTGCAGCAATGCTCGAAAGGCGGGGAAATGTCATCGTTCTTACTCCAAAGGTACCTTGCAGCCATTCCGCCCGCAGGCGGCGGTCGAAACCCGGTGACGGCTACAACAAGTCGATCCGGGCAAGACCATTATGCGGGCGTTGTCTCTACCGTCAACTTGATCTATGTTAAACAGCCATTCCAAATGCCTCAAAGAGTTAAAAAATGTACGCACAATCCAACCATTGCTGATGAAGGCATGCACCCGCAAACCACACGCCCCACTCGCGTAAGATTTGCGCCCGCGACTCGAAAGCCCCGAATTGAAACCACTATCTACACTGCGCTTTGACTCGCTGGGGTGCAGCAAAGGCGGCCGCAAGCTGTTCCAGAACATCCACTGCACCCTTGAGGCTGGGCGCTGGCTGCATGTGGTGGGGGTCAATGGTATTGGCAAAACCAGTCTCTTGCGCATGCTGTGCGGCCTGGCGCCCATCGAATCCGGCGCCATCTTGTGGAACGACGTGCCGATCCAGAAGCAACGGGCCGACTTTCAGCGTGATCTGTGTTACCTGGGGCACCTCAACGGCCTGCAAGAGTCCATGACGGTGCGCGAGAACCTGGCGTTCACCGCCGCATTGGGTGGTTTTACGACCGATGAGGGCTCCATTCGCAACATTCTTGCCAGGTTTGGAGTTCCCGGCCGGGGAGAACACCTCGTTCGTCATCTGTCTCAAGGTCAAAAAAGGCGCGTGGCCTTGTGCCGACTGGCGCTGAGTCAGGCGCCACTGTGGGTATTGGATGAGCCCTTCGTGGCCATGGATGACACCGGAATACAGATGCTGACGGAGCTGATTGCAGAACACCTTGCCAATGGTGGCCTCACGGTTCTGACCAGCCATCAGGCCGTCGAGATCGGCGCCATCCCAGTTCAACTCTTGGAGTTGCGCGCATGAAATTGACGCATGTCAAGCCCATCGGACTGGGAAGCGTCATGCTTGCGGTCCTGCGCCGCGAGATTTCGCTGGCAATGCGCCAGAAGGGTGAAGTGCTGACGCCATTGGTGTTTTTTGCCGTGGTCGCCAGCCTCTTCCCCCTGGGCGTCGGGCCGGAGTCGGCGCTTTTGTTGCGCATGGCTCCCGGTGTTTTGTGGGTGAGTGCCTTGCTTGCTGCCATGCTTTCTCTTCAGCGCCTTTTTGCCAGCGACTACGCCGACGGCTCCCTGGAGCAAATGGTGTTGTCGCCAGCTCCGCTGCAGTTGCTGGTGGCCGCGAAGGCCCTGTCCCATTTCTTGCTGTCGGGCGTTCCTCTGGTGCTGATGGCGCCAGTTCTCGGCCTGCAGTTCGGGCTGGATGCGTCATCCCTGGGAATTCTGATGCTGACACTGCTTCTGGGCACACCGACCTTGAGCCTGATAGGAAGCATTGGCGCCGCATTGACACTCGGTGTTCGGGGTGCCGGGGTTCTGCTGTCGCTCCTGATCCTGCCGCTGTACATTCCCGTCCTGATTTTTGGCGCGGGGGCTGTGGAAGCCTACACCTCGGATCTGGGTGTCCATGGGCACCTGTCCCTGCTGGCTGCGCTATTGGTTCTTTCCCTGTTTTTCGCCCCCTTCGCCACAACGGCTGCACTGAAGATATCCCTGGAATGAAAACAAACAGCATTCACTGGTTCAAGTACGCTGCCCCCCAGAACTTCTACTTTCTGGCAGGCAAGATGTGGCCATGGTTCGCAGCACTGGCCGCCCTGCTGATGGTGGTGGGTTTGTGGATCTCCTTCTTTGTGGCGCCCGTGGATGCCCAGCAAGGGCAAGGCTACCGCATCATCTTTGTGCACGTGCCGTCATCGCAGATGTCGATGTTCATCTACATCGTGATGGCCGCCTGGGCGGGTGTCGGTCTGGCGTTCAATACGCGTCTCTCGGGCATGATGGCCGCCGCCCTTGCCCCCACAGGGGCCTTGTTTGCGTTTCTTTCGCTGCTGACGGGGTCGCTCTGGGGCAAACCCATGTGGGGCACTTGGTGGGTATGGGACGCACGACTCACCTCGACGCTGATCCTGCTCTTCCTTTACCTGGGATTTCTGGCATTGCAATCGAGCATTGACGATCCCCGCCGAGCAGACAAAGCCTGCGCTGTGCTCGCCCTGGTAGGGGTGGTCAACGTCCCCATCATCTATTTTTCCGTGAACTGGTGGAATACCTTGCACCAGGGAGCATCGGTCTCGCTGACCCGGGCGCCCTCGATGGCGACACCCATGCTGTGGGGCATGCTGATCATGGTGCTGGCGTTCTGGATGTACGCCATCGCGGCTGCGCTGGCTCGGGTGCGCAACATCATTCTTGAGCGGGAACGCCATACAGACTGGGTGAAAAATGCAGTGGAATAGTCTTTCCGAATTTCTTGCCATGGGCGGCTACGCACTCTATGTGTGGGGCAGCTTTGGTGCGACCGCCCTGGTCATGCTGTGCGAATCCTTGCTGATTCGCAGCCAGCGCAAACAGATCTTGCGAAACCTTCGCAACGGTGTTGACTCCCATCACGAATCATGAAACCACGTCACAAACGCGCAGCCGTCATTGCGGGCGGTCTGGCCGCCCTGTCGCTGGCGGCCTATCTGGTACTGAACGCCTTCGAAAGCAACCTGGTGTTCTTCTTCAGTCCCAGCCAGGTCGCTGCGGGCGAAGCACCCAAGAACCGCACCTTTCGGGTGGGCGGCATGGTCAAGGAAGGCTCCGTTGAACGCAAGGACCTCACGGTGAAGTTCATCGTCACCGATACAGCCAAGGAGATGACGGTGACCTACACCGGCATCCTTCCCGATCTGTTCCGCGAGGGCAAAGGGGTCGTAGCCCAGGGCAAGCTCGGAGACAACGGACTGTTCACGGCCACGGAGGTGCTTGCCAAACACGACGAGAACTACATGCCTCCAGAGGCACAGCATGCCGTCGATCAGGCCCAGAAGACCATTGAAACGCTGAAATAACATGATTCCCGAACTAGGCCATTTCGCGCTGATCCTGTCGCTTTTTGTTGCGCTCGCGCTGGGGGTTTTGACCGTGGTTGGTGGTCAGACCGGCCGCAGCGATTGGATCGCTCTGGCCCGCCCCGGCGCACATGCACTATGGCTGCTCACCGCCATCGCCTATGGCTGCCTGACCTATGCGTTCTACTCCAACGACTTCTCCGTCGTTTATGTGGTCCAGCACTCCAACTCCAGCCTGCCCGCCCTGTACCGCATCGCTGGTGTGTGGGGGGGGCATGAAGGCTCCTTGCTGCTGTGGCACTTCATGCTCACCTCGTGGATGCTGGCAGTGGCATTTTTCTCCCGGCAATTGCCCGATGCCATGGTGGCCAAAGTCCTGGGGATTCTCGGCCTGGTCGGGGTCGGCTTTTTGCTCTTCATGCTGCTGACGTCCAACCCATTCCTGCGGCTGACCGATGTCCCTGCGGACGGGCGTGATCTGAACCCCTTGCTGCAAGACCCCGGCCTCGTGTTTCACCCGCCCATGCTTTACATGGGTTACGTTGGCCTGGCCGTGCCGTTCGCCTTTGCCATTGCCGCACTGCTGGGCGGACGCCTGGACGCCGCATGGGCCCGTTGGTCGCGCCCCTGGGCCACGGTGGCCTGGATGTTTCTCACCCTGGGCATTGCATTGGGCTCCTGGTGGGCCTACTACGAGTTGGGCTGGGGCGGCTGGTGGTTCTGGGATCCGGTGGAGAACGCATCCTTCCTTCCCTGGCTGGTGAGTGTGGCGCTGATCCACTCATTGGCGGTGACCGAAAAGCGCGGTCTGTTCCGCAACTGGACCATCGTGCTGGCCATCACGGCGTTCTCGCTCAGTTTGCTGGGCACCTTCCTGGTGCGCTCCGGGGTGCTGACTTCGGTCCACGCTTTCGCCACAGACCCTCGGCGTGGCGTTTTCATTCTGGTGTTCCTGATCGCTGTCGTCGGCAGCTCCCTGACCCTTTTTGCCATGCGTGCCAGCAAGGTGCGCGCTGGTGGTTCGTTCAAGCTGGTCTCACGCGAAACCTTCCTGTTGCTCAACAACGTTCTGATGACCACCGCGGCCGCCACCGTGCTGCTGGGAACCTTGTATCCGCTGATCGTCGATGCGCTGAACCTGGGCAAGCTGTCGGTCGGCCCGCCCTACTTCAACGCCGTCTTTGTGCCAATCATGGTGCCTGTCCTGCTGTTCATGGTGGTGGGCACCTTTGCCCGCTGGAAAAGTGACGGCATCGCCGAGCTGTGCAAAAAGCTGGGCGCCACCGCCCTGATTTCCGTGGCATTGGGATGCACTTTGCCGATTCTGGCTGGCCATTGGTCGGCTGCAGTGGCCTTGGGCATGAGCCTGGCGCTGTGGATCGTGCTGTCTTCGGCACAGCACATCTACCGCCAGCTCCGAGACACGGCGCGCTGGCGCTCCACTCCCTGGTCGTTCTGGGGCATGCACATCGCCCACATCGGTGTGGCGGTCAGCACCCTCGGCGTTGTCATGGTCACCAACTACGAAACCGAAAAAGACGTACGCATGACCGTGGGAGACACTGTCTCCGTGGGTGGCTATACCCTGCGGCTGACCGGCATACGCCAGGCCCAAGGCCCTAACTACCGTGCAGACGTGGGTGATGTCGAGCTGATCCAGGATGGAAAGGTCTTGCGCCATCTGCACCCCGAAAAGCGCGCCTACTTCTCCAGCACCATGCCCATGACCGAAGCCGCCATCGACACCGGGCTGGCCCGTGATGTGTATGTTTCTCTCGGAGAGCAGTTGGAAGGTGGAGCGAACCCGGCGTGGGCTGTGCGCGTGTACTACAAGCCCTTCGTGAGCTGGATCTGGGGTGGTGCGTTGCTCATGGCCCTGGGTGGCACCCTGGCGGCACTGGATCGCCGCTATCGCAAGAAAAAGGCCGCGACAGCATCGGATGCGCTGGTTTCGGGTGCAACAGCATGAAAAAAGCACTGATTCCCCTGGGCGTATTTCTGGTTCTGGTGGTGTTTCTGGCCATCGGCCTGACCCGCGACCCCCGCGTGGTTCCCTCGCCCCTGATTGACAAGGCTGCGCCCGTTTTCGTCGCTCCCTTGCTCCACACGCCCGAAAAACAGTTCTCGGCCCAGGACATGCGCGGCAAGGTGTGGTTGCTGAACGTCTGGGCGTCCTGGTGCACTGCCTGCCTGCAGGAACACCCGGTGCTGATGGAATATGCCAAGAGCAAAAACATTCCGCTGATCGGCCTGAACTACAAGGACCAATCTGCCAACGGGCTGAAATGGCTGGCCCGCCATGGTGACCCCTATGACCTGTCGGTGGTGGACCCTGAAGGGCGCATTGGTATTGACTTTGGCGTCTATGGCGTGCCCGAGACCTTTTTGATCGACAAGGAAGGCAAGATTCGCTTCAAGCAGATCGGCCCCGTGACCGAGGAAGCCCTGCTCAAGACCATCCTGCCGCTGGCACAGGAACTGCAAAAATGAAATTCTGGCTTGCCCTGTTGCTGGCGTTGCAGTTCGCTCTGCCTGCCCACGCCAATGAAGCCCCTCCGCTGGCGCAAGATCCGGTGGTGGAAAAACGCATGGTCGCCATCTCGGCGGAGCTGCGATGCCTGGTCTGCCAGAACGAATCGCTGGCGGGCTCGCGGGCCGATCTGGCCATGGACCTCAAGCGCGAGATCCGCTCCCAGATCCAGGCCGGAAAAAGTGACGCCGAGATCATGGACTTCATGGTCAGCCGCTATGGCGATTTCGTACGCTACCGCCCGCCCGTCAATCCGGTGACCTGGCTGCTCTGGTTTGGCCCCTTTGTATTGCTGGCGGGTGCAGTGTATGGGCTCGTGCGCATCGTGCGCACCCACCAGCGTGACGCCAAGCCTCAACCGCTTGACGAAGCCCAACGCGCCAAGGCGCAGTCAATCCTGCAAGCTCCGGACCGCCTTCCATGACCCTTTTCATTGCCCTCGCAGCGGCCTTGACCGTGCTGATCATCGTTTGGATGGTCTGGCCCCTGCTGCGTCCAACGCCGCTCAACAACGTCTCCAGCCTGCGACTGAACGCCGCCATCTACCGCGAACAGCTCGATGCCCTGGAGCGCGACCTTGCCAATGGCACCATGACACCGGCCGACTATGAGGCCACCCGCGACGAGCTGCAGCTGCGCCTGCTGGACGACACCGCAGAACCCGATGCCCCTGCCGCACCGACCGCCACACCCTTCTGGAGCGCACGACGCACTTCGGCATTGCTGGCCTTGGTATTGCCCCTGGGCGCCGCAGGCATGTACCACTTTCTGGGCAACCCTGCGGCGCTGAGTCCTGCACTCGCGCAGGCCGCAGCGCAAGAACAGGTGATCCAGATGGTGGAGTCCCTGGCCGCCAAACTCCAGGCCAATCCAGACAACCCCAAGGGCTGGGCCATGCTGGCGCGGTCCTACAAGGTCATGGGCCGACTGGACGAGGCCGCGCAGGCCTATGCCAAGGCCAGTGAAGCCATTCAGAACCACCCCGACTTCCTGGTGGACTATGCCGAACTGCTGGCCCTGCGGGCAGGCAATCGCATGGAAGGCCAGCCGCAGGAACTGGTTCGACAGGCCCTGAGTGTGGATCCCGAACACCCCAGCGCACTCATGATGTCCGGCGTTGCCGCCTATCAACAGGGGGACTTCGATCGCGCCGCAGCAGACTGGGAAAAACTGCTGGGGCTCTTGGAACCGGGCTCCGAAGACGCCAAGGTCACCCAAGAATACCTGGAAGACGCACGCCTCCAAGCCTCCAAGGCCAAGAAGCCATAGCCAGCCATAGCCGACCCTGGTCTGGGGATGTGCGCAGGCGGCTCAGCCCGCGCTCCCCCTTCCTGCGAAGCTGTCAGACACCTACCACCCACGCAAAAAAACAACCAACATGCAGATCCACCGTTCGACAGACCCTTCCCGACCCCAGGCACGTACCTTGGCCGTCCTGGTATCCCTGGCTTGTCTGCACATGGTGCCGGCACATGCCCAAAGCACGGCCCCACGCAACGCCCATGCGGCACTGCCCGAGGTGGTGGTCAGCGGCTCGCGGCAGGAGCAGGCGGCAGACGAACTGCCGCTGTCCTACGATGTGATCAACGCCAACACCCTGAGCAACCAGCAAAGCCGCAACCTGCGCGAAGCGCTGGAGAACCTGCCCAACACCTCGGTCAAGCGCTCGCCGGCCCGGTTTTCCGTGGGCGGTGCCACCGCCAGCGCCGGGCGCGATGGCAACGTAGGCATCAACATCCGCGGCCTGGGTGGCAACCGGGTGCTGCTGATGACCGATGGCGTGCGCATGCCGCGCAGCTACGCCTTCCGCACCACCACCTTTGACCGTGAATACCTCTCGCTCGAACTGCTCAAGCGCATCGAGGTGGTACGTGGCCCGGCGTCCGCCCTGTACGGCTCCGACGGCATGGCGGGGCTGGTCAACTTCATCACGCACGAACCGGCCGACTTCCTGGCCGTCGGCAAAGGCGAAACACCCAAAACGCTCGGTGGCCGCATTGCGGCGGGCTGGAGCGGTGACGACAACGGCCACACCCTGGCCGGTACCGTGGCAGGCCAAGCCAGCGACACCCTGCAGTGGATGCTGACGGCCACCACCCGCGGCGCCCACGCCATGGACAACATGGGCACCAACAACGAGCCCAATCTCAACCGCACCAGCCCCAACCCGCAGGACGACCGCGACAACGCGGTGCTCGGCAAGATCGTGCTGCGCCCCCATGCCACTCAGCGCCACGTGTTCACGCTGGAGCATGTGCAGAAGAAATCGGATGTGGACCTGCTCTCCAGTCGCAACCCCCTGCCCTTGCGCGGCACCCCGGCGCAGATTGCCGGTGCCATCGTCGATGAATACTCCTCGCGCGCCATGGAGCGCAACCGCCTGACCTGGGATGCCCGGTTTGGCCTGGGTACCGACTGGGCAGACCACGTGCGCACCGTCGTGGCGTACCAGGATGCGCAATCGCGCCAGGTCGGCACCAGCGTACGCAACACCCTGCCCCTGCGCGTGCGCGACAACTCCTATGGCGAGAGCACCTGGCAGGCCGGCGTGCAGGCCGACAAAATTTTGCGCAGCGGTGGCTGGGCGCACAAGATCACCTACGGACTGGACCATGTGCGCAGCGACATCTCCAACCTCTACACCGGCCTGGCCCCCCTCCCACCGGAAGTGTTCCCGCTCAAGCGCTTCCCCGACACACGCGAGACCACCAGCGCGCTCTATGTGCAGGACGAATCGGTGCACGGCAACTGGAGCCTGACCCCTGGCCTGCGCTTCGACCATTTTTCACTTGACGTGACCAGCCAGGCGGGCTTTTACCCACCCGCCAAGCAGCCAGGGCAGTCGCTCTCGGGCTCGGCGCTGTCGCCCAAGATCGGCGTGCTGTACCGCGCCACGGAACAGTGGAGCGTGTTCGGCCAGTATGCAGCGGGCTTTCGCGCCCCCGATGCAGGGCAGGTCAACGGCTACTACGAAAACGCCGCCGAACAGGTCATCATCATCCCCAACCCCGACCTCCGGCCCGAAAAGAGCCGCGGCGTGGAACTGGGCGTGCGCGGACGCCTGGACCGCCTGAGCCTGGACGCCGCCGTGTTTGGCAGCCACTATTCCAACCTGATCATGGACACGGTGCTGATCCGCGGCACGGGCACAGCGGCGGATCCGCGCATCTTCCAGACCATCAACACCGAGCGCGCACGCATCACTGGCTTTGAGCTCAAGGGCCAGTACGACTGGGGCCGCGTGGCGGGCGGACGCCTGGTCACGCCGTTCAGCTACGGCAAGGCACGCGGTGTGAACCGCGCCACCGGCAAACCCATCAACTCGGTGGACCCCGCCCAGCTGGCGCTGGGCGTGCAGTACGACACGGCGGCCTGGGGCCTGCGCCTGGATATGCGCCACCATGCTGCCAAGACGGCCAAGGACATCGACAGCGCCTCGTCCGTCAAGCCGCCCAACACGCAGTTCACCGTTCCCTCGGCCACCACGCTGGATGTATCCGCGCAGTGGCGCCTGCGCAAGGACCTGCGCCTGAACTTCGCCGTGCACAACCTGACCAACCGCAAGTACTGGCTCTGGCCCGACGTTTATGGCCTGGCGGCCTCATCCGCCACCAATGACGCCTACACCCAGCCAGGACGCAGCGTCCATGTGTCGCTGGTCAAGGATTTCTGAGGCCACCTTAAAATTCGATGAAAAATAGGCTTTGAGCCCATAGATAAAGCGCAAACAGCTATCAAAACAATAGCGTTTTTGCGCTGTATCCTTGGGCTGCCGCAACGCCACGCTGCCCGACGGCCGCACCCAGATGTCCGTTGCCGTTCAGGACGGCCGCATCGCGGAAACGCGCCGGGGCATGACGCGCGTGCCCGAACTACTGGCCGCAGGTCTGACCGTGGCTTTCGGCCAGGACTGCGTGATGGACCCCTGGTATGGACTGGGCAGTGGCGACAGCAGGAACTGGCACACATGGCCCTGCATGTGGGCCAGATGACCAGCCAGGCCACCATGCGCCAATGCTTCGAAGCCGTCACCACCCAGCCAGCGCAGCTGCTGGGACTCGAAGGCTACGGGCTGGCGACGGCGGCCCGTGAGCCGCCCGGAACGGGCTCTGGCTGCCACACCTCGACCCGGTTGCGCCCGCGCTGCTTGGCCTGGTACATGGCCGCATCCGCACGGTGCAACACCCCTTCGGGGCTTTCGCCGGCAGCGCACAGGGTCACTCCGACGCTCACTGTGAGCGCGATCGGCCCATGCTCGGTCATCGCGGGGTGCTGCCCCACCAGAGAACACAGGCGCTCGGCCACGGCCCTGGCACCCTCGCGGGTGGCAAGGGGCAAGGCGATTGCGAACTCCTCGCCACCAAGCCTGCCCATGAGATCCTCCCTGCGCAGGCAACTGGCGGCCAGGCCCACGAAGTGGCGTAGCACCTCATCCCCGCACTGGTGGCCCCAGGTGTCGTTGATCTTCTTGAAATGGTCCAGATCGATCACCAGCACGGGCAGTTCGGCCCGGCGGCGCCGCGCCTGGCTGATGGCCTTGTCCAGCAACGTCAGAAAGGCGCGCCGGTTGAAGACGCTGGTCAGCGGGTCCATCTCCGCCAGCCGCCGCAAGGCGCTGTGGGTGAACTCGTTGGCCAGCATCAGAATGCCAAACGCGATCAGCACCAGCGCCATGATCGCCTCCAGGATGACGAACTGCGACAGGGCCGGGACCATGTCGGCATCCTGCACGAGCGACATCTGCAACTTGAACAGCAGGGTCCGCAACAGCACAAAAGCGCCATGCGCGCCCATGACGATCGCCGTCAGGTAGCGGGCTGGATAGGCCTGCATGCCCCCATGCGCAAGGGTGGCGGCCGACAACCCGTAGAACACGCCAGGCCCAAGGCTCGCGGCCAGAAAGCGCATGCCCGGATGGGGCTGCACCAGCGTGAAATACAGCGCCATGCCAACCAGTACCGCGATGAACACCACCGCCCGTCCATGGCGGGGCGGCGGCCGACCCATGTAGGCATGGCAACCCATCAGGCAGAGGTAGCCCGTCAATGACACCGCGCATTGGGTCAGCACGACGGACAGGGCGGGCGGCAGTCGCGTCCATTGCAGAAAGCTGATGCTGAACAGCAGGCCGAACAGGTACGACAGCGTCCACAGCCGCAGGCCAGGGATCTGCCGGTTGAAGTACCACACTGCAAACAGCACTGCGGTGACCATGGCCATGAGGATGGCCGTGAGAGTCAGGAGGGTTGGACTGTGCACTGTGCAGAAACTCTACCGTGGTGCGGTGACCCATGCAGCGGGTTCAGAATATCCCACGCATCCAGCACCTCCACGAGGCGCGGGGGACCGGCTGACACGGGTTGGATCCAGGCTCCCTCAGCCCGCCAGTGCGACGTACACGTTCTGCACGTCGTCGTTGGCATCGATGGCGGCGAGAAAGGACTCCACTTCCTCCAGTTGCTCTGCGCTCAGGCTCGCGGGATTGACGGGGTTCTTGGGCTTGTAGCCCAGCTTTGCCGTCAGTACGGTGAAACCCTGCGCGGGCAGCGCACGGCTGACCAGATCGAGGTCGGTCGGGTCGGTGATGAACAGGGTGGCGCCCTCCTCGTCCGCTGGCTCGAAATCCTGCGCACCGGCCTCGATGGCAGCCACCTCGGGGTCTGCGCCTGCGGTGGCGGGCTCGGCCTCGATCAGACCCACATGGTCAAAGTCCCAGGCCACCGAGCCCGAAGTACCCAGCTGGCCTTTGCGGAACAGCACGCGCATTTCAGGCGCTGTACGGTTCACGTTGTCCGTCAGGCACTCGACCATCACGGCCACACGGTGCGGCGCGAAGCCTTCGTAGATCACATGCTCGTAGTGCACCGCTTCGGTGCCCGTGCCCGAGCCCTTCTTGATGGCACGCTCCAGCGTGTCCTTGGGCATGGAGGCCTTGCGGGCCTGCTCCACCACGAGGCGCAACCGCGAATTCGTGGACGGGTCCGCACCGCCGCGCGCGGCGACCAGGATTTCCTTGACCAGCTTGCCAAACAGCTTGCCCTTGGCGTCGGCCACCTGTGCCTTGCCTTTTGCCTTCCACTGCGCGCCCATCTTGCGTGTTCCTTGGTGTTGTGGCGCGCCAATGTGGCGGGCCGTATCGGAGGATGGGCCACGCACATGCGCGAGACCCAAGGGGTGTGGTTATACACCGGCCAGAAGCCACGCAGAGCAGGCCAATGCGTGCAAAACCACGCCGATCGCACGGGTGCTGATCCAGGGGAGTCTGGACATCAGAATGGGTGCCGCCGGCCATTATTGGCAGAACCAAGAAAAAGTGGCTTTAGCGCTCACCCATAAAGCGCAAACAGCTATAAATTTAATAGCAATCAAGCCCCATTGATGCCCCGTGGGGCCGCCACGATTTCCCATTCCGCCAGTTGCTCGTTGGTGGCAATGAGCCTGCCCACCAGCAGCCGAATGAAAGCCTTGTCAAAGCGCGACTGCAATTCCTCGGACGCTTCGCGCAGTGCGGGGTTGCGGATCTTGAGCACCAGCACCTCGGTTTCGGCCACTGCCGTGGCGGTGCGGATGCGGTGCTCCGGGCGCAGGTAGGTCATCTCGCCCAGCGTCACGCCGGGGTCCAGGGTGCTCAGGTGCCAGCCCTGGCGGCTGACGCTCACCTGCCCTTCGATGAGCACACAGAACGAATCACCCGGCGTGTTCTCGCGCATCAACACCGTGCCGCGGTCCAGGCGGCGCCACTTGCCCAGGCGCATCAGTTCCCACAGCACGACGTCGTGGAAGTCGTCAAAGAAGGACAGCGCGCGCAAGCGGGCAAAGCGTTCGGACTCGGTGTCCTGCGAGCGTTGGCGCGGCAGGCTTTTGCTCAGCGCCATGAGTGACTGGCACCAGTCTTCCCACTGGAGGTAGCGCTGTTGCGGGTGCTTGGCCAGCGCGCGCAGCAGCCACTGGTCCAGCTCTGTGGGCAATGCGGGCCGCAGCAGGCTGGGCGGCACAGGCACATCGTTGCCGATGCGGAACATGGTGGCGTAGTCGGTGTCGCCATCGAAGGGGCGGCGGCCCGTCAGCAGCTCATACACCACCACCGCGAGCGAAAACATGTCGCTGTGGTGCGTGAGTGGCTCTTCACGCACCTGCTCGGGCGACATGTACGAGGGTGATCCGACCAAGCCGGCGATCTGCGTGGCCTCGCTGCGCACCGACAGGGCTGCGCCAAAATCCGCCAGCTTGACCTCCCCCTCCTCGGACAACAGGATGTTGGCGGGCTTGATGTCACGGTGCACCAGACCCTGGCGCTGGGCATGCTCCAGCGCCTGGCCACATTTGAAGGCGATGTCCAGCACCTGGGCCACGGGCAGCAGGCTGTCGGCCTTGGCAAAGTCCGACAAGGGGCGGCCCTGCACATATTCCAGCACCAAGTAGGGCGGAACGGCCTCTTCGTCGGCATCCAACAAGCGCACGATGTGCGGGTGACGCAGGCGTCCGGCCAGCATGGCCTCGTTGCGCAGCAGGCGGCGGTAGCGCTGGGCCTGCGCCGGATCGGCCAGCAGGTGGGCATGCATCTGCTTGATGGCCACCTGCTTGCCCCGAAAGCCGTCCAGCCCCAGGTACACCACGCCGCTGGCACCGCGACCGATTTCGCGTTCGATGCGGTATTTTCCAATGCTGGCGGGTGGTGGGGCTTCAGGCATGGTGCCGGCTCAATGTTCGGGGACGATGGCCTCGGCCCAATCGTACAGGGCACCCAGAATCTCCTCGGCGCGCTCGTCGGCGGTCTCGGAGAGTTGGTCGATCTCGGCAAAAAACTGGTCCACGGTCCGCATGCCGCCCTGCCCTTCCAGCAGCCGGGCTGCGCGGTGCGCTTCCCAGCGTTGCGCCTCCTCGGGCGTCAAGGTATCGGGAAACGAGCGCGCGCGGTAACGCCAGAGCAACTCGTCCAGCCGTGGATCGTCGAAACCCGTGCGTGCACGGGCAAGCTGCTCGCCCGACAGGGTGCGCAGCTCGTTGAGGCGACGGCGGTCGTTGTTGCCCACGAAGCCGCCGTACAAGTCCTGCTCCACATCGGGCGCGGGTTCGGGCGGGCGGGCAAACACCGCGGGCCAGATGGCACTCATGTCCGGCAGCGCGCGCGCCACCTCGGCGTGCGCTGCCGCCAGGGCCAGGTCGATGCCCCAGCGCTGCGCCAGCGCAGGCGTGAGCGTGTTCACATTGCCCACCACCATGGGTGATTTGTTCAGGTGCACGGTCTTGATGGGCAGGCGCGTGACGCCTTCGGGCAGGTCGGCCGTGCGCGTGAACATGCGCAAACGCAGTTGCTCCACATCCAGCAGGGCCAGTTCACGCGGGTCATGCGCAAGGTCCCAGGCGATGATCTCGTTCTTGTTCGTGGGATGGCTGGCCAGCGGCCACATCACGGCCAAACAGCCGCGTTCGGCAGGGAACATGCCCGACACGTGCAGAAAGGGCCGCGCCGTCTGCGCCGTGGCGGGCAGGCGCAGCTCGGCAGCCACGCGGTCCTTCTTGTGCAGGCCGAAGGCGAAATCGAACAGCCGGGGGTTGTGCTGGCGCAGCAACCGCGCCAGCGCGATGGTGGCTCGCACATCCGACAGCGCATCGTGCGCGGCCTCGTGCTGCAGGCCGTTGGCCTTCGTCAGGTGTTCCAGCTTGAAGCTCTGCGAGCCGTCTTCTTTGGTCGGCCAGACAATGCCGTCGGGCCGCAGCGCATAGGCCAGGCGCACCACGTCGAGCAAGTCCCAGCGGCCACATTGGTTCTGCCACTCGCGCGCATAGGGGTCGATGAGGTTGCGCCAGAACATGAAGCGCGTGATTTCATCGTCGAACCGGATGGTGTTGTAGCCCACGCCAATGGTGCCGGGCTGCGCCATTTCGTCGGCGATTTTCTGCGCAAATTCACGCTCGGGCAGGCCCCGCTCCCAGGCCTGCTGGGGGGTGATGCCGGTGATCAGACAGGACGTGGGATCGGGCAGATAGTCGTTGGCCGGCTGGCAATACCACATGAGGGGTTCGCCGATTTCGTTGAGTTGCGCATCGGTGCGAACAGCCGCAAACTGCGCCGGTCGATCACGCCGGGTGTCTGCCCCGAAGGTCTCGTAGTCGTGCCAGAGAAAGGTGTGCGAATCCATGGAGTTCCAGAAGACAAGGCAACTGCGTGCACTGTAAACCCGGCGAAGCAGCGCACGGGCCCGGTCGAAAAACAAAAAGCCCCGCAAGCGGGGCTTTTTGAGGTGCGCGTTGCGCAGAAGATCAGTTGGCGCGGGTGCCGACCACTTCGATCTCAACGCGACGGTTCTTGGCGCGACCTTCCTTGGTCTTGTTGTCGGCCACGGGCTGCTTCTCGCCCTTGCCTTCGGTGTACACGCGGCTCTTGTCGATGCCCTTGGACACCAGGTAAGCCTTCACGGCTTCGGCGCGGCGGATCGACAGCTTCTGGTTGTAGGCGTCAGAGCCGACGGAGTCGGTGTGACCCACAGCAATGATCACTTCCAGGTTGATGGCCTTGACCTTGGAGGCCAGGTCGTCCAGCTTGGCCTTGCCTTCGGGCTTCAGAACAGCCTTGTCGAAGTCGAAGAAAGCGTCGGCAGCGTAGGTCACCTTGGAAGAGGTGGGCGCAGCGGGCTTGGCAGCAGGTGCAGCGGGAGCTGCAGCGGGAGCTGCAGGCGCAGCAGCCGGAGCGGGAGCAGGAGCAGCCAGAGCGCCGTCGCAGCCAGGGGCAGCGGTGGCAGGCGTCCAGTTGGCATCGCGCCAGCACAGTTCGTTGGTGCCGTTCTTCCAGACCAGCTCGTTGGAGCCGTTCTTCCAGTTGTCGATGGTTTGGGCGCCAGCGGCAGTTGCGAGCGCTGCGGAGGCGATGAGCATCGCCACTTTGTTCAGTTTCTTCATGGTTCTCCTCTTGGGGAAAAAGGCGCAGCAGCAGCGCTGCGTGATCGGACGCAATTGGCATCAATCACCAAAAACGTTCGATCGATTGTGCCATAGCCGTGCTTTACTCGTGGCACAAGGCACCCGGAAGGCGTTCCACCCCTCCGGATTCGCCCCAGGATGTTGCTCAACAGCAACAGGCGCTTGCGCCTAAAATGGGTGCCCCTAGCCTTAGCCTCGACTGCCGCACCCATGACCCAGTTCGCCAAAGAGACCCTGCCCATCAGCCTGGAAGAGGAGATGCGCCGCAGTTACCTGGATTACGCCATGAGCGTGATCGTGGGCCGGGCGCTGCCCGATGCGCGCGATGGCCTCAAGCCCGTGCACCGGCGGGTGTTGTTTGCCATGCACGAGCTGGGCAACGACTGGAATCGGGCGTACAAGAAATCGGCCCGTATCGTCGGTGACGTGATCGGTAAGTACCACCCGCACGGCGACAGCGCGGTGTACGACACCATTGTGCGCATGGCACAGGATTTCTCGCTGCGCCACATGCTGGTGGACGGTCAAGGCAACTTCGGTTCGGTCGATGGCGACAGCGCCGCAGCCATGCGTTACACCGAAATCCGCCTGTCGAAAATTGCCCATGAAATGCTGGCCGACATCGACAAGGAAACCGTCGATTTCGGCCCCAACTACGACGGCAGCGAGAAGGAGCCCCTGGTGCTGCCCACGCGCCTGCCCAACCTGCTGGTCAATGGCAGCGCAGGCATTGCCGTGGGCATGGCCACCAACATTCCTCCGCACAACCTGAACGAGGTGGTGGACGCCTGCTTGCACCTGCTGCGCAACCCACAGGCCAGCATTGACGAGTTGATGGAAATCATCCCGGCGCCGGATTTCCCCACGGCTGGCATCATTTATGGTATTCAGGGCGTCAAGGAAGGCTACCGCACCGGCCGCGGCAAGGTGGTGATGCGCGCCAAGTGCCACTTTGAGGACATCGACCGGGGCCAGCGCCAGGCCATCATCGTGGACGAGCTGCCCTACCAGGTCAACAAGAAGACGCTGCAGGAGCGCATGGCCGAGCTGGTGCACGAGAAGAAGATCGAGGGCATCAGCCACATCCAGGATGAGTCCGACAAATCGGGCATGCGCCTGGTGATCGAGCTCAAGCGCGGCGAGGTGCCCGAGGTGGTGCTCAACAACCTGTACAAGCAGACGCAGTTGCAGGACACCTTTGGCATCAACATGGTGGCCCTGATCGACGGCCAACCACGCCTGTGCAACCTCAAGGACCTGGTCGAAGTCTTCCTGCAGCACCGCCGCGAAGTGGTCACCCGCCGCACCGTGTTCGAGCTGCGCAAGGCGCGCGACCGTGGCCATGTGCTTGAAGGCCTGGCCGTGGCCCTGGCCAACATTGACGACTTCATCGCCATCATCCGTAACGCGCCCACACCGCCTGTGGCCAAGGCCGAGCTGATGGCCCGCCCCTGGGACAGCAAACTGGTGCGCGAGATGCTGACGCGCACGCGCGCAGACGGTGGCGTGGTCAATGCCGACGACTACCGTCCCGAAGGCCTGGAACGCGAATTCGGCCTGCTGCAGGACGGCCTGTACCGCCTGTCGGAAACCCAGGCGCAAGAAATTCTGCAAATGCGTCTGCAGCGCCTCACCGGGCTGGAGCAGGACAAGATCGTCGCCGAGTACAAGGACATCATGGCGCACATCGAGGACTTGCTGGACATCCTGGCCAAGCCCGAGCGCGTCTCCACCATCATCAGCGACGAGCTGACCAGCCTGCAGCAGGAATTCGGCCAGACCAAGCTGGGCGCGCGCCGCAGCCAGATCGAGCACAGCGCACAAGACCTGTCCACCGAAGACCTGATTGCGCCCACCGACATGGTGGTCACGCTGAGCCACTCGGGCTACATCAAGAGCCAGCCGCTGAGCGAATACCGCGCGCAAAAGCGCGGCGGGCGCGGCAAGCAGGCCACGGCCACCAAGGAAGACGACTGGATCGACCAGCTCTTCATCGCCAACACGCACGACTACATCCTGTGCTTCTCCAACCGTGGGCGGCTGTACTGGCTCAAGGTCTGGGAAGTGCCCTCGGGCTCGCGCGGCTCGCGCGGGCGCCCCATCGTCAACATGTTCCCGCTGCAGGACGGCGAAAAGATCAACGTGGTGCTGCCGCTGACCGGGGACATGCGCAGCTTCCCGGCCGACCGCTACGTGTTCATGGCGACCAGCATGGGCACGGTCAAGAAGACGGCGCTGGACGAATTCAGCAACCCGCGCAAGGGCGGCATCATTGCCGTGAACCTGGACGATGGCGACTACCTCATCGGTGCCGCACTCACCGACGGCCAGCATGACGTGATGCTGTTTTCCGACGGCGGCAAGGCCGTGCGCTTTGACGAAAACGATGTGCGCCCCCTGGGCCGCCAGGCTCGCGGCGTGCGCGGCATGATGCTCGAAGAAGGCCAGAGCGTGATCGCCATGCTGGTGGCTGAAGACGAGACCCAAAGCGTGCTCACCGCCACCATCAACGGCTACGGCAAGCGCACCAGCATCACCGAATACACGCGCCACGGCCGGGGCACCAAGGGCATGATCGCCATCCAGCAAAGCGAGCGCAACGGCAAGGTCGTGGCCGCCACGCTGGTGCATGCCGACGACGAGATCATGCTCATCACCGACAAGGGCGTGCTGGTGCGCACCCGTGTGAGCGAGATCCGCGAACTGGGCCGTGCCACGCAGGGCGTGACGCTGATCGCGCTGGACGAGGGTGCACAACTCAGCGGCCTGCAGCGCATTGTCGAAAACGACGCCAACAACACCGACGCTCCGACGCCCGACGAGGACGCCTCAGCCGCCGAATCCTGATGCCAGGCGCCGCAAGGCGCTTTGCTATTATTTTTGTAGCTGCTTGCGCTCTATTGATGGGCGCTGAAACCGTTTTTTATTCAAACCATGCAACGCCCCTACAACTTCTCTGCCGGCCCGGCTGCCATTCCTGCCGAAGTTCTGGAACAGGCCGCCGCCGAAATGCTGGACTGGCATGGCAGCGGCATGGGCGTGATGGAGATGAGCCACCGGGGCAAGGAATTCATCTCCATCTGCGAACAGGCCGAGGCCGACCTGCGCGAGCTGCTGGCCATCCCGCCGCAGTTCCAGGTGTTGTTCATGCAAGGCGGTGGCCTGGCCGAAAACGCCATCGTGCCGCTGAACCTCTCCCGGGCCGGGACGGTCGATTTCGTGGTGACCGGCGGCTGGAGCCAGAAGTCGGCCAAGGAGGCGCGCAAGTACGCCGCCGAGGTGAACGTGGTGGCCACCAGCGAGGACAGCCAGTTCACCACCCTGCCCGCCCCGGCGCAGTGGCAGCTGAGCAAGGGCGCTAGCTACCTGCACCTGTGCAGCAACGAAACCATCCACGGCATCGAGTTCCATGAACTGCCCGACCTGAAGGCCCTGGGCTCAGACGCGCCGCTGGTCATCGATTTCTCCTCCCACGTCGCCTCGCGCAGCGTGGACTGGTCGCGCGTGGGCCTGGCCTTTGGCGGCGCGCAAAAAAACCTGGGCCCGGCGGGCCTGACGCTGGTCGTGGTGCGCGAGGATTTGCTGGGCCACGCCCTGCCCATCTGCCCCAGCGCGTTCAACTACCAGACGGTGGCCGAGAACCGCTCCATGTACAACACGCCGCCCACCTGGGGCATCTACATCGCGGGCCTGACCTTCCAGTGGCTCAAGCGCCAGCGCGAAGGCAGTCTCAGCGGCATTGCCGCCATCGAGCAGCGCAACATCGCCAAGGCGCAGATGCTGTACGACACCATCGACCAATCCGCGTTTTACTTGAACAAAGTGGCTGCCCACTGCCGTTCGCGCATGAACGTACCCTTCTTCCTGCGTGACGAATCGCGCAACGATGCCTTCCTGGCCGGCGCCAAAGAGCGCGGCCTGCTGCAACTCAAGGGCCACAAGTCCGTGGGCGGCATGCGCGCCAGCATCTACAACGCCATGCCCATCGCAGGCGTGCAGGCGCTGGTGGACTACATGCGAGAATTCGAGCAGCGCCACGCCTGAGCCGCGCCCCACCCATGAACACCCCACAAGCCACCCCTGAACTGGCCAGCCTGCGCGTCCAGATCGACAACATCGACCAGCAACTGCTCACCCTGCTGAACCAGCGCGCCCTGGTGGCCGAGCGTGTCGGCGAGGTCAAGAAACGCGAAGGCACCCCCTTCTTCCGCCCCGACCGCGTGGCGCAGGTGATCGAAAAAATCACACGCGCCAACCCTGGGCCGCTCAAGAGCGCGCATGTCGCCGCCATCTGGCGCGAAATCATGTCGGCCTGCCTGGCGCTCGAATCGCCCCAGCGCGTGGCCGTGCTGGGGCCTGCGGGCACCTTCTGCGAGCAGGCGGCGATCGAGTATTTCGGCGGGGCTGCCGACATCGTCTATTGCGCCAACTTCGACGAAGTGTTCCACGCCACGGCCTCGGGCAGCGTGCAGTTCGGTGTGGTGGGCGTCGAGAATTCGGTCGAGGGCGTGGTCACGCGCTCGCTCGATCTGTTCCTGCACTCACCCACGCATGTGGTGGGCGAAGTGAGCCTGCTGGTGCGCCACAACCTGCTGCGCCAGACCAATTCGCTCGACGGCATCGAGGCCGTGCTGGCCCACCCGCAGGCCCTGGCGCAGTGCCAGGCCTGGCTGACCAAGCACCTGCCGCACGCCGAGCGCCGACCCGTCTCCAGCAACGCCGAGGGTGCGCGGCTGGCCGCCACCAACCCAACCTGGGCGGCCCTGGCCAGCGAACGCGCGGCCACGCAGTTCGGACTGCACATCGTTGCGCACGCCATCCAGGACGAGGCCTACAACCGAACGCGCTTTGCCATCATCTGCCTGCCCCACACGCTGGCCATGCCTGCGCCCACGGGCAAGGACTGCACGAGCCTGATCGTTTCGGTCCCCAACGAACCCGGCGCGGTGCACGACCTGCTGGTGCCGCTGAAGAAGCACGGCGTCTCGATGACGCGCTTCGAGTCGCGCCCTGCACGCACGGGCCAGTGGGAATACTATTTCTACATCGACATCGACGGACACCCCTCGCAGCCCCATGTGGCCGCTGCGCTGGAGGAGCTGCGCTCGCTGTGCGCGTACTACAAGATGCTGGGTGCCTATCCGGTCACGCCCTGAACGCGCGAAAGCCGCCATGCACCGCAACGCAACAAGGACATTGCATGTTTGAACAACTCGGGCTCATCGGATGCGGACTGATGGGTGGATCGTTTGCCCTGGCGCTCAAGCAGGCCGGGTTGGTACAGCGCGTGGTGGGCTACAGCAAGTCCCCGTCCACCACCGACCGCGCACGCCAGCTGGGCGTGATCGACGTGGAAGCCCCCTCGGCCCTGCTGGCCGTCGCCGGCGCCGATATCGTGCTGCTGGCAGTGCCAGTGTCGGCCACCGAGGCCACGCTCAAGGCCATCCGGCACCTCGTCACGCCGCAAATGCTCATCATGGACGTGGGCTCCACCAAGGCCGACGTCGTGCAGGCCGCCGAAAGTGCGCTGCGCGAAAAGGTGGGCTCCTTCGTGCCCGCGCACCCCATCACGGGGCGTGAAGTCTCGGGCGTGGAACACGCCGAGGCCGAACTCTACAGCGGCCGCCAGGTCATCCTCACGCCCACCGAGCGCACCTACACCGCACAATTGCAGCGCGCACAAGAGGTTTGGACGCAACTGGGCAGCCGCGTCACCAGCATGTCGCCCGAGTCGCACGACGCCGCCTTTGCCGCCGTGAGCCACCTGCCGCACCTGCTGGCCTTCACGCTGATCAACAGCATCGCCGGGCAGGAGGATGCCGACACCTACCTGTCGCTCGCCGGCCCGGGCTTTCGCGACTTCACGCGCATTGCCGCCAGCGACCCCAAGGTGTGGCGCGACATCCTGCTGTCCAACCGCGAAGAGTTGCTGCGGCAGTCCGACCTGTACAAGCAGACGCTCGAACGCATCGAGCACGCCATGCGCCAGGGTGACTCGCAGTCCATCGAGGACATGCTCACCTTCGCCAGCGAAACCCGCAAGCACTGGCGCATGGGCGCCCAGCGCAGCAAGAAGTAACCCGGGGATTTCCTGCGGCGCGGCCCCACACGGGCGGCGTCTTGAGCGAATCCCGCGCGGCGCATGCCCATGGGCCGATGCGCCGCGTGCACCGGCCCCAGGGCCATGGACGAACGACACCGATGTACCGCACCGCCTTCCTCGATCTGCCGCCCCTGCACGCTGTGGCGGGCGAAGTCCAGCTCCCCGGCTCCAAGAGCATTTCCAACCGTGTGCTGCTGCTGGCCGCACTGAGCGCAGGCCGCACCACGGTGCACGACCTGCTGGCCTCGGACGACACCCGCGTGATGCTGGACGCGCTGCGCCAATTGGGCTGCACCGTCGAAGAGGATGGCGCACAGGTACACATCACCGGCCTGGGCGGCCGGGCGCCACACTCGCCGGCCCAACTGTTCCTGGGCAACGCGGGCACGGCCATGCGCCCGCTGACGGCGGCACTGGCGCTGCTGGGTGGTGCGTTTGAACTCAGCGGCATTGCGCGCATGCACGAGCGCCCCATTGGCGACCTGGTCGATGCGCTGCGCCAACTCGGTTGCCAGATCGACTACCTGGGCAACGAGGGTTATCCGCCGCTGCGCATCGCCCATGCAGGCGGTGTACCGCCCCTGAAGCTCGACGCGCCCATCCGCGTGCGCGGCGACGTGTCCAGCCAATTCCTCACCGCGCTGCTGATGGCGCTGCCGCTGGCCAGCGCGCAGCAGGACGTGGTGATCGAGGTGGTGGGCGAGCTCATCTCCAAGCCCTACATCCACATCACGCTGCGCCTGTTGGAACGCTTTGGCATTGCCGTGGTGCACGACCAATGGCAGCGCTTCACCATTCCTGCCAACAGCCGCTACCAATCGCCCGGCGACATCCATGTGGAGGCAGACGCCTCCTCTGCTAGCTATTTCATAGCTGCTGGCGCAATAGCAGCGGGCGTCAGCGGCCAAAATGGCATCAAAATTCTGGGGGTGGGGCTGGATTCCATCCAGGGCGACATCCGCTTTGTCGAGGCCGCGCAAGCCATGGGTGCGCAGGTCACCAGCGGCCCCAACTGGCTGGAAGTGTCGCGCGGCGCCTGGCCGCTGCGCGCCATCGAGCTGGATTGCAACCACATCCCCGATGCCGCCATGACCCTGGCCGTCATGGCCCTGTACGCCCAGGGCACCACGGTGCTGCGCAACATTGCCAGCTGGCGCGTCAAGGAGACCGACCGCATCGCCGCCATGGCCACCGAGCTGCGCAAGCTGGGCGCCAGCGTGGAAGAAGGGCCGGACCTCATCCGGGTGACGCCACCTGCCAGCCCGGCGCACTGGAAGGCCGCGTCCATCCACACCTATGACGACCACCGCGTCGCCATGTGCTTCTCGCTCGCCAGCTTCAACCCGGCTGGCCTGCCCGTGCGCATCGAAGACCCGCAGTGCGTGGCCAAGACCTTTCCGGACTACTTCGAAGCCCTGTTCTCGGTGGCGCAGGTGGCGCCAGAACACATCCCGGTGCTGTGCATCGACGGCCCCACCGCCTCGGGCAAAGGCACAGTGGCGGCCGCAGTGGCGCAGCGCCTGGGCTACGGCTTTCTCGATTCGGGCGCCATGTACCGCATCACGGCCCTGGCCGCCACGCGTGCCGGGCTGGCCATCGACGCCGCCCACGAAAAAGCCATTGCGGACCTGGCACGCCAGCTCCCGGTGCACTTTGCAGACGGCAAGGTCTGGCTGGGCCACGACGACGTGACCGAAGCCATCCGCACCGAAGATGCAGGCATGAACGCCTCGCGCGTTTCGGCGCTGCCCGCCGTGCGCGAGGCCCTGGTTCATCTCCAGCACAGCTTTCGCCGCCTGCCTGGCCTGGTGGCCGACGGGCGCGACATGGGCACCGTCATCTTCCCCGGCGCGCCGCTCAAGGTGTTCCTCACCGCCAGCGTGGAATGCAGGGCGCAGCGGCGCCACAAGCAGTTGATTTCAAAGGGAATCGACACTACAATCGACAGTCTTCGTGCGGACCTGCAGGCGCGCGACGCCAGGGACATGTCCCGCAGCGTTGCCCCTTTGAAGCCCGCACAGGATGCTCTGGTGCTGGACAGCTCCCACCTCACGGTCGAACAGGCCGTGGATCAGGTGCTCGTCTGGTGGCAAGAGCGCCAGCCCTTCGTGCCCCGCACGCAGGGCTGAAAAGCAGCAGGGCCGCAAGGTCCTGCAAAAGGCCCACCCGGCCCCCATCGCGCAGCAGCGCACGGCCAGGTGGTTCACAACTTAACCCGCGGAAACACCCGCAAAACCACCGCAAGCAGCTATAAAAACGGTAGCAATGGTGCTGCCGGAATCCTGTTTGTGGCAAGGAAACACATGTCCGAATCTTTTGCCGCCCTTTTTGAAGAATCCCTCCAGCGCACCGAAATGCGCCCGGGCGAAGTCATCACCGCCGAAGTCGTGCGCGTGGAACACAACTTCGTCGTGGTCAACGCAGGCCTCAAGTCCGAAGCCTACGTGCCTATCGAGGAATTCAAGAACGATCAGGGCGAAGTGGAAGTCCAAGTCGGTGACTTCGTTTCGGTGGCCATCGGCTCCATCGAAAACGGTTACGGCGACACCATCCTGTCGCGTGACACCGCCAAGCGTCTGGCTTCGTGGATGAGCCTGGAAAAGGCCCTGGAATCCGGCGAATTCGTCACCGGCACCACGTCCGGCAAGGTCAAGGGAGGCCTGACTGTCCTGGTCAACGGCATCCGCGCCTTCCTGCCCGGCTCGCTGATCGATACGCGTCCGATCAAGGATCTGACGCCGTACGAAAACAAGACCATGGAATTCAAGGTCATCAAGCTCGACCGCAAGCGCAACAACGTGGTGCTGAGCCGCCGCGCCGTGGTGGAAGCCTCCATGGGCGAAGAGCGCGCCAAGCTGATGGAGACCCTGAAGGAAGGCTCCATCGTTCAAGGTGTGGTCAAGAACATCACCGAATACGGTGCGTTCGTGGACCTGGGCGGCATCGACGGCCTGCTGCACATCACCGACATGGCATGGCGCCGCGTGCGTCACCCCTCCGAAGTGGTGACCGCTGGCCAGGAAATCACGGCCAAGATCCTCAAGTTCGACACCGAGAAGAACCGCGTGTCCCTGGGCCTCAAGCAGATGGGCGACGATCCCTGGATGGGCGTGGCTCGCCGCTACCCCCAGAGCACCCGCCTGTTCGGCAAGATCACGAACATTGCCGACTACGGCGCGTTCGTCGAACTCGAGCCCGGCATCGAAGGCCTGGTGCACGTCTCCGAAATGGACTGGACCAACAAGAACATCGCTCCCGCCAAGCTGGTTTCGCTGGGCGACGAAGTCGAAGTCATGGTCCTGGAAATCGACGAAGACAAGCGCCGCATCAGCCTGGGCATGAAGCAGTGCCGTGCCAACCCCTGGCAAGAGTTCGCGCAAAACACCAAGCGCGGCGACCGCGTCAAGGGTCCGATCAAGTCGATCACCGACTTCGGCGTGTTCGTGGGCCTGGCTGCCGGTATCGACGGTCTGGTGCACCTGTCCGACCTGTCCTGGAACGAACCCGGCGAAGCCGCCGTGCGCAACTACAAGAAGGGCCAGGAAGTCGAAGCCATCGTGCTGGCTGTCGATGTGGACCGCGAGCGCATCTCCCTGGGCATCAAGCAGCTCGACGGCGACCCGTTCACCACCTTCGTGACCGTGAACGACAAGGGCCAGACGGTGACCGGCAAGGTCAAGACCGTGGACGCCCGTGGCGCCGAGATCGATCTGGGTGAAGATGTCATCGGTTACCTGCGCGCTTCGGAAATCTCCCGCGATCGCGTGGAAGATGCCCGCAACGTGCTCAAGGAAGGCGACGAAGTCACCGCCGTGGTGGTGAACGTGGATCGCAAGACCCGCAACATCCAGCTGTCGATCAAGGCCAAGGACATGGCCGACCAGAACGAAGCCATGCAATCGCTGAGCCAGCAATCGGCCCGCGAAAGCGCTGGCACGACCAGCCTGGGCGCCCTGCTGCGCGCTAAGCTGGACAACTCGGACAAATAAGGCCCAAGGCGGCGCTGACGTTCAGCGTCGCCCCACGCCCCTTGTTCCATCAAGGGCCGGGCGGGTGCACAATGTGCCCTCCCGGCCTTTTTCACGCCTTTTTTTCATCCCATGACCCGATCCGACCTCGTTGAAGCGCTTGCCGCACGGTTCAGCCACCTCACGCAGCGCGATGCGGAATACGCCGTCAAGACCCTGCTCGACGCCATTGGCCAGGCCCTGGTGCAAGGCCACCGCATCGAAGTCCGGGGCTTTGGCAGCTTTTCGGTCAGCCACCGCCCACCGCGCATGGGACGCAATCCGCGCAGCGGTGAATCCGTGGCCATTCCGGCCAAGCGTGTGCCCCACTTCAAGCCCGGCAAGGCCCTGCGCGAAGCCGTGGACCAGCGCACCGCCGAACTCGAAAGCCAACAGCACGAGCCGTCAGGCGCGCCCCGCTGAGGTTTTTGCGCCGCCAGCGGCCAAGCGCAGGGCGGCGGCCCGTAGAATTCCTCCACCACGGGGGAGATCCATGAAATACCTGCTGTGGCTGCTCAAGGCAGCCATTTTTTTCACCCTGTTTGCCTTTGCCCTCAACAACCAACAGGACGCCACCGTGCACTTCTTCTTTGGCACGCAGTGGCGCGCGCCCCTGGTGCTGGTGGTGCTCACCGCCTTTGCCGCCGGGCTGGTGACCGGTGTGCTGGGCATGGTGCCGCGCTGGTGGAAGCACCGCGCCGCGGCCCGCCAGGCGCAGGAGCAACTGAGCCTGCGCGAGCGCCAAGCGCCCCTGCCACCCCAACCCGCCCCCACCAACGACAGCGCATCGCCCCATGGAATCTGATTACGTCTGGCTCCTGCTGGGCCTGCCCGTGGCCTTTGTGCTGGGTTGGGCCGCTTCGCGCATCGACCTGCGCCAGCTGCGCGCCGAGAACCGCAGCGTGCCCAAGGCCTACTTCAAAGGCCTGAACTTCCTGCTCAACGAGCAGCAGGACCAGGCCATCGACGCCTTCATCGAGGCGGTGCAGAACGACCCCGACACCTCGGAGCTGCACTTTGCCCTGGGCAACCTGTTCCGCCGCCGCGGCGAATACGACCGCGCCGTGCGCGTACACGAGCACCTATTGCAACGCGGCGACTTGAGCCCCAAAGACCGCGACCGCGCCCAGCACGCACTGGCGCTGGACTTCCTCAAGGCGGGCCTGCTGGACCGCGCCGAACAGGCCCTGGCGCGGCTGGAAGGCACCGACTTCGAGCAACCCGCGCGACTGGCCCTGCTGGCCATCTACGAGCGCTCGCGCGACTGGCCCCAGGCCGCCGCCATGGCGCACAAGATGCACGGCAGCCAGGGCGACTTCAGCGCTCGCCAGGCCCACTATCTGTGCGAGCAGGCCAGCGAACGACTGGCCCAACAAGACGCCGCCGCCGCGCTGGACCTGTTGGCCCAGGCCCAGGCCATTGCCCCGCAGGCCGCCCGCCCGCGCGTGGAACAGGCCCGCCTGCACATGCAGCTAGGCCGGTGCGACGCCGCCTGCGCCACCCTGCGCACGCTGACCAGCGAAGCCCCCATGGCCCTGCCCCTGGCGGCTGCGCTCTGGGCGCAGGCCGCCCGTGGCTGCGGCAAGGTGGACCAGGCCCGCGCGCTGCTGGAACAGCACTACGCCCAGGCCCCCTCGCTGGACGTGCTGGACGCCATCGTCAGCCTCAGCCAGGGCACAGACGCCGCACCCAACACCCAGGCCGGGCGCGACTGGTACCTGCGCCATCTGCAGACGGAACCTTCGCTCGTGGCCGCCGCCAAATGGCTGGCGGGCGAGCGACTGGAACACGAAGAACACCACCGCGCCGTGCAACGCGCGCTGGATCACGCCACCCTGCCCCTCACGCGCTACCGCTGCGCCGCCTGCGGCTTTGAGGCACGCCAGCACTTCTGGCAATGTCCCGGTTGCCAGTCCTGGGACAGCTACCCGGCCCGGCGTATCGAAGAACTCTGAACCATTCTCAGGACACCGCCATGCTGAAAAAACTCCTCGTTCTGCTGTCCCTGTGCTGCGCCGCACTGGCCTACGCCGCTGTGGATGTGAACCAGGCCAGCGAGGCCGAACTCGACGGCATCAAGGGCATTGGCCCGGCCATGTCGGCCCGCATCCTGCAAGAACGCGAGAAGGCCCCGTTCAAGGATTGGGCCGATCTGATCGAGCGTGTGCAGGGCGTGGGCGAAGGCAGCGCGGCCAGGCTTTCGGCCGAGGGCCTGCGCGTCAACGGCCGCAGCTTCAAGAAGGCCAAGGCCCCCAAGACCCCGCGCAAGCAGCGTGAGGCCCAGCAGCCCTCCGCAGCACCAAGCGCCCAGCCGCCCGCAGTACCGGCCAGCGCAGCCCAGTAGGCCCGCATCCATTGCTATATTTTTAATAGCTGCTAGCGCTTACTGGACGGGCGCTGCAGGTCATTTTCATTTGAATTTTTCTTGCTCGGCAGAACCGCTCAGGTGCTGCCGAACCCACCCCCTCCGGGGGTCTGGATCTCGAACACATCGCCTGCGCCCATCTCCACCTGGGCGATGTGGCCCAGCTTCTCTACCCTGCCATCGGCACGCAGCACGCGGTTGATGCCCGGCTGGCCGCTGCGCCCCCCGGCCATGCCAAAGCCGCCCTCGCGGCGGCCGTTGGACAGGATGCTGGCCGTCATCGGCTCCAAAAAGCGGATGCGGCGCACGCCGCCATCGCCCCCGCGCCAGCGCCCTGCCCCGCCCGATGCCTGGCGCAGCGCGTAGCTCTCCAGCCGCACCGGAAAGCGCCACTCCAGCACCTCGGGGTCGGTCAGGCGCGAATTGGTCATGTGCGTCTGCACCACACTGGTTCCGGCAAAGCCGCCCACCAGCGCGCCCTGGGCGTCGAACACGCCCCCGGCGCCACTGCCGCCGGCAATGGTCTCGTAGTACTGGTAGCGCTCGTTGCCGAAGGTGAAGTTGTTCATGGTGGGCTGGCTGCCCGCCATCACGCCCAGGGCACCGAACAGCGCGTTGGTGACGGCGGTGGAGGTCTCCACATTGCCCGCCACCACGGCCGCCGGGTGGCGCGGGTTGAGCAGCGAGCCTTCGGGGATGTGCACACGCAGCGGCTGGAGGCAGCCCGCATTGAGCGGAATGTCGTCGTCCACCAGACAGCGGAACACGTACAGCACCGCCGCCATGCAGACGGCACGCGGGGCGTTGAAGTTGTGGTCGTCCTGTTGCGCACTGGTGCCCGCAAAGTCGATGTCGGCGCTGCGGTCTTCGGGGTGCAGGCGCACGGCCACGCAGATGCGCGCGCCGTTGTCCATGGCCAGCTCAAAGTGGCCGTCGTGCACATGCGCCGCCAGGCGCGCAATGGCGCGGCGCACGGCCTCCTCGGCGTTGTCCTGCACATGCCGCATGTAGGCCTGCACGGTGGCCAGGCCGAACTCCTGCACCATGCGGCGCAGTTCCTGGGCGCCTTTCTCGTTGGCAGCGATCTGGGCGCGCAGGTCGGCCAGGTTCTGTTGCGGGTTGCGGCTGGGGTGGGGGCCGGATTTCAGCAGGGCCAGCATTTCTGCATCGCGCAGCACACCGCCTTCGACCAGGCGGAAATTGTCGATGCGCACGCCCTCCTCTTCGATGTGCCTGGAGAACGGCGGCATGGAGCCCGGCGTGGTGCCTCCCACGTCGGCATGGTGGCCGCGGCTGCCCACATAGAAGTGCGGGGTGCGCGCGGTGCCTGCGCCTGCGCTGTCCTCGTCCAGATAGACCGGCGTGATCACCGTGATGTCGGGCAGGTGCGTGCCGCCCTGGTAGGGGTCGTTGAGCACGTACACATCGCCCGGCCGCATGCAGCCCGCGTTGCGCGCCATCACGGCCCGAATGCTCTCGCCCATGCTGCCCAGATGCACCGGCATGTGCGGTGCATTGGCGATGAGCTGGCCCTGTGCGTCGAACAGGGCGCAACTGAAGTCCAGCCGCTCCTTGATGTTGACCGAGTGCGCCGTGTTCTGCAGTTGCAGGCCCATTTGCTCGGCAATGTTCATGAACAGGTGGTTGAACACGGCCAGCAGCACTGGGTCGGCATGGGTGCCTGCGGCCTGCCGGGCGGGGCGCGGGGTGCGTCGCTCCAGCAGCAGGTCGTTGAGCGCCGTGACGCGCGCCTGCCAGCCGGGCTCGACCACCGTGGTAGCGGTCTGCTCGGCCACGATGGCCGGGCCCTCCAGCAGATCGCCGGGGCGCAATTCCTCGCGCTGGTACAGGGCGGCGTCATGCCAGGCGGGCTGGCCGTCGGTGCCGGTGCTGAACATGCGCACCGTGGCGCGCTGTGGCGCCTGGCGCGGCGGGTGCAGCACCGCCGGGGGCTGCGCGGGGCGATCACCCGCCTGCACGGCCTCGACCGACACCGCCTCCACCACCAGGGCCCGGTGCTGCATCAAAAAGGCGAAACGCTGGCGGTAGGCTGCCTCGAAGGCTGCGCTGAGTGCCGCCACGGCGGCATGTCCGTCGTGCAGCAGGCCGGAGGGCGCATCGACGACCAGCGCGGTGTCCGAGCCTTCGTAGCGCACATGCACGCGGCGCAACACCTGCACCGCACCCTGCCCGCCCTGTTGCTGCGCCAGTTCGGCCTGCGCGGCATCGGCCAGTGCCTGCAAGGCCGCCTGCACGGCAGGCCAGGCCTGGGCGGACAGCGGCAACTCCACGGTCTGCTCGCGCAACAGGCTTTGGTCCGCCAGGCCCATGCCGTAGGCCGACAGGACGCCCGCCATGGGGTGCACCAGCACCTGCGACATACCCAGTGCATCGGCCACCAGGCAGGCGTGCTGGCCGCCCGCGCCACCAAAACACTGCAAGGTGTAGCGCGTGACGTCGTAGCCCCGGGCAATGCTGATCTTCTGGATGGCGCCTGCCATCTGCTGCACGGCAATCTGGATGCAGCCGTGGGCCGTGTGTTCGGGCGATAGGCCGGTCTGCGCTGCCAGCGCCCCCATAAGCTGGCGCACAGCCTGGGCATCCAGCGCCTCGTCGGCCCCAGGGCCAAACACCTGCGGAAAGTACGCGGGCTGGAGCTTGCCCACCAGCAGGTTGGCATCGGTCACCGTGAGCGGGCCGCCGCGCCGGTAGCAGGCCGGGCCGGGCTGGGCGCCAGCGCTGTGCGGCCCCACGCGCAGGCGTGCACCGTCGAAGGTGAGCAACGAGCCGCCGCCAGCGGCCACGGTGTGGATGGCCAGCATGGGGGCGCGCATGCGCACCCCGGCCACCTGGGTCTCGAATGCGCGCTCGAACTGGCCTGCGTAGTGGCTCACGTCGGTACTGGTACCACCCATGTCAAAACCGATCACGCGATCGTGCCCGGCCAGCTCCGCCGTGCGCGCCATGCCCACGATACCGCCCGCTGGACCGGAGAGCACGGCGTCCTTGCCCTGGAAGCAGTGGGCATCGGTCAGGCCGCCCGAGGACTGCATGAACAGCAGGCGCACGCCCGGCATGTCGGCAGCGACCTGCTCCACATAGCGGCGCAGGATGGGCGAGAGATAGGCATCGACCACGGTGGTGTCGCCCCGGCTGACGAACTTCATCAGCGGGCTGGTGGCATGCGAGGTGCTCACCTGCGTGAAGCCCGCGGCACGCGCCAGCCGCGCCGCCGCCTGCTCGTGCTGGGCAAAGCGATAGCCGTGCATGAAGACGATGGCCACGCTGCGCAGGCCCGCGTCGTAGGCGGCCCACAGACGTTCTTTCAGGTGCTCTTCATCGAGCGGCTCCACCACCTCACCGCGTGCGCCCAGGCGCTCCTGCGCCTCGATCACCCGTGCGTACAACAGTTCGGGCAGCACGATGTGGCGATCGAACAGCCGGGGGCGGTTCTGGTAGGCGATGCGCAGCGCGTCGCGAAAGCCCCGCGTGGTGACCAGCAGCGTGGGCTCGCCCTTGCGCTCCAGCAAGGCGTTGGTGGCCACGGTGGTGCCCATCTTCACGCACTCCACCAGCGCGGGGGTGATGGGCGCATCAGGCGCCAGGCCCAGCAGGTGGCGCATGCCCGCCACGGCCGCGTCGCGGTAGTGGCCGGGGTTTTCGGACAGCAGCTTGTGCGTGACCAGGCTGCCATCGGGCCGCCGCCCCACGATGTCGGTGAAGGTGCCGCCCCGGTCGATCCAGAACTGCCAGCGGGCTGCGAGGGACTGAGTTTCCATGGGCATAGGTTGCTATGTTTTTTGTAGCTTATCGCGCTTACAGAATGGGCGCTGCAGGCCATTTTCATTCAGAACCGCCAAGCACCGTGCGTCGCCATGGACAATAGCGCCATGCTGAACGTTCTGTCCATCTGCATTGGCGCCAGCCTGGGGGCCTTGGCGCGCTGGCGTCTGGGGCTGTGGCTGTCCACGCCGGGCAGCCTGCTGCCCTGGGGCACGCTGGCGGCCAATCTGGTGGGCGGCTACCTCATTGGCGTGTGCGTGGCGGTATTCCAGGCCCTGCCACACCTGGACCCGGCCTGGCGTCTGGCACTGGCCACGGGCTTTCTGGGAGCGCTGACCACCTTCTCCAGCTTTTCGGCCGAGGTGGTAGCCATGCTGCAGCAGCAGCGCTACCTGCTGGCCTGCACCACGGTGGGCCTGCACCTGGCGGGTTCGCTGCTGATGACGGTGCTGGGACTGCACAGTGCTGCGTGGGCGCTGTCGGCGGCCGGCCGTTGACCCGCAAAGTACCCTGCTGCGCTCAAGCCCAGCGCAGTTGCAAAGGCAGGCGGGCAAAGCCAATGGCCGGGTAATGCGCAGGCTCTGGCGCCTGTGTGGTCGGTGCGAGTGAGGCCACCGCCGCCAGCAAGGCGCGCAGCGCCACACCCAATTCCATGCGCGAGAGCGCCGCACCAGGGCACACGTGGATGCCCGCGCCGTACAGCAGGTTGTCCTGCGGGTTGCGGCCCCAGCGGAATTCACCGGGCGCCTCGAACACGCGCGGGTCGCGGTTGGCCGATGTCCAGTGCAACGTGATGCGCCCCCCGGCCGGAATCTGGCGCCCCGCCACTTCCACCGGGCAGGTGGCCACACGCCGGTTGGTCACCAGCGGGCCATGCAGGCGGAGGATTTCGTCGATGGCTTCTGGCTGCCGGGCGGGCTCGGCGCGCAGGGTGGCCTGCAGGTCGGCATGCTCGGCCAGCCACTGGGCCAGGATGCCCACCGCAGCAGCAATGGTGCCGATCTCGCCCACCGTCCAGTTGCGCAGGATGCTGGCAATGGCATCGGCCCCCAGGGGCTGGCCCAGCACCGTGGCGTGCATGAGCGAGGCCGTCACATCCTGCTGCGGATCGGCGCCGCTGGCACGGCGCTCGTCCAGCATGCGCGCCACAATGCCCTCAAACTGCGCCGCCAGCGCATCGAGCGCGGGCCGATCCTGCGCCAGCGTGGCCGCGTGGCTGCGGGCCGACCATTCGGTCAACTCGGCCTCCAGATCCATGGGCCAGCCCATGAACGCGCACTGGATGCGCACAGCAAACGGCAGCGCAAAGGCAGCCACCCAATCCACCTCCCGCCGCCCTTGCAGCGCCTGCAACAGTTCTGCCGTGATGCGCTCGCACACGGGGCGAAAAGCCTCCACCCGTTCCTGCGTGAAGTAGGGCTCGATCAACGCACGGTACGCCGTGTGCTCGGGCGGATCCATGCCGTTGGGCACCGCCACATGGCGCGACACCACGTTGCTGAAACGCTCATGGTCTTGCAGGATGCGCAGCACATCCGCATGTCCCAACACGGACCAGTGCAGCATCTCGCTGTAGGCCGCACCGTGCTGGTCACGCAGGTGGTCGTAGGCAGCGATCTGGTCTTGCTGAACGGCGTCGCTGCGGGGGTTCCAATCGGGGGTGGGGGCTATGGTCATGGTGTGGGTGGGGTCTGCCGGAGGGTGCACACATTCGGTGACAAAGTATGACCCAATTCCCACTGCAGACGACACCGGTCCCTGCACTGGGATGAGGGACATGGCAGCGCACTCCCCCTCCATTCATCGCTATGTTTTTAATAGCTAATAGCGCATGGTGGAAGGGCGCTGCAAGGCATTTTGTGCCTAGAATGCCATCACCATCAACCACCAGACCGCTGGGCTGTAGAACCTACCCGTTGGCAGCCCCATAAGAAACACGGAGTCCCACCATGGAAGCGAACACCCAACTCAATGAACGCCGTCTGGCCGATGCCTGGGAAGAACTGCACGCCCACGCCAACAACGGCAACCCCTTGCTGGCCGATTCCAACCGCATGGCCTTTGCCGATCCGGAGTTTCTGTTCCGGCGCGAAACACGCGGCATCCGCTTTCAGTTGGAGATGCTCAAGCCCGACATCGGCCAGAGTGCCCAGGGCATAGAGAACACCATCGTCGTCTATGGCAGCGCACGCTTTCAGTCCCCAGAGGACGCCGCAAGCGCCCTGACGGCCGCCCAGGCCAGCGGCGATGCCGAGCGCGTGCGCCTGGCCGAACGTGCCGCGCGCAACGCCCGCTACTACGAGCAGGCTCGCCAGTTCGCCCGCCTGGTGGCGCGCTACAGCAACGCACAGGAACCCGCCAACCGCATCCACATCTGCACCGGCGGCGGCCCCGGCATCATGGAAGCCGCCAACCGAGGCGCGCACGACGAAGGCGCACCCAACATCGGCCTGAACATCACCCTGCCACACGAGCAAAGCGGCAACCGCTTCATCACGCCCACGCTGAGCTACAAGTTCCACTACTTCGCGCTGCGCAAGATGCACTTCATGATGCGTGCCAAGGCACTGGTGGCGTTTCCGGGTGGTTTTGGCACCCTGGACGAATTGTTCGAGGTGCTCACCCTCGTGCAAACCCGCAAAACCAAGCCAGTCCCGGTCATCCTGTTCGGCACCGAGTTCTGGAAGCGGCTGATCGACTTCGACTTCCTGGTGGAGCAAGGCACCATCTCCTCCGCAGACTTGGGCCTGTTCCAGTACACCGACGATCCGCAGGAGGCCTGGGATCGGATTCGGGGGTTCTATCAGCTCTGAGTCAACGGATGGGCGTGGTCGGGATGATGATGATAGGGCCGATAGGAATGATAGGAATGATGGGACGGATCGGCCGTATCGGTACAACCGGTGTTGTGGGTGTTGTGGGTGTCGTCGGATCCACGGGGCCCGTGGGAGTACCGGGCTGACGCCCTCCTCCTGGATTGGTAGGCACCACTGGAACACCCGGGGTTGTAGGGTCCGTCGGTTGCCTGCCTCCACCAGGATCGGTGGGGATCAATGGATCGCGCGGCACGACAGGATTGGGCTGTTGTGGAGTGGTGGGCAATGGGCGGTTCTCCAGCAACACCGCGCCATAGGTGCCATCCGGCAATATTTGCTCCCCCACTTGCAGAGACGCTCTCGGCAACGGCAACGGCAGCAGCGCCCGCGTATGGATGTACACAGGCAACTGATGCGCAGACAAAACGCGTACTGCTTCACGCGGTTTGACCTCGACACAGCCAGCCTCGGTGCACACATCGATGGTGTTGTGCTCGCCAGAGATCTCCACTTCACCCTCGGCATTCAGGTACACCTTGAAGGCCGTACCACGAATCCCCACCACTGCAGTGGGAGTTGTTACCTGGTAATTTTGTGGGTTGCGCTGGCCAATCTTTCCTGTCACGGCACGCAGCGCACCCTGCAAAAAGCGAACAGCCAAACGATCTTCACCGCCTCCCGCCTGAGCGCTGTCGCTGTACGCACCAATGGATATTTGCGACTGAGGATACAGCGCCATGATCCCGCCATCGGTGTAGCGAATCTGCGCCTGCCCGGCCGGCCCACTGCGCAGCACATCCCCAACCTGAACCTCTGCACCCTTGACCACGTCCTGTGCACGGCCACCGCGATCGAGCTGTACCTGCCCTGCCACAAACTGCACCTGCCCAGCCGCTGCAGCCAGGGCGCGGTGACCTGCCAAACCCAGCACAGCCACCAGCACCAAAACGATGGGGGCTCTGGGCATCAATCGCTTTTCCGCGGTCATGTCGTGTCTCCGGGTAGGGTCCAGCGCAAGCGGTCAGAATTCTCGGCGCACGGTGATGGAAACTTGTCTGCGTTGGTAGGCGAAGATGGGCACGGTGGAGTCCACATCCGTCCACTCCACCAAAGGTGTGACGCGCCACCCGGGTGCGGGAATCCACGACAACCCCAGAGCAAGCCTCCATTGCACGTCCCTGCGCTGGAGTGTAAAAAACGGATCCACCGACCCAAAACGCCGCCGCTCGGCATCCACATTGGCAAACGCGGCCCAACGCGGGTGCAGCATCCACTGCCCACCCAAACGAGCGCCCATCAAACGGTGCCCAAGGTCATCCACACCGTCTCGGCGCGGTGATTCCTCGCCTCCAAACACCCCCAGGTACAGGGTGCTGCCGCTGCGCAGCACCATCGCATGGCTCACGCCAGCCACGGTGCGGCGCACATCCCGCAGACGCTGACCGGGGTAACGCATCTCCAACGACTGGACGAATGCGCCCCACTGGCGCAGACCATCCAGCCGGTAGATCCATTCCCCCTGGATCCCCGCCGTGCCGCGCACCTGCCGACCATCGCGTGCCTCGTGCACACCGCGCGCACTCACAATCCATTCGTGCCGGTTGGAGCGCCAGGCCACGCCCAAGTGGCCGTCGGCATCGCTGGGTTCGAAGGCCTTCGCCGCGCTGCCGTAGTGGCGTGCAGCGAGGTATCCCCCCCCCACCACAGACCATTGGGGTGTGAGGTGATAGCGTCCTCGCAAGGTCAAGCCCAGCGCTACATAGCTTGCCGAGCGCTCCCAGGCGGCAGGATCAACGATCCAGGCGGGTACACCGGGAATCTGCGGTGCGCCCACGCTGCGATCCAACCCCGCGTTGACATTGGAATCATGCCCAAACCCCAGATCGAGGCTGCCATGCCACGAAGAACGTCCGCCATGGCCCGGTCGGTCGTACGAATACAGGTGCTGGTCGATGCTGCGCGCCGCATCCACCGCCATGCTGCGCTGGCGAACGGCTTCGGGCAAGGCTTGCAAGCCATGCCTGTCTCCCAGGATCTGCAACAAGCGCGCATGCGCATCCTGAGCCAGCAGGTTGTCGGGCTGAAGCAACAACACACGCTCCCAGGCAAGCAAGGCACGGGTGTAAAGCCCCGCAGCTTCGGCTGCGGATGCCAAGGCCTGGTCAAATGCGGTGTCTCCCGCACGCACCGCCTCCTGCGCATCCAGCAAAGAAAGAGCCTCCTGCGCTGCACCTTGTTGCTGCAGTGCATGGGCTTGGTCCAGCAACCCATCGGCCAGAGCCCCCCCGGCGGCCACCAGTGCCACACTGCCCAGCGCTGCGGCACGCAACGCGCACCACAGATTTTTCTTCCACTTGGTTTGCCTCATGCGGCCCCCTTTCGCAAGGACTTTGCCAATCTACTCCGATTGGGTCATTTCGCAAGCCCCCCATACCCTGCTGTTCAGCTGTTTTACGCACTGTGTGTCAACTCACGCAGGCGGCAGGGTTTCTGTGGATTCCTCCTTGGCCCTGTCCACCAGCGCCGCTGGCAAGGCCTTGGTCGGCTTGACGCCCAGTTCACGCAGCATCTCGGCCTGGCGGATCACGTTGCCGCGGTTCTGGCTCAGTTTTTTGTGGGCATTGGAGTAGGCGTCCTGGGCCTGGGTGAGGTTCTTGCCCACGCGCTCCAGGTCTTCGACAAAGCCTACCAGGCGGTCGTAGAGCTCGGCGCCACGCTGGGCGATTTCCTGCGCATTGCGGCTCTGCGCCTCCTGGCGCCAAAGGTGGGCCACGGTGCGCACCACGAACAGCAGTGTGGATGGGCTCACCAGCAGCACATTCCTGTTCCAGGCGTCGCTGTAGAGCTGGCTGTCGGACGTGACGGCGAGCATGAACGCGGGCTCGATGGGCACGAACATGAGCACGAAGTCGAGCGATTGCAGGCCGTAGAGCTGCTGGTAGTTGCGCTCGGACAGGCCCTTGATGTGCTGGCGCACCGATTCGAGGTGGCGGCGCTGCGCGGCGGCGCGCTGAGCCTCGTCATCGGCGCTGGCGTATTCCTCGTAGGCCAGCAGCGAAACCTTGGCGTCCACCACCAGGTGCCGGTCCTCGGGCAGATGGATGACCACGTCGGGCTGGGCGCGCGTGCCGTCGTCGCGCAGGTGGTTTTCCTGCACGTCGTATTCCACGCCCCGGCGCAGACCAGCGAGTTCCAGCACGCGCTCCAGGATCAGCTCACCCCAGTTGCCTTGCGCCTTGGTGGAGCCTTTGAGCGCCTGCGTGAGGTTCTTGGCATCCTCGCTCAGCACCTGGTTGAGCCCCATGAGCTGGTGCACCTGCTGGCTCAGGGCCGAGCGCTGCTTGCCCTCGGCGTCGTAGAACTGCTCGACCTTGCCCTGGAACTCCTGCAGGCGCATGCGCAGCGGGTCGAGCAGCAGGCCCAGGCTCTGCTGGTTCTGCTCGGCAAAGCGCTTGCCTTTTTCTTCGAGGATGTCGTTGGCCAGGCTTTTGAACTGGTGCGTGAGCGCCTCGCGCGCCTCGTTCAGGAGCTGGAGCTTTTCCTGGGCGGCGCGGCGTTCGGCGTCGAGTTGCATGGCCTGGGCGGCGAGCTGGCTTTGCAGGTCGGCCACCTGCTGGCGCGCGGCCTGCGTGAGCGCTGCCTGCTCATGGCACTGGGCTTCGAGCCCCGGCACGCGGGCGGCCCGCTCGGCGAGCTGGGCGCGCTCATCGCGCGCGGCATCCAGCGCCTCGCGCCAGCTGTCGGCCTGGGTACGCAGGTGCTGCAGCTCGGCCAGCAACCCGGCGCGTTCGGCCTCCAGCCCGCGTACGCGCTCCTGCGCGGTGGCGATCTGGGTGTTGGCCGTGGCCTGGGCTTCCATCAAGGCCTGGGCTCGGGCTTGCGCGACGGCCTGCTCCTGCTGCGCCTGGGCCTCGCGCCGGGCGCGGGCCGCACCCCAGAACCCACCCAGGCCCAGGGCGGCCAGAACCAGCAGAGCAGCGGCCAGCACGGCCAGGGTTTCAATGGTCACGGATTTGCTTCCAATTTGATAGCTGATGGCGCTTGCTATATGAGCGCCGGAGCCCATTTTCGCCTAAATTGATGGCGTGATGGTGCGCACTGCGGGTGTGTTCACGGGAGTCAGCGGCCCGCGCCCGTCGAAGAAGGCAATCAGGTTGTCTGCCGCCAGGTTGGCCATGGCCAGGCGCGTGCCGACGGTGGCGCTGGCGATGTGCGGCGTGAGCACCACATTGGGCACCTCCAACAGGCCCGGATGCACCTGGGGCTCGCCTTCGAACACATCCAGACCGGCTGCCGCGATACGCCGCTCGCGCAGCGCCTGGGCCAGCGCAGCGTCGTCAACGATACCCCCGCGAGCAATGTTCACCAGCGTGGCCGTGGGCTTCATCTGCGCCAGCTCCGCCGCGCCGATGGTGTGGTGCGAATCGGCCGTGTAGGGCAGCACCAGCACCACATGGTCGGCCGTGCGCAGCAGTTCTTCCTTGGCAACGTAGCGCGCCTTGCACTCGGCCTCCAGCGCCGGGTCCAGGCGCGTGCGGTTGTGGTAAACCACGTCCATGCCAAAGCCGTGGGCGCCACGCCGCGCAATGCCCTGCCCGATGCGGCCCATGCCAATGATGCCCAGGCGCGTGCCGTGCACCTCGGCACCCGCGAACATGTCGTAGCTCCACTTGTTCCAGCGGCCCGCGCGCAGGAAATGCTCGCTCTCTGTCACACGCCGCGCCGTGGCCATGAGCAGCGCAAAGCCGAAGTCGGCCGTGGTTTCGGTCAGCACGTCGGGCGTGTTGGTGCCCTGCACGCCGGCCGCCGTCATGGCGTCCACATCGAAGTTGTTGTAGCCCACGGCCATGTTGGCCACGATGCGCAACCGCGGGCAGGCAGCCAGAAGGCTGCGGTCGATGCGCTCGCTGCCGGTGGTAAGGGCTCCGTCCTTGTCCACCAGGCGTGCCGCCAATTCAGCCGGTGACCGGAGGACATCTTCCTGGTTGGACTCCACCTGGAAATGGAGCGAGAGGTGCTCGACCACTTCAGGAAAAACGGCACGGGCAATCAGGATGCGGGGCTTGGACATGGGCCGCCTTGCCTTCAGCGGAACCAGATGAAGGTGATAAGCACAAAGAGCGGCACCAGAATGGCCCCAGACCACAGCATGTAGCCAAAGAAGCTGGGCATGTTGACGCCACGGTCTTCTGCAATGGCCTTGACCATCAGATTGGGCGCATTGCCGATGTAGGTGTTGGCACCCATGAACACCGCGCCCGCAGAAATGGCCGCCAGCGTAGGGGCCAGCGTGGTCATCAGCACCGCAGGATCGCCCCCGGCCGTGTTGAAGAACACCAGATAGGTCGGCGCGTTGTCCAGAAACGAGGACAGCGCCCCCGTGGCCCAGAAGTACATGGCCGGGTCGGGCGAGCCATCGGGCCGCGTCACGGCGCTCACGATGGCGCCGAACGGCCCGTTCACACCGGCCTTGAGCATGGCAATCACCGGGATGATGGTCAGGAAAATGCCCGCAAACAGCTTGGCCACTTCCTGCATTGGGCCCCAGCCAAACTGGTTGCTTTCATGCACCGCCTTGGGCGTGAGCCAAAGCGACAGTAACGTCACCGCCACCAGACCGAGGTCGCGCACGATGCCGGGCAGGCCCACTTCCGTTCCCGCTATGTTGAACACCACCGAAGATTTCCAGAAGCCGCTCATCAGCACCAGCGCAACGACCACGCCCAGCAAGCCGAAGTTGTGCTTGCCCTCGAAGCCGATGCCCGGTGTATCGGGCGTGGGGTCACGCGGCAGCATTTCCTCGCGCTTGTGGTAGTACCACCAATCCATCGCATAAAAGATACCCAGCAGCGCGCCCAGCAGAAACAGGGTTTCCGGAAAGATATGCGAAAGCGTCCAGAAGAAGTCCACGCCCTTCAGGAACCCCAGGAACAGCGGAGGATCCCCCAGCGGCGTAAGGGAACCGCCCGCGTTGGACACGATGAAGATGAAGAACACCACCACATGGGCTTTGTGCTTGCGGTTGTCGTTGGCACGGATCAGAGGACGAATCAGCAGCATCGACGCCCCCGTCGTTCCCATGAAGCTGGCCAGCACTGCGCCAATGGCCAACAGCCCCGTGTTGAGCCCCGGGCTGCCATGCAGGTTGCCCTTGATGTAAATGCCGCCCGCCACAGTAAAAAGTGCCGTCAGCAGGATCACAAAGGGGATGTACTCCGCCAGGAGTGCATGCACCAGGCTTGCCCCCGCCAACCCGGGACCAAAGGCCACGGCAAAGGGAACCAGGAACAACAACGCCCATCCCGCAGCCACCTTGCCAAAATGGTGGTGCCAGAAGATGGGCGCCACCAGCGGCATGACGGCGATGGACAGCAGAATCCCGGCGAACGGAATGCCCCACCACAGAGGCAACGCACTGCCGTCAATATCCGCTGCCAGGGACAGCTCGGGAAGAATGCACAAAGCGGCCAGCAACAGCCCGCGAAAACGCAGCATGGGTTTGTCTCCCTCTTTTTGGAAATCTACAACGCGCCCTGCTCTGCATGGACGCTCTGCCGATCGAGACAGCAACTATGCCATCCCACACAGGCCTTTGGCAGTGTAGGAGAGACTTCGTACGTTGAACTGACGGGAACTTGAACGCAGCGGCGCAGCCTCACGCTCACACCACCAGCGGCTCCAGCACCTGGCGCAGAGCCTGAGGAACATGGACCGGGCGCCTGGTGTCCCGATCCACATACACATGAACGAAGTGCCCTGCCGCAGCACAATGCTCTTCCCGGGCGTCAAACAACCCCACCTCATACCGCACACTGGAAGTACCCATGTGCGCCACCCGAATGCCTGCATGCACATCCTGAGGAAAGGCCAGCGGAGCAAAATAATTGCACTGGGTCTCGATCACCAGGCCAATGGTTGACCCGGCGTGGATGTCGAGAGCCCCGTGCTCGATCAGGTAGGCATTCACCGCCGTATCGAACCAGCTGTAATACACCACGTTGTTCACGTGGCCATAGACGTCGTTGTCCATCCAACGGGTCGTGATGGTTCGAAAGACCGGAAATGCGCTGCGAGGTAAAGGCTTGGGACGTTGCGGTGCGTTCATGGGGCCGCATTCTGCGCGTGCAACGCGTGTAGCGCCAAGCCAGAACAGTCACCTCTGTGAAAGCGCACAAACGGCAACAGTTTGTAAGGTTTGACCACTATTTTGCTGCATCGCAACATTTTCACTTGATTTTCACAGATGCAGACCTACAATAAAGACCATGCTGCACTGCAACATGATTGGAACGCATGGACAGAGCAGACAAATCCTGAAACCCGAGGCCAACCACCTCACAGCAATGGAGATATCTCATGTCCCTGACGAACGAACAAATTCTGGCCGCCCACAAAGCCAACATGGAAACCCTTTTTGGTCTGACGACCAAGGCCTTTGAAGGCGTGGAAAAGCTGGTGGAACTCAACCTCACCGCCTCCCGCGCAGCCCTGAACGAAGCCGCCAGCCACACCCAGGCCGTGCTGAGCGTCAAGGACGTTCAGGAGCTGATGGCTCTGCAGGCCGGCCTGCTGCAGCCTCTGGCTGAAAAGACCGCGTCCTACAGCCGCCACCTGTACGACATCGCCTCGGGCACCGGCACCGAGTTCAGCAAGGTTGCCGAAGCCAAGGCCAGCGAAGCCCAGAAGAACTTCGCCAGCATGGTGGACGCCGCTGCCAAGAACGCCCCCGCTGGCTCCGAGACCGCCGTCGCCGTGATGAAGAGCGCCGTGTCCGCCGCCAACAATGCTTTTGATTCGGTGCAAAAAGCCGTCAAGCAGGCTACCGACGCCGCAGAAGCCAACTTCAACGCCATGGCCACCACGGCGGCCGACGCCGCCAAGACCGCCACGCCCCGCAAGCGCTAAGTCTGTGGTTTTGGAGCACACACTCTAGCCAAACTTCAGGGAATACCCTGATAATTGCGGCATCGGTTCTGCAAACACAGGACTCTCCAGTTGTCTCCTTGGATCCTCTCGAAACCCCCCGTTTCTTGGATCCTTTTAAAGCCCGGTTTCGACCGGGCTTTTTTTTTGCCCCGCTCAACCCCAACATCAGCCCGGCTCCGCCCTCGCAATCAATTGCGAATTGTTCGTGTTTGCTTTATGATCGGCATTTCCTGACATCCGCAGAAAGCCCCGATCCATGACCCGAAAATTCGCCCCCGCCTTGCTGGTTGGCGGTGTGCTTGCCATGACCCTGGGCGCCGCCTCGGCGCAAGAACAAGTCGTGAACCTCTACTCGGCGCGCCACTACTCGACCGACGAGGCGCTCTACAACGATTTCACCAAAGCCACGGGCATCCGCATCAACCGCGTGGACGCCGACGACGCAGGCATCCTCGCGCGCCTCAAGGCCGAAGGCTCGGCCTCGCCCGCCGATGTGATCCTGCTCGTGGATGCCGCGCGCCTGCACAAAGGGGAAGTGGACGGCCTGTTCAAACCCATCCAGTCCAAGGTGCTGAACGACGCCATTCCGGCCCACCTGCGCAGCCAGCCCGCAGCAGATGGAGGTATTTCCTGGTATGGCCTCTCCACCCGTGCCCGCGTGATTGTTTACAACAAGACCAAGGTGCAAAAAGACGATGTGGACACCTACGAAGAGCTGGGTGACCCCAAGAACAAGGGCAAGCTGTGCATCCGCTCGGGCTCGCACCCGTACAACCTGAGCCTGTTTGGCGCCGTGACCGAGCACCTGGGCGACGCCAAGGCCGAAGAATGGCTCAAGGGCGTGGTGTCCAATCTGGCACGCGCCCCCAAGGGGGGTGACACCGACCAGATCAAGGCGGTGGCGGCTGGCGAATGCGATGTCGCCGTGACCAACAGCTACTACCTGGCCCGTTTGCTGCGCTCCACCAAGCCGGAAGACACTGCCGTGATCAGCAAGGTGGGCGTGGTGTTTCCCAACCAGCAATCCTGGGGCACGCACATGAACATCGCCGGTGGTGCCGTGGCACGCCATGCGAAGAACCAGGAGAACGCGGTCAAATTCCTGGAATACCTGGCCAGTGCCTCTGCCCAGAACTACTTTGCCAACGGCAACAACGAGTGGCCAGCCGCCAAGGGTGTGGCGGTGGACAACCCGGCGCTCAAGTCCATGACCGGCGGCGCACCGTTCAAGAGCGAGACCATCCCGATCAGCGCCGTGGGCGCCAACACGGTGAAGGTGCAGCAAATGCTGGACCGCGTCGGCTTCAAGTAAGTCCCAGTTTCCCCGTGAAAACCCGGCCTGGCCGGGTTTTCATTTCTGGGGCATGCATCGGCGATAATTGACGTTTACGTTACGTCACTCATTGGAGCAGCACATGGACATCAAAGGCAAGGTATTCATCGTCACGGGCGGGGCTTCCGGTCTGGGTGAAGGCACGGCACGCATGCTGGCAGCACAGGGTGGCAAGGTGGTCATCGCCGACATGCAGGCCGACAAGGGCGAGGCCGTGGCCAAGGAAATTGGTGGCGCCTTCGTGCGCTGCGATGTCAGCAGCGAAGCCGACGGCCAGGCCGCGGTGGCTCAGGCAGTCTCGATGGGCAAGCTCATGGGCCTGGTCAACTGCGCAGGCATTGCACCGGCCGAGAAAACCGTGGGCAAAAACGGCGCCCACGCACTGGCATTGTTCAGCAAGACCATCACCGTCAACCTCATCGGCAGCTTCAACATGATCCGCCTGGCCGCCGAGGCCATGTGCAAGAACGAGCCGGAGGCCACCGGTGAGCGCGGAGTGCTGATTTCCACCGCCAGCGTCGCTGCCTACGACGGCCAGATCGGCCAGGCCGCCTACAGCGCCTCCAAGGGTGGCGTGGTGGGCATGACCCTGCCCATCGCCCGCGACCTGGCACGCAACGGCATCCGCAACATGACCATTGCACCGGGCATCTTTGGCACGCCCATGCTCTTTGGCATGCCCAAGGAAGTGCAGGACGCCCTGGCCGCTGGGGTGCCCTTCCCCAGCCGCCTGGGTACGCCGCAGGACTACGCCAAGCTGGTTCAGCACATCTTTGAAAACGACATGCTCAACGGCGAAGTGATCCGTCTGGACGGGGCCATCCGCCTGGCGCCGCGCTGAGCGCTCCCCTGCCCAAGGGCCGCGCAAGCCACTCAGGGCTGGCGCGGCCAGCGCTCTCCATCAACAAACCCTTGAGCACGCGGGCGCCTCGGGCGCGAGCGATGTCCGCGTCTCCGGCGTCTGTTTGGATCATCAAATCCGCTCAGCGGACCCAGTCCGGAAAATAGCCCAAGCCGTCCTGCACCACACTGTCGTGTGCCGGAATCACCACCAGTCCCGGCTCCGCATGCATCAGCGCGCGCACCTTGGCCAGGCTGGCCTGCGTCTGCTGCGCATCGCCGTCCACCAGCTTGCCTGCCACCCAGAATTTGGCCGCGCCCTGACGCAGTGCGGCCACGGTCCAGGCCACATCACCGATGAAGAAATACTGCCTCCCGGAATCCACGGTGACGAAAAGCCCCAATGAGCCCGGCGTGTGCCCCGGCATGGGGACCAGCACCACCGTGCCGTCCTGATAGACGTCCAGACTTTCCGCGTAGCCCTTGTATGGCGTCTGCTGAAACACCAAGGGCTCCCACTGGATGGAGTCCGCTCCAATTTGCGACGCCCAGGTGCCCCCAGGCCCCGTGCTGGGTTTGCGTACCAATTCCAGTTCAGCGGCAGCAACCCCCACCCGCGCCTGCGGGAAGTCCAGCACCCCGCCAGCATGGTCCCAGTGGCTGTGGCTCAGAATCACGCGCTGCGGAAGCGCCATGCCCGCCTTGTCCAATTGCGCACGCGCACTGACCACCGGCTTGTCGTACTTGAAGAACAAGCGCCACCACATCGGCATACCCTGCTGGTACTGATCGTCGATCTGGTTGCCCATGCCGGTGTCGAACAGCAGGTAGTCATCATGGTGCTTGATCAGGAAGGCCGAGAAATTCGAGTCCACCTGTTGGGTGACGCTGCCGCCCGGCACCAGCAACGCCTGGGCCACGGCCACCTGGGATGTTTTGATGATCGCAAAGCCCACCTTTGGAAGACTGTCGGACTGCGGCGGCGCCGTCTGGGCGTGCAACAAAGCCACCGGAAGGGTCGCTAGAAAGAAAGCAAAGAAGCAGGTGCGAAGAAGCAGCATGGTGGGTCCTGTAGAGCAAGGGAGCCGAGCGTAAAGCTTGGTCTATGCTCCAATGTCAAGCACCCATTGCACGGCCTTGTCTGCCCCCACCACCATGAACATCAGTCAGCTCGCTAAAGCGGTCGGGGTCTCCACCGATACCGTGCGTTACTACGAGAAGCAAGGCCTCATCAGCGCACCTCAGCGCCAGGCCAATGGCTATCGCCGCTACACCGACACCCATGTCGATCTGGTGCGCTTTGTGCGGGGCGCACAGGCGCTGGGGTTCTCGCTGGCAGAGATACGGGCCATCTTGCCGCAAGTGGTGCAAGGCACGTTGGGCCGCACCGAGATCGAGCAGCAGCTCAAGGCCAAGATGGCGCAGATCGATGCGCACATGGCGCAGCTCAAGACCTTGAAGAAGGAGTTGGCGGCCACCTTCAGCGCGCTGCGCTGCGCCCCCCACCAGCCAGTGGCCGCAGCCCATGCAACGGCACCGGACAGTGGCAGCGGCGCGGGAGTCGCAGTGGCGCGGCGTGCATTTGCCAAGCGCCAGCCGCAGTCCACTTGATGTGCAGGCCTGGCATGCCGACACAGCGAGCCATGCGCATAAAAATGCCGCGCAGTCCCTGCGGAACCTGCGCGGCGCACTATTGAATTGATAGCAATTCAGCGCTACCCGGATGTCACTTCCTCACCTATCCGGGGCTTTTGGGTACAAAGCCTCCACCTGATGCGGCACGGTCGGCAGCGCAGCGCCAGCCTGCGGCTCCGACGCTGCCGTACCCCACTCCTCCCAGTCATCCCCAAACAACTCCGCCGGGTGCTGCGTACGGTCTGAGCCGTTGCCGCAGCGCATGTCGTTGGCGGGGCAATACAGATCGCAGCCCCAGCAGATGCGCTCGGGGTGTGCCGGGGCCTTGGGGAACTTCTTGGCGGCCATGGCTGCGTCTGTATTGCCGTGGATGTTGGCAAGGGGCTATTTGCGCGCTGGCGGCACGTCGGTGCAGCTGCCGTGTGCCACTTCCGCCGCCATGCCAATGCTCTCGCCCAGCGTGGGGTGGGGATGGATGGTCTTGCCGATGTCCACGGCGTCGGCACCCATCTCGATGGCCAGGGCGATCTCGCCGATCATGTCGCCCGCGTGGGTACCGACGATGCCACCGCCCAGGATCTTGCCGTGGCCGTGCGCCTCGGGGCTGTCGTCGAACAGCAGCTTGGTGAAGCCTTCGTCACGCCCGTTGGCAATGGCACGGCCCGAGGCGGCCCAGGGGAACAGGCCCTTCTTGACCTTGATGCCCTGCTGCTTGGCCTGGTCCTCGGTCAGGCCCACCCAGGCCACTTCGGGGTCGGTGTAGGCCACGCTGGGGATCACGCGGGCGTTGAAGGCGGCGCTGGCCAGCTCCTTGTTGCCCTGCAATTCGCCGGCGATGACTTCTGCCGCCACATGCGCCTCGTGCACCGCCTTGTGCGCCAGCATGGGCTGGCCCACGATGTCGCCAATGGCGAAGATGTGCGGCACATTGGTGCGCATCTGGATGTCCACGTTGATGAAGCCACGGTCCGTCACCGCCACACCGGCCTTGTCGGCAGCGATCTTCTTGCCGTTGGGCGTGCGGCCCACGGCCTGCAGCACGAGGTCGTAGGTGCCTTCGCTCTTGGTACCGTCCAGGCCCTCGAACTGCACCTGGATGCCTTCGGGCGTGGCCTGGGCGCCCACGGTCTTGGTCTTGAGCCGGATGTTGTCGAAGCGGTGCTTGTTCATCTTCTCCCAGACCTTGACGAGGTCGCGGTCCGCACCCTGCATCAGGCCGTCCATCATCTCGACCACGTCCAGGCGTGCGCCCAGCGTGCTGTACACCGTGCCCATTTCCAGGCCGATGATGCCGCCGCCGACAATGAGCATCTTTTGCGGCACGCCCTGCAGGGCCAGTGCGCCGGTGGAGTCCACCACGCGCGGGTCGTCGGGCATGAAGGGCAGGCGCACGGCCTGGCTGCCTGCGGCGATGATGGCCTTCTTGAACGCCACCACCTTTTTGCTGCCGGTCTTGTCCTGGCCGGTGCCGGTGGTTTCTTCCACCTCGAGGTGATTGGCGCCGACGAAGGCACCGTAGCCGCGCACGATGGTGACCTTGCGCATCTTGGCCATCTGGCCCAGGCCGCCGGTGAGCTTGGCGATGACCTTTTCCTTGTGGCCACGCAAGTTGTCCACATTGACCTGGGGCGCGCCAAAATCGACACCCGCTGCCGAGAGGTGCGCCACTTCATCCATCACCGCCGCCACATGCAGCAGAGCCTTGCTGGGAATGCAGCCCACGTTCAGGCACACGCCACCGAGCTGGGCATAGCGCTCCACCAGCACCACCTTCAGGCCCAGGTCGGCCGCGCGGAACGCGGCGCTGTAGCCGCCGGGGCCGCCGCCCAGCACCAGCACGTCGCAGTCCAGATCGGTCGAGCCGGTGTAGCTGGATGCTTCGATATTGATAGCTGCTTGCGCAGATTCTACGGGCGCTGCGGCCTCATTTGGCTTGGATACTGGCGCCGCAGGCGCAGACGCGGCTCCCTCACCGGCCACTTCCAGCGACAGCAGCACGCTGCCCTCTGCAACCTTGTCGCCGAGCTGAACCTTGAGCTCCTTGACCACGCCCGCGTGGCTGGAGGGAATCTCCATGGAGGCCTTGTCGGACTCCACGGTGACCAGGCTCTGCTCGGCGCGGATGGTGTCACCCACCTTCACGAGCACCTCGATCACGCCCACTTCGTCGAAGTCGCCGATGTCGGGGACCTTGATATCAATCACTGCCATGTCCAGGCTCCTTTCACAGCAGGATGCGGCGGTAGTCCGCCAGCAGTTGGCCCAGGTAGGCATTGAAGCGCGCAGCGGAGGCGCCGTCGATCACGCGGTGGTCGTACGACAGCGACAGCGGCAGCGTCAGGCGCGGCACGAACTGCTTGCCATCCCACACGGGCTTCATCTGGCCCTTGGACAGGCCCAGGATGGCCACTTCCGGCGCGTTGATGATGGGCGTGAAATGCGTGCCGCCAATGCCGCCCAGCGAGCTGATGGAGAAGCAGCCGCCCTGCATGTCGGCCGCGCCCAGCTTGCCGTCGCGGGCCTTCTTGGCCAGCTCGGCCATCTCGGCGCTGATCTGCAGGATGCCCTTCTGGTCGGCGTCGCGCAGCACAGGCACCACCAGGCCGTTGGGCGTGTCGGCGGCAAAGCCGATGTGGAAGTACTGCTTGTACACCAGGGTGTCGCCATCGAGGCTGGTGTTGAACTCCGGGAACTTCTTGAGCGCCGCAACCACCGCCTTGATGACGAAGGCCAGCATGGTGACCTTGACGCCGCTCTTTTCGTTCTCCTTGTTGGTGGAGACGCGGAAGGCTTCCAGCTCGGTGATGTCGGCCTCGTCGTTGTTGGTGACGTGCGGAATCATCACCCAGTTGCGTGCCAGGTTGGCGCCGCTGATCTTCTTGATGCGCGAGAGGTCCTTGCGCTCCACCGGGCCAAACTTGGTGAAGTCCACCTTGGGCCAGGGCAGCAGGTCCAGGCCCACACCCGTGCCACCACCGGCCGGGGCCTTGGCGGCCTGGGCCTTGGTCTGCACGCTGCCTGCCATCACCCGCTGGGTGAAGGCCTGCACGTCCTCGTGCGAAATGCGGCCCTTGGGGCCGGTACCCTGGACTTCGGCCAGCGGCACGCCCAGCTCGCGCGCAAACTTGCGCACCGAGGGGCTGGCGTGCGGCAGGCCGCCGGTGGGCGTACCAGGCTGGTGCGCAGGCGCAGCCACCGCCGGTGCGGCCGCAGCGGGTGCCGGGGGCATTGCGGCGGCAGGGGCAGCCACCACAACCGCGGGCGCTTCTGTTTTGATAGCTGCTGGCGCTTGTTCTGCGGGCGCTGCAGCCGTTTTTTGCTCAAATGCCTGGGCGGGTGCGCCTGCGGCGTCGAGCACCAGCACCACCGAGCCCTGCTTGACCTTGTCGCCCACCTGCACGCGCAGTTCCTTCACCACGCCGGCGTGGCTCGATGGGATCTCCATCGACGCCTTGTCCGACTCGACCGTGATGAGCGATTGCTCGGCCTTGACCGTGTCGCCCGCCTTGACGAGCAACTCGATCACGCCCACTTCGTCGAAATCCCCGATGTCCGGGACCAGGATGTCCATCAGTGCCATGTTTGTCTCCGGTTCTGTTTACGCGTACAGCGGGTTGGTCTTGTCGGCCTTGATGCCGTACTTGGCAATGGCCTCGGCCACCTTGGCGGCGGGCACCGTGCCCTGCTCGCTCAGGGCCTTGAGCGCGGCCACGACGATGTAGTGGCGGTTGATCTCGAAGTGCTCGCGCAGGCGGTAGCGGAAGTCGCTGCGGCCGAAGCCGTCGGTGCCCAGCACGCTGTAGGAGCGCCCTGCGGGGATGAAGGCGCGGATCTGCTCGGCGTAGTTCTTCATGTAGTCGGTGGACGCCACCACCGGGCCCGGGCGGCCGCCCAGCTGCTGCGCCACGAAGGACACGCGCGGTGTCTCCAGCGGATGCAGCAGGTTCCAGCGCGCCACGTCCTGGCCCTCGCGGGTCAGCTCGTTGAAGCTGGTGCAGCTCCACACGTCGGCCTGCACGCCCCAGTCGGCGGCGAGCAGCTTCTGCGCCTCGATCGATTCGCGCAGGATCGAGCCCGAGCCCAGCAGCTGCACGCGCTTGTCGCCGTCCGCGCCGGCCTTGCACAGGTACATGCCCTTGATGATCTGCTCTTCCGTGCCCGGCTGCAGGCCCGGCATGGCGTAGTTCTCATTGAGCAGCGTGATGTAGTAGTAGACGTTTTCCTGCTTCTCCACCATGCGCTTCAGGCCGTCCTGCATGATGACCGCCACCTCGTGCGCGAAGGTCGGGTCATAGCTCACGCAGTTGGGAATGGTGTTGGCCAGGATGTGGCTGTGGCCGTCCTCGTGCTGCAGGCCTTCGCCGTTGAGCGTGGTGCGGCCCGACGTGCCCCCCAGGATGAAGCCGCGCGCCTGCATGTCGCCCGCGGCCCAGGCGAAGTCACCAAAGCGCTGGAAGCCGAACATCGAGTAGTAAACATAGAACGGGATCATGATGCGGTTGTTCGTCGAATACGACGTCGCCGCAGCGATCCACGAGCACATGCCGCCCGCCTCATTGATGCCTTCCTGAAGAATCTGACCGGCCTTGTCTTCCTTGTAGTACATCACCTGGTCGCGGTCGACCGGGGTGTAGAGCTGGCCCTTGGGGTTGTAGATGCCAATCTGGCGGAACAATCCCTCCATGCCGAAGGTACGCGCCTCATCCACCAGGATGGGCACCACGCGCGGACCCAGGGCCTTGTCGCGCAGCAGCTGCGTGAGAAAGCGCACGTAGGCCTGGGTGGTGGAGATCTCGCGGCCCTCCGCGGTGGGCTCCAGCACGGCCTTGAAGGTCTCCAGCGCCGGCACGGTGAAACTCTCGTCGGCGTGCGTGCGACGCTGCGGCAGGTAGCCGCCCAGGGCCTTGCGGCGCTCGTGCAGGTACTTCATTTCCGGCGTGTCGTCGGCCGGCTTGTAGTAGGGCAGCTTGTCCAGCTCGCTGTCGGGGATCGGGATGTTGAAACGGTCGCGGATGTACTTGATGTCCTCGTCCGACAGCTTCTTGGTCTGGTGCACGGTGTTCTTGCCCTCACCGGCCTTGCCCATGCCATAGCCCTTGACGGTCTTGACCAGCAACACCGTAGGCTGGCCCTGGTGTTCATTGGCCGCATGGAAGGCGGCATACACCTTCTCGGGCTCGTGGCCGCCGCGGCGCAGCTCCCAGATTTCATCATCGGAGAGGTGCTCGACCAATTTTGCCGTCTCGGGGTGCTTGCCGAAGAAATGCTTGCGGATGTAGGCGCCGTCCATGGCGCGGTAGGTCTGGTAGTCGCCGTCCAGCGTTTCCATCATGAGCTGCTTGAGCTTGCCGCTCTTGTCGCGGCGCAGCAGCTCGTCCCAGCCCTTGCCCCACAGCAGCTTGATCACATGCCAGCCCGCGCCGCGGAAGTCGCCTTCGAGCTCCTGGATGATCTTGCCGTTGCCGCGCACCGGGCCGTCCAGGCGCTGCAGGTTGCAGTTGATGACGAAGATCAGGTTGTCCAGGTTCTCGCGCGCCGCCAGGCTGATGGCGCCCTTGCTCTCGGGCTCGTCCATCTCGCCGTCGCCGAGGAACACCCAGACCTTGCGGTTGTCCGTCTTGGCGATGCCGCGGGCATGCAGGTACTTGAGGAAGCGCGCCTGGTAGATCGCCATCATGGGCCCCAGGCCCATGCTCACCGTGGGGAACTGCCAGAAGCCCGGCATCAGTTTGGGGTGCGGGTAGCTCGACAGGCCCTTGCCACCGACCTCCTGGCGGAAGCTCTCGAGCTGCTCCTCGCTGATGCGGCCCTCGAGGTAGGCGCGCGCATAGATGCCGGGGGCGCTGTGGCCCTGGAAGTAGATGCAGTCGCCGCCGTGGTTTTCGCTCTCGGCGTGCCAGAAATGGTTGAAGCCCGCACCCCACATGCTGGCGAGCGAGGCGAACGAGCCGATGTGCCCGCCCAGGTCGCCACCGTCGGGCGGATTGAGGCGGTTGGCGCGCACCACCATGGCCATGGCGTTCCAGCGCATGTAGGCGCGCAGGCGCTTTTCGATCGCGATGTTGCCGGGGCAGCGCGCCTCTTGCTCGGGCTCGATGGTGTTCACATAGCCCGTGTTGGCCGAAAACGGCAGGTCAATGCTGTTCTGGCGCGCATGTTCCAGCAACTGCTCCAGCAGGTAGTGGGCGCGTTCGGGACCCTCTTTCTCGATGACGGCGGCCAAGGCCTCCATCCATTCGCGGGTTTCCTGTTGGTCGGCGTCGTTGGCGGCGGGGGCCCCTGTGGCAGTGTCTTGCTGGGCGGACATGCGCGTCTCCTCGGGTTGTGGTGGTGGCAATTTAGTGGGTTCACTCCATTTTTGCACATTTTTTTAATTTTTCAAATAGCGCCACTCAATTTTGTATTGTGAAATTCAGAGAAATTCATGCCTCGGCTTCCAAGGAGGCAAACACCCCCTCCCCTACACTTGAGGACATGGCACAAACCACGCCGCAGCCCCTTTCTTCCAATGCCCCCGCGACCCTCGTTCAACGCTGGCGCGCCTGGTGGCGCAGCCTGTCGCCGGTTCGGCAAGACCGCTTTGCCGCCCTGGCCCCCCTGGCGGCCGTTCTTTTGTTCATGGCGGCCATCGTGGCGGCGTTCTGGTACCTGCGCGTGGAAGAAGGCGAGCGCGAGCAGGAGGCGCTGCGCCGCGATCTGGAATACGCCCAGCAGCGTGTGCGCCTGCGCCTGCTGGAGCGCCAGGAACAACTCATGCGCATCGCGCGCGACCTGGCCAACCAGGACATGGAACGCACGCAGTTCGACCAGCGCGCGGAAACCTTGGTCAGCCAGTACCCCGAGCTCCAGTCCGTCACCTGGATCGACGATCGTGGCCAGGTCCGCGCCACCCATTCCGCACCCACCATTGCAGGCAGCCAGGTGCGCGTGGCGGGCGAGGCATTGCAGGCCGGCAGCCTGACCGCCGACACCTACGCCCTCACGCGGGACCTGCAACAGCCGGTGTACGTGCAGCCCGAATCCAGCGCCAACGCCCCGGCCCCCTTGCTGCAGTTGCATGTGCCCATGAACGTGCAGGGCAAGTTTGCGGGCGTGGTGCTGGGCGAATACTCCATCGACAGCCTGCTGCGCTACGCGACCCCCACCGAAGTGCTGGCGCGCTACGCCGTCACGCTGATCGACCAGAACCGCCAGGTGCTCGCGGGCACGCCCTTGCAGCCGCGCGGCCGCGCCGCGCAGTGGATGCCCTGGAGCGCCAAGGCCAACGAGTACGAAGTGCCCGTGTCCCCCGTGGGCAATGGCCTGGTGCTGCGCGCGCAGGCCTACCGCACCTCCCTGGGCGTGGTGGGCAGCGGCCTGTTCTGGCTGGTGGGCACGCTCAGCGCCATGACGGCCTGGATGCTGATTGCCACCTGGCGCCACACACGCCGGCGCATGCAGGCCCAAAACGCGCTGGTGATGGAAACCAACTTCCGCCGTGCCATGGAAAACTCCGTGCTCACCGGCATGCGCGCCCTGGACCTGCAAGGCCGCATCACCTACGTCAACGCTGCGTTCTGCCAGATGACGGGCTGGAGCGAAGCCGAGCTGGTGGGCCAGCTGCCACCGTTCCCGTACTGGCCCGAATCGGAGTACGACAACCTGCACGCCCGCCTGAAGGAAGAACTCAGCGGCAAGACCGTTCCCGGCGGCTTCCAGGTGCGGGTGCGGCGCAAGAACGGCACCTTGTTCGACGCCCGGCTGTACGTGTCGCCCCTGATCGACGCCCACGGCCAACAGACGGGCTGGATGACATCGATGACCGACATCACCGAGCCCAACCGCATCCGTGAGCAGCTCAGTGCCTCGCACGAGCGCTTCACCATCGTGCTCGAATCGCTGGATGCCTCGGTCTCGGTGGCACCGCTGGGCAGCGAGGAGTTGCTGTTCGCCAACAAGCTGTACCGCCAGTGGTTCGGCTCGCACACCGGGGGCCATCTGCAACTGGTTGCCCAGGCCGGCGTGCTGCCCACGGCCCCATCGAGCGCGGAAGACGAGGACGGCCTCATGGGCCTGCCCACCACATCGCTGACGAGCGCCACCTCCGAGAACGCCGAGATCTATCTGCCCGAGCTGGGCAAATGGCTGGAGGTGCGCTCGCGCTACCTGAGCTGGGTGGACGGGCGCCTGGCGCAGATGGTGATCGCTACCGACATCACCCCGCGCCGCCTGGCCGAGGAGCAAAGCGCACGCCAAACCGAGCGCGCCCAATCGGTCAGCCGCCTCATCACCATGGGCGAGATGGCCTCCAGCGTGGCGCACGAGCTGAACCAGCCGCTCACGGCCATCAGCAACTACTGCAGCGGCATCATCTCGCGCATCCGCTCGGGCAACATCACCGAGGAAGCCCTGCTCACCGCGATGGAGAAAACCGCGCACCAGGCCCAGCGCGCGGGGCAGATCATCCAGCGTATCCGGGACTTCGTGAAAAAAAGCGCCCCCAACCGCCAGCTGGCCGATGTGCCCACCATGGTGAGCGAAGCCGCGGAGCTGGCCGAAATCGAGCTGCGCCGCCACAACGTGCGCCTGACGCACTACGTGGCCGCGCGCCTGCCGCAGGTGATGGCGGACTCCATCCTGATCGAGCAGGTGCTCATCAACCTGATGAAGAACGGCGCCGAATCCATCGCCCAGGCCCAGCGCCCGCTGTCCAACCGCAGTGTGGAGCTGCGCGTGGTGCCGCGCCAGGTGGAAGGCCAGGACGGCGTGGAGTTTTCCGTACAGGACACCGGCAAGGGCCTGCCCCAAGAGGTGCAGGACCGGCTGTTCGAGGCCTTCTTCTCGACCAAGACCGAAGGCATGGGCATGGGGTTGAACCTGTGCCGCAGCATCGTCGAGTCCCACCAGGGCCGGATGCAGGCAGAGAACCTCTACAATGGGCCGGAGGTCACGGGCTGCCGGTTTTCCTTCTGGCTGCCCCTCGCTGCGCCTGCCAACGACACGGCAGACACCGTGGCAAACGCACACCCCCCAAGGACAAACGCATGAGCTTGATTCCCAAAAAAGGAACTGTGTATGTCGTCGATGACGACGAGGCCGTTCGCGATTCGCTGCAATGGCTGCTGGAAGGCAAAGATTACCGGGTGCGCTGTTTTGATTCGGCCGAGTCCTTTCTCTCGCGCTACGACCCGCGCGAAGTCGTCTGCCTGATCGTGGACATCCGCATGGCCGGCATGACTGGCCTGGACCTGCAGGATCGGCTGATCGAGCGCAAATCCCCCCTGCCCATCGTCTTCATCACCGGCCACGGCGACGTGCCCATGGCGGTCGATACGATGAAGAAAGGCGCGCTGGACTTCATTCAAAAGCCCTTCAACGAAGACGCGCTGGTCAACCTGGTGGAGCGCATGCTCGACGTGGCGCGCCAGTCCTTTGCGGGCTACCAACAGGCCGCCAGCCGCGAAGCGCTGCTGGCCAAGCTGACCAGCCGCGAGGCGCAGGTGCTGGAGCGCATCGTCGCCGGGCGCCTGAACAAGCAGATCGCCGACGACCTGGGCATCAGCATCAAGACCGTGGAAGCGCACCGCGCCAACATCATGGAAAAGCTGGGCGCCAACACCGTGGCCGACCTGCTCAAGATCGCCCTGGGCCAAGCCGCAGCCAAGGCCTGATTTGCTATTGTTTTAATAGCTGCTTGCGCTTGATTCATAAGCGCCAGCAGCCATTTTTATTGATAATTTCACCATGACCGCCCAACTGATCGACGGCAACGCCCTCTCCCGCCAACTGCGCTCCGACGTGGCCGAGCGCGCCCTCGCCCTGAAGGCCAAAGGCGTGACCCCCGGCCTGGCCGTGGTGCTGGTGGGGGACAACCCGGCCAGCCAGGTCTATGTGCGCAACAAGGTCAAGGCCTGCCATGACGCCGGGCTGCATTCGGTGCTGGAGCAGTACCCCGCCGACCTGAGCGAAGCCGAGCTGCTGGCGCGCGTGGAGGCCCTGAACAACGACCCGGCCATCCACGGCATCCTGGTGCAGTTGCCGCTGCCCGCGCACATCGACGCGCAAAAGGTCATCGAGGCCATCTCGCCCGCCAAGGACGTGGACGGCTTCCACATCGCCAGCGCCGGCGCGCTGATGACCGGCATGCCCGGCTTCTGGCCCTGCACGCCCTATGGCTGCATGAAGATGCTCGAATCCATTGGCTACGAGCTCAAGGGCAAGCACGCCGTGGTCATCGGCCGCAGCAACATCGTGGGCAAGCCCATGGCGCTGATGCTGCTGGCCCAGGACGCCACGGTCACTGTCTGCCATTCGCGCACCAAGAACCTCAAGGCGCAAACGCTGCAGGCTGACGTGATCGTGGCCGCAGTCGGCAAGCGCAACGTGCTGACGGCCGACATGGTCAAGCCCGGCGCCGTGGTGCTGGACGTGGGCATGAACCGCAACGACGAAGGCAAGCTCTGCGGCGACGTGGACTTCGACGGCGTGAAAGCGGTGGCCAGCCACATCACCCCCGTACCCGGCGGCGTGGGCCCCATGACCATCACCATGCTGCTGGTCAATACCCTGGAAGCCGCCGAACGCGCGGCGGCCTGATCGCCACGATTCACAAATTCCATGGCCCTGCGCCTTGAAGCGGGCGCAGTCGGCCGTACCATCAGGGCCATGAGCAATCCTCTTCTCGACTTTTCTGGCCTGCCCCTGTTCGACCGCATCCGGCCCGAGCATGTGGCACCTGCCATCGACACCCTGCTGGCCAAGGCCAATGCCGCGCTGGAGACGGTGACGGCCAGCGACTTCCCCGCGCGCTGGGACGCCATTGCCAAGGTCTTGGACGTGGCCACCGAGGAGCTGGGCCGCGCCTGGGGCGCCGTCAGCCACCTCAACAGCGTGATGGACACGCCCGAGCTGCGCGCCGCCTACAACGAGGCCCTGCCGCGCATCACCGAGTTCTGGACCCGCCTGGGTGCCGACGAGCGCCTGTATGCCAAGTACAAGGCCATCGATCCGAACAGCGTGAACGCCGAACAGGCCCAGGCGCTCAAGAACGCCATCCGCAACTTCGTGCTCTCGGGCGCCGAGCTGACCGGCGCCGCCAAGCAGCGCTACGCCCAGATCCAGGAGCGCATGGCCGAGCTGCAGCAGAAGTTCAGCGAAAACACGCTGGACGCGACCGACGCCTTTGCCTATTACGCCACCGAACCCGAGCTGGATGGCATCCCCAACGACGTGCGCCAGGCCGCCCATGCAGCCGCCCAGGCCGAAGGCAAGGACGGCTTCAAGCTCACGCTCAAGATGCCCTGCTATCTGCCGGTGATGCAGTTCGCCCAAAGCAGCGCACTGCGCGAGCGCCTGTACCGCGCCTACACCACGCGCGCCTCCGACCAGGCCGAGGGCGATGCCACGCGCTTTGACAATGGCGCACTGATCCGGGAAATCCTGGCACTGCGCCAGGAAGAAGCGCAGCTGCTGGGCTACGTGAACTTTGGCGAAGTGTCCGTGGTGCCCAAGATGGCCGATTCGCCCTCCCAGGTGGTCGGCTTTTTGCGCGACCTGGCCCGCCGCGCCCGCCCCCATGCCGAGAAGGACGTGGCCGACCTGCGCGCCTTTGCCGCAGAGCACCTGGGCCTCTCCAACCCGCAGGCCTGGGACTGGCCCTACATCTCCGAAAAGCTCAAGGAAGCGCGCTACGCCTTCAGCGAACAGGAGGTCAAGCAGTACTTCACGGCGCCGCGCGTGCTCGCCGGGCTGTTCCACATCATCGAGACCCTGTTCGACGTGACGATCCGCCGCGACCAGGCGCCCGTGTGGCACCCGGCCGTGGCGTTCTACCGCATCGAACGCGGCGGCCAGCTGGTGGGCCAGTTTTACCTGGACCAGCCCGCCCGCCCCGGCAAACGCGGCGGTGCCTGGATGGACGACGTGCGCACACGCTGGCTGCGCCCCGACAACGGCCAATTGCAAACCCCGGTGGCCCACCTGGTGTGCAATTTTGCCGACGGCGTGGATGGCAAGCCTGCGCTGCTCACGCACGACGACGTCATCACCCTGTTCCACGAGTTTGGCCACGGCCTGCACCACCTGCTCACGCAGGTCAGCGAGCGCGATGTCTCGGGCATCGGCGGCTTGGAGTGGGACGCGGTCGAGCTGCCCAGCCAGTTCATGGAGAACTTCTGCTGGGAATGGAGCGCACTGCAGCGCATGACGGCGCATGTGGACACGGGCGCACCGCTGCCCCGTGCGCTGTTCGACAAGATGCTGGCGGCCAAGAACTTCCAAAGCGGCATGCAGACGCTGCGCCAGATCGAATTTGCGCTGTTCGACATGCTGCTGCACACCGAGCACGACCCGGCGCAGGACTTCCTGCCCCTGCTCGACCTGGTGCGCTCGGAGGTTGCCGTGCTGCAGCCGCCCGCCTTCAGCCGCACGGCGCACACCTTCAGCCACATCTTTGCCGGGGGATACGCCGCCGGGTACTACAGCTACAAATGGGCCGAGGTGCTCTCCGCCGACGCCTATGCCGCGTTCGAGGAAACCGCCCAACCCGACGGCAGCCACCACCCCGACACGGGCCGCCGCTACCGCGAAACCATCCTCGAAGCCGGTGGCAGCCGCCCGGCCATGGAATCCTTCAAGGCCTTCCGTGGTCGCGAACCGAGCTTGGATGCGCTGCTGCGCCACCAGGGCATGGCATGATAAAAAGTGAGCTGGCTGCGCTTGTCATCATTGGTTCTCAGGCACTTTTGTGCCTTGAACACCCGTGAATCAAGCGCAAGCAGCTATCCATATTGAAGCAAACCCACCGGAGGCCCCATGTCCGTTGCCCGCCTTGCCGCCCTCGCCGCCTGCGCCACCGGCGCATTGCTAGCCACCGCCACACAGGCCCAGCAGGTACACCGCATCGTGGGCCCTGACGGCAAGGTCACCTTTTCGGACCGTGCGCCCGAAGACAAGAAGGCCCAGAGCACCGTGCTCTCCACCGCGTCCGGCGGCGCCGCCAGCAACCCAGCCCTGCCCACGGAACTGCGCCAGATAGCCAGCCGCTTTCCGGTGACGCTGTACACCGGTGAGAGCTGCAGCCCCTGCCAGCAAGCCCGCCAACTGCTGGTGCAGCGCGGCGTTCCCTTCACGGAGCGCAGCGTCAACACCAACGACGACCTGGACGCCCTGCGCCGCCTCAGCGGGGAATCCGCCCTGCCCTTTGGCACCATCGGGCGCCAGCAGCTCAAGGGCTTCTCCGACGCCGAATGGACGCAGTACCTCGACGCCGCCGGCTACCCCGCACAGTCGCGTCTGCCCCGCGGTTACACGCAGCCCGCCGCCACGCCCCTGGCACCCGCCAAGGCCCCGACAGCATCGGCGCCCGACGCGCCGCAGGAAGCTGCGTCGGCACCCACCGGTCGCCTGCGGCGCCAGGCACCGCCACCTCCGCCCCCAGGTGGGCCGACGCCCTCCAATCCAGCGGGCATCCGCTTCTGACGACTCCGTTCAGAAGGTCAGGGTCTTGACGCCCTGGGCCGTGCCCAGAAGGCAGACCTGCGCCTTCTGGTGCGCAAAAATGCCGACCGTCACCACACCGGGCCACTGGTTGATCTCCGATTCCAGCGCCAGCGGGTCGGTGATGGACAGGCCCGTCACATCCAGAATGTGCTGGCCGTTGTCCGTCACCAGGGGTTGGCCGTCCTTCAGGCGCAGCGTGGCCTGGCCGCCCAGCGCCGCAAAGCGCCGCGCCACATGGGCCGTGGCCATGGGGATCACCTCCACGGGCAGCGGAAAGCGGCCCAGCGTATCCACCAGCTTGGACTCGTCGGCAATGCAGACAAACTGGCGCGCCAGCGCCGCCACGATCTTCTCGCGCGTGAGCGCCGCACCGCCGCCCTTGACCATATGGCCCTGGCCGTCGATCTCGTCGGCGCCGTCGATGTACACGCCCAGTTGCTCGACCTCGTTGGCATCCAGCACAGCAATGCCGATGGCGCGCAGGCGCTCGGTGCTGGCCACCGAACTGGACACCGCGCCGCGCACCTGGTCCTTGACCGTGGCGAGCGCATCGATGAACTTGTTGACCGTGGAGCCCGTGCCCACGCCCACAATGTCGCCAGGCACCACGTAGCGCAGTGCAGCCTGGCCCACCAGGGCCTTGAGTTCGTCTTGGGTGAGGGGGGTAGATGTCGTCATGGGAGAAAATCGGGGGTGAACCCTCAATTATCCCCATGTCACTGATCCCCTACGCCCTCACCCGCCCCTTTCTGTTCGGCCTGGACCCCGAAGCCGCCCACGACCTGACCATGGACATGCTCGCGCGTGGCCAGGGCACGCCGCTGCAATGGGCCTGGTGCAATGAAACGGTACACGACCCCATCGAGCTGGCAGGCCTGCGCTTTCCCAACCGCGTGGGCCTGGCCGCCGGGCTGGACAAGAACGCGCGCTGCATCGACGCGCTGGGTGCCATGGGCTTTGGCTTTGTCGAGGTCGGCACCGTCACGCCCAAAGGGCAACCCGGCAACCCCAAGCCGCGCATGTTCCGCCTGCCCGAGGCACGCGCACTCATCAACCGCCTGGGCTTCAACAACGACGGGCTGGACGCCTTTCTGCACAATGTGCAGCAGGCCCAGTTCCGCCGCCAGCAAAAGCACCCCATGCTGCTGGGCCTGAACATCGGCAAGAACGCCGCCACGCCCATCGAGGACGCCACGCGCGATTACCTCACCTGCCTGGACGGCGTGTACCCACATGCCGACTACGTCACCGTCAACATCAGCTCCCCCAACACCAAGAACCTGCGCGCGCTGCAAAGCGACGCAGCGCTCGACGGCCTGCTGGAAGCGATTGCCGAGCGCCGCGAGCAACTGGCACAGCAGCACGCCCGCGCCGACGGCACGCAGCGGCGCGTGCCCTTGTTCGTGAAAATCGCTCCCGACCTGGACGAAGACCAGGTCGCCGTGATCGCCGCCACCCTGATGCGCCACGGCATGGACGGCGTGGTGGCCACCAACACCACCATCGGCCGCAGCGCCGTGCAGGGCATGCGCCACGCCGAGGAAACCGGCGGCCTGAGCGGCGCCCCGGTGCTGGAGCCGAGCAACAAGGTGATCCGCCTGCTGCGCGCCACGCTGGGCAACGGCTTCCCCATCATCGGCGTGGGCGGCATCCTGAGCGCAGAAGGCGCACTGAGCAAAATCCGCGCGGGCGCGGACGTGGTGCAGATCTACACCGGTCTGATCTACGAAGGCCCGGCGCTGGTGCAGCGCGTGGCCATGGCGATCAAGGCGGCAGGTTAACGCCCGCCCCGCAACTGCATCAACAGCGGCAGCACCACACCCGCCCAGCGCACCAGGCGGCGCGGGCCGGCCACGGCGGCGCCAGCGGCCACCAGGGCCAGGGCCAGGGGGTGGTCCTTGGCAAAGGCGAATGCGCGCTGGGCCAGGGGTTCGGCGGCATTCATGGCGGCTTGCTGGCGAGCCAGTTCGCGTTCTTGCTGCCGCTCCTGGCGGCGCGCGCGCAGGCGCTGGCGCTGGGCAGCCATGCGTTCGCGCAGTTGGCCCTTGCGCTCGGCAATGCGCTGGGGCGTGAGTGGGAGGCTGGGCTCGGTCACAACTGCTCCTTGATCTCGCGCCAGTCGCGCACCAATTCCTCACGCGTCAGCGCAAAGGCATTGCTGGCGGCGTTGGCCACACGCACCAGGGCCGCCAGCGCCACCCCCCAGGCCAGCAGCCAGCCCACGGCCAGCAGCCAGGCCACCAGGGTGCGGTGCGGGCTGTCCCAGAACTGCACCAGTAGCGCCACGGACAACAGCGTCAGCGCCACCACCGTGAGTCCACCCACGGCCAGCGTGAGCAGCAGCAACTGGCGCAGGCGGGCCTTTTGCTCATGCCATTCCAGCCGTGCCAGTTCGGCGCGGTCCTCGATGGCGATGGCGCCTTCCAGCGCGGCGGCCCGCCAGCGCAGGACGAAGGCTTCCAGACCCAGCAGCGAGATCCAGTTCATGCGTTCAGCGGCGTGCCAGGAGGAAACCCACCAGCGCGCCCACAGCCAGCGCAGCACCGGCCACGCGCCAGGGTTCGTCGTGCGCATAGCGGTCGGCGGCACGGGCGGCGTCCTTGGCCTGGTTGGCGGCTTCCTGGGCGGCGCGGATGGCGGCATCGCGCACGTTGTGCATGCCCTCGTCCAGGCGGTCACGCAGTGCCTTGATCTCGGGCACGCTGTCCAGGTTCTTGTTGGCCATGAGCGTGCGCATTTCGGAAACAAGCTTTTCCAGTTCGGTCTGGGTGCTGTGCAGGGAATCGGTGGTCTGAGTCGTCATACATGCCTTTCGGTGGAACGTTGGAAACTATGCATGCCACACAACACAGGGCTGTGCGCCAGAGTGGCTCATCTTAACGATCCCCACAGCACCCAGCGTAAAAAACTGTGGCCCACGCAAGGACATCAGGCCACGATTTGCGCCACGTGCTCACCCAGGGCCAGTGCGCTGGTGAGCCCCGGCGACTCGATGCCAAACAGGTTGACCAGGCCCGGCACGCCATGCGCGGCAGGCCCCTGGACCACGAAGTCGGTGATGGCGGCCCCTTGCGCATCGAACACCTTGGGCCGTATGCCCGCGTAACCAGGCTCCAGCGCCCCGTCGCGCAGACCGGGCCAGTACTTGCGCACCTCGGCGTAGAAGGCCTGGCCGCGTGCCGGGTCCACGGCCAGGTCGTCGGGGGTCTCCACCCACTGCACGTCGGGCCCAAAGCGTGCCTGGCCGCCCAGATCCAGCGTCAGGTGCACGCCCAGACCAGCGGCCTCGGGCACGGGGTAGATCAGACGCGAGAACGGCGCACGGCCTGCCAGCGTGAAATAGTTGCCCTTGGCGTAGCGCGGCTGCGGCACATGCACAGCGTCCAGCCCCTGGGTGCGCAGCGCCAGTGCGGGCGCCGCCAGCCCGGCGGCGTTGACCACCGTGGTGGCCTGCAGGTGTGCACCATCATTCGCTATTATATTGATAACACCTTGCGCACATTCCATATGCGCTACCGTCGAATTGACGGCCAAGATTCCGCCGGCTTGCTCTACATCTGCCAACAGGGCCAGCATCAGCGCATGGCTGTCCACAATGCCGGTGTCGGGTGAATGCAGCGCAGCCACGCATTCGAGGGCGGGCTCCAGGGCACGCGCTGCGTCGCACTCCAGCCATTGCAGCGCCACGCCATTGCCCAGGGCATGCGCCTGTACGGCGCGCAGGGCCTCGCGCTGGGCATCGGCCGTGGCGACCACCAGCTTGCCGCAGCGCTGGTGGGGAATGGCGCGCTCGGCGCAGTAGGCGTACAACAACCCGCGCCCCTGCACGCACAGCCGCGCCTTGAGCGAGCCCTGCGGGTAGTACAGCCCGGCGTGGATGACCTCGCTGTTGCGCGCGCTGGTGCCTGTGCCAAAGGTGGGGGCGGCCTCCAGCACCAGCACCTCGCGCCCGCGCAGCGCCAGTGCGCGCGCCACGGCCAGGCCTACCACGCCTGCGCCCACCACCACGCAATCGACCTTGTCCACCATGGCTTGTCCGTTCAGGCCTGCTCAAAGCCCTCGAGCACGTTGACCGCGTTGGTGCCCAGCTCGGCCGCGGCGTAGCCGCCTTCGAGCACGAACACGGTGGGCAGGCCCAAGCGTTCCAGCCGCTGCCCCAGGCGCAGGAAATCCGCCGAGGCCAGGGCAAATCGCGAGATCGGGTCGCCCTCGAACGTATCGAGCCCGAGCGAGACCACCAGTGCTTCTGCGCCATAGGCGGAAATGCGCGCACAGGCCTGCTCCAGCGCGCCGAACCACGCCTGCACGCTGCTGCCCGCCGCCAGCGGCAGGTTGAGGTTGCAGCCCGCCCCGGCGCCCGTGCCCGTCTCGTCGGCGTAGCCCAGGTAGAACGGGTATTCGGTGCGCGGGTCGCCGTGGATGCTGACGAACAGCACGTCCGCACGGTCGTAGAAGATGCTTTGCGTGCCGTTGCCGTGGTGGTAGTCCACGTCCAGCACGGCCACGCGGGCCGCGCCCTGGTCGCGCAGCCACTGGGCGGCCACGGCGGCGTTGTTGAGCAGGCAGTAGCCGCCCATGAAGTCCGGCCCCGCATGGTGGCCCGGCGGGCGCGTGCAGCAGAAGGCCGCGCGTGCACCGGCCGCCACGCGCGCCGCCGCGCTGGCAGCGGCATCGGCACCGGCCTTGGCGGCCTGCCAACTACCCGCAGCCAGCGGCGTGCCGTTGTCCATGGAATACAGCCCCAGGCGGGCGACGAAGTTGTCCGGCTCGATGTCGCTGCGCAGGGTGCGCACAGGCCAGACCGAGGGGAAGGGTTGCACCTGGGCATTGGCCGGATCCAGCGCCAGCCATTGCGCCCACGCCGTCTGCAGAAACTGCAGGTAGCGCGGCGCATGGATGCGCGCGAGCACGGTGCTGCTGTCCTGGTCGGGCGCCAGCAGCGCGTGGCCGCGCTCGGTCAGGCGGGATTCGACGTAGTCGGCGCGCGCGGGCTTCTCGAAGCAGGGCACGCGCTCGCCCCGGAAGAACTCATGCACCGGGGCGTGCAGGTGGTGCAGCGGGTTGTGGAAGGTGATCATGCGCCGAGTGTAAAAGCCGGCGCCAACCACTTACGCGATTTCAGCCCAAGGCTGGGGCCGCGCGCCATCTGCAAACAGCGGGTGCGCCTGCGCCTCCTCCAGCGTGAGTACCGGGGTCACGCAGGCATCCGCCTGCGCGAAGCGCTCGCTCCACATGGCCAGCGGCTGCGAGGCGACGAGCTGCGCCACCTCGGCGCGCAGGGCTGCGCAGTCGGGCGAGCCCGGCAACTGGCCGCGCTGCCAGTGGCGCTGCACCCAGTCGGGGCGGCCGAAGACCTCGCAGGCCGCCTTCCAAAACTTGAACTCCAGCGCCCCCACGGCCAGGTGGCGGCCATCCTGCGTGGCGTAGAGGTTGTAGCAGGGCAGCACGCCGTTGAGCAGGTCCTCGCCCGCGCCGGGGCGGCGCCCCAGCAGCGGTGCCAGCATGGCGCCCGTGGCCTGGGGCATGACCAGCTGGGCGTGCAGGCCATGGACCATGCTCACGTCCAGGTGCCGACCCTGCCCCGTCTTCTGTGCCTCGAACACCGCGGCCAGCACGGCGATGCAGGCCATGGCGCTGCCGCCCGCCAGATCACCCCACTGCACGTTGGACAGGGCCAGTTCGCCCGTGGGCGCGCGCATCTGGTCCAGCACGCCCGACAGCGCCATGAAGTTCAGGTCGTGCCCCGCCTTCTGCGCCCAGGGGCCGTGCTGGCCGTAGCCGGTGATGGACACCATCACCAGGCGCGGGTTCGGCGCGTGCAACGTGGCCGCATCCAGCCCCAGGCCCTGCAGCACACCGGGGCGGAAGCTGTCGAGCAGCACGTCGGCCTCCTGCACCCAGGCGCGCAGACGGTCCAGATCAGCGCTGCTGCGGAAGTCGATGGTGCGGCATTCCTTGCCGTGGTTGAGCGCCTCGAACAGCGCCGCCAGCGGTCGCGCCGGGTCGCCCTCGGGCGGCTCCACCTTGACGATGGTGGCGCCCAGGTCGGCCAACAGGCGGGTGGCAAACGGCCCGGGCAGATTGCGCGTGAGGTCGAGCACGCGCAGGCCGGACAGCAGTGGAGGTATGGCCATGTCCGTCACAACCCGAGTTGTTTGGAAATGATCTCGTTCATGATCTCGTGCGTGCCGCCGCCGATCGAGAGGATACGGTTGTCGCGGTACAGGCGCTCGACCAGCGACTCGCGCATGTAGCCCATGCCGCCGAAGATCTGCACCGCCTCATCCGTGACCATGGTGGACACCGAGGTAGCGAAGTTCTTGGCCATGGAGACCTCGGCGATCGCCGACTCGCCCGCCTGCATGCGCGCGGCGCAGCGGTAGGTGTACTCGCGCGCCACGTTCACCTGCGTGGCCATCTCGGCCAGCTTGTGGCGGATGACCTGGTGCTTGGACAGCGGCTTGCCGAAGGTGGTGCGCTCCTTCACGTAGGCCAGGCATTGCTCCAGCGCGAGCTGCGCCGTCATGGTCGCCATGATGGCCAGGCTCAGGCGCTCGGCCTGGAAGTTGGCCATGATGGTGAAGAAGCCCGAGTTCTCCGGCCCCAGCAGGTTTTCCGCCGGCACGCGGCAGTCCTGGAAGAACAGCTCGGCCGTATCCGAGGCCCACCAGCCCATCTTCTTGAGCGTGCGCCCCACGGTGAAGCCCGGCGTGCCCTTCTCGATGAGCAGCAGCGAGACGCCGCCAAAACCCGCCTCGCCCGTGCGCACGGCCACGGTGTAGTAGTCGGCGCGCGCGCCCGAGGTGATGAAGGTCTTGGAGCCGTTGACCACATAGTGGTCGCCATCACGCACCGCGCGGGTCTTGAGGTTGGCCACGTCCGAGCCGCCGCTGGGCTCGGTGATGGCCAGGGCGATGATCTTCTCGCCCGCGAGCACCTGCGGCACGATGCGCTGCTTGAGCTCGTCCGAACCCGTGCGCCAGACCGGCGGCAGGCCGATGTCCAGCGAACCCAGGCTGGCGACGAAGCCACCCGAGCCGCTGCGCATCAGTTCCTCGCTGGCGGCTACCTTCAGGAACACGTCCTGCTCGCCCGAGCCGCCGAACTCGGTGGGGTGGCCTATGCCCAGCAGGCCCAGGCTGCCGGCCTGCTGGTACACCTCGCGCGGGAAACCGCCCGCCTCTTCCCATGCGTCGATGTGCGGCTTGACGGCCTCATTGACGAAGCGGCGCATGGTGTCGCGCACCATGCCGTGCGTTTCGTTGAAGTAATCGACGTAAACGCCGCTCAATGCCTTGTCACGCATCCTCGAACCTCCGGTTTTCCTGTGCCATCTGGACCAGAATTGCCGCGGGCTCGAAGCGCGCGCCATGCTGCTGCGCCAGTTCACGCGAGCGCGCTACGAAGCGCTGCACGCCCATGGCGTTGATGAACTGGAGCGCGCCACCCTGGTGCGGCGCGAAGCCCCAGCCGAAGATGGAGCCGATGTTGGCGTCGGCCACCGAGCGCACCACGTTTTCCTCGAAGCAGCGCGCGGCCTCGTTGGCCTGGATGAACATCAGCCGGTCCACCAGCTCCTGCTGCGTGGGCTGGTCGGCGCGCGGCGGGTACAGGGTGGTCAGCTCCGGCCACAGGCTCTTTTCCTTGCCCTGGTAGTCGTAGAAGCCCTTGCCGGCCTTCTTTCCGACGCGGCCCAGCTCGGCGCACAGCTTGCGCAGCACCGCTTCGCCGGGGTGCGTGGGGTAGCTCTTGCCCTCGGCCTCCAAGTCGCGGCGCGTCTGGTCGCTCACGTGCAGCGACAGGCTCAGCGACACCTCGTCCTGCAGGGCCAGCGGCGGCATGGGCATGCCGGCCTTGACACCCGCCACCTCGATCGAGCGCGGGTGCACGCCCTCGGCCAGCATAGCGATGCCCTCCATCACGTAGGTGGCGAACACGCGAGAGGTGTAGAAGCCCCGGCTGTCGTTGACCACGATGGGCGTCTTGCCGATCTGCAGCACGTAGTCGAAACCGCGTGCCAGCGTCGCGTCCGACGTCTTCTCGCCCACGATGATCTCGACCAGCGGCATCTTGTCCACGGGCGAGAAGAAATGCAGGCCGATGAAGTGCGCCGGGCGGCGGCTCACCTGGGCCAGGCCGGTGATGGGCAGCGTGGAGGTGTTGGAGGCGAACACCGCGTCCTCGCCGATCACCGCCTCGGCCAGTTGGGTGCAGTCGGCCTTGATGGCGCGGTCCTCGAACACGGCCTCGACCACCAGGTCGCAGCCCTGCAGGTCTTCGTAGCGCGTGGTGGGCAGGATGCGTGCCAGCAGCGCATCGCGCTTCTCCTGTGTGGTCTTGCCGCGCGACAGGGCCTTGTCCAGCAGGCCCTGCGAGTAGGCCTTGCCCTTGTCGGCGTTTTCCTGCGTGGTGTCGAGCAGCACCACGTCAATGCCGGCCTTGGCCGACACATAGGCAATGCCCGCACCCATCATGCCCGCGCCCAGGATGCCGACCTTTTTCACCTTGCCCTGCGGCTGGTTGGCGGGGCGTGACTGGCCCTTCTTGATGGCATTGAGCTGGTACCACAGCGTGCCGATCATGTTCTTGCTGACCTGCGAGACGATGCAGGCCGCGAAGTAGCGCGACTCGACCTGCAGCGCGTTGTCGATGTCGAGCAGGCAGCCCTCGAACAGGCAGCTCATGATGTGCGTGATGGCCGGGTAATTGCCATGGGCCTTGGCGTTGGCCATGGAGGGTGCGATGGCCAGCATCTGCACCACGGACGGGCTCTTGCTGTCGCCACCGGGGATGCGGAAGCCCTTGGCGTCCCAGGGCTGCACGGGCTTGGGGTTGGCCAGGCACCAGTCACGCGCCTTTTGCAGCAGCTCCTCGCGCGAGGCCGCCAGGTCGTTGACGATGCCCAGGCCCTTGGCCTTGGCGGGGCTCAGCTCCGTGCCCTGGGTGATGAGTTCAAAGCTCTTCTGGATGCCGATCAGGCGCGGCAGGCGCTGCGTGCCGCCGGCGCCGGGCAGCAGGCCCAGCTTGACCTCGGGCAGGCCGATCTTGGCCTTGGGGTCGTCGATGGCGAAGCGGGCGTGGCAGGCCAGCGCCAGTTCCAGGCCACCGCCCAGCGTGGTGCCGTTGAGGGCGGCCACCACGGGCTTGCTGCATTTCTCCATGCGGCGCAGCAGGGCCTTGAGCTCTTCGCCCAACTGGAAGGCCTGCTCTACGGTGGTGATCTGGTTGAGCTGGTCAATATCGGCGCCCACGATGAAGGTGGGCTTGCCGGAGGTGATGACCAGGCCTTTGAGAGCGTCTTCCTTCTCCAGCCGTTCCAGGAGGGTGGCAAAACCGCCCAGCAGTTCGGGGGTGAGCACGTTCATCACACGGCCGGGTTGGTCGAAGCTGACCAGGCCGATGCCGCTGGCGTCGACGTCGAACGTGACGGTGTTGTTCTGGGTCATGGGTGGGCCTTTCCTCAAACGCGTTCGATGATGGTGGCGATGCCCATGCCGGCACCGACGCACAGGGTGGCCAGGGCCGTGGATTGGCCGGTACGCTCCAGCTCGTCCAGCGCCGTGCCCAGGATGATGGCGCCCGTGGCGCCCAGCGGGTGGCCCATGGCAATGGCGCCGCCGTTGACGTTCACGCGGTCGAGCTGCACGCCCAGGTCGCGCGCCGTCTTCATGGGCACGGTGGCAAAGGCTTCGTTCACTTCCCACAGGTCGATGTCCGACACCGCCATGCCCGCCTTGGCCAGGGCCTTGCGCACGGCGGGCGTGGGGCCGGTCAGCATGATGGTGGGTTCGGAGCCGATGACGGCGCACATGCGCACCTTGGCGCGGGGCTTGAGGCCCGCCTTCTCGCCCGCCGCCTTGCTGCCCAGCAGCATCAGCGCCGCGCCATCGACGATGCCCGAGGAGTTGCCCGCGTGGTGGTGGTGGTGGATTTTTTCGATGGTGGTGTACTTGTCCAGCGCGGTGGAATCAAAGCCCATGCTGCCCATCATCTCGAACGAGGGGTTGAGCTTGGCCAGCGATTCGACCGAGGTGCCGGGGCGCACGGTTTCGTCGCGGTCCAGCATCACCATGCCATTGATGTCCGTGACCGGCACGATGGAGCGCGCAAAGCGCCCTTCGGCCTGCGCCCGCGCGGCGCGGCGGTGCGACTCGGCGGCGAAGGCGTCCAGATCGGCACGGCCAAAGCCTTCCAGCGTGGCAATCAGGTCGGCGCTGATGCCCTGGGGAATGAAGGCCGTGCCACTGTTGACGCGCGGGTCCATGACCCAGGCGCCGCCGTCGCTGCCCATGGCCCAGCGGCTCATGGACTCCACGCCGCCCGCGACGACCATGTCTTCCATGCCCGACATGATCTTGGCCGTGGCCAGGTTGACGGACTCCAGGCCCGAGGCGCAGAAGCGCGACTGCGTCACGCCCGCCACGGTTTGCGCCCAGCCCGCGTCCAGCACGGCGGTGCGGGCGATGTCGGCGCCCTGCTCGCCCACAGGGGTCACGCAGCCCAGCACCAGGTCATCGACCAGCGCGGTGTCGAGCCGGTTGCGCGCCTGCAGCGCCTGCAGCAGCGTGCGCAGCAGCCACACGGGGGTGGCCTGGTGCAGGCTGCCGTCCTTCTTGCCCTTGCCGCGCGGCGTGCGCACGGCGTCGTAAATATACGCTTCGGTCATGGAAGCTCCTTGGTGAATGGTTGGATGGACAGGACTGGCGTCACAGGAAGCGCGAGGCCAGCTCCTTCATGATTTCGTTGGTGCCGCCGTAGATGCGCTGCACACGGGCGTCGGCATACAGGCGGGCGATGACGTATTCCTTCATGTAGCCATAGCCGCCAAACAGCTGCAGGCATTCGTCGATCAGCTTGCACTGGTTGTCGGAGATCCAGTACTTGATGAGCGCGGCACGGTCCACGCCCAGCTCGCCTTTGAGGTGCGCCACCATGGCCGCATCGACCAGCGCGCGCGATGCCATCAACAGCGCCTGGCATTCGGCCAGCTTGAAGCGCGTGTTCTGGAACGCAAAGATGGGCTTGCCGAACGCCTGGCGCTCCTTGGTGTACGCCAAGGTTTCCTGCATGGCCAGCTCCATGGCGGCGATGCCGGCCACGGCGACGATCAGGCGCTCCTGCGGCAGCTCCTGCATCAGCTGGATGAAACCCATGCCCTCGTGCGCGCCGAGCAGGTTGGAGGCGGGAACGACCACGTCATCAAAAAACAGTTCAGACGTGTCCTGGGATTCCATGCCGAGCTTGTCGAGGTTGCGTCCACGGCGAAAGCCCTGCACCTGCTCCGTTTCGACGACCATCAACGACATGCCCTGCGCGCCCTGGTCCTTGTCGGTCTTGCAGACCACGATGACGAGGTTGGCGAGCTGGCCGTTGGTGATGAAGGTCTTGCTGCCGTTGATGCGGTAGCTGTCGCCCTCCTTGACAGCCGTGGTGCGCACGCCCTGCAGATCGGAGCCGGTGCCGGGCTCGGTCATGGCGATGGCGCCAATCAGCTCGCCCGTGGCCAGGCGCGGCAGCCAACGCTTTTTCTGTTCTTCGGTGCCGTGGTGCAGGATGTAGGGCGCCACGATGCCCGAGTGCAGCGAGCCGCCAAAGCCGGAAATGCCCGCCGCGCCCTGGGCCAGGATCAGCACCGCCTCGTGGCCGAAGTCGCCACCTGCGCCACCGTATTCCTCGGGCATGGACGCGCACAGAAAGCCGTTGGCCCCCGCCTCTTCCCAGGCACTGCGGTCCATCATGCCGGCCTGGCGCCAGGCTTCATCCTTGGGAGCCCACTGCTCCTTGAAAAAACGGCTGGCCGTGTCGAACAGCATCTGGTGCTCGTCGGTCATCCAGGCGGCGGCGAAGTTGTGAATGGCCACAGAAAGGCTCCTTGCAAATAATCGGTTCCAAAACGCTTGCCTGCAGGCAGACCAGGGATCTACGGTAATCAGCATTACCCACCTGATTACCAAGGGAAAACCATGGTCTTTGGCCTGATTCGGCAGGTGTGCGATCCGTTTTTGTGAGTCAATGAACAGGTAACGCAACAGTTCGCATGGTGACCAATACGGAACCATCGCGCAAGGTGACGCAACTGCGTTTCACTGGCAACATCACCATTTGGTAATATCAATTACCATGTCGGAAAGCCATCGTCCCGAAGCCAGCCCAGGCACCGCAGAGTTCTCCCCCAAGGCACCCCTGACTGCCATGCGCAGCGACACGCTCGCCCGCGTGGAAAAAGCGGTGCTGGACCTGTTTTCCAGCCGCGACTTCCACGAAGTGAGCCTGCACGACGTGGCCCGCAGCGCCAACGTATCGCTGCAGACCATCTACAAATACTTCGGGAGCAAGGAAGCGCTGGTGTACAGCATGCTCGACATCATGCTGGGACGCCTGGCAGAGCGCATGATCGACCACCTGCAGGGCATCGACGACGCGCGCGAGCGCCTGCGCAAAACCTGCTGGGTCACGCTGGACTACATGGACAAACACCCGGCCGTCATGTTGCTGATGTTCACCGCCGTGCCCGTGTCGCGGCACAAGAACATCGGCATTTACGAGAGCCCGGAACTGATGAGCGCCTTTCTGGGTGTATTCAAGGACGGCCAGGCACGCGGCGTGCTGAACGACCGGGTGTCCAGCAAGGTGTTGCTGGACGTGTTCATGGGCATCGTCGGCCGCGTGGTGCTGATGCACATCGTGCGTGGCGAAAAACGCCCATTGACCGCACAGTTCGATGAGCTGTTTCACATCCTGTGGCGGGCGATGTCAGCCGACTGAATCCTCCTTGGCCACTCCTGCCGGCCCCCACAGTGAACGCCGGGGCGTTTGCCAACACCCGCTAAAAGTAGAATCTCGCCCTCATGCCCGCTCCAGACGCCAGCCCTCAGCATTCCCCCAGCACCAGTTCTGCGGCCCCTGACGAGCCATTGCGCGCGCGGCTGGCGCGCCTGTCGGTGTATTTCGGTCTGCACCACCGATGGGCCTGGACGGCTGCCGTGCTTGCCACATTGGCCGTGGGCATTACCGAACCCCTCATTCCCGCGCTCCTCAAACCTTTGCTGGACCAAGGCTTTACCCAGGGCACGCTGCAGCTCTGGATGGTTCCAGCGGCCATCATGGGCATTTTTCTGGTGCGCGGGCTGTCCCAGTTTGTCGGGCAATACGCCCTGGCCCGCATTGCCAACGAAGGCATGCTGGCACTGCGCCGGCAGCTTTTTGACCGTTTGCTGGCGGCCGAACTGGGACTGTTCACGCGCCAGTCAGCCAGCAGCCTGTCCAACACCGTGGTCTATGAAGTTCAGACCGGTGCGTCCCTTATCGTCCAGGCGCTGCTGAGCATTTCGCGCGATGGCTTCACCCTGGTCGCGTTGCTGGTGTATCTGCTGTACCTGAACTGGCAGCTCACGCTCATCGTCGCGGTGGTCGTGCCCGGCGTGGCGTGGATCATGAAGACCCTCTCGCGGCGCCTGTACCACCTGACCAAGAGCGGCCAACAGGCCACCGACGAACTGGCCTATGTGGTCGAGGAAAACGTGCTCGCCCACCGCATGGTGCGCCTGCATGGTGCGCAGCCCGCACAGGCCAAGCGATTCGATGCGCTCAGCCGCCGGCTGCGTGGTTTGGCGATCAAGTCCACCATCGCCTCCTCGGCCATGACGCCGCTGACCCAACTGCTGGCCGCTGCAGCCCTGTCCACCGTGATTTGCGTGGCCTTGTGGCAAAGCCGCGGTGTTGGCGCTGCCGCCCAGGACGTGACCGTGGGCGGCTTTGTGGCCTTCATCACGGCCATGCTGATGCTCATTGCCCCTATCCGCCGCCTGGCAGACGTTGCCAGCCCCCTGACACGCGGCGTGGCAGCGCTGGAGCGCGGCCTGAACCTGCTGGGCCACGCCCCTGCCGAGACTGGCGGCAGCCACGCCCCCGGCCACGCGCGCGGTGCCATCACGCTGCGCGGGGTGCGCGTGGCCTTTGCAGCCGACCAGGCGCCCGCGCTGAGTGGTGTCGATCTGCAGGTGCAGCCCGGTGAGGTGGTGGCCCTGGTCGGCCCCTCTGGCGCAGGCAAGACCACGCTGGTGAACCTGCTGCCACGCTTTGTGCAGCACAGCGCAGGCGAGGTGCTGCTGGACGACCACCGCGTGCAGGACTGGGACCTGACGGCGCTGCGCGCGCAGTTCGCCCTGGTGAGCCAGGACGTGGTGATGTTCAACGACAGCATTGCCGCCAACGTGGCGCTGGGTCAGGATGTGGATCTGCAACGCGTGCACGAATGCCTGGCAGCCGCCAACCTCTCGGCCTATGTGGAAGGCCTGCCCCAAGGGGTGAACACCTTGGTCGGTCACAACGCCACACAGCTCTCAGGCGGCCAGCGCCAGCGCCTGGCGATCGCGCGTGCACTGTACAAGAATGCCCCGATTCTGATCCTGGACGAAGCCACTTCGGCTCTGGACACCGAATCCGAACGCCTGGTGCAGGACGCCCTGCAACGGCTCATGCAGGGCCGCACCACGCTGGTGATTGCGCACCGGCTGTCCACCATCGAACATGCCGACCGCGTGGTGGTGATGGAGCGCGGCCGGATTGTGGAACAAGGCACGCACGCAGAGCTGCTGGCCCAGGGCGGCCTGTATGCCCGCCTGCAGGCGCGCCCGCAGGACGAATGAAACGCAGCCGCTGAAAAGCGATCTACCAGCGCCCCCGGTTGGGCTGACGCTGGCGGATGGCTGCGGCGATGAGGTCGGCCATGTCCTTGCGGTTGGCGCGCAGGGCAAAGTCGGCCGCGCTGAGCCCCAACTTGTTCTTGAGCGCCGGGTCGGCCCCCTCCTTGAGCAGCAGCTCTGCCGATTCACGCGTGCCGTAGTGCACCGCCATCATCAGCGGCGTGGTTCCGTTGGGGGATTCCGCATCGATGTAGGCATGGTGCTCCAGCAGCAGGGCGATGACCTCGGGTTGCTGCGGTGTGGTGCCCGTGGCCGCGTAGTGCAGCGGCGTCCAGCCGGCTTTGTTCACGTCGGCCTCGCGCTCGATCAGGCTGCGCACGGCCTGCACCTGGCCGCGCAGGGCAGCGATCATCAAGGGGCTCTCGTCCTGCGTGTTGCGGGCATCCACCTGCAGGCCACGGGCCTGCAACAGGGCATCGAACACCTTGAACGAACCGTTCTGCAGGGCGAGCGTCAGACCGACATGCCCCTTGGGATCGCGCGTGTTGGGATCGAAGCCACGTTGCAGCAGCGCATTGATGGCGCCAGGATCATCGCGCACCACGGCAACAAAGAAGTCTTCGTAGGAACCGGCCCGCACCGGCAGGCAGGCCGCACAGGCCAGAGCCAGCAGGCTGCGGCGCGCCAAGGTCAACGCGCTCATGGCTGCACCACGCCCTTGAACAGGCTCTCGAAGTTGCGGCCCGTGGCCTCGGCCACGGTCTCCACGGCCATGCCGCGCACGGCGGCGATCTGGCGTGCCACTTCGGGCACGTAGGCGGGGCTGTTGGTCTTGCCTCGGTAGGGCACGGGCGCCAGGTAGGGGCTGTCGGTTTCGATGAGCATGCGATCCATGGGAACAAAGGCGGCCACATCGCGCAGGTCTTGCGCGTTGCGGAAGGTAATGATGCCCGAGAACGAAATGTAGTAGCCCAGATCGAGTGCTGCGCGCGCCACGGCGGCGGTTTCGGTGAAGCAATGGAACACGCCGCCCGCGCTGGCAGCGCTGCCATCCTCGCCCTCTTCGCGCAGGATGCGCAGCGTGTCGTCCGAGGCACTGCGCGTATGGATCACCAGGGGCTTGCCACAGGCGCGCGCGGCGCGGATGTGGGTGCGAAAACGCTCGCGCTGCCACTCCAGGTCGGCCACGCTGCGCCCTCCCTTGCGGTCTTCCATGCCGTAGTAGTCCAGCCCGGTCTCGCCGATGGCGACCACGCGCGGCAGGGCCGCGCGGTCCAGCAGGTCTTGCACCGTGGGTTCGGTCACCCCCTCGTTGTCGGGGTGCACGCCCACCGAGCACCAGAAGTTGTCATACCCCGTGGCCAGCGCATGCACGTCGGCAAATTCTTCCATCGTGGTGCAGATGCACAGGGCCCGATCGACCTGCGCCGCCTGCATGGCGGCGCGGATGGCAGGCAACTGCTCGGCCAGTTGCGGAAAGGTGAGGTGGCAATGCGAATCGGTGAACATGACTGGCCAGTGTAGTGTTTCACTCTGATTGGCACTTTCAGAGCCCCGAAAAAGCTGCCCGGCTAGGCGCAGCGCGCAGGCAATGGTGGTGCCCTTGCCAAGCGCTGCAACGACGCTGGGCAGCTTTTTCAGGGCTCCCTTCGGGCCAGTGGCCAAGGGGCCATCTGCGTTGTTGCAGTGGCTTGACGTAACCCGTTATGCCTGCGCCCCTGCGCCTAGCAGCTGACCCCTTGGCCACTGGCTGAAAGTGCCAATCAGAGTGAAACACTACACTAGAAAAACAAAGCCGACCCGCGCGGACACGGATCGGCAAACAAACAATGCAACGCTCAAATGGTCTGCGTCGGGCGGTCCGAACCCAGCGCTGCGCCGAGGATCTGCTCGATCTTCACCTTGAGCTGGCGCGATTTTTCGTCCTTGGGAAACTGGATGCCCACGCCCTGCGTGCGGTTGCCCCCGGCACGCGCTGGCGTGACCCAGGCCACACGGCCCGCCACCGGGTAGCGCTGTGGGTCGTCAGGCAGCGTCAGCAGCACATACACGTCATCGCCCAAGCGGTATTCGCGCGTGGTGGGCACAAAGATGCCGCCCTCTTCAAAGAACGGAATGTAGGCTGCATGCAAGGCGCCCTTTTCCTTGATGGCCAGCTGCATGACGCTGGGACGGGGCGCTGTGGAGGGGGTGCTCATGGTCTAGCGGACGGTGACGTTGAGGGCGAGTGTAGGGTGTTTCGTGCCTGGGCGACAAGCGCCTCCAGCATCAGGCCTGTGTTGTAGGGATGCTCTGCTGTGCGCGCAGCCTGCAAGAGCGCGCGCGACCACCGGGTCAGCGCTGCCAGCGGAGGCGCGGGCGGCAGGTCGGCGGCGGCAAAGTAGCGCGGCGCGGCACCCACTTGCACAGCCATGAGGTCATGGCAAAGCTTTTGCAGCGCGGTGATGGCCTGCGCCGGGCTGGCCTGCGCCAGCACGGTGGGCACACCGCGCAGCAAGCCCTTGGGAAAGTCGGCCCAGGCCTGCGGCTCCAGGCTGCTGTGGGCCAGTTGCAGTGCATCGTAGGGACGCCCGCCTGCAGCGCGCAACCAGGCCTGCGCGGCTGGGCCGGACACGCCCTGCGCGGCCAGCCAGGCTTGCATCTGCGCATCATCGGGCCAGGCCATGGCATGGCCCAGGCAGCGGCTGCGGATGGTGGGCAGCAACTGGTGCGCCGCCTCGCTGGCCAGCACAAAACGCACGTCACCGGGCGGCTCCTCCAACGTCTTGAGCAAGGCGTTGGCGGTCACGTGGTTCATCTGTTCGGCCGGGTACACCAGCACAGCCTTGCCCCGGCCGCGTGCACTGGTGCGCTGGGCAAACTCCACGGCGTCGCGCATGGCCTCCACGCGGATCTCGGCGCTGGGCTTGCGCTTCTTGTCGTCGATCTCGGCCTGCGCCTTTTCGGGCAAGGGCCAGCCTTGGGCCAGCATCTCGGTTTCGGGCATGAGCACGCACAGGTCGGCGTGGGTGTGCACGTCGATGGCGTGGCAGCTGGCGCACTGGCCGCAGGCGCTGCCATCCGTTGCCGGGGATTCGCACAGCCACGCGCGCACCAGCTCCAGAGCCAAGGGAAACTGCCCCAGGCCCGAGGGCCCGTGCAGCAGCCAGGCATGGCCACGCTGGGCCAGCAAGTGCGCGCGCTGGGCGGCAATCCAGGGCGGTGGTGCAGCGGTGCTGCCCGAACCCTGGCTCACGCCCCGCCCTCCTGCCCCGGCATGGCGGCCTGTGCCAGCCAACCACGCTGCGCCAGCACCTGCAGCAATTGGGCCCACACCGCATCGCGGGGCTGTGCCGCATCCAGGCGGGCAAAGCGCTGCGGTGCCGCCTGGGCGCGCCGGGCATAGCCCTGGGCCACGCGCGTGAAAAAGGCCTCGTCCTGCGACTCGAACCGGTCGGGCGTGCGGGCCGCGGCCAAGCGCTGCGCCGCCGTGGCCGGGAGCAGATCAAACCAGAAGGTCAGGTCAGGTTCACGCATCAAATCGGGCTGCATGGCAAGCCCCGTCTGCGCCATGCGCTCCAATATCGATAGCAAATCCCAATCGAAGCCACGCCCACCGCCCTGGTAGGCAAAGGTGGCATCGGTGTAGCGGTCGCACAGCACCACTTCGCCTCGGGCCAGCGCAGGCTCGATGACCTGGCGCAGGTGGTCGCGCCGGCCGGCAAACACCAGCAGCGCCTCGGTGAGCGCATCCATGGGTTCGCCCAGCAGCAGCGTGCGCAGCTTTTCGGCCAGCGGGGTGCCGCCCGGTTCACGTGTGACGGTGACGCTGCGCCCAGCGCTGCGCAAGGCGGCCGCCAGTGCCTCGATGTGCGAGGACTTGCCCGCGCCATCGATCCCCTCGAAGGTGATGAACAAACCTGGGGTCATTTCTTTTGCAGTTGGTAGCGCTGGACGGCGCGGTTGTGTTCTTCGAGCGTGGCGCTGAAATGGCTGCTGCCATCGCCACGCGCCACGAAGTACAAGGCCCGCGTCGCCTGGGGCTGCACCGCTGCCATGAGCGAGGCCTTGCCCGGCATGGCGATGGGCGTGGGTGGCAGGCCCGTACGGGTGTAGGTGTTCCAGGGCGTGTCGGTCTGCAGGTCACGCTTGCGCAGGTTGCCGTCAAACTTCTCGCCCAGGCCGTAGATCACGGTCGGGTCGGTCTGCAGCAGCATGCCGGTGCGCAGGCGGTTGGCAAACACCCCGGCGATCTGCGGCCGGTCGGCCGCCTGGCCGGTTTCCTTTTCGACAATGCTGGCCAGGACCAGTGCCTCATCGGCGCTCTTGAGCGGCGTGTCGGCACTGCGCTGCGCCCAGGCGGCTTCCAGGTGGCGATCCATGGCGTGCAATGCGCGGCGCAGCACGGCCAGATCGCTGGAACCCTTGGCATAGGCGTAGGTATCGGGGAAGAAGCGCCCCTCGGCGGGCACGCCGGGGCGGCCGAGCTGCTGCATGATCTCAGCGTCCGACAAACTGGCGGTGTCGTGGCGCAGCTCCTCGCGGGCCAGCGCGGCGCGCATCTGGCGGAAGGTCCAGCCCTCCACCAAGGTCAGACTGCGCAGCGACTCCTCGCCGCGCACCAGCTTGTCGAGCAGTGCGATGGGCGTGGTGCCGGGCGGAATCTCGTAGTTGCCCGCGCGTATCTCGCGCACCTTGCCCGACAGGCGGAACCAGGCAAACAGCAGGCGCGCATCGACACGCACCCCTGCGCGCTCGATGTCACGCGCAATGGTGCGCGGCGGCGTGCCGGGTTCGATGGCCAGCTCCAGCGGCTCGCTGCCCATGGGCAGCGGCGCATGCAGCCAAGCCCATGCCGCAGCCCCCAGCGCGGTGGCCACTATCAATGCCAGAACGAGAAGTCGGCGCACAACCCTGATGCCAGTAGAGTGAAGAACCGGGCATCATAATGGAGGGATGACTGCGATGCTCCAGGGCGTAGCCCCACTCGACCACCTGGGCGTCATTCGCGCCGAAGGCGAAGACGCCGCCAAATTCCTTCACGGCCAGCTCACCCACGACTTTGCCCTCCTCGACCTGGCGCACGCGCGCCTGTGCGCCTTTCTGTCGGCCAAGGGCCGCATGCAGGCAAGCTTCATCGGCTTCAAGCGCAGCCCCACCGAGGTGTGGCTGGTCTGCCAGCGCGACCTGCTGGCCGCCACCCTCAAGCGCCTGAGCATGTTCGTGCTGCGCGCCAAGGTGCGCCTGAGCGACGCCAGTGCTGAGCTGCGCATTGCTGGGCTGGCCGGAGATGCTATCAATTCAATAGCTGATAGCGCACAACCGATGTGGCTCAAGGCCGATTTTGGCTCTGCAAGCGTGGTGCACCTGCCTCCGGCAGCGGGCCAGCCGCGCGCACTGTGGGTGGCCCCGGCCGCCGAAGCCCTGCCGGCAGGCGCCCCACTCGACCCCGCACTGTGGGCCTGGGGCGAGGTGCACAGCGGCGTGGCCACGCTGAGCGCACCGCTGGTGGATGCCTTTGTGCCGCAGATGCTCAACTACGAGTCGGTCGATGGCGTGAGTTTCAAGAAAGGCTGCTATCCCGGCCAGGAGGTCGTGGCGCGCAGCCAGTTCCGCGGTGCCATCAAGCGCCGTGCCTACATCGCCCATGCCGAGGCCCCGCTGAACGTGGGCGCCGAGGTGTTCAGCCCCCAGGACGCCGAGCAGGCCTGCGGTACCGTGGTGCAGACAGCGGCTGCGCCAGGCGGCGGGTGGGACGCCATCGTTTCGCTCCAGATCGTCGCAGCCGAAGCGGGTGACCTGCATGCAGGTGCCCCCGATGGCCCCGCTCTGACCCTGGGCACCCTGCCCTATCCCTTGCGCGACGACCTCTGATGCAACCGCCAGCCTCCGCGCCGGGCGCCAGCCCCTGGCGCATGTCCGTGGCGCCCATGATGGACTGGACGGACCGCCACTGCCGCTACCTTCATCGCCTGCTCACGCGCCACACCTTGCTGTACACCGAGATGATTAATGTGGGTGGCATCCTGTTTGGTGGTACCGAGCGGCACCTGCGCTACAACGCCGAAGAACACCCCGTGGCGCTGCAGCTGGGCGGCAACGAGCCCGGCAAGCTGGCCCAGGCCGCACGCCTGGGCGAACAGTGGGGTTACGACGAGATCAACCTCAACTGCGGCTGCCCCAGTGACCGGGTGCAGCGCGGTGCTTTTGGCGCCAGCCTGATGAAGTCGCCCACGTTGGTGGCCGACTGCGTGAAGGCCATGGTGGACGTGGTGGAGGTACCCGTGACGGTCAAGCACCGCATCGGCATCGACAAGGAGGAGAGCTACGCTTTTGTGCGCGACTTCATCGGCACCGTGCAGGACGCCGGTTGCAAGGTGTTCATCGTGCATGCGCGCAATGCCTGGCTGCAAGGCCTCTCTCCCAAGGAAAACCGCGACATCCCGCCGCTGCGCTACGAAGTGGTGCACCGGCTCAAGCAGGACTTCCCGCACCTGACCATTGCCATCAACGGCGGCATCTGCACCGACGAGGTCGTGCAGGAACAACTGCAGCATGTCGATGGTGTGATGGTGGGCCGAGAGGCCTACCACAACCCCTGGTGGCTGGCGCGCTGGGACAGTCTGTACTTTGGCGCACCCGAACGCCAGCTGAGCGTGGAGGCCGTGGAAGACGCCATGGTGGACTACATGGAGCGCGAAGCCGCGCAGTACGGCACGCCCTGGTACGCCATCGCACGCCACATGCTGGGCCTGCGCCACGGATTGAGCGGCGCCCGGCGCTGGCGCCAGGTGTGGAGCGACCACCGCCTCAAGGACCTGCCTGCGCGCGAAGTGGCAGCGCAGGCCCGCGCTGCCGGCACCGCTCGCGCCTGAGTTCTTGGTCCGCACACGTGCGGCAGGGCAATCAAGAATCCAGGTGGCGCTGCAGCCAGCCCTCCAGCGGCTCGGGGCGACCAAACAGGTAGCCCTGCAGGCAATCGCATCGGCTGGCGGTCAGAAAGTCGGCCTGTGCACGCGTCTCTACCCCTTCCGCCACCACGCGCAGGCCGAGGTGGCTGGCCATGGAGAGTATCGACTGCACGATGGCTGTGTCGTTGGGGTCGTCCGGGGTGTCCTGCACAAAGCTGCGGTCGATCTTGAGCTCGAACAGGGGCAATCGCTTGAGGTAGGCCAGGCTGGAGTAGCCGGTACCGAAGTCGTCGATGGAAAAGCGCACGCCCATGCGCACCAGTTCGGTCATGCGGGAAATGGTGTGCTCCAGGTCCTCGATCAACAGACTTTCCGTCACTTCCAGGATCAGATGGTCGGCCGGAGCGCCGGTGAGTTCGAGCACGGCGCGCACGCGCTCCACGAAGTCGTCCTGGCGGAACTGGCGCTGACTCACATTCACCGACAGCGATACCAGGCGCTGCGCCGACTGCAGTCGCGCCAGCGCCTCGCAGGCCTGCTGCAGCATCCAGTCCCCCATGCGCAGGATCAGGCCTGAGGATTCGGCCACCGGAATGAAGCGCGACGGTGGCACGCTGCCACGTACCGGGTGGCTCCAGCGCATCAGCAATTCACCCCCGACCACCCTGCCATCGGGCGCGACCTGCGGCTGCAGATAGGCCGTCAATTCGCCGGCGCCCATGGCCTTCTTCAAGTCCTGCTCCAGCGCCAGGCGCTCCTGCACATTGGCCTGCATGGCTTCTTCGTAGAAGCAGATCCGGTTGCGCCCAAGGTCTTTGGCGCGGTACATGGCGGTGTCCGCCTCACGCAGCAGGTCTTCCACGCCTTCGGCGTGCTTGGGAAACAGGGTGATGCCGATGCTGGCGGTGCTGCTGTAGTGGTGCGCCTCGATGTTGTAGGGGGGCTCCAGTGCGGTTCGGACCTGCTCTCCAACCAGCAAGGCTGCGCGTCCTGCGCTCTCCATGTCGGGCGCCACATCGTTGAGCAGCAGCACAAACTCATCTCCGCCCAGGCGCGCCAAGGTATCGCCTGGGCGCAGCAGCCCCTCCAGCCGCAGTGCCACCTGCAACAGCAGCGCATCACCCAGCCGGTGGCCCCGCGCATCGTTGATCTGCTTGAAGTTGTCCAGGTCGATGAACAGCAGCGCGCCCACTTCGTGGGAATTGCGCGCCCAGGCCAGGGCGTTGTCCAGCCGATCGAGCAGCATGCGCCGGTTGGCCAGACCCGTCAACGGATCGAAATATGCCAACTGGTGGGTACGTGCCTCGGACTGCTTGCGCTCGGTGATGTCGCGCGAGAGTGCCACCAGGCGTTGGGCATGGGGCGCCCCCTCATCCCCCTTGCGCGCCAGGGACAGTTCAAACCAGCGCGTCTGCCCTCCCAGGTTCAGCGCAAACTGGTGCCCGGTGGAATGGCCGGTACGCTGTGCCGCCTCCAAGGCGGCTCGGCAACCGGCGGCCGCTTCCGGCCCGACCACGTCCTGCAGCAGGCGGCCTTCGAAGAGTTCTGCCGGGGCCGCCAGCAGGTCGGCGCCGCCAGGACGATAGCTCTGGATGCGCCCGTCCGGGTCCAGTTCAAACAACAGGTCGGGGATGGCGTTGAGTGTGCTCTGCAACTCGTCACGGGTACTGCGCAGGTTCTCCGTCATGCGCGTGGCCAGCGCCAGCGCACGTTCGCGGGCCGTGGACAACACCCAGGCCATACCGCTCACCAGCAGGCTCAGCGCTCCACCCAACAAGGCAACCAAGCCCGGGCCCGTGTCGCGCCAGCGCTGGTCAAATCCGGGCAAGGCGCGCATGACCAGAGTCCATTGCCGCCCCCCCGGTTCAAGCCACCGAACCTCTTCAAGCGCACCACTGGGCACATCCACGGGCGGTGTCAGCCGCAGGGCCGCATCGACCGCAGGACCGTCATAGATGGCCAGGTCAATGTCCTTGTCCAATTGTTGGCGCATTCCCTGCAACAGATCCTGCATCCGAAAAGGCGCGGCAACCCAGCCCACCAGGCGATCGCGCCGCTGCGGCACCGTCTCCGGCAAGGTGCCGCCCTGGTACAGCGGCAGGTACAGCACCATGCCCAGGGGTTGCGATGTGCCTTCAAACTGGCGCAGGGGCACCGCGGCCGTCAGCGCGAGTTCACCCGTATCGCGCGCACGCTCCAGCGCCTGGACTTCGGCGGCCATCGTGCCCACATCAACACCCAAGACCAACTGGTTGAGGCGATCCGCCGGCTCGATGTGGGTGATCAGGGAATACTCTGCGCGCTCACCCTCGGGCCAGATGCGGTACTGCAGGTTGCCCTGGGCGCGCACCTGTCGCACATGGTCCAGGGCTTGCTCGGCCTTCAGCCGCTTGACATACGCAATGCCTTGCAGCCCCGGCACGGTGTCTTGCAGATTCAGCGCCGCCACATAGGCCTGAAACTCGCGCAGATCAATCTGTTCCGAGCCGTCGTGGTAGCCCTTGACGCCGCGCAACACCATCTTGTAGGTGTCCATGCGGCTCTTGAAACTGAAGGCCATCCGATCCACCGCCATGGCAAAGGCCTGCTGCTTGCGGTGCTGGTGCGCCAATCGTTCGGTGTACCAGTACAGCGCCGTCAAGCACAGAAAAAACAGCATCAACCCCAATGACACCCAGGCAGGCCGACGCCAACCGCTGACGGCGGGTGTGGTTTGGAGCGGCAATTGCGCGGTTTCGTGCATGAAGGCGAAGTCCCTGCGTCAGGGCTGGTAGGGGTCCAAGGCGGCAAGGCCTATTAGTCGTGACCAGAACATTATGCTGAACTGTCACGATACCTTATGGCACTGTCGCCTGAGTGACCAGAAGTTGGTGATTTCACTGCATGCACCCGTAAGCAAATGCTGCTATATTGCACTGCAACATTTTCGGAATCGCCCCATGCTCTACAAGATCTACGAAACCCAGCGCTCCTTCATGGAGCCCTTTGCCGATTTCGCGCTGGCGGCTTCCAAGTTCTACAGCAACCCGCTGTCACCACTGCAGAAAACGCCCCTGGCCCAGCGCATCGCTGCGGCTTACGACCTGATTTACCGCCTCGGCAAAGACTACGAAAAGCCCACGTTTGACATCAAGACCGTTCCGGTCGATGGGGTGGAGGTCGCCATCCACGAGCGCGTGGAGGTCAACAAGCCCTTCTGCGAACTGCGCCGTTTCAAGCGCTTCTCCGACGACCCCAAAACCTTGGAAAAGCTCAAGGGCCAGCCCGTGGTGCTGATCGTGGCGCCGCTGTCCGGCCACTACGCCACCTTGCTGCGCGAGACGGTGCGCTCCATGCTCAGCGACCACAAGGTGTACATCACCGATTGGCTCAATGCGCGCACAGTGCCGCTGACCGAGGGGGATTTCCATCTGGACGACTACGTGAACTACGTCCAGGAGTTCATTCGCCACCTGCAAAAGACCTACGGCAACTGCCACGTGGTCAGCGTGTGCCAGCCCACGGTGCCCGTGCTGGCGGCGGTTTCGCTCATGGCCAGCCGGGGGGAAATGACACCCCTGTCGCTCACCATGATGGGCGGGCCCATCGACGCTCGCAAGTCGCCCACCGCAGTCAACAACCTGGCCAGCGAACGCAGCTTCGAATGGTTTGAGAACAACGTCATCTACCGCGTGCCCGAAAACTTCCCCGGTGCGGGCCGCCGCGTGTACCCCGGCTTCCTGCAGCACGCTGGCTTTGTGGCCATGAACCCCGACCGCCACGCCGTCAACCACTATGACTACTTCAAAAACCTGATCAAAGGTGACGGCAGCAGCACCGAGGCCCACCGCAAGTTCTACGACGAGTACAACGCCGTGCTCGACATGGACGCACATTACTACCTGGAAACCATCCGGACCGTGTTCCAGGAATTCCGCCTGGTGTACGGCACCTGGGATGTGCGCTCGCCTGAAGGCAAGCTCGAACGCGTGCGCCCACAAGACATCACCCAGGGTGCACTGCTCACCATCGAGGGCGAGCTGGACGATATCTCCGGCGCCGGCCAGACCCGCGCCGCGCACGACCTGTGCACGGGACTGCCTTCCAAGGAGCAGCGCCATATCGAAGTCAAGGGCGCAGGCCACTACGGCATCTTCAGCGGCCGGCGCTGGCGCGAGTCCGTCTATCCCCAGGTTCGGGATTTCATCCGTGAACACCAGGCTCGCCATTCCAGCGCCCCTGTGGCAGCGATCGCCCCCGCCGCTCCCGCCAGCCCCGCCAAGGCCCAACCACCCAAACCGGCGAAACCTCCAGTCAAAGCCAAGCCTGCAGCACCTGTGACCACCCGGTCGGCACGCAGTGGCACGCCCAAAGCGAGCAAGCCCGCCCCCGTTGCAATCCAAGCCAAAGCACCAGAGAACGCACCGGCGGCCAAAGAGGTGCTTGCCGCACCCGCCACACGCTGGGCTGGCGCGGAGGCACCTGCAGCCCTGGCGCAAGCCGCGACCGTAGCGGAGAAAGCGCCTGCCAAGAAGCCCCCCCGCAGCACCAAGCTTGCCTGACCGCCTTGCTTGACACCACGTCATCTACCGCGCTCTCCCAGCGCTTGCTGGATGCGCTTCCGCAGACGCAGTGCCAGCGCTGCGGCTACGAAGACTGCGCCGCATATGCCCAGGCCATGGCGGTGGGAGAAGCGGACATCAACCGCTGCCCGCCTGGCGGAGCCCAGGGTGTGGTGAGGCTTGCCGCGCTGACCGGACGGCCCGTGCGGGCTCTGGATGCCGAATGCGGCACCGAAGAACCGCGCAGCGTGGTGGTCATCGACGAAGACTGGTGCATCGGCTGCACACTGTGCATCAAGGCCTGCCCGGTCGACGCCATCGTGGGAGCCAACAAACTGATGCACACCGTGCTGGCCGAGGACTGCACGGGCTGCGGCCTGTGCATTCCCGCCTGCCCGGTGGACTGCATCATTCCCGTCAACGCCAGTGGCAGCGCCACGGGTTGGGACGCCTGGTCAGCGGAGCAGGCGCAACACGCTCGACAGCGCTATGCGCAGCACCAGCAGCGGCTTGCACCCCAAGCCCGGGCCGAAACCAGCGCCATCTCCACAACGCCCCAAAAACCGGTTCAACACACCGCAACGACGGATACCAGTGTCGATCCCCAGGCCGCTCGCCAGGCTGCCATTGCTCAGGCCCTGGCACGCGCCCGAGCCATGCGCAAGCCCACACCGCGATAGAGCGGCTTACCTGCTGGCCAACGTCTTGTAAACGCCGCAACCGACGTACAAATCATCCAGCTGGCACACAAAGGACATCTTGGTCTGCACCTTGCCGGTGCTTGGATTTTGGATGTCGTATTCCACCCAGCCAGGCTCTCGCTCGGCCTGGGCGACGATGTCGTTCACCAAACGATCTCCGGCGATGCCTGGGATGTCCTGCACCCGCGTGCCCACCTTGGCTGGATTGCCGCCAAAGGCCAGGTAAGTGCCTGCGCGGTCCAGGGCAAAAACGTACATGTCGCGGTCGTGGTAAGGCTGCGCCGGGTCGGTGATGGTGCGCAAGAATTGCTCGCGCCCTGTCCGCCGGTGCAGGTGCGCTGCCTGCGTGACCAACGCCACCGCTTCGTCTGCCGTACCCTGCTGCAACCGGAAGGAAGCCACGGCCTGGGCCAGCGTGCTGGCACGGCCCTGCAGGTTTTCTGTCTGGGCAACGGCGTATTCCACCATTTGCGCGTTCTGCTGGGTGATCTGGTCCAGCTGGCCTACCGCCGTGCTGATCTCCTGCAAGCCTGTGCTCTGTTCGGCCGCAGAGGTCGCAATCTCCGACATGGTATGCGCCAGCGTACGGATGGCATCGGTCATCTGGCTGATGCCCTGCCCCGCTGAGCCGATCAGTCCGGCGCTGGTTTCCACCTGTTGGACCGTGGTGCCAATGAGGGCGCGGATTTCACGCGCCGCTTCGGCCGATCGCCCGGCGAGCGTACGCACTTCAGAGGCCACCACGGCAAAACCTCGGCCCTGTTCGCCCGCACGTGCGGCCTCCACAGCGGCATTGAGCGCCAGGATGTTGGTCTGAAAGGCAATGCCATCGATCACGCCGATGATCTCGTTCATGCGCCGCGCACCCTGCTGAATACCCTGTACCGACTGCACCGCCCGCTGCATGGCCTGTGCACCCTCGGCGGCGTCGCGGCTGACCCGGCTGGCACGCTCGTCGGCAGATCGTACGCTTTGCTGGTTGTTCTGAACCGTGCTGGACAATTCCTCCACACTGGCAGCCGTTTGCTCCAGATTGGCGGCCTGTTGCTCAGTGCGCTCTGCCAGAGCCCGGCTGTCGCGCCCCAGACTCTGACCTGCCTGGCTCACCAAAGCAGCGTTGCTGCGGATGTCGGCGACCATGGAGGACAAGGTCTGCACCATACGGTCAAGCATGCGCATCAGCTCGGCCACCTCGTCCTGACCTTGGGTGTTGACGCGCACCGACAGGTCACCTTGGGCCGACCGTTCCATGGCATGGGCCAACTGCCGCAACCCCACGCTCAGGTTGGCATGCAAGGCCAGCAACAGATACAGCACCACCACTGCACCCACGCCCAATACAGCCCAAAACCAGGCTGTATCGGCACCCGTGCTGGCCAATAGCGCAAGCGTCAGCAGCAAGCCCACCACCACCGCACCGAGCAGGGTGAGCTTTCCTGCAAAGTGCATGCGCTGCATGAGCCAGAGCCCTGGCTGCAACAGCACTGGGGATTGCCGGGGGTCCATGGTCGTCCTTTCCGTTACGAAAAAAAGCGTTGCCGCGGCGGCCCGTACACATGCGTCGCGTGGGCGGTGGCTCACCCGCGTCGGGACAACGTGCATCTATTTTGATAGCGCTCGCGTTCACTTTACTTACAACAACCTACAAAAGCCATCCTGCACCGCAACAACGGGCAAAGAAAGCCTTCGCCGATAATCACGCCCCATGAATCCCCTGCTTTCCCGATTGCAGCCCTACCCCTTCGAGCGGCTGCGGCAGTTGTTTGCCGACATCACCCCCTCCCCCGCACACCGCCCCATCAGCCTGGGCATCGGCGAACCCCGCCATGCCACGCCAGCGTTCATCCAGCAGGCGCTGATTGAAGGCCTGGGTGGCCTTTCGGCCTATCCAGCCACCGCTGGCGAACCGCGCCTGCGCCAGGCCTTTGCCGATTGGATGCAGCGCCGCTACGGCCTGCAGGTGGATGTCGCAACGCAGGTCTTGCCCGTCAACGGCTCGCGTGAGGCCTTGTTTGCCTTTGTGCAAACGGTGATCGACCCCAGCGCGGGCGAGCCCCTGGTGGTGCTGCCCAATCCCTTCTATCAAATCTACGAAGGCGCCACGCTGCTGGCGGGTGCCACGCCGTACTACGCCCCGAGCGACCCGGCACGCAACTTTGCGGTGGACTGGGACAGCGTGCCCGAGGCGGTGTGGCAGCGCACACAATTGCTGTTTGTCTGCTCACCAGGCAATCCCACGGGTGCGGTGATGCCGCTGGCCGAGTGGGAAAAACTGTTCGCCCTGGCAGACCGGCACGGCTTTGTGATTGGCTCCGACGAGTGCTACAGCGAAATCTATTTCCGCGACGAGCCCCCCCTGGGTGGCCTGGAGGCCGCGGCACGCCTGGGCCGCAAGGACTTCCGCAACCTTCTGGCCTTCACCAGCCTGTCCAAGCGCAGCAACGTGCCGGGGCTGCGCAGCGGCTTCGTCGCGGGCGATGCACAGCTCGTCAAGGCGTTCCTGCTCTACCGCACCTACCATGGCAGTGCCATGGGGCCGGCCGTGCAGGCCGCCAGCGTGGCGGCCTGGAACGACGAACAGCACGTGGTGGAAAACCGTGCTCTCTACCGTGCCAAATTCGCCCAAGTCACCCCCCTGCTCACACCGGTGATGGACGTGCAACTGCCCGATGCCGGGTTTTACCTATGGGCCGGTGTGCCGCCCGCGCTGGGCATGAGCGACACCGACTTCGCACGCGCCCTGCTGGCTCAATACAATGTCACGGTGCTGCCCGGCAGCTACCTCGCGCGTGATGCGCAAGGCGGCAACCCCGGTGCAGGCCGCGTACGCATGGCGCTGGTGGCCGAAACCGCCGAGTGCGTGGAAGCCGCGCAGCGCATCGTCCAATTCATCCAATCGCAAACCGTTCAGCATCCATGACCCAGAATCTCCAGAGCACCATCGAATCCGCATGGGACAACCGCGCCAGTCTCTCTGCCAGCACCGCCCCCGCCGAGGTGCGCGATGCCGTGGAACATGTGATTGCCGAGCTCGACAGCGGCCGCCTGCGCGTGGCCACGCGCGAGGCCGTGGGCCAATGGACTGTGCACCAGTGGATCAAGAAGGCGGTGCTGCTGTCCTTCCGCCTGCGTGACAACGAAATCATGTGCGCGGGTGACCTGCATTTCTACGACAAGGTGCCCCCCAAGTACACCAACCTGAGCGCCGAGGAAATGGCCGCCACGGGCGTGCGCGTGGTGCCGCCCGCCATGGTGCGTCGCGGCAGCTACGTGGCCAAGGGCGCGATCCTGATGCCCTCGTTCGTGAACATCGGTGGCTACGTCGATGAAGGCACCATGGTGGACACCTGGGCCGCCGTCGGCTCCTGTGCGCAGGTGGGCAAGAACGTGCACCTGTCGGGCGGCGTGGGCCTGGGCGGCGTGCTCGAACCCCTGCAGGCCAACCCGACCATCATCGAGGACAACTGCTTCATCGGCGCGCGCTCGGAAATCGTCGAAGGCGTGATCGTCGAGGAAAACAGCGTCATCAGCATGGGCGTGTTCATCGGCCAGAGCACCCCCATCTACGACCGCGCCAGCGGCGAAATCACCTACGGCCGCGTCCCTGCGGGCTCGGTGGTGGTTGCCGGCAGTCTGCCCAAGGATGGCGGACGCTACAGCCTGAGCGCAGCCATCATCGTCAAGCGCGTGGATGCCCAGACCCGCGCCAAGACCAGCCTCAACGACCTGCTGCGCGACTGATACACGCCCGATCACGCCGGAACCACGCACCACGAAGGGACAACCGCATGAGCACGATGGAACGCATCCTGCGCCTGATGGCCGAAAAAAAAGCCTCGGACGTGTACCTGTCGGCCAATGCGCCGGCGCTGATCAAGATCAATGGCGAGTGTGTGCAGATCAACAACCAGATCCTGCCGCCCGAGGCCCCCAAGAACCTGCTGGCCGAAGTCGTTTCACCGGACCGCATCGAAGAACTGGAAGAAACCGGCGAGCTCAACATGGGTGTTCCGCTCACAGGTGTGGGGCGCTTTCGCGTCAGCGCCATGCGCCAGCGTGGCAGCTACGCGGTGGTCATTCGTTTCATCAGCCAGCACATTCCGGAGTTGAGTGAACTGAGCCTGCCAGCCGTGCTCGGCGATCTGATCATGGAAAAGCGCGGCCTGATCCTGGTGGTGGGGTCCACTGGCTCAGGCAAGAGCACCTCGCTGGCCTCGATGATCGACAAGCGCAACGGGCTGCTCACCGGCCACATCCTGACCATCGAAGACCCGGTCGAATACCAGTTCCGCAACCGCAAGTCCATCGTCAACCAGCGCGAGATCGGCAGCGACACCCAGTCGCTGCAGATCGCCCTGAAGAACGCGCTGCGCCAGGCACCGGACGTGATTCTGATCGGCGAAATCCGCGACCGCGAGACCATGTCTGCCGCCATCGCCTACGCGCAGTCGGGCCACCTCTGCTTGGCCACGCTGCATGCCAACAACAGCTACCAGGCGCTCAACCGCGTGCTGAGCTTCTATCCCGTCGAAGTGCGTCCCACGCTGCTGGGCGATCTGGCTGCAGCGCTCAAGGCCATCATCTCGCAGCGCCTGGTGCGCACCACCGAAGGCCTGCGCTTGCCCGCCGTGGAGGTGATGCTCAACACCAAGCTGGTGGCCGATCTGATCGAAAAAGGCGACTTCTCCGGTGTGCGCGAGGCCATGGAAAAATCCATGGCCGAAGGCTCGCAAACCTTCGAGGAAGACCTGGCGCGCCTCATCCTGGAAAACCGCATCGACCGCAAGGAGGGCCTGGCCTATGCCGATTCGCCCACCAACCTGATGTGGCGCCTGCAAAACGACTTCTCGCTCGCCGCCAAGGCCGCCCAGGCCAGCAAGGACGCGCGAGATGCCCAACAACAGGACGACGCACCGTCGTTCACCGAAATCGTGCTCGACATCAAGCCCGAGTCCTGAAGCTTTTCATGTCCCCCACCCTGCAACTGGCGCAAGCGCTCATTGCCCGCCCTTCCGTCACCCCCAGCGACGCCGACTGCCTGGACCTCATCGCCCAGCGCCTGCAGGCCCTGGGTTTCATCAACGAGCGCATGGACAGCGGCCCCGAATCCTTCCGCGTCAGCAATTTATGGTCAAAAAGGCCATCAGGGCACGCCAATGCTGCGCAAGGCGCTATCAAAACAGTAGTGTTTGCCGGCCATACCGATGTGGTCCCCACCGGCCCGCTGGCCCAATGGGGCAGTGACCCCTTTGTCCCCACGCTGCGCGACGGCAAGCTGTACGGCCGGGGCGCCAGTGACATGAAGACCTCCATCGCCGCCTTTGTGGTCGCGGTCGAGGAGTTTCTGGCCCACACCCCCGCGCCCCTGCTGGACATCGCCTTTTTGCTGACCAGCGACGAGGAAGGCCCTTCGGTCGATGGCACCAAGGTGGTGGTCGAGCGCCTGGCCGCACGCGGCGAGCGGCTGGACTACTGCATCGTGGGCGAGCCCACCTCGGTCAAGCGCACCGGCGACATGATCAAGAACGGGCGCCGCGGCACCCTCAGCGGCAAGCTCACCGTGCGTGGCATTCAAGGCCACATTGCCTACCCGCACCTGGCGCGCAACCCCATCCACCAGGCGGTGCCCGCACTGACCGAACTGGCCGCCATGCGCTGGGACGAAGGCAACGCCTTCTTCCCGCCCACCAGTTGGCAGATGAGCAACATCCACGGCGGCACGGGTGCCAGCAACATCATTCCGGGGGAAGTCACGATCGACTTCAACTTCCGCTTCTGCACCGAATCCACAGCCGAGAGCCTCAAGCAACGCGTGCACGCCGTACTCGACCGACACGAACTCGAATACGAGCTGCAATGGACGCTGGGCGGCCAGCCCTTTCTCACGCCCCCGGGCGAACTGGTGCAGGCCGTGCAGGAGGCCATCGCCCAGGAGACCGGCCTGGGCACCGAACTCTCCACCACCGGCGGCACCAGTGACGGGCGCTTCATCGCCACGCTGTGCCCGCAGGTGATTGAACTGGGGCCGCCCAACGCCAGCATCCACAAGATCGACGAGCACATTGCGCTGGCAGACATCGAGCCACTCAAGAACATCTACCGCCGCACCCTCGAACTCCTGGAGGCACAGGCCCGCGCCGGTGCTGCCGCATGAGCACACCCTCGCACCCTGCTTCCTCCTTGCCGCCACTGACCGGCGCCACCGTGGGCGCCCTGGTTCACGCCGGCGAACAACTGCTGCTGGCATCGGGCGTCGGCTTTGGCCACGGCACCACCAACGCCCGCGACGAGGCCGCCTGGCTCGTGCTCTGGCGCCTGGGGCTGCCACTGGACAGCCCTTTGGACGACGGGCCGGAATCCATAGCCAACCAGCCTGTAGCGCCCGCCCAGCAAGCGCTGACAGCTACACTTTTTGAAGAACGCATCGGCACACGCAAGCCCGCCGCCTACCTCACGCGCGAAGCCTGGCTGCAAGGCGTGTCCTTTTATGTGGACGAACGCGCCATCGTGCCGCGCAGCTTCATTGGCGAGCTGATCGTGGATGGCGGTTTTGACGATTTTCTGGGGGAGCACACCCAGCAGGTGCTGGACCTGTGTACCGGCAACGGCAGCCTGGCCGTGCTGGCCGCCATGGCCTGGCCCGAGATCCGCATCGACGCTGCCGACATCAGCGAGGACGCGCTGGCCGTGGCCCGCATCAACGTCGATCGCCACGGCCTGCAAGACCGCATCCGCCTGCTGCACAGCGACGGCCTGGCCGCCTGCCCTGGCCCCTACGACCTGATCCTGTGCAACCCCCCCTACGTCAACGCGCAAAGCATGGCGCAGCTCCCGCCCGAATACCGCGCCGAGCCCGCCCTGGCCCTGGCCGGCGGCAGCGACGGCATGGACTTCATCCGCCGCCTGCTGCGCGAGGCCCCGGTAGTGATGAGCGAAGACGCCGTGCTGGTGCTCGAAATCGGCAACGAGCGTGCGCACTTCGAGGCTGCGTTTCCCCAGCTCCCCGTCTTCTGGCTGGACACCAGTGCCGGATGCGACCAGGTGCTGCTGATCGAGCGCGCCGCCCTTTCCCGCTTTTTCCCTTCCTGAATGATCATTCTCAAAAACATCACCTTGCGCCGCAGTGCCAAGGTGCTGCTGGACAGCGTCAGCGTCACCATCAACCCCGGCGAACATGTGGGCCTGATCGGGCGCAACGGCGCGGGCAAATCCAGCCTGTTTGCCTTACTCAATGGCTCGCTGCATGAAGACGGTGGCGACTTCCAGGTGCCCGCACACTGGCGCATGGCGCAGGTGGCGCAGAACATGCCCGAGACCGACGAGTCGGCCACCGATTTCGTCGTCGCCGGCGACACCCGCCTGGGCGAACTGCAGGCGCAATTGGCCCGTGCCGAGGCCGACGACGACGGCATGGCCATCGCCCATGCCTACACCGACCTGCATGATGCCGGGTCCCACGACGCCGTGCCCCGTGCCCAGGCGCTGATCCTGGGCCTGGGGTTCAAGGTGTCGGAGCTGGACATGCCGGTCAACAGCTTCTCCGGCGGCTGGCGCATGCGCCTGCAACTGGCGCGCGCGCTCATGTGCCCGAGCGATCTGCTGCTGCTGGACGAGCCCACCAACCACCTGGACCTCGACGCCCTGGTCTGGCTGGAGGCCTGGCTGCAGCGTTATGCCGGCACGATGATCGTCATCAGCCACGACCGCGAATTCCTCGATGCGGTGACCAACGTCACCCTGCACATCGACAACGCCCAGCTCACGCGCTACGGCGGCAACTACAGCAAGTTCGAGGACCTGCGCGCCGAGCAGCTCGAACTGCAGCAGGCCAGCTATGCCAAGCAGCAGGAAAAGATCGCCCACCTGAAGAAGTTCATCGACCGCTTCAAGGCCAAGGCCAGCAAGGCCAAGCAGGCGCAGAGCCGCGTCAAGGCGCTGGACCGCATGGAGAAGATTGCGCCCGTGCTGGCCGAGGCCGAGTTCACGTTTGAATTCAAGGAGCCGACCAATCTGCCCAACCCCATGCTGGCCATCACCGACGCCTCTTTTGGCTACCGGACCGAGGACGGCAGGGAAACCACCATCCTGCGCCAGGTGAACCGCTCGGTGCAGGCCGGCCAGCGCATCGGCATCCTGGGCGCCAACGGCCAGGGCAAGTCCACGCTGGTCAAGACCATCGCCCGCGAGATGAAGCCGCTGGCCGGCACCATCACCGAGGGCAAGGGCCTGTCGATCGGCTACTTCGCCCAGCAGGAACTGGACGTGCTGCGCCCCTCCGACAACCCGCTGGAGCACATGGTGCGCCTGGCCAAGGAGCTGGGGCCCAACGCGCGCGAATCGGGGCGCGAGCAGGACCTGCGCAACTTCCTGGGCACGTTCAACTTCACCGGCGACATGGTCAAGCAGGCCGTGGGCACCATGAGCGGCGGCGAGAAGGCGCGCCTGGTGCTGGCCATGATTGTTTGGCAGCGCCCCAACCTGCTGCTGCTGGACGAGCCGACCAACCACCTGGACCTGGCCACGCGCGAAGCGCTGTCGATGGCGCTCAACGAGTTCGAGGGCACCGTCATGCTCGTCAGCCACGACCGGGCGCTGCTGCGCGCCGTCTGCGACGAGTTCTGGATGGTGGGCCGGGGCGCGGTCGGGCCGTTTGACGGCGACCTGGACGACTACCAGCGCTACCTGCTCGACGAAGCCAGGCGCCTGCGCGAGGAGGCCCGCGCCGCAGGTCTGGCGGAAGGCGAAGCCACTGCAAACGCTACTCAAACCATAGCGCCCAGCGCACCATCTGCAAGCGCTGAGGGCCAAAACAGCTCGGAAATTTCGGCACCTCCGCCCATGCGCGATGCACGAGAGCAACGCCGCCAGGACGCCCAGGCCCGCCAGGCGTTGGCGCAAAAGCTGCGCCCCCTCAAGCAAGAGCTCGAGCGCATTGACCGCCGCCTGGCCGAACTGGCCCAGGAACGCCAAACCCTGGAGCAGCGCCTGACCGAACCCCTGGCCCCGGCCGACATCGCCGACTGCGGCCGCCGCCTCAAGGCAGCCAGCGACGAAACCGCCACGCTGGAAGAGCGCTGGTTGGAGCTTTCCACCGAGCTGGACGGAGCCAGCGCCTGAGTTTTTTGGATGTTTTTGGCGTTTAACGCATTAAACACAAGTGCTGCCAGCTATTATTTTGATAGCGAAAATGCGGTGCAAGCCTCTGATAAATTTTTTTGCACCGCACTGTCAACCATGGCGCAAAGCCCCGCGTTGTAGAACCATCAACGGAGCTTATTGCCATGAACACCTTCTCCATCCTGACCGCCTGGCCCGAAGACGAACGCGATCGCAAGCGCGCACCCGCACGCTTCTGAGTTCAGCGCCCCAGGGCCTGGAGCTGGCAACAGCTCCCACAAAAAAACCCCGCAAATGCGGGGTTTTTTTGTGGTGCGGGCCGTAATCAACCCATGTGCAATCCGCCGTTGACCGAGAAGTCGGCTCCCGTGGCATAGCCGCCCTCTTCCGAGGCCAGCCAGGCGATGATGGACGCGATCTCGCTGGGCTCGCCCAGGCGCTTGACAGGCACAGTGGCGACAATCTTCTCCAATACGTCTGGGCGGATGGCCTTGACCATGTCGGTGCCGATGTAGCCCGGGCTCACGGTGTTCACCGTCACGCCCTTGGTGGCCAGCTCCTGCGCCAGGGCCATGCTGAAACCGTGCATACCGGCCTTGGCGGCCGAGTAGTTGGTCTGGCCGGCCTGGCCCTTCTCGCCGTTGACCGAGCTGATGTTGATAATGCGGCCCCAGCCCTTTTCCACCATGTCGGCCACCACCTGCTTGGTGACGTTGAACATGCTGTTGAGATTGGTCTCGATCACCTGGTCCCAGTCCTCGCGGGTCATCTTGAGGAACATGCGGTCGCGCGTGATGCCGGCGTTGTTCACCAGCACATCAATGCTGCCGTGCTCGGCCTTGGTCTTGGAAAAGGCCTCGACGGTGGAGTCCCAGTCGCCCACGTTCCCCACCGATGCGTAAAAGGTGTAGCCCAGGGCCTTTTGTTCATCCAGCCATTTTTGGAAGTCGCGCGTAGGGCCGCAACCTGCGATGACCTTGAAGCCTTCCTTGTGTAAACGCTGGCAGATGGCGGTGCCAATGCCCCCCATGCCGCCCGTGACATACGCTACTTTCGTGCTCATCTGACTTTCTCCTTGTTGCTTCGCGGTACTCGATTCGACTCTACCCAACATTTGCGCCCATGCGGATGAGGAAAACACCAACACCGCATTTTTTGGTAAAGATTTGTCATGGGTATGACTCTGCAAAGACCGTGCACCGACAAGGCGCACATTGCGTCCCCAGATCTACAACCCGCCCGCGAGAGGAAGCGACTCCCAGCCCGGCCGGGCAAACAGATAGCCCTGCTGATAACGGATTCCCAAAGATTGCAGGTATTGCGATTCAGCCTCGGTCTCGATGCCCTCGGCAATGATGACGATCCCCAATCGCTTGCAGACCAGTTCAATGCCACCCGCAATGGCCTGGCGTACCGGGTCCTGGTCGATGTTTCGGATCAGTTCCATGTCGATCTTGAGCACATGGGGCTGGAACCTCGTGAGCATGTTCAGTCCTGCATAACCCGCCCCAAAGTCATCAATCGCCGTGATCAACCCCTGGCGGCGATACTCGCTGAAGATGGCTTTGAGATGCTCACCATGGTTCAGGGGCTCGTTCTCCGTCACCTCGAACATGATGCGGCCGTGCGGAAACGAAAACTCCCGCGCCGCTTCCAGGGTGGCCCGAATACAGGTTTCAGCCCGATACACCGCATTGGGCAAAAAGTTAATGCTCAGACGGCAATCGGGCAGCGCTGCCAGGCCCAGACGGGACGCAAGTTCAATGGCTTTGACACGACAGGCCTGGTCGAAACGATAGCGGTTGCCGTCATCGACCCACGACAACACGCTGGCAGCCGATTCGCCATTGACTCCGCGCACCAGCGCCTCGTAGGCAAACGGACAGCCCGTTTCCATATCCATGATCGGCTGGAAAGCCATGGTGAACGCGAAGGGCAGCAGCGACTTGTCCTTGCACGCCGCACAACCCACCGGATCAAAGGGCTGGGCAAAAATGGTGGTGGTCATGTGCGATCGATCGTAACGCAGTGTCACGCACAGCGATACCATCACGCCCCACAAAAAAGCCGCGTCACAACGCGGCTTTTCTCGTGAGCAACAAAGAGACGGCTCAGCGTTCCAGCGCCAGAGAAACCCCCATGCCTCCGCCAATGCAGAGCGCAGCCAAACCTTTCTTGGCGCCGCTGCGCTGCATTTCGTGCAGCAGTGTCACCAGAATGCGGCAGCCCGAGGCGCCAATGGGGTGGCCGATGGCAATGGCGCCACCGTTCACGTTGACCTTGGCCGGGTCGATGCCCAGCTCCTTGTTCACCGCGCAGGCCTGGGCGGCAAAGGCCTCGTTCAGCTCGAACAGATCCACATCGGCCGCGTTCCAGCCTGCGCGCTGCAGTGCCTTGCGCGACGCGGGCACCGGGCCCATGCCCATGGTGGCCGGGTCCAGGCCGCTGGTGGCATAGGCGGCAATGCGCGCCAGCGGGGTCAGGCCCAGGGCTGCGGCTTTCTTGGCGCTCATCACCACCACGGCAGCGGCGCCGTCATTGATGCCGGAGGCGTTGCCCGCCGTCACCGTGCCCGCCTTGTCGAACGCAGGGCGCAGCCCGGCCAGCACGTCGGCGTTGGTCTTGCGGTTGAGGTACTCGTCCACATTGAAGACGATGGGGTCGCCCTTCTTCTGCGGCAGGCTCACACCCACGATTTCGTCGGCGAACTTGCCAGCGTCCTGCGCAGCAGCGGCCTTTTGCTGGCTGGCCAGGGCCAGTGCGTCCTGCATCTCGCGCGTGATGCCGTACTGCTTGGCCACGTTCTCGGCGGTGATACCCATGTGGTACTGGTTGTACACGTCCCACAGGCCGTCCACGATCATGCTGTCCTGCATCTTCCAGTCGCCCATGCGTTGGCCATCGCGCGAACCCATCAGCACGTGGGGCGAGAGGCTCATGTTCTCCTGCCCGCCAGCCACCACGATCTCGCTGTCGCCCGTGGCCACCGCCTGGGCGGCCAGCATGACGGCCTTGAGGCCGGAGCCGCACACGGCGTTGATGGTGAGCGCCGGGGTTTCCTTGGCCACACCGGCCTTCATCAGCGCCTGGCGCGCAGGGTTCTGGCCCACGCCCGCAGCCAGCACCTGGCCCATGATGACTTCACCCACCTGGTCCAAACCCACGCGCGCGCGCGCCAGGGCTTCCTTGACGACGATGGCACCCAGTTCGGTGGCCGGCGTCTTGGCCAATGCGCCGCCAAACTTGCCCACAGCGGTGCGGGCGGCCGAAACGATGACGATGTCTTCCATGGTGATTCCTTCTTGCTGCTACTTCAAAATGGGCCTACTGCGCACAGCGAACCCGATAGGGGTGACACACCGATTGTGACGGCGTCGCGTGTCAGGATTTTTGCTTCACGTAACGACCGGGCGCAGGTTCAATGGCCTTGAACTGCGCGCCCTTGCCGTAGGTCTTGGGCGCGGCCACCTGCTTGCCCGCATGGCTGCGCAGCCAGTCGGACCAGTCGGTCCACCAACTGCCAGGGTGCTCGGTGGCGCCGTCGAGCCAGGCGTCCAGCGTGGCGGGCAGTTTGCCGTCGGCGCGGATCCAGTGGCTGCGCTTGCCCTTGGCCGGGGGGTTGATGACGCCCGCAATGTGGCCAGAGGCCCCCATCACAAAGCGTTTCTTGCCCGGCAGCACCTGGGTGGAGGCATACGCGGCCTTGATGGGCACGATGTGGTCCTCGCGCGAGCCGTAGATGTATGCCGGCAGGCGCACCTGGCCCAGGTCGATCTTCTCGCCGCACACCGTCAGCGCACCCGGTTTGACGAGCTTGTTCTCCAGGTACATGTTGCGCAGGTACCAGGCATAAAACGGCCCAGGCAGGTTGGTGCTGTCGCTGTTCCAGTAGAGCAGGTCGAACGGGGGCGGCGTCTCGCCCTTGAGGTAGTTGCCCACCACGTAGTTCCAGACCAGGTCGTTGGGCCGCAGGAAGCTGAAAGTGGACGCCAGCTCCTGCCCGCGCAGCAGACCACCTTCGCCCATCTGCATTTCGCGGAACTGCACGAAGGCCTCGTCGATGAACACATCGAGGATGCCGGTATCGGTGAAGTCCAGCAGCGTGGTGAGGAAGGTCGCGCTGGCCACCACGTCCTGCCCACGCGCGGCCAGCACCGCCAGCGCGTTGCCCAGGATGGTGCCGCCCACGCAAAAGCCCAGGGCGTTGATCTGCGGCGCACCGCTGATCTTGCGCACCACCTCGATGGCCTCGATGGCGCCGTGCTCCACATAGTCGTCCCAGGTCTTTTTTGCCAGCGATTCGTCGGGGTTGCGCCAGCTCACCACAAAGGTGCGGTGGCCCTGCTCGACGGCGTAGCGGATGAGCGAGTTGTCAGGCTGCAGGTCCAGGATGTAGAACTTGTTGATGCACGGCGGCACCATCAGGAAAGGCTTTTCAAACACCTTGGCCGTGAGCGGCTTGTATTCGATGAGCTGGAACAGCTCGTTCTCAAATACCACCGCGCCCTCGGTGGTGGCCACATTGCGGCCCACCTCGAAAAGGCGCTCGTCGGTCATGGACACATGGCCCTGGCGCAGGTCGTGCAGCAGGTTGGCCATGCCCTGGGCAATGCTCTCGCCCTGGGTGTCCAGCGCTTTCTTCTGCGCCTCGGCATTGAAGACCAGGAAGTTGCTCGGCGCCATGGCGGCGATCCACTGCTCCACGGCAAAGCGGATGCGGGCACGGGTCTTGGCGTCGGTCTCCACCGCATCGGCCAAGCCCATGAGCGTGCGTGCGCTCAGCAGGTAGGCCGCCGCCGTGTAGGCCGCCATGGGGTTGGCGGCCCAGCCGTCTCCCGCAAAACGCTTGTCACTCCCAGGAGCCTGCGGCGCGCCCTGCAGGGCCTGCTGCCAGAGCTTGCCGGCTTCTTGAACATATTCCTGCTGCAAGGCCTGCAGCTTGTCGTTGGAAAAGCGGATCTCGGGCAACTTGGCTCCCGGTGCAGCGCCTGCCCCGGTGGGTTGCAGGGTTTGCAAGGCCTGCGCCCAACCCTCGCCCCACATCTTTTGCCATTGCTGAGCGCCTTGCGCCCAGAGCGATTCCTGGTCCATGCTGTCTCCTGGTGCGGTTCCACGGCCCCGCCGTTGCAGGGCCATTGTGCGGATGGTGCAACCCTCACAGGTTGTGCTGGTATGGTAACGCGCCATCGCTTACACCATCTGACAGCTGCTGCAGCCCATGTACCTCGTTCTCATCGCCTGGCTTTACGTGACCCTGATGATGGCCCTGGCAGAGGCCACCAGCCCCACCGGCTCTGTGTTGGGCGCAGTGGTCACGTTTGTTTTGTACGGGCTGCTGCCCATGGGCATCGTGGGCTACATCCTGGGCACCCCGGCGCGCAAGCGTGCACTGCGTGCCAAGGCCCTGGCCGAACAGGCTTCTGAACAGGCTCCCGCCGATGCTCCTGCCTCAGCCGAGCCAGATGCAGGCAGCCATGCGCCCGCTGCCGCCCAGGGCAGCGCTGTCGCGCCGGTGCGAAAAGAACCGTGAGCCCTGTGCCACCGTGCACCAGGCGGCGCTGGAATCGTTGCCGTAAATGTGCGCGATGCCCAGCGCCTGCAGCCGCTGGCGCGCCAGGCCCGCCAGGTCGGCCAGGTACTTGCCCGCACCGTGGGGCTGAAAATACGCCGCCGCCGCTGGGTTGTGTGCGCAGAACGCAGCCCGCACTTCGGCCCCCACCTCAAACGCCTGCGGCCCAATGCACGGCCCCAGCCAGGCCAGGGTCTGGCTTGCGCACGCACCAGCGCCCTCGTTTGCTATTTTTTTGATAGCTGCTTGCGCTTGATAGACGTGCCTTAGAGCCGAAAATCGTTCAAAAACCGCCTCCAGCACCCCCACACCGCCCTGCCCCGCCAGCCCGCGCCAGCCCGCATGTGCAGCCGCCACCACGGTACCCGCACCGTCGGTCAGCAGCACGGGCAGGCAGTCGGCCACCATGATCGTGCAGGCCAGCCCAGGCTGCGTGCTCACGCAGGCATCGGCCACCACGCCATCGGCGGTGCCGGGCTCCAGCACCACCACCTGCGTGCCATGCACCTGCTGCAGAAACACGGCCTGCGCCTGCGGCGTGACGCTTTGCAGCGCCGCCTGCAACACACCCCGGTTGGCGGCCACGGCGTGCGGGTCGTCGCCCACATGGTCGCCCAGGTTCATACGGTCGTACGGCGGCTGGCTGTGGCCCCCGGTGCGGGTGGTGCACAGCGCGTGCACATGGGCGGGTGCAGGCCACTGCGGCCGCAACCAGTCGGGGGGAAAGTGCGTCATGCGTGCCAGTGTATCGGGGGCATGGCACACTCAAGGGCACTCCCTGGTCCCGCCTGAAATGCCACCCGCCATGAGCTTTGTCTTTGTCCCGCCCCCCGTACCCAGCGTCCCCGTGCACGGCAGCGCCCAGCGCTTTGCGGTGCACCGCATCTACTGCGTAGGCCGCAACTACGAAGATCACGCCAAGGAGATGGGCTTCACCGGCCGCGAGCCACCGTTCTTCTTCCTCAAGCCCGCCGATGCCGTGCTGCCTGTGGACGCCGGCCAGACCGGCCTGCTGCCCTACCCCAGCCTGACCGCCAACCTGCACCACGAGGTGGAACTGGTGGTGGCCATTGGCCAGGGCGGGCGCGACATCCCCGCCGCGCAGGCGCTGCAGCATGTGTACGGCTACGCCGTGGGCCTGGACATGACCCGGCGCGATCTGCAGAACGACATGAAGAAGCAAGGCCGCCCCTGGTGCATTGGCAAGGGCTTTGAGCACAGCGCCCCCATTGGCCCCATCACGCCCGCCACACAGGCAGATGGTGTTGCCAAGGCCGCCATCTGGCTGCAGGTCAATGGCCAGGACCGCCAGCGCAGCAGCACCAACAAGCTCATCTGGAACATTGCCGAAACCATTGAGCACCTCTCCCACGCCTGGGAGCTGCAACCCGGCGACCTGATCTACACCGGCACCCCCGAAGGCGTGGGCGCCGTAGTCAGCGGCGACCTGATCGAGGCGGGCATCGACGGACTGGAAGGCCTGCGCCTGCGCGTGCAATGACCAGCGCCAGCGCCCCCACCGGCTTTCACAGCCAGATCAAGCACTGCCGCGCCTGCGGTACCGCCGTGGTGTACCGCGTGCCCGACGACGGCGACACCCGCACCCGCGCCATCTGCCCGCAGTGCCACACCGTGCACTACGAAAACCCGCTCAACGTGGTGGGCACCGTGCCCGCGCTGCCCGACGGCCGCGTGCTGCTGTGCAAGCGCAACATCGAGCCGCGCTGGGGCAAATGGACCCTGCCCGCAGGCTTTATGGAGCTGAACGAAACCACCGCCCAGGGCGCCGAGCGCGAGACCGACGAAGAAGCCGGAGCCCACATCGCCATGGGCCCGCTGTTTGCCGTGCTGAACGTGCGCCGCGTGGGCCAGGTCCACCTGTTCTACCGCGCCACGTTGCTGAGCGAGGCCTTCAACCCCGGCTTCGAAACCCAGGAGGCCCGCCTGTTCACCGAAGCGGAAATCCCCTGGGACGAACTGGCGTTCCGCACCGTGAAGGAAACCCTGCTGCGCTTCTTTGCAGACCGCAAGGCGGGGGCGTTTGGCATGCATTGCGTCGATATCGAATAGCGGCGCGGCGCCCCCTCCTCAAGGGCGCGTTTCCACAAAGAACGGCGGGTTGCCCTGCACCGGCCCAGGCACCACCACGCCAGGCTGCACCGGCATGTCCAGCACGATGCCCGGCTGCGGCGCAGGCGCTGCGTCGGGGGCTTCGGGCACGTTGCCGTAGGAGCCCGGCACAAAAGGCGGCGCCTGGGGCGTGGCGCTCTCCAGCGGCACCAAGGGCGCTTCGGTGATTTCGGGCTGCTGCGCTGCGGTGGGCGGCGGCGGGGCTGACGCGGTGTCGGGGCTGTCCGGCCCGCCAGTGCGGCGGCCGAACAGGTCGTACACCCAGTTGCGCACACCGGCCACGGCGGTGCCCACCCAGCTGGACTCTTCCTCGTCGATGAAGCGTTCGCGGGCGTCGATCACCTTCTGCCGCAGCGCCTGCTGGAACACCTCGCCCACCATGGGCAGCGCGCTGTGCGCGCCCTGGCCCCAGTAGTCGCTGCGCAGGGTGATGCGCCCGTCGTTGAAGCCCACCCACGCACCGGCCACCAGTTGCGGGTGCATCAGGATGAACCAGCCGTCGGTGTTGTCCTGCGTGGTGCCGGTCTTGCCCGCCACGTCGGCGCTGATGCCGTAGCGGCTGCGGATGGCCACGCCCGTGCCCTTGTCCACCACGCCGCGCAGGGCGTCGCGCAACTGCTGCGCGGCCGTCAGGCCCAGCACGCGCTCGGGCGCGGCGGGGGCGAAGTCTTCCAGCACCTTGCCGTTCTTGTCCTCGATGCGCGTGATGACGCGCGGCGCGTGGTAGCTGCCGGCGCTGGCAATGGCGCCGTAGGCCGCCACCATTTCCTTGAGCGTGACCGGGCTGGTGCCCAGGGCCAGCGAGGGCACCACGTCCAGCTTGGATTCGCGCACGCCCATGGCCCGCGCCAGTTGCGCCACGCGCATGGGGCCCACCTGCTGCATGAGCTGCGCGGTGATGGTGTTCTTGGAATACGCCAGGCCGTCGCTCAGCGTCATGGGCATGTCGCTCGGCGGCCTGTTGCCGTCCGTGGGGCGCCACACCTGCCTGTTGCCCAGCGGGATTTCCACGGCGGTGTCCATCAGCGTGTCGGTGGGCAGCAGGCCCTGGTCGAACGCGGCGCCGTACACAAAGGGCTTGAAGGTGGAGCCCGGCTGGCGGCGCGCGGCCTGCACGTGGTCGAACGGGTCCTGCGCGAAGTCGCGGCTGCCCACCCAGGCGCGCACCTCGCCCGTGCGCGGGTCCATGGCCATGAAGCCGGCCTGCACGCGCGTCTTCTCTTGCCGCAGCGTGCGCAGGAAAGCCGGGTCGGCCAGCAGGTCCTTCAACGCATCGTCGGGCGCCGCGCCCTTGGCCACGGCGGCTTCGTAGCGCGCCGATTCGCGCACCAGTTGCCGCACCAGCGGGTTCTTGGGGTTCCAGGCATTGCGCGCGGCCCAGGCCCCGTCGGCCACGCCCTGCAGCGCCCTGCCCTGGCGCGCCACGGCCTGGTTGGCCAGCTGCTGCAGGCGGGAATCGATGGTGGTGCGGATCACCAGCCCATCGGCATACAGGCTGTAGCCGTTGCGGTCGGCCCAGTCGATGAGCTGCTTGCGCAACTGCTGCGCTAGGTGCGGCGCGGGGCCGGCCGTCTCTACCTGCCGCTCGAAGCGGATACGCAGCGGGCGCTTGATGAGCGCGGCGTATTCCGCCTCGGCCAGCTTGCCGCGCTTCTTCATCTGCGCCAGCACGGTGTTGCGCCGCGCCTGGGCACGCTCGGGGTTGAGCACCGGGTTGTAATAGGCCGTGCCCTTGAGCATGCCGATGAGCGTGGCGCTCTCCAGCACGTTGAGCTGGTCGGCCGACTTGTCGAAGTAGGTGCGCGCCGCCATCTCGATGCCGTAGGCGTTGTAGAGGAAGGGCACGGTGTTCAGGTAGGTCTCCAGGATCTCGTCCTTGGAGTACAGCGCCTCGATCTTCAGCGCCGTGATGGCCTCCTTGACCTTGCGCGTGAGCGTGGGCGCCCGGCCAATGTCCTCGGGGTACAGGTTGCGCGCCAACTGCTGCGTGATGGTGGAGCCGCCCTGCTTGTCGCCCCCCAGCGTGCGCACCAGCGCCGACGCCGTGCGCCGCCAGTCCAGGCCCCAGTGGCCATAGAAGCGGTGGTCCTCGGTGGCGATCAGCGCGTCCACCACCGGCGGGGCGATCTCGGCAAGCGGCACCCAGGCGCGGTTCACCCAGCGGTACTCGGCCAGCAGCTTGCCATCCGCCGCCACCAGTTGCGCCGGCTGCTCCGTCTTGGCCTTGCGAATGTCGCGGATGCCCGGCGTGAAGGGAATCAGCACCAGCACATACAGCAGCAGCGCCAGCCCGGCCGCCATCAGCGCCCAGAGCAGGCTGTGCAGCGAGAGCAGCTTCTCGGGCCGCTGCAACGCACGCGCCCACACCGGCCGCAGCGCGGCCCAGCGCGTGCGCAGGAAAGCAGGGAAAGACATGGGGTTTGGATTCAAAAGTGGCTCAAGCGCTTGATGGGTAAGCGCTAGCAGCTATCAAATTCGGAGTTTGCAGGCGGAATGGATGGCTTGCAGGCCCCTCGCATGGAGGGCGAGAGGTGCGCTGTTATACCGCCAATCGGCGGGAATTGCGGTTTGGGGTTGTAGCTGCCGAGGGCGGTGTCGGGATGCTTGCTGACGACTGTGCTTTGTGCAGCTTCGATATGTGCTGCATGCGCTACGCAGGGTCGAATCGATGCGAGCTTGCCCGGTGCCCAACACTCCTATGCACTGCGAAAACATTCTTGGCGACATCGGTACCAATGGTAACAATGGCGTTCATGGACTTTCCCCTCCACAAAACAGGATAATGAACGAGACATTTCCATTCCATCACGGCGCATGGTGTGGCGCATCGCGTAACAATTCGCATCACCGAACTGGAAACGCAAAATCATTTCACTCATCAGATAAATATGAAATCATTCGCATGGGGGCTATTTTTAAACACGATATTATTTTTTAGCTTGAAAATTCTTGCGTTGGCAAAAATATCGAAACCTATATTTCTCTACATGGAATCAGGGGGATGGCTCACGAAAATAATGATCACAAATCTCCCCACCCCTGTAATTTCACTAATTACATCCAATAGCAATGATTCCCCAGGAGTAACCCTGTTATTACTCGGCGCATTTCTTCAAAATTCGGTCGTAATAATTTTATTAACGTTTTTATTTATCAACACAAATCCAGCAATCAAAATTTCAAATAAATCCACACGCAGAGTATCAAACAAATAGCTACAGCACTTACAATCCAGTGCAAAGTGCTTGTAAGCATGCCACAAACAACCCCTTCAACCTTCAAATTTAAAATCAGCAGAAATCATGAAAAAATCGATCTTTTTTTGCTCAATACTTCTTGCATCCCTCGCCGCACATTCTCAATCTACTGAGCCTGCCAATATGACAACAGAGGAAGTTCTGGCCTTGATAAAGGGAAAAACCATTCAAACCCAAAACACCCGGTGGGGAAGCGTTCGACTGAATTTTCAAGAGAACGGCATAGTTTGGGCCAGCGGCAACGGCTTTAATCATAAAGGCGCATGGAAAGTGGAGGAGGGAAAACTGTGCTTGGACGGGCAAAAATTTGATTTTGAAGGATGTGGGGCAATGCGTAAAGTCGGAGGAGAAATTCAACACCTCTGGCCAAAAGGCGAAGTACATTTCACTCATCAATTACCCTGATCCATGGAATATGGACCGCCCTACAACAGCAAGCGCCTGATCTGTTGGAGACCCGCGAGGGAAAACACCCGCAGTCGTATCTCCGACATCTGTTGAAAACTCTGTGGTGGTCCATCCGCAATCGAATCCGCGCCTCTGCATCACCAAGTGTTGCAGGAGGCTGCGGATCCGCCGGAAGAGCTTTCTGCGCAACGCGACCCGGCTGGCTGTGATAGCCAGTCCAATCCGGCGCACTGGCACTACACGGCCGTACCCAACCCCAACTGCTGCAAAAACGGCAACGTCTTCTCCGCCGCCCGCTGCCCCTCGGCAATAGCCTCCTCGGCCCGGTAGAAGTCCATCAGCCCCAGGTGCGCCAGTTGCGGCGCAATCACCACCTCGGGTGGGTCGCCGGCCATGCGGCTGCGGGTGATGCGCACCTGCATGATGTTGACGCTGGCCAGCACCACTTCCAGCAGCGATGGCGTGGGCACGCGGGCCGGGTCGGGCGTGGGCAGCAGGGAGGCAAAGCCGTCCTGCAGGCGGCCCAGCCAGCCGGCCGCTTCCTCATCGTCCTCCGGTGCCTCGGCGGGCGGCTTGGCCGGGCCGTTGGCGCCGGGTTTGCGCAGGTGGCGGCCCAGGATGTCGGCGTTCAGGTCCACGGCGATCACGATGTCGGCGCCCATGGCGCGCGCCAGCGACACGGGCACGGGGTTGACCAGCCCGCCATCGACCAGCAGGCGGCCTTCACGCTGGGCCGGGGTGAACAGGCCGGGCAAGGCCATGGAGGCGCGCACGGCGTCGGCGGTGGAGCCGGTGCGCAGCCACACTTCGCTGCCCGAATGCAGGCCGGTGGCCACGGCGGCGAAGGGAATGTCCAGCGCCTCGATGGGGCGGTCGGAGAAGCGGCTGCGGAAGAACTCGATCACCCGCTCGCCCTTGAGCATGCCGCCCGCCAGCTTGAAGTCCATGAACGAGAACATGGTGCGCCCGGTCAGGCCGCGTGCCCATTGCTCGAAGCGGTCCAGCTCGCCCAGCGCGTAGGCCGCGCCCACCACGGCGCCAATCGACGCGCCGCACACCAGGTCGGGCTGGATGCCCGCCTGCTGCAGCGCGCGGATCACGCCGATGTGTGCCCAGCCGCGCGCCGAACCGCTGCCCAAGGCCAGGCCGATTTTTGGGGCGTGAAGGGGCAATGGCATAAAAGTTTAGACTTTTATTTCACCAGTTTCGAGAAACGTCAAAAAATCCTCTTTAGACATTACCGAGACGCCTTGATCTACAGCCTTTTTCAACTTCGACGGACCAGCACTCTCTCCCGCCACCAAAATCATCAAATTCTTTGTGACCGAGGTCGCAACATGCAATCCGTTTGCCTTGGATATTTCTTCCAGTGCAATCTTCTCAGAAGCAGACAAGCCAGTAAAACAAACCTCAGGACCTTTTTTCTGCTTTTTCTTCTGATTTGAATAGACTATAGCCCAGCCCTCTCCTTCATCCAAGAGTGAAATCTGATCATCATTCAAATCAGTTTTTGATTTTAATATTCTCCGAAGTTTTTCGGACACCAACCTCCGAGGAGCACCGGAGGATTCCTTGAAGAAATCCACATTCATGCGCAATAACTCCTTGATCGACTCATCCCAACCCTCAGAAAAAATAGCTTTCTGAATCGCTTTTCCAACCGAATTTGAAATAGGACCGTCAATAATTTCACTGATACTTTTCAAGTTTTCGGCCCATGACAACAATGATTTTTCGCCAATGCCAGAGAGTATATTTTTTTTACCCGCCAAATCAGAAAGATCAACCTGCTTGACTCTAGACAATAATAATTTTAAGTCTACAATTTCATTAGCATTCGAGGTCAATTCTTGCGGCAGAACACCAGCATCAAGAAGTCGGTCGATCACAGATTGATTGCTCGATTGTGATAAAAATTTTGCGATTGATTTTGAAACCTCGATTCCAACATCATTCAAAAACAGCGGCGTCCATTTTTTTGTATTTCTAAAATTCTTGATATTTCCGTAGAACTTCGCCAGTATTCTTGCAGTCGCCTCTCCTACATGAGGAATTCCTAACGCAAAAATAAAACGATCAAGCAGTGGCTTTTTAGATCTATTTATGGCCTTCAATAGATTGTCTGAAGACAGCTCCTGCAATGTTCCGCCGCCGCTCAGTTGCAATCCAATAAAATCATTCTTATCCAGGTAAAATAGATCAGATGGGTAATTAATTTTCCCTGACTCCACAAGCGCGTCAATTATTTCTTCGCCGAGTCCATCAATATCCATCGCACCTCTTTTTGCAAAGTGCCAAATGGCTTCTTTCCGCTGCGCAGGGCAGAATAATCCAGCAGTACAACGATAATTTTTTTGATGCTTTTCTCGCACAACATCACCACCACAAATAGGGCAGTGAGTTGGCATTCTGAAATTGGGAACATACGGGCGACGCGGCATTAAGCCACCTCCCTCGCCCAGAGCCGACTGCACGCAACCCACCACTTCCGGAATCACATCCCCCGCACGGCGCACGATCACTTGGTCACCTACGCGCACGCCCTTCTTGCGGATCTCGAACAGGTTGTGCAGCGTGGCGTTGGTGACGGTGACACCGCCCACGAACACCGGCGCCAGCCGCGCCACAGGCGTGATCTTGCCGGTGCGGCCCACCTGCACGTCGATGGCCTCGATGCGCGTGGCCATCTCTTGCGCCGGGTATTTGTGCGCCACGGCCCAGCGCGGCTCGCGCGTCTTGAAGCCGAGCTGGCGCTGCAGTGCCAGGCTGTTGACCTTATAGACCACGCCGTCGATGTCGTAGGGCAGCGCATCGCGGGTGGCGCCGACTTGCCGGTGGAATGCTACCAATTCAGTAGCGCCTAGCGCAGTCCGCACCTGCTCAGCAACCGGAAAACCCCATTGTTTGAGGGCCTGCAGCAGTTCAAAGTGCGTGGCAAACGCCGGGCCGCCCTCGGCCTCGGGCGTGATGGCGCCCAGGCCATAGGCAAAGAAGCGCAGCGGGCGTTGCGCGGCGATGCCCGAGTCGAGCTGGCGCACGGCGCCTGCGGCGGCGTTGCGCGGGTTCACGAAGGTCTTGCCGCCCTGCGCGCGCTGGCGCTCGTTGAGCGCATCAAAGTCGGCGCGGGGCATGTAAACCTCGCCGCGCACTTCCAGCAGGGGCGGCGTGCCGGCCGGCAGCGTAAGCGGAATTTGCCGGATGGTGCGGATGTTGTGCGTGACGTCCTCGCCCACCTCGCCGTCGCCGCGCGTGGCGGCCTGCACCAGCTTGCCGTGCTCGTAGCGCAGGCTCATGGCCAGGCCGTCGAACTTGGGCTCGGCCACGTATTCCACGGGTGGGTCACTCTCGGCCAAGCCCAGCTCGCGGCGCACGCGCGCGTCGAAGGCCTGGGCGCCACTGGCCTCGGTGTCGGTTTCGGTGTGGATGCTGAGCATGGGCACCGCGTGGCGCACGGGGGCCAGGCCGTCCATCACGGCGCCGAGCACGCGCTGCGTGGGCGAGTCGGGGGTGATGAGGTCGGGGTGCTCGGCCTCCAGGGCCTGCAGGCGCTGGAAGGCACGGTCGTACTCGGCGTCGGGCACGCTGGGGGCGTCCTGCACGTAGTACTCGTGCGCCCAGGTGTTGAGCTGCTGGCGCAGTGCTACTATTTCGATAGCTGCTGGCGCCCGTCCATCAGGCGCTGGAGGCGGAAAAAGCTCCAAGTTTTCAGTCATGGGCGGCAGGCCCCATCAACTGAAGAGGCGGCGCGCTTGGGGCGAGCCAGCGGAGAGGTCGCGGCCGTCGAGCTGGTCATAGAGCTGCTCCAGGTCGGCGGCGATGGGGTCCATGGCCATGGCGGGCAGCGGGTTGCCGTTCTGGTCGCAGAGCACGCCGTCCATGCTCTCGCACAGGGCAGCGGCCACCTGGCGCAGGCGGGCAAAGGGCTGTTCGGCGCGGGCCACATGGGCCACGTCCAGGCTGAGCGACAGCTCGCGGATGGCCGATTGCTCGGGGTCGTCCGACAGGGCGGCCTGGGTGTCGTAGCCCAGGCCCAGCACCGGGGGCTGGCCGGCAGTGCCTGCGGGCAGCACCAGGCGGCCAGGCAGCGCACCGGGCACAAAGCCAAGACGCGCGGCGTTTTGCTGCACGTAGCCGGGGCTCCAGGCGGCCTGGCGGGCGCGTAGCTGGAAGGCGAGCTGCGCGTCGTGGTCGCTGGCGAACTGGTCCAGTTCGCGGGCGCGGGCCACTTCCTGCAGCATGTCGGGGAACTCGGGCGCGGCGTTGATGGCGTCGGCAAAGGCCTGGGCCTTCATGACGAATTCAGAAAACTCGATCTCGTTGAGCGCACCCATGCGGTTGGCCAGTTGCACCCCGGCCTGGAAGGCGCGGTAGCGCTGGCCAGGCACGGGGGTTTCCCACTGGCCGCTGGCGTCGTTGAAGGCTTCGATGGCAAAGGGCTTGCTGCCCGCGCGCCGGGTGGGCGGCAGCGCGGCCAGCGCGGCTTCGCCGGAGACGGGCTGCTCGGGCACGATGGGGGCGATGGCGTCGATCAGCGGGTCGAGCTGAAACCAACGCTCGGGGCTGGCGTGTGCGGGCGGCACGGGCAGGTGCAGGGCGTCGTCCACATCCACGCCGTGGATGCTGGGCTCGGGGCCGCGGTCCAGGCCGTGCACGGGCGATACGGTGGGCACGCTGGCTTCAGATTCGTCCAGCGCGGGCTCCAGGCGCTGCGCGGGTTCGGCGGACGCGTCGCGCTCGGGCGGCTGGGCCTTGCGCGGGGCGTTGCGGTGGGTGGTCCAGGCGTTGTAGGCCACGATCAGGGCCAGCAACACGGCGCCAATGACGGCCAGGCTGATTTGCAGGTTGCTCATGGTTTGGTGTGATTCGATATCTCAGTATTCCATTGCCCAGCCCGACACCCGCAACCTATGAAACGGGCGCGGCCCAGGCCAGCGGCCCCCGCGCAAGGGCCGCCAACATGTCCATACCCGGGCGCTGGGGGCGTCCCCCTTCCGCATCGCGCAGCAATGCCAGAGAAGGGGGAAGGCGCGCAGCGCCACAGGGGGTTGTACCTCATGTCATGCGTCCGCCATCGACAAAGCGGACTCCATGTCCACCGCCACGATGCGCGAGACGCCCTGCTCCTGCATGGTCACGCCGATGAGTTGCTCGGCCATTTCCATGGCGATCTTGTTGTGGCTGATGAACAGGAACTGGGTGCCCTGCTTGCTCATGCTGGTGACCAGCTTGGCGTAGCGCTCGGTGTTGGCGTCGTCGAGCGGCGCGTCCACCTCGTCCAGCAGGCAGAACGGTGCGGGATTGAGCTGGAAGATGGCGAACACCAGCGCGATGGCGGTGAGTGCCTTCTCGCCGCCCGAGAGCAGGTGGATGGTCTGGTTCTTCTTGCCCGGCGGCTGGGCCATGACCTGCACGCCGGAATCGAGGATTTCGTCGCCGGTGATGATGAGCCGCGCCTGTCCGCCCCCGAACAGCTCGGGGAACATGCGCCCGAAGTGCTGGTTGACGGCGTCGAAGGTGCCCGAGAGCAGGTCGCGCGTCTCGGCGTCGATCTTGCGGATGGCGTCTTCCAGCGTCTGCATGGCCTGCTGCAGGTCGGCGGTTTGCGCGTCCAGGAAGACCTTGCGCTCGCGCGCGGCGGCCAGTTCTTCCAGCGCGGCCAGGTTGACGGCGCCCAGCGCGGCAATGTCGCGCTGCAGGCGGTCGATCTCGCCCTGCAGGCCCGCCAGGCGCACGCCGCCTTCGGCCACCGATTGCGCCAGCGCCTCCAGGTCGGCCTGCGCATCTTGCAGCAGGGTGCTGTACTGCTCCAGCCCCAGGCGGGCGGCTTGTTCCTTGAGCTGCAGTTCGGTAATGCGCGTGCGCTGGGGCTCCATGGCGCGCTCCAGTTGCAGGCGGCGTTCGTCGCTGGCGCGCAGGCGGGCGGTCAGGTCGTCGTACTGGCTGCGCTGGGCAGCAAGCTCTTGCTCGCGTTGCAGCTTGAGTTCCAGCACCTGCTGCAGCCCGCCCTGGGCGGCGGCGTCGGACAGGCGCTCCAGCTCGCCCTGGGCGCGCTGGCGTTCGTCCTGCAGGGCCTGGGTTTGCTGGGCGGCGGTGTCCAGGGTGCGCGAAAGCTCGGAACGTCGGGCCTCCAGGCTGCGCTGCGAGAAGGTGGCCTCCTGCGCCTGGCGCTCCAGGCTGCGCTGCTGCTCGCGGCACTCCTGCAGGCGGCGTTCGGCCTCGATCACGCGGTCGCCCAGTTGGGCGTGGCGCTCCTGGCTGTCGGCCAGTTGCATGTCGAGTTCTTCAAAGCGCGCTTCGGCGGCCACGCGGCGCTCTTGCAGGTCGTCCAGCTGGGCCTGCACTTCGGCCAGGTCGGCACCAATCTGCTCGCTGCGCGCGCGCGCCTGCTCGGCCAGTTGCGACTGGCGCAGGTGCTCCACCTGCAGCTCGTGGGCGCGCGACTGGGCCTCGGCGGCCTCGCGGCCCAGCGTGGCCAGGCGCTGGGTGGCGTCGGCGTAGGCGGCTTCGGCGCGTACCAGCGCGGTGCGGGCCTCTTCGCCGATGAGGGCCTGGGCGCGCAGTTCCTTGTCGAGGTGCTCGATCTCCTGGGCGCGCGCCAGCAGGCCCGATTGCTCGGAGTCCTGCGCATAAAAACCCACGCTGTGCGCGGTCACGCAGTGCCCCTGCGGCACGTAAATGGCGCTGCCGGGCGCAAGCTGGGCGCGGCGGTCCAGCGCCTCGTCCAGCGTGGGGGCGGTGTGGCAGCCCACAAGCCAGTCTTCGAGCACGGCGCGCAACCCTGCGTCGTGCACACGCAGCAGGTCCGACAGGCGCGGCAGGCCGTTTGCTGCGTTCGGCGTGGGTGCCTGCGGCGGCGTGAAGAAGGCCAGCTTGGCGGCGGGCGCATCGCCCCCGCCGGCGCCCAAAAAGCCGCGCACCATGTCCAGGCGGCCCACTTCGAGCGCGCCCAGGCGCTCGCGCAGCGCGGCTTCCAGCGCGTTTTCCCAGCCGGGTTCGATGTGGATGCGGCTCCACAGGCCCTGCAGGCCGTCCAGGCCGTGCTTGGCCAGCCAGGGGCGCAGTTTGCCGTCGGTTTTGACCTTTTCCTGCAGCGCCTTGAGGGCCTCCATGCGCGCCGAGAGGTCGGCCTGGCGGGCGGTCTCCTGGTTCACGGCCTGCTGGCGGGCGCGGCGGTCTTCGTCCAGGCGGGGCACGGCTTCCTGCAGTTCTTCCAGTCGGGCGGCGGCCAGTTCCTGGGCCTCGGTGGCGGCCTCGCACTGGCTGCGCAGGTTGGCCAGGCGGGCTTCGTCGGGCGCGGCCAGGGCGTTGCGGTCGGCGCGCAGGCGCTCGAAGCGGGCATCCGCCTGGCGGCTTTGTTCGTCGATGCTGCGCTGCTCTGCCGCCAGCACCTGGATTTGCTGCTGCACCTGCACCACGCTGGCACGCTGGGCGTCGGCCTGGCCCTGGGCCTGGCGCAGGGCTTCTTCCAGGTCGGGCAGGCGCATGGCCTGTTCTTCGACCTGGGCAGCCAGCAGCTCGGCCTTTTCCTCGGCATCGACCCCGGCCCCGGCCAGGTGTTCCAGTTCGGCGTCGGCCTCTTCGCGGCGCGCCTGCCACTGGGTGATTTGCTCTGCGAGTTGCACCAGGCGCTGCTCCACGCGCTGGCGGCCTTCGAGCACGTAGCGGATTTCAGCCTCCAGGCGGCCGACTTCGGCACTGGCCTCATAGAGCTTGCCCTGGGCCTGGTTGACCTGGTCGCCTGCGGCGTAGTGCGCCTGGCGGATGGTTTCGAGCTCGGCCTCGACATGCCGCAGGTCGGCCATGCGCGATTCCAGCTCGTTGACGGCGGCCAGCCCTTCGCTGCGCACGCGGGCCTGCTCAGCCTCGGCCTCGGTGCGCTTGAGGTACCACTGCTGCTGCTGGCGCAGCGTGGCCTGGGACTGCAGTTGCTTGTAGCGCTCGGCGACCTCGGCCTGCTTTTCGAGCTTTTCGAGGTTGCTGCCCAGCTCGCGCAGGATGTCTTCCACGCGGGTAAGGTTCTCGCGCGTGTCGTGCAGGCGGTTTTCCGTCTCGCGGCGGCGCTCCTTGTATTTGGAGACACCGGCGGCTTCTTCGAGGAACAGACGCAGTTCCTCGGGGCGCGACTCGATGATGCGGCTGATGGTGCCCTGGCCGATGATGGCGTAGGCGCGCGGCCCCAGCCCGGTGCCCAGGAACACGTCCTGCACGTCACGGCGGCGCACGGGCTGGTTGTTGATGTAGTAGCTGCTGTTGCCGTCGCGCGTGAGTACGCGCTTGACGGCGATCTCGGTGAACTGGTTCCACTGGCCACCGGCGCGGTGGTCGGCATTGTCAAAGACCAGCTCCACGCTGGAGCGGCTGGCGGGCTTGCGCGAAGTGGTGCCGTTGAAGATCACGTCCTGCATCGACTCGCCGCGCAGTTCGCTCGCCTTGGACTCGCCCAGCACCCAGCGCACCGCGTCCATGATGTTGGACTTGCCGCAGCCGTTCGGCCCCACCACGCCCACCAGTTGCCCTGGCAGCATGAAGTTGGTCGGTTCGGCAAACGACTTGAAGCCGGAGAGTTTGATGGAGTTGAGACGCACGGATCACCCTGTCAGACGCCAGCACCCGCTGCCCCTGTGGAGGCAGGGCTGGCTCATACGCCGGGCCGGGGCAGTGAAAGCCCCGCCGGCAAGGCGCAGATGTTACCCGAGCGCCGTGTCCCGGTGCGGGTGTGGCTTGGGTCTGTAAACAATTGAAACAACCACAGGTTTGCGTCACCAATATCCCCGACATGCGCATGGGCATGACAGACTTGTACACACCGTCAAGAACCCCTTGGAACGCACCCATGAACGCCCCACCCACGCCCCAGGAAACCCAGGCACTGACCACAGCCGAAGAAGCTGCCAACCTCCCCCTTCCCGGCCGCAGTGCCGCCCTTTCGGCACTGGGTGCAGCAGCACTCGCGGCCTGCGGCGGTGGCAGCGACGACAGCCCCTCCACACCCGGCACGCCGGGTAGCCCTGGCTCACCGGGCGACCCCGGCGATGGGCCAGGCGACAACCCTGGCACCCCGGCCACCCCGCTGACGCACGAGGAAAGTGCCCGCTTTCTGGCGCAGGCGACGCTGGGCGCCAGCCGCGCAGATATTGAAGCGCTGACCAGCAAGGGCCTGGGCACCTGGCTCAACGAGCAATTCGCCATGCCGGTCAGCATGCGCATGGTGGACTGGCTCTACGCCAAGGGGCTGGATGCGGAAGAATTCCGCTTCAGCCAGCGCGGCCTGGACAACGCACTGTGGCGCACACTGATCACCAGCCCCGACGCCCTTCGCCAGCGCGTGGCGCTGGCCCTGTCGGAGATCTGCGTGGCATCGGTGCTGGGCGTGGACAGCAGTTACCGCCAGTTTGCGCTGGCGTATTACTACGACATCCTCCAGACCCATGCCTTTGGCAACTACCGACAGTTGCTGGAAGACATCTCGCTGAGCCCGGCCATGGGCTACTACCTCACCTACCGGGGCAATTCCAAGGCCAACCCCAAGACCGGCAGCCAACCCGACGAGAACTACGCGCGCGAACTGATGCAGTTGTTCACCATCGGCCTGGTGCAGTTGCGCGCCGACGGCACGCCCGTGGTCAACAACGGCCAGTTCGTGGAAACCTACCGCTCCGACGATGTGATGGGCCTGGCCCGGGTGTTCACGGGCTGGGACCTGGACACGGCAGGCCTGTCCAAACCCTACCCTGCGGCGCAGATGTGCCGGCCCATGGCACAGGTGGCCTCGCGCTACGAGACCGGCGCCAAGCAGTTCCTGGGCACCACCATCCCTGAGGGCACCGATGCCCTCGCGGCCCTGCGCCGCGCGCTGGACGCCCTGTTCGTCCACCCCAATGTGGCGCCGTTCATCAGCCGCCAGCTCATCCAGCGGCTGGTCACCAGCAACCCCAGCGGGGGTTATGTCGCCCGCGTGGCGGCCGTGTTCGCCAACAACGGGCAAGGCGCGCGAGGTGATCTGCGCGCCGTGGTGCGCGCCATCCTGCTGGACCCCGAGGCGCGCGATCGCGGCCAGTTGCAAAACCCCAACTGGGGCAAGCTGCGCGAGCCGGTGCAGCGCTTTGTGCACTGGGCGCGGGCCTTTGGCGCCACGTCCACCGGCGACGCCTGGGACGTGGGCGACCTGTCCGACCCCGGTTCGCGCCTGGGCCAAAGCCCGCTGCGTTCGCCCTCGGTGTTCAACTTCTTCCGCCCTGGCTACATACCGCCCAACACGGCACTGGCGGCACAGGGCCTGGTGGGGCCGGAGTTCCAGCTCACCAACGAGTCCACCGTGGCGGGCTATGTGAACTTCATGCAGAACGCCGTGGCCGGCCGCAGCGTGGGCGACCTGCGCGCCAACTACGCCGCACTGCTGGCCAAGGCGGGCGATCCCGCCGCGCTGGTGGCCGAGCTGCAACTGGTGCTGGCCGCTGGCCAGCTCTCGCCCGCCACCGTGGCCACACTCACGGCGGTGCTGGGCGGCATGCCCGGCAAGACCACCACCGAACTGCAAAACCGGATGTATGCCGCACTCACGCTGGTGCTGGCCTCGCCCGAATACATCGTCCAGAAATGAGGCCTCGCATGTCTGCACTCCCCCCCATCAGCACCCACGACGCATCGCGCCGCGCCTTTCTGCGCCGCAGCAGTCTCTTGTCCATGGCAGCGGGGGCCGCTCCGTGGGCGCTGACGCTTTCGGCCATGGGCGACGCCGCCGCCCAGACGGCCGACGACTACAAGGCCCTGGTCTGCGTGTTTCTGCAAGGCGGCAACGACAACTGGAACACCCTGGTGCCCTACGACAGCACGCACCACGCGCTGTACCAGGGCCTGCGCAGCAACATCGCCTTCACGCGCGAAGCGCTGGCGGGCAGTGTGCTGACGCCTGCGGGCGGCAGCACCGACGGGCGTGCCTTTGCCCTGGCCCCCAACCTGGGCACAGGCCTGCTGCCACTGTTCCAGCAAGGGCGCATGGCCGTGCTGCACAACGTGGGCACCCTGGTGCAGCCCACCACGCGCGAGCAGTACATGGCACGCTCGGTGCCGCTTCCGCCCAAGCTGTTCTCGCACAACGACCAACAGTCGTACTGGCAGGCATCGGCCGCCGAGGGCGCCACCACCGGCTGGGGCGGGCGCATGGGCGACCTGTTCATGTCGGCCAACAGCACCTCAACCTTCACCTGCATCAACGTGACGGGCAACGCGGTGTACCTGTCGGGCAACACCGCCATTCCCTACCAGGTCACCCCCAGCGGGGCGGTGCCGGTCAATGGCATCAAGAACCGCCTGTTCGGCTCGGCTGACGCATCCCAGGTGCTGCGCCAGTTCATGACGCAAGGCTCCTCGCACTGGCTGGCCAACGAGCATGCGCGCGTGGCGCAGCGCTCCATCGAGGCGGGCGAGCGCATCACTGCGGCGCTGGCAGGCAACCCAGCGCCCGTCACCTTTCCCACCAGCAACCGGCTGGCCGACCAACTTGCCCTGGTGGCGCGTCTCATCAGCGCCCGTGGCAGCCTGGGTACCAAGCGCCAGGTGTTTTTTGTGTCGCTGGGCGGGTTCGACACACATGACAGCCAACTGGGCGCCCACGCCACCTTGATGACCAACCTGGGCAATGCGCTGGCCGCGTTCTACCGCGCCACCGAGGCGCTGGGTGTGGCCTCGAAAGTCACCACCTTCACGGCCACCGACTTTGGCCGCACGCTGGTGAGCAACAACGACGGCACGGACCATGGCTGGGGCTCGTCGCAGTTCGTGATCGGTGGCGCCGTGAAAGGTGGCAGCTTTGTCGGCGCCGCCCCGCTGCCCGCCAACAACGGCCCGGACGACGTGGGCCGGGGCCGCCTGCTGCCCTCGGTGTCGGTCGAACAATACGCCGCCACGCTGGGCCGCTGGTTCGGCATCTCCGCCACCGACCTGCCCCTGGTGCTGCCGCGCCTGGGCAATTTTGGTTCTGCCGACCTGGGATTCATGCAGATTTAGGCGCCAAACGCCCGTGGAATAAGCGCAACAAGCTATTGATTCGATAGCAAAACTCCCTCTCCCCTCGCGGGAGAGGGGGTCAATACAGGCACCGCAAGCGATCAATTCGATAGCACCCGCTGCAACACCGGGTACGGCGCCAGAGTGCTGCGCCGCTCGTCCACCTCCAGCGCGCGGCCCACGGGCGGGAAGGCGCGCTGCGGGCAGCTGGTGCGCTCGCACACCTTGCAGCCCATGCCGATGGGCACGGCAGCGGCCGGATCGGCCAAGTTCAGGCCCTTGGAATACACCCAGCGCGGGGCGTGCTCGATGTCGCAACCCAGCGCCACCGCGTGCAGCTTGCCCGGCGCGCCCCAGGCGCCGCCGCCGTGCTGCACGGTGCGCGCCACCCAAAGGTAGGTGCGCCCGTCGGGCATGCGCGCCAGCTGCGTGACGATGCGACCAGGTTGCGCGAAGGCCTCGTACACGTTCCAGAGCGGGCAGGTGCCGCCGATGCGCGAGAAGTGGAAATGCGTGGCCGACTGGCGCTTGGAGATGTTCCCTGCGCGGTCCACGCGGATGAAGATGAACGGAATGCCGCGCGCCTGCGGCCGCTGCAGCATCGACAGCCGGTGGCACACCGCCTCGAAACCCACGCCGAAGCGCTGGCCCAGGCGCTCGATGTCGTAGCCCTCTTCCTCGGCGGCGCGCAGGAAGGCCGTGTACGGCATGAGCAGCGCCCCGGCGAAGTAGTTGGCCAGGCCGATGCGCGCGAGCTGCCGCGCCTCGCGGCTGGACAGGCGCGCGTCCTGCGCCAGGCGGCGCAGCACGGGTTCCATCTCCAGGAAGGCCAGTTGCGTGGCCATGTGGAAGTTGCGCTGCCCGCCCTCCAGCCGGTCCGACAGGTAGAGCACGTTGGAGGCCGCATCGAACAGGCGCAGCGTGCCGCCTTCAAGCACCGGCATCTCCGGCCCCGGCGTGACCACGCGCACGCCGTGCTGCTGCTCCAGCCGCTGCAGCAGCAGGCTTTCGGCGCGGCGCGGCTCCATGCCCCACTGCGCGGCGCAGTGCTCGGCGGCGGCGTCCAGCTCGGCCATGTGGTTGTGGTGGGCGAAGAAATAGTCGCGCACCTCCTCGTAGGCCATGGGCGGCGGCGCCTCGCCGCCCTGGCCCGCGCGCTCGTCGCCCCAGGGCGCGGCGAGCGCATCAAGGCGTTCGAGCGCCTGGCGGTAGCGCCCGTGCATGCCGATGAGGGTGCGCGCCACGGCGGGCATGCTGGCGGCCAGCTCGCGGATCTCGGCCAGCGACACCTGCTCCTGCCCCGCGCCGCCCGGCGGCTGGTCGGCCAGCACCTCGTTCAGGCCGGCAATCAGGCGCGCCTCCTCGTCGTCGGAAAAGCGCTGCACGTCCACGCCCAGCGCGGCGCTGATCTTCAGCAGCACCGGCACCGTCAGCGGGCGCTGGTTCTGCTCGATCTGGTTCAGGTAGCTGGCCGACAGGCCCAGCGTGCGCGCCAGCGCCACCTGCGTGAGGCCACGTTCCTCGCGCAGGCGGCGCAGCTGCACGCCCATGAAGGTCTTGCGCATGGGGTTGTCTCCGGGTTATTCGCAAACTTCGCAATTTGCAGGTTTTTAATTCGCAAACCTTCGCCAATTCAGGGCTTACATAGGGAACGTGGCTTGCGTACATTGCGAATCATGCACCAGGAAACCCGGGTGCACAACCGCAAAGCAAGGAGAACAACGCCATGAGCGAAACCGCCACCCCCGCCGTCAAGGCCAAGAAATCCGTCGCCCTCTCGGGCGTGACCGCCGGCAACACGGCCCTGTGCACTGTCGGTCGCAGCGGCAACGACCTGCACTACCGGGGCTACGACATCCTCGACATCGCCGAGGTCTGCGAATTCGAGGAAATCGCCCACCTGCTGGTGCACGGCAAGCTGCCCACGCGCGCCGAACTCAAGGCCTACAAGGCCAAGCTCAAGGCCCTGCGCGGCCTGCCCGCCAGCGTGAAGGACGCGCTGGAGAAGCTGCCCGCCAGCAGCCACCCCATGGACGTGATGCGCACCGGGGTCTCGGCCCTGGGCTGCGTGCTGCCCGAGAAGGACGACCACAACACGCCCGGCGCGCGCGACATCGCCGACCGCCTGCTGGCCAGCCTGGGCTCCATGCTGCTCTACTGGTACCACTGGAGCACGCAGGGCAAGCGCATCGGCGTCGAGACGGACGACGACTCCATCGGTGCGCATTTCCTGCACCTGCTGCACGGCCAGAAACCCAGCGCCGCCTGGGAGCGCGCCATGCACACCTCGCTGAACCTGTACGCCGAGCACGAGTTCAACGCCAGCACCTTCACCGCCCGCGTGATCGCCGGCACCGGCAGCGATATGTATTCCAGCATTGCCGGCGCCATTGGCGCGCTGCGCGGCCCCAAGCACGGCGGCGCCAACGAGGTGGCCTTCGAGGTGCAAAAGCGCTACGACACGCCCGACGACGCCGAGACCGACATCCGCCGCCGCGTGGAGGCCAAGGAGGTGGTGATCGGCTTCGGCCACCCGGTGTACACGGTGAGCGACCCGCGCAACGTGGTCATCAAGCGCGTGGCGCTCCAGTTGTCCGAGGAAGCAGGCAGCACCAAGATGTACGACATCGCCGAGCGGCTGGAATCCGTCATGTGGGAAACCAAGAAAATGTTCCCCAACCTCGACTGGTTCAGCGCCGTGAGCTACCACATGATGCAGGTGCCCACGGCCATGTTCACGCCGCTGTTCGTCATTGCGCGCACCAGCGGCTGGGCCGCGCACACCATCGAGCAGCGCATCGACAACAAGATCATCCGCCCCAGCGCCCACTACACCGGCCCCGACGACCTGGCCTTCGTGCCCATCGAGAACCGCACCTAACCCCTCGCAGCGCTCCACGCCATGAACACCCTCTACCGCAAGAACCTGCCCGGCACGCTGCTGGACTATGTGGATGCCCGCGCCGCCGTCGAGCACCTGCGCCCCGGCGCCTGGGCCGAGATGCCCTACACCGCGCGCGTGCATGCCGAGAACATCCTGCGCAAGGCCGACCCGGCCATAGTGGTCGACTGCCTGCGCCAGCTCATCGAACGCCGCCGCGAGCGCGACTTTCCGTGGTACCCGGCGCGCGTGGTCTGCCACGACATCCTGGGCCAGACGGCCCTGGTGGACCTGGCCGGCCTGCGCGACGCCATTGCCGCCGAGGGCGGCGACCCGGCGCAGGTGAACCCCGTGGTGCCAGTGCAGCTCATCGTGGACCATTCGCTGGCCGTGGAGTGCGGGGGCTTCGACCCCGAGGCCTTCGCCAAGAACCGCGCCATCGAGGACCGCCGCAACGAAGACCGCTTCCACTTCATCGAATGGACGAAAAAAGCCTTCGCCAACGTGGAGGTGATCCCGGCGGGCAACGGGATCATGCACCAGATCAACCTGGAGAAAATGTCGCCCGTGGTGCAGGTGCAGAACGGCCTGGCCTACCCCGACACCTGCGTGGGCACCGACAGCCACACGCCACACGTGGACGCGCTGGGCGTCATCGCCATCGGCGTGGGCGGCCTGGAGGCCGAGGCCGTGATGCTGGGCCGCGCCTCCTGGATGCGCCTGCCCGAGATCGTGGGCGTGAGGCTCACCGGCCAGCGCCAGGACGGCATCACCGCCACCGATGTGGTGCTGGCGCTCACCGAATTCCTGCGCAAGGCCAAGGTGGTGGGCGCCTACCTGGAGTTCCATAGCGAGGGTGCGCGCAGCCTCACCATTGGCGACCGCGCCACCATTGCCAACATGGCGCCCGAATACGGCGCCACCGCCGCGCTGTTCGCCATCGACGAGCAGACGCTGGACTACCTGCGCCTTACCGGCCGCGCCGCCAGCCAGGTGGAGCTGGTCGAAACCTACGCCAAGGAGGCCGGCCTGTGGGCCGACACCCTGCAAGACGCCGTGTACGAGCGCATACTGGAGTTCAACCTCTCCAGCGTGGTGCGCAACCTGGCCGGCCCCTCCAACCCGCACGCCCGCGTGGCCACCGCCGACCTGGCAGCCAAGGGCATCGCCGGCCCCTGGACCATGCCCGCGCCCGGCGCAGGCACCCTGCCCGACGGCGCCGTGGTCATCGCCGCCATCACCAGCTGCACCAACACCAGCAACCCGCGCAACGTGATCGCCGCCGCCCTGTTGGCGCGCAACGCCCGCCGCCTGGGCCTGAACCGCCAACCCTGGGTCAAAACATCCCTCGCCCCCGGTTCCAAGGCCGTGGAGCTGTACCTGCAGGAAGCCGGTTTGCTGGGCGACCTGGAGGCCCTGGGCTTCGGCATCGTGGGTTTTGCCTGCACCACCTGCAACGGCATGAGCGGCGCATTGGACCCCGCCATCCAGCAGGAGATCATCGACCGCAAGCTCTACGCCACCGCCGTGCTCTCGGGCAACCGCAACTTCGACGGGCGCATCCACCCCTACGCCAGCCAGGCCTTCCTGGCTTCGCCGCCTCTGGTGGTGGCCTACGCGCTGGCCGGCACGGTCCGCTTCGACATCGAGCGCGACGTGCTCGCCGTGGTGGACGGCCGCGAGATCCGCCTGCAAGACCTGTGGCCCAGCGACGCAGAGATCGACGCCGTGGTGCAAGCCGCCGTCAAGCCCGCGCAGTACCGCGCCGTGTACGAGCCCATGTTCGCCCTGCGGCGCAACGACGGCCAGCGCGTGAGCCCGCAGTACGCCTGGCGCGCGCAGTCCACCTACATCCGCCGCCCGCCCTACTGGGACACCGAGGGCGTGGGCGCGCTCGCCGCCCACCCGCGCACGCTCAAGGGCCTGCGCCCGCTGGCGATCCTGCCCGACAACATCACCACCGACCACCTCTCGCCCTCCAACGCCATCCTGACGGACTCGGCGGCGGGCGAATACCTGGCGCGCATGGGCGTGCCGGAGGAAGACTTCAACTCCTACGCCACGCACCGGGGCGACCACCTCACCGCCATGCGCGCCACCTTCGCCAACCCGCAGCTGGTGAACGAAATGGCCGTGGTGAACGGCCAGGTGCGCAAGGGCTCGCTGGCCCGCGTGGAGCCCGAGGGCCAGGTGGTGCGCATGTGGGAGGCCATCGAAACCTACCTGGGCCGCCGCCAGCCGCTCATCGTCATCGCGGGCGCCGACTACGGCCAGGGTTCCAGCCGCGACTGGGCCGCCAAGGGCGTGCGCCTGTCGGGCGTGGAGGTGGTGGTGGCCGAGGGCTTCGAGCGCATCCACCGCACCAACCTCATCGGCATGGGCGTGCTGCCGCTCGAATTCCAGCCCGGCACCACCCGCCACACCCTGCAGCTCGACGGCACCGAAACCTTCGACGTGGCGGGTGCACTGCAGCCGTGCGCCGTGCTGTCGCTCATCGTGCGCCGCAAGAATGGCGAAGTGCTGCAGGTGCCCGTGCAATGCCGGCTCGACACCGCCGAGGAAGCCTCGGTGTACGAAGCGGGCGGTGTGCTGCAGCGCTTTGCGCAGGATTTTTTGGCCAAATCAGCCTCCAGCGCCCCACCAGCAAGCGCTGTCAGCTATGAAAACTGAAGTGAAAGCCATGGCACCGCAAACCAGGATTCCCGCCCTCTACATGCGCGGCGGCACCAGCAAGGGCGTGTTCTTCCACCTGCCCGACCTGCCCGAGGCCGCCCGCCACCCCGGCCCTGCACGCGACGCGCTGCTGCTGCGCATGCTGGGCAGCCCCGACCCGTATGGCAAGCAGATCGACGGCCTGGGCAACGCCTCGTCCAGCACCAGCAAGGCCGTCATCCTGAGCCGCAGCACGCGGCCCGGGCACGATGTGGACTACCTCTTCGGCCAGGTCGCCATCGACCGCCCCTTCGTGGACTGGAGCGGCAACTGCGGCAACCTCTCGGCCGCCGTGGGGCCCTGCGCCATCCACTGGGGGCTGGTGGACCCAGCGCGCATCCCCCGGCAAGGCAGCGTGGCGGTGCGCATCTGGCAGGCCAACATTGGCAAAACCATCGTGGCGCATGTGCCCATCGTGGGCGGGCATGTGCAGGAAACGGGCGAATTCGAGCTCGACGGCGTGGCCTTCCCCGCCGCCGAGGTGCCGCTGGAGTTCATCGCACCCGCCGATGAAGGCGAAGGCGGCGCCATGTTCCCGACCGGCAACGTGGTGGATCAGTTGGACGTGCCTGGGGTCGGCACATTCGCCGCCACCCTCATCAACGCCGGCATCCCCACCATCTTCCTCAACGCGGCGGACCTGGGCTACACCGGCACCGAGCTGCAGGGCGCCATCAACGGCGACGCGCAGGCCCTGGCGCGCTTCGAGGCCATCCGCGCGCGCGGCGCGGTGAAGATGGGGCTGATCCGCGATGTGGGCGAGGCCGCGCAGCGCCAGCACACGCCCAAAATCGCCTTCGTGGCCCCGCCCATCAGCTACACCGCGTCCAGCGGCAAGCACATCGAGGCCGACGACATCGACCTGCTGGTGCGCGCCCTCTCCATGGGCCAGTTGCACCACGCCATGATGGGCACGGCGGCCGTGGCCATTGGCACCGCCGCAGCCATCCCCGGCACGCTGGTGAACAAAGCCGCAGGCGGCGGCACGCGCAACGCCGTGGTGTTCGGCCACCCTTCGGGCACCCTGCGTGTGGGCGCCGAGGCCGCGCAAGCCAACGGCCAGTGGCAAGTCACCAAAGCGTTGATGAGCCGCAGCGCCCGCATCCTCATGGAAGGCTGGGTGCGTGTTCCGGCAGACAGTTTTTAAGCAAAATCAGCCTCCAGCGCTGATGCAGAAAGCGCCAGCAGCTACCAATTCAATAGCATTTTGATCGGCACCCCATGAACACCAAGCAACAACTCAAGGCCCTGGCCCATGCCCGCCGGGGCGTCATCGTGCCCGGCGCGTTCAACGCCCTCTCCGCCCGCGTGGTGGCCGACCTGGGCTTCGAGGCCCTCTACGTCACCGGCGCTGGCGTCACCAACATGTGGTTCGGCCTGCCGGACCAGGCCTTCATGGGCCTCACCGACATCGCGGACCACACCGCCCGCATCCGCGACGCCGTGGACCTGCCCCTGATCGTGGACGCCGACACCGGCTTTGGCAACGCGCTCAACACCTACCACGCCGTGCGCACCCTGGAGCGCGCGGGCGCCGACTGCATCCAGCTCGAAGACCAGGTTTCACCCAAGCGCTGCGGCCACTTCGCCGGCAAGGATGTGGTGGAGGCCAGCGAAATGATCGGCAAGATCAAGGCCGCGTGCGATGCCCGCCGCGACAAGGACCTGCTCATCATGGCCCGCACCGACGCCGCCACCGTGCACGGCTTCAACGCCGCCGTGGAGCGCGCCCAGCAATACGCCGAGGCCGGCGCCGACCTGCTGTTCGTCGAGGCCGTGACCGAGCTGGAGCATGTGCGCGCCCTGCCCCAGCGCCTGAGCACACCCCAGCTCATGAACATGGTCATCGGCGGCAAAACCCCCATCACCAGCGCCCAGGAACTGGGCCAGCTCGGCTACGGCCTGGTGCTGTACGCCAACGCGGCGCTGCAGGGGGCTCTGGCGGGCATGCAGCGGACGCTGACGCAATTGCGCGAGACGCAGCGGATTGATGAAGACCCGGCGCTGGTGACGCCGTTTGCGGAGAGGCAAAGGCTGGTGGGCAAGGAGGTTTGGGATGGGTTGGAGAAGAAGTACTTGGGGTGGTGAGGTCCCTGCTGAAAGGCACCCGGTATGCGGAGTCATTTGCATTCACTGGTGCCACAAGCGAAGACAGGATTCGACCCAAGGCAGCCGCTCGGTCACTCGCTTAGCGGCCACTCAGGCCGTTGCTGGGTTACAAAGCATGAATCGTCACTCTAGCCGCTGAGCCCTTTAGGGCGAACCTACCATGACAACCAAGTCGACCGGCGTCACTGCGACCGAGAGAATGCTCGCTGATTTTTGCGAGCGATCCTTCCTAAAGCTCTGGAGCTATCCGAATCCATATAAAGACGATGGCCATGAGCTGTGCGACCTGCTTGCCGTCTTTGGCAACGACGTTTTCATCTTCTTCGACCGCGAGGCTGCGCTGCCCGACGATCCCGAAAAGGATCCCCTGGTCCTATGGAACCGCTGGAAGCGCAACGTTATCGACCGGCAGGTGAAAACTGCTCATGGAGCAGAACGGTACATCCGCAGCGGACGGCCAATCTTCTTGGACGGGAAGCGGGCGCAGCCTTTTCCTTTTGAGTTCGACAGGGGAATCGTCACCGTTCACAAGATCATCGTCGCTCACGGAGCCAAAGAGGCCTGTGAGCGTGCATCACCGGAGAACGTCTACGGCAGTCTTGCCATCACCTATTCCGAAAGCGATTGCGAGCCCACCGCGCCTTTCCACATCGAGATCAACAAGCTATGCCCCGTCCACATACTTGACAGCCACAACATGCCGATCGTGTTGAGCGAGTTGGACACTGTCAGCGACTTCGCCTCATACCTGCGCGAGAAGGTGCGCGCGATCTCGGCTCTGGATTACCTCAGCTACTGCGGAGAAGAAGACCTACTCGCCCACTACCTTCTTAACTACGACGACACAACGAAGCGGCACGTCATCGGCTCAACCAAACAAGAGGTGACTGGCGTCATGATCGGCGAGGGAGAGTGGCGCGGGTTCTATCAGAGCGAGCTTTACAAGAATACGAAGAAGGAGGATCGCATCTCCTACTTCTGGGACGAGCTAATCCAGCGCACATGCCAAAACAGCCTCGACGGGACGCTTGGCGGCAACTCGGACATTTTGCGTGGACAGAGTGCCATCTACGAGATGGTGAAAGAGCCGCGCTTCATGCGCCGCGGCCTCGCCGACAAGATGCTAACCGCCGTCCAGCGGTTCCCGGACACTGGAGCCTTCACGCGGCAAGTCACCCTTCTTCCTTCGTTCGAGATAAACGTCGCCTACGTCCTTCTGCAACTCCGTGTGCCCGAGCCGCTCCGATCCGCGCCAGATTTCCGCGAAAAGCGACAGGCGATCCTTGAAATCGCGTGCGGCGCATCCAAGAATAAATTCCCATACCTTGTGAAGGTAATCGGGATTGGCATCGAAGCACCAAAGTTCGCAGGAGGCAGTAGCGCCGAAGATTTCATCTTAATGCCGTGTGAAAGGTGGTCTGCGGAGCAACAAAACCACTACGCGGAACTGAACAAGAATTGGAACTTTTTCGAGACTCCAAACTTGAAGCAGCACAAGGACCGGGTCACCCAGTTTGTGCACCCTCCCCATGTCAGCCAGCGGGCGACTGGCGAGAAGGTTGGCCGCAACGATCCTTGCCCATGCGGCTCCGGCAAGAAGTACAAGAAGTGTCACGGCTAGCCATGCTGTGTCCGAGCTTGCAGTCTACTAACTGACCGGATTGCGGCGTATTCTTGTGGGATCGCTCCTGGCCGAAAAGAGCCAGTAATCACAGCAGAAGTACAGCGCTACCATTCCAGGGCAGCCCAACTCCCTCTCTCGCCCGCCATGACCACCCGCCCCCTGACCCTGACGATGCCCACCCCCACCGGCGACCAACTCAAGGCCGCACGCATGGCCGCCGGGCTGAGCCAGGCGCAGGCCGCCGAGCTGATGGGTTACCCGCTGCAGACGGGCAGCCGGGGCGGCTTGCAGTCGCGCACCTGGCAGGCGCTGGAGAGCACGACGGACGAGCGCAACATGCAGGGGCCGGTGTTCGCCATGTTCCTGTTGCTGACGGGGCAGCACCCCGAATACACGCTCACACCCCGATCCGGGCAGACGCTCTAGCCCCACGCTCCGCCGCTGTGCGCCAACCATGGGCGCACAAACCACGCGGCAAATCGGCCTATAGCGCTTACGTGGCAAGCGCAGCAAGCTCCATATTTCATAGCATTTTCACACCCTTGCTGGGCACGTAAAACCCTGCGCAAAAGCAGGCCTATTCACTAATTGCAACGACAATCATTGTCTAGTCAATTAAATTACGACCCATGCCAGATACCCCCCAGCCCGCCGCTTCCGCACGGTTCTACGACGCCACCCGCCTCTCGCCCGAGGACAGCGTGGGCTACCTCATGCGCAAGGTGATGTCGTCCATCCGCACGCAGGCCGACGCGCAGCTCTCAACGCACGACATGACCTATGCGCAGTGGCTGCCGCTGTTCAAGCTGTCGCTGTGCAGCAGCGCCACCACCGTGGCCGGGCTGGCGCGCGACCTGGAGACCGACCCGGCCGCCATGACGCGCGTGCTCGACCGGCTGGAGGCCAAGGGCCTGGTGGCGCGCGAGCGCTCCACCACCGACCGGCGCGTGGTGCAGATCGCCCTAACGCCCGAAGGCCAGGCCGTGGCGGCGCGGGTGCCGCCGGTGCTGGCCGAGGTGCTGAACGGCCACCTGAGCGATTTCACGCACGACGAATGGCAGCAACTGCTGCACCTGCTGCGCCGCATGCTGGCCAACGGCGAGGCCCGGCGCCAGCAGCAGTCGCAAAACACCTGACTCCATCGCCTTACGCACCCCTCCCATGACGCCCTCTTCCCTCCCCCCTGCCGCCGGCACGCGCCGCCTGCTTCCCCTGGCCGCCGCGCTGGCCACGGCCCTGCTGCTGGTGGCCTGCGCCAGCCCCGGCCCGGCGCACCAGCCGCGGGCCGCGTCCACGGCCCAGGCCGCCGGCTTGGCCGACGCGGGCCAGGATGCCAGCGCCGCCCCCGCCCAGTGGTGGCGCGCGCTGGGCGACAGCCAGCTCGACGCCCTGGTGGAACGCGCGCTGCAAGACAACCCCAGCCTGGCCGTGGGCCGAGCGCGCCTGGCCCAGGCCGTGGCGCTGAGCCAGGTGCGCGAGGCCGCCAACGGCCCGCAGGCCACGCTGGGCGTGGATTTTTCGCGCCAGCACTACACGGCGCACGGCCTGGTGCCCGCGCCGGTGGCGGGCAACAGCTATTCCACGGGCAACATCCAGGCGTCGCTGAGCTGGTCGCCCGACTTCTTCGGCCAGCACGCCGCCGAGCTGGAGGCCGCGCTGGGCCAGGCCCGCGCCGCCCAGGCCGATGCCGCCGCCGCCGCCAACCTGCTGGCCGCCAATGTGGCGCGCGCCCATGTGGGCCTGGCGCGCCTGCTGGCCCAGCGCGCCGTGGCCGAGCGCGCGCTGGCGCAGCGCCAGGAACAGGTGTCGCTGACCCAGCAGCGCGTGGGCGCGGGGCTGGACAGCCAGGTGGAACTGACGCAGTCGCAGGCCGCCGTGCCCGACGCGCGCACGCAGATCGAGGCGCTGGACGAGCAGATCACGCTGGCGCGCCGCCAGCTCGCCGTGCTCAGCGGCCAGGCGCCCGGTGCGCTGGCCGGGCTCACGCCCCGGCTCGACGCGCTGCAGCCCCCGGCCGTGCCGCCCACGCTGGGCACCGACCTGCTGGGCCGCCGCCCCGACGTGGTGGCCGCGCGCTGGCGCATCGAGGCCGCCACGCAGGGCGTGGCCGTGGCGCGCAGCGAGTTCTACCCCAACGTCAACCTCACGGCCTTCGTGGGCCTGAACGCGCTGGGGCTGGATCGCCTGTTCAACGCTGGCTCGCGCCAGCTCGGCGTGGCGCCGGCGCTGCGCCTGCCGATTTTTGATGGCGGGCGCCTGCGCGCCCAACTGGGCGGCCGCCAGGCCGAGCTGGACATGGCCATTGCCCAGTACAACGGCGCCGTGCTTGACGCCGCGCGCGAGGCCGGCGACGCGCTCGCCTCCATCGCCTCGCTGGCGCGCCAGCAGGAGCAGCAGGCCGAGGCTGCCGCCAGCGCGGAAAAGGCCTACCGCTTCGCCCAGGAGCGCTACCGCGCCGGCCTGGGCACCTACCTCGTGGTGCTGAGCACCGAGAGCCAGGTGCTGGCCCAGCGCCGCCTGGCCGTGGACCTGCGCGCCCGCCAGCTCGACACCCGCATCGCGCTGATGAAGGCCCTGGGCGGCGGCTGGCAGGACGACACCGCCATGCTGCAGACGGCCGCGCGCTGACCACGGCCCTCCCCCGACCGCACCGAACACAACGCACACGAAAGAAGAACACCATGAGCGCACCCCTGACCGCCACCGAAGCCAACACCGCGCGCCGCCGCGGCCTGACCCTGATTGCCGCCGCCGTGGCGCTGGCTGGGCTGGGCTGGGGCGGCTGGCACTGGATGAACGGCCGCCACTTCGAGAGCACCGACAACGCCTACGTGGCCGGCAACGTGGTGCAGATCACGCCCCAGGTGGGCGGAACCGTGGTGGCCATTGGCGCCGACGACACCGACTTCGTGCGCACCGGCCAGGTGCTGGTCAAGCTCGACCCGGCCGACGCCCGCGTGGCGCTGGAGCAGGCCGAGGCGCAGCTGGCGCAGACGGTGCGCGAGGTGCGCCAGCTCTACGCCAACACCGCCACCCTCAAGGCCCAGGTGAGCCTGCGCCAGGCCGACCTGGCGCGCGTGCAGGCCGACGCCGCCCGCCTGCAGGACGACGTGAACCGCCGCGCGCCGCTGACGGCCAGCGGTGCCGTGGGCAAGGAAGAATTCCAGCACGCCACGGCCCAGCTCAACGCCGCCAAGAGCAGCGTGGCGGCGGCCCAGTCCGCCGTGCTGGCGGCGCAGGAGCAACTGGCCGCGAGCCAGACGCAGACCGACGGCACCACCGTGGAGCAGCACCCCGGCGTGCAGCGCGCCGCCGCCCGCGTGCGCGAGGCCTACCTGGCGGTGCAGCGCGCCCAGCTGGTGGCGCCGCTGGACGGCCATGTGGCCAAGCGCGGCGTGCAAGTGGGCCAGCGCGTGCAAGCCGGCGCGCCGCTGATGACCATCGTGCCGCTGTCGGACCTGTGGGTGGACGCCAACTTCAAGGAAAGCCAGCTCAAAAACCTGCGCATCGGCCAGAAGGCCGAGCTGGTGGCCGATGTGTACGGCACGCAGGTCACCTACCACGGCACCATCGCCGGCCTGGGCGCGGGCACGGGCGCGGCCTTTGCGCTGCTGCCGGCGCAAAACGCCACGGGCAACTGGATCAAGGTGGTGCAGCGCGTGCCGGTGCGCATCGCGCTCGACCCCAAGGAAGTGGCCGAGCATGCGCTGCGCGTGGGCCTGTCGATGGAGGTGAAGGTGGACATCCGCGACCAGGGCGGCAAGGCCCTGGCCGACACCCCGCGCAGCGCCCCGGTGGCCGCAACGCCGGTGTTCGACGAGCAGCTCCAGGCTGCCGACGAAGACGTGCAGAAGATCATCGCCGCCAACCTGGGCCGCAAGCTGGCCCTGGCCGGCGCCGTGCACTCCCCCGTGGTGCGCTGAGAAGGTGACCCGGTAGCCGCATGACCACCGCCAACCCCACCGCCGGGCCGGCCCCGGCCTCCCCACCCGCCAGCGCGCCGCCGCAGGCGGTCGCGCACGCGCCGCTGCGCGGCACGGCACTATTGCTGGGCACGCTGTCGCTGTCGCTGGCCACGTTCATGAACGTGCTGGACTCGTCCATCGCCAACGTCTCCATTCCCGCCATTGCCGGCAACCTGGGCGTGAGCCCGGGCCAGGGCACCTGGGTCATCACCAGCTTTGGCGTGGCCAATGCCATTTCGGTGCCGCTCACGGGCTGGCTCACGCAGCGCTTTGGCGCGGTGCGGCTGTTCACCATGAGCGTGCTGCTGTTCGTGCTCACGTCGTGGCTGTGTGGCTTTGCCTCGTCGCTCGAAGCGCTGGTGTTCTTCCGCGTGCTGCAGGGCCTGGTGGCCGGGCCGATGATTCCGCTGTCGCAAACGCTGCTGCTGGCCAGCTACCCGCGCGCGCTGGCGGGCACGGCCCTGGCCCTGTGGGGCGTGACCACGCTGGTGGCGCCCGTGGTGGGGCCGCTGCTGGGTGGCTGGATCACTGACAACATCTCCTGGCCCTGGATCTTCTACATCAACGTGCCCGTGGGCCTGCTGGCCGCGCTGCTCACCTGGGGCATCTACCGCGACCGAGAGACGCCGATCCGCAAGCTGCCCATCGACACGGTGGGCCTGTCGCTGCTGGTGCTGTGGGTGGGCGCGCTGCAGCTCATGCTGGACAAGGGCAAGGAGCTGGACTGGTTCGCCTCGAACGAAATCATCCTGCTGGCCGTGGTGGCCGTGGTCGCGTTCGCCGTGTTCCTGGTGTGGGAGCTGACGGACAAGCACCCGGTGGTGGACCTGCGCCTGTTCGCGCGGCGCAACTTCGCCTTTGGCGCTTTGGCGCTGTCGGTGGCCTATGCGCTGTTCTTCGGCAACGTGGTGCTGCTGCCGCTGTGGCTGCAGCAGTGGATGGGCTACACCGCCACCTCGGCCGGCATGGCGCTGGCGCCGGTGGGCGTGTTCGCCATCCTGCTCACACCGCTGGTGGGCAAGAAGGTGGGCCAGTGGGACCCGCGCCGCATGGCCACGGGCGCGTTCATCGTGTTCAGCGCGGTGCTGTGGATGCGCTCGCACTTCACGGTGCAGACGGACTTCATCCACATCCTCATTCCCACACTGCTGCAGGGCGCGGCCATGGCGTTCTTCTTCATCCCTCTGACCACGCTGACGCTGGCGGGCATTGCCCCCGACCGCATTCCGGCTGCTGCGGGCCTGAGCAACTTCGTGCGCATCACCGCCGGTGCCATGGGCACGTCCATCGCCACCACGCTGTGGGACAGCCGCGCCGCCATGCACCACTCCCACCTCACCGAAGGGCTGGTGCAGGGCCAGGGGGTGTTCGCCCAGACACTGAACCAGCTCACGGCCTCGGGGCTGTCGCAGGCGCAGGCGCTGGCGCAGCTCAATCGGCTCATCGACCAGCAGGCCTTCACGCGCGCGGCCAACGACATCTTCCTGGGCTCGGCGGTCTTGTTCCTGCTGCTGATCGGGCTGATCTGGCTCACGCGCCGCCCCGGGCCGGTTGCGGGCGCTAGCGCAGCAGACGCTGGTGGCGCACACTGATACGCTCAGCGCTGCGATCAAGGGCCGTCCACCGTAACGGCCCTTTTCTTTTGTCTGCCGCCCCCCCGCGCGAGACGCACAAAACAAAAAGCCGCTGCAGCGTGAACTGCAGCGGCTTACGTTAATGGCGGAGTGGACGGGACTCGAACCCGCGACCCCCGGCGTGACAGGCCGGTATTCTAACCGACTGAACTACCACTCCGCGTCGGTGTGACTTTCGCTCCCTGCTTGCGCAAAGAGCCAAGTGCCACAAAACTTGGCGACCCTACGGGGATTCGAACCCCGGTACTCACCGTGAAAGGGTGATGTCCTAGGCCTCTAGACGATAGGGTCAAAACCTGGACTGACTGACAACCGACCGTTCTGGTGGAGGTAAGCGGGATCGAACCGCTGACCTCTTGCATGCCATGCAAGCGCTCTCCCAGCTGAGCTATACCCCCAGAAATCTTGGCGGAGTGGACGGGACTCGAACCCGCGACCCCCGGCGTGACAGGCCGGTATTCTAACCGACTGAACTACCACTCCGCGTCGGTGTGACTTTCGCCCCCTGCTTGCGCAAAGAGCCAAGTGCCACAAAACTTGGCGACCCTACGGGGATTCGAACCCCGGTACTCACCGTGAAAGGGTGATGTCCTAGGCCTCTAGACGATAGGGTCGTAACCTGGACTGTTCTGATGTTGGTGGAGGTAAGCGGGATCGAACCGCTGACCTCTTGCATGCCATGCAAGCGCTCTCCCAGCTGAGCTATACCCCCCTGCATCGGCCTTTGTTATTCACTCTTGCCGTTGCCATCAGAGCCTCAAATTATAGACTGATTTTTAGCGACTTTTCAATCTCGCGACAACTTTTTCGCGTCCCATGAGTTCAAGCACTGCATCGACCGATGGCGTCTGTGCCGTTCCCACGACCAGAACGCGTGCAGGCATGGCCAGTTGGGGCATCTTCAGGCCGTGCTCAGCCAGCACTTGCTTGAGTGCGGTGCCGATGGATGCCTTGTCCCACGCACAGGCGGCCAGCGCTTCGGCCAGGGCGTCCAGTGCGGGCGCAATGGCGGGCGTGACGTGCTGCGCACGTTCAGCCTCCTGGGGCGTGACCTCGGCGTAGAACACACGAACCCAGTCAGCCAAGGCCACCAGGGTGTCGCAGCGGTCTTTGAACAGTTCGCACAGTGGTAGCAAACGACCGTCGGTCAGATCGGTGGCTGCAATGCCACGCTGCACCAGGAAAGGCTGCACCAGCGCTGCCAGCACATCACCAGACAAGGCCTTGAGATGCTGGGCATTGACCCAGCGCAGCTTGGCCTCGTCAAACTGCGCGGCGCTGCGGCCCAGGTGGTCCAGGTCGAACCACGCGAGGAATTGCGCACGCGAAAAGATCTCATCGTCACCATGGCTCCAGCCCAGACGGGCCAGGTAGTTGACCATGGCGTCGGGCAGGAAGCCTGCGTCGCGGTACCAGGTCACAGGCTTGGCGCCGTGGCGCTTGCTCATCTTCTCGCCCTGCTCGTTGAGCACGGTGGGCAGGTGGGCGTACACCGGCGGTTCCTTGCCCAGGGCACGGAAGATGTGGATCTGGCGCGGCGTGTTGTTGACATGGTCGTCGCCCCGGATCACGTGGGTGATGTCCATGTCGATGTCATCCACCACCACACAGAAGTTATAGGTAGGCGTGCCGTCGGGCCGCGCGATGACGAGGTCGTCCAGTTCGTCGTTGCTGAACTCGACACGGCCTTTGACCTTGTCATCCCAAGCCACGGTGCCGCCCTGGGGCGTCTTGAAGCGCAGCACGGGCTGCACACCCTCCGGGATGGGCGGAAGTTGCTTGCCGGGCTCGGGCCGCCAGGTGCCGTCGTAGCGCGGCTTTTCCTTGGCGGCCATCTGGCGCTCGCGCAGCGCGTCCAGCTCGGCCACGCTCATGTAACATGGATAGACATGGCCACTGGCCTGCAACTGGGCCAGCACCTGCTTGTAGCGGTCCATGCGCTGCATCTGGTAGAAGGGGCCTTCGTCCGGCTCCATGCCCAGCCACTGCATGCCCTCGAGGATCACATCCACAGCCGCCTGGGTGGAGCGCTCCTGGTCGGTGTCCTCGATGCGCAGGATGAAGTCGCCCTGGCTCGCCCTTGCAAAGGCCCAGGGGTACAGCGCGGAGCGGATGTTGCCCAGGTGGATGAAGCCCGTGGGCGATGGGGCAAAGCGGGTGCGCACGCGGGCTGCGTGCGAAGGGTTCGGTGCTGCGGTCATGACAGGGTGTCCAGGCCTCGTGCGAGGTCGTTCTTGAGATCGTCGATGTGTTCCAGGCCCACGGCCACGCGGATCAGGCCCTGGCCGATGCCTGCGGCCTGGCGCTGCGCTTCGGTGAGGCGCCCGTGGGACGTGCTGGCCGGATGGGTGATGGTGGTTTTGGTGTCGCCCAGGTTGGCGGTGATGCTGCACACGCGGGTGCTGTCGATCACATGGAAGGCGCGTGCGCGCCCCTCTTGCGGCCCGTTGGCCCGCACATCGAACGACAGCACGGCACCACCCACACCCGACTGCTGGCGCATCGCCAGAGCATGCTGCGGGTGCGAGGTCAGACCGGGGTAATACACCCGCGCCACCTGCGGTTGGGCTTCGAGCCACTGCGCCAGCGCCAGGGCATTGGCGCTCTGGGCTTCCATGCGGATGCGCAGGGTTTCCATGCCCTTGAGCACCACCCAGGCATTGAAGGGCGAAAGGTTGACGCCTGCGCTGCGGATCAGCGGCGCGAGCTTGTCGTCGATGATGGAACGCGGGCCGCAGACGGCGCCCGCCATCACCCTGCCCTGGCCGTCCAGGAACTTGGTGCCCGAGTGGATGACCAGATCGGCCCCCAGCATGGCAGGCCGCTGCAACGCGGGGGAGGCAAAGCAGTTGTCCACGGCCAGCAGCACGCCCGCATCGTGGGCAATCGCGGCCAGCTCGGCGATGTCGCACAGGTCGGTCAGCGGGTTGGTGGGCGTCTCGGCAAACAGCAGCTGGGTGTTGGGGCGCAGGGCTGCCTTCCAGGCGCTGCTGTCGGTCTGCGGCACAAAGCTGGATTCCACGCCGAAACGCGCCAACTCCCCACCAATGAGCTTGATGGTGGAGCCGAACATGGACTGCGAGCACACCACATGGTCCCCGGCCTTGAGCAAGCCCAGGCACATCAGCAAGATGGCCGACATGCCGCTGGCCGTGCCGATGGCCGACTCCGTGCCCTCCAGTGCTGCCAGGCGCTGTTCAAAGCTGGTGACGGTGGGGTTGGAGGTGCGGGTGTAGGTGTAGCCGTCCTCCTCGCCCGCAAAGCGGCGCGCGGCGGTTTCGGCATCGGGCTGAACAAAGCTGCTGGTCAGGTACAGCGCCTCGGAATGTTCACCATAGACGCTGCGCGGCAGCGCCTGGCGCACCGCCAGGGTGTCGGGGTGCAGGTCTTGTGGCTGGGCTGGGTTCATGCGGAAAAGCCTTGTGGGGAACCGGGCGCACCCCAAGAAGGCACGCCCGGTCCGTTGTCAATGTTCGTAAGCATTGGGCAGGGCCAGGCGCGAGGTGTCCTCTTCGCCCTCCTGCGCCTGTTGGGCACGGCCTTCGTTGAGCTGCTGGATCTGCTCAGGGCTCACGTCCCCGGTCACGTACACGCCGTCAAAGCAGGATGCATCAAAGCCCGATAGACGTGGGTTGAGCGATCCGATGGCCTTCTTCATGGCTTCGACATCCTGGTAAATCAGGGCGTCGCAGCCAATGATCTGGCGCACTTCGTCGAGCGTGCGGCCATGGGCCACCAGCTCGCTGCTGGTGGGCATGTCGATGCCATAGACGTTGGGGTAGCGCACCGGAGGGGCGGCACTGGCCATGTACACCTTGCGCGCCCCAGCCTCGCGCGCCATCTGCACGATCTCACGGCTGGTGGTGCCACGCACGATGGAGTCGTCCACCAGCAGCACGTTGCGGCCCTTGAATTCGCTGCCGATGACGTTGAGCTTCTGGCGCACCGACTTCTTGCGCACCGCCTGCCCCGGCATGATGAAAGTGCGGCCCACATAGCGGTTTTTGACAAAACCCTCACGGTAGGGAATGCCCAGCAACTGCGCCAGTTGCATGGCGCTGGGGCGGCTCGATTCCGGAATGGGGATGACCACGTCGATTTCGTTCGGCGGCACGGTGGAGATCACGCGCTTGGCCAGCGTCTCGCCCAGGTTCAGACGCGCTTGGTACACCGAGATGCCATCGAGCACCGAGTCAGGACGTGCCAGGTACACAAACTCAAAAATGCACGGATGCAGGCTGGGCTGCTGCGCACATTGGCGCGCGTGGACCTGGCCGTCGAGCGTGATGAACAGAGCCTCGCCCGGCTCCACGTTGCGCTCGAACTGGTGCCCCGTGCCCTCCAGCGCCACAGACTCGCTGGCCACCATCCAGGTGCCATCGCCGCTGCGCCCCATGGCCAGGGGACGGATGCCGTAGGGGTCACGAAAGGCCACCATGCCATGGCCTGCGATCAGGGCGATCACGGCATACGAGCCCCGGATGCGCTTGTGCACCGCCTGCACGGCCGCAAACACATCGTCGGGCTGCAAGGGCACGCCACGGCTGGCCATTTCCAGTTCGTGGGCAAACACGTTGAGCAGCACTTCCGAGTCGCTCTCGGTGTTGGTGTGGCGGTGGTCGATGCTGAACAGCTCGGCGCGCAGGGCCTGGGCGTTGGTCAGGTTGCCGTTGTGCACCATGACGATGCCAAAGGGCGCGTTCACATAGAACGGCTGCGCTTCCTCTTCGCTGAAGGCGTTGCCCGCCGTGGGATAGCGTACCTGCCCCAGGCCCGCGTTGCCCGGCAGAGCGCGCATGTTGCGGGTGCGGAACACGTCACGCACCATGCCCTTGGCCTTGTGCATGAAGAACTTGCGGTCCAGCTGCGTGGCAATGCCAGCCGCATCCTGGCCGCGGTGCTGCAGGAGCAGCAGAGCGTCATAGATCAACTGGTTGACGGGGGACGTGCTGATCACGCCGACGATTCCACACATAGTTGCCTTCCATCCCAAAAAATCCGCATCACGCGGGCAAATGCCTGCCCAGCTCCTGCGGCAACAGCGGCTTGAGTTCCTTGACCCAATCCGACAGCAGCACCGCGCTGCGCGCCTCCTGCCACCAGGGCGCCTGGTCCAGTCCGGTCAACCCGGCCATGACTACCAACACCAGCAGGATCAATACCCCACGCAACACACCAAACACAGCACCCAGCGTCCGATCCACCGGACGCAGGCCGATGGCCTCGACGAGCTTCTTGCCCAACCAGGCCAAGAATCCGCAGGCAAACACCGTGACGATGAACACCAGTATGAACCCGGCGGCATAGCGCACGGTTTCCTGTGCCTCGTCAATGGGCAGCAGGGCCGCCGCATCCTGGGCAAACCACTGCGCCACCACAAAGGCCACGACCCAACCCGCCAGCGACAAAAACTCGTACACCAGCCCGCGCCAGGCACCCATCAGCATGGATGCCAGCAACAGGGCCACAAAAATCCAGTCCAGGGCCGCCATGCGCGCGTCACAACTGCAGGATGGACACCGGCAGGTTCAGCGCCTTGATCTTTGCAGCAGCCTTGTCGGCCTCGGCACGGCCCTGGAACGGCCCCACGCGAACCCGGATGCGCTTGCCGTCGGCCGTCTCCACCACCTGGGTGTAGGTCTTGATGCCCGCACGCTCCAGTTTGAGGCGCACCTCGCGGGCCTTGTCAGCCTCGGCGTAGGCACCGATCTGGGCGATGAAACGCCCCTCGTCGGCTGCCGTGGGCTTGGCGGGTACGCTGCGCCCCTCCAGCAGCGCGCGGGCGCGCTCGGCCTCATCGGTCGCGCTCGGACGCGCGGGCTCGGCCACCCTGGGTTGCGCAGGCTGTGGCGGTGCAACTTCAGGCTTGCGCGCCGGTGCCGATGCGGGCTGGAAAGCAGGTGTCGCCACAGTCCGCGCTGGCGTGGACGCCGGTGCGGCAGCAGTCGCAGGTGCAGGTGCGGACGCCGCTTCTGGTGCGCGGGCAGGCGCCACCGCAGGTGCTGCACTGGCAGGGGCAGCCGCCGCCTCCTGGGCCGAACCACCCTGCGCCGACGGTGCGACCAAGGGCGCGACCCGATTGCGGTCCGGGATTTCGATGGGAATATCGACGGGAATCGGCCTTGGCTGGCTATCGAACAGCAGCGGAAAGCCCACCACACCCAGCAACACCAGCACGGCCGCACCGATCAACCGGTGCCTGGCCCGGCGACGCATGGTTTCGATGCTCTCTGCGGGCGCGGCCCGGGAGGATCGGGCCGGTTTGGCCTTGACTTCCTGCCCCTTCTGGCCGGGCCACCGAAACTTGAAAAACGCCATGAGCTTTAGAACTTGTCCGTAAATTATTTGGTGCCGCGCAGCGCTCTTTTCGGGATGGGATGCAAGGTGCGGTGCGCAGCCCATAGCCCCGCTATGGGCAAGCGCCGCAACGCCGCAGACCGCCCGAAAAGAGCACTGCCCTTCGGGTTGGGGCGAAATCGGGCGATTTCGCGCCCTTGCCGCTTGCATGGGCCGCCAGCCCATGCGGCGCGCCAAGACCTCGAACTCATACCGATTGCGCTCCAACGTGGCATCAAATAATTTACGGACAAGTTCTTAGAACGCAGTGTCAGGCCAAGTGCTTGGCCTGCAGTCGGGGCATGCCGTCCAGCAGCACCCCACCCACCGTGTAGAAGGAGCCAAAGACCACAATTCTATCAGCGGGGTCTGCCTGGACGAGCGCCGCCTGCAGCGCGTCTGCCGGGTTGGCATGGGTGCTGCAATGCACTTCGCGGCGGCCGCCGGCCACCATTTGCAAAGCATTCCACTTTTGCTGCAAGGCCGCCGCAGATTCGGCCCGGGGCGTGGGCAGGTCGCAGAAGTACCAACGGTCCACGATGGGGCCGATGCGCGCCAGCATGGGAGCCAGGTCTTTGTCTGCCATGGCGCCGAACACCGCATGCGTGGTCGGGAAAAAACCCATGGCGTCCAGGTTGGCCGTCAATGCAGCTACCGAGTGGGGGTTGTGCGCTACATCCAGCACCAGTACCGGCTGCCCTGGGAACACCTGGAAGCGCCCAGGCAGTTCCACCACCGCCAGGCCATTGCGCACGGCCTGCGCCGTGATGGGCAGACGATCGCGCAGGGCCTCCAGTGCAGCGAGCGCCCCCGATGCATTGATCAACTGGTTGGCCCCCCGCAGCGCTGGATAGGCCATGCCCGAATAGCGCCGCCCCCGGCCGGCCCAGCCCCACTGCTGCTTGTCGCCCGAAAAATTGAAGTCCTGCCCAAACCGCCAGAGATCGGCACCGATTTCCCGTGCGTGGTCAATCACGCTTTGGGGCGGCATGGGGTCGCTGACCACCACCGGCCGACCCGTGCGCATGATGCCGGCCTTCTCGCGCCCGATGCTCTCGCGATCCGGCCCCAGGTATTCCACGTGGTCGATGTCGATGCTGGTGATGACCGCGCAATCCGGGTCCACCACATTGGTCGCATCCAGCCGCCCGCCCAGGCCCACTTCCAGAATGGCCACATCCAGCAGACTGTGGCTCATCAGGCGCAGGATGGCCAGCGTGGTGAACTCGAAATAGGTCAAGGCCACCTCATCACCCCCCTGGGTGCGGGCACGCTCCACGGCCTCGAAGTGTTCCAGCAGACTATCAGCCGTCACGATGTCGCCATGGATGCGGCAGCGCTCCTGGAAATGCACCAGGTGCGGAGACGAATACACGCCGGTGCGGTAACCGGCCTGCAAGGCCACGGCTTCGATCATGGCGCAGGTCGAGCCCTTGCCATTGGTGCCCGCCACGGTGATGACCGGGCAATCAAAACGCAGCGCCATGCGGCGCGCCACCTCGCCCACGCGCTGCAGGCCGAGGTCTATGGAGTGGGGGTGCAGGCGCTCACAGTGGGCCAGCCAGCCTTCGAGGGTATGGATCTTGGTGTGCATACAGCCTGGGATTGTCGCCCAGCCCGAAGCTGGAGCATGATGGAGCCATGAAAATCACCCTTTTTGGCATTCCGAACTGCGACACGGTCAAGAAGGCCCGCGCCTGGCTGACGGCCCAGGGCCTGGACTACCAATTCCACAACTTCGCAACACAAGGCGTCCCCGCCGAACACCTGCAGCGCTGGGTGGCGCACTGCGGCTGGGGGACGGTGCTCAACCGTCGCGGCACCACCTGGCGCAAGCTGAGCGCCGAGGAGCAAGCCAGCGCAAAAGACGCCGCCAGCGCCCAGGTGCTGATGCAGCAGCACCCCAGTCTCATCAAACGCCCGGTGGTGGAGTGGCCGCTGGCCCAAGGGCCGCTGATCACGGTGGGATGGGACGCCCAGGCATGGGCCCAACACGCCAGCGCAATGCAAAACGTCTGAAACCGCACAGTTTCTTACGTATCTTTACCTGGAAACTGCCCGTCCGATACCTTGCACCGATAAACTTTTCTACAGTCTGGCGCGTTATGGAGTCGGACCCGTTTCCCTGGAGAACCCCATGAAAAAAGCCATCGCCTTCACCGTTTTGGCGGCCACCGCCACACTGGCCAGCGCACAGGAACAAGCCCGCGTGCTCTCGGCCACCCCCATCGTGCAGCAGGTAGCCATCCCGCGCCAGGTGTGCACCAACGAGACGGTGTACACCGGCCAGCGCACCACCGGAGGCGGCGCAGTGCTCGGCGCCATCGCGGGCGGCGCCGCTGGCAACGCCGTGGGCAAGGGCAGCGGCCGCGCAGCAGCCACGGCCATTGGCGTGATCGGTGGCGCCGTGCTGGGCAACCACATCGAGGGCCAGGGCCGCCCCCAGTATGAGAACGTACAGCGCTGCGGCACCGAAACCTATTATGAAAACCGCACCGTGGGCTACAACGTGGTGTACGAGTATGCAGGCCGCCAGTATTCCACCCAGACCGCCACCGATCCTGGGCGCTACATCACCGTACAGGTGCAGCCCACGAACCAGCCCGCCCCCTACGGCCAAAGCGGCTATGTGCAGCCAGGCGTCGTCAGCTCGCCTTACACCAACTATCCCCAGCCTGGCGTGACGGTCATTGAGTACGGATACGAAAACGACCCCTACCGACCTCGCCATCCCCACTACCCGCCGCACAATCACTACAACAACAATCCCTACGATCGCTGATCCATCCAGCTTCGTTTTCTCTGAGGGCCAGGCAGGGCCCTCTTTTTTTGCCAAGGTGCTGTGGGCTTTGGCCTGGGCCGGACAAACCGGTCTGGAATGCATCCGGGTCACGGCGGTCATAGCTGTCACCTAGAATGCAGGGTTTATCCCCGTTCCAGCAAAGAACTCCCATGACCACCGAAAAAATCGACGGCGTCAGCGTCACCACCAAGGCCAATGTGTACTTTGACGGCAAATGCGTGAGCCACGGCATCACCTTTCCCGATGGCACCAAAAAGTCGGTCGGCGTCGTGCTGCCCGCCACGCTGACGTTCAACACCGGTGCACCTGAAATCATGGAATGCGTGGCTGGCGCGTGCGAGTACAAGCTCGCGGGCAGCGATGCCTGGGTCCAGTCCAGCGCGGGCGACAAGTTCAGCGTGCCCGGCAATTCCAGCTTTGACATCCGCGTGACCGAGGCCTACCACTACATCTGCCATTTCGGCTGAAACACTACCGAACCGGATTCCTGCACATGGCAACCATCCTCCAAAATCTTCCCGTCGGCCAAAAGGTCGGCATCGCCTTCTCCGGCGGCCTCGATACCAGCGCCGCACTGCGCTGGATGAAGAACAAGGGCGCCCTGCCCTACGCCTACACGGCCAACCTGGGCCAGCCCGACGAGCCCGACTACGACGCCATCCCGCGCAAGGCCATGGAATACGGCGCCGAGCAGGCGCGCCTGATCGACTGCCGCACGCAACTGGCCCATGAAGGCATTGCCGCACTGCAGGCCGGCGCCTTCCACATCAGCACCGCCGGCGTGACCTACTTCAACACCACGCCGCTGGGCCGCGCCGTCACCGGCACCATGCTGGTGTCGGCCATGAAGGAAGACGATGTCCACATCTGGGGCGACGGCTCCACTTTCAAGGGCAACGACATCGAGCGCTTCTACCGCTACGGCCTGCTGACCAACCCCTCGCTGCGCATCTACAAGCCCTGGCTGGACCAGCAGTTCATCGACGAGCTGGGCGGCCGCGCCGAGATGTCGGCCTTCATGACCAAGGAAGGTTTCGGCTACAAGATGAGCGCCGAGAAGGCCTACAGCACCGACAGCAACATGCTGGGCGCCACGCACGAAGCCAAGGATCTGGAGTTTCTCAACAGCGGCATCCGCATCGTCAACCCCATCATGGGCGTGGCGTTCTGGAAGCCCGAGGTCGAAGTCAAGGCCGAGGAAGTGTCCGTGACCTTCAACGAAGGCCAGCCCGTGGCCCTCAACGGCAAGGAGTTCAACGACCCCGTCGAGCTGATCCTCGAAGCCAACCGCATCGGAGGCCGCCATGGCCTGGGCATGAGCGACCAGATCGAGAACCGCATCATCGAGGCCAAGAGCCGCGGCATCTACGAGGCCCCCGGCCTGGCGCTGCTGCACATCGCCTACGAGCGCCTGGTGACCGGCATCCACAACGAAGACACCATCGAGCAGTACCGCATGAACGGCCTCAAGCTCGGCCGCCTGCTGTACCAGGGCCGCTGGTTCGACCCGCAAGCCATCATGCTGCGCGAAACCGCCCAGCGCTGGGTGGCGCGCGCCATCACCGGCACCGTGACGCTGGAGCTGCGCCGTGGCAACGACTACTCGCTGCTCAACACCGAGTCGCCCAACCTGACCTACGCGCCCGAGCGCCTGTCGATGGAGAAGGTGGAAGACGCGCCGTTCTCGCCCGCCGACCGCATCGGCCAGCTCACCATGCGCAACCTCGACATCGTGGACACGCGCGACAAGCTCATGACCTACGCCAAGTCCGGCCTGCTGACGCTGGGCCAGGGCTCGCCGCTGCCGCAACTGGGTAATGACGACAAGTAAGCCCTGCACCCCGCGCACCCATGAAAAAGACCGCCTTCGGGCGGTTTTTTTTATGGTCTTTTTGCCATTCAACGCTTATCCAGCAAGCGTTAGTAGCTATTAAATTTATAGCATCACAAAACCACCGGCTCTGGCTCCAGCCGGATACCAAAGCGCTCATAGACGCTGGTCTGGATGGCGCGGGCCAGGGTCATGACCTCGCCGCCGGTCACACTGTCGGCGCCCTGCCCCCGGTTGACCAGCACCAGCGCCTGCTTTTCATACACACCGGCCTTGCCCACGGTTTTGCCCTTCCAGCCGCAGGCGTCAATCAGCCAGCCCGCCGCTAGTTTGATGCTGCCGTCGGGCATGGGGTAGTGCACGATCTTGGGATCGCGCGCGATGATGTCCTGGCACTGCTCTGGGGTGACGGTGGGGTTCTTGAAAAAGCTCCCGGCGTTGCCCAGTACGGCCGGGTCGGGCAGCTTGGCACTGCGGATGGCGCACACCCAGTCAAAAATCTGCTGCGCCGTGGGTTCGGCAATGCCCGTCTCCTGCCGTTTGCGCTCCAGATCCAGGTAGCCCAGCTCGGGGCGCCAGGCGCGCGGCAGGCGCAGACGCACGTGGGTGATGACGGCCCGCCCCGCCAACCCCATGCCACGCGGCAGTTGCTCGCCGCTGCCCGGCTGGGCCGGGGGGTGCTTGAAAACCGAATCGCGGTAGCCAAAGGCGCACTGCGCGGCATCGAGCGTGAAGGTCTGGCCCGTGGCCAGATCGAAGGCGGTCAGGGAATCAAAGCGGTCCTGCAGCTCCACCCCGTAAGCGCCGATGTTCTGCACCGGGGCGGCGCCCACCGTGCCGGGAATCAGCGCCAGGTTCTCCAGCCCCGGCCAACCCTGCTGCAGGGTCCAGGCCACCGTGCCATGCCAGGGCTCGCCCGCCGCCACTTCCACCACCCAGGCGTCGGGGGTTTCCTGCACCAGGCGGCGCCCACGCAGCTCCATCTTCAGCACCGTGGTTTTCACATCGCCCGTGAGCACCACATTGCTGCCCCCGCCCAGCACAAACACCGCCTCGCCCGCCCGCACGGCGGTGTGGTGCCAATCCACCAGATCCTGCAGGCTGCGCACGCGCACCAGGGTTTCGGCACGGGCCACGATGCCAAAGCTGTTGTAGGGCTGTAAAGAGACGTTTTTCTCGACTAACATTGCCTCCATTGTCGCACCCGCCTTTGCAGGCGGTGCTGCGTTGACTTTTCCTATTGCTGTTCTGCCATGCCGTCTTTTGATACCGTTTGTGAAGCCGATTTTGTCGAAGTGAAGAATGCCGTGGAGAACGCGGCCAAGGAGATCGGCACGCGTTTTGACTTCAAGGGCACGTCTGCCGCCGTCGAGCTCAAGGACAAGGAGATCACACTCTTTGGCGATGCCGAGTTCCAACTCACCCAGGTCGAGGATCTGCTGCGCAACAAGCTCACCAAGCGCAACGTGGACGTGCGCTTTCTCGACATCGGCAAGCCCCAGAAAGTTGGCGGCGACAAGGTCAAGCAGGTGGTCAAGGTGCGCAACGGCATCGACAGTGAGCTGGCCAAGAAGATCCAGCGTCTCGTCAAGGACAGCAAGATCAAGGTGCAGGCCGCCATCCAGGACGAAAAGGTGCGCGTCACCGGCGCCAAGCGCGACGACCTGCAGGCCGTGATGGCGCTGATCCGCAAGGAGATCGCCGACATGCCGCTGTCGTTCAACAACTTCCGCGACTGACAGCGCACCACCCCGGGAGCCCCTCCATGCCGCAGCGCCCTTCTCTTGTTCGGTCTGCCCTGCTGCTGGGGCTGGGCCTGTGGTGCAGTGCTGCGGCCCAGGCGGCCCCGGCCGTCTCGCTGGCTGGGGTGCTGGGCGGCAAGGCTCTGCTCGTGGTCGATGGAGCGCCGCCCAAGGGCGTGGCACCGGGCCAGACCCACCAGGGGGTGAAGGTGGTGTCGGTCAGCCGCGATGCCGTGGTCGTCGATATCAACGGCGCCAGCAGCACTTTGCGGCTGGGCGAGTCGCCGGTGAATGTAGGCGGCTCCGGCGCGGGCCGCCGCATCGTGCTCAAGGGCGACAGCCGGGGGCATTTCGTCAACCAGGGCATGATCAACGGGCGCATCATGCAGTTCATGGTGGATACCGGTGCCACCACCGTGTCCATCGGCCGCCCGGACGCCGAACGCATGGGTCTCAAATACCAGGGCGGCCAGGTGGTGAACATGAACACCGCCAACGGCGTGACCCAGGGCTGGCGCATGCGGCTGGACTCGGTCCGCATCGGCGATGTGGAAGTGCTCAACGTCGATGCCATCATCACCCCGCAGGCCATGCCCTACGTGCTGCTGGGCAACAGTTTTCTGGGTCAGTTCCAGATGACACGCACGAACGACCAAATGGTGCTGGAAAAGCGCTGATGCCTACCTCTGCCCCCCTGCGCCCCACCCACGACGACGAGTACGAGGACCTGCTCGGGCTTTGGGGCGATCTGGAGTCGGGCCTGTCGGTGCTGCTCTCGCGCCCGCAGGACGTGGTGGACTTTGGCGCCAAGGTGCGCCAGTTCGACCAATGGCTGCAAGACCTGGTGGCGCACGACATCGACAGTGCGCTGTACCTGATGTTCCAGCTCGCGGCCACGTCCACCGTGGGCTACAGCACATCGCATGCACTGGTATGCGGCACGCTGTGCCACATCATGGCGCGCGAGTTCGGGCTGCCCGTGACCGAGCGCAACGCGCTGGTGCGCGCGGCGCTGACCATGAACATCGCCATGACCCGCCTGCAGGACGAACTGGCCGCGCAGCGCGAGCAGCCCAGCCCAGCGCAAAAAGAGGCCATCAACGCGCACCCGCACCGATCACAGGATCTGTTGGTGCAACTGAACATCACCAACGGCCTGTGGCTGGACCTGGTGGGCCAGCACCATGAGCGGGTATCCGAGCGCGACCCCCTGCACAGCCTGAGCGAGGTGGACCGGCTGACGCGCATCCTGGGCACCATCGACCGCTATGCCGCCATGATCAGCCCGCGCAAGTCCCGCCCAGGGCGCAGCGCCACCGACTCGGTGCGCGCCTTGGTGGAAATGGACCAGCGCGACGAGGTCGGCCTGGTGTTGGTGCGTACCGTGGGCCTGTGCCCACCAGGCTCCTTCGTACGCCTGGACAACGGCGACATTGCCGTGGTACTGCGCCGCAGCGCCAAGCCCAACCTGCCCCTGGTGGCCAGCATCGTGGATCGCGGTGGCAAGCTGCTGACCGAACCCCGGCTGCACCAGACGATGGAAGGCAAGCCCCGCATCCAGTCGGCCCTGGCACGCAACGCGGTGACCGTGGAACTGAACCACCGCACCATGGTGCGCCTGGGTCTCTTTGCCGCCATGCCCGAACTAACGACCCAGCCCGCTGCGCTGTAACCCAGCGCTTCACTCAGTCCAGGTGCCCCCAGTAAATCAAGGCATCGCGCCCCTGTACCGACAGATCGACCTGGGCCCCCACAGGCAGCAATACTTTGGTAGGCACATGGCCATAGGGCAGGCCCGTGAGCACCGGAATGCTCAACTGGCTGCGCAGCCAGTCCACCACGGTCTGCAGCTTGAAGCCCTTGTCGTGCGGCGCCAGCCGGTAGTTGCTGAACTGGCCCAGCACCAGCGCCTTTTGCCGCGCCAGCACACCGGCATGCAGCAGTTGCGTGAGCATGCGCTCCACCCTGTAGGGGTGCTCGTTCACGTCCTCGACAAACAGAATGCCACCGTCCACCTGCGGAAAGTACGGCGTACCCACCAGCGCGCACAGCACGGCCAGGTTGCCCCCCCACAGGATGCTCGATGCAACCTCGAACTCGGGCAGCGGCGCTTCAGGCGTACCTGCGGCCCGCCGCTCCTTGGGCATGCGCCAGCCAGCGCCCTCGCCGTGGCCGGTGAGCAGGTCGTCAAAACAGGCTTCCATGATGTCGTCAGGCCCCTCCTGCACACCAAAGTCGGCGCCCAGCGCGGGGCCGGCCCAGGTCAGGGCGCCGGCCTGCGCCAGCACGGCACACTGCAGCGCGGTGAAGTCGCTGATGCCCACAAACTGCGTGCCCTTGTCCACCGCCCGTGCCACGGCAGCACAGTCGATGCCCGGCAGGATGCGCGTGAGGCCATAGCCTCCGCGTGAGATCAGCGCCACATCGGCGCCGCTGGCGGCTGCCCGGTGGATGGCGGCCAGGCGCGTGGCATCGTCGCCCGCAAAGCGGGTGTGCTGTGCCAGGGCGTCGGGGTCGATCTCCACCTCATGCCCCAGTGCCTGCAGGCGTTTGACACCCCGACGAAAGGCCGCCTTGTCGCGCACGGCGCTGGAGGGCGAATAGATGTAGATGTGCTTGGGGCCGTGGTCGTGGCCGCAGCCACAGGCGGCATGTTCGTGGTCGGAAGACAAGGCGTTCGGGCCCTGCGCGGGCCCGCTCCGTGGATGCTCAAAGGCGGAAGTATTCCACAGCCTCAGGCACATCCTCTAAACCACAGGCTCTGGCACCGCGAGTCAGATACCAGACAACACCGCATCCATGGCAGCGACCAAAGTACTGGCCTGCGTTGCCACGTTGTCTACCGAGCATCGCAACTGCTTGACTGGCAAAGGCGCCGCAAAGTGTGCCAACGCATGCAGACGCTGACCGTTGACGGTGATGACCGGACACAGTGCGGTCGGCACCTTGCCCGGAAAGTCGAGCACGGCCAGCGGCACGGTCAGTCGGGTAGCCAGCGCATCAAGCAAATCACTCTGGATTACGACCACGTAAGGGATGCCGCTGGCCCCACTGGCGCTGGGGTTGGGAAAAACGTCGTACTGGGCCATCGACAATTACCAAGGCCGCAGGTCGGCACCCGGAATACCCAGTGTGTCGACACGGGCGTTCTGGTTCGCCAGCCACTCGCCAAAATCGGCTTCAAACGCCTTCTTGCGCGCAGCGAGATCGGCCTTACCCACGCTGGAGCGCAGGGCTTGGTAGAGTTCGACGCTGAGAATCACGGTATCGAGGTGACCCGCCTTTTCCACAAAAACTGGTTCGCGCTTGGCTTGGGCGCAGAGGCTGCCAAAACGGTTTTTGGCTTCGGTGGCTGTAACGCGCATGACGAACTCCTTCAATAGTTGGCCATTTTAGCCATCGTTGTTGAAGTAGCACCCAGTGGGGTAGGTGATGCACCCCCAATGCCATGGTCAAAGCCGAAAATACTCCAAAGCCTGCTGCGCAATCGACGCGCCGTGCTCCTGCACGAAATGGCCTGCCTGCGGCAGCACCACCAGTTCGGGCGCGCCGCGCACGGTGTGTTGCAGGCGCTGCATCACCGGCACGCCCAGCACAGGGTCCCGTGCACCAGCAAAAAACAGGCTGCGGCCAGCCCAGGTGTTCTGCCAGAAATCGCGCGCAGCCTGGGAGAGCGCTGCGCCCGGCGCCTGGGGGTGATCGGGCACGAGGCGGGGGAAGGCACGCAGCGCAGCGCGGTGGCCCGCGTCGGGGAACGGCGCATCGTAGGCCGCGCACTCGGCCGCGCTCAGTTGCGGGTTGCCGCGCGCCTGCAAGCGGCCCACGCCGAACAAGGGCTTGTCGGCGCACATGGCGCGCCAATCCAGAAAGCCCTGCGAAAGCGGCTCCTCGCCAGTGGCCAGCAGTGTGTTCATGGCCAGCAGGCCGACAAAGCGCTCAGGCATCTCCATGGGCAGCGTCAGGCCCAGGATGCCACCCCAATCCTGCACCACCAACACCACGTTGTGCAGGTCCAGCCGCTCCACCAGCTCCAGCAGCACCTGGCGGTGCCCGTCAAAGCTGTGGGCACGTTCCTTCTTGGGCTTGTCGCTCTTGCCATAGCCGATCAGGTCGGGGGCAACGACGCGGTGGCCGGCCTGCACAAAGACCGGCAGCATGTGCCGGTACAGGTAGCTCCAGGCCGGGTTGCCGTGCAGGCACAGCCAGGTGATGGGCGCATCGCGCGGGCCTTCGTCGAGGTAGTGCAGGCGCCAACCCGCCAGCGCGGGCAGGTCGCTCACGTAGTGTGGTGCCCAGGGGTAGCCGGGCAGGTCGGCAAAGCGCGCCTCGGGCGTGCGCAGCGCATCGTCGCGCAGTGGGTGGGCGGCCAGCGCCTGGCTGCGCTGTTGCTGGCGGCGGGTGCGGAAGAACTGGGCCAGCAGCGCCCCGCATTCCTGGGCCAGCACCCCGCCCTGCACCTGGGTGTGGTGGTTGAGCAAGGGCTGGGCAAACAGATCCACCACCGATCCGGCCGCGCCGGTCTTGGGGTCTGCGGCGCCGTACACCACGCGCGGCAGCCGCGCGTGCAGGAGCGCACCGCTGCACATGGCACAGGGCTCCAGCGTCACATAGAGCGTGCAGTCCTCCAGCCGGTAGTTGCCCAACTGCTGCGCCGCCGCCCGCAGAGCGAGGATTTCGGCATGGGCTGTGGGGTCGTGCCCTGCCACCGGGGCGTTGCGGCCAGTGGCAATCAGCTGGTCGCCACGCACCAGCACAGCGCCCACAGGCACCTCGCCTGCTTGCGCTGCAGCTTGCGCCTGCGCCAGAGCCAGGCGCATCCAGTGCTCATCTTGCACAAGGTTCATTGCTATTATTTTGATAGCTGCTTGCGCTTATTTTATAAGCGCCAGAAGCCAATTTTTTCAATATTCGACCGACGCTGGGCGTGCCTGCTGCATGGCCTGGTCGAGCGCCTTGCGGTACTGCTCCTGCACCTGCTGGGCCTGCGCAGGTGTGGTCACTGTGGTGGGCATGTCCGGCAGCGGCGCCACAGGTGCCACGGCGGGAGGCGGCAGGGTTTTGCGCGTGAGCAGTGCCACCACGGCCAGCACCACCAGCAATGAAATGAGCCCCAGGGCTGCTCGCATGTCACTCCTCCTGTGCGGGCACCATGCCCAGCGTTTCCATCCATTGCGCCAAAGCCTGCGCATCCGGCCCACCCTGGCGGTAGGCGGCATGCAGGGCGGCGTGCGACTCCTTGCGGTGCTGGTTGAGCTTGAGCTTGCATTGCAACCCGGTCACATGCAGTTCAAAGGCCACGATGCCCGCCATCATCTTGTGTGCAAACGCCTCACCCAGGGCACGCCACTGCGCGGCATACGGGGGTTCGTGATCGCCGATCAGGGCCTTGAGCAGGGCATCTTTGGCCGTGGGCTCCTCCACCATCTCAGCGCGCACCCGGCAGTGCACCGCCAGGTAGTTCCAGCTGGGCACACGCTGAAGGTCAGGGTACACAGCGGGTGAAAGGTAGGCGTGCGGCCCCAGAAAAGCCACCAGCGCCTCGGGGCGCTGTTGCAGATAGCGCCAGTGCGGATTGCCACGCGCGCAATGGCCCAGCAGCACACGCTGATCGCCGCGCACCTGCAAGTGCAGGGGAAGATGGGTGATGAAGGGAAAGCCCTCGTCGTCGGTGGAGACCAGGCTGGCCAGCGGGTGTGCCCGCATCAATGCATCGGCATGCGCGCCGTCGGGGCTTTGGAATTGGGCAGGCAGGTACATGATGGAGTCCGCGTCGGGCCTCCACTGTACCTCTGCAAGACAGTGCCCGATCAGCCCAGAACGTCTTTGAGCGCTGCGTCGTACTGGTTGGTCAGCTTCTCCAGCACTTCCACCAGACGCTCACTGGTGGTGGCCACCGTTTCCAAGCCCTTGTCGTCGGGCTTGCGCAGGATGGCCGTTTCAAAAAAGAGCCATTGGGCCTGGCCCAGTTCCAGTTCATTGCGGATGGCAGGCGTGCTGATTGGCGCTGCCTTGAGGGTTTCAAATCCCTTCTTGAATTCAGCGACGTCAGCTTTCATCTGATCCTGCAAACCCTTGCCGTCCAGTTTGGCCGCAGTCAAAAAGTAATCTCGGGCAATCCGTTGGGACAATGCGCGCTGACGACCTGCCACGTTGATCAGTTTGGCCGAGCCGACCTTTGCCACCTTTTCAAAGACCTCTGCCGTCGCATTGGTCGCAGCCATCACCTTGTCTGACTGCATCGTCACCGCAGATACGGTCTCTCGGGTCGGGGGAAGCACCGCCATGGCATCGGAAGCCTCGGCCAGCTTCTTGATGTCAGCAATACGGCTTGCCAACTCAGCAGGCAGCGGTGCCGTGGACAACTCGTCAAACCCTTTGCGCACCTGCTGACGCACATCCAGCAAGACCTTGTTGGAAAACTCCGGCAGCACGCCCAGCAGGATCTGGCAATAGGATTTGGCCAGTCGCTGCGACAGAACCCGGTTACGCACCGTGCGGTTGAAGGCCGTGGACAACGCCAGCTGCGCCTGCGCCTGGCCCATCATGGGAGTCAGCGCCAGAATGGTGGCCGACTGAAGGACCATGCGCCGGGACAGACCGCCGACAGCGCTGCATTCAATAGTTTTCATATATAGCCACCATTAAAAAACGAACGTATTGTGCAGTACAAACCCTAGTGAAATTCTTGATTCACGTCAGTTTCTCTCATCGTATTGCGAATCTTTTCGGTCATTGCATCTGGCCTGGGAACCTCAGGGTAAATACTGCAAAATCCCCCCATGTCTGAACGCGTCATCCCCTTGGTGGATCAGCGAACCGCAGCCTTGGCAGCCCGGATACCCGCTATGCCCGTTGCGCCTACCGGCCTGCTGACCGATGCGCGGGGCCGCCCCCTGCGTGACCTGCGCATCAGCGTGACCGATCGGTGCAACTTCCGCTGCAACTACTGTATGCCCAAGGAAGTGTTCGACAAAGGCTACCCATACCTTCCCCACAGCGACCTGCTGAGCTTTGAAGAAATCACGCGCCTGACCTCCGTTTTCCTGGGCCATGGCGTGCGCAAGATCCGGCTCACGGGGGGCGAACCGCTGTTGCGTCGCAACATCGAGGCGCTGATTGCGCAGCTCGCCGCCCTGCGCACAGTGGACGGCAACCCGCCTGAAATCACGCTCACCACCAACGGCTCCCTGCTCGCCCGCAAGGCCCGCGCGCTGCGCGAGGCGGGCCTTCAGCGTGTGACGGTGAGTCTGGATGGTTTGGACGACGCCGTGTTCCAGCGCATGAACGATGTGGGCTTCCCGGTGGCCGATGTGCTGGAGGGCATTGATGCTGCGCGCCACGCAGGCCTGCACCCTGTCAAGGTCAACATGGTGGTCAAGCGTGGCACCAACGAGCACGAAATCCTGCCCATGGCCAAACACTTCAGAGGCACAGGCGTCATCCTGCGCTTCATCGAGTACATGGACGTGGGCGCCACCAATGGCTGGCGCATGGACGAGGTGCTGCCGTCGCACGAACTCATCCGTCGCCTGCGCGCCGAACTCCCGCTGGTGCCGCTGGAGCCCAGCGCACCGGGTGAAACCGCTGAACGCTGGGGCTACGCCGACGCCCACGGCCAGCACGACCCTGCGCTGGGCGAGGTGGGCGTCATCAGCAGCGTGACCCAGGCCTTTTGCGGCGACTGCAACCGCGCCCGCCTCTCGACCGAGGGGCGCCTCTACCTGTGCCTGTTTGCCGACAACGGCTACGACCTGCGCGGTCTGCTGCGTGCGGGTGCCAGCGACCAGGATCTGGCCAGCGCACTGGGCGCCATCTGGCAGGGCCGCAGCGACCGCTATTCGGAGTTGCGTGCCAGCCTGGCACCCGACCTTGGCCAGGCCAAACGGCGCATAGAAATGAGCTACATCGGTGGCTGAGCACTGCGCATGATCACCCCCGACAACATCACGGGCCTGGTGCTCGCTGGTGGGCGGGGCTTGCGCATGGGTGGCACCGACAAGGGCCTGCAGGTGCTGGCCGGCAAGCCCCTGGCATTGCATGCGCTGGAGCGGCTGCGCCCCCAGGTGGGCGCCCTGCTGGTCAATGCCAACCGCAACACTGCGGCCTATTCCACTTTTGGTGTACCGGTGTGCCCCGACACGGTGGAGGGATTTGCCGGACCGCTGGCCGGCTTTCTGGCCGGGCTGGCGCAATGCCGTACGCCCTGGCTGCTCACCGTGCCTTGCGACAGCCCACGCTTTCCCACCGATCTGGCGACACGCCTGGCCGCCGCTGCCCTGTCCCAGGATGCGGAGATCGCCATCGCACTGGCCACCGACCACGAAGCACCCGACGCGGCCCTGCGCCCCCAGCCCGTGTTCTGCCTGCTGCGCTCCAGCCTGCAGGACAGCCTGCAGCGCTTTGTCGCCGAAGGGGGCCGCAAGGTTGGTGCATGGACGGCGCTGCACCGCTGCGCCACCGTGCCATTCAACCAACCCGGTGATGACCCACACGCGTTCTTCAACGCCAACACACTGGATGAACTGCGCCTGCTGAGCCAAGCGCAGGGAGATGCAGGCAACAGGCACAGGCCTGGCCATTGACTCGCCCTCTGTCCACTGGGTCCGGCGCAGCCAAAGGTCGCCGCGCCGATGAAACCGCACATTGTTTGATTTAACCCCAGAGTCTTGCCTATGACCCAACCGTCTTTCGACCTAGAATGACCATTTTTAAAATGTGGTTTATTGCTATGGTCAGACGTGTTCACATGGTTTTGGCAATGGCCTTGGTGGCCTGCACAGCGTGGCAACCAGCATCCGCCCAATCCGCCCGGGCCCGAGCGACCGCCAAGGTGGATCTCGATAGCCGTTTCGCCGAAGTCCAGGCCCAGCCCAAGTTGGCCGACGATCTTTACAAACTGGGTCGCAAAGTGGCCGCCGTGTGTGCCAATTGCCATGGTGACGGCGGCAACAGCACCAAACCCTCCGTGCCCAACCTCGCCGGGCAGAACCCCGCCTACCTCTTGGAGCAACTGCGCCAGTTCGCCGATGGCCGACGCCGCAACGAGTTCATGGAAGGCATGATCCGGGCCATGAATGCCGACGAGAAGATCGGCATGGTGCTGTACTACTCGGCCCAGGAGGTGACCCACAAGCCTGCGGCCAACGCGGAGATGGCCGCCAAGGGCCAGGGCATTTTCAGCAAGAACTGCTTCCGGTGCCACGGCGATGCCGGGCGGGGCAGCGACCAGATTGCGCGCATTGCTGGCCAGCAACCCGACTACCTGAGTCTGACCCTCAAACGCTACCGTGACGGTGCCGAGGTTCGCGCCAACTCCATCATGACGCCCAATACCAAGCACCTGACCAACGCCGACATCGACGCCGTGGTGGCCTACGTGTCGTCGATGCCCTGAGACACAGCGGCGCCCTTGGCGGTGGGAGACAATCACCGCATGGATTCACGGCATCTTCCTCTTCTTCGACTTGCTGGGCTGGTGTTGGTCATCGCCGGTCTGGTCGATATCGCAGCCCTGGCCTACAGCCTCAGCCAGGGCACCAACTACCCCGCAGGATGGGGCCTGTTCGCCTTGGCAAGCGGCGCGCTGGTGTTTCGGGGCAGCCTGCTCGCGGCGTTCGTGGTGCGCTGGGTGGCCTGCCTTGCACTTGCGGCCAGCACGGCATTGCTCCTGGGCATGCCCATGATGCAGCCCTTCAGCCTCACCTTCACGCAGCTGCGCCTGAACCAAGGCCCAGACCTGGACTCGGTGGCCATCACAGCCGCAGTGCTGGCGCTGCTGGCCTGGCTGGTGTGGCAGCTGGGGCGCGCGCCCATCCGTGCCGCACGCCACAGTGCAGGCCTGCCGCAGCGCTCCATGCTCGTCCCCGTGCTGGCCGGCGTGGCCATGGTCATGGTGCTGGCCGTTTTCCTGGTCACCATGCGGATCGGCACCACGGCCAACAACGCCAAGATCCTGGCCGAGCAGAAGGTGGGGCCAGGCTACCGCTTCCATATCAGCTCATTGCGCAGCAGCCAGGGCGACAATGGCAAGTCGGTGGTTGGAGTGGTCATCGCCTGGAAGGAAGATGACATCCAGCGCATCCCCGTGCACTGGCTGGAGTGAAAAGGGTCAACAGGCCACGATGCGGCACGCCTTGCCGCTGCGCCCCCTGGGCACACTGTGGCCCAGCTCGGTACGCACCTGGATGGGCGCCAGCCCCTGGCTGGCGGCGTAGCCTTTGAGCGCCGCACGGCAGCGCGCCGCAGCGGCCCGCCCCTCTTCGCCGCGCAGGGGCAGGCGCAGCAACAGCGTGCTGGCATCGATCTGACGCAGGTGAAAGTCGAACACGCCCGCGCCCTCCTCCAGCACCGTGCTCAGCGCCAAGGGCAGCAGCGTGGCCGTGCCGCCATCGCTGCGGACCATGCGCAGCGGGTCGTCCTGGCGGCCACGCACCTCGATCACCGGCAAGGGGGATCCGCAGGCACAGGATTCGCCCCGCAGCACCACCTGGTCAGCCAACTCGTAGCGAATGAGCGGCTGCACCTGGTTGGCCAGGCTGGTCAGCAACACGCTGCAGGCAGGCTCGCCCGGTGGCACGGGGCGGTGCTTTTCGTCCACCGGCTCCAGGATGACCCAGTCGGCGTTGAGGTGCATGTGCCCATGCACGCATTCCCAGCCCATGGCCAGAAACTCCGAGGCCCCGTAGCTGTTGCGCAGCACCCCACCCAGCCCCTGCAGAATGTGCGCGCGCACCGCCGGGCTGAGGGTTTCACCACCGGTCCAGATCTCGCGCGGCGCAATGTGCAGGCGCCCCTCCAGCGCCTCTTGCGCGAGCAAGGCCGCTGCTGTGGGGTAGGTGATGAGCACCGTGGGCGCAAAGGCATTGAGCCCATCCACCAGTTGCGCCGTGGGGACCTGGATGGAAAAGCTGCGCGTGGTGGCCGCTATCCAGGGGTTGATGCTGCGCAGGCGCTGCAGCGACACCATGCTGGCGAAATGCCCGCCCGTCGCGCCCACAAAGGCATGGCGCTCGGACAGGTGCAGCGGGTCCATCCAGTGTGCCAGCGGGCGCGGCTGGCAACGGCGCAAGGCTTCCAGCGCGTCGTACACGGCCATGGCATGGCCATCCTGCACAAAAATGCCCGGCATCCCGGCAGTGCCCGAACTCTCCCACACCATGTAACGGCCCAGCCAGGGCTCGGCAATGCGCTCGGGGTCGGCGGTGAGTTCGCGCAGCTCGTCAAGATGCAAGCGCGGGTCGGTCACCCAGTCATCGAAGCGCTCCATGAGCTGACCGCGCGTGACCACCGGCAGATCCTGCAGCTGCGTACTGGCGCTGGCCCGGGTGCCCAGGTGCTCCTGGTAAAAACGCGACCCACGCAGCGCGTTGTCCAACATCTGGGCCAGCCGGTTGCGCTGACGTTGGGCAATGCCGACGCGGCCACTGCGCTGTGCCGCCACCACGTCCATCGAAATCAGCGACAAGCGCAGCAGGTCAAACACCGGCGTCATGCGCTGGCCTTTGCACCTGCGGCGCAGGAAGGCCGCAGCGTGCCAACGGGGGGAGGAATCGGCAGGGGCATCGGCGGAAGTGCTCCAAGGAAATGCAGGCGCCATTTCGGGGCGCGGCGCCATGAACCCACCCATGACCACCACGACCCATCCTGCATCATAGAAAGCATGGCCCTTGGCAGCAATGGATGTCCTGCGGTTCCGCGCGGTCGTCATTGACCTGTGTCACGGACAGGTCGGTGTCGCGGCGCACAATGGATGATGTCCTCTCCAGGAGACCCCATGCCCCGCAAGCCCTCCTCCGCCCCTGCATCCACGCCCCCTCAGGCACCGCACCGCGCTGCTCGCGCTCCCCGCCCGGCAGAGACACCCACCCAGAAGCTCGACCGCCTGGCGCAGGCCGCCGCAGCACCACTGACCGGTGGGCTCTCGCCGGTGTCGCTGGGGCTGGCCGCTGCCGACTGGGCCTGGCACCTGGCCCTCTCGCCGGGGCGCCGACTGGAGCTGGCGGCACTGGCCCTGCAGTTGGGACGCCAGCACCTGGCGGAAGGCTGGGCACCGGGCGACGAATCCCCTCCCCCCGATGAAGACCCGCGCTTTCGGCACGAGGCCTGGGCACAGTGGCCCTACCGCCAGTGGCGCGCGGGCTTTCGCGCTGCCGAGACCTTCTGGAGCGAAGCCACGCAAGTGCCCGGCATGACCACGCACCACGCCCAGCTCACCCACTTCTTTGCCCGCCAGTGGCTGGACATGCTGGCCCCCGCCAACTGGCCCGCCACCAACCCCCTGGTGCACCAAGACCTGTGGCACAACGGCGGTGCCCACCTGCGCCAGGGCCTGCAGAACTGGCTTGCCGACGCCACCGGCACGCCCGACGACAACGCGCCGCCGCAGCGCTTTCGCGTGGGACACGACGTGGCCGTCACTCCCGGCAAGGTGGTCTACCGCAACGCGCTGATCGAGCTGATCCGCTACACACCGCAATCCGCCAAGGTGCACCCCGAGCCCGTGCTCATCGTGCCGTCGTGGATCATGAAGTACTACATCCTCGACCTGTCGCCACACAACTCCATGGTGCGCTACCTGGTGCAGCAGGGGCATACGGTGTACATGCTGTCCTGGCGCAACCCGGACGCACGCGATGCCGAACTCACCATGGACGACTACCTGCGCCTGGGCGTGCTCGATGCCCTGCAGGCCGTGGGCGTACAGCACGGCGCCGATACGCCCGTACACGCCATGGGCTACTGCCTGGGCGGCACGCTGCTGGCCATCGCCGCCGCTGCACTGGCCAGGCCCCAGGGCGTGGCCGGACAAGACCAGTTGCCGCCGTTGCGGAGCCTCTCGCTGCTGGCCGCGCAGACCGATTTCTCCGAGCCCGGCGAGCTGGGCCTGTTCATCGACGAGGGCCAGATCGACTGGCTGGACCACACCACCCGCGGCCAGGGCTACCTGTCGGGCAAACAAATGGCGGGTTCCTTCGAGTTTCTGCACTCGCGCGACCTGGTGTGGGCGCGGCGCATGCGCGAATACCTGCTGGGCGAGCGCGACCAGCCCAACGACCTGATGGCCTGGAACGCCGACACCACACGCATGCCCGCGCGCATGCACCACGAATACCTGACCGACCTGTACCTGAACAACGCCCTGGCGCGCGGCAGCTACCGCGTGGAAGGCCGCCCTGTGTCGCTGGACGACCTGCACCTGCCCGTGTTTGTGGTGGGCACGCAGCGTGACCATGTCTCGCCCTGGACATCGGTGTACAAGCTGCACCACCTGTGCGACGCCGAGATCACCTTTGCACTGACCAACGGCGGACACAACGCAGGCATCATCTCCGAACCCGGCCACGCCGGCCGCCACTACCAATGGGCCACCCGTCCCGCGAACGGCCCCTGGACCGAAGCGGCGGACTGGGCCGCCAGCGCGCCACGGCACGAGGGTTCCTGGTGGAGCGCCTGGCAGGCCTGGCTGGCCGCCCGCTCCTCGGCACCGCAACCCGCAGCCCAAATACCCAAGGCCAGCGTGCTGTGCGACGCACCAGGCACCTATGTGCTGCAACGCTACCGCGAGAAAAATTAGATCAAATCAGCCCACAGGGCAATAAATACGGGCGCAAGCAGCTATCAAATAAATAGCATCAATGTGGCATCCCCGCAGGCTGCACCTGTGCATTGCGCGGCCCTGGCACGGCTCCCCGTGCCAGCAAGGCATACATGGTGGGCACCACAAATACGGTGAGTAACGTGCCCAGGCCCATGCCGCCCACGATGACCCAGCCGATCTGCATGCGGCTCTCCGCGCCTGCACCATGGGCCAAAGCCAAGGGGATGGCGCCCAACACCATGGCGCCAGTGGTCATGAGGATGGGGCGCAGACGCTGGCTGGAGGCCTGCACCAGCGCATCGACCATTTCCAGCCCCTGGGCACGCAACTGGTTGGCAAACTCGACGATCAGGATGCCGTGCTTGGTGATCAAGCCCACCAGCGTGATCAGGCCGATCTGCGAATACACGTTGAGCGACCCCCCGCCCCATTTGAGCGCCAGCAGCGCCCCCAACATGGACAAGGGCACCGAGAGCAAGATGACCAGCGGGTCGATGAAACTCTCGAACTGCGCCGCCAGCACCAGGTAGATGAACACCAGCGCCAGCACAAACACCACGCCCAGCGCCCCTTGCGAACTGCGGAATTCACGCGAGATGCCGTTGAGCTCTGTGGTGTAGCCCGGCTTGAGCACCTGGGCGGCCGTGCGGTCCATGAAGGCCAGCGCCTCGCCCAGCGAATAGTCGGGCGCCAGGTTGGCGGTAATGGTGGCCGAACGGCGCTGACCAAAGTGGTTGAGTTCGCGCGGGCTCACGCTCTCCTGCACGCTGACCAGGCTGGACAGCGGCACCATGGCATCGCCGCGCCCACGCACATGGATGGCATCGATATCCTGCGGCGTGCTGCGGCTGCCGCCCTCGGTCTGCACGATCACGTCGAACTGTTCGGCATCGCGCTTGTAGCGTGTGACGGTGCGCCCCCCCAGCATGGTCTCGATGGCACGCGCCACCACGTCCACATTCACGCCCAGATCGGCCGCACGCTCCCGGTTGACGCTGATGCGCAGTTCAGGCTTGTTCAGGCGCAGGTCCACGTCGGGCGAGAGGATGCCGGGGTTCTTGGCCACCTCGGCCAGGATGCGCGAGACCGCAGCATGCAGATCCTCGTAACTCTCCGAGGTCTGCACCACAAAGTTGAGCGGCCGGGAGCGAAAACCCTGCCCCAGTGACGGCGGCGTGACGGGAAACGCGCTCACCCCCGGCAGGCTGCTGATGCGGCCCTGCATCTCGCGCGCCAGTTGCAGGGTGCTGCGCTGGCGCTCCTCCCAGTCCACTGCGCGATAGACCACACTGCCTTGCGACACGGTGGGATTGCCCACGTTGGCGTAGATGCGGTCGAACTCGGGGTAGTCGCGGCCGATTTTCTCCAGTTCACGCGCATAGCGGTCGGTGTATTCCAGCGTGGCGCCGTCGGGCGCGCTGAAGCTCGCCAGGACGGTGCCCCGATCTTCCAGCGGCGAGAGCTCCTGGCGCATGGTCGGCCAGATCAGCGCAATCGCCACCGCACAGGCCAGCATGACCGCCAGCACCAGCCAGCGCGCCTGCAGCAGCGCACCAGCACGGGCCGTGAGCACCCAGCGCAGCAGGCGGCCGTAGCCATGGGACAGGGCCGTGAGCCAGCGCTCCATGCTGCGGTCGAACCAGCCGGGCTTTGGGTTGTGGCGCAGCAGCAGCGAGCACATCATGGGCGAGAGCGTGAGCGCGACAAAGCCCGACACCAGCACCGCCCCGGCCAGTGCCAGCGCAAACTCGATGAACAGGCGCCCCGTGCGCCCCGGCGTGAAGGCCAGCGGCGCATACACCGCCACCAGCGTGAGCGTCATGGCGACAATGGCGAAGCCGATTTCACGCGCGCCCCGAATGGCTGCGCTGAAGGGCTCCATGCCCTCCTCGATGTGGCGGAAGATGTTCTCCAGCATGACGATGGCATCGTCCACCACCAGCCCAATGGCCAGCACCAGCGCCAGCAGCGTGAGCGTGTTGATGGAGAACCCGGCCAGGTGCATGAGCGCAAAGCTGCCGATCAGGCTGACCGGAATGGTCACGATGGGAATGATGGATGCGCGCACCGTGCGCAGGAAGACAAAGATCACCAGCGCCACCAGCACCACCGCCTCCACCAGGGTGGTGAACACGCTCTGGACAGAGCGGTCGATGAAGCGCGAGTTGTCGTTGGCGATTTCCACCGTCACCTCGGGCGGCAGGTCCGCCTGGAGCTGGGGCAGCATGTCGCGCACGCCCTTGGAGATGTCCAGCGGGTTGGCCGTGGTCTGGCGGATCACGCCCACCGAGATGGCCTCGCGCCCGTTCAGGCGCACGCGGCTGCGGTCGCTGGCCGGGCCCTCTTGCACGCGCGCCACATCGCCCAGGCGCACGGCAAAGCCGTTCACGCTGCGCACCACGATGTTGGCAAACTCCTGCGGCTGCGCCAGGCTGGTCTGCGCGGTCACGCTGAACTCGCGCTCCATCGACTCGATGCGCCCGGCAGGCAACTCCAGGTTGCTGCGGCGGATGGCGTCCTCCACGTCCTGCGGTGTGAGCCGGTAGCCTGCCATGCGCTGCGGGTCCAGCCATACGCGCATGGCGTAGCGGCGTTCGCCGTAAATGGGAACGTCGGCCACGCCGCTCACGGTCTGCAGCCGGGGCTTGACGATGCGCACCAGCAGGTCGTTGATCTGCAGCGGTGAAAGCGTGTCGCTGCTGAAGGCCAGCCACATCACGGGCACGGCGTCGGCCTCGACCTTGGCGATCACGGGCTCATCCACCCCATCGGGCAGACGGTTGCGCACGCGGGAGGTGCGGTCGCGCACCTCGGCGGCGGCGTTGTCGGCGTCCTTTTCGAGCCGGAAGCGCACGCTGATCTGGCTTTGCTCGGCACGGCTGAGCGAGGTGATGACATCGACCGCGTCGATACCAGCGATCGAGTCTTCCAGCGGCTTGGTGACCTGCGCCTCCATCACCTCGGCCGAGGCCCCGCCGTAGCGAACGCTCACGGTGACCACGGGCTCGTCGATGCGCGGGTACTCGCGCACCGACAGACGATTGAAGCTCACGGCGCCAATCAAGAGCACCAACAGCGACAGCACGGTGGCCAGCACCGGGCGACGAATGGAGATTTCAGCCAACTGCATGGGGCAGGTGCTCCGGCGCCGTCAACGGCCTGGTGCCTGGGCAGCGCTGGCCGCCGGGGCTGCGGGACGTGCCTCGGGCTGCGTCGCGGCCAAGCGCACCGGCGTTCCGTCGCGCTGCAGCCGTTGCTGGCCTGCAGTCACCACCTGGTCCTGCAGCGCCAGGCCCTGGAGCACCTCGACCATGCCCTCGCGGCGCTGACCCAGTTGCACGCTGGTGCGGCGTGCCACCCAGCCCTGGCCCGAGGCATCGGCCTCCAGCCGGTACACATAAGGGCTGGTGCCCTGGGGCACGATGGCCTCCTCAGGGACGACCAGTGCCTGCACCGGGGCACCCAACACGGCGCTCACCCGCGCAAACATGCCGGGGCGCAGAACACCCTGGCGGTTGTCCAGCCCGGCGCGCACCGCCACCGAGCGGCCATTGGCATCGATCTGCGGGTCGATGGCCAAGACCTGCGCCTCAAAACTGCGGTCGGGCAACGCGTCCAGCTCCACCCTCACGGCCTGGCCCGTGCGCACTTGCGTCTGGTAGCGCTCGGGCAGACGAAAGTCCACCACCATGCTGTCGATGTCTTCGATATTGACGATGTCGGCCCCGTCCTTGAGGTAGTCGCCCACATGCACATTGCGGATGCCCGCCATGCCATCGAATGGCGCCACGATGCGCAGGCGCGCCACCTGGGCCTGTGCCAACGCGAGCTTGGCCTGTGCCACCTGCAGGCTGGCAGCGCTTTCATCGAGCGAGCGTTGGCTCACAAAGCCCTGCGCCACCAGCTCGCGGTTGCGCTGGTGGTTGGCCTGGGCAATGGACAGCTCGGCCTGCGCCTGCTGCACCTGGGCCTGGGGCAACTGGTCGTCAAACTGCACCAGCACCTGCCCCTTGCGCACACGCGCACCGTCGCTGAAGTGGATGTGCGTCACCCGCGCGCTGACCTCGGGCCGCAGCACCACGCTGCGGCGAGAACGCAGGCTGCCCACGGCCTGGGCCTCGTCGCCCAGGGCCATGCTGCGCACGGTGGACACTTCCACCGCCACGGGTTGCGCCGGCCCCGAAGCGCCGGCACTGCGGGTGGGTGCGCCCAACTTGGCGGGTGTTGCAGGTTTTTGCAGCCACCATGCGGCCCCCAAGGCAGCGGTCAAGCCGCAGGCAGCGAGTACAAGGGTTGTGGTTCTGGAGAAGGCCATGGAGTTGTTCTGGGGAAGCTGGCTCGCAATGGGAAGCGCCCGAGCAATGTACCAGTGCTGCGCCGCAGCAACTGCTGCCCGGCCACCTCACCCCCAGGCAAGGCCGCGGAATTTACCCAGGCTTTACACAAGGGCCCACAGCTCGAGCTGCAAGCGCACTGTTCGCACCGGCTCAGCGCCCCAACGCCTGCTCCACGCCCCGGTTGGCTAGCGCATCGGCGCGCTCGTTGCCAGGATCGCCCGAATGGCCCTTGACCCAGCGCCAGTCAATGCGGTGGCCGCTGCCCTGCACCAGGGCATCCAGTCGCTGCCACAGCTCGACGTTCTTCACCGGCTGGCGCGATGCGGTGCGCCAGCCCTTGGCCTTCCAGCCGTGGATCCACTCGGTGATGCCTTTGCGCACGTACTCGCTGTCGAGGTAGAGCTGCACATCGCAAGGACGCTTGAGCGCCGAGAGCGCCTCGATCACCGCCATCAGTTCCATGCGGTTGTTGGTGGTGCCCAACTCGCCGCCAAAAAGCTCTTTCTCCACCGCACCCGAGCGCAGCAGCACGCCCCAGCCACCGGGGCCGGGGTTGCCTTTGCAGGCGCCGTCGGTGTAAATCTGTACCTGGTTCACTCAATGTCCTGTCTTGTGGTGTTTGCCGCTGCGGCGCACCAGCGGCACGGCAGCTGCGGCACGCGGGCGCGCACTGCGCCAGGAGGGTTCCAGCAGGCGCATGCCATGCACGCGCTTGATGCCCACCATGAAATAAGCGGCCCCGAGTATCGGCCAAAGTCGATCACCCACATCGTCCATCCAGGCCGTGCGCTGCAGCCAGGGCTCGGTGCGCACGGCAGGGCGGTAGCAACCGTACTGCACGGCGTCCAGCTCGAAGTTCAGCAGCCGCAGCCAGTCGCGCAGGCGCCAGGGGCCAATGAATTCGCCCACATCGGGCAGGAACAAGCGCCCCCGCCCGCCCGTCAGGCGCCGATAAAGGTGCTGGCGCTGCTGGCGCAACCCCCACAGGCTGACCGGGTTGAGCCCGGTGATGACCACCCGGCCTTCGGGCACCAGCACGCGCGCCACCTCGCGCAGCGCGGTGTGCGGGTCCTGGCTCAGTTCCAGCGCATGCGGCAGCAATACCAGGTCCAGGCTGTTGTCGGGAAAGGGCAGTGCCGCAGCGTGCGCCAGCAAATCGGGCGCCGGGCTCTCATCGCTGCCGGGCTCGGGCCATGCATCCAGCGCACGCCAGCGGTGGGGCATGCGGTTGGCGCGCAGGCCGTCCAGCAGGGGCATGCCCACCTGCAGGCTGTGGTAGCCGAACATGTCGGCCACAGCCTCGTCGATGCGCGCCTGCTCCCAGGCCAGCAAGTAGCGCCCAGGCGGAGATTCGAACCAACGGTGCATACCTATAATTTGATCGCTCATGAACCTGCTTGCGTTGCCCGCCTTTGCTGACAATTACCTCTGGCTGCTGCACGACGCGCACGAGGCCGTGGTCGTGGATCCCGGCCAGGCCGAGCCCGTGCTGCAGGCGCTGCAAGAACGCGGATTGCGCTTGCAGGCCATTCTAGTCACGCACCACCATGGCGATCATGTCGGTGGCGTGGAAACCCTGCGTCAGGCCACGGGCGCCACCGTGTACGGCCCCGCACGCGAGGCCATTCCGGCCCCGTTCGTGCCCCTGGCCCAAGGCCAGACGGTGCAGGCGCTGGGATATTCCTTCACGGTGCTCGACGTGCCTGGCCACACCGCTGGGCACATTGCCTACTTCTGCGCCCAGGCCGAGGGCGGGCCACTGCTGTTTTGCGGCGACACTCTCTTCTCGGGCGGTTGCGGTCGCCTGTTCGAAGGCACCGCCGCGCAAATGCAGGCCTCTCTGGACCAGCTTGCCGCCCTGCCTGACGACACGCGGGTATGCTGCGCCCACGAATACACACTTGCTAACCTGAAATTCGCCCGCGCCGTGGAACCCGGCAATGGCGAACTGCTCCACTACAGCGCCCAGTGCGAGACCCTGCGAGCACAGGGCCTGCCCACGCTGCCCTCGCGCATGACTCTCGAAAGGGCGATCAACCCTTTCCTGCGCACCCGCGTGCCCACCGTGGCAGCGGCTGCGGCAGGTTTTGCCCCCTCTACCGACACCCGCGATGCAGCGGCCGTACTGGCCGCGCTGCGCGAATGGAAAAACGGATTTCGATGAAGCTCTTCCACATTGCCTGCCTGGCGGGCCTGCTCTGGCTCTCGGGCTGCGCCACCCAGGTGGGCACCCCCGGTGCAGCCAGCACCCCCGGCAGCGACAGCACCACCGCCACGACCACCGCCCCTGCATCCGAAGCAACACACACACCGCAGTACCCCGCGGGGCCGTTGCTGCCCATCGCGCCGGCGCGGGCATCGCGCCTGGAGGTGATGCCGCTGTTCACTCCCTCGGACCTGTGGGACCGCATCCGGCGCGGCTTTGCCATGCCCGACCTGCAGCATCCGCTGGTACAGGACCGCGAGCAGTGGTATGCCAATCGACCCGACTACATGCAGCGCATGACCGAGCGCTCGCGCAAGTACCTGTTCCACATCGTCGAGGAACTGGAACGCCGCAACATGCCCACCGAGCTGGCGCTGCTGCCCTACATCGAAAGCGCCTTCAACCCACAGGCCGTGTCCTCGGCCCGGGCGGCCGGCATGTGGCAGTTCATGCCCGCCACCGGCAACTACTTCGACCTCAAGCAGAACGCGTTCCGTGACGACCGGCGCGACGTGCTCGCATCCACCCGTGCAGCGCTGGACTACCTGCAAAAGCTCTACGGAATGTTTGGCGACTGGCACCTGGCCCTGGCCGCCTACAACTGGGGAGAAGGCAGCGTCGGCCGCGCCATCGCGCGCAACCAAAAGGCAGGGCTGGGCACCAGCTACACCGACCTGACCATGCCCACCGAAACACGCCTGTATGTGCCCAAGCTGCAGGCGGTGAAGAACATTGTGGCCAACCCCGAAGCCTTCCGCACCGAGTTGCCACTGATCGAAAACCACCCCTACTTCCAGACGGTGGACATCACGCGCGACATCGACGTGGCACTGGCGGCCCGGCTGGCCGACGTGGAGCTATCCGACTTCAAGGCACTCAACCCTTCCCTGGACAAGCCCGTGATCCTGGCCGCAGGCACGCCCCAGATTCTGCTGCCCTGGGACAACGCCAAGGTATTCGAGCGCAACCTGGCCGCCTACAAGGACGGCCAATACGCAAGCTGGACGGTCTGGACGCTGCCCTCCACCATGAGCACCGCCGAAGTGGCCCGCCGCGTGGGCATGGACGAAACCGAGCTGCGCAACATCAACCGTATCCCCCCGCGCATGCGCGTCAAGGCGGGGTCGGCACTGATCGTGCCACGCTCGGCCACGACGCGCACCGACGTAGCCGAGCATGTGGCCGACAACGGAAAACTGTCACTCGCACCCGACGTGGTCACCCGGCGCAGCGTGGTGCGTGCCCGCAAGGGCGACACCGTGAGCAGCCTGGCCAAGCGCCACCGCGTGAGCGCGGCCAGCCTGGCGGATTGGAACGACGTCAAGACCAGCGCCGCCTTCAAGGCCGGACAGGAAGTCGTATTGATGCTGCCTGTCCGCATGCAAGCCAGCCGCGACACCCAAGCCAGTGCCGGCAAGCGCTCGGCTGGCAAGAGCTCCGCGCGCGTCACGCGCGAAAGCAAACCGTCCAGGAAAAAACGGCGCTGAACGCCCCAAAATGTGCGCTGACGCCTACCAGCGCCATTGGTGCAGCCCAAGCAGACCCAGCACACCGACAAGAATGAGGTACAGCGCCACAATGGTGCTGAGCAAGCGCGGAAACACGAGAACGAGAATGCCCGCCACCAGGGCGATCAACGGGCCGAGACTGAGGTGAATGGTCATGGCTGCAAGCGGTGCAAAAGGCCGCAAGCATACGCCAGGATCAGGTCACCGCGCGAGGTGCGGGGCACGCCCTCAGGCGCTGTACTTCTGTTTGGCCTTGCGCGCAAACTCCTGCGTGTAGCTGCGCGCCAAATCGCTCTGGCGCACAGCCATTGCCGGGTTCAAGACCGACAGCGCGCGCAGCGCTGTGCGCGGTGCATCCTCAGGCATCAGCCCATCGGGAGACATCGCATCGCGCGCACGCGCCAGTGCCGCCAGGAAAAGACTGCGTTCGGCCAACAAGCCCGAGGTCGGCACATGCTTGACCACATCGGCGGGTTCGGCGGTCTGCAACCACTTGAGTGCATGCACCAGCCCATGGACCAGCGCCTGCGCTTGCGCTCCCCGCCCCTGCACAAAACCGGCAGGCGCCAGCAGGCAGGTTCCTGGCAGGGTGCCGCCAAACACGGCCTGCGAGCCCAGCAGACCGCGCGCATCGGCCACGATGCGCACCTCGCCCTGGTGCTCCAGCAGCGCCAGCACCGCGTCGGAATGGCACAGCGCCTGCACCTGGCCCGTGCGCAGCGCCTCCTGGGCGCGTTCGCCCTCGCCCACCGCCACGAAGGCGACCTCGGTCCCCTCCACCCCGGCCTGGTTCAGCGCCAACACCGCCATGGCATGGCCCAGCGAGCCAAAGTCGGCAATGCCCACACGGGCATGCCTCAGATCCGCCACGCTGCGATGGGTCGGCGCTGCCTTGGAGGAAACCGCCAAGGCCATTTGCGGCACGCGCGTCTGCAATACCAAGGAACGCAGACCTTGCGGAACCGCGGCCGTGGGCAAGGCATGCTCAAAGCCCACCGCCGCCACATCGGCCACCCCCTGTTTCAGTGCCTGCAGGGCCAGCATGTCACTGGCGTAGTCCAGCGTGGTGACCTCCAGGCCCTCCAGGCGGAAAAAATCCAGTTGCTCCGCCACACTCAAGGGCAACTGCCGCAAAGGCTGGGCGCTGCGCGCGCCCACCGCCACCGTGATACGCCCCAGTCCGGCAGCCTGCGCGCGCAAGACCGGGCCCATCCCCACAAGGGACAGGGCACAGAGCGCGCCCAGGGCGCGGCGGCGAGACGGCAGGCCATGCATGGCGATGGAACCACAGAAAATTGTTGCGACGCAGCAATTTTCACCGGCACGGCTGAACCGCGCATCAGGGATGTCCCGTGAGGGAATATACGTACTCAGGCTGAGCCACCCTCAAGGGCCGAGACCGACGCTGGCTTGGCGCCGCGCTGGCCCAAAACGACGAGACGACAGGAAGTCAGCGATAGCCGAGAAAGAAAATCGCGATGTTGACCGCAAACGCCCCGCCCCACACCATGCTGCGGGCCAGGGGCATGTCGGCCACATACATCAGGATGTAGAACATGCGCAGCAGCACCCACAGCAGGGCCAGCAGGTCCAGCGCCGTCTGACCGGCACCGAGTTGGTGGGCGATGATGACCGCCCCCATGAAGAACGGCAGCGCCTCGAAGCTGTTGGCCTGCGCCGCATTGGCGCGTGCCGATGCCCCGTTTTGCCGCGCCAGCCAGGCACGCGGCTCATGGTTGTCGTACCCGCCTTGCGAGCGCTTCTTGCCAAAGCCGGCGCGCTTGGCAATAAGCGAGCACGCCAGCGGCAGCAGCACCGCCACAAAAACGCACCAGTAGGCCACGGTGAACGGCATCCAATGGGTATTGTTCATAGCAAAAATGGCCTCCAGCGCCCTATTTATCAACGCAAACAGCTACAAAATTAATAGCGAAAATCATCAGGCTGACTTTACCGGTCCCGCAGTCGCCAAAACTGGCACTCTCCAAACCAGGGCTCCCGCGCAAGGGCCGCCAGCATTCCCACGTGCGGGCGCCGGGAGCGTCCCCCTCTCGAATCGCGCAGCGATGCCAGAGAAGGGGGAAGGCGCGAAGCGCAGGGGGGTGCCCCCCTCACCGCCTATCCGCCAACGCATGCGCAATGGTGCCCAGGTCCACATATTCCAGCTCGCTGCCCACGGGCACGCCGCGCGACAGGCGCGTGACGCGTAGCCCGCGTGCGCGCAAGGCCTCGCCCACGACGTGGGCCGTGGCCTCGCCTTCGGCAGTGAAGCCGGTGGCCAGGATGACCTCCTGCACCACACCGTCGCTGGCGCGTTCCAGCAGGGCCTGCACGCCAATGTCGCGCGGGCCCACGCCGTCCAGCGGCGACAGCCGGCCCATGAGCACGAAATACAGGCCATGGAATGCGCCGGTGCGCTCCATGGCGGACTGGTCGGCCGGCGTCTCGACCACGCACAGCCGCGTGGCGTCGCGCCGTGCATCCAGGCAGGTGGCGCACACGGGCGCCTCGGTAAAGGTGTGGCAGCGCTCGCAATGGCGCACTTGGTCCACGGCATGCTCCAGCGCCTGCGCCAACTGGCGCGCGCCCGCGCGGTCATGCTGCAGCAGATGAAACGCCATGCGCGCCGCCGACTTGGCCCCCACCCCCGGCAACCGCCGCAGGGCCTGGATCAGTGCGTCAAGCGAATGGGTGTTGGACATGGTGGTTGCAGATATCTGCGTTTCATACCCCGCCCTCAAGGGCGTAGCGAGCGGGATGGGCCGCTAGGCGGACGGAGCACAGCAACCGGAGCGACCTTGCGGGTCGTGAGGATTGCGAGCACCGCCCAACGACGCGGACCGCCCGCGCAGTAGCCAGCATCAGAAAGGGAATTTCATGCCGCCGGGGAGGCCTGGCATCCCTGCGGTGATCTTGCCCATCTTCTCGGCCGAGGTTTCCTCGGCCTTTCGCACCGCAGCGTTGAAAGCGGCGGCCACCAGATCTTCGAGCATGTCCTTGTCGTCCTGCAGCAGGCTGGGGTCGATGGTGACGCGCTTGACGTCGTGCTTGCAGGTCATCACGACCTTCACGAGGCCCGCACCGGACTCGCCTTCCACCTCGACGTTGGCCAGTTCGTCCTGGGCCTTCTTGAGGTTGTCCTGCATGGCCTGGGCCTGCTTCATGAGTCCAGCGAGTTGTCCTTTGTTGAACATGGAAAAACCTTTCGTTGAATGGGTAGGAAAAGAGAGAGGTTCAGAGCGGCAGCACGCTGCCCGGAACGATGCGCGCATCGAACTCGCGCACCAGGGTCTGCACGAAGGGGTCGTTCTGCACCACTTCCAGCGCGCGCTCCTGGCGGGCGTTCTGCCGCGCAGTGTTGCGCAGCGCGGGGCTGTCGGACACAGGCCCCAGCTCCACGCTGATGTCTTGCGCCAGCCCTGCAGCCTCCAGCGCGGCGCGCAGGCGTTCGCGCGTGCCGCTTTGGTTGAGCGATTCGCGCTCCACGCGCAGCAGCCAGTGCCCGCCGTCGCGCGCCACCAGCTGGGACTGCAAGGCCAGCTCACGCACCAGCGCAGCAATGGCATCGCTGGCCACCAGCTGCTGTACGGCGGCATACCAGACCTCGCCCTCCTCGGTGGGCACCAGGCGCCGGGCAGCGGGCGCGCCCCCGGGCTCAGCGGGCCGGGGCTGCAGGCGGGTGCTGTCCTGGCGCGGCTCACGCACGGGGATGGGGGCGACACGCGGCGCGCCCTGCGTCACCTGCGGGGCAGGCTCAGGTGCTGCGGGCTGCGCTTGCGGCGCAGGGGCCAGGGCCTCGGGGTGGCGCACAGGCAGGCTGCGCAGGGGCGCGGACACCATAGCCTCTGCCTGCGACGGGATCGGCTGGGCAGGGACGGCCTGCGGTGCGGAAGGTGTCTCAGTGGCCCGCGCCTCGCGGGTGGGCACTGCGGGCGGCACCGGGGCGACAGATTCTGCGCCGGGCTGCTCAGGCAGGTCGTTTGCTATATTTTTGATAGCTGATTGCGCAATGAATTCGGGCGCTTTGACCGTTTTGCTCTCAAAATTCTGCAAAGCCGCCGCTGCGCTGGCGCTAGCCGCTGTGGCGCCATTCTCAGCAGGTTTCAGTGTTTTTTTTTCTGCCGCGCCCCCTGGGGCTTTGAAGGGCAGCAGGCGCAGCAGCACCATGGTGAGCGCAGCGTATTCGTCGGGCGCAAGGCCCAGTTCGGCGCGGCCGTGCAGGCAGATGCTGTAGAGCAGTTGCGTCTCATCGGCGGGCAGCAGGGCCGCCAGGCGCTGCACCTCGGCCGCCTCGGGGTCGCTGGCGTCGCCGCTGTCCAGACCTGGCACGGCCTGCAGCACGGCCATGCGCTGCAGCACAGTGACCATTTCCTCCAGCGTGGAGGCGGCAGACAAACCGTTCTGCCGCAGGGTTTCGACGGTATGCACCACGCTGCGGCCATCGGCCTGGGCCAGCGCTTCGATCAGGCGCAGCACATGGCTGCGGTCCACGCTGCCCAGCATCTGGCGCACGGTGGCTTCTTCAAGGCTGCCACCGCCAAAGGCAATGGCCTGGTCGGTGAGCGACAGCGCGTCGCGCATGGAGCCACGCGCGGCACGCGCGAGCAGGCGCAGCGCCTGGGGCTCGGCCTGCACCTGCTCGGTGGCCAGCACCTGGGCCAGGTGCTCCAGCACCGTCTCGGGCGCCATGGGCCGCAGGTTGAACTGCAGGCAGCGGCTGAGCACGGTGACCGGCACCTTCTGCGGGTCGGTCGTGGCGAGCACGAACTTGAGGTACTCGGGCGGCTCCTCCAGCGTCTTGAGCATGGCGTTGAAGGCCGTGTTGGTGAGCATGTGCACTTCGTCGATCATGAAGACCTTGAAGCGCCCCTGCACCGGCTTGTACACGGCCTGCTCCAGCAGGCCCTGCACCTCGTCCACGCCGCGGTTGGAGGCGGCGTCCAGCTCGGTGTAGTCGGGAAAGCGCCCACTGTCGATGTCGGTGCAGGCCGGGCACACGCCACAAGGCGTGGCGGTGATGCCGCCCTGCCCGTCAGCGCCCTGGCAATTGAGCGACTTGGCCAGAATGCGCGACACCGTGGTCTTGCCCACGCCGCGCGTGCCCGTGAACAGATAGGCATGGTGCAGCCGCTGCTGCGTGAGCGCATTGGTCAACGCCTGCACCACATGCTGCTGCCCCACCATTTCGGTGAAGTTGCGCGGGCGGTACTTGCGGGCGAGCACGAGGTAAGACATCCGCGCGATTCTACGGCCCATGGCCTGGAAGGTTTTGGCATGGCGTCCACCACCCTCTACTGCACTTTGTCGCTCCACCATACTTGCAACACTGGCGCGCACCACGCGAGAGATGCCGCGCAAGGGCCGCCCCGCAGCGCTGGCATCGTCCCCCTTCCCGAATTGCGCAGCAATTCGGGAGAAGGGGGAAACGGCGCAGCCGTTCAGGGGGTAGAATGCTGGATGACGGGCCTCCCCGCATGGTGAAGCGGCCAACCGGGTCAGGTGGGGAACCAAGCAGCCCTAACTGTGGAGCCAGTGCCGGGGGTAAGGCTCGTCACCTTTTTTGTGTGCGTTGCCCAGGCGGCGGCGCCTTCTGGTGAACGCGACTTTGCACGATGCGTTCTTCTCCCACCCGTATTCCCTCTTCCCTTCTTTCACGCGGTCTGGTGGCCTTGTGGCTGGCCTGCCTGGGCCAGGCCGCGTGCGCCGGCGTCTTCCTTGACGGTGGGCGCCCCACCCTCGCCGCACGGCAGGCCACCGAAGTGCTGGCCGATGCCGGCGCCGAGGGCCTGGTACCCGAGGATTACGACGCCGAGACACTGGCCCTGGCCGTGGCCAGCGCTGCCCAGGGGCCGGCTCTCGCCGATCCTCAAGCCGAGCAACTGGATGCGGCACTGACCGCCGCACTGCACCGCTATCTGGCCGACCTGCACACCGGCCGCATCGACCCGCGCCAGATCCGTGCAGAGTTCACGGCCTTGCCAGCGCGGGACTTCGACCCCGCGGCCTACTTGAAGGCGGCACTGGCCGCCCCGCACTTTGCCGACGCCCTGCGCGCCGCGGCCCCTCGCGTGCCACTGTATGCCAGCCTGCGCGCCCTGCTGGCGCACTACCGCACGTTGGCCGACCATCCGGCCTGGGCCACGCCCCTGCCGCCACTTCCTGGCAAGCGCAAGCTCGAACCCGGCCAGCCCTGGGCCGGCCTGCCGCAGCTCACCCAACGACTCGTGGCACTGGGCGACTTGCCGGAAGGCACGCAGCCCACACCCACCTACGACACCGCGCTGCAAGAAGGCGTCAAGGCTTTCCAGCAGCGCCACGCGCTGGCGGCCGATGGCGTGGTGGGCCGGGGCACGCTGGCCCAGATGGAGGTGGCGCCCGCCCAGCGCGCGCGGCAGATCACGCTGGCCATGGAACACCTGCGCTGGACACCGCTGCAACTGGCGCCCCGCATGATCGTGGTCAACGTGCCGGAATTCGTGCTGCGCGCCTATGAGGTGCGCGACGGCACCGTCTCCGTGGCCCTGACCATGAACGTGATCGTCGGCAAGTCCGTGAAGACCCACACCCCCCTGTTCGACGAGCCCATGCGCTTCATCGAGTTCAGCCCCTACTGGAACGTGCCCCCGTCGATCGCCCGCGAAGAGACCGTACCCCGCCTGCGCCGTGACAGCGCCTACTTCACGCAGCAGGGTTTCGAGTTCGTCAACGGCAGCGGCCAGGCCGTCACCGACCTCTCGCAAGACCATCTGAACGCCGTGATGCAGGGAACGATGCGCCTGCGCCAGCGGCCCGGTCCGCGCAATGCGTTGGGAGACATCAAGTTCGTGTTCCCGAACCACAGCAACATTTACCTGCACCACACGCCGAGCACCCAGCTCTTTGCGCGCGAGCGGCGCGACTTCAGCCACGGCTGCATCCGTGTGGAAGACCCCGTGGCCCTGGCCCGCTTCGTGCTGCAGGACGACCCGGCCTGGACGCCCGAGCGCATCCGCGAGGCCATGGGCCAGGGGAAATCGCACACCATACGCCTGCCCCAGCCCATACCGGTGGTGCTGGCCTACAGCACTACCATCGTCAAGAACGGCAGGCCCCATTTCTTTGCCGACATCTACGGCCACGACCAGTTGCTCGACCAGACCCTGCGCCGCAACGCCCAGGCACGGCGCCAGGCCCGCTGAACGATACTTGGACCCCATGACCCCACCGCAGCCCTCCCCACGCCGCCGCTTTCTGGGCCACTGCGCCCAGTGGCTGGCGGCGGGCACGGCCCTGCCGCTGGCCACCCCTTCGCTGGCCGCCCTGCCCGGTGCGCGCCATCTGGCGCTGGACCATACGCACACCCGCGAGCAGATTGCGCTGGTGTACGCCCTGGGCGACACCTTTCTCACGCCAGCGCTGGCCAGCCTCAACCACTTCCTGCGCGACCACTACAGCGGCGAGGTGGGCCCGATGGACCCGCAGCTCTTCGACCTGCTGCACCGGGTACAGCAAGCGCTGGGGACACAACAGCCCTTCGAGGTGATTTCCGGCTACCGCAGCCCCGGCACCAATGCCACGCTGCGCAGCACCCGCGAGGGCGGCGTGGCCAAGCACAGCCTGCACATGGACGGCAAGGCCATCGACGTGCGCTTGCCCGGCGTGCCGCTGGCCGATCTGCGCGATGCCGCGCGCTCACTGCGCGGCGGCGGCGTGGGCTTTTATCCGCGCGAGCAGTTCGTGCACATCGACACCGGCCGCGTGCGCCACTGGTAACCCGGCCCGCACAGCGCCACAGCGCCACAGGGCCTGGGCTCAGTGGCGCTTGTGCTTCTTGTGCGGCGCCTTCACCGCGGCCACAGCGGGTGCACCCTTGTCCTTGCCTTTGCTGCCCAGGCGCGACTCCTTGCCCTGCATGAGCCGGATGATGTTCTCCTTGTGGCGCCAGACCAGCAATGCGGCCATCACCACGATGGCGCCGGTGACGGGGCGTTCCGCATTCCACAGCAGGCCCGAGGCCAGCACATACACCACCGGCGACAGCACCGCCGCCGACAGCGAGGCCAACGACGAATAGCGCGACATGGCCGCCACGGCCAGCCACAACAGGCCCAGCACCAGCCCCAGCCAGCCGCTGATGCCCACCAGCACGCCCAGCGCCGTGGCCACGCCCTTGCCGCCCTCGAAGCGGAAGAACACCGGCCACAGGTGGCCCAGGAAGGCCGCCAGACCGACCAGGGCCAGCGTGAAGTCCCCCAGCCCCCAGGGCTCGCCAAACCAGCGCACCAGCACCACAGGCAGCCAGCCCTTGACGGCATCAAGCAGCAGTGTGACCACCGCCGCCGCCTTGCTGCCCGAGCGCAGCACATTGGTGGCGCCAGGGTTCTTGCTGCCGTAGGTGCGCGGATCGTTCAGCCCCATGGCGCGGGAGACGATGACGGCAAACGACAGCGAACCCAGCAGGTAGGCTGCCAGCACGGCGAGTACGGAATAGACAACGGACACGAAACACTCTCCTGAATTCAGCGACGCGCCGCGAGGCTGCGGTACGGTGCGGGCGCCATTCTGCCAGCCCGGCGTGGCACCCAGCCCGGTCAATCCACCAGCGCGCACTGCACGGGCGTGGCACCCAGCAGGCGCACGCAGGCCTGCGGGTCCATCTGCACCAGGTAGCCCCGGCGCCCGCCGTTGATGGCGATGCGCGGCAGTTGCAGGATGCTTTCCTCGATATACACCGGCATGTCGCGCCGCGTGCCGAACGGCGAGGTGCCGCCCACCAGGTAACCACTGTGGCGCTGGGCCACCTCGGGCGTGCAGGGCTCGACCGACTTGGCGCCGATCTGGCGCGCCAGGTTCTTGGTGGAGACCTTGCGGTCGCCGTGCATGAGCACGATCAGCGGCTTGGCGTCCTGGTCCTGCATCACCAGGGTCTTGACCACATGGTGCTCGTCCAGGCCGAGCTGGCGCGCGGATTCGGCCGTTCCGCCGTGCTCCACGTAATCGTAGGGATGGCCGGTGAACGCCACCTTGTGGGCCTTGAGCATCTGCGTGGCCGGGGTTTCGCTCACATGCGCGGTTTTGCCTTCTTTTTTGGCCATGTTTACTATTGTTTTGATAGCTGTTCGCGCTTTACCAATAAGCGCTTGAGGCCCATTTTGCCATCAACCCTCAAAGCGCCGGGTCGCCCAGCTCCCAGCGGATGGCGTCAATCTGCGCCAGCAGCTCGGGCGACAGTGGCGTGCCCCAGGCATCCAGGTCCTCGTCGAGCTGCGCAAGCGAAGTCACGCCGATGATGGTGCTGGCCACCTGCCACTTGGTGTAGCAGAACGCCAGCGCCATGCGCGTGGGCGTGAGGCCGTGCTCGCGCGCGAGCTGGTTGTAGCGGCGCGCCGCCTGCAGCGCCTCGGGCCGGCCCCAGCGCTGCTTGCGCACCGATTCGTAGCGCGCCATGCGTGCGCCCTCGGGCGCACCGGGGCCAGTGGTGCCGCTGGCGTCGAACTTGCCCGTCAGCAGGCCGAAGGCCAGCGGCGAATAGGCCAGCAGCGACACGCCGAGGCGGTGGCAGGTTTCATCCAGCGCGTTCTCGTACGTGCGGTTGAGCAGGCAGTACGGGTTCTGCACCGAGGCCACGCGCGGCAGGCCATGCTGCTCGGCCAGGCGCACAAATTCATGCACGCCGTAGGGTGTTTCGTTCGACAGGCCGATGGCACGCACCTTGCCCGCCTTGACCAGGCCCGCCAGCGCGTCGAGCTGCTCGTGGATGGGCGTCTGCGAAGTTTCCTTGGACGGGTCGTAGTAGCGCGTGCCGAAGGCGGGCACATGGCGCTCGGGCCAGTGGATCTGGTAGAGGTCGATCACGTCGGTTTGCAGGCGGCGCAGGCTGCCCTCGCACGAGGCCACGATGTCGGCCGCCGTCATGCCTTTGCCCTCCCGGATCCACGGCATGCCGCGCGAGGGGCCAGCCACCTTGGTGGCCAGCACCACCTTCTGCCGCTGGCCGGGGTGCTGCGCGAACCAGCGGCCCAGGATGGTTTCGGTGGCGCCAAACGTCTCGGCACGCGCGGGCACGGAATACATCTCGGCCGTGTCGAGGAAATTCACGCCGCGCCCGCAAGCGCGGTCGAGTATGGCAAACGCATCCGGCTCGGCCACCTGCTCGCCAAAGGTCATGGTGCCCAGGCAGATGGGGGAAACGTTCAGGCCACTGTGGCCCAGGGAGACATTCTTCATAGGGGCGTAGGCAAAGAGCGAGATCGGGCCAGTTTACGGGGCATCGGCGGCGCCTGCAGCGTCACGCGTGCGACAACCCACCGGGACCAGGCAGATATACACAAAGCATTTGCTTGGTAATAATCCACCCATGTACCAGGAACTCCAACCCGCGCGCAGCGAATTCGTCCCCATCCGCCAACTGAACTACCACGTGCGCCTGTGGGGCCCTGCCACCTCGGACCTGCCGCCGCTGGTGCTGGTGCATGGGTGGATGGACGTGTCGGCGTCGTACCAGTTCGTGGTCGATGCGTTCTCGCAGGCCTTTGCTCAGGGCCGCCGCATCATCGCGCCCGACTGGCGCGGCTTTGGGCTCACGGCACCGCCCGTGCCCACGGACCACTATTTCTTCCCCGACTACCTGGCCGACCTGGACCAGTTGCTGGACCATTACGCACCGGGCACGCCGGTCGATCTGGTGGGCCACAGCATGGGCGGCAACGTGGCCATGTTCTATGCCGGTGCACGGCCCGCACGCGTGCGCCGCCTGGTCAACCTGGAGGGCTTTGGCATGCCCGCCAGCAAACCCACCAAGGCCCCCAAGCGCCACGCCGAGTGGATGGACGAGCTCAAGGCCCTGCAGCGCGGCGAGATGGCCCTGAAAACCTACGACAGCGCCGACGGCGTGGCCCGCCGCCTGATGAAGACCAACCCGCGCCTGCCCCAGGACAAGGCCCAGTGGCTGGCCCGGCACTGGGCGCGCCCCAATGCTCAGGGGCAGTGGGAAATCCTGGGCGATGCCGCACACAAGATCACCAACGCCATGCTGTTTCGCCTGGAAGAGGCCCTGGCGCTGTACGCCGCCATCACCGCGCCCACGCTCAGTATCGAGGCCAGCGACGACAGCCTGGGCCTGTGGTGGAAGGGCCGCTACACGCTGGAGGAATACCACCAGCGCCTGCAAAGCGTGCCCGACTGCCGCATCGCGCGCGTCGAAGACGCAGGCCACATGCTGCACCACGACCAACCGCAGGCCGTGGCCGCATTGATCGAGGGTTTTCTGCAATCCAAGTAAAAAAGGCCTCTAGCGCCCTTAGATAGGGCGCTAGTAGCTATATTTTTGATAGCATCATTCACCCAGAGCGTGCCTGCGCGCACTGCAAGCCCAGGAGCGGCCCGCGCATGAGAAAATCGCGGGTTATTCAGAACACTCAGGATTGCACACCATGGAAGCAGAACGCATCAACCAGATCGGCAACACCCTCCAGGACTTGGCCACGCGCACGGCCGAGTTACGGAGGTATCTTTGACTTCGATGCCAAATTTGAACGCCTGCGCACGGTAAACGCCTCGCTCGAAGACCCCTCGGTCTGGAACGACCCCAAGAAAGCCCAGGAGCTGGGCAAGGAGCAGAAGTCGCTCAACGGCGTCGTGCTCACGCTCGACAAGCTCACACGCGAGCTGGCCGACAACGCAGAACTGTTCGAGATGAGCAAGGAAGAAGGCGACGACGCGGGCCTGCAGACCATCGAGGCCGAGGCCGAGAAACTGCGCCCGCTGGTGGAGGAGCTGGAATTCCGCCGCATGTTCAGCAACGAGGCCGACCCGCTCAACTGCTTTGTGGACATCCAGGCCGGCGCTGGCGGCACCGAGGCCTGCGACTGGGCCAGCATGCTGCTGCGCCAGTACCTCAAGTACGCCGAGCGCAAGGGCTTCAAGGCCACGGTGGAAGAAGAAACCCCCGGCGATGTGGCCGGCATCAAGAGCGCCACCATCAAGATCGAGGGCGAGTACGCCTACGGCCTGCTGCGCACCGAAACCGGCGTGCACCGCCTGGTGCGCAAGAGCCCGTTCGACAGCTCGGGGGGGCGCCACACCTCGTTTGCCTCGCTGTTCGTCTATCCGGAGATCGACGACTCCATCGAGATCAACATCAACCCCGCCGACGTGCGCACCGACACCTACCGCGCATCGGGCGCGGGCGGTCAGCACATCAACAAGACCGACTCGGCCGTGCGCCTGACGCACATGCCCACCGGCATCGTGGTGCAGTGCCAGGACGGCCGCAGCCAGCACAGCAACCGTGACGTGGCCTGGCAACGCCTGCGCAGCCGCCTGTACGACTACGAGCTGCGCAAGCGCCAGGAAGAGCAGCAAAAGCTCGAAGACACCAAGACCGATGTGGGCTGGGGCCACCAGATCCGCAGCTACGTGCTGGACAACAGCCGCATCAAGGATCTGCGCACCAACGTCGAGATTTCCGCCACGCAAAAGGTGCTGGACGGTGACCTCGACGCCTTCATCGAAGCCTCGCTCAAGCAAGGCGTATAAGAAAGCAACCCATGCCACACCTGCGTGACGGGCAGGCGGCCCCTGCCGCCATCTTCCGTGCCGACTACCAGGCGCCCGCCTGGTGGATCGACAGCGTGGAACTCACCTTCGACCTGGACCCGGCCAAGACCCGCGTGCTCAACCGCATGCGCGTGCGCCGCAACGCTGCCGTGCCCGCGCAGCCCCTGCGCCTGGACGGCGAGGACCTGAACCTGGCCCGTGTGCTGGTGGGTGGTGCAGGCACCAGCTTCAAGATGGAAGGCCAGCAGCTTGTGCTGGAAAACCTTCCCGAAGGCACCGAGCCGGTGGAGCTGGAGATCTTCACCACCTGCGCCCCCGAGAAGAACACCCAGCTCTCGGGCCTGTACGTGAGCCAGGGCGCCTTCTTCACGCAGTGCGAGGCCGAGGGCTTCCGCCGCATCACCTACTTCCTGGATCGGCCCGACGTCATGGCCAGCTTCACCGTGCTGCTGCGCGCCGACAAGGCCGCGTACCCGGTGCTGCTGTCCAACGGCAACCTGGTCGAGCAGGGCGAGCTGGACGGCGGGCGCCACTTCGCCAAATGGGTTGATCCGCACAAGAAGCCCTGCTACCTGTTCGCCCTGGTGGCGGGCACGCTGGTGGCGCGCCAGCAGCGCATCGTCTCGCGTTCGGGCCAGGAGCATTTGCTGGAGGTGTATGTGCGCCCCGGCGACCTGGGCAAGACCGAACACGCCATGAACTCGCTCATGGCCAGCGTGGCCTGGGACGAGGCGCGCTTTGGCCTGCCGCTGGATCTGGAGCGCTTCATGATCGTCGCCACCAGCGACTTCAACATGGGCGCGATGGAGAACAAAGGCCTCAACATCTTCAACACCAAGTACGTGCTGGCCAGCGAAGCCACGGCCACCGATGCCGACTTCGCCCACATCGAAAGCGTGGTGGGGCACGAGTACTTCCACAACTGGACGGGCAACCGCGTCACCTGCCGCGACTGGTTCCAGCTCAGCCTGAAGGAAGGCCTGACCGTCTTCCGCGACCAGGAATTCAGCATGGATCTGGCGGGCAGCCCCTCGGCGCGCGCCGTCAAGCGCATCGAGGACGTGCGCGTGCTGCGCACCACGCAGTTCCCCGAAGACGCCGGCCCCATGGCCCACCCGGTGCGGCCCGACAGCTACATCGAGATCAACAACTTCTACACCGTCACCATCTACGAAAAGGGTGCCGAGGTGGTGCGCATGCAGCACAACCTGGTGGGCCGTGAGGGCTTCGCGCGGGGCATGAAGCTCTACTTCGAGCGCCACGACGGCCAGGCCGTGACCTGTGACGATTTCGCCCAGGCCATTGCAGACGCCAACCCTGGGTCTGAGCTGGCCCAGCGGCTGGAGCAGTTCAAGCGCTGGTACAGCCAGGCCGGCACGCCGCATGTGCGCGCCACGGGCCAGTACGACGCCGCAGAGCGCCGCTACACCCTCACCCTCACGCAAAGCTGCGCGCCCACGCCGGGCCAGCCCAGCAAGGCGCCCTTCGTCATCCCGGTGGAGCTGGGCCTGCTCACGCAGGACGGACGCGCCCTGCCCCTGCAACTCGATGGCGAAGCCGCCCCCGGCACTACCACGCGCACCGTGGTGCTGGCCGATGAGAGCCTGCAGCTCACCTTCGTGAATGTGGACAGCGCCCCCGTGCCCTCGCTGCTGCGGGCTTTTAGCGCCCCGGTGGTGCTGGACTGCGACTACAGCGATGCCGCGCTGCTGACCCTGCTGGCGCACGACAGCGACGCCTTCAACCGCTGGGAAGCGGGCCAGCGCCTGGCACTGCGCATTGCTATCAAAACAATAGCTGATAGCGCAATACAGACGGGCGCTGAAGGCCAAATTGATCAAAACATTCTGCCCGACAACTTCGTTCAGGCCATGCGCGGCGTGCTGCGCCACCCTGGGCTGGATGCTGCGTTCAAGGAGCTGGCGCTCACCCTGCCCTCGGAAACCTACATCGCCGAGCAGCTGGATGTGATCGATCCGCAGCGCGTGCACGCCGTACGCGAGGCCATGCGCCTGCAACTGGCCCTGGCGCTGCAGGACGACTGGCAGTGGGCCTACGAGCAACACCAGCAGACGGGCGCCTACCGGCCCGACGCGGTCTCTGCCGGACGCCGCGCCCTCGCAGGCATGGCCTTGTCCATGCTGTGCCTGGCCGCGCGCACCACGGGCGACCAGGTCTGGCCCGGCAAGACCTACCAGCGCTTCAAGACCGCAGGCAACATGACCGACCGCTTCAACGCCCTGGCCGCCCTGGTGGGCAGTGGCAACGCGCTGGCGGCACCGGCGCTGGAGCGCTTCCACGCACTCTTCAAGCACGAACCGCTGGTCATCGACAAGTGGTTTGCACTGCAGGCCGGCAGCCCCGACCGCGGCGGCAACGTGCTGCCCACGGTGCGCCAGCTCATGCAGCATGCGGACTTCAGCCTCAAGAACCCCAACCGCGCGCGCAGCCTGATCTTCAGCTACTGCAGCGCCAACCCTGGCGCCTTCCACCGCCGGGATGCAGCGGGCTACGTGTTCTGGAGCGAGCGCGTGATCGAGCTCGATGCCATCAACCCGCAGGTCGCAGCACGCCTGGCCCGCGCCATGGACCGCTGGAAGAAACTGGCTGAACCCTGGCGCACCGCCGCCCGTGAAGCCATCGCCCGCGTGGCCGCACGCGAACACCTGAGCAATGATGTGCGCGAGGTCGTCACCCGCGCACTGGCCGACGAATAAGGAGAACCCGTATGGCAAAACGCATCAGCCTCACCCGCTACCTGGTGGAACAGCAGCGCGTGGCAGGCCACATCCCCTCTGAACTGCGCCTGCTGCTCGAAGTGGTGGCCCGCGCCTGCAAGAGCATCAGCCAGGCCGTCAACAAAGGCGCCCTGGGCGGCGTGCTCGGCAGCGCCGACAGCGAGAACGTGCAGGGCGAGATGCAGAAGAAGCTCGACATCATCGCCAACGAGGTGCTGATCGAGGCCAACGAATGGGGAGGCCACCTGGCCGCCATGGCCAGCGAGGAAATGGAAGGCATCTACGTGGTGCCCAACCGCTATCCCAAGGGCGAATACCTGCTGCTGTTCGATCCCCTCGACGGTTCATCCAACATCGATGTGAACGTGAGCATCGGCACCATCTTCAGCGTGCTCAAGATGCCGGAAGACGACCGCGGCGTGGACGAAGGCGACTTCCTGCAGCCCGGCAGCCACCAGGTGGCCGCGGGCTACTGCGTCTATGGCCCGCAGACCACGCTGGTGCTCACCGTGGGCGACGGCGTGGCCATGTTCACGCTCGACCGCGAGCAGGGTTCGTTCGTGCTGACCCAGGAGAACGTGCGCATTCCCGAAGACACCAAGGAATTCGCGATCAACATGAGCAACATGCGCCACTGGGACGAGCCCGTGCGCCGCTACATCGACGAATGCCTGCAGGGCAAGGAAGGGCCACGCGGCAAGGACTTCAACATGCGCTGGATCGCCAGCATGGTGGCCGATGTGCACCGCATCATGACGCGCGGCGGCATCTTCATGTACCCCTGGGACAAACGCGAACCCAACAAGCCCGGCAAGCTGCGCCTGCTGTACGAAGCCAACCCCATGGGCTGGCTCGTCGAGCAAGCCGGCGGAGCCGCCACCAACGGCCGCCAGCGCATCCTCGACATCCAGCCCACCCAGTTGCATGAACGCGTCAGCGTGATCCTCGGCTCAAAAAATGAGGTCGAGCGCGTGACAAGCTACCATTCCACGCTATAATTTCAGGCTTACGCCGGTGTAGCTCAGTCGGTAGAGCAGCTCATTCGTAATGAGAAGGTCGGGTGTTCGATTCATCTCTCCGGCACCAAGTCAGTAAAGAAAACCCCGCTATCTATTCGATAGCGGGGTTTTTTCTTTGGCCACGCAATGTCGTCACACTGACAAGCCAAAAAAAAAGCCCCGGCCTGTGAAGGTCGGGGCTGGAGTGTCATCGGCACACACCCGTCGGGGCATGTGCCAAACACTCGTCTGTGCTTACTTGGCGGCTTCGGAAGCTGCTGCGGGAGCAGCCGGTGCTGCCTCGGATGCTGCAGGAGCGGCGGCAGGTGCAGAAGCTGCTTCTGCAGCAGCGGAAGCGGCCTCGACGGCAGGAGCGGCCGGTGCTGCAGGAGCGGCAGCAGGTGCGGGCGCGGGAGCAGGTGCCGGCTCTTCCTTCTTGCCACAGGCAGCCAGGGCGGCAGCAGCGATCAGGGAAGCGATGACGAGGGACTTGTTCATTTCAGGTTTTCCTTGAGGAGGGTCAAAAAAACGAAGATCAGGTATTTCGACTGATTTCAGCCAAAATTTGCTTTGGCAGTACGTTGATACAGGCCAAAGCGCTATCAAAAAATCAGCTGGCGATTGTATTGCGAATTCGTCAATAGTGAAAAACACCAATCCGCATACACCCTGGGCTGCATTGCCTATAACTGACGGGGGCCTGACATGGTTGACATGATTTCCACACAAACCACGGACTCACAGCCCCAGGGTGGTCGCCGGAAATCCCGGAGCGCTCTTGCTGCGCACCCACTCCCCCAACACCTCTTGCAACAGCACCCGGCGCGAGGGCTCTGTTCCCGTCACACCCGCACAGCGGTCAGGGTCCAGACGATGAAGAACCCACTGCGGGGACCAGATGGCACTGGGAATGTCCAAAGGGTCGGCCGCTGGGCAGGCGCGGCAAGTCAGGATGTGGTCCCAGGTGGTACGCCATCGCACCAACCGGGCGTGGCGTCGAATCACCTCGTTGTAGTTGCAGGCCAGAAAGGTGAGGCGTCTGCCGCCACGGGCCCACTCCTGCAGCGATTCGATCACCGCACGCTCACCCAGCGGCCAGTCATGAAAATCGGCATCGCTCAGGATGATCTCGCGCCAACCCTCACGGGCAGCAGTTGCCAGCGCATCGCGCACCAACTGCTGAAAGGCCTCGCGCCCACTGAAACGCCCCTCCGGGAGCATCTGTACTGCGTTGCTTTGAGGGGGCTGCGGATCGATGGTCATGGTGCACTCCGGGCATGGATGGGCCAAACTGCGACAATTCTCGTATGGAAATCAAACATCAATGTGTAGTGGCGCTGACTTGGGTGCTCAAGGACACCCTCGGCGAAGAGTTGGACGTACTCGACGATCCGGTTGAGTTTCTGGTGGGTGGCAACGATCTGCTCGCGCGCATCGAGGAAGCACTGCAGGGCCACCGCGTGGGCGATACGCTGGCACTGCACCTGGAGCCGGAGGATGCGTTTGGCGACTACCAGGATCAGCTGCTGTTTCTGGAGCCGCGCTCACTGTTTCCGGACAGCCTTGAAGAAGGCATGACCATTGAGGGCCACGCCCTGCCTGCGGGCTGCAATGCCGATGCGCCGCGCGATGTGCTGTACACCGTCAGCGAAATCTACCCCGAGCACGTGGTACTCGACGGAAACCATCCTCTGGCGGGCATCGCCCTGCGCCTCCAACTGAAAGTGTGTGCCATACGGGAAGCCACGGTGGATGAAGTCGGGCGCGGCACCGCAGGTACCGGGTTCTTTCGCGTACAGCCTCAGGCACCGGGCAGCGCATCACTGCACTGAACCAGACCACGGGCAATCCAGCACCGGTCTGGCCCCGGCTCAATAGCGCGATATCTGGCCATTGACCATGCGCACGGGATCGCCCACGCGCAAGTCGCCGACGGAAGGCACGTCATACACCCGTTGCCCACCACGGTCGAGCCGGATGGTGATGCGGTAGGCCCCCTGGGCAGACTGATTGCGCTCTTCAATGGCGTTGCCAGCCACCGCCCCGCCCACCACGCCCACGGCCGTGGCAGCGGCGCGGCCACTGCCCTTGCCGATCTGGTTGCCAATCAGGCCACCGACCACGGCACCAATGACGGCGCCAGCCCCGGTGGACTGCCCCTGGTGATAGCCCTGCAGCCACTGAATGTGGGTGACACGCCCATACTCCGTAGCGGCTGGTGCATGCGCAGGGTAACCGCCTTGATAGGTCCCTTGAGGGTAAGCCTGCGGGGCCGGGCGCTGGTGCGCACAAGCAGACAAGAGCCCGGCCGCGACAGCTGCGCAGACAAGCGCGCTGGCGCGCGCACGCCGATGGTTGTGGGGTTGATTCAAGCGAACCTCCTGGTGAAAGAATGGACTGTCAATACAGCCATTGAACGCCTGTCCAGCCATACCCCACTGCCGGGCGACAGCCGGACTGCCCGTAAGAAGCCGCCCCACCCCGCCGTACGAACCGTCCTACAGGCGCCGATGTTCAACGCGAACCGGTGGAGCCGTAGCCCCCCTCGCCACGCGCGCTGGATTGGGAAAACTCGCTGACCACGTTGAACTGGGCCTGGACCACCGGCACGATGACCATTTGCGCCAGGCGCTCCATGGGCTCGATGGTGAAGGCCTGGTCGCTGCGGTTCCAGGCGCTGACCATGAGCTGCCCCTGGTAATCACTGTCGATCAGACCCACCAGATTGCCCAGCACAATGCCATGTTTGTGGCCCAGGCCAGAGCGCGGCAGGAGCAACGCCGCGTAGCCCGGGTCGCACAGGTGGATGGCAATGCCGGTGGGCACCAACTGCCATGCGTTGGGCTGCAGCGTGAGTGGAGCATCCAGGCAGGCCCGCAAATCCAGGCCCGCACTTCCCGGTGTGGCATACGCTGGCAATTGATCCGCCATGCGCGGATCCAGTATCTTGACGTCAATCTTCACTTGCGTTTTCCTGCGTTCTTTTGCTGCGCCAGATCGGCCAGCTGTTTCTTGAGTTGCGCTAGGCCTTGGTCTGCGTTCGCAACCCCTGGCAGCGTCAGGACGGTGCGCACCATGCTCGCCACCCGGCCCAGGCCCCACCATACGAAGGCCGTGGCAAACAGCCCCCACCAGGAGCCCTGTTCCAGCACGAAGAGCATCAGCACCTGCACCACCACCGACAGCAGCAGCACACCGCGCACCGCACGCACGACTCGGGACAAAGGCTCCCACACCGAGTACGGTCCGGGCGCCACAGCCTTGCCCGGCACAGCACCCACGGCCTCCGTACGCTTGCCCGGCCCAGCCTTGGGATTTGGCCGCGTGGCCGGACTGGAAGCCTGCAGCAAACGCCCTGCGGACTGAGCACCAGGCACTGCACCGCTGAGCCGCTCCACATAGGCAGCAAAGTCGCCGTGGGGCGGGGTATCCCATTCGGGCTTGGGTGCTATGGACATGGTCTGCCTCCTGTCGAACCCACAAGGGGCTCAGGGCAATCGTTGGGCAATCTCCGCAACCAACTGGCGCGCCAGCGTGCGCTTACTGGCATGGGGCAATTCGCGGTGCCCCGTAGCATCGACCAGCAGCAGCGCATTGTCGTCCTGACCAAACGTCGCCGGGCCGATGTTGCCCACCAGCAGCGGCACGCGTTTGCGTTCGCGCTTGGCGCTGGCGTGCGCGAGCAGGTCGTGGCTCTCGGCCGCGAAACCGACGCAGAACAGGCTGCCGCTTTGGGCGCGCGGCGACTGCGCCACCGTGGCCAGGATGTCCGGGTTCTCGACGAAGCCCAGCACGGGGGTCTGTCCCGAGCCATCCTTTTTGATCTTCTGCTCGGCCTGCGTGGCCGGGCGCCAATCAGCCACCGCCGCGGTCGCTATGAAAACAGTAGCTGACTGCGCCCGTGGCTCGGTCGCCGCAAGCATTTCCTGTGCAGAACGCACATTCACGCGCTGCACACCGCGCGGCGTGGGCAGGTGCACGGGGCCCGCCACCAGCGTGACCTCGGCGCCAGCCTCGCGGGCCGCGCGGGCGATGGCAAAGCCCATCTTGCCGCTCGAATGGTTGGTGATGCCGCGCACCGGGTCGATGGCCTCGAACGTGGGCCCCGCCGTGACCAGCACCTTCTGCCCCGCCAGCAACTTGGGCGTGAAAAAGGCGATCACCTCCTCCAGCAGCTCCGCCGGTTCGAGCATGCGGCCGTCGCCGGTCTCGCCGCAGGCCTGGTCGCCGTTGCCCACGGCCAGCACCGTGGCGCCGTCCTGCGCCACCTGGGCCAGGTTGCGCTGCGTGGCCGGGTGCGCCCACATCTCGCGGTTCATGGCCGGCGCCAGCAGCAACGGCACGCGCTCCTGCGGGCGCGCCAGGCACAGCAGGCTCAGCAGCTCGTCGGCCCGACCCTGGGCCAGGCGGGCGATGAAGTCCGCGCTGCACGGCGCGATCAGAATGGCATCGGCCTCGCGCGAGAGGTTGATGTGCGGCATGTTGTTGGCCTCGCGCGCATCCCACTGCGAGCCGTACACGGGCCGGTTCGACAGCGCCTGCATGGTCACGGGCGTGATGAACTGGGCGGCCGCCTCGGTCATCACCACCTGCACGGTGGCCCCCTCCTTGATGAGGGCACGGCACAGCTCCGCCGATTTGTAACAGGCTACGCCTCCACTGAGGCCCAGGACGATGTGTTTGCCGGCAAGCTCTTTCATGGGCCGCAATTTAGCAGACAGAACCCCCATTCAAGGCACGCGGACGATGGCAGGACGGGGCCGCCATCTATAATCCCAATTTCCCACCACCTTAAAAAGACATGACCAAATTTGTCTTCGTCACCGGCGGTGTGGTGTCTTCCCTGGGCAAGGGAATCGCCTCAGCCTCCCTTGCCGCGATCCTCGAATCGCGCGGCCTCAAAGTCACCCTCATCAAGCTCGACCCGTACATCAACGTGGACCCGGGCACCATGTCCCCGTTCCAACACGGCGAAGTGTTCGTGACGGACGACGGCGCCGAAACCGACCTCGACCTGGGCCACTACGAGCGTTTCATCGAAACGCGCATGAAGAAGGCCAACAACTTCACCACCGGCCGGATCTACCAGTCGGTGCTGGAGAAGGAACGCCGGGGCGACTACCTCGGCAAGACGGTGCAGGTGATCCCGCACGTCACCAACGAGATCCAGGAGTACATCAAGCGCGGCGCCGGTGTCGGCACCGACGATGCCGTGGACGTGGCCATCGTCGAAATCGGCGGCACCGTGGGCGACATCGAATCGCTCCCCTTCCTTGAAGCCGTGCGCCAGCTCAGCCTCAAGCTGGGTCCGAACAACGCTGCCTTCGTGCACCTGACCTACGTGCCCTTCATCGCGGCCGCGGGCGAGCTCAAGACCAAGCCCACGCAGCACACGGTGCAAAAGCTGCGCGAGATCGGCATCCAGCCCGACGCGCTGCTGTGCCGTGCCGACCGCCGCATTCCTGAAGACGAGCGCGGCAAGATCTCGTTGTTCACCAACGTGCCCGAATGGGGCGTGATCAGCATGTGGGACGTGGACACCATCTACAAGGTGCCGCGCATGCTGCACGAGCAGGGCCTGGACGGCCTGATCTGCGACAAGCTGCGCCTGAACACCCCGCCCACCAGCCTCAAGCGCTGGGACGCGCTGGTGCATGAGACCGAGCACCCACAGGGCGAGGTCTGCATCGCCATGGTCGGCAAATACGTCGATCTGTCCGACAGCTACAAGTCGGTCAACGAGGCGCTGCGCCACGCCGGCATGCAGAACCATGTGCGCGTGAAGATCGACCATGTCGATTCAGAAACCATGGAAGGCCCGGACGCCGCAGAGAAGCTGGCCCGTTACGACGCCATCCTGGTGCCCGGCGGCTTCGGCCAGCGCGGCGTGGAAGGCAAGATCAACACCGCCCGCTATGCGCGCGAGCACAAAGTGCCCTACCTGGGCATTTGCCTGGGCATGCAGGTGGCCACCATCGAATACGCGCGCCACGTGGCGGGCCTCGAAGGCGCCAACAGCACCGAGTTCGACCCGGACTGCAAGCACCCCGTCATCGCCCTCATCACCGAATGGAAAGATGCGGACGGCAGCATCCAGAAGCGCGACGCCAGCTCCGACCTGGGCGGCACCATGCGCCTGGGCGCGCAAAGCTCCGACGTGGCCCCCGGCACGCTGGCCCACAGCATCTACGGCGACGTGGTGACCGAGCGCCACCGCCACCGCTACGAAGCCAACGTGAACTACCTCGACCCGCTGCGCAAGGCGGGCCTGGTGATCTCGGCGCTGACGCAGCGCGAGCACCTGACCGAGATCGTCGAGCTGCCGCACAGCGTGCACCCCTGGTACATCGGCGTGCAGTTCCACCCCGAGTTCAAGTCCACCCCATGGAATGGCCACCCGCTGTTCAACGCCTTCATCAAGGCGGCCGTCGAGCACCAGAAGGCCACCAAAGCCTGAAGGAACGCACCATGCAACTCTGCGGATTCGACGTCGGCCTCGACCAGCGCTTCTTCCTGATCGCTGGCACCTGCTCCATCGAAAGCCTGCAGATGTCGCTGGACGTCGCGGGCCAGCTCAAGGAGACCTGCACGGCGCTGGGCATTCCGCTGATCTACAAGGGCTCGTTCGACAAGGCCAACCGCTCGTCCGGCACCAGCCAGCGCGGCGTGGGGCTGGACGCAGGCCTGAAGATCCTCGATGAAGTGCGCCGCCAACTGCAGCTGCCCATCCTGACCGATGTGCACGAAGCCGCCCAGGTGGCCGAGGTGGCCAGCGTGGTGGACGTGCTGCAGACGCCGGCCTTCCTGTGCCGCCAGACCGACTTCATCCGCGCCGTGGCACAGTCCGGCAAGCCGGTGAACATCAAGAAGGGCCAGTTCCTCGCGCCCTGGGACATGAAGAACGTCATCGACAAGGCCCGCGCCGCCGCGCGCGAAGTGGGCCTGTCGGAAGACCGCTTCCTCGCCTGCGAGCGCGGCGTGAGCTTCGGCTACAACAACCTCGTCGCCGACATGACCAGCCTGGCCGAGATGCGCAACTCCGGCGCGCCCGTGGTGTTCGACGTGACCCATTCGGTGCAAAAGCCCGGCGGCCTGGGTGCCGTGAGTGGCGGCGCGCGCGAGATGGTGCCGGTGCTGGCCCGTGCCGGCGTGGCCGTCGGCGTGGCGGGCCTGTTCATGGAAACACACCCCAAGCCCGCCGAGGCCTGGTCGGATGGGCCCAACGCGGTGCCGCTCAAGCACATGCGGGCCTTGCTCGAAACCCTGGTGGCGCTCGACGACGTCACCAAAAAGAACGGTTTTCTCGAAAACAACTTTGGAGCCTGAGAACATGCCCAGTGGCTACGTCATCGCCAACGTGCGCGTCACCAACCCCGCGCAGTACGAGGAATACAAGAAATGGTCCACCGCGGCCTTCCAGGCCCACAACGCCGAGATCTGCGTGCGCGGTGGCCAGGTCGAGGTGATGGAAGGCGACTGGACGCCCGAGCGCCTGGTGATCGCCAAGTTCCCCAGCTTCGAGGCGGCCAAGGCCTTCTACCATTCGCCCGAGTACGGCAAGGCCCGCGCCGCGCGCGAGGGTGCCGCCATCATGCGCCTGGTCTGCGTCGAAGGCCTTTGATACTCCCAATTTGATAGCTTCCAGCGCTCACCCGATAAGGGCTGGATGCCGATTTGATTTGAAACTCCCGCAAAAAGGAAACCCATGAGTGCCATCGTTGACATCGTAGGCCGCGAAGTGCTGGACAGCCGCGGCAACCCCACCGTCGAATGCGACGTGCTGCTGGAATCGGGCGTGATGGGCCGCGCCGCCGTGCCCTCGGGCGCCTCCACCGGCTCGCGCGAAGCCATCGAGCTGCGCGACGGCGACAAAGCCCGCTACTTGGGCAAGGGCGTGCTCAAGGCCGTGGAGCACATCAACACCGAAATCTCCGAGGCCGTGCTCGGCCTGGACGCCTCCGAGCAGGCCTTCCTCGACAAGACCCTGATCGACCTCGACGGCACCGACAACAAGAGCCGCCTGGGCGCCAATGCCATGCTGGCCGTCTCCATGGCAGTGGCCCGCGCCGCCGCCGAAGAGTCCGGCCTGCCGCTGTACCGCTACCTCGGCGGCATGGGCGGCATGCAGCTGCCCGTGCCGATGATGAACGTCATCAACGGCGGCGCGCACGCCAACAACAGTCTGGACCTGCAGGAGTTCATGATCATCCCCGTGGGCGCCCCCTCCTTCCGCGAGGCCGTGCGCTGGGGCGCCGAGGTGTTCCACGCCCTGAAGAAGATCATCCACGACAAGGGCATGAGCACCGCCGTGGGTGATGAAGGCGGCTTTGCGCCTTCCGTGGAGAACCACGAAGCCGCCATCCAACTCATCCTGCAAGCCATCGACGCCGCCGGCTACACCGCCGGTGAACAGATCGCCCTGGGCCTGGACTGCGCCGCCAGCGAGTTCTACAAGGACGGCATGTACGTGCTCGAAGGCGAAGGCGGCCTGCGCCTGACCGCCCAGCAGTGGACCGACATGCTCGCCACCTGGTGCGACAAGTACCCCATCATCTCCATCGAGGACGGCATGCACGAGGGCGACTGGGACGGCTGGAAGATCCTGACCGAGCGCCTGGGCAAGAACGTACAGCTGGTGGGCGACGACCTTTTCGTCACCAACACCAAGATCCTCAAGGAAGGCATCGACAAGCGCATCGCCAACTCGATCCTCATCAAGATCAACCAGATCGGCACGCTGACCGAAACCTTCTCCGCGATCGAGATGGCCAAGCGCGCGGGCTACACCGCCGTGATTTCGCACCGCTCGGGCGAAACCGAAGACAGCACCATCGCCGACATCGCCGTGGGCACCAACGCCGGCCAGATCAAGACCGGCTCGCTCTCGCGCTCGGACCGCATCGCCAAGTACAACCAGCTGCTGCGCATCGAGGAAGACCTGGGCGACATCGCGCACTACCCTGGCCGCGCTGCTTTCTACAACCTGCGCTGAGCGCGCTGTAGCGCTGTCCCATGGGCACACGATTGCTGCCATTGGTGCTGCTGGCCTTGCTGGTAGCCGTACACGCCCAGCTCTGGCTGGGCCGTGGCAGCCTTCCGCGCGTCCAGGAAATGCAGCGCCAGATCGACGCCCAAAAGGCCGCCAATGCCCAGGCCAGCCAGGCCAACGAGCGCCTGGCCTCTGAGGTGCAGGACCTCAAGGAGGGCCTGGACATGGTCGAGGAAAAAGCCCGCAGCGAGCTGGGCATGGTCAAGCAGGGAGAGGTGTACGTACAGTACACACAGAAATAAGGGTATCCCCCTGGGGCGCTTCGCGCCTTGCGCCTTCTCCCGAATGGCTGCGCCATTCGGGAAGAGGTACGCCACCAGCGCGGCGGGGGGCCCTTGCGCGGTGGCTGCTGGCCTGACCGCGCCCGCTTCACACAAGTCGGGCTGAACCTCGGTGTCAGTGGTCAGTGCAGCGTGGGAGAGGCCGGAGAATCCGACGGCTGCGCCACGGGCGCTGCCGTGAACAGGCTGGCAGCATCCACAGCGTCAAAGCGGTATTGCTGACCGCAGTATTCGCAACCCACTTCAATATGGCCTTGCTCGGCCACGATGCCTTCGGCTTCGGCCTGGCCCAGGCCCTGGAGCATGCGGCCCACGCGCTCGCGTGAGCAGGTGCACGCAAAGCGTGGGCCTTGCGCGCCCTGCAGGGGCTCGAAGCGCACCAGTTTTTCTTCCCAGAACAGCCGACGCAGGATGGTGTCGGCATCGAGCGTGAGGAGTTCCTCGCGCGTCAGGCTCGCGGCCAGGTGCGCAATCCGGTTGTAGTCCTCGTTGCGACCGATCTGGTCTTCGTTCTCGCTGTGGCTGAATGAGCCCGCCAGGTTGCCCTCGCCCTTGACCGGCATGCGCTGGATCAGCAGACCTGCGGCCACCTTGTCGTCGGCCGCCAGCACCAGCACGGTATCGAGCTGCTCGGACTGCAGCATGTAGTGCTGCAGCACGTCGGACAGGCGCTCAAGCTTTTCGTGCTGGTCGCCGTGCAGCGGCACCACGCCTTGGTAAGGCTGCTGGCCCGGCAGGCGGTCTTTGGGATCCAGCGTGATGGCGCAGCGCCCGCCGCCATGCAGGTTGACCATCTGGCTCAGGCGCGCATCCTCGGGCACCTCACCCAGCACCGTGGCCGTGGCACGCAGGCTCAGGTCGGGCTGCACCTCGGCCACCGCCAACTTGATCGGGCCGTCGCCAAACACCTGCAACACCAAAGCACCATTGAACTTGATGTTGGCCTCCATCAGCACGGCAGCAGCGGCCATTTCTCCCAGCAGCGCACGCACCGGCTCCGGGTACGGCCCAGTGGCCGTGTTGCCCGCGCGGCGTGCCAGGATCTCGCTCCAGGCATCGGTCAGGCGCACCAGCATGCCGCGCACGGGCAGGCCGTCGAAAAGAAACTTATGTAGTTCAGACACGAAGGGGTTCCAGAAAGGTTCAGCCGATCTTGCGCAGGCCGCTCTTGAAGCGGCGGGCGTTCTCGATGTAATGCAGCGCGCTCAGGCGCAGGCCCTCCATCTGCTCGGGCGTCAGTTGGCGCACCACCTTGGCAGGGCTGCCGATGATCATGGAGCCGTCGGGAAATTCCTTGCCCTCGGTCACCAGCGCACCAGCACCCACCAGGCAGTTCTTGCCGATCTTGGCACCATTGAGAATGACGGCACCAATGCCGATGAGCGATTCATCGCCGATGGTGCAGCCATGCAGCATGACCTGGTGGCCCACGGTCACGCGCTCGCCCACCACCAGGGGCTTGCCGTAGTCGGCGTGCAGCACACTGGCGTCCTGGATGTTGGAGCCCGCGCCGATGGTGATGCTCTCGGTATCCCCGCGCACCACGGTGCCAAACCACACGCTGGCGTCCTCGCCCAGCACCACCCGGCCCATGACCTGGGCGCTGTCCGCCACCCAGCTACTGGCAGCCATCTGGGGCGCCACACCGTCGAGTTCGTAGATTGCCATGTCCAGCACTCCCAAGCTGCCCTTGGTTACACAAAGCCCTGCCAACGGGCTTGGCAGCAGGGCCTAGAATTGTAAGGATCACGCGCAACCCCGGCTGCGGGCAGGTTATGCAGGGCACTTTCTCGGCGACAGTCCCTTGGTGCCCACCATCTTTACAATCTGCGCCCTCCCGCACGCATCGCACCTCCCTCTTGGAAAGCCTTTTCATGTCAAGCACCCCAGTTCCCGCCGGTCAAGCGACCACCTCGCAGGACGCCAGCCTGACATCCGTGGCGCTGATCGCGCGCCAGGCGATCGTGAACTCCCAGCACGTCGTCATCGGCTACGAGCTGTTCAACCGTTCGCGCTCAGGCCAGGCCCACACCGCCGCCAGCGATGTGGCGCTGGTGTTCACGGCCCTGTCGCACGCTGGTTCGGATGAGCTGGTCGGCAAGAAGCTCATCTTCGTCAATTGCACCCACGAGAGTCTGACCGGCGGCCACCTGGAGTTGGTCGACCCCGAGAAGGTGGTACTCGAAATCTCCCCGCTGGGCCATGCGGCCTCCGAGGAAGTGGCTGCGCGACTGCCCATCCTGCAAGGCCTGCGCGACCGCGGATTCCACCTGGCGTTCAACCATACGGTGCTGCAGTCGCCCTATGCAGCCTGGCTGCCCTTGGCCGACTACATCAAGTTCGATCTGTCGGTGCTGGCCCAGGACCAGCTGGCCGTACTCCTCAACTATGCCAACCGCCGCAGCCAAGCGGAGCTGATTGCCGAAAAGATCGAGAACGCGCAACAGTACGACTTTGCATCCAGCCAGGGCGTGCAGATGTTTCAGGGCTATTGGTTTGCGCGCCCTTCCCTGGTGCAGACCAAGCTGGTGGCGCCGTCACAGGCGGCCATTCTGGAACTCATCAATCTGGTGCGCAAACAGGCCAGCACGGACGAGATCGAAGAAGTGCTCAAAAAGGACGCCGGCCTGGCCTTCAACCTCATGCGTCTCATCAACTCTGCAGGTTTGGGCATCTCGCGTGAGATCACTTCGTTCCGCCAGGCCGTCATGCTGCTGGGCCTGAAAAAGCTGTTCCGCTGGGCCGCATTGCTGCTGACGGCCTCGCGCGCCAACGGCACGCCATCGTCTGTGGGGCAGACCGCCGTCGTGCGCGGCCGCCTGATGGAGCTGCTGGCCCTGGAAACCGTCTCCCAGGAAGAGGCCGACGAGGCCTTTGTGGTTGGTATCTTTTCGCTGCTGGACGTCATGCTTCGCATGCCCATGGAAGAAGCGCTCGCTCTGTTGAGCGTTCCGGAAGCAGTGCGCGCCGCATTGCTGCACCGGGAGGGCTTTCTGGGCGATCTGCTCAAGCTGGCCGAGGCCTGTGAGTCCAGCGATGACGACGCCTTCCACCATGCCGCCAGCACCTTGCACCTGAGCAGCGCACAGATCAATGGCGCCCACCTCCAAGCCCTGGCCTGGGCCGACCATGTGACCGACTGAAGCGCCTAGAATTGAAGGGTTCCATCGACCCAAGCACCATGTCCAGCACCCAAGAAGAATCCCCCTCCACGCCAGAGCTGCCGCCGGAAGACGGACTGGCCGCACTGATCGCCCGCCAGGCCATCGTGGATGAACACCGTGCCGTCTTTGGCTACGAGCTGTTTGACCGCACCACGGCGCTGGATTCGCACACCGCCGCCAGCGATGCCGCACTGCTGTTCAACGCCTTGTCGCATGGCGGCGCAGAGGCCTTGGTGGGCAAGAAGCTGGTGTTCATCAACTGCACCCACGAAAGCCTGGCCAGCGGCCACCTGGAACTGGTGCATCCGGACAAGGTGGTGCTGGAGATTCCCCCGCTGCCGGACGGTGCCACCCCCGAAGACATCGAAGCCTGCGTGGTCCAGTTCGAGGCCTTGAACAAGCGCGGGTTCAAGCTGGCGTTCAACCAGAATGTGCTGCGCAAAGCGTATGCGTGCTGGTTGCCGCGCGCCGCTTACATCAAGCTGGACATGAAGGCCTTCAAGCCCGAGCTGGCGGCTCCCCTGGTCAAATTTGCCAGCACCAACAGCCAGGCCAAACTGGTGGCCGAAAAGGTGGAAACGGCCGAGCAGTACCAGCTCATGGCAGACCTGGGTGTCAAGCTGTTCCAGGGCTTCTGGTTTGCGCAGCCCTCGCTGGTGCAGACCAAAACGCTGCGGCCATCGCAGGCCATCATCATCCAGTTGATCAACCTGATCCGCAAACAGGCCAGCTCTTCCGAAATCGAGGATCTGCTCAAAAAGGATCCGACACTCTCGTTCAACCTGCTGCGCTTCATCAATTCCTCGGGCTTTGGTCTGCAGTGCGAAATCACCTCCTTCAAACATGCGGTGATGATCCTGGGCCTCAAAAAGCTGTTCCGCTGGGCAGCCCTGCTGCTGACCACCTCGCGCAACAGCGGATCGGCACCGGCCATAGGCACCACGGCGGTGGTGCGCGGGCGCCTGATGGAACTGCTGGCGACCGAACTGCTGTCCCCCGAGGAATGCGACAACGCCTTTGTGGTCGGTGTGTTTTCGCTGCTCGACGCCATGCTGGGCATACCGCTGGACAAAGCCCTGGAATCCGTGGCGCTGCCCCAGCCCGTGATCGATGCCTTGCTGCACAACTCGGGCGTGTACGCCCCCTTCCTGGCATTGACCAAAGCCTGTGAGAGTGGCGACGAAGCCGCCTTTGCCCACAACACCGAGCTGCTGCACCTCTCCGGCCGCCAGGTCAACATGGCCCACCTGGAAGCGCTGGCCTGGGCCGACAGCCTGGAAGCCGCGTAATCACTGCACACTCACCCGCGTGGGTGGTGCTGCGCGTGCAACTGGCGCAGGCGCTCACGCGCCACATGGGTATAGATGGTGGTGGTGGAAATATCCGCATGCCCCAACAGCAACTGCACCACGCGCAGATCAGCCCCATGGTTGAGCAAATGGGTGGCAAAGGCATGGCGCAGCGTGTGGGGTGACAGCGGTGCGGTAATGCCCGCCAAGCCCGCGTACTTCTTGACCAGCATCCAGAACATCACGCGTGTCATGCCCGCCCCACGGGCAGTCACAAACAGGTCGTCAGTTTGCTGCCCGGCCAGTATGGCCGATCGCGCCTCCTGCAGATAGCGCTCCAGCCACTGGCGCGCCACCTCGCCAAAGGGCACCAGGCGCTCCTTGCTGCCCTTGCCCAGCACGCGCAGCACACCCTCGTTCATGCCCAGGTGCCAGGTCTTGAGCGCCACCAACTCCGACACCCGCAGTCCACTGGCGTACATCAGTTCCAGCATGGCACGGTCACGCAGGCCCAAGGGCGTGCCCACATCGGGCGCAGCCAGCAGGGCCTCCACCTGCGCTTGCGACAGCGTCTTGGGCACACGCAAGGGCTGGCGCGCTGCCTGCAAGCGCAGCGTAGGGTCTTGCGCCACAAGGCGCTCGCGCAGCGCCCAGCCAAAAAATCGCTTGAACACCGTGAGCCGCCGGTTGGCCGTGGTGGCCCGGGTCTGCGCATGGCGATAGGCAAAGTACGCCTGCAAATCGGTCTCCTGCACCTGCAGCAGGCCCTTGCCGTGCGGTGCCAGCCAGCGCACGAGCGCGATCAGGTCACGCCGGTAGGCATCCAACGTATTGCGTGCCAGGCCCTCTTCGAGCCACAGCGCATCGGCAAAGGCGTCGATCTGCGATCCGTCGGGAATGCCAGAAAGGGCGGAGTCAGCGTGGGGCGTGGGCGGCATACAAAAGCAAGTTGCGCTATTCTGCCTTTTTTCACTCAACAGACAGGAGACAAAACAATGCGCTGGATTCAGAAAATCAGCTTGTGTCTGGGACTGGGGGCCGTCGCCATGGCCTCGGTGACCCACGCCCAACAACAGCAGTTTGTCAACGTGCTCACGGGCGGCCAAAGCGGCGTGTACTACCCGCTCGGGGTAGCACTGTCGCAGGTGTATGCCAAGTCCATTCCCAATGCACGCGCCACTGCGCAGGTGACCAAGGCTTCGGCCGAGAACCTCAATCTGCTGCAGGCCGGGCGCGGTGAGCTGGCCTTCACCCTGGGCGATGCACTGTCCGATGCCTGGAAGGGCGACGCCGAGGCCGGTTTCCCCAAAAAGCTGGACAAGTTGCGGGGCCTTTCCGCCACCTACAACAACTACATCCAGATCGTGGCCAATGCCGACGCAGGCATCAAGACGCTGGCCGATCTCAAGGGCAAGCGCATTTCGGTGGGCGCGGCCAAGTCGGGCACAGAACTCAACGCGCGCGCCATTTTCAAGGCCGCCGGCATGAGCTACGCCGATCTGGCCAAGGTGGAATACCTGCCCTTTGGCGAGTCGGTGGAACTGATCAAGAACCGCCAGCTTGACGCCACGCTGCAGTCGGCGGGCCTGGGCGTGGCCTCCATCCGTGACCTGGCCACAGCCGTCAAGATCGTGGTGGTTCCGGTACCTGCCGATGTGGTGGCCAAGGTGGGTGATGCGGCCTACCAAGGCGCGGTGATTCCAGCCAATACCTACACGGGCCAGACGCAGGACGTACCCACGGCCGCCATTCCCAACTTTCTGGTGACGCACAGTGGTGTCTCCGACGAGCTGGCCTACCAGATGGCCAAGCAGATGTACGAGAACCTGGACACACTGCACGCCGCCCACAATGCCGCGAAGGCCATTGCACGCGACAACGCCATCAAGGGCATGCCCGTGCCGTTGCACCCAGGTGCGGAGCGCTATTACAAGGAAGTGGGGCTGATCAAGTAAGCAACCCCAGCGAGCCCCTCCCCCCGGCGCATCCCCCTGCCGGGGGGCTCCCATGGAAACGGCCCTGTCAGAGCCGTTCTTTGTCTTGACTTCAAGAGACGCCGATGACCGCTGCGCCCCCAACGCAACCCGACAGCCATGGCTCCCCACTGCGCGGTGCGCTGTTCGGGGTGGCCATCCTTTTTTCAAGCTATCAGCTCTGGATGGCAGCCTTCCATCCGCTGTCCAGCCAGGTGATCCGTGCCATCCATGTGGGCTTTGTGCTGCTCATGGTATTTGCGCTGTCGCCCCCCTTCAAAAACGCATCGCCCACCCTGGCACGCTGGGGCCGGATCCTGGGCTGGGTGCTGGGGATCACAGGCTTTGTTTTCAGCCTGTACCACTGGGTGTACGAGGCCAACCTGACGCAGCGCGCAGGTGAGCTCATCCCCATGGACTGGGTCGTTGGCGTAACGCTGGTGCTCCTGGTCTTCGAGGCCGCGCGCCGCGCCATGGGCTGGGGGCTGCCGCTGATCTGCGCGACGTTCCTGCTGTATGCGTTGTTCGGCCAACACCTGCCGGGCATGCTGGCACACAGGGGCTTTGGCATCGACCAGATCGTGAGCACGTTGGCCTTTGGCACCGAAGGCATCTACGGCACGCCCACGTATGTGTCATCCAGCTACATCTTCCTGTTCATCCTGTTCGGTGCCTTTCTGGAACAGGCGGGCATGATCCGCCTGTTCAACGACTTTGCGCTGGGCACCGTGGGCCACACGCGCGGCGGCCCGGCCAAGGTGTCGGTGATTTCATCGGCGCTGATGGGCACCATCAACGGCTCGGGCGTGGCCAACGTGGTCACCACCGGCCAGTTCACCATTCCGCTGATGAAGCGCTTTGGTTACAGCCCCGCGTTTGCGGGCGGCGTGGAAGCCACAGCGAGCATGGGCGGGCAGATCATGCCGCCGGTGATGGGCGCCGTCGCATTCATCATGGCAGAAACGATCAATGTGCCCTATGTGGACATCGTCAAGGCCGCCGTCATCCCAGCCATTCTGTACTTCTTCACCGCCTTCTGGATGGTGCACCTGGAAGCTGGGCGCAAGGGCCTGATGGGCCTGCCCAAGGACGAATGCCCCAACCCCTGGACGGCCGTGCGCGAGCGCTGGTACCTGCTGCTGCCGCTGGCCGGGCTGGTGGCGCTGCTGTTCTCCGGCTACACGCCCATGTTCTCGGGCACGGTGGGGCTGGCGCTCACGGTGGTGTTGATCTTTGGCGCGGCCGTCATCAGCGGGGTCAAGGGTCTCACGCTGCGTGGCTTGTTCTGGGTGCTGCTGGGCCTGGCCTGTGGGGGGTTCTTTCACTTTGGCGTGGGCACCTTCATGGTGGTCGTCGCGTTGCTGGTGGCATTGACCTACATCCGCCGCACCGGGCAGGATGCCCGCCAACTGGCCGTGACCGCCCTGGCCGACGGCGCCCGCCACGCGCTGCCCGTGGCCATTGCCTGCGCGCTGGTGGGGGTGATCATCGGTGTCATCAACCTCACCGGCGTGGCGGCCGAACTGGGCGGGCGCATCATCGCGGTGGGCGAGAAAAGCCTGTTCCTGGCGCTGTTCCTGACCATGGTCACCTGCCTGGTGCTGGGCATGGGCATTCCCACCATTCCCAACTACATCATCACCAGCTCGCTCGCCGCGCCGGTGCTGCTGCAACTGGGCGTGCCGCTGATCGTCTCGCACATGTTTGTCTTCTACTTCGGCATCATGGCCGACCTGACGCCGCCTGTGGCCCTGGCAGCCTTTGCCGCGGCGCCCATCGCACGCGAGTCCGGGCTCAAGATCGGGCTGCAGGCGGTGCGCATCGCCATTGCGGGCTTCATCGTTCCCTACATGGCCGTGTACAGCCCTGCACTCATGCTGCAGGGCGGCGACTGGCTGGCCACCGCCTGGGTGGTGTTCAAGGCGCTGGTGGCCATCGGCATGTGGGGCGCGGGTGCCATCGGCTTCCTGCTGGGGCCGCTGAACTGGCTGGAGCGCTGTGTGGCCATCGGTTCGGCCAGCTTCCTGGTGGTAGCCGTGCCGCTGACGGACGAAATCGGTCTGGCGGCGGTCTCCCTGTTCCTGGTCTGGCATGTCTGGCGCAAGCGCCAGCGGGCCGCGCAGCCGGCCTGACACAGCACATGCCAGCCCTGGGCCTGTGCCTCGCACTTGCGGCATCTGCGGCAGCGCCGGTGTTCGTGCCCGGCACGCAGTTCACCCTGGCCTGGACGCATTCCATCGAAAAAGTGCGCTGGGAGGAGGACTACGCCGTACTACCCGCCCCTGCGCCCGGCGCGGCGCCGGTACTGCAGGCCACGGCGGCGCGTGTGCAAGGCTCGGCCGCAGGCATGGAGCCGCCGCCCGGCGCACGCCTGCGCGGCGGCTGGTACCACTACCACCCTGCGCAGACCACCCACACCGAGCTGACCCTGACGCGCTCGGAGTTCACGGCCGACTACGAACTCTGCCCGCAAGGCGCCTGCCAGCCCCTGGGGTACTGGCTGACATCCGACGGCCACACCACGCGCCTGTGGGCCTGCGCGGCCTCCTGACCACTCTCTGCCCACACCTTGAACTACGCCCAACTGCTGCTGCCGGACTTCAGCATCATCCTTGCCGGTTACCTCATCTGCCGCTACACGGCGCTCAACCGCTCGGTGTGGCAGCCGGTGGAGAGCCTGGTGTACTTCCTGCTGTTCCCGGTGCTGCTGTTCCAGTCCATCGTCAAAAGCCCCATCCACCTGGGTGAGGCCTCGGGCCTGATGGCCGCCGGGCTGTTGTTGAGCCTGGGCGGCATTGCCCTGGCCTACGCCCTTCCCAGGCTGCCTGGCCTGCGCACGCACCTGGGCGCGCGCGAGCACGCAGCGGCTGCGCAGGTGGCCTTTCGCTTCAACTCCTTCATTGGCCTGGCGCTGGCCGAGCGTGTGGCGGGAAGCCAGGGGCTGCAGATGATTGCCGTGCTCATCGGCGTGTGCGTGCCGCTGCTCAACGTGGCCGCCGTGTGGCCCATGGCGCGCCAGGGCGAGCACCATTTTGTGCGCGAACTGCTGCGCAACCCCCTGATCCTGGCCACTGTGGCCGGCCTGGCCTGCAACCTGCTGGGGGTGCGGATTCCCGGCTGGATGGAGCCCACCGTGCAGCGCGTGGGCGCGGCCTCGCTGGTGCTGGGCCTGATGGCCGCCGGGGCAGGCATGCAACTGGGCCAGTTGCAGCAGGCGCGCATGCTGTCGGCTGCGGTGCTGGGCATTCGCCACCTGCTGCTGCCGTTGCTGGCCTGGGCACTGGCGCGCGCGCTGGGGCTGGATACCACGCAGACTGCCGTACTGCTGGCCTTCTCGGCCCTGCCCACCGCGTCGAGCTGCTACGTGCTGGCCGCACGCATGGGCTACAACGGGCCGTATGTGGCGGGCCTGGTCACGCTGTCCACCCTGCTGGGACTGGCGAGCCTGCCGCTGGCGCTGGGGGTGCTGCGGTGAGCCATGCCGCACGGCCAGCAATGGTGTCGCCGGGCCGACGCCGGGTCTGTGGCAGCCTGATGCTCCTTTCATTCCTGCCGCTGGCGGGCTGCGGCCGCAAGGCGCCGCGTGCGCAGGCCGTGCCGCGCGATGCCACGGTGCTGGCGCTGGGCGACTCGCTGACCTCGGGCGTGGGCGCATCTGCCGACACGGCCTACCCGGCCGTGCTGCAGCGCCTGACCGGCTGGAAGGTGGTGAATGCTGGCGTACCGGGCGACACCTCCACACAGGCACTGGCGCGATTGCCCGGTCTGCTGCAGCAGCACCAGCCGGCGCTGGTGGTCGTCAGCATCGGCGGCAACGATTTTTTGCGCCGCCAGGGCGCCAGCACCACCCGCGCACAGGTGCGCCAGATCTGCGAGCTGGTCCGCGCCAGTGGGGCCCAGGTGCTGCTGGTGGCCGTGCCCGAGCTGTCCTTGCTGGCCGCCGCAGGCCGACTGAGCGACCACGCACTGTATGCAGACATCGCCGACGAACTGAAGATTCCGCTGCACCGCAAAGGCTGGTCTGCCGTGCTGGCCGATGCCCGCCTGCGGTCCGACCAGATCCATGCCAATGCGACAGGCTACGCAGAATTTGCGCAGGGTCTGGTGAAAACGCTGCGGGACAGCGGCTTTCTCGTCCACTGATTTGCTATATTTTTGATAGCTTGCATCGCTTATAGATAAAGCGCTTGAAGCCATTTTCATTCAAATTTTCTTTGTTCCAATGCCCAGGCCACATGCTCGCGCACCAGGGCGCTGTCATGCGCTGCGCGTGTCTGCAGGGCTGCACGCAGCAGCGGGGCCTGCGTGGCGTCAGCACCGCGCAGTGCGTTGCCCAGCGCCACCGCAATGTTGCGCAGCCAGCGCTCGTGGCCGATGCGGCGGATGGGCCCGCCTTCGGTCTGGCGCAGAAAGGTGGCCTCGTCCCACGCGAACAGGTGCACCAGTTGCTGGCCCGTGAGCCCCGCGCGCGCGTCGAAGTCGGGCAACTGGCTGGGCCGGGCGTATTTGTTCCACGGACAGACGAGCTGGCAGTCGTCGCAGCCGTAGATGCGGTTGGCCAGCAAGGGCCGCAGCTCCAGCGGGATGGGGCCGGAATGCTCGATGGTGAGGTAGGAGATGCAGCGCCGCGCATCGAGCCGGTAGGGGGCAATGATGGCCTGCGTGGGGCACACGTCGATACAGGCCTGGCATGAGCCGCAGTGCGCCGTCACGGGCTCGCTCGGTTCCAGGGGCATGTCCACGTAGATCTCGCCCAGGAAGAACATCGAGCCCCCCTCGCGGTTGAGCACCAGCGTGTGCTTGCCGCGCCAACCCTGGCCGCTGCGCCGGGCCAGCTCGGCCTCCAGCACCGGGGCCGAGTCGGTGAACACGCGGTGACCCAGCGGCCCCACCGCCTCGGCAATGCGGTCGCACAGCTTTTGCAGCCGCGCGCGCAGCACCTTGTGGTAGTCCCGCCCCCGGGCATAGACCGAGACGATGGCTTCATCCGGGCGCCACAGCCGCTCGAACTCGATGGCCTGCCAGCCCGGCGGCACATCGATGGGCGTGTCGCGCGGCAGGTAGTCCATGCGCGCCGTGATCACGCTCACCGTGCCCGGCACCAGCTCGGCCGGGCGCGCGCGCTTGAGGCCGTGCGCTTCCATGTAATGCATCTCGCCATGGAACCCCTGGGCCAGCCATTGCATCAACCCCTCCTCCGCGGACGAGAGATCCACGCCGGCCACGCCGATTTGGGAGAATCCCAGCTCGCGCGCCCACTGCTGAATTTGAGGAACCCATTGACTGCTGCCGACCACCATCGCCCGATTGTAGAAAGCCCCCCCGCGCTGGCGACGCAACAAGCCACCTGGCACAGTGAGGACGATACGGCTGCGTTCGCGGGCCAGTTGGCCGCGCAGCCGCTGCTGGCCAACGCCTTCCTCACCCTGCACGGCGACCTGGGCGCGGGCAAGACCACGCTGGTACGCCACCTGCTGCGCGCGCTGGGCGTGCAGGGCCGCATCAAGAGCCCGACCTACGCCGTGGTCGAGCCGCACGAAGCGCCGGGCCTGAATATTTGGCACTTCGACTTCTACCGCTTCAACGACCCGCGCGAGTGGGAAGACGCCGGTTTTCGCGACGTGTTTGCCAGCCCCGGCCTCAAGCTGGCAGAATGGCCAGAAAAGGCCGCAGCGCTCATCCCTGCTGCGGATGTTGCTATCTTCATTGAAGCACTGGACGAAGAGGCGCGGCGCGTGACCCTGCACGCGCACACGCCCCTGGGCCAGCAACTGCTGCAAGGATTGCACCCATGACGCCTGCGCTGCACCACCGCCATGCCACGCAAACCGCCGCTGCCCCCACGCGGCGTGCGCTGCTGCGGGCGGGCACCCTGGTGCTGTTGCTGGGCACGCAGCACATTGCACGCGGCGCCACCATCGTGGCCGTGCGTGTGTGGCCTGCGCCAGAGTACTCGCGCGTCACGCTCGAATCGGACCAGCCGCTGCGCGTGCGCAAGCACTTTGTGAGCGACCCGCCGCGCCTGGCGGTGGACATCGAAGGCATTGACCTGAGCCCCGAACTGCGCGAACTGGTGGCCAAGGTGCGGCCCGACGACCCCAACATCGCAGGCATCCGCGTGGGCCAGAACACCCCCAACGTGGTGCGCCTGGTGGTGGATCTGAAGCAGGCCGCGCAGCCCCAGGTCTTTTCGCTCGACCCCGTGGCCGCCTATGGCCACCGGCTGGTGTTCGACCTGTATCCCGAGAAAGCCATCGATCCGCTCGAAGCGCTGATTGCCGAGCGCCTGCGCGACATGGGCGCAGACACCCCACCACCCAAAGCCTCGTCCCCCACCGGGCACGCCCTGGCCCTTCCCTCCACTGCCGAGCTGACCGACCCGCTGGGCGATCTCATCGCCCGCACCGAAACCGAGCGCAAGCCCCCAGCCCCCGCCATCGCCAGCGCACCGGCGGCACCGCCCCCCATCACCCCCCGGCCCACACCCCATACCGATCGCCTCATCATCATTGCCCTGGACCCCGGCCACGGCGGTGAAGACCCCGGCGCCGTGGGCCCCAGCGGCACGCGCGAGAAGGACGTGGTGCTGAAGGTGGCCCACATGCTGCGCGAGCGCATCAACGCCACCACCGTGGGCGGCAACCCCATGCGGGCCTACCTCACACGCGACGGCGACTATTTCGTGCCCCTGGCCACCCGCGTGCAGAAAGCCCGGCGCGTGCAGGCCGACCTGTTCGTGAGCATCCACGCCGATGCCTTCACCAACCCCGATGCACGCGGTGCCAGCGTGTTTGCACTGAGCCAGGGCGCGGCCTCCAGTTCAGCGGCCCGCTGGCTGGCCAACAAGGAAAACCAGGCCGACCTGGTGGGTGGCCTCAACGTGCGCGCCAAGGACCGCGAGGTGCAACGTGCCCTGCTGGATATGAGCACCACGGCACAAATCAAGGACAGCCTGCAACTGGGCGGCGTGCTGCTGGGCGAAATCGGCAACGTGGGCAAGCTGCACAAGCCGCGCGTGGAACAGGCCGGCTTTGCCGTGCTCAAGGCGCCCGACATTCCCAGCGTTCTGGTGGAAACCGCCTTCATCAGCAACCCGCAGGAAGAAGCCAAGCTGCGCACCAGCGCCTACCAGGAGCAACTGGCCGACGCGCTGATGCGCGGCATCGTGCGCTACTTTGCCAAGAACCCACCGCTGGCACGCAGCCGCACGGTGTAAATTCATCCTCCCGCCCCACAGGAAAACCTCCCATGAAAGCCCTGCTGCGCCTGCTGCTGCCCCTGCTGACCCTTGCCCTGCTGTGCACCGCCGCCCGCGCCGAGCCCGACGCCAAGGGCAGCAAGGACCCCTCGGTCTTCACCCGCATGCAGGGGTTTCACATCAACCGCTACGACGAGCTGGCCTTTGGCAAGCACGACTTCCCCATCGCCCAAGGCAAGACCGAAACGGTGGAAGGCCGCTACTTCAAGGTCATCTACTACGCCAACAGCGGCATCACCCAGCCCAGCGGCCTGCAAATTACACGCAACTACGTCAACGCCGCCAAGGCCCTGGGCGGCAAGGCGGTGTACGAGTTCGAAGACGGCGGCACGCAGTACGCCGTGGTGCACATTCCGCACAAGGACGCCGACATTTGGGCCGAAGTGTCCGGCGCCAACAACGGCATGTACCACGTGAACCTGATCGAGAAGCAGCGCATGGCCCAGGAAGTGCGCACCACCGCGCTGGTGCTGGGCAACGACATCAAGACCACCGGCCACGCCACGGTGTACGGCATTTACTTCGACACCGGCAAGGCCATCGTCAAGCCCGAATCCGACGCCGCCCTGGTGGAAATCGCCAAGATGCTCAAGGCAGACCCCACGCTCAAGCTCAACGTGGTGGGCCACACCGACAACGTGGGCGGCATGGACAGCAACATGAAGCTCTCCATGGCGCGCGGCGAAGCCGTGGTGCAGGCCCTGGTGGCACGCTACGGCATTGCGGCCGACCGGCTCAAGGGCTATGGCGTATCGTCGCTGGCCCCCGTGGCCAGCAATGACTCCGACGCAGGCCGCGCCAAGAACCGGCGGGTGGAACTGGTCAAGCAGTAAGCCACGGCGCGGGTGCTGCGCTCTGGCGCCACAGCAGCTTCAACCCGCTGCCACCTTGCCCTGCCGCCCCGCGCGCCAGGCGCCAAAAATGGCGATCAGGCCCGGCACGATGATCAGCGCCCAGATGATCTTGTCCAGGTGTTCGCGCACCCACGGCAGGTTGCCGAAGAAGTAACCTGCCGTGCAGATGCCCAGCACCCACAGCAGCGCGCCCCCCACGTTGTAGGCCGTGAACTTGCTGCGCCCCATGGCGGCCACACCCGCCACAAAGGGCGCAAAGGTGCGGATGAACGGCATGAAACGCGCCAGCACGATGGTGATGCCGCCGTAGCGCTCGTAAAAGTCGTGCGCCTGGTCGAAGGCACGGCGGTTGAACCAGCGCGAGTTCTCCCAGCCAAAAACCTTGGGGCCGAAGTAGCGGCCGATCGAGTAGTTGCACTGGTCCCCCAGAACGGCGGCCACCAACAGCACGGTGACGGCCAGCCCGTAGTCCATAAGCCCCGCGCCGCACAGCGCCCCCACGATGAACAGCAGCGAATCCCCCGGCAGGAAGGGCATGACGACCACGCCCGTTTCCACGAACACGATGATGAACAGCAGCGCATACACCCACACGCCATAGGCGGCCACGAAGGCTTCGAGGTGTTTGTCCACATGCAGGATGAAGTCGATCAGGAAGGCAATGATTTCCATGGGGCTCTCAGAGGATTGGGGCGCATTATCCCCAGCCACGGCCCCTAGAATCCGGCAGGTGACCCAAACCCCTGCAAACCCTCCGGCGCGCCGCCCCATCCGCGACCTGCCCGACGAACTCATCAGCCAGATCGCTGCCGGCGAAGTGGTGGAGCGCCCCGCCTCGGTGGTGCGCGAACTGGTGGACAACGCGCTCGATTCCGGCGCCAGCCAGATCACCGTGCGCCTGCTCGCCGGCGGCGTGCGCCTGATCGCCGTGGAGGACGACGGCTGCGGCATCCCCCAGGCCGAGCTGCCGGTCGCCCTGCGCCGCCACGCCACCAGCAAGATCACCAACCTGCACGACCTGGAAACCGTGGCCACCATGGGCTTTCGGGGCGAGGCGCTGGCAGCCATTGCATCGGTGTCCGAAACCGCCCTGCTCTCGCGCCCTGCCGACCAGCCCCACGCCTATCTGCTGGACGCGCGCAGCGGCGAACTGCGTCCTGTGGCGCGCAGCAGCGGCACCACCGTGGAGGTGAAGGAGCTGTTCTTCAGCACCCCCGCGCGGCGCAAGTTCCTCAAGACCGACGCCACCGAGCTGGCCCACTGCGTGGAGGCCGTGCGCCGCCACGCGCTGGCGCGGCCCGATGTGGGCTTTGCCATCTGGCACGAGGGCAAGCTGGTGGAGCAGTGGCGCGCCACCTTCCTGCCCGGCCAGGGGGATGTGCAGGACGCCCTGGCCCGCCGCCTGGCCGACGTGCTGGGCGAGGACTTTGTGGCCCAGTCACTGCCCGTGCAGCACACCGAAGGCGCCATCACCGTGACCGGCCGCGCGGGCCTGCCCGACGCCGCACGCTCGCGCGCGGACCAGCAGTACTGCTATGTCAACGGCCGCTTCGTGCGCGACAAGGTGGTCACACACGCCGCACGCAGCGCCTACGAGGACGTGCTGCACGGCCAGCGCCAGCCGGTGTATGCGCTCTACATCGAGATCGACCCGGCGCGCGTGGATGTGAACGTGCACCCCACCAAGATCGAGGTGCGCTTTCGCGACAGCCGCGAGGTGCACCAGGCCGTGCGCCACGCTGTGGAAAATGCCCTGGCCGCACCCCGTGCCCAGGCGCTGGCGGCGCCCGCCGAGGCGCCAGCGCAGCCTTCCACGGCCTCATTTTTAGAGCAAAAAGTGCCTGCAACGCCCATGTGGCAAGCGCAGGCAGCTATGAAATTTGATGATCGTCCAGGCCACCGCGTGGCCGACCTCGGGGCGCTGTGGGGCACGCCCAGCCCCGCCAGCGCCAGCCCGGCCCTGGAACCGGCACCCTGGATGCCGGCGGCAGCGGCCCTGGCCACGCCCGAGCCGACCGAAGCGTCGGCCATGGTCTCTGAAACCGCCTTGCCCAGCGCCCCCGCCGCCGAGCAGCCCTGGCCCCTGGGCCGCGCACTGGCGCAATTGCACGGCGTGTACATCCTGGCCGAGAACGCCCACGGCATGGTGCTGGTGGACATGCACGCGGCGCACGAGCGCATCGTCTATGAACGGCTCAAGGCCCAGGCCGACACCGGCCAGCACATCGCCAGCCAGCCGCTGCTGATCCCCGCCACCTTCGCCGCCACGCCCGAAGAGGTGGCCACGGCCGAGGCCCATGTCGACACCCTGCTGCACCTGGGCCTGGAGGTCTCGCCCTTCTCCCCGCGCACCCTGGCCGTGCGTGCCGTGCCTACCCAGCTCGCCCACGGCAACGCCGTGGAGCTGGCGCGCAGCGTGCTGGCCGACCTGGCCGCGCACGACGCCAGCACCGTGGTGCAGCGCGCCAAGAACGAAATCCTGGCCACCATGGCCTGCCACGGCGCCGTGCGCGCCCACCGCAAGCTCACGTTGGACGAAATGAACGCCCTGCTGCGCCAGATGGAGGTGACCGAGCGCAGCGACCAGTGCAACCACGGCCGGCCCACCTGGCGCCAGCTCACGATGAAAGAGCTGGACGGGTTGTTTTTGCGTGGGAGATAGCCAACTAGGATGCACTGGAGTGGCCAAGCAAACCCCACGTGATTGGCTATTCAGGGTCAGACCAAGCAACTCCAGCCGAGGATCGCCAAGGCTATCCCGCTGAAGAAAACTATGGCTCCTTGGCGGCACATCTTTTTACCAGTGTCGTTGTAGCGAGAAGCTTCCAAAAACCACCATAACGTCCAACCATACGTCCTGTCCGATTCGGTGGATTCATGCATGTGCTTCAACGCGGCAATGCCCAACATGCAGCCGTAGAGACCCGCAACCACTGACGCGGCTATCAATAACAAGCAGATCGCACTGTGCATGAAGTGCAGTATGAATCATCCGGTACCTGCATGAATGCAAAGGCCCGCAGTCGCGGGCCTTTGCACATGCACCTCGCCGACGGCCTCTCAGTTATCCCGCGCCGCCTTGGCGTGGTCCGGGAAGTCGCTGAACACGCCGTCCACCCCCAGGTCGTAGAACAGCTTGTATTCGGCCTTAGGGTCGCCCTTGAAATCCGAGGCCAGGCGACGTGCCTCGCTGCGGAAGGTGTAGGCGTGCACGAACAGGCCGGCGGCGTGGGCGTTTTTCACCACGGCGGTGGGGGGCAGCATCACGCGGTCGCGCTCGTCGATCTTGCCGTCGCCGTTCAGGTCGTCGGGCTTGCCGTCGTTGTTGGCGTCCACCTGCTTCGAGGGGATCAGGTAGGGCTTCCAGGGGCCGATGCCGTCGGCGTAGGTCTTCACCTCCTTCAACCCCTCCGGCGTGAGCAGGCTGGCGAAGGTGCGCGGGTCGCCCGCCACGGCGAAGTCGTAGGGCTTGTCGTAGGGCGCCACGAGCGACATGCTGCCGTCGGGCTTCACGTCGTCGGCATCCACCAGTTGCACCAGGCGCACCTGCGTCTTGGTGCGCAGGTACTTGAGGTTGGACACCTCGAACGACTGCACGATCACGGGCGAGGTCTTGCTGGTGTAGCCGTACTTGGCCAGCACGGCCAGCAGGCGGTTTTCGAGCTTGAGCCCCAGGTTCCCGTGGTAGGTGGGGTGCTTGGTTTCGGGGTACACACCCACGGTGCGACCCACGCGCGCGCCCTCGGTCTTGGCCAGGTCCAGCACTTCTTCGAGCGTGGGGATGGGGTACTTGCCGTTGTGGCTCTGGTCACGCTCGGCCAGCGGCTGAACGGCGCGCAGGGTCTTGATCTCTGCCAAGGTGAAGTCAGAAGCAAACCAGCCCTCCTCCTCGACGCCATCAACCACCTTCTTGGTCTTGCGCGCGGCAAATTCGGGGCGCTGGGCCACGTCGGTGGTGCTTGTGATGTTGGGCTCGTGGCGGGCGATCAGCGCGCCGTCCTTGGTGGCGACCAGGTCGGGCTCGATGAAGTCGGCCCCCAGTTCAATCGCCTTTTTGTAGCCTTCCAGCGTGTGGTCTGGCAGGTAGCCGCTGGCACCACGGTGGCCCAGCACCAGGGGCTTGTCGCCGGTGAGGGTGGGATACGCGTCGTCACCATCGCCGCCGCAGGCGGTCAGCAGCGCGATGGAGGCCAGCGCCAGCAGGCCGACCTTGGTATGGAATGGGGACATAGGGGGTTTTCCTCCGATCAAAATCGCCCACTCTGCCGCCGCCCCGTGACAGCGGCGTGACCCCGCGCCACCGCACCAAAACAGATCGCATACCCGTACCAACGCACATTTTTCGTGCATTCTTTGCACCGTATCAGGTATTCGTGCATAGCTTTGGTGCATTTTCCCATGTTCTTTTGGCATAATTTCGTGCTGCGGTGCCGCATTGCCCGCGTTTTTCCACCCACATAGGCCCTGATATGAAGTACGAGTCCGTAGGCAGCTTCCTGGAGCAGGTAGCACAGCGCAACCCCGGCCAGCCTGAATTCCTCCAGGCGGTCACCGAAGTGATGGAGAGCCTGTGGCCCTTCATCGAAAAGCATCCGCGCTATGCCGATCACGGCCTGCTGGAGCGCCTGGTGGAGCCCGAGCGCATCGTCATGTTCCGCGTGTCCTGGGTGGACGACCACGGCACGGTGCAGGTCAACCGTGGCTACCGCATCCAGCACAGCATGGCCATCGGCCCCTACAAGGGCGGCTTGCGCTTCCACCCCTCGGTCAACCTGTCGGTGCTGAAGTTCCTGGCCTTCGAGCAGACCTTCAAGAACGCGCTGACCACGCTGCCCATGGGCGGCGGCAAGGGCGGCTCGGACTTCGACCCCAAGGGCAAGAGCCCTGCTGAAATCATGCGCTTCTGCCAGGCCTTCGCCAGCGAGCTGTTCCGCCACGTGGGCGCCGACACCGACGTGCCCGCGGGCGACATCGGCGTGGGCGGTCGTGAGGTGGGCTTCATCGCCGGCATGGTCAAGAAGCTCAGCAACCGCGCCGATTGCGTGTTCACCGGCAAGGGCCTGTCGTTCGGCGGCTCGCTGATCCGCCCCGAAGCCACTGGCTACGGCACGGTCTATTTCGCTGACGAAATGCTCAAGACCCGCGGCCGCAGCTTTGACGGCCTGCGCGTGTCGGTCTCCGGCTCGGGCAACGTGGCGCAGTACGCCGTGGAAAAGGCCATGCAGCTGGGCGCCAAGGTCATCACCGTGTCGGATTCGAGCGGCACCATCATCGACGAGGACGGTTTCACCCCCGAGAAGCTGGCCGTCCTGATGGACGTGAAGAACCACCACTATGGCCGCGTGAGCGACTATGCCCAGCGCACCGGCGTGAAGTTCGAGGCCGGCGTGCGCCCCTGGCACGTCAAGGTGGACGTGGCCCTGCCCTGCGCCACGCAGAACGAACTGGACGAGAACGACGCCAAGACGCTCATCCAGAACGGCGTGCTGTGCGTGGCCGAAGGCGCCAACATGCCCTCGACCATCGAAGCCGCCAAGGCCTTCGAGGCCGCAGGCGTGCTGTATGCGCCCGGCAAGGCATCCAACGCCGGTGGCGTGGCCACCTCGGGCCTGGAAATGAGCCAGAACGCCATGCGCCTGAGCTGGACGGCTGAAGAAGTGGACAACCGCCTGCTGATGATCATGCAAGGCATCCATGCCGCCTGCCTGAAGTATGGCAAGCGTGCCGATGGCTCGGTCAGCTACATCGACGGTGCCAACGTGGCCGGTTTCGTGAAAGTGGCCGACGCCATGATCGCGCAGGGCGTGATCTGAGCGTCCCGCACGCACCAACGGCAAAGGGGCTTCGGCCCCTTTTTTTGCGCCCGGCTTGCGCGCCCGCATCTGGTACGCTCAAACGGATATGTCTGCCCGCTCCGATTCCGCCCCTCCCGCAGCCGCCCCGCCCGTGGCCGTGTCCCAGGGACTGGCCATCGTGGTGCTCGCGCTGCTGCTGTCCATCCAGCCCGTCACCACCGATCTGTACCTGCCCGCCCTGCCCGCGCTCACGCGCGACCTGGGCGCCAGCGTGGCGACGGGGCAGCTCACGCTCAGCGCGCTGCTGCTGGCGTTTGGCTGCTCGCAACTGGTGTGGGGGCCGCTGTCCGACCGCTTTGGCCGCCGCCCAGTGCTGCTGGCGGGGCTGTGCATCTACACCGCTGCGTCCCTCGCCAGCGCCTTCGCGCCGTCCATGGCGCTGCTGATCGCCTGGCGCGCCGCGCAGGGCGCGGCCATGGGCGCGGTGGTGATGTGCGCGCGCGCCATCGTCCGCGACCTGTACACCCCGCTGGCCGGGGCACGCGCCATGTCCAAGGCGCTCACCGGCCTGGGCCTGGTGGCCTGCCTGTGCGCCCCACTGGGCGGGCTGCTGACGGTATGGCTGGGCTGGCGCGCGGCGCTGCTGGCGCTCACCGCCTACGCCGTGGCCACGCTGGCCCTGGTGGCGCTGCGCATGCCCGAGACACTGGCCCGGCCCAACCCGCAGGCCCTGCAGCCCGGCATGCTGCTGCGCACCTGGGGCACCGTGCTTCGCCACCCCACGTTCTGGGCGTTCTCGCTGCTGACCACGGCGGCCTATGGCGGGCTGTTCACCTTCCTGGCGGCGTCCTCATTCGTGTTCATCGAGGTGCTGGGCCTGTCGCGCACGCAATACGGCTGGGTGCTGCTGTCCACCGCGCTGGCGTACTTTGTGGGCACCTTCGTTTGCCGCCGCCTGCTGGCACGCCACGGCCTGCGCCGCACGGTGGCACTGGCAGGTGGCCTGAGCCTGGGCGGCTGCACGTTGATGGCGCTGGTGGCCTGGATGGGCTGGCACCAGCCCTGGGCGTTGCTGGCGCCGTTCTACCTGTTCATGCTGGGGCACGGCATCCACCAGCCCTGTGGGCAGACGGGCGCCGTGGGGCCGTTTCCGCAGGCGGCGGGCGTGGCCTCTGCACTCAATGGTTTCATGATGATGCTGGCCGCCTTTGCCATTGGCGGCTGGGTAGGTACGCACCTGGACGGCACGGTGTGGCCGCTGGTGCATGGGGTGTGGTTCTGGTCCGTGCTGCTGGCCGCCATCGCCTGGACATTGGTACAGAAATTTGGAGAACCGCGTGAGCCGCGTGAACCCCGTTGATGCCCCGCAAGCCCTTGCCCTGGCAGGCCCCACGGCCTCGGGCAAGACCGCTGGGGCCCTGGCCCTGGCCGCCGTGATCGGCAAGCGCATGCCGGTGGAAATCATCAGCGTCGATTCCGCCCTGGTGTACCGGGGCATGGACATCGGCACCGCCAAACCCACAGCGCAGGAACTGGCCTGCGTGCCCCACCACCTGATCGACATCCACGACCCGCTGCAGGCCTACAGCGCCGCCGAGTTCGTGCAGGACGCCACCCGGCTCATTGCCGAGATCCGCGCGCGCGGCGCGCTGCCACTGTTGGTGGGCGGCACCATGCTGTACTTCAAGGCGCTGCTGGACGGCATCGACGACATGCCCGCTGCCGACCCCGCTGTGCGCGCCCAGCTCGAAGCCCAGGCCGCCGAGATCGGCTGGCCCGGCATGCACGCCGAGCTGGCGCGCGTGGACCCGGTCACCGCCGCCCGCCTGGCGCCCGGCGACAGCCAGCGCATCCAGCGCGCGCTGGAGGTGTGGCAGGTGTCGGGCCGCCCGCTGTCGAGCTTTCACACTATCAAAAAAATAGCTGACAGCGCAAGCCCCATAAGCGCTGGAGCCCTTTTTTCCTTGGAGCCCGACAACCGGGCCTGGCTGCATGAGCGCATCGCCCAGCGCTTTGACGCCATGCTGGCCTCGGGCTTTGTGGACGAGGTGCGTACCCTGCGCGCGCGCGGTGACCTGCACGCCGACCTGCCATCGATGCGCTGCGTGGGCTACCGCCAAGTGTGGGAGGAACTGGACTTTCAGGCCACGCGCCCCGAGGGCACACCATTGAACACCGCCCTGCTGCGCGAGCGCGGCATTGCCGCCACGCGGCAACTCGCCAAGCGCCAGATCACCTGGCTGCGCGGCATGCCCCAGCGCCACACCATCGCCTGCGACCGGCCCACCGCTGTGGCCGACCTGGTGCACGCCGTGCTGGCACGGCTGGATGGACGCACACCATGAGCCTGCTGGTGGTGGACGGCCTGGCCAAGCGCTATGGCGAGGCCACGGTGTTCGAGAACGTGCACCTCACCGTTGCGCCGGGTGAATTTGTCGCCATCGTGGGTGATTCGGGCGTGGGCAAGTCCACCCTGCTCAACTGCATGGCGGGGCTGGACCACTGGGATGCCGGGCGCATCGTGCACGGAGGCACCGACCTGGGCTTGCTGGACGACGCCCAACGCGCCCTGTGGCGCCGTGCGCAGGTGGGCTTTGTGTTCCAGGCCTTTCACGTGCTGCCGCACCTGGACGTGGCGCAGAACGTGGCCCTGCCGCTGATGCTGCTGGGCCGCCCCGACGCCGCACGGGTGCAAGCCATGCTGGACGCCGTGGGCCTGCAGGGCCTGGGCCCACGGCTGCCGCAGCAGCTCAGCGGCGGGCAGTTGCAGCGCGTGGCCATCGCCCGCGCCCTGGTGCACCGACCCGGCCTGCTGCTGGCCGACGAGCCCACCGGCAACCTCGACCCCACCACGGCGGCGCGCGCAATGGAGGTGCTGGTGGCGCAGACGCGCGAACAGGGCGCGGCGCTGGTGCTGGTCACCCACTCCGCCAGCGCCGCAGCACGCGCCGACCGGGTGCTGCACCTCACGGCCAGCGGCATCGTCGGCTGACAGGCCGGAGCCGCGGCGCGACAGCTCACTCGATGTTGAGCCGCTGTGAGCTGTTGTTCAACTTCTTGGGCAGGGTGAGTGTGAGGATGCCGTTGTCGTACTTGGCCTTGGCCTGGGCGGCGTCGATGTCGGCGGGCAGCTGGAAGCTGCGGGCCACCGAACCGTAGTAGCGCTCGGAGCGCAGCACCTTCTCGCCCTCGGTCTTCTGGTCGAGCTGGCGCACCTCGGCGCGCAGGCTCACCACATTGCCTTCGACGGACACATGGATGTCTTCCTTGGGCACGCCTGGCACCTCGGCCTGCACGGTGTAGCCGCCCTCGGTTTCCTTCACGTCCACCTTGATCTGCGAGGGCGCAGGCAGGCTGTCGCCATGCAGCGGGCGCACGTAGAAGCCGGGCGCAATGTCCTTGAAAAAGTCATCGAACAGGCTGCCGCGCGATACGAGAGAGTTCATGGTCAAGCTCCTTGTCACTACAGGTTGGGAGGGTTTGCGAAGGGGCCGCTGGTGCAGCGGCTTCTGGTTTCCAGTGTGGGATCGGGGGTGCCTGTTTTCAAGGGCCAACCCCACGGACTGCACAGGGCACATTCCGCCCGCACAATGCGCCCCATGTGGACCTTGCTGCGCACCTTCTCCTGGCAGGAACTGCGCCACCACCCCTGGCGCAGTGCGGCGGCCGTGGTGGCGGTGATGCTGGGCGTTGCGCTGGCGTTTGCCGTGCAGCTCATCAACAGCTCGGCGCTCGATGAATTTGCCCAGGCGGTGCGCAGCGTCAACGGCCAGCCCGACCTGGAGGTGCGCGCCATGCAGGGCGCGCTGGATGAGGCCCTGTACACCCCCTTGGCCACGCACCCCCAGGTGCGCCAGGCCAGCCCGGTGCTGGAGCTCACCGCCATGACGCGCAGCGCCAGCGGCGGCACCGCTACCCCGCTGCGCGTGCTGGGTGCCGACGCCCTGGTGCTGCCCGGCATGGCCCCCGCCCTCATGCCCCGGCCCTGGGATGGCAGCCAGCGGTTTGCGCTGTTCGAGCCCGCCACCGTGTTCCTCAACGCGGCGGCATTCCAGGCGCTGGGCCTGCCCACGCAGGCGGCACAGCCCGCCCCCACACTGGTGCTGCAGGCAGGCAGCCAGAGCCATGTGGTGCGCGTGGCTGGCAGCGTGGCAGCCGGCGGCAGCGCCCTGGCCGTGATGGACCTGGGCGCCGCGCAAGACCTGTTCGGGCGCGGCGGCGCGCTCAGCCGCATCGACCTGCGCCTGCAGCCCGGCACCGACCGCAGCGCCTTCGCGCAGGCGCTGCGCAGCCAGCCCTGGTGGCCCGCCCACGCCATGGCGGTGCAGCCGGGGGATGTCGCCGAGCGCATCAGCCTGCTGTCGCGCGCGTACCGCGTCAACCTCACGGTGCTGGCGCTGGTGGCCTTGTTCACAGGGGCGTTTCTGGTGTTTTCGGTGCTGGCGCTGAGCGTGGCACAGCGCGCGCCGCAGTTTGCGCTGCTGGCGGTGCTGGGTGCCACGCCAGGGCAGCGGCTGGCGCTGGTGCTGCTCGAATCGGGCCTGCTGGGGCTGGCGGGCAGCGTGGCAGGCATCGCCCTGGGCACGCTGCTGGCCCAGGCCGCGCTGCACCTGCTGGGCGGCGACCTGGGCGGAGGCTACTTTGCCGGTGTGCAGCCCGCGCTGCGCTGGAGCACCGCCACCGCCCTGCTGTACGGCAGCCTGGGCCTGGTGGCGGCGCTGGCGGGCGGCTGGTGGCCCGCACGCAACGCGCAAGCCCTGCCCCCAGCGCAAACCCTCAAGGGCCTGGGCCAGGCGGCCAGCGCCCCCAACCGGGCCACCGCTGGCCTGGCGCTGCTGGCCGCCGCTGCACTGCTGGCACTGGCCCCACCGATTGCGGGCGTGCCGATAGCAGCCTATGTGTCGGTGGGGCTGCTGCTGGTGGGTGGCATGGCGCTGCTGCCCTGGGCCGTGGCCCTGCTGCTGCGCTTGTTGCACCCGTTGGCGGCATCCCGCGCCTTGCCCCTGCTGGCACTGGAACGCGCGCGGCGCATGCGCGGCAGCGCCGCCATCGCCATTGGCGGCGTGGTGGCCAGCCTGAGCCTGGCCGTGGCGCTCACCGTGATGGTGGCCAGCTTTCGCGGCTCGGTCATGCAATGGCTGGATGCCGTGCTGCCCGCGCCGCTGTACCTGCGCTCGTCGCTACAAGCTGCCGGGGGCGATGCCGCCCTGCTGCCCGCCACACTGGCGCAAGACGTCGCCCGCCTGAGCGGCGTGCAGCGTGTGGAGCCCCTGCGCGCCAGCCCGGTGCAACTGGATCCGGCACGCCCCGCCCTCACGCTGCTGGCCCGCCCCCTGGGCAGCGACCCCGCCCAGCGCCTGCCGCTGGTGGACGCCGCGCTCCCCGTACCGCCGGGGCGCATGGGCATCTATATCAGCGAGGCGGTGGTGGATTTGTACGGCCTGCAGCCTGGCATGGACTGGCCTGCACTTTCAAGGTCTTTTAGGGCTCCAGGGCAAGATGGGCAAGCGCAAGACGCTCTCTTTTTCATAGCAGGCGTGTGGCGCGACTATGCCCGCCAAAGCGGCGCCGTGGCCCTGGACCTGGCCGACTACGAGCGCCTGACCGGCGACGCCCGCCCCAGCGACCTGGCTCTGTGGCCCCAGCCGGGCGCCGACAGCGCCACGCTGCGCCAGGCCATCGAGGCGCTGTTGCCACCCGGCACGGCGGACGGCGCGCCCCGGCTGGAGCTGGTGTCGGCCGACGCCATCCGCGCCCGCTCGCTGCGCATCTTCGACCGCAGCTTCGCCGTCACCTACTGGTTGCAGGCTGTGGCCATTGGCATAGGCCTCTTCGGCGTGGCGGCCAGCTTTGGCGCACAGGTGCTGGCGCGGCGCAAGGAATTCGGCCTGCTCGCCCACCTGGGCCTCACGCGCCGCCAGATTCTGGCCGTGGTCGCTGGCGAAGGCGCCGCCTGGACAGGAGTGGGCGCCGCCGCCGGCCTGCTGCTGGGCCTGGCCGTATCGGTGGTGCTGGTGCATGTGGTCAACCCACAGAGCTTTCACTGGACCATGGATATGCGGGTACCGCTGGGGCGGCTGCTGGCGCTGTGCGCTGCCGTGGTGCTGGCGGGCACGGTGACGGCCTGGGTGGCCGGGCGGGCGGCTGCGGGGCGGGATGCGGTGTTGGCGGTGAAGGAGGATTGGTAGGTCCAGACTGCCGGGGTCTTTCCGATTGACTGCTATTGACCAACCGGATAGCGTCCAACATTCATCAACAAAGAAAGGGTCAGCGATGTACCTCCACCGTGCTCTCCTCTGTGCTGCACTGCTCGCGAGCAGCAGCTACGCTGCAGATACTTCTGTGTCCAAGGATGAATTCGAAAAGATCATTGCTGCTCCCTTCAAGGTCACCAACATCAAGAGTGGCCTGGTTGTTGAAATCCATTTGAAGGCTGACGGTTACGCCACTGCCAGTCAAGGCTACAACGACGTCGGTCCCTGGCGCCGCCAAGGCGATGCCGGGTACTGCGTGCGTTGGAACAAACGCAGGCTGGACGATCGCTGTGTCAGCTTTGTCAAGCAGGATGGCAAATACGCCGTCACAGAACCCAATGGCGAAGTTGCCTGGTGGCTGGAAAGCGCTCAGTAACGGCACCCACCACTCCATCCAGTCGCCGATCCGTGGTGGGTCAAGGACTGCGACGGGCTGCGACAATCTGGCGCATGAAGCATCAGCCCCTCGCACCCTTTGCCCCATCTTCGGATGCGTGCACTTCTTCCCATTGGCTCCACGAAGCCATCGCCCGCATCGAAGCCGATTACCAACGCAGCGCCGATACCCACCTGATCCCGCTGCGCCTGCCCGCCTTTGAGCACAGCGGCATCGACCTGTACCTCAAGGACGAATCCACCCACCCCACGGGCAGCCTCAAGCACCGGCTGGCGCGCTCGCTGTTCCTCTATGCGCTGTGCAACGGCTGGGTGCGCGAGGGCTCGACCATCGTCGAGGCATCAAGCGGCTCCACGGCAGTGAGCGAGGCCTATTTCGCGCGCCTGCTGGGCCTGCCGTTCGTGGCGGTGATGCCGCGCAGCACCTCGCCCGAGAAGGTGGCGCAGATCGAGTTCCACGGCGGGCGCTGCCATTTCGTGGACAGCGCGGGCGCGGTGTACGACGCCGCCCGAGAAGTGGCTGCGCAGACCGGCGGGCACTACATGGACCAGTTCACCTACGCTGAGCGCGCCACCGACTGGCGTGGCAACAACAACATTGCCGAGAGCATGTTCACGCAAATGCAGCGCGAGCGGCACCCCGTGCCGCGCTGGATTGTGGTGGGCGCGGGCACGGGGGGCACCAGCGCCACCATAGGTCGCTATGTGCGCTACCAGCGCCACGCCACGCAGGTGTGCGTGGCCGACCCGGCGGGCTCGGTGTTCAGCGCCTACCACCGCACGGGCGACGCCACGCTCACGGCGCCGGGTTCGCGCATCGAGGGCATTGGCCGCCCGCGCGTGGAGCCGAGCTTCATCCGCACGCTGGTGGACCGCATGGTCGAGGTGCCCGACGTGGAGTCGGTGGCCGCCATGCGCGCGCTGTCGCAACTGCTGGGGCGGCGCGTGGGGCCGTCCACGGGTACCAACTTTGTCGCCATGCTGGCGCTGGCGCACGAGATGCGCGCGCGCGGCGAGCGGGGCTCCATCCTGTCGCTGCTGTGTGATGCGGGCGAGCGCTACCTGCCCACCTACTGCGACGCGGGCTGGGTGGAGCGCAGTTTTGGCGACTGCACGGCGGCGCAGCAGAAGATCGACGCCTTGCTGACCTGAACCTGCCATGCCCCCCACCCTGCCCCCCACCCTGCCCACCACGCCGCCCAGCCTGCGCCGCAGGACGCTGGCCCTGGGCTTGGGTGCGCTGGGGCTGTGGCCCGGCGCTGCGCCGGGCTTGAGCGCGCGACGGCTGGAGTTCCCGCGCGACCATGGCAGCCACCCCGAGTTGCGTACCGAGTGGTGGTACATGACCGGGCACGCCCAGACGGCGGGGCGGCTGTGGGGGTTTCAGGTCACGTTTTTTCGCTCGCGGGTGGATGGCACGCAGGGCCTGCGCTCGGCATTTGCGGCCAAGCAGTTGCTGTTTGCGCACGCGGCCATCACCGATGTGACCCATGCCAAGCTGCACCACGACCAGCGCATTGCCCGCGCCTGGCCGGGCCTGGCCGAAGCCAGCGAGGCCGATACCGGGCTGCGGCTGCAAGGCTGGTCGCTCACCCGCAGCGCACTGGGCCAGGGCAGCCGTTACACGGCAAGGGTAGAGGGCGACACGCTGGGCCTGCACCTGGACTGCGACACCACCCAGCCTGTGTTGTTGCAGGGCCGCGAGGGCCTCTCGCGCAAGGGCCCCGAGGCAGTGCAGGCCAGCCACTACTACAGCCAGCCCCAATTGGCCGTGCAGGGCGAGTTGGTGCTGGGCGGCCAGCGCTGGCGCATTGCCCCCGGCCAGGGCCGCGCCTGGCTGGACCACGAATGGAGCGAGGCCCTGATGCACCCCCAGGCCGTGGGCTGGGACTGGATCGGCATGAACCTGCACGACGGCGCGGCGCTCACGGCGTTTCGGCTGCGCCGGGCCGATGGATCGGCGCTGTGGGCGGGCGGCTCCTGGCGGCCTGGTGGGGGTGCGGTGCAGGTGTTTGACGAAGGCAGCGTGGCCTTCACCGCGGTGCGGCACTGGACCAGCCCGCACAGCGGCGCCCGCTACCCGGTGCAATGGAGGGTGGAGACGCCCGCCGGACGCTTTGAGGTGCGCGCGCTGGTGGACGACCAGGAGCTGGACAGCAGTGCATCGACGGGCGCCATTTATTGGGAGGGCCTGTCGGATCTGCACGACGCCTCGGGCCAGTCGGTGGGTCGGGGGTACCTGGAGATGACGGGCTACGCCCGCGCATTGCGGTTGTAGGAAGCCTGCACCGACGGCCCGAGCGGCCTACACTGGAAGGCTATGTCGTCTTCTCCGAACCCACGCGAGCTGCAGGGCAAGGCCCGCTCGCTCAGCGGCCTGCTGCCCTTTTTGCGCCCCTACCGCACGCGCATGCTGCTGGCCTTGGCTTTTTTGCTGCTGGCAGCGGCGGCCACGCTGGCGTTTCCGCTGGCGCTGCGCACCCTGATCGACGGCAGCCTGGCCGCCAGCGACCGGGGCGCCCAGGCCATGGCCTTGCGCGGTAACTTTGGTCTGCTGTTTGCCGTGGCCGTGGCCTTGGGGCTGTTCACCTCGGTGCGCTTTTACCTGGTGAGCTGGCTGGGAGAGCGCGTGACCGCCGATCTGCGCAACGCCGTGTACGCCCATGTGCTGCGCCAGAGTCCTCAGTTTTTCGAGACCACGCAGACGGGCGAGGTGCTTTCACGCCTGACCACCGACACCACGCTGGTGCAGACGGTGGTGGGCTCGTCACTGTCCATGGGCCTGCGCAATGCGGTGGTGGGTGGCGGGGCCGTCATCATGCTGGTGTGGACCAATCCACGCGTGATGGGCATAGTCATGCTCATGCTGGTGGCGGTGGTATTGCCCGCGCTGTGGATTGGCAGGCGGGTGCGCAAGCTCTCGCGGGCCAGCCAGGACCGGGTGGCCGACTCCAGCGCCATTGCGGGCGAAATCCTGAATGCCACCCCGGTGGTGCAAAGCTACACCGCCGAGGACCGCGAAGCGCAGCGCTTCACCCAGGCCACACAACATGCCTTTGACACGGCGGAACGGCGCTCACGCACCCGCGCGATGCTGGTGGCGTTCATCATCATTGCCAATGCGGGGCTGCTGCTGTGGGGCCTGTACCGTGGCACCCAGGCGGTGCTGGCGGACCAGATGAGCGCGGGCCACCTGGGGCAAACGGTGGTGTACGTGATGCTGCTGGCCGGTGCCGCCGCCGTGCTGGGAGAGGTGTATGGCGACCTGCTGCGCGCCGCAGGGGCCACCGAGCGGCTCATGGAACTGCTGGCCACCCAGTCGCCCGTGCACGAACCGTCCCAGCCGCTGGCCTTGCCCGACACCGGGCGGGGGCTGGCGGTGCGGTTTGAGCATGTGGATTTCCACTACCCCTCACGCCCCACGCAGGCAGCGCTGCAGGGCTTCGATCTGGAACTGCAGCCCGGCGAAACCGTGGCCCTGGTGGGCGCCAGCGGGGCGGGCAAGACGACGGTGTTCCAGTTGCTGCAGCGCTTTTACGATGTCGATGCTGTACCGCCCCAAGCGCCCGAGGGCAGTGGCCGCATCTGCGTTGAGGGCATTGATCTGCGCCACCTCTCTCTGCAGGCGCTGCGTAGCCGCATCGGCACGGTGCCCCAGGACCCGGTGATCTTTTCAGCCAGTGCCATGGACAACATCCGTTACGGCCGCCCGGACGCGAGCGACGACGAGGTGGTGGCCGCAACACGTGCGGCGTTTGCACACGACTTTCTCAGCGCGCTGCCCGACGGCTACAACACCTTTCTGGGCGAGCGCGGCGTGCGCCTGTCGGGCGGCCAGCGCCAGCGCATCGCCATTGCACGGGCATTGCTCAAGAACCCGCCATTGCTCTTGCTGGACGAGGCCACCAGCGCACTGGACGCCGAGAGCGAGCGCATGGTGCAGGCGGCGCTCGACAGCGCGCTGCACAGCCACAAGGGCCAGCGCACGACGCTGGTCATTGCGCACCGCCTGTCCACCGTGCAGAACGCCGACCGGATCGTGGTGATGGAGCACGGCCGGATCGTCGAACAAGGCACCCATGCCGAACTGCTGGCGCGCGGTGGAGTGTATGCGCGCCTGGCGGCGCTGCAGTTTGCGGCTTGAAAGGCCCCAGGGGCTGCTCGCCGCCCGCTCAGTGCAGCGTGTCGGTCGCCGTGGCAGGCAGCGCCAGCACGGGGATGCCCTCTTCCAGCAACTCCAGGGTCTGGGCCGGGCTGGCCTGGCCACGGATGGGCCGTTCGGGGCTGTCGCCACGGTGGATGCTGCGCGCTTCCTGGGCAAAGCGCTCGCCCACGTCCTCTGACTTCGCAACGACCTGGCGTGCCCATTGCAGCCAAGCAGCCTGCACGCTGGCAGGCAGCCCGTCGGGCACATCGGAGGCATGGGGGGCTGGGGCGGACTCTTGCGGTGTCACACCGGTGGGAGGACGCTCCTGCATCGCACTGCGCTGGATGCGGGGCGCACTCAAGGTCTTGCGGATCTGGCCATCCCCACAGACGGGGCACTGGAGCAAGCCGCGCACCAACTGCCCCTGAAAATCCTCTTCGTTGGCAAACCAGCCTTCAAAGGCATGGTCATGCGCACAACGCAAGTCCAGCACTTTCATGGGTGTGTTGCCCCAAAGATGCGATCAGCGCCTGCGAAGCAGGTAGCGGTACACGAAACCGGGAAATGCCAGCGTCAGGAAGAGTGCCGCCGTGATGGCAAAGAACTCCCAGCCCTGAGGGGCCACCTGCCCCACCCGTCCTTCCAGGACATAGGCCAGCCCGCCCACCGCGAAGTACAAGACCAGCAACTCGGCCAAACGCAGCCACAGTGGCTTGCCGGACACGCGCACCGGGCCCAAGGCCAGGACGCGCTGATTGAAGAAAGGCAGATTGGCGGCCACGCAGGCCGCCACGATCACAATCCAGATGAAGCTGTCTTGCATCTTCTGGCGGGCAAGCTCAGGAAGCCAGCGAACGCATGATGGCGTCTGCGCACAGCGACATCAGACCACCAGGCAAGATGCCCAGAATGAGCACCAGCGCACCGTTGAGCGTGAGAACCATCCGCACGTCCAGCGGCGCAGACACAGTGGTGGCGGTCAGTGGCTCATCAAAGTACATGACCTTGACCACACGCAGATAGTAGAAGGCGCCAATCAAGGACATCAGTACGGCAAACACGGCCATGGCGATATATGCCGTCTGGCCCGAGGCCAGCAGGGCCTGCAGGACCGCCAGCTTGGCATAGAAGCCCACCAGGGGCGGGATGCCGGCCAGCGAGAACAGGCACACCGCCAGCACGCCGGCATACAGCGGGCTGCGCCGGTTCAGGCCAGCCATGTCGGCAATCTCCTCGCTCTCGAAGCCCTCGCGCGCCAGCAACAGGATCACGCCGAAGGTGGCCAGCGTCGTCAGCACATAGGTGACGATGTAGAACATCGACGCGGCATAGGCGGCTTCAGCCGTGGAAGCGTCCACGTGCCCACTGACGACACCCGACATCAGGCCCAGCAGCACGAAACCCATTTGTGCAATGGTGGAGTAGGCCAGCATGCGCTTGAGATTGGTCTGTGCGATGGCCGCCAGGTTGCCCACCAGCAACGATCCAATGGCCAGCACCGCAAGCATCTGTTGCCAATCCCGGGCCAGCGGCAGCAGGCCATCGACCAACAGACGAATCACGATGGCAAAGGCGGCGAACTTGGGCGCACCAGCAATCATCAGCGTAACGGCCGTGGGGGCGCCCTGGTACACGTCAGGTACCCACATATGGAACGGCACTGCACCCAGCTTGAACGCAAGCCCGGCCACGATGAAGACCACGCCAAACACCAGCACCTGGTGACGCAGCTGGCCAGAATCGATGGCCTTGAAGACTTCGCCGATATCCAGCGAACCCGTCGCACCGTACAACATGGACAGGCCATACAGCAGGAAGCCGCTGGCCATGGCACCCAGCACAAAGTACTTCATGGCAGCCTCGGTGGCCACGGCATTGTCTCGGCGCATGCCCACCAGCGCATAGCCGGAGAGCGTGAGCAGCTCCAGACCCAGGTAAATAATCAGGAAGTTGTTGCCACCGATCATGATGAACATGCCCAGCAGCGAGAACATGGCCAGCACAAACATCTCGCCACCGCGCAGCATGCTGCGATCGGCGGCATAGGGGCGGCTGTACACCAGGGTCACCATCATGGCCACCGTGGCAAAGCACTTGAGCCAGTTGCCCATGGCATCGCTCACCACCATGTTGCCAAAGCCGTAGAAGGTGTTGCCACTGCTGGCATACACGCCCTGCAGCACGGCCACCACCGCCAGTGTGAGCATGCTCAGCACGTAGGTTGCCGTACGCTGCGGGCTCTTCACGCCCAGGTCCACCAGCGCGATCACGCAGGTCATGACCAGCAGAACGATCTCCGGGTAAATCGCCAGCCAACTGATGTTGTCAATCATCTCGGGTCTCTCTGTTCGGTCAGGTCAGTTCAGCTTGCTCAAGGCCACATGGCGCAGCAGTTCAGCCACGGATGCATCCATCACGTCCGTGAACGGGCGTGGGTACAGGCCCATGTACAGCACGGCAATGGCGAGCAGCGCCATGACGAAGAATTCACGGCTGCCGATGTCGAGCAAGGCTCGGACGTTGGCGTTGCTCACCGGGCCCAGGTACACGCGCTTGAACATCCACAGGCTGTAGGCAGCGCCCCAGATCAAGGCCGTGGCAGCGAGCAGGCCCACCCAGAAGTTGGCCTGCACGGCACCCAGGATCACCATCCACTCGCCCACGAAACCGGCCGTTCCCGGCAGGCCGCAGTTGGCCATGGTGAACAACAACACGTAGGCAGAGAACTTGGGCATGGTGTTGACCACGCCACCGTAGGCAGCAATGTCACGCGAATGCACGCGGTCGTAGAGCACGCCGATGGAAAGGAACATGGCCGCCGAGACAAAGCCGTGCGCAATCATCTGCACGATGCCGCCGGACACACCCAGGCCGTTGAAGATGAAGAAGCCCAGCGTCACAAAACCCATGTGCGCCACCGACGAGTAGGCCACCAGCTTCTTCATGTCCTTCTGGACCATGGCGACCAGGCCCACGTAGATCACGGCGATGAGCGACAGGGCAATCATCAGCCATGCCCATTCACGCGAGGCGTCGGGTGCAATGGGCAGCGAGAAGCGCAGGAAGCCGTAGGCACCCAGCTTCAGCATGATGGCCGCCAGCACCGCAGAACCACCTGTGGGCGCTTCGACGTGCACGTCGGGCAGCCACGTGTGCACAGGCCACATGGGCACCTTGACGGCAAAGGCCGCAAAGAAGGCAAAGAACAGCAGCGTTTGCGCCGTGCGGCTCAGTGGCAGTTGGTGCCAGGTGGCAATGTCGAAACTGCCGCTGGACTGGTTGTACAGGTAGATCAACGCCACCAGCATGAGCAGCGAGCCCAGCAAGGTGTAGAGGAAGAACTTGAAGGCGGCATAGATCTTGTTCGGCCCCCCCCAGATACCGATGATCAGGTACATGGGGATCAGGGTGGCCTCGAAGAACACGTAGAACAGCATGCCGTCGAGGGATGCGAACACACCGATCATCAGCCCCGACAGGATCAGGAAGGCGCCCATGTACTGGTACACGCGCTCGGTGATGGATTCCCATGACGCAATCACCACGATCACCGTGATAAATGCCGTGAGCGGCACGAACCAGAACGAGATGCCATCCACACCAAGGTGGTAGTGGATATTGAAGCCCTCAATCCACACGGCCTTCTCGACGAACTGCATCGCCGCAGTGCCCAGCTTGAAGCCTTCATATAGCGGCAAGGTCACAGCAAACCCGATCAGAGCACCGATCAGGGCCAGCCAGCGGACAGCGCCCGCATGCTTGTCACTGCCAAAGGCCAGCAACAGCGCACCGAACGCGATAGGCGTCCAGATAGCAAGACTCAACAAACCCATTTTTGTTGTTCTCCTACTTGTTGAGCAAGACGAAGTACGTCATGAGCACGAAGATGCCCAGGATCATCACCAGCGCGTAGTGGAAGACGTAGCCCGTCTGCACCTTGCGCACCAGACCGGCAACCCAGCCCACGATCTTCCAGGAACCATTGACCAGCGTGCCGTCGATCACGGCCTGGTCGCCACCCTTCCAGAGCCCCACGCCCAGCGCACGGGCACCACGGGCAATCACGTTCTCGTTGAACCAGTCCATGTAGTACTTGTTTTCAAGCAACGTGTGCAGCGGCTGGAACATGCGCTGGATAGCCGCAGGTAACGCTGGATTGACCATGTACATGTAGTACGAAGCAGCCACACCCGCGACCGCAAGCCAGAAAGGCAGCGTCTGCAGACCATGCAAGGCCATGGCCACCGGACCGTGGAAGATTTCTGCCAACTTGGCCATGGCCGGATGCCGCACCGCATCAACAAAGATCACGTCCTTGAAGAAATCACCAAACAGCATGGGCTGGATGGTCATGTAGCCGATCACGACCGAGGGAATGGCCAACAGGACCAGTGGCACTGTCACCACCCAGGGCGACTCATGCGGAGCATGGTGGTCATCATGGCCGTGGTGGCCATGGTCGTCATGGTGGTGCGCATCGGGGTTCTGGTCATAGCGCTCCTTGCCATGGAAGACCAGGAAGTACATGCGGAACGAATAGAAGGCGGTGATGAACACACCTGCCAGCACCGCAAAGTGCGCAAACCCGGCCGCCGGCAACTGGCTGAAATGCACAGCCTCGATGATGCTGTCCTTGGAGTAAAAGCCCGAGAACAGCGGCGTACCGATCAGGGCCAGCGAACCCAGCAGCGAGGTGATCCAGGTGATGGGCATGTATTTGCGCACCCCACCCATCCAACGGATGTCCTGGTTGTGGTGCATGCCCATGATCACCGAGCCAGCGCCCAGGAACAACAGCGCCTTGAAGAACGCGTGGGTCATCAGGTGGAACACTGCCACCGAGTAGGCCGACGCACCCAGAGCCACCGTCATGTAACCCAGCTGCGAGAGCGTGGAGTACGCCACCACGCGCTTGATGTCGTTCTGGATGATGCCCAGAAAGCCCATGAACAACGCGGTGATGGAACCAATGACCAGGATGAAGTTCAGAGCAGCATCCGACAGCTCAAACAGCGGCGACATGCGCGCCACCATGAAGATGCCGGCCGTCACCATGGTGGCGGCGTGGATCAGCGCGGAAATGGGCGTGGGGCCTTCCATCGAATCGGGCAGCCAGACATGCAGCGGGAACTGCGCCGACTTGCCCATGGCGCCGATGAACAGGCAGATGCAGATCACGGTGATGAGCATGACGTCCTGGCCCATCACGTACCAGGGGAACTCGATCGCCCCCAACTGCGTGGCCTTGGCAAAGACCTCGCCGTAGTTCAGCGTGCCAGTGTAGGCGGCAATCAAGCCGATGCCCAGGATGAAGCCGAAGTCACCCACACGGTTGACCAGAAAGGCCTTCATGTTGGCGAAGATGGCCGTGGGCTTGTTGAACCAGAAGCCGATCAGCAAATAGGACACCAGGCCCACTGCCTCCCAACCGAAGAACAACTGCAGCAGGTTGTTGCTCATGACGAGCATGAGCATGGAGAAGGTGAACAGAGAGATGTAGGCAAAGAAGCGGTTGTAGCCTTCGTCCTCTTCCATGTAGCCGATGGTGTAGATGTGCACCATGAGCGACACGAAGGTGACCACGCACATCATCATGGCGGTAAGGCTGTCGATCAAAAAGCCCACCTCCATCTTGAGTCCGCCGACCACCATCCAGGTGTAGATGGTCTCGTTGAAACGCGCGCCATCCACGGCGACGCTCTTGAGCGTCATTGCCGACAGGATGAAGGCGACCAGCACCCCGAGGATGGTAAGACTGTGGCTCAGGCGGCGACCGATCCAGTTGCCGCCGAAGGTCGTGCCGAAGATGCCCGCCAGCGCGGCGCCCACCAGTGGCGCGAGCGGAACGGCCAGGAGCGTTGAAGCAGAAAGGGTTTGACTCATTGTGGAGAACCTTGGCTTTCGGAGACTCAACCCTGGAGGGTGTCGAGGGATTCCGCGTCGATGTTGGCCTTGTTGCGGAACAGCAGCACCAGGATGGCCAGACCAATGGCCGACTCAGCCGCCGCCACGGTCAGGATGAAGAACACGAACACCTGTCCGTGCATATCACCCAGGTAATGCGAGAAGGCTACGAAGTTCATGTTGACGGCCAACAGCATCAGTTCAATGGCCATCAGCAACACAATGAGGTTGCGGCGATTCATGAAAATGCCGACCACGGCCAGGGCGAACAGCATGGCGCCCAGCGTCAGAAAATGTCCCAGTGTGGGCGTCATGCTTTCTTCTCCTCGGCATTGGCGGCTGGCTCAGGTACCGGAGCCTGGCGTGTGGCAGCCATCTTGACGACCGTCAGACGGTCCGCGGCACGCACATGCACCTGCTGCGACGGATTGATGGTCTTGGTGTCTTTGCGGGTACGCAGGGTCAGGGCAATGGCAGCAATCATGGCCACCAAAAGGATGACGGCAGCGATTTCCACCGGATAGAGGTACTTGGTGTACATCAGCTCACCCAGGGCCTTGGCATTGGAAACCACGACCGGTTGGCCCGCCGCATCCAGCACAGCGGCCACGGCCTTGGGCTCCTCCATGCCACGGAAGCCGCCCATGAGCACTGCCGCCATTTCCAGGGCAACGAGTGCACCAATGGTGGCGGCCAGCGGGAAATGCTTCCAGAAACCCTGGCGCATGCCCTCGACATCCACGTCAAGCATCATCACCACGAAGAGGAACAGCACCATCACCGCACCCAGGTACACCAGCACCAGGGCAATGGCAAGAAACTCTGCCTTGAGCAGCAGCCACAGGCCTGAAGCCTGGGAAAAAGCCAGCATGAGGTGCAGCACCGCGTGCACCGGGTTGCGGGCGCTGATGACCCGGAAGGCTGCGTACAGCAGCACGAACGAGAACAGATAGAAAAAACCAGTCTTGGCGTCCATGAATCGGTTCTTTGTAGTGGTCTGCCGCGTCAGCGGTACTGGGCGTCCGCAGCCTTGGCAGCAGCGATGTCGCCTTCGAAGCGGTCTCCCACGGCCAGCAGCATTTCCTTGGTGAAGTAAAGGTCGCCGCGCTTTTCGCCGTGGTATTCAAAGATGGAAGTCTCCACGATGGAGTCCACCGGGCAGCTTTCTTCGCAGAAACCGCAGAAGATGCACTTGGTCAGGTCGATGTCATAGCGCGTGGTGCGACGTGTGCCGTCCTCGCGCACATCCGACTCGATGGTGATGGCCATCGCGGGGCACACGGCCTCGCACAGCTTGCAGGCGATGCAACGCTCTTCGCCGTTTTCATAGCGGCGCAGGGCGTGCAACCCCCGAAAACGGGGCGACAGCGGTGTTTTTTCCTCAGGGTACTGGACGGTAACCTTGCGGCGCAGGGCGTAGCGCCCGGTCAGGGACATGCCCTTGACCAGCTCGACCAGCAGAAAGCTCTTGACGAAATCGCGGAGCGAAAAAGAAGCAGCAGCAACGGAAGCCATGGGTATGTCCCCGCCTTATTTCCAGATATTCCACGGCGAGAGCAACCAGCCCCCGACGATCAGCAGCCACACCAGGGTGACCGGAATGAAGATCTTCCAGCCCAGACGCATGATCTGGTCATAGCGGAACCGGGGGAAGGTGGCCCGGATCCAGATGAACATGGAGATCATCACAAAGGTCTTGATGCCCAGCCAGATCCAGCCTGGGATGAAGTCCAGTGCAGCGACAGGAGCCTGCCAGCCACCAAAGAACATCAGCACGGCCAGAATCGACACCAGCCACATGCTGGCGTACTCGGCCAGGAAGAAGATGGCAAAGCCCATGCCCGAATACTCGACCATGTGACCGGCGACGATCTCGGCCTCGCCTTCCACCACGTCGAAGGGATGGCGGTTGGTCTCCGCCACTGCCGAAATCATGTACACCACGCAGATGGGCAGCAGCGGCAGCCAGTTCCAGGACAGGAAGGACAGCCCCATGTTGGCAGCCATGCCACGCGTCTGGCTCAGCACAATCTCGGTCAGGTTCATGCTGCCCGTGACCATGATGACCACCAGGAAGCAGAAGCCCATGGCGATTTCATAGCTCACCATCTGGGCCGAAGCACGCAGCGCACCCAGGAAGGCGTACTTGGAGTTGGAGGCCCAACCTGCAATGATCACACCATAGACCTCGATCGAGGTGATGGCCATCAACAGCAGCAGACCCGCATTGACGTTGGCCAGTGCCAGCTCAGGGCCGAAGGGGATGACCACCCAGGCCGCCAGAGCGGGCATGATGGCCATGACGGGCCCGAGAATGAACAGGCCCTTGGAGGCTGCACTGGGCTGGATGATTTCCTTGGTCAGCAGCTTGAGCGCATCGGCAATGGGCTGCAGCAGACCGAACGGGCCAACGCGGTTGGGGCCATGGCGCACCTGCATGAAGCCCAGAAGCTTGCGCTCCCACAGCGTGATGTAAGCCACGGCACCCATCAGGGGCAGAAGCACCACCACAATCTTGATGAGGTTCCAGATGACCGGCCAGGCCGCGCCCGTCCACCATCCCTGGGCCAGCAGATTGAGGCCGAAGTTGTAGATTGCATCGATCACGCTGCTACTCCTTCACGGGCCAGGCGGGCATCGGTGGTCAATTGCAGAGAGGTCGCACGGCGCACCAGACCATCGAGCTGGTAGAGGGAGGCGACCGCCGGAGCGGGAACATCCACCACTTGCACGGACTGGGGCATGTCGGCCACGGCATTGCTCAGCAGCTCTTGGGGAACATGGGATACCGAGCCGACAGCCGCACCGGTGGCGCGCCCCAGCACGTCTTGCGAAGTCTCGAAATCGAAACCCTGCAGACCCAGGAGATTGCCCAGCACACGCAGCACCTTCCAACCCGGGCGGGTCTCGCCCAGTGGACGAACCACAGCGTGGAAGCTTTGCAGACGCCCTTCGGCATTCACGAAGCTGCCCGATGTTTCGGTGAACGGTGCAATGGGCAACAGCACATCGCTGAATTCGAGGTTGGTCTTGAAGGGACTCAGTGTCACCACCATTTCCACCTTGCCCAACGCAGCAACTGCCTGTGCACCAGCAGCACTGTCAAACTCCGGCTCGTTGTTCAACAGGAACAGACCCTTGAGCTTGCCTTGCAACATTTGCGCAGCGTCCATTCCGCCTTCGCCAGGCAATGCTTGCATCCATTGTGCGCCCACCGTGTTGGCCGCCTCGGTCAGGTAGCCCACGGTGGCATCGGCCTGCTGTGCAATCCAACCGGCCAAGGCCAGCAGCTCGCTGGCCTGGGCATGGTGAGCGGCTGCATTACCGAGCAACACGGCCTTGTGTTCGCCGCGTAGCAGCGCCTGGGCGATGGCACGGGCTGTGGGCTCGTCGGCACGACCTTGCGCCACAGGTGCGCTCACATCCTTTTCCTGCGCCAAGGCAGCCGCGACGTCGGCCAATGCTTGCAGCCATGCACCATGATTGGCCACCAGGGTCTGTGCCACAGGCATGGCCCAGTCACGTACCGCGTTGTCGATGGACAGCACCGTGCAACCCTTGCGCGCCGCCTGGCGGATACGCTGGGCAAACAGCGGATGGTCCTTGCGCAGGTTCGAGCCCACGACCAGCACCGATTGCAGCTGCGACAGCGAGGACACCGATCGGCCCAGCCAGCGCACGCCTTGCGGCTTGCGCAGATCGGCATGGCGCAGGCGGTAATCCAGGTTGGGGCTGCCCAGGCCGCGCATCAGCGCGCCGGCAAGATACAACTCTTCGACCGTGCTGTGCGGGCTGACCAACGCACCCAGAGCACCGGCACCGTTTTCCTTGGTGATGCATTGCACACCATTGGCGATGTACTCCAGAGCGGTCTGCCAATCGACCTCGACCCACTGGCCACCCTGCTTGAGCATGGGCTTTGTCAGTCGCTCGGCACTGTCCAGGGCCTCGTAGGAAAAACGGTCACGGTCGGCAATCCAGCATTCGTTGACGTCGTCATTCTCGAACGGCAGCACGCGCATGACCTTGTGGTTTTTGACGTGCACGATCAGGTTGGCACCCGTGGAGTCGTGCGGGCTGACCGACTTGCGGCGCGACAACTCCCAGGTACGGGCGCTGTAGCGGAAGGGCTTGCTGGTGAGCGCGCCGACCGGACAGATGTCGATCATGTTGCCCGACAGCTCCGAGTCGATCGTGTCGTCCTTGACGGTGGTGATTTCGGCATGCTCGCCGCGATGCACCATGCCCAGTTCCATGACACCGGCAATTTCCTGACCGAAGCGCACACAACGGGTGCAATGGATGCAGCGGGTCATTTCCTGCATGGAAATGAGCGGGCTCACATCCTTGGGCTTGACCACGCGCTTTTCTTCTTCATAGCGTGTGGACGAAGCACCGTAACCCACCGCAAGGTCCTGCAGCTGACACTCACCACCTTGGTCGCAAATGGGGCAGTCCAGCGGGTGATTGATGAGCAGGAATTCCATGACCGACTTCTGGGCATGGATGGCCTTGTCGCTCTTGGTGCGCACGATCATGCCTTGCGTCACGGGTGTGGCGCAGGCCGGCATGGGCTTGGGGGCTTTTTCAACCTCCACCAGGCACATGCGGCAGCTGGCGGCGATAGAAAGTTTCTTGTGGTAGCAGAAGTGCGGAATGTAGGTGCCCGCCTTTTCGGCCGCATGCATCACCATGCTGCCTTCGGCAACCTCCACCTTCTGCCCGTCCAGTTCGATTTCAACCATATGCTTTTCTCGCGATCAGGCAGAAGTGGTGGCCTGAGGACTCGTGGTGCGGATCATTGCCGCAAATTCGTGCCGGTAATGCTTGAGCATCGCACGCACCGGCATGGCCGCTGCATCACCCAGGGCGCAGATGGTGCGGCCCATGATGTTGCTGGCCACGTTGTCGAGCAGGTCCATGTCGGCAGGACGCCCCTCACCACGGTGGATGCGGTCCACCAGGCGCCAGAGCCAGCCTGTGCCTTCACGGCAAGGCGTGCACTGGCCACAGGACTCGTGCATGTAGAAGTACGACAGGCGCTTGAGCGACTCCACCATGCAGCGGCTGTCGTCCATGACGATTACAGCGCCCGAACCCAGCATGGAACCTGCCTTGGCGATGGAGTCATAGTCCATGGTGCACTCCATGATCACGGAGGCAGGCAGCACGGGCGAAGAAGAACCGCCAGGAATCACGGCCTTGAGTTGGCGCCCCTTGCGCACGCCACCGGCAAGTTCCAACAGCTTGGCAAACGGGGTGCCCAAGGGAATTTCGTAGTTGCCTGGACGCTCGACATCGCCGCTGACCGAGAAGATCTTGGTGCCACCGTTGTTGGGCTTGCCACAGGCCAAGTAGGCTGCGCCACCGTTGCGGATGATCCAGGGCACCGCAGCAAAGGTCTCGGTGTTGTTGATGGTGGTGGGCTTGCCATACAAACCGAAGCTGGCAGGGAATGGCGGCTTGAAGCGCGGCTGGCCCTTTTTGCCTTCCAGCGATTCGAGCAGAGCGGTTTCCTCGCCGCAGATGTAGGCACCGAAACCATGGTGGGCATGCAACTGGAAGCTGAAGTTGCTGCCCAGGATGTTGCTGCCCAGGTAGCCCGCTGCGCGCGCCTCTTCCAACGCCGCCTCAAAGCGCTCGTACACTTGGAAAATCTCGCCGTGGATGTAGTTGTAACCCACGCTGATGCCCATCGCAAAGCCGGCAATGATCATGCCTTCAATCACGATGTGGGGGTTGAACATCAGGATGTCGCGGTCCTTGCAGGTCCCCGGCTCTCCCTCGTCGGAGTTGCACACCAGGTACTTCTGACCCGGGAACTGGCGCGGCATGAAGCTCCACTTCAGCCCGGTGGGAAAACCAGCGCCCCCCCGACCGCGCAGGCCGGACTCCTTGACGGTGGCAATCACCTGATCCTGATTGAGGCCTTCGCCCCCATCCTTGCCCAGAATTTTCTTCAGTGCCTGGTAGCCACCGCGCGCCTCATAGTCCTGCAGACGCCAGTTGGAGCCATTCAGGCCAGCGTAAATTTGCGGATCAATGTGCCGATCGTGGAAGCAGGTTTCCACACCGGTGGCCTGAAACTGGGAGAGCACCTGTGCTGCCGTGGTCATTATTTGCCCTCCGCAGTACGCAGGTTGTCGACCAACTGGTCGAGCTTTTCGCCACTCATGAAACTGCACATGCTGCGGTCATTGACGAGCATGACGGGCGCATCGGCGCAGGCGCCCAGGCACTCGCACTCTTGCAGGGTGAACATGCCGTCGGCGGTGGTCTCGCCTGCCGCAATGCCGAGCTTGTGTTCCAGATGTTCCAGGGCCTTGCCACCATCGCGCAGCAGACAAGGCAGGTTGGTACAGACGTTGAGCTTGTACTTGCCCACCGGCTGCTGGTTGTACATGTTGTAGAAGGTCGTCACTTCGTGGACGGCGATCTCGGGCATGCCCAGGTACTCGGCAATGCCCGCTTCGCTCTCCTGGCTCACATAGCCCTGCTCTTGCTGCACGATGGCCAGGCAGGCCATCACGGCAGACTGCTTCTGCTCTGCCGGGTACTTGGCCACTTCACGCGCAAAGCGCGCCTTGGTCGCTTCAGAAATCATCGGTCAATCTCCCCGAACACGATATCCATGGTGCCGATGATGGCGATCACGTCGGCCAGCATGTGGCCGCGCGCCATTTCGTCCATGGTGGCCAGGTGTGCGAAACCGGGGGCGCGGATCTTCATGCGGTAAGGCTTGTTCGCACCGTCACTGACCAGATAAATACCAAACTCACCCTTGGGGTGCTCCACGGCAGCGTAAGCCTCGCCCTCGGGCACATGGAAACCTTCGGAGAACAGCTTGAAGTGGTGGATCAGGTCTTCCATGCCGAACTTCATGCGATCCCGTGCGGGTGGCGCCACCTTGTGGTTGTCGGTGATGACCGGACCGGGATTGGCACGCAGCCAGTCCACGCACTGCTTGATGATGCGGTTGGACTCGCGCATTTCCTGCACACGCACCAGGTAACGGTCGTAGCAGTCACCCGTCTTGCCCAGGGGGATGTCGAAATCGACACGGTCGTAAACCTCGTAGGGCTGGGTCTTGCGCAGGTCCCAGGCAATGCCGGAGCCGCGCAGCATGGGGCCGGTCATGCCCAGGTTCAGGGCGCGCTCGGGGGTGACCACGCCAATGCCCACGGTTCGCTGCTTCCAGATGCGGTTGTCGGTGAGCAGGGTTTCATACTCATCCACATAGCCGGGGAAGCGGCGGGTGAAATCCTCGATGAAGTCCAGCAGCGAACCCTGGCGGTTGGCGTTGCGCTCCTGCACTGCTTTGGCACTGCGGATACGGCTTTCCTGGTGCTGGGGCATGGAATCGGGAAGATCGCGGTACACGCCGCCCGGCCGGAAATACGCTGCGTGCATGCGCGCGCCCGACACGGCTTCGTACATGTCGAACAGGTCTTCACGCTCGCGGAAGGTGTAAATCAGGATGGTGGAACTGCCGCAGTCGTTGCCGTGCGAACCCAGCCACATCAGGTGGTTGAGCAAGCGCGTGATCTCCGAGAACATCACACGGATGTACTGCGCACGCAGCGGTACCTCTATGCCCAGCAACTTTTCAATGGCCAGGCAGTAGGCATGCTCGTTGCACATCATGGACACGTAGTCCAAACGGTCCATGTAAGGCAGCGATTGCAGGAAAGTCTTGTGCTCGGCCAGCTTTTCGGTGCCGCGGTGCAGCAGACCGATGTGCGGGTCGGCGCGCTGGACGACCTCGCCGTCGAGTTCCAGCACCAAGCGCAGCACGCCGTGGGCTGCAGGGTGCTGCGGACCGAGGTTGAGAGAGTAGTTCTTGATTTCAGCCATGATGGATCACTGAAAAGCACTCAGGCCTCAGTGCAGGCCTCCGTAGTTTTCTTCGCGGATGATGCGTGGCGTGATCTCACGCGGCTCGATGCTGACTGGCTCATACATCACGCGGCGTTGATCGGCGTCGTAGCGCATTTCCACATGACCCGACAGCGGGAAGTCCTTGCGGAACGGGTGGCCGATGAAACCATAGTCCGTGAGGATACGGCGCAGGTCGTTGTGCCCTTCGAACACGACACCGAACAGGTCGAACGCCTCGCGCTCAAACCATGCTGCAGAAGCCCACAGGCCCGTGACCGACGCCACCACCGGCATATCGTCCTGAGGACAGAACACACGCACACGCACACGCTGGTTGAGGGAGACAGACAACAGGTGCGATACCACGGCGTAGCGCGGACCCTCGTTCACGCGATCCGCATACGCAGAATAGTCGAGGCCGCACAGGTCAATGAGCTGTTCGAAGCGGCAGGTGGGCGCATCGCGCAGCAACTGCATGGCTTGCAAATACTGGTCGGCGGCAACCACCACGGTGACTTCACCACGGGCCAGGGTCACAGAACGGGCCAGCGCACCCAGCGCCTGGGCAATGTGATCCCTGAGTTCCTCGGGTCGAATGGCAACAGATGTCATGGCCCTCCCCTCAGGCGCGTGCAATGGTGTTGGTGCGGCGGATCTTCTGCTGCAGCTGGATGATGCCGTAGATCAGCGCCTCGGCCGTGGGCGGGCAGCCCGGCACGTACACGTCCACCGGCACGATGCGATCGCAGCCACGCACCACGGAATAGCTGTAGTGGTAGTAGCCACCACCGTTGGCGCAAGAGCCCATGGAGAGCACCCAGCGCGGCTCGCTCATCTGGTCGTACACCTTGCGCAGTGCAGGCGCCATCTTGTTGCACAGCGTGCCCGCCACGATCATCAGATCGGACTGGCGAGGGCTGGCACGGAACACCTCGGCACCAAAGCGGCCGATGTCGTAGCGCGCTGCAGCGGCATGCATCATCTCGACCGCACAGCACGCCAAGCCAAACGTCATGGGCCAGAGCGAACCCGTCTTGGCCCAGTTCACCACGGAGTCATAGCTCGTGGTGATGAAGCCTTCCTTCATCACGCCTTCAATCATTGCGTCGTTCCTCGTGCTAGCCGATCATTCCCAGTCCAGGGCGCCCTTTTTCCACTCGTAGGCAAAACCCACGACCAGAACGGCCAGAAAAATCACCACGGCCACAAAGCCGGTCACGCCCACCTCCTGCAGCGAGACCGCCCAGGGGAACAGGAAGGCAATTTCCAGATCGAAAAGAATGAAAAGAATAGCGACGAGGTAGTAGCGCACATCGAATTTCATGCGCGCATCTTCGAAGGCTTCGAAGCCACACTCGTAGGGGGAGTTTTTGGCAGGATCAGGGCGGTTGGGTCCGAGGATGTACCCCAGAACCAGGGGCACGATACCCACCGCAATGCCAATCAAGATGAACAGGAGGACGGGGAGATATTGATCGAGGTTCATCTTGTGGATGCGCTCACCGTGGAGCCTCGCCCGTCATGTCCGCAGGACGGAACACGCGGACAGGCCTGTTTGTATGTTGTTTGGTGCCGTCGGCGAGACTCGAACTCGCACAGCTTTCGCCACTACCCCCTCAAGATAGCGTGTCTACCAATTTCACCACGACGGCTTGTCGTGTCTGGGTGGCATGAGGAACCACTTGGTTTTGGCTTCCCAGACAGACTCAAATTCTACTCCGGAAAAACCCTGTTACGGTGTCCGGCGTCGCATTTCTTGTGTTTTTATTTCACAGGAATTTGACCTGCACCAGAAGCCGGAACCACAGGTGCGGTAGCTGGTGCTGCGGCACCTGGAATGGCCGCCGCAGAGCCCGCGTCGGGCGCCGCCGCAGGAGCAACGGCAGCCGGCGTCTCCAGCACACTTCCCGTGCTGGCCGGACGTGCATTGCCAAAGTAGGCCAGCATCAGCGTGCAGACAAAAAACACCGCCGCCAACACCCCCGTGGTGCGCGACAGGAAGTTGGCACCACCCGACGCACCGAACAGACTGCCCGAGCTGCCGCTGCCAAACGCAGCACCCATATCGGCACCTTTGCCGTGCTGAACGAGGATCAGCCCAATCATGCCCAAAGCGGCCAGGATCTGGACCGTCAACAACAAGTTCACTAGCAAGTTCATTCTTGAAATACTCCTGATTGAATAGCGTGTACCGTCCGCCGTTATTGGGCTGCGGCAATAATTTGCAAAAAGTCTGCAGCCTTGAGCGAAGCACCGCCCACCAGACCGCCGTCGATATCGGGCTGGGCCAGCAACTGCGCCGCATTCGCGGCATTCATGCTGCCGCCGTACAGCAAGCGAATCTTGGCCGCATGGGGGCTGGCCGCTGCAAGCTGCGCACGCAACACGGCATGCACCTGCTGCGCCTGCTCAGGCGTGGCGGTCTTGCCCGTGCCAATGGCCCAGACCGGCTCGTAGGCCACCACCACCTCGCTGATGCAATGGCCGTTGAGGTGAATCACCGCCGCCAGTTGGCGACGCACCACCGCTTCGGTTTGCCCTGCTTCGCGTTCTTCCAGCGTTTCACCCACACACACAATGGGGGTGATACCCGCGGCCAGGGCGCGCTGGGCCTTCACGGCCACATGCACATCGGTCTCGCCATGGTACTGGCGGCGCTCCGAATGCCCCACCAACACATAACGTACCGCAAAGTCGCGCAGCATGGCTGCCGAGAACTCGCCCGTGTAGGCGCCGGACTCGTGTTGCGACACGTCCTGTGCCGCCAACGCCAGACAGGAGCCCGCCGCCAGCGCCTGCACCTGCGCCAGGTAGGGCGCAGGCACGGCCAGCGCCACATCACAGGCGGGGGCTGCGCCCACGCCATCGCGCAGCGCATGCACCAGCGCCTCGTTGGCAGCCAGGCTGCCGTTCATCTTCCAGTTGCCTGCAATGAGTTTTTTCATCATGGTCACCAGGTCAAAACAATCTTGCCGATGTGCCGGTTGGACTCCATCAGCGCATGGGCCTGTGCCGCCTCATGGGCAGCAAAGCTGCGGTACACCACCGGACGCACGGCGCCCGATGCAAGCAAGGGCCACACGCGCTCGCGCAAGGCGCGGGCGATGGCACCCTTGAACGCCGTGGAGCGCGCCCGCAGCGTGGAGCCGGTTATGGTCAGACGCCTGCGCAGCAGCTTGCCTGCATCAAATGCGGCCTGCACCCCGCCCTGCACCGCGATGATGGCAATGCGCCCGTCTTCGGCAAGGCAATCGACCTCGCGCGCTACGTAATCGCCCGCCACCATGTCCAGCACCACATCAGCCCCCCTGCCCTGCGTGATGCGCATCACCTCGGCCACGAAGTCCTGGCTGCGGTAAACGATGGCGTGATGCGCCCCCAAGGCCAGACAGGCAGCGCATTTGTCCTCGCTCCCCGCCGTCGCGATGACGGTGGCACCGAATGCACGCCCGAGCTGGATGGCCGCCACGCCAATGCCGCTGCTCCCACCCTGCACCAGCAAGGTTTCGCCCGTCTGCAAACGCGCGCGGTCAAAAACATTGCTCCAGACAGTGAAGAAGGTTTCAGGCAACGAGGCCGCCTCGGCATCGGTCAAGCCCGCAGGGACCGGAAGGCACTGCTCCACCGGCGCCACGCACCACTGGGCATAGCCACCACCGGCCAACAGGGCACAGACACGATCCCCCGGCTGCAAGCCGTGGGCCGCCATGGCCTGCACATCCCCGGACTCGATCACACCCGCCACCTCCAGTCCCGGCAGATCGCTCGCGCCCGGCGGGGCGGGATAGTGGCCCTTGCGTTGCAGCACATCGGGGCGGTTCACCCCGCTGGCCGCCACGCGGATCAGCACCTCGCCCACGCCCGGCACGGGCTGCGCGCGTTCGCACACGCGCAGCACCTCAGGGGCGCCAAAGGCGGAGATTTCGATGGCCTGCATGGAGGGCTCAGACTTGATGCTATTTTTGCCACTAGCGCCCGTGGATAGAGCGCAAACAGCTATCAAAATAATAGCATTCCATCAATGGATCAGGACTGCATCTGGTCCTGGTTGCCGACCGTTTGCTGCTGTTGCTGCTGATCGGCACCCGGATCGCGGGGCTCGCGGGGCTCGCGGGGCTCGCGCGGGGCTCGCGGCTCGCGCTCACGGCGCTCTGCGGGGGCCGGGCGGTCGCTGAAGCCTGCAGGGCGCTCGGCCAGAGCCTTCATGGACAGCTTGACACGGCCCTTCTCGTCGGTCTCCAGCACCTTGACCTTGACGATCTGGCCTTCGGTCAGATAGTCGGTGACCTTCTCCACGCGCTCGTGGGCGATCTGGCTGATGTGCAGCAGACCATCCTTGCCGGGCAGCAGATTGATGAGGGCGCCGAAGTCCAGGATCTTGGTGACCGGGCCTTCATAGACCTTGCCGATTTCCACTTCGGCCGTGATCTGCTCGATGCGGCGCTTGGCTTCATCGGCCTTGGCGGCTTCGGTGGCGGCGATGGTGATGGTGCCGTCTTCCTCGATGTTGATCTGGCAGCCGGTCTCTTCGGTAAGCGCGCGGATCACGGCGCCACCCTTGCCGATCACGTCGCGGATCTTCTCGGGGTTGATCTTCATGGTGTAGAGCTTGGGCGCGAAGTTGGACACTTCGGTCTTGGCTTCGCCCATGGCTTCTTGCATCTTGCCCAGGATGTGCATGCGCGCTTCCTTGGCCTGGGCCAGTGCCACCTGCATGATTTCCTTGGTGATGCCCTGGATCTTGATGTCCATCTGCAGTGCGGTGATGCCGTTGGTCGTGCCGGCCACCTTGAAGTCCATGTCACCCAGGTGGTCCTCATCGCCCAGGATGTCGGTCAGCACGGCAAAACGGTTGCCGTCCTTGATCAGGCCCATGGCGATGCCGGCCACGTGCGCCTTCATGGGCACGCCGGCGTCCATCAGCGACAGGCAGCCGCCGCAGACGGAAGCCATCGACGAGGAGCCGTTGGATTCGGTGATTTCCGACACCACGCGCATGGTGTAGGGGAATTCTTCCTTGCTCGGCAGGCAGGCCACCAGAGCGCGCTTGGCCAAGCGGCCGTGACCGATCTCGCGGCGCTTGGTGCTGCCCATGCGGCCCACTTCGCCAGTGGCAAAGGGAGGCATGTTGTAGTGCAGCATGAAGCGGTCTTCGTACTCGCCGGCCAGCGCATCGATGCGCTGCGCATCGCGCTCGGTGCCCAGCGTGGTCACTACCAGCGCCTGGGTTTCACCGCGGGTGAACAGCGAGGAGCCGTGTGCGCGCGGCAGCACACTGCCACGGATTTCGATGGGGCGCACGGTGCGCGTGTCGCGGCCGTCGATGCGGGGTTCGCCCGCCAGAATCTGGCTGCGCACGATGCGCGCTTCGATGTCGAACAGCATGCCTTCGACCTTGACGGCGTCGAACTCGACACCGGCTTCCTTCAGGTCAGCCATGACCACGGCATAGGCTTCGCGGCAAGCGTGCGTGCGGGCCTGCTTGTTGCGGATCTGGTAGGCGGCGCGCAGCTTGTCCTCGGCCAGTTGGGTGACCTTGGCGATCAGCGCCTCGTCCTTGGCAGGGGCTTGCCACTCCCAGGCGGGCTTGCCAGCGTCACGCACCAGCTCGTGGATGGCGTTGATGGCGATCTTGCCCTGCTCGTGGCCAAACACCACGGCGCCCAGCATCACGTCCTCGGGCAGCTGCTGCGCTTCGGATTCGACCATCAGCACGGCGGCCTCGGTGCCTGCCACGACCAGATCCATCTGGCTGTTCTTGCGCGCCGTCTGGCCAGGGTTGAGCACGTATTCCCCATTGATGTAACCCACGCGGGCCGCGCCGATGGGACCGCTGAAGGGAATGCCGGAGACCGCCAGGGCAGCGCTCGAAGCGATCATGGCGGCAATGTCGGCATCGACCTCAGGGTTGAGCGACAGGGTGTGGATGACCACATGCACTTCGTTGAAGAAGCCTTCGGGGAACAGCGGACGGATCGGACGGTCGATCAGGCGGCTGGTCAGCGTTTCCAGTTCGCTGGGCTTGGCTTCACGCTTGAAGAAGCTGCCAGGGATCTTGCCGGCGGCGTAGGTCTTCTCGATGTAGTCCACCGTCAGCGGGAAGAAATCCTGGCCCGGCTTGGCCGACTTGGAGGCCACCACGGTGGCCAGCACCACGGTGTCGTCGATGTTCACCAGCACGGCGCCGGAGGCCTGGCGGGCGATTTCACCCGTTTCCATGACGACGGTCTTGTCGCCCCACTGGAAAGACTTGGTAACTTTGTTGAAAATGCTCATAGTTGCTCCTGATTTAATAGCTGGTTACGCAATACCAGCGGGCTCTGGCGGCCAATTCAGCAAACGATGCCATTCCAGTGAAACCGCCCGCGGAGTTCATTGGAATGACACAGCTTCGATCTGCTCGGCACACCAGCAAAAGTAAAAAACGCCTGAGCTAGCGTGCTAACCCAGGCGTTCATGCGTGCAATGCGGCTTACTTGCGCAGACCCAGTTTGGCGATCAGCGCGGTGTAACGGTCGGCGTCCTTGGCCTTGAGGTAATCCAGCAGCTTGCGGCGACGGCTCACCATGCGCAGCAGGCCACGGCGACCATGGTGGTCCTTGGCGTGCTCCTTGAAGTGAGGCATCAGTTCGTTGATGCGGGCAGTCAGCAGCGCCACCTGGACTTCGGGGCTGCCGGTATCATTGGCAGCACGTTGGTTGGCCTTGACGACTTCGGCCTTGACAGAAGAGGCGATCATTGGAAATGTCCTTGAATGAACGGCGGGCCCACTCTTGAAAAAAGCGTGCACACCTTGGTTTTACTTGCGCCAGGAGCCGGAACAAGCCCTGACGTGCGTCTTGCACCATGCAAAACAGGTGGATTATAACTGCACAAGGCAACCCGCCCCTCACCCACCCCGCACGCCATGACCACACCACGCAGAAACCACCACCCCTTGTTCGCCTGCACCCTTGTCGTTTGCCTGGCATTGGTCACCTATCCGGCAGACACCTGGGCCAAGCGCAAGGCCAATGACCAGAACAGCACCCAGACAGAAAAACCCCGCAAGGGTGTCAGCAAGATCACCTACCACCGCAGCCCCTCGGAAGAAACACCCGCCCAGCGCGACAAACGCCTGAAACGGGAATGCAAGGGCATGCACAATGCGGGCGCCTGCCTGGGATACACACGCTGATCGATAGATCAAGTCAATCACCGGGGATTGACCGCTTGTCAGCACCAACATGCCATTCGTCGGCACCGCTCGGCCGCCCTCCTTTACAGCACCTAGGATGATCCTATGCGACCCTTGACCCCATTGCGCACGCTCCCACTCCTGGCTACCACCCGGGTTGCTGGTGCGCACCAAAGTGGTTTTACTGCCATTGAATTAATGGTGGTGGTGTCCATTGTGGCCATCCTGGCGGCACTGGCTGCACCCAGCTTCACTCCACTGATTGAACGCTGGCGCGTGCGACAGACCGCAGAAAACCTCACATCCAGCCTCTACTTTGCACGCTCTGAGGCTATCAAGCGCGGAGGCGGTGTGGCGCTCGACGCTACAGGGGGATGGGATCAAGGATGGAAAATTACCCACACTCAGAATGGCGCGACCACCGACCTACAAGTCAATCTGACGCCAAATAAAACGGCCATGACCCAGAACAACGGCACAACAATGTTGTTTATTGATCGTTGGGGAATGATCTCGGAAACCAATGGCGGAGTCCCCGCCGCCATGAGTTTCCCGATTTTCCCTACAGGCAAGACAGACACTCACAGTAGCGCTATCCGACTTTGCGTGACCAGCGGCGGTCGAATCACGCAGATGAAGCAAGGTGCCGCTTGCCCCTAAGTACATTGGAAGCGATGCCATGTCTTTTCAATCAAACAGCACCGTCGCTCTCCCAGCTCACCGGGCAGGTGGATTCACGGCGATCGAGTTGTTGGTTACGGTTTCCATCGTAGCCATATTGGCAGCCTTGGCGGCACCCAGCTTTACCCCTCTGATTGAAAGCTGGAGAGTCCGCCAAGCTACAGAGCAACTCAGTTCAAGTTTGTACTTCGCCCGATCTGAGGCAATTAAACGTGGTGGACAAATCGCAATCCAAAAATTACCCAACAACACCAACGGCTGTACCACTGCCACAGGAAACCGTGATTGGGATTGCGGATGGTTTGTCTGCCATGACACCAACAACAACGGCACATGCAATGTAAATGAGCCGGTGCTACAAAGGGCAGATGCTCCGGCACGTGTGCAGATAACGCGTACTAGTGGCGGTGCGAGTATCAAACTCAATCGCTGGGGCCTTGTCGATGGTACTTGGCTAGGCTTCAGCTTAGTGCCACTAGACAAAACTACGACCCACTACGGCGCACGCGGCGTCTGCGTCAGCTCCGGTGGTCGCATCCGCGTGATCCCTCCCCAAGACATTCCATGCACCGGTTAAACACCATGACCACGATCTACGCAAACACTCTCCCTTTGAGGCGACAACGCGGCATCTCGCTAATCGAATCACTGATCGCCATCGTCGTCACTGCCCTGGGCATCCTCGGCATCCTGGGCGTGCAAATGCGCACACTCAGTGACACATCCACCACAGTGCGCCGAGCGCAAGCGATCCGACTGATCGAAGATTTGGGAGAGCGCATGAAAGCCAACCCCAACGCGCTCGCCAACATCAACGCCTACACCACCACCTTTTCGGACGCACCAGCACCTGGCAGTTGCACCACTGGCTGCAACCACTCACAGTTGGCCACGTATGACATGCAGGTCTGGAAGAAGGCCGTTCGAGACAACCTTCCCATCGGGAAGGCCGCCATTTTCGTTCCCCCTGCAGAAGCAGGACTGCCCCCTGGCCAAGGTCGGCAACTTGGCATCATGGTGGCTTGGCGCGAAAACGAACGAGACACCAGTGCAGCATACAAAGACGACATCGACGCCACCAAAGTACGCGCCAATGACGGCTCATTGAGCGCGGGCGCCGCCTTGGCCTGCCCTGCTGACCATATTTGTCATTTGCAGTACATCCCCGTGACGGGCCGTTGTGCACCCTACGCACCCGGCGCATCCTCAACAACCTACTATTGCCCGGGAGCCTGATATGCGCTCTATGCACATCACTGGAGGCTGTCGCCACCACATCGGCATCAACCGACTGATGCGGACAAACCAACTCCGTCAGCGCGGTGTGACCCTGATTGAGTTGATGGTTGGCATTGCCATCGGCCTTCTCGTCATTGCAGTGGCCATGGGGGCCCTCATGGTGTCGCGCGGAGTATCCGGCACCGTCACGGACGCCAGCGGCATCCAACAACAGGCCTCCTATGCAATGCGTGTGATTGGTCAGCAATTGCGGCAATCCGGATCGCTTCGCCTGAACCTGAATCCTGGAACAGTAGCCACTGCCGAGCCCCACTTGGCTCCAGTTGCTTTCGAAGTCAAATCAGGCGATATGGACATGACCAAGCCTGAATGGAAAGTTATCGAAGGCAAAGACAACCCGGGAAGTAGTGAATACAAATTGAGCACACGGTTCAGTAACTATGCAGAGCCCGTTTTTACCAGTGCATCTGAACAATCCCAGGCACGCGATTGTCTTGGAGCCAATCCCAGCGCCACCCTGATCGAAAGCCATTTTAGGCTTGAAAGCAATGAATTACGGTGCGCAAGTTTCGGTGGAGGAGCTGCGCAAGCCATCGTGCAAAACGTAGCAAATTTTCAAGTTAACTATCTAACTCAAGACATTACCACCACACCGGGCATACCCACCATCAAGTCTGTGAACGCCGCAGGCGTTACCAACTGGGGCCAGGTGCAGGCTGTAGAGGTGTGCCTGGTGATCTACGGCTCAGAACCCATCGATCTGCCAGCGGGAAGCAACTATACCGACTGCGACGGTGCCACCTTGGTGGACATGAGCACCCTGACCGGTACGCGTGCAAAACGCATGCACATGGTCTTCCGCAACGTCTTTCAACTTCGCAGTCAGGGCCTCATTGGCACTGTGCTCTAACCACTTGCCGAGCAAATCATCATGCAAAGCATGTCAATTTCATCCCACCACCGCTCAGGCAGTCGGCAGCAAGGCGTCGCGCTGTTTGTCGTGATTGTGTTTGTCATGTTGTCCATGCTGCTCGCACTGTGGGCTTCTCGCACCTCGCTGTTCAACGAGATGATCGTCGGCAACGATGCGGACTACCAGCGCGCATTCGAAGCAGCACAGGCACTGCTGCAAGATGCGGAGCTCGATATTCGACGAGAAAACCCCGACGGCTCCTCCTGTACCGCAGCCAATTGCCGTGACAGCATTCCCTCGGCCTTTCAGATACCTATTGATGCTCAAGAGGTAACACCGCTGCTGGCCAAACTTGACCAGCACACCACCAAATGCGCGAATGGTCTGTGCCTCAAACGTGCTGGCCGCCAGGACTTTTGGAACACCACCAGTTCCACCACCCTGCAGCCAGGGGAAGTGAAGCTTGAAGACATGACCAAGACGAACGTGGGTGCACGTTACGGACAGTACTCCGGTGCAATCGTAGGCGGTGCCGGCACGGCCAACCCCATCTTGGCCGACACAAGCGCAGACAACCGCGGCGGCTGGTATTGGATCGAAGTCTTGCGTTACGACGAAAGCAGCAAAAATTCGGGCGTGATCGTCGGTGGAACCAACACAGACCACCTCCTGCGCCTCAACCTCAAGCCAAACCTAGCCTATCGCATTACCGCGCTCGCATTTGGTCGCAAGCCAGGAACCGTGGCGGTGCTGCAACAGACCTATGTTCGTCAGACCCGCAAAGACTGACCCTCAAAAAATACTGCACTTGTTGCTTTGCTATTCAGCCATCAAGGCCTATTAACCCAAAACTTTTCAGCCAAGGAGCATCCCATGGCCCGCAAGACCAATCCCCGTTTTCGCAAATCTCTGCTTGCCTTGGCCGCAAGCACAGCCCTTGCGCCTTACTCTTCATGGGCCTTGGATTTGGCTGAATCCCCTCCCGGCACCGTAGAACCCTACGTCCGACCTAACGTCATCATTTCGGTGGACGATTCAGGTAGTATGGACTGGCAGGTCACCAACACCAGCACAGGCAGTTCGACCATTACCGAACCAAATGCCGACGGAAGCTGGCCCACCAATGCCAAGCGCATCAATATTCTGAAATACGCGCTCAGATCAATCTTTGACACCACACATCCCAAATACGACCCCAGCTTGATGCCTGACAAGAAGGTGCGCATTGCCTGGCAAACCATGTGGAATAACGGCGGTGCGCCAGACGCGAAAAACGTCAACAGTGCCACCATGAAGACCAATTCGATGCGCATTTTGCAGGGTAGCCACCGCACGAATTTTCTGAATTTTGTCAACAGCCTGAAGGCAAATAATGGCACACCATCCCACTTGATGTTCAGTCAGGCCGATGCCTATATGCGCCAGCCACTGGGGACCAGCAGTGCGTGGGCCAGCGATCCCGGCACCACCGGATCTCCCTATTTGGCCTGCAGACGCAGTTACCACATCTTCATGTCGGACGGTCGCTGGAACGGCACCGATTCGGGTGGCGCACAGGACAATGCCACCAATAAGACCCTGCCCGACGGCATGGTGTACGGCGGCGCCACCGCAGCGGATCGCGCGAAAACAGCGCTCTACCGCGATACAGACCCGAACAATTTGGCCGACTGGGCCTTCTACAGTTGGTCGACGGCCATGCAAACCAGTGGCATGACCGGAACCATGCAACCTGCTGCCGACTACCGCGCGGCACCTGCGACCGAGAACTTTGGCAAGGACAGCGCCAACAAGGACGCCATCCTGGAACGGTACTGGAACCCACGCTACAACCCGGCGACATGGCCCCACATGGTGACCTATACCATCGGTTTCAGTAACGATGCCGTCACCTGGCCATACGGTGCTGGCGCCAGCATCGAGCCGCCTACCCAACAACTGCCGTTTGGCTATGACAACAGTTTTCTCAACTTTGTCACCGGCAACCAGACTTGGCCCACGCTGGATGACGGCGACCATAACCAGAACAACAACCATGCCCTGGATCTCTGGCACTCTGCCCTCAACGGTCGCGGTCGGTTCTATGCCGTGAGGAAGGGCGATGACCTTGAAAAAGCCTTCCGTGAAATTTTTGGTCAAATCAATACAGGTTCAGACCCCGACTTGAGTGCCAGCGCCACCAGTGGCTCTAACGTATCTCGAAGCGAAGTCGGCAAATACACTGCAGGCTATGAACCAGAAAATTTCTGGAAGGGATATGTTTCGGCGGACAAGGTCAAGAAAGATGGCACAACTTACCCCGATCCAGGTTGGGGTGGAAAGAATACTGCCGACAAATTGGACGCATTGACCAGCATATCGAGCCGCTTGGTGCTGGGCTGGAGCGATACATGGGAAAGCACAAAGTACAAGGGCGGCATATCGTTCAAGTGGACTTCCGACCTGAGTAGCACACAGAAAGTTTGGCTGCAAAAAAATGTGCTGGGAACAGACGAAGGGCCAACAAAAGGCGAGCAACGGCTTAACTACATCCGCGGAGACAAGAGCCTAGAGGGTGTTGCCCCGAGCAACTACCCCCCTGCAACACCTTTCCGTCAGCGCAAAAGTCGCCAAGGGGACATCATCAACTCTGATGTCTGGTACACAGGCGCACCTTCTGCAGACTATTTACTCAAGGGTTATACCTCTTTCGTTCTAAGTAACGCGTCCCGCCCTGGCATGCTTTACGTAGGCGGGAACGATGGCATGCTCCACGGCTTTGCCGCGGCTGATGGCGAGGAGAAGCTGGCGTATGTCCCGCGTGGTGTCGTTCCGAACCTCACTTTGCTGACCGACCCTCAGTACAACAACAAACACAAGTATTTTGTGGATGGTTCGCCGATGACTGGCGATGTGGACATGAACGGGGGTATTCAGGACCCTACCGATCCCAACTACGGCACCTACACCCCCGACTGGCGTACCATGCTTGTAGGCACCCTTGGACTGGGCGGCAAAGGCTACTTCGTCCTGGATGTGACCAACCCCAGCGCGACCACCACGCCCAGCGGTGTACTGGGTTTTGCAGAAGGCAACGCGCAGCATTTGGTCAAACTGGATCGTACCCGCGGCCCGTCTGAGCCTGCGCCCAACTGCGCTGCAATGACTGGCGCAGAGCAAACCACTTGCATCAAGGTTGTTGACGAAGACAAAGACATCGGCCATATCACCGCTCGCCCTGTGCGTGATGACAACGATGCCATGCGTAGCACGCAAATCACTCGGATGAACAACAACCGCTGGGCTGTAGTTCTGGGCAATGGTTACAACAGTGCCAATCAACGGCCTGTGTTGCTGGTGCAGTACTTGGATGGCACTAAGGAGTTGGTGCGCCTTCCGGTCACGACTGATGCGCCAGGCACCGGCAATGCCAAGGACAATGGTCTTGGCGCTCCACGGGTTGTGGATATCAATGGCGATGGTATGACTGATGTGGTCTATGCAGGCGACAACCTAGGCAACATGTGGAAGTTTGACCTGACCGACTCCAACGCCAGCAATTGGAAGGTGGCTTTCAACGGTACGCCACTGTTCACAGCACAAGGCCCTGCTGCGCTGGGTTCGTCTTCGCGCACCAAGATTCAGCCCATTTCAACAGCGCCAACCGTGCGTGCAAATGACCGCACCATGACTATAGGCAGTGGCCCTACCGCCAAGACTGTGCGGGTAGGTGGAATGATGGTCGCCTTTGGTACGGGCCGTAACGTCACCAAAGACGACCCATCCAGTATTGACGTCCAAACAATTTACTCCGTATTGGACAATACCCGATATCGTACAGTCGCATCTGCCTTGGGCGCTAGATTGGAAGTTCATCCAGGTGGCGGCACATGCCCCGGCGGAGCCGATTGTGTGCCAGCGCCAGCAGCTTTGGGAACTGGCGTTGCGTCTGCCAAGCTGGCGCAGCAAAAATTCACCGAACTGAGCGGTGGGGATTTTGCAACTGTGGATATCGTTGATGAATTGAAAAAGGAAACGTGGGCCAACTTCAACGGTTGGTACCTTGATTTGCCCTCAGTGGGCGAGCGTTTGCTCAAGCCGATGGATTTTTATGATGCCAGCAACCTGTTGACCGTTTGGTCACAAGTGCCCGCAAAGGGTTCCGATGTTGACCCGAATGTGGAAAGCTGCGAATCCACATCAGTGGATGGAGAGCGCCAATACCGAACCTTTGTCAATATCATGGATGGAAAACGCCCCTCAGTGCAGATTGTGGACATGAACAACGATGATAAGTACACAGCTCTTGATGCTGGCGTATCTCGAAGAAAAGTAGCCAAAGGTCCGCACAGCATCATCAAGAAGGATAAGTTCCAGAATGTCGATATTGATGCCAAGAACAACAAGGAAAACCTAGCCGCAATGCCTGAAGAGTCCTTGCGCCCAAGTTGGAGGCAGATCCAGTAAGTGAGGAACCACGATGCATTCGAAGAAACACAACCACCATCCGCAGCAGCACGGTTTCACCCTGATCGAATTGATGATCGTGGTGGCCATTGTTGGCATTCTTTCTGCCATTGCATACCCCAGCTACACCGAATACATTCGCCGGGGGCATCGGGCCGATGCACGCGCTGGATTGCTGCAGGCCCAGCAGTGGATGGAGCGCTCAGCAACGGCAACGGGCGTTTACCCCACAACCCTTTCTCCCGCACTTACTTGGTCTGCAGACACCAATAAGCGATACACCATTGGTTTTTTTGGAGTGAATTCCAACGCCGCTTTCACTTTGGTGGCTACACGAAAGGCAGGCCCTCAGGCCAGCGACAAATGTGGTGACTACACCATTACCAACACCGGGCAACGTGGAAACAACAATCTGTCAGGTGGAGCAACAGTCGCTGATTGCTGGGGCAAATAGCCCTCAACCATCCGTTACCATCCAGGGCGCCATGACAACACCAGCGCCTCCCATGATCCAAGCGCTTGGGCTAGCCGCCCAGGCGCTTTTTCTTTCCAACCCCAACCCCCGTGTAGGCTGCGTCATCACCGCGCCCGATGGGCAGGTGCTGGGTGAAGGATTTACCCAGCAGGCTGGCGGCCCGCATGCCGAGGTGATGGCGCTGCGTGATGCCGAAGCACGGGGCAACAATGTACGAGGTGCCACGGCCTGGGTCACGCTGGAGCCGTGCGCTCACCAGGGGCGCACCGGGCCATGTTGCGATGCGCTGATTGCCGCAGGCATTGGCAAGGTCATGGCCAGCCTGGAAGATCCCAACCCCCTGGTAGCGGGCCAGGGCTTTGCCCGGCTGCGTGCTGCGGGGGTAACCGTGGAGGTTGGCCAGGGTGCTGCACAGTCGCGCGAGCTGAACCTGGGTTTTTTCAGCCGCATGGTGCGCGGCACGCCCTGGGTGCGGCTCAAGGTGGCAGCGTCGCTGGACGGCACCACAGCGCTGCACAACGGCGCCAGCCAATGGATTACATCAGATGCGGCACGGGCCGATGGACATGCCTGGCGCGCCCGTGCATGTGCTGTGTTGACGGGTGTAGGCACGGTGCTGGCAGACCACCCACGACTGGATGTGCGCGCTGTGTCCACGCCACGCCAGCCCCATGTGGTGGTGCTGGATAGTCACTTGCAGACGCCGCCAGATGCTCCTATTTTTATAGCTGGACGCGCTTGCTGGATATACGCTGCAGGCCAATTTGATACCGAAGCAGACCGTTCCGCCTTTGCCACCCGCCGCCAGACCCTGGAGGCACGCGGCGCCGCGGTGGCACTGCTGCCTGGTGCCGATGGACGGGCGGACCTGAAGGCCGTTTTACACGACCTGGCTCGCCGTGGCGTGAACGAGCTGCATGTGGAGGCAGGGCACACGCTCAATGGCGCCTTGCTCGACGCCGGGCTGGTGGACGAACTATTGCTGTACCTGGCGCCTACCCTGCTCGGCCCAGGGCGCGGCATGGCGGACCGTGCGCCATTGGCCGATCTGGCCCAGGGCATCCCCCTGGAATTTGGGGCCGTGCAAGCCGTAGGGCCTGACCTGCGCGTGCTGGCCCGCGTCAACGGACGCGACCGGTTTTGATCGAAAAGCCTGCCACAATCCACACCATGTTTACTGGAATCATCACCGGCACGGGGCATATTGCCGCCGTGCAACCCTTGGGCGAATCTGCCACCCACGGCAAGCGGCTGAGCGTGGTCCCACCCGCTGGCTACCTGGACGATGTGGGTTTGGGCGATAGCATCGCCCTCAACGGCGCCTGCATGACAGTGACTGGCATGGACACGGCACGCACCACCTTCACCGTGGACATTTCCGCCGAGTCGCTGGACAAGACGACCGGGCTGGATCAGTGTGGCCCCATCAACCTGGAAAAAGCCCTGCGCGCCAATGACCGCCTGGGCGGGCATCTGGTGTCTGGCCATGTGGACGGTATCGGCGAGGTGACCCACTTCGCGCAGGTAGGTGAGAGCTGGGAGTTGCGTGTGCTGGCCCCGCAAGCCCTGGCACGCTTCCTGGCGACCAAAGGCTCCGTCACAGTCAACGGCGCGAGCCTGACCGTCAACCGCGTGGCTGATTTGCCCGAGGGCTGCGAGGTGAGCATCAACCTCATTCCCCATACGGTGCAGAACACCGCGCTGGGTCACCTACGCAACGGTTCCAAAGTGAATCTGGAGATCGACCTGATCGCGCGCTATTGCGAACGGATGCTGCATTTGGAGCCGCGCTAGCCAACACGCTGAGCCAGCACCCCAAAACAAAAGTCCCTTGAAACAGAAAGGCCCCCGTGATTTCCCACGGAGGCCTTTTATTTTTCATTGCTATTTTTTAGATAGCCAATGTTCTAGTGTTTATGGGGTGGCTGATGGGACTCGAACCCACGACGACAGGAATCACAATCCTGGACTCTACCAACTGAGCTACAGCCACCGTAGAGCCTGAAATTATAACTCGAATTTCAGGCCTTGCTTCAATTTTCCGAACTTGTTTGTGATGATGGGCGAGGAACCTTGATCTGCGCCTGGTAGCGGGATTTCAGGGTTTCATAGTAGGCCAGCCCTTCTGCGCTGGACCACCACTGGGTGTATTGCTGACGCATCTGCGAAATGAGTTGCTGATCGATGCCGTCACTGGGCATGATGCGAATGACCTTGAGCACAGCGTAGCCCGCCGACCCCAGATCCACGCCCGTCCACAAGGGCAGCGCATCCGGTTTGGCGGAAAGTACGGCATCAACGATGGCCCGCGATTGGCCTTGCGCTTGGTCACGCGAGAGCACGATGGGTGCAGCAAGCCCCGTTGCCTGTGCAGGCTTTTCTGCCCATGCATCACGCTTGGCCTGCCCTTCCTGGCGGGCAAGCTCCGCAGCCTTGTCGGCCACAAAACGTTGACGGACCTGCGCCTTGACTTCGTCATAGGCCTGGACTCGTGCACTTTGGTGCTCGATGACGCGGGCAGCGGCCATCTGGTTGGAGCCCAGTTCCACCGCCTCGGTATTGCGTTTGCTCTGCAAAGATTCCGACGCAAACAGTGCCTCCAGTAATTTGGGGTTGGCCAACGCGCCCACCACATTCGGCTGAGGAATACGGGTCACCCCTTGTGCCGTCTGGATCTTGAGCTTGAGCTTGTCGGCCACAGGCTGCAGGCTGTCGGCTTGTTCATACACGGTGTTGGCAAAAATCTCTGCCGTTTCAGCGTATTTGCGCTGTGCTTGCTGCTGCTTGAGCTCGGCTTCCAGCTTGGGGCGCAGTTCCTCGAAGCTGGGCTCACGAGCCGCTTTGATATCTGCCAATTGGATGATGTGGTAGCCAAAATCGGTTTCCACCACATCACTGATGGCGCCCTTGGCCAGCCCAAATGCAGCTTCCTCAAAGGGCTTGACCATGGCTCCCCGGGCAAAGAACCCCAGGTCTCCCCCTTGCGGCGCGGAGCCTGGATCCTGCGAGTGCTTCTTGGCAAGCGCAGCAAATTCGGCAGGGCTCTTGCGCAACTGCTCCAACAGTTCCGCAGCGCGGGCCTTGGCCTTCTCACGCTCTGCAGCCGGTGCGTCCTTGGCAGCGGCAATCAGGATGTGGCTCGCACGACGCTCTTCCTTGCCCATGTGGCGCGAGAGATTTTCCTTGTAGTAGGTCCGCAGATCGTCTTCGTTGAGGGTGATGCCTGCTCGCACCGAGTCGATATCAAACACCACGTATTCGATGCTGACCTGCTCGGGCAGCTGGAAAGAGCTGCTGTGCTTCTGGTAGTAGGCCTGAAGCTCTTCGTCGGTGGGACGCACCTTGGCTTCGTAATCTGCCGCCTTGAAGAGCGCCACCTGCACTTCACGTCGTTGGAACAGCGGATCGATCGCGGCCATTCCTTGCGAGGAAGTGGCAAAGCTGCTGCCCACCACGCCGCCGAGCACCTGGTTCAAGGACAGGTTGCGCCGCATCGAGGCCTCAAAGCCTTCGGGCGTCATGCCCTGGGTGGCCACCAGTGCACGGTAGCCTTCCGCATCAAGACTGCCATCGGGCTTGCGCAAGGCTGCGACCTGTGGAATCTCCTGCAGGCTGCGGGCGAGGCGAGCATCGGTGGTCACCAGGTGCATCTTTTGTGCGGCCACCTGAAGCACCCGATCACGCACCAGTTTTTCCAGCGTGGCGTAGCGGGCCTGGGGCGTATCCAACAGCTTGGCATCCATCTGGGGCTGCTCGCTGCGCTGGCGATCCGATTCAACCTTGTGGGCATTGTCCCAATCGTTTTGCGTGATGTCCTGGCCATCCACCCGCGCCACCACGGGGCTGCTGCCTGAGAAGTAGCTGGAATCAATGCCCACCAGCACGAACGAGGGGATGATCAGCAAGAACAGCAAGATCATTGCGATCTTGGTGTGCTTGCGGATGGATTCGAACATGGTCAATCTTTCTGAGACATAAAACAAAAGGCGAACTTTTGTTCGCCTTTGCATCAGTGGTGGGTGCTGACGGGGTCGAACCGCCGACCTACGCCTTGTAAGGGCGCCGCTCTACCAACTGAGCTAAGCACCCACTGAATATCCGATGGTCAGTTCAGGGCGTCTTTGAGGGCTTTGCCCGGGCGGAACTTGGGCACCTTGGCAGCCTTGATTTTAATCGCAGCGCCCGTGCGGGGGTTGCGGCCAGTGCGTGCAGCGCGCTTGCCCACAGCAAACGTACCAAAACCGACGAGCGACACCGTGCCGCCTTTTTTCAGTGTCTTCTTGACCGCTTCGATCGTGGACTCCAGTGCTCGCGCAGCGGCTGCCTTGGAGATATCGGCATTGTTTGCAATGTGCTCAATCAGTTCGGTTTTGTTCACAAGAAGCCTCTCGGGAATGTGGTTGGGTTGTCTCTGTGCTTATTCAACTCGCCCAGCCCGGCATGCGCTGGGGGCGGGTGGCTGGCGCTGGCAGCTGGCACTGCCACTCTCGATTAAAGCCATCGACTCTCCGGGTGTCAATACAACACGCCGGATTGCAACGGCGCGACAGGCGATTCTAGTCGCATTTGCGCCTGCATACGAACCAAACAGCCGCATTTTTGCCATTGCAGACCTTACGCATCTTTACCGATTGACAGGCACCCGCAAAGACGCACCAACAACCCACTCAGTCTTTGACGCGCGCACGGATTTCCGGCAGCGCCTTTTGCAGGTAGTACACCATGGACCACACCGTGAGCACAGCTGCAAGCCAGATCAGCCAAGTGCCCCACACCCCTGTATCGACGAGCCCCCATACGTGCCCGTCGTACAACAGGAAGGGGATGGCCACCATCTGGACCGTGGTCTTGACTTTGCCCAGCATGTGCACGGCCACGCTCTTGCTGGCACCGATCTGCGCCATCCATTCACGCAGGGCCGAAATGGCGATTTCGCGGCCGATGATGATGAGCGCCACGAACACATCGGCGCGCTGCAAGTGCACCAACACCAGCAGCGATGCACAAACCAGAAACTTGTCGGCCACAGGGTCCAGAAATGCACCAAACGACGAGGTCTGGTTGAGCTTGCGCGCCAGGAACCCGTCGAGCCAGTCCGTTGCCGCAAACACAATGAACATCAGCGCGGCGACGAGGTTTCGCGTGGGTTCGTCCAGCGGAGCGTAGAACACCCCGACGATCAAGGGGATCGCGACAATGCGCGTCCAGGTCATGAGGGTGGGAATGGTCCAGAACATGGCGCGATTGTGTCATGCCCTGGATGCGGCAGACACCTGCGGACCTCCTCCATCCACACTCAGCGCAAAGCGCGGTAGATTTCCTCGGCCAGTTCGCGCGAGATGCCTTCCACACTGGCCAAGTCCTCCACGCTGGCGTCCTGCACGCCACGCACGCCGCCAAAGCGCTGTAGCAAGCGCGCGCGTTTTATCGGGCCGATACCGGGGATGTCTTCCAGCCGACTGCCGCCCACGCGTACCTTGGCGCGCGCTGCGCGCATGCCGGTGATGGCGAAGCGGTGCGCCTCGTCGCGGATCTGCGCCACCAGCATGAGTGCGGCCGAATCCCGGCCCAGATAGACCTTCTCGCGCCCATCGGCAAACACCAACTCCTCCAGCCCCACCTTGCGCCCCTCGCCCTTCTCCACACCGACGATGCGCGCCAGGTCCAGACCCAGTTCGGTAAACACGTCGCGCGCCATGGCGACCTGGCCCTTGCCACCATCGACCAGCACCAGGTCGGGGAGCCGCGCCTGGCCGGCAGCGGGCTCGGCGCCACCAGCCTCGCGCAGGGCCTGCGCCACCTTGGCGTAGCGACGCTGCAGCACCTGGCGCATGGCGGCATAGTCGTCGCCGCCGGTGATGCCTTCGATCTTGTACCGACGGTACTCGCTGCCCTGCATCTTGTGGTGGTGAAACACCACACAGGAGGCCTGCGTGGCCTCGCCCGCCGTGTGCGAAATGTCGAAGCACTCGATCGTCAGGGTATCGAGGTCTTCCTGCGGCAGATCCAGCGCCTCGGCCAAGGCGCGCGTGCGCGCCTGTTGCGAGCCCTCCTCGGCCAGCAGGCGTGCCAGCTGCAGGTCGGCATTCTGGCGCGCCATGTCGAGCCAGGTGCGGTGCTGACCACGCGGCTGGTGCACCACGCCCACGCGCTGTCCGGCCTGCTCCGTCAGCGCCTGCGCCAGCACCTTGTCCACCGGCTCGCTGGCGATCAGCAGGGGCGGCACGGGCACGCCGATGTAGTGCTGCGCGATGAAGGCCTCCAGCACCTGCTGCTCCACCGCCGGGGGCGCAGCCGCAGCATCCTCGGCGGCATAGACACCGGCGGCATCCTCCACATGCACCGGGAAGTAGGCCCGGTCGCCCAGGTGGCGGCCGCCGCGCACCATGGCCAGGTTCACGCAGGCGCGGCCACCCTGCACGCGCACGGCAAGAATGTCCACGTCCTTGTCCGAGGTGGTTTCCACCGCCTGCTGGTGCAGCACGCGCGAGAGCGCCGTGATCTGGTTGCGCAGCTCGGCCGCCTGCTCGAACTCCAGCTGCTGCGCATGCGCCATCATGCGCGACTCCAGCTCCTGCAAGAGCGCCTGGGTTTCGCCGCGCAACAGCGCCTCGGCGTGCGCCACGTCGCGGGCATAGGCCTCGGGGGCGATCAGGCCCACACAGGGCGCGGTGCAGCGCTTGATCTGGTAAAGCAGGCACGGCCGCGTGCGGTTGGCGAACACCGTGTCCTCGCAGGTGCGCAGGCGGAACACCTTCTGCAGCAGCTGGATGGTCTCCTTCACGGCCCAACTGTTCGGGTAAGGCCCGAAGTAGCGGTGGCGCTTGTCAATGCTGCCCCGGTAGTAGGCCATGCGCGGAAAGCGCTGGAGTGCCGCCTCGCCCTGCCCGTCCTTGGCAGCCACGCCGGTAATCTTGAGGAAAGGGTAGCTCTTGTCGTCGCGGAACAGGATGTTGTACCTGGGGTTCTGCGACTTGATGAGGTTGTTTTCCAGCAGCAACGCCTCGGCCTCGGAGCGCACCACCGTGGTCTCCAGGCGCGCGATCTTGCCCACCATGTGGCCGATGCGCGTGCCCCCGTGCTGCTTGGTGAAATAGCTCGAAACGCGCTTCTTGAGGTTGCGCGCCTTGCCCACGTAAAGCAGCGCGCCTTCGGCGTCGAAATAGCGGTACACGCCCGGCAGGGGTGGCAGCGCGGCCACCTGCGCCAGCAGTTCTTCGGAATGCCCTTCTTGCATGGCGCTATTGTGCGCAGACAATGCGGGCCATGCGCTTGCAAACCTTTCCCACCCCGCTGCAATGGGACATCTTCTGCCGCGTGATCGACAACTTTGGCGACATCGGCGTGTGCTGGCGCCTGTCCGCCGACTTGGCGGCGCGCGGCCAGCAGGTGCGCCTGTGGGTGGACGACGCTTCGGCCCTGGCCTGGCTGGCGCCGCAAGGCCACCCCGACGTGCAGGTGCGCGCCTGGGGCAGCCTGCCCGCCGTGCACGAAGCCCCCACACAGGTGCTGGTGGAAGCCTTCGGTTGCGATATTGCTCCTGAATTCATAGCTAACAGCGCCTGTATTTCAAGCGCCACAGGCGAAAAATACCTTTGGATCAACCTCGAATACCTCTCGGCCGAAGCCTATGTGGAGCGCTGCCACCGCCTGCCCTCGCCCGTGCGCGAGGGCGCGGCGCTGGGCGCAGTCAAATGGTTTTTCTACCCTGGCTTCACCCCGGCCACTGGCGGCTTGCTGCGCGAGACCGGGCTGATGGAGCGCCAGGCACGCTTTGACGCCGCCGCCTGGCGCGCGGCCCAGGGGCCCGGCACGCCCGACGATGCACCCGACGCCTGCTGGATCTCGCTGTTCTGCTACGAGCCCACCGCCCTGCCCGCGCTGCTGCAGCAGTGCATGCAGCGCCACACGCGGCTGCTCGTCACACCGGGCCGGGCCACGGCCGCCACGCAGGCCGCGTTGAAAACTTTGGATCAAAATGACCCGCAGGGCTCACCAGATAAGCGCGGGCAGCTATCGATTTCATACCGCAACACCTGCCCCCAAGCGGCCTTTGACGAGATGCTCTGGGCCTGCGACCTGAACCTGGTGCGCGGTGAAGATTCGCTGGTGCGCGCGCTGTGGGCCGGCCGGCCGCTGGTCTGGCAGATTTACCCGCAGCACGACAACGCGCACCACGACAAGTTGCACGCCTTTCTGGACTGGCTGCAGGCGCCCGAATCGCTGCGCCGCTTCCACGCCACCTGGAACGGCCTGGACAACGCGCCCCTGGTGCTGCCCGACAAAACCCTGCTCGCACAATGGGCAGCCTGCGTGCAGGCTGCGCGCGCGCGCCTGCTGGCACAGGACGACCTGGTGACACAAATTTTGGGGTTCGTGCAGGAAAAACGGTAAAATCCAAGGCTTTGCGCAAATCGGCAGGCGCTTTTACAGCGGCCGCCACAGCGCATTCCCGCCGCGGAACATGCATCGGCACGGCAGCCCCCTGGGCTACAGGCCCGCGCATTGAGCGGCCCCAACCCCAGGCAACATGCTATGAAAATCGCTCAAGAAATCCGCGCCGGCAACGTCATCATGCACGGCAAGGATCCCATGGTCGTGCTCAAGACCGAATACGCACGCGGTGGCCGCAACGCCGCCACCGTGCGCATGAAGCTCAAGAGCCTGATCGCCAACTTCGGTACCGAAGTGGTGTTCAAGGCCGACGACAAGATGGACCAGATCATTCTGGACAAGAAGGAGTGCACTTACTCCTACTTCGCCGACCCCCTGTACGTCTGGATGGACGCCGACTACAACCAGTACGAAGTCGAAGCCGAGAACATGGGCGACGCCCTGAACTACCTCGAAGACGGCATGGCCGCCGAAGTGGTGTTCTACGACGGCAAGGCCATCTCGGTCGAACTGCCCACCAGCGTCGAGCGCGAAATCACCTGGACCGAACCCGCCGTCAAGGGCGACACGTCCGGCAAGGTGATGAAGCCCGCCAAGATCGCCACCGGCTTCGAAGTGCCCGTGCCCCTGTTCGTGGACCAGGGCGACAAGATCGAAATCGACACCCGCACCGGCGAGTACCGCAAGCGTGTCTGAAGCAGCTTGGCCCCAGCAAAAAGGCTTCCCTCGGGAAGCCTTTTTGTTTTTGAGCCTTTTGCGGCTCTGGCGCCCGTCCAGCGGGCGTCATAAGCTATCAATTCAATAGCATCAAATGGGCTGCGCCACCAGATCGTGGCCCTGCACGCCAACGATGCGCGCCTTGGTGAATTCGCCCACCTTCAGCTGCTTGCTGATCTTCTCGGGCGGCAGCAACTGCACGGTGCCGTCGATCTCGGGCGCATCGGCATAGCTGCGGCCCACGCCGCCCTTGCGGCCCATGGCGGGGGCATGGTCCACCAGCACCTGCATGGTCGCGCCCACGCGGCCCTGCAGCTTGGCCACCGACACCTCCTCGGCCACGGCCATGAAGCGCGCGCGGCGCTCCTCGCGTTCCTCCAGCGGCAGCATGCCGGGCAGGTTGTTGGCCTCGGCGCCGGTCACATCGCTGTAGGCGAAGCAGCCGGCGCGGTCGATCTGCGCCTCGCGCATGAAGTCGAGCAGGTGCAGGAACTCTTCTTCGGTCTCGCCGGGGAAGCCGGCGATGAAGGTGCTGCGGATCACGATGTCGGGGCAGGCCTCACGCCAGCGCTGGATGCGCTCCAGGTTCTTCTCGCCGCTGGCCGGGCGCTTCATGCGCTTGAGCACGTCCGGGTGGCTGTGCTGGAAGGGCACGTCCAGGTACGGCAGCACCAGCCCCTGCGCCATCAGTGGAATGATCTCGTCCACGCTGGGGTAGGGGTACACGTAGTGCAGGCGCACCCAGGCACCGTAGGGCGCTGCCATTTCGCCCAGCGACTGCACCAGCTCCAGCAAGCGCGTCTTGACGGGCTTGCCGTCCCAGAAGCCCGTGCGGTACTTCACGTCCACGCCATAGGCCGAGGTGTCCTGGCTGATGACCAGCAGTTCCTTCACGCCGCCCTCGAACAAGGCCTTGGCCTCTTTCAGCACGTCGCCGATGGGGCGCGACACGAGGTCGCCGCGCATCGAGGGGATGATGCAGAAGGTGCAGCGGTGGTTGCAGCCCTCGCTGATCTTGAGGTAGGCATAGTGGCGCGGCGTGAGCTTGATGCCCGCCTCGCCGAAGGCGCCGGGCACCAGGTCGATGAAAGGATCGTGCGGCTTGGGCAGGTGGCGGTGCACGGCATCCATCACGTCCTGCGTGGCCTGCGGGCCGGTCACGGCCAGCACGCTGGGGTGCATCTGCTGCACGAAATTGCCGCCGCCATCGCCCGAACGCGCGCCCAGGCAGCCGGTGACAATGACTTTGCCGTTTTCGGCCAGCGCGTCACCGATGGTGTCCAGGCTTTCCTTGACGGCGTCGTCGATGAAACCGCAGGTGTTGACGATGACCAGGTCAGCGCCCTCGAAGGACTTGGCGGTCTGGTAGCCCTCGGCGCTGAGTTGCGTGAGGATGAGTTCGGAGTCGGTCAGATTCTTCGGGCAGCCGAGGCTGACGAAGCCGACCTTGGGAGGTTGGGTGGGGGAGAGTGCTTCGCTCATCCCCCGTATTGTCCCAGCATTGGGACTTCGGGGTGCCGCCCCTGATTTCAGCGCTTGAGGCCGAAGGCGCCGAGCATCTGCTCGGTCTGTTTCTGCATCTGCTCCTGCATCTGCGTGAAAAGGGTGCGCGACTGCTCGGTGTAGTTGCCCATCAGCCCCTGCACCATGGGCGACTGCGCCCCCATGAACTTGGCCCAGGCCTCGGGCGTCATGCCCGGCGACTGCTCGGCCAGGCGCGCCTGCATGTCGGTGAACATCTGGATGTTCTTCTCCAGGTAGCTGCCCATGAAGCCCTGCATGGCATGGCCGTAAAAACGGATGATGTTGGCCAGCACCGCCTCGCTGAACATGGGCGCGCCGCCCGCCTCTTCTTCCAGGATGATCTGCAGCAGGATGCTGCGCGTGATGTCCTCGCCCGTCTTGGCGTCGCGCACCACCAGGTTCTCGCTCGCCATCACCAGTTGCTTGACCTCGGCCAGTGTGATGTAGGTGGACGTGGTGGTGTCGTAGAGGCGCCGGTTGGGGTATTTCTTGATCACGCGCTGCGCCGACTTGGCGGCGGATGCGGCTTGGGTTTCTGGCACGGAAGAGGCTCCTCGGGGATGACTGGGCAGCAGTGTTTTGCAGTGCAGCAGATTTTAGAGGGAGCACTCAAGGCTCCATGCAGAGGAATACCCTGAGAACCCTTGCTGCAACGCAGCATCAGTGCAGCCATATCGTGCTACCGTTGGGTCTGTTTATTGCTCACAACGCACCTGAACATGACACCCACCACCGAATGGCTTGAGAACATCACTTACGACGAGCTGCAGGTAGGCCAGAGCGCAAGACTCTTGCGCACCCTGAGCATGGCCGACATCCAGGCCTTTGCAGCCGTTTCTGGCGACACCAACCCCGCCCACCTCAACAGCGACTACGCCAACGACACCTTGTTCCACGGGGTGATTGCGCACGGCATGTGGGGTGGCGCACTGATCTCCGCCCTGCTGGGCACACAGTTTCCCGGGCCGGGCACCATCTATGTGTCGCAGGACCTGCATTTCACCCGCCCGGTGCGCGTGGGCGACACCCTGACCGTGACCGCCACCGTGCTGCGCAAAATCGAAGAGCGCAAGCAAGTGGAACTCGATTGCAAGGCCGTGAACCAGAAAGGCGAACCCGTGCTGCACGGCTTGGCCCGGGTGCTGGCGCCGCAGAAGAAAGTGCGCCTGCCCCAATCGCACGCGCCGCAGATCCAGCTCTTCGACCCGCAGGCGCGACTGCGCGACCTGCTGGCCATGGGCCAGGGACTGGCGCCAGAGCGCTGTGCAGTGGTGCACCCCTGCGACCCCGAGTCCCTGCGCGGCGCCATGGATGCGGCAGCCCACGGCCTGATCGCACCGGTGTTGATCGCCCCCGAAGCCCGCCTGCGCGCCATAGCCGAACAGGCAGGCATCAACCTGCACGGCGCCGAGATCCTGGCCGTAGAGCACAGCCACGCCGCAGCCGCCAAGGCCGCCGAGCTGGCGGCACTGGGACAGGTGGGCATGTTGATGAAAGGCAGCCTGCACACCGATGAGTTGATGCAGGCAGTGCTCGCGCAGCGCGCATTGCGCACCGGGCGCCGCATGTCGCATGTGTTCCGGTTTGACGTTCCGCTGTATCCCAAGCAGCTGCTGATCACCGACGCTGCACTCAACATCCGCCCCACCCTCGCGGAAAAAGCCGACATCATCAGCAACGCGATCGACTTTGCCCGCATCCTGGGCGTGGAAGTACCGCGCGTGGCCATCCTCTCTGCGGTGGAGACCGTCAATCCCAGCATTCCCTCGACCCTGGATGCTGCAGCCCTGTGCAAGATGGCCGACCGGCGCCAGATCTCAGGCGGCATCCTCGACGGCCCACTGGCCTTCGACAACGCCATCTCGATGCAGGCCGCACAGATCAAGGACATCAACTCACCGGTGGCGGGTCAGGCAGACATTCTGGCCGTACCCGACCTGGAGAGCGGCAACATGTTGGCCAAGCAACTGGACTACCTGGCTGGCGCTTCGAGTTCCGGCATCGTGCTGGGCGCCCGCGTACCCATTGCCCTGACGAGCCGCGCCGAAGGCCCCCAGGCCAGAGTGGCGTCTGCACTGCTGTCGCGGCTGGTGGCACACCACCGCTCCCGCACGGCGGCCAGTGAATCCTCGGTGGGCTGAAGGGCAGCAGCATGGCCATTCTCGCAGTCAACGCCGGCTCTTCCACGCTCAAGTTTTCGGTTCACCCCTTGCAGAACCAGGGGGTCCTCGACCCCGTTCTGATCGGCAACATCCAGGGTCTGGAACCCGCAGGCCAGCCCCGCATGGACTGGACCTGGCAGGGCCAACGCCACCAACGCGCGCTGCCCACCGTGGAAGGAACCCCCTTCGAGAGAGCGCTGCACGCGCTGCACGGTTTGCTGGCCGAACTGCCCGCCCTGCCCCCGCTGCGCGCCGTGGCGCACCGCGTGGTGCATGGCGGCCACCAGTACCAGCACAGCGTACGCATCACACCCGAGGTACTGCGTGCACTGGAGCAGCTCAACTCGCTGGCTCCGCTGCACCAGCCGCACAATCTGGCCGGCATCCGGGCCTTCACCGCGGCCTTTCCGGAACTGCCCCAGGTGGCCTGCTTTGACACGGCCTTTCACGCCACGCTGCCGCGCGAGGAATCCCACTACGCACTGCCCCAGACACTGGCGGACCAGGGCGTGCGCAGGTACGGCTTCCATGGGTTGTCGTACCAGTCCATCATGGGCACGCTGCAATCGTGCAGCGCACGGGCCCACGGGCGCACCCTCATGGCCCACTTGGGTAACGGCGCCAGCCTGTGCGCCACACTGCAAGGGCGCAGCCAGGCAACGACCATGGGGTTCTCGGCACTCGACGGGCTGGTGATGGGCACACGCTGCGGATCCATTGACCCCGGCGTACTGCTGTACCTGCTGGAGCAAGGCTGGGACCACGACCGCATCCAGGCCCTGCTGTACCGCCAGAGCGGCCTGCTGGGCGTTTCCGGCATTGCCGCCGACATGCGCACCCTGCGCGCCAGCACCGCGCCTGCAGCGCAGTTCGCCATTGAACTGTTCACACGACGCGTGGTGCGTGCCACGGGTGAACTCAGCGCCTGCATTGGCGGACTGGATGTACTGGCCTTCAGTGGCGGCATTGGCGAAAACGACAGCCTGCTGCGCGCCGACGTGGCCCAGCGCCTGGCCTACCTGGGCGTGCGGGTGGATGCCACACTGAACGCACGGCCCGCGCATGGCCATGCAGCCTGGGCCATCCACGCACCGGACAGCGCCGTGGAAGTCTGGGTTGTACCCACCGACGAAGGCCGCGTGGCCGCAGCCGAAGCGGCTGCGCTGGTGCTGTGATGCGGTGATTCAGGGCCTGTGGGTGTGAACAGGCCCACCCCAAAAGCCCAAACAAAAACGGGGTCTGCACGAATGCAGACCCCGATGTTGGTAGGCGCGATTGGACTCGAACCAACGACCCCCACCATGTCAAGGTGGTGCTCTAACCAGCTGAGCTACGCGCCTGTGTTTGTTCGAGAGATGGGATTGTAGCAGCAAATTTGGCCCGTCTTGGCCAAATTGCAAAAAACCCGATTTCTGATCAACGCCTGCGCGCCGAGCGCACACCGGCCACGCTGGCCACGGTGCCCAGCACCTTGTTCAGACGGCCAGAATCGGCCACCTCGACGGTGAAGGTCATCCAGGCCGTGCCCTTGACCGATTGCGTCTGCACGCCGATCACGTTCATCTTTTCCTTGGCGAACACTTCCGAAATGTCGCGCAGCAGGCCCTGGCGGTCGGCCGCCTCGATGGCCACATCCACCGGGTACACCGAACCCACGGCGCCCTTGGGCACGCCCCACTCCACGTCAATGACACGCTCGACGCTGCGTGCAGCCATTTCGCGGAAGTTGCTGCAATCCGCACGGTGGATGCTGACGCCCTTGCCGCGTGTGACAAAGCCCCGGATATCGTCGGGCGGTGCAGGCTTGCAGCACTTGGCCAGCTGCGTCATGAGCGATTCAACGCCCACCACCAGAACCCCCCCCTTGGGGATGCTGCCGGTATTGCGCGACTTCTTGAGCAGCAGGTAGTCGTCGGGCGGCAGCGAGGGCTCGGGCGGACGCAGCAGGTTTTCGATGTTGCGCAGCGAGAACTCGTCCTTGCCCACCACCTCGAACAGCGCATCGGCCGACTTGAAGCCGAGCTGGCTGGCCAGGTCTTCCAGGCGCATGGCGGTCTTGCCTTCGCGCTGCAGGAGTTTTTCCACTGCCTCGCGGCCGCGCGCAATGGTTTCGTGCTGTTGCTGCGCATTGAACCAGGCACGCACCTTGGCACGCGCACGGTGGCTGCCCAGGTAGCCCAGCTCGGTGTTGAGCCAGTCGCGCGAGGGGCCGCCTTCCTTGGCCGTGGTGATTTCCACCGTCTGGCCGTTTTGCAACGGGGTGTTGAGCGGAACCATGGCGCCGTCGATGCGCGCACCACGGCAGCGGTGGCCCACGCTGGTGTGCACGGTGTAGGCAAAGTCCACGGGCGTGGAGCCCTTGGGCAGTTCGACGATGGCGGCGTTGGGGGTCAGTACATAGATGCGGTCGTCGAACAGACCGGCATGCTGGGGCGCACCCGCCAGGTCACGCTCCCAGGCCAACAACTGGCGCAGCACGGCGATCTTGGAGTCGTAGTCGCCGCCGGCCGTTACCCCCGCATAGCCCTTGCTTCCGGCCTCCTTGTAGGCCCAGTGCGCAGCCACGCCGTGCTCGGCGTGGTCGTGCATGGCCTGGGTGCGGATCTGGATTTCCACCGGGCGACCCGAGTCATCGCGCACGATGGTGTGCAGCGACTGGTAGCCGTTGGGCTTGGGCTTGGCAATGTAGTCGTCGAACTCCTCCACCAGCGGCGTGAAGCGCGAATGCACCCAGCTCAGCGCCGAGTAGCAATCCTTGACGCTGGGCACGATGACACGCAGCGCGCGCACATCAAACACCTGATCGAAGTTGAGCGACTTGCCGCGCATCTTCTTGACGATGCTGTAGATGTGTTTGGGCCGCCCCGTGACCGTGGCACTGATGCTCTGGGCACGCAACTGCGATTCCACGCGCTCACGCAGTTGCGCCATGTTGACTTCGCGCTCGGTGCGCTTTTCGTCCAGCAGGCGGGCCACCTCGCGGTAGGTGTCGGGCTCCAGAAAGCGGAAGGAGAGGTCCTCCATCTCCCACTTGATCTGCCAGATGCCCAGGCGGTTGGCCAGGGGTGCAAACACGTGCAGCGACTCACGCGCCAGCGCTGGCGGCACAGGCTTTTTGCTGGCCGCGTAGTAACGCAAGGTTTGCAGGCGCGAAGCCAGGCGCAGCATGACCACGCGCAGATCGCGCGAGAACGCGAGCAGCATCTTGCGCACGGTTTCGGTCTGCGCGGCCACATCGTCCACCTGCTGGCCCGCGGCCTGGGCCATGCGCGTCTGGTACTGCACGCGCATGAGCTGTGTGGTCTCCACCGCCAGCGTGGCGAAGTTGTCGCCAAAGGCCTTGGCGATCACCTCCTGCGGCTTGTTCAGGTGCTCACAGGCGTGCACCAGGTAGCTGGCAGCCTGCATGGCCTCGGAGCCGCCAATGGACTTGAGGATGGTCGCCACCGCATCGGCATGGGCCAGGGTGTTTTCACCGGAATCCAGGCACTCGCCCCCGATCAATGGCTCGGCAAAGCTGCGCGCGCGCTCCAGTGCGTGGCGCTGCTCGGGCAGGGTGTGCGCGGTGGCGGCGATCAGTTGGGGCACGCTCTCCATACCGGGCCCACCGGAGGGCGGTGCCACCGGGAGCATCGTCTGACTTTTCATGCAGCAGTCCCGGCTCAGCTCAACAAAAAGGACGTGACCGCCGCCACCTGGTCGTCCGCTACCAGCGTGGGCGCATGGCCCACCCCCTCGAACTCCACCAGCATCGCACGCGGCCCGCGCTGGCCCATGGCCTGTGCCGTGGCACGCGAGAGCAGGTCGGACTGCGCGCCACGCAACAGCAGCGTGCGCGCCTGGATCTGGTCGTACCACTGCCACAGCGCGGATTCGCCCGCAGCGGCAGCCTCCTGGGTGAGCGCACGAAAAGGCACAGCGATGGCCGGGTCATAGTGCAGCCCCCAGCCCCCCTCGGGCAGCGCACGCAACAGGGGACGGGTGAGATCCATCCACTGCTGAGGCGTGTGCGGCCCGAAGCCGGTGGACAGCGTCCACAGCATGTCGGCCGCCTGCTGCTCCGACGCAAACCGCACCGGCTGCCCCAGGTACTGGCCAATGCGCACCAGTGCCTCCCACTGGATGGCCGGCCCCACATCGTTGAGCACCAAGCGGCGCACAGGCACCGGCAACGGCAGACCTGGCTGACCGCACAGGGCCATGCCGATGAGACCGCCCATGCTGGTGCCGACCCAGTCCAGCGTGTCCAACGGGGACTGCTGGTGCAGGTGTTGCAACAAGGCCCGCATGTCGGCAGCGTACTGGCCCACGTGGTAGCCCATGGGGTCGGCCAGCCAATCGCTGTGGCCGCGGCCCACCACGTCGGGGCAGACCACCCGCACGCGGTGGCACAGGGCCCGGGCCAGGGTATCGAAGTCGCGCCCCTGGCGCGACAGGCCGTGTGCGCAGACCACCACATGCGGGTGCTGCGGGTTGCCGGTGGCATTCCACTCCCACCAGGCCATGCGGTGTTCCTGCGTGGGACTCTGGCCTTGGCGCACAGCGGCGGGGCCGGGGCAGGATACGTAGTTCAGCCTAGGTTCAATCATGGATGCGCCTTGCAATATCGGTGCTCGATAATTCTTGTTTGTCGCATCGTAATTCATTCGGAGATTGACTCATGCTCAAAGGCAAGACGGCCCTCGTTACCGGTTCCACCAGCGGCATCGGCCTGGGAATCGCCAAGGGACTGGCACGCCAGGGCGCCCATGTGGTGCTCAATGGCTTTGGCGATGCACAAGGCCCCTGCGCCGAAGTGCGCGCTGCCGCAGCCCAGGCCGGGCATGAGGTGCGCGTGGAGTACCACGGCGCCGACATGAGCCGCCCTGCGGACATCGAGGAAATGATGGCCTTTGCCGCCCGCGAACTGGGCCGTGTGGACATTCTGGTCAACAACGCAGGTATCCAGCATGTGGCCAGCACCGAGGACTTCCCGGTCGAGCGCTGGGACAGCATCTTGGCCATCAACCTGTCCAGCGCCTTCCACACCACGCGCCTGGCCCTGCCCGCCATGAAGGCAGCCAACTGGGGGCGCATCATCAACGTGGCCTCGGTGCACGGGCTCGTGGCGTCCGCGCAAAAGGCCGCCTATGTGGCCGCCAAGCACGGAGTGGTCGGCCTGACCAAGGTGGTGGCACTGGAGACGGCCACCACCGGCGTGACCTGCAACGCCATCTGCCCCGGCTGGGTGCTCACACCGCTGGTGCAAAAGCAAGTGGACGCCAAGGCGGCGGCCCAGGGTATCTCGATCGAGGCGGCCACGCGGCAACTGCTGGGCGAAAAGGAGCCGTCGATGCAGTTCACCACACCCGAAGAACTGGCCGAGCTGGCAGTGTTCTTCTGCTCCAGCGCCGCCAACAACGTGCGTGGTGTGGCCTGGAACATGGATGGCGGCTGGATGGCGCAGTAAGAACTTGTCCGGAAATTATTTGGTGCCACCAAGTAATTTACGGACAAGTTCCAAGCCTTCAGCAGGGCTTCAACGCATCTGCACCGAGCCGGACACCGTCACCTCCACCGTGCTCTTGCCCGCTTCCACTGGCAGCGGGCTGTCGGCCATGGACGCCATCTTGGCTTCCATGGCCATCATGCGCGGCCGGGGCACAGGCATCTGCCCCTGGCTGCTGACCGACACCTCGCGCAACGTGTAGCCCGCAAAGCCAAAGGCCTGGGTCAGCGTGGCCGCGCGCACCTTGAAGGCTTCAATCGCCTGTGATTGGGCCTCGCGCTCGGCACGCTCGCTTTCGCTGCGACTCAGGCCAAAACCCACCTGGGCGATGGGCATGCCCTGGATGCGCGCCGCCGTCGCGGTGATGCGGGCAAAGTCCCGCCCGTGCAGCACCAGTTCGGCGCGGCCCTGCCAGCCGGTGATCTCACCGTTCTTTCCGTGGCGCGGGTACAGGCTGAACTGGCCGGTGCGTACCTCCATCTGCGGCGCGGCCACCTGGCTGCGCGCCACCGTCAGCGCAGCATCGACCACCTGGCGCAACTGTGCCTGCACCGAGCTGGCATCTCTGCCGTCGGCACTGGCCCCAAGGGTGAGGATCAGCTCATCCTGCTGAACTTCCACGGCCCCACTGGCCGACAGTTGCACCACGTTGCGCGGATCGGCGGCAGGTGCATTTTGAGAAAAAACCGGCAAAGCGCTTACCAATAAAGCGCTAGTAGCTATTATTTTTATAGCATTTTGCATGTTTGGTGTTCCTGGAGTGGATGGAAAACAGGCCCAACATAGCGCATAGCGGCGCACTGCGCATGTCAGCCAAGGCCGCAAGTGCGGCTGAGCCCCGGCGCCAACCTGCCAACAGTCCGCAAAACTTGTAACCATTGGTCAAGCCACAGGCCTTGCCCCGGTTTTTTGCCCGCAAAGTGGTAACAATGGCGCCTGTTACAAATTGGACCGAGGATTGACATGGCCACCCTGACCGCCCCTCCCCCGCCCGGCAGCCCCACCGACACCGAGGTACCTGCACCCAAGCGCCCGGTGGGCAGCCGTCCGGACAAGATCCTGATCGTGGACGACGATGCCCGCATCCGCGACCTGCTGCGCCGCTACCTCACCCAAGAGGGACTGGAAGTCATCCTGGCCGAAGACGGCAAGGCGCTCAACCGCATCCTGCTGCGCGACACGGTCGATCTGATCGTGCTGGACCTGATGATGCCCGGCGAAGACGGCCTCTCGATCTGCCGCCGCCTGCGTGCCGCCAACGACCGCACACCCATCGTCATGCTCACCGCCAAGGGCGAGGACGTGGACCGCATCGTGGGCCTGGAAGTGGGCGCAGACGACTACCTGGGCAAGCCCTTCAACCCACGCGAACTGCTGGCCCGCATCAACGCCGTGCTGCGCCGTCGTCCGCCGCAAGAAGCCCCCGGCGCCCCCTCGGGCGAGAACGAGGTGGTGAGCTTTGGCCCCTTCACTTTCGACCTCGGCACGCGCGTGCTGCAGAAGAACGGCGAAGAACTGCCGCTGACCACGGGCGAGTTCGCCATGCTCAAGGCCCTGGTGCGCCACCCGCGCCAACCGCTGTCGCGCGAAAAACTCGCGCTGCTGGCCCGCGGGCGCGAGTTCGAGCCCTTCGACCGCAGCCTGGACGTGCAGGTATCGCGCCTGCGCAAGCTGATCGAGGACGACGCTGCTTCGCCACGCTACATCCAGACCGTGTGGGGTGTGGGCTACGTCTTCGTGCCGGACGGCACGAGCTGAGACGCCGGCACCTGTGGTAGCCCTTTCCATGCCGAAGCCGCGTCGCGCGGATCCCGACGCCACCAGCCCCGCGCCGCTGGAAGCCACCGAGCGGCGGCGCGAGCCACGCAAGCGCGTGGGCCTGAACCTGTTCTGGCGCACCTTCTTCCTGCTGGGCGTGCTGCTGGTGGGCAGCATCCTGGCCTGGTTGCAGACGCTGCGGGCGCTGGAGTTCGAGCCGCGTGCACTGCACACGGCGCAGCAGATCGCCTCGCTCGTCAACCTCAGCCGCGCGGCGCTGCTGCACGCCGATGGCATTGCCCGCGTCTCGCTCATCAAGACCATGGCCGACCAGGAAGGCGTGCGCATCGTGCCGCGCGAGCCCGGTGACCGCTACGAGCCGCTGGAGCGCTCGGCCCTGGGCCTGCGCCTGGCCGAGCAGCTCACCCAACGCCTGGGGCCCGACACCATCGTGGCGCAGAGCGTGAACGGCGAGAAAGGCCTGTGGGTGGGTTTCTCGATCAACGGCGACCCCAACTGGCTGCTGATGGACCGCTCGCGCTTCAGCCCGGCAGGCGGCAAGACCTGGCTGATCTGGCTGGTCACCGCAGGCGCCCTGTCGCTGGCAGGCGCTGCCGTCATCGCACGGCTCATCAACCAGCCGCTCAAGCAACTCTCCTACGCCGCCAACCGCGTGCGCGACGGCGACTTTGCCGCCAGCCACCTGGACGAGGAAGTGGTCACCAGCGAGATCCGCGAGGTGAACATCGGCTTCAACCGCATGGCACAAAAACTCGCCAAGCTGGAACAGGACCGCGCCGTGATGCTGGCCGGCATCTCGCACGACCTGCGTACCCCGCTGGCCCGCCTGCGCCTGGAAACCGAAATGAGCGTAAACGATGAAGTCGCGCGCGAGCACATGGTGGCCGACATCGTGCAGCTGGACGCCACCATCGACAAGTTTCTGGACTACGCACGCCCCGACCACGTGACGCTCACCCCGGTGAACCTGCACGCCGTCATCTCCTCGTGCGTGTACGCCGTGCAGGACCACCGCGAACTGCAGATCACCATGCAGGTGCCCGAAGACCTGAACGTGCTGGCCGACGAGGTGGAACTGGCGCGCGTGATCTCCAACCTGCTGGAAAACGCACGCCGCTATGGCAAAACCCCCGACACCGCCAGCACCCGCGTGGAGATTGCCGCCAAGGCGCGCGAGGACTGGGTGCTCATCAAGCTGCGCGACCACGGCACCGGCGTGCCCCCCGAGCAATTGGCCAACCTGACCAAGCCCTTCTTCCGGGGCGACGCCGCCCGCACCGCCGCGGCGGGCGCGGGCCTGGGGTTGTCCATCGTGGACAAGACCATCCAGCGCATGGGCGGCATCTTCGCACTGGCCAACTCCAGCTCAGGCGGCCTGGTGGCCCATGTGCAGTTGCAGCGCACCAGCAACCAGCCCCCCGGCACCGAAGCGCCACAACGCCTGCAGCGCCCACAGGTCAAGCGCAACCTGCCCCGAAAAATGGGGTGACATCCCCCTGTGCGGCTGCGCCGCTTCCCCCTTCTCTCTTCTCGCTACGCGAGCCGGGAAGGGGGACGCCGCCGGTGCGGCGGGGCGGCCCTTGCACGGCGGCCCTGGCCTGGGAGGCGCCAGTTTCAAAGACCAAGAACAGTGCAAAGCCCCCCTTGGCCACCAAGAGCCCACGGGCCGGAATCAGGCCTTGAGCAACAAGGCCACGGCCCGCGCCTCGATGGCCAGGCACTGGCCCACGGGGCCCAGGCGTTCGGCGGTCTTGGCCTTGATGTTCACCTGCTCGGGCGCCAGGTCCAGCACCTGGGCGATGCGTGCGCGCATGGCGGGAATGTGCGCTGCCAGGCGCGGGGCCTGGGCCACCACGGTGGTGTCGATGTTGCCCAGCGCCCAGCCCTGCGCACGCACACGGCGCGCAGCCTCCTGCAGCAACACGGCAGAGTCGGCGCCGCGGAACTGCGCGTCCGTGTCGGGGAAATGCGTGCCGATGTCGCCCAGCCCGGCCGCACCCAGCAGCGCGTCGGTGATGGCGTGCAGCAGCACGTCAGCATCCGAATGGCCCAGCAGCCCCAGGGTGTGGGGAATCACCACCCCACCAATCACCAAGCGCCGCCCCGGCACCAGCGCATGCACGTCCCAGCCTTCTCCGATCCTGAAATTCATGTGTCCTGTTCCTTTGCAGGGTCGGTGTGCAGGCGCACACCCCCAAAACGTTCCAGCGTGGCGCCGTGCCCGCGTTGCGCCAACACGGCCTGTGCCAGCGCGAAGTCTTCGGGGTAGGTCACCTTGAAATTGAGTGCACTGCCCGCCACCAGACGCGGATGCAGGCCCATGGCCTCCATGGCGCTGGCCTCGTCGGTCACGGCGCTGCCCACATGCTCCAGTGCAGCCATCAGCGCGCCAATGCGGAACATCTGCGGCGTCTGCGCCAGCCATTTGTCGCTGCGGTCCACCGTGGACGCCACGCGCACGCCACCCGGCCCGGCGGTGGCGGTCTTGAGCGTATCGGCCAACTTGTGGGCCAGCAGGCCACCCACGCTGTCGTGCGCACAGGCGTCGATCAGCGCATCGATCTGCTCGGGCGTGACCAGGCAGCGCGCGGCGTCGTGCACCAGCACCCAGTCCTGCGCGCGCGCTCCACGGGCCTGCAGGGCACGCAAACCGCCCAGCACCGTGTCAGCCCGTGTGGGGCCGCCACAATCGACCGTGAAGTAGGCAGCACTGGGGTAGGCGTCCAGAAAATGGTCGCCCGGCGCCACCGCCACCAGCGTGCCGCGCAGGCGCGACACCCCGGCAAACGCCGCCAGCGTGTGCAGCACCATGGGATGGCCCGCCACGCTCTGGTACTGCTTGGGCAGCGCAGCCACCGTGGCCGGCCCCACCACGGCGCGCGACCCCATGCCCGCACAGGGCAGCAGCGCCCAGTAGTTGCCAGGCGTGGCAGGCGACAGGCCCAGGGCCGAGGCCAGGGGGGGAATCTGTGGGTCGGTCATGGGGGCATTCTAGAATCCCACCCCTGCGCCACTTCCGCTTGGCGCATGATGGGCAGCCCCTTGCCCTCCCTTTGCGCATGGATCTCCCCAAACTCTCCCCCGGCAAACGTTTCACCCTGCCCCGCCCCCCTGGTAGCGCCGATGCGCTGCTGCTCGCCCGCCTGGCCGAGCGTGAAAAGGCCGGGCAGCGCCGCACCGCCATCGTCACCGCCGACGCGAGCGACGCGCAGCGCCTGATCGACGAGATGGCCTTATTTGCGCCCGAGCTGCGCTGCGCGCTGTTTCCCGACTGGGAAACGCTGCCCTACGACCAGTTCTCGCCGCACCAGGATCTGATCAGCGAGCGCCTGGCCACGCTGTGGCGCATTGGCCAGAAGGATGCCGCCCAAAGCGCCGACGTGGTGCTGGTGCCCGCCACCACGGCGCTGTACCGCCTGGCGCCGCCCGCCTTTCTGGCGGGCTACACCTTTCACTTCAAGGTCAAGCAAAAGCTGGACGAGGCGCAATTGCGTGCCCAGCTCACGCTGGCGGGCTACCAGCATGTGACGCAGGTGGTGAGCCCTGGCGAGTACGCGGTGCGTGGCGGGCTGATCGACCTCTTCCCCATGGGCTCGCTGCAGCCCTACCGCGTGGATTTGTTCGACGACGAGATCGACAGCATCCGCACCTTCGACCCCGACAGCCAGCGCAGCCTCTACCCCGTGCCCGAGGTGCGCCTGCTGCCGGGCCGCGAGTTTCCCATGGACGACGCGGCGCGTGCGCGCTTTCGCAGCCGCTGGCGCGAACTGCTCGAAGGCGACCCCACGCGCAGCCGCATATACAAGGACATGGGCAACGGCGTGGCCACCGCGGGCATCGAGTACTACCTGCCCCTGTTCTTTGAAGACACCGCCACGGTGTTCGACTACCTGGGGAGCGACGCCACGGTGGTGCTGCACGGCGACCTGGAGGCCGTGTTCCAGCGCTTCTGGCAGGACACGCGCGAGCGCCACCGCCTGCTGCAGGGCGACCCAGACCGCCCGATCCTGCCGCCCGAAGCGCTGTTCCTGAGCGCCGAGCAGTTCTACACCCTGGGCAAGCCGCACGCCCAGCTCGCGCTGCGCTCGGGGGTGGAGGATGTGCCCGACAGTGCGCTGTTCCAGCCCCTGGCCGACCTGGCGGTGGTGCGCGGTGCAGAAGACCCGCTGGCCCGACTGCACGCGCACATCCGCAGCACCGCCCAGCGCGTGCTGCTGCTGGCCGAAAGCGATGGCCGGCGCGAAAGCCTGCTGGACTTTCTGCGCGCCTCGCAGCTCAATCCGCCCGCCTTCGATTCGCTGGCCGAGTTCCAGGCCAGCACGGAGGAAAAGGTCGGCATCGCCACCGCCGCGCTTGCCACGGGCTTTCGGTGGGTGGAAGAAGGCCTGGACTTCGTCACCGAGACCGAGCTGTTCGCCGCAGGCCCCACCACGCGCAGGCGCAAGAAGCAGGAACAGGTCAGCGATGTCGAAGCGCTGATCAAGGACCTGGCCGAACTCAACGTGGGCGACCCGGTGGTGCACAGCCAGCACGGCATTGGCCGCTACCGGGGCCTGGTGAACATGGACGTGGGCAACCTCAACGCCGACGGCACGCCCGCGCTGCAGGAATTCCTGCACCTGGAGTACGCGGGCGAAGCGGCGCTCTACGTGCCCGTGAGCCAGTTGCAGCTCATCAGCCGCTACACCGGCGTGAGTGCCGACGAGGCGCCGCTGCACAAGCTGGGCAGCGGCCAGTGGGAAAAGGCCAAGCGCAAGGCCGCCGAGCAGGTGCGCGACAGCGCGGCCGAGCTGCTCAACATCTACGCCCGCCGCGCCGCGCGCGAGGGCCATGCCTTCCGCTTTCAACCTCAGGACTACGAGCAGTTCGCCAACGACTTCGGCTTCGAGGAGACGGCCGACCAGAACGCCGCCATCCACGCCGTCATCCAGGACATGATCTCGCCCCGCCCCATGGACCGCCTGGTCTGCGGCGACGTCGGTTTTGGCAAGACCGAGGTCGCCCTGCGCGCGGCCTTCGTGGCCGTCACGGGCGGCAAGCAGGTCGCCTTTCTCGCACCCACCACGCTGCTGGCCGAGCAGCACTACCAGACGCTGGTGGACCGCTTCAGCAAGTGGCCGGTGAAGATTGCCGAAGTCTCGCGCTTTCGCTCAGGCAAGGAGATCACCGCCGCCATCAAGGGCATTGCCGATGGCACGGTGGACATCGTGGTCGGCACGCACAAGCTGCTGTCCGAGTCCACCAAATTCCACAACCTGGGCCTGCTCATCATCGACGAGGAACACCGCTTCGGCGTGCGCCACAAGGAGCAGATGAAGCAGCTGCGCGCCGAGGTGGACGTGCTCACGCTCACCGCCACCCCCATCCCGCGCACGCTGGGCATGGCGCTGGAAGGGTTGCGCGACCTGTCGGTCATCGCCACCGCACCGCAGCGGCGCCTGGCGATCAAGACCTTTGTGCGCAACGAGGGCACAGGCGTGATCCGCGAGGCCGTGCTGCGTGAATTGAAGCGCGGCGGCCAGTGCTACTTTCTGCACAACGAGGTCGAGACCATCGAGAACCGCCGCCAGAAGCTCGAAGAGATATTGCCCGAAGCCCGCATCGCCGTGGCCCACGGCCAGATGCCCGAGCGCGAGCTGGAGCGCGTGATGCGCGACTTCGTGGCCCAGCGCTTCAACATCCTGCTGTGCTCGACCATCATCGAGACCGGCATCGACGTGCCCACGGCCAACACCATCATCATGAGCCGCGCCGACAAGTTTGGCCTGGCGCAGTTGCACCAGCTGCGCGGGCGCGTGGGCCGCAGCCACCACCAGGCGTACGCCTACCTCATGGTGCCCGACATCGAAGGCCTGACCAAGCAGGCCCAGCAGCGGCTCGAAGCCATCCAGCAGATGGAAGAGCTGGGCAGCGGCTTCTACCTGGCCATGCACGACCTGGAGATCCGGGGTGCGGGCGAGGTGCTGGGCGAGAACCAGAGCGGCAACATGATGGAGATCGGCTTCCAGCTCTACAACGAGATGCTGAGCGAGGCGGTGCGCTGCCTCAAGGCGGGCAAGGAGCCCGACCTGCTGGCACCGCTGTCCGTCACCACCGACATCAACCTGCACGCCCCCGCCCTGCTGCCCGACGACTACTGCGGTGACGTGCACCTGCGCCTCTCGTTCTACAAAAAGCTGGCCACGGCCCGCACCAGTGAGCAGATCGACGGGCTGCTGGAGGAAATCGTGGACCGCTTCGGCAAGCTGCCGCCGCAGGCGCAAACACTCATCGACGTGCACCGCCTGCGCACCCTGAGCCAGCCCTACGGCGTGGTCAAGGTGGACGCGGCGCCCGGTGTCATCCACATCACCTTCAAGCCCCAGCCGCCGGTGGAGCCCATGGCCATCATCCAGCTGATCCAGAAGAACAAACACATCAAGCTGGCGGGCAACGAAAAGCTGCGCATCGAGCGCGAGCTGCCCGACCCCCAGGCCCGCGCGCAAATGGTGCGCGACGTGCTGCGCAGCCTGGGGCAACCGATGGCTGCGGCATGAGCAGAGCTTCAAGCAAAATTGGCAGATAGCGCTTATCCAGCAAGCGCCATTAGCTATAAAAATAATAGCAAATAACCATGTGGCTCGAACTTGCCTTCCTCCTGGTGGCCCTGGGTGCTGCCCTGGCGGCCCAGCCCTGGCGCCTGCTGGCCAGCCGCAAGCCGCTGGTGCACGAGAGTCACGGCACCCCCTCTGCACTGTGGACGCCGCTGCTGGCCACGCTGGTGTTGCTGCCCTGGCTGTGGGCGCTGCCCTCATTGCATGCCATGCCGCTGCAACTGCAATGGTCTGGCGCCTGCCTGGTGGTGCTGATGCTGGGCTGGCCGCTGGCGGTGCCGGTGTTGCTGGCCGTGGGCGCGCTGGCAGGCCTGATCGCTGGCATGGGCTGGGACGAAGCCCTGGCGCTCACCGTGTGGCTGGGGCTGGCACCGGCCACCCTGGCGCTGCTGCTGGGCGCCTTGCTGCGCCGCCTCACCGGCGAGCGCATGTTTGTGTACATCCTGGGCCGCGCCTTCATGGGCACGGCGCTGTGCGGCTTTGCCGCCTCGGTGCTGGCGCAGGCCCTGGGGCAGAGCCTGCCCGGCGTGGGCTCGGGCCTGTCGCTGGTGGCGCACTGGCTCATGGCCTGGGGCGATGCCATCGTCACCGGCATGCTGGCGGCGGTGTTCGTGGCCTTCAAGCCTGAATGGCTGGCCACCTGGTCCGACCGGCTGTACCTGCGCTCGCCTCCCCACGGGCGCTGAGCGCAGCGCCGGGTTCAGGGCAGTTGGGACAGATAGTCCGCCACGGCCTTGGTTTCCAGCTCCGTCAGGCGCGAGGCCACCAGGTGCATGGCTTCGTTGTCGTTGTTGCGGGTGCGCAGGTTGAAGTCCTTGAGCTGGGACATCAGGTAGCGCGCGTTCTGACCCGCCAGGCGCGGCAATGTGGCCGTGCCGGCCGCATTCTCGCCATGGCAGCTGGCGCAGGCCGGCACGCCGGACCAACTGTTGCCCTTGGTGAAGATGTAGCGCCCCACCGGAATCAGATCGGCATCGGACACACGGTGCGTGCGCGGCTTCTTGGCGGCATAGAAGTCGGCCAGTGCAGCAATGGTCTCATCGGACAGGTCCGCCACCTGCGGCGCCATGGTTTCGCTCACCCGCTTTTTCGAGCGGAAGTCCTGCAACTGCTTGATCAGATACTGGCGATTCTGGCCCGCGAGGGACGGGAAAATCGGCGACGTGGCGTGGCCCTCCGCGCCGTGGCAGGTGGCGCAGCGGCTGCTGATCAGGCTATCGACCGCTGTATCGGCGGCCCAGACGGTAGAGGAAGCAAGGAAGGCGCCGACAAGCGCCAGGGTGCGCAGTTTCATGGGATGGGGCGGCTGTGCGTGGTTTTGGATCTGCGTATTTTTCCTGCAATTTCCCAAGCGTGCTGGCATGGGTTTTTCTTGACCTACGTCATGCCGCAATCCAGGACGCAAGGAAGGCTACCCTTGCTGCCGTCGGGCCTGCGCCACGAGCAAGGCCACCACCTCTTCCGTGGCCGCCAGCACACGCTCGCTGTCCCCGGCCACGCGTTCGGCACGCAGGCGCAGTTGGGCCGGCGTGCCCTCGGCAAACAGGGCTTCCTCGCAAGGCTTCCAGACGCTTCGCAAGCGCGTGGCCGCACTGCGCACCTGCGGGTCCAGCAGGCGGGCGCCCTCCAGCTGCTTCAACACGGCCGTGAAATGCGCGCGGCTCAGGTGCAGCTCCATGCCCGCCGCGCTGTCGTGGATGTCCCAGGTGCGAAAAAGATAGAACTTGGCCATGCGCTGCGACAGCATGCGCTGGCGCCCGGCAATGCCTATCCACTGGTTGAATGGCGAGCTGGTCAGGTGCTCGTAGGCCAGCGTGGTCCGGTGAGCGGCCGTTTGCAGCAACTCGCTGGCGTCGTAGAGCGCCATCGCACCGTGGCGGTGGGGCTCCCCCGCGAGCAGCAGGGATTGGAAGTCGCTCCAGCGCACCTCCAGGGCCGCAAGCCGTTCCTGCACCACCACCTGGGGCGCAAAGCCCTTGAGCGCCGCAAGGTGCGAAGCAAAACGCGCCACGGAATCATGCAACAAATGGCGGGCCTCCTCCGCCGCGATCGACTGGCCCCACTGCAGATAGGCTTTGGTGGTGCGCTGCGTGAGCATGCGCAGACGGCCGGACAAGTCCACGGCCGCAGGCACATCCAGCTTGGCGGCACCCGCCACCTGGGCGTGGGCCGTGCTTGCGAGCAAGGGGGGGCCCAATGCGCCGCCCAGGAGCCACATGCAGAAGTCGAATCTGTCCATGAAACACCTTTCAGAATGGGCGGCGACGCCTCCAGCGCTCAGGGGAAAGCGCTCCTCCCGCATTACAGCAATGTATCGGAACGGCTGGCGTAGGCTACCCCCGTCTTCGCGCGCAGCAACCCCGATACACTCACGTTGTCAGTGCCGGGCGCGCCGCCGATCCGACCGCGCCCGAGCCCAACCCACCAAAGCAACGCCCACAATCACGATCCAGCGCTTGTCCATCGAGCGTTGATCGCTATTGAATACATAGCAGTCATCATGACCCCCCCCAGAGAACTCTCGCCCGGCCTGGTTGTTCAGCATCTGCCCACGGCCCGCAAGCTGACCGACTACAAGCTCATTGCGTTTGACATGGACTCCACGCTCATCAACATCGAGTGCGTGGACGAGATTGCCGACGCCGCCGGCCGCAAGGCCGAGGTGGCCGCCATCACCGAAGCGGCCATGCAGGGCGTGATCACCGACTACAAGGAGAGTCTGCGCCAGCGTGTGGCATTGCTGCGCGGCGTGCCGGTATCGCACATGGAGCAGGTGGTGCTGCACCGCATGCGCTTCAACCCCGGCGTGCGCGAGCTGATCCATGCCTGCCGCAATGCCGGGCTGGCCACGCTGCTGGTCTCCGGGGGCTTTACCTTTTTTGCCGACCGCGTGAAGGCGCAGCTGGGCATCCAGTTCGCACGCGCCAACGTGCTGGACATCGAGAACGGCCTTCTCACCGGCCGCATGGTGGATCAGGTGTGGGGAGACATCTGCGACGGCGCGGAAAAACGCCGCACCCTGCTGGAGGTGGCCTCCCTGCTGGGCCTGGCGCCGGAGCAAACCATTGCCGTGGGCGATGGCGCCAACGACCTGCCCATGATGGAGGCCGCCGGCCTGTCGGTCGCCTTCCATGCCAAGCCTTCGGTGCGCGCACAGGCCCAGGTGGCCATCAACAGCGGCGGGCTGGACCGCCTGCTCGAAGTCCTGCAGCCTTGACATGCCCACCGCCCTGCGCTGGCTGGGCCAGCACCTGCGCAAGCGCTGGCGCGCGCACGCGCTCAACCTGCTGATGCTGTTGGGCGTGTTTGCAGGAACCCACTGGTGGCAAACACGCAACCTGCCCTCCGGCCCGCTGCCCGCGTTGCCATTGGAGTTGGCCAGCGGCGAGCGCCTCAGCCTGGAGCAGTGGCGCTCGCGCCATCCAGGCCAGGCCACTGCGCTGTACGTCTGGGCCCAATGGTGCCCCATCTGCCGCGTTCAGGAACCCACCATCACGGGCCTGCAGCAAGACCACCCGGTGCTGACCGTGGCCATGCAATCGGGCCAGACTGCGCAGGTCGCCCGCCTGCTGCAGGAACGCCGCCTGCCCTGGACCACCGCCGTGGACCCCGATGGGAATATTGCTGGCGCCCTGGGCGTGCATGCCGTTCCCACCATCCTGGTGATGGATGCACAAGGCAACGTGACCGGTTCGTCGGTCGGCTACACCAGCGCCTGGGGTATGCGCTTGCGGCTGTGGTGGGCGAACTGGTAGTCACCCACCCACACAGGCACTCAGTCTCTCAGTCCACCGGCCGTGGCAAGCCAGGCACCAGGGCGATGGGAATCACACCGGCCGATGGTGCCGCCTGCCCCACGGGCGCCATCAGGTCTTCCAGCGTCAGCGCGTCCAGCACCGCAAAGAAGGCCAGCATGGCCTGCCCCAGCACGCTTTGCAAGCGGCAGTGGCTGCTCAGGCGGCACTGGTTGTTCTCGGGGTCAAAGCATTCCACCACCACAAAATCGGATTCCGTGGCACGCACGACCGCGCCCACGTTGATCTCCTTGGCGGGGCGCATCAGGCGCATGCCACCGCCACGCCCCCTGGTGGTTTCCAGATAACCGCGCGCAGACAGGTCCTGCACGATCTTGGTCAGGTGACTGCGTGAGATGCCATACGCCTCAGCCACTTCGGTGATGGTGACGGGAAGCGCCCGCTCATAGCAGGCCGCGCAGTACATCAGTACCCGCAGTGTGAAGTCGGTCCATTGGGTCAGTCGCATGGCAACAGCCGCTCATAGATAAAAACAGGCATGTAACTTGCATTTTATTAGATAAAATGAGAAGTAGAAATACCCATTTTCTAGGACATACCCCATGAGTACCACCTCCCCCGAAATCCAGGCCCTGAATCCCGCCATGTCGATCGGGCAAATCGCCGTGGACTTGCCCGGCGCCACCGCAGTGTTCCGCCGCCTGAAGCTGGATTTTTGCTGCGGCGGCCACCTGAGCCTGACCAGCGCCACGGCCGAGAAAGGCCTGGACTTGCAGGCCGTGCTGGCCGAGCTGGCACAGTTGCAGCGCCCCAGCACCCCGACGGGTATCACCGAGCCCAACCCGCTCATCGACCATATCGTGGCGCGCTACCACCAGGTTCACAAGGCCCAGTTGCCCGAGCTGATCCGCATGGCGCAACGCGTGGAATCGGTGCACCGCGCCAACCCGAACGTCCCCGCGGGCCTTGCCAGCCTGCTTGAAGCGGTGCAGCAAGACCTGCTCTCGCACATGCACAAAGAAGAGGCCATCCTGTTCCCCATGCTCAAATCCGGCGGCAACCCGTTTGTGAACCAACCCATCAGCGTGATGCGCGCCGAGCACGTGGACCACATCGCCACACTGGAAAAGCTGGCATCCATGACCAACGATGCTACGCCACCCGAAGGCGCCTGCAACACCTGGCGCGCGCTGTACGCCGGCATCGGCCAGCTCTGCGACGACCTCTACAACCACATCCACCTGGAAAACAACGTGCTCTTCCCGCAGTTTGAGGCCAAGGCCCGCCAGGCCATGGGCGGCGGTGGCTGCGGTGGGTCGGGCGGCTGCTCCTGCAGCTGATCCTGCGGCCGGCAGGCAAGGCACCCAGAGCGTCAAGCCTGGGTGCTTTTTTTCGTCTTTTCGAGTTCCAGCAGCAGATGGAAGTTGAACAACCGGGTCGCCAGCACCGTCTCGGTCATGAAGCAGGTCAGCGCGAGCAGAAACGAGCCCACCCCCAGCAAGAACCCGGCCACAGCCATGCGGCTGGCCTGCAGCCCCGCCGTTTCGCCCAGAAACAGCAGGATGATGGTGATGCCGATGAAGAAGGCACATGCCGTCAGCAGCGCAATCGCCGCATTGGCCAGGTAGCCCCTGCGGCGCAGCGTCAGCAATTCCTGCACTGCCTGTTCTGACGAATCGGGATCGCGCCGAGCCCTTTCTTCCACAACCCGCGCGCGGTCGATGATGCGGGCCAGTCGCCCCGCCACCACGCCGATCATGCCGGACACCGCCGTGAGCAGAAACACCGGCGCCACCGCCAGTTGAATGCCATGGGTGATGGCAGAGGTATCAAGCGCAAGAGGCATGGGCAAGGCAATGAGTGGGCAAGCGCTGCATTATCGTTGCGGCACCCACATCGGGAAATCCCTGCCCTTCTGAAGGCATGCGCCCACCCCAACACCAGACATGCGATGCCACAATGAAGGCGCACACTCTTACCACCGTTGCGCCATGGACATCACCCACAACCCGCTGTGGCACATGCTGCCAGTCGCCGTGATGGTGGTGCGCGATGGCGTGATCCGGCATGTCAACCTGGCATGCCAGGTGCTGTTCGAAGCCGACACTGCGGAGCAGATGGTGGGCCACCCGACCACCGAGTTCGTCCACCCGGTCGATCAGCAGCGCTCCAGCGGGCGCATCCAGAGGGTGGCCAGCGCACCCGAGAGCGGCATTCCCAACAAGTCCACCGAAATCCGCATCCGCACCTGCAAGGGTCAGTTGCGCATGGCGCTGTTCACCAGCGTGGCGGCGGAGGTGGACGGCCTGCCCTCGGTACTGATCTGCGGCACCGACATGACGCACCAGAGCGAAATCCAGGCCCAGTTGCGCGAGAGCGAGCAGCATTTCCGGCGCCTGTTCGAGAACATGCGAGACGTGTACTACCGCACCAACGCCCAGGGTGTGGTGCTGCATGTGGGCCCTGGCGTGCGCCAGGTGCTGGGCTACGACCCGCAAGAGATCATTGGCCGCACAGCCGAGTCCTACTACCCACAAAGCTCGGACCGCGACGCGTTCAAGGCCGCCATCCAGGCACATGGTGCCGTGTCCGATTTTCCTGGCCAGATGGTGCGCAAGGATGGGCGCGTCATCGACATTTCCATCAGCAGCCAGGCGGTGTTCGATGACGACGGGAATTTCGCAGGTGTCGAGGGCATTTACCGCGACATCACCCAGCGCAAGAACCTGGAGCGCGAATTGCACCGTATGGCCAGCACCGACACCCTGACGGGCATGGCCAACCGCCGCGTCTTCCTGGAGCGCGCCGAAGCCGCCTTTGCGCATGCCCGCACCGAGAACCAGCCGCTGGCCCTGCTGATGCTGGATCTGGACCATTTCAAGCAGATCAACGACCACCTGGGCCACCTCGAAGGCGACCGTGTGCTGATAGCGTTTGCGCAGGCGGTACAGTTGCTGCTGCGCGCCGACGACACCGTGGGCCGCCTCGGGGGCGAGGAGTTCGGGGTGTTGTTGCCGGGTTCAGGCCATGACGGCGCGCTGGCCATTGCCGAGCGCATCCTGCAACACATCCGCGATCTGTCCCTGCCCGGCCCGCAAGGCCAGCCAGTGCAGGTCACCACCAGCATCGGGCTGGCCTGCCAACTGCCCACAGACCGCAGCCTGCGCGACCTGCTGGACCGCGCAGACCAGGCGCTCTACCAGGCCAAACGCCAGGGGCGCGACCGCTGCGCCTGCGCCTGAGCCCAGGCGATTTACAAAGCTTGCGCCAGGCGCGCCACGCCCTCGCGAATCTTGTCCACGCCGACCGTGGCGAACGACAGGCGCAGCGTGGCGTGGTCGGGCTGGGCGCAGAAGAACGGCGTGCCGGGCACGAAGGCCACGCCCTTGTCGATGGCGGCCTTGGCAAACACATTGCCGTCCGCCACCTTGCCACCCGCGCCCGTGAGGCGCGCCCACACGAACAAACCGCCCTGGGGTTGCACGAACGCGATCGCGTCGCCCAAATCCTTGCGTAGCGCGTCGCCCATGGCCTGGGCACGCTCGGCGTACACCTTGCGCACATGGGCCAGCGTGGCGGGCATGCGGCCGGCCTTGAGGTACTGCGCGGCCGTGGCCTGGGCGAAGGTGCTGGTGTGCGCGTCGCTGAACTGCTTGCACATGGTGGCCTTGGCCAGTAGCTCGGCCGGGGCGATCATCCAGCCCACGCGCAGGCCGGGCGACAGCACCTTGCTCAGGCTGCCGCAGTGCACCAGCAGCTCGCGGCTGCCCGGCACGGTGGCCGAGAGGGCCAGCAGGCTGGGCGGCGGCGCCTCGCCAAAATACAGGTCGCCGTAGGGGTCGTCCTCGACCACCAGGGTCTGGTACTTCACAGCCAGCTCCAGCACCTTCTTGCGGCGTTCCAGGCTCAGCATGGCGCCACTGGGGTTGCCGAAGGTGGGGATGAGGTACACGAACTTGGGCCGGTGCTCGACGATGAGCTTTTCCAGCTCGTCGGTCTTCACGCCGTTGCCGTCGATGGGCGCGCTGATGAGCTGCGCGCCATACAAGCGGAAGCACTGGATGGTGGCCAGGAAGGTCGGGCCTTCGACGATCACCTTGTCGCCGGGGCTGATGAGCGTCTTGCCCAGCAGGTCCAGCGCCTGCTGGCTGCCGGTGGTGACGATGAGGTTCTCGGGCGCCACGCCCTGCGCGCCCTTGCTGGCCATGAACGCGCTGAGCTGCTCGCGCAGCGGCTGGTAGCCCTCGGTGGCGCCGTACTGCAGCGCGGCACCGGGTTCCTCGGCCAGTGCCTGGTTCACGGCGGCCTGGATGCCGTCCACGTCGAACATGGCGCTGTCGGGGAAGCCCCCAGCAAAGCTGATGATGCCGGGCTTGCCCAGCAGCTTGAAGAGTTCGCGGATGGCGGAGGTTTCGACGTTGTTCAGGCGGTCGGCGAATTGCATGGCGTGGATATCTGGTTGGCGGGAGACTGCACATTGTCGCCAATCGGAATGCAGGTTTCCTGCATCCGGGCGCCAATGCCCCCGGCAGGCGCTCTGCCCCTACACTGCGCGGCATGAAAACCGCGCTGATCGAACCCTTCTTCGCCACCCTCAAGGCCGCCAACCCGCAACCCAACACCGAGCTGGAATACACCAGCGTGTTCGAGCTGCTTACCGCCGTGCTGCTGTCGGCCCAGGCCACCGACGTGGGTGTGAACAAGGCCACGCGCAAGCTGTTCCCGGTGGCGAACACGCCGCAGGCCATCCTGGACCTCGGGCTCGAAGGGCTGGAGGGCTACATCAAGACCATCGGCCTGTACAAAAGCAAGGCCCGTCACCTGATGGAAACCTGCCGCATCCTGGTGCAGCAGCATGGCGGCGAGGTGCCGCGCACGCGCGAGGCGCTCGAAGCCCTGCCCGGCGTGGGCCGCAAGACGGCCAACGTGGTGCTCAACGTGGCCTTCGGCCAGCCCACCATGGCGGTGGACACGCACATCTTCCGCGTCAGCAACCGCACCGGCCTGGCGCCAGGCAAGAACCCGCTGGAAGTCGAGAAGCAGTTGCTCGCGCGCGTGCCCCCCGCCTACGCGGTGGATTCGCACCACTGGCTCATCCTGCTGGGCCGCTACGTGTGCCAGGCGCGCAAGCCGCGCTGCTGGGAGTGCCGCGTGGCGCCGTTCTGCGACTTCCAGCCCAAGACGCCAGCCCCACCGGTGCGCTATTGAATCCATACCTTGTGGCGCCCGCGATACGGGCACCACAAGCCAGAATGGCTCCAATAGCCCTGCGCAGCGGCCAGCGGCGGCGCTGGCTATACTGGGATCGCAACGCCGCACGAAGCGCACCGATCCCGCCTGATGACGAACCTCGACCCGCGCTCGCTGATCGCCATGGCGGGCCTCATGGCCTCCCTGATGGCCGTGGTGCTGTATTTCATGCGGCGCTACTACCCACCCAGCATCCAGGGCATAGGCTACTGGGCCAGCGCCCCCATGACATGGCTCTTGGCCACCGTGATGTTCAGCGGGCGCGGCGTGTTCCCCGACCTGTTCTCCATGGTGATCGCCAACACCCTGCTGCTGCTGGGCACCACGGCCTTCTACGTCGGCTGCCGCCGCTTCCTCGGCCACGACGGTGGCTGGCGCCTGTGGGGCACCGTGGCGGCGCTCGCGGCACTGCTGTTCACCTGGCTCACCTATGGCCACCCCAGTTACCCCCTGCGGCTCGGGAGCTTCACCGCGCTGATGATCTGCATCTATGCCGCCAACCTGCGCTTTCTGCTGCGCCATGGCGGCAAACGCTTTCCGGTGCGGCTGGTGGAGGTGGTGCTGGCGCTGCACATCGCGGTGCTGGCCGTACGGCTCTCCACCACCTTGGTTGGCCGTGCCGGCAGCGACCTGATGGAGCCTTCGCTCTACCAAACCCTGTACATCGGCGCCTATGTGCTGACCGTGCTGATGCTGTCCATTGGTGCCGTGCTGATGGCCACCGACCGCCTGACCACCGAGCTGAATCACCTGGCCACGCACGACGCCCTGACCCACACGCTCAACCGCCGCGCCCTGCTCGAGCGCTTCGAGGAAGAACTGGCGCGCAGCCTGCGCACCGGCCGGGGTCCGGCCATCATGATGCTAGACCTGGACCACTTCAAGACCGTGAACGACACCCTGGGCCACCAGCACGGCGACGCGGTGCTGGTGCACTTCGTCCAGTGCACCCAGGCCGTGCTGCGCCGCGGCGACCGGCTGGGCCGCTACGGCGGCGAGGAATTCATGGTGCTGCTGCCCGAAACCGACATCGACGCCGCCCGCAGCGTGGCCCAGCGCATCCACACCGCCGCCGCCTCGGGCCACGCACTGGACTGCCAGCTCAGCATCGGCGTGACCACCTGGCACGGCCCCGGCGACACGCTTGACGCCATGCTGGCCCGCGCCGACAAGGCCCTTTACCAGGCCAAGGCGCAGGGACGCAACCAGACCTGCACGGCCTGAGGCGGCCTACGGCGCCAGCCCGAGGCCACAAGCCGCTTGTCAACCAATACTGTATGCAATTACAGTATTGGTTGTGCGAATCGCGCACGCCCACCCCACACAGAAGCCACCCCATGCTTGACCACATGACCTTCCGCGTCACCGACATCCAGCGCGCCAAGGCGTTCTACAGCGCGGCCCTCGCGCCCCTGGGCTACAGCGTTTGCCTTGAGGGCAACTACGGCATGAACATCCTCGGCTTCGCCTACCCCGACCCCGCCGAGCCCGACGGCAAGAAGGCCGACGTGTGGTTCATCGACGGCCCCTCCCCCTACGGCGGCCCGCCGTCCACCACGGGCTGCCACCTGGCCTGGAAGGCCCAGACCCGCGCCCAGGTAGACGCCTTCTACGCCGCCGCGATCGCCGCCGGCGGCAAGGACAACGGCGCCCCCGGCCTGCGCCCGGACTACCACCCGCACTACTACGGCGCTTTCGTTATCGATCCGGAAGGCAACAACATCGAGGCGGTGTGCCATTTAGCGGAGTAAGCGGGGCGCGGTGCTTCGGCGGCAATGGGCGGGTAGATTTCGAGTCGAATTGGCCCGTAGCATCCGCCCTCATTGCGCTGGAAGCTATTGATTTCATAGCTACTTGCGCATTTCATTTCCGTAGGCAGTGGCCTCCGACGCGTTTGGTGCCTCTCCTCACGCAATAGCAAGGACTGAGCTGGGCATGGGGGTCTGCAAGCGACCCTGAGCAGTCATACAACAACCTATAAATCGAATGCCATCTACACAAATGAAATTTTATTTGCTAGCTGCTAGAGCAGCTTGAAATTGCTCGATACGTGGAAATCTCTGGTAATAAGATTCCACCTGCATTCCAAAAAAGCCTTCCTGTGCGACGTGCAGTAAGCCTGCGTCAAGCATTTTCCCTGCTTTGACAAGTTCCGCTTCTTTTTGGTGAATTAACTTTACAAGGGCTCTGCCACGAGCAGTGAGCGGCGCAACGAAATGGGGTTGCATTTCTCGATCTTCCCAATCAATAAGGCAATCTGCAAAGTCAATTTGAGCCAATCCCTGAGCAAGAAGAAATTTGACATAATTAAATAAAAAATGGTGCTCTTGATAGCCCATCCCCATTCCAAATTCTGATCTCTTGACTAGTAGGTTAAATTCCACAGCGTTGCAAACCATATCCATGCCGTAATAGATGCTGCGGCAAATATTTGTCAATCCGTGTGTAAATAGATCGAAATAACTCAGAGGAAATCCTGCATCTCTAGAGCAAGTGCTTAGTAGTACCTTCAAGACTTCCTCTAGGTCGACTATGAATGGTTCGGCCTGAACGCCGGCAGTAGCAAAAAGTTGTGTGGGCTCAGTGCTCTGCAGTAGGTTGTACTGCGGGACTTCGATAAAACTTTTCTCAGTTCTTGCTGGAGTTCTCAGAGCCTGTCTCACGTCAGCCCAGTAAGAATGATTTGTCGTGGGGTCATGCAACACAAGAATTACAGGCAGTGGAAATGACTCCCAATAAGCTCGATGCTTTTCCTCTGGGTAAAACTTCCATCCCTCTGTTGATTCATGCTTGAAGTATGAAGGGCCGGATTTGACCTGGACTGCAATGACTTTCCCCGTCGCAAAACCATCAGGATTTACAAACTCCAAATTTCCATCAATGCCAACGTCACCTGTTGAAGTCTCTCTCCAAATTTGTGAATTGTTTGCTGCGTAGTTTTGCAGTGCATTAATTCCTAAACGTTCTTGAGCGTATGACAAGCCAACCTTTGGGAGTTGCATGATTTTATCTTTTGAAACCAATTAAATGTAGAGAAAGAAGGTTTAAAGCTTTCCCGCAGGGTGGCAACCAAATTGTGGGGGGCATCTGGTTGTTTGATCTTATCAACGCAATGACCGGAGTTGGCCGAAAGCTGCCCCATAAACGACGCCGCTTCACTCCTGCTCAGGCTCAAACACATCGCCCAGATCAAGAGTCAAATCGCCCTGCAGGGCATATCCAACAAGCGCTAGCAGCTATTGATTCAATAGCTGCTAGCGGATTCCGTTGCCTCCACTTGGGGGCAACGCCGGGGCTACCCATCACGCTGCGGTTTGCCCCGACACCCCCGCCGCCTCAAAGCTCGCCATCTCGCGCAGGATGCCGCAGGCCGATGGCAGCAGCGGCCAGGCCAGCGCGGCGCCGGAGCCTTCGCCCAGGCGCAGGCCCAGGTCGAGCAGGGGCTCGGCCTGCATTTGCGCGAGCATGAGCTGGTGGCCGCGCTCGCCCGAGCGGTGGGCGAAGACGCAGCGTTGCAGCACATGGGGCTGCAGGCGGCTGGCGACGAGCACGGCGGCGCTGGTGATGAAGCCGTCCACCAGGATCACACGGCGCTCGGCCGCGGCCTGCAGCACGGCGCCCACCATGGTGGCGACTTCGTAGCCGCCGAGCGCTGCCAGCGCATCAAGCGGTGCGGTAGCGGCGACGTTCACGTCCAGCGCCTGTTGCAGCACGGCGCGTTTGCGCTCGATACCGGCAGCGTCCAGCCCGGTGCCCGCGCCGGTGCATTCGGCCAGTGAGAGGCCGCACAGGCGCGCCAGCAGCAGCGAGGCGACCGATGTGTTGGCGATGCCCATTTCACCCAGCAACAGCGCGTTGCCCGGCAGGTCGCGCACCAGTTCGGCGCCGTTGTTCAGCGCCTGGGCGCATTGCGCGGCGCTCATGGCCGGGCCTTGGCTGGCGTCTTGCGTGCCAGGCGCCACCTTGCGCAGCAGCAGGCGAGGCTGGCCGGGGGCGGCTTCGCGCGGGGCGATGTTGCGCGCCACGCCGCAGTCCACCACGGTGAGCGCCAGGCCGTGCTGGCGCGCCAGCACGCTGACGGCGGCGCCGCCGGCGAGGAAGTTTTCCACCATCTGCCAGGTCACGTCGCTCGGGAAGGCCGAGACGCCGCGCGCGGCCAGGCCGTGGTCGCCCGCGAAGACGACCATTTGCGGCTGCTCCAGCGCCGGGGTTTCGGTGCCCAGAATCTGCCCCAGCGTGAGCGCCAGGCTTTCCAGGCGGCCCAGCGAGCCCAGGGGTTTGGTTTTGTGGTCCAGCTTGTGCTGCAGGGCCTGGGCGAGCTGCTCGTTGGCGATGTCGGCAATCAGGGGCAGGTGGGCATTCATGGCTTGTTCAATTTTCAATCGGGGTGGGGCGCGGCCCGCACACGCAGGCCCGCGCGATCAATGGCGGTGCGCGCCGGGTCGGCGCGTGGTGGCGGGGTCAGGCGATGGCTTCGCGGCCGCGCTGGGCCGCAGCCTGGTCGCGCTGCAGGTGGGCGATGAGGGGCTGCTGGTCGCCCTGCTGGCCCCATTGGTCGAAGTACACGAGGTCTTCCATGGGCAGGCGCGGCAGCCAGCCAGCGGTTTCCAGTTCGGGCTTGGCATGGAAGTGGCTCACGTAGCCCACGCACAGGTAGGCAATGGGGGTAATGCCCTTGGGAATGCCCAGCGCCTCTTGCAAGTCCGCCTGGTGGAAGATGCTGACCCAGCCCACGCCCAGCCCTTCGGCGCGCGCGGCCAGCCACAGGTTTTGCACGGCGCAAACGCTGCTGTACAGGTCCATGGTCTTCATGTGGGTGCGCCCCACCACCACGGGGCCGGTGCGCTCGCGGTCGCAGGTGATGCAGATGCCGACAGGCGACTCAACGATGCCTTCGAGCTTGAGCTTTTGGTAGGTGGCGCGCTTGTCACCCTCGAACATGCCGGCGGCTTCGGCGTGGGCCTTGGCGAAGGCAGCGTGCACGCGGCGCTTGGTGTCGGGCGAGCGCACCACGAGGAAGTTCCAAGGCTGCATGAAGCCCACCGAGGGTGCATGGTGCGCGGCGGTGAGGATGCGGCTGAGCACCTCGTCGGGCACGGGCGTGGGCAAAAACTGCCCGCGCACGTCGCGGCGTGAAAAGATGGCGTGGTAGATGGCGTCGCGCGCTTCTTGCGTGAAGGCGTGCGCGCTGGGCGTGGCTTGCGCCACTGCGCTGGTATTCATGGCAGTCCCCTGTGCGTGAATAGTGGCAGCGCTGCCCGGCCTTGCAGCGCCAAAAATGGCTCAGGCCGGTCTTCTGGCTTGGAGTCGTCTGCCTTGGCACACCTTCCCGGCTGGGCAGCCAGTGGCATTTGTGCGCGGCATCGTCCTTACAGCGTTGGGCACGCGGCGGATTTGCACCGCCTTCCCGATTCTCCCGTTGCGTCATCGCATTGGGCACCTGAGGGGCGGGATCATAGCAGCGGCAGGCCGCGTATTTCTTACGCGATGAGCGCGTCCAACACGCCCGGGTCGAAGTGCCGGGCCACGCCATCGGCCAGGCCGTCAAACACGGCATCGAGCGTGGGTGCCTGGGCGCCAAACAGGGCGTGCAGCACGGCGGCGTCCTCGAACAAACCGTGCAGGTACACGCCCAGCACATTGCCCGCCGGGTTCTGCCAGGCGATGCCGGGCATGACCTCGCGCGCCACGTCGCCCTTGGCGGCCATGGCGGGGTGCTGGGCGGTCTGGCCGTGGTGGATTTCGTAGCCCTCAGCACGCACGCCCGAGAGAGGCGCCCAGGCGCCGGTAAGCTGCCCGAAGGCCGCGCTGGTGCGCTGCACGGTCTTGGCAGGCTCGAACACGGTGACCAGCGGCAGCAGGCCCAGGCCGGGGCCGTTGCCGTCGATGCCCTCGGGGTCGATCAGTGCCTCGCCCAGCATCTGCAGGCCGCCGCACACGCCGAGCACGGTGCCACCCTGCCCCGCGTGCGCGGCGATGGATTGGTCCAGCCCCTGCGCGCGCAGCCAGGCCAGGTCGGCGGCGGTGGCCTTGGAGCCGGGCAGCACGATCCAGTCGCTGGGCCGCAGGCCCGCCACGTCGGCCGGGCTGCGCACCCATTGCAGGCGCAGGCCGGGTACGTTCTTTAGTGGCTGGAATTCGTCGAGGTTGCTGATGCGCGGGTAGGCCACCACGGCCACGGTGGTGTGCACGGCGCCGGGGGTGGTGCTGCGGTCGTCGAACACGCCATCCTCCTCGGGCAGGCCGTGGTGCCACTGCATGGGGATGGTGGCCACGGTGGGCACGCCGGTGCGCTCCTGCAGGTGCTGCGGCGCGGGCGCGAGCAGGCTGGCGTCGCCCCGGAACTTGTTGAGCACGAAGCCGTGGATCAGCGCGCGCTCGTCCTCGGGCAGCAGCGCCCAGGTGCCGTAAAGGTGGGCAAAAGCGCCGCCCCGGTCGATGTCGGTGACCAGCAGGCAGCGCGCACCGGCATGGCGCGCCACGCGCATGTTCACGATGTCGCTGGCGTGCAGGTTGGTCTCGGCAGGCGAACCCGCACCTTCGATCACCACCACGTCGTTCTCGGCGCGCAGTTCGTCCAGCGCGGCGGCAATCTGCGGCCACACCACGGCGCTGCGGCCACGCCAAGGCAGCGCGGTGAGCTCGGCATTCACCTGCCCCAGCAGCACGACCTGGCTGTGCGTGTCGGCCTCGGGCTTGAGCAAGAGCGGGTTCATGCGCACGCCGGGCACGGCGCGCGCGGCCAGGGCCTGGAAGTACTGCGCGCTGCCGATCTCGCCCCAGGCGCCGTCGATGCCCTCGACCACGCGCGCGTTGTTGCTCATGTTCTGCGCCTTGAACGGCGCCACCTTCAGGCCCTGGTTGCTGTAGTAGCGGCACAGCGCGGTGGTGAGCCAGCTTTTGCCGGCGCCGCTGGTGGTGCCCAGCACCATCACGCAGCGGGCCCGTCGTGTGTTTGCAGTGGAGTTGGTGATTGTTGCCATGGGCGCAACGATACCCGCTGCGCACAAGGTTCTTTCGCCATCAGGCTCTCTGTTACGTTGCGGCGCAGCCATGGTAACGACACCTTTTGTCGCAGCACTGAAGAAAATGTTTCCTGCATTCCCCTTCCACGCTGGAGCCAGCCCAGTCCAGACTGGGCCCAGCAGAAACGGAGCGAACCATGTGGCTACTGATTGACGACGCGCGCGACCTCAACACCGACGCCATTGCCCGCACACCAGAAGCGGGGCAGCGCCTGCTGGCCAGTGGCCCCTGGGCCTGCCTGTGCCTGGACCATGACCTGGGCACTGAACAAACGGGCCTGGACGTGCTGCACTGGGCCATAGGGCATGACTGCTTGCCTCAACGTGTGCAGCTTGTCACGACCAACCTGACGGCCCGCAGCAAAATGTCCTCCGCGCTGCATGCTGCCGGATACACCAGTGCAGACGGCCTGAACTTCAAATACACCGATGCGGTGAACTCTTGACCCCTTCAAGAGAGCACAGATTCGTATGTGGTGCGAGGTGCAAAAATGCTGGGATTGCTCTACGTCACTGCGACAGCAGCTTGGCAGTCAAGTCATCTTCTGAAGGGCAAGACCGACGGCCGTCAATCTTGCGCAGACATCACCAGATTCAAAATTCCAACCATCAGGCATCGATGTTTTGTATTTTTCATTGACAAGAGCAACCTGCGCTGGTTTTTCTATCTTGGCTATCCACAAATACTTGTCCAAAAATTCCGCCACCCTCTCCACAGTCCACCCTTGCCGAAAGCGTTCGGTGCATTCATCGCGCAAATACACGCAGGGAACGAGATGCTCATGGTAGGAAGCAATGTCGCTTGTCTGTCCTTTGATCGCGTAGCTGTTGTGAATGTAGGGATGCTTGAAAAAGCGCGTATCCAAGCTCGCCCCTTCTTCCCAAAGATCGTGAATCAATTGCGCAAGCCGATACAGCCTGCGCTTGCGCCCTTCGTTTACTGGATGGGGATTGGAGTGCGAATAGCTCATGGTGCAAAGAATGGTCGGTTTGAAGACGATTGTGACTGACAAAAAATCAACGAGAAGTTGTCGGGCGCCCCGGCCCTGAGCACCGCCCTGCGCAGTATCTGGGCTTGCGCCAGCGCAGAGGTGCCCGGCACGATCAGTTGCTGCAGCGATGCACTGTCCAAGGTGTCGTGCACGCCATCGGTACACAGCAGCAAGGCATCACCCGGCAAAAAGGGGGTAGCGCAGTGGTGGATGTCAAAGTCCGTGTCCTCGTTGTCCGCCGCCATGCAAGAGTCCAGAGTGTTGTAGACGGTGGCGTATTCCTCGTCTTCTTCGGCCTCACCACGCGCAATCATGCCGTTGAGGACGGTGTGGTCGCGTGACAGTTGCTGCCACTCGCCCTGTGAGGAAAGGCGGTACACCCGGCTGTCACCCACGTTCATGACCGAGCATTGCTCACCCTGGATTTGTACCGCCGCCAGCGTGGTAGCTGATCCGATGGTTTCGCCAAAGGCTAGCCGATCACACAGGCGGCCGTGCATGCGCCGCACCAGGCCTTGATCAATCGTTACGCCGCCTTGTATGGCTGCGGCCAACTCCTCCAACACCGTGCGACTGGCACGCTCTGCGTGGGGGGTACCACCTAAGCCATCGGCCACGGCCAGGGTAACCATGTCGGCATCCATCTGGTGGCAGGCGGGGTGCAGGTTGCGTGCCTGGAAGATGGCCACACCGTTCCAAAGCGTGTCCTGTTGCATGGGGTAGCGCCAGTCTGTGCCTTGGTGCTGGGTGTAGGCAATGTCCAGAATCATCGCAATCCTTTCTGTGGTGGCGACCGGAAACGGCCCGAGGGTCGCTCGTTGCCATTATTACGATGGGTACGACAAAATGTGTCGCACAAAGGCAGCCACTGGCAAAGCGCGCAAAGGTTTATCCCTGCCTACGACAGGCTGCTCGTGATGGCGCGCACCTCTGGCGATGTGCAACCGGCCTGCGCTTTGGTGTCCATGGCACCCGAATCTGCCTCGGTGTTCGAAATCAAGAGGGGCTCATGGACCGCCTTGCCACCATCTGCATCCGCCTGAGAAGCCAAGCCATCAATGCAGGCGCACAGCAGTTTGCTGGGCCAGCAGGTCGCACAGCGGCTGCGGGTTGCGGGGCGATGCCGGGTACAGCGTGGCGGTCAGCAAGGTGCGCAAGCCTAGTGCCTGGCGCTCGCGCAACAGCTCGGCAAAAGCCTGCCGTGCTTGGGGCAAGCCCCACAGGCGGTCGGCGTCGTCCAGTGCAAGCAAGTCCTGACCGGCAAAGTGCTGCAGTACGCGGCCCATGTCTGCAAAGTGCAGCCCGGCGGCCACTTCCTGCGCCCATTGCGTGGCCGACAGGCAGGCAATGCTGTCAATGGCCCCGTTGCAACGCGCATGCTGCGCCAGGGCATGGAGCAAGTGGGTTTTGCCGCTGCCCGGCGGCCCTGCCAACACCAGGGTGCGGAGTGCGGGGCGCTCTTGCGCCACAAAGCGGATGCCTGCCGCACGCGCATGCTGGCTGCTACGCCGGGGTACAAAGCTGGCCAGCGTCCACTGGCGCCGGGGGTGGTAAAGCATGGTGCGATCCTCCTGCTGCTCAAATGCGCAGCTTAGGCGCGGCCTGCGACAAATTGCGCCGCTAAGCAGCCACTGCGGCGAATCGCTCCCAGGCCTGGTGCAGCGCATCCTGCGACTCCGGCGCCAGCACGCCCATACGCACCACGCCCGGTAGGCCGAACGAGGCGCAGTCGCGCAGTTTGATGCCCTGCACTCGCAGGGCGTGCAGCAGCGCGGGCAGATCGGCCACCGGGGGCCGCGCGCAGAAGTAGTTGGCCTGGCTGCCGGGCAGCACCTGCCAGCCCAGCGCGGTGCACAGGGCGATCTGGCGGTGTTTCCATTCGCGCAGGCGGGGCAGGCCATCGGCCAGCCATTGCTGCGTCGTGGGTTGTACCCAGGCCTGCAACAGCGCCACGCCGTGTGCGCCGGTGGGCCACGAAGGGGCCAGGGCGGCCAGATCGGCGGCGTCGGCATCAGCGCCTTGGGGGGCAATGGCGTAGGCCGCGCGCACCCCCGTCAGGCCCAGGGCCTTGTTGGGCGACCAGAGTTGCCAGCAGATGGGTGGCGGCGCGGGGTGGGTGTGCAGGCGCAGCGGCTGGTAGGCGCAGTCGAGCACGCGCAGGGTCTGGGCCGGATCGCCTGCCGCTGGCCACGCGGCCAGCGCCGCGTCGGCCTGGCCCAGGGGGCTGGAGGGCTCGCAGGCCCAGTGCAGCCCTGCCGTGGCATGGGGCTCAGTGTGCACAGCCAGACTCCGGGCGCGTGCAGCCTGGGCGTAGTCGCCGTAGCCATGCGGGGGCACCGCCACGGCGCGCACGCCTCGCTGTGCGGCCAGTGCGGTGATGCGGTGGATGAATTCACTCGCACTGCCCGCCAGCACGATGCGCGCGGCCTCCACGCCATGGAAGGCGGCGAGCTGCGCGCGCAGGTCGGTGTAGGCAGGGTCGGGGTAGCGCGTGGCGTCGGCCTGTTGCACGGCAGCCAGCGCCAGGGGGCACGGGCCGCAGGCGTTGCTGTTGGTGGAAAAGTCGTGCGGCGCGGCGCCCAGTGCGTCTGTGCCGCCATGCACGGGGAGCAGGTCAGCCATACCAACGCCCCATCGTGCAGCCCAGCACCAGGCCCAGCACGGCCAGCGCCACCAGGCGCTGAACCATTCGGCCCGCCAGGCGCCGTGCGCGGCGGGCGTCCAGCGGCGTGGGGCTTCGGCCTGCGCTGTGCAGGCGGTACACGCCGGGTTTGGTCAGGCGTACGTTCAGCGCCAACGCCATGGCGGCCATGGGCCAGCCGCTGTTGGGCGAGGGGGTCTTGCGCGCCTCGCGCAGCAGGGCAGACAGGCGCTGGGCCGGGGCGGGCAGTACCAGCAGCAAGGCGGTGATGCGCGCGGGCAGCCAGGAGAGCACGTCGTCGGCCCGCGCCGCCCATTTGCCGGCCCAGTGCCAGTAGCGCCCGCCGCGCATGCCGCGGTAGCCCCACATGGCGTCGGCGGTGTTGGCCATGCGGTAGAGCGCGGCGCCGGGCAGGCCCGCCACGGCAAACCAGAACAGCGGTGCCACGACCGAGTCGTTGAGGTTTTCGGCGAGCGATTCGATGGCGCTCTCGCGCACCTCGCTGGCGCTGAGCTGCGCCACGTCGCGGCTGACGAGGAAGGACAGGCGCTCGCGCCCGGCCTCCAGCGATTGGTCCAGCGCTGCGTTCACCGCGCGCACCTCCTGGACCAGAAATCCAAAGGACAGCAACGGCTTGAGCAGCACGCCCAGCAGCAGCGCCGCCATGAGCAGGCGCAGCGTGGCAATGACGACCGAGGTCTCGCCCAGCGCCAGCCCCGGCATATCGACCACCGCCGTGCACACCGTGACAGGGGCGCCCCACACCGCCAGCACCAGCGCCTGGAGCACGGCATATGCTACAAAAACAATAGCTGCCAGCGCACACCAGGCAAGCGCTCCAAGCCAAAATTGCTTTGAATTTTGTGTATTTGGCGTGCTGGGCGCGACCCGTTCCCCCAGCAACTTGAGAGCCGAGCCCATCCACACCACCGGGTGCCAGCGCAAGGGCGGTTCGCCCCACAGGCGGTCCACCGCCAGCGCCACCAGCACGGCCAGCGCCAGCAACACAGTGCCCTGCCCTGCATGGGCGGCGAAGGGATGAAACCAGTGCCAATGCATGGTGGTCCGCCCGGTGTGTCAGTCCTCGATGCCGCGCTGCGCGGGAATGCCCGCTTGAAAGGCGTGCTTGATGAGCTTCATCTCCGTCACCGTGTCGGCAATGGCAATGATTTCCTCCGGGCAGCGCCGGCCTGTGAGGCACACATGCACGTCCTTGGGCCGCGCTGCCAGGGTGTCGAGCACGTCCTGCAGCGGCAGCCAGCCGTAGATCAGCGGGTAGGTGATTTCGTCAAGCACCACCAGAAAGCGCTCGCCACTGAGGATGTCGGCACGCGCCTTGGCCCAGCCGTCGCGTGCGAGCTGGGCGGAGTGCTCCAGGTCCTTGCTCTTCCAGCTGAAGCCATCGCCCAGGCCCTCGATCGGCAGGCCGATCTGCTCGAACATGCGGTGCTCGCCAAAGCGCGCGCTGGGCACTTTCATGAACTGGTACACCTTGACCGCCTTGCCGCGCCCATGCGCGCGCAGCGCCAGGCCGAAGGCGGCCGTGCTCTTGCCCTTGCCATCGCCGGTGTTGACGATGACCAGGCCGCGGCGCTCGCCCTCAGCCTTGTCGTAGCGTTTCTCGGTGGGTGGGGTTTCGATTTGCATGGCAAAGGTCTTTCAAAAGGATCAGTGGACGGCCGCCGCCAGCACCGGGCCGCGCTGGCGCACCCACTGGCGCAGCGCACCGGCCAACACCACGGCCAGCAGGACCAGCAGCACAAGAAGCTGCGTCTTGCGCTCTGCAGCGCTGGGGTGGGTGAGTGATGGCGGCTGCACCGCTTGCAGCAGCATACCGGTCACCGGCTGCGCCATGCCAGACGCCACCGGGGGCGCCGCCGGGGGGGTGGCCTGGGGCACAGACGGCAACGGCGGTAATGCTGGCGCACGCGCAGGTGCCTCCAGCCCGGCGCCGCGCTCTGGGCGCAGCGCCTGGCGCGGCTCCAGCGCTGGGCCCGCACCGGTTTGCTGCCGCACCCATTGGCGCACCTCGCGCAGCTCCAGGGCCAGGGGAGCGGCCTGGGTCAGTTCGGCATAGGTGCGGGCCAGTTCGGTGCGCGTGGCGGCGTCTGGCTGCCAATGGCCCAGGCGGCTGGCCTGCACCAGGCGTTCCAGCGCCTGCGCGTAGGCCTGCGGGTGCTGGCGCAGCCACTGGGGGGTGCCCAGTTGGTGGCGGTCTTTCACCAGCACGTCAAAAAAACTCTGCCAGTGGTCGGGCCGGATGGTGTCGGGCGCCACGGCCTGCCAACCCCAGGCGAACTGCACGGCCTTGAGTACCTGCAGCGTGCCCGCGTAGCCCTCGGCCTGCTGGGCCTGCAACCAGCCGGGGTGCAGGTAGCGGGACTGCATCTCGCGGGCGATGTTGCGCTGCGCGCTTTCGGTGTGCACCTCGCTGCTGTCGTGCAGCTCGCTCACGTACAGCGCCAGCGCATCCTTCTTTCCCGCCGCCCTGGCGGCCGCCGCCAGGCCACCCAGGTACTGGAAGGGGTCGTCCGAGCTGACCATGGCATACAGGTGCGAGCTGCGCGAGAGCACCGCCGCATCGGCCTGGCGCAGGTGCGCGCCCAGTGCCTGCACCGCATGGGTGCGGGCGACGGCGGGTACAGGCTCGCCGTGGAGGAAAGGTTGGCTCATGCGCTGCAAAAACAGCTCGCCCAGCCGCGGATCGTCGCGGCGCAGGCCACCGTCCTGCACGGCATCGGACAGGCCTGTGCCGTAGTCGCCATCCTGGTTGCCAAAGCTGCGGGCCTGGGCCAGGGCCAGGGCCTGGGCGGCGGGCACGCCCGCGCGGCGCAGCGCACTTTGCACCGCAGCCGTGTTGCGCGCCACGGCGTTGGCGGGCTCGGCGCCTGCGGCCAGGGCGACGGCCTGGTCGATCAGCGCCATGAGGGCCGGAAACTGGTCGCGGTAGGAGCCGGTGACGCTGAGCAGCACATCGACCCGCTCGCGCCCCAGTTGGGCGTGCGGGATCAGTTCCACCCGCTGGGGGCGGCCACTGCTGTCCCACACCGGCCGCACCCCCAGGGCCACCAGTGCCTGCGATTCCATCACGCCCTGATGGCGCAGTGTCTCCCCCGCCCAGAGCGACAGCGCCAGGCGCTGCGGCATGCTGCCGCCATGGGCAGCACGCCAGTCGTCCAGCCACTGCTGGAACAGACGCTGCGCCACTTCGTAGGCCTGGCGCGTGGGCAGGCGGCTGGGGTCCAGGCCGGTGAGGTTGCGGCCCGTGGGCAGGCTGTCGGGGTTGCGGATCGGGTCGCCCCCATAGGCGGCGGTGAGGTAGCGCCCGTCCAGCGCGGCCAGCAGGCCCGGAATCTCGCCTTCGGTGGCCAGCAGGCGCTCAAGCTCCTGCGCACGCAGGGCCAGCGCGTGCAGCGCGGCGGTGTCTATGGGTTGGCGCGCTGCGCGGTTGGGCACAAAGTCCTCGCCGCGCAGCGCGCTGGCACCGTCGCCCGCAGGCGCCGAGGCGGGCTGCGCCGGGCGCAGGTCGAGGCGGCTGGCGGCGTCGGCGTCGCGCAGCGCCACGTCCAGCCAGCGCGCCGGCCGCGCCGTGGCCACGGTGCGGTGGTCGATGAGAAAGGCCTCGTCAATGTCCTCTCCCAGCGCCTCGATCAGGGGCTGGCGCAGCGCCTGCAGAATGGTCTGGCGCCTGCGCGCCTGGCTGGGCACCTCGCCCAGCACGGCCAGGCCCTGCGGCTGGCTGCTTTGCGCCAGGCGATCCAGGTAGGGGTGGAGCTGCTCCAGGTACCCCTCGAAGTCCCGCGCAATCGCATCGGCAGTCCAGCCCAGGTCGCGGTGCAGCTGGTGCTCCACAAACTGTGCAATCAGGCGCCGCTCCAGCTCCTGGCGCGTGGGGCCCGCATCCACGGTTTCCCACTCGTGCATCAATTCATGCATGTGGGCCATGCGGGCATTGAAGCCCGCCGGTGCAAACGCAGGCGTGCGGTGGCTGACCAGTACCGCGCGGCCGCGCCGCTTGGCGGTCAGGGCCTCGCCCAGGTTGTCCACGATGTAGGGGTACACCACCGGAATGTGGCCCGCCGCTGCGCCCAGCGGCAGCCACACGTCGTCCCACACATCAGGGCTGCGGGCCTTGCCGCTGGCCCATTCCTGCGTGCCATGGGTGCCAAAGTGCAGCAGCGCATCCGCCTGCCCCGCCCACAGGTACACGGCGAGGTAGTGGTGCGACAGCGGCGCCTTGCTTTTGTGCATGAAGGGGTTCTGGCCCAGGCGCAGGGTTTCCTCGCGCGGGGGCTGGGGCAGCACCGCGAGCGTACCCACCCGCATGCGCGGAATGACAAAGACCGGCTCCCCTTGCCAATCCAGCACATAGCGGCTGCGCTCAGGCGGGCCCCAGTGGGCCTGGATGCGGGCGCGCACCTCTTGCGGCAAGGCATCAAAGAACTGACGGTAGCGCGCCAAGGGCAGCGCCTCGGCGCGGTCCTGCTCCAGCAGGCTGCGCAACGCGGCGTCGGGGTAGTAAGCCGCCAGCAGGGGTTGCAGGCCCGCGATCCAATCGCCCTCGGGCACCTCCTGCGTGGCGTAGCCCGCCTGCGCCAGCGCGCCCGATACCCGCTGCAAGCTGCGCGGCACGTTCAGGAACGAAGCGCCGAAGTTGCTGCCCCCGGGGGGGTAGTTGTAGACCATGGCCACCAGCGCACGCTGCGCCCTGGGGCGCTCTTGCAAGTTCAGCAGGCGCTGCACGCGGCCCACCACGGCCTGGGCCTGGCGCTCGATGAGCACCGTGCGCCGCCCCTGTTCCGCCGTGGCCGTGACCAGCACCGGATCGACCGCCCCCGCGCCCTCGGGCTGGGCCAGGTAGTAGGGCACATCGGACAGGGGCAGGCCCATGGGGCTTTGCGTCCAGTCGGCCTCGGTGCCGCTGCGCCAGGGCTGCGTGGCCAACAGCGGCACGCCCCAGCGGGCCAGCAGGGGCTGCATGGCCGCGGGCTGGCTGACCAGCTGGTGCAGCACCAGCGCCTGGGGGTGGGCGCTGCCGTCGGCATTTTCCAGCAACGCCTGCAGGCCTGTGGCGTCGAGCTGCTGGCCAAACACGGCATAGGCCCACAGGCCCTGGCGCGCAAACATCCGCAGCCAGGCGTCGAGCCAGGCGGTCTCGCCGTTGACGAAATGGTGGCGGTGCACCAGCACGGCCACGGCAGGCTGGCCCTGCCCCTTGGACTGGGTGGCCTGCCACACCGCCATGGCGCGCGCATCGCCGAGGATGCCGGGCGCATCGGGGTGGTACAGGCCGCGAGCGGGCCAGGGAGCGGGCTCGGGCAGCGCAGGGGGCGGCGCTCCCCGCTGCCACGCATCGGCCAGTTGCCAGGCGTGGCGCAGGTTGGCCGGGCCACCCGCCTGAAGGTAGGCCACCACGCGTTGGGCCATGCTCGGCTCAACGGGCAGCAGGCCTGAGCCCGCAGACACCCACACCACACGGGTATGGGGCGCCGCAGCCAGCAGGGGTTCCAGCACGCGCTGCAAGCGCGCCTGCACGGTGGCGTGGGGCATGTCCACCCACACCTGGTCGGCCTGGGCCAGGGCCGCGCGCCAATGCTGGCGCTGCGGGCCTTCGGGCTCGGCGGGGCCTTGCAGAGGCCATTGCAGGTGCTGCACCTGCCAGCCCAGGCGCTGGCCCTCGCTCTCGACTTGCGCGGTGCGCGCCGCTGGGGTGATGTCTGCGGTCACCCACAGCAGGCGGCCCGCCGCCTGGGCGGCACCGCTGCACACCAGCACGCACAGGGCCAAGCACCAGCGGATCAGGATCGGCATGGGCACGGCAGGCCTTTAAAGCGCGGGCGCACTGGCCGCCAGCACCGGCAGCGCCAGCCACTGCCCGGCCACGCTGTGGATGGCAATGCGCTCGTCAAACACCTGCTCCAGCGCGCGGTGCGTGGCGGCGTCCTGCGCGGCGCCGTGGTGGCGCAGGCGGCCCTGGGCCACCACAGCCACGTCGTCAGCCTGCAGCGCCATGGACAGCTCGTGCAGCACGCTGACCACGGTGCAGCCGCGCGCCACCAGGTCGCGCACCAGTTGCAGCCAGTCGGCCTGGTGCGGGGGGTCGAGGTTGGCCAGGGGTTCGTCCATCAGCAGCACCTGGGCTTGCACGGCCAGCAGGCGCGCCAGCAACACGCGCTGGCGCTCGCCGCCCGAGAGCTGGCCCAGCGGCCGCGCACGCCAGTCCCAGGCCTGGGTGCTGCGCAGGGCCTGTTCGACGGCAGCGTGGTCTGCGGCGGTGGGCGGCTGCATCCAGCCCTGGTGCGGCAGGCGGCCCAGCATGGCCACGTCGTACACGGTCAGGTCGTCGGCGGCGGCTTCGTTCTGGCCCAGCCAGGCCAGGTGCAGGGCACGCTCGCGCCGGGGCCAGGCGTGCAGGTCGCGCCCGTGCAGCAGCACCTGCCCGCTTGCCGCGGGCAACAGGCCCGCCAGCACCCGCAGCAGCGTGGACTTGCCCGCGCCATTGGGGCCGACGATGCTGGTCCAGCGCCCCGCCGCCAGCGCCAACGTGACGCCGTGCAGTATGGAGTGTTTTCCGATTCCAGCGCTTATCTGTTGGGCGCTTATAGCTATCATTTCAGTAGCAATCACAGCAACCCCCTGGTGGCTGTTCTGCGATGCATCAACCAGAGCAGATAGCCCCCGCCGAGCACGGCAGTGAGCACACCCACGGGCAGTTCCTGCGGTGCCAGCAGGCCGCGCGCCAGCAGGTCGGCGCCCGCCAGCAGCGCGCCACCCATCAGGCTGGCCAGCAGCATGAGGCGGCCATGCGTCACGTTGACGGCGGCGCGCACCAGGTGCGGCGCGGCCAGGCCGACAAAGGCAATCAGCCCGGTTTGCGCCACGGCCGTGCCCGTGGCCAGCGCCAGCACGGCCACCAGGGCGGCGCGCAGCGGCGCCAGCCGCAGGCCCAGGCTCAGCGCCGTGGACTCACCCAGCGCCAGCGCATCGAGCACGCGCGACAGGCCCCAGGCCGCCGCCAGGCAGGGCAGCCACACCGCCAGCATGAGCAGGCAGGACGTCCAGCCGACAAAACCGGTGGAGCCGAGCAGGAAGGCCTGCATGGCCTGCAGCGAGTCGGGCGACATGAGCAGGATCAGCGAAGTGCACGCCCCCAGCACCACGCCCACCACCACGCCCGCCAGCAGCAGGCGCAGCGTGTGCTGCACGCCGCGCGCCAGCGCCAGCGTGAGCAGCACCGCCAGCACCGCGCCCGCAAAGGCCGCGCCCGTGAGCCCCAGGCGCACCAGCCAATGGCTGGAATACACCGACACGGCCATGGCCGCGCTGGCCCCGCCCACCATGCCCGCGCCGCCGCCCATGAGCGCCAGCACAGTGGCCACCCCCAGCGATGCGCCCGAGGCGCTGCCCAGCAGGTAGGGGTCGGCCAGCGGGTTGCGGAACAATCCCTGCGCCACGGCGCCCGCCAGGCCCAGCAGCGCCCCGGCGGCCCAGGCCCCCAGGGTGCGCGGCAGGCGGATGTCCCAGACGATCTGCAAGGCCATGGCGCGTTCGGCGGCGTCGCCCTGCCCGCCCCACAGCAGGGGCCAAAGGTTCTCCAGCCCCGTGCTGCCCACGCCCGTGCCCAGCAGCACCAGCAGCCCGCCGAGCAGGGCCAGCAAAGCGCCCAACCCGCGCGCCCAGCCGGGGCTGTGTGCGGGGGATGCCTGCGTGCCCAAAGCCATGGTGCCGCTCACTGCGCGCCTCCGCGCGTGGGCTTGGCCGCTGCGCCGCCCGCATGGCGCTCCAGGCAGGCGGCCATGAGGCGCGCCGCCTCGGCCATGCGCGGGCCAGGGCGGATGAGCACGTCGGACTCTTCGGGCGTGAACACGCACAGGCGCTGCCCGCGCAGCGCGCGCATCTGGCCCCAGCCGGGCCGCGCGGCCAGGCCCTCGGCACTGCGCGCGCCGACCATGATGAGGTCGGGGTCAGCGCGCACCACGAATTCGGGGTTGAGCTTGGGGAAGGGCCCCAACGCATCCGGCAGGATGTTGCGCGCGCCCAGGCGCGTGAGGGTTTCGCCAATGAAGGAGCCCGGCCCGGCTCCAAACGGGCCCGGGTTGACCTCGAAATAGACGCGCGCACCACGCGCCTGCGGGCTGAGCGACTGCGCCGCCGCCTGCACGCCCGCGTCGGTGGCGCGCCAGACGCGCTGCGCATCGGGCACGCCCAGCAACTGGCCGACCTTGCCCAGCACGCGCTGCACGTCCGCGTGGGTCTTGGGCTCCAGCGCGACCGCGGGAATGCCCAGCGATTCGAGCCGCGCCGCCGCGCGCGAGGAGGTGGCCATGAGCACCACGTCGGGCCGCAGCGCGACGATGGCCTCGATGTTCGGGTCCAGCCCGCCACCTACCTGGGGGAGCTTGCGCACGCTCTCGGGCCAGTTGGTGTAGCGGTCCACACCCACCAGGCGCTGGCATTGATCCAGCGCGCACACGGTTTCGGCCAGCGAGGGCAGCAGGCTCACGATGCGTTGCGGTGTGCGCGCCAGCTGGACGGTACGGCCCCGGTCGTCGGTAAGTTGCACGCCCTGCGCGCGCGCCGTGCCCCACATCAGCAGCAGCAGCATGAGCAGCACGGCCACCACGATCACGATGCGTTTGACAGGTGTGGGATTCATACGGTCTCTTTCAGGATCAGCGGCAGCCCGGCTGCCATGAGGGTGACGCGCGCGCACACCTGCGCCACCTGCTGGTTGAGCTGGCCCAGCGCATCGACGAAGGCACGCACCTCGCGCCCCAGTGGGATGACGCCCAGGCCGATTTCGTTGCCCACCAGCACTACCGGGCCTGGAGCTTGCTCAAGCGCTATCAAAAACATAGCTGCTTGCGCTTGCCAGTTATGCGCTAGAGCCTTTTTTTGTTCAAAATCCATGGAATCCGCTCCTGAGGGCATGGTCCAGTTCGTGAGCCACAGCGTGAGGCAGTCCACCACCAGCAGGGTGTGCGCCTGGCTATGGAGGGCGATGGCGCCAGCCAGGTCGCGCGGCTCCTCCAGCGTGGCCAGGCCGGGCACGCGCTCGGCGCGGTCGCGCTGGTGGCGCGCGATGCGCGCGCGCATCTCGTCGTCCCAGGGCTCGGCGGTGGCGATGAGCAGCGCGCGGTGCTGTGGCGAGCGCGCCAGCCAGTGGCGCGCGAGCAGTTCGGCGCGGCGCGACTTGCCGCTCTTTTGCCCGCCGAGGATGAGTTCGCTGCGCGCGATGCTTTCGGTCATGCGCCCTCCCCGCCCAGCAGGTGCGCCACGGCGCGCGGGCTGGAGGCAAACCAGGCATGGAAGTAGCTGGCGTGCAGGCTGCCCACGCGGTACAGCGCCTCGCCGGCGTCCGGCGCGCTGGCCTCGCCAGGCCGGCTGCTGCGCGCGACGACCGGCGCGCTGCTGGCCAACGTGGAGTAATGGAAGGTGTGGCCGCGCAGCAGCTCACCCGCCACGGGCAACTGCTGTGGCCCCAGGCCCGCCAGACGCTTGTTCAGCGTGGCCTGGCCGGGCAGCAGGCCCAACAGCGGCTGCACCGTGCCGTCCGGCAGTTGCACCGATTCGCACAGCGCCACCATGCCGCCGCACTCGGCCCACAGGGGCAGGCCCGCGTTCAGGTGGCGCAGCAGGTCGGCGCGCAGGCCGGTGTTGGCGGCGATGCGCGCGGCGTGCAGTTCGGGGTAGCCGCCGGGCAGCCACACGGCATCGCAGGGCGGCAGCCGGTCGCCGGCCAGGGGCGAGAAGAAGCACAGGCGCGCGCCCAGTTCCTCCAGCGTCTGCAGATTGGCGGCGTAGAGGAAGCTGAAGGCCGCGTCACGCGCCACGGCCACGGTGCGGCCCGCCAGCAGCGGCGGCACGGCCTCGGTGGCCTGGGGCACAGGGAAATCCACGGCCCAGCGTTGCAGGTCGGCGGAACCCATCTGGCCCAGCGGCGTGGCGGCCAGGGCATCGGCGGCGGCGTCCAGGCGCTGCAGGGCATCACCCAACTCGTGCGCGGCGACCAGACCCAGGTGGCGCTCGGGCAGCAGCGCGGGGCCCTCGCCCAGCGTGATGCGCGCCAGCGCGCCCAGCCAGTCCTGCGGGTCGCGCAGGCCGACGCGCAGCATGTCGGCATGGCGCGCGCTGCCCACGCGGTTGGCCAGCACCCCGGCCCAGGGCAGGCCGGGCCGGTAGTCGCGCAGCCCATGGGCCAGCGCGCCGAAGGTGCCCGCCATGGCCGAGGCATCGACCACGGCCAGCACGGGCACGCCGAAGCGCTGGGCCAGGTCGGCGGCGCTCGGGTCGCCGTCGAACAGGCCCATCACGCCCTCGATGAGGAGCAGGTCGGCCTCGAGCGCGGCATCGTGCAGGCGCCGGGCGCAGTCCTGCGCGCCATTGATCCACAGGTCCAGCGAGTGCACCGGCGCGCCGCTGGCCAGTTCATGCCAGTGCGGGTCGAGAAAATCCGGCCCGCACTTGAACACGCGCACGCGCCGCCCCTGCCGCGCGTGCAGCCGCGCCAGCGCGGCCGTCACCGTGGTCTTGCCCTGGCCCGAGGCCGGGGCGGCGATCAGCAATGCGGGGCAGGATGCGTGCGTGGACATGGCGAGGCCTACTGCGGTGCCCACTTCAGGCCGACGTAGAACGTGCGGCCGGGCGTGGCGTAGGTGCGCGCCAGTTCGTAGGCCTTGTCGCCCAGGTTGTCGATGCGTGCCAGCAGCGTGTAGTCGCGCGCCAGGCGGGTGCTGGCGTAGAGGTTGACGAGCGCATAGCCACCCAGCACGTTGGTGTTGGCCGCATTGTCGAAGCGGCGGCCCGAGGCCTGCAGCTCGGCGCCCAACGTCCAACCCGCCAGTTGCGCGTCGGCGCCGAAGGTGGCGTGGCGCTTGGCGCGGCGTGCCAGTTGCTTGCCGTTGGCCAGGTCGCGCGGGTTCTGCAGGTCGATGGAGCCGTGCCATTGCACGCCCGCCCAGTGGTGCGAGGCCGCAAGCGTCAGGCCCTCGTACTGCGCGCGCGCCACATTGGCGTAGCAGCCGAAGGTGGACGCACAGGGGCCCGCGCCGCTGAACAGAATCAGGTTGCTGAGCCGGTTGCGGTACACGGTGGCCGAGAAGCTGCTGCGGCCCTGGGCGTAGCGCAAGCCCAGTTCGGCGTTGTGGCTGGTCTCGGGCCGCAGGGTGGCCACGCCGTATTCACTGAAGCGCTGGTACAGCGTGGGGGCACGGAAGGCCGTACCCACCGACGCCGTGGCGCGCCATTGCGGCGTGAGCGCGTAGCCGTAGGCCAGGCTGCCTGTGCCCTTGCCGCCGAATTCGCTGTCGTCGTCGTGCCGCACATTGATCTGCACGGTGTGGCCGCCCGCGTTGTAGCCGTAGCCCAGCGCCAGGGCGTCTTGCGAGCGGCTGCGGTTCAGCGTGGTGCTCCAGGCATCCAGTGCAGGGTTGTTCAGGTGGTCTTCGCGGCGCTCCAGCGCGGCGCTGAAGCGGTGCGCGCCCAGGCGGTAGTCGTTCTGCCACAGGTAGCCGCGCAGGTTGGTCTCGGTGCGGTAGGGCGAGGGGGTGGTTTCGTAGCGCGTGGCCGCATCGGTGACCGACACGCGGGTGCTGTAGGCCTGGGTCCACTGCGCGGCCCAGTTCAGCCCCGCCGTGCGAAGGCGGCTGTGGTTGCGGTCGTCCACCGGGCTGGCAGGCTTGTGCGTGAAACCGTCGTAGGCAGAATTCATGCGGCTAGCCAGCAGGGTGGCGTCGAGCTTGTGGCTGGCATTGACCTGGTAGCCCAGGCGAGCGTGGCCCGAGGTGCTGCGGTAGCCGTCACGGTCGGGGTTGTGCGCGCCGCTGGTCTTGGCGTCAAAGCCGTCGCTGCGCGCATGGGCCAGGCCCAGGGAATAGTCCAGCGCCTTGTCGGCACCTATGGCGCCGCTGATGCCGGCCTCCAGCTTGCGCGTGCCCTGGCTGCCCAGGCCCACGCCCACGTAGGGCGCCGCAGCGCCCTCGCCCTTGCGCGTGAAAAGCTGGATCACGCCACCGATGGCGTCCGATCCGTACACCGCCGCAGCGGGGCCGCGCAGCACTTCGATGCGCTCGATCTGCGCCAGCGGGATCTGCTCCCACTGCGCGCCGCCGGTGGACTGCGAGTCCACCCGCACTCCGTCGATATAGACAGCCGTGAAGCGTGTTTCGGCACCGCGCACGAAAAGGCTGGTGGCATTGCCCACACCGCCGTTGCGCGAGATTTCGATGCCGGGCAGGCGCGCCAGCACGTCGGCGACGCCGGTGGCGCCGCTGGCCTCGATGGTTTCGCGGTCCACGATGGACACGTCGGCCACCAGGTCGGAAAGGGGCTGTTCAGTTCGGGTGGCGGTCACCACCATGTCCTGCAGCGAAGGCATGCGTGCGTTCTGCGCCAGCAGCAGGGGCTGCATGGGCTGTTCTGCATGGGCTGCGCAGGCGGCAGCAAGGGACAGCACGGCAAAAGCGCATGGGCGCAGCGACAGAGCACGGCGCACGCAAGAAGAGGGCTTGTTCATGGAAATACAACGGAATCGGCAAGCTACCTGCGCCGGCTTCCCCGCCGGCAAATAGGCGATACGGCCGCGCAGCGCCTGGGGCGCGCACAACCACCGTGTTGGCCGGTATCCGGGCTGGCGGCACGCCCTCCAACGCCTTCCCAGGCGCTTGTTCAAGGCGCCCAGTGGCTGTGTGTTGAAGAGTGAATCGGGTGATTCGTCCGCTGACCGTTGCGGGGGCAGCGCAGGCTGGGTGCCGCCATCGCTGGCGGCTACCTCCCTGCTTCCCGTTGAACTGCGGCATGTGAACCACACCGCGAGCACCAACCCGGCGATTTTACGGCGCTTTGCCGGGCAACTGCCTACAATCCGGCGGGTATGGCCGCACCGTCCCCCCAAGACCTGATCGCCGAGCGCGTGGAACGCCTGCTGGTGCGCTACGAGCAGTTGCAGCACACCAATGCGCTGATGGCACAGCAAATTGCCACGCTCACACAAGAGCGCGACTCGCTGCGTTCGCGCCTGCAGGCCGCACGCCATCGCATTGACGTGCTCATCGAGCGCCTGCCCACCACCCCCGCTCCCGAGGACAACGCATGAAGCAGCTCGAAGTGCAAATCATGCAGCAGAGCTATCTGCTGGGCTGCCCCGAGGGCCGCGAGGCGCGCCTGCTGGACGCCGTGGAGCGCGTGGACACCGCCATGACGCGCATCCGCGATGCAGGCAAGGTGCGGGCACGCGAGCGCATCGCTGTGCTGGCGGCGCTGAACCTGGCTTTTGAGCTGGCCGACCGCGAAGCCGCCGAGCTGGCGGCTGCGGCGCACGTCCCCCCCCTGTCGGCGGCAGCCCCCATGGGCACCACCGGTACCGATGCGGCAATGCTCCCCCAGAGCACGGAGCGCCTGCAGGCGCTGGTGCAGCGCATCGACGATGTGCTGGGCAGCGACGGGCACCTGCTCTGAACACCGTCTTTGGCCGTCCCAAACGTCCTACAATGGCAGCGTCTGCAGTGCTGCCGGGTTTAATTTCCTTGAACCAATGCTCTTAGAGCCCGGGCTTGGTACATTGCCTGATGAGCGTGATCGTCTCGCGTCAGATGAACCCAACGTCAGGTTGCCCTCGCCCCCCTGAACCCCCGGTTCAGGATGACGGCCCGGTGGCATTTGCAGACACCTATTTCTGCGGCGCGCAACCCATGCGCGCCCACCCCTCTCTCCCCCCATTCCCATGGACCTGCTCTTGATCGCCGAACTGGCCCTGCTGGGCCTGGGCACAGGTTTTCTGGCCGGTCTGCTGGGCATTGGCGGTGGCATGGTGCTGGTGCCCTTTCTGACCCACATCCTGAGCAAGCAGGGCGTGGAGCCGGGCCTGGCCGTCAAGATGGCGATTGCCACCTCCATGGCCACCATCGTGTTCACCTCTCTCTCCAGCGTGCGCGCCCACCACCAACGTGGCGCCGTGCGCTGGGACCTCGTGCAGCGCCTGGCCCCCGGCATAGTGCTGGGCAGCCTGGCCGCCAGCCTGGGGGTGTTTGCCCTGCTCAAGGGCGGGTTCCTGGCGGTGTTCTTTGCCCTGTTCGTGGGCTTTTCCGCCTGGCAGATGCTGCGCAACAAAAAACCCGCCCCGTCGCGCCAGATGCCTGGCACCGCTGGCCAGCTGGCAGCGGGCGGCACCATTGGCTTCCTGTCGGGCATGGTGGGCGCAGGGGGCGGCTTCATCAGCGTGCCCTTCATGGTCTGGTGCAACGTCCCCATCCACCAGGCCGTGGCCACCAGCGCCGCGCTGGGCTTTCCGATCGCGCTGGCCAATGCGTCGGGCTATGTGCTGGGCGGCATGGGGCTGGCGGGCCTGCCCCCGGCATCGCTGGGCTATGTGTGGCTACCGGCACTGGGCGTGATTGCCGCCTGCAGCGTGCTCACCGCCCCTCTGGGCGCACGCTCCGCGCACCAGTGGCCGGTGGACCGCTTGCGGCGCGTGTTTGCCCTGTTGCTCGTGGTACTGGCCAGCTACATGCTGTGGAAAGGGCTTTCGGCCTGAGGCGGGCATACAGGCGGCTGCGTTTTGTGAATTTGCAAACGCTGGGGGCGCATTTGCAGCGCTTGGTGTGATGCCTTTTAACGAAGCGAGCGCTGCGCCTTTTGCGTGAGTTGCTGGCCGGGTCTCGCCCCGGCGGGCGACTCACTTTCTTTCGCTTCGCCAAAAGAAAGTCACCAAAGAAAGGGCGACCCTGCAGGCCGCGTCCCTCCGCTTCGCTGCGGGCAACCTGCGGTGCTCGCGGCCAGCGGGGTCTCGCTCGAACTCGCGCCTGCGGCGCTCAGACAATCGCGAGCCCTGATCCGCTGGCCGCTGCGCTCCTCGGCGCATCCTGAAGGGAGGGTGCCAGCCCAAGAGCCCCGACGCAGGTTTGCCCCGCAGCGCAGCGCAGGGGTCGCAGACTGTGGGTCGCCTTTTCTTTGGTGACTTTCTTTTGGCGAAGCAAAAGAAAGTTACTGCGCCGCCGGGCGCACATCCCGGCCAGCCGCCCTCAGCAAAGCCCCCAAAACCTACTTCCCCACCAGATCGTTGAGCTTGCCCGCCTCGAACTGCTCTTTCAGCGCGGCATCATCGGGCACGCAATCCCCTGTCTTGACGCAGTCCGACAGCTTTTCGATCGCCTGCCACAGCAGCGCAATCTGATGCTCCTGCGAAGCCGCGCTGTCGATCAGCCCGCGCATGGCCAGCGAGAGCGGATCGTCTTCTTGCGTGATGCCGTAGGCCGTGAACTGCGGCTTGGGCTTGGCGTCCTCGGTCACGTCGGCGCTGTGGCCTTCCTTGGACGGGATGATGCGCGCCGGTATGCCCACCGCCGTGGCGCCGGCAGGCACGGGCTTGATGACCACGGCATTGCTGCCTATTTTTGCCCCGTCGCCCACCTCGAAACCGCCCAGCACCTTGGCGCCTGCGCTCACCACCACATCCTTGCCCAGCGTGGGGTGGCGCTTGGTGCCCTTGTAGAGCGATGTACCGCCCAGCGTAACGCCCTGGTAAATGGTGCAGCCGTCGCCGATCTCGGCGGTCTCGCCCACCACCACGCCCATGGCATGGTCGAAGAACACGCGCTCGCCGATCTTGGCGCCCGGGTGGATTTCAATGCCGGTGAACCAGCGCGCCAGGTGCGAAATAAAGCGCCCCAGCCACTTGAGGCCATGCGTCCAGCACCAGTGCGCCGGGCGGTGCAGCCAGATGGCGTGCAGGCCGGGGTAACAGGTGATGACCTCCCAGGTGCTGCGGGCCGCGGGGTCGCGGTCGAGGATGCACTGGATGTCGGAGCGCAGACGGGCAAACATCTGTTGTCGTTATGTGTTGAGGGGCCGCACAGTCTATCGCTTTGGCTGGGCGGACTCGATCATGGCCTTGGCGACACCGCGCAGGATGTGGATTTCCTCGGCACCCAGTTGCGCGCGGTTGAAGAGCTGGTTCAGCCGGGGCATGAGCTTCTTGGGCGCCGCCGGGTCCAGAAAACCGATGGCGGTGAGCGCCTGCTCCCAGTGCGCCAGCATGCCCGCCACCTGGTCTGCATCGGCCAGCAGGCGCTCGGACGTGACCTGCTCCACGCCAAAGCCGCCCAGGGCCTGGCGCCACTCGTAGGCGATGACCTGGATGGCCGCGCCCAGGTTGAGCGAGCCGAACTGCGGGTTGGTGGGGATGGAGAGCGCCACATGGCAGCGGTACACGTCCTCGTTGGCCATGCCGAAGCGCTCGGAGCCAAACAGAAAGCCGATGCCGCTTTCGGCCGCCACCGGCTCTGGGCTTGAAGTGTTTTTGGCCCCCAGCGTACGCCCATCAAGCGCTGGCAGCTCCTTTTTCAATAGCAAATCGAAATGCTCACGCGGCGCGCGTGTGGGCGGGCCGAAGTCGCGCGGCGTCATGGCCGTGGCGCACAGGTGGCTGATGCCGTCCAGCGCCTCGTCCAGCGTCTCCACGATGCGCGCGTTGTGCAGCACGTCCAGGGCTCCGCTGGCGCGCTGAATGGTTTCCTCGCGCCGCAGCACGTTGGCCCAGCGGGGTTTGACGAGCACCAGGTCGTCAAAGCCCATGGTCTTCATGGCGCGGGCGGCAGCGCCCACGTTGCCGGCATGGCTGGTCTGGATGAGGATGAAACGGGTTTTCATGGGCGGCTTGCAGGTGCCGCTGGGCACCAAGGGGCTGGGCGGGTAAAATCAGACGCTTATTGTCGCTGCCCGCATCGCCCGGCAGCGATTTTCCCGTTCCTGGCCCCGCGCCACAGCCACAAGCGATGCTGGCGCGCAACCCCGCACAATTTATGTCGTCCAATCTGCACCCCATGCTCAACGTGGCCATCAAGGCCGCCCGCGCCGCTGGCGCCATCATCAACCGCGCGGCGCTCGACGTGGAGTCGGTGCGTATCTCGCAAAAGCAGATCAACGACTTTGTGACCGAGGTGGACCATGCGAGCGAACAGGCCATCATCGAAACCCTGCTGACCGCTTACCCCGGCCACGGCATCCTGGCCGAGGAGTCGGGCAGCCAGCATGGCGCCAAGAATTCCGACTACATCTGGATCATCGACCCGCTGGACGGCACCACCAATTTCATCCACGGCTTTCCGGTCTATTGCGTGAGCATTGCCCTGTCGTTCAAGGGCAAGATCGAGCAAGCCGTGGTGTACGACCCTTCGCGCAACGACCTGTTCACGGCCACCAAGGGTCGTGGCGCGTTCCTGAATGAGCGCCGCATCCGCGTGAGCAAGCGCACCCAGCTCAAGGAATGCCTGATCTCCACGGGCTTCCCGTTCCGCCCGGGCGACAACTTCAAGAACTACCTGGCCATGATGGGCGACGTGATGCAGCGCACCGCAGGCCTGCGCCGCCCCGGCTCGGCTGCACTGGACCTGGCCTATGTGGCAGCAGGCTACACCGACGCCTTTTTCGAGACCGGCCTGTCGAGCTGGGACGTGGCCGCTGGCTCGCTGCTGGTGACCGAGGCCGGTGGCCTGATCGGCAACTTCACGGGCGAGGCCGACTTCATGGATCAGAAGGAATGCCTGGCCGGCACGCCGCGCATCTACGGTCAGATGGTGCAGATCCTGGGCAAATACAGCAAATTTGCCAGTGCCGGCGAAAAGGCTGCGCTGCGCCAGGCCGGGATCGACGCCGACGCGCAAGACCAGGCTCAGAACCCTGCACCGGATGCAGCCCCGGCCGGCGACGCAGGCGAAGACGCGCCACTCTGACGCGAACGCAGTGCGCGCCGCCTACTGCGGCGCGGGGTCGGGGAACTTGAGCGCGATCTCGCGCAGGTCTTCGGCAATTTCGATGAAGGCATCGACCACCAGCGGATCGAACTGCGTGCCCCGCCCGCGCGTGATGGCGTCACAGGCCTGTTCGTGCGTACCCGCCAGCTTGTACACGCGGGTGCTGATGACGGCGTCGTACACATCGGCCACCGCCATGAGGCGCGCCGCCACGGGGATGGCCTCGCCCGACAACCCTGCGGGGTAGCCGGTGCCGTCCCAGTGTTCATGGTGGTGGCAGGCCATGTCCTTGGCCACATCCAGAAAACGCACCCGCATGCCCAGGCGTCGCTCGGCACTCTCGATCGCCTTGCGCCCCAGGACGGCATGCGTCTTGGCCACCTCGAACTCCTCGGCAGTCAGCCGTCCTGGCTTGAGCAGGATATGGTCGGGCACGCCCACCTTGCCGATGTCGTGCAATGGAGCGGATTTGTAGAGCAGGTCGATCATCGACACCGTGAGCACCTGCTCGAACCGGGGGTGCCTGCGCAATTGCTCGGCCAGCGCCTTCACGTACAGCTGGGTACGCCGGATGTGGTTGCCGGTCTCGGCATCGCGTGTTTCGGCCAGCGACGCCAGGGCAATGATGGTGACGTCCTGAATGGCCTGCAGCTCCAGGGTGCGCAGGGCCACCTCGCGCTCCAGGTAGTCGCTCTTGCTGCGCAGGAAGTCGGCCGTGGCCTTGAGCGCCAGGTGGGTCTGCACGCGCGCCTGCAGAATGGGCGGGCTGATGGGCTTGGTGATGTAGTCCACCGCGCCCAGCTCCAGCCCCATGCGCTCGTCCTGCACGTCGCTGCGCGCCGTCAGAAAGATCACCGGCACATCGCGCGTGAGGGCGCTGGCCTTGAGGCGGCGGCAGACCTCGTAGCCGTCCATGCCGGGCATCATGATGTCCAGCAGCACCAGGTCGGGCAAGGCCTCGGCCTGCATGGCCTTGAGGGCACGCTCGCCGCTGTTGGCCACCTTCACGCGGTAGCGCTCGCCCAACAGCTCGGCCATCATGGCCAGGTTGTCGGGCGTGTCATCCACCACCAGCACGGTGGGCATCTGGCGACCGCCGCCTTGGGCGGCACCTTCAGGAAGACTGTCTCGTTGCATCGCGACTCCCGGTGGAGCAGGCTGCACCCGGTGGGGTGGCGGCCTGCGGGAAACGCTCCAGGCACCCGGTCAGGAGGCCCAGCGCGGATTCGTAGTCAAACTGCTCGACATGCGCCTGCAGCGCGGCCATGCGCGGCCCCACCACTTCCTGCACCAAGGGTGCATGGTGCAGCAGGTGCAGCCGGGCGGCAGGGTCGTCGGCCTGCAGCAGCGCCTGCAGGGCCTGCACGGCGTGCAGGGCTTCGCCTTCGGCAGCTGGTATCACCGGTCCCCCCAAACGCGGAGGGGCGCTCGGTGCCAACGCAGGGTGCGCGGCCGCCCATTGCAGCAGATGCTGCACCAGCGGCTCCAGCACCTGGCTCAGGTTCTGCAGCAACTGCGTGGTGGGCACATCGCCTGACGGTGGACCGCGCAAGGCTTCTTCGAGCCGGGCAGCCGCATCCTGCAGCGCCGTGGCGCCAATGGTGCCCGCCAGGCCGCGCAGGGTGTGCGCCTCGCGCAGCAAAATGTCCAGGCGCGCTTCGGCCAGCGCCTGGGCCATGCGCTGGGCGCCGTCGGCATAGTGCACGGCAAAGCGCTGCAGCACTTCGGCATAGAAGGCGGGACGCCCCAGTGCGTTGCGCAGGCCTGCGCCCTGGTCCAGGCCGGGCAGCGGCGCGGGCAGCACCGTGGTGGCGCCCTGCTCTGACGGCACGGTCTGGCGGCACGCCTCTGGAGCACCACCCGCCGCCGCCACAGCGCCCTCCCCGCACCAGCGCTGCAGCACGGCCCAGAGGCGTTCGGGCACCACGGGCTTGGCCAGGTGATCGTTCATGCCCGCATCCAGGCAGCGCTGGCGGTCAGCGTCCATGGCGTTGGCCGTCATGGCGACGATGGGCAGCTGCGCCAACGCAGGCTGGGCACGCAGCTGGCGCGTGGCTTCCAGCCCGTCCAGCACGGGCATCTGCATGTCCATGAGCACCAGGTCATAGCGGTGACGACGCACCAGCGCCACGGCCTCTTCGCCGTTGCACACCAGATCGACCTGCGCCCCGGTTTCGCGCAACAGCTCCAGCGCGACCTGCTGGTTCAGTTCGTTGTCCTCGGCCACCAGCAGACGCACCCCCGCCAGCGCCGGACATTGGGCCTGCGGATCATCCCCTTGCGCCAGGGACGCGCTGCCACCGAGCTGCGGGCGACCCAGCACCTGCATGAGCGTGTCGAACATGACCGACGCGCTCACGGGCTTGATCAGCACTTCCTCAATGCCCTGGTGCTGCGCCATGCGCAGCACGTCTTCGCGGCCAAAGGCGGTGACCATCACGCGGTGCGGCAACTGTGGCAGGTTCAGCTCGCCAATGCGCCGCCCCAGCTCCAGGCCATCCATGCCGGGCATCTGCCAATCCAGCACCACCAAGTCGTAAGGTTGGCCGCGCTGCACGGCGGCGTTCAGTGCCTGCAGTGCCTGTGCCCCGCTGTGCACGGCCTCGACCGTGAAGCGCATGGAGCGCAGCATTTCAGCCAGCACCGTGGCGGCATGGGCGTTGTCGTCCACCACCAGCACGCGCAGGCCCTGCAGATCGGGGGCGGGCAGCAGCGCGCGCGCAGGCGCCCCCGGCGCAGCGGCAGCCGCACCCAGAAGGTGGAGCCCTCGCCCGGGGTGCTTTGCACACCCACCGCACCATGCATCAGCTCAGCCAGGCTCTTGCAGATGGCCAGCCCCAGGCCCGTGCCGCCGTAGCGCCGCGTGGTGGAGGCATCGGCCTGCTGGAAGCTCTGGAACAGCTTGTCCTGTTGCTGCGGGGTCAGGCCAATGCCGGTGTCGCGCACTTCCAGGCGCAGGGTCACATCGTCCCCCTGCGCCTGCTCCATGCGCACCACGATGCCGACCTCGCCGCGCTCGGTGAACTTGACGGCGTTGTTGGCGTAGTTGATGAGGATTTGCCCAATGCGCAGCGCGTCACCCACCAGGTTTTGCGGCACGTTGCTGGCCACATCGCAAATCAGCTCCAGCCCCTTGGCCGTGGCCTTGTGGCTGACCACATCGACCACGCCCGCCAGTACCTGGTCCAGCACAAAGGGGTGGGACTCGATGCGCAGCTTGCCCGCCTCGATGCGCGAGAAATCCAGGATGTCGTTGATGACCCCCATCAGGTGCTGCCCCGCCTGCTCGATCTTGGCCACATAGTCGTGCTGGCGTGGCGTGAGGCCCGACTTGAGCGCCAGGTGCGACATGCCGATGATGGCGTTCATGGGCGTGCGGATCTCGTGGCTCATGTTGGCCAGGAAATTGGACTTGAGCGTGGCGGCCTCCTCGGCCAGTTCCTTGGCGCGGCGCAGATCCTGCTCGATGCGCTGGCGGTCGCTGATGTCCACGAAGGTGCCGATCACGCCCTCCATCTCGCTGCCCGGTTCGCCAAAACGCTGCAACCAATACAGCGTGCGGTGGATCACGCCATCGGCATAAGGCAAGTCCACCTCGCGATGCACCGCCTCGGAGCCCTGGAGCGCCATTTGCACATCGTCCTGGAACAACTGGCGCTGGTCAGGCTCGATGAAGTCACGGTCCAGCACGGTCTTGCCCAGGTAGTCCTCGCGGCGAATGCCAAACGTGGCCTCGTAGGCGCGGTTGAAGCCCAGGTAGCGGCCCTGCGCATCCTTGTACACGATGGGGATGGAGATGGTGTCGATGAGCACCTGCTGGAACTGCAGTTGCGCCGCCACACGCGCCTCCAGCTGCTTGTAGGCGTCGATGTCCACGTTCACGCCCACCATGCGCTCGGCCTTGCCTTGGGCGTCGCGCAGGATGCGTGCCGAGCATTCATACCAATGCACGGTGCCATCCGCACGCACCATGCGCCAGGTGTCGCTGAACCGGGTTTCGCTGCCCTGCAGGGCGACATCCAGGCGTGCCAACGCAGCTTCACGGTCTCTGCCATCCAGCCGCTGGGCCCAGGCGGCGCGCCAGTCATCAAACACCCGCTCGCGCAGGCCCTGGTGGCCTGCCTGCTTGCTGATCCAGACACTGCGGCCTATTCGCAGGTCCGCATCGAACACACCGATCTTTCCTGCCTCCTGCGCCAACTCCAGGCGCTCGCGGGCCTCCTGCATGGCGACTTCCGCGCGGTGCACCTCGGTGACATCCTCGATGACCCACATCGCTGCCAGCGTCGCACCAGAGATCTGCACCGGACTGGCTGAAATACGCGCCTCGAACGGTGATCCATCGACCCGGCGCAGCGTCCAGTCCTCCCGCACCTGCTCCCCCGCCACCAGTCGCGGCGCCACACGCGCCGCAAAGGCCGCATGCTCCTCCAGGCTGGCAAACAGAGAACTCACACGTTCATCCTGCATTTGCTCCGCGGCGCCACCCACCAACGCGGCAAAAGCCGGGTTGAACAAGCGAATCACCCCATCGGCCGTCAGCAACACCGGCGGAGCGTTGTCGAAAATCGCCTTCTGTTGCTCCAGCAGCTCACGCATGCGCTGCTCACTGCGCTGCAGTGCCTGCTGCTCCTGCAGGCGCTCGCTCAGGTCCTGGTGCACGCCCACCATCCCGATGCGCACACCAAAACGGTCGAGCACGGGCGTCAGGGTGGCCTCTGCGTGGTACTCGGTGCCGTCCTTGCGCCGGTTGATGAAAGCCCCCTTCCACGCCCGCCCAGACACTAGGTGGCTCCACATGTCGTTGTAGGTCTCCACCTCCGTCTTGCCGCTGGACAGCAGGCCGGGTTTGGAGCCCTGCACCTCCTCCAGGCGGTAGCCGGTGATGGCCTCAAAACCGGGGTTCACCCATTCGATGAACCCCTTCGCGTCAGTCACCACCACCGCCATGGGGCTGCTCTGCAGGGCTGCGCCAAGCACCTGCAAGCGCTGCTGGCTGGCGGCCATGCGCTGGCGGTTGCGCAGCAACGCCAACACCAGCAAGCCGAGCAGCAACACCAGCAACCCCGCGGAGCCCCCCAGGAGCATCCGCTCCGACCAGGGCAGCAGGGCCGACACGTCGTCCAGCAGCACCAGCGACCAAGGGCCTGCCGGGTCGTGCCAATCAAGGCTGCGTTGCTCCAACGCGTGCGCCGCGCCATCGATCACCACCTGCGGTTGCCCCACATCGAACGGCAGCGCAGACGCCACGCCGTTATCAAACTGGCGCCCAAACTGCCTGAGCGCAGCAATCCCGTCGATGCGCTGCTGCTCCAGCGGTGGTGTCATGGCATAAAGCCATTCGCCGCGCGTGCTGGCGATCGCCACGCCCTGCGGCGACAGCAGCAGTGCGGGCATGCCGGCACGCGCAAGCATGGCATCGATGGGCGCCAGCGACAGCTTGACCATGATCACACCCAGCACCGGAGAGGGGCTGCTGGTTCCAGCGCGCAATGGTGCGGCCACATACAGCCCGCGCTCGTGGCTGAAAGCACCCACAGCCGCGTACACGTTGCTGCGCCCCGCAAGCGCCTGCTGGAAATAGGGCCGGAACCCCACGTTCTGACCGGTAGATGAGGGCCCTGCCGTGGCATGCGCAACGATGGTTCCATCGGCTGCCAACAAGTACACGCCCTGCGCGCCAAACCGGTCGCGCGCTGCACCCAGCAGCGCCAGCACGGAGGGCGCATCACGCTCCAGTTGCCCCAGTGCGGCCTGCTTGAGCAAGTGCGACGTCAGCCCCATGACCGATGCCGCACCCAGCACCTCGCTCTGGGTGGTGTGCTCGATCAGTGATTTCGCCAGACTGTCGATCACGGCGCCGCGATCTGCTTCTCGCGCGCTCAACAGGTGGCTATGACGCCACTCCACCGCCACCATGGCAGACAGCACGGACAGGGCCAAGACCACCAACACGCCCCGAACCCACAGGCCACGCGAGGGAGGTGCTTCCTGCATCAACATGGGTACGTTCTGTGCTGGGGCAGTACAAAAAAGAGCACAGCTCAGAGGCTGGTGCGCATCTGCGACTCAACCACCTCAATGGGGCCAGGCCGCCCAAACAGATACCCCTGGAACTGCTCGCAGCCATGCAGCCGCAAGAAGCCCAGCTGCCCCGCCGTCTCCACCCCTTCGGCCACCACGTCCAGGTCCAGGCTTTGCGCCAGTGCCAGGATGGTGCGCACGATGGCCGCGTCGTTGGGGTCGGTCAGTACGTCGCGCACGAAGCCCCGGTCGATCTTGACCTGGTCCAGCGGCAGGCGCTTGAGGTATCCCAGGCTGGAGTACCCGGTGCCGAAGTCGTCCAGCGCAAACCCTACGCCTTCGCGTTTGAGTTGCACCATGCGTTCGATGGTGTCTTCGATGTCGCCCAGCAGCAGGCTTTCGGTCAGTTCGAGTTTGAGGCGCCGGGGGTTGGCGCCGGTTTCGCGCAGGGTTTGCAGGACTTCGGCGGCAAAGCCGCTGTGCCGAAATTGCCGCGCGCTGACGTTGACGGCGACGCTCAGGTGGGCGGTTTCCTGTTGGCGGCTCCAGCGTACGAGTTGTTCGCACGCGGTGTGCAGGATGTGCCTGCCCAGGGGCAGGATGAGGCCGGTCTGTTCGGCCAGGGGGATGAATTCGGCGGGGTTGATGAGGCCGCGCTCGGGGTGGTTCCAGCGGGCCAGGGCTTCTGCGCCTTTGACGTGGCCTTGGTAGTCCACGACGGGTTGGTAGTGCACGTAGAGGTCGCCGCGCGAGAGGCCCTGGCGCAGGTCGGCTTCCAGGCTGGAGCGTTCGTGCAGGGCTTGCTGCATGCCGGGGTCGAAGAAGCGGTGGGTGTTGCGCCCGGCGGCTTTGGCTTCGTACATGGCCAGGTCTGCGCGTTTGAGCAGTTCGTCCACGCTTTGGCGTTCGGGGCCAAAGAGGGTCAGGCCGATGCTGGGGGTGCTGTAGTGTTGCTGGCCGGCCAGTTCGAAGGGTTGGTTCAGCGCCATGAGGAGTTTGCGCGCGACGGCTTCGGCCTGGCGGCTGGCGGCCTGGGCATCCTGGTCCAGGCCTTCGAGCAGGACGACGAATTCGTCGCCGCCAAAGCGTGCAACGGTGTCGCATTCGCGCACGCTGGCCGAGAGGCGGGTGGCGACCTGGATCAGGAGCTGGTCGCCCATGTCGTGGCCCAGGGTGTCGTTGAGGTCTTTGAAGTTGTCCAGGTCGATGAACAGCAGCGCGCCGTGCTGGCGCGTGCGCTGGCCGCTGAGCAGCAGGCGTTGCAGGCGGTCCAGCAGCAGGCGGCGGTTGGGCAGGGACGTGAGGGCGTCGTAGAACGCCAGGCGTTCGATCTCCTGGGCTGCGCGCTTGCGGTCGGTCACATCGAGCGTGTAGCCGTGCATGAGCACCGCGCCATCGGGTTCGGCCTGCAGGGCCGCGCTGGTCATGTGCCAGCGTACGCTGCCATCCGCCCCCAGCACGCGGTACTCGCAATGCCAGGGTTTGAGCGTGCGCACCGCACGGCGGATGGCCCGGCGCAGCAGGGGCAAATCCTCGGGCAGCACATTGCGCTCCAGTGTCTGGATGTCCTGGCGAACGATATGGTCGGACACCCCCATCATGCCCTCCACCGCCTCGCTCACATAGGGCAGGCTGGGCTTGCCGTCGGGCTGGATGCGACATTGGTAAATGAAGCCCGGAATGTTGTTGGCAATGCGTTGGATGAAGTCGAGCTGCTCGCGCAGCTGCTCGGCGGCGCGATGCTCCTCGGTCACGTCCTGCACCACGCCCATTTCCATGAGCACACCGTCGAAGCGCGAAGGACTGCTCACGCGCGAGCGCATCCAGCGCACCTCACCATCGGGGCGCCGCCAGCGGTATTCGAAGTCGCGCCCATCGCCGGCCTTGCTGGCCTGGATGAAGGTGTCCATGTCCTCGGGCAGGATGCCGCTGAGCGCACGCTCGGTACTGATCCACTCCTGGCGCTCGAACCCGGCGATATCGCAAAGGCCGCTGGACCACAGCAGCACGGTCTCGCCCTCATCCCAGATGCGGCGCCAATGACCGGTGCGTGCCAACCCCTCCATGGAGCTGTACACCTCGGTTTGTTCGTGCTGCTCGCGCCGCACATCCTCGAGCAGGGCGTCCGCCTGCTCCTGCCGTGCACGCAGGGTTTCCAGTTCGGTCAGGTCCTGCACGGTGACCAGAATGCTGCCAATGCCCGTGCGGTGGGCATGGATCTTCCAGGCCAGCACCAAACGGCCTTGTTCACGCAGCACATGGCGGCATTCCAGCGGATCCCCGGTGCGCACCACGGCGGCCAACTGCTCCTGCAGGTGCGTGCCCGACAGCAGCACAAACACATTGGCGGCCGAGGCCCCAGGGTTGCGCACCGAGCGCAGCCCCTCCAGGCGGCGCGCCGCAGCGTTGGCGGAGATCAGGCGCAGCTCCGAGCCATGCTGGTGGAACCCCAACAGCGCCACGGGCACAGCATCCAGCATGGACTGCAGGCTCGATTGCACCGCCAGCAGCGCGGTGTGATCGGCAACCGGAGCAAGGGACTGAAGCACGGACGGGGTAGCGGTCACGCAGTAGCCTTTGGTGGAAGAAAAACGCCCTCGGGTGCAGCGATGGGCCTAGTATGACAAAACGTAACCATCTTGCGCGAACCCTGATACATATTCGGGGAAAACCCGCATGCCTGCACCCACGGTCCCCAGTGCGACCAAAGTCGCGCCGCTACCGGGATACCACGCCATTAGAATGCAGCGCAACGGTAACCCATGCCGCCGCCAGGGGCCTTGCCCGCAGCCCGCCACCACGCCCCCGACATTCTGTCAGCGCCCATGCACCACGGCACCGATCGCAACCCACAACAGCCCTTTCTGACACCCGAGGAACGCGCCGCCATTGACCGGGGACGCTGGTTCTCGGCCCTGAGCCCTTCGCTGCGGCACGACATCTTTCGCCTGGGCACCGTCACGCGCTACGCACATGGCGACCTCATTGTGGAGCAAGGCGAACTCGCACAGCACTGGTTTGCCTGCGCCAGCGGGGCCATCCGCTTTCGGCGCACGTCCCCGGCGGGCAAGCTGGTGACCTTGGCCTACGTAGAACCCGGCATCTGGGTGGGAGAGGCCGAGGTGCTGCACAGCGGCCCCAACACCTACGACGCGCACGCCCATGGCCGCACCACCGTGCTGGGCGTGGCCGAGGCCGTGTTTCGCCAACTGCTGCACGACCACACCGAATTTGGCGAAGCCCTGCTCACGCTGCAGGCGCGGCGCATGCGCTTTCTGTACTGGATGATGGAAGACATGGCCACCCTGCCCCTGCGCGCGCGGCTGGCCAAGCATCTGCTGCACCTCATGCGTCGCTTCGGCCCGCGCCATGTGCCACCGGGCGATGAAGTCCCGCTGGGCATCGTGCTGGTGCAGGACGAGCTGGCCCAACTGCTGGGCTGCTCACGCCAGCGCGTGAATGTGGAGCTCAAATCCATGGAGCGCGAAGGCGTCATCCGCATGGCCCAGCGCGGCATCATCGTGCGCCAGCGCGAGCAACTGGAAACCATCGCCCAGCAGGAAACATGACGGACCACGCCACGCCGCCGCTGCCTGCAGGCATAGAACAGCACACCCCCATGATGCAGCAGTACCTCGCCCTCAAGGCCGGGTACCCCGACACGCTGCTGCTCTACCGCATGGGCGACTTCTATGAGCTGTTTTGGCAGGACGCCGAGAAGGCCGCGCGGCTGCTGGACATCACGCTCACGCAGCGCGGCCAGTCGGCCGGGCAACCTGTGGTGATGGCGGGCGTGCCCTTCCATGCGCTGGAAGCCTACCTCGCGCGGCTCATCAAGCTGGGCGAATCGGTGGCCATTGCCGAGCAGGTGGGCGACGTGGCCACGGCCAAGGGCCCGGTGGAGCGCAAGGTGGTGCGCGTGGTCACGCCCGGCACGCTGACCGACAGCGAGCTGCTCTCCGACAAGGCCGAGGCCCTGCTGCTGGCCGTGCACCAGGGGCCACGCGCACGCTGCGGCCTGGCCTGGCTCAGCGTGACGCAGGGGCGCGTGTTCCTGGCCGAATGCGCGCTGGACGCGCTGGGCGGCTGGCTGGCGCGCGTGGCGCCCAGCGAACTGATCTACAGCGCAGGCTGCACGCAGCGCTTTGAACAGCAATTGCAGGCGCTGCGCCAGACAGGCAGTGTCAGCTGCCCCCTGGCGCCGCGCCCCGACTGGCAGTTCGACCCACCGCTGGGCGAACGCAAGCTGCTGGAGCACCTGGGCGCCGCCACGCTGCAGGCCTGGGACGCACAAGACCTGCCCCTGGCCCATGCTGCCGCCGCCGCCCTGCTGCAATACGCCGAACACACCCAGGGCCGCCAGCTCTCGCACATCCACAGCGTGCGCGTGCAGCGCGACGATGAGCTCATAGCCCTGCCCGCCAGCACGCGCCGCAACCTTGAACTCGTCAAGACCCTGCGCGGCGAAGACAGCCCCACGCTGCTGTCGCTGCTGGACACCTGCATGACCGGCATGGGCAGCCGCCTGCTGCGCACCTGGCTGCTCGAACCCCAGCGCGACCGCCACGAGGCCCGCCAACGCCTGGCCGCCACCACCGCCCTGCGCGGCGACGCCAGTGCCACCCAGGCGCCCTGGCAGGCGCTGCGCGAACAGCTCAAGGGGGTGAGCGACGTGGAGCGCATCACCGCCCGCGTGGCCTTGCGCCAGGTGCGCCCGCGCGAACTGGTGGCGCTGTGCAGAACGCTACAAAAATCAGAGCTGCTCGCGCAGAATGGACGGGCGCCAGAGCCCTATTTGGCCCAAATTTTCAGCGCCCTGCAGCCACCCGCCGAATGCACCCAACTGCTGGCCACAAGCATTGCCGAAGAACCCGCTGCCCTGGTGCGCGACGGCGGCGTGATCGCCAGCGGGTTCGATGCGGAGCTGGACGAGCTGCGCGCCATCCAGACCCACTGCGACGCCTTCCTGCTCGACCTGGAAACGCGCGAGAAAGCGCGCACCGGCATTCCGAATTTGCGCGTGCAATTCAACAAGGTGCACGGCTTCTACATCGAGGTCACGGGCAGCCACCTCGACAAGGTGCCCGACGACTACCGCCGCCGCCAGACGCTGAAGAACGCCGAGCGCTTCATCACCCCTGAACTCAAGGCCTTCGAGGACAAAGCCCTGTCCGCGCAGGAGCGCGCGCTGCAACGCGAGAAATGGCTGTACGAACAGGTGCTGGACCAGCTCCAGCCCCATGTGCCGCAGCTCACCCGGCTGGCCCAGGCTCTGGCGACGCTGGACGTGCTGTGCTGTCTGGCCGAACGCTCACTCACTCTGGGTTGGTGCGCGCCGCAGTTCGTGAACGAGCCCTGCATCGAGATCGAAGCCGGCCGCCACCCCGTGGTGGAGGCGCGCCTGGCAGAAACGTCGAGCGGCGCCTTCATCCCCAACCACACGCGCCTGAACGCCAACACGCGCATGCAGGTCATCACCGGTCCCAACATGGGCGGCAAATCGACCTACATGCGCCAGGTGGCGCTCATCGTGCTGCTGGCCAGCATGGGCAGCCATGTGCCGGCTACGAATTGCCGCCTGGGCCCCATCGACGCCATCCACACGCGCATCGGCGCGGCGGACGACCTGGCCAACGCGCAATCCACATTTATGCTGGAGATGGTGGAGGCCGCGCAGATCCTGCACGCCGCCACGCCGCACAGCCTGGTGCTGATGGACGAGATCGGCCGGGGCACCAGCACCTTCGACGGCCTGGCCCTGGCCAGCGGTATCGCCACGCACCTGCATGACAAGACCAAGGCCTTCACGCTGTTCGCCACGCACTATTTCGAACTGACCGAGCTGCCCGCCAAGGCGCGCCACGCCGTCAACATGCACGTGAGTGCGGCCGAAAGCGGATCCGACATCGTGTTCCTGCACGAAATCCAAAGCGGCCCGGCCAGCCGCAGCTACGGCATCCAGGTGGCCAAATTGGCCGGCATGCCCGCCCCCGTGCTGCATCACGCCCGCCACACCCTGACCGCGCTGGAAGAACGCGCCGACGAAGGCGAACTACAGGTGGACCTGTTCGCCCCCCCGCCCGAACCCGAGCTGACAGCCGCCAGCCCGGTCGAAGCCGCCCTGGCAGCCATCCAACCCGACCAGCTAAGTCCGCGCGAGGCGCTGGATGCGCTGTACCAGCTCAAGGGTTTGCTGCCACGCTGACTCGTGGCGCAGCAAAGCCCGTCATGGCGCAGGGTGTATGGCGCAGCCAGGTCTGCGCCAGCGGGTGATTTGCCCACAATGGCGCATCAACGCCATCCCTTTCCCACCGCCATGGCCGATCTCAACGTCTTGGGCACTCCCCTGGTGCCCTGCTCCTACGATCCGTTGACCGGATTCTTCCGCGATGGCTGCTGCTCCACGCATGACGTGGACCACGGCAGGCACGTGGTCTGCGCCCAGATGACCCAGGCGTTCCTGGACTTCTCCCTCGCGCGTGGCAACAACCTGACGACCCCGCGCCCGGAGTACCGCTTCGCAGGCCTCAAGCCCGGCGACCGCTGGTGCCTGTGCGTGCAGCGCTGGCGCGAAGCCTTGCTGGCCCATGTCGCGCCGCCGATCTTCCTGCGCAGCACCCACCACAGCGCCTTGCAGGTGCTGGCACTGGAGGACTTGCTGGCCCACGCGCTGGACAGCGAGACCACTCCTTGACCACTGCCTTGACGCTGGATTCCTTCCCCCTCGGCTTTCGCGCCCTGGTCATCGGCGCCAGTGGCGGCATCGGCCAGGCCTTTGTGCAGGCCCTGCGCGCCCACCCCCGCTGCGCCGAGGTGGTGGGCCTGCACCGCCGATCCCAGCCGCGCCTGGACATGGACGATGAGGCCAGCATCGGCCAGGCAGCCGACGCCCTGCGTGCAGGTGGCACGTTCCACCTCATCATCCACGCGGCAGGCGTGTTGCACGGCCCCGGCTTCATGCCCGAAAAAAAGCTAGGCGACCTGAACTACGCCCAGCTCGAAGCCACCCTGCGCGCCAACACCCTGGGCCCGGCGCTGGTGCTACGCCACTTCGTGCCGCTGCTGGACCGCCAGCGCGGGGTGCTGGCGCTGCTCTCGGCCAAGGTGGGCAGTATTGGCGACAACCGCCTGGGTGGCTGGTACAGCTACCGCGCGTCCAAGGCCGCGCTCAACATGCTGGTGAAAACCGCCGCCATCGAAGTGGCCCGCAGCCACCCGCAGGCGGTGCTGATCAGCCTGCACCCCGGTACGGTGAACACCGCGCTGTCCCAGCCCTTCCGGGGCGCGCACATCGGCCGCGCGCCCCACGAGGCCGCAGCCGACATGCTGCGCGTGCTGGACCGACTCACTCCGTCCGAGTCGGGCGGCTTTTTTTCTTACACGGGGGAGCCGTTGCCCTGGTAAGGTATGGACGACATGCGCGCACCCATCTGCGGTGCTGCATCTCACCCTACTCCGGAGCCGCCATGCGCCCCATCCCCGCCACCCCCACAGACATCGGCGACGGTGAAGACCGCCTGGTCGATGTGCACAGCCCCGAGGTTCCCCCATCCATCCGCGCCGGTGTGCTGCTGTTGATGCAGCCGGGCGACCAGCTCTGGCGTTGCCCGCGCCGGTCTGCGCCGCGCGGGCTGCTGGGGGTGCTGGGCGTGGGGCCACGCGATGGGGTGATCGAGTGGTGGCTGGTGGATGCCCAGGGCGGGCTGATCGAGGCGTTCTGGGAAGAAAGTTAGAGCCTAATACGGCCTCAGAGCTTATAAATATTGCGTAAGCAGCTATCTTTTTAATAGCATTTGCGCGAGCCGAACGCGACGGGCGCTAACATGCGCTTACAAACCCGCCCCACGCCGCCGCGCGCGCGAGGATTCACGCCATGTCGCCTTTCAAGCAGTTCATTTTTGGTGCCGCCCAGTTTCAGGAGCGCGAGGAATACCTCGAATTCCAATACAAGTTCCTGATCGTGCTGATCCTGGCCGTGATCGGGGCGGTGGGTTTCTTTCTGGGGGCGCTGTTGTGGGTGGAGCAAGCGCCTTCGCCCTCGCGCTTTGTGGCGCCCTACTCGGGCACCGAGCTGGTCGATGCGGTCATGGCCATGGGCTTGCTGGCCTTCTTGTTCCATGGGTACCGGGCGCGCTCCATGTCGTTCTACCACCGGCTGCAGGAGTCCAAGGAGCGCCTGCGTGCCATGGCGTCCACCGACGTGCTGACCGGGCTGCTCAATGCCCGTGCCTAATACGAGCGCTGCGATCAGTTCTTGCTTGCCACGCGGCGCAAGCGCTCACCGTTTGCAGTGCTGTTCATCGATCTGGACCACTTCAAGGCCATCAACGACCAGCACGGCCATGCCACGGGCGATGTGGTGTTGCAGTGTGTGGGGCGCCTGATTGCACAGAGCGTGCGCCAGTCGGATCTGGCCGGGCGCATTGGGGGCGAGGAGTTTGCGGTGCTGCTGCCCGATACCGATGCCCAGGGCGCCCTGGTGCTGGCCGAGGCGCTGCGCCGCGCCATCGAGGCGGCCCAGCCCGAGGCCCAGGGGCTGCGCCTGTCCATCAGTGCCAGCATTGGCGTGGCCCTTGGGGGCATGGCCGAGCAAAGCATGCAGGACATCCAGCACCAGGCCGACCTGGCCATGTACGAGGCCAAGGCGGCCGGGCGCAACCGCGTCACCCTGTTCAAACCGCCGCAGGCCGTGCCCAACCCCCTGGCCGCAGGGTGAGCGGCCGCCCCCTGTGTTCTGCCCCAGGGGCAGCCTGCTGACGCACGCACGCGCTGCGGCACAGCACGGGGTGGGGCCGCACTACACTTGCGGGTTTTCCCTCTGCCGCTTTATTGCCATGACGTACTGCGTCGCCATCAAACTCCACGCTGGGCTGGTGTTCCTGTCCGATTCGCGCACCAATGCCGGGCTGGACCAGATCAGCTCGTTCCGCAAGATGATGGTGTACGAGAAGCCGGACGATCGCTTCATGGTGCTGCTGTCGGCGGGCAACCTGAGCATTTCGCAGTCGGTGCGCGAGATTCTGCAAACCACGCAGATCAAGGACGAGCACGACGGCGAGCCCACCACCATCTGGAACGCGCGCAGCATGTTCGACGCCGCCCGCGTCTTGGGTGCAGCGGTGCGCCATGTGCACGAGCGCGATGGCGCATCGCTCAAGCGCTCTGGGCTGGACTTCAATGTGTCGCTGATCTTTGGCGGCCAGATCCGGGGCGAGGGCATGCGTCTGTTCCAGGTGTATTCGGCGGGCAATTTCATTGAGGCCACGTCCGAGACGCCCTACTTCCAGGTCGGCGAATCCAAATACGGCAAGCCCGTGCTCGACCGCGTGATCACCCCCGACACCCCGCTGGACGAAGCCGCCAAGTGCGCGCTGGTATCCATGGACAGCACGCTCAAGTCCAACCTCTCGGTGGGCCTGCCGCTGGATCTGGTGCTGTACGAGGTGGACCGTTTCACCTCAGACAAGATCGTGTGCATCGGCACCGACAACCCCTACTTCACCATGCTGCGCGAGCGCTGGGGGGAAAAGCTGCGCCAGGTGTTCGACAGCATCGAAAGCCCCAACTGGAGCGGCGGCGCGACCGAGGTGCCGATCGTGGTGCCGCACGCGCAGTGCAAGCCGCTCAAGAAGATATCGACCCCGCAGGACAAGCTGGTCTAGAACCTCTCTCAGAATGAACCGCATCGTCTTTTCCCACGGCAACAGCTTTCCGTCGGGCACCTACAGCGTCCTGTTTGAGCACCTGCGCGCGCGCGGCTTTGAGGTAAGCGCGGTGGACCGCTTCGGCCACGACCCGCGCTTTCCCGTCACCGACAACTGGCCGCACCTGGTGGAGCAACTGGCCGAGTTTGCCGCCGAGCGGGTGCGCACATCGGGCGGCCCGGTGTACCTGGTGGGCCATTCGCTGGGCGGCATCCTCAGCGTCATGGCCGCCGCCCGCCACCCCGAGCTGGCGCGCGGCGTGCTGATGCTGGACTCCCCGCTGCTGGGCGGCTGGCGCGCCACCACCGTGGGTGCCGCCAAGCGCACGCAGGTGATCGGCGCCATCTCACCCGCCCGCGTGAGCCGCATGCGCCGCAACAGCTGGCACAGCACCGAAGAGGCCTACGAGCATTTCCGCAAGAAAAAAGCCTTTGCCCGCTGGGACCCACAGGTGCTGCGCGACTACGTGACCCATGGCCTGTACGACGAGGATGACCGCCGCGTGCTCGCCTTCGACCGCGCGGTGGAAAGCGCCATCTACAACACCATGCCACACCACCTGGGCAGCCTGCTGCGCAAGCACCCCCTGCGCTGCCCGGCCGCCTTCATCGGAGGGCGTGCCTCGGTGGAAATGCGCCAGGCCGGCATGGGCCTGACCGAGCGCGTGACCCAGGGGCGGATGATGATGCTGGACGGCACCCACCTCTTCCCCATGGAAAAGCCCCTGGTCACCGCTGCCGCCGTCGAAGCCGCGCTGCGCAACCTGGCCTCCATCACGCACGACTGAGCGTCTGTCCGCGCCCCTCGCGGTGCGCGCTGCCCCTGCGGCCTGTGCCCCAACGGCATTTGGCCTACACTTTGTCACATTCGTGTGCCCCTGCGGGGTGCACACTCCTTTCGGCCGTGCCACCCTTGCCCCCGCTGCCCCGCCCATGACACGCGCGTTTGTGCCCTGGTTCCTGACCCTTGCAGCGCAGCCCCTGCGCGGCGGGCTGTGGCGCGTGGCCGCGTTGCTGGCGCTGTGGCTGGGTTGCGCCAACGTACAGGCGCAACCCGCGCCGCTGCAATTGCAGGCCCAGCAGCCTGCCGCCGGACTGTGGCAGTCCCTGCAGATGCTGCCCGACCCCGAGCAACGCTACACCGCACAGGAGCTGCTGCAGGGTGGCCCCGCCTTTGGCCCCATGCCGCCCACCCAGGGCACGCTGGGCGTGCGCGCGGAGCCCGTCTGGCTGCGCCTGCCGCTGGAGCTGGCGACCAGTGCCCCTGGCCGCTGGGTGCTGGACATCGACTACGCGCCGCTGCAACGCATCGACCTGGTGCTGGCCAGCGGCGGCCGCATCGTGCAGCAGGCCGCGCTGGGCAGCCATGTGCCCTTTGCACAGCGCCCGCTGCCCACCCGCTCGCACGCGGTGGAGCTGGATCTGCAACCCGGCGTGGCCTACGAGCTGCTGCTGCGCGTGCAGACCCAGGGCGCCATGGTGCTGCCGCTGCGCCTGTCCCCCCCGGCCATGCACGCCGAACACGCTTTGCGCGAACAGATGCTGCAAGGCCTGCTCACAGGTCTGGCGCTGTGCCTGTGGATCTACAGCCTGGCGCAGTGGGTCAACCAGCGCGAGGTGCTGTTCCTTCAGTACACCTTGCTGATTTCGGGCAGCCTGCTGTTCTCGCTGCATTTCTTTGGCGTGGGGGCGCAGTACCTGTGGGTCGGCCTGCCCTGGTTCGAGCAGCACGCCAGCGGCATGTCGGCCCTGATGGCGACCTGCGGCTCTTTCTTGTTCATAGGCCAGGCCCTGGCGGCGGGCAACCCACGCAACCGGCTGATGCGCGCCATGCGCTGGGGCGCCGCGGGCACGGCGCTGCTGGCCCTGGCCTTTGCGCTCGACCTGTTCGACACCCGCGTGCTGGCGGCCATCGTCAGCGTGCTGGGCCTGGTGCCTGCACTCATGGGCATTCCCGGTGCCGTGGCGCGCATGCGCCAGGGCGATGCGGTGGGCGGCACGCTGCTGCTGGCCTGGCTGGTGTACTTCGTGGCCACGGCCACGGTGATTGGCGTGATCCGGGGCTGGGTGCCGGTCAACTTTTGGACGCTGCATTCCTTCCAGTTCGGCGCCACGCTGGACATGCTGCTGTTCATGCGCGTGCTGGGCCTGCGCTCCAAAGCCCTGCGCCTGGCCGCCGAAAACGCCCGCACCGAGCGCGACACCCTGCACTGGCTGGCCCACACCGACCCCCTGACCAACCTGCCCAACCGCCGCGGCATGCAGGAAGCCCTGTCCAACGCCCTGCGGCTGTGCTGCCACGAGCAGCAACTGGCCGTGTACCTGTTGGACCTGGACGGCTTCAAGCCCGTTAACGACGAGCACGGCCACGATGTGGGCGATGAACTGCTGGTTGCCGTGGCCCGCCGCCTGCAAGGCCATGTGCGCGCCACCGACCTAGTGGCACGCCTGGGGGGCGACGAATTTGTGGTAGTGGCCAGCGCATTGGAAAGCCCCGCACAGGCACACGACCTGGCGAACAAGCTGCTGGATGCATTCCATGCCCCCTTCACCCTGTCGTCCACCAAAGTGCAGGTGGGCCTGACCATTGGGTACGCACTGGCGCCGCTGGACGCCTACGACGCTGCCAGCCTGCTCAAGCTGGCCGATGCCGCCATGTACCAGGGGAAACAGAACGGCAAGTTCCGCGTGCAGCGCAGCACCGAGCAGTTGGCAATGCCCTGAGAGCCTGTCCAGGCTCTGGGAGCCTCAGCGGCAGCAGCGGTAGGCCAGGCCCAGGCTGATGCCGTAGTTGTCGGGCTTGACCGCCAGCGGGCTGCGCCGGGCGTTGCCACGCAGTTGCGAATAGCGCACGCCGCCAAACACCACCCAGCGGTCAGACACCGCGCTCTTGAACTCCAGCCCCACGTCCTGGCTGAAAAGCCCGCCCCCCGGCACATAGGCGGGCAAAGGTGTGCTCACCCCGGAGGCACTGAGCGGCACGCCCATGCGGCCTTGCATGTAGGTGCTGTCGGCCAGCGTGAAGCCCAGGGCAAAAGCGATTTCACTGTAGGGGCTGACCTGGATTTCATAGCGCGCCGTGGTCTGGAGCGTGGCCCCGCCATCGCGGCCCAGCAGGTCCTGGCTCAGGGTGGACCGCACCGAGGCATGCTTGTTGAAGTCATAGATGACGCTCAGGCGCCCGCGCAAGGTGCGCTCCACGTCGGGCAGGCCCTGGAGCATCGGCTCGTCACTGCCCTTGCGGCCGCCATCCATGCGCAGACCGGCGCTCAGGCGCAGGTTTTCCCACTGCAGGAGCTTGGCGGTCACGCCGGAGTCGCGTGCGTCCAGGTCAAAGTCCAGCAAAGAACCACCGCCGCCCGAGCTGAGGGTGAAACGCCCCACCTCCAGCCCGATGACGGGCCGGATGCCCGTGCTGCGCTCGGTGCTGCCGGGATAGCTGGCTCCGTTGCTGATCGACGCCCCCAGCGACCAGGTGTAGCCAGAGCGACTTTCCTCGGGTACGGGCATGCGCAGTTGCGCCGTCGCCAGCGCAGGCAGCGCCAGGCCCAGCGCCAAGGCCCAGGGAGCACAGGTGATAGAGCGTTGCATGGTGGAGATTATCAACCGATCCAAGGGCATCAGGCGCTCCAGGGAATCCATCCCGTCCAGGCCGTCACCAGCACCAGCAGGCCAAAGGCTATGCGGTACCAGGCAAAGGGCACAAAGCTGTGCGTGCTGATATAGCGCAGCAACCAGCGCACACACAGCCAGGCACTCACAAACGAAAAGAACAGCCCGACGGCGAACATGGGCAGGTCGGCCACCTGCAGCAGCTCACGCTCCTTGTACAGGCTGTACACCCCGGCGCCGATGAGTGTGGGAATGGCCAGAAAGAACGAATAGTCCGTGGCTGCCTTGCGCGACAGGCCCAGCAGCATGCCGCCAATGATGGTGGCACCGCTGCGGCTGGTGCCCGGCACCATCGCCAGGCACTGCACCAGGCCCACCTTGAGCGCATCGATCGGCCCCATGTCGTCCACTTCGGCAATGCGCGTGGCCGACTGCGGGCGTCGCTCGGCCCACAGGATGATGAAGCCGCCGAGGATGAAGGTGCTGGCCACCACGGTGGGCGTGAACAAATGCGCCTTGATGGCCTTGCCCAGCAGCAGCCCCAACAGCACCGCCGGGAAAAAACCAATCAGCACATTGAGCGCAAAGCGCTGCGCACTGCGCTGGCTGGGCAGTGCCACCAAGGTGGCACGAATCTTCTGCCAGTACACCAGGATGACGGCAAAGATGGCCCCGGTCTGGATGGCGATGTCAAAGACCTTGGCCTTGGCATCATCAAAACCCAGCAAGGCCCCCGCCAGGATCAGGTGGCCCGTGGAGGATATGGGAAGAAACTCGGTCAGGCCCTCGACCACACCCATGATGGCGGCCTTGACCAGCAATACGATGTCCACGCGCGTCCTTGTTCAATCAATGCGAAAGCGCGGATTATGTCCGCTGGGAGCCGCCCTGCCCCCGCCAACGATCACAGCTCGCTGACCGGGATCTGCCGGGTGGCCACGATCTTGTCGATGGTCTTGCCGTCCATGTCCACCACCTCGAAGGTCCAGCCCTCCCAGGTCACGGTGTCGGTCTCCTTGGGCAGCCGTCCCGTCAGCAGCATCAGCATGCCGCTCAGGGTGTGGTAGCGGCCGCGCTCCTCTTCCGGAACGCTGTCCAGGTTCAGGCGGTCCTTGAGTTCGGGCACCGGAATATGCCCATCGAGCAGCCAGCTTCCGTCCTCACGCTGCACGGCCCACGAGGTCTCCGGATCGCGGGGCTGGAACTCGCCGGTGATGGCTTCGATCAGGTCCTGCAGCGTGACAATGCCCTGCACTTCGCCGTACTCGTCGATGACGAAGGCCATGTGCACATCCGACAGACGAAAGTTGTCCAGCAACTCCATGCCGGTGATGGTTTCCGGAACGTACAGCGCCGCCTGCAGGGGCTGGTCCGCCAGCCCGTGCCCGTGTTCCTTGAGCCTGCGCGAGAGCCACTGCCGGGCATTGACCACGCCCAGAATATTGTCCATGCCGCCGCGCACCACCGGAAAGCGCGCGTGGTCCGATGTGTCGATGCGTTGAAGGTTCTCTTCAAACGACGCATCCATGTCCAGGCACACCACGTCGCCCCGCGGCACCATCAGGGAGCCAATCTGCCGGTCATCAAGCCGGAACACGTTCCGGACCATGGTGTGCTCGTGCGACTCGATGACACCAGCCGTCGTGCCCTCGACGAGCATGGCGTGGATCTCTTCCTCGGTCACGGGGCTGCCGCTGGTCTCCTTGACCCCCAGCAAACGCAACAACGTGCGGGTGGAGGTGGACAGCAGGATCACAAAAGGCTTGGTGGCGACCGCCAGCAGGTGGATGGGCCGTGCCACCAACCGCGCAAACAATTCGGGGTACGACTGGCCAATGCGCTTGGGCACCAGTTCGCCCACCACGATGGAAAAATAGGTGATCACCACCACCACCAGACCGGTGGCCGCATAGTCGGCATAGGGCAACGGCACCCCTGCAAGACCCAGCCATGCGGCCAGGGGGCCGGCCAAGGCAGCCTCGCCCACGATGCCGTTGAGTACGCCAATCGACGTGATGCCGATCTGGATGGTGGACAGGAAACGCGTGGGGTCTTCGCCCAGCTTCACCGCAGCGGCCGCACCGCTGTCGCCCTCATCAATCAATTTCTGCAGGCGCGCCTTGCGCGCCGTGACCAAAGCGATCTCCGACATGGCAAAGAGACCGTTGAGACAGATGAGGGCAAACAGTATTGCTATTTCCATACGACGGGCTTGTGTTTGCCCTGAGAGTCAAGAAGCAACGGATTGTACGAACTCGCCCCCCGCAAGCCTGCGTTGGCATGCCGAGATGCTCACTCGTGCCGCAGCGCGACGATGGGCTGCAGCCGCGCCGCACGCCGCGCCGGGTAATAGCCAAAAAACACGCCCACCAGACCCGCAAAGCCCACGGCCAGCAGCACGGACCAGGGCTCCATGACGGCGCTCCAGCCGGTAGCGCGCTCCACCGCCCAGGTGGCCAGCACGCCCAGCGCCACGCCGATGGCGCCTCCCACCAGGCTGAGCGTGACCGATTCGATCAGGAACTGCGCCAGGATGTCGCGCCCACGCGCGCCCACGGCCATGCGCAGGCCGATCTCGCGCGTGCGCTCGGTCACGCTCACCAGCATGATGTTCATGATGCCGATGCCGCCCACCAGCAGGCTCACGCCCGCGACAGCGGCCAGCAGCGCGGTCATCACGCGGCTCGACTCTTCCTGCGCCTGCAGCACCTCCGACAGGTTGCGGATGCTGAAGGTGTCGTCGCCACCCTCGGGCACACGCAGGCGCTGGCGCAGCAGCGTGCGCATGGACTCCTCGGCCCGCGCCATGTCGGCCCCGGCGCGCACCTTGACGTGGATGGACCAGATGCGACGTACGTTGCCGCCCGCATTCCAGATGCGGTTGCGGAAGGTGGACATGGGCACGATGACGATGTCGTCCTGGTCCTGCCCCACGGCGTTCTGCCCCTTGGCGGCCAGCACGCCCACCACGGTGAAGGGCACGCCACGCACACGCACCGTCTGGCCCAGCGGGTCGTCGTCGGCAAACAGCTCGCGCGCAGCAGTCTGGCCCAGCCAGGCGACCTTGGCCGAGCCCTGCTGCTCGGCCGCCTCGAACAGGCGGCCCGCGGCCAGCGGCCATTCGCGCGCCTCCAGGTAGTCGTTGGTGGTGCCGAAGATGGTGGTGTTCCAGTTGGCGCTTTGCGCCACCGCCTGCGCCGTGGTGCGCGACGAGGGCGCGGCCACCTGCACTTCGGGCACCTCGCGGGCCAGGGCTTCGGCATCCTCTTCGGTAAAGCGCGAGCGCGTCTGCGCCCCCAGGCGCACGCCGGCCGCGCTCAGGCTGCCGGGCACCACCAGCACGATGTTGGAGCCCAGGCCCTTGATCTGTTCCTGCACGCGCTCGGTCGCGCCCCGGCCCACGGCCAGCATGGTGATGACTGCGCCCACACCAATGATGATGCCCAGCATGGTGAGCACGCTGCGCAGCAGGTTGGCCGTGAGCGCCCGCAGGGCAGCGCGCAGCGCGGTGTGCAGGTTCATGCGCGCCCCTGCGGCAGCGCCGCGCTGGTAGCCGCCTGCTGTGCATGGCCGGGCTGGGCCTGGTCCTGCACGATGGCGCCGTCGCGCAGCACGATGCAGCGGCGCGCCCAGGCGGCCACGTCGTGCTCGTGCGTGACCAGCACCACGGTGATGCCCTGGGCGTTGAGCTGCGCCAGCAAGGCCATGGTGTCCTCGGAGGTCTGCGAATCGAGTGCGCCCGTGGGCTCGTCGGCCAGGATGAGCGCGGGCTGCGTGACCAGGGCGCGCGCAATGGCCACGCGCTGCTGCTGCCCGCCCGACAGCTCCGCGGGGGTGTGCGCCGCGCGCTCGGCCAGGCCCACGCGCGCCAGCGCCGCGCGGGCGCGGGCCTGGCGCTCGGCCGGCTTGACACCGGCATAGACCAGGGGCAGTTCCACATTCTCCAGCGCGCTGGTGCGTGCCAGCAGGTTGAACTGCTGGAACACAAAGCCAATCCGCCGGTTGCGGATGGCAGCCAACGCATCAGGCGCCAGCGCATGCACGGCCTCGCCCGCCAGGTGGTAACTGCCGCCGTCGGGCAGGTCCAGGCAACCCAGAATGTGCATGAGCGTGGACTTGCCCGAGCCCGAGGCGCCCATGATGGCGACGAACTCGCCCGCGTCGATCTGCAGCGACACGCCGCGCAGCGCGTGCACGGTCTGCCCGCCCATGGCGTAGGCCTTGGTGAGCGCCTGCGCGTCGATCAGGGGTGGAGCCATGCGCAAGCCTTGCTCAGAAAGAAAGGCGCGGCGCCCCGTTACGCGCCGGGGCACTGCTGGCCGGGCTGGCCACGCCGGTGATGACCTGGCGCCCCTCGGCCAGCAGCACCGCCTGTTCGGGCGTGGGCAGCAGCTCGGTGTGGCTGCCGTCGCTCAGGCCCAGCGCCACCTGCAACGCAAGCGGCCGGCCGTCCTCGTCCAGCACGTGGAGGCGCCCACGTGCGCCCGCAGCAGGCTTGGCAAATTTTGCATCTTTTTGGCCTGTAGCGCCCGTATTTTGTGCGCCAGTAGCTATATTTTTTGTAGCGCTCTGCACGGCTGTGGGCACGGGCTCCACGCCGGGCAGGCGCACGCGCAGCGCGGCGTTGGGCACCTTGAGCACGCTGTCGCGCTGTTCGGTCACGACGCGCACATTGGCCGTCATGCCGGGCAGCAGGCGCCCGTCGCGGTTGGCAAAGTGCACCGCCGCCACGTAGGTGACCACGTTGTTGGCCGCAATGGCCGCCTTGCGCACCTGGTCCACCTGGCCGTCAAAGGTCTCGCCGGGGAAGGCATCGACGGTAAAGCGCGCCGCCTGCCCAGGGCGGATGCGGCCCACATCGGTTTCGTCCACGCTCACTTCCACGCGCATGTCGCGCAGGTTCTGTGCAATCACAAACAGCTCGGGCGCCTGCAGGCTGGCCGCCACGGTCTGCCCACGCTCGACCGCGCGCTTGATCACGATGCCATCCACCGGCGAGGTGATGCGTGTGCGCGAAAGGTTGGTCTGCGCCTGCGCCAGTGCCGCCTCGCGCTGGCGCACGCTGGAGCGTGCCGCCTGCACCTGCGCGGCGGTGATGGCGGCCTGCGCCTGCGCCGCGCGCAAGGCCTCGGTGCTGGTGCGCACCAGGGCCTGGGCGCGCTCGGCCTCGCTCTGGGCGATAAAGCCCTGCGCCACCAGGTCGGTCTTGCGCCGCAGGTCGCGCCCGGCCTCGGCCAGATCCACCTGCGCGCGCGACACCGTGGCCTCGCTGGCCAGCACGTTGGCCTGCGCCACCAGCACCTGCGAGCGCGCGGCCTCCAGATCGGCCTGGGCCTGGCGCACCTGGAACTCGATGAGCTGCGGATCGATCTGCGCAATGATCTGGCCCGCCTTGACCTCGGAGTTGAAGTCGGCAAACAGCTCGCGGATCTGGCCCGACACCTGCGTGCCCACCGACACCTGGGTGACCGGCATGACCTGCCCCGAGGCCTGCACCGACGCCACCACCGCGCCGCGCTCGATGGCAGCGGTGCGGTACTGCGGCGCCTGGGCGGCCTGGCGGGTGTACCACCACATGGCCCCGCCCAGCGCCAGGGCCAGGGCAATGCCTGCTGCGGCATAGGTTTTGGATTGCATGGGCTGGATTCTAGAAAGCCCGCCGCCGCCGCTCACGCCGTCCAGCAAGCACTTGGCTCCCACACAAGGGCATTGCGTCGCACGGCGCTTGGCGCGACTGGGGCCTGCGGGCACAGTGGCGCCCAGGCCCCAAGGCCCCCATGTAGGAGAAACACCATGTCCCACCACCCCCTCCCCTCCGCCCAGGACGCCACCGAACGCCTGGCCCACAAGCGCGCCAAGGCCAAGCTGGGCTGGTACATCCATGCCACGGTGTACCTGCTGGTCAACCTGTTCCTGGCCTTGGTGGCTGCGCGCCACGCCCAGGGCTGGGCCGCCTTTCCGGCGCTGGGCTGGGGGCTGGGGCTGCTGATCCATGGCGCAGCCGTTTGGCTGGCGCTGCCCGGTGGCTCGCTCTACGGCCAATTGCTGGAGCGCGAGCGCACCGCGCTGCAACGCCAACAAAGCCACTGACACCCACCACGCTGGCGCACAATCGCGCCAGCCCGCCCCTTGCCCGAGATGACATCCATCGAACTCCGCCCCCTGCTGCGCCACGGCCTGCTGTCCGCGCTGTTCTGCTGCGCCATCGCGTTGGCCCTGACCCTGGCGGGCCATGGCCCGTGGGATGTGCAACTGGTGTACTCGCTGGCCATCGGGCTGGTGTCCTGGCTGGTCATCGACCTGGGCCGCATGCTGCTGACCGGGGCGGACTGCACCGGCTGGCCCCACGGCTGGCGGGGCCTGGCGTTGATTGCCGTGGGCACCCTGGCGGGCTTTGGTGTCGGCGGGCTGGTCGGCGACGCCTACAGCGGCGCGAGCCAAGCCCTGTGGCACCACCGGGCCGGGCCTGCGACCCTGGTCATCACCGTGGTCGCGGGCATCGCCATCTCGTTCTTCTTCTACAGCCGGGCCAAGGCTGAGCACCTGCAACGGCACATGGCCCAAGCCCAGCACGAGGCCACGCAAGCGCGCCTCAAGCTGCTGGAGGCGCAGCTGGAGCCGCACATGCTGTTCAACACCCTGGCCAACCTGCGCGTGCTGGTAGCCAGCGACCCCGCGCGCGCCCAGGCCATGCTGGACCACCTGATTGCCTACCTGCGCGCCACACTCAGCGCATCGCGTGCCACGCTGCACCCATTGGCCGACGAGATGGACCGCCTGCGCGACTACCTGGAGCTGATGGCCGTGCGCATGGGGCCGCGCCTGGCCTATGCACTGGAAGTGCCCGAGGCCCTGCACGCCATTCCCGTGCCCCCGCTGCTGCTGCAACCGCTGGTGGAAAACGCCATCCGCCACGGGCTGGAGCCCCAGGTGGAAGGTGGCCGCATCACCGTGCGTGCATGCACCGACGCCAACCAGCGGCTGGTACTGGAGGTGTGCGACACCGGCGCGGGCCTGGCGGCGGGCGCACCCGCCACCTCCAGTGCACCGGGCCGCAGTTTTGGCCTGGCCCAGGTGCGTGAACGCCTGAGCACCTTGTACGGGGACCAGGGAACTATTGAATTGATAGCGCAACCCGCAGGCGGGACGTGCGCCAGAGTCCAATTTCCTTACAAATCCACAAACCCATGACCGCCCCCCGCGCCCTGATTGCCGAAGACGAGCCCCTGCTCGCCGCCGCCCTGCAGCAGGCCCTGGCCCAGGCTTGGCCCGAACTGCAGGTGCAGGCCACCGTGGGCGATGGGCTGTCTGCCGTGCGCCAGGCGCTTGCGCTGCGGCCCGAGGTGCTGTTCTTCGACATCCGCATGCCTGGCCAGAGCGGGCTGGACGCCGCCGCCGAACTGGCCGACGCCTGGCCCGCCGATCAGCCTTTTCCGGCCCTGGTGTTCGTCACCGCCTACGACCAGTACGCCGTGCAGGCCTTTGAGGCCCAGGCGATGGACTACCTGCTCAAGCCCGTGCAACCCGCGCGCCTGAAAAAAACAGTGCAAAAACTGCAGCTATCGCTTACCCCACAAGCGCCAGCAGCTATCAATTTAGAAGCAACCCTGGTCCAACTGCGCAACCTGATGGCCGCGCCCGGTTTGGCCGCACCTGCACCGCCATCCGCGCCGCTCACCGTCATCCAGGCCAGCAGCGGCAACCAAATCCACCTGGTGCCCGTGGCCGAGGTGCTCTACTTCGAGGCCGCCGACAAGTACGTGCGCGTGCTCACCGCCGGGCGCGAGTACCTGATCCGCACCCCGCTGAAAGAGCTCGCCGCCCAGCTGGACGCGTCCGAGTTCTGGCAGGTGCACCGCGGCACGCTGGTGCGCGCCAGTGCCATTGCCAGCGTCACGCGCGACGAGGCCGGGCGCCTGCATCTGGCCTTGCGCCAGCGGCCCGAAACACTGGCCGTGAGCCGCCTCTACGCCCACCTGTTCAAGGCCATGTAAGGCCACGCTGAACAAAGCCCCCGCACGCACCCGCCAAACACCTGGCGGGTAAAATTCAGGCTGGGTGTACGCGCCGCAAGGGCGCGACAGGTTCATGCGCTGGTCGGGCCGCCGCGCGGCTTGCCCGCGACTGGACCCCATGGAACCCACCCCCCTGCACTGGATTGCCGCTGCCCTGTTCGGCATCGCCCTGCTCCACACCTTCTCCACCAAGCAGTTCGAGCGGCTCTCGCACCGCTTTCCGCGCCATGCGGGCCTGTTCCACCTGCTGGGCGAGGTGGAGGTGGTGTTCGGCTTCTGGGCCATGGTGCTCATCGTTGCCATGGCCCTGGTGGGCGGCGGCGCGCAGGCGCTGCAGTACGCCGAATCGCGCAACTACACCGAGCCGCTGTTCGTCTTCGTGGTGATGGTCATCGCCGCCTCGCGGCCCGTGCTGCGCACCGTGGTGGCCCTGGTGGACACCGCGGCGCGCTGGCTGCCCCTGCCCACCCCCATGGCCAACGCTTGGCTGGGGCTGGCTGCCGTGCCGCTGCTGGGCTCGCTCATCACCGAGCCCGCGGCCATGACCATCGCCGCACTCATGCTGGCGCCGCAGATCTTCCGCACCGGGGTGCCCGAGCGGCTCAAGTACCTGGCGCTGGGCGTGCTGTTCGTCAACGTGTCCATCGGCGGCACGCTCACCTCGTATGCCGCGCCGCCCGTGCTCATGGTGGCAAGCACCTGGCAGTGGGACAGCGCCTTCATGCTCGCCACCTTCGGCTGGAAGGCCGCCGTGGCCGTGCTGATCAATGCCACCGCCTGCACGTTTGTGCTGCGCAGGCACTTGCCGCACGCCAGCGCACTGGAGGCGGGCCGTCAGGCCCAGCCCCCGGTGCCCGCCGCCGTGGCGTGCGTGCACATCCTGCTGCTGGCCGGGGTGGTGCTGTTTGCGCACCATCCGGTGGTGTTCCTCGGCCTGTTTCTGATGTTTTTGGGTTTTGCCCAGGCCTACGAGCGCCACCAGAGCCCGCTGATCCTGAAGGAGGCGCTGCTCGTGGGCTTCTTCCTGGCCGGTCTGGTGGTGCTGGGCGGCATGCAGCAATGGTGGCTGCAGCCCATCGTCTCGGGCCTGGAGCCGCTGGCCCTGTTCGCGGGCGCGCTGGGCCTCACGGCCATCACCGACAACGCGGCGCTGACCTACCTGGGCTCGCTGATCGAAGGCATCTCCGACCCCGCCAAATACATGCTGGTGGCCGGGGCCGTGGCTGGCGGCGGCCTCACAGTGATTGCCAACGCACCCAACCCGGCTGGCGTGGCGCTGCTCAAGCGCGGCTTTGCAGACGAAACCATTGGCGCGGGCGGCCTGCTGCTGGGCGCGCTGGGCCCCACGGCGGTGGCGGCCACCGCCTTTCTGCTGCTCTGAAAGTGCTTGCGCTGGGCCCCAGCCTATGGCCTGTTCACACTATTTTTGCCAGTGCGAACAGGCCCTAAAGATGGAAATCGCCCGCAGCTTCCGGCTGGTACAGCACTTTTTCGATTCGGATGTGGCAGGTTCGGTTCGGAATCCGCCAGTCAAAGGCATCGCCCTCTCGGTAGCCCAGGATCGCCGTGCCGATGCCAGAGCACACCGATAGCTTTCCGGCGCGGTCGTCCGCATCCTCGGGGTACACCAGCGCGACTTCAAGCTCCTCGTCGTCCACCTGCAGCAAGGCCTTGGAGTTCATGGTGACGACGTCCTCCGCCACATTCCATGGATCGACGACGATGGCACGCTCGATCTCGTGTTCCAGCTCAAAGATGTCCGAGCCCCGTTCGAATTCGACCAGGCTTCTGAGCCTGGCCTTGTCGAACTCGGTGATGTAGATGTCAGAGGTGTGCACCGCAGGGCTTTCGCGCAGGAGCCGGAGATAGCGCTCCGAGCTCATGGCGAGCGACTTCATGGTGGGCGTTTCGCTGTCCGGCAAGAAGCCGCTGTGCAGGAAGGCCTTGAGCGACCGCGCGTTGTCCGGGTGGATTTTGGCGATCAGTCTCTCGGCCCGCATGTCGAAGAAGGCAAGCTTCATGCCTTCGCGGATGGCGCTGGCCCCGAGCTTGCGGCCCCAGTTGTCACGATTGCCGATGACCAGGACCATTTCGCAGTCCGTGCCCGCCTTGACGAGGCGCACAAAGCCGACGGGCACGTCATGCCGGTCGTAGGCCATGAAGAACCGGCCGCCCTGGTTGAACAGATGGGTCAGGATGGGCAACTGGACGCGCCCGATGACCTGCTCGATGAAGCGGGAGACATGGCGCGAGTCGCTCAGATAGCGGGTGACGTCTTCGTCCTCCAGCCAGTCCATCAGAGTCAACGCGTTTGCCCGGGAGATCTCTGGACACAGAGAAATGAAAGGCTTGTTCATCTTCACCACCTTTGGTTTCAAGAATGAAAGCCTTTCATGGCTGCGGCCATGACGGTTCTTTCGAGTGACTTTGCATTTTAAAGCCACAAGCAGGGATGGCCAAAGGGAGGCCATCAGTCCAGCTCGGGCAATTCGATCACCGCACGCCAGGGCACGCCGTCCAGCGCCTCGTAGTGCGCCACCACCAGGGCGCGGTCGGGCGCCTGCGCCGTGTCGGCCAGCGCCTGGCACAGGTAGCGTATCGAGGCGCGGTCCAGTCCGGCCACAGGTTCGTCGATGAGTGTGAGCGGCGCCCCCGAGGCCAGGGCGGCGGCCATCAGCACCTTGCGGCGGGTGCCGGTGGAGAGCATGTAAAAGCCCTTGTCCAGGTGCGGGTGCAGATCAAAGCCGTCCAGGTGCGTGGCCAGCGCCGGTGCGTTCCAGTCGGGGTACTGCGCGGGCAGGCCTTGCAGCCAGGCCCGCACGATCAATGCGTCCATGGCGGGCGAGCGCGGGTCGGCCCAGAACACCTGGCGGCGGTAGGCCTGCGGCGCATCGGCCAGGGCCACCAGCCCCAAGCGCAGGCTGCCCGCGCTGGGCGGCAGCTCTGCGGCCAGCAGGCGCAACAGCGTGGTCTTGCCACTGCTTTCGCCACCACACACCAGCGTGGCGCCCGCACCCACGCAGGCGCTCCAGTCCAAAAACACCGGCCTGCCCGGATGGCTGAAGGTCAGGCCCTGCACCTGCAGCAGGGCGCTTGCGTTGTTCATGCTCATGTTTCCTGTTCTGTGTGTGGGCCGGGCGCACAATGCCGCGCATGGCCCTGCACTACCTCGATTTTGACTACAGCGAAGACGACGATGGCAATGGCACCTGGGACGCCATGGCGTCGGTCACGCCCACCCACCTGAGCGCTCTGCTGGCCGAGGTGGCCGAGGTGCTGCGCTGGGCGCACCGCGATTTTGGCGGCAGGCCCGCGCCGCTGGACGAAGGCGGCGACTGGGACTGGGCGCTGCACAGCCTGCACGAAGAAGGCGCTGCTCCGTGCGCACTGCACTACGACGCGGCCAGCGCCAGCGTGGTGCTGACCCCCGCCAGCCCCCTGCCCGCACGGCTGACGCTGACGCTCACACTGTGCGGCACGGCAGCCTTTGGCCAGGCGCTGCGGGCGCGCTTCGCGGTCTGACGCTGTTTGCCGCGCTGTCTCGTGCGAGACAGCACACCAGAAGTTCCAACGGAAAACCCTTAGCGACAAGCCGGGAGGCCGCCGCTATAAACCATGCACCAACCGCATCACACAAGGAGACGGTAGCGTGCAGATTCTGCAGTTGATGATCAGCGGCGTGGCGCAGGGGTGCATCTATGGCCTCATCGCGCTGGGCTTTGTGCTGATCTACAAGGGCACCGAAACGGTGAGCTTTGCCCAGGGTGAATTGATGATGCTGGGCGCCTTTCTGGGCCTGGCCTGCATGACGCTGATGGGCTTTCCGTTCTGGCTGGCCGTGCCCAGTGCCATTGCGGCCATGGCCGTCGTGGGCATGGGGCTGGAGCGGGTGGTGATCCGCCCCATCCTGGGCCAACCGGCGTTCTCCATCGTGATGCTGACCATTGGCGTGGGCTACACGGCGCGCGGGCTCATCACCATGATCCCCGGCATTGGCACCGAGACCTATGTGCTGCCCGTGCCCTACAAGGACGAGATCTGGGCGGTGGGCAGCCTGGTGGTGAACGTGGAGCAGTTCGTCATCATTGCCGCCACGGCCGTGCTGTGCGTGCTGCTGTATGCGCTGTTCCGTTTCACCAAGCTGGGCATTGCGATGCAGGCCTCGTCGCAAAACCAGTTGGCGGCCTATTACATGGGCATTCCGGTGCAAAGGCTCAATGGCCTGGTGTGGGCACTGGCGGCTGCGGTCGCCGCCATCGCGGGCCTGCTGCTGGCACCCATTACCTTTGTGCACGCCAACATGGGGTTCATCGGGCTCAAGGCCTTTCCGGCCGCCGTGGTAGGGGGCTTTGGCAGCCTGCCGGGCGCCATCGTGGGCGGGCTGGTGATCGGGCTGGTGGAGTCCTTTGCGGGCTTTTACCTGCCCGACGGCATCAAGGACGTGGCCGCCTATGTGGTGGTGCTCATCATGCTGATGGTCAGGCCCAACGGGCTGTTTGGCGAGAAGCTGCGCAAGAAAGTCTGACCCCCACACACCATGCGTTTCATTTTCAAAACCGACTACCGCCAGGACATCCGCCTGGCCAAGCACCCCGGCCATGTGTTCTGGTACGGCCTGCTGTCGCTGCTGCTGCTGGCAGCGCCCTGGCTGCTGGCCGAATACTGGCTGGCACAACTGACCTTTGTGCTCATCTATGCCATCGCCGGGTTGGGGCTGATGCTGCTGGCGGGCTTTACCGGCCAGTTCTCGCTGGGCCATGCGGCCTTTCTGGGCGTGGGGGCCTACACGCAGGCCGTGCTGCTGGCGGCGGGCTGGCCGTTCTTGCTGGCGCTGGCCTGTGCAGCGGGGCTGTCTGCCGCCGTGGGCGTGGTGGTGGGTTTGCCCGCGCTACGCGTCAAGGGCATCTACCTGGGCATGGCCACGCTGGCGTTTGGTTTCATCGTCGAGGAGGTGCTGGCACGCTGGGAGTCGGTGACCGGGGGCAACGCGGGCCTGCACGTCAAGGCACCGCAGATCATGGGCTGGTCGCTCTCGGGTGGGGAGACGTTCTACTTCCTTTGCCTGTGCATCACCGTGCTGGCCACGCTGGGCCTGCTGAACCTGCTGCGTTCGCCCACGGGGCGGGCCTTTGTGGCCATCCGCGATTCAGAGATCTCGGCGCAGAGCATGGGCATCCACCTGGCGCACTACAAGACGCTGTCGTTTGCGCTGTCTGCCGCGCTGGCGGGCGTGGCGGGGGCGCTGTATGCGCACAAGCTGCAGTTCATCTCGCCCGATCAGTTCAACATCCTGCAGTCCATCGACCTGCTGCTGATGATCGTGATCGGCGGCCTGGGCTCGGTGCATGGCGTGTTCCTGGGGGCACTGTTCCTGATCTCCATGCCGCAGGCAATTGCCATGGTCAAGGACTACCTGCCTGCCGCCATCGGCCAGGCGCCGGGCCTGCAGGCGGCCGTGTACGGCCTGGTGCTGATTGCCTTTGTGCTGTTCGAGCCCATGGGCCTGTACGGCCGCTGGCTCAAGGTGCGCACCTGGTTGCAGTTGTTCCCGTTCTACCGCAAGGGCATGTTCAAGCGGCAGAAGTCTTTCCAAAAATCGGATCGCCTCAAATGACGGATGTTCTTCTCAAAGCCAACGATCTGAGCGTGCGCTTTGGCGGCGTGCTGGCCGTCAACCAGGTGAGCTTCGAGGTGCGCAAGGGCGAGGTGTTCACGCTCATCGGTCCCAATGGCGCGGGCAAGACCACGGTGTTCAACCTCATCAGCCGCATCTACCAGCCCACGACGGGCGAGATCTGGTTCGAGGACCGCAAGCTCACCGCCGAGCCTGCGCACGCGATTGCGGCTCTGGGCATTGCGCGCACCTTCCAGAACATCGAACTGTTCGAGCACGCGACTGTGCTGCACAACCTGTTGATCGGGCGCCACACGCACCGACGCACAGGCTTTGTGCACGACCTGTTCTTCACCCGCACCGCCCGCGAGGCAGAACTGCACTCGCGCCTGAAGGCCGAGGAGGTCATCGACCTGCTCAACCTGCAGCACTACCGCGACACCATGGTGGCCGGCCTGCCCTACGGCGTGCGCAAGGTGGTGGAACTGGCACGTGCGCTGTGCACTGAACCCAAGCTGCTGCTGCTGGACGAGCCGTCCAGCGGCCTGAACGTGGAGGAAACCGACGACATGGCGTTCTGGATCCAGGACATCCAGCAGGAGCTGGGCATCACGGTGCTGATGGTGGAGCACGACATGTCGCTGGTGTCCAAGGTATCGGATCGCGTTCTGGCCATGAACCAAGGCGAGGTGCTGGCCATGGGCACACCGCGCGAGGTGCAAACCAACCCCGCGGTGGTGGAGGCCTACCTGGGCACGGTGGACGATGTGTCTTCGCTGCGGAGGGCCGCATGAGCACGCTGACCGAACGCGACGACAGCGCCCAGCCCCCCATGCTGCAGCTGCTGAACGTGGAGAGCGCCTATGGCCCGATCAAGGCCATCCGTGGCGTGAGCCTGAAGGTGCGGCGCGGCGAGATTGCCACCGTGCTGGGCTCGAACGGGGCGGGCAAGACCACCATCCTCAAGACCATCTCGGGCATTCTGGACCCGCGCAAGGGCTCGGTGGAGTTCCAGGGCAAGGACATCACCGCCCTGGACCCGGCGCTCATCGTGCAGCAGGGCCTGTCGCATGTGCCCGAGGGGCGTGAGGTGTTTCCCCTGCTGTCGGTGCACGACAACCTGCTGATGGGCGCCTACACCCGCAAGGACCGGGACGGCGTGGCGCGCGACATGGAGATGGTCTATGGCTACTTCCCCATCCTGCGCGAGCGCGCGCAGCAGGACGCAGGGCTGCTGTCCGGCGGGCAGCAACAGATGCTGGCCATCAGCCGCGCGCTCATGGCCAACCCCGACCTGATCCTGCTGGACGAACCCAGCCTGGGCCTGAGTCCGAAGTTGACCAAGGAGATCTTCGAGATCGTGGTGCGCATCAACCGCGAGCGCGGCACCACCATCCTGCTGGTGGAGCAGAACGCCAACATGGCGCTCAATGCCTCGGACTACGGCTATGTGCTGGAGAACGGGCGCATCGTGATGGAAGACACCTGTGCCCGCCTGCGCGAGAAGGAGGACATCAAGGAGTTCTACCTCGGCATGAAGGAAACCGGCGTGCGCGGCGAGCGACGCTGGAAGAAGAAGAAAACCTGGCGGTAAAGCTATGAGCAATCTGTGGGACTTGAGCCAAATCCAGCCCGGCCGCGCCGACGTGGTGCCCGGTGACACCATCCCCGCCCTGTTCTGGAACGCGGTGCGCCAGCGCGGCGACCGGGTATGGCTGCGGCAAAAGGAGCTGGGCATCTGGAAGAGCTGGACCTGGATGCAAACCGCCGAGGCCGTGCGCGAGATCGCCGCCGGCCTGCAGGCCCTGGGCCTGCAGCGCGGCCAGACAGCTTCCATATTGGCCAACACAGTGGTCGAATGGGTACTGGCCGACCTGGCCGTATTGAGCTGTGGCGCGGTGTCCAACGGCATCTACCCCACCGACGCAGCCTCCCAGGTGCAGTACCTGTGCGAAGACTCGTCCACCCGCATCTTGTTTGCCGAGGACGACGAGCAGCTCGACAAGGCGCTGGAAGTGCGCGAGCAGCTCCCGCTGCTGCAAAAGATCGTGGTGTTCGACATGAAGGGGCTGCGTGATCTGGACGACCCGGACGTGATGTCGCTCGACGCCCTGCGCGCGCTCGGCAGGCAATGGCTGGCAGAGCACCCCGACTGCGTGGAGCGCAGCAGCGCCGCCTGCCAGCCCGAGGACCTGGCCATCCTGGTCTATACCTCGGGCACCACGGGCAAGCCCAAGGGCGCCATGCACAGCCACCGGGGCCTGGTCTATACGGCGCGCGGGTTCAACACGCTGGTGGCGCAGGACGAGAATGATGAGCGCATGTGCTTTCTGCCGCTGTGCCACATTGCCGAACGCATGGGGGGCGAGTACTTTGCGCTCTACACCGGCTCGCGGCTCAACTTTGTGGAGAACCCCGAGACCATTCCCGAGAACGTGCGCGAGATTGCGCCCACGGTGTTCACTGCCGTGCCGCGTGTGTGGGAAAAGTTCTATTCCGGCGTGATGATTGCGCTCAAGGAATCGAGCGCGCTGCAGCGCGCCGCCTACGCCTGGAGCATTGGCGTGGGCACCACCATTGCCGACAAGGTGCTGGCCGGTCAGCCCGTGGGCCTGGGGCTCAAGCTGCGCTTTGCGCTGGCCCGCTGGCTGGCGCTGAACAACGCGCGCAAGCTCATCGGCATCCACCGTGCGCGCTTTCTGGTAACGGGCGCAGCGCCCATCTCACCCGAGCTGATCAAGTGGTACCTGGCGCTGGGCGTGCCCATGCTGGAGGTCTGGGGCATGACCGAGACCTGCGGCGCCTCTACCGGCGTGCCTGCCACACGCATCAAGCCCGGCAGCATTGGGCCAGCGGCAGCGTTCAACGAGGTGCGGCTGGACCCGGCCACGGGTGAAATCCTGGTGCGCGGCCCCAACGTGTTCATGGGCTACCTGAACCTGCCAGAGAAGACGGCCGAAACCATCGACCAGGAGGGCTGGCTGCACACGGGCGACGTGGGTGTGGTGGACGAGGATGGGTTCTTTCGCATCACCGACCGCATGAAGGACATCATCATCACCGCCGGGGGCAAGAACATCACCCCCAGCGAGCTGGAGAACGAGCTCAAGTTCTCGCCCTACATCACCGATGCAGTGGTGATTGGCGACAAGCGCGCCTACCTCACGGTGATCATCATGATCGACCAGGAAAACGTGGAGAAGTTTGCCCAGGATGCGGACATACCCTTCAGTAATTACGCCAGTTTGACGCGCGCCCCTGAGGTGCAAGAATTGATCCAGAAAGAGATCGACCGGGTGAACCAGAAGTTTGCCCGCGTCGAGCAGATCAAGAAATTCTTCCTGCTCGACACCCAGCTCACGGCGGAGGACGAAGAACTCACCCCGACCATGAAGCTCAAACGCAAGCTGGTTGAAAAGAAATACGCGGCGCAGATCGAGGCCATGTATTGACCCTTATCCATCACAACAAAGGAGACAAGGCATGAAGTTCAAGAACACCCGGCTGCTCTCGGCGCTGGCCTGCGCCATGGCATTGGCAGCCCCCACCGCGCAAGCCCAGGAAAGCCAGGGCGTGAGCAAGACGGAAATCACCCTCGGCTCCATCCAGGACCTGTCCGGTCCTCTGGCGGGCTTTGGCAAGCAGTTGCGCAACGGCATGATGCTGCGCGTGAACGAAGTCAACGAGCAGGGCGGCGTGCATGGCCGCAAGATCAACCTGCTGGTCGAGGACTCCGGCTACGACCCCAAGAAGGCCGTGCTGGCCGCACAAAAGCTAGTCAACCAGAACAAGATTTTCATGATGGTGGGCCACCTGGGCACGGCCCAGAACCTGGCCGCCATGCCGGTGCAGTTCGAGAAGAACGTGATCAACTTCTTCCCCGTGACGGCAGCGCGAGAAATGTACGAGCCTTTCCACAAGCTCAAGTACGCCTTTGCAGCGACCTATTACGACCAGATGAAGGCCGCCGTGCCCAAGCTGGTCAAGGAAAAAGGGGCCAAGAAGGTCTGCTCCATGTACCAGGACGATGAGTTCGGCCTGGAGGTGCAGCGCGGCGCCGAAGACGGCCTCAAGGCCATTGGCGTGACCATGGTGGAGAAGACCACCTTCAAGCGTGGCGCCACCGATTTCTCGTCGCAGATGGCCAAGCTCAAGGCCGCCGAGTGCGACATGGTGGTGCTGGGCACCATCATTCGCGAAACCATCGGCGGTATTGGCACCGCACGCAAACTGGGCTACAACCCGGTGTTCCTGGGCTCCAGCGCTGCGTACACCGACCTGATCCACAAGCTGGGCGGCAAGGCCATGGACGGGCTCTACGCCACCATGACGGTGCAGAACCCCTACCTGGACGACGCATCGCAGCCCATCCGCTTCTGGGCCAACAAATACAAGACGGCCTTCAACGAAGACCCGGCAGTGTTCTCCGTCTATGGCTACCTGGCGATCGACAGCTTCATCCGCGCCGCTCAAAAGGCCGGCCCGAACCTGAGCACCGACAGCTTCATCAAGTCCATGGACACGATGGAGATTCCGCGCGACATCTTCGGCAGCTCGGTACAGAAGTTCGGCCCGCAAAAGCGCCTGGGCAGCAACCTCTCGCGCCTGTCGCAGTTGCATGACGGTCGCTGGACCATCGTGTCGAACTACATCACCGAGTAAACACTCCCAGCCGCCCTATTCCGGCGGCCTGCCCCCCCAGTAAAAACGCCCGGCATGCCGGGCGTTTTTACTGGGGAGCGGGGCTGGGGTCAGGCGTTGTGCCAGATGACCTTCTTGCCGGAGTTCTCCCAACGCTCATAGTTGGCGGCGTACACGTCCTCGATGCGGTTGCGCTTGACCTTGAAGGTCGGCGTGATGAGGTCGTTGTCCACGGTCCAGGGCGTGGTGACCACGACGATGCACTGCAACTGCTCATGGGGGTCGAGCCCCACGTTGATCTGCTTGAGGTGCTGCTGCAGCGACGCCTCCAGCTTGCTGCGGTATCCCGCATCGGCCGCCTGTGCTGCGGCTTCGGCACCCAGCATGACAATGCCCAACGGCTGCCCCAGATTGGCCCCGGTGACCACGCAGGCTTCCACGGCCTCATGCGCACCCAGCTTGTCCTCGATGGGCGCAGGCGCCACGTACTTGCCCTTGGCGGTCTTGAACAAATCCTTGACGCGGCCCGTGATGTGCAGGCAGCCTTGGGCGTCAATGCGACCCTTGTCGCCCGTCTTGAGCCACCCATCGGCAGTGAACGTGGCGCTGCTGAGTTCGGGCTCCTTGTAATAGCCCAGCATCAGGGCCGGGCTGCGCATTTGAACCTCTCCGGTCTGCGGGTCGATGCGGTGCTCCACCCCATCGTACACCGGCCCCACACTGCCCTGTTGGTTCTTGCCGGGGATGGTGAGGTGTGAGACAGCGAGGTTCTCGGTCATGCCGTAGCCCTCGTTGATGTGCAGGCCCAGGCGGCTGTACCACTGCAACAGCGCCACCGGCATGGGCGCAGCGCCACCCGCAGCAATGCGGCACTGATCCAGGCCCAGGGCCTTTTGCACCTTGCGCCGCACCAGGCCGCCAATCAGGGGGAGCGACAACAGGCGCTGGAGCTTTTGCTCGGGCATCTTGTGGTGGATGCCCTGCTGGAACTTGACCCACAGGCGCGGCACCGAGAAGAAGATCGTGGGCCGCGCACGCTGCAGGTCAGCCGCAAAGGTGTCGAGCGACTCGGCAAAGTACACGTGCATGCCGGTGCGCAGCCAGCCGTGCTCGACCAGCACCCGCTCCACCACGTGTGCCAGCGGCAGGTACGACAGCATGCGGTCTTGCTCGTTCATCGCAATGCGCTGAATGCCTGCGCCCAGCGCCCAGGCAAAGTTGCCAAAGCTGTGCATCACCCCCTTGGGCATGCCTGTGGTGCCGGAGGTGTAGATCAGGGTGGCCAGTTCGTCGGCACCGCGCGTGGGCTGCCCTTGCAGGGGTTGCGTGCCGGCACAGATGGCGTCCCAGCCCTTGTAGTTCTTGATGGCGTCGGCGGGTGAAAGCGGATAGCTGATGCAGGGCATGCCCTCGGGCACACCGGGCTTCATGCCTTCCCAGCCGTCGAGCTTGCCGATAAAGCAGGCTTTGGCCTCGCTGTGCGTGAGGATCTGGCGCACCGTATCGTGCGCCAGTGTGGGATACAGCGGAACAGACACATAGCCGGCCATCCAGATGGCCAGGTCACTCATCAACCACCAGGCACAGTTCTTGGACAGGATGGCCACGCGCGAACCAGGCTCCCAGCCCTGTGCCTGCAGATAGGCCGCCATACGGCGCACTTGTTCACCCACCTGCGCCCAGGTGAAATCCTGAACTGCGGCGCCGCCCATGGGCTGCGTCAGGGCCACGCGCGTGGGCGCCGTGGTTTCCCAGTGGTACAAGCGCTGGAGGGCCAGGGATGCGGGGGGGACATTGCTCATGGACGGCTGACTCCTATCGACATCAAAAAAAGAGGTGTCCTACAGGTGACACCTCGCTGCGGTCCAGTATAGATTTGCCGTTTTCAGATTGATGGGGCCAGCGCTCTAAAGGAACTAGCGATTTACCCTCATTGCGGCAGCAGATACTGCATGTCAACGTGGCGCTTCGGTAACCAAAAAAACCCTGGGCTCGCGACCGATACCCACTCAGTAGTTACCCTGATTGCTAGCAAATATGTAGCATCAAATCCAGGTTGAAAGAGCCTTGCAAAGCGTCACGCAACCGTCAGACTCGGTTGATGACGCTCCGTAGAATGGCGCCCGTATTCCAGAAGCGCCCCTGCGTGTTGTCGATCAGACGGGGCGCTGTGTTCTGAATGTCTAATGATGATGGGAGACTCCATGCAGGCTTTACTCAGGTTCTCAAGAGGAGTGGACTGGCTCAGCGCCCAGATCGGCAAATACGTCGTCTGGCTGATCCTCGCGTCCACGGTGATCAGCGCGCTCAACGCAGTGGTGCGCAAAGCGCTCAACACCAGTTCGAATGCATTTTTGGAGGTGCAGTGGTATCTGTTCGCGGCATCGTTCCTGATTGCCGCGGGCTACACCTTGCTCAACGGTGAACACGTGAAGATCGATGTGGTCACCAGCCGCCTGTCCAAACGCGCGCAGATCGGTATCGACATTTTTGGTTTTGTCTGCTTCCTCACGCCCATGTGCGTGGCGGTGCTGTGGTACAGCATTCCCTTCTTCCTGCGCGCCTATGCGTCGGGCGAGATGTCGAACAACGCCGGCGGCCTGATCCGCTGGCCCGTGTACCTGGTGTTGCCGCTGGGTTTTGGCTTGTTGCTGCTCCAGGGCTGGTCTGAACTCATCAAGCGCATCGCGTTCCTGCAAGGCCTGATCGAAGACCCGACCGTCAAGAAACAGGAAAAGACGGCCGAGGAAGAGCTCGCCGAGTCCATCCGCCGCCTGGCTGAAGCCGCCGGCAACAAGAACTGAGCGGGGCACACACCATGGAATTCATTGCTCACAACCTCGCCCCGATCATGTTCGCAGGGCTCATCGTCTTTCTGCTGATGGGCTTTCCCGTGGCTTTCAGCCTTGGGGCCTGCGGTCTGTTCTTCGCCTTCATCGGCATCGAGCTGAATGTGCTGCCCGAAGCATTGATGCAGGCATTGCCGTTGCGCATCTTCGGCATCATGCAGAACGACACGCTCTTGGCCATTCCGTTCTTCACGCTCATGGGACTGATCCTTGAGCGCTCGGGAATGGCCGAAGACCTGCTGGAAACCATTGGCCAGCTCTTCGGCCCCGTGCGCGGTGGTCTGGCGCTCGCCGTGATCTTTGTGGGAACGCTGCTGGCAGCCACTACCGGGGTGGTGGCCGCATCGGTCATCTCCATGGGCCTGATCTCCCTGCCCATCATGCTGCGCTACGGCTACGACCGACGCCTGGCCTCTGGCGTGATTGCGGCCTCGGGCACTCTCGCGCAGATCATTCCACCTTCCTTGGTGCTGATCATTCTGGCCGACCAGCTGGGCCGCTCGGTGGGCGACATGTACAAGGGCGCTTTTGTGCCTGGCTTGATGCTGTGCGGCTTCTATGCGCTGTATGTCATCCTGATCGCCATCTTCAAGCCCCAGTGGGCTCCTGCGCTCCCCCCCGAAGCGCGCACGCTCAAAGAAGACAACGGCGACACCGGCCTGCCTTCGCTGCTGGTGCTCACGGCACTGTGTACTGCGGCATCCGTCTATGTGGGCAAGAACATGGCCGCGCTGCACACCTGGTGGACCGGTGAAGCCGTGGAGAAGGTGGCCCTCGATGAAACCATCGTCGTTGCCATGTGCTTCGGCGTGGCCCTGGCCTTCATCGCTGCCAGCGTCAACAGGATCACCCGCATGGGCCTGCTGTCGCGCATGGCTGAGCGCGTGACCTTCGTGCTGATTCCGCCGCTGCTGCTGATCTTCCTGGTGCTGGGCACCATCTTCCTGGGTGTGGCCACCCCCACCGAAGGTGGCGCGATGGGTGCCATGGGCGCCATCATCATTGCGTTCCTGCGCCGCCGTTTGAGCTTTGACCTGCTCAAGCAGGCTGTGACCACCACCACCAAACTGTCCTGCTTTGTGGTGTTCATCCTGGTGGGTGCGACCATGTTCGGCCTCACGTTCCAGGGCGTGGATGGCCCCATCTGGGTGGAACACCTGCTGACCGGCCTGCCCGGTGGCCAACTGGGCTTCCTGATCGTGGTGAACATCATGATCTTCTTCCTGGCGTTCTTCCTGGACTTCTTTGAGCTGTCCTTCATCGTGGTGCCGCTGCTGGCACCCGTGGCACAGAAACTGGGCATCGACCTGATCTGGTTTGGCGTGCTGCTGGGTGTGAACATGCAGACCTCGTTCATGCACCCGCCCTTTGGCTTTGCGTTGTTCTATCTGCGCAGCGTGGCTCCGGCGAAGGAGTACGAGGACAGGATCACCAAGAAAATGATCCCGCCCGTCACCACCATGCAGATCTACTGGGGCGCCGTCCCATTCGTGGTGATTCAGCTCATCATGGTCAGCTTGATCATTGCCTTTCCGGGCATTGTGTCCAGCGGCCTGGACAAGCAAGAGGTGTACGACCTGGACAAGGTGCGGATGGAAATGGAAGCTGCCATGCCCGATGTGCCTGCCCCGGACTTCGTAGATCCCGCATCGGGCGCAGAAGGTGCGCCTGCAGAAGGCGAGGAAGGCGCTGCCGACGACCCGCTCAAGGCCTTGCAGGACTCGCTCGACAAGGACGGCGACAAGAAGCCCTGAGAACCGCAGTGGTCGCCGGGAAACAGCCCGGCCCACGCTGCAAACGAAAGCACGATCAAAAGCCACCCTGCGGGGTGGCTTTTCTATTGAGGCGGCAAGCCATCCAAGGCGCGTTTCGTCGTCACGCGGCCCAGACCTGAAAGACTGCCGATGCAGAACAGGGCCTTGCCACCACCGATGGCGTGAGGCAGCCTCCACCTACGGAAATGGGAGAAACAAAAAAGCCACCTGATACCGAGGCATCAGATGGCTTGTTGCCAAGGCGCCCTGCAGGGCGCCAGGGACTCAGATCAGTGGAACTGCTCTTCTTCGGTGGAGCCGGTCAGGGCCTTCACGCTGGAAGAACCGCCCTGGATCACGGTGGTCACGTCGTCGAAGTAGCCTGCGCCCACTTCTTGCTGGTGCGACACAAAGGTGTAGCCCTTCTCACGTGCTGCGAACTCGGGCTCTTGCACCATGTTGACGTAGTGCTTCATGCCTTCGCCGCGAGCATATGCGTGGGCGAACTGGAAGGTGTTGAACCAGTTGATGTGGATACCGGCCAGCGTGATGAACTGGTACTTGTAGCCCAGTGCGGACAGCTCTTCCTGGAAGGCAGCGATCTGCGAGTCGTTGAGGTTCTTCTTCCAGTTGAAGGAAGGCGAGCAGTTGTACGACAGCAGCTTGCCGGGGCAAGAAGCGTGCACGGCCTGGGCAAATTCGCGGGCGAAGCCGATGTCAGGCACGCCGGTCTCGCACCACACCAAGTCGGCGTAGGGAGCGTAGGCCACGCCACGGCTGATGGCTTGCTCCAGGCCGTTCTTCACGCGGTAGAAGCCTTCTTGCGTACGCTCGCCGGTCAGGAAGGGCTTGTCGTTGGCGTCGTAGTCGCTGGTCAGCAGGTTGGCGGCTTCAGCGTCGGTACGGGCCAGAACGATGGTGGGCACGCCCATCACGTCGGCAGCAAAACGGGCAGCGATCAGCTTTTCGATGGCTTCCTGCGTGGGCACCAGCACCTTGCCACCCATGTGGCCGCACTTCTTGACGGCTGCGAGCTGGTCTTCGAAGTGAACGCCGGCAGCACCTGCGGCGATCATGTTCTTCATCAGTTCAAAGGCGTTGAGCACGCCACCGAAACCGGCTTCTGCGTCGGCCACGATGGGCAGGAAGTAGTCCACGAAATTCTCGTCGCCGGGGTTGATGCCACGGCCCCACTGGATTTCGTCAGCGCGCTTGAACGTGTTGTTGATGCGGCGCACCATGGTGGGCACCGAGTCGTAGGCGTACAGCGACTGGTCGGGGTACATGGTTTCGGAGGTGTTGCCGTCGGCGGCGACTTGCCAGCCCGACAGGTACACGGCTTCCAGACCTGCCTTGGCCTGCTGCATGGCCTGACCCGCGGTGATGGCACCGAAAGCATTGACGTAGCCCTTCTTGGCGCCGCCGTTGACCTTGGCCCACAGCTTCTCTGCACCGTTCTTGGCCAGCGTGTACTCAGGCTGCATGCTGCCGCGCAGGCGCACCACGTCGGCGGCGCTGTAGCCACGCTTCACCAGCTTCCAACGGGGGTTTTCAGCCCAGTCTTTTTCCAGGGCGGCGATCTGCTGTTCGCGGGTCAGGGTCTTGTTTGTCATGGGGAGTCACTCCATCGGTTGATTGAAAAAGGTGGCCATCAGTGCTGGCGATCCATGGCTCTACTTTAAGTCTTCTATAAGACTTGCGCAACATCTTATGTCTTATACAAGACATATTTTTTAGTATTGCAAATCAATGACTTATCTGTGTCGTTTCTGAATATGAAAAGTTATTTCTCTTATTGAGAAAACTTCGACGCCGAGAAGTATTGAATTTTTGTATTGCAAAAACAAATATTCGCCATGTGAAAAAATGTGGCGTGGCTGAGCCGATCCACAGACATGCCTCAGGCATGATGCCCGCTGTTTGTGACCACCCCACCATGACCCGCCCCGCCACGCCCGCTCCGAGCCTGCCTGCCGCCTACGCCTGCCTGGCGCTGAGCATGTCCCTGGTCGGGAGCTATGTGGCCTTGTCCAAACCCCTGGCCGCGGTGCTTCCGGTGTTCTTGCTGGCCTGGATGCGCTTTGGCATTGGCGCAGTGGCCATACCGCACTGGCTGCGCAAACCGGCCGATGAGCCCGTCTTGTCGCAACACACGCGGGGCTTGCTGTTCCTGGAGTCTTTGCTGGGCAATTTTCTGTTCACGGTGTGCATGATCTACGGCGTAAGCCTGACCAGCGCAGTGACCGCCGGTGTGATCATGGCGGGCATTCCCGCCGCAGTGGCGCTGATGAGCTGGGCGTTTCTGCGCGAACGCATCGCACCGCGCACCTGGTTTGCCGTGGCCCTGGCGGTCGCGGGCATTGTCCTGTTTGCACTATCAAAAGATGAGCACCTTGCGTTTACTGCATCTGCCCTAGAGGCGGAAAACACTCAAAACGAGGTATGGCTAGGATACTTGCTCCTGCTGGGCGCCGTGGTCTGCGAGGCGGCGTATTCGGTGATTGGCAAGAAGCTGACCGGAACCCTGGGGCCACGCCGCATCACCTCGCTCATCAATCTGTGGGGATTTGCGCTGTCCACCCCCCTGGGGCTCTACCACGCCTTGCAGTTTGACTTTGCCGGTGTGGGGATCGGCATGTGGCTGCTTCTGCTGTTCTATGCCCTGGCCGCCTGCGTATGGACGGTGTGGCTCTGGATGACGGGACTCAAGGCGGTGCCTGCGGCACAAGGCGGGGTGTTCACGGTGTTCCTGCCGCTCAGCGCCACGCTGGTGGGTGTGGCGGTGCTGGGCGAGCACCTCAACGTCACGCAGTGGCTGGCCTTTGGCATCGCCCTGGCCAGCGTGGTGCTGGCCACCCTGCCCTCGCGCCTGGCGTGGCGCGTGGGCTCAGGCCAGTGACGCAGCGCTGATGACGATGCCGTCGGCGTCGGCATAAAGCCAATCGCCCGGCTGAACGCGAACGCCCTGGATCTGCACCACCACGTCGCGCTGGCCTTCGTTGCGCTTTTCAGTGGGCAGCGGCATGAGGCCCAGGGCGCGGATGCCCACACCGGTGGCATTGAGTTCCGCCACATCGCGCACGCATCCGTCCACCACAATGCCCGCCCAGCCGTTGCGCGCAGCGGCGGCGGCCAGGTTGCCTCCCACCAGCGCCCGGCGCAGCGAGCCGCCTCCATCAACCACCAACACGCGGCCCTGGCCGGGCGAGTCCACGGCGGCCTTGACGAGAGTGTTGTCCTCGAAACACTTGACGGTGCTCACAGGCCCAGCGAAGGCAGGCCTGGCGCCGTAGCTGGCAAACACCGGGGGCAAGACACGGAATTGGCCCGAGGTATCGGCCTTGTGCTGGTCGCAGAAATCGCAGGTGCTGAATGGTGAGTGGCTCATGTTCTAGGCGTCAATGTTCCGTGGGCAGATTCTTGTGGCAGGCATCGGGGCGCTGCGCCGTCGGCACCGGACATCGATTGAGTTCGAAAGGCGAGGCTGCCAGCAAGGTGGTCAATGCGCTGGACACCATGGTGATGATCCAGAACACAAAGAAGGCCGCAGTGTAGATGGCTTCACGCGACCATTCGACATGGGCGCCATTGAGCCACTGCAGGTCGTGTGGATCCACCATGGCAAAAACCAGCATTTCCAGAACGCCCGCCATCAGAAAGGCGGGCCAGGCAATCCACATCAGGCGTTGGCTCCACATCGGTCTTGTCTCCTTGGTTGCGCTGCCGAACAAAACACCCGCAGCGGCTAGCGAGGTTGATCCTGGGCAGGGGTGGCTGCGTGATTGCGGCCTTTGAGCGCAGGCACCAGACTCTTTTCTGACTCCTGCAGGCGCTCATTGATCTCAATGCCGCGGCGGTAGTAGTCTTCGGCGATCACCGGATCGGGCGTGCGCACCGCAAGCCACAGTGTGGTGAACCCAGCCACCACAACGATCAGCGGCCCACCCACGACCATCCACATGTAGCCGTGTTTCCACCAGGGGCCACTTTGGGGCGGTTTTTCAGTTTTTTGGGGGTCCATGCTTTTACCTTGGCAGAAATGTCACGGGAATGGCGGGCTCACTGGCGAGGAACCAGGAAGACGGATTTCTCAAGCACCTTCGCACCGGACTCCACGGCCAGGACTTCGAAGCGCACCGGGTGCGAGCCCTCGGGAAGGCTGCCATACGGAACATGCACCTGCACCACCACCCAACGTGATTGCGCAGGCTCGATCACATACTCAGGCTCTGCAACCAGTTGCGCGCCCTCCAGCCCACTGACGGAAAGACGGTAATGCTGGGAGACCTCCGTGGCGTTCATGATCTGGAGGCGGTAGATGTTCTCCAACTTGCCTCCGGCCACAATGCGCGCCAGCGCAGCGCGATCACGCACCACATCGACCTTGAAGGGCGTACGCACGGCCAGACTCAACAGCATGCCCAACGACAGTGCCACCAAGATGCCCGAATAGATCAGCACCCGTGGTCGCATCACACGCTTCAGAATCTCAACCTTGCCCCAGCCGCGCGACACGCCGTTCTGGGTGGAGAAGCGGATCAGCCCCCTCGGGTACTGCATCTTGTCCATCACCGTATTGCAGGCATCGACGCACAGGCCGCAGCCGATGCACTCATACTGCAAGCCATTGCGGATATCGATCCCCACCGGGCACACCTGGACGCACAAGGTGCAGTCGATGCAATCGCCCAGACCCTTGGCCTTGTAGTCCACGGTCTTGGTCCGAGGGCCGCGTGGCTCTCCCCGTGCTTCGTCGTAGGTGACGATCAGGGTGTCGCGGTCGAACATCGCGCTCTGGAAGCGCGCGTAGGGACACATGTACTTGCACACCTGCTCACGCAGGAAACCTGCGTTGCCGTAGGTGGCAAAACCGTAAAACAGGACCCAGAAAATCTGCCAGGTACCCTGGAGCGCCATCAGCTCGCCGCCCAGCTGGCGAATGGGCACAAAGTAGCCGACAAAGGTAAAGCCCGTCCACACCGAGACGGCAATCCACAAGAACTGCTTGACCGTCTTCTTCCAGATCTTCTCGAAGGTCCACGGGCTGCCGTCAAGTCGCAGACGGGCACTGCGATCGCCTTCGATCTTGTGCTCTATCCACATGAAGATTTCGGTGTACACCGTCTGCGGACAGGCAAACCCACACCAGAGACGCCCGGCCACCGCAGTGAACAAGAACAGCGCCAGCGCCGAGATGATGAGCAGCGTGGTCAGGTAGATGAAGTCCTGCGGATACAGAACCAGACCAAACAGATAGAACCTGCGCGCGCCCAGATCGAACAGCATGATCTGCCGCTCGCCCCACTGCAGCCAAGGCAGGCCGTAGAAAACAATCTGGGTGAATAACACCAAGATCCACCGCCAGCGCGCGAAATAGCCACTGATCGAACGCGGATAGACCTTCTTTTGCGCTTCGTACAGTGACGCGATCTCGTTCTGAGGATCTGCCGAAGCGATAGGGATGACCTTGCGGGGTTTCCCGCTGGGGGTATTCATGGTGCAGTGCTCATAGTGCAGAAATAGACGCAGTGGATTGGACTACGTCCTGATTAACCCGACGCGCACAAGGCCTGCACACTTTGCGCGCGCCGCAGACAGGCCCCGAGGGGCCTGTATTCAGCGCTTGGCTGCGGCACCGGGCTTGTTCGACAGACCCCACACGTAGGCGGTCAGCACCCCAAGCTGGGCTTCGGTCAGTTTGCCTGCCTGCGCAGGCATTTGGTTGGTTTTGCCCTGGTTGATCATGGTGGTGATCGCGGCTTCACCCCAGCCATGCAGCCAGATATCGTCGGTCAGATTGGGGGCACCCAGCGCCTGATTGCCCTTGCCGTCCGGCCCATGGCAAGCAGCGCAAGCCGCAAAATGTTCCTTGCCCAAATTGGCACGCAGCGAGTCATGCGGGCTGTTCGACAGGCTCATCACGTAATGGGCCAGGTTGCGCACATTTTCAGCAGAACCCACCGCGTCACCCATGGGAGGCATCATGCCCATGCGACCCTGGTGCAGGGTTTCACGGATCGTCTCGGGAGAGCCGCCGTACAGCCAATCACCATCAGTCAGGTTGGGGAAGCTCTTGCCACCGCGCGCGTCAGAGCCGTGGCACTGCGCACAGTTGTTCATGAACAGGCGCTCGCCAATGGCCATGGCTTGCGCGTCAGCGGCAATTTCTTCTGGCTTCATCGAAGCAAAGCGTGCATAGACAGGCTCAATCTCGGCATTGCCTTTGTCCATTTCGCGCTTGTACTCACCGACCTGGGACCAACCCAACTGTCCGGAGAACTTGCCCAGCCCGGGATACATGGCCAGGTAAAGAAAACCGAAAACGATGGTGATCACGAACAGCCACATCCACCACCGTGGCATGGGGTTGTTCATCTCGGTCAGGTCCTCGTCCCAGACGTGGCCGGTAGTGTTGTCCGCGGTAGAAGCGACTTTCTTGCGCGCCGTAATAACGAGCAGAATCAGACAGGCGATGATGCTGATGACCGTGACACCGGCCACAAACACCGACCAGAAATTACTGGTGAAATCACTCATGGTTTGTTCTCGTTCTGGTGGGTTTCATTCTTGTTGGAAAGGCAGTTGGGCTGCCTCTTCGAACCGCTCCCGGTTGCTGCGTGCATACGCCCACAGAGCGATGCCGATGAAGCAGCCAAACGACAGCAGCGTGACGATGACGCGCATGGTGGTAGTGTCCATGATGGCCCTTTCTACGCTTACTTGAGTGCGCGTCCCATGCCCTGCAGGTAGGCAATGAGGGCTTCCATCTCGGTCTTGCCCTTCACTTCATCTGCGGCAGCGGCAATCTGCTCGTCGGTGTAGGGAACACCCACGGTACGCAGCGCCTTCATGCGCGGAGCCACATCAGCCGGATTGATCTGGTTCTTCTCCAGCCAGGGGTAGCCAGGCATGTTGGACTCGGGCACCACGTTGCGTGGGTTGACCAGGTGGATGCGATGCCATTCATCGCTGTACTTGCCGCCCACACGGTGCAGGTCGGGTCCGGTACGCTTGCTACCCCATTGGAAAGGGTGGTCATACACGAACTCACCTGCCACCGAGTAGTGACCGTAACGCAGCGTCTCCGCGCGGAAGGGACGGATCATCTGCGAGTGGCAGTTGTAGCAGCCCTCGCGGATGTAGATGTCGCGCCCCATCAGCGGCAGCGCTGCGTAAGGCTCCACCCCCTTGACCGGCTCTGTGGTGGACTTCTGGAAGAACAACGGAACAATTTCAACCAGACCGCCCACGGCGATCACCAGGACGATCAGAACGATCATCAGGAAGTTGTTGGTTTCGACCTTCTCGTGGGTGAAACCGCTGGAGGATTGTTGGTTTTGAGACATGAATGTATTCCTCGCGATCTCAGGCGTGAGCAGGCTTGACGGCGGGGATGGCCACGTTGACCGAGCGCCCCGAAATGGCCGTCATCCAGACGTTCCAGGCCATGATGATCATGCCTGTGAGGTACAACACACCACCGGCGACACGGATCATGTAGAACGGATAGCTCGCCTTGACGCTCTCGACAAAGGTGTAGGTCAGCGTGCCATCGGCGTTGACAGCGCGCCACATCAGGCCTTGCATCACACCGGCAATCCACATGGCGGCGATGTAGAGCACGATGCCGATGGTGGCGAGCCAGAAGTGCAGCTCGATGGCCTTGACGGAGTGCATCTTTTCGCGGCCAAACAGACGCGGCACCAGGTAGTACAACGAACCCATGGTGATCAGACCCACCCAACCCAGCGCGCCGGAGTGGACGTGGCCCACGGTCCAGTCGGTGTAATGGCTCAGGGCATTGACCGTCTTGATGGACATCATCGGACCCTCGAACGTGGACATGCCGTAGAACGACAGCGACACGATCAGGAAACGCAGGATGGGGTCGTCACGCAGCTTGTGCCATGCGCCCGACAGCGTCATCACACCGTTGATCATGCCGCCCCAGCTCGGGGCCAACAGGATGAGCGAGAACACCATGCCCACCGATTGCGTCCAGTCAGGCAGCGCGGTGTAGTGCAGATGGTGAGGGCCAGCCCACATGTAGGTGAAAATCAGGGCCCAGAAGTGCACGATCGACAGGCGATACGAGTACACGGGACGACCGGCCTGCTTGGGGATGAAGTAATACATCATGCCCAGGAAGCCCGCCGTGAGGAAGAAGCCCACAGCGTTGTGGCCGTACCACCACTGCACCATGGCGTCCTGCACACCTGCATACGCGGAATAGCTCTTCATCAAGCTGACAGGCACCGCAGCACTGTTGACCAGGTGCAGCACTGCCACCGCCAAGATGAATGCACCGTAGAACCAGTTGGCCACATAGATGTGACGCACCTTGCGGATGCCGATGGTTCCAAAGAAGACGATGGCGTAGGCCACCCAGACCAGCGTGATCAGGATGTCGATGGGCCATTCGAGTTCAGCGTATTCCTTGGCGCTGGTGTAGCCCAGCGGCAAGGAGATGGCTGCAGCCAGAATCACCAGCTGCCAACCCCAGAAGGTGAAGCCCACCAGCGGACCGCCAAACAGTCGCACCTGGCAAGTGCGCTGAACCACGTAGTAGCTCGTACCAATGAGCGCGCTGCCGCCGAAAGCAAAAATCACCGCATTGGTGTGCAGGGGGCGCAAGCGCCCGTAGCTGAGCCAGGGGATGTTGAAATTGAGTTCTGGCCATGCCAGCTGGGCTGCAATGAACACGCCCACCAGCATGCCCACAACACCCCAAACCACGGCCATGATTGAAAACTGCCGCACAACCGTGTCGTTGTAGTGGGCAGCATCTGCTTTTGTTAGTGAATCCATCGCTTACCTCTTAGAGTTCTCGGAAATAATAACCTCGTTAACGGTAGTGCTATTGATGCTAGTCAACCGTCGCGAAGAATGCGTTCTCCCTCCTGCTCCACATTCTCGAACTGTCCCCTGTGCACGGCCCACCAAAGGCCAAGCAGGATCAGCAGCACCAAGACCACCGACAGCGGAATCAAGAGATACAGGATGTCCATCAGACCAATTCCAATTGCAGCGGGCACTCAGGCAGAAGCCGCCTGGCCCCTGGGGGCAGAGACGTGATCCGAGGCCTGGGGCAGGGGCGCTGAAGGGATCACTGACAAGCGCGCTGCATTCAGGATCACCAGAAGCGAACTCAGCGCCATACCCAGCCCCGCCAACCATGCCGGCATGTAGCCAGCGATTGCCAAGGGCACGGAAGCCGCGTTGTACGCAGCAGCCCACCATAAATTTTGTCGCACAACCTTTACTGCTTGCTGGGCTAGGGCTATTGTCCGGACCACCTGCCCGAGATCATCCCCAGGCACCACAAAATCCGCCCGTGCCTGTGCCAACGGCACTGCCCGACCAAAGGCGAAAGAGGCGTGCGCCGCCGCCAGCACCGGCCCATCGTTGAGCCCGTCTCCCACCATGGCCACGCGGCGACCCTGGGCCTGCAATGCGCGCATTGCAGCAAGCTTGTCGGCTGGTGCGCACTCTGCACGCCAATCGGTAATGCCCACACTGGCGGCCAACCGGGCGACGGCATCGGCGCGGTCGCCCGAAAGCAAATACACGCCCATTCCTGCTTGGCGCAGCCCGGCCACGGCTGCGCTGCTGTGCGCCCGCAGATCCTCAGCCAACACGAACCGCGCCCATTTATGGGATTGCCCGGCATCATCGATGAGCGCCAGCCAGACACTGCCCGAACCATCCAGCAGCCCCCCGCCTTCCGGCGACGTCAAGCCCGCGTGGCGTGCCGACCCCAGTCGCAGCAGCCACGCCGGGCCCGTGCCATCGGCTTGCTGCACCAGCGCCTGCAGCCCCAGGCCGGGCAGCTCCTGCAGATCCCGAACCGCCCATTGGCCCGCCACACCACGCTGCTGCGCGGCCTGCACGAGCGCGCGCGACACCGGATGCAGGGACTGCGCCGCCATGGCTGCCGCCATTGCCAGCACCTGCATTTCCTGTCCCACCTGGGTTGGCTCTATGGCCTGCACCGTCATGCTGTCGCGCGTGAGGGTGCCGGTCTTGTCGAACACCACCGTATCCACCTGCGAGAGCGATTCAAGGGCCTGCAGGTTGCGCACCAGCACCCCGCTACGCGCCAACGCTCCAGCCGCAGACAACATGGCCACCGGCGTAGCCAGCGACAAAGCGCAAGGACAGGTCACAATGAGTACGGCCACCGCCACCATGAGCGCGCGCGCCGGATCGGTGGGCCACCACCAGGCCGCCGCCAACGCCGCTGCGAGCAGCACCAGCACCAGAAAGGGCCGCGCAATGCGATCGGCCAACTGTGCCAACCGGGGCTTTTGCGTGGCGGCGCTTTCCATCAAGGCGACGATCTGGGCAAACCGGGTGTCTTCTCCCAAGCCCTCCACCTGCACCAGAACTGGCGATTGCAGGTTGAAGCTGCCCGCCACCACCTTGCTGCCCGGGCCACGCTGCACGGGTGTGGATTCACCAGTCAACAGTGCCTCGTCGGCCAATGTGCGGCCTTCGATCACCTGCCCGTCGGCTGCAAAGGCCTCACCCGGCAGTACGCGTACCACGTCACCCACTTGCAGACGACGCACGGCCACGCGTTCGAAATTGCCTCCATCGGTACGGCGCAACACGCTGGGAGGCAAGCGATTGAGCACCGCCTCCAGTGCGCCCGCGGTGCGGTCGCGCAGACGCGTCTCCAACCAGCGGCCGGTGAGCAGAAAGAAGACAAACATGGTCAGCGAATCAAAATAGACCTCGTGACCAAACACCCCTTCCGGATCGAACGTGCCGATCGAGCTCACGACAAAGGTGATGAGCATCCCCAGTGCCACCGGAAGATCCATGCTGATGCGCCTCAGCCGGATATCGCGCAGGGCGCTTGAAAAGAACGGGCCGCAGGCAAACAGGACCACCGGCAGACTGATGACCCAGGAGGCCCAGCGCAGCAAGCGCTCCATCTCCATGGACAGATCGCCCGGTGCTGCCACGTAGGCAGGCCACGCATACATCATGACCTGCATCATGCAAAAACCCGCCACCAGCCAGCGCCACAAGGCCTGGCGGTGCTCGCGCTGGCGCTGGTCGCGCGCCTGCGCGTCCAGCGCAGGCAAGGCACGGTACCCTGCCTGGCGCAGCGCCTGCATCCATACCGACGGACGTGTGTGGTCCGGCTGCCAGACCACGCGGGCGCGCTGGGTGGCCGCACTGACATCGGCGCGCTGGACCCCGGGCACGCGGCACAGCGCCTCTTCAATGGTCAGGGCACATGCAGCGCAGTGCATGCCTTCAATGACCACATTCGACTCCCAGGCGCCGGGATACCGATCCCGCCCCTCCTGCACCGAACATTCCCGACCAAACGACGGCCACTCCTGCGGATCGTCCAGCAAGACCTCATCGGCCGAGCCATCCGGCGCATCTGCGCCCTTTGCCGGGTATGGGTCGCCAGGACGCATATCCGGTGCCGGGGCAAGAATCTTTGACATGGGGCAAGCTTACAGTTACTTAGCCTCCAGATATTTGACCACGGTCAATTTAAAACACGTGTTTTTTACTCTAATCAAGGTTTTCAGCACAGAGGATTCACCATGTACCAACGCATTCTGATTGCCACAGACGGCTCCAAGCTCTCGGACAAGGCGGTTCAGGACGGGCTGACGCTGGCGGCACAATGCGGCGCAAGCGCTGTGGCACTCAAGGTGGTGCCGCGTTACCCACGCAGCTACTTCGAAGGCGGCATGCCCGTGGATCCCAGCGATGTGCGCCAGATCGAAAAACAGTGGGCCGACGCGGCCCAGGCCGAAGTCGATGGCGTCAAGACCCGGGGGCAGGCCCTGGGCGTCAACGTGAAGGCCGTGGTCGCCAAGTCCGACCTGGTGGCCGAGGCCGTGATCGCCGCCGCCAAGAAGCACAAATGCGACCTGATCGTCATGGCCTCGCACGGCCGCAAGGGCATCAAGCGCCTGCTGCTGGGCAGCGAAACCCAGCATGTGCTGACGCATTCGCACATTCCAGTGCTGGTTTTGCGATAAAAAACGGCACCAGCGCCCGTCTACAAAGCGCTAATAGCTATTAGTTGAATAGCAAAACGGGCCTCCAAGGCCCGTTTTTTCTGGTGAGATGGAGGAAGTTCAGGCGAACAGGCCCTTGTACTGCTCGCGCAGCAGGTTCTTCTGCACCTTGCCCATGGTGTTGCGCGGCAGCTCCGGCACCACGTAGCACTGCTTGGGAATTTTGAAGTTGGCCAGCCGCGCTTTCAGAGCTGCCACGATGGCCTCGGGCTGCAGCACGGCGCCCGGCTTGGCAATGACCACCGCCACGCCCACCTCGCCAAAATCGGGGTGCGGCACACCCACCAGCGCGCTCTCGGCGACACCGGGCAGTTCGTTGATATAGCCTTCCACCTCGGCCGGGTAGACGTTATAGCCGCCGCTGATGATCAGGTCCTTGCTGCGGCCGACGATGCGCACGTAGCCGCGCTCGTCCACCACGCCCACATCGCCGGTCTTGAACCAGCCATCGGGGGTGAACTCCTCGGCCGTCTTCTCGGGCATGCGCCAGTAGCCCTTGAACACGTTGGCGCCGCGCACCTGGATATTGCCGGTCTCGCCCACGGCCAATGCCTGGCCGTCGTCCCCCACCACGCGCAGGCCCACGCCGGGCAGCGGGAAGCCCACGGTGCCGCCACGGCGCTCGTCCTGGCCGCCATGGCGCGCATCCGCCGCATAGGGGTTGGAGGTGAGCATGATGGTCTCGCTCATGCCGTAGCGCTCCAGAATGGTGTGGCCCGTGCGCTCCTGCCAGTCGCGGAAGGTTTCGATGAGCAGCGGCGCCGAGCCCGAGATGAACAGGCGCATGTGGCTGGCCGCTTCGCGCGTGAGCGCGCCCTCGCCCAGCATGCGCACGTACAACGTGGGCACGCCCATGAACACGGTGGCACGCGGCAGCGCGGCGATCACGGCCCTGGGGTCGAACTTCGCCAGCCAGAGCATCTTGCTGCCGCCCAGCAGCGCCGCGTGGATGGCCACGAACAGCCCGTGCACATGGAAGATGGGCAGCGCGTGGATCAGCACATCATCACGGCGCCAGCCCCAGTATTCATTCAGCATCACCGCGTTGGACAGCAGGTTGCCGTGCGTCAGCATGGCCCCCTTGCTGCGGCCCGTGGTGCCGCTGGTGTAGAGGATGGCGGCCAGGTCGTCCGCGCCCTTGCGCGCCGCCTCGTGCGTGTCGGCATGGTGCGCCGCGCGCTCCAGCAGGCTGCCGTTGCGATTCTCGCCCAGCGTGAACACATGGCGCGTGCCGGCCGTGAAGGCGATCTTCGACACCCAGCCAAAGTTGCCCGGTGTGCACACCACCACGGCGGGCTCGGCGTTGCCGATGAAGTATTCGATCTCGGCGCTTTGGTAGGCCGTGTTGAGCGGCAAGAAGACATAGCCCGCGCGCAGCGTGGCCAGGTACAGCAGCAGGGCCTCGACCGACTTCTCCACCTGCACCGCCACGCGACTACCGCCCGGCAGACCCAGCGAGGCCAACAGGTTGGCGATGCGGCTGCTGGCGCGGTCGATGTCTCGCCAGGTGTAGTACAGCGGCGTGCCATCGGGCGCCGTGGTCTCGATGGCAGTGGCGTCCAGGTCGGCGGGAAAGGCCGCGCGCAGGGCGGCGAACAGGCTGTCGTTGCGGGGTGCGTTCATGGCGATGTCAGAAGGCGGGTGGGCGTTTGGCAAGAAAGGCGTTGATGCCCTCGCGGTGCTCGGCGCTGTCGGCGTAGGCGTAGGGGTCCGATGCACCGTTCACTATGTTTTCAATAGCTGCTTGCGCTTTTCCATCAAGGGCTAGAGGCACTTTTAATGCTCGAAGCATCTGTTTGTTCAGGCGCGCCGCCTGCGGTGCCAGGCCCGCCACGCGCTGGGCCGTGCCCAGGGCCTCGGCATCCAGGCGCTCGTCGGGCACCACGCGGCTGAGGAAGCCGCGCGCCAGCATGTCGGGCGCGGCGAAGGTGGCGGCTTCGAGCAGCATCTGGCGCGCCGTCAACTCGCCCACGGCGCCCGCCACCAGCTGCGCCTCGCGCGGCGCCATGGGGAAGCCCAGGCGCGCGATGGGCGCGCCGAAGCGCGCGCCCGCGGCGGCGATGCGGATGTCGCAGCAACTGGCGATCTCCACGCCCGCGCCCATGCAGGCGCCGTCGATGCGCGCCACGATGGGCACATCGCAGGCCAGCATGGCCGAAAGGCCGCCCCAGACATCGTTCTCATGGAAATCGCGCAACTGCGCCGGGTCGAAGCGGAAAGCCGGGTACTCGGAGATGTCACCGCCCGCGCAGAATGCGCCGCCTTCGCCTTCGATCAGCACGCAGCGCGCTTCTGTATTGCGCTGGATGCTCTCGAACACAGAGCGCAACTGGCGCCACATGGCGCGCGACATGGCATTGAGCCGCCCGGTGTGGCGCAAGGTCACCACCACCACACCGGCGGCGCCGGCTTCTCCGGCGGCCGGGGCCGCCACCACTTCTGCTGTCATGTATCTGGATTCCTTCTGAACCGGTCCTGTCGCGCTTTTAGCGGAAGGCACACAGGCCTTCGATCTCGCGCGACGCCGCCACCTGGCCTTCGGCCAGCTGGGCGCGGTGTTTGTCGATGCGCTTGAGATCGTACAAGTAGTTCACCATCAGCCCGTAGGACTGCTTGAGCCCCTTGGGCGACGGGTCGCCCGCCCAGTTGAGCCGCTCCACGCGCGCCCCATTGCCCAGGTGGAAGCGTGCCACCGGGTCCACGGGCTTGCCGTCCTGCAGTTCGCGCGCCAGGTAGTGCGCGGCGCACTGCAGCAGCATCTGGCGCACGGGCGAGTGCTCGTCCAGCGCCTGTGCCTTGTCGAACGCCGCGAGCAGGTGCGAGGCCTGCGGCGGCTCGAAGCCCACGGCCCGTCCCAGTTCCGCACGGCGGCGTTCGTCCAGCCGCTCGATCATGGCGCCCGCATGCTTGCCCAGCCAGGCACGCAGGCCCGGGATGGGCGAGAGCGTGGCGAAGGTGCGCAGGCGCGGAAACTCCTGTTTGAGCGTCTCCACCACATGCTTGATGAGCGAGTCGCCAAAGCTCACGCCGCGCAGGCCCGTCTGCGTGTTGCTGATGGAATAGAAGATGGCCGTGGTGGCTTTGCTGATATCGCACGGCGCGGCCGCCTCGTCGAGCAGCGGCGTGATGCTGTCGGAGATGCGATCCACCAGCGCCACCTCGACGAAGATCAGCGGCTCATTGGGCAGGCGCGGATGGAAGAAGCCGTAACAGCGGCGGTCGCTGTCGAGGCGGTTCTTCAGGTCGGCCCAGCTGCGGATGTCGTGCACGGCCTCGTACTGGATGAGCTTTTCCAGCAGCGAGGCGGGCGAATCCCAGGACAGGCGGCGCAGCTCCAGAAAGGCCACATCGAACCAGGTGGAGAACAGCTGCTCCAGCTCGGCATCCAGTGCCAGCAGGCGCTTGTCTTGCTTCAGGGCCGGCAGCAGCTCGGCGCGCAAATCCACCAGGAAGCGCATACCCTGCGGAAACACCGCGAAGCGCTGCAGCAGCCGCGTGCGCGGCGACACCAGCGCACGGCGCAGATGGATCTCGGCCTGGCCCTCTTCTTCCGTGCCCGCCGCCGCCTCGTAGCGCAGGCGCGCCGACTTGAAGCGCGTGGCGTCGGGCGCGAACTGCTCGCTCATGAGCAGCCACATGTCGCGCCGCTCCTCGGGCTCGGCCTGCGCATACCACTGCGCCACGGCGTGGGCCCGAGCACCGCCCTCGACCTCGCTTACGCGCGGCGCCACCACTTCCTGCAGGTCGGCCAGCAGGCGGCGAAGGGCGCGCGGCGACAGCGCCTCGTTGCCGCGCCTGAGTGTGGCCTGCAGGCGCTCGTGGGTGCTGCGCTCCACCTCCACCTTGGCGGCCTGTGCAGCCGTCGGGGCGCCTTCAGCGGCACGGGAGCCGCGCAGGCGCGAAACGCTGCGGGCGATCCATTCGGGAGCGGTGGTCATGGGCTTGATCGAGAAGACGTTGAGAGGCCGGTCACGGCAGAAATTATTGGCCATTGTGCGCGAGCACAGGCCACCAGAACAAAATAGACATACTGTCTAGACGAACTGTTTTTGTTTCGGTACAGTCGCCCAGCAACGCTCCAACCCGGGGCAGCCCCGAAAGGAAAATCATGTCCCTACACGGCAAGACCCTGTTCATCAGCGGCGGCTCGCGCGGCATCGGCCTCGCGATCGCGCTGCGCGCCGCGCGCGACGGCGCCAACGTGGCCATTGCGGCCAAGACCACCGAGCCGCACCCCACGCTGCCGGGCACCATCCACACCGCAGCGCGCGAGATCGAGGCCGCGGGCGGCCAGGCCTTGCCGCTGCTGTGCGACATCCGCGACGCGGACCAGATCGACGCCGCCGTGGCCCGCACCGTGGAGCGCTTTGGCGGCATCGACATCTGCATCAACAACGCCTCGGCCATCCACCTCACGGGCACGCTGCAGACCGAGCCCAAACGGCTGGACCTGATGCAGAACATCAACGCCCGGGGCACCTTCCTGGTCAGCCGCGCCTGCATCCCGCACCTGATGAAGGCGGCCAACCCGCATGTGCTCAACCTGGCGCCACCGCTCGAATTCAAACCCGAATGGTTCGCTCCCTACCCGGCCTACGCGCTGGCCAAGTATTCGATGAGCCTCTATGCCATGGCCATGGCAGAGGAGTTCCGGCACGAGCGCATCGCCTTCAACACGCTCTGGCCCAAGACCTACATCGACACCGCCGCCGTGCGCCACATCGCAGGCACCCAGGCCCGGGCCGTGAGCCGCACGCCCGAGATCATGGCCGACGCCGCCTGGCACATCCTCACCCAGCCGAGCACCGCTTTCACGGGCCGGCACTGCGTGGACGAGGACGTGCTGGTGGAGGCCGGGGTACGCGACCTGCGGCCCTACCGCTGCGAGCCCGGCAGCACGCCGCTGGCGTTCGACCTGTTCGTGCAGCCGGGGCACCATCCGCAGGCCGTCGTGTAATTACGCGGCTTCCCATGGCCTCCATCACCCGGCGCAACCGCGCCACCACCGACACCTCTCTGCCCGCCGCCATGGACCGGTTGGTCGAGGCTTTCGAGCGCCTGCTCGCGCGCGGCGAGAGCTTCACGACCATCAGCGTGGAAGAGCTGGCGCGGGAAGCGGGCATGGCGCGCGCCACCTTCTACCTGCACTGTCGCAACAAGGGGCAGCTCGTCAGCCACGCCATGCAGGCGGTGCAACTGCAGCTCAAGACCGCCGCCCGGGCTCGGCTGAAGAAGTCCGGCAGCTACGGGCGCGCCGAGTTCCAGGCCTTCATGCGCGAGGTGGTGGAGATCCTGTTCCGGCACCGCCACGCCATCTGGGCCATGAACGAGGTGTCCGCCTACGATCCGCAGGTGCAGGCGGTGTTCGCCGAGTTCATGGACCACCGCACCCGCGAGATCCAGCGCACGCTCGACCAGCTCGCAAAGGAAGGCGCAGCCCACCCGGCCGCGCACGCTGGTCTCGCGCGCATGCTGGCTTGGACCATCGAGCGCAGCTTCTGCAAGATGCTGAACGAACAGAGCACGCCCAAGGAGCGCGAGGCGCTGGCGGACATGCTTACGCACACGATCTGGAGTGCGCTCGCGTCGGTCGGCGGCTGATGCCGTGAAAAGAAAAAAGCGCCGAGGCCCAAAAGCCAACGACGCCACAACAGAACGAGTCCAGAGACATCAGTCCAGCGGAGGCAGCCCCAGGTTCTGGCGCACATTGCTGTTGATGATGCGCAGCTCGGCCAGGCTGCTCTCGATGTGTGCGCGCTTTTGCTCCAGCTCGGCAATGACCTTGTCGGTGCGCTGTAGCACATAGCGCAGCTGCTGCTCGCGGCCCTCGCCGGCCTGGCCGTACATGTCGAGGTACTGCTTGATCTCGGCCAGCGAGGAGCCGATGGCCTTGGCACGCAGGATCAGCGCCAGCCGCGCACGGTCGCGGCGGCTGTACACGCGGGTGCCATTGATGCGGCGCGGGCTCAGCAGACCTTTGTCTTCGTAGAAGCGCAGGGTCCGCGGCGTCACGTCAAAGGCGTTGCACAGCTCTGTGACCCCGAACAGCTCCGAATGCTTGTCGTCGCTGTTGTGGTCATCCAGCAGCTGGCGCGCGGCCGCCGCCGTGGCTGCAGCCTGCGCGTCGCCCTGCGCGGAAGTGCGGCCTGCAGCCATGTTCAGACCACCCGTTGCAGCTTCATGGCGACGCTCATGTCGCCGCTGACCTTGAACTTGCCGCTCATGAAGCCGGTGACGGGGTTCAGCTGGCCGGTGAGCAGTGCGTTCAGGTTCTCCAGCGAGATGGCCACAGTGCAGTCGGTTTCGCGGTCGTTGTTGTCCACGGTGTTGGGGGTGGATGCGCCATCGATGACGATCTTGCCATCGTCGCCGCAATCGAACTTGAGCACGGCGTTCAGGCCGCTGTTGTCGCCCACTTTGGCGCGGATGGCTTCGGTGCATTCCTGGATGTTCATGGTGTTCCTTGCAGGTGTTGAGAAATCAGGGTGTGCATCATAAAGCCATTTCATCACGCATAGACAAGGGAAAATACCTATAAGACATATGGTTGACGTTAACGTCATGTTGACATCTAATTCGTCACCCAAGCAGTTTCAACCCTCCATGAACCAGCCCACTCCTCCACTTCAGAACACAGCCTCCCCGGCCGCGCGCTATGACAGCGTCTTCCGTCCAGGCCTGTTTGCCGGCCGCACCCTCTGGGTCACCGGCGGCGGCAGCGGCATCGGCCGCTGCGTGGCCCACGAACTGGCGTCGCTGGGCGCGCGCGTCGTCATCAGCGGCCGCACCCAGGAGAAGCTCGACCGCGTGGCGCAGGAAATCCGCGACGACGGCGGCCTGTGCGAGACCATCGCCTTCGACATCCGCGACGAGGAAGCCGTCAAGGCCGCCGTGGCCACCATGGTGGGCAAGGTGGGCCCCATTGCCGGCCTGGTCAACAACGCGGGCGGGCAGTTTCCCGCGCCGCTGCAGGCCATCAGCAAGCGCGGCTTCGAGGCCGTGGTGAGCAACAACCTCACGGGCGGCTTTCTGATGATGCGCGAGGTGTTCCTGCAAAGCATGCAGGAGCACGGCGGCGCGATCGTCAACATGACGGCGGACTTCCGCAACGGCATGCCCGGCATGGGCCACTCGGGCGCGGCGCGCGCGGGCATGAGCAACCTGACCATGAGCGCCGCCTTCGAATGGGCCAGCAGCGGCGTGCGCGTGAACGCCGTGGCGCCGGGCTGGGTGGCCTCCTCGGGCATGGACAGCTATGGCGGCGCCGTCAAGGCCCTGATCCCGCAACTGCGCCAGCATGTGCCGCTGCGCCGCCTGGCGACCGAGGCCGAGATCAGCGCGGCCATCGTCTTCCTGCTCAGCCCCGGCGCGGCCTTCATCACCGGCATCACGGTGCAGATCGATGGCGCGGCCTCGCTGGGCAGCGCCGTGTTCCCCAGCCTGGACCATCAACGCTCCCAACCTTTCGAGGGCTTCCACCGCGCCCAGCCGCCCGAGGTGCTCAAACCATGACGCAGATCCGTTCCCAGATCGACCCGCGCACCGACGCCTTCCGCCGCAACCACGAGCGCATGGCCGAACGGCTGGCGCAGGTGCAGGCCCTGCAGGGCCAGGTGGTGGCGGAATCCGCCTCCAAGCAGGACAAGTTCGAGAAGAAGGGCCAGTTGCTGCCGCGCGAGCGCGTGGCGCGCCTGCTCGACCGGGGCAGCAGCTTCCTGGAACTCAGCGCCCTGGCGGGCCTGGGGATGCACGATGACGACGGCAAGAAGTCCGTGCTCGGCGGCGGCTCCATCGTGGGCATCGGCCAGGTGGCGGGCAAGCGCGTGCTGATTTCGGCCAGCGACAGCGCCGTCAAGGGCGGCACCGTGGCGCCCATGGGCCTGAAAAAAGGCCTGCGCGCCCAGGCGATTGCGCTGCAGAACAAGCTGCCGCTGGTGTCGCTGGTCGAATCGGGCGGCGCCAACCTGATGTACCAGGCCGACATTTTTGTGGACGGCGGACGCAGCTTCGCCAACCAGGCGCGCCTGTCGGCCGCGGGCATTCCGCAGATCGCCGTGGTGCACGGTTCGTCCACGGCCGGTGGCGCCTACCTGCCCGGCCTGTCGGACTACGTGGTGTTGGTCAAGGACCGCTCCAGCATCTACCTGGCCGGCCCGCCCCTGGTGAAGGCCGCCATTGGCGAGGACACCACCGACGACGAACTGGGCGGCAGCGAGCTGCACGCCCGCGTGACCGGCCTGGGCGAGTACCTGGCCGAGAACGACGCGCACGCCATCGCCATCGCCCGCGACCTGCTGGACCACCTGCCCTGGGACGAGGCTGCGGGCCAGGACGCCAGCGTGCGCGCGCCGCTGTACGACGCCGAGGAGCTGCTGGGCATCGTCCCGGCCGACGAGCGCGAGCCCTACGACGCGCGCGAGATCATCGCGCGCGTGGTCGATGGCTCGCACTTCCTCGAATTCAAGGCGGCCTTCGACGGCGACACGGTGTGCGGCCATGCGCGCATCGATGGCCACCGGGTCGGCCTCATCGCCAACAACGGCCCCATCCAGCCCACGGGCTCGGTCAAGGCGGCGCAGTTCATCCAGCTGTGCGACCAGAGCGGCACGCCGCTGGTCTTTCTGCAGAACACCACGGGCTACATGGTGGGCACGGCGGCCGAGCGCGCCGGCGCCATCAAGCACGGCAGCAAGATGATCCAGGCCGTGGCCAATGCGCGCGTGCCCAAGTTCACCATCGTGGTGGGTGGCTCGTTCGGCGCGGGCAACTACGGCATGTGCGGTCGCGGCTTCGACCCGGACTTCATCTTCAGCTGGCCCAGCGCACGCACCGCCGTCATGGGCGGCGCCCAGGCCGCCATGGTCATGGAGATGATCAGCCGCGGCAAGCTGGAGCGCGCCGGCGTGCCCCTGGGCGAGCAGGCCGAGGCCGGCATCAAGGCCATGAGCGAGCAGCTCAAGCGCCGCCTGGACCTTGAATCCGACGTGCTGTTCGGCACCGCGCGCCTGTGGGACGACGGAATCATCGACCCACGCGAAACCCGCAACGTGCTCGCCCAATGCCTGGCCATGGCCCGCGACGCCAGATCGCGCGTGCTGCACCCCAACACCTTCGGCATCGCCCGCATGTAACCCCTTTCTTGAATCCGGAGCCCACACCATGCAATTCACCCCCGAGCACGAGCAGATCCGCGACACGGTGCGCAAATTCGTCGCCAACGAGATCAACCCCCACACCCGCGAATGGGAGAAGGCCGGCATCTTCCCCGCGCACCAGCTCTTCAAGAAAATGGGCGACCTGGGCCTGCTGGGCATCAAGTACCCCACCGAGTTTGGCGGCATGGGGCTGGACTTCAGCTACTCCATGGTCATGGCCGAGGCGCTGGGCGACTGCAACGTGGGTGGCGTGCCCATGGCCATCGGCGTGCAGACCGACATGTGCACCCCGGCGCTGGCGCGCTTTGGCAGTGACGAGCTGCGCCGTGAATTCCTCGCACCCTCCATCGCGGGCGACCTGGTGGGCTGCATCGGCGTGAGCGAGGTCACCGGTGGCTCGGACGTGGCCGCACTCAAGACCACGGCCAAGAAGGATGGCGGCGACTACGTCATCAACGGCTCCAAGATGTGGATCACCAACGGTATGCAGGCCGACTGGTGCTGCCTGCTGGCCAACACCAGCGAGGGGCCGGTGCACTCGAACAAGTCGCTCATCATGGTGCCGCTCGATGCCCCAGGCGTGACGCGCCAGAAGATCGAGAAGATCGGCATGCATTCGAGCGACACGGCGCAGCTCTTCTTCGACAACGTGCGCGTGCCACAGCGCAACCTCATCGGCCAGGAGGGCGCGGGCTTCATGTTCCAGATGCTGCAGTTCCAGGAAGAGCGCCTGTACGGCGCTGCCAGCAGCCTCCAGTCGCTGGACAACCTGATCGACCAGACCATCGAATACACGCGCCAGCGCCACACCTTCGGCCAGCCCCTCCTGAACAACCAGGTGGTGCACTTCCGCCTGGCGGAGCTGCGCACCGAAGTCGAAGCCCTGCGCGCCCTCACCTACCGCGCCGTGGAGTCGTATGTTGCGGGCAAGGACGTGACCAAGCTCGCCTCCATGGCCAAGCTCAAGGCGGGGCGCCTGTCCCGCGAGGTGGCCGACTCCTGCCTGCAGTACTGGGGTGGCATGGGCTTCACGGCGGACAACCCCATCAGCCAGGCCTACCGCGACAGCCGCCTGATCTCCATCGGCGGTGGGGCGGACGAAATCATGCTGGGCATCATCTGCAAGTTGGAAGGCACCTTGCCGGGCAAGAAGCGCTGAAGCGGATTGATGCTATGAGTTTTATAGCTATTAGCGCCGTGAATACGGGCCCCGTGCTCGAAATCACCTTGAACCGCCCCGACGTGCGCAACGCCATGTCGCTGGCCATGGTAGAGGAGCTGCGCCAGGCCCTTGCGCAGGCCGAGGCCAGCGTGGGCAGCGCCCACCCCACCCGCGTGGTGGTGCTGCGCGGCGCAGGCGGGCATTTTTGCGCCGGGGGCGACCTCAAGGACATGGCCATGGCCCGCATGCGCGCCATGGAGGCCCCGGCAGGCACCGACCCCATTGCCGAAGTCAACGCCGCCTTCGGCCGCATGTGTGCCGCCTTTGCCGACACGCCACTGGCCGTGGTGGCGGTGCTGGAGGGCACGGTGATGGGCGGCGGCTTGGGCCTGGCCTGCGTGGCCGACGTGGCCATCGCCACCGAGACGGCGAGCTTCCGCCTGCCCGAGACCTCGCTGGGCGTGGTGCCCGCGCAGATCGCACCCTTTCTGGTCGAGCGCCTGGGCTACTCACAGGCCAAGCGCCTGGCGGTGACCGGCGGCAAGCTGGATGCGGCGCAGGCGCTGCGCATCGGCCTGGTGCACCAGCAAGTGGCCACCGCCGACGTGGACGCCGCGCTGCAAGCCGTGCTGGCCGACATCCTGGCCTGCGCCCCTGGTGCGCTGGCCGCCACCAAGGCGCTGATGGCCAAGGCGCGCTGGAACGCCCCTGCCGCGCTGGTCGATGAGGCCGCCGCCCTCTTCTCCCGCGCCGCCCAGGGCCCCGAGGGGCAAGAAGGCACCGGCGCATTCCTGCAGAAACGCAAACCACACTGGGTTCCGGCATGAGTTTTTCAAAGATCCTGATCGCCAATCGCGGTGACCAGCCGCGCAGCGGCGCAGCGGCGAAGCCACATCGCGTGGTGCGCGCAGCGCACGCAGGCGGTTTCTCCGCGAAAGGGGCACCACATGTTTAACAAGATACTGATCGCCAATCGCAGAGACCAGCCGCGCAGCGGCGCAGCGGCGAAGCCACATCGCGTGGTGCGCGCAGCGCACGCAGGCGATTTCTCCGCGAAAGGGGCACAGCATGTTTAACAAGATACTGATCGCCAATCGCGGAGAAATAGCCTGCCGGGTCATCCGCACCGCCCGCGCGCTGGGCTACCGCACGGTGGCCGTGTACAGCGACGCCGACCGCGATGCCCCCCATGTGGCGCTGGCCGACGAAGCCGTGCACATCGGCCCCGCACCAGCGGCCGAGTCCTACCTGCAGTTCGACGCCATCCTGGGCGCCTGCAAGGCGACGGGTGCCGATGCGCTGCACCCCGGCTACGGCTTCCTCAGCGAGAACGCCGCCTTTGCCCAGGCCTGCGAGGACGCGGGCGTGGTCTTCATCGGCCCGCCGCCCAGCGCCATCGAGGCCATGGGCGACAAGGCCCTGGCCAAGCAGCGCATGATCGCCGCCGGCGTGCCCTGCGCGCCCGGTTACCTGGGCGCAGACCAGGCCGACGCCACGCTGGTGGCCGAGGCGAAGAAGCTCGGCTACCCGCTGCTGGTCAAGGCCGTGGCGGGCGGCGGCGGGCGCGGCATGCGCCTGGTGCGGCACGACAGCGAGTTGCAAGCCGCCATCGAGGGCGCGCGGCGCGAGGCCACCAGTGCCTTTGGCGACGGCACGCTGATGCTGGAGCGCCTGATCGACAACGGCCGCCACATCGAGATCCAGGTCTTCGCCGACGCGCATGGCAACGCCGTGCACCTGGGCGAACGCGACTGCACGGCGCAGCGCCGCCGCCAGAAGGTGATCGAGGAGGCGCCCTCCCCCGTGGTCTCGCCGCAAATGCGCGCGCAGATGGGGGCCGACGCCGTGGCCGCCGCGCTGGCCGTGGGCTACCGGGGCGCGGGCACGGTCGAGTTCATCGTCGATGCGCAGAACCACCACTACTTCCTGGAGATGAACACGCGCCTGCAGGTCGAGCACCCGGTGACCGAGTGCATCACCGGCCAGGACCTGGTGGAGTGGCAGTTGCGCGTGGCCGCGGGCGAGCCGCTGCCGCTGGCGCAGGAGGACATCATGCTGTCCGGCCATGCCATCGAGGTGCGCCTGTACGCCGAAGACCCCTACGACGGCTTCGCGCCGCAAACCGGCGCCGTGCGCTACTGGCGCCCCGAGCAGGCGCTGGCGGGCCGCGCCCGGGGCCAGGCTGCGTTTGGCGAGGTGCGCATCGACGCCGGCATCCGCGAGGGCGGCGAAGTCACCCCCTACTACGACCCCATGGTGGCCAAGCTCATCGCCCATGGCCGCGATCGGAACGACGCCATCCGCCGCCTGATGGCGGCGCTGGACGACGCGCCGCTGCTGGGCCTGCGCCACAACGCGCGCTTTCTGCGCGACCTGCTGGACCACCCGGCCTTCCGCGAGGCGCGCATGCACACCACGCTGATCGACCAGTGGCAGCAGGCAGGCGAACCCCTGCTGCAGCGCCCCCAGCCCGATGCGCTGGCCTGGGCCCTGGCGGCCGCCGCGCTGGCGGCTGGCGAAGGCGGTGCCCGCCGCCCCGACAGCGTGGCCACCTGGGGCACCACGCTGGTGCTCGCGGGCGGCAGCGAACAGCGCGCCGTGCGCGTGCGTCCCCACGGGGCGCAGGTGCAGGTGCAACTGGCGGGCGCAGACAGCTTCACGTTCGACGCCGTGCGCTGGCAGGACGAACGCCTGACCTGGCGCCAGGGCGGCGTGCAGCGCAGCGCCGTGTGCCAGATGCAGGGTGGCCAGGTCACGCTAGCACTGGGCGCCACGGTGCACCAGTTTGCTGAGCTGTCGCCCTTCCCGCAGAGCGACCCGGCCCTGGACCCGCGCAAGCTGCGCTCCCCGGTGGCGGGCACGGTGTGCGCCGTGGCCGTGGCCGTGGGCGAGCAAGTCAGCGCCGGGCAGCCCTTGCTGTGCGTGGAGGCCATGAAGATGGAAATGTGGCTGCACGCCCGCGCCAGCGGCACCGTGTCGGCCCTGCACGCCCAGATCAAAGACAGCGTTGCCGCCGGCAGCGTGCTCGCAGAAATCGACATCACCGAAGAGGTCCCCGCATGACGCAAGAAAAAGCCATCCTCACCTGCGCCCTCACCGGCGTGCTGACCAACCCCCAGCAGCACCCGGTGCCCGTCACCCCCGCGCAGATGGCCGCGCAGGCGCGCGACGCCTACAACGCGGGCGCGAGCATCATGCATGTGCACATCCGCGCGCAGGAGCCCGGCATGGGCCACATGCCCAGCTGGGACCCGGACGTGGCCCAGGAGGTGGTGGACGCCATCCGGGCGGCCTGCCCGGGCGTCATCATCAACCTGACGACCGGCGTGATCGGCAAGGACATCAGCGGGCCGCTGGACTGCATCCGCCGCGTCAAACCCGAAATCGCCGCCTGCAATGCGGGCAGCCTGAACTACCTCAAGCTCAAGGAAGACGGCACCTGGGCCTGGCCGCCCATGGTGTTCGACAACCCGGTGGCCAAGGTGCAGCAGCTTCTCGACGTGATGGAGGAATGCGGCACACACCCCGAGTTCGAGTGCTTCGACGTGGGCATCGTGCGCTCGGTCACCATGTACATCCGGAACGGCATGCTCAAGCCCGCAATGGGCCGCCCCGAATACAACCTGGTGATGGGCGTGGCCTCGGGCATGCCCTGCGACGCGCGGCTGCTGGAACTGCTGCCGCAGTGGATGGCCCCCGGCGCCGTGTGGCAGGCCACGCTGATCGGCCGCCAGGAGATCTGGCCCGTGCACCAGAAGACCGCCGACCTCGGCGGCATGCTGCGCACCGGCCTGGAAGACACCTTCTATCTGCCGGACGGCAGCCGCGCCAGCGGCAACGGTGTGCTGATCGAGGCGCTGGCCCAATGCGCGCGCAATGCGGGCCGCGCGATCGCTTCCACCGCCGAGGCCCGCCAGATGCTGGGCTTGGCCTGAGCATCACCCGGCCTGTGCGCGACAGGCCCCCGCCAGAGGGGCCGGCGCGCCGCCTGCACTCCACGTGCAGGCCATCCCCCAAAAAAATGGAGACAAGAGCATGCCAACCTCCCTAGCGCAGAGCGGGCCGCTGGCCGCGAGCGACCAGCGCTTCCAGAGCATTCCGGCCCGCTTCATGGCCACCAGCCAGCGCCAGCCGCAGGCGCCCGCCTATTTCGTGCGCGACGCGCAGGGCTGGCAGCCCACCACCTGGCAGGAATACGCCCAGCAGGTGCGCCAGGCCGCGCGCGCGCTGGTGGCGCTGGGCGTGCAACCCGGCGACGCGGTATGCATCCTGGGCTTCAACCGCCCCGAGTGGACCACCATGGACCTGGCCGCCATGATGGTGGGCGCCATGGCGGCCGGCATCTACTGGAGCAGCGCGGCCAACGAGATTGCCTACATCGTCGAGCACAGCGGCTGCGCCGTGCTGCTGGTGGAAAACGAGACGCAATGGGCCAAGGCAGCGGCAGAGCCCCAGGCGCTGGCCCGCCTGCGCGCCACCGTGCTCATGCGCCAGGCGCCGGGCGATGCCCAGCCGCAGGTGCCCGAGGGCGTGGCCGCGCCCATGGCCTGGGAGCGGTTCCTGGCGCTGGGCGGCATGGAGCACGATGCCGAGGTGCAGCGCCGTATGGACGCCATCCGCGAGGAGGACATCGGCACGCTGATCTACACCTCGGGCACCACAGGCCACCCCAAGGCCGTGGAGCTGACGCACGCCAACCTGAGCTGGACCTCGGCGGCGCTGTCGGCCGCTTTCCAGGTGGGCCCGCAGGACCGGCTGATCTCCTACCTGCCGCTGGCGCACATCGCCGAGCAGCATGGATCCATCTGCAACCATGCGCTGGCGGGCTACCAGCTCTACTTCGCGCGCTCGCTGGAAAGCCTGGGCGAGCACCTGCAGGAGGTGCACCCCACAGTGTTCTTCGGCGTGCCGCGCGTGTGGGAGAAGATGCAGGCCGCCATCGCCACCAAGCTGGCGGGCGCCACAGGCGTCAAGGCGCGGCTGGCGCGCTGGGCGCTGCGCACCGGGCGAGCCTGGCACGCCGAAGCCCTGCAGGGACGCGAGCCCGGCACGCTGCTGAACTTGAAAAACACCATCGCCCACCGGCTGGTGCACAGCAAAGTGCAGGCGGCGCTGGGCTTTGACCAGGCGCGCATCCTCATCTCTGGCGCGGCGCCTATTGCCGTGGAAAACCTGGAGTTCTTCACCGGCCTGGGCCTGCTGATCGGCGAGGTGTACGGCCAGTCCGAGGACTGCGGCCCCACCGCCATCAGCCTGCCCGGCTTCATCCGCCTGGGCGCGGCGGGCAAGACCCTGCCCGGCATGCAGGTGCGCATTGCCGACGACGGCGAGATTCTCGTCAAGGGCCCGAACGTGTTCCGGGGCTATCGCGGCCGCCCCGAGGCAACCGCCGAGACCTTGCAGGACGGCTGGCTGCACAGCGGCGACCTGGGCCGCATTGACGAGGACGGCTTCATCTACGTGACCGGCCGCAAGAAGGACCTGCTCATCACCTCGGGCGGCAAGAACATCTCGCCCGGCAACATCGAGGCCGACCTGATGAACCTGCCGCTGGTGGAACACGCTGTGGTCATCGGCGACTCGCGCCACTACCTCAGCGTGCTGCTCACGCTCAAGCCCGATGTGCTGCAGGCGTTTGCCCGGCAACTCCAGCTACCCGGCGGCCCCGCCGACTGGACCCGCAGTGCGGCCGTGCACGAAGAGTTGCAGCGCGGCATTGACGCCATCAACGCCCGCCAGGCGCGTGTGGCGCATGTGCGCAAGTTCTCGGTGCTGGAGAGCGCCTTCACCATCGACAACGGCTGCCTCACGCCCACACAGAAAATCCGGCGCAACGTGGTGCAGCGCCAGTACGCCGAAGAAATCGAAGCCCTGTACCGCGAAGACACCAGGGCCTCGTGAATCAGGCCCGGCGTGCGCTCCAGAGCCAGAGCCCCACACCCCCAACGATCATGGGCAGACACAGCCATTGCCCCATGCTCATGCCCAGCGACAGCAGACCCAGGTAGCTGTCGGGCTCGCGGAAGTACTCGGCGATGAAACGGAAGATGCCGTAGCCGAACAGGAAGGCCGCCGCCACCTGTCCCTGGCGCCGCTCCTTGCGCGCGTACAGCCACAGCAGCACGAACAGCAACAACCCTTCGAGCAGGAACTGGTACACCTGCGAGGGGTGGCGTGGCTGCATCGAGCCGCTGTGCGCAAACACCATGCCCCAGGGCAGGTCGGGGCTGGCAAAGCGCCCCCACAACTCGCCGTTGATGAAATTGCCCACGCGCCCGGCTGCCAGCCCCGTAGGCACGCAGGGCGCCACGAAATCGGCCACCTGCAGCCACGGCCGCTGGCGCGTGCGCGCGAACCAGAAGAAGGAGCCAATCACGCCCAGCAGCCCCCCATGGAAGCTCATGCCGCCCTGCCACACGGCGAAGATCTCCAGCGGGTGCGCGGCGTAGTAGCCCGGCTTGTAGAACAGGCAGTAGCCCAGACGCCCGCCCACAATCACACCCACCACACCCAGAAAAAGGATGTCCTCCACGTCCTTGCGCGTCCAGGCCGCAGGGCCAGTGAGCGACGCAAACGGCTCATGCCGCAGGCGCCGCAGGCCCAGGAGCATGAACAGACCAAACGCAGCCAGGTAGGTCAGCCCGTACCAGTGGATGGCCACCGGGCCAAGTTGCAGCGCGACGGGGTCGATATGGGGGTAGGTCAGCATGGTGGTCGGTATTGTGCCCGGCATGGAGCGCTGGGTTGCCGCCCACGGCAGCTATCCCGCATTTTTTGAATCAAATTGGCCTCCAGCGCTTATCCAGCAAGCGCGAGCAGCTATGGTTTTTGTACTGCTTTTCGGACCGCTTGGCTTGACCACCACCAACGCCATATACATCCAGAAAGGATTGTCATGGCCATCAGCTCCGTCTTTATCAACAACCGCACGCAAGCCGTGCGCTTACCCGTCGAGTTGCGCCTGCCGGAGGGCGTGCGCAAGGTGGAAGTGCGTGCCAGGGGGAATGAACGCATCATCTCGCCCGTGGGCCAGACGTGGGACAGCTTTTTTCTGGGTGGCCCAGCGGTCAGTGAAGATTTTTTGCCAGAGCGCACCCCGCAGCCCCTCGGTGAGCGGGAGCCTCTCTGATGCTGCGCTACCTGCTCGATACGAACATCGTCATCTACGTGTTGAAGCGGCGCCCCATCGAGGTACTCTCGCTCTTCAACGAAAACGCCAGCCGCATGGCGATTTCGGCAATCACGCTGTCGGAACTGTTCCACGGTGCGGAAAAAAGCACACGGGTGAGCGACAACCTGGTCGCCATTGAAGACTTTTGCAGCCGTCTGGAGGTTCTGCCGTATGGCGCCAAGGCTGCGCAGCACTATGGCGCCATTCGTGCGGGCCTGGAGAAGACCGGGCAGCCGATTGGCGTCAACAATCTGCACATCGCCGCCCATGCGCGCAGCGAGGGGCTCATTGTGGTGACCAACAACGTCGGCGAGTTTGCCCGCGTCCCTGCCCTGCAGGTGGAAAACTGGGTTCAGTCACGCAACTGAATCGCACAGTGGTACAGCACGCAGCCTCCTGAATGCGGATGCGGTCGCCGTTGCGCATGAGGCCTATGGCGCCTTCCGCAGCAGCCTCGGGCGCGCAGTGGCCGATCGACAGGCAGAACGTGCCGCCCGAGAAGCGCCCGTCGATCAGCAGCGCGCACCAGACGATCCAGTTCGGCAATAAGGGCGTCGAAACCAATGTTGTCGTCCATGGTGACTGAGGAGTAAGTGGCCATGGTTCAAGTAAAAGAAGGGGAATGCTTGAGTTGGCTAACTGCGCGCCAACACCGCCAGCTCCTGGTGCAGCAGCAGTTCCACCTCGGCTGGCTCGAACTGGTCTTGCAGCAGCGGGATGGCAAAGCGGTATTCGGCGTCCTGCTTGCGCAGCACATAGGCCAGTTGCAGACGCGCCAGCGATTGGCGCAGGGCCTGGGGATCACCCGCAATGCCGTGGCTCTGCAGCAGTTGGGCCAGGGCCACCAGGCTCACACCGCCCGCCTGCGCAGTCTGATAGACCACGATGCGATCGAGGCGGCAGGCCGCTTCGTCGTGGCTCAGGCGCCCCCAGCCAGCCAGGGCGTCCTGCACGGCCTGCGAGGCCAGGGCCTGGTCCAGATGGCGCTTTTCGATCACGCGCTCCGCAGGCGCCAAGGCCTCCAGACATTCCTGGCACAGGATGGCAACCAGATTCGCTCGCTGGCCGCTGGCTTCCACCAGCCGATCCACCAGGCGCTCATTGTCAAAGCCCAGGCGGAGTTTGCGCAGCGGCTCGGTGGCCAGTTCGCGGCAGGCGGCGTGCTCCAGGCCCCCAATGGCCAGCACCTCGCCAAAGTTGCGCAGCGGGCTTTGGTAGTCGAGCACAGCCGTGGCATACAAATCCCAGAAGCCTGCCAGCATGAACCAGCAGCGCCCCTCTTCGCTGAGTGCGCGAAGGGCCGAAAGCTGCGGGTAGCCATGGCTCGACTCGTCGCGAAAGAACAGATCGGCCTCGTCGATCAGCAATACCAAGCGCTTGCCCTGGTACTGCGCCTGCAGGTGGTCCACGATGGCCTCCAGCGGCGTATCGGCCGCCAGGCCAAACTGCAGCGCCATGCGCGGCGCCAGGCGGTGGTCGCGCAGCGAGACGTAGTGGCACACGGTGTGCGGGTGGCCCTGCATGCGGCGTTGCACTGCCTTGAGCAGACTGCTCTTGCCCAGTTGGCGCCCACCCACAACCAGGTAATTGGTGGGCTCACGGTTGATGACGCGGGCCAGCAACTGCGCGCGGCCAAAAAAGGCGCCTTCGCGCGTCACACCGCCACGCGTCTGGTACGGCGAGATGCGGGTGATGCGCAGCTGCGCGGCCAGCAGGCGCAGCAGCACCTGCAGGGCTTCGCCGCCGACCAACCACTCGGTCTGACTGGCACTGTCCACCATCACGTGCAGATTGGCACGGTCCTCGGCGTGGGCCTGCAACAGGGGCTGGGGAGCGTCCACGCTGTGCTCACTCAGGATCAGCAGCACGTCGCTGCCGGTCTGCGCGGCGCGCAACTGGCGCAGCACGGTAGCCTCGTCCATGTCCGGCGCGGGCACGAAGACCAGGCAGCGGTCCAGCGACACGGGCAGGTCGGGCCGGAACTGCCACTCGAACACCTGGCCGGGCAGCGCCCAGTCGGTGCTGGGCTGGCAGCGGGCCGAAACACGCTCGGCCATCGCTCGGGCCAGAGCCTGGGCGCGCTCTTCACCTGTGGCCTGCGCGCACAGCACGGCACGGCGCCAGTCCACCATGCGGATGTCGGCAGCCAACAAGGTGGCCTCCAGGCGCCGCAGCCAGCGCAGCAGCCGATCCATCTGCGGTAGGCGTGCCAAAGGCGTGCGGCGCAGCCGTGCGGGGCGCAGCTGGCCCGCGCCGATCAACGGGTGGCGCAGCACCCACACCACGGCGCCCACAGCGAAGATCAACGCGCACCACACGATGAGCGAACGCAACCAGCCAAACGGGTCGGCATCGGTGTGGGTGACTGGCGTCGCACCGAGTGAAAAATCGTCGCTACTGCCCTCTAGGCAGTTGATGGGCAGATAGCCTGACGGGATGGGCGGTTTGCCAGGGCGGCAGCTCCAGGTGTGGGTGCCGGGTTTGAGCTCCACCAGCACCTGTGTGCCAGCCAGCTTGCCCAGCTCCGGGTTGTCGGCAATGTCTGCCTGCAAGACATGGGGGCGCGGAGAGGTGACACGCAGTTGCGGGTTTGCAATGGGGGGCGCGTAGGCCTGAATGTCCCTTGGCCAATGCCCCAGCTCGTTGCTTGCCTCGATCATTGCCATGCGCCACTGCACCAGCTCCCCCCACACGGGGCCCACATTGACGGCGGCAAGAAACCTGCCGCGCGTGGCCGGGTTGAACTGGGGGGTGAACATCGCGCTGGCTATAAACAGGGCTACCGCCGCGATGACCACCGCGCGCACCACCGGCCTGGTCAGAAGGGGACTCAGTCGCTCGAACATGATTCCAGCACCATCAAACCAGCTTCACGCACCGTGTTGCAGCGCCAATGCAGCCGCGCCGACTCACCCGTGCCACGCACATGGATCAGGTTGCCCCAAAACAGGCGGCGCAGCTCGTCATCCTGCAGGTAGGGCCGCGCGCGGCCCAGGTCATCGGCCTGCAGCAGTTGTCGCAGCCGCGCACGGGTGGCCGGGACCTGTGCCAGCGGCAACAAGGTCTGCCACAGGCGCGGGCTGCTGGCCAGGTGGGTGCGCAGCGCGCTGGACGATGCATGCGCCTCATTCCCAGCGCCATCCAGGCCCTGGCTGTCCACCAGCCACTGAAGCCCTTCCTCGAACAATGCCGGGTGCCCCCCGCTGAGCGTCTGCAGCGCAGTCACCACCGGCACGGCCCAGCGGTGCTCCGGCCAGCGCTGGCGGGCCAGCTGCATCAGATCATCCAGAGACGGATCGGGCCAATGGTTGACCTGAGCGATGTTGAGCAGCGAGAGGTCACCGCCGCGGTATTTGAGGTCGGCCAATGCCTCGCCGCCACACAACAGCAGGTGCAGGCGGCCGCTGTGCATCTCGCTCAGGCTGCGCAGGATGCCTGCCAGGGTCTCACGCAGCGCGGGTGTGCCCTGCTCGAAGCGGCTGACCAGGCAGAAGATGCGATCTCCCTGCAGCAAGCGACGCTCCAGCGCCGATTCAAACTCATAGTCCGAAGCCACCTCACCCAATCCACACTGGCGCCCGATGGCGGCAAAGTACTCTGCCTGCGCAGTGCTCACGCTGAAGGGCGGCTGGATGTGCAGCACCGCACCCTCGCCGTACTGCACCCGTGCGCGCTGCAGCAGTTCTTGCCGAAAGGGTGGCTGCCCCCAGTGGGCCGGCGACAGCAGCAGCGAGATCGGGTACGGCACGGCCTGCGCCAACTGGGCAAACAGGCGATCCAGGAAGGCTGCAAAGGGTTGCGCCACACCACCAGCCTCGGCCTGCAGCGGAAACTCAGGCGCAAACCCTGCGGCACTGAGCAGCCGATTGGCCTCGCTTTCAGTCAGTCGCAGGTAGCGGGTGCAGGCCACCAACTTGTCGCGCGAGCGGGGGTTGGGCGCCGAGATGCCGTTGCGCCAGTTGTTCACCGCTTCACGGCTCAGGCCGATCTCGGTGGCTACGCCCGAGGCACTGGCTCGGATACGCCGCATGTAAAGCGCCAGCAGATCGGGAAAAGAGTCTGTAACCATGTATGAGAAACAAGGGGAAAGCAGCGCAGTTACAACAAGCCCTGCACCATGGGCCACGCCTTGGTGCAGCCCAGGCCACAGGCCGTGAGCACAGGACTGTAGAGCACCACAACCCCCAGCAGCGTCATCAACCAGCCTGGTGAGGGCTCGTCCGCCTGGGCGGTGCTCGGTTCGCCAGTTCCAGCCCCTGCCTCCAGCCCGTCCTCACCGTCCTCACCGTCCTCGCCCGTCACCTCTTGCACCAGCATCACTGCCACCAGCATCAGCGAGATGCCCAATGCCCCCAGGTATGCGTACTGCAGCCCAGTACCCTCCAGGGAATAGAAGTACCCGGCCAGCACCAGGGCAGGCAGCACGAAGAAGCTCCGCATCTGCCACCGGTACCAGTCGATCCCCTCTTCCTTCTTGTCAAGAGCCCCCATCACCAGTCGGTAGGTGATGGCACCCAACACAAAGATCACCCCACCCCACCATTCGATCGCTGTCAGCATCGTTCAATCCCCCTCATTGTTGTTTGCCGGTGTTGTCGTTTGTCCGTCTCGCCCACCATGGGTCGACATCAACCCGTCGCAGCTTGGGCGGCAGCGTCACCGTCCTCTGCGTCACCCTGCAGATCCTTGTGTTCGCGCTGCATATAGAACAGCGGCAGCGTGATGGCCAGCACCAGGCCCAACCCCAGCCACAGCCAGAGGCCCTTGAAAAGCAGCACGGTGATCACCGTGAACACCACGGCATGCAGCAGTCCTTTGAGGCCCGCACGCAGCAACAGCACGGCCATCAGGCCTTGCACCGGCGACTGGCCGCTTTTTCCCATGGTGCGGGCCAAGTCGATAAAGGCCTGCGCGGCCTCCTCGCCCTGCTTTCTGCGGTCAGCCTCATCCCTGCGCAGCTTGGCCACGGACACGGGTTTGGCAGGGTCACGAGAGCAGCCATGGGGTGCTGACTGTTCATCCGCCTCAGCGCCCCCATCGCTATGAGGGCCCATCGGCTCCACCACAGTGAGCCACTGGGAGTGGGCTTCGAGAAAGGCCTTGCGCGCCACCCATCGCCCCTGGTCAAAGTGCATCCGCTCGGTTTCACCAACCTGGTCGTAAAACACCTCCAGCACCGCCGCACGTAGGCCGTGGGAAAACAGAGATTCCAGGGCGCGCAGGGGCAAGCCGGCACTGGTGCCGGTATCGAAACACAGCAGCAAATGGGTAGGTTTGGCCACCAACTGCGGGTTGAACCACTCCTCGTCCCACAGGTCGTCCAGGCTGGCCACCCCCAGTTCCTGGGCCCACCGCTGGGCTTGTCCAGTATTTCCAGCGGCGATGTACTGGTACACCAACTGTGCCTTTTTTTGCTGGATGGGATTGTCGAAAAAGAGCTGTAGCGTGTGGGCGTTTTGAGACATGGTGCTTGGAATCAGGGGCCATTCGAAGAAGAGTGTTCGGATTGTGGTCCGGCACCTGCAAATCGCAGCTCACCATGTTGTCCACCGCTCGTATCCTGCGCACCTGACAGGATGTCCACCCATGGCGTATCTCTTGGAGCGCACGCCGCAGCCATGCACACTCCCGCCAACTTTCAAGCAAAAAATAAAACAGGCGCTTACGAATAAAGCGCCAGCAGCTATCAAAAAAATAGCAAGATCACCCTGTCCGCGGCGGGCGGATTCTTGGATGCACGGCGCCTGAGCGCCGTGCATCCATCAATCCAGCAAAGACAGATCGCGCACCGCGCCCTTGTCGGCCGACATCACCAGCTTGGCATAGGCCTTGAGGGCGGCCGAGACCTTGCGCTTGCGGGGCTGCGCGGGCTTCCAGCCCTTGGCATCCTGCTCGGCGCGGCGGCGGGCCAGTTCCTCATCGCTGACGAGCACGTCGATACGACGGTTGGGAATGTCGATGCGGATACGGTCGCCGTTCTGTACCAGGCCGATGGCGCCGCCTGCAGCGGCTTCGGGCGAGCAGTGGCCGATGGACAGGCCCGAGGTACCGCCCGAGAAGCGGCCATCGGTCAGCAGCGCGCACACCTTGCCCAGGCCTTTGGACTTGATGTACGAGGTGGGATAGAGCATTTCCTGCATGCCGGGGCCACCCTTGGGGCCTTCGTAGCGCACGATCACCACATCGCCCGCCTTCACCTGGTCGGCCAGGATATGCTCCACCGCATCGTCCTGCGACTCAACCACGTGGGCTGGGCCTTCGAACACGAGAATGGATTCGTCCACGCCTGCCGTCTTGACCACGCAGCCATCGCGCGCGATGTTGCCAGTCAGCACGGCGAGGCCGCCTTCCTTGCTGAAGGCGTGCTCGTAGGAGCGGATGCAACCGTGGGCACGGTCCAGGTCCAGGCTGGGCCAGCGGCTGTTCTGGCTGAAGGCCACCTGGGTGGGAATGCCCCCAGGCCCGGCGCGGTAGAACAGGTGCACGGCCTCGTCCTGCGTGCGAATAATGTCCCACTGGGCCAGGGCATCGCCCAGCGTGGGCGCGTGCACAGTGGGCACATCGGTGTGCAGCTTGCCCGCACGCTCCAGTTCGCCCAGGATGGCCATGATGCCGCCCGCGCGGTGCACATCTTCAATGTGGTACTTGTCGGTGTTGGGTGCCACCTTGCACAGTTGCGGCACGGTGCGCGACAGGCGGTCGATATCGGCCATGCCGAAGGGAATTTCAGCCTCTTGCGCAATGGCCAGCAGGTGCAGGATGGTGTTCGTGGAACCGCCCATGGCGATGTCCAGCGTGATGGCGTTTTCAAACGCCTTGAACCCCACCGAGCGCGGCAGGATGCGCTCGTCCCCCTGCTCGTAGTACTGGCGTGCCAACTCCACGATGCGCCGACCCGCGCGCTGGAAGAGCTGCTCGCGGTCCGCATGGGTGGCCAAGGTGGTGCCGTTGCCTGGCAGGGACAGGCCCAGCGCCTCGGTCAGACAGTTCATGGAGTTGGCAGTGAACATGCCGGAGCACGAGCCGCAGGTCGGGCAGGCGCTGCGCTCCACCTCGGCCACGTCGGCATCGCTGGCCTTGTCGTCGGCGGCCATCACCATGGCGTCGATCAGGTCCAGCTTCTTGAACTGCAGCGTGGCCTCACCGGGCACCGCCAGCTTGGCCTTGCCGGCTTCCATGGGGCCACCCGAGACAAAGATGACCGGAATGTTCAGTCGCATCGCCGCCATCAGCATGCCGGGGGTGATCTTGTCGCAGTTGGAGATGCACACCATGGCGTCTGCACAGTGGGCGTTGACCATGTACTCGACCGAGTCGGCAATGATCTCGCGGCTGGGCAGCGAATACAGCATGCCGTCGTGGCCCATGGCGATGCCGTCGTCCACGGCGATGGTGTTGAACTCCTTGGCCACGCCACCGGCCGCCTCGATCTCGCGCGCCACGAGCTGCCCCAGGTCCTTGAGGTGCACATGCCCAGGCACAAACTGCGTGAAAGAGTTGACCACCGCAATGATGGGCTTCTGGAAGTCTGCATCCTTCATGCCGGTGGCACGCCACAGCGCGCGGGCGCCCGCCATGTTGCGACCGGCGGTGGAAGTTTTGGAACGGTATTCGGGCATAGGTCTTCAGTCGTGGGGGAGATACAAAACGAAAACGCGGCAATGCGCCGCGCCATTATCGGTGTCTGCAATAACACCTAGGCAACAGGGGCCAGCAGGCTCGTAGTGCTGCCAGACCCCGGCCAACAAGACCAGTGACACTTCAACGTGGCTTGCGCGGGCGCATGCCCATGGCTTCCTTCTGCTTGTTCACGCGGTCCTGTTTGCGTTTTTCTACCTTCTCCATGGCCTTGCGCTTGGTGTAGCCGGTGGAGTCGGCCCAGCCCCACCACAGCAGGGTCAAACCAAAAGGAACCAGTACCACCCACCAAGACCACTGGGCAACAGGGCCGATTTCGAGGTACTTCAGAAGCGCCAGAAGAATGCCTATGCCGAGCAGGTACATGATTTGCCTCAAATGTCGTCAGTATGGTTTTGTGGTTGTCAACCGTCTTCACTACAATCCCATTATCAGCAATGTAACCCAACCAGAGGAACCCCCATGATGAAGCGTACCCTGATCGCCCTTGCCATGACCCTGTCCGTCGCTGCTCCAGCAATGGCCGACGAAGCGCTGGCCAAGTCCAAGAACTGCATGTCCTGCCACGCTGTCGACAAGAAGCTGGTGGGTCCTTCCTACAAGGACGTGGCCAAGAAGTACGCCGGCGACAAGGCCGCTGCGGATGCTTTGGCTACCAAGGTCATGAAGGGCACCAAGGGTGCTTGGGGTCCCGTGCCCATGCCCGCCAACCCCCAGGTCAACGAAGCCGAAGCCAAGAAGCTGGTGGCTTGGGTTCTGTCGCTGAAGTAATACTGCTTCACTCCAGCGCCCTCCGCTGCGGCGGAAGGCGCTTGGAAAAACCGCCGCAGCCTCTCCGGGCACGGCGGTTTTTCTTTGGACGGTCTCTGCAAAAACACAAAGGGTGCCATGGGCACCCTTTGTGTTTTTACGCGCAGGCGCCTCATGGCGCCCTTCTGGATCAGTTGGTCTGGGCCAACTGATCCAGAATTGCGGGATTCTCCAACGTGCTGGTGTCCTGGGTGATGGCTTCACCCTTGGCGATCGAGCGCAACAGGCGGCGCATGATCTTGCCGCTGCGCGTCTTGGGCAGGTTGTCGCCGAAGCGGATGTCCTTGGGCTTGGCAATGGGGCCGATTTCCTTGGCCACCCAGTTGCGCAGCTCAGCGGCGATCTCCTTGGCTTCGTCGCCCGTGGGACGTGGGCGCTTGAGCACCACAAAGGCGCAGATGGCCTCACCGGTCACGTCGTCGGGGCGGCCCACCACGGCAGCTTCGGCCACCAGGTCGGTCTTGGCCACCAGGGCCGACTCGATCTCCATGGTGCCCATGCGGTGGCCCGAGACGTTGAGCACGTCGTCGATACGGCCGGTGATGCGGAAGTAGCCGCGGTCGGCACTGCGCACGGCGCCGTCACCAGCCAGGTAATAGCCCTTGAGTTCTTCCGGGAAGTAGCTCTTCTTGAAGCGCTCGGGGTCGTTCCAGATGGTGCGGATCATGCTGGGCCAGGGGCGCTTGATGACCAGGATGCCACCCGAACCATTGGGCATGTCCTGTCCCGCCTCATCAACAATGGCGGTCGTGATGCCCGGCAGCGGCAGCGTGCACGAGCCCGGCACCAACGGCGTTGCGCCCGGCAGTGGGGTGATGACGTGTCCGCCGGTTTCGGTCTGCCAGAAGGTGTCCACGATCGGGCAGCGTTCGCCGCCCACGTTTTTGTAGTACCACATCCAGGCTTCGGGATTGATGGGCTCCCCCACGCTGCCCAGGATACGCAGGCTGGAAAGATTGGAGCGCGCGGGGTGTACCGCCGCATCGCTGTCGGCTGCCTTGATGAGCGAACGGATCGCCGTGGGCGCGGTGTAGAAGATGGAGCACTGGTGGCGCTCGATCATCTGCCAGAAGCGGCCGGCGTTCGGGTACGTGGGAATGCCTTCGAAGATGATCTGCGTGGCACCGGCCGCCAGCGGGCCGTAGGCCACATAGGTGTGGCCGGTGATCCAGCCGATGTCGGCAGTGCACCAGAACACGTCGTCGGGGCGCAGATCGAAGGTCCAGTCCATGGTCATCTTGGCCCACAGCAGGTAGCCGCCCGTGCTGTGCTGCACGCCCTTGGGCTTGCCCGTGGAGCCCGAGGTGTAAAGGATGAACAGCGGGTGTTCGGCCTCCACGGCCACGGCGGGGCACTCGGTGCTCTGACCTGCCAGCACCTCAGTAAAGGTCTTATCGCGGCCAGCGACCATGTTGCAGGGCGTCTTGGTGCGCTCGTACACCAGCACGTTGCGGATGCTCTCGCACCCGCCCATGGCCAGGGCCTCGTCGATGATGCCCTTGAGCGGCAGCTCCTTGCCACCGCGCAACTGGTAGTTGGCGGTCACCACGGCCACGGCACCGGCGTCGATGATGCGCTCCTGCACCGCCTTGGCCGAGAAGCCGCCGAACACCACGCTGTGCGTGGCGCCGATGCGCGCGCAGGCCTGCATGGCCACCACGCCTTCGATGGTCATGGGCATGTAGATGAGCACGCGATCGCCCTTGCCCACACCACAGGACTGCAGCGCGTTGGCGAACTGGCTCACGCGGGCCAGCAGCTCCTTGTAGGTGACACGGGTGACGGCGCCATCGTCGGCTTCAAAAATGATGGCGGTCTTGTTCTCTACCGGCGTGCCAATGTGCCTGTCCAGGCAGTTGGCGCTGGCGTTGAGTTCGCCGTCGGCAAACCAACGGAAGAAGGGGGCATTGGACTCGTCCAGCGTCTGCGTGAACGGCTTGGTCCACTGCAGGTTTTCGCGGGCACGGCGGGCCCAGAAGCCCTCGAAGTCGGTGTTGGCCTCGTTGCACAAGGCATCGTAGGCGGCCATGCCGGAAATCCGGGCCGCCTTGACCACGGCATCGGAAGGCGGAAACACCCGGTTTTCCACCAGGTTGGATTCAATGGCATTCGTGGGCGCGCTCATGGGTTGTCTCCTGAAGGTCGGTAAAAGCCCCGACACTGTCTGCGCCCGCACTTACATGCCACTGACTGAATGAAACAACACCCTCCTGAGGCGCTTCGCACCTTCCCCCCGCTCTGGCATCGCTGCGCGCTGCGGGCAGGGGGACGCTCCCAGCGCCCACACCTGGGAATGCTGGCGGCCCTTGCGCGGGAGCCCTGGCCTGGGGCGCGCCAGTTTCATGCGTCGTGTGCGCCGCCGTCCGCGGTTTGCATCACTGTCCCAGCAGCCGCGCACGCGCAGCTTCGTATTCGCGGCGCAGCCGCGCCACCAGGTCGGCCGCGCTGGTGACCTCGTGGATCGCGCCAATCCCCTGGCCGCAGCCCCAGATGTCCTTCCAGGCCTTGGCGGCCGCGCCCCCACCAAAGTTCATCTTGCTTGGGTCGGATTCGGGCAGGTGCTCGGGATCCAGCCCGGCGGCGCGGATGGACGGCGCCAGGTAGTTGCCGTGCACGCCGGTGAACAGGTTGCTGTAGATGATGTCGTCCGAAGTGCACTCGACAATGGCCTGTTTGTAGGCGTCGGCAGCGCGGGCTTCGTGCGTGGCAATGAAGGCCGAGCCGATGTAGGCGAAATCGGCTCCCATGGCCTGCGCCGCCAGGATGGCACCGCCCGAGGCGATGGAGCCCGACAGCGCCAGCGGGCCGTCGAACCAGTCGCGGATTTCCTGCACCAGCGCGAACGGGCTCTTGGTGCCCGCATGGCCACCGGCACCCGCAGCCACGGCAATCAGGCCGTCAGCGCCCTTTTCCACCGCCTTGCGAGCGAACTTGTTGTTGATGACATCGTGCAGCACGATGCCACCCCAGGCGTGCACCGCCTGGTTCACGTCCTCGCGCGCCCCCAGGCTGGTGATGACGATAGGCACCTTGTACTTGGCGCAGACCTGCATGTCGTGCTCCAGCCGGTCGTTGCTCTTGTGCACGATCTGGTTGATCGCGAAGGGCGCCGAAGGCCGGTCAGGGTTTGCCTTGTCCCAGGCGGCCAGGGTCTCGGTGATCTCGGCCAGCCATTCATCCAGCAGTTCGGCCGGGCGCGCATTGAGCGCGGGCATGGAGCCCACGATGCCTGCCTTGCACTGCTCGATCACCAGCTTGGGGTTGCTGATGATGAACAGGGGTGAGCCGATGACGGGAAGCGTGGGCTTCTGCAATACCGGGGGCAAGGTGGACATGGCGGTCTCCATTGATTGGCAAATAGGCCCCCAGCGCTCTATTTATAAGCGCTGAACGCTATTATTTTTATAGCATCCTCGGTACTCTGGCGCCGAGGATGCTCGATCAGAACAGGTCCAGTGGCAGCGCAGTCACGCTGTCTGCGCCTTCCACGATCCCGTCGCGCAGGCCTTGCGCACGCACCAGGATGTGCTCGGCATAGAACTGTGCCGTGGCGATCTTGGCACGCATGAAGGCTTCGTCCTGTCCCTTTTGCAACAGCTCCTGCGCCACCAGCAGCGCGCGGCCCATCTGCCAGCCCGCCACCAAGTTGCCTGCCAGCATGAGATAGGGCACGCTGCCTGCGTACACGGCGTTGGGCGATGCCTTGGCGCTGCTGCAGACAAAGTCCACCACGTCCAGGTAGGCCTTGCGTGCGGCCGCCAGGCGGCGTGCCACGGCCTGGGCCGCGGGCGTGCCGCTGGCAGTCAGCTCCGCTTCGGTCTTTTCGATCTGCGCGGCAATGGCTCGGGCCGTCTGACCGCCGTCGCGCGTGGTCTTGCGGCCCACCAGGTCGTTGGCCTGGATGGCCGTGGTGCCTTCGTAAATGGTCAGGATCTTGGCGTCGCGGTAGTACTGGGCGGCGCCCGTTTCCTCAATGAAGCCCATGCCGCCATGCACCTGCACGCCCAGGCTCGCGACTTCCAGGCTCATTTCGGTGCTGTAGCCCTTGACCAGCGGCACCATGAATTCGTAGAAAGTGGCGTTGTCCTTGCGCACCTGCGCATCAGGGTGGTGGTGCGCAGCGTCGTAGGCCGCTGCGGCCGTGCTGGCCATGGCGCGGCAGGCCTCGGTGGTGGCGCGCATGGTCATGAGCATGCGGCGCACGTCCGGGTGGTGGATGATGGCGGCGCTGGCAGCCACGCTGCCGTCCACGGGGCGGCTCTGCACGCGGTCGCGGGCGTACTGCACGGCCTTCTGGTAGGCGCGCTCGGCAATGGCGATGCCCTGGATGCCCACGCCGTAGCGCGCAGCATTCATCATGATGAACATGTACTCGAGGCCACGGTTTTCCTGGCCCACCAGGTAGCCCACGGCGCCGCCATGGTCGCCAAACTGCAGCACGGCCGTGGGGCTGGCCTTGATGCCCATCTTGTGCTCGATGCTGACGCAGTGCACGTCGTTGCGCGCGCCCAGGCTGCCGTCCTGGTTCACCATGAATTTGGGCACCACGAACAGACTGATGCCCTTGACGCCCTCGGGCGCACCCGCCACACGGGCCAGCACCAGATGGACGATGTTCTCGGCCATGTCGTGCTCACCCCAGGTGATGAAAATCTTGGTGCCGAAAATCTTGTAGGTGCCGTCAGGCTGCGGATCGGCCTTGGTACGCACCAGTGCCAGATCAGAGCCCGCCTGGGGCTCGGTCAGGTTCATGGTGCCAGTCCATTGGCCGGAGATGAGTTTCTCCAGGTAAATGGCCTTGAGTTCGTCGCTGCCCGCCGTCAGCAGCGCCTCGATGGCGCCATCGGTCAGCAGCGGGCACAGGGCAAAGCTCATGTTGGAGCTGTTGAGCATCTCCATGCAGGCCGCGCCGATGGTTTTGGGCAGGCCCTGGCCACCGAAGTCCTGCGGGTGCTGCAGGCCCTGCCAGCCGCCTTCGGTGAGCTGGTGAAAGGCGTCCTTGAAGCCTGGCGTCGCCGTGACCACGCCGTCCTTCCAGGACGAGGGGTTCTTGTCTCCCTCGAAGTTCAGCGGAGCCAGCACGCCCTCGGTGAACTTGGCGCACTCTTCGAGCACCGCGGCGGCGGTGTCCAGGCCAGCATCCTCAAAGCCTGGGATTTGTGCGACCTGTTCGATGTGGGCCAGATGCTGCATGTTGAACAGCATATCCTTGATGGGGGCATGATAAGACATAGTTCTCGCGCGCAAAAACGCGCCTAGTGAAGCGATTGGTAGAGAGGATAGAGTTCTGCCTCTTCGCGACGGATACGGTCGCCAAGAAGCTTTCCGATGTCGTCCAGTGCAGCACGCACCCCGACAAAATCGATGTCTGCGTCGGCCGTCGCAGTGTAGGTTTCCACAAAACGCACAGCAGCATCCCCGATGCCGCCCATCTCGGCCTTGTAGCCGTTGACCATCTGATACGCCTGCTGGTTGCCTTGCGCCTTCAGCTCCTGCCTCAGGAAGGTGTACAGCTTGATGGCTTCCTGCAGCAGGTGTGGTACCAGCAATGCCTTGAAATCGACCAAGGCATGCTTGAACGCACCAGGGTCTTCAGCCTCAGCACAATGCTTGAGCCGCCCGAAAGCTTGCAGTAGTTGCCGGTGATCGTTCACCAGCCCTTGCACCAAAGCAGAATGGTGCGGGACGCCTGTCACCATGTGATCTCCTTGAGCGAAGAAGCCACCGTGCCGCGTTCGTCGCCCTTTGGGCCCCGAGAGGAGCCCAAGGGGGCGACGCAGGACTTACAAGGCCTTGACCAGTTCCGGCACGGCCGCGAACAGGTCGGCTTCCAGGCCGTAGTCGGCCACGCTGAAGATCGGCGCTTCGGGGTCCTTGTTGATCGCAACGATCACCTTGGAGTCCTTCATGCCAGCCAAGTGCTGGATAGCGCCCGAGATGCCTGCAGCGATGTAAAGCTGCGGCGCCACGATCTTGCCGGTCTGGCCGACCTGCAGATCGTTGGGTGCGTAGCCAGCGTCCACCGCTGCGCGCGATGCGCCGATGGCCGCGCCCAGTTTGTCAGCCAGGGGGGTCATCACTTCGTTGAACTTCTCGGCGCTGCCCAGGGCACGGCCACCGGAGACGATGATCTTGGCGGCGGTCAGCTCGGGGCGGTCGCTCTTGGTCACTTCGCGGCCGGCAAAGCTGCTCTTGCCCGAATCGGCCACAGCGGCCACCGATTCCACGGCGGCGCTGCCACCCGTGGCGGCTGCGGCATCGAAGCCCGTGGTGCGCACGGTGATGACCTTGACGGCGTCAGCGCTTTGCACGGTGGCGATGGCGTTGCCGGCGTAGATGGGGCGCTCGAAGGTGTCGGCGCTGCCCACCTTGGTGATCTCGCTGATCTGGGCCACGTCGAGCTTGGCGGCCACGCGCGGCGCCACGTTCTTGCCGCCTGCGGTGGCGGGGAACAGGATGTGGCTGTAGTTGCCAGCGATGGCAAGCACCTGGGCGGCGACGTTCTCGGCCAGGCCGTCCTTGAGGCTGGCGCCGTCGGCGTGGATCACCTTGGACACACCGGCGATCTGGGCTGCGGCCTGGGCGGCGGCTGCGGCGCCCTCACCGGCGACCAGCACATGCACGTCGCCGCCGCAGGCCTTGGCTGCGGTGACGGTGTTGAGCGTGGCGCCCTTGAGGCTGGCGTTGTCGTGTTCTGCAATGACGAGTGCGGTCATGGGTATTACTCCTTCGGGCCTCAGATGACTTTGGCTTCGTTCTTGAGCTTGTCCACCAGCGTGGCGACGTCGGGCACCTTGATGCCGGCGCTGCGCTTGGGCGGCTCAGCCACTTTCAGGGTCTTGATGCGCGGGGCCACATCCACGCCCAGGTCGGCCGGCTTGACGGTGTCGAGCGGCTTCTTCTTGGCCTTCATGATGTTGGGCAGGGTGACGTAGCGCGGCTCGTTCAGGCGCAGGTCGGTGGTGACCACGGCGGGCAGGCTCAGTTGCACGGTCTCCAGGCCGCCATCGACTTCGCGCGTCACGCTGGCCTTGCCGTCCGCCACTTCGACCTTGGAGGCGAAGGTGGCCTGGGGCAGGTCGCACAGTGCGGCGAGCATCTGGCCGGTCTGGTTGGAATCGTCATCGATGGCTTGTTTGCCCAGGATGATCAGGCCGGGCTGCTCTTTATCGACCAGGGCCTTGAGCAGCTTGGCCACGGCCAGGGGCTGCAGCTCGGCATCGGTCTCGACCAGGATGCCGCGATCGGCTCCGATGGCCATGGCAGTGCGCAGGGTTTCCTGGCACTTGTCCACACCACAGGAGACGGCGATGACCTCGGTCACCACGCCTTTTTCCTTCAGGCGCACGGCCTCTTCGACGGCGATTTCGTCAAAGGGGTTCATGCTCATCTTGACGTTGGCGATGTCCACGCCCGTGCCGTCCGAATTCACACGGACCTTCACGTTGTAGTCCACCACGCGCTTGACAGGGACCAAAACCTTCATTGCTGCGGCTCCTAGGGTTGATTAATTGACGTTACGTAAACCCAGACATTCTATGCCGCAGTGCAACGAAATGGCGGCGAACAGTGTCAGGTTGTAGATTTATAAAAACGAACGATCGTGCTTTTTCGAGATTATAGGACAGCCACGCCCCTTGTCCAGCGATTTTTGTCACCCGCCGGACGCCCCCGGCTGGCACCACTCAGTGGGGGGCAGCGAGGGGCTGCGTGACGTGCACCACACGCTGCGGATACGGGATATCAATGTGATGCGCGCGCAAAGTCTGCAAGATGGCGACGTTGATCTGCGAGCGCAGCCCCAATTGGCCGTTCTGTGGATCGGCAATCCAGTAGCCCACGGTGAATTCCAGTCCATCGGCGCCGAAATTCGAGAGCGCCACACTGGGACCCGGCTCGCGCAACACACGCTCGCAACGCAGCGTCGCCTCCAGCAGCAAACGCATGACCTGATCCACGTCGCTGTCGTAAGCGACACTGACCACCGTGGAGGCCCAGACACGCGGGTCTGCCAGCGAGAGGTTTTCCACCCTGCTGGTGATGATCATCTCGTTGGGCACAATGGACTCGCGGCCCGCCAGCGAGCGAATCACGGTGTAGCGTGTCTTGATGTCGGTGACGATGCCCTCGAAGTTGTCCACGCGCACGTTGTCGCCAATGCGCAAGCTGCGCTCCGCGAGGATGACGAAGCCGCTCACATAGTTGGCCGCCAGCTTCTGCAGGCCAAAGCCGATGCCCACACCGATGGCCCCGCCCAGCACGGAGAGGGCCGTCAGATCGATGCCCACCGCCGAAAGCCCGACGATCAAGCCCACAAACATCAGCAATGCGCGCGTTGCGTTGCTGACGGCCTTGCGCAAGGACAGATCCCCGCCAACCGCCGAGCGCAACAACCGGGACTCTATGGCGGCAGAGATCCAGAGTGACAACAGCAGCACCACGCCCGCAGTGAGCGCCCCTTCGATCAACGTGCGCAGCGAGAGCGTGGAGCCGCCCACCTTCCAGGTGATCTGCTCCAGTTCCTGCAACACCAGCGGCAGCAAGCCGGTCACCCACAGCACCATGGCCAGCCAGACCAGCCAAGAAATGCTGCGCTCCACGGGTCTGACCCAAGTTGCCTGCGGAAAGGCCACCTGCAGCACCTTGACCCCCACACGTATGACCGCCAACGCCACCAGCACCGGAATGACGACCACCCATACGGCAGATGGCACCCATTGTTGCAGCAGGGTCTTGGCCAGGTAGCCAAAGGCCAGCAGCAGCAAGGGAAACAGCGCGCCGTCCACAACGCTGCGACCGAAAAGAATGGAGTTGGATGTCTTGAGCCCACGCCTGAGCAAGGCGACCAGCGCCCACGCCAGCCCCAGACAAACCAGCAAGGCGCCCAACTCAATGAGCACCGTGGGCTTCGTGAATGCGGCAAACCAAGCGTCAAACCCGTCCACCACGGGCGAATGCACCTTCCCCGCCATCAGCACTTCCAATCGGGCTTGCGCTTCTCGGCAAAAGCGCGTGCGCCCTCTTGGGCGGCGGCATCCATCATGTTGACGGCCATGGTCTGGCCCGCGAGCTGGTAGGCAGCCTCCAGACCCAGCTCGCGCTGGCGATACACCAGGGCCTTGCCCATGGCGACGGCAACGCGCGGCTTCTCCAGGATGGACTGCACGAGCTGCTCCACCTCCGCATCGAGCGCCTGGAGGGACACCACCCGGTTGACCAAGCCCTCCTGCTTTGCGGTGGCGGCATCGATGAAGTCGCCTGTGAGCAGCATTTCCATGGCGCGCTTGGCAGGCACGTTGCGCACCAGCGGCACGCTGGGCGTGGAACAGAACAGGCCATAGTGGATGCCACTGGTGGCAAAGCTGGCGCAGTCTGCCGCCACGGCCAGATCGCACTGCGCCACCAACTGGCATCCTGCCGCCGTGGCCATGCCGTGCACACGCGCAATCACCGGCACGGGCAGCTTGTGCAGCGAAAGCATGACGCGCGAGCACTGCGCAAAAAGCTGCTGGTACCAGTCCAGCTCGGGGTACTGGGCCATGTCCTTGAGGTTGTGGCCTGCGCAGAAGGCTTTGCCCGCTGCCGCGAGCACCACCACGCGCAGCGACTCGTCCTGCGCCAGTGCATCGATCGCCTCCTGCAAGGCAGCGAGCATTTCCCCGCCCAATGCATTGAAGCGGGCGGGATCATTGAGCGTGATCGTGGCCACGCCACGCGCATCACGCGCGACCTGCACCAGGTCGGAAGAAGCTGTGTTGCGGCTTGCAGTCATGGGAGAAGTCGTCAAATGTCGGCCAGAACACGCACATGGGCTTCCACACTGCGTGCCAACGGGCCCATGACGTACCCGCCCTCCAGGCACGAGACGATGCGCCCCTGACAGTGCTTGCGCGCCACGTCCTTGATGCGCTGGGTGATCCAGGTGTAGTCCTGCTCGGTCAGACCCAACTGGCCCATGTCGTCTTCGCGATGGGCATCAAAACCCGCGCTGATGAAGATGAGCTCGGGCTTGAACGCCTCCAGCCGGGGGATCCACATCATCTCGACAATGTCGCGGATATCCATGCCGCGCGTGTAAGCAGCCACCGGCACGTTGACCATGTTGGCGGCCGGCGCCTGGTCTCCGCTGTAGGGATAGAACGGGTGCTGGAAGAAACTCACCATCAGCGCACGCTCGTCACCCGCCAGGATGTCCTCGGTACCGTTGCCATGGTGCACGTCAAAGTCCACCACCGCCACACGGTTGAGGTTGTGGCGCTGCAACGCGTATTTGGCGGCCACGGCCACGTTGTTGAAGAAGCAGAAACCCATGGCCTTGTCGCGCGTGGCATGGTGGCCAGGCGGGCGCACCGCGCAAAAGGCATTTTCCAGTTCCCCCGCCAGCACGGCATCCGTGGCCGCCATGGCAGCGCCTGCAGCACGCAGCGCGGCGTTCCAGGTGTGCAGGTTCATGGAGGTGTCCGGATCCACCTGCGTGTAGGGCGGGCCACCGGCCTCCACCTCCTCGCGCAGCCAATCCGTGAGGCCGCGCATGGCGGCAATGTGCAACCGGTTGTGTGCCAGTTCAATGTCGGCCAAAGAGGCCTGGGGCGCCTCGCAGCGCTCCAGCGCATCGGCAACACCGGTGACAAGCAACCGGTCTTCGATGGCATCCAACCTTCCAGGACACTCTGGATGGCCGGGCCCCATTTCGTGCAACCAACAGTCTTGGTGAGAAAAATAACCCGTCTTGCCCATCGCCTTGCCTCTCCGCCGGAAAATCTGAGGTAACTTCACGCCATGCAAGCGCATATCAAAATCCAATCGATACTGGATCAGCTTAACACGGTGATCGTAGGCAAAACTGACAGCGTACGGGACTGTGTGGCCTGTCTGCTGGCGGGCGGTCATCTGCTGATCGAGGACGTGCCCGGCGTGGGCAAGACCACGCTGGCCCATGCCCTGGCCCACACCTTCGGCCTGCGGTTTTCCCGCGTGCAGTTCACCGCCGACCTGATGCCCAGTGACCTGGTGGGCGTGTCAGTGTACGAGCGCGGCAAGGAGTCCTTCGTCTTCCACCCCGGCCCGGTGTTCGCGCAGGTGCTGCTGGCCGACGAAATCAACCGTGCCAGCCCCAAGACGCAAAGCGCCCTGCTCGAAGCCATGGAGGAAAAGCAGGTGTCGGTGGAAGGCGAAACGCGTGCCCTGCCCGAGCCCTTCTTCGTCATCGCCACACAAAACCCGCACGACCAGTTGGGCACCTATGCCCTGCCCGAGTCGCAGCTCGACCGCTTCCTGATGCGTATCTCGCTGGGCTACCCCGACCGCGCCGCAGAACGCCAGCTGCTCGCTGGCGAAGACCGGCGCGAAATGGCCCTCACCCTGCAGCCCTTGCTGACTGCTGCCGAGCTGGCGGCGCTGCAACGCAGCGTGACCGAAGTGCACGCCAGCGCCGCATTGCTGGACTATGTGCAGGATCTGATCACCGCCACCCGCTCGGGGCGCTGGTTCCTGCAGGGGCTGTCGCCACGCGCCGGCATTGCGCTGGTGCGTGCGGCCAAGGCGCAAGCCTTGATCAGCGGGCGCGACTATGTGGCGCCCGACGACGTGCAGGCCATCATCGCGCAGACCGTGGCCCACCGCCTGGTGCCCGTGGGCGACGCCGGGCGCGGTGCCGTGGAGCAGGTGCGCGCCATGGTGGCGTCCATCCAGTTGACCTGAATGCGCCAGTTCCTGCGCGCGCTCAACCCCCTGGCAGCGCTGCGGCGGCAGGTGTCGCGCTGGATGCAGGCACGCCTGCCCCTGAGCGACACCCTGCTGCTGACGCAGCGCAATGTGTACATCCTGCCCACGGGCGCGGGCTGGATGCTGGCGCTCACGCTGCTGGTGCTGCTGCTCGCGTCCATCAACTTCCAGCTCAACCTGGGCTACCTGCTCACCTTCTTGCTGGCCGGCAGCGCCGTGGCGGGCATGCACATTTGCCACGGCACACTGCGCGGTCTGACCCTGCACCTGCAGCCGCCCGAGCCGCAGTTCCTGGGCCAGGGTGCGGCACTCACCGTGCAACTGGCCAACGAGCGCCGCAGCCCGCGCCGTGCCGTCGCCCTGGCCGTGCACGGCAGTGGGCACTGGGCCTGGACCGACGTGCCCGCGCAGGGCAACGCCCAGGTGCAGATCGCCTTCTCCCCCTCGCAGCGCGGCCTGCACCCCGTACCCCTGCTGACAGCCGAAACACGCTACCCGCTGGGCACCTTCCGGGTCTGGGCGCTGTGGCGCCCGGCAGCGCAGGTGCTGGTGTACCCCGCGCCCGAGCCCGGCGCCCCACCCCTGCCGCCGGGGGAGCCCCGCAGCGGCGGCACCGGCAGTGCGCCCAGCCATGGCCGCACCGAATTTGACGGCGTGCGCGCCTACCGCCGCGGCGACCCCATGAAGCTCGTGGTCTGGAAGAAAGCCGCCCAGGCCTTTGCCAGCGGCAACGGCACGCTGATTGCACGCGATGCCCAGCAGCCGCACCGGCACGAACTGTGGCTGGACCATGCCCACACGGGCCTGGGCGACTTGGAGACGCGCCTCTCGCGCCTGACCGCCTGGGTGCTGCAGGCCGACCGCCTGGGCCTGGACTACGGCCTGCGCCTGCCGAGCAAGGAGATTGCCATGGGCAACGGCGCAGCCCAGCGCCGCCGCTGCCTGGAGGCACTGGCCTTATGCTGAAATTCAAAGCAAAAACAACCTCCAGCGCAATACCATCAAGCGCAAGCAGCTATTATTTTTATAGCATCAAGGGCAGTGCATGAACCTGCGCCAAACCCTGGCCGCCCTGCCGCGCGACGCCCGAGACACCTTGTTCATGCTGTGCGTGATCGCCTGGGTGATTGCGCCGCTGGTGCGCGAGCTGCCGGTCTGGACCTCGGTGGCGGTGGCCCTGTTGCTGCTGCTGCGCGGCACGCTGGCCTGGCGCGCCAAGCCCCTGCCAGGGCGCTGGACCATGCACCTGCTGATGCTGTGCGCCGTGGCAGGCACGCTGCTGACGCACCGCACCATCGTCGGGCGTGATCCGGGGCTCACCCTCGTCATCCTGCTGTTGGCACTCAAGACATTGGAGGCACGCGCCCAGCGCGACGCGATGGTGATCTTCTTTCTCGCGTTCTTCTCCATGCTCAGCAACTTCTTCTATTCGCAGTCGCTCGCCACGGCTGCAGCCATGCTGCTGGGCCTGCTGGGCCTGCTGACGGCGCTGGTCAACGCGCACCAGCCCGTGGGGCGCCCGCCCCTGGTGCAGTCGCTGCGCACCGCATCCACCATGGCGCTGCTGGGCACGCCGGTCATGGTGGCGTTGTTCATGTTCTTCCCGCGCATGGCACCGCTGTGGGGCGTGCCCAACGACACCATGGCAGGCCGCTCGGGCCTGTCGGGCCAGATGAAGGTGGGCAACATCGCCGAACTGGCGCTGGACGACCGCATCGCCTTTCGTCTGCGCTTTGACGACGCCGGCTACCGCCCGCCGCAATCGGTGCTCTATTTCCGTGGCCCGGTGCTCACCAGCTTCGACGGCCGGGAATGGCTGGCCGACCCGGTGCGTGAGGACGAGGACGAAGCCCGCAGGCGCTTCACCCTGCCCGCGCAACTGCAGGTGCGCGGCCCTGCGCTGCGCTACGAGATCACCCTGGAGCCCAGCTTTCGCCCCTGGCTGATGGTGCTGGAGGCCACGGCCGAGCCCCCTGCCCTGGGCACGCGCCGCCCCTACATGATGCAGGACCTGCAGTGGATGGTGCGCCAGCCCATCAACGAGCTGCAGCGCTACCGCGCCGTGAGCCACCCGGACTTCACCCACGGCCCCCTGGAGGCCGTGCCCGCGCTGCGCACCTTCACCACCCTGCCCCAGGGCATGAACCCTCGCACCCTGGCCCTGGCCGCACAGTGGCGTGCCGATCCGCAACTGGCCCAGGGCGGCACCATGGCCCTCGTCAACGCCGCACTGCAGCGACTGCGCACCGGCGGCTACACCTACACGCTGGAGCCGGGGCTGTACGGCGAGCACACGGCCGACGAATTCTGGTTCGACCGCAAGCAGGGCTTTTGTGAGCACATTGCCTCGGCCTTCGTCGTGCTGATGCGTGCCGCAGGCGTGCCCGCGCGCATCGTCACCGGCTACCAGGGCGGCGAGCTCAACCCGGTCGATGGCTACTGGACCGTGCGCCAGAGCGACGCACACGCCTGGGCCGAGGTCTGGGTGCAAGGCCAGGGCTGGGTGCGTGTCGATCCCACGGGAGCCGTATCGCCGGGGCGCGTGGGCCAGTTCCAGCGCCTGCAGGCACCGCAGGGCGTGCTGGGCAACGCCATGGGCACCGTCCTCAGCCCCAATGCAGCGCAGCGCCTGCGCGCCGTGTGGGAAGCGGCCAACAACCGCTGGAACCAGTGGGTGCTCAACTACACCCAGGAACGCCAGTACGACCTGTTGCGCCAACTGGGTTTTGACAGCCCCGACTGGCAGGATCTGGCCGCCGTGATCGCCGGGCTGATCGTCGCCAGTGCCCTGGGCGGTGCCGCCTGGACGCTGTGGGAACGCCTGCAGCACGACCCCTGGCTGCGCCTGCTGGCCCTGGCCCGCGCCCGCCTGGCCCGCGCCGGACTCGACCTGCCCGAGCACACGCCGCCACGCACCCTGGCGGCACAGGCCTTGGCACATTTCGGCCCCCAGGCACAGGCCGTGGCCGACTGGTTGCTGCGCCTGGAACACCTGCGCTACGCCCCCTCCCCCACCGACCCGCGCGCCACCCTGCGCCAGCTGCGGCGCGACATGCGCCAGATCCGCTGGCCGGTGCGCCAAAGCCCCACACCATGATCCGCAGCCTTGTCATTGCTACTATTTTTATAGCTACTTGCGCTTTATCTACGGGCGCCGAAGCCAAAAAACACCCAAAAACCGCAACCCATGCGGCCTACGCCAACCGTGCCGACGCCATGGAGTTTGCCAACGACCTGGCCGCGCGCCGCGACCTGGACCCGGCCTGGGTGCGCCAGAGCATCGGCCAGGCGCGCCTGCTGCCCGCAGTGCAACGCCTGGTGCTGCCGCCGGCCAAGGGCACGGCCAAGAACTGGCAGGCCTACCGCGCCCGCTTCATCGAGCCGGTGCGCGTGCGCGCCGGGCTGCGCTTCTGGCAGGAACATGCCCGCACGCTGGAGCGTGCCGAGCAGGAATTCGGCGTGCCGCAGGAAATCATCGTCGGCATCCTGGGGGTCGAGACCATCTACGGCCAACACATGGGCAACTTCCGCGTGATCGACGCGCTGGCCACCCTGGCCTTTGACTTCCCCGATGCGCACCCACGTGCGGCCGAACGCCAGGCCTTCTTCCAGCGCGAGCTGGAGCAGTTCCTCAGCCTGATGCAGCGCATCGGCCAGGACCCCACCGCGCCGCGCGGCAGCTTTGCCGGCGCCATGGGCCTGCCGCAGTTCATGCCATCGAGCTGGGTGCGCTACGCCATCGACTTTGATGGCGACGGCCACGTGAGCCTGCATGCCAGCGCCGCAGACGCCATCGGCTCCGTGGCCAGCTACTTCATTGCCCACGGCTGGCAACCGGGCATGCCCACGCATTTTGGCGTGCGGCTGGAGGGCACACCCACGCAGCAGGACGAACTGCTGGCCCCCGACATCCTGCCCACCTTCAGCGCCGCCAGCATGCAGGCGCGGGGCGCCCTGCTCGACGAGGCCGGCGCCAACCACACCGGCCCCCTGGCCCTGGTGGAACTGCAGAACGGCACCAACCCGCCCAGCTACGTGGCAGGCACAGAGAACTTCTATGCCATCACGCGCTACAACTGGTCCAGCTACTACGCCATGGCCGTGATCGAACTGGGCCAGGCCGTGAAAGCCGCGCGCGAGGCAGCGCGGTAGTCAATCCAACACCCATACCGCCTGCACAAACGCCTGGCGCTGCACTGGCAGTTGCCGCACCACGGCGGTGCCCGGCCCCGCGCTGACGCGCAGGCCGCCTTCCAGGCGCAGGCGGTCGCCCTTCCAGGCCAGGCTGGCGGTGAGCAGGCGGCCGCCGTCTGCGGGGTGGTAGAGCATGTCGAGCGTGCTTTCCCAGGGGCCTGTGGTCCAGGCCAGGCGGGCGAACAGGTTCTGGCGGTGCAGGGAAGGGCTGGCGCTGAAAGCCTGGGTTTGCCAGGCCAGGTTGGCCGCCACCGCAAGGGCGGGCGCACCCACAGCGCCCAGGTGCTGCAAAGCGGCGTTGCGATTCGCCCAACGCTTCCATTGCCCGCGCGACGGCGCCATGCCGTCGTGCCACGCCTCCAGCAGCACACTGACCTGCCGCTCGCTGGTCCAGGTGCCGCCCAACAGCAACTGCTGCGCGGCACCCGCGGTCAGCGCACGCCACGGGCTGGCGCTCGCCAGCGCACCGGCCGAGGCCGACGCATCCTGCCAGGTGTCATGGCGCGCCAAGTGGCGCAGCGATGCGTGCAGCTCCAGCGCATCGCTGGCCACCCAGGACCAGGCCGCACCCACGCTGCCTTGGGTGCGGCGGCCCCAGCGGGCAAAGGCGTAGGCGTCGGCGCTGCCCAGGCGCTGGTACCAGCGGGCGGCCAGGGCGCTTTCGCCGGCGCCAGTGGCATCACGCCCGGTGGTGGGGTTCACGGCCACCAGGCTCCAGGCCGATTCGGCGCCGAACTGTTCGGCCATCAGCACCGGGCGGCCTTGCAGGGGTTGGCTCACCAGCGTGCGGCGCTGCTCCTGCTGCACCAGGTCGTTGGGGCGAAAGCCGTAGCCCACGTCCCAGCCGACCACCTTGCGGCCCGCCGTCCACTCCCAGGCGCCTGCCCGCCCTGCGGCATAGGCCTCCAGCACGGACACCTGCGTGCTGCCAGGGCCACCCGCAGGCCACCGGGCCTGGGCCAGCACATCGCCGTGCCACTGCAGGCCCGCCCACTGCGTGCGGCCCTGCAATTGCAACTGGGCCGCGCCCTCGCTGGGTTGATCGGCGGCAATGCCGTCGTACCGCGCATGGGCCTGGGCCAGCGGCCCCGTGCTCGCCGTCTGGCGCGCCAATCCATGGCTACGCAGGCTGGCGCTGAATTCACCAGCGATTGCCGGGCGCAGCGTGGTGACTTCCAGCACGGCCGCCAGTGCAAGCGCTGGGATGCAAAGCATGCGTGCCATGGGTGTCACTCCAACACCGGCGAGCGTGCGAGGAACATGGGGTTGAGCCACTCCACCGGCACCGTGCGTTCCTTGCGCGCCAGGTAGCGGATGCGTGTCTGCTTCTGCTTGCCCAGTTGGTCGATCAGCACCATGGCGCTGACACCGGACAGTGCCTTGTCCACCTCGAACAGCGCTTGCTTGGCCAGCTTGTCGGACTGCACGTAGAGCTGGGCACGCACGGGCTCGTGGCGCTGCTGGCCCAGCCACAGCTCAATGCGCTGGTAGGTCACGCCCTTGCGCGTGGCCTGCAACTGCAGGTGATAGCAGCTTGCGGGCGGGGAGGCCTGGGTGCTTGGGGCAGCGGCCGTGGACGCCGTGCTATCCACGCAAGGCTCCACACCGACCAGGGTGGCGCTGTAATCGCCGCTCCAGCGCATGGTGGCGATGTCGCCGGTGGAGGCATCCCCCAGCAACTTCTGCATGGGGGTGATACGCAGGGGCCGCTGGCTGCTGGGCATGAGCAGCCAGAAGTCATCACCCAGCATCAGCACCTTCTGGCCCTGTTCAGCGGTGCTTTGCATCAGCACCAGCGTGCGCCGGTCAGACTGGGCAAACACGGTGTAGCGGCGCTCCTTGTCCAGCGTGCCGTCGCTCGCATAGGCCTGCACCAGGGTGTCCACCTGCAGGTTGTCGGCCCCGGTGCGGTAACGGTCGGCATTGCGCAGCAGGGCATCGGCGTCCTGCGCCAGCGCAGGCCCGGCCAGTGCCGCCACCACAAGGCCCAGCAGGTACGCCGGGATTCTTGTCAAAGCGTGAGACATAAGAGATTCCTTTCATTGATCCATTGCGCTGCGCACCACCCGCGCCGCATGAAACGGGCGCGCCCCAGGCCAGTGGCCACCGTGCAAGGGCCGCCCCGCCGCACCGGTGGCGTCCCCCTGCCCGCAGCGCGCAGCGCTGCGAGAGCGGGGGGAAGGCGCCGAAGGCGACTCAGGGGGGTGCTTCACTTCATGTATGCGCCAAGGCATCCACCACCGGCATGTGCACGGTCTTGCGTGCCACCCACAGCGAAGCCAGCAGGGTCAGCACCACCATGGCACCCATGGTCAGCAGGTACAGCGTGGGGTGGATGCTGATGTTCAGCGGGTAGCCCACGCTGCGCCCCGGCGGCGGCGGCATGTCCACCGGAAACACATACAGCAGCACCGACACCGCCAGCGCCAGCAACGCACCGGCCAGCGCGCCCGCACCGCCCAGCAGCATGCCCTCCAGCCCCAGGCTGCGCAGCAGTTGTGCGGGCAGCGTGCCCAGGGCACGCAGGGTGCCGATCTCGCGGGTGCGCTCGATCACGGCCATGGCCATGGCGTTGGTGACGACAAAGACCACGATCACCACAATGACCACCCCCAGCGCCCCGAAGATGCGGTTGTACAGATCGCGCACCGAGCGGTAGAAAAACGCCTGCTGCTCCCAGGTCTGCACCTGCAAGGGTGCAAACTGCTGCGCCAGGCGCTCGCGGGCGGCGGCGATGGATTCCATGCGGTCCAGAAACACGCCCAGGCTGGACACCCGCTGCGTGGCCAGCAGTTGCTGCGCCACCGGCACGCTGGTGTACACGGCGCGTTTGTCCACATCAGGCACGCCGGTGCTGAAGGTGCCTGCCACCACCACGTCCATGGCGTTCATGGCGCCCTCGGTGGTGCTGGCCAGCAGCGTGAGGCTGCTGCCCGGCGTGGCCTTGAGGCTGCGCGCCAGGTCTGCGCCCAGCAGCACCTGCGGCTGCGCAGCATCGCCTGCCAGCAAGGTGCCGCTTTGCACGGTGAGGAACGGCCCCTTCACGGCGAATTCGGCGTCGGGCTCCACGCCCTGGGCCATCATCACGGCGGTCTTGTCGCCGTTGCTGATCAGGCCGCTGAACACCACGCGCGGCAGCACGGCCCGCACGGCCGGGTCGGCCAGCAACGCGCTGCGCAGCGCGGCCACATCGTCCAGGCCGTGCTGCAGGGGCATGTCTTCATCGGCGCTGAAGTGCGCTGGCGTGCCCAGCACCAGGTGGCCCGTATCGCGCGCCGCGGCCTGGGCCAGGCTCTCGTAGGTGAACAGCGCAAAGCCACCCGCCAGCAGGATGGCCTCCGTACCCAGCATGGCGATGGATGCCGTCACCAGCGAGCGGCGCCGGTTGCGCAGGCAGTTGTGCCAGGCAAATTTCAGCCACATCCACAAGCCGTTCATTGGATCCTCCCGTCCAGCAAGGCCACCACCCGGTCGCAGCGGCGCGTCAGGCGCTCGTCATGCGTGGCAATCACAAAGGCAGCGCCCTCGGCCTGGCCGCGCTCGCGCATCAGGTCCAGCACCTGGTCGGCGGTGTGCGAATCAAGGCTGGCGGTGGGCTCGTCGGCAATCACCAGGCGCGGCCGCTTGATGAGCGCACGCGCAATCGCCACACGCTGGCGCTGCCCGCCGCTGAGGGCATCGGGCCGGTGCCGGGCGTGGTCTTGCAGGCCCACGGCGGCCAGTTGGCGGGCCACGCGCTCGCGCCGCTCGGGCAAGGGAACGCCCGCCAGGAACAGCGGGTAGTCCACGTTCTCGGCCACGGTCATCACCGGCACGAGGTTGAAGCTCTGGAACACAAAGCCCAGCGCATCGCGTCGCAACAGGGTGCGCGCCACCTCGTCCAGGCCCTGCACGGGCGTGCCCGAGAGCGCGATGTCGCCCTCGTCTGGCGTGTCGATCAGGCCGCAGAGATTGAGGATGGTGCTCTTGCCGCTGCCCGAAGGCCCGGTCAGCGCGAGCAGTTCGCCGCGCCGCACCTCCAGATCCACGCCCTGCAGCGCCGGGATCACATGCGCGCCCAGGCGGTAGGTCTTGCGCACGCCGCGCAGGCGCACCACCGGCGCTGTGGCATCTGCCGGGGCGTGCGTCATTTGGCGCCCTCCAGCCCGGCCTTGCGCACGGCCTTGTCCACTGCCTCGCGGAACGGCGCCGGGGCCGACGCCAGCAAGGGGCTGCGGCGCACCTCGGTCAGCAGCTTGAGGCCTCGGTCATGCCGGTTCATCATGCGCGGCAGGGCCAAGAAGGTGTTGGCCGCCACCAGCTTCACATCCAGCACGGCAGGCACCTGGTTCTGGCCCACGGCCTCGTGCGCCGGGGCCAACAGGGCCAGGGCCTTGTCCAGTTGCGCCAAGCCGTCTTCGGCATAGGCCATCTTGCGCCAGGGCAGCATGGTGGTTCGCGCCCGCATGGCCATGGCAGCGCCGCTGTAGGCCTGCAGCACAGGGTTGGCGGGCTCGGCCTTGAGCAAGGCAGCAAAGGCGTCCGCAGCCTGCGCAATCGCCGCCTCCTCGCCCTGCGAAGCGCGCATGAATACCTGGAACGCAGGTTCGAACTGGGCATCGGGCACCGCCTGGGCGGGCAGCGGCGCGGCAACGATCAGGGCCGCACAGGTCACGGACATCAGCAAGGGGTAAGGCATGTCGCCATCTCCTGGGCAGGGTTGAACATGCCGGCAGTGTCTAGACGGCGATCACCTTGCGCAGCAGGGATGCGACGAAACACCGACCCAAGGGAGCCAAACGTTGGATAGGCCGTGCCAACGCCAGCGCACTCCGGCATTGGGATGGCCGCAGCCTGGCTTGGCGTATCCTGAGCTGCGGTGCCACCAGCACACCAAGCGATGCGCTCGCCCACATGCCATGGGCGCCCAGCAGTCCACCCAAGATTCCACGCCGCCCCACAGGAGACCCTGCATGCCACTGAAGCAGCTTTCAGGACTGGACGCCAGCTTTCTCTACCTGGAGACCCCCGAAATGCCCATGCACGTGGGCGCGATGTACCTGCTGGAACTGCCCTCTGGCTACCGTGGCCGGTATGTGAACGATCTGCGGCGCCACTACGCAGCGCGCATGCCCGCGACACCGGCACTGCGCAGGCGTTTGTGGTGGATGCCGCTGAACCTGGCCAATCCGGCATGGGTCGATGCCGAGCCCGATCTGGCCTACCACGTGGTGGAGCACAAGCTGCCCCGCCGCACGCGCAAGGAGGGCGCTGCGCCCAACGCACGCTCGCTGCTGGAGGACATGATTTCCACCCTGCATCCGCAGCTGCTGGACCGCAGCAGACCTTTGTGGCGCATCCATGTCATCGACGGTCTGCCACGCAGCGCGAGCGGCCACAAGCAGGTGGGCGTGTACTCGCAAGTGCACCATGCCGCCGTGGACGGCCAGGCCGCCGTGGCGCTGGCCAACGTGCTGTTCGACCTGGGCCCCGAGCCGCGCGAGATCGCGCTGCGCCCCTCCACGCGCCGCAAGACCTTTCAGATCGGCATGGTGGAGATGCTGCGCGGCGCCCTGAGCAACGAGGCCGGCCAGGTGGTGCGCATGGCACGCGAGCTGCCTGCCACGCTGGGCACGGTGGCCCGCACGGCCAGGGGCTCATTCAGCCTGAAGACCTTGCTCGGCAAAGGCACCGGCAATGTGACGCTCGCGCCTGCCACCCCCATGAACGTGACGATCGGCAGCACCCGGGCCTTTGCGTCGGCCAGCGTGCCGCTACAGGAGCTCAAGGCGCTGGCCAAGGCCCATGCGGCCACGCTCAACGACATGGTGCTGATGCTGTGTGCCGGCGCACTGCGCAGCTATCTGCAGCAACGCACGCAGCTGCCACGCAAGAGCCTGGTGGCGGCGGTGCCGATCTCATTGCGCCAGACCGGAGATGTCCGGTCGGACAACCAGGCCTCCATGAGCCTGATCAGCCTGGGCACCCACCTGGCCGACCCGGCCAAGCGCCTGGCCCATATCCTCGCCGCCAGCAGCGCCATGAAAACGACCATGGGGCCAATGAAAAGCATTCCGCCCACCGACTTCCCATCCATCGGCATCCCCTGGCTGATGGAAGCCGCCGCCTCGCTCTACGGCAAGGCACGGATGGCCGAACGCTTGCCGCAGGTCGCCAATGTGGTGATCTCCAACGTGCCCGGTCCGCAGGTGCCGATCTACCTGGCCGGTGCCCGCGTACGTGCCAACTGCCCTACCAGCATCGTGGTGCACGGCCTGGCACTGAACATCACGGTGCAGAGCTTCGATGCCCACATGGACTTCGGTTTGATGGCCGACGCCGCCGCCCTGCCCGATGTCAGAGCGCTGGCAGCGGCACTGGACGGGGCCTGGGATGAACTCCGGGCGCTCCCCGTGCCCGCCACGCTCCCCAAGGTGTCGCGCACGCGACTGCCCTCTAGGGTTAGCGCGCCCGCCCCACGCCAGCGCGCTCGCTAGCATGGGCACATGGCTCTCACCCTTTGCGCACGCACCATGCCCCGCCCCTCCCGCAAAACCAAGCCCACGCCAGAGCCCACCGGCGGCGATGACACCGGCCTGCACCTGACACCGCCCGGACTGGGCCTGGTCTTGCTGGAGGCCCGTGCGCCCTGGGAGGCCATGGCGATGGCAGCCGTCTTCCCCTGGCTCTCGCGCATGCCTTCGGGCGATGGCCATGCGGTGCTGGTCTTTCCTGGCCTGGGCGCATCGGACATCAGCACGCTGGCGTTGCGCCGCTTTCTGAAGCAGCATGGCTACCAGGCCCATGGCTGGAAGCAGGGCCTGAACCTGGGCCCCCGCGACGGTGTGCTCGACACCTGCCGCGAACGGGTGCACCAGTTGCACCAGCAACACGGCGGAAAGATCAGCCTGATCGGATGGAGCCTGGGCGGCGTCTATGCGCGCGAAATGGCCAAGGAAATGCCCGACCTGGTGCGCTGCGTCATCACCCTGGGCACACCGTTCACGGGTCACCCCAAGGCCACCAATGCCTGGCGCTTCTACAACCTGGTCAGCGGCCAGCAAAGCCATGACGAAGACCTGCTGGCAGAGGTGCGCAAGCCGCCTCCGGTGCCCACCACATCCATCTACAGCAAGACCGACGGCATCGTCGCCTGGCAGTGCAGCATCAACCCCACCAGGCATGCGCACACCGAGAACATCGAGGTACACGCCAGCCACATCGGCATGGGCATGAACCCGCTGGCCATGTACGCCATTGCCGACCGGCTGCGCCAGGACCCGGCGCACTGGAAGCGCTTTGACGTGCAGGGCGCGCGCCGCTGGTTCTTCAAGGTGGCGCACCAGCCCGAGATGGTCACGCAGTGGTATTGACCTCTGCGCGGATGTCGGCGCACTCCAGGATCAATACCGCTGCATCTGGCAACTGTGCGGCTGCTGTGCCTTGTCGGCCGGTAGATCGCGCACCACGCGGAAGCCGTAGCCCGAGCCCTCCACGTCGAACCTGACGCCGGGCGCGCCCTGCTTGTCCATCACACCCACCACCAGCGGCTGCTGGAACTGGTGGTCGGCCGCGCGCATGCTGCCGCTGCGGCCGGCCAGTTGCACGCGCGCCTTTTCCATCTGGCGCGCCACGGCGGTGGCTTCCACACTGCCCGCACCTTCGATGGACTGGGCCAGCGTCTCCACCATGAGCTGCATGCGCATGTGCACATAGTCGTCCTGCGGCTTGGGGAAGCGCTCGCGGAAGGCCTGGTAGAAGGCCTCGCTCTGCGCGCCCGGCACGTTGGGCAGCCAGTCGGCCACGGCCACCACCTTGCCGATCCCAGCGTCACCAATGGCAGCGGGGGCCCCGAGGGCGTTGCCGTAGAAGGTGTAGAAGCTGCCGGTGTAGCCCACCTCGCGCGCCGCCTTGACCAACAGCGTCAGGTCATTGCCCCAGTTGCCGGTGATGACCGCCTGCGCACCGCTGGCCTTGATCTTGACAGCGTAGGGCGCAAAGTCCTTCACACGGCCCACGGGGTGCAGTTCGTCACCCACGATGGCCACGTCGGGCCGCTGCACGGCGAGCTGTTTTTTCGCCTCGCGCAACACGGCCTGGCCAAAGCTGTAGTCCTGGCCGATGAGGTACACGCTCTTGACCGCTCCATCGGACTTGAGCACGTCCATGAGCGCTGCCATGCGCATGTCGGCATGGGCATCGAAGCGGAAGTGCCAGAAGCTGCATTTCTCGTTGGTGAGGATGGGGTCCACCGCCGAGTAGTTGAGGAACAGCACGCGCTTGTCGGGCTCGCGCTCGTTGTGCTTGTTGATGGCGTCGATCAGCACCGCCGCCGTGGCCGAGGAATTGCCCTGCATGACGATGCGGGCGCCCTGGTCAATGGCCGATCGCAGCGCAGAGAGCGCCTCCTCGTTCTGGCCCTTGCTGTCAAAGCGCTGTACCTGCAAGGGGCGCATGCCGCCCTGGGCTGCGGGCAGCAGCACGCCACCGCGTGCATTCACGCGTTCCACCGCCCAAAAGATGTTGCGAAACACGGCCTCGCCGGTGTTGGCAAACGGCCCCGAAAGGCTTTCGATCAGCGCCAGCTTGACCGGCACTGCCGCGGCCGCAGCAGGCGCAGGAGCCGCCGTTTGCGCATGGCTGACCGGCAAGGCCAGCACCGCCAGAGCGATGGCCGCACAGGCTGCGCGCCCTGGGGTGAGAAGCGCCGATTTCAACCCGGCAAAGCTCAAAGTATTCATGCTTGGTCTTTCTTGAAATCCACAGGCAGATGCCTATCTGCAGGGGCATGCGGTTCACCCCTGGCCGCGCAGTGTATAGGAGTTACCCTGATGTTCTTCACCCCCGTCACCCGCCGCGCCGCTTGTGCGCCCCACCGCTCTGACGCCGCATGGCAGCACCTGGTGCGCAGCAGCCTGCAGGCCGCTGCAGCTCCTGCACCGGGCGTGAAAATCACCCAGGACGACAAGGCCACCACCCTGCAGATCGATGTGCCAGGCCTGGCGCGCGAGCAGTTGCAGATCAGCATCGAGGGCACACGCGTGCAGGTGCGCAGCAGCGAAGGCGCACCGCGCCAGGTACACCGCACCTGGGAACTCAGCCAGCCCATCCATACTGCCGCCAGCACTGCCAAGCTGGAGCACGGCGTACTCACACTGACGCTGGCCCACGCACAACCGCAAGCCGTGGAACTGACGGTGCATTGACCGCACCAGTAAAGCTATTATTTTTATAGCTACTAACGCCCGCAGATAAAGCGCTGCGGGCATTTTTTATGGTTAATCACTCGTGCCGCAAGGCTTCGATCGGGTCCATGCGCGCGGCGCGCCGCGCCGGAAAGTAGCCGAACAGCACCCCGATGCCTGCCGAGAACAGAAACGACAGCAGGTTCACCCCTGGGCTGAAGACATACGGCACCTGCATGGCCTGTGCCAGCACCAACGAGGCACCGGTGGCCAGCACGATGCCGATGAGGCCGCCGAGTGCCGCCAGCACCACGGCCTCGATCAGGAACTGGAGCAACACCTCGCGCTCCAGCGCACCAATGGCCAGGCGCAGACCGATTTCACGGGTGCGCTCGGTCACGCTCACCAGCATGATGTTCATGATGCCGATGCCGCCCACCAGCAGGCTCACGGCGGCCACCGCGCCCAGCAGCGTGGTCATCACCTTGGTCGTGCCCGAGAGCGTGTCGGCCAGTTGCTTGGTGTCAAGGATGTTGAAGTTGTCCTCGTCGGCTTCGGCCAGCTTGCGCCGTTCGCGCAACAACTGGCGCAGGCTTGCCTTCACGCGCTCGGGGTCACTGCCTTCCTGCATGGACACCAGCAGCGTCTGCACCCGGGTGCTGCCCGTCACACGGCGCTGCAGCGTGGCCAGGGGCAGCAGCACCACATCGTCCTGGTCGTTGCCGAAGGCGCCCTGCCCTTTGGAGCCCAGCACGCCAACAATTTCGCATGAAAACGCCTTGACGCGCAGTTGCTGACCCACCGGGTCCTGGCCGCCAAACAGCTCGCGCTGCAGCGTGGAACCCACCAGGCACACGGCGGAGCCTGCACGCACTTCCTCGGGGCTGAAGGCCCGGCCCGAGCGCACCTGCCAGTTGCCGGTCTCCAGCCAGGCGTTGGTGCTGCCGATGATGCTGGTCGTCCAGTTGCGCCCGCCCGCCACGACCGTGCTGCCGGTGCGGCCCTCGGGCGCCACGGCCTGGATGCCGCCGATCTGCTGCGCGATCGCATCAGCGTCCACGTCCTTGAAGGCCGGAGCACCGCCGCTGCCTGGCCCCATGCGTTGCCCGGGGCGCACCTGCAGCAGGTTGGTGCCCAGGCTGGATATCTGGTTCTGCACCGCCAGGGTGGCCCCATTGCCCAGGGTGACCATGGTGATGACGGCACTGACCCCGATCACGATGCCCAGGATGGTGAGGAACGAGCGCAGCAGGTTGCGCCGGATCGAGCGCAGCGACAACCACAGGGTGTTGAGCCACATCAGGCAGACTCCTGCGCGGTCAGGCCCTCGGGGGCGCCCGCGCGTTCGGGGTTCAGGCGGTCGCTTTCGACCACGCCATCGACAAAGCGCACCACGCGCCGCGCATAGGCGGCCATGTCGGGCTCGTGCGTCACCATGATGACGGTGATGCCACGCTCCCGGTTCAGGCGCGCAATCAGCTCCATGATCTCCACGCTGCGCTGGGTGTCCAGGTTGCCCGTGGGCTCGTCGGCCAGCAGCACGGCGGGGTTGGTGACGATGGCGCGCGCAATGGCCACGCGCTGCTGCTGCCCGCCCGAGAGTTCGGCTGGGGTGTGGTGTTCCCAGCCTTTGAGGCCCACCGCGTCCAGCGCCTGCGCTGCCGCCTGGCGCCGCACAGCGGCGCTTTCGCCCCGGTACAGCAGGGGCAGTTCCACGTTCTCTTGCGCCGTGGTGCGCGCCAGCAGATTGAAACCCTGGAACACAAAGCCAAAGAAGCGCCGCCGCAGCCGCGCGCGCTCATCGCGCGTCAGCGACTCCACATGCACGCCCTGGAACAGGTAGTCGCCCGTGGTCGGACGGTCCAGGCAACCCAGCGTGTTCATGGCCGTGGACTTGCCCGAGCCGCTGGGCCCCATGATGGCCACGAAGTCGCCGCGTGCAATGTCCAGGTCCACCCCCTTGAGCGCCGCAAACGCCAGTGCGCCTTCGCCATAGACCTTGGTCACGCCGCGCAGCCGGATCAGCGGCATGCCGTCATCGGCAAGGTTCCGTGTGCTGGGGGCGGCTGCGCTCATGGACGCGCCCCGCTGCTGCGCTGGTCGGTAATGACGGCCATGCCCGGCTGGAGCTGCTCGCTGCTGACCTCGGTCATGCGGCCATCGCTGATGCCCACCTGCACCGCCATGGCCTGGGGCTTGCCGTCCTGCAGCACCCACACCTGCCTGCGCGCCCCCTGGCCCGGCCCCTTGCCGTTGACCGAGCCACCGCGCGAAAACGACCTGGGCGCGCGCGGCATGATCTGCGCCACGATGCCCCCACCGCCCTGGGCGGAGGCCCCGGCTTCGGGCGCCGCAGCCGCGCTGACCGGCGTGAACCGCAGGGCCGTGTTGGGCACCAGCAGCACGTCGGTACGTTCGGTGGCGGTGATGGTGGCGGCCGCTGTCATGCCGGGTCGCAGGCTCAGGTCGGCGTTGTCCACCTGCATCCAGGTGGTGTAGGTCACCACGTTGTCGGTCTTGGTGGAGCCGAAGGCCACGCGGGTGATGCGCGCCGGGTAGCGGCGTGATGGGTAGGCGCTCACGGTGAAGCTGGCCTTCTGGCCCACACGCACGGCGCCCACGTCGGCTTCGTCCACATTCACCTGCAACTGCAACTGGCCCAGGTCTTCGGCCACGGTGAACAGCGTGACCGCCTGCAGCGACGCCGCCACGGCATTGCCCGGCTCCACGCTGCGCGTGAGCACCACGCCGTCAATGGGTGAACGGATAGAGGCCTTGGAGAGGTTGGTTTCATCGTTGGCGAGCGCTGCGCGGGCGTCTTCCACACTGGCACGGGCGCTGGCCTCATCGGCCTGGGCACGCTCGAGCGCGGCGCGGCCCGCATCCAGCTCGGCCGCCGAAGGCACCTTGCCACCCGACAGGCGGGCCACTTCCTCCAGCCGCCCCAGGCTGGCCCGTGCCTCGCGCTGCGTGGCCTGGGCCTGCGCCAGCCGCGCCTGCGCCGATGCCAGCGATGCCCGCGAACGCAGCACCTGCGCCGAGAGCTTGGCGGTGTCCAGCTCCACCAGCACCTGGCCCTTCTTGATGCGGTCGTTCACATCCACCAGCACCTGGCGCACGGTACCCGACAGCTCGCTGCCAATAGTGACCGAGCGCGTGGGCTGCAGCGTCCCCGTGGCCGAGACGGTGAGCGTGATGGCCCCGCGCCGCGCCTCCTCGGTCACGTACTGCGGCGCCTGGGTGTCGCGCCGTTGCTGCATCCAGGCCCACCCCGCAGCACCCATGGCGAGCAAGACCAGCAGCCCCACCCACACGGCAGGTCGGCGCCACCAGCGGCGCGGGTGCTCGGCACCCAGCAGGGATTGCACATCGCGCACGGCAGCCGGGCTGGCAGCGGTGGCGGAATCGGACGAAGAAGTGGTCATGGGTACAGCAATGGATCGTCAAAAGGGCAGGCATGGCACGGCGTCATTGCCAGCCACCCCCCAGGGCCTTGAAAAGCCGCACATGGTTGGAGCCCAGATTGGCCTGGGACGTGGCCAGGGCATCCTGCGTGGCCAATTGGGTGCGCTGGGTTTCCAGCACCGAGGCAAAGTCGATCAGTCCGCTCGCGTAGCGCTGCTGGGCCAGCAAGGCCGCGTTGCCCGCAGCCTGCGCGGCCTGCTGGAGGTGGGCCAGGCGCGCGGCCTCGCCCTGGAGTGCCACCAGGGCGTCTTCCACTTCTTTCAGGGCCGTGAGCACCGCCAGCTGATAGGCCTGGCGCGCCTGCTCCAGTGCCGCCTGCTGCACCTGCACCTGGGCCTGGGTGGCGCCGCCGTCGAACAGTGGCACGGCCACGCTGCCCAGCAGCGAGTGCACCAGCGAAGCACTGTCGCCCAGTGCACCGAGCGTGAGCGCGCGCAGGCCCAGGCTGCCCGACAGACGCAGGCTGGGGTAGCGCGCCGCATCGGCCTGCGATACGCGCGCCAGCGCAGCCTGCACGCGCTCCTGGGCTACCCGCACGTCCGGGCGCTGGCGCAGGGTGTCGGCGGGGATGTCCAGCGCCAGGGCCTGCGACGGCTGCGGCACCGCCTGCGGTGCTGCCAGTGCGGCATCGAGCGCTGCAGGCGCCTGACCGGTGAGTACCGCCAGCGCGTGGCGCGCCTGCGCCAGGCTGGCCTGCAACTGCGGCACCTGCGCCGCCGTCTGCTCGGCCGCCGCGCGGGCCTGCTCAGCCACCAACGAGGTGGCCAGCCCGGCCTGCACGCGCCAGTCGGTGATCTGCAAGGTCTGCTGCTGGGTTTCCAAATTGCGCTGGGCGATCGCCAGGCGTTGCTGCAGGCTGCGCAGGGAGATGTATTGCAGGGCGACCTCGGCCGACAACGACACGTGCACCTGCTCCAGGCTCGCCTGGGCGGCGCGGGCATCGGCCTCGCTGGCCTGCACGCCAGCGTCCAGGCGTCCGAACAGGTCGGGCTCCCAGCCCGCATCCAGCCCCACCTGGAAGCTGTTGCCCGTCTGCCCCCCCGATCGGCTGCGCTGGGCCGAGCCCGACAGCGTGACATCGGGCAGCATCCCCGCTGCCTGCACGCTTGCCTGGGCCCGCGCCTGGCGCAAGGCCGCCTGGGCAGAAAGGGCACTGGGGTGTGCCTGCAAGGCCTGCGCCACCAGGGCGCTGAGTTGCGGATCGCCAAAGCGCTCCCACCAACGCGCCAAATCGTCGGCCTGAGGCAATACGGCTACGCCCGCAGGCAAGGGCGCATTCCATGCCACCGGCAGTGCAGCCCCTGGAGCCTCGGACGTCACGGGGGCCCGATGGGCACACCCTTGCAACAGCAGCGCCAAGCCCAGAGTCCCTGCCACGGGGCGCCAATCCAACCAACGCAAACCGATAGTCATGCCCCGATTGTGCCCAGCAGCACAGACAGCCCCGCAAACCCCAGGTGAAGTTCCGGTAAAGAGCCATGCAAGCCGATAGCTCGCACGTCTTCCACGGTACAGAAAATCAGTGCTGCTGTCGTGCCAAGGCGCGCATGGCCTGCTGCGCGGGACGGTCCAGGCAGCGCGCCAACCAGGCGTGGGTGGCGGGGTGGGCCTCCAACAAGGCGCGTGCGGGCTTGACCCAGCCCATCACGCTGGCCACGCACAGGTCGGCCACGGTAAAGCGCTCTGCGGCCAGATGGCCCTGGCCGCGCTCCGCCTGGCGCTGCAGGTGCTGCTCCAGCACGCGCAGCGGCACCTTCAGGCGCTTTTCGGCAGCGTCGGCCAGATCGGGCTTGCGTTGCTCGGGCGGCATGGCCAGCCGGTGCATGAGCACGGTGAGCGCATCGGCCTCCAGCTCGTTCACGGTCCAGAAGCTCCAACGCAGGGCCTCGGCATCCTCGTGCGGATCGGCCGGGGCCAGGTCGCTGCCATCCCCCTTGCCATGGTGGCGCGCCAGGTACAGCGTGCAGGCCATGCTTTCCCACAGCACGACCTCGCCCTCAGGGCGACGATCCACGAGCACCGGGATGTGGCCATTGGGGTTGAGCGCCAGAAACTCGGGCGTGCGCGTGCCACCTTTCTGGTACGGGGTGGGCACATGCTCGAACGCCAACCCCAGTTCGGTGGCCGCCCACAGCGGTCGCACCGCGCGCGATGCCGCAATGCCGTAAATGGTGAGACCCATGTTGTCTTGCCTCCAAAAGCAGCAGCGGACGCGGTCAGCGCTCCAGCCACCACTGAATGATGAACTTTGCCAAAAAGCCCAGGAAGCCCACGCCCAGGCCCAAAAAGATCACAAAGGTACCGAACTTTCCGGCCTTGGATTCCCAGGCGAGCTGTCCGATGATGAACACCATGAAGAGGATGAACGCACCCACGCCCCAGGTGAGGAAAAACGCCGAAATCTCGGCCTCGGTATATCCAAAAATCACGATCCGATCGCCTTGTCTTGTTCATGCCCCATGCCAGGCTCTTCCGAGCGGGGCTGTCGCTCGGGCAAACCGCTGGAGTCCACCAGGTCGCGATAGGCATGCCAGCTGGCATGGCCCAGCCAGGGCATGACCAGCGCCAGGCCCAGCATGAAGGTGGCCATGCCCACCAGCACCAGGGCCAGAATCAAAAAGGACCACAGCGCCATGGTCACAGGGTTGGCCAACACGGCCTGCCAACTGGTGAGCACGGCACGCCACAGGCCAATGCGCCGGTCCAGCAGCAGCGCAATGGACACCACGCTGGACGCAAAGATCGGTGCGGCCAACACGCTCCCCAACACCAACCACAGCTCGAACAAGTTGTTGTCCTTGGCAAGTACCACCAGCAGCAAAAAGTCGTAGGGAGTGCGCACCGGCGCTGGCGCCAGCAAGGTGATCATGGCCGCAGACGTCAACACCCAGCCCGTGCCAGCCAGCGCCAACAAAAGGCCCAGGCGCACCAGGCACCAATAGTCGTGGTCCCAGCGACTGCGGTAGTGGCTCTGCCAGAACAACCAGGTCCGCAAGACCTCCGCCATGCGGGCGGGCTCCCCCCGTTCGAGGGACCGGCTGAGCACATAGAACCCCGTCGCCAGCACGGGTGCCATGACCAGAAAGCCCGACAGCGCGCCCACCAGCAAGCCAAACTTGTCGCGCCCCAGCACCCACAGCAAGAGGCTGAATACCGCCACGGCGGCGCCCTGCAGCAAGCTGGCGCCCCCGGCCTTCCATAAATCACGCCATCCCCGTGCCAACCAGGACAAGGGGCTCGTGAAGGGGACGGAGCGCACCGGGGGCAGGGTTGCGGAGTCTGGGCTCATAGGGTGTTCCGGGTGAAATGGAAATCAAGGTGTCAACAACTCGGGCAAGGCGTGCAGGCTTGCCACGGTCGCATGTGGCTGCGCAGAACCAAGGGGCCAATCGCTTCCCGCCCGGTTGAGCCACACCGCCTGCAGGCCTGCCTGCATGGCCCCCTGGGTATCGAGATGCGCGTCGTCACCGATGTGCAGCACCTGGTCCGGGCCCACGCCTGCGGCCATCGCGGCCTGGTGAAAGATGCGCGCATCCGGCTTGGGCACACCCGCCTCGCGCGCGCTGACGGTGGCATGAAAGTAGTGCCCCAGACCCATCTGGTGCACATCGGCATTGCCGTTGGACAGGGCCACCACGGGCCAGCGGCGACTCAGGTACTGCAAGGCTGGCAGTGCGTCATCGAACAGATCCACGCGCTGGCGTTCGGCCAAAAAGACCTCGAAGGCAGGCTCGGCCAGTTGGGGCGGGTCGCCCGCCTGCTGCAGCGCCATGCGGATGGACTCGCGGCGCAAGGCGCCCAGGTCGCAGTTCAGTTCGGGCCGCAGTTGCTGCACCCGGTCGCGCAGCGCCCTCAGCGCTGCGGTCGATGCGTGCAGGGCGCGGGTCGCAGGCGCATGCTCCGCAAGCCAGTCCAGCAGCACGGCCTCGGCACGCGCAATGGTGGGCCAGATCGGCCACAGCGTGTCGTCCAGGTCGAGTGTGATGGCTCGGATGCGGGAAATATCAAGGGCAGATGCGGTCACTGCAGCTTCGAGGCGCCATGGCCCCAGATCAAGTGGAGCCAGAGAATACCGCAGCACGCAAGCCCTTGTGGTGCGTGTGACCTCGCGTCCACTTGACGCACGACAAGGCGCACCGCGCCGGGCTGCTTCACAATTTGCAACGTGGCTTCCCGTTCCGCACTTCCTACGCACCGCATCCGTCTGGGCTTGGCCCTGGCGGTATTGGCGTTGTGGGCACAGTTCTGGATGGGACAGATCAGCACCACCCACCTGGGGCAGATGCTGACCCAGACCGTGGTCAGCGCTGACATTTGCCAGGCGCAGGGCAACCCCACTGAGGAACCCGGCGCAGCCAGCGACCACAGCGCGGTCGATGCAGCAATGAACTGCCCCGTCTGCACACTCGCAGCGACCAGCACGCTTGCACACACCGGCAACACTCACAGCTCCACGCAGGCCCTCCCACCTGCCACGCTTTTCAGTTACCTGCCCGCGCCCGTGTTGGCGCTGCGGCACGCGAGCCTCTACCCACCAGCCCAGGCACCACCACAGGCCTGACGGGTATTTTTCTCTCTTGGTACTGGCCCGCAGCTTCTCCGGCTGCGGGTCGCCACAACGTTTGCCGGGCCTTGCGTCCGTCGGCAAACACGCTATTCCACACCTCCACGCACCATGAAACCTGTTCTTCGTACAGGCGCTGGCGAACGCCATCGCTTTGCCCTGTTGCCGCTGTGCGCCCTGCTCGCCAGCCTGCCGTTTGCCACCCTGGCCCAAGAGGCCGCCCTGCAACCCGTCACTGTCAAGGCATCCAAGGCGGCGGTACAGCCCGCTGCCGTCAGCGAAGTGCCTGCCGACCAGATCGAAGCCAACCGCACCCGCACCAGCGACACTGCCCATCTACTCAGCGGCCTGCCCGGCGTGAGCCTGTACGGAGCAGGCGGCGTTTCCAGCCTGCCCAGCGTGCATGGCCTGGCCGATGACCGGCTGCGCATCCAGGTTGATGGCATGGACCTGATTTCTGCCTGCGGCAACCACATGAACCCGCCGCTGTCCTATATCGACCCCTCGCGCGTCGGCAAGGTGCGCCTGTTTGCGGGCGTCACCCCCGTGAGCGTGGGCGGCGACAGCATTGGCGCCACCATCCAGGTGGAATCGGCGCCCCCCGAATTTGCCGCCGCTGGCCAGGGCAAGCTGCTCAAGGGCCAGGCGGGCACCCACTACCGCAGCAACGGCGACGGCGTGGGTCTGAACCTGTCTGCCACCTACGCCACTGAACAGATGAGCCTGCGTTACGACGGCTCCACCGCCAAGGCAGACGACTACAAGGCCGGCGACGTCTTCAAGCCCGCGGGCGCTGCAGCCACCGACAAGCCCACCCGCTGGCTGCCGGGCGACGTGGTGGGCTCTTCGAGCTACAAGACCACCAACCACGCCCTCGCCTACGCGCTGCGCAACGAAAACCACCTGGTCGAAATGCGCCTGGGCCTGCAGGACATCCCGTACCAGAACTACCCCAACCAGCGCATGGACATGACGGGCAACGACAGCCACCAGTTCAACCTGCGCTACCAGGGCAACTACGCCTGGGGCCAGTTGCAGGCCCGCGCGTACCACGAGAAGACCCGCCACAGCATGAACTACGGCGAGGACAAGCAATACTGGTACGGCCCCGCAGGCAACGTGCCCGGCATGCCCATGGACACCGAGGGCAAGACCACCGGCCTGCGCGTTCAGGCCGAGCTGCCCCTGTCGGCACGCGACACGCTGCGCGTGGGCAGCGAGCTGCAGAACTACCGCCTGGACGACTGGTGGCTGCCCTCGGGCGGCGGCATGGCACCCAACACCTTCTGGAACATCCGCGACGGCCAGCGCGACCGCTTTGACGTGTATGGCGAATGGGAAGCCCGCTGGAACCCGCAATGGCTCTCGCAGATCGGCCTGCGCAGCAGCCATGTGCGCACCAACAGCGGCGCCGTGCAGGGCTACAACAACAGCTACGACATGGACGCCAACGCCTTCAACGCCAAGGACCGCAAGCGCAGCGACAGCAACATCGACCTGACCGCGCTGGCACGCTACACGCCCAATGCCAACGCCAGCTACGAGTTCGGCTTTGCGCACAAGACGCGCTCGCCCAACCTGTACGAGCGTTACACCTGGGCCACCGGCGGCATGGCCATGCGCATGATCAACCTGGTGGGCGACGGCAACGGCTACGTGGGCAACCCGGACCTCAAGCCCGAGACCGCCAACACCCTGAGCGCCACGGCCGACTGGCACGACGCCACGGGCGAGCGCTGGGGTGTCAAGTTCACGCCCTACCTCACCTACGTGAACAACTACATCGACGCCAAGCGCTGCGGCGGCGGTGGCGGCATGTCGGCTTGCACCAACGCCAACCTCACGGCCAGCAACGCCTTTGTCTATCTGCGCTACCTGAACCAGGACGCACGCCTGCATGGCTTTGACCTGTCGGGCTTTACCGACCTGGGCAAGCACGGCCAGTGGGGCCAGTTCACGCTGAGCGGCGTGCTGAGCTATGTGAACGGCAAGAACCGCACCACGGGCGACCACCTCTACAACATCATGCCGCTGAACGCGCGCGTGGCCCTGACCCAGCGCCTGGGCGCCTGGACGACCAGCGCCGAGCTGCAGGTGGTGGACGGCAAGACCCGCGTGAACGCCGAGCGCAACGAGCTGACCACCGCTGGCTACGGCCTGGTGAACCTGCGCGCCAGCTACGAATGGAAGCAAGTGCGCCTGGACTTCGGCATCGACAACCTGTTCGACCGCTTCTACAACCACCCCCAAGGCGGCGCCTATGTGGGCCAGGGTCGCACCATGGCCGGCACCGCCGTGCCCTGGGGCGTGCGCATACCGGGCATGGGCCGTTCGTTCAACGTGGGGGTGACCGTCAAGTTCTGACGCTCCCCAGGGCCAAGGCGGCGGGGCCCCATGCAACCGCCGCCAAGTTACTCCATATTTGATAGCACCTCGCGCTTTATCCATAAGCGCCAGGTGCTTTTTTAATATGCAAAATCTGGCCTCAGGCGCATCGCGGCACAATGCACACCAACACCTTCACCCTTGCCACCCATGCAGTCCCACGAAGCCCCTCCCTTCCAGATGTACATGTGCGCCGTCTGCGGCTGGGTCTATGACGAAGCGCAGGGCCGCCCGCAGGACGGATTGGCACCCGGCACCCGCTGGGCCGACGTGCCCGAGGACTGGTGCTGCCCGGAGTGCGGCGTGAAGAAGGCCGACTTCGACCTGGTGGCTTTCTGAGAACGTGTTCTGAAGGAACCCACGCCATGGAATTCCGCCTGATCTACGAAGGCCCCTTGCACGGCCAGGGCGCCAAGTCTGGCCACAAATGGGAAATCCGCCGCGCCCTGCACCCGCAGCTGCAGCGCCTGTGGCGCGAGCGCCCGCTCAAGGACGCCGCGTCCAGCCTGCTGGCCCACCCGGCGCTGCCAGACAAGCCCTCGGTCATCGTCGAAAAGGGCGGCCTGCTGTTCGCGCCGCTGGTCACGCAGCGGCTGGACTTGTACGCCGAGCTGTCGGTGCTGCTGTTCCGCCAGCAGCCACGCGGCACCTTGATCACCGACGGCGGCGACATCGACAACCGGCTCAAGACCCTGCTCGACGGTCTGCGCGTGCCCCACGGCTCCATGGAGGGCCGCACCGAACTGCCGCCCCAGCCCGACCCCACACCTTTTTTCTGCCTGCTGGAAGACGATTCGCTGGTCACCAAGGTGGCGGTGGAGTCCGAACAACTGCTGCGCCCCGCCAAACCCGACGAGGTGGTGGCCATCATCAGCGTGCACGTCAAAAAGACCGTGCTTTCGCACCACAACATGACGCTTTGACGGACATCAAGACCGCCGCCTCTCTTCTGTCGCGCAGTGCCTACAGTCGGTGGCACGGGAGCGCAATCTGGGCAGAGCGCCACACCATGCGGCAACATCTGGCTACACAATGGAGACGCCCTGCCCCCGCTGTGTCCCATGACCGCCCTATTTGCCTGGAACGACGCGTTCGTCACCCACCTGCCCTCGGTGGACGAACAGCATCGCAAGCTCGTCGATCTGATCAACGGGCTCAGCGAACTGTGCATGTCCGCCGAGGACATCCATCCCAGGGACTTTGAAGCTGCGCGCGATGCCCTCGCACGCTACGCCCAGGAGCATTTCAGCGACGAAGAATGGCACATGCAGCGCAGCGGCGTGGACCCCAGGCACCAGGAACAGCACTGCGCGGCACACCGCGGCTTCCTCAGGGAAGTGCAGATGCTGGGCAACGTCAACCACGGCATCAGCACCGAGCGCACACGCAATCTGCTGGACTACCTGGTGCACTGGCTGACCTACCACATCCTGGGCATAGACCAAAGCATGGCCCGGCAGGCCCTGGCCATCCGGGCGGGCAAAACACCCGCACAGGCCTACGAAGACGACACCCGCGAATCGCTGGCCGACCAGGAGCCGCTGATCCATGCACTGCGCGGGCTGCTGCAAATGCTATCGCTGAGCAACGCCGAGCTGCGCAAGTTCAACCACGATCTGGAGCAGCGCGTGGCCCAGCGCACGGCCGACCTTGAATACGCCAACCGGCAGTTGCAAATGCTCTCCAGCCAGGACGACCTCACCGGCCTGCCCAACCGCCGCTTTGCCGTGGCCGCGCTCAACGAGCTGTGGGCCGAGGCGCGGCGCGACGGCACGCCGATGTCCGTGCTGTTGCTGGACGCCGACCACTTCAAGCCCGTGAACGACCAGTTCGGCCACGCCGTGGGCGACGAACTGCTGCGCCACCTGGCCCAGCGACTGCGCAATGCCGTGCGCAGCAGCGACATCGTCTGCCGCATCGGTGGCGATGAGTTCCTCGTCATCTGCCCGCGCAGCAACCTGCAAGGCGCAGTGCGGGCCGCGCAAAAAATCCTGGACAGCCAGGAGCCCTTTCTGACCGCCCAGGCCCAGCCCTGCTGGGACGGCTCCCTGAGCATCGGCATTGCCGAGGTGGACGCCGCCATGCTGCACACCGAAGACCTGCTCAAACGCGCCGACCGCGCACTCTACGAGGCCAAGCAAAAAGGCGGCTCTCGCGCAATGACAAGCTGAGGCCGTGCCGCCAGGGCCACCGCCCTTGGGCGAGAATGCGGCATGCCTTTCCAGACCGAACCCGCCTACACCCACGGCCAGGCCCAACGCACCGCCGTGCTGCTGTGCAACCTGGGCACGCCCGACGCCCCCACCCCCAGCGCACTGCGCCGCTACCTGGGCCAGTTCCTGGCCGACCCGCGCGTGGTCGAAATTCCGCGCCTGCTGTGGCTGCCCATCCTGCACGGCATCATCCTGCGCACCCGGCCCGCCAAATCCGCCGCCAAGTACGCCAGCATCTGGCGCCCCGAAGGCTCACCCCTGGCCTACTGGACGCAGCAGCAGGCCACGCTGCTGCGCGGCTGGCTCGGCGAGGCGGGCTGCAACGTGCTGGTGCGCCCGGCCATGCGCTACGGCAACCCGTCCATTGCCAGCCAGCTCGACGCGCTCAAGGCCGAGGGCGCCACGCGCATCCTCATCCTGCCGCTGTACCCGCAGTACTCGGGCACCACCACGGCCAGCGTGTTCGATGCGGTGTACGCCTGGGCGGGCCGTCAGCGCCATGTGCCCGAGCTGCGCTTCGTCAACCGCTACCACGACGACCCACTCTACATCGAGGCCCTGGCCCGCCGCATCGAAGCGCACTGGAAGGAGCACGGCCAGCCCGACCGACTGGTGATGAGCTTTCATGGCGTGCCCGAACGCACCCTGCACCTGGGCGACCCCTACCACTGCGAAAGCCACAAGACCGCCCGCCTGCTGGCCGAGCGCCTGGGTCTGCGCAAGGACCGCTGGCAGCTCACCTTCCAGTCGCGCTTTGGCAAGGCCAAGTGGCTGGAGCCCGCCACCGAGCCCACCCTGGTGGCGCTGGCCCAGAGCGGCACGCGCCGTGTGGACGTGGTGTGCCCCGGCTTCACCAGCGACTGCCTGGAAACACTGGAAGAAATCGCCCAGGAAGCGCGCGAGGCCTTTGTGCACGCGGGGGGCAAGGAGTTCCACTACATCCCCTGCCTGAACGACAGCCCTGCCTGGATCGGTGCCCTGAGCCAGATCGCGCAGCAGCACTTGGCAGGCTGGCCGGTGCAGCCCCCGGACCAGGCCACGCTGGAGCGCGCGCGCGACATCGCCCTGGCCAGTGGCGCACCGCGCTGACGCAGCGCCCCCTGCACGCCCGTGCCTAGATTGGCGCGGTTTGCACCGTGTTCGCACTGGTAAAAATAGTGTGAACAGGCCCTAGCGTTTTTTGGGTTTGCGTACCGCCTTTTTCTTGGGGCCGCTGTTCTTGCTGGTCGCTGCCGCCGTCGGCTTCTGCAGGCGGTAGAACACCTGGCCCTGCAGGCTGCGCGCCACAGGCTCCGCCTGCGCCATCCAATCCCGCATGTAGCCGGGCTCGCACAGGCCCTGGGGCGTGTGGTCGTGCAGGCTGCGCAGCACCTGCACCCCCTGGGCCGTGCGCTGGTAGCTCCCGCGGTAGTCCAGCGTGGCATGGCGCGAGTCGAACGCCTCGGGCAGGCGCGTGAACTGCACGCCGGGCGCCAGGGTGATGTCGTAGCGCTCCTCGCTGTGGTAGCCGTAGCAGCGCACGCGGCGCTGGGGCGCGGTGAAGTCGCCCACCGCCAGGCGCACCACCGACAGGGGCAAATCCACCACCGGCGCCAGCACAAAGGCCCCTTGCGTGCCCGACTGCAGGAAGTTGTCGATGTCAAAGCGCAGCTCCACGGCGTAGCGGTCGGACAGCAGCAACGCGTCCGACAGGTCGCCCCGGTCCAGCTCCCCCTTGCCTTTGTAGCCCGAGCGCGCCAGCAGCCTGCGCACAAAGTCGCGCTGTGCGTCGGCCTGCAGCTCGCGCATGTAGGCACGCATGCGCGCCGCCTGGGTGCCCTCGAACTCCACGCGCAGGTGCCCGCTGGCGCTGCCATCGGCGGCCACCCGCATCGTGGTGTGCACGCGCTGCACCGCCTGTGCGGCGGGGCCTGCGGGAATGCGGCGCAACGGGTCTTGCGAGCCCACGTGCACCACCGGCTTGGCATAGGCATTGGCAGGCAGGTGGCCGAACGGAATCTGCTTGGCCGTCGCATCCACATACATCTGCCAGTCGGGCAGGTAGTTGATCACATGGTTGGCGCTGGCCACCACCGGCAGGCCCGGCAGGTCGTAGGTGTCGCCTGCGTTGACGAGCACCTGCTCACTGCGGATGCCCGCCGCCCCCAGCAGCGCCTGCAGCAAGGTGGCGTGGTCCTTGCAGTCGCCCATGCGGTTCTCGAGCACGGTGTCGGTGTCGCGCGGCACCACGGCCCCTACGCCAATGCAGTTGCCACCGTAGGTGATGTGGGTGGACACCCATTCGTACAACAGGCGGGCGCGTTCGCGCGGCTCCTGCACGGTGCCCACGATGCTTTGCGCCAGCGTGCGCACGCGTTCGGTGGGTTCGGCCTTGGGCAGCGCACGCTCGCCGTAGGCGCGGGCGATGGCGGCGTAGTCGGCAAAGGTGCTGGCCAACAGCACCGGGGTTTCTTCCAGGCGCCAGACGCCTTCATCGGCTTCGTTCCAGGTGCGTGGCTGGAGGTTGCGGTAGCGCCACTCGCGCACGCTGAGCTCGCCCTCCGCTGCGCTGGGCTGTTCGTCCAGACCATGGGCCTCAAAGCGCAAGGGCAGCCCCTTGGGCGCACGCACCGTGATGCGGCTGTCGGCGTGCACCACGAACGGAGAGAAGCTGTGCGCCACCGAGAACGCGCCGGGGAAGATGGCCTCCTTGTCCTCGATGCGGTACTTGACGGCCACCGTGTCGCCCACGGCCAGGTCCGGAAACACCACCGTGATGCGCGTGCGGTCCGAGAAAAACGGCTTGCCGCCCTGGTGGCCATCGCTGGTCTGGGTCTGGAAGTTGTTGGCAGGCACATCGATGCGCCGCCCGTCCTGCTTGAGGGTGTAGGCCTCGAGCACCTGGCCTTGCTGGATACCGTTGCTGAACCCGATGCTGTAGGTCTTGAGGTCTTCCAGCGCCCCCGCCTGCAGCACCTGGTTGTGCAGTTCCTGCGTCATGGTGGCGCGCCCGTCCGGCCCCAGGTCGTAGCGCACATGCCAGCGTTGCAGCGCCGAAGGTGCCTGGGCACCGGCAGCCGGTGCGGCCGCCGGCGTCTGCGCCCCTGCGGGCAGCGTCACGGCAAGCGCCAGCCCCCAGGCCCATGCTGCGCGCGAAAAGGCCGGGGTGAAACCAAACATACCAAGCATCCGGGAGTCTCCGTTTCTATTGCAGCGCCAGCGCCGACGCGTGGCCGCCGATGGTAGTGGAGCTGCGGCACAATCCACGCGGCGCTGCAAACCGTTACACCTGGCTCACCGGCGCCTTTCCGTCCACCACACCATGAACCACAGCATCTCTTCCCTGAGCCTGGAACCCCTGGACACACCAGAGACGCCCCAGCAACGTGGCTGCCCGCGCTGCCAGTACGTGCGCCAGGCCAGCGACACGGCCCCCGAATGGCAATGCCCACGCTGTGGCGTGGCCTATGACAAGGTGCAGCCAGGCGCCACTGCACCCCCGCCCTCCACGAGCAAAGCTTCGGCCGGCAAGGCGGCACAGCGCAGCGCCCAGGCACAGTCGCCGCAGCCGCCTGGCCGGGCATCGGTCTCCAGCACACCCGAGCGACCCTGGGCGCTGATTGTTTTCACCGTGGGCATGGTGCTGCTGCTGGGCCTGGTGGGCTGGAAATGGCAGGCCCGCCATTACCAAGCCGCCGAGCGCGCCGCCCGTGCCGCCGCCGATGCACAGGCCCAGACCGTGGCCCAGGAAAAGGCGCGCCAGGACGAAGAAGCCCAGCTCAAGGCAGCAGAGGGCCTCTGGCGCAGCCACAAGAGCGAACAGGCACTGCCCACCGTCGAGGCCATGGCCCAGCAGGGCCACCCCAGGGCCATGGTGCTGCTGGGGCTGATGCACTGGGAAGGGCGTGGCGGCATGCCCAAGAACCCCACCCTGGCCCTGCAATGGCTGCAAAAGGCAGCACAGCAGGGTTCGGCCCTGGCCGCTGTGTGGCTGGGCTACATCCATGAGAAAGGCCCGCAGGACATGCGCCAGCCCAGCCTGGCCGAAAACTGGTACCGCAAGGCCGCCAGGGCGGGCGACTCCACCGGCCTGTACAGCCTGGGCAAGCTCTACGCGCAGGACCTGCCCGGCGTGGGCTACCGCCCGGTGCAAGCGCTGATGCTGCTGGAGCTGGCCATGCGCGACTTCAACGCCAACCCGACGCAGGAATCAATGACTCCGAACAACCAGAGCGCCTTCTGGGCGCAGGGCGCCATGCGGTCGCTGGAGCCGCGCATGTCCATCACGGATGCGGCCCAGGCACGCCGCCTGGCCGACGCCTGGAAGCCAGGGATGCCGCTGGAATAGCGGCCCCTGCGGGTGCTGCGCCTATTGACGCCGCGCCCACCAGACAAAGCCCAGAAACACCACGCCCAGCACCAGCGGCACCCAGGACATGAACAGCTCCAGCGGTGAGGAGGTGCGGATGCCCGACCACACCTCGATGCGCACGCTGTCCATGCGCAGGTTGCGCATGCCCGAGAACTCGACCGCCGGGGCGATCTTGCGGTCTTCCTTCAGCGTCACCGGCAGCGCGGCACCCACCAATTCCAGCACCTGGCCCGCCCTGGCCTTGGAATGCGCCAGCTCGGGCATCAGGCCCGTGCGCGTGGCGCCGTCGAGCACCCAGCCACCCACCAGGCGTGCCCCCACATCGCCGTCGGCCAGCGCCACGCCCTGAACCTTGATGACCAGGGTGTACGGGCTTTGCTTGGTGGTGAAGTCCAGCTCCTTGCCCGTCCAGGCCACCGTGTCGGCCAGCACCGGCGGGACCTTGCGCGCACTTTCTGCGGGTGTCTGCACATTCTTTTCATGAAAGCGCACAAAGCGCGCGACCGCCTCGGCGGGCAGTTCCTCGCTGTGCACCATGCGCTGGCCCCACAGGCCCGTCTCGTCCTTGGCCTGCGCCGGCAGCGCCGTCCACACCATCGCGGCCATCGCCAGGGCCGCCCCCAGCCAGCGTGCGGCACGGCCCACCCCCTGCGCTCGGGTCATTGTTGTCTGCATGTTCTTGCGTCCCTTTCGATATGCGTTGACCGCGCAGTGTACCCAAGGCAAGCACTCATTTTTTGATAGCTGCTTGCGCTTATCCATCAAGCGCCAGAGGCATATTCTTCCCAAAATTGCCACAGAAGCGGGCAACGCTGGATCGGGTCACAGGCGACAACCCGGCACAATGCCGCGATGTTTTATGCCATCCCCCTGGACAGTCGGCCCACTTGGCGCAATCCGCCCTGGATGACGGTGCTGCTGATCCTCATCAACATGGCCGTGTTCTGGGGCCCGCAGCGAACCGAGGAGGCCGCACAGGAACGTGCCGCCGCCTACTACCTGCAAAGCCCGCTGCCCGCGCTGGAGATTCCCCCGTTCATTGCCTGGCTCGACGACACAGGGCACAAGGACGCCGCCAAGGCCCACAAGCTGCAAAAGGCAGGCGCCAGGCAGTATTTGCTGCGCTGGATGGAGTCCGAAACCGTGTTCCAGAAGCGCCTGCACGCCGGGCTGGTGGTGCCGCAAAGCGCGCCCCAGCATGCCCAGTGGCAGGAGGCCCGCGCGCACTACGAAGCGCTGCAACCCCCTCCCTTCACCGAGCGCTGGGCGCAAGACTACAACGCGGACGCACCCTGGCGCCCCATCACCTGGCTGACGGCCACCTTCCTGCATGGCAGCACCGGGCACCTGCTGGGCAACATGGTGTTTCTGTTCCTCTTTGGGTTTTCGGTGGAGCTGGCGCTGGGCCGAAGGCTGTACCTGGCGTACTACCTGCTGGGAGGTATCGGCGCGTCCCTGCTGGCGGGCTGGGCCTACGCGGGCATGGGCGGCTATGGACTGGGCGCTTCGGGCGCGGTATCGGCGCTGATGGGCATGTACGCCGTGCTCTACCGGCTGCGGCGGGTGCGCTTCTTCTACCAGTTGTTCTTCTACTTCAACTATGTGACGGCCCCCGCCCTGCTGCTGCTGCCTGCCTGGATGCTCAACGAATTGCTGCAGCACTGGCTGGGTGGGCGCGGTGTGGCCTACATGGCCCACCTGGGCGGACTGATCGCCGGCGCGGGCCTGATGGCGCTGACCATGGCCGTGCGGCGCAAGCCGCTGGAGGTGCCCATCACCCCCGTCCGTACCGACCACCAGGAAGACCTGGACTTCCAGGCCCATGTGGCGCGGGCACGCCAATTGGCCCAGGGGCTGAAGTTCGAGCAGGCACTGGCCCAGTGGCGCGCCGCCGCCCAACTGCGCCCGCAGGACCGTCCCACGCTGGAAGCCTGGTTCAGCACCGCGCAGCTCTGGCCAGAGGGCGAGGACTTTCACCGTGCGGCGCGCCGCATCTTCCAGTTGCAGGCCCACGATGCCGACACCCTGGCCTTCCAGCACACGGCCTTCCGCACCTACCTGGACAAGGCCCGGCCCGGCGCCCGCCTGCAACCCGACGTGATGGCCCATCTGGCCCGCCGCTTTGCGCGCGCCCAGCAATGGGGCGACGCCGAGCGCCTGTTCAAGGCCCTGCACCAAACCGCACCCACCCACCCGCTGCTGGGCGAAACGCTGGGGCTGCTGGTGGCCGCGCAGTGGCATGCCGGCCAGCATGAACGCGCCGCCGCGTGGCTGCCGCAACTGCGCACGCTGGCGCCGGACAGCCCGGTGCTGCGCACCCCTGGCCTGGCGCGCTAGGCGGTGCTGGGCGCAGGCGGCAGGTGCTGGCGCAGCAGCCAGCGCGCCTCTTGCGTGGCGGCGTCGTTGGGGTGGCGCGCTTCCAGCGTGGCCAGCACCTTGAGGGCCATGTCGGCCCGGCCCATGCCCTGCAGCAGCGCCCGCGCCGCCAGCTCGTAGGCCTTGGGCACGCTGGCGTGGCCCTTGAAGCGGCGGTCGAACCCGCCCAGCAAGGCCAGCGTCAACGCTGCGTCACCCACGCCCCAGGCCGTGCGGGCCAGGGCCAGGGTGTGGTCAGCCTGGGCCAGCACAAACTTTGCGTCCTGTGCGCGGCAGGTCTGGCAAACGCGCAGTGCCTCGGCGTTTTGCCCCAGGCGCAGCAGCAGTGGGATAAAGCGCTGCGCATGGTCCAGCAGGCTGGGCGTCTTGTTCGCCAACGCCAGAATGCGGTGGTAGCGCCGCTGGGCGGGCAGCTCGTCATGGCGGGTGCGCTGGTGTTCGTAGGCAATGCCCAGGGCGCCTTCCAGGTCGCCTTCGGTCACCTTCTGCGCCACCAGGGCGTCGGTGGCGTCGTGTTCAATCTGCTGCGGCGTGCGCCGGTCTGGCGGTTGTGTGTCGATACCAGCCCCTGGCAGCAGGTCAATGCCAAAGGCCTCATGGTTCTGGTACATCACGTAGCCCAGCAGGCTGCACATCACCCAGCTGAAATAAATGAGCACCCAGTTGATCAACGGCAGCAGCAGCCACTCGGGAAAAATCGGCGCCAGCAACGCCATGGCCAGGACCGAGCCCTCGCTGAGCAGGAACAGGAAAAAGCACAGCAGCACATAGGGCCAGCCGACCACCTGCACCGCAGCCCAGGCGTTGGCCGGGTTCAGCGTGGCGCGCAGGCTGCCCGTTTGCACCAGCACCATGAGGCTGGCTGGCAGCAAGAAACTGATGGCCAGCAGCGCCAGTTGCCCTAGCACGGGCTTCACACTGCCCAGCCAGCCAGCGGCCATGGATTGCAGCACCAACAGGGCGAACAGCTTCCAGGGCAGGTTCTTCCAGTCTTCGTCGTAGTGGCTGGTGAAGTCTTCCGCACGGTAAATGCCGCGCGAACCCAGCGCGGTGACCTTGAAGCCATAGCGCGATGCCGCCAGCAAGATGCCCAGCTCCGTGACGATCGCCACCAGGGGGGATGGCAACAGATAGATCAACAGACTGCACAGGGCCAGCAGCCATCCATACGTCAGAGGCTGGGACTGGAGCGGGAACAGGAAAAAGGTGTTGAGCCGGTGCCAGAAACGGGGCGGCTGCTGTGCGGGCTCTGCAGTCCCTGGGGTGCGCTGGTTCATGGTGGGGCCCGCCTCCCTCTGCGGGCCGAGGGCATTATAGGAACCGGGCTGCACAGAATTGCCGCCCTGGTGCCCTCACCACACCAGGCCCCGCTTCCAGTGCGTTGAATGCTATAATTTTTATAGCTATTTGCGCTTATCCATCAAGCGCTGGAGGCCAATTTTTTTAAAAGTCTGCGACGCTGCTGCGCGCCATCCCACACCATCACGAGCGGCAGAAAGAACCCAGCGACACGGGCCATGCCCGTCCGTGCAGCGGCGCCCCAAGAGCAGCCACCACCACACGCCCAGCAAGGTGCCGCTCACACCCAGGGGCTTGTACCCAGTCTCTGTGGGCCACCCTGTGGATAAGCCCCGGCACAAGCCGCCAAAACCGCGCCTGCATTGGCTTGCAACGCACTGCCCACCAATTGGGCAGCCTTGGCCAGCATGCGTTTGCCTCTATAGTGGCGGGCCTTTCTGCCCTACAGCGTCCCCCTCCATGCCTGCTGCCGCCCTGTTCTGCCTGGTTGTCGCCATCAGCGACGGCGATTCTTTGACCGCGCGCTGCGGTCACCCAGGCGCCTACGAGACGGTGCGCGTGCGCGTGGCGGCCATCGATGCGCCTGAGCACAGCCAGCCCTACGGTCAGCGTGCGCGCCAGCAACTGGCCCGCCTGTGCTGGCGCCAGCAGGCGCGCATTGAACCCGTGGACCGCGACCACTACGGCCGCACCGTGGCCCGGGTGCAATGCCAGGGGAAGGACGCCGCCAGCGCCCAGGTGCGCGCGGGCATGGCCTGGGTCTATGCGCCGCGTGCGCTGGCCTCCCCGCACCTGGCCCGCCTGCAGCGCCAGGCCCGCGCAGAGCGCTCAGGCTTGTGGGCCGATGCGCAGCCGGTGCCGCCCTGGAAATACCGCCATCGGCAACAGTAAGTGCAAGCAGGCCTATGCCTCGAACCGCCCGCTCAGCAGTTCCGGCAAACGGCTGACCGGCATGCGAAACCCGCAGGCCTGCGCATGCCCGCCGCCACCCATGCTGTGCGCCAGCGGGATGCAGTCGTAGCCACGCTGCGAGCGCAGACCCACCTTGACCACGCCGCCCTGCCCGGCCGACCACAGCAGGGCAAAGCTGCCGCACTGCTTTGAGAGCAGTTCGCCCAGCAGGCTGTGGAAGGCGCTGGGCGCGTTGAGCATGAGCCCCTCCTGGCCGTTGAAGCGAAGGGGCTGGGCGCCCTCGGCCATGTCGCTGGCGAGCTTGCGGAACTTCTCGTCCATGGCCTCGCCGCGCGCCATGAAGCTAGCGTTTTGCGCCGCATCGAAAGTGGCCAGCTCCTGCCAGCGCGCAAAGTCCTGGGGCTCCATGTCCAACGCGGCCAGGTAGGCCGCGCTCTCGGGGAACTGCCAGTTCCACAGGTCGCGGTCCTCCACGTAGCGCACCAGGTCCGGCAGTGGCGCCTGCGGGTGGAAGAACTCCCACGCCAGCCGTGCTCCGGATTTGTGCATGTCGAAGAACACCACGCCACAGCGGCAGGTGAAGCCGTCCAACTGGTCGGCCGCGCTCTTGTGGTGGTCCAACAGCACGAGCTTGGCGGCCTGCGCCTCGATGGCGCGCAGCAGTTCGGGCGCAAACGCAAAGTCCAGCACATAGACCGTGCGGCCTTGCAGGGGCGGCAGGTCGGCCACGGTCTGCACCTGGCCATGGTCCAGGCCCAGGCACTGCACACGGCCTTCATAAAACGTCCAGGCCGCCAGGGCGGCCGCAAAGCCATCGGGACAGCCCTTGCCGTGGTACAGCACCAGGGGATCGGGATCGTTGCGGTCTGGGGCGACCAGCAGTTGCAATGGAAGAAGGGTTCTCATGCCCGAATTGTCGCTTGCCATCGCCGACCCAACGGCCCTGCGGCGGCGCTGATTGCGTGTCGCCCTATATCCCCAGCCAACGCCGCCACAGCGAGGGGGCAGCGTCCTGCGCGCCCAATTGCTGGAGTTTTTGCACCAGCATGTCCCGCCCATGCTTGCGCGCCGCCTCCAAAGGGGTCAGCCCATCAAAATCCGAGCGCAGGTGTGGGCTGGCGCCATGCTCCAGCAAAAAGTCGGCCACGGCATCGTGGCCCTGCACCAGGCTCGCGACCAGGGGCGTGCACATCACTTCCGGGTGCTGGTAGTTCGGATCGACGCCCGAGGCAATGTGGTGCCGCACCCGCGCCAGATCGCCCGCCACGGCGGCCGCATACATGTCCTTCCAGTCCCCTGCCGACATCGGATACCTCCTCAGGATTGCGCTGGGGAGGCATCCTAGCAGCGCGGCCCCCAGTCTGCATGGAGCACAATGCGCGCCTCTCCTCCCACTCCCCATGACTGCTCTGCACCTCCTCTGGCACGACGCGCACCTGGTCGCGGTGTACAAACCGCCGGGCTGGCTGGTGCACCGCACAGGGCTGGACGCAGGGGAAACCCGTTTCGTGGTGCAGACGCTGCGCGACCAGTTGGGCCAGCATGTCTATCCGGTGCACCGGCTGGACAAGGGCACCTGTGGCGTGCTGGTGATGGCGTTGCACCCCCAGGCAGCGCACGCACTGGCACAGGCTTTCGAGCACCACAAGGTGCGCAAGCGCTACCTGGCCCTGGTGCGCGGCTGGGCACCCGCGCTGGCCGAGGTGGACCACGCCCTGCGCCCGGACGATGCGCCCCCGGATACCGCTGCGCAGCCTGCCCACACCCGCCTGCAGCGGCTGACGCGCCTGGAATTGCCGATGGCCAGCGATGCGCGCTTTGCCAGTACCCGCGCCAGCCTGGTACTGGCCGAGCCCACCACCGGCCGCAGGCACCAGATCCGGCGCCACCTCAAGCACCTTGCGCACCCCATCCTGGGCGATGCCACGCACGGCAAGGGGCCGCTGAACCGCTGGTGGGCGGCACACCTGGGCCGCCAGCGGCTGTGGCTGCACGCCTGGAGCCTGGAGCTGCCCCACCCGGTGAGTGGTGAGCCCCTGCAGTTGCACAGCGGGCTGGATCTTGGCGCCGCTGCCCCGGCGATGCCCGAACCCGAAGGGCTGGACGACTGGCACATGCTGCTGGGCAGCCAGCCATGGATGCCTACGTGAGGCGCTGCAACCAGTCTTCCTGGGGCTGCGGACGGCAGTACAGGAAGCCCTGGCAGATGATGGCGGACGAGCGCTCCCTCAGGTAGCTGGCCTGTTCCTCGGTTTCCACCCCTTCGGCCACCACGCGCAGGCCGAAATGGCGTGCGACAGACAAAATGGCCTCCACCAGGGCGCCATCGTCGGCGTTGGTGCAGGCATCGCGCACAAAGCTGCGGTCGATCTTGATTTCCTGGATCGGCAGGCGCTTGAGGTAGGCCAGCGACGAGTACCCGGTACCAAAGTCGTCGAGCGAGAACTCCACCCCCAAGGAAGCAAGCTCGCGCATCTTGGCGACCACATCGTCAAAGTCCTCGATCACCAGGCCCTCGGTCACCTCCAGCGTCAGCAAGGCCGGATCGGCGCCCGTGCGCTCCAGCAGGGCCCGCAACTCCTGCACAAAGCCCGGCTGGCGAAACTGGCGCGCACTCAGGTTGACCGACAGGCGCACCCGCTGCTGCGCCAACGCAGGGTTGGCCAGCAATGCGCAGGCCTGCTCCAGCACCCAGCGCCCCAACAGGACGATGAGATCGGACGACTCCGCCACCGCAATGAACACGCCCGGCATCACCAGGCCGTCGCGCGGGTGCTGCCAGCGCACCAGCACCTCGGCCCCGGTGGTGCGCCCCTGCATGTCCACCTGGGACTGCAGGAACAGACGCAGTTCCCCGGCACCGATGGCCTGGCGCAATTCCCGCTCCAACTGGAAGCGCTGCTCTGCGGCTTGCCCCATCTCCTGTTCGAAAAAGGCCAGTTGCCCACCACCCACGGCTTTGGCCCGGTGCAATGCCATGCTCGCGCGGCGCAGTGCATCGTGCGCCTGGTCCTCAGGCCCCTGGGGGTAGAGCGTGATACCCACACTGGCCGTCCATTGGATGGGGCCGGCGTCGCCCTGCAAGCGCAGGGGCTGGCCCAGCGCCGCCTGCACCTGGTCCGCAAAGGCCAGCGCCCGGCGGCCCGCCAGAGGTGCATCGTCCCCGAGACCATGCAGCACCAGGGCGAATTCATCCCCCGCCACGCGCACAAGCATGCCCTCCGCAGGGAGCTGGTGCGACAGGCGCAGCGCCATGGCGCACAGCAGGCGGTCGCCCATCTCGCTGCCGCGCGCGTCGTTGAACACGGTGAATCGGTCCAGGTCCAGCAGCAACAAGGCGTGCAAGGTCGCCGGGGACCCATCGGCGCGCTCCTGCAGCCCGTGGAGGTGCTCCACCAGCATGGCGCGGTTGGGCAGGCCGGTCAGCGCGTCATGGCGGGCCAGGCGGTGGATTTCCTGCGCGGCACGCTTGCGCTCGGTGATGTCCTGCCGGTACTCCACATAGTGGCTGATGCTGCCGTCGGTCTGGCGTATGGGCGCCACCACCACGGACTCGGCCAAGGGCGCCCCATCCTTGCGCTGGTTGGTCTGCTCCCCCGCCCAGACCTTGCCGCTGGCCAGTGTCTCGCGCAGCCCCTGGCGTTGGGCCGCCTCCATACCCTTGCTGGAAAACAGGGCCGCCGCATGGCCCAACACCTCTTGACGCGCATAGCCGGTGCGCTGCACAAAGGCCTCGTTCACATACTCGATGCGCTCTTGCAGGTCGGTAATGACAATGCTCTCGGGGCTTTGCTCCACGGCACGCAGCAGCTTGCGCAACTGCGATTCGCTGGCGGCCAGCTCGTGGGCCGTACGCTGCGCCTCCTGCACCCGTTGCATGTAGTTGCGCCGCGACAGCAAGGTGGCTGCCGCCGTGAGCACCAGAATGCCCGCCAGGTACACCCCATGGGCCCATCGACTGCCCCGAGGCACCTGGGGCATCCAGCCCTGGGCTTCCGCCCAGAAAAAAAGGCCGAACAGCATGCCGGTGATCGCCACCAGCACCACGGTAGCCCGCCCACCCAGCATCCAGCCCGAAAGCACGATGAGCACGGGGTAATTGAGCAGGTTGGGCCCGTGCAGCCCGCCATTGCGCACGGTCACCAGCGTCACAAAGCACCATACGCCCCAGACCAGCAAGTGCGCCGCCAGCCGCCAATGCCGCAAGCGCGCCAGCACCAGGGCCAGACCACCCACCAGGCCCGCACCCAGGTTGAAAAGAATCCGGCTGGTCGATTGACCGACAGGGTCCAATGCCAGCAAGAGGGCGATGGCACCACCAATCGCCAGCACGGCCCAGCCCGCCACCCGCACGAGAAGCCGGGTAGTGACATCGGGCACATCAAGGTCGGGGGCGGGGGCGTACGGCTGCATACCGGTATCTACCCGAGTGGGATGGAGACAACGCATCCTAGCGGTTTCCCCCCTGCGGCACCACGCGCCGCACGGTCGGAGTGTGCTTATTGCAACACCAGCTCAACGCGTCGGTTCTTGGCACGCCCTTCTTCGCTGGCGTTGCTGGCCACGGGGGCCAGAGAAGCCACGCCATTGCCCACCAGGCGCCCGGCCGCCACACCATAGTCCTTGACCAAAGCAGCCGCCACGGCCTCGGCGCGGCGACGTGACAGAGCGAGGTTGCTGTCGAACCCGCCCACGCTGTCGGTGTGCCCCACCACGTGCAGCTTGACACCAGGCTCGGCTTTCAGGAAGGCGGCAATCTGGTCGAGCGAAGGCTTGGAATCGGGCTTGATATCGGCCTTGCCGGTGTCGAAGTAGATGCCGTAGATGGCTACCTTGCCTTGTGTGGTCAGCGACTTGCCGATTTCCGAGGCGCTCACGACCACCATGTTCTGCTGCATGGCCTTGGTTTCGAGCACGTCCACGGCAATGTAGGCGCCTTGCCGGGCCTTGTAGGTGCGGTCTTCCTTGGGCCAGTCGATAGCGACCAGGCGCACGGTGACGTTGTCCTTCTGGAACGTGCCGGTACGGATGGTGTTGGCCTCGGCCGCGTACATGACGTACTCGGAGCGCGCGTTCTTGACGAAGTCCTTCTTGCTGCTGCTGAAGCTGGCGAGGAAGTTGGTCCACTTGCCTGCGGCAGGGTCTTTGGTGGAGTCGTACAACGCCTGAAAGCCCCCGGCCGTCAGCTCATTGACGTAATTGCGGTACAGCTCCAGCGCGCGCGTGTCGCCAGGCGCTTCGTACCAAAAGCGGGTCAGCTTGCCTTCGAGCTGCAGCGGCGGCTGCACGTAGCGCCGCACCCCGGCGCCCAGGTCGAACTCCTTGAAGGTGGAGGTCTGGAACTCCACGGCGTCGAAGTTGCGCACCTCGTAGCCCACGATACTGCTGCCGCCAAAGCGCTTGACGGCCGGGTGGTCCTTGGCGCCTGCCATGTCCTGCGCCTGGGCTGCGCCCCACAACCCCGCACAACCCACCAGCACCAGCGCCATGCGGCGCGCCCATTGCATGAATGCCATTGCCATTCCTCCAGTGACGAGCTGGAGCGCATGATAGGCGGCCCTGGCACCCCATGCGCATCTGGCGCGCAGCGAACCTGTGCAATGCTGCACGGGATGCCGGGACAAGAAGCTCAATCGTCCTTGTTGCGACGCTTACGGCGGCGCTCTTGTTCTTCCTTGCGCGCCTTGCGCTCGGCCTCCTGTGCCTGGCCCACGGCGAGCCATGCGTCAAACTCCTGCGGGGTCTCCAGCGTGATGCGCCCCAGCACCGCACTGCGAAAGTCGGTCAGCACCAGCTCGGCCGCCTTCTGCAGATTCACCCGCCCACCGCTCATCACTGCGCCGCGCTTGCGGCCAATGGCTTCGAGCAGTTCGTGGTCAGGCAGCGCCGCAATGGCCTGCGCACTCAGGCCCAGACGGTAGCGCGCTTCCAGCAGGTCCGCATAGGCCCCTTGCAGACGGCGCAACAGTTCCAGCGCCACCAGTTCCTCGTCATAGGCGTTGCGGCCCACCGCGCCGCTGGCGGCCAGGTGATAGCCGCTTTCAGCCACGATGATCTTGGGCCAGAGCATGCCGGGCGTGTCCCACAAATAGAAATCATCGGCCAGGACGATGCGCTGCTCCAGCTTGGTGATACCTGCCTCGTCGCCGGTCTTGGCCTGGCGCTTGTTGGACAGCGTGTTGATGAGCGTGGACTTGCCCACATTGGGCACGCCGCAGATCAGCACGCGCATGGGCTTGGCCATGCCGCCCCGGTTCGGCGCGAGCTGATGGCAGCCGTCGATGAGCTTGCGCGCGGGCGCGGCGTCCTGCGCGTCGAGCGCCACGGCACGCGTGTCCGGCCGCGCGTTGTACCAAGCCAGCCACAGGGCTGTGCGCTCAGGATCGGCAATGTCCTGCTTGTTGAGCACCTTGAGCGTGGGCTTGTGGCCCGTGAGCTCGGACAGCAACGGATTGGCGCTGGAGCCGGGCAGGCGCGCGTCGAGCACCTCGATCACGACATCGATGCTCTTGACGCGCTCGGCAATGGCCTGGCGTGTCAGGTGCATATGCCCTGGGAACCACTGAATGGACATGGATTTTTTCTGGAAAAAAATGGCGCCTATTGTGTCGCACACAAACCCGCCGCCAGCGCAAGCCCGTGCACGGACGCCGCCGCAATGCCCAGCACCAACGCAAGCCGCAACCATTGTGGCTGGGCATGGTGGCGCCAAAGCAAGGCCACCGCGACCAGGGACAGCGGCAAAGACGCCAGGCCCCACAGCGCCGTGGGCGCCAGCACATGCAGCGCCACCCATGCTGCGAGCGCGCCGTGGGCCCACAGCGCCAGGCCCAGGTACACCATGGCGGCGCGCTGCGTTCCGAGCCGCACCACCATGGTCCGCTTCCCGACCGCCGCGTCCGACGGCGCATCCGGAAAGCCATTGCCAATCAGGATATTGGCCACCAGGGCCGCGAATCCAGCGGCCACTGCGGCCGCCTGCCACGAGAATTGCCCGCGCTGCACATAGTCGGCTCCCACGACCACCAGCCCCCAGGCCAGGCCCACCGCCACTTCACCCAGGCCGCGCGCCATCAACGCCAGCGGCGGCATGGAATAGACCCACCCCAGCGCCATGCCAGCCAGCCCCAGCCCCAGCAAGGCCCAGCCGGTGCGTGCGGCCAGCCAGACACCCGCCACGGCCACCAGGGTCAACAGGACCCATGCCACACGGTGCATGTCCTGCGCATCCACCTGCCCCGTTTGGACCATGCGCGAGCCGCCAGTGAAGGGATACAGGCCCTGGGTATTGGCGGCGTCGGCACCGTTGATGGCGTCGGCGTGGTCATTCAACATGTTGGCCGCGGCATGCAGCATGAGCGCCAGCACCACAGTCACACACGCCAGCGCCGCCGAAGTGAATGCTCCAGCAGCCTGGGCCGACGCCATCCCCAGAACGCACCCGATGGCGGTGACCACCAGAAAACCCGGCCGCGCCATGCGCACCCACAAAGTCCAGTGCGGTAGTGCAGGCCTCTTGCCCGCTGTCTGCCAACCCATCAGAGCCCAGATCCTCAAACCAGCAAGCCTTCTGGCGACAGGTAGCGCTGGCGCCATTCCTCAAAAGGCAGGCTGTCCGCCGCTTCGATGGCCTGCTGGTCGCTCAGCGACTGCTGGGCCATGGCCTCGAACTGCGCCTGCTGGTCGTCCTGCCAGGGCCGCTCCATCAATGCATCACGCGCCGCCAGCGACTGCGACAGGCTGAACGCCGAGAAACTGTGCCCGTGCGCGGTCTCGATGCGGTCCAGCACGCGGGCCGACGGCGTGTCTGCAGGGCGCCCCAGCAGCGCCTGCGCGTCGCGCAGCGCGGCGCTGTAGTCGCCGCACTGGTGCGTGGCGTCCAGGGCTGCGGCCAGGGGTTCGCATTCGGCCAGGATCTGGCCGCCCCACTCCGCCAGCGGCACCTCGCGCCCCTGGCGCTGCAGGCGCAGGCCGCTTTCACGCCCACGCTCTGCGGCCAGAAGCTGGTTGGCGCGCAGTTCGGCAATCTCGGCCGGGGTGTCGGGCGGGCTGTCCGACAGCAGGCAGTGCAGCAGGAAGACATCGAGCAGGCGCATGGTGGATGCCGTGATGCCCACGGGCACGAAGGGGTCCAGATCCATGAGCCGCACCTCCACGTATTCCACTCCGCGCTCGCGCAGCGCATGCAGGGGCCGCTCGCCCGTGTGCACGGTGCGTTTGGGTCGGATGGTGCCGTAGAACTCGTTTTCGATCTGCAGCAGGCTGGTGGCCAGCTGGTTGTAGTCGCCGCCGGGATTGCGGATGCCCACGGCTTCGTAGGCTGGATAGGGGCGGGTCAGCGCCTCGTGCAGCGAATCGGCGTAGCCCTGCAGGCCGTTGTAGCTGACGGCCAGCGAGGCCTGCGCATCGCTCTGGTAGCCCAGGCGCCCCATGCGCAGCGAGGTGGCGTGCGGCAGGTACATGGACTGCCCCGCAGCACCCAGCGGCTGCAGGCGGTGCGTGCGCCCTTCCACAAAACAGGGGCACAGCGCAGGCGATGCACCAAACAGGTACAGCAGCACGAAAGCATGGCGCCGGAAGTTGCGGATGAGCCCGAAGTAGTCTTCGTTCGTCACCCCCGGCAAGGACCAGTTGTAGTGGATGCCCGAAATGGTCTGCATGCGCCGCCCGTAGCGGTGGCCCAGGCCCATGCGGTACACGCTCTTGGCACGGCCCACATTGGAGTTGCCGTAGCGCGCCAGCGGAATGGTCTCGTCCGTGGGCAGGTTGCAGGGCATGCTGGCCACCCACAGCATCTCGCCGCCCTGGGGCTGCAGCACGCGGTACACGTACTGGTGGATGGCGGTGAGCTCGTCCAGGCAGTCCTGCACCCCCAGGTGCGCGCCGGTGATGAGCTCAATCTGCGACTCGCTGTAGTCGGTGGTGATGTGCGGGTGCGTGAGGGCCGAGCCCAGCGCCACAGGGTGCGGCGTGAGGGCCAGCCCCCCGGTGGGCAGCACGCGCAGGCCTTCTTTCTCGATCCCCCGGCGGATGCCAGCCAGGCGGTCGGAAGAAAGCTGCTGGATGCGTTCCTGCAAGGTGTTCATGGTGCTCAGTTGTGTAGGGTTTCGCTCTGATTGGTGCTTTCAGGGCGAAACACCACACCAGTTCAGGGGCGAGAACTTAGCATGCCACGAGCAGACCTGCGCTGCGACAGGTCATGGCCACCTGCTCAGCCCCTCGCGGCCATCGCCTTTTGCACTTCCAGCGTACCTTGGGCCGCCCCGCTGGCGGGCACTTGCTCGTCGGCACGCTCGGTCACCTGCGCCAGGCGCTGCGCCAGTTGTTCCGGCACCGTATCACCCAGGCCCAGGTGAATGCCCTGGGTCAGCGTGATGTGGGCTGCCTCGAACGAACCACCGCCCGCACACAGGATGGTGCGCGTGGGCGCGCTCTCGTGCACCAGCACCAGCATGGCGGGCACCACGGCCTCGGGCTGCAGCGCGTCCAGGATCTGGGGCGGGAACAGCGATTCGGTCATACGCGTGGCCGCCGTGGGCGCCAGGGCGTTGACGTGGATGTGGTACTTGGCCCCTTCGATGGCCAGCGTCTGCATCAGGCCCACCTGGGCCAGCTTGGCAGCGCCATAGTTGGCCTGGCCGAAGTTGCCATACAGCCCGGTGGACGAAGTGGTCATCAGAATGCGTCCGTACTGCTGCGCCACCATGTGCGGCCACACGGCCTTGCAGCAGTTGGCCGCGCCCATGAGGTGCACATCCACCACCAGGCGGAAATCCGCCATGTCCATCTTGGAGAACGACTTGTCGCGCAGGATGCCGGCGTTGTTCACCAGAATGTCCACGCGGCCCCAGGCGTCGATGGCCTGCTGCACCATGGCCTCGACCGCAGCAAAATCCGTCACCGACGCGCCGTTGGCCAGCGCCTCGCCCCCTGCGGCGCGGATTTCGTCCACCACCGCCTGCGCCGCCGACACCGAGCCGCCGCTACCATCCACCGCGCCACCCAGGTCGTTGACCAGCACCTTGGCGCCGCGCTTGGCCAACGCCAGCGCATGCTGGCGGCCCAGGCCGCCGCCGGCGCCCGTCACGATGGCCACGCGGCCCTTGAAATCCAGATCCATGCTGCTTTCACTCCTGTGTCTTGAACGAAGATCGAAGTCGCACAAGCGACTTCGGCGCAGCACTTTACGCTACAAAGCGATACAAGCCTGTACAGTGGGTGACCCTGCAGCGCGCGCTTTGCCTTGCCCATGACCACCACACCCGTCCCTGAAACACCCCGCGACGCAGCCACCGTGGTGCTCCTGCGCGACGCCCCCGGCGGCCTGGAAGTGCTGCTGCAGCGCCGCCATGCCCAAATGACCGACATGGGCGGGCTGTACGTCTTCCCCGGCGGCAAACTCGATCCGCAAGACTCGGACGCACAGAGCTTGGCCGCGCTCGACCAAGCCCCCCAAGCGCTGCACGCACACCTGGGCGAACCCGATCTGACTGCGCCCCTGGCGGCGGGCCTGCACGTGGCCGCGCTGCGCGAGGCACTGGAGGAATGCGGTCTGCTGCTGGCCGAGCCCCTGCAGGCGGGCGTTCCATTGGACGCCCCGCGCGCCAGGGCCATGCTGCGCGAGGGGCAGCCCCTGGCGCAGGTGCTGTCCCAGCTGGGCCTGCGCCTGGCCACGCAGCGGCTCGCCGCCTGGTCGCGCTGGATCACACCGCTGTCCCCCGCCATGGGCACCCGGCGCTTTGACACGCGCTTTTTCGTGGCCCCGGCGCCGCTGGACCAGACCGCTGCGCACGACAACGAGGAAGCCACCGAGAGCGTGTGGCTGGCGCCGCGCGCCGCACTGGAGCAGTACCGCGACGGCCAGATCGAACTGGCGCCACCGCAGATCATGAGCCTGGCGCACCTGGCCAGGTACGCCCGCATGCAGGACGTGGTGGTCGCCGCAAGAAGCCAGCGCCCGCCCACCATCCTGCCGCTGGCGCACCTGGACGCTGGCCTGCGCACCATCGCCTACCCTGGCGATCCGCTGCATGCCGAGCGCAAACGCGCCCTGCCCGGCCCCACCAGGCTGCGCCAGCAGGGACGGCAGTTCCTGCCCGAGGGCGGTTTCGAAGCCCTTTTCTTGTAATGGGAGACACCCGATGAAAGCCATCTGGAACGGCGTGGTCGTCGCTGAGAGCGACGACACCGTGCTCGTGGAAGGCAACCACTACTTCCCCGAGAGCGCACTCAAGCGCGAGTTCTTCACCTTCAGCAACCACAAGAGCATGTGTCCCTGGAAAGGCCAGGCCACCTACTTCTCGCTGCTGGTGGACGGCGAGCTCAACCCCGAGGCCGCCTGGACCTACGCCGACCCCAAGCCCGAGGCCGAAGCCATCCGCGGCCGCGTGGCGTTCTGGAAGGGTGTCACCGTCGCCTGACACCCCCTCGGGTTATCCCGCCCCGCACGGGACAATCGTGTGGACAACTCTGGACAAGCCTTGTATAGGGCACGCAAGTGCTTGATTCGTAAGGACCCACAGCAGATTGCCCGATTTTTATGCAGGCCATTGCGCCGTGCGCACCACTTATCCCGGCTGCCGCTGGACAATCCTGTGGATAAATCTGAACAAGCGCTGTATGACGGCGCTAAGTCATTGATTTTCAATGCACTTCCCTGCATTGCCTGTTTTTGCAGCACCCACGGCATTGTTTCTGCCGCCCCGGCAGCAAGGTCGATTTGGCGCTTTTTACTACTGAATTGATAGCTGTCAGCGCTTACACCACAAGCGCTAGAGCCCATTTTTATGCAGAATGCGTCGTACAGCCCTGCCGCCGAGCGCAACCGCCAGCCCATCCTGCAGGTGCTGAGCGCCCTGCTGCCGCCCACCGGCCGGGCGCTGGAGGTGGCCAGCGGCACCGGGCAACACGTAGCCTGGTTCGCCGCCGCCCTGCCCGGCTGGACCTGGCAACCCAGTGACGCTCAAGACGCGCAGTTCGAAGCGATCGCTGCCTGGTGCACCGAGGCCGGGGTGCGCAACGTGCTCCCACCGGTGCTGCTGGACGTGCTGGAACCCCGCTGGCCACACCAGGGGCCCGCGTTCGACACGCCGTTTGACCTGATCTACTGCGCCAACATGCTGCACATCTCGCCCTGGGCCTGCTGCGCCGGGCTGATGCAGGGTGCGGCGCGCCATTTGGCCGCGAACGGACGGCTCGTCACCTACGGCCCCTATCTGGAAAACGGCGTGCCCACCGCGCCCAGCAACCGGGACTTTGACGCCAGCTTGCGCGAGCGCCACCCGGCCTGGGGCATCCGCCGACTGGAAGACGTGGCCCAGGTAGCCGCAGCGGCCGGCCTGCACCTCGCAGCACGCCACGCCCTGCCCGCCAACAACCTGCTGCTGGTCTGGAACCGCCAGCCCTCCTCCCCCTGATACGACCCCATGAACACACCCACCGTGCCCTTTTTCACCGCCGTGGTCGAGCCCGACGGCCTGCAATGCGACGCCTGGCCCGAGCAGCCCCTGTTGCTCTCCATGGAACAAGGGGGCATCCATTGGCCCAGTTCCTGCCGCAACGGCACCTGCCGCACCTGCATCGGCCATCTGGCCCAAGGACAGGTGCGCTACACCATGGACTGGCCGGGCCTCACCCCCGAGGAGCGTGCCAGCGGCTGCGTGCTGCCCTGCGTGGCCTACCCCGAATCCGACGTGGTGCTCGAGGCCCCGGCCATCTGACCCCGCCACCGCGCCGGGTTTGCGTGGCACGCTGCGGCCCGCACTGGACTAAAATGCCATCCTTTGGCCCGCGTGCGCACAGCACCGCGGCCCACCGTGCGGCAGCGCCGCATCGCATGTTCTTTGGGACGCTCTCGGAGCCCGCCTCCGCACCGCGCCAGCACCGGGGAACCTGCGCTGCGGCCTGTCCCCCTGCGGCCCACCGACGAAAGCCCTCCCCGCATGACGCCCCCCCTCCCCCCCGCCCCCATTTCCCCGGTACATGACATCGTGGCCGAGATGCGCGCCGGGCGCATGGTCATCCTCGTGGACGAGGAAGACCGCGAAAACGAAGGTGACCTCGTTCTGGCCGCCGACCATGTCACGCCCGAGGCCATCAACTTCATGGCCCGCTTCGGCCGCGGCCTGATCTGCCTCACGCTCACGCGCGAGCGCTGCGAGTTTCTCAAGCTGCCCCCCATGGCCGCGCGCAACGGCACCGTGTACAGCACCGCCTTCACCGTCTCGATCGAGGCGGCCGAGGGCGTGACCACCGGCATCTCGGCCGCCGACCGCGCGCGGACCGTGCAAGTGGCCGTGGCCAAGGACAGCCAGCCCAGTGACCTGGTGCAGCCCGGCCACATCTTCCCGCTGCAGGCGGTGGACGGAGGCGTGCTCATGCGCGCAGGCCACACCGAGGCCGGCTGCGACCTCGCCGCCCTGGCCGGCTGCAGCCCCTCCGCCGTGATCTGTGAGATCATGAAGGACGACGGCACCATGGCGCGCCTGCCTGACCTGCAGGTGTTCGCGGCCGAACACGGCATCAAGATCGGCACCATCGCCGACCTGATCGAGTACCGCAGCCGCACCGAATCGCTGGTGGAAAAAGTGGGCCAACGCACACTGCACACCAGCTACGGCGAGTTCACCGCCCACGCCTTCCGCGACCAGCCCAGCGGCGCCGTGCACCTGGCCCTGGTCAAGGGCCAGTGGAGCAAGGACGATGTGGTGCCCGTGCGCGTGCACGAGCCGCTGTCGGTGCTCGATGCGCTGGAACTCAACCGCTCCATGCACTCCTGGGGGCTGGACACCAGCCTGCACTACATCGCCAACCAGGGCCGTGGCGTGGCCGTGCTGCTCAACTGTGGCGAAAGCGCCGCGCAGCTGCTGGCCCAGTTTGAAGGCACGGCCCGTGCGGCCCAGGCGCCCGAGCGCGGCCGCATGGACCTGCGCACCTACGGCGTGGGCGCGCAGATCCTGCGCGAATGCGGCGTGCACAAGATGCAGCTCATGGGCCAGCCCCGCCGCATGCCCAGCATGGCGGGCTACGGGCTCGAAATCACCGGCTACATCCCGAAGGAATAACTATGTTTGGCGCAGAAAAAGGAACGGGCGACAAGCTCGACGGCAAGAAGCTGCACATCGGCATCGTGCAGGCCCGCTTCAACGAAAGCATCACCAACGCCCTGGCGGCGGCCTGCCGTGCCGCGCTGCTGGACCTGGGCGTGCAGGAAAAGCATATCACCCACGTGCTGGTGCCCGGCGCGCTGGAAGTGCCCGTGGCGCTGCAGGCCCTGGCCGAGCGCGACGAGTTCGATGCCCTGATCGCCCTGGGCTGCATCATCCGTGGCGAAACCTACCACTTCGAGCTGGTGGCCAACGAGTCGGGCGCGGCTGTCTCGCGCATCGCGCTGGACTACCACCTGCCCGTGGCCAACGCCATCCTGACCACCGAGAACCTCGACCAGGCCGTCGCACGCCAGACCGAGAAAGGCCGCGATGCCGCCTACGTGGCCGTGGAAATGGCCAACCTGCTGGACGAGCTGTCATGAGCGAGCACAACGCCACCCCCGACACTCCGGCCCCCAAGCAAAAGCGCACCGGCCTGACCAGCACCGGCGCGCGCAAGGCCGCCGCCAAGTCCAACCGCACCCGTGCGCGTGAGTTTGCCCTGCAGGCGCTCTACCAGCACCTGGTGGGTCGCAACGAGGCCACGGCCATCGACCTGTTCACGCGCGACCTGGCGGGCTTTCACAAGGCCGATGCGGCGCACTACGACGCGCTGCTGCACGGTTGCATTGAAGGCGCGACGGGCCTGGATGCCCTGATCACCCCGGTGCTGGATCGCACGCTGGCGGAAGTCTCGCCCATCGAACATGCGGTGATGTGGATCGGCGTGTACGAACTGCAGCACTGCCTGGACGTGCCCTGGCGCGTGGTGCTCAACGAGTGCATCGAACTGGCCAAGGAGTTTGGCGGCACCGACGGACACAAGTACGTCAACGGCGTGCTCGGCAGCCTGGCGCCCAAGCTGCGGCCCGACGAGGTGCAGGCCGATTCCGCCAACCGCAAGTAACGCCCCCACGCCTGACTGAAGCGCCATCTCGCCCCCGGCGCCCTGGTCGTCACCCCAGACTCCGCCGCCGCTGGCGCGGCCCCTGCCATGAAGACATCCACCCGCGCTGCGCGCATCGAACCGTTTTATGTGATGGAGATCGCCAAGGCCGCCCAGGCCCTGGCGGCCGAAGTGGCGGGCAGCAGTTCGCCCATGATCTTCCTGAACATTGGCGAACCCGACTTCACCGCCCCACCCCTGGTGCAGGAGGCCGCAGCCAAGGCCGTGCGCGATGGCGCCACACAGTACACCCAGGCGCTGGGCATTGCGCCGCTGCGCGAGCGCATCAGCGACTGGTACGCGCAGCGCTTTGGCGTGCAGGTGCCGGCGCGGCGCATCGCCATTACGGCGGGCGCCTCGGCCGCGTTGCAGCTGGCCTGCCTGGCCTTGATCGACGCGGGCGACGAGGTCTTGATGCCCGACCCCAGCTACCCCTGCAACCGGCATTTCGTGAGCGCCGCCGAGGGCACGGCGGTGCTGATCCCCACCACCGCGCAGGAGCGTTTTCAGCTCAGCGCAGACAAGGTGCGCGCCGCCTGGACAGAACGCACCCGCGGCGTGCTGCTGGCCTCCCCCTCCAACCCCACGGGCACCTCGATCGCGCCCGAGGAACTGCGCCGCATCCACGGCGTGGTGCAAGAGCATGGCGGCATCACGCTGATCGATGAAATCTACCTCGGCCTGTCCTACGAAGAACAGTTCGGCCATACGGCGCTGGCCATCGATGACGACATCATCAGCATCAATAGCTTCAGCAAGTACTTCAACATGACCGGCTGGCGCCTGGGCTGGATGGTGGTGCCCGAAGCACTGGTGCCCGTGGTCGAGCGCCTGGCGCAAAACCTGTTCATCTGCCCCAGCACCATCGCGCAGCACGCAGCGCTGGCCTGCTTCGAGGCCGAGAGCTTGGCCGAATACGAACGCCGCCGCGCCGAATTCAAGGCCCGGCGCGATTACTTCATCCCCGCGCTGCAAAGCCTGGGCCTGCAGGTGCCGGTGATGCCCGATGGCGCCTTCTACGCCTGGGCCGATTGCAGCGCCGCCTGCGAGCGCCTCGGCGTGAACGGAAGCTGGGACCTGGCCTATGCCCTCATGCGCCAGGCCCACCTGGCCGTGACCCCTGGGCGTGACTTTGGCACGCACGACCCGCAGCGCTATGTGCGTTTTTCCACCGCCAACTCCATGGCCCAGTTGCAGGAAGCCGTGGCACGCCTCCAACCCCTGTTGGCGTAAGGTGGCCATGGCATTCCAGCTCCCCATCCGCATCTACTGGGAGGACACCGATGCCGGTGGCATCGTGTTCTACGCCAACTACCTCCGGTTCTTCGAGCGCGCGCGCACCGAATGGCTGCGCTCCTTCGGGCTGTCGCAGCAGGTTCTGCGGGAACAAACGGGCGGCATGTTTGTCGTAACCGACGTGCGCTTGCGCTACCTGCAGCCCGCCCGTCTGGACGATCAACTTTTGGTCACAGCAAATTTGCAGGAAAAAGGCCGCGCCTCCTTGACAATCGGGCAGCAGGCGCTATTAAATCGAGAGCATATGAACCCCAGCGAACCGGTCTTGCTGAACGAAGCGACGGTACGCATCGGCTGGGTGGATGCGGCCACCATGCGCCCGTCCCGCATCCCCGCCACCATCCTGGAACGAATTGCATGAATGCCCAAGACATGTCCATCCTGAACCTGGTGCTGCACGCCAGCTGGGTGGTTCAACTCGTGATGCTGCTGTTGCTGTGCGTATCGGTCGCCAGCTGGGCGGCCATTTTCCGCAAGCTGTTTGGCCTCAAGCGCGTGCGCTCGCTGAACGACGAGTTCGAGCGCGAGTTCTGGTCCGGCACCAGCCTCAACGACCTGTACGCCAGCGCCGTGCAAAACGCCAAGAACGCCGGCCCCATGGAGCGCATCTTCGCCAGCGGCATGCGCGAATACCAAAAGCTGCGCGAGCGCCGCATCAGCGACCCCGGCACCCTGCTCGACGGCGCACGCCGCGCCATGCGCGCCAGCTTCCAGCGCGAGATGGATGTCGTGGAGTCGAACCTGTCCTTCCTGGGCTCGGTCGCATCGGTCAGCCCCTACGTGGGCCTGTTCGGCACGGTGTGGGGCATCATGCATGCCTTCACCGGCTTTGCCGGCATGGAGCAGGTCACCTTGGCCAACGTGGCCCCCGGTATTGCCGAGGCGCTGGTGGCCACCGCCATCGGCCTGTTTGCCGCCATACCGGCCGTGGTGGCGTACAACCGCTTTGCGCGCGACATCGACCGCGTGGCCATCCACCAGGAGACCTTCATCGAGGAGTTCTCCAACATCCTGCAGCGCAACCTGGGCGCGCACCCGGCCCACAGCCCCTCGGGCCACTGAACCGCGCAAGGAGCCCTACATGCCCACCATGGCCTCCCGCAGTGGCAGTCGCCGCCGTTCGATGAACGAGATCAACATGGTGCCCTTCATCGACGTGATGCTGGTGCTGCTCATCATCTTCATGGTGACCGCGCCCATGCTCACGCCGGGTGTGGTCGATGTGCCCAAGGTGGGCAAGGGTGCCAAGCCGCCCAAGGAGTTTGGCCAGGTGGTGGTGCTCAAGGACGGCAGTGTCCGGCTCAAGACGGGCGGCAGCGAGCGTGCCGTGACCACCCAGGAGCTGGGCAGCCTGGCCGCCCAATGGCAAAAGGGCCAGGCCGAGACACCGCCGGTCATCATCAGTGCCGACAAGGGCGTGTCCTACGAAACCGTCATGAAGGCCATGGACGCACTGCAAAAGGCCGGTGTCCAGCGCGTCGGCCTGTCCGTCAAGCAAGGCGGCTGACCCGGTATGCACGCCCACGACGACCGCGACGAGCTGGCCCCGCCCACACCCCCTGCGCGCCTGCGTGCCATTGCGCTGGCCGTGCTGGCGCATGTGCTGCTCATCGTGGCCCTGACCTGGGGCGTGCACTGGAAGACCAGCACCGACCAACCTGCCGTGCAGGCCGAACTGTGGGCCGCCGTGCCCCAGCAGGCAGCGCCCCGCGCCGACCCGCCACCCGAACCCACCCCTCCCCCGCCCCCGGTCGTCGCCCCGCCGCCCCCTCCGCCACCACCCCCTGTGCGGCAGGCCGAGCCCGACACGCGCGAGGCCGATCTGGCCATCGAGCGGGAAAAGAAGCGCCTGGAGAAAGAGCGCAAGGAACGCGAGCAACTGCAGGAGCGCCAACGCCTGGAGAAAGAGCGCAAAGAGCAGGAGCGCAAGGCGCAGGAACTGAAAGACAAGGACAAGCAGCGCGAGAAGGAGCACCTGGAGAAAGAGCGCCAAGAAAAAGACAAGCGCCTGGCCGAAGAAAAGAAACAAAAGGAAGCCGAAGCCAAGCGCAAGCAGGAGGCCATCGAAAAGGCCAATGCCCAGGCCGCCGAGGCCCGGCGCCAGGAAAACCTGCGCCGCATGCAAGGACTGGCGGGCGCCACGGGCGCAGAGAACGCCACCGGCACCGCCCTGCGCGACGCAGGCCCCTCGGGCAGCTACGGCGGCAAGGTGGCCGCCAAGGTCAAGCCGCACATCGTCTATCCCGACGCCGTGGCGGGCAACCCGCGCGCCGAGGTAGAGGTACGCGCCGCGCCCGACGGCACCATCACCAGCACCCGGCTGGTTCAGTCCAGCGGCAACAAGGCCTGGGACGACGCCGTGCTGCGCGCCCTGCAGAAGACCGAAACCCTGCCGCGCGACGTGGATGGCCGCGTGCCCTCGGTGCTGGTCATCGGCTTCCGGCCCAAGGACTGACCGACCGATCCAGCGACCCTTTCGCCGCTGGGTGCTCCCACGCGGCCGTGCACACGGCCCGGAGCACCTGACAGACAATCACGCACCATGACCCTGAAAAGCCCCGAACTGCTGCTGCCCGCCGGCTCGCTCGAAAAAATGCGCGCCGCCTACGACTTCGGCGCCGACGCCGTGTATGCCGGCCAGCCGCGCTACAGCCTGCGCGCGCGCAACAACGAGTTCCGCCTGGAGCAGATCGCACAGGGCATCCAAGAGGCCCACGCGCGCGGCAAGAAGTTCTTCGTCACCAGCAACCTGATTGCGCACAACGACAAGGTGCGCACCTACCTGCGCGACATCGAACCCGTCATCGCCTGCAAGCCCGACGCCTTCATCATGGCCGACCCCGGCCTCATCATGATGGTCAAGGAAAAATGGCCCGAGACCGAAATCCACCTCTCCGTGCAGGCCAACACCACCAACTACGCCACGGTCAAGTTCTGGCAAAAGGCGGGGGTCTCGCGCATCATCCTCTCGCGTGAACTGAGCCTGGACGAGATCGAGAAAATCCGCCAGGAATGCCCGGACATGGAGCTGGAGGTGTTCGTGCACGGCGCGCTGTGCATCGCCTACTCGGGCCGCTGCCTGCTCTCGGGCTACTTCAACCGGCGCGACCCCAACCAGGGCACCTGCACCAACGCCTGCCGCTGGAACTACGCCACGCAAGAAGCCGCCGTGGACCCGAACACCGGCGAGGCCATGGCCGCGCGCATGGAGGGCGACTTCAACTTCAACCAGGCGCAGGAGGAAGGCAACACCGCCTTCGCCTCGTGCGGCGGTGGCGAGCGCCACCCGCTGGCCGACAAGGTCTATCTGCTGGAAGAAAAGGAACGACCGGGCCAGCTCATGCCCATCATGGAAGACGAGCACGGCACCTACATCATGAACAGCAAGGACCTGCGCGCCGTGGAGCATGTGCAGCGCCTGGTGCAGATCGGCGTCGATTCGCTCAAGATCGAGGGCCGCACCAAGAGCCAGTACTACGTCTCGCGCACCGCGCAGATCTACCGCCGCGCCATCGACGACGCCGTGGCCGGCCGCCCGTTCAACCCCGAGCTCATCACCGAGCTCGAAGGCCTGTCCAACCGCGGCTACACCGCCGGTTTTCTGGAACGCCGCCCCGCCAACGACTACCAGAACTACGAAACCGGCAGCTCCGAGTCCCGGCGCAGCCAGTTCGTCGGCGAGGTCAAGGCCGTGCAGGACGGCTGGGCCGAGGTGGAAACGAAAAACCGCTTCAATGTGGGCGACACGCTGGAAATCATCCACCCCCAGGGCAACCGCCTGGTGCAGCTCACGCAGATGCGCGGCCTGGAGGGCGAGGAACTGCAATTCGCCTCGGGCAGCCCGCTGCGCGTGCGCATTCCGCTGGAAGGGCCTGCCGAAGGGGCGTTGATAGCACGTTTGCTATGATTTTTATAGCTACTAGCGCTTATTTTACGGGCGCTATAGGCCAATTTGATTCATAGGCCACGGAATACGCGGCATCCTGAGCCCATCAACCGCCGCGCACCCCCAGCACCAGGGTCGCCATCAAGGCCGCCCACAGCAGCCAGCCCCAGCGCGGACGGGAGTGTCCGGACTGAAGGCTGCGGCCTTGCCCCGGCGTGAAGCGACCGGCACGGTCGTGCCAGGCGCCTTGCAACCATTGGGCCACGGCTTGCGCCCCCTCCTCGCCCGCCACGCCGGGCGTGATGCGCCGGGCCTTGGCGCTGTCGGCTTCGCGCGCGATCACGGCGTGGTATTCCTGCATGTCGCCGCCCCTGGTGCTGGCCGAGTAGTTGAGCTGGGTGCTCAGGTGGTCCAGCGCATTGGGTGGCAAGCTGAACTGGAGCGACCACAGCCAGGACACCCGCTGAACCGCCAGCCCCTGGTCGTGCACCAGCACACGCCAGCGCCGGGTGGCGCGGTGCAGGATCAGGGCCAACACAATGCCCAGCCCCCACAGGGGCCATGCAGTCCAGCGCTGGTGCAAGGACAGCCGGGGCGCCCATTCCTGCGCCCACAGCAGCAGCAACACGGCAAACGGCAGCAGCAGCACGGCAGCCACCCAGCGCGAGCCCGTCTGGGAAAACTCCAGCCCCTGGTAGTCGGCGGTCTCCACCGTCCCGGCCTGGGCGGGCCAGTCTGACAGCCCCGCACTGCGGCCCGTCTGGCCGACGGGCCGCTCCTGGTTCCAATCGCTGCGCAGCGCAAAGCGGTCTTGTGCAGCAGGCGTGCTGCTGCCTTGTACCGCAATGTCGTGCGACAGTTCCACCCCGCCAGCGGCCTGCATCAGCTCCAGCCGCCAATCCACGCGCTCGCCCGAACGGCGCGCGCCATGGGCTGGCGCATCGTCGGGCAGGGTAAAGCGTGCCACCAGGCGCGCACTGCCATCGGGCAAGGGCAGAGGCTGTGCCTGCTGCTCCAGGTGTTCGACCAGCCGCCGGGTTTCGCCCGAACCCGAGTCGTCCACCCGGTACTGCGCCAACCGCAGCACCAGGGGCTCCGGGGCCCTGCCGCGCAGGGCACGCTCTGGCAGGTTCAGCGTGACCTCCAGCGGCTCGCCCGCACGCGGCGTGGCGGGGCGCAAGGCAAGGGCCGTGTGCGCATGGCGCCAGGCCAGGCGTGTCTGCTGGCCGGCCCAGGCGATGAGCCCGAGCCCGACCAGCACAAACAGCAACAGGAAGATCTTGACGAACCAGGGCCCCTCTTGCATCCAGAACAAGGCTGCAATGGGAAACGACAGCCCGCACCAGAACAGCGCAAAGAACCAGAGCATGCCTGCGGATTGGCGCACCGACCGCCCCATGCGCTGAAGCCCCGCAGCGGCATCCGCCGCTGGGGTGGCCTGCCCTGACGGACCGCGCAAGGCCTTGAAGAAGAACCATGCAGCCGCCAACCCGACTGCGGTGAAGACCAGCGCAAAGGGCAGCCGGAACAACAGCATGGGCCAGCGGATGTGCGGGTCGAGCAGCGCCTGGGCCGGCTCACTGGGGTTGACCCAGGCCGTGAGCGCCTGCCCGCTGGACTGCGCTGCCTGCAAACGGCGGTGCCACTGGGCGTGCCAGTCGCCCACGTTGTCGCTATGGCCCTGGGCATCGAGCCCCACGCGCTGCGACTCGTAGGTCTGGGCCCCCACCTGGTAGCGGTAGCGCACGCGCACCGCGTAGGTTTCGGAGCCTTCGCTGTCCCGGCGGCGGTCCAGCTGCGCTTCCAGCACCTGTGCGGGCACGCTCTGCCAGGAACGCACTTCCCAGGCCGCGCTGAAGGTCTGGTACAGCGGCAGCAGGCCCACAAAAAAGCCGCCAGCGCCAAACCCTGCGGCAAACACCGCGCTGAAAAGCAGGGTCCCGATACGGACAGGCCAGGACATGGGGGCAGATGTGGACATGCGCCCAGCTTAGCAAGCCCGTGTGTGCGCAGCATCCGCCGACCGATAAAAAAAGCGGCCCCGAAGGGCCGCTGCAGTGGTGGCTGGGCAGAGCCTCAGGCCGTCACGTTCTTGGCGACTTCCGCGTACTCTTCGATCTGGTCGAAGTTCATGTACTTGTACACGCTGGCGGCATCCTTGTTGATGATGCCCATGGCTTCCTGGTATTCGGCCACGGTGGGAATGCGACCCAGCTTCGAGCACACCGCCGTCAGCTCGGCCGAGCCCAGGAACACGTTGGTGTTCTTGCCCAGACGGTTGGGGAAGTTGCGGGTGGAGGTGGACATGACGGTGGCACCCTCACGCACCTGGGCCTGGTTGCCCATGCACAGCGAGCAGCCGGGCATTTCGGTACGGGCACCGGCAGCGCCGAAGTTGGCGTAGTGGCCTTCCTTCATCAGCTCGGACGCATCCATCTTGGTGGGAGGTGCCACCCACATCTTGACCGGAATGTCGCGTGCACCGCCGAGCAGCTTGGCTGCAGCACGGAAGTGGCCGATGTTGGTCATGCACGAACCGATGAAGGTCTCGTCGATCTTGGTGCCCGACACTTCGGACATGAACTTGGCGTCGTCCGGATCGTTGGGGCAGCAGACGATGGGTTCCTTGATGTCGGCCAGGTCGATCTCGATCACGGCCGCGTATTCGGCGTCCTTGTCGGCTTCGAGCAGGTCGGGCTTGGCCAGCCAGGCTTCGACCTTCTCGATGCGGCGTGCCAGGGTCTTGGCGTCGGCATAACCGTCGGCGATCATGTTCTTCATCAGCACGATGTTGGAACGCAGGTACTCCTTGACCGGCTCGGGGTTGAGCTTGATCGTGCAACCGGCGGCGGAGCGCTCGGCCGAAGCGTCGGACAGCTCGAACGCCTGCTCCACCTTCAGGTCGGGCAGACCTTCGATTTCCAGCACGCGGCCCGAGAAGATGTTCTTCTTGCCGGCCTTGGCCACGGTCAGCAGGCCTTGCTTGATGGCGTACAGGGGGATGGCATGCACCAGGTCACGCAGCGTGACGCCGGGTTGCATCTGGCCCTTGAAGCGCACCAGCACCGATTCGGGCATGTCCAGGGGCATCACGCCGGTGGCGGCGCCGAAGGCCACCAGACCGGAGCCTGCAGGGAAGGAAATACCGATCGGGAAACGGGTGTGCGAGTCGCCGCCGGTGCCCACGGTGTCGGGCAACAGCAGGCGGTTCAGCCAGGAGTGGATCACGCCGTCACCGGGGCGCAGGGCGACGCCGCCACGGTTGGAGATGAAGGCGGGCAGCTCGCGGTGCATCTTGGCATCCACGGGCTTGGGGTAGGCGGCCGTGTGGCAGAAGGACTGCATCACCAGGTCGGCGCTGAAGCCCAGGCAGGCCAGGTCCTTCAGTTCGTCACGGGTCATGGGGCCGGTGGTGTCCTGGCTGCCCACGGTGGTCATCTTCGGTTCGCAGTAGGTACCGGGGCGAATGCCCTGGCCTTCAGGCAGGCCGCAGGCACGGCCAACCATCTTCTGCGCCAGCGTGAAGCCCTTGCCGGTGTCCTTGGGGGCCACGGGCAGGCGGAACACGGTGCTCGCGGGCAAGCCCAGGAACTCACGGGCCTTGGCGGTGAGCGAGCGGCCGATGATCAGGTTGATACGGCCGCCGGCGCGCACTTCGTCCAGCAGCACCTGGCTCTTGAGCGCAAACTCGGCCACGGTTTCGCCGTTCTTGACGATCTTGCCGTCGTAGGGCAGCACGTCGATCACGTCGCCCATTTCCAGCTTGGTCACGTCCACTTCGATGGGCAGGGAGCCGGAGTCTTCCTGCGTGTTGAAGAAGATGGGAGCGATCTTGCCGCCCAGGGTCACGCCACCGAAGCGCTTGTTCGGAACAAACGGGATGTCCTGGCCGGTGGCCCAGATCACGGAGTTGGTGGCGGACTTGCGCGAAGAGCCGGTGCCGACCACGTCACCCACGTAGGCGACGAGGTTGCCCTTCTTCTTCAAGTCTTCGATGAACTGCATGGGGCCGCGCTTGCCGTCTTCCTCGGGCTTGAAGGCCGCATCGGGGCGCGTGTTCTTCAGCATGGCCAGGTAGTGCAGCGGAATGTCCGGGCGGCTCCAGGCATCGGGCGCGGGCGAGAGGTCGTCGGTGTTGGTCTCGCCCGGCACCTTGAACACGGTGACGGTGATCTTCTTCTCGACTTCGGGGCGGCTGGTGAACCACTCGGCGTCGGCCCACGACTTCATCACTTCCTGGGCCTTGGCGTTGCCCGCCTTGGCCTTGGCGGCGACGTCGTTGAAGAAGTCGAACATCAGCAGCGTCTTCTTCAGCGCATCCGCAGCCACACCGGCCACTTCGGTGTCGTCGAGCAACTCGATCAGGGGGTGCACGTTGTAACCACCCACCATGGTGCCCAGCAGCTCGGTGGCCTTGGCCTTGGAGATCAAACCAACTTTGATGTCACCGTGGGCCACGGCGGCCAGGAAGCTGGCTTTGACCTTGGCGGCATCGTCCACGCCCGGGGGCACGCGGTGGGTCAGCAAGTCCATCAGGAACGCTTCTTCGCCTGCGGGCGGGTTCTTGATCAGCTCGATCAGTGCGGATACCTGCTTGGCATCCAGGGGCAGTGGCGGAATGCCAAGGGCAGCGCGCTCTGCGGCGTGTTCACGGTAGGCTTGCAACATGGTGGTTTCTCCGGTTGGGTCTTTGTGGTATCGGGGGCGTTGGGGTGCGGACCAGTAGGAAAGGCTTACTTGGTCGGTGACGGTTCAAGCAGGTTCGGGGCGGGCGCCTTCTTCAGCGTCTCGGCCACCGCCACCTGTTCGGGGCTCATGCAGTCATCGGCCAGTCTCTGTCCGCGTTTCTGATCCATGAGCATGGATTTGTTGGCAATCTGGAGCCAGACGGCACCAGCCTTGGGGTCTTCCAGGCGCACGGCGCCGGTGCTGGTGAGCACGGGGGCCATATGGAAGCGAAAGCCCTTGCCTTCCAGGTGGAAGTGTCCTGGGGCCTGGGGATCGCTGGTGACATTCACCGATGCACCCAGCTCGCACGCCATCTGGCCCACATACACGCGCTTCGCCATGGCCAACTCGTCCGGGGAGAGTGCTTCTCGTGCAGCAATCAGACCCGTGGCCACCTGAACGGCCGCCGTGTGCAGTTGCTGGCGGCTGCTGGTGGGCTTGGCCTTGGCCACCACTTCCTTTTTGGCCGTCGGCTTCGCGGCGGTCTTGGTGGGGCTTGCCTTGGCGGCGGTGTTTGTCTTGGCGGTGGTCTTGGCCTGGCTGGCCTGCGCCAGGGTCAGGCCGGGCATCAGCGCCAGCAGCGCCGCAGCAAGAAGGGTTTTGGTCATTGCGGTCTCCATGTTGCAAGGTTTCAGCAGCGCGATGATACAAACCAGGTCTGCACCTCGGGCGGCAAAGTCCTTCCCGTGGCGTGGGCCCGCTCCAGGAACTGCCAGTAGTAGCGGTAGCTTGCGCGGTCGTGCAGCACGCCCTCGATGCTGATGGGCGCCCAGTGGGCACGGGCGGCAGCGGCAACAATGTGCGCCGCCTTGTCCACGGACATCTGCGATGGCGAAAGGGCTTCGAGGATAGGCCGAATCTGCGCCGGGTGGATGCTCCACATGCGTGTGTAGCCCAGTTCGAGTGCCACGCGCTGTGCTGCGGCCTGCAGAGCAGCAGCGTCACTGAATTCGGTGACCACGCAGTGCGAGGGCACCTTGCCATGCGCATGGCAGGCAGCAGCGATTTCCAGCTTGGCGCGCACCACCAGGGGATGGGTGAACTGGCCCTGCACGCCCATCGCGGAGTCAGGAATGGCGCCACCGTGGGCGGACACAAAATCCATGAGCCCGAAGCTCAGGCTTTGCACACGCGGATGTGCTGCAATGTCAAAGGCCCGGTGCACGGCCGCAGGCGATTCGATCAATGCGTGCAGCGCCAGATGCGGCGCACCCGCCTGGTCCAGCAGTTGTGCGGCGCGGTCGATGTCCTCCACGGACTCTACCTTGGGCAGCATGAGGTGGCACAGGCGGTGGCCTGCCCGGCCCACAATGGTGTCCACATCCTGGGCAAAGGCCGGGTGGTCCACGGCGTGGACCCTGGCCGCCACGCGGGTGCCGGGTGCAGCCTCGTGCAGCGCCAGTTCGGCCACCAGCACCGCATGCTCGACCTCGGCACCTACAGGGGCGCCGTCTTCACAGTCCAGCGTCACGTCGAAGACGCAAGCGCCGAACTCCTGCATCATTTCTGCCTGCAACTGCAGGCTCTTGCGCATCCGCGCGGGCGCACCGCTGTAGTGGTCACAGACCGGCAGCAGGCCCGCCGCCGCCTGGGCACCCAGCAGGATGTCGCGCGGATGGGTCATGGAAGACGCGGCTTACAGCAGGTGCTTGACGCCGTCCTTCTCGCCCTCGAGCTCGGCCAGGGTCTTGTTGATGCACTCTTGGCTGAATGCGTCGATCGGCAGACCTTCGACGATCTTGTACTCGCCGCCTTCGCAGGTGACGGGGTAGCCAAACATCGTTTCAGCGGGGATGCCGTATTCGCCCTTGGACGGAATGCCCATGGTGACCCACTTGCCGTTGGTGCCCAGGGCCCAGTCGCGCATGTGGTCGATGGCGGCGTTGGCGGCCGAAGCGGCCGACGACAGACCACGGGCGGCGATGATGGCGGCACCACGCTTGCCCACGGTGGGCAGGAACACATTGGCGTTCCACTCGTGGTCGTTGATGGTGTCCTTGACGGACTTGCCGTTCACGGTGGCGAAGCGGTAGTCGGCGTACATGGTGGGCGAGTGGTTGCCCCACACGGCCAGCTTCTCGATGTCGCCCACGGCAACGCCCATCTTGGCGGCGATCTGCGAGGCGGCACGGTTGTGGTCCAGGCGCAGCATGGCGGTGAAGTTCTTGGCCGGCAGATCGGGGGCCGACTTCATGGCGATGTAAGCGTTGGTGTTGGCGGGGTTGCCGACCACCAGCACGCGCACGTTACGCGAAGCCACGGCGTTCAGGGCCTTGCCCTGGGCAGTGAAGATCTGAGCATTGGCGGCCAGCAGGTCGGCACGCTCCATGCCGGGGCCGCGGGGGCGGGCACCGACCAGCAGGGCGTAGTCGGTGTCCTTGAAGGCGGTCATGGGGTCGCTGTGGGCTTCGATGCCAGCCAGCAGAGGGAAGGCGCAGTCTTCGAGTTCCATGATCACGCCCTTGAGCGCGTTCTGGGCCTTTTCATCCGGGATTTCGAGCAATTGCAGGATGACGGGCTGGTCCTTGCCCAGCATTTCGCCCGAGGCGATGCGGAACAGAAGGGCGTAGCCAATTTGGCCAGCAGCACCGGTGACGGCCACGCGGACGGGCTTTTTGCTCATGGTAGGAACTCCAGGAAGTGAAGGGAACAGGTGAATGTGCAGCGGTTGCCACCTGCGCCTGTTACCAGCAACACGTGCGCGCCGCAAACAGGTATGGATTCTAGCTTTGAATACTGCACTGCGTCAATTTGTCTTATGTCTTATATAAGATATGATCAAGGCCCGAACGACGCAGAGCCATGTCCTCCCTGCCCCCCGCCTCCACCGAAACCGCCGACGCCCCGCAGTTACCCCAGGCAGGCCTGCCCGCACCCGCGTTCAGCCCCTTGTACCAACAGATCAAGGGACTGATCCTGCAAAGCCTGCAGGCGGGCGAATGGAAACCCGGAGAAGCCATTCCCAGCGAAATGGAATTGGCCGCCCGCTTTCGGGTGAGCCAGGGCACGGTGCGCAAAGCCATCGACGAACTGGCGTCAGAGAACCTGGTAACGCGCCGCCAGGGCAAGGGCACCTTTGTGGCCACCCACGCCGAGCGCCATGTGCAGTACCGCTTTCTGAAGCTCATGCCTGACAGCGGGGATGCCAGTGTCGAGGGCCCTGCACAGCGCCATATTGTTGAATGCAAGCGCGTGCGCTCCAGCGCAGACGTGGCCCGAACCCTTGGACTGCGCACCGGCGACGCGGTCATGCAGGCCCGGCGTGTCCTGTCCTTCAGCGGCGTGCCGACGATTCTCGAAGACATCTGGCTGCCGGGACAAGCCTTCAAAGGACTCTCGGCCAACCAGCTTGCCGCCTATCCCGGCCCCACCTATGCCATGTTCGAACTCGACTTCGGTGTTCGCATGGTCCGGGCCGAGGAAAAAATCCGGGCCGTGCTCCCCACCGCAGAGCAGGCGCAGGCGCTGCAGGTGGCACCTGATACCCCTTTGCTGAGCGTGGAGCGCATCGCCTTCACTTACAACGATGTTCCCATGGAGTTACGGCGCGGCCTCTACCGCACGGACACGCACCATTACCACAACGAACTCAACTGACAACGACCTTGCATTCAGATTGGATGTTGAAAAAAACACAAAATCCCATCTGCATCAAACCCTGGTTGCTGCGTTGCAATAGAATTTTGTGTCCTTGCGTGCACAGAATTACAAAGCAGTTACATCCACGAAAGCCCTTGCCATGACCGATCTAGCCAAAAAAAGGCCTGAATTCCGCAACATCAACGCCTTCAAGGATCTCACCACCTACCGCATGACGGTGGGTGCGTGGGTTTCGATCCTTCACCGGGGCAGCGGAGCCATCCTCTTCCTGCTGCTGCCGCTGCTGGTCTGGATGTTCGATACCTCCCTGTCGTCCGAGTATTCCTTTGCCCGCTTCAAGGCGGCCTTTGAAAGCGGCCTGGGGTTTGTGCCCGGCTGGATGTTCAAACTCGTCACGCTGGGCATCATCTGGGCCTACCTGCACCATGTCTGCGCAGGCATCCGCCATCTGTGGATGGATGTGGACCACGGCAGCATCAGCAAGTCCTTCGCCAAGTCTTCCGCCATCGCAGCCCTGGTGGTGAGCCTGGGCCTGACAGCGGTCCTGGGCGCCAAGCTGTTTGGCCTTTACTGATCCACCCCCATTCGAAGGAAATCCCATGACCACCTACGGTTACAAGCGCACCGTCGTCGGTGCCCACTATGGCTGGCGCGACTGGCTGGTTCAGCGCATCACCGCCCTCATCATGATCCTGTTCACCCTGACCGTGATCGCGCAGCTTGTGTTCAGCAAGGGCAACATCGGTTACGCACTCTGGGCAGGTATTTTTGCCGCCCAATGGATGAAGTTTCTGGCCTTCTCCGTGATCGTTGCGTTGGCCTGGCATGCCTGGGTCGGCATGTGCAGCATCTGGATGGACTACGTCAAGCCGGCCGGAATCCGGTTGGCGCTGCAGGTTTTCACGATTGTCTGGCTCGTCGGCTGCGCAGGCTGGGGCTTCCAGGTTCTGTGGCGTCTTTGAGCGTCGCCCACACACTGAAAAACAAGGCTAAGCCATGAGTTACACCCAAGCCAACATCTCCAAACGCAAGTTCGACGTCGTCATCGTCGGGGCCGGCGGCTCCGGCATGCGCGCTGCGCTCGAACTGTCTCGCGCAGGCCTGAACGTGGCCTCGCTGTCCAAGGTTTTCCCCACCCGCTCGCACACCGTGGCCGCCCAGGGCGGCGTGAGCGCCTCGCTGGGCAACATGTCCGAGGACAACTGGCACTACCACTTCTACGACACCATCAAGGGCTCCGACTGGCTGGGCGACCAGGACGCCATCGAGTTCATGTGCCGCGAGGCCCCCAATGTGGTGTACGAGCTGGAACACTTCGGCATGCCGTTCGACCGCAACCCCGACGGCACGATTTACCAGCGCCCCTTCGGCGGCCACACCGCCAACTATGGTGAAAAACCCGTCCAGCGCGCCTGCGCCGCAGCCGACCGCACGGGCCACGCCATGCTGCACACGCTGTACCAGCAGAACGTCAAGGCCCGCACCAACTTCTTCGTCGAATGGATGGCGCTGGATCTGATCCGCGACGCCGATGGCGACGTGGTCGGTGTCACCGCCCTGGAGATGGAAACCGGCGACCTGTACATCCTGGAAGCCAAAACCGTGCTGTTCGCCACGGGCGGCGCAGGCCGCATCTTCGCTGCCTCGACCAATGCCTTCATCAACACCGGCGACGGCCTGGGCATGGCCGCACGCGCTGGCATCCCGCTGCAGGACATGGAATTCTGGCAATTCCACCCCACCGGCGTGGCCGGCGCGGGCGTGCTGCTGACCGAAGGCTGCCGTGGCGAAGGCGCCATCCTGCTCAACAGCAATGGCGAACGCTTCATGGAGCGCTACGCCCCGACGTTGAAGGACCTGGCTCCGCGCGACTTCGTGTCCCGCTCCATGGACCAGGAAATCAAGGAAGGCCGTGGCTGCGGTCCCAACAAGGACTACGTGCTGCTCAAGCTCGACCACCTGGGTGCAGAGACCATCCACAAGCGCCTGCCCTCGGTGTACGAAATTGGCGTCAACTTTGCCAACGTGGACATCACCAAGGAGCCGATCCCCGTGGTGCCTACCATCCACTACCAGATGGGCGGCATCCCGACCAACGTGAATGGCCAGGTCGTCACGCACGACGGCACGGCCAACCGCATCGTCAACGGGCTCTATGCCGTGGGCGAATGCGCCTGCGTGAGCGTGCACGGCGCCAACCGCCTGGGCACCAACTCGCTGCTGGACCTGCTGGTGTTCGGCAAGGCCGCTGGCCGCCACATCGTGGAGTTCAACAACAAGCAGAAGACCCACAAGCCACTGCCCAAGGACGCTGCGGACCGGACGCTGGAACGCCTCAACCAGCTCGAAAAATCCACCAGCGGCATCTATGCCCAGACCCTGGCTGGTGATATCCGCGCCTCCATGCAGCAGCACGCTGGCGTGTTCCGCACCCAGGCCAGCATGGATGAAGGCGTGAAGAAGATCGCCGCCCTGCGTGAGCGCGTGGCAGAAATCACGCTGCAGGACAAGTCCAAGGTGTTCAACACCGCGCGCATCGAGGCGCTGGAAGTGGACAACCTGATCGAAGCTGCCCAGGCCACCATGGTGTCGGCGGCCGCCCGCAAGGAATGCCGCGGTGCCCACACCGTGTACGACTACGAGAAGCCCGCCGACGATGCCGATGCGCCGCTGGGCCGCAACGACAAGGAATGGCTCAAGCACACCCTGTGGCACAAGGAAAGCAACAGCCTGACCTACAAGCCCGTCAACCTCAAGCCCCTGACGGTGGACAGCGTCCCCCCGAAGGTTCGGACGTTCTGATCAGGTCTTGCCCCACGAGAGAATCGCCATGCAAAAACGCACATTCCAAATCTACCGCTACGACCCGGACAAGGACGCCAAGCCCTACATGCAGACCGTCGAGATCGAACTCGACGGCCACGAGCGCATGTTGCTGGACGCACTGCTCAAGCTGAAGGAGAAGGATCCCACGCTGTCGTTCCGCCGCTCCTGCCGCGAAGGCGTCTGCGGCTCCGACGCGATGAACATCAACGGCAAGAACGGTCTGGCCTGCCTGACCAACATGAACACCTTGCCGGGCACCATCGTGCTCAAGCCGCTGCCGGGCCTGCCCGTGATCCGCGACCTGATCGTGGACATGACGCTGTTCTTCAAGCAGTACCACTCGATCAAGCCCTACCTGATCAACGACAGCATCCCGCCCGAGCGCGAGCGCCTGCAGTCGCCCGAAGAGCGTGAAGAGCTCGACGGTCTGTACGAGTGCATTCTGTGCGCGAGCTGCTCCACGAGCTGCCCCAGCTTCTGGTGGAACCCCGACAAGTTCGTCGGCCCCGCCGGCCTGCTGCAGGCCTACCGTTTCATTGCCGACAGCCGCGATGCAGCCACCGCCGAGCGCCTGGACAACCTGGAAGACCCGTACCGTCTGTTCCGCTGCCACACCATCATGAACTGCGTGGACGTGTGCCCCAAGGGCCTCAAGCCTGCGCTGGCCATTGGCAAGATCAAGGAATTGATGGTGCGCCGCGCCATCTGAAGCAAGACACGACCACACCATGGGTGAAGCAACCACCATGTCCGCGGGAGAAGCGTGCGATGCACTGCTGGATACCCGCGCATTGAGCAAGCTGCACTGGCGCTGCCGACGCGGCTTGCTGGAAAACGACCTGTTCATCGAGCGGTTCTTCTCCCGGTATGAGTCCACCCTGACGCAACGCCATGCCGAAGGCCTGGCCGCGCTGATGGACCTCTCGGACAACGACCTTCTGGACCTGCTGCTGCGGCGGCGCGAACCGGAAGGCGCTCTCGACACCCCTGTGGTACGCGATGTGCTGGGCATGCTCAGGCATAGCGACCCGCCGCTGGCACCGGCCTGAAACCATCCACGCCTCTCTCTCTTCGGTCATCTCAACAAGGACGCAACAATGAAGCTCGCTGACAACAAAGCCACCCTGTCGTTCAGTAACGGCAGCCCCAGCGTGGAACTGCCGGTGTACCAGGGCAGCATCGGCCCGGATGTGATCGACATCCGCAAGCTGTATGCCCAAACCGGCATGTTCACCTACGACCCTGGCTTCCTGTCCACGGCATCGTGCCAGTCCGCCATCACCTACATCGATGGCGACAAGGGTGAGCTGCTGTACCGCGGTTATCCCATCGAGCAACTGGCCACCAAGTGCGATTACCTGGACACCTGCTACCTGCTGCTCAAGGGTGAGTTGCCCGACGAAGGACAGCGCACCGACTTCCACAAGCGTGTGATCAATCACACCATGGTCAACGAGCAGATGCAGTTCTTCCTGCGTGGCTTCCGTCGCGATGCCCACCCCATGGCCGTGCTGACCGGTCTGGTGGGCGCTCTGTCGGCCTTCTACCACGACAGCACCGACATCAACAACCCGCAGCACCGCGACATCGCCGCAATCCGCCTGATCGCCAAGATGCCCACGCTGGTGGCCATGGCGTACAAGTACGGCAAGGGCGAGCCCTACATGTACCCCCGCAACGACCTGTCCTACGCAGGCAACTTCCTGCGCATGATGTTCGGCACGCCTTGCGAGGACTACAAGGTGAATCCGGTCATCGAAAAGGCCATGGACCGCATCTTCATCCTGCACGCAGACCACGAGCAGAACGCCTCCACCTCTACCGTGCGCCTGTGCGGCTCGTCCGGCACCAACCCGTTTGCGGCCATCGCCGCCGGCGTGGCCTGCCTGTGGGGCCCTGCCCACGGGGGAGCCAACGAAGCCTGCCTGAACATGCTGGAAGAAATCCAGGCCATGGGCGGCGTGGCCAAGGTCGGCGAATTCATGGAGAAGGTCAAGGACAAGAACTCCGGCGTCAAGCTGATGGGCTTCGGTCACCGCGTGTACAAGAACTACGACCCGCGCGCCAAGCTCATGCAGGAAACCTGCAATGAAGTGCTGGCCGAACTGGGCCTGGAAAAGGACCCCCTGTTCGCCCTGGCCAAGCAGCTCGAAAAGATTGCCCTGGAAGACGACTACTTCGTGCAGCGCAAGCTCTACCCGAACGTGGACTTCTACTCCGGCATCGTGCAGCGCGCCATCGGCATCCCTGTGAACCTGTTCACCGGCATCTTCGCCCTGGCCCGTACCGTGGGCTGGATCGCACAGCTCAACGAAATGATCAGCGACCCCGAGTACAAGATCGGCCGTCCGCGCCAGCTGTTCACCGGCTCGCCCCGCCGCGACATCTGATCGCACTCCAGGTCTGCAGCGCGGCGCGCCGCAGACCTGTCCGCAACCCGTCTACCCGGCGGGTTTTTTCTTTTTCAAGCCACCCAACGCCGCATACCCATGAGCGGCAGTGCGGGATTCCCCATGCACTACAGTGGCGCCCTTTGAACCTTCGGAGCTGGCCATGGCATCCAAGAAACCCCAGATCATTCTTTCTTCGCTCGACCTGGATCGCATCGAGGCCCTGCTGGCGGCCATTCCAGCCAGCGTTTTCCCCGGCAAGGCAGACCTGCAGTCCGAACTGGACCGCGCCGACGTCGTGGCACCCGAGGAAATCCCGCCGAACGTGGTGACGATGAATTCCACCGTCCAGTTCACCATCGCGGAGACGGGCAAGGATTTCTGCCTGACCCTGGTGTACCCACGTGACATGGATGGCAGTGCCGACCGTGTGTCGATCTTCGCCCCTGTGGGCAGCGCGTTGCTGGGCCTGTCGGTGGGGGATGAACTGGCCTGGCCTGGCCCGGGTGGCAAGAGCATGACCGTCAAGGTCAAGTCCATCATCTACCAGCCAGAGAGCGCTGGCGAGTTGCACCGCTGATTGAAGCCTGCGCAGGCGCTGGGGCCGCTGCGCACCGGGCCACTGTGTGACATTGTTCCTGTGCAAAAGTCTCCGCTTGGAGCGACAATCGCGCCCATGCACCTCCCTTGCCCGCCCGAGCCAATGCAAGACCCAAGCTTCGACCCCAACTCCACCAGCGCATTTCAGCGCCGCATGGAACGGGCGCCGGAGTGGTTTTGCTCGTTTCTGGCAGGCAACCACCGTGAGAAGAACCGTCTGCGCGGTGAAATGGCCGTCATGCGCGGCTCTGTGGTGTGGCTGGTGCGCCAACGTCGGCTGGGCCGCTGGAGCCCCGAAGACCGCGCTCACCTGCGCCAGGTGATGCGCTCTGCATCGTCTGTCAGCCCCTACCTGATCATCTGGGTGGTGCCGGGTTCCATGCTGCTGCTGCCGTTCATGGCCTGGTTCATCGACATGCGGCGCAAGGGTCGGCAAACACCGGGTTTTGCCGACCACGACCACCCCTGACTCACCACAGCGCCTCGACCTGCAGCACCAGCAGCCCAAGGCCCAGCATGCCGGCCTGCCAGCGCAATGCCTGCATCCAGGTCGGTGCAGGCTGCTCCACCCAGCGGAACATCAGGCGCCCGGCCACCAGCGACAGTACGAACGCCAGCCCCATGCCCAAGGCATTGGGCACGGGCTGGGTGGGCCAGGCCTGCGCAAACGCGGCGTTGACCAGCAGGCAGACCGGAAAGTGGACCAGAAAGACCGAGTAGGACATCCGGCCCACACGCTGCAAGCCCCTGGCCCATGCCCCCGCAGGCCACTGCGGCACCTGGCGCAGCAACACCGCCAAGGTCAAAGCGGTGACGGCAGCCAGCGCAATCCGGCTGCGATAGTCCCATGCCAGGGCCGCCACTGCCAGAGCAGCCATGAGCCCCCACCACCACGCCGGACGCGGTGAACGCACGGCCCAGCACGCCAGCATGCCCAGGCCATAGGCGCCAAAGAAATACAGTCCCCACACATCCAGCTCAGGCTGGAGGTTGGCCCAGAACAGCGACGCGGCCACGCCCACCAGCACCACCGCCTGTACGGCCCGTGCCTGCGCCACCGGGGGCATCTGGGACAGCGCCGTGCGCACGCCCGCCAGCACGAGCACGGTACCCGCAAACAGTTGGAAATCGATGGCCACGTACCACACCCCGGCCGAGAGCGCCTCCTCTCCCACCAGGTCCTGCAGCAACAGCACATGCGCCAGCAATTGCGGCCACCGGGGAGCATCGGGGACACTGGGATGCTCCAGCCACGGCCGCACCAGCGCCGCCGCCGCCATGGCCACCGCCAGCGCCGCTGCCAGCGGAATCATCAAGCGCACGAAGCGCTTGCCGATCTGCGCGGCCGCGCTGTCAAACCGCACCCAACCCTGCGGCGCCAGGCTGCTGGCGGCCAGATAGCCCCCTAGCACCAGAAACACCTGCACCGCCAGGCGCGCATGGTCATAGAGCCAGGCGATCAGATTCGGCGCCAGCGGCAAAGCCACATCGGACATGGGACCGTAAAACGCCAGGTGGTGCCAGACGATGGCGATGCAGGCCGCGCCCTTGAGGGTGTCAATCCAAGGGGCGCGCGAAACCGGTGTTTGCATACAGACAGCACAAGGCCGCAGCAGCCATCAGACCCTGCGGCATCAACATATTTATGTAAAAACGCATTCTAACGCTTGTCTGCATTGCGTAAGCAGCTATTGTTTTGATAGCAACCTGGGACAGCACCAAGCCAGTGCTGTTGTCCACAGTTCATTCCCAAGCGTGGCGCATATTTTGCTTTATCCCGGTGCATTCAGGCTGCGGGCACCGCCCGCGCACCACAACGGATCAATTTCGACCCCACTGACCACCATGGATTCACTCAAACAGGGCACGGACACCCTCTTCATCCTCCTGGGCGCCATCATGGTGCTTGCCATGCACGCTGGCTTTGCCTTTTTGGAACTGGGCACGGTGCGCAAAAAGAACCAGGTCAACGCACTCGTCAAGATCCTGGTGGACTTCTCCGTTTCCACCGTGGCCTACTTTGCCCTGGGCTACAGCGTGGCCTACGGCAGCCACTTCTTTGTGGGCGCCGAAAGCCTGGCACAGCTCAATGGCTACGCGCTGGTCAAATTCTTCTTCCTGCTGACCTTTGCTGCGGCCATTCCCGCCATCATCTCCGGCGGCATCGCCGAAAGGGCCAAGTTCTGGCCGCAACTGATGGCAACGGCCGTCATCGTGGGCCTGGTGTACCCCTTCTTCGAGGGCATTGCCTGGAACCAACATTTCGGTGTGCAGGCCTGGATCAAGGCGTTGACGGGCGAGGAGTTCCACGACTTTGCCGGTTCCGTGGTGGTGCATGCGGTGGGTGGCTGGATCGCGCTGCCCGCTGTGCTGCTGCTGGGCTCGCGCTCCAACCGCTACCGCAAGGACGGCGCGATCTCGGCCCACCCGCCCTCCAGCATCCCGTTCCTGGCGCTGGGCGCCTGGGTGCTGGTGGTGGGCTGGTTTGGCTTCAACGTGATGAGCGCGCAGACGCTGGACAAGGTCTCGGGCCTGGTGGCCGTGAACTCCCTCATGGCCATGGTGGGCGGGACGCTGACCGCCCTGTTGCTGGGCAGGAACGACCCCGGCTTCGTCCACAACGGGCCCTTGGCGGGCCTGGTGGCCGTGTGCGCAGGCTCCGACCTGATGCACCCGCTGGGCGCCCTGGTCGTGGGTGCCGGGGCCGGAGCCATCTTCGTGGTCATGTTCACCCTCACGCAAAACCGCTGGAAGATCGACGACGTGCTGGGCGTCTGGCCGCTGCACGGGCTGTGCGGCACCTGGGGCGGCCTGGCGGCTGGCATTTTCGGCAGCAAGGCGCTGGGCGGCCTGGGCGGCGTGACCTTCACCGGGCAGCTCATCGGCACGCTGATGGGCGTGTCCTGGGCCCTGCTGGGCGGAGCGCTGGTGTACGGTGCACTCAAGGCCACCGTAGGCCTGCGCCTGTCGCAGGAAGAGGAATACGACGGCGCCGACCTGTCCATCCACAAGATCAGCGCCACGCCCGAGCGCGAGGTGCGCTGGTAAGCCCCGCTGCTACGCGCTGCCCTGCCCTGGCAGCGCATCCAGCCACAGGCTGATGGCGTGCTGGTCGGTCAGCGTGCGCACCTGCTGGTAGGCCTGCTCGGCCTCAGGATAGCGGCGGCGCAGCAGGTTGAGCCACTGCTTGAGGCGACCCGCGCGCTGGTTGGGCTCCAGGCGTTCGCAGACCTGGCGCCAGAAGTCCTGCAGGTGCGGCACCAGCATGGGCCAGTCCACCACATCCTGGCCCGGCAGGCCTGCATCCTGGGCGCGCAGGGCCCGCGCCAGCCCCGGATCGGCCACGATGCCGCGGCCCAGCATCAGCGCCGTACAGCCAGACACGGCACGGCAGCGCAGGGCGTCTTCCACGGTCCAGATCTCGCCATTGGCCACCACGGGCACGGCCACCGCTTCGCGGATGGCGGGGATGTGCTCCCAGTAGGCCGGGGGCCGGTAGCCATCAAGCTTGGTGCGCGCGTGCACCACGATCTCACAGGCCCCGCTGTCGGCCATGGCCTGGGCACAGGCCACAGCCAGGCGGGCATCGTGGTAGCCCAGGCGCATCTTGGCCGACACGGGCAGGTGCGCAGGCACGGCCCGGCGCACCGCAGTCACCACGGCGGCAATGCGCTCGGGTTCCTGCAGCAGTGCAGCGCCACCCCCGTGGCGGTTGACCGTCTTGGCCGGGCAACCGAAATTCAGGTCGATGCCCTCGGGGCCCAACGAGGCCAGGTGGGCTGCGTTGTCGGCCATGCAGGCGGGGTCGGAGCCCAGCAACTGCGCCCGCACGGGCACGCCGCTAAGGGTACGGCCGCCGGTCTGCAGTTCAGGCACATGGCGCAGAAACACCCGGTCGGGCAGCAGCGTGCCGGTTACGCGGATGAACTCAGACACGCAACGATCCACCCCACCAATGCGGGTGAGCACGTCGCGCAGCACAAAGTCGAGCAGGCCCTCCATGGGCGCCAGCAGCAGGCTCATGGCTGTACGCGCACGGCTGCGCGGGGTGCAGGCGGCAAGAACATCAAAGCCAAATACGCCTTCAGGGCAATGAATACAAGCATCATAAGCTATACATTTTATAGCAATCACAAAACCCGCCGTAGCGAGCACGGGTGTTCATCAAGGCGTCACGCGCCGCGGTTCCAATGCGGGCTTGACCTCCAGACGCTCTGCCCCATGTTGCTGCTCAAGACCGACAAAGCCCGCCAGGAACTCATGCCCGGTGTTCGCACCCTGAGCCTGCGCGAGCGCTCGCTGCTCCTGCTGGCCGATGCCAAGCCCATGCAGGAGCTGCAGGCCATGTACCACGGTGAGGGAAGCCGGATTGTGGACGAACTGATGCGCGCGGGCTATCTGCGCCACCCCAGCCCCACTGCGTCCACCAACGACGAACCGCCCGCAAGCCAGGCGCTGCCCCTGCCCCGCTCGCGTGTGCCGCTGCGTTCACTGGCGGGCACCCGCATGTACCTGTTCGACATCTGCGAGCGCATGTTCGCTCGCCGCAACCCCGACCTGGCCCAACAGTTCCACACGGCCCTGCGCGACGCCAAGGACCGCTGGAGCATGCTGGATGTGGGCGAGGCCATGCTCGAAGAAGTGGGCTACCTGGCCGGCACTGAACGCGCTGCCGCTATCCGCGAGCACATGAATCAGTTGCTGCCCCAGGCGCACGAAGAGGCGCTGGCGGCCTGAGCGCCAACACTAGGCTGCGGCCAGGCGCCACAGCGATGTGACCTCGGCTGCGCGTGCCGCGTGCAGCGGGTCACTGGCATCCTGGGCCTTGCCGTGGCGCGGGCGCACGTCTTCACGGCCCAGCACGCGCAGGCCCGCCGCAGCGATCCAATCGAGCAACTGGGCGCGGGTGCGCAGGCCCAGGTGTTCGGCCAGGTCGGACAGGATGAGCCAGCCCTCGCCGCCCTCTTCCAGGTGCTGCGCCAGCCCGGCCAGAAAGCCGCGCAACATGCGGCTGTCTTCGTCGTACACGGCCTGTTCGATGGCGGACACAGGCCGCGCGGGCAGCCAGGGCGGGTTGCACACCACCAGGGGGGCGCGGCCGGGCGGAAACAGGTCTGCCTGCAACAACTCCACCCGCTCTTGCAGACCCAGGCACTGCAGGTTGTCCTGCGCACAGGCCAGCGCACGGGGCGCCAGTTCGGTGGCCACCACGCGGCGCACGCCTCGGCGTGCCAACACGGCCGCCAGCACGCCGGTGCCGGTACCGATGTCAAACGCCAGTGCCTGGCTGGGCAGGGGCTGGCGCGCCACCAGGTCCAGGTACTCCCCACGCACGGGCGAGAACACCCCGTAGTGCGGATGGATACGGTTGTGCGGCGCGGCGCCCAGCGCGGCAATCTCCACGCCCTTCTTGCGCCATTCATGCGCGCCCACGATGCCCAGCAGCTCACGCAGCGACACCACGCTGGGCGTGCCATCGGCCGGGCCCCAGGCTTCGGCACAGGCCACGCGCCAATCGGGCGCACGGCGCAGGGCGATGCTGTAGTCCCCCTCCAGCGCAATGAGCAGCGCGCCCAGCGTGCGTGCGCGCTGCGCCTGCGCCTGGCGGTGCAGGTGAAAGCGCGTGGCGGCATCGGCCTGCGCTGTCTTGGCGGCGGCGCGGGCTGCGGACGATGCTGGCTTGCGTTCGATGCGGCGCTGCAGAGCCTGCAAGAGCTGGCGCGCGTTCTGGAAATCACCCCGCCACAGCAGTGCCGTGCCCTCGCAGGCCAGGCGGTAGGCCTGGTCAGCGCTCAGGCGGTCGTCGGCGACCTGCACGCGGCGCGGCGCAGCTGCGCCCTGGGCCGAACGCCAGTGCAGCGTGTGCGTCTGGCCCTGCTCGGCCCATGCGATGGTCACTTCAACTCAGCGGGCGCTGCAAGCGCACTTCTTCGAGCTTGGCACCACCGATGACGGCGGTCTTGGCCGTGGACATTTCGCGTTTGAAGCCGGCCATCTCGTGGAAGCGCAGCGCGCGCTCGTTGCGCAGCGGCACCCAGGCGGTGACGGTGGTGCAGCCTTCTTCCTGCAGGCCTTCGCGTGCGGCATCCCACAGCGCCAGGCCCACGCCCTTGCTCCAGTGGGTGGGGGCGCAGTAGATGGCCCAGATCTCACCGGTGGTGGGGCGGGTCTTTTCGTCGCGGGAGCGGTCGAAACCGACAAAGCCCACGATCTTGTCACCATCCACGGCCACCTGGACCTGGGGCTCGGAATATTCAATGGCTTCGCGCCAGTAGGCCTGGCGCTTTTCGACGGAGAAGGACTTCAGCTGCTCGTCGGGCACCAGTCCTTTGAGGGCGGCCTGTGCGGCTACGGTGTGGATCTGGGCGATGGCTTTGGCATCGCGGAGTGTGGCGGGACGAACCTGGATACTGGACATGAAAAACCGACCGGAAACAAACTGTCAAAAAACGAAACGGAGCGGCATTGTCGCCGCAAATGAAAAACGCCCCTCCACGGGGCGGGAAAACGGGGCTGCGCTCCGGCGCTTTCCAGTGCTCAGAAAAGGCGGCGCAGCAGGCCCATGACCTGGTCGAAACGCGGCCCGTATGGTGGGTAGAACAAGTGGCCCATGGCCCAGCGCGACTGCACCAGCACCGACTTCTGGTGGCAAAAACGCAGGAAGCCCTGCTCGCCATGGTAGGCGCCCCAGCCGCTGTCGCCCACACCGCCAAAAGGCAGGCCGTCGTGGGCAATGTGCATGAGCGTGTCGTTCACGGTGACCCCGCCGCTGACGGTGCGGCGCAGCACGTCGTCACGCACGGCGGTGTCGTTGCCGAACCAGTACAGCGCCAGCGGGCGCGGGCCGCTGTTGATGTGGGTGATGGCGTCGTCGAGGCGCTCGTAGGAGATCACGGGCAGGACGGGGCCGAAGATTTCTTCCTGCATGAGCTGCATGCCCGAGGTGGCACCGAACACCAGCACCGGCGCCATCTGGCGGCTGGTGCCGCCATCTTGCACCGCCGCCTGCGGCGTGGGCGATTCGCCAGGGGCCGGGTCCATGTTCTGCACGTCGGCCCCTTGGGTCTGCGCCTGCTGCACCATGGTGCGCAGGCGGGCCAGGTGGCGCGGGCTGATGATGGAAGCGTAGTCGGGGTTGCCCGCGATGCGCGGGAACAGCTGGGCCACGGCCGTGCGGAATGCTTCGGCAAACGCCGCCTCCTGGCCGCGCGGCAGCAGCACGTAGTCGGGGGCGATGCAGGTCTGCCCGGCATTGAGCAGCTTGCCGTGCGCGATCTTGAGGGCAGCGTCCTTCAGGTCGCAACTGGCGTCGATGATGCAGGGCGACTTGCCGCCCAGCTCCAGCGTGGTGGGCGTCAGGTTGGCGGCGGCGGCCTGCGCCACCTTGCGCCCCACGGCCGTGGAGCCAGTGAACACCAGGTGGTCGAAGGGCAGCGCACTGAAGGCGCTGGCCACGGTCGCATCGCCCTGCACCACGCAGACCTCTTCGGGGGTGAAGAACTGGGCCAGCAACTGCGCCAGCTGGGCCGAAGTGTGGGGCGTGAGTTCGCTGGGCTTGATCATCACGCGGTTGCCTGCGGCCAACGCGGTGATCGCCGGTGCCAGCGCGAGCTGCACCGGGTAGTTCCAGGGCGCGACCACGCCCACCACGCCCAGCGGCTGGCGCAGGATCATGGCGCTGGCGGGCTGCAGGTACAGCGGCGTGCCAACGCGCTGCGGCTTCATCCAGCGCGCCAGGTGGCGCAGGGTGTGGCCGATGAGCGAGCGCAGCACGAACATGTCGGCAATCTCGGTCAGGCGCTGCGAACGCACGCCGAAGTCGGCCTGCACGGCAGCGGCCAGCGTGGGGCCGTGCTCGTCCAGGAGCTTGCGCATGCGCAGCAGGCGCTCGCGGCGCACCAGCAGGGGCACATCCACCTGGGCGCGGCTGGCCTGGTACTGTGCGTCAAACAGGGCTTGAAGGTCGGCGTGGGTCATGCGCGCATCATACGGGCGGCAGGCATCCCGCATGTGTAGGGAGTTGCGTCTATCGCGGCGCGCCCGGCTCGCGCGGCTGCACGTCGGTGATGTCCTCGGCGCCAGGCAGAGGGCGCAGGTGCGCAGGGGTGTCTGTACCCGGCGCAGCGCTGCGGCCAGAGCCCATCCAGTGCTCGCTTCGGCGCACCACGGTCGTCCAGCCGGTGCGCGGGTCGATGGGCATGGCCCAGGGAGTGACCGAGCGGCCCGTGACGCGCGCCCACAGGGCACGCAGCCCCCAGAGCAAGGCCAGCACCAGGGCTGCGGCCAGCAGGCTCACAAAGAACACCACGCCCATGGCCAGCAGCAACAGGCGCAGCATCCAGCGGGCCAGGCCCGCAAGCAGATCGTTCAAGCAACCTCCAGGTGTTTGAGTGAAATCGGCATCCAGCGCCCGTATTTCAGGCGCAAGATGCTATCTATTTTATAGCAAATCAAGCCACAGGGGCGGCGCTGAAGCGGAACACCCCTGGCTCCAGCACCGGATCGACGCCGACCGCAATCGCGCTCTTGGGCGGGAAGCGCCCTTCGAGCAGCAGCTTGGACAGCGGGTTCTCGATGCGCTGCTGGATGGCGCGCTTGAGCGGACGTGCGCCAAACACCGGATCGAAGCCCACCTTGGCCAGCTCGGCCAGTGCGGCGGGCGAGACGTCCAGCGACAGCTCCATGCGCGCCAGACGGCCTTGCAACAGGCGCAACTGGATGCGTGCGATGGACTCGATGTGCTGCGCGTCCAGCCCATGGAACACCACCGTCTCGTCGATGCGGTTGAGGAACTCGGGCCGGAAGTGGTTCTTCAGCTCACCCCACACGGCGTCCTTCACCTCATCGTAGTCCTGGCCCACCATGGCCTGGATCAGGTGCGAGCCGATGTTGCTCGTCATCACAATCACGGTGTTCTTGAAGTCCACCGTGCGGCCCTGGCCGTCGGTCAGGCGGCCATCGTCCAGCACCTGCAAGAGCACGTTGAACACGTCGGGGTGGGCCTTTTCCACCTCGTCGAGCAGCAGCACGCTGTAGGGCTTGCGGCGCACGGCTTCGGTCAGGTAGCCGCCCTCCTCGTAGCCCACGTAGCCGGGCGGCGCGCCGATGAGGCGGGCCACGGAATGCTTCTCCATGAACTCGCTCATGTCGATGCGCACCAGGTGCTCTTCGCTGTCGAACAGGAAGCCCGCCAGTGCCTTGCAGAGCTCGGTCTTGCCCACGCCCGTGGGGCCGAGGAACAGGAACGAGCCCGTGGGGCGGTTCGGGTCCGACAGGCCCGAGCGCGAGCGCCGGATCGCGTTGGCCACAGCGGCAATGGCCTCGTCCTGGCCCACCACGCGCTCGTGCAGCTTGGTTTCCATCTGCAGCAGCTTGTCCTTTTCGCCCTGCATCATCTTGGCCACGGGGATGCCCGTGGCGCGGCTCACAACCTCGGCGATTTCTTCGGCGCCCACCTGGGTACGCACCAGCTTGTTGCCGCTGGCGCCCTCGCCCGCAGCCTCCTGGGCCTGGGCTTCCTTGAGGCGCTTGTCCAGCTCGGGCAGCTTGCCGTATTGCAGCTCGGCGACCTTGTTGAAGTCGCCCTTGCGCTTGAGCTCTTCGATCTGCAGCTTGATGCGCTCGATGTCCTCACGCACCTGGGCGCTGCCCTGGGCCTGGGCTTTTTCGGCCTTCCACAGCTCTTCCAGGTCGGCGGATTCCTTTTCCAGCTTGGCGATTTCTTCCTCGATGAGCTGCAGGCGTTTTTGCGAGGCCTCGTCGGTCTCTTTTTTCATCGCCTCGCGCTCGATCTTGAGTTGGATCAGCCGGCGGTCCAGCTTGTCCATGACCTCGGGCTTGGAGTCGATCTCGATCTTGATCTTGGCCGCGGCCTCGTCGATCAGGTCGATGGCCTTGTCGGGCAGGAAGCGGTCGGTGATGTAGCGGTGGCTCAGCTCGGCCGCGGCCACGATGGCCGGGTCGGTGATGTCCACGCCGTGGTGCACTTCGTACTTCTCCTGCAGGCCACGCAGGATGGCAATGGTCTGCTCCACCGTGGGCTCATCGACCAGCACTTTCTGAAAGCGCCGCTCCAGCGCCGCATCCTTCTCGATGTACTTGCGGTATTCGTCCAGCGTGGTTGCGCCGATGCAGTGCAGTTCGCCGCGCGCCAGGGCGGGCTTGAGCATGTTGCCGGCGTCGATGGCGCCTTCGGCCTTGCCCGCACCGACCATGGTGTGGATTTCGTCGATGAACAGAATGATGCGGCCTTCGTCCTGCGCCACCTCCTTGAGCACGGCCTTGAGGCGCTCTTCAAATTCGCCCCGGAACTTGGCACCGGCCAGCAGGCCTGCCATGTCCAGCACCAGCACCTTCTTGTCGCGCAGGGTCTCGGGCACTTCGCCGTTGACGATGCGCTGCGCCAGGCCTTCCACAATGGCCGTCTTGCCTACGCCGGGTTCGCCGATCAGCACGGGGTTGTTCTTGCTGCGGCGCTGCAGCACCTGGATGGCGCGGCGGATCTCGTCGTCGCGGCCGATCACCGGGTCGAGCTTGCCCTGGCGTGCGCGCTCGGTCAGGTCCAGCGTGTATTTCTTGAGCGCCTCGCGCTGGCCCTCGGCCTCGGGGTTGTCCACCTTCTGGCCGCCGCGCACGGCTTCGATGGCCGCCTCCAGGCTCTTGCGCGTCAGGCCGGCGGAGCGCACGGCGTTGGCAAAGTCGGTCTTGGCGTCGCACAGCGCCAGCAGCAGCAACTCGCTGGCCACAAACTGGTCGCCACGCTTGATGGCCTCTTTCTCGGCACCTTGCAGCAAGCCCACCAGGTCGCGCCCGACGGTGACCTGCTCCTGGCCCTGCACCTGCGGCAGCTTCTTCATGCCGGCCTCGGCAGCAGCGAGCAGGCCGCCGGTGTTGGCACCGGCACGCTCGAGCAGCGCGCGCGGACCGTCCTGCTGGCGCAGCATGGCGGCCAGCAGGTGCGGAGGCTCGATGTAAGCATGGTCCTGCCCCAGCGCGAGCGACTGGGCGTCGGCCAGAGCTTCCTGGAACTTGGTGGTGAATTTGTCGATACGCATGGCGAATGTTTCTCCTATTGCATCCCAACTAAGGCCCGCTTTCAGTTTTTCAACGGCGCACCGCCACAACATCCGCGCCGCGCCCCTTGACTTTGAAGTTTCTCGAAGGTTTGCAATGGAGCCTATTTCATCAGGAGAACCCATGTCCCCCACCGAGCACCGTGCCCTGCTGCGCCCCACAGCCATTCTGGACTACACCCATCCCCGGATCGAGGCCCTGATCCAGTCACGCGGCTGGCGGCGCCTGCCAACGCGCGAGCGCATCGCCGCCATCTATGACTTTGTACGCAACGACATCGCCTTTGGCTACAACCTGGCCGACGACCTGCCCGCCTCGCGCGTGCTGGACGATGGGCTGGGCCAGTGCAATACCAAGGGCAGCCTGCTGATGGCCTTGCTGCGGGCCTGTGACATCCCCTGCCGCCTGCACGGCTTCACCATCGACAAGGCACTGCAGAAAGGCGCCATCACCGGCCTGGCCTACGCCCTGGCGCCACGCAACATCGTACACAGCTGGGTCGAGGTGGAACTGGACGGCCAGTGGCTGGAACTGGAAGGTTTCATCCTGGATGCCGACTACCTGCGCGCCCTGCAACAACGCTTTGCCAAGCACCAGGGGCCTTTTTGCGGCTATGGAGTTGCCACGCCCGACCTGCACGCCCCTCCCGTCGAATGGAATGGCGGCAACACCTACATCCAGAAAGACGGCATCAACCAGGACCTGGGGGTGTTCGACGACCCGGACCGCTTTTACGCGCGCCATGGCGCGAACCTGGACGGCCTCAAGCGCTGGCTGTTCCAGACCGTGGTACGCCGCTGGATGAACCGGAACGTGGCGCGCATCCGCAGTGCCCAGTCCAGCCACCCACCGCAGGCAGGCAGCCAGCCAGCAACGCCTCAAGGGCGCCAGTAGGCATAGCCCCAGGCCAGCGCCAGCCCCGCGCGCCGGTACAACGCCAGTGCGGGGGCGTTGTGCTGGTCCACCTGCAGGAACACGCGCTCGATGCCGCGCTGGCGCGCCTCTTGCGCCATGGCGCGCAGCACACATGCCGCCAGGCCCTGGCCGCGCTGCGCCGCCGCCGTGCGCATGCCGTGCACGCCCAGCCAGCCCTGGCTGTAGCTCGCAGCACCGCAGGCCACGGTCTCGCCCGCCCTTTGCACGCTGGCGTAGCGCAGCCCCTGGGCACGGGCCAGCGCGCGGGCACGGCTGGCACCATCCACCGGGTCCAGGCCTGCGCCCAGGTACATGGCCATCCAGGCGGCGTTGGGCTGGACTTCCAGTCGCACTTCGGCGCCGTTGCCGGGCAGGTCCAGCAAGGCCTGCACCGTGCCCACCTGGGTCCAGGTGGGCTGCCTGCGCTGCCAGCCCTGGGCCTGCAAGGCCTGGTGCCAAGGCGCATACGCAGGCGCCTCAGGCAAGCGCAGGGTGGGCGGGTATCCGGCAGCCCGGTAGGCCTGCACGATGGCGTCCAGGAGTTCGAGCGGCTGCGCCGCATGGTGCAGAGGCACGGCGCTGCGCGCGCGGCCCACGGTGCCGCTGTCCATGGGCAGCAGCCAGCCGGGGCACTCGTCCAGGCGCTCGGGCGCCACTGCGGCCACGGTGGCGCGCTCTATCGATTCAATGTCGGAAGGAAGGACGGTATGCATGTCAGTGGAAGATCATGCACGAGCGGTCAATCCATTGGCACGGCCACCGGCTCCATGTGCAGCAGGGTGCCCGCAAACCCGTTGCGCGCAATGTCGGCACACAGGCCGTCCCAGGGGCAGCCTGCACACGCGCGATGGAACTGTCCCTGGGCAAAGGCTGCGCGCAGTTGCGCCAGGCGCTGCGCGCTGAGCGTCAGACGCGCGCCCGGCACCAGCGGCCTTTCAAACCAGGGGGCCAGCGCATCGGCCGCCAGTTGATCGCGCTGCGTGACGCTCTGGTTGTGGCAGTGCGCGCAGGGGTCACCGCTCAGGGGAGCGCAGATGGCGTCCGGGCCGATGACCAATTCAATGGGCTCTGCGGCCGCCAGCCGTTGCACGATGCCATTGAACCCGTGGACGAAGGCCGGGCTGTAGCCTTCGCCCGAATAGCTCAGCATGCACAGCAGGTGGTGTGCACGCAATGGCACGGCCATCAGCGCTTCCAGTGGCTGCGTGCGCTGTGCCACAGGGCCAGCGACGCCGCCCCCAGGGCCGACTTGACCACATCACCGACCAGAAAGGGCTGCACGCCCAACTGCCACCCCTTGGCTGCACCCACCATGGCCCCCAGCCACAGCCCGCCCAGCGCCAGGATGAGCGTGGTGCACAGAAACATGGCCCCAAAGGCACGCAGCGGGCGGGCGCCATCCCAGCCGCGAGCGGCCAGCCAGCCCATCAGCACCGCACCGACCGGGAAGGCAAACAGGTACCCGCCCGTGGGCCCGAAGAAGGGTGCGAGGCCGCCCTTGCCGCCAGCCAGCACCGGCATGCCCAGCGCCGCTTCGAGCAGCCAGGCCAGCACGGTCAACCCACCCAGGCGCCAGCCGTAGAGCGCGCCCACCATGAGCACGGCAAAGGTCTGCATGGACACCGGCACGGGCGACAGCGGAATGCTCACGTACGACGACAGGGTGAGCACCACCGTGCCCGCCAACACCAAGCCCGCCTGGCGCAACCACCGCGCCGGGCCTTGCACACCGACGACCGGGGAAACAGAAACATCTTGAGTCATGAACCAATCCTGTTGAAAAAACAATGACGAAGGCTCGCTCCCCCGCCGAAAAACGCACGCAAGTATCTGCACCGAAGCGCCAATTGTCAACCAAAATTTATAATTACGTTTACACAAATCAGGCTCAGGGCATCAAGTCTGGTCACGACAAACTGCGGCACACTCCCCGGCATGAAAGCCACATTGGATCCCCGCGAAGTGCTGCAGCAACTGGCCCATGGCGGGCCGGTGTCGGGTGCGGAGCTGGCTGCGCAACTGGGTGTCACACGCGCCGCCGTCTGGAAGCAGATCGAGGCGCTGCGCGCCGCAGGGCTGCCCATCGAGGCACGCACCAAGGTGGGCTACTGTCTGCCCTGGCCCATGGAGCTGCTGGACGCCGAGCGCATCCAGCAGGCCCTGCCCAACCCAGCCACCCCCGTGCAAGTGCATTGGGCGCTCGATTCCACGCAGGATGCGCTGGCGCGCCTGCCGGGCGACGCCCCTGATCTGTCCGTGGTGCTGGCCGAAACACAGACGCAAGGGCGTGGTCGGCGTGGGCATGGGTGGGCGTCCCCCCCTTGCCTGGGGCTGTACCTGTCGTGTCTGAAGCACTTCGCGGGCGGGCCCGCCAGCCTGGCGGGCCTGTCCATTGCCGCCGGGGTGTGCGTGGCCCAGGCCCTGACCGAAGCCGGTGTGCCGGACCTGCAACTCAAATGGCCCAATGACGTGCTGGCGCACGGCGCCAAGCTGGCTGGCGTTCTGATCGAGGTGCAGGGCGAATACGACGGCCCCTGCACCGCGCGCGTGGGTGTGGGCGTGAACCTGCGGCTGCCACCGGAATGGCATGCCAGGCTGGGTCAGCCCGTCACGGACCTGGCCACGCTATGCGGCGGTAGGCCGCCGGAGCGCAATGCGCTGGCGGCGCGGCTGATCGACCATCTGCGCACGGGTTTGATCACATTCGAGGAAAAAGGCCTGGTGCCCTTCGTGCCGGACTTTGCCCGGCGGGACGCACTGGCGGGCCAGGCCCTGACCCTCACCGGTGCGGGGGATCTGCACCAGGGCGTGGGCCGGGGGATCGATGCCCGTGGCGCGCTGCGCGTGGAACACGCGGGCCAGGTACACACCATCCAGAGCAGCCATGTGTCGGTGCGCCTGCAGCCCTCCTCGGGCGGCGGCTGACCCCCTCGGCGCCCTCAGGCGTTTTGCGCCACGATGCCCCAGCGCGCCAGCGCCGCATCGTCGCTCACGCGGGCATCGACCCAGCGCGCACCTTGCGGGGTTTGTTCCTTCTTCCAGAACGGCGCCTGGGTCTTGAGGTAGTCCATCAGGAACTCGCAGGCCTCAAAACTCGCGCCCCGATGCGCCGAGGTCACGGCCACGAGCACGATCTGGTCGAGCGGCGCGAGCAGGCCCACGCGGTGGATGACGCGCGCGCCAAAGATGTCGAAGCGCGCCATGGCGGCGTCGATCATGGCCTCGATGGATTTTTCGGTCATGCCAGGGTAGTGCTCCAGTTCCATGGAGGCCACGGCGTCGCCCTCGGCCCCATTGCGGTCGCGCACCGTGCCCACAAAGCAGCACACAGCGCCCACGCGCTTGTCCTGCGCACGCAGGGCGGCCAGTTCGGCAGAGACATCAAAATCATGGGTCTGGATCGAGACACGCGGTGGGTTCATGGCCAGGACAGTACGGGAAAATTATGGAGAGCGGTGCAGGCGCGGCGCGGCCAGCAGGGCGCGCTCTTCCTCGACGAACGCGGCCAGCAGCCGCAGCGCAGGGGTGGGCGAAAGTTCAGCCAGCAGCGCCTGCAGCCGAACGATGTCGGCAACGGTGGGCGCTACCTTGATCTGCGCCCTGGCCATCTCCAGGTTGCCTGCGCGGATCAGCGCAAAGACCTTGGCAGCCCATTCATTTTTCGCTCGCGCCATGGCGCCCTTTCCGGTGTCTTCAGGTTCGGCGATCGATTCTCGATACGATGTACCCGCACTGTAACGCCCATTGGAGCCTGTTTGCCGCCCACCGCCTTGCCGACCGAAAAATGGGCCAGCTTGTCACCTTTGAACTGGAGCAGGACATTGCGCGCTTCCAGCAGCAGTTCACACCCGACTGAACACATGCACGACGACAACCAGATTCTCATCCCCGACTCCTTCGTGGCCTTGTGCACCGATGCACGGGGCCGTCTGCGCACCCCGGTGCAGCAGCTGCGCGAACGCTACGAGCTGTGCGAAGACCTGGCCTGCCATCTGGTGGAGCAGGCGCAAACGCTGTACCACGTGCAAGCCCCCTCCGAAGCCGAAATCCTGCTGCGCATCCACGCCGGGCTCAGCAGCCCCGGCGCGGGCACCAGCCCGGCAGAGGCCAGCTGGGTGGTGCAGCGCCTGGCCGAGCTGCTGCAGTGGCGCTGTCCGGAGTTGCCCCCTCTTCCCCCAAACGAGGCATAGGCATAGCATGGGCTCTTCCCACACATGGAGGGCCCTACCATGCTGCGCTTGCTCACCTTGTCCACGGCGCTGTGCGCCTGTCTTGCGGCGCAGGCCGCGTCCTCCAGCTTCCACAGCACCACGGGGGAAATCCACATCACCGAGATCGGCATCACGGGCGACCCCACCCGCTACCGTGACGTGGTGCTGCGCCTCACCGGCCCGTCTCCGGTGTCGCTGAACGACCCGCGCGCCACCACCTTCAGCTACGACGGCGCCAGCGGCGCCCTGCATCTGCCGACCCTGGTGTTCGAGGGACGGGCCTTTCAGGGGGTGCGCGTGGAGCGTGCGCAACTGGAAGTGGTGCGGGTAGGCGCTGTGGCGGCAGGCACGGCACAGGCCTTTCCGGGCGCGGCCGGCTTTGGCGCCCAGGCCACGGGAGGGCGTGGGGGACGGGTCATCACCGTCACCAACCTCAACGCCAACGGCCCCGGCTCGTTGCAGGCTGCCCTGAACGAAACCGGCCCCCGCACCATCGTTTTTGCCGTGAGCGGCCTGATCGACGCCCCTGTGCACCTGACGCGTGGCGACGTGACCATTGCCGGGCACACCTCGCCCGGTGGCATCACCATACGCCAGCTTCACACCACCGAAGAACCCTACTGCGACCAGGACGCCGCCTGCCCCGCAGGCAGCCGCAAGGCCGACAACTGGATCCTGCGCCATATGCGCATCCGGCCCGACGGGCAGCATGACGACGGCCTGCGCCTGCGCTACACGCGCCGCGCCATCGTGGACCATGTCTCCATCGGCGGCGCTACCGACGAGGCGGTGGAAATTTCCTACGCGCAGGACATCACCGTGCAGAACACGCTGATTGCCGAAACCGTGGGTGACCATGCCGACCGCGGAGGGGTGCTGGTCAACTACAGCAACCCGGCGCAGGGCTACGAGCTCACACGGCTGGCGCTGCACCACAACGTGTTCAACCGCATCCTCGGCCGCTACCCCGAGCTCTCGCGCGAGAGCGCAGCGGCCGCAGGATCGGTGATGGACATCGAGCTGTCCAACAACCTGTACTGGGACATGGGCTACTTCATCGATGTGAACAACACCACGGTGTCGGCGTCCGATGCCGGCTCGCCCATTTACTACCGCATGAACCTGGCCGGCAACCAGGCGGTGGCACGCAGCGCTGGCCAGCCCGAGCCTTTCCGCTTCGGCATGGTGCACGTGGCCACCCCCCTGGGCGCCGCACCGCTGACCCGCACCTGGCTGTCTGGCAACAGGCTCAACCTCTACCCGGACCGCAGCGACTACGCGCTGATGTACTGCTGCAACGACTACCCGGAGCACGCCGCCAACCCGGCCATGCCCTTCTTCGGCACACCGGAGCGCCACGACTTTCCCTTCATCGGCTACGACCAGGCCGGTGACCTGGCACCGCGTGCCATGCTGCGGGCAGGCGCCTTCCCGCGCGACCCCATGGACCGGCGCCTGATGGATGCCGTGGAGCGTGGCCAGATCGCCCTGCAGCCACGCCACATCAACCCGGCGGGCGACGGCAGCGCACTGCCCTTCAGCACCGCCCCCTTGCCCCCGCAGGACAGCGATGGCGACGGCATGCCCGATGCCTGGGAACAGGCCCATGGGCTCAACCCTGGCGCGCAGGACCACAACGGGCAGGAGCTGTCCATGCCGCTGATCGGCGTGCCCGGCTACACCAACCTGGAGGTGTACCTGCACCAGCTATCGGAGCAGCGCATTCGGGAGGGGCGCTGAGGAACGCCTTGCTGGCCGTGGCGACCACCCACCAGCAAGGAGCCGCTTCACTTCCGTGGCAAAAAGAGCGTGAACAGGCCCTACCCGCCCGTGACGGGTGGGAAAAACGCCACCTCGGCCCCGTCGCGCAGCGCAGCAGCCTCGTCGCTGAGCACCTGGTCCAGCGCCATGCGCACGGCCCTGCCACGGGCCAGGGCGCTGGCGTAGGCGCCGCCGCGGGCCAGGAGCTCATCGCGCAGCGCGCCCAGGGTCGTGGCGTTGGTGTCCAGCACCTCGCTGCCCTGCCCCACCGCCTCGCGGATGGAAGCGAAATAACGCACGGTGATCTTCATGCGGCCAGCTCCGAGAATGGCAGATAGCGCACCGTGTCACCGGGCGCGATGGCCTGGCCTGGGGGGTTGTCCACCACCCCATCACCCCAGACGGTGGAAGTGAGCACGCCCGAGCCCTGGTGCGGGTACAGGTCCAGCCCACCTGCGGCATTGCGGCGCACGCGCAGGAATTCGCGGCGCTTGTCGGCCTTGGGCCAGGCGAAATCGGCACGGGCCGCGATGGACGGCATCGTCACGTCGCGCACCCCCTGCAGGCGCAGCAGAAAGGGGCGCACCAGCACGGCAAAGGTGACGAAACTGGCCACCGGGTTGCCGGGCAGCCCCAGAAAATGCGCCTGCCCCACGCGGCCGCAAGCAAACGGCTTGCCGGGCTTGATGGCGATTTGCCACAGGTCCAGGCTGCCCAGCGCCTGCACGGCGGGCTTGATGTGGTCTTCCTCACCCACCGACACGCCGCCGCTGGTGAGCACCACGTCGTGCCCGGCAGCGGCTTCGCGCAGCGCGGCCAGGGTGGCTTCGCGCTGGTCGGGCACCTTGCCCAGGTCGGTCAACTCGCAGCCCAGGCGCTGCACCAGTGCGCGCAGAAAGAAGCGGTTGCTGTTGAAGATGGCGCCCGGCGGCAATTGCTCCGGCGGTACCTGGCCCGGCATGACGAGCTCGTCGCCCGTGGACAGCAGCGCCACGCGCGGCCTGCGCGCCACGGGCAAGTGCTCCAGCCCGATGCTGGCCGCCAGGCCCAGGGCCGCAGGCGCCAGGCGTGTGCCCGCGTGCAACACGGTGCTGCCCAGGGCGATGTCTTCGCCCGCGCGGCGGATGTTCTGGCCGCTGTGCGGCTGGGTTTGCACGCGCACCGTGCCGTCGTCCTGCGCCACGCAGTCCTCCTGCATGACCACGGCGTCGGCGCCGGGCGGCACGGGCGCGCCAGTGAAGATACGCGCAGCGGTGCCGCCCTGCAACGGAGCGCCGACACTGCCCGCCGCAATGCGCTGCGACACGGGCAACGCGATGCCAGGGGCAGCCACATCGGCACAGCGCAGTGCGTAGCCGTCCATGGCACTGTTGTCGAAGGCAGGCACCTGCAGGGCCGAGACCAAGTCCTGCGCCAACACGCGGCCATCGGCCTGCAGCGTGGGCACGGATTCGGTGCCAGCCAGCGGCAGGGCACGCGCCAGGAGCGCGGCCAGGGCTTCATCCAACGGCATGAGGGGCGCGCGCGGGCTCACAGCAGGCCTCCGTGCCGGTCCCAGTGGTATTCAAAGCGCTCGCCCTGCGCCAGCAGCCACAGCGCCACTTGCGCGGGCTGGTTCAGGTCGAGCACGGGCAGTTGGGTGGGCTGGGGCAGGCGCTGGGGGTCGTCGGTGGCAATGGCGACGATGAAATCGTCCTCGGGGTAGCGCACGGGGCGCGCGCTGTGCGCGTCGGCGGATTCGCGCCAGACCTCGATCTTGAGGATGTCACTTTCCTTGAAGCCTTCGACCAGCACCCAGTCCACGCCCTCGTACAGCTCGGCCAGCATCTGGTGCACCGTGAGTTGCGAGGGCTGCTCGAACTCACGCACCAGCGCCAGGCGCCGATCGGAGGCAATCACCACCTCGAAGGCCCCGGCCTGCCGGTGGCGCCACGAGTCCTTACCAGGGTGGTCGATGTCGAAGCGGTGGTGGGCGTGCTTGACCACCGACACCCGCAGGCCCTGTTGGCGCAACAGGGGAATGATTTGCTCCACCAGCGTCGTCTTGCCGCTGCCAGAGTACCCAGCAAAGCCTGCCACTTTCATGCGCACACCCTCTGAATGCTATTTATTTTATAGCTTGCAGCGCATGATAGACGGGCGCTGCAGCCCATTTTTACTTGCAGTTTTGCGCAATGTAGGCCTTGACCTGCTGCACGTCGGCAGGCATGACCTGCACGCGCTTGGGCAGGTCTTCAATGCCGTCGAACTTGGCCGGGCGCTCGGGCGCATGGCCCAGGGCCTCCTGGATCGTCTCGGCGAACTTGATGGGCAGGGCCGTCTCCAGCACGATCATGGGCACGCTGGCGTCGCCCCGGTGCTCGCGCGCCACCTTCACGCCATCGGCGGTGTGGGTGTCGATGGTGACGCCATGGCGCTCGTAGGTGGCGCGGATGGTGGCCAGGCGGTCGGCGTGCGTGCTCTTGCCGCTGGCGAAGCCGTACCTGGCGGCCGCGTCGGCAAAGCGCGGGTCCTGGCTCAGGTCGAACTGGCCTTGCGTGGAGAGCGCATCGCCGAACAGCGCCTTGGTCTTGGCCGCATCGCGGCCCAGCAGATCAAACACGAAGCGCTCGAAGTTGCTGGCCTTGCTGATGTCCATGGACGGGCTGGAGGTTTCGTGCGTGTCGGCGCTGCCGCGCACGCGGTACACGCCGGTGCGGAAGAACTCGTCGAGCACATCGTTCTCGTTGGTGGCCACCACCAGCTTGGCGATGGGCAGGCCCATCATGCGCGCCACATGGCCCGCGCAGATGTTGCCGAAGTTGCCGCTGGGCACGGTGAAGCTGACCTTCTGGTCGTTCGTTTCCGTGGCCTGCACGTAGCCGGCAAAGTAGTACACCACCTGCGCCAGCAGGCGCGCCCAGTTGATGGAGTTGACGGTGCCAATCTTGTACTTGCGCTTGAACTCGAGGTCGTTGCTGACGGCCTTGACGATGTCCTGGCAGTCGTCGAACACGCCCTCGATGGCAATGTTGTGGATGTTGGCGTCCTGCAGGCTGAACATTTGCGCCTGCTGGAACGGGCTCATGCGGCCGTGCGGGCTGGTCATGAAGACGCGCACGCCCTTTTTGCCCTTCATGGCGTATTCGGCTGCGCTGCCGGTGTCGCCGGACGTGGCGCCCAGGATGTTGAGCTGCTCGCCCCGGCGCCCCAGTTCGTACTCGAACAGGTTGCCCAGCAACTGCATGGCCATGTCCTTGAAGGCCAGCGTGGGGCCGTTGGACAGGGCTTCGAGCCACAGGCCGTCTTCCAGGTGGCGCAGCGGCACGATCTCGCCGGTGCCGAACACCTCGGCCGTGTACGTCTTCTCGCACAGGCGTTTCAGGTCGGCGGCCGGGATGTCGTCGATGTAGAGCGAGAGGATCTTGAACGCCAGCTCGGCGTAGCCCTGCTCGTGGTAGGCCTTGCGCAACTGGGTCAGCTGGGCGTCGTCGATCAGCGGGTAGTGCTCGGGCAGGTACAGCCCGCCGTCGGGCGCCAGGCCTTCGAGCAGGATGTCACAGAAATGCTTGCGGTCCGGGTGGCCGCGGGTGGAGAGGTACAGCATGGCGTTCGTCCTGCTCGGGCGTTTAGTTCAGCTCTTCCTTGCGGATGCGCGTGATGGGGGCCAGCACCGTGGGCAGTGCCTGCATCTGAGCGATGGCGTCGTTCATGGTGCCTTCACGCGTGTCGTGCGTGAGGATGATGAGGTCGGTCTGGGTGGAGCCCTCGCCGCCCACCTCGTCGGCCTCGCGCTGCAGCACTGCGTCGATGCTGATGCCGGCGCCGGCCAGGATGCCGGTGACCTTGGCCAGCACGCCAGCCTGGTCGGCCACACGCAGGCGCAGGTAGTAGCTGGTGACCACTTCGCTCATGGGCAACACGGGCAGCGCATCCATGGCGTCGGTCAGCGTGTGCGGCTGGAAGGCCAGGTGCGGCACGCGGTGCTCGGGGTCGGCCGTGTGCAGGCGGGCGATGTCCACCAGGTCGGCAATCACGGCGCTGGCCGTGGGCTCGGAGCCCGCCCCCTTGCCGTAGTACAGCGTGGTGCCCACGGCATCACCCTGCACCACCACGGCGTTCATGGCGCCTTCGACGTTGGCGATCAGGCGCTTGGCGGGCACCAGGCTCGGGTGCACGCGCAACTCCACGCCCTTGTCGGCGCGCTTGGTGATGCCCAGCAGCTTGATGCGATAGCCCAACTGCTCGGCGTACTTGATGTCGGCCGCGCCCAGCTTGGTAATGCCTTCCACATAGGCCTTGTCGAACTGCACCGGGATGCCGAAGGCGATGGCCGACATGATGGTGGCCTTGTGCGCGGCGTCCACGCCCTCGATGTCGAAGGTGGGGTCGGCCTCGGCATAGCCCAGGCGCTGCGCTTCCTTGAGCACCACGTCGAAGTCCAGCCCCTTGTCGCGCATTTCGGACAGGATGAAGTTGGTGGTGCCGTTGATGATGCCGGCGATCCACTGGATGCGGTTGGCCGTGAGGCCCTCGCGCAGCGCCTTGATGATGGGGATGCCACCGGCCACGGCGGCTTCAAACGCCACCATGACGCCCTTGGCGGACGCAGCCGAGAAAATCTCGGTGCCATGCACGGCCAGCAGCGCCTTGTTGGCAGTGACCACATGCTTGCCCGCCGCAATGGCTTCGAGCACCAGGGCCTTGGCGATGCCGTAGCCGCCGATCAGCTCGATCACGATGTCGATGTCCGGGTTGGCGATGACGGCACGGGCGTCGTTGACGACCTGCACGCCCTCGCCCACCACCGAACGGGCGCGCTCCACGTCCAGGTCGGCCACCATGGCAATCTCGATGCCACGGCCCGCGCGGCGGCGGATTTCTTCCTGGTTGCGGCGCAGCACGTTGAACACGCCGCTGCCCACGGTGCCGATGCCCAGAAGGCCTACTTGGATGGGTTTCATCAGAGAACTCTCAGTAAAAAATGCTTCCAGCGTCCGTCCATCAAGCGCGAGATGCTATAAAAACAATAGCTTCAAGCCTTTGCGTGGCGTTGCCGGTACTGGGCCAGGAAGGCCGCCAGTCGCCCAATGGCCTCGCGCAAGTCGTCCTCGTGCGGCAGAAAGACGATGCGGAAATGCTGGTTGTCGGGGTAGTTGAAGCCCGAGCCCTGCACCAGCATCACGCGCGTGGCGCGCAGCACCTCCATGAAGAACTGGCGGTCGTCCTCGATGGGGTACATCTCGGGATCCAGGCGCGGGAACATGTACAGCGCGGCCTGGGGCTTGACGCAGGTGACGCCGGGGATGGCCGTGATGAGTTCATAGGCCAGATCGCGCTGGCGGCGCAGGCGGCCGCCTTCCTTGATGAGGTCGTTGATGCTCTGGTAGCCGCCCAGCGCCGTCTGGATGGCCCACTGGCCCGGCACGTTGGAGCCGAGCTTGAGGTTGGCCAGCATGTTCAGCCCCTCGATGTAGTCACGCGCGGCCCGCTTGTCGCCCGAGACCACCATCCAGCCCGCGCGGAAGCCGCATGAACGGTAGGCTTTAGAAAGCGAGTTGAAGGTCAGCGTGAGCACATCGGTGGACAGGCTGGCCATGGCCGTGTGCTTTACGCCCTCGTACAGCACCTTGTCGTACACCTCGTCCACCAGCAGCACCAGGTCGTGCTCGCGCGCCAACTGCACGATGCCGCGCAAGAGCGCGTCGGAATATAGTGCGCCCGTGGGGTTGTTGGGGTTGATGACGACGATGCCGCGCGTGCGCGGCGTGATCTTGGAACGCATGTCCTCCAGGCTGGGCATCCAGCCGTTGGACTCGTCGCACACATAGTGCACCGGCACGCCGCCCGCCAGGCTGGTGGCCGCCGTCCACAGCGGATAGTCGGGCGCGGGCAGCAGCAGCTCGTCGCCGTCGTTGAGCAGCGCCTGGGTTGCCATAACGATGAGTTCGCTCGCACCGTTGCCCAGGTAGATGTCGTCCAGCGTCACGCCCGCGATGCCTTGCTGCTGGGTGTAGTGCATGACGGCCTTGCGCGCCGCGAAGATACCCTTGCTGTCGGAGTAGCCTGCCGAGTCGGGCAGGTTGCGCGCCATGTCCTGCACCACCTCTTCGGGCGGATCGAAGCCGAACGGCGCCATGTTGCCGATGTTCAGCTTGATGATCTTCTGCCCCTCGTCCTCCATCTGCCGGGCCGCGTCCACGATGGGGCCGCGCACATCGTAGAGAACGTTGTTGAGTTTGGTGGACTTGAGTACGGTTTTCATGCGCTTGAGCTCAGGTGGCATAGGCCCGCCACGGGCCAGGGGCATGTGGCGAAACCTATAATTTGACCACAGTTCCCACCGCCCCACGCACCCGCTCCGTTGCAGGTGCTGCCCGCACCGCCCCATGAAATTCCAGCCCGATCGTTTCGACGCCCACAGCATCACCGGATATGGCCCGGGATGGATCAGCGTGGGCGCCGAAAAGGTGCATTCCAGCCTGGTGATCGGATCGCGCGGGCTGCGCCAGGCCTGGGACTGCACGCGGTTCGAGGACCTGAGCGCCGATCACTTCGCCCAACTGGCCCTGCTCGACGCCGAAGTGCTGCTGCTGGGCAGTGGCGACCGCCTGCGTTTTGTGCCCCCCGCTTGGCTCGCGCCGCTGATGCAGCGCCATATCGGTGTGGAGACCATGGACACGGCCGCCGCCTGCCGCACCTACAACATCCTGGCTGGCGAAGGGCGCCATGTGGTGGCCGCCTTGCTCGTACAAACCCCAGGCAACTGAAGCCAAGCCTGCGATTCAGGGTAAAATAGCGGGTTGCTGCCGGTGGCGACCCACAAGAAGAACCAGCCTCACACCCACCGGTGATTCAACGACCTCATCCAGAGAGAACGAAGACATATGGCGATCGTTGTCAACAAACCCCTCCCTGAATTTGAAGCCAATGCGACCAGCGGGGTCAAGGTTTCCAATACGTCCCACAACGGCCAGATTCTCGTCCTCTACTTTTACCCCAAGGACAACACCCCCGGCTGCACCACCGAGGCGATGCAGTTCCGCGACAAGTACAAGGACTTCGTCAAGGCGGGTGCTGCCGTGTTCGGCGTATCGCGCGACAACATGAAGTCGCACGACGAGTTCAAGGAAAAGCTTGAGCTGCCCTTCGACCTGATCGCCGACACGGAAGAGAAGATGTGCCACATGTTCGGCGTGGTCAAGAACAAGATCATGTACGGCAAGAAGGTCAAGGGCATCGAGCGCAGCACCTTCCTCATCGGCCCCGACGGCGTGCTGCTGCAGGAGTGGCGCGGACTGAAAGTACCGGGCCATGTGGAAGAAGTGCTCAAGGCCGTCAAGGCGCTCAAGACCCTCAAGAAAGCCGCCTGAGGCGCGCCTGCAACGCCCGGATGGCCCTGTCATCCAGGGCGTGCATAATGGGCCGATGCCGCTGTACTGCGCAACGCCTCTCCTATACCGACAAGCCGCCTGGGCCTCCCGGCGGCTTTTTGCTTTCTGAACCCCTCCGACCGCTTTTTCCGCACCATGCCCCTGCCTCCCGCACCGACCCGGCGTGCCGCCCGACTCGACCCCGAAGCCTTCATGGCCCCGCCCGAAGGGGCCACGCCCACCACCAAACGCCAGCGCAGCACCCGTGGTGAAGCCCACCCCGTGGCAGTCCCGGCTGCGGCCACTGCGGACACCCCCGTGGTGGCGCCTGCGCCCACTGCCCCCATAGCTCCCGCGTCCCGCAGCACCAAGATGCCCGCCAAGGCAGCCTTGCTGTCCTCCGCCCCGGCCCCAGAAGTGGCACCCAGCCCAGAGACTGCTCCCGCTGTGAGCGCCGAACCCTCCAAGCGCGCTCGCAAGGTGCGCAGCACCGGGCCCACCAAGCTGTTCGTGCTGGACACCAACGTGCTGCTGCACGACCCCAGCAGCCTGTTCCGATTCGAAGAGCACGACATCTACCTGCCCATGATCGTGCTGGAGGAACTGGACGCCCACAAGAAGGGCATGACCGAGGTAGCCCGCAACGGCCGCCAGGTCAGCCGCGCGCTGGACGCCCTGGCCGCCGCCCAGGGTGCCGACATGGGCAAGGGCCTCAAGCTCGACTCCACAGGCCAGCGCGGTGCGGGAGGAAGCCTGTTCTTCCAGACTTCGACCCTGGATTTCCAGCTCCCCACCAGCCTGCCCCAGGGCAAGGCCGACAACCAGATCCTGGGCGTAGTGGAAGCCCTGCGACGCCAGCATGCGCCGCGTGAAGTGGTGCTGGTGTCCAAGGACATCAACATGCGCGTCAAGGCGCGTGCCCTGGGCCTTCCTGCCGAGGACTACCAGAACGACAAGGCACTGGAGGACGGCGACCTGCTCTACTCCGGCGCCATGCAACTGCCCCAGGACTTCTGGAGCCGCAACGGCAAGTCCGTGGAGAGCTGGCAAAGCGGCGCGCACACGTTCTACCGTATCAGTGGGCCTATCGTGCCGCAGTTGCTGATCAACCAGTTTGTGTACTTCGAGGCGCCGGGCGAACCGAGTTTGTACGCGCGCGTGAGCGAAATCCGCGACAAGACCGCCGTGCTCAAGACCCTCAAGGACTACGGCCACGCCAAAAACGCGGTGTGGGGCGTGACCACGCGCAACCGCGAGCAGAATTTCGCCGTCAACCTACTGATGGACCCCGACGTGGACTTCGTCACCCTGGCGGGCACCGCGGGCACCGGCAAGACACTGATGGCCCTGGCCGCAGGCCTGACACAGGTGTTGGACGACCGCCGCTACACCGAGATCATCATGACCCGCGCCACCGTCAGCGTGGGCGAGGACATCGGCTTCCTGCCCGGCACGGAGGAAGAAAAAATGGGCCCCTGGATGGGCGCACTCGACGACAACCTCGAATTCCTGGCCAAGGGCGATGGTGGCAACGCCGGTGAATGGGGCCGCGCGGCCACCAACGAATTGATCCGCAGCCGCATCAAGATCAAGAGCATGAACTTCATGCGCGGGCGCACGTTCATGAACAAATACGTCATCATCGACGAAGCGCAGAACCTCACACCCAAGCAGATGAAGACCTTGGTCACGCGCGCCGGCCCCGGCACCAAGATCATCTGCATGGGCAACCTGGCGCAGATCGACACCCCCTACCTCACCGAAGGGTCGTCGGGCCTGACCTTTGCCGTGGACCGCTTCAAGGGCTGGCCGCACAGCGGCCACATCACCCTGGCGCGCGGCGAGCGCTCACGCCTGGCGGACTTTGCCAGCGAAGTGCTCTGAACCGCAGCGTCAATGCAAAAGGGCTGCCAGCGAAATGCGCTGGCAGCCCTTTTTTTTGGCACCGTATGCGTTGCCACACAAAAAATGCTACGTTAATGATAGCTAATAACGCTTATTCAATAAGCGTCAAAGCCAATTTTTACTAAAAATCGTCGCCCGACCCCAGCGCCAGGCTTTCGAAGCGCGTCTGGTTTTTCTGGAAGAACAGCTTGACGGTGCCGGTAGGACCGTTACGTTGCTTGCCGATGATGACCTCGGCCACGTTCGGCTCCTTGGAGTCCTTGTTGTAGTAATCGTCGCGGTAGATGAACATGATGATGTCCGCATCCTGCTCGATGGCGCCGGATTCGCGCAGGTCGGACATCATGGGGCGCTTGTCGGTGCGCTGCTCCACCGAGCGGTTGAGCTGCGAGAGCGCAATCACCGGGCACTGCAGCTCCTTGGCCAGCATCTTGAGGCCGCGCGAGATTTCGCCCAGCTCGGTCGCCCGGTTCTCGCCCTGCGAGCCGCTGGAGCCGCTCATGAGCTGCAGGTAATCCACCACGATCAGGCCCAGCTTGCCGCAGCTGCGCGCCAGGCGGCGTGCGTTGGCGCGCAGTTCGCTGGGTGTGAGGCCCGGCGTTTCGTCGATGTGCAGCGACACGTTGCGCAGGCGCTCGATGGCTTCAGTCAGGCGCGGCCATTCGTCGTCGGTGAGCTTGCCGGTGCGCAGGTTGCCCTGGTTGATGCGGCCGATGGAGCCCACGATACGCACCGCCAGTTGCGCCGCGCCCATTTCCATCGAGAAAATGGCCACGGGCAGGCCTTCGTTGAGCGCCACATGCTCGGCGATATTGACCGCAAACGCGGTCTTGCCCATGGAGGGGCGTGCTGCCAACACCACCATGTCGCCGGCCTGCAGACCCGAAGTCATGCGATCCAGGTCGATAAACCCCGTTGGCACGCCAGTGATGTCGTTCGGGTTGTCGGCCATTTCCTGCACACGGTCGAGCAGGTCCACCACCAGGGTGTCCATGGCCTGGAAGCCCTGCTTCATGCGCGAGCCTTCTTCGCCGATATTGAAGATTTTTTGCTCGGCCTCATCCAGGATGCGATCGACCGGCTTGCCCTGGGGGTTAAAGGCGTTGGTGGCGATCTCGTCGCTGGCCGTGACCAGCTTGCGCAGGATGGCGCGCTCGCGCACGATCTCGGCGTAGCGGCGGATGTTGCTGGCGCTGGGTACGTACTGCGCCAGCGCGTTGAGGTACACCAGTCCGCCGATCTCCTCGGATTTACCCAGGCTCTGGAGCCGCTCATAGACCGTGATCACATCGGCAGGCTTGCTCGCATTGACCAGGGCTGCGATGGCGGTATAGATCAACTGGTGCTCGTGGCGATAGAAGTCGCTTTCCACCAGCAGGTCACCCACGCGGTCCCAGGCATGGTTATCCAGCAGCAGACCACCCAGCACGCTGGATTCAGCCTCAATGGAGTGCGGCGGCACTCGCAATTGCGCGATCTGGCGGTCGACGGGGGCATACCCATCGTCCACGACTATCGGTTCATCAAACATGGGATTCCTCGGGACACAATCCGTTGATCGTAGCGCCGCCACGCAGTACCGTCACCGCACAACCCTGTGCGCAGGCTGTGGACAAAGCGTGGATGGCCAGTGCAGAAACAGGGCGTCGGAAAAGCAAAAACCGCCCGAAGGCGGCTTTTGCGGTGCTGGTCTGGTGCAGCAGCGATCAGGCGGTTTCGCCGTAGACCGATACATTCACTTCCACCACCACATCGGTGTGCAGGGCCACGCTGACCGCCGTTTCGCTGACGGTCTTGATGGGGCCGTTGGGCAGACGGATCTGCGACTTGACGACCTTGTAGCCCAGCTTGTTCAGCTCTTCAGCAATGTCGTGGTTGGTCACGGAACCAAACAGGCGACCGTCCACACCGGACTTTTGCGTCAGCTTGACGGTGCTGCCGGCGAGCTTCTCGCCTTCGGCTTGGGCTGCAGCCAGCTTGGCGGCGGCGGCCTTTTCCAGTTCGGCGCGCTTGGCTTCGAACTCGGCCTTGGCAGCCGCCGTGGCGCGGCGTGCGCGGCCAGACGGGATCAGGAAGTTGCGGGCATAGCCGTCCTTGACCTTGACGATTTCGCCCAGGTTGCCGAGGTTCACTACCTTATCGAGCAGGATGATTTGCATGGGTTGTGCTCCTCTTAGATCTTGTGCTGGTCGCTGTAGGGCACCAGAGCCAGGAAGCGAGCGCGCTTGATGGCGGTGTTCAGCTGGCGCTGGTAGATGGCGCGCGTGCCGGTCAGGCGAGCGGGAATGATCTTGCCGTTTTCGGCAATGAAATCACGCAGCGTATCGACATCCTTGTAGTCGATTTCTTCGACACCGGCGACCGTGAAGCGGCAGAAACGCTTGCGCTTGAACAGCAGCGACTGGGTGTTGCGCTTGGGGCGCTTGTCTTTGTTGAACTTCTTGAATGCGGCCATTTCGGACCTCTCGAAAATTAATCTTGTTGAATATCCTGGATATGGAGTACCGGGTGCTTCCCGTTGCGCGGCGTGGCCAGAAAGCCACTGAAGCGCCACTGGCTTCCTATGGGCTGGCGTGCCAGCCTTTCAGCCATGGGGCCAAAGGCTTGTGCCTTGACCAGTGCCTTCACATCGCGCAATTGACCGGCTTCGACCTGCTGGGAACTGTGCTCCAGGCGCAGTTCGATGGCAGGGATGCCAGCTGGCGTGAACCGCAAGGCCGCAGCCTCTGCAATGCTCGCCGTCAGCAGTACGTGGTTCTCCACTCCCCTGGGTTGGCGAGGCTCAGCGCTCGGCGCCTGCAGCAAACTCGGCCTGGTTGGCCTTGCGGGCTTCTTCGCGCTCGACGGTCTTCATCATCGAGGAAGGGCCGGTCTCGGCCTTCTTCTTTTGCACGGTGAGGTGACGCAGCACGGCATCGTTGAACTTGAAGGCATGCTCCAGTTCGGCCATCACAGCCTGGTCGGCCTCGATGTTGATGCACAGGTAGTGGGCTTTGGCCAGCTTGTTGATGAGGTAGGCCAGTTGGCGGCGACCCCAGTCTTCCACGCGGTGCACCTGACCACCACCAGCGGTGATCATGCCCTTGTAGCGCTCGAGCATGGCGGGGACCTGCTCGCTCTGATCCGGGTGGATCAACAAAACGATTTCGTAATGACGCATGCAAACTCCTTTTGGGTTCGGATAAAGCCACCTGCTGCGTCTATCAAGCAGTGTGGCAAGGCAAAGCCGAGCATTATAGCCTTGCGTACGGGTTCTGTACACTCCTGGCTTTTCGCATGCGCGTGGGTCGCTCCCACACAAAATCTGTACCCCTAGGCGCTTGAAAGCCTTGGCAATGCCCCCACTTGGTGCTGGCATTTGTTTACCTACTTCGTCGCAAGACCTTCCAAATGTCCGAGAACACTACCTCCGCACCCGACACCGGCACCCTCGCCCCCGAAGAAATTGAAGCCGCCATGGCCGCCAACGCCTCCGACGAAATGGAGCGCCTGCAGCGGGAATTGAGCGAACTCAAGGCCAAGAGCGCCGACCTGGCCGACCAGTTCCTGCGCGCCAAGGCAGAGGCAGAAAACGCACGCCGCCGCGCCGAGGACGAAGTGGCCAAGGCGCGCAAGTTCGGCATCGAGGGTTTCGCCGAGAGCCTGCTGCCGGTGTGTGACAGCCTGGAAGCGGCACTGGCCCTGCCCCAGGCGACCGCCGCGCAACTGCGCGAAGGCTCCGATGCCACGCTGCGCCAATTGCTGGCAGCACTGGAACGCAACAAGGTCCTGCCCATCCACCCGGCCGCTGGCGACAAGTTCGACCCCAATATGCACCAGGCCATCAGCATGGTGCCCTCGGCACAGGAGCCCAACACCGTGGTCACGGTGCTGCAAAAGGGCTACCTGATCTCCGAGCGTGTGCTGCGCCCAGCACTGGTTACCGTGAGCGCGCCCCAATAAATCAGGAACGGCAGGGCTTGAAGCCGGCCAACTTATCCACAACTTACCACCATCAGAATCCACCAATCTCACGGAGAAGAACATGGGAAAAATCATCGGCATCGACTTGGGCACGACCAACAGCTGCGTCTCCATCATGGAGGGCAACACGACCCGCGTGATCGAAAACAGCGAGGGCGCGCGCACCACGCCGTCCATCGTGGCCTACCAGGAAGACGGCGAGATCCTCGTTGGCGCCTCGGCCAAGCGCCAGGCCGTGACCAACCCCAAGAACACGCTGTTCGCCATCAAGCGCCTGATCGGCCGCAAGTTCACCGAAAAGGAAGTGCAAAAGGACATCGACCTGATGCCCTACTCCATCGTGGCCGCCGAAAACGGTGACGCCTGGGTGGAAGTGCGCGGCAAGAAGCTGTCGGCCCAGCAAGTGTCTGCTGACATTCTGCGCAAGATGAAGAAAACCGCCGAGGACTACCTGGGCGAGCCCGTGACCGAGGCCGTGATCACCGTGCCGGCGTACTTCAACGACGCACAGCGCCAGGCCACCAAGGATGCTGGCCGCATTGCGGGCCTGGATGTCAAGCGCATCATCAACGAACCCACGGCTGCAGCCCTGGCCTTTGGCCTGGACAAGCAGGAAAAGGGCGACCGCAAGATCGCCGTGTATGACCTGGGCGGCGGCACATTTGACGTGTCCATCATCGAAATCGCCGATGTGGATGGCGAAAAGCAGTTCGAAGTGCTGTCGACCAACGGCGACACCTTCCTGGGCGGCGAAGACTTCGACCAGCGCATCATCGACTACATCATTGGCGAGTTCAAGAAAGAACAAGGCGTTGACCTGTCCAAGGACGTCCTGGCCCTGCAACGCCTGAAGGAGGCCGCTGAAAAGGCCAAGATCGAGCTGTCGAACTCCGCATCGACCGACATCAACCTGCCTTACATCACCGCTGACGCCTCGGGCCCCAAGCACCTGAACGTGAAGCTGACCCGCGCCAAGCTGGAAGCCTTGGTGGAAGAGCTGATCGAGCGCACCATTGCGCCTTGCCGCATGGCCATCAAGGACGCTGGCGTGTCCGTGTCCGACATCCATGACGTGATCCTGGTGGGCGGCATGACCCGCATGCCCAAAGTGCAAGAAAAGGTCAAGGAATTCTTCGGCAAGGACCCCCGCAAGGACGTGAACCCTGACGAAGCCGTGGCCGTAGGCGCCGCCATTCAGGGCCAGGTGCTCTCGGGCGACCGCAAGGACGTGCTGCTGCTGGACGTGACGCCGCTCTCCCTGGGCATCGAAACCCTGGGCGGCGTGATGACCAAGATGATCACCAAGAACACGACCATCCCGACGAAGTTCGCACAGACCTTCTCGACGGCCGACGACAACCAGCCCGCCGTGACCATCAAGGTGTATCAGGGCGAGCGCGAGATGGCCTCGGGCAACAAGCTGCTGGGCGAGTTCAACCTGGAGGGCATTCCACCCGCAGCCCGTGGTGTTCCACAGATCGAAGTGTCCTTCGACATCGACGCCAACGGCATCCTGCACGTGGGCGCCAAGGACAAGGGCACCGGCAAGGAAAACAAGATCACCATCAAGGCCAACTCGGGTCTGTCCGAGGAGGAGATCCAGAAGATGGTCAAGGACGCCGAGCTGAACGCCGCCGACGACAAGAAGAAGCTCGAACTGGTGCAGGCCAAGAACCAGGGCGAAGCCGCTGTCCACAGCGTGAACAAGAGCCTGGCCGAGCACGGCGACAAGCTCGAGTCCGCAGAAAAGGACGCCATCACTGCGGCGGTCAAGGCACTGGAAGAAGCTCTGAAGGGCGAAGACAAGGCCGCGATTGACGAAAAGACCACGGCGCTGATGACGGCCAGCCAGAAGCTGGGCGAAAAGATGTACGCCGAATCACAGGCAGCTCAAGCCGCCCAGGCCGCCGGTGGTGCAGAGGCCGCAGGCGCGTCGGCTGGTGGAGCATCCAGCAAGCCCGCAGACGATGACAACGTCGTCGATGCCGAGGTGAAGGAAGTCAAGAAGGGCTGAGCGAGCTCCGTTGACCTGAGCCGCCGCGCAACGCTCGTCACGGGCTGCGCGGCGTTCCTGTTCCAACCGGGTTCCGAATCACTATGTCCAAAAGAGACTTTTACGAAATTCTGGGCGTCCCGAAAAACGCCTCGGACGAAGAAATCAAGAAGGCCTATCGCAAGCTGGCGATGAAGCACCACCCTGACCGCAACCAGGGGGATGCCGCCAAGCCTGCCGAAGAGAAGTTCAAGGAGGCCAAAGAGGCCTACGAGATGCTCTCGGACCCGCAAAAGCGCGCTGCATACGACCAGTACGGCCATGCAGGCGTGGACCCGAACATGCGCGGCCCTGGCGGGCCGGGTGCGGAAGGGTTCGGCGGCTTCGCCGAGGCCTTTGGCGACATTTTTGGCGACATGTTCGGCCAAGGACGTGGTGGCCGGGGTGGCAGCCGGGTGTACCGGGGCAGTGACCTGTCCTATGCCATGGAAATCACCCTGGAAGAAGCAGCCAAGGGCAAGGATGCGCAAATCCGCATTCCCTCATGGGACAGCTGCGACACCTGCCATGGCAGCGGCGCCAAGCCCGGCACCAGCGCCAAGACCTGCGGCACCTGCCAAGGTTCGGGCACGGTGCAGATGCGCCAGGGCTTCTTCAGCGTGCAACAAACCTGCCCGCACTGTCGCGGTACCGGCAAGATCATCCCCGAGCCCTGCACGACCTGCCACGGCCAGGGCAAGCTCAAGCGCCAGAAGACGCTGGAAGTGAAAATCCCCGCCGGCATCGACGACGGCATGCGCATCCGCTCCACGGGCAACGGCGAACCTGGTACCAACGGGGGGCCTCCGGGCGACCTGTACATCGAGATCCGCATCAAGAAGCACGACATCTTCGAGCGCGATGGCGACGACCTGCACTGCCAGGTGCCGGTGAGCTTCATCACCGCTGCGCTGGGCGGTGAGATCGACGTCCCCACGCTCGCGGGCAAGGCCGCCATCGACATTCCCGAAGGCACGCAGGCGGGCAAGCAGTTCCGTCTGCGCGGCAAGGGCATCAAGGGCGTGCGCTCCAGCTACCCTGGCGACCTGTACTGTCACATCGTGGTCGAGACGCCCGTCAAGCTCACCGAGCACCAGCGCAAGCTGCTGCGCGAGCTGGAGGAATCGTTCAAGAAGGGTGGCGCGCGCCACTCCCCCAGCGCCGAGAGCTGGACGGACAGGCTGAAAAACCTGTTCACCTGAGGTCTCGCGCCGCCCCGCGCGGCGTAACATGGAGGCATCCCTTGCCACAGGAATGCCTCCATGTCCGTCAGCATCACCTTTCTGGGCGGGGCCGGCACCGTTACCGGCTCCAAGTACCTCGTCCGCCACAACAACCACAGCCTGCTGCTCGACTGCGGGTTGTTCCAGGGCTACAAGCTGCTGCGCCTGCGCAACTGGCAGCCGCTGCCCGTCACGCCGCACCAGATCGACTCCGTGGTGCTCACCCATGCCCACCTGGACCACAGCGGCTACCTGCCGCTGCTGGCGCGCGACGGCTACACCAAGGACGTGCACTGCACCCCAGGCACGCGCGACCTGTGCGCCATCCTGCTGCCCGACAGCGGCCACCTGCAGGAAGAGGATGCCGCCTACCTCAACCGCCACGCCCTGTCCAAGCACCAGCCCGCGCTGCCGCTGTACACGCGGCTTGACGCGCTGCACAGCCTCAAGCAGTTGCGCCCACACCCTTTTGGCAAGGCTTTCGAGCCCATCCCCGGCTGGCGCGCGCAGTTCAGCCATGCAGGACACATCCTGGGCGCCGCCAGCGTTCTGCTGGAGGTGGGCGGGCGGCGCATCCTGTTCTCGGGCGACTTGGGGCGCAGCGACGATCTGCTGATGCGCCCCCCAGACGCTCCGCCTGCGGCCGATACCGTCCTGATCGAATCCACCTACGGCGACCGCGAGCACCCGGACACCGACATCCTGCAAGACCTGGCGCCTGCCCTGCAACGCCTGGCCCAGCGCGGCGGCGTGGCCGTGGTGCCGGTCTTTGCCGTGGGCCGCGCCCAGTCGGTGTTGCACGCCATCGCAGAGCTCAAGCAACAGGGGGAACTGCCCAGATCGCTGCCCGTGTTCCTGGACAGCCCCATGGCCGTCAACACCACCGGCCTGTTCCAGCATTACCCCGGCGAACACCGGCTGGACGCCAAGCAGGTACACGCCCTGTCGCACGGCGCCACCATGGTGCAGACCACCGAGGAGTCCAAGGCCCTGGCCCGGCGCCACGGCCCCATGGTCATCCTCTCGGCCAGTGGCATGGCCACGGGCGGGCGGGTATTGCACCACCTGGCGCTGCATGCGGGCAACCACCGCAACATGGTCATCCTCACAGGCCACCAGGCCCCCGGCACACGCGGCGCACGCATCGCCGCTGGCGAGAAGAGCATCCGCATCCACGGCCAGGAAGTGCAGATCCGCGCCGAGGTGGTGCAGTTGCAGTCGGCCTCGGCCCACGCCGATGCCACCCAGACACTGGACTGGCTGCGCCGCATGGAACACGCCCCCGAACAGGTGTACGTCGTGCACGGTGAGCTGGAGGCTGCCGACATGCTGCGCCAGCGCATCGAACACGAGTTGCGCTGGAGTGCATCGGTACCCGACCACGGCAACACCTACACGCTGTAGTGTTTGCGTGATTCGCCAGGTCAGTCATCGCCTTTAGAGATGGCATAAGGTGTTTCAAGGGTGGAAAATACGGCTTTGCTCGTCAAACGTGACGCCTGAAAACCATCCGCCATGCCATCCAACGAGCGCAACTTTGCGCGCCGCATCGACCTGACCTCGCTGCAACTGTTTGTGGCGGTGTGCGAGTTGGGCAGCATCGCGCGGGCGGCGCAGCGCGAGTTCATCGCCGCATCGGCCGTGAGCAAACGGCTTTCCGAACTGGAGGCTGCGGTGGAAACCCCGCTGCTGCAGCGCCACAGCCGTGGCGTGCGCCTGACGCCTGCGGGCGAAAGCCTGTTGCACCACGCGCGCACGGTGCTGTTCGGCCTGGAGCGCATGCAGGGCGAGCTGGCCGAATACACCGAGGGCGTGCGCGGCCATGTGCGCGTGCACGCCAACATCTCGGCCATCGTGCAATTCCTGCCGGAAGACCTGGGCGCCTTTGCGCGGCAGCACAGCCAGATCAAGATCGACCTGCAGGAACACCTCTCGCCCGATGTGCTGCAGGCCGTGCAGGAAGGCACCACTGACCTGGGTATCTGCAACCTGGGCCCGCAGGGCAGCGGCAGCTTGCAAAGCCGCCCCTACCGCAGTGACCGTTTGGTGCTGGTAATGCCCGCAGGCCACGCCCTGTCTGCGCGAGATGCTATCAATTTTGAAGAAGCGCTGGACTGGGACATTGTCGGCCTGCACGCGGGCAGCAGCATCAGCCTGGCCATGCGCGTGGCCGCAGCCCAGGCCGGGCGCACACTGCGCCAGCGCATCCAGGTCACGGGCCTGGATGCCATGTGCCGCATGATCGACAACGGCCTGGGCGTGGGCCTGCTGCCCGACCGCGCCTTTGCGCTGATGCGCGGCGTGGGGCACCTGGCCGCCGTGCCCCTGCGCGACGCCTGGGCGCAGCGCGAGCTGCGCCTGGTGGCGCGCGACTTTGCCGCCCTGCCCCCCACCGCCCGTTTGCTGGCCGAACACCTTGCAACCCCCGCGCCCACGCGCACTGCCTAAAATCCCATCCACCCCACCTGAAAGCGAACAACTCCCATGGGACGCACCCTGTACGACAAGATCTGGGACGAGCATGTCGTCCACACCGAAGAGGACGGCACCGCCGTGCTCTACATCGACCGCCACCTGGTGCACGAGGTCACCAGCCCGCAGGCCTTTGAAGGGCTGCGCGAGACAGGCCGCAAGGTCTGGCGCGTGAGCTCCATCGTGGCCACGGCCGACCACAACACGCCCACCACGGGCTGGGAGCGCGGCTACGACGGCATCACCGACCCCATCAGCAAAGAGCAGATCACCACGCTGGACAAGAACATTGCTTCCGTGGGCGCGGCCGCGTTCTTCCCCTTCATGCACAAGCGCCAGGGCATCGTGCACGTGATCGGCCCGGAAAACGGCGCTACCCTGCCGGGCATGACCGTGGTCTGCGGCGACTCGCACACCTCCACGCACGGCGCCTTTGGCGCGCTGGCGCACGGCATCGGCACCAGCGAGGTCGAGCATGTGATGGCCACGCAGACCCTGCTGGCCAAGAAGGCCAAGAACATGCTCATCAAGGTCGAAGGCAGCCTGGCACCCGGCATCACGGCCAAGGACGTGGTGCTGGCCATCATCGGCAAGATCGGCACCGCGGGCGGCACAGGCTACACCATTGAGTTTGCGGGCTCGGCCATTCGCCAGCTCTCCATGGAAGGCCGCATGACGGTGTGCAACATGGCCATCGAGGGCGGTGCCCGCGCCGGCCTGGTGGCGGTGGACGACAAGACCATCGACTACGTCAAGGGCCGCCCCCTGTCGCCCACCGGCGTGGAATGGGACCAGGCCGTGGCCTACTGGAAGACGCTGCATTCCGACGCCGATGCGCAATGGGATGCCGTGGTGGAGCTGTCGGCCCAGGACATCGTGCCGCAGGTCACCTGGGGCACCTCGCCCGAAATGGTGGTGGGCGTGGACGCCCGCGTGCCCGACCCCGACAAGGAAAAAGACGCCAACAAGCGCAGCGCCATGGAGCGCGCCTTGACCTACATGGCGCTCACGCCGGGCAAGCCGATCAACGACATCACCATCGACAAGGTGTTCATCGGCTCGTGCACCAACAGCCGCATCGAGGACATGCGTGAGGCCGCCGCCGTGGTCAAGAAGCTGGGCCGCAAAGTGGCTGCCAACGTCAAGCAGGCGCTGGTGGTGCCTGGATCGGGCCTCGTCAAGGAACAGGCCGAGCGCGAAGGCCTGCACGAGATCTTCAAGGCCGCAGGCTTTGAGTGGCGCGAGCCCGGCTGCTCCATGTGCCTGGCCATGAATGCCGACCGTCTGGAGCCCGGTGAGCGCTGCGCCTCCACCAGCAACCGCAACTTCGAAGGTCGCCAGGGTGCTGGCGGCCGCACCCACCTCGTGAGCCCCGCCATGGCCGCCGCTGCGGCCGTGCACGGGCACTTTGTGGACATCCGCACATTCGCCTGACCGTTTTCCCACCCACCACCGAAGGAGCAAGACCATGAAAAAGACCGCTACCCTCATCGCACTGTCGCTGGCCTTTGTGCTGGCAGGCTGCAACACCGTCAAGGGCGTGGGGCAGGACATCGAACGCGCGGGCAGCGCCATCGAGCGCGCCGCCAACAAATAAGCACCCCATGCAGAAATTCACCGTACACCAGGGCCTTGTGGCCCCCATGGATCGCGAGAACGTCGATACCGACGCCATCATTCCCAAGCAGTTCCTCAAGTCGATCAAGCGCACGGGCTTTGGTCCCAACCTGTTCGACGAATGGCGCTACCTGGACCAGCCCGGCGAGCCCGGCGTGCCCGAGTGGGCGCGCAAGCCCAATCCGGACTTCGTGCTCAACCAGCCGCGCTACGCGGGCGCCAGCATCCTGCTGGCCCGGCGCAACTTTGGCTGCGGCTCCAGCCGCGAGCACGCGCCCTGGGCGCTGGAGCAATACGGCTTTCGCGCGATCATCGCGCCCAGCTTTGCCGACATCTTCTTCAGCAACTGCTTCAAGAACGGCGTGCTGCCCATCGTGCTGCCCGAATCCACCGTGTCCCAGTTGTTCGACGAGGTGCACGCCTTCCCCGGCTACCAGCTCACCATCGACCTGGAGCGCCAGGTCATCGTGCGGCCGCAGGGTGAAGAGATCGCGTTCGACGTGCTGCCATTCCGTCGCTACTGCCTGCTCAATGGCTTTGACGACATCGGCCTGACGCTGCGCCACAAGGACAAGATCGCCGCCTTCGAGGCCCACCGCCTGGCTACCAAGCCCTGGCTGAGCCACACCATGCAGGGCTAATTCAGGGCAAAAATCCATTGCAATGCCCTAAAACAGGGCGTTAGCAGCTATCAAAACAAGAGCAAACAAACATGAAAATCGCCATTCTGCCGGGTGACGGCATCGGCACCGAAATCGTGGCCGAAGCGGTCAAGGTGCTCCACGCGCTGGACCTGACATTCGAGATGGAAACCGCCCTGGTCGGCGGCGCCGCCTACGAGGCGCACGGCCACCCGCTTCCCGAATCCACGCTCCAGCTCGCCAAGGCGGCGGACGCCGTGCTGTTCGGCGCCGTGGGCGACTGGAAGTACGACAAGCTCGACCGCCCGCTGCGCCCCGAGCAGGCCATCCTGGGCCTGCGCAAGAACCTGGGCCTGTTCGCCAACTTCCGCCCGGCCATCTGCTACGAGCAGCTCGTGGGCGCGTCCAGCCTCAAGCCCGAACTGATCGCCGGGCTGGACATCCTCATCATCCGCGAGCTGACGGGAGACATCTACTTCGGCCAGCCGCGCGGCCGCCGCGTGGCCACCGATGGCCACTTCCCCGGCGCCGAGGAAGCGTATGACACCATGCGCTACAGCAAGCCCGAGATCGAGCGCATCGCCCATGTCGCCTTCCAGGCCGCGCGCAAGCGCAACAAGAAGGTCACCAGCGTGGACAAGGCCAACGTGCTGGAGACCTTCCAGTTCTGGAAGGACGTGGTCACCGAGGTGCACCAGCAGTACCCCGACGTGGAGCTGGAGCACATGTACGTTGACAACGCCGCCATGCAGCTCGTCAAGCGCCCCAAGGCCTTCGACGTGATCGTGACCGGCAACATGTTTGGCGACATCCTGAGCGATGAAGCCTCCATGCTCACCGGCTCGATCGGCATGCTGCCCAGCGCCAGCCTCAACAGCCAGAACCAGGGCCTGTACGAGCCCAGCCATGGCAGCGCCCCGGACATCGCGGGCAAGGGCGTGGCCAACCCGCTGGCCACCATCCTGTCGGCCGCCATGATGCTGCGCTTCAGCCTGAACCAGGAAACCGCCGCCGCCCGCATCGAAGCCGCCGTGCAAAAGGTGCTGGCCCAGGGCCTGCGCACGCCCGACATCTACAGCGAAGGCACCACCAAGGTGGGCACGCGCGAGATGGGGGACGCGGTGGTCAAGGCTTTGGGCTGACGCCCCATACCCACCCCTGCACAGGGCGGCGCAAGCCGCCCTTTTTTCTTACTTCTGGACCCGTGGCGGGTCCGGCAGCAGACAAGCCTCGACCAGTTGCAGGTCGTTGTCGCGCGCGAAGTTCATCACGAAGTCCCAGGCCATGGGCTCGTGGTCGCGCAGGTCGCGGTGCACCACCACGCATTTGACGCCGCCCATGGTGGTGGGAATGCACCAGGGCGAGTAGCTCAGGTGGCTGCCAGGCCGGGCGCCACCGGGGCGGAAACTGCTCATCACCCCTGCCAGGCGCTCGGCCCAGTCGCTTGGACGGAAAGTTTTTCCGCTGCTGGTGACGCCTTGGATGAAGACTTCTTTGCTGGAAGGGGTAACCATCGGATCGTGGTGTAGTTAGGGCGGACGGTGCAGGATCGCTGCGCAAATTGCCGCAACCGGGCATTTTAACTCTTATATAAGAGTTTGCCGACGCCCTGCTTACAGACCCACCCGCTGCATGCATTGCAGTGATGCGCAATCGTCATGCATCGGCGCGGCGGCACGCCCTAGAATCGGTGCTCCTTTTCCTTGCAGCCACCGATGGCTGCGCTGTACGCCCCGTCTGGAGAATCCTGCATGACCGCTTCCATCCCGGCTACCTCGCCCCACGTGATGAACACCTATGGCCGCGTGCCCATCGCACTGCAGCGCGGCCAGGGCTGCCGCGTGTGGGACGTGAACGGCAAGGAGTACCTCGACGCGCTGGGCGGCATCGCCGTCAACACCCTGGGCCACAACCACGCCAAGCTGGTGCCCGCGCTGCAGCACCAGCTCACGCAGCTCATCCACACCTCCAACTACTACCACGTGCCCTTGCAGGAGCAGCTGGCCCAGTTGCTGGTCGAGCGCTCGGGCATGAGCAACGTGTTCTTCTGCAACTCGGGCCTGGAGGCCAACGAGGCCGCGCTCAAGATCGCACGCAAGTTCGGCCACGACCAGGGCATCGAGAAGCCCGAAGTGGTGGTCTATGAGAAGGCCTTCCACGGCCGCTCCATCGCCACGCTGTCGGCCACGGGCAACCCCAAGGTGCAGGCTGGCTTCGGCCCGCTGGTGGAAGGCTTCATCCGCGTACCTCAGAACGACATCGAGGCCCTGCGCCGTGCCACCGAACGCAACCCCAACGTGGTGGCCGTGTTCTTCGAGACCATCCAGGGCGAAGGCGGCGTGAACCCCATGCGCATCGAATACCTGCAGCAACTGCGCAAGCTCTGCGACGAGCGCGGCTGGCTGATGATGATCGACGAAGTGCAGTGCGGCATGGGCCGCACCGGCAAGTGGTTTGCGCACCAGTGGGCCGGCATCGTGCCCGACGTGATGCCCCTGGCCAAGGGCCTGGGCTCGGGCGTGCCCGTGGGCGCTGTGGTGGCCGGCCCCAAGGCCGCCAACGTGCTGCAACCGGGCAACCACGGCACCACCTTCGGCGGCAACCCGCTGGCCATGCGCGCGGGGGTGGAAACCATCCGCATCATGGAAGAAGACGGCCTGCTGCAGAACGCCGCCACCGTGGGCGCACACCTGCAGGCCGCGCTGCGCGCCGCACTGGGCAGTTTGAGCGGCGTGAAGGAAGTGCGCGGCCAGGGCCTGATGATCGGTGTGGAGCTGGACAAGCCCTGCGGCGCCCTGGTGGGCCGTGCGGCCGAGGCCGGCCTGCTCATCAGCGTGACAGCCGAGAGCGTGATCCGCATCGTGCCGCCGCTGATCCTCACCACGGCCGAGGCCGACGAAATCGTCGCCCGGCTCACCCCCCTGGTCCAGGCCTTGCTGGCCGAATGAGCCCCTGCGAGACAGCCATGAAACACTACCTGCAGTTCAACGACTTCAGCGCCGACGAATACGCCTACCTGCTCGAACGCGCCGCGTTCATCAAGAAGAAGTTCAAGGCCTACGAAAAGTACCAGCCCCTGGCCGACCGCACGCTGGCCATGATCTTCGAGAAGGCCAGCACGCGCACGCGCGTGAGCTTCGAGGCCGGCATGTACCAGATGGGCGGCAGCGTGGTGCACCTGACCACGGGCGACAGCCAGCTCGGCCGCGCCGAACCCATCGAGGACAGCGCGCGCGTCATCAGCCGCATGACCGACCTGGTGATGATCCGCACCTTCGAGCAGGCCAAGATCGAGCGCTTTGCGCAGTACTCGCGCGTGCCCGTCATCAACGGCCTGACCAACGAGTTCCACCCCTGCCAGATCCTGGCCGACATCTTCACCTACATCGAACACCGCGGCTCCATCGCTGGCAAGACCGTGGCCTGGGTGGGCGACGGCAACAACATGGCCAACACCTGGCTGCAGGCCGCGCAACTGCTGGGCTTCAAGGTGCACGTGAGCACGCCGCGCGGCTACGAAGTTGATGAGAAATTGGCCGTTGGCGCAGGTGGAATCAGCGCAGACAGCTATCAATTTTTCAGCAACCCGCTCGAAGCCTGCCAGGGCGCAGACCTGGTCACCACCGACGTGTGGACCAGCATGGGCTATGAGGCCGAGAACGAAGCGCGCAAGAAGGCCTTCGCCGACTGGTGCGTGGACGCCGAGATGATGGCCGCCGCCAAGCCCGATGCCCTGTTCATGCACTGCCTGCCCGCGCATCGCGGCGAAGAGGTCGAGGCCGACGTGATCGACGGCCCCCAATCCGTGGTGTGGGATGAGGCAGAAAACAGGATGCACGTGCAAAAGGCACTCATGGAGTACCTTTTGCTCGGCCGCGTGGCATGAAATGCAACGCGGTGGCGCGCCAGCGCCAGCAGACTGTTTCGGCGCAGGCTCATGTCCGCCACGCGGACGTGAAGCAGCCGCAGGCTGCGGGCCGAAGCCAAAGCGCCACGCACGTGCAAAAGGCACTCATGGAGTACCTTCTGCTCGGCCGCGTGGCCTGATTTTTGACTCCATGCCCTGGCGCCGCCAGCCCGCCCACAGCGCCGAACTGCTGGCGCAGTGGCAGTCCCTGGGCCAGACGCTGGGCCGGGACACCCCTGCGTGGAACGCAGAAGGACGGCGCCTGTTGCGCAGCTGGGCCCGCTGGCCGCGTGCCTACCACGACACCACGCACCTGGGGGCCTGCCTGGGGCACCTGCGCACGCTGCGCACCGCCCAGCCCGGCGCACTGCAAGACCCGGTGGCCGTGGAACTGGCGCTGTGGTACCACGACGCCATCTACTGGCCCTGGAGCACGCACAACGAGGAGCACAGCGCCGACTGGGCCGTGCGCTTTCTGCGCGGCCAGTCCTTGCCCGAAACCCTGGTGGCGCAGGTGCACCAGCACATCCTGGACACACGCCACCAGCCCGGTCCGCTGACGGGCGATGCGCAGTGGGTGGTGGACATCGACCTGGCCATCCTGGGCCAGAACCCGGCGGTGTACGACCGCTTCGAGCGCAACGTGCGCCGCGAATACTTCTTCGTGCGCTGGCCGCGCTACGTCGCGGGCCGCAGCGCGGTGCTGCGCGGCTTCCTCGACCGACCGCGCATCTATGGCACCGATGCGTTCCATGGGCGCTTCGAGGCCACCGCCCGCCAGAACCTTGAACGCGCCCTGGCCGCGCTGCACACACCGCCCCGCCCATGACCCACCCCTGCCTCACCTGCGGCGCCTGCTGCGCGAGCTTTCGCGTGGACTTCTCGGTGTACGAAACCCAGGAGCTGGGTGGTGACGTACCCGACGGCCTGGCCGTGGACGTGACCGACACCCTGCGCCGCATGCGCGGCACCGACCACAGCCCACCGCGCTGCGCTGCCCTCACCGGCAAGGTGGGCACCCAGGCCGCCTGCGGCATCTACGAATGGCGCCCCTCGCCCTGCCGCGAGTTCGCACCCGGCAGTCCGGCCTGTGAGCGCGCGCGGCAGCGCCACGGGCTGGGGGCCTACCCTGATAATTGAATGGAAAATTGGCCTCTAACGCTTACCAGACAAGCGCAGGCAGCTATATTTTTAATAGCATTCTTGGCGCAAGAGCTACGGCTGTGAGTGCATCCACAGCGTCTTGCCGGTAGCGGCCTGCCGCGCGGCCGGGTCTGCCGGGGTGGCGCAACCGCCGCAGTCGCTGCACGATCCGCACGACGGCGCCTTGCCCAGCGCAGGGCGCACGCGGCCCAGGCGTTTGCGCAGGGCGGCGGGCATCCAGTACCACAGCGCGTAGAGCGCGGCCAACAGCACGATGGCGCCCACTGCCAGGTTTTGCCACAGTGCACCGTGCATGGTTCAGCCTCCCAGGGCCACCGTGAGGTGGTAGGTGGCGGCACTGGCGGCATAGGCCAGCGCAAACATGTAGCTGGCCATGAGCAAGGCCATGCGCCAGGAGTTGGTCTCGCGCCGCACCGTGGCCAGGGTGGCAATGCACTGCGGCGCAAAGACAAACCACACCAGCAGCGACAGCGCCGTGGCCAGCGACCACTGCTGCGCGATCAGCGTACCCAGTTGCGCCGCAGCTTCGTCGCCCGTGGCTGACAGCGCATACACCGTGCCCAGCGCACTGACCACCACTTCGCGCGCCGCCATGGCGGGCACCAGCGCAATGGCAATTTGCCAGTTGAAACCCAGCGGCGCGAACAGCGGCTCCAGCGCACGGCCCAACTGGCCCGCCAGGCTGTAGTAGATGGCTGATTCAGTGGCGCCCTCGGGCGGCGCCGGAAAGGTGGACAGCACCCACAGCAGCACCGACAGCGCCAGGATGATGCCGCCCACCCGCTTGATGAAGATGCTGGCGCGCTCGTACAGACCCTGGGCCAGGCTGCGCAGCGCGGGCAACCGGTACGGGGGCAGCTCCATGATGAGCGGCGTGGGCCGCACCGTGCCGCGCCAGAGCTTGAGCACGGCCGCCACGGCCATGGCGCTGAAGATGCCGCCCACGTAGAGCGCGAACATCACCAGGCCCTGCAGATTGAACAGTCCCGCCACCGTGCGCTCAGGAATGAAGGCGGCAATCAAGAGCGCATACACCGGCAGGCGTGCCGAACAGGTCATGAGCGGCGCAATGAAGATGGTGACCAGCCGCTCGCGCCAGTGCGTGATGGTGCGCGTGGCCATGATGCCCGGAATGGCGCAGGCAAAGCTCGACAGCAGCGGAATGAACGAACGCCCCGACAGCCCCACGCTGCCCATCACGCGGTCCAACAGAAAGGCCGCGCGCGGCAGGTAGCCCGAATCCTCCAGCGTGAGGATGAAGAAGAACAGGATGACGATCTGCGGCAGGAACACCAGCACGCCCCCCGCCCCGGCCACAATGCCCTCGACCAGCAGGCTGCGCAACAGGCCCTCGGGCAATTGCGACTGCAACCACCCGCCCACCGCCCCCACGCCGGACTCGATGGCGTCCATGGGCACAGCGGCCCAGCTGAACACCGCCTGGAACATCAGGAACATGGTGGCCGCCAGCACCAGCATGCCCCACAGCGGATGCAGCACCACGCGGTCGATGGCATCGTCGCGCCGCATCAGGCCTTCAGGCTCGCGCACCGCCAGGCGCAGGATGCGGCGCACCTCTTGCTGCGTTTGCAGCACCTGCGCCGGGCCTTGCGGTTGCCAGGCAGACGCCTGGGCACCACCGGCAGGCTGCCAGCCGTCCAGCCACTGCACCAGCGCACTCGCACCATCCTTGCGGATGCCCACGGTCTCCACCACGGGCATGCCCAGTTCGCGCTCCAGCAACGCGCGGTCGATGGCGATGCCCTGGCGGCGCGCGGCATCGCTCATGTTCATCGCCACCACCATGGGCAGGCCCATGGCGCGCGCCTCCAGCACCATGCGCAGGCCCAGTTGCAGCTTGGTGGCATCGACCACGCAGACCAGCAGGTCGGGCGCGGCCTCACCCGCGCGCTGGCCGGTGACCACGTCGCGCGTCACGGCCTCATCGGCACTCAGGGCGTTGAGGCTGTAGGCACCCGGCAGGTCCAGCACGCGCACGGCCTTGCCCGCGGGCGTGGTGAGCACGCCCTCCTTGCGCTCGACCGTGACCCCGGCGTAATTGGCCACCTTCTGGCGGCTGCCGGTCAGCAGGTTGAACAGGGCGGTCTTGCCGCAGTTGGGATGGCCCAGCAGGGCCAGGCGCATGGCAGCGGCGCTCACTGGCTGGCCTCCGTGCTTTGCATGACGGTGCGAGCCCGCTGGGGAACAGCCCGGTACGCGCTCATGCCGCAGCGCCCTGCACCGGTGGCGTGGTGCTGATGCGCACCAGCGCCGCCTCGCGCTTGCGCAGCGCAAAGGTGGTGCGCCCCACACGCACGGCCATGGGCTCGCCCGCCGGAAAGGCCCGCGCCACCACATGCACGCGCTCGCCCGGCAGGAAACCGATCTCCAGCAGGCGCAGCAACAGATCGCCGTCTTCGGCCGCCGCCTCCATGTGCAGGCCCTGCACCCAGGCATTGGTGCGCAGGGGCAGGTCGGCAAGACCGGCCTCACCTGTCACCACGGGGGCCGGAGCGGCCAGGGGAATCACTGCGTCCATAATATTCTAAATAACAACCATTATTATTTGCGAATTGTAGGCGGACGCCTCTTTCCAGGCAAGACGTACCGCCGCCCCATCCCGTGCAGTCTTGCGCTGGATCAAGCCACCGGGGCGCGCGGGATAATGCCCCATGCCTCGCCTTTGGGACATCTCCCCCGCCCTGCACCCCGGCACGCCGGTGTACCCCGGCGACACGCCCCTGCGCCTGCACTGGACCAGCACCCTGGGCCCAGGGTGCGCCGTCAACGTGGGCGCGATCACCCTCAGCACCCACCTGGGAGCCCATGCCGACGCGCCGCTGCACTACGACCCCCAGGGCGCCGCCGTGGGCGCCTTGGCGCTGGAGCCCTTTCTGGGCCCCTGCCGCGTGGTGCACGCCCGCGGCAACGCCGCGCTGGTGCAGGTGGCCGACCTGGCCCATGCCCTGAGCGACCCGCTGCCCCCGCGCCTGCTGGTGCGCACGCGAGTGCACCCTGCACCCGCGCACTGGGATGCCGACTTCCGTGCCCTGGCCCCGGCCCTGCTGCAGCACCTGGCCGACCGCGGCCTGCTGCTGGTGGGCCTGGACACGCCCAGCGTGGACCCCGCCGACAGCACCGACCTGCCCAGCCACCAGGTGCTGCGTCAACGCGATCTGCGCGTGCTGGAAAACCTGGTGCTCGACGAGGTGCCCGAGGGCGACTACGAACTCATCGCCCTGCCGCTCAAGCTGAGCACCGCCGACGCCTCGCCCGTGCGCGCCGTGCTGCGCGCCCTGTGACCCCCTGCCCCACCGCCATGCAAGCCCTGCTCGACGCCATTGCCGCCGCTCCTTTGCCCACCGAGGCCTGCCGCATCTTCCACGGCCGGGGCGGCCTGAACCCCGGCTGCGAAGGCTGGACGCTGGACGCCTACCCGCCCGTGTGGGTGTTCACCAGCTTTGAACCCGCCGACGACGCCCTGCTGGCCGCCGTGCACCAAGCCCTGCAAGCGCGCTGGGCCACACTGGCACCCGGCGCCGCACTGCACTGGGTGTACCAGTGCCGCCACCCGCAGCAGCGCGAAACCCGCACCATGGCAGGCCAGGTGCCCGAGCCGCATGTGGTGCAGGAAGACGGCGCGCGCTACCTGGTGCATGTGCTGCGCGGGCAGAACCACGGCCTGTTCCTGGACATGGCCGAAGGCCGCCGCTGGGTGCAGCGCCACGCCGCGCAGCACCCCGGCCTGCGCGTGCTCAACCTGTTTGCCTACACCTGCGCGTTTTCGGTGGCAGCGCTGCGCGCAGGCGCGGCCCAGGTGGTCAACGTGGACATGGCCGGGGGCGCACTGGCCACGGGGCGGCAGAACCACCGGCTCAATGGGCTGGAGGCCGGCGCCCTGTTCTGGGACCACGACATCTTCAGCTCCTGGGGCAAGATCACGCGCCACGGCCCCTACGGCCTGGTCATCATCGACCCGCCCAGCTACCAGAAAGGCAGCTTCGTCGCCACCAAGGACTACGCGCGCCTGCTGCGCCGCCTGCCCGACCTGCTGGCCCCCGGCGGCCACGCCCTGCTGTGCCTGAACGCCCCCGAACTGGACAGCGCCTTCCTGCACCAGCAGGTGCAGGAGCAGGCACCCACACTGCAATTCGTCGAGCGCCTGGCCAACCCCGCCACCTTTGCCGACGCCCAGCCCGAGCGGGCGCTGAAGGTGCTGGTGTACCGGGAGGCGGGGTGAGCGTCCTCGGGGACGCTGATCGACTCAGTGGCGCCACATACTGAATAGGGACTGATCCATGCAATACCCAGCGGTACTGAACCCAGCCGAAGTCGGCAACTACCCCGCAAGCTGTTTTTCCGGCGGCGGGTTGGTCTGGGATGCCGTGCTGGAATACCGTGTGTGGTGCCACCCGGAACGCGGCGCGCCCGATGAAGCCGACGGCAACGACTACTTCTACGGGTTCGAAACCTTTGAAGAAGCCGACGCCTTTGCCCGCGCCACCATGGGCGCCGAGGAGCCCTTGGCCCTGGTGCTGCAGCGTGAATACATCGACGAGGACGAGCCGGGATGCTATGTGCATATCCGGGAGCCCAGAATCACCGAATGGCCGGTGGAATTTTTGTCAAGGCCCCAGCGGGACGATTTCACCATTCCCGATTTTTTGGCACCAGACGCTCCCCCCAACCGGCTGGAGGTGCTGCGTGGCCTGGCGCCCAGAGCACGCAGAACCAGCCCCCCTTGAGAGAACAAGGCGTTCGCAATGAGCGCGGAGAAAAGTGCCTTTATCGCTTATGAATAAAGCGCCAATAGCTATAGTTTTAATAGCAAATCACATCAACCCTGCATCCATCCCGTCGCCCCGGTAAAGCCAAGGCACATCCAGCAAGCGCTCGCCCAGCACGCGCAGCCCCAGATCACGCCCCCAGCGCACCAGCCCGGTGGCATGAAAGATGCGCCCGTTGCGCTGCGAGCGCGCCTGTACGCGTGCAGCGCGCTGCCAGCGGTTGAGCGCGTAGCGGCGCAGACGCAGGGGCACCTCCACATCGTGCAGGGCCAGGGCGGCCTGCAGTTGCGTGGCGTCTTCCAGGGCCATGCCTGCGCCCTGGGCCAGGTAGGGCGGCATGGGGTGGGCGGCGTCGCCCAGCAGGGCCACCAGGCCGCGGGCCATGGCGTCGGCGCTTTGCATGGGGGCGCGGTCACACAGTGGCCACAGGCGCCAGCCCAAGCCCGCAGCGGCCACGCTGTGCACCACCTCCTGCAAGGCGGGGTGGGTGCCTTCCAGGGCATGGGCCAGGTCGGCGGCGTTGGCGGCGTGGTCCCAGTGCTCCAGGTCCTGTGGTGGGCTGCCATGGATGATGACCACCAGGTTCATCCACTCGCCCCGGCGCACGGGGTAGTGCACGGCATGCAGGCGCGGCCCGAGCCAGGCGGTGATCTGAGCACGCCACGCGGCGGGCAGCGCCTGCGCAGGCACCAGGGCGCGGTAGGCCAGATGCCCGGTGGCGCGGGGGGTGCCGTCCTGCCAGGCCTGGGTGCGGGTGCGGCTCCACAGGCCGTCGGCGCCAATCAACGCGTCGCCCTCCACCGGCTTGGCCTGGCCCTGACCATGCTCGACATGCACCAGCACGGCGTTGCCGGTGTCCTCGTGCTGGGTGATGGCGTGGCCCAGGTTGAGTTGCACGGCCGGGTGGTCTTGCACGGCATGCAGCAGCAGGCTGTGCAGATCGGCGCGGTGGATGGTGGCGTAGGGCGCGCTGTAGCGGCGCACCGTGGCCTCGCCCAACGCCAGCGTGGCGAGCACACCGCCGTGCATGGCGCTGCGCACCTGCAGGTGCTGCGGAAAGGCGGCCACAGCGTTCAGCGCAGGCTCCAGGCCCCAGGCCTGCAGGCAACGCACGGCGTTGGGGCCCAGTTGCACGCCAGCGCCCACCTCGGAAAACTGCACTGCGCGCTCGAAGAGCCGCACCTCCCACCCGGCGCGCGTGGCGGCCAGTGCGGCTGCCAGCCCACCGATGCCGCCTCCGGCGACCAAAAGCTGCTTGTCCATGCCCCGTATTGTCGTCAGAAGATGGCCTGGAAATGGCTGGATTTGTCCAAACGGTGTTCGTGGTCGAACACATCGGCCGGTACCGGCCGCCCGAACAGATACCCCTGGAACTGCTCGCAGCCATGCAGCCGCAAGAAGCCCAGCTGCCCCGCCGTCTCCACCCCTTCGGCCACCACGTCCAGGTCCAGGCTTTGCGCCAGTGCCAGGATGGTGCGCACAATGGCCGCGTCGTTGGGGTCGGTCAGCACGTCGCGCACGAAGCCCCGGTCGATCTTGACCTGGTCCAGCGGCAGGCGTTTGAGGTAGCCCAGGCTGGAGTACCCGGTGCCGAAGTCGTCCAGCGCAAACCCTACGCCTTCGCGTTTGAGTTGCACCATGCGTTCGATGGTGTCTTCGATGTCGCCCAGCAGCAGGCTCTCCGTCAGTTCGAGTTTGAGGCGCCGGGGGTTGGCGCCAGTTTCGCGCAGGGTTTGCAGGACTTCGGCGGCAAAGCCGCTGTGCCTGAATTGCCGCGCGCTGACGTTGACAGCGACGCTCAGGTGGGCGGTTTCCTGTTGGCGGCTCCAGCGTACGAGTTGTTCGCACGCGGTGTGCAGGATGTGTCTGCCCAGGGGCAGGATGAGGCCGGTCTGTTCGGCCAGGGGGATGAATTCGGCGGGGTTGATGAGGCCGCGTTCGGGGTGGTTCCAGCGGGCCAGGGCTTCTGCGCCTTTGACGTGGCCTTGGTAGTCCACGACGGGTTGGTAGTGCACGTAGAGGTCGCCGCGCGAGAGGCCTTGGCGCAGGTCGGCTTCCAGGCTGGAGCGTTCGTGCAGGGCTTGCTGCATGCCGGGGTCGAAGAAGCGGTGGGTGTTGCGCCCGGCGGCTTTGGCTTCGTACATGGCCAGGTCTGCGCGCTTGAGCAGTTCGTCCACGCTTTGGCGTTCGGGGCCAAAGAGGGTCAGGCCGATGCTGGGGGTGCTGTAGTGTTGCTGGCCGGCCAGTTCGAAGGGTTGGTTCAGCGCCATGAGGAGTTTGCGCGCGACGGCTTCGGCCTGGCGGCTGGCGGCCTGGGCATCCTGGTCCAGGCCTTCGAGCAGGACGACGAATTCGTCGCCGCCAAAGCGTGCAACGGTGTCGCATTCGCGCACGCTGGCCGAGAGGCGGGTGGCGACCTGGATCAGGAGCTGGTCGCCCATGTCGTGGCCCAGGGTGTCGTTGAGGTCTTTGAAGTTGTCCAAGTCGATGAACAGCAGCGCGCCGTGCTGGCGCGTGCGCTGGCCGCTGAGCAGCAGGCGTTGCAGGCGGTCCAGCAGCAGGCGGCGGTTGGGCAGGGACGTGAGGGCGTCGTAGAACGCCAGGCGTTCGATCTCCTGGGCTGCGCGCTTGCGGTCGGTGATGTCGCGGGCCACGCCGAGCAGGCCCGTGGTGTTGCCGGCCAGGTCGCGGATGGGCGTGAGGATGGTCTCGAACCGGCCCTCGTAGCCGTCGTCGGCAAACACCAGCGTGTCCTCGATGACCAGCGGCTGCCAGGCCTGCAGGGCCTGCCGGTCGTGGCGACTGAAGTGCGCGGCGGCGGCAGGCAGCAGCAGGTCGGCGTCGGTGCGGCCCAGAATCTCGCTCTCGCTGCGCCCCATGAAGCGCTCGAACACCGGGTTGCAGGCCTGGTACACGCCCTGGGTGTTTTTCAGGAACACCATGTCCGGCATGGCCTTGAGCAGGCTGCTGAGCAGGGCTTTTTGCTGCAAGGCCTCGGCCTGTGCGTTCTTGAGTGCGGTCAGGTCATAGGCAAACAGCACGATGGAGCCGATGGAGCCATCGGCCGTGCGCTCGGGCACCATGGTGGTGTGGCGAAAGCGCACCTCGCCATCGGGCCGGTCGATGCGGTTTTCAAACACCACCGTTTCGCCGCGGATGGCGCGCTCGAAATACGGTGCCATACGTTCCATGAGCGCCGGGGCGATGACCTCGGGCACGCGCTTTCCGATGATCTGATCGACTTCGGTATCCACCCACTGGGCCTGGGTCTGGTTGACGTAGAGGATCTCCAGGCCCAGCCCCAGCCGCGCCACGGCACCAGGCAGGTGGCGCAGCACGCCGGCCAGCTGGGTTTCGTAGGCACGGGCGGCGGCCTCGGCGCGAATCTGACCGGTGATGTCGGTCAGCAGGCCGTCCCAGATCACCCTGTCCTCACCCAGCCTGCGCGGCGTGGCTGACAATCGGATCCAGCGCAACTCACCGTCGGAGCGGTGGATGCGAAACTGCGTTTCCACCGTCTCCAGCGTGTGGTAGGAATGGTCCACCGCCGCCTTGTAGGCAGGGAAGTCTTCCGGGTCGATCAGTCGGTAGAAGGCGCCAAAATCGGCCAGCAACTGCGCTGCCGTGAGCCCCGTCAAGCGCTCGATGCCCTCGCCCATGTAGGCAAAGTGGCGTCGCGCATCAGGCTCGCGCACGCTCTGGAACAGCACGCTGCCGGGCAGGTTGCGCCCCAGGGAATGCAAGCGGGCTTCGGCCTCGTGCAGACGTGCCTGCAGTTCGGCAATGGATTCGGGGTCGGTATGGGGGCCGGACATGGAGGTGCAGGGTACTCTAAGGCAAAACTGGGGCCGACCTTGGCTGACTATCTGCCAGGGCACCACTGTAACGCGCCACAACGGTGCGACCATCGGCGGGAACCCTATCTTGCATACAACCTGCGCCAAGTCCAGCGACCAGCGCCGCCTACAATCGCGCCATGCGCGCCGTTCATACCCTGATGCTGCTGGCCTTGGCCAGCGCCCCCGCCCTTGCTCAAAATACCAGTCAAAATGCCAATCAAGGCAATACAGACGGGCGCGAGCAGCTATCAAAACAAGAGCAACCCGCCAACCGCCTGAACCAGCGCACCGAGCGCATCCGCGTGGAAGACGGTGGCAGCCGCATCGACGAACTGCGCGTGGGCGGGCAGACACAGAGCATCACCGTGCAGCCCAAGGTGGGCACCTTGCCCGAATACGAGGTGCAGTCCTCCGACGGCGTGCGCAACCGTCCGCGCAACGGCGCCGAGTCCACCACCGGCGCACGCGTGTGGAACGTGATGAAGTTCTGACCCCCCGCGCCCCAGGCCGTGCGCGCAGAGCGCGCATCCAGGCCCCGCCCGCATTCCCGCCAGTTTCCTGATTTTTCTCCCCACCGATGGCCGTATTCACCCAAGTCTCCGAAGCCGAGGCAGGCAAACTCCTGAAAGCGCTCCAACTGGGCACGCTGCACGCCCTGCGCGGCATCGAAGGCGGCATCGAGAACACCAACTACTTCGTCACCTGTGACGCGGGCGAGTTCGTGCTCACGCTGTTCGAGCGCCTGACCGCCGAGCAACTGCCGTTTTACCTGCACCTGATGAAGCACCTGGCGCACAAGGGCATCCCCGTGCCCGACCCGCGCGCCAACGCGGCAGGCGACATCCTGCACACCGTGTGCGGCAAGCCCGCCGCCGTGGTCAACCGCCTGGCGGGCCGCAGCCAACTCGCCCCCCAGGCTGTGCACTGCGCCGCCGTGGGCGACATGCTGGCACGCATGCACCTGGCCGGGCGCGACTACGAACGCCAGCAGCCCAACCTGCGTGGCCTGCCCTGGTGGAACGAAACCGTGCCCGTGGTGCTGCCGCACATCGACGCGGAAGCAGCGGCACTGCTGCGCGCCGAGCTGGCCTACCAGAACCATGTGGCCGCCGGCAGCAGCTACGCCGCGCTGCCACGCGGCCCGGTGCACGCCGACCTGTTCCGCGACAACGTGATGTTCGAGGGCGAACAGCTCACGGGCTTCTTCGATTTCTACTTTGCCGGTGTGGACACCTGGCTGTTCGACCTGGCGGTGTGCCTGAACGACTGGTGCATCGACCTGCCCACGGGCCGCCACGACGCGCCGCTTGCCCGCGCCCTGCTGGACGCCTACCAGGCCGTGCGCCCCCTGACAGCCGCCGAGCGCGAGCTGCTGCCCGCCATGGCGCGCGCTGGGGCGCTGCGTTTCTGGATCTCGCGCCTGTGGGACTTCTACCTGCCGCGCGAAGCCGCCATGCTCACACCGCACGACCCCACGCACTTTGAACGCGTACTGCGCGAACGGGTACAGCACCCCGTCACACTGACCCAAGCCTGAACGCTTTACCATCCCCGCATGAAATTGCGCATTGTTCCCGCCCGCACCGGCCTGGACTGGGTCAAGGGCGGCATCTTCGTCTTCAGGCGCCAGCCGCTGGCCATGGCGGCGCTGTTCTTCATGTCGATGGCGGCCATGTCCCTGCTGTCGCTGTTTCCGCTCATCGGCCCGGCGCTCGCGCTGGCGCTGCTGCCCTCGGTCACGCTGGCCATGATGGTGGCCTCGGCCGAAGCCATGCAGGGGCGCTTTCCCACGCCCGACGTGCTGCTGGTGGCCTTTCGCACCGGCAAGGAGCGGTTGCGCCACATGCTGCAACTGGGCGCGCTGTACGCCGTGGGTTTTTTGCTGGTGATCGGTCTGTCGGCCCTTGTCGATGGGGGCCAGTTCGCCCTGGTGTACCTGGGCCGCGCCGAGCTGACCGAGGACATCGTGCAAAGCAGCAGCTTCCAGGCGGCCATGTGGCTGTCCATGGTGCTGTACCTGCCCCTGTCGCTGCTGTTCTGGCATGCGCCAGGGCTGGTGCACTGGCACGGGGTGCCACCCGTCAAGAGCCTGTTCTTCAGCCTGGTGGCCTGCGTGCGCAATATGGGCGCTTTCGTGGTCTATGGGCTGGGTTGGCTGGGGGTGTTTGCCCTCGGCGGCCTGGTCACCAGCCTGCTGGCGGGTTTGCTGGGTGGCTCGCTGGGCGCGGTCAGTGGCATCATGGTGGGGCTGGCGATGGTCATGGCCACCATGTTGTTTGGCTCCATCGTCTTCACGTTCCGAGACTGCTTCGAGCCCCCTGGGCGCAGCGCAGAAAGGCCTGACGATGAAGAACGCCCCGCACCCCCTCGCCCGCCCGGCGGGCCTGCCGAGCACGACTGACCCCGCAGCGCCCCGCCACGGGCGCGCGCCGCTCCTACCCTACCTGCCCACCAACCTGCGCCGCCGCCTGCTGCAGGCCGCGCTGGCCGGGCCCGCGCTGCCCTGGTGGCATGGCGCCTGGGCGCAGGCCAGCGCCAGCCGCGTGGTGGAACTCCGCGGCGATGTGCGGCGCAACGGGCAAGCACTCACCGCCCAGGGCAGCGTGGCGGCGGGCGACCGCATCGAGACCGGCCCCGGCGCCAGCGCCATGTTCACCGTGGGCGACAGTGCCTACCTGGTGCGTGAGAACACCCGCCTGGAATTGCAGGGCGAGACCCCGCTGTCCGTGCGCGTGCTGCGCCTGCTCAGCGGTGCCGTGGCCAGCGTGTGGAGCAAGGGCGCAGACCGGCAGCTCGTCACGCCCACGCTGACCGCTGGCATCCGCGGCACAGGCGTGTATGCCGAGGTGTGGACGCAGCAGGACTTTCGCAGCTACTTCTGCAACTGCTACGGCAGCGTGGACCTGAATGCCGGTGGCGAGCAATTGCGCAGTGAGTCGGAGTACCACCAGTCCTTCTGGGCCGAAGCGCATCCGAAGGAGGGACGGCGCCTGATCCCTGCCGAAGCCATCAACCACACCGACGAGGAAATGGAAATGCTGGCGGCCCTGGTCCAGCAACGCACGGCCTGGCAAGTCACGGGCCGCAAGGGCAGCAGGGACGGCAGCGGCAAGCAAAGCCCCTATGGTGGCTACCGGACGCCCCAAACGCGCACCCCAACAGCACCACAACCGGCGCCGGAGCCCCACTACAGCCCCAATTGACAACGCCCTTGCAGGCCACAGCCTGCAAGGGCGCAAGAAGCGTGCAACGCACCTGCACACCGGCAGGTGCGACACGCTGTCAGCCGCGATCAGCTACCCACACGGCCGCCGTCGTTCTTGGTGATGACGATAGTGGCCGAGCGCGGACGCTTGCCCGCGCCGTAGCCTGCATTGGCGGGCCACTGGCTGGTGTACTTGGCCGGGTCGCCAATGTCGGCCATCTTGGTGCCTTCGCCGGGGTGCTGGATGTTGACGAACAGCGCCTTGCCGTCGGGCGTTTCGGCAATGCCGGTGATCTCGCAGTCCTTGGGGCCGACCAGGAAGCGCTTGAGCGTATCGGCCGTAGGCGCCTTGCCCACGTAGGTGTCCACCGCCAGGGTGCTGCCATCGGCCTTGGTGTAGTTCAGCGTCTTCTTGGCGCCGTCGCCCACCTTGCCGGGCAGGGCCGCCAGCATCATGCAGTTGGTCACATCGGTGTAGGCGCCGTCGTCGGTCTGCACCCACAGGATGCCCGTGGCGCGGCTGAAGGCCAGGCCGTCGGGGCTGGAGAAGTCCTGGTCACCCGTCAGGCTGGAAAGGTTGACCTTGGAGCCATCGGCATCGGCCTGGGCGCCGAAGGCGTACACGTCCCAGGTGAAGCTGGTGGCGGCGGAGCCGGCGGCGCCTTCCTTCATGCGCACGATGTGGCCGTTGGGATTGCCCTTTTGCGCGCTGGTGCCCTTCATGTCGGTGTAGGCACGCGGGTTGGCGGCGTCGGGGGCCAACTGGCTGCTGCCGCTCGGGTCCACACTGCGGTTGCTGTTGTTGGTCAGCGTGTAGTAGATCTCGCCATTGGCGGGGTTGACCGAGCACCACTCGGGGCGGTCCATCTTGGTGGCACCCACGGCGTCGGCAGCCAGGCGGGCATTCACGCACACGTCGGCCTGGTCGGCGAAGGCATAGCCTGCATAGCCCTTGATCTGGGCGTTGTTGATGCTCAGTTCCACCCACTCGCCCGTGCCGTCGGCCTTGAAGCGGGCCACGTAGAGCTTGCCGGAGTCCAGGTACTTGTCGCCCACGGCCAGGGCGTCGGCGGCAGTGGCGTCGGCAGCGCTCCAGGCGGCAGCGCTGACCCACTTGTAGATGTACTCGTTGCGTGCATCGTCACCCATGTACACGGCCAGCGGCTGGCCTGCCACGGCGTTGCCAAAGGCGGCGCTCTCGTGCGCAAAGCGGCCCAGGCCGGTGCGCTTCTTGGCCTTGCGGGCCTTGTTGTAGGGGTCGATCTCGACGATGAAGCCCTGGGCGTTCATCTCGTTGCGGTAGTCGTCGCTGCCGTTGGCGGAGGCGCCGGTCTTGCTGTTGTTCCAGCGCAGGTACTTGTCGTCGGCGCCGCCCGTCTCCCAGCCATGGCGCGATACGGCCCCCTGCGGGCGACCGTAACGCTTGAGCGCGGTGACGCTCTTGTCGTTGCCGCGCGCGGCATCGTCGGTAGCGCTGCGGAAGAAGTAACCGTTCCAGTTCTCCTCGCCCGTCAGCAGCGTGCCCCAGGGCGTCTTGCCGGTGCCGCAGTTGTTGAGCGTGCCGCGCGTGCGCGTGCCGTCGGTGGAATACTTGGTGACCATCAGCGCATTGCCGCGTGCGGGGCCAGACAGGTCGATGTCCGTCAGTGTGGTGATGCGGAAGTTGAAGGCCGAGTCCTGCACATAGGCCCATTTGCCTGCGGTCTTGCGCATTTCCACCACCGACACGCCGTGGATGGCCAGCTCCTTGTCCACCTCCGACGCGGGGCGCGGCAGCGTGCTGGTGCCGCCGTTGGCGTGCAGGAAGAAGGACGAGAGCTTCTCGTCGGTCGTCGCCTCGTGGTTCATGCCCAGCAGGCCACGGTCCACGGAGCTGTCGTTGCGCTTGCCGTCGGCGCCCAGGCCGAACCACTCCATGCCGTCGTGGTGGTCTCCGGCGCGCTTGTCGTAGTCGGTGTCGGTACCGTCGTTCTTGTACCCGGCCACACCAGCCTGCAGCGGATCACCCAGCGCATACACCACGCTGGCGGTGTAGCCCGCAGGAATCACCAGCTTGTCGGCCAGGCTCTTGCCCACGGCCGTGAAGCCCAACAGCTTCTCTGCGGGGACCACGGGGTCGTCGCTGCCTCCGCAGGCGCTCAGGCTGAAGGCGCCCAGCACGGCCGTGCCCGCCGTGGCCACGCCACCGCGCAACAAGCCACGTCGCGACAGGCGTGCGCCCAGCACCGAGTCAAACGTGGGGTTGGCAGAGGTGTTGGAGTTCTCTTCGTCAAAGTCGTAGGCTTGCGTGGGTTCGCCGCGGTGGGTCATGGATCGTCCTCAGAGGGGTTGGTTGACAAACCCGCAGAGCGTAGGTAACGACCATGACGGCGCCATGAAGCAAGCGTGACGTATCCATGACAGCGCGCAGCGCCAGGCGATCGGGCCGTGGCGCCAGCGGCTAATCCACCACCGTGAGCTTGGCCACCGACAGCGCCAGCCACTTGGTGCCGTGGCGTGCAAAGGCGACCTGGGCACGGGCGTCGTCGCCCTGGCCTTCGATGGCCAGCACCTTGCCTTCGCCAAACTTGGTGTGAAACACGGCCAGGCCCACGCGCAGACCATGCGCTGGAGGGGCTTTCTGAACCGGCACGGGGGGGCTGGCAAAGGTTTCTGTTTTGACGTCAAATTGGCCCCTAGCGCCCGTTGAATAAGCGCTACCAGCTCCTGTTTTAGGAGCAAAAGAACCAAAGCCCTGCTGCTTGGGCGTGATCCACTTGAGGCATTCCTCGGGCAGTTCGTCGAAGAAGCGGCTGCGCACGTTGTAGCGCGTCTGGCCATGCAGCAGCCGGGTTTGCGAGTGGCTGAGGTACAGGCGCTTGCGGGCGCGGGTGATGGCCACGTACATCAGGCGGCGCTCTTCTTCGAGGCCGTCGCGGTCTGAGGCGGCGTTGTCGTGCGGGAACAGGCCTTCTTCCAGCCCACCGATGAACACCGCGTCAAACTCCAGGCCCTTGCTGGCGTGCACGGTCATGAGCTGCACGGCGTCCTGCCCGGCCTGGGCCTGGTTGTCGCCCGCCTCCAGCGCGGCGTGCGTGAGGAAGGCCACCAGGGGCGAAAGGGTTTCACCGGTGTCGGCGTCGATGATGCCGCCGGAGCCGGTGGGCTTGAGCGGTTCGTCCAGCACCGGCGCATTCGGGTCCAGCCCCTGGCTGGCCGGGCTTTGTGTGAGCGGCTGGCCGTGCTCGTCCAGCGGCAGGGCCACGGCATCGCGGCCAAAGCCTTCCTGCGTGACGAAGCTTTCGGCGGCATTGACGAGTTCCTCCAGGTTCTCGATGCGGTCCTGGCCTTCGCGGTCGGTACGGAAGTGCGCGATCAGGCCACTGGATTCGAGCATCTGCTCGATGATGCTGCGCAGCGACAGGCCCTGGGTCTGTTCACGCAGCACGTCGATCAGCGCGACAAAGGCCTTGAAGTTGGTGCCCGCCTTGCCGGGCACGGCGCTCACGGCGTCGTGCAGCGAGCAGCCCGAGGCACGGGCCGCGTCCTGCAGCACCTCGATGCTGCGCGCGCCAATGCCGCGCGGCGGAAAGTTGACCACGCGCAGAAAGCTGGTGTCGTCGTTCGGGTTCTCCAGCAGGCGCAGGTAGGCCAGCGCGTGCTTGATTTCGGCGCGCTCAAAGAAGCGCAGGCCGCCGTACACGCGGTAGGGCACGGCGGCGTTGAAGAGTGCCGATTCGATGACCCGGCTTTGCGCGTTGCTGCGGTAGAGCACGGCAATCTCCTTGCGCTCCAGGCCGTCGCTCTTCACCAGTTGCCGGATCTCATCGACCATCCACTGCGCCTCGGCCAGGTCGGTGCTGGCCTCGTACACGCGCACGGGCTCACCCGCGCCCTGCGTGGTGCGCAGGCTCTTGCCCAGGCGGCGGCTGTTGTGGCTGATGAGCTGGTTGGCCGAGTCGAGGATGTTGCTGTAACTGCGGTAGTTCTGCTCCAGCTTGATCTGGTGCTGCACATCGAACTCGCGCACAAAGTCGGCCATGTTGCCCACGCGCGCGCCGCGAAAGGCGTAAATGCTCTGGTCGTCGTCGCCCACGGCCATGACGCTGGCGTGCGTGTGCAGCTGGCCATCGACCACGTCGCCCGCCATCTGCTTGAGCCACAGGTACTGCAGGCGGTTGGTGTCCTGGAACTCATCGACCAGGATGTGGCGAAAGCGCCGCTGGTAGTGCGCGCGCAGGGGGTCGTTGCCCTGCAGCAGCTCGTAGCTGCGCAGCATCAGCTCGCCAAAATCGACCACGCCTTCGCGCTGGCATTGGGCCTCGTACAGCTCGTACAGCTCGACCTTCTTGCGGCTGTCGCTGTCGTGCGCGGGCACGTCGCGCGGGCGCAGGCCCTCTTCCTTGCAGTTGGCGATGAAGTACTGCAGTTGCTTGGGTGGAAAACGCTCCTCATCCACGTTGAACTGCTTGCACAGGCGCTTGATGGCCGAGAGCTGGTCCTGCGTGTCCAGGATCTGGAAAGCCTGCGGCAGGCCCGCCGCCTGGTGGTGTGCGCGCAGCAGGCGGTTGCACAGGCCGTGGAAGGTACCGATCCACATGCCGCGCACGTTGACCGGCAGCATGGCCGTGAGGCGGGCCACCATTTCCTTGGCCGCCTTGTTGGTGAAGGTGACGGCCAGCAGGCCGCCGGGCGTGGCCTGGCCGGTCGAGAGCAGCCAGGCAATGCGCGTGGTGAGCACACGCGTCTTTCCCGAGCCGGCCCCCGCCAGGATGAGCGCATGGCCCGCGGGCAAGGTGACGGCGGCCAGCTGTTCGGGGTTCAGGTGGGCCAGCAGGGGCTGGCTGGCAGCGGTGCCGCCAGGGTCTGCGCCAGCTGCGGTGTGCGCCGAGCGCGAAAACAGGTCTTGTGGGAACATCCGGCCATTGTAGAAAGGGCCTCTTCCATGCCTGCCTGGATATCCCGCGCCCTGCCCCTGGGGTGGATGTTGTGCGCGCTGCCCCTGGCCGCGCAAACGCTGTGTTCCAGCACCGGGGCAACGCCCCCGCTGGCCTTGTTCGAGCGCTTCACCCGCGCCGATTGCCTGGCCTGCTGGCAGGACGCCGCAACACCCGCGCCTGGGGCCAGCGCCCTGGTGCTGGACTGGATTGTTCCCGGCGCCCTGGGTGACGAAGCCCCCATGGCCGCCGCCGCAGTGCCCGAGGCGCTGGATCGGTTGCAAATCCTGCAGCGGCCGCTGCCCCCGGAGCGCGACATACACACGGCGCCCATCGAGCCCTGGGCCGGGCTGCGGCTGCGTGTGGGCCGGGGCCCCGAAGTGAATGGCTATGTGGGTGCGACCCTGTCGCTGGAGTCCCGCTCCGCAGTGCAAGGCCCCTGGAGCTACCACCTGCTGCTGGTGCAGGCCGTGGCACAGGGCACCGAGGGATCCCCCATGCCACGCCATGTGGTGCGCAACGCCGTCCAGGGGCGCTGGACTGCGGACAACGCCCTGCCCACCTCCAGGCGCCCGCACTGGATCGAAGTGCGCCCCATGCGCCTGCCCGAAGGCGCCGACCCCGCCCTGTTCTACACCGTGGGCTGGGTGCAGGACCCCAGCGGCCGGGTGGTGGCTGCCGCACGATCGGTATGCCATTGAGTGCATCCGAACGCCGGGGCGGGTAGAATCAGTCACCGGGCCCAAGTTTCTTGTCGCCCGGTTTTTTGTGCCCGCGCACAGCGGGGTTCGGTGCAGGCTGCCACGCCTGTACCCGCACGACCGGTCTGCAAGCCAAGCGCCCCACGCCGCCCAAAATCCTTTGGCGGCGACCTTTTCAAAGGAGCTTGGAACCTCATGGAAATCTTCGACTACGACAACATCCTGCTGCTGCCGCGCAAGTGCCGCGTGGAGAGCCGCTCGGAATGCGACGCCAGTGTGCAATTCGGCCCGCGCCGCTTTCGGCTGCCGGTGGTGCCCGCCAACATGAAGACGGTGGTGGACGAGCGCATCTGCGCCTGGATGGCCGCCAACGACTACTTCTACGTGATGCACCGGTTCGATCTGGACAACGTGCAGTTTGTGCGCGACATGCACGCCCAGGGCTGCTATGCGTCGATCTCGCTGGGCGTGAAGGCGCCCGACTACGCCACGGTGGACCGACTCAAGGCCGAAGGCCTGGTGCCCGAATACATCACCATCGACATCGCCCACGGCCACGCCGACAGCGTCAAGGCCATGATCGGCTACCTCAAGCAGCACCTGCCGGCGTCGTTTGTGATTGCAGGCAACGTGGCCACGCCCGAGGCCGTGATCGACCTGGAGAACTGGGGCGCCGACGCCACCAAGGTGGGCGTGGGCCCGGGCAAGGTGTGCATCACCAAGCTCAAGACGGGTTTTGGCACCGGCGGCTGGCAACTCAGCGCGCTCAAGTGGTGCGCGCGCGTGGCCACCAAGCCCATCGTGGCCGACGGCGGCATCCGCAGCCACGGCGACATTGCCAAGAGCATCCGCTTTGGCGCCACCATGGTGATGATCGGCTCGCTGTTTGCAGGGCACGAGGAATCGCCCGGCAAGACCGTGGAAGTGGATGGCGAGCTGTTCAAGGAGTACTACGGCTCGGCCAGCGACTTCAACAAGGGCGAGTACAAGCATGTGGAAGGCAAGCGCATTCTGGAGCCGATCAAGGGCAAGCTCGCCAGCACACTGATCGAGATGGAGCAGGACGTGCAAAGCTCCATCAGCTATGCCGGCGGCACCAAGCTCATGGACATCCGCAAGGTGAACTACGTGATCCTGGGCGGTGACAACGCGGGTGAACACCTGCTGATGTAAGCCCCGCTTTACACGGCATCAGACCCGTCAGCCTGTTGACAGGCAACTGACACCAGGTGACAGCACCGGCTCAGCACTCCGCTGTATCCTCGAATCACCTCAAGGAGAAGCAATGAAAGTCGCTGTGTTGGGTATTGGGCTCATGGGCTACCGCATGACACAACGCCTGCTGGAAGCGGGGCACGAAGTCCATGTCTGGAACCGCACGCATGAGCGCGCCCTGCCGCTGGCAGACCTGGGGGCCACGGTCCACGCCAGCGCACCGCAGGCCGCCGCAGCGGCCGAATGCGTGATCACCATGCTGGAAAACGGCCCCGTGGTCGGCGAGGTGCTGTTCGACCTGGGCACGGCGCAGGCCATGGCAGCGGGCACGCTGGTGATCGACATGTCCTCCATCCGCCCCTCCGAGGCCCGCGACCATGCGGCCCGCCTGGGGGAGCGCGGTGTGGCGCATCTGGATGCGCCCGTTTCCGGCGGCACCGTGGGTGCAGAACAAGGTACGCTGGCCATCATGGCCGGAGGCCGCCTGCAGGACTACCAGCGCGCGCTGCCGCTGTTTTCCGCCCTGGGCCGCCCCACACATGTGGGCCCACACGGTGCCGGGCAAATGGCCAAGCTGGCCAACCAGATGATCGTGGGCATCACCATCGGTGCCGTGGCCGAGGCCTTGCTGTTTGCCGCCAAGGGCGGCGCCGACATGGCCAAGGTGCGCGAAGCCATCCAGGGCGGATTTGCCGACAGCCGCATCCTGCAATTGCACGGCCAGCGCATGGTGGAGCGCGACTTCACCCCTCACGGACGTCTGAGCGTACAACTCAAGGACATGCGCAACGCCCTGGCCACCGCCCAGGAAATTGGCTTTGATGCGCCCATCACACAGTTGTTTGAAGCCCTCTACGCCGCAGGAGACGAGCACGGCCTGGGGGGGCTTGACCACAGCGGCCTGTTCGTGGAATTGGCCAGTCGCAACGCAATGCAATAAACAAAGCGCACTTTCTTTCACACCACCAAAAAATAGTGCATAATTGCGTTCTTCGCTGATTACGGCGAAACGCAGTGGGTTCTTAGCTCAGTTGGTAGAGCAGCGGACTCTTAATCCGTAGGTCGAGTGTTCGAGTCACTCAGGACCCACCACTCATTCAAGGGCTTGGCTTGCGCCAAGCCCTTTTGCATTGGGCCTTTGAACGACAATGCAAAATTCGAAATCCCCCGCTGGTCAGCACAACTCGATCCCATGAACCCCCAAGCCGATCAACTCTGGCGCGCCCCACGTTGGGCCCTGGCGGTACTGCTGGCCGTGCTGGGCATGCTGGGGCCGTTTTCCATTGACACCTACCTGCCCGCCTTCACGGGCATTGCGCAGGCGTTGCAGGCCAGCCCGGTGCAGATGCAACAGACGCTCTCGGCGTATCTGTTCGGGTTTGCCTTCATGAATCTGTTCCACGGAGCACTGTCCGACAGCTTTGGGCGCAGGCCCGTGATTCTGTGGGGCATTGCCATGTTCACCGTGGCTTCCGCAGGTTGCGCGATGTCGCAGAGCATCGGACAGCTGGTGTTCTTCCGGGCACTGCAGGGTTTTTCCACGGGAGCCGGGATTGTCGTGTCGCGCGCGGTGATCCGGGACATGTTTCCGCCCTCACAGGCGCAGAAGGTCATGAGCCAGGTGACCATCTACTTTGGCGTGGCGCCAGCCGTGGCACCCATTGTGGGGGGATGGCTGTACGTGCATGCGGGCTGGCACAGCATCTTCTGGTTCCTGACCGGTGTGGGCGTGCTGTTGTGGGTGGCCAATGCACGGCTGCTGCCCGAAACACTGCATGCAGACCACCGCCAGTCCTTCCATATCCGGCATTTGATGCAAGGGTATTGGCAGCTTGGCTCCAGCCCACGCTTTCTGTTGCTGGCGCTGGCCAGCGGGGTGCCGTTCAATGGCATGTTTCTGTACGTGCTGGCAGCACCCGCATTTCTGGGCACGCACCTGGCACTGGCGCCCACGCAGTTCTTCTGGTTCTTTGTGCTCACCATCTCGGGCATCATGGCCGGGGCCTGGCTCAGCGGGCGCCTGGCCGGGCGCATTGCACCCCAGCGACAGATTCGCATGGGCTTTGTGGTGATGCTGGCGGTGTCGGTGCTGAACCTGCTGGCCAACCTGCTTCTGGTACCCCATGTGTCGTGGGCACTGATTCCGATTGCCGTGTTCGCCTTTGGCTGGGCACTGATGGTGCCCGTGGTCACGTTGCTGGTGCTGGACCTGCACCCCGAGCGGCGCGGGATGGCTTCTTCGCTTCAGGCCTGCATCGGTTCCGCTGCCAATGGGTTGGTGGCCGGGGTGGTCGTGCCGCTGGTGATGCATTCAACCCGGCTGCTGGCAGCGACTTCCCTGGCCATGATGGCCGTGGGCCTGGTTGCCTGGGTGCTGCTGCGCAGGCGCTGGCCCGACACGGGCCAGCACATCACAGCGCATTGAAACCATCCCTCAGTGGGGGGGCGCAGGACGGCGCCGGTCCACGGCGTGCTCTTGGTAAAAGCGCTTTTTTTCCTGGTACATGCCCTGATCGGCGCGCTGCAAGGCTTCGTCGAGTTGATCGCCCGCATGGCAGGTGGCACGGCCCATGGCCAGGCTGAGAGGCTGGCCAGGATAGAACTGGTTGTTCATTTCCACCATTTGTTCGATGCGCTCCTGCGCCGCCACGGCGCCGCGCTCATCCACACCGCCCAGCAACACGATGAATTCATCCCCTCCCACACGGGCGGCGCAGTGGGCGGAGTCCACCGCCTTGGCCAGCACCTCGCCCGCGCGCCGCAGCATGGCATCGCCCACTGCATGGCCTTGCTCATCATTGATGATCTTGAGGCCGTTGAGGTCAATGGCAATGACGCTCAGCGGCCAGGGCCCCTTGCGCCGGAAACGGTTGAGCTCTTCCACATAGAACGCCCGGTTGCGCAACTGCGTGAGCACGTCGTGCTTGCCCAGGTATTCCAGGTAGGCCTCGGCCTGTTTGCGCGCCGTGATGTCCACCAAGGACAACAGCACCAAGCCCCAGTCGCCCTCGTGCCCCGCCATCACGGCAAACTGCATGTGGATGTACACCGTATCGCCCGACAGGGCGTAATTGATCACCTCGCGCTGCTGCACCAGCTTGCCGTCCCACAGGTCCTGCAACTGCTCGGCAAAGGAGTCGTGCATCTCACCACGGAACACGCGTGAGATCTGATTGAGCAATTCGGCCTTGCTCTGGGCACCGAACATCTGCAGCGTCTGCTGGTTCACGTCGATGACACGGATCTCCTTCATGCAGCGGGTAACGAATTCCGGATGCACCTTGATGAAGGTCTTGAAGTCGCGGATGCCCTGATGGCGCACCTCATCCATGAGGCGCTTGATGACACTGAAGTCCTCCACCCACAGCGACACAGGGGAATGCTCGAACAAACCGCGCGCATAGCGCTCGCTGCGCTGCAACTGGCCGGCCGCCTGGACCTGGGACGTGACGTCTTCCAGCGACACCAACACGCGGCTCCAGGTGTCTTCATGCCCCGGCAATATGCGGCCACGAATGCGCACATCCAGCCTGCGGCGGTCCAGAGCGTAGTTCACGGTTTGGTTGGAAAACTCCAGCACCCCCGACCACAGCAATTCCAGCTCGTGCACGACCTGTTCATGCATGTCATCGCGGAACACCTGAGCCAGGTTGCTCAGAAGCTCTTCCTGGCTGTGCGCGGCAAACAGCTCCAGCGTGCGCTGATTGACGCGCAGCACCCGCAGGCTGGCGGTGCATTGGCGCAGCCGGTCCGGTTCTGCCGCGAGATGCTCCCTCAAATCCGTCACGCCTTGCGCGCGCCAGACATCGAACAACTGGCGCAGCGCGCTGTAGTCCTCCAGCCAGAGCGACACCGGCGCCAGCGCAAACATGTGTTCGAAATCGGCGCTCGACGAAACAGATGAAACCACGGTCATTGCCCTCCTGGGAGCTATTGTGCTGTGAGCCCAGGATAGGGGCGGTGCCCAGATGCAAAAAAGACCCCGCGAGGAGGTCTTTTTGTACGGGGGAACCCTAAAGATCAGGGGCGTGCCGAGCGCTTGCGCGGTTCGTAGGGCGCAAAGGGCTTGCCTGCACCACCGGCCTTGGCATGGGCCGGGCGCTGCGGCGCAAACCCATCGGCGCGGCGGGGAGCCGGGCCACTGCGTTGCTGCAGATCACCAAAGCCGGGCTTGCGGCCATAGCCTTCGCCGTCACGGCGGGGCGCAGGGCCACCACGGCCATGGCGTGCGTCACGCTCATCACGGCCGCCAAAGCCACCTTGGGGGGCTGCACGTCGGTCGCCATAAGCATTGCCACGGCTGGGCGCGTTGCCAAAGCGGCGCTCGCCGCGACCACCACGGCCGGCAAAATCACCACCCTGGGGGGGGCGCTGCACAGGCTCCAGGCCCGGCACCACGGCGGTCTTGAGGCGCTGCTGGCTGTAGCCTTCGATGTCGAAGATCTTGCGACGGTCACGGAACTCGGCAAAGGTCACGGCCAGACCGTCACGGCCTGCACGGCCGGTGCGACCGATGCGGTGGGTGTAGTCCTCGGCCTTCATGGGCAGGCCGAAATTGAACACGTGGGTAATGGTGGGCACATCAATGCCGCGTGCGGCCACGTCGGTAGCCACCAGAATTTGCACCTGCCCGTTGCGCAGCGCCATCAGGCGGCGGTTGCGCAGGCCTTGGCTCAAGGCACCATGCAGTGCCACCGCCGAAAAGCCCGCTTGCTGCAGGTCGGCAGCCAGTTCGTCGCATTCGATCTGCGTGCTGGCAAACACGATGGCCTGGTTGATGGTCGTGTCGCGCAGCCAATGGTCGAGCAAACGGCGCTTGTGCTGAGGATTGTCGGCCCAGTAGAGCACCTGCTGGATGTTGGCGTGCTTTTCCTGGGGCGTGTCGATCTGCACCTTCTGCACGTTGCTGCCGCCGTCGTGCATCACGCGCATAGCGAGTTGCTGGATGCGTGGCGCAAATGTGGCGCTGAACATCATGGTCTGCTTGCGTGCACTGGTCAGGTGGTTGATCTCGGCCAGATCGTCCGAGAAGCCCAGGTCCAGCATACGGTCGGCCTCGTCCACCACAAGGAACTGCACCTTGTCGAGCTGGATCTGCTGCGAGCGCTGCAGATCGAGCAGGCGCCCCGGCGTGGCCACCACGAGGTCGGCATTCTGCAGCTTGGCGATCTGCAACTGGTAAGGCATGCCGCCCACCACGTTGGCAATACGCAGGCCCTTGCAATGCTTGACCAGGTCAATAGCATCGTGCGCCACCTGCTGGGCGAGTTCACGCGTGGGGCACAGCACCAGTGCACCGGGAACGGCGGGCTGGAAGTTGCGCGGTTGGGTGGGGTTCTTGCGGCGGGCGCGCTTTGGGGGCGCTTCGCCGCGCGCAGCTGCCTCGGCGGCCAGGCGGTCGAATTCAGCACGCGCCTGGGCGTCGGCCTGGGCCTTCTGGTCGAGCAAGGTGTGCAGCACGGGCAGCAGGAACGCAGCCGTCTTGCCGCTGCCGGTCTGGCTGGAAACCATCAGGTCAATGTAGCGCCCGCCCTGGGCCTGTGCGCCCATGGCCAGCGGAACAGCCTTGCGCTGCACGGCGGTGGGCTGGGTATAGCCCAGGTCGGCCACGGCCTGCACCAGTTCGGGGGCCAGGCCCAGTTCAATGAAGCCGTTGGGTTCGGCGCTCACGCCCTGTGCCAGATCGGCGGTATCGGGGGTGGCAATGTCGGAAACAATGGAATCGGCAGGCGCAAAGTCGCCCAGCCCTTGGAGGGAGTCGGTCATGGTTTTCTCACACGAAAACGCCGCTGGCGCTTTCCTGCGGTGGCTTCGTTTGATGGTTACAAAACATCATCCATCAAACGAAACCTGGGGCCGCAGCGGTCGGCCCAGGCGGGCATTGTTTGCAAGGCGCCAGGCTATGGTTTGCGCTGGCGTGCAGGGCCCGGTGTGTGAAGGGAGATGCACAATTTGCCGCACTCAATGTGTGGCAAGCCTGCGATTATTGCACGACCTGGGGTTTTCCCGCAAGTAGTGGGTTATTCGTGTCCAGGCACCGCCAGAAAATGCTTGCGGTAGTGCGCCAGTTCCTCAATGGATTCATGCACATCGGCCAACGCCGTGTGCTTCTGCGCCTTCTTGAAGCTGCTGTAGGCATCGGGTTTCCAGCGCCTGGCCAGCTCCTTGAGGGTGCTGACATCCACGTTGCGGTAGTGAAAGAAGGCTTCCAGCTTGGGCATGTAGCGCGCCAGAAAACGGCGATCCTGCCCAATGCTGTTGCCACACAGCGGCACCTTGGCCTTGGGCACGTACTGCGTGAGGAAGGCAATGAGCTGTCTCTCGGCCTCTTCCTCGGTCAGCGTGGAGGCCTTGACCTTGTCGATCAGGCCGCTTCTGCCGTGCGTGCCTTTGTTCCAGGCATCCATCTTGCCCAGCAGCTCGTCGGACTGGTGGATGACCAGCACCGGCCCTTCGATGCGCACATCCAGATGCGGACTGGTGACGACGACGGCGATCTCCAGGATGCGTTCGACTTCGGGGTTCAGGCCGGTCATTTCACAGTCGAGCCAGACGAGGTTCTGGTCCGATTTGGCCAGCACGGGAGCAGCAGGGGCAAGGGTTTCAGACATGGGCGCGATTGTCGCCGATGGCCTACACTCGCGCCTCATGCCTGCAGACGCCCCCGTTTCTCTCTCTCCTTCGCTGGCCCTGACGCTGGCCTTTGTCGCGGCGCTGGTGGCCGGGCTGCTGCTCAAGCTGTGGCTACAGTCGCGCCAGATCCGCCACGTCATGCGCCACCGCCATGCGGTGCCCGAAATCTTTGCCCAGCATGTGCCGCTGGCTGCACACCAGAAGGCTGCCGACTACACCGTGGCCAAGGCCCGCCTGGGCCTGGTGGAAATGGCGCTGGGCTCCGCCGTGCTGCTGGGCTGGACGTTGCTGGGCGGCCTGGACACCCTGCACCAAGCGCTGCTCGCCTGGCTGGGCGGCGGCATGGTGCAGCAACTGGCGCTGCTGGCGGCATTTGCCCTCATCAACGGCGTGATCGACCTGCCCCTAACGCTTTACCAGACCTTTGTGCTGGAGCAGCGCTATGGCTTCAACCAGATGACCTTGCGCCTGTGGTTGGCCGACCTGGCCAAGTCGCTGCTGCTGGGTGCGCTGATCGGGCTGCCGATCGCTGCGGCGGTGCTGTGGCTCATGGGCAGTGCGGGCGGCCTGTGGTGGCTGTGGGCCTGGGGCCTGTGGATGGGGTTCAACCTGCTGCTGATGGTGGTGTACCCCGTCTTCATTGCCCCGCTGTTCAACAAGTTTGAGCCGCTGGCGGACGCGTCGCTCACGGCCCGCGTCACCGCACTGATGCAGCGCTGCGGCTTCCAGGCCAAGGGCCTGTTCGTGATGGATGGCAGCCGCCGCAGCGCCCACGCCAACGCCTACTTCACCGGGTTGGGCAGCGCCAAACGCGTGGTGTTTTTCGACACCCTGCTCAAGCAGCTCTCGCCCGCCGAGGTGGAAGCCGTATTGGCGCACGAGCTGGGGCACTTCCACCACCGCCACATCGTGCAACGCATGGTGATGATGTTTGTCCTGAGCCTGGCAGGCTTTGCGCTGCTGGGCTGGCTGTCGGCACAGCCCTGGTTCTACGCAGGCCTGGGTGTGCGCCCCAGCCTGGGGCTGCTGGTGCCCGGCGCTCCCAGCGCACCGCACGACGCGCTGGCGCTGCTGCTGTTCATGTTGGTGGTACCGGTGTTCACGGTATTCCTCTCGCCCTTGTTTGCACAGCTCTCGCGCCGCCACGAGTTCCAGGCCGACGCCTACGCCATGGCGCAGGCCAGCGGCGCGGATCTGGCCTCGGCCCTGCTCAAGCTGTACGAGGACAATGCCTCCACGCTCACGCCCGACCCGCTGTTCGTGAAATTCCACTACTCGCACCCCCCCGCCAGCGAGCGGCTGGCGCGCATGCCCTCCCCCACTACCGCATGACATCCATGTTGAAGCAAAAAGACTGGTCCACGCAGGCGCGACGCGCGCTGACAGCTCCTGAATTGGTAGCAAAACTCGCTCAGATGGATGGCTGGCAACTGCATGGCGACGGTGCCGATGTGGCCATCACCAAGACCTTCCGGTTCGACGACTACCACGAGACCATGGCCTTTGTGAACGCAGTGGCCTTCATCGCCCACACGCAGGACCACCACCCCGACCTGTCCGTGCACTACAACCGTTGCGTGGTGCGCTTCAACACCCACGACGTGGGCGGCATCTCCGACACCGACATCGACTGCGCCCAGCGCGTGGATGCGCTGCTGACTGCCTGAAGGCCGCAGCGCCATGGCCACGCACAACGCACAACAAGAAGGCCTGGTGGTCGCCACCCATGGCCGCCACTGCGTGGTGGAAACCGGCGATGGTCAGCAACGCATCTGCCACCCGCGCGGCAAAAAAAGCCAGGCCGTGGTGGGCGACCGCGTGCGCTGGCAGGGAGCGGCACCGGGCCAGGGCGAGGAAGGCACCATCGAGAAGGTGCTGGAGCGGCGCAATCTGTTCTACCGCCAGGACGAGATCCGCACCAAGTCGTTTGCGGCCAATATTGACCAGGTGCTGATCCTGATCGCCGCCGAGCCGGTGTTTTCCGAAAGCCAGCTCGCACGCGCCCTCATTGCCGCCGAGGCCGCCCACATCCAGCCGCTGATTGCACTGAACAAGCGCGACCTCACCGAACCCTTCGCCCGCGCCTGGGAACGCCTGACCCCCTACCGCCGCATGGGCGGCGCCCACCCCTATGAGGTGCTGGCACTGGGCCTGGCCCAGGCTGATGCCGCAGACCGCGCTACGCTGCAGCGATGCCTGCAGGGCAAGGCCACTCTGGTGCTGGGGCCCTCGGGCTCGGGCAAGAGCACGCTGATCAACCTGCTGGTGCCCGGCGCGCAGGTGCAGACCGGGGAGATCTCCCAAGCACTCAATTCCGGCAAGCACACCACCACGGCCACGCGCTGGTACTGGGTGGACCGCACCAGCAGCACGGCACTGATCGACTCGCCGGGTTTCCAGGAATTCGGCCTGCACCACATTGCGCCCACGCAACTGGCGGCCTGCATGCCCGACATTGCCGCCCACGCCAGCGACTGCCGCTTCTACAACTGCACGCATCTGCACGAGCCGGGCTGCGGGGTGATTTCTGCGGTAGAAAACACCGATAACGCCGACAGAATCAGCGCGAACCGCTACAAAATCTATAGCGACCTGTTTGCCGAACTATCGCAGACGCGGTACTGACCCCAGCGCTGCCGCTTTCACCCCAGCAGGTTCGCCATGGTCAACAGGGCGAGCAGCAGCATCCACACCACCACCGAGCGCCACACCAGGCCCACCACGCTGCGCAGGTGGCCCACCTCGGCCTCTCGACCGGGGGTGCTTTCGCTTTCGCCGATGGCCGCATCCACCTGGAAGCCTTGGGTGGACAGCGGCTGCATGCGCGCCTTGAGCGCCTCGCCACCCAGGCGCACGTTGATGGCACCCGAGGTGGCCGCAAGGATCACGCCGTCGTTGTCGTTGGGAAAGCGCTGCGCGTGAAAGCGCCAGCCCTCGATGGCCTCCTCGAAGCTGCCCACCACGGCAAAACACAGCGCCGTCAGGCGGGCAGGCACCCAGTCGATGGCGGTCCAGGCCTGGGCGGTAGCCTGGCGCAGTGCCGGGCTGGCGCGCTGCAGGGTTTCGTCCCCCCGGTCGGCCCAGTAGCGCGAGACGAACTCGGCCATACGGTAGAGCACCGCACCCGTGGGGCCCAGGCCCAGCGCGGCCAGCACGGATGTCCAGGCCAGCACGCCGAACATGTGACGGTGCGCGGCCAGCACGGAATATTCGATGACGTGGCGCACCACCTCGCTGCGCGGCAGGTCCCCCACATCCACCTGCTGCCAGTCGGCCAGACGCTCGCGGGCTCGGGCTTCGTCGCCCATTTCCAGCGCATCGCGGATGCCCGTGAAATGGTGGCTGAACTGGCGAAAACCCAGGGTGATGTAAAGCACGGCAACGCTCCACAGTACCGCCACAGGCCAGCCCACCCACCACATCAGCGCCCAGTGCACAGACAGCACGAAGAGGGGCGGCACCAGCACCGCCAGCCCCCAGGCCACCCAGCCGTGGTGCGGGCCGCCAGCGTCAAAGTTGCGGCTGACCGACAGTGCCCAGGCACGCAAGCCACCGTGGATCGGGTTGCTGCGTGCCAGCGGGCGCGCCTGCTCGATCAGCAAGGCAAACAGGATGGCGAAGAAACTCATGGCCACGGATCATACCGGCCCCCTGCGACGGTCGGTCTTTGGTGCCAACGGGGTTCAGTTTCTGCGCTGCTTCCTTTGACGCCACGCATCGGTCACGTCCCATAAACCATCACGCGCCAGGCCAACGGCCACCGCGCAAGGGCCGCCCCGCCGCGCTGGTGGCGTCCCCCTGCCCGCAGCGCGCAGCGATGCGAGAGCGGGGGGAAGCCGCGCAGCGGCTCAAGGGGGGTGCCCCCTTATCCACCTGCGCTCATGAACCGGTAAAAGTTGCGCAGCATGCCCGCCGTCGCGCCCCAGATGAAACGCTGGGTGCCTTCGTCGTCGTAGGGCATGGAGAACCATTCACGCCGCACGCCTTCCCAGACTACGGCGTGGCGCTGGTGGTGGGCGGGGTTGAGCAGAAAGGCCAGCGGCACCTCGAACACGGCCGCCACTTCGTAGGGGTTGGGCTGCAGCGTGAAGCCGGGCTGCACCAGCGCCACCACCGGCGTGATGATGAAGGCAGAACCCGTGCGGTAGATGGGCAGAGCGCCCAGCACCTCGACATAGCGGCGCTCCAGGCCTACTTCCTCGTGCGCCTCGCGCAATGCGGTGTCGGCCGGGCTGGCGTCTTCCGGGTCGGCCTTGCCGCCGGGAAAGGCAATCTGCCCCGAATGCGTGGACAAATGGGCCGTGCGTTCGGTGAGCAGCACCGTGGGCTGGTCGCGCTGCACGATGGGCACCAGCACGGCAGCATGGGCAGGTGCACGGTCGGAAAAGCGGCGCTCGGACGTCAGCTCAGGCTCCCAGACCGGAGGGGCGCCAAAGCGTGCACGCAAGGCCTGGGGCGTTTGCTGATGCACAGGCACGGGAGGCAGGTGGGCATCGATGCCCTCCACCGGAACGCTGCGCGGATCGAAGTCGGGCAAGCGCGCAGTGTCTGGTTGGCTGCGGGGGGAAGGCGTCGTGCTCATGCTCAGAGGATGTCACAAAACAAAAAGCCGCTGCGGGCAATTGCCAGCAGCGGCCTGTGCAAACCAGCGTGAGGAGACCTTACGCGTTGGCTCCGTCCGTGGTCTTGACACGGGAAGGCAGCTTTTCCTTGATACGTGCAGACTTGCCGCTGCGGTCGCGCAGATAGTACAGCTTGGCACGGCGCACATCGCCGCGACGCTTGACTTCGATCTTGGCGATCAGCGGGCTGTAGGTCTGGAAGGTACGCTCCACGCCTTCGCCGCTGGAGATCTTGCGCACGGTGAAAGCGCTGTTGATGCCGCGGTTGCGCTTGGCGATGACCACGCCTTCGTAGGCCTGCACGCGCTTGCGGTTGCCTTCAACGACGTTCACGCTGACGATGACGGTGTCGCCGGGGCTGAAGTCAGGAATGGTTTTGCCGAGGCGGGCGATTTCTTCCGCTTCGAGGATCTGGATCAGGTTCATGCTTGCATCCTAGCGATCTTGCCCGCGCCAGAATTGGCTTTGTCAGGACGGACCTGTGTGCCTTGCACCCTTGCAAGGCGGCCGGGTAGAGGATCGAAAAGCCTTTGATTATAACCGTTCGGCAAGATCATCCAAGACCCGCTGGTCCTGGGCGCTCAGGCGCCCTGCCGCTCGCGCCGCAGCGATCAGATCGGGGCGGTGCTGGGCCGTCAACCGCAGGCGCTGCGCGCGGCGCCACAGTTCGATATGGGCATGGTGGCCCGAGAGCAGTTCGCCGGGCACGCTGCGACCTTCCCAGACCTCGGGACGGGTGTAGTGTGGGCAGTCGAGCAGGCCGTCGAGCTGCGGATTGAAGCTGTCGAGCTGGTGGCTGCCCTCGTCGCCCAGCACGCCCGGCTGCAAGCGCGCCACGGCGTCCAGCAGCGCCAGCGCGGCGATCTCGCCGCCCGAAAGCACGAAGTCGCCCAGGCTGATCTGCACATCGACCTCGGCGTCGATAAAGCGCTGGTCTATGCCCTCGTAACGCCCGCACAGCAGAATGGCGCCGCTGCTGACGGACCACTGCGCCACCGCGCCATGGTCCAGGCGCTGGCCAATGGGCGAGAACAGCACCAGCGGTACCTGTGTCGCTACCGCCTCGGCACGATCGGCACGGATGGCGGCCAGGCAGCGTGCCAGCGGCTCGGCCATCATCACCATGCCGGGGCCACCGCCAAAGGGGCGGTCGTCCACGCGGCGGTAGTTGCCTTCGGCATGGTCGCGCGGGTTCCACAGGCGCACATCGACCTGGCCCGAAGCGAACGCGCGGCGCGTCACGCCGCTGGCCATGAAAGGAGCGAACAGCTCGGGAAACAGGGTGATGATGTCAAAGCGCATGGGACCTTCAGTAGTCCGGCTGCCAGTCCACGGTGATGCGTCGGCCAGCCAGATCCACCTGATCCACAAAGGCAGCAACGAAGGGAATCATGCGCTCGATGGGCTTGTCGCCCTGTTCCTGCTGGAGCACCAGCACAGTCTGCGGGCCGGTGGAGAGCAGGTCGCGCACCTCGCCCAGGGAGACACCTTCACGGTTGATGACTTCCAGACCGATCAGATCGACCCAGTAGTACTCGCCGTCCTGCGCTGCCGGGAAATCCGTGCGCGAAAGAAAGATGCGCGCGCCGCGCAGCAGCTCGGCCGCGTTGCGGTCCGCCACGTTCTGAGCGTGGGCCACCACGCTGTCGGAATGCTCACGCACCTGGCGGATGTCCAGCATGGCCGTGCCGCTGAAGGTGCGCGCGCCCTTTTCCGAAGGCTGAAGGTACCAGCGCCGGGCCGCGAACAAGGCCTGTGGCTGTGCGCTGTGGGGCAGCACCTTGAACCAACCCTTGACGCCCCAGGCGTCCCCGATGCGCCCGACCTCGATGGCATCGGACGGGAGTTCTGTGGCGGCGAGAGGAAAGGCAGTGGTCATGGCAAGGCAATGAAAAAAGGCGGGTTCCGTCAGTGGGGCACCGACGCAACCCGCCCTATCGGGACCGTGTGGACTCAGGCCAGTTTCTTGGCAGCCACCTTGATCAGGCGCTCCACGGCGGGAGACGGCTGGGCGCCCACGCCTTGCCAGTAGGCCAGGCGGTCCTGGGCCACGCGCAGGCCTTCTTCGGATTCCTTGGCCAGGGGGTTGTAGAAGCCCAGGCGCTCGATGAAGCGGCCATCACGGCGCTCGCGCTTGTCGGCCACGACGATGTGATAGAACGGACGGGCCTTGGCGCCGCCGCGGGAGAGTCGAATAACGACCATGATTTATCCTTCGGGTGGTGGGCCAGGCGCACAATGCCAGGCCACATGTATTCACAGCGTTTGAGACACGCGACATGGCCACCCGGCCAGCGACACGCTGCAAAGCCGCTGATTATATCTTCTTTACCCTTCATGCTACAGATCCGCCCGAGTCAGGACGGCGATATTGCCGCCATCACCACCATCTACGCCCACCATGTGCTGCACGGCACAGGCACATTCGAGATCGATCCCCCCATCGAAGCCGACATGGCCCAGCGCCGCGCCGATGTGCTGGCACGCGGTCTGCCCTGGCTGGTGGCCGAGCGCGATGGCCAGGTGCTGGGCTTTGCCTATGCCAACTGGTTCAAGCCCCGCCCGGCCTACCGCTTCACGGCCGAAGACTCCATCTACGTGGCCGATACCGCACGCGGCAGCGGCGTGGGCCGGGCACTGCTGCAGGCGCTGGTGGAGCAGGCACAGGCCGATGGTCTGCGCAAGCTCATCGCCGTGATTGGAGATTCGGCCAACGCAGGCTCCATCGGGCTGCACCGTGCCTTGGGCTTTACCGAGGTCGGCGTACTGCGTGCCATGGGCTGGAAGCATGGCGCCTGGCGCGACATCGTGCTGATGGAAAAACCCCTGGGCGCCGCAGACAGCACCGCACCCGAATAATGGGCCCATGAAAAGCAAAACCACGGCCGCATGGTTGGCCTTCGTTGGGGGGCCGCTGGGCCTGCACCGCTTCTATCTCCACGGATTCTGGGATCTGCCCGGCTGGCTGCTGCCGGTGCCTACGGCCCTGGGTCTGTACGGCATTGAGCGGGTGCAGCAGCATGGGCAGGACGACCATCTGAGCTGGCTGCTCATCCCCCTGCTGGGCTTTACCTTTGCGGGCTGCGCCCTGCGCGCCATTCTGTATGCGCTCACTCCACCCGAGCGCTGGAACGCCCGGTTCAACCCAGGGACGGAACCAGACACCCCCGCAGGGCACACGCACTGGGGCACCATTGGTGCGATTGTGGCCTCCCTGATGGTGGGGACCGGGGTGCTGATGGCCAGCCTGGCGTTCAGCTTTCAGCGCTATTTCGAATACCAGATCGAGGAAGCGCGCAAAATATCCCAGCCGAGCCAAGCTCCCATAGAAAAATAGCACGCAGCGCTTGTATATCGAGCGCTGCGTGCTATATTTTTTATAGCAATCTCAGTAGAGCTGCAAACTCACCCAGTAAGCCACCGCGGCCACAAAGGCGCTGGCCGGAATCGTCAGAATCCAGGCCCAGACGATGTTGCCCGCCACACCCCAGCGCACGGCGCTGGCGCGCTGCGTGGAGCCCACACCCACGATCGCACCGGTGATGGTGTGCGTGGTGGACACCGGGATGCCCAGCATGGTGGCCAGAAACAGCGTCATGGCGCCCCCCGTTTCGGCGCAGAAGCCGCCCACGGGCTTGAGCTTGGTGATCTTCTGCCCCATGGTCTTGACGATGCGCCAGCCACCAAACATGGTGCCCAGACCGATGGCGGCGTAGCACACCACAATGGTCCAGGTGGGTGGAGACGATTCGGTGGCAGAGGTATAGCCCGTGGCGATCAGCAGCAGCCAGATGATGCCGATGGTCTTTTGTGCATCATTGCCGCCATGGCCCAGGCTGTAGGCACCTGCCGAAAGCAGCTGCAAGCGGCGGAACCACTTGTCCACGCTGCTGGGGCGGGTGCGGCGGAACAGCCAGGCCACGGCCACCATCATCAACGAACCCAGCGTAAAGCCCAACAGCGGCGAGACAAAAATGAAGGCCACAGTTTTGAGAATACCCTTGGCGATGAGTGCGCTGGCACCCGCCTTGGCAATGACTGCGCCCACGATGCCACCGATCAGCGCGTGCGAGGAACTGCTGGGAATGCCGTAATACCAAGTGATCACGTTCCAGGTGATGGCACCCACCAGCGCACCAAAGACCACATGCGTATCGACCACCCCAGGCTCGACGATGCCCTTGCCAATGGTCGCCGCCACACTGAGGTGAAAGACAAAGATGGCGATGAAGTTGAAAAACGCGGCGAACACCACGGCCTGACCGGGGCGCAACACGCCGGTCGAAACGACGGTGGCGATGGAGTTGGCCGCGTCGTGAAACCCGTTCATGAAGTCGAACACGACGGCCAGCGCCACCAGCAGCACCACGACCCACAGGGCAGTTTGTACGGTATCCATGGAAATGAACCGCTCGCGCCGGGGAATCAGGAATTTTCGAGGACGATGCCCTCGATCACGTTGGCCACATCCTCGCACTTGTCGGTGATGGTCTCGAGCAACTCGTAGATGGCCTTGAGCTTGATGAGTTCGCGCACGTCCTCTTCCTCCCGGAACAGCTTGCTCATGGCGCTGCGCAACACGCGGTCGGCATCACTTTCCAGCCGATCGATTTCTTCACAGGTCTTGAGGGCGGCCTCGGCCGTGGCCGGATCGGCCAGCTTGCTTAGCAGCTTGACGGCATCGCGCAGGCGCTCGCAGCACTTGACGCTCAGCTCCGTCAGACGCGTGATTTCCTCCGTCATGCTGCGCACGTCGTAAAGGCTCATGGTCTCGGCCGAGTCCTGGATCAGGTCGGCCACATCATCCATGGTGTTGATCAGCGAATGGATCTGCTCGCGGTCGATGGGCGTGATGAAGGTCTTGTGGATGGCACGGCTGACCTCCTGCGTCACACGGTCCGCAGAGCGCTCGGCGTTGTCCACGTCCTGGGCGTACTTGTCACGCAGGTGCGGTTCGTTGTAGTTGGAAACGAGCTGCGAAAACGCACGCGCCGCTTCGACGATGCGGTCAGCGTGCTGGTTGAACAATTCGAAGAAATTGCCTTCGCGTGGCAAGAGCTTGCCAAAAAGCATGGGAACTCCCGGTGGAACAGGTAATTTTTGAAGGAAATGTAACCAAATGGTGACAATTTCGTGAATCGATGGAGTTTAACCGCTGTGGTGCACCACGCGGGTGCAGACCCTCCAGGCTATGACTTGCCTCAAGCACCCCGAAAAATGAAGTACACCGCCCCCACCATGCACAAGCCCGCCCAGAGGTAGTCCCATTTGAGGGGCTGGTTGAGGTAGAACACCGCAAAGGGGACAAACACCGTCAGGGTGATGACTTCCTGCAGGATCTTGAGCTGCCCGACGTTGAACTGGGTGTACCCGATGCGATTGGCCGGAACCTGCAACAGGTACTCGAACAGCGCAATACCCCAGCTCACCAGGGCCGCCACGTACCAGGGTGCCGTGGCCAGGTTCTTGAGATGCCCGTACCAGGCAAAGGTCATGAACACATTGCTGGCCACCAGCAGCAGAACGGTCTGCAGCGAAATGGGCAGGGACTGGAGCAGTGTCATCATGGCAAAAATACCAATGAAAAAGGCCCGAAAGGCAATACCATCAAGCGTAAACAGCTATGAATAGTATAGCAATCAGGCCCTGTGCAGCGCAGCCCGGGCCCCTGCGGGCAGTGGGTGCGCGCCAGCAGATCACTCGCCCAGGTAGGCGGCGCGCACCTTGGGGTCGCTCAGCAGCTCCTGGCCAGGACCGGTCATGGTGATCAGGCCGGACTCCATCACGTAGCCGCGGTCGGCGATGGCCAACGCGCGGCTGGCGTTCTGCTCGACCAGCACGATGGTCACGCCCAGGGCGTACACGTCGCGCACCACCTCGAAGATCTTGTCCACCATGATGGGCGACAGGCCCATGGAGGGCTCGTCCAGCAGCAGCACCTTGGGCTGGCTCATCAGCGCGCGACCCATGGCCAGCATCTGCTGTTCGCCACCCGACATGGTGCCAGCCAGCTGGTCCTTGCGCTCGCGCAGGCGCGGGAAGATGGTGAACATCTTCTCGATGTCGGCCAGGATGCCGGCCTTGTCGCTGCGCGTGTAGGCGCCCATTTGCAGGTTCTCGGTGATAGTCATGCGCGCGAACACGCCGCGGCCTTCCGGCACCATGACCAGGCCCTTCTTCACCAAGTCCCAGGCGCCCTTGCCCTTGATGCTCTCGCCCAGGTACTCGATGTCGCCGTCGTTCATCGGCAGCGTGCCGGTGATGGCCTTCATGGTGGTGGTCTTGCCGGCGCCGTTGGAGCCGATCAGCGACACCAGCTCGCCTTCGCGCACTTCAAAGTCCACGCCCTTGACGGCCTGGATGCCGCCGTAGGCCACCTTCAGGCCCTTGACCTTCAGCAATACGTTCGTCTTTTCGGCCATGCTCAGTGTCCTCCGGTGCCCAGATAGGCCTCAATCACTTTTTCGTTCTTCTGCACATCGGCGGGCGTGCCTTCGGCGATCTGCTTGCCGTAGTCGAGCACGGTCACGCGGTCGCACAGGCCCATCACCAGCTTCACGTCATGTTCGATCAGCAGGATGGTGCGGTTGTCCTTGCGAATCTGGTCGATCAGCTCGCGCAGCTGCACTTTCTCGGTGGCGTTCATGCCGGCGGCCGGTTCGTCCAGCGCGATGAGCTGCGGGTCGGTGGCCAGGGCGCGGGCGATTTCCAGGCGGCGCTGGTCGCCGTAGCTCAGCGTGCGGGCCTTGAAGTCGGCAAACTTGCCAATGCCCACGTAGTCCAGCAGCTCCTGCGCCCGACGGCGGATGGCGGCCTCTTCGTCCTTGAAGCCCTTGGTGCGCAGGATGGCACCCAGCAGGCCCGAGCCCGTGCGAATGTGGCGCCCCACCATCACGTTCTCCAGTGCCGTCATTTCGGCAAACAGGCGGATGTTCTGGAAGGTGCGGGCAATGCCCGCCTTGGCCACCTCGTGCACGGCCGTCGGCTCGTAGGGCTTGCCTGCCAGCTCGAAGGTGCCGCTGTCGGGCGTGTACAGGCCGGTGATCACGTTGAAGAACGTGGTCTTGCCCGCGCCGTTGGGACCGATCAGGCCATAGACCTGACCACGCTGGATGGTGATGCCCACGTCGGACAGGGCCTGCAAGCCGCCGAAGCGCTTGGAAATGCCGGCGACCTTCAGCACCACGTTGTTGTTTTGTTCTGCCATGTTCAAACTCTCTGCGCTGGGTTCAGGTCTTCTGCGTCAGGCTCTTGCCGTGCTCGGGTGCGGGCCACAGGCCACGCGGACGCAGCAGCATCACGATGATCATGGCCAGCGCGATGAGGAGCTGGCGCAGGATGGCGGCGTCCAGGCGGCCATCGGTCATGGCCTGCAGCGGACCAGCCACGTAACGCAGCACTTCGGGCAGGGCCGACAGCAGCACGGCCCCCAGGATCACGCCCGGCAGGTGGCCGATACCGCCCAGCACCACCATGGCGACGATCATCACCGATTCCATCAGACTGAAGGATTCGGGCGAGACGAAGCCCTGAAAGGCCCCGAACATGGCACCCGACACACCACCGAACGAAGCGCCCATGGCAAAGGCCAGCAGCTTCATGTTGCGGGTGTTGATACCCATGGCCTTGGCGGCGATTTCGTCTTCACGGATGGCCATCCAGGCGCGGCCGATGCGCGAATCCTGCAGGCGGTAGCAGATCACGATGGAGATCAGCACCAGCGCCAGGAACAGGTAGTAATACAGCGTGACGGAGTTGATGTCGAACCCGAACAGCTCCAGGCGCTTGCCCAGGTCCAGGCCGAAGATCTGCACCGAGTCGATCTGGCCAATGCCCTTGGGGCCGTTGGTCAGGTTCACAGGGTGGTCCAGGTTGTTCAGGAAGATGCGGATGATCTCGCCGAAGCCCAGCGTCACGATGGCCAGGTAGTCACCACGCAGCTTGAGCGTGGGCGCCCCCAGCAAGGCCCCAAAGAACGCCGCTAACACCGCTGCCGCCGGTATCACCAGCCACAGCGAGGTGTGCAGCCCGTTGGGGAACATGGCCGCAAACGCGGCGAAATTGTCCGCCAGGTGGGGCGAAGCCATCAGGCCAAACAGGTAGGCGCCCACGGCGTAGAACGCCACATAGCCCAGGTCCAGCAGGCCGGCGTAGCCCACCACGATGTTCAGGCCCAGGGCCAGCAGCACATACAGCAGTGCGATGTCGGCGATGCGCACCCAGGCGTTGCCGAAGGATTGCAGGAGGAGCGGCAGCACCAGCAGTGCAATGCCACCCAGGATCCAGTTGACTTTGGTGTTCTTCATGGTGTGGTGCTCCTCAGGCGCGATCCGCCACACGCTCACCCAGCAGGCCCGAGGGGCGCAGCGTCAGGATGATGATGAGCACGATGAACGCGAAGATGTCGGTGTAGTGGCTGCCCAGCAGGCCGCCCGTCAGGGTGCCGATGTAGCCCGAGCCGATGGCTTCGATCAGGCCCAGAAGGATGCCGCCGACCACGGCACCGGCGAGGTTGCCGATACCACCGAACACGGCTGCCGTGAAGGCCTTCAGGCCTGGCAGGAAGCCCATGGTGTGCTGCGCCGTACCGTAGTTGGACGCATACATGATGCCGGCGATGGCGGCCAGAACGGCACCAATGATGAAGGTGGCCGAGATCACCATGTCGGGCTTGACGCCCATGAGCGCCGCCACACGGGGGTTTTCTGCCGTGGCGCGCATGGCGCGGCCCAGGTTGGTGTGATTGACCAAATACATCAGCGAGGCCAGGGCCACCGCCGTCACGCCCAGGATCAGCACCTGGGTGGGCGTGATGTAAGCGCCGCCGATCTCGAACGGGGTCGAGGACAGCAGCGTGGGATAAGGTTTGTAGTTGGGCTTCCAGATGATCATGGCCAGCGTCTGCAGCAGGATGGACATGCCGATGGCCGTGATCAGGGGAGCCAGGCGCGGACTGCTGCGCAAGGGCTTGTAGGCGACCTTCTCGATCGTGAAGTTCAGGGTTGCTGCCACCACACACGCGATGAGCGTGGCCAAGAGCAGGATGACCCAGCCAGGCGCTCCGGGCATGGCCCCTTGCATCAGGCCGATGCAGCTCCAGCTGGTCAGTGCACCGATCATGAGCACCTCGCCGTGGGCGAAGTTGATCAGTTGAATGATGCCGTACACCATGGTGTAGCCCAAGGCTATCAAGGCGTACATGCTGCCGAGAACCAGACCGTTGATGATCTGCTGCAGCAAAATTTCCATAACAGAAGTCCTTCGTTTGTGACGGGATCCCGGATTGGTGGCACCAGGATTGGTACAGCCTTTTGGGCCCGCCTGCCATCTAGCAAAAAACCCGCCGGAGATTCAGCCATGCGGGTTTGGTGGACGCGATTGTAGCGACTTGCATCAGAGCGGCCCTCCCCCCTCCCGGAGGGGTTTTCCCTTGGGTTGACGCCGTATCAGTCAGCTTCTGTCTGCATAAGAAATCGCGATATAACGCCGTTTTCAGGCTGCGACCTTATTTCACGCCCGTCTCATTCTTGGGCAAATGCGTGACGTCAACGGCCGCTTGGGCATTTCGCTGACGCAACTCTTCGAGCTTGTCTGCAATGCGGATCTCCAGTCCGCGCTGCACCGGCTGATAGAACCCAGGCGCAGCCATCCCCTCGGGCAGGTAGGTTTCGCCAGCGGCAAAGCCGCCTTCCTCGTCGTGCGCGTAGCGGTAGCCCTTGCCGTAGTCCAGCTGCTTCATGAGCTGGGTGGGCGCGTTGCGCAGGTGCATGGGCACGGGGCGCGTGCCGTCCTGCTTCACGAAGGCGCGGGCCGCGTTGTAGGCCTTGTAAACGGCGTTGGACTTGGGCGCCACGGCCAGATAGACCACGCATTCGGCCAGCGCCAGCTCGCCCTCGGGGCTGCCCAGGCGCTCGTACACCTCGGCGGCGTCCAGCGCCAGGCGCAGCGCGCGCGGGTCGGCCAGGCCGATGTCCTCGCTCGCCATGCGCACCAGGCGGCGCGCCATGTAGCGCGGGTCGGCGCCACCGTCAAGCATGCGCACCAGCCAGTACAGCGCGGCGTCGGGGTCGGAGCCGCGCACCGACTTGTGCAACGCGCTGATGGTGTCGTAGAACTGCTCGCCACCCTTGTCGTAGCGGCGCATGCGCTCGCCCAGCACCTTGAGCACCCAGGCATCGGTGATCTCCACCAGCTGCTCCTGCGCCGCCGCCATCTCCAGCGTCTCCAGAGTGTTGAGCAGACGCCGCGCATCGCCATCGGCGTAGGCCACAAGGCGCTCAATCGCTTCACTTTCGATAGCACGCAGCGCTTGGCTAGCTTGGGCCAGAGCCACAATTTGCTTCAAATCATCAGCCGACAAGGGCTGCAGCACATACACCGCCGCGCGTGACAGCAGGGCCGAGTTGACCTCGAACGAGGGGTTCTCGGTGGTCGCGCCGATGAAGGTGAACAGGCCGCTTTCGACATGCGGCAGGAAGGCGTCCTGCTGGCTCTTGTTGAAACGGTGCACCTCATCGACGAAGACGAGGGTGCGCTGCTGCATCAGGCCGTCGCGCGCGTTTTCGGCCTGCTGCACGGCGTCGCGGATGTCCTTCACGCCGCCGAGCACCGCGCTGATGCTGATGAACTGCGCGTCGAACGCATCGGCCATGAGGCGCGCGATGGTGGTCTTGCCCACGCCCGGCGGGCCCCACAGGATGCAGCTGTGCGGCCGGCCCGACTCGAACGCCAGGCGCAACGGCATGCCCGGCCCCAGCACATGCTGCTGGCCGATGACTTCGGAAAGCCGGCGCGGGCGCAGGCGCTCGGCCAGGGGCTGGTGGGGGGCAACGGACGGTTTCACGGTAACCACGATGGTAGCGGGCAAATGCCAGCCGACCGGGTCTGCCATGGCTCAGAATGCTCGCCACGGAGGTTCTCCCCATGGCAATCCGCATCGTTCAACTCGGCAGCCCACGCGCCCTCGACGAAGGCACCCGTATCGGCACCGTACGCCGCCCGCCGCGCGGCGTGCCCAAAGAGCAGTTCGCGGCGCAGGACTGGTACGACGTCTGGTTCCCCAACCTCGCGCCCAGCCCCGAGACCGTGAAACAGGCCCAGGCCGCCGCCACGCCCCAGGAATGGACCGCCTTCGTGCGCAAGTACCGCGCCGAGATGGCCACGCCCGAGAACCGCCACACCCTGGCGCTGCTGGCCCGCATGTCGCAGGACGCAAACTTCTCCGTCGGCTGCTACTGCGAGGACGAGTCGCACTGCCACCGCTCGGTGCTGCGCGAACTGCTGGCCGAGGCCGGTGCCCAGATCACACCGTGATGCCGGGCGAGCCGCTCGGCACCCTGCTCACCCGCGTGCGCGCCTGCCAGCTGTGCGCCGCGCACCTGCCCCACGGCCCGCGCCCGGTACTGCAGGCCCATGCCGAGGCGCGCATCCTGATCGCCGGCCAGGCGCCGGGCCGCAAGGTGCATGCCTCGGGCATTCCGTTCGACGATGCCAGCGGCGAGCGCCTGCGCGCCTGGCTGGGCATCGGACGCGACACCTTCTACGACCCGCGCCAGGTGGCCATCCTGCCCATGGGCTTTTGCTACCCCGGCACGGGCCGCTCGGGCGACCTGCCGCCGCGACCCGAATGCGCCCCGGCCTGGCGCCAGCCCCTGCTGGACCATTTGCCACACCTGCGCCTAACGCTGGTGCTGGGCCAGCATGCGCTGGCCTGGCATCTGCCGCAGCACCGTGGCCCGCTCACCGATGCCGTGCGCCGGTGGCGCGACCACGGCCCCACCCTGCTGGTGCTGCCACACCCCAGCCCGCGCAACAACGGCTGGCTACACCACAACCCGTGGTTTGACTCGGAGCTGTTGCCCGAGCTGCGCTCCCGCGTCGCGCGCGCATTGGGCTGAGCGCCCTTGTTGTAGCGCCAGCAAGATTGGGCGTACACGGCTATGCTCTACGCCCTCTTGATCGATGGAATGCTGGAATTTCGCCATGTCCCTTGCCGCCAACGCCGTCATCGCCCTGATCGGGCTGCTCCACGTTTACATCCTGGTGCTGGAGATGTTCCTCTGGGACAAGCCCGCAGGACGGCGCGCCTTTGGCATGACGCAGGAAATGGCCACGGCCACCAAGACGCTGGCCGCCAACCAGGGGCTGTACAACGGCTTCCTGGCGGCAGGCCTGTTCTGGGGCCTGTGGCTGGGCGATGCAGGCCAGTCGGTGAAGGTGTTCTTCTTGCTCTGCGTATTGGCAGCAGGCCTGTACGGTGCGGCCACAGCCAGCCGCAAGATCCTGTTCATCCAGGCGGTGCCAGCGGCCATCGGACTAGGGCTGCTGGCGCTGGCTTGAGTTCTGCCTATTGTTTGAGCACGTCTGCCCCTGCCGGGGGCTTGAACTGGAAGGTGGCCGCCGGCAGCTGCGGGTTGGCCTGCAGCTTGGCAAAACGAAGGGTGGAGCGCTGGCCAAAGCTGTCAAGGATTTCCAGCACCGCCAACTGCCCATCACGAAAACCCACACGCACGTTCTGCAATTGCCCTTCCTTGGCCTTGGGAACGGCCTGCACCCACTCCAAACCATCCTGAGCGGGCGCGGATTCGAGCGTGAAGTCCGCGCGCAGCGCCTGCAGGTCGGGCGCCGAGGCCAGCAGCGCCGCGGGCGTGCTGCCCAGGGCCTGGGCCTGAGGGCGCTGGGTGACCTGGTTCAGGTCCACGTCGTAGAACCAGAGCGTCTGGCCGTCGGCGACGATGGTTTGCTCGAACGGCTTCTGGTACACAAAGCGGAAACGGCCCGGGCGCTGGAATTCGAAGCTGCCGCTGGACGTCTTCTGGCGCGCCGCCTGCCCGTCCTTGGGCGGCGTGGTGACCACCTGCGTGAAATCGGCCCGCGCCGATTGCGTGGCCTTCATGAAGTTTTCAAGGTCTTTCAGGCCATCAGCGCTCGCCCATTGAGCGCAAGCAGCTATCAAAACAGTAGCAAAAATACGTTTCATCCGGGCTCCGGGGGTGTGGGCTACTCGTTGCGAGCGGGAACGAGCACTTCGCGCTGGCCGCTGGCGGTGAGGGCGCTGACCAGGCCTGCTTTTTCCATGTCTTCCAGCAGCCGGGCCGAGCGGTTGTAGCCAATGCGCAGCTTGCGCTGTACGTAGGAGATGCTGGCCTTGCGGTCCTTGAGCACCACCTCCACGGCCTGGTCGTACATGGGGTCTTTCTCGCCGTTCTCGCCCCCACCGTCCAGGGACAGATCACCCTCGCCGTCGATGGTTCCGCCTTCGAGCACGCCTTCGATGTAGTCGGGCTCGCCCTGTTCCTTGAGGTAGTGCACCACGCGGTGCACTTCATCGTCGCTCACGAAGGCGCCGTGCACCCGGATCGGCAGACCGGTGCCGCTGGCCATGTAGAGCATGTCGCCCATGCCCAGCAGCGCCTCGGCACCCATCTGGTCGAGGATGGTGCGGCTGTCGATCTTGGAGCCTACCGAGAACGCAATGCGCGTAGGGATGTTGGCCTTGATGAGGCCGGTAATCACGTCCACGCTGGGGCGCTGCGTGGCCAGGATGAGGTGGATTCCCGCCGCGCGCGCCTTCTGGGCCAGGCGGGCAATCAGCTCTTCGATCTTCTTGCCGACCACCATCATCAGGTCGGCCAGCTCGTCGATGACGACCACGATGTGCGGCAGGCGCTGCAACGGCTCGGGCTGCTCGGGCGTGAGGCTGAAGGGGTTGGGGATGGATTCCTCGCGCGCCGCGGCCTCGTCGATCTTGGTGTTGTAGCCCGCCAGGTTGCGCACGCCCAGCTTGCTCATGAGCTTGTAGCGGCGCTCCATCTCGCCCACGCACCAGTTCAGGCCGTGCGCGGCCTGCTTCATGTCGGTGACCACGGGCGCGAGCAGGTGCGGAATGCCTTCATAGACCGACATTTCCAGCATCTTGGGGTCGATCATCAGCAGGCGCACATCCTTGGCCTCGGCCTTGTAGAGCAGCGACAGGATCATGGCGTTGATACCGACCGACTTGCCCGAGCCCGTGGTACCGGCCACCAGCACGTGCGGCATCTTGGCGAGGTCGGCCACCACGGGGTTGCCGACGATGTCCTTGCCCAGGCCCATGGTCAGCAGGCTCTTGGCCTCGTTGTACACCTGCGAGCCCAGGATTTCGCTGAGCTTGATGGTCTGGCGCTTGGCATTGGGCAGCTCCAGCGCCATGGTGGTCTTGCCCGGAATCGTCTCGACCACGCGGATGGACACCAGGCTCAAACTGCGCGCCAGGTCCTTGGCCAGGTTCACCACCTGCGAGCCCTTGACGCCCGTGGCAGGCTCGATCTCGTAGCGCGTGATCACCGGGCCGGGCATGGCGGCCACCACGGTCACGTCCACGCCAAAGTCCTTGAGCTTTTTCTCGATGAGGCGGCTGGTCATGCCCAGGGTTTCAGCAGAAACCACCTCCTTGTGCTGCGCGGCGCCGTCGAGCAGGTCCACCTGCGGCAGGCGGCTGTCGGGCATTTCGGAGAACAGGGGTTTCTGGCGTTCCTTGGCCACACGGGTGCTCTGGGGCACCTCGACCAACACCGGCTCGATGATCTGCACCGGCTGCGGGTGCTGCACCTCGATCTCCTGGCGCTCCTCAAACACCACTTCCTCGCGCTCGCGCGCAGCGCGCTTGCCCTCGGCCACATCACGCGCCAGCTCGCGCCGTGCGCGACCGGACTGCACCAAGGCCTCGATGCGCGCACCGAGCGCCTCGGCCAAATGCCCCCACGAGAAGCCAAACACCAGCGCCACCGCAACCACCACCAGCGCAATGCCCACCAGCCCCGAACCGGTAAAGCCCAGCCACTGCATGGAGACGGGCCCCAACCAGTATCCCAATAGCCCCCCGGCATGGCCCGGAAGTGCCGACTCAAAACGGTACAGGCGCGACCACTCCAGCGCCGTGCTGGCGCACAGCAGCAGCAGCAGCCCACCCCAGAAAAGCATGCGCCCCCACCAGGCGGGACGCTCTGGGGCCGGGCTGCGCGGCGCCTCGCCCGCGCGCATCCAGCGCGCCAGGGCTGCCAGCCAGGCATACACGGCCGCCACCACACCCCACCACACAGAGAAACCCAGCGCAAAGTAGCTGCCATCGGCCAGCCAGGCGCCCAACCGCCCCGCCCAGTTGTGCACTGCCCCGGCGCCCACCCCGGAGGTGGACCAGGCCGCATCCTGCGGCGAATAGCTCAGCAAGGCCAGCAGCCACAGCACCAGCGCCAGCAGGCCCAGCGCCAGACCCGCCTCCTGCCCCAGGCGGGGCACGGTGCGGGGGGGAGACTTGTCAGAGGAAGACGCGTTCAGGGTATTGAGCGAATAGGTCATAGGCGTGCGGGCGCAAGCTTACCGCATGCACCAGGGCCTCAAAACCGCTGCCGGTGCCGCTTCAACCCAAGGTTTGCAAGGGCGTGCACAACAGCGTGGCGCCAGTGGGCAGGGTTTCGATGAAACCACGGTTTTCCAGGTCTTTCATGACGCGGCTGACCATTTCGCGCGAGGCGCCAATGGTTTTGGCCAGGTCCTGGCGGGAAATCTTGTTTTCAATGATTTGCTGGCCTTGGGCATTGGTATGTGCCTGCTCAATGAGCGCATGGGCTACGCGACCGTACACATCCAGCAGCGCCAGCGACTCGATCTTGCGATCGGCCTGGCGCAGGCGCTTGACCAGGCCGCGCATCAGCACCACGCCCATGGACGCGTTCTCCAGCAGGCAACGGGTGAACTCCGCGCGCCCCAGCACCAGCACGTCGGTCTGCACCTCGGCGCGCACGGTGGCCGAATGGGGCTCGTTGTCGATCAGGCTCATTTCCCCCAGATAGTCGCCCTGCCCCAAGGTGGCCAGAATCACCTCGCGCCCCCGGCTGTCGGACGCCATGACGCGGGCGCGCCCGGTCAGCAGCAGAAACAGGGCATCAGACTTCTGGCCCTGCGCCACCAGCACCTCGCCACGCTTGTAGCGGCGCTTGACCACCGCTGAGCTCAGGGCCTCGGCCTGCGCCACCGTCAGCCGGGCAAACAAGGGCACCCTGCGCATCAGATCCAGGTTGGTCAACATTGCCATTGCAGCATCTCCTCAGATCGTGGGGCCGCTCATGGCAGCCACTGATTGTTTTCGTCAATGAACGTGACAGGCAGCGGGGCAGAGGGCAGGAGTCCGCACTTGGTTGATACTTATGCCCTTGACCTTCTTGTTGTGGCCCCGCACTTGCGCGCCACGAACGCACCAACCCGAGCTTTTACCATGTCCAACGCCTTGCACGCCAAAGTCCTGATTCTCGGCTCCGGCCCCGCCGGTTACACCGCCGCCATTTACGCCGCGCGCGCCAACCTGAACCCCGTGCTCATCACCGGCATGGCGCAGGGCGGACAGCTCACCACCACCACCGAGGTGGACAACTGGCCCGCCGACGTGCACGGCGTGCAGGGCCCGGCGCTGATGGAGCGCTTCCTGCAGCACGCCGAGCGCTTCAAGACACAGATCGTCTTCGACCACATCAACAAGGTCGATTTCAGCCAGCGTCCGTTCACGCTCACGGGCGACAGCGGCGTCTATACCTGTGACTCGCTCATCATCGCCACGGGCGCCTCGGCCAAATACCTGGGCCTGCCCTCGGAAGAAGCCTTCATGGGCAAGGGCGTGTCGGCCTGCGCCACCTGCGACGGTTTCTTTTACCGCGACCAGGAAGTCTGCGTGATCGGCGGCGGCAACACCGCCGTGGAGGAGGCGCTGTACCTCTCCAACATCGCCAGCAAGGTCACGCTGGTGCACCGGCGCGACAAGTTCAAGGCCGAACCCATCCTGGTGGACCATCTGATGGAAAAGGTGGCCGCTGGCAAGATCGTGCTCAAGACCTTCTACACCCTGGACGAAGTGCTGGGCGACCAGACCGGCGTGACTGGCATCCGCATCAAGCACACGCAGAACGGCGCCACCGAGGACATTGCGCTGCAAGGCTGCTTCATCGCCATCGGCCACGCGCCCAACACCGAGATCTTCCAGGGCCACCTGGAGCTGGAGAACGGCTACATCGTCACCCAGGGCGGCCTCAAGGGGTTCGCCACGCAGACCTCGGTGCCCGGCATCTTCGCCGCTGGCGACGTGCAGGACCACGTGTACCGCCAGGCCATCACCAGCGCCGGTACGGGTTGCATGGCCGCACTCGACGCGCAGCGCTTCCTGGAACAGCAGGGCTGACCCACCTGCCCGCCCACCAGTCACCGCAAGGGGCTGGCCATGAGTGATGCAAATGCGCTACAATGGCTGGCTTTGCTGCATCCATGGCTCGTGAGAGCTGCGGCAGATTGGGATACCGCCACCCTTTTCATGGCGAGGTGAGGCTGAAGCGAGACAGGCACCACAAGGGGCCTGTCGCCAGTAACAGCCGTTTATGTATCGGAGTGTCCACAATGGCACGCGTATGTGACGTCACGGGCAAGAAGCCCATGGTCGGGAACAATGTTTCCCACGCCAACAACAAAACCAAGCGCCGGTTCCTGCCGAACCTGCAATACCGTCGTTTCTGGGTCGAGAGCGAAAACCGTTGGGTGCGCCTGCGCGTTTCCAGCGCTGCCCTGCGCCTGATCGACAAGAACGGCATCGACTCCGTGCTCGCAGACCTGCGTGCACGTGGCCAGGCTTAAGGAGAAGCACCATGGCAAGCAAAGGCGGACGCGACAAGATCAAGCTGGTGTCCACGGCCGACACCGGTCACTTCTACACCACCACCAAGAACAAGAAGACCATGCCCGACAAGATGTCGATCATGAAGTTCGACCCCAAGGCGCGCAAGCACGTGGAATACAAGGAAGCCAAGCTGAAGTAATTTGGCAAGGTTCCTGAACAAAAAAACCGCCCGGCTATGCCGGGCGGTTTTTTTTATGTCACACCGCAACGCCCCAAGGCGCTGCAGGGTCGTCAATTGATGTCGCGGCAGACGGTATAGGTCTGGTCTTCGCTGTAGGCCGCTGCAGCGCCGCCAGGAACCACGTTGTTCGCCCCCTGGGTTGCGCGGAAAGAGCCATTGTTGGGCCGACCATCATCCAATTGCACATCCAGAGCCGCTGCGGCTTTGCCCGGCACATTGCCCATGCACACCAACTGACGGGCAGCGGCACGCCCTTGCACCAAAGTGGTTGCCGTCACACCCACACGGCCTCCCCAGGCATTCACGGGAAGAGCGTTCACACCCACATCAGCGGGATTGCCAGTGATAAAACCCGAGGCCCGCAGATGCCGGAAGAACGTGGCGCCCTCGCCACCACCCGTGAACGTTTGGCCTGCGTTGACATCGAGAATGCCATTGTTGTTGCCCGCTGCCATCCCTGCCCAAGCAGTCCCACGCGCCGTCAAGTTGGCCACCGGACCATCATCACCGGCCACCTTGCGGTAGCGATCCAGATAGCTGTTGTACGCCGCCACAATGCCATTCATGTCGCTGGCCGCGTTCTTCACGCGCCCGTTCTCGATCAGTTCCTGACCTTTGAGCACACCGCCCAACAGCAGGCCGATGATGACCAGAACAATGGCGATTTCCACCAGCGTGAAGCCAGACTGGGCCTGACGACCCGCGCGGCGCATGGGAAGTGATTGCATCGATGAATCTCCTGTAGAACAAACGGCAGGCAACCCCAATGGCCACCCTTGTAACTTATTGTGCAGAGGCATGGGGGTCCGCAACAGTCAAATTTCTTGACGCTTGGGCGACAGCGCACTCCGACGAGGCCAGCGGAACACGCAACACAAACACCACGCCCTGAGCTTCCTCGCTGGCCTGCAGGTCGCCCCCCGCGTCGCGCAGCGAGCGCCGCGCCTGGTACAGCCCCATGCCCGAGCCCGTGGGTGACTTGAGCGGCTCGAACGCTCTGCGTGGCCACGGTGTGGCCAGGCGCGGTGTGTGCAGGCGCGCTTGCAGCGCGCCCTCGTACACCGTGCATTCGCAACGCAGCGGTACACCCCCAAGACGCGCACCACTGTCGCGTGCAAGATTGGAAAAGATATTGTCCAGCGCACGCTCCAGGGCCAGGGCCTGGGCAGACTCCAGCACCAGTGGCGGCAGCCCACTGCCCTCGTCTGGGCCCATGTCGATGGCGATGGCCAGGCCCGCCAGTTCCGCAGCGTTGTGCAGCAAGTCCAGGGCCTGGACGGGCGGTTCGTCCTCGGCGGGAACCTGCGTTGGTGCCTCGGTCGCAGCCAGCAGCTTGTGGGCACGCGCCTGCAGCAGGGGCGCCTGGCGCTGCAGGCGCTGCGCCAAACGCGGGAGCTGCTCAGGCGTGGCGGCACCAAACTCCTCGGCCAGCAGGCCCACCCATTGAGCGAGGTTGCGCATGTCGTGCTGCCAATACAACTGCACCTGCGCGCGCTGCGCCAGCGCCACGGCCACCGCCTGGGTGCGCTCGCGCATGCGCGAGAGCCAGGTTTGCGCAAACACGTCCAGCACGGCCAGCGCCAGCACCCGCGCTTCGTCGGTGCGGGCCACATCGGCCCAGCGCAGTTCGATCTGGCAGTCCGGCCCGGCGCTGAGCGTCTGGCGCGGCCAGTGCGCGGCCAAAGGCTGCCCCCATTGGCCGCGCACCGCGTCGCCAAACCACAGCCCCTCCCAGGCGATGCCCGCAATGCCCGAGCGCTCCAGAATGGGCCAGGCACGCTCGGGCCAGCGCAGCGGGTGCATGTCGGCGGGCAGGGCCAGCAGCTCGGCCAGGCAGCGGCGCATGCGCTGCCCGCGGTGCCACACCGCCCAGGCCGCCAGCAGCAGTACCAACCCCAGGGTCACCAGCATCCAGGGCAGCGAGTTCATGCGTTGCTTCCCGGATCGGTGTCTGGTGATGCCTGGCGCTGAATACCGAATTTCTTCATGTGGTAGTAAAGCTGCTCCCGCTCCAACCCCAAGGCGCGGGCGGCGGCAGCCACGTTGAAGCCGTTGCTGCCCAACACATGGCGTATGAGCTGCTCGGCCACCTGGTCGCTGGCTTCGCGCACCCCTTCGGACAACTGGGCAGACACCGAGAGGTGCAGCCGCCCCTGGGCCCACAACTCCTGCTGGCGCAGGGAGAACCATGCCGCACGCTCCAGCGCCTGGCGCAACACCGCCGCCGTCACGGGCTTGGTCAGAAAGTCGAAGGCACCCGCGTGTACCGCCTGCTGGCCCACGGTCTTTTCATGCTGGCCGGTGAGCACGATGGCATGCAGCACCGGCCACCGCGCCACCAGTTGCGACAGCAGCAACAGGCCTTCGTCCGGACGGCTGGGAAGTGGCGGCAAGCCCATGTCCAGCAAAGCCACGCAGGCCTGGCCCTTAGGCACCTCGTGCTCCAACAACTGGAGCGCCTGGCTGCGATCATGCGCCACCAGCACCGGCCAGCCCTCGTCCTGCAAGGACTGCGCTACCCAATCCGAGAGCACCGGATCGTCCTCGACCCAGAGCACCGGACAGCGGCCCGGCACCTGCGCGGGCGGCAGTGCGGGGGAAGCCTGCGGCTCAGTCATGGTCCCCTAAAAACGCTGCCACGGTAGGACCAATGGCCACCGTGAAGCCCACGAACAACAGCACAAAGCCACCGACCACGCGCAGCAACAGCCATTCGCTGGCGGTATCGGCGGATACCGCTAGACAGGCATAGCCCGCCAACAGCAGCAGGATGCCCGCCACCTGCTGCCAGCGGCGGCGCTGCTTGCGCGTGCGCAAGGCCCGGTGCAGGCTGGCGCGGGTGTAGGCGGAATCTTCAAAACCCTGGGGCATGGGCGTTCAATGGCTATCACCCGTTACGGGGATGGGCAGGTGGCCGCCTGGCAGAAAAACACGTTTGCCACAAAGAAGCGTGAGGAACCCACAGGCTGCACCACCACCTCGTCAAACTGTGTCCCAGGCGGAGTCAGCGCGAGGTTTGTCAGCTGCGGAGAAGCAGGCATCGAGGTGGTGACAGCCACCGACTGCATCAGGTTGCCAAGCGTGACCCCATTTTTCTTGAAGGTGATGGAGACAGCCACCGTGGTATTGGATATGCCCAGAAGGCCCAAGGCAAAGCTCTGCGCTGTCTTGCTTAAACCCAAACGGAAGCTCAGGGATTCCGATGAATCCAGCGCCCGGTTGCTGCTGTTACCCGCTCCACACCCCGAACTGCACACGCCAAGGGCTTGGTAAGGACCATCGGTGCTGATCTCTCCCCCCGTTGAGCTGATACGCACCGTGCCCAAATCTGTTGTCGAAAGATCAATGAACGTCAGGCCCGAGCCGTTGCCTTTGGTATCGATAGCATTTGGATCTTCCAGCAGCTTTTTGATCATATCGCCGGTTACAGGCGGCGGTGGCGGTGGCGGTGGCGGTGGCGGTGGCGGTGGCGGCGGCACTGTCTCCGGCCAGTCCCTTGCCTCCCTGCCTGCCGCGTGGATAAGCTGGGAAATGGTCTCGAACAACAGCAAGTCGTCAAAATGCGCTGGCGCGCTCGCCGAGTCGAGATCCACGACATTCTCATCGCGCTGGACAAAGGGCGGCACAGGTGCCGGAGGAACGGCCGGTGCCTGCGCATTGACAAGTTCATCCGCACTGGCAGGAACCGGAACACGCCCACCGCCTGGAAGCCACGCACCCTGGCCGCTGGAGCCATGGCTGATCAACACCCATGCCATCTGCGTCTGGTTGACGCCACCCACACGCACGCCAAGACCCGGACGAAAATCAGGATCAAGATAGGTGCCCGGGCCAGGCCCGGGCAGCACATCATGGGCTGCTGTGCATTCACGGTTTGGTACTGGCGGAGACTGCGGTGAACTTTCCACCGTATCGCAGTCGGTCATGTCGGCCCCTCTGTCCCGGGTCATGCCCGTGGGGCCGTCGTACACACGGTAAGAGATTTTTCTTCCCCAGGCGTCCAGGGCATCGTCAGCACGCAACCCCAGACTCACCCAGGGTACCGTTCCATCGCGGTTGGTACAAAGATCCACAGCCGTGGGCGGTACCGCCAGCCCAGCATCCAAAGCCCCGGCAGCCGGGCATGGCAAGCGCCCCTGGGTGGCCACAAAGGCATGCAACGCGGCACGAATGCGCTCCATGCGAGCCTGTGTCTGCGTGACCCGTTCTCTGCGATCCTCCACCTGTTGCGCCATGCGAATGGCCAGCGTGGTTGCCGCCACCACCAGGAGCGTCACAATCATCGCAAGCGCAATGCCTCCCTGCTGGCTGGGCCGACAGGGCAATGTGCAGAGTGGGGGTAGGGGTGGGGATGCTTGCATGGCTCGGGAGGTCATACATTGCATCAGGGTGTCTTACGGGGCCCCAAGCCCGCAGCTATGGCTACCGAAATAACGGTAGGCCGTACAACAATGTCGTCAAAATAGGGTCCACCTACCGTTGGCAACGGGTTCTCATCATAGTCAGCATCGATATAAAAAGTGCTGTTCAAATCTGCTGCCCTCAGCACTTGGCCGTTTTGGTTGATGTTCTCACGTGCACCTGGCCCAGGGCCGCTGGCTATTGTCAGCAGCGTGCCATCGGTGTTGTACGCCCCTACCCTGTTGGCGCCGTGGCTGATAAGAAAATAGGCTGCACCATTGCCGTCAATCCGCCGTGCAACCTCAAAAGTCCCCGGAGGATTAGGTGTTGTGGTGGCAGGGCATGCGTCTCTGCAAACCCGAAATCCACGCGCTTGCATTCCACCATCAGCCAATAGCGCGCCCAATGGCTGGGCATTGGCTCCTGTGCAGCGATATTCTGCAGGCGAAGGTGGCGTCGGCTTCGCAGGATCGCATTCGCTGAAATCCATCCCCCCATCCATCGCCAAAGACGTATTGATTCCACTTCCCGCACCTACATTTGTACGCGCCCAAACACGATAGGTGATAAGCCCCCCCCAGGCATCGGTCGCAGCATCTGCGGACAAACCCAAACTGCGCCAAGGAACCACCCCACTTGTCATGGACGTACAGGTGGCAGGTGGTACCGCGTTATTGCGCTGCTCCACTCCCGAGGTCAGATTGCCGGTTCCTTGCGCGCCATCCGCCGGACAGGGTAGCCGCCGGTTCACCACCACAAACCGCACCATTGCCTGCTCCAGCGCCTCCAGCTTGGCGCGGGTTTCCTTGCGGCGGTTGTTTTCCAAAAAGGTGTTGGTGGCCGGCAGAAAGACGGCGGCCAGCAGACCCACGATGAGCAGCACCAGCGCCATTTCCACCAGCGAGAAGCCGCGTGCTCTGGCACCGGCCCGGGCCAACACAAAGGGTGCAAAGAAATTGGTTGCTATCATTTTTATAGCTGCTTGCGCTTGTATATAGGGCGTCAGAGCCCTATTTCTTATGCAATGACCCTGGCGCCACCACGTCGTTCAGAACGGCGCCGGTGTCGCTGACCTGCTGCCCAGGGCGCAGCACGATGTCGCTCTCGCCGCTCAGGCGCAGGCGCACTTCGCCATCACCGATGTGCACGGTGCGGCCCGCAAAGGGTTCGCCGTGCTGCAGCATCTGGCCGTTGATCCAGGCGGTGGCGTTCTTGCGGCCCAGGGCCAGGCCGTCCAATTGAAATACCGGGGGCGGTGCCTGCGGTGCCGACGCGGTGGGGGGTGTTGTCTGATCCATGCCGCCCGGTGGCGCTTTGCGCGCAGCCTCAATGCTGGCGCGCTGCTGCGGGGTGTAGAACACGCGCGGCCAGAGGCTGGCTGCTTCGGGGTCGCTGGGCTGCGGCACTGCACTGGCGGCGCTCGCCGGGCCCGCCAGCAGGCAGCCCCATGCTGCCAGCAGGGCGGCAAGGCGATGGGGCGCTGGAGCAGGGGATGGCATGGCGGCGTACCTCAGGGTGGCCTACTTCGGGGCATTCTGGTCGGCACCAGAAAGCGGGTCAATGTGCAGAAAGTTGACACGGCAGCGCGCCGAAAGGCCCTCGGGCGTGGGTTGCTCGAACACGCAACCTGCCACACGCGAGACAAGGGAATGGCGCGATCGCAGTTGCTCCAGCACACGCAGCACCTCGATTTCGTGCACCCGTGCAAACTGCAGTTCCAGCACATGGCGCTGCACGCGCGCCTGGGCGGCTTCGGCCTGGGGCAGTTCCACCGCTTCGGGTGCGGCCAGGGTGAAGCTGGCCTGGCCCTGCAAATCCTGTTGCTGGAGGATGCGCAGCAGGTCCTCCACCCACACGGCGCGCGGTTCGCCACCCACCAACCCGGCAGCCACCATCTGCTGGTACTGGCGCAAGTGGTTTTGCACGTCAGCCTGCTCGGCGCGGGCTTCCTCAAGCTGGCCTTGCGCAGCCTGTTGCGTGGCCTGCGCCTGTTGCCAGCCGGGAAAGAGGAAATGGCGCACGCCCCACAGGGCCAGCACCGCCACCAGAACAGCCGCCAAGACACCCGCCAAGGTCAAAACGGCGGGCCGTACCAGCGGAAAGACCACAGGCCAGAGTCGCTTCATGAAGGCTCTCCCACGGCAGCGGCATCGGCAGTGCGCAAGCCCAGGCACCAGCGCCAGGTATTAGCGGCAACATCTGCAGTGTTGTTCTGGCCTCCGGCCAATGCAGTGGCGCTTTCCAGGCGCACCGGGTCGATCTTCACCTGCCACTGCGGCCAGGCGCCCACCGACTGGCCCAGCGCCTCCAGCAGCGCCTGGCGCTGGCGCGGCAGCAGGCCAGCGTCGGGGCGGATCTCGAACTGCCATTCCGCCTGCAGGGCCGCGTTGGCCTGTGCCACGGGCGTGGCCTCGGCGCCCGCTGGCTGAGCACCGGGGCAGGCCTGGGCGCGCAGGGCTTGTTCGGTGCGCACCAGCTGGGCCTGGGGGTGGGCCTGCAGCATCTGCCCCAGCATCCACAGCGGCTGCGCGGGGTCCAGGCCCTGGTCCAGTTCCTGGCGCTGTACCTCCAGGGCCAAGCGCAGCAGCGGTACGTTGATCTGGCGCCGGGCCAGGTCTTCACGGATGGCCTGGGCCTGGGCCTCCATGTTGGTGGCCTGCTGCACACGGGCACGGCTTTGTTCTGCGCCCCCGAGCAAAGCCTGGCCCTGCAGCGCCAAAGCGGCCAGCCCAGTCAGCAGCACGACCACCGTGGCCACCCTGAGCCCCTGGCGCGCACGCTGGGCCAGGTGGTGTCGGCGCAGGTCGGCTGCCGCCAGTTGACCCGGCGCTCGCTGGCCCGCCAGCGCCAGCACCTCGGCCAGCATGCTGGCAGCCTTGCGCGGTGCCACGGCAGGCAGCAGCGGCAACCCCTGGTTCTGCAGGCTCGCACGCAGATCGGGTGCCGGGTCCATGGACAAGACCTGCGGCCTGGTGTCGCGCTCAATGATGCGGTTGTCGGCCAGGTATTTGAGCGTGAGCGCCACCTCGCGCGCCTGCAGATCCGGCTCGGTTTCCAGCAGCAGGCGCGAGAACACGGGCACACGGTCCTGCAGCAGCACCATGCGCATGCCATAGGGCAGGCACAGGCACAGCAACAGCCAGCCCTGGCGCGGCAGATGGGCCTGGAGCGCGGCCCAGTGGGCCATGAGGTAGCTCAGCGTCCAGACACCCTCGATCGGGTGGCGCGCCTGCACCAGCGCATCGAGTTGCCCCATCAGCATCGGGGACGACACCCCCACCGCATGCAGCCCAAAGGGCTTGGGCAGCAGCGGCTGGGCCGAAGCGGGCTCCCAGCTTGCGTGCAGCGGCACATCGGGCAGCAGGGTCTGGTACTGCACCTGGATGAAGCTCTGCCGGTCGCCGCCCAGGAGGCCCGGCACCTCGATGCGCACATGGGTTTCTTCGACCAGGTCGGCCACCACGCGCACCCCGACGGCTGCGCTGGGTGGCTCAGGCAGGGCCTGGCCCTGGGCATCGAGCCACTGCGCCTGCGCCGGGTTGACCAGCAGCAAGTGGGTGCGAGAAGAAGAGCGCAGCGTCATGCCCGGATCTTGGAAATGGTGTCGTAAATGGGGCCCAGCACGGCCAGCATGATCCAGCCCAGGATCAAGCCCAGCACCACGGTGAGCACCGGCTCGATGAGCGCCTGCACGCGGCCGATGGATTCGTCGATATCGCGCGTGAAGAAGTAGCTCACGTTGGCCAGCGCTTCATCCAGCGCGCCCGTGGCTTCGCCCACGCGCAGCATGCGCACCACGAGCGAGGGAAAGAGGTTCTCCATGGCAAAGGCATCACTGATGGAGGTGCCGTTGGCAATGCGCTCGCGCGCACGCGCCAGGGCGCGCTGCACGGGCAGGTTGCTGGTGATCTTTTCGCAGTAGCCCAGCGCCTCGATCACCGGGATGCCGGTGCGGTACATGAGCGCAAAGCTGTCCATCAGCCGCGCCAGGATGATTTTCTTGATCACCGGCCCCACCGCCGGAATGGCCAGCACCGCCTGGTGCAGCTTGAAGCGCAGTTGCTCGTTGGCCCGCGCCGCCAGCGCCACGCCCACCACCAGCGCCACTGGCGTGGGCAGGATGAGCCACCAGTAGCCCACAAAGGCCTCGGACAGCCAGATCAGCAATCGCGTCTGCAGCGGTATCTCCTGCCCCATGTTGCGGATGAAGCTCACGAGCTGGGGCACCAGGTACACCATCAGGAACACCACCACACCCGAGATGGTGACGGTGACGAACGCCGGGTACATGAGCAGCTTCTTGGTCTGCGCGGCCAGCTCGGCCTGCCACTTGAGCGAGCGCACCAGTTCGCCCAGCACCTCGGCCAGCTGGCCGGTGATTTCGCCCGAGCGCACCAGGTGCACCATCACGTCGGTGAAGATGCCTGGGTCCTGGGCCATGGCGTCGGCCAGGGTGCTGCCGTTCTGGATGCGGTCCATCAGGCTGGCAGCCACCTGGCGCAGCTCCAGGCTGTCGGCGCCGTCGCGCAGGTCCTGCAGGGCACCAATCAGCGGCACGCCTGCGCGCAACAGCATCTGCATGTGGAACAGCAGGTTGATGAGTTCGCGCGTGGGCAGGCTGGCCAGGCGCAACGCACGGCGGCGCACCGTGGAAAAGCGGATCAGCGACAGGCCCGAGGCGCGCAGCTGCGCCTGCAGGTCGGCCTCGTGCAGGGCGGTGATTTCGCCCTTGACGATTTCGCCGCCCTCGTTGATGGCGCGGTAGCGATAGCGTGGCATGCGCGCTGTGCTCCGTTACAGTTTTGTGGTCAGATCGACCACCCGGCCCACCTCTTCCACGGTGGTGATGCCTTCCAGCACGCGGCGCAACCCGTCTTCGGCCATGGGCGCAAAACCATGCGCCATGGCGTGCGCGGTGAGTTCGCCCAAGGTAGCGTTGCGGGTGATCAGCTCGTCCAGCATGCTGTCCATGCGCAGCAGCTCCATGATGGCCAGCCGCCCCTTGTACCCCTGGAAGCCGCAGGCCTCGCAGCCGCCGTGGTGGGCACGGTACACCGTGCGCCCGACGGCGTGGGCACCGATGAGGCGGGCTTCGATGCTGCCCTCGGTGACCTGCACCTCCTCGCGGCAGTGCACGCACACACGCCGCACCAGGCGCTGGGCCACGATACCGATGATGTTGCCCGCCATCACCTCGGGAGAAACGCCCAGGTCCTTGATACGCTGAAAGCTGCGCAGCGCCGAGTTGGTGTGCAGCGTGGAGAACACCTGGTGGCCCGTCATGGCGGCGCGGAAGGCCATTTCGGCGGTGTCCTTGTCGCGCACCTCGCCCACCAGGATGATGTCCGGATCCTGGCGCATGAGCGAGCGCACGCCGTCGGAAAAGTCGATCTTGCTGCCGTCCGAGATGGAGGTCTGCCGGATACGCGTGATGGGGTACTCGACCGGGTCCTCCAGCGTCATGATGTTGACGCTTTCGTCGTTCATGTGGCTGAGCACCGAGTACAACGTGGTCGTCTTGCCCGAGCCCGTCGGGCCGGTCACCAGAATGATGCCCTCGGGCCGCGCCAGCATCAGGTCCAGCAGGTAGTACTGGTCTTCCGTCAGTCCCAGCTTTCTGTATTCGACAATGCCGCGCTTGGCATCGAGCACGCGCAGCACGAAGTTTTCGCCATGGATGGTGGGCTGCACTGCGGCACGAAAGTCCACGCTGCGCCCGCCGATGGACAGCGACACCCGCCCGTCCTGCGGCGCACGGCTCTCGGCAATGTTCATGCCTGCCACCAGCTTGAGGCGCACCAGCATGGCGTTCCAGTAGCGGCCATGCAGCACACGCACCTGGCGCAGCACGCCGTCGATGCGGTAGCGGATGCGCAGGAATTGGCCCTCGGGCTCGAAGTGGATGTCCGATGCGAGCTTGTGCACCCCATCGGACAGCAGCGCGTCCACCAGGCGCACCACCGGATGGCTGTAGCCGCCCTGCCCTTGCGAGAGCGAGGCCATGTCGATCTGGCCGGTCTCGATCTCCTGGATGATGCCGTCGATGGACAGCTCATAGCCGTAGAACTGATCGATGGCGGCCAGCACATCGGCCGCACTGGCCAGGCGCCACGCGATGGACACCCCCAGCCCCACGTGCGCCCGAATCTGGTCGCCCGCAATGATGTCATTGGGCTTGGGGCTGGCCAGCACGAGCTTTTGCGTCTCGGCCTGGAACGACACCGGAAACACCTGAAAGCGCAGGGCCATGGCCTTGGGCAGGCGCGCCAGCGCCTCCGGATCGGCCAGCACCGTCTGCAACTGGATGGTCTGCTGGCCCAGCGTCTGGCCCAGGGCCTCGCGCATGGCTTCTTCGGTGACAAAGCCCAGGGCGATCAGCGCATCGCCGAGCTGTTTACCGGTCTTGCGCTGCTCCAGCAGGGCGATCTGGATCTGGTCGGCCGACACCAGCCCCATGTGCTGGAGCCGGTCGCCCAGGCGCATGGGCGGCTGGCCTGTGGCCGGTGCGTTCGGCGCGGCAGCGGTCTGTGCGTCGCTCATTGCGTCCACAGCTCCTGCAGTTCGTCGATGCGCCGCTCCACGGCACGCACGGGCACGCCCGATGCCCCGGACGCCCCCTGTTGCAGCGCCTGGCGGTACATGCGCAAGGCCTCCTCGTAGCGCCGCGCCTGGTCCAGCGCCACGGCCAGGTTGTAGGCATAGGCCGCATGGCCGGGGGCGAGCGACTGCGCCAGCGTCAGCGGCCCCAGGGCCTCGGGCCAGCGCCCCTGGCGGCCCAGCAGGTTGCCCAGCGCGGCCTGCGCAGCCGCGTCGCGCGGGCGGGACTGCACCCATTCCTGCAGGCGGCTTTCTGCCGTGGCGGGGTCGGAATCGGACAGGATGGCCAGCATGCCGGTGCGGGCGGTGTCGTTGTCGGGCCAGATCTGCAGGCTGCGCTGGTAGGCGGCCCAGGCGGCCTCATGCTGGCGCTGGCGGTGCAGGGACACAGCCAGGCCCAAGGTAGCGTCAGGGTCGTCAGGGCGCTCGGCCAGCACCTGCTGGTACAGCGCCTGGGCCTTGGCCGCATCCCCCTGGCGCAGGGCGGCCCAGGCCGCCTGCAACTGCGCCTGGGCCTGCGAGCGCACCAGTTGCGCCGCAACGGCGCTGGCGGCGGGGCCTGCCGGGGCTGCCGGGGCTGCCGCCTCAGCGGCCACCTTGGTGGCAGCGCGGCGCCTTGGCTCGGGCGCAGGTGCCTCGGCAGCCTGCGGACCAGGCTCCGCCTGGCTGGGCGATGGGGGTACAGAGGCGGCCTGGGGCACCGGATCTGCGCGATCGACCCGTGGTGCGGTGGCCGGCTTCGCCGGTACCGAGGGCGCTGGGACTTGTGTGGCGGCGGGTGTCGCCAGCGGGGCGGCTGCAGGCACCGGCGCGGCGGCATCCACCTGAGCCACGGAAGGCACGGCTGCGTCAGCCGCGGCAGAGCCAGGCGCCTCGGGCGCTTCGGCCAGCGAGGCCGCCTCCATCGGCGCAGCCACTTCGCCCTGGGCGCTGGCGGGTTCGGGGGCGGTGGATGGAGCCATGCCCGTGGGCATCAGCCCAGGGCGCTGCTGCGACATCCAGTACTGCCAGCCCAGCCAGGACAGCACCGCCAGCGCCATGCCGGCGAGCAGCCCCCACACCATGCGACGTCCCCGCGCGCCCTTGGGTTGCGCTGGCGCCGCTGCGCCGACCATGGCCTGCGCCGCCTCGCGCGCCGCCATGGGCGCCTTGGCTGGGGCCGCAGCCGAGGCAGAGGCGGCACCAGTGGTCACAGTGGAAGTCGCTGCCGTACGCGCCAAGGCCTCAGGCGCAGCCGGGGGAGAAGGCACCGCAGGTGCGGGTTTGGTGGCCGCGGTAGGCTGCGCGGTGGCCTCGGTAGCCGCGGGGGAGGCGCTCGGAGCGGCGGGCTCCATCGCCTCGGCACGCTCTGGCGCCGGGGCCAGCGTCAACTCCAGCCCTGCGGGTGTAGCGGGCGCCGCTGGCTCCGCGGCGGGCGCCTGTGCGGCCACCGGCAACACAGCAGGAGGATCGGCGGGTTCCAGCGCCAGAGACTTGTTCTGGCTGCGCTGCAGGGCTTCGAGCAAGAGGCTCATGGGCGGCCTCCGGGCAGGGGCTCCGGCTCCACGGGCGCTGGCTTCATGCGCTCGGGCATGGGGCGCAGGGCTTCGCTGAGGTGCGGCTCAAAAGGCTGGTGATCTCCTGTGAGGCTGGCGCTCGATACCACCGTGGGCCGCAGGAAGATGACCAGCTCGCTCTTGCTGCTGGCCTTTTTCTTGTACTTGAACAACTCCCCCAGGCCCGGCACGCTGCCGATGCCAGGCGTCTGGTCCGTGGTGCCGGACACATCGTCGCGCATCAGGCCACCCAGCACGGCTGTATCGCCCGAGCGCACCTTGATGACAGACTCCATCTCGCGCGTCTGGATCTGCGGAATGCGGCTGCTGATTTCCGACACATTGATGCCGTCGTTGCGCGCCTGGGCCAGGTAGATGGGCACGGCCGGGTCGTCCACATAGCTGACCACCCGCGAAAGCGTGGGCCGCAGAATCAAGGTGACCTCGTCGCCCTCGCCCACCTGGGGCATGACGCTCATGACCAGCCCCACCGACACCGTGTTGGGCGTGGATGTGAGCGTGAACGTGGGCGCCGAACCGGCCGAGCCCGGCGTGTAATTGGCCGACAGCGTGAAATAGACCAGGTCCTCGGTCACCTTGAGCAAGGCCGCCTGGTTGTTGAGCGCGCTGATCTTGGGGCTGGAGAGCACCTTGGTGTTGCCGAAGGATTCGAGCAGGCGCAACGCCGTGAACAACTGCATGGTGCTGTTGGCGCCGATGCGGGTGTACTTGGGCGTGAAGTTGGTCATGCTGGGGATAACGCCGCTGACCGGCACGCCCGAGGGCAGAACCGAGCCCGCAGGGCCGACCTGCAGCAGGGGCAGGCCATTGCGCACCACGGTCCAGTTGATGCCCTGCTGGTACTCGTCAGACAGGTTGACCTCGACGATGGTGGCCTCGATCATCACCTGGCGGCCCGCGCTCTTCATGACGCGATCGATGAACTCGCGCACGCGCATGTGCTGGCGGTAGGTGGCGCGCACGGAGATGACGCCCGTTTCCGGGTTGGCGATCACGGAGGCCGACTCCCGGAACCGCGCGGGCGCCGGGGCGGGCGTCACCGGCGCCGCAGCCCCGGCAGGCGCCGAAGCTGCGGGCGCAGGCGCAGGCGCAGGTGCCGCTGCCGGTGCTGCAGCCTCTCCCCCCTCAGGAATGATCTTGTCGGTTTCGCGCAGCAGATCGCGGATGTTCTGGGTCAGCGTTTCCCAGAAGCGGTTGTGGGAGTTGTTGGTCAGTGTGCTGTTGGAGCTGTTGCCCGCACCGCCCCCGCTGCCACCGCGCGCAATGCTGGTGCTGGCACCGATCTCGCTGCGCGCCTCGCGCGCCACATTGAGGTAGTCCACCCGGTAGTGGCGCAGCACAGGCGCATCGGGCATGACGAACAGGTTGCGCCCCTCCATCTCGTAGCGCATGTTCACTTGCAGGGCGGCGCGGTCCAGGATTTCGGGCAGGGTCTGGTCGATGGCGTTCATGCTCACCGTGCCGGCCAGGTCAGGGTGCACGTCCAGATTCAGGCGCGCATCGCGCGCGATGGCGAACAGCAGGCTGCGGATGTCCACGTTGTGCACGCTGACGGAAAACACGTCGGCCTTGGCCCGCGCGGTGCTGGGCGGGGGCGGCAGCAGGGGCGCATCCACCAGCGCGGGGGGCTGTCCCTGCGCCGCAGCCTGGGGCCGCAGGTGGCCTGCCCCGGGCGCAGGTGCGTTGCTGGCGCAGGCCGTCAGGCCCAGAGCCAGCAGCAGTACCAAGGGTCGCAGACGTCCTGTGGAATTCAGGGGAGAAATCGGGTTTGCACACTTCATGACGGCACCCGTTCGGGGTAGGTTTCCTCGCGCACGCGCACCAGGGAGCGCGGCAAGGGTTTGTGGGTCTTCAGGGCGTCGGGCCATTTTTGCAGGTTTTGCATCGCCTGCGCCCGGCTGGCGTAGCGCCCCGCGTACACGGCCCACAGGCCCACCATCTTGGTTTTGTCCTTGTGGCCGGGGTAGGCACGGTCCTGCACCCACACCTCGGCACCGGCCTGTCGCGCCAGCTCCAGCAAGCGCAGTGCCCCGGCGGCGCTGTCGGACAAGCCCGTCTGCAAAACCCAGAAATCCTGCGCCGGGTCGTCGAACACCGCGCGGGTTTGCAACACGGCCTCGCGCAGCGCGGGCGACACATCGGCGTAGCGCTGCTCCAAGGTGTCCTGCAAAGGCTTGGGAATCGCTGCAGGGTCGGGCCGCTCGATCACGGCGGGCACGGTGGGCGACCCAAGGGCAGCGACCACCGAGGCCGCCCCAGCGGGAGCCACCGGTGCGGCGTCGGCAGGAAGCACCGGCGTGACCACGGGCGCCGCCACGGAGGCTGGGCTCTGCGGCACCACGGGCGCAGGCGCCGACTGCACCGCTTGCGGAACCGCCGCGCTCCCCCCGCCTGCAGCGGGGGCACGCTGGCCCAGGCCATAGCCCACGGCCACCCCGGCCCCCAGGCCTGCACCCGCCAGGGCCAGCCAGAGCAAGGCACGGCGCCAGGGCACAGCGGCCGCGGGCGCCTTGCGACCGGCAGCGCCACCACCCTGGACTTCAGCGACGGCCATGCGCACATGCGCACGCTCGACCTGGCGCGCACCCTGGGCAAAGGCCGCCAGCAAGGCCTTGTCGGCCAACAGGTGGATGGCGCGGATGCGCCCGCCCGAGGCGTCGGTCAGTTCGCGCAGCGCGCGCGGCTCGAACAGCGCCCCGCCCTGCCAGCCCGCCCGGCGCAGGCGGTGCTCGATGTAGGCCGCCGCATCGGGGCCGTTCAGGGGTTGCAGCTCAAAGCGGTGCACCACCCGGTCGCGCACCTGGCGCAGCTTGGGCAGGGCCAACAGCGTGTCCAGCTCGGGCTGGCCGAAGAGCACGATCTGCAGCAGCTTGTGCTGGGCCGTTTCCAGGTTGGACAGGAGCTTGATCTCCTCCAACGATTCGGGCGGCATGGCCTGCGCCTCGTCGATGAGCACCACCGCGCGCCGCCCCTGGGCGTGGCGCTGCAACAGAGCCTCCTGGATGGTCAGCACCAGGGGCTGACCCACGACAGGGGGCTGCAGACCCCAATCTGCAATCAGGGATTGCAGGATTTCTCGCGGACCGAACGAGGGGTTGGCCAGATAGACCAGATCGACCTGATCGCGCGGCAGGCGCTCGGCCAGCATGCGGCACAGCATGGTTTTGCCGCTGCCGACCTCCCCCACCACCACGACGATGCCGTCTTCATCGAGCACCGCGTGGTGCAAGGCATCCAGGATGGCACCGCGCGCCTGTCCCTCGAAAAAGAACTTTCCGTTTGGCGTGATGCCAAACGGCGCCTCACCCAAGCGGAAGTGTTCAAGGTAGAGGGATGACAAGGCAAATTCTTTTCAGATCAATGGTTTATGCGCAATTCTTGAAAATGATAGTGCATTCAACCCAGGCACAGGTCGATATGTAACCCTTTGTTTGCCTTTGGTGTGGTGCGGACGCAAAAACAGTGTTATTTACGCTGCCAGACGGCAGCAAAGAAGCCGTCGGTCTGGTGGCGGTGCGGCCACAGGCGCACAAAGCGGCTGCCGGACTCGCCGCCGCTGCACAGGCTGGCGGCTTCGGGCACCTTGAGCTGGGCCAGCAGTTCGCCCGCATCCAGCGGCTCGAAATCGCGGTGGGCCTGGGTGAAAGCGTCGGCAATGGCCTCGTTTTCCTGCGGCAGCATGCTGCAGGTGGCATAGACCAGGCGCCCACCCGACTTGGGCAGGCGGGCGGCGCTCTCCAGGATGGCGGTCTGCTTGGCGACCAGCTCCTCCAGCGCCTGGGGCGACTGGCGCCACTTGAGGTCGGGGTTGCGGCGCAGCGTGCCCAGGCCGGAACAGGGGGCATCGACCAGCACGCGGTCGATCTTGCCCGCCAGGCGCTTGACGCGCTCGTCGCGCTCATGCGCGATGGCCGCAGGGTGCACGTTGGACAGCCCGCTGCGCGCCAGCCGGGGCTTGAGCGCGTCGAGGCGGTGGGCCGACACATCAAACGCGTACAAGCGCCCGGTGCTGCGCATGGTGGCGCCGATGGCCAGGGTCTTGCCCCCGGCACCGGCGCAGAAGTCCACCACCATTTCGCCGCGCTTGGCGTCCAGCAGCAGGGCCAGGAGCTGCGAGCCTTCGTCCTGTACCTCGATGGCGCCACGCTCGAACGCGGGCAGCTTGGTCAGCGCGGGTTTGCCCTGCACGCGCAGGCCCCAGGGAGAATATGGTGTTGCTACGGTTTTGATAGCTGCTTGCGCAAGCTCCTTCTGCACCAGCTCGCGTTTTTCCTTCAAAACGTTGACGCGCAGGTCCAGCGGCGCGCTGGTGGACAAGGCCTGCACCATGGGCCAGAACTCCGCGCCCAGCTGTGCCTTAAGCGGCTCCACCAGCCATTCGGGCAGGTTGTGGCGGTGGCGCTCCATCAGGTCGTCCTGGGAGATCGCATCGCACTGGTCCAGCCACTGCTTTTCGCGCTCGTTCAGCGCGGACTTGAGGAAGTCACGCGGCCCGTGCTGGGCCTGCGGGTTGCTGCGGCGCGCCTCTTCGTCCTGCCAGTGGGCAAAGCCCAGGATGGCCAGGCGCCGCTCCTTGGGGCCGCTGCCCGAGGGCGCCAGGTGGTCGAACAGCAACTTTTTGCGCAGCACGGCATAGGCCGTTTCGGCCAGGGCGGCGCGCTCGCGCGGGCCGAGTTGGCGGTGGTCGCGAAAAAAGCGGGACACCACGGCGTCGGCCGGGTGCTCCAGGGTCAGGGTCAGGCGCACCAGTTCGGCGCAGGCTTGCAAAAGGGCGTTGGGATGCATGGGTGGGATTGTCCCACCCTTGGGGCTGAGCAGGTCAGCGCACGAACACGGGCTCGGCAGCGTGGCGCTTCAGTTCTTCGGGCGAGCTGGCTTCGTCGGCGTCCATCACCAGCATGGGGCCGGGCATGGAAAGGCTGTTTTCCAGCCGGTGGCACAGCGCCAGGCCTTCGTCGGGCTCCAGGCCGGGCATTTCCACGAACAGCAGGTAGGCCCGGCGCCGGGGAAATTCGCGCAACTGCTTGCGCACCAGCCAGGCGCGCGCCACGTTGCGGTAGCGGGCGAGCTGGGTGGTGAGTTCGGTCTGCTCGAAGGGGCTGAGGTCGTGCCGCACCGCACGGGCAAAGAGCGAGGCGCCCGAGAGCTCCTCCCAGGCGCGGTCCTCGGCCTCCTGGGCGCGCTCCAGGCGTTTGCGCCATTGCTTGTAGGCGGCAGCGTCGTGCTCCATGCCGGGGCGCGAAGTTTCCAGTTCGGCCAGCGCCGTGCGCGCCGCCCACCAGCGGCTGTCACCGTCGCCATCCCAAAGCTGCTCCAGGCACTGGAGCTTGCCCTGGCGGTCTTCGTCGGGCAGGCTTTGCACCAGCCCGCGCAGGGCACCCGCATGCCCTGGGCTGCGCTGCAGCGCCAGTGCGTACAGGGGCTGCACCGGCGCGCGCGGATCAAGGTGGCGTGAGAGGCGCGCCAGTTCCACCATTTCGTCGGCATTGCTCTGGGCCTGTTGGGCCGTGAGCTTTTGCACCCGCTCGCGCACCTGCGCCAGCCAGGCGTGGTGCTGCTTCCATTCGGTGGCGTGATCGCGGCACCATTGCTTGTCGAAATGGTCGATCCAACGCTTGGCGTCGTCACCCAGCAGTTCCATGGCGCTGCCGCCCGACCATTCGGGCAGGATGGGCGGAGCCTCCAGCGACTCAAGCCGGTCGCGCAGGCCGGGGTGGGTGTCGTCCACGTTGCTCAGGCGCTTGAGGGCCTGGCGCAGTGCATCATTGGCAAAAGCCGGCTCGGGCATACGCGCCAGGCGCTTGCGCAGCGAGCGGTACGGCCCCACAGGCACCGGGTGGTCGGCGGCCTTGCTCCAGTGGCGCTCCCAGAAATGGCGCTCCATCCAGGTGCCGCGCACCTCGATCTCGATGAGTGCGGCAGCGGCCACCTCACGGCCCACCAGGCGCCCGGCGATGCGGTCGGCCTCGTATTCGTCCTGGCGCGCCAGCGCAAAGCTGCGCGCCGCAAAACGCGGCAGGTACCAGCGCATGAAGGCGTTGGACGCCGCGGCCACGACGTTGCCATCGTCACCCAACCCCTGGTGCATGCGCATCCAGGCCATGCGGGTGCGGTAAATCCAGGCGGCAAAGCGGCCATGGTCGCCACGCAGATGGCCGTACTCGTGGCCCAGCACGGCCAGGAAGCGTTGGCGATCGAGCGCCATCAGCAAGGGCAGGCCGATGGTCAGGTGGTTGACTGCGCCGCCCAGCAGGCCGTAGCGCGGCTGCTGACGGATGCATGCGTTGAACTCGTCGTTGAGGTACACGTGGTGGATGTGCGGCCCCTTGATCTTGCGGCGGATGCGCTCCAAGGCCTCGAACAGGGCGGGCGCCTCCACGGCCGTGATTTCGACACCATCGGGCGCATCGCTGCGCAGCCACAGCGCCTGCAGGCTGGTCCACAGCAGTGTCAGCCCGCTGATGAGCACCATCACAAACCCGAACTTGAAGCGCCCCTCCAGCAAGGGAGGCAAGGCCCAGGCCACCATGCCCAGCGCCAACACCAGGCAACCCAGCACCCAGGCGTAGCCCAGCGCCGCAAAGGCCGCCACGCTGCGGCGGTAAGCGCTGCTGTTTTCGGCGCTGGCGATTTCGCTCATGCGCACCATGTGAACGAAATCGGCCTGGTCCATGCGGCAGCCCTCTCCAGTGGATTCGATATGGTCAGCCCGCGATGGTACCGGGGCCCGGCGGCACTTCAGTCCACCGCAGCAGGGCGGACGGCCAAATAGTGCCAAAAACCAACGCTACCGCGCACACCCACTGCGCAAGTAGCTACATTTTTGATAGCAATTGAGCCACCGCCCGCGGGTACACCACATGCTCCTGCGTGAGCACCCGGGCGGCCAGGCTGGCGGCGGTATCGCCGGGCAGCACGGGCACCACGGCCTGGTCCAGGATGGGGCCCACGTCCAGCTCGGCGGTGACCTGGTGCACCGTGCAGCCCGCAAACTTGCAGCCCGCGTCGATGGCCCGCTGGTGCGTGTGCAGGCCGGTAAAGGCGGGCAACAGCGAGGGGTGGATGTTGATCAGCCGCCCGGCATAGTGCGCCACAAAGCCCGGCGTGAGGATGCGCATGAAGCCCGCCAGCACCACCAGCGCCGGGTCATGGCGGTCGATGCGCTCGGCCAGCGCGGCGTCGAAGGCTTCGCGGGTGGCAAAGCGCTTGTGGTCCAGCACCTCGGTGGCAATGCCCTGCGCCTGGGCAAAGGCCAGCCCCGCCGCATCGGCCTTGTTGGACACCACGGCCGCCACGCGGGCGCCCAGGCGCTTGTCCCACTGCTGCTGTTGCGCCGTGCGCACCATGGCCGCCATGTTGGAGCCGCCGCCAGAGATCAGAATCACGATGTTCTTCATTTGCCATGATTATCCAGGAGCCCCCTCCACCATGCCTTTTGACCCCGCCACCCACCCCCTGACCGCCCTGGAAGCCCGCGTGCTCGCCACGCTGATGGAAAAGGCCCGCACCGTGCCCGACAGCTACCCGCTCACGCTGAATGCCGTGGTCACCGGCTGCAACCAGAAGACCGCCCGCGAACCCGTGATGCAGGTGAGCGATGCCCAGGCGCAAGAGGCGCTGGACAGCCTGCGCCAGCGCTCGCTGGTGTTTGAAACCAGCGGCGGGCGCGCCACGCGCTACGAACACAACTTTCAGCGCGTGGTGGGCGTGCCCGACCAGGCCGCCGCACTGCTGGGCCTGCTGATGCTGCGCGGGCCGCAGACGGCGGGCGAGTTGCGCATCAACACCGAGCGCTGGCACCGCTTTGCCGACATTTCCTCGGTCGAGGCCTTTCTGGACGAGTTGCGCGAACGCAGCGCCGACAAGGGCGGCCCGCTGGTCGTGCTGCTGCCACGCGCCCCCGGCGCGCGCGAGCCCCGCTGGGCACACCTCCTGTGCGGGCCGGTGGACCTCTCCGCCCTCGCCGCCGCAACCCCTCCCGATACCGCGCTGCAAGAACGTGTGCAGGCGCTGGAGGCCGAAGTGGCCGCGCTGAAGGACACCGTTGCCCGGCTCTGCGCGGCACAGAACCTGCCGACATAGGAGCCTGCGTCCGGGATGTCTCCATTTGGACAGTGCAAAAACGAACGCCCGTGCTACAAATGCGACTTCTCAGGAGACACACCCTATGGATCTCGCATTCACCCCCGAAGAGCAGGCGTTCCGTGACGAAGTCCGCGCCTGGGTTCGCAGCAACCTCCCCCCGGAGATTTCGCACAAAGTCCACAACGCCCTGCGCCTGACGCGGGACGATCTGCAGGGCTGGGCCAAGATCCTGGGCAAGAAGGGCTGGCTGGCCTCCGGCTGGCCCCAGCAGTTTGGCGGCCCCGGCTGGACAGCCGTGCAAAAGCACCTGTTCGAAGAAGAGTGCGCGCTGGCCGGTGCGCCACGCGTCGTGCCCTTTGGTCCCGTGATGGTGGCACCCGTCATCATGGCCTATGGCACGCCCGAGCAGCAGCAACGCTTCCTGCCCGGCATCGCCAGCGGCGAGGTGTGGTGGAGCCAGGGCTACTCGGAACCCGGCTCGGGCTCGGACCTGGCCTCGGTCAAGACGCGCGCCGAGCGCGTGGGCAACAAGTACATCGTCAACGGCCAGAAGACCTGGACCACGCTGGGCCAGTACGGCGAGTGGATCTTCTGCCTGGTGCGCACCAGCAACGAGGGCAAGCCCCAGACGGGCATCAGCTTCTTGCTGATCGACATGAAGTCGCCCGGCGTGACCGTGCGCCCGATCAAGCTGCTTGACGGCGAGTGCGAAGTCAACGAGGTGTTCTTCGACAACGTCGAAGTGCCCGCCGAGAACCTGATCGGCGAGGAGAACAAGGGCTGGACCTACGCCAAGCACCTGCTCTCGCACGAGCGCACCAACATTGCCGACGTGAACCGCGCCAAGCGCGAACTCGAACGCCTCAAGCGCATCGCCAAGGCCGAGGGCCTGTGGGACGATCAGCGTTTCCGCGACCAGATCGCCCTGCTCGAAGTGGATGTGGTTGCGCTGGAAATGCTGGTGCTGCGCGTGCTGTCCGCCGAAAAGAGCGGCAAGAACTCGCTCGACATCGCAGGCCTGCTCAAGATCAAGGGCAGCGAGATCCAGCAGCGCTACGCCGAGCTGATGATGCTGGCCGCCGGCCCCTTCGCCCTGCCCTTCATCGAGGAAGCCATGGAAGCGGGCTGGCAAGGCGACTTCCCCGGCGGCAGCGTGGCCCATGCGCCGCTGGCCTCCACCTACTTCAACATGCGCAAGACCACCATCTACGGTGGCTCGAACGAAGTGCAACGCAACATCGTCGCTCAAACGGTTCTGGGCTGAGGAGACAAGAACATGGATTTCGATTTTTCTGACGACCAGCAGCAACTGCGCGACGCCGTGCGCAAGTGGGTGGACAAGGGCTACAACTTCGAGCGCCGCCGCGCCATCGTCGCCGCTGGCGGCTTCGACCGTGCCGCCTACGGCGAACTGGCCGAGCTGGGCCTCACCGCCCTCACAGTGCCCGAACAGCACGACGGCATGGGCCAGGGCGCCATCGACGCCATGGTGGCCATGGAAGAACTGGGCCGTGGCATGGTGCTCGAACCCCTGGCGCACACCTTCATCGCCAGCAGCGTGCTCTCCCACTGCGCGCCCGCCGACGTGCAGGCCACCTGGCTGCCGCGCATCGCCAGCGGCGAAGCCCTGGTGGTGCTGGCACACCAGGAGCGCAAGGCCCGCTACCGCCTCGACGTTTGCGATGCAAAAGCGGCTGCAACGCCCACCGGATATGCGCTGACAGCTACCAAAAGCATAGTCCCCGCCGGCGACCAGGCCGACGCCTTCCTCGTGCCCGCGCAGCTGGATGGCAAGCTCGCGCTATTCTTGGTCGAGCGTGCTGCGAACGGCGTCACCACGCGCGGCTACGGCACCCAGGACGGCAGCCGCGCCGCCGAGGTCCAGCTGGCCAACGCGCCCGCCACGCTGGTCACCAAGGACGGCCTGGCCGCGCTGGAACTGGCCGTGGACACCGGCATCGCCGCCACCTGCGCCGAAGCCGTGGGCGTGATGGACCAGACCGTGGCCCTGACCGTGGACTACATGAACCAGCGCAAGCAGTTTGGGGTGGCCATCGCCAGCTTCCAGGCCCTGCGCCACCGCGTGGCCGACATGAAGATGCAGCTCGAACTGGCCCGCTCCATGAGCTACTACGCCAGCCTCAAGCTCGGCGCCCCCGCCCCCGAACGCCGCGCCGCCCTGGCCCGCGCCAAGGTGCAGCTGGGCCAGTCCATGCGCTTCGTGGGCCAGCAGTCGGTGCAGCTGCACGGCGGCATCGGCGTGACCGACGAATACATCGGCAGCCACTACTTCAAGAAGCTCACGCAGCTGGAAATGACCTTCGGCGACACACTGCACCACCTGGGCGAGGTGTCGGCGCGCATGCAAGAGACCGCAGGGGTGTTTGCCTGATTTTCTGGCACACCAAGAAAAAACCGCCTTTGGGCGGTTTTTTCATCGGGACACTATCCGCAGGCCTTCATGCCAGCAGCCGCGAGGACTTGGGCACATGCGCCATCAGGAACTCCATCTGGTCGGCCAGGATGCGGCGGTTGCGCAGGATGAAGTCCTCCCACAGGCTGGGCACGTAGGGCGCATAAAGCAGGGGCATGTGGGCCTGCTCGGGCGTGCGCGGGCCCTTGCGGTGGTTGCAGGGGCGGCAGGCGGTAACCACGTTCATCCAGTGGTCCTGCCCGTTCCGTGCGAAGGGCACGATGTGCTCGCGCGTGAGGTCTTCCTCGTGGAAATGGCCGCCGCAGTAGGCGCACACATTGCGGTCACGGGCAAACAGCTTGGCGTTGGTGAGGCTGGGGTGAAGGTCGAAGGGGTTGATGGCGGGCACGCCCTTGGTGCCGATGATGCTGTTGACGGCTATGACCGACTGGCGCCCCGTGAGCGCGTTGTGACCGCCGTGAAAAACGGCAATCTCACCACCGGACTCCCAGCGCACTTCCCCTGCGGCATAGTGGATCACCGCCTGTTCCAGCGAGATCCACGACTGGGGCAAGCCCTGGGCAGAGAGCTTCAAGACCTTCACGACACGCCTCCTCGAACAACAAAGCCAACAAGGAATGGATGCAGATGTCAGGCGCCAGACCTGCGCGCGCTCGGGCGGCTGGAACGGCTGCGTCACAATATACGCTCATTTCAAGTCAAATCGATGTCCTGCGCCGGAGGGCTGTGCGCCAGGCGCTACCAAAAAGATACCGCTCCATGAAGATTTTCCGAGGACTGCGCCATCCGGACATCGCTCCCGCCTGTGCGCTCACGATCGGTAATTTCGACGGCGTGCACCGTGGACACCAGGCGATGATTGCGCTGCTCAATGGCGAAGCGGCCCAGCGCGGCGTGCCCAGTTGCGCGCTCACCTTCGAGCCGCACCCGCGCGACTATTTCGCCGAGACCCAGAAAAAGCCCGAACTGGCCCCAGCCCGCATCGGCACACTGCGCGACAAACTCTCGGAGCTGGCGCGCTATGGCGTGCAGCAGGCCGTGGTGCTGCCCTTCGATGCCCGGCTGGCCTCGCAGTCGCCGCAAGCCTTCATCGACGAGGTGCTGGTGCGCGGCCTGGGCGCGCGCTATGTGCTGGTGGGCGACGATTTCCGCTTTGGCAAGCAGCGCGCGGGCGACTACGCCATGCTCGACGCCGCCGGCCAGGCCCAGGGCTTTGACGTGGCGCGCATGATGAGCTACGAGGTGCACGGCCTGCGCGTCTCCAGCTCCGAGGTGCGTGCGGCGCTGGGTACCGGACGCATGGAGGACGCAGCGCAACTGCTCGGCCGCCCCTACGCCATTTCGGGCCACGTGGTGCACGGGCGCAAGCTCGGGCGCCACCTGGGCGCCAGCGGGGACAGCGCGGGCGATGGCTTTCGCACCCTCAACCTGCGCTTTGCGCACTGGAAGCCCGCCGCCAGCGGCATCTTCGCCGTCCTGGTGCACGGTCTGTCGGAGCATCCGCTGCCCGGCGTGGCCAACCTGGGCATCCGCCCCTCGCTGGACCCGAACGACGTCAACGGCGGGCGTGTGTTGCTCGAGACCCATTGCCTGGAGTGGCCAGAGCACCTGGGCGCCGAAGGGGCCTACGGTAAAATCATCCGCGTGGAACTGCTGCACAAACTGCACGACGAACTCCGGTACGACAGCCTCGATGCCCTCACCCAAGGCATTGCGAAGGACTGTGCCGATGCGCGCGCCTGGTTCGCCGCCCACGCCGAAACCCGCCGCCAGACCACGCGCGACCGAATTTGACGCGTTGGCACCGCCCGCCGCCTTTCGACAGGCTCTGGCAGGCACATCGCCAACACCCTGCCCCGCTTGCCGGGCCGCACCTGGCCCAGGCCCAGAGCTTGTCGAGTCCAGAAACCCCCTTTCGCCATGTCCGACGCCAACACCCCCGATTACCGCAGCACCCTGAACCTGCCCGACACGCCCTTCCCCATGCGCGGAGACCTGCCCAAGCGCGAGCCCGGCTGGGTGAAGGAATGGGACGAAAAAGGCATTTACAAGAAGCTGCGCGACGCGCGCTGCGGCGCGCCCAAGTTCATCCTGCACGACGGCCCGCCTTACGCCAACGGCCAGATCCACATCGGCCACGCGGTGAACAAGATCCTCAAGGACATGATCACCAAGGCGCGCCAGCTCGAAGGCTTCGACGCGCTCTACGTGCCCGGCTGGGACTGCCACGGCCTGCCGATCGAAAACGCCATCGAAAAGCTCCACGGCCGCAATCTGCCGCGCGACGAGATGCAGGCCAAGGGCCGCGCCTTCGCCACCGAGCAGATCGCGCAGCAGATGGAGGACTTCAAGCGTCTGGGCGTGCTGGGCGAATGGGACAACCCCTACAAGACCATGAACTACGCCAGCGAGGCGGGCGAGCTGCGCGCCCTGAAGCGCGTCATGGAGCGCGGCTACGTGTACCGCGGCCTCAAGCCCGTGTACTGGTGCTTCGACTGCGGCTCCTCGCTGGCCGAGTTCGAGATCGAATACCAGGACAAGAAGAGCCAGACACTGGACGTGGCCTTCAAGGCGCACGACCCGGCCAGGCTCGCCGCCGCCTTCGGCCTGGCCGCGCTGGAGAAGGACGCCTTCGCCGTCATCTGGACCACCACCGCCTGGACCATCCCCGCCAACCAGGCGCTCAACCTCAACCCCGAGCTGCCCTACGCCCTGGTGGACACCGAGCGCGGCCTGTTCGTCATGGCCGCCACGCTGGTCGATGACTGCATGGCGCGCTGGGGCCTGCAAGGCCAGGTGCTGGCCGTGGCCCAGGGCGAGAAGCTCGCGGGCATCGAGTTCGAGCACCCGCTGCACGACGTGCACGAGGGCTACCGCCGCCTCTCGCCCGTGTACCTGGCCGACTACGCCACGGCCAGCGACGGCACGGGTATCGTGCACTCCTCGCCTGCCTACGGCGTGGAAGACTTCAACTCCTGCGTGGCGCACGGCCTGAAGTACGACGACATCCTGAATCCCGTGCTAGGCAACGGCCGCTACGACGAGTCGCTGGCCCTGTTCGGCGGTATGAACATCTGGAAGGCCTGCCCCGTCATCATCGAGACGCTGCAGGCCGCCGGCCGCCTGATGGGCACCACCACCATCACGCACAGCTACCCGCACTGCTGGCGCCACAAGACGCCCGTGATCTACCGCGCCGCGGCCCAGTGGTTCGTGCGCATGGACGAGGGCGAGGGCGTGTTCACCAAGGACAAGGCCCCCGGCACGCTGCGCCAGACAGCCCTGGCCGCCATCGAGCAGACGAGCTTCTACCCCGAAAACGGCAAGGCCCGCCTGCGCGACATGATCGCCGGCCGGCCCGACTGGTGCATCTCGCGCCAGCGCAGCTGGGGCGTGCCCCTGCCATTCTTCCTGCACAAGGATTCGGGCGAGCTGCACCCGCGCACCATGGAGATCCTGGACCAGGCGGCCACCATCGTCGAGCAGGGCGGCATCGAGGCCTGGAGCCGCGTCACGCCCGAGGAAATCCTGGGCGCCGACGATGCGCAGCACTACACCAAGAGCACCGACATCCTGGAGGTGTGGTTCGACTCCGGCTCCACCTTCTGGCACGTGATGCGCGGCACCCACGCCGGCATGCACCACGACAGCGGCCCCGAGGCCGACCTGTACCTCGAAGGCCATGACCAGCACCGCGGCTGGTTCCACAGCTCGCTGCTGCTGGCCAGCGCCATCTTCGGCCGCGCGCCCTACCGGGGCCTGCTCACGCACGGCTTCACGGTGGACGGCCAGGGCAAGAAGATGAGCAAGTCGGTGGGCAACACCGTCTCGCCGCAGGAGGTGAGCAACAAGATGGGCGCCGAGATCATCCGCCTGTGGTGCGCCTCCACCGACTACTCGGGCGACCTGGCCATCGACGACAAGATCCTGGCGCGCGTGGTGGACGCCTACCGCCGCATCCGCAACACGCTGCGCTTCCTGCTGGCCAACGTGAGCGACTTCGACCCGGCCCAGGACGCCGTGCCCTTCGACCAGATGCTGGAGATCGACCGCTACGCGCTCACGCGCGCCGCGCAGTTCCAGCAGGAAGTGCTGGCGCACTACAAGGTGTACGAATTCCACCCCGTGGTCGCGAAGCTGCAGCTCTACTGCTCGGAAGACCTCGGCGGCTTCTACCTCGACGTGCTCAAGGACCGCCTCTACACCACGGCGCCAAAGAGCCTGGCGCGCCGCAGCGCGCAAACGGCGCTGCACCAGATCACGCACGCCATGCTGCGCTGGATGGCGCCCTTCCTCTCGTTCACGGCCGAGGAGGCCTGGAAGGTGTTCGGCAGTTCCGAATCCATCTTCCTTGAAACCTACCAGACCCTGCCCTCGGGCGACGAGGGCTTGGCCGCCAAGTGGGAGCGCCTGCGTGCCATCCGCGACCTGGTGAACAAGGAAATCGAAGGCGTGCGCGCTGCGGGCCAGGTGGGTGCATCGCTGCAGGCCTGCGTGGAGCTGACAGCCCCGCCCGAAGACCATGCACTGCTTGCCAGCCTGGGCGAGGACCTGAAGTTCGTGTTCATCACATCTACTATCAAATTGATAGCTGGTAGCGCAATGAATATCAGCGTTACAGCCAGTTCTGACCAAAAATGCGAGCGCTGCTGGCATTACCGTGCCGACGTGGGCCAGGACGCCGCCCACCCCACGCTGTGCGGCCGCTGCACCAGCAACCTGTACGGCGCCGGTGAACACCGGACCTGCGCCTGAGCATGGCGCGCGCTGCTTCGGGCGCCCGCGCCAGCCTGTGGCCCTGGCTGGCATGGGCGCTGCTCATCCTGATCGCTGACCAGTTCACCAAGACGCTGATTCTGGGCTACTACCAACTGGGTGACAGCACCTATGTCACCAGCTTCTTCAACATCGTGCGCGCGCACAACACGGGCGCGGCCTTTTCCTTCCTGGCCAACGCCGGGGGCTGGCAGCGCTGGTTCTTCACTGGGATTGGCGTGGCAGCGACGCTGTTCATCGTGTGGCAGTTGCGCCAGCACCCGGACCAAAAGCTGTTCGCCTTCTCGCTCGCCAGCATCCTGGGCGGCGCGGTGGGCAACGTGGTGGACCGGCTACTCCACGGCTACGTGGTTGATTTCCTCGACTTCCACTGGAGCTTTCAGTCGGGCATGTTCCACGGCGGGCATTTCCCAGCCTTCAACATTGCCGATGCGGGGATCAGCGTAGGTGCGGCCTGCCTCGTTTTGGACGAGTTGCTCCGGGTAAGAAAGACCACTTAGTCGGCAGCACATCGCCGTGATGGTGCTGTGCACATTCCACCACGTCTGCAACCGGCGCGGCCCAGGCCAGCAGCCACCGTGCAAGGGCCGCCCCGCCGCACCGGTGGCGTCCCCCTGCCCGCATCGCGCAGCGATGCGAGAGCGGGGGGAAGGCGCCGAAGGCGACTCAGGGGGGTGTCACTTCAGCCTATAGCGTTCAAGGGCCAGCGTGGCTTGACGTCGAAGGCATAGTCGCGGTTGGCCTGCTGCTGGCCCGACTGCAGGCGCATGGCCGCAGCCAGGGCGATCATGGCGCCGTTGTCGGTGCACAGGTGCAGTTCGGGGTAGTGCACACGCACGCGGCGCTTGGCACAGGCCGCGTCAAGCTGCTCGCGCAACTGGCGGTTGGCGCCCACGCCCCCAGCCACCACGATACGTTGCAGGCCGGTTTCCTGCAGCGCCGTGAGCGACTTCTTCACCAGCACATCGACGATGGCCGCCTGCGTGCTCGCGGCCAGGTCGGCCTTGCGCGCCTCCAGATCGTCGCCGAGCTTGCGCGCCTGCGTCAGTACCGCCGTCTTCAGCCCGGCAAACGAAAAATCGAGGTTGCCGCTGTGCAGCAGCGGGCGCGGCAACTTGAAAGCCGCCGGGTCGCCCTGCAGCGCCAGGCGCGAGAGCGCCGGGCCGCCGGGGTAGCCCAGGCCCATGAGCTTGGCAGACTTGTCAAAGGCCTCGCCCGCCGCGTCGTCAATGGTTTCGCCCAGCAGCTCGTAGCGGCCCACGCCATCCACCCGCATGAGCTGCGTGTGACCGCCAGATACGAGCAGGGCGACAAAGGGAAACTCCGGCGGGTCGGCGCTCAGGAAGGGCGAGAGCAAATGCCCCTCCAGGTGGTGCACGCCCAGCACGGGCTTGCCCAGGGCCATGCCCAACGCACAGGCCACGCCCGCCCCCACCAGCAGCGCCCCGGCCAGGCCCGGGCCGCGGGTATAGGCCACCACATCCACCTCGGCCAGGCTGCGCCCGGCTTCGTTCAACACGCCCGTGGTGAGCGGCAGCACGCGCCGGATGTGGTCGCGGCTGGCCAGTTCCGGCACCACGCCGCCATAGGCCTGGTGCATCTCGATCTGACTGTGCAAGGCATGCGCCAGCAATGCGGGCACCCCGCTGCCCTGCGACTGCACCAGCGCCACGCCGGTTTCGTCGCACGAAGATTCGATGCCCAGCACCAACAGGTTTTTTTGCACTTCCATGGTGGGCGCAAGTGTAGGGCTTGCGCCCGACCCTTCAGAAGGCGGCATCGGGTTGGCTCACCCCGCCTCAGTGCTGCGACAAAGCCTTTTGTCCTGCGCCCGCGAGCGTCTCAGGCGCCATGGACTGGGCGGAGGTCACGGACACTGCGGGAGCCGCACGCCGCATCTCACTGCCCTGCTGGAGTCGGAACGTGGCAGCCAGGTGCGCCAGATTGCGCGCCTGTTCCTGCAGCGCGCTGGATGCGGCCGAGGTCTCCTCCACCAGTGCGGCGTTTTGCTGGGTCACCCCATCAAGGTGTGCCACGGCCTGGTTGATCTGGCCCAGCCCCATGGACTGCTCGCGGCTGGCGGAGGCGATCTCGTCCACGATGTCGGCCACGCGTTGAATACCGCTGACGATCTCCTGCATGGTCGCACCCGCCTGGGCGACCTGCCCGCTGCCGACCTCGACCTTGGCCACCGAGTCGGAAATCAGCGCCTTGACCTCCTTGGCCGCCTCGGCGCTGCGCTGCGCCAGGCTGCGCACCTCGCTGGCCACCACGGCAAAGCCCCGGCCCTGCTCGCCCGCGCGGGCCGCCTCCACGGCGGCGTTGAGCGCGAGGATGTTGGTCTGGAAGGCGATGCCGTCGATCACGCCGATGATGTCCACGATCTTGCGCGAGGACGTGTTGATCGCCTCCATGGTGTCCACCACCTGTGCCACCACCGTGCCGCCGCGCTGCGCCACTTCCGTGGCCGATGCCGCCAGCTTGCTGGCCTGCGCCGCGCTGTCGGCATTCTGCTGCACGGTGCCCGAGAGCTGCTCCGTGGCCGATGCCGTCTGCTCCAGTGCACTGGCCTGTTGCTCGGTGCGCGAAGCAAGATCGCGCGTCCCCGCCGCCACCTGCGTGGAAGCGCCCGCGATGGTGTCGGCGCCGCCGTGCACCTGCGCGATCACATGGTGCAGGTTGCTACGCATGGTTTCCATCTGGGTCAGCATGGCACCGATTTCATCCTTGCCTTCGGAGGCTATGCGCTGCGTCAGATCGCTGGCGGCAATGGCCACCGCAGCCGTATTGGCGGTGCGAAAGCCCGTGGCCAGGCGCGCCAACAGCAGCACGCCCATGGCCGAGGCAGGCAGGCCCAGCAAGAGGGTGGCGAGCGCAAAGACCAGCAGGCCGATTTCGTAGCGTTGCTGCGCGGCCTTGTAGGCGGCATCTGCCAGGTGAACCTGGTGATCGCGGAACCCCGCCAAGGACTTGACCAAGGTCTCACCTTCCGTGCGTCCCGCAGCCAGGAAACCGGCCATGATGTCTGGGCTGAAATTCCCCTTTTCGATCGCAGCGACCACGGCACCGAGCTTCTCGGTCCAGGCCTTGCGATGCACACGCGCGGCATCGAGCAGGCGCTTCTCGTCGGGGTCCGCAATGCCTTGATCCATGGCCTTGAACAGGTCGTCGGCCTTGGCGCGATTGGCTGCAATCGCCTCCAGGTGCATGTGGGTGGGGTGTCCGTGGATGCTGGCCAGCACACTGTCCGGGGCATGCTGGAACGCCAGCAGCACCTGCAGGCGGTTCTGCACTGTGATGTCGATGGCCTGGTCGGCCAGCAAAGCCCGGTACATGGCCTCATCGTGCAAGGTCTTAAGGCTGTCGCGCGCCGAAGACAAGCCCCAGAGGCTCACCCCGATGATCGCGGCCAGGGAAAGCCAGAAAAGGCACAGCACGATGACGAAACGTTGGGTGATCCTCAGGTTGTTCAGCATAGAAAAAATACTTCCAATGGGCAGAAGGTATTGGACAACAACACCCCGTACACCAACTTACACATTTCCGAGCACGCCACTGGGCATTTTTTGATGGCCTCTTGGAAAACCGCCTTTGGCACGCATGGGACAATCACGCCCCATGACTCCGGAACAGTACGTTCAGCAAAAGGCCGCAGCTTCAGGCAGCAGCTTCTATTACGCCTTCCTGTTCCTGCCCCGGCCCCGGCGCGAGGCCATCACAGCGTTTTACGCCTTTTGCCGCGAAGTGGACGACGTGGTCGATGAGGTCTCGGACCCTGGCGTGGCCCACCGCAAGCTGGCCTGGTGGCAGGGCGAGGTGGCCCAGGCCTTCAAGGGACAACCCACGCACCCGGTCACGCAAGCGCTGATGCGCCATGCGGGCGCCTACCAGATCGAGCCGCGCCACCTGCTGGGAGTGATCGAGGGCTGCCAGATGGACCTGGAACAAAGCCGCTACCTCGACTACCTCGGCTTGCAACGCTATTGCCACCTGGTGGCCGGTGTGGTGGGTGAGGTGGCGGCGCGCATTTTTGGCCAGACGCAGGAAGCCACCACGCAGTACGCCCACACGCTGGGGCAGGCCTTGCAGCTCACCAACATCATCCGCGACGTGGGCGAAGACGCCATGCGCGGGCGCATCTACCTGCCCGTCAACGAGTTGCAGCAGTTCGACGTCAAGGCCCACGAGGTCCTCAAGCGCGAGTATTCCGAGCGCTTTGTGGCACTCATGCGCTTTCAGGCCGAGCGTGCGCACCGCCTGTACGACCAGGCACTGGCCCTGCTGCCCGCCGCCGATCGGCGCGCGCAGAAGCCTGGGCTGATGATGGCCAGCATCTACCGCACGCTGCTGCGCGAGATCGAGCACGAGAACTTCCAGGTGCTGCACCAGCGCATCAGCCTCACGCCGCTGCGCAAGTTCTGGCTCGCGTGGAAGATGCAGGCCCTGGGCCGCATGTAGTCAGGGCCGACCCCATGCACATCGCCATTTTGGGCGCGGGCTGGGCCGGCCTGGCCGCCGCACTGGAACTGACCCAGGCCGGACACCAGGCCACCGTCTTCGAAGCCGCACGCACCGTGGGCGGCCGGGCGCGGGCGCTACCCGTGCCGCTGCCCGATGGCCGCACGCTGGTGCTGGACAACGGCCAGCACATCCTCATCGGCGCCTACTCCGAAACGCTGCGCTGCATGCGCCAGGTGGGCGTGGATGAGCAAGCCGCATTGCTGCGCCTGCCCCTGGCGCTGCGCTTTCCCGACGGCAGTGGCCTGCAGTTGCCCGATGCGCCCGCCCCTTGGAACGCCTTGCGCGGCATTGCCGCCGCACGCGGCTGGCGCTGGGCCGACCGATGGGCACTGCTGCGCACGGCCCATGCCTGGCAACGCAGCAGCTTTGCCTGCGAAGCCCAGGACACCGTGGCCGACCTGTGCCATGCCCTGCCCCAGGGCCTGAAGGACAGCTTCATCGACCCGCTGTGCGTGGCCGCACTCAACACCCCGGCGGACCAGGCCAGCGGCCAGGTTTTCCTGCGAGTGTTGCAGGACAGCCTGTTTGGCGGACGCGGCAGCAGCGACCTGCTGCTGCCGCGCCAGGATCTGGGCCAGGTGTTTCCGCAGGCGGCGCTGAAATGGCTGCAAGCCCATGGCGCACTGGTGCGTCTGGGGCAGCGCGTGCAATCGCTCGGCGCTGCACCCCAGGGCAGCGGTTGGTTGGTCGATGGCGTACCCTTTGACGCCGTGCTGCTGGCCACCCCCAGCACCGAAGCGGCGCGCCTGGTCTCGCAATGCGCGCACACCGCGCCCTATGCCTGGACCGTTGCACTGTGCGACTGGGCCGCCAGTGCCCAGGCCCTGCGCTTCGAGGCCATCACCACCGTCTATCTGCAGGCCGTGCCCGGCGCAGGGGGGCGCTCCCTGCCCCTGCCCATGCTGGCTTTGCACAGCAGCCCACAGGCACCTGCGCAGTTTGTCTTTGACCGGGGCATGCTGGGCGGCCCCAGCGGCCTGCTCGCCTTTGTGGCCAGCGCCAGCCAGGGCGAGCGTGAGCACATCACCCAGCAGGTGCTGGCGCAGGCACGCACGCAGCTGGGCCTGGTGCAGGCAGAGCCCGTGCAGACCGTGGTGGAAAAACGCGCCACCTTTGCCTGCACACCGGGTTTGCAACGCCCGACGGCCCAGGTCGCCCCGGGCCTGTGGGCCTGCGGCGACTATGTGCAGGGGCCCTACCCGGCAACGCTGGAGGGTGCGGTGCGCAGCGGGATGGAGGCGGTGCGCGGCCTGCTGGCACCGGCCTGAACCCGCCTGCGCGCAGGCGTCAGACGCTCAGTGGTCGTCCGCCGGACCGTGGGACTTGCTCAACAGCCGGTCGGTGAGCGCGATGGCCAGGGCGCTGAGCAGGAACACCACGTGGATGATGGTCTGCCACATCAGCACCTTGACGTCATAGTTGGCGGCGTTGATGAAGGTCTTGAGCAAATGGATCGAGCTGATGCCGATGATGGCCGTGGCCAGCTTGACCTTGAGCACCGAGGCGTTGACGTGGCTGAGCCATTCGGGCTGGTCGGGGTGGTCTTCCAGGTGCAGGCGGCTCACAAAGGTTTCGTAGCCGCCCACGATGACCATGATGAGCAGGTTGGAGATCATCACCACATCGATCAGCGCCAGCACCACCAGCATGATGATGGTCTCGTTCAGCGCCGTGATCTGCACATCGGTCTTGTAGCCAATGCTGGTGATCAGCGCCTGCAGCGCCTTCTCGTTGCCAAAGGCCGCCTCCAGCAGGTGCACCAGCTCCACCCAGAAGTGGAACACGTACACCGCCTGTGCCGCGATCAGGCCCAGGTACAGAGGCAACTGCAGCCAGCGGCTGGCAAAAATCAGGGAAGGCAGGGGGCGCATGGCTGCGCTCTCGCGGCGGTCTGAGGTCATGGCAAGGGGAGTGGGAAAAGGGTCGCAGATTGTAGAAGACACCGCCGCCGCCTGCCCACCCGCCAACCAACCGCCCCGCAGGGCGTAGCCATTTATATATCAAAAATGGCTACAGCGCCCATGGATAAAGCGCAAGTAGCTATATTTTTAATAGCAAATTCAGAAACTCTCCCAATCGTCGTCCTTGGGTGCCGTCGAACGGGCCGGTGCGGGCGCTGCCGCAATGCGCTGCGGCGCTGGCGCTGCAGGCGCCTTGGCGGGCTTGGTGGCACCGGGCAGTGCCGACTTGGCCCGCGCAGGTGCCGCAGCCACCTTGGGACTGGCGGGCGCTGGCGCGGAAGGACGGGCAGGTGCTGCCGGACGGTGCACCGCCAGGGCACCCACGTTGAACACCGACACCACCTCGCTCAGGCGCTGCGCCTGGTCGCGCAGCGAAGTGGCGGCGGCGGTCGATTGCTCGACCAGCGCGGCGTTCTGCTGCGTCATCTGGTCCAAGTGGGTGACGGCCTGGTTGACCTGGGCAATGCCGTCGCGCTGCTCGGTGGACGACGCGGTGATCTCACCGATCAGGTCGCTCACGCGCTGCACGCTGGCCACGATCTCGTCCATGCTTTGACCCGCCTCGGCCACCTGCTGGGAGCCGGTCTCCACGTTCTCGACCGAGGCGTTGATGAGCTGCTTGATCTCCTTGGCGGCCTCGGCGCTGCGCCCGGCCAAGGATCGCACCTCGCTGGCCACCACGGCAAAGCCCCGGCCCTGCTCGCCCGCACGCGCGGCTTCCACGGCGGCGTTGAGCGCCAGGATGTTGGTCTGGAAGGCGATACCGTCGATCACGCTGATGATGTCGGAAATCTTGCGCGAGCTGTGGGTGATCTGCTCCATGCTGGCCACCACCTGGCCCACCACCTGCCCGCCGCGCGTGGCGGCCTGCGCGGCATTGGCGGCCAACTGGTTGGCTTGGCGCGCGGTGTCGGCCGACTGGGTGACCGTGGCGGTCAGCTCTTCCATGCTGGCCGCCGTTTGCTCCAGATTGGAAGCCGTTTGCTCGGTGCGCGCCGACAGGTCCTGGTTGCCGGTCGCGATTTCGGACGAGGCCAGCGACACGGCCTCCACCCCCGTGCGTACTTCACCCACCACGCCGCGCAAGCGGTCTGCCATGCGCGAGAGGGCGCGCAGCATGTGGCCGAATTCGTCCTTGCGTTCGGAGCGCAGCTCCTGGGTCAGATCGCCAGCGGCGATTGCATCGATCATCGCGCTCGCCTGGTCCAGCGGCACGGTGATGGAACGCACCAGTTTCCAGGCCAGGGACAGAACCACCACCATCAGCAGTGCCGAGGCCATCAGCCCTTCGACGGCATAGCGCGTGCGGCGGCCCTGGGCTTCGGCCACAACCACTTCGCGGCGCTTTTGCAACACATCGACAAAGGCCTCCTGCGCCTTGAGGTACTTGGCCACCAGCGGCGTCAGTTCATCATCGGCAAAGCGCTGCGTCTCCACCGCATCGCCCGCGCCCTTGAGTTCCCAGGTCTTGGCCGTGGCCGCCAGCACGGCCTTGCGCTCGGCCAGCACCTGGTCCAGCACCGCCTTCTCCTGGGGGTCGGTGGTCTGGGCAACGATGCGCTCCTGCACCTTGTTGATGGCGCCAATGATCTCCTTGACCTTGGCGTCGAACTGCTGCGCCAGCACCGCGTCGGTGGTGACCGCCGCCCCCATCAGCATGTTCACGGCCGTCTCGGTGCTGCCCCGCCAGCGTACGGCTTCGGTGACGCGGCCTTCGATGGAAATCACCTCCTCAATGGCCTGCGCCATGGAACTGTTGGCACGGTATTGCTGGAAGCCCGAAATCACCAGCATGATGACCATGAGCACCAAAAACATGCCCCACAGCTTGCGGGACACACGGATATTGTCGAGTTGCATGGTTATCTCCGAAAGCACAGGGCGGCTGTCGCGCCCCTGTTCGTAGATTACGCCAGCCAAGCCCCCGCACAGCACCTGCGCAGGCAAGGACAAACCCGTAGAATGGACTGGTGACCCATACCTACTCCAACCCCGACCTGCACTGCCACAGCACCGTGTCCGATGGCACGCTGGAGCCTGAGGTCGTGGCGGCCAGGGCTCGGGCCAATGGGGTGGATTTGTGGGCCCTGACGGACCACGACGAGGTGGGCGGCCTGCAGCGTGCCGCCGCTGCCGCCAAGGCGCAAGGCCTGGCTTTTTTGACAGGTGCAGAGATCTCGGTCACCTTTGCCAACACCACGGTACACATCGTGGGCCTGGGCTTTGACGCCAGCGACGAACGCCTGGTGCAGGGCCTGCGCCAGACCCGCGGCGGGCGCGGCGAGCGCGCCCAGGAAATGGCAGCCCAACTGGCCCAGGTGGGCATTCCCGGTGCCTACGAGGGCGCGCTGCGCTACGTGGGCAACCCGGAGCTGATCTCGCGCACGCACTTTGCGCGCTTTCTGGTCGAGCAGCGCGTGTGCCGCGACACGGGCGAAGTCTTCCGTCGCTTCCTCACCGAAGGCAAGCCCGGCTTCGTGCCGCACCGCTGGGCCCGCCTGGGCGACGCGGTGCGCTGGATCTGCGACGCAGGCGGCGTGGCCATCATCGCCCACCCCGCCCGCTACAGCCTGAGCGCCAACGAAGAGTTTGCGCTGTTCTCCGAATTTCGCCAGCACGGCGGGCAGGGCGTGGAGGTGGTCACCGGCAGCCACACCACGGCCGAATGCGCCACCTATGCCGGCATGGCGCGTGAGTTCGGCCTGGCGGCCTCGCGCGGCAGTGACTTCCACAGCCCCGACGAATCCCACACCGACCTGGGCACGCTGCCACCACTGCCGGGCGATCTCACCCCCGTGTGGGATTTGCTGGCAGACCGCATCCAACACGCCTGACCCATGGCCCAGTATTTCGAAGTCCATCCCGAGAACCCACAGCCGCGCCTGCTCAAGCAGGCCGCTGCCCTGCTGCACAAGGGCGGCGTGCTGGCCGTGCCCACCGATTCGAGCTACGCGCTGGTGTGCCACCTGGACGACAAGAACGCCGCCGACCAGTTGCGCCGCATCCGGCAGGTGGACGACAAGCACCACCTGACGCTGCTGTGCCGCGATCTGTCGGAACTGGCCAGCTATGCCCGCGTGGACAACCGGCAGTTCCGCCTGCTCAAGCTGGCCACACCGGGGGCCTACACCTTCATCCTCGAAGCCACCAAGGAAGTGCCGCGCCGCGTGAGCCACCCCTCGCGCAAGACCATCGGCCTGCGCGTGCCCGAGCACAAGACACTGCAGGAACTGCTGGCCCTGCATGGTGCGCCGCTGCTGGCCACCACGCTGATCCCGCCCGGCGAGAGCGAGCCACTGAACGACGCCCACAGCATCCGCGAGCAGTTCGAGCATGCGCTGGCTGCCGTGGTCGATGCGGGGGCCTGCCCGTCCGAGCCCACCACGGTGATCGACCTCACCCCCATGGGCACAGGCGGCGAGCCCGAGGTGGTGCGCGAAGGGCGCGGCAGCCTGCAGGCCCTGGGCCTGTGATTGCCCCACGGCGTGGGCGGCCCCGCGCGTCTGAGACAATCGCGCGGTGGACCCTTCCAATCTCATCCAAACCGTTCTGATCTACGCCCTGCCGGTGCTGTTTGCCATCACTGTGCACGAGGCGGCCCATGGCTATGCGGCGCGCCACTTTGGCGACAACACCGCCTACATGATGGGGCGCATCACGCTCAACCCCATCAAGCACATCGACCCCGTGGGCACCATCCTGATGCCGCTGCTGCTGTACTTCGCCACCTCGGGCGCCTTCCTGTTCGGTTACGCCAAGCCAGTGCCGGTCAACTTTGGCAACCTGCGCAAGCCCAAGCAGCACATGGTGTGGGTGGCGCTGGCGGGGCCAGCGTCCAACTTTGTGCAGGCGGTGCTGTGGGCCGTGTTCCTGGTGCTGCTCGTGGGCCTGGACATCGACGAGCGCTTCTTCCTTGAAATGGCGCGCGCCGGGGTGCTGGTCAACCTGGTGATGTGGGCGTTCAACCTGTTCCCGCTGCCACCGCTGGACGGCGGGCGCATTCTGGTGGGGCTGCTGCCCTGGAAGCAAGCGCACCTGGTGTCGCGCATCGAACCCTGGGGCTTCTTCATCGTCATGGGTCTGGTGATTGCAGGCGTGGTAGGCAGCCTGTGGCTGCGCCCGCTGATGAACCTGGGCTACGGCATCATCAATCTGCTGCTCATCCCCATCACCGCATTGATGCGCTGAGCCTGTTTTTTCCTCCCTCCTGCTGACTTCATCCCCATGAGCACCACGCGCTTCCTCACCGGCATCACCACCACGGGCACTCCCCACCTGGGCAACTACGTGGGCTCCATTCGCCCCTCGGTCCAGGCGAGCCTGCGGCCCGGCGTGCAGAGCTTCTACTTCCTGGCCGACTACCACGCGCTCATCAAGTGCGAGGACCCTGTGCGCATCCAGCGCTCCACGCTGGAGATCGCGGCCAGCTGGCTCGCTGCGGGCCTGGACCCGGAGAAGGTGGTTTTCTACCGCCAGTCCGATATTCCGGAAATCCCCGAACTGACCTGGCTGTTGACCTGCGTGACCGGCAAAGGCCTGCTCAACCGCGCCCACGCCTACAAGGCAGCGCAGGACAAGAACCAGGCGGCCGGGCGCGAGCCGGACGACGGCGTGACCGCGGGCCTGTTCATGTACCCCGTGCTCATGGGCGCCGACATCCTGATGTTTAAGGCACACAAGGTGCCCGTGGGGCGCGACCAGGTGCAGCACATCGAGATGGCGCGCGACATGGGCGCCAGCTTCAACCACCTCTACGGCGAGCACTTCGTGCTGCCCGAAGCGGTGATCGACGAGCACGTGGCCACCCTGCCCGGCCTGGACGGCCGCAAGATGAGCAAGAGCTACGACAACACCATCCCGCTGTTCTGCAGCCGGGAGCAGTTGCGCAAGCTCATCCAGGGCATCGTGACCGACTCGCGCGCGCCGGGCGAACCCAAGGACACCGAAGGCTCGGCCCTGTTCCAGATCTACCAGGCTTTTGCCACCCCCGAGCAGACCGAGGCCCTGCGCCAGGCCTACGCCGCAGGCATTGCCTGGGGCGATGCCAAACAGCAGTTGTTCGAGCATGTGGACGGCATCGTGGCCCCCCTGCGCGAACGCTACGAGGCGCTGATCCAGGACCCTGCCCGCATCGAAGCCACGCTGCTGGCTGGCGCCCAGCGCGCCCGCGCAATGGCCACCCCCTTCCTGCGCGAACTGCGTGCCGCCGTGGGCCTGCGCAGCCTGGCCCAGGGCAGCAGCAACGCCAAGACCGCGAAGGCCGCCAAGACCGCACTGCCCGCCTTCAAGCAGTACCGCGAAAAGGACGGCAAGTTCTACTTCAAGCTCGTGGCGGCCGACGGTCGCCTGCTGCTGCAAAGCACCGGCTTCGACGCCCCCAAGGACGCCGGGCAGGCCATCGTGTTGCTGCAACGCGAGGGGCTGGGTGCTTTGGCAGAGCGCTGCACACTGACCGAAGGCGCGGCGCAGGCAGAGGTACAGGCCGCGCTCCAGGCCCTAGCCGAGGCCGCAGCGGCCAAGGAATAGCTATTATTTTGATAGCGCATTGCGCTTATTTCATAAGCGCTGCAGGCCAAAAACACCATTAATCCATACGGTAGCGCAGGCTGACCCACAACGCGGGCCGCACGGTGCCGTGCAACGGCGTTTGCAAGGTACCGGTCCAGGCCCAGCGGCGGTCTGCCGATTCGCGGAACAGCACCAGGTTGAGGTTCCAGCCTGCCCCCAGCGGCGACTGGGCCGCCTGGTCGGCAAAGCGCGAGCCCCGGTACACCAGGGACGCCAGGCTCAGGTCGCGCCCGCCATGGCGCCAGGCATGGGCCAGTACCGCCGTGTGGCGGGGCACACCAGGCAGCGGCAGGCCGGCATAGGCCGCACCGGTGTTGCGCGAACGGGCCCAGGTGTAGCTGGCCAGCACGCTGCGGCGCGGCGCCCACACATGGTTGACCGCCACCCCCATCTGCTGCAGGCTGCCCTGCCCGAAAAAGGGGTTGCCGTTGTAGGCATCGATCGCAATCTGGCCCGAGGCCGACACCGGCGCCAGCACATCCGCGCGGTCAGACACTGCCACGCCCATGCCGGGGATGAGCACGCGCCCATCCGGCCCCTGGGGGTTGACGATGTGCTGGCTGCTGGCCATGGCCCAGGCGAAGGTGCGCGGGTCGATCTCCCAGTCCCATTGCAGGGCACGTTTGCGTGCCAGGCTGCCCATGCGCTGGTACTGGTGGTCTGCGGCAATCGCGCCCACGGCGACTGGCGCCAGGGTGTGCGTGGCGGGTGCGTGCACGTTCTCGATGTAGGCTGCATGCAGTGCCCGGCCCGGCCCCATGTGGTACGACACGCCCACGCGGGGCCGCAGCTTGCGGGCGTACCCGGCCTCGGTGATGGCGGGCGGCAGCAGGTCGGCGCCGTCGGTCTGGCGGTAGTAGCGGCTGGTGCTGCGCACCTGCAGCTGCGGCCAGTAGGCACCGGCCTGCCAGGTCCAGGCGCCCTGGCGCCATTCGGTATCGACCCAGGGCATGTCGAATTCCACATGGGTGCTGCCCTCGGAGGCTTCCCAGGGCGTGCCTGGGTCATACAGGCCGTTGCGCGCCTGCGCCCGGGCATGTTCCCAGCCCAGGCTCCAGCGCTGCCCGGGCCACTGCACCACATGGCGCAGCATGGCGCCCTCCAGACGGTCCACCAGGCGCGAATCCTGCGGCCCCCAGTCCACCAGGTCCAGGCTGCGGGCATTGCTGTTGCGCGCATGGTGCAGCTTGAACCAGGTCTGCGCATCGGCAGACCAGCGCCAGGAGCCCCCCAGGTCGGTGCGCGTGGACGTGCCACGGGCCACGCCGTCAAAGCGGGCCGTGCCCAGGTCCAGCCCGCCGGGATAGCCTGAACGGTCGCTGCCTTGGTTGTGCACCGCAAAAAGGCCCAGACGGTCCACCGGCCGCGCCCCCCAGGCCAGATCCACCATGGGCGCCGTCAGCCAGTACGAGCCCGAAGCGCCGCGCGGCCACAGGCGCAGCCCATTGGCACGCACCAGCCAGGCCATGGGCATGGGTGCAGCGCCCAGGCCCCGCAGCACGCCATCGGCAGCCAAAGAGGTCTGCCGCGCATCGCGCCCGGCGCTGGCCACCACCACGGCTTCGGTGCCCAGCGTGCGCAGCACAGGCACCTGGCGCTCGCCCATGCCAAAGGCCAGAGGGTCGGCCAGGTAGCCCTGCATGAGCTCGGAGTTGCGGCTGAAGTCGCTTTCGTAGCGGTTGGCCATGAAGAAATGGCTGCCCGCCCACAGTGGGTAGTACGACTGCTGCGCGTAGGCACGCGCCCAGTGCTCTAGCCCGAAATCGCCCAAAGCCTTGCCCAGGTTGGCCGAGCCCTGGGCGTCGCTGGCCAGCGGGTTGAGCGATTTGAGATAGGGCAGGCGGCCCAGGGCCTCGCGCGCGGCAGCGATGGCGGCTTCGGGCTCGCCGCCGTCGTTGCGCAGGATGGATTCCACCTGCCAGGGCAGGGGGTCTTTGGGGTCGGACAGCCGCGCGCGCTCCAGGGAATCAAAGGCTGCGGCCTGCCCACCCAACCGGTATTCGGCCACCGCAAGCCAGACCTGGGCCTGGGCGTAGCGCGGCTCGATCACCAGCGCCTTGAGCAGCAAGGTGCGCGCGCCTTCGGGGTCGCCCTGCTGCAGGGCCCACAGGCCGGCACCGGCCAGGCTCACGTAATCGTCGCCCGCCAGCGCCAGGGCGGCGTCGAACCCGGCCCGCGCTTGCGGCAGGCGCAGGGCCTCGGTGGCGGCAGTGGCCTGGGTACCCCGGTAGGCGGGGTTGTCGGGTGCCAGCGCCACCGCGTGCGCCAGGGCCACTCGGGCGGCGTGCAGGTCTCCGCGCTCCTGCAACGCCCGGCCCAGCCCCCATTGCGCGGCCGCCTGGGTGGCTGCGGTCTGCGCGCGGCCCACAGCCTCGCGGTACAGCGCCAGGGCCGCATCCCCTTGGCCTTGCAGTCGCTGCCAATCTGCGTCTGCCAGCAGCAGCTCCGGTGCTTCTGGCGCCGTGGGGCGCGTGGTGTCGAGCCAGGCGCGCGCCTCGGCGCCACGGTCCAGCAACAGCAGCAGCTCCGCTCGGCGTGCGGCCGTGCGCGGGTCCTGCGTGCGCTGCCAGGCCTGCGCCAGGCGCACCTGGGCGGCCTCGGTCTGGCCGTCGGCCAGCTCCAGGTCGGCCAGGGCGAGTGCGATGGCAGCGGCCCCTTCGCCCTGCGCACCCAGCGCCAGCAATCGCTCGCGCGCCAGGCCCCATTGCCCCGCCTGCACCAGCGCACGCACATCGGCCAGTGGCCCGCCGAGGCCGGGGCGCTGGAACTCCTCCCAGCGCGTGGGGTCTGCCGGGTAGGCCGCCACCCATTGCACGCGCTGGCGCGGCTGCACCAGCAGGCGCTTGACGGGCGCCTGGCCCGGCACCACCACGCCTTGTTCGGCAGGGCCCAGCTCCACGCGGCCCTGCTCGTTGGACAGTTCCACCCGCCCCGAGAGCACGGTGAGCGTGGTGCGCCCGCCCTGTTCCACCTCCACATCCCAGTCGGTCCCGCGCACCACGGCCGTGGCTGCCGGGGTGCGCAGCTCCAGCCCAGCGGGGGCCTTCTTGGTGCGCGCCCACAGGCGCCCGGCCATCAGCTCCAGCAGCGTGCGCGTGGGCCGGGCCTCGCACAGGCGCACCTGGGCCTGTGCCGCCATGCGGATCTGCGTGCGGTCTGCCAACAGCAGCGCAGCAGACGACAGGGCCAGGGTGCGCACATCGGCCCCGCCGCCCAGGTGTTGCGACAGCACTGCGGCCTGCCAGGGGGCGGCCTCACCCGCCCGTGTCTGCCCTTGCCCCGACAGCGCCACCACCTGCGCCGCAGGCGCGCCGGGCTCCACCTCTGCGCCTGCGCATTGCGCCACCGCCTGGGCGGCGCCCCAGCAGCCCGCACCCAGCACACAAAGGGATTTCCAGGAAGGGATGGCTGACCACATGGCGGCTCTCCTTGCACATCAAACTTTGTCCAGAGCGCTGGGGGGCAGGGGCTGGCCATTTGGGCCTGAGTGCTGGGCCTCCAGCAGCCTGTGCTGCCAACGCTCGGCCTGCGTCTCCCACGGGGCGGCGCTCCCCTGGTTGCAGTGCGCACGCCAGGCGGCGCACCACTGCATGGCCTGGGCCCATTGTCCTGACTGAGCGGCCTGGCGCAAGCCCTGCGCAATCTCGGCCAGCGCCTCGTCGTCGCAAGGCGTGTACACATCGATGCCGGTGCTGCGGCCCGCCAGGCGCACGGTGTCGAGCCACAGCAGGGGCTGCGTCCATCCCGCAGCGCGGGCGGCATCGCGCAGCGCACCCGATAGCAAAATGGGTGTGCCCAGGGCCTTGTTGGCGCCTTCCAGCCGGGATGCGGTGTTGACCGCATCGCCCACCGCGGTGTAGGTGAAGCGCGCCTGCGAGCCCAGGTGGCCCACGGCCGCCTCTCCCGTGTGCAGGCCGATGCGCAGCTGCACCTGTGCAAACGGGGTTCCCCGCCACAGCCCGCGCAGCTCCTGCATGGCGGCCTGCATGTCCAGCGCGCAAGCCAGCGCATTGCGGGCATGCGCGGCGTCAGGCAGGGGCGCGTTCCAGAACGCCATGACTGCATCGCCGATGAACTTGTCCAGCGTGCCGCCGTGGCGGTGCACGCAGTCGGTCATGCGGGAAAAATAGGCGTCCAGCGCGTCGGCCACCTGCTGCACCGGCATGGCCTCGCTGGCCCGTGTGAAGCCCGCCAGGTCCGCAAACAGCAGGCTCAGTTCACGCCGTTCGCTGCGTGTGTGCTGAAAGCCGGAATGCACCAGTTGATCGACCACCGGCGCGGGCAGGTACTGTGCAAATTCGCGGCGCAGCGCCTCGCGGCCCTGGCGCTCCTGCCAGTAGCTGCTGGCAGCGCCGACGTTCAGATGCAGGGCCAGCATGGCCAGGGTGGGCAGCGCCGTCCACCACACGCCCACCACGTAGGCCAGGCCACTGCCCAGAACGGCCGCGCCGGCCAGCGCCAGGCTCCACAACGCTGCGCTGCGGCCCCGCCAGACCCGGGTGTGCAGCGCCAGCGCCACCAGCACCAGCGCCGCCTGGAGCCATGGCCCGGCGGGCGGCGCCTGCGCCACCCAGTCCCCGGCCAGGGCATTGGCCAGTGCCGTGGCGTGCAGACGCACCCCTGCCTGCGTGCCCTCACCCAGCACATGCAGCGGCGTGCGCAAGCGGTCCACTCCATCGACAGGCGTGTCCTGTCCCACCAGCAGAATTTTCCCGCGCAAGGCGCCGGGCGGCAGGGCCTGCTCGGCATCCAGTGCCTGAACGTAATGCACTGTCGGCAAGGCTGCCTCGGGGGCATAGTGGCGCAGCAAGGCGCCGGGCGGGGGCGGGCGCACCGATCGGCCTGCAGCCTGCGCCAGCACACGCCAGAAGGCATCGTCCGCATCCGGCAACCGCCGCACCACACCATCGGCATCCACCGGCATGGCCACGTTGCCGTGGCGAGCACCAGCAAAGATGGACTCCACACGCTGACGGTACTGCTGCAACTGGGTGCTTTGCACGTCCACGTCGATGCTGGCCAGCACCACCGGCAGGCTGCCTTGCAGCGCCTGCGCCAGCGCAGCATCGTCTTGCGGCGTCTGCGGGGCACTGAACAACAGGTCCCAGCCCACGGCGGCCACGCCCAGCCCGGCCAGGGCGTGGAGCATTCGGGCGTGCATCTGGCGCGGCAGGGGCGGCGACAGGCCCAAGCCGCTGAGGCTGGCTTCGTCGATGGCCACCACCGCCACGTCCACCGGTGGGTGGGCGGGCGCCGTGAAGCTGGCGAGCAGGTCGTGTTCCAGGCGCTGCAAGGGCCCCCACAGCGGTGACACCCACAGCAGCGCCAGCAGCACCAGGCTGCCCAGCACGCGCGGCACCCACAGGCGCCAGGCAAGGGAAGCTGCGTCCATGCCAACACACTCCTGCGCAGCTAGGCGCGGTGTACCCCGGCCCGGCGACCGGGAGGCTGTCAAGACTGTAGACGAGTTCGCGCCAGACCAACAGCCCCCGCCACCTGGGGAATGCGAGGCCCCCTGCCGCCGATCGCTCGCCATAGACTACCCCAAGCTGTTCCTTCCCCTGCCATGCATTTACTTCGTCTGTCCTTGCTGTGCTTCGTGTCTGCGCTGACCAGCGCCAACGTACTTTCTGGCGACGGCACGGTGAAAGAGGCCCGCAGCCCCGCCCGCTGGACCAACTCCCTGGGCATGGTGTTCGTGCGCATCCCGGCGGGCAGTTTCTGGATGGGCAGTGCGGAACCGCCCGAGCGTCTGGCGCGCGACTATCCCCAGTTGGAGCCGCAGCGCTTTTCCAAGCTGGGCGACGAAGCCCCAGTGCACCGCGTGCGCATCACCCGCGCCTTCTGGCTGGGGCAGCACGAGGTGACGGTGGGGCAGTTCCGGCGCTTTATTGAGGCCTCGGGCCATGTGCCGCAGTCGGTGGCCGATGGCACCGGAGGCTATGGCTACAACCCTACCTACGACCCCGCCACCACCGCGCGTGGCGATGCTTTCGAGGGCCGCCTGCCGCGCTACTCCTGGCGCGACCCCGGCTTTGCCCAGACCGACGAGCACCCGGTGGTGAACGTGACCTGGCACGACTCGCAGGCACTGGCCGCCTGGCTCAGCCGCACCGAAGGCCACCGCTACCGCCTGCCCACCGAGGCCGAATGGGAGTACGCCTGCCGCGCAGGCACGCGCACCCGCTACCCCCATGGCGACGACCCGCAGACGCTGGTGCAGCACGCCAACCTGTTCGACCAGGACGCGGCCCCCTACTGGCCGCGCTGGAGCCAGCACGCCCTGACAGGCAGCGACGGGCACGCCTTCACCGCGCCGGTGGGCAGCCATGCACCCAACGCCTGGGGGGTGCAGGACATGCTGGGCAATGTGTGGGAATGGGTGTCTGACTGGCATGGCGACGATTACTACGCCCACTCCCCACGCAAGGACCCCCAAGGCCCGGCACAGGGCACGGTGCGCGTGCGCCGGGGCGGCTCCTGGCACACCTGGCCCTTCTATGCGCGCTGCAGCTTTCGCAACTGGAACGACCCGGACACGCGCTACACGCTGGTAGGCATCCGGCTGGTGCGCGAATGACGCCGCCGCCGGCCGACCCACTGTCAAGCCTTTGACACCCAGCGCACGCGCCAGGCGGCGACAATCGCCCCATGCCCTGGGATCTTTCGCAACCTTACACCCTTGACCTCACCCCGCAGACCGGTGACATCGATGGACTGAACCACACCAACAACGCCGTGTACGTGCAGTGGTGCGAACGCATCGGCTGGGCGCATTCCGAAGCGTTGGGCCTGAACCTGGCCGACTACCACCGGCTGGACCGCGCCATGGTCATCCGCCAGGCCCACTACGACTACCTGCTGCCCTCGCTGCTGGGCGAGCCGCTGGTGCTGGGCACCTGGATCACGGCCAGCGACGGCAAGCTCACCATGGAACGGCGCTTTCAGTTGGTGCGTGCCCGCGACAAGGCCACCATCCTGCGCGGCCACTGGCACCTGGTGTGCGTGGAGCTCTCCAGCGGCAGGCCCCGGCGCATGCCCGAAGCGTTTTGCCGCATCTACCTGGCGGCACTCACCGCACCCTGAGCGAGACCCCCTCATCACATCCACCCCATGCCAATGGGCAGTGGATCAGACCATGCACCCGCCCGTCGGAGCCGGAGGCTGTTTTTTCATGGGGTACCCTGCGGGCTTTGACAAGGAGGCCAGCATGCGTATATCCCCCCTCTGGACGGCCCTCGCTGCCACACTGCTTGCGGCGGGCTGTTCCACCCCGGCACCGGCCACCGGCCCCACGGGCGCACCGCGCGGCGACCTGTGCAATGCCCAAGCTGCCCAATCGTTTGTGGGCCAGAACAGCACCGCCAAGGTGGTGGAGGCGGCGCGCGTAAAGTCTGGCGCGCTGATGGCACGCATCCTGCGCCCAGGACAGATGGTGACCAAGGAGTTCGACGCCCAGCGCCTGAACCTGGAAGTGGATGCCAATGGCCGGATCGTGGCGGTGCGCTGCGGGTGATGTGGGACGCCCCCACAACGCGGAGGGGCGGCCCTTGCGCGGGGGCTCTGGCCTACGATGCGCCAGTTTTTGAGGCTGTGACCCCACAACCCGTTTTTTTCAGGGCGCTGTTTGCGGCTACAGGAACAGCTCCTGCAGGTCGCTCAAAAAGTCAAAGCCGCGGGGCGTGGGCTGGACGCGGCCCAGGTCGCGCAGGATCAGGCCCTTGCGTTCGGCCTCTTGCAGCGGGGCTTCGATGGCGGTGAGGGCCAGGCCGGTGCGCTCGACAAAGTCCTGCAGCGCAAAGCCGCTGCGCAGGCGCAGGGCGTTGAGCATGAACTCAAACGGCAGGTCGCCACGGCGCACCTCGTTGTCCTGCGCCAGGGCCTGGCCAGCGAGCGCCTGGTCCATGTAGCGCTGTGGATCGCGAAAGCGCACCTGGCGCACGATGCGGTGGGCAAAGCTGAGCTTGCTGTGCGCGCCCGCGCCAATGCCCAGGTAGTCGCCAAATTCCCAGTAGTTGGTGTTGTGCTGGCACTGGTGGCTGCTGCGTGCGTAGGCGGACACCTCGTAGCGCTCCAGCCCGGCCTGTGCGGTGTGCTCGGTGATGTGGTCGAGCATGGCGTAGGCCTCGTCGTCCGGCGGCACGGTGGGTGGATGCTTGGCGAACCAGGTGTTGGGCTCGATGGTCAGGTGGTACACCGACAGGTGCGGCGGCGCCAGGGCCAGCGCGGTGCGCAGGTCGGCGTCCAGCTCGGGCAGCGTCTGGCCGGGCAGCGCGTACATGAGGTCGAGGTTGAAGGTCTCGAAGGCCTGCTGCGCCTCCTCCACCGCCGCGATGGCCTGGGCACGGTCGTGCACGCGGCCCAGGGCCTGCAGGTGCGGGTCGTTGAAGCTCTGCACACCAATCGACAGACGGGTGACGCCCGCTGCGCGGAAGGCGCGGAAGCGGTCTTTCTCGAAGGTGCCGGGGTTGGCCTCCAGCGTCACTTCGCAGCCCGCCGCCAGCGGCAGGCGCGCGCGGATGTCGGCCAGCAGGCGGTCAATGGACGCGGGCGCAAACAGGCTGGGCGTGCCGCCACCAATGAAGACGCTGTGCACCTGGCGCCCCCACACCAGCGGCAGCGCGGCTTCCAGGTCGGCGCACAGGGCGTCCAGATAGCGCTGCTCGGGCAGGGCCTCGCCGCCCTGGTGGGCGTGCGAATTGAAATCGCAGTAAGGGCACTTGCGCAGGCACCAGGGGATGTGCACGTACAGCGACAGCGGCGGCAGGCTGCTGAGCTGCAACAGCCCTGGGCGCATGTAGTGCTGGATGTCGCGCTGCGGCGCGGGCTGCGCCTCGTCGGCGGCAGAAACAATGGGGATGCTCATGGCGATATCAAAACCATAGCTGCTTGCGCTTGTCTGTATTGGGTTTCATAATGAAAATTGCCTGGAACGCCCGAATGGAGAGCGCTGGCAGCTCACATTTTTGAAGCCTCCGGCAACCAGCGCTCGCGCATCAGCGCCAGCATCTGCTGCGCTGCGCGGCCGCGGTGGCTGTTCGCGTTCTTCACTTCAGGGGGCAGCTCGGCGAAGGTCTGGCCGAATTCGGGGATGAACATCACCGGGTCGAAGCCAAAGCCGTGGCTGCCGCGCCGCTCGGGCGCGATCTCGCCCACCACGCGGCCCACGGCGATCAGGGGCTCGGGGTCTTGCGGGCTGCGCACGGCCACCAGGGTGCTGACCATGGCGGCGCGGCGGTTCTGCTGGCCCTGCATCTGTTCCAGCAGGGCGCGCACGTTGTTGTCGTCGCCCTTCTCGTAGCCGAACTGGGTGGCGTAGTAGGCCGTGTCCACGCCCGGCAGGCCGCCAAAGGCGTCCACGCACAGGCCGGCGTCGTCGGCCAGGGCCGGCAGGCCGGTGTGTGCGCTGGCAAAGCGCGCCTTGGCCAGGGCGTTCTCGACGAAGGTGCGGTGCGGCTCCTCGGCCTCGCCCACGCCGAGGTCGGCCTGGCGCACCAGCTCCACGCCCAGGGGGGCCAGCATGGCCTGCAGTTCGGCGAGCTTGCCGCGGTTGTTCGATGCCAATACGATTTTCATTGTCAAATCGGTCTCCAGCGCCTATCCATCAAGCGCAAGTAGCTATTATTTTTGTAGCGCATGCTGCTGCATCTGCATGAGTTCGCCAATGCCTTTTTCGGCCAGCAGCAGGAGCTGGTCCATCTCGCGGCGCGTGAAGGCCACGCCCTCGGCCGTGCCCTGCACTTCCACGAAGTGTCCGGCACCGGTCATGACCACGTTCATGTCGGTGTCGCAGGCCACGTCTTCCACGTACTCCAGGTCGAGCACAGGCTGGCCCTGGACGATGCCCACCGAGATGGCGGCCACGGGTTCGCGGATGGGCGAGGTGGCGATCTTGCCGCTGGCGAGCAGCGTGTTCACCGCGTCCTGCGCGGCCACCCAGGCGCCGGTGATGGCGGCCGTGCGCGTGCCGCCGTCGGCCTGGATCACGTCGCAGTCGAGCACGATGCTGCGCTCGCCCAGCAGCTTGAGGTCGAACACGGCGCGCAGCGAGCGGCCGATGAGGCGCTGGATCTCCTGCGTGCGGCCGCTTTGCTTGCCGCGCGCGGCCTCGCGGTCGCTGCGGCTGTGCGTGGCGCGCGGCAGCATGCCGTATTCGGCCGTGACCCAGCCCTCGCCACTGCCGCGCTTGTGCGGCGGCACCTTCTCTTCCACCGAGGCGGTGCACAGCACCTTGGTGTTGCCGAACTCGATGAGCACCGAGCCCTCGGCATGCATGGTGTAGTGGCGGGTGATGCGCACGGGGCGCAGCTGGTCGGCGGCGCGGCCGCTGGTGCGAACGAAAGAAGTCATGTGGGAAACGTCAAAAAATGGCGCTACGTGCAGCGCCCAGGTTGCAAGCTATTCACCGCCTATTGCGCCGCGCGAGGCCCAGGCCAGCGACCGCCGCGCAAGGACCGCCAGCCTTCCCATGTACAGGCGCTGGCAGTGTTCCCCTCCCCGCAGCGCACAGCGCTGCGAGAGGACGGGGAAGGCGCGCAGCGACACAGGGGGAGGTTCACGCTTTCTTCGCGGCCGACGTGCGCCGGATGGCTTCGTTGATCTCGGCGATGGAGCGCTCGATGGCTTCGTCGTCCAGGTCATCGACCAGCGCGTCCAGCGGCCCGGCCTGGATGGTGGAGGCGAACACGTCGTCGCCAATGCTCTCGGTGGACACGCCCTGGGTGGACTCGAACGCGTCGGGCGTCTCCCACTCCATGGCCACCACGGTCACGTTGTCACTGCTGTCACCGGCCTTGCGCAAGGCCTGCTCGACCAGTTCCGGCACGGATTGGGACACCGAGTCGGCGCCCAGTTGGCGGGAGATGTCCTCATCGCTGAGCGTGCCCCACAGGCCGTCGGAGCACAGCAGCAGGCGGTCGCCCTGCTCCAGCAACACCGGGCCGGTCATGTCATAAATGGGTTTGGTGGGTGAACCCAGGCAGGTGAACAGCACGTTGCGGTTGATGCGCTCCAGCGCCACCGGCACGTTGCGCAGTTCCATGTACGAGTGGTCGCGCGTGCGCGTGAGCAACTGGCCCGAGCGCACCATGTACAGGCGCGAGTCGCCACAGTGAATCCAGTGGGCATTGCCCGCCTGCACCACGGCCACCACCAGTGTGGTGCGGGGCGAGTCGATCATGCCCTTGTCGCTGGCGTAGCGCAGGATCTGGTGGTGCGCGGCCAGGAGCGAGGCCGACAGAAACTCCTGCACGTCGGGCAATTGCGGCCGCGCCTGGCGCTGGAACATCGAGGCCACGGTCTGCAGCGCAATCTGCGCCGCGACCTCGCCCTCGGGGTGCCCCCCCATGCCGTCGGCCAGAACGAACAGACCGGACTCACGCGTGTAGCAGTAGCCCATGCGGTCTTCGTTCTTCTCGCGGCCGCCGCGGCGGCTGATCTGGAATACAGAGAATTTCATTTGGGCTTGGCCCCTACGGCCGCGGGGGCGGTTGCCTTCTGGACGGTTTTCTTGGTGTCGGTGACCAGGTTGTCAATCTGCAGTCGCATTTTTTCGGCCACCGTGAGCTTGGTGTAGCGGCGCTCACCCTCGCGGGCCAGCTCCTTCTGCAAGGCAAACACCGACTGCGGACGCGAGAGCGGATCGAGGGCCATGCACCACTCCACCACCTCGATCAGGTTGTCGGAATACACGCCGCGCAGCTTGGCAAGGGCCAGCGACAGGCGGTCCTTTTCCTGGCGCTGCGGCGCCTCGTTGGGCGGGTAGCCCTGCATGCAGGCATAAATACAGGCGCCCAGGGCGTAAATGTCGGTCCAGGGCCCCATGGAGGCGTCGCGCCGGTACATCTCGGGCGCGGCAAAGCCGGGGGTGTACATGGGGCGGATGAAGTTGCCCTCTTTGGACAACACCTCGCGCGCTGCGCCAAAGTCGATCATCACCGCCTTGTTGTCGTCGGTGATGAAGATATTGGCCGGCTTGATGTCCAGGTGCAGCATCTTGTGCTGGTGGACGATGCGCATGCCGCGCAGCACTTCGTCGAACAGGGAGCGGATGGTGGACTCACGGAAGACCTTCTGGCCCTTGAGGTCGCGCGCCGTGATGATGTAGTCCTGCAGGGTGGCGCCCTCCAGGTAGTTCATCACCATGTACACGGTTTCGTTCTCGCGGAAGAAGTTGAGCACGCTCACCACCGAGGCGTGCGAGATCTGCGCCAGCGCGCGGCCTTCTTCAAAGAAGCTCTTGAGCCCCAGGCGGTACAGCGAGAGCTTTTCGGGTTGGACCTTGGGCAGCAACTCCCCCGGCGCACGGGTGGCCAGGGAGGATGGAAGGTATTCCTTGATCGCCACCTGCTGGCCTTCGCTGTCTTCGGCCAGATAGACCACGCCGAAACCACCGGCAGACAACCGGCGAATCACGCGGTACCCACCAATGACGGTATCGGGCGGCAACGGGGCCGGTTTGATTTTTGACATATTCTGCGAAGAAGATTCAGGCATCCGGCAGAACCCGGATAATCACGGGAATCGCAAGCCACCATCAGAAGTCCGATGCCAGTTTACAGCATGACCGGATACGCCAGCGCACAGGCCGCTGGCGCCGCCACAGCCCCTGCCACCGAGGGTCGCGCGGCGTCCACACGCCGTCTGGGACTGGAGATCCGGTCGGTCAACAGCCGATTTCTGGACCTGGCTTTCCGCCTGCCCGACGAGCTGCGCGCCCTCGAACCTTCCCTGCGCAGCCTGCTGACCAGCCAGATCAAGCGCGGCAAGGTGGAAGTGCGCGCCACCCTGGAAAGCACCGACACCACCAGCGTGCCCGACCCTTCGCCACGCCTGTTGCAACGCCTGAACGCTGCGCAGGACACCATCCGTTCCTGGTTGCCCCAAGCCACACCCCTGTCGGTGGCCGACGTGCTGCGGCTGTCAGTGCACTCGGGGCCTGCGGAAGAAGACTGGAGCCCCACGGCCCTGGAACTGGCAGAGCAAGCCCTGGCGGCGTTGCTGGAGGCCCGCGCCCAGGAAGGCGCACGCCTGGCAACCATGCTCCAAGGCCACCTGGCACAGCTGCGCAGCCTGGCCCAGCAGGCAGTGCCGCTGGTGCCCAGACTCGTGGAACAACAGCGCCAACGCTTTCTAGAGCGCTGGAAAGAGGCCATGGGCCTGACCGAAGGCTCCAGTGCATCCCCCGAAGCGGCCCAGGAGCGCGCCCTGTCCGAGGCCACGGCCTTTGCCATCCGGATCGACGTGGCCGAGGAAGTCACCCGGCTGCAGTCCCACCTGGACGAAATCGAGCGCCTGCTGAAAAAAGGCGGCGACATCGGCAAACGCCTGGATTTCCTCATACAGGAGTTGCACCGCGAGGCCAACACCCTGGGCTCCAAATCGGCGGCGCTGGAACTCACCCGCATCAGTGTCGATATGAAAGTGCTGATCGAGCAGATGCGCGAGCAGGTTCAGAATTTAGAGTAGGGTTTCGAGGAGGTTCATGCCACCGCAAAACGACCTCTAAGTTGTTGATTTTTCAATGGAAACTTCTTTCATGGCGTAGCACAGCAATCCAGGCTAGCTCAAGCTTTGCGATGGGTTCATTGGTGGGTTCGAGGGCGAATCCACCCGTTCCGGGCGATCCCCGGAACAGGAACCCATCAAACACTGCTGGAGGCTGCGCCATGACTGGGTTTACACAAAATGTTTCAGATAGAACGCTGCGAGCTTGGCTGAATGCCGGGCCCGTGGACAGGATGATCGGTGGTGGACTGATCTTCTTTGCCAAGGAATCCTCCGCCCAACGGGGGCAAGCCTCCTGGATTCTGCGCTACCGCTTTGGCGGACGCCTACGCGAGAAGGTGCTGGGACGCTACCCAGACGTTTCCCTCAAAGACGCCAGAGAGCTTGCCCGGCGCGACCGATCGCAGATCCAGCAGGGCATCGACGTGGGCGCACAAAAGCGCTTGGAGAAGCTCAAGGCACTTGAGATGGAGGATGTCCAGGGCCTGGGGCATCTTTGGTATGAGCGGTACATCCTGAAGAACGTCAAGCATCCCCAGGTCGTGGAACGTGTGTTGCGGCGCCACATCTATCCCGTGATCGGCAAGCTCGCGATCAACGAGGTTCGGCCACACCACATCGATGGAGTGCTTACCAAGATCGTCGAAGCCGGCGCTCCCACTGTCGCCAACGACGCGATGCGCTACCTGTTCCGCATGTTCCACTTCGCTGCGAAACGAAAGTGGACCGAAGCAAATCCGGTTGCAGGATTCGACATCTCGGATGCTGGCGGAACGGAGACGCCACGTGAACGGTGGCTCAGCTACGAGGAACTCACGGCGCTGGCGCAAGACATGCGCGAAACGGCGAACTTTGGACGCATCAACGAGCTCTCTGTCTGGCTCCTGCTGGCGCTGTGCGTGCGCAAGATGGAACTGCTCTCCGCCAAATGCACGGACTTCGATCTTCGTAGCGGCGTCTGGAAACTGCAACGCAGCCAGACCAAGACCAGCGCGTACATCGAGATCCCGCTTCCTCGCCAAGTGATCGTCTGGCTCGAAGAAGTGATCCTATTCGCCTGCGGGAACCCGTACCTGTTCCCCGCGCGCCGCCTTATCCGCGTGAAGAATGGCCAACCTCGGCAAAACCGCTTCGGGCACATTAGTCCCGACACGCTCAACGTGGCGCTGAAGCGCCTTCCACGAAAGGACGTCGAGCACTTCACGGTGCATGACATGCGCCGGACAGCCAGGACACAACTGAGCGCACTCGGCGTGGACCCCTTCGTGGCCGAGCGCGCACTGAACCACAAGCTGCGGGGTACCCAGGGCATCTACGACCGGCACGACTACTTTCCGCAGCGCCGCCAGGCCTTGCATCAGTGGGCGGAAATGCTGGGGGCCATCAGTAGAGGCGATCCTGTCGACTTCACCGCCAGTCGGCGGCAGGGAACCTCGGGACAAAATGCCATCCCCCATCTGCCCGGCAAGCTCCCCCACTCCATCGTGGCCAGGCAGGCGGCCAATGAATGAACGGCACCGATAACGGGCACACAGTGCAGTCCAGGCCTGCCGAGCGAAACAATCGCACTCCGACCGCTGTGCGCAGTTGCGGCAGGCCTGCAGTGATGGGGCATAGGTTGGCGATTCACTTCTTTTGAGAACCGCCGAGCGCCGCCTGTCGATTTGCGCCCTAGCTGGAGCATCCAGCAGAACGACCGCAACGCCACCGGTGATCGGAGGAAACATGGTATGCGCCTCGGGATTGGCGCTGCATTGGAACGAGGCTTCTGCCGGCAGATCTCGGTGGCATTCAGGCGCACGATGCGAATTTCACCTCCGGTTACCGGGCGGCAACGTTTACCTTGTGCGCGATCTTCGACTCGAGTGCGCTGCGATCGGCAGCCACAAACGTCACACGACCCTCGCAGACCAGTTCAAGAGAATCATGGGCGCGCACATTGAATGTCACGCTTCGGGGTCCCAATCGTTCAACCCAACCCGAAAGACGAATCTCTGCGCCAGGAGGTATAGGTCCACGGTGTTCCAAGTGAATGCTGCGGCCCACGACAACCTCTCGTTCGTGGTCAACGTGCCGCTGCATTTCTTTGATGCAGATAGATTCGACGACGGCCACGAGATACCCCGTAGCGATGCACTCAATGAGCGTCTCAGCGTAACCACGCCCATGCGGCAACTGCGTGAACAGCGAGCGGGCGGTTTGATGAGACGGAACGACATAGACCTCGTCGAAGGAGATCTGGCTGATGCTCTCATGGTTCATGGATCGGGACGGCTCGCGCCAACGTGGATGATGACCAGAGCAATATCCCCGGCGATGCCCACACCAGTCCACGAGAAATCCTGTCCGAATTTCGAGCATTTCGCGATCAGGCCTTACCTGCGAACAGAAAGCCGGTCGCACTCCAACCGAAAGGCACATCCACTGCATGCCTTTGGCGAACGCGCATAAGTCGGCTCAATACGCCCCTCCAGGATCGCTTCGCGGCGACGCACAAGGGCGACGATTTCCTCGACTCCCAGCAATTTCACACTTTGCGAACTGCGTGTGTGCCTGCCCGTCGGGCTTGCGAAGCTCACGAAGGCTTGTGGCTCGACGACCTCCCCGGTCTGTGCCTCGATCACCAATTTCTGCACCGACAGTTGGATTCGGTCAGTTTCATGAACACGAGCTGCAAGACGCGTCTTGAGTTCGACCAGTACCAACATGCCATTGGCACGACGGTACACACGATCGACTCTGGCAACGAGGCGCAAGGGATGCCGCATGCGAAAGAGCCTCTCCATATAGACCAGTTCGGCACCGGCCAGCTCTCGCGGTCGGGAGGCCCGTTCGCCAGACCGATGGCGGCCCATCCATAGCAGCGCCAGCCACAGGACAAGCGCAACGAAACCGGCGAGCACATACATGGCAGACCAGGTCATGGCAGCCCCCTGTCGCTCATCGCCTTCGCACACCAGGCAACCACGATGCGCAGTACGCATCGCACCCCGATCACTATCCCAGGCGATCGCGCCATGATGCGGCAGCCCATTGGTGCCACCCGGTAGTACGTCGCAACCAGGGCTCTTCCCCAGCACTGGCGCAGGAGCACCGCATCGCGGTACGCGCGAAGTACCTGCGTCTCCGATGCATCCGGGCCAAACACGAAGGTCGCCACGAAGCACCGGCGATCCGCCGTCGCTGCCACGCCCTCTTCCCAATACCGCTGGTGGGCCACCTGCCCTCGGGCCATGGCCTTTCGCTGCTTCGGGGTAGCCCGCTCCCCATGGAGATGGGCCAGCTGCACTCGCTTCTCGCAGAAGCCCATCTCGGCCAAATCCTTCGCGGCCACCTCGCCCTGACGCCCCATTCCTTGTCTTGGCATATGCACCTCACTCAGCCAGGCTCGGCCCGAACACATCGTTGGTCACGCCCGCGGAAGCCAGCACCTCGCGGCCCGCCGATGCCAGCACAGGGCGAGGACCGTCGACGGCAAAGATTCCGTACTGCACCAGCAATCCGTCGTAGGCCAGCACGCGCAGCCGGTTGACCCGCTTGCCACCTTTCGGAAATCGCACCAGCTCGTCATACAGCCGCGGGTTGTCCGCACGCGCCAGCTCGAACACCAGCCGAACCGGCTTGGAATCCTGTTGTGTGTTTCCGTTCATGCGATCTCCCCTGCCCCGCGGTCGCGGCCGGGGGCTATCGCGCTGGCGGCATAGTTCTGCCCGGCGAGCTGGAATCCGCGGACGTTGGCGAACATCGGCTCCTTGACCTCGTGGATCCGGTGCTTCGGGAACGCCGCCTTCACGGCCTTCTTGAACAAGAAGGCACCACCGCCCACCAGAATGATGTTCTGCAGGCTCTCCGGCGTCTCGATCCACTGGCGCATCGTCGACACCGCCTGCTGCGCAACGCTCTCGGCCAGGGGCAAGTGCCGACCCATGTCGTAGGGTTTCTGGAAGATCACAGGCGACTTGCCGGAGCGCAAGGCCAGGTCGATGGCGTCGTAGTCGCGGTACGGCGAGCCGATATCCTTGGAGATCTCGGCTGCCAGCAGCCGCAGCACGTCCGACATGCCACGGTTGATCGAATGCGACTGTTTCTGCACCAGGCGCATGCCACGCGTGACCAGCCAGTCGAAGGTGCGAGAACCAGGGTCGATCACCAGGCTCTGCTCGGTTCCGATGGTTGCCATCTTCTTGTGCTCGGCCGCGTAGTGGACCAAGGCACCCTGCGGTTGGGCAACGGCCATCGCTTTGGCGACGGTGACGGTCTTCCCGCCGCCTATCTGATGTTCTCCTGCCATGGTCTTTTCCAGGGCCGATTTCTTCAGCGAGAAGAGCGCCACCGGCAACCCGACGATCAGCAGATCGATGTGGGACACCTTCATCATGCTGAGCGCGCCGCGCAGCAGGGCCATGTATTCCGGAGACTCGGTGTACTCGTCGTGCAGCTGTTTGGCACGGAAGGTGTCGGCCGCCAGGCCGACGTCGGGCCCGACCTCGTAGAACAGCGGCCCGACCGGGATGCAGACGGTTTTGCGCCGTTCGCTGGCCGGCCAGTGAGGCGTCTCTCCGCTGGACGGATAGGCGACGGACGGAAAGCTGGCGCAGCGGATTTCATTTCCCACGACGCCAGTGACGAATTTGGTGTTGCCGGACCCGACATCCACCGCTCGGACGATCAATTCCATGTGAGTGCTCCAAGTAAAGAACCATGTCGATCAGCATCGGCACGCCGATGCCTCCACGCCACGCGCAATCCGCCCGGAATGCCCCGCATTTCGGCATCAGGCTCTCTCTGCCGTCATCCGGGTGGAACGACAGCGACGATGCACTGACACCTGTCGCTGGCCTCTTCCTTCGAGACTTGCGCGTGTGTCACCACGGTCTCACTGCTTTGGCACTCGTCAACCCCGAACGCAAGCCACTGCTCCATTCAGCGGTGCTTGTCCCACACCCGCCTTGAGCGCCCCGTGTTGGACCAGAGGCAGGCGGTTCGCCTGTCAAGCCCGCATGCAGCCTCGCTCTGCCGCCCTGCGGGACACTAAATGGCCCCTATCAGGCCGTCGCGTCGGCGCAAGCGCCACCGGCAACCCAGGTTTCATGCCGTCGCATTGCCACGCCTGCATTGACCTGCAAGCCACTTTCGTCATCCACTACAGGTTCCCGAGGGCCAACCTTGGCCCGCTCCATCGCGGAGCAAAAGGCGTCGCAGTCGTTACCTGCCCTTCAAGCCCCGGTCCTGAACCGGGGTGGCCGTCGCCCCCGAGGCGACCGCCCCGAGGTTCTCTTTCGTAGTGCATGTGCCTATGACCTTCGCCAGCCCTGTGGCTGGGCGCTCCCAGAAGCGCGTCAAGGCCATCGATCTCCCGACCTGGCACCCGATGCCGGCTCCCGATCCCGCCATTACTGAGCACGCGTGTTTCACGCCGCAAGCGGTTGTGCTTGCCCCCGAAGGGGCTCCCCGCTTGTCCCCGCTCAAACGCTCGACACCGCCCTGGACTTTCGGTCAGGGGCGGACCCATGCGCGCGAATGGCGCTGCGAATTCCAGGATTGATCCACCAGATAGCGCGAGACCTGATCTCGGCGCCGATGCGACTGTTTGCCCTCGAGGCAGCAGTGCGTCACCAGCCTCCGCCGTTGCAGAAATGCATATGCGGAGCCGGATCACACGTTTTCATTTTTAAGACCGACCGAGCTGGCCCTGCACGCGCATGTGGCTGGCGCAACCCCTGGGTCGGTGGCGCATGTCGTGGTCGCGTGCGCCGCCGTGATGAATCGACCTCCCGCACCAGCGGCTGACGGAATCCGTCGCTGGTGCTGGCCTTACCGGATTCCTGCCAGTGCGCCGTTCGGGCGGCGTGCTGTCCCCTTTGATTTGGAGAACACCATGACGACCCCTTCCACTCAGTCAACCAATCCCATCAGCGCGAGGCGCATACCCGGCACAGATCGGCCACGGCGGCAAGCCTGGACAGACAAGACACCCCAGGAAATCCTTGCCCGGCTGCGGCCCGGCCATGCCGATCCCATGCGCGTGCTGGAGACACTGATCGAGCTGTTCAACACCCGGCACACGGCGCGCGAGAAAACCGTCTCGCACAAGACCCGCGCCGAGCGCGCCCGCTTCCTGCGGCGTTTCTTCCTCGACCTCAAGCTGAAAGCTGGCTTCCACACCGTGCCAGATCCGCGCAACCTGGGACAGAAGCATCTGCACGCAATGGTGCAGGTGTGGCAGCGCGAGCATCTGGCACCCGCGACGATCCAGACCTACCTGTCTTTTCTGCGCGGATTGGCATCCTGGATGAACAAGCCCGGCCTCGTGCTACTTCCGGCGCGCTATGGCTTGTGCCTGGAGGAATACCAGCGCCATGAGTACGCCCAGCACGACAAAAGCTGGAGCGCGCACGGCATCGATGTGGAAGCCATCCTCGCCCAGGTCACGCAGTACGACGCACGGATCGCGGCCTCGATGCGGCTGATGCACACGCTGGCGCTGCGGCGCAAGGAATCGGTGATGTTCCGCCCTTTTGAACACGTCGCGCCCTTCGAGGACACGGGCCTGCCTGCCGAGCGCCGCAAGGCGGATGAGTACGTGTGGATCAAGGGCAAGGGTGGGCGCGTGCGCTGGGTCGCGCTGGAAACGGAACAACAGCGGGCCTCGGTGGCACTGGCGCGCTCGCTGGTCACAAGCCGCGACGCCCACCTGGGCCACCCAGCGCTCGACCTGAAGCGCAATCTGCGCCGACTCGACTACGCCCTGGAGAAGTTCGGAATCACGAAACGCCTAGCGGGCACCACGGGGCATGGACTGCGCCATGGCAATGTGAACGATCTGTACGAGAGCATTGCGGGCGTGCCGTCGCCCGTGCGTGGAGGCGGAACCGTAGCCGCCGATGTGGACCATGCGGCACGACTGGCCGTGTCCGAGCGGGCCGGCCATTCGAGGGCCAGGGCTTCCGGCGCCTATATAGGAGCGGTACTGCCCAAGCAACCCACCGGCAACCGAGGCCCAATCTCCCCTCTTTGAAGAACCCGTGTCAGGCAACGCGCAAATCAGCCTCGGCTTTGCCGTTGGCAAGCGCTTCGACAAACCACTTGGGCTTGCGACCGAAGCCTGACCAAGTGTGGCCCGCATCGTCCTTGTACTTGACGCGACCAACTTCGGGCCTGAGTCTTTTGGCAGTACCGTATGCATTGCGCGAAAGGCCGTCCAATCCCAGGTCGGCGGCAGTGATGCCGTAGTAGGCTATCGCCTCTTTCATGCGGGCAATCACCCCTGCCTTCTCTGCAACGCGGGTTTCCTCCCGCTCCCTTTGCAGCTTGGCAATCTCTGCGTCGATTTCTAGAGCCGTCCGTTTGCGAACCATAGCAGTCTCTGGATATTGAGTGCGCGGAATTGCGCGGTCATGCGGCGCAAGGCATGGTGACCCAACCGCACTACAAGTCTATAGCAGTACGCATCCGGCTCGGTTTGGGAGTCCAATCGGCCAGCCAATCACAGCGCTGGCGATACGTCGAAGTCCTCGTCGGGATAGATCGCCGCGCCGCGCGGGCGTATTCCATCCGCTTCCACTTCGTCCTCGGACAGGCCGAAGCGCGACAACGCTGCGCAGCGCGCCAGTGCTTCGGTGGACTCGCCCACCTTTCCGATATGGACGGCCTCTCCGTCGCGCACAACGCGCACATTCCATTGCTGCATGCTCATTCGGCTTCTGCCTCCGTGAGAGTCCTGGATTCGGACTGGTTAGATTCACTGCCCGCATGGAAGAACCCGAAGCGCGCCCAGGTGCGAGGATCAACTTCGATGGGGCCTGCGCGCTTGGAGTCGAGATTGACCACCACCCCATGCTGCGCGAGCCGCCCCCTGGAAAACAGTTCGTAGAGCAGCTGCGCCGCGAAGCGCACCGCCACGTCGTTGACGAACAGCCCCTGGGATGCCAGCGACATGCGAACCGAGCAGGACGGCTGGTTGTCCTCGGGAGCCGTGTCGTCGAGCAGTTCAGGAAACAGTTCGGTCACGCACGGCAGCCGCGGCTCCGTTGCCCGCGGGTCCAATGCCCTCCCGCCTTCGGGCTGGCCGAGCACCACCTGCGCCATGGCTTCCGTGTTGCCCAGGTCGAGCCAGTAGCGGTAGCGGCTGGTGTCCCGCCAAGCGATGCGGTGCAGCGCACCCCGCGCCGAGCGGCTGTCCACGCAACTGATCAGCAAGTCCGTACCCGCCCAGTAGCGCTGGCCGTTCACATGCTCCTCATAGCGCATCGGGTGGGCGTCCCAGTCCAGGCCGTAGAACTGGTTCAGGCGGTGGATGGTGACCAACGCCTTGTGCCTGCCGATGTCGGCGGCGCTGTAGAGCTGCCGACCGACATTCGCTTCGCTGACACGGTCGGCGTCGAAGGCGGTGACGTGCAGGCCGCAGGGATGGCCCAGGGCGCGCATCGCAATGTCCAGGCGCGCGAGGCACGCCGCCATCTGCGCCCCGTTGCCGCCCACGCCGACCAGATGCACCGCAACGCGGCGTTCCAGCAACTTCGGATGAATCAGGTGTTCCACCAGCGCCTCCAATTCCATGTCCTGCCGTCAGTCTCTCGCGGGGAGGATGGCTTTCAAGCGCGGTGCCAGCGTCGCACCAAGCGCAGCACCCAGCCATCGCGGCCTGCACCGGGCTCCCCTACATCCGGCATGGATGCCAACGCCTGCGGCCCCTGCCACGGATGGTGCGGCAGCGATTTGTAGAGCCCGTTGATCACCAGCCGGAAGCACGCCACCGGCGCGGGCTGGTCCAGCAGCCCGAACACCCCGGCCACCTTGATGCCCTGGTCGTCCCGGTCATCGTCGGCCGACCAGAAGGCCGGGCCACGGCCATGCGTGTGCAAGTCCACCGCTACCGACTCGTCGCTGGCCATCGGCGGCCTGCGGTAGTCGATGCGCACGGGCGAGGCACGTTCGGCCTCGCAGATCGCCAAGCGCAGCCGCCCGGTGCTGCGCGAGTAAATCAGCACCCCGGCGGCCTCATCGGGCAGGTGCTGCCGCCCATAGGCCACGAATTCCTCGATCATCCTGATCGGCAGTTGCCCGAAGCTGAACCGCAGGGACTCCTGCACCTCCCCGTAGGGCAGGCGCATCGCAGGGGGCTCCAGCCCCAAGGCGGTGATGCTGTCGAGCCAGTCCAACCGGGTCTGCACGAACCAGCCGTTGCGGGCGACCACAATGCGCTGGCCGTTGGCCATGTCCGGCAGCGCGCCGAAGCGCGGCGCGGCCACAACGGGGCAGGCGGCGAGCAGGGCCTGGTCCCTGGGGTCTATCGTGTACGTCATGGGGCCTCCGGTTCGCCGAGCAGTTGGCCCAGCGTGGTCTTGGTATCGACCAGCACCCGTTCGGGAAAGCGCTTGAAGCGCTGGTTCAGCATGTCGCGCCAGAATGCATAGGAACCGCCCCGGTAGTTCAGCAGCTTGCCCGCCACGTTGGGGTGCGTGAAGTAGGAGTGGAAGAACGCATCGTTCCAGGCACCGATCTTCTCCACGGTCGTTCCCTCGGGCACCGGCACGTTGCCCTGGCAGATGTGGCCGTGGGCATTGACATTGAAGAACGGGGCCTGGAACAGCGGCGTGCCCAGCGTCGGGCGGCGGCTGCCCTTGACCGCCCACACCCGCCACGCTCGGCTGGAGGCCCCGAAAACCAGCCCCGGCAGCGGCACCGCCTCACCGCGCTCGCCACCGCCGAAGGATTCGGCATGGTCGGCGCCCACGCGGAACGCGATGTGCCTGCGCGCCGGTGGTGCCCACCACACCAGCACGTCGCCATGCACGTAAAGCACGGTCTCAGGCAGAAAGCCGCCGTGCGCGGCCCGCTGGAGCAAGGCCGAGGCCAGTTCCCGCGCCGCCTGGGCGGTCATGGCCCGTCCCGCGCCGATGACTGGCGCACCGTCCACGGTCAGAACCTCATGCACGGTGGCAAGCGCGCCACCCGAGCGTCCGTGGTACAGCAGCACGGCCTGATCCAGCGTCAGCACGTCGTCCGTGGGTGTGTGGATGGAAAATTCCGCTTCGCTCATCTTCGATGACCTCCTGCTGTCAGTGTCCAGCGGACAGCGCGTGGATCAAGCGGTCGATCAGTCCGATCGCCTCGAAGCGCTGGCCCATGCGGTGGAACCACGCCCCGAGCGCACCGGGGTCGCTCATCGGAATCTGCGCCTCGCCCATGCGGTCGCAGAACTCAGCCTGATGCGCCATCTGGAGCAGGTCGTCGTAGATGCGCGTGGTCACATCGCCCTCGTCCCAGGACAGCACCGCGCCGAAGCCGATGTACTCGCCGTCCATGTCGGGCAGGAACTCGTCGGTGATCGTCAGGCGCGACAGCGCCAGCGCATCGGCGGCGATCTGGCGCATCCGCGGGTCGGTGAGCGTCTTGGCCGCATGCCGCAGGTTGCACGGTTTCCACGCCTTCTTGCCCTTGGACCGCCGCTCGCCCTTGCGGGGCAGTGAGAGCCAGTTCCGCGCCCATTCGGGGTAGGAAGCATCCAGCTTGCCGCGCGTGACCATTTCCTCGCGCATGGCGTCGCGTTCGGCCTCGTCGCAGTCCTCGCACATCATGTCCAGGGCGGCTTCCTCGTCCATTTCGCCCTGCCAGTACACGTAGGACGCCACGTCGCAGGCGATGTCGGGGGTGAACAGCGGGTACACATGGCGGCTCTGTTCGCGCAGCACTTGCAGAACCGTGGCCCCCAGGTGCGGCATGGCGGCATTGAGCGCCTCCAGGCCCTCGCCCACGGCCCACTCGGCCTCGCGGTATTCGCACCAGTACAAGTCGAGTTGGGCGTAGGCGGTCTGCCGATCGCCGCGCATTGCCGGGCGGTGGCCATGCTCATCCAGTACGCTGACCGCGAAACGCGGCTCCAGGCACTGTAGCGGCCCGACCTGCCGCTTGACCCAGGCGTCGATGGCGCGCTCGCACGCCTGGAGCGGGTCGGACTCGCTCTCCGGCAAGTCCCCTTCACGCACCGCGCCCGCCTCGATCAGGAAGCGGCACAGCGCCGCGTTGGCCCGAGCCTGGGAATTCGATGCAACGGTCAGCGGCACCCCTGCGCCCAGGCCCGGCAACGCCAGGAACGGCGAACAGGGCAAGACGGTGAGCGCCTTCATGGCAATGGAACCAGCATGTCGCTGGTGGCGCTGGCCCGGTGGACAGAGGCGGCGTGGTGCTGCTCCTCCAGCATCCGATGCGCGAACTGGCTCCAGGCCGACGAACGGGTCTGCACGCTGCGACGCGACAAGGCGCGGGACAGCTTGCCCGTCGCACCCAGGTTACCGCGCTCCACGGCCTGCACACGCTCCAGCAGCGCCGCGAGGCGTGGGCCGGATGGTGCTGGCCGCACGGCGTCATGGGTGCCCGCGCCCTTGGTGCCCACGGCCTTGCGAAAAACAAAGTCCTGCCGCCCGTTGGCGACCTCGCCCGCCTCGACCTCGGCGCTTACGAGTTCGGGAAACTGGGCGCTGTACAGGTCGCGCACTTCGCGTGGCGCGAGGCCGGGCACGTCCGGCAGCAGGATGCCGTTGTAGGTGAAGGTACGCACGATGGGGGTGATTTCGATCGACATGGGGATGGTTCCTTGGGTTCGGATGCGGCCACCATGGCGATGGCCTTGCGGTCAGTCTCTCGCCGGACGCCTCCGGCGCAAGGGTGCTGCGGCGGGTCATCCGAACAGGTCGAAGGACTCGCCACTGCCCGCCGCCGCGCCAGCCGTTGCGGCCTGCGGCGCGGCTTCCCCGCCATCCGCCCCATCGTCATCGTCTTGCAGCGCCGGGCTGGCCGTGGTCGCAGCCGTGGATGCCGGGGCTGGCTTGGCAGCAGGCGGCTTGGGGGCTGCGGCTTTGGCCGTCGCATCGCTGGCCTTCTTGACCGATGCCGCCTTGGCCGCCTCGATCACTTCCTTGGTGGCCTCGGCCTGCTGCGCGAGGCTGCGCCGGACTTCGCGGTAGCCGCATAGCGCTTCAATGAAGCCTGTGTCGAACTCCTGCGGGGTCGCCGTCAGGCTCAGGGGCTGGGCCAGCGCGGGCTCGCCCGTGTCCTGCCTGGGCTTGGGAATCACGTTGACCGTCAGGCGGCCGGATTTCTCGTCGGCGCTCACCGTCATGGTGAGCGTGGCACTGCAAGCCAGCGCGAACAGTTCCTCGAACATCGTCATGTCATGCTCCTTGGTGGAATGGGGGGACATGGCCCCGTGGGGGGCCGTCCAGACCATGCTAGAACCGGCTCCCCCGCTGTCCAGGGGCCAATCCGGCATCAGGCCAGGGCCGGTTCTGGCTGCGGTTCGGCTGCGGTGTCGGTGGCCTCGGAGCCTTCCACTTCATCCGCTTCGCCGCTTCCGTCCTGCGCTTCATCGGCCAGGATCGGCTGGCGCGGATAGCACATCACGGCGGGCACGGTGCCTTGGTAGGCGAACCCCGGCACCTTGAGCAAGGCCGCGATGAACTCCTGCTTCTTGCCCGAGCGCGCCACCTTGAAGCCTGAGCCCATCGCCTTCTTCAACCCCACCTCGGCCGCGAGACTCTCCAGTTCGCTCATCGTGAACAGGTCGAGGAATGCCTTGTCCCACTGGAAGTACCGGCCTTCATCGACCTCGGCGTAGTTCAGGAGAAGTTCCAGGTCACTGGTGCTGACGCCGAAGGCAGAGGACGCGGTGGCGGCTTGCAGCAGTCGCTCCAGTTGTGCCTCGGGTGCGGCATCAGCGCGTTGCAGCCCGCCTCGCACACCGAAACCTGCGCGTCCGGGCTGGCCCGCGATCCGCTCGAAGGCGTTGCGGAACTGCGCCTCGCGCAGATCGGCACCGCGCCCGGCCAGCGCCAGGGCGATCAGCACGCGCTGGCTGCGCTGCGGTTGGGCCATCAGGGCCTTGGCCAGCCATTTGCGCCACTCCGACAGGCGGTGCGCCACCACGCGCTGCGGGGTCTGGTTCGCTGGTGCGACGGCTGCGGGTTTCGCAGCGCTCTTGTTCCTTTTGCCAGCCTTCGCACTCCCCTTGCCCGCTGCCTCGGCCACTGCCGCCTGCGCATCGCGCTGCGCCTTGCGCCACAGGGCGACCTTCTGGCTGTTGCACGCAGCATCGAAACAAAGCGACCGCGTGACCTCGCCGTAGCTGCCCGGCATCGCGGACACCGAACAGCCGAAGGACTGGCACCCCTGGCAGGAGGTGTACTGCGGGGCACCAACACCCAGGTCGCCCTCGGCGGTCAGCGGCAGCGGCGTGAAGCCATCGGACGCCTTCACGATGCGGATGACCGGGAACTCGTCGCGCAGCGCGTCGGCCCGGGCCTGGACTGCCTGCAAGGTCAGTTCCTCGAAATGGCTCGGGTGCTGGCAGTAGCCCTCGCCCAGGGATTCTGCGAACAGGCCCGCCTGCCGCGCCGAGTTGTGCGCGCAGCCGCCGCACTGCGCCGTGTCGAAGATCGCATCGGCCAGCCGACGCGCATAGCGGCCCAACTGCGCCTTGAGCACGGCCACCGGCACCTTCTGCGCCAGGATGCCCTCGAGCACGGTGTCCTGCTTGTCGGGGGGAATGCCCGAGAGCAGTTCGGCGTGGCCGAGCAGGATGGTGCGGCTGGTCAGCGCCTGCAGCACGGCAGGCGTACAGGCCAGCAGCGCCAGCCGCCGCTCCAGCACCTCGGGCGACCAGCCCATGAGGCGGGCGGTTTCCTCCTTGTCGCCGCGCTGGCGCAGGAGCTGGCGCTGGGCCGCATGGGCTTCCTCGGCGGGTGACATGTCCTCGCGGTGGTAGTTCTCGATCACCGACATGGCCTCGGCGGTCTCGTCGCTGGCGTCCTTGATGACCACGGGCATGTCGTAGCCGTCTCCGAATACGTTCCTGGCGGCACGCCAGCGGCGTTCGCCCGCGATGATTTCGTAGCGGTCGGTGCCCGGAATCGGTCTCACGACAATGGGTTCGAGCACGCCGACGGCGCGGATGCCCTCCTCCAGTTCGGCCATCTTGTCGGGATCGAAGTACGTGCGCGGGTTCCTGCCCTGGACGATCCTGCGGATCGGCAAGGTGGGCTGGCTCGGGTGGGGGGTATCGGTCACGGTGCCTCCTGTCTGCATCGGGTGGGATGCAGCCATGCTCCCGCGGCCCGGCTCACCTTCAAGGGTGCTCGCGCCCCTCGTCGGCGGGCGAGCGAACCATCTCCACCCAGGCTTGCAGCGCCAGTACCTGTTCGGCGCGGGCCGCTTCCTCCCGCGAGCGGAAAGTCACGTCGCCGGGCGCATTCAAGTCCTGCCTGCGTCTGTCGCAGACGATGCGCCACTTCTTGTCGGGGTAGTTGCTGCTGATGCAACCGCAGGCCCCGCTCGGATAGCGCACGCCATGGACATACCAACCGCCGTGCCGCCAGCGCGAATAGCCGGGCGAACGCGAGGTATCCAGCATGCGGAGCACCTGCTCGAAGGCTTCGGTTGCCGTGCAATGGTTCTGTGCCACGATGGCCCCTGCAATGCCTTGAAACACGTCATCCGGGCAAGGCAGCAATGCGGCGGTGTCGCGCATCGTCTGAGCGACAACCGAGTCGAGGTACAGGCCCTCGATGGGGCGTCCCTTGCTGGCGCAGTGGATGCAAAGGTCGCGCACGGCCACGGCAATGGCCATCGCGGTGAGGTAAGTCGTCATCTCCTTCTCCTTGAAACGGAGCGGCCATCGTTTCAGGCCGTGTGGCGACTTCAAGGTCAGGAGGCTACGCGCCGGGCTGCGCAACGGCGCACCACTGCGCCCATTCATCCATCAACCTGCGGCATTCATCGAAGCGATCGGGGCGGCGGTACAGGGCACACGGCGAATCGTGCTATCCCGCGAGGCAACCACAAGCGGTAGCCGCTGGGATCTCCCTTGCAGTTCTGGCTACGCAGGTACCGCCAATCGCTGGGCTTTGCGCTGAATCAGCTCGCCATATCTTGCGCTGACAGCCTCCGCGTCCGTGCATTGCAGTTGGAGGGACACGGCCTCGGCCACGCGCCGCCTCACCGAGGCCAAGTGGCGGGCCTCTGCAGGCGTCGGCATGCAGACAGGCCAGCCGGCTTCGTACAGCAGGTGCGCAGGAATTTCTGCTTCCGCCGCCTGCCGCTGCGCGGCGCGTTCCTTGGCTTCGAGGAGCTGCGCCCGCAACGCAGGATCGAGCAGCGCCGACGCCACGTCTCCGAGCCAGTACCCGGCCTGGAAGGAAAACGTGCTGCGCGCCTCCAGCCGCACCAGTTCCCGGTAGACGGCAGCGTTGCCCTCGCAGCGCGCCGCCGCCTGCAGGTCGCCGCGCGAGGCCAGCACGCAGAAGGCACAGGACACGCGACTGCTGCCATAGATGCGGTAGGCTTCATGCAGGACGCCACCACGCTGGCCGATGTAGTCGAGCACGTCCTGGCGCTGCCAATGGACGATTGCGTTCCAGGAGAGTCCGATGCCCCGCGCGCGGGTCAGCAATGTGTCGGATTTGGCGACTGGCTGGCGTGCCCGCGCCGTGCTCTCCTGCCAGCGCAGGCCGACAGCCGAGACCACCGGCCCGGTCGGATGCCGAGCACGCATGGCCCGCGCGAGAACCTGAGATTTCATTTCCGAGGTGCAGAACCTCTGCGATGCTGAACTCCAGGGCATGATCAGCTTGACGCACGACAGTGTGCGATAGCGCTCCACATTGGCGGCCCAGCGCGACAGCCAGCGATCCAACATGTCACCGGCCGGTCGGCGCACAGTCACCAGTTCCCAGCCCAGCCGCTCCGCAAGCCGCTCGCATACAGGGGCCGAATCGCGCCATTCGATACGCCCGAGGTCGCTATGGATCAGGGCGCGGGGACCTGCATGGCCGATCCCGTCCAGATGGGCCTGCACGCGGTAAGCCAGCGCCTGGGAGTCCTTGCCGCCGCTCACGCCCACATACACCGGCGCGTGGCCTGCCAGGGCGGTGTCGATCACCGGATCGCGGGCGACGCCGAAGCGCTGCGTGGATGGCATGAGAAGGGCTTGCGGCGCCAGGTGCTCGACCGGCGCCAGCCCGGGCAGTTCGATCTGTTGCACGATGGGCCTCCTGAAATCCAGGATAGGCAGCGCCATGCGGCATCAAGGGCTCAGGTTCGTCGCCCAACAGCTGCGAGACAATGCGCTGATGTGCGATGTCCATCTCGTCGAAACACGCCGAACCACCGAACCCGCTCCGGCGGGGCAGCGCTGCAGCTATTGCAGCGAGCCGTTGCACGGGCGGTGCGTCATCGTCGCAGGCTATCTCGACGACGGATCGCAAGAGCTGTACTGCTTTGCCTACCACGAGGACTGCGCATGGGACATGGAACATGACGACGAAGTGATCGAGACCCGCGAGGGCTGCTTCGACTACGGCACCCCGCTGACCATCGGCGCACTGCCGACAGTCGTAGCCAATGTCGTTCCCAGCCCGCCTGCCGGTGCATCGCGGATCGCCGCCGAGCAGGGAGCCCCATGACCTCCTGGAAGCTCAAGCAGACTGCGCAATGCGCCAAGTGCCCCTGGAGAGTGGACGTCGACCCGCACGAAATCCCGAATGGCTACAGCGTGGACAAGCATGCTGCGCTGGCATCCACCATCGCCGCGCCGGGCGCGCTGCCGGATCCTGGCGCGCCCCTGCGTGTGATGGCTTGCCATGAAACCGAGGACGCCCATTGCGTGGGATGGCTGCACCACCAACTGGGCCAGGGCAACAACCTCGCGTTGCGATTGCGCATGCTTTCCTGCGCGAACGCGGGCGAATTGCGGCTGCGCGGCGCACAGCACCAGACCTTCGAGGCCACCCTGCCTCGCGAAGCCGCACACGCGACGACGACGCCTTCCGGAAATGGATATACAGAGATGCCGCCCTGGCAACCTCGGCGCAGAAACGAAGAGACCGCACTGGATCAATAAAATCGAACCTTGCGCACGACGCAACCCATCAACGGGCTATTCACCATCCGACAAACAACGAGACCGACAACCATGGCAACTGCGAAAAAGACCACCGCTCCAGTGAAGAAGGCCGCCAAGGCACCGCCCGCCGCGACCGGCATCCGTCCGATCAAAGACACGTTCACCAAGAGCGCGCTGATCAATCACCTGGCCGAGCAATCGAGCGTCGAGCCCAAGGCCGTGAAGGCCGTCCTGGCCGCCCTGGAAGCCACCGTGCTCGGCTCGGTCAACAAGAAGGGCGCGGGCGGGTTCACGCTTCCCGGCCTGCTCAAGATCGACGTACAAAAGGTGCCTGCCAAGCCCAAACGCAAGGGCATCAACCCGTTCACCAAGGAAGAACAGGTTTTCGCGGCCAAGCCGGCCACCGTGCGCATCAAGGCCCGCGCCCTCAAGAAGCTCAAGGACGCCGCGCTCTGATGCGATGCGACAGTAGCGGCCCGGTCAGCCGGGCTGCCCTGTCGGCATGACCCGTTCCGACCTGCACCGCCCTACCATGCGCTGCAGCCGCTGCTGCACCATAGAAAGGTGCTCGGGAAATCGCGTGACGTTGGGATCGCTGGTTTCCCGGCCCCACCAGATGCTGGCGTAGTCCGAGACCGCGCCGTTGTAGCCGCAGTCCGGGCCGTCCTCCTCGAACTCCGCGCACAGGCGCCGCAGGGCCTCGCGGAAAGTCAGCCGACGCACGGCGACCAGCACTGCGGGGTTCCACACGACCCAGACGTTGCCCCAGAAATCGCGGGCCGCGTCGTTGCCCGAGCACTCGAAGAACCTGTCGTAGGCCTCGCCCACGTCGAAACGCCCCTCCGGTGCCTTGATCCCCTCGGTCCAGCGCGCCGAGGGCGCAACCCAGGCCTCCAACACACAGCCTCCCGCGCCGTACTCGCCGTACTCGTAGGCCACGGACAGCGATTCGCTCAGGCAGATCCCGGTGCCGGTGTAGCTGCATGATGCCGAGCGCCGAAACCCCTCCCGCAAGATGCGCCGCCCGCTCGCGCTGCGCGTGCCATGGAAGAGCGGCCCCAGGCGGCCATCGGTACTGGTGTCCATGCCCTGAGCTTCCCAGCGGAGCCTCCCGGTGCAAGGTCGCCGCCCACCGCGTCAATCATCGAAAAGCCTGAGCTGGGCAGCCACTTTCGGTTGCGACGCCTGACGCACCACCGGCCTGCGCTCGGGCCGCGCATCGCTCCTGTGCGCCCGTGCGGGATGGGGCACGGCGGGGGAAACGGTATCGGTGCGCTGCGGCTCGGGCTCGCGCGCCTGCCGCGCCTCGATGCGCCGCCGCCAGCCGCCCAGCACATGGGCTGGCGTGTACCAGCGGCTCCAGACCTCGTTGCTCAACGAATTGCCGTGCAGCACGATGGCCGGGATATGCAGCAGCGAAGCCTGGAGATAGGTCATGTGGACACAGCACAGGTCGATGTCGATGCAGGTTGCGTGCATCGCGCCCTGGTAGTTCAGGCCCGCCTGCTGCAGCGCATCGGCCATCGCGATCACCATGCCGCCCGCGCCGGAGGCTGGCTCCAACACGTCGAGGAAGCCCTTCGCCCTGGCCTCGGCCCCGTCGCCGACCAGCATGCGCGCCATCATCTGGGAGACGTGGTAGGGCGTGAAGAACTGCCCAGCCCGATCATTGCCCAGTTCGAGCTGCATGTAGACACCACCGAGCACGTCGCCCAGTCCGCCCGCGGCGCAGCGCTGCTCCATCGCGAAGGTCAGGTGTCCCAGCATGCGTGGGAAGCTCTCGAATACGTCGCGCGGATACCTCTTCGCGATCTGCAGGTAGCGCGCCTCGCGTGCGTAGAACTGGCGCCGGTCCACCGCGTTGCTGAACGACAGGCAGGACAGCTCGACGAAATCCGAGAACACCTCGTGCGGGTTCCAGCGGTGAGCGGTCTTGCGGATCAGTTGCAGCAGCTCCTTGGTGTGGTCGGTACCGTCCAGGTCCATCGCCATCCTTTCGCACCCGCCCATGCGGGTCGTCCAGAACAGCATCCCGCCCGGCAGGGGCGGGTCAACGGCACCGCCCGGCCGTCAGGCAGCAGCCGGTGCGCGCCCTCAGCCTTCGGCCGCCAGTCAGCCAGCCAGGCAGGCGGCATGGCGCGATGGAAGCGCACCCGTGCCCAATAGCGCCTTGCGCGGGCGCGCACGGCCTCGCGGTGGCAGCGGCTGCCGCTCGGCACGGCCCGCCGGGCAAGTTCACCGTCTTTCACCCGGCGCTGCACCGTCGTCGCCGAGTTGCTGCCAGTCTCATTTCGGAACCACCTTACGGAGCCGTGCTCACCCTGCAAGGGCACAGCTGCCAGCGTTGCTGCGGCGTCGTCCGGCCTACTCCACAAATGAAGGATTCATCAGATCGATCCCTGCCCCTTTGCATTTGATCCACGGGCCGCCGGGATGCTCCTGGCCGTCCCAGGCCGCGAGCGCCGCAAGGGCATCGGCCGCATGCTCGTAGCAATACCGGCGCTCATAGCCTTCGAAGTTCAGTCCGACCACGAGGCCGGTCGTGAAACTGAAGCGATGCAAGCCACACACGGCAGTGCCGATGACGCGGAGTTGGATGTAGCCTTGCGAAGCCAGGAAGGCTTCGAGTTCAGCTGTCGGGCCGTCTTCCTGAACACGTCGGCGAACGCGTTTCAACATGTGCTTCCTGGGAAAACGGAGGAGCGTTGTACTGCGGCGGAGCCGCTCACTCGACGATGGGCACCGGCTCGCGGTCCTCGAACGCCGACTGCACCGCCTCGACGACGCGCAGGGCCAGCGCCTTGTCTTCGAGCACTGCGTACTCCCTTGTCAGCTTGCCGGAGACCCGCCAACCGTTCTCCTTGATCGACCGGATCATGCGTACGGCATCAGGATCTGGCATCTCCAATACGTCCTTGATGCGGCGTTGCGCGACCTCGAACCGGATCAGCACGCGGGCCTCATCCGCCATCTCGTGCCGGATCGTGTTGGCGACGAGCTGGGCCGTGTAGACCGCGTGTTCCGTGAGATCCGGGTAGCGCCAGGCCGCATCGGCGTCCTCGTAGGCGTCGAACACGAGGTTCGAGCGCACGCCGTCTTCGTAGGTGAGCATCTCCCCGAAGCGGTGGGCATCGTCGTAGCGCCGCATGAAGGGGCGCGAGAACACCTCCAGGACGCGGTCGTATCCATGGCCGAACTCCCGCACGCCGGTGATAGTGGCCGACACAGGAAGGATCACGCCCGCGGGAAGGGCCCGATCGCGCTGCAGCGTGTCGTTGATGAGGAAGCGGTGGATGCGTCCGTTGCCGTCGCTCATCGGGTGGATGTAGACGAAGCCGAACGCGATGACGGCCGCGCGCGCCAGCGCCTCCCGTCCGCGCGTCGCCTGCTCGAACGCTTTGAGCCCGTCCAGCATTCCGTCCAGCGCAGCGAAGTCCGGGCCGATGTAGTGGACGATGTCGTCGCGAATGGTGGCCTGGCCCACGAAGACCGGCGATCGGCGCACGCCGAAGCGAAGCGCGGTTTCGCCCAGGATGCCCTTCTGCAGCACGGTGAGGCTGTCGATGCCCAGTGGCTCCTCGAGCTTGCCGCAGTGCTCGGCCATGACATGGGCAAACCGCTTGATGCGGTCGGTCTTGTCCGCCTCGTGCTCGATCAGGAAACTCGCCCGCGACTCCTTGAGCGTGAGCCACGCCGCGGCGCGCATCAGCACGTCCTCGCCGAACTGGCGGTCCAGCTCGGCGATCGCCCCGAAGGGATCGAACTGCAGCGCTTGGCCGAGGGCCGGGGTACGGCGCACGAGCGGACAGAACGCCGGGGTGCCCGGCAGGTTGTTGTTGATGCGCCAGCGCCGCTCCCGGACGGCCTCGGTGCGTGTCAGATAGGCGTCGGCGGACACCGCATCGACATAGGTTCCTGCGGCCAGGTCCGGCACGTCGAGCCGGTGCCCGGTGAGCCACTCGTAGAAGAAGCCGGCACGGCGTGCGTACTGCCCGAAGGGCTCAGCCCGGCACCACCGCTCCAGCGGCTCCGGCCCACAGGCTGCGAATAGCCGCGCGAAGAATTCGAGGTGGATCTCCTCGTACTTCAAGCCAAACTCGAAGTGGCCAGCGAAGCTGTCTGTCGGCCGGTAGACACCTGGATATTGGGTCAGGATGCGCTCGGGTGACTCCCGCACCGAGCGGGTGGTACCGATGGTCGATTCCACCCGCAGGGGCTGCACCAAGGCGATGCCGTACTGAGCCTCCAGGGCCTTGAAGCCAATCTGCATGTTACAAAAATCCCCTTATTCGCCTCAAAAAATGATGATTATCAACTCCGTTGGAGCAAAAACACTTCGGCATATGGTTACATAAATACGCTGACAACCCAAGAAAAACGATGATTAATGGCCGATATGTTGGAAAAACACCTCCGCACAAGCCGATGGCAGGGAGCACCACCGATCAGTAATAGCGTGACGCTCCCGGCCAGGTCAATGCCAACGCCGATGCCGATGCCGCCAGAAATCTCCCGCAGACCGGGGCGCTTGCGCGGCACTCCTTCATAAACGCCAACTGCTGCGCCGCGGCTGCCCTCACACTAGGGGGTCTCCTCGTTTTCAGTGCAATAAGTGACGGTACGCAAAGCTAGCACTGGCGCGGGGGTGGTCTGGGTAGACCGTTGATTTCATTGACTTTCCTGTTCGCTTTGTAAACGGGTATGGTGGCCTCCCACTTTTGAGGTTCACGATGCAGGGTTGGCACACAACGTTTTTGGGGATGCGTGGGCTCCCCCGCGATATCAGCGACTTCGAGATGAAGGCATTTTTCACCTTCGATGGTGCCGAGCGCGACGCAATCAATGCACGCCGAGGTGATTCCCACAAGCTTGGTCTGGCGCTCCATATTGGTTTCCTGCGCATGAGTGGGCGTTTGCTCGGTGCCTTTCGGGTAATTCCAGTAGCCTTGTGGCGCCACCTTGGCAACGAGCTTGGCATTGCAGCACCAGAAGTCGCCTCGCTGAGAGCCATGTATGAACGCGGGCGCACGCTATTCGATCACCAACAAGTAGCCTGCACGGTCCTTGGATTCCAGTGGATGAGCGAGCACCAGCGCCGCTCACTGGTACGTGAACTGCGCGACGAAGTGGCGCGCTGCGCCGACCGCGATCAGCTACTCGTGCGGGCGCGTCAATGGCTGTACAAGAACAAGCTGGTGATCGTGCACGAGCGGGCAATTCGGACACTGATTGCGGCGGCACTTGCCCAGCTTGAAGTTGAAACAGGCACCGCCATCGCCGCCAGCGTTGATCCAGCAACACTTGATCGCTGGCGAGCCTCAGTTTCAGAGCTGCGCCCAGATGGACAAACCCAGCAGAGTTGGCTATGGGCTGCACCGGCGAAACACTCAACCCGCCAAATCAGCGAGGTACTGGAGCGCATCGACCTGCTTTACACGCTGGACGTTCATAAGCACCTGGCAGACATCCCCGATCTCATCTTGCGCCGCTACGCGCGCCGACTTGTCTCCAGGCCGCCCTCAGCCGGAGCCAAGATCAAAGAGCCAGCGCGCACCGTGGAGGTCGCATGCTTTCTTCGGTATTGCCTGTTCACCACCACAGACCAGTTGATCCTTATGGTGCAGCGCCGGATCGCCGATCTGTGGCGTCAGGCTGCCGCCGATGTCCCCGCTACCGTCAATTGGGCCGCAATGTACAAAACGCTGCTCGGCGAACTTGTTGCCTTGAGCGCGCAAGGTGCGGTGCCAGATGCTGAGTTGCGTGCCCGTCTTGAAGCCTTGATCACCGAAACCCAGAAACGCAAACCACCGAGCAGGGCCTCCCTGGTCCGCGAGGGATTGATTGATGGAATTCGCCCCGTGCGGTCGTTGCTCGTCGCCATTGCAAAGCTGCCCTGGCAGGCCACCGGCGAGCATCCTGCCATCGAGTACCTTGCCAAGCTGCAAGCTTTATATCTCAAAGGATCCAGAAAGCTGCCAGTTGAAGTGGTGGCACCAAGTCTGGGAATGATCTGGCAGGTTTCGATCTCCAGCCCAGACCGGGAACGGGCGTTTCAGGCGTTGGAGGTGGCCACCCTGTTTGCCCTGCGCCGCGCGGTGCGCAATGGCTCGGTCTGGATTGAGCACAGCCTGAGCTTTCGGGGTCGTGCGCGCTTGTTCTTCACGGACGAGCGTTGGCAGGCAGAGTCCAAGAAACACTATGCCCGTCTATCGTTACCCAGCAAGGCTGCCACTTTCTTGAAGCCTTTGCTGGCCAGAGTAACTGCCGGTGTCGATGCGGTGGCCGCTGCAGCCCGCAGTGGCGTACTGCGCGTGGATGATGAACTCCATTTGTCGCCATTGCCCGCAGAGGACGAAGACCCAGAAGTGACCAAGCTGCGCGCGGCTTTGGATCACCGCATCGGTGAGGTTCAATTGCCGGAAGTGATTCTGGCCGTTGACGCCCAGGTGCGCTTTAGCTGGATCATGCTCGGACGTGAGCCGCGCTCTACCGACGAGCTGCTGATGGTCTATGCCGGCATCATGGCCCACGGCACCAGTCTGACTGCGGTCGAATGCGCGCGCATGATTCCGCAATTGTCTGCCACCAGCATTCGCCAGGCCATGCGCTGGGCGCGGGACGAACGGCGTCTGAGCCAGGCCTGCCAGGCTGTGCTGGAATTCATGCAGCGACACCCGATTGCCGCCACCTGGGGGCGGTCCGATTTGGCATCTTCTGACATGATGAGCATGGAGACCACCAAACGGGTGTGGCAAGCCCGGCTTGATCCTCGGCGCAACACACCTTCCATTGGAATCTACTCCCATGTAAAAGACCGGTGGGGCATCTTCCATGCGCAGCCCTTTGTGCTCAATGAGCGCCAGGCGGGCGTGGCCATTGAAGGTGTCATCCGCCAAGAAAAGCTGGAGACCAGCCAGCTTGCTGTGGATACCCATGGCTACACCGACTTTGCCATGTCACATGCCCGTTTGCTTGGTTTTGATCTTTGCCCGCGGTTGAAGGAACTCAAACAGCGCCACCTCTTTGTGCCACGCGGCACCAAAGTGCCCGCAGAAATCGCTGCGGTGTGCGAAGCCAATGTCGACGTCGCTTTGATCGAAAAGCATTGGGATAGTCTGGTGCACCTGGCAGCCTCGGTCATGAGCGGACATGCCAGTGCGGTGGCAGCTCTTGCGCGGTTCGGTTCTGCCGCCCAGGGCGATCCAATCTATGAGGCTGGCGTGCAATTGGGGCGGTTGCTGCGTACGGCGTTTTTGGCTGACTACTTTGTCAAGGACGCTTTCAGGAACGAGTTGCGCCGGGTGCTCAATCGGGGCGAGGCTGTTAACGCCCTCAAGCGCGCCATTTATACCGGCCGGATCAGCCCGGCGCAGGCCAAACGTGTCGATGAAATGCAGGCTGTGGCCGATGCGTTGAGCCTGATGGCCAACATCGTGATGGCGTGGAATACCTCACAGATGCAGGCGGTCCTGGATCGCTGGTCGAACCGCCGCCAGGTCATTCCACCGGAACTGATCGGGAAGATTGCGCCCACCAGGCTGGAGAGCATCAACTTGCGGGGTGTGTTTCGCTTCCCGGTTGACCGCTATGCTGACCAAATCCTGCCTTCGCGGCCAAATGCATCGATAACTGGCACCAATGGATGAAACCGACCACGGTTTGACGCCACGAATCGCAGATTTGAAAGTGAACAGGAAAGTCAATGAAATCAACGATCTACCAACACCACCTCCGCGCCAGTGCTAGCTTTTCGTACCGTCACTTATTGCACTGAAAACGAGGAGACCCCATGGTCGGCACGCATGCGGGCGACATGATCGGCGAGATCGCCCTGGCCATCGAGATGGGTGCGGACGCTGTCGACATCGGCAAGACCATCCACCCGCATCCGACGCTGGGCGAGAGCATCGGCATGGCGGCGGAAGTGGCGCATGGCAGCTGCACGGATGTGCCGCCTGCGCGCAAGTAAGTCCGCAGCCAAGCTACCCTGACAAGGCCCGAACTGGCGACGGTTCGGGCCTTGTGCTTTGCGTACCCAAACAATCGCCGCAGAATACTGTGCATTTGTACAGTATTCATGTCAGCCACTTCCAAGCCCAAGCTCTACAACCCACGCCACCCCGAACGCACGCTGCTCTACCAAATGGTAGCCGAGCACTACGAGACCTGGCTAGAGTTGGCCAGCGCGGGTCAGTTCGACGGCCAGGGCGACCACCACACCCCCAAGCCCTTCGTGCGCAAAGCGTTTGCCAAGTATCTTGAGTGCGGCATCTTTGCCCATGGCTTTGCCCGCGCTCGCTGCGGCGACTGTGGGCACGACTACTTTGTAGCCTTCTCCTGCAAAGGCCGGGGAGTCTGCCCCTCGTGCACCACGCGGCGGATGGTGGAGACGGCGGCACACCTGAGCGACCACGTTTTCCCCCGCCTGCCGGTGCGCCAGTGGGTGCTCTCCGTGCCCAAGAGGTTGCGGTACTTCATGCAACGCGACGGAGCGGTGCTGAGCATGGTGCTGCGCATCTTTCTGCGGGTGATCGCACAAACTCTGCAGACCCACAGCCCCGGTGCGGCCCATATGGACAAGGCAGGCCTGCACATCGGTGCCATCGCCTTCATTCACCGATTCGGCTCCAGCCTCAATGAACACGTCCACTTCCACGTTTGTGTGGTGGACGGGGTGTTTGAGGAAGTGGAGGGCGAGGGCGATGCTGATGCGACCCCTCGAATCTCATCGCCGGGTGTCATCTTTCACGCGGCCACCGGCATCGATGCGGCTACCGTGGCCCCAGTGCAGACCACACTGCAAAAACGCATCCTGCGCGCCTTCGTTGCTCGGGGCCTGCTGGAGAACTGTGACGCCAAAGACATGCTGGGCTACAAACACAGCGGCTTCTCGGTGGACGCCGGTGTCTGCATCGAAGCCCACGACCGCGCTGCGCTGGAGCGGCTGCTGCGCTATTGCGCGCGTCCACCGTTTTCCATGGAGCGCCTACGCAAAGAGGGAAGCAAACTGGTGTACCGCTGTGCCAAACAGCGCAGCGAGCCCACCAGTGACAAGCGTGGTGCCAAGGCAGATGAGCTGCACCTCACACCGCTGGAACTGATCGACCGCATCGCCGCGCTGGTGCCACCGCCACGCACCCACCGGCACCGCTACTTTGGTGTGCTGGCACCAAACTCGCCGCTGAGAGCGGCGGTAACGGCGCTGGCTCAGCCTGCTGCGTCGCAACCAGCCACGGTGGAGACTGCACAACCTGGCGCGGGCGTACCTGGGGTGGCGGCGCCGGGCAACGCGGCCACACCCACACCCGAACCTGAAGCACGCCCGAAGCGAGCGGCGCATTACTTGTGGGCGGTGCTGATTGCCCGCATCTACGAGGCATTTCCGCTGCTGTGCCCCATGTGCGGTGGGCAGATGCGCATCATTGCCTTCATCACCCACAGCGCCGAAATCCGCCACATCCTGAACCACATCGGGGTGGAGTCTGCCCCCCCGCACATCACCCCGGCACGCGGGCCACCGCTGTGGGAGGGCTGCGACGCGCCGGTGGATGATGGTGCGCAAGGCGAGCCGGATTGGGATCTGGCAGCTCAACCCGACGAGGTAGACCAGCGCGTCAATTGGTGACCCAGTGAAGCGGCGGTATCCATCGCTGCGGGGAAGCAGCTGCGCGCGCGCCAGGCCCAAATGCATACTGCCTCCCAAGCTCTTGCCATTGAGCGGCAAGCGAGCGCTCAACCTTCCTTGGCCGAACGTGTTTCGAGGCCCAAAACTCGTGCCATACTTGGCCTCATGCGGTTGAATTTCCTATCCGTTCCGCAGCGGTTCCCCCGAAGGCCCGGCAGCAAGTCGCCGCAGCGGAGCAACGGACTGCTCCGCGCGTCACGCAGCCTGCCGGGCCGGCCAATGTGCCGGCCCAGACCCGCGCCCCGGCTGTCGTTGCCGAGGCCGCGCCCCAGACTGTGCCGGCGGTTGCTGCCACAGCGTCGGTCGCACCGGCCGAGGCCGCCCCCCCGGTCCGGCCGCAGGGTGACGTCCTCGCCGCCTATCGCCAGCACCTCACCGAATTGTTCGCCCGCGGCTACGAATATCCGCGCATCGCCGCCCTGCGTGGCTGGGAGGGTGAAGTCCGCCTGCGCCTCAAGGTCGCCCGGCGCGGCAACCTGCTCGGCATCGCGCTCGATCGCTCCAGCGGCTTCGATGTGCTCGACCAGCACGCCCAGTCGCTGCTCTCCAGCTACGGCGATCTGCCGCCGCTGCCCGAGGCGCTGGAAGCCAGTGAAATCCAGGTCATCGTCCCGATCAACTACAAACTCAGAAAAACGACATGAAGAGACAAAGCCCCCAACGCACCCTGCTGGCCCTTGCCATCGCCGCCGCTTTCGCGCCGGCCCACGCCGAGCCCATCGTCACCACCGCCACCGTCGAAGTGGTCGGCACCACGCCGCTGGCCGGGGTTGGCGTGCCGCGCCTGCACCTGCCGGCCAACGTCGTGTCGCTCGACGACCAGCGCCTGGAGGAAATCGAGAGCCTCAACATCGCCGAACAGTTGCTGCGCCAGGCACCGGCCGTCACGGTCAATGAAACCCAGGGCAATCCTTACCAGGCCGACCTCAACTACCGCGGCTTCACCGCCTCGCCGCTGCTTGGCACGGCCCAGGGGCTGTCGATCTACGTCGATGGCGTGCGGGTGAACGAGCCCTTCGGCGATACGGTGAATTGGGATCTGATTCCGCATTCGGCCATTGCCGGCATCGACCTTGTCCCCGGCTCCAACCCGGCCTTCGGCCTCAACACCCTGGGCGGTGCACTGGCCATCCGCACCAAGAGCGGTTTTTCGCATCCGGGCGGCAAGCTCGAACTGTCTGGCGGCAGCTTCGGGCGCAGCAACACCGAACTGGAATACGGCGGCAACAACGGCACGCTCGGCTGGTACGTGGCCGGCGACTGGTTCCGCGAGGATGGCTGGCGTGATTATTCGCCGTCCGACGTCAAGCAGTTCTTCGGCAAGCTGTCCTTTCGCAATAGTGCCGGCGAGGCCGACCTGACGCTGACCCAGGCCCGCACCCGCCTGATCGGCAACGGGCTGTTGCCCCAATCGATGGCCAGCGAGCGCCGCGAAGCGATCTTCACCCGCCCCGACCAGACGCGTAACGACCTGACCCAGCTCGCCCTCAACGGCAAGCTGTGGCTGGGCGACAGCCAGAGCCTGAGCGGCACCGTCTATGTCCGCAAGACGCGCACCCGGACGCTGAACGGCGACATGAACGACGATTACGAGAACGACTGGGCGAGCGATCCGACCACCCCGAGCGGTGCCCACAACCGGACGCAGACCCGCCAGGTCGGCACCGGCGCCGCCGTGCAGTGGAACCTGACCAGCCAGGCCCACCAGCTGGCGGTCGGCGCTTCCTGGGACCAGGCCCGCATGCGCTTCGTGCAGACCCAGCAGCTCGGTTCGCTGAACGACTCGCGCGGCATCGACAACCTGCGCGATGTCGAGGAAGAAAACCGCCTGTGGGGCACCACCCGCACGGCCAGCCTGTTCGCCACCGATACCTGGTCGATCACCCCGGCCCTGCACCTGACCGCCTCGGCCCGCTACAACATGAGTCGGGTGACGACGCACGACGAACTGACCCTCACCGCGCCGAACCTCGATGGCGACCACAGCTACCGCAAGCTCAACCCGGCCCTCGGCCTGAGCTGGCAAGTGCTGCCGACGCTCAACGCCTACGCCGGTTTCAGCCAGGGCAACCGTATCCCGACGCCGATCGAACTCGGCTGCGCCGACCCGGCCAACCCGTGTACCCTGCCCAACTCGATGGCCGCCGACCCCTACCTGAAGCAAGTGGTATCGCGCACCCTGGAGGCCGGCCTGCGCGGCACCCTGGCCGGCAACACCCAGTGGAACGCCGGCGTCTATCGCACCTTGAACACCGACGACATCCTGTTCGTCGGCACCTCGACCAGCGCCGGTTATTTCACCAACTTCGGCAAGACACAGCGCCAGGGCTTCGAACTCGGCCTCAACGGCAAGCTGAGCGGCATCGACTGGTTCGCCAGCTACAACTGGCTGCACGCCACCTTCCGTTCCGACGCCTGCCTGCTTGCCGAAAACAACAGCACGCGCGGCACGGCGGCCGAATGCACCGGGGCCGGCCAGGACGACGAGATACTCGTCAAAAAGGGCAACCGCCTGCCCGGCCTGCCGGAGCACAGCGTCAAGCTCGGCCTGGCCTGGCGGGCGACCAGCTGGCTGCGCCTGGGCGGCGACGTGCAGGCCTTTTCCAGCCAGTACGTGCGCGGCAACGAGAACAACCAGCACCAGAGCGGCACTACCACCGATGCGCTGGGCAATGTGCGCACCTTCGAGGGACCGGGCAAGATCGGCGGCTACGCCATCCTCAACCTGAACGCCGAGGCGAAGCTGGGCGGCGGCTGGCAGATGTTCGCCAAGGTCAATAACGTCTTCGACCGCCGGTACGCCACGGCCGGCGCGCTGGCCGAAAGCCCCTTCGTCGGCGGCAGCTTCCAGGCCGATCCGGACGACTGGCGGCGGCAGACTTTCGTCGCGCCCGGCGCGCCCCGTGCGGCCTGGGTCGGCGTCCGCTACGTCTTCGGCGGCAAGTGAGCATGCAGCAGCCATTCGCCCTGCCTGACGCCAGCCTGCACACGCGGGTCGGCCTGGTCCTCACCGGACTGGCCGCCTGCCTGCTGCTGGTCCTTGGCGGCTTGTGGCTGCATGCGACGCGCAATGCCGTGCATGAGGAAGTCGAGGCTGCGACGCGGGTTTCCGGGCAATGGCTCAAGGTCATGCTCGGCCAGTTGCAGGCCCTGCCCGAAGCCGAGCGCGGTGAGCGCTTGCTCGCCATGACGGCCAGCATCGGCCGGGTGCGCGCCAATGTGCTGGAGGTGCGCGATGCCGCCGGCCAGCTGCGCTATGTGTCGCCGCCGTCGCCGTACAAGGCCGGGCGGACGGCGCCGGCCTGGTTCGCCGCGCTGCTGGCCAGCGACCTGCCGGGCAGCCGCCTGCCGTTCGCCGGCTACGAACTGAGCCTGCATCCCGACCCCTCGCGCGCCGTGCTCGACGCCTGGGATGAACTGCTCGGCCTGGCCGGCTGGGCCTTGCTGCTGCTCATTGGCCTGTTCGCCGCCACCCGGCGCGCCCTGGCGCGTGCTTTGCGCCCGCTCAACCAGGTCATGCAGGCGCTCGACCGCACCGGCATGGGCCGTTTCGACACCCGCCTGCCGCGTTTCGCCTCGCCGGAACTGGGTCGCCTGTCGCGTGCCTTCAATGGCATGGCCGACCGCTTGAAAGCAGCGGTGGACGACAACGTCCGGCTGGAAACCGCCAAGGAGGTGGCCGAACAGATGCAGGCCCGGGTCGAAGCCGAGCGCCGGGCCGAACGCGAGGGCATCGCCCGCGAACTGCACGACGAACTGGCGCAGGGCGTCACGGCGGTGCGCGCACTGGCCGGCGCCATCGTCCAGCGCACCACCGAACAGCCGGCCCTGCACAGCCACGCGCAGAGCATCGTCGCGGTGACTGGCGAGATGCAGGACGGCGTGCGCCGCATCCTGCATCGCCTGCGTACCGGGCAAAGCCTGGTCGCGCGGCTGGAGAGCACGCTCGACGCCTGGCGCCGGCAGCATCCGATTCAGCTGACCAGCCGTATCGCCCTGACGGGCGAGGCTTTTGACGATGAGGTGGCACAGTGTGTGCTCCGTACCGTGCAGGAAGGGCTGACCAACATCGTTCGCCACGCCGATGCCAGCCGGGTCGATCTGACACTGCTCCAGAATGGAGCAACTGTGCAAATCCGGCTCGCCGACAACGGCCGCGGCCTCGATGGCAGGCCTTCGGGGCAGGCCGGTTGCGGCCTCGGCCTGCAGGGCATGCGCGAACGGATCGCGCTGCTCGGCGGCCAACTCGAATTCGCCACGCCGGCGGGCGGGGGCTTCGTGCTCCAGGCCAGCCTGCCGGTGGCACAGGGGAGGGTAGAAGCATGAAACTGAACGGAGTCCGCGTCCTGCTCGCCGACGACCACGCCATGGTCCGCCTCGGCTTTCGCCTGCTGCTCGAAGGGGCCGGCGCCAGCGTGATCGGCGAGGCCGATTGCGGCGAGAGCGCCGTCCGCCTGTACGCCGAATCGAATCCGGATGTCGTCGTGATGGATGTCTCGATGCCCGGCGTCGGCGGCCTGGCGGCGCTTGAACGGCTGCTCGTCTGGGAGGCCCGGGCGCGCGTGCTGATGCTTTCGGCCCACCACGACGACATCGTGCCGGTGCGCGCCCTCAAGCTCGGCGCCCGCGGTTATCTGTGCAAGCGGGCGGCGCCGGAGGAATTTCTGCGTGCCGTCGGCGAAGTGGCGCGCGACCGCCGCTACCTCGACCCGGAACTCGCCCAGGCCGTCGCCCTGGCCCAGCTCTCGGGCTCGGCCAACCCGGTCGAATCGTTGACCGAGAAGGAACTGGCCGTCTTCCTCAAGCTCGCCGAGGGCCGTTCGGTGAACGAGGTGGCGAGCGATTTCTGCCTCAGCCCGAGCACCGTCGGCACCCACCTCTATCACATCAAGCAAAAGCTCAATGTGCAGAACGCAGCCGAACTGACGCTGGTCGCCGTGCGCAACGGCCTGATCGAATCGTGACCGCCAGCCGATGACCGGCGACCCGCTATTCCCCGACGTGCAGCCCCGCTGCGCACGCCGTATCGCGGTCGGTGACGGGCACTATCTCTACGTCGAGGAAATCGGCCCGGCCGATGGGCTGCCCGTTCTCTTCCTGCACGGCGGGCCGGGTAGCGGCTGCACGCCGGGGCAGCGCCGGCTGTTCGATCCGCAGCGCTTCCGCACCATCCTCGTCGACCAGCGCGGCGCCGGGCGCAGCCTGCCGCTCGGCGACCTGCACGACAACACCACGGCCGACCTGATCGCCGACCTCGACTTGCTGCGCGAGGCGCTCGGCATCCCGGCCTGGATCGTCTTCGGCGGCTCCTGGGGCAGCCTGCTCGCCCTGGCCTATGCGCAGATCTACCCGGAAAACATCCTCGGCCTCGTGCTGCGTGGCATCTTCCTCGGCTCCCGGCGCGAGATCGCCGCCTACGTGCAGGGCAATGGCGAGGCGCCGAGCCCGGCCTGGCAGGCCTTCGCCGCCACCCTGCCGGCCGGGGAACAGAGCGACCTGCTTGCCGCGACCGCCCGCCGCGTCCTGCGCGGCACGCCGAGCGTTGCCCGGTGTGCCGCCCGCGCCTGGCTCGATTACGAACGCGCCCTGCTCGGCGAGGCGCCGCTCGGGCACGACCCCGATGCCTGCCAACTGGCCAAGGTGCGCATCCAGATGCACTACCTGACGCGCGACTGCTTCCTGATGCCCGGCCAATTGCTGGCCGGTGTCGAGCGCCTGCGCCACCTGCCGGCGGCCATCGTGCAAGGCCTGGCCGATCCGGTCTGTCCGCCGCAGGCCGCCGAAGCCCTGCATCGCGCCTGGCCGGAAGCCACCTGGTTCCCGGTCGCCCAGGCCGGCCATGCCGGTTTGTCGCCGCCCATCGCCCGCGCCTGCATCAAGGCGCTCGGCTGGGTGGCGGAATGCGTCGAGACGGTAGGCTAGTTCGCCGCCAGCGGAGGCGGTTGGTGGCAATCGGCCAAGGCACCGGCCCCGTCGCATCCTTCGATCGCCACCCCCAGTCGGCGTACCGCTTCCGCCAGCATCCCCTCGGCCAGATTCCCGTAGCCCAGCACCAGCCCGTTGCAGGTCATCGGTGGCCGGGTGTAGCTGCTGAGGGCACGCACGCCGAGCCCCAGCGTTGCAGCCCGCGCCACCACCGCGCCATCGGGTATCCCGGCGGGCAGCCACATGACCAGGTGCAGGCCGGCTTCGCCGCCCGACAGCGTGACGGAAGAACCGAAAGCCTCCTTCAGGGCCGTTCTCAGTGCGCTCTGCCGTGCCGCGTAGCGCCCCCGCATGCGGCGCAGATGGGCGGTGTAGTAGCCGCGGTGGATGAAATCGGCCAGCGCCCGTTGCTCGATCCCCTGCCCGGGGCGCATCGCCTGCGTGGTGGCGCGGGCAAAGTCGGCGGCGATGGCGTGCGGCAGCACGAGATAACCGAGGCGCAGACCGGGGTAGAGCGTCTTGCTGAAGGTGCCGGCATAGACGACCGGCGCGTCGGGTTGCAGGCCGAACAGCGCGGGGGGCGCAGGGCCGGCGCGGCGGAATTCGCTGTCGTAGTCGTCCTCGATAATCCAGGCAGCGGCCTGGCGGGCACGCGCGATGAGGGCCAGGCGGCGCGGCAGGGACATGACGCGGCCGGTCGGGTACTGGTGCGAGGGGGTAATCATGATCAGGCGCGGCGGATGACCGGACCAGTCGCCTTCGCGCGGCGCCAACCCCTCGTCGTCGACCGGCACGTCATGGATGAGCAGCCCGGCAAGGCCGAAGACGGCACGGGCGGCGAGATAGCCGGGATTCTCCGCCCAGACGGTATCGCCGTGATCGGCGAGCAGGCGGGCGCAGAGATCCAGCGCGGCCTGTGTCCCGCTGGTGATGACGATTTGTGCCGCATCGACCGGCAGGCCGCGGACGGTAGTGAGATGACCGGCCAAAGCTTCACGCAGGACCGGGTCGCCGCCGTGCGCGGCATAGCCGAGCTGGCGCCAGCCGGCATCGCGCCAGGCGCGTTCCTGGCAGGCCCGCCAGGTGCGGAACGGAAAGGCGCTGTAATCCGGCGTGCCGGGGGCAAATGGCAGTGCCGCCGCCTCGCGCGCCGGTTCGGGTTGCAAGACGGCCGCAGCGCGGGCGGCAAGGCGCAGCCGGGTGACGGGCGAATGCCCGCTGCTGGCGGGCGGTGTCGCCCGCTCCGGCAACGATGCGACGCGCGTGCCCTGGCGATCGGCCAACAGGCAGCCTTCGGCCGTCAATTGTTCGTAGGCAAACAGCACGGTGTTGCGGGCGATCTTCAACGAAGCCGCCAGGCTGCGGCTGGCCGGCAGACGTGTACCAGGCGCCAGGCGGCCGGACAGGATCGCCTCGCGCAGGCGGTGGTAGAGCACGCGCTGCCGTGGCAGGGTGTCCGGCAACGGTGGGGCGAGCAGCCAGTCCAGCTCCATCGTGGCTCCTTTGATGAATCGTTTGGTGGTGCTACGAAAGGTACCACGGGCGCCCTAGAGTGGGGTCCTCGTGACCCTCTGGAGCCTTGCCCTCATGCCAACCGTTACCGCCCCTTCCGCCCGCACGCGCGTGCGCCGCAAACCGGAACGCGCCGACTACGATGCAACCGCCATCAACGCCATCGTCGACGCCGCGCTCATCTGCAGCGTGGCTTTCCAGATCGACGGCGCCGTGCACGCCATTCCCACCCTTCATTGGCGCGACGGCGAGCACCTCTACCTCCACGGCGCCAAGGCTTCGCGCATGCTCAAGGCGCTGACCGAGGGCGAGGCCTGCCTCACCATCGCGCTTGCCGACGGGCTGGTGCTGGCCCGCTCAGCCATGCACCACTCGCTGAATTACCGCTCGGTGGTGATCTATGGTCGCTTCGCGTTGGTGACTGACCCGCTGGAAAAACAGCGTAGCCTGCAGGCTTTCATCGAAGGCCTCTACCCAGGACGCTGGGAGACGCTGCGCCCGATCACCGACAAGGAACTCAACGCCACCAGCGTGCTGCGCATGCCGCTGGCCGAGGCATCGGCCAAAGTACGCGACATGGGCACGGTGGACGACGCGGAGGATCTGGCGTGGCCGGTTTGGGCCGGCGTGATCCCGTTGAATACGGCTACCGGAACGCCGCGTCGGGAGGACGACAGCGTGGGGGGCACGGTGCCCGCCACCCGCTTCTCGGTGGGGAAGGACAGCGTCGGCTGGGCGGTATAAGCTATCCGGCATGACGGAAAAGCAGATCCCGGGCGGCGCGTCCGGGCTGCCCGGACTGGCGGAGGTGTCCCATGCGCGAACTCGAACTGAGCAAGGCCTTCACCCTGATCGAGCCGGGGCCAGTGGTGCTGGTCACCACCTGTGCGGCGGGCCGGGCCAATGTGATGACCATTTCGTGGACCATGGTGCTCAATTTCTCGCCGCGTTTCGCCCTCACCACCGGGCCCTGGAATCATTCCTTCGCCGCGCTGGAGCAGCAACGCGAATGCGTCATCGCGATCCCGACGGTGGACCTGCTTGACACCGTGGTCGGTATCGGTACCTGTTCGGGCGCCGATACCGACAAGTTTGCCCGCTTCGCGCTGACGGCGCTGCCGGCCCACCAGGTCGCGGCGCCGCTGCTCGGCGAGTGTCTGGCCAACATCGAATGCCGGGTGATCGACATCGTCCGGCCGCACGGCATCGTCGTGCTCGAAGCGCTGGCCGCCTGGATCGATCCGGAACGCAAGGGGCGGCGCCTGCTGCATGCCGTCGGCGATGGCACCTTCATCGTCGATGGCCGCCGGCTGGACCGCAGGGCGATGATGGCGGCCAAGCTGCCGCCGGGGGTCTGAACGTCCGGCCGGCGCGAATGCGCTAACATGCCCTGGCTGCCATCATTTCCAGGGAGGATCGAATGGACCTGCAACAACGTTTCAGCGACGAACAACTCCACCAAATCGTCGAAGAAGCCTCGATCTACATGTGTGCCTGCCCCGGGCAAGTGGCCAATGAATTACGCCAGTTGCGCTATCTGATTCGCTATCAGCGCGACTGCATCACCGAGGGAAAATCGCCCAGCCTGGTGCACCAGACCATCGCCGCCGCCTCGCAGGAAGCGCACGCGGTGATGGAAGGCTGCCTTGACCGGGTGCTGGAAATCGAGGGCTGGGACCGGACCACGCTGAAAATGCCGGCCGGCCTGCGCAAACTGCGGGATGAAATCCTGGCCAGCGATCTGTAAGCAGCCCTCGCGCCCGTGATGCGGCCGCCGCCGGTATCCGCATCGGTCCTGAAACCCCTTTCCGCCGAGCCCATCCATGCCAACCATCGAAATCGTTTCCGACCTTGTTTGCCCGTGGTGCTTCATTGGCCTGCGCCGCCTGGCGGTGGCCATCGAACAGGTGCGCCGCGACGTGCCCGATCTCGAATGCCACAAGCGCTGGCGCCCATTCTTCCTGAATCCGCAGACGCCGCCGGAAGGTGAGCCGTACCTGCCCTTCCTGGTCGACAAATTCGGCAGCCGCGAGGCGGTCGAGGCCTTGTTCGAGCGGGTGCGGGAAGCCGGCCGGCCTTATGGCATCGAATACGCCTTCGAGAAGATCACGCTGCGCGCCAACACCCTGCAGGCGCACCGCCTGATCCATTGGGCCCAGCAGCAGAGCGACGCCGAGGCGCTGGTCGAGCGCTTGTTCGTCGCGCAGTTCCAGCGCGGCGAATATGTCGGGGATGTCGGCCTGCTCGCCGCCATCGCCGGCGAGTGCGGCTATTCGGCCGCCGACGCGGCCGCTTATCTCGCCTCGACGCAGGACACCGACAGCGTCCGGGCGATGGAAGCCGACGTGCGCCAAGCCGGCATCCGGCAGGTGCCCACCTTTATCGTCGACCGCCAGCAGATCGTGGTCGGGGCCGAAGACCCGCGGGTGCTGGCGGAGGCCATCCGCCGGGCGCTCGCCGCCAACTGACGTCTATTGGCCTTGCCGGCCGGCCCACAGGCCATGCAGCCCGGCCCCGGCGAAGATGGCCGCCAGTGCGATCAGCATGTCGCCATTGCCCGCCCCCAGGCCGGCCAGCGCCGGACCGGGGCAGATGCCGCAGATCCCCCAGCCCAGGCCGAACAGCACACCGCCGGCCAGCGCCGGGCGGTCGAGCGTGAACGGCCGTTGCTGGTAGGCGGACGCGAAAGCCGGGTGCCGGGTGAGGCGCGGCAGCAACTGGAAGACCAGCAAATTGAGGCCGACGGCGCTGCCCAGGACAAGAAGCAGGCCAAGATCCTGAAAGCGCAGGAAGGCAAGGATCGACTCGGGGCGGATCATGGTGGACCAGGCCAGGCCGAAACCGAAGATCAGGCCGCTGACCAGCGTCGCGATGTGGCCCAGGAAGGCGCGGCTCATGGTGCAACCCCCAGTCCGTACAAGGCCCAGGCCGTGACGATGGCCGTACTCAGAAAAGTGATGACCATCAGCAGGGAGCCGCCCGACAGCGAAGCCATGCCGCAGATGCCGTGGCCGGACGTGCAACCGCCGCCCAGGCGGGCGCCAAAGCCAATGAGCAGGCCGCCCAGCACCAGTTTCCACAGCGGCAGATGGCTGGGCTCGACCGGCTGACCGGCGAGCACGTAGAGACTGCCGCCGAGTAGCAGGCCCAGCGCATAAACCAGGCGCCACTGGCGGCTATCGCGTAACGATGCCTGCTGGAAAAAAGGCGTCCTGAGCAGCCAGGACCAACTGGAACTGAAAAAGGTACTGACGCCCCCTTGCCGCCCGGTGGTGGCAAACAGCAGCGCCACGCCGGCACCGATCAGAAGGCCGCCGATCACGTAGCGTTCGAGGCCATTGGGGAAAAACGAGAGGATCATGGTGCGGCAACATGTAAAAGCTGGGGGGGGAATTTTCCCATCAAGGGCGCCCGGCTGTCAGGTGCGAGGGCTGGCCGAAGGGGGGACTTGGCGCGGAGTCGGCGCCATCCGGGCGCCGAACTGCATCGCCTTCACTGGCGCGAATCGACCTAAAGCGGCAAGTGCCGCATGAGCAATGCGGAGCTCAGCGGGCGGCAATCAGGTAGATCGCGGTCACACCATGCTCAGAAACGTAGCGCCGCACCAAGTGCAACGGTGAGTCCGCGATAAGGGATTCGAGCCCTCCCGAGGCAATGAAATCACGATAGTTGCCGTAATGCTTCCGGCCGGCACTGATTTCCATGAGTTTGATGAGCAGATGCCAAATCTTGCCCATGACCTTGGAGAACGGCCCGGGGTGGTAATCCATCAGCATGATGCGACCGCCAGGCTTGAGAAGTCGCTGGCATTCCTTCAGGACTACCGGCCGCAATTCTGGATCCATCTCATGCAAGACGAACACCACGCTGATCAGATCGAAGCGAGAGGCGGCGAGTGGCATTCGGGTCGCATCACCGATGCACAATTCGGCGGCCTGACCCAGTTTCTGTTTCGCAACGGCGAGCATTGCGGGCAAATTATCGATGCCGACAAGGCGGCAGCCCGCTCTTCGATAAAGAGCAAGCTGGCTCCCGGTGCCACACCCGACGTCCAGAATCGCGATATTTTCCCGCGGGGGAAAAATCGTCAGGCCGACATCCCGGAGAATTTTCGCAGCAGGCTCATAGAGGCGGTCATAGAAGCCTGCATGCCAGCCGTAAGCGTCATGCTTCATAGGCGGCCTTTCCATTAAAGGCATCGATGAAGCACTATCGCACAAACTGGAATTCCGGGTATGCAACCCCTGACCTGTTTTGTTGGCATGCGTCTGGCCGAATCCCACCGACGATCATCAGATCACCTCAAGCCGCCCTCACCAAGCGCTGCAGTCGTATGTCCACGGTCATCGTCAGCGCAGTCAGCGCGGCGGCGCGGGCCCGGCCTTCCGGGGTGGCGCGGTAGAGGTGGGGAGTCATCGCCAGCAGGTCGGCGATTTCGGCCTGGCTGTTGAGGCTGAGCGGGAAGTGGACGGTTTCGGGGGCGAGGCCGGCGAAGCCGGGGGGCGGCTCGCTGGCGGCTGGGCGGGCGGGCTTCAGGCTGGGGTAGATGATCTCGCGCAATTCGCGCAGGTGATCCGGCCCGGCGTCGGCCATCAGGAGCTGGCCACCCGGCTTCAGGGCGCGGGCGAATTCGGCGTACACCGGAAAGCCGAACAGGCACAGGATGCGGTCGAGGCTGGCGTCGAGCACCGGCAACCGGGCGTTGGTGCCGACCACCCAGTTCGGGCGCTTGTCCTGCTTGGCGGCGGCGAGAACAGCCCATTTGGAGATGTCGAGGCCGAGCACGGCCAGCGGGATGCCCCGGCTTTCCGCTGCGGTGGCCAGTTGGCGCAGGTAGTAGCCTTCACCGCTGCCGGCGTCGAGACAGGCGGCCGGGCTGCCGGCCGGCAGGTCGGCCAGAGCGGCGCGGGCGACGGCTTCGGCGATCGGGCGGTAGTGCCCGGCATTGAGGAAGCGCCGGCGGGCGGCGACCATCTCCTTGCTGTCGCCGGGGTCGAGCGAGCGCTTGTGCTGTACCGGCAGCAAGTGCGTGTGACCCTGGCTGGCGATGTCGAAGCTGTGGCCGGCGGGGCATTTCCAGGCGGCGCCCTGGCGGTTGAGCGGGGCGCCGTCAAGCGGGCAGGTGAGGGCGGTGAAGGGCTGGATGGACATGCGGCGGGGGCGAAGGCGAAAGCCGGATTTTCGCCGCTTTCCGGGGCCTTGTGTGCAGCCGGGCGCCGTTGGCGAGGTAGCCTCCTGAAAATCGCTAGCCCCGGTTCCCGATTCCATGGTCGCCCGCCCGCAGCCGGGGGGCAACAATCGGTCATCACATCGCTTACGTCGAAAGGTTGGCCATGCCCAAGGAAGATCGCGGATTGAGCCTGGACGGCCAGGGGATTCCTCTCTGGTTGTCGCTGGAGCTGACTTACCGTTGCCCGCTGAAGTGCTCGTGGTGCAATAACCCGCTCGATTTCGAGGATTACGGCAGCCAGGAGCTGAGCACCGCCGAGTGGAAGAAGGTACTCGACGATGCCCGCCGGCTTGGCGCGCTGCAGCTTGGGTTCACCGGCGGCGAGCCGATGCTGCGCGACGATCTGGAGGAGCTGGTCGGCCACGCCGACCGCATCGGCTTCTACACCAACCTGATCACCTCCGGCATCGGCCTGACCGAGGAGCGCCTGCTGGCCCTCAAGGCGGCCGGCCTCAAGCATATCCAGCTGTCGGTGCAGGCTTCGCGGGCCGAGCTGACCGACGCGCTGGTCGGCGCCCGGGCCCATGCCGGCAAGATGGAAGCGGCGCGGCTGATCAAGAAACACGGTTTCCCGATGGTGCTCAACGTGCCGGTCTTCAAGCAGAACATCGGCGAGATCGACGCGATGATCGCCTGGGCGGCCGGGATGGGCATCGAGTACATCGAATTCGCCAACATCCAGTACTACAACTGGGCGCTGATGAACCGCGACGAGCTGATGCCGACGCTGGCCCAGGTCCGCGAGGCGGAAGCCGTGGTGAACCGCTGGCGCGAGAAGCTGGGCAACACGATGACCATCTATTTCGTCATCCCCGATTACTACGAAGGCCGCCCCAAGGCCTGCATGAACGGCTGGGGCGCCATCCACCTGACCGTGGCGCCGGACGGCGTGGCCATGCCCTGCCAGGAGGCGCGGGTGATTCCTGGCCTGCAGTTCGATTCGGTACGCGAAAAGCCGCTGGACTGGATCTGGCACGAGTCGTCGCTCTTCCGCAAATACCGCGGCCTGGACTGGCTGCCCGAGCCCTGCAGTTCGTGTTCGGAAAAGGAAAAGGACTTCGGCGGCTGCCGCTGCCAGGCCTTCCTGCTCACCGGTGACGCCAGCAACACCGACCCGGCCTGCAGCCGTTCGCCGCACCACGGCGTGGTCCAGCAGGCGGTGGCCGTGCGCGAGCAGACAATGCGCTTCCAGAAACCGCTGATCAAGCGCTCGGCGCAGGCGGTGTGCACTGATTTCATGGCGGGCTGAGCCATGCGCCATCCCTTCGATTCCGCCCTCGCCACCATCGCCCTCGGCCTGCTGCTGACGCTGGCCCTCAATGCCGCGCTGCGCGTCTGGATGGGCTGAACATGGACGGCGCCACCTTCGACCTGCTGGCCCGCTGGCTGCACTTCCTGGCCGGCATCATCTGGGTCGGCCACAACTACTCCAGCGTCGTCCAGCGTCCGACCTGGCAGCCGCTGAACGCTGCCGACCTGCGCGACCCCGACAGCCCGCGCCTGCGTGCCGTCATCAACCGCGAACACGGCACCTTCCGCTGGGCCGCCGTGGTGGCCTGGGCGGCGGGCATCGCCATGCTCGCCCAGCGCGGCTGGTTGCTGCCCGCCTTCACGCTGCAAGGCACGCTGGCGCCGCTCGGCCTGGGCGCCTGGATCGGCACGCTGATGCTGGCCAACCTGTGGCTGGTGCTCTGGCCACACCAGAAGAAGGTGCTCGGCCTGGTGCCGGCCAGCATCGAGGAGCGGCTGCGCTGTTCGCGCATCACCCACCTCTCGTCGCGCACCAACACCATGCTGTCGGTGCCGCTGCTGTTCTTCATGGCGGCCGGCAGCCACGGCGGGCACCTGTTCGGCGCATGACCGCCTGGAATTTCGCGGCCGGCCCGGCCCGCCTGCCCGATGCCGTGCTGGCCCGGGCCGAGCGCAGCCTGTTCGCCCGTGATGCCGGCGGCGCCTGCCTCAACGAGCAACCCTTCTCCGGCGCCGCCTTTCGTGCCTTGCGCGCCCACGCCACCCGGCAACTGGCCGCGCTGATCAACCTGCCGGACGATTACCGCATCCTCTTCCTGGCCGGCGGCGCCATGCAGCAATTCTCGCTGCTGCCGCTCAACCTGGCGGCCCCCGGGCAGCGGGTCGGCTATGTCGACACCGGCTACTGGTCGGCGCGGGCGGCCAGCGAGGCAGCGCTGCATCGGCCGGTGCTGACATTGCCGCCCCCCGGCGAGGCGGGCCTCGCCGTGCCGGACGATCTCGCCTATTGCCACCTGACCACCAACGAAACGGCCGACGGCCTGGCCTGGCCGGAACTGCCGGCAGCGCCCGCCGGCGTGCCGCTGGTCGCCGATGCGACGGCCGATTTCCTGTGCCGGCCGCTGGACATGGGCCGTTTCGGCCTGCTCTACGCCAGCGCCCAGAAGAATATCGGCGTCGCCGGGCTGGCCGTGGTCATTGTCCGCGAAGACCTCCTGGCGCGCTCCCCGGCTGGCCTGCCGGGCATCTGGTCTTACGCTCGGCAGGCCGAGGCGGAGAGTGGCGTCAACACGCCGCCCATCCTCGCCCTGCAACTGGCCGCCCTGGTTTTCGACTGGGTGGCCGGGCAGGGCGGCTTGCCGGCCATGGCTGCCGCCAACCGGCGCAAGGCGGCCTTGCTTTATGGCGCGATCGATGCCAGCGGCGGCTTCTACCGCTGCCCGGCCGATTCCGCCTGGCGCTCGCCGGTGACGGTGTGCTGGCAATTGCCGGATGCGGCGCTGACCGGGCGCTTCATCAGCGAAGCCGCCGCCGCCGGCCTGCACCACCTGGCCGGCCACCCGCGCCGCGGCGGCATCCGTGCCAGCCTGTACAACGCCATGCCGGAAGCTGGCGCTGCCGCGCTGGCCGGTTTCATGGCCGATTTTGCCCGGCGCTGCGCGTGAAGCCCGCTTTCTGGTGGTTGGCCCGCCCCGGCCTGGCCGGCGGCATCGACAAGAGCGGCGAACGGGCAGGCGAACTGCTCGGCCTGGGCTTTGGCAGCGTCGAGTTCGGCTCGGTGCTGGCCGACGACCTGCCGCCCCTGCTCAGCCGACTGGCCGGACAGCGCCCGGCGATTGCCGCAACCGCCATCGGCATCGGGCTGGGCCTGCCGCCTGATTTGCCGCCAGCCGCGCTGGGCAGCGAATGGCGGCGCGGTTTGGGCTGCCTGGCCGAATTTGGGGGCGTTGCCGACTATCTCAGCCTCAACCTGAGCGCCGCCGCCAACCGCCGTTTTCTGACCCCGTCGCTGCAAGGCGCGCTGGACGATGCGCTGGCCGAGTTGGCTGCGTGCCGGCACGCCTTGCCGATGCCGCTCGCGGTCAAGCTGCCGGCGCACGATGCGGCCCGCCTCTGGCCGGCCCTGGCCGCGGCCGGTGTCGACCAGTTGACCGTGGTCCTGCCCGATAACGTGGGCCTGGCGGCGCTATCGGCAGTCGGCGCTGGCGGCCTGCGCCTCGTCGCCGTTGGCGGCATCGGCAGCGCGGCCGATGTGCAGGCGGCGCGCGCTGCCGGGGCCGATGGCATCCAGGTGCATCGATTCTTCCTGAGCCACGGGCCGGCGACGCCGGCCCTGCTGGCTGCCTAACGGACGGTCAGGTAAACCAGCGTCTGGTTCAGCAGCTGGTAGCCGATTTCGCCGAAAGTGAACGGCCCGACCAGGTCGCCTGTCCGCTTGCCCTCCAGCCCGGAGTGCAGGTAGTTGAGGATGCAGTTGCACGAAAAGGCGATCTCCGGTGTTTGTCCCGGCAGGGCCTGGTGAAAGCTCGCCACGTAGTCGTCCACCGGCGCCGCGATGCGGTAGTCGAGCCCGGGGAAGACTGGCGCGTAGAGCTCGACCCGGCCGCTCGCCCGGTCGACGGCCTTGATGCTGACGTTGACCAGCGCGCCGCAGTAGTCGGCGACCAGCGGCAGGCGCGTGTCGATACCGGCGCTGGCCAGGTATTCGGCGAGGTTGCCCGGTTGGCCGTCGAGGCTGCAGGCGCCGACCGTGAAACCGCTGGCCGGGAAGACGATAGCCGGGCCGTGGCCGGGATGGAACAGGTTGACGATGTCGATCTGGGCAAAGCGCTCGGGCGGTAGCGGCACATCCATCACCACGGCGCAGTCGTCGGCAAACTCGCCGGTCGGGCCGAGCACGACGCGCGGCCTGGCCTGGGCGAGATCGTCGAGATGCACGCCGGCGATCCAGCCGACCAGCGGCTTCAGGTACATCTCCTCGTAATCCGGCGCATGCTGGGCAAATTCGACATGGCAGTCGCTGAAGGCGGGGATGATCACGATGCTGTAGCCGCTTTCCGGCGCATCGCGGCAGATGCCGGGCAGGGCGGCGCGGTCGCGCAAGCGCAGCCGGGGCGGCTCGGCGAAGCCAGTGACGGGGGTGACGAAAACCTGGTCGCGGCTGACTTGGCCGCCGTCGCCGGTCATGAAGTAGGGGATCGTGCCGCCGATCCACTGGCCGCGCGGCAACTGGCGCAGCGCCGCCTCGTCGCCGGCAATGCACAGTACCTGGCCGGCAGCGATCATCTCGGCCGCGAGCGGGAGCGGCATCAGGGTTTGCTGCCGGTTCATGGCCGCTCCCCGCCGGAGGTGGCGCGCAGGCGCAATTGGGCCAGTTCGCGGGTCAGGCTTTTTTCGTGGCGGATGAAATAGCGCCGCAATTCCTGTACCTTCAGGGCGCGTACCTCGGGATCGCCGATCACGGCCCATTGCTCGCGCAGCTTGGTGAGCAGCAGCTTCAGGCCAAGGGCGTGCATGTCGATGCCGAGACTGCCGTCGAGCAGGTTTTCCCAAACCGGATCGTCGGCCGCCGGCAGGGTGTTCAGCGCTTCCTGGCGGCTCTCCGGAGGCGCAGCCAGGACGGCCTTGCCGCTATCCAGGCGGTGCTTGAATTTCCACAGGTCGGCCACCGGCAGGTCGAGCAGGTCGCAAATGGTGCCCAAGCCGACGCCGTCATGCATCAGGCCGGCAACCCGGCGCGACAGCAGCCGGGTGAAGGGCTGTTCCTCGTCGCCAAGCCAGACGGGCGCCTCGCCATCGGGTGACGGCGTGCCGTGGATCACGCAACGCAGACGGCCGAGATTGACATGCCGCCAGCGCCCTTCATCCCCAGGGTTGGGGCTGCTGCGCGCGCCGAACAGCCAGCCGCTGCGCGCCGCCTCCTTGCCGATCCAGACGTCGATCTGATCCGGCCCGAGATCGTGGCGGATCTGCGTAACCTGCCAGGGCTGCCGGACTTCCAATGCCGCAGCGACGAGTTCCTTGGTATTCATCGGCTCCTTCCTCATCCTGAAAAGAGCAGACAAGCGGCAATCTTCATGCCAACGGCCTATCCCCGAAAAACCGTCGGCCTGGCAGCCGGGGTGTGAAAAAAGGGGACAGTCGCTGCTGCAGAACAGCACGCATGCGGGCCATGAAAATCATGAGGTGTCTTTGGCGCTTTCCCGCATGCCGGCCCCCAAACCGGCGTGCAGACTGGGGGCATGAAAATACTCGTTCTCGGTTCTGCCGCCGGTGGCGGCTTCCCGCAGTGGAACTGCAACTGCCGCAATTGCGCCGGTGTGCGCGATGGCAGCGTGCGGGCCCTGCCGCGTACCCAGTCCTCGATCGCGGTCAGCGCCGATGGCGTCGACTGGGTTCTGTTCAACGCCTCGCCCGATATCCTGAGCCAGATCCGCGCCCAGCCGGCGCTGCAGCCGGGACGGGCCTTGCGCGATACCGGCATCGTCGGCGTCGTGCTGATGGATGCGCAGATCGACCATACCACCGGCCTCTTCATGCTGCGCGAGGGGCGGCCGCTCGATGTGTGGTGCACGCCGCAGGTGCAGGAAGACCTCACCACCGGCAATCCGATCTTCAACGTGCTGGAACACTTCTGCACCGTGAACTGGCAGCCGGTCGACGTCAGCCCCGGCCAGCCTTGCCCGAGTTTCGTCGTGCCACGGGCCCCGGGCCTGCGCTTTACGCCGGTGCCGCTGAGCAGCAAGGCGCCGCCGTATTCGCCGCACCGCGAAAACCCGCATCCGGGCGACAACCTGGGCATGCTGATCGAGGATGTGGCGACCGGCTACCGGGTTTTCTACGCGCCGGGTTTCGGCGCCATGGAGCCGCATCTCGAAACCTTCCTGGCCGATTTCGACTGCGTGATGCTGGATGGCACCTTCTGGACGGATACCGAGATGATCGACCTCGGCATCGCCCCCAAGACGGCGCGCTCCATCGGCCACCTGCCGCAATCCGGGCCGGGCGGCATGATCGAATTGCTGGCTGGCTACCCCAGGCCGCGCAAGATCCTCATCCACATCAACAACACCAATCCGATCCTCGACGAGGACTCGCCGCAACGTGCCGAACTGGGCGCCGCCGGCATCGAACTGGCCTGGGACGGCATGGTGATCACCAACGGAGACAAGCAATGAACATGAACGAACTGCCACCGTGGAGCGCCGAAGAGTTCGAATCCCGCCTGCGGGCGATGGGCACCAGCTACCACATCCACCACCCCTACCAGGTGATGATGAAGGAGGGCAAGGCAACGCGCGCCCAGATCCAGGCCTGGGTCGCCAACCGCTACTACTACCAGATCAACATCCCGATCAAGGACGCAGCGATCATGGCCAACTGTCCGGAGCGCGAAGTGCGCCGCCACTGGGTGCAGCGCATTCTCGATCACGACGGCTTTGCCGGCGAGGCAGGCGGCATCGAGGCCTGGATTCGCCTCGGCGAAGCGGTCGGCCTGAGCCGCGAGGACATCATCGCGCAGCGCCACGTGCTGCCCGGCGTGCGCTTTGCCGTCGACGCCTACGTCAATTTCGCCCGCCAGCGCCCCTGGCAGGAGGCTGCCGCCGCCTCGCTGACCGAGCTGTTCGCACCGACCATCCACCAGTCCCGGCTCGACAACTGGCCGAGCCATTACCCGTGGATCGAAGCGGCCGGCTATGACTACTTCCGCCGCCGCCTGAACGAAGCGCCGCGCGACGTGGTGCACGGCCTGCGCATCACCCTCGGCCATTTCACGACGCGGGAGCAGCAGGCGCGGGTGATCGACATCCTGCAGATGAAGCTCGACATCCTGTGGAGCATGCTCGACGCCATGCTGCTCGCCCACTGCCCGGTACAGATCGAAGGCTGGGGCGCCTACCGGCCGATGGCGCCGGTCTATCCGCGCTGAACCCTGGCCCTGGCGCCGGCCTCCAGAAAATCTTGAGGGGCTTTTGGCGAATGCCCGGGCGCCAGCCGGCCAGCGAATAGCCAAGATGACACACAGGTGCCGCAGGGTGCGGCGCCCTAATCAAGGAGACATACGATGAACTGGCAAACCCCGGCTTACTGCGAAATCCGCCTCGGCTTCGAAGTAACCGCCTACGTCTACGTTCGCTGAACGAGCCCCGGAGCGGTCGCCGGCAACGGCAGCCGCTCCCTCTGACCGAGCATGGCAACCATGAATCCATCCGACCGCCCGCGCCTCAGCCCGCATTACCTCTTCCGCTACGAAGCCAGCCAGCAGGCACACATCCTGTTGTACCCGGAGGGCCTCATCAAGCTCAACCCGGCCGCGGCCGAAATTCTGCAGCGCTGCGACGGCGAGCGGACAACCGACGACATCATCGCCGACCTCGACGCCGCCTTCCCCGGCAATCGCACGGCCATCGCCCAGGACACCCGCGCCTTCCTCGCCGCCGCCTGCGACAAGGGCTGGTTGCGCGTCACCTGACGGCGCTCGCCGCCGACCCCCTCCCGGTTTTACCCGGCCGGATTATTACTTTCGACATATTTCATTTGGCTGGCGAAGGGAGCAGAATCGAAAGCGTCTATTACTTTGGTTTGGGTTGGCTCGCTCCGAATAGTCCGGCCCAGGCGCTTTTGATCGGGTTGTCCACAGGTAACAAAATGAACAAACACCTGTTGCTCGGCGTGCCGAATATCGACCATCAGCACGATGAGTTGTTGCGCTCGCTGCAGCACCTGCTCGCCGCGGGCAAATGCGACGAGGGGTTCAGCGAAGTCATCTCCCGTCTGACGATCCAGATTCACGACCATTTCCAGAGCGAGGAGCGTTTCATGGCCGGCCTCGCCCTGCCGCCGGAGATGATGCGCGAACACGAACGGGAGCATTCGCGCATCATCGAGGAACTGACCCAGATGCACCTCGATACCATGGCCGGCCTGCGGCTGTCGTTCGAGGACATCATCGGTCATTTCGTGTCCTACATCAGCCAGCACGTCATCGAATTCGATCTCCGGCTCAAGCCTTACATTGCGCAGCCTGCTTGACGGCTGAGCCGATCAGCTACCGGCCATCGCCAGTACCAGGGGCGTGGTGATCGCCGAAAGGGCGGTCGACAGGATCAGCGCGCCGGCCATGCCGCCTTCCACCGCCTTGAATTGCCGCGCCATCAGGAAGACGTTGGCGCCCTGGCCGATCGAGGCGAGCAGCACGATGACCCGGGTTTCGAGCGGCGGCAGGGCGAGCAGCCTGGCCAGCCCGAAGACGATCAGCGGCAGGATCAGCAGCTTGGGGATGACGATGGCCAGGCTGACCTTCCATTCCGATTTCAGGTTGTATTCCGCCAGGCTCATGCCGAGCGCCACGAGGGCGAGCGGCATGCCGGTCTGGCCGAGCATTTTCAGCGGGCTGTCGAGCATGGCCGGCAGGGCAGCCCCGCTCAATCCGAAGGCACTGCCGGCCAGGATGGCCAGGATGATCGGGTTGCGCAGCACGCCCTGCACGGTGTCCCGCAAACCCTTGAGCGACAGGCTGCCATGGCGGTGCCATTCGACCGACAGGCTGACCAGCGTCCACAGGATCAGGGCATTGAACAACAGCACCAGGGCGACCGACGGGATTGCCGGGTCGCCAAGCGAAGCCTTGGCCAGCGGCAGGCCGAGCATGATGTTGTTGGAGAAGATGCAGCCGACGCCGAACACCGACTGGCCAATACCGTCGAGCCCGAAAGCCTTCCCCGCAATGAGCCGGCCGAGCAGGAAAACGAGCAGGCAGCCGCCGAAGAAGGCGACGAGCAGCCGGCCATCGACCGGCGGCAACTGCGAGAGGTCGCTCATCATGCGAAAGAGCATGGCCGGCAGGCCGACACTGAACACGAAAGTGGTCAGATGCTGCGCCATGGTGCGCGGCCAGCCGGCGAAGCGCATCAGCAGGTAGCCGATGAGGATCAGCGCAAAGAGCGGTACGCCAAGCGTCAGATGGTGCAGGAAGGCGGTCATCGGTGGGTGGTCAGCTCCCGCTTTCCAGCGCGGCGGCAATCGCCCGGCCGAGATCGGCGGTCTGCGCCGTGCCGCCCATGTCCGGCGTGCGCGGCCCGCCAACCAGCACCTGCTCGATGGCCGCCATGATCGCATCGTGCGCGGCCTGGTAGCGGCTGTCGCCATTGCCGAGGAACTCGAGCATCATCGCGCCCGACCAGATCATGGCGATCGGGTTGGCGATGCCCTGGCCGGCGATGTCCGGCGCGGAACCATGCACCGGTTCGAACAGCGAGGGGAAGGTGCGATCCGGATTGAGGTTGGCCGACGGCGCGATGCCGATGGTGCCGGTGCACGCCGGGCCGAGGTCGGACAGGATGTCGCCGAACAGGTTGGAGGCGACGACCACGTCGAAGCGCTCCGGGCTGAGCACGAAGCGGGCAGTCAGGATGTCGATGTGGTACTTGTCCCAGCGCACGTCGGGGTAGGCGTGGGCCATGGTTTCGACCCGCTCGTCCCAGTAGGGCATGCTGATGGCGATGCCGTTCGACTTGGTGGCCGAGGTGAGGTGCTTCTTCGGGCGGCGCTGCGCGAGCTCGAAAGCGAATTTGAGGATGCGGTCGGTGCCCTGGCGGGTGAAGATCGATTCCTGAATCACCGTCTCGCGCTCGGTGCCCTCGAACATGCGGCCGCCGACGGCTGAATACTCGCCCTCGGTGTTCTCGCGGATGACGTAGAAGTCGATGTCACCGACCTGCTTGCCGGCCAGGGGGCAGGGAATGCCCGGCATCAGGCGTACCGGGCGCACGTTGGCGTACTGGTCGAATTCCCGGCGGAACTTGAGCAGCGAGCCCCACAGCGAAATGTGGTCGGGTACCGTGGCCGGCCAGCCGACAGCGCCGAAATAGATGGCGTCGAAGTCCTTCAGTTGAGCGAACCAGTCGTCCGGCATCATCTGGCCGTGCTGCAGGTAATAGTCGCAATGTGCCCAGTCGAAGGCGGTGAATTCCAGGTCGAGGCCGAATTGGCGGCAGGCTGCTTCGAGGACGCGCAGGCCCTCGGGCATCACTTCCTGGCCGATGCCGTCGCCGGCAATGACTGCGATTCTGTGTTTCATGGTGCGGGCGCTCGTGGCGGATGAAAGGCACCAGCTTAGTGATCACCAGATTAATTACAATCCAGCCTGTTGTGAATTTCGTGAACACAAATCGTGAACATAAAGCCCCAGCTTGAAGACCTCCGCCTGTTCTGCATTGTGGCCCGTCACCGCAGCTTTGCCGAAACCGCCCGCGAGCAGGGTATTTCCAAGGCGGTGGTCAGCAAGCGCATCGCCTTGCTCGAAGCGTCCGTGCAGGAAAAGCTCTTCCACCGCACGACGCGCAACGTGTCGCTGACCGCCCAGGGCGAAATCGTCCATCAATGGGCGCAGCGCATCCTCGAAGACGTCGACCTGATGGGCGAGGCCATTTCCCGCGAAAAGGCGGCACCGGCCGGCCTGCTGCGTATCTGCAGCAGTACCGGCTTCGGGCGCAGCCGACTGGCACCGGCCCTGTCGGAGCTGGCGCGGCAGTTTCCGCAGCTGGAAATCCAGGTCGAATTGTTCGATCGCCCGGTCGATCTGGTGGAGGAGGGGTTCCACCTCGACATCCGCCTCGGCCAGGTGCGTGAAAGCCATGTCATCAAGCGGCGCATCGCCTGTAACCGGCGGGTGCTGTGCGCCGCGCCCGCCTATCTGGCGCAATACGGCACGCCGCATACCCTGGCCGATCTGCAAAGCCATCGCTGCATCCCGATCCGCGAACGTGACCAGGATTTCGGCCGCTGGGAACTGCACGGACCGGCGGGCATCGTCGCCATCAAGGTCAGCGGCCCGCTCTCCGCCAACAATGGCGAAATCGTCCGGCAGTGGGCCATCGACGGCCACGGCATCATCCTGCGCTCGACCTGGGACGTCAGCCGCGACATCGCGGCCGGCCGACTGATCCCAGTGCTGCCGCAGTATTTCCAGCCGGCCGATGTCTGGGCCGTCTATCCGTCGCGGCTGTCGGTATCGGCCAGAGTCCGCGTCTGCGTCGAATTTCTCGCAGCATGGTTCGCGCAGAACGGCATGCACGACGACTGAGCGACCGGCGGTGGCCGGCGCTGCAATCAGGGCAGGTCGTGTGAGGCCAGGTTCCTGAGCAGGACGGCGAACAGCACGGCCGGATCGACTGGCTTGGCGATGAAATCGTTCATGCCGGCAGCCAGGCAGCGCTCCTTGTCTTGGGGTCTCCTCGTTTTCAGTGCAATAAGTGACGGTACGCAAAGCTAGCACTGGCGCGGGGGTGGTCTGGGTAGACCGTTGATTTCATTGACTTTCCTGTTCGCTTTGTAAACGGGTATGGTGGCCTCCCACTTTTGAGGTTCACGATGCAGGGTTGGCACACAACGTTTTTGGGGATGCGTGGGCTCCCCCGCGATATCAGCGACTTCGAGATGAAGGCATTTTTCACCTTCGATGGTGCCGAGCGCGACGCAATCAATGCACGCCGAGGTGATTCCCACAAGCTTGGTCTGGCGCTCCATATTGGTTTCCTGCGCATGAGTGGGCGTTTGCTCGGTGCCTTTCGGGTAATTCCAGTAGCCTTGTGGCGCCACCTTGGCAACGAGCTTGGCATTGCAGCACCAGAAGTCGCCTCGCTGAGAGCCATGTATGAACGCGGGCGCACGCTATTCGATCACCAACAAGTAGCCTGCACGGTCCTTGGATTCCAGTGGATGAGCGAGCACCAGCGCCGCTCACTGGTACGTGAACTGCGCGACGAAGTGGCGCGCTGCGCCGACCGCGATCAGCTACTCGTGCGGGCGCGTCAATGGCTGTACAAGAACAAGCTGGTGATCGTGCACGAGCGGGCAATTCGGACACTGATTGCGGCGGCACTTGCCCAGCTTGAAGTTGAAACAGGCACCGCCATCGCCGCCAGCGTTGATCCAGCAACACTTGATCGCTGGCGAGCCTCAGTTTCAGAGCTGCGCCCAGATGGACAAACCCAGCAGAGTTGGCTATGGGCTGCACCGGCGAAACACTCAACCCGCCAAATCAGCGAGGTACTGGAGCGCATCGACCTGCTTTACACGCTGGACGTTCATAAGCACCTGGCAGACATCCCCGATCTCATCTTGCGCCGCTACGCGCGCCGACTTGTCTCCAGGCCGCCCTCAGCCGGAGCCAAGATCAAAGAGCCAGCGCGCACCGTGGAGGTCGCATGCTTTCTTCGGTATTGCCTGTTCACCACCACAGACCAGTTGATCCTTATGGTGCAGCGCCGGATCGCCGATCTGTGGCGTCAGGCTGCCGCCGATGTCCCCGCTACCGTCAATTGGGCCGCAATGTACAAAACGCTGCTCGGCGAACTTGTTGCCTTGAGCGCGCAAGGTGCGGTGCCAGATGCTGAGTTGCGTGCCCGTCTTGAAGCCTTGATCACCGAAACCCAGAAACGCAAACCACCGAGCAGGGCCTCCCTGGTCCGCGAGGGATTGATTGATGGAATTCGCCCCGTGCGGTCGTTGCTCGTCGCCATTGCAAAGCTGCCCTGGCAGGCCACCGGCGAGCATCCTGCCATCGAGTACCTTGCCAAGCTGCAAGCTTTATATCTCAAAGGATCCAGAAAGCTGCCAGTTGAAGTGGTGGCACCAAGTCTGGGAATGATCTGGCAGGTTTCGATCTCCAGCCCAGACCGGGAACGGGCGTTTCAGGCGTTGGAGGTGGCCACCCTGTTTGCCCTGCGCCGCGCGGTGCGCAATGGCTCGGTCTGGATTGAGCACAGCCTGAGCTTTCGGGGTCGTGCGCGCTTGTTCTTCACGGACGAGCGTTGGCAGGCAGAGTCCAAGAAACACTATGCCCGTCTATCGTTACCCAGCAAGGCTGCCACTTTCTTGAAGCCTTTGCTGGCCAGAGTAACTGCCGGTGTCGATGCGGTGGCCGCTGCAGCCCGCAGTGGCGTACTGCGCGTGGATGATGAACTCCATTTGTCGCCATTGCCCGCAGAGGACGAAGACCCAGAAGTGACCAAGCTGCGCGCGGCTTTGGATCACCGCATCGGTGAGGTTCAATTGCCGGAAGTGATTCTGGCCGTTGACGCCCAGGTGCGCTTTAGCTGGATCATGCTCGGACGTGAGCCGCGCTCTACCGACGAGCTGCTGATGGTCTATGCCGGCATCATGGCCCACGGCACCAGTCTGACTGCGGTCGAATGCGCGCGCATGATTCCGCAATTGTCTGCCACCAGCATTCGCCAGGCCATGCGCTGGGCGCGGGACGAACGGCGTCTGAGCCAGGCCTGCCAGGCTGTGCTGGAATTCATGCAGCGACACCCGATTGCCGCCACCTGGGGGCGGTCCGATTTGGCATCTTCTGACATGATGAGCATGGAGACCACCAAACGGGTGTGGCAAGCCCGGCTTGATCCTCGGCGCAACACACCTTCCATTGGAATCTACTCCCATGTAAAAGACCGGTGGGGCATCTTCCATGCGCAGCCCTTTGTGCTCAATGAGCGCCAGGCGGGCGTGGCCATTGAAGGTGTCATCCGCCAAGAAAAGCTGGAGACCAGCCAGCTTGCTGTGGATACCCATGGCTACACCGACTTTGCCATGTCACATGCCCGTTTGCTTGGTTTTGATCTTTGCCCGCGGTTGAAGGAACTCAAACAGCGCCACCTCTTTGTGCCACGCGGCACCAAAGTGCCCGCAGAAATCGCTGCGGTGTGCGAAGCCAATGTCGACGTCGCTTTGATCGAAAAGCATTGGGATAGTCTGGTGCACCTGGCAGCCTCGGTCATGAGCGGACATGCCAGTGCGGTGGCAGCTCTTGCGCGGTTCGGTTCTGCCGCCCAGGGCGATCCAATCTATGAGGCTGGCGTGCAATTGGGGCGGTTGCTGCGTACGGCGTTTTTGGCTGACTACTTTGTCAAGGACGCTTTCAGGAACGAGTTGCGCCGGGTGCTCAATCGGGGCGAGGCTGTTAACGCCCTCAAGCGCGCCATTTATACCGGCCGGATCAGCCCGGCGCAGGCCAAACGTGTCGATGAAATGCAGGCTGTGGCCGATGCGTTGAGCCTGATGGCCAACATCGTGATGGCGTGGAATACCTCACAGATGCAGGCGGTCCTGGATCGCTGGTCGAACCGCCGCCAGGTCATTCCACCGGAACTGATCGGGAAGATTGCGCCCACCAGGCTGGAGAGCATCAACTTGCGGGGTGTGTTTCGCTTCCCGGTTGACCGCTATGCTGACCAAATCCTGCCTTCGCGGCCAAATGCATCGATAACTGGCACCAATGGATGAAACCGACCACGGTTTGACGCCACGAATCGCAGATTTGAAAGTGAACAGGAAAGTCAATGAAATCAACGATCTACCAACACCACCTCCGCGCCAGTGCTAGCTTTTCGTACCGTCACTTATTGCACTGAAAACGAGGAGACCCCACTAGGGACTCCCTCGCTTCCCTTGCGGAAGACTTCCCAGCTCCGGCTGGGCGTAGCAGTCGTTACCTGCCTCTACGGGATTCGCCGCCATCGCCCGCGTGCGGTGGCAAAGCCATGCGCAGCATTGGTGGTCGCCGCCATCTGAGCGGCAACCCGGCCGACAACGGGATTCCGAGCGATCCCAGCCTCTCCTTCGCCGCCGGCCAGCCCACCATGGCTGCACGTCGGCGGCTTCTTCATTTCCCGCCACCCTTGCGGTGGCCAAGCAGTGGGCGAGTCGCCTGGGTCTTCAGGCCCAACCCCCGCCCTCCCTTTGACAGGAGAATTCACATGCAAGCAGAAACGCTCCAGGCGGCCCACCGGCCGCCTGAGATTGAGCGCACCCGCGTGGCAGTCGCCCTGCCACCGGATGCGACCTCCTCCGGCGAGGCGCTTTTCGTGCCGATCACCTGGGAAGATACGAACGACGACGGGGTGGGACGGCCCCGGATCCTGCGGGATCCGCACGATGCGCTGCCCTGCTTCACCAGCCGGAGACTGATCGGCTTCCTCTGCCAGGACCGGGCCACGCGCACGGTCGATGGCAATCTGAAGCTCTGGTACGGGGAGGTCAGCCCCGAAGACTACCTCCGGCTGTGGCGCGAGGCCCTCAAGAGCCCCCTGACGCCAGCGCAGCTGGCCGAGCGGCATGGCCTGTGCCTTCGCGTCACGCTGTGCGCAACCCTCGACAGGGTGCGCGGCATGCGCTGCCCCTGGCCGAATGCTCCATTCGAGACCTTCGAGCATCTGGAGGCCTTCTATGGAACGCGGCTGATCCACATCACGGCTGAAACCGGCGAGACACGCTTCGGGCTCTCGCTCGACCTGCGCGAGCCCGAGGCCGCGCGCCATACGTTCTACGTTGAATCGCTGCTGGCCCAGACCGGGGACACGCAGGCCGGGATGCGCGTGACGCTCGGGCGCGTGGCCCAGCCCCCGTACCGCCTGCCTGTCTTCGACTGGCAGGCCAACCTGTTCGAGGAGGCCACGCCATGAGCCACCGCGTCGAATACCAGTGGGCCGCGTTCCACGTGCCAGGCGCTCCGCTCGGGCTGGCCCAGGACCGCTACATCATCGCCATCGAAGGCGGCGACAACACCGTGCGCTGCGGAACCCACGGCAGACGTGCATGCAGTTGGAACGCCTGCATGGTAGGTGACCGCTCGCAGATCCTGCGGCAGGCCGTTCAGGCTGCCGGTGCCTGCGAGAACGGCAGCTTGAGGCCCCATGGACGCCGCTGGATGCCGGAGACCTACATCCGCCAGATCCGCTATCTGCTGGACGCGGCCGCCGCCACGCCCCCGCAGGGATCCTGGCATGCGCGGCTGCGCGCTGCGGCGGACCACCCCGCCATCGAGGCGCTGCGCCAGCTCGGCCTGGAACCGCGGCTGGAAACCCGCGACGGGCAGCAGCAGGCTCTCGTCGAGCCACGGCCCGAGCACCATGGCGCGTACTTCGCGCTGATCGATCGCTACGCCAGCGGACTGCCTGCGCGGTGCTGGATCGAGGTGTGCGGACTGCCGACCTCGTGAACGTCCGGCATCTCCTGGAGAAAAGCCCTGCCGCCATGCGGCAGGGCTTTCGTTTTCCAGCTCACGCCTGCGCGCGTTTCACGCCACGCGCCGTTCCTGCCCCGGCTCCGCACCTCGCACAACACGAAACGGCGGCAACCCCGCGATCAGACGCCGCCCCCACGGGGTGCTTCCGAGCCGCGTATCCAGCACCGTGATGCGGCCGCGGTCCTCGCACGTGCGCAGCAGCCGGCCCACGGCCTGCGCCAGCCGGATACCAACCTCCGGAACGCTGCGCTCCATGAAGGCCGACCTGCCTTGGGCCTCGATCCATTCGCGCCGGGCCTGCTCCACCGGGTCGTCGGGCACGGCGAACGGCAGCTTGGCCATGATCAGATGCGTGCAGTAGGCACCGGGCAGGTCCACGCCCTCGGACAAGCTGGCCAATCCGAACAGGACGGAGCGCTGGCCCTGGTCGATGCGCACCCTGTGCCGTTCCAGCAGCTCGCGCTTGGACACCGTCCCCTGCATCAGCACCTCCCCGCGCAGCGCGGACGGCAGGGCCTGCTCGACCTGGTGCATCTGGCGGGCCGACGCGAACAGCACCAAAGCGCCCGCCTGGGCCGCCAGCAGCGGAGGCAGCCGCGCCGCGACCTCCTGCGTGTGGGCCTCGGCATCGCGCGGGTGCGAGCGCATGCGGGGCAGGTGCAGTTCGGCCTGGGCCTGGTGATCGAAGGGCGATGGCAGGTTGAGCGCACGCACGCTGCCGTAGACATCCAGGCCGGACTCCTCCAAGAAGAGGTCGAACGATCCGCAGGCCTGCAGCGTCGCCGAGGTCAGCACCGCCGCGCCGGCGCGCTCCCAGAGCAGCGCGCGCAGGCGCTCCCCGCCGCTGATCGGTGCCGCACACACGTGGTACTCGGCCGTGCCGCCTGTCCTGCCGCCGCGCTCGACCCAGCGCGCCATGGGCTTCCCGCCATCGGGCACCGGGCACAGCATTCCGTCCCAGGTAGCGGCCAGGTGCTCCGCGCTGCCGAGGCAGGCACCGAGCGCCGCGACGTGGGGCTGCGCGGCCACCGCATCCTGGCGAGCGCGTTCCAACGCTGCATTCCGTACGGAACCCAGGGCCTCTCGGAGTGCCGCGGCGGCCGCGCGGATGCGGCTCCCCGCCTCGGCGATGCCCGGCGGCAGCGCGCCATGCGGGAAACGGTGAACCTCGCCGTCGTCGCCGAACGCGCAATGCCGGGACAATGCCGCGTGCAGCGCCGCCACATCCGTGCCGAGGCGCTGCCCCTCATTCTCGACGGCTTCCACCAACCCGCGGTCCAGCCGCAGGGCGCTGCCCGCCTCGGCCGCCACGGCGGCGGCCTCCTCAGCCCAGCGCGCGGCGCCGAGCACCGCGTGCCGCGACGCGCTGCGAGCGGCCGCCTTTGCTGGCAGGCCGTGGGCCTCGTCGAACACGAAGAGGGTTTCTGACGGGTCCGGCAGCAGCGCCCCGGGCTCCATCTCCAGCGCGGCCAGCACGAGGTCATGGTTGGCCACGATGACGTCCACTTCCTTGAGCCGCTGCCGGGCGGCCTGGTAGGGGCAGCGCGCGTAGTCCGCGCAGCGCGGCCCGAGGCAGCCCTGGCGGTCGGTGCTGATGCGGTTCCAAAGACCGTCCGGGATCGGCTCCGGCCATTCGTCGCGGTCGCCGGACCAGCTCTCGCCCGCGAAGGCATGGGCCAGCCGCCCTTCCAGGCGCACAGGCTGCGCCAACGCATGCGGGACCGGCGAGCCTCCGAGGTCGGCGACGGGCTGCTGGGCCTGCGGCCGCAGCAGCTTGGCCGGGCACACGTAGCGCCGCCGACCCTTCGCCAGTGCGCAACTGAACGCGACCGGCAGGTGCCTCTGCAGGGCGGGCAGATCCTTCGCCATGAGCTGCTCCTGCAGCGCTACAGTCGAGGACGACACGACCACGGTGCGTCCGCGCGAACGCGCGAGCACGATGGCCGGCAGCAGGTAGCCCAGGGTCTTTCCCGTACCGGTGCCGGCCTCGATCGCAGCGATACGCTGGGCTGGTGGCCGCAAGCCTTCTTCCGCGTCGCCAAGGCTGCCCAGGGCCTGCGCCACCTCGGCCATCATCACGAGCTGCCCCCGGCGGCTCGTGTAGTCCGGCATGGCCTCGCGCAGCGCGCGCAGGCAGGTCTGCATCTGGGATTTTTCTGCATCGGTGAGCATGCGGACAGCTTCTCGCGACATGCGGCGTCTTCAAGAGCCAGCACTCGCCGGGACGCCGAGACCCTGCACGCGCGCCGCCCGAAGCCCCATGCCCGCGGGGCTGCCTTCGTACCCCAGAAACAGCAACGCCCGGCCCGCCATCCAAGGCGGTCCGGGCGTTTTATTGCGCTCCTATCTATTTCGTTTGTCGGCCTCAGCCGATCTGGACCACGACCAGCACGGCGTCCAGGGTGCTGCCATGCTGCGCGCAGAACCGCTCGCAGGGCTCTGCCGCCCGGTCTCTCAGGCCAGCCTGTCGGGCCAGCGCGAGCAAGTGCAGCAACGCATCCGACGGCGCGAAGAGCACATCGCGGCCTTCTCCATCGACCCACAGGATGGCACCGGGCTCGGACTCGGGCCGGGCCGACGCGATGTCATCCACTTCATCGGCATAGTTCGACAGCAGGTCCTCCAGCCAGTCGGCCTGGTTCTCCCGCAGTCTCGCCGTCTCGACGTCCAGGCCGTGTGCGCAGGCGAGTGCCTTGCGCGCATGGAGCAGCACCTCCTCCAACATTGCGCTGTGCGAGAGCACGCCAGCCTGCGCATCGCTGATCCACAGCCAGGCCAGCACCCAGGCGCCGCCGTCGCCGACCGAAGTGGTGGTGTGGTCGTCGATCTCCGTGTCGTCGTCCGCATCGATAGTCGCGCGGGCCGCCGAGACGTAGGGATCGTCTCCGGGCACCGCGAAAGCCCGGATGCACTCTCCGATGGTCAGGCCCCCTGCGCACAGGGCTTCCAGGGAAGGGATGCCTGGTACCGCACCCGACGCCGGTACGGACGGCGCAGTTTCGCGGGACTGGTCCTGGTTGGCCGACTCGCGCAGGTAGTGGCGCGCTCGCTCGATCACGGCCCAGCAGTCTCCGGTGGCAGGCTCATCGTTGCTCTCGGCGAACCTGAGCGCGTACGCCAGCAGGTCGTCGATGAGCGTTCTCGGATCGGTGTTCATGTGGTTTCTCCTTCATGAAAATGAAGGGGCGCTACCCCCAGGGGCCAGCGCCCCTGGGGGTAATGGATGTGATGCCGGTAGCACGCCGGTGGCAGGCGCCGGGACTAGTGCACCGCGGCACCCAGATGCATCACGGTGTTCAAGAGGGTGTATTCCAGGGTCTGCTCGGCGTACTCGCTGCCGACATAGCCCCAAACCTCCTCGTCGCGGTCCTCGACGCGCCGTCCAGTGACGCGGTCCACCACGTAGACGACGATGCCGTAGACCTCGCCGTTGACCCAGGCGTTGTATTCATCGAGCACGCCGCGACAGTACCGCTCGGCTTCCTCGGCGAGCTTGGCCGCCACTTTGGACGGCGGGACGTCCAGGCCCGAGGCTTCGACCAGCGCCGCCATGGCCTGCGTCCGTGTCGCATAGCCGCCGATCCAGGTGGTCCCCCCGTCGAGGGAATAGTGCACGGCCGGCGGATCGCCCCGGCCGCCGGCCGTGCCGGACCAGCACGCTTCGCCAACGCCCAGTTCGCGCAGCACGTTGGACCGGATGTTGTCCTCGGCGTCCTCATCGGGCACCCAGATGGCACCGCCGCGCGTGGTGTCCCAGCGACACTGCATGCCATGGCCGGTCACGCTGTAGACGACGCCGCCATGGTCGTAGATGTCGAGCAGGACCGCCAGCGGGTAGCCGATGCTGCCTGCCGCGAGGGCACGCTCCCAGGCCGCCTCCGCCTCGCTTTCGCAGAGCAGGTTCGCCAGGTCCTTGAGCTTGTCGTGCCAGCACGGTGCCAGGTCGTTCCACCAGGGAACGTCGAGGAACTGCTTGGCGATGTAGTCGAGCGCGAACTCCCAGCCTTCCTGGTGGACGGCATCCTCGACCGTCTGCAGGACCGCGTTCCACGTGGCTGCCTTGTCGCGGCTGCGCAGGAGGTTGCCCAGCGTCGCCATCAGCGAGCGGTTCTTGCGGAGCGAAGCGACAACGCAGTCGGCCAACTGGCCGGACACACCCTCGTCGCCGAGATCCTTGTTGCCGTCGCCGTCGCGCCCCAGGGCGTGGAAGAAGTACCCCTCCTCGTCGCGCCGCGCGCGCCGCCCTCGGTGGTACAGACAGCCCATGGCATGGCCCTCGGCCAGGGGGTTGCAGCGCTCCGCGTCGTCATCGATGCACAGGCCGCCGGCCACGATGAACCTCTCCATCATGACCATGCGCTCCTCGGTGTCCGGCGGGATACGCAGCACTGCCTTGACGTCGATCGCCTCTTGCGCGTCGACCGCGCCGACGAAGGCCACCTCGGAGAGCGATTCACGTGCGTCCTCGACGCCGGGAAGCGCCAGCCCCCGGATGGCGAAAGGAACCCCTTTCACGGCAACGACCGTCTCCGGCCGCAGGTTGGAAAGAATCTTGACTTGGTGTTTGTTCATGATGGCTCCTTGAACAAGTCGCGGGGCCGTCCCTGCGCGGGAAGCGTCCCGCTAGGGTTGACAGGTGTCCTTTGCCGGTGCGGCGCGGGACATCGAAAGGTTGCCGACGCGCGAAACTGCGCATGCAGCGCGGGCGCGGGGCACAATGAAAATGGAAAGCCCCTGAGCGGATCCGCGCAGGGGTCAAGAAAACGGACAACCCGGCAGGGGCTGCCACACGGCGGAAAACGGGCCACCCGTTGACAGGTGGCGCGATCGCAAAGCGGACACCGTCCGCATGTCTCACAAGGCTACGATTCGCTCGATGAGCAGGCTGGCAGCTTGCCTGTGACGGCGCGCAGCGCCGAAAGCCTGATCACTCTATCACCCACTGCCGCAGCGTTCAATATGCGGCGCGGTCGAGGTCTGCCTCAACCGTTCCTTGCCCGGCGTGATGTGGACGCCAATGCGCAGGGCGAGATCCAGCAGCTTCGCGCAACCCTGGTCGTCCTGCAGCAGGCTGCATGTCCCCCTTCTGCTGCAACACCCCGTCGCATCCTGCGGCGCATGGTCGCCACCCGCATTCGCCCGCCGAGCCAGGCGTTCGCGGCTCGCGGTCGCGCGACTGCGGCGGCAGCTACCGCATCCCGGCCCACACTCAAGGCTCACCCGCTTCCTGCAAGGAAGCCCCGGCCATGCCGGGCGTCGCAGTCGTTACCTGCCCGGCGCGGATCCGTCCCGCCAACCACTTCCACCTGGGAGCACCGTCTCCCTTGGAGCGGTGTTCCCGTCCACCCCTGGAGAACACCATGCACACAACCTGCTCCGACAGTGTCGGTCCGGCACAGGACCACGCCGCCATAGACCTCGAAGAGCTGCTCGGGGACGGCGAAGCCCAACTCGTCTACGAAGGGCTCTACCGCCTGCGTGAAGCCAAGGTCGAGGCACTGGGCATCGTGCGAGCCGCAGGGCTGAGCCCCCATGGCCGGCCCTTCGAGCCCTGGGACTTCGGCGTTCCGCAGATCGACCAGTTGCTGGGCCGCCTCGGTGCCGACCCCGTCGAAGCCTCCCCCACCACGCCGGAGTGCTGAGATGGGTCCGACGCCATACCAGTACCTGCCCCTATGGGCCAAGGTCGCGATCGAACGGCTCGACGCGGACGCCGCGCTGCGCAGCGAGGCCATGCTCGACGAGCTGCTGGACAGCTACGCACGGTGCTACGCAGAAGTGGTCGATGCGCAGACCCGCGATTCGGCAAGGCACATCTGTCGGCGCCGTTTCATCGGCTCGTACACCGAACCGCCGCGGCCCGAGCCCGTTCCGCCCGGAACCTTGCGCCTGGTCCGGCTAGCGCGCGAAGGCGCACTCAGCACCGGCGACCGCGTGGCGACACAGCGGCTGGGCGAATGCGAGGTCACCCGCGTCCACGACCAGCACTCGATCGAGGTGCGTGATCCGTCCACCGGGCGGCACTACTTGATCAGCGGCCTGGATTTCGGAACGGACGCACGCGTCGTGGAAGTCGAAGCGGCCCGCGGCGCGACGGCCCCTTGATCCGAGCACACGAACCGGCCACCAAGGGCCGCCCTTTCCATAGATCCGGTGGACAGGCGTCGCCTGCCCGCCATGCCATTACTGGAGTACATCATGTCCATTCCCAAAGCCATCGAAGGCGCGATGAACCGCTGGAACTCGGTGGAGACGGCGTTGCGCGCCGCCAATCCAGGTGCCAGCAAGGAAGACATCTACCACGCCACCGCCGACGCGATGAACCGATCACTCGGTCTGCCACAGGGCGAACGGCGCACCGTCTTCGACGACGGCACCTACCGCGTGCAGGTCAGCCGCCTGTTCGCCGTCATCGCGCGCAAGGATGGCGCCGAGTTCTACGTGCCCACCCACCACGCCTGGTTCGACCGCGTCGCCACGGCGGATTGCCGCCGCACCGTGGAAGATTTGCACGCCGAGCTGGTGGCCACCACTGCCTGATCGGAGGACTTCGCATGTCCATGCCACGCCCCCCTGCCTGCCCGATGTGCTCGGGCGAAGGTGCCCTGCTGGGACCGCTGGGCTCGCTGAACTGGTTTCGCTGCCGCCACTGCGGTTGGGATTTCAGCCGGCCACGCCGCCAGAGACCCCGGCCATCCGCAGCCGCCACCCCTTCACAGGCGAAGTCACCATGAGCGACACGTCTGCGCAGCACCTGCTGACCCATGCCGAGCCCCTGGTCGCGATCTCGATCGCGCATCTGCGCCCAGCCACACGACAGCGCCTGGCCGACGGCGATCTGTCGGTGATCGCCTATCCCAACGACTACGGCGGATTCGTCTACGTCGGCTCCGCCGACGAAAACATTCCAGACGAACCCGAGCTGGTCCCGATCTTCGCAGCGGCGCAGGCAGTCGGCATCATCTGGATCAAGTTCGATGCCGACGCCGAAGCGGTTGAAGGCTTCGACACCTGGCCGTGTACTTCCGGTTGATCGACCGCCATATCGGCGATCTGCCGACGTGGTACTGGTTCAAGGTGCATGGATTGCCTGCTTCCTGAACCTTCCCGATAGACCAACCCCACCGCACCGCGCGGTGGGGAGCCGGCCCCCATCGCCCGCGCCGCCGGGGTTTCGCGCGGCCCCCACACCCTGTCTCTTCGCCCTTCCGCGGCGCCCCTTCAGTCCGCCTCGATGCCAGCGCGCAGCGCCGCAGCCAGCACCGTATCGCGCAAACGGGCGTTCCGTGCCAACGGCCCGCCGATCCGGCGCCCGCCTAGCACACCGGCCAGCCGGTCGCCAAACAGCGCCAGCGCAGAATCGCGGTCCCGCTGGCGCGACATCCACAGCAAGCCATCGATATCGTCGAACTGCCGGTGCAGCGCCTGGGCCCACAAGGCGGTGTCCCGGTAGTCGCGCGACGGGCTTGCGATCAGTTCCTGCTTGGGCACCTTCAGGCGATGCAGCCCTTCGCTCGTGAGGTCCACGAGCTTCAGGTCGCGGGCGGGCACGAGTTCACCATGGCCGCGGTGCGCGAATTCGTCGAGGTCCACGAACTTGTCGGGCGCGTCGATCGGCACTTCGTGGAACACGGTCTCGAAGATCGCGCAGTCCAGCGTCGCGCCGCCGTACAGGTACGGCACGACCTGGCCACTCGCGTCGTGGATCGGCGCGAAGCGCGTCGGCTTGCGCAGTTGACCGGCCGCGTCCACCCCCGGATTGAAGCTCTCGGGGGCGAACGCGGTGTCGTGGATGACGTGGATCACCTGGCCGGCTGGCCAGCGATCGAACAGGGGATCGAGCGGCGGGACCGGCGCGCGACAGCTCAAGCCGCGCTCCCCTGGGCATCGCGCTGCGCGGTTTCGACGACGGCCTGCGGGTCACTGGCCAGCAGATCGACCGGGCGCGCACTGCCCGGCAGCCCGCCATTGTTCGAGGCGAACCACAGCGCCAGCTTCCAGGACGATTTGCGGCTACCGAAGGCTTCCAGCACGTCCTGGACCGCCTTGATCGGTTTACCGTTCTCGAACTGGAAGGCCGGGTAGACATCGCGTTCACGCGCCGCCTTGTCCGGGTGCGACACGGCGAACACCTGGCGGCGCTTGCGCCAGTTGTCGGCCAGCGCCGCACGGTTGCTCGCCTGCGAGCCGTTGGCGTCGGCCAGTTGCTCGGCGGTGAAGAAGCCGAACTCGTTGAGCAAGCGCGCATGGCGGGCGGCAAGCCGCTGCGCCATCTCCAGATCGGTGGCGCTGGGCGCGAGCATGCGCGCAGCCATGAAGTCGACCATTTCCGCCATGCGGCGCTCGCGCACCGCGGCCACCTTCTCGGCGAGCAGCCGGTCCAGCAGCGGCAACGATGCCAGCAGCGTCCTGGATGCCGCCTCGTCCGCCACTTCCAACACGAAGGCCTGGCCTGCGTGCGACGGGCGACCGCGCCCCTCATGGCGCACCGTAAGTACGTCGCCCTGCAGCGCGAGAGAGGCTGCTTTGCCCATGACATGCACTCCTATCGACCTTGTTGATGAAATTCTAGTTCATCAGATCATTTTGGTCAAAACACCTACAAAAGATCCTCGGGGCGTGATGTATCGGCAGGTCCCGCTTCGCCACCATCAATCGTCGAACCTGGCCATCCCTTCCCGCTGAAACCGCCCTGGGCCACTTCCCGGTGACGCGGACAGGAAGCAAACTGACACGGCTTCCCTGGCTGCGGTCCCTGCCGACCGTCCAGCCCACCCGAGTTCTTCGGGCGTCGCGGTCGTTACCCGCCCAACGCAGCTCCGCTGCCAAGCACCGCGCCGGGTTCTCCGGCCCCAGTTTCCGCGCCGATCCGGCGCCGCTCCGTTTTTTTCACCCATCCCGCGGCCCATCGCCGCGCCATGCCGTGCCATGTCCGTTCGCGGGCCTGGTCGCGGCCCACCCATTCAGAAAGGCCATCCATGACCACTGTCGCCGAAACCCTCTGCGCCATCGAGCGCCGCGCCGAGCGCGCCATCGTGCAGGAGTTGCGTCTGATGACGCAGGAGATTCTTGCCATGCGGACCCAGCTCACGCTCGCGGACCGCGCGCACGCCGATGCGCTGTTGCTCAAGCTGACCCACCTGGAACGCTGCCAGCAGGTCGATACCGTCGCGCCCTGCCCCATCGCGCCGTCCGCCGCGTCCACCGGGCAAGGGTTTCCCATGCTCCCGATCGACTCGCTGGAACCGCTGCAGCCGGACCGCTACCTGGTCCATCTCTACGGCCACGAACTGGGCGATCTGGAGCGCGCGGTCCTCGTCGAGACACTGGCCTCGGCCGCCCAATTGGTGCGCCAGCACCAAGCCGAGCGGCCCCAACTGGTATGGGAAGTGACCCACAACACCACCACGGGCGAACTGGCTTTCCTGGGTGATGACGACACGCTCGTCGCCAGCATCTCGCCCTGCGAGCCGCTCACGCCGGAAGTGCAGCCGCTGGTCGCCGACGCCTGCAAAGAGTTCTGCAAGGGAAGCCTGACGGCACTGCGGTGCCTGTTCATCACCCCCGTGCAGGCGCAGCCGGAGCCTCTGGCCGCCTGAAACTGCGGCGCGCGGGTGCCTTTGTGCCCGCCGTTGATTCCAACACCCCCCGGGGCTCGCCCCGTGGGGCGGGCTCCTTCGCACCACACAGTGCGCTTCGCCACTGCACGCCTGCGCGCTGCGGCGGCCAGGAGACCCCATGTCCTTACTACCTTTCGAGAATCTCAAGGCGCGCGCCAAGCGCGCCCTGGACACCCGGATCGCCCGCTGCGACCCTTTGCTGCACGGCATCGGCTTCGATTCCGAAGCCGCATGCCTCGCGCTGATTCCCTGCGCCGTGCTGGACGACGATGAGCGCGCGTCACTGCGAACCATGGCCCGGAACGCCCGTGATGGCTCGGACCTTGCGCAGCGCGCCCGCATGCACGCCGAAGCGAACCGCTCCGACTGGTCGCAGTGGCTGCAGCGCATACGCCAGACGGGCCATCACCGCATCAACCAGTGGGACGTGCGCTGCGTCAAAGGGCTGATCGCGCACTTTCCCGAGTGTGTAAGCCAGCGCCAGCGCCGTGCCGCCATCGCCTGTCATGTGGACGATGAGACCGACGCCTGGATGCTTGCTTTCGCGGACGCACCGCGACGCACGGAGATCGGGCCATGAATTTCTGTACACGATCCGACCCGCCCGTTCCAGACCTGAGCTGGAGCGACGACGGCTGGTTCACACAGTTCCTGCCCAACACCAAGGCGGGCGAGGACGCCTGGCGTGTGATGGCAACGCACACGGACGGCACCGGCAAGGTGCTCTCCGTCCACGCGGCGGACACCATCCGCCAGCTTCGCGCGAAGGGATACACCGTCGCCAAGGCAAGGCGCACCGGCAAACGCTCCGGTGCTAACGACGACGCCTTGCTGGCAGAACTCGCGAAACCGCAAGCGCCGCGCTCATAGCAGCCGCGCTCCACGGCTGGTAGCACAACAGCCCGCTCGCGCCATGGCCGCTCGCGGCAGCGCGAAAAGCACACGGTACCGCCGCAAGCGGCACCGCCACCCTGGCCCGCCGTTCACCGGCGGGCGTTTTCTTGACCCCGAGGGGCACCGACGCCCCGCGGGGGCGCGTGCGCCTCATTTTGATGAGGAAGCAACATGCACGATTCCATCCAAACGGAGGGCGCACCGCTCTCCGAAGAAGAACGCATCGCCGCCAACCGCACGGCGATTTTCTCCGCGCTGCGCGACGAAGGCGTCCTGCGGGCTGCGGTCAGCTACACCGGCTCCGGCGACTCGGGCGGCCCGGAGGGCGTCCGTTTCGAGATGCCGGACGGTCCCCGTGAGCTGGACGAGATGCCAATGGCACCGCAGTACGTGGAGTCCAGCCAGTACGTCGACGGCGCATGGCAGACCACGGTCAGCCTGGACGACAGGCCGCTCGACGACGCGCTCACCGACTTCGCGATGGATGCGGTCGAGCAATACTTCGGCGGCTGGGAAAACGAAAGCGGTGCCTCGGGCGAAGTGGTGTTCGATGCCACGGCATCCACCGTGGTCATCGAGCACAACAGCTATTTCATCGACTCCGAATACTCGGAGATCCGCGTATGAAGGCGCACGTCTCGCTTGCCTGCTGGCCGGGCCTGCGGCATGAAGCGGCGGCAGCGTTGCTGTGCGACCCGATCGAGGAACCGCTGTTCGGGCGGCTTTCGGCTGAACACGTCCAGTTGGTACCGCAGAGCCTGGGCTGCCTGGACGAAGCGCTGGCCGATGCGCTGTGCGCCGCCCATCCGGGCACGCGTTTTCGGCTGCATGCCAACGTCCAGGTACTCCCCAGGCGCCGACTGGCCGACCTCAGCGGCTTCGCGCTGCACGCCGACTGGTTCGCGCAGGCCGCGCGCATCAGCCAGCGGCTGGAGGCACCGGCGTACACGGCGCATGCCGGACGCCGCTGCGAAGCGGATCTGCCCCGCATGCTGGACGACGCGCGCCGCTGCGCCGACCTGTTCGGCTGCCCGGTCGGCGTCGAAGGCCACTACCCCTCGGCCGGCGATGTCTGGCTGGTGTCGAGCTGGGCAGAGTACCGCGCGGTGTTCGAGTCCGACGTGCCTTACGCGCTCGACCTCTCGCACCTGCACATCCTGGCGACCCGCACGGGCTGCCACGAGGCCACGCTGGTGGCCGAGATGCTGGCCTGCGAGCGCTGCATCGAGATCCATGTCAGCGACAACGACGGCCAAGGCGACTGGCACCAGGTCTGCGCAGAGCCGCCCTGGTGGCACCCACTGCTGCAGCACATCCATCCCCACGCGGTGGTGTTTTCCGAAGGCAACCACCGCAGAGCAAGGAACAACCATGTCCACTGAAAATCCCCAACAGCACCCCACTTTCCTGGCGCAGGCCGACGGCACGCTGGCCCTCAACCAGGCCGGCATCGAACTCCAGACCCGCTACCGTCAGGTGAAAGCCGAGCACGACGCTCTGGATGCAAGCTGGGCCGGCGCCTTCCTGGCGCGGCTGTTCGCACAGCATGCCTGGCTGGACGCCGTGAGGCTGTCCTTCGCGGTTTCCGCCGAGTACGACGATAGCGGGGGCTACTTCCGCTCCATCTCCTGCCACATCCTGTCGGCGTGCGCCGTGCCGCAGCATCCCCTGCCTGAAGAACTGCTCACGGAGGGAGAATTCGACTCGGACACCGCCGAGCAGATCGTCGAGCAAGAAATCGAGGACAGCGAGTTCGATCTCTATACGTGCCTCTCGGAGACTCCCAGCGGCTACGACGATCTCGACCTGACGCTGGAGCGCAAGCCCATTGCGGAATTGCTGTGTGCCAGCCCCATCGACGGGCATGCGGCATTCCGTGCCTGGGGACTGGGGCAGGCCACCACCCGATAGCACCATGGCGGGTTCGCGCAAGACGCCGGCCCGCACGGTTTCGCAGCCCTGCGCTCCGCAGCCTGCGGCAGCGGCCATCGCGCCACCCGCGATCGGCGAGCATTTCCGCCGCTGTTCCGTGGCGCCGCTCGGGGGCGCGGACACCACGCCCGCGCCACGGCCACACTGGACCTGCTTCCATCGCCCCCCTGTGGGGGCTTCCGGCGCTCTGCGCTGGCGGCGCGGCCGTTACCCGCCCCTTGCCTTCAACGCGCCGGCCCTATCGCCGGCACGTCCCTTCCATCCGGGAACACCGTTCCCGATGCTGGGCTGGTGTTTCCCTCTCCGGAGAAAACCCATGTCCTATCAAACCATGACCATCGGTGCCTCGCCCTGCGAGGAAAGCTGCGCCCAGGTGGGCCATCCCGACTACGAGGCGCGATCCCGGCGTGAATGCCTGGTCTTCCGGCGCATGCTCGAACGCCTGTTTCCCTTGGCCGATGATGTGCCCGCCCGGTTCGCCGTGATCAGCTCTCCCCACGAGTTCGGCACCTACCGCGAAGTCTGCGTGCGCTACGAAGACTCCGATGCCCGTGCCTGCGACCACGCCTATGCGGTCGAAGCGAACACGCCCGCCCAATGGGACGCGATCGCGCGCTACGAGCTCATCTGGATCGAACGCAAGGACCAACTGCAGCGAGCAGTCCTGCGCGGCGATCTGCAGCCGCAGGAGGTACCGACGGTCTACCGCGGCAACGGCATCCCGGACCTGCCTGCGGATCACAGCTTCAGCGAACTGCTGACTACGTTTCCCCTGTAGTTCGCGAAAAGCACGGCGCCGCTGCATCGACGACAAAACAAGACTTTCACTGGTCTTGACCTTCTAACGGCCCGCAACCGTCTTCATTCCTCTCACCCACACCGGGGCCGTGTTGCCCCAGCGGGTGCCGCGGCCCTTCATTTTTTCCAAGGAAACCCCATGGCACTCGCAGTTTTCATTCTTCCGTCACGAGCCCGTTTCACCTCAGGTCAGGTGGTTGTGACCACCGGCGTCGGCGCGCTGATCGGCGAAGGCAGGCTCGACCCGGCACCGTACCTTTACCGTCATTTTTGCGGCGACTGGGGCGATCTCGACGACTGCGATCGGTGCCTGAACGACGCCGCACTGCAGTCCGGTGAGGATCGGCTGTTCTCGTCCTACCAGGTCGCGCCCGACCTGAAGCTCTGGATCATCACCGAGTGGGACCGGAGCGTGACCACGCTATTGCTGCCCAGTGAATATTGATCTCAATCAGCCTGGAAACCCCAGTGCTTGTCCAAAGCGGTTGCGAAGGACGAACACGCGGATTTGTCCAGGATGGCCAGGAAGTCCTCCCGGCTAACGGGCGGGGCCTTGAACCGTTGAGCATGCCGCCCAGCACCTTCGCCACCTCCGGCCCGACCTGGAGCAGTGCGGCCAGGAATGTGCCCGGATCCACGGAACGAACCGCGAGCTAGCGGCGCGAGGTGAGGCGTGCAATGTGGTGGCGGCGCAGTTGGCGGATCTGACTCCTCTGCTGGGCCGACTGGCCGAGGCGACGAACAAGAGCCGGGACTACCACTGACGGGGCAAGACGGCAGTCCGTCGCCACGGCAAACGGCCTGCCAATCCGGGCGGTGAGAGAGGCAACTACGCATCCAGCGCGACGCACACCGGCAGCGCTCCCATACTGACCCGCGCATCCTGGCCACGGCCAACGCACGCCCTATGGGCGTTCCCGATCCCGCTCGGGCGTCGCGGTCGATACCCGCCCCGCCGCCACGGCAGCCCTGAGCTGCCCGCCACCACACACCTTGGCTCCTCCGCCTGCGCGCAAGAGGCCAGGGCCGTGATCTTTCGTCCATCCCATCCGGGGAGCTCGCCTCCCCGATGGGTCGGTGCGTTCCCCGCCTTCCTTCGGAGAACCACCGATGGCACGCACCACTGCGCCTTCCTTGTGGCTTCCGGGCTTCGACCCGGATGTCCCAGACACCCCTGAGCCGTCTGTTGAGACGGACTTGTTCGCTGAACTGCCTGCGCCCCAGGCACCCGTTTCCAACCCCATCCAGCTCGCACCCGTCGCCCTCGTGGCCGACGCGCCCATGGACGCCGCGGCTGAGGTCGAAGTCGAGACCGAAGTCCCGAGCACGGCACCGCGCGCCAGTTGGCGCGTGCTCACCGGCGCCAAGCGCGACACGCCCCGATCCCTGTGGCCCATGCTACAGCGCGAGCACCTGTCCGGCCTGGTCGGCACGGCCACCAAGTTCGACGCCAACGTGGCAGCGATCCAGGCCCTGCAGGCCCTCGAAGCCGGCCAGCGTCAGCCGGATGTCGCCGAGCGCGCTCAGTTGCTGCGCTTCACCGGCTGGGGCAGCCTACCCGCCGCCTTCAACCTCGAAGGCACCGATCTGGCCTGGCGCCGCCGCGCCGAGGAACTGCAGGCGCTGCTGCCCGCCGAGGACTACGAGTCGGCCCGCGCCTCGGTCAACAACAGCCACTACACCGAGGTCCATGTGATCGAGGCCATGTGGCAGGCCGTGGAGCGCTTCGGCTTCACGGGCGGGCGCGTGCTCGAGCCCGCAGCCGGCGTCGGCCACTTCCTCGGCGCGATGCCGCGCGCGCTCGCCGAGCGCAGTTCGGTCACCGCCGTCGAGATCGACCAGTTGTCCGGCCGGCTCCTGCAGACGCTGTACGCACCGCACGGTGCCGACGTGCGCATCGCGCCCTTCGAGAAGGTGGCGCTGCCCGAGAACTGGTTCGACCTGGCGATCGGCAACGTGCCCTTCGGCAACTATCCGGTCGCCGACACGGGCCCAAAGCCTTACGCGCGCTTCCGCATCCACAACTACTTCTTCGGCCGCGCGCTGGATCTGGTCCGCCCTGGCGGGCTGGTGTGCTTCATCACCAGCACCGGCACGATGGAGGCGCGCGCGGACGCTGTGCGCGAATACGTCGCGTCCCAAGCCCAGTTGCTGGGCGCGATCCGGCTGCCGCAGGGCGCGTTCGCCGGCCTCGCGTCGACCGACGTTCAGACCGACGTCCTGTTCCTGCGCAAGCGCCGCCCCGGCGAAGCCGTGAGCGGCGCCTGGCTGGAGCGCGTGATGGTGCCCGATGCACTGCGGCACCCGCGCTGCGCGCAGAAGTACCTGCAGATCAATGCCTGGTACGCCCGGAACCCCGACTTCTGCATCGGGCAGGTCACGCAGGAGAGCAATGGCTACGAGGAAGTGCCGACCGTCGTGTTCGAGGGCGACCTCGAGCCGGCGCTAGCGGAGCGCATCGCGCTGCTGCCCAGTGGCGTGTATGAAGCGGCCAAGCCAGTGGCGTTGGCGTCCGTCCGGGCAACCGTGCCTGCCGAGCCTGGCGCGCGCCCCGGAAGCTACTGCGTCCATCACGGGCGCGTGCACCGGGTCGAAGGCACCGAGCTGGTCGACCTGCATGACAGCCTGAACGCCACGCAACGCGCCCGCATCACGGGCCTGTGCGCGATCCGGGACCATGCCCGGGCACTGCTCGACGCACAGCTGGCGCAGGACGGCGACGAAGGGCTGGCCCATCTGCGCGCCATGCTCAACGGTACCTACGACCGCTATATAGCGCGCCACGGCTGCCTGAGCACCCGGGCCAACGCGCTGGCCTTCCGCCGCGACCCGGACTACCCGCTGCTGCTCTCGCTGGAGCACTACGACGAAGAGTCGGACACCGCGCGCAAGGCGGCGCTGTTCACCCAGCGCACGCTGCGCCGGGTATCGGCGCCCACGGCGGTCGGCGAACCAGCCGAGGCGCTGGCCACCTCGGTCCAGTGGCGCGGCCGGGTCGATCCGGCCTACATGGCGCAGTTGCTGTCGGCGCCCGAGGAGGAGGTGCTGGCCGCGCTGTCCGAAGCCGGGCAGATCTTTCCCGATCCGGCGGACGGTGCTTGGAAGACCTCCGACGAATACCTGTCGGGCAACGTCAAGGAGAAGCTCAAGCAGGCGGCACTGTCCGGCCCGGCCTTCCGCCGCAACGTGGAGGCGCTGGAGCGGGTGCAGCCCGAAGACCTGCAGCCTGCGGCCATCGAGCCGCGCCTGGGCGCGGTGTGGATTCCGGCAGGCGACGTAGAGGGCTTCATCCATGAGGTGCTCGAACTCAAGGACTGCCAGGTGTCGTACTCGGCCGAGGCCGGCGCCTGGTCGGTGACCTACCCGGAGTGGAGCGCGCGGCACAACGTCAAAGTGACTCAGGAATGGGGCACCACGCGCATGAACGCCATCGAGCTGGTGCAGGCCGCGCTGAACGTGCAGGTGCCGACGGTGCGCGACCGCCATCCGGCCACGGACCGCTACCACGTCAATCCGGAGGAGACGCTGGCGGCGCGGGAGAAGCTCGGGGCGCTCAAGGACCGCTTCGCGGCCTGGGCCTTCGAGGACACCGAACGGCGCGAGCGGCTGTGCCGGGTCTACAACGACCTGTTCAACGCCACGCGGCCGCGGCATTTCGACGGCTCGCACCTGAAGCTGCCGGGGTTCTCGCAGTGCTTCGATCTGCATCCGCACCAGCAGGATTCGGTATGGCGTGTGGTGCAGACCGGCAACGTGGGTCTGTTCCACGTGGTCGGCGCCGGCAAGACGGCGGTGTGCGTGATCGCGAGCATGGAGATGCGCCGCCTGGGCTTTCTCGCGAAGCCCTGCCATGTGGTCCCGAACCATATGTTGGCGCAGTACACGGCCGAGTTCGTGCGCCTGTATCCGCAGGCGTCGGTCTTGATGGCCGGAAAGGAGGATCTGGAAGGCGACCGCCGGCGCGAGCTGGTGTCGCGCATCGCCACGGGCGATTGGGATGCGGTGGTCATCACGCACTCGAGCTTCGAGCGCATCCGGATGTCGCCGCAATTCACCGAGGACTACATCGCGGAGGTGATCCATGAGATAGAGATGGCTGTGCGCGCCGAGAACAGCGATGACCGGAGCAACCGGATCATCAAGCAACTCGAAGCGCAGAAGAAAAGCTGGAAGGTGCGCCTGGAGCGTCTGGCCGCCGACAAAAAGAAGGACGACCTGCTGACCTGGGAGCAGTTGGGCATCGACGGCTTGTTCGTCGACGAGGCCCACCTGTTCAAGAACCTGTACCGGTTCACCAAGATGACGCGGGTCGCGGGCCTGCCCCTGTCCAACTCGGAACGCGCGTTCGACCTGTACCTGAAGACGCGCTACACGATGAAGCTGCACGGGAACGCGCAGCGCGGCGTGGTCTTTGCGACGGCGACGCCAGTGGCCAACACCATGGCCGAGATCCACACGATGCAGCGCTACCTGCAGCCCCGGCGGCTGGAGGAGTTGGGCCTGCAGCAGTTCGATGCCTGGGCGGCCACCTTCGGCGAAAGCGTCACAGCGCTGGAGATCGCGCCGGACGGCAGCGGCTACCGCATGCACACGCGCTTCGCGCGCTTCATCAACGTGCCGGAGCTGATGTCGATCTTCGGCGAGGTCGGTGACATCCGCACCGCCGAGATGCTGAACCTGCCGGTGCCGAAGCTGCGTGGCGGCAAGGCGCGCACGGTGGCCTGTCCGGCCAGTCCGGCACTGAAGGCCTATGTGCAGACGCTGGTCCAGCGTGCCGAAGCGATCCGGAATGGGCATGTTGATCCGACCGAAGACAACATGCTCGCGGTCACGAACGATGGCCGCGCGGCTGCGCTGGACTTCCGGCTGGTCGCGCCGACGGCGAAGTTCGATCCGGAGGGCAAGGTGGGTGCCTGCGCCCGCGAGGTGCTGGCGATTTGGCAGCGCACGGCGGACTTCCGCGGCGCGCAGATGGTGTTCTGCGACCTGTCCAGCCCCAAGGGCGGCAAGGTCTTCAGTGTCTACGAGGACCTGAAGCAGCGGCTGATGGATGCCGGCATCCCGGAGCGCGAGATCGCGTTCATCCACGACGCCGAGACGGACGTCCAGAAGGCTACGCTGTTCAAGGCGGTCCGCGAGGGCCGCGTGCGCGTGCTGCTGGGTTCAACCGGCAAGATGGGCGTGGGCACCAACGTGCAGACCCGCCTGGTGGCGCTGCACCATCTCGACGCGCCGTGGCGTCCCTGTGACGTCGAGCAGCGCGAGGGCCGCATCCTGCGCCAGGGCAACGAATGCGAGGAGGTCGAGATTTTCCGCTACGTGACCGAACAAAGCTTCGACGCCTACATGTGGCAGACGCTTGAAACCAAGGCGCGCTTCATCGCGCAGGTCATGCGCGGCGACAAGGGCCTGCGGGCCATCGAGGACGTGGAACTGGCCACGCTGAGCTACGCCGAGGTCAAGGCCCTGGCGTCGGGCAACCCGATGGTGATCGAGAAGGCTGGCGTGGACGCGGAAGTGGCCAAGCTCTCCACCCTGTTCTCGGTCTGGCGCAACCAGCGCTGGACCAACGAGAGCGAGGTGGGACGGTTGCCGATGCTGATCGCGTCGCTGGAACAGAAGGCCGCGTTGCTTGCCGCAGATGCCGAACAGGTCGAGCCCCAGACCATGGGGCAGATCGCCCTGGAACTGGGAGGCCGGCGGATCGCCGGACCTGACGCGGTGGGTGACGGCTTGCGCGAACTGGTGAAGACCGCGAAGGCAGCGGCCCGCACCAGGCCATCGGTGAGCGACCAGCTCGTAGGCCGTTTCGGCGGCTTCGATCTGGGCCTGCAGACCATCGGCGGAGAAGCCACGCCAACGTTCTATCTCGCGGGGCGCTGCCGCTACGACGCCGAGCCCTACCAGACGGGACCTGGCATCGTGTCCGCGCTGCTGGCAGCCCTGGCGTCCGTCGCCGAGCAGCAGGCGAAGACCAGTGAGCAACTCGTCGTACGGCGCAAGCGGCTGGAAGACCTGCAGATCGAGCTGGTCCGCCCCTTCGAGCACGAGGGCCGGCTGACCGGGCTGTTGGTTCGCCAGCGCGAACTCGTCAAGGCGCTGGACCTCGACAAGGACGTGGCTGGCAGCGCCAGTCTGGATGGAGAGGCGGCGGCACGCCAGGCCGCATGAGTTCGCGCCCCACTACCGCAAGGTGGTGGGGCGCTTTTTCTTGCCCTGATGCACATCACCGCGAACAGTGGCGGAAAAACCTGCGCGATCCGACAAGGTGCCGCCGTTGAAAACGGCCCTGCCCAGCTGGGGGTTTTGGGTGGCGAACCGCGCCAGTCATCCCGACGCGAATCGGATTTCGCCATACTGGAACGGCTTCCCGTGGGCATCGCGTCCACAAAGCCTTCATCGACCGCCTTGGCTGTCCTGAAGTCCAGCCTCGCTGGCGTCGCAGTCGATACCTGCCCTCGAGTTCCCCGGCATCGTCCGGGATGGCTGCCTTGGCAGCCATGAGTTCCGGTCGGCCTTCGGGCTGACGCATGCACATGGTCGACGGCCCCTGAGTCGCCGGCCACCGAGCGAAGGTCCTTGCCGCAAGGCACCGGGCCTTCACATCCCACGTCAGCCCCAAGGCTGGCGCCAAGCCGCTTCGCGTCCGCGAGGCATACCCGAACGGGGACCCCAGTCCCCGCCAGGGTTGGGCGTTCCCCTTTTTCATCGAAGGAGAACGCCATGTTCGCTGCCCTTGCAGCCAGAGAGTCGCACCGCGTTCCGGTGCTGTTGGGTGGATCGGGCCTCACCCGCCCGGCCCCCTTGCCGCAGCCCAAGCTTGCGGTACTGCTGCGTCCCCTGCCCTGCCTCGGCAAGTGCGGGGGCCGCCCGTGTGCGGACTGCCGCGAGGCAGCTTGACCATGCCGGTCGATCTGTACCGCCGGCGCATCGCCGCCACCGTGGTCGAACTGGCCCGGGAGGATCCCTTCCTGGTCAAGGAGGTCATCGCCCGTCTGCGCGCAGCGGGCGAAATCGAAGCCGACGATCTGGTCTACCTGGACCGGATCGCCGACCGCTGGATCGGCATCGCCGAAGCCAACGCCCGGCAGGAAGCCTCAACGCACGCGCGTCAAGCGCGCGGGTAGCGAGGCACCCTTCGCCTGGGCCATGGCCGAGGCGATCTTGTCCAGCAGTTCCGGACGGTCCTCGGCCAGCGTGCCGGCCCATCGGGCCAGCGCCTGGTCGAGATCGTCCTGCGTTCGCGCCCCATCGACGTCGATACCGACTCTTCGGAGTTCCTCGATTTCGGTGGGCGTGAACCGGAGTGAATGGCCTGCACGAAGCATGTGTGGGCTTTCGAAAGCGGTGGAATGCCAGCTTAGCAGGCCAACACATCGCCACAACCCTGGGAGACTGACGCCTCCCACTGGGGCATGGCGCGTGCATCCCGCAAGCAAGGAGAAAAACCATGACCGTGAACACATCCCGCGCCAAGCCAAGGCGTAGTGCCATCGGCATCGAGGAAGAGCGCGCCTGGGTATCCTTCTACCGGCGTGCCGGCAAGGATCCCGCGATCGCGGCGGAAGTGCTGGCCCAGTTGGACAGCGATCCCGAGATGAAGCGCGAGCATCTGGCACTGTACCTGTGCTGCCGCGAGTCGCTGCGCCTGCGCCAGGCGCGCGAGGCGCGCAATCAGCGGTTCGGCCGGTTCGTGCGCTGGCTGCTCGGCGGCCTGTTCATCCGGTTTCCGGTAAATGTGCGGCGCGCATTGGGACGTGGAAGCGACCTCGCCGCAGCCTGCCTGCCCGAGGAGCATTCCGAGCCTGCCACGGCCCAGATCCAGCGTCTGGGGAAAAGCCCGAAGGTACGTGCCGCCCGCGCGGCATTCAAGGCACCCTCCATCAGCGAGATACCTGCCTCCCCATCGGCGGATTCGGCAATGGTGGATTCGGCGCCCCGAGCAGCTCAAGCCACTGGCTGAGCCATGCATCCCATTCCCCTGGCCGCGTGGCTGGGGGAATGCGGTGCTTCGCCCCATGGGCAGGCTAACGGCCCTACTTCTTGGGGCAGGCTCACGCCGCCAGGCAACGCGCAACCTCCCGGTCGATCATCCAATGAAGGAACTGCGTATCCTGCGAAACGCCCCAATAGTGCGCCTTGCACTTCGCCACATACGCATCCAGATCCGCACGCGTGCGGATACCGGCAGGCTCGATGTCTGTCAGCCAACGGAAATACTCGATTTCCTTCTGCGTCAAACGGATCTGGGAACCCAGGCGGATCATGGAGAAACCTCTTGATGGTCACCATGCTGACGCAAAACAACGTGCTTGAGGACAAATTAACGGGCCCTGATCAAAAAATTTCCTGAGTGGCAGCAGAGTAATTTTCGAGTGTCACGGGACTGCCATATGCCATGCCTCCGGCTTTCCAGATGTTGGCGAATGGCCACGTTTCGGCGCATTTCCCATCCGGCCCCGCGAACAAACGCCCGCCACCGCCACGATTTCCAGCCGACACAGGTTTTCCCCCTTGTGATGCGGCAAACCCAGGGGCACAGTCCCAATACCGGTCGAGGGCCTGATCAGGGCCTCCGGTCGCTTGCTCACGTCACAGCCCATCCAGCCAAGACCATCGTGCCGGCAGCCGTTGCGCACCTCCATCAAACCGCGGACGCCATCCCCTCGGCGACCGGCGCTGCCCTGCATTTCGATCCAGGAGAGCGATGTGGGAAACGCGCTCACAACCTCCTATCCGCGCATAGCACTGCTGGGTGCGCCGTGCATCTACCGCTTCATCGCCGCGAGCAACTCTCGGCGCCTCGCATGGGAATCCCGTCGGATTCTCTTGTATAGCGGCATGGTATTTGCGAAGCCCACAAGGCATCCCAGAACCCGTGTCGGCATTGCCACACAAGGAAGGAAACATGCACACCCATTGCATTGAGCAATTGCGCGGGCTCGCCGAGCCTCTGGCGGCTCTCTCGCTGACCCACCTGACACCCACCACCCGACAAAAGTTGCACGCAGACGATCTGTCCGTCAATGCCTACCCCACCGACTTTGGAGGCTTCGTATACGTAGGCTCGCCGCGCTACCGCATGCCTGCGGAGTCCGATCTTGCAAAGATCTTCGAGGCTGCAGAGCAAGCTGGCATCGTCTGGCTCAAGTTCGACAGCGAAGCGCCGACCGTCAAGGGCCTGCCGACTTTCACGCCCCAAGACACTATCCTCTGAGGCCCCGCGACGCCAGCGCACTGCGTCCGGGGCGGACACCTTGACCTCTGTCACTCCATGGGCAAGGCGTCGGCATCTGCCCGCAAAGCCTCCAGATCGATCACCGCATCGGCCATGCCGGCCAACTCGGGCGTCTGAGAGACGAAGAACTCCCGGTGATAGCCGCCCAGTCGCAGCACCTCGCGCTTCATCGCCCCGAACATGCGCTTTCGGTCCGGGTCGAGGGCCCCGTCTGCTTCATCCGAGAACAGGGTCTCGTAGCGCCGTTCGCCAGCCTGCGCCAAATACAGTGCCACCGCCCGCACCAGGCATTCGTTGATCCAGACCCGCTCCCCTCCACTCATCAGCCGCACACTCTTGCTCTCCCCTGAATCGGCGTCATGCACCAGGATGTCGAAGTCCTCCCGTTTCTCGCCCTTGGCCGTCTCCCCCTGCGTGAGGATGGAGACCGTGAAGCGCGGGCCGTAGCACGCCAGCAGCAAGTCGTTCGCCAGTCCCGACAAGGCCGGCCCCGCATCGTCGATCGCCAGCGCAATCAAACCATCATTGCTCATGCACCGCGCCAGCAGGGCCCAGTCGCCCATCGCGCTCTCGATCCGCAGGGCACGCCGATGCGCCGCAGCCCGACGTTGTGCCAGGGCATCCAGCTGCTGACGCAGCGCCGCCAGGCTCTCCAACTCCTTCAAAGCGTCTACGTGCGAGCCCTGTGCATTGCCATGCGCGGCGATGGCGCGATCGCGTGCCGACTCGGCAATGACCAGCTGCTGGGGATCAAAGGGTTCCGGCAAAGTGCGCAGGACGGCATCCAGCCGGGCCAGCGCCTGCTTCAGCAGGTCGGACTGCTGCGTCCGCCGCGCGTCGATGGCCTGCATGGCGGCGGTAATGGCATCCCGCTCCTCCCGCTCGGCAACCGCTTCGGCCGAGGAATCGTCCCTCTCGGGATCTCCAAGGCCGTCCAGTTCGGCCTGAACCTCGGTCAAGCGCTGGCGCGCGACCTGAATCTCTTCCGCCTTCGCCGCCAGCAGGGCAAGTCGCGATGCGCGGCTGCGAGCGCGCTCCTGGCGATGCTCGGCGGCTTCCAATTGGCCGCTCGCGGCTGACAGCGACTGGACACGCGCCTTGACGGCCCGGCCCTCCCGCTCGACCTCCGCCTTCTCGTCGCCCAAACGCCGCAGCACCGCATCGGCGCTGGGAATCAGCGCCTGCGCCTCCCGTGCATCGGCCAGCAGTTGGCAAGCTCCCTGCAGCGGCATCCCGGCGCACGGCACCTCGGCGGTCAGGCCCAAACGGCGCCTGAGTGCCTGCGCCTGCAAGACAGCCTGCCCTGCCTCTCGTTCGATACCCTGAACCCGCTGCACAAGGATGCGCAACTGGCCCTTGGCCTGCTCCCACTCCGCCACCTGGTCTCGGCGATGACGCGCACGCTCGGTGCGCAGTTCCAGCAACTGCTCTGCCAGCGGCAAACGCCGCAATGCGTTGTGCACCAGGTGCTCCCGCTCCAGCAAGGCATGGCACCGGCTCCGTACGTTCTCCAGCCGTTCTCGGCGCTGCAGGGCCTGCGCCCCCCGCTGCGCAACACGGCGCATGAGCCGGTCCAGCCGCTGGCGCGCATCCTGTTCGCGCCCCGCCAGGTCCTGCAGAACCACTCGGCCCGCTCCCTGCGCAGCTTCCCGCTCCTGCAACAACTGGCCCCGCCGCGCGTCGGCCTCGCGCGCCTGCTCGCGCTGTGCCGCGGCCCGGGCGTGGGCCTGGCGCGCCTCCTCCAGCGCCGACGCCGCCGCTGCCACCGCCGCCTGCGTCCGGGCGGCACGCGCCGGCGCATCGGCGGCATCGGCCCGCGCGCGGGCGAGCCGTTCTCCCTCGGCGTCCAAGGCAGAGGCCTCCTGGCGCAGCGCTACCAGCCCTGCCTTCAACAGCTTGGCGGTCTCACCGGCCTTGCGCCCCAGCTCGCGGATATGCTCCTGCCCCAGCAGGTCGGCCAGCAGCGTTTTGATCTCCGCGTTGCGGTAGTCGCTGAGCTGACGCTTGCACTGGGCTCCGAAGACCGACGTGAAGAAGGTATCGGCGCTGCCGCACAGGTGCTCCACGCAACGCGTATAGGTGTCCACCTTGCCGTCCGACACCGTGCCATCCTCCAGTGTGACGGGGCGCCATGCGCCCGCATCGGAGAGTGCGAACAGGAAGGCCTCCGTCCGGCGCCGACCGTTGGGACGGATCACGATCTGGGAGCGATAGCTTTGGCCTTCGAGCGCCCAAACCAGCTCCTTCTCGTTCTCCGGAAGGTAGACATGGTCGTAGTAGCTGAAGCCGCCCGCGCCCGCTGCGGACGCACGCGAGGGCATCGTGAGGTACGGGTGCATGTTGTCGAGCACCGTGGTCTTGCCGCGCCCGTTGGCACCCGCGATGGCGACCAGCTCGGCCCCATCGCACAGTGCCTCGAAGTCCAGCGTCAAGGCATCCAGGCCCAGGCCATCCCGGATCCCGCGAAAGCCCTTGAGGGTCAGGGAAAGTAGTTGCATGGCGAAGTTCTCCATGGGTTTGACGCACCCAGTTTCCCGTGAAAGCCCGGGGAAGCAAGGGCTTGAGCGCCGTGGCCGCCCCTCTCCGGCACTCTGGCAAGAGGATGATCGAGTCATGCTGCAAAATTCCTTTTTCGTTCAATGGCTTATCGAAATCGACAAGAGAGGTAAAATCGTCCGTCAAGGATCCTCCCTCCCACCGCCATGAACACGCTCAATCGCATCAAACGCTCCGTCGCCAACCGCAGCGACGATGTGCTGCTGCGCAGCGAGTTCGACCAGTTCGGCAGTGCCGCGCAGGTCGGCCGCGCACTGCGCGAACTGGTGCTGGACGGCACGCTGGTGCGCCTGGGCCTGGGCGTCTATGCCAAGGCCAAGCCAAGCGTGCTGACGGGCAAGCCGATTCCGGTGCGGCCGCTGGAGGTCCTGGCCCCCGAGGCGCTGAACAAGCTGGGTGTGACCGTCATGGCCAGCCGCTTGACCGAGGCGTACAACGCCGGACACAGCACCCAGGTGCCTGCGGGCATCGTCTTCAACGTCGGCCGACGCCGCATCGCCCGCAAGCTGGGCTTCAACGGCAAGGCGATCCAGTACGAACACGCATGAGGGTGCTGGCACCGCAGCGGCGGGAACTGATCGAGGCGCTCATCGCGGAAGCCACTTCCGGCGGAATCACTGCGGGCCTGCTGGAAAAGGACGAGCACCTGACCGATGCGTTGCGGGCCCTGTTCGCCTTGAGGCTTGAGGGTATGCAACTGGTGTTCTGTGGTGGCACCAGCCTGTCCAAGGCCTACGGGCTAATCGAACGCATGTCCGAGGACGCGGATCTGAAGGTGGTGCTGCCGGATGCGGGCCAAGTCCCCCGCGCCGAGGTCCGCCGCCGCCTTTCCGCGCTGAAGGCCCAGGTGGCCGAAACGCTGGCCGGGATCGGCCTGGTCGAGGACAAGGGCAAAGAACTGGCCTTCAACGAGAACCGGTACTTCTGCAGTGAGTGGAGCTATGCGCGGCACTATGCATCCGCCGCGGGGCTGCGCCCTCACCTGCAGATCGAATTGACGGCACGCACTCCGGTTTTGCCTCCACAGGTGCGCCGTATCACCACGCTGGCCGACCAACTCGCCGGCCGCTCCGATCAAGCCTTCGAGGTCCCGGTGGTCGCCGTAGCCGAAACGGTCGCGGAGAAAGTCCTGTCATTCCTGCGCCGCTACGCACAGCATCGCGCCGGGCTCATGCGCCAGGCCTGGGACACGGCCCTGGTCCGGCATCTCTACGACGTGCATTGCATCCGCCAACGCCAGCCTGAGATGCTGAGCGCAGCGCAGCGGGCCTTTCCTGCGCTGGTCGCAGGTGACCAAAAGGAGTTCGGCACCCAGTTCCCGGACTTTGCCACGGCCCCTCGTCAGGTGCTGAGCGGCGCGCTGCGGCAGGCCCGTGCGGACGCGAAGATCCAGGCGGAGTTCACCGGCAACCTGCTGCCGCTGGTCTATGGGGGCGGCACACCGGCATTCGCGCAGGCTTTCGGCGACTTCGACGCGGTCGCCGAAGCGCTGCTGGAAGTGCTGCCGTAGCCCTGCCCACCGGACGCGTCAGGCCGCCAGCCGCATGGGTTCCAAGGGCTGGTCTTCGGCATCCCGCTCGCGCAATAGATCCGCTGCAATGTCCTCGGGTGTCGCTTCCTCCAGCGCGGCAAGGCATCTCAGCAGCGGTTCGGGGTTGACCTCGGACACCTGGGCCCAGGCGCGCAGCTTGTCCTCCATCCTCGCCATGCGCGAGATGCCGGCCATGCGCGTGCGCACCACGGGCACGATGCGGCCCTCGAGCTTGGTCTCCGCGGCGTCGGCAAGGATCCGTTGGATGGCCCCGCGATCCACGGATCCCCGATCCTCCTCTGCCACGGTCCAGCGCACGCGCACGCTGGCACCGGCGATGTCCTGCCGTGCAACCGCTTCGCGCAAGGCCTCGAGATCCGGGCGGCCCTCGAACACGATATCCATGGTCCGGCGCGCCGGAGTGGGCTCCAGGGTGCAGCAGGCCGAATCCGCGCCCACTTCCCACAGCAGAAATCCCTTCTCCCCCTCTTCTCCATAGTGAAAGCGGCCGATGGAACCCGCATAGGCGATCAATTGCGCACCCGCAAGCCCCTGCTGCGCCCAGGTCTGGTGCCGATGGATATGGCCGAGCATGAAAGCCTGGGCCTCGGCGGCAAACAACGCCCCGGTCGTGAACTCATGATCGAAACCAGCCATTGGCACGCCGTGCTCGCTCACGCAACCGAACACCGTGCCGTGGGACACGCCGATGGTGGGCAGTCCTCGGCTGCGCGCGATCCGGTGTGACGGCGCAAAGCCGCAGAGCAGCCGGGCGAGTTGCTCTCCCACAGCCTGCGCCGCGTGCGTCGCCCCGGCGGTAGCCGCCACGGTCGCCTTGTTGACAGTGGGTAGACAGGAGAACAGCGCTACCGCGCGATCCGGTAAAGCGCCGAAATGCCATTGCGGGGAAGCGATCCAGTCGCCCTCACGGGTCAGGGCCACCTGCTGGATCCGGTCGGCCACGTGAATCGGGTGGCGCCCACCGACCGAGCGGAAGATGTCCAAGGTACCCGGGGGCTCGTGCGAGTAGGTACCCTGCAACAGCAGCACCGGGCAATGATCGGCCAAGCGCCGCACCCGCTCCACCAGCCGCGCTGCGGCGGGCGAATGCAGGTCCAGCGCGTGATCGGTCGCGTCCCCGGACATCACGGCGGCCTGCGCCCCCTGCGCCACGGCCCGCTCGATGGCAGCGCCGAAGCAGCGCTCGGCCTCGGCGAGTGTCCTTGTTCCATAGTGCAGGTCGGAAAAGTGTGCGATGCGCATGGTCTTCTCCTTCAGGCACCCAGGCCCAGTTCGGCGTCGATCTTGTCGAGGTAGCCTTCCGGGTCTTGGGCGTACCTGTCGAGCTCGTCCCACGCACGACCGCGGCCGTGGGGGTTGATCCGCCAGCCATGGCCCCAGCGCAAGGCCGCGTATGCGGAGTAGCGCTCCGTATCACCGCCCATGGCCCGGACGCGCGCCAGCAGTTGCGCGAGCGTAGGTCGCGCCTGCTCCAGACGCGGATGGCCGGCACCGGCGGGCGCATCGGCAGTTTCGCCTCCCCCGGCCTCCTCGCCCGTTCCTGCGTCCTGATGCGCCTCGGGCTGCCCTTCGAGCACCTGGGTTGCAAGATGGGCCTGCTGGATCGCCGTCTCTTCATCCTCGTGCTCGCGCAACAGGGCCGTCACGTCCACGGGGGCCTCCAGTTCGATGATCCACTGGGGCACGCGCACCGCCCGCCCCTGTTCGTCGATGTGCGGCACATCCCTGAGCACCTTCGTGAGGAAGAACGTCGCGCGATCACGTCCCAGGAAGCCGGAGATGCGTCCGCCGCGCATCATGGCCATGGCCTGGAAGCGCTGGATGGCCGCGCTCATCGCATAGAAGCTCGTGGTGGGAAGCTCCAGCGCGCTAATGGAACGGATGCCGGGAATGAAGAACAGGAACCGGCCCGTGAGATTGCACTGGCGCGCCTGGTACTCGGGGCAGGATTCCGGATCGCAGAGGCCGCCGTTTTCTTCGCGCAGCACGGTCTTGCGCCCGCCAAAGATACGGATCGCGCGCCGCCCCGTGTCGTCCACCGGGACCGGTGCATGGCGCATGCAGTGGCGCACCAGGCCATCGGGCGAGTACTGCGACCAGAACCGCTTCTCATGGGTACCCCAGGCCGCCAGCTCGTGCGGCATCACGGTCTGCCAGTGGTCGGCGGGGAAGACGACGGGAAAGCGGTAGAGACGGTGGCCCTGGCCTCGGTCTTCGCCGTAGGCATCGAGGATCTCCCGGGCGGTCTCCGGGTTCGCGAAGTCCGACGCTCGCACCGTGAACCAGGGCACGTTGCGCGGCACCAGCGGGGATTTGAGCTGCGGTATCGCCTGCGCCAGCCGCCGTTCGATCTCCTCGAAGGACCGGCCCTCGTCCACGCCCTGCCTGTAGATGGCCTTGGCCTCTGGATGCTCGGCGGCCTTGCGGGTCAGGACCATGATGCCGGGGCGGATCTTTCCCCCGGTGGGGATGCGTGCCGGGGCCTGGCCCAGCAGGGTGTGCAAGGCGACCGGCCCGCCCTGCACCGAAACGACAGCGTTTGCCATGTGGCGCTCCTTCATGAAACGTCGGGGTTGCGACGCTTCATGCTCTCGCGTGATGCCAAGTGTTCAACCCCCGGCAGCAAGGCTTCCAGCCGACTGCCCCGTCCGGTCATGCGCTGCCGGGAGCACAAAAGGCAAGCGAACTAAGCCGCCGGTGATGGCAGCGCGGGCATGGGCTGCTCAGTCCGCCACGCCCAGCATTCACCGTTGGCGACGGCCTTCTCCTTGGCGGTACGCTCCTTGGCCCCGGCAAACGCACTCACAATGTGCAGTGGAATGGGCGTGGCACCGCCGTCCAGCAACAGCGCATTTGGAAAGACTCCACCCTGCGGCGCGTCGTAGCGCAGCGGCTTGAGAAAGCGCCTTTCCTGTCCGACAAGCGCATCGATCAAAGGGCACTCGTGGACGCCCTCCAGCGGTATCCATTGATCGCTTGCCAGCATCAGGCTGGCCGAATCGATCTCGTAGGTCAATTCACGGCGGGCGCGTATCAACGCCGCGATCATGAGCCGGATCCGACGTCCGGTGTCGGCGTCGCGCGCCTCCAGCAAGGAAGCGTGAACACGCGCCAGGCGCTCCCAACTCTTGGTGGGCATCAGCAACGGCGCATCGGGCATGTGGCGGATCCAGATCCGGCAGGCGTGATCCGCACGATCGCAGGCCTTGAACTCGCCGATCACCAACGCCAATGGCGCATGCCCATCGTGGGGCTGCAGGATGGCCAGCTTTTCCCGTCGGCGCTGGGCGGTATCAGCTTTGGTGGATTCCTGGAATGGCTCGGGGACATAGAGACGCTCGGCCAGTGGGATGCCCTTGACATCGATGTCGGCCGCCGCAGCGAGCAGGTACTTGCACAGGACACCCTGGTTGCGCTTTCCGGCCATGGCGGGCGTCCACCGGTTGAAGCCGGCACGCTCGAAAAGAAAATGCATCACGGCGCGAAGCGACATGCGCCGTCTCGGAACCGTGATCTCTGCCGGCGCCAAGGACTCGCCCCTTGGCAGGGCGTGGCCCTGGGTCCTGGTCCATGGAAAGTCCACGCGCAGTTCCACTCGACCTGGCTCAGGCTCCAGCACGGCTTCTCCCACGAGTTCGCCCAGCCCGGAAAGCGCCGCGTCGGGTTCATAGGAGGGGCAGGAGGGGTGATGGTCCTTACCGGTTTCGGGCATGCGTTTGACCACGTACTTGCGATGGCGGGCCACATACATCTCCACACCACCGGCGACACACAGGCAACGCGGCCGCTCAGCGTCGTCATGGATCGACGCAAGCGCCAACTGGAGGCCCGGATCCGTGGCTGCAAACACACGGCCGTGGATTGAGAAGTGCTGCACAGGGAACACCGGGAGGCCGCCGTCGCCACTCGTTGCCGCCGCACCTGGTTGCAAACCATTTCTTCCTGGACCATCGAAGAAAATCTGCTCCTGCATGCTGCCTCCCCCTTCTGAGGACAATGCCACGCACGCATGCTGGGCCATCGTTCCGCTACAGGCCAGCCGAATTCGTAACGGAATCAGCAGGTTTTCGGCATTGATGGCACAGAACTTTGCCATGGTGAAGGACGAACCCATCCCATCGCCTCATTGATAGGCCACCGCTCCGCCAGGCCGCGGCCAGCATGCCAACTGCACGCAGTGGACAGGCCGCACAAAGCCCGTGGTTCTCTCGCATTCAGCCGACCAACGCATCCGCGCTTTGCATCGCCTTGCCGTTCTGCAGCATCCGCCTAAGGTAGCCCACCAAGATCCGCCATTCATGGCGCGAGAAGTCTGCCAAATGAGCGTTCTGCACCGCGGCCAGAATGGCTGGCACCTCGGCAACGGTGCTCTCCCCGGCCTCCGTGAGCTGGACATGGATAACGCGCCGATCCTCGACACTTCTCACACGCTTGCAGAGGCCCTTCTTCTCGAGTCGATCAAGAGCCCGCGTCACGCCGCCCGCGTCCATTTCGAGATCTTGAGCGAGTTCCGCCACCGTTGGCCGTTGGCGCGCCTTGATCTTCACCAGCGGCCCCCATTGAGTGCTGGTCAGCCCGTGCTGATGGAGGCGTATGTCGGTGTTCCGCACTATCGACGCTGTGACGCGGCGCATCAGGTAGCCGATGGTCTCTTCCTGGTAGTAGCCAGAGGCTTCATAGAATTCAATCGGCACAAGGTTGTCTTCCATGCGAGGAAGGCCGCGGCCGAACTGATCTGCATCCACGTACAACGGACGACAAGTTTCACCATGCGGCGAAACGTTCGGTTGCACGCTCGTCTCCAGATCCGCGCCCCCAAGATCGTCGTCCGGGCCGATAGCACCGACGACTTCATCCCAGTCAGAGTCCAGCAGATACCGCCGTGCCACCAACAAGATCCGCTCCACTTCATCCTCGCCCCGCATGCCCCCGCGGACGGTGCTCGCGAGCGATTGCAGCTGTGCCAACGCCGTCTTGCCTCCGAGGGATGCCGTATCGACGATCTCCATGAGTTTCAAAGCCAGTCCACGTTCGCGGCTAAGCCGCTCTTCCAGACAGGACAGAACCTCGGCGAGTTCCGGCTTGCGCTTCCGCAGCACCCCATGCAAATACAGCTCTCCATTGACGCACAGGAGGTAGCGCGGGAATTGCTGCACGCATAACCGGATTGCCTCGAAATCAACGCTCGACCGATCGGCACCGTCGGCGTCAACCGGTGCCAGCAACCCAAGCATGCCAATGGCAAGCGCACGATGCGAGCGCAGTATGGCGGCGACGGCTCGATCCTGTGCAATGGGAGCATCACTGGATCGAACGCCCGTGAAGAGCAGCGCAGCCGACGCGTCCCGAAGAACCTGCTCCGCGCGGGACTGGAGACTCCATTCCTGGGCAACAGGGCACCGTTGCGACGCCATCACGATGACGTCGCACCCCTGGATCCTGGCGGCCGCACCAACGGCTTCCGCAAGGTGGCACGACACCAGGGCCAAAGACGCGCAGCGAATGCCACGTGCCGCCGCGCTCGATTTCGCGTTTGACAACACCACGTCGGAATCGCCGAAGGCTGCGCGATGCAACGCACAGGCCAAGGCCGTTGGGGGTACGTCGACGCCCCTCATCGCGGCCGGATCTGGAAAGGCATGAAGGAAGGTAATCTTCGCGCCCAGCCGCTCCGCCAATTCGATCGCGGCGGTCATGTTCTCATCCGATGCCGACGTTCCATCAACAGGTACCAAAAAATGCTCATACATACTGGGCATCCATCAGACGAGACTCCAGAAGGAGTAGCCTGGGCCGCGGCGCTGAATCGGCTTCATCAATCTCCCCTGCTTACACCAGATCGCGCGTCAGCTCTTCCATCGCGTGCTGTCGGCGTGGAAACTGTTCTCTCACCGCGCTACGTTCGGCGATTCCCAACAGCAGGCCCACCTGCGCCTCATCCGCACCTCTGGTGTAAAGGCGATCGGCCACCGTATGCCGCGCAGTCAGCGCTGTGACCTGCTTGAACTCAGCGTAGCGGAACAGCTTGCGATAGGTTTCCTGGATGCCGCGGCACAGAAAACGGCGCTGCCCAGCCTCGCCATACGGCGTGATTTCGAAGCCCTTGCCGCTGGCGGACAGGAACAGGCGGCTACCCGGAGCCAGGCCGCGATATTGACCTTCGACTCCGAGGCCAGCCCCGCGCCGAATCCGATCCGCGAGATAGGCGTCCAAGGCTTCGTCCAGACGTGCGCTGTGAAAATACAGGGGCCGCGCACGCGAAGTAATAGACACATCCTCACGCAGCACTGAGACCCTGCGCACGCCGCCTGCAAGATCCAAATAGTCCCGAATCTCCAGACGCGCGATTTCAAGTGGCCGGGCACCGATCGCAAACAACATGTAGTACAGCGCCAGATCCTCCAGAGGGTGCTGGCTGCGTCCCCGGATTCGCAACGCTCCTGCCGCGATCTCCATTTCACTCAGAATCGGGATGTTCCTGGCCACTGGCTCGGCAGGAGGCTCAAGGCAGTCAAGCGCCGACAGCAGAGCGGCACGATGCAGACGCAGTCTCCGAACGAACGCCGCGCCATCCTCGTTCAGCCCATCAATTCCTGCGTTGCTGGCGAGGTGGGTCGCCACAGATTTGATGCGTTTCTCAACCGCCGTGCGGGACACTTCGTGCAGCGCCGCCACGGCATCATAGGTCGCGCCATCGAGCACGGCGCGCAGCATCGCAATGGACAAGTCCCACGATGGACGCGGATGCCGGAGATCGTCGGAGAGTTCCTGCTCTTGCACGCCGCGCGCCCCTTTCAATGCGACAGTTCCATGAACGCATCCTGACGCTCCACGGCGTGCCACGCCAGCCGAAATCGCATTGGAGTCCAGGGGATTTCGACTCTAAGCACTTGAGCCCTGCTCACTCCGGTAATCCGATCAACGAATCCTGGACACCCGGAACAGAGGCCCTGCCAAAGCTTCGTCGCCGACAGACTCCGCCTGCCACTGCCAGTCTTGAACCTCTCTGAGAGGTGCTGCGAAGCGCATCGCTCAATACAGAGCCTATAAGCCGCTGCTCTGGACATGGCGGCTGAGCACTCGAAAACGGTTTACCTCAACGAACTAGCGGCACCTTGCCGACGATCGGAGGTACGTTGAGCAACTCACCATACTTCGCCAGGACTGATGCATCAACTTCATCGGTCTCGGTGAAGTGGGCAGACAATGCACTTGATACCTCTCGGTTACTGCAATTTGCTGTTCGCGCCGCAAGGGCCGCGCGAAGCTCAAACAGGCAAAGGCGAAGCAAGGCCATAGCTCTGATCGGCTCAGACAGCTGCCACTATCTCGGACATGGTCACGACCTGATCAGCGCGGTGCCATGCGAATGGCGCCATCTACCCGGATGTGGCAGCATGAGCGTGTCTCCTTGTATGTTGGCTTCCGACCCCGCACCTGGCGTTCCGCACAGCGCCACTGCCGAAGTGTTTGGGGAATGCGACAATCGTAATAATTGGCCCCTGCAAGGGCGATGACGGATTGCCTCAATCAACTGATAAATAACTTCTTTCGGCCCGTGCGACCGGCGTTGGCCCCTTCGATCACACGCCATGCTGCAACCCGTCTTCACCGCTCCCATCTTTGCCGTGCATGGCCTGCTGGACGGGGCACGCGGCAAGGGGCTGGCCACGCAAGAATGGCTGGAGGGCGTGCTGGGGCGCGCAGGCATCAGCGAATCGCTGCTGGAGCTTGAGGATTCGCGCGTCACCGTGGAGCAGTTCAACGCGCTGTTTATCGCCGTCAAGGACAGCCTGAACGACGAGTGCCTGGGCTACCTGCATGGGCGGCCCATGCTCCCGGGCAGCTTCGCGCTCATGGTGCGCAGCGCGTTCACTGCCCATTCGTTGTCATACGCCCTGCGTCGCCTGAGCGAATCCTTCGCCCTGCTGCAGGACGACGTGGCGCTGGTGCCGGTGACCGAGGGCACGCTGGGGGGCATCGCGCTGGAAATGCGCGGCGGCCAGGGGGCGCATGCCGACTTCCTGCACGCACATCTGCTGCGCGTGTTCTGGCGCCTCCTGGTGTGGCTGCACGGCGGCCGACTGGTGCCGCAGCGATTCGACTTCAATTTTGCGCCGCCGCTCCATGCGATGAGCTACGGGCGCATCTTTTCCGGCACGCTGTGCTTTGGACAGCCGCGCACCGCCGCCTGGTTCGACGCCGACGCCTTCACACAGCCGGTGCGGCGCGATAGGGACGCGCTGCAGTCCTTCCTGCGCGCTACGCCCGGCAACGTGGTGGGGCCGTACCTGAACGAGCGCAGCGCCAGCGCGCGGGTTCGCATGGTGCTGCAGCGGGCCAGCCCCGAATGGCCCGACCTGGCCGTCACCGCGCAGCGCCTTCACATGTCGGTGAGCGCGCTGCAGCGGCACCTGGCCTCCGAGGGCACTTCCTTCCAGGCGCTCAAGGATCAGTTGCGGCGCGACATGGCGATCGAGCGCCTGACCAGCAGCGAAACCTCGCTCGTCGCCATCGCAGCCGACCTGGGCTTCACCGACAGCACCGCCTTCCAGCGCGCATTCAAGGTCTGGACCGGCAGCGCGCCGGGAGCTTACCGTGCCCGCTCGCGCAGCGGACAGCGCCCTGCATAAAGGTATCTGACCAATTCCGGCACGGCCACGGAACCGTGCAAGTCGCAACTACTCACCCGTAAGCGACGCGGCACTCCGTTGCTGGCCAAAAAACCTCCGTCAATAACCCCATGAAAGGACCTTGCTGCAAGGTCTGGCAGATGCGGCAGGCTCCATGCACTACCTGCCCTCTATCGTCAAGCGAACGCCCTCGTTGAGTTCATCTCGAAGTTGTTGGGTGGTGATGTCCCCGGTACGCCAGCTCGACAGGTTCCATGCAGTCACTGCGGTCAGGATGGAGATGATGCCCTCTGCATCCCGTTCCGGGACACCATGCAAAGCGCCTATGAAAAGTTGCCGAAGACGTTGCTCAAAATCAAGCCGCATGGTGAGGATTGCGGGTTGCTTCAATGCGCGCGTGACCAGATAGGCGTCCCACATATGCGGTGCCTGTTCAAACACGTCACAGAAGACGCCCATACCCGCCCTCATCCTGGCGCTATTGGTACGAGCCCTCTTCATGCTTGCCTCGAGCGCTGCGATATAGCCGGAATGCCAATGCAGATATGCGGCGGAGAAGAGCACTTCTTTAGAGCCGAAATAGCGATAAATAGTGGCCAACGAGACATCGGCTGCGTCCACCACATCCCTGACTTCCACTGCACCAGCGTTCTTCAACAGAAGGTCTAGCGTTACATCGACAATCCTCTGGCGTCGCTCTTGTTGATAGGAGGGAAGACTTTCAACGTCCGGTACCGTGCGCTCACTCTGATTCATTCAATCCCCATCCTGTTCACTGTTGACACCTTGAAAGGCACGCTGAGCATTGTGCCGCGCATTGAGTTTAGATGTCAGGACTTACGCAGCCGTCATTCCCGCGAAGGCGGGAATCCAGCGGCAGCACTGAAGCGGAGAACTGGATTCCCGCCTTCGCGGGAATGACGAGGTGCTTATTGCGTAAGTCCTGGAGGTATTCGATTTCATTGGCCTCTTGCCCGCCAGATTGAGCACGTCCAACCGCAGCAGCGCATGGAAGCCGTCACGAGCCGCCCGTCGCTGCTGATGGAGGTGAGCCAGGCGGCCACGGTGGCTCATGTTCATGTACATGACCGTTCATTCGCTGGAACGCGCGAGCAGCCCGCCGTTCGCACGAGTGAAGAGATGAAAACGGGGCGAGGGGTTCTGGGGGCTACCCGAAACCCTCGCCCCGTTCTGTGGCGGCAGCGCCTGGCGTCAACCGCGATTGAGCTGCAGCAGGACGTAGCCCAACGTGCCATTCTCAACCAGCGTCTGCGCCTCGACGACCTTATCGAGCGGGAAGGTCGTACCGATCCGCGGGCGCAGCTTGCCCTTGGCCATGAGGTCGAGAACGGCCTCGGAATGGGCCTTCATCTCGTCTGGAACCTCGCCGAGACCGATCGCGCCGAAGTAGCGCACGGCAGGCCACCGCTTCGAGTACACGACGGGCTGCAGCAGATCGACGCCGGCGTCACCCTTCTCCAGGTTCAGCACCAGGATCGTCCCGAAAGGCGCGAGAGTCTCGAAATACTTGCCGAATTCGTCGCCCCCGATGTGATCGACGATCATGTCGACACCTCGGCCGTTGGTCAGCTCCAGCACCCGGGCATGCACGTCCTCAGTGCGGTAGTTGATGGTGTGGTCCGCACCCGAAGCCCGTGCAAACTCCGCCTTCTCATCGCCGCTGACGGTACCGATGACGGTGATGCCGAGCGCTTTGGCGACCTGGACGAAGCCGGTGCCAAAGGCGCCGGCCGCGCCAATCTGAAGGAGCGTTCCGGGCAACGCACCGGGGTGCTTCTGGTCAGCGCGCGGCTTGCCGCCATAGCCCTCGCGGAGCGCGCACCAAGCCATCGCGTAGTAACCAGCCGTCGCGGCATCGTCGAGATCGACGCCTTCCGGAACCACGACGAGCTTATGGGCGGGAACGACGAGCTTCTCGCGACCGAACCCGCGGCCCTCGTCACCAGGGCTGGTCAGCATCGTCACCAAGTACACCGGCTGGCCGACCGACACATTCGTGACGCCCTCGCCCAGCTTCTCCACGACGCCAGAGCCTTCCCAGCCAGGAACGGCGGGCAGGAACTGCGGCCAGGGGTAGAAGCCACGGCGGTAGTTGACGTCGGCTCTGCCGATGTCCACCGCATGGGTGCGGACGAGCACCTCACCCGGACCGGGTACCGGATCGGGCACTTCGTGGATCTTGATGACGTCGGGTGTCCCGAGCTCTTTGAAATATGCTTCTTTCATAGCGATAGTCCTCTTTTGGTGTTCAAGGTTCGCGGTAGATCGCCGCGCAGCCAGTGCTCATCAGTATGGTTTTCCGACTGGGAAGGTGCTTGTGCCTGAAATCCCAGGACTTCTTACTTGAAGAAACCGATGAAATCGTCAAGAAAGTCATTGATAGAACGCGGCGGGTGACCGGTCATCTTTTCGACGCCATCGCCGGTGTCGTTCATATCGCCCCGCTCGTACATCTGGTAGAGGCCGCGCAGCGCCTTCGCGCCGTAAGCGTTCAGTCCAACGTCGCGCAGATCCTGTTCCGCTTCTTCGAAGGTGTTCTTGACGTACGTGATCGGTCGACCGAGTCGCTGCGAGAGCAGCTCAGCGAACTGTCCGTACGAGATCGGTGCCGGGCCCGTGATGAAAACGATCTCGTTCTTGTGCTGGTTTTTGATCAGCACCGCTGCCGCCGTGTCGATCACATCACGCCCGTCAACGTACGCGATGGTGTTCGTCGCGGTCACCGGGGCCACGATCTTCGAATCCTTCTTGACCATCTCGCCGAACTTCAGGATCAGCGTCTGCATGAAGGTGCATGGGTAGAGGAGTGTGTAGGGCACGCCGACCTTCGCGAGGTACCGATCGGTAGCACCGTGATCCTGAGACAGCAAGCTGATCTCATCGATGTGGTCGGCCGTGTAGCCCGAGAGCTTGGTGATGCCGCGAATCCCGGTCTCTTTGGCCACATCGATGATCTGCTTCTGCAACTCAACCATCTCGGCCACCACCGGAGTCACGATGAACAGTTGATCGCAGCCGGTCATGACTCGGCGAAGATCCTCGCGGTTGGTCATGTCGCCAACGACGATTTCCACTCCGGGAACTTCACGCCGCAGGATCTCAGCGCTTTTTTCGGTGTGTGCGAGGCAGCGGACGGATTGTCCGGCAGCCACGAGTTGCTTGGTCATGGGGAGGCCAAGCTGGCCAGTTGAACCCAGAACACAGATCATTGCTTGCTCCTTTTAGAACTTTACGTGAACGGTCGCCGCCGGATGCGGCAATCAGAGGCTATGCACTTCTAGGTAGTGCATTTTTCAAATAATACAGAATCAGATTCTTGTTATGATCTGGTAGAAACCCTTGCTGACTTCATGTCAGCAGCAACGATGCACCGACGCTGCCTCCTGTATTCACGGTCAACATAGAGAAGGTGGCGTGCGCCAACTTCGGTACCATTTGTCGCTACTTCGGGACACTGCGATGCTGCCGCTCAGATTCATCGAGCACTGGTTTCGCAGCTTGCACTGGCATGTCATCGATCCGCTGACGGACGAGAATCCGAGCCGTTCGCGAACGCCTTGCACGCTTCGATGACGCGAGGTTTCCCGTTCTGTGGGAAGCGTCGAATGTTGTGAGGATCGTCTAGTTCAGCGAGCTACTCGACCGATGGAGCGCGCCCCAACCTTTCATCGGTGAGAACGCAAGAAAGCGCTACTGTGCGGCTTCAGCAGTGGGCAAGAACGCGGCGAGCTCCGTACGGACATTCCAAGCGTTGAACTCCCCGGGTTTACTGCCGCTGCGACAAGTAAGTCTTGCATCTTGGTTTGCACCAAGAAAAGGTCGAGGAGATGCGGCCGAGGACGGCGATTCACGCGACCTTGCGCTCGCTCCCCGCCCAGAATGGCTCGCGCAGCGCCGTCTTGAGGATCTTCCCAGCGCCCGACAAAGGCAGCGCATCACGGAACTCGACACTGCGCGGGCACTTGTAAGGGGCAATCAACTGTTTGCAGTGCGCAATCAGTTCTTCGGCCTCGATGGATTGCCCCGGCTTGTTGACCACCACGGCATGAACGGACTCTCCCCATGCATCACTGGGTATGCCGATGACGGCACAACTGGCAACGCAGGGATGCTGGGCCAATGCGTTTTCAACCTCAGCGGAGAAAATGTTCTCACCGCCACTGATGATCATATCTTTGAGCCTGTCGGCAATGAAGATGAACCCGTCGTCGTCCATCCAGGCGCCATCGCCGGTATGCATCCATCCGTCGCGCAAGGCTTGCGCAGTGGCTTCGGGCTTGTTCCAGTATCCCTGCATCACGTTCGGCCCGCGCGCGATCACCTCCCCCACCGTGCCACGAGGCACCTCAGTCCCTGCGGCATCCACAATGCGTAATTCGACACAAAATCCTGCGCGCCCTGCCGCGCGCAGTTTGCCCAGATTGCGCCCCTCAGCGCTGTGGTAGTAAGCCGGATTGATAGTGGCCAAGGGAGAGAGTTCTGTCATACCGTAGGCCTGCGAGAAACCCACGCCGGGCAACGCCTCCATGGCACGATCCAAAACGGCCTCCGAAATCGGCGATGCCCCGTATGTGACCGACTTCAAGGAGCTCAGATCACGCATCTTCTTCATGGTCGGATGATCGACCATCATCTGGATCATGGTGGGCACCAACACCGCATGCGTGACGCGACAGCGCTCGATGGTGTCCAGCACAAGCTCCGGACTGAAAGCGGGCACGATCACATGAGTGTTTCCCTCCAGCCAATGCGCCATGGCCAGCCCCATGTCCGCCAAGTGGAACATGGGGGCTGCATGCAGATAGACGCTTCCTGGGTCGGCCATGCCTGCGGCCCGCACGGCCAAGCCCGAACTGCACATGTTCGTATGACTCAGCATCACCCCTTTGGGAAATCCGGTCGTGCCCCCCGTGTAGAAAATTCCGGCCAAGTCCTCTCCGCGACGCACGGCGTCGGGCACGGGCATGGATTGGGCCAGCAACTGCTCATAGCCCATCATTCCATCAGGCACCGATCCTTCGCCGCAGTAGATTACGTCACGCACTACCAGCGCCTCTGCCCTAAGCTGCTTGACCATGGGCACGAACATGTCGTCGACCAGCAAAATGGTAGACCCGGAGTCATTGAGCGAATAGGCGATCTCGGCGGCAGACCAGCGTATGTTGCAAGGATTGAGCGCGCCGCCCCCCCCAGGGCACCGCCATCTGGTATTCGAGGTAGCGATCGGAATTGAGTGCCAACATGGCCACCCGATCGCCCGTTTGCATGCCCATCTGCTGCAACGCTCCCGCCAGCCGTGCGACGCGACGGATGAATTCACGGAACGTATGTTGCCGCTCGCCGAATTGAACGGCGATTCGGTTGGGATGCAGCTGCGCTGCACGGTGTAGGGCTTGCGTCAAGTACATAGATCTGTCTCCTGGTGGCCAGCATGGTTCATGCCTTTTCTTGTCGAGAGAAGCCTAGTAGTTACCGCCAATCGAAGCGATTGCAAAACACGGCTATCGGCTGACAGTTCACATCAACTTGCAGCACCCGCCTCCCCCATGAATGCCTTGCCATTCATGATTTCCATCATCCTTGTGGACAACAAGTTGTAAGGCGCGCGAACGAGAAGATTGAAGGTCGATGCGTTCTTGGACGATGCCGGGATCGCGCCAGAAAGTGGCGCGCGGCGATCAGTTCGGTTCGTTGCTGCGCTTCACCGACCCCACGGCACAATGGCCCTACTTTCTGACAGAGCTGTTGTTGCGCATCCCCTGGAGGCTGGTGGTCGACTGGCCGACGAAAAGTTGCCTGTCGAGCGACTCGACTTTGCCAACGGCCAGACATGTCCACGACGGCTGCCGCGATGCATAGCCTCAGATGCGACCGGCGGCCGAAGGAGCATCATCCCAAGCACTGCAGGAATCTTTGCGTCGCGACGTGAGCGTCATGCGGCTCAATCCACTGCCGACTCGCTGGCTCAACTGGTTCTACTAGATGAGCCCGTGCCGCGCTCCTTTGCTTCCGCCTGATGCGAGAGTGCAGCCAACGCAGCTACAGCCCGACGCGCCAGCCGTGTCAGGCAATGGAGCTCAGCTGCCGACATGAAGTGAAGTGTCTACACAATGGCTGGACTACCAGTCAAGCTTGACAGTCACATACGCCACGTTACGGCGAGAACTAGTCTTCTCCCTGGGGTCGAATGCCTCTGGCCAGAAGACTGATGAACACTTCTGCAACTTGATCACCTGTCAGTGTTCCATCGGCGTGGTACCACTGTGAAATGGAACCGATCGCCCCCATGAACCAGAAGACAGCCAATCTAGCATCGCAGGGGACGATCGAGCCATCTTCCACCCCCTCCTCAAGAATCTTGCGAAGCTGAAGATCGAACTTCCGGCGCCTCAGTGTGATCTTTTTTCGGTCTGCAGGTGTCATCGCAGAGAAATCGTGCAAGATCGCCGGAGCCCCCATCTGGTCCGTCAAGTGCGAGATGTAGTTCTTCATGAACGCAATGATCCGACCGTACCCAGTAGCCTCCGAGGCGATAGCGTCCTTGAGCACCTGATCGCCAATCTTCATTGCCAGTTCATGACACTCGTAGATCAACTCCTGCTTGTTCTTGAAATAGTAGTACAGCGCAGGTTTGCTGACATTCAATGCCTTGGCGATCTCGTCAAGTGACACGTTTTGGGACCCATGGCGGCCAAAGGCCCTCGATGCCTCGGCGATCACGGCCTGCCTTTTCAGCTTGTGCTGCTCGTTAGCGCTGCTGACTGCGTTATTCCACCTAGCGACTTTGGCGGGTCGTGTGGTGCCTACACGCGTCTGCGACTTCGGCTCGGCGTCGGTGGACTGACTCATAAAGATTGGTTTTTTTGCCTTGCGGAAAGGGCAAAGTTACTTAAAGGGGCATGATAGCAAGAGGGCAAGACGCGAACACTTCGCCGCACCCGCACCCTCATCACCAGGCTCCTTCAGCGTACTGCCTCTTCCTTCTCACCCATCGGGTGAGTTTGCTTGATCAGATCCAAGCCTCGCGAGCCATGACATTGCAGCCCGTCAGCTCGAACCAGCTACCGCCATCGATTCTATTTTACTTTAGAGTCAACTCTTTTTCCGTCCAGTAAGGGAAATTACCAGTTCTCACCCTGGACATCGAGAAGAAGAATCCGAGGGTTGCAAAGAAATGCCTGTGAAGGAGAGAGATGCCAGATCCAGTGGTGGTTTCCGAAGTGCGGAATCGGTCTCTGTGGATCCGATTGAACCGACCGGAGGCAATGAACTCGCTCTCGCCGTCAGTGCTAAAAGCTGTCGACAAGGCGCTGGACGAAGCACTTGAACAAGCTGATGTCATGACGGTAGTGCTCACTGGCACCGGTCGTGCCTTCTGCGCAGGTGCCGACCTCAAGTACATCAACGACCAACTGGGCGATCGCGGCACTAGTGGGTTTCTGGAAAGCGTCCAGCGCACCACGAATCGCTTGGATCGATTCCCCAAGCCCATCATCGCCGCGCTCAACGGATTGACTCTTGCCGGCGGCCTTGAGCTTGTGCTGTGCTGCGACTTGGTCATTGCAGCCCGCAGCGCGAGGATTGGCGACGCGCACGCCAACTACGGCCTACTTCCCGGTGGCGGCGCGTCGGTTCGCCTCCCCCGAACCATTGGCCTCACACGCGCGAAATATCTCCTTTACACCGGCGAGTTCGTGACGGCCGAGGAAATGCGGGAGGCCGGTTTGGTCAACCGGGTCGTGGACGATGCGCAACTGGAAGCGACAACCCAAGAAGTCGCGGACTTGATAGCCACCAAGAGTCCACTGGGCCTGCGTCGCATGAAGGCGCTGATAGATGATGGACTCGACCAGCCCGAGGACACGGCACTTCGCCTTGAATCGCTGGCCTCCGAGGTTCACACCCTCAGTTCCGACTTCCGGGAGGGACTGCAGGCTTTCGAGGCGAAACGTCCGCCCCGGTTCACCGGCAAGTGACCCCGCAGCCTAGTCATGAACATGCACCGTAGATACGAGGCACTTCAATGTCTTTTATTCGACGCCTATCGGCTGGTACCAGTTATTCGGACTGTTCCTTTCCGCGCTGCATTGACCCGATTGGCTCATGACTGCCCCGTTCAAGCACGGGCCATAGAAACGACTACTCCATCCCCTCTTACTTCAAGCTAAACCAAAATGAATCTGCAGCAACTCAAGGCGCGTTTGCGCCTACCAGTGATCGCATCGCCGATGTTCATCGTGTCCTATCCCGAACTGGTCATTGCCCAGTGCAAGGCTGGCATCATCGGATCCTTCCCCGCGCTCAATGCGCGTCCCGCGCATGTACTGGACGAGTGGCTGAACCGCATCACCACCGAGTTGGCCGAATACGACCGCCTGCATCCCGAGCAGCCTTCAGCGCCCTTTGCAGTCAACCAGATCGTGCATAAGACCAACGAGCGCTTGCACCAGGACATGGAGCTGTGCGTCAAATACAAGGTGCCGCTGGTGATCACCTCGATGGGTGCGCAGACTACGGTCAACGACGCGGTGCATTCCTACGGGGGCTTGGTGATGCACGACGTGATCAACCAGAAGTTTGCCCGTAAAGCGATTGAAAAAGGCGCCGACGGCCTGGTTCTGGTGGCCACGGGCGCGGGTGGCCACGCTGGTCGCCAGTCGCCCTTCGCCTTGGTTCAGGAGACACGCGCCTGGTTCGATGGTCCGATCGCGCTATCGGGCTCCATTGCCCACGGCTCCTCCATCCTCGCAGCCGAAGCCATGGGTGCCGACTTTGCCTATATCGGTTCGGCGTTCATTGCGACGCAGGAAGCCCATGCGCAGCCCGAGTACAAGAAGGCAGTCATCGAAGGCAGTGCTGAAGACATCGTCTACACCGACTTCTTCACGGGCGTTTGGGGTAACTACCTTGGCCCGTCCATCGTCGCCGCCGGCATGGATCCGCAGAACATGCCAAGTGCTCACCCTTCCGACATGGATTTCGGCGGCCCGGAAGGCGGTCCCAAAGTCAAGGCATGGAAGGACGTCTGGGGCTGCGGTCAGGGCATCGGTGTGCTGCACGACATCCCGTCGGCAGGCGAGTTGATCCAGCGCTTTGCCGATCAGTACCTTGCGGCCCAACAGCGCCTCGACCGACGGGTCGCCTGAGTCACTGTACAACGCCGAAGTCATTCACGAAGACCTTGTTGGGTCAAAGACTCGAATGAGTCATGCTTGACCTTCTGATCGATAGAGGGTGGCACCCATTTTTCCGCTCAACAACCCTCCCGCGAAAGAGTCCTGAACTGCCTAAGCGTAACCCAATCTGCCTCCCGCCTTTATTCCACCTTGGCTGAATGCTATGAATTCAAGAGCATTTGGCAACGCCAGGAAATTGAGGTCTTTTGCCAGCCCAGCGAGACGTTCCGTCATTGTCCCGTTGGAGACCGGGTTGTAGCATTTCTGTGCTGAATACGCATGCATTCCATATTCCGCACAACACTGCAACAACAGGAGACAAATATGGCGAATTACAAGCTGCTCATCAACGGTGAACTGGTCGATGGCGCTTCCACCATGGAAGTCATCAACCCCGCAACCGAAACGGTACTGGCCCTGTGCCCCCGCGCCGACGAGGCGCAAATGGAGGCCGCCATTCAAGCGGCAAAAGCCGCCTTTCCAGCCTGGTCTCGCCGCCCCATCGCGCAGCGCAGGGAAATGTTGCTGAAACTCGCTGACGCGATGGATGCGCAACAAAACGATTTGGCGCGCGTGCTGACCCAGGAGCAAGGTAAACCGCTCGGCGAAGCCACGACCGAGGTTTTATGGACGGCTCTATTCATCCGTGGCATTGCCAGCCAGGAACTGCCGGTCAAGATTCTTGAAGACAACGAGACCATGCGCGTTGAGCAGCACCGGCTACCGCTGGGTGTGGTGGGCGCCATCATTCCCTGGAATTTCCCACTGCTGCTGATGGCATTCAAATTGCCCGCCGCCCTGCTGGCTGGCAACACGATCATTATCAAGCCAGCCCCCACCACGCCTTTGGCCACCTTGAAGATTGGCGAGATCATGGCCGGCATTTTCCCGGCGGGCGTGGTCAACGTCGTCACCGACCAGAATGACCTGGGCGGCTATCTGACCCAGCACCCGGACGTGGCGAAGATCTCGTTCACAGGCTCATCCGCCACTGGGAAGAAAGTGATGGCATCCGCCGCAACCTCCCTCAAGCGCCTGACCCTGGAGCTGGGTGGGAATGATGCCGCCATCGTCCTGCCGGGCGCTGACCCGGCCAGCGTTGCCCAAGGCATCTTCAATGGGGCCTTTTTGAATGCCGGGCAGGTCTGCATCGCGGTCAAACGCGCTTATGTGCATGAATCAATTTATGACGATGTGGTTGACCGCCTCGCAGCCCTGGCAAAACAGGTGGTGGTCGGCAACGGATTGGACCAGGGCACCACGATGGGGCCCATACAAAACCGCATGCAATATGCAAAGCTCAAGGAATTCCTGGAAATAGCCAGGAAGGATGGCCGTATCGTGGCAGGCGGCGAAGCCGAGGGCCAAGCCGGATTCTTCATCCGTCCAACCATTGTGGCCGATATTAAGAATAGCTCGCGCCTGGTTCAGGAAGAGCAGTTCGGACCGGTCTTGCCTGTCATCAAATATTCCGACCCTGAAGAAGCACTGACCAGCGCAAACGATTCTCCCTGGGGTTTGGGCGGTTCCGTCTGGGGAGCGGATAGAGAAAAAGCGCGCGAGATTGCGTTGCGGATGTATTCAGGCACGACCTGGATCAACAAGCATCTTGATATTGGCCCCGCAATTCCCGTTTGCGGCGCCAAACAATCTGGAATGGGCGGAGAGCTGGCCGAGGAAGGATTGCTGGAATTCACGCAGCTTCATATCATCAACGAAGCCCGCTGATTTTCATGGGTTGAACCTGGGGATTCTCTCTACGAATCCCCAGGACGCAGCGCTACTTTGGCCCGCCGCCCTCAAAGCGATGAGCACAAATGCCCGCCGTCCACCGGCACGCAGGCGCCGGTCATCCACGACCCGGCCTCGGTCGCGAGCAGCAGGAACAGGCCGTTCAGCTCTTCCGGTTTGCCCAGGCGGCGCATCGGGACGCGCTGGATGAGCGCCTTGCCATAGGCGGTGTCCCACATGGCGTCGGTCATCTCGGTGCTGATGTAGCCCGGCTCGATGGCATTGACACGGATGCCGTGGCGCGCCCATTCGAGCGCCAGGCTCTTGGTCATGTGTACCACTGCGGCCTTGGACGTGGCATACAGCATGGCGCCCGGCATCACGCGCTCGCCCAGGATGGATGCGATGTTGATGATGGAGCCGCCCCGCCCGGCATCCACCCAGCGCTGCGCGGCACGCGCGGCCACCAGCCACACGCCGCGCACGTTGGTCGCCATCAGCGCATCGAAGTCGGCGGCAGGCAGCGTGAGCGACAGGCCGTCGTTGGCAGCCCCGGCGTTGTTGACCACCACGTCGAGCGTGACGCCCAAGGCGTCCAGTTCGGCAAAGGCGCCGTCGATGGACTGCTCGGAAGCCACATCCATTTCCAGCACCGTGACTTGCAGCGCACCGAGTTTTTCGAGTTCCAGCGCGAGCTTGTCGAGCCGGGCCTTGCGCCGCGCCGCGATCACCACCTTGGCCTTGCAACCGGCGGCCAGCCGGGCAAAGTTTTCGCCCAGGCCCGACGAGGCCCCCGTGACCAGCACCTGCTTGCTGGCCAGCATTGCACCCAGATCCATAGCGTCTCCTCTTCAGCGTTCACCATCGATGTCGCGAGGTTAGCGCAGGGCCCTCCGGCTATGGGGATGCCGCCTGCCTGCATCCGTCAAAAGAGGCTTCTTGTCAGCCGATAGAGACGATCCGTCATTGCCGCACCAAACACCGTTTCCTACGATCGCCTGCATCCCTTGAGGCACCCGGAGCGTCGCACAAAAGCACGCCACGGTGCCGACGCTCCGGCCCGATGGGCCAAGGCGTTGAGGGGCAAGTTCTGGAGACAACAAATGCTGCAACAGTCCGCCATGGAGTTGTCCATCGGCCATGTAGATGTGATGGAAACGGTCCTTGAAGGCCGCTTCCAGCACTGGGATCTTTCTTCCCCGGCAAAGCCTGCCGCAGTCCAGGCGACGCTGCAACGGCACGAATTCGCCGGGGCTTTCCTTGTGCATACCGTGACCGAACCCGGCGTCGGCCAGCTTCTGTCTGGACATTCGCCATTCGATGAGGTGCTCTGCCTGGGGCTGCAGCTGAACCTGAGCGGCCGGGTGCAGTTGCAGCAGTGGGATGCACCGGTTTGCGAGGGCGAAATGTTCCTCTGGCGCACCGACCAGCGGCAGGACCATGAGGTGCTGGAGCGCACCCACAGCGTGTCGCTGATGATTCCCTGGCAGCTCATGCGCGAGCAGCTGCCGAGGCGCAAGCAGCCGCCGACAGCCTGCCGCATGGATAGCCGCACAGGCGTGGGGGCGCTGTTGAGCCAGCACCTGATGGGGCTGGCCAAGGAGCTTGGCGCCATGCCGCCCTCTGCACACCTTGCCCTGTGCCGCACGGTGATAGGGCTGCTGGATCTTGCGTTGCCAGAGCCGGAGAGCGCCACCCGGTTCACGGCCATGGCCGCGTTGCGCGAACGGGCGCTGGCCTACATCGCCCAGCATTTGCACGAGGATGACCTGAGCCCGGCACGCATCGCCGCCGCGCTCGGCATTTCGCGGCGCTACCTGCACGCGCTGTTTGCGCAGGGCGACACCACGGTGGTCGGCCACATCCTGGAAAGCCGGTTGCAGGCGTGCTGGCGGGCACTGATTGACCCGGCCTGCAGGCACCAGCAAATCTCGCAGATCGCCTTCCACTGGGGCTTCAACTCCACCAGCCACTTTTGCCGCGCATTCAAGCAACGCTTTGGGATGCCGCCCAGCGATGCGCGCGGGATGGGAGTCCATGGCCCGGCCATGGGCCAGGCCCGGCCAGCCGGGTTTTCCCTTGTGCACGCAAAGTCACTCGCCATGCGCTGGCGGGCAAGACGTGCATGGGCTGAATGCCGACGATAGGCCAAGTCTTCCACCCTTCACCTTCACAGCACCCACTTTCCGAGGAACGCCCCCATGCTGCCGCAACTGCACCGCCAACCCTGGATGGACAGCGACATCGAGACCTTTCGTGACCAGGTTCGCCGCTACATCGCCGCCGAGATGGCTCCGCACCTGCCCGTCTGGCGCGAACAGGGCTACATCCCGCGCGAGGTCTGGCGGCCCTTCGGCGAAATGGGTTTCATGCTGCCCGAGCTGCCCGAGGAATACGGCGGCGCCGGGGCCAGCCTCGCCTACCAACTGGTGGTGCAGGACGAACTGACCCGGGCCGAGATGCCGAACAACGTCACGGTGCACAGCATCGCCTCGCACTACATCATGGACTTCGGCACCGAGGCGCAAAAGCAGCGCTGGCTGCCCAAGCTGGGCAGCGGCGAGATGCTGGTCGGCATTGCGATGACCGAGCCGGGCTGCGGCACGGACTTGAAAGCCATATCCACCCGCGCACGCCGCGATGGCGACCACTATGTGATCGACGGCGCCAAGACCTTCATCACCAACGGCTTTACCTGCAATCTGCTGATCGTGGTCGCGCGCACCGGCGAGGCAGGCAGCCGGGGGCTGTCGCTGATCGTGCTGGAGACAGAAAACCTGCCCGGATTCCGCGTGGGCCGCCTGCTCGAAAAGATCGGCATGCCCGCGTCGGACACGGCGGAACTGTTCTTCGACGGGGTGCGCGTGCCGGCCGATCAACTGCTGGGCGGCGTCGAAGGGCATGGCTTCAAGCAGTTGATGGGCCAGTTGCCCTACGAGCGCATGTCCATCGCCGTGCCGGCCGCAGCCGTCATCGACCGGGCGCTGGAGCTGACCATTGAATACACCAAGGAGCGCAAGATTTTCGGCGCGCCGCTGTTCGACATGCAGACCACGCGCCACAAGCTGGCCGAGCTGGCCACCATCGCCCACGTGGTGCGCACCTTCGTCAACGACTGCACCCAGCGGCTGCTGGACGGCACGCTGGACGACGAGGCCGCGTACATGGCCAAGTGGTGGTGTACCGAGCAGCAGTGCCGCGTGACCGATGAATGCCTGCAGTTGTTCGGCGGCTATGGCTTCATGGCCGAGTACCCGATCGCGCGCATGTACGCCGCCTCGCGCGTGCAGAAGATCTACGGCGGCGCGAACGAGGTCATGAAAGAACTGATCGCGAGGAAGCTGTGAACGCTGCGCACACGCTGCAAAGGCCGCTGCACGGCGTCCGTGTGGTGGAGTTCGAGGGCATCGGTCCAGGCCCGTTGGCCGCCATGATGCTGGCCGACATGGGCGCCGAGGTGACGGCGCTGGCGCGGGCCGAGCAGGCCGCCGGGGCGCAGTCGCTGGGCGGGGCGGCGGCCAACCCGCTGCACCGGGGCAAGACGGTCGAGATCACCGACCTGAAGTCGCCCGGCGGCAAGGCGCGCGCCCTGGATCTGATCGCACAGTCCGACGTTTTGATCGAGGGCTTTCGCCCCGGTGTGATGGAGCGGCTGGGCTTCGACCCCGCCGAATGCGCGGCGCTCAACCCCCGGCTGGTCTATGGCCGCATGACGGGCTGGGGCCAGGACGGCCCGCTTGCCCAGGCCGCCGGCCATGACCTGAACTACGTGGCGCTGACGGGCCTGCTGTCGCTGTCGGCGCACAGGGGGCAAGCGCCCATCGTGCCGCCCTCGGTACTCGGGGACGGTGCCGGGGCGCTGGGCATGGCTTTTGGCATCGCCTGCGCGCTGGTCGATGCACGGGCCACTGGTCGTGGCCGGGTCGTGGACGCCGCCATCATCGACATCGTGGCCATGCTGGGCACGCTGGTTCATTGGATTCGCGCCAACGGGCAGATCGACGGCGCACAGCCCAGCCCGTTCCACGATTCGCCGTTCTACGACGTGTACGCCTGCGCCGACGGCGGCTTCATCAGCCTCGGCGCGATCGAGCCGCCTTTCCACGCACTGCTGCTGTCCAGGCTGGGCCTGACGGACGTGAACCCCGCCGACCAGTACGACACGGCGACCTGGCCAGCGCTCAAGGCGCGCATCGCAGCCCTCATCCGCAGCCAGCCCAGGGCGCACTGGTGCGCATTGCTCGAAGGCAGCGACGCCTGCTTCGCACCCGTGCTCAGCCTCGCCGAGGCGGCGCGGCATCCGCACAACGCGGCACGGGGCATCTACCAGACCACCCCTTCCGGCGCCATCGAAGCGGCCCCGGCCCCACGGTTCCAGGCACTCAACGCAACCACCACCCAGGAGACAAAGAAATGACTGCTAACACCCACATCGTCCGCGGCTGCCCGTCCACCACCGGCAACGAGCGCCAGCTCAACACCACCACGCTGATCCGGCACGCCGCGCGCACCCACGGGGACCAGGAGATCGTCTACCGCACACCCGATGGCGGCTGGGACCGCTACACCTATGCCGACTGCTACGCCCGCGTCTGCCGCAGCGCCAATGCCCTGCGCGCGCTCGGTGTCGGGCCCGGCGACCGCGTCGGCATCCTGGACTGGAACAGCCGGCGCCATTTCGAGCTGTACTGGTCCATCCCCGGCCTGGGTGCCGTCATGTTGCAGATGAACCTGCGCCTGGGCGCCGAAGACCTGGGCTACGTGGTCGGCCACAGCCAGGTGTCCTACGTGTGCGTGGACGAGACATTGCTGCCCATTGCCGAATCCATTGCAGCGAATTCGCCCCAGATCAAGGGCTGGATCGTCATGACCGACAAGCCGCTGGATCAGATCAAGACCACGCTCAAGCCGCTGCTGCACTACGAAGACCTGCTGGCCGCCGCCGACACGAAGATCGACTGGCCCGAGATCGACGAAACCTCGGCCTACAGCGCTTGCTATACCACTGGCACCACGGGCCGGCCCAAGGGCGTGTACTACTCGCACCGCGGCATCTACATGCACTCCACGGGCATGGCCACCAACCTGGGCATGACGCTGGACGACTGCGTCATGCTCATCACCCCCATGTTCCACGGGCAATGCTGGGGCCTGCCGCAGGCCGCCACGCTGCTGGGCGACAAGATCGTGCTGCCGGGCCGCTACGCCGCCGAAGACACCAAGCCGTTGGTGGATGCCATGATCGCCGAGGGCGTGACGGTCACCAACGGCGCACCGGCCATCTTCCAGCCCATGCTGCAGTACATCGAGACGATGCCGGTCAAGCCGGACTTCAGCCGCATGCGCATGCTGTCCGGCGCGAGCGAGCCGCCGCTGTCGATGATGATCGGCTTCTATGAACTCACCGGCGCCGAGGTGGTGCATGGCTACGGCGCCACCGAAGCCACGACGCTGGTGACGATGAACCGCCTCAAGTCCACGCTCAGGAAGCGCCTGACCGAGGAAGAGCGCTGGAACCTCAAGCGCAAGCAGGGCCTGGTGCTGACCGGGGTGGACATCCGCATCGTCGATGCCGACGACAAGGACTTGCCGCACGACGGAAAGTCGGCGGGCGAGATCTGCGTGCGCGGCCCCTGGATCACGGCCAGCTACCACGACATGCCCGATTCCGGCGACCGCTTCCTGGAAGGCGGCTGGTGGCGCTCGGGCGATGTGGGCACGGTGGACGAGAACGGCTACCTCAAGGTCACCGACCGCATCAAGGACGTAATCAAGAGCGGCGGCGAATGGATCTCTTCCATCGACATGGAAAACCTGCTCATGGGCCACCCGGCCGTGCGCGACGCCGCGGTGGTCGGGGTTCCGCATCCGAAGTGGCAGGAACGGCCGCTGGCCCTGGTGGTGCTGAGGCCCGGCCAGCAGGCGACCCAGGAGCAATTGCAGGAACACCTGACCAGCGCCTTCGCAAAGTGGCAGTTGCCGGATCAGATCCTGTTCGTCGAGACCATCCCCAAGACCAGCGTCGGCAAGATCGACAAGAAGCGCATCCGCGCCGAGCAGGCAGACCGCTACGCCGAGTGACACCACTGTGCGCGACACCCACTTTCTACCCTGGAGAACCCCATGAACGACCATGAACCCGTAATCGTCGGCGCGCTGCGCACCCCCGTGGGCAAGCGCGGCGGGCGCTTGCACAAATGGCATCCCGTCGATCTGATGGCCGAGACGCTGCGCCAACTGGTCGAGCAATCCGGCGTGAACCCGGCAGACCTGGACGACGTGATCGTCGGCTGCGTGCTGCAGTGGGATCAGCAGCACGGCAACCTGGCCCGCCATGCCGTGCTGGCGGCGGGGCTGCCCGAATCCGTCCCGGCGGTGACGGTGGACCGGCAATGCGGCTCCGGCCAGCAGGCGGTGAGCTTTGCAGCACATGGCATCCAGGCCGGTGCCTACCAGTTGGCCATTGGCGGCGGGGTGGAGTCGATGTCGCAGGCGCCGCTGCCGCCGTCGTTCAAGCCCGGCGCGCCGCTGGGCTCGCAATACAGCCCGCGCGAACTGGCGCGCTACCAGGACAACCCGCTGATACCGCAAGGCGTGTCGTCGGAGTTGCTGAACACGCGCTTCGGCCTCACGCGCGAGACCCTGGATGCCTCCGCCGTGCGCAGCCACAAACGCGCCGCCGAGGCGATTCAGGCCGGTCGCATCAAGGATCAACTGGTGCATCTGACTGAGGATCCGGCCGACCCGAACAGCCCCGTCGTCGCCGCCGACGAGGGCGTGCGCCCCAACTCCGACCCCGAGAAGCTGGCCACGCTGAAAGCCGTGTTTGCCGCCGACGGCGCCACCACTGCCGGTAATTCGTCGCAGATCAGCGATGGTGCCGCCGCGCTGCTGATGGCCAGCCGCGCCTATGCCAAGAAGCACGGCCTGAAGCCGCGCGCGCGCTTCGTCAGCACGGCAGTGGCCGCCGCCGACCCGGTGATCCAATTCACCGCCGTGCTCGACTCCACCCGCAAGGCGCTGAAGGAGTCGGGCCTCACCATCAACGACATCGACCTGTTCGAGGTCAACGAAGCCTTTGGCGGCGTGCCGTTGATGTTCCAGAAGGAATTCGGCATCCCCGACGACCGCCTGAACGTCAACGGCGGCTCGATGGCCATCGGCCATCCGCTGGGCTCCACCGGCGCGCGCATGCTCACCGACCTGTTGTACGAACTGGAGCGCCGGGGCGCCCGCTATGGCCTGCAGACCATCTGCGAGGCGTCGGGCACGGCCAACACCACCATCATCGAGCGGCTGGCATGAGCGGGGCCACCATGAGCGAAACCAGCGAAGTGCTCGTCAGCCGCGAAGGCGCCGTCGTCACCCTGACCATCAACCGCCCGCGCGCGAAGAACAGCCTGAACGGCGCGGTGTTTGCGGGCCTGTCCGCACAGTTGGCGCAACTGCGCGACGACGATGCCGTGCGGGCCGTCGTCATCACCGGCGCCGAGGGCGTGTTTTGCGCCGGTGCCGACATCACGGCGTTTGACGTGCTGCGCGCCACGCCGCTGCTGGGCGACCGCTCGGCGACGGGCTGGGACTTCTTTGCGGCGCTGGGGCGTTTTCCCAAGCCCGTCATCGCGGCGGTGGAAAAGCTCGCGCTGGGCGGCGGCACCGAACTGGCGCTGGCCTGCGACATCGCCATCGCCGGCGAGTCCGCCAAGTTCGGCGTGCCGGAAGTCAAGCTGGGCGCCATCCCCGGTGCGGGCGGCACCCAGCGCCTGGTTCATGCCATCGGCAAGTCCAAGGCCATGGCCCTGCTGCTGACTGGCGATTTCATGGACGCCCGCAAGGCTTGCGACGTCGGCATCGTGGCCGAAGTGACGGCGGACGGCCAGGCCCTGCCGACGGCGCTGGCGATGGCCCGCCGGATTGCGGCCAATTCGCCGCTGGCCGTGGCGCTGGCCAAGGATGCGGCCCTGGCCAGCTTTGAAACCCCGCTCGCCCAGGGCCTGGAGCATGAGAAGCGCAATTTCGTCGTCGCCTTGCGTTCCGCCGACAACCTGGAAGGGCAAGCCGCATTCCTGGCCAAGCGCACCCCCCAATTCACCGGCCAATAGCGCCCGTCCGTCACCTCACAAGGAAAAACCATGCAACTCAATTCCGACATTTCCGCCGTCATCACCGGCGGGGCTTCCGGCCTGGGGTCTGCCACGGCCCGGCGCCTGGCCAGCCATGGCGTCAAGGTCGCCATCTTCGACATGAACGAAGCCGTCGGCCAGGCGCTGGCCAACGAGCTTGGCGGCGTTTACTGCAACGTGGACGTGACGTCCGAGGAGCAGGTGGACGCCGCCTTCGCCAAGGCCCGCGCCGCCATCGGGCAGGAGCGCATCCTGGTCAATTGCGCCGGCACGGCCGACGCCGCCAAGACCGTCAGCCGCGACAAGAAGACCGGCGAAATCCGCCCGAGCCCCACGGATCGCTTCAACCGCATCGTGCAGATCAACCTGGTGGGCACCTTCCGTTGCATCGCCAAATCAGCCGCGGGCATGTTGACGCTCGCGCCGCTGGCCGACGGTGATCGCGGCGTCGTGGTCAACACCGCTTCGGCGGCCGCCGTGGATGGCCAGGTCGGCCAGGCCAGCTACGCCGCCAGCAAGGCCGCCGTCATGGGCATGACCCTGCCCATCGCGCGCGACCTGATGGACGAAGGCATTCGCGTCAACACCATCCTGCCGGGGCTGTTCGGCACGCCCCTGCTGAAAAGCCTGCCCGACCCCGTCCAACAGGCCCTGGCCGCTTCCGTGCCCTGCCCCAAGCGGCTGGGCGAGCCCGACGAGTACGCGCAGGCGGTCGAGTTCCTGGTCACTTGCGGCTACATGAACGCTGAGTCCATCCGCGTGGATGGCGCCCTCCGCATGGCGCCGCGCTGACGCCTTGAGCCGTTGAAGAGCTGCGGATAGCCGTCGCACGCCGTCGTGAGCACTCGCCATGATTGACCTGCATTACGCGCCCACACCCAATGGCTGGAAGATCTCCATCCTGCTGGAGGAACTGGAGCTTCCCTATACGGTGATTCCGGTCAACATCCGCGCTGGGGAGCAATTCAGGCCGGAATTCCTGGCGATCAGCCCGAACAACCGCATTCCGGCCATCGTGGACCATGCGCCGCTCGACGGCGGCGGCCCGCTGTCGGTGTTCGAGACCGGCGCCATCCTGGTCTATCTGGCCCGTAAAGCCAACCGGTTCCTACCCACGGATCTGCGCGGCTTCACCCAGACCATGCAATGGGTGATGTGGCAGGTGAGCGGGCTGGGACCCATGCTCGGCCAGCATGGCCACTTTGCGCTGTATGCACAAGAAAAGATCGCCTACGCCATCGAGCGCTACCGCGACGAAGCGGCACGGCTGTATCGCGTGCTCGATACCCAGCTCGGCAAGACCGGCGCCTATGTCGCTGGCACCGAGTACGGCATCGCCGACATCGCCTGCTTTCCCTGGGCCATGACCCACAAGGCGCAAGGCTTCACGCTCGACGATTTTCCCCACGTCAAGCGCTGGTACGCCAGCGTGCGCGCCCGGCCGCAGGTGCAGGCGGGGCTGGCGGTCGGCAAATTCGAGAAGGAGCCTCTGGACGACGAAGCAAGAAAGAACATGTTCGGCCAGAAGGCCAAGGAGATGGCACACCGCATGTCGCCCAACAACCAGCGAGAAACACCATGATCGAATTCTTCTTCGACTGCTCCAGCCCCTGGACCTATCTCGCCTTCCACAACATCCAGCCGCTCGCCGACGAACTGGGCGTCGAGGTCACATGGCGGCCCATCCTGGTCGGCGGCATCTTCAACACAATCAATCCGACCGTCTACGCCTCGCGCGAGACGCCGGTGCCGCAGAAGGCCCGCTACCTGAAAAAGGATCTGGCAGATTGGGCCCGCTCGACGGGGCTTGCGATCAAGATGCCGCCGACGGTGTTTCCCGTCAACAGCGTGAAGGCGATGCGCGGCTGCGTCTGGCTCGGCAACGACATGGTGCCGTTTGCCCGCGCCATATTTGAAGCCTATTGGGGCGAGGACCAGGACATCTCGCAGGATTCGGTGCTGACCCATGTGTGCCAGCGCATTGGCATCGATCCCGCCCCATTCTTTGCAGGCATCGGCGAGCAGGCGATCAAGGATCAGCTCAAGGCCAACACCGATGAGGTGGTCGCGCGCGGCGGCTTTGGCTCGCCGACCATCTTTGTGGACAAGACCGACATGTATTTCGGCAACGACCGCATGCCGCTGATCCGCGAAGCCGTGCTGCGCCTGCAAGGGAAGACGGCCTGATACCGCAAGCAGGGTTCACCCATCCATTCATCTCACCACCACCACAGGAGACATCATGCAAAAAAGACAATTCATCACCATGCTTTCCGGCGCCATGCTGACCGGCGTTTCTGGCCTGGTCCGCGCGCAGGGCGCAGGCACCCCGGGCGTGACGGATCGCGAGATCAAGATCGGCTCGACCGGGCCGCTCAGCGGCCCGGCCGCAGGCTATGGCGTCGTCGGCAAGACCATGTCTGCATGGTTTGACCTGGTCAACGCCGAGGGCGGCGTGAATGGGCGCCAGCTCAAGCTGGTGCTGGCCGACGATGGCTACAGCCCGCCGAAAACCCTGGAGCAATCGCGCCGCCTGGTGGAGCGCGATCAGGTGGCTTTTCTCGCGGCGCAGATAGGCTCGTCCACTGGGCTGGCGTCGCGCAGCTATCTCAACAACGCCAAAGTACCGCAACTCTTCGTTTCGTCCGGCTCTGCCACGTGGCTGGATGATGCGGCTAAGTTCCCCTGGAGCATGGGCTGGCTGCCCCTGTACACCGACGAAGGGCGCATCCTGGCCAGGCACATCCTGCAGACGCGGCCCAACGCGAAGATCGCCATGTTCTACCAGAACGACGACGCCGGTAAGGATGTGCTGCGTGGCGTGAAGGAGGGCCTGGCCGCTGCCGGGAAGCAGCTCGTGCGCGAAGATTCGCACGAGGTGTCGGATCCGACGGTGGACTCGCAGATCGTCTCCATGCAGGCCTCGGGCGCGGACGTGCTGGTGGCGTGGGGTTCGCCCAAAGCCACCCTCCAGTCGCTGCGCAAGGCCCATGACATCGGCTGGAAGCCAGCCATCTACATCAACCCGAGCGCATCTTCGGTGCCTGCGGTGCTGACCCCGGTGGGGCTGGACAAGGTCAAGGGCGTCATGAGCGCCGCCTTCCTCAAGGATCCGAGCGATCCGACCTGGAAGGACGACCCTGGTACCTTGGCCTGGAATGCCTTCATGGACAAGTACAACAAGGGCGCGGCCAAGGAGTACCTCGCCGTGCTCGGTGCCAGCGTTGGACAAACGGTGGTTCAGTTGCTCAAGCAGTGCGGCAACGACCTCTCGCGCGAGAACATCATGCGCCAGACGCGCCGCCTGGACATGGAGCTGCCCATGATGTTGCCGGGCCTGCGCATCAAGACCAGCGATGCTCGCCCTCACCCGATACCGGACATGCGCATCCAGCAGTTCGACGGCACGAGCTGGAAGGTGATGCCGTCCTGACGGGGCGAGCGCAGCGATGGAACCCATTCTTTCCGTACGCGACCTGACGATCCGCTTCGGCGGTGTCGTCGCGCTGGACGCCTTCTCGATGGACGTGCCCGAGGGCAGCATCTTCGGCCTGATCGGGCCGAACGGTGCTGGCAAGACGACCTGCTTCAACTGCATCAGCGGCTTGTACCGGCCCACACACGGCAGCGTGCGCTTCGCAGGCACCGAACTGACGCGCCTGCCGCGCCACGGTGTCGCCCGGCTGGGCCTGAGCCGCACGTTCCAGAACGTGGCGCTCTACCCCTCGCTCACGGTGCGCGAGAACGTGATGGTGGGCGCGCATGCGCGGCTGCCGGTGTCGATGCTGGGCGCCGCGCTGCGCACGCCCGCCGTCCGCGCCGCCGAGGAAGAAATCGCGCACTCGGCTGACGCGGCGCTGGCCACGCTGCGGCTGTCCGCGTATGCCGACCGGGGCGTGGCGGAGCTGCCTGTGGGCATCCAGCACCGCGTGGAAATCGCGCGGGCGTTGGTGACGCGACCCAAGCTGCTGCTGCTCGACGAACCTGCCGCTGGCCTCACCGCTGGCGAGGTCGATGAACTGCGCGAGGTGCTGCTGCGCCTGCATGAAGAGTTGAAGTTGAGCATGGTGGTCGTGGAGCACAACATGCGCTTCGTGATGAAAACCTGCTCCGACCTCGCGGTGCTGAGCTTTGGCCGCAAGCTCGCCCAGGGCTCGCCCGAGGAGGTGGCCAACAACGACGCCGTGCTCGATGCCTATCTGGGAGGTGTGCTGTGACCCAACGGCTTGAAATCCGCAACCTCGCGGTGGCCTATGGCCGCACGGCGGTGGTACATGGCATCGACCTGCACGTGCAGGCAGGCGAGATGGTGGCGCTGCTCGGCGCCAACGGCGCGGGCAAGACCTCCATCCTGCGCGCCATCAGCCACCAGCAGGTGACGGCCACGGGCACGCTGCGCTTCGAGGGCCAGGACATCATCGGCATGGCCGCGCCCGCCATCGCCTCGCTGGGCATTGCCCACGTACCGGAAGGGCGCGGCACCTTTGGCGACCTGACGGTGCTGGAGAACCTGCGCGTGGGCGCCATCCACCGCCGCGACAAGGACGGCATCGAGCAGGACATCGCCCGCATGCAGACGCTGTTCCCCAAGCTGTCCAGCCGCGCGAAGCAGGCGGCGGGCACGCTCAGCGGCGGCGAGCAGCAGATGCTGGCCATCGCCCGCGCGCTGATGATGCGCCCCAAGATGCTGCTGCTGGACGAGCCCTCGTTCGGCATCGCGCCGCGCGTGACGCAGGAGATCTACGAACTCCTGCACCAGTTGCGCGAAACCGAGCACCTCACGGCCCTCATCGTGGAGCAGAACGCCCAGGTTGCGCTGAACCTGGTCAACCGGGCCTATGTGCTCGAAAGCGGACGCATCACCGCCCAGGGCACCGCTGCCGAGCTGCGCGAAGACGACGCCGTGCGCCGCAGCTACCTCGGCCACTGAACAAACAAAGGTTCACCATGCAAGCATTTCTTCACCAGATAGCTTCGGGCCTGGCGGCGGGCGGCATCTATGCCAGCTTGGCCATCGCGCTCGTGCTCATCTACCGCTGCACTTCGTCCGTCAATTTCGCGCAGGGCGAACTGGCGATGTTTTCCACCTACATGAGCTGGGCGCTGGTTCAGGCTGGCGCGTCGTGGTGGGTAGCCTTCGCCGTCGTGGTCGTGGGTGCCTTCCTGCTCGGGCTGGCGCTGGAGCGGGTCATCTTCCAGCCCCTGCGGCACAAGCCGGTGCTCTCGGTCGTGGCGGCCAGCATCGCGCTGCTCATCATCTTGAACAGCCTGGTCGGCTGGCTGTTCGGGCATGAAATGCTGGAGTTCGCCACGCCTTTCGGCGGTGTCCTTGGCCGTGCCGAGCCCTATCTCTCGGCCCATGAGGTCGGCGTTCTGCTCGTCACCCTGGCCGAACTGGCGGCGGTGTTCGTGTTCTTCCGCTTCACGCGCTTCGGCCTGGCGATGCGCGCGGTGGCGGTGAATGCGCCGTCGGCGGAACTGTCGGGCATCAGCACCAACAAAGTGCTGGCCGTGGGCTGGGGCCTGGCTGCGGTGGCTGGTGCCGTGGCGGGGCTGATGGCCGCGCCCATCGTGTTCCTGGAGCCGTCGATGATGATGGGGCCGCTGATCTACGCATTGGCGGGCGCGCTGCTGGGCGGCATCGCCAGCCCCGTGGGCGCCGTGGCCGGGGGCTTTGCCATCGGGGTGCTGGAGAACCTGCTGGGTGCCTACGTGGTCGGCAACGACCTCAAGCTGACCTGCATCATGCTGCTGATCATCGCGATGCTGGTCTTGCGGCCTGCGGGCATCTTCGGCAAGACGGCCCAGGTGAGGGTGTGAGCATGAGCACCGTGAACACCCCCCTCACCCCCCGCTCGGCGCCAACGCCCGCCTGGCTGCGCTGGGCGGCCCCGGTGGCCGGACTCGCGCTGCTGGCCTGGTCCTTCGGCTGGCAAAGCTACCCGCTGTACGTGATGACCCAGGTACTGATCTACGGCATCGCCATCATGGGCCTGAACCTGCTCACCGGGTACACGGGCCAGATCTCGCTCGGCCACAGCGCCTTCTTCGCCATCGGCGCCTATGCGGCGGCGGTGCTCTCGCACCAGTTGGGCTGGCCGTTCTACGTGGGCGTGCCGGTGGCGGCGCTGCTGTGCTTCGGGGCCGGCTTCCTCTTCGGCTTTCCTGCGCTGCGGCTGCCCATGCTCTATTTGGCGCTGTCCACCTTCGCGGTGGCGGTGGTCACGCCGCAGGCGCTCAAGTGGAAGAAGATCGAGTGGCTGACCGGCGGCGTGGCGGGCATCGTGCTGGAAAAGCCCGTGTTCCCAGGCATGCTGGCCGACCGGGCGGACTGGGCCATCATGGCCTGCGCCGCGGCCTGCGCGCTGTGCGCCTTCCTGCTGGCGCGGCGGATCCTCGGCGCACAGTTCGGCCGCCTGGTGGACGCCTCGCGCGACCAGCCACTCGCGGCGGCGGCGGGCGGGCTCAACATCACTGCCCTGCGCACGCAAATGTTCGGCCTCAGCGCGGCGTTCACCGGCCTGGCCGGTGCCCTGAGCGTGGTGGCAGGCCAGTTCGTCGCGCCCGAGAACTTCCCCTTCCTGCTGTCGGTGTCCCTGCTGGTGGGCAGCTTCGTGGGTGGGGTGCGCAGCCTGTGGGGCGCCTTCCTGGGTGCTGCCTTCATCGTGCTCACGCCCAACCTGGCCGAGAGCGTGTCGCAATCCGCCCCGTGGATGATTTTTGGCTTCGCGCTGCTCGCGGTGGTATTCCTGGCACCCAATGGTGTGAGCGGCTGGATTACGGCCCTTTGGCGCAGCCGAGCAAGTTCTTCTTCATCCGCCTGACCGTAAGCGCTTTCCCAGTGTTGGCGGCGACCACGGCGCCGTTGTCAGCACCGCTTCGGTCGCCGCGCTGGCGCCTGAAATCGTGACCCATCAAGGAACGTCAACATGTCTGGAAATCCGATCCTTCTCGAAAAGGATGGCGCTGTTGCGACCATCACCCTCAATGCGCCCCAGAAAAAGAATGCGCTGAGCAGGTCGGTCATCAACCTGCTCGCTGGCGTCATTGCGGATGTCGAACGCGATGCCTCGATTCGGGCGTTGCTGCTGCGCGGCGAGGGCCGGATGTTCAGTTGCGGCGGCGACATCGACGAAATGGTGGCCGCAGGCGATGCGTTGTCCACCCTGGTCGATGACGAGTTGAGTGTGGCCGAAAGCATGATTCCCCAATTCGCCAGCCTGCCGTTCCCGGTGGTCTGCGCCGTACAAGGCGCGGTCGCCGGGGGCGGTCTCGCGCTGGCCTTGGCGTCTGACTACCTGATTGCCGCCCATGGAACGAAGTTTGTGGCGGCCCATACCGGCCTTGGATACCCAGGGGATCTTGGCATCAGCTGGCTCCTGCCGCGCGCAGTGGGCGGGCGGCGCGCACGCGACATGATCCTGACCAATCGCGCAGTGACTTCGGACGAAGCCCTGGCCTGGGGATTGGTCGAGAAAGTGGTTCCCGGCGAGAGCCTGCTGGAGGAAGCGCGGCGCATGGCGGTGCAATTCTCGGCCGGCCCGACGCAAGGTTATGCGGGCGCCAAGCGCCTGCAACTCGCGGCCTTCCAGGGTGATCTGGCGGCCTCCTTGAGGCTGGAGGCGGCCGAGATGCACCGGGCCTCGAAAACTGCGGATTCTCTGGAGGCAGTTCGCGCCTTCGTCGAAAAGCGGACGCCGCAGTTTATCGGGCGCTGACCGGTGTGAATCACACGCAGCATCGTCCTGGTAAGTCAGCCATCCTCGCGCGCTCTGAGGCACGGGACGGACTGGACGCAGTGTCCTGGGACGAGTTGCGCCGCCAGGTCGCGGCCATGGCTGCGGGGCTGCGCCGGATGGGCGTCGTCGAAGGTGATCGGGTGGTGGCCTACCTGCCCAATATTCCCGAAACCATCGTGGCCTTCCTGGCTTGCGCCAGCATCGGCGCGATCTGGTCGATGTGTTCCCCTGACATGGGCACGCACAGCGCGCTGGATCGGGTCCATCAGATAGCGCCCAAGGTCTTGCTGGCCGTTGACGGCTACCGCTACGGCGGCAAGGTCGTCGCCAACCCTTCCGGCGGCCTGCTCTCCAAGGCCCACCCCCTGGGCGCCACAGGCTTGGCGCAATGCAACGAACTGGTCGAGCAACCGCGCGGCACGGCCGACGCACGCCAGGTTCAGCCCGCACGCTTGCAGGCGCGACGACCCTGTACCTGACGCCCATGCATGCCCAGCGCAAGCTGCTCAAACGGCTGATCGCCAATGTGGGCGCGGCTTTACGCCATGTTCGGGCAATTGCGGAGCAGTTCAGGGGCAGCGACCCCTGGGCTGCATTGGTGCGCTACGTCAGCGAGCGCATCGCACCGGGCAGCGGCCCGCAGCCGCCTCCAACGGCGCTCGCAGGGGACGGGTAACTGCGGTTTTTAGGTTCAATTGCCTTCCCGCGCTTATGGGTCCTGCGCTGGCAGCTACTGAATCCGTAGCGAAGTGCAGCCGCTCACATCCCCGCGTAATTCGGCCCGCCCCCGCCCTCAGGCGTCACCCACACGATGTTCTGCGTCGGGTCCTTGATGTCGCAGGTCTTGCAATGCACGCAGTTCTGCGCATTGATCTGCAGCCGCTCGGTGTTGTCGTCGTTCTTCACGAACTCGTACACACCCGCCGGGCAGTAGCGGCTTTCGGGACCTGCGTACTTGGCCAGATTGATGTTCACCGGCACGCTCGCATCCTTGAGCGTCAGGTGCGCGGGCTGGTTCTCCTCATGGTTGGTGTTGCTGATGAACACGCTGCTCAAGCGGTCAAAGGTCAGCTTGCCATCGGGCTTGGGGTACACGATGGGCTTGCACTCCGCCGCGGGCTTCAAGTACTGGTGATCGGCCTTGTCGCGGTGCAGCGTCCAGGGGATGTGGCCGCGCAGCACGAACTGCTCGAAGCCGTTCATCAGCGTGGCCGTGGTCAGGCCGTACTTGAACCAGTTCTTGAAGTTGCGGTCCTTGTTCAGTTCGGTGTAGAGCCAGCTTTTCTCGAAAGCCTCGGGGTACGCTTTCAGTTCGTCGTGCTGGCGGCCTGCGGTGACGGCGTCGTAGATGGCGTCCGCCGCCAGCATGCCGGTCTTGATGGCGGCATGGCTGCCCTTGATGCGGCCCACGTTCAGGTAACCCGCATCGCAGCCCACGAGCGCGCCGCCCGGGAAGATGGTCTTGGGCAGCGCATTGATGCCGCTGGCGTTGATGGCGCGTGCGCCGTAGGACAGGCGCTTGGCGGTGATCTCGCCCTTGTCGTTCTCGAAGTAGTAGCGCACGTTCGGGTGCGTCTTCCAGCGCTGGAACTCCTCGAAGGGGCTCAGGTACGGGTTCTTGTACCCCAGGCCGGTGACGAAGCCCAGGGCCACCTTGTTGTCGTCCAGGTGGTACAGGAAGGCGCCGCCGTAGGTGTCGTTCTCCATGGGCCAGCCCGCGGTGTGCATCACGAAGCCGGGCTGGTGCTTCTTGGGGTCGATTTCCCACAACTCCTTGACGCCGATGCCGAAGCTCTGCGGGTCACGCCCTTCGTCCAGGTGGTATTTGGCGATCAACTGGCGGCCCAGGTGGCCGCGCGCGCCCTCGGCGAACACGGTGTACTTGCCCAACAGTTCCATGCCCAGCTGGAAGTTCTCGGTCGGCTCGCCGTTCTTGCCGATGCCCATGTTGCCGGTGGCCACGCCCTTCACCGAGCCGTCATCGTTGTACAGCACCTCGGCGGCGGCGAAGCCGGGGAAGATCTCCACGCCCAGCGCCTCGGCCTGCTCGCCCAGCCACTTGGTCACGTCGCCCAGGCGCACGATGTAGTTGCCGTGGTTGTGCGCGAAGGGGGGCAGGAAGACGTTGGGGACGCGAAAGCCCGATTTCTCGGACAGGAAGATGTAGGCGTCGTCGGTGACGGGCTGGTTCAAGGGGGCGCCCTTGGCCTTCCAGTCGGGGATGAGTTCGGTCAGCGCCTTGGGGTCCATGATGGCGCCCGAGAGGATGTGCGCGCCGGGCTCGGAGCCTTTTTCCAGCACCACCACCGATACGTCCTGGCCTTTCTCGGCTGCCAGTTGCTTGAGGCGGATCGCGGTGGACAGGCCCGCCGGGCCGCCTCCGACCACGACCACGTCGTATTCCATGGATTCGCGCGGGCCGTACTGGGCGAGGATTTCTTCGTTCGTCATGGGGGGTCCACGGTGACAAGCGCCTCTTACAGCGCCTTGACCAGTTCCGGCACGGCCGCGAACAGGTCGGCCTCCAGCCCGTAGTCGGCCACGCTGAAGATCGGCGCCTCGGGGTCCTTGTTGATCGCCACGATCACCTTGGAGTCCTTCATGCCTGCCAAGTGCTGGATGGCGCCCGAGATGCCTGCGGCGATGTACAGCTGCGGCGCGACGATCTTGCCCGTCTGGCCCACTTGCAGGTCGTTGGGGGCATAGCCCGCGTCCACCGCTGCGCGGCTGGCGCCGATGGCCGCGCCCAGCTTGTCGGCCAGGGGGGTCATGACTTCGTCGAACTTCTCCTTGCTGCCCAGTGCCCGGCCGCCGGAGACGATGATCTTGGCGGCGGTGAGTTCGGGGCGGTCGCTCTTGCTGACTTCGCGGCCCACGAAGCTGCTCTTGCCTGCGTCGGCGACGGCGGCTGCGGTTTCGACGGCTGCGCTGCCGCCGGTGGCGGCTGCCGGGTCGAAGCCGGTGGTGCGCACGGTGATGACCTTGGTGGCATCACCGCTTTGCACGGTGGCGATGGCGTTGCCTGCGTAGATGGGGCGCTCGAAGGTGTCGGCGCTGACCACCTTGGTGATGTCGCTGATCTGGGCCACGTCGAGCTTGGCGGCGACGCGGGGGGCGACGTTCTTGCCGCTGGCGGTGGCGGGGAACAGCAGGTGGCTGTAGTTGCTGGCGATGGCCAGGACTTGCGCGGCGAGGTTTTCTGCCAGGCCGTCCTTGAGGCTGGCGCCGTCGGCGTGGATGACCTTGGCGACGCCTGCGATTTGTGCGGCGGCAGCGGCTGCGGCGCCTGCGCCTTCACCGGCTACCAGTACATGCACGTCGCCGCCGCAGGCTGCTGCAGCGGTGACGGTGTTGAGGGTTGCGCCCTTGATGGATGCGTTGTCGTGTTCAGCAATGACGAGTACGGACATTCAGATCACCTTCGCTTCGTTCTTGAGTTTTTCGAACAGGGCGGCCACGTCGGCCACCTTCACGCCTGCGCCGCGCTTGGGCGGTTCGCTGACCTTGAGGGTCTTGAGGCGCGGGGCGACGTCCACGCCCAGATCCTCGGGCTTGAAGGTGTCAAGCTGCTTCTTCTTGGCCTTCATGATGTTGGGCAGGGTGACGTAGCGCGGCTCGTTCAGGCGCAGGTCGGCGGTAACGACGGCGGGCAGGGTGATGGAGAGGGTTTCGAGGCCGCTGTCCACTTCGCGGGTGACGGTGGCCTTGCCGTCGGCCACTTCCACCTTGCTGGCGAAGGTGGCCTGGGGCAGGTCGGTGAGGGCGGCGAGCATCTGGCCGACCTGGTTGTCGTCGCTGTCGATGGCCTGTTTGCCCAGGAAGATGAGGCCGGGCTGTTCCTTGTCCACCAGGGCCTTGAGCAGCTTGGCGATGGCCAGGGGCTGCAGTTCGGCGTCGGATTCGACGAGGATGCCGCGGTCGGCGCCGATGGCCATGGCGGTGCGCAGGGTTTCCTGGCACTTGGCGTCGCCGCAGGAGACGGCGATGACTTCGGTGACGGCGCCCTTTTCTTTCAGGCGCACGGCTTCTTCGACGGCGATTTCGTCGAAGGGGTTCATGCTCATCTTCACGTTGGCGATGTCCACGCCCGTGCCGTCGCTCTTGACGCGCACTTTGATGTCCTTATCGACTACCCGCTTGACTGGGACGAGAATTTTCATGGGAGGGTTTCCTTTCGGGATTCAAGCTACCAGGGGCACGGTTTGTTGTTCGCGCGCGGCAACGTCGTAGCCGTCCTGGTCGTTCATCTTTTCTTTCACGCTCAGAGTTGATCGTCCGCCAGGGCCAGCGTGCTGTCTGCGCCATGCATGACGATGTCGCGCAGCATCGGCGCCTGCACCAGGACGTGCGCAGCGTAATGGCTGGCCGTGGCGCGCTTGGCACCGAGAAAGCCCGCGTCGCCCGCACCCGCCGTGAGCTGCGCCGTGGCGGCCTCGGCCATGCGCGCCGACAGCCAGCCGCCGATCACGGTGCCCGCCAGCCGCAGGAAGGGCACGGCGCCCGCCGCGCACTGCGCGGGTTGAGCGTCGTGGGCCAGCAGCCAGTCGGTCGCCTCTTGCAGCGCACGGGCCGAAGCCGCCAGGGCACTGCCGATCTGCGCCAGCACGGCATCGGGCGCCTCGGCCAGTCGGCGCGCATCGCCGTCGATGCGGAACAGCAGCGCCTTCAGCGTGCGCCCGCCCTCGCGTGCCAGCTTGCGGCCGATCAGATCGTTCGCCTGGATGCCCGTGGTGCCTTCGTAGATGGTCGTGATGCGCGCGTCGCGCATGTGCTGCGAAGCGCCGGTTTCCTCGACGTAGCCCATGCCGCCATGCACCTGTACGCCATCGGACGTGATGCCCTGCGCGCTGTCGGTACACCAGCCCTTGACCACCGGTATCAGCAGGCCGACCAGAGCCTGCGCCTGCGCGCGCTCCTGCGCGTCGGCGTGGCCTGCGGCGCGGTCCATCTGGCCCGCACAGAAGTAGGCCAGCGCGCGCATGGCCTCGGTGCGGGCCTTCATGTCCATCAGCATGCGCCGAACGTCCGGGTGGCCTGCGATGGCGGTGCTGCCACTGAGCAGCGGCTTGCCCTGCACCCGCTCCAGCGCGTAGGCACGCGCACGCTGGTAGGCGCGCTCGGAGATGCCCACGCCTTCCAGGCCCACGTTCAGCCGTGCGTGGTTCATCATGGTGAACATGCAGGCCAGCCCCTGGTTCGGCTCGCCGACCAGATAGCCGATGGCACCGCCGCCGTCGCCAAAGCTCATCGACGCCGTGGGGCTGCCGTGGATGCCCATCTTGTGCTCGATGGAAGTGCAGGCCAGGTCGTTGTGTTCGCCCAGGGTGCCGTCGTCGTTGATCAGGAACTTCGGGCACAGGAACAGCGAGATCCCCTTCACGCCCGGCGGCGCATCGGGCAGGCGCGCCAGCACGAGGTGGACGATGTTCTCGGCCATGTCGTGCTCACCCCAGGTGATGAAGATCTTGTTGCCGCTGACGCGGTAGTGGTCGCCCTCGGGTACGGCGCGGCTGCGCAGCGCGGCCAGGTCGGAGCCTGCCTGGGGCTCTGTGAGGTTCATGGTGCCCGTCCAGCGGCCTTCGACCATGGGCGCCAGGAAGCGGCGCTGGAGTGCGTCGCTGCCATGGTGCGCAATGGCTTCCACCGCGCCCAGCGTGAGCATCTGGCACAGGCTGAACGCGAGGTTGGACGACTTCCACATCTCCAGCACGGCGGTGGACACCAGCGTGGGCAGGCCCTGGCCGCCCCATTCGGTGGCAGCGGGCATGCCGTTCCAGCCGTTCTCGCAGAAGCTGGCCCAGGCATCGCGAAAGCCGTCGGCGGGCGTGACCTGACCATCGTGCCAGCGCGCTCCTTGCACGTCGCCGGGGCGGTTCAGCGGGTCCAGCACGCCAGCGGCGTAGTTGGCTGCCTCCTGCAGGATGGCTTCGACCAGATCGGGCGTGGTTTCTTCATAGCCGGGCTGGGCGCAGATCGCGTCCAGGCCGCCGACCTCCTTCATCGTGAACAGCATTTCGCGCAAGGGCGCGGTGTAGACAGACATAGTGAATTCCCATAGTGATGACAATCAGGCGCTTTCCGGGGTCAGCTGCGACGGACGCAGTTCTCGTGCAGTCTCTTGCGGAGCCGCCAACGTAGGGCCGCCGTGCTTGATGAACGCCAGGGCGATGGCACCGAGGACTCCGAAACCGCCAATCACCACGAAGTTCTGCTCCAGCGGCAGTTCCAGCGCGACGATCTGGCCGATCAGCAGCGGCGCAGCGATCGCGCCCAGGCGCCCTACGCCGGAGGCCATGCCGATACCGGTCGAGCGGATGGACATCGGGTAAAACTGCCCGCAGAAGGCATAGGCCACCAGTTGCGCGCCGGTGGTGCAGGCGCCGACCGCGCCGATGATCAGGTAACGCACCTCGGTCGAGGTCTGGAAGGTCATCAGGTACAGCAGCACGCCGCCCAGCGCATACATCGCCACCAGCACCCACTTGATGTTGAACTTGTCGGCGAGCCACCCGCCGCCCACGGCACCGACGATGGCACCCACGTTCAGCGCGATGACGAAGCTGAGGGCAGACCCCAGGCTGTAGCCAGCCATCGCCATCAGCTTGGTCAGCCAACTGCTGAGCGCATAGACCATAAACAGGCCCGAGAAGAAGGCGACCCAGAACAGCACCGTGCTCAGACCCCGCCCGTCCTGGAACAGGCGAGCAACAGGCGCACCCGCCACGCGGTCGGCAGAGGGCACGACAAACTGCGTGCCCGCCGGGTACTTGACCCCTGGCTGGAGACTATGGGCCACTTCGGCCAATTCGTCGTTGCGTTGGCGCGAGATCAGGTAGGTCATGGACTCCGGCACGAACTTGAGGACGAACGGAATCAGCAGCACGGGCACCCCCGCTGCGATGAACACGGCCTGCCAGCCGTACTCGCCGATCAACTGCTTGCCCAACACTGCGGCCAGGATGCCGCCCAGTGCATAGCCCGAGGTCATCAGCGCCGTCATCAGGCTGCGGATCTTCTTGGGCGAGTACTCGACCATCTGCGCCACGATGACCGGCAGCACGCCACCAATCCCCAGGCCCGCGATGAAGCGCACCACGCTGAAACTGACGGGGTCCTTGGTGAACCCAGTGGCTGCAGTGAATACGCTGAACAGCATGATGCCGATGGAGAGGGCCCAGCGTCGGCCGATGCGGTCCGACAGCGTGCCCAGAAGCATGGCGCCGAACATCATGCCGAACAAGGCCGAGCTGGCCATGAAGCCAGCGGTTGATGCGTTCACGCCCATCTGCTGCATGATGGACGGCAGGGCGATGCCGACCACGGCGATGTCATAGCCGTCGATGATGAGAATCAGCAGGCACCACAAAAGTACCTTGACATGAAAGCCGTTGAATTTGGCCTCGTCGGCGAGCGTCTGCATATCGATCTGGTGCATGTTTGTCTCCTTTATTTGGCTGGCCCTGGATCGTGGATGCAGCGGTCGTCGCCGCACCGCTCCATATCGTCCGGAGCACGCAAGGAATCGTAGGTTCCGGTGCTGCGAGCCGCGATGACGAAACACCCCGATCAAATGACCAACGGCCCCTTTCTGAGAACTTTTCAAGGCCTCCGTAGCAGGAGAACCTAGAAGGCGAGATGTCGAACTGCAGGCTAATGTGGAGTAATGAGTCCCAGCGCATCCGGTGCGTGCTCATCCGTACGACTCTAGGCAATTCGTCTGGCGAAATAGCGCAGTTGTCTTCCCGCGCGACGGCGACGATATGCTATGTCTCAAAAGTAGCGACCAACTGCGCCAAACGGCGCGACTGGTCATTGAGCGCCCGCGAAACAGCAGCCTCCTCCTCCACCAATGCAGCATTCTGCTGGGTGGCCTGCTCTATTTCGTTGAGCGAGCGCGCGATGTCCTGCACGGTGTCCTTTTGGGCAACTGCGACGCAGGAAATCGACTGGATGGCCTCGGTCACATCCTGAACCGAAGCGACGATGCCGTTCATGCGAGACGCCGCATCCTGCGCCAGCGCCCCCCCAGACGCCACACTGCTGACGGAAGCATCGATCAACCTCTTGATGTCATCGGCAGCCGATGCCGAGCGGCGAGCCAGACTCCGAACCTCTTCCGCCACCACAGCGAATCCACGCCCCTGCTCGCCCGCGCGTGCCGCCTCGACGGCAGCATTGAGGGCCAGGATATTGGTCTGAAAGGCGATCCCGTCAATGATGCCGATGATCTCCTTGATCCGTTGTGCCTTCGCGTTGATTTCCCGCATGCTCAGCATCACCTGGTCGACGATCTCACGGCCCTCCCCGGCCGCGCCAGCGGCACTGCGGACCATCTCGTCGGCTTGGCGGGCGGACGATGCCGAATCGGATACCGCACTGGACAGCATGTTCATGGAGGCAGTAGTGAGCTGCAGTTGGCTCGCCACCGTTTCGGTGCGCCGTGATAAATCCGCATTGCCTGCGGCCACCTCATCCGAAGCTGTTTCGATAGCTGCGGCACTCGTGACCACGTCGCCAACCAAGCGGCCAAGAGAAGCCTGCATCTGCGCCAAGGCATCCATCAAGGCAACAATCTCAGTGCTCCCCTGGCCTCGGGGGATATTGGCCGTGAGGTCGCCCCTGGCCACCCGCTTCGCGATCGACACTGCCCTACTCAAAGGCCTCGCGATACCGCGTGCAATGATCCACGCCGCAGTGACCCCGATCAGGGTTGCCACCACGGCAATCCCAAGCTGCACCACGCGAGCCAGCGATGCCGTTCGCTCAGCCTCGGCATAGCGGGAGCGCCCGGCAGCCGTGCTCGCGTCCACGGCAGCGTCCACGCTTCGCGCCCACTCGTCGAAGCTCATTTTCACGTTGGCAGTGAACCCACCAACCAGCACGGTATCAATTTCGGCACTGCCATCCGCCGGCAGCACGGCCTTGCGAGTCAGGACCTGATCGACAAACTCCAGTGCGGACTCGGAATCCGCTACCTTGTCCATCACTTGAGCCAGTCCGGGAACATCAAGAAATCGACCGGTTGCCCCTGACAATGCGCTCTTGGCCTGGCCGTATTCTTCGCGCGCACGGCGGACGGCCTGGATATAGAACTCGGCATCATCCTGCTGGGTCGCCAAAATCACCGACAGCGCATTGATGTAGATGCCGTCAATGCTTTTGCGCATCTGGGCCGCCTGGGCTGCGACGTCGGTGTAGGACGTCAGCGCTAGCCGCGAATCTCGCTGCATGGCGTGCATCTGCCAGAACGTGACGAGAGTACTGCCGATCAGCAATGACAGCACCAGCCCGAATCCCAGTGCCAGGCCAGCCGCAACGCCTCTCCTGCTCCAGGTGCGCGGCTTGCTCCGCCAATTGACGGACGGCAGCCACGCAGCCAACTGACTCATAGACAGTCCCCCAAATCGCCACAGTTCGTGGCACTAAAAATAGACAATGGAACGCTACTGCTGGATCCGGCTCTGGAGCTCGCAACTCAGACGCAACCGTCTGTCATGTCGCATCGGATCTGTACCGTGGAAGGATGAAATATCCCAATGCAGGAAGCAGTATCAGCGCGCCCAGCATGTTCCACAGGAACATGAAGGCCAGCAAAATCCCCATGTCGCCCTGGAACTTGATGTCCGAGAAAGCCCAGGTGGCCACACCTGCAGCCAGGGTGACGCCCGTGAGAATCACGACCTTGCCTGTGAAGGTCAGCGCGCGGTGATACGCGACCGCCAGGGAGTCCCCACTGCGCATGCACGAAAGCATGACCGTCAGGATGTACAGCGCATAGTCCACGCCAATGCCCACGCCCAGCGCGATCACGGGCAGTGTCGCCACCTTCACTCCGATGCCCAGCCATGCCATCAGCGCCTCAGCCAACACAGAAGTCAGCATCAGCGGCAGCACAGCCACCACCACCGCGCGCCAGGAACGGAATGCAATGAAGCTCAACACCGCCACCACGCCGTACACGAGAGCCAGCATTTGCCACCAGGCACTGCGGACCACCTGGTTGGTGGCCGCCTCGATGCCCGCGCTGCCCGCCGCAAGCTGGAAAGTGACCGTCTCGTCGTTGTAGCGCTGCGCAAAATCCTCCACTGTCTTGGCAACACGATCCAGGGTATCGGCCTTGTGGTCTTTCAAGTACACATACAGTGTGATGAGGTTGCAACTGTCGTTGTACAACTCGCGTGGCGCGCGCGAGGTGATGTTGTTGAGCATGTCCTGGCTCGTTGGCAAGTCGTACCAGCCGGGATAGCCCTCGCTGAAACCCACCATCATCTGGCGGTTGAGCAGAGCCAGCGAGTTGGTGGTCTCGACCTCTGGAATTTGGCGCAGTTGCCACTCCAGCCCATCCACGCGCTGCAGCACATCGTAGGTATTGCACAGGGTGTCCGGTGTCTTGATCATCACCGCAAAAAGGTCGCTGCTGGCACCGATTTTCTCGGTCATGAACTGGACGTCGCGGTTGTACCGCGAGTCGGCGCGCAACTCCGGCGCGCCGGGATCCAGATCGCCAATCTTCAGGTGCTGCGAGCCCAGCCAGCCCACCACCGCCAGGACTGCCCCGCACGACAGTGCTGTGATCGCGCCCCTGCGTGTCGCAAAGAAGCCCAGAGCACGCCATAGCCAGCCGGCCTGTTCGATGGAACTTGCCTGTTCAGCCTTGAGACTGCGCGCCGCTGCCCTTGCGCTCACACCGGTATAGGACAGCAGGATGGGCAGCAGAATCAGGTTGGTAAAGATCAATACGCCCACGCCCAGGCTGGCAGCCTGCGCCAACTCGCGGATCACGGGAATGTCGATGACCAGCAGCACCGCAAAGCCGACAACGTCCGCCAACAAGGCCGTGAGGCCCGTGAGGAACAGGCGGCGAAAGGTCAGGCGCGCAGCCACCAGCCGGTGCGCTCCCCGGCCAATGTCCTGCATGATGCCGTTCATCTTCTGCGCGCCATGGCTCATGCCGATGGCAAAGACCAGAAAGGGCACCAGGATGGAGTACGGGTCCAGTTGCTGACCCAGAACGGACAGTAACCCAAGCTGCCACACCACCGCCACCAGCGAACTGACCATGACCAGCAGGGTGCTGCGGATGCAGTGGGTATAGAGGAACACCGCAACGGTCGTGATGGCCACGGACAGCACGAAATACAACAGAACTTCGCGCAGGCCATCCACCAAATCACCCACGAGCTTGGCATAGCCGGTGATGTGGATGCCTATCTGCGGACTGTCGTAGGTCTGGCGGATGCGCTCCAGGTCGCTGGCAAGGGCGGCATAGTCCAGTTCTCCGGCGTCCGTGCGGGCCAGCAGCGGCACAAACAACGCGCTGGCGCGTCCATCGGCCGATACCAGTTGACCGATTTCACCCGAACGCGCAACGTTGGCTCGCAACTCGTCGGCCTTTTGCGGTGATTCGTCGTATTGCTGCGGGATCACCGGCCCGCCGTCCAACCCATCTTCGGTCACGGCCGACCAGCGCACGTTGGGGGTCCACAGCGATCGCATGTAGGGCCGGTCCACGCCAGGCAACAACAGCACTTCGTCGTTGATCTTGCGCAGCGTCTCCATGTAGGCGGGGTCGTAGATCGATCCCTCCTTGGCCTCCACGCCAATGCGCACCGCATCGCCCAGCCCCGTGAGCTCCAGCTTGTTGGCCAGGTAATTGACGATGTAGGGATGGTGCGACGGGATCGTCTTTTCAAAACTGGCATTCAGGCGCAAATGCGTCGCCTGAAAGGCCAGCACGGCAGTCACCAGCAGGCACAGCAGCAGCACCAAGGGGCGGTGATTGAACAACAGACGCTCCACCCACGAGCCGGTCTTGGGATTGAAAAGCGCCAGATCCATGGAGGTCTGATCCTGGGATGTTGGCGAAGGAGATGTAATCACGATTTCGCTCTGGCGGGGGGAGGATAAGAAGATTCGGCTGCAGCGAGCCGGGAGGCACCCAGGAAACCGACACCGACAAACGTACGGGGAGAGACTTCAAGGGCGCCAACCAGCGGCAGGCCGGATGCGAGCACCCTGGTCATGGACGCCGCTGCCGTGGGCAGCACCATCAGATCCCCAGCCTGGCTGACTGCCACCACCCCGCCCTCTGCAGACGATGGGCGCAGAGACAGGATGGACGCGACGGACGGCACCTGGATGGTTTGGAACCGGTCGTTGTTCCATCGCAGAACCGTGCCGCGCAGCCCGCCCAAAAGGAGCGCGCCGTCGGACTCCATCGCCTGGCAATAGAAGCTGCCGCCATAGGGGCTGGGCACCGCATCGAAGGTCTCACCGTCATCGAGTGATCGCAGGAGCAACCCTTGCTCACCTGCCACATAGGTGGTGCCGCCATACCGGCGCACGCTGTACAGGTGCAAGCCGCGCGGGTTGCCCGCCTTGGTGCTGCGTTGTTCCCAGGTAGTGCCGCCATCTGCGGTTTTCATGAACAGGCCAAAGGCGCCGACGGCCACTCCATTGCGTTCATCGCGAAAGTGGATGTCGAACAACGCGGCGTTGTCCTTCATCGCAGGCGAGCCATCTGTTTGCAGCCGCCATGTGCTGCCGCCGTCCTGTGTCAGCAGCACCGCGCCCGAATGGCCAACCGCCCATCCCAACTGGGCACTGTGGAAGGTCAGCGCGGTCAGGGTGACACTGACGGGAACCGATGCCTGCTGCCAGGCAGTTCCCCCATCGTCGGAGAAAGCAACCACCCCGCGCTCACCGCATGCCACCAAACGGTTGCCCGCCTGCTCGATGGCCAGCAATACACCAGCGGCCGGTCGGCGCGCGGGCAAAGCTGCCCGATGCACGGGCTGCAGCCAATTGGCCGCTGCTCGTGCTGCCATGGGCGGCGACAGGAACCCCAAAGAGGCGGCCGCCAAACCACCGGCTTTCAGCAGGGCACGCCTGGTCGGCGCCCCTCCTGGAGATGAAAGCAGCTTCAATTTAGGCCCCTCAGCGCACGCCTTCGCCCGTGATCGAGTCCGGCGTGAACTTCATATCAGGCTGCTTTTCCAGAACACGGAACTGCTTGTTGCCCCGTGCTTCGTTGTAAACCGTTGAGTAGTAGCCGCCACGCAGCACGTCGTACGATGGATCACCGCGGAGAATCACCGCAGGCAAGCTCGGAATGACCATGGGCAGCGTGTGCGTGACCTTGGCCAGCTTGCCTTGTGCGTCGTAACGCTCGGCAATGAGTACCAGCGCGCTGTCTTCGTCGAAATAGAAGCGTGAAGTGGGATACACGTGGCGCTGCCCGGCCTTGAGCTTGGCCTCTACCTCCCAGACACGGTGCAACTCCCAGCGAACGTACTTGGGATTGAAGTGGTCTTTCATGGCCACCTCGTCCAGGCTGGCCTGTGCAAAAGCGTTGGTGTTGTACGGCACGTACATTTCGCGCTTGCCCACCAGCTTCCAATCGTAGCGGCCGGTGCCACCGAAGAACCCTTCGAATTCATCGAAATTCTGGATGCCGCCAGACATCGGGTTGGGCACGTCGCAGCACACCTGGGGCAGCTTGCGGACTCGCCGCTGGCCTGTCAGGTATTGCCAGGTCTGCGTCTTGTCATCGTCAACATTGTTGCGAATCACCATCTTCTCGCCGGCGCGCAGTGGCGGCGCAAAGGTGTCCATGCGGTACAGCTTGTAAATGGGGTCCGCATCGAACTTCTCGGGCGTCATGGCCGGGTCGTAATACGGCGATTGCATCACCTTCGTTCCGGTGGTCATGCGCACGGGTTTGCCGTCCAGGAAACGCACCGCAGTACCCTCGTCCTCAATCGTCGTTCCTTGCCAGCGGAACAGATTGTTCAGCATCACCTCTTCACCATTTTGCGGAATCGGGAACGGCAAACCGCCGATGGCACCACGCGGCAACCCTCCCCCGGAACCCGACTCCAGCGTGGCGCGCGTCGCGTTCTTGAAAGTGTTGTCGTACACCCACTGCGGCGCGCTGGCCGTGCGTCGGGTGGTGTACACCTGCAGATTGAAGGTGTCCGGGTACTTCGCAATCATTGCCTTGATGCCGTCGGCCAGCTTGTCCCCATACTGGGCCATGTTTTTGGCATCGATGGTGAACAGCGGTTTGTCTTCGCCAAAGGGGTTGGGTATACGGCCGTCGTTCGAGACGACCTGGCGCGTGCCGCCATCCCAGGCCGGAATGGTTCCGTCCTTGTTGCCTGCGCGCTCTCCGCCCAGCGGCATAAGGGTGGTCTTGAGCTTGGCCGCTTCGGCGGCGCTCACGCCGGCAAAGGCAGGTACCGCCGCGAAAGCCAGCAGCAAAGCAGCGATGAGTGACTTCAGCGTGTGATGTTGGGTGGACATGAAATGGTTCTCCTGGTGAATCAGAATGCGCGGCTGAGCGTGAACGAGATGAAGTCACGATCACGCAGCGTTTGTGCAAACGAGTAGGTGTTGGCGGTGTTGAAGATGTTGTCGGCCGAGCCGTAGTACCTTGTGTACGACAACGCAGCCTTCCACACTCCCAAATACGTCGCATCCACCCCCAGCGTGACGTCGCCACCCTTGTGCGGCCCCATCGGACCGGCCGCGCCCTTGCCCTTCGGGTTGTACGAAACGCTGATCGATGGCGAAAGATCCAGGCCATCCATCACGTTGTAATAGTTCGGCGAGTAGCTCACGCGAAGGCTCAAAGCATCCCGTGTGACACCCGGATCCAGCACCGTCGGGCCGCAGTTGCTCTTGCAGCTCAGCATGCGGTTCCATGCCACTTCACCCATCAGAGTTGCCGATGAGGCAATGAAAGACGGGCCCAGCATCGCCAGGGCATTCACATTGATGTGTCCAGTAGTACCCACCGCGTACAGCGGGTTACCCGAGGTGCTGATCGCCGGGGCGCCATAGAAGCTCGTTGACGGCAGCGACTGGAGCGGCGAGTTATGGCGGATGGACGCTTCAGCCGCCAAGTTGAAATTGCCCACTGTCTGGCTGATACTGGCACCGAACGCGCGGATACGCTCCGGGAATACCAGCGAATACGTTCCTTGATCCATCGATGTCGCCGACGGCACGAAATTGAAGGCCAGTTGCGGAAGCTTGGCGTGGTACTGGATCGCGTAGAGGCCAATGTCGGCGTCTTCCACACGCGTCTTCAACGCGAAGCCGAATTGCTTCTTGCTAGACGGCTCCGAGTCTTGTGTACGAGTCAAGTACGGCCCCGGCCCCACAAAGATCCGCTCCCCACCCGCATCCAGTAAGTCCCCGGAAGAGAAGTAGCTGCCCGCCGCGGGCAGACGTGTGCGGCGCCAATCGTATTGCCAGTACGCGGCCACTGACCACTCCGGTGAAATCTGGAGCTGGCCCGAGAGCTGCCCCACAGGCATCACGAATTCCTTGGCAGGCGTGGACGGAACCGAAGCGAGCTTGATCACATCGAACGGCGCCATGCCACCCGCGATGGCATTCCCAGAATAGAACAGGCTTTCACCCCACAACAAGGAATGCCTGCCTGCCTTGACCTGCGCACGCATTTCATCCGTTGGCTTGAAGTTGGCCCAGACGAAAGCATCCAGTATTTCCGCTTTGCGTCCGTGGAGGTTACGGGTAGCGTCAGTGAACTCGTTGTAGGGCACCGACAAGGAATTGGCCGTGCCTGGTGAATTGTTGCTATTGGTACGGTTATAAACCGTATCGTACCAAGCGGCACCGCTTACACGAAAGCCAATCGTCTTTCGAAAATCGAAATCGAGCTCCGACAACAGATCGATTCGGTTGGATATCGGGCTGCCCTTCTTGAAGTTCTGGTCTCCGTCATCCGTGCTCATCATGTTTCCACCAGCCGCCGGGTTCACATAGCGAGCCAGCGGCGAACCGGTGCGCAGTCCCCCGCTGTACTTGAGAGTGTTGTCAAACCGGATATTGACGTCTGGATTCCCGGTCTCGATTTCAACTGCTTGGCCATCTGTGACGAACAGCAGAGTAGCGACAGCCGTCGCCATCATCTTGAACGGCAGGCTTAAATGTGCGTAGCGATTTTTCATTCGTTGTCTCCTAATAATTCTCTCGGTTCGGCCCCGAACCGGCGCGCGACGCTCTTTGTCGTCTTGGCCGGGAACCAAAAGGCGTTCCAGTCCGTCTGGTGCAGGCCCGGAACGGCCTCGAAGATCGTGGCCACTTGGGCAGGGCATCAAGCCACTTGGTGTCGCCGATGCCCCGCGATGTGCCGCTTATCTGTCAAGAAAGGCCACGGCCCGTGCCGGCGCCGCGCTGGTGCCCACGAGGTTCAAGGGGAAGAAGCCCACCATGAACCCTTTGGATGGCAGCGCCGCGAGGTTGTGCATCTGCTGCACGATGAAGGCCTCCTTTTCCTGGATGGCGAAATGGCCGTCCCAGATCGCCTTGCCATCACCCGTTTCCTGGAAGATCTTGCGCATGACCGGAAGCGGTCGATCCCACCCAGGAGCATCAGTGCCCAACACCTTGGCTCCGGCGTTGGCCAGGAAAAGCGTGCCCTCGCGCGACATGCCGGGATACACCCACCATTCAGGATTGCTAGGCTCGTAGATCTCCTGGCCCGTGCGCAACAACACGGCATCGCCCGGCTCGATGGGCCGCCCAACGGCATCAATCGCCTCCTGGAGTTCAGCGACGGTGTAAGCATCGTTGCGCCGTTGAAATTTGCGCATATCCAGCACCATGCCGTGGCAGAACAACTCCTGCAGGTCGATCTGGTGGAGCTTCCGCGCCGGCTTGCCTTCAACCAGATTCCCGCTGTGATACGGCGCATCCACATGGGTACCGCAATGCGAGTTCATGTCGTTCAGCATTTCCTCGCCCCACCCCTCGCCGTGGGGCAGGTCATGCTGAGCGCAACAGAAGATAGCCATCATCCGATCTCGCCCTTTGGCTTCTGGTCTTTGAAAGTCGACCAGCGGCGCGATCACGTTGGCGACGGGCTTAAGCATCTCAGGAACCGCATTGCGCAGTTCAGGATCGATGGGACGGGTCAGGCAGACAAGTCGTGGCTTCATGGGATTTCCTACGGATGTGATGTTGATGCTGGAGGGGTTCAGGTTGGTAACGATAAATTATTTTGGGTACCATTGAAACATCAAAAAGGTACCGAATCAATGCATTTGATACCTAAAAACATGGGTGAAAACCCGCATGAAGCGCGGATACTGGACGAACGGCAATTCTTCGAAGAGTTGACACGCTTCGTCCCGGAAGAAGCTGTCCTCGACACCCAGCATCGAATTGGTCGCTGCGGTCACACGAGAACCTGGCGCGCGGTTGATAGAACCCGGTCAGGCGCCCCTTCTTAATACACGCCGCATCCGGGAACAGCGCCGATCCGCCCCGGCCTGTCGGCCGCCCTCTGTCACTCCTGTGCTTCTGGGTAACGCCGAAGGCGGCGCGGGGCGAGCCTCATTTCAAACCAGAACCACGCCGCCGTCGTACAGGATCGACTGGCCGGTCATGCCCGCGGCACCCGGCGAAAGCAGGTAAGCAGCCAGTTCGCCGATCTCCTCGGGGCGAATGACGCGACGTATGGGAATGCGCGCTTCCAGAGCGGCTCGCAAGGCGTTCTTGTCAGTTCCGGTCAGCTTGGCCTGATCGGTGAGAAGGTCGTCCATCATGTCGGTAGCCACCAGGCCGGGACAGATCGCGTTCACCGTGATGCCTTGCGCGGCGGTCTCAAGGGCCACGCATCGCGTCAGGCCGACCACTGCGTGCTTGCTCACGTTGTAGGCGCTCTGGTTCACCGAGCCCCACTTCCCCGCAGTGGAGGCGATGTTGACGATACGTCCCGCCCCTTGCGCGACCATGTGCGGAATCACCGCCTGCATGAGATGCACGCAGCCCATCACGTTGGTCTGGAAGAGGCGCTCGAAATCTTCAGGTTCGAGTTGGAGAAACGCAGCGGACTTGTAGACCCCCGCGTTGTTCACGAGTCCGTCAATCCGTCCCCAGGCAGCGTGCAGCTTCGTGACCGCCGAGAGTACGGCCGCCCGGTTCGATACATCGAAGGCGCGCACCTCGACCGATGCGCCGTCGCGGCCGAGCACTTCCTCGGCCGACCGCAGCTTGTCTGCGTTGCGCCCGGTGATGCACACCTGAGCCCCCTGCTCTATCAGGTTCCGGGCGATCTCCAGGCCGATACCGCTGCCACCGCCGCTGACGATGATCTTCAGGCCGTCAAGTTTCTTCATTTCACACTCTCCTCTCGGCGTTACGCCAGAACTTATCCCTGATTTCGCGCTTGAGTACCTTGCCGGTGGCGCTGCGCGGCAGGTCGGTCCAGACCTCCACCGACTTGGGCGTCTTCACTCCGCCCAGTTGTTCGCGGCAGATGCGCAGCAGCGCATCCGAATCGACGGCCTGGCCTCTCTTGGGCTGCACCACCAGCTTGATCGCTTCGCCCCATTTTTCGTCGGGCACACCGATGACCGCGCAGTCCTCGACTTCGGGCTGGGCGCAGACGACCGACTCGATCTCAGAGGGGTACACGTTGAAGCCCCCGGTGATGATCATGTCCTTGCTCCGGTCCACGATGTAGAGGTAGCCATCCTCGTCCAGATAGCCCACGTCGCCAGTGCGCAGCCAATCGCCATGCATCGCTTCCTGCGTGGCGGCGGCGTTCTTGTAGTAGCCCACCATCACCAAAGGGCCGCGCACCTCGATCTCACCCGTCTGCAAGCGCGGGACTTCGCAGCCATCGCTCCCCACGATGCGCAAATCCGTCAGGATGGTCGACTGCCCGCAACTGCGCATGCGCTTGTCCAGCGCCGGGTCTCCCGGCCGATGGTCTTGCGGCTTCAGGAACGTGCAGGTGGACGGCGCTTCGGTCTGCCCGTATCCCTGGGTCATGACCGGCCCGAAGACGGAAATAGCCTCCGCGATCTTCGCCTGCGCCGAAGGCGCGGCACCGTACACAAAGTACTGCAGCGAGCTGTAATCGTGCTGGCGCACATGGGGATGCGCCAGCAGGGCATACAGCGCCGTAGGGGGCAGGAACAGGTGTGTGACCCGATGCTGCTCGATGCTGCGCATGACTTTCTCGGCGTCGAACCCCTCCAGGATGACGTGTGTCGCACCCTGCGCGGTCAGGATGACCGAGAGAGCACCAGCGCCATGCGTCAGCGGAGCCACGACGAGATGAACGACCTGCCCCTGCGGCGGCAAGGCTGCGCTCAGGTTGGCGACCTGGGCAATCCAGTTCAAATTGCAGTGCATGACACCTTTGGGTCTGCCCGTGGTGCCCCCGGTCGGGAAGATGGACACCATGCGATCCGGACGAGCCTCTCTGGCCGGAGCCTGGCTGGCAGCCGTCTTGCACAGGCTCTTGAGCGAGTCTTCGCCAGGGCCATCGATGGACACGAAACGGATCGACCGCTTGGCCCGCTCCTTGTACGTTGCCGCCGCGTCGGCCAGCCGCGCATCGTAGAGGACCACGTCCACATCGAAGGATTCGAGAATGTGGATGTTTTCCTCCACGCCATTGCGCGCATTCAGCGGCACCCAGACAGCCCCTGCGCGGCTCATGCCATAGATGCACTCCAGCACCGCGCAACTGTTGGGCGCGTAGATGGAGACCTTGGTGCCTTCGTCCACACCCAGCGATCGCAAGACATTGGCGATCCGGTGGCTGTTTTCATGGACTTGCGCGTAAGTCAGTTTCTCCCGCGCATCCAGGCAAAAAATCCGCTCCGGGTGCAACCGGTAGCCCTTGTCCAGATACTCAAAAATTTCCACGACGCTTGTCCTTTCTCAGTTGCCCACGCGTTCCAGAATGGAGGCCACCGCCACGCCCTCCTCCACGCCCAGGAAGCCCCCGCCGTTCTCTTGCAGTGCAATGCGCGCGCCTTCCACCTGCCTGGGGCCGCACTGCCCGCGCAATTGCTGCGTCAGCTCGAAGATCTGGGCCAGACCGGTGGCGCCGATGGGGTGCCCCCGGCATTCCAGTCCGCCCGAAGGATTGATCGGAATCCGGCCACCCAAGGTAGTGGCGCCCGATTCAGCCAGGATGCCGCCTTCGCCCAATGGGCACAGCCCCAGCAGCTCGGTGATGAACAACTCGCCAAAGGCCGTGGCGTCATGCACTTCGACGACGTCGATATCCTGCGGCCCGATCCCAGCCACCTCGTACGCCTTGCGCGCAGCGCGGGTGGCAGCGTGTTGTTCGAGATCCTCCCAGGCGCGCTCCTTGCCAGACACGAGTTCGTAGGCGCTCACCTTGATCCGCGGCCCGCTCAGGCCCAGCCGCGCCGCGCCGCGCTCGGTACACAGAATGGCCGCCGCCGCGCCATCGGCGAACGGCGAGCACATCGGCACCGTCAAGGGATAGCTCAGGGGACGTCCGGCCAGCACTTCCTCGACCGTGAACGGCTTGCGGAACTGCGCGCGGGGGTTGTGAACCGAGTGCCCGTGGTTCTTGGACGCGATCACAGCCATCTGCCGCTGGGTCGAGCCGAAGCGCTGCATATGCGCGCGACACAGGGTGGCGTACAAGTCCATGAACGCCGTCCGGTGTCCAATCGCCGCCCCTTCGGGCGGGGGCGGCGCCCCCAGTCGGTCCATGCGCTGCATGGTGGCGGGCACATCGTGCACATCCATACCGCCCTTGAACATTTCCATCACACGCTGGTCATACAGCTCCTGGCCGTAGGTCATCTTTTCCACGCCGATGGCCAGTGCCACGTCGCCCGCGCCGGAGCGCAGGTATTGAAGCGCCAGCCAGACCGCCGTCGATGCCGAGGCGCAGGCATTCTCCATGTTGACGATGGGTATCGAGTCCAGCCCCGCAGCGCGCAGTGCGATCTGGCCCGCGATGTTGGCTTGCCCTTCCACTACGTCCTGACAGGCATTGGAGAAAAACGCGGCCTCGATGTGCTTCATTTCGGCACCGGCGTCGGCCAGCACCTCCCGCAACGCCTCGGCGGTCAATTGCTTTACGGAGACTTCCGGCCTTCTGGAGAAGACCGTCTGGGCAACGCCCGCGATATAGATAGGTTCCATGGTCATACCTTTTTGGATGCTTGTGCGATGACTTCTTCGAGCTTGCCTACGAGTTGCGGATTGATGGTCGCCTTCCACTTGGCGTAGGGCCGCCGAACCAGGATCCGCCACTCGTCGAGTTCGGCGGGCGTCGGGATGTAGACATCCACGCCCGCACGGCGCAGCGCCTCTTCATCGGCCTGTTCATTGGCGCGGGTCAGCCGGGTGATTTCCTTCGCGGTGTCCTGCGCAGCTGCGCGGACGATCTTCTGATCCTCGGGACTCCAACTGGCCCATATGGGATTGGCGATGCTGATGTGCAGGAGCTCCGTGAATGCATTCCACTTGGTGACGTACTTCTGCCCCAGCGTGACCGCTTTGGCAGCGATCGCCTGTTCCTGCGTCAGCGTCACGCCGTCCACCGCATCGGACGCCAGCGCCGCCTGCGCCTCGGCCCAGGGCATGCTGGTGGGGTTGGCACCCAGGGCGTTCATGACGTCCTGGAACATGGGGCTGCCCACCACGCGGACTTTCAGCCCTGTCATGTCGGATGCCTTGGTCAGCCTGCGCTTGGAATTGAACAACTGGATGTAGCCGTACTCCGCGGACGCCAGGATTTCCATGCCCGCCTTGCTGCGCACGATGCCGTAGTAGTCCTCGGTCAGCACCTTGGACGCCAGGACCGCATCGACCTCCTTGCTGTTCGTCATCAGGAACGGCAGGGCGAACGCGGCCATGTCCTTGACGGTGCCCGAATAGTTCACGCCGGTGCCGACGATGATGTCGATCGCCCCTTGCCGCAGCGCCACGAGTTCCCGATCCTGCTGGCCCTGCACCAGACTCGAACCAGGGTACAGCTTGATGGCGATGCGGCCGGACGTGCGCTCCCGGACAGTGTTGGCGAACAGGTCGGCCATCTTGTACCAAAGCGGCCCCGGCGGGGAAACCATGGAGAGGCGGTATTCCTTCTTGTATGAGGAACTTTGTGCGTGGCTGAGGCCGGGCATGGCCAAGCTGGCCGCAGCCGATGACAGGATCAAGTCGCGGCGTCGAATCATAGGTGTCTCCTTTGGGGTTGAAAGTCAGGTTGGCGCATCAAAATCGCGCATCAAAAGCCGCTGATCCGTGGCAGCCACAGGGCCAGTTGAGGCCAGAAAATGACTGCTGCGATGGCAGCGACGAAGCTCAGGAAGAACCAGCCGACCCAGCGGAACGTGGACTCGATGGGCACCTGGGCGATGCGGCAGGCCACCAGCAGGTTGACCGCGAGCGGCGGCGTAAACTGACCCAGGGCCATGACCATGGTCAACAGCACCGCGAACCACACCGGGTCCCAGCCGAAGTGCTTCACCAGCGGGGTCAGCAGCGGCAGGAACACCATGAAGACGGTCACGCCCTCCAGGAAGATGCTGATGACCTTGATGAGGATCAGCGTCAGAACGAGCGCCCCGATGGGGCCGAGGCCCAGTGAACTCAGCCAAGCAACGACAGGGTCGGCAACACCCAGCGTATTGATGCAGTAACCGAACACGCCGGTGAAGCCCACGATAATCAGGATGACTGCGGAAATCTTCGCGCTCTCCGCGAAGATGTCGTAGAGGTCGGCCAACCCGATAGTTCGGTGGATAAAAATGCCGATGAAGAGCACCCACACCGCAGCCACCACTGCTGCCTCCGTCGGCGTAAACAGGCCCGCGCGCATGCCCCCGAGGATCAGCACGGGCGTCACCAGCCCCCAGCTGGCTTCGCGCAGGCTTTTCCAGAAAGGGGGGCGCGGCAGCTTCGCCTCGACAGCGCCGAACTGGCGGTGCCGCGAGATGAGCCACGCGGGCAAGATCAAGGCCAGCCCGGCCAGCACGCCGGGAATCAGGCCCGCAGCGAACAGAGCTGGCAGCGAGACGCCCGGCACCATGACGCTGTAGATCACGAACGCGAGCGACGGAGGAATGAGAATGTCGGTGGCCGTCGCCGAGCCGATAACCGTTGCGGAAAACGCAGGGGGATAGCCCGCGCTGCGCATCGCGCCCAACATGACGGCCCCGATGGCACCAGCAAGTGCCGCGCCCGATCCCGAAATGCCGCCCAACACCATGGCAACCAGGATGGCGGCGATCGGCAGCATGCCCGGCCCGCGCCCCAGCACTGCCATGGCGAACGTGACCATGCGGGACGCCACGCCGGAGCGGTCGAATGCACAGCCGACCAGAACGAACATCGGCAAGGCGAGCAGCGGGTACTTGGCGATGCTGGCATCGAAACTCTGCTGCAGTGTGTACAAACCCCACCAGGGCATGTCCGCCCCCATGAGAACGACCACCGCTGTACCGCTGAGTCCTAGGGAAAATGCGATCGGGACTCCAGCAAGCATCAGCCCGAAGAACAGCCCCAGGAGAACGATGGCTTCGGTCACAGCTCGGCCTCCTGCGATGCCTTGGCAGTGCCTGCACCTCGGCTCTTGCTCCAGTGTGCGCCGATGGCCCGCAGCGCCACCGGCACCGCCAGCACGCTCAGGATGCCCGTGTACCACCAGCGCGGCAGACCCAGGCCGGTAGAGGTCTCTTCAAACTGGAACTCTTGCCAGCCCGTCCGCGCCAGCAGCACGGCCAACAGCGCGAAGAGCAGCACGGTGGCGACCGTCGTCAGCCAGGCCAGCAGACGGCGGCGAACCGCGGAACCGCCTGCATAAAAAAACTCGATCCGGATATGCGCATCCTGGGCGGCGACGGCCGCAGTCCCCGCTAGCGCCAGGGCTACCAGCAGGAAGACCGAAAACTCCTCGGTCCACGCCAGGGATTGGCTGGTCACGTAGCGCGCGACCACATTGGTCAACGTGATCAGGAGCAGCAGCGCCATGATGACTGCGCCGAGCCGCTCCTCCAGAGCGTGTTTTTTCCGTGCAGTTTTTGATGCGCGCATTAGAATGGTACTCCAGATGAATTTGGGATACCATTTGGCCATCTCAGGGTACCAATGTCAATCAACTCGATACCGAGAAGCAGCTAGGACAAACCCTAGGAAGAGCTCCGTGAAGACAGCGGATACAACACCGAAGAAGAGCTCCTAGTGGTACCGTTGAGCTTTATAAAGTTCTATCAACGATGGCCGCGACCAATGAAAAAGTTTCTTGATGACGAGGCGTTCCATGCGGAACTGACCAACCTGTTTCTGTCGGAAGGCATGCGCGCACTCACCGTGGGAAGCATCGCTGCACGTCTGCGATGCTCTAGACGTCGCCTCTACGAGCTTGCGCAGACGAAGGAGGAGCTCTTTTGCCAAGTAACCCAGCGACACTTTGACACCGCGCTGGCGGCTGGTGACGCTGTGCTTGAGCACGCACAGGGCGACCTCGCCGAGATACTGACGCAGTATTTATGGGTTGGAGCAAAAGCAGGTGCTCAACTCAGCACGCCCTTCTTGGAGGATCTCGAAGCATTTCCCGAGGCCAAGAAGATCTTTGACAACTATCAGAATTTACGTGTCGCACACGCGCAAGGACTCATAGAACAAGGCATACGCCAGGGCATTTTTGTGCCTTGCCACACCTTGCTCGTCATTGAAGCCTTACGGTCGGCGGGGCAGAGATTGAGACATCCAGACTTCCTGACCCAAGCAGGCTTGACGATGGATCAAGCTTTTGAAGAGTTCTACCGCATCTTCCTTGGCGGACTTCTAGCGCAACGCCCGGCCGGCGCCGCAAAGGAGCAGCAAACGCGACGTCAGCCAGCGAAGGCCCGCCAACAGGTGCAATGAAACGCTGGCTGCGCGCTACCAGTTCTGTCGCCGCTGCCGCCTCGGCCTCGACGTATACCTGGCCCTCGCCCTCGTCCACGCCCAGCATCTGGGCTGCGCGCATGCTTGGCGGGCACGCGGGGAGCGCTTGCTCGCCTACGCCAACACGGGGATTCACCTAGCTGGAATGCAGTAAATTTACTTTAGAGTAAGTTCATTTACTTCATGCAATTTTCCATTGGTCTGGCATCCACCCTAGAACCACTTGCAGGAGACGCGCGTTGGAAGACATATTTATAGTTGGAGTGGGAATGACCCCATTCGGTCGGCATCCCGATAAGGACATCAAGCAGCTCACGCGCGAGGCGACCGGGGCCGCGCTTGTGGACGCGGGGATACGACAGGACGATCTGCAGGCCGCCTTTTTCGGCAATACCTCCCAAGGTCACATGGAGGGTCAGCACATGATCCGCGGGCAGATCGCCTTGCGCGCCATGGGGATCGGCCACATTCCCGTGGTGAACGTCGAGAACGCCTGTGCCAGCGGATCGTCCGCGTTCGTGCTGGCCTGCAACCATGTCCGTTCAGGTGCCGGCGATGTGGCGCTAGCCATCGGCGCGGAGAAGATGTTTTCCACCGACAAGCAGAAGATGTTCTCGGTCTTCGACAGCGCCTGGGATCTGTCCCGGGCTGCGGAGAATCGTGAGGAACTGATGAAGCTCGGGCGCGATGTGGCTGTGCCGGAGGGGACTACCTCGCCCCGACCTTACAGCGTGTTCATGGATGTGTACGCGGCATTTGCGCGATCCCACATGCGCACTTTCGGCACCACGCAGCGGCAGCTGGCGGCCGTCTCGGCCAAGAACCACGCGCACTCGGTGCATAACCCGCTGTCGCAGTACCAGATGGCCTACAGCATTGAAGAAGTGCTGGCCGCGCCGCCGATCACCTATCCCTTGACCTTGCCGATGTGCTCGCCCGTTTCCGATGGTGCTGCTGCTGTCATCGTGTGCAACCAATCTGCGCTCAAGCGGCTGGGCATCGATACCAGCCGGGCGATCCGGGTGCTGGCCGCCCTGGCTCAAAGCGGATCGGCGCGCAGCGAGGACGACTATGCCAACCACTGCACGGCGTTGGCTGCACGCCGCGCCTATGAGCTCGCCGGTGTGGGGCCAAAGGACATCTCCGTGGCCGAAGTCCACGACGCGACAGCCATGGGTGAAATCATTCAGTCCGAAAACCTGGGCTTCTGCGAGTTCGGCCAGGGCGGTGTGATCGCCGAACGGGGCGACACCCGCATCGGCGGGCGCATTCCCATCAATCCATCGGGCGGGCTGGAGTCCAAGGGCCATCCGGTCGGCGCGACGGGTCTGGCACAGGTGCACGAGCTGGTGACCCAGCTTCGCGGGCAGGCCGGCGCGCGGCAGGTCAAAGGTGCGCGCATTGCGTTGGCAGAAAACGGCGGTGGTCTCGAGGGCATTGAGGAAGCCATCGCCTGCATCACCATCCTGGCGCGCTGAGCGTCCTACTCAAAGAAGCAACCAACATGGATATCAAGAACACGGTGGCATTGGTGACCGGCGCTGGTTCAGGTCTTGGCCTGGCGACCTGCAAGGCCCTGGTCAATGCAGGTGCCAAGGTGATGGCTGTCGATCTGGACTACACCCGCCTGGTGCGCGAGATGGCGTCGCTGGGCGATAGCGTGCGCGCGCTGAAAGTGGATGTGGCCAACGACGCCAGTGTGAAGGTTGCTGTGGAGTTTGCAGTCAACACCTTTGGTGCGCTGCATGTGGCCGTGAACTGCGCAGGCATCCTGGGCCCGTGTAAAACCTTGTCCAAGGGTGAGCTGTTTCCACTGGATCTATGGGATCGGGTGATCGGTGTCAACCTCACCGGCACCTTCAACGTCATTCGTCACGCGGCCCTGGCCATGTCGCAGAACGATGAGAACGCGGATGGCGAACGTGGCGTGATCATCAACACATCCTCGGGCGCGGCCTGGCAGGGACAGATGGGACAGGCCGCTTATAGCGCCAGCAAAGCGGCCGTCATGGGCCTGACGCTTCCGGTGGCGCGAGACCTGGCGCAGCACGGAGTGCGAGTCGTCACGCTCGCCCCCGGTCTCTTTGAAACCGGCATGTCGGCGGGCATGCCGATCAAAGTGGCACAAAACATCATTGAAAAATTCATCCTGTTCCCCAACCGCATGGGGCAGGCGCAGGAGTTCTCGGCGCTGGTTCGCCATGTAGTGGAGAACGCCTATCTGAACGCCACCACGCTCAACATCGATGGTGGCGCCCGGCTTTAAGGATGAGCCATGACCAGTGTCTCCAATGCACTTTTGAGCGAGCAGGAAGTAATGGTTCGAGAGTCGGCCCGTCGCGTCGCTGGCGAGGTGGTGGCCAACTCTGCAGCCGAGCGTGATCGCACTGGCGCCTGGCCCCACGATGAAATCCGGGCGGTGGCCGAGCTCGGCTTCATGGGCATGCTGGCGCCTCAAACCTACGGTGGCTCCGGTCTATCGTTTGTGGAGTACTGTCTGGCAATTGAGGAGTTCGCTGCTGCGGATGGTGGCTTTGCCACCATGATGCATGTCCACAATGCGTCTGCGCACGTACTGCGGACTTATGGCACCGAGGAGCAGATGCGTGCCCACCTGCCGGAGTTGGCCCGTGCCCAGCGTATTGGGGCTTTCCTGCTGTCGGAGCCCCATGCCGGATCCGATACCGCGGCCATTCGCACGACAGCCAAGCGCGAAGGCGACACCTACTTGCTCAATGGAACCAAACAGTGGGTCTCCAACGGCAGCGAAGCCGGCTTTGCCCTGGTGGTCGCCGCCACAGGAGCGCCGGGAGTTCGCGACCGTTTCAGCTTGTTCATCGCGGATCCGAGGGATGCCGGTTACCAATGCCTGCGAATCGAAAACAAGCTGGGCCAGCACACGGCACACACCGCCCAAATCCATCTCGACAACCTGCGTGTGCCAGCGACGAACATGTTAGGCGAAGAAGGGCGCGGCTATGGCAAAGCGCTCGCCTTGTTGTCCGACGGCCGCATTGCGATCGCCGCGCTGTCCATTGGCATTGCCCGCGCTGCCCTGGAAGCCGCGATCCGGTACGCAAAGGAGCGTGACGCCTACGGAAAGCCGATCGCCGAGTTGCAGGCCATCCGTTTTGACCTCGCGGATATGGCCACGCAGATCGACGTGGCGCGCCAATTCACGCTGTACGCAGCACGCTTGACCGATGCCAGACTTCCGGCCATCAAAGAGGCCGCGATGGCCAAATTGTTCGCCAGCGAAATGGCGGAGAAGGTCTGCTCGGCCGCGCTCCAAGTGCATGGCGGCTATGGATACGTGAACGATTTCCCAGTGGAACGCTATTACCGGGACGTGCGCGTGACAAAGATCTATGAAGGTACCAGCCACATCCAGCGGCTGATCATCGCGCGTCAAATACTGGACGGTTGACGCCCTCCCGTACGCTGAGCCACGAAGATGGAGGGTTCAGCGGCAATCAAGCGGCGCAGGCATTCATGGCGTTTCCATCCCATGGGATGCGCTTGGCGAAACACAACTGAGCTTACAAAATGGAAAATTCATCTCCCGAATTGATCGAGTCTTTTACCGACGGTGTTTTGACACTGACGATGAACCGCCCCGAGCGGCTGAACGCGCTAACGCCAGCGATGTTGGATGCCTTGCTGCGGGCCTTGCGCCAGGCGGCAGCGGATTCCAAGGTTCGCGCCGTGGTGTTGACGGGGGCGGGAAGCGCGTTTTGCGCCGGTGGCGACGTCAAGGCCATGGCCGAAGAGGCGAGCGACTCAGCCCAAACCCAGGAAGAAAGGGCAGCCCAACTGCGCGAAGGGATGGAATGCTCGCGGCTGTTGCGCGAAATGCCCAAGCCGACCATTGCCCTGGCACGGGGTGCCACGGCCGGCGCCGGCCTGTCGCTGGCTCTGGCGTGCGATCTGCTGCTGGCCTCCGACAACGTGAAAATGACCTCTGCCTTCGTGAAGGTGGCCTTGGCGGGTGATTTCGGCGGCAGTTGGTTTTTGACACAGCGGCTGGGCGCTCGGGCGCGTGCATTCTCCTTGCTGTCGCCGGTCGTCGATGCGCAAGAGGCGCTGCGCATCGGTTTGGTGGATCAGGTCATTGCGGACGACGCGCTGGAGGCCGACGGGCAGGCATTGGCTCGCCGACTGGCAGCCGGGCCAACGACCACCATCGGCCACATCAAGGCCAACCTGAACTGCGCGGAGCGCGGCGCGCCCTTGGCCGATGCGCTCGACCACGAGGCAGTACGGCAGATTCGCTGCCTCATGACCGAGGATCACAAGGAAGCAGCGCGCGCCTTCGTCGAAAAGCGCGCACCGGCTTTCGCTGGGCGCTGAAGCTCAGCGGCCCAGGCCCTGTAGCTCACTTTGCAGTTGGACGGCGCTGTGAGCCTCATGGCGGTCGGCGCTACCAAGCAGGACATCGCCGACCACTGCACGCTTGAAATAGTGGCCCACGGAACACTCCTCGGTCACACCAATGCCTCCATGCAGTTGGATGGCTTGCCCACAGACCTTCTTGGCGGCGCGGGAGATCAGGGTCTTGGCCTGAGACACCATCCGTTCCTTGTGCGCGGCATCCGTGCCCTCGATGGCGGCAAGCAATGCAAACAGCATCGAGCGAGAGAGTTCCAGCTCGGCCGCCATGTCGGCCATCCGGTGCTGCAGCGCCTGGAAGCTGCCAATGGCAACGCCAAACTGTTTGCGCAGCTTCAGGTAGTCGGCCGTGATCTCGATGGCTCTTTCCATTGCACCCACGAGTTCCGAGCACAAGGCGACCGTGGCATGCATCAGGCCATGGCGCAGTGCTGGCATGCCCTGCCCTGGCTGGCCAAGCACCATGTCCGTTGGGACGAAGACATTCTCCAGAACGACCTCAGCCGCCCAGCTTCCATCGTGCAGGGGCAATGCCTGGCGACTCAGGCCCGGAGCCTCGGCATTGACCAGGAAAAGCGTGATGTCTGCCGGATTCGCCTGATTTGCCACGACGCCGGAAACAATGAACCATTCTGCATCGCGGCCACCGAGTACCAGCGATTTGCTTCCATTGAGCACATAGCCGTCTGACGTGCGATTGGCGCGCAGCGCCACGGGCAGCGGCATGCCGCACGATCCCGACTCGCTGTACGCCACGGCGCATCGGATGGTTCCATCGACCAGCCCTGGCAGCAACTGCTGGCGCACGCCGGATGACTCACTGGCGACCAGTGTCTGCGCAGCCAGCACGGCGCACCCCAGGTAGGGCTCAATGACCAGCCCGCGCCCGAACTCGTGCGCGATCAGCGCCGTTTCGAGCACCGTTCCCCCAAAGCCGCCGCATGGCTCGGGCACTGCCGCGCCAAGCCAGCCATTTTCGGCAAAGCTGCGCCAGTTGACGGCAGATCCGCCTTGGCCTGTTTCCAGCAGCGCGGTGCGGGCCTCGAACGTGTAGGCATTCTCGACAAATCGCCGCACACTGTCCTGCAGCATTTGCTGCTCCGAATTCAGATTGAAATCCATGCTGACCCGATGTTTTAGAACTGAAACAGAAGGCTTGAAGCGATGCCCCGCTGGACTTCACTGCTGCCGCCATAAATGGTGGATGCGCGCCGGAAGAATGCTTCGGAAGCTATGCCGCCCACGACCTCCTGGAATGGGTATGCGAGCTTCGGCGGGGTGCCATGGTCAGTGGGGTAAGCAATGGCACCGCAATCCCCCGATGATTCGACGAGGAACAGGCTCATCGACTGCTGAAGCTCGGTTGCGCGCACCTTCAACATGCAACCCAGGGCATGCGCCTCTGGGCTCAGGTTGCCAGCTTGCTCCATGGCAGCCACCCGGGAAACCATCATGGCAATGGCATTCACCTCGGCTTCAAAACGCGCCAACTGCAGCGCAAAATTGGGACGGGCAATCAGCGGTTCCGTACCTGTGCCCCACTCCGTTGCCAATTGCTTGAGGCGTCGCAGATAACCCTGCAATACGTGCAGCTCCGCCGCCGATGCATGTTCATTATTGAGAAGAAACTTGGTGATTTTCCAGCCGTCTCCCTCCTCACCCACGCGGTTACTGACGGGGATGCGCAAATCCTCAATGAAGACTTCATTCAGGTGATGGCGGCCATCGATCGAAAGAATGGGCCGCACCGTGATACCCGGCGATTTCATATCTGCCAGAAGCATGGTGATACCAGCCTGCTTCTTGACGGTCGGATCGGTTCGCACCAGCATGAAAATCCAATCCGATTGATGGGCGTAGCTGGTCCAGATTTTTTGCCCATTGACCACGTAGTGGTCATCCTGTAGCACGGCCGCGGTGCGCAGCGAGGCCAGATCCGAGCCAGAGCCCGGCTCCGAAAAGCCCTGACACCACAGGCTGTCGCCCCTGATGATGCCTCCCGCGTGCCTGGCCTTTTGTTCGGGCGTTCCGAAATGATTCAGTGCCGGGCCAATCAGTTTGTGGGCAAATATATCCGGACTGGGCGCACCGGCTATGCTGCATTCCTCATCGAATACCAAGCGTTCCTGCACCGTCCAGCCCGTGCCGCCATGCGCTTTGGGCCAGTAGGGCCCCCCCCAACCATTGGCATTCAGGATGCGCTGCCACCGCAACAAATCTGCCGGAGCAGCGCGCATTTTCTGAAATCTCATCGCCAGATCGGCGGGCAGATTTTTGCGCAGAAAATCCCGCACTTCTGCTCGAAAGGCATCGATCTGGTCAGCAACTTGGAAGTGCATTGGGACTCTCTTCAGCGCAAAAATTCAACGTCAATGAACCGCAGATTTTCTATCGGGCGGAGAGCACCAGTTCAAGAAATCGCTTGATTTCCTGATCGGCATTCTCGTAGCGCACAGCGGTCGTCCAATCGGCGATCTTGCCAATCTGCTGGGCAATGTACTCGGGCGAGAGATCGGTATCAGGAATATAAACAGGTGCTGTCTCCATGACAGCAGCAGCAGCGAATGCTCCCCCACCGGCGGACAGGATCATCTTGGATGGCGCATCCTCGCTCGACAGGAAAAGCACGGCAGGCGTCACACGCTCCGGCACCAGCGCTTGCTTCGCTGCCGGTGGCAGCAGGTCTTCGGTCATACGGGTGGTTGCCATCGGAGCGACGGTATTGATCCGGATGTTGCTCTTGAAGCCTTCCTGATGCAGCACATTCATCAGACCAATGACTGCCGCCTTGGCAGCACCATAGTTGGCCTGGCCGAAGTTTCCATACAAGCCCGCAGCAGAGGCGGTCATCACGATGCGACCGTACTCCTGCTTGCGCATGATGTCCCAGACCGCCTTCGTGCAGTTGACCGAGCCCTGCAGGTGAACATTCACGACAGCGGCGAAATCCTGCAATTCCAATTTCGAAAACGACTTGTCGCGCAGGATGCCGGCGTTGTTGACCAACACATCCACACGGCCGAACTCGCCAACCGTCTGCTCGACCAGCGCCTTCACCTCCAGAACGTCGGTGACGTTGGCGCCATTGGCAATGGCGATGCCGCCGGACTTCCTGATCTCTTCGACGACAGCGAGTGCAGCCTCGGAGGAGCCGCCCGTGCCGTCACGGTTGCCGCCGAAATCATTCACCACCACCTTGGCGCCGCGTGCCGCAAACGACAGCGCGTGCTGCCGTCCCAGGCCGGAACCGGCACCCGTCACGATAACGACGCGATCTTGAAAATTGATGCTCATGTCTTTCCACCTCTGATCAATGTTGTTCATTCAAAGAAGCGAATGATGGACTCCACCACGCACGCCGGCTTCGGCGCGCCTTCGCATTCAATGGTCATCTCAAACTTCATTTGCGCACCGTTCTCGCCCAGCGCGTCCCAGGCCAGCAGCCGGCATGTTCCGCGCAGCCGGCTGTTGACAGGCACCGGCGACGGGAATCGAACCTTGTCCAACCCGTAGTTGAGGCCCGTGGACTGCTTTGTGATCTTGAATGCGCTGGTGAGGAAGGTCGGCAACAGGCTGAGCGTCAAAAAGCCGTGTGCGATGGTGCTGCCAAATGGTCCGGATTTAGCGCGTTCAGGATCGACGTGAATCCATTGATGATCCCCGGTGGCGTCGGCAAATTGATTGATTCGGGCCTGGTCAACCAGCACCCATTCGCTGACACCGATTTCCTTGCCCACCAAAGGCTGAAGACTGCCAATCGTTTCGTAAATTTTCATGGTTATGCCCGTTCGTAAAGTGTGACGACGCATGCGCCGCCAATGCCAATGTTCTGCTGGAGCGCCAGACGGGCGTTCTCAACCTGCCGCGCGCCTGCTTGCCCGCGCAATTGGGTGACCAATTCAAAGCATTGCGCCAGTCCGGTCGCGCCGATCGGGTGGCCCTTGGAGAGCAGTCCACCGGACGGGTTGGTGACCACCTTTCCGCCGTAGGTGTTGTCGCCATCGTTCACGAACTTCTCGGCCCCGCCTTCCGGGCACAGGCCCAGGGCTTCGTAGGTCAGAAGTTCGTTCTGTGCGAAGCAATCGTGCAATTCGACAACGCCAATATCCTCGGGGCCGACGCCCGTGGCGGCATAGACCTGATTCGCAGCTTCCTTCACCATGCTGAAACCCGCGACTTCGCGCAGGTCTCGGCCGTCGAATGACATGGCGCGATCGGTGGTCATGGCTTGCGCGCGAATCTTGACCGAACGATTCAATCCATGGCGCTGGGCAAATTCACCGGAACAGACGATGGCGGCTGCGGCACCGCAAGTGGGGGGGCAGGCCATCAGCCGCGTCATCACGCCCGGCCACATCATGGGCGAGGCCATGACCTCCTCTGTCGTCACCGTCGCCTTGAAAACGGCCAAGGGATTGTTTGCCGCATGGCGGCTGGCCTTGGCCTTGATCTTGGCAAAGGTGTCCAGTTTCGTGCCAAAGCGCCTCATGTGCTCCATGCCTGCGGCACCAAAAATACGCAATGCGATGGGAACGTTGGAAACATCGGCATTGGCTTCAACGCAAGCGTTGAAGTGCTCGAATACCGACGGTCGGTCGTTGTACATGGTGCCCAGTGCGCCGGGATTCATTTGTTCGAATCCAAAGGCCAGGACGCAATCGGCCATACCGCTGATCACCGCCTGCCGTGCCAGATACAGCGCGGTCGAGCCCGAGGAGCAGTTGTTGTTGACGTTGATGACCGGAATACCCGTCATGCCAACCTCGTACAAAGCACGCTGGGCCGAGCAGGAATCACCGTAAATGAAGCTGCCATAGGCTTGCTCCACCTGGGAGTAGTCAATTCCCGCGTCGGCGAGGGCCAGCTTGATGGCGTTGGCACCCATGACCGAGTAAGGATCGCTGGCGCCAGGCTTGGCGAATGGAATCATCCCGACGCCTGCAACATAAACTTCTGTGTCCATAAATTCACCCTTCATAAGTTCATCTCAAACTGAGGAGCCGCCTGCCTGGTTGGCGCGCCATCCCAGGCTCACTCAACCGCCTTGACCATGTCCTCGACGACCTTCTTGGCGTCACCGAAGACCATCATGGTCTTGTCCATGTAGAACAACTCGTTGTCCAGCCCCGCGTAGCCTGCGGCCATGGAGCGCTTGTTCACGATGATGGTCTTGGCCTTGTAGGCCTCCAGGATGGGCATGCCATAGATCGGCGTGCCCTTGGTCAGCGCGGCAGGGTTCACCACGTCGTTGGCGCCCAGGATGATCGCCACGTCGGCCTGCCCGAATTCGCCGTTGATGTCCTCCATCTCGAACACCTGGTCGTAAGGCACCTCGGCCTCGGCCAGCAGCACGTTCATGTGGCCCGGCATGCGCCCGGCCACCGGGTGGATGGCGTACTTCACCGTCACGCCCTTGTGCGTGAGCTTCTCGGCCAGTTCCTTCACCGCGTGCTGCGCGCGCGCCACCGCCAGGCCATAGCCGGGCACGATCACCACCGTCTCGGCGTTGCCGAGAATGAAGGCCGCGTCGTCCGGGCTGCCGCTCTTGACCGGGCGCTGCACCGCCGCGCCGGCCGTTGCCGTGGTCGTGTCGCCGCCGAAACCGCCCAGGATCACGTTGAAGAACGAACGGTTCATGGCCTTGCACATGATGTAGCTCAGGATCGCGCCCGAGCTGCCCACCAGCGAACCGGCGATGATCAGCATGGAGTTGTTCAGGCTGAAGCCGATGCCCGCCGCTGCCCAGCCCGAGTAGCTGTTGAGCATGGACACCACCACCGGCATGTCGGCACCGCCGATGGGGATGATGATGAGCACGCCCAACAGGAAGCCGGTTTTGCCATGGGGCGAACGCCTTGCCTAAGCCCGATTTGCGTAAGTAGTGACCAAGAAAAATATCGCACGCGCCCTTCGTGCCCGTAACAGCAGTGCCCGCGCCATGGCGCGGGCACTGCTGTTTTCGGGCTTGGCGGCGCTCCGCCGAGGCTCAAGCCATCTGGCGCTGCGCCACGGCCGCGCCCTTGGTTGCGGCCGGCGACGCCTGGCGCCATTGCGCCATCAGCGCCTGCGACTTGCTGCGCACCGTTTGCAGGTTGCGTTCTTTGACATGGCCAAAGCCTCGTATGCCTTCGGGCAGGCGTGCGATTTCGACGGCGAGCGCGAGCTTGTCGGGCGTGAGGCCGGTGAGCAGATCCTCGATGCAGGCGCGGTATTCACCGATCAGCGCACGCTCGGTCTTGCGCTCCTCGGTCTTGCCGAAGGGGTCGAGCGCCGTGCCGCGCAGGCCCTTGAGCTTGGCGAGCACGGTGAACGCGCGGCGCACCCAGGGGCCGTAGGGCTTTTTGACGAGCTCGCCGCGCTCGTTTTTCTTCGCCAGCATCGGTGGTGCAAGGTGGTGCACGATGGTGTAGTCGCCCTCGAACATGCCGGCGACCCTGGCGGTGAACGCCGGGTCGGTGTGCAGGCGCGCGACCTCGTACTCGTCTTTGTAAGCCATGAGCTTGAACAGCGAACGCGCCACGGCTTCGGACAGGCGCGTGCCGGCACCCTGCTGATTCCCCAGGCGTGCCTCGGCGGCCTGCACCTTCTCGACGAAGGCGCGGTAGCTTTCGGCGTAGGTGGCGTTCTGGTAGCCGGTCAGGAAGTCCACGCGTTTGGCGACGATTTCGGCGAGCGAGGGTTTTTTCACGAGCTCGATCACTTGCACGGCCTGGTACAGCGCCTGCACCGCAGCGGGCTCGTGCGCGCAGCGGCGGCCCCATTCGAACGCGGCCTGGTTGTTTGCGACCTGCACGCCGTTGAGCTCGATGGCGCGCAGCAGCGCTTCGCGCGTGAGCGGGATCCAGCCCTTTTGCCAGGCGTAGCCGAGCAGCAACGGATTCGTGTAGATGCTGTCGCCGAGCAATTGCACGGCGGCCTGCTCGGCCTCGAAGCTGCTGATGGCCTGCGCACCGCCCGCGGCCTCGGCGATCGCGCTTTCGCAGCTGCCGCGCGGAAATTGCCAGTCGGGGTTGTGCACGATCGCCGCCGTGGGCGTGTTGTGGCTGTTGAGCACCACGTGCGTGCGCCCTGGCAGCATTGCGGCCAGCGTGGTTTTTTGCGCCGTGACGATGGCGTCGCAGCCGATCACGAGGTCGGCCTTGGCGGTATCGACCTTGGTGGCGTGCAGCGCCTCGGGGCGGCTCGCGATCTGCACGTGGCTCCAGGTGGCGCCGCCCTTTTGCGCGAGGCCGGCCGAGTCCATGGTGACCACGCCCTTGCCTTCGAGGTGCGCCGCCATGCCCAGCAGCGAGCCTATGGTGATCACGCCCGTGCCGCCCACGCCCGCGACGACGATGCCCCAGGCGCTTTCGGCCACGGGCAGCATGGGCTCGGGGACTTCGGGCAGGCCTGCGAGGCTGCCTTTTTTCTCCTTTTGCGGTTTTTTGAGCGTGCCGCCCTCGACGGTGATGAAGCTCGGGCAAAAGCCCTTGAGGCACGAGAAGTCTTTGTTGCAGGTGCTTTGGTTGATGCGCCGCTTGCGCCCGAATTCGGTCTCTACGGGCTCGACCGACAGGCAGTTGGATTGTTCGGAGCAGTCGCCGCAGCCTTCGCAGACCAACTCGTTGATGACTACCGTCTTGGCCGGCGTGGCCATGGTGCCGCGCTTGCGGCGGCGGCGTTTTTCGGTGGCGCAGGTCTGGTCGTAGATCAGGATGGTGCAGCCTGGCACTTCGCGCAGCTCGCGCTGGATGCGGTCAAGCTCGTCGCGGTGGTGCACCGTAACGCCTTCGGCGAGCGCCACGCCCTCGTATTTTTGCGGATCGTCGGTGACGATGACGATCTTGGACGCGCCTTCGGACTTGACGCTGTGCATGATCTGCAGCACCGAATGGCCCTCGGGGCGCTCGCCCACGCGCTGGCCGCCGGTCATCGCGACGGCGTCGTTGTAGAGGATTTTGTAAGTGATGTTCACGCCCGCGGCGATGCTCTGGCGTATGGCCAGCAGCCCGCTGTGGAAGTAGGTGCCGTCGCCCAGGTTGGCGAACACATGCGCATCCTTGGAAAACGGCGCCTGGCCGACCCAGGGCACGCCCTCGCCGCCCATCTGCGTGAAGGTGGCGGTGGCGCGGTCCATCCACACGACCATGTAGTGGCAGCCTATGCCGGCCATGGCGCGCGAGCCTTCGGGCACGCGCGTGCTGGTGTTGTGCGGGCAGCCGCTGCAAAACCAGGGCAGGCGGTCGGGCGTTTGCGCCACCGGGGTGGCCAGGGCGCGCTCCTTGGCGTCGAGTACGGCGAGGTGCGCCTGCATGCGCGCGGCCACGTCTTCGGGCACGCCGATCCTGGTGAGACGCCTGGCGATGGCGCGCGCGATCAGCGCGGGCGAGAGGTCTGCCTTGGGGCGCAGCAGCCAATGCTCGCCGGGGTTGGGCATGCCCCATTCGCCGCCCGAGGATTCGTCGAACTTGCCGACCACCGTGGGGCGCACGTCGTCGCGCCAGTTGTAAAGCTCTTCCTTGAGCTGGTATTCGATGACCTGGCGCTTTTCCTCGACCACGAGGATTTCCTGCAGGCCCTGCGCGAACGCGCGCGTGCCCGTGGCCTCCAGTGGCCAGACCACGTTGACCTTGTGCACGCGGATGCCCAGGCGCCGGCAGGTGTCGTCGTCGAGCCCCAGGTCGAGCAGCGCCTGGCGCGTGTCGTTGTAAGCCTTGCCGCTCGCGATGATGCCGAAGCGGTCCTGCGGGCCTTCGATCACGTTGTGGTTGAGGCGGTTCGCGCGGATGTAGGCGAGCGCCGCGTACCACTTGTAGTCCATGAGGCGCGCCTCTTGTTCGAGCGGCGCGTCGGGCCAGCGGATATGCAGGCCGCCGGGCGGCATGGCGAAGTCTTCGGGCAACACGATGCGCACGCGGTCGCGATCGACCGACACGCTGGCCGACGACTCGACCACTTCCTGGATGGTCTTCATGCCCGCCCAGACGCCGGAAAAGCGGCTCATGGCAAAGGCGTGCAGGCCCATGTCGAGGATGTCCTGCACGCTGCTCGGAAAGAACACCGGCAGGCCGCAGGCCTTGAAGATGTGGTCGCTCTGGTGCGCGGCGGTGCTGCTTTTGGCGACGTGGTCGTCGCCCGCGACGGCGATCACGCCGCCATGGCGCGCCGTGCCAGCCATGTTCGCGTGCTTGAACACGTCCGAGCAGCGGTCCACGCCCGGGCCCTTGCCATACCAGATGCCGAACACGCCGTCGTACTTTTTGCTCTGCGGGTATAGGTCGAGCTGCTGCGTGCCCCATACGGCGGTGGCGGCCAGCTCCTCGTTCACGCCGGGCTGGAACACCACGTGGTGCTCGGCAAGGTGCTTCTTGGCCGCCCACAGCGCCTGGTCGTAGCCGCCCAGCGGGCTGCCGCGGTAGCCGCTGATGAAGCCGGCAGTGTTCAGGCCCGCGGCGGCGTCGCGCTCGCGCTGCAGCATGGGCAGGCGCACCAGCGCCTGCACGCCGCTCATGAAGGCGCGGCCTTCGCTGAGCGCGTATTTGTCGTCGAGCGAAGCCTTTTCGAGGGCTTTGCGGATGTGGTCTGGCAAGGGGGCGTTCATGACGATGTCTCCGATATGGTGTGGGCCGGGGCGCTGCTTTTGCTCGCAAGAAACATACCTCGGAAGCAGTCGTGTGGCAGCGCGTCAAACGGGCGTTCGGGTGAAAAGTGTAGAGCGATGGCGCCGATAATTCTTTGCGTTTTTTGCCTGAATTTGGCTATGCTGCGCAAGAATCTTGCGCCCTTGGAGCCCGCCTTGGAGACCCTCGATAAATTTGACCTTGCCATCCTCATGGAATTGCAGGCCGACGCGCGCCTCACGAACGCCGAGCTCGCGCAGCGCGTAGGCCTGTCGGCCGCGCCCTGCTGGCGGCGCGTGCGTGCGCTCGAGGAGGCGGGCTTCATCCGCGGGTACCGCGCCGAGATCGACCGGCACAAGATCGGCCTGGGCGTGCTAGCCTTCGTGCGCCTGGACGCCGAGCGCAACACGGGCGACCTCACGCGCGCCATGGAAGAGGCGATCCGCCGCATCCCCGAGGTAGTGTCGTGCCACTACATCAGTGGCACGGGCACCTTCGAGCTGCAAGTGGTTGCACCCGACCTCGAGCGCTTTTCGCAGTTCGCGCGCGAGGTGCTGCTGAACCTACCGAATGTGAAAGACATGCATACGAGTTTTTCGCTCGGCGAGGTCAAGGCCGGCGGCGCGCTGCCGCTTGGGCACCTGGGGCGCAACAAGGCGCACGCCTGAATGCTATTTTTAATATAGCTTCTTATGCTTGATATATCTACGTCAAAGCCTGTTTTGATTAAACATTTTTGACGCTGTCCTCCACGAGGCACTAGCGCGGGCATTGCACAATCGCTGCGCATGTCGCCTCCCTCTCCCCCTCCTTCGCCCCCTCCTTCGCCCGCTGGCGCGACCTCCGCCGATGCAGCCCGCGCCACCCCAGCGGCGGCGGCGGCGGAAGTTGCCGAGCATGCGGCGGCCGATGGGGTCGCGCGGCTCGCGGCGCGCAGTGCCGAGAGGGCCGATCTGTCGCCGCTCGCGCCGCTCAGGGCGCCGGTGTTTCGCATGCTCTGGCTCACCTGGGTGACGGCGAACATCTGCATGTGGATGAACGACGTGGCCGCAGCTTGGCTCATGACCTCGCTCACGCGCTCGCCCGTGCCCGTGGCGCTGGTGCAATCGGCCTCGACGCTGCCGGTGTTCTTTCTGGGCTTGCCCAGCGGTGCGCTGGCCGACATGCTGGACCGGCGGCGCTTTTTCATGTTCACGCAGTTCTGGGTGGCGGTGGTGGGGCTGCTGCTCAGCGCCGTCATTTTTGCCGGCGCGATTTCGGTGCCGCTGCTGTTGCTGCTCACCTTTGCCAACGGCATAGGGCTGGCGCTGCGCTGGCCGGTGTTCGCGGCGCTGATCCCCGAGCTGGTGCCGCGCCCGCAGCTGCCCGCAGCGCTCGCGCTCAACGGCGTGGCCATGAACACCTCGCGCATCGTCGGGCCGCTGGTCGCCGGGGTCATCATCGCGAGTGCGGGCAGCGTGTGGGTGTTTGCGCTGAACGCGCTGCTGTCGGTGCTCTCGGGGCTGGCCATCATGCGCTGGCGGCGCCCGCATGTGCCGCACCCGCAGGCCGCGGGCGAAGCGGCTGCTTCTGATGAAAAACCGGCTCCAGCGCCCGCCGCACAAGCGTCGGCAGCTATCGAAACGCAAGCGCCGGTCGCGCCTGCCGCACCCGCCGCCCCTGCTGCGGGTGGTGGCGCGGTTGAGGTGCGTGTGCCCGACATCGGTGACTTCAAGGACGTCGCCGTGATCGAATTGCTGGTCCGGCCCGGCGATGCGGTCAAGGTGGAGCAGTCGCTGTTCACCGTGGAGTCCGACAAGGCCTCGATGGAGATCCCTTCGCCCGCCGCCGGCGTTCTCAAGGAGCTCAAGGTCAAGATCGGCGACAAGATCAACGTGGGCGACCTCGTGGCGGTGCTTGAAGGTGCCGCCCCTGCACCGGCGGTCGCTCCGGCGCAGGCTTCTACACCAGCGGCCGCTTCCGCTCCGGCCGCTGCCGCACCCGTGGCGGCTCAGGCCTCCGCGCCCGCACCGGCTGCGGCAACGGCAACGGCGCCCGTGCCGGCCCACCAGCCCTCGACGCCCACGCCGGGCTTGCCGCACGCCAGCCCCTCGGTGCGCAAGTTCGCCCGCGAACTGGGTGTGCCGCTGGCGGAGGTCAAGGGCACGGGCATCAAGGGCCGCATCACGCAGGATGACGTGGCGGCCTTCACGCGCCAGGTGATGAGCGGTGCGCTGCAGACCCAGGCGCAGGGCAGCAAGGCGCCCGCTGCGGGTGGCTCTGGGGTGGGCCTGGACCTGCTGCCGTGGCCCAAGGTGGACTTCGCCAAGTTCGGCCCCGTCGAGCGCAAGGAGCTGTCGCGCATCAAGAAGATCAGCGGCGCCAACCTGTCGCGCAACTGGGTGATGATTCCCCACGTCACCAACAACGACGAGGCCGACATCACCGAGCTGGAAGCCTTCCGCGTCTCCACCAACAAGGAGAACGAGAAGAGCGGCGTCAAGGTCACCATGCTGGCCTTCGTCATCAAGGCCGTGGTCGCGGCGCTGAAGAAGTTCCCCGAGTTCAACGCCAGCCTGGACGGCGACGCGCTGGTCTACAAGCAGTACTTCCACATCGGCTTTGCGGCCGACACGCCCAACGGCCTGGTGGTGCCCGTGCTGAAAGATGCCGACAAGAAGGGCATCCTGCAAATCAGCGCCGAGATGGCCGAGCTGGCCAAGAAGGCCCGCGACGGCAAGCTGGGTGCGGCCGACATGCAGGGCGGCAGCATGTCGATCAGCTCGCTGGGCGGCATTGGCGGCACGCATTTCACCCCCATCATCAATGCGCCCGAGGTGGCCATCCTCGGCCTGTCTAAGAGCCAGATGAAGCCCGTGTGGGACGGCCAGCAGTTCGTGCCGCGCCTTACGCTGCCGCTGAGCCTGTCGTACGACCACCGCGTGATCGACGGCGCCTCTGCCGCGCGCTTCAACGCCTACCTGGGCCAGGTGTTGGCGGACTACCGCCGCATCCTGCTGTAAGGACGGAGCACAACATATGGCAATCATCGACATCAAGGTGCCCGACATCGGCGACTTCGCCGAGGTGGGCGTGATCGAAGTGCTGGTGCAGCCGGGCGACACCATCCGGGCCGAGCAGAGCCTGGTCACCGTGGAGTCCGACAAGGCCTCCATGGAGATTCCCAGCAGCCACGCCGGCGTGGTCAAGGAGCTCAAGGTCAAGCTGGGCGACAAGGTGGCCGAGGGTTCCGTGCTGCTGACGCTGGAAGTGGCGCAGGGAGCGGCGGCGCCGGCTGCGGCCCCTGCCGCGGCGAGCACGCCCAGCGCACCGCCATCTGAGTCAAAACCGGCTACAGCGCCCGCTGCTCAAGCGCCAGCAGCTCCTAAAACCGAAGCGGCCAGCTTCGGCGGCAGTGCCGACGTGGAGTGCGATGTGCTGGTGCTGGGCGGCGGCCCCGGCGGTTACAGCGCCGCCTTCCGCGCGGCCGACCTGGGCCTGAACGTGGTGCTGGTCGAGCGCTACGCCACCCTGGGCGGCGTGTGCCTGAACGTGGGCTGCATTCCCTCCAAGGCGCTGCTGCACGTGGCCGCGGTGATGGACGAAGTGAGCCACCTGAAGAGCGCCGGCATCGACTTCGGCGCGCCGCAGGTCCACATCGACACCATGCGCGGCCACAAGGAAAAGGTCATCGGCAAGCTGACCGGCGGGCTGGCGCAGATGGCCAAGATGCGCAAGGTGACCGTGCTGCGCGGCTACGGCCACTTCGTCGGCGCCAACCACCTGGAGGTGGAGGAAACCACCGGCACCAGCCAGGACAAGACCGGCGCCAAGAAGGTGGTGGCGTTCAAGCGCGCCATCATCGCCGCCGGCAGCCAGGCCGTGCGCCTGCCGTTCATGCCCGACGATCCGCGCGTGGTGGATTCCACCGGTGCGCTGGCGCTCAAGGACGTGCCCAAACGCATGCTGATCCTGGGCGGCGGCATCATCGGCCTGGAAATGGGCACGGTGTACAGCACGCTGGGCGCGCGCCTGGACGTGGTGGAGATGCTGGACGGCCTGATGCAGGGCGCTGATCGCGACCTGGTCAAGGTATGGCAGAAGATGAACCAGCACCGTTTCGACAACGTGATGCTGAATACCAAGACCGTGGCCGCCGAGGCCACGCCCGAGGGCATCAAGGTGAGCTTCGCGCCCGCCAAGGACGGCGTCACGGTGCCCGAGCCCCAGGTGTACGACCTGGTGCTGCAGGCCGTGGGCCGCACCCCCAACGGCAAGAAGATCGCCGCTGACAAGGCCGGTGTTGCCGTGACGGACCGCGGCTTCATCAACGTCGACATCCAGATGCGCACCAACGTGCCGCACATCTTCGCCATCGGCGACATCGTGGGCCAGCCCATGCTGGCGCACAAGGCGGTGCACGAGGCGCACGTGGCGGCCGAGGTCATCGCCGGTGAACTGCAAGGCAACAAGGAACTGGCCAGCGCCGCCTTCAACGCCCGCGTGATCCCCAGCGTGGCCTACACCGACCCCGAAGTGGCCTGGGTGGGCCTGACCGAAGACCAGGCCAAGCAGCAGGGCATCAAGGTCAAGAAGGGCCTGTTCCCCTGGGCGGCCTCGGGCCGCGCCATTGCCAACGGCCGCGACGAAGGCGTCACCAAGCTGCTGTTCGACGACAGCCCCGAAGCAGGATCAGGAGACGGCCATGCTGGCCGGGGCCACGGCAAGATCCTGGGCGGCGGCATGGTCGGCACGCATGCGGGCGACATGATCGGCGAGATCGCCCTGGCCATCGAGATGGGTGCGGACGCTGTCGACATCGGCAAGACCATCCACCCGCATCCGACGCTGGGCGAGAGCATCGGCATGGCGGCGGAAGTGGCGCATGGCAGCTGCACGGATGTGCCGCCTGCGCGCAAGTAAGTCCGCAGCCAAGCTACCCTGACAAGGCCCGAACTGGCGACGGTTCGGGCCTTGTGCTTTGCGTACCCAAACAATCGCCGCAGAATACTGTGCATTTGTACAGTATTCATGTCAGCCACTTCCAAGCCCAAGCTCTACAACCCACGCCACCCCGAACGCACGCTGCTCTACCAAATGGTAGCCGAGCACTACGAGACCTGGCTAGAGTTGGCCAGCGCGGGTCAGTTCGACGGCCAGGGCGACCACCACACCCCCAAGCCCTTCGTGCGCAAAGCGTTTGCCAAGTATCTTGAGTGCGGCATCTTTGCCCATGGCTTTGCCCGCGCTCGCTGCGGCGACTGTGGGCACGACTACTTTGTAGCCTTCTCCTGCAAAGGCCGGGGAGTCTGCCCCTCGTGCACCACCCGGCGCATGGTGGAGACAGCAGCGCACCTGAACGATCACGTATTCCCCCGCCTGCCGGTGCGCCAGTGGGTGCTGTCGGTTCCCAAGCGGCTTCGTTACTTCATGCAGCGCGACGGGCCAGTGCTCAATATGGTGCTGCGCATCTTCCTGCGGGTGATTGCGCAAAGCCTGCAGGCGCACTGCATTGGCGCGGCCAATGCAGACAAGGAAAGCCTGCACATCGGCGCAGTGGCCTTCATCCACAGGTTCGGCTCCAGCCTGAACGAACACGTCCACTTCCACGTCTGTGTGGTGGACGGGGTGTTTGAGGAGGTGGCAGGCGAGGGCAGCGCTGATGCCGCAATGCAAGTCTCTGCGTCAGGTGTCGTATTCCACCCTGCCACCGGCATCGATGCGACACCCGTGGCACAAGTGCAGACCACACTGCAAAAACGTATCCTGCGCGCCTTTGTGGGCCGTGGGCTGCTGGAGAACTTCGAGGCAAAAGAGATGCTGGGGTACAAACACAGCGGTTTCTCGGTGGATGCCGGGGTGTGCATTGAATCCCACGACCGTCCAGGCCTTGAGCGGCTCTTGCGCTATTGCGCCCGCCCACCCTTTGCGATGGACAGGCTGCGCAAAGAGGGAAGCAAACTGGTGTACCGCTGCGGCAAGCAGCGCAGCGAACCCACCAGCGACAAGCGTGGTGCCAAGGCAGATGAGCTGCACCTCACACCGCTGGAACTGATCGACCGCATCGCCGCGCTGGTGCCACCGCCACGCACCCACCGGCACCGCTACTTTGGTGTGCTGGCACCAAACTCGCCGCTGAGAGCGGCGGTAACGGCGCTGGCGACACCGGCGCAAGCCGCTCCCGTGCTGCGCGCGTCGATCAGCACGGGGGAGTGCGCGCCTGGTGTGGTACCGATGAGCAGCGCGCTGCCATCCCAGAGCGAGCCGGTGCTGCCCAAGCGTGCAGCGCACTACCTGTGGGCGGTGCTGATCGCCCGCATCTACGAGGTGTTCCCCCTCTTGTGTCCGCTGTGTGGCGGGCATATGCGCATCATCGCGTTCATTACGCACAGCGCTGACATCCGGCACATCCTGGACCACATCGGGGCAGATTCAGAGCCACCCCGCATCTCCCCGGCGCGCGGGCCACCGCTGTGGGATGACTGTAGTGATGCGCAGATGGATGACGGGGCGCAAACCGAGCCAGCAGACTGGGACCTGGCGGCGCAACCGGCACCGGACTTTGAGGTCGATCAGCGCATCAGTTGGTGAATGAACAAAGCGGCGATTTTGACTTGCCGCGAACTGGCTCTGCGCCCGGTACACGCCGAGCGCCGCAAATCACTCTCCTGAACGCCAAACCCTGGTGGTGAACCTGACACCTGGGCGGGAAAATCGAGTGTCTCAGCCGGCTTGATGGCGCTTCCGCGGTGCGATACTTGGCCTCATGCGGTTAAAACGCCTATCCGTCTATCCGTCGCACGCCCACGGTGGACGCGGTGGCGTACCAGACCTTGCTGGGGCGCCTGCAGGCCCAGGGGTTTGACCTGTCGAAGCTGGAGAAGACGGCGCAACCGAGGTGAGTGCGAGCGGGCAGTACGCACACCCGGGCGAGGACACTCTGGGCGGCCCAGATCCGCGCCGCACGTTTGCCATACTCGCGAAGCATAATCGCAACGGCCCCCGGAGAGCGCCAGTCGCTGAGCACCGTCGCAGCAGCACCCGCCGGCCCGGGGCGCCACGGCATTCACACGGAGGGGACATGGGAACCTGGGGCACAGATTTGTACGCGGACGACACGGCTTGCGATGTGCGCGACGGCTACATCGCGGCACTCCAGGCCGGTGTGTCGGGCCAGGAGGCGGCGGATCGCGCGCTGGCCCCCTACCGCCCACTGCTGAGCCATCGGCAGGTGGCCTGTTGCGCCTACTTCGCCCTGGCGGACACGGCCTGGCACCACGGCCAGCTGACCGACGAGGTCAAGGCCGCAGCCTTGGCGCTGCTGGAGCAGGGCGGGGACTTGGCGATCTGGGAGCAGGATGCTCGGCCCGAACGGCCTGCGCGCCAGGCCACGCTGCTGCGGCTGGCCACCCGGTTGAGATCGCCACAACCGCCGGTTCGGTCGGTGCGCGTCGAGCCGGTGGCGGGCAAGACGGTGCACACCGACGCCCCCACCGGGTCGGCCTATGTGTTGCAGCTGCCCAGTGGTCACCGGGGGGCGTTGGTCATCGTCGGCTTCAAAGACCTGGGGCACAGTCTCGACCCTGTGTTCTCCGTTGCCCAGTGGCGTGGCGGTGGCGACGAGGTGCCACCGCTGGCGCACTTGGCTCAGCTGGGCACGTTGCGCATGCCGTCCTTCCTGAAGTCGCACGCCCATGTGGGCATCATCCCGCCCGATGGCCCACAGGGTTTCATGTCCCGGTTGCAGCCCGTCGGTGTCGTCCCGCAGCCGTGGCCATTTGATCCGGCTGACGCGATCTGGCTCTCCATCGGGCGCTTGGCCAGGGAGGTGGACCGTCAGCTCGCGGGCCAGGCCGCAGGGGGTGTGTCATGAGCGAAGCCGCCACGGGTTTGATCGTGCTGTGTCTGGTCAGCGCAGCCCTCGCCTTCCTCGCGAACCGGCGCGCGCGCCTGTCTGCCTGGGGTGGGGTGCTGGTCGCGGTGGCCAGCGCCCTGGTGTTTCAGATCCTGGCCGCCCTGCATCTGGGGTATCTGGATCCGTTTGCTCCCATCGCTTTTGTGGTGTCGCTGGTCGTGACCGTGCCCGTCACGCTGGTAGTGGGTGGGCTGGTCGGGCGCCTGAAGGGGGCCGCTGGCCCCGACGATCGTTGAGAAGGGGCGCGCACATGTCTTACCCCCGTGTTGTGGACCCCCAGCGCGTCGGCACCTACCCGGCGCGCGCGTTCGCTGGGGGCGGCTACGTGTGGGACGAGGTGCTGGAATACCGGGTCTGGTGCCACCCCGAGCAGGGCGCGCCCGACGTGTGTGAAGGCAGCGACTATTTCCACGCTTTCGCCAGCCACGACGAGGCGCAGGCCTTCGCCGAACAGACCCGGGGCGCAGAGCAACCCCTGGCCCTGGTGCTGCAACGCGAGTACCTCGACGAACCCGAAGACGGCTGCTTTGTGCACGTGCGGCAGGAACGCGTCACCGAATGGCCGGTGGCCCTGCTGAGCCGCCCGCGGCGCACACCGCGGACCATCCCCGACTTTCTGGCGCCCGACGCGCCGGCCAACCGCCTGGACATCCTGCGCGGTCTGGCCTGAACCCCACCATCCAACCCCACCGAGCACCGCATGCCCACTTGGACCCTGGACAACGCCGACGCACTCGCGGCCCAATACCGCTACACCTTCTACCAGCCCTCGCCGGCGGTGATCGCCCGCCTCGCGCCGGGGGATGTGGTCAAGCTCATCTTCCGCTTCGAGAGCAGCGACCCCGACGCGCCAGGCGCCGAACGCATGTGGGTGATCGTGGACGAGGTGCTGCCGCAGGGGCGTTTCAAGGGTCGGCTGGACAACCAGCCCCGGCACATCACCGACCTGCAGCTCGGCGATCCGGTGGCCTTCGAGGCCTGCCACATCGTCAACACCCAGCTCGACGATGGCGAAGACAACCTGGCCGATCGGTACGCCCTGCGCTGTTTCGTCACCCGCCGCGTGCTGGACGACGGCGCCCCCGTCGGCTACCTCTACCGCGAAGACCCCGACGGCGAGGACGACAGCGGCTGGCGCATCACCGCCAACGACGAGGACCAGGCCTATATGGACGACGCCGACAACCTGGCCTACGTCTCGCTGGGTGTGGTGCTGAACCTGGACGACTCTTTTGTCGACCTGCTGCACGAAGCACCCGGCGCAGCCTATGCCCGTGACCCCGACACCGGTGCGTTCGTGGCCTGCGACGATGAAGAGGGCAATGAGGTCAACAATGGCGGCGCTGGTGCACACGGCTCGGCAAGATCCGACTGATTAAAACTCTCGGCGGACCTGTTCGCTTCCACCACAGGCCACGTATTGCTAGCGTGGACTGCTGTGCATGAAAGCAATCGCTGAAATCGAAGTCATGGTCACGATGACAACTGCTACGGTGGGGTTGCTGAGGCTGTTGACACTTGCTTTGATGAGGTCCGGCAAGAGTTTCAAAAAGTCTTCCATGAGTTCTCCTGATGCGGTGACATATGACCATTGCACCAAAACCGGTGTCGGAGTCAACGTGATCAAGAGAAAGTTTGTCTTCCTCGCTTCTGGCCGTATAGCGGCGGAATTTCGCCACTCGCTTTTCCGCTCAACCCTTGCGGCTGACCAGAACAATCCCCGCCGCTACACCCACCAGCGCCAGCACCAGCTGCGGCGCCAGCGGCTCGCTGGTGGACGGGGTGTTTGAGGAAGTGGAGGGCGAGGGCGATGCTGATGCGACCCCTCGAATCTCATCGCCGGGTGTCATCTTTCACGCGGCCACCGGCATCGATGCGGCTACCGTGGCCCCAGTGCAGACCACACTGCAAAAACGCATCCTGCGCGCCTTTGTGGGCCGTGGGCTGCTGGAGAACTTCGAGGCAAAAGAGATGCTGGGGTACAAACACAGCGGTTTCTCGGTGGATGCGGGGGTGTGCATCGAAGCCCACGACCGCGCTGCGCTGGAGCGGCTGCTGCGCTATTGCGCGCGTCCACCGTTTTCCATGGAGCGCCTACGCAAAGAGGGAAGCAAACTGGTGTACCGCTGCGGCAAGCAGCGCAGCGAACCCACCAGCGACAAGCGCGGTGCCAAGGTTGATGAGCTGCACCTCACACCGCTGGAGCTGATCGACCGCATCGCCGCGCTGGTGCCACCGCCACGCACCCACCGGCACCGCTACTTTGGTGTGCTGGCACCAAACTCGCCGCTGAGAGCGGCGGTAACGGCGCTGGCTCAGCCTGCTGCGTCGCAACCAGCCACGGTGGAGACTGCACAACCTGGCGCGGGCGTACCTGGGGTGGCGGCGCCGGGCAACGCGGCCACACCCACACCCGAACCTGAAGCACGCCCGAAGCGAGCGGCGCATTACTTGTGGGCGGTGCTGATTGCCCGCATCTACGAGGCATTTCCGCTGCTGTGCCCCATGTGCGGTGGACAGATGCGCATCATTGCCTTCATCACCCACAGCGCCGAAATCCGCCACATCCTGAACCACATCGGGGTGGAGTCTGCCCCCCCGCACATCACCCCGGCACGCGGGCCACCGCTGTGGGAGGGCTGCGACGCGCCGGTGGATGATGGTGCGCAAGGCGAGCCGGATTGGGATCTGGCAGCTCAACCCGACGAGGTAGACCAGCGCGTCAATTGGTGACCCAGTGAAGCGGCGGTATCCATCGCTGCGGGGAAGCAGCTGCGCGCGCGCCAGGCCCAAATGCATACTGCCTCCCAAGCTCTTGCCATTGAGCGGCAAGCGAGCGCTCAACCTTCCTTGGCCGAACGTGTTTCGAGGCCCAAAACTCGTGCCATACTTGGCCTCATGCGGTTGAATTTCCTATCCGTTTTTTTTCTTGGCATGGGGACGGGCATGGCGGAACTCGTGGCGTGGGTTCAGGGGGCGGATGGTGCCGTGGCAGCCGCAGCGGAAGCGGAAGCCGAAGCGGAAGGCAGCGTGGCCAAAGCGGGCTGCGTGGCGAATTCCGCACTGCCGCCACCGAGCGCGGCGTAGAGGTTGACGCGGCTCGCGAGCAGCGCGCGGCGCGTTTGCACGAGCTGCTGCTGCGCGCTGAGCAGCTCGCGCTGTGCGTCGAGCACTTCGAAATAAGGAGCGCTGCCGTGGTCGTAGCGCAGCTGCGCGAGGCGCGCACGCTCAGCCTGCGCAGCCAGCGTGGCACGGTCGGCGCCGAGCTGTTCGCCCAGCCAGCGCCGCGCGGCGAGCGCGTCGGAGACTTCGCGGAACGCGGATTGGATGGTTTTTTCGTAGTCGGACACGGCCAGGTTGCGCCGCACCTGCGCCAGGTCGAGGCTGGCGCGGTTGCGCCCGCCGTCGAAGATCGGCAGCGACAGGCTGGGCATGAACTGCCAGGCGCTGCTGCCGGAATCGAACAGACCGCTGAACTCGGCGCTCGCCGTGCCGTAGGCGCCCGTGAGCGTGACGCGAGGGAAGAAGGCCGCGCGCGCCGCGCCGATGTTGGCGTGCGCCGCGCGCAGGCGGTGCTCGGCGGCCAGGATGTCGGGGCGCTGCAGCAGCAACTCGGACGGCAGCCCCGCGCGCAGCTCTGCGGCCATGGCCTGGTCGTCGAGCGTGCCGGGCTGCGCAAGCTCTGGCAGCGGCATGCCCACGAGCAGGCTGAGCGCGTGCAGCTGCAGGGCCCGCAGCTGACCGAGCTGTGCGGCCAGGCTTTGCGCCTGGTGCAACAGGGTTTCTGTCTGCACGAGGTCGGTGCGCGCGATTGCGCCGACCTCGAAGCGGCGCGTGAAGATGCGCACCGCTTCCTGCCGGTTGGCAACCGTCTGGCGTGCGAGCGCGAGGCGCTCATCGAGCTCGCGCAGTGCGAAGTAGGCGTTGGCGAGTTGCGCGACCAGGCTCACGCTCACGGCGCGCCGCGCCTCGTCGGTGGCGAGGTAATTCTCGAGTGCGGCGTCGCGCAAGCTGCGCACGCGGCCCCAGAAGTCGAGCTCCCAGCTCGCAAGGCCCAGCCCCGCCTGGTACTGGCTTGCCGTGACGGCGCGGCCCGTGGGGCTCAGGTCGGCGGGCGTGCGCCCGCGCGCGCCGTCGGCCGTGGCCGCGACCGTGGGGAACAGGTCCGCCCGCTGGATGCCGAGCAGCGCCTGCGCCTCGGCCACGCGCAGGGTGGCGCTGCGCAGGTCGCGGCTGTTTTCGAGCGCCTGCGCGATCAGCTGCTGCAGGCGCGGCTCGGTGAAGTAGCTGCGCCAGGCCAGCGCGGCCGCCTGCACGCCGCCGTCGGCGCGGCCGAGGTCTTCTGCCGCGTAGCGTTCGGCCACAGGAGCTTGGGGCGCCTCGTAGGACGGCGCGAGCGACATGCAACCGCCGAGCCACAGCGTGACCGCGCTGGCAAGAAAGGTCGGCAAAGGCTGTGCAGCCCGGCGGTGCAAGAGGGCAGAGAATGCAGTCATTGCGCTCCAAAAATCATGAACAAATTGGCATCTTGCGCAGGCGTATCAAGCGCAAGCAGCTATGCTACCAATAGCAATGCGGCACCCAGCCAGCCCGCCGCAGCCCTTCATTTTTGCAGCACATAGGAGCCGGGCGCGTCGGCAAGCGGCGGATACCCCTTGGCGCCCATGGCCGGCGGCGCCACGGGCGCGCCCGCATGCGCCTCTAGCCACGCCAGCCACGAGGGCCACCACGAGTCGGGCCGCAGCTCGGCCAGCGCAAGCCAGTCGTCGGGATCGACGTAATTGCCCTCCGCAGGCCGCGTGAGGATGCGGTGGTGGCGGCGCGGGTGGCCCGGCGGGCTCACGATGCCGGCGTTGTGCCCGCCGCTCGTGAGCGCGAAGGTGATCTCGGCCGGGCTCAGGTAGTGCAGCTTGTGCACCGAGCGCCAGGGCGCGACGTGGTCGGTCTCGGTGCCGACCATGAAGGTGGGCAGCGTGATGCGGCCCAGGCTCACGGGTTTGTCATCGACGTGGTAGCGGCCCTCGCTGAGGTCGTCGTCGAGGAACAGGCGGCGCAGGTACTGCGTGTGCATGGTGGCAGGCATGCGCGTGCCGTCGGCGTTCCAGGCCATGAGGTCGTTCAGAGGCCGGCGCTCGCCGAGCAGGTAGTCGTTGACCATGCGCGACCACAGCAGGTCGTACGAGCGCAGCATCTGAAAAGCACCGGCCATCTGCTCGGCGCGCAGGTAGCCGGTCACGTCCATCTGCGCTTCGAGCAGGCTCAGCTGGCTCTCGTCGATGAAGAGCGCGAGCTCGCCGGGCTCGGTGAAGTCGGTCTGCGCGGCAAACAGCGTCATCGTGGCGAGGCGCTCGTCGCCGTCGCGCGCCATCGCAGCGGCGGCAATGGCGAGCAGCGTGCCGCCCAGGCAGTAGCCCACGGCATGCACCTTGCGCTCGGGCACGATGGCGTTCACGGCGGCCAGCGCAGCGCGAAAACCCAGGTTCAGGTAGTCGTCCAGGCTCAGATCGCGGTCTTCGGCCGTGGGGTTCTTCCAGGAAATGCAAAACACCGTAAAGCCGTGATCGACCAGGTATTTGATCAGCGAGTTGTGCGGCGAGAGGTCGAGGATGTAGTACTTCATGATCCACGCCGGCGTGATCAGGATGGGCTCGGGGTGCACGGTCTCGGTCGTGGGCGCGTACTGGAGGAGCTCTATCAGGTGGTTTTTCAGCACCACCTTGCCGGGCGTGATGGCCAGGTTCTGGCCCGCGGCGAAATTCTCTGCGCCCGCCGGCGGCTCGCCCGCCAGCGCGCGGCGCCAGTCGTCGAGCGCATTGAGCGCGCCGTGCACGAGGTTCATGCCGCCTTGCTCGCGTGTGCGCTGCAGCGCCACCGGGTTGGTGAGCAGCTGGTTGCCCGGCGAGAACACGTCGAGCAGCTGCCGCGCCGCAAAGGCGACGATGTCTTCATGGTGCTTGTCCACGCCCCAGACGCCGCGCGTGGCCGCGGTCCACCACTCCTCGGTGAGCGAAAACGACTGCTGCAGCACGTTGAACGGCCACTGCTGCCATTCGGGCGCAGCAAAGCGCGGGTCCAGCGTGGGCGGCTTGACACTGAGATGGCGCCGGGGCGGTTGCGTCGCTGCGGTCTGCGCGTCGCTCGTCGCGCCTGGCGGCGCCTGCTCTTGCGGCCCTTGCGGCCCTTGCGGGCCATCGGCGAGCCGCTGGAACTGGTCGATCGCCTCTTCGGTGGCGTAGCGCAGCAAGGCGTCGTTCTTTTGCAGCGCGAGGCGCAGCAAGTCCAGGCATTTGCCGGGCGATGCGGCCAGATGCATGGCCCAATCGCTTGCGGACAGCACCCCCGCCATAGGCGACAGCGAGGCCGTTTGCTGCGCCAGCGCGGCGCGAAATGCCGGGTCGAGCGCGTCTGCGAACGAACTGGGCAGGGTGCTGGGCGGATTGTCGAAACCGGAACGGGGCATGCGCGTTTCCTTTCAGGGAGCTGCGCCGCAGCCAAGCCAAAAGGCGCCGTGGCTGGCAAGCGGGAACGAATTATAGGCAGCGTAGCGGTGCAAGGACTTGACTCACGTCAACGCCACCCGGCCGCCCGCGCAGGGGGCCGCGTCAGGATAAGTGCGAAAGAAGACAGGGGCGCGGCAAAGGCACAGCACACCCATGGCCCACTCGGGTATGGGTGTGTTGCCTTGCCGCCGTCGGCACTTGTGCCAACGAAAATCTAGCCCAGCCGCAGGGGCAGCGCACGCAGACGCTTGCCGGTCAAGGCAAACAAGGCATTGGCCACGGCCGGCGCGATGGGCGGCGTGCCAGGCTCGCCGACACCCGTCGGGGGCAGGCTGCTCGGGACGATGTGCGTTTCGATGACCGGGCTTTGCGCCAGGCCCAGCAGCGGGTAGTCGGGAAAGTTTTTCTGCTGCACCATGCCGTCTTTGACGTCGATGCGGCCATGCAGCGCGGCCGTGAGGCCGAAGATCACCCCGCTCTCCATCTGCTGCGCGACGATGCCGGGGTTGACCACGGTGCCGCAGTCCACCGCCACGACCACGCGGTGCACGCGCGGCGCGCCTTGGTCGAGCGAGACTTCCGCCACCTGCGCGACGATGCTGCCAAACGACTCGTGCAAAGCCACGCCGCGCGCGCGGCCTGCGGCCAGCGGAGCGCCCCAGCCGGCCTTGTCCGCCGCCAGGCGCAGCACGGCCGCATGGCGCGGCATGTCGGCGAGCAGCGAGAGGCGGAAGGCCACCGGGTCCATCTTGCTCTCGGCCGCCATCTCATCGACGAAGCTCTCGATGAAAAACGCATGGTGCGAATGCCCCACCGAGCGCCAGAAGCCCACGGGCACCTCGTTGCGCGTGGCGGCATGGCGCATGTGCTGGTGCGCGATGGCGTAGGGCTGGTCGAACAGGCCCTCCATGGCGGTTTTGTCGGGCATGTCCACGGGGCCGGCCAGCGCGGGCAGCGTGCGCGCCATCCAGCGCGGCGTGATGGCATCGCCCGCGCTGTGAACGCGCAGGCTTTGCGGGCGCGCACCCACCGTGCCCCAGTCCGCACCCCAGCTTGCGCGCAGGTGCGCGGCGCTCGCGGGGCGGTAAAAGTCGTGCGTCGTGTCCTCTTCGCGTGGCCAGAGGACTTGCACCGGCCGCCCTGGCATGGCCTGGGCGGCCTCGACCGCCTGCAGCACGTAGTCCACTTCGAGGCGCCGGCCAAAGCCGCCGCCGAGCAGGGTCACGCGCAAGGCCACGTGCGCTTCGTCCACCCCCGCCGCCTTGGCCGCGAGCTTGCGCGCCTGCGAGGGCACTTGCGTGGGCAGCCACAGCGTCAGCCGGCCGTCCTGCAGCAAGGCAGTGCCGTTCATGGGCTCCATGGTGGCGTGCGCCAGGTAGGGGGCCTGGTACGTTGCCTCGAGCTGGTGGCGCGCCTGGGCTTCGGCCTGCGCGGCATCGCCGCGGCTGTGGAACGTGGTGCCGCCGTTGCCCTGCTTGGCTTCGCGCGCGAGGGCCTGCAGGATGCGGTCGGAATCGGCCAGCGCCTGCGGCGGCCTGGGCTGGCCCTGGTCGTCCGATGGCGCCTGCCATTGCACGTCGAGCGCCTGCACTGCGCGCAGCGCATGCCAGGTGGTGTGCGCCACCACGGCCACGCCTGCCGTGGCGCCAGCGTGTGCGCCCAGGCGCAGGCACTTTTGCACGCCGGGCATGCGCAGCACCTCGGCTTCGTTGCGCAGCGCGCCCACGCCGCCGCCCAGCATGGGTGCCATGCGCACGGCGGCAAACAGCAAACCGGGTGGCCGCACATCGATGCCGAACACGGCCTGCCCCGTGACCTTCGCGGGCATGTCGCGGCGCGGCGCAGCCTGGCCGACGAGCTTGCGCTGCGCCGGGGCTTTGGGGCGCACATGCTCAGGGTGGATGCGCACGGCCGCTGCGGCCAGTTCGCCAAAGTGGGCCCGGCGCGCACCATGCTGCAGCGCGCCATCGCGCACCTGGACTTCGGCGGCGGGCGCGCCCCAGCGCTGGGCTGCGGCAGCCGCCAGCTGCGCGCGCGCCGTGGCCGCGGCCAGGCGCACCGGCTCCCAGGCGTCGGTCACGGTCGAAGAGCCGCCGGTCACGCTCAGACCCAGCTCGCGCGCGAGCTTGCCGACCAACCATTGGCCCGTGCGCGCCGCCACCGTCTCCTGGCCCGGCTGGGTGCTGCGCGGATGAAAAGGCAGCGACGCGACGAACATGGCCACGTTGCCGTAAATGGATTGCGGCCCTGCGGTTTCGGTGCTGACCCATTCGAGCGGCAGGTCCAGCTCGTCGGCCACCAGCATGGGCAGCGCCGTGTGCACGCCCTGCCCCATTTCGGCGCGTGGCATGGCCATCACCACGCGGCCCTGCGCGGTGATGCGGATCCAGCCATTGAGCGCAATCTCGCCCTGGCTGCCGGCAAAGTCCTCAGGCTTGCCCAGGCGCGCGCGCTGCGGCGCCACGCCCCAGCCGACCACGAGCAGCCCTGCGCCGCCGAGGGCGCTCAACACGAAGGTACGGCGCTTCATCGCATCACCTCGGCCGTGGGCGCGGCTGCCGTGGGCTGCGCCCGGGCCGCGGCATGGATGGCGGCGCGCACGCGCGGGTAGGTGCCGCAGCGGCACAGATTGCTGATGGCCTCGTCGATCTGGGCGTCGCTGGGCTGCGGGTGGCGCGCGAGCAAGTCTGCCGCGGCCATGAGCATGCCGCTTTGGCAGTAGCCGCACTGCGGCACCTGCTGCGCGATCCAGGCGGCCTGCAAGGCGTGCAGGCCGGCGGGCGAGGCCAGCCCCTCTATCGTGCGCACCTCGCGCCCCTGCACGGCAGACAGCGGCGTCACGCAGGAGCGCACGGCCTGCCCATCCAGGTGCACGGTGCACGCGCCACAGGCGCCGATGCCGCAGCCGAACTTGGTGCCCGTGAGCTGCAGCACGTCGCGCAGCGCCCAGAGCAAGGGCATTTCGGGTGCGACCTGGTCGCCTTGCAGGGGGTGATTTTTGCCGTTGACGTGCAAGTCCATGGCGTCTCCTTGCTATGCTTTTTGATATGCGCGCGCATTCCGACTGCTGCCCGAGGGAGCCCAGCGCGCGTATCCCTCACGGTTCAAAAAATCGGGACGCGGGCCGTGCATTGGCCGGATCGCGAAACACCAAAGGTTTGGCGTCCACGCGTTCGGCATCAGGCAGTTGGGCGCGCGCAACGGCTTGTTCGACCAGCGCATGCTGGGGCGATTTGCTGCACACCGGGTCGGCATTCGCCGCGTCGCCGCTCAGCATGAAGGCCTGGCAACGGCAGCCGCCCAGGTCCTTTTCTTTTTCCGGGCAGGTGCGGCAAGGCTCTTTCATCCACGCAAAACCACGAAAGCGGTTGAAGGCGGGTGAGCGGTGCCAGATGTCGTCCACGCGCATGTCGCGCACGTTCGGGAAGTCGATGTCCGGGAGCATGCGCGCCGTGTGGCAAGGCAGCGCATAGCCATCGGGCGTGATGGTCAGGAACACGTTGCCCCAACCGTTCATGCACTTTTTGGGGCGGGTTTCATAGTAATCGGGCACCACGAAAAAAATGCGAATCCTGTCGCCGAGCTTTTGCCTATAGTCGTTGGTCAGGGCTTCGGCACGCTGCAACTGCGCGCGCGAGGGCAGCAGTTGATCCCGGTTGAGGGCAGCCCACGAGTAATACTGGTTGTTCGCCAGCTCCAGGTATTCGGCGCCGAGCTCCACCGCCAGCTCGATGATGGTGCCGATGTGGTCTATGTTCTGGCGGTGGATCACACAGTTCATCACCATGGGCCAGCCATGGCTTTTGATCGTGTCGGCGACGCGGCGCTTGAGATCGAACGTCTTGGTGTGGGACAAAAAATCGTTGAGCTCTTTGGTCGAGTCCTGAAAGGAGAGCTGGATGTGGTCCAAGCCTGCGGCTTTGAGGGCCGCGGCACGCTGCTGCGTCAGGCCCACACCGGAAGTCAGCAGGTTGGTATAGAAGCCCAGCCGGTGCGCTTCGGCCACCAGCACCTCGAGGTCGTCGCGCAGCAGGGGTTCGCCGCCTGAAAAGCCGCATTGCACACTGCCCGCGGCGCGCGCCTCGCGCAGCACGCGCAGCCAATCGTCCGTGCCCAACTCCGGGCCGGCGTGGGCAAAATCGACGGGGTTGTAGCAAAAGACGCAATGCAGCGGACAGCGATAGGTCAGCTCGGCCAGCAGCCAGAGCGGCGGGCCGATGTCCGGGCCGCCAGCTGCAAAAGCCTGGGTGGCAGGCTCACTCATGTCTTGATCCAGCCTTGCTGTTGTGCAATGACCAGAAAGTCATGCACATCCTGGGCCAGCCCCGCGGTGGCGAAGGCATGCTCCAGTTCCGCCACGATCTCGCCCACCGTTTTGCAGCCGTCGATCCTGCGCATGATTTCCCCGGCGCTGGCGTTGAGCTTGACCATGCCTTCCGGGTAAAGCAGCACCCAGGCCTTTTGCGCCTCCTCCCATTGCAGGCGGAAGTGCCCGGCCAGGCGCGGGCGCTCCTGCGGCGTCAGGGAAGGCAGCTCAGCCATGCTTGGGCCCCTTGATCTCGATGTGGCATTGGTCGAGCATGATGGCATCGGCCAGGGCCCACAGAACGTCGAGCTTGAACTGCAGTATGTCCAGCACACGCTCCTGCATGGCACGTGTCTGGCTGAAATAGTCCAGCGTGAAGCGCAACCCGTGTTCCACGTCGCGACGCGCCTGTGTGAGGCGCTGCTTGAAATAGTGCAGGCCTTGCGTCTGTACCCACGGGTATTGCGTGGGCCAGGTGTCTATGCGCTGCTGATGAATGTGCGGGGCGAACAGCTCGGTCAGGCTGGATGCCACGGCCTCTTGCCATGGCTGGCGCCGTGCGAAGTTCACGTAGGCATCCACGGCAAAGCGCGCAGCCGGCGCCACATGGCGCAAGGACGTGACGGCTTCGCGCGTCAGGCCGACGGCTTCACCCAGGCGAATCCAGGCCTCAATCCCGCCCGGGTCTTCGATGCCGCCGATCTTGTAGCCATCGTGGTCGAGAATGCGTTGGATCCACTCGCGGCGAATCTCGCGGTCATCGCAGTTGGACAGGATGGCTGCGTCTTTGATCGGGATGCAAATCTGGTAGTAAAAGCGGTTGGCCACCCAGCCTTGCAGCTGCTTTTGCGTCAGCTTGCCCTCGGCCATCATCACGTGGAAAGGGTGATGGATGTGGTAGCTGCTGCTTTTGCCGCGCAGCTTTCCCTCGAATTCTTCCTTGCTCCAGGGAGGTGGGAGGTGATGTTGGCTCACAGTTCGATCTCCATACCGTCGTAGGACACCTCGATGCCGCGGCGCGTGAGTTCTTGCCGCTCAGGGCTGCGCTCATTCAGGATCGGGTTGGTATTGTTGATATGGATCAGCACCTTGCGCGTGCGACGGGGCAGTTGCTCCAGCCATTCGAGCATGCCGCCAGGCCCGCTCAGCGGAAGGTGCCCCATGGCACGCGAGGTTTTTCGGGATGCGCCGAGTGCGATCATTTCATCGTCGCTCCACAGCGTACCATCGACCAGCACGCAGTCAGCCGCTTGCATGGCCGCCCAGACATGCGGCTCCATCTGGCCGAGACCGGGAGCATAAAAAAGCTTTTTGCCGGTTTGCTGGTCGGTCAGCGTCACGCCTACGTTGTCGCCCGGCTGGGGGCGGTCGCGGTGCGGTGAATACGGCGGAGCGTTGCTGATAAGTGGCAGCGCATCAAACCCGATCCCCGGCACAGCCGGGATGGCAAAGCCTTCCCCGTGCAGAGGGACATCGTGCCACTGCACCCCGCAATAGTGGCGCAGCAGGTTGAATATAGGATTGCCGTGCGTGAGGTCTTCGCGCACCAAGGCATGGCACCATATCTGCAGGGGCTCGCGGTGCTCGCGCAGCATATACAGGCCGGTAGTGTGGTCGATCTGCGCGTCTATCAAAAAGATGGCGCGGATGGCAGTGTCGCGCAGCGTGCGCCCTGGCTGCAGCGCCGGAAATGCGCGCAGCTGCTGCAGGATGTCAGGCGATGCGTTGAACAGCAGCCAATCTGTGTGGTTGCCACTCACCACAATCGAAGACTGCGTGCGCGCGCGGTAATCTGGGCTGCCGCTGCGTATGGCCGTGCAGTGAAGGCAGTTGCAATTCCACTGCGGAAAGCCGCCACCGGCGGCAGAACCGAGAATGTGGATTTTCAAAATAAAGCCCGTCGATGATCGTGACACTAATTTCCTGGAGGCAGGAACATTTATTCATGCCGCATGTCGCAGCAACTTTTCAATATAAATCCCGCCAAGGCAGCTTGACGGGATTTATATTTCAGCGAACTGCAATATACATGGTGATTTCAAAACCAAAGCGCATATTGATTGCAGCAGGTTTTTCCCATTTCATGGTGATACTCCTTTCAAGGTTTGGAGGAACAAAAATCCTTCGGATGATCCGAAGGGACAGATTCAGTGTGCCAGTTTTGCCCGGCAAGCTCCCTAGGGATAATCCCTAGGAGCCTGTCGGGCTTTGGGCGTCGAAAGCGAGAATGCGCCCCAGCGAGACCAGTTTTTGCCGGATTCGCAGCCCCATAGCGGGACTATGGGGCAAGAAGACGGTAAAAAATGGGCCGCTGCGGCGCATTCGCAGCCGACGATTCCAAAGTCCGACAGGCTCCTAGAATTGACAACCCGCCCTCTTGACATACGCACCTTTTCATGCCTTCCATGCTTTATCCACCGATAGCCCCTTATACCAGTGGAATGCTGGCTGTGGGAGGCGGCCATAGGGTTTATCACGAACAATGCGGCAACCCCGAAGGGGTGCCATTGGTGTTTCTCCATGGCGGCCCCGGCAGCGGTTGCAGTCCTGCACATCGGCGATTGTTCGACCCCACACGTTTTCGCATGGTGTTTTTCGATCAACGCGGCTGCGGCCGCAGCACGCCCAGGGGCGGCCTGCACGCCAATACCGCCCTCCACTTGCTGCGCGATCTGGAGCAGTTGCGCAAGCACTTGGGCATTGCGCAGTGGCTGGTGGTCGGCGGCTCTTGGGGAGCGGGACTGGGGCTTGCCTACGCTGCAGCTTATCCTTCGGTGTGCAAAGGCTTGCTGCTGCGCGGCGTGTTTCTGGGGCGCAAGGCAGACCTGGACTGGTTTTTCCATCAGGTGCGCGTGCTTTTGCCCGATGCCTGGCAGGCCTTGGTGCAGCAGTTTCCCAGCGCAACCGCGGATGGCGCGCTGGCATCTTTGTCGCACGCGGTGCTGGAAGGCGCGCCCGAAGAAGCGCTGGCCGCTGCCTTGGCCTGGGAGGCTTGGGAAGCCTGCGTGACGGAACGCCGGCTGGTCGCGCCACGCCATGGCGTGGCGCCAGAGCTTGCCCGCACTCTGGTCGATAAATACCGCATACAGGCGCACTACTTGCGCCACGGATGTTTCGGCAGGAATGAGGGCTTTTTTCTCAAGCATTTGCAGCGTCTGCATGGCATTCCGACCATCTTGCTTCATGGCCGCCTGGATTGGGTATGCCGCCCCATCGCCGCGTGGGAGGTGCATGCGCGGCTGCCTGGCAGTCGCTTGCTTTGGATCGAAGAAACAGGGCACAACCCCTTCGAGCCGCGCATGGTGCAAGCGCTGGCAACACAGGCCCTTGCACTTGCGGGGCAGGATGGCGGGCTTGCATGAATACGTTGGAGCATTTCCGTAAGCCCGCCAGATAAGGTAGAGACCGCCCGAAAGCACGCACCGCCGTTGTTTTACGCTCACTTCTTCGGCCGTATGGCGTCCGCCGTGCCCTGGATGAAAGCCTTGAGCTTTTGCACGTCCTCCATGCTCAGCTTGCCCGTAAAGTCGGGCATGCCACGCTCCGTCGCCGGGCCCTTGAAGATAAATTTGTCAAGGTGTTCGATGCGCGCGGTGTCCATGTAGCCAAGGTTGGGAATGTTGCCGCCGCGATCCACACCTGGTACACCGTGGCACAACACGCAGTTGCTCACGTACAGCGCCGTGCCGGCCTCGATGTCGGCAGGGTTGTATTTGACGCCGCTGAGCAACGCACCCTGCTGGTAAGCGACGAAGTCAGGCATGGGTGCCTTGCCATCGAGCACGAAGGTATAGACCGTTCCCGGACCACCCCGGTCCGTAAAGCGCGTGGATACCCCATATGCGCCGCCCCAGCCGACGGCAATCGACACATACTGCTTGCCATCGACCATGTACGTCACCGGGGCTGCGACGACGCCGGTGCCGGTGGCGACTTCCCAGAGCTTTTCGCCCGTTTTGGCGTTGTAGGCAACGAAGCGCCCATCGGCCGTGCCTTGGAACACCAGGTTGCCCGCCGTGGTCAGGGTGCCACCGTTCCAGGGCGAGACATGCTCCACGCGCCAGCGCTCCTTTTGCGCCACCGGGTCCCAGGCGATCAGGCGGCCGAAGGGCGTGCTCTTGGGCGGCTCCATGTTGATCAGCGTGGCCGTGTTCCAGCCGATGTTGCTGTGCGGCTCGGGCAGGGAGCCACCGTTGAACTTCCAGTTCTTGTTGTCCTGCAGCGTCAGCGGCACATGCTGGGCCGGCAGGTAGGCCAGGCCCGTGTCGGGGCTGTAGGACATGGAATGCCAGTTGTGCGCACCGTAGGGGCCGGGGATGGCATCGTACGGCTTGCCTTCGGGGCGCGCATCGGGCGTTTCGATTGGGCGGCCGTTGGCGTCGTAGCCCGTGGCCCAGTTCACATCGACGAAGTTCTTGGCCGAGATGAGTTTGCCGTTGGTGCGGTCGATGACGTAGAAGAAGCCGTTCTTGGGTGCGTGCAGTATGACCTTGCGCGGCTGGCCTTCGATCTTGAGGTCGGCCAGGATCATGGGCTGGGTGGAGGTGTAGTCCCAGTTGTCGCCGGGCGTTTCCTGGTAGTGCCAGACGTATTTGCCGGTGTCGGGGTCGAGCGCGACGATGGAGGCCAGGTACAGGTTGTCGCCGCCTGCGGGGCTGCGCTTGCGCTGTGACCAGGGGCTGCCGTTGCCCGTGCCCACGTACATGAGGTTGAGTTCGGGGTCGAAGGTCAGCGTGTCCCACGCGGTGCCGCCGCCGCCCGCTTCCCAGTACTTGCCGCTCGGGTCCCAGGTCTTGGCGGCGCGGGCCATGGATTCGTCTTCGAAGGGTTTGCTCGGGTCGCCGGGCACGGTGAACCAGCGCCATTTTTGTGCGCCGGTCTTGGCGTCGTAGGCGGTGATGTAGCCGCGCACGCCGTATTCGGCGCCGCCGTTGCCTATGATGACCTTGCCTTTGAAGACGCGCGGCGCACCGGTGATGGTGTAGGAGCGCTTGTGGTCGATGATGGTGTCTTTTTCCCAGACTTTTTTGCCCGTGGCGGCGTCGAGGGCGATCAGGCGGCCGTCGAACGAGGCCACATAGACCTTGCCTTCGTACAGCGCGACGCCGCGGTTGACCACGTCGCAGCAGCCGCGGTAGCCGAGCGCCTTGGGCACCTTGGGGTCGTAGGTCCAGATTTTTTTGCCGCTGCGCACGTCGATGGCGTGCACCACGCTCCACGAGGCCGTGACGTACATGATGCCGTCCACGACGAGCGGCGTGGCTTCGACGCCACGCGTGGAGTTTAGGTTGTACGACCAGGCCAGGCCCAGGTTCTTGACGTTGCTGGTGTTGATCTGGTCGAGCTTGCTGAAGCGCGTTTCGGCGTAGTCCAGGCCGTAGCTGGGCCAGTCATTGGTTTTGGCTTCGTTGGCGCGGATGAAGTTGCCATCGACTTTGCGGGTCGCCGCAGCAATGCGCGCAGCGGATGCCTGGGCTGGTTCGGCCATGCTCGTTTGCGTGGCCGCCAGCAGCATCGATGCTGCAAGCACGGGCAATACGGTTTGGGAGGAGTATGGGCGTTTCATGGTGTCTCCTGTGAGAGTTGAATTGGACGTGAAATGATGGGTAGAACCCGTGCTGGTCAGAGCAGGACAAGGCATGTCACACAGTAATACCTCGTTTTGATCCTGCCTTACGCAAGTTTGGATGACTGGTTCAAACCGCGATGAAAACCGATTTGGTTTCGAGGTAAGAATCCAAAGCCGCCTTGCCAAGATCACGCCCTATGCCAGACTGCTTGTAGCCCCCAAAAGGCATGGCGGGGTTGAGCATGCTGTGGCAGTTGACCCAGACCGTCCCTGCCTTGATCTTCGGAATCAGGCGATGCACCTTGGAAAGGTTGTTCGACCAGATGCTTGCGCCCAGGCCATAAGAGGTGTCATTGGCCCAGGCGGCAACCTGGTCCAGATCGTCATAAGGCATGGCAGTCAGCACGGGCCCAAAAATCTCTTCCTGCTGTACGCGCATACCCTGGTTGACGTTGGTCAGTACCGTGGGCTGCATGTAGTAGCCTTTGTCTTTGGCACGGCCACCGCCGGTGACGACCTGCGCCCCCTGCGCGCGGCCGATATCGATGTAATTGCATACGCGCTCCAACTGCTCGCGTGACACCAGCGGCCCCATCTGCGCGGCCGGATCGAGACCATGGCCCAGTGGCATGGATTCGGCAATTTGTGCCACGTCGGCCACCACGCGGTCGAACATTTTTTTCTGCACGTACAGGCGGGAGCCGGCGCAGCAAACCTGTCCGTGGTTGAAGAAGATGGCTTGCGCGGCACCAGCGGCAGCCGTGGCGGGGTCGCAGTCGTCGAGCACGATCACCGGCGACTTGCCACCCAACTCCAGGGTAAAGCGCGTCATGTTCTCGACCGCAGCCTTGCCGATCAGCTTGCCCACCTCGGTCGAGCCCGTGAAGCTGACCTTGTCTATGCCAGGGTGGCTGACCAGCGGAGCCCCGGCAGAGGGGCCGTCACCGATGATGATGTTCACCACCCCAGGAGGGAAGCCGGCTTCGAGGATCAACTCGCCCAGCATCAAGGCCGTGAGGGGCGTTTGTTCCGCCGGCTTGAGCACCACCGTACAGCCGGCGGCAAGGGCCGGCGCCAGCTTCAACACCGCCATCAGCAGCGGGAAGTTCCACGGCACGACGGCAGCGACCACACCAACCGCTTCGCGCCGCGTGAAGGTCACGAACTCGGCCTGCGGCGCAATCGGAACCGAAATGTCAGTGGTCGCGCCTTCAATTTTGGTGGCCCAGCCCGCCATGTAGCGCAGGGTATCGATGGAAACAGCCACATCGACAGCGCGCGCAATGGCGGCCGATTTGCCATTATCCATGGCTTCGACTTCGGCAAAACTCTGGGCATTGGCCTCGAGCAGGTCGGCCAGCTTGAGCAGCAGACGTTCACGTTCCGTGCCGTGCATTTTGCTCCAGGGGCCGTGGTCGAAGGCCCGGCGCGCAGCACTCACCGCCAGCTCCACGTCGGCCTTGCCGGCTGAGGGCACCTTGCCGAGAACCTCTTCGTTGGCTGGATTGATGACGTCCATGGTCTGGCCGCTTTGCGCCTGGATCCATTGGCCGTCGATCAGCAGGGAGTGCGTTCCACGCGCCAGAAACTTGGCGGCTTTTTCCGTGATCAGGTGTTGAATGTCAGAGATGTTCATGGTTTGTTCCTCGGGTGTCGTGCATGCCAGTCGCATGCAGCGGGTTTGCGCCTGCAACGTGGAGCCAGGTGCAAAGCCCATTCAACTCCACGGCCGCAAAGTTACCGATCCGTCCGTGGAAGAAGAACTCGGTACTTTCCCTAGGTCAGGAACTGTTCCGATATGGAGCAGCCATCTATTCCAATGCGCACGCATGGCCGCTCGTGGGCGCATGTCGCCTCTTTTTGAATCAGGGTTTGCACGGATTGGACGCCTTGGACTTTTTCATCTTTAATTTCCTGGCCTCTCTGGAAAGAGGAAATGTTTTTTGTTTTTCTATATTCACTTCAGGAGGCTTATCCATGCCTAAATTTGTCATCGAGCGGGAAATCCCCGGCGCCGGAAGCATGTCTGCAGAGCAGCTCAAGGGGGCTGCGCAAAGCTCCAACCAAGTGATCCGGGAACTGGGGCCCAGCATTCAGTGGGAACACAGTTACGTCACCGGCGACAAGATTTTTTGCATCTACAACGCCCCGGACGAGGCCTTGATCCGCACCCATGCCGCCAAGGCGGGCATCCCTGCCAACAAGATCACGCCCGTGGCGGCCGTCATCGACCCTGCCACGGCACAGGGCTGAACGGCTTGCGCTGCCTTCGCCCGGCGGGCTATGAACGCTGGGTGAACGTATGGAGCGTATAGAGATGTCAATGACACACCCCACACGCACACTATCACTAGTCCTGCTATGCGAGTGAGGAGCACCATGCCAGTCTCTCCCAAAACGCACACGAGCCGGACTCTACCGCCTCCCTTCTTTGCTTCGGAAGCGCAGCGTCTGGCGCACGCGCGCGAGCAATTTTTTGAAGAAGGCGTTCGCCCCAGCGGGGTCGTGAGCGAGGGCGTGATCCAGTCCTGGAACCGCTGTCTGCAGGCCCATAGAAAGCCCAGTGAGCCGGTGGAGTTCGACCTCGTTACCCGCAGCCGCATTCACACGGCACAGACGCGCAACCGCACACTACTCGACGTGGCAGCGCACGACTTGAGGCAACTGCAGGTCTTGCTTGCAGATACACGCTGCCAGGCCGTATTGACCGATGCCACAGGCGTGGTGCTGGAGGTCATACAGCCAGTGAATGCAGATAGCTTTTTGTTATCACGGGCTTGCCGAACAGGCGTCAACCTGGCAGAAGAGGTTGTTGCGACTACGGCCCCGGGTTTGGTCGCGCGCACGGGCCAGCCTTGTGTCGTGCGTGCAGGCGAGCATTTTTTCGATTGTCTGCAAACTCTGCACTGCGCTGCGGCGCCCATCCATGACGCCCAGCGCAAGCTGGTGGGGATTTTGAATGTTTCCATCGAAGCGCAAGCTTTCGGTTTTGACGCGCCCTCGGTGGTGATCCTTCATGCCGCAGGGATCGAAAACCGGCTGCTGCAAGCCCAGGCGCACGAGCAGATCGTCGTGCATCTGCACACCCTGCCGAGCATGATCGACACCCCCATGGAAGGCCTGATCGGCGTGGATGCCAATGGCAAGCTGTGCTGGTGCAATGACGCAGCAGCGCGTCTTCTGGGGCTGCCACAGAAAAGTCCAATGCAGGATCGCGCCAGGCCAGCGTCCGCCCACGAAGCGCTCGGCATAACGCCAACACAACTTGCAGCCTGGAGTCGCCACCGCGAACCCGCACTGCACAGGCTCCCCAATGGACTCGCTCTGTGGCTGCGCGCCCGCCTGCATGGGTATGAACGCGACGCGGCCTCGTTTCATCTTGGTAGCTTGCCTGCCGCTGACATGGCTGCGCCGCCCGCTTCACTCGCAGCGGCGGCACCCGCCGCAGTTGCTGTCACGGAATCCGCTTCGCCACCGCCCTTCGCACCCGCTCAGCCGCAACAGCCAGCCACACCCATCAGCCTGCGCGCAGCAGATCGGCAATGGATTGCGAAAACCCTGGCTGAATGTGGTGGCAACGTGTCCAAAGCGGCGCGCATTCTGGGCGTGTCACGCGGCTTGATTTATCGCCACATGGAAAAAACAGGCGGGCAAGCTGGCCCTGCCGAACACCAACCGGACTTACGCAAACAAGGATGCAGCGAGGTGTTTCCCAGTGCGATCACCAGCACGATGTCGATCCAGCTTTGCGAATGCCAGAAGCCGAAAATGAAGAACAGCGTAGCCAAGCCCAGCACCAGGTTGAGCTTGTGCTGCCCCGTGAACACCACCGGCGCACCCTGGAACAGGCGGAACTTGTACTTGCCGCTGAGCTTGCCGAAGGCGATGACCGAACCCGAGAAGGTGACCGCACCGATGAAGGCGCCCAACGCGAGCTCCACCCGGTTGCCGCCAGGAATGGCCGCGCCTTTGACCACGATGCCGAAGGCCCAGGGTTCGGCCACCACGGCCACTGCGATGCACACCGCCGCTAGACCGATCATGCTGTGCATGAAGGCCACCAACTCCGGCATCTTGGTCATCTCCACGCGCTGCGCCATGATGGCGCCCGCGCCACCGCCCACCACCAGGCCCGCCAGCACGTAGCCCAGGCCCAGCGCCTGTCCCCCAGCCAGCTCGACGATCAGCGCGGCCGTGGTCAACACGGCGATCGCCATGCCGGTCATACCGAAGAGATTGCCACGGATAGAGGTGGTGGGATGGCTCAAGCCCTTGAGAGCCTGGATGAAGCAGACGCTGGCGATCAGGTAGAGCAGCGTGACGAGGTTCATACTCATGCGTGTTCTCCCTTGACTGCGGACTTCTTGTCTTTCTTCTTGAACATCTCCAGCATGCGGCGCGTGACCAGGAAGCCACCGAAGACGTTGACCGCCGCCAGTGCCACGGCGATCACGCCCATGGACTTGGCCAGTGTGCCTTCGGTCAGCGCGGCGGCCAGCATGGCGCCCACGATGACGATGGCCGAGATCGCGTTGGTCACCGCCATCAGCGGCGTGTGCAGCGCGGGCGTCACCGTCCACACCACGTGGTAGCCCACGTAGATGGCCAGCACGAAGATGATCAGGTTCATGATCACGGGAGACACGGCTTCCATCGCTTATTTCCTTTTCACTTCGCCCGCATGCGCCATCAGGCAGGCGGCCACGATGTCGTCTTCCAGGTCCAGGTGCAGCGCGCCTTCCTTGTTGATGACGAGCTTGAGGAAGTCCAGCACGTTGCGCGCGTACAGCGCCGAGGCATCGGCCGCCACCAGCGCGGGCAGGTTGGTCTCGCCCACCAGGGTCACGCCGTGCTTGACGACCGTCTGGCCGGCTTCGGTCAGCGGGCAGTTGCCACCGGCCGGCGCCGCCAGGTCCACGATCACCGAACCCGGTTTCATGGCCTTGACCATCTCCTCCGTCACCAGCACCGGCGCGGCACGGCCAGGGATCAACGCGGTGGTGATGACCACGTCAGCCTGCGCCACGCGTTTGGCCACTTCCACCTTCTGGCGCTCCAACCAGCTCAGGGGCATGGGGCGGGCGTAGCCGCCCACGCCTTCGGCGGCTTCCTTCTCTTCGGCGGTCTCGTAGGGCACGTCGATGAACTTGGCGCCCAGCGATTCGACCTGCTCCTTCACGCTCGGCCTCACGTCCGACGCCTCGATCACCGCGCCCAGGCGCTTGGCCGTGGCAATGGCCTGCAGACCTGCCACGCCCACGCCGAGGATGACCACGCGCGCGGCCTTCACGGTGCCGGCGGCCGTCATCAGCATGGGGAAGAAGCGCTGGTACTTGTCAGCCGCCATCATCACGGCCTTGTAGCCGGCGATGTTGGCCTGTGAGGACAGCACGTCCATGCTCTGCGCGCGCGTGGTTCGCGGCGCGGCCTCCAGTGCGTAGGCGGTGAGGCCCGCACCTGCGAGGCGTTGCAGGCCCTCTCCGTCCACGGGGTTGAGCATCCCCACCACGGTGGTACCGGGCTTCATCAGCGCAAGCTCGACCGCCGAAGGGGCGCACACCTTGAGCACCAACTCGCAGCCAAAGGCATCGGCCGCGTCGGTGATCTCCGCACCTACCGCCTCGTAGGCGGCATCCGGTGCGTTGGCGTACGCACCGGCCCCTGATTGCACCTTCACCACGTAGCCTTGAGATTTGAGCTTCTTGGCCGTCTCGGGCGTAACAGCTACCCGGGTTTCGCCCGCCGTCGTTTCGACGGGTACTCCTATCAGCATTTGAGATTCCTTGACGAATAGCGGCGTTTGCTAAAGGTGAAGCGGCGTGACTTCCTAAGGATCTTGTGCGCGCACAAGGCACCGCCAACGCCCTTGGTTCAGCCGAATTGACGAACGACAGGGACTTGTAGCTGACAAAGCGGAGATGGATTTTGCTTTGTCGTCACGCAGTTTACCCTAAAGATTTTTCACTTACTCTAAAGTAAAATTCATGTCGGAGAATTCGGGTTTTCCCGTGCCCGCGGCACAGATTGGCCTCAAATAGGGGCTCCAGGGCTGTCCCTGCAGCGCATGGATAGGCGCGGCGGACAAGCTCCGCCATCAGCGTCGTTCGTCAAAGTGGCAGCATCGGTGAGGCTGCGTCTGCGCATGACGTTCATGCTGCGGAGATCGCCATTGACCTTAGTCAGCGGAGCGCGCTGCATCACGGTAGCTCCGCATGTACAGCATCTGAGGTGGCAATCTGTGGTGGCATTCAGCGGATTCGGACGCGGATCGTCCAGTCGTCCACAACGATCACATTGCTACCTCCTCTCCGCTATCCAACGACGAACCTCCTCTGCACGCCATGCAGTGATTCCGGGTGAGATAGGAACAGGCGCAGGAAACAGGCCTGCATTGACTTGGCGCCAAAGAGTCGACTTGGAGAACGGGATAAAGTGAAGCAACAGTTTCTGTCGCACAAAGCCGCTGGTAGGCAGCACCAGCGATTCACCATGTTGCTCGGATGTAAGGCCGGGCGGTAAAGATGACGTGTCTTGCATGATCATTCCTTTCCTGGATAGACGTCCAAGAGGCGAGGGCATGACCAGCTCTGTCGCAGCGGATGTGGTCTGAAAGAAATCCGCTGCCGAGGAACGCAGAACTTCCTTTCCCTTCAGCCGGCGTTCCAATCGGCTAGAGGATGATGTGTACACCGACGTGCAGTCGCGCATCGAAGCGCCACGTCAGAATGGCAGGGTCACGTTGCCGCAACGGCCCAAAATCTGAGACCGAGTTCTATGCTAAGTGTTTCTAAATTGAACCAGCAGGCAGGTAACGACTGCGACGCGTACGGCAAGCCGGACAGAAGATGAGCGACGATGCGATCGCACACCCTTCAATGAAACTCTACTCCGCACTTGCCTGCTGTGCGTCTTGGGCCGAACGCCTCGCGAACAATCGACGGCGCAAGCGCGTGTTTTCGCGTGGAGATGCAGTAGTACTACACGGAACGTGCTGAGACGGCGTCATCCTCGGGCATCTCTACCGTCTGAGTGCCATCGGCGAAGCCCCTGCTTGCACTATCCTCAGCGCCGGGAACTGCCTTCGCGCTACCACCATCGACTTCGTTGCCGGAAAGTTGCGCCACATCCGCGGCAATAGACACGACCGCGCTCTTTCGAGCGTCCAGAGCGTTCATCTCCCGTCGCAACCGGCCAGCAAGGTTTCGCGCGCCGTTCGCTACGTCACGCACGCGGCGCTTGAGCGCAGCCCGCTCGATGTCGACTGCCTGCGTGGTGATGACCTCATGGATTTCCAGGGTCTGCAGCAAAGGCATCAGTTGATCAAGCTTGCCCAAGATCTCCAGATATCTGCGGCTACTCGAAGACAACACACCGACCTCCAACTCCAAGGCAATCGTGTCATATGTAGCGACACTGGTAATGCCGTTGGCCTTGAAGAGCGCCTCCGCGCCATCAATAGCCTGGTTCAGTTGCTCGGCAACTTTGTCCATCTGCTCGCGAATGAGCCCTTCTACTTTCGCGACATCTTCATGATTGAGCTTGGTTCGCGAGATCACCGAGATGAAATGGATGCCCAGCTGAAAGGTATTGAAGTACCGGATGAACAGGCGCTTCCCCTCGGCGCTCGCAAAGCTGGCCTTAATTTTCAGGCTCGCAGCCTCCACTCGCCGGAAGTCGGCTTTGGTTTCCCGGGCAAGGATGCGGGCATTGACACCCCCCTGGTCGTGCTTGACGAAATCGAGGTCAGCCATAGTCATCTTCTCCTGGTACAACGAGCTTCGGAGAAATGATCGGCAAGACCTTGGCGCATCGCCACGCGAAACGGCCACGAAGTCAGGCTGCTTTCGGCATCGGGGCAGACTGATGGCGCTTCGGGCATTGACGCATAAGGGTTCGGCCTCTACCGTGGGAGGCATGCAGTAGCTGGCCCTGCACCCCTGGCAAGCCCTGGAGTTCCGTCGGCACGGTCTGAGCGCGACATGCTCTGGATCGCTGTCTCTACCCAATGCTTCCCGTCGGCGGCTTTCGAGGCCAGCCTGGGGGCAGTCACGCCCTCGGCCTGGCGCCGAAAGCTTTCTCCCTGCCGGTCGCTGGCGCACCGGCCCCATGGCACATCGATCCGTGCCCAAGCCAGCCTTGAAATCCCCGATCCGCCACACGGATCCGTTCATCCATCCACCCCCTGGGGGCTAACAGCCCCCAGACAGGCGCGTTGGCTCCTGCCGCTATCCCAAGGAGCCAACCATGCTGAGCCACAGCATCTCATCCGAGATCCGTCCTTGCCCGCCGATCGGAATCATGTCCGAAAGCGAGCACGCCGAGCGACCGGTCTTCCAGGTCCTGCTCGAACGACTGCAGACGGGGAATGCACACATCGTCCCGGCTGCAACTGCTGCGGCGATGCTCGACGCCACAGACGACAGAGCTCCCGTCGAATGGAGCGAGGAGGACATCGTGCTGCTGCACTGGCGGTTGCTCAAGGAGATCGGTCGACTGGCCGATCCCGAGACACCGCTCGAAGAGAAGTTCGACACGCTGCGCTGGGTGTTCACCGAGCGCGAGAAGGATCGCAAGCCGTTCAGCTTCGTGTCCTGCCTTCGCGTGGTGGGCTGCAGCCCTTTGTCGCCCCTGCCGTACTGCGGCTTGGTCGACGTCGAAGAAGTCCGGGACGTCATCCGCTGCGCCATGCACAGCTGGCTACGCGAAACCCTGATGCGCTACCCAAGCTGGGTGCGCGAGGCCATCGTTGACCACCCCGAATGGGTCGAGTCCCGACTTGCCCGCAACCCTCAGTGGATCAACGAAGCGATAAGGCGCACCGCACTCGAGGGCGATCTGTTCGCCTGACTGCTCCGGCCTGACACCCCCAACCGAGGGAGCGCTCCCCGCCCCACTCTGCAACCTTGAAAGGAGTCCACCAATGACCGATTGGAGGGACGTTCTCTGCCTCCTGGCGATCTTCGTGGCCTACGGCTTGACCGGCCACCTGGACTACCAGGATGCCATCGCCATGGAAGAAGCCATGCGCGAGGAAACGCTACCGCCCTGCTTTGTGCCGCCCGGTACCACGGCAGAGCACGCGCCCCTGTTTTTCGTCGATCCGATGCCGGTGCGCCGTAGCGCACCGGCATCCATCTCTGCACCAGCCTGCGTGCCGGACCACGAATGAGGAGTCGAACCATGCAACACACCGCACATCAGCCGCGTCGCGTGGAGGCCCTGCTTCCGGTGCGCGATCTCGGCGACATCGAGTTCCTCGTGAAGGAAAGCGAAATCCTGACCGGCCGCGCCGGCCGGGGCTTCGTGATCGCCGGCGCCGACCGCCTGGTCTACCGGGTGCACTGGCACCTGCTGGGCTTCAAGGTCGAGCGCCTGGACGCGCGCGGCCAAGTCCTGGACTGTCGGCACTTGTTGCCCTGGGAGTTCGAGGAACACGGCCTCGCCCAGGCGCTGGCCTGCGGCCAGCTGTTCACAGCATCGGTGCCCCGCGACACGAGCGGACGCGCCTGATACCCACCACCCCGTCAGCGGGCCGCCCTCGTGGGAGGTTCACTGGCATTCAGGAGATCTCCATGAAGATCCAGGTTCACATCAACGAAGAAGGCGCACTACGCAACCAGCGCTACGCCTTCACCGACCGCTTCACGCTGGTCAGCGAGCTGCTGCAGAACGCCCGCCGTGCGGGCGCGCTGCACATCGTCATCGACCACCAGGTCGATAAGCAGATGTTGCGCGTGCAAGACGACGGGCTCGGCATCGAAGACTTCCAGAAGCTGCTGAGCTTCCATGAGTCCGGCTGGGACGGCGACACCATCGCCCAGGAACATCCCTTCGGGATCGGATTCACGAAGTGCCTGTACGCCGCGGCGCGCGTCGTGGTCCTTTCGGGCGACCGGTGCGTGGACATCGACACGGTCGCCGCGCTGCGGCGCGAAGCGTTCGAGGTCCAGACCGCGACACAGGCGATCAGCGGGACCGTCATCGAACTGCACGGCGTCGACATCGCCGACCTGGCGCAGCGTATGGAGGAGCTGTGCGAGGGCTTCCCCGTCGACGTGGTCTTCAATGGCCAGTCGCTGGAACGGCGCTACGCCGAGGATCGCCTGCCGTTCATGGCCACGCCGATCGGCGCCGTGCACGTCGCGGGCAACCGCAGCGGCAAGGCCGCGCGGAACTCGCTGGTATTCCTCCAGGGCTTCTGCGTCAAGCGGCCCACGTACTACAGCGCGGGCGAGATCAATGTCGTCCACCTGGATCCGCAGCAGTTCATGGCTCGCCTGCCCGACAGGGACACGCTGATTGACGCAGACCAGCAGTTGCGCCGGGTCGAGGCCCAGTTCAAGCAGTCCTGGCGGACGGTGCTGGAGGTGGCCCGCACGCAGTTGCCCGCCGTGGAGTTCGTCGACACCTACTTCGACGCGATGAAGCAGTGGGGGCACGTGGACTTGCTCAACGACCTGGACGTCCTGCCCGCAGCGCTCTTCGAGCGCATCGTCGGCTATCCCATCCAGGCGCGCCATGCCGAGCGTGACTACGTCGAACCGGTGGCCTCCGCCCCCAGTCGCGAAGACATCGAGGAAGGCCGGGTGACCGTCGTGTCGCTGGGCTGGCCTGACGGCGAGAACACGGGACACTGGATGCTCGCCAGGCACAAGCAGTGGCTGGCCGCAGAGGCCTATGTGCTCGATCCGGGCCACTGGCTGCAACCTCACGTCCGCTACATCGAAGACCAGGAGGCCCAGATCGAGGTGCGGTCGGAGACGGCGCGCGCCACACTCGAAGGCCGTTGGGTCAATCCCCTGGTGATTGTCTGTGAGTCCGTTCACATCCGTGTGGGCGTGCACAAGGTGGACGTCGGAAACGAAGGCGTCTGCCTGGACGGCGACATCCTAGTCCCTGCCGGAGAAAACTCCGGCGAGCCGGTGCGCCAGCTGTCGGACTTCGTCGATGGGAACGATCGCTATCGCGAAGACGAGATGGAAGCTGACCGCGACGCCCTGGCCGACCTCATCCGCCTGCTGCGCTCCACCGACCCGGTGGACACACTCAGCTCGCTGCTGGCGGACCTGCACCTCGGGAAGTACCCGCTGCTGCATGGCCGACAGTTCGAGGTCACGGTAGGCCAAGGTAGCATGCCAGGCTGCACGGTGGAGCTTCTCGGTTCCACCGAGGCGGTCGCCATGCCCGGGGGAGACGGCCATGCAGAACGCTGAATACGCGGCCCGCGTGGAAGCGGTCAAGCAGCGTGCGCACGGGCGCTGGACCGAGATCCTCGGTGCCCTGGGGCTGGACGAGCGGCTGCTCAAGCGCAAGTCCCTGCCCTGCCCGGTCTGCAAGGATGGGGTGGACCGCTTTCAGTACACCGACAAGTACGGTGAGGGGAACTACCACTGCCGCAAGTGCGGCCCGGGTGGCGGCTTCAAGCTGCTGCAGGCCTGCAAGGCCATGGACTTCCACACCGCCCTGTGCGCGGTCGAGAAGGTGCTGGGCATGCTGCCGCCGGCCAGGCCAGATTCGGCCAACGACGCGGCCGCACCGGAGCGCATGAAGAAGCTGGTGCAGCGCATCTGGAGCGAAGCGCGGGCGGTCACGATCGGCGACGAGGTCGACCGCTACCTGCGCGGCCGTGGGCTCGCTTTGGACAGCTATCCCGCCTCGCTTCGCTTTCACCCCACTCTGGGCTACTACCAGAAGGAAGGCGCGGCAAAGGCACACAAGGTGGCCACGTATCCCGCGATGCTGGCCAGCGTGCAGGACGCGCAAGGGGCGATCACCCTGCACCGCACCTATCTGCAGGCGGGCCGCAAGCTCGATGCACCGGATGCGAAGAAGGTGCTCAGCAGCGGCTTCGCAGGCGCTTGCGTGCGACTGGCCGAGGCGACCGACGAGCTCGCCGTGTGCGAAGGCATCGAGACCGGCATCGCGGTTTTCCTGGCGACTGGCAAGCCGGTGTGGTGCGCGCTGAGCGCGGGCAACCTGGAAAAGCTCTGGGTCCCGGACACGGTGCGCAGCGTGTGCGTCTACGGCGACAACGACGCCGACGGCGACTTCACCGGACAAGCTAGCGCCTACGCGCTCGCACGCCGGCTCAAGCGCGAAGAGGCCAAGGGTGGCCCTCGTACGGTCCGCGTCTTCCTGCCACGGCAGGCGGGCTCGGACTGGGCCGACGTGTGGCGCCAGCGGCAGGAAGCCGTGCTGCTGCGCGCCGCGTGATTCTGGTTTGGGGGATGGGCATCGCGCCCTCCCCCGCTTTTTCAGCGCGGGTTCGGCCAGCCGAGCCCGCACTGCAAAGGTTTCTCCCGCTGGTCGCTGCCAGACCAGGCCGCCACGACTTCGGTCGTGCGGCGAAGGCAGCCTTGGAGTTTCACGCGCGACCTCGGTCGCGCTCACAGTGGATCGGCACCTGCCGGTCCTTCATCAGCCCTTGCGGGGATGCGCATCCCCGTGGGGGAGAGCCGTCCCCGCTTTTCGCAATCGAAGGAGATTGTCATGAGAAGCGGACGTACCCTGGTGAGCTTGGCGCATGAACTGCAACGCCAGCTCGACACCAAAAAGGATCTGGTCGTTCCCTCGCCCCTGGTGCACCACAGCACCAGCGAAGGCGGTGGAACGACCCTCGTGGTCGAGGAGGCAAGCGGACCGGCGGCATATGGCGTGACCCCGCTCGCGCGCCGACAACTCGCCGACAAGCTGAACATCCCGTATGCCTATTTCGAACGCATGCGCGAAAGCCAGCCGGCGCTGCTGGACCGCAACGTCAACACCTGGCTGCAAAGCGAGGGCGACCGGCGTCTGCTGCGCACGCTCGATGGCAATGTGCGCGCCGTGCTGTCAGACCGCTACCGCCGGCTGGACAACTACGACCTGGCCGAGCATGTCCTGCCGATCCTGCAGGGCTTGTCCGGGCTCACGTTCGAGTCCGTGGAGTTGACCGAGACGCGCATGTACCTCAAGTGCGTCACGTCGAAGCTGCAGTACGAGATGGCGCCTGGAGACATCGTGCAGGCCGGCATCGCCATCTCGAACTCCGAGGTCGGGCAGGGCACCCTGTCGGTGCAGCCCCTGCTGTTCCGGCTCGTGTGCCGCAATGGTCTGATCGTGGCGGACCGCACCTTGCGCAAGACCCATGTGGGCCGCGCACTGGCGCTGGAAGATGAAGGTGTCACGGTCTACCAGGACGACACCCTGCTCGCCGACGACAAGGCGTTCTTCCTCAAGGTGCGCGATGTGGTCCAGGCAGCCGTGTCCGACGTGACCTTCCGGCAGGCCGCCGCCAAGATGCAGCGGACCATGGGCATCCAGATCGTTGGCAATCCTGTGCAGAGCGTGGAGGTGCTGGCCCAGCGCTACACGCTCAACGATGCGGAGCGCTCGGGCGTGCTGCGTCATCTGGTGGCAGGAGGTGACCTGTCGGGCTATGGCCTAGTCAACGCGGTGACCCACTACAGCCAGGAGGTCGAGGACTACGACCGAGCCACCGAGTTCGAGGTGCTGGGCGGCAAGCTCATCGAGTTGTCGGCATCCGAGTGGAAGCCACTGGCCGAAGCCGCCTGATAAACGTGTCGCGGCTGCAGGAGGGGCAATCCCTCCTGCAATCCGCCATTGATCTGAACGACTTTCCGTCAGAACAACTGCACGCTGATCCCGCCATGAACCTTGCCAAGCAGACTGACGCCCGAACGCTTGGCCGCAGCGGCCCCTGTCCATTCATGATCCCGGTAGGCCTTGTTGTCGCATTGGAGCACGATGCTCTTGTCAATCCGCTGGTCAACGCGGCGGATAAGAACTTCGTTGTCGCGGGTGAACGCGTATATCCCATTGCCTTCGATACGGGTGATGGCCGTGTTCACAAACACGATGTCCCCAGTCCGCAAGCGTGGTGCCATCTCGTCGCCAAGCACACGGATCGGAATTCCCAGTTCACCCCGCCACACCAGAGAATCGGTGATCGCGCGAATGCAGTTGGCCATTTGGACAATTGGAGTGCCGTGATCGGAATCGCGCACCTCGCGATGAAGGACACCGATGATCTCGTCCGCGCTGCACCCCAGGCCAACGCACAGTCGTGCAAAGGATTCGAGATCCGGCAACCCGGGCTCCTGGATGTCAAACCAACGACGCACGCTCTGCGCCGCCCGCTGCGTGATGCCGGCCACAAAGGAAACCTCCTTCGCGGCGGGTATGCCCATGGCCACTAGTCTGGCATGCAGGCGGTCGCGCACACCAGGAACCAGGTCGAGATCACCCTCCTCTTCGGCATTGCGGCCTGCATGCCCAGCCCTGGCACGTTGTCCACCTACAAGCCCGTTCCTTCGAGGGGGACGCACATGCCTTGCGGGGTAGCGCGCCGGAGTTTTTGTGGATGTCACGCTTGTCTCCTTGCCTATCGGAAACCGCGTGTTGTACTGCTACTTTTGTTACCGGATGTGCGCGATTGCGAAATCAGTCGCCATAGCCGTCATTTGTCCGTGGCGAGTTCAGCCAGTCGTCCGTTAGCAGCTTTTGATGTGGGGTTTTCCATAACCCGCAGCATATGCTGTACCCCAAAAAGCCCCATCAACCCGATCCGAGGACGTCGTGAAACATCGTTGAGCCACCCAACAGGGATATGAGGAACCGATCATGCGCCACCTGCATCTGTCCGATGTGCAATCCACCAACCTGCAATTGCTCCACGTGATCCTCGTGGGGGCGCAGCGAGACTTGGTGGAGACCTGCCGCAAATTCCATCTGCACACCACCCAGGCCGAGCGCCTGCGTACGATGCAGCCCTCCGAGATCTGGTCTCTCGTGCATGCGGTCGGCGACACCTCGCTGTTCGTGCCCAGGAACGACTTTCTCGCCTTGATCGACTCGCCGCCCGCATTGGCCGGCACGCTCGCAGCAGTGCGCCCGCCCTTCCCTCCTTCGCTGCATCCCATTCAGGTGCCCCGCTGAATGCCGGGAACCAAAGTCGGCCAGCGCCTGCGGATGCTGGCGCTGGCCCGAGACTGCGGATGCTGGCGCTGGCCCGAGACTGCGCCAGCCTAGGAGCGCGCATCCGGACCATTCATCACCTCACCGGCCTGCGTCCGCAGGAGCTGTTGCACCTGCTTTTCAGCGGGCAAGTACTTCCGCCACGCGGCCGGGCACCGGACTCCCGTGAGTGGTATCACGGCGCGAACCTGCTGCACCGGATCGAAGCGTCCGTCATCGTCGCCAACTTCCGTCGGCTGCGCCAACTGGGATGCCCTGCGGCCGAAGCCCTCGTGGAGGCGTACCGCTATTACCAGTCGATGCATCGGCAGCCGTTGCGAATCAGCTTCGATCGCGCCTTCGACCTTGCTGCCCATACTGAAGGGCTATGGATAGCAAAGGCGGCGAGCTTTCAGCTGGCATCGTGCCCCCGTTGCGGCAGCGAGTTCCTCGACACGCTTGGCGGCATGGATACGGCATCACGATCCTGCCCGTTCTGCCAGTTGCTGGACCGGTATGACCGGGATCCAAGATTGATCACGTCGTATGTCGTGCCACCCCCAATTTCCGCGGACATCATCGTTCACCTCGCCCCAATTCGTGGTGCATCCCCATCTCCCGATGGCGAAATCCCCGTCACTCCGGCCCCATTGCCACCGGCCAAGCCATAGCCATCCCTGAACAATGGATCTCCATCCGCCCGCACAGGCACGGAGATTCTTCGATGGCTCCAAGCCCTTCGCCACCAAGTACCGCAGCGCATTCGTTTTCATCCTCGGATCCCGGCTTCGAGGCACTACCATTGATCCAGGTCCTCGCGCTCCACCAGGGACTGCTGGCACGCATCAAGCTGTGCTTCGGTGCGGATCGCGCGACTTTCGAACGCGATCTGCTGCCGCTGATCCAAGGATACGCAGGCTTCGTGCACCTGCTCCCCGCGACGGCAGGCAACTACTTCCACACGCCAGGTGGCCTGCTGCAGCTCGGACTGGAGACTGCCTTCTTCAGCCTGCAGGGCACCGATGCCCACATCTTCTCAGGCCGCTCGACGATTTCCGAGCGCCGCGAGTTGGAGCCGCGCTGGCGCGTCGCAACCTTCATCGGCGGCCTGTGCTGCGAACTGCATCGGGTGCTGTCGCACCTGATCGTGACCACTGCCGATGGCGAGGAATGGCCTGCATTCCTGGGAGGACTGGCACCGTGGCTCAAGTCCCAAAGTGCGGACCGCTACTTCGTACGCTGGCGCGCCAACGCACGCGAGTCGCGTGGTCTGGGGCTCTTTGCGCTGCCGCATGTCGTTCCGGCCATGGTGCTGCAGATGCTGGGCAGCGGGAACGCCGTCATCGTGCCGCAGCTCATGGCCAGCATCGGCGGTGTCCCGCAGCACCGCGAGCACAACGTACTCGACGAACTCGTGCGCCGTTCGCTGGCACTGGTGATCGACCGCAACCTGCTGGCCAGCGCCGACCGCTACGGCAAGCCCCAATACGGCTCGCACCTCGAGCGCTACCTGGTGGATGCGCTGCGCCGCCTCGCGGCCGGCCATTCGGCCTGGGCGGTCAACCGCGACAAAAGCCGCGTCTGGTTGGGGCCGGAAGGACTCTTTCTGGTCTGGCCCGGTGCGGCCGAAGACGTGCTGGCTCTTCTAGAGAATGACCAGTTGGTCGGCATCCCAAAGTCTCCGCAGACCTTGCTAGAGCTGCTACTGGAGGCTGGCGTACTGGTGGCGGCAGAAGCAGCGCGGCAAACCTGGGCGATCCAGCCGCCAGGCGCCAAGGCACCCATGGAAGCCGTCAAGCTCACCAGCGCCGCCATCCTGCTGGCGGGCCTTGAACCACCACCCTGCGCGTTGGAGGCCAGCCTTCTTCCTCCATCATCTGACTCGAAAGCGCAGCGCCCCGCACCTCCGGCGGCAACGCCCACACCTGCGGCCCCGGCCGCACCCAAGGTTGCACCATCCTCTGCACCAGGCGCTTCGGGAATCCAGTTGTTGCTGATTGATCCGCCCGCCGAAAACACGGCACATGATCCCGCCCCATTGAACGCGGCAAGTCCGAATGAAGCCGGGACATCGACAGCGCCACTCCAACCCACTCCGACACGGCCCGCTGTCAAGTTGCAGGCACCGCTCAGGCTGAACCCCGCCGTTCGCACAGCGCTGGGCGACATCGTGGCAGGTCTCGGCGATGGCACCGAAGCGTCGGACATCTCCACCGTGGCCGAGGGCATCTTCATTCCCCTGACCGAATTCGAGCGCCGCGGGATCCAGCCTGGCATCGCGATCCGCGCACTCGACGATGCCCGGATGATTCTTCGGCCTCCCTCAGGTGGACTATCCACGGTATGCCGTCAAATCCGCGATACCACGGTGCTTGGCATCGTGCTCATGTCCACGCACGTCGAAGGCATCGACCAACACACCTTCGCCCTTGCCAACGCATCGGAGTCCACGGGCCCGTCTGGCCCACGCACGGGACACGGGAGTCAATGACATGCTCGTCCGCCGCTACGAAATGCCATGGCGCCCCGCTTTCGAGGCACACGCCGGCCTATCCTGGCTGGCCACGGCCTGCTACTTCACTGGCGTGGCCGCCACGGGAGCGCTGCCACTACTTCCATCGCTGGCGCTCGCGGGTGCCTGCGCGACCATGGCGCTGCGCCGCTTCGGCCAGGCCGCGCACGTGCTGCGCCTGCGCGGTTCACTGAGCGGTCGGCGTATCCAGGTCATTAGCACGCGCCAGCTCGCGCGCCTGAACGAAGATCCTGCCCAGGTATTCCTCGGCTTCGGCTTCGAATGGCAACCGGTTCATGCGCAGCGCCTGTACGAACTCTCGAAGGTGGACTACCGTGAGTTCGCCGTCCCGCATTGGCTGCAGCGCCTGCTCGGTCAGGGGCAGGCCGCCCAGCCCGACGCCGAGATCGGTCTTCCGTACATCCACGGAGTGGAGCCCGTCGAACACCCGCTGCATCGGCCACTGCAGAACTTCGAAGGCGGGACCTTGCTGGTGGGGACCACGCAATCCGGCAAAGGCGTGGCGCTGGCCAACCTGATCACCCAGGCCGTGCGCCGGGGCGACGTCGTGATCGTGATTGACCCGAAGAACAGCCGACGGCTCAAGCGCATCGTCGAACGCGCCTGCACGGACTACCGCGAGCCGGACACCTTCATGGAATTTCACCCCGCCTTCCCCGACCGAGGCGTACGGCTGGACTTCACGTTCAACTGGCAGAAGCCGACCGAGATCGCGTCGCGCATCCAGTCGATCATGCCGCCGGACACCGCCGGCGCATTCTCGGCCTTCGGGTGGGATGCGGTGAATGTCGTAGTACAGGGTCTCGTCGAGCTCGAAGAGCGCCCCAACCTCATCAAGCTCACCAAGTACATCGAAGGCGGCATCGAGCCAGTCCTCGAAGCCTCGCTGCGGCGCTTCTACGAGCAACTGCTCGGCAACGGCTGGCGCGACCAGCCCGAGATGCGCAAGCTGCTGCACGACGCGCACAAGGGCAACATGCGCCGCCCCTCGGAGGCGGCCAGCGCCGACCTGATGGCCTTCGTCGCCTACTACGAGCACCACGTGGCCCAGAACCAGCGCAACAAGACGCTCGACGCCCAGGTCCGAACGTTTCGCCACAACAGGGAACACTACCAAAAGATCACGGCCAACCTGTTGCCGGTCCTGTCGATGCTCACCTCCGGCGATCTGGGCCGCAGCCTGTCGCCGGATCCGTTCGATGCGGACGACGAACGCCCGATCATGAACTTCGAGAAGATCGAGCGCGGCGGCCACGTCCTCTACATGTGCCTGGATTCGCTGCCGGACCCTTCGGTGGCCTCCGCCATCGGGGCGCTGGCCCTGGCCGACCAGGCCGCCCGCGCGGGCATGCGCTACAACCTCGGCACCTACCAGCGCATCTCGCTGTTCGTGGACGAAGTCTCGAACGTCATCAACCCGCCGCTGATCGAGATCCTCAACAAGGGTGCCGAGGGCGGCATCTTCACGACCTGCGCGATGCAGACCCTGGCCGACCTGGCCAAGCGCCTGGGCAGCGAGGACGCGGCGCGCATGGCGGTCGGGAACCTGAACAACCTGATCGCCCTGCGCACCAAAGACCGGCCGACGCAGGACTTCGTCACGGAGACCTTCGGCAAGACTGCCATCCATACGCTGCGCGTCGGCCTGAGCCACGGCGCCGACGCGCACCTGGGAGATTTCTCGTCGAGCTACTCGACCCAGCTCACCGAGAGCTTCGAGGAGGTGGTGCCCGCCGAAGTGCTGGGCAAGCTGCCCAACCTGCAGTATTTCGCATCGGTGTCTGGCGGACGCATCATCAAGGGCCGCTTTCCGATCATCGACCCCGATGCCGATGACCGCGTCGAAGAGGTTGCCGCATGATCAGGGCGGTCGCGGTGGTCTCCCTGGTACTGCTGCTCGTGCTGGTGCTCTACGTGCCTGCGGCGCATCCGCCCGAGCGATTCCTGGGTCAGTTGCGCAGCGAGCACGAGGCAGCCGTCGCGTTCTGGGGCCCGGAGCCTGCCTACCGCATGCTGGACCGGGCGATGCGCCTGCAGTCCGGTGCGGCCGAGGCCAGCCCGCTACCAGCGGCGAGAGACATGCCTCGAACACCCGGCATCAATGGCGCGGTGGCGATCGAGATGGCCTCTGTCAACCAGCGCCTGTTCAACAATGCGTATTTCCGCTCGGTGGACGCCCTGCTCATGCTCGCAAGCTACCGCCTGTCGAGCCTGCTCGAATGGCTGCCGTGGCTTCTTCCCCTGGTGCTGGTCGCGGGCACCGACGGCGCGCTGGTGCGCGTCATCCGGGCCAAGGAATTCCTGCAGCACGACCCCGAGATGTTCGCCGTGTGGTGCTCGCTGCTGATCATCACCGCCTGCACCACCGTCGTCGCCTTCGTCTTGCCGGTACAACTGCATCCGGCATCGCTGGCGGGGCTTCCCATCGCGATGGCCGTGCTGCTGGGCCGCGCCATCACCCACTTCCACCAGCGCGCCTGAGCGGAGCGGCGCCCGCTACAACTCCGCCTCTGCCATCAGTTCGGTGACCGTCATGTCCATCGCGCGCGCAATGCGCACGATGGAGACGAGGCCGGCATTCTGGACTCCGCGCTCGATGCTGCTCATGTAGGAACGGTCCACGGCGCTGATGTGCGCGAGATCCTCCTGGGAGATGCCTCGCGCGCGCCGACTTCGGCGAATGGCATCGCCCAGTGCGGTGAGCACAGGGTCGCGGGCGTGCCGTGGCGAGGAAATAGGCATTTCCGCATAGTGGATTTATGATGGCAATCACACCACGGACGATCACCCACAGGATTTTTGGCAAATCTTCCTGGCGCATGGGTTTCATCCCCGAATCACACCACCCTTGCGAAGGCCCAAGCATGAACACTGCCGGCATCGGCCGCCTGCGGGAACTGGCCGAGACCATTGCCGTCCTCTCGTTGTCGCATCTGCAGCCTGACACGCGCGCGAAGCTGCAGGCCAATGCCCTGTCCGTGAATGCCTATCCCACCGAATTCGGCGGACTGGTCCATGTGGGAACGACGCCGCACCGCGTGCCGGTCGAGCACGACCTGGCAGTGATCGGCGAGCTGGCGGCGCAGGCTGGAATCGAATGGCTGCTCTTCGACGCGGAGGCCCCGACCCTCGACGAGCTGCCGCTGTTCGGGTCGCAACCGCCCGAAGCCTGACCCGCGCGACGCTGCACGCGCCAAGAGGGCCCTCCGTCTTCACGCACCGGCCAGTCCGGGTGTCGTGGAACGCTGATCGCGAAACACCCCTCAGAAGAGCGGCATTGCGAGGCGACGTCCGCGCCATCCGCTCCTACCCTACGTCCATGCGCCCATGAGCGTGTTCATTGCACTCCGGGACACAAGGACCGACGCCATGCTGAATGCCATGCCGAACATTCACCTTCCAGACCTGCCATCCGCGGGCGGGATTGACGCCACCGACGTGGTCGAAACCCGCCTGTGGACGGAAGAACACAACTGGCTGTATGCGCTGCTGCGCAGCGGCGACAACGTATCGCCCACTTTCCGCATCCCGGATCTGCTCAGTGCCTGCGTGGCCATCGTCTTCACCCGCGACGACGCCGTCGAACGCATTTTCGGCTTTCTCGGAACGGATCTGGTCATGCGCTCGCCGACCACACCGCGCCGGCGCGAATCGCTATGGCGGCCCCAGTACGAGTTGCTGCACGACCTGCAGTGTTCGCCGGTGAACAAGCATCCGAACCCCAAGTTCGGACTCGACCAGATCACCACCGCCTGCGTGGCCCTGTGTCAGCAGGATGATCCATCCGGCGCAGCAGTACTTGGCCAGGCGCGCCGCAACATGGTGGAGCGCCATCTGGTTCAACGCGCGCCGCAACACCGGCGCTGACCCTGCGGCGCCACGCCGCCCACCCGCACCGACCCCGCCGGGCTGAGGCTCCCGCCAGCCGCCTCCCCCGCCCCACCCGCACATGACCCTGACCGGCCCCGCCGGTCCTCACCCCGTGCCCGCCCTGCGCTCGTCCAGTGGTGGGTTGGTCCTGAACACCCAGGGGGTCTTCGATGCGTCAGGTTCTCGTTTTCGTGGGGGCGATCGCGTGTGCCATGCCGGTACTGGCGACACCGTGCTGGGACACCGCGGCCCAGCGCTACGGCGTGGCGCCGGAGTTGCTCTACGCCGTTGCCCGTACCGAGTCGAACCTTAACCCGAAGGCGGTGAACCGCGGCCACGAGCAGCGCACTGGCAGCTACGACATCGGCCTGATGCAGATCAACAGCCGGCATCTGCCCAAGCTGGCCGGCTTCGGTATCCGCGAGGCCGATCTCTACGACCCCTGCATCAACCTGCAGGTGGGCGCATGGCTGATGGCCGACAGCTTCGCCCGCCACGGCGTCACCTGGAATGCCGTGGGCGCCTACAACGCAGCTTGCAGCCAGCTCAAGGGCGACGCCTGCACCAAGGCGCGCGCCACGTACGCCTGGAAGGTGTATCGGCACCTGCCAGCGGCGCGTCAGAGCGGCACGCCGCTGCCTGTCCGGTCGGCTACGGCCCCGTCGCAGCACCGCGGCCTGCATGTGAGGGTCGCGCCATGAAGCGCAGGACGCACATGCCATGGTGGCGCCCGAGCGGGGCCGCATCGTGCCTGGCCATCGCGGCGTGCGCGGCGACACCGCCCGCGTCAATCGACCCGCCCGCGCCGACAACGACCATCGCACAGGCACGGCTGGCGCAGCGCGGGCATGGCGTCGAGGCGGCATTCGCACTGTGCCATGGCGACGCCTGTCCGCAACGCACGCCCAAGACCCTGGCGTCGGTCGCTGCGCAGCCCACGGCCGTGGCCGCGCCGACAGTGCCTCCCTTGCCGGGGAACGCCGTCGTAGAGCTCGACGCCCCGCCGCTCATCGCATCGGCATCCTCAAGGGCACCAGAAGCGCCGGTCTTCGAGCAGGTCTCCGTGCACTTCCCGTTCGCCAGCGCGCAGCTGGGACCGAGCGCCCGCGCGGCGTTGCGCGAGGTAGCGCCGCAGCTGGCCCTGGCGAGCGAGATCACGCTCAGCGGCCGCACCGACAGCACCGGCCCGGCAGCAGCGAACGACGGGCTCGCCAAAGCCCGCGCCCAGGCGGTGCTGCGCGAACTCGCGGCCCTGTCGCCGGCCATCGCACCGCGCGTGAGCGTCGACGCGCAGGGCGCGTGCTGCTACGCCGAACCCAACAACAGCCCGGCAGGCCGGGCAAACAACCGCCGCGTCGAGATCCGCTACCGCATCGACGGCGACGACCCGCCCTGAGCGGCCGACAGCCTTTACCAGCAGTGGACCCCGGTCCACCACCCCGCCCACGCGCCGACCCGTACCGACACCCGATCCCACCCGTCGTCTCGTCCTTTTTGCTGGAGCCCTTTCCATGAGCACTGCCATCCTGTCCACTCCCTCCCCGGCCGTCCTGCGCTCGCCCGCAAGAAAACTCGCCGGCTTCTTCTGCCTGATGGTCATCGCCCTCGTCGGCCTGGCCATCGCATTCCCGAGCCACGCGCTGGATCTCGTGGCCTTCACGGGCATCACTGGTCCGTTGACCAGCGCACTGACGCAGATCGCCGAACTCGGTCCGGGCATCAAGGCGCTCGTCGGGTTCGTCGGCTTCGTCGTCGCGCTGATCTCGCTCTCCGCGCTGCGCAATTTCGGGCCCGTGCTTTTTTATGTCGGCCTGGCCATTTTTGCGGCGGTGGGCTTGGTGATCGCCGGCGCGATCATGGGCGCGGTCGTCTGAGCCCCGGCACGTCGATATCCCGGAGGCCCACATGCAAGCGGACACCTATATCCCGCGGCGCCTGGACGATCAATGGAAGATCGGCTTCTGGGATGTCGACGTCGCCGCGCCCATCGTCCTGGCGTTCTTCATCGGCTACCTGTCGTCGAGCAAGACGGCGTTCGCCGCCTGCATGGCCGCAGGCATCGCCGTCTCGCGCTGGATCTCGCGCCTGAAAGCGGACAAGCACCCCGCCTTCGCGCTGCACTGGCTCTACTGGCATTTGCCGACGAATCCCGCGACGTCGATGCGCGCGACGCCGCCGTCGCACATCCGCCGCATGGTCGGCTGAGCCGGAGTACCACCATGGACTTCGACCGACTCTCCGGTGATCTCAAGGATCTGCGCCGTCGCAACCGGGGCCTCGCCTTGGCCGTCGGGGCACTGGCCACGGGCGTGGTGCTCGCGCTCGTCGTCATCATCAACCTGTTGGGCACGGTGCGCACGGTGGTCGTGCCGCCATCGCTCAACAAAACCTTCTGGGTCAGCGGCGACAAGGCATCGAGCGAGTACCTGGACCAGATGGGCAGCTTTGTCGCCTGGCTGATCCTGGATGTCACTCCCAGCACCATCGATTGGAAGAAGGACATCCTGCTCGGCTACGTCGATCCCGCGCAATACGGCGCGCTCAAGACGCGGCAGGAGGTGGAGGCAGAGCGCCTCAAGCGGATCAACGCCTCCACGGCCTTCGCGCCACAACAACTCGTGTCCAGCGAGGACACCCAGTCGCTGGTCGTGCGCGGACGCCTGCGCACCCTCGTCAACGGCTACGAGACCGCGAACGACCTCAAGGCCTACCGCATCGACTTCGGCCACGCCGGAGCACGCATGCACGTCATCGGATTCAAGGAGGTGCCCTATGCGGTCAAGTGACATCGCATTCACGCCGCCGCGCCTGGTCGGCCCCGCGCCCGCCGGACTCCGGCCCGCCCAGTCCAGGCTCGCCGCCGCAAAACCATCGCCCCTGCGCGGCGCGCCGCCGCGTCGGCACTGGGATGGTCTGTCCCCGGCGGCGCGGCGCATCCTCGCCGTCACGGCCCTGTCCTTCGGACTGCAGGCGCATGCGCTGCAGGTCGTGGAGGCCAGTGACGGCGTGGCCGTCGAGGCTATTGTTTCCCTGAAGGAACCCACACGCATCCGCATCGAGGGCACGCCGATCACGGACGTGTTCGGCAACATCCATTCGAGCCATTGCGGCGGCTCGCCCTTGCCGACCGCCACGGCTTCCCCTGGGGTGCCCTCCACCACGCCCGGCCTGGCCGCGCCGACCGCCCTGATGCCCTCCACGGTCAACCCGTCCGGCGACGTCATCGTCGAATGCGACCGCGACAAGGGCGAGGTCTACATCCGCCCGGTCGGCGATGCGACGCGGCCGATCAACCTCTTCGTGTCCTCGGCCGCGGCCACCTACACGCTGCTGCTGCGGCGTTCGGACACGCCCGCCGACACCATCGTCATCCGCGACAAGACGCCCCGAGCCCTGCGCCCGGCCACGCCCGACGCGGCGCCGTCCGGCCCGGCCCCCAGCCACGTGCGCGCGATGAAGGCGCTGCTGGTGGCTATGGCTTCGGACCGCGTGCCGCCGGACGTCCGGGTCGAGGAGACCTACCGCCCCATCCAGCTCTGGGCCGACGCGCGCTTCACGCTGCTGCGCCAGTACGAGGGCCGCGGCCTGACCGGCGAGAAGTACACGCTGCAGAACACCAGCACGGTGCCGATGGTGCTGGCCGAGCAGGAGTTCGACCGCCCGGACAGCCGCGCCGGCGGCGAGATCGTCGGCATCGGCATCGAGTACCACAACCTGCGGCCGGGCGAGACCACCAGCGTCTACGTGATCCGGCGGGGAGGCACGCGATGAGCACGCCTTCCATGCCACCGGGCGGGCGCCCGCCCGGCTATGCCGTGCGCGGGCTGCTGGATCACCTCTCACCGCGCCAGCGGCAGTACGCCCTGCTGGCCGCCATCCTGGGCGGCGGCATCGGCCTGCTGTGGCTGATCTTCAGTTTCTCAGCAACGAACCACCAGCCGCACGGCCGCGCCGCCCAAACGCAGCCCAGCGACGTCACCAACATCGGCGTGCTGCCGCCCGGCGGCCAGGTGAATCCGGTGGACCAGTGGGTCGGCACTGCGGGCCGCAAGCTGGCCCAGTACGAAACCGAGCGCGAAGAACAAAGCCGCCTCAACAAGGAGCGGCAGGCCTTCGAAGGCCGGACGATGCAGCGCTTCGCCGAATTAGAGCAGCGCCTGACCGCGAGCCAGCAGGCAGCCGCGCCGAAGCCCGCCGCACTATCGCCACCGACGCCCGCGGCTCCGGAACCCAGCCCCACGGCCATGCCGCCCGCGGCCAGCCTGCCGCCCGCGCCGCCTCCTGGTGCCGCCAGCGTGGGCGCAATGCCGGCCGGACCGCCCAGCCTGCAGCCCCCTTCGCCGCCCGCGCCACCCGTGCCCGTGATCTCGCGGGTGACGCTGGCGGACCGATCCCCCCCGGCAGGCACCGGAGGTAGCGGCAGAGATGGCACGCCCGCCGCGTCGTCCAGCGCGCCCAGGACCGTCGCCACCTTCCTGCCTGTCAGCTTCACGCGAGGCATCCTGCTCGGCGGCCTGGACGCCCCCACGGGCGGGCAGTCGCAATCGAATCCGCACCCGGTGCTGATCCGGCTCTCCGACAACAGCGTGCTGCCCAACCAATTCCGCGGCGAGTACCGCGAGTGCTTCGTCATCGCGGCCGGCTACGGCGACATCAGCTCGGAACGCGCCTACCTGCGCACCGAGAACCTGTCGTGCGTGCGCGCGGACGGCGCGACGCTCGAAGTGCGCATCCAGGGCAGCGTCTACGGCGAGGACGGCAAGGTCGGGATGCGCGGCAGACTGGTGACCAAACAGGGGCAGATGCTGGCGAATGCGCTCCTGGCCGGGGTGGTCAGCGGCATCGGCCAGGGCCTATCCACCGCCAACACCACCTACAGCACCTCGGCACTCGGGACCATCGCGAGCGCGGACGGCAATGCCGATGCGTACCGCGCGGGCCTCGGGCAAGGCGTGGGCAAGGCCTTGGACCGCCTTGCCCAGTACTACATCAAGCTGGCCGAGAACACCTTCCCCGTCATCGAAGTGGACGCCGGCCGCCAGATCGACGTCGTGATCACCAAGGGCGTGCGCATCGACGTGCCGATGACCGCCATGGCCGAACAGGCCACCCGCCGAACCACTTCTCCCGAAACCCGCTACCTGGAGGTCACCGATGATGGCAACTACTGAACCGGTGCGCGCGCAGCACTCCCGTTTCGCCGCAAGGCATCTCCCGGCGGCGCTGTGCGCGGTGTTGCTGGCCGTCGGCATCCCCGGCCAAGCCGCGACGTCCGACGAATCCCGGCTGCTCTCCGTGCTACGCAAGGCCCATCCCGGTACCCAGTTCACGGAAGTGGCGCGCACGGAGGTCGAGGGCCTCTACGAGGTCTGGATGAACGGCAACGTGGCCTACGTCACGGCCGCCAACCCGCGCTTCTTCGTGTTCGGCCGCCTCTTCGACACGGCCAGCATGCGCGACATCACGGGCCCCAGGATCGCACAGCGCAGCGCTGCCCAAGGTGCTCAACTCCAGTCGGAGTCGACGTCGGCAGCACCCGTCTCGATCGACCAGTTGCCGCTGAACGACGCGATCAAGACCGTGCGCGGCAATGGCCAGCGCAAGGTCGCGGTCTTCAGCGATCCGAACTGCATCTACTGCAAGCAGCTCGAACCAGAGCTCGCCGGCATCGACAACGTCACCGTCTATACCTTCCTCGTGCCCTTCCAGGGAGAGGCCCGTCCGGTTGCGATCTGGTGCGCCGCCGACCGCGAGCGCGCCTGGCGGTATTGGATGCTGCAGGCGGACGCAAGCATGCTGCAGTCGGCAGCGAACTGCGAGCATCCGATCGCGCGCAACCTCGAGTTGGCCCGCAGGCTCGGCGTGCAAGGAACACCCACGTTGATCTGGGCCGACGGCGCGCGCACCAATGGCTACGTCGGCCGCCAGGTTCTGGAAGCCAGGCTCGCGGAAGCCGCCAAGGTCGCATCGCAATCGGCCGCCTCGGGGAAACGGCCATGAGCACAACAACACTGCGCCTCTGCGCCATGGCCCTGCTCTTGCCGCTGGCCGCCTGCGTCAACATGTCCGGGCTCAGCGGCGGGTCCAAATACGCCTGCACGGCACCCGAGGGCGTGGCCTGCGACTCGGTGTCGGGCACCTACGCCAACGCGCTGCACGAGAACCTGCCCAGTCAGCGGACGTTGGGCACCGCCGCGGCCAATTCGGCAGCGCCCCCGTCGAGGGGCGCTGCGCCGGCCGCATCGGCTCCGGGTCGGATGCCGTTCGCGGCTCCCGCGACAGGGAGCGCGCTGGTCGGCATCGGGGACGCGCCCGCCCTGGAACTGCGCTCCCAGGCACGTGTCCTGCGGCTGTGGACCAAGCCCTGGGAGGACGCCGACGGCGACCTGTGGGACCAGGGCTACGTCTACGTCCAGGTGGACACCGGGCGCTGGCAGATCGACCACGTCCGCCAGCGCATCCGCGACCAGTACGCGCCGCTGCGCCCACCGCCCGCGGCCCCCTCCCCCGCCCCATCCTCGTCCGGCCAGGTACCCACCGAGACCGACGCGCCCGCCCCCTCCGAGGGCGCGGTGCAGCGGCCCACGTCCCTCAATCCCTTCCCTTCGCTCAGTCGGCCCCCGGCGGGCCTGGGCACCCATCCGCAGTGAGGCCACCATGCGCATACCCTCCACCGAAGCCCCGTCCGGCGAGTTCCGCGCGGCGCCGCTGTTCCCCTTCGCACTGCCAGCGGACACACCGGCAGAACAGTTCGCCGGCTGGCTGCCCTACTCGGCCTACCTCGCCGAAGAGAAGCTCTTCGTGAACCGCGAAGGCATGGGCTTCCTTCTGGAAGTGATGCCGCAGTCGGGCGCCGACGAGCGCATGGCCGAAGTGCTGGTCTCGCTCTACGCCAACTGCCCGCCGGACACGGGCCTGCAGTTCCACCTGTTCGCCTCGCCGCACATCCGCCACCAGCTGCGCCAGTACACCAACCTGCGCGTGGAGGACGAGGACCAGGCCGAGAAGGCCCGCCCCTTCGGGCGGCCCGTGCCCAACGAGAACCTGTTCCGGAAGCTCGCGCGCCAGCGCGTGCAGCATCTGCTGCGCGGCACGCAGACCTCGCTCACCGCAGGCTTCCACTACACCTTGCGGGACTTCCGGCTGATGCTGAGCGTGTCCTTCCCCGGCGATGCAGGGGACCTGAACAGCCGCGAGGCGCTGCTGACGCTGCGCGACTCGATGGCCGCCACGCTGCGCGCAGCCATGCTACCCAGCCGCGTGTGCGACGCGGCCGACCTCATCAACTGGTGCGCCCTCTTCACGAACCCCGACCGCATCGCGCATTCGGACGCCGAAGACCTGCAGTTCGATGACGATCGGTGGCTGCACTACGACGACGGCCGGGAGATCCGCGACCAGATCGTGGACTTCGACACCATCCAAGACCCGCATCCTTCGGGCATCACGCTCTGGAAGGAAACCAGCGCCGAGGTGCTGGAAGCACGCTTCTATTCGATCAAGAGCTTCCCGGAGCGATTCGCGCTATGGCAGATGGGCTCGCTGATCGGCGACCTCATGCAGCCGGCGCTGCAGTACAGCGCGCCCTTCCTCATCACGCTGGGCGTGCACATCCTGGACCCCAACGCCACCAAGTCCATCGTCACCGCGAACCACGTGCGCGCGACGCAGAACGCCAAAAGCAAGATGGCGGACGTGATGCCGGATGTGAGGAAAAAGCTCGACGACTGGTCCGCTGCGGCCAACGCCATCGACACCGGAGGCAGCCTCGTGAGCCTGTACCACCAGCTCGCGATCTTCACCCACCCGGACAAGTCCGCCTCGGCGCACGAGGCTGCCAACGCGATCTGGCGCGCGCGGGGTTTTCAACTCAATTCCGACGCCTACATGCACAGGCAGGCCTTGCTCGCGAGCCTGCCCATGACGCTGACGCCTAGGATGCACAAGGACCTCGGCAAGATGCGCCGCGTCACGCGCAAGACCATGTCGAACGCGATCCACATGGCGCCGCTCATCGCGGAATGGCGCGGCACGCGCACACCGGCGCTGGTCTTCGGCGGCCGCCGCGGCCAGGTCATGACGCTCGACCTCTACGACAACGATCTCGGGAACTACAACTTCGCCATCATCGGCGCCCCCGGCAGCGGCAAGTCGGTGCTGATGAACGAGCTGGCCTGGTCCTACCGCGCGATCGGCGCGAAGGTCTGGATGCTGGACCTGGGCCGCAGTTTCGAGAAGCTCTGCAGAAAGGCGCAGGGCACCTACATCGAGTTCCGCGCGGATTCCAACATCTGCCTGAACCCGTTCACGATCGTGCACGACATAAACGAGGACATCGACATGCTCGTGCCGGGCATCGCCAAGATGTGCTCGATGCAGCACACGCTGGAGGAGGTGCAGTACAAGGCGATCTCCGCGATGGTTCTCAAGCTCTGGCGCGAACACGGCCAGGACCTCACGATCACCGGCCTGCGCGACGCCTTCAAGACCGGGACCATCGAGGAGCTCGGCGTCAACGGCGACCAGCGCATCCGGGACCTGGCGATCATGCTCAACCCCTACGCCAAGGGCGGGCAGTACGAGCGCTTCTTCGAGGGCCGTTCCAACGTCGATTTCAGCAACGATTTCATCGTCATCGAGAATGAGGAACTCAAGCGCCGCCCCGATCTTCATGCGGTAGTCAACATCCTCCTGCTGCACCAGATCACCGGGGAGATGTACCTCACGCGCAACCGGCGCAAGGTGCTTTTCATCGACGAGCTGAAACAGCAGTTGGGGGACATCGGCGCCGACGATCCCGTCAAGGCGGCCGTGGTGGAGGAGGCAGCACGCCGTGCGCGCAAGTACGGGGGCGCGCTCGGCACTGCAACCCAAAGCGCCGACGACTACTACGGCAGCGCCCAGATGGAAGCGGCGTTCAACTGTTCCGACTGGGTGTTCCTGCTGCGGCAGAAGCCCGAATCCATCGAGATGCTCGATCGCAAGGGGCGCCTGTCGATGGACGAGCCCAAGAAGCGCTTGCTGAATTCCCTGCGCACGGAAGCCGGGGCATATTCCGAGCTGTACATTTCCTCGCCCGTCGGCGAAGGCGTCGCCCGCAACATCCTCGACCCGGCAACCCATCTGCTGTTCTCCAACAAGCTGGAGGACAACGCCCCGATTGACGAACTGCGCGCCCAGGGCCTGTCGATCGACGAGGCCATCACCGAACTGCTGCGGCAGCGGGGGTACGCGCTATGAGGGCGCTCCTGCTGCATGCGCTCGTCGCCGCGCTACTCGCCGCTGCCGGCATCGCCGCCTACGACCGCTGGGTGCTGCGGCCCACACTCGTCGTCGGCGTGGTGGACCTGTCGGAGGTCTACCGCGCCAAGGAAGCCGAGTTCACGCAGATGCTCACGAGCACCGGCACCGAGGCCGAACGCGAACAGGCGCTCGCACTGGCTCGCCGCTTCTCGCAGCGCCTGCCCGCAGCGCTGGAGGAATTGCCGCGCGAGTGCGGCTGCCTGGTGGTGATCAAGAGCGCGATCGCCGGTGCGCCCAACAGCCGCGACCTCACGCCGGTGCTACGCAGAAAGGTAGACCAGCCATGACCGAACCCGTCTCCACCAATGCGGCCATCCAGACGTCTGGCTGGTGGCATCTCCACGTCCGATCCTTCGCCGAGTTCCTGCGCCACATACGGCGGCGCTGGTATCTCTACCTGCCGGTATTCGCGATCTGGGGCTTCGCCTACGTGCGCCTGTTCGTCGACCCAACGCCGCGCGTGCCGCTGCTCGTGAACTGGACACCAAGCCTGCCGTACCACGTGGCGCTGATGCAGTTCCAGCAGCGGCCCGTGCGACGCGGCGACCTGATCGTCTTCGCCTTTGCTGGCGAGGCACAGGCGCACTACCGCGGCCTGCGTGGCCAGCCTTTCTTCAAGCGGGTGCGCGGCGTGCCTGGCGACGTGGTCACGGTTTCGGATCGCACCGTCTTCGTCAACGGCGAGGCCGTGGGCCGGGCCAAGACCCACGCCTACGACGGCCATCCGCTCGCGCCCATCGCCCCGGTGGTGATCCCGCCGGGCCACTACTACGTCCAGGGCATCGGGCTCCACAGCTTCGATTCGCGCTATGCCGAGAGCGGACTGGTACGCGATGGGCAGGTGCTGGGCATCGTCCAGCCGATCTTCTGAGGAGTCGGACATGCCCCGCAAATCCAGCATCGCCCCCCGTGTCGGCGCCAGCCTCGGCCTCCTGCTGGCTATTCTGGCGGCGGCCTCGAATCCCGGGCGGGCCCAGACCAGCCCGGCCTTCGGTCCGGTGAGCACGCCTTCCACGGCCGCGCCTGCCGATGACATGCCGCTGGCCGACTACCTCGGCCTGCTGCGGCAGATCGCCCCGGCCGCCGAGCAGGGAGCCCGCACCTACCTCGCCGCCGCGCAACTGCGCTGCGGCCGCGCGCCGACCACGGCCGAGCTGCGGCAGGCCCTGTCCGAGGGTGACGGCCACCCGGCGCTGATGGGGCTGATTCGCGCCGCCCACCAGCAGGACAAGGCGGCGCGGGACCGGTGGATCGCACAGATCCCGTGCCCGCGGGGAGCTGCGCGATGAAGCGCACCGCCTCTTTCGCCATCGCCCTGCTGGCCGGAACCGGCCTGCCCACGCTCGCCACCGACCTCGGCACCCTGGGGCCGACCTACGAGATCGCCGAGTCCCACCTTCTTCGCATGATCGAGGAGCGCCTTCGGGACAAGGAACGCTCGGGCGAACTGGCCCGCATCGAGCAGGAGGCGCGCGCCCGCGGCACCGACATCGTCAGGAATCCCGTGCCGGTAGCCGGCGTGCGAACCACCGCCGCGCCGCGCACCTTCTACTTCAATCCCACGTACACGCTCGACCGCAACCTCCTGGGCGCCCAGGGCGAGCTGCTGTTCGCCGCTGGCACGAAGGCCAATCCGCTGGACATCGTGTCCCTCTCGCGCCACCTGCTGTTCTTCGACGCACGCGACAGCCGCCAAGTCCGCCGCGCACGCGAGCTGATGGCGCACTACCAGGGCAAGGTGAAGCCAATCCTGACCGGCGGCTCCTACCTGGATCTCATGAAGTCCTGGCGCGTCCCCGTCTACTACGACCAGCAGGGGATGCTCACGCGGCGCCTGGGCATCACACAGGTGCCCGCCCTCGTCTCGCAGGAGGGCAAGCGGCTGCGCATCGACGAAATGGAGGTAACGCAATGAAGCACCCCTGGTTCACCTCCTTGCTCCGATGGCTCGCCGGGCTGGCCCTGGCTGCAGGCGGCGCTGCCGCAGGCGCGACCACCTGCACCGGCAAGTTCCCCAACCCCATCACGGACATCTGCTGGAGCTGCATCCTGCCGCTGAGCATCGGCAGCGCCCGCATCGGCGACTTCGGTTCACAGGAAGACATCGAAAACCCCGGCAGCCCGCTTTGCACCTGCGGCGTCAACCCAGTGATCGGCCTGTCGGTCGGCTTCTGGGAGCCGGCCCGGCATGTAGAGGCGGTGCGCAAGCCCTTCTGCCTGACCTCGCTCGGCGGCATCGACCTCAATCCCGGCATCCCGGCACCGGAGGCCGCGCGGTTCACACGATCCGAGGGCGATGGCGACGGTGGCAGTTTCTACCAGGCCCATTTCTACGTAAACCCCGTCCTCTACTACCTGGAGGTGGTTACCGATTTCCCCTGCCTGGAAAAGGGCAGCTTCGACCTGGCCTACCTCACGGAGGTCGACCCGCTCTGGGCCGACGACGAACTCACGCTGATCATCAACCCGGACGCCGTGCTGTTCGCCAACCCGGTGGCCATCGCGGCCTGCGCCGCGGACTGCGTGGCGGCCTCGCTGGGCTTCGGGATCCGGGAGATGTTCTGGTGCGCCGGCTGCCAGGGCGGCCTTTATCCCATGAACGGCCATGTTCCGTACCACTTGGGCGGCGTGCGCACCGCCGCGCTGATGGCACAGCGGCTGACGGCCAAGATGCACCGCGAGCTGATCGCCTGGGGCTGGCACGGCACGCCGGGCCTGTGCGGCCCGTACTTCCTACCCGTCATGGACAAGGCCGCCTACAAGACCCAGCTCACCCACCCGATCCCGTCCACGTCGAAGGAAGCCGGCAAGTGCTGCCAGCCCTTCGGCCGCCAGACCGTCACCTGGGGCGCCGGCAAGGAGTACCCGGTACGAGGCGAGGACTTCAGCTTCATCTTGTTCAGAAAGAGGAACTGCTGTGTGGGCTACTGACCTTCTCTCGCGACACCCGACCGCCCCGGCCTTGGCGCTGGCGCTGGCGCTGGCGCTGGCGCTGCACGCGACGGCGGCAACGGCCGCCGGACCCGACATCACCGAGGCCGACCTCGAGCGCGTGCGCCGCGAGCAGCCCACCGTCACCGAGCAGGACATCGAGCAGGCGCGGCGCAGGCATCGCGCGCCGGGCGAGGCCGAGCTGAAAGCGGCACCCGTGCCGTCGGTGCCGGCCATCGAGGCCCTGCCCCAGCCGGCGATGCGCACGCCGATAGACCTCGAAGCGCTGGCGCGGGGCTACGCCTCGCAGGTCGACGCGATGCAGGCCGCCGAAGGGCTGGCGCGCGGGCCGGGCCTGTTCGTCTTCGTGAGCCTGTCGATGCCACGGCCCGCCCTGCAGCGCCTGATCGACCAGGCCGCGCGTGCCCGCGCCTCGGTCATCCTGCGCGGCCTCGTCAAGGGATCGCTGCGCGAGACCGTGGCGCAACTGCAGCCGCTCATCGGTACGCGCCAGGTGGCGGTGCAGATCGACCCCCCGGCATTCGACCGTTTTTCCATCGTGCGCGTGCCCAGCTTCGTGCTCGTGCGCGACGGCACGCGGCCGGTGTCCTGCGCCAGCGGCACCTGCGCGCCACCCGAGGCCTTCCTGCGCACGGCGGGCGACGTGAGCCTAGACTACGCGCTGGAGCACATGGTGCGCACTGCCCCGGCGTTCCAGGGCGATGCCGCGGGTTTCCTGCAACGGCTGAAGGAGTAGGAGCCCGCCATGCGCCCCGCCCTCGTCCTCCTCCTGCGCCGTGCCGTGGTCTGGCTCACGCTGGCCTGCTTCGTCACGACGCAGACGGTCGCGCAAACCGGTCCGCATGCCGAGGGCACAGCCGCGGGCCAGGCCGCCAACCCGGTGATCCGCGGCACGATCAACGCCCCCGACGCATCGGCGGTGGTGCCGGGCTACACCACGACGCCGCCCGAGCGCGGCTACTACGGCCAGCCCAACCTCTCGGGCCAGACCAGCGCCCGGCTCGCGGCCTGCGCGATCACCCCGAACGATCCTGTGTGCCAGGCGCTGCTGGGCGCGCGGGCCTCGGCCAACACACCGCGCGAGCCCGTCTCGCCCTACGACCCGGCTGTCCTCGACGCGCGCCGCGTGGCGGCCAACCCCTCGACGGCCCTGGAGGACATCGCGAGCTACTACAGTGGTTGCCAAGTGGACACCGTGGCCACGCCCGCGACGGAGACCCGCGTGTGCCGGCAGTACAGCGGCGCGACCACCCAGTCGTGCGCCCGCACGCTGTCTGTGTCGATCTCGCGCACCAGCAGTTGTCCGCCGGGCGAGTGGTTCGCCCAGGCTGCCTCCGGCAGCGTCGCACTGGCCGTGCAGTGCAAGCCGGACCAGCCGGCCTCGGGGCAGCGCTTCCGGGTGACCAGTGCCGGTGTGCCGGTGGCCTTCTTCGACGTCGATGTGGGCTCGGGACTGGTGTTCCCTCAGATGGTGGCCCCCCTGCCCAACCCCGCGTGGCCGCCGGGCGGTCAGAACGGGGTCTGGGTCGTCAACAACCGCTGTGAAGGCGATGCCTGCCGACTGACCGGCTTCATCGCGCAGGAGTACCGCCAGGTATGCACGGGCGGCGGCGGCGATGCGGGCGACATGAGCTGCACCAACGAACGCCCGTTCCTGGAGGTGTATGGCACCTGCCCAGCGAGCACACAGAGCGGCGATCGGATCGCCCACACGACCGGCTCGGGCGGTGATGCCGGGGACATCCAGACCACCTACCTCGACGAGGGCCGCTGCTATGCCCCCAGCACCGATCCGAACGACGCGCCGGGCCAGGACGTCACGGACACCTACTCAGCCTCTTACTGGCGGTTTAGCAGCAACCGCCCCATCGTGGGCTTCCGGCTGAACACGTTGTACGGCCCGATCCCGCAGATGACGCTGAGCTTCGAGCGGCCCCGCACCACGGTGACCGAGTCGGACCAATGGGATGACCAGTGCCCCGCACTCGACAGCGACGGCCGCTGCGCCGTCACCAGCGCGGCGCGCTGCGTCGACGGGCCGGCCACCAAGGTGATCGACGGGGCTTCGGTCACGCGCGCGTGCTGGCGCTACGAGACCTCGCTCTCCTGCCAGAACGGGACGCCCACCGACGAGTGCGCGCCACTGGCCGCGGCAGGCTGCACGCCATCGGGAACCGTCTGCCGCCAGATGAACCCGGCCACGGGCACCTGCGAAATCGCGGAGAACACCTACAGCTGCCCGGTGGCCCCGGGCTCGGCGGTGACGGCGCGCAACTGCCCGACCGACGTCTTCTGCATCGCGGGCAGCTGCTTCAACACCACGTACACCAACGACGCCGACTTCGCGAGGGCCATGTCCTTCCTGGAAGCGGGACGCGAGGCGGGGGTCTACCTCGATACGGACAACCTCCAGGTGTTCCGGGGCGAAGCCAACCGCTGTCGCGACCGCCTGCTCAACAACTGCTGCATGTCGGACGCCTCGGGCCGGGGCATGAGCAACCAGAGCCTGTTCGGGGTGGGTTCGCGACTGGTTTTCGATGTGTTGATGAATTCCGGCAACCGCGACTTCCTCTACCACGGAATGCAGGCGCTGCTGATGAGCGGCGGATTCTCAGGCAGCTTTACCACCTATGGCGTCACGGTGGCTATCAATGGCACGGCCCTGCCTGCCGGCTCGTCGGTGCTCTATGCCGGAGAGAGCGTGGTGGTGGCCTTCGACCCATGGAGCCTGGTCATCGCGATCGTCATCTACGTGGTGATGTCTGCGATCTCCTGCGACGAAGAGGAAGGCAAGCTGGCGATGAAGGAAGGCGCACGGCTGTGCCATACGGTCGGCACCTACTGCTCATCCTGCATCCGCATCCTAGGCAAATGCGTCTCCTGCATCACGCACACCACGACCAAGTGCTGCTTCAACTCGGTCCTGGCCAGGATCATCAATGAGCAGGGTCGGCTGCAGGTCGCGAAGTGGTGGGGCACGGCCGAAGCGCCGGACTGTTCGGGCTTCACGATCGCGCAGCTGCAGAGCCTGAACTTCGCGCAGATGGATCTCACCGAGTTCTACGCGTCGATCGTGCCAAACCTGCCTAGCGCAGGAGCGATGCAAGGCGGCGCCGTCGGTCGCGCGAGCAACTGCTACTACGGCGAAGGAAGATGCCAATGAAGAATACCGCCACCCGCGCCAGATCCCGCTTCGCAGGTATCGTCCTGGTCCTCCTTCTCGCCACACGAGCGCATGCCGAGCCGATCCGCACGCCCGTGACCGATGCACGGCCCGTCCTGCTGGCGGCCTTGCAGTCCACGGACGGGACAGCCCACGGCGTACTCATCGGCAAAGTGGCGGATGCGATCACCCGGCATTTCCAGGCCACCTCACCGATCTACATCGATGTGTCCACCGCGAAGCGCTACCGGGAGACGGGCTGCAGCCGGCTCAAGGTGCTCTTCTGGCAGGAGGACGTAAAGCTGCCCGACGTTGCGGTGCCGCGCAAGCAGACCATCGAATTCGGTATCAACTACTGCCTCGACGGCCTGCCGCCGAAGTCGCTGCTGTGAGGACGCCATGATGAGCTGCCCCACTTACGCGCACCTGCGGTTGTTGCCGATCCTGGCACTGGCAATGGCGCTGGTCACGGCCGCGGCCCAGGAAGCCGCCCCTGCCGCTGGGCAGGTCGAGCCCCGCCCCTACTGGTCCGACCGCTGGCGCGGCTGGCACTTCTACGAAGCCCCTCCGCTGGAGGAGCCCGCGCCGCCACGCGCGCAGGCCGTCCCGGCAAGGCCAACCAAACCGGCAGATCCGCCCCGCCCGCCCGAGCTGGTGGAATTCGAGCGGCTGCAAAAGTCCCTCGAAGACCTGCGCAACATCGCGATCATGCGACCGACCGAGTCCAACGTGCGGCGCTACATGGAGCTGGAGATGCAGGTGGTGAACCGCGCCTCCTACTTCGCCGACGTGGCGCAGCGCGTGGCCTGGGCCACGCCCGAGCTCGATCCGACATTGCAGGGTCGGCCCGTCAACGCCCAAGCGCTGGAGGTCTTCGAGCGCCAGCAGCGGACCGACCGCTCCGCCTCGGTCGCCGCGCTGGGCCGCGACCACGTGCTCATCTTCTTCTACCGCAGCGACTGCCCCTACTGCCACGCCTTCGCGCCCACCCTGCAGGCATTCGAGGCGCGCCACGGCATCCAGGTCATACCCGTGAGCGTGGACGGCGGCCCGATGCCGGGCTTCCCGCGCGCCCGCCCCAACAACGGCATCGCCACGGCTCTGCAGGTGACCCAGGTGCCGGCCGTGTTCCTGGCCCAGCCTGCCACCGGAAAGATCACCCCGATCGGATCCGGCGTGCTCTCCGAGTCGCAGTTGCTCGAGCGCATCGCCATCGTCTCCTCGCCCACCGGCGAGGCCATGCTGCCCGGCGCGACCCAGCACCTGGCCCTGCCCTAGGAGGTTTCCATGTCCCGTCCCTCCCGCCCTGTCCGTGCTCGCAAGGCCGTCGCGCTGGCCGCGGCCCTGGTCGTGCTATCCGCCACGCTGCCCGCCCGCGCCGACCTCAACAGCGAGGTCAATGACATGTTCAACAACCTGGGCGCCATCGGCAACTACACCGCACCGGGAGCATTTCGCGGGCAGACCTACAACACCTACACCGGCGGCTCGCTCATGATGCGATCGCCCAACAAGGTCTATCAGCTCGCGGCGATCCAGTTTCCGAGCGTGAAGGCGGGCTGCGGCGGGATCGACGTGTTCGGCGGCTCGTTCTCGCACATCTCCGCACAGGAGTTCAAAAACCTCTTGCGCAACATCACGGCCGCGCTGCCCGGCATTGCGTTCCAGCTCGCGCTTGAGGCCGTGTCCCCACTCCTCGGGGGCCTGACCAAGTGGGCGAAGGGGCTGGAGACCTGGATCAACAATGCCCGCATCAATTCTTGCGAGACCGCGAAGGCGATCGTCAGCAGCGCTGCCGAGGCTGTGGGCTACAGCTCGCAGGAAACCTGCTCGGACCTGGCGATGGAGATGGGCCTGGAGAGCGACCGGGACGCTGCCCGCCGCCGCTGCTCGACCGACCGGCCCAGCATCCTGTCTTCCGCCCGCTCCTCGGGCGATGCCAATGTGCGCAACAAGGCGCCTTTCGTGGGCAACCTGACCTGGAAGGCGCTGCAGTACACCGGCTCCTCCCTCGACGACGCGGGGCGTGAATTGATCATGAGCATGGTCGGCACCGTCATCTATTACCCCGAGGAATCGGGACGCGACCCGGAGCCGATCGCCCCGACCCTGACGTCGATCAGCCAGTTGCTCTACGGCCAGGCCGCCGGATCGGGCAACAACGTCATCCAGCACCTGCTGCGCTGCAATGACTATTCGGCCTGCGACGTCGTCTCGACCAACACCGCCTACGACCACGTGCCCTTCACGGCGCGCGTGGAGACCATGATGCGCTCGATCGCCGACCGCATCGCCACCCGCACGGCCATCCCCAACAACTCCGCCGAGGTCGGTTTCGTCAACCAGACCACCGAGCCGGTCTACAAGATGCTCTCGGTGGGCACCAGCATCCCGGGCTCGGGCCTGGCCGATAGTCTGATCGGCCAGTACCGCGACGTGATCGCGGCGGACTATGCCTATGTCTTTCTCGAAAGGAACCTGCGCCTGGGCATGGCGGCCCTGGCGAAGGACTACACGCTGCAGCAGACGCAGCGCGACCAAGCCAACCAGATCCGCCAGCGGGCCCAGGCCATCCTGCTGCTGATCTCCCAGGAAAAAAACCTCTTGTACGCGAAGGTCGGCTCCTACCGCGCTGTCGCCAGCCATCTGGAGCAGTTGGAGCGCCAATTGCGCTCGAGCATGCCCCAGCATGTGATGGACATGCTGGGCCAGCAGGCGGCCCACCTGTCGCGTTGACGCCGATGGTAGGGCACGGCCATGTGGGAGATCTACGCCTACCAGAACGCGGACAGCCTGTTCGGGGTATTCAACGCGTCCGCCGCGATTCACGCCTCCGGCGACTACGCCTCAGCCGTCGCGGCGGTGGCCTTCTGCGGCTTCGTCGCCGCGCTCATCGCCTACGCGTTTGCCCCTGAAAAGCTCCAAGGCTGGAAGTGGCTCGCCTCCGTGGTGCTGGTCTTCGGCATCCTGATCGTGCCCAAGGTCACCGTGGGCATCGTCGACAAGACCGGCGGCTCGCCGGTCAAGGTCGTGGACAACGTGCCCTTCGGGGTGGCGCTGCTGGGCAGCCTGACCAGCACCATCGGACACACCCTCACCGGGCTATTCGAGACCGCCTTCCAGGTGATCCCTGGAGCGGGGGCCTTGCCGTCGGAGCTCTCATACCAGCAGAACGGTTTGATGTTCGGCAACCGCCTCGTCAGGGAGACCGGCAACGTGGTGTTCCAGGATCCCGCCTTCCGCACGGACCTCGTGAACTTCATTCACAACTGCGCGATGTACGACCTGATCGACGGCTCGCTCGATCCGGCCACCTTCTCCGCCTCCGACGATGTCTGGCCGCTGATGGCCTCACCCAACCCTGCGCGGTTCAGCACGCTCACGGGCGCAGACGGAGCCGTGGGCGTGGACACCTGCCCGAACGTGTACCAGAGCCTCAATGGCCGGCTGCCGGCACAGTTGCAGCGCATCCAGGGGCGCCTGGCCTTCCAGCTCAACCCGACGCTGCCCGGCACCGCGGCGGCGGCCGCGATCGCAGGCCAGATCCAGCAGGCCTACCTCAAGAACAGCATCGCCAACGCATCGGCCACCGCCGCGGACATCATCCGGCAAAACGCCATGCTCAACGCGCTGGAGGACACCGGCAAGATCGTCGGGCAGAAGGTCAACGACCCGGCCTCCATGGTGCTGGCCGTGGGGCGGGCCCAGGCCGTAGCCCAGATGAACGCTTCATGGCTGAACTACGGCAAGGTGGCCGAGCAGGCGCTGCCCGTCTTCCGCAACGTGATCGAAGCGGTGACCTACGCAATGTTCCCGCTGTTCGTGCTCCTGCTGCTGCTCACCAGCGGCCGCGAGACGATGATGGCGTTCAAGGGATATGCGTCGATCCTGATCTGGATCCAGCTCTGGCCGCCGCTGTATGCCATCCTCAACTACATGGCCTCGATCTACGCGGCCTACGACCTGGCAGCCGCGGCGGACCTGGGTACCGGCGCGAAAGCGCTGGCGCTGCAGACGGCCTCGGTGATTTACTCACGTGCGCTGTCGGGAGAGGCCATCGTCGGGTACCTGGCGATCAGCATCCCGTTCGTGGCCTGGGCCGCCTTGAAGAGGATGGAGAACTTCGGCACGGCGCTGGTGGGCGGGCTGTCGGGGCTGCAGGCCACGCTGTCGGGTTCGACCTCGGCAGCTACGGTGGGCAACACGTCGCTCGGCAACGTCTCCATGGACCAGATGCAGCTCGCGCCCAACCGCACCTCGGCCTTCATGGGCAGTTGGCAACACGACCTGAGCGGCAACACCTTCTCGTCGAACGCTCTCACGGGCAAAACGGCAGTTAGCCTGCTGCGCAACCAGGGCTACGCCTCGCGGGTCGTGTCGATGCGGGTGTCCGAACAGGACGTGCAGGACGCCAGCCGGCAGGTGGATGCCGCTCGCAGCGAGGCTGTGGCAGCCAGCAGCGAGCGCTCGTCCGTGCTGGCGGAGGCATTCACGAAAGGCGTGGCCAAACTGCGGTCGTCGCGCAATAGCAGCGGCTCCACGACGAGCAGCTTCGAGCAGTTCGGCGAGACGCTCAACCGGCTCGACCAGATCAGCAAGAGCGTGGCGGATACCACCGGCCTCACGCAATCGCAGGTTGCGCGGATTGCTCTTGGCGCATCGGGCCGCCTGGGCGTCAACACCCCCATTGCCAGCCTCAACGGCACAGCCTCAGCCGACAAGAACTACGTCTCGGGTCTATCAGCAGCCGAACAAAAAGTCCTCTCGTCAATGAACAGCGAGCAACTCGCCGAGTTCAAGCAGTTCGGCGACCGAGCCTCCCAGGACAGGAGCTTCATGAACGTCATCGCCAGCGATGCACGCGAAGCGCATGATCTTTCCGCCCGCCTTTCCTCGACCGCAGCACGGTCGGAGCGTGCAGACGCCAGCTTCGCGGAGCGAAGCGCTTTCGCGGAGCGCGTTTCGACCGCCTACGAGCGGGGCGAGACTATCGCCATCGACATCGCCCAGGATCCGCACAACCTCGCTATGTTCACCCGCTACGCCGAGCAGTACGGCGGCAACAGCGCCTCGGCGCGCGTGCTTATGGAAGCGGAACTGGCCCGGCAGTCCCTGCGCCCCCATAGCGTGTTCTCGGACGGCACTGCGGTGCCCACGGCCTTTGGGGACCTCCAGGCCCAGCACTTGCGGAACTCCGGCGATCCGGCATTGGCACCCGACCTCGCAGGGCGCCACCAATCGAATCAGGGTGACGTGCGCCGGTTCGGTGGCGGTGCCACGCCACCCGCGCCGACGGCGGGTTCGCCTTCATCGATGCGCAGCACGGTTCGGGAGGAAGGCGAACGTATCCGGGCAACCACTTCGGCCGATCAGGGAGCATTCGACCGCAAGGCACAGATCACGAGGACGCCCGACGGCACCCTGGCGTCCGAGCGCTCCCTGATGATGCAAACGGGTAAGCAGGTCAAGGAGGATGCCGCGCCGCTGATCGACGACGCGAAGGAAGCTGTCAAGAATGCCCTCAGAAAGTAGTTGGTCAGAGGTTCTTGTCCGCGTCGAGCATGTGGTTCCCATACTCGGGCCGAGGCGGCTTCATGAATTGTGGATGGCCTTCATCGCGCCAGTAGTTGGCTGCGAGATCTCGACCTGACATGCCCACGCCCGGAATCGACTCAATTTCCTCCTCGGTGTCGAGCAAGTGACGAGGCTGCTGCTTGCCAATCCGCGACAGACCGCCACCGATCGCCCCACCGAACAGTGCGCCCACGGCCATCATGACGATGCGCAGGCCCCAGTCGTCGTTGCGTGCAGGCAAGTACCCGGCACCGACGCCCAGCAGCAGGAAGAAGACAAAGATGGCTTTTCGCATAGCGCCTCCACGACTACACCCTACCAGCGATACCTCCGCCGTCAAGTCCGTCTGAAGGCCGTCATCGTCGTCGACATTCATTGCTGATGACACACGTTCTAGCATGCGCCCTCTGCGAGGATGCAATTGAGCCCAGAACCCTAGCGAGCAGTACGTCCTTCATGCGACGCAAAGGACTCCATGACTGCCCAACCTCAGGCGAGTCGATAGAGCACTGCGCCGTCTTCGTCCTCTGTCGACACGATTTCCCCACGTTGGTTGAGATAGTTCAGGTGGGCGAGCGTCTCTCCGGTCGCAAGGTTGAGGTGCATCTGCTCTGCAACAACGGACGAGCGGTACAGGGCGCGAACCAGGTCGATGACCCTCGTAGGCTGTACGAGTTGCTGCCTGACGCGGTCGGTGCCTCTCACGGTGCTCGCGCGCAGTTGCTCCAACCGTGTGTGCAGACCAGTGAAAGGTTCGTTGTGGGCAGGCAGGACCAGAGCACTCTCCGGCACGCGCTGCATCAGCCGGTCGATGGAATCGAGCCAGCCCTGCAGAGGATTCGCGTGTGGCTCGGTGGGGTACACGGAGGTATTGGAGCTGATCCTGGGAAGCACCTGATCCCCTGATATCAGCAAATTCAGTTCGTGCGAATAGAAGCACGCGTGCTCGGGAGAATGTCCCGTGCCAACGATGACTTCCCATTCCTGGTCCCCGATCCGCAGCATCTGGCCATCCGTGAGCCGAACGAAGCTGTCAGGCAGAGGATGGATCATCTTGCCGAAGTCACCGAACCGTGTGCGGTACTCATCCACCTCGATATCGCTCCATCCGGCCCTGCGATAGAAGCGAACACCATCGACCGGTGCTTCCCGCCCCGTATCGGCAAGCATCACCCGGCAGCTCAAATACTCGTCCCGTGTCATCCACAGCGCGCATTCGAAGCGACGCGTCAACCAGCCCGCCATGCCCACATGGTCGGGATGCATATGCGTCACCATCACGCGGGAGATGGGACAGCCGGCAAGTGGCCCCTGCGGCGCGAGCAACGCGAGCCAAGCGTTCCTGATATCCACACTGCGCATGCCCGTGTCCACGATCGTCCAGGCAGAACCATCTCTCAATGCCCAGAGGTTGATGTGATCCAGGGAAAACGGCAGCGGCATGCGAAGCCACAGCACACCTGGCTTGATTTCCGTGGCCTGGCCGGGGAGCGGAAGATCTGGGAACGGATACGACAGTGCTGGGGCTGCGTCAGTCATGATGCTCAATTTACACCGCGTTGGTTGTCCTTCCGGTATTTTCCTTCACGAGCCTTCGCAGCACCTTGCCGACATACGACAGGGGCATTTCCTGCACGATGGCCCCAGTCTTCGGCGCCTTGTAGCCCAGGTTCTGTTTGCTGAAGGTCATGAACCATCTTGTCAATGCCCTTCCATGAGTCCCCGCCGCTTTGACGGGAGTGTCAGCTCCAACGGCAATAGTCAACGAGAGTTGCCTACGGCTACGACCTGGCCCCCACCGCAGATCTGAGGAGTGGCGCGAAGGCACCGGCACCGCATACGGCCTCGGTGATCTATTCCTGCGCACTATCGAGTGAGACGATAGTGAGGTACCTCGCAATCAGCATTCCCTCCGTGGCCTGGGCCGCCTTGAATAGGATGGAGAACTTCGGCACGGCGCTGGTGGGCAGGCTGTCGGGCTCGACAGCAGGCTCCACCAGCGGTGATCATGATGTCCTTTTCACGCGTTGAGCAGAGTTGCCTGGCCCAGACACTCACAGAACTGGCCCCAGACGCACGAAAGCTCTCTCTACGCCGAACAACGCACCACCGACACCTGCTACCCATACATGTTTTCAGTAAAATCGATGCGCTTGATCTAGCCACAGATGGGATGACGCTCCACCCAGCTTCAACCGAGCGCAATCAATCGCATGCTTGGTGATGGGTTCATAGGTGGGTTCGCGTCGGGGCCACGTCCATGAGATCGTTGAGAATCAACCATTTAGATGCTCTTGTCGAGCTTCAGGTTCAGAACATCGAATAACGCTTTTAATTTGATAGCGCCTGGCGCTTGTCTGTTATGGAATATCCGGGAAATCTATTTGTTGTTGCTGCCCCCAGCGGGGCTGGAAAATCCAGCCTCGTGAAGGCCTTGATGGAACTCGATTCCCAGGTACGCGCCTCGGTTTCACACACCACGCGCCCCCCCCGAGGGCAGGAAAAGCACGGCCGCGAGTACTACTTCGCCTCCGACGCCGAATTCGACGCCATGGTTGCCTCCGACGCCTTTGTGGAATGGGCCCATGTGCACGGTCGGCGCTATGGCACGTCCAAAAAGGCCATCGAAGAGCGCATTGCCCAGGGCAACGACGTGATCCTGGAAATCGACTACCAGGGCGCACTCCAGGTCAAGCAGACCTTTGCCAATGCCGTGCTGATCTTCATCCTGCCGCCCAGTTGGGAAGAACTGCGCTCGCGCCTGGAGCGCCGCGGAGAGGACTCTGCCGAAGTCATCGAACTGCGCCTCAAGAATGCCGCCGAGGAAATGGCCCAGGTGCACAAATTCGACTTCGTTATAATCAACGAGCTATTTGAGCGCGCGCTTTTCGACATGAAAGCCATCGTCCACGCACAACGCCTCAAGTACGCGGCCCAGCGCCGCGCCCGTGCCCAGACCTTCGAATCGCTCAACATTTCCTGATTTTCCGGAGTACCCCATGGCCCGCATCACCGTCGAAGACTGCCTGGAGCAGATTCCCAACCGTTTTCAGCTCGTTCTGGCTGCGACCTACCGCGCCCGCATGCTGAGCCATGGCCACGCACCGCGTATCGAGAGCCGCAACAAGCCTGGCGTGACCGCACTGCGCGAAATCGCGGCAGGCAAGGTCGGGCTGGAAATGCTCAAAAAAGTGCCGGGCTGATCTCCCCCTGGCACCTGCCAAGCACCGCAATGCGGTGCTTTTTTTTATGGATCAGGGCCATAGAAGCATTTGCGCGCAGGGTTGCAAGCAACCGCGCTACATTAAAGGAATGGAAATGCAGGCCAGTCCCTCTGTCAATGCCATGCCAGCCGGCGCCCCGCCCAGGGCCGCAGCGAATGCCGCAGCGGCCAGCTTTGCTGCGCTCACGGACAGCCTGGACTACCTGGACAACGCCAGCATCGAGCAGGTGCGCCAGGCCTACCGCTTCGCTGACGAGGCCCACCTGGGCCAACTGCGCAAGAACGGCGAGCCTTACATCACCCATCCCATCGCCGTGGCTGCGCAGTGTGCCACCTGGAAACTCGATGCCCAGGCCCTGATGGCCGCCTTGCTGCACGACGCCATGGAAGACTGTGGCGTCACCAAGATGGATCTGATCGAGCGCTTTGGCGCCCCGGTGGCAGAACTGGTCGATGGCCTCACCAAGCTCGACAAGCTGGAATTCGACACACGCGAGGAAAACCAGGCCGAATCCTTCCGCAAGATGCTCCTGGCCATGGCGCGCGATGTGCGTGTCATCCTCATCAAACTGGCCGACCGCTCGCACAACATGCGAACGCTGTCGGACATGCCGCGCAGCAAATGGCGACGCATTTCCTCGGAAACCCTGGAGATCTACGCCCCGATTGCCCACCGCCTGGGCCTGAACCAAACCTACCGTGAGCTGCAGGACCTGTCCTTCCGCCACCTGCACCCCTGGCGCTACGCCACCCTGGCCAAGGCCGTGGGCAAGGCGCGCAACCGCAGGCGTGACCTGGTGCAGAAAGTGCAGACCGATGTCGATGCTGCCTTCTCACGCCTGGGCATGCCGGTGCGCCTGGCCGGGCGCGAAAAGACCCTTTACGCCATCTACCAGAAGATGGTGCTCAAGCACCTGAGCTTTGCCCAGGTGACCGACATCTACGGCTTCCGGGTGATCGTACCCTCGGTGACCGACTGCTACACCGCCCTGGGCGTGCTGCACCAGATGTACAAGCCGGTGCCCGGCAAGTTCAAGGACCACATTGCCATCCCCAAACTCAACGGCTACCAGTCGCTGCACACCACGCTGGTGGGCCCCTCGGGAGTGAACGTCGAGTTCCAGATGCGCACCGAGGAAATGCACCTCGTGGCCGAAGCGGGCGTGGCCGCCCACTGGCTCTACAAGGCCCAGGATGCCGACGGCGCTGCTGCAGAGCGCCTGGGCACCAAGTGGTTGCAGTCCCTGCTGGACATTCAGAACGAAACCCGCGACGCAGCCGAGTTCTGGGACCACGTCAAGGTGGACCTGTTTCCCGATGCGGTGTACGTCTTCACCCCCAAGAGCCAGATCATGGCCTTGCCCCGGGGCGCCACGGCGGTGGACTTTGCCTTTGCCATCCACAGCAATGTGGGCAGCCACACAGCAGGTGCCCGCATCAACAACGAGCAGGTGCCGCTGCGCACCGAGCTCAAGAACGGCGATGTGGTGGAGATCATCACCGACCCCGCCGCCACGCCCAACCCCGCCTGGCTGGGCTTTGTGCGCACGGGCCGTGCCCGATCCAAGATCCGGCACCACCTCAAGACACTGGCCCAGACCGAATCTGAAAACCTGGGCGAAAAGTTGCTGACCCAGGCCCTGCGCTCTGAAGGCATGCAGCAACTGCCGTCCCAGGACGACGGCCACCAGCAGATCTGGGAACGGTTGCTGCGTTTTACCGGCAACCGCACCCGCAGCGAGTTGCTGACCGATATCGGCCTGGGCAAACGCATTGCCAGCATCGTCGCCAAACGACTGGTGGTGCTGATGACCGAACACGGCCACAAACCCGATGCGCTGCTGATGACCCGGGAGCGCTACACCTCGCACGAAACCGTCTCGCAAGGCGGCGTCACGCTGGACGGTAGCGAAGGCGCATCGGTGCAATACGCTGCCTGCTGCCGTCCGGTGCCTGGTGAACCGATCATGGGCTACCTGGGGCGCGGCGAAGGGCTGGTGGTGCACTCCAGCCAATGCGCCGTGGCCCAGCGCCTGCAGCACAAGGACAGCGAGCGTTTCATCGCCGTGGATTGGTCCGAAGAACCCACCCGACCCTTTGAAGCACGCATCGTCGTCACGGCACGCAACGGCAAAGGCACCCTGGCACGCATTGCCGCCAATCTGGCACGCTCGGAGGCGGACATCACCCATGTGGACATGGACGAACAAACGGCCATGGACACCATAGACCTGCGCTTCAGCATTGCCGTGCACGACCTCCAGCATCTGGAAACCGCGCTGCGCAACCTGCGCCGCACCGCAGACGTGCTGCGTGCGGTGCGCGCCATGCCCCAGCAATGATGCGCCGCTGACCGCGCCTCAGCCAGGCTGCGGGTAGCGCACTTCCACCACCTCCAACTGACGCACGCCCGAGGGCGTGGGCAAGGCCACCTCATCACCCACACGCGCCTTGAGCAGAGCGCGCGCCACCGGCGCCACCCAGCTCACCTGCCCCTGGCTGCTGTCGGCTTCGTCGATGCCCATGATAGTGATGCAGCGCTCCTCGCCCAGGTCATCCACATAGCGCACCGTGGCGCCAAAAAAGACCTGGTCGCTGCCAGAATGCAGCGACGGATCGACCACCTCAGCAATCTCCAGCCGCTTGGTCAGAAAACGGATGCGGCGATCAATCTCGCGCAACCGCTTCTTGCCGTACAGATAGTCGCCGTTCTCTGACCGGTCCCCATTGCTGGCCGCCCAATGCACCACCTCGACCACACGGGGGCGCTCCTCGTCCATCAACTGCAGCAGCTCGGCGCGCAGACGGGCATAGCCCTGGGGCGTGATGTAGTTCTTGCCCCCGGCCGGGATCGGCGGCAATGCCGGGCCGTCGTCCTCGTCGTGGTCGGTTTCCTTGGTGAAAGCCTTGATCATGGTGATGACAATAGTGGCTTGGGGAGGTCCCAAAGGAAAAAGCCCTGAGTCTTTTCAGACTCAGGGCTTACCTGTTGGTGCGGCTGGCAGGAATCGAACCCACGACCCCTTGGTTCGTAGCCAAGTACTCTATCCAGCTGAGCTACAGCCGCTAAGCCTCGCATTGTAGCACGAATTTTCAGTGTTTCTGCAAATTTGTGCTGGCGGAGAGGGAGGGATTCGAACCCTCGGTAGTGTTACCACTACGCCTGATTTCGAGTCAGGTACATTCGACCACTCTGCCACCTCTCCTGGCGGGCAAGCTTTAGATTGTAGCAGGATTTTTACGGCAACAAGCGTTCAACCCCGCCCAAGTACGGACGCAGCACTTCGGGCACCGTCACGCTGCCGTCGGCCTGCTGGTAGTTCTCCAGCACGGCCACCAATGTGCGGCCCACGGCCAGGCCAGAACCGTTGAGCGTGTGCACGAGTTCGTTCTTGCCTTGTGCATTCTTGAAGCGGGCCTGCAGGCGGCGCGCCTGGAAGGCTTCGCAGTTGCTCACCGAGCTGATCTCGCGGAAGGTGTTCTGCGCAGGCAGCCAGACCTCCAGGTCGTAGGTCTTGGCCGAGCCAAAGCCCATGTCGCCGGTGCACAGGGCCATCACGCGGTAAGGCAGGCCCAGTTGCTGCAGCACGGTCTCGGCGTGGCGGGTCATTTCCTCCAGCGCCTCGTAGCTCTTGTCAGGGTGCGTGATCTGCACCATTTCGACCTTGTCGAACTGGTGCTGACGGATCATGCCGCGCGTGTCGCGGCCGTAGCTGCCGGCCTCGGAGCGGAAACACGGCGTGTGCGCCGTCAGCTTGAGGGGCAGGTCGGACTCTTGCAGCACCACGTCGCGCACGAAGTTGGTCAGCGGTACCTCACTGGTGGGAATGAGGTAGAGCGCGGCGTTGTCGGGCACCGGCTCGCCGTCCTGGCCGCCCTTCTTGGCGGCGAACAGATCGCCCTCGAACTTGGGCAACTGGCCCGTGCCCTTGAGCGAGTCGGCGTTGACGGCGTAGGGCACGTAGCACTCGGTGTAGCCGTGCTGCTGGGTCTGCAGGTCCAGCATGAACTGGGCGAGGGCGCGGTGCAGGCGCGCGATCGGGCCCTTCATCACGGTGAAGCGCGAGCCCGAGAGCTTGACGCCCATGTCGAAGTCCAGCCCCAGTGGGGTGCCCACGTCCACATGGTCCTTCACCTCGAAGTCGAAGGCGCGCGGCTGACCCCAGCGGCGCACTTCCACGTTGCCGTGCTCGTCGCCGCCCACGGGAACGCTTTCGTGCGGCAGGTTGGGCACGGCCAGGAGCAGGGTTTGCAGCTCGGCCTGGATCTGGTCCAGGCGGGCGGCGGACTGCTCCAGTTCGACCTTGGAGGCGGCCACCTGGGCCTTGGCGGCCTCTGCGCCCTCCTTGTCGCCCTTGCCCATGAGCATACCGATCTGCTTGGAGAGCTGGTTGCGCTGGGCCTGCAGCTCCTCGGTGCGGGTCTGCAGGGACTTGCGCTCGGCTTCCAGGGCCTGGAAGGCCTCGACGTTGAGGAAGGGCTGGGGATTTTTGCGGGTTTGCAGGCGCTCGACGGTGGTGCCGAGGTCTTTGCGCAGGAGAAGAATATCTAGCATGGTGTGATTTTAGATGGCCCCACTGCGGAAGCTGCGGGCCTTGCCGATAACATGTGCAGGCCCATCCCGCATCCAGGGGTGGCAGGAGGCTGCCATGTTTTTTGTGTTTGGCCCGTCGGGACAGATGTACCGGGGAGGCCCCGAGAACCTTGCGCGCATCACATCGGCACGGCGGGTCAACCGCCCACAGGCGCTGCGCACGCGCGGTACCGACGAGGCGCCACCCTTCTCATTGGAATCCCTGCTGCCTGGCGGCGCGCACCCAAGCGGCGCCGCCGAAACCGCGGGCGCCACAGCGCCCACCGGCAGCGCCAACCTGCGCGCACACGACGCAGTGAGTGCCTATGCACAGACCGGCCACCCCACACCGGCCACGCGCCAGCCCCTCTCGCGCGTGCGCGACGTGATGACGCCGCGCAGCCTGACGGTGCAGCCCGATACCATCGTCAACCACGCTTGGCAGCAACTCGCCGAACATGGTGTGGCACAGGCGCCCGTCGTGGATGCGCTGGGCCGAGTGATCGGTCTGCTGGTGCGTGCCGACATGGCGCCGCTGGACCTGCTGCCCGAGCCGGGCCACATCCAGGCCACCATCGCGCTGGCCCGGCGGCCCGTGTCTGCCGTGATGGTGAGCCCCGTGCCCACCGTTGCGCCCGACACCGATGTGCGCCGTCTGGCCTCGGTGCTGCTGGACACCGGGCTGCCCGGCCTGCCCGTGACAGACGAGGCGGGCATACCGGTGGGCTTTGTCTCGCGCACCGACATCCTGCGCGCCGTGGCGGCAGATCCACCACTCGATCTGTGGAGTTGATGAGGGGGTGCCCCCTCAACCAGTGCGAGCAGATCGCCTGCAAATTCAATAAAAAAACGGGCTCCAAGGCCCGTTTTGCTTGCGCAAACAGCTATCAAATTGATAGCGAATTATTCGCCGTCGTCCGCCGCCTGCCCGGTACCATCGAGCTTGAGCCCCTTGGGCAGCGGGAACTTGAGCGTTTCCTCAATACCGCTGAGCTTGCGCACCGACACGGCACCCAGGGCCTTGATGCGCTCGATCACCTGCTGCACCAGCACCTCCGGCGCAGAAGCCCCCGCCGTCAGACCCACACGGGCGATGCCGCTGAACCACTCGGCACGCAGCTCGTCCGCTGAATCCACCATGTAGCTGGTGGTGCCCATGCGCTGCGCCAACTCGCGCAGGCGGTTGCTGTTGGAGCTGGTGGGGCTGCCCACCACGATGACCAGGTCCACCTGCGGGCTCAGCAGCTTGACGGCGTCCTGCCGGTTCTGCGTGGCGTAGCAGATGTCCTGCTGCTTGGGCTCGCGCACCTTGGGGAAGCGCGCACGCACGGCGGCCGTGATCTCTGCGGCGTCGTCCACGCTCAAGGTGGTCTGTGTGACCACGGCCAGCTTCTCGGTTTGTGCGGGCTGCACGCGTGCCACGTCTTCCACGTCTTCCACCAGGTGGATACCGCCGTCGAGCTGGCCCAGCGTGCCCTCCACCTCGGGGTGGCCCTTGTGGCCGATCATGATGAACTCGTAGCCCTCCTGGGCGAGCTTGGCCACCTCCACATGCACCTTGGTCACCAGCGGGCAGGTGGCGTCAAAAATGTGGAAGCCGCGCGCGCGGGCTTCCTCCTGCACCGCCTTGCTCACACCGTGCGCGCTGAAGATCAGCGTGGCGCCGGGGGGCACATCGGACAGCTCCTCGATGAAGATCGCGCCCTTGGCCTTGAGGTCGTTCACCACATAGGTGTTGTGCACGATTTCGTGGCGCACGTAGATGGGCGCGCCGAACTTGGCCAGCGCACGCTCGACGATCTCGATGGCCCGGTCCACCCCCGCGCAGAAACCGCGCGGTTCGGCCAGCAGCACCTCCTGGGGATGGTTCATAGCACCCCTATGACATGCACTTCGAAGGTCACGGGCTGGCCCGCCAGCGGGTGGTTGAAGTCGATGAGCAGCGCATCCTGGCTGTCGGCGTTGCCCACCTGCACCACCACGCCTGCGTAGGAGCCCGAGCCGTCGGGCGTGGCAAATTCCACCGCCTCGCCGACGTGGTATTGCTCGTCGGGGTCGCCCAGGGTGTCCAGCAGCTTGCGCGATACCCACTGCTGCATGGCCGGGTTGCGCTCGCCAAAGGCCTCGCCCTGCGCCAGCTCGAAGCTGGTGCGCGTGCCCTCTTCCAGGCCCAGCAGGCGCTCCTCCAGCACGGGTGAAAGCTCGCTGTTGCCCAGCGTGAGCGTGGCGGGCTTGTCTTCGAAAGTGTTGATGACGTCGCCCTCAGGGCCCGCCAGACGGTAATGCAGGGTCAGGAAAGAACCCGGTTGAACAGTTGCCATGGATGCCTCGATAAACTGGCGCCATTTTACGTTTCGCCCTTTGCACCCCACTTGCGATGCCGCTGAAAGACCTTCCTGCCGATGCGCAGCCGCGCGAAAAGCTCCTGGCACGCGGGCCCGCCGCGCTGGCCGATGCGGAGTTGCTGGCTATCCTGCTGCGCACCGGCATCGTGGGCAAAGGCGTGCTGCAACTGGCGCAAGAGCTGCTGGAGCCCCCCACACAAGACCCCACCAGTGGCCAGCCCACGGGCGGCTTTGGCGGCATCGCCGGGCTGCTGCACGCCAGCGCCGCCGACCTGGAGCGCATCAAGGGCCTGGGTCCGGCCAAGCGCGCTGAACTCGTGGCCGTGCTGGAGCTGGCGCGCCGCGCGCTGGCCCAGCAACTGCGCGAGCGCGAGGTGTTCGACTCGCCCCAGGCCGTCAAGCACTACCTGCAACTGCACCTGGCCGCCAAGGGGCACGAGGTGTTTGCCGTGCTGTTTCTCGACAGCCAGCACCGCCTGCTGGCCATGGAAGAGCTGTTCCGCGGCACGCTCACGCAGACCAGCGTGTACCCGCGCGAGGTGGTGCTGCGCGCCCTGCACCACCAGGCCGCCGCCGTGGTGCTGGCGCACAACCACCCCAGTGGCAGCGTGCAGCCCAGCCGTGCCGACGAAGCACTCACCCAGACCCTCAAGGCTGCGCTGGCCCTGGTGGACGTGCGCGTGCTCGACCATGTGATCGTGGCGCCAGGCCAGGCCTTGTCGATGGCCGAGAAAGGCCTGGTGTAACGTGAGCCTGCCTGGCCACACCGCCTTGCGCCTGGCGCTGGAGCGCGCCCGTGCGCCCAAGGACGCCCCGGCACCCGCCGCCCCCCCGGCTGCGGCAACCGCCAGTGCGCCGGTGGCACCACCCCGGCCGGCGCCCACGCCGCGCCCTCCCCCACCCGCCCCCGAGGCGCAGGCCAACCCGGCGCCCCGTCAGGCCCGCCGCAGCAGCGCCCCCAAGCCCCGCCGCGCGAGCGTGCGCATCACCGACCTGCAGGACCTGGCCGCCGTGGCCCGCCACCTGCACGAGGAAAAGAGCCGCAGGGAGGCCGAAGAAAAGGCCCAGCGCGAAGCCGCCGCCCGGCGCGAGGCCGAGCGCCACCTCTTCAGCCATGCGGTGGGGCCCATCACCCGGCTGCGCGAGCGCAACCTCGCCCTGCGGCGCCGCCCTCTGCCGCCTCCCCTGCCGGTGCAGCGCCAGCTGGACGAGCAGCGCGCGCTGCAGGAGTCGATCAGCGACGACTTCGATGTGAGCACCCTGCTCGACACCGACGACCAGCTCAGCTTTCGCCGCCCCGGCATCGGCGTGGAAGTGACGCAGCGCTTGCGCGCCGGGCACTGGAGCATCCAGCGCCAGCTCGACCTGCACGGCCTGCGCGTGGACGAGGCGCGCCTGGCCCTGGGCGAATTCATCCGCACCGCCCACAAGAATGGCGTGCGCTGCGTGCGCGTGGTGCATGGCAAGGGCCTGGGCTCGCCCGGCAAGAGCCCCGTGCTCAAGAGCCGCGTGCAGCGCTGGCTGGTGCAGAAGCACGAGGTGCTGGCCTTCGTGCAGGCGCGGCCGGTGGATGGCGGCGCGGGGGCGATGCTGGTGTTGTTGCAGCCGGTGGGGGGCGGCAGGCGGGATCAGCGCAGCAACTGAAAAATACAGGCAAAAAATGCCTCTGCGGCTTATTCAGCCAGCGCTTCCAGCTATCTATTTCGTAGCCTTCAACGCCTCTTTCGAGCCCGGGGCGCAAGAAACATCGGCGAATTTTCCCCGATTCGGTGGACTCAACGGGGAGCCGAAGACAGTGCTGTCGCACCGCAAGGCGCCCCAACGACGTGAACCGTTTGAAGGCAAAACCGGTTCAGAGATACGGCGCCGCCAACGCATGGTGTCGCTGTCCATCGATGCCGCGCCGCTGCTCCAGCGCCAGCGCATGGCGCGAGGCGGGAAGCAGGTACACCAGCGGCCGGTGTTCATCCGAGAGTTCGATGCGCACCGGCAGGCCCGCCGTCTTGCGGTAGGCCTTGAGGTCATTGGCCAGGACGCCGTGCTGGGGCGGCACGGCGGCAGCGCCCTCGGTGTCGAAAATCTGGACGCACAGGTCGTGCGTGGCGCGGTCCACCTCCACCCACACGCCCCAGCCAAAGTAGTCGTCGCGGTGGGTGAAAGGCACGGGCAGCACGCAGCGGATGAAATGGCGCGTTTCGTCCAGGGTACAGAAGTCCGGGTTGAATCGGGCGCGGCGGTAGCGCTCCAGGTAGCCCAGCGCAAACACCGCGTCGGGCAGACCGCAGGCGATGTCGGTGAGCAGTTCGTCGTGCCATTGCCCGCACTGGGCGCACTGGAAACCGCTGCGTTCAGGGGGTGTGCGGGGTTTGGCCATGGCGCCCTCAGGTATGGCGGGCAAACGGGTCCACCAGCGAGGCCAGCGACACCGCACCGGGCTCCACCACGCCTGCCGCGCGGGGGGCGCTCTCGGGGGCGTCATTGACGGGGGTCAGCGGCAAGGGCTGCATGCGGCGGCCATAGATGCGCTGCACACGCTCGTCCAGCGTGGGGTGGCTGTCGAGCCAGCGCTCCAGCCCGCGCACGCCACCGGCATCGACCAGCAGCATGTGCTGCACGGCCGGGTGGGCCAGGCCGGTGTGGCCGCGCGCCTCGTACCCGGCGGGGGTGGCGCGGCGCTGCGCCATCACCTTGCGCAGCACGCCGCCCAGGCCATCCTTGCTGCGCGTCCATTGCACGGCGCGCGCATCGGCCAGGTGTTCTCGCTGGCGCGAGACGGCGGCCTTGAGCATGCGGCCGGTGAGCCAGCCGGCCAACCCGGCCAGCATGATGGCGCTGCCAAACCACCACGACAGGCCGGGGCGATCGCGCATTTCTTCGCCAAAGTTGTGCACCAGTTCCAGGCCGAACACCATGCCCGCCAGGCGCATCTTGAGGCGCGTGTCGCCCTCGTGCAGGTGGCTCAGTTCGTGCGCCACCATGCCTTGCAGTTCTTCGCGCGTGAGGTGGTCGAGCGCGCCCTGGGTGACGGCCACCACGGCGTCCGCTTCATCCCAGCCGGCGGCAAAGGCGTTGATGGCGTCGGTGCGCGGCAGCACCATGACCTGGGGGCGCGGCATGTGGGCGGCGATGCACAGCTCATCGACCACGTTGGCCAGGCGCTGTTCGGCGTGCGAGAGCGAGGCGCGCAGTTCGCGCGCGCCCACGCGCTGCGCCAGCTTGACGCCTCCGGCGCGCAGGTTCGACGTTTCCACCCACCAGCCGCCCAGCACCAGCAGCAGCGACACACCCACGTTGGCCGCCAGAAACCCTGCGGGGAACGGCAGGTGCACCGGCAGCAGCGCCGCCATCAGCCACCAGGCCAGCACCAGGGCCCCGTGCACGGCCAGCACCAGCACCGCCACGGCCAGCGCAAAGGCCAGCAGCAGGCGGCGCGTCTCGGCGCGGGCGTTTTGCTGGTGGTCCCAGAACTTCATGGCCGAAGCAGAAGGGTCGCTTCAAAACTTCACCTGGGGCGCCGCGCGCTCTTCGTCGCTGCGCGTTGCTTCGAGCATGGGCGCAGGCGTGAAGCCAAACAGCCGCGCCACGATGAGCGCAGGAAACTGCTGGGCCGCGTTGTTGAAGTCCAGCGCCTGATCGTTGAAGGCCTGGCGGGCAAAACCCAGGCGGTTTTCGGTGCTGGCCAGTTCTTCGCTGAGCGACTGCATGGTGGCGTCGGCCTTGAGCTCGGGGTAGGCCTCGGCCACCACCATCAGGCGCCCCAGGCTGCTGCCCAGCACGCCTTCGGCCACGGCCAGCGCACCCACGGCGCCGACGTTGGTGGGCGCGGCGCGCGCCGTGGCGGCGGCGCCCTGCGCCTGGCCGCGGGCCTGGATGACGGCCTCCAGCGTCGCGGCCTCGTGCTGCAGGTAGCCGCGCGCCACTTCCACCAGGTTGGGAATGAGGTCGTAGCGGCGCTTGAGCTGCACGTCGATCTGGCCAAAGGCGTTGGCGATGCGGTTGCGCAGTTCCACCAGCCGGTTATAGACAGCCACCGCCCACAGCCCGGCACCGGCCAGCAGCGCGAGCACCACCCAGCTTGTCATCGACATGTCCCACCTCCTTGTGTATTTGGAGGCATATCTTAGAACGTGTTCCTGGCGGACCGGACGATTCCGGATTTCAAGGTGCTTTTTGGCCTCTAGCGCCTGTCCATCAAGCGCTAGTAGCTATTGATTCAATAGCAATCAGGACAGACCCTTGTTGCGCATCCAGTCGGCGGTGTTGAAGAAGCTGGCCTTCAGGCGCGTGCGCAGCGCCTCGGGGGTGGCGCATTCGGCCATGGCCTGGTCCATGCAGGCGACCCACTGGTCGCGCTCTTTCACACCGATGGCAAACGGCATGTGGCGCGCGCGCAGGCGCGGGTGGCCAAAGCGGCTCTGGTAATGGTCCGGCCCGCCGAGCCAGCCGCAGAGAAACCAGAACAGCTTGTCACGTGATTCATCCAGCGTGCTGCCATGCGTGGCGCGCAGCGCGGCGTAGCCGGGCTCCAGGTCCATGAGGTCGTAAAAGCGGTCCACCAGGGCGCGCACGGCGGGCTCGCCGCCGATGCGTTCGAAGGGGGTGGGTTCGCTCGGGGTGTCTTCAGGATTCATGGCAAAAACAGGCTGCATGGCAATACCAAAAAGCGCCAGCAGCTATCAAAACAATAGTATTTCTACTCCGCCGCACGGCGCAGCGTGTCCACCACCGGGCGGCGCAGCACCTCGCGCAGCCCCCACCAGCCCGCCAGCAGGGCCAGCACGGCGCCCACCAGGCCACCGGCCAGGGGCACCAGGGGGGACGCCGTCCAGGTGAACTCAAAGGCGTAGCGCGCCAGCGCCCAGCCCACGGCCACGGCCACGGAGCTGGCCAGCACCCCGGCCAGCAGACCCACGCCCGCCAGTTCGGCCCGCTGCACCTGGCCCAACAGGCTGGCGCGGGCGCCCAGCGCGCGCATGATGGCGTATTCGCGGGCGCGTTCTTCGCGCGTGGCGGTCACGGCGGCAAACAGCACCACCAGCCCAGCGGCCAGGGTGAAACCGAACAAAAATTCCACCGCACGCACCACCTGGTCGAGCACGGTCTGCACCTGCGTGAGCGTGGCCCCCATGTCCACGTTGGTGATGTTGGGGAATTGGCGCACCAGGGCGTTGTCAAAGCCCGCCTGCTCAGGGGCGCGGTAGGCCGCCAGGTAGGTAAGCGGCGCATCGGGCACCTGCGCCACAGGGAACATGACGAAGAAGTTGGCGCGCATGGAGGCCCAGTCCACCTTGCGCAGCGAGGTGATGCGCACCTCGTGCTGCACACCCGCCATGTCAAAACGCAGGGAGTCGCCCAGCTTCAGGCCCAGCGTCTTGGCCAGGCCCTCTTCGACGCTGGCGCCGTCCTGTTCGCCGGGCGTCCAGCGGCCAGCCACCACCTGGTTGTGCGGGGGCTGCTCCTGGGCGTTGGAGAGGTTGAATTCACGCTCTACCAGGCGCTGGGCGCGGTCTTCGGTGTAGCTCTCGGGGGTGATGGCCCGGCCATTCACGGCGACCAGGCGGCCACGGATCATGGGGTACCAGTCGTAGCGGCGCACGCCCGCATCGTCCAGCGTCTGGCGGAAGGGTTCTGCCTGGTCGGGCTGGATGTTGATGACGAAGCGGTTGGGCGCGTCGGGCGGCGTGGCCTGGCGCCAGCTGGCGATGAGGTCGGTGCGCAGCAGCACCAGCAGCACCAGCGCCAGCAGCCCCACGGCCAGGCTGCTGACCTGCACCACGGCATAGGCCGGGCGCGCGGCGATCTGGCGCGTGGCCAGCACCAGCCAGCGCGGTGCGGTGGCCTCATTCACACTGCGGCGCAGCGCATGCACGGCCAGCCAGCTCAGCAGGGCAAACAGGCCCGCCGCCACACCAAAGCCCCCCACAGCGATGAGCCCCAGCCGGAGGTCGCTGCTGACCACCAGCAGCAGGGCCGCAAAACCCGCCACACCCAAGCCCAGCACGGCCAGCGAGGCCGGGCGCAGCGCGCCCATGTCGCGCCGGATGACGCGCAGCGGCGGCACCTGGGCCAGTTGCAGCACGGGCGGCAGGCCAAAGGCGGCCAGCAGGGTCAGGCCCACGCCCAAGCCCAGGCCCAGCGGCCACAGGCTGGGCGCGGGCAGCCCACTTTCCACCAGCCCGGCCAGCAGCAGCACGAACACATGGTGCACGCCATAGCCCAGCAGCAAGCCGGCCAGGCTGGCAGCCAGGCCCACCAGCAAGAATTCGACCGCGTAGCTGCCCGCAATGGCGCGCTGGCTCAGGCCCAGCACGCGCAGCATGGCCGATGCATCCAGGTGCCCGGCCGCAAAGCCGCGCGCCGCCAGAGCCACCGCCACGGCGGACAGCAGCGCGGCCAGCAGCGCCACGAGGCTGAGGAATTTCTGCGCACGCTCCAGCGTTTGCGTCATCTCGGGGCGGCCCGACTCGATGGATTCGAGCCGCACACCGCGCACGCCAGGGCGCTGCACCTCCTGCTCGGCCCAGGTGGTGAACTGGCGCACGGCCGCAGCTTCGCCGGCGACGGCAAAGCGGTAGGTCAGGCGGCTGGCCGGCTGCACCAGGCCGGTGGCGGCCACGTCGGCGGCGTTGACCATGACGCGCGGCGCAAAGGCCATGAAGCCTGCACCCCGGTCGGGCTCGATGACGATGATGCGCGCGATGCGCAGGCTCGCGTCACCCAGCAACAGCGGGTCACCCATGCGCAGGCCCAGCGCGTCGAGCAGTGGCGCATCGACCCAGACCTCCCCAGGCGCGGGAATATCGCGGGTGTTGGCGGAAGCGCCGCCGGGCGCTGCGGCCACCTTCAGGCTGCCACGCAGCGGGTAGCCCGGCTCCACGCTCTTGAAGGCCACCAGGCGGGCAGCGCCGCCAAACTCATCCCCGGCGCGCCCCATGGTGGGAAAGCCCACCGTGGTCACGGTCTGCAGGCCCAGGGCGCGGGCGCGTTCGACAAAGGCCGCGGGCGTGGCGTTGTCGCTGGCCACCACGGCGTCGCCGCCCAGGATCTGCAGTGCATCGCGCTGCAGCCCACCGTTCAGCCGGTCGGCAAAAAAGGCCACCGAGGTGAGCGCGGCGACCGCCAGCGTCACAGCCACGGCCAGCAGGCGCAGCTCGCCGGCGCGCCAGTCACGCCACAGGGTGCGCCAGCCCAGAGAGAAAAGGGAAACGTTCATCCGCGCTACCTTAGCGCAAGTGGGGGAAGTCACTCCCAGCGCATGGCCGCAATGTCGTGCACCACGATGGGGTAATTCATCCACACCCCGCGCAAGCCTTTGCGCGCCACCGTGGCGACCTGGGGCGCGAAGATCCACGCGTTGACGGCGTCGTCGGCCAGATGGCGCTGCATTTGCGCAAACAGGCGGCTGCGCTCGCGGGGGTTGCCCGCCAGCGCATGGCGCCCTGCCAGGTGGCGAAAGGCTGGGCTGTCGTAGCCGAAGTAGTAGTCGGGGTCGGTGTAGATGAGGTAGTCCAGAGATTCGACGTGGGTGATCAGCGTCAGATCGAACTGCCCCTTGAACACCCCGCCCAACCATTGCGACCATTCCACCATTTCTGTGCGCGCCTCAATGCCGACCTTGGCCAGATCGGCTGCGATGAGGGGGCCGCCCTCACGGGCATAGGGCGTGGGCGGGAGCGTCAGCGTCAGTCGCAGGGGCAAGGCCACGCCCGCCTCTTTCAGCAGGCCGCGCGCTCGCTCGGGGGAATAGGGGTACACGCCTGCCAGGTGCACATACCCCGGATCGGTGGGCGCAAAGTGGCTGCCAATGGCACGCGCCCGGCCTTGCAGTACCTTGCGGATAAAGGCTTCGCGGTCGATGGCATGGGAGATGGCCCGACGCACGCGCACATCGTTCAGGGGTGTGCGCCGGTGGTTGATGGCCACCATGCCCTTGCCCGTCGAAGATCCCACCAGCACCTGGTAGCGGCTGTCGCCCTGAAAGTGGCCTACGTCCTGCGTTGCCAGGTTGAAGAACAGGTCCATGGCCCCCGAACGGAACGCGGCCTCCTGGGCCTTGGGGTCTGGGATGAAATGGAACACCACACGCTCGATGGATGCCTGGGTCGGGTCGCGGTAGGTGTCGGCCCTGACCAGCGTGATGGATGTCCCACGGCTCCATTGCACGAAGCGGTAGGGGCCCGTGCCCACGGGGTGGCTGCTTGCCTGGGCAGCGCTGGCCGGGTGCAGGATCACCGCCGGGCCCTCGCCAAGGCGGAACAGCAAGTGAACATCTGGCCGCTCCAGGGCCAGCACCACGGTGTGGGCATCAGGGGTCTCGATGCGGGCGATGTTGTCGAACAAGGCCTTGCGCGCCTTGTTGGTGGAACCAGGGGCCTTGGCGCGCTCGAAGGTGAAGCGCACGGCCTGCGCATCCAACACCGCACCATCGTGAAAGCGCACCCCTCGCCGCAGCTTGAACACATGGACCAGGCCGCTGGCATCCTGGCTCCAGGATTGGGCCAGCAGGGGTTTGACCTGGCCGTTTTCCTCGATGCGGGTCAGACCCTCCAGCACGTTGTAGTGCACCACCTCGCCAATCGAAGCCGCGGCACCCATGGTGGGGTCCAAGCCATCGGGCTCCAAGGAGAGGCTGATGGACACCGATGATCCCGCACGCTGCTGGGCGAGTGCACCCCATGGCAAAGCCAGACACAAACCCAGCCCCACCATCCACGCGGCGAGCCACCCAGGAGCACGGAAGAAGTGGGACAAAGCGCTTGTTCCTTGACGATTTCGCCCAGATGCTCGCACAAAGCGAGTCAAGGCACACAAATGGCTACAAAGTGTGACATAGAATGAATTTTGCCCATTGGGCCCTGACCTCGCCTCTGGAGCCATGCCCTCACTCCGTGTTCTGCGCCAACGCAAAGCTCCCCCCTGGTTCTGGTGGGGGCTGGGGTTGGGGCTGCTATTGCTGGCGCTGGCGGTGTGGGCGCTGCTGTCCACCTACCGTGAGCGCGAGCAGCGCTTTCGCCATCAGGTCGAGGGGGAGTTGCAGGCCATCGGCCAGTTGCAGGTGCGCAGCGTGGCCGAATGGCGCGAGCGCCAGACCTCCCAGGCCATGGGACTGGCAGACGATTCGGCCTTTGCCCAACTGGTGGCGCGCTGGATCCAGCTTCCGGGGCTGGAACAAGAGGCCCCCGTGCGCGAGCGCTTGCGCATCCTGGAGGAGCGCTCGCTCTACACTGCGGCCTACCTGATGGACGCGCGGGGCAACTTGCTGCTGACATCCGGGGGCGAGGTTTTGGGCCTGGCTCCACAGGCCGAGATCAATGCCCTGACACGGGCGCTGGCCCAAGACGAGCCGGTATTGGTGGAGCCACGCGGCGATGCGTTCTTTGCCTTCCCGTTCTTCAGCGTGCTGGTGCCGCTCTACGATGGCTCCACCGCTCTGGGAGGCATCTGGCTGGTGAAAGACGTGCGTGCCACGCTCTACCCCATTCTGGATTTCTGGCCCACCCGCAGCCAGACTGCGGAGTCTTTTCTGGTTCAGCGCACCGGGGAGGAAGTGTTGGTACTCAGCCCACTGAAGCACCGCCCCGACCCTCCCATGACCCTGCGCCTGTCCATGTCGCACACCGACAACCCTGCCGTACAGGCTTTTTCGGGCAGCCGGGGCATTGTGTATGGACGCGATGACCGAGGCCAGCCCGTTCTGGCCGCCGTGAACGCCGTTCCGGATACGCCCTGGGTGCTGATCTCACAAGTCCATGTGGAAGAGGCCTTGGGCAACCATATGCAGCGCGAATGGCTGGCCCTGAGCCTGCCGGTGAGCCTGGTGGTGGTGCTGGCGGGCTTGGCCGCCACCTACTGGCAGTGGCGCGCACGTCGGCGAGAGAGCGCCCTCAAGCAGGAACTGGAACGCAACATGCGCTGGCTGGAAAGCGCCCAGCAGGCCGCCTCGGTGGGCTTTTTTGCCTGGGATGCGCAGAACCAGGAGTTTTTTCTTTCGCGCATCGCGCGCCAGATCTACGGCCTGCCCGCAACGGGCCGCATCGGGCTGCGCACCTGGGTGGATGCACTGCACCCGGACGACCGCAAGAGCGTGCTGGCACGGCACGGAAAATCGCTGGAAGAACGCCTGCCCTTGAGCGCACAGTACCGCATCGTGCGCCCCTGCGACCGGCAGCAGCGCTGGGTTCAGGTGTGGGGCGAGTTCGAAGGCCAAGCGACGCCGGGCAGCAATGCCTGGTTGACCGGAACCGTGCAGGACATTACCGAACGCAAGCAGACGGAGGAGCAACTCGCAAGCTACCGTGCCGCGCTGGAAACCCAGGTGCGCATGGACCCCTTGACCCTGGTGGCCAACCGCCGTGCGCTCGACGAAGCCCTGGCCAGCGAGTGCAAGCGGGCCCTGCGTGGTGGCGCGCCGCTGGCGCTGCTGATGATCGACGTGGACCACTTCAAGGCCTACAACGATCACTACGGCCACGTGCAGGGCGACCAGTGCCTGCGCCAGGTGGCCCAGGCGCTGTCAGCCTCCGTGGGGCGGGAGGGGGAAATGGTGGCCCGCTATGGCGGCGAAGAGTTTGCCGTCTTGCTGCCGCACACAACGCTGGAACAGGCTGTGGAACAGGCCGAGCGCGTACGCCATGCCATCAGCGCACTGGGATTGGCCCACGCTTGCGCGCCCAGTGGCCAGCATGTGACGGTGAGCATTGGCGTGGCCTGCCTTGAGCCCCACCACCACGCACTGGCGAACCCATCCGCCGACGTCGGCGTTGCAGCGCATGCGCTGCTGGAACAGGCCGACAGCGCGCTCTACGAGGCCAAAAAAGCAGGCCGGGACAGGGTGACCGCCTACACTGCGGCCCCGGCCCCACACGCCGTGGAGGCGTGAAACGCGTCAGGTGTTCTTGCTCACCGTGATGGTCGGAAACTTGGCTGAGAAATCCTTGGACTGCAAGGCAATGCGCGCTGCCACATCGCGCGCCACCTGACGGTAGATGCCCGCCGCCTCGCTCTGCGGATCGGCCACCACGGTCGGCTGGCCACTGTCGGCCTGCTGACGGATCTTCAGATCCAGCGGCAGCGCTCCCAGGTAGTGCATGCCCAGCTCCTGCGCCAGGCGCCGCCCGCCGCCCTCGCCAAAGATGTGCTCTGCGTGCCCGCAGTTCGAGCACACATGCACGGCCATGTTTTCCACCAAGCCCAGAATGGGCACACCCACCTTCTCGAACATCGTGATGCCCTTGCGTGCATCCAGCAGGGCAATGTCCTGCGGCGTGGTCACGATCACCGCGCCGGTAATGGGCACGCGCTGACTCAGGGTGAGCTGGATATCGCCCGTACCGGGCGGCATGTCCACCACCAGGTAGTCCACGTCCTTCCAGTGGGTCTGGCGCAGCAGTTGTTCCAGCGCCTGCGTCGCCATGGGGCCGCGCCAGATCATGGCCTGGTCCGGGTCCACAAGAAAGCCGATGGACATGACCTGCACACCATGGTTGACCAGCGGCTCCATCGTCTTGCCGTCCAGGCTGTCGGGCCTGCGGTCAATGCCCATCATCATGGGCTGGCTGGGGCCGTAGATATCGGCGTCCAGCAAGCCCACGGTCGCGCCTTCGGCGGCCAGAGCCAGCGCAAGATTCGCGGCGGTGGTGCTCTTGCCCACCCCGCCCTTGCCCGAGGCCACGGCCACGATGTTCTTCACACCGGGCAAGAGCTGCACGCCGCGTTGCACCGCATGGGCCACCACCTTGGTGACCACCTCGACCTGCACGCTGCGAACGCCCTCGACCGAGCGTGCCGCCGCTTCCAGGCTGGTGCGCAGCGCGGGCTCCTGGCTGCGTGCAGGGTAGCCCAGCTCCACCTGAAAAGACACTGCGTCGCCGTCGATGCGCAGATCGCGCAAGGCACGCGTGCTGACAAAATCCTTGCCGGTACCGGGGTCCTGCACGGCGCCCAGGGCCGCCATGAGCCCTTGTTCATTGATAGCCATCCGATGTACTCCTGTGGGTGCGGTAGTCTATCCAAGCGCCCCGCGACCCCACTGCCTGCATGACAATGCAGCCCCGCCCAATAGACCCGCCCAAGGAATCCCGTGAAGTTCAAGATGTCGCCCAACTCGCTGTTTGCCGTGCTGCTGCGCTCGCCGTGGTGGATCAGCTTTGCGCTGGTGGGCGTGCTCTCCTTGGCTGCGGTGGCCTTGCTGCCGCGTGACTATGCGTGGGCCGGTGCACTGGGCACCTTCCCGTTTTTTGTGGTCGGCTGCATGGCCGCCTGGCGCCAGTGGCGCGCGCCCAGCGCAGCGCGCGTGGCAGACATGCACGCCCAATTGCAGACCTGGCCCTGGCGCGCATTTGCCGATGCGCTGGAGGCCGCGTGGCGTGCCGACGGCCATGGTGTGGAACGCCTTGCCGCAGGCGGTGCGGCCGACTTCGTGCTGACCAAGGGCGGGCAGACGCTGCTGGCCAGCGCCCGGCGCTGGAAGGCTGCCAACCACGGCGTGGAGCCGCTGCGCGAGCTGCACGCCGCCATGCAGGTGCGCGGCGCCCAGGGCGGCCTGTACCTGCTGGCCCAGGGCAGCCTGAGCGACAACGCCCGCCTTTTCGCGCGCGACCACGGCATCACCGTGGTGCAGGGCGATGCACTGGCCGGTCTGCTGCTCGCAGCGCGCTGATCTGCGGCATCCGCGCAACGTCCATGGGGTTTCCCCAAGACCGGGGGCCCGCGCCCTCACGCACACTCGGGGCAGGCTCCGTCCATGCAGTCGCGTGTACCTGCCTGCCCCACCATGCCGCTGCCACCCACCGACCCATCCGCACCACGCACCGGGCTGCTGCTGACCGGCGGCGGCGCTCGTGCTGCCTATCAGGTGGGCGTGCTCGAAGCCATCGCTGATCTGCGCCTGGCCTGCGGTGCGGGCAAGGAGCCCAACCCGTTCCCCATCGTCACAGGCACTTCAGCCGGCGCCATCAACGCCGCTGCGCTGGCCTGCGGCGCCGACCAGTTCGACCGTGCGGTGCGCCGCATCGTGCGCGTGTGGAGCAACTTCCACGCGCACCACGTGTACCGCGCCGACTCCATCAGCGTGATGCGCAGCGGCGCGCGCTGGCTCACGCTGCTGTCGCTGGGCTGGGTGCTGGCGCGCTGGCGCCGCATGCGCCCGCGCTCGCTACTGGACAACGATCCTCTGGCGCACCTGCTCGTCAAGATGGTGCCGCTGGTGCGCCTGCCGCGCCTGATCCGCCAGGGCCACCTGCAGGCGCTGGCGGTCACGGCATCGAGCTACAGCTCGGGCGAGCACGTGACCTTCTTCGAAGCGGGCGAGCGCCAGGACCCCTGGGTGCGCTCGCAGCGCCGCGCCGTGCGCGACCGCATCACGCACGAGCACCTGCTGGCCTCGGCGGCCATTCCCTTCGTGTTCCCGGCCACGGCGATCGACATCGAAGGCCACATCGAATACTTCGGCGACGGCTCCATGCGCCAGTCGGCCCCCATCGCCCCGGCCATCCACCTGGGTGCCGAACGCGTGCTGGTGGTGGGCGCGGGCCGCATGCACGAGCCCAAGGGCGAAGTGACGGCCGCCCTCTCCACCGGCTACCCCTCGCTGGCGCAGATCGCGGGCCATGCGCTGTCGAACATCTTCCTGGACGCGCTCTGGGTGGACGTGGAGCGCATGCAGCGCATCAACCAGACGATCTCGCTGATCCCGCCCGAGGCGCGCGCGCACAGCGCGCTGCGCCCCATCGAGCTGTTGGTGATCGCGCCCTCGGAGCGCCTGGACGCGGTAGCTGCACGCCATGTCGCCGACCTGCCCGCGCCCGTGCGCACCATGCTGGGCGCGCTGGGTGTGTCGTCCAAGAACCAGGACGTGCGCAGCGCGGCGCTGGCCAGCTACCTGCTGTTCGAGCAGAACTACACGCGCGACCTCATGGCCCTGGGCCGGTCCGATACGCTGGCACAGCGCGCGGCCGTGTGCCGCTTCTTTGGCTGGACGGACACGGGCGCCGAGCTGCCCCAGCGCCCCAAGGCCTGACCTGGGCGCAGCGACCCAGGCACGCGCTCACTTCTTCAACCAACCTAAACCCTTGGCGTGCAAGCTCTGCACGTACAGGCGCTCGAGCGTTTCGGTGATGGCGGTGGTTTCGGGGTAGGCGCCCGTGGGGTCCTGCAGATCGGCCACGACTTTGCCGTCCTCGGTGAAGGCGATCACATGACCGTAGGCCTTGGGGATGGGCCACAGCGCGCGCGGCAGGCGCAACGTGAGCGCGCGCAGCCAGGGCTTGCCGGCCATGCCGTCGATGGTGGGGTTGCGCGGCTTGGCGAAGCCCAGCCAGATCTTGCCGTCCAGCCCGCGCATCAGGTTGTCGGGGTAGCCGGGCAGGTTGTCCAGCAGCACCTGGGCCTGTGCATTCCCCCCCTGGGCGATGTCGAGATCCTGCGCGCCCACGGCGATTTTCCAGACGCGGTACTTGCCGGTTTCGTTGACGAACAGGTGCTGCTCGTCGCTGCTCAGCGCCACGCCGTTGGCGAAGCTCAGGCCCCTGGCCACCACGCGCACGGCGCGGCTGGCGGGGTCGTACTCCAGCACGCGGCCGGTGGCGGACTGTTCCAGGATGTCGAGCACGCTGGCCTCGAAGGTGCCGCCCCAGTCCTTGGGCGCGAAGCGGGTGGAGGCGTCGCTGAGGTAGATCTTGCCGTTCCTGGCCACCACCACGCCGTCGGCGTAGCGGATCGGATCGTCGCCGATGCGGTCGGCCAGCACCTGCACCTGGCCCTGCGGCGAAACCGACAGCAGGCCCTTGACGGCATCGGCCGCGATGAGGTTCCCGGCCGCGTCGAAATCGAAGCCCAGCACCCGGCCGCCGGTGTTGATGAAGACCTCCTGCGCCGAGCCGTCCGGGCTCATGCGCAGGATGTTGCCGCTGAGCACCGTGGTGTAGAGCTTGCCGTCCTTGCCGATGGCGATGTGCTCGGGGCCGATCTCGCCGCGCAGGTCGATCATCTGCAGGTTCGCCAGGCGCTGGTTGGGTGCGTGCGGCCCTTGGTAGCCCGGCGCGGGCGGGGCCTGCCAGGCCACGGGGGCGATGGGCACGGGCCAGGCCAGCAGATAGGCCAGGCCGGCCACTACCACGGCGCCCAGGCCGATGAACAGCTTCTTGAACATGCGCGTCTCCTCCAGGGTGTTTCTGGCGCGCATTGTGCCCAGGGCTGCCAGCCCTTGCCCAGCCAGCGCTGACGCCTGGGCGACGGACCCGTAAAATTACAGGCTCCGCCAAAAAAGGCGAATCCGCTTTTGAGAGCCGCTCCCATGCCCGCACGCAAACTCTTCGTCACCACCGCCCTGCCCTACGCCAACGGCAACTTCCACATCGGTCACATCATGGAATACATCCAGGCCGACATCTGGGTGCGCACGCAGCGGCTGCTGGGCAACGAGGTGAACTTCGTCGGCGCCGACGACACGCACGGCGCGCCGATCATGATCGCCGCCGAGAAGGCCGGCAAGACGCCGCAGCAGTTCGTGGCCGACATCGCCGCCGGTCGCAAGCAGTACCTCGACGGCTTTCACATCGAATTCGACAACTGGCACAGCACCGACGCCCCCGAGAACCACCAGCTAGCGCAGCAGATCTACCTGGACCTCAAGGCCAACGGCCTGATCGAGACGCGTACCATCGAGCAGTTCTTCGACCCCGAGAAGAACATGTTCCTGCCCGACCGCTTCATCAAGGGCGAGTGCCCCAAGTGCCACGCCAAGGACCAGTACGGCGACAACTGCGAGGTCTGCGGCGCCGTGTACGCGCCCACCGACCTCATCAACCCCTACTCTGCCCTCTCAGGTGCCAAGCCGGTGCTCAAGCACTCGGAGCACTTCTTCTTCAAGCTGTCGGACCCGCGCTGCGTGGCCTTCCTGGAAGACTGGACGCAAGACGGCCGCCTGCAGCCCGAGGTGGCCAACAAGGTGCGCGAATGGTTCACCGTGCGCACCAACCCCGACGGCACGCAGAGCGAGGGCCTGGGCGACTGGGACATCTCGCGCGACGCACCCTACTTCGGCATCGAGATCCCCGACGCGCCGGGCAAGTATTTCTATGTGTGGCTGGACGCGCCCATCGGGTATCTCGCCTCGCTGAAGAACCTGCTCGACAAGCGCGGCCAGGACTACGAGGCCTACATGGCCGACCCGCAGCTCGAGCAGTACCACTTCATCGGCAAGGACATCGTCACCTTCCACACGCTGTTCTGGCCCGCCACGCTGAAGTTCAGCGGCCGCAAGGTGCCTGACTCGGTGTTCGTGCACGGCTTCCTCACGGTGAACAACGGCGAGAAGATGAGCAAGAGCCGCGGCACCGGCCTGGACCCGCTCAAGTACCTGGGCCTGGGCATGAACGCCGAGTGGCTGCGCTACTACCTGGCCACCAAACTGAGCAGCCGCAACGAAGACATCGACTTCAACGCCGAAGACTTCATGCTGCGCGTCAACAGCGACCTGATCGGCAAGTACGTCAACATCGCCAGCCGCGCGGCGGGCTTCATCAGCAAGCGCTTTGGCGGCCAGCTCGGCGAAGTGTCTGCCGACGGCGACGCACTGCTGGAGCACCTGCGCACCGTGGCGCCCACCATCATCGAGCTGCTGGCCGAACGCGAATACGGCAAGGCCCTGCGCGAAACCATGCTGCTGGCCGACCGCGTGAACGCCTACGTGGACCAGAACAAGCCTTGGGAGCTGGCCAAGCAGGAGGGCATGGAAGGCCGCCTGCAGGACGTGTGCACCACCTGCATCGAGGCTTTCCGTCTGCTCACCATCCTGCTCAAACCCGTGCTGCCGGCGCTGGCCGCTCAGGTCGAGGCCTTCCTGAAGGTCGCGCCCTTCACCTTCGCCGACGCGCAGACCGCGCTCGGCAAGGGCCATGTGATCGGCGAGTACAAGCACCTGATGCAGCGCGTGGACGCGAAGCAATTGGAGGCACTTTTTGAGCCTCCAGCCCAGGCAGATAAAGCGCAGGAAGCTACTGAAACCGTAGCACCCGGCGGCGAGGAGCTGGCCCCCACCATCACCATCGACGATTTCGCCAAGATCGACCTGCGCATCGCGCAGATCGTCAACTGCGAGGCCGTGGAAGGCTCCACCAAGCTGCTGCGCCTCACGCTCGACGTGGGCGAAGGCCGCACGCGCAACGTCTTCAGCGGCATCGCCAGCAGCTACCAGCCCGCCGACCTGGTGGGCAAGCTGACCGTAGTGGTGGCCAACCTGGCCCCGCGCAAGATGAAGTTCGGCGTCTCCGAGGGCATGGTGCTGGCGGGCAGCCATGCGGACGAGAAGACGAACCCCGGCATCTATGTGCTGAACCCGTGGCCCGGCGCCCAGCCTGGCATGCGCGTGCGCTGACTTCAGCGAGCCGAACACACACGGCTTGCCACTGGCTGACAACCCGGCCTAGCCGGGCTACGGACTTACGGCAATTGCAGCGCCGCACGCGCGGCCTACACTGGGGTGCCGAATGAACCATCCAGCCCCCCAGCGCACGATCCGCACGCACGACCACTGCCCCTGCAGCCCGCCAGCACCGTTGCACTGATCGCCTCGATCCCTGGTTGCACCGGTCTGGAGTTGTCTGCATGTCTGTCTCGTTCGCCTTCCGCCCACGCATTCTGGATGCCCTCAAGGGCTACACACGTGCCCGCTGGTTTGCCGACATGGGCGCGGGCATCACCGTGGGCATCGTGGCGTTGCCGCTGGCCATGGCCTTTGCCATCGCCAGCGGGCTCAAGCCCGAAGCGGGGTTGTGGACGGCCATCATCGGGGGCTTTCTGGTCTCACTGCTGGGCGGCACCAACGTGCAGATCGGCGGGCCCGCAGGTGCCTTCATCGTCATCGTCTATGGCATCGTCGAGCGCCACGGTGTGGCGGGGCTCCTGATCTCCACCACCTGCGCGGGCCTGTTGCTGTTTGCGCTGGGCTTGCTGCGGCTGGGCAACCTGGTGCGCTTTGTGCCGGTGAGCATCGTCATTGGTTTCACCAACGGCATTGCGGTGCTGATTGCGCTGTCACAGGTGAAGGACGCGCTCGGTCTGTCCATCACCAAGATGCCCGGTGACTTTGTCGCGCAGGTACAGGTGCTGGCGCAGCACATCGGCAGCATCAACCCCTACGCGCTGGGGCTGACGATCGCCTGCCTGGGCGGGCTGTTCCTGTGGCCCGTGCTGTTCGTGCGGCACAACCGGCTGGTACTGCGCCTGGCCGATGGAAAGACCGTGCGCTCGTTTGCACGCATTCCCGCCCCGGTGGTGGCCTTGGTCTCGCTCACCGCAGTGGCCAGCTTCATGCACATGCCGGTAGAAACCATTGGCACACGCTTTGGCGGCATTCCGCAAAGCCTGCCCGGCATCGAACTGCCGACCTTGTCATGGGACACTGTGCGCCAGCTCTTGATTCCCACGCTGACCATCGCGCTGCTGGGCGCCATCGAGTCGCTCCTGTGCGCGCGCGTGGCCGACCAGCTCGCCACGGGCGAACACCACCGCAAGCACGACCCCAACCAGGAACTGATGGCGCAGGGCGTCGCCAACTTTGTGGTGCCGTTTTTTGGCGGTATGCCGGTCACGGGCACCATTGCGCGCACGGTGACCAACCTGCGCTCCGGTGCCACCTCGCCCATCGCGGGCATCGTGCACGCCGCCACGCTGGGCGCCATCGTGTTGCTGGCTGCACCGCTGGCGCTGCACATTCCGCTGGCGGTACTGGCAGGCATCCTGCTGTATGTGGCCTGGAACATGGGCGAGTGGCACGAGTTTGTGCGCCTGCGGCATTTCAGCAACCACTACCGGCTGCTGATGCTGGGCACCTTCTTCCTGACCGTGGTGTTCGACCTGACGGTGGCGGTAGAGGTCGGCCTGGTATTGGCCTGCGTGCTGTTCGTGCGGCGCATGAGCGCGCTGTTCCGCGCCGACCCCTTGCCGCTGGATGCAGAAGCACCCAGCACACGCCTGGGCTGGAGCCTGCACGGCGCACTGTTCTTTGGCGCGGCCGCCAAGATCGACCCTCTGGTGCAGGCCATCGAAGCGGCGCCACACGGTGTGCAGGTGACGCTGGACATGCGCCACCTGTTTGCGCTGGACACCACCGGCCTCGACGGCCTGGAGCAAATCCTCAAGGCGGTGGCCCAGCGTGGCGGCCACCTGACGGTACACGACCCACAGGAGCAGGCACGCTCGCTGATGGAGCGCTCGGGCTTCATCGCCAAGCTGGCCGGGCAGGGCCCGCCCACAGCGCCCGGCTCAGGACAGGAGCCGCTGTCGGGTACTGCCTAAGGCCGCAGCAGCCACGTAGGCGGCGGGCGCGGCCACAGGCTGCGCTGCGGCGGCATCTGCATCCACCTGAAACACAGCCACCGCCTGCACCAGCTCCTGGGCCTGGGTGCTCAAACCGGTGGCAGCAGCAGCAATCTGCTCCACCAGCGCGGCGTTCTGTTGCGTCACATGGTCCATCTGGGCAATGGCCTCGCCAATCTGGGCCACGCCCGAGCGCTGCTCTGCGCTGGCGCTGCTGATCTCGCCGACCAGGGCCGTGACCCGGCGAATGGACTGCACCACTTCCTGCATGGTGGCGCCTGCCTTGTCCACCAGCTCCGAGCCCTGCGCCACGCGCTCCACGCTGGCAGAGATCAGGCCCTTGATCTCGCGCGCGGCCTCTGCGCTGCGCCCGGCCAGGGCGCGCACTTCGCTGGCCACCACGGCAAAGCCCCGGCCCTGCTCGCCTGCGCGGGCGGCTTCCACAGCGGCATTCAGGGCCAGGATGTTGGTCTGGAAAGCAATGCCGTCGATCACGCCGATGATGTCGGCGATCTTCTGGCTGGAGGTGTTGATGTCGCGCATGGTATCCACCACCTGCCCCACCACGGCACCGCCACGCTCGGCCACAGCGCTGGCGTCGCGCGCCAGGGTGTTGGCCTGCTGGGCGTTGTCGGCGTTGTGCACCACCGCCTCGCGCAGGTCTTGCATGGAGGCCGAGGTTTGTTGCAGCGCACCGGCCTGGGCCTCGGTGCGGTTGGACAGGTCCATGTTGCCTTGCGCGATCTCGGTGCTGCCGCCCAGCACGTTTTGCGCCCCGTGGCGCACATGCGTGACCACACGCGCCAGCCCGCCCTGCATGTCCTTCAGGGCCAGCAGCAGCTGCGCCACCTCGTTGCGCCCCTGCGCCGCAATGGGCTCCCGCAGGTTGCCTGCGGCCACCGAACGGGCCACGCGCACTGCCTGGCGCAAAGGTCCGGTGATGGAGCGAATGATCCACCAGGCCAACAAGCCCCCCAGCACCATGACCACCAGCGTGGTGGCCAGCAACATGCCGCGCACGCTGTTGGCAGCGCGCTCGGTGGCGCCCGTGGCCTGGCCGAGTTGCTGTTGCTGCTGCAGCAGCAGGGCGTCCATGGCGCTGAAATAGGCCTGCTGGGCAGGGTGCATCTTGGCCACCAGCAGATCCTTGGCGTCAAACACCTGGCCTGAGCCCGCCAGCTCCTGGGTTTCGTTCTGCAGCGGCTCGTAGGCCCTGCGCGCAGCCTGCACCTGCTGCAGCGCGGCCTGCGCAGCGCTGTCGTCCGCCAGGAGCTTTTCCAGCTCGCCAAAGCGCTGGTCGATGCGCTTTTGCACGCGCTCTATGCTCTGCGCCTCGGCCAGGATGGCGGCGGTGTCGCTCATCAAAATCATGTTGCGCACGCTGCTGGAGATGGTCTGCACATCTTCCTTGATGGCACTGCCCACCACCATGCGCGGAATGCGCGCGTTGGCCACGTCACCAAACAGCCCGGTCATGGTGGACACCTGCACCCAGACCACCGCCACCATGGCAAGAATCATCAGGCCCAGGACCCCAAAACCCAGCTCCAGCCGGGTGGAAATCCGCAAATCATCGATGCGCATGGTGTCATCCTCCTGGCGGTACGCACCGCCCCATGTGTGCAAAGCCGCCACGGCCACCCATCACGGCGGCCAGGGGCTCCCTGCAGGCTCTCTCAGAACCTGTGTTCAGCGGCGAAAGCGCCCGCCAGTGCCGACGATGGAAAGATCGGCAAAGTCCAGCCCCGTGTGGTCGCTGGGGCTGTAGTCCAGCACCAGGCCGCCCAGGTCGAGGCGGCCCAGGTTGTCCAGCGCCTGGTGCAGGCTGGCGCGGCTCGGCTTGGCGCCCGCGCGGCGCAGGCCCTCGACCAGCACCTTGGCCGAAGCAAATCCTTCGAGCATGGCGGGGCTCACCTCGTCCACCCCCTTGGCCTTGGCCAACTGGGTGGCCTCCTTGACCAAGCCAAAGTTCAGGCTGGCAGGCATGACCTGGCTGACGATGACGCCCTGCGCCTGGTCTCCCAGCAGCTTGATGAAGCCCCCGGAGGCATTGTTGGACAACGTGAGGTACTGCCCGCCCACACGGGCCGCCTTGAGGCTGCGGATCCCCTCCACCACCGCGGTGCCCGAGCCGATGATGAGCACGGCCTGCGGCTCCGCCGCCTGCAATGCAGGCAACAGCGGCGCAAAGTCGGGCTTGGTGCGGTCGAACTTGGCCACGGCCACGGGCTCCAGCCCAGCCGCCTTGAGGCCGTTGCGCGCGCCCTGCAAACCGTCGGCACCGAAGCTGTCGTCCACGTGCACCACCGCCACTTTGCGCACGCCAATGGACGTGAGGTGCGCCATGGCGCGCTCGGCCTCGCGCTGGTAGGTGGCGCGCACATTGAAGATGTAGGGCTTGACCGGCTGGTGCAGCACCATGGCACCGGTGGACGGACCAATGAGCGCCACCCGATGCTGCTCCAGCACCGCATTGATGGCCTCGGTGTGCGGTGTGCCCCGGCTCATGAACAGGGCCAGCACGCCACGCTCCTCGATCAGGGTGCGGGCATTGGCCTCGGCCTTCTCGACGTCAAAGGCGTCGTCCAAGGTCATGATTTCGATCTTCTCGCCGCCCACGCCGCCCTTGGCGTTGACATGGTCCAGGTAGAGCTGCGCACCCTGCATGGATTCCTTGACCGTGGCCGCCACCGCTCCGGTGACGCCCACGGTCTGCCCGATGCGCAACTGCGCGAAGGCGGCGCTGGCAGCCAGGGCCAGCGCACACGCCACCACCAGGGTTTTGACGTGCGGCGCGGTCATGGCTACATCATCCCCAGCATGCGCGGGAACCACAGGCTCAGGCCCGGCCAGTAGGTGACCACCGCCAGGAAGCCCAGCATGGCCAGCAGCCAGGGCCAGACGGCCACCGTCAGCTCGGTGATGCCCATCTTGGTGATGCCCGAGGCCACGTACAGGTTCAGGCCCACCGGCGGGTGGCACATGCCCACCTCCATGTTCACCACCATGATGATGCCGAAGTGCACCGGGTCAATGCCCAGCTTCATGGCCACCGGGAACAGGATGGGTGCGAAGATCAGCACGATGGAGGACGGCTCCATGAAGTTGCCCGCCAGCAGCAGGATCACGTTCACGGCCAGCAGGAAGGTGATGACACCCAGGCCATTGCCCAGCATCCAGTCGGCCAGGGCCTGCGGGATGTTCTCGTTGGTCATGATGAAGCTGAACAGCACCGCGTTGGTGATGATGTACAGCAGCATGGCGCTCATGTTGGCCGAATTGAGCAGCACCTTGGGCACATCCTTGAGGCCCATGTCCTTGTAGATGAACACGGCCACAAAGAAGGCGTACACCGCGCTCATGGCTGCCGCTTCCGTGGGGGTGAAAACGCCAGCGTAAATACCGCCCATCACGATCACGATCAGCAGCAAGCCCCAGGCCGATGCGCGGAAGGCTTGCCAGCGCTCGCCCCAGCTGGCCTTGGGCAAGCGCGGGTAGTTGAACTTGCGTGCACGCCAGTAGGTCACCCCACCGAGCACACCCGCCAGCGCCAGACCCGGTACCACGCCAGCCATGAACAAGGCGCCCACCGAGGTGTTGGTGGCCACCGAGTACATCACCATCACGATGGAAGGCGGAATCAGGATGCCCAAGGCGCCCGAGGTGGTGATCACCCCCGCACCGAACTTGTTGGGGAACCCTGCCTTGACCATGGCCGGCAGCAGGATGGAGCCTATGGCCACCACCGTGGCCGGGCTGGAGCCCGACACCGCCGCAAACAAGGCGCAAGCCAGCACGCCGCCCAGCCCGAGGCCGCCGTACCAGTGGCCCACCATGGCGGTGGCGAAGTTGATCATGCGCCGTGCCACACCGCCGTGGGTCAGGAAGTTGCCCGCCAGGATGAAGAACGGGATCGCCATGATCTCGAACTTCTCGATGCCAGTGAACAGCTTCAGTGCCACCGACTCCAGCGGCACGTGCGTAAAGCCAAACAGGAAGGTCAATACCGTCAGGCCCAACGAAATCGAGATGGGCATGCCGGTGAGCATGAGCACCAGCAGGATGAGGAAGATGATGGTGGCATTCATTTCTGGCCCCCTTCCTTGTGGGCAGTGTCTGCGGGGTGCAGGTTGTCTTTCATGGCGTAGGGGTTGATGTCCTGCGCGGCAGCTTCTTCTGCACTCTCTTCCAGTCCGTCCACATGACCATGGTCGTGGTGCGGCAGTTCACCCGTACGGATGAAGCCCACCAACACCTGCAGAAAACGGAAGCACATCAGGCTGGTGCCCAGCGGTATGGCGCTGTACACAACCCAGGTGGGCCACTCCAGGTCGGGGGTGGTGGGGCCTTCGATCAGGTCGTCCACCGGCAGGCCGAAGAGCTTGTACAGCCCGTAGTGCGCCCCGTTCTCCCACACGAAGTGCGAGCCCAGGTAGGCCACGATGGCGGTGAACACAGCCCCCGCCGCCAGGCCAAAAATGATGAACTTGCCGCGGTTGGCATCGCTCAGGCGGTTGATGAGCACATCGACCCCCACGTGGATGCCGGTGCGCACCCCGTAGGCCGCGCCAAACTTCGCCATCCACACAAACATGATGATGGTCAGCTCCTGCGCCCAGGTCATGTTGATGGACAGCAACCAGTCCTGCACGCCCGGAATGGCAAAGCCAGCCCCGTAGCGGTGCAGCACCGCGAGAAAAACGATGAGCGTGGCTCCGCCCATCAGGAAGGTGATAAACCACTCTTCCAGGTGATCAAGAAATTTCATGGGAATTCTCCAGGGGAGAGCGTTGTGTGGCCCACCGTTGCGTGGCGGCAAGCCATGCAGTCAATTTGGCACACGGAACATGGGGTGCGCCTGGCGGCGGCGGTGTAACTGCACACCGCCGCCGACTTGTCACAGGATCAGAGCTTGGCCGGGTCGAAGCCGGTCGCCTTGTACACCTCTTGGATGGTTTCCTTGCCCACGCGGCTGGACATCTTTTCGTGCACGGGCACCAGGGCCTTCTTCAGCGCCGTGCGTTCTTCCTTGGTGGGGGTGTAGATGGCGGTCTTGCCGCTCTTCTTCACACCTTCGAGCGCCTGGTCGTTGTCGTCCTGGGCGATCTGGTTGGCGTAGAAGGTGGCCTGCTTCATGGCCTGGTTCAGTTGGTCACGCACATCGGCAGGCAGGCCGTCCCAGAACTTCTTGTTCACGATCACGGCGTAGCCCAGGTAGCCGTGGTTGGTCAGGCTCAGGTGCTTTTGCACCTCGTGCATCTTCTGGGTGTAGAAGTTGGAAGGCGGGTTCTCGGTGCCATCGACCACGCCCGTCTGCAGCGCCTGGTAGGTTTCGCCAAAGGCCATGACCTGGGGAATGCCACCCAGGGCGCGGATCTGCTCCTCGATCACCTTGGACGACTGGATGCGGTACTTCATGCCCTTGTAGTCGGCCACGCTCTTGAGCGGCTTGTTGGCCGAGAAGACCTTGAAGCCGTTGTCCCAGTAGGCCAGACCGGTGATGCCGCGGGCCTCCAGCTTCTTGAACAGCTTTTCGCCCACGGGGCCGTTGGTGACCTTGTGCAGGGCATCGCGGTCGTCAAAGATGAAGGGCAGGTCGAACACCTCGAACTCCTTCACGCCCAGCGGACCAAACTTGGCCAGCGAGGGGGCCAGCATCTGCACCGAGCCCATTTGCAGGGCTTCCATTTCTTCCTTGTCCTTGTACAGCGCGCTGTTGGCGTACACCTCGACCTTGACCTTGCCACCCGTCAGCTCTGCAGCCTTCTTGGCAAAGAACTCTGAAGCCTTGCCCTTGGGTGTGTCCTGGGCAACCACATGGCTGAATTTGATGACGATCTGCTGGGCCTGGGCCACCGTGGCACCAAACGCCACCAGCGCGCACACGAGTACCTTTTTCACCGGAAATTGCATGACTGACTCCTTGGATGGAAACGGATGACAACGGAGCGCACTGTAGGCCGCATGTCACGGCTTTGTAACTGTGGCGTTCCACAGCTAGGGTTAACCCGCGCTTTTGCTGACCAGCAGGGCGTGCACCCTGTCGATCCACTGGCGTCCGATGCGCCCTTGCAGACCCAGTGACACCTCCTGCGTCGCCTGGCGCAGGCGCTGGCGCTGGTCTTCGTCGGGCACATGGATGCGTGTGCCCCCGCTCAGGCGCAGATGCGCCAGGGCCTCGTCGTTCTCGTACTGGGCAATGGTGTTGCCCCAGTCCAGCGCCTCGGCCATGGCCTGCCGGACCAGTGCACGGTCGGCCTGGGGCAGGTGGTTCCAGAAGCGCTGGTTCACCACCACGCAGTAGCCCAGGTAGCCATGGCGGGTCAGGCTCAGGTCGGTCTGCACCTCGTGCATGCGCTGCGTCCAGAGGTTGGACACCGGGTTCTCCGTCCCGTCCACCACACCCGTGGCCAGGGCACGGCGAGTTTCGCCAAAACCCAGCACCACCGGCTTGGCGCCCAGGGCGCGCATCTGGTGGGCAATCACGCGCGAGCTCTGGATGCGCATGCGCAGCCCCACAAAATCCTGGGGGGCCAGCAGCGGGCGGTTGGCACTCATGTGCTTGAAGCCGTTGTCCAGGTAGCCCAACCCCACCATGCGCTGGCGCTCCAGCGCAGCGAGCAGCTCCCTGCCAATGGCGCTGTGCATCACGCGGTGCACCTGCGCCTTGGAGTCGAACAGGAACGGCAGATCGAACAGCTCGAACTCCGGGAAGCCCACGCGCCCGAACTTGGACAGCGAAGGGGCCAGCATGTCCACCGCCCCCAGTTGCAGCGCCTGGATCTCATCGGCGTCGCCAAACAGCGCCGAGTTGGGATAGATGACCACCTGGATACGCCCCTGGCTGAGCGACTGCACGCGCTCGCGAAAGCGCTCCAACGCCAGGCCTTTGGGCGTCTGCCGCGCCACCACATGGGACAGACGGATGGTCACCACCCCTTGCGCAGCCCCCAGCGCAGGGACACCCGCCAAGGCCAGTGCCTGCAAACAACGGCGGCGAGGAATGGCGGCGGCGCGCATGGCCGGTATTATGGCCACGCTGCCCGAGTGACGGCAGCCTGCACGCCGCCATGCCCCTGCCCTCCCAATCCTCTGACGACTTTGCCCTGCTGCACGCCAGCAAACGTGCCCTGAGCGACCGGGGTCGCTGGACCGTGCTGTGGATGATGGGCCTGGTGGTGCTGGTCGTCTCGGCCGTGATGGCGCTGGTGTGGTACCTCAACAGCTTCGAGACCGAGGAAGAAGAGCGCCGCCGGGGCGCCGACGCCCAGTGGCTGGAGCAAAGCGTGCAGTTCCACTTTCGCCGCCTGGAAGACGACCTCGCCGCACTGGCGCGGCAGTCCGCGCTCGATGGCCCGCAGGCCTTGCGCGCTGCGGGCCAGGGTGAAGGCGACAGCGCGCCCGCAGGCATGCTGTGGCGCACACCCGGTGTGGTGCTGGCCCATGCCTGGCTGGCCACGCAGGGCGCCAGCGCAGGCGACGTGCGCGCCTGGCAGAACGACCAGGCCGAGCACGACGACAACTTCCAGGCCCTGAAGACGCTGCAGGACATCGTCAGCGGGCTGCGTCGCTCCAGCTACGCCGGGCCCATGCGCCGCTTCGATGGCAGCACCACCGACCGCGTCTGGCTCGCGGTGCCCTACTTCGACGGCAGCCGACTGATGGGCATCTACGTGGCCGCGCTGTCCACCCAGGCGGCGGTGGACGCCTTGCTGCCGCCGTGGTTCCTGCAAAGCCAGACCGTACGCCTGGTCGTGGACGCGGTGGACACGCCCCCCACCGACCAGGCACAGGGCCCCTACCGCACGGTGATGAACCTGCCCGGCACCGACCTGATGCTGGAAGTGGTGCCCCAGGGGCCGCAGACCTCGCCCGTGCCGCGCATCTTCTTTGTCGTGGCGCTGCTGTTTCTGCTGGGCATGCTGGCCAGCCTGGCCGCGCTGCGGCGCGACTTCATCAAGCGCCAGCAGGTGCAGCAGCGCCTGCAGGCCGAGGTGGCACTGCGCTCGGCCATGGAGCGCTCGGTCACCATCGGCATGCGCGCCTGGGACATGACGGGCAAGATCCTCTACGTGAACCAGGCCTTCTGCTCCATGGTGGGCTACAGCGCACAAGAACTGCGCGGCGCCCGCGCCCCCTTGCCCTACTGGCCCGCCGACCAGGCCGACGAGCTGGCACTGCTGCACCGTGCGGTCATCAGCCAGGGCACGCAGGCCCAGGGCATCGAGGTGCAGTTCCAGCACCGCAGCGGCCACCGCGTGGACGTGCTGATCCACGAAGCACCGCTGACTGCCGCCGACGGCAGCCAGTTGGGCTGGATGAGCTCGGTGCTCGACATCAGCGAGCGCAAGCGCGCCCAGCAACTGGCCGCACTGCAGCAGGAAAAGCTCGAAGCCTCGGGCCGCCTGGTGGCCGTGGGCGAGGTGGCCTCCACCCTGGCGCACGAACTCAACCAGCCGCTGGGCGCGCTGGCCAGTTTTGCCAACGGCCTGCTCAACCGACTGCGCGACGGCAACATCACCCCCGAGGAACTGCACACCGTGGTGCAGCGCATGGCCCAGCTCGCCGAACGCGCCGGGGGCGTGATCCAGCGCGTCAACGCCTTTGCGCGCCGGCGCGAACTGAACCTGGACAGCGTGGATCTCACGGCCCTGGTGCGCCGCGCCGTGTCTTCCGTGCAGGAGGCGCACGCCACCCCCGTGGTGCTGGAACTGCCCACGCAACCCGTATGGGTGCAGGGCGACGCCCTGCTGCTGGAGCACCTGGTGCACAACCTGTGCGGCAATGCGCTCGACTGGGCGCAGCGCGGCGCCGCACGCCCCCAGGTCCAGGTGCGGCTGCGCCCCAATGCCAACGTGCTGGTCACCCTGGCGGTGGCCGACAGCGGCCCTGGCGTGCCCGAGGCCGAACGCGCGCGCATCTTCGACGCCTTCTTCAGCACCAAGGACGGCGGCATGGGCATGGGGCTGGCGATTTGCCGCTCCATCACCGAGGCGCACCACGGGCGCATCTTCGTCGGCCAGGATGAAAGCCTGGGTGGCGCGCTGTTCACCGTTCAGTTACCCTTGGCCACCGCCCCCGCAACCGCCCCCAGCCCCACGCCATGACCAACGAACTGCGCGCCGTGGACATCCATATCGTGGACGACGACGCCGATGTGCGCGACGGTCTGGCCTGGCTGTTCGACTCGCGCGGCTACCAGTCACGCACCTGGGACAGCGGCGCCGCGCTGCTGGAAGCGGCCCGCCAGCGCCAGGCCGACTGGGGCCTGGCGGTGGTGCTGCTGGACGTGCGCATGCAGCCCCTGTCGGGTCCGGTCACCTTCGAGCAGCTCAAGGCCCTGGGCTGCCCCTGGCCGGTGCTGTTTCTCACCGGCCATGGCGACGTGGGCACGGCCGTGGGCGCCGTCAAGAACGGCGCCTGGGACTTTCTGGAAAAGCCCTTCCAGGACAACATGCTGGTGGACCGCGTCGAACAGGCCATGCAGGCCGCCTGCGCGCAGACCGATGCGGAGCGCGAGGCCCAGCGCCTGCGCCAGGCCCTGGCCAGCCTGAGCCCGCGCGAGCGCGAAGTGCTCGACCAGCTGATCCTGGGCCACTACAACAAGAACATCGCCGACCACCTGGGCATCACCCAGCGCACGGTGGAATTCCACCGTGCCAACATCTTCGAGAAAATGGGCGTCGAATCGGCCATCGAACTGGCGCACAAGCTCGGTCGGTTGGAACCCATGCCCGGCGGCGAATCTAAGTAAAACGGGCTCTAACGCCCGTATTTATTGCGCTAACAGCTATTGTTTTTATAGCATGCATCAGGCTTGGGCCAGGCTGCGCCACGCCTGCGGTGTGCCGCCCGTCCAGCGCCGAAACGCCCGCCAGAAGGTGCTGGGCTCGGCAAAACCCAAGGATTGGCCGATGTCGCCCAGCGCCCTGTCGGTGTGCGCCACCGCATGCAGGGCGGCGTCGCGCCGGGCCTCGTCCAGCAGGGCCGAAAAGCTCAGGCCCTGCGCCTGCATGCGCCGCGCCAGCGTGCGCTCGCTCAGCCCCAGGGCCTGCGCCGCCTGTACCCGCGTGGGCAGCCCCAAGGGCAGCCGACGCACGATCCAGGCGCGCAACTGGGGCGCCAAGGGCTCGGCGCTGGACAGGGCCTGCAAGCGCGCCTGGGCGTATTGGTGGTGCATCTGCGCCAGTTGTGCATCGGCCTGCGGCAGGGGGGCGTCCAGCACCGCGTTGTCCAGCAGCACGCCGCTGAAGGCCTGCTCGAACTCCACCGGGCAGGCGAACACCTCGCGGTACACCACCAGCGGCCCGATCTGTGCCTGACTGAACTGCACCCGCTGGGGGACCACCGGCTGCGCCGTGACCCAGCGCGCAAACGCCACCACCGCCGCCAGCACCGCCTCAATCTGGTGCGGGCTGAAGGCCAGCGCCCCCTGGCGCGGGTGGTACACCACCCAGCTGGCGGACTCGCCCGCAATCATCTGAAATCGGCCGCCGTCCGAAATCAGGCGCTGGTACTGCTGCACCAGGGCAATGGCCGCGCGCAGGCTGGGGGCCGACTGCAGCAGAAAGCTCACCACGTTGAAACTCGCCGGGCCCACCACGGCCCCGGCGCGCAGGCCAAAGCTGGCGTCCTGCGTGCACTGCGCGGCCGCGCGCCACAGCCGCGTGATGTGGTCAATGGGCCAGCGCTCGGCCTGCAGCTCCTCGGGCGCAATGCCCGCCACCGCCAGCACCTGGGCGCGCTCCACCCCCTGGCGCTGCGCCGCTGCGAGCACCGTGTTGACCCAGCTCATCGAGACCGTGGCCTGCAAAGTCAATTCGACTGTCCTTCAAAGTCAATCTTGCCGCATCATAAGCCGCTATCTTTTGGGCACAACAGCAAAGCAGAACAGGGCGAAGCACAGCGCCCGCACCGGAGACACGCCCGCATGGCACACACCCATTCTTCCGACATCCTGGTCATCGGCGGCGGCCTGGCCGGCATCGTCACCGCCCTGGAGGCGCTGCGCCAAGGCCAGCGCGTGACGCTGGTGGACCGCGACACGCCCGAGCGCCTGGGCGGGCTGGCCCTGTGGGCTTTTGGCGGCATGGCCCTGGTGGGCACGCCGCTGCAGGCCCGCATGAAGATTCCCGACACGCCCGAACGCGCCCTGGCCGACTGGCTGCGCTTTGGCGAGATCGCCCCCGACGACACCTACCCCCAGCAGTGGGCGCGCTACTACGTGGAGCACTCGCGCAGCCAGGTGTACGACTGGCTCATTGGCGAAGGCGTGAAGTTCATGCCCGCCGTGAACTGGGTGGAGCGCGGCATGCACGGCGACGGCAACAGCGTGCCGCGCTACCACATCGTGTGGGGCACCTCGCGCGAACTCACGCGGCGCATGGTCGCGCAGATGCGCGCTGCCGACAGCGGTGGCCGCCTGACGGTGCTGCACGGCCACCGCGTATCCCAGCTCGACCATGCGGGCGGGCGCATTGCGGGCGCCGTGGCGGTAAGCGAGGGCACGGGCACCGAAGTGCGCCTGCAAGCCCCGGTGGTGGTGCTGGCCATGGGCGGCATCAATGGCAGCCACGCCGAGACCCGGCGCAACTGGCCCCGGCACCGCCCCCTGCCCGCCACCATGCTCAACGGCGCCCACCCCTTTGCCGACGGTGCGCTGCACCACGCCGCTGCAGACACCTTGGGCGCACAGATCACACACGCGGGCGAGATGTGGAACTACGCGGCAGGCTTTCCGCACCCGTTTCCGCACTTCGAGGGGCACGGCCTCTCGACCATTCCCTGCAAATCGGCGCTGTGGCTCAACCACCGGGGCGAGCGCATCGGCCCCGAGCCGCTGGTCACCGGCTTTGACACGCACTGGCTGTGCCAGCGCGTGGCCGCGCAAGAGAAACCCTGGACCTGGCATTTGCTGAACTGGCGCATCGCCGCCAAGGAATTCGCCATTTCGGGCGCCGAGCACAACCAGCGCATCCGCGACATGCAGTTCCCGCTGTTCCTCAAGGAAACGCTGCTGGGCAACCACCGGCTGGTCAAGCAAATGGCCGCCGAGAGCCGCCACTTCCTGGTGGACGACACGCTGGCCGGCCTGGCCGCCAAGATGAACGCGCTGACCGCCTCGCACGACGTGAATCCGCAAGTGCTGCAGGCCACGGCCGATGCGTTCGACGCCAACTTTGCGGCAGGCGCCAAGCTGCACAACGACGACCAGATCCGCCGCATCCTGCACGCACGCCAGTGGGGGCCGGACAAGCTGCGCACCTGCCAGCCCGCGCCACTGCAGATGCAGGGCGCCGGGCCGTTCATCGCCATCCAGATGCAGCTCATCACGCGCAAGAGCCTGGGCGGGCTGCGCACCGACCTGCACAGCCGCGTGCTCGATGGCGCGGGCTCCCCCATCAGCGGCCTGTACTGCGTGGGCGAGGCCGCGGGCTTTGGCGGCGGCGGGGCCAGCGGCAAACGCTCACTGGAAGGCACCTTCCTGCCCGGCTGCATCCTCACGGCGCGTGCGGCGGCGCGGCATATCACTGCCGGTTGATGCACCTGGAATTTTTGAGCAAAAACAGGCTGCAACGCTTACAAATTAAGCGCCAAAAGCTATCAAAACAGTAGCAATCACCACCGACAGTACCAGCTGCATTGGCCACCCTCACACCGCACCGAAAGTCCCGCAATGATCCACGCCCCCTTGCCCGAGCACATCCCGCAAACCCTGCGCGACTGCTTTGCCGCGCAGCGCGCCGCCTTCCAGCAGGCACGCAACCCCAGCCTGCAGGAGCGCCGCCAGGACCTGCGCGCGCTGCACCGGCTGCTGCTGGAAAACCGCGAGGCCCTGGTCGCCGCCGTCAACCAGGACTTTGGCTGCCGCAGCCGCTTCGAGACCCTGATGACCGAGCTGTTGCAAGGCCAGGAAGCGGCGCTGGACGCCATCCGGCATGTGCCGCACTGGATGAAGAAGCAAAGGCGCGCGCTCGACGTCACCCAGTACCCACTGGCCAGCGCCTACGTCGTGCCACAGCCGCTGGGTGTGGTCGGCATCGTCGTGCCGTGGAACTTTCCGATCGCCATGACAGTGCAGCCCATGATCGGCGCGCTGGCCGCGGGCAACCGCGTGATGGTGAAGATGTCGGAAAACTCTGCCCACCTGGCCCGGCTGCTGCAAAGCCTGTTGCCGCGCTACTTTGCCGCCAACAAGGTGAGCCTGTTCCAGGACGCAGGGGACGACGGCCAGAGCATCGGCCCACTGTTCACGCAGTTGCCGTTCAACCACCTGTTCTTCACCGGCTCGCCGCAAACCGGCAAGGCCGTCATGGCCAACTGCGCCGCCAACCTGACGCCGGTGACGCTGGAGCTGGGCGGCAAGTCCCCCGCCATCGTCGCGCCCGACTACCCGCTGGAAAAGGCGGCCGAGCGCATCCTGTGGGTCAAGATGCTCAACGCCGGGCAGATTTGCACCAACGTGGATTACCTGTTCCTGCCCGAAGGCCAGGAGCAGGCCTTCGTCACGCAGGCGCAGCGCATCGTCGCGCAGCGCTACCCAGATCTGCTGGGCGGCGACTACACCGCCATCATCGACCAGCGCCAGCACGACCGCCTGCAGGCCATGCTGGCCGACGCCGTGCAACAAGGCGCGCAGGCCGTGCCGCTGGCCCCCGGCCAGACGGGCGATGCGGAACGGCGCATCATGGCGCCCATCGCACTGTTGAACGTGCACGACGGAATGCAGGTCATGCAGCGCGAGATTTTTGGCCCGCTGCTGCCGATCCGCACCTACCGCCACAAAGAAGAGGTGGTGCAGTACATCAACGACCGCCCCCATCCCCTGGCGCTGTACCTGTTCAGCCACGAGCACGGCCTGCAGGACTATTACCTGCGCCAAACGCTCTCGGGCGGCGTCACGCTCAACGACACGCTGCTGCACGCGGGCCAGCACAGCCTGCCCTTTGGCGGCGTGGGCCACAGCGGCATGGGCCACTACCACGGGCGCGAGGGTTTCCTCACGTTTTCCAAGCTGCGCCCGGTGTTCCGGCAGGGGCCGCTGCGCACGGTGGACTTTCTGCAGCCGCCCTATGCCGGTCTGGCGAGCAAGCTGCTGAACGTCATGCTCTGGCGCAACCGCTGAAGCGCGCCTGCAACCACAAGACAAGAACACCCAAGGAGACCCACCGTGCAAGGCGATTTGATCTCAGGCGTGCTGCTGCTGGCCCCCGCTGCCCAGCCAACCCATTGATTGTTTGCCAGGAGTTGTTCCCATGACCACTACCCCCATGAATGGCGCCCAGGCGCTGATGAAAACCCTGGTCGATGCCGGCATCGAGGTCTGCTTCACCAACCCCGGCACCAGCGAAATGCACTTTGTGGCCGCGCTGGACAGCGAGCCGAAGATGCGCGCCGTGCTGGCCCTGTTTGAAGGCGTGGCCACGGGCGCTGCCGACGGCTACGCCCGCATGGCCGACAAGCCCGCCGCCACGCTCTTGCACCTGGGCTGCGGCCTGGGCAACGGCCTGGCCAACCTGCACAACGCGCGCAAGGGCAAGGTGCCTGTGGTCAACATCGTGGGCGACCATGCCACCACCCACACGCAGTACGACGCGCAACTGCAAAGCGACATCGAAACCGTGGCGCGCAACGTGTCGCCGGGCTTTGTGCGCACCTCGCAAAGCACGGCGGCGCTGTGCCAGGATGCGACGGATGCCATCACCGCCGCACGCGGCCTGCCGGGCCAGGTGGCCACACTGATCCTGCCCGCCGACGTGTCCTGGGGCGAAGGCGGCGTGCCCTGCCCCCCGCCACCCGCCCCCACGCCCCCGGCGGCCGACGATGCCACGGTGGAGCGCATCGCCCAGGCTGTGCGCTCAGGCAAAAAAACCGCGCTGCTGCTGGGCGGGCAAGCGCTGCGCGAGCCCGGCCTGCTGGCCGCCGCGCGCATTGCCGCGCACTGCGGCGTGCAGCTGCTGGCCGAGGTCTTCCCCACCCGGCTGGAGCGCGGCGCGGGCCTGCCCACCGTGGAGCGCATTGCCTATCTGGCCGAAATGGCGGGCGTGCAGCTCGCGCCCATCGAGCACCTGATCCTGGTGGACGCCAAGGCGCCCGTGTCCTTTTTTGCCTACCCCGGCAAGAAGAGCTACCTGGTGCCCGACACCTGCGCCGTGCACGAGCTCTCCACCCCCGCACAGGATGCGCGCGCCAGCCTGGACAAGCTGGTGCAGGCCCTGGGCGCAGCGCAGGCCCAGCCTGCACTGCAGGCCCCGCAGCGCCCCGACCGCCCGCGTGGCGCGCTCACGGCCCCCAAGGTGTGCAAGGCCGTGGGCCACCTGCTGCCCGAGAACGCCATCCTGATCGACGAGGCCATCACCTCCGGCCTCATGCTCAATGTGATGACCGCTGGCGGCCCGCGCCACGACCTCATCACCCTCACGGGCGGCGCCATCGGCCAGGGCCTGCCGGGCGCCGTGGGCGCGGCCATTGCCTGCCCGCAGCGCCCGGTGATTGCGCTGATTGGCGACGGTACAGCCATGTACACCATCCAGGCGCTGTGGACCATGGCCCGCGAGGGGCTCAACGTGACGGCCATCATCTTCAACAACGCGTCGTACTCGGTGCTGAACGTGGAGCTGGAACGCGTGGGCGCCGAAGAGCCTGGCCCCAAGGCCAAGTCGCAGCTCGACCTGAAGGGCCCGGTGCTGAACTTCGCCCAGCTCGCCCAGGGCATGGGCGTGCACGCGGTGCGCACCGATGCAGCGGAAGGCTTTTGCAAGGCGCTGGAGTACGCGCTGGCACACCCCGGCCCCCACCTCATCGAAGCCGTGGTGCCCGAGTCACTCTCCGGCGCCAAGCGCAAGGTGCTGCCCTGGCTGCTGCGCTCGCTGCCCAGCCTGCCGCAGCCGGTGGCGCGGGCGCTCAAACGCAAGATTGCGCCCTGAGCAGGCGGACGGCGAATTGCGCCTGCGATCGCGCTACTGCGCCAGGTCCAGACGCCCCGCCACCAGCCTGAGCACCCGGTCGCACCGCGCAGCAAGCTGCTCGTCGTGCGTCACCATGACGAACGCCGTGCCCTGCTCCCGCGCCAGTTGCAGCATGAGCTGGAACACGCCCTCGGCCGTGGCGCGGTCCAGGTTGCCGGTGGGCTCGTCGGCCAGCACACAGGCGGGCTGGGTGACCAGGGCACGGGCGATGGCCACGCGCTGGCGCTCGCCGCCCGACAGCTCGGCCGGGCGGTGCTGCACACGCCCGGCCAGGCCCACCTGGGCCAGCATCTGCTCCGCGCGGCGCGTGCATTCCTCGTAGGGCAGGCGCCGGATGCGCAGCGGCATGGCCACGTTGTCCAGCGCGCTGAACTCGGGCAAAAGGTGGTGGAACTGATAGACAAAGCCCAGGTACTGGTTGCGCAACTCGCCCTGCTGCGCCGCCGAGAGCTGCGCCAGGTGCTGCCCGTGCAGGTGCACGCTGCCCGCCGTGGGCGCGTCGAGCGCGCCCAGCAGGTGCAGCAGCGTGCTCTTGCCCGAGCCCGAGGCGCCGACGATGGCCAGCGTCTCGCCCGCGCGCACTTCCAGGTCCACGCCCTGCAGCACCGTCACATCCAGGCGCCCCTCGGTGAAGCGCTTGGTGAGGCCCCGGGCCTGCAGCACGACTTGGTTTTTGAAGCCATTTTGGCCTCCAGCGCTTGCTGGATAAGCGCCACCAGCTACATTATTCATAGCGAAGAGCCTCGGCAGGGTTGACGCGGCTGGCGCGCCAGCTCGGGTACAGCGTGGCCACGAAGGCCAGCACCAGCGAGATCACGCCGACAGGCACGATGTCGGCAGGCTGCGGGTCGCTGGGCATGCGGCTGATGAGGTAAATGTCCTTGGGCAAAAAACTGGCGCTCAGCAGCCGCTCGATGGCGGGCACGATCACGTCGATGTTGAGCGCAATGCCCAGGCCCAGCAGCAGCCCGGCCAGTGTGCCGATCACGCCCACCATCGCGCCCTGCACCACGAAGATGCCCATGATGCTGCGCGGGCTCGCGCCCAGGGTGCGCAGGATGGCGATGTCGGCACGCTTGTCCTGCACCGTCATCACCAGGGTGGAGACGAGGTTGAACGCCGCCACGGCCACGATGAGCGTGAGGATGATGAACATCATGCGTTTTTCGAGCTGCACGGCGGCGAACCAGGTGCGGTTCTGCTGCGTCCAGTCGCGGATGCGCAGGTCGCCGCTCAGGCTGCCCGCCAGGTCCAGCGCCACGCTGCGCGCCTCGTGCAGGTTGCGCAGCTTCAGGCGGATGCCCGTGGGCCCTTCGAGGCGGAAGATGCGCTGCGCATCCTCGTGGTGCAGCAGCACCAGGGTGGAGTCGTATTCGTAGTGGCCCGAGTCGAAGGTGCCCGCCACCAGCATCTGCTTGATGCGCGGCACCACGCCCGCGGGCGTGACCTGGCCCGTGGGCGCAATCAGCGTGACCACATCGCCCCGGCGCACGCCCAGCATGCGCGCCAGCTCGCCGCCCAGCACCACGCGGAACTCGCCCGGCACCAGTTGCGCCAGCGCCTCGCCCTGGCTGCCCGCCACCAGGTCGGTGACCTCGGGCTCGCGCGCCGGGTCGATGCCGCGCACCAGCGCACCCTTCATGTCCTCGCCACGCGCCAGCAGCGCCTGCGCCGAGACAAACGGCGCCGCGCCCACCACCTGCGGGTGCTGGCGTGCCTCCGTCAACGTGCGCTGCACATCGGGCATGGCCGCGCCGCCGGGCGCAAAGATCTCGATGTGCGAGACCACGCTGAGCATGCGGTCGCGCACTTCTTTCTGAAAACCGTTCATCACCGACAGCACGATGATGAGCGCCGCCACCCCGAGCGCGATGCCCAGCATGGACACGCCCGAGATAAAGGAAATAAAGCCATTGCGCCGCGTGGCGCGGCCCGCGCGCGTGTAGCGCCAGCCCAGGGCCAGTTCGTAGGGGATCTGCATGAGAGCGCGATTGTGGCATCCCGCAAAATACCCGGCATGCCGGACACCCCGCACCTCATCATCCCCTACGCCGCCCACCCCAGCGACGCCTGCCGCCAGGCCTTGCAGAACCTGCGCCTGCCGCACCTGGACGCGCTGCTCCAGCGCCTGACTCTTCAGGACAACACCCAAAGCCCCGACGACGCCCTGAGCGCCCCGCACGAGCGCGTGCTGGCCCGCGCCCTGGGCCTGCCCGATGGCGACGGGCGCACGCCCTGGGCCGCCTGGGAGCTGCACCAGCGCGGGCGCACGCAGGACGCCCTGCACAGCGCCTGGGCTTTTGTCACGCCCTGCCACTGGCAGGTACGCACCGACCACGTCACGCTGTCCGACCCGGCCGCGCTGCGCCTGGACGAGGCGGCCTCGCGCGCGCTGCTGGAGGTGCTGGCGCCCTGGTTCGCGCAGGACGGCGTCACCCTGCACTACGACCGCCCCACGCGCTGGCTGGCCCAGGGCGACACGCTGGCCGACCTGGCCACCGCATCGGTCGAGCGCGTGCTGCACCGCGATGTGTCGCACTGGCTGCCGGGCGAGCACAAGGCCCACCCGATGCGCCGCCTGCACAGCGAGATGCAGATGCTGCTCTACACCCACCCCTGGAACGACGCACGCGAAGCCCAGGGCCTGCCGCCGGTCAACGCCTTCTGGGTGCATGGCGCGGGCCGCCTGGACGCACCGCCCACACCCACCGGCACGGTGCCCCAGGTCGATGCCCGCCTGCAGGACGCCGCCCTGCGTGGCGACTGGCCCGCCTGGGCGCAGGCTTGGCAAACGCTGGACGCCACGGCCCTGGCCGCCCTGCACCAGCAAGCGACGCAAGGCCACGGCGTGCGACTGACGCTGTGTGGCGAGCGCGGCGCACTCACCTGGCAGCAGGTGCCGCGCAGCCTGGGGCAAAAAATTCAAAGCATTTTCAGGCCCCAGCGCTTTGCTGACGTGCGCGAGCAGCTATGAAAATAATAGCAAGAGACATTCCCCCCCGCGCCGCCTGGGCACTGGAGCAGGCCGGCCTGCACCCGCTGCTGGCGCGCCTGTACGCTGCACGCGGCGTGCACACCAGCGACGAGCTGGACGACAGCCTGGCCCGCCTGCTGCCGCCCAGCGGCCTGCAAGGCGTGCAGCAGGCAGCCCAGTTGCTGGCCGACGCCATCGCCAGCGACCAACGCCTGTGCATCGTGGCCGACTACGACTGCGACGGCGCCACCGCCTGCGCCGTGGCCGTGCGCGGCCTGCGCCTGCTGGGCGCGCGGCATGTGGACTACCTGGTGCCCGACCGCGTGGTGGATGGCTACGGTCTCACGCCACCCATCGCCCGGCGCGTGAAGGAACGCGGCGCCGACCTGCTCATCACCGTGGACAACGGCATCGCCAGCGTGGAGGGCGTGGCTCAGGCCAAAGCGCTGGGCCTGGCGGTGCTGGTCACCGACCACCACCTGCCCGGCGCCGAACTGCCGCAGGCCGACGCCATCGTCAACCCCAACCAGCCGGGCTGCACGTTCCCGAGCAAATCCATCGCCGGGGTGGGCGTGATGTTCTACGTGCTCATGCAACTGCGTGCCGAACTGCGCCAGCGCGGCGTGTTCGACGCCGCCCAGCAGCCGCGCCTGGAGCCCCTGCTGCCCCTGGTCGCCCTGGGCACCGTGGCCGACGTGGTGCGGCTGGACACCAACAACCGCCGCCTGGTGGCGCAGGGCCTCAAGCGCATCCGCGCGGGCCAGATGCCGCCGGGCATTGCCGCGCTGCTGCGCGTGGCCGGGCGCCAGGCACCGCTGGCCACCACCTTCGACTTCGGCTTTGCGCTGGGTCCGCGCATCAACGCCGCCGGGCGCCTGGCCGACATGACGCTGGGCATCGAATGCCTGCTCACCGACGACGCCGCGCGCGCCGACCACCTGGCGCAGCAGCTCGACGCCATCAACCGCGAACGCCGCGAGATCGAGGGCGGCATGCGCGAGCAGGCCCTGCTGCTGGCCGAAGACCTGTTTGGCGCGCAGGACGAGCCACCGCCCGCCGTCAGCGTGTTCGACCCGGACTTCCACGAAGGCGTGGTCGGCATCGTCGCCTCACGCATCAAGGACAAGCTGCACCGCCCCACCTTCGTCTTTGCCGCCAGCGGTGCACCGGGCAAGGAACACGAGCTCAAGGGCTCGGGCCGATCCATTGCGGGCTTTCATTTGCGCGACGCGCTGGACCTGGTGGCCAAGCGCCACCCTGGCGTGCTGCTGCGCTTTGGCGGCCACGCCATGGCGGCGGGCTGCACCGTACCCGCCGAGCGCTTTGCCGACTTCGAGCAGGCCCTGGCCCAGGTCGCCCGCGAATGGCTGGACGCCGCCACCCTCACACGCCGCCTGGAGACCGACGGCCCCCTGGCCCCCGAGTGGCGCCGCGCCGACCTGGCCGACACGCTGCAGCGCGAGGTCTGGGGCCAGGGCTTTGCGCCGCCCGTGTTCAGCGAGGAAGTGGACATCCTCAGCCAGCGCCTGGTGGGCGAGCGCCACCTCTCGCTCAAGCTGCGCCACCGGGGCGAGCCGGTGGACGGCATCTGGTTCGGCCGCACCGCGCCCCTGCCCGCACGCGCCCTGCTCGCCTGGCGCCTGGACGTCAACGAATGGCGCGGCGAGCGCAAGGTGCAGTTTGTGGTGGAAGGCGCGCAGGAATAGCGCGGAACCCTTTGGCGCCCGAAGCCGTCGTCCCCTGCGCAATACGCCCGAACCCCACCCCACACTGCACCCCACCCAAGGAGCCCCGAATGATGCCCCGTACCGCCACCGTACTGCTCGCCAGCCTGCTCTGGGCGGGCTTGGCGTCCGCACATACCGATGACTACCTGGACACCATGCAGGCCCCGCACGGCGGACAACTGCGCATGGCGGGCGCCTACCATCTGGAACTGGTGCTGGCCCCGTCCGATGTCCCGCCGGCGCAACGGCCCGTGCGCGTGTATGTGACCGACCACGCGGGCACAGCGCAGCCCACGGCTGGTGCCCAGGGCAGCGTGACCTTGCTGTCGGGCAAGCGCAAGACCACCATCGCGCTGACACCCGGTGGCGACAATGTGCTGCACGGCACAGGCAGCTATGCCCTCGCGCCCAACCTGAAGGCCGTGATGTCCATCACCCTGCCGGGCCAGGCCGCACTGCAGGCGCGTTTCACGCCACTGGCCAAACCCTCGGCAACGCACACTGGGCACACAGGCCATTGACCGGGTTGCCGTGCATTTGCTGCCGTACTCGCACCGCCCGCCGTGACGCAACACCCGACCGAAGCCCCCCGCCGTGGGGCTTTTTTATCGCCGCTGCCAGTGCTGCATTGGGGCACAGTGCCTGAAGATTGCCTACACGCATCAGAAAAAGAAAAACCCCGCTATCGTATGAATAGCAGGGTTTACTTATGGGTGTTTGGTAGGCCCCCGGGGAGTCGAACCCCGCACCAACGGATTATGAGTCCGCTGCTCTAACCAAGCATGAGCTAGAGGCCCCCAGCGTCCGCCCCGGAGCAGGCCCGGTGCGGCGCGGAAAAACAGGCGTGGATTCTACCCGCCGCACCGCACGGCTCAGCGCTGGTGGCTCAGGGCGTTGGAAACCATGCGGGAAGTGATGTCCACGATCTGGATCATCTTGTCGTAAGGCATGCGCGTGGGGCCGATCACACCCAGGGTGCCAACCACCTGGCCATCGACCTCGTACGGGGCGCTGACGACCGAGAGGTCTTCGAACGGTACGACCTGGCTCTCGCCCCCGATGAAGATGCGCACGCCCTGGGCCTGGCTGGAGACGTCGAGCAGGCGCAGGATCTGGGTCTTTTGCTCGAACAGCTCGAAGGCACGGCGCAGGTTGCCCATGTCGCGCGAGAATTCGCTGACGGCGAGCAGTTTGCTTTCACCTGCAAAGACCACCTCTTCCTGCGCTTCATGCAACGCCTCGGAGCTGACATTGACGGCCGCCCGCATCAGGGTGGCGATTTCGCCCTGGAGCGACTCAACCTCGGTGCGCAGGCGCTCGCGCACCATTTCGATGGCCATGCCCGCGTAGTGGGCGTTGAGGTAGTTGGCCGCCTCGGTCAGTTGCGACTGGGTGAAGTCGGTTTCCGAAACGATGACGCGGTTCTGCACATCGCCGTCGGGGGACACGATGATGACCAGGTAGCGTTGCTGCGACAGCCGCAGGAATTCGATCTGCCGAAACACCGAGGTACGCCGCGGCGCCATGACCACGCCAACAAACTGCGACAGGTTGGACAGCATCTGCGCGGCGTTGGCAATGACTTTTTGCGGGGGCTCGGGCGCGAGTTGCGGCGAGGTGATGTGCTCGCGCTGCACGGTGAGCATGGTGTCCACGAACAGACGGTAGCCTTTGGCGGTGGGGATGCGTCCGGCGGAGGTGTGCGGGCTGACGATGAGGCCCAGCTCCTCCAGGTCGGCCATCACGTTGCGGATGGTGGCGGGCGACAGGTCCAGGCCCGAGGCCCGCGACAGCGTTCGCGAGCCCACGGGTTGGCCCTCGTCGATATAACGCTCCACCAGCGTCTTGAGCAACAACTTGGCACGGTCATCGAGCATGTCACGATTTTAATGATGTAATTTCGGCATGAAACTCCACTTTCGCCATGTGGCCCTGGTAGGCAAGTACCAATACCCTGCCGCCAGCACGGCCGCCTGCGGTGCCCGCAAGGTGCTGGACGACATTGCCCACTTCCTGCACGCCCAAGGCTGCGAGGTGGCGCTGGAGGCGCAAACCGCCGCCACCTCGGGTCTGACGCAGTACGACACGCTGGACGTCGAAGCCATCGGCAAGCAGTGCGACCTGGGCCTGGTGGTGGGGGGCGACGGCACCATGCTCAGCATCGGGCGCCAGCTTGCACGCTTTGGCACACCGCTCATCGGCATCAACCAGGGGCGGTTGGGGTTCGTAACCGACATTCCGCTGGAGAACTACCGCGCCACGCTCACGCCCATGCTGCGCGGCGAGTACGAGGAAGACCACCGCCCGCTGATGCATGCCCAGGTGCAGCGCGAGGGGCGTGTGGTGTTCGACGCATTGGCCATGAACGATGTGGTGCTCAACCGGGGCGCCACATCGGGCATGGTGGAGGTGCGCGTGGAGGTGGATGGCCATTTCGTGGCCAACCAGCGTGCCGACGGCCTGATCGTGGCCTCGCCTACGGGGTCCACGGCGTATGCACTGTCGGCGGGCGGGCCCATGCTGCACCCCTCCATTCCAGGCTGGGTGCTGGTGCCGATTGCGCCGCACACGCTGTCCAACCGGCCCATTGTGCTGGCCGACGTGGCCGAGGTGGCCATCGAACTGGTCAGCGGGCGCGATGCCAGCGCCAACTTTGACATGCAGTCGCTGGCATCCCTGCTGCATGGCGACCGCATCATCGTGCGCCGCTCGGAATTCAGCGTGCGCTTCTTGCACCCTCGGGGGTGGAATTACTTCGACACCTTGCGCAAGAAGCTGCGCTGGAATGAAGGAGGATCCTGAGCATGGCGCTCAAACGCATCGTTTTGCGTGATTTCGTGATCGTCCAGACGCTGGAGCTGGATCTGCATGAGGGCTTCACTGCACTGACCGGCGAAACGGGCGCGGGCAAGTCCATTTTGATCGAGGCCTTGCAACTCATCCTGGGTGGGCGCTCCGATGCGGCAGTGGTGCGCGAAGGCGCACAGCGCGCCGACCTGTGCGCCGAGTTCGACGGTGCAGAGCCCCTCACGCCCTGGCTGGAAGAATCCGGGTTCGATGCCCAGCCGGAGTTGCTGCTGCGACGCACCATCGACGCCACCGGCAAGAGCCGCGCCTGGATCAACGGCCTGCCCGCCACCGCCGCGCAGTTGCGCCACCTGGGTGAGCGGCTGATCGACATCCACGGCCAGCACGCCTGGCAGAGCTTGACCCGTGCCGACGCGGTGCGTGACCTGCTGGATGCCTACGCGGGCGCGTCGCCGCACGAAGTGACGGTCTGCTGGGCGCGCTGGCGCGAGGCACTGCGGGCCTGCGCGCAGGCCCGCAGTGCCCAGGACCAGTTGCAGCAAGAGCGCGAACGGCTGCAATGGCAACTGTCCGAAATGGACAAGCTCTCGCCCGCCGAAGGCGAATGGGACAGCCTGAATGCCCAGCACACCCGGCTCACGCACGCCCAGTCGCTGCTGGAATCTGCCCAATCCGCCGTGAACCTGCTCGATGCGGAAGATGGTGGTGCACGCGCAGGGCTGTCGCGGGCACTGGACACCCTGCAACGCCAGGAGCACCTGGAGCCTGCGTTCAAGGAACTGGCTGGCACACTGGCTTCGGCCCTGGCGCTGACGGACGACGCTTTGCACGGTCTGCACAGCTACCTGGACCACACCGAGCTCGACCCCGACCGGCTCGCGCAGCTGGACGCCCGCGTGGCCCAATGGCTGGCGCTGGCACGCCGCCACAAACGCCCTGCAGAAGAACTGCCCGCGCTGCGCCAATCCTGGGAACAGGCCCTGCAACAGCTGGACGCCGCCAGCGACCTGGCCACGCTGGAGCAGGCCGTGCAGCAGCATGCCAAGGCCTACCAGGCGGCAGCCCAGGCGCTGTCGCACCAGCGCAGCAAGGCAGCCCCCCGGCTGTCGGCAGAAATCACCGCAGCCATGCAAGAGCTGGGCATGGCTGGCGGCCAGTTTGTGGTGCAGGTACGCAAATCCGCCGAACCCGCAGCCCATGGGCTGGACGACATCGACTTTCTGGTGGCAGGCCATCCTGGCGCCACCCCCCGGCCCATTGGCAAGATCGCCTCGGGCGGTGAGCTCTCGCGCATCTCGCTGGCCATAGCCGTGGCCACCAGCACCTTGGGCAGCGCAGACACGCTGATCTTCGACGAGGTGGACGCAGGCGTGGGCGGTGCCGTGGCCGCCAGCGTAGGCCGCTTGATGCGCCAGATCGGGCAGGACCGGCAGGTGCTGGCGGTCACCCATCTGCCACAGGTGGCTGCCAGCGCACACCACCACCTGGTGGTGACCAAGCTGCGTGGCGAGCCCACCACCAGCGCTGTGGCCGCGGTCGAGGACGACGATCGGGTCGCGGAAATTGCCCGCATGCTGGGTGGCGACAAGCCCACCGCCCGCTCCCTGGCCCACGCCCGCGAAATGCTGGACACCACGGCACCCCGCCGCAAGCAGGCCTGAAAGAACACCCCACCATGGAAATCGTGCTCATCACCGGCATGTCGGGCTCGGGCAAATCCATTGCGCTGCGCGCGCTGGAAGACGCGGGCTACTACTGCGTGGACAACCTGCCGCCCGAGCTGCTGCTGTCGTTTGTAGCGCTGGAACACACGCACCACGGCAACCGGCTGGCCATTGCCATGGATGTGCGCAGCGCCACCTCCTTGCCGCTGGTGCCCTCCAAGTTGCAGGAACTGCGCCGCCAGGGTTGCGCCGTGCACTCGATTTTTCTCGATGCCACCACCGGCACGCTGGTCAGGCGCTTTTCGGAAACGCGCCGCCGCCATCCACTGTCTGGCGACAGGCAGGACGACGGGCGGCTGGCGCTGGTGCAGGCCATCGAGCTGGAACGCGAGCTTCTGGCGGAGTTGCGCGAGCAGGCCCAGGTCATCGACACCAGCAACCTGCGCGGATCACAATTGCAGGCCTACATCAAGGACTTGATCGGCACCGACAAAGGCGGGCTGTCGTTGGTGTTCCAGTCTTTCGCCTTCAAGCACGGCGTACCTGTGGATGCCGACTACGTATTCGACGTGCGCATGCTGCCCAACCCGCACTACGAAAACGATCTGCGCGATCTCACCGGGCTGGATGCGCCGGTGGCCGATTTTCTGAAGCAGCAGCCCGAAGTGGACGTGATGGAGCAGCACATTGCCGTCTTCCTGGAACACTGGCTGCCCGCCATGGCACGCAACCACCGCAGCTATGTGACCGTGGCCATTGGCTGCACGGGTGGCCAGCACCGTTCGGTTTATCTGGTGGAGCGACTGGCCGTGCGCTTTGCCAGCCAGTGGCCCACGCTGCGCCGCCACCGCGAGCTGGACGGCCGCTAAGCCCGCTACGCTACGCCCGACTGCAGCAGTTTGCGCACCGGTGCGGCCAGTCCCAGCGCGGCTGTCTCTGCCAAGGCGTACCAACCGCCAGGCACAGGCATGGCAGGCAGCTGCGCCACCGTGGCCACCACGCGGTGCAGGTACAGGTCACGGTGGGTCAGTACATGCAGCATGGAAGGGTGTTCCTGCTGCAGCTGGGCCTGCGCACCTTCCAGCCAGGCCATCAGCGCTTCGCGCTCCTCGAACACCGGCAGGCTGTACAAGCCCGCCCAGATACCCCGTTCAGGACGGCGCTCCAGCCACACCTGGCCCTGGGCATCCTGCAATTGCAGCAACCACCATGCCTGGGCCTTGCGCACCAGCTTGCGTGTGCGCACCGGGTACTGCTCGGGGGTGCCTTTGGCCCGAGCCACACAGTGCGCCTGCAAGGGGCACGCCTCACAGCGGGGCTGGCGGGGCAAGCACACCATGGCCCCCAGATCCATCATTCCCTGGGTGTAGCGCGGCATGGATTCATCCAGCTGCTGGGTCGGCAGCAAGTCCTGGGCATGCTGCCAGAGTGCGCGCTCCTGCGGCGCCTGCGCCAGGTCGCCGCCAAAGCCCAACAGGCGAGTCAGAACACGGCGCACGTTGGCGTCCAGAATGGGAGCCCGCTGGCCAAAACAGAATGCGGCAATGGCGCCTGCGGTAGAGCGACCTATGCCTGGCAGGGCCGACAGTTCTGCCACCGTGGCGGGAAAACGGCCTCCGTGCACCTGCACCACCTGCTGCGCACAACGGTGCAGATTGCGGGCACGGCTGTAGTAGCCCAGCCCGCTCCACAAGGCCAACACATCGTCCGGCGGCGCCGCTGCCAGCGCATGCACATCAGGAAACCGCGCCAGGAAACGTGCGTAGTAGTCCAGCACCGTAGCCACCTGCGTCTGCTGCAGCATGATTTCGGAGAGCCAAACGCGATAAGGATCACGGGTGCACTGCCATGGCAGGCTGGAGCGGCCATGTTCGGCCTGCCAGCGCACCACCAGGGGTGCCACTGGCGGGAGGGCACCACTCATGCTGGGGCAAAGATATCGTGGTGCTCGACCTCGGCCGGATCTTCGGCCAGGGCCATGAGCTGCTCGGTCAGCTGCAGCAGATGGTCGTCCAGCCGCTGCAGTTCGGCCTCGCCTTCCTCGATCTCGGTGATGCGCTCTTCCAGGCCGGTAGCGGCCTGCTGGATGCGGTCCACCGCCTCGATGCGGCGCGCAAAGCTGCGCTTGCGCTCACGCAGTTGGGCATCAAGCTGGGCCGTGGCGGACTTGCTCCACAGTTCCAGGTCGTTGGCCACCGATTCGTACACCGAGCGCAAGCGGATGGACAGCGCGCGCCCCAGTCGTTCGGCAAATTCCGGCTGCAACAGTTTGAGCGTATTGCCCATGCCCAGGTACTGCAGGTGTCCTTGCTCGATGCGCGCAATTTCGTTACCGAATTCCTGAAGCTGGGGCGCCGCAGGAACCTGCAGCGAAAAGCCAAACTCGGCATTGAGCTGACGAAACGTGCCTTCCAACATGGCCTGGATTTCCGTGGCAGCAGACTGCACACCATCGAGCGTGTCCTGCAACTCACGGAAAACTTCTTCATACTGCTTGCGCACACCCAGCTTGAGACCCTTTTGCTGCAGGCTGGCCATCAGCGGCGCCAGTTGCTCCTTGAGGGCCTTGCTGCCGAGCTTGTGGAACACATCGCGCAAGAGCTTGATGTGCACGGCCCGCACGGCATGGATACGCGTGGTGCTCAGGTCAAACTCGCGCTGTTCCTGCTCGATGCGGTTGCGCATGGCCAGGATGACGGACGAATTTTTGCCGCGCAGGCTGCGCAGTTCCAGCATCTGCTCGTCCAGGTCCCGCCGACGGATGTTGAGCACCCGCGCCGTTTCAGTGCGCAGGCTGGCAATGCCTGCACTGATGGCCGAACGCAGAATGGCCTGGCGCTGGCCCATGATGCCGCGCCCGAGCGCCTCTTCCAGAACCGGCAGGCCGCTGGCCTCCAGCATGACGTCGTCGCACTGGATCTTGGCCACCAGCCCCTTTTGGGCCGAGACGGGCAGCACCTGGTCCAACCGCACGCCCAGCATTTCGGCGGAGGTCTGGCGCTGGCGCTCCAGTTGGTCCTGGATTTGCTGGGCCGAGTTGAGCGTGTCCCAGAGGGTGTCGATCTTGTTGAGCACCACCAGGCGCGCGTCGGCCCCTTGCGATGCGGCTGCCAGATGCTCGCGCCAGATGCTCAGGTCCGAGCGGGTCACGCCCGTGTCCGCACCCAGAATGAACACCACTGCATGGGCCTGCGGAATCAGGTTGACGGTCAGTTCGGGCTCGGCACCCACAGCGTTGAGGCCCGGCGTGTCCAGAATGACCAAGCCCTGCTTGAGCAACGGATGGGGCAGGTTGATGATGGCGTGACGCCACAGAGGCACCTCGACCATGCCCTGCGCATCGAGCGACGGGTTGTCATCGGGCATGTCGTCATGCCAGAAGCCCATGGCCCGTGCATCGTCCACGCTGACCTTGCGCACCTGCGCCACTTTTTCGAGCGCACGCGAAATCTGATCGGCATCCCCTACCTGCAAGGGCACCTCGACCCAGCGCTCGGGCTTGAGCCGCCACTCGGCCAGCCCCTGCATCTGCAGGCGCGTTTCAATGGGAAGAAGGCGCAGGCAATGAGGAACCTGCGGGTCGTAGCCCAGCTCGGTGGGGCACATTGTGGTGCGCCCCGCACTGGCCGGCATGATGCGCCTGCCGTAGTCGGCAAAGAAGATGGCGTTGATCAGCTCGGACTTGCCGCGCGAGAACTCGGCCACGAAGGCCACCATGATGCGGTCGGACCGCAGTTGCCCTTCGAGCCGTTGCAAACGCTCCTGGACGGCGGCATCCATGAGATCGTGCGCAGACATCCACTCGCCCAGCTGCTTGAGTTGCCGGGCGAATTCGCGCCGCCAGGCGCCATGCTGCTCGAACTGCTCGTTGAAGGAGGGTCCCACTTTGCTCCCGATGGTCTATGGATAGGCTGCCACGAATAGGCACAAAATATAGCACCGGACGCAGCCATTGCGCCCTGCACCACGAGGAAACGTGGTTTCAGCGCCTCAAATCAGGGACGCTGACAGCGTGGACAAAAGAAGCTGCTGCGCTGCCCCTGCCGCTCCATGCGCACCTGGGTGCCGCACACCCTGCAGGGTAGGCCCTCCCGGCCATACACCTGTGCATGCTGCTGAAATTCCCCGGCGTGGCCATGTGCGCTGGCGAAGTCCCGCAAGGTGCTCCCCCCCAGATTCACCGCCTCGGCCAACACTTCGCGGATGGCCGCATGGAGCCGGTGCGCCCGTGCGGGGCCGATGCGCAAGGCGGGGGTGCTGGGTCGGATGCCCGCTCGGAACAAGGCCTCACACGCATAGATGTTGCCCACACCAACCACCACGCGCCCCGACAGCAGAAGTTGCTTGATCGCCTGGCGGCTGTGGCGCAGCGCAAGAAGCCAGTTACGCATTTGAAAATCGTCCGACAGGGGTTCCACCCCCAGGCCGCCCAGCAGTTTGCACGCCATCGGATCCTGCAAACTGGCCACATGGACCACGGCGCCGAAGCGCCGCGGATCATGCAAACGCAGCGTCCCCCGGTCGGTGCAAACATCGAAATGGTCGTGTGGGCCCGGCTCAGTAGGTTGCACCAGCCAGCGCAGACTGCCGGACATGCCCAGGTGCACGATCAGGCAGCCTTCGTCCAACTCCAGCAACAGGTACTTGCCACGCCGCCCCACGGCGGTGAAGACACGCCCGACCAAGCGGGCTGGGTCACAGCCCAGTGGCCAACGCAAGGGTTTGCCAAGCACCACCGCTCGTATCCGCGCTCCCACCAAGGCGGTAGCAATGCCACGGCGAGTGACTTCCACTTCGGGCAACTCCGGCATAAAGGTACTCCCGTTGCCCACCACGGGCATGGATTATTATGGTTTGATGCTCCATATTCTTCGCATTCTGGCGACCTTCTTGCCGGGCGCACTCGTGGCGAGCGCCTGTCTCGCAGCACCCCCACAAACACCCCAGCACCAGACTGCCGCCCCAGGGGACAGGCCGATCGCTTCGGCGCTGCTGGATGCCACCCTGTTTTACGAAATACTGCTGGGAGAAATCGTCACACGCGAAGGTGATCCCGGCACCGGGTATGCACTGGTCCTGGAGGCGGCCCGCCGCAGCAACGACGAGCGGCTGTTCCAACGTGCCACGGACATCGCCCTGCAGGCGCGTGCGGGAGACCAGGCACTGGCTGCCGCCCAGGCCTGGAAGCAGGCGACACCGCAGTCCACCGACGCCAACCGCTATGTGCTGCAGATCCTGATCGCCCTCAACCGCATCGACGACATTCCCACCCCCCTGCGCGAGATGCTGGACCAGACGCCGGGCGCCGAAAAGCCGGGAATGCTGCTGGCCTTGCCACAGTTGTTGCGCAGAGCGCCAGACAAGGCGCAAGCCGCGCGCATGCTCGAAAAGGCACTGAACACTGAACTGCGCGCCGAGGGGGCCGCCGCCGCCGCTGCCTGGACGGCCATCGGACGCATGCGCCTGCAGGCCCAAGACGCCACCGGAGCCCTGGATGCGGCGCGGCGGGGGCAGGCGTCACAAGCACAAGCCGACGGTCCTGCCGTGCTCGCCCTGGAACTGATGGAAAACGGCACTGCCGATGCCGAGCCCTTATTGACCGCCTACCTGCGGCAACGTCCCAGCCCTGAAGTGCGCATGGCCTATGCCCGGCTGTTGCTTGAACAACAGCGCTACCCCGAGGCCCGCAGCCAATTGAAGGCCGTGACCACCGAAAAGCCCGACCTGCCTCAGGCTTGGCTCGCGCAGGCGGCGCTTCAGGTACAAGACCAGCAGTACGAGGCCGCCGAAGCATCGCTGGGTGAACTGCTGCGCCTCGCAAAGTCATCGCCGGACAATGAAACGCTGCGTGCCAGCCTGACGCAGGCCTACCTGTTGCATGCTCAGATCGCGGAAAAGCGCGGGGACTATGCGGCAGCTGAGCAATGGTTGCAGCGCATCGAAGACGGCAAGGAGCTTTTCAGCGCCCAAACCCGGCGCGCATCCTTGCTGGCCCGCCAGGGCAAGCTCAAGGAAGCCCGCGCCCTGTTGCAGAGCCTGCCCGCCGAGACCGATGAGGCCCGGCGCATGAACCAACAAGCCGAGGTGCAATTGCTGCGCGATGCACGTGCATACCGCGAGGCCTACACACTGCAGGGAAAGCTGGTCAAGGCCACCCCCGATGACGACGATCTGGAGTACGAGCTGGCCATGCTGGCAGACAAACTGGGGCGGCACGACGAAATGGAGCGCCTGTTGCGCAAGGTGATTGCCCGCAACCCCAACTACCACCATGCGCTCAACGCCCTGGGCTACTCGCTGGCCGACCGTGGAGTACAACTCGAAGAAGCCAGGCTCCTGATCGAGCGCGCCCTGAGCCTGGCCCCCAACGACCCCTTCATCACCGACAGCCTGGGCTGGATCGAGTACCGCATGGGCAATATGCCCCAGGCGCGCCAATTGCTGGAACGCGCCTACCGGCTGCGCCCCGACGCAGAAATTGCGGCGCACCTGGGCGAAGTGCTCTGGGTCTTGGGCGAAAAAGAGGCGGCGCGGAAGCTCTGGAAGGAAAGCGCCAGGCTCAATGCCGACAATGAGGTGCTGCGCGAAACCCTCAAGCGCCTGGGTGTCAAGCCCTGAGAAGGCGTGAGAGTCCCCTTCATGTCTCCCTGGAACCGGCGCGCCCTCTGCCAGGCCGGGCTGTATGCCCTGTCGTCGGTGTGGCTGGTGGGCTGTGCGCAGCCACAGCGCCGCAGTACGCATACGCCGTCCACCGGCCCCTGGAGTGGACGCATCCATCTGCGTGTGGACGACCCTGATGCTCCTCGCTCCTTCGCCGCCCATTTCGACCTGCAGGGCTCCGCAGACAACGGCCGCCTGGAACTGTCCACCCCGCTGGGCACCCTGCTGGCGCGTCTTCAATGGTCTGTGGGCGAAGCCTCCATTGAAACAGCCCAGGAACGCCGCAGCGCAGCAACACTTTCAGCCCTGCTGCGCGAGGTGACGGGCGAAGCCCTGCCCATTGATGCGCTGTTCGACTGGCTCTCAGGAGTGCCCACCTTGGCTGGCGGTTGGCAGGCAGACCTGCAGCAACTGGACGAAGGACGCCTGAGTGCCACACGCACCCAGCCACCACCAGCCGCCATGCTGCGCATACTGCTGAACCCCTGACACCGCCCTGCCTTCTTTTGCGATGCTGTCCCTTTACGACGTTCCAGCCCCCGCCAAACTGAATCTCTTTCTGCACATCACCGGGCGCAGGGACGATGGCTACCACCTGCTGCAATCGGTTTTCATGCTGATCGACTGGTGCGACACACTGCACTTCTCGCTGCGCAGGGACGGCCAGCTCACGCGCGAAGACCTGGGCCCCGCACTGCCCCCAGACGATTTGACGCTGCGCGCTGCGCGCGCGCTGCAGCAGAGCACGGGCTGCTCCCTGGGCGCGCATATCGGCGTGCTCAAGCGGGTTCCGGCGCAGGCGGGCATGGGCGGGGGCTCCTCGGACGCCGCCACCACGCTGCTGGCACTCAACCGCCTCTGGAAGCTGGGCCTGCGCACGCCGCAACTGCAGGCCATTGCGGTGCGCCTGGGTGCCGACGTGCCGTTTTTCCTGTGCGGCCACCATGCCTGGGTCGAGGGCATTGGCGAACGCATCACACCTCTTACAGGTGCGAGCGCGCTGCCGACTGCGCGCTTTGCCGTGGTCAAACCCGCGGCTGGCATCGAGACCGCAAAAATTTTTGCATCCCCCGCTTTGAAGCGCGATTCAGATAGTGCTACAATCTTAGGCTTTGCTGCAGCACACTACGACTTTGGTCGTAACGACTTGCAAAGCGTCGCGCAGGCACTGTGCCCCGATGTGCAACAAGCCCTCGATTGGCTCCAAGCACGCGGATTACATGGTAGAATGACGGGCTCTGGAAGTGCAGTGTTTGCACAAATGCCACATGCAGTGGATCTTAGCGGTGCTCCTGGCACCTGGCTGGTCAAGGCATGCGAGAATCTGACGCTGCATCCTCTGGCAGGATGGGCAGAGGATTGAAGTTTCGGTGATTTGCCGCTTCGGCAAGTCACCTGTGTAGGGGAGTCGCCAAGTTGGTCAAGGCACCGGATTTTGATTCCGGCATGCGAGGGTTCGAGTCCTTCCTCCCCTGCCAAATCCTCATCGCGCACAGGCAAATCATTTCAGACCGCTGGGACGCTCATGCAGGCCAACCAACCCGACTTCATGGTTTTCACCGGCAATGCCAATCCCGCATTGGCGGCTGAAATTGCCCAACACCTCCATATTTCCCTCGGCGCAGCCCACGTAGGCCGCTTTTCCGACGGCGAAGTCACCGTGGAGGTCAACCAGAACGTGCGCGCCCGCGACGTGTTCGTGGTGCAGTCCACCTGCGCGCCCACCAACGAAAACCTCATGGAACTGCTGATCATGGTCGATGCGCTCAAGCGCGCCTCGGCCGAACGCATCAGTGCCGTGATTCCCTATTTTGGCTACGCCCGCCAGGATCGCCGTCCTCGCTCCACGCGCGTGCCTATCTCGGCCAAAGTCGTCGCCAACATGCTTCAGGCCGTGGGCGTGGCCCGCGTGCTGACCATGGACCTGCACGCCGACCAGATCCAGGGCTTTTTCGACATTCCGGTGGACAACATCTACGCGTCCCCCGTGCTGCTGGGTGATCTGCGCCAGAAGGACTACGAGGACCTGATCGTCGTCTCGCCCGACGTGGGCGGCGTAGTGCGCGCACGCGCACTGGCCAAGCAACTGGGGTGCGACCTGGCCATCATCGACAAGCGCCGCCCCAAGGCCAACGTATCCGAAGTGATGCACGTGATCGGCGACATCGAAGGGCGCAACTGCGTGATCATGGACGACATGATCGACACCGCCGGTACGCTGGTCAAAGCTGCCGAGGTGCTGAAGGAGCGCGGTGCCAAGAAGGTGTACGCCTACTGCACACACCCCATTTTTTCTGGCCCCGCCATCGAGCGCATCGCCCAGGGCGCTGCCCTTGACGAAGTCGTAGTCACCAACACCATTCCCTTGAGCGAAGCTGCACGCGGCTGCGCCAAGATCCGCCAGCTCTCCGTGGCCCCGCTGATCGCCGAAACGATCCAGCGCATTGCCAAGGGAGACTCGGTGATGAGTCTGTTTGCCGACCAGGACAACCTGTTCTGACCGCGCGAACAACACGCAGGGCGTCCCTCGGGGCGCCTTTTTTGTCAAACGGAGGTGGCACTGGTCGCGGTGCTCCTCGAACGGAGAATCCTCATGCAATTCGTCGCTTTTGAGCGCGCCAAGCAAGGCACGGGTGCGAGCCGCCGCCTGCGCAATTCGGGCCGTACGCCCGGTATCGTTTATGGCGCTGGCGCCCAGCCCGTGGCCATCGAAGTGGACCACAACGCCCTGTGGCACGCCCTGAAGAAAGAAGCCTTCCACTCCAGCGTGCTGGACATGGAACTGAACGGCCAGACCAGCAAGGTGCTGCTGCGCGACGTGCAATACCACCCCTTCAAGCAACTGGTGCTGCACATCGACTTCCAGCGCGTGGACGAAAAGACCAAGCTGCACATGAAGGTGCCCCTGCACTACAGCGGCGCTGAAGAGTCGCCCGCCGTCAAGGTGGACAAGTGCCTGGTCACCCCCGTGATGACCGAATTGGACGTTTCCTGCATGCCTTCGGACCTGCCCGAATTCATCGCCGTGGACCTGTCCAACCTGCAGAAGAACGTTTCCCTGCACCTCAAGGACATCAAGCTGCCCAAGGGCGTGAGCGCGGTGACCCGTGGCGCCAAGAACAACCCCGTTCTGGTCTCCGTGGTGGCCCCAGCCGTGGAAGTTGCTGCCCCTGCCGCAGACGCCGCTGCCGCCCCCGCCAAGGGCAAGGGCAAGGGCAAGAAGTAATTCTTGCTCACAGCCCCGGCAGTCACCCCTGTGTGGCTGCCCTGTGCACAACGGCCCACCTTTGCGTGGGCCGTTGGCTTTTGTGCCATCTGATAATTGCAGCCATGATCAAGCTCTTTGTGGGCCTGGGCAACCCAGGGTCCGAATACGAAGCCACCCGCCACAACGCAGGGTTCTGGTGGATCGACGCGCTGGCGCGCGAACTCAAGGTACACCTGCAACCCGAGCGCAGCTACTGGGGCCTGGCGGCACGCGCCACGGTGCACGGCCAGCATGTGTGGCTGCTGGAGCCACAGACCTACATGAACCTGTCGGGCAAATCGGTGGCCGCACTGGCGCGTTTCTTCAAGATCGCACCCGAGGAAATTCTGGTGGCGCACGACGAACTGGACATCGCCCCAGGGCAGGTCAAACTCAAGCGCGGTGGCGGCCACGCCGGGCACAACGGCCTGCGCGACATCCACGCACAACTGGGCTCACCCGACTACTGGCGCCTGCGCATCGGCATTGGCCACCCAGGCGACAAGTCCGAGGTGGCAAACTGGGTGCTCAAGAAACCGGCCCCCGACCAGCGCACACTCATCGAAGACAGCATCACCCACAGCCTAAAGGCCTGGCCTGCCCTGCTGGCCGGAGATATGGACAAGGCCACGCTGCTGGTACACACCACCAAGGCCCCGCGCCCCAAACCGCCACGCCCCGCCACGGGCGCCCCTGAAGCCAGCGTCTGATGCTATAAATTTAGGAGCGCATTGCGCTTATTGGACGGGCGCTACAGGCCATTGAGCGCCCATCAGTCACCAATCCGCACCGCCGCCTGGAGGCGGTGGAATTTTTGCCACAGGGTTTCGCGGCTTTCTACGTGCTGGGGATCGACCGGAATGCAGGACACAGGGCAGACCTGCATGCACTGGGGTTCGTCAAAATGCCCCACGCATTCGGTGCATTTGCTGGGTTCGATCTCATAGATCTTTTCACCCAGATAGATGGCCTGGTTGGGGCACTCGGGTTCGCAGACATCACAGTTGATGCATTCGTCAGTGATCATCAATGCCATGGAGCGCTCCGCAAGACCGGGCCTGCGCATGTCTGTCATGCCCGCAGCGGCCCGGGGCGCCATTATCGCGCGCCGCCGATACCCTGCCTGGCAGTAGGGCACCGCCAGGCAGAGAGGCCTTTTACTGCGCCCCGCCCAGTTGCGGCATTTGCATGGTCTTGCCGTTGAGGCGCACCTGCCCCGCATCGACCTGCACGCTGCTGGCGATGTGGTCGGTCTCCTGGGTCAAAAAGCCCTGGGCCTGCGCCATGCCCAGCAATGCGTTCAATTCGTCCGGCGCCGGCACCGGCTTGCCCACGGCCTCGGCGATAAGGGGGATCCAGGCCTTGGGCAGGCGCACGCTGGCGTCCAGCGCACTGTGCTTCAGCAGCGCAGGGCCCCAGCCTCTTTCCTCCACCAGGGTCTGGTCTGGCGCGCTCTTGATCTGGGCCCCGTATTTCAGGCTGCCTTCCTTGCCACCCACGGTCGCCTTGATTTCCACTGCATAGGCGGGCAGCGCTGCCAGCAGGCGCGGCGCAGCCTGGGCCAGGGTGGCCAGCCACGGCGCCTCGGGCGCGAAGGCGGCCTTGGCATCGGCCGCCGCGCTGGCGCGGTAGGCGCCCACCAGGGCCTGCTGGAACAGGCGCACGGCCTCCACATCGATGCGGCTCACCTCCTCACGCAGGCTGAAGCTGTCCAGCGCCATGGGGCCGATCTTGCCCTTGGACTGCATGGTCACGTTCCAGCCGAACACGGCGTCCTTGCGCTCGATGGCGGCCTTGAAGTCCATGTCCTGCAAAGCCACCAGTGCCTTGGGCTGGGCGCCCTGCTCTTGCAGCTCCACCGTCAGCTTGTCGAGGCGGCCCTGCGAGGTGCCCGGCGCCAGCAGCCACAGACCGTCTTCGATGCGCACATCGAAGTCACCACGCAGCCCCACAAAGGCCATGGCCATGGTGGAGGCCACCTCGGGCTCCTGGCCTGCCTCGTCCTCGTCATCGGCCAGCGCTTCCTTCGGGTCTTCGTGGACGCGCAAGGTCAGCTCGGGCCACTGCATGTCGCCGCGCAGGCGCGTGCGATCGGCGCTGAGCGCCATGTCGTAGCGCAGCGCCTTCCAGCGGATCAGGTTTTCGCCCTCGGACACCTCACCAGCAGGCACGTCCAGCACCAGGTCGTTGCTGCCCGTCCAGTGGTGCACCACCGTCAGGGTGGGGGCGCTGGTGCGCTCCAGCAGCTTGCGCGCGTGCTCGTCCAGGCCGTCCAGGGCCATGCGCGTTTCGACCACGGCAGCAGCCAGCCTGAAGCCCGCCAGCGGGCCATGCCGCACGGTGCTGTCCAGGCGCAAGCGCAGCGGGGTTGCGGGCACCGGGGCCGCGCCGTCCTCGGCAGGCTCGGCGGGGGGCGTCCACTGCAGCACGGTCTGGGCCTGCGAGGTCCAGAAGCCCCGCTGGTACTGCTGCGACACCACGCCATCGGCGCCCATCACCTTGCGTACCTCTCCCAGGGCCTCCTGGTAACGCTGCTGCGCCCGCTCGCCGGCATACCAGGTAGCACCGCCATACAAGGCGCCCAGCAGTACGACCGCAGAGCCCAAGGCAATTTTCTTGTTCATGGATGGATCCCTCCCAAATCAGCCCCGGAACCCCCTCGGCCCCGAAGAACCGGCGAGCGTACCAGCGAGCGGGCCCTTAACCCCGGTCACCGGCCATCCAATGTGCAAGAAATTGTTGCGCTGCGGAATATTTAACGAAAATAGGCCCCAGCGCCCTTATTACATGCGCAAGTAGCTATGTTTTTGATAGCAAATCAATTGCGCTGCGCCGTGGCCAGCCGCACCGCCAGCCCCAGGAACACCAGCCCTGCCACGCGGTTGAGCAGCGTTTGTGCCCGCGCCGACCGCATCAGCAGCGTGCCGAACACGCCCGAGAAGCAGGCAACGGCACCGAACACCAGCATGGTGGCCAGCATGAACACCAGGCCCAGCACCATCAGTTGCAGCGCCACGCTACCCCGCGCAGGGTCGGCAAACTGCGGCAGAAAGGCCAGGAAGAAGATCAGCACCTTGGGATTGGTGAGGTTCATCACGATGCCCCGGCCCACCATCTTCCACCAGCCCGGCGCCTGGGTTGCGGGTGCCGAGCCTTCGGGCCCTTGCGCCGTGGCCGCGGGGGCACGCAACGCCTGCCAGGCCAACCACGCCAGGTAGGCCGCCCCGCAGAACTTGAGCACCGTGAATGCCATGCTGGATGCCGCAAACACCGCCGCCAAGCCCAGCGCCACAGCGGCCGTGTGGCCCACGATGCCAAGGCACAAACCCAACACCACGGCCAGCCCCAGGCGCCAGCCCCGCTGCACCGATTGGACCAGCACAAAAATGTTGTCCGGCCCCGGCGTCAGCGCCAGAACAACGGCCACACCAAAGAAGGTGACAAGGGTTTCGATGGAGGGCATGGCACTCAATCCTGCGTGCAGTGGGGAAGGCATCTATGGTACCCGCCCGCCCCGCCGGCAAGGCCCTACGCAGTAACGATCCAGCCTTCCAGCGGATCAGCATCGCCGGGCAGCCCATACCGCGCATCGCCTTCGGCGTGGCGCCGCTGCGCCCAGGCGGCCTGCAGCAGGCACAGCACGGCATCGAGCCGGTCGCCCTGCGCATCCTGCACCAGCGCCTCGCGCTGGATCTGGCGCAGTTGCAGTTGCAGGCCCAGGCGCGTGTGGCCCAGCTCCAGCGCGGTGAGCAGGTCCTTGCGTGCAATCAGGCGCTCCGGGGTCTGGCGCGCGCGGTCGTCGCTTTTGTAGCTGCGCCGCCCCAGCACCTCACGCGCCAGCAGGCCGGGGTAGGCCTCCAGCCCCACGCGGGCGGGATCACCGGCATGCAGACCCGGCAGATGCACACCGGCGTCCAGCAGCAGCGGCACGCCCGCATGCAGCATGTAGGCCACGGGCGGGTTGACCCACTTCATGCTCGGGCTGGAGCCTGCCGGGAGGTCGGTGGCGCGGTGCGCAAACTTGCCGCCCACCGGGCGGGCTGCGCAAAAACCGGCAAACGCATCGCGGATGTGCGCACGCGACAGCTGGCGGTAGTGCTGCATGCAATCGATCCAAACCAGCGGCCAGCCCAGGTGCTGCACCAGTTCGCGTGGCAGGCCGAACGGCAGGTCGAAACCGCCCACCCAATGCCCAGGCCCAGCCAGCCAGCGACCCAGGGCGTCCAGCGTGTCAAAGGTGTGCAGGGACTGCAGCCGCACGCGCGAACCCGCCAGCTCACCCAGCGCCATGACGATGGGTTTGCGCCGGCTGGGGCTGCTGGAGAAATCAACGCCCAGCAGCAGGGGTGGTGTGTCGGTGGCCATGCCGCTACCCCAGCGCCAGGGCCGTCACGCCCAGTGCGATGCACGCCGCGCCGCACAGCCGGGCCAGCCGGTCGCCCTCGCCCAGCAGGTGGCCGCCGATGAGCGCAGCGAACAGCATGGACACCTCGCGCGCCGGCGCCACGTGCGACAGCGGCGCCTCGCGCATGGCAAACAGCACCAGCACGTAGGCGATGGGGCTGACCACGGCCACCAGCAGCGCAAAGCGCCACTGCGCGCCCCAGAGCACCGCCGCCGTGGGCAGGTCGCGCAGCACCACCGGGGCCAGCAGCGCCACGCGCACAAAATTGCCCATGTAATCCACCAGAATGGGCGACATCAGCAGCACCTTGACGGCGTAGCCGTCCACCACGGTGTAACTGGCGATGAAGGCGCCGGTCACCACACCATAGACCAGCCCCTTGTGCACGCGCTGCCGCGCCGCCGGGTCGTGCGCCGCACGCAGCAGCGCCGGCCCTCCCGCAATGAGGAAGACGCCACCGACCACGCCGATGATGCCCAGTGCCCCCAGCGCCGAGATGCGCTCACCCAGCAGCGTGATGGCCACCAGGGAGGACAGCAGCGGCCCCGTGCCCCGCGCCAGCGGGTACACCACCGTGAGATCGGCCTTGCGGTAGCCGCGCAGCAACGTGACGTAATACACCACATGCAGCACGCCACTGGCCACGATGAAGCCCCACTCCACAGCGCCCCACAGCGGCACGGCGTCGCGCCCCAGCCACCAGCCCAGCGGCGCCCAGAACAGCATCATCAGCACCGAAGTGAAGAAGGCAAAGCGCGCGTCGCCACCCGCCTTCTTGGCGGCAATGTTCCAGCAGGCATGGATCAGCCCAGCCAGGATGATGAGGGCGAAGGCGTGGAGGGTCATGCAAAAACAAAGGGCCGCAGCGCCCATCCGGGGCTGCGGCCTTCACAGGGTGCGCCGAAAAATCAGGCCCGACCGATGATGCTCGCCGTGGCCATGAGTTCTTCCAACAGCGCGAACGATACCTTGCCCGACACCGCGTAGGGATCGAGCTCGGGCTTTTCGGAGTATTTGAGCAGGATGGAATGGTTGATCTTGCTGAGGTTGACCTGGCCCATGGTCCAGCCGCCGAAGCGCCGCTCGGCGATTTCCTCGAAGTGCAGCAGCTCCACGTTCTTGTGGCGTGGGTCGCGCTGAATGTGGCCATAGAGGTCGCTCACCGCAGAGCGCCCGCCCTCGATGGCCTGCAGGAAGATGCCGCCGCCGTAGCACAGCACGCCCGTGATGCCGCAGGCCGGGTTGTGCTGGCGCGACTGGGCAAGAATGGCTTCGATGGCCTCGGGTGAGGTGTCCACCGCGCGGCTGGCGTAGAGCAGGCGTACCAACATGGTCAGTTCTTTCCAGGGATGAGGGAGAGGAATTCGCGGCGCAGCGCGCTGTCCTTGAGGAACACACCGCGCATCACCGAGTTGATCATCTTGCTGTCCATCTCGCGCACGCCGCGCCAGGACATGCAGAAGTGGCTGGCCTCCATGACCACGGCCAGGCCGTCGGGCTGGGTTTTTTCCATGATGAGGTCGGCCAGTTGCACCACGGCCTCTTCCTGGATCTGCGGGCGGCCCATGATCCAGTCCACCAGGCGAGCGTACTTGGACAGGCCGATCACGTTGGTGTGCTCGTTGGGCATGATGCCAATCCAGATCTTGCCGATGACGGGGCAGAAATGGTGACTGCAGGCGCTGCGCACCGTGAGCGGGCCGACGATCATCAGCTCGTTGAGGTGTTCTGCGTTGGGAAACTCGGTGATGGGGGGCGCCTGCACATAGCGGCCCTTGAACACCTCATTGAGGTACATCTTGGCCACACGGCGCGCGGTGTTCTGGGTGTTGTGGTCGCCTGCGGTGTCGATCACCAGGCTGTCGAGCACGCCCTGCATCTTGGACTCGACCTCGTCGAGCAGCTGCTCCAGCTCGCCGGGCTGGATGAAGTCGGCGATGTTGTCGTTGGCGTTGAAGCGCTTGCGCGCCGCCTGGATCCGCTCGCGGATCTTGACGGAAACAGGCGTTCCTTCGTCGAGGGGGGCTGGGTTCATGTCGGCGGCCAGTTGTCGGAACATGGGGAGATGGTAGCAGCGATCGGCATCCGATGTTTCAAAGGGTTTTTGGCCTCCAGCGCTTATTCCACAAGCGCCAGCAGCTATTATTTTTATAGCACCCCAGCAAAGTCAGTAGCGGTTGCCCGTGACCCACAGCGCCAGGCGCATGAGCACGAAGGCCACGCGGTCCAGGGCGCGTTCGTGCCAGGAGCGCAGCGCATAGCGTGTCGGGTCCAGCACCCTGCCCCCGTGCAGCATGGCGTGCTCCAGGCGCGCGCGCAGATCCTGGGCAAAGGCCGCGTCCTCGACCACCACGTTGGCCTCGCGCGCCAGCAGCAGGCTCAGCGGGTCGAGGTTGGACGACCCCACGGTGGCCCAGGGCCGTGCGCCATGGGCGTCGATCACCGCCACCTTGGCGTGCAGAAAGCTGGGCGCGTACTCGTGGATCTCGACCCCGGCCTTGAGCAGGGCACCATACACCGGGCGCGCCGCGTGGTACTGCATGAAGTATTCATAGCGGCCTTGCAGCAGCAGACGCACCCGCACGCCTCTGCGTGCCGCCATTTGCAAGGCCACGCGCAGCTTGCGCCCCGGTACGAAGTAGGCGTTGGCAATGATGATTTCCTCGCGCGCCGCCGCAATGGCGCGGCGGTAGGCCTTTTCGATGCGGCTGCGGTGGCGCACGTTGTCGCGCAGCAGCAGCGCGGCGCGCATACCGGGGCTGGTGTCGGCATCGGGCGCCGCATGGTGGGCCGCGCTGGCGGCGCGCAGCGCCTGCAGGGCTTCGGGCAGGCGGCGCTGGCTGGCGTCGCGCACGGCCTGCATGCGCCACCACAGTTGTTCCATGGCATCGCTGGCCACCCCCACGAGCGCGCCCGTGGCCTGCACGGCAAAGTCAAAACGCGGCGCCACGAGGCGGCCATGGTTGGGGTCGTGGAAATCGTCCAGCACATTGATGCCGCCACAGAACAGCACCCGGCCATCGACCACGCAGAGCTTGCGGTGCAGCCGCCGCCAACGGCGCGGCAGCAACAACCCCAACGGACCCAGCGGCGAATACACCCGGCAATGCACGCCCGCAGCGCGCAGGCGATCGGCCCAGTCCTGCGGCAAACGGCCGGTACCTACGCCATCGACCACCAGGTGGGTGCGCACGCCGCGCCGGGCCGCACGCATCAGCGCCTGGGCCACCTCGGTGGCGGTGCCGGTGAAATCAAAAATGTAGGTCTCGAACTGAATATCCGACAACGCCGCGTCCATCGCGGCTATCAGTGCGGGAAACAGCTCCTGCGCCCCTTGCAGCAGCTGTACCTGGTGGCCTTCGGTCAGTTCAAACGGAACACCTGCCATCGCGCGCGTCAGATCTTGAATTCCGCGATCAGGGGCAAGTGGTCGGACATGCGCCACCACACCCGTCCGCGCGGGACATGCAGGCCCACTGGGGTCAGGCCCCGGGCATAGACATGGTCGAGCTGCGCCAGCGGCAGGCGCGCGGGATAGGTGAAGGCACGCTGCTCCTCGTATTCGAGCAGCCCCAGCCCCGCGAGCATGCGGCCGATTTGCTTCCCCCAGTCGTTGAAGTCGCCCGCCACCAACAGCGGCGCATTGCGCGGAACCTCGCGTTCGATGAAGCGCTCGAGCAGGCCCACCTGGCGCACCCGGCTGCCCGGAATAAGGCCCAGGTGCACCACGATCACATGCACGTCGCGCCCGTGTGCATGCACATGCACATGCAGCAGACCACGCTGCTCGAAGCGGTGGTCGGAGATGTCCTCGTGCTGGTGGCCCGCCACCGGCCAACGCGACAGCAGCGCGTTGCCATGTTCGCCATGGCGGGTGATAGCGTTGGTGCGGTAAACGGCCTCATAGCCTTCGGGCGCCAGAAAGTCCGCCTGCGGCATGTCCGGCCAGTACGGAAAAAAACGCGCCTCGCGCCGGTGCAGCTTGCGCACCTCTTGCAGACAGACGATGTCGGCATCGAGCTGCTCCACGGCCAAGCCCAGGTTGTGGATCTCCAGCCGACGCATCGGACCCAGGCCCTGTACGCCTTTGTGGATGTTGTAGGTGGCAACCCTAAGAATGTTGCTGCTGTGCATATGATCATTGTCACCCAGCAGGTGCCCAGCCGAAAAGCCCGCTGATGGGAGTTTCATGCAGAACACAAAGTTCTACACTAAGGCGTCATCATTGTTACGCGGCTACGCCGAACGTATCCCTCTTCCATGGCAACCTCCCGCTCCCCCGACACGCTGGCTTTGGTGGTGGACAGCAATGTCACCTCGCGCGGCCTGCTGTCGGCGCAATTGCGGGATTACGGCGTGACCAAGGTGGTGCAGTGCAGCCGCATCCAGGACGCACGCAGTAGGCTGGAACACACGGTTTTCGACTACGTGCTGTGCGACCAGTACTTTCCGGACTCCCAATCCAGCGGCCAGACCTTGCTGGACGACCTGCGCCGCGCTCAGCTGCTGCCCTTCTCGACCGTGTTCTTCATGGTCACCACCGAGGCCACCTATGCAGCCGTGGCCGAAGCGGCCGAATCGGCGCTGGACGGCTACCTGCTCAAGCCCTTCACACCGCTGACGCTGTTCGAGCGCCTGAGCGCAGCACGCCAGCGCAAGACGCACCTGCGCCCCATCTTCGACGCCATCGAACAGGGCGACTTCGAGGCCGCTGCCAAGCTGTGCATTGCCCAGTTCACCGGGCGCAAGCCCTACTGGCTGTATGCCGCGCGCATAGGCTCGGAGCTGCTGCTGCGGCTGGGCCGCCACGAGGAGGCGCGCCTGCTGTTCGAGGCCATCCTCAAAGCCCGCGCCATTCCCTGGGCCAAACTGGGCGTGGCCCGCACACAGATCGAGGCAGGCCACCCGACACGCGCCGTGGCCACACTGATGGGCCTGATCGGCGAAGACCCTGGCTACGCCGACGCCTACGATGTGCTGGGCCGCGCCCAGGTGGAAATGGGGCATTTTGCCGAGGCGATCGAAACCTATCGCACGGCCAGCGAGCTGACACCCGACTCCGTGGTGCGCCTGCAGAAGCTGGGCATGATGTGCTACTACATGGGTGAGCGCGCCACCGCGGTGCAGGTGCTCTCGCGTGCCGTGGTGCTGGGCATCGATTCCAAGCTGTTCGACTACCAGTCGCTCGTGCTGCTCGCATTCGCCCACTTCGACGAAAAGGACGGCAAGGGCATCGACCGCTGCATTGCGGACTTTGGCCGTGTCCTGGACAAACATGGCAACAGCCAGCGCATCCAGCGTTTTGCGCAGGTCGTGGGCACGCTGCAGGCCATCCACCAGAATCAGGTGGCCCGGGCCGTGCAATTGGTCCGCAGCATGGCTCCGGAGATCCGGCACAGCGCCTTCGACCTGGAGGCCGCCTGCAACCTGGGCAGTCTGCTGTCGGTGCTGGCCAACACCTCCATCGATCTGCAAGAAGGCCACGAGTGGATCGAAGCCATCGGCATGCGCTATTCGAGTACGCGCGGCCTGTGCGAGCTGCTGGCCAGTGCCTGCCGCAGCTGCGAGGCCTATGCGGACAAGATCCGCGATTGCCTGCAACGCGTGAACCGGATGGCCGAAGAAGCCATGGCGCAGCACCTGGCCGGCGCCCCTGCCCAGGCCCTCGACTCCCTGCTGCAGTCCACCCGCAAACACCTCAACACCAAGCTCATCGACCTGGCACAGCAGCTCCTGCTGCGCCACCAGACCCATCTGCCCGACGCACCGGCGCTGCAAGAGCAGATCGACGATCTGCGCACCCAATGCGGCAGCGCCCCGGCAAGAGCCCTGCTCGGACAAGACAGCGAACGCCAACCCGGTGGAGTGGCGCTGCGCGCGACGGCCAACGCGTCAGCGGCCTGACGGCCCTGGAGCGCCCTGCACACCAGGCAGCACCGCCAAGCGTGGCAGCCAAAGGCAGGCCTCGGCATTGGAAGGCGAATAGCAGGCGTCGGCCGCATCCAACCAGGGCAGCCATTTCCAATCCACATGCTCGCGCGGGTTGAGCACCACCGGCGTGCCGGCCGGCACCTGAAGACTGAACAGGTGCTCGGTGTTCTCGCACACACCGGGCGCGTAGCGGTGCAGCCATTGCGGGTAGATGCCGTAGATGTTCTCCAGATGCCAGTCGCGCAGGATGCAGCCGGGCGCCCGCGCATCGATGCCGGTTTCCTCCCAGACCTCACGCACGGCGGCTTCTTCAAAGCTCTCGTGAAGATGGTCTTTGCTGCCGGTGACCGATTGCCAGAACTCCGGCGCATCGGCCCGTCGGATCAGCAGCACATCGAGCGCGGCGGTATGGATCACCACCAGCACCGATTCGGGAATCTTGTAAGACCGAGGCACCGCCCTGCCCTGCTCAGCCGCCACGCTCCTTTTGCGCGCCAGCGCGAACGGGCACGTCCGGCGGCAGTTCCTTGGCCTGCAAGGCACGCACCTGCACCACCAGCTGGTTGTGCGCGTCCAGGAAGGCCGCCGCAATCACTTTGCCCTCGTTGGTATTGCTCCAGCCAGCGCCCGCCCCGCCGCCCAGCTTGCCAAACGCGATGCCGGCCACGCCCAGATCGGTGGTGCGCGCCGAGCCCGTGGCCGCCGCCACCTGCTCGGTGGTTTCGTTGTCGGACAACAGCAGCGCGGTCTGCGCCTCCTTGAGCTTGACCTGTTCGGCCAGCCCGATCAGGCCCGCCATGTCGCGCAGCACCGGGATCATGGCCATGATGCCCGCCAGGCCGCGCCCGGCGTCCTGCTCGCTGAAGGTCAGGCTGGGGGTGAGCGTGTACTGCGCCTCGTAGCCCTTGCCCTTGGCCACGGTGGTGTTCTTGCGCAGCACGCCGGATTCGCGCAGCTCCTGCTCCTGCAGCGTGCCGCGCAGGCCGGCCGCGCGGTCCACCACGCGAAAGCACCCACTCTGCTGCGCCAGCAGCTTGACCAACGGCACGGGCGAGGCCGGCAACTGGTAGGCACCGCCCATCACGTAACCATGGGGGTTCTCGGCCAGCGCCAGCGTGGCCACGGGTGCGTCGCAACGCACCAGCTCGCGCGCGGCGTTCTGCGCGCCCTGCGGCCCGGCCGATCCGGTGACTACCGAGCCGCCCTGGCCCAGTTCGGTTTTCTTCTCGCCACAGGCCACCAGGGCCAGTGCCACCAGCAGCGCAACGCAGGAAGTTTTCAAGCAATCTCGGGCCACGTTCATCCTCGGTCAGTCAAACGGCGCATGCGCCATGAAAAAAGGGCGCCCGAAGGCGCCCCTGATTCTGCCCCATGGCCGGGTTCAGGCCTTGGCCGCGTCGGGGTTGCGCAGGCGGATATGCAGCTCGCGCAACTGCTTCTCGTCCACGGGCGACGGTGCCTGCGTCAGCAGGTCCTGGGCGCGCTGGGTCTTGGGGAAGGCGATCACGTCGCGAATCGACTCGGCGCCCGTCATGAGCGTGATCAGGCGATCGAGGCCAAAGGCCAAGCCGCCATGCGGGGGCGCGCCGTACTGCAAGGCGTCCAGCAGGTAGCCGAACTTGGCCTGGGCGTCCTCGGGCGTGATCTTGAGGGCGTCGAACACCTTCTTCTGCACTTCTGCACGGTGGATACGCACCGAACCACCGCCCAGCTCCCAGCCGTTGAGCACCATGTCGTAGGCCTTGGCCAGGCACTTGCCGGGATCGGTGTCCATCAGGTCCTCGTGACCGTCCTTGGGGCTGGTGAAGGGGTGGTGCACGGCCACCCAGCGGTCTTCCTCTTCGTCGTGCTCGAACATGGGGAAGTCCACCACCCACAGCGGCGCCCAGCGGTTCTCGAACAGGCCGTTCTTCTTGCCGAACTCGCTGTGGCCGATCTTGAGGCGCAGCGCGCCGATGGCGTCGTTGACGACCTTTTCCTTGTCGGCGCCGAAGAACAGCAGGTCGCCGTTCTGCGCGCCCGTGCGCTTGAGCACTTCAGCCAGCGCGGCGTCGTGGATGTTCTTGACGATGGGCGACTGCAGACCATCGCGCCCATTGGACAGGTCGTTCACCCGGATGTAGGCCAAGCCCTTGGCGCCGTAGATCTTCACGAACTCGGTGTAGCCGTCGATCTCGCCGCGACTGATGCCGCCGCCTTCGACCGAGCCACCGGGCACGCGCAGGGCCACCACGCGGCCGCCCTTCATATTGGCGGCGCCGGAGAACACCTTGAAGTCCACGTCCTTCATCACGTCGGTCAGCTCGGTGAATTCGAGCTTGACACGCAGGTCGGGCTTGTCGGAGCCGAAGCGGTGCGCCGCTTCCTGGTAGGTCATGGTGGGGAATTCGCCCAGGTCCACGCCCAACTGCTGCTGGAACACTTCCTTGATCATGCGCTGGAAAATGGCGCGGATTTCCTCTTCGCTCAGGAACGAGGTTTCGCAGTCGATCTGCGTGAACTCGGGCTGGCGGTCGGCGCGCAGATCTTCGTCGCGGAAGCACTTGGTGATCTGGTAGTAGCGGTCGTAACCGGCCACCATCAGCATCTGCTTGTAGAGCTGGGGCGACTGGGGCAGCGCGAAGAACTGGCCGTCATGCACACGGCTGGGCACCAGGTAGTCGCGCGCGCCCTCGGGCGTGCTCTTGCCCAGCATGGGCGTCTCGATGTCGATGAAGCCTTCCTTGTCCAGGAAGTTGCGCACCTGGATGGCCGTCTTGTAGCGCAGCATCATGTTGCGCTGCATGTGCGGGCGGCGCAGGTCCATCACGCGGTGCGTGAGGCGCGTGGTTTCCGACAGGTTCTCGTCGTCCATCTGGAACGGCGGCGTGACGGAGGGGTTGAGGACCTTGAGCTCGTGGCACAGCACCTCGATCTTGCCGCTCTTGAGACCGTCGTTGGTCGTGCCCTCGGGGCGCGCGCGCACCAGGCCCACCACCTGCACGCAGAACTCGTTGCGCACTTCCTCGGCGGTCTTGAACATCTCGGCGCGGTCGGGGTCGCACACCACCTGCACGGAGCCTTCACGGTCACGCAGGTCGATGAAGATCACGCCGCCATGGTCGCGGCGGCGATTGACCCAGCCAGCCAGGGTGACGGTTTGGCCCAGCAGGGCTTCAGTGACTAGACCGCAGTAGTGGGAACGCATGGCCATGGCAAAACTTCCGGCGCCGTCGTGGCGCATAAAAAAGGTTACTTGATTGTTGCGGGAACGGGGTCAACCGGCGCGACCACGCCCATGGAAACGATGTAGCGCAAAGCCGCATCGACACTCATGTCGAGTTCGACGCAATCGCTCTTGCGCACCATCACGAAATACCCGCCCGTCGGGTTGGGCGTGGTGGGCACGTACACGCTGACGAATTCATCGCGCAGGTAAGCAGCCACCTCGCCGCTGGGTGCGCCGGTGACGAAGGCCACTGTCCACACCCCCTCGCGCGGCCACTGCACCAGCACCGCGGTGCGGAAGGCATTGCCGCTTTCGGAAAACAGGGTGTCCGACACCTGCTTGACGATCGAATAGATCGACCGCACCACCGGGATGCGGCTGACCAGGTGGTCGCCCCAGGCGACCAGCTTGCGCCCGGCAAAGTTGCTGGCCACCGCACCGGTCACCAGCAGAATGAGCAGCGTCAGCAGAACCCCGAAACCGGGGATGTGGAAACCCAGCAAGCGGTCCGGATGCCAGGCCTCGGGCAGGATCAGCAGCGTCTGGTCCAGCATGCCGACGATCCAGTGAAGCACCGAAATGGTGATCGCCCCAGGAACGATCACCAGCAGACCAGTGAAAAGCCACTTGCGCAAGGGAGCCATCTGGGGCTCAACTCGACGCGGCCGGGCTGGCCGCAGCGGCAGCCGGACAGCTGGCGCAGGATTCCTTTGCGGCTGCGGGCGCAGATTCGCCGGAACCGGCTGCAGCACCGCTACTACCGCCACGGAAATCGGTCGCATACCAGCCCGAGCCCTTGAGCTGGAAACCGGCAGCCGTGATCTGTTTGGAAAAGGCTTCCGCCCCACAGGCCGGGCAGGTGGTCAGCAGAGGATCCGAGATTTTTTGCAGCACATCCTTGGCATGGCCACAGGAGCCGCATTTGTAGGCATAGATTGGCATATCGCGAGCCTGGACTGTTAGTGCAAAGCCTTCAATTATAGGCGGCCTCCCTGCTTTCAAGCCGGAAGGCCGCAACCAGAGCTGCACGGTTACCGCCCGATTCAGGCCCCGGCGCTGCCCTCGTAATGGTGCACATGCCCCTTGTGGTCCGGCACGAACTGCGGCAGCAGCGAGCCCGCCACCATGCCCACCAAGGCAGCCAGCAACCCGGCGAGTTGCTGCGGGAACGCCTCCGACAGCGATGCACTGGCCACGAACAGCAACCACACACCCAGGCCCATGGCCACCGCCATCAAAGCGCCCTGCGTGGTGGCGCGCTTCCAATAGAGGCCGAACACCAGCGGCACGAACGCCCCCACCAGCGGCACCTGGTAGGCACCAGAGACCATTTCATAGATCGACGTGCCCTGCATGGTGATGGCATAGGTCAGCACACAGCCCGTGAACACCAGCACGGACACCCGCATGGCCTTGAGCGTCATGGCATCGCTCATGCCTGGACGCAGGTTGCGCAGGATGTTCTCGACGAAGGTGGTCGATGGCGCCAGCAGCGTGGCCGACGCCGTGGACATGATGGCCGACAGCAACGCACCAAAGAAGGCAATCTGCAATACCAGCGGCATGCGCTCCATGACCAGCGTGGGCAGCACCTTCTGCGGATCGTCCTTCAGCAGGGCCTGTGCCGTCTCGGGCATGATCAAAATGGCAGAGGTGACCACGAACATCGGGATGAAGGCGAACAGCAGGTAGAGCACGCCACCGATCACCGGGCCGGTGCGCGCCGTGCTGGCACTGTTGGAGGACATGACGCGCTGGAACACGTCCTGCTGCGGAATGGAACCCAGCATCATGGTGATGGCCGACGCAATGAAGAAGGACCACTCCTTCATCCCCCCATCCTTGGGAAAGAACTGGAACTTTCCTTCGCGCGCAGCATAGTCGATGACCTTGCCGGCGCCACCGGCCAGATCGGCAGCAAACCAGGCGATGGCGATCAGGCCCAGGGCAATGACGATCATCTGCACAAAATCGGTCAGCGCCACCGACCACATGCCACCATACAAGGTATAGACCAGCACCACCAGCGTACCGAGCACCATGCCCGCGGTGATGGACATGGCGCCCTGCGTGAGCAGGTTGAAGACCAGACCCAGGGCCGTGATCTGCGCGGCAACCCAGCCGAGGTAGCTGAAGATGATGATGGCGGAACACAGCACCTCGATGGACCGCCCGAAACGCTGGCGGTAGTAGTCACCCAGCGTGATCAGGTTCTTCTGGTAGAGCCGGTAGGCAAAGAACAGGCCGACCAGCACCAGGCACATGGACGCACCGAACGGGTCCTCGACCACAGCGCCCAGCCCGCCATCGACGAACCGCGCCGAGACGCCAAGCACCGTCTCGGAGCCAAACCAGGTCGCGAACGTGGTCGCAATCACCACGGCCAGCGGCAGGCTGCGGCCCGCCACCGCATAGTCCGCAGTGTTGTGCACGCGCGTGGCGGCATACAGGCCGATGGCAATGGATGCGAGCAAATACAGAACGATGAAGGTGACCAGCATGCGCCGCTCCGCGATGTAGGTGGTGGTTATGACAAAACGACGCGCATTATCTGCGCATCCGTTGCACAACGGGACCGGGCACCACCGAGATGGGAAGAAACCCCTAGAAAACCCGCACCCGCACGATGATCTGCATCACGATCAGGCCCAGCACAAACCCCAAGCCCGAGTACAGCAGTCCCTGCAACAGATGATTGGTGCGCCGTTGCTCGCGCAGCAACTCCAGCAGCTCACGCTGCTGCTGGGGCGTCCCCTGGCGCTGCAGGTGGTCGTGCAAGAGTCGGGGCAAGGCGGGCAGGATCTTGGCGTAGTGCGGCAACTGGTCGCGCAGTTCGCGGCGCAGGCGCTGGGGGCCAAGCTGGTCCAGCATCCACTTTTCCAGGAAGGGCTTGGCCGTGCTCCACAGGTCCAGGTCGGGGTCGAGCTGGCGACCCAGGCCTTCGATGTTGAGCAGGGTTTTCTGCAGCAGCACCAGCTGGGGCTGGATCTCCACATTGAAGCGCCGCGAGGTCTGGAACAGCCGCAGCAACACCATGCCCAGGGATATTTCCTTCAGGGGTCGGTCGAAATACGGCTCGCACACCGTGCGCACCGCGGCCTCCAGTTCGTTGACGCGGGTCTCGGGCGGCACCCAGCCGCTTTCGATGTGCAGCTCGGCCACGCGCTTGTAGTCGCGCCGGAAAAACGCGGTGAAGTTCTGCGCCAGGTACTCTTTGTCGAACTCGGTGAGCGTGCCCACAATGCCAAAGTCCAGCGAAATATAGCGCCCGAAAGTGGCCGGGTCCAGGCTGACCTGGATGTTGCCGGGGTGCATGTCCGCATGGAAAAATCCGTCGCGAAACACCTGGGTGAAGAAGATGGTCACCCCGTCGCGCGCCAGCTTGGGAATATCGACCCCCGCTTCGCGCAGACGATCCACTTGGCTGATGGGCACGCCATTCATGCGTTCCATCACCATCACTTCGGGGTGGCAGAAGTCCCAGTGAATGATGGGCACTTCCACGAGGTTCAGCCCTTCCATGTTGCGGCGCAACTGCGCGGCATTGGCGGCCTCGCGCACCAGGTCCAGCTCGTCGTGCAGGTAGTTGTCGAACTCAGCCACCACCTCGCGCGGCTTGAGGCGCTTGCCATCGGCCGACAGGCTTTCCACCCAGCCCGCCATCATGCGCATGAGGCTCAGGTCTTTCTCGATGACATGCAGCATGCCCGGCCGCAACACTTTGACAGCAACCTCGTGCTGCTGGCCCTTGCGGTCACGCAGGCGAGCGAAGTGCACCTGGGCAATGGAGGCGCTGGCCACCGGCTCACGCTCGAAATGCTCGAACACCTCGCCAATGGGTCGCTTGAAGGCGCGCTCAATGGTGGCAATGGCCACGGCGGGGTCAAACGGCGGCACCCGGTCCTGCAGCAGCGCCAATTCATCGGCGATGTCCGGCGGCATCAGATCGCGCCGCGTGGACAGCACCTGGCCGAACTTCACAAAAATCGGCCCCAGCCGCTCCAACGCCTCACGCAGACGCTGCCCGCGCGGCGCACTCAGGTCGCGCCCCACCGACACGGTGCGCGCCAGCAGGCGCAGCCAGGGCTTCTGGAAGCTGGTGAGCACCAGCTCGTCCAGGCCAAAACGCAGCACCACCCAGACGATGGTGGCCCCTCGGAAGAATTGCTTCATGGAGTGGTACGTTCCACGGACCAGCCCGACGGCCCACCAGCGGGCGGCACACGGTCCTGCAGAAAGCCGCGCAAGGCCTGCGCCGCGCTGCCCGCCAGATTGGCCAGGGTGTGCGCAGGCACGTCCCCGATCAGGCGCGCCAGATCGTCCTCTACATCCCAGCGCAGGTTGTCGGCCAGCCATTGGATATCGCCGGCAAACTGCACATCCCCATCAATGCGCACGCTCGGGCGTTCTCCGCGCAGTGCGGCCTGCGCCAGATCCAGGGGCGACGCCTGCATGACCTCCAGGCGCAGATCGGGCGTGGCCGCTGGGGGTGCCAGATCAAAGAGGCCCGCCGGTGTGACCCGCAGCGCCATGAAGAAATGGCGCCACTGCATGCGCACCACCCGCCCACGGCTCGGAACCAGCCGCTGGGTGGCCGCGCTTTCCTGCATCAAGACATGGTTGAGCAGCAACACCACGCGGTGCTGCACCTCGTGCACCAGCCACTGCGGGGGCTGCGTGCCTGCGGCCATGCGCTCGAACACGCTGCCGACAAAAGAAAAAGGGGACTGTGTTGCCATAGTCCCCGATTATTCCCCGAACCGCGCGCTCAGGCGCATGATCCGGTCAAATACACGGCTTTACTGCAGCGCCTGCACGCCCGCCACCAGCCAGCCGCTGCGCCCTTCCTTGGGCTTGGTCATGTTCCAGACTTCACGGAACGGGCTGGGGCCGGCCGAGGGCTCCTCGCGGATCAGGCCCGAGAACTCGACGCTGGCCATGTAGGCGTTGCCCACATCCTCGATACCGAGCAACTGTGCCTCCAGCATGACCACATCGGTCTGGTTGGGCTGGCCTGCGCCCTGGGCTTCGCGCTCGGCCAGCTGGCTGCGGATCTCGTCCAGCATGGCGTCGGTCATCATGGAGCGCAGGGTGGCCACATCGGCCTTGTCCCACGCAGCCTGCAGGGTGATGAAATTGCGCCGCGCAGCTTCGGTAAAGCCCGCCACGTCAAAACCCTCAGGCACGCCCCAGTTTTGCGAACCACCCAGTGCCGAACCGATGACAGAGCCCGCACCCGCCTGGCGCTGCGCCTCGAACGCCATGCTGCTGCGCTCCCAAGGACGCGCCGAAGCGTCGTTGCCCACATTGGCGGGACTGTAGTCACGCGGCACCGACGCCTCCTGGGGAGAGGCCGCAGGCGCGCCCGCCCCCTGGAAGGCCAGAGGCGCACCACCCGCCACGGCAGGCGCCTTGCGGCCGCGCATCACCATGCGGATGACCGCGAAGGCCGCCACGGCGACCAACAACACCAACAGAAACTGACCGAAACCTTCCCCCATGCCCAGGCTGTGGGCCAGCCAGGCCAGGCCCAGGCCTGCCGCCAGGCCGCCCAGCATGGCGCCCCAGGGCTTTTTGGGGGCGGCCTGCGGCGCAGCCGCAGGCGTTGCGGGCTTGGCCGGTGCAGCGGCATTCTGTGTGGGAGCCCCTGGTGCAGCCGGGGGGGTGGCATCGCGTTGCGTCACATTGCTGGACTGCTGGCCCATCGATTTGCCTCCGCCCAGGCGCTTGGCCTGCGCTTCAGGCTGGACGAACACCAGGGCCAGCACAAACAGGGCAGACAAAAGGGTTTTCATGGCGGGGATCTCCTTGGAAGTCACACTTGCTATCTCAACTCAACACTTGATACCCACATGCAGGGCGACCACGCCGCCAGTCATGTTGTGGTAGTCCACATGGCCGAAACCGGCCTCGTGCATCATGGCCTTGAGCTCTTCCTGACCGGGGTGCATGCGGATGGATTCGGCGAGGTAGCGATAGCTGTCGGCATCGCCCGTGACCAGTTGACCCAGGCGCGGCAGGATGTTGAAGGAATACCAGTCGTAGGGCTTGGCCAATGGCTGGGCCACGCGCGAGAACTCCAGCACCAGCAGCTTGCCGCCGGGCCTGAGCACGCGGCACATCTCGCGCAGCGCAATGTCCTTGTGCGTCATGTTGCGCAGGCCAAAGGCCACGCTGACCAGGTCAAAGTGCTGGTCGGGAAACGGGAGCTGCTCCGCATCGCACACCAGGGTGGGCAACACCACGCCCTTGTCGATCAGTCGGTTGCGACCCACGCGCAACATGGCTTCGTTGATGTCGGTATGCACCACACGGCCACTGGCGCCCACCTTGCGGGCAAAAGCCAGCGACAGGTCGCCCGTGCCCCCGGCAATGTCCAGCACCTGCTGGCCTTCCTGCAGGTTGGCCACCATCACGGTGTAGGCCTTCCAGGCGCGGTGCAGGCCACCGGACATCAGGTCGTTCATCAGGTCGTACTTGGACGCGACCGAGTCGAACACTCCGCGCACACGGCGTGCCTTTTCTTTCTCATCGACCGACTGGAAACCGAAATGCGTGGTGCTCATGGTGGAAATGCTAGCGGTGAAGGGTTCAACCCCGCGAATGCGTGGGATATAGGATTCTAAAGCCTTAGCGGCATCCAAGGCTTATCGATAAAGCGCCATCAGCTATAAAAATGATAGCGCGCGAAGTGTTGCAAATTGGCTTTAGCCACAGCCGGAACCGGAGCCGCACCCCGATCCATGGCCATGGGAGGGCTTGCGCCCAGGCATGGGGGTGTCCCGGTCCACCCCTGCAGCCTCCAGGCGGCGCAGGTAATCCTCCCACCGCGCAGCCTGGTGCTGGCCCAGCGCGTAGAGGTAGTCCCAGGAGTAGATGCCGCTGTCGTGCCCATCCGAGAACTGAAGCTTGACGGCGTAGTTGCCCACGGGCTCGATGTCGGCGATTTCCACATTCCGCTTGCCCGTCTGCAGCACCTCCTGGCCAGGGGCATGGCCCATGACCTCGGCCGATGGGGAATAGACGCGCAGCAGCTCAAACGGCAGGCGGAATGCAGCGCCGTCGGAGAACACCAGCTCCAACTGGCGCGACTGGCCGTGTACGGTGATGGATTGGGGGGTGGGTGAGCCGGAAGTGAGACCTGCCATGGATACCTGCCTGAGAACATGGGCCTGTGCCAGAAAGAGCCCTATTGTCCCACTGCGCCAATGCCCAGCCCGCCAGCGCAGGCAAGCCTGTGGCACTGGCTTGGCATACGATGCGCTGCCATGCCCTCGCGCCATTCATACACCATGCCCCTGCTGCTGACCTTTGCAACCCTTGCCGCCCTAATGCTGACGGCGCTGGCGCTGCTGCGCTGGCACGACGCCCGAGCCGACAGACAAGAGTGGCTTCGCCTGGCGGCCTTGCAGCCCTCTGACCCCGGGCGCTTCAACCACGCCATGGTGGCGGAGCTGCCGGAGCCCGCACGCAGATTCTTCCAATTCAGCATTGAAGAGGGTGCCAGGCTGTGGACGGTAGCCGAGATCGACATGGGCGGCCAGTTCAGCCTGGGCAGCAAGGAGCAGCCCCGCTACCAGCCCATGCAGGCCTGGCAGATACTGGCGGCACCGCACGGCTTTGTCTGGCAGCTGAAACTGCCCGGTGCGCTGCCCGTTTCGGGATCGGATGCCGGTCACTGGACCCGTTTTCGCCTGCTGGGGCTGGTGCCTGTGGCGCGCCAGGGCGGGGACGACGACCACACGCGGTCAGCCTTTGGCCGTTACGTGGCCGAGGCTTTGCTGTGGACGCCGGCGGCCTTGCTGCCCGGCCCCGGGGTCGAGTGGAAAGCTCTTTCAGAGCACAGTGCCCGGGTGACTGTGCGCCACCAGGGGCTGGAGCAGGCCGTGGACCTGCACGTGGACGCCCAAGGGCAGCCACTGCATGTGCAGTTCATGCGCTGGAGCAATGCCAATGCGGAGCGCATGTACCGCGAGCAACCCTTTGGGGCCGTGCCGTCCCAGTTTCAGCCGGTACAGGGTTTTCGCGTTCCGCTGCGCGTCGAGGCGGGCAATCACTACGGCACCGAAGCCTACTTCCCCTTCTTCAAGGCCGAGGTCACGGCCTTGCGATTTCCGCCCCCCCGGCCATAGCCACAGCCGCCTGCAAGCGCGCGTGCAACTGCCCATCCAGCGCAGGCAGGCGCTCGCGCAGGGCGTCTTCCTGGGCGCTGTCGCGCCCGCGCTGGGCTGCCGCCCAGATGGGTGCAGGGAAATGACTGTCCCAGCCAAAGCGCGCAATCACATGCCAGTGCAGGTGCGGCACCATGTTGCCCAGGGCGGCGAGGTTGACCTTGGTGGGTGCCAAGTGCTCGCGCAACACCTGCTCGACCACCGTGACGGCGTCCATGCAGTGCCGGCGCTCGGCCTGCGTCAGGTCGGAGAACTCGGCCACATGGGCGTTCCAGACCACGCGGTAAAACGCCGGGAAGCCCGGCTCGTCGGCGCGGATCACGCGCAGGTGCGTGCCGCGCCAAACCAGCTGTCCGCCGTCCGTCATGCACAGCGGACAGGTCATCACACCAGCACCCGCTCGATGCCGCCCGCGTTGGCCTTGGCCACGTACTCGGGCAGCCAGTTCTCGCCAATGATCTGCTTGGCCATCTCGATGACGATGTAGTCGGCTTCGAGCAGGCCGGTGGAGAGGTCGTCCTGGTAGCGCGTGATGCCCTGCAGGCAGCTCGGGCAGCTGGTCAGGATCTTGATGTTGTCCTGCGCGCCCACGGCGCCGCTGGCGCGCAGTTGCGCTTCGCCCTTGCGGATTTCCTGCTCCTTGCGAAAGCGCACCTGGGTGGAGATGTCGGGCCGGGTTACGCCCAGCGTGCCCGATTCGCCACAGCAGCGCTCGCTCTTGAGCACCTTGTCGCCCACCAGGGCGCGCACGGTCTTCATCGAGTCGCCCTGCTTCATGGGGTTGTGGCAGGGCTCGTGGTACAGGTAGCCGCCCTGCCCAGCCGGCAGCGTGATGCCTTTTTCGAGCAGGTATTCGTGGATGTCGATGATGCGGCAGCCCGGGAAGATCTTGTCGAACTCGTAGCCCTGGAGCTGGTCGTAGCAGGTGCCGCAACTCACTACCACGGTCTGGATGTCCAGGTAGTTGAGCGTGTTGGCCACGCGGTGGAAGAGCACCCGGTTGTCGGTGATCATCTTCTCGGCCTTGTCGAACTGGCCGCTGCCGCGCTGGGGGTAGCCGCAGCACAGGTAGCCCGGCGGCAGCACGGTCTGCACGCCCGCATGCCACAGCATGGCCTGCGTGGCCAGGCCCACCTGGCTGAACAGGCGCTCAGAGCCGCAGCCGGGGAAGTAGAACACCGCCTCCGTGTCGGCCGTGGTGGTGGCCGGGTCGCGGATGATGGGCACGTAGTCCTTGTTCTCGATGTCCAGCAGCGCGCGTGCTGTCTTGGTGGGCAGACCGCCGGGGAGCTTCTTGTTGACGAAGTGGATCACCTGCTCCTTGACCGGCGCCGGGCCCACGCTGGCAGGCGGGCGCTGCGTCTGGCGGCGCGAGATGCTGCGCAGCACGTCCACCGCCATGCGCTGCGCCTTGAAGCCCGCGCCCACCATGGCGGCGCGCAGCAGCTTGATGGTGTCGGGATTGGTGGCATTGAGCATGGCCATGGCCAGCTTGTTGCCGGGGCGCCAGCTCTTCTTGCCCATCTTGCGCAGCAGGTTGCGCATGTTCATGGTGACGTCACCAAAGTCGATCTTCACCGGGCAAGGCGTGTAGCACTTGTGGCACACGGTGCAGTGGTCGGACACGTCCTCGAACTCCTGCCAGTGCTTGATGCTCACGCCCCGGCGCGTCTGCTCTTCGTACAAAAAGGCCTCGACCAGCAGCGAGGTGGCCAGGATCTTGTTGCGCGGCGAGTACAGCAGGTTGGCGCGCGGTACATGCGTGGCGCACACGGGCTTGCACTTGCCGCAGCGCAGGCAGTCCTTCACGCTGTCGGCAATGGCGCCGATGTCGCTCTGCTGCATGATCAGCGACTCGTGCCCCATGAGGCCGAAGCTGGGCGTGTAGGCGTTGGTCAGGTCGGCGAACAGCGGCAAGGAATCCTGGGCATTTTTGGCCTCTGACGCTTTCTCAGCAAGCGCTGAATGCTCCTGATTTCGTAGCAACTTACCCTTGTTGAAGCGGCCGTGGGGATCGACGCGCTGCTTGTACTGCGCAAAGGGGCGCAGCTCGTCTTCGGACAGAAACTCCAGCTTGGTGATGCCGATGCCGTGCTCGCCCGAGATCACGCCGCCCAGGCTGCGCGCCAGGTGCATGATGCGCCCCACCGCTTCGTGCGCGGTCTGCAGCATCTCGTAGTCGTCGCTGTTGACGGGGATGTTGGTGTGCACGTTGCCGTCGCCCGCGTGCATGTGCAGCGCCACCCACACGCGGCCCTTGAGCACCCGCTGGTGGATGGCCGTGCACTCGGCCAGCAGGGGCGCAAAGGCGCCACCATTGAAGATCTGCTGCAGCGGGGCGCGGATTTGCGTCTTCCAGCTGGCGCGCAGGCTGTGGTCCTGCAGTTGCGGGAACAGTGTGTCCACCTCGCGCAGCCACTGCGCCCACAGGCCACGCACCTCGGCCACCAGGGCCAGGGCCTGCTGCACGCGGTCTTCCAGCAGCTCGGCGCTGGGCAGCTCGCTGGCGTCGTCGGTCTTGCCCAGCGGCAGGTTGCCCCGGCGCAGGAAGGCGTCCAGCTCGTCGCACAGGCGCAGCTTGTTGCGCAGCGACAGCTCGATGTTGATGCGCTCGATGCCGTCGGTGTATTCCCACATGCGTGGCAGCGGGATCACCACGTCCTCGTTGATCTTGAAGGCGTTGGTGTGGCGGCTGATGGCCGCCGTGCGCTTGCGGTCCAGCCAGAACTTCTTGCGTGCCTCGGGGCTGATGGCCACAAAGCCCTCGCCGCTGCGCGAGTTGGCGATGCGCACCACCTCACTGGTGGCGCGGGCCACGGCGTCCTGGTCGTCGCCGGCGATGTCGCCCACCAGCACCATCTTGGGTAGCCCGCCGCGCTTGGACTTGGTGGCATAACCCACGGCCTTGAGGTAGCGGTCGTCCAGGTGTTCCAGGCCGGCCAGCACCACGCCCGAGCGCTTTTGCTCGGCGAACATGAAGTCCTTGATCTCGACGATGCTGGGCACGGCGTCCTTGGCATTGCCGAAGAATTCCAGGCACACGGTGCGCGTGTGCGCGGGCATGCGGTGCACCACCCAGCGTGCGCTGGTGATGAGGCCGTCGCAGCCCTCCTTCTGCACCCCTGGCAGGCCCGACAGGAACTTGTCGGTCACGTCCTTGCCCAGGCCCTCCTTGCGGAATTGCGCGCCGGGAATGTCCAGCCGCTCGGTGCGCACCGGTGTCTTGCCGTCGGCTTCGAAGTAGCGCAGCTCAAAGCTGGCCATGGCAGCGTCGTGGATCTTGCCCAGGTTGTGGTCCAGGCGCACCACCTCCAGCCATTGCGCGTCAGGCGTCACCATGCGCCAGCTCGCCAGGTTGTCCAGCGCCGTGCCCCACAGCACGGCCTTCTTGCCGCCCGCGTTCATGGCGACGTTGCCGCCGATGCACGAGGCCTCGGCGCTGGTGGGGTCCACGGCAAACACGTAGCCGCCGCGCTCGGCGGCATCGGCCACGCGCTGGGTCACCACACCGGCTTCGGTCCAGATGGTGGCCACCTCGCGGTCCAGCCCGGGCAGGCGCACCATCTCGACCTCGGTCATGGCCTCGAGCTTTTCGGTGTTGATGACGGCGCTGCGGTCGGTCAGCGGAATGGCGCCGCCGGTGTAGCCCGTGCCGCCCCCGCGCGGGATGACGGTCAGCCCCAGCTCGAAGCAGCCCTTGACCAGCCCGGCCATCTCGGCCTCGGTGTCGGGGGTCAGCACCACGAAGGGGTATTCCACGCGCCAGTCGGTCGCGTCGGTCACATGGCTCACGCGCGAGAGGCCGTCGAACTTGATGTTGTCGCCCGCCGTCAGCCGCCCCAGCACCCGGCGTGCCTTGCGGCGCAGTTCGGCCGTCTGCTGGAACGAGGCGTCAAACCGCCCCACCGCAGCGCGTGCGGCCTCCAGCAGCTCGCCCACCAGCGCGTCGCGCGCGGCATCCTTGTCGGGGGTGCGGCGCTTTTGCACCTCACCCAGGCGGTGCTCCAGCGCCTGCACCAGCTGGCGGCGCCGCTGGGGGTTGTCCAGCAGGTCGTCCTGCAGGTAGGGGTTGCGCTGCACCACCCAGATATCGCCCAGCACCTCGTAGAGCATGCGCGCCGAGCGGCCGGTCTGGCGCTCCTGGCGCAGCTGCTGCAGGGTGCCCCAGGCCTTCATCCCCAGCAGGCGGATGACGATCTCGCGGTCCGAAAAGCTCGTGTAGTTGTAGGGAATCTCGCGCAAACGCACGGGTTCGGGGGCCTGCGCCGTGAGGGCGGCCAACGCGGTGGGGGCATTCATTCGGTGGAACCTGGGTTAGGGCAGTGCGCCTCGGGCCTGCGCTCAACGGGTTTGCCGGGGCAAAACGCTGTGCGCAGGCTACAGCCTGGGAGACTCGGAACCTGACATTCTAAAAAATTGACGCATCGCCCGCTGCAGCGCAGGCGACGCATCCCCGGCCAGCCCGTTGCCACTGCGCAGCGGACAGGCCCAGTCGATCAGAACAGCACGCGGCAGCGCAGCGTGTGCGGCACCTGCTGGAGCTTTTGCAGCGCCAGTTCGGACGATTCGGCATCGATGTCGATCACCACATAGCCGATGGCCTCGTTGGTCTGCAGGTACTGGGCGGACACGTTGATCTGGTTGTCGGAGAAGATGCGGTTGATCTCGGACAGCACGCCCGGCACGTTGCGGTGCACATGCAGCAGACGGTGCTTGCCACTCTGGGCCGGCAGGGCCACGGCCGGGAAGTTGACCGACGAGGTGGTCGTGCCGTTGTCGCTGTAGCGCACGAGCTTCTCGGCCACTTCCACGCCGATGTTGGCCTGCGCCTCCAGCGTGGAGCCGCCGATGTGCGGCGTGATGATGACGTTGTCCAGCCCGCGCAGGGGCGAGACGAATTCATCCTTGTTGGTGCGCGGCTCGACCGGGAACACGTCCACCGCCGCGCCGAGCAGCTTGCCAGCCTTGAGCGCATCGGCCAGCGGCTCGATCTCGACCACCGTGCCGCGCGAGGCGTTGATGAGGATACTGCCCGGCTTCATAGCGGCGATTTCGGCGGCGCCGATCATCCACTGCGTGGACGGCAGCTCGGGCACATGCAGCGAGACGATGTCGCTCTGCGCCAGCAGGTCCTTCAGGTTGGCCGCCTGGCGTGCGTTGCCCAGCGGCAGCTTGGCCACCACGTCATGGAACACCACCTGCATGCCCAGCGCCTCGGCCAGCACCGAGAGCTGCGAGCCAATGGCGCCATAGCCCACGATGCCCAGCGTCTTGCCGCGTGCCTCGAAGGCGTTCTCGGCACTCTTGAGCCAGCCACCGCGGTGCGCCACGGCGTTTTTCTCAGGCACGCCGCGCAACAGCAAAATGGCCTCGGCCAGCACCAGCTCGGCCACCGAGCGGGTGTTGGAATAGGGCGCATTGAACACGGCGATGCCCCGGTCGCGCGCGGCGTTCAGGTCCACCTGGTTGGTGCCGATGCAAAAGCACCCGATGGCCACGAGCTTGTGCGCGTGTGCCAGCACCTCGGCCGTGAGCTGGGTGCGCGAGCGGATGCCGATGAAGTGCACATCAGCGATGCGCTGGATGAGTTCGTCCTGCGGCAGTGCACCGGAGAGGGATTCGATCTGGCTGTAACCGGCGTTTTGCAGCACCTGCAAGGCAGAGGGGTGCAGGCCTTCGAGCAACAGAAACTTGATCTTGCTTTTGTCGAGCGAGGTGGGGTTCATGGCAGTCCTGGGTCGGTGAAGCGCAGGCGGCCCGCCACAGGGGCGCCCAGCTTCGGGATGGCGGGCCATCCTAGCATGGTGCGGCGCACAAAACCGCCTTATGGAGAGGCGCCACTACCAGCGTCAGGGGCAAGGGGTTTGCACCTGCATACCGGGGTTTACCCGGTCACTCCAGACGCCCCGGCGTGGTTACAAAGGCCCTTCGCGGGTGTGACGACTTCTTTCTGTAACAATTTCGCCATACGCTGTTTGCTTTTCACTGTCCTACCTTTCCCCAAGGAGCAACCGCATGAAATTCCGTACGCTGGCCCTGAGCGCCGCCCTGGCCGCCATGGGCTCCAACGCCGCCTTTGCACAGACCGAAATCCAATGGTGGCATTCGATGACCGGCGGGCTGAATGATTGGGTGGTGGACATCGCCAACAACTTCAACGCCAGCCAGAAGGACTACAAGATCGTGCCCACCTACAAGGGCACCTACGACGAGTCCATGACGGCCTCCATCGCTGCCTTCCGCGCGGGCAACGCGCCGCACATCCTGCAGGTGTACGAAGTGGGCACCGCCACCATGATGGCGGCCAAGGGCGCCGTGGTGCCCGTGGGCAAGGTCATGGCGGATGCTGGCCACAAGTTCGACCCCAAGGCCTACATCCCGGCCGTGGTGGGTTACTACACCGCCCCCAGCGGCGAAATGCTGAGCTACCCCTTCAACAGCTCGACCACGGTGCTCAACTACAACAAGGACCTGTTCAAGAAGGCCGGTCTGGACCCCAACAAGCCGCCCGCCACCTGGCCCGAACTGGTGTCGGCCGCCGCCAAGCTCAAGGCCTCGGGCGTGACCTGCCCGTTCACCACCAGCTGGCAAGGCTGGACGCAGCTGGAGAGCTTCTCCACCTGGCACAACACCCTGTTTGCGACGCAGAACAACGGCTTTGGCGGCACCAGCGCGCGCCTGGCCTTCAACAGCCCGCTGCACGTGCGCCACATCGAGAACCTGTCCAACATGGCCAAGCAGGGCCTGTTCCACTACCGCGGCCGTGGCAACAAGGGCGATGCGCCGTTCTATTCGGGTGAATGCGCCATGCAGACGGGCAGCTCGTCCACCTACGCCAGCATCAAGAAGAACGCCAAGTTCGAATTCGGCATTGCCCCCCTGCCTTACTACCCCGACGTGCAGGGCGCACCGCAGAACACCATCATCGGCGGCGCATCGCTGTGGGTCATGGCCGGGAAGAAGCCCGCGGAATACAAGGGCGTGGCTGCGTTCTTCCATTACCTGACCAACCCCGAAGTACAGGCTGCCAGCCACCAGCGCACGGGCTACCTGCCCATCACCCTGGCCTCGTTCGAGATGACCGAGAAGGCAGGCTTTTACAAGCAGAACCCCGGCACCGACACGGCCGTGAACCAGATGATCCGCAAGACCACCGACAAGTCGCGTGGTGTGCGCCTGGGCAACTTCAACCAGATCCGCGCCATCATGGACGAGGAGCTGGAGCTGGTCTGGGCCGGCAAGAAGACGGCCAAGGAAGCATTGGACGCTGCCGTCAAGCGCGGCAACGAGCAACTGGAGCGCTTCCAGAAGGCCAACAAGTAAGCCTTGGGTCCATTCGCAACACGGCCGGGTCCCATGCCCGGCCGTTTTTGATGCAGGAGTCCTCTTTTGACCATAGAAAAACGGGTGCGCTTCAAGAGCTGGTGGCTCCCCGCCGTGCTGCTGGCGCCGCAGGTGGTGGTGATCGCCGTGTTCTTCTTCTGGCCCGCCGGCCAGGCGCTGGTGCAGTCGCTCCAGCAGCAGGACGCCTTTGGCACCTCGGTCGAATGGGTCGGGCTGGAGAATTTCCAACGCCTGTGGGGTGACGAAAGCTACATCGCGTCCTTCAAGACCACGGCTGTGTTCTCGGTGCTGGTGGCGGTGCTGGGCCTGGTGCTGTCGCTGGCGCTGGCGGTGTTTGCCGACCGCGTGGTGCGCGGCGCGTCGTTCTACAAGACGCTGCTGATCTGGCCCTACGCCGTGGCACCCGCCGTGGCCGGGGTGCTGTGGTTGTTCATGTTTGCGCCGTCCATCGGCATCGTGAGCTATGCGCTGCGCCAGATCGGGGTGGAATGGAACCACCTGCTCAACAGCAACCAGGCCATGGCGTTGATCGTGTTTGCCGCCGTGTGGAAGCACATTTCCTACAACTTCCTGTTCTTCCTGGCGGGGCTGCAATCCATTCCCAAGTCGCTCATCGAAGCCGCCGCCATCGACGGCGCAGGGCCGTGGCGGCGCTTCTGGAGCATCGTCTTCCCGCTGCTCTCGCCCACCACCTTCTTCCTGCTGGTCATCAACATCGTCTATGCCTTCTTCGACACCTTCGCCATCGTGGACGCCACGACCGAGGGCGGCCCCGGCAAGGACACGGCCATCCTGGTCTACAAGGTGTATTACGACGGCTTCAAGGCGCTGGACCTGGGCGGCTCGGCCGCGCAGTCGGTGGTGCTGATGGCCATTGTGGTGGTGCTCACCATCATCCAGTTCCGCTACGTGGAACGCAAAGTGAACTACTGACCATGGTTGAACGCCGCCCCCTCGCCACCGCCATCTCGCACCTGGTGCTCATCCTGGGTGTGATCGTGGTCGCCTTCCCGCTCTACATCACCTTTGTGGCCAGCACGCACACGGCGCAGGAGATCGTGCAGACCCCCATGCCCTTGTTGCCCGGCCCGCACCTGATCGAAAACTACACCCACGCCATCAACGGCACCAGCGGCAGCGCGGCCTCTACCGCGCCCGTGGGCCGCATGATGGCGGTGAGCCTGGTCACCGCACTGGTCATCGCCATCGGCAAGATCGCCATCTCGCTGCTGTCGGCCTTTGCCATCGTCTATTTCCGCTTTCCGGGGCGCATGTTCTTCTTCTGGGCCATCTTCGTCACGCTCATGCTGCCGGTGGAGGTGCGCATCGGCCCGACCTACCAGGTGGTCTCCGACCTCGGCATGCTCAACAGCTATGCCGGTCTCACGGTGCCGCTCATTGCCTCGGCCACGGCCACCTTCCTGTTCCGCCAGTTCTTCCTGACCGTGCCCGACGAGCTGGTGGAGGCCGCGCGCGTGGACGGCGCCGGGCCCATGCGCTTTTTCTGGGACGTGCTGCTGCCGCTGTCACGCACCAGCATCGCGGCGCTGTTCGTCATTCAGTTCATCTACGGCTGGAACCAGTACCTCTGGCCGCTGCTGGTGACCACCGACGAATCCATGTACCCCGTGGTCATGGGCATCAAGCGCATGATCTCGGGCGGCGACGCCGCCAACGACTGGAACATCGTCATGGCCACGGCCATCCTGGCCATGATCCCGCCCGCGCTGGTGGTGCTGCTCATGCAGAAATGGTTCGTCAAGGGTCTGGTGGACTCGGAAAAATAAGCAAAATTTGGCTCCAGCGCTTATCTACAAAGCGCAAACAGCTACACTTTTTATAGCAAAAACATGGCATCCATCTCGCTGCGCAACATCGTCAAGCGCTACGGCCACGGGCCCAAGGCCAACCAGGTGATCCACGGCGTGAATGCCGAAATCCACGATGGCGAGTTCGTCGTCATCGTGGGCCCCTCGGGCTGCGGCAAATCCACGCTGCTGCGCATGGTGGCCGGGCTGGAGGAGATCAGCGGCGGCGAGATCGCCATCGGCAGCCGCGTGGTCAACCAGCTCGAACCCGCCGAGCGCGACATCGCCATGGTGTTCCAGAACTACGCGCTGTACCCGCACATGAGCGTGTTCGACAACATGGCCTACGGCCTGAAGATCGCCAAGGTGCCCAAGGACGAAATCAAGACGCGGGTGGACAAGGCCGCCAAAATCCTGGAGCTGGGCCACCTGCTGGAGCGCAAGCCGCGCGAGCTCTCGGGCGGCCAGCGCCAGCGCGTGGCCATGGGCCGCGCCATCGTGCGCCAGCCGCAGGTATTCCTGTTCGACGAGCCGCTGTCCAACCTGGACGCCAAGCTGCGCGCGCAAACACGGCTGGAAATTCAAAAACTGCACCGCGAACTGGGTATCACCAGCCTGTTCGTCACGCACGACCAGGTCGAGGCCATGACGCTGGCGCAGCGCATGATCGTGATGAACGGCGGCAACATGGAACAGTTCGGCACGCCCGAGGAGGTGTACCACCGCCCGGCCAGCACCTTTGTGGCCAGCTTCATCGGCGCGCCGCCCATGAACCTGCTGCAGCAGGCCCCCGGCGGCAAACCAGGCCAGACCCTGGGCATCCGCCCCGAACACCTGGACGTGGTGGCCAGCGAGGGCTGGGAACTGCACGTGGACACCGTGGAACTGCTGGGCGCGGAGCGCCTGATCTATGCCCGCCTGGGCGACGAGCCACTGATCGTGCGCGTGGAAGAAGGCGCCAGCGCCCCGCTGCCCGGCAGCACCCTGCGCGTGCGCCCACGCGAAGACCGCCTGCACTGGTTTGACGCCAGCACGGGCAAGCGGCTATGAGCGCGCCCATGACCACGCCCTGGCCCTACCCCCGCTGGATTGCCCACCGCGGCGCAGGCAAGCTCGCCCCCGAGAACACCCTGGCCGCCTTCCGCCTGGGAGCGCAGCACGGCTACCGCATGTTCGAGTGCGATGCCAAACTCAGCGCCGACGGCGTGCCTTTTTTGTTGCACGACGCGACCCTGGAGCGCACCACCAATGGCCAGGGCACAGCCGGCGACCTGCCCCTGGGCGCACTGGCCCAGCTGGATGCGGGCCGCTGGCATTCCCGTGCCTATGCGGGCGAGGCCGTGCCGACGCTGGAGGCACTGGCCCGCTTTTGCATCGCCAACGGCTGCTTCTTGAACATCGAGATCAAGCCCACACCGGGCCATGAAGAACGCACCGGCCGCGTGGTGGGCGAGACCGCCGCGCGCCTGTGGCAAGGCCAGGCAGTGCCGCCGCTGTTCTCGTCCTTCAAGCCCGAGGCGCTGGCAGGCGCGCAAGCCACGGCAGCGCACATTCCGCGCGCCTTGCTCATCGATGCGCTGTGGGACGGCTGCCTGGACGAAGCCAGCCGCCTGGGCTGCGTGGCCATTGTGTGCAACCACGCACTGTGGGACGCGGCGCTGGTCGCCCAGGTCAACGCACTGGGCATGCGCACCCTGAGCTACACCGTCAACGACGAATGGGCTGCCCAGCGCCTGATCGCCCTGGGCACCGACGGCATCATCACCGACCGCGTCGATCTGTTCGCGCCCGCCTGATTGCTGGGAGTCCGCACCGGCAAGCCCCTGCCACCGCATTGAGTAATATCAACGCAAATCACTCTCATTTGTCATAATATCCCGGCCCTTGATTGATCCAGACCCAGAAAGGATGACCGTGGACCGTCGCCACTTCTTGCTGCAGCTTAGTGCAGCCCTTGGAACCACCTGCCTGCCTGCGCTGGCCCATGCCCAGGCCAGCGGCACCCGCCTGCGCGTGGCCGGCGGCTGGCGCATGAACGAGCGCGACTATCAGATCGGAGCACTCAGCGTCGATTGGGAACAGGGCCAGGTCAAGACCGAATTCGCCCACACCCTGCCCACCCTGCCCCACGCCATCGTGCCCGAAGAAGGCGGCGGCTTCCTGGCCGTGGCCACGCGCCCCGGCACCTGGATTGTGCGGGTGGACGCGCAGGGCAAGCTGGTGCAGCGCCTGACCATGGCCGAGGAAGGCGACACCCGTACGCTGGACGGGCACGTCATCGCCAGCCACGACGGACGCTGGCTCTACACCGGCGAGACCGACCGCAAAACCGGCGCGGGCTGGGTCAGCGTGCGCGATGCCAAAGACCTGCGCAAAGTGGCCGAGCACCGCACCCATGGCATCGACCCGCACCAGATTCTGGTGGACGCCCAAGGCCGCCTGGTGGTGGCCAACGGTGGCATTCCGCGCACCCCCGAGGGCCTCAAGCGCAATCTGGAGCTGATGGACCCCAAGCTGGTGCTGTTGAACCCTAACAACGGCGAAAAGCTGGGCGAATGGAGCCTGCGCGACAAGCGCCTGGCACCGCACCACATCGCCTGGAACCGCCCTTTGGCCGACAGCCCGCAACTCCTGGGCATCGGCCTGCAGGCCGAGCACGACGACCCGTCCAAGCGGCGCGACGCCCCCCTGCTGGCGGTGTGGGACGGCAAGGAACTGAAGATCCCCACCCACATGGTGGCCGACGGCTACGCGGGCGACGTGGCCGCAGGCCCCAACGGCGGCTTCGTGCTGACGGCGCAGTTTGCCAACCGCGTCGTGCTGTGGCAGCCCCAGGAACCCGCCAAGCTGCTGACCATCGGCAAGGTGCAGAACCCCTGCGGACTGTGGCCCCTGGACGACGCGCCGGGCGTGACCATTGGCGGCGGCCTGGGCCTGGCCCGCTGGCATGCCACCGAGCCCGGCCATATGCTGCGCTGGCCTGCGGGCATGGCGGCAGGAAACCATTGGGCGGTGTTGGGGTGACTCCCACCTGAGCGCGCTGCGCGGCTTCCCCCCTCTCTCGCTACGCTGCGCTTCGCGGGAGGGGGACGCACCCAGTGGCCGGGCCAAGCCCGTTCCACGGGCGCCCTGGCATGGCGATGGATGCGCCGCTGGGCAGTGAAATCGCGCCTCAACCCCTCCAGCCACGCCGCAGCAGCCACTGGCAGGTGGCGCTGGCCAACACCAGTGCGGCGTAGGTACTCATCTTTCCGTCACGCCCCTGCAGCCACAAACCGGCAACCAACACCGCGCAACCCACTATGAAAACGATAGCTGCTTGCGCCCACCAGGAAAGCGCTGGGGCCGATTTCGGCATCAATAGCCGCGCCATGGGAACGAGCAGCAACGCCAGCACCGCAGCGGGCGCGACGAAGTTGAGCAGGTGGTTGAACGTGTCCAGTGGACCCATGGCGGAAATGACGTAAATCAAGACTCGTGCAGTCCGAGAGGAACCGCGGCGGCAAGAATTTTATAATCGCGGCCTATGTCAGTCTGGGCCCTGGGCATCAACCACACGACCGCGCCGCTTGATCTGCGCGGCCGCTTTGCGTTTGCGCTGGACCAGATCGCCCCCACGCTGCACGGCCTGCGCCAGTCGCTGAGCCAGAATGCTGCCGCCTGCGGTGCGGTGGAGACGGCCATCATCTCCACCTGCAACCGCACCGAAATCTACTGCGCAGGCGAGCGCCCCGCGCTCGACCACACCCTGGGCTGGCTGGCTCACAGTGGCGGCGTGAGCCCCGAGGTGCTGCGCGAACATTCCTACAGCCTGGAAAACGGCCCCGTGGCGCGCCACGCCTTCCGCGTGGCCAGCGGGCTCGATTCCATGGTGCTGGGTGAGGCCCAGATCCTGGGCCAGATGAAGGACGCCGTGCGCGCCGCCGAAAGCGCGGGCGCGCTGGGCTCCACGCTCAACCAGTTGTTCCAGCGCAGCTTTGCCGTGGCCAAAGAGGTGCGCACCAGCACCGAGATCGGCGCACACAGCATCAGCATGGCCGCCGCCGCCGTGCGCCTGGCCAGCCAGCTGTTCGAAGACCTGGGCCGCACGCGCGTGCTGTTCGTCGGCGCGGGCGAGATGATCGAGCTGTGCGCCACGCACTTTGCCGCGCGCAACCCCAAGCAGATCGCCATCGCCAACCGCACGCTCGAGCGCGGCGAGAAGCTCGCCACCCGCTTTGGCGGCGAGGTGATGCGCCTGTCCGACCTGCCCGAGCGCCTGCACGAATTCGACATCGTGGTGAGCTGCACCGCCAGCACCCTGCCCATCGTGGGCCTGGGCGCCGTCGAGCGCGCACTCAAGAAGCGCCGCCACCGCCCCATGTTCATGGTGGATCTGGCCGTGCCGCGCGACATCGAGCCCGAGGTCAAGCAGCTCGAAGACGTGTACCTCTACACCGTGGACGACCTGGCCAGCGTGGTGCAGACCGCCCAGGCCAACCGCCAGGCGGCCGTGGCGCAGGCCGAGGCCATCATCGACGCGGGCGTGCAGAGCTTCATGCACTGGATGGACCAGCGCCACCCAGAGCACGGCGTGGTGCCGCTGATCCGCCAGATCCAGGACCAGGCCGACGTGTGGCGCACCATCGAACTCGACCGCGCGCGCAAGCGCCTGGCCAAGGGCGAGGACATCGACACCGTGCTCGACGCGCTCTCGCGCGGCCTGGCGCAGAAGATGCTGCACGGCACCCTGGCCGAGCTGCGCGCGGGCGACGCCGAAACCCGTGAACAAACGGCGCGCACCGCCTCGCGCCTGTTCCTGCGCTCGCAGAGCAAGAACAGCCTGTAGCGGCGCTCTCACGGCTCTTCAGGCCCAACAGGCCTCCAGCGCTTTATCCATAAGCGCCATCAGCTACTAAATCAGTAGCAAACCCCTTTTCGGATCGCCATGAAACCCTTTCTCCGCACCCAACTGGAGCGCTTTGCCCGGCGCCTGCAGGAACTCGACTTCCTGCTCTCGCGCGAGGACATCATGGCCGACATGGTGCAGTACCGCGCCATCTCCAAGGAACACGCCGAGGTCACGCAGATCGCTGGTCGCTATGCGCGCTACCTGCAACGCGAGGCCGACCTGGCCGGTGCACGTGACATGCTCACCGACCCCGACATGGCCGAGATGGCGCAGGAGGAGATCGCCGGCTGCGAGGCCGAGCTGACGCAGCTCGAAGACGAACTCCAGCGACTGCTGCTGCCCAAGGACCCCGACGACGCGCGCAACGCTTTCCTCGAAATCCGCGCCGGCACGGGTGGCGACGAATCCGCCCTGTTCGCGGGCGACCTGGCGCGCATGTACACCCGCTACGCCGCCAACGTGGGCTGGAAGGTCGAGGTGGTGAGCGAGAGCCCGTCGGAGCTGGGTGGCTACAAGGAAATCGTGCTGCGCATGATCGGGGACGACGTGTACGGCGCGCTGCGCTTTGAATCGGGCGGCCACCGCGTGCAGCGCGTGCCCGCCACCGAAACGCAGGGTCGCATCCACACCAGCGCCTGCACCGTGGCCGTGATGCCGGAGCCCGATGAGCAGGAAGCCATCAAGCTCAACCCGGCCGACCTGCGCATCGACACCTTCCGCGCCAGCGGCGCGGGCGGCCAGCACATCAACAAGACCGATTCCGCCGTGCGCGTGGTGCACCTGCCCACCGGCATCGTGGCCGAGTGCCAGGACGGGCGCAGCCAGCACAGCAACAAGGCCAAGGCGCTGCAGGTGCTGCAGGCGCGCATCCAGGAAAAGGAGCGCAGCGAGCGTGCCGCCAAGGAGGCCGCCGAGCGCAAAGGCCTGATCGGCAGCGGCGACCGCAGCGACCGCATCCGCACCTACAACTTCCCGCAGGGGCGGCTGACGGACCACCGCATCAACCTCACGCTGTACAAACTGCTCACCATCATGGAAGGCGACCTGGACGAGGTGTTGCAAGCCTTGCGCCACGCCCGCGAGGCCGAGCAACTGGCCGAATTAGAACAAAGCACGGTTTGATGCCAAATCGGCACCCAACGCCCATGGATAAAGCGCAATCAGCTATTCATTCGATAGCAAATATCACCGTACAGTCGGCGCTGGCACAGGCCCTGCAGCAAGGGCTTGCGCGCATCGACGCCCAAATGCTGCTGCTGCACACGCTGGGCCGCCCCACGGACGAACGCGCCTGGCTCATCACGCACGACAGCGACCCGCTGCCCCCCGCAGCACAGCAGCGCTTCGAGGCCCTGTGCAGCCGCCGCCTGGATGGCGAACCCGTGGCCTACCTCACGGGCACCAAGGCCTTCTACGGACTGGAGCTGCGGGTGGATGCCCGCGTGCTCGACCCCCGCCCCGACACCGAAACCCTGGTGGACTGGGCACTGGAAGTCCTGGCCCCCGTCGCCGCCCCGCGCGTGCTGGACCTGGGCACGGGCAGCGGCGCCATCGCGCTGGCCCTGCAAAAAGAACGGCCCGATGCCCGTGTGCTGGCGGTGGACGCCAGCCAGGACGCGCTCACCGTGGCCCAGGCCAACGCCCAGCGCCTGGGCCTGCCGGTGCAGTTCCGCCGCGGGCATTGGATGGAGGGGCTGGAGGGCGTGTTCGACGCCATCGTGTCCAACCCGCCCTACATCCCCACGGCCGACCCGCACCTGGCGGCCCTGCAGCATGAACCACTGCAGGCGCTGGCCAGTGGTGCCGATGGTCTGGACGACATCCGCACCATCATTGCCCAGGCCCCCGCACACATGGTGCCGGGCGGCTGGCTGCTGCTGGAGCATGGCCACGACCAGGCCCCGACCGTGTGCGCGCTGCTGCAGGCTGCGGGCCTGCAGGCCGTGCAAACCCGCAAAGACCTCGCCGGCATCGCGCGATGCTCCGGCGGGCAAAGGCCGACAGTGAAATAATCACGCCAAATCCACCTTTTAACCACCCCTCGGGCGCACACGCCCCACCCTTTTGGAGCCCCCCATGAGCGACATCCGCCAACGCATCGACGAACTCGTCAAATCCAACGACATCCTGCTCTTCATGAAGGGCACCGCCAGCTTCCCCATGTGCGGCTTTTCCGGCCGCGCCGTCCAGGTGCTCAAGGCCTGTGGCGTGGATCCCAAGGCCATCGCCACCGTCAATGTGCTGGACGACGACGAAATCCGCCAAGGCATCAAGGACTACAGCCAGTGGCCCACCATCCCCCAGCTCTATATCAAGGGCGAGTTCATCGGCGGCTCGGACATCATGATGGAGATGTACGAATCGGGCGAGCTGAAGAAGCTCCTGGGTACCGAGGGCTGAAGGCCAGGCCCCAACCCCTTTCAGCGCGCCTGCGCACAACCGCCCTCTGGGGCGGTTTTTTATTGGGGTATGTGCTGCGATATGGCCTACGCACCGCCTGTCGCGACGCATCGCTACTCCAACACCGCGCGCAACTGCCGCGTGGTGGCGGCCAGGCGGCGGGTGCCGATCTGGGCCAGATTGTTCATCACGGTGAGGGCGGCTTGCGGGTGCTGCTGCGCCCAGGCGTCGAAATCGGCTCGGGCCAGGCGCACCAGGCGCGCCTTGCCGTGCTCGGTGCCCGCGCAGGCGGTGCGTGGCGCGCCGCTGAGAAAGGCCATCTCCCCGAACGCCATGCCCGGCCCCACCGTGGCCAGGCGCAGGCCACTGGCAGCCGGCCAGTGGGTCACCAGGGTGATGTGGCCGGACTGCACGATCAGCAGATCGCGGTCGGTATCGCCCGCCGCAAACACGATGCTGTGGCCGGGCACCAGCTGCGGGCGCAGCACCGCTTCCAGCGCCTGGCGCGCCTGTGCCTGCAGGCCCTCGCCGATCTCTCCGAGCGGGTCGCTGTCGGAATGGCGCACACGCAGGTGTTGTGGGCGCTGCGCCAGGATGGCCGCCTCGGCCCATTCCAGCGCGCGGTCCAGGTCGGCAAAGCTGCGCACCGCACTGCCTACCTGGGCCGCCGCGATCCCATCGAGTGAGGCCACCGCCACAGCAATGCCCTGCTGCTGCAGGTCGCGCACCAGGGCGCGCAGTTGCGCCAGCGCGGTGCTGTCCCAGGCGGGCACGCGGCTGGCGTCCAGCACCGCCCAGCGGTGCCGGGGCTGCAGCAGCAGGCGCACCTGTTCCGCGAGATGGGCCGCCACGCCGAAGGACATGACGCCTTGCAGTTCGAACACCGCCACCTGGTTCATGCGCGGCGCAATCCATCCGTCAGACGCTGCTCGACGCAAGCGACGCGAGCGCAATTCACCATCCATGCGCACGTGGCGCAGCACCGTGGTGGCGGAATCGTGCAACAGCACAAAGGTGGCCACGACCAGCCCGGCCACCAGCGCCACCACACCGCCAAACACGGCAAACACCAGGGCCACCAGCCAGCTCTGTACCCAGGTAAAGCGCGCCTGGCGCGCGTACTGGCTTGACCACATCAGGCCCGGAACCTGCAGCAACCCGGCCAGCACCAACCCCCCGGCCAGGCAGGCCATGGGCACCCAGTGCAACCACCAGGCGCCCGTCAGTGCCACCCCCAGCATGATGGCCGCGTGCCAGCGCATCGCCTGAAGCGATGGCCCCGCCTGGGCCAGCACAATGCGCGAGCGTGAAGCGCTGGTGGATGCGGGAATCATGCCCACCAGCGCGCACAGCGCGCCCAGCAAGCTCTCGCGGCGCAGGGCCGCGTTGGCATCCACACGCAGGCCGTGGTCCAGTTCCAGCTCCTGGTGGAACACCAGTACCTCCAGGCTGTTGACCAAGGCCATGAGCAAGGCCAGCAGCACCAGCGCCTGTCCGTGGCGCTCGGCCACCGCCATCCAGGGCACACCGCCCCAGTCGGGCCACAGCGGCCCGGCAAAGGCACTGGGCTGCACGGCGGCAACAAACACATCCCCCAGGCCTGCGCCCCAAATGCCTGCCACGGCCACCGCCACAGAGACCACAGCCACGGCCGTGAGCAATCCCGGCATGCGCGGCCAGCGCCCGCGCAGCCACCAGGCCAGGGCCGCCACGCCAAGCGCTGCCAGGGCATGCCAGGCGGTGCGCTCATCGCCCAATGCACCGCTGCCAAAGCCGTTGCGCACCTGCCCCAACACCATGGAAAGCCCGACCCCGGCCGCAAAGCCATGTGTGACCGAAATGGGCAAAAAACGCGCCACCGACGCCAGGCGCAATACCCCCAGCAGCCACTGGAACACAAAGGCGAGTGCCACTGTCGTACCCGTCACCGCCAGCACCTGGCGCGCATTCAGCCCCAACCCAGGCGCCGCACCATGCACCGTGGCCAGCACCGCCGCAAACAACAGTGCCACCACCGTAGTGGGCGCATACACCACCCCTGCACGGGGTGCCGCCAGCGTCAGCAACAAACCGGGCAGGGCTGCCGACCACAGTGCCAGCGCTGCCAGCGAATGGTCTGCCGCCAAAGGCGCAAACGCCAGCAGCCCCAGACCCACTGCATGGGGCACGGTGACAGCGGCAGCCGACCACGCGGCCGCCATGCCCGAGGCCGGCACGGGCACGGCACGGGCACCCCGGCGCACCGGGGTGGCGGACTCGGGGTGGACCTGGGTGTCCGGCATGGGGCTCCGTCTGCGCGGCGTGGCTTCAGAGCGCGCGCGCCGCGAAGGTGTCGCAGGCCTTGAGGCTGCCCTGCTGCATGCCGGCGTGGAACCAGCGCTGGCGCTGCGCACTGGTGCCGTGGGTGAACGACTCGGGCACCACGGCGCCGCCGCTGGAGCGCTGCAGCGCGTCGTCGCCAATCTTCGCGGCGGCGTTCATCGCCTCCTCGACATCGCCCTGCTCCAGGATCTGGCGCGCGTTCTGGGCATGGTGTGCCCACACGCCGGCAAAGCAGTCGGCCTGCAGCTCCAGCCGCACGGAGTAGCGGTTGTATTCGGCCTGGCTGACGCGGCCGCGCATCTGGTCCACCTTGGCGCTGATGCCCAGCAGGTTCTGCACATGGTGGCCCACTTCGTGGGCGATCACGTAGGCCTGGGCAAAGTCGCCCGGCGCGCCGAGGCGGCTCTTGAGGGTTTCGTAGAAGCCGAGGTCGATGTACACCTTCTGGTCGGCCGGGCAATAGAACGGCCCCATGGCCGCCTGACCTGTGCCGCAGGCCGTCGGCGTGGCGCCGCGGAACAGCACCAGCCGGGGCTCCTGGTAGCTGCCGCCGGCCTGGCGGAACACGCCCTGCCACACATCCTCGGTATCGGCCAGCACGGTGGAGACGAAGCGCGCAAGCCGGTCGTCGGCTGGCGGGCGCTGTGCAGGCGCCTGCTGCACCTGGGCGGGCGGCACGCCACCACCGCTGAGCAGCCCGAGGAGGGTCAGCGGATTGACGCCCAGCAGCCAGCCCCCCAACAGGGCAATGACGATGGTGCCAATGCCGATGCCGCGCCCACCCGGAATGGGAAAGCCACCACCGCTACCGCGGCGGTCTTCCACGTTGTCCGATTCGCGGTTGCCTTCCCATTTCATGGCCTGCTCCTGTGATGCCTGTGCATATTACGCGCCACCCGCGCAGCCTGCGCGGGCCGCTACCATGGTGCCCATGGCCCCGACCCACACCCACGCGCCCCTGCTGCTCACAGGCTTCGACCCGTTCGGCGGCGACGCCGTCAACCCGAGCTGGCTGGTGGCGCGCGCACTGCACGGCCAGCGCATTGCCGGCCGCACGGTGGTGGCGGCGCAACTGCCCACCGTCTTCGGAGCAGCGCAGGAACAGTTGCAGGCCTTGCTGGCGTTGCACCGCCCGGCGCTGGTGCTGTGCCTGGGGCAGGCGGGCGGGCGCGCCACGCTGTCGGTCGAGCGCGTCGCCATCAACCTCATCGACGCCCGCATCCCCGACAACCAGGGCGCGCAGCCCCTGGACGCCCCCGTGGCGCCGGACGGCCCGGCGGCCTACTTCGCCAGCCTGCCCGTCAAGGCGCTGCGGCGCGCCGTGCAGCAGGCCGGGCTGCCCTGCGAGGTGTCGCAGACGGCGGGCACCTTCGTGTGCAATGCGGTGTTCTATGGATTGATGCACCAGTTGGCCACCGGCGCGGCGCCGCTCGCGCGCGGCGGCTTCGTGCACGTGCCCTGGCTGCCGGAGCAGGGAACGCCTGGCATGCAGCTCCGTGACATGGTGCGCGGCATCCACGCCATGCTGTGGGCCGCCGTGCTGCACCGGCAGGACATCGCCGCGGGCGCGGGCGCCCTGCACTGACGGCCGGGGTCAGGCCCGCGGCAGGGTGACGCCGTGCTGGCCCTGGTACTTGCCGCCGCGGTCCTTGTACGAGACCTCGCAGACGTCGTCCTTGTCGCTCTCGAAGAACAGCACCTGGGCGCAGCCCTCGCCAGCGTAGATGCGCGCGGGCAGCGGCGTGGTGTTGGAGAACTCCAGCGTCACATAGCCTTCCCACTCGGGCTCGAACGGCGTGACGTTGACGATGATGCCGCAGCGCGCGTAGGTGCTCTTGCCTAGACAAACGGTGAGCACGTTGCGCGGGATGCGGAAGTATTCGACGGTGCGCGCCAGCGCGAAGCTGTTGGGCGGGATGATGCAACTGTCGCCCTCGAAATCGACGAAGCTCTTTTCGTCGAAGTTCTTTGGGTCCACCACCGTGCTGTGGATGTTGGTGAAGACCTTGAATTCAGGCGCGCAGCGGATGTCGTAGCCGTAGCTGCTGGTGCCGTAGCTGATGATCTTGCGGCCCTCGGCCTCGCGCACCTGGCCGGGCTCGAAGGGCTCGATCATGCCGTGCTCGGCCGCCATGCGGCGGATCCATTTGTCGCTCTTGATGCTCATGGTGCGGGTTCCTCGCCAGGTACTACGATTTTGATAGCTGGTTGCGCTTGAACATCAAGCGCCAGGGCCATATTTTGCCTGTGAAATCACGGTCTGCTCAACCAGACGGTCGTCGCCGAGCACGATCATGGCGAACAGCAATTCGTCCAGGTTGCCCGCCTGCGCGGTGCGCCGCGCCAGCAGCGGCGTGGCCTGGGGGTTGAGCACCACAAAGTCGCCCTCGCAGCCCGGCTGCAGATTGCCGATCACGCCCTCCAGGCCCAGGGCGCGCGCCGCGCCCGCCGTGTGCTGCCACCACAGCTGCTGGGGCGGCAGGCTCAGGCCCGGCTTGGTCTGCCCCTCACGCCCCACGGTGTAGGCGGCCAGCATGGTGCGGAACGGCGAGAAGCTCGTGCCCCCGCCCACGTCGCTGGCCAGGCCGTAGGCGAAGCCCGCGCGGTCGGCCGCCTGGTAGTCGAAGAAACCGCTGCCCAGGAACAGGTTGCTTGTGGGGCTGACGGCGGCGGCCGTGCGGCGCTCGCGCATCAGGGCGCGGTCGGCCGCGTCGAAATGGATGCAGTGCGCATACACGGCGCGCTCGCGCATCAGGCCGAAATCGTCGTACACCGCGAGGTAGCTGCGCGAGCGCGGATACAGCTCGCACGCCCAGCGCACTTCGTCGAGGTTCTCGGCCACATGGGACTGAATCCACACATCCGGATACCGCGCCGCGAGCTGCCCTGCCCCGCGCAGCTGCGCCGGGCTGCTGGTGGGCGCGAAGCGTGGCGTGATGGCGTAGCCCAGCCGGTCCACGCCATGCCAGCGCGTGATGAGGTCTTCGGTATCGATCAGGCTTTGCTCCGTCTCGTCACGCACACCATCGGGCGAATGGCGATCCTGCAGCACCTTGCCCGTCATCAGGCGCAGGTGCCGGCGCCGCGCCTCGCCGAACAGCGCATCGACCGACTGCGGGTGCGAGGTCGCGAAGGCCAGTGCCGTCGTCACGCCGTTGCGCAGCAGCTCGTCGAGAAAGAACTCGGCCACCTGCTCGGCGTAGCCCTGGGCCACAAAGCGCTTCTCGTGCGGAAAGGTGTAGTTCTCCAGCCAGGGCAGCAGGCCCTCGGCGGGCGAGCCGATCACGTCGGTCTGCGGGTAGTGGACATGCATGTCCACAAAGCCCGGCGCGATCAGGCGCCCCGGCCAATGGGTGACGTGTTGACCCGCGAACTGCGGCGCGAGTTGCTGCCAGGCTCCTACCGCCAGCACACGCTGGCGGCCCTGGGCATCGGGGCCGATGGCGAGCAGGCCATCCTCGTCGTACAAGGCCTGGCCATCCTCGGAAAAACGCAACAGGGCAGAACGGTAAATGTGCATGGCTGCAAGCTTACCGGAGCCAGCCGCGCCTTTTCTCCGGCAAAGCCCCTCCGTTGTATGGTGTGGAGCAAGCACCGCCAGCGCTGGACGACACTGGCGAGGCCCCGACCAGGGCCACCGTGCAAGGGCCGCCCCGCAGCACCGGTGGCGTCCCCCCTCCGCGCAGCGCAGCGAAGCAGAGAGGGGGGAAGGTGCGCAGCACCTTGTATCTTCCATCCAGACCGTCGCGGTAAAGTTTGACTGCCGTAAAGGTAGCCAGACCGGCCCGTGCAGTTTGGTAGCGCCTGGGGTGTTCGAGCCCGTCCCTGAGTACAGAACGCACGGCCACCGCGCTGGTCTTCATTGAGCCCGAACGGTTACGCGCGCCACCATTGAGCGCGCATGTACAAGCATGGGAGTTGAAGATCATGTCTGCTTTATCAGTGACGGTAGGTATCGACGTGGCCAAGGCACACGTCGATGTCTGTGTACTGGGCACCCACAGCGATTTCCAGCGGTTTGCCAACGATGTTGATGGCCACTGTGCGCTGGCTGCTGCCTTGCAGTCCATGGATGTGGGCCTGGTGGTGATGGAGGCCACCGGAGGTTACGAGGCGGCTCTGGCGTGCGCACTGCAGGCCGTGGGCTTGCACGTGGCGGTGGTCAATCCGCGCCATGCACGCGACTTTGCCAGGAGCATGGGCCGTCTGGCCAAGACCGATGCGGTGGATGCCCGCATGCTGGCCGAGTTGGCTGCGGTGCTGATGCGCCGCGATGACCTGGCACGCTTTCTTCGCCCTGTAGCCGATGAGCGCCAGCAGTGGCTCGCCGCCCTGGTCACGCGCAGGCGCCAGTTGCTGACCATGCTCAATTCCGAGCGCCAGCGGCTGCAAATTACGCCCCGTAAGTTGCACCCCAGCATCGAGGCCATCGTGGCAGCGATCAAGGCACAGCTCGATGATCTGGAGAGGCAGATGGTGGGCCATGTGCGCGAGCACTTCGGTGAGCTCGATGGGCTGCTGCAATCGACCAACGGCATCGGCCCGGTGGCCAGCGCAACGCTGATTGCTCAGTTGCCCGAGTTGGGCAGGCTCAACCGCCGCGAGATCGCCGCCCTGGCGGGCGTGGCGCCCGTGGCCAATGACTCGGGTAACAGGAAGGGGCGACGCAGGGTGCAGGGTGGGCGCTTTGAGATACGGCGTGTGCTGTACATGGCCACGCTGACTGCAGCGCGCTACAACCCGGTCATCCGGGCGTTCTACGAGCGTTTGAGGGCTGCGGGCAAACTGCCCAAGGTCGCCTTGGTGGCATGCATGCGCAAGCTGCTGACCACGCTCAACGCAATGGTCAGAACCGGCAAACCTTGGGACCCGTCGCTTCATCGTGCTTGACTTTGAAGACGGTTACTCAGGGGGGAACCCCTCCATCCGGGGGTGCGTCAAATGTGCAACGCGTGCCCCAGCGCCCGCAGCGCCGCTTCCTGCACCGCCTCGCCCAGCGTGGGGTGGGCGTGGATGGTGCCCGCCACGTCCTCCAGCCGCGCGCCCATCTCGATGGACTGGGTGAAGGCCGCCGCCAGCTCGGCCACGCCCTGGCCCACGGCCTGCCAGCCGAGGATCAGGTGGTTGTCCTTCCGGGCCACCACGCGCACGAAGCCGCCGGTGGCTTCCAGCGTCATCGCGCGGCCGTTGGCGGCGAACGGGAAGGCCGCGTCGATGCAGTCCAGCCCTGCAGCACGCGCCTCGCCCGGCGTCTTGCCCACGACCACGACCTCGGGGTCGGTGAAGCACACGGCCGGAATGGCCATGGGCTCGAAGCGGCGGTGCTTGCCCGCGATCACCTCGGCCACCACCTCGCCCTGCGCCATGGCACGGTGCGCCAGCATGGGGTCGCCCGTGATGTCGCCAATGGCCCAGACGTTGCGCATGGAGGTGCGGCACTGCGCATCCACCGCCACGTAACGCCCGGCCATGTCGAGCTGCAGCGATTCGAGCCCGAAGCCCGTGGTGCGCGGCTTGCGGCCCACGGCCACGAGCACGCGGTCGGCGGGCAGCGCGAACTCGTCGGCGCGCGCGCTACGCACGCGCACGCCGTGCTGCGCGTCGTAGCCCTGCACGCTGCAGCCCAGGTGCAGCACGACGCCGCTCTTCTCCAGCGCGTCGAGCACGGGCTGGGTCAGTTCCTCGTCGTAGCCGGGCAGCACGCGCTCGGCGGCCTCGACCACGGCGACTTCCACGCCCAGCTTGCGGTAGGCCATGCCCAGCTCCAGGCCGATGTAGCCCGCGCCCACGACGACGAGGCGGCGCGGCAGGCTGTCCGGCGAGAGCGCACCGGTGGACGAGACGACGGCACCGCCGAACGGCAGCATGGGAAGCTCCACCGGCTCGGAGCCCGTGGCCAGCAGCAGGTGCTCGCAGCGCACGCGCACGGCTTCCCCTTCGGCGGGCTGCACGGTCACGGTCTTGCCGTCCTCGATGTGCGCCCAGCCCTTGTGCACCCGCACGCCGGCCTTGCGCAAGAGCGCGCCCACGCCGCCGGTGAGGCGCTTGACGATGCCGTCCTTCCAGCGCACGGTCTGCGCGATGTCAATGCTGGGCTCCTGCACGCGGATGCCCAGCGGCGAGCCGTGGGCCTGGTGGCGTGCAGCGTCGAACGCGTGCGCGGCGTGGATCAGCGCCTTGGACGGAATGCAGCCGATGTTCAAGCAGGTGCCGCCCAGGCTCTCGCCCTCGACCAGCACGGTGGGAACGCCGAGCTGGCCAGCGCGGATGGCAGCCACATAGCCGCCGGGACCGCCGCCGATGACCAGCAGCTTGGTGGTGATTTCTTTCATGTGTTTTCCTCCCGCTTCACTCGACGAACAGCAGGGCCGGGGTTTCGAGCAGCGCGCGCATGGCCTGGATGAATTGCGCCGCGTCCATGCCGTCGACCACGCGGTGGTCGAACGAGGACGAGAGGTTCATGAGCTGGCGCGCCACCACCTGGCCGTTGCGGAACATGGGCCGCTCGACCATGCGGTTGACGCCGACGATGGCCACCTCGGGGTGGTTGATGACCGGCGTGCTGGCGATGCCGCCCAGCGCCCCCAGGCTGGTGAGGGTGATGGTCGAGCCCGACAGCTCCTCGCGCGGCGCCTTGCCACTGCGCGCGCCTTCGGCCACGCGCGCGATGCCCGCCGCGCAGGCCCACAGGTCCAGCGCCTCGGCATGGCGCAGCACCGGCACCATGAGGCCGCCGTCGGTCTGCGTGGCCACGCCCAGGTGCACGGCCGCATGGCGCGTGACCACACCGGCCTCGTCGTCGAAGCGGGCGTTGATCTGCGGGAAGTCGCGCAGCGCCAGCACCATGGCCCGCGCCAGGAAGGGCAGCAGCGTGAGCTTTCCGCGTGTCGTGCCATGCAAACGGTTGAGCTGCTGGCGCAGGGCCTCCAGCTCGGTCACGTCCACTTCTTCCACATAGCTGAAGTGCGGAATGCGGCGCTTGGCCTCCTGCATCTTCTGTGCGATTTTGCGGCGCAGGCCGATGACGGGGATAGCTTCCTCGCCATGGCGCTCCACATAGGGCGAAGCGCCCTGCCCGGGCGCCTGGCCGCCACCGGCCAGGTAGGCGTCCAGGTCGTCGTGCAGAATGCGGCCGGCCGGGCCGCTGCCGTGCACGTAGCGCAGCTCCACGCCCAGGTCCAGCGCACGGCGGCGCACCGCGGGCGAGGCCAGCGGGCGCTCGTCCGCAGTGCGCGGCACCACGGCGGCGCGGGGCGCCGCCGTGGGCCGCGCGGCCGCAGGTGCCACAACGGGGGTGGGCGCTGGAGGCGCCTCGGATGCTACTGAAACAGGAGCTACTGGCGCTTGATGGACGGGCGATGGAGCCGCATTTGGCTTCAAATTGCCTTCACCTTCCACCTCCAGCCGCACCAGCTCGGAGCCCACGGCGATGGACTGGCCCAACACACTGCCCAGCGCCAGCACCTTGCCGGTGACGGGCGAAGGAATTTCCACCGTGGCCTTGTCCGTCATCACGTCGGCGATGGGCTGGTCCTCGGCCACCACATCGCCCGGCTGCACGTGCCAGGCCACCAGTTCCACTTCGGCAATGCCCTCGCCAATGTCGGGCACGCGGATCACATAAATACCCATGTCATGCCTCCACTGCGCGTTGCAGGGCCGCGCCCACGCGCGCGGGCCCCGGGAAATAGGCCCATTCCTGGGCGTGCGGGTAGGGGGTGTCCCAGCCGGTCACGCGCTCGATGGGGGCTTCCAGGTGGTAGAAGCATTCCTTCTGCACCAGCGCCGCGAGTTCGGCGCCGAAGCCGCCGGTGCCCGTGGCCTCGTGCACCACGACGCAGCGGCCGGTCTTCTTCACGGAGTTGACGATGGTCTCCAGGTCCAGCGGCCAGATGGAGCGCAGGTCGATGATCTCGGCGTCGATGCCGGCCTCGCGCGCGGCGCATTCGCTCACCCAGACCATGGTGCCGTAGGTCAGCACCGTGACGGCCTTGCCGGGGCGGAACACGGCGGCGCTGTCGAGCGGCACCGTGTAGTAGCCCTCGGGCACCATGCCCAGGGCATGCTTGGACCAGGGCACGACCGGGCGGTCGTGGTGGCCGTCGAACGGGCCGTTGTAAAGGCGCTTGGGCTCCAGGAAGATGACCGGGTCGTCGTTTTCTATGGAGGCGATCAGCAGGCCCTTGGCGTCGTACGGGTTGCTCGGCATCACCGTGCGCAGGCCGCAGACGTGGGTGAAGATGGCCTCAGGGCTTTGGCTGTGCGTCTGGCCGCCGTAGATGCCGCCGCCGCAGGGCATGCGGATGGTGAGCGGCGCGGTGAAGTCGCCCGCCGAGCGGTGGCGCAGGCGCGCCGCCTCGGAGACGATCTGGTCCATGGCCGGGTAGAAGTAGTCGGCGAACTGGATTTCCACCACCGGGCGCAGGCCGTAGGCACCCATGCCCACGGCGGTGCCGACGATGCCGCCCTCGGAAATCGGCGCGTCGAAGCAGCGCGACTTGCCGTACTTGGCCTGCAGGCCTTCGGTAACGCGGAACACGCCGCCGAAGTAGCCCACGTCCTGCCCATAGACGATGACGTCATCGTCGCGTTCCATCATCACGTCCAGGCCCGAGCGCAGCGCCTGGATCATGGTCATCGGCACGGTCCCTGCCGTGGCCGCCGTGTCTTTGTCTTGCGTTTCCATGGCTCAAACCCCCAGTTGCTGGCGCTGCCGGCGCAGATGCTCCGGCATGTCCTTGTACACATCGTCGAACATCGTCGCGGCGCTGGGCACGCGGCCGTCGAGCAGCGTGCCGTGGCTCTCGGCCTCCTTCTGCGCGGCGATCACCTCAGCCTCCAGCTCCTTCTGGGCCTGGGCGTGGCGCTCTTCGCTCCACTCGCCGATGGCGATCAGGTGCTGCTTGAGGCGTTCGATCGGGTCGCCCAGGGGAAAGCGCTGCCAGTCGTCGGCGGGGCGGTACTTGGAGGGGTCGTCCGAGGTGGAATGGGGGCCTGCGCGGTAGGTCACCCACTCGATCAGCGTGGGGCCGTTGTTGGCGCGCGCGCGCTGCGCCGCCCACTGCGAGGCGGCGTAGATGGCCAGGAAATCGTTGCCGTCCACGCGCAGCGAGGCGATGCCGCAGCCGACGCCGCGCTGGGCGAAGGTCGTGCCCTCGCCGCCCGCGATGGCCTGGAAGGTGGAGATGGCCCACTGGTTGTTGACCACGTTGAGGATCACCGGGGCGCGGTACACGTGGGCGAAGGTCAGCGCGGTGTGGAAGTCGGACTCGGCCGTGGCGCCGTCGCCGATCCAGGCGGAAGCGATCTTGGTGTCGCCCTTGATCGCCGAGGCCATGGCCCAGCCCACGGCCTGGATGACCTGGGTGGCCAGATTGCCCGAGATCGAGAAGAAGCCCGCGCGCTTGTACGAGTACATCACGGGCAGCTGGCGGCCCTTGAGCGGGTCGCGCTCGTTGCTCATGAGCTGGCAGATCAGCTCGGACATGGGCACGTCGTCGCGCGAGAGCAGCAGGCCCTGCTGGCGGTAGGTGGGGAAGCACATGTCGCCCTCTTGCAGCGCCTGCGCGTGCGCCACGGCGATGGCCTCCTCGCCCAGGCACTGCATGTAGAACGAGAGCTTCTTCTGGCGCTGGGCCACCAGCATGCGGGCATCGAAGATGCGCGTCTTGACCATGGCGCGCAGCCCGCGCCGCAGGCGTTCGGGGTGGATGGCCGGTGCCCAGGGGCCGACGGCGCGGCCCTCGTCATCGAGCACGCGCACCAGGCTGTTGGCCAGGTCGGCGGTATCAAAGGCGGGGGAATCGGGGGGAGGTCTGCGTACTGCGCCGGCCGGCGAGACGCTGAGATAGGAGAAGTCGGTCTTGCAGCCCGGGCGCCCAGTAGGCTCCGGCACATGCAGCCGCAGGGCTGTGTGCGATGTCATCCACGGTCTCCGCACGCGATTGTGTCGCGCGCTTGCGTTATGGCATTGGGATGCAACGCCGGGGTGTTGGCGCCGCATCCCCCTCTTTGCGCTGTAGCGCAGCCGTGGATTCTATGCCTGCGGGTGCCGGGTCGCCAGTCCGGTAAAACCCACCCGCAACAGGGTCAGCGCGTGAGCTTGCCCTGCACGCCTTCGACCAGCCAGTTCATGCCGAGGATCTGGGCGTCGCTGAGCGTCTGCCCCTTGGCGATCACCTCGTGCCCCTCGTTGTCGCGCACGGCGGCCTGGGCGGCCTGGAAGGGGTGCAGCTTGCCCGCGGCGATGTCCTTCTGGCGGGCCAGCACCTCCTGCTGCACGGCCTGCGGTACCTTGCTGCCGAAATCGCCCACGCGGATCATGCCCTCCTTCACGCCACCCCAGACCTTGCCACTCTTCCAGGTACCGTTCTGCACGGCGCGCACGCGGGCCGTGTAGTAGTCGCCCCACTGGTGCGTGACCGCCACGATCTGCGCGTCCGGCCCCACGCGGCGCATGTCGGAGTGGTAGGCCACGGCCAGCTTGCCGCGCTCCTGCGCCGCCGCCATCACCGCCGTGGAGCCGGTGTGGAAGGCGACCACATCGGCGTCCTGGTTGAACAGCGCCATGGCGCCGTCGCGCTCCTTGGGCGGGTCGAACCAGACGTTGAGCCACACCACCTTCACCGTGGCCCGCGGATTCACCGAGCGCATGCCCAGCGTGAAGGCGTTGATGCCCTGCAGCACCTCGGGGATGGGGAAGCCCGCCACGTAGCCGGCCACGCCGGTCTTGCTCATGCGGCCCGCCGCGATGCCCGCGAGGTAGCGGCCCTCGTAGTAGCGCGCATTGGCCGTGGCCACGTTGGCCGCCTGCTTGTAGCCGGTGATGGACTCGAACTTCACATCGGGGAAGTCCTGCGCCACCTTGAGCGTGGGCTCCATGTAGCCGAAGCTGGACGTGAAGATGATCTTGTGGCCCGTGGCGGCCAGGTCGCGGATCACGCGCTCGGCATCCGGTCCCTCGGGCACGTTCTCGACGAAGGTGGTTTTGACGCCCGCGCCCAGCGCGGCTTCGACGGCCTTGCGGCCCTCATCGTGCTGGCGCGTCCAGCCGGCCTCGGTGATGGGCGAGACATAGACGAAGCCCGCCTTCACGGGTTCGGCAGGCGCCTTGGTCTGGGAAAAAACGGGGGAAAAAAAACAGGCGGCCGCGAGCGCGGCAGCGAGGTTTTTGTACATGGTGTTCCTCTACATGGTCCCGAAGACAAAAAAACAAAAGACCGCCGGGACAGCGGTCTTTGCGCAGGATTTTACCTGCTCGGGCGCACGGAACCTTTGCTCAGGGATTCACAGGCATCACCGGCCACTGCGCCTGCAGCTTGCCATCGTCCACCACGCACAAGGTGTCGAACTGGGTCATCACCGCCTCGCTCTGCCAGGGCCGCCACAGCATCCAGTCGCCCACAGCCAGGGGTGTGGAAGGGGATGCCACCATGACCTGTTGGTTCGACGACGGGCCGTACAGGCCGCTGGACGCCACGCCCTGCGGGTGCACGGGATCGGCCAGCCAGTGCCCGCCGTGGATGGCCAGGCCCTGGCGCTGGTTCACGTCCCACCAGCGCACAGCATCCGAGATCGGTTCGGCGCCCACGGGCAGCCGAAAACGCTCCATCACCTTGAGGATGGGCGTGGCGATGAACAGCGCCGGTTCCAGCTCGGCCAGCGAAGGCAGGTCGAAGTGCGAAGGCTTGACCGCTGCCGAACCCACGGCCAGCTCGTTCGGCGTGTGCTGGTCATCGTGCAGGTGCAGCGTAGGCGAGCCAGCGGTGTTGAGCGTCCAGTCGCGCCCATCGGTGTGCAGTCGCTCGCGCGCCAAAGCCACCATGGTGGCGTAACGCTCCCGGGCGTGGGCGAGCGCGCGCTCGCGGTTGCCCGGCAGGTCGGGAATGGATGCCAGGTGCGCGTCGTAGCCCATGAAGCCGCGCAGCAGCAACAGCGGCTCGTCGCGCAGCTGATCCAGCATGGCGGCCAGCATCTCTGTGGACTCGACGCCGCCACGGTGCAGGCCCACATCGATCTCGATGTTGATGCCCAAAGGCACACCCTGGGCCCGCGCCAGGGCGCGGTACTCGGCCAGGCGCTCGGGTGTGTCCACCAGCCATTGCACCTGGCGCGGCGCATCCAGGCGCGCGCGGGCCAGGCGCGGCAGCACCCCATGCGCAGCGCTGGCAGGCAAAGGCTTGCCCAGCAGCAGGTCGGCGTCGGGCCGCGCCTGGGCCACCAGCTCGGCCTGCCGGGCGTTGAAGACCATGGCGCGCTGTGTGTTCCAGACGCGCAGCGCCTCGTCGAGCAAGGGCGCACAGGGCAGCGACTTGGCCACCACGCGCAAGGGCAGTGCCGCATGGGCCAAGCGGCGGATGCGTGCCAGATTGGCACGCCAGCGTGCGCGGTCGAGCACCAGCACGGGCTGCTGCGGCACGTCGGCCAGGGCCCGCGCCAGCGCGGCCAGCCGTTCGTCTGGTGGACCGCCCCGATCGGCAGGACGCAACCACCAGGCCCCTGCCGCCACGGCGGCGGCCGTCCAGAGCATTCGGCGACGGATCATGATGCATTGCTCCTCTCAAACCACGGACGCAGGTAGGCGTTGAGCATGCGCCCCTGGGGGTCCAGGTGGCGGCGCACGCGGTCGAAGTCGTTCCAGCGGGGGTACAGCGTGCGCAACTCCTGGGCGCTGCGGTCGTGCAGCTTGCCCCAGTGCGGGCGGGCGCCATGGCGGCGAAAGAGGGCCCCCACGTCCTTGACGAGGTAGTCCCACGGTTCGTCGTGCGCTGCATGCACAGCGATGGAGCAGCTGTCGCGCTCGTAGAAGGGCGAAAGCCACGCGTCGTCCTGCGCCACGTAGCGAAATTCCACCGGAAAGTACACGTCGTTGCGCTGCTCCAGGTAGTCCAGCACCGCACGCAAACAGGCCGGGCCGTTGGCACGCGGCACATGCCCCTCGGTCTCGTTGAAGCGCGTGGGGCGCTGGGTGGACAGAAGCCGGTACGACCAGTCGGTGCGCTGCTCCGTCTGCGCGGGATCGATCAAGCGTTGCGCCACCCAGCGGCGCAACGATGGCGCGTAGCCCAGCCAGTCGCGCAGGCGGCGCAGGTCACGCAGCACGTCCTCGTCAGCGGAGACATGCGGCACCGGCTGCGGCGGGCCGGGGTGTTCGTCGTGCACGATGACGGCGCCATAGCCGGTGTGCGGCAGCAGGTAGCACTCGAACTGGCGGTGTTTGCGGGCCAGCGTATCCAGGTCGCGCAACAGGCTGTCCACCGGCATCAGCCATACGCGGCGCTGCAGCACATGGCGCGGGCGCACGCGCAGCGTCATCTCGGTGACCACGCCCAGCGCCCCCAGGGACACGCGGGCCGCGTGGAACACCTCGGCATTGTCCTGGGCGCTGCAGCTCAGGATCTGGCCCGTGGGCGCCACCAGCCGCAGCGACTGCACATCGGCGTGCAGGGCGGGTAGATCCGCACCGGTGCCGTGGGTAGCGGTGGCCAACGCTCCTGCGAGGGTCTGCGCGTCAATGTCGGGCGCATTGCGCAAGGCCAGGCCCACGCCATCGAGCAGGCGGGACACCGTGGCCAAACGCGTGCCTGCCTGCAGCGTGGCCGTGGGGGCAGGCTGCGCTGCATGGGCACTCAGACCGGACAGCGCATCGATGGACAGCAGCGTGCCCTCGGTGGGCACCAGCGCCGTGAACGAGTGCCCCGCCCCGACCGCACGCAAGGGCGCAGGGGATTGGCGCAGCAGGGTTACCAGTTCCTCCTCACTGCGCGGGACGGCCCATGCGGCAGGCTGGCACTGCGCAATGCCGGACCAGTTGCGCCAGGCAGCGGGTACAGCAGCGGCGGTCGGCACGGGCGGTATGGCGCCAGGCTGCGGCGCCGACGCAGCGACCGGGCGCAGGGCCAGCGCCATGCCGCTTGCTGTCATGGATTGAAGAAATTGCCGCCGACTCATGGTTGCGCCTTTCGCATGTGGGTGATCAATGCGCTGAAATCTGCGTCGGAACACTCAGGGCACCAGCCCCTGCTGGGCATGGCCCCCTTGCCCTCGCGCACACTGCGCACCAAGGCATCGAGGCCCTGGCGCTCCAGCGCCGACCAGGCCGCACGGTCACCACGCTGCGGCGCGCCGGAACCGGGCACCTCGTGGCAGTGCACGCAGCTGCGCTGGTACAGCCCCATCTGCCGCAGGTCGGGCGGTGGCAGGCCGTCCCATTCGCTGCTCCCGCTGCATGCCCCCACCAGGACAGGCATGGCGAGCGCCCACCACCGCCACTGCAAGGCCGTTCTTGGTCGTTCCTGCGCCATGCTCAGAACCTGCGTGCCACCGACAGCACCAGGCGCCCACGGGCGGTGTCGCGCAGGCGGTCGCCGTCCGGCGTCTGGAACAGCGTGCGTTCCTTGACATGGGTGTCGATCCAATCGATGCCCCATTCAAAGCCCCAACGGCGGTGTGTCAGGCCGATGCGGTAGTCGGTGTAGTTGGCTTCAGAAAAATGCGCGATCCGCTGATGGCCCACATGCAACACCAAGGTGGTGAGTCCATCCAGCGGAATTTTGTAGTCCAGATCGAACAGCCAGCTGCCGCGCGCACCATGGTCGCCACGGGCATAGCAATCGAGCGCCCGCGTTGGGTCTGCGGACAGGGACAACAGGGTGCCGCACACCCCTCCGGTGCTGATGCCCCGGTAGTTCTTGGACATGACGCGCATCACCCGTCCCTCCAGCGCGCCATAGCCCCATTCGAACACCGCAAAGGCGGTGTCATAGCGCGTGCTGCGCACGGTGGTGGGAGAGAAGGTTTCCACATCAAAGCCATGGGGCGCATCGAAACGTGCCCCCGGCAACACCTCGGCCGCCATGCCGACACCAAAATGCCAGGCGTCCGGGTCGCCAAAGCGGTAGCCCCCCGCCACGGTCAGCGCCAGGCCGTTGCTTCCCTGGAACTGCTTCTTGCTCACCGTGGCGGCCTCCACCAGCCCGATCAGACCGCTTTCATGGGCCGCCTGGATGCTGAGCTTGGCCCCTGGCCGCAGCAGCGAATCCGATATGCCGCGCGTGCGCTGATCCGTCACGGCCCGAAGCTCCACATCAATGGCATGGCTGCTGATGTCATCGGGTGCGGACTGGGCCATAGCCTGCAAAGGCACCACCAACATGGACACGACAAACCCGAGAAGAACACGAAAATTCATGATGCGGCTCCTGTACGTTGGACGGGCTGGCAGACCGGCTGCTCAGGCAGTTTGGCAATCCGGCTCAGCCTCTCGGTCTGGCCCAACACCTCCACACCCACAAAGGCGCGCAGCAAGAGCGCACCCTCCTGGATCCGCACCGTGGCCTTGTACTTCTTGCCGTCGCGCGGATCAAATGCCCAGCCGTCGCGCCAGGCATCGGAAGCGAATCGCTCCAACCGCGCCACCTTCACGCCACAGGTGTCCTTGGGCGTACCGGCATCCTTGTCCCACACCACCTGCGCACACAGGGCCTGCACCCGGTCTTCGCACGGGCCGAACGCTATCACTGCATCCTCTTGCGCCGTCAGCCACAGACCGTGCACGTCTGCCGGCTCCACAGCCGCCGCAGGCACTACACAGACGCTGGCAAGCACGGCACTCCACCAAGTTGCTCGCATTGCTGTCTCCTCCGTTGTTGTATGCAATCCCTCGCGCCATGGTCAACCATAGCGATTGCTATCTTATAGTGATGACTATATTTATGAGGATGAGGATAATCCCTGAGCCACCCCACCCCAAAACCATGCCCCCCACCCGGAAAAAGCCCCAGGCCCCTGCACTGACCGCCAAGAAGCAACCCGCGCAACAGCGCGGCGCCGAGACCTATGAGCGCATCCTGGAGGTGGCTGCGGCCTTGCTGGCAGAAGTGGGGATCGAGCGCCTGTCCACCAATCTGATCTGCAGCAAGGCAGGCCTGACCCCCCCGGCGCTGTACCAATACTTCCCCAACAAATACGCCGTGCTGTACGAATTGGGGCAAAGGCTGATGCAGCAACAAAACGAGCGCGTGGCGGTTTGGATGACCCCTGAGGTGCTTTCAGGCCCACCCGAGACGCTGGAGGCAGCGCTGGCGGGGCTGATCCTGGATACCTACGACGTCACCCGCGCATTCCCTGGCGGCGTATGGGTTATGCGCGCTTTGCGTGCCGTCCCGACGTTGGCGCAGGTGCGCCTGAATTCGCACCAGACAATCACAACCCAGCAAACCGCCCTGCTCGCCCAGGCCCTGCCCCACGCCCCACAGGAGCAGCTCTATCTGGTCAGTCGCACGGCTGTGGAACTGCTCTACGCTGCCGTGGAAATGCTGTTTGACGAAGACCTGCCTGGTCCCGCCGTGGCGCAACTTGTGGCGGCCATGGTGGCCAGCCACATGAAGGCATTGCGACAATCCGCAGCCGACCCCACCCTACACTGAGAGATCCCCCCCTGACGCCATCCAGGAGCCTCCCATGCCGATGTTTGTCGATACCTCGCCCCCCGACCAATGCCTCTTCTGCCGCTTGGTGGCGGGAGAGATTCCTTCCGCACGGGTGTACGAAGACACGCTGACCATCGCCTTCATGGACATCGGCCAGGTCACCCCCGGCCATGTGCTCGTGGCCACCAAACGCCACGCCACCACGCTGCTGGACATCACGCCGCAAGAGGCCGCCGCCGTCATGCAGACGGCGCAGCGCGTGGCCAGTGCCATCCGCGAGGTGTTCGACCCGCCCGGCATCACACTGCTGCAGGCCAATGGCCGCGAGGGCGACCAAACCGTGTTCCACTTCCACATGCATGTGGTGCCGCGCCACGCACAGGACGGCATCACCTTCACCTGGCCGCGCAAGAACCCCGACGCAACCGTGCTGAAAGATTACGCAGATCGGCTGGCAGCGGCCATTGCGCCCACGCCCTGAGTAGTGGTAACGCTCAGTCGTACTCGACAAAGCGCTCGAAGCACTCCTTGAGCTTGTGCTGCCAGATGCGCTTGTCGGCCTCGCTGGCAAAGCTGGCCTCGAAGCTGTTGCTGGCCAGTTGGTAGGCATGGCGCGCCGTCATGCCGGTGGCGGCGAAGACCTGGGTGAAGTTGTCGTTGATATAGCCGCCAAAGTAAGCCGGATCATCCGAGTTGACGGTGGCGCACAGCCCGACGTCCAGCAACTGGCGCAGGTTGTGGTTCTTGAGATCCGGAAACACGCACAGCTTCTGATTCGACAGCGGGCACACCGTGAGCGGCACGCGATCCTGCGCCAGGCGCTGCATGAGCGCGCTGTCCTGGAAGGCCTGCACACCATGGTCGATGCGCTCGACCTTGAGCACGTCGAGCGCGCTCCAGATATAGGCGGGCGGCCCCTCCTCGCCCGCATGGGCCACCAGGTGCAGGCCCAGTTCGCGGCAACGGGCAAATACACGCTCAAATTTCTCGGGCGGGTGGCCCAGCTCACTGCTGTCCAGCCCCACACCGATGAACTTGTCCTGCAGCGGCAGCGCCTGGTCCAGCGTGGCAAAGGCCTCTTCCTCGCTGAGGTGGCGCAGAAAGCACAGGATCAGGCTGGCGCTGATGCCCAGCAGGGTGCGCGCGTCCTCGCAGGCACGGTGCAGGCCGTTGATGACGGTCTCGATGGGTACACCGCGTGCCGTGTGCGTCTGCGGGTCGAAAAAGATCTCGGCATGCACCACGTTGTCGGCAGCGGCACGCGCGAGGTAGGCCCGGGCCATGTCGTAAAAGTCCTGCTCGTGCAGCAGCACACTGGCACCGGCGTAGTAAATGTCCAGAAAGCTCTGCAGGTTGGTGAAGGCATAGGCGCTGCGCAAGGCCTCCACGCTGGGGTACGGCAGAGACAACCCATTGCGCTGCGCCAGGGCAAAGATCAGCTCAGGCTCCAGCGAGCCTTCGATATGGATGTGCAACTCCGCCTTGGGAATGGCGCGCAGCAGCGCGGGCAGGCGCTCGGGGGCGATGGGGGGAATCTTGAACATGGCAGACCTCGTGGGGGATGGAATGTCTGGGGTACATCATGCACCGCTGCGCGCCCAACGCAAAGGGCCGCACTGAGGCGGCCCTTTGCATCCAGTGGCGACGACTTTACTTCTTGTCGGCGCCGGGCACCTTGCCTTCCACGCCCTTGACGTAGAAGTTCACGCCACCCAGGAACTTGTCATCGGCCACCACATCCTTGGCCAGCACTTCTTTGCCGTCCTGGCCTGCGATGGGGCCCTTCCAGATCACGAAGCTGCCGTCTGCCAGGCCTTTCTTGACTTCTTCGACCTTGGTCTTGATGTCAGCGGGCACGTCCTCGGCAATGGACACGATGTCGATCGCGCCTTCCTTCACGCCCCACCAGGCCTGGCCGGTTTCCCACTTGCCTTCCAGCGCGTCGCGCGTGGCCTTGATGTAGTACGGACCCCAGTTGATGACGGCCGACGCCAGGTGGGCCTTGGGGCCGTAGGCGGTCATGTCCGAATCCCAACCGAAGGCGCGCTTGCCCTTCTCCTGTGCGGTCTTGAGCACGGCGGGCGAGTCGGTGTTCTGGAACAGCACGTCCGCACCACCGTTGATCAGGCTGGTGGCGGCTTCGGTTTCCTTCGGGGGGCTGAACCATTCGTTCACCCAAACCACCTTGGTCTTGATCTTGGGATTGACCGACTGCGCGCCCAGCGTGAAGCTGTTGATGTTGCGCAGCACCTCGGGGATCGGCACCGAACCCACCACGCCCAGCGTGTTGCTCTTGGTCATGGCGCCCGCGATGATGCCCGCCATATAGGCGCCTTCATAGGTGCGGCTGTCGTAGGTGCGCACGTTGGCGGCCGTCTTGTAGCCGGTGGCGTGCTCGAACTTCACGTCGGCGAAGTCGGGTGCGATCTTCTGGATCGACTCCATGTAGCCAAAGGTGGTGCCAAAGATCAGCTTGTTGCCCTGGCTGGCCATGTCGCGCAGCACACGCTCGGCGTCAGCCGACTCGGGCACGCTTTCCACAAAGCTGGTCACCACCTTGTCGCCAAATTCCTTCTCGATGGCCTTGCGTCCGTTGTCGTGCGCAAAGGACCAGCCGCCGTCGCCCACCGGGCCGACATAGGCAAACGCGATCTTCAGCGGCTCGGCCTTGGGGGCGGGCGCCTCGGTGACGGGGGCGGGAGCCGGTGCCGGAGCAGGCGCGGGCTCTTCCTTCTTGCCGCAGCCCACCAGGGCAGCGGCCGCCACAGCGGAAAGCGCTGCCACCTTGATCAGAGCGCGTTTGTGCAGATCGGTCATGTCGGGTTCCTTCTGGGGAAGTGAGGGTGGACGAAAAAAACGGTCATTATGAGCCGGGATGGAAAGGTTTGCCCAGCGAGGCGGGCATGTTCACACGGATCCACTGCGGATTGCGCGAGATGAGTGCCAACACCACGATGGTGGCCACGTAGGGCAACATGCTCAGCCACTGGCTGGCCACCTCCACGCCCGTGGCCTGCAGATGGAACTGCAGCATGGTCACGCCGCCAAACAGGTAGGCACCCAGCAGCACGCGCGCAGGGCGCCAGGTCGCAAAGGTGGTCAGGGCCAGCGCGATCCAGCCGCGCCCGGCCACCATGCCCTCCACCCAAAGCGGTGTGTACACCGTGGAGATGTAGGCCCCCGCCAGGCCGCACAGCGCGCCACCCGCCACCACGGCAGCCAGGCGGATGCGCCGCACCGGATAGCCCAGCGCATGGGCCGACTGCGGGGATTCGCCCACCGAGCGCAATACCAGCCCGGCACGCGTGCGGTACAGGAACCACACCAGCGCAACCACAAACAACACGGTCAGGTACACCAGCGGATGCTGGCGGAACAGCGCAGGGCCGATGAAGGGAATATCAGCCAGCAGCGGCAGCGTGGCCTTGGGCAGCTCGGGCAGCTTGGCCTGCACGTAGCTGATGCCCGCAAACGCTGAAAAACCCACGCCGAACAAGGACAGCGCCAGCCCCGTGGCGTACTGGTTGGTGTTGAACCAGATCACCAGCCAGCCGAACACCGCCGCCAGCACCGCGCCCGCAGCCATGCCCGCTACAAAGCCCAGCCAGGGGTTGCCCGTGTGCACCACGGTGGCAAATCCGGCAATGGCGGCGCACAGCATCATGCCCTCTGCGCCCAGGTTGACGATGCCAGCTTTTTCGTTGATGAGCAGGCCCAGGGCCGCAATGGCCAGCACGGTGCCCGCATTGAGCGTGGCGCCGATCAGGAGTGCGTAGGATTCCATGGATCAGCCCCCCGCCTTGACCCCACCAGCACGCACCCAGCGCACACGGTAGGCAATAAAGGTGTCACAGGCCAGCAGCGAGAACAGCAACAGCCCCTGGAACACTCCGGTGAGCGACTTGGGCAACCCCAGGCGCGACTGCGCCAGCTCGCCACCGATGTAGAACATGCTCATCAGAATGGCCGAGAACACCATGCCCACCGGGTGCAAGCGCCCGACAAAGGCCACGATGATGGCCGCAAACCCGTAGCCCGCCGGCACATAGGGCGTGAGCTGGCCGATGGGCCCGGCCACTTCCAGCCCCCCGGCCAGACCCGCCGCACCGCCCGAGATGAGCAGCGCCGTCCACAGCGCACGGCGCGACGAAAAGCCCGCGTAACGCGCCGCCGCCGGGGCCAGCCCGCCCACCTGCTGGGCAAAGCCTGCGCGCGAGCGGAACAGGAACACCCACAACACCGCCGCACCGGCCAGCGCCATCAGCAGGCCGATGTGCACGCGCGAGCCCGCCATGAGGCGCGGGATCTGCGTGACTTTCTCGAAGGTGCGCGTTTGCGGAAAGTTGTAACCCATGGGGTCTTTCCAAGGGCCGAACACCAGGAAGCTCAGGAACAGCGAGGCCACATAGACCAGCATCAGGCTCACCAGGATTTCATTGGCGTTGAAGCGGTCGCGCAGCAGCGCCGTAACGCCCGCCCAGGCCATGCCGCCCAGCACACCCGCCAGCAGCAGCGCAGGCACGATCCAGGCGCCCGTGTCCTTGCTCGCCATCAGCGCCACGCCGCCTGCGGCAATGGCGCCCATCACGAACTGGCCCTCGGCGCCGATGTTCCAGACGTTGGAGCGAAAGCACACCGCCAGCCCCAGCGCGATGAGCAGCAGCGGCGTGGCCTTGACCATCAACTCGCCCAGCGCGTACTGCGAGCGCAGCGGCTCCCAGAAAAACACCTGCAGGCCACGCACCGGGTCTTTGCCCAACACGGCAAACAAGGCCACGCCCATCAGCACCGTGATGCCCAGCGCCAGCAACGGCGAGCCATAGGTCCACCAGCGCGAGGCCTGGGGACGGGGTTCTAGCTTGATCATGCGGGATTCTCGTCCAGGGTTTGCGCTGCCAGCGCTTGGCTTTGGGCCAGGTGCGCCTGCACCTGCGCGTGCCACAGGCCGCTCATCCATTCACCAATGCGTTCCATGGTGGCATCGGCGCGGTCCACCGAAGGGGAAATCTGGCCCTTGGCCATCACATGGAGGCGGTCGCTGATGTCGAACAGCTCCTCCAGCTCTTCGCTGAGCACCAGCACGGCGCAGCCCGCATCGCGCAGCCGCAGGATTTCGGCCCGGATCTGTTGGGCTGCGCCCACGTCCACGCCCCAGGTCGGTTGCGACACGATGAGCAGCCGGGGCTGCGCCGACACCTCGCGCCCCACGATGAACTTCTGCAGGTTGCCGCCAGAGAGCGACTGCGCCGCCGCGTGCGGCCCCCCGGCCTTGACGCCAAAGCGCGTGATGATGTCCTGCGCCTGGGCCTGCAGCGCGCCCATGCGGATCCAGCCGCCGCCACCCAGCGCCTCGTTGCGCGTGAGCAGGAGGTTGTGCGCCAGGCCCATGCTGGGCACGGCGCCCCGGCCCAGGCGTTCTTCGGGCACGAAATACAGGCCCAGCGCACGCCGCTGGCGCGGCCCCTGGTGCCCCACGCTCTGCCCTGCCACCTGCACCATGGCCGGCGCAGCGCGCGTGTCTTCGCCCGACAACGCGTAGAGCAGCTCTTTTTGCCCGTTGCCCGACACGCCCGCAATGCCCACGACCTCACCCGCGCGCACCTCGAACTGCACGTCCACCAGATCGACACCGAACTGGTCTGCGCGCGCCAGGTTCAGCCCTTGCACGCGCAACACGGCGTCACCGATGTGCACGGCACGGTGCTCCAACGCGGGCGGCTCGGCACCGATCATCAGGCGCGAGAGCGAGGCGTTGGATTCCACGCGCGGGTCACACACGCCCGTCACCCGGCCCGCGCGCATCACCGTGCAGGCGCTGCACAGGGCTCGGATCTCGTGCAACTTGTGGCTGATGTAGAGGATGCTGCAACCCTCGCTGGCCAGCTTGCGCAGCACCACGAAGAGTTTGTCCACCGCCTGCGGCGTGAGCACCGAGGTGGGCTCGTCCAGGATCAGCAGGCGTGGGTTGGCCAGCAGCGCGCGGATGATTTCCACGCGCTGCATCTCGCCCACGCTCAGGGTGTGCACGGGGCGCAGTGGGTCCACCTCCAGACCGTACTCGGCCGCCTTGGCAGCAATGCTGCGCGTAACTTCGGTGAGCGACAGGCTTTTGTCCAGCCCCAGCCAGACGTTTTCGGCCACGGTGAGGGTGTCGAACAGGCTGAAATGCTGGAACACCATGGCAATGCCCAGTTGCCGCGCCTCCTGCGGGTTGCGGATGCTGACCGGCCGGCCATCGAACTGCACGCTGCCCTCGTCGGGCTTGACCGTGCCGTAGATGATTTTCATCAGCGTGGACTTGCCCGCGCCGTTCTCGCCCAGCACGGCGTGGATCTCGCCGGGCTGCACCGTGAGCGACACACCGCAGTTGGCCACCACGGCCGGGTAGCGCTTGGTGATGCCCGAGAGCTGCAGGCGCGTGGGCGCCTGGGCTGGGGTATCGGGGGTGGCGTTGGGGTTCATGGGGGCGATTGTCTCTCAGTTTGTGGTGATTGCATGCGCAGGGCCATGGCTCAAAAAGGCTGCAGGGCAGGATGGACATGCGCAATGCGCTACCATTTTTATAGCATTAAAACACCATGTTACAAGCCTGGGGCCACCAGCGCCCTGGCGGCACACCGCCTGGCGGGGCGCGCAATCCCGGAGGGCGGATCGGCGCCAATCGCTGTAACCTAGGGGCCATGCTGCCTACCCTGCAATTCATTCGCCGTGGCCAGACCGTCGCACTGGCCGATGTTCCCCCAGACCGCACGCTGCTGCAACTGCTGCGCGAAGACCTGGGCCACACCGGAACCAAGGAGGGCTGCGGCGAGGGCGACTGCGGCGCCTGCACCGTGGTGGTGGGCGAGGCCGAGGGTGGTCGCATCCGCTACCGCGCCATCAACGCCTGCATCGCCCTGGCGCACTCCATCGACGGCAAGGCGCTCTGGACCGCCGAAGACCTGGCGCACGACCCACTGGTCCGGCCCCAGGACGCCGCCGCGCCCACCGGGACCTTGCACCCGGTGCAACAGGCGCTGGTCGATCACCACGGCTCGCAGTGCGGCTTCTGCACGCCAGGCTTCGTGATGAGCCTGTTCGCGCTGTACCAGACCGAGGTCTGCCAGGGACGTGGCGTGACGCGTGCGCAGGCGGTGCAGGACCTTTCGGGCAACCTGTGCCGCTGCACCGGCTACCGCCCCATCCTCGACGCCGCGCAGCAGATGGACCAGCTGCCGCGCTGGCAGGTGGACGAAGCCGTTTTGCTACAAAAACTGGAGCTGCTAGCGCATGACCAGCAAGCGCTGGAGCCCAATTTTGCTTATATTTCTCCAGCCACCCTGGCCGAACTGCTGACGGTGCGCGCCGCGCACCCGAAGGCTCAGCTTGTGGCCGGCTGCACCGACGTGGGCCTGTGGGTGACCAAGCAGCACCGCCAGTTCGCCCAGGTGCTCGACGTAACCCGCGTGGCCGAGCTGTGCCGCATCGACGAGGCGCCCGACCACACCGCCATCGGCGCCGCCGTGCGCCTGGAGGACGCCTTCGCCGCCCTGGTGCGCCGCCGACCGCAGTTGCAGACCTTCGCCACGCGCTTTGCCGGCCTGCCCGTGCGCAACGCGGGCACGCTGGGCGGCAACGTGGCCAACGGCTCACCCATTGGCGACTCCATGCCGCTGCTGATCGCGCTGCGCGCCCGCGTGGTGCTGGCCAGCCTGCGCGGCGAGCGCACGCTGGCACTCGAAGACCTCTACACCGGCTACCGCCAGAACGTGATGGCACCCGACGAGGTGCTCGCGCGCATCCTCGTGCCGCACCCGGCACCGGGCGAGTTCCTGCGCGCCTACAAGGTCTCCAAGCGCCAGGACGACGACATTTCCGCCGTCTGCCTGGTGCTGAACCTGCACCTGGACGGCGGCCAGGTCGCGGCCGCCTCCATCGGCGCAGGCGGCGTGGCCGCCGTGCCGGCGCGCGCGCGCCAGACCGAGGCACTGCTCCAGGGCCAGCCCTGGAGCGAAGCCGCCGCGCAACAGGCCGCCCAGGCGCTGCAGGCCGAGTTCACGCCGCTGTCCGACCTGCGCGCCAGCAGCCAGTACCGGCACGCCGTGCTGGGCAGCCTGGTGCGGCGCTTCTGGCTGGAGAGCCAGGGCTTGCCCGACGTGTCGCTCGACACCCTGCGCTGGGAGGAACTGGCATGAACACCACCCCACGTGCCATCGGCCAGCCCCACCCGCACGAGAGCGCCCAGGCGCAGGTGGCGGGCAGCGCGCACTACATCGACGACCTGCCCGAGGTGAAGGGCACGCTGCACGCCGCGCCCATCCTCTCGCCCGTGGCGCACGGGCGCCTGAACGGCGTGGACTGCGCCGCCGCGCTGGCAATGCCCGGCGTGCGCGCCGTGGTGCTGGCGCAGGACATTCCGGGCGACCCGATCCTGGCTGCGTTTGCGCACGACGAACCCATCTTCGCCCAGGACGCCGTGCACTACGCTGGCCAGGTGATCGGCCTGGTGGTGGCCGACACCGCCCTGCAGGCGCGCCGCGCCGCGCGCGCCGTGCGGCCCGACATCACCCCCCTGCCCGCCATCCTCACCATCGAACAGGCGCTGGCCGCGCAGAGCCGCGTGCTGCCGCCCGTCACGGTGCGCCGGGGCGCACCCGAGGCGGCGCTGCAAGCCGCCCCGCACCGGTTGCAGGGCACGCTGGAAGTGGGCGGGCAAGAGCATTTCTACCTGGAAGGCCAGATCGCCTACGCCCTGCCGCTGGAACAGGGCCAGTGGCACATCCACGCCAGCACCCAGCACCCGGGCGAGGTGCAACACTGGGTGGCGCACGCGCTGGGCATCGCCAGCCACGCGGTGCGCGTGGAATGCCGGCGCATGGGCGGCGGCTTTGGCGGCAAGGAGACACAGGCCGGCCACCTGGCCGTGTGGGCCGCGCTGGCCGCGCGCCAAACCGGTTGCCCGGTCAAGCTGCGCCTGGACCGCGACGACGACTTCGTGGTCACCGGCAAGCGCCACCCCTTCGCCTACCGCTGGGACGTGGGCTTTGACGACAGCGGCCGCATCCTGGGCCTCAAGCTCCACATGGCGGCCAACTGCGGCTTCTCGGCCGACCTGTCGGGCCCGGTATGCGACCGCGCCGTGTTCCACGCCGACAACGCCTATTACCTGGAGCACGTGGAGATCGAATCGCACCGCTGCCGCACGAACCTGCAGAGCCACACGGCGTTCCGCGGCTTCGGCGGGCCGCAGGGGGTGATTGCCATCGAGACCATCGTCGGCGACATCGCGCGCGCCCTGGGCCGCGACGCGCTGGACGTGCGCCTGGCCAACCTCTACGGCACCACGGAGCGCAACGTCACCCACTACCAGATGCCGGTGGAGGACAACATCCTGCACGATCTGCTACCAAAACTGGAGCTGTCCGCGCAGTACCGGCTGCGCCAGGAGGCTGTTTTGGCATGGAACGCACGCAACCCCGTGCTTAAGCGCGGCCTCGCCATCACACCGGTGAAGTTCGGCATCAGCTTCACGGCCACGCTGTTCAACCAGGCCGGCGCGCTGGTGCATGTGTACACCGACGGCAGCGTGCAGGTGAACCACGGCGGCACCGAGATGGGCCAGGGCCTGCACACCAAGGTGGCGCAGATCGTGGCCGACGAGCTGGGCGTGCCCCTGGCCCAGGTGCGCGTGACGGCCAGCGACACCAGCAAGGTGCCCAACGCCAGCGCCACGGCGGCCAGCAGCGGCACCGACCTCAACGGCCGCGCCGCGCAGTACGCCGCGCGCAACGTGCGCGACAACCTCGCTTCCTTCGTCTGCGGACTGGACGGCTGCGGCGCGGGCGCGATCCGCTTCGAGGGCGGCATGGTGACCTCGCCCAAGGCGGTGCGCCGCTTCGAGGATGTGGTCGCCGAGGCCTACGCCAACCGCATCCAGCTCTGGAGCGACGGCTTCTACCGCACGCCCAAGATCCACTACGACAAGACCACGCTCACCGGCCGGCCGTTCTACTACTTCGCCTACGGCGCGGCCTGCACCGAGGTGGTGATCGACACACTGACCGGCGAGAACCGCGTGCTGGCCGTGGACATCCTGCACGACGTGGGCCACAGCATCAACCCCGCCATCGACATCGGCCAGATCGAGGGCGGCTTCGTGCAGGGCATGGGCTGGCTCACCACCGAGCAGCTGGTGTGGAACGACCAGGGTCACCTTGCCACGCACGCGCCCAGCACCTACAAGATCCCGGCCACGGGCGACATCCCCGCGCATTTCGCGGTGCAGCTCTGGCCCGAGGCCAACCGCGAGGACAACGTGGGTGGCAGCAAGGCCGTGGGCGAGCCGCCGTTCATGCTGGCCATCAGCGTCTATGAGGCGCTGCGCAATGCCGTGGCGGCAGCCCGCGGCGGCGAAGGCCCCGTGCACCTGACAGCGCCCGCCACGCCGGAGCATGTGCTGCGCGCCTTGGCGTGAGCCTTTGAGGTCTTCACGTTTGCCGCGCAGACTGCGGCGAGCGCGGCCCCGCCAGGGCTCCCGCGCAAGGGCCGCCAGTATTCCCACATGCGGGCGCTGGGAACGTCCCCCTGCCCGCGTTGCGCAGCAATGCGAGAGCGGGGGGGGTGCCCCTACCCCACCACAGCACTGTGCAGCACCGGCCTGCGCTTGATGCAGTTGCGCCCGGCACGCTTGGCGTCGTAGCAGGCCATGTCGGCGGCGTGGAGGATGGCAGGCACATCGTGCACCGCGCCATCGAGCACCACCAGGCCGATGCTCACCTCCAACTGGAAGCTGCGCCCCTGCACGGTGGGCTGCCAGTCCTGCACGGCGTGGCGCAGTTGCTCGGCCAGGCTGCGCGCATGCGCTTCGGAGCAATCGGGCAGCAGCACGGCAAATTCGTCCCCGCCCAGCCGGGCAATCCAACCCGCCTTGCGCACCTGGGCCGCCAGCAGCAGGCCAATCTGGCGCAACACCTCGTCGCCCGCTTCATGGCCCAGGGCATCGTTGACCACGGTGAAATGGTCCAGATCCAGAAACAGCAGCACCGCTGTGGCTGGCGGGTCGCCCTCCAGCGGCATGGGCGCACTGTGCGCCACCCCGGCCATGGCCTGCAGGCGCAGTTCCAGGCCCTGGCGGTTGTCCAGCCCCGTGAGCGCGTCGTGCGTATGCGCCCAGGCGCCCAAGCGGCGCGCCTGGCGCAGGGTGGTGGTTTCTTCCATCAGCCACAGCGTGCCTGCCTGGGGATCGTCGTCGCGCACCGGGCGCGCCTGGGCCTGCACCCAGACGGTGCTGCCGTCCTTGCGGCGCAAACACAGTTCCCCGTCAATGCGCCCCTGTAGACCGCAGGGCCCGCCCAGGGTCAGGCCCAAGCCTTCGCGCGCCATGGGGGTGCACACCACCCCTGCCGGTCGCCCGCGCAGGTCTGCCGGCTGGTAACCCAGCATCTGGGCCAAGCGGTGACCCACGGATTCGAGCCGCCCATTGCGCGTGACCGCCACCCCTACCGAGGCGTGGTCCAGCATGGCCTGCAATTGGTCCTGCACCGTGCGCCAGTGCTGGTACTGTGTTGCCTGCTGGTCCAGCAAGCCCTCGAAGGCCTGCACGAGCTGGCCCACTTCGCCCCCCGCGCGAGGCCACGGTACCACGCCAGCGCTGGGCAGTTCCTGCCCACCCTCGCCAACAAGATGCTGTGCCTGCTGGCGCAGGCGGGACAGCGGCAGCGTCAGCCACCACAGCGCCAACACCAGCACCAGGGCCAACGTGGCCACCACCATCAGCACCTGTCCCCAGGCCTGGCGCTGCGCACCTTGCAAGGGCGCGGTCAGCGCCTGGGTATCGGTCACACGGGCCACGGTCCACTGCGCCAGGGGCATGCCGGCCAGGCTGACCATGGCCTGCGGCACACGGCGTGTAGTGCCGGTGCCGGACACCGACGCATCGCTGTGCATCCCCTGGCCCTGGGCCCAGACTTCGGCCAGGCCGGGCTCATCGCGCACCTGTCCCATGACCCGCACAGGATTGGAGTGGGCAACGATGGTGCCACCCTTGGTAAAAACCAGCAGCCGGGTATCCGCCCGCTGTGGCAGCGCCATGGACGCCGGGAGCAGGCCTTGCGATTGCAGGCGCAGCATGCCTGCCACCACGCCCAGCAAGGAGCCGTCGCTGCGGTGCAAGGGCATGGTCAACACGATGCGGGCGTCGTCCACCCCACCTTGCAGCAACTCCGCGACATGCGGTTTGCCATCGCGCAAGGTGCTCTCCAGGGCCTCCCGCACCTGGGGTTCCACCTGAGCGTTGCGCTGAAACCGTCCCTGGTGCAAGTGCACACGCACCTCGCCGTCCACACGCGCCACCAGCATGGCGTCAAAGAACTGCACGGAGGGCAGCCCGTGCTGCAGCAGCCATTCCAGCGTGGAGGGCAAATCCATCATGTCGGGGGTGATACCGGCCGTCACGGCGCGCAACACCTTCTGGCTCTGCTCGATCTTGCTCGACAGCAACCGGGCAAACACCTCGACTTCGTCGTTCTGTTGCGCCTCCAGGCGCTGGACGAGGTCGTGACCCGAGGCACGCGCCATCAGCCAGCCTGCGGCCCCGGCCGCCAGGCACAGCGCTAGCAAGGCCACCAGCACCGTGCGCAGCACCATGGGGCCAGGCAGGACACGCCCAGGCACCGCCTCCTCAATGGGGAGACTGCCTTGCGCCAGGGAGCCGGCGGCATGAAACGGGGCGGTGGGGACGGCGGGCATCGTTGCGGTGCGGCTATGCAACGAATATACGCAGCGCCCTGGCGCCAGGTCTTGGGTGGAACCCTCACCCCAGGGCAAGGAAAAACCCTGAGTTCAGCCGTGGTTCCGAGGCAGTGCAGAAAGCCCCGCGCAGTCAGCCAACCGACTCGGCGGGAAAGTTCAGCCAGCGGCCACCAGTTCCAGTGCGCTGGGTTGTGGGAGCTTGAGCACGTTGCCCGAGCCCATGATCAGCCCATGCTCGCGCAGGTTGCGCAGCACGCGCGAGAAGGTTTCCGGTGCAATGCCCAGTTGGGCAGCGATGATTCGCTTGCGCTGGTTCAGAATCACGCTCATGGCACCGCTGTCGTCGTGCTGAGCGTGCTGAAGCAGCCACTGGGCACAGCGCGCCTCGGCATCCTGTGCCAGACGGCTGATGGCCAGTTCGGTCTGCTGGCGGTAGCCTGCAGCCATGTCATGCAACAGCACCTGCACGGACTTGGGCAAGGACTCCAGACCGCGCTGGAATGCCTCGAGCGACTGGCGTCGCAACTGCACGCGCGTTTCAGCCACCATGTCCACCACACAGGGCAGGTTCAGCATCGCCGAGGAGGCATCCAGCCAGAAAGGCCCCTCCACCACGCCCAACTGGTGACGCATCTGGCCTTCCTCACGGATGCCCAACTGCACCCGGCCACTGACCAGGTAAAGCACGGAGTTGAGCTGCTCCTGACGCACCCGCAAGACTTCGCCAGGGGCGGCGGTCTCGCACTCGGAGTACATGTCGGGGGAAAGATTCGGCCACATAGGAGATGGACTTTGCAGCGCCCGCATGGCCAGGACATTGACACACATCAAACGACAACCGCAGACATTTTTGTGTGTTTGCCCGCATTTGCGCTGGGTCAAGACAGCGACCAAGGGCTCTTCGGGTTGACCCTTAGAACTTGTCCGTGCCCTGTGCTGGTGTCACTCGCCTGTCACCGCGCCCGGATACCGTAACTACCTGTTACCCACCTGCTGTGGGGCCTTGCCTCGGCGCCACCCGCGCCAGCGGCCGGGCCCGACCTGAAAGCCACTATGCCCGAACCCACCAACGACCCGCGCCAACGGGTGCTGGCCGCCCTGTCGCCCGCCTTGCGCCAGGGCCAAGGGCCGCTGGCGCAAATCATCCGCGAAGACCGCCTGCACTGCGTGTTTCAGCCGCTGGGCGACCTGCAGTCCGGCCATGTCTATGCCCATGAGGCGCTGATCCGCGGCCCGGTCGGCACCTCACTGCACCGCCCGGACGCACTGTTGGACATGGCGCGCTGCGAGCGCATCCTCACCGATTTCGAGTTGGTCTGCGTGTTTACCGCACTGCAACATTGGGCGCAGGTGCGCAGCCCAGGGCGCCTGTTCGTCAACATCAGCGCCGATGCGCTGGTGCACGGCGTGAACCTGTGCGGCTCCAACCTGCTGCTGCAGACGCTGCGCTCGCTGGGCCTGCCGCCACGCATGGTGGTGTTCGAGATCACCGAGCACGAGCGCGTCACCGACATGACCGCCCTGCGCGAGGCGGTACAGCATCTGCACCGAGCGGGCATGCGCCTGGCACTGGACGACTTTGGCGACGGGCGCTCCAGCCTGCGCCTGTGGTCCGAGGTCAAGCCCGAGTACGTGAAGATCGACAAGTACTTCATCGCCGAGCTCGCCGAACACCCCGAAAGCCTGCAGATGCTGCGCGCCATCAAGGGAATTGCAGAGATCTTTGGAACCCAGCTGGTGGCCGAAGGCATAGAAACGGCCGAAGACCTGCGTGCGCTGCGCGATCTGGACATCGCCTATGGCCAGGGCTGGCTGCTCGGGCGCCCAGCCCTGCAACCGCGCGCCAAGCTGGAAGCGGGCGCCCTGGAAGTGTTGCAGGACCGCCGCGTGGCCGTGCTGCCGCAACTGGAGCAATCCATCCGGCCCGGCATTCTGCGTGGCCTCCAGGTGGTGCAAGCCCCTACCGTGACCCCGGCCACCACCAACGATGAAGTGGCGCAACTGTTCATGCAGCACAACGCCCTGCATGCGCTGTGCCTGGTCGAAGGTGCGCGGCCGGTGGCGCTGATCAACCGCCACGACTTCCTCAACCACTACGCAGCGCTGTACTTCCGCGAAGTGCACGGCCGCAAGCCCTGCACCACGCTGGCCAACCATGCGCCGCGCATTGTGGAGTTGGACTGTGACGTGAACCAGCTCATCGGCATCCTCACCTCACAGGACCAGCGCTACCTGAGCGATGGATTCATCGTGACCGACAACGGGCGCTACGTGGGTTTGGGTACCGGGGACCAACTGGTGCGCGCCGTGACGGAGTCGCGCATCGAGGCGGCACGCCACGCCAACCCGCTGACCTTTCTGCCGGGCAATATTCCGATCAGCATGCACATCGAGCGCCTGCTGGCCAGCGGCAACCCGTTCGTGGCCTGCTATGCGGACCTCAACGACTTCAAGCCCTTCAACGACCACTATGGCTACTGGCGCGGCGACGAGATGATCCGCCTGGCTGCCCGCCTGGTGGTGGCGCACTGCGATGCACGGCGCGACTTTGTCGGCCATGTGGGCGGCGACGATTTTGTGGTGCTGTTCCAGAGCGACGACTGGCTGCTGCGCTGCCAGGCGATTGCGGACGCCTTCGCGCACGAAGCCCGGTTGCTGTACGACGAAGCAGGCCGCAAGGCCGGAGGCATCCACGCCGAAGACCGCCACGGGGTGCAGCGCTTCTTCCCCTGTACCAGCCTGTCGCTGGGCGTGGCACAGATTCTGCCGGGGAGCTTTCGCCACCCCGAGGAAGTGGCCAACCTGGCCGCCCGTGCCAAGCACGAAGCCAAGCAGTCGCGCAGCGGCATTGCCGTGCTGCCCTGCCCGGCCACGGCACCCGACAGCGGGTTGGCAGCCCCAGCGCCCCCGCAAACTGCCGACGCGCTGGTGGCCTGATCCGCCTGTCAGTCGGTCTCTGGCGCCTGGTCGGCCCAGCCACCCCCCAGGGCCTTGTACAGCGCGACCTGGTTCTGGCGCAGCGCGAGCCGGGTTTGGGCCAGCGCCTGCTGGGCACTGAACACCGAGCGCTGCGCGTCCAGCACTTCCAGTGAACTGGCCACACCGTTGCGATAGCGCAGGTCGGCCAGGCGCAGGCGCTCGGCCTCCGCCTCGGCCTGTGCCTGCTGGGCACTGACCTGGTCGGCCAGCGTGGCGCGACCGGCCAGCGCGTCGGCCACCTCGCGGAAGGCCATCTGAATGGCCTTTTCGTACTGCGCCAGGGCCATGCTGCGCGCCGCCTGCGCCGACTCCAGCGCGGCCTGGTTGCGTCCAGCATCAAAGATCGGCAACAGGGCCTGGGGCGCGAGCGACCAGCCCCAGGTGCCGTCCTTGAACAGGCCCGACAACGCACCACTGGCCGTGCCCGCGCTCGCCGTCAGGCTGATGCGCGGGAAGAAGGCAGCACGCGCCGCACCGATGTTGGCGTTGGCGGCCCGGAGGTTGTGCTCGGCCTGGCGCACATCAGCGCGCTGCACCAAGAGGTCGGAGGGGAGCCCCACCGGAATGTCGGCCAGCGCAGCGTGCGGGCTGGCAGTGCTCTCCAGCAGCGCCAGCGCCGGCGCCTTGCCCAGCAGCAGGGTCAGTGCATTGGTGTCGAGCGCGCGCTGGCGCTCCTGCTGCGCCAGGGCGACACGCGCCGTGGCCACCAGCGATTCGGCCTGGCGCAGATCCAGCGCCGAGGCCACGCCCTGCCGGTAACGCATTTGCACCAGGCGCAGCGACTCTTCGCGCGTGGCCAAGGTGCTGCGCGTCAAGGCCAGCAGCTCTTCGTCGGTCTGCAGGTTCAGCCAGGTGCTGGCCACGGCGGCCACCAGGCTGGTTTGCACCGCACGGCGCGCTTCCTCGCTGGCCAGGACCTGGGCCAGCGCAGCTTCCTTGAGGCTGGCAATGCGGCCGAAGAAGTCGATCTCCCACGAGGCAAAGGTCAGCCCCACGGTGTAGGCGCTGCTGATGCTGTCCTGGGAGGTCGTTTGCCGGCTGCCCGTGGCGCCCAGGTTGACAGTGGGGGTGAGGTCGGCGGCGCGGATCTGGTGCTGGGCGCGGGCCTGCTCGATGGCCAGCACGGCCACGCGCAGGTCACGGTTGTGCTCCAGCGCCTGGGTGATGAGCGCACGCAGGCGCTCATCGCGCACAAAGTCCTGCCAGGGCGGCATGGCCACAGGGGCGCTGGCGCCCTGGGGCGCGGCAAGGCCCGGCCAGTGCTCGGCCACCGGCGCAGCGGGTCGCTCGTACACCGGCATCAGCGAACAGCCGCCGAGCAGCAAAGCCACCAGCGCTGCCGCCACAGGCGCCGGACGCGAGGTCATCGGCTTAGACAAGGAATCACGCATGGGGGTCCTCCAGACCGGTCTGGTGCGCATGCTGCGCATCAAATTGGCGCTGGCGTGCGCTGCCCTTGAAGAAACCACGCACCAGCACAAAGAACAAGGGCACAAAGACCAGCGCCAGCGCCGTGCCCGTGAGCATGCCGCCGATCACGCCGGTACCGATGGCACGTTGGGATGCCGAGCCTGCCCCGGTGGCCAGCGCCAGCGGCAGCACCCCCAGCGTGAAGGCCATCGAGGTCATCACGATGGGGCGCAGGCGCAGGTGGGCGGCGGCCAGGGCGGCCTCGATCACGCTGCGACCCTGGGCCTGCAGGTCCTTGGCGAACTCGACGATCAGGATGGCGTTCTTGGCCGTCAGCCCGATGATGGTGATCAGGCCCACCTGGAAGTACACGTCGTTGGCATAGCCGCGCAGCAGCGTGGCCATCAGCACACCGACCACGCCCAGCGGCACCACCAGGATGACGGCAAAGGGAATGGACCAGCTCTCGTACAGTGCCGCCAGGCACAGGAACACCGCCAGGATGGCAAACGCATAAACGATGAGCGCCTGCGCACCCGCCAGCTTTTCCTCGCGCGACTGGCCGGTCCATTCAAAGCCAAAGCCCTGGGGCAACTGGCCGGCCAGGCGCTCCATCTCGGCCATGGCGGCACCCGTGCTGTAGCCCGGTGCGGCACTGCCGGTGATGCGCATGGCCGGGTAGCCGTTGTAGCGCACCGCCTGCATGGCGCCGGTCACCCAGCGCGTGCTGGCAAAGGCCGACAGCGGCACGGCCTGCCCCTTGTTGTTCAGCACCGTCAGACGCAGCACATCCTCGGGCTGCATGCGCGCGGGTGCATCGGCCTGGACCACCACGCGCTGCAAGCGCCCTGCGGCGGGAAAGTCGTTGACATAGGCCGATCCCAGCCCGGTGGCAATGGCGGCGTTGATGGCATCGAAACCCACGCCCTGCGCCTGGGCCTTGTTCCGATCGATGTCGATCTGCAACTGGGGTGCATCCTCCAGGCCGTCGGGACGCACCTGGGTGAGCACCTTGCTTTGCGAGGCCATGCCCAGCAACTGGTTGCGTGCAGCCACCAGCGCATCGCGCCCCTGGCCTGCGCGGTCCTGCAGGCGGAAGGTGAAGCCCGACGACGAGCCCAGTTCAGGGATGGGCGGCGGGCTCAGCGGGAAAATGAATGCGTCGCGCACCTGGGACAGCGCACCAAACGCACGCCCCGCCAGGCCCTGCGCCGAGCTGCCGGGACCAGGGCGCTCGGACCAGTCCTTGAGCGTGACGAAGGCCAGCGCCGCGTTCTGCCCTTGGCCCGAGAACGAGAAGCCCAGCACACCCACCATGCTCTGCACCTCGGGCTGCTTGAGCACGAAGCCTTCGACCTGCTCCATCACGGCCAGCGTGCGCTCGCGCGTGGCGCCCGGGGGCAACTGCACGTTGACGATCATGGTGCCCTGGTCTTCGTTGGGCAGGAAGGACGTGGGCAGGCGCTGGTACACCACCACCGCAGCCCCCACCACCGCCACATAGACGAACATGGTGCGTCCGGCGCGCGGCAACCAGCGTGCCAACCAGCCCTCGTAGCCCTTGGCCGTGCGGGAAAAGCCCCGGTTGAACCAGCCGAAGAAGCCGGTCTTCTCGTGGTGGTGCCCGGCAGGCACCGGCTTGAGCAAGGTGGCGCACAGCGCAGGCGTGAGCGACAGCGCCATCAGCGCCGAGAACGAAATGGACACGCCCATGACCGCCGCAAACTGGCGGTAGATATTGCCCACCGCACCGCTGAAGAAGGCCAGCGGCACAAACACCGACACCAGCACCACCGTGACGCCGACGATGGCGCCCGAAATCTGGCCCATGGCCTTGCGCGTGGCCTCCAGGGGTGGCAGGCCTTCCTCGCTCATGATGCGCTCGACGTTCTCGACCACCACGATGGCATCGTCCACCACGATGCCGATCACCAGCACCATGCCGAACATCGTCAGCACGTTGATCGAGAAGCCCATGGCCAGCAGCGACGCGAATGTGCCCAGCAGCGCCACAGGCACCACGATGGTGGGAATCACCGTGTAGCGCCAGTTCTGCAGGAACAGGAACATCACCATGAACACCAGCGCCACGGCCTCCAGCAGGGTGATGGCCACCTGCTGGATGGAGATCTTGATGAAGCGTGAGCTGTCGTAGGGCACGGCCCACTGCATGCCCTTGGGGAAGTAGCGCTCCAGCTCGGTCATCTTGTTGCGCACGGCCTGCGCCGTCGCCAGGGCGTTGCCCGAGGGCGAGAGCTGCACGCCGATGGCGGTGGACGGCTTGCCATTGAGGCGCGCCGAAGTGGCATACATCTGGCCGCCCAGTTCGATGCGCGCCACGTCCTTGAGGCGCACGGTGGCGCCGTCGGTGGTGGCACGCAGCACGATGTTGCCGAACTGCTCCACCGTGCTGAGCTGGCCGTTGACCACCACCGTGGCGGCAATGGACTGCCCGGCCACGTTGGGCAGCGCGCCGATCTCACCGGCCGACACCTGGGCGTTCTGCGCACGGATGGCGGCGGTCACATCGGTGGCACTCAGGTTGTAGCCCTGCAGCTTGGCCGGGTCGATCCAGATGCGCATGGCACGCTCGGTGCCGAACAGCTGCGCCTGGCCCACGCCGGGCAGGCGCTGGATTTCAGGCAGCACGTTGCGCGAGGCGTAGTCGCCCAGGGCCACCGGGTCCCAGTCCGGGTCGTCGGAGGACAGTACGGTGACCAGCAGGAAGTTGCTGCGCGACTTTTCGACGCGCACGCCCTGCTGCGTCACCGCCGCAGGCAGGCGCGGCGTGGCGCGGGCCAGGCGGTTCTGCACATCCACCTGGGCCAGGTCGGCGTTGGTGCCGGTTTCAAAGCTCAGCGTGATGGAGCCCGTGCCGTTGGCCTGCGCTATGGCCTCCATGTAGATCAGGCCGGGCGAGCCGTTCATCTCCTGCTCGATGACGGACAGAACGCTTTCCTCCAGCGTCTTGGCCGATGCCCCAGGGTAGGTGGCAGAGACAACAATGGCCGGCGGCGCCACCGGCGGGTACTGGGCGATGGGCAGCTGCGTGATGGCCACGCCCCCCGCCACCATGATGAACAGCGCAATGACCCACGCAAAGATGGGCCGGTCAATAAAGAATCGTGCCATGAAGCAGCTCCTTCAGCGGCTGGCCGCAGGGGCCGCGCCCGATGCCGCAGGCGCGGCGGCGGCGGCCGGGGCGGCACCCTCCGGCTGCCACGGCACGGCCTTGACGGGCGTTCCGGGGGGCAGCATCTGCACCTTCTGGAAGCCGTCCACCATCACCTGCTCGCCGGCCTTCAGGCCATCGAGCACCACCCAGCGCCCGCCCTGCTGGCCACCCACCTGGATACGGCGCTGCTCCACCTTGCCCTCGGGCGTGACGACCTGCACCGCGTCGCCCTGGGCCGAACGCATCACCGCCTGCTGCGGCAGCGTGATGGCGTTGGACGCACGCGCCTGCTCCAGGCGCACGCGCACGTACAGGCCCGGCAGCAGGCGCCCGCCGGGGTTGGGCAGTTCGGCGCGCAGGCTGACCTGGCCGGTGGCGGAATCCACGGTCAGGTCGGTGAACAGCAATTTGCCTGCTTGCGGGTGTTCACTGCCATCGTCCAGCACCACGCGCACCTCGGCCGAACCCTTGCCTGCGGCCTTGAGCTGGCCCGCTTCGAGCGCCCGGCGCAGTTGCAGCGCCTCGGACGCCGACTGCGTGAAGTTGACGTACAGCGGATCGACCTGCTGCACCACGGCCAATTGCGTGGCCTCGCCCTGGCCCACCAGTGCGCCCTCGGTTACCAGCGCGCGGCCCACGCGGCCTGCGATGGGGGATGTCACCGTGGCGTGCCCCAGGTTGATGCGCGCGTTGCGCACGGCGGCGGTGCCTGCGGCCACATCGGCCTCGGCCTGCTTTTGCGCGGCCACGGCGTTGGCGTAGTCCTGCTGGCTCACGGCCTGTGCCTCCACCAGCGGCTGGTAGCGACCGGCCAGCGCACGGGCCTGCGACAGGTTGGCCTCGGCACGCGCCAGTTGCGCCTGGGCGCTTTGCAGCGCGGCCTCGTAGGGTGCGGCGTCAATGCGGAACAGCACCTGCCCAGCCTTCACGTCGCTGCCTTCCTGAAAGAGCCGCTGCTGCAGGATGCCCGTGGCGCGCGCCCTGACCTGCGCCACGCGCGAGGCCTCCAGGCGGCCGGGCAGTTCGGTCTGCAAGCCCACGTCGCCGGGCTGCACGGTCAGCACGCCCACTTCGGGCGCAGGCATCTGGCGTGCGCCGCCGCCCTGCGCGGTCTTGCCGCCATCCCCCTGGCCGCAGGCCGCAAGGGTCAGGGCCAGGGCCAGCACGCCCAGGCGTGGCGCAGGGGATGCGCCCAAGGCGCCCAGCCACCCTCCGGGTGGCACTGAATGGGAGGGGGAGCGGAACAGTTGCATGGTGATCCTTTGAGGCGGAAGCGACAGCCAAGCCCGCAAGTCTAGTGAAGGCATGTGAAGCGCATGTCATCGGTCCATAAAAGCCTTGCGAACGCGGACAGGAAGGGCTTTTCGGGTGCGCAATTATACATACATTGATGTATGTATGTTGCGGTATAGTGTGTCCGGCGAGACTTTCCAACCAACCCATGGCACGACGCACCAAGGCCGAAGCACAGGCCACCCGCAATGCGCTGATCGACGCCGCCGAGCGGCTGTTCGACAGCCAGGGGGTGTCGCGCACCTCGCTGCAGGACATTGCCCAGGCCGCAGGCGCCACGCGCGGTGCGATTTACTGGCATTTCAAGGACAAGGCCGACCTCTTCAACGCCATGATGGAGCGCGCCACCGCGCACCTGGACGACATGGCGCAGCAGACCCCCGACGCCGAGGCCGCGCCCGACATGCAGGGCTATGTGGACGGCATGGTCCAGGTGCTCGGCCGCATTGCAGAAGATGAAGCCCTGAGCCGCGTGCTGCGCATTGCCACCTACCGCATCGAATACGTCGAGGAACTGGGCGCCGTGCAGGCCCGGCACCTGCAGGTGCACCGCCAATGGCTGGCCCACAACCGGCTGGCGCTGGAGCGCGCCTTTGCCGCCAGCCCCCACCCGGCGCAGGTACCACCGGACATGGCGGCGCTGGGGCTGCAGGTGCTGATCGAAGGCCTGCTGCACAGCTGGCTGCTGGACCCCGGCGCGTTTGATCTGGTGCAGGCCGGGCGCAGCACCATCACCACCTACCTGTGCGGGCTGGGCATCCGACTGCGGCCCTGACAGAACCTGTTCTCAGCGCACCGGCGCGCCCGCCTGGAACCAGCGCGCGACGAGCGCACGCTCGGCCTCGGTCATCTGCGTGGCGTTGTTCAGCGGCATGAGCTGTTGCTGCACCACCTGCTGGTAGATGAGCGACGCACGCGAGGCCACCTGTTCGGGCACATCGAGGCGCAGGCCCTTCATCTGCACCTCGGCACCGTGGCACTGCACACAGCGCTGTTGCAGCACGGCCTGCAATTCCTTGGTATCAAATTGGGCTCCAGCGCCCGTGGATTGGGCGCCGATAGCTATATTTTTAATAGCATCTCCCGATGCAGGCGCGGGCCGCAGCCAGGCGACCACGGCCAGCAACACGGCCACGCCCACCAGCGCATACGGCCAGGGGTGGGCATTGCGCCCGAGCTTGAAGCCGTGGCGCAGCACAAAAAACTGCCGTATGGCCGCGCCCGCAGCCATCATGAGGATGAGCACCAGCCAGTTCTGCGGGTGGCTCCAGGTGAAGCTGTAGTGGCCGCTCAGCATCGCAAACAGCACCGGCAGCGTGAAGTAGGTGTTGTGCACGCTGCGCTGCTTGCCGCGCTTGCCGTGGATGGGGTCCACCGGCCGCCCGGCTTTGAGGTCGGCCACCACGGTGCGCTGGCCCGGAATGATCCAGAAGAAGACGTTGGCGCTCATGGCCGTGGCCATCATCGCGCCCACGAGCAAAAAGGCCGCGCGCCCGGCGAACCAATGGCAGGCCAGCCACGAAGCGATGCACACCAGCACGAACACCAGCGCGCCAACGATGGCGTCGCCGTTCTTGCGCTGGCCGAAGGCACGGCAGATGGCGTCGTACAACAGCCAGAACACCACCAGGAAAGCCAGCGCCGCCACCACGGCCGTGGCGGGCGCCCAGTCCATGCGCGACTTGTCCACCAGGTAGGTGCCCGCGCTCCACAGATAGGACACGGAGAACAGCGCAAAGCCGCTGAGCCAGGTGCTGTAGCTCTCCCAATAGAACCAGTGCAGGTGACCGGGGAGCTTGGGGGGCGCAACGTTGAACTTGACCGGGTGGTAGAAGCCCCCACCGTGCACGGCCCAGAGCTCGCCGCTCACGCCCTGGCGCTTCAGATCCTCGTCCTCGGGCGGCGTGAGGCTGCTGTCGAGGAAGACGAAATAGAACGAGGAGCCGATCCAGGCGATGGCCGTGATGACGTGCAGCCAGCGCAGCAGCAGATTGGCCCAGTCGAGAAGGTAGCTTTCCATGGTTTTCACCCTTGGCGAGACGCCAAACGCCATTCACCACTGCGGGCGCTCTGAACAGCATGGGCCGCGCTCCAAAGCGGGGGGCACCGCCAAGGCTCCGCTGCGACCGGAGGATACAAAGTGTATGCAAAACCTGAGCGCAATGTCGGCACGGCTCTGGCCGCAGCGCATCAAGCGCGCTCGTTCCCGTCAGGCGGCAGGGTTTGCAACAGTTGGGCCGCTACGGCCACGGCAATCACTTCGGGCGCCTTGCCTGCAATGCCGGGTACGCCGATGGGGCAGGTCACCTGCGCCAGCTCGGCTTCGGCAAAGCCACGCTCGTGCAGGCGGTGGCGGAACGTGGCCCACTTGCTGCGGCTGCCGATCAGCCCGATGAAGGGCAGGTCGCCGCGTTCGCGCTGGCGGCGCAGGCAGGCGGCCACCACGTCCAGGTCCTCAGCATGGCTGAAGCTCATGATCAGCACGCGCGAGCCCGGCGCCAGGCCCGGCACGGCGGCCTGCACGGGGTCGGAATGCTCGCAAGCCGCTTCCGGCGCCACATCGCCCGGGAAGATGCCATCTCGGCTGTCGATCCAGGTGAGCGCAAACGGCAGCGGCGCCAGCACGCGCGCCAGCGCCTGGCCCACATGGCCGCCGCCGAACAACGCCACAGGCACCTGCCGTGGCGCCAGGCGCGCCACAAGCGCCGCCGCATCGGCCTGCGTGACCTGCTCGTAGCGCAGGTGCATCACGCCACCGCAGCATTGCCCCAGGCTGGGGCCCAGCGCATAGCGCAGCACGGCCGCGCCCGGCCCGGCCGCAAGCCGGCGGCGGGCCTCGGCAATGGCCTGGAACTCGACATGGCCGCCACCGATGGTGCCCACCACGGCATCGGCCGCCACCGCCATCCAGGCGCCACGCTCGCGCGGTGTGGAGCCTTCGGTCTGCTGCACGGTCACCAGGCAGGCCGGGGCCTTTTTGAGTGCCTTGAGCAAATGGTGCAAAAATGCGCCGCTACTGGTCATTGCCCACCGCCCCACCCATGGACCCCAAACCTTCGCAACGCAGCACCAAGCGCACCCACTGGCTGCTGGCAGGCCTGATGGCGGGCGTGGCTGCCGTGGTGGCGGCCTGCAAATCCTCGCCGGTCAGCACCATTGCCCCCGGCAAGCACCCAGGCAGCGACAGCCCCAGCACCCTGGGCCCGGTCACGCAGATCTCGCCCCCTTCGGAGGCCCGCAATCCGCGCGACTACCGCAAGGACGCGGCCACCCACCTGTATGCGCTCAACGCCGAGCGCATCTACCAGGGCAAGCTGCCGTCCATGCTCTACGCCATTGGCGTGCTGGAGGTGGACATCGACCGCAAGGGCCGCGTGAGCGGCGTGCGCTGGCTGCGCGCACCGCGCCACGCGCCCGAGGTGGTGGCCGAGATCGAGCGCACGGTGCGCGCTGCGGCGCCCTTTCCGCTGCCTGCACGCATGGGCAAGGTCACCTACACCGACACCTGGCTGTGGGACAAAAGCGGGCGCTTCCAGCTCGACACGCTGACCGAGGGGCAGCTCTGAAATCCATAGCGCCCAGCGCATGATTTCAGGCAATTTCAGGCACTTTTCATTCCTAATCGGCCTGAGCACAAGCGCCAGCAGCTCATTTTTTGATAGCACCCTCAAGACCCCCGGTAGGTCGAATAGCTCCAGGGGCTCACCAGCAGCGGCACGTGGTAGTGCTGGTCGGTATGGGCAATGCCGAAGTCCAGGTTCACCTGGTCCAGGAACGGGGGTTCGGGCAACTGCACACCGCGCGCCCTGAAGTAGCCCGCCACGTCAAAGCGCAGGCGGTAGGTGCCCACGCGCAGGCTGGTGTTGTCGAACAGCGGCGCATCGGTGCGGCCATCGCGGTTGAGCACCACACGCTGAAGCAGCGTGGCGCTCTCGCCCTCGGTGGCATACAGCGTCACGGCCATGCCCGCAGCGGGGCAGCCGTGCATGGTGTCCAGTACGTGGGTGCTCAGGCCCATGGCGAAGTCTCCTGGTGGCGTGCGTGCGATGTTGCAAGTGTAGGCAGCCTGGGCGGCTGTGCCTATGATTCCCCCATCTCCCTGCGGTGCCTGCAACATGACCTACGACACCACCCTGCCCTACCCGCGCGACCTCGTCGGCCACGGCCGCCACCCGCCGCACGCCCGCTGGCCCGGCGGCGCGCGCATTGCCGTGCAGTTCGTGCTGAACTACGAGGAAGGCGGCGAGAACTGCGTGCTGCATGGCGACGCGGGTTCGGAGCAGTTCCTCTCCGAGATGTTCAACCCGGCCAGCTACCCCGAGCGGCACATGAGCATGGAGGGCATCTACGAATACGGCGCGCGCGCGGGCGTCTGGCGCATCCTGCGCGAGTTCGAGCAGCGCGGCCTGCCGCTCACAGTGTTCGGCGTGGCCACCGCGCTGCAGCGCCACCCCGAGGTCTGCACAGCGTTCACCGAGCTGGGCCACGAGATCGCCTGCCATGGCCTCAAGTGGATCCACTACCAGAACGTGCCCGAGGACGTGGAGCGCGCCCACCTGCAGGAGGCCATGGCCATCATCGAGCGCCTGACCGGCACCCGTGCCCTGGGCTGGTACACCGGCCGCGACAGCCCGCGCACGCGCCGCCTGGTGGCCGATTTCGGTGGCTTTGCCTACGACAGCGACTACTACGGCGACGACCTGCCGTTCTGGATGCAGGTGCGCCGGACCGATGGCACGGTGGTGCCCCAGCTCATCGTGCCCTACACGCTGGACTGCAACGACATGCGCTTTGCCCTGCCCCAGGGCTATTCGCACGCCGAGCCGTTCTTCCAGTACATGCGGGACACCTTCGACGCGCTCTACGCCGAGGGCGACCCCGCCGCCCTGGACCGGCCCAAGATGATGAGCATCGGCATGCACTGCCGCCTGCTCGGCCGCCCCGGGCGCATCACGGCGCTGCAGCGTTTTCTGGACCACATCCAGCGCCATGATCAGGTGTGGGTGGCGCGGCGCATCGACATCGCGCACCACTGGCAGCACCACTATCCTGCCCCAGCAATTTGAACAAAATATGCCTCCAGCGCTTACAAATAAAGCGCAATAAGCTATCATTTTAGGAGCATTTCAGTGCCCTTGAGCCTCGGACAACTCAACACCGCGCATACCGACCAGGCGCTGCAACTGCTGGACGGCATCTACGAACACTCGCCCTGGATCGCCCAGGCCGCGCTGCGCGAGCGGCCCTTTCGCTCGCTCGCGCACCTCAAGCACGCCATGGCGCAGGCCGTGCGCCAGGCCGGCACCGAGGCGCAGCTTGCGCTGATCCGCGCCCACCCCGAACTGGCGGGCAAGGCCATGGTGGCGCAAAGCCTGACCGCCGAATCCACGCACGAACAGAGCGCGGCAGGCCTCACGCACTGCTCGCCCGAAGAATTTGCGCGACTGCAGCAGCTCAACCGGGACTACAACGCGCGCTTTGGCTTCCCTTTCATCCTGGCCGTGCGCGGGCCGCGCGGCACGGGGCTGACGCGCGCGCAGATCATCGACACCTTCGCGCGCCGCCTGGACAACCACCCCGACGTCGAGCGCGCCGAGGCGCTGCGCAACATCCACCGCATCGCCGAGATCCGGCTGAACGACAAGTTTGGCGCCGAGCCACTGATCGGCGGCGATGTGTGGGACTGGCACGAACGGCTGGCCCAGCACTCCGACCCCGGCTATGCCGAGAAGGGGCAACTCACCGTCACCTACCTCACCGAGGCCCACCGCGCCTGCGCGCAAACGATCAGCCAATGGATGCGCGAATGCGGCTTCGACGAGGTGGAGGTGGACGCCGTGGGCAACGTGGTGGGCCGCTACCACGCGGCCACGCCGCAGGCCCGCACCCTCTTGACCGGATCGCACTACGACACGGTGCGCAACGGCGGCAAGTACGACGGGCGGCTGGGCATCTTCGTGCCCATGGCCTGTGTGCGCGAGCTGCACCGCGCGGGCCGCCGCCTGCCCTTCGGCATCGAACTGGTGGCCTTCGCCGAGGAGGAAGGCCAGCGCTACAAGGCCACCTTCCTGGGCTCGGGCGCGCTCATCGGCGACTTCCAGCCCGAATGGCTGGAGCAGAAGGACGACAACGGCGTGACGATGCGCGAGGCCATGCAGCAGGCAGGCCTGTGCGTGGACGACATCCCCCGGCTGCGGCGCGACCCGGCGCACTACCTGGGCTTTGTCGAGGTGCACATCGAGCAGGGGCCGGTGCTGTGCGAACTCGACCTGCCGCTGGGCGTGGTCAGCTCCATCAACGGCAGCGTGCGCTATGTGGGCGAGATGGTCGGCATGGCCAGCCACGCGGGCACCACGCCCATGGACCGGCGCCGCGATGCGGCCGCCGGCGTGGCGGAACTAGCGCTGTACGTGGAGCAGCGCGCCGCGCGCGACGGCGACTCGGTGGGCACCATCGGCCTGCTCAACGTGCCCGGCGGCTCCATCAACGTGGTGCCGGGACGCTGCCAGTTCTCGCTGGACCTGCGCGCCCCCACCGATGCGCAGCGCGATGCGCTGGCGCAGGACGTGCTGCAGGAACTGCTGCGCATCGCGCAGCGGCGCGGCCTGCGCTGCACGCTGGAGGAAACCATGCGCGCCAGCGCCGCACCCAGCGCGCCGCAGTGGCAGCAGCGCTGGGAGCGCGCCGTGGCCGCGCTGGGCCTGCCGGTGCACTGCATGCCCAGCGGCGCCGGGCACGACGCCATGAAGCTGCACGAGATCCTGCCCCAGGCCATGCTCTTCGTGCGCGGCGAGAACGGCGGCATCAGCCACAACCCGCTCGAATCGACCACCCACAACGACATGCAACTGGCCGTGGAGGCCTTCAACCACCTGTTGTTGCAACTTTCCCTGGAGCCCGCATGACCCCCGACACCTACGCCCGGCTCGACGCCTGGATAGCCCAGCATTTCGACGAGGAAGTGCGCTTTCTGCAGGCCCTGGTGCGCGTGCCCACCGACACGCCGCCAGGCAACAACGCCCCGCACGCCGAGCGCACGGCCGAGCTGCTGCAGGGCTTTGGCTACACCGCTGAAAAGCACCCCGTGCCCGCCGCCGAGGTGCAGGCCTGCGGCATGCAGTCCATCACCAACCTCATCGTGCGCAGGCCCTACGGGGATGGCGGCCGAACCATCGCGCTCAATGCCCACGGCGACGTCGTGCCGCCCGGCGAGGGCTGGACGCATGACCCCTACGGCGCCGAGATCGAGGACGGCAAGCTCTACGGCCGCGCCGCCGCCGTGAGCAAGAGCGATTTCGCCAGCTTCACCTTCGCCGTGCGTGCGCTGGAGGCCGTGGCCCGGCCCACCCAGGGCGCCATCGAGCTGCACTTCACCTACGACGAGGAATTTGGTGGCGAGCTGGGGCCGGGCTGGCTGCTCAAGCACGGCCTGACCCAACCCGACCTCTTGATTGCGGCGGGCTTTTCCTACGAGGTGGTCACCGCGCACAACGGCTGCCTGCAGATGGAGGTGACCGTGCACGGCACCATGGCCCACGCCGCCGTGCCGCACACCGGGGTGGATGCACTGCAGGCCGCCGTCGCCATCCTGAACGCGCTGTACGCCGAAAACCAGGCCTACCGGCAGGTGCGCTCGCAGGTGCCGGGCATCACCCACCCGTATCTGAATGTGGGCCGCATCGAAGGCGGCACCAACACCAACGTCGTCCCCGGCAAGGTGCAGTTCAAGCTGGACCGCCGCATGATCCCCGAGGAGAACCCGGCCGAGGTGGAAGCACGCATCCGCAGCGTGATTGCGCAGGCCCTGGAGCGCTTCAACGCCGAGCGCGGCCACCACGGCGAGAGTGCGGCGCGGGCCGACATCCAGCGCCTGCTGCTGGCCCGCGCCATGACACCGCTGCCCGGCAACGCGCCGCTGGTGCAGGCCCTGCAAAGACACGGGCAGGCGGTGTTCGGCCACATGCCGCCCGCCGTGGGCACGCCGCTGTACACCGACGTGCGGCTGTACGCAGAGCGCGGCATCCCCGGCGTGATCTACGGCGCCGGGCCGCGCACCGTACTCGAATCCCATGCCAAGCGCGCCGACGAGCGCCTGGAGCTGGACGACCTGCGCCGCGCCACCCAGGTGATCGCGCGCAGTCTGCTGGATCTGCTGGCCTGACTACCCAAGCGCGCGTGACTGAGGCATACTGAAAACAGCGTTTTCTCGCGAGCACCGCCATGACCAAGTCCACCCCACCCGCCGACGAACGCAAGGCCACCACCGACCGCCGCTCGGGCGCTGACCGCAGGCAGCAGGACGTTGGGCCCGCCGCCAGCTATGAGCGGCGCAACACCGTCGAACCGCGCCAGCCCGAGGTGGCGGAGCTGGAGTTGTCGCCCGAAGAAATGCAGGCCATGGGCTTCAAGCCGCCCCCACCAGCGGCCCGCTGAACCCCTGCTGCGGCAGGTGTGCCACGGCACCTTTGTGAACGCACGTGCTTTAAATCCGTTATCCTGTGCGCCCTGACCACAGCCGTGGTCGTTTTTTCCTGGCGCCCCGCGCGACACCTTCGCGAACCGGGCGCCCCACGCCAAGCCCGCACCCACCTGTGCCCGGCCCGCGCGCTGCCCGAAAACCCACGGCACGCTGGCGCTGCCCCTTGCAGCCATGGCTCCAGGGGGTACATTGGCGTCATGCCCTATCGGCATGGCCAGGCCCTTGTGGCCGCGCCCGCATCAGCTACGCTTGTCCATCGCTCAACCGTCCTGGCTTTCCAGCTCTTTGTATGACCCAGAATCTCTCGGCGGCCGAATCCGCCCTGCGTGACGCAGCACGCGAATACCACCGCAATCCCAGCCGGGGAAAAATCGCCGTCACGCCCACCAAGCCCCTGTCGAACCAACGCGACCTGTCCCTGGCCTATTCTCCCGGCGTGGCCTACCCCTGCCTGGACATCCAGGCCGACCCGACCAAAGCCTTCGACTACACCTCGCGCGGCAACCTCGTGGGCGTGATCACCAACGGCACCGCCGTGCTGGGCCTGGGCGACATCGGCCCGCTGGCCGGCAAGCCGGTGATGGAGGGCAAGGGCTGCCTGTTCAAGAAGTTCGCTGGCGTCGATGTGTTCGACATCGAACTGGCCGAGCGTGACCCCGACAAGCTGATCGAGATCATCGCCAGCCTGGAGCCCACGCTGGGCGGCATCAACCTCGAGGACATCAAGGCGCCCGAGTGTTTTTACATCGAGCAAGAGCTCTCCAAGCGCATGAACATCCCGGTGTTCCATGACGACCAGCACGGCACGGCCATCATCTCCAGCGCCGCGCTGCTCAACGGCCTGGAGCTGGTGGGCAAAGACATTGGCGCCGTGAAGATCGCCGTCTCGGGCGCTGGCGCCGCCGCCATTGCCTGCCTGAACGTGATGGTGGGCCTGGGCGTGAAGCGCGAGAACATCTTCGTCTGTGACTCCAAGGGCGTGATCTACGAAGGCCGCCCCGGTGGCTACGACGAATCCAAGGCCCAGTACGCGCAAAAGACCGAGGCACGCACCCTGGCCGATGCGGTGAACGGGGCCGACGTGTTCCTCGGCTGCTCGGCCCCTGGCGTGCTCACGGCCGAAATGGTCAAGACCATGGCGGCCAAACCCATCATCCTGGCGCTGGCCAACCCCGAGCCCGAGATCCGCCCCGAACTGGCCAAGGCCGTCCGCCCGGACTGCATCATCGCCACGGGCCGCTCGGACTACCCGAACCAGGTCAACAATGTCCTGTGCTTCCCGTACATCTTCCGCGGCGCACTCGACTGCGGCGCCACCAAGATCACCGAGGCCATGAAGCTGGCCTGCGTGCGCCAGATCGCCGAGCTGGCCAAAGCCGATATCAGCGAAGAAGTGGCCACGGCCTATGCGGGCAAGGAGCTGACCTTTGGCCCCGACTATCTGATCCCCACGCCGTTCGACACCCGGCTGATCCTCAAGATTGCCCCGGCCGTGGCCCAGGCGGCCATGGATTCGGGCGTTGCCACCCGCCCCATCGAAGACATGGAGGTCTACAAGGAGAGCCTCTCGCGCTTTGTGTACCAGACCGGCATCCTGATGCGCCCGGTCATCAACGCCGCCAAGGCCCTGCCCGACGCACAAAAGCGCGTGGCCTATGCCGACGGCGAAGACGAGCGCGCGCTGCGCGCCGCGCAGATCGCGGTGGACGACCACATCGCCCGCCCCATCCTGATTGGCCGTCCCGCCGTGATCGCCGCGCGCATCGCCAAGGCCGGGCTGCGCATCCAGCCGGGCGTGGACGTGGAGGTCTGCGACCCCTCGGACGACCCGCGTTTCCGCCAGTACTGGGAGACCTACCACCAGATCATGAAGCGCAATGGCGCCACGCCCGAGGTGGCCAAGGCCGCCGTGCGCCGCTCCAACACCATCATCGCCTCGCTGATGGTCAAGCTGGGCGACGCCGACGCCATGATCTGCGGCTTGGTGGGCACCTTCGAGACGCACCTGGAGCGCATCCACAGCATCATCGGCCACGAGGCCGGCGTGGCCGACTACGCCACCCTCAACGCACTGATGACCGACCGCGGCCCGCTGTTCATCGCCGACACCTATGTGAACGAGAACCCCACGGCAGAGCAGCTGGCCGACATCGCCTGGCATTCGGTCAAGGAAGTGCAGCGCTTCGGCCTGCCGGCCAAGGTGGCGTTCCTGTCGCACTCCTCCTTCGGCTCGTCCAAGCGCGCCTCGGCGCGCAAGATGCGCGAGGCGCGCGACCTGTTCGTGGCGCGCCACCCCGAGATCGAGTGCGACGGCGAACTGCACGGCGATGCCGCACTGGAGCCCAACATCCGTGCCACCTACATGGCGGATTCGACGCTCACCGGTTCGGCCAATCTGTTGATCTGCCCGAACATCGATTCGGCCAATATCCTCTACAACGTGCTGAAGACGACCACCAGCGGCGGCGTGACCGTGGGCCCCATCCTCATGGGCGCAGCCGCCACAGCCTACATCCTCACACCCGCCGCCACTGTGCGCCGTGTGCTCAACATGACGGCCCTGGCCGTGGCCAGCAGCGCCTCGCGCATGGCGGCGCGCTGATCGGGGCTGCGCCGTCCGCTGCGGCGGACGGCGCACTCAGCGCGAAGCAACGAGCAACTGCACGAACATCTGCACTTTGGGACGGCATTCCTCGCTGATGTCGGTGAACTCCATCCCTGCAATCCAGCGGCCGCGCTCCTGCTTGATCTTGATGACCCGCGCATACACACCCACCGCCCGGTAATCCACCAGGGCCAGCTCAAACTCCAGTTGCAGCACGCGCTGCACATCGATGTGCTCGGGCAGCTCCAGCATGAGCCCGTGGTAGCTCATGTCCAGAATGGTGGCGTGGATGATGCGCGGCTGCACGTCATCGCCCTCCACCAACTGGCACAGGCAAGGCACCCGCGTTTGCGCGCGGTGGCTACGGCGGAATTCCTGGCGCGGCACCTTGAGCCGGCGTGCCGGAATGGCCACCAGTTCGCGCATGTCCACCGGCTCGCTGCGGCCCTTGACCCACACCTGCATGGGCGCGGTGGCCGACACAAGGTTCCAGCAGCGCTGGTAGGTGGACTCGCTCATCAGAATCTGCCCGCGCAGGCTGAACGCCTCGATGCGCGAAGCCAGGTTCACCTCTTCACCGATCACGGTGTACTGCGAGAACAGGTCCGACCCGAAGCGCCCCGCCATCACCGTGCCCGTGTTGATGCCTATGCCCAGATAGACCTGCGGCAGGTGCTCGCGCAAATGCTCCAGGTTCAGGTCGCGCATGGCCAGCTGCATTTCCACCGCGCACACCAACGCACGTTCCACATGGTCCTGTTTCTCCGGAGTGTCGGCAAACACCACCCGGATCGAATCCCCCAGGAACTGCTCAATGGTGCCCTGGTGCCGGAACACCACCGCGCTGAGCCGCGACAGACATCGGTTGAGCACCGCCACCACCTCCTGCGCAAGCCGCGTGGCCGCCAGCACCGCAAAGCCGCGCAGATCGGCAAGCAGCAAGGTCACCTCGTGCGCGCCCGGCTCGGCCACTGGCATCGAAGACTGCACCTGCCACCCCTGCAACAGTGCCTGCACCTCGGCCAGTCCCTGGGCAGACAGGGTCGCCCCGGTGTCTCTCTGGACCAGCGCCTGCAAGCGATCGGCAAAATCATTTACAACGGTGTGCTGCATCAATAAAACCTCCAGATTGCCACCCGATGGACGCAACGGTAACCATGGCTACGAGTCAAAGGCCGCGCGCAGTGACGGTCAAGCCATTATCAAAGAGAAAGCAAGCGTCCAATCCACCGATAGACACCGTTAAAATAGCGGGCTTATCGCTCGCAGGCCACAGGCGCAAATACCGCCGCTGTGACTTGCTGCAGCGTTCATGTTCAGGAAGCTTGGCAGAGTGGTCGATTGCACCGGTCTTGAAAACCGGCAACCCGCAAGGGTTCGTGAGTTCGAATCTCACAGCTTCCGCCAAACCAACAACCCTGGATCACCACTGGACACGGTAGCCTCGTCTGCTGATCCGCAAACCTCAGGGCAAGAGGATGGTCGATCCCGTGGTCTTGCGCGCCTCCAGGTCGCGGTGTGCCTGTTGCACCTGGGCCAGCGGGTAGCGTTGGTCGATGCGGATCTGCACCTGCCCGCTGGCCACCACGTTGAACAGTTCGTCGGCCATGGCCTGGGTGGATTCGCGCGTGGCGATGTGCGTAAACAGCGTCTGGCGCGTGACGTACAGCGAGCCCTTGGCCCCCAGCGCACCAGGGGCAAAGGGCGGCACCGGGCCCGAGGCATTGCCAAAGCTGGCCATCAGTCCGAAGGGGCGCAGGCAGTCCAGCGACTTGTCCCAGGTGTCCTTGCCCACAGAGTCGTACACCACCTTCACGCCCCGGCCGGCGGTGATGTCCTTGACCCGCGCGACAAAATCCTCGGTGTGGTAATTGATCGCATGGGCCGCACCATGGTCCAGCGCGAGGCGGCATTTGGCGTCCGTCCCTGCGGTGGCAATCAGTTGCAGACCCAGGGCCTTGGCCCATTGGCAGGCGATCAGCCCCACGCCACCTGCGGCGGCATGGAACAGCACGTAATCGCCCGCATGCAGCCCCTCGACGGGCAGGGTTTTCTTGAGCAGGTATTGCGCCGTCAGGCCCTTGAGCATCATGCCTGCGGCGGTCTCAAAATCGATGGCATCGGGCAGGCGGCAGACGCATTGGGCGGGCATCACGCGCACCTCGCAATAGCTACCGGGCGGCTGGCTGGCATAGGCAGCGCGGTCACCGGGGCGCAGGTGGGTCACGCCTTCACCCACAGCTTCGATCACCCCCGCGCCCTCCATGCCGATGCCTGCGGGCATGGTCAGCGGGTACAGGCCGGTGCGGTGGTACACATCGATGAAATTGAGCCCGATGGCATGGTGGCGGATGCGGATTTGACCGGGGCCGGGCTCGCCCACGGGCACGTCAACGAGCTGGAGTTCTTCGGGGCCACCGGGCTGGCGGATCTGGACGGCGAGGCTCATGGGGTTCACTCTCCTGCAGTGGTTCGGGATTCTGGCAATGATGCCTGGCATCGTGCCATGTTTCTGCAAGCCTTGCGCGCCGCAGCCCGCTACAGTGGCGGTATGAGACACACACTGACCCCAGGCACGGCCGTGCTCCTGGTGATTGCGCCGCTGATGTGGGCGGGCAACGCCGTGGTCGGGCGGCTGGTGCACGAGCTGGTGCCGCCCATCACGCTGAACTTTCTGCGCTGGCTGCTGGCCTTTGGGCTGCTGCTGCCGCTGGCCCATGGGGTGCTGCGCCCTGACAGCCCGGTGTGGCCGCACTGGCGGCGCTATGCCTTGCTGGGGCTGCTGGGCATTGGCACCTACAACGCACTGCAGTACCTGGCGCTGCAGACCTCCACACCCATCAACGTCACCCTGGTGGGATCCAGCATGCCGGTCTGGATGTTGGCCGTGGGCGCCCTGTGCTTTGGCGCCGCTGTCACGCGCCAGCAACTGGTGGGCGCCGCGCTGTCCATGGCCGGGGTGCTGCTGGTGCTGAGCCGTGGGGAGTGGAGCCAGCTCCTGTCGCTGCGGCTGGTACCGGGCGATGTGTTCATGCTGCTGGCCACGGTGTCCTGGGCCTTTTACAGCTGGCTGCTGGTACGCACCAGCGAACCCGCAAGCGTGCGTGGCGACTGGGCGGCCTTTCTGATGGCCCAAATGGTCTTCGGCCTGCTCTGGTCGGGCGGCTTTGCCGGAGCCGAATGGGCGCTGGCCCCCAGCCACATCACCTGGGGCTGGCCGCTGGTGGCTGCTCTGGCCTTTATCGCCATCGGGCCGGCCGTGGTGGCCTACCGCTGCTGGGGTATCGGTGTGCAGCGTGCGGGGCCAGCGATTGCGGGGTTCTTCTCCAACCTCACACCGCTGTTTGCTGCGCTGATGTCGGCAGCCTTCCTGGGCGAGGCACCGCGTGCCTACCATGCGCTGGCGTTTGCGCTGATCGTGGGCGGAATCGTCGTCTCCTCGCGACGCTGACGCCCGAAGTCGGCGCTCAGGCGGCGCCGCTGTTGAGCGTGTGCTCGAAATCGGCCACCGGCATGGGGCGCGCCAGCAGGTAGCCCTGATACAGATCGCAGCCGTGGGCAATGAGCAGGGCTTTTTGCGCCTCGGTCTCCACGCCTTCGGCAAGGACCTCCAGATCCAGGTTGCGGCCCATGCCGATGATGGTCTGCACGATGACATCGTCCGAAGGTCGAACCCCCAGGTTGCGCACGAAGGACTGGTCGATCTTGAGCTGGTGCAGCGGCAGGCGCGTAAGGTAGGCCAGCGACGAGTAGCCGGTGCCGAAATCGTCCACCGAGAAACGCACACCCTTGGTACGCAGCTGGTGCATCTTGTCGATGGCGTCTTCCACGTTGTCGAGCACCAGGGACTCGGTCAACTCCAGCGTGAGCAGGTGCGCCCGTGCGCCTGTGACCTGCAGGGTCTCGATCACCTGGTGCACAAAATCGCTCTGCCGGAACTGGCGTGCGCTGACGTTCACCGACAACTGCAGGTGCGCACACTGCGGCTGATCCTGCCAGCGTGCCAGCTGGGAACAGGCGCTGTGCAGCACCCACTGCCCGATGTGCAGGATGAGATCACTTTCTTCGGCGACCGCAATGAACTGCCCCGGCGGAACCATGCCGCGTTGGGGGTGCTGCCAGCGCAGCAGGCACTCGGCGCCCACCACCTCGCCCTGCAAGCTGGCCTGGGGCTGAAAATGCAGCACCAGCTGCTGGGTGATAAGCGCCTGGCGCAGGTCAGCTTCCAGCTGGGCCCGGTCGTTGATGGCGGTCTGCATCTTCGGATCGAAGAAGCACAGCGCATTGCCGCGGCGCGCCTTGACCTGGTACATGGCAATGTCGGCCTGACGCAGCAACTCGATGGCCGACTGCGCACTGGAGCCAAACAGCGTGGCGCCAATGCTGGCCGCACCTTGGTGGACATGGCCACGCAGCACATAGGGCTCGGAGAGGCCGCGCAGGATCTTTTCACCGATCCGCTGGGCCAAGGCGGCGGCTTCCTGGGTGCTGGTGGAGAGGTCGCTGAGCATCACCACGAACTCGTCGCCCCCCAGGCGAGCCACCGTATCGGCCACGCGCACGTTGGCCAACAGGCGTTGCGCCACCGCTTGCAGCAGCTCGTCGCCCACTTCGTGCCCCAAGGTGTCGTTGAGGTCCTTGAAGTGGTCCAGGTCCAAAAACAGCAAGGCGCCCACCTTGCCCGAGCGCTGGGACAGCACCAATGCCTGGCCCAGCCGGTCCAGCAACAGACGGCGGTTGGGCAGACCGGTCAAAGGATCGTAGAAGGCCAGGTGCTCGATTTCCTCATTGGCTCGGCGCAGATCGGTCACATCGTGGTAGGTGATGACCCACCCGCCCTCCGGGGTGGCGCGCTCCAGCACATGGATGCAATGCCCATCGGGCAAAACCTGCTCGTGCGCGCCGGTGCCCTCCCGCTGCTGCGCCAGGCGCAGCGCTATCCATTGCTGGCGCTCGGCATCGCTGCCCGCAGGCAGGTGGTGAACCACCGATTGCTCCAACACCTTGCGAAAGGACATGCCGGGCGCAATGACGCCACGCATCCAGGGAAACAACTCGATGAACCGGCGATTCCAGTGCACCACCCGTTGCTGCGCATCGAGCAGCACAAAGCCGCTGACCATGGATTCCAGCGCCTGGTCCAGCAAGGCTTTGGAATCGGCAATGTCCTTGCGCACCTGGGCCATGCGATCGAACCCCGCCACAGTCACCGCGGCAGCAACCAGCACCATGGCACAAAACACCAGTGCCGCAGCCGCCACCATGTTGCGCTCATACTCCCAGCGCTCCAGTGCCTGGTCCTCGGGCAGGCTGACCGACACCCGCAGGTTGGGATACACCAATTGCCGCGACACCACCAATGCGGGCTTGCCACTGATGCGCGCAGGCATGTTCCATGCACGGTCGGGCAAAGGGACATCGTTGCGCAGCGCCGGGATCGGCCCCGCCTCGGGCAAATCGGGCAGGGCCAACATGCGGCGCCCATCGTTCTGCTCAAAGACAATCTCCAGGCCCGACACCTCATGCTCTTGCGTCAGCACGTTGGCCAGTTTGGCCAGCGGCACCTCAGCCACGGCCGCCAGCCGCTGCCCGTCGCGTCCGGCCAAAGGCCGAGCAAAGTAGAGCACCTGCTGGGTGGTGGCAAAACTGAGCACGGGCGTACTGATATACAGCCGCTGCGCGGCCGACGACACCACACCGGCCAGGAAAGCCGTGGGCAGCGACATCTCCTGCAGCGCACCCGAAGGTTCGGAAGAGGCTCGCACCCGACCCTGGGCGTCCACCACAGCCACCCGCGAGACCAGCAGATTGCCCCGTGCCACCACAGCCAGCATCCGGCTCTCGGCCTGCACATCGGCGCTGGGCTGCAGTTGCAACATGTCCTGGGCACCCGACAGCAACAGGTCGATGGACAACATGTTGTGGTTGAGCGCCACCTCGGCGCCTGACACGAAACGCTCCACCGTCTCCTCGCTGGTGCGCACCGCGCTCTCGCGCAGGGACCAGACCTGCCACGCGGTCGCACCGGCCAGCACCGCCACCAACAAGGCAACGAGCAGCCAGAGGGCTGGTTTGATCCGTTCAGGTGGGAAGCGGGTCATTGTCGGTCGGGAGCACTCAATCCCCGGGCAGGCCCGATGGTCTTGTTCCAGATATCGGCACACCGCTGTCCGCAGCGCTGCAGCCAGCGCGGCAGTACGGTGGACACAAAAATGTCCTGGCGCTTGCGCTCATCCTGCGCCGAGATGGGCACCAGCACCATGTTGCCCTTGACACCCTTGGTACATGCGCTCTGCCCGGTGTTGCAGGCAATGCCCTGGGCCGTGTCGCGTTCGGACTCTTCCCAAATGGCGGCCTCCAGCAAGGGCAGCTCCTTGCGCAGCAGGGTGCGCAGGTCCGCAGGCAGGGCCTCCCAGGCACTGAGGTTGGCAGCAAACAGGGCAACGCCCCAGTTCAAGGGCATGGCATGCATGTGCGAGGTGACCGCCTGCAGCCCCAGCCCGTTGCCCGACAGCGTGCCGGTGATGGCGCAGTCGATGCTGCCCGCCTGCACACTGGAAACAATCTGCGCGAACGCGGTGTGCACCGGTGTGGCGCCCAAGGCGCCCACAAAATCGGCCTGCGCGGCCGAGGACACACGCACGCGGCGGCCCGACAAGTCAGCCAGGGCCGCGAACGGCCGCTTGCAAAACACGACCTGCGCAGGATAGACATACAGCGCCAACAGCTGCACCCCATGCTGTTCGCGCAGGCTCTTTTCCAGAAACGGCCGGAATGCCGCCACGCTGAGCTTGAGACTGGCGCTGTCCGGGTTCAAACCGGCAAGGTCAGGCGCCGTGTACTGGGGGTAGTTGGCCGTCATGGACCCCATCAACACCGTGCCAAACGGCACCACGCCCAGTTGCAACAAGCGCAGCATGTCGTCGCGCGGAACACCGGCCCGGTCAAAGGGCACGATGTCGGCCTTGAAACGCCCACCGCTCATGCGCGGAAGTTCACGGCTCCAGAACGGTTCTTCCCACTGCGTGTACTGGCTGACCCCCGCCAGACCGCCCACCACACGGAACTGGTATTGCGGCGGCTCTGCTGCCAGACCCACCGACTGCAGGCCCCAAGCCAGGGCCAGTGCCGCCCATGGCGCCCTGCGCACTGAGAAAATCTGCTGTTGGATGGACATCCCCCGGCCCCCGTTGTGGCGTTTGTGCTGCACCATGGCCCCGTCAATGGACGCCCGGATAGGCGCCCCCATCGGCCAGCCAGTTCTGGCCGGTAATGTAGCCCGCATGCACGCTGCACAAAAAGGCGCAGATCGCGCCAAATTCCCGCGCTGCGCCCAGGCGCCCCGCCGGAATGGCCGCGGTGTGCGCGGCCCGCACCTCCTGCAGGCTGCGGCCGGTGCGCGCGGCTTGAGCGGCAAAGGTGGAGGCGAGGCGGTCGGTGTCGAACTTGCCCGGCAAGAGGTTGTTGATCGTGACCCCGCGCGCCGCCAGCGGGCTGCGCGCCACACCGGCCACAAAGCCCGTCAGCCCGCTGCGCGCTCCGTTGGACAGACCCAGGATGTCGATGGGCGCCTTGACGGCGCTGGAGGTGATGTTGACGATGCGCCCAAACCCGCGCTCGGCCATGCCGTCCACGGTGGCACGGATCAGCTCGATCGGCGTCAACATGTTGGCGTCCAGCGCCTGCAGCCAGGCCTCGCGCTCCCAGTCGCGAAAATCCCCTGGCGCAGGCCCGGCGGCGTTGGTCACCACGATGTCAAAGGCCTTGCCCGGCCCGCCGGGTGCCGCAAAAACGGCCTCGCGGCCTTGCGGCGTGGTGATGTCTGCGGCCACGCACAGCACCTGAGGTTTAGGATGTTTTACGGCTCCAGCGCCCTCCGAATCAGCGCCAATAGCTATTAAATCAATAGCAGCCTGCTGCAACACATCGGCATTGCGGGCATTGATGACCAGGTTCACCCCTTCGCGCACCAAGGCCTCGGCGCAACCCCGCCCCAGCCCCTTGCTGGCGCCGCACACCAAGGCCCATTTGCCTGCAATGCCCAAATCCATAACAATCCCCCGTCACAATGGCTTGCCCCGCCCGATAGCCTCGCTGGCAGGGCGCAAGCGATCATAAGTGGAGATTCCAATGAAACCGTCGAGTTGGCAGGCCCTGAGTCGGGTGTTCGTGGTTTTCGGGCTGCTGTGGGGCTCGGCCCAGGCCCAGGAGGCCACCATCAAGCGCGCCACCGAGTTGCGCGAAGCGCCGGGAGACCAGGCGGCCAGCCGGGGCGCCCTGGCGGCCGACAGCAGCGTGGCCCGCACCGGAGACCGCAAGGGTTCCTGGGTCAAGGTACGCACCCCGCAGGGCACAGAAGGCTGGGTACACATGTTCGACCTGGGCTCACAACCGGCCACAGCCAGCAGCAACAGCACCGCCAGCGGTCTGCGCAGCGTGGGCGGCCTGTTCGGCGGGGGCAGCACCACCACGGCGACCGCTACCGTGGGCATCCGCGGCCTGAGCGCCGAGGACATCGCCAACGCCCAGCCCAACCCTGCTGCTGTGACCCAGGCCGAGAAGATGCGTCTGAGCGCCGACCAGGCGCGCCAGTTTGCCAGCACCGCCCCCTTGAAGCCGCGTTCCGTGGAAACGCTGCCTGAACCGCCGCGCCCGGCTTCGGGCAATACGGCTCCTTCCACAGACTCCACCTATGCCAATTGAGGAGCCCCCCATGACTGCCCCCTCCTCCCTGCACAATCGCCTGCGCACCACCGCCCTGTGCGCGGCGCTGTCACTGGCTCCCGCTCTTGGTCTGGCCCAGGGCGGGGTGATGAACCTGCTCAACTCACTGGGTGGCGGCTCGTCAGGCGGCGGCCTGCTGGGCGCCGTGACGGGCCAGAGCGCCCAGCCCCAGGGCGACGACCTGATCAGCCTGCTGTCGCGCTCGGTCGAGAACATCGACGAGGCGCGCGAGATCGATATCGGCCGCCAGCTGGCCTCGGTGCTGCTGGGCAGCAAGCCGCTACACCCCGACATGCGCCTGCAACACTATGTGAACCAACTGGGGCGCTGGATCAGCCTGCAGTCCACGCGCCCCCACCTGCCCTGGACCTTCGTCGTGCTGGACGACAAGGGCTACAACGCCTTTGCCGCGCCCGGCGGCTACGTGTTCGTGACCAAGGGCCTGATCGACAGTTGCGCCGACGAGGCCGAACTGGCGGGCATCCTGGCACATGAGATCACCCATGTGACCGCCAAGCACCACCTGCACGCCATGCGCAAGACCGCCCAGTCCGGCGTGGTGACCCAATTGGTGGCATCGCAGATCAAGACCAACGCCGTGGGCAACCTGGTGGCCTCGCAACTGTTTGCCCTGGGGCGCAACCTGTATGCCCGCGGCCTGGACCAGACCGACGAGTTCCATTCGGACCGCGAAGGCGTGGCCCTGGCAGCCCGCGCCGGGTTCGACCCCTATGGCCTGGTGTCGGTGCTGCAAAACCTGCGCACGGCCACGCCCGACAACCCCATGTTCACCCTGGCCCTTTCCACCCACCCCCCCGCACAGACCCGCCTGGACCAGTTGGAACAGGCCATGGGCCGCAGGCTCGACCCCTACGCCGGCGGCCCCGGTGTGACCGTGGCGCAACGCCTGGGCGGTGGTCAGGACGGTGGTGCGGCCGGACGCAAGGCCAAGAAATAGCGGATCGACGCCCTGCGCGCTCAAGCCCCCGCTAGTGTTCTGAGCTGGAGATTCGTTGAAGATGTAAAAATGTCGAGATCGTTGCCAGGCAAGGCGCAAACCACAGCGACAGCCGTAGCTATCGCGCGGATTTGCAACGCAGCATGGCGGCGATTCTCGGCCTTTTTATGAAACGAATTTCCAACTCAGGACACTAGGCCCGCATGGAGTGCAGCGATGCGCTCCATGAAGCGCGGCGGCACCAGGGCCACAGTCTTGTTTTGCGGGTGCACGAAAACCACCCCGAGCTTTCCGCGCGCCACCTCGCGACCGGTGGATTTCTCGGTCATGCGGTACACGATGTCAAACCCGTACTTGTTGAAGTCCGAGGGCAACATCTCCACCCGCATGACTTCGCCGTGGAACCCCTCGGACTTGTACTGCGCAACGATGTCCCCCACCACGATGGACAGGCCCTCGACCCCGGCCTCGCGGTAGCCCAGGGCCTGGAAGAAGCGCACGCGCGCCTCGGACACCAGGGTGAGCAACTGGGCGTTGTCCAGATGCCCGCCCTGGTTGACGTGGCTGATGTAGATCTGCAGCTCGGTAGCAAAGACAAAGCGTTCTGGCAGCGCAAACTGGATGCGGGGCATGATGAAAAATATCAGTGTTTGAACATGCGGTGGTGCAGGCGGCGCAGCGACCACCACACGCTGAACGCCACCACCGGAATGGCAATGGCAGCCGTGCTTTCGGGGGACAACGGCCAGCCCAGTTTTTGCGCCCCCTTGGCCAGATAGCTCACCAGACCAACGATGTAGTAGGTGATGGCGGCGACGGACAGCCCCTCCACCGTGGACTGGAGCTTGAGCTGCAGGTCCTGGCGCTGGTTCATGCTGGCCAGCAACGCCTGGCTGCTTTGCTGCTGCTCGATCTCCACGCGCGTGCGCAGCAACTGGCTGATGCGCGAAACGCGGCGCGACAGCGCCTCCTGGCGCCGCGCGGCCCAGTCGCAGGTCCCCCGTGCGGGGGTCAGGCGCCGGTCCATGAACTCACGGATGGTCTGCAAACCCGCCAGACGCGATTCGGCAATCTCGGCGATGCGGCGATCCACCAGCTCGAAATAGGCCGTACTCGCCGAAAAGCGCGAATGCGTAGCTGCGTACTGGCTCTCGACCTGCCCGGCCAAACGCGTGAGGCGGTCCAGCAGCGCGGGCTCATCGTCGCGGTTGGCCAGGCGGATGGCATCGGCCAACCCAGACAGCTCGCGCTCGGCCCCCGCCAGCACCTGGGCGGCCTCGCGCGCGGCGGGCAGGCCCAGCAGCGCGGCCATGCGGTAAGTTTCGATTTCCTGCAGGCGCTGCACCAGGCGGCCCAGGCGCCGGGGCGTCATGCCACCCGCCAGCAGCACCATGCGCGAGTAGCCGTCGGGATGGATGGCAAAGTCGGTATAGACCTCGCCATGCCCATCGGCCACGGTGGAGGCCACCAGCGCGTCCTCATTGAGCACATGCCGCACCAGCGAGCCCGAACCGAACTCGCGCGTGGGCAGCACCCACAGGTTCAGGCCGCACAGGCAATGGCCCGGCAACTGGGCCAGCCAGTCGCGCGGCACGCTGTGGGCCGCGCCCACCGGCTCGCTGTCGCCAAAACCTTCGGTGCGCAGCGGGACGGTGAAGGTCCAGGTCACGAATTCGGTGTGCATTTCCCAGCGGATGCGCACCGGCCCCAGGTCCACGCGCAAGTGCGTGGTGTCCGCATCGGGCTGGGGCTGGTGGTGGTTGCGCAGCAAGGTGCCCAGGTGGGCACGGCTGACCTCGCGCGCGGCGGCGTCGGTCCACATCACGATGTGGGTACTGGCCACCGGCGCCTCAATGGCCTCCGGCGGGCGGGCATGGATCTCGTTGTGCAGCAGCGCACGTTGCGGGTGCTGCGGCGGCAGGGAGGTGAGAAAGGGAGCAGCGGCATTCATCGCGGCAACACCCCTCAGTACGAAGTGGGGCTGGGGGTGGCGGCAATCACCTCCTCCAGCGTGGTGATGCCCTGCGCCGCCCGCAGCGCACCGGCCATGCGCAGCGGCCGCATGCCATCCTGCACGGCCTGGCGCCGCAAGCCATCGATGGAGGGCTCTGCGGTGATACCTTGCTTGAGCGCTTCGGTCACGGTCAGCAACTCGTACAAGCCCATGCGCCCGCGAAAACCGGTCATGCGGCAGTCGATGCAGCCCACCGGCCGGTAGGGCTGGAAGGTGCCGCTGAACTTCCAGGGTTTGACCGCCTCGGCCAGCACCTCGGGCGAGAGCTGGTCGTCGGGCTCCTTGCACTCCTTGCACAACGTGCGTACCAGGCGCTGGGCCAGAACGCCCAGCAGCGTGGCGCTGATAAGGTAGGCCGGCACGCCCAGCTCCAGCAGGCGGGTGATGGCGCTGGGGGCATCGTTGGTGTGCAGGGTGCTGAACACCAGGTGGCCGGTCAGCGCAGCCTGCACGGCCATTTCGGCGGTTTCCAGGTCGCGGATTTCGCCCACCATGATGACGTCGGGGTCCTGGCGCATGAGGGCGCGTACGCCCTCGGCAAAGCTGAAATCGAGCTGCGGCTGCACCTGGGTCTGGTTGAAGCTGGGCTCGATCATTTCGATCGGGTCTTCCACCGTGCAGACGTTGACCTCTTCGGTGGCCACGCGCTTGAGCGTGGAATACAGCGTGGTGGTCTTGCCCGAACCCGTGGGGCCGGTCACCAGGATGATGCCGTAGGGTCGCTTGATGAGCGATTCCCAGCGACCCGCATCGTGCGTGCCAAAGCCCAGCGCATCCAGCCCCTTGACGGCGTTGTCGGGGTCAAAGATACGCATCACCATCTTCTCGCCAAAGGCCGTGGGCAGCGTGGCAAGGCGCATTTCCACCTCGTCGCCGCGCTGGTTGCGCGTCTTGATGCGGCCGTCCTGTGGGCGGCGCTTTTCCACCACATCCATGCGCCCCAGCAGTTTGACGCGCGCGACCATGGCGGCCATCACGCCCAGCGGCATCTGATAGACCGGGTGCAGCACACCGTCGATGCGGAAACGGATCACGCCCTGCTCGCGCCGGGGCTCCAGGTGGATGTCGCTGGCGCGCTGGTCAAAGGCGTACTGCCAGAGCCAGTCCACCACGCGGATCACGCCCTGGTCGTTGGCATCGAGCTGCTTGTTCGTCTTGCCCAGCTCGACGAGCTGCTCGAAGCTGTTGGACACCGTGGTGCCGCCCGCCTTTTGCGCGGCGCGCACGGATTTGGCCAGCGCAAAGAACTCGGCCGTGTAGCGCTGGATGTCCTGCGGGTTGGCAATGACACGACGCACCGTGCGCTTGGACTGGCGCTCGACCTCGGCCACCCAGTCGGTGATGAAGGGCTCGGCCGTGGCCACCACGACTTCCTTGGCCGTCACCTGCACCGGCAGCACCTTGTGGCGCTCGGCGTAGGTGGCGCTCATGGTGTCGGCCACCTTGCCCACATCGACCTTGAGCGGGTCGATGCGCAGGTACTCCAGCCCGCTGCGCTGCGCCAGGTACTCGGTGAGCATGTCCACGTCCAGCGGCTTGCCGTCGCTGGCGCGCTCCATGGCGACGTTGGCCAGGCGCACCAGGGGGTTCTGGCGGCTCTCTGCCTGCGAACAGCGCGCAATGGTGCGCTGCGCCTCATCGGGCGAGATCACGCCATCGGCACTGAGCCACTCAACGACGCGGCGCCAATCCAGAGGGCCGTGGTGCTTGGCGTGGGCACTGTCCTGTGCGGTCGTGGAACGGTGGGAATGGGGAGGCATGGTGTGTGGGCAGAAAACGATGAAGAATCAGTCGGCCAGGGGCTTGAAGCCGCGCACCCACTTGGCCGTGGGAATGCCCCAGCGCTCCTGGATGTCTGCGCAGCGCGCGGCCAGCTCGCCGCGCTTGAAACGGCTGGGCGTGCGCTGGGCCAGCACCACGGTGTTGCCCTCGCGCGTGGGCTTGAAGGCCCAGAGAGCGTCCTCGCCAAACACTGCCGCCAGCTTCTCCACGCTCTGCGCAAAGCTCGATGCACGACCGAACAGGTTCACCGTCATGCAGCCGCCCTCGCTCAGCAGGGCGCGGCAGTCGGCGTAGAACTCGGCGCTGTCGAGCACAGGCGCTGCTGCGTTGTCGTCGTACAGATCGACGCAGAGCGCGTCCACCGTGCCCAGCCACATCGGGTTGCGGATTTCCTGCGCGGCGTCGGCCAACACCACGCGCAGCTTGGGGCCGTCGGGCGGCAGCTTGAACCAGGCGCGGCACACGGCCAGAACCTGCGGGTTCAGCTCGATGGCGGTGGCGCACATGCGCAGCTTCTTGTGGCAGAACTTGGTGATGGCGCCTGCCCCCAGGCCCAGTTGCATGGCATGGCCCTTGCGCACGGCCTCGGGCTCCATGAACAACAGCCAGGCCATCATGCGCTGGATGTATTCCAGCTCCAGGTCAAAGGGCGCATCAATGCGCATGGAACCCTGGATCCAGGGCGTGCCCAGGTGCAGGTGGCGCACCTCGCCATCGTCGGAGACGCTGACCTCGGGCAGTTCGGCGGTGGTGTTTTTCTTGCGGGCCATTCGTTTCTTGTCAAAGGAGTCCGTGCGCGGCCAGGGCCTGTGCCCACGCTGCGCGCTTGCGCTCAAAGCTCCACGAGGCATTCGCCGGGCTGGTGGATGGCAGCTTGAGCACCGGCACGCCGAGCTGCGCCGTGGCGCGCGCGTGGCGAAAACTCTCGCCGCCATTGTGGACGATGGCCGCCAGGCGCGGACAACGTGGGCGCAGGCCGGCGAAATCGTTCACCTCAGCGTTGCGGATGCGGCTGTCGAGACTGCCTTCGCGCTCGCAGGCGCCATACACGTCCCACAGGCCCAACCCACGCGCGAGCAGCCAGACACAGCGCCCGGCATAGTCCTCAGGGCCGGGCAGGACATGCTGCGGCCACAGCGCCTGCAGGATGCGCCAGAAGTGGTTTTGCGGGTGCGCGTAGTACTGCTGCGCACGCAGCGAGGCCACGCCCGGGAAGCTGCCCAGCACCAGCACCACGGTGCCCGCGCCCACCACCGGCGGCAGGCCCGCCAACCGTGCGGCAGGCACGGCGGAGGACACAGCGGGGGAAGGAGGCGTCATGGCGGACAGCAGGCGGTGGGTGCCGTGGTTACATTTACTATCAAATCAATAGCTGCCTGCGCTTGACCAACAAGCGCAAACGGCCATTTTGGCCCATTATCCGACACGCCCCCGCAAGCGCGGCAGTGCCTGCACGGCATTGGCCTCCGTCTGTTGCGCCAACGCCTCCAGCGGCATGCCCCGCAGATCGGCCAGCACCTGCGCGATGCGCGGCAGCTCGGCCGGGGCATTGCGCCCCTGCGGCAGGCCTGCCGAACGCTCGGCGGCGGTGCGGTAGATCCAATGCGGCGGCATATCGGGCGAGTCTGTCTCCAGCACCAGGGCTTCAATGGGCAGCTCCGTGGCCAGGCGGCGCAACTGCAACGCACGCTCGTAGCTCAGCGCCCCACCCAAACCCAGCTTGAAGCCCAGCGCGATGAAGGCACGCGCCTGCTGCAAGCTGCCATTGAAGGCGTGGGCGATGCCCCCCTGCACCGGCAGCTCGCGCAGGCCCTTGAGCAGTGCGTCGGCCGAGCGGCGCACGTGCAGGATCACGGGCAGGTCGAAGCGCCGTGCCAGTTGCAGTTGCTGGCGGTAGAAGCGCGTCTGCCGCTCGGCGTCAAGCCCTGACACGAAGAAGTCCAGCCCGATCTCGCCCACGGCAACGAGGTGCGGGTCACTGCGGTACTGCGCCAGCAGGTCTGCCAGGCACTCCAGGTCATCGTCCGCGGCCTGCGGGGTGTAAAGCGGGTGAATGCCCAGGGCGTAGCTGTCGCCATGGCGATGGGCCAAGCTGCGCACGGCGTCGGCATGGGCCACCTGCACCGCAGGGATGACAATGTGCTGCACACCGGCGGCACGGGCCTGGGCGCGCACCCCATCCGCATCGGCAGCAAATTCAGGGGCGTCCAGGTGGCAGTGGGTGTCGATCCAGTGGGGCATGGGCCCGATGATTCCACAGCCTTGCGTGCCGGGGAACTCCAACCTCCAAGGCGGCACCCCGGCAACTCGCCCTCACAGGCGCACCGGAATGCCCCGCTCCCGCATGTGGCGCTTGGCCTGCTCCACGGTGTATTCGCCGTAGTGGAAGATGCTTGCCGCCAGCACCGCATCGGCACCGCCAATCTGGATGCCGTCGGCGAGGTGGTCCAGGTCGCCCACGCCGCCCGAGGCGATCACTGGCACATCCACCGCGTCGCTCACCGCACGGGTGAGCGCGAGATCAAAACCAGCCTTGGTGCCGTCGCGGTCCATGCTGGTGAGCAGGATTTCGCCGGCGCCACGGCGTGCCATCTCAGTGGCCCATTGCACGGCATCCAGACCGGTGTTCTTGCGGCCGCCATGGCTGAACACGTCCCAGCCGGCACCCACAGGCTGGCCGTCGGCACCGATGCGCGTCTGCTCCTCGGCGCTGCGGCGCTTGGCGTCGATGGCCACCACAATGCACTGCGCACCGTACTTGGCCGATGCCTGGCTGATGACATCGGGGTTGGCAATGGCGGCGGAGTTGAAACTGGTCTTGTCGGCCCCGGCATTGAGCAGGCGGCGCACGTCGTCCACGGTGCGCACGCCGCCCCCCACGGTCAGGGGGATGAACACCTGGCTGGCCACGGCCTCGATGATGTGCAGGATCAGGTCCCGGTCGTCACTGGTGGCGGTGATGTCCAGGAACGTGAGCTCGTCGGCCCCCTGTGCGTTGTAGCGCGCGGCAATCTCCACGGGATCGCCCGCGTCGCGCAGTTCCACGAAATTGACCCCTTTGACGACCCGGCCACCGGTCACGTCCAGGCAGGGAATGATGCGTTTGGCAAGCATGCGCTGGCTCTTGAGTGATGGAAGAAGAAGGCCCGCAAGATACCACGACCGCCAGGGGGCACAGGCGTAGCGACGCGTGAGGCGCCCCGAAGGCAGCGTCATCGCACCGTCACGGCGCCCGACCAGAATGCATTGCATCTGGTTACAGCTTGCCCCATGAATTCCCTGGATCGCCTTTATGAGTCACTGGCCGCCGGTGCTGCCGACAAGCGCCATGCCCACACGGCCCTGGCCACGCGTGCCGAGCATCTGACCGCGCCGGCCGAACCCGTCACTCCCGAGCACACCAACGACGACGTGCGCCAGCGCTTTGCCCTGAACGAAGTGCAGGAGACCCTGGCCGTAGTGGAGAACGGCCAGCCCATCGGGCTCATCAACCGCCACATCTTCATGGAGCAGTACGCACGCCCGTTTGCGCGCGATGTGTTCGGGCGCAAGAGCTGCATTGCCTTCATGGACAAGAGCCCGGTGATCGTGGATCGGGGCCTGCCGATTGAAACGCTGGTCAGGACCGCCGTCGAAGCGGGTACGCGCGTGCTCAAGGACGGCTTCATCACCACCGCCGAGGGCCAGTACCTGGGCCTGGGCACGGGCTATGCGCTGATGAAGGCCATGTCCGACATCGAGGCCGAGAAGACACGCCAACTGCTCTCCAGCATTGGCTATGCCAGCCTGATCCAGCGCTCGCACCTGGCCGAATCCGACCTGGCCCTGCGCGACGGGCTGCCCGACCACGCCCTGCTGTGGCAGCCGCGCGATGTGGTCGGCGGCGATGCCTACTTCTTCCGCCACACGGCGGCGGGCCTGGTGGGCTGCGTATTCGACTGCACCGGCCATGGCGTGCCCGGGGCGTTCATGACGCTGATCGCACTGTCCTTTCTGGAGCAGACCATCGCGCCGGAATGCAGCACCATCGACCCCGGCGCCACACTGGGCGCCATGAACCGCTACATCAAGCGCGTGCTGCAGCAACGCCAGCGCGAGGGCGACAGCAGCTACGGCAGCGGCAGCCGCCCGTCCAACGACGGCTTGGACGCGGCGCTGTTCCTGCTGGCGCCCGATGGTGCGTCGCTGCACTTCGCCTCGGCCCGGCTGCACCTGCTGATTGCCCCCGACGATGGCGGCGCGCTGCGCACCATCGACGGCGACCGCAACGGCATTGGCTACGCCGACACGGCCGACGACCAGACATGGACCACGCAGCAGGTGGCGCTTTGCGGCCCCAGCCTGCTGGTGATTCCCACCGACGGTGTGATCGACCAGATCGGCGGGCCGCGCCAGATCGCCCACGGCAGACGGCGCCTGGTGCAGTTCATGGAACAGCGCCGCGGCGTGAGCGCCCGCGCGCTGTGCGCCGAGTTTGCCGAGCATTTCAGCCAGTGGCAGGGCCAGGAGCGGCGCCGCGACGACGTGTCGCTGCTGGCCTTTCGCTGCGGCACCCCCGTGAAGCCATGACACCACAGGACTTCGAACGCTTTCAGACCAGCACCCAGGACTGCGGCGTGCTGTTCTATTACGCCGGTGAATTCACGCCCACCATGATCGCCGCCGCGGCCGACACACTCAAAGGCCGCCTGGCCAGCGAGGAGGCGGGCTCCGCCGCCAAGCGCAAGGTGTTTTCCACCTTCATTGAAATGGCGCAGAACGTGCTGCACTACGCCGCTGCCCACGCTGAGCCCGGCCAGCCGCAGCCACCGGCAAGCGGCGCCATTGCGGTGGGACGCGACGCCAGCGAGGGCGATGCCGGCCATTACTGGCTGGTGTGCAGCAACCCAGTGCATGTGGAACACATCGCCCGCCTGACCGAGAAGCTCAGCGCCCTGCGCGCCATGAGCCTGGCCGAGATCAAGGAAAGCTACCGCACGCAGTTGCGCAACAGCGAGCACGCGGACAACGACGCCCTCAGCAAAGGCGCAGGCCTGGGGCTGCTGACCATCGCGCGCGACGCCAGCGCACCGCTCGAATACAGCTTCGCCTCCACGCCCGATCCGCAGGCACGCACCGCGCTCTTCCATGTGAAGGCGCGCATCTGAACCCCTTGTCGAACGTCCCCTTTTGAGAGGAGCACTCCATGCACAACCTGCACATCGAACGCAGCAACGTCACCCCCGAAATCCTGTTCATCCCCGCATCGCAGCGCATGGAAATCGCGGGCGAGTGCTACCCCGAGAACCCCCTGCCCTTCTTCCAGCCGCTGCTGCACACGCTGCAGCAGTATTTCGAGCAGCAGCGCCCTACCCGCTTTGAAGCCCACATGCAGTTGAAGTACATCAACAGCGCCTCGACCATGGGCCTGCGGGCACTGTTTGCGCTGCTCGACCGCGCAGGCCACCAGGGCACGGACATTCGCGTGGTCTGGGCCTACGACGCCGAGGACGACGCCATCGAAGAACTGGGCATGGACCTGGTGGAGGACTACCACCACGTTCAACTGGAGCGCCAGCCGCTGAGCCTGGCCTGATGCTCTAGCCTTTGCGCAGCGCATCCACCACCTGGTGCAGGTGCTGCGCCCATGCGCGGCGGTCACGCTCACCCGCCAGCTCGGGGCGGCCAAAGTGCACCACCGCATCGATGGCCGGGCACGAGAGGGTGCGCCAAACCGAACCGACCAGCGTTTCGTCGCCCTGGTAACTGGGGTAGAAGCAGACTTCCCCGGTGGCACGCTCCACAAAGCGCAGGCCCACGGGCTGCACCGGTGCCTGGGCCTCCAGCGCCGCCTGCAACAGGTTGGCGTGAAAGGGCAGCAGCGTGCGGCCGTCGCCCGTGGTGCCCTCGGGAAACACGGCCAGCACCTCGCCGTCCTCCAGGGACTTTTGCATGGCGCGCACCATGCGCATGGCGTCACGCCGCGAGCTGCGCTCGATGTACAGCGTGCCCGCCGCCGTGGCCAGGGCGCCAATGAGGGGCCAGCCCTGCACGTCGGACTTGGAGATGAAGCGGCAGTAGCGCGCCGCGTGCAGCACCGGTATGTCGAGCCAGGAGATGTGGTTGGCCACCAGCATCACCGGCCCCTGCACCGCAGGCTGGCCCTGCACCACCAGCCGAATGCCCGCATGGCGCAGCAGCGCCAGCGACCAGGCCTGCACACGCGCCTGCTGCTGCGTGGGCGCGAGTGTGGGAAAGCGCAGCGCCACGACCATGAGGCCGTGGAGCAGATGAACCATCAGGCGCACAACGCGCCAGCAGGCGACAAGGCTTCGCATGGTGAAAATTGGCAAGGCGCCCGGCGCTGGCGGGCGCCTGGCTGCATGTCAGTTTGTCATGTTGATGGCGCCACCCGCAACGCATGAAACAGGCGTGCCCCAAGCCAGAGCTCCCGCGCAAGGGCCGCCCCGCCGCGCTGGGAGCGTCCCCCCTCCGCGAGCGAAGCGAAGCAGAGAGGGGGGAAGGCCCGTAGGGCCTCAGGGGGGTGTTTCATGTCATTCCCGCTCAAAAGCCACCTGTCCGCCCACCAGCGTGCAACGCACCCGCGCTGGCAGTTCGTAGCCCGAGAACGGCGTGTGCTTGCCCTGGCTGCGCAGCGCGGCGGGCTCGGCCAGCCAGTGCGCACCGGGATCGACGATGCACACATCGCCCACCCCGCCCTCGACCAGGCGACCCACGCTGGCCTGCAAAGTGCCGAGCGCGGTGCCCAGCACCGCAGCGGGTGCACTGGTGACCACGGCCAGCGCGCGCTGCAGCGGCACGCTGTCGTCCTGCGCCCACTTGAGCGCCAGGCTCAGCAGCAGCTCCAGCCCGGTGGCTCCGGGTTCGGCCTCGGCAAAAGGCAGGGTCTTGGCGTCCTGCTCCACCGGGGTGTGGTCGGACACCAGCGCGTCGATGGTGCCGTCGCGCAATGCGGCACGCAGGGCATCGCGGTCGCGCTGCTGGCGCAGCGGCGGAGTGAGGCGAGCACGGCTGTCGAAGAAGCCGATGTCGAGGTCCGTGAGGTGCAGCGAGTTGATGCTCACATCGCAGCTCACCTTGAGCCCTTCGGCCTTGGCCTGACGCACCAGCTCGACCCCGGCAGCACTGGAGAGGCGGCACAGGTGCACGCGCGCATCGGTGGCCTTGAGCAGCTCAAAAATGGTGTGCAAGGCAATGGTCTCGGCCGCCACGGGCACGCCGCTCAGGCCCAGGCGCGTGGCCAGCGGGCCGCTGGCGGCCACGCCCTTGCCCAGGTACAGCTCCTGCGGGCGCAGCCACACGGTGTAGCCGTAGGTGGCGGCGTACTGCAGCGCACGCTGCAACACCTGGGTGCTGGTCAGCGCCACATCGGCCTGGCTGAAGCCCACGCAGCCCGATTCGGTGAGCTCGGCCATTTCGGTGAGTACCTCGCCCGCCAGGCCGCGCGTGAGGGCGCCCAGGGGGAACAGGCGCGCCTGGTGGAGTTTTTCCGCTCGGAACTTGAGCATCTCCACCAGACCGGGCTCGTCAAGCACCGGGTCGGTGTCCGGCGGGCAGACCAGGCTGGTGACGCCACCGGCCACAGCAGCGGCCATTTCGGATTCGAGCATGCCTTCGTGCTCATGCCCTGGCTCGCGCAGGCGCGCTGCCAGGTCCACCAGGCCCGGCAGCACGAGACAACCCGATGCGTCGATGCTGCGGTGGGGCGCAAAGTCGGGCGGCACGCGGTTGACGCCCACAATGCGCCCAGCCGCCAGGGCAATGTCGCAGATCTGGTCAAGGCCCGAGGCGGGGTCGATCACCCGGCCGTTCTGGATCAGAATTTTCATGATTTCAAGCCAAATTGGCCGCTATCGCTTATGAAATAAGCGCTAGTAGCTATTAAATTTATAGCATACAAACTGGCTGCATGGGCATGCCGCATGAACCCGGCACAACCCACGCCAGGGCCGCCGTGCAAGGGCCGCCCCGCCGAACGGGCGGCGTCCCCCTGCCCGCAGCACGCAGCGCTGCGAGAGCAGGGGGAAGGCGCGCAGCGCCACAGGGGGGTCATGCCTCATTCCCGGCGACGATGGACATGACGGCCATGCGCACGGCAATGCCGAAGGTCACCTGCGGCAGGATCACGCTTTGCGGCCCATCGACCACGGCGGAGTCGATCTCCACCCCCCGGTTGATGGGGCCGGGGTGCATGACGATGGCGTCCGGTTTGGCCCAGCGCAGCCGCTCGGGCGTGAGACCGAAGCTCTTGAAATACTCCTGGCTCGACGGCAACAACGCGCCGCTCATGCGCTCATTCTGCAGGCGCAGCGCGATGACCACGTCGGCGTCCTTGATGCCTTCTTCGAGCGTATGGAATACGCGCACACCCATGTCGGCCAGGTTGGATGGCACCAGCGTGCGCGGCCCCACCACGCGCACTTCGGCGCAGCCCAGGGTGGTCAGGCCGTGGATGTCCGAGCGCGCCACGCGCGAGTGCAGCACGTCGCCCACGATGGCCACGGTGAGGTTGGAAAAGTCCTTCTTGTAGTGCCGGATGGTGTACATGTCCAGCAGGCCCTGCGTGGGGTGGGCGTGGCGCCCGTCGCCGGCATTGATCACGTGCACATGCGGCGCCACATGCTGGGCGATGAGGTAGGGCGCACCCGATTCGCTGTGCCGCACCACGAACAGGTCGGCCGCCATGGCCGAGAGGTTGGCAATGGTGTCCAGCAGCGACTCGCCCTTGCTCGCCGAGCTGCGCGCGATGTCGAGGTTGAACACGTCGGCCGACAGGCGCTTGGCCGCGATCTCGAATGTGGTGCGCGTGCGCGTACTGTTCTCGAAGAACAGGTTGAACACGCTCTTTCCGCGCAGCAGCGGCACCTTCTTGACTTCGCGCTCGTGCACGCTGACGAAGTTGGCCGCCGTGTCGAGGATGTGCGTGACGATGTCGCGCGGCAGGCCTTCGACGGACAGCAGGTGGATCAGTTCGCCGTTGCGGTTGAGTTGGGGGTTGCGGTGGTGTCGCACGGGATTCACGCCTCCTTGACCTGGAACACAAAGCTGCCGCCGTCGTTGCGCGCCAGCGCCAGCGACTGGCTCGCGGGCAGCGTGACGCGCGCGGCGGCAAAGTCGGGTTGCACGGGCAGCTCACGCCCGCCGCGGTCCACCAACACGGCCAGGCGCACGCGCGCGGGGCGACCGTAGTCGTACAGCTCGTTGAGCACGGCGCGCACGGTGCGGCCGGTGTAGAGCACATCGTCCAGCACCAGGATGTCGGCGCCGTTCACATCGAAGGGCAGCGCGGTGTGTGCACTCGACGCCAGGCCGCGCTGGGCAAAATCGTCGCGGTGCATGGCCGAAGAGAGCACGCCCGGCGCACCCTCCAGACCCAGGTCCTGCTGCAGGCGCTGCGCCAGCCAGGCACCGCCGGAGGCAATACCCGCCAGGCGCGTGTGCGGCTCGCGCAGGCTGCGCACGCCGCGCAGCAGTTCGCGGTACAGGGCCTCGGCGTCGAGCACCAGGCTGCCCTGCTCGCCCGAAGAAGCTGTAGTCATGAAAGACTCCTCAAAAATTGTTCGAGAATGATGCAAGCCGATGCAGCATCGGCATCGCGCGCGTTGGCGGCCAGTGCCTCGGTGGTGCTGTAGCGCTCGTCCACCTCATACACCGGCAAACCAAAACGCCCGCGCAACTGGCGCGCAAAGCGCTGCGCGCGGCGGGTGTTGTCGTGGCTCGCGCCGTCGGGGTGGTAGGGCACGCCCACCACCAGGGCATCGGGTTGCCACTCGGCAATGGCCCGCGCCACCGGGGCAAAGCGCGCGTCGCCGTCGGCCTGGATGGTGGGCCGGGGCGAGGCCGTGCCCAGCATGCGCGTACCAAAGGCCACGCCGGTGCGGCGCAGCCCAAAATCGAAAGCGAGAAAGGTCTGGAAATGCGCGGGAACGGCAGCGGAGGCGGACGGGGCCGGTGCGCTCACTGTGGAACCTCCGTGCTGCGCACTGCGGTGCGAGCTTGCTTGGGAGCGGCCCGGCGCGCGCTCATTGGAAAACCTCCGTGCTGCGCACTGCGGTGCGAGCTTGCTTGGGAGCGGCCCGGCGCGCGCTCATGCGTGTCCCGCCCCTGGAGAAAGTTGCCACGCCTGCAGGCCCAGCAAGCCGAGTGCGCTGTCGTAGCGCTTGTCGATGGGGGTGTCAAAAATCACCCCCAGGTCGGCGCCCACGGTCAACCAGGTGTTCTCGGCCAGTTCGGATTCCAGCTGACCCTCGCCCCAGGCCGAATAGCCCAGCGTGACCAGTACACGCCGGGGGCCTGCGCCCGTGGCCAGGGCTTCCAATACGTCCTTGGAGGTGGTCATCTCCAGCCCGCCGCCCGGTATGACCATGGTCGAGGCATAGGCAGATTCCTCGCCCTGTTCGCCCTGGGCCTGCATGGGTTCGTGCAGCACAAAGCCGCGCTCGGTCTGCACCGGCCCGCCCAGAAACACCGGCGCATCGCTCAGGTCTGGCCGCCCCAGCGGAAGATCGACTTTCTCGAACAAGCCCTGGAGCTTGATGTCGGTGGGTTTGTTGATGATCAGCCCCAACGCGCCGCGTTCGCTGTGTTCGCACAGGTACACCACGCTGCCTGCAAAAGACACATCCTCCAGTCCGGGCATGGCAATGAGGAAATGGTGTGTCAGATTCATGGGCGCAGAATGGGCGGGCATCTTTGAATTTTACGGTCAACATGTCTGCACCCTACCGCACGGGGCTGGTCTGGTTCCGCCGCGACCTGCGCGCCGAGGACCACGCCGCCCTGCACCACGCCCTGCTGCAATGCCAGCAGGTGCACTGCGTATTCGTCTTTGACAGCGCCATCCTCGCCCCCCTGCCACGCAAGGACCGGCGCGTGGAATTCATCCGCGAGTCGCTGGTGGAACTGGACGGCCGCCTGCGCGCCCTGGCGGAGCACCCCCAGGCGGGCCTGATCGTGCTGCAAGGGCCGGCCGACAGCCTCATTCCGAACCTGGCTCAGGCGCTGGGTGCAGACGCCGTATTCACCCACCATGACGACGAACCGGCTGCCCTCGCACGCGACGCACGGGTGCGCACGCAGTTGGCACGGCAACGGCAGGCCCTGCACACCTATCAGGACCACACGGTGTTCGAGCGCAGCGAGCTGCTCACCCGCACCGGCAGCCCCTACACGGTGTTCACCCCCTACAAAAGGGCCTGGCTGGCACGCATCGACGATGCCAGGCTGGCCCCGTGGCCAGTGGAACCACACGCCGCAAGGCTGGCGCCACGGCCTGCCGAACACTGCCGCCCCGTGCCCACGCTGCAAGACCTGGGTTTTGAACCCAGCGACCTGGACCTGCGCGTGCTGCCCGCAGGCAGCCAGGGCGCGCAGCAGCTGTTGCAGGACTTTGCAGGCCGCATCGACCGCTATGACCAGGCGCGCGATTTCCCCGCCGTCAAGGGCCCCAGCTACCTCAGCACCCACCTGCGCTTTGGCACAGTGTCGGTGCGCAGCCTGGCGCGCATGGCGCTGGAACGCTCCCGCCAGGGCAGTGCCGGGGCCGATGTATGGCTCAGCGAGCTGGTCTGGCGCGATTTCTACTTCCAGATCCTGCACCACCATCCGCATGTGGTGGAGCGCAGTTTCAAGCCCGCCTACGACGCCATCGCCTGGGAAACCGGCGCGCAAGCCCAAGCGCATTTTGCCGCCTGGTGCGAGGGCCGCACCGGCTTCCCCCTGGTGGACGCGGCCATGGCCCAAATTCTGCGTACGGGCTACATGCACAACCGGTTGCGCATGGTGGTGGCGAGTTTTCTGACCAAGGACCTGGGCATCGACTGGCGCTGGGGCGAGCGCTTTTTTGCGCAGCACCTCAACGACTACGACCTGGCGGCGAACAATGGTGGCTGGCAGTGGGCCAGTTCCAGTGGCTGCGATGCACAGCCCTATTTCCGCATCTTCCACCCAGTCACGCAAAGCCGCCGCTTCGATCCGCAGGGACGCTTCATCCGCCGCTATCTGCCTGGGTTGGCCGCGCTGCCCGATGCCGCACTGCATGCCCCCTGGGAAGCATCCCCCCTGGAGCTGCAGGCTGCGGGCGTGGTGCTGGGGCGCGACTACCCCCTGCCTATCGTGGACCATGCCACCGCGCGCGAGCGCACGCTGCAGCGCTATGCGGTGGTCAAGACGGTGGAGCGTTAGGAGTGGTGCCCGGCACTGGCTCCACACCGTCCTGCGCTTCTGGCGCCATCTGCATGCCTTCCACCCCGAGCGAGGCGCCCGAGGCCAGGCGCATGCGCAGGCCCATGTCGGTGCGGTTGTCGGCATGGGCCACGGCTTCGGCCTGGGTGATGGCGCCGCGTTCAAACAGCGCGTAGAGCGCCTGGTCGAAGGTGCACATGCCCACTTCGCCGCTGCGCTCCATGGCGGTGCGCAAGCCCTCGATTTGACCCTTTTGGATCAGGTCGGAGACATAGTGCGACAGCAGCATGACCTCCACCGCTGGCACCCAGCCGCCGTGCCCGCCTGGCACCAGGCGCTGCCCCACCACTGCCTTGAGGTTGAGCGACAGGTCCATGAGCAGCTGCCGGTGCGCCTCTTCGGGAAAGAAGTTCAGCACCCGCTGCACGGCCTGGCTGGCATTGTTGGCGTGCAGTGTGGACACACACAGGTGGCCTGCTTCGGCATAGTGCAGTGCGTGCTGCATGGACGTGCGGTCGCGGATCTCGCCGATCATGATCACATTGGGCGCCTCGCGCATGGCATGGCGCAGGGCTTCGTCGTAGGACAGGGTGTCCAGCCCCACTTCGCGCTGCGTCACCAACGATTTCTTGTGCGCATGCAGGTATTCGATGGGGTCTTCCACCGTCAGGATATGGCCCGCCGTGTGCTCGTTGCGGTAGTCCAGCATGGAAGCCAGTGTGGTGGTCTTGCCCGAGCCCGCTGCGCCCACCACGAGGATCAGCCCGTTCTTGAGAAACGCCAACTGTTTGAGCACCGACGGCAGATGCAAGTCATCGATCGACGGAATCTGCGGTGATACATAGCGCACCACCATGCCGACCTGTCCGCGCTGCTGGTGCACGTTCACCCGGAAGCGCTCCGTGGGGCTGGTCTGGTAGGCCAGGTCGCACTCCATGCGCGCCTCGAATTCAGCGATCTGCGATGCACGCATGACCGAGTACGCCGCCTCACGCGTCTGCTGGGGCGTGAGCGGGTCGAACGGCAGCGGCACGAAGGCGCCTTGGCGCTTGAGCGTGGGCGGCGCCCCTACCGTCAGGAACAGGTCGGAGGCACCTTCCTGCGCCATGCGGGCCAAACAGGCCTGCAGCCAGGAGCATGCAGCAGCAGACGGCGCATCCATGGGATTTGTCGCCTGCACCCGCTGATGCGCCTCAGGCTGGAGCAGCCGCCTGCGCCTGTTGGGCGTAGTGCTGGATCAGGCTCAGCAACTCGTCGTCCGAGTAGGGCTTGCCCAGGTAGTGGTTCACACCCAGCTCCATGGCGTGCTCGCGGTGCTTTTGGGCAATGCGCGAGGTGATCATGATGATGGGCAGGTCGTGCAGATTGGCATCTGCGCGGATGTTGCGGGCCAGATCGAAGCCATCCATGCGCGGCATTTCGATGTCCGAGAGCACCACCGTGGGCCGCTCTTCCTGGAGTTTCTCCAGGGCCTGCAAGCCATCGGCAGCCAGCACCACACGGTAGCCTTCGCGCTGCAGCAGGCGCTGCGTGACGCGGCGCACGGTGATGGAGTCGTCCACCACCAGCACCAGCGGTACCTGCCCTGCAGCGGAAGTGGCCGGCATGGGAGCCGCGGTTCCTGCATCGGACATGACCGTGACCGACACGGCCCCCAGAGGCAGGCTGCTGGCCGTCGCACGGATCTGATCGCCGTACACGGTGGCCAGCGCCACCGGGTTGTAGATGAGCACCACGGCACCGGACGCCAGCACCGACATGCCCGCCAAACCCGGCAGACGCGAGAGTTGCGGCCCCAGGTTCTTGACCACCACTTCACGGTTGCCCAGCACTTCATCCACATGCATGGCGATGCGCTGTGCCGCGCTGCGCAGGATGACCACGGGACGGGTCTTGCCCACCGCGGGCTCGATGCTGTACTGCGACGCCTGCAAGAGCGCCCCGCACCAGAAGAAGGGCAGGCTTTCACCAGCCATCTCGAACACGCCGCTGCGATAGGCCGATTCGAGCTCGACCGAGGGCACACGGCGAACGATTTCTACCAGGTTGGCAGGGATACCGATGGCCAGATCGCCTGCGCGCAGCATCACCACCTGCGTCACGGCCGTGGTCAGGGGCAGCACCATGCGGAAGGAAGTGCCCTTGTCCGCTTCGGTCTGGGTCTCGATGCGTCCACCCAGGGCGTTCACCTCGGACCGCACCACATCCATGCCAATACCGCGCCCAGCCAGGGTGGACACTTCGGATGCCGTGGAGAAACCCGGTGTGAAGATCATGTTGGCCGCTTCGGCATCACTGAGGGTGGCGTCGGCTGCTACCAGCCCCTGGGCCACCGCCTTGGCACGGATGGCCGGGAGGTTGAGGCCAGCACCATCGTCGCGGAATGCGACCGACACGTCGTTGCCTTCGTGCTGCAGATCGATGGTGATGGTTCCCGAAGCGGCCTTGCCTTTGGCCGCGCGCTGGTCGGGCATTTCAATGCCGTGCGCCACGCAGTTGCGCAGCAGGTGCTCGAACGCCGGGGTCATGCGGTCCAGCACCCCCCGGTCCATCTCGATGGAGCCACCGGTGATGTCCAGCTTGATCTGCTTGCCCGTCTCCTTGGCGGCCTGGCGCACCACGGCGTACAGGCGCTCGGAAATGCCTTCAAACTCCACCATGCGGGTGCGCAACAAATCGCGCTGCAACTCGCGTGCCTGGCGACCTTGTGCAATGAGGTCGTCTTCGGTGCCTTCCATGGCGCGCAGCAAGTTGCGCTGAATGGTGGCCACGTCGTTGACCGACTCAGCCATCATGCGGGTCAGTTCCTGCACGCGTGTGAAACGGTCGAATTCGAGCGGGTCGAAGCCCGCTGCAGTGTCCTTGGACTGTGCCAAGCGGGACTGCATCTGCGATTCGGACTGGAGTTCGATATCGCGCAGCTGCTGGCGCAAGCGTTCGAGGTTGCCCGACAGGTCGGCCATGGAGCCACGCAGCTGCGCCAACCGTGCCTCCATGCGCGAACGGGTGATCATCACTTCGCCGGCCTGGTTGACCAAGCGGTCCAGCAACTGGGCGCGCACCCGGACCGAATGCGCAGCCGCGGGACGCGCCGGTGCGATGTCCAGTCCCTGCGGCCGTGCCAGCAACGGACGAACCGGTGCAGGGGCTGCCGGGGCCGTTGCAACAGAAGCCGTTTCGCCCACAGACACTGCTGGTTCGGGCGCTGCAGGCGCTTCGTCGCCACGGGCTGGGGAAACCACCACGGCCTCGGTCGGCGCCTGGGCACTGATGGCCCGCAACGCGCCAAAGTTGGCCTGCAAACCGTCAAAGCTGCCGAGCAACGGCTCCACATCGGCCGACTGCACGGTTTCCACATCGATCTGCTCGATGGCGGATTCCAGTCGGTGGGCCATTTCGCCCAAGCGCATGGCTCCTGCCAGTCGCGCGCTGCCCTTGAGCGTGTGCAAGGCACGCAGGACCTCGGTACGTGCACCCATGTTGTCTGGTCGTGCCGCCCATTGGCGCAACGCACCACCCAAGACCGGCAGCAGTTCTGCCGCCTCTTCCTCGAAAATGGGGAACAGATCGGGATCGATCACGTCCACCGCGTCGATGTCGTCGTCGATGTCCGGTGTCGTACCAGCAAGCTCCGGTGCAGGTGCAAGGGCCTGTGCTGCAGGTACCAGCACCGACAAAGGCGGTGCCACGGGCGCATGGGCCACCTGCGGTGGCACTGCGGGAGTGCTTTCCTCCGGCGCGGGGGCTGTGGTTTCGGACACTGGCTCTTCGGCCATGGCGGCATCTTGCGCCAGCATGGCTTGGGCGTTTTCGATGCGCCAGGCTTCCATGGCCTGCTCGGCATCTTCCACCGGCGGCGACTGGGTGCTGACCACTTCGGTTTCAAGAATGCGGCGCAGAGCGTCGAGTACCTCGGTTTGCGCCTCCTTGAGGAAGCCTGCAGCGAATTGGTGCAACAGACGGCGGATATCTTCTGCCGCATCCAGGAAGGCTTGCGCGTCTTCGGCAGTGCCGCGCGCCTGTAGCTGCACATGCTCCAACGCATGCTCCAACAGACGGGCCGTCTCGGACAGTGCGCTGAAGCCCACCGTCGCCGAACTGCCTGCCAGTGAATGGGCCAGAGCCACGGCCGTATCCGGCAGAGGCTCTTGCAGCTCCATCGACCATTCCTGCAGGCTGGTGACCAGGCGACGGGACCATTCGTCGGCTTCGTTGAGATAGACGTTGTAGAGCGGAATGCTGATGCGCAGGTCCCCGATGACCTTGACGGTTTCGTCCATGGGCATGGGTGCAGAGGGCATCGCCTCCGCGACGGCATCCTGCGCCTCTACTGGGGTGGACATCGGGCCTTCGTGCACCTCGGATTCCTGCTCCAGCACCGGCGGCAGGGTCTCGGGCTCTTCGGGCTCCTGTGCCACGGACGCAGGCGCCGCTTCCAGCGGGGGCAGATCTTCAGCCACAGGCTGGTCAGGAATCGCTATGGGCTCAGGCATCGACTCCGGAACATCGAGCAAGAGATCGATGGCTTGACCGGAGGCAGTCGCCTCGGGCGCTGCATCGGCCTGTGCGCCCAGCGCTGCAGAAAATTCCGAGAAATCGATATCCTCTGCCAAAGCCACAGGCGCAGGCTCCTCGGCGGGAGCCACCTCCCCAAGCTCGGGAAACTCCAGGGGTGCGGTGTCCGAAAAATCGGGCGTTGGCCCAGAGTCTTCTTCGAGAGCGACCTCCATCGCTGAAACATCCGGCGCTTGCGCCACCTCCAGTGGCTGAGTCGCTTCCATGGAGACATCCAACGGAGAGCTCTGCACCTGCCCAGGAAGCACCAACTCGATCTGCTCCCCCCGCAGTCGCAATGCGTCAGCGGCAGCGGAAAACGCCGATGCCTGCCATGCACCCGCCAGACCCTGTGCGATGTCGTCGGCCCAACGTGCAAAGGCTTGAAGCGCTTTGTCCGAAAGATCCATGATCGGGGGCTGCATGGGCTTTTGCTCCGCCAACCATGCATTGAGCAATTGCTCCATCGACCATGCGGCTTCGCCAAACTCGTTCAGGCCCACCATGCGCGAGCTGCCCTTGAGCGTGTGGAATGCACGGCGCAAGGTGGTCTGCTCGCTCAGGTCTCCGGGCTCGGAACGCAGTGTCTGGATAGCGGCCAGGCCATTGGTCACGACTTCGCGTGCTTCCTCCAGGAAGATACCCAGCAGCTCGTCGTCTTCTTCATCGACCAGGGTCGATGCAGGAGCAGCCACTGGCACGGATACAGGTATGGTGGCCAACGCGTCAAAGGCGGGCGCCTCGGAGGGGGCGGCAACGTCGGTAGCCACCTCTGCAGCAGGCAGCTGCGCAGAGACAGATGTCTCCTCCGCCTCCGGCGCAGAGGGCAGCAACTCGTCCATGAGCGCTGCCGCAGGCGATGCGGCCAAATCAGCGACCACCTCGGGGCTGCTGGGCAGCGCGGGTGGCACGTACAGACTGGCCCGCGGCACCACGTCGGGCAATGGCACCGCTGCCCGCTCCTCGATCTTGTGCGCCAACTCATCGGGGCTTTCATCCTGATCGGTGGCGCGCGGACGCGCCCGGCCCATCAGCAAGCGAAGCTCTCCCAGCTCTTCGTCATAGACAAAGAGCTTGCGCGCCATGGCGCGCTGGTAACTCAGCATGTCAATCAGAAAACCCAGAGCGCCCAGGCTATTGCCCAGTTTCTCGAAGGTCTGCTTGCGCTCGGCTTCGTCTGCGGGCTCGTTGACCATCAAGCGCTCGACCGTTTCGCGCATACGCAGCACCGCAATGGATGCCTGGTCCAGGCCCAGCACCGATAGCACCCCGCGCATCTGCGCCAACCGCCCGGGCACGCTGGCCAGGGGAGAGGCATCGGCAGGATTGCGGAAGAACTGATCCATCGACCGCTCGGCCTCACCCAGTGTGGCGCGCAACTCGTCCACCACGCTGCCCATGGTCTGGTTGTCGCTGACCCGACGGTACAAGTCCTCCATCCAAGGCTCAAGCGGCTCGGGCTCCGCCCCACCACACACTGCGTCCAACCGCTGGGCCAAGTGGGTGGAGCGCTCCAGCAGCTGCTCTTCAGGGGTGTCGGTCTCCTCCAGGGCGGCCTGAAGGTAGAGCACTGAGGTGGCCACTTCCATGGCCAGCGCCGGCGCGGGTGGCTCACCACTGCGCGCGGTTTGTTCCACAGCACGGGTCAGTGCCTGTGCCAAAGGCTCGCTGCTGCGGTGGAGCTTGCGCAGCGAATCGCATACCAGCGAGAACTGGTCGGCCGATGGCTTGAGCTTGTTGCGGTCTCCACCGGCAAACGCCGACCAGGTCTCGGCAGCGGCCGAGATACGCTTGCGGGCCTGCGCCAGAACAGCCGGATCAAACCGACCAAATCGCCGGGCTTCGTAATCGACGGGAGTGGAGCGATCCAGACCAAAGGCCTTGCGCACCGCAGCCAGACACGGGAGGTCCATTCCTTCCGGCGGCTTGGCCTGCGCGCAGAAGAACAGCAAGTCCTGCACCAGACGGTCTGCCACACCTGCATCCCCGCGCGCCAAGGTGGCGTACTGGATCAGGATGCGGGAAGCAACCCGCTTGGCATACACATCGGCGACGATCAATCCGCGGCTGAAGCCCTCGAAGAAACCTGCACAGATCTTCCAGAAAGCGCGTACCTGCCGATCCGTCTGACCGGCTGCAATACCCAGGGACAGCTCGCGCAGATCACGCGCGGCCTCGGTTTTTCCATCCTTGACAATGCGCAGCACCGCTTGGTCCAGGCGCGCACGCGCCGCAGGCCCATAGGCGATGGATGCAGAAGGCAAGGCAATGTCAGGCTCCCGAAACCGACGCTCCACGGGCCAGAGATCGGCCGGGTGAACGCGCTCCACACCCGTAAGGGCCTGGACATCGCGATATTGAGGAAACAGAGCCACCGGCGATACCGGCTTGCCCGCCAGCACGCTCTCCAAAAATTCGCTCAGCGCGAAACTGGCGCGCTCGATGGCGCCTGATGCGTCGTCGGTGCAGAGCTCAGGGCGCTGCACAAAACGCTGCACCGCAGACTCCATGGCCCGCAACAAAAGCGCCGGAGAAGCCATGCCCACCATCTCCAGGGCACCGCCCGACTGGTGGAGCAACTGACGGGCCATGCGCAAGCTGGAAACGTCCAGGCTCGCCAAGTCCGATTCGCGGGCCAATTCGGCTTCGTGGACAAACCGGCGCAGGGCTTTGACAGCGCCATCCAGGGATTTGCGCAGTTCTTCCAGCACCCAAGCCAAGGGCCCCAGATCCTGCTCGGACGGAGATCCTTCTGCCTGCGGAGCGTTGACGGCGTCGAGAGATGACATGGATTGTTTCCCGGCTGCACAGAGCCCGAAGTTGGTTTGTCGTCAGGCAATCTTGAATCGCGACACGGACTGGCGCAGTTCCTCGGCCATGGTGGAGAGCTCTCGCACCTGCTGCGCCGTGGCCCGCGTACCTTCACCGGTTTGCTCGGTCACTGCGAAGATGTGCTGGATGTTGTCAGCCACTTCGTTGGCGAGCGATGCTTCACGGGAGGTCGAGGACGAAATCTGCTCGATCAGGTCTGCCAGACGACGCGACACGCGGTCGATTTCAGTCAGTGCCGTACCGGCACTGTCGGACAGTCGCGCCCCCTCAACCACACCCTGCGTGGAGCGCTCCATGGCGGCCACGGCATCTTGCGTGTCGGTCTGAATGGCTTTCACCAGGGCAGAAATCTGACGCGTGGCGTCTGCAGAACGTTCAGCCAGTCGCTGCACTTCCTCGGCCACCACCGAGAAGCCTCGGCCGGCTTCACCGGCGGACGCGGCCTGGATGGCGGCGTTCAGGGCCAACACGTTCGTCTGCTCGGTAATGTCGGAAATCAGTTCCGTGATTTCACCGATCTCCTGCGAGGATTCGCCCAGCCGCTTGATACGTTTGGAGGTTTCCTGGATCTGGTCGCGGATGGAGTTCATACCACCGATGGCGTTCTGCACAGCCTGCAGACCCGAATCCGCAGCCTGCAGCGATTGGCGCGCCACCTGGGCAGACTCTTCGGCTTGCACGGACACATCGTTGATGCGACCTGCCATGTCCAGAACGGACTGACCGGTTTCACGAATTTCTCGCAGCTGCTCGGTGGACGCTGCGAGCAGTTCCGTGGAGGTGTTGTCCACCATGGCCGTCGTCTGCGCCACCCGGGTGGCAGTCTTCTGCACGCTGCCCACCAGCTGGCGCAGTTCTTCCACCGTGTAGTTCACCGAGTCGGCAATGGCACCCGTGATGTCTTCGGTCACGGTGGCTTCCTGGGTCAGGTCCCCTTCGGCAACCTGCTGCAGTTCGTTCATCAAACGCAAAATGGCGGCCTGGTTGGCGTCGTTGATACGTTTGGCTTCCTGCTCCTGGCGACGTGCATCACGCTGTTGCATTTCGGCCATCTGCTGGCGGTGGCGGCTGTCCAGCAGCTGCACCCGCGAGATTCCCACACCGCACAACAGCACGAACAAACCTGCAAGCACCAGCGCACCCAACTGGCCCACACCCACGCCCGTCTGGGCAGACAGCTTGTTCTGCAGGGTTTCCATCTGGCGACGCAGGGGCTCACTGTCACCGATGATCGCCGTCTGCGCCTCACGCGCAGACACCAGACCCTGCAGGTTGCCCAGAATGGCACCGGCTTGGTTGCGTGTGTCTTCGTACAGCTTGATCAGTGCTTCCAGCTGCTCGCGCGTCTGGGCATCCTTGGTGGCGGCCAAGCGCAACTCGGGACTGCCATCCAGCAGACCCTGAGCGATCTCCTTGAACGAGTTCAAGTCCTTACCCAACAGGAACACCGCCTCGGGACTCACGCCTTCAGAAGTCTGGAACTCGTTCGCCGACTTGCCGATACGCTGCGTCAACATCACCAACTGCCCTGCCGCAGAGATCTCGGCCGCAGGAGCGTTCTGCTGCAGCTTGAGCGACGAAATGGTTTCGGCGATTTCCAGCAGGTCGGACGACTGGCGGTTGATGGTTCGCAGAGCGTCACCCACCTGCGTCAGGATTTTTTGCTGACCCATGACCACGGCAGCATTGCGCTCGGCACGTTCCATCAGCGGCGTGATGGCATCCAGTTCTGGCTTGTAGGGCTCGCCGAGGGATTCAACCCCCAGCTCGGCATCCCCACCGTTGAGGGCGCGCACGTTGCGCGCCAGCACGCCGGAGCTCTCCACCACGTCAGGGAACGCCTGCGGGCTTCCCACCAGTGCCTGCGACACCGATTTGGCCAATCGCTGGGACTGCATCAAGGACTGGCCCGTGGCCGCGAGCTGCTGTGCGGTGCGATCTGCCTGCTGCAGCACCCAGCCCGCAATGACTGCCAGAACCACCACACCCAAAGCCAGCAGCATCAGCAAGCGACGCTGGTGCGCCGCTGCGGTGGCCTGCCCCAGAACAGGCAGCGCAATGAGTTCGGCGTCGGAGTCGGCCGACGGCAGTTCACTGACCGGAGCGTCCGGATCGCCCTGCACACTGTTGAGTGCGTCGGCCTGATAGGGCCTGAGCTCTTCGGACGCGAGCAAGTCTTGATCCGAAGCGGGACCAGCATCCGTCTGCGGCGCGTCCGGCTTGCGGTTGAACAGATTTCCAATTTTGTTGACAACAGACATGGGGCAGCCTTACAGAAGAACTCAAGCACTGATGCTCAGAAAAGCGTTGTTTTGCGACAGGGCCTGCAAATTCAGCTCCTGCCAGCGATGACCTTCGGCGTCGATATAGGTCGAACCAAAAAAAGAGGGTGCATCTTCGGCTGGTGGCTCCGAGGCCACGAATGCGTCGGTTCCGCGAAGGCCTGCCAGACGATCCACCAACAGTGCAGCATTGACCTCCAGCATGGGGTTGAACGCCAGCAGGTTGGCCTCGGAGAGCGCCTGCTCGGTGCGCACAGGCGATTGCCCCATCAGGCCCGCCAGATCGACCACACCGGTGAGACCACCGCGCAGGTTGGCCACACCCATGAACCATTTCTGGGTATAGGGCACGGGTTGCACCACGGTCCAAGGAAAAATCTCTCCCGCATGCCCCAGGGGCAAAAGGTATTTGCTACCGGCAGCCTCCACGGCCAGCCAGGAAGAAACAGACAAGCCCTCGGTACGCGCCGCCTGTAGGCGGCTGGCGAGTCGGATCTGAAGTTCTCGTAGTGCTTCGCGATTGGCCATATCAGGACTGCAGACTTCTTCAGTTCAGCGCGTCGATCTTGGCCTGCAGTTCGGCAGGATCCACCGGCTTGGTGATATAGCCGCGCGCACCCTGACGCATGCCCCAGACACGGTCGGTTTCCTGGTTCTTGCTGGTGCACATGATGATGGGCACATCGGCATACTGGGGATCGCGGCTGATGGCGCGCGTCAGCTGGAATCCGTTCTGGCCGGGCATCACCACGTCCATGAGGATCAGGTCGGGCTTTTCCTCCGCCAGGCGGCGGAAAGCTTCATCTGCGTTTTCTGCCGTGCGTACCTGCATGCCTTTTTTCTGCAGCAGATCGGTGAGGAACATCAGCTCGGTCTTGGAATCGTCCACGACAAGCACTTTCTGGATAGGCATTACATCGCTCCTTGATCGAGGTTGCCATACTGCTGCACTGCCTGCAGCAACTGGTCTTTGGTAAACGGTTTGGTCAGGTAATCCTGGCAGCCCACCATGCGCCCCCGCGCCTTGTCAAACACACCATCCTTGGAGGACAGCATGACCACCGGGGTGTTCGCAAAACGGGCATTGCGCTTGATGATGGCCACAGTCTGGTAGCCGTCAAGCTTGGGCATCAGGATGTCGCAAAAGATCAGCTGGGGATGGTAGTCGTTGATTTTTGCCAGAGCATCAAACCCATCGTCCGCCAGTACGACCTCATGCCCGCCCTGCTTGAGAAAGATCTCCGCGCTACGCCGGATGGTGTTGCTGTCATCCACCACAAGCACTTTGAAAGGTGCGCCAGTTGTAGTCAATTGTTACTGCTCCCGATGGGAAAAACAAACAACGCTGGCAAGAGCGTCGCACACGCCATCCGTCAGTGCGGACATGCTCGATACCTGTGCTTTGCGATCCCTCCTGCCCATGGCAGCAAGTATCCCAAACCCTTGCCCCTCATTGCTTCGTGTCGAACCCGGGTTAACCCTGGAAACCGCTCCTTGCGGCCTTCGCGGGTCCACCCCATATGCCGGTCACAGCTTAAGGGGCCTTCACATAGAATGCAATGATTGTATCTAGCCAACTGCGCGGGTTTGCGCTGGTTTTATCGTTTGCAACCCCCTCACAACGCACTGGGCCATGTCCTTCCAGCCGACTCCCCCCTCCACCGATGACGATCGCAGCGATGACGTGCCGACCCATCCCGCCTGCGTGATGGTGTTCAATGCCTGCGACCCCAGTGGCGCGGGCGGGTTGACTGCAGACATCGCCACCATCGCCTCCGTGGGAGGCCACCCGGTGGCCATTTCCACTGGAGCCTATGCCCGCGATACGGCGCGGATCTACGAGCATTTCTGTCTCGATGACGAAGCCGTGACAGAACAGGCCCGCACCGTACTGGAAGACCTTCCGGTGCAGGTGATCAAGGTGGGTTTTGTCGGCAGCGCCGAGAACATCAGTGCCATTGCGGAGTTGTCCAACGACTATTCCGAGCTGCCCCTGATCAGCTACATGCCCGACCTGTCCTGGTGGCAGGAAGACCAAATCGACCAGTACCTTGATGCGTTCCGCGAGCTGCTGCTGCCGCAAACCTCGGTGTTGGTTGGAAACCACAGTACCCTGTGGCGCTGGCTGCTACCCGATTGGAGCAGCGAACGCAGCCCCTCCGCGCGCGACCTTGCCGCCGCTGCCGCCGAAATGGGCGTGCCCTACACCCTGGTCACCGGCATCCCTCTGCCGGACCAGCAAATCGAAAACGTGCTTGCCAGCCCCGAAACCGTGTTGTGCCACGCCAGGTTCGAGCTGTTCGACGCCACCTTCACCGGCGCCGGCGATACCCTGACGACCGCGCTGGCCGCCTTGCTGGCCTGCGGCAGCGATCTGGCCACGGCCTGCACCGAGGCGCTGGACTACCTGGACCGCTGCCTGGACGCGGGCTTTCGCCCTGGCATGGGGCATGTGATTCCGGATCGCATGTTCTGGGCCGAACCCGAAGAAGCCGACAATCCCTCCTCCGACGACGACAAAGACGACCAGCCCAGCCTAGAAGGCTATGGCTTTCCCTCCCATGACACCAAGCACTGACCTCAATATTCCCCTGTTCGAACGCGCCAAGGCCGTAATCCCCGGCGGCGTCAACTCTCCCGTGCGCGCCTTCCGCGCCGTCGGCGGCACGCCGCGCTTCGTCAAGCGCGCCCAAGGCGCCTATTTCTGGGACGCGAACGACCAGCGCTTCATCGACTACATCGGCTCCTGGGGCCCGATGATCCTGGGCCACGGCCACCCGGCCGTGCTCGAAGCCGTGCAGAAGGCCGTGCTCGAAGGCTTTTCCTTCGGCGCGCCGACCGAGCGCGAGGTCGAACTGGCCGAAGAAATCCTCTCCATCATGCCTTCCATGGAGATGGTGCGCCTGGTCAGCTCGGGCACCGAGGCCGGCATGAGCGCCATCCGCCTGGCGCGCGGCGCCACGGGCCGCAGCAAGATCATCAAGTTCGAGGGCTGCTACCACGGCCATGCCGACGCGCTGCTGGTCAAGGCCGGCTCGGGCCTGGCCACCTTCGGCAACGCCACCAGCGCGGGCGTGCCGCCCGAGGTCGTGCAGCACACGCTGGTGCTCGAATACAACAATGTGCAGCAGCTCGAAGAAGCCTTCGCCCTGCACGGCAAGGACATCGCCTGCCTGATGATCGAGCCCATCGCCGGCAACATGAACTTCGTGCGCGCCAGCGTCGAGTTCACGCGCCGCTGCCGCGAGCTGTGCACGCAATACGGCGCGCTGCTGGTGTACGACGAAGTCATGACGGGCTTCCGCGTGGCGCTGGGCGGCGCGCAGAGCGTCTATGCCCAAGCCATCCCCGGCTTCGAACCCGACCTCACGGTGATGGGCAAGGTCATCGGCGGCGGCATGCCGCTGGCGGCCTTCGGCGGCAAACGCGCCATCATGGAACACTTGGCGCCGCTGGGCGGCGTGTACCAAGCGGGCACACTGTCGGGCAACCCCGTGGCCACGGCCTGCGGCCTGGCGACGCTGCGCGAGATCCGCAAGCCAGGCTTCTACGAGGCCCTCTCGGCCTCCACGCGCTCGCTGGTCGATGGCCTCAAGGCCGCTGCCGACGCCGAGGGCGTGCCTTTCAGCGTGGACTGCCAGGGCGGCATGTTCGGATTCTTCCTGATGCCTGAACTGCCACAGAACTACCCACAGGTCATGCGCACCGACAGCGCGCGCTTCAACCAGCTGTTCCATGGCCTGCTCGACCGCGGCGTGTACATCGCCCCGGCGCTCTATGAGGCTGGCTTCGTGAGCGCGGCCCACACCGCCGACGACATCGCGGCCACGGTGGATGCCGCCCGCGCCGTCTTCCAGACCATGCGCTGAAGCGCCCTCGCTACACACTGCCTCACTGCCCTCCAGCAAAGCCCTTGATGTCGGCCCTGAAGTTTGTCTTTTCCGCCGTCATCCTGGTGCTGAACACCCTGCTGTTCTGCGCCTCGATGACGCCCTTTGCACTCATCAAACTGCTGCTGCCTTTTGCCCCGGTGCGGCGCGCCACCGACCGGGTGCTCAACTTCATCCCGCAGTTGTGGATCAGCGTCAACAACTTCTGGCTGATGGCAGTGAACCGTTCACAGTGGCAGGTCAGGGGCCTGGAAGGCCTGCGGCCCGACGGTTGGTACCTGGTGACCAGCAACCACCTGAGCTGGGTGGACATCCTGGTGTTGCAGCGCGTGCTCAACCGGCGCATCCCCATGCTCAAATTCTTCCTCAAGTACGAGCTGATCTATGTGCCCGTGCTGGGCCTGGCATGGTGGGCGCTGGACTTCCCGTTCATGCGCCGGGGCGGCGGCGCCAACGCGCGCAAGGATCTCAAAGCCGCCCGCGAGGCCTGCGAGAAGTTCCGCCTGCTGCCGACCTCGGTGATGAGCTTTGCCGAGGGCACGCGCTTCACGACCGCCAAGCACGCAGACCAGCAATCGCCCTACCAGCACCTGCTGCAGCCCAAGAGCGGCGGCCTGGGCATGGCGCTGAGCACCATCGGCGAGCTGTTCACCGGCCTGGTGGACGTGACCCTGGTGTACCCCAATGGCACCCCCAGCTTTGTGGACGCCATGTCAGGGCGTCTTGGGAATGTGGTGGTGGTCGTGCGCCAGCAACCCATCCCACCCGACCTGTTCAAGAACGGCGCCCGCCAGCGCGCCCAGCTGCAAAGCTGGCTTGATGGCGTCTGGCAATCCAAGGACGCGTTGATCGCTCAGATCAAGGCGGCGCCGCCCAACCCTTAGACCAGGGCGCAGCCCAGACCAGCGCCCCCCCGCGCAAGGGCCGCCCCGCCGCGCTGGGGGCGTCCCCCTGCCGCGAGCGCAGCGAAGCAGAGAGGGGGGAAGGCGCCGAAGGCGACTCAGGGGGGTGCACCCCTCTCAATGCCGGAAGTGGCGCACGCCCGTGAACACCATGGCCACGCCGCGCTCGTTGGCGGCGTCAATCACTTCCTGGTCACGCATGCTGCCGCCGGGCTGGGCCACGCAGGTCGCGCCTGCATCGACCACCACGTCCAACCCATCACGGAACGGGAAGAAGGCGTCGCTGGCTACCACCGTGCCCTGCAGGCTCAGTTGGGCCGCCTCGGCCTTGATGCTGGCAATGCGCGCTGAATCGAGACGGCTCATCTGGCCGGCGCCCACGCCCATGGTCATGCCGTTCTTGCAGAACACGATGGCGTTGGACTTGACGTACTTGGCCACCTTCCAGGCGAACAGCAGGTCCTGCAGCTCCTCGGGGGTGGGCTGCTTGACGGTCACCACCTTCAGGTCGGCCAGCGCCAGCTCGTGGTTGTCCGCCGTCTGCAGCAGCAGGCCTGAGCCCACACGCTTGGCGTCCATGGCGTTGCGGCCCTGGTCCCAGGCGGACGCGCCGCCCTGGGGCAAGGCGATCTTCATCAGGCGCACATTGACCTTGGGCTTGAAAACCTCCAGCGCCTCGGGCGTGAAATCGGGCGCCATCAGCACCTCGACGAACTGCTTGACCACGGCCTCGGCCGCTGCCTTGTCCACCGTGCGGTTGAAGGCAATGATGCCGCCGAAGGCGCTGGTCGGGTCGGTCTGGAAGGCCTTGCTGTAGGTCTCCAGCGCGTCCTTGCCCACGGCCACGCCGCAGGGGTTGGCGTGCTTGACGATCACGCAGGCGGGCGCGTCAAAGCTCTTGACGCATTCCCAGGCAGCGTCGGCGTCGGCGATGTTGTTGTAGGAGAGCTCCTTGCCCTGCAGTTGCACGCCGGTGACCAGCGAGCCGGGGGCCGGGTACAGGTCGCGGTACAGCGCGGCCTGCTGGTGGCTGTTCTCGCCGTAGCGCAGGTCCTGCACCTTGGTGAAAATGCCGTTGCTCTGGCCGGGGAACAGCGCACGCTGGGGCACGTAGGACTCAGACAGCTTCTCTGCCTCGAACGTGACGGACGAAAGGTAGTCGCTGATCGCGCCGTCGTACTGCGCGATGCGGTTGAACGCGGCCACCGACAGCGCGAAGCGCAGCTTGTCGGACAGCTTGCCGCCCGCCTTCAACTCGGCCAACACGGCTGCGTACTGGTCGGCCGAGGTGATGACACCCACGTCCTTCCAGTTCTTGGCGGCGCTGCGCACCATGGCGGGGCCGCCGATGTCGATGTTCTCGATCGCGTCGGCCAGCGTGCAACCGGCCTTGGCCACGGTGGCTTCAAAGGGGTAGAGGTTGACCACCAGCAGGTCGATGGTGTCGATGCCGTGCTCCTTGAGCGCCGCCATGTGCTCGGGCAGCTCGCGGCGCGCGAGCAGGCCGCCGTGCACCTTGGGGTGCAGGGTCTTGACCCGGCCGTCAAGCATCTCGGGGAACTGCGTGACCTCGGCCACCTCGGTCACGGGCAGGCCTTTGTCGGCCAGCAGCTTGGCGGTGCCGCCGGTGGAGAGCAGCTTGATGCCCAGCGCGTGCAATTCCTTGGCGAATTCAACGATGCCGGTCTTGTCGGAGACGGAAAGTAGTGCGTTCATGGTGGTGGTTTTGAAGTGAAATCGTGCTCTAACGCCCGTCCAACAAGCGCTAATAGCTATTATTTATATAGCAAAAGGCTCACAGCAGCTTGTGCTCGACCAGCTTCTTGCGCAGCGTGTTGCGGTTCAGGCCCAGCCATTCCGCCGCGCGCGACTGGTTGTGGTCGGCGTGGCTCATCACCACCTCCAGCAACGGCTTCTCGACCACGCGCACCAGCATGTCGTACATGCCGTCGGGCGTCTCGCCGCCCAGGTCGCGAAAGTAGCCCTGCAGGCTCTCGCGCACGCATTCCTCGATGTGTTTCTTGCTCATGCAGCCAATCCCTCTTGTTCTTGTGGTTCACCGTGCACACCGTGGTCGGGGGCAGGCAGGCGGTCCATGCGCTCGCCCAGGGCGTCGAAGAAACCTGCCACCGCCTCCCATTGCACACGGCTGTCGGTGATGGTGTTGATGTGTTGTCGAAAATCGTCGCCCCCCGGCAGACCCCGCACGTACCAGCCAATGTGCTTGCGCGCACTGCGCACACCGCTGTCTTCGCCATAGAGCTGGTAGTGGTCCTGCAGGTGGTCCAGCAGCAGGCGCCGCACCTCGGCCACCAGGGGTGGCGCCAGTGTCTCGCCCGTGGCCAGGAAGTGGCCGATCTCGCGAAAGATCCAGGGCCGACCCTGGGCTGCTCGGCCCACCATGATGGCGTCGGCCCCGGTGCAGGCCAGCACCTCGCGCGCCTTTTGCGGGCTGGTGATGTCGCCATTGGCCACCACGGGAATGGCGACCTGCGCCTTCACGGCGGCGATGGTGTCGTATTCGGCCTGGCCCTGGTAGCCCTGCTCGCGGGTGCGCCCATGCACGGTGAGCATCTGCACGCCCACGTCCTCGAACCGGCGTGCCAGCGCCACCGCATTGCGGTGCTGCGCGCTCCAGCCGGTGCGCATCTTGAGCGTGACGGGCACATTGAGCGGCGCGCAGGCCTGCACCACGGCCTGGGCAATGGCCACGGCCAGGGCCTCATCCTGCATCAGCGCGGAACCGGCCCATTTGTTGCACACCTTCTTGGCCGGGCAGCCCATATTGATGTCAATGATCTGCGCACCACGGTCCACGTTGTAGCGCGCCGCATCGGCCATCATGCCTGGCTCGGTGCCCGCGATCTGCACGGCAATGGGGCCGGGCTCGCCGGTGTGGTCCGCACGGCGCGAGGTCTTGAGACTGTTCCACAGGTCCGGGCGCGAGGTCACCATTTCGCTGACCGCGTAGCCCGCCCCCCACTGCTTGCACAGCCGCCGGAACGGGCGGTCCGTGACCCCGGCCATCGGCGCGACGAACAAACGATTCGCCAGGAGGTGGGGGCCGATGCGCATGGTGGGGAAAGCTGTGGGTGCTGAAAAAGGAGGCAGGATTGTAGCTGCTGAAAATTTCAGCAACCGAAATCCGCCACGCCTGTTTCGCAGGGGCTTTGCTCCTGCGCTGCAAGCCGCATCGCCACAGCCCCTACACTCGCCCTCCATGGAACCCTGGATGCATGCCTTGATGCAGTGGCTGGCCCTGCCGCAGTTCGGTCTGAGCACCGTGTTCGTGGTGGCTTTGGTGTCGGCCACGCTGTTGCCCGTAGGCTCGGAACCCGCGGTCTTCGGGCTCATCAAGCTGAACCCCGAACTGTTCTGGCCCGCTATCCTGGTGGCCACGGTGGGCAACACGCTGGGCGGCGGCATCAGCTGGTGGGTAGGTCTGGGCGCACACAAGGTCGTGGACCGCGCCCGTGGCTACCACCGCGAAGCCCGTGCCCTGGCCTGGCTGCAAAAGTTTGGTGCCAAGGCCTGCCTGCTGAGCTGGTTGCCTGTGGTGGGCGATCCGCTGTGCGCCGTGGCAGGCTGGCTCAAGCTGCCGTTCTGGCCTTGCATGGCCTACATGGCCGTGGGCAAGTTCCTGCGCTACCTGGTCATGACCTCGGCGCTGCTCTACTTGGTGTGAGCGGCGGGCAGCAGGTGGTCCCAATCGACCGCCCGCGTGGTGTCCACCCGCAGCACATGGCCCTGCTCAGCGGCAGCAAACGGCTGGCGCGCAGCCCATTGCGCCAGCAGCACCGCTTCATCGGCCTCGGACGGATCGCCACCGGCCTGCTGGCGTGCGCGCACGCGCTCGCGCAGCACCGCCAGCGGCGCCTCGAACGCCAGGATGCGGCAGACCACGCCCAGCTCTTGCGCCAAGGCCAGAAACGGCGCGCGCATGGCCGGGTCCAGAAAGCTCGCATCCACCAACACCGTGTAGCCCGACTGCAGCACCAGGCGCGCTTGCTGGCGCAGGTGTTCGTAGGTGCGCTCGGTCGCCTGCGGGGTATAGATGCCGCCATCGATGGCCGTGCTGTCCGCTCCGGGCGTCAGACCGAACAGGCGCTTGCGCTCCACATCGGCGCGCAGGCGCACCACACCGCGCGCCTGCACCAGGCCGAGGGCCTGAGTGCTCTTGCCCGAGCCCGACAGGCCATGGGTGAGCCACAGCTCGGCGCTGCGGGGCTGCATGCACTGGCGGGCGAGCGCCAGGTACTGCGCGCATTCGGCGCGTGCCATGGCTTGGGCCGACGCAGGCAAGGCCTGGGTAGCGCGCATGCCCGCCACCCGCGCACGCACCAGGGCGCGGTACACGGTGTAGTAACGCAGCACGGCCATCCCGGCAAAGTCGCCCTCCTGCGCCAGCCAGCCATCCAGAAAACGCCAGGCCCCATCGGCCCGGTCGCGCGCCTGCAGGTCCATGACCAAAAACGCAATGTCGGCCACCACATCGATCCAGCGCAGTGCGGGATTGAACTCGATGGCATCGAAGGCCTGTGGCTGCCCTTCCAGCAGCACCAGATTGCCCAGGTGCAGGTCGCCGTGGCATTCGCGCACCCGCCCCGCCAGGCGCCGGGCCTCGAACACGGGCGCCAGGGCCTCGCCCTGCTGCTGGCACCAGGGGGCCAGTGACTGCAATGCTGGCACCAGCGCCGCCCAACCGCTATCGGCCTGGGCTTGCAAGGCCGCCAAACAGTCGCGCACTGGAGCCTGTACCGCAAGGGGCGTGCCCCAGCCCTGCGCGGTACCGGCCACTGCGGCCGAGGCATGGAAGCGGGCGATTTCGCATGCCAAGGCATCCATGTCTGCCCCGCCCAATTGCCCGTCCTGCAGACGCTGCAACAGCAGGTCGTCCTGCGCAAAGCGGCGCATGCAAACGGCTGGCTCGGCGTCCTGGGGGGCTTGCCCCAACGGCTGCAGCCGCAGGCCCTGTGCGGCCGTGCCCGACAGCCCCACCAGCCCCAGGTAGAGGGATGGCGCGGTGCGGCGGTTGATGCGCAGTTCCTCCTCGCACGCAGCGCGGCGCAAGGCGCGGGTGCTGAAGTCAAGGAAATCGAGCTTCAGGGGCTTTTTGAACTTGTAAACGCGGTCTCCCGCCAGCAGCAACCAGGAGATGTGGGTTTCGATCCATTCCACCTCCGCCACGTCGGGGTCGAACACGGCAGGCTGGCGCTGCAAGGCGCGCAGGCGCTGTTCGGCCTGCGGGACGGGGATATCAGCCTCTGCTGGAAGCAAAGCGCCGCTCCGGCTCCAGCGGGGAGGGAAGTGTGGCCTCGGGTTCCAGGTCGTCTTCTTCGTCAGGGATGGGTTCGACCGTGACGGACGGATCGCCCTTGCGGGTGGGCTCCTCCACCACCACCTGGTTGCGCCCGCCTTCCTTGGCCAGGTAGGTGGCCGTGTCGGCGCGCGAGAAGAACTCCAGCACCGATTCACCCGGCACATACTGGGTCACGCCTATCGACACCGTCACCTTGCCGCGCAGCAGCCCTTTCCAGGCGTGCGCCTCGACCTGGGCGCGGATGCGCTCGCAGGTGTTGAGCGCGGGCAGCAGCGAGGTGGCGGGAAAGATCAGCAAAAACTCCTCCCCCCCGTAGCGACCAAAAATGTCCCCGGCACGCACGTTCTCCTGGGCGACACGGGCGAAGTGGCGCAACACCTCGTCACCCCCCAGGTGGCCCAGTTCGTCGTTGATGCGCTTGAAATGGTCCAAATCGATGACGGCCAGGCACAAAGGAATGCCTGTCTCGTCGGCCACCTGGCGCTGCTCTTCCAGGGCCGCCACGATGTAGCGCCGGTTGAAGCAGCCCAGCAAAGTATCGCGCTGCGCATCTTCCTGGATGTTCTTGATCTTGCGGCTGGCGCGGTGCAGGATGTGGTGCAGCAACTGCACCTTGGCAATCAAGAACAGGAAAGCCGGAATGGCCGCCCCCAGCGCCAGCAGGTGCATCAGCTCCAGGCGCAGCAAGGCCTCGTTCTGTTGCTCCCAGTAGTGCAAGGCCACCACCGTGGCATATCCGACCACAAACAGGAAACCCAGCAGATAGGATTGCACGCGCTGGATGCGGTACATGCCATAGGCCAGCGCCACAAAGGCAAACGGCGCCAGCGCAATCTGGGTGACGGGGTCGAGATAAAACACCACGAGCAGGCCGCCAAGGGCACAGGCCACGATGGGAAATTTGAGGCGCTTTTCAGAAAACTTGCGGTTCAGTCCCGACTTGAACACGGCCAAAAACAGCAGCAGCCCGCCGCCAATCATGGCGCCCAGCACCATGACCGTCTGCGTCTGCACCATGCCCAGGGCATGGAACACCACCACCACCATGAGGTACAGGCTGACCAGGCTGATGGCGATGAGCCATTTCTGAAACAGGGTGCGCTGACCGGGCAGGCGGCGCACATCGACCTCGCGCCGCGAGAGGCGCACCACCTCCGCAGCGGAGTCGTCGAAATCCATGATCGCGTCGGTCAGTGGAAAGACGTCCGTGGTCGAAAACTGCGGTTTGCTGCGAGCGGCGAACATGGATCAAAGGGCGGTGGTACCCGGGAGCGAATGAACAAAACAAGCCCGCCGACCAAGGTCACCACGTTGGCGGCGGCCCTTCCATCGACTGCGGAACAGTATCACGCCGGTGCCCGGCAAAAACAACTCCAATGGTCACAAACCCGGCAGACAGAGGCCCCGGGAAACCATGAAGCCACCACCCCAAGTGGGGAAGGGACCGGGCATGTTACGTTTACTCACCGAACGATGCCTCGGTGTTTACCAGTAGCGCGACGGTCCACACCCCGTGTCATGTCACGGCCTTGCCGCGCGGCGCATGTGGCTCCAGCCTTCGAGGCTGTAGAGCAACAATGCCGTCCAGATCAGCCCAAAGCCCAGCATGCGCCCAGTATCGAACGGCTCGCCGAACCACCACACCCCCAGCAGCAACTGCATGCTGGGCGAGATGTATTGCAGGATGCCCATGGTCGCCAGTGGTATGCGGCGCGCGCCCGCGGCAAACCACAGCAGGGGAATGGCCGTCACCGGGCCTGCCAGCATGAGCCAACCCAAGGTGCCCGCATCGCCCTGCACCAGTGCGCCCTGCCCCTGCAGAGCCCACCAGCCCAGCACAGCCAGAGTGACCGGCGCCAGCACCATGGTCTCCAGCGCCAGGCCCTCGAGCGCACCAAGTGCAGCCACCTTGCGCAGCAGCCCGTAAAAGCCAAAGGTCACTGCCAGGATCAGCGCGATCCAGGGCACCCGCCCGGCCTGGAGCGTGAGCCACAGCACCCCGCAGGCGGCCACAGCCACCGCCACCCATTGCCCAGAACGCGGGCGCTCGTGCAAGAACACGAAACCCAGCCCCACGTTGACCAGGGGCAGGATGAAATAGCCCAAACTCGCATCCACCACATGCCCGTGGTGCACGGCCCACACGTAAGTCAGCCAGTTGGCCGCCAACAACAGTGCCGACAGCGCAAACGCGCCCAAGACCTTGGGCTGGCGCAGCACATCGCGCATCCAGGCCCACTGGCGCCGCAGCGCCAGCACCCCCAGTACCAACACCAGCGACCACAGCGTGCGATGCAGCACCACCTCCAGCGCGGGCACGCTGGCTACCTGGTGGAAATACAGTGGGAACAGCCCCCAGGACAGGTAGGCCAGGGCCGCGTAGCCAAGGCCTGGATTCACGCGCCGCCCCCAGGCGGCGCCATGGCGGCCACGTTGGTCACACGTTGAACAGGAAGTTCATCACGTCGCCATCCTTGACGACATAGTCCTTGCCTTCGGCGCGCATCTTGCCGGCATCCTTGGCACCCTGCTCACCCTTGTACTGGATGAAATCCTCGAACGCGATGGTCTGGGCGCGGATGAAGCCACGCTCGAAGTCACCGTGGATCACCCCGGCCGCCTTGGGCGCGGTATCGCCGATGTGGATGGTCCAGGCGCGCACTTCCTTGACACCTGCGGTGAAGTAGGTCTGCAGGCCCAGCAACTTGAATCCCGCACGGATCAGGCGGTTGAGGCCGGGCTCGTCCTGGCCCAGCTCCTTGAGGAATTCCAGCCGGTCGGCGTCGTCCATTTCGGCCAGCTCGGCTTCGATCTTGGCGCAGATGGCGACCACGGGCGCGTTCTGCTTGTCTGCGTATTCCTTCAGGCGGTCGAGCAGCGGATTGTTGCTGAACCCGTCCTCCGCCACGTTGCCGACAAACATGGCGCGCTTGGCGGTGATCAGGCACAGCGGCTTGAGCAACGCGCTTTCCTCGTCGGTGAATTCGAGCGCACGCACGGGCGTGCCCTGATCCAGCGCAGCCTGCACGCGCGTGAGCACCTGCACCAGCTTGGCGGCTTCCTTGTCGTTGCCGCTCTTGGCCGCCTTGGTGTAGCGCTGCAGGCTTTTTTCCACGGTGCCCAGGTCGGCCAGGCACAGCTCGGTCTGGATGACCTCGATGTCTGCAATCGGGTCCACCCGGCCGGCCACGTGGATCACGTTCGGGTCTTCGAAGCAGCGCACCACGTTGACGATGGCGTCGGTCTCGCGGATATGCGCCAGGAACTGGTTGCCCAGGCCCTCACCCTTGCTGGCACCGGCCACCAGGCCCGCAATGTCCACAAACTCGACGATGGCGGGCACGATGCGTTCGGGCTGGATGATGTCGGCCAGCTGTTGCAGGCGCGGGTCGGGCACTTCCACCACACCCGTGTTGGGCTCGATGGTGCAGAACGGGTAGTTCTCGGCGGCAATGCCAGCCTTGGTCAGCGCGTTGAAGAGGGTGGACTTGCCCACATTGGGCAGGCCCACGATGCCGCATTTCAGGCTCATGGCAGGGCTTTCTGGTGTCTATCGGGGAAAACCGGCCATTTTACGGCCCACGCCCCGTGCCCGCTGCTGCTCAATCGAAAGACAGGTCGGCCGCGATACGTTGCCCCACGCGCAGCACTTGGCCCACCCCCTTCAGCACGATGGCGTTCATGCCAAAGGTCACCGCACCGTCCAGGCGCCGGTCCTGGCGGTAGCTGCGCAAGGTGTCACCCACGGCCGGATCGCTGTGCGCCGTGGCGGGGTCGATGTTGGGAATGGGGCAACGCGCGCAGGGCTTGACCGGCTGCAGGTGGATGGGGCCTGGCTCTGCCTCGATGCGCAACAGCTCGATCCGGTCCTCGTCGTGGGACTGCACGCCGTCGATCACCACGTTGGGCCGGAAGCGCTCCATACCCACTGCGGCATGGCCTGCCGCCTGGAGCCGGGCATTGAGATCGTCCAGCGACGCCACGCTGGTGAGCAGCACCGGAAAGCCGTCGCTGAACTGGTTGGGCACTGCACGACCCTGCGTCCAGCGCAGGCTGGACAGGCGGCGCTGCGCCGGGTCAAAGCGCACCATGCGGCAGGGCTGGCCCAAGAAGGTGCTGAACCAGTACGCCGCCGTGTCACCCATGTCCCACGCGTTCACCTGGTCTTGCCAGACCTCCACCACCAGGGTTGGCGCGCCCTGCACAGGCGCCAGCGGCACGGCCAGATCGTCCTGGCCAGGGGCCTGCAGCACCAGCAGGCCGCGCGCGCGGTCGATGTGCGGGCGCACCAGCGCCATGCGCGGCAGGCTGCGCTGGGTCAGAAAGCGATGCTGGTCATCGACGAGCATCCAGGTCCGATCGAATTCCAGACCCGCCTCGGTCAGCACGGCCTCCTGCACCTCCACGCCCGCGCAGGACTTGACGGGGTACACACACAGGCGCGCGACGGCACCGCACAGATCGGCTTGGGAGTCAAAGGTCATCACAGGGCCCTGCAAGGCAAATGGCACGGCGGCCACAAAGGGGGACAAGCATAGCAACGCATACCGACAGCGCCGGAGCACCCCGGCGCCACAGGGCCAGGGCGGCGCTCCTACAATCCCCGGCATGGCGCAATCCTTCGACATTTGTATCCGCGGCGCAGGCGTGGTGGGCCGCACACTGGCGCTGCTGCTGGCCCGCGAGCGACTCTCGGTCGCCCTGGTGGCCAACCCGGCCGGCCCGGCCACGGGCTCCGATGTGCGGGCCTATGCCCTGAACGCGGCTTCGCGCAGCCTGCTGGAGGGCTTGCGTACCTGGCCCGACGCACACCACGCGACCCCGGTCGCGCGCATGGAAGTGGCGGGCGACCAGGACGGGCGCGTGGTGTTTGATGCCGCCACCCAGGGCACGGACGCCCTGGCCTGGATTGTCGATGTGCCCGCACTGGAAGCACGCCTGCAGGACGCCGTGCGCTTTCAGCCCCTGGTGGAAATGGTGACCGAGCCCGTGGCCGCGCCGCTGACGGTGGTCTGCGAAGGCCGCGCCAGCCGCACGCGCGAGGAGTTCGGCGCTCAGTTCGACGTGACCCCCTATCCCCACCACGCCATTGCCACACGGCTGGAATGCGAGCACCCCCACGGGCAGGTGGCGCGCCAGTGGTTTGCGCCAGACGGCAGCATTCTGGCGTTCCTGCCGCTCGATGGCCCCCAGGGCCATGGCGTGGCGGTCGTTTGGTCGGTGCAGCCCGCCCTGGCGCAGGAACTGCAGGCCCTGGACGACGAATCCTTTGCTCACCGCCTGCTGGCCGCCAGCCAGGGCACGCTGGGCGCCCTGCGCACCCGTGGCGCACGTGTGACCTGGCCATTGCAGTACGCCCAGGCGCGGCATTGGTGCGGCGCGCTGGCCGGCCAGCAAGGCGCCAGTTGGGCCCTGGCCGGAGACGCCGCGCACAACGTACACCCCCTCACCGGCCAGGGCCTGAACCTGGGCCTGGGCGATGTGCAGGCCCTGGCCCAGGTGCTGGCCCAGCGCGAAACCTGGCGCAGCACCGGCGACCTGCGCTTGCTGCGGCGCTACGAACGCCAGCGCAAAACCGCCCTGCTGCCCATGGGCCTGACCACCGACGGCTTGCAGCGCCTGTTCTCCCTGCCCCAGCCACCGTGGCAACTGCTGCGCAACTGGGGCATGCTGGGCTTTGACCGCAGCGGACCACTCAAGGAATGGATGGCCCGCCAGGCCATGGGAACGCGTTGACGCCAAAACACTCCAATGCCCATGCCGCCCTGGGCATCCCTCCCACTTCTCACGGAAAGACCTGTTCCATGCACGCACTGTTCCCCCTGCTGGCCGCCGCCGCCCTGACCCTGGGCCTGCCCGCCGCCGCGCAGGAAGCCACCATCCGCAAATCCCTGGGCGAGCGCCTGCCGCAGCTCAAGTCCATCGACGAAGTCCAGCCCACCGCCATGCCCGGGCTGTACGAAGTGCGCGTAGGCACCGACCTGTTCTATACCGATGCCAAGGGCAACTACCTGATCCAGGGCGAGCTGTTCGACACCCGCGCCAAGCGCAACCTGACCGAAGACCGCATCAACAAGCTCACGGCCGTGGATTTTTCGGCACTGCCCCTGAACGATGCCTTCACCATCGTGCGCGGTGACGGCAAGCGCAAGCTGGCCGTGTTCGAAGACCCCAACTGCGGCTACTGCAAGCGCTTTGAACGCGATCTGCAGAACGTGGACAACATCACCATCTACCTGTTCCTCTACCCCATCCTGAGCCCCGACTCGGCCGAAAAGTCGCGCAACATCTGGTGCGCCTCCGACCGCGTGGCCGCCTGGCAGGACTACATGGTGCGCGACAAGGCCCCGGCCGCCGCCACCTGCGACACCGGCGCCCTGCAGCGCAACCTGGCCTTCGGGCGCAAGCACAAGATCACCGGCACACCCACGCTGATCTTCGCCAACGGCGCGCGCGTGCCCGGCGCCATCGGCGCCAAGGACGTGGAAAAGCGCCTGGCCGAGGCCGCGCAGTAAATGGCACGCGCCCAGCCCCCTGCCCCCGCCGGGGTGCACTACCGCATCGCAGCGCCGGATCCGCGCAACCACCTGTTCCAGGTCACGCTGACCGTGGCCCAGCCTGCGGCGGCGCAAGAACTGGTGCTGCCGGTGTGGATTCCGGGCAGCTACCTGGTGCGCGAGTTTGCGCGCCACCTGCAAGGGCTGCAGGCACGCCAGGGCCGCAAGGCCTGTGCGATCACGCAGATCGACAAGCACCGCTGGCGCGTGGACTGCCTGCCGGGCAAGCCGCTGGAACTGCGCTACGCCGTGCTTGCCCACGACGATTCGGTGCGCACCGCATGGCTGGACAGCACACGCGCCTTCTTCAACGGCACCAGCCTGTGCCTGCGGGTCGAAGGCCAGAGCGCCCAGCCGTGCAGCATGGACATTGACGCTCCTGAATTGATAGCTGATAGCGCTGATTGGTATTGCGCTACAGCCCTTATTCCTCAAAAAGTCAACGCCCATGGCTTTGGCCGTTATGGCGCCCAGGACTACGACCACCTGGTGGACTGCCCGGTGGAAATGGGCCCCTTCTGGAGCGCGCGCTTCACGGCCTGCGGCGTTCCGCACCGCATCGTGGTGGCGGGGGCGCCGGCCTCGTTTGACGGCCAGCGGCTGGTGCAGGACATGCGCCGCATCTGCGAAACCACCATCCGCTTCTGGCATGGCGAAGGCCCTGCGCCCTTCGACAACTACCTGTTCCTGCTCAACGTGGTGAACGAAGGCTTTGGCGGCCTGGAGCACCGCAATAGCACCGCACTCATCTGCGGTCGGCGCGACCTGCCGCGCCTGGGGGAAGCCAAGCTGACCGAGGGCTACACCACGCTGCTGGGCCTGGTGAGCCACGAATACTTCCACGCCTGGAACGTCAAGCGCCTGCGCCCGGCCGCATTCACGCAGTACGACTACACGCAAGAGAACTACACCCAGATGCTGTGGTTCTTTGAAGGCTTCACCAGCTACTACGACGACCTGCTGCTGCGCCGCGCCGAGCTGATCGACCACGCCAGCTACCTCAAGCTGCTGACCAAGGCGGTGCAGCAGGTGCTGCAGACACCAGGGCGCGCCGTGCAGACGGTGGCGCAAGCAAGTTTTGACGCCTGGATTCGCTACTACCGGCCCGACGCCCACACGCCCAACAGCACGGTGAGCTACTACACCAAAGGCGCGTTGGTGGCCCTGTGCCTGGACCTGAGCCTGCGCCGCGAAGGCCGCACCACCCTGGACGACGTGCTGCGCACGCTGTGGCAGCGCAGCGCGGGCGGCCCCATGGACGAAGCCCTGCTGCGCGAGGTGCTGCAGGACCTGGGCGGGCGCAGCTTCGACGCCGAGCTGGACGCCTGGGTGCATTCCACCGCCGAGCTGCCGCTGGCCGAGCTGCTGCAGGCCCACGGCATGGCCCTGCAAAGCGATACCCCGCAACCGGCCCAGCGCCTGGGCCTGCGCGTGACGGAGGGCAGCGCCGTGCTGGTCAAGACCGTGCTGCGCGGCGGCCTGGCCGAGCAGGCGGGCATGGCGCCGGGCGACGAATGGCTGGGCATTGAGGTGCAAGGCCAGGGCTGGCGCATCACCCAGCTGGACGACCTGGCCTTGTACGCAGGCAAAGCCACCCAGGTGACGGCCCTGGTGTCACGAGACCGCCGCCTGCTGCGCCTGCCGCTGGCCTTGCAGCGCCCCACCGGCAGCAAGCACAAGGCCAGCGCGCCCGAACAGCCCGACACGGTGACGCTGGCCATCACCGACGCCGCGCGTGCCGCGCGCTGGCTGGACGGCCACTGACACACCGCGGGTCTGCAATTGCGCAGACCCGCAGCGCAGGAATGCACAGCCCCCAGAGGGCATTTGGGCGCGGTGCTTGGGTATAGTCCCAAGGCTTGTCCAGGAACCTGAACGGAGACCCCCATGACGTACGAATGCATCGAAGTCCGCACCGAAGCCGACAAGGTCGGCATCATCCAGCTCAACCGCCCCAAGCAGCTCAACGCGCTCAACGACCAGCTCATGGACGAGCTGGGCCAGGCGCTCAAAACCTTTGATGCGGACGAGAAGATCGGCTGCATCATCGTGACCGGCAGCGAAAAAGCCTTTGCCGCCGGTGCCGACATCACCGCCATGGCCAAATTCAGCTTTGCCGACGCCTACAAGGGCGACTTCATCACACGCAACTGGGAAACCATTCGCTCCATCCGCAAGCCCGTGATTGCCGCCGTCAGCGGCTTCGCCCTGGGTGGCGGCTGCGAACTGGCGATGATGTGCGACTTCATCATCGCCGCCGACAATGCCAAATTCGGCCAGCCGGAGATCAAGCTGGGCGTGATTCCCGGCGCTGGCGGCACGCAGCGCCTGCCACGCGCCGTGGGCAAGTCCAAGGCCATGGACATGTGCCTGACCGCGCGCATGATGGACGCCCAGGAGGCCGAACGCGCCGGGCTGGTCAGCCGCGTGGTGTCTTATGACAAGCTCATGGACGAGGCCCTGGGCGCCGCCCTGGTCATCAGCGACTTCTCGCAGATCGCCGTGATGGCCGCCAAGGAGGCCGTGAACCGCGCCTACGAAGGCACACTGTCCGACGGGCTGATGTTCGAGCGCCGCCTGTTCCACGCCCTGTTTGCCACCCAGGACCAGAAGGAAGGCATGGACGCCTTTGTGAACAAGCGCAAGGCGCAATTCCAGAACCTCTAAAAAAATTAGCGGCGGCTCGATTCACCGCCAAATTTTTTGTTCTATAATTTTGGTCTTCGGTGGTATAGCTCAGTTGGTTAGAGCGCAGCATTCATAATGCTGATGTCCCAGGTTCAAGTCCCGGTACCACCACCAAACTCCAAGCCACTGGCTCGCAAGAGCTGGTGGCTTTTTTCTTGCGCCGTAGAATCGCACTTTTCAGCCCCTGGATAGACACCATGCTCCGCTGTACTCCTTTGCTGCGCCACTTGGCAACCACCCTGGCCCTGGGCGCCAGCGCCTGGATGGCGGCAGCCCCCGCCACGGCACAGAACACCCCGCCCACCGCACTGACCGGGCAACGCAATTTCCCGGAGGCTGCCCTGCGCGGCACCCTGGTGGTCACCTCGGCCACCACGGCGACCATCAATGGCAACCCCATCCGCATGGCGCCCGGCATGCGCCTGCTCAACCCTGAAAACGGCTTGGTGATGTTGCACACCGTGGTGGGGCAGGAGTTCACGGCCAACTACCTCATTGAAAACAGCACCGGCATGCTGCTGACCGCCTGGATTCTGAGCAAGTCCGAGGCCGCGCAGGCCCGTGCGGGTGGTGCAGCCAACACCGTCAACTACACCACGGGCGGCGCCAGCCAGTAAGCCCTGTTCCCCGTGCCGCAGGCGGTGCTCCAGCACACCGCCCGCTGCGCCATTGCACCAGCCCCTGCGAGACACGCCATGGCTAAAAAAATCTACATCAAGACCTTCGGCTGCCAGATGAACGAGTACGACTCGGACAAGATGGTGGACGTGATGCACGCCGCCGAGGGCTACGAAACCACGCAGGACCCCGAGGAGGCCGACCTGATCCTGTTCAACACCTGCTCGGTGCGCGAGAAGGCGCAGGAGAAGGTGTTCTCCGACCTGGGCCGCGTCAAGCACCTCAAGGAGCGCGGCGTGAAGATCGGCGTGGGCGGCTGCGTCGCCAGCCAGGAGGGCGAGGAGATCATCAAGCGCGCGCCCTATGTGGACATCGTCTTCGGCCCGCAGACCCTGCACCGCCTGCCCGAGCTGCTGAATGCCCGCCAGCAGCAGGACCGCCCGCAGGTGGACATCAGCTTCCCCGAGATCGAGAAGTTCGACCACCTGCCCCCGGCGCGCGTGGAGGGTGCCAGCGCTTTCGTTTCCATCATGGAAGGTTGCAGCAAATACTGCAGCTACTGCGTGGTGCCCTACACGCGCGGCGACGAGATGAGCCGCCCGTTCGACGACGTGCTGGTGGAAGTGGCCGGCCTGGCTGACCAGGGCGTGAAGGAGATCACCCTGCTGGGCCAGAACGTGAATGCCTACCGCGGCGCCATGGGCGGCACCAGCGAGGTGGCCGACCTGGCGCTGCTGCTCGAATACGTGGCCGACATCCCCGGCATCGAGCGCCTGCGCTTCACCACCAGCCACCCCAACGAGTTCACGCCGCGGCTCATCGACGCCTATGCGCGCATTCCCAAACTGGCCAACCACCTGCACCTGCCGGTGCAGCATGGTTCGGACCGCATCCTCATGGCGATGAAGCGCGGCTACACGGCCATGGAATACAAGAGCACGGTGCGCAAGCTGCGCGCCATCCGCCCCGACCTGGCCATGAGCAGCGACTTCATCGTCGGCTTCCCTGGCGAGACGGAGGAGGACTTTGCCAAGATGATGAAGCTCATCGCCGACGTTCACTTCGACAACTCGTTCAGCTTCATCTTCAGCCCGCGCCCCGGCACGCCCGCCGCCAACCTGCACGACGACACGCCGCACGAGGTCAAGCTGCGCCGCCTGCAGGAGCTGCAGGCCGTGATCAATGGCAACATCAAGAGCATCAGCGAAAGCCTGGTGGGCAAGGTGCAGCGCATCCTGGTCGAAGGTGCCTCCAAGCGCGATGGCAGCGAGCTGATGGGCCGCACCGAATGCAACCGCGTGGTCAACTTCGCGGGGGGGCAACGCCTCGTAGGCCAGATGGTGGACGTGACCATCACCGAGGCCAAGGCCTACACGCTGCGCGGCGAGGTGCTGACCCGCGATCCAGCCTGATGCTTCAAAAAAGTGAGCTGCTTGCGCTTGATTGACGGTCATCTGCGGCAGAAATGCATGTGAAAACCATGCAAATCAAGCGCCAGAAGCTCTCATTTATATAGCAATCTCAATGTACCGCGCCCATTAAAAAACCGGCTAAACGCCGGTTTTTTGCTTTGGTTTTGATAGCTTCCAGCGCTTGCCAGGCAAGCGCTGGAAGCCAAAAACATCAGAAAGGCATCTTGGGCATGCCGCCGCCCAGGCCCTTCATGCCGCCCATCTTCTTCATGAGCTTCATGAGGCCGCCGCCCTTCATCTTCTTCATCATCTCCTGCATCTGCTCGAATTCCTTGAGCAGGCGGTTGACTTCCTGCACCTGAACCCCCGCACCGGCGGCAATGCGTTTCTTGCGCGTGGCCTTGATGAGCTCGGGCTTGCGGCGCTCCAGCGGCGTCATGCTCTGGATGATGCCTTCCTTGCGCTTGATGTCCTTCTCGGCCTTGTCCAGGTCCACCTGCCCAGCCTTGGCCGTGAGCTGCGCGGGCAGCTTGTCCATGAGGCTGGAGAGGCCGCCCATCTGCTTCATCTGCTGGAGCTGGCCGAGGAAGTCGTTGAGGTCGAAGCCGTCGCCGCTCTTGACCTTGGCGGCGAGCTTCTGCGCGGCCTCCATGTCCACGCCCGCGGCCACCTGCTCGACCAGGGCCACGATGTCGCCCATGCCCAGGATGCGGCCGGCGTGGCGCTCGGCGTCGAACACCTCCAGGCCGTCGATCTTCTCGGACACCCCGGCAAACTTGATCGGCGCGCCCGTGATGGCGCGCACCGACAGCGCCGCGCCGCCGCGCGAATCGCCGTCCAGCTTGGTCAGCACGATGCCGGTGAGCGGCAGCGCCTCCTTGAAGGCCTTGGCCGTGTTCACCGCGTCCTGGCCTTGCATGGCGTCCACGACGAACAGGGTCTCGACCGGGTTCAGCGTGGCGTGCAGGTCCTTGATTTCCTGCATCAGCACCTCGTCGATGGCCAGGCGGCCGGCGGTGTCCACCAACAGCACGTCAAAGTAGTGCTTCTTGGCATAGTCCAGCGCGGCCACGGCGATGTCGTGGGGTTTCTGGTCGGGTGTGCTTGGGAACCACTCGGCGCCGGCTTGCTTGGTCACGGTCTTGAGCTGCTCGATGGCCGCCGGGCGGTACACGTCGCCCGACACCGTCAGCACCTTCTTCTTGCGCTTCTCGATCAGGTGCTTGGCCAGTTTTGCCGTGGTGGTGGTCTTGCCCGCGCCCTGCAGGCCGGCCATCAGGATCACGGCGGGCGGCTGGGCGGCGAGGTTGATGTCGCTCACACCTTCGCCCATCGTGGCGGCCAGCTCCTTGTTGACGATGCCCACCAGCGCCTGGCCCGGCTTGAGCGAGCCCAGCACCTCCTGGCCCAGCGCCTTTTCCTTCACGCGGGCGATGAAGTCGCGCACCACGGGCAGGGCCACGTCGGCTTCGAGCAGGGCCATGCGCACCTCGCGCAGCATGTCCTGCACATTGGATTCGGTGATGCGGGCCTGGCCGCGCATCTCCTTGACGAGGCGCGAGAGTTTTTCGGTAAGGGCGGAGGCCATGTCGGGGGTTCCAGGATAGTCCGCAAAGGGTTGCGGCGGGGGAGGTCGCGCCAGGCCGCACGGCCTGGGCGAAAGGTACACTGTGCAGCATGATTTTAGCGAGTAGCTCTCCCGTGGGTCTGTGGCTCGGGCTGGCAGCGGCAGCGGCCTATGCCGTGCCAGCGCTTGCGGCGGCATCGCTGCAGGCAAGCAGCGCGCGTGCAGCCTTGTGGCTGGCGTGGGTATTGCACGGCAGCGCATTGGCCTGGGCCATGCTGGAGCCCACCCCGCGTTTCGGTTTTGCGTCGGCGCTGTCCGTCACCGCGTGGCTGGTGCTCACGGTATATGCCATCGAACGCCAGTTGTTTCCCCAGCTGCAGGCGCGCTGGGCGCTGGCGGCACTGGGCAGCGTGGCCGTGCTGCTGGCACTGGTGTTTCCGGGCAGTGCGCTGCCTCTGTCAGCCACGGCCTGGCTGCCGTTGCACCTGGCACTGGGCATCTCGGCCTATGGTCTGCTGGCGGCCGCGGTGGTGCATGCGGCCTTGATGACGCGCGCCGAACGCCGCATCCGGCTGGCCGAAGACCCCCACAGCGGCATGCCTCTGCTCACCCTGGAGCGCCTGACGTTTCGCTTCGTCACTGCGGGTTTTGTGCTGCTGACCGCCACCCTGGCCGCTGGCATGCTGTTCAGCGAAGCACTGTACGGCCGCGCCTGGCGCTGGGATCACAAGGCCGTGTTCTCTGTGCTGTCCTGGCTGACTTTTGCGGCGCTGCTGATTGGTCGAAAACGCTTTGGCTGGCGCGGTCGCAGCGCCGTGCGCGTGCTGTATGCGGGTGCGCTGCTGCTGCTGCTGGCATATGTGGGATCGCGCTTTGCGCTGGAAGTAGTCCTGGGGCGCGCCGCATGAAGTACCTGGTACTGCTGGGTGTGCTGGCGCTGGCCTATGCCTTGTGGCGTCAGCAGAGGCGCAGTCCGCCCCCCACACACAGAGCAAGTCCCCCGCCTCCAGCCGCCCCGCTGGATATGGTGGCCTGCGCCCATTGCGGTGTACACCTGCCCCGCGACGAGGCGATCACCATCGATGCGCGCCACTATTGCTGCGCGGAGCACCAGCAACGCGATGCACGCTGAGCCCCAGCCCGCCATGGCGCCTCTCCTTGCCCCAGGCGCCGAAGAGGCTCCGTTTCTGCGGCTGTGGCATGGATTTCTGACCGGCCGGGTGATGGTGGCGCTGACGCTGCTGCTGTTCATGGCAACAGGCCTGGTGCTGAACCAGAACACCGAGTCCTGGATGGTGGCACTGTGCCTGGCTTATCTGGTGTCCTCGATCGCGGTGCGCGTCATGTCCCGGCACCAGGCACCGCGCCCCCAGGCGGGCTTGCACTGGTTACCCACCATCGGCGTAGATCTGGCGGTGGTTGCAGCCTTGCAGACATTGCACAGCGGCGGCATGAATTTCACGCCGCTGTTCGGAATGCCCATCCTGATGGCGGCAGTCCTGGGCACCCTGACCCTGGCGCTGGGCACCACGGCCGCGGCCACGCTGCTGCTGCTGGGCTGGGCGACCTGGGTGAGCGCCACCCCCGCCGGGGGCGACGCCGCACCACACTACCTCCAGGCGGCACTCACTGGAACAGGCTACTTCATCGTGGCCTTTCTCACACACCAGCTGGCCACGCGCCTGGTGCGCGAGCAGCGCCTGGCCCACACCAACCGCATGGCGGCACAGGTGCAAGGACAGGTCAGCAGCCTGGTGATCAAGAACCTGAACGACGGCGTGCTCGTCGTGGACGAGGCGTTCACGGTGCGCATGGCCAACCCGGCCGCACTGGCACTTCTCGGCTGTGCCGCCCATATGCAACCGCCGTTCAGCCTCCTGGAAAACCGTTACTGGCACCCCCTGATGCTGCTGGCGCGCCGGTGTTTCCGCCAGGGACAATCGCAAGTGGCCGACGTCAACCTGCTGGCCGAGGGCCAGAGCCCCGTGGGCCTGCACGCGCAGACCTGGCTGACATCCCCCGACCAGGAACACCCCATCGCCGAAGAAGAACGCCTGTGCGTGGTGTTTCTGCACGACCTGCGGGAGATGCAGGCCCGCCTGCGCACCGAGAAGCTGGCCGCCATGGGGCGCATGTCGGCTGCCGTGGCCCATGAAATCCGCAACCCGCTGGCCGCCATCGTGCAGGCCACCGCCCTGCTGGAGGAAGACCTCAAAGATCCGACGCATCAGCGCCTGACCCAGATGGTGCAGCAAAACGCCGACCGACTGGCGCGCATTGCCGAGGAGATTCTGGACATCGCACGCGTCAAGCACCAGATCAGCCACGCAAACTCATCCACCATTGCGCTGGACGGCACCGTAGCGCAGGTCTGGCATGACTGGCGCGACCAGGACCCCGCGCGACGGCGCGGTCAACTCCATCTGGGTGCGCAAGACATCCATGTGGAGTTCGATCCCGAGCACCTGCGGCGCGTGCTGTTCAACCTGCTGGACAACGCGCTGCGCTACATGGGCCCCGAGGAAGACTCCCTGCAATTGTCCACCCGCGTGACGGCCTCTGGCCGCGCCAGCGTGCAGGTCTGGAGCGATGGCGCGCCACTGGACCAGTCGATCGAGCGCCACCTGTTCGAACCCTTCTTCTCGTCCGAGAGCCGCTCCAGCGGGCTGGGCCTGTACATCTGCAGAGAGCTGTGCGAGCGCCATGGCGCCACCATCGATTACCAGCGGACAGGGCGCACCACCCAGCGTGGCGATATGCAGGGCAATGCCTTCACGGTAAGCTTCCGCAAGACCGGGCGGCTGAAGGAGCCTGCGTCGCTGTTTGACACCGTTGTTGTTTGATTCCCATGAACGCCCCTGCCGCATCCATTCTTGTGGTCGATGACGAGCCCGACCTGCGCACGCTCTACGAGCTGACCCTGCTGCGCGAGGGCTACCACGTGAGCACGGCAGCCACGCTGCAGGAAGCCCACGAGCAACTGCAGACCCAGCGCTTTGACGTGGTCATCACGGACATGCGCCTGCCCGACGGTTTTGGCATGGAGCTGCTGCACGCCTTGCGCGACCAGCAGCGCCCTGAGCGCTGCGTGGTGATGACAGCCTATGGCTCGGCAGAGAACGCTGTCGAGGCATTGCGCTCGGGCGCGTTCGACTACCTCACCAAGCCGGTCGATCTGAAGCAGTTCCGCTCCGTCGTGGCCTCTGCCGTGCAGGGGGGCGAGGGCGTGCCCGCACCGCGCAGCCAGCGAGCGACCGTGGCACGCAGCGAGGCCCTTCCGTGTGCTGCCGGCAGCAATCCGGCATTGGACCGCCTGGTAGGCGAATCCGAGGCCATACGCACCGTCAAACAACGCGTGGCCAAGGTGGCCCGTGGCATGGCCCCCGTGCTCATCCGCGGCGAATCCGGCACCGGCAAGGAGCTGGTGGCGCGCGCCCTGCACGCCAGCAGCCAACGCGCCGCAGGGCCACTGGTGGCCGTCAATTGCGGCGCCATTCCGGAAAATTTGCTGGAAGCCGAGTTCTTTGGCGCCCGCAAGGGTTCATACACTGGCGCAACCGCCGACCGTGTGGGCTACTTCCAGGCAGCGCAGGGCGGCACCCTGTTCCTGGACGAGATTGGCGACCTGCCGCTGTCCATGCAATCCAAGCTGCTGCGCGCCATCCAGGAGCGCAGCGTGCGGCCGCTGGGCTCCACACAAGAGGAGACGGTGGACGTGCGCATCCTCAGCGCCACGCACCACGACCTGGCAGCCGCCGTGCAGGCCGGGCGTTTCCGGCAGGACCTGTACTATCGGCTCAACGTCATCGAAATCTTCATTCCCCCGCTGCGCGAGCGCAAGGAAGACCTGCCCGCGCTGTGCCAGGCCCTGTTGGAGCGCATTGCGCGCGAATCCCACAGCCCTGTGGCCAGGCTGACATCCACCGCCTTGGACGCCATTGCCAGCTACCCGTTGCCAGGCAACGTGCGTGAACTGGAAAACCTGCTGCACCGTGCGGTGGCCCTGAGCGAAGGTGACGAACTGCATGTCGAGCCCTTCACTTGCACCAGTGCCCCGGCAGACGCAGTGGCCTCTGCTGCATCCACGCCCCACAGCACGGCGGCCGCAGTCTCTGCACCCAACGGCAGCGACGCTGCCCATGCCCTTCCCTTACCCAAGGACCTGCAGGCCTGGCTGGACCAGCAGGAACGGGACATCCTGGTGCGCGCACTGCACGCCAACCATTTCAACCGCACGGCCACTGCGGCCCAGTTGGGCATCAGCCTGCGCCAGATCCGCTACCGCATTGCACGGTTGAACATCCAGGGCCCGCAGGACGATCTGCATGCCGACAGCGAGCACTGAGCCCAATACGCAGCCCTGGCAGGGTGGCTGGCACACTGGCGCCAAGGCCCTGTCTTCGCCCCATTGCGGCCCACGGCCCGAGGGCGCCCTGATCGATCTGATTGTGGTGCATTCGATCAGCCTGCCGCCCGGTGAGTATGGCGGGCGCGCCGTGCACGACCTGTTCGTGGGCCGCCTGGACTGGGATGCGCACCCCTACTTCCAAGGCATCCGAGGCCTGCAGGTATCGGCCCATTTCTTGATCACCCGTGAAGGCGCACTGTGGCAGTTTGTGGATTGCGACCAGCGCGCCTGGCACGCCGGGCGCTCCAGCTACCGAGGCCGCATGGAGTGCAACGACGACTCGGTGGGCATCGAGCTCGAAGGCCTGGAAGGCCTGCACTTCGAGCCTGCACAGTACACAGCCCTGGCGCAGCTTTGCAAGGACCTGGCACTGCGCTACCCCATTGCCCATGTGGCGGGCCACGAGCACATCGCCCCAGGCCGCAAGGCCGACCCGGGCGCTGGTTTTGACTGGCCCCGCCTGCAAGGCCTGCTCGGCTGGGCTCCCGAACGCTTCCCGGCCACCATTAGTCCGTAACCTCCCCACCCCTTGACCCCTGGCCTGCCACCGGCAAGCCAGGCACGGTGCTGCACGTTTTCCGGATCGTCGATACACTACATATAGTGTTTTGTTTTTAATAAAACATTACCTATGGTGTTTGATTGACTGCTATCAAAACACCATGCAGCGCAAGCAGCGCTGCCCTTTGTCCGTGTTTCGACCACCCTTTGGAGGACACCGTGCCCACCACCCAGCCCAGCCCCGCACCAGCACCCCACACGCTGCCCATAGCGACCCCGCCATCCCACGCCTTGCCCCCACCCGTTGCCGGGACGTCGAGCCTGGCCCACTACCAGATCATTCGGCGCAATGGTGCGGTGGTTCCTTTCGAGCCTCCCAAGATCGCTGTGGCCATGATGAAAGCCTTCCTGGCAGTGCACGGTACCCAAGGCGCCGTATCGGCCAGTGTGCGTGATGCGGTGGAGGCATTGACCCACACCGTGGTCCGCGCCCTGCTGCGCTCGCGCCCCCATGGCGGCACCTTCCACATCGAGGACGTGCAGGACCAGGTGGAACTGGGACTGATGCGCGGCGGCCACCACGAAGTGGCGCGTGCATATGTGCTGTACCGCGAGCAACGGGCACAGGAGCGGCAGCGAACGGCACAGCCCCCTCAGGACGCCACGCCGGTGCTGCATGTGACCGATGGTTCCCAAAGGCGCGCGCTGGACGTGCACAGCCTGCGAGCGCTGGTGGAGTCGGCATGTACCGGCCTGGATGCGGCGGTGCAGGCCGCGCCCATCGTGCAGGAAACGCTGCGCAACCTGTACGACGGCATTGCCGTGCAGGACGTGCACAAGGCCGCCATCCTGGCCGCACGCACCCTGATCGAGAAGGAGCCCGGCTACACCTATGCGACAGCACGCCTGCTGCTGCACTCCATCGTCCGGGAAGTTCTGGGGCATGAGCTAACACATGCCGAGCTCGCCCCCCACTATGGCGAGCAGTTTGTCGAGGGTCTACGCAAGGGTGTCGAGCACCGCCTGCTGGACGAACGGCTGCTGCAGTTCGATGTGCAGCGTCTGGGGGCCGCACTGGTGCCCTCGCGCGACCTGCAGTTCGACTACCTGGGGCTGCAAACCCTGTACGACCGCTACTTTCTGCACGTACAGCAACGGCGCTTTGAACTGCCCCAGGCCTTCTTCATGCGCGTGGCCATGGGACTGGCACTGAACGAGATCGACCGCGAGGCCCGCGCCATCGAGTTCTATGAGCTGCTGTCGTCGTTTGACTTCATGTCGAGCACGCCCACGCTGTTCAACAGCGGTACGCCGCGCTCGCAACTGTCGAGCTGCTATCTCACCACCGTACCCGACACGCTCGACGGCATCTACGAATCGCTCAAGGAAAACGCCCTACTGTCCAAGTACGCAGGAGGTCTGGGCAACGACTGGACGCGCGTGCGCGCACTGGGCAGCCATATCCAGGGAACCAACGGCCAGTCCCAGGGCGTGGTGCCTTTCCTCAAGGTCGTCAACGACACCGCCGTGGCCGTGAACCAAGGCGGCAAACGCAAGGGCGCGGTGTGCGCCTACCTGGAGACCTGGCACCTGGACATCGAAGAGTTCCTGGAGCTGCGCAAAAACACGGGCGATGACAGGCGCCGCACGCACGACATGAACACGGCCCACTGGATTCCGGATCTGTTCATGAAACGTGTGCTGGAAAACGGCCCCTGGACCCTGTTTTCGCCTGCCGACGTGCCCGACCTGCACGAGCGCTATGGCACCGATTTTGAGGCGGCCTATCTGGCCTACGAAGACAAGGCGCAGCGCGGCGACATTCACCCCACCAAGACCGTGCAGGCCACGGACCTGTGGCGCAAGATGCTGACTATGCTGTTCGAAACAGGCCATCCATGGATCACATTCAAGGACGCCTGCAACGTGCGCTCGCCTCAGCAACACGCAGGGGTGGTGCACTCGTCCAACCTGTGCACGGAAATCACCCTCAACACCAGCGACCAAGAAACCGCTGTGTGCAACCTGGGCTCCATCAACCTGGCACGCCACATCAAGGACGGCGGCATAGACCATGACAAGCTGCGGCGCACGGTGGGCACGGCCATGCGCATGCTCGACAACGTGATCGACATCAACTACTACGCCGTGAAGAAAGCACGCGATGCCAACCTGCGCCACCGCCCGGTGGGGCTGGGCCTGATGGGGTTTCAGGATGCGCTGTACGCACTGCGCATCCCCTACGCCAGCGAGGCGGCGGTGGTTTTCGCCGACCATTCCACGGAGGCGCTGTGCTACTACGCCTACTGGGCATCATCCGACCTGGCAGCAGAGCGCGGGCGCTATTCCAGCTACCAGGGCTCCCTGTGGGACCAGGGGGTCCTCCCGCTCGACAGCATCGACCTGCTCGCACGCGAACGTGGCGGCCATGTGGAAGTGGACCGCAGCACCACACTGAACTGGGATGCACTGCGCCAAAAGATCAGGCATGACGGCATGCGCAACTCCAACTGTGTGGCGATTGCACCGACCGCCACCATCTCCAACATCGTGGGCGTGGATGCGTCCATCGAACCCTGCTTCGGCAACCTGTCGGTGAAATCCAACCTGTCGGGCGAGTTCACCGTGGTCAACCAAGCGCTGGTAAGCGAGCTCAAGGCACTGGGTTTGTGGGACGAGGTGATGCTCATGGACCTCAAGCATTTCAATGGTTCCCTGCTGCCGATCGACCGCGTTCCGCAAGAGATCAAGGTGCTCTATGCAACGGCCTTCGAGATCGATCCAAGCTGGTTGGTGGAAGCCGCCGCGCGGCGCCAGAAATGGATCGATCAGGCCCAGAGCCTGAACATCTACATGGCCGGCGCCTCCGGCAAGAAGCTCGATGCGCTGTACCGACTGGCGTGGCTGCGCGGGCTCAAGACCACCTACTACCTGCGCACGCACAGTGCCAGCCATGTGGAGATGAGCACCGTGAACAAGCGACAGCTCAACGCCGTCTCCACCGATATGGATGCGCAGGCCCTGACGGCCGGTGCATCTTCCACGAGCACGGGCCATGGCGACCTGCCTGCCAGTGATGTGCGCATGTGCGCCATCGACGATCCCTCCTGCGAAGCCTGTCAGTGATCGCACACACGCAAGACGCGATCTCTGCATCGCCTTGCGTGTGTTTTGACGCAACAAATCCGCGCAGCGCAACGCAAGCGTGCTTTTCTTTTTGCAGCGCTGCTTCCATAATTCACGCACTGGAAAAACCATGTTGACCTGGGACGAAGAAGTCACCTCCGCATTGGCAAAAACCGCATACGCTGGTCTGCAACAACACCGCGTGGTGGACACGCCACCGCCTCCATCCGCCACTGCAGCACAAACCGACCGCACCGCTGCAAGCACCGTGGCCCCTGCCCGCACCGCTCCCGAATCCAGAGCATCGGGCACACACCGCATCCAGGCCGCCGACAAGCGCATCATCAACGGCAAGACCGATGTCAACCAGTTGGTGCCCTTCAAGTACCAGTGGGCCTGGGAGAAGTACCTCGCCACTTGCGCCAATCACTGGATGCCGCAAGAGGTCAACATGTCGCGCGACATCGCGCTGTGGAAGAACCCCCAGGGCCTGACCGAAGATGAGCGGCGCATCGTCAAGCGCAACCTCGGCTTCTTCGTCACGGCAGACTCGCTGGCGGCCAACAACATCGTGCTCGGCACCTACCGCCACATCACAGCTCCGGAGTGCCGCCAGTTCCTGTTGCGCCAGGCCTTCGAAGAAGCCATCCACACGCATGCCTATCAGTACATCGTCGAGTCTCTGGGGCTGGACGAGGGCGAGATCTTCAATGCCTACCATGAGGTCCCGTCCATCCGCGACAAGGACGAATTCCTGGTGCCGTTCATCGACACCATCATGGACCCGGCCTTCCACACCGGCACACCCGACAACGACCAGAAGCTGCTCAAGAGCCTGATCGTCTTTGCCTGCCTGATGGAAGGGCTGTTCTTCTACGTCGGCTTCACCCAGATCCTCGCCCTGGGCCGTCAGAACAAGATGACCGGGGCCGCCGAGCAGTACCAATACATCCTGCGCGACGAGTCCATGCACTGCAACTTCGGCATCGATCTGATCAACCAGATCAAGCTGGAGAACCCACACCTGTGGACAGCGCATTTCAAGGAAGAGATCAAGGCCTTGTTCGCGCAGGCCGTCGATCTGGAATACCGATACGCCGAGGACACCATGCCCCGGGGCGTGCTCGGCATGAACGCATCGATGTTCAAAGGCTACCTGCGTTACATCGCCAATCGCCGTGCCCAGCAGATCGGACTGGAGGCACTCTTCCCCCACGAGGAAAACCCGTTCCCGTGGATGAGCGAAATGATCGACCTGAAGAAGGAACGCAACTTCTTCGAAACCCGCGTGATCGAGTACCAATCGGGCGGCGCACTCTCCTGGGATTGACACAGCGCCATGCCACAACACACCACGCCCCGCACACCACGGCCCGCCCCAGGCCGTACTGCGGAGCGTTACTGCATTCATGGAGATGGGAGGGTCCCCAACGCCATGGATCGCTTTGGGTCTTGCGCAGACCTGAAGTGCTCTCAATCCAATGACCCAAGGAGAAAATGATGGCAACTGCGAAGAAACCGGCCGCCAAGAAGGCCGCCGCCCCTGCGAAGAAAGCTGCACCGGCCAAGAAGGCTGCTGCCCCAGCGAAGAAGGCCGCTGCACCCGCCAAGAAGGCCGCTGCTCCTGCGAAGAAGGCCGCTGCACCCGCCAAGAAGGCTGCCGCTCCTGCGAAGAAGGCCGCCGCACCCGCCAAGAAAGCTGCCGCTCCTGCGAAGAAGGCTGCTGCTCCTGCGAAGAAGGCCGCTGCTCCTGCGAAGAAGGCCGCTGCTCCCGCCAAGAAGGCTGCTGCTCCTGCGAAGAAGGCTGCACCCGCCAAGAAGGCTGCGGCTCCTGCGAAGAAGGCCGCTGCTCCCGCCAAGAAGGCTGCTGCTCCTGCGAAGAAGGCCGCTGCACCCGCCAAGAAGGCTGCCGCTCCTGCCAAGAAGGCTGCACCCGCCAAGAAGGCCGCTGCTCCTGCAAAGAAGGCCGCTGCACCCGCCAAGAAGGCTGCCGCTCCTGCCAAGAAGGCTGCACCCGCCAAGAAGGCCGCTGCTCCTGCAAAGAAGGCCGCAGCCCCTGCGAAGAAGGCCGCTGCAGAAAAACCTGCCGCCCCTGCCGCACAGACCACGCTCAATCCCCAGGCGGCCTGGCCCTTCCCTACGGGCGCAAAGCCCTGAGATTCAGGGCCCCTGGCCCTGTCTCCAACCCGGTGCCCAGCACCGGGTTTTTTTATGGCAAATCAGGCGGCCACAATCGCTGGATCAAAGTCCAGCACGTAGTTTTGCGGCCCGCGGGCGGCAATCTTGAGCGCCCCCATCCGATTGCCCAGCTCGGCGCAGCGCGCCAAGGGCCAGCCACGCTCCAGTCCAAACAACAGGGCGCCTCGCCATGCATCGCCACAACCCGTGGGATCCACCACAGCCGCAGGAGCCACGGGAGCAACCAGGGTGCATTGCCCCCGCTCCCAGACCTCACAGCCCTTGCCGCCCAGGGTCACAACCAAGCCCTGCACCTTTCGAGACAAGCCGGCCAGATCCAGGCCGGTGCGCTCACACAGCATCTTGCCCTCGTAATCGTTGACAGTGACCCAAGTGGCCTGCTCCACGAAGCGCAGCAGCTCGTCCCCAGAGAACATGGGCAGCCCCTGCCCCGGATCGAACACGAATGGAATGCCGGCCGCATGCATCTGCTGCGCGTGCTGCAGCATGGCGTCACGCCCGTCGGGCGCAATGATCCCGAGGCGAATGCCCTGCGCGTTCCCGGCGCCGATGGTTTGTGTGTGGGCCTGCATCATGGCGCCAGGATGAAAGGCCGTGATCTGGTTGTTGTCACGGTCGGTCATGATCATGGCCTGGGCGGTGTAGGTGTCCTGCACCTGCCCCACGCAACGGGTGGTGATGCCCAGCGCCTGCAGGCGCTGCAGGTAGGACTCGCCATCGCTGCCCAGCATGGCCATGGGCACCGCCTCACCGCCCAGCAAGCGCAGGCTGTAGGCGATGTTCCCCGCACAGCCCCCGAAATCGCGGCGCAGCGCAGGCACCAGGAACGACACATTGAGGATGTGCAACTGGTCGGGCAGGATCTGTTCGGCAAACCGCCCCTCAAAGCCCATGATGGTGTCGAAGGCCAGCGAGCCACAAATCAGAACAGCCATAGTCTCTTTCGTTGTTTGCGCCACCCCAGTGGCGACCTGGAAATCAGGGATAAAAAGCCACCACCCGGTAGCCTGTGATGCGGACCCCTGTGGCGCTGAGCACCAGGGTGCGCGAAACACTCCATTCACCATGGGCCGCCAATTCCTGCGGTGCGTTCCAATGCGCTGGCAAGAGCACACGGCGCAGCACCGGCTGGTCTGCGGCATCCGTCAGGGTCAGCTCCACGGCAGGCATCGCTACCGCGATGGCCGAACGGTTCTTGAGCACGAGCGAGAACTGGTATTCGTCACCGCGCAGTTTCTGAAATGAGGAACTGTCCACTTCGACCGCAGCAATGTCACGCCTCGGCGCCAACACGCAGCCCCACTGGCGGCACAAGGCCTCCAAGCCCGGCCGCAGCGCAGGCACACGCGCTGCCAGATCATCCCGCTCCCGCACCGCCACCTGCGCAGCGAGCAAGGCCACGGACGCCAGAAGCACCACGGACAACGCTGCCCTCACCCAGGGTTTGCGCCAGAAGGCCTTGCGCCGGGCCGCGCGCATGAACGACAACTCTTGCACCCCTGGTTCGGCAGCATCGGCGTCGTGGTCGAGGCCCTCTGGCCGGGAATCTTCCGCCGTGGCCTGCTCCACAGCCATCGGGGACTGCGCAGGGATTTCGGTTGGCACCGCAGCGCGGGCGTCGGGGTCCGGCACCTTGGTTAGTGGTGGCTCCTGTGTGGCGCCCTTCTTGGGCTCGGTGGGTGGCACCACCGTTTCTTCGGCCTCAGCCACGGGCAAAGAGGGGGGGCGCGGCGTCGAGCGCAAAGGCGCGAAGGCCCGGTCTGAGGCCTTGGGCAACAACTCCAGTGGCGGCACCTCCGGCAGCGGCGCAAATGCCGCTTGCGCCCCATCGGAGCCCGTGTCTGGCACTGGCAATTCATACCCCGCCGAGGATGGGGCAGGCAATTCGATGGAGGGCCACTCGATCACGCCGCCATCCTCTTCTGCCCGAGGCTGCATGACAGGCGCGGCCGCCTGGGACTGCGCGGCAGGCACTTCCTGGGGTGGACGTGTGGACGCGCCGACGGCGAGCAGCGAAGGCAACACCTCTGCTGCACCAACAGGCTGCGCCCCTTCCACCAAAAAAGCAGGCACCACCGGCTCGGGGACATGCAAAACCGAGGGAACGGGTGGCGGCGCGGCTGGAGGCGGTGGCGACTGCACCGGAGGCTCGTGGGCGGCAACGGCACCCGCCGAATCGCTGGGCGCAGTGGTGGAAGCCGATACCGGGCGCTCCGGCCGAGAAGCAGCTTCCGCCACGCGCGCGGGCGCTGACTCCGGGGCACCCCAGAGCCGCTCTACAGGCTCCGCGCGCCGCACGGGCGCAGGCGGCGGGCGCAGGCGATCGAGCGCCATGTCTGGCAGCAAGGGGGCCGGAGCGGTCGCCTGCAGATGGGCCGAGGCATCGAACACCTGCTGGCAGCTTCCACAGCGCACCCACCCGTCCGAGATGCGCAACTGGTCTGCCACCACCTTGAACAGGGTTCCACAGGATGGGCAGCGGGTGGTCTGGCTCATGGGCTGTGGATTGTAGGGCCGGCTCACCGCCTTCGGCACTGTGGCGCGTCAGCGCCGGGCCGTCATCAGGATCCAGCCGTCTTCCTGGTCGGCCACCGTGAGCTGAACCCAGGGGGCGTAGGCCTGCATCAATTCGTCGGCCTGCCGCTCCAGAATGCCCGCCAGCACCAGGTGCCCGCCTTCGGCCACATGGCTACACAGCAGCGGCGCCAGCACGCGCAGGGGCGTGGCAAGAATATTGGCCAGCACGGTCTGGTAGCTGCCCTGGGCGAGCTCGGGCAAGCCCGTACGCAACTGCACGCCATTGGCCTGCGCATTGAGTGCCGCAGACTCCACGGCCGCCGGGTCGATGTCCACCGCATCGATGTCCGTGGCGCCGAACTTGGCCGCACCAATGGCCAGAATGCCCGAGCCGCAGCCATAGTCCAGCACCCGGCCCAATGCGGCCGGGGAGCCTTGGCGCGCGATCCAGCGCAGACACATGCGCGTGGTGGGATGCGTACCGGTGCCGAACGCCAAGCCGGGGTCCAGACGAATCACCCGCTGCGCCTGCGCGGGCGGCTCGTGCCAAGTGGGCACGATCCAGAAATCGGGCGTGATGTCCACCGGCGCAAACTGTGACTGCGTCAGTCGCACCCAGTCCTGGTCCTGCAGCGGCGCCAGCGCCACCACGGTGCAGCCTTCAAAAAAGTCCTGCACTGCCAACAGCGCCTGTGCTTCGAGCGCCGCCTCCTCGGTGGCAAACAAGGCCACCACCTTGCTGCGCTGCCAACCTGCCTGGGGCGGCGGCATGCCGGGCTCGCCAAAGAGCGCCTGCTCGGCGTCGGTCTGCGCGTCGGCATCTTCGACCGACACGCTGAGCGCCTCCAGCGCTTCCAACGCCTCGCTCAAGGTTTCCACCCGGTCTTGCGGGCACAGCAGGCTCAGTTCATGCATGTTCAGGTTTCCCGCAAATGGCACCCGGCATGGGCACCTGCTTCACTCAGCGCTGGCGCTGGGACAGCCACTCTTCCAGGTAGTGGATGTTGGTGCCGCCTTCCATGAACTTGGCGTCCACCATCAGTTCGCGGTGCAGGGGCACGTTGGTGTTGATGCCTTCGATCACGGTCTCGGAAAGGGCTGTGCGCATGCGCGCCAACGCCTGCTCGCGCGTGTCGCCGTGCACGATGAGCTTGCCGATCATCGAGTCGTAGTTGGGCGGCACAAAATAGTTGGTGTAGGCGTGGGAGTCCACGCGCACGCCCGGCCCGCCCGGCGCATGCCACATCGTGATCCGCCCGGGGGAAGGTGTGAACTTGTACGGATCCTCGGCGTTGATCCGGCATTCGATCGCGTGGCCACGGATCTCGATCTGGCGCTGGGTGAAGGGCAGCTTCTCGCCCGCAGCCACCATGATCTGCGTCTTGACAATGTCCACCCCGGTGATCCATTCGGTCACCGGATGCTCCACCTGCACGCGGGTGTTCATTTCGATGAAGTAGAACTCACCGTTCTCGTAGAGAAACTCGAACGTGCCCGCGCCCCGATAGCCGATCTTCTTGCACGCAGCCACGCAGCGGTCGCCAATGCGATCGATCATTCGACGCGGAATACCGGGAGCAGGCGCCTCCTCGATCACCTTCTGGTGGCGCCGCTGCATGGAGCAGTCGCGCTCGCCCAGGTACACGGCGTTGCGGTGCTTGTCGGCCAGGATCTGGATCTCGATGTGGCGCGGGTTCTGGAGGAATTTCTCCATGTAGACCGCCGGATTGCCAAACGCGGCACCCGCTTCGGCCTTGGTCATCTGTACCGCGTTGATGAGTGCCGCCTCGGTGTGCACCACGCGCATGCCGCGCCCGCCACCGCCACCTGCGGCCTTGATGATGACGGGATAGCCAATGGCCTTGGCGATGCGCTTGATCTGCACCGGATCGTCAGGCAGTTCGCCATCCGATCCCGGCACACAGGGTACGCCTGCCTTGATCATGGCCTGCTTGGCCGACACCTTGTCGCCCATGATGCGGATCGACTCCGGCGTGGGGCCGATGAACTGAAAGCCGCTGCGCTCCACGCGCTCGGCAAAGTCGGCGTTTTCCGACAGGAAGCCATAGCCGGGGTGAATGGCCTCGGCGTCGGTCACCTCGGCCGCCGAGATGATGGCCGGCATGTTGAGGTAGGACAGCGGCGAGGGTGCAGGGCCTATGCAGACGGCCTCCTCGGCCAGCTTGACGTACTTGGCGTCACGGTCAGCCTCGGAATAAACCATCACCGCCTTGATGCCCAGTTCATGGCAGGCACGCTGGATACGGAGGGCGATTTCGCCGCGATTGGCGACCAGAATCTTTTTAAACATGTTGTTTGTCCACCATGCGACGTGATGAATGCGAATGCGGCGCCTGCAATTGAAGCGCCCCGCACAAGGGCCAGCAGCACTCCCATGTTCGGGCATCGGCGGTATCTCCCCTCCCGGAGGCGGCAGCCCCGCGAGACATGGGAGAAGCTGCACAGCCGCTCACGGGCTTGCTCCCCATCACTCGATCACGAACAGGGGTTGACCGTACTCCACTGCCTGGCCGTTCTCACCCAAAATGCGCGTGACCGTGCCGCTCTTGTCGGCCTCGATCTCGTTGAGAATCTTCATGGCCTCGATGATGCAGAGCGTCTCGCCTTCCTTGACCTGGCTGCCCACCTCGACAAAGGGCTTGGCACCAGGGCTGGAGGAACGGTAGAACGTTCCCACCATGGGCGACTTGACCACATGGCCCTTGACCTCGGCCACCGCCGGAGCGGGCAACTCAGCCACCGGAGCCGCAGCGGGCTGCGCTGGGGCGGCGGCTGCGGGCGCAGGGGCGGCTGCGGGGACATACTGCTGGACCACGGTGGGGCCGCTCTTGACGATGCGAACCTTGCCCTCGGCCTCGGTGATTTCCAGTTCGGAGACGTTGGACTCCGAGACCAGGTCGATCAGGGTCTTGAGTTTTCGCAGATCCATGTGAGCTTCCTCAGCAAAACTGAACAGGGCGCGAATGTACCCCAATTCACGCCATCTTTGGCCTACGACCGACTTTTTAATTCAATAGCCGCCAACTACAGACCATAGGCCAGCGGCCATCAGCCCAGGCGCAGCCAGGCGCGCAGGTCACCGTCGGTCACCTGTCCCATTTTACGATGCAAGATGCGCCCATCTGCACCGAACAGCACCGAAAACGGCAGGCCGCCATGCAGATTCCCCAGAGAACGCGCCAGCTCTATGCCACCCTGCCCCGCCATGGCCACAGGGAATGTCACCGGCGAGCGCTCCAGGAATCCTTTGACGGATGCAAGCTGATCGACCGCAATTCCAAGCACCTTCCAGTTTTTTGACGCATTTTCACGGTAAAAACCATCCAGCAAGGGCAGCTCTGCAATGCAGGGAGGGCACCAGGTCGCCCAGAAGTTCACCAACAGCGGATTGCCGCGCAGCGACTGCACGGACAGGGTCTCGCCCACGGGTGTTTCAAAGCTGCGATCCCAAAAAGCACTGCCCGCGTCCTGTTCTGCTGCCGTGGGGCGACCACGCCACCAGGCCCAGCCGCCCCCGGCGGCGGCTGACGCCACACCCACGCCCGCCAGCAGCGCCCATTGCCGACGCGACAGCAGTGGAACCTCCCCTGCCGCCGCCTTCATCTCGGCCTGGGCCGGGTCTTGCGCTTCTTCCGTCATACGCTGATTCACGTTTCGTTCTCCAACAAGCGGCGCACCGCCTGCACATCACCCCGTGGCGGGCGGCCCTTGCGGTCCAGACGCAGCGCACCGCGCAGATCGTCCAGGTCGTACACCAGCAGGTGCACTCCGACCACCAACCCGAGCGAACGCTGCGGGCAGGCCACACTGAGGACGTCCACCGCCTGGCCATGCAAACCCGGCACCGAGCCAGGCTCGTAGTTCACGCCCTGGTTGATCAAGGCAATCTCGGCCGATTTCGGATCATCGCAGAACAACTGCAGGTAAATGTCCGACAGCCGCGTGGCCGTGCCGTGCCACACGGCTCCGCCAAGGTGGGGTCGAAAAGCGGCCAAGCGCTCCATCCACTCCAGCGCCAGCGCACGCAGGGCACGCAACTCGGTCGGCTGGGTGTCTGCGCAATAGAGGGCAATGTGCTCGCGCACCGCGTCCTCGACCACATCGTTGTCCGGCAAAGGGCTGCGCGCCGGCAGGCCCAGCAGCTTGACCGCCCGCCGCTTGGCGGGACCATACTCCAGCCCCTCCTCCACCACCATGCGGGCGGCGGCCTGGGCAATTTCAGCGTCAAGGGGCAAGGAGGTCATAGCAAGCGCATTGTGACGGCTGCGCGGTCCGGACCGGGCGATCTCCCCGCGCAGCCCAGGGCCGCCCCGGTTGTTCAGGCAAAAAAATGCTATTATTTTTATAGCTATTTGCGCAATTAGAATGCGCCTTGAATGCCAATTTCATTCAAAGAATTCATCCATGCACATCCATATCCTGGGCATTTGCGGAACCTTCATGGGCGGGCTGGCCGCACTGGCGCGCGCGGCGGGCCACCGCGTCACGGGCTGCGACGCAGGCGTTTACCCTCCCATGAGCGACCAACTGCGCGCACTGGGCATCGACCTGATCGAGGGCTACAGCGCCGACCAGCTGGCGCTGCAGCCTGACCTGTACGTCATCGGCAACGTCGTGAGCCGGGCGCGCCTGGCCGACGGCAGCCCCAAGTTCCCCCTGATGGAAGCCATTCTGGACAGTGGCGCCGCCTATACCAGCGGCCCCCAGTGGCTCAGCGAGCATATCTTGCAAGGACGCCATGTGCTGGCCGTGGCGGGCACGCATGGCAAAACCACCACGACCTCGATGCTGGCCTGGATCCTGGAATGCGCGGGTCAGGAGCCAGGCTTTCTGGTGGGTGGGGTGCCGCTGAACTTCGGCGTTTCGGCCAGGCTGGGCGCCGCCCGGCGGCCCCAGCCCGGCGCTGGTCCCAAGGGCGAGGCACCGCTGTTCGTGATCGAAGCCGATGAATACGACACCGCTTTCTTCGACAAGCGCAGCAAGTTTGTCCACTACCGGCCACGCACCGCCGTGCTGAACAACCTGGAATTCGACCACGCCGACATTTTTGACGACCTGGCCGCCATCGAGCGCCAGTTCCACCACCTGGTGCGGACCGTACCGCCCTCGGGCTGCGTGGTGGCCAACGGCCTGGAAGAAAGCCTGACCCGCGTGCTGCACCAGGGCTGCTGGAGCCCGGTGCTGACTTTTGGCGCGGAAGTGAGCGACTTCACCGCACAGGGGGAGCCGCACGACTTTGCCGTGCTGCAACAAGGCCGCAAAGTCGCGCAGGTGCAATGGGCACTGGGCGGCGTACACAACCAGCTCAACGCGCTGGCCGCCATCGCGGCAGCCCACCATGTGGGTGTGGCACCGCAGGATGCAGCCCAGGGCCTGGCCCGCTTTGAGAACGTGCGCCGCCGCATGGAGCGGCGCGGCATGGTACGCGGCATCACTGTGTACGACGACTTTGCCCACCACCCCACGGCCATGCGCACCACACTGGACGGCTTGCGGCGGCAGGTGGGAAGCAGCGCGCGAATCCTGGCCGTTTTCGAGCCACGCAGCAACACCATGAAGCTGGGCACCATGAAAGCGCAGTTGCCCTGGGCACTGGAGAGCGCCGATCTGGCGTTCTGCCACACCGCTGGGCTGGACTGGGATGCCGCCGCAGCGCTGGCACCCCTGGGCACCGGCCCCGGTGGCCGCGCACAAACGGCCCCCAATGTGGAGCACCTGGTGGCCCAGGTGGTGCAGGCCGCGCAAGCGGGCGATCACATCGTCTGTATGAGTAACGGCGCCTTTGGCGGCGTGCACGAGCGCTTGCTGCAAGCGCTGGGCAAAGCCCATTGATGCGGTCCGCGCCGCATTAGCTATTATTTTTGTAGCGCTCTGCGCCCTATCGATGGGCGCAAAGCACCTATTCCATCAGTAAGCGATGGTCATTCCCTGCAGGTCAATACGCACCACAGGGCGCGACAGCGCTGCAGTCACTGCGCGTGCAAACTGGCCCAGCCACTCGCGATCGCCCAGCCGGGAGACGCCCGCATCCCGCGCCACCACCAGCACCTTGTCGGCCAGCAGCACCTTGCCGCTGGCACGCAGAGGCTCGCACTCCATGGCAGTGAATTCGCCATCGAGCCAGAGCCGCGCCTCTTCGTGCGCCATGGGTGCGACGCCATCGAGTTCGAAACGAAATTCCTGACTTTGACCCAGGGAAACCGTCACTACGCTATGCATGAAATGCCTTTCAGTGGGGGATAAGAAACAGCCGCTAGCTTACACCTTGGCACGCTGGCGGCGCGCCAGAACGGCCTGAGACAGGTCGGCCAGCGCGTGGAGCGAGTCGTCCCAGCCCAGGCAGGCGTCGGTGATGCTCTTGCCGTATTCCAGTGCACCGGGCTGGTCCTTGCCCGGCGTGAACTTCTGCGCGCCTGCCACCAGATGGCTTTCGATCATGACGCCAAACACGTTGTGCGAGCCCGCAGCGATCTGAGCGGCAATGTCCCCCGCCACGTCGCGCTGCTTCTGGTGCTGCTTGCTGCTGTTGGCGTGGCTGCAGTCCACCATCAGCGTCGGCAGAAGCTTGGCGGCTTCCAGTTCCTTGCAGGCGGCGGCCACACTGGTCGCATCGTAGTTGGGCGCCTTGCCGCCACGCAGGATGACGTGGCAGTCCTTGTTGCCCTTGGTATTGACGATGGCGACCTGGCCATTCTTGTGCACCGACAGGAAGTGATGACCCCGGCTGGCCGACTGGATGGCGTCGGTGGCAATACGGATGTTGCCGTCCGTGCCGTTCTTGAAGCCGATCGGCGCCGACAGGCCCGAGGCCAGCTCGCGGTGCACCTGGCTCTCCGTCGTGCGCGCACCGATGGCACCCCAGGCGATCAGGTCGCCGATGTACTGGGGCGAGATCACATCCAGGAACTCGCTGGCCGCCGGCACGCCCAGGCGGTTGATCTCAATGAGCAACTGGCGTGCGATGCGCAGCCCCTCGTCGATGCGGTAGCTCTCGTCCAGATAGGGGTCATTGATGAGGCCCTTCCAGCCCACGGTGGTGCGCGGCTTCTCGAAGTACACGCGCATCACGATCTCCAGCGTGTCCTGGTACTGGGCGCGCACTTCCTTCAGGCGGCGCGCATAGTCCAGCGCAGCCGCCGGGTCATGGATGGAGCACGGGCCGATCACCACCAGCAGGCGGTCGTCCTTGCCGTGCATGATCTGGTGGATGGTCTTGCGCGTCTGGGTGATCAACTGCTCCACCGCCGTGCCACGGATCGGGAAGAAGCGAATCAGGTGTTCGGGAGGGGGCAGCACGGTGATGTCCTTGATGCGTTCGTCGTCGGTCTCGCTGGTTTTCTCGACGCTTTGGTACCAGGCATCACTGGCGCTCAGGGCTTTGGGGCTCATGGGGTGCTTTCTGTGAGAAGTGGAAAGGGAAAACGCTCAAAAACAAAAAACCGCCGGGCTTTGCAGCTTCGGCGGTTGGGTGGGAAGTGTCTGGGTGCTCGCGCGCTCGCCTCTCATCCGCCTGGGACCGAGAACCAAAACCAAAAGTAAAAAGCGAAACGCGATGGCATAGGGGTCGAATGTAGCATATTTGCGTTGCACTGCAGTATCGCGCCCGCGCCCGGCATTTCAGCCACGCAGCCGCTTCCACCAGGCCGCCATGCGCATCCAGGGCGTGGCGCTGGGAGGTGGCGAAGACTCCGGCACACCGCTGAGCAGGCTGGTGCCGCCCTGCTCATACATATCGATGAGCAACACCCCCTCGCCCAGGGTGCGCCAGGCCAGCAGTTCCACACGGTCAAAAGCGGCGCCTTCGCGGCTGCTGCGGCGCTCCAGCGCCTTGAGCCAGTCTTCGGCCGCCCTGCGCAGTTCGCGCAGAGCACTCTGGTAGGCACCGAACTCGTACAACGCATGCCAGGCCGAGCCAAGCCCGGTGATGAAACGCTGGTGCTCACGCACCGTACCCACCAGGCCTTGCGCATGCTGCGTGACCAGCGCCGCCTCGTGGCGCGCATGGCGCACCTTGACGGCCTCGTCGATCACCTGGGCCAAAGCACCCACGCTGTCGCGCATCTGGCGCGAATCCTCGTCCGCCACGCCCTCGCGCAGAAAACGGCTGATATCGCCAAATGTCTGGAGCGTTTGCAAGGACAAGGGGCGAGAGGCAGCCATGGCACGATTGTCCAACCTTCCCCCGCCATGCGCACCGGCCACCGACGCCCCCAGCCCCGAGGTGGTGCATGGCCGCAACACCTGCGGGCCCTTCCGCCCCAAACCCCAGTAGCGGGCGCGGCCCCACCAGGGCTCCCGCGCAAGGGCCGCCCCGCAGCGCAGGGAGCGTCCCCCTGTCCGAATTGCGCAGCAATGCGAGAGCGGGGGGAAGGTGCCGAAGGCGACAAGGGGGGTGCCCCCTCCACCTATGCCGTGCCGCCCACCGTCAGCCCGTCGATGCGCAGGGTGGGCTGGCCCACGCCCACCGGCACGCTCTGCCCTTCCTTGCCGCAGGTGCCCACGCCGCTGTCCAGGCGCATGTCGTTGCCGATCATGCTGACCTTCTTGAGCGATTCCGGGCCGCTGCCCACGATGGTGGCGCCCTTGACGGGGTAGAGGATCTTGCCGTTCTCCACCCAGTAGGCCTCGCTGGCCGAAAACACAAACTTGCCCGAGGTGATGTCCACCTGCCCACCACCAAAGTTGGTGGCATAGAGGCCCTTGCGGATGCTGGCAATGATCTCCTTCGGGTCCTTGTCCCCCGCCAGCATGTAGGTGTTGGTCATGCGCGGCATGGGAATGTGGGCATAGCTTTCACGCCGGCCATTGCCGGTGGGCGCCACGTTCATCAGGCGGGCATTCATGCGATCCTGGATGTAGCCGCGCAGAATACCGTCCTCGATCAGCACATTGCAGCCGCTGGGCTGGCCCTCGTCGTCCACATTGAGCGAGCCGCGCCGGTCGGCCAGCGTGCCGTCGTCCAGCACGGTCACGCCCTTGGCGGCCACGCGCTGGCCGATGCGCCCGCTGAAGGCACTGGAGCCCTTGCGGTTGAAGTCGCCCTCCAGCCCGTGGCCCACGGCCTCGTGCAGCAGGATGCCGGGCCAGCCGGGCCCGAGCACCACCGTCATTTCGCCGGCCGGCGCGGGTCGGGATTCCAGGTTGACCAGTGCGGTGTTGACCGCCTCTTCCACATAACGCCCGATCTGGACGTCGTCGAAATACGCCAGGCCGAAACGCCCGCCCCCGCCCGCAGAGCCCACCTCCCGGCGACCGCCCTGCTCCGCAATCACCGTGACGGACAGGCGCACCAGCGGGCGCACATCGGCGGCCAGGGTGCCATCGGCACGCGCTACCAGCACCACGTCGTATTCGCTGGCCAGCCCGGCCATGACCTGCACCACGCGCGGATCGCGGGCACGGGCGCGCTGCTCCACCTTCTCCAGCAACGCCACCTTGGCCGTGCTGTCCAGCGTGGCAATCGGATCGACGGCCGGGTACAGGCTGCGGCTTTTGGCCACCTTGCGTGCCTTGGCAGCCACCCGCGCGGAATGCCCCGCCGCCGCAATGCTGCGCACCGTGCGTGCAGCGTCCAACAGGGAGGCTTCGGAGATGTCGTCCGAATAGGCGAAGGCCGTTTTTTCTCCGCACACGGCACGCACGCCCACCCCCTGGTCGATGGAAAACGAGCCGGTCTTGACAATGCCTTCCTCCAGGCTCCAGCCCTCGCTGCGTGTGGTCTGGAAGTACAGGTCGGCATCGTCCACGCGGTGGGCGCGGATCTCTGCCAGGGCCCGTGCCAGGTGGCTTTCGTCCAGGCCAAAAGGGGCCAGGAGACACTGCTGGGCCTGAGCGATGCGATCAATGGTGGGCGCGCTGCGCGGCGCGCCAAGGGTGGGGCGAGAGGTCATCCGCAGGATTTTAGGCGGCCACGGCCCAGTGCGCCTCAGGCCACCACCGGTTTGCCGGGAACCGGCAGGCGCTGCGCCCGCGCAATCGACATGAGAATGCCCAGCGCCAGGCCCAAGGTCACCATGGCCGTGCCCCCGTAGCTCACAAACGGCAGTGGCACCCCCACCACGGGAAGCATGCCACTGACCATCCCCATGTTCACAAACGCATAGGTGAAGAAGATCATGGACACCGCGCCTGCCATGAGTCGGCCAAACAGCGTTCCCGCGCCCATGGCAATGGCCAGGCTTCGCCAGACGAGCATCAGAAAACCGAACACCAACACGAGGTTGCCCAGCAGCCCGAACTCCTCGGAGTAGGCGGCAAAGATGAAGTCCGTGGTGCGCTCCGGAATGAACTCCAGGTGCGTCTGCGTCCCCGCCATGAAGCCCTTGCCAAACACCCCGCCGGAGCCGATGGCAATCATGCCCTGGATGATGTGGAACCCTTTGCCCAGGGGGTCGCGCGTGGGATCCAGCAGCGTGCAGATGCGCTGCTGCTGGTAATCATGCAGGATGGGCCAGCGCACGCCGTCGGCACACCAATCGTCGCCCATCGCCACCAGCACGGCAATGCCGACCAAACCCAGCACCACGGGCGGCAGCACCAGCCTCCAGGGCAGGCCGGCGAAATAGATCACGGAAAGCCCTGCTGCCAGCACCAGCAGCGACGTGCCCAGATCGGGCTGCTTCATGATCAGCCCCACGGGCAGCGCCAACAACAGCCCCGCCACGACAAAGTCCAACGGACGCAACTGCCCCTCGCGCCGCTGGAACCACCAGGCCAGCATCAGCGGCATGGCAATCTTGAGAATCTCGCTGGGCTGGATGACGATGCCTACGTTGACCCAGCGCTGCGCCCCCTTCTTGGTGATGCCGAACAGGGCCACCGCCACCAGCAAAGCCACCCCTGCCAGGTACAGCGGCACGGCAAACGCCATGATGCGCTGGGGTGGCACCTGGGCCACCAGGAACAAAATGCCCGCTGCGATCAGCATGTTGCGCCCATGGTCCACAAACCGTGTACCGTGGTCATAGCCCGCCGAATACATGGCGACCAAGCCCACGCCTGCCAGCATGAGGACAATGGCCACCAGCCAGCCGTCAAATCCCCTGAACAAGGGGAGGACGCGTTGCAGCAGTGTGGGCTTGTCGATCGTGGTGGCCATCCCGCGATTATCGCGGCCAGCGCGCAGCCCCTCCAGGGTCAGGTCCGCTGGCGAAACGCCATGACGGCCTGGTTGCGCAGCGTGCGCAGCAGCCCCAGCACCTTGTCATCCACCGCCAGGGCGCCGGGGCGCTCCTGGTCCGCATAGATCAGCGCAAACGGCCGCCCCTTGATCTGCAGGGGCAGCAGCAAGAAGGTGGGCGCATTGAGCCCCTTGCGGTACCACGCAGGAAGACGCTCCTGCATGCGGGCCTCGGTGGCGTCGCTGATGAGGGTATCGGCCCCACGCAGACAGACCGCGGTGAACAGGTCGGCGGTTTCGCGCAAGGGCACCGCCAGGGAACGCACCGCCGCTTCGCTGCCCTCCCCCAGCCCGAAGCGTCCCGTGAGCACGTCGGTGCGCGCATCACGCAGGGCAAACACGATGCGGCGCGCACCCAGCGCGCGGAACATGGCCTCCAGAATCATGCGCAGCACATCGTTGAGCGCAAAACCCTCGTTGACCATGGCATTGGTCACATCCTGGATGCCGGCCGACAGCACGTCCGCCATCTGCGCCTGGGCCTGGGGGCCACTGACAGGGGCCTGCACCGTCAGCGGCTGGGTGGCATGGGGATGGAGCTCGTGCGGCGCCAGCTCATCGCTGGCGGCGGCATCCACCACCGGCGCAGGCAAGCGCAGCAGACGTGCGGCGGCACTGTCGGGGGCCACCTGCAACTCCAGCGCCTGCGCCAGCGCCACCAACTGCTGGCGCGCGCGCAAGGTCGCATCGGCAAAGGCTTGTGGCTCCAGGGCCAGGGTGCGCGACCATTCCGAACCCAGCTTTTGCAGGCGAGCGTCCAACTGCTGCGGCTCCGTCTGCAGGATGGCCGTGGCCACTTCATTGGCCGCCCGCGCCAGCCAGCGCAGGCCCTCGGCCCCTTTTTCGGGCGGGCGGTGGGGCGGCGCCCCCAGCGGTTTGCGAATGCAGCGCTGCAAGGTTTCGGGCAGGCCCCACACCCGCGCCACGCCAGCGCCCAGGTCCTCCAACCCCAGCCCCAGCACCTGCATCGCGGCCGCCTCCTCCTCAGTGCCCGCCGCCACGGCGGTGCGGATCTGCGCCGCCTCTTCGGCGAAGTAGAAGGAACACAGCATGCGGCCCAGGTTCTGGAACAGTGCACCGATGAACGACTCCTCCGACATGGCCGCGCCACCCAGCTCGGAGGCCAGCGACGCAGCCATCATGGCGCGCAGAAACTCCTCGCGCATCTGCCCCGCATGCTGCCTGTCCTGCATGTGCTCCAGCAACACCAAGCCCAGCGCCATGTTGCGCACGGCATTGAAGCCCACCAGGCTGACTGCGCGCGAGACCGTACTGACCGAGCCTTGGCTGGCATGCGCAAACAACACGCTGTTGACCAGACGCAGCAGCTTGTGCGTCAGTGCCACGTCCTTGAGGATTTCGCGTGTGAGGTCGCTGATGCTGTCGTCCTCGGAGCTGGCCACGCGCTGGATGCGCGCCACCGAATCCGACAGCGCCGGAAAGTCGCTCTTGTGGCGCATGCGCCGCAGCAAAAAGTCCAGCGTGGCGTTGCCCGCTGTGGTGGAGGCACTCACCGGTGCGGCCCAGGCCTGCAGCGCATCGCGGAACTCCGCTGCCGAGGCATAGCGCTGCGCCGGGTCACGGGCCAAGGCGTGCTGCAGGATGGCGCGCAAGGCATCGTCCACACCGCTGCCCAGGTCTTCGGGCAGTTCGATGCGGTCGTTGGCAATGCGGTACAGGGCCTGCCAGGTATCGGTCTGGTGGATCAGGGGGCGGCCCGTCAACAGCTCCACCAGCACCAGCGCGGCAGAGTAGATGTCCATCGCAGGCGCGGGCGGCATGCTGGCCGTGGCCTCGGGCGCCATGTAGGCCGGGGTGCCGCTGGCCAACTGCGCATCGGGCGTGCTGGCCACGGCGGCAGCCAGGCCAAAGTCCATGACACGGGCGTTGCGCTGGGCGTCCACCATCACGTTCGAGGGTTTCAGGTCGCGGTGCACGATGCCCGCCGCGTGGGCCGCCTGCAGGCCGTCGAGCACATCCACCACCAGGGACACCGCGTCGTGTGGCGCACAGCGCCCCTGCCGCTCCAGGTGCTCGGCCAGCGTGCAGCCGGGCACATATTCAAAAACGATGTAGGGCTGCTGGCCCTGCACATCGGCCTCGAACACGGGCACGATGTGCGGATGCGCCAGGCGCCCCACATGGCGTGCCTCACGCAGCCAATGCTCCAGCACCGCGGCGGCGTCCTGCCCCTGCACCGGCGGCAGCAGCTTGATGGCCACCTCGCGCTGCAGGCGCGGATCGTGTGCCAGCCACACGCTGGCCTGCGCCCCCTTGCCCAGCAGGCGCCTGAGTTCAAAGCGCCCCACGGCGGCAGGCTGTGCACTGCCCCCGGTCAGCAGGCGCTTGGCAGTGGAGAGCGGGGCAAAATCGGGCATCGTGGGCCTGGGTTTGTAACAGTCTGTTCGCACATCTTATGCCTGCGCTTGCGCTTTGTACCAGTGTTTGCACCGGCTCCTCTTTTTGTCGCACCATGGCCACAACCCATCTGCTCTACCCGCACGGTTTTCGCTCCTCCCCCCAGTCTGCCAAGGCCCGGCGCATGGCGCAGCATGTGGCCCAGCACCACCCAGGACTGCACTTCTGGTGCCCCCAGCTCCCCCCCTCGCCGCGCCTGGCCATGGAGCAGGTGGCCCAGGGCATCGCCCAATGGCCGCGCGGCCAGATGGCCGTGGTGGGCTCTTCACTGGGCGGTTATTACGCCACCTGGGTGGCACACCAGGCCCACTGTCCGAGTGTGCTGCTGAATCCGGCGGTGAACCCGGCCCGCGACCTGGAGCGCTACATCGGCGAACAAACCGCCTGGCACCAGCCCGAGGAGCGTTTTTTCTTCCGGCCCGAGTACGTGCAGGAGTTGCGCGCGCTGGACCTGCGCGGCCAGCCCCCGGCCGGGCCCGAACTGGCCATCATCGCCAAGGGAGACGAAGTGCTGGACTGGCGCGAGATGGTGGCACGCTACCCCCAGGCCCGGTTGCGCCTGCTGGAAGGCGGAGACCATGCGCTGAGCGACTTCGACACGCACCTGGACGCCATCGTGGACTTCCTCGAACTGGCCTGACCCCTCCCTGCGGCAAGCCCATGGGACAATCGCGCCCATGTACGCATTGTTTGAAGAAGCCAGCAAGTTCCTGGCTGGCCGCATCCTGTCCGAAGCCGAGACCTCAGCCCAGATCGAGCTCGATTCCGGCAAACGGGTCAAGGCCAAGGCCGCCCACATCCTGCTCAAGTTCGAAAAGCCCGCCCCCGCCGAACTGGTGGCCCAGGCCCAGGCCGTGGCTGCCACCATCGAGCTGCCCCTGGCTTGGGAATTCGCCCCCGAGGAGGAATTCGGCTTTGCCGACCTGGCGCGCGACTACTTTTCCACCAGCGCCACGCTGGCCGAGCAGGCCGGCGCGCTGTTCGCGCTCTACGATGCGCCGCACTACTTCCGCCGCGCCGGCAAGGGCCGCTTCAAGAAAGCCCCGGCCGAAATCCTGCAGCAGGCACTGGCCGCCATCGAGAAGAAAAAGCTGGTGATGCAGCAGATCGCCGACTGGGCCGAGCAACTGGGCCAGGGCGAGTGCCCGCAGCCCATCCGCGACCAGCTCTACAAAATCCTGTTCCGCCCCGACAAGAACGCGCCCGAATACAAGGCCGTGGTCGAGGCCAGCCGCGCCACGCACACCGCGCCGCTGGCGCTGTTGCAGAAGGCGGGCGCCATCGATTCGAGCTACCAGTTCCACTGGAAGCGCTTCCTGTTCGACTTCTTCCCCAAGGGCACGGGCTTTCCCGCCGTCGCCGCGCCCCAGCCACCGGCAGACCTGCCGCTGGCCCCCGTGCAAGCCTATTCCATCGACGACTCGCAGACCACCGAGATCGACGACGCGCTCTCGGTGCAGGGCCTGGGCACGGGCACCGTCACGCTGGGCATCCACATTGCCGCACCGGGCCTGGCCATCCAGCCCGGCGGCGACCTGGACAAGCTGGGCCGCACGCGCCTGTCCACCGTCTATATGCCGGGCTACAAGATCACCATGCTGCCCGACGCCGTGGTGCAGATCTATACCCTGGACGAAGGCCGCGCCAACCCGGCCGTGTCGCTCTACGCGACCATCGACGAGCAGACCCTGGAGATCACCGCCACCGAAACGCGCCTGGAGCGCGTGCCCGTGGCCGTGAACCTGCGCCACGACCAGCTCGACCACATCGTCACCGAGGCCTGGCTGCAGGACCTATCGATTCAGGTCGAAAACACGCCCCAGGCCTTGCTGGACCGGCGCGAGCAGCTATCCTTTTTGTACCGCCTGGCACTCAAACTGAAGGCCGGGCGCGAGCTGGTGCGAGGCAAGCCCGAAACCTTCAACCGCCCCGACTACACCTTCCGCCTGCACGGCAACGACGGTGCCGAGCCGCAGGGCACGGAGCAGGTCACCATCGGCACGCGCAAGCGCGGCGCGCCGCTGGACCTGATCGTGGCCGAGGCCGCCATCGTCGCCAACAGCACCTGGGGCCAGATGCTGGCCGAACACGGCGTGCCTGGCATCTACCGCAGCCAGGCCAGCCTGGCACCGGGCGTGAAGGTGCGCATGGGCACCAAGGCCCTGCCGCACGCGGGCATCGGCGTGAAGAGCTATGCCTGGGCCACCTCGCCGCTGCGCCGCTACACCGACCTGGTGAACCAGTGGCAGATCATTGCCTGCGCGCGCCACGGCAAGACCGCCGCACTGGCCGCGCCGTTCAAGCCCAAGGACGCCGACCTGTTCTCCATCATCAGCAGCTTCGACGCCGCCTACAGCGCCTACAACGGCTACCAGGCCGGCATGGAGCGCTTCTGGACGCTCAAGTACCTGGAGCAGAACGGCATCACCGAGCTGGAAGCCACCGTCTTCAAGGAAGGCCCCGGCGGCAGCTTTCTGGTGCGCGCCGATGCGCTTCCGCTGGTCTTCCCGGTGCTGGGCGCGCAAAACCTGCCGCGCGGCGCGCGCATCCGCGTGCGCCTGGGCGAGGTCGATGAGATCGCGCTGGACGTGCACGGCACCCTGATCGAGCGCCTGGACGACCCTGCGGACCCGAGCGACGACGGCCCCGTGGACGAGGCCGAGGACGACGAAGCCCTGCAGGCCGGCCCCATCGCCATTGCCGTGGACGTCAACGAGCCCGAGGCCGGCGCAAGCACCGATAATCCCTCCCCGTGAAACCGCTGACTTCCTTCCTCTCCCAGTGGAACACGCTGCAGCTGACGCTGGGCGTGTCGGTGGCGCTGCATGCCGCCGTGCTCTCGGTGCGCTTTGTCGATCCCGCAGGGTTTGACCGCATGTTCCAGGACACGCCGCTGGAGGTCATCCTGGTCAACGCCCAATCCACCGAGAAGCCCGACAAGGCCCAGGCCATTGCCCAGTTCTCGCTGGCCGGGGGCGGCGACGCCGACAAGGGCCGCGCCACCAGCCCCCTGCCCTACTCGGCACTGACCACCGTGGGCGACGACTTCGAGGAAGCCCAGCGCAAGATGGACGCGCTGCAGGAGCAGCAAACCCTGCTGCTCGCCCAGTTGCGCAAGGACATTGCCGCGCTGCCCGCACCCGACCCGCGCAAGCCTGCGCAGAACGCCCAGGAGGCAGCCGAGCAGGAGCGCCGCCGCCAGCTCATCAAGATGCTGGCCGAGATCGAAAAGCGCATCAACGAAGAAAACTCCCGCCCCAAGAAGCGCTACATCAGCCCCGCCACGCGCGAGGAGGTGTACGCCGTCTATTACGACCAGCTGCGCCGCAAGGTCGAGGACAAGGGCACGGTCAACTTCCCCGAATACGGCGGCAAGAAGCTCTACGGCGAGCTGGTCATGATCCTCACCGTCAACCACGACGGGCGCGTGCTCGGCACCGAGATCGTGCAGGGCTCGGGCAACTCGCGCCTGGACCGCCAGGCCGAAGCCATTGCCGTGGGCGCCGGGCCGTTCGGCAGCTTCAACCCCGACATGCGCCAGAAGGCAGACCAGATCGCCGTGGTCTCGCGCTTCAGGTTCACCCGCGACCAAACGCTGGAAACCTCCGTCCGATGACCCGCCCCACCGACCTGTACTGCGTCATGGGCAACCCGGTGGAGCACAGCCGCTCGCCGTGGATCCACGCCCGCTTTGCCGAACTCACGGGCCAGCGCCTGGTGTACGAGCGCCGCCTGGTGCCGCTGGACGGCTTTGCCCAGGCGCTGCGCGACTTCGCCCTGGCAGGCGGGCGCGGCTGCAACATCACCGTGCCCTTCAAGCTCGAAGCCGCGCAGGCCGCCACCGTGCGCAGCGAGCGCGTGCAGCTGGCCGGCGCAGCCAACACCCTGCGCTTCATCGATGGCGCCATCCATGCCGACAACACCGACGGCCTGGGCCTGGTGGCCGACATCGAACACGGCGCCGGCTTCGCCCTGGCCGGGCGCGACGTGCTGCTCGTCGGCGCGGGCGGCGCCGCCGCCGGGGCCCTGGGCCCGCTGCTGGCCGCCGGGCCGCGCCGCGTGGTGGTGGCCAACCGCACGCTGGAGCGCGCGCAGGCGCTGGTGCAATCGCATGCCGCGCTTGCAGCGCTACAAAAAACAGAGCTATCAGCGCAGTCCCCACAAGCGCTGGAGCATGATTTTGATCTCATCATCAACGCCACGGCCAGCAGCCTGGCCGGCGCCGAGGTGCCCGTGCCCGCGCGCGTGCTGCGCCCCGGCAGCCTGGCCTACGACATGATGTACGGCCCCGCCGCCGAGGGCTTTCTCGGCTGGGCGCGCCAGCACGGCGCGACACCGCGCGACGGCCTGGGCATGCTGGTGGAGCAGGCGGCCGAGGCCTTCCGCATCTGGCGCGGCGTGCGCCCGCCCAGCGGCCAGGTGCTGGCCGAGCTGCGCGCCCTGATGGCCACACCCGCCGCGCACTGAGCGCCCACCGCCCATGAAAGCCCTGCTGCGCTGGATCGGCCTCGTCGCGTTCGCGGTGCTCGCGCTGGAGCTGTTCTTCGTGCTGCGCATCGCCGCCATGGCGGTGGTGAATCCCGAATCCACCACCTTCCAGCGCTCCGAGGCCTGGGCGCAGCTTGCCAGCACCGGTCAGGTGCGCTGGCGCCAGCAATGGGTGCCCTACGCGCAGATATCCAGCCACCTCAAGCGCGCCGTGATCGCCTCGGAGGACGACGGCTTCGTCAACCACGAGGGCGTGGACTGGAACGCCATCGAAAAGGCCTGGGAGCGCAACGCCAAGGCCGAGGCACTGATCGCCAAGGCCCAGGCCCGCGCACCCGACAAGCCGGTGCGCGCACCCAAGATCCGCGGCGGCTCCACCATCACCCAGCAGCTGGCCAAGAACCTGCTGCTCTCGGGCGAGCGCACCCTGGTGCGCAAGGGCCAGGAATTTTTGCTCACGCTGGCGCTGGAGCAGTTCCTGACCAAGGAGCGCATCCTGGAGATTTACCTCAACAACGTGGAATGGGGCAACGGCGTCTTCGGCGCCGAGGCCGCCGCGCGCCACTACTACCGCAAGAGCGCCGCCGACCTCGCCCCGCACGAGGCCGCGCGCCTGGCCGTCATGCTGCCCGCGCCCAAGCGCTTCGAGAAGACGCCGAACTCGGCCTATCTGAGCGGGCGCACGCGCACCATCCTGGCGCGCATGGGGAGCGCCGAGCTGCCCTGACGCTCAGCGCCTCAGTTCGTCAGCGGCAGCGCTGCCCCCATCACCGCGAACAGCACGCCGCAGCCCTGGTTGAAGCGCCGCCCCACGCGCCGCAGCCAGGGGCGCACGCGGTGCGCCAGGCTGGCGAGGCCGAACTCGACCACGCACTCGATCATGCAGAACGTGCCCGCCATCACCACGTATTGCAGCCACAGGCTGCGCCCCGGCTCGATGAACTGCGGCAGGAAGGCGCCGTAGAACAGCAGGGCCTTGGGGTTGGAGATGGCTGCGAGCAGCCCCTGGCGGAACATCACCGAGCGGCGCACGGGGCCGTGCTGGCCGTCGATCTCGGGCATGTCCAGCTGCAGCGGCGGGGCGCGCCAGAGCTGGATGCCCAGCCACACCAGGTAAGCGCCGCCGCCCCATTTGAGCAGCACCAGCGCGTCGGCCGAGGCGCGCAGCAGTGCGCCGATGCCCAGCATGGACAGGCCAATCAGCAGCGCGAAACCCAGGGCGCCGCCTGCGATGGTCCAGAGCGTGCGCCGGCGCCCGTGCAGTGCGCCGTGCGCCAGCACCAGCAGGCTGTTGGGGCCGGGCGTGAGCGACAGGCCCACCGACGCCAGCAGATACACCCACCACAGGGACCAGGCCATTGCTGCACTCCGAAAAGAACGTTCCAGACGCCGTGCAGTCTAGGCCGGTGGTACGCCATTGCCATGCTCCGATCTGGCTTATATTGCGACCGATCTGGACATTTTCTCACCTGCATGGCCGCGCATCCCTCCCACGAACCGGCGCCGCAGCGGCCCGACGTGCGCCTGCTGCTGCTGCCGCTGCCAGAGTTCACGCTGTTGCCGTTCGGCGGCTTCCTGGACAAGCTGCGCTTTTCGGCCGACGACGCGGACCGCAGCCGCCAGCGCCACTGCGCCTGGACGCTGCTGGGCCTCGACGCGCAGCCCGTCACCTCCAGCAGCGGCGTGCGCGTGGAGATCGACGCCACGCCCGCCGATGTGGACTGGCGCGCGTTCGACTACCTGGTGGTGTTCGGCAGCCGCACGGTGGAAAAGTCCATGGCCTTGGCCGCCGCCTATGCGCCCGTGCTGCGGGCCGCCAGCCGCCACGGACTGCCGCTGGTGGCCATCGACAACGCCAGCTTCCTGCTGGCGCGGGCCGGGCTGCTGCGCGGCCACGAGGTGGCGCTGCACTGGCGCCACGTGGCCGAGTTCCGCAGCGCCTTCCCGCGCATCGCGGTGCGCGGCGAACTGATCTACTGCTTCGACCGCGACCGCATCACCTGCGCCGGCGGCACCGCCGCCATCGACATGGCGGTGGAGCTGCTGGCGCGGCACTGCGGCCGGGCACGCGCCTGCAAGGGCCTGGCCGACATGCTGGTGGACGAGCCCCGCCACCCCGCGCACCCCCTGCGCTCGATGGAGGGCGACCCGCGCCTGGGCCGGCACCTCTCGCGCGCCATCGCGCTGATGCGCAGCGCGCTGGGCGAGCCCATGGGCATTCCCGAACTGGCACGGCGCATCGGCATCGGGCGCCGCCACCTGGACCGGCTGTTCCAGGAGCGCTTTGGCGTGAGCGCGCACGAACACTGGACCCGGATGCGCCTGGAGCATGCGCAATGGCGCGTGCAGCACTCCCACCACAGCCTGGCGTCCATCGCCGGCGAGGTGGGCCTGGCCAGCGCCGCCAGCCTGGGCCGGCTGATGCGCCAGCACCTGGGCCAGAGCCCCGGCGCGCTGCGCGCACAGCGCGCCGCTTCGCCATCCCCTTGAACCTTTTTCCTGTCCGCCCCATGCCTCACGCCCCTTCACTACCCGCCCTGCCCCACCTGGCCCAGCGCACGGAGCCCGGCCCCGTCCGCGTCCTCATGGTCTGCATGGGCAACATCTGCCGCAGCCCCACCGCCCACGGCGTGCTGGAAAAACTGGTGGCCGACGCCGGCCTGGCCGCACAGGTCACCGTGGATTCGGCCGGCACGCATGGCTACCACGTGGGCGAGCCGCCCGACGAGCGCGCCCAGCAGCATGCCGCGCTGCGCGGTTATGACCTCTCGGCGCAGCGCGCGCGCCGCCTCGTGGCCCGCGATTTCGAGGAATTCGACCTGGTGCTGGTGATGGACGCAGCCAACGAAGCCCATGCCCGCCCGCTGTGCCCACCCGGACAGCACCACCGCCTGCTGCGCCTCACGGATTTCTGCACCACCGTGCAGGCCTACGAGGTGCCCGATCCCTACTACGGCGGCGCGGCGGGCTTCGAGCAGGTGCTCGACATCGTGGAAGACGCCTGCCGGGGCCTGCTCGGCGTGCTGGCGCCCGCCACCGGGAGCCGCCCCTAACGGTTGCCTGCGCGCCGCCCTGTTCGCCCCCTATCATCCCCCCATGCTTGCCAAGTTGATGGGTTTCTTCCTGCTGGGCCTGGTGCGCGTGCTCACCGGCTCGCAGGCACGCTGGTACGGTTGCCCGCCCAAGGCGGAGCAGCGCATCTACTTTGCCAACCACCAGAGCCATGCTGACCTGGTGATGATCTGGGCCGCACTGCCCGAGGAGCTGCGCAGCATCACCCGCCCCATCGCCGCGCGCGACTACTGGACGAAATCGCCTTTTCGGCAATGGATCACCACCGCCGTGTTCAACGCCATTTACGTGGAGCGCCAGGCGGCCACGCCGCCCACGGCCCCGGCCGCTGCGGTCGTTGCCGACAGCGCCCAGCCCGGCGGACTCGACCCGGCCAGCGAAGCACCACCCCCGCCCAGCCCCGAGGCCCTGCGCGCCGCGCTGCCCGAGGGCGACCCGCTCGCGCCGCTGGTGCGCGCGCTGGAAAGCGGCGACTCGATCATCATCTTCCCCGAGGGCACGCGCGGCCATGGCGATGACCCGCAGCCCTTCAAGTCGGGCCTGTTCCGGCTGGCGCAGATGTTCCCCCAGGTGGTGCTGGTGCCGGCCTGGATCAACAACGTACAGCGCGTCATCCCCAAGGGCGAAGTGGTGCCGGTGCCCATCCTGTGCTCGGTGACCTTCGGCGCGCCCATCCAGCTGGAGCCCGGCGAGGAACGCCGCCCGTTCCTCGATCGCGCGCGCCGCGCCGTCATGGCCTTGAGGGAGGTGTGACGCGATGAATTCCTTTCTGCGCAGCCTCTCCACCACGCAGCAGATCGGTGCGCTGTTCCTGGTGGTCTTTGGTGTGCTCTCGCTCGTCACCATCTGGGCTTTTGTGCGCGGCCTGCGCGAAACGCCTGCGGGGGATGCCGACGCCGCCGCCGCACGCAAGGCCAAGGGGCGGCGCCTGCGCGGGCTTTTGCAGACTTCCTGGGCCATGGCCACGGTGTTCTGGGTCGGCTGGGTGCTGGGCGACACGGCAGCCACGGTATTGTTCGCGCTGGTGGCGTTTTTTGCGCTGCGCGAGTTCATCACGCTCTCGCCCACGCGGCGCGGCGACCACCGCAGCCTGGTACTGGCCTTCTTCGCCGTGCTGCCGCTGCAGTTCGTGCTGGTGGGCACGCGCCAGTACGACCTGTTCACGGTGTTCATCCCCGTCTACGTCTTCCTGGCGCTACCGGTCGTGAGCGCGCTGGCCAACGATCCCGAGCGCTTCCTCGAGCGCAGCGCCAAGCTGCAGTGGGGCATCATGGTCTGCGTCTACGGCATGAGCCACGTGCCCGCGCTGCTGCTGCTGGATTTTCCGGGGCGCGAGGGCCGGGGCGCCTTCCTGGTCTTCTGGCTGGTGTTGAGCGTGCAGACCTGCATGGTGGTGCAGCACCTGCTGGGGCGGCGCTTCCCGCACACGCCCGTGGCGCCCGCCGTGAGCCAGAGCTTTCAGTGGGCCAGTTGGCTGGCGGGCATCGCGGTCGGCGCCCTGGTGGGCGGCCTGCTCTCGTTCATCACGCCCTTCAAGCCCGGCCAGGGCCTGGGCCTGGGCCTGCTCGCCTGCTCGGCGGGCAGCCTGGGGCACCTGGTGATGAAGGCCCTCAAGCGCGACCGCGGCGTCACGAGCTGGGGCATGCAGGGCCAGGCCGTCACGGGCGCGGGCGGCCTGCTCGACCGCGTGGACGCGCTGTGCTTTGCCGCGCCGGTGTTCTTCCATTCCGTGCGCTGGTATTTTGGTTTATGAACAAATTGGCCTCTAGCGCCCGCACTTCAAGCGCAAGCAGCTATCAAATTAATAGCGAATGAGAATCCTTGGCATTGACCCCGGCCTGCAGACCACCGGCTTCGGCGTGCTCGACGTGGAAGGCCACAAGCTGCGCTACGTGGCCAGTGGCACCATACGCACCACGCAACTGGCGCTGGGCGACCTGCCCGGGCGGCTCAAGCTGCTGTTCGACGGCATCGGCGAAGTCGTCGCGCGCTACGAGCCCGACGTGGCCACGGTGGAAATCGTGTTCGTCAACGTCAACCCCCAGTCCACGCTGCTGCTGGGCCAGGCGCGCGGCGCCTGCGTCACGGCGCTGGTGGCGCGCAACCTGCCCGTGGCCGAGTACACCGCCCTGCAGATGAAGAAGGCCGTGGTCGGCCACGGCCGCGCGGCCAAGAGCCAGGTGCAGGAGATGGTGCGCCGCCTGCTTGACCTGCCCGGCCTGCCCGGCACCGACGCCGCCGACGCGCTGGGCCTGGCCATCACCCATGCGCACGCGGGCGCAGCCATGGCCAGGGTGGCGCAGGTCACCGACTTGCAGCGGCGCCAGCATGCGATGTACAAGGGCGGGCGAAGCTACTGACTCTTGCCCTGCATCCACATGCCTACGTCGTTTGCGCTCTTCAAATACCCCCACGGGGGCCGCCCGCTGATCGGCCCGGTGCGGCGCGGGGTGATGTATGGCGGTGCGGTGCTGGCACTGCTGGCCACGGTGCTGGCCTTCCCTGTGGGTGCGGTGCTTTGGCTGGTTCCGGTGGTGGCGCGGCTGTCGGCGGCGCGCTACCTGCAGATCGGGCCGCGCTACCTGCTGTGTGGCGACACGATTGTTTATTTTGGCAACGTGCAGCGCATGGTGCTCGCCAGAAGCGAGGGGCGCCTGTCCCTGTACGGCGCCGACAAGGGCAAGCCGCTGGTCATCGAGCGCAGCAAGTTTCCCACCAACGCGCGCAAGCCCGACAAGATCGCCAAGAACAAGGACACCAAGTTCGAGAAGGTCTCGGCACGCATCATCGAGGGCGTGCTCAAGGCCGCGCCCGGCACGCCGCTGGAGGAGGCCTGAGCATGGACGCAGCCGCTCACACGCGCACCTTCGAGCGCTCCATCCACCTGCTCTATGTGCCCACGCTGTGCTGCAACCTGAGCTGCAGCTACTGCTACCTGGGCAAGCAGACCAGTGAGGCCGCGCTCAAGCGCGACGCCGAACGCGCCGTGCATACGCTGCGCCATACGCTCGATGCGTTGCGCGCGGCCGGCGTGCTGGCGTTCAACGTGTCGCTGCACGGCGGCGAGGTGACCACGCTGCCGCCCGAGGTGCTCGACACCTTGTTCAGCACCATCCGCGCGCACTACCGCGAGCATTTCGACGCACTGAACGCCTTGGGGCACCGCAAGTCGGCGCCGCATATCAAGACCAACCTGTTCAAGTTTGCGCCGCTCTACGCACTGTTCGACCGGCACAAGGTGTCCATCAGCGCCAGCATCGACCTGCCGCTGGCCCTGCACGAGCGCCACCGCACCACGCGCGGCGGCACCGGCTGGCTGCCGCGCACGCTGGAGAACATCCGCCTGCTGGCACGCTACCCGCACGCCAAGAAGATCTCCGCCACGCTCAGCAGCGAGCATTTGCAGGACATGCAGGCGCTGGTGGACGACATCTGGTTCATCCACCGCGAGCTGGGCTTCGACATGAACCAGTTCAACCTGATGTTCGCCTTCGGCTCCGAGCTCAACCGCGCTGCCAAGGGCGAGGCCGTGCTCACCCCGACCACGCCCGAGCAGCAGCAGCGGCTGTACGACACGCTGCACGCTGCCTTCCTGGGCACCGAATTGGAGGAAGGCCTGCGCCGCCATTGGTTCGACGAGTTCACGCCCGGCTACTGCACCAACGCCGCCAACTGCGGCGAGCGCTTCTACCTGCTGCAGAGCGACGGCTCGGTGTACTCCTGCGTGCGCGGCCAGGGCATTCCGGAATTCCGCTACGGCAACGTGTTCGAGCAGCCCATCCTCGACATCCTGGACAACGGTGCGCGCAAAATCCGCGCGGTGCACCAGGCGCACGGCTTTGACAGCGCCTGCCAGGGCTGCGGCCACCTGTCCACCTGCCACACCGGCTGCCCGGTAGTGAAGCACCAGAACCACAGCGGCCGCTCCTACACCTGCGGCCTGCAAAAGCGCATCTACGCCGACGCCCCGCTCACCTACCCCGCCGACCCGCCCGACGTACAGCAGGATTACGCGCAGCAGTACCAGCTCGCCACGCACCCCGGCCTGGCCTTCGCGCAGCCCGCAGCCCGCCCCACCACGCGCCGCCTGGTGCTGCCCAACGACCTGGGCGATGAGAAAAACACCCTGCCCGCCCTCATCGAGGCCGACCCGGTGCTGCAGGCGCTGTTCGATGGCAGCGCCTTCGTGCTTGAAGTCAATGGCGAGGCCATCGCGCTGGAATCGCAGTTGCTCAAAACCCAGCGCAGCCTGCACACCCTGGTGCCCGGCGACCGCGTGCGGCTGCACCTGCGCCGCGACCTGCTGGCGCAGAACTGCCCCGAGGCCGTGCGCAACACCATTTACCTGCAAATGCTGCGCGACACGCCCGTGGTCTATGGCGACGAACAGCGCACCAAGCAGGCGCATGTGTTCACCTACCAACTCTACGCCGACTTCCTGCAGCCCAGCCTGCTACGGGGCGAGGAGTTTGCGCAAGTGGACCTGTCGGGCCTCATCGAACTGCACCGCGCGCACTACCAGCGCGGCGTGCTCAACAACCTGTTCGTGACGACCTTCTTTTTGCGCGAATACCACTACCAGAAGCAGAAGGCCAACGCCTTCTACCATGTGCAGACGGCCAACCTGCCGTTCCAGAACTTTGAATTCCATTTCCTGCCATGAACACCAACGACCTGCAGCGCACCGCCTACACCGTGGAATGCTTTCTGAACGCCCTGCGGCTGGAAGACGGCCCCGCGCGCACCCAGGTCGAAGAACCCCTGGTGCGCTGGTTGGCCGACAGCGCACGCGGCAAGCAAGACCACCTGATCTACCAGGAGGGCCGCATCACGTGCCACGCGGGGGGGAAGGTGGTGCAAAGCTACGACGTGCCGCAGGCACGCCAGATCCAGACCCTGTGGTGCAACAGCGCCAAGCTCTCGGCCATCGACAGCGGCGCCTACAGCCGCAATGCGCAGTTGGTCATGCTGGGAACCGCCGGGTTGTTCCTCACCCTGCCCGGCCAGCTACCGGCCAAGGAACGGGACAAGGGACGCAGCAGCAATAACAACAATAACAATAACAATAACAACGGGTGATGGGGTAGCTGGCACGGCAAGGCCAGTACTTCGCCAACTCCTCCAGCATGCAACGCTGGCGCTGATCAGTCGTCCGGGTTAAATTGACCTCGAAAGCGGCTCGGATTCAAGACACCCCACGAGGTGTTTCACGCCTCGTTAAACCGTGTTGCACTTCGTACTTGAATCCGCCAAAAACGCTATCGCCAGTTGGCAATGATTTCATCGTATTCAAGGAAGTCAGTCACGCCGACCACAGCGGCTTCCACAGCGCGCCGAGAGAACAGGCCTTCAATCCGTTCGCACAGATCATCCAATCGGCTGGCATTGACCCGCCAACCTTTTGGATCCTCGAAGAATTTCAGCAGATGTAGTGACCCATCCCCCAGCGTTTCAACAGTCATGGCCTCCGCTGACAAGTCCTCAAGACTGACACCATGCCGTGCAAGCAGGCCATCGGAAAGCAATGCGTACCAGTACACGCCTGGAATATATTTATCCAGCTTGCGACCTATCCAGTCTTCGATGTGGTTCTTGCCAAGGGTTATGTAATACCGGTTACGGTGCTTGTACTCATCGTATTCGCACGCATAGCCGAATACTGGCTTGTGGTCGGACAGACAGCGGAACAACGCCAAGACCAAGTCGCTTGACAGCTCCTCGGGCAAGTACAAGGTCACTGAGGCATATCCCACTGTCGGTATCGAGACATCAATGCATGTCTTGTTCTCGGCATATAGGAAAAAACCAATAGCATTTCTTTTCAGGAAGGTTGAACCGCCCCGGGTTTTGAGGAGGCTCCAACACTTGAGAAGATGGAGCTATGAACAAGTCACCGAAGTTCTCCCCGGAAGTGCGCGAGCGCGCCGTGCGCATGGTGCAGGAGCACCGAGCCGACTACCCGTCGCTGTGGGCAGCGATTGAATCGATTGCCCCCAAGATTGGCTGCGTGCCACAGACCTTGAACGACTGGGTCAAGAAGGCCGAGGTCGACAGCGGCCAGCGCCCCGGCACCACCACCTCGGATGCGCAGCGCATCAAGGAACTGGAGCGTGAGGTCAAAGAATTGCGCCGGGCCAACGACATCCTGAAGACGGCCAGCGCGTTTTTCGCGCAGGCGGAGCTCGACCGCCGACTCAAGTCGTGAAGGCCTACATCGACCGCCACCGTGATGACTACGGGGTCGAGCCCATCTGCCGGGCGCTGCAGATGGCCCCGTCGTGTTACTGGCGCCACGCAGCCCGGCAACGCAACGCGCAACTGCGCAGTGCACGCGCCCAGCGTGACGAGGGTTTGAAGGCCGACATTCAGCGCGTGTGGCACGCCAACTGGCAGGTCTACGGAGCCGACAAGGTCTGGCTGCAGATGAACCGCGAGGGCATCGTGGTGGCGCGCTGCACGGTCGAGCGTCTGATGCGTGCCATGGGCTTGCAAGGGGCACGCCGTGGCAGGGCGGTGCGCACCACCACGCCGGATACCTCGGCCCCGTGCCCGCTGGACCACGTCAACCGGCACTTCCATGCCAGCCGTCCCAACGAGCTATGGGTGTCGGACTTCACCTATGTCTCCACCTGGCAAGGCTGGTTGTATGTGGCCTTTGTGGTGGATGTGTACGCTCGGCGCATCGTGGGCTGGCGCGTCAGTCGCAGCATGCAGACGGACTTCGTGCTCGATGCCCTGGAGCAGGCTCTGTACGAACGCCAGCCAGCGGCCCATGTCTTGACGCACCATTCCGACAGGGGCAGTCAGTACGTCAGCATCCGCTACACCGAACGCTTGGACCAGGCGGGCATACAACCTTCGGTGGGCAGCAGGGGAGACAGCTATGACAACGCGCTGGCCGAGACCATCAACGGTCTGTACAAGGCCGAGTTGATTCACCGCCGGGGACCTTGGAAGACCAGGGAATCCGTGGAACTGGCCACCCTGCAATGGGTGCACTGGTTCAACCACGTCCGACTGCTCACGCCGATTGGGGGCATCCCTCCGGCAGAAGCTGAGGCAAACTACTGGAGGCAACTCGCCGCCAGCGACACCTCGACAAAGGTGTCAACTTAAACCAACCGGCCTCCTCGATACCCGGGGCGGTTCAGGCTGCTCGGGCACGATGTCCACCGGGTCCATGCCCGTAAAGCGCCCCACCAGCGGCATGTAGTACCGCGCACCCATGTAGGTCAGCCCTGTGTCTTCTTCGTGCGGCTTGCCCGTGTACCACAGCCGGCTGCCTGCGCTGGCGGGTGCCTGTGCCTGGCGCTGGCCGTAGGGCAGGTAGTTTTCCTTCCACACTACCGCCCCGCTGGCGTTGGTGGCCAGTTGCGCTGTGCCTGCAATGTCGTTGTGGAAGTAGGTGACCGTTTCTGCCGCAGGCGCCGCCACCGTGGTCATGGTTTCCGTGACTGTGGTGCTGCCTCCTGCTCCGGTGGCCCTCTAGGTGCAGGTGGAGGGCGCTAGAAAAGCACCCTGGCGGGTATCCAAACCTACAGCCACCTTACCCGGTGAACGATGCTGGGAGCGACTGGCCTACTGCTCGCGCGTCCCAACCCATGACCAAGGAAAGTAAGAGCGCAGCAGCAAGGCAATAACGAGGGTAAGGTGGCTGGCCGATTACAACCCCATCATGCGCGTTGATGGCGCTTACGGACTCACTCCTTTGAACGGGCAAGCAACCAGCGATGAATGGGGCGCTCTGCCATTGAGTAGGCAGCCCAGGCAAGCATCGCAGATGCAACGAAATACATTCCCATTGCAAATACAGGCCACTCAATGATCCATGCATTCAATTGAGGGGACTGCCCCAATTGGGCGTTCATACCGTTGAGCACCAGGGGATGCCACAAATACCATTGGTAGCTGATAGCCGAAACAAATCCCACCACGGATGCCGCTGCCTTGTTGTTGAACCACCCGCTGCGCAGGATCCAGAACGCCAAACAAACCGACGCCAAAGGTGGGGCTGCAATCAGCATGAGCAAAGCCATCAAACTCAGTGGATGACTTAAATTCGCCTGATCGATGCGCAAGCTAGGAACAAAAACTGCACAGATCAGCGGCATGGCAACCGTTGCGGCCAACCCAATCATAGGAGCCCACCGCCATGAACGGTTTTCAATATGCGCGCGAAAAAGCAACCCTCCCAAACAAAGCGCCAAGAAATTGAACGAGCTTGACTGATAGACATTCAAAGCCGACAGGAGTCGCTCTGCATGCGTTGGGACCGTGTGCAAAAGATACGCAAGATGCCCAAAAAAACTGAGCACTCCAACGAGCGCAAGGCCCAACGGGCTAAGCCACCGAAAGCCAAAGGCAAACAGAACCGGCGCCAAGAGATAGAACTGAATTTCGACAGCGAGACTCCAAAGATGCCCCGACATACGCGACGACAAGACCACTGAAGTATTGTGAAACGCCAATATATGCTGAAGCCACACATCCGCTTCATCCACTCTAGCCAACAGACCAAACACCAGCACCGCCAGTAGATAAGTGGGATATATCTTGGCGAACCGATGCCAATAGAACGTGCGAATAGGCATTCCTCCGGCAAGTTGCCGCGTGATCAGGAAGCCACTCAAAACAAAGAACAATGGCACGCCAAAGTTTGTCGCAATCATCAGCCACTTGATTTTTCCAAGAGGCCCTTGCATGTCTGGAGCCAAGTCCATCGCACCGTGGGAAAACACCACATGGAGGATGGCCACGGCTCGCAACGCATCCAACCCTGCCAGGCGGGAGGCTGAAACCATTCGTGCGGACGGAACAGAAAAAGTAGTGACCATCGCAGTATGACAAACTGACGCAAGCTATTCAGGTATTCAAGAGCAACGGTTTCCCGATGGGCCCTGGCCCTATCTAACGCTCACTTGCGCACCGGCATCTCCAGCGTCACCGTTGTGACACCCTCCTGCCCAGCCCCCAATCGGGCCTGGCGCGGGCCCAGCGACTGCAGCACCAGCCCGGCATCCACCGTGGCGCCCACGCGGTAGGGTTTGGCGGGTTTGCCGTCCACGGCGATGAGGGCGGCGCCGCTGCCGCCCTGTTGGCCCGCCAGCACGCCCACCAGCGCAAAGCGGCTGGAGACAGGCGCTGCAGCGGCCTGGGGCGTCTGCGCGGTCACCGCGCCCAGCAGCCGGGCCATGGCCTGCATGTCAGCAGCCACGGGGGCGGGGGCGGCAGTGGGCGCAGGCATGCCGGGGGGGCGTGCCGTCAGGCGCAGGCCCCAGTAGGCCACGCTGGCGGCGGCCAGTGCCCAGATGGCCAGGGTGCCCAGGCGCACGCCCCAGGGTTGGTGTGATCGGGTCTGCATCGCGCGATTATGATTCAGCCGATGCACGGGATGGCCCGTGGCCCTTCTTCAACCGCCTGCCGACCATGAACCTTTCCGACTCTTGCGCACGCCGCACGCTGGCCCGTGGCTTCACACTGATCGAGCTGATGGTGGTGCTGGTCATCATCGGCGTGCTGGGTGCGCTGATCGTGCCCAACGTGCTGGACCGTGCCGATGACGCCCGCGTGACTGCTGCGCGCACCGATGTGACCAATCTGATGCAGGCGCTCAAGCTCTACCGGCTGGACAACCAGCGCTACCCCACGGCCGATCAGGGCCTGCAGGCGCTGATTGCCAAGCCCACCTCGGGCCCACAGCCACTCAACTGGAAGCCCTACCTGGAAAAGCTCCCCAGCGACCCCTGGGGGCGCCCCTACCAGTACCTCAGCCCCGGCATCAAGGGCGAGGTGGACGTGATGTCCTTTGGTGCCGACGGCCAGTCCGGCGGCGAAGGCAAGAATGCCGACATTGGCAGCTGGCAGTAAGCCGCTGTGGCGCCCGCAGCGGCTGCGGGGCTTCACATTGCTGGAACTGCTGGTGGTGCTGGCCATTGTGGGCCTGGCGATGGCCGGCGTGGCCCTGGCGCTGCGCGACAACGGCGGCGCCCTGCTGGAGCGCGAAGGCGAGCGCCTGGCCGCGCTGCTGGAGGCGGGCCGCGCACAGTCACGCGCCAGCGGTGTGGCGGTGCGCTGGCGTGCCGATGGGCAGGGGTTCCACTTCGACGGCCTGCCCGAGAAGACGCTGCCCACGCAATGGCTGGACGCACAGACCCAGGTGCGCGGCACGGGGCAGTTGTGGCTGGGCCCCGAGCCGCTGATCGGGCCGCAGCAAGTCACCCTGGCCCACCCTTCCTGGCCCGAGCGCAGCGTGCGCGTGGCCACCGATGGGCTGCGCCCCTTCACTCTGGAGTCGGCACCTTGAGCGCCCGCTCGCGTCCGGCGAAGGCACAGCGCGGCTTCACGCTGGTGGAGGTGCTCACGGCCCTGGCCATCGTGGCAATTGCCTTGCTGGCGGGCTCCCAGGCCAGCAGCGCGCTGGTGCGCAACGCCCAGCGCCAGTCCGATGTGCTGCTGGCCCAGATCTGCGCCGAGAACGCGCTGATCGCCACGCGCCTGTCGCGCCAGATGCCGCCGATTGGCGACACCACGCAGCCCTGCGACCAGGCGGGCCGGGGCTTGCTGGTCAACCTGGTGGTGCGCCCCACGCCCAACCCGTCGTTCCGCCGGGTGGATGCGCAGGTGTTCGACGACTCCCAGCCCGTGCTTCGTCTCTCCACCATCGTGGGTCGCCGCTGATATGGCACACCCCCCTGTGGCGCTACGCGCCTTCCCCTCGCTCTCGCAGCGCTGCGCGCTGCGGGCAGGGGGCCGCTCCCAGCGCCCGCACGTGGGAATACTGGCGGCCCTTGCGCGGGAGCCCTGGCCTAGGCCCTGCCGGTGTCATGCGTTGCGGGCAACACCTACGCGGAATGGAAGTTTGTTGAGCGCACGCGGGTTCACGCTGATCGAGCTGCTGGTGGCCATTGCCATCCTGGGGCTGGTGGCCATTTTGAGCTGGCGTGGGCTGGACAGCATGGTGCGCACGCAGACGCACACGCGCGAGCGCAGCGAGCAACTGTTGACGCTGCAGGCCGCCCTGGGGCAATGGAGTGCTGACCTGGACGCACTGCTGCCCCTGGCGCACACGGTGCCCATCGACTGGGACGGCCAGGTGCTGCGCCTGACGCGCCGCAGCCCGGTCGATGCGGGCGAAGGCGCGTTGGTGGTGGCCTGGGCGCGGCGCAATGTGCAGGGACAGGACCAGTGGCTGCGCTGGCAGTCTGCCCCCCTGCGCACGCGAGGAGCCTGGTCACAGGCCTGGCTGCAGGCCGCCCAATGGGCGCGCAACCCGGCCGATGTTGACCGGCGCAACGAAGTGGCCATCCTGCCCCTGAGCGACTGGCGCGTGTTCTATTACCGGGGCGACGCCTGGAGCAACCCGCTGTCCAGCCCCGGCACACCGCCAGCCGACCTGAGCGCCGTCGGCGCGCTCATCCCCGACGGCGTGCGCCTGCAACTGGATTTGCCCGGCGGCGCTGCCCTGGGCGGCACGCTGGTACGCGACTGGGCCAACCCCCTGCGCGGCGGAGGCAAGTCATGAGCCCACGCGCCCGCTGCCGACAAGGCGGCGCCGCACTGCTGGCGGCCATGCTGACCGTGACCCTGGTGGCCACCTTCGCTGCCACGGCGCTGTGGCAGCAATGGCGCAGCGTGGAGGTCGAGGCGGCCGAGCGCACGCGCATCCAGTCCGCCTGGATCCTGATCGGCGCGCTCGACTGGTCGCGCCTGATCCTCATCGAAGACAGCCGCGCGGGCGGCGCCGACCACCTGGCCGAGCCCTGGGCCGTGCCACTGGAAGAGGCGCGCCTGTCCACCTTTCTGGCGGCAGACCGCAACGTGACGCAGATCGACGATGCAGGCGGCGGCGAAGAGGCCTTCCTCTCGGGCCAGATCATCGACCTGCAATCGCGCCTGAACTTGGCCAACCTGGTGAGCGGCGACACCGTCAACGAAGCAGCGTTGGCCCAGTTCGAGCGCCTGTTTGCCCAATTGGGCCTGCCACCGGCCGAACTCACGGCCCTGGTGCAGGCCCTGCGCCAGGCCCAGGCACCGGGCAGCGAAAACACCGACGCCCCGCTGATGCCGCAGTCCCCCAGCCAACTGGCCTGGCTGGGCCTGGCGCCGCGCACGCTGGCATTGCTGGCACCACACATCACGCTGCTGCCCGAGCGCAAGCCGGTCAACCTCAACACCGCCGGGGCCGAGGTGTTGATGGCCACCCTGCGTGGCCTGGACCGCGCGGGCGCCGACCGGATCATGGCGGTGCGCCAGATGCAGCCCTTCCGCTCGGTGGACGATGTCAAAAAGCTGCTGGGCGAGCAGATCGAGGTCAGCGGCAGCGAGCATGGCGTGGCGTCCAGCTATTTTGAAGTGCACGGCCGCCTGCGCATGGGGCCCACGGTGGTGCAGGAGCGCTCGCTGGTGCGCCGCATGGGCCTGGAGGCCACCACCGTCTGGCGCGAACGCACGGGGGCGCGGGTACCGGGCATGTCCTGAGCAGGCCGGACATACACGCCCCCTACAATGGCCCGCGAACTTTTTCCATGAGCACCCTCGTCCTTCACCTCCCCCTGGCGCGCAATGGTGGCGCCACCGAATACCGCTACACGCTCAGCGCAGACGGCCACCAGGCCACGCGCCACGGCACTGCGGCCGCCAGCACGCTGCCCGCCGTGGGGCGCGCCAGCGAGATCGTGGCCCTGGTGCCGGTGCGCGCGCTGTCCTGGCAGCGCGTGACCTTGCCCCCCGGCGTGGGGCCGAACAGCCCGCGCCTGCGCAACGTGCTGGAAGGCCTGCTCGAAGACCGCCTGCTGGACGACCCCGCACAACTGCATTTCGCGCTGGAGCCCGGCGCACGCCCCGGCGCCAGCGCCTGGGTGGCCGTTTGCGACCGCGCCTGGCTGCGCGACGCACTGCAGGCCCTGGAGGCCGCGGGCCGCCCCGTGGCCCGCGTGGTGCCCGAGCTCGCCCCCGGCGCCACCGACGCCGTGCTGGTGCTGGGCACCTGCCCCGAAGACGCCCTGCTGGCCGCCACCCCCGGCCCCGACCAGGGCGTGGTGCTGCTGCCCCTGGCTGCGGCCAGCATGGCCCTCACCGGGCTGGACGCCGACCCACCCCCGCCCCTGGTCGCCGAACCCGCCGTGGCCGCGCTGGCCGAACAGGCCCTGGGCCGCAGCGCCCAACTGCAAACCGAACACGAACGCGCCCTGCTCGCAGCGCGCAGCCCCTGGGACCTGGCCCAGATGGACCTGGCCAGCAGCGGCCGCACCCGCACCCTGCGCAAAGCCGGGAGCCTGGCAGGCCAACTGCTGCGCGCGCCCCAATGGCGTGCGGCCCGTTGGGGCGCCGCCGTGCTGCTGCTGGCGCACCTGGCCGGGCTCAACGCCTGGGCCTGGCAGGAACGCCAGATGCTGGCCGCCAAGAAAGCGGCTGCACACAACGCCCTCACGCAGACTTTCCCGCAGGTCAAGGTAGTGGTCGATGCCCCCCTGCAGATGGAGCGCGAACTGGCCCAGTTGCGCCAGGCCGCAGGAGGTCTGGCGCCGCGCGACCTGGAGGTTTTGCTCGCCGCCGCCGCCCAGGCCCTGCCCGCACAGGCACAGCCCAGCGCCATCGACTTTGGTGCAGGCGAACTGCGCCTCAAGGGCCTGAACCTGACCGAGACCGACCTGGCCGACGCCCAGGCCCGTGCCCGCGCCACCAGCCACCAGCTGCGCCTGGAAGACGGCACCCTGATCGTGCGCGAACAAGCCCAATAAGCCCCCCCATGACCCGCACCGCATCCTCCGCCTCCGCCCTGCAAGCCGCCTGGAACAAGCTGGCCCCGCGCGAGCAAACCCTGGTGAGCGCCGCCGCTGCCGTGGTCGGCCTGGCGCTGCTGTGGTGGCTGCTGCTGGCCCCTGCGCTGCACACGCTGCGCAGCGCCCACACCCAGCACGCCAAGCTGGACGCCCAGTTGCAGCACATGCAGGCGCTGGCGTCCGAAGCCCAGCAACTGCAGGCCCAGCCCCGCACCAGCCCGGAAGACGCGGCGCGCGCACTGCAGGCATCGGTCACCGCCACCCTGGGTGCAGGCGCCAAACTGGCCCTGTCGGGCGACCGCGCCACGCTCACGCTGCAAGGCGTGCAGGCCGACGCCCTGGCCAACTGGCTGGCCCAGGCCCGCAACAACGCCCGCGCCGTACCGCAAGAGGCCCACCTGACCCGCAGCGCCAACCCGCGCCAGGGCAATGGCGCGCCCACGCCCACCGTGCGCTGGGACGGCACCCTGGTGCTGAGCCTGCCCACCCGTTGAGCCGCACCGTGCCCAGCCGTCCATCCCCCATGCACCGCCCGCCGCGCACCGCACGCACGGCCGACACCGCCGCACAAACGCCCTGGGGCTGGGCGCTGGCCGGTGCCCTGGCCGGGGTGCTGCCCGCCCTGCTGGCCTTTGCACCGGCCCACTGGCTGGCAACTGCGGTGGGCCGGGCCAGCGGCCAACAGATCCAGTTGCAAGCACCCAGCGGCACGGTATGGACGGGCTCGGCCCAACTGGTGCTGACCGGCGGCCCCGGCAGCCAGGACCGCGCCGCGCTGCCCGCGCGCCTGCACTGGCGCCTGCGCCCCACCTGGGGTGGCCTGCGCGCCGAGTTGCGCGCCGACTGCTGCACCCCCACCCCGCTGCTGTTGCGCCTGGGCCTGCGCTGGGGCGGCGCCCGCGTGGCGCTGGCCGATGGCCAGAGCCAGTGGCCCGCCGCCGTGCTGACCGGCCTGGGCACCCCCTGGAACACCTTGCAGCCGCAAGGCCAGCTCCTGCTGCAAACCACGGGCCTGCAGGCCGAATGGGCGGCGGGCCGCCTGGCAGTGGCAGGCAGCGCGCAGCTCGACGCGCTGGCCATGTCCTCGCGCCTGTCCACACTCAAGCCCATGGGCAGCTACCGCATCACCCTGCAAGGGGGCGAGGCGGTGGCGTTGCAACTGCAAACGCTACAGGGCGACCTGCAACTCACTGGCAGCGGCCAGTGGGTGGGCCAGCGCCTGCGCTTTGCCGGAGAGGCCAGCGCCACGCCCGAGCGCGAGGGCGCCCTGTCCAATCTGCTCAACATCATCGGGCGGCGCAACGGCGCGCGCTCGCTCATCACGCTGGGTTGAACCTGAAATGAGACACCCCCCTGCGTCGCTTCGCTCCTTCCCCCCGCTCTCGCAGCGCTGCGCGCTGCGGGCAGGGGGACGCTCCCGGCGCGGCGGGGCGGCCCTTGCGCGGGAGCCCTGGCTTGGGCCGCGCCCGTTTCATGCGATGCGGGTGACGCGCAGCGCTATGGATAGCTGGAATGAAACACCCCCTGTGTCGCTTCGCTCCTTCCCCCCGCTCTCTCAGCGCTGCGCACTGCGGGCAGGGGGACGCCACCGGTACGGCGGGGCGGCCCTTGCGCGGGAGCCCTGGCCTGGGGCGCGCCGGTTTCATGCGTCGCGGGTGCCGCGTTCGCACAATGGATAACTGATATGACCTGCTTGAACATGCCAACACGTTCTTTTGCTATTAAAACAATAGCTGCCGCCGCTTTATTCATGGGCGCTACAGGCCAAATTCATGCTCAAAACGTGCTGCAACCCGGCACCGCCAGCGTGCGCCCCGGCGAGCCGGTGACGCTGAACTTTGCCAATGCCGAGATCGAGGCCGTGGCGCGCACCATGGCCACCATCACCGGGCGCAACGTGGTGGTGGACCCGCGCGTGCGCGGGCAGATCAACCTCGTCACCGAACACGCCGTGCCGCCCGCCCAGGCGTTTGACCAGTTCCTGGCGGCGCTGCGCCTGCAAGGCTTCACGGTGGTGGAGGCCAGCGGCCTGTACAAGGTGGTGCCCGAGGCCGACGCCAAGCTGCAGGGCGGCAGCGTGAGCGTGGCCCAGAGCGGCGCCAGCGGCCCGGCGGGCGGGCAGATCGTGACGCAGATCTACCGCCTCAACCACGAAAGCGCCGCCAACCTGGTGCCCGTGCTGCGCCCGCTCATCAGCCCGAACAACACCATCAACGTGAGCCCTGGGACCAACGCGCTGGTCATCACCGACTACGCCGACAACCTGCAGCGCCTGGGCAAGATCATTGCGGCCATGGATGTGTCCACCGCCAGCGATGTGGAAATCATCCCGCTCAAGCACGCCATTGCCACCGACCTCGCTCCGCTGGTGGCGCGGCTGGTGGAAACGGGCAGCAGCGCCGGCGCGCCCGGAGCCGCCGCCGGTCAGAGCGATACCGGCGCCAAGACCACCCTGCTGGCCGAGCCCCGCAGCAACGCCCTGGTGCTGCGCGCCGCCAACCCCGCCCGCGTGGCCCAGGTGCGTGCCCTGGTCGAAAGGCTCGACCAGCCGCCCGCGCCCGGCAGCAGCGCTGCCAGCGGCAACATCCATGTGGTGTACCTGAAGAATGCCGACGCTACCAAGCTCGCCGCCACGCTGCGCGCCGCCATGGCGGCGGGCAGCGCCAATGCCGGGGGCGCCAGCACCAGCACGCCATCCACCGCCAGCACCAGCGCACCGGCGCTGGGCAGCGGGCTGAGCAGCACCGGCAGCAGCACATCCACGTCCTCTGCCAACAGCGGCCTGGGTGCGGGCGCCAGCAACAGCGCCGCGCCCGCCAACCAGCCCTCCACCGGCGGGCAGATCCAGGCCGACCCGACGACCAACTCGCTCATCATCACCGCGCCCGAGCCGCAGTACCGCCAGTTGCGCGCCGTGATCGACAAGCTCGACGGGCGCCGCGCGCAGGTGCTGGTCGAGAGCCTGATCGTCGAGGTCAACGCCAACAAGCTGGCCGAGTTCGGCATCCAGTGGCAAGGCGTGATGGGCAAGCAGGGCGACGGCACCATCGGCGTGATCGGCACCAACTCGGGCGCTGCGGGCGCCAACATCCTGGGCATCACGTCCGCGCTGGCCTCGGGCAACGCCGGCACCATCGGCACGGCAGTGGGCACCCTGGGCGGCGGGCTGAACCTCGCGCTGGCCCCCCGCGTGGGCGGCCAGTACTACCTGGGCGCGCTGGCCAACTTTCTGCAGAACAGCGGCGACGCCAACGTGCTCTCCACCCCCAACCTGATGACGCTGGACAACGAAGAGGCCAAGATCGTCATCGGCAACAACGTGCCCTTTGTCACCGGGTCGTATGCCAACACCGGCGGCAACAGTGGCGCGGTGAACCCCTTCACCACCGTGGAGCGCAAGGACGTGGGCCTGATGCTGCGCGTGCGCCCGCAGATCAACGAGAACGGCACGGTCAAGATGGCGATCTACCAGGAGGTCTCCAAGATCGACGACGCCACGCTCAAGAACGCCAACGGCCCCACCACCAGCAAGCGCTCCATCGAGTCCAACGTGCTGGTGGAGGACGGCAGCATCATCGTGCTGGGGGGGCTGCTGGAAGACAGCTACGCACAGGCCGAGGACAAGGTGCCCCTGCTGGGCGACGTGCCCATTGTGGGCAACCTGTTCCGCAGCGAAAACCGCTCGCGCAAGAAGACCAACCTGATGGTCTTTCTGCGCCCCGTGGTGGTGCGCGACGCGGCTGCCAGCGACGCGCTCATGATCGACCGCTACGAATCCATCCGCGCGCTGCAGCAGCAGGTGCAGCCCTCCTCCGGCGGCGTGCTGGGCAATGTGCAGGGTGCGCCCGTGCTGCCCTCGCTGCGCATGGAGCGCAGCACCGCGCCACACAACGCCCAGTGACCATGCGCCACCCCCTGCCCTACGCCTTTGCCCGCACCGCCCAGTTGCTGCTGGAGGACGACGGCCAGCAGCCCGTGCTCTGGCACGGCCCGGCGCCCGACATGGCGCTGCTGGGCGAAGTGCTGCGCAAGCATGCCGTGCGCCACCTGCAGGTGCTGGACGCCGCGGCCCTGGCCCAGCGCATCAGCGCCGCCTACGCCCAGGGCGAATCGAGCGCCGCCACGGTGGTCAGCGAGGTCGAGTCGGACACCGACCTCTCGCGCATGATGCAGGACCTGCCCGCCGTGGAAGACCTGCTGGAAGCCGCCGACGACGCGCCCATCATCCGCATGCTCAACGCCCTGCTCACGCAGGCCGCGCGCGACGGCGCGAGCGACATCCACATCGAGCCCTACGAGCGCCACAGCAGCGTGCGCTTCCGCGTGGACGGCACGCTGCGCGAGGTGGTGCAACCCAACCGCGCGCTGCACGCCGCGCTGATCTCGCGCCTGAAGATCATGGCCGAGCTGGACATCTCCGAAAAACGCCTGCCGCAGGACGGCCGCATCAGCCTGCGCCTGGGCACCCGCGCCATCGACGTGCGCGTCTCCACCCTGCCCAGCGCCCATGGCGAGCGCGCGGTGCTGCGCCTCTTGGACAAGAGCGAGAGCAAGCTGAGCCTGGAGGCCGTGGGCATGCAGGGCGACACGCTGCGCCGCTTCACCGGCCTGATCGCGCAGCCGCACGGCATCGTGCTCGTCACCGGCCCCACGGGCTCGGGCAAGACGACCACGCTGTACGCCGCCCTGAGCCGCCTGGACGCCACGCGCAGCAACATCATGACGGTGGAAGACCCGATCGAATACGAGCTGCCCGGCGTGGGCCAGACGCAGGTCAACCCCAAGATCGACCTGACGTTTGCCAAGGCCCTGCGCGCCATCCTGCGCCAGGACCCGGACATCATCATGATCGGCGAGATCCGCGACTTCGAGACCGCGCAGATCGCCATCCAGGCCTCGCTCACCGGCCACCTGGTGCTGGCCACGCTGCACACCAACGACGCCGCCAGCGCCGTCACGCGCCTGACCGACATGGGCGTGGAGCCGTTTTTGCTCAGCTCCTCCCTGCTGGGCGTGCTGGCCCAACGCCTGGTGCGCAAGGTGTGCCACGCCTGCGCCGGCAAGGGGTGCGAGGCCTGCGGCCACACCGGCTACGCGGGGCGCACCGGCCTGTTCGAACTGCTGGCGGTGGACGACGCCCTGCGCGCCCTGGTGCACAACCGCGCCAGCGAGGCCGACATCCGCGCCGCCGCACTGGCTGCGGGCATGCAGCTCATGCGCGAGGATGGCGAGCGCCTGATCGCCGCAGGGGTGACCACGCGCGAAGAGGTGGTACGGGTGACGCGGGATTGATGCCCAGGCCCCAGACCCCAGACCCCGCTAAAATCGACCACCCTTTTCCAGCCACACACCATGTCCCTCTTTGCCCGCCCCCACTACACCTCGGTTGCCACCCAGTTTCTGGACGAACTCAAGCAGCAAAAGCCCCAGCTCGAAGCAGGCCAACAGGTGGGCCGCGCGCTGCTGTGGGACAAGAAGGTGGACCGCAGCCTGTGGCAGGACTACCGCGCAGGCCGCGTCAACCAGAAGCCGTACGCGTTCTACTCGTACGACGGTTACTGACAAAAACAGGCTCTAGCGCAATAAATACGGGCGCTAGTAGCTATTATTTTTATAGCAAATGGGTTCTGTGACGGACACTGCCGCGCCCGTGCCTGCGGGTGATGCCGACGCGGCTGCGCCGTCCGCCATGCCCGAGGTGGTGGACCAGGTCGCGCTGGCGCGCCTGTACGGCGAGCCGCTGTTTGCGCTGCCCACCGACCTGTACATCCCGCCCGACGCGCTGGAGGTGTTTCTGGAGGCCTTCGAGGGGCCGCTCGATCTGCTGCTGTACCTGATCCGCAAGCAGAACTTCAACATCCTCGACATCCCCATGCTCAGCGTCACGCGCCAGTACCTGGCGTATGTGGACGAAATCCGCAGCCGCAATCTGGAGCTGGCGGCCGAGTACCTGCTGATGGCGGCCATGCTCATCGAGATCAAGTCGCGCATGCTGCTGCCCCCGCGCAAGCAGGAGGGCACCGACGAAGCACAGGACCCGCGCGCCGAGCTGGTGCGCCGCCTGCTCGAATACGAGCAAATGAAGCTGGCCGCGCAGCAGCTGGGCTACCTGCCACAGTACGGGCGCGACTTCCTCAAGGCCCAGGTCTTCATCGAGCAAAGCCTGCAACCGCGCTTCCCCGATGTGCACGTGGTCGATCTGCAGGAGGCCTGGCGCGACATCCTCAAACGCGCCAAGCTGGTGCAGCACCACAAGATCACGCGCGAGGAGCTGAGCGTGCGCGAATACATGAGCCAGGTGCTCAAGACGCTGCAGGGCCGCCGCTTTGTGGAGTTTGAGGAATTGTTCGACCCCGGCAAGGGCGGCACCGTGCTGGTGGTAACCTTTATTGCGCTGCTGGAGCTGGCCAAGGAAACCCTCATCGAGATCACCCAGGCCGAGGCCTACGCGCCCATCTACGTCCGGCTGGCCTACACGCCGGTCTGACAAGCGCCCTGCCCGGCCCACGGCCACACAGGGCGCTCAACCCGAGAGTTTCATCCATGGCATCGCACGACTTTGACGTATTGATTGTGGGCAGCGGCCTGGCGGGCCTCTCCACCGCACTGCATCTGGCGGCCACGCACCGCGTGGCGGTCATCACCAAGCGCGAGTTGCAGGACGGCTCCAGCGGCTGGGCGCAGGGCGGCATTGCCGCCGTGCTGGCCGACGACGACAGCTTTGCCGCCCACATCCAGGACACGCTGGTGGCGGGCGCGGGCCTGTGCGACCTGGCGACCACGCGCTTTGTGGTGGAGAACGCACCCCAGTCCATCGGCTGGCTGCGCAGCCTGGGCGTGCCATTCACGCTGGAAGGCGACGACCTGCACCTCACGCGCGAAGGCGGCCACAGCGCGCGGCGCATCGTGCACGCCACCGACGCCACCGGCGCCGCCGTGCAAAAGACGCTGATCGACGTGGTGCGCAGCACCCCCGGCATCACCGTGTTCGAGCACCACACCCTGGTGGACCTGATCACCGCCCGCAAGCTGGGCCTGTCGGGCCAGCGCTGCCTGGGCCTGTACGCGCTGGACGAAGCCAGCGACACGGTGGTGACCTTCCGCGCCCCGCAAACCATCCTGGCCACGGGCGGCGCGGGCAAGGTGTACCTCTACACCACCAACCCCGACACCGCCACCGGCGACGGCATTGCCGCCGCCTGGCGTGCCGGTTGCCGCGTGGGCAACATGGAGTTTGTGCAGTTCCACCCCACGGGGCTGTACCACCCGCGCGCCAAGTCCTTCCTCATCAGCGAAGCCGTGCGCGGCGAAGGCGGCAAACTGCTGCTGCCCGACGGCACGCGCTTCATGCCGCAGCACGACGAACGTGCCGAACTCGCCCCGCGCGACGTGGTGGCGCGCGCCATCGACTTCGAGATGAAGAAACACGGCCTGGACTGCGTGCACCTGGACATCTCGCACCAGAGCCCCGAGTTCCTGCGCGAGCACTTCCCCAACATCCTGGGCTATTGCGCATCGCTGGGCATCGACATCACCCGGGAGCCCATCCCCGTGGTTCCCACGGCCCACTTCACCTGCGGCGGCGTGCTCACCGACCTGTCGGGCCGCACCGACCTGCCCGGCCTGTACGCCGTGGGAGAGGTGGCCTGCACCGGCCTGCACGGCGCAAACCGCCTGGCCAGCAACTCGCTGCTCGAATGCATGGTGTTTGCGCGCGCCGCCGCGCAGCACATCGCCCAGGCGCCGCGCCAGCAAATCCCCGCGCTGCCGCGCTGGGACGACAGCCGCGTGCAGGACGCCGACGAATCGGTCGTCATCTCGCACAACTGGGACGAACTGCGCCGCTTCATGTGGGACTACGTGGGCATCGTGCGCACCAACAAGCGCCTGGAGCGCGCCGCGCACCGCATCGCCCTGCTCACCGGCGAAATCCACGAGTTCTATTCCCACTTCCACATCACGCGCGACCTGCTGGAGCTGCGCAACCTGGTGCAGGTGGCCGACCTCATCGTGCGCTCGGCCCAAATGCGCCGCGAAAGCCGCGGCCTGCACTACAGCCGCGACTACCCCGACCTGGCCGCACCGGCTGCGCCCACCATCCTCGTGCCCCCCGTCAACCATTGAAAAGCACCACCATGTACCGCACCCTGCTCAAGTCCAAGATCCACCGCGTGGCCGCCACGCAATGCGAACTGCACTACGAAGGCTCCTGCGCCATCGACGAAGACCTGCTCGACGCCGCCAACATCTGCGAAAACGAGCAGGTTCACATCTGGAACATCAACAACGGCGAACGCTTCATCACCTACGCCATCAAGGGCCAACGCGGCAGCGGCATGATTTCGGTGAACGGCTCGGCCGCACGCCGCGCCAGCGTGGGCGACCTGCTCATCATCGCCGCCTTCGCCCAGGTGCCCGAGGCCGACGTGGCCACGCACAAGCCGCAACTGGTGTTTGTGGATGAAAAGAACCGCCAGGTGGAACTGCGGCACAAGGTGCCTGTGCAGACGCTCTGACGCGGCTCCCACCGTTCGTTTCAGCCGCGCAGCACCGAGAAACGACGGAACATCGCCATAGGAACGTGGCGCTCCAGCTTCCAGACCATCGACATGGGCTTGGCGCCCGTCGGCTCGCCGTCGAGCGTGACAGGCCCCAGCGCGACAAACGGATGGTCTGGCGTTTCCCGAACGAACAACTGGAAACGCCACCCATTGGTAGCACTTTGCGTGTAGATGCGCCCCGATGCTGTGTCTGGCCCCGCGTTGTTCTGGCTTTGCCAGTGAAACAGCTCTGGACTGACGGCGTAGTCGTGATACGCGATGCGTTCGTGAAACCCCTCCTTTTTGTCCAGGGTCACAAACAAGAGTTGCAACTTGAGCGCCTTGAAATTCAGCAAACCCTCGAACATTGGCGGGCGTGCTTGCGGACTCCAAAACCCGGTGGCACTCAGGATTTCTGTCCGACTGTAGGTTCCATGCAGCAACAAGGGCCAGTCTTGCGGCACACCGGGCAAGGGCTCCAGTTCCAAATGCTTGGGAGCCACCAGCGTGAATCTCTACCCATATGTATGCAAGTCAATTAGGGAAAGCGCGCCCCTACGTGTAGTGCGCAATGGGTCAGAAATTAAGGGCGATACTGTATACTTTCACAGGAATTCCTGTGCATAACCCGATGACGTGAAGCGTTACAAAGCCATCAAACAGAGCCAAGGCCCATATGTTCGACTCCGAATCCACTCCCATGACCAGTATTCCTGCGACAAGCAAGACATGTTCGAGCGGCTCGAAGACTAAGCAAAAAATTAGGGTCATCTCGCTGTTCTCTGGCTGCGGGGGCATGGACCTCGGATTCGTTGGTGGATTTGAGTTTCTCGGGAAAAAATACGCGAAGACCCCATACCAAATCGTATGGGCAAATGACTTCAACGAGGCTGCTTGCCGCACATACGTGCGCAATATTGGCAAACATGTTCATCACGGTGATATTTGGAAGCTGATCGACGACATGCCGTCAGAGGCTGATGTCGTCATCGGCGGCTTCCCCTGTCAGGACATATCCGTCAACGGAAAAGGGGCGGGTGTTGATGGCAAGCGAAGCGGTCTGTATCGAGCCATGGTCGAAGTGGTTTCGCGAACAAAACCCAAGGTTTTCGTAGCTGAAAACGTGAAGGGTCTGCTGATGAAGCACAACGCGAAGTCCCTCGAACGCGTATTGACTGACTTCAAGGCCCTTGGCTATGAAGTGACTTTTCAGCTCTATCACGCTGCGGACTATGGCGTACCTCAAACGAGAGAGCGAGTCATCATCGTCGGGACACGTCCAGGCGTGCCGAAGTTTGTTCCGCCGAAGCCAACACACACGAAAGACACATACATCACTGCTAGGGCGGCAATTGACGATCTTTCAGACGTCCCCGAGAACGAGGACTTCAATCATGTTTGGAGTCGTGCCAACAAGAGTGCGGAGCAGGGCAATCGGAAATTGATTGCGGAGCGGCCGGGCTACACCATTCGCGCCGAATGCCACGGGAATATTCAATTTCACTACGAGTTGCCTCGACGCATTTCCATGCGGGAGGCGGCGCGCTTCCAGTCCTTCCCCGATAACTTCATCTTCGACGCAAAGTTGCGGGAAACCGAGAGGCAGGTTGGCAACGCTGTTCCACCCGTCCTCGCGTGGCATGTTGCCCAGGCTGTGAAAGGCTGCTTCAAGTAAGAACTTCGCTCTCCGCACACTTCCGGCGCACTTCTTGCTTCGTGCGTCGCTTGCGCATGCTACCCTTACAAACTGTATTCATGCAGTGCGAGGGATGCGATGACAGATGAGAAGTTCCAGGCGATCCTGGCGGACATATGTGAGCGGCTTACTACCGAAGCGCGCACTGCTGGCTTTGTATCGGCGAAGGCTTTCGAGAATCGCGTGCGCACACTCGCCCGCGAACTGATCACCGATCCGGCAATACACATTGACCTGGACCCTCCCGCACAGGGCTTCCCCGACATAGCCGCTGGCCGCTTCGGCATCGAGGTCAAGTTCACGACCAACGACACATGGCTGAGCATTGCGAACAGTGTCTTAGAGACAAACCGTGTCGCTGAGGTCGAGAATATTTTTGTCGTTTTCGGCAAGATGGGCGGAACCCCTGATGTTCGTTGGAGCAGTTACGAGGATTGCGTGGTTCACGTGCGAACTTCGCATGTACCTCGCTTCGAGGTCGAGCTCCCACCAGCGGGCGGAACAGTGCCGCTGTTCCAGCAAATGGGTATCTCGTATGACCAATTTCGTCAGTTACCCATGGATGAAAAGATGAGGCATATCCGCGAATACGCGCGCGGACGATTGAAGAAGGGCGAGCGACTGTGGTGGCTCGAAGACTCAGCAGAGCCTGAACACACACTTCCGATCCAAGCTCGCCTTTATACGAAGCTAAGCATGGAGGAGAAGACCCGACTGAGAGCCGAAGCGGTGTTGCTCTGTCCTCGAGTCGTTGAGTCTGGCAGAACGAGAGACAAATACGACGATGTGGTTCTCTACCTTCTGACCTATCACGGCGTGCTCTGCCATCAGGCAAGAGACTTGTTCTCGGCTGGAAGTGTCGCTAATCCTGATAATGACGACAACGGCGGTGTCTACATTCAACGCGCGTTGAAGTTGATCGAAGCAGACATCGTTGCTGCTACTGCCCGCCTGGATGATGCCGTTTTTGTGGAGTATTGGGGTGAGTCCGTCAAACCAAGCGACCGCATTGCGAGATGGCTCGAAAAGGCAGATGGATTCGCGCGCGATTGGCTGCCATCCGCAAGCTTATTCCTAGAATATCAGGATGAGCGCGCTCGTCAGTCAAGCCCAAAGGCCTAACAGGCTGCTGAAATACCCCTTTCGTCGCTCCCCGTGAGGCGCCTTTGCAGGACAATCGAGGCACCCCAGCGACCAGACAGACGAGCCAGACATGCGCGGAGCCGACACCTTCACCGAGAGCCTGTTCACCATGCGCCACCTCGATGACTTCGTGCCCTCAGATCACCCCTTGCGCGTGATCCGTGTGATGGTCAACAAGGCCCTGTCGAACATGGATGAGCTGTTTGCCCAGATGTACGCAGCCGACATCAAAGGCGGGCGTCCCAGCATTGCCCCCGAGAAACTGCTGCGCGCCATGCTCATTCAGGTGCTCTACAGCGTGCGCTCGGAGCGCCAACTCATGGAGCAAACCCAGTACAACCTGCTGTTTCGCTGGTTCATTGGCCTGGCCATGGACGATGCCGTGTGGGTGCCCACCGTCTTCAGCAAGAACCGCGAACGCCTTATCGAGCACGATGCCGTCATCGAGTTCTTCAACCAGATCGTGCAGCAAGCCCAAGAGCAGGAACTGCTCAGTGGTGAACACTTCAGCGTGGACGGCACCCTGATCCAGGCCTGGGCGGGCCACAAGAGCTTTGTGCGCAAAGACGGCGGTGATGGCAATGACGCTGGCAACTTCAAAGGCCAAGCCCGCAGCAACGACACCCACCAGTCAAGCACGGATGCCGATGCCAGGCTCTATCGCAAAGGCAACACCGCCAGCGAACTGCGCTACATGGGCCACACCTTGAGCGACAACCGCAACGGCCTGATCGTCAGTGCCGTAGTTACCCAGGCCGACGGGTATGCAGAGCGCGAAGCGGCCAAGGCCATGATCAACGATGCCCGTCAGGCACTGCCCGATGACGCATCCGTCACCATCACATTGGGCGCAGACAAGGGCTACGACGCCAAAGAGTTCATCCAAGCCCTGCAAGAGATGAACGTACTGCCCCATGTGGCGCAGAACAAGTCAGGACGCCAGTCGGCGGTACCTGAGCCAATAGCAAACAGCGAAGGGTATGCCATGTCTCAGCAAAAGAGAAAGCTCATTGAACAGGGCTTTGGCTGGGCCAAGTGGATCGGCAACATCCGGCAAGTCATGGTGCGCGGACTGCAAAAAGTCGATCAGCTGTTTGTGCTGAACATGGCTGCGTACAACCTCACGCGCATGCGCACCTTGGGACAGGTGCGTCTGCAGGGTGCCAAAGGGGTGTAGAAGGCAGGGGAAATGCCTCGGAAACGAGCAAAAAAGGGCCGAACTGCTCAAAAAACAGGCAAACTCACCAAAAATGGAGAGATGGGGCGGGCTGCAGTGGGGAGTATTTCAGCAGCCTGCTAGGCTATCGCTACAGATTGCATTACGCAAAGCTCCCAGGAAAGCCGGACTTGGCATTCCCCTCTCGGCGAAAAGCGATTTTCATTCATGGCTGCTTCTGGCATCGTCATGCAGGCTGCAAGAAAACACGCCTGCCGAAGAGGCGCTTGGAATATTGGGAAGCCAAATTCGCAGCGAATGTTACACGCGATTCAAAGAACCAGGCCGCACTTCTGGCACTAGGCTGGCGGTTTATGGTGGTTTGGGAGTGCGAACTGCACGACCTGGAACGCCTAACCCGACGTATCGTGAGATTTCTCGACTAGAGTTCGTGCAGCGCACGTTCCAGCGCACTGTTGAGCAGACGGTCGTAAAGACCGTCAGGCAGCCTCGTCATGGATCAAATCCCTCCGGTGGAAAACAGCAAGCTGGCGCAGCACCGCGCCCCTCAGCGCAACGGCAGCGGCGTGCTCACGCCCAGCAGCAGGCCCAGGGCGAATACGGCCATCACCAGGCCTGCGGTGGCGTACATGGCCCAGGCCAGCCAGAACAGGCCTGGCTGCTCATCGCGGCGCCATTCCAGGCGGCCCTTGAAGCCGTTGGAGCCAAAAGGCAGCCAGCCCCGCGCCAGGCTTTGGTAGGCCACGCCCAGCAGCCCCAGGCCCAGGATCAAAAAGAAGATGCCTTGAAACAGCGCCATGCTGCCGTCCTCCGTGGGTTCACACCGATCCATACCGATGGCGAACCACTGTACCAGCACCGCTGGCGCGGGCGGCGTGCAGGCGGTGGCTATCAGCCCAGGTGCGCCTGCAGCCAGCCGCGCAGGCTGTTGATGAAGGCCCAGCCCTGCACGCGCGGCAGATCCTGAAGCCGCACCACGGCCTCGATCACCCGGCCATCGCGCAGCGCCACGGCGCGGCCCACGCCGGGCAGCAGGCCGCAGGCCAGCGGCGGCGTGACCCAGCGGCCATCGAGCAGCATGGCGATGTTGCCGAAGGTGCTTTCGGTGATCTCGCCTTCCTCGTTCCACAGCACGGTGTCGAACACGCCCGGCTCCTGGGGCGCAAACGCGGCGTAGTGCGCGCGGCGCGTGGTCTTGTGGCGCACGAATTCGCTGTGCGCCTGGGCCAGCGGGCGCTGCGCCAGGCGCAGCAGCACGGGTTCGGGCGTGGGGGCCAGGGCAAAGGCCTCGGCTCGTGGCGAGCCTGCGGCGCCCAGCAGCAGGCGCGTGCGCCAGGCCCCCTGCGGGTGGCTGCCCGCCAGCGCCTGCAGGCACTGGTGCACGGCGGTGGTGTCCCAAGGCACGCCGAAATGCGCCGCCGCCTGCTCCATGCGCGCCAGGTGCTCGGGCAGGTGGTGGTAGGCACCGTCCTCCAGCCGCAGGGTTTCCAGCAGGTCGAAGGGCTCACTGGCGCGTTCGACAAAGGCGCGCTTGGCGGCCCATTCGCGCCATTCGGCGTTGGCGTCGGCGCCCCAGACAATGCCGCTGCCAATGCCGCAGCGGGCCTCGCTGCCCAGCAGTTCGACGGTGCGGATGGGTACGTTGAAGGTGGCGTGCAGGCCGCCGCCGGCAGCGGGCCGCAGCAGGCCCACGGCGCCGCAGTACACGCCGCGCGGCCCGTCTTCGAGCTGGGCGATGGTGCGCATGGCCTGCACCTTGGGCGCACCGGTGACGGAGCCGCAGGGGAACAGCGCCGCAAACACGTCCTGCAGCCGCGTGCCCGTGCGCGTGGTGGCGGCCACGTCCGAGGTCATCTGCCACACGGTGGGCAGCGCCTCGGTATGGAACAGCCGGGGCACGCGCACGCTGTGGGGCTGAGCGATGCGCGAGAGGTCGTTGCGCAGCAGGTCCACGATCATCACGTTTTCCGCGCGCTCCTTGGGCGAGTTGCGCAGGTGCGCGGCCTGCGCGGCGTCGTCCTGCGGCGTGGCGCCGCGTGCGGCCGTGCCTTTCATGGGGCGGGTGAGGATGGGGCCGCTGCCCTGCGGCCCGGCCTGCCAGTCGAAGAACAGCTCGGGCGAGACGGACAGCACCTGCCCGGCGGCAGCGCCGTCGATCCACGCCGCGTAGCCGCCGCCCTGGGCGCGCTGCAAGGCGGCAAACAAGGCCTGCGCCGTGCCCGACCAGCGCCCGCGCAGCCGTGCGGTGTGGTTGACCTGGTAGTAGGTGCCGCGGGCAATGCCGTCCTGGATGTGCGCCAGCGCGGCGTCAAACGCGGCGCGCTCGGGCTGGGTGTGCCAGTCGATGCGCGCATCGTCTGCGGCTGTCGCTGCGGTGGGCCAGGGCAGCGGCGCATCGTGCGCCGCAAACCAGGCCAGGGGCAGCGCGGGGTCGCCCGCCTGCACGGCGAGCGCGGGGTCGAACGCGGGCGCGGCCTCGTAGCGCAGCCAGCCCAGCACCCAGGCGCCGCTGCGCGCTGCGGCCTCGGCAGCGTCGAGCACGGCACGCACCTCGTGCAGCGCATGGGCCGCCCACACGGTGCGTGGCGCGCCAAACGCATGGCACAGGCGGGCACCGGCCGCATCATGCGGGTCGGCAAAGTCGATCAGTGAACCAATGGTCAAAATGGCCTCCAGCGCTTATTGGATAAGCGCCAGCAGCTACTATTTTGATAGCATCATGCCGCGCCGATATGGGGCACCAGGCCACTGACTGGCTGACCGCTGCGCAGGGCGGCGGTGAAGGCCAGCATGCGGTCTATGGGCATGCGCGCGCGTGGGATCAGCGCCGGGTCCACATGCACGGCGTTGGCGCCGGTCTCCAGCACGCGGGCCACGTCGGCCAGGCCGTTCATGGCCATCCAGGGGCAATGGGCGCAGCTCTTGCAGGTGGCGCTGTTGCCGGCGGTGGGGGCTTCGATGAAGCGCTTGCCGGGGTTGAGCGTGCGCAGCTTGTGCATCATGCCGTTGTCGGTGGCGACGATGAACTCCTGGGCGTCCATGGTCTGCGCGGCCTTGAGGATGGCGGAGGTGGAGCCCACGGCGTCGGCCAGGGCGATGACCTCGGCCGGGCTTTCGGGGTGCACCAGCACCTTGGCGTGGGGGTGCTCCTTCTTCAGCGCTTCGAGCTCGAAGGCCTTGAACTCGTCGTGCACGATGCAGGCGCCGTTCCAGAACACCATGTCGGCGCCGGTTTCGCGGCGGATGTAGTCGCCCAGGTGGCGGTCGGGCGCCCACAGGATTTTGTGGCCCTGGTCCTTGAGCGCACGCACGATGTCCAGCGCGCAGCTCGATGTGACGAGCCAATCGGCGCGCGCCTTCACGGCGGCGCTGGTGTTGGCATAGACGACCACGGTGCGGTCAGGGTGCTGGTCGCAGAAGGCGCTGAACTCCTCAATGGGGCAGCCCAGGTCGAGCGAGCAATTGGCATCCAGGTCGGGCATGAGCACGGTCTTCTCGGGCGAGAGGATCTTGGCCGTCTCGCCCATGAAGCGCACGCCGCTGACCACCAGCGTTTGCGCGGCATGGTCGCGGCCAAAGCGCGCCATCTCCAGCGAATCGCTGACGATGCCACCGGTCTCCTCGGCCAGGTCCTGCAGGTCGGGGTGCACGTAGTAGTGCGACACCATGACCGCGTTCTTTTCCTTCAGCAAACGGCGGATCTTGTCCTTGAGCGCGGCACGCTCGTCCTGCGACAGCTCGGCGGGCACACGCGCCCAGGCGTGTTTGGTGGAGCAGACCGCGCCGCCTTCGGGCTGTTCGTAATCGACTTCTTTGAGGGTGATCGTGGTGTTCATGGCAGCTCCTGGAGGCGCATCGAGAAGTCGGTGGCCTTGACGTCCTTGGTCAGCGTACCGATGGAAATGCGGTCCACGCCGGTTTCTGCAAGGGCGCGCAGGCCCTCCAGCGTCACGCCGCCCGAGATTTCGAGGATGGCGCGACCGGCGTTGATGCGCACGGCCTCGTGCAGCATGGGCAGGGGCATGTTGTCCAGCAGCACCATTCTCGCGCCCGCGTCCAGCGCCTCGCGCAGTTGCTCCAGCGTTTCCACCTCGATCTCGATGAACTGCGCGCGCGCGGCCCCCTGCTGCGCGGCCTGCAGCACGGCGCTGACGCCGCCCGCAGCGGCAATGTGGTTTTCCTTGATGAGGACGGCGTCGTGCAGACCGATGCGGTGGTTGGTGCCGCCGCCCACGCGCACTGCGTACTTCTGCGCGAGGCGCAGGCCGGGGATGGTCTTGCGCGTGTCCACAATGTGGGCACGGGTGCCGCGCACGGCCTCCACGTAGGTGGCCGTCTTGGTCGCCACGGCAGACAGCAGTTGCAGGAAGTTGAGCGCCGTACGCTCGGCGCTCAGCAGCGCGCGGGCGTCGCCCTCGGCCTCCAGCACCACCTGGTCGGGGGTGCTGCGCTGTCCCTCGGCCACATGCCAGGTGATGCGCACGGTGGGGTCCAGCGCGCGCAGCGCCGCTTCGGCCCAGGGTGCGCCGCAGATGACGGCGGCTTCGCGCGCCAGCACGCGGGCGCGGGCACGGCGCCCGGCGGGCACCAGGGCAGCGGTCAGGTCACCGCTGCCGACGTCTTCCTGCAGCGCGCGGGCCACATCCAGCAGCACCTGGGTGCCAAGCGGTTCCATCGTGGGGTCTTTGGGGTTCATGTCCATGTTCTTCAATGCGCAGCGCCCTGGCCGGGCGGGGCCAGGGCCAGCAGCGCTGGGGTGATTCAACCCCAAAGCATAGCGGCTTCGACTAGACTGCCGGGCTCCACGGCTTTTTGCGATTGAGGCACCATGACCGATCCCACCACGCCCCCTTCCACTCCCAGCGGCACGCCCTACGGCACGCTGCCCCCCGCGTCCCCACTGCCCCAGCGCCGCCCGGTGAGCCTGCCGCGTCTGCAGCAAATGCGCGAAGCGGGCGAAAAAATCACCATGCTGACGGCCTACGACGCCACCTTTGCCGCCGTGGCCGACGCTGCGGGCGTGGAATGCCTGCTGGTGGGCGATTCGCTGGGCATGGTCTGCCAGGGCCTGCACAGCACGGTGGGCGTGACGCTGGAAACCATGGTCTATCACACCGAAAGCGTGGCGCGCGGCCTGCGCCGCGTGCAGGGCACGGCCTGGCTGATCGCCGACCTGCCCTATGGCAGCTACGCCGAAAGCCGCGAACAGGCGCTGCGCAGCGCCTGCGAGCTGATGCGCGCCGGGGCCCACATGGTCAAGCTCGAAGGCGGCGGCTGGACAGCACCCACGGTGCAGTTCCTCGTCGAGCGCGGCGTGCCCGTGTGCGCCCACCTGGGCCTCACGCCGCAAACGGTGCACGCCCTGGGCGGCTACCGGGTGCAGGGCAAGACCGAGCAGGCCGCGCAAACCCTGCGCCGCCACGCCCACGAGCTGCAGGACGCCGGCGCCACCATGCTGGTGCTGGAAATGGTGCCCGCGCTGCTCTCGGCCGAACTGACCCAGGAACTGCAGCACTGCCACACCATCGGCATTGGCGCGGGCAACGGCACGGCAGGCCAGGTGCTGGTGCTGCACGACATGCTGGGGCTGAACCTGGGCAAGATGGCCAAGTTCGTGCACAACTTCATGCAGGACGCAGACAGCGTGCGCGGCGCCATGGAGGCCTACGTCCAGGCCGTCAAGCAAGGCCGCTTCCCCGACAACACCCTGCACGCCTGGTAAGGCGTACTCCCTTTCCCCATGCAGATCATCCACACCATTCCCGAGCTGCGCGCCGCCCTGGCGCAAAGCCGCAACCCTGCTTTCGTGCCCACCATGGGCAACCTGCACGACGGCCATCTGGCCCTGGTGCGCCAGGCCAAGCCGCTGGGCGACACGCTGGTGGCCAGCATCTTCGTCAACCGCCTGCAGTTTCTGCCGCACGAAGATTTCGACAGCTACCCCCGCACCCTGCAGGTGGACGCCGACAAGCTGCGCGCCGCAGGCTGCGATGTGCTGTTTGCCCCCAGCGAGCAGGACCTGTACCCCGAGCCGCAGACCTTCAAGGTGCAACCCGATCCGCAACTGGCCGACATTCTGGAAGGGCAGTTCCGCCCCGGCTTCTTCACCGGCGTGTGCACGGTGGTGATGAAGCTGTTTTCCGCCGTGTTTGCGGGCAAGGCCCAGGGTACGGCGCTGTTTGGGCAAAAGGACTACCAGCAGCTCATGGTGCTGCGCCGCATGGTGCAGCAGTTTGCGCTGCCCCTGGACATCGTGGCCGGAACCACGCAGCGCGCCGACGATGGCCTGGCACTGAGTTCACGCAACGGCTACCTGAGCGAGGCCGAGCGCCAGGAGGCGGTGCAACTGTCGCTGGCCCTGCGCGCCCTGGCACGCGACGCTGTGGCCGCAGCCCACGCCCTGCCCGCGCAGCGCGAAGCGCTTGAGGCGCGCGCCCTGCAGGCCCTGACCGCACGCGGCTGGCAGCCCGACTACCTGACCGTGCGCCGCCGCAGCGACCTGCAGCCCCCCCAGGCCGGTGATGCGCTGGTGGTGCTGGGCGCCGCCCGCCTGGGCCGCACGCGCCTGATCGACAACCTGGAAGTCTGACGCGCCAGACCACGGCCCCATGGACATCCTGCTCCTTGCCCTGCTCCTGTCCATTGGCATCTTCGTGCTCAATGGCAAGCAGCAGCGCCAGCGCATCGGCCTGCTGGCCAGCCACCTGGCGCAGTACCAGATCGAGAAGCTGCTGGAAAACCTCATCGAGGGCTACATGCGTGCCCTGGGCGAAACCGACCCCGCCCGGCGCCAGCAGATCTGGGACCTGCTGCGCACCACCGAGCTGCAACTGAGCGAGCAGTTCGGCCAACTGGCGACCGAAATGGCGCGCGTGGACGCTGCCCTCACCCGCGTGAGCACCCTGCCGCTGGCCCTGCCGTTTGCCGACCAGTGGTGGCCCAGCGCCAGCTTCGACCTGCGCCAGGCATTCAAGATCCACGCCGAAGGCATTGAGCGCGCGGTGCGCAACGACGCCCAGCGCGCCCCCAAGGACAAGGCCTTCACGCTGATGGCCGAGCTGTTTTTGATGCAGCACACCTGCCACTGGTACTGCAAGTCCAAGCCCGTGGCCTCGGCGCGCCTGATGGCGCGGCACCAGACGGCGTATGCACAGGTGATCGACGCTGTGGACCCTGCCACGCGCCGTGCCTACCTCGCCTTGGTCAAAGGCTGAGGGGTATGGCCCCGCCTCCCCGCAACGCTCGCGGGACGCGCAACCCATCAGCGGCGCCGCGCCGCACCGCGCAACCACGACCGGCCGTGCCCCGGCTGCTACTGCTGAACAAGCCCTTCGACGTGCTCACCCAGTTCAGCCCCGACGGCAGCGGGCGCCGCACCCTCAAGGACTTTGTGGACGTGCCCGGTGTGTACCCTGCCGGACGCCTGGACCGCGACAGCGAAGGCCTGCTGCTGCTGACCAACGACGGCCCGCTGCAGGCCCGCATTGCCGACCCACGCCACAAGCTGCCCAAAACCTATTGGGTGCAGGTGGAAGGCACGCCGACCGAAGATCAACTGCGCCAACTGCGCGAGGGCGTGCTGTTGAACGACGGCCCCACCCTGCCCGCCCAGGCGCAGTGCCTGGCCGAAGCGCCTGCGCTGTGGGAGCGCCAGCCGCCCATCCGGGTGCGCCAGAGCATTCCCACGGCCTGGCTGGAACTGACCATCCGCGAGGGCCGCAACCGCCAGGTGCGCCGCATGACCGCCGCCGTGGGCCTGCCCACGCTGCGCCTGGTGCGCGTGCGCATCGGCCCTTGGGGATTGGAGGGATTGGCGCCGGGAGAGTGGCGCGAGGTGCAGACCCCAACCCTGACCTGAATCAGGAGGTGCGCACCACCCATGCCGCATGAAACGAGCGCGCCCCACATCGGCAGCCACCGCGCAAGGGCCGCCCCGCCGCGCTGGTGGCGTCCCCCTTCCGCATCGCTCAGCGATGCCAGAGAAGGGGGAAGGAGCGAAGCGACACAGGGGGTTGTCTTGCTTCAGGCACCTTCGCCCTTGGGCTCTCGCTCCATGAGGGCGGCCACGGCCTCGGCGGGGCGCAGGCGGCCGTCGAGCAAGGCCACCACGGCTTCGCTGATGGGCATTTCCACGCCCAGTTGGCGTGCACGTTGCACCACAGTGCGGGCGCAGTACACACCCTCGGCCACGTGGCCGAGCGAGTCCACGGCCTGCGCCAGCGTCTGCCCCTGCGCCAGCAGCAGACCCACACGCCGATTGCGCGAGAGGTCGCCAGTGGCGGTCAGCACCAGGTCGCCCAGGCCCGACAGGCCCATGAAGGTTTCGGCGCGCGCACCCAGGGCCAAGCCCAGGCGGGTGATTTCTGCCAGGCCACGCGTGATGAGCGCGGCCCGCGCATTGAGCCCCAGTTGCAGGCCGTCGCACAGGCCGGTGGCAATGGCCAGCACGTTCTTGACGGCGCCGCCCACTTCCACACCCACGATATCGTCGTTGGCATAGACACGCAGGCTGGGGCTGTGGAAGGCGCGCACCAGGGTGTCGCGCACGTCGGCGTGTTCGCTGGCGGCCACCAGCGCGGTGGGTTGGGCCAGGGCCACTTCCTGGGCGAAGCTGGGGCCGCTGAGCACGCCTGCCCGCAGGCCGGGCGCTACCTGGGCGTGCACTTCGTGGGCCAGCAGGCCCGGAGCGCCTTCGGCCAGCGCGGCCTCAAAGCCCTTGCACAGCCAGGCCACCGGGGCGGTGCAGCCGTGCAAGGCCCCCAGCATGCCGCGCAGTGCGGCCATGGGGGTGGCGACGACCACCAGCCCAGCCCCGGCCACCGCATCGGGCACCGTGCCGCTGCGCACCTCCAGCCCCTGGGGCAGGCCCACACCAGGCAGGTAGCGCGCATTGCTGCGTGCCGCCTGCATCTGCACTGCATGCTCGGCGCTGCGCGCCCACAGGGTCACGGCGTGACTGTCGGGGTGGCGCGCGGCGCTGATCGCCATGGCCGTACCCCAGGCACCCGCACCAAGAACTATGATTTTCATAGCAGCTCGCGCTTATTGCATAAGCGCCAGAGGCCAAAAAGACCCAAAAATTACTGCGGCAGAGGCGACGAGGGCGCTGCAGCAGCCTGTGCCCGTTGCTGCTCGTACATGGCCTGGAAGTTGATTTCCGCCAGGTGCACGGGCGGGAAGCCGGCGCGGTTGACCACATCGGCCACGTTGCCACGCAGGTAGGGGTACACGATCTGCGGGCAGGCCACGCCGATGACCATGCTCATCTGGTCTTCAGGCACGTTGCGGATTTCGAAGATGCCGGCCTGCTTGGCCTCGATCAGGAACACGGTCTTGTCCTGGATCTTGGTCTGCACGGTGGCGGTCACACAGACCTCGTAAATACCCTCGACCACCGGGGTGGCTTCCACGCCCAGCTGGATGTCCACGTTGGGTTGTTGCTGTTCCAGCAGGATGGCGGGGGAGTTGGGCTGCTCCAGCGACAGATCCTTGAGGTACACACGCTGGATCTGGAACACGGGGGCGGAGGAGGTTTCTTGATCGGCCATGGGATGCTTTCAGCTCAAACCAGGCCCGGCACAGCGCCGGGCCACAAAAAGACCCGCTGCAGGAAACCTTCCCGCTGCGGGCGCGAAACACGGGATTATGCAGCGCCCAGCAGGGGCAGCAGACCGCCGCGGGCGTCCAGGGCCATCAGGTCGTCGCAACCACCGACATGGGTGTCGCCGATGAAGATCTGCGGCACGGTGCGTCGGCCAGTGGTTTCCATCATGCGCTCGCGCTCCTGCGGGTTGGTGTCGATGCGGATCTCTTCGATGTGCTCGACCCCGCGCGCCTTGAGCAGTTGCTTGGCACGCACGCAGTAGGGGCAAACGGCGGTGGTGTACATCTTGACGGCTAGCATGGCGTTTTCCTCGGCGGCAGTGGGCAATCAGGCTTTCTTCTCGATGGGCAGGCCCGCTTCACGCCAGGCCTTGGTGCCACCGGCGAGCACCTGCACGTTCTCGTAGCCCAGGCGTCGGGCCATGATGGCCGCGCGTGTGGCACGCGCACCACTGGAGCACACCATGACCAGCGGCAGTGCCTTGTTCTTGACCACCGTGGGCAGGCGCTCATCGATTTCATTCACCGGCACGTTCTTGGCGCCGCCCACGTGGCCTTCGGCGTATTCGTCGGCACCACACACGTCGATGAGCACCGCCTTCTCGCGATTGACCAGCAGCACGGCGGCCGAGGGAGTCAGCCCGTTCGCGCCCGACTTGAGCATGGGCAGGAACAGCATCCCTCCCGAAACGAAGGCCAGCACGAACAGATACCAGTTCTCGACAATGAAATTCACGATATTCCTTGGGGTGTCAGATGCCGCAATTCTAAAATGCCGGGTTTCGACCTGCTTGCCCAAGGGACACCATGCACAAACTCGTTCTGATCCGCCACGGCGAATCCACCTGGAACCTGGAAAACCGCTTCACCGGCTGGACCGATGTGGACCTGACCCCCACCGGGGTGTCCCAGGCCATGTCGGCAGGCAAGCTGCTCAAGGCCGAAGGCTATGACTTTGACCTGTGCTACACCAGCGTGCTCAAGCGCGCCATCCACACCCTGTGGTACTGCCTGGACGAGATGGACCGCACCTGGCTGCCCGTGCAGAAAAGCTGGCGCCTGAACGAGCGCCACTACGGTGCGCTGCAGGGCCTGAACAAGACCGACATGGCCAAACAGTACGGCGACGAGCAGGTGCTGGTCTGGCGCCGCAGTTACGACACCCCCCCACCCGCGCTGGAGCCGCAGGACCCGCGCAGCGAGCGCAACGACCGCCGCTACGCCAACCTGGACGCCTCCCAGGTGCCGCTGACCGAGTGCCTCCAGGACACCGTGGCCCGCGTCCTGCCGTTCTGGAACGAGACCATGGCCCCCAGCATTCGCTCCGGTCAGCGCGTGCTGGTGGCGGCGCACGGCAACTCCATCCGCGCACTGGTCAAGTACCTGGACGGCATCTCCGACCAGGACATCGTCGGCCTGAACATACCCAACGGAATTCCTCTGGTGTACGAACTGGACGCGGACCTGCGCCCCATCCGCCACTACTATCTTGGCGATGCAGAGGCCGCCGCCAAGGCTGCGGCAGCGGTTGCCACCCAAGGCAAGGCCTGAGTCCACCGAAAAAAGACAAGCGCTGCAAAATGTGAGCACCCGCGCGGGAACCGGCGCGGGTTGGGCCCTTCCAAGGTGTATATTGACCCGGTCAGAGGTAAACGTATGGGCCAGAAACTGAAAATCGCAGGGTGGGTATCGGTCGGCGCGCTCGCGGGCGCGCTGACCACGGTGTCGCTGCAAACCATGGCACGCGGCAGCATGGCACCCTTGCCGCTGGAGGAAATCCAGCAACTTGCCGCCGTGTTCGGCCTCGTCAAGACCGACTATGTGGAGCCGGTGGACGACAAGAAGCTCATCACCGATGCCATTTCGGGCATGGTCGCCAGCCTCGATCCGCACTCGCAGTATTTCGACAAGAAGTCCTTCTCCGAATTCCGTGAAGGCACCACGGGCAAGTTCGTCGGCGTGGGCATCGAGATCACGCAGGAAGACGGATTGATCAAGGTGGTCTCGCCCATCGAGGGCTCGCCAGCCTTCCGCGCCGGGCTCAAGACCAACGACCTGATCACCAAGATCGACGAAACCGCCGTCCGCGGGCTGAGTCTGAACGAGGCCGTCAAGCGCATGCGTGGCCAGCCCGACACCAAGGTCACGCTCACCATCTTCCGCAGGGAAGAGAACCGTACCTTTGCCGTCACGATCACGCGCGAAGAGATCAAGACACAGTCCGTCAAGGGCAAGATGGTCGAGCCCGGCTACGGCTGGATCCGCCTGTCGCAGTTCCAGGAACGCACGGTGGACGACTTCGTGCGCAAGGTCGAGGAACTGTACAAGCAGGACCCGCAGCTCAAGGGCCTGGTGCTGGACCTGCGCAACGACCCCGGCGGCCTGCTGGACGCCGCCGTGGCCATTTCTGCGGCCTTCCTGCCTGCGGACGTGGTGGTGGTCACCACCAACGGGCAGCTTGCGGAGAGCAAGGCCACGTTCAAGGCATCGCCCGACTTCTACGCCCGCCGTGGCAGCAGCGACCCGCTCAAACGCCTGCCTGCGGCCATCAAGAAGGTGCCGCTGGTGGTGTTGGTCAACGAAGGCTCTGCCTCGGCCAGCGAGATCGTGGCCGGTGCCCTGCAGGACCACAAGCGCGCCACCATCATGGGCAGCCAGACCTTTGGCAAGGGTTCGGTGCAGACCGTACGCCCCCTGGGGCCGGACACCGGAATCAAGCTGACCACGGCGCGCTACTACACACCCAGCGGCAAATCCATCCAGGCGCGCGGCATCGTCCCCGACGTGATGGTGGACGAGACCGCCGAGGGCAGCCCCTTTGCCGCCCTGCGCATGCGCGAGGCCGACCTCGAAAAACACCTGGGCAACGGCCAGGGCGAGGAAAAGCCCGACCCCGAGCGCGAAAAGGCCCGCGAGGAAGCCCGCAAACGCCTGGAAGAGGAGGCAAAGAAACCCGTGTCCGAGCGCAAGCTCCCCGAGTTCGGCACCGACAAGGACTTCCAGCTCGCCCAGGCCCTGAACCAGTTGCGCGGCAAGCCCGTGCTGGTGAGCAAGACCCAGACCGAGCGCAAGGAAGAAAAGAAGGAGCAGTAAGCCGCTGCCGCCTTCGCCCACCGGGGCCGGTTGCACACCGGCCCTTTTTACTGCCCCGCCCACCCATGACCGACGACCAGCTCCTGCGCTATTCCCGCCACATCCTGCTCGATGAGGTCGGCATCGAGGGGCAGGAGCGCATTCTGGCGGCGCACGCACTGGTCATTGGCGCTGGCGGCCTGGGTTCCCCAGTAGCGCTGTACCTGGGCTCGGCGGGCGTGGGCCGGATCACGCTGGTGGACCACGACGTGGTGGACCTGACCAACCTGCAGCGCCAGATCGCCCACACCACACAGCGCGTGGGCCAGCCCAAGGTGGCATCGGCTGCACAGGCGGTGCAGGCCATCAACCCCGACGTGCAGGTGACCGCGCTGCAGGAGCGCGTGGACGCCCTGCGCCTGCACACGCTGGTGCAGGAGGCCACGGTGGTGCTCGACTGCTCGGACAACTACGCCACGCGCCAGGCGGTCAATGCCGCCTGCGTGCGCCTGGGCAAGCCGCTGGTGGCGGGAGCGGTCATCCGCTTCGATGCGCAGATCACCGTCATCGACCCGCGCGAGCCCGGCACCCCCTGCTACGCCTGCCTGTTCGACCCGGCGGCGCAGTTCGAGGAAGTGGCCTGCTCCACCATGGGCGTGTTTGCTCCGCTGGTGGGCGTGGTGGGGGCCCTGCAGGCCACCGAGGCGCTCAAGCTCGTGGCGGGCGTGGGCACCTCTCTGGCCGGGCGATTGCTGATGCTGGACGGCCGGAGCATGGAATGGAGCAGCCTGCGCACTGCCCGCAATCCGGCCTGCCCGGTGTGCGGTACGGCCCACATCCCGCCAGCCCAGTAGGAATGCGCCTACGCGCAGCGCTTGCCTGCGCTGGCAGCCCGCGGCCGCCCGTCACGATAGAGTGGGCTCGCCACATCCCGAAAGGCCGCTGTGAAGCTCCGCACCTTCTTCGTCGAAGACAACCCCACCATCCGCGAGAACCTGATCGGCACGCTGCAAGAGCTGGCCGCCGTGGAGCCCGTGGGCATGGCCGACAGCGAAGCCACCGCCTGCCAATGGCTGGACGCCCACACGCAGAACTGGGACCTGGTCATCGTGGATGTGTTCCTGCGCCAGGGCACCGGCCTGGGCGTGCTGGCGGCCTGCCGACGCCGCCAACCAGGGCAGCGCGCGGTGGTGCTCAGCAACTACGCCACGCCCGACGTGCGCCGGCGCTGTGCCCAACTGGGCGTGGACGCGGTGTTCGACAAGTCGGGCGATATCGAGGCGCTGGTGGACTACTGCCGCGAACTGGCGGCGCATCTCAGTTATCCATAGCGCTGTGCGCCACCCGCATCGCATGAAACGGGTGTCCAATGTTGGACGCGGTGGCTGGCACAGAGGTCGGTTTGTACTTGGTGCTTCGAACCCGAATCTCAGTTGGACCCGCAGTCCCACGAGCACCCCATACTGTGGCCCTGGGTTCTTGACCCTCGAGCACGCATTTCAGACTCCGACGACGTGGACTGCACGCCGATGCCACCGTGAACAGGAGGCTGTCATGGACGTGATTCATCCGCGCTGCGCGGGACTGGACGTGCACAAGCAGACGGTGGTGGCCTGTGCCCGCATTGCCGGTGATGGACCGGCGAGTCAGGGAGTGCGAACGTTTGAGACCACCACTTCGGGCCTGCTGGCCCTGGCCGACTGGCTGGAGTCGCTGGGTATCGAGCACGTGGCGATGGAGGCCACCGGCGTGTACTGGAAGCCGGTGTGGCACATCCTGGAGGGCCACTTCGAGCTGATGCTGGCCAACGCCGCTCATGTCAAGAACGTGCCAGGGCGCAAGACCGATGTGAACGACGCCATGTGGCTGGCCGACCTGCTGGCCCACGGCCTGATCCGCGCCAGCTTCGTGCCGCCCACTGCGGTGCAGGAACTGCGCACGCTCACCCGCACGCGCAAGCAGTTCGTGCGCGAGCGCGCCTCGCACGTGCAGCGCATCGAGAAGGTGCTGGAGGACGCCAACCTGAAGCTGTCGGTGGTGCTCAGCGACATCCTGGGCAAGGCCGGGCGCGCCGTGCTGCAGGCCATCATCGATGGACACAGCAAGCCCGAGGAATTGGCCGCTTGCGTGACCACCCGCGTGAAGGCCAGCCCCGAGGAACTGCTCGAAGCCTTGCGTGGGCGCATCCGAAGGCACCACCGCTTCATGCTCAAGCTGCACCTGGGCCACATCGACGCGCTGGACAAGGCCATTGGCGACATCGAGAAGGAGGTGGGCCAAGGGCTCGAGCCCTTTCGCGCAGCGGCCAAGCTGCTGACCACGATGCCGGGCATCAGTACCGTGGCCGCCGACGCACTGATCGCCGAGGTCGGCATCGACATGGGCCGCTTTGCCACGCCTGGCCACCTGCTGTCCTGGGCCTGCCTGTGCCCGCGCAACGACGAGAGCGCCGGCAAGCGCCGCAGCACCCGGTTGCGCCGCGGCGGCAAGTGGCTCAAGGCCACGCTGGTGCAGGCCGCCTGGGCGGCCGTACGAGTCAAGGGAGGCTACCTGCAAGCGCAGTTCCATCGCATCCGAGCGAGACGAGGTGCCAAGAAGGCCATCATCGCCGTGGCCGCCTCCATGCTCACAGCCGCATGGCACATGCTCAAGGACGGCACCGAATGGCACGATCTGGGCGCGGCCCACTTCGACCGCCAAGACGCCTCCAAGACCGCCAACCGCCTCATCCGACGCTTGCAACAGATCGGCTACCAGGTCAGCGCCGTGCCGGCTTGAATGGGGGCGTTTCATTTCAGTGATCCATTGCACGAACGCGGCACCCACAGCGGATGAAACCGGCGCGCCCCAAGCCAGGGCTCCCGCGCAAGGGCCGCCCCGCCGCGCTGGGAGCGTCCCCCCTCCCGAATCGCGCAGCGATACGAGAGAGGGGGGAAGGTGCGCAGCACCTCAGGGGGGTGTTACATCACTTCAATCGATCAGTCGGTTCTTGAGCGCGTAGTACGTCAGGTCGCTGTTGGTGGACAGGCCCATTTTTTCGAGCAGGCGCGTGCGGTAGGTGCTCACCGTCTTGACGCTCAGCGACAGCGCCTGGGCGATGTCCCCGGCCGTTTCGCCGCGTGCGAGCTTCAGGAACACCTGGAATTCACGCTCGGACAACTGCTCGTGCACCGGCGCGTCCTCCTTGCGGTTCAACTGCTGGGCCAGCAGGTCAGCCACCGCGGGCGTCACGTAGCGGCGCCCCTGGGCAATGGTGCGGATGGCCTCGACAATGGTTTCGGGCTCGCATTCCTTGTTGAGATAGCCGCTGGCACCCTGGCGGATCAGGCTGATGGCGTAATGCTCCTCGGGGTACCCGCTGAGCACCAGAATGCCCATGTGCGGCGCCTTGGCGCGCAACTGCGCCAGCACGTCGATGCCGCTGCGCCCCGGCATGGCCAGGTCCATGACCAGCACCTGAATGTCCTGCTGGTGCACCAGGTCGATGGCCTCGCGTCCGTTGGCGGCCTCGCCCACCACGCGCAGGTCCACATGCTCGGACAGAAACTGGCGCAGCCCCGAGCGCACAATCGCATGGTCGTCCACGATACCTACATTGATCATCGAATCGGCTCTCCCTGCGCGCCGCCAGCCACGGCGACGGCGGCGTTCGACCCATTATCCTGATTTGCATGCTTCGTCCACACCGCCCCCTGCGATGGCCCCATGCCCTGCAACGCCTTGCCGTGGTGCTGCCCCTGGCGGTGCTCGCGGCACTGGCACTGGTGGGCATCAACGAGGCGGGCTACCAGCGCTCACACCAGGCTTTGCAGCAACTGGCGCACAGCCAGGCCACACACTCCAGCGTCAACCGGCTGTTGCAGGACATGCTCGACGCCGAAACCGGCCTGCGCGGCTACCTGCTCACGGGCGATGAGCGCTATCTCGACCCCTACAAGGCCGGGATCGCCACGCTGCAGGACGACCTGGAACAACTGCGAAGCCTGGTGGCCGACACCCCCGAGGACAGACAGCACTACGAGGCACTCGCCCGCACCATCACCACCAAGCTTTCGGAAATGGCGCTGAGCCTGGACCTGCGCCGCAAGGAGCGGCAGGACGCCTGGCAGTTCGTGCTCTCCACCGACGTGGGCAAACAGCACATGGATGCGATCCGCCTGCATGCACGCGCCCTGATTGACAGCAGCAACGCACAGGTGGCACGTGGGCAGGCGGAGATCGAACGCGCATTGTGGGGCTCGCGCCTGGGCATCGCGCTGGCCACTGCTGTAGGCCTGCTGGCGTTCTACCGCTACCTGCGCCAGACCCAGGCCCTGCAACAGGCCACGGCCCGCGAACAACAAGCCCTGGAGAGCGAGCGCGAACGCCTGGAGGCCCTGGTGCGCGCGCGCACCGCATCGCTCAGCGCGCTGGCCAACCACCTGCAGCAGGTGCGCGAGGACGAACGCGGCCACCTGGCACGCGAGCTGCACGACGAACTCGGCGCCCTGCTCACCGCCGCCAAGCTGGATCTGGCGCGCCTCAAATCCCGCATCGGCACCAGCGGCCCTGAGGTGCAGGAGCGCCTGCAACACCTGGGCGCCACGCTCAACCAGGTGATTGCGCTCAAGCGCCGCATCATTGAAGACCTGCGGCCCTCGGCGCTGGCCAACCTGGGGCTGGCCACAGCGCTGGAGATTCTGGCGCGCGAGTTTTCGGAACGCGCGGGCCTGTCCGTACAGGCCCAGGTGGACGAGGTGCGCCTGAACGACGCCGCACAACTGGCCGTGTACCGCCTGGTGCAGGAGTCGCTCACCAACATCGGCAAATACGCCCAGGCGCACCAGGTCCACGTGCGCGTGCAGCCCCAGGGGGCGCAGGTCGTGGTCACGGTGCACGACGATGGCATCGGCTTTGAGCCCGCCACCCTGGGCCACGGCGGCCATGGCCTGGCCGGCATGCGCCAGCGCATAGAGGCCCTGGGCGGCCAGTGGCAGGTGCAGTCCACGGCAGGTCAGGGCACGACCGTGCACGCCTGGCTGCCGACATCGGGGTAAGCTCACGCCATGCAGGTCTATCCATGCAGTCATTGCGGCCACCTGGTATTTTTTGACAGCATGCACTGCGTGCGCTGCGGCAGCACGCTGGCCTTTGTGCCGGAAGCCATGGCCCTGCGCGCGCTCGAACCCGCACCAGGGAATGCCCCAGCGCTGTGGCAGGAGCGCAGCCCTGCACCCGGAGCGGCACGCTACCGCCTGTGCACGCACCGCGACGACGGGGGCGGCTGCAACTTCGCCCTGCCCGCCCACAGCCCGCACCACCTGTGCCTGGCCTGCCGCCAGACGCACATGCTGCCCGCGCTGACCGACCCCTTGCTGCGCCAGCACTGGGCACGCATCGAGGCAGCCAAGCGCCAACTGTTCTACACCCTGGCGCGCCTGGGCCTGCAAGGCACAGCCGACAACGCCGACGCGCAGGCCAGCCCCCGCTACGCCCTGCTGGCCGACCAACCGGGCGAGCCCACCATCCTCACCGGGCACCAGGGCGGCACCATCACGCTGAACGTGGCCGAGGCCGACGATGTGGAGCGCGCGCGCCGCCGCCTGGCCCTGCACGAACCCTACCGCACGCTGCTGGGCCACCTGCGGCATGAATCAGGCCACTTCTACTGGGAACGGCTGGTGCAGCAAGGCGGCCGGCTGGACGCCTTTCGCGCCCTGTTTGGCGACGAGCGCCGGGACTACGCCGCCGCGCTGTCTGCCCACTATGCAGACGGCCCACCACCCGACTGGCAAGAACAGCATGTCAGCGCCTACGCCACCGCTCACCCCTGGGAAGACTGGGCCGAGACCTGGGCGCATTACCTGCACATGGTCGATCTGCTGGAGACCGCTTCCGCATACGACACCGCCCTGCGGGTGCCCGGCGCCGACGGCATCGTGCGCGAGCATGTCGCCAACCCGTTCGCCCACCCCGCGCCACCGTTCGACACCCTGGTGCGCCAATGGGTGCCGCTGACGCTGCTGCTCAACAGCCTGAACCGCAGCCTGGGTCAGCCCGACGCCTACCCCTTTGCCCTGTCGGCTGGGGCATGGTGCAAGCTGCGCTTTGTGCATGACACGGTGCAGCAGGCCAGCAGCAGTTGAATCACGCCCGCGCTGCGCGGCCCAGCTTCTGCATCAGCCGCTCGTGGACCACGGGCGAGACGAACTGCGCCACATCACCCCCCAGCGTAGCAATCTCGCGCACCAGCGTGCTGCTGATGGACTGGTAGCGGCTGTCAGGGGTGAGGAACACCGTCTCCACCTGCGGCATGAGGGCGCGGTTCATGCCTGCAAGCTGGAACTCGTAATCAAAGTCGGTGCCCGAGCGCAAGCCGCGCACCATGGCACAGGCCCCACGCGCGGCGGCAAAGGCCGTCACCAGCCCCTCGAAGGGCTCGACCTGTACCTGGGGGCAGTCGCGCAGCGCCTCGCGCGCCATGTCCATGCGCTCGTCCAGGCTGAACAGCGTTTTCTTGTGGTGTGCAATGGCCACGGCGACGATCACGCCGTCAAACAGGCGGGCCGTGCGGCGCAGCAGGTCTTCATGCCCCAGGGTGATGGGATCAAAGGTTCCAGGGTAAACAGCGAGTAGTTTGCGTGACATGTCTTTGGGGCTCCCAGGCACCACACCACGTTGACGAGCGGTGCAGCCGTTTCTATTCACGCGTCACGGTAGCAGATTCGGCGAACCCCTACGACGCCAGCACACACCGGCAGTGGCACACATCGCAACTGCCAGGTGCCGCGCTACACCTGGGATGCCATCTCGGTTTCTGGCATCCCCTGGCGGGCATCACCCACCAGCGACTGCAAGAGCGCGAAGCCCAACGGCCATTCACCATGGCCAGATTCCACGTTGATATGCCCCGCTTTTTGAAGTCGCACGAACTCACTCCCCCACGCCCTGGCATAGGCGTTGGCCAGACGAATGGTGCAATAAGGATCATTGCCACTGGCAACCACAATGCTTCGATAGGGCAACGCCGCGTGGGGCACGGGTGCGAAATCACTCAGAACGGCGCGCCGCTCTGGATCGGCAGGCGCCACCAACAAGGCGCCTTGCACACGCTCCGCCGCCTCAGAGCGCATGTGGGTGGTGGCGATACACCCCAGGCTGTGCGCGACGATCACCACCGGATACGGTGCCTCCATCACGGTCTGCTCCAAACGACCCACCCACGCCGATCGCGTGGGGGTGATCCAGTCATCCTGAACGACACGAACGGCCTGCGGCATGCGCTGGGCCCACAGGCTTTGCCAATGGCCGGGACCTGAGTCGCGCCAGCCTGGAACGATGATGATGGAGGTGGGGTTCACGAAATGCGTCCAGCAGCTGCGTGGTGTTGTGCCGGCCATCCATGGGGTGGTCGCTCCGCATCTGCGCATTGGTTGAGATGCATGGAATTCTGGGCTCCATACCTTAAAACTCAAAAGAATAAATTTTGGTTTCTTAATTTCCAATTGAGCTATAAATGACCGTCGTACCCGCCCCATGCCTGCAACCCATCGGCGTGGCCACCATCGTTCCGCATGGCGACACCCAGCCCTCCAGCGTCATCGAGGCCGTGGACCAGCCGCGGTATGCCGCCAAGAAGAAGGGCTGGAACCGGATCGAGGCCCTGCGCGCGCATGCCTGAGTGCGCCATGGAGGAGACTGGGTCTCGTTCAGCCGTGGTTCATGCGAGGGTTTTACAGTCGGCGGCCATGACACACTCCCACCGCTCCCACCGCTCCCGCCGCCCATCCATCGCCGCATCGCTGGCCCTGCCTGCCCTGCTTGGACTCCTGGGCCCCTGCGCACCGGCTCACGCCAGCGCGCCCACAGAGAAAGTGGTCTGCACCGACGCGCCGCGCTCGCAGTGGATGAGCGAAGCCCGGGCGCGCGAGATCTTCGGCGCCTCGCGCTTCGTGGTCGTGAAGTTCAAGGTCTCCAAGGGCAACTGCCACGAGTTCTATGCCGTGGACGCCCAGGGCGGCGTGGTCGAGGCCTACCTGCACCCGGTCACGGGCCAGGAAGTCCGCGCCACGCGCATCCCGGCGCAGGAAAAAGCCCCACCGAAGCCCTGACCTGCGCGCGATGTCACGCCGCGGCGGCCACCAGACGCTCGGCCTGCTGGCGGCGCGCCTGCGCCGGGTGCAGCGGCCGGGGCAGGCCCAGGTGCTCGCGCAGGGTGCGGCCGGTGTAGGCCGTGCGGAACAGCCCGCGCCGCTGCAGCTCGGGGATGACCAGCGCCACGAAGTCCTGCAGGTCGTACGGCAGCGTGGGCGCCATCACGTTGAAGCCGTCGGCCGCGCCGGTGGTGAACCAGTGCTCCAGCTCATCGGCGATGGACTGCGGCGTGCCTACCACCGTCCAGTGGCCGCGCGCCGTGGCCACGCGCTGGTAGAGCTGGCGCAGCGTGAGGTTCTCGCGCCGCGCCAGGCTCAGGAACAGTTCCTGGCGGCTCTGCCAGCCTTCGGTGGGCGGCAGGTCGGGCACGGGGCCGTCGAGCGGGTAGGCCGAGAAGTCGAAGCCGCCGACGAAGCTAGAGAGCAGGCCCAGGCCCACCGAAGGTTCGATGAGCGACTGCAGGCGCTCGTACTTCTCCTGCGCCTCGGCCTGCGTGCGCCCGACCACGGGCGAGACACCGGGCAGGATCTTGAGCGCGTCGGGCGCGCGGCCATGCGCCGGCAGGCGGTTCTTGAGGCTGGAATAGAACGCGCGCGCCGTCTCCACCGACTGGTGCGCGGTAAACACCAGCTCGGCCGTGGCGGCGGCCAGTTCCTGCCCATCCTCGGAGGACCCCGCCTGCACCATCACCGGGTAGCCCTGCACCGGGCGCTGGCTCTGCAGCGCGCCCTGCACCTGGTAGTGCTTGCCCTGGTGGTCAATGCGGTGCAGCTTGGCCGGATCGAAGTAGCGGCCGCCCGCCTTGTCGAACAGCGGCGCATCGTCCTCGAAGCTGTCCCACAGGCCCTTGACCACGTCCACGTATTCACGCGCCCGCTCGTAACGGCTGGCGTGGCTGATCTGCTGGTCCAGGCCGAAGATGCGCGCCTCGTGGTCCGAGCCCGACGTGACGAGGTTCCAGCCCGCGCGGCCGCCGCTCAGGTGGTCCAGCGTGGCCACCTTGCGCGCCAGGTGGTAGGGCGGCAGGTAGGTGGTGGAGACCGTGCCCACCAGGCCGATGCGCTCGGTCACCCCGGCCAGCGCGGTCAGCAGTTCCAGCGGCTCGAACTGGTGCGGCGGCACGTTGCGCGCGAGCGCCTCGGCGGGGGCGCCGGGCAGGCCCATGGTGTCGGCGCTGAAGATGGCGTCGAACAAGCCGGCCTCGGCGATGCGCGCCAGGTTCTTGTAGTGCTGCGGGCGCAGCGCGGCGGCGGGGTCCACGTCCGGGTGGCGCCAGGCCGCGATGTGGTGGCCGACGCCGAACAGGAAGGCGCCGAGGTGGAGTTGACGGGGTGCGGTGCTCATGGAGTTGGCCTTTCGTCTGGGCAAGGGATCGGGCGCCTACAGCTTGGCGATGGAGACTTCGGTGGACTTGACGAGGGCGACCACGTCCGAGCCCACGGCGAGGCCCAGGTCGTCCACGGAGCGGGTGGTGATGACCGAGGTGACGATGCCCCAGGGGGTCTCGACATCAACCTCGGAAACAACATCGCCGCGGATGATTTCGCGCACCTTGCCCTTGAACTGGTTGCGCACGTTGATGGCTTGGATGGACATGGTTTTCTCCTTGAAAAGTCCGTTGAAAAAACGAGGAAAAGAAAGAATTCAGATCGCCCAGCGCAGCCCGTGGGCCGGCACGCCGGGCCAGGGGTCGGCGGGGGTCAGGGGCTCGGTGGCGGGCTTTTGCAGCACGCGGTCGAGGATGCGTTGCTCCAGCGCGGCGAAGGCGGCGTCATGCACGCGGGGGCGTGGCAGGGCTATGCGCTGGTCCAGCGCGATGCGGCCGTCCTCGATCAGCACTACGCGATCGGCCAGGGCCACGGCCTCCTGCACGTCGTGCGTGACGAGCAGCGCGGTGAAACCATGGGCACGCCACAGGCTTTCGATAAGCCGGTGCATCTCGATGCGCGTGAGCGCGTCGAGCGCGCCCAGGGGCTCGTCGAGCAGCAGCAGGCGCGGCTGGTGCACCAGCGCCCGGGCCAGGGCCACGCGCTGGCGCTGGCCGCCCGAGAGGCGCGCGGGCCATTCGCCCTGGCGCTCGCCCAGGCCCACCTGCTCCAGCACCGCAGCGGCGGCCGCAAGCTGGTCGCGCGGCAAGCCCAGCGCCACGTTGTCCAGCACACGCTTCCAGGGCAGCAGACGCGCCTCCTGGAACATGATGCGCGTGGCCTCCGACAGGCCGGCCAGCGGCGCGCCGTCGAGCCGGATCTCGCCACTGCTGGCGGATTCGAGCCCCGCCACCAGGCGCAGCAGCGTGCTCTTGCCGCAGCCGCTGCGGCCGACGATGGCGACGAACTCGCCCGGCGCGATGTGCAGTTGCGTCTGGCGCAGCACCTCGCGCTGGCCGTAGCGTTTTCCCAGGCCGGTGATGTCCAGGCGCACGCCACCGGTGGGGGATTTTTGGTTTTCTGAAGTCAAAGGGGCCTCCCGCGCCCGATTGACGGGCGCTAGCAGCTATGAAAAGAGGAGTGGATGAGTGGTGCGGTACGCCGACCTAGCCTTGGTAACCGGGATGCCAGCGCAGCCACCAGCGTTCAAGACCCTTGGCGAAAAGGTCGGCCAGCTTGCCCAGCAGCGCGTAGAGCAGGATGCCCACGAGCACGATGTCGGTCTGCAGGAATTCGCGTGCGTTCATCGTCAGGTAGCCGATGCCGGCCTGCGCCGAGATGGTCTCGGCCACGATCAAGATCACCCACATCAGCCCGAGCGAGAAGCGCAGCCCCACCAGGATGGACGACAGCGCGCCGGGCAGCACGATCTGTCGGTAGAGCTGCCAGCGGTTCAGGCCGTAGGTGCGCCCCATCTCGATCAGGCCCGGGTCCACGCCGCGGATGCCGTGGAAGGTGTTGAGGTAGATGGGGAAGAACACCGACACGGCGATGAGGAACAGCTTGGCCGCCTCGTCGATGCCGAACCACAGGATCACCAGCGGAATCAGCGCCAGCGCCGGGATGTTGCGCACCATCTGGATGCTGGTGTCGAGCAGCGCCTCGGCCCAGCGCGCCGAGCCCGTGAGCAGGCCCAGCACCAACCCCAGCCCACCGCCGATGGCCAGCCCGGTGAGCGCGCGGCCGGCGCTGACCTGCACATGGGTCCACAGCTCGCCCGAGGCAGCGAGTGCGCTGGCGGCGCGCACCACGTCCAGCGGCGCGGGCAGCACGCGGCTGGAGAGCCAGCCCCATTGCGATGCGGCCTGCCACAAGGCCACCAGCGCCACGGGCACGAGCCAGGGCAGAAGCCGGCGGGCCACCCCCCAGGCATGACGCCAGGCGTGGCGCCGGGCGGCGAGCGCCCAGGCAGGGGAAAGGGCGGCCGAGGGTGGCGGTCCGGCAAGGGTCTTGGTGGTCATGCGGTTCTCCAGCCTCAGTACGAGATGGCAAAGCCTGCCCTGGGGGCGCGGCGCAGCACGCGGCGCTGCCGGGGGTGCAGGCCCCAGGCATTGGCCGTGGTTTCCAGCAGGCGCTGCAGGCGCTCATGCAGGGGAAAGGACACAGGGGTGTTCATGGCATGTGCTCCTTGGTGCGATCAACCCAGATCCACCGGCGCGGCGTGCCGCAGGTTGAGCTTTTTCGGGATCAACTTGAGTTCAAAAAAGGTGTCGGCAATCTGCTGCTGCTCGGCCAGGATCTCGGGCGTGACCGGCCCGACGCCAAAGCGCGCGCGCCCCAGGTACAGATCGGTGATGGCCTTGTCCAGCCCCAGCACCGCCGACAGCTCAGTGGCCGCAGCCTCCTTGTTCTTCGAGGCCCAGGTGTCGATGCCGTTGACCTCCTCGATGGCGATGCGCAGTACGTCGGTGTTCTTCGTGGCGAAGTCGCGCGAGGTGAAGTAGTAGGCGCGGTTGTTCACCACGCCGGTGGCATCGACGAGCAGGCGCGCGTCCAGCGTCTTCTGGGCGGCGGCGAGGAAAGGGTCCCAGATGATCCAGGCGTCCACGGCGCCACGCTCGAAGGCGGCGCGCGCATCGGCCGGGGCCAGGAACACCGACTGCACATCGCCGTACTTCAGGCCGTGCTTTTCCAGCAGCTTAACCAGGAAGTACTGCACGTTCGAGCCCTTGTTGTAGGCCACGCGCTTGCCCTTGAGGTCGGCCACGGAGCGGATGCTGGAACCCTGGGGCACGATCACCGCCTCCAGCGCGGGGCGCGGCACCGTGGCGCCCGCGTAGACCAGCGGCGCGCCAGCGGCCTGGGCGAAGATGGGCGGTGCCTCGCCCACGTCGCCAAAGTCGATGGAGCCGACGTTCAGTGCTTCGAGCTGCACCGGACCGGCGGTGAACTCCGTCCAGGTGACCTTCACGCCCAGCGGCGCCAGGCGCTTTTCCAGCGTGCCGCGCCCCTTGAGGATGGACAGCCAGCCCTTCTGGTGGCCGATGCGCAGCACGCGGCCGCCCTGCTGGGCCAGGACGCCGCTGCTGGCCCCCAGCGCGGTAGCGGCCAGGCCGGTGGCAAGGATCTGGCGGCGGGTGAACGATGGCTTGAAAGAGGTCATGGAAATACTCCGAGGGGTCGTTGCGCGGGCAAGGCTCCGCCCTTGCCGCGTGCGCGGGTTCAAAAAATGGGGACAGGGGAAGGATTCAGGCCGGGCCGGTGCGCCCGGGCTTCAGGGCGTCACACGCTACATCGCACCTGCGAGAAGGGCACCGGCGCGAACCGGGTGGCCTGCGCGGGCGAGGGGCGCAGCGTCTCGGTCACGAGCAGGTTCACTGCGTCGTCCAGGCGGGTGGCGATGTCGCGCCCCACGGTGTAGGCCCCTTCCGGGGTCACCGTGACCTGGGCATCGGTGGCATAGACGCCCGGCAGGATGTGCTTGGCCCCAAGCGACTGCAGCACGGGCCGCAGCGCATAGTCCAGCGCCAGCATGTGGTGCGGGCTGCCGCCCGTGGCCAGCGGCAGCACGGTCTTGCCCTGCAGCGCGGTCTGCGGCAGCAGGTCGAGAAAGACCTTGAGCACGCCGCTGTAGGCGGCCTTGTACACCGGCGTGGATACCACCAGCACGCGCGCCTGCGCCACCTGGGCCACGGCCTGGCTGATGCTGCGGTGGTGCGTGTCGGCCAGCAGCAGCGCCTGGGGCGAGAGGTCACGGACATGGATGCGGTCCACGAGCGCGCCGCGTACCGTCAGGCGCTGGGCCACGGCATCCAGCAAGGCGGCGGAACGTGAACGCTCCGACGGGCTGCCAGCGATCAACAAGGTGGACATGGCGTTCCTTTGCTTCTATTTTTATAGCTACTGGCGCTTTATTCATAAGCGGCAGGGGCTGATTTGGCTCTTATTTCCGGGTGTAGATCTGGTCAAACGCAGCACCATCGGCGAAGTGGTCCTTGGCGGCCTTTTCCCAACCACCAAAGGCGGCATCGATGGTGAACAGTTGCAGCGCAGGGAACTGCTTGGCGTACTTGGCCTTGGCTTTCTCGGAGATGGCCGGGCGGTAGAAATGCCGGCCCACGATGTCCTGGCCCTCTTCGGTGTAGAGGTGCTTCAGGTAGGCCTCGGCCACGGCGCGCGTGCCCTTCTTGTCCACGTTCTTGTCCACCACGGTGACGGCGGGCTCGGCCAGGATGGAGAGCGAGGGATAGACCACATCGACCTTGCTGCCAAACTCCTTCTCCAGCAGATAGGCCTCGTTCTCCCAGCTGATGAACACATCGCCCTGGTTGCGCTGCGCGAAGGTCACCGAAGAGCCACGCGCACCGGTATCGAGCACCGGCACATTGGCGTACAGCCTGGTCACGAAGTCTTTGGCCTTGGCATCGCCACCGTACTTGCGCTTGGCGAACTCCCACGCCGCCAGGTAGTTCCAGCGCGCGCCGCCCGAGGTCTTGGGGTTGGGCGTGATGACGCTGATGCCGGGCCTGACGAGGTCGTCCCAGTCCTTGATGCCCTTGGGGTTGCCCTGGCGCACCACCAGCACGATGGTGGAGGTGTAGGGCGCGCTGTTGTGCGGCAGGCGCTTCTGCCAGTCCTTGGCGATCCAGCCGCCGTTGGCGTGCAGCGCGTCGGTGTCGCCGGCCAGGGCCAGGGTGGCCACGTCGGCCTCCAGCCCGTCGATGATGGAGCGCGCCTGCTTGCCCGAGCCGCCATGGCTTTGCTTGATGGTCAGGTCCTGGCCGGTCTGGGCCTTCCAGTGCTTGGCAAAGGCCTGGTTGAACTCCACATACAGCTCACGCGTCGGGTCGTAGGACACGTTGAGCAGGGTCACGCCCTGGGCCCAGGCGGATGCGGCGCCCAGGGTCAGTACAGCGGCGGCCAGGGGTAGCTGGATGAAACGACGGCGAAAATTCATGGTGTAGTTCCTGTGGTTTTGTGGTGTGGTGAAAGGATTGTGGAATCCACACTTCAAAACTGGAACTACTGTGTTTTTGGTTTTTTATTACCAAAACATCTAAAAACCCGGTAAACCGGCGCCCCCCAGGCCTGAGCTCCCGCGCAAGGGCCGCCCCGCAGGCGCCACAGGGGGGTGTTTATCTCACGCCCGTCGCAGCAGGTGCGCATGCACCGCACCGGCGCGCAGGTGGCGGTGCAGCGCCAGGCCCAGGGAGGCCAGGGCGGCTTCGTCCCAGGCTTGTGGAGCCTCCAGATAGACCCAGCCCTGGGGGCCCACGGCCTGGGCTGCGGCCTGCAGGGCGGGCTGGAACAGCGCGCTGTCGAACGGCGGATCGAGCAGCACCAGGTCCAGGCTGGCGGCAGCGCACTGGCGCAGGGCGGCCACGCCGTCGCCCCGGCGCACCTGCACGCTGCGGGCCTGCAGGCGCTGCACATGCTGCTGCAGGCGCGCCAGCAGTTCACCGTCCTGCTCTACCAGCACCACCGACGCTGCGCCACGCGAAGCGGCCTCCAGCCCCAGGGCGCCGGTGCCGGCAAAGGCGTCCAGGCAGCGCCAGCCGGTCAAATCCTGGCCCAGCCAGTTGAACAGGGTTTCACGCACGCGGTCGGGCGTGGGGCGCAGGCCGGGGCGCTGGGGCACAGGCAGGCGGGTGCGCTTCCATTGCCCGCCGATGATGCGGATTTCGCCCGCGCCCTGGGCGCCTCGGGCGCGCACTGGCGCTGCGGGGGAGGCTGCGCTGCGGACCGGGGCAGCGGCAGAGGCCACACCTTTACGCAGGGCAGCCTGCACCTTGGCCATGCTCAGGCGGCTGCTCATGGCTGCGCGCCCACCACCACGGTGACCATACGCGCAGGCTGGAGCTTGCGCGCCATGGCAGCCTTGACGTCGGCCACGGTGAGGGCTTCCACGCGGCGCGTCCAGCCATCCAGGTAGTCCAGCGGCAGGCCGTAGGTGGCGATGTTGACCACATTGGCCAGCAGCTTGCGGTTGCTGTCGATGCGCAGCGCAAAGCCGCCCACCAGGTTGTCCTTGGCGGCGCGCAGCTCTTCTTCGGTGGGGCCCTCGGCGACGAAGCGCTCGACCACTTCGTGCGCGACCTGCACGGCCTGCGCGGCCTGGTCGGGCCGGGTCTGCAGGTTGATGCTGAACGCGCCCGCATGCAGGCCCGGCGCAAAACCGCTGTACACGCTGTAGCTCAGGCCGCGCTTTTCGCGCACCTCTTCGGTCAGGCGCGAGACAAAGCCCCCGCCGCCCAGGATGTGGTTGCCCACCAGCAGCGCGATGAAGTCGGGGTCCTTGCGCGCAAAGCCGGGCTGGCCGATGTACACATGGGCCTGGGCCGAGGCAAAGGGGATGTTCTGCTGCGCTGCAGCCTTGAGCGGCTCCACCTCAGGCACGGCAGGCAGCGGGGCGCAGGGGCTGGAGGCCGGCAGGCGCGCCAGCAGCGCAGCCACCAGCAGCCGCGCCTGCGCCTTGCCCACCGCGCCCACGATGTGCACGCGGGCGCGGCAGGCGTCCAGGTGCTGGGCGTGAAAGCGCTGCAGGTCGGCCACCTGGATGCGCTCCAGCGTTTGCGGCGTGGGGCGCTGCCCATAGGGATGGCTGCCAAACACGGCACTCGAAAACGCCTTGGCGGCCACGGTGCCGGGCCGGGTGTCGGCCTCGCGCAGGCTGGCGCTCCAGCGGGCGCGCTCGCGCGCCCACACCTCGGGCGGCAGGGCGGGCTCGGCCATCTGGCGCGCGGCCAGGTGCACGGCCTTGTCGAGCAAGGCGGGCTCGGTGAGCGAACGCAGCGAGAAGCTCAGGGCATCGCGCCCGGCGCTGGCCTCGAACTGCGCGCCCAGGTCGGCCCAGGCTTCGCCCAGGGCGTTTTCGTCCAGGGCGGCAAAGCCGCGCCCGGCGCGCACGCCCTTGGACACCATGCCCGCCAGGGCCTGCGCGAGGCCGGCCTGTTCGGCCGGGTCGCGCCGGGCACCGGCGTCAAAGTCGATCTGCACATCCACCATGGGGATGGCGGTGCTTTCCACCAGCCAGACGCTGGCGCCGCTGGGCTCCTGCCAGTGCTGGATGGGCAGCAGCGCCCAGGCGGATTGGGCATAAAAAAGCACACCAGCGCTTACCAATAAAGCGCGGACAGCTATTATTTTTATAGCATTCATGGCAATGGTTCCAGGGTAGGCCTGAACGTGGGCATCAGTGGCGGTGGGCTGCGGCGGGCGCGCTGCCGGGGCGGGCGGCGCCCGCAGGCAGGGGCTGGGGCAGCAGGGTGGCCACGGTGAGCTGGTCGTCGCCAAAGTAGCGCTGCGCCACGGCCTGCACCTGCTGCGGCGTGACGGTGCGCAACTGCGCCAGCAGACGGTCTTCGGCGTCCAGCGGCCAGCCCTGCACCCAGTGCTGGCCCAGGCTTTGCGCCTGGCGCATGACCGAATCGCGCTCATAGACCTTGGCGGCGATCCACTGGGTCTTGACGCGCTCCAGCTCGGCCGCACTCACACCGTCGCGGGCCACGCGCGCCAGTTCGGCGCGCAGGGCGTCTTCGACCTGCCGCGCCGTCTTGCCCTGGGCCGGGACGCCGGTCAGCACAAACTGCGCAGGCCCGCGCCCCATGACGGAGGCACCGCTGTCGGCGCTGTCGGCCACGCGCTGTGCGCCCTGGGTGAGGGCACGCTCCAGGCGTGCACCGTCGTAGCCGCTGAGCACGGCGGAGAGCACGATCAGCGCCAGCGCGTCGCGGTCTTCGGCGCTGGGGGCGTCCACCGCAGTGAGTGCGGGCACACGGAACGCCAGCGCCACATAGGCCTGCTCGGCCGGGGCCTTGACCTCGATGCGACGCAGGCCGCGCTGGGGCGGCTCGGTGCGCGGCTTGCGCGTGGGCACGGCGCGCGTGGGGATGCTGCCGTAGTACTTTTCGGCCAGCGCACGCACCTGGGCCACATCCACGTCACCCGCCACCACCACGGCGGCGTTGCCCGGCACGTACCACTGGCGGTGGAACTGGCGCACGTCCTCGGGCGTCATGGCATCCAGGTCGCTCATCCAACCGACGATGGGCCGCCGGTAGGGCGAGGCGGTGAAGGCCGCCGCGCTGAGCTGCTCCCACAGCAGGGCACGCGGCTGGTCTTCGGTGCGCAGGCGGCGCTCTTCCTTGACGACCTCGATCTCCTTGCGGAATTCGGCGTCGGGCCATTCGTTATGGGCAAAACGGTCGGCCTCCAGGCGCATCACGTCTTCGAGCCGGTGCGCCGGAATCTGCTGGTAGTAGCCGGTGTAGTCCAGGCTGGTGAAGGCGTTCTCCTGCCCACCCAGGGCCGCCACACGGCGCGAGAACTCGCCCGGCGGCACGCTGCGCGAGCCCTTGAACATCATGTGCTCCAGCACGTGGGCGACGCCCGAGGTGCCATCGACCTCGTCCATGGAGCCCACACGCACCCAGACCATGTGCACCGCCGTGGGCGCGCGCCGGTCGGGCTGCACGATGAGCTGCATGCCGTTGGAGAGCTGGAACTGCTGCGGCCCGGCCACGGCCTGCGCTGCGGCAGGGGTTGCGGGCGCACGCGCCGGTTGCGCCTGGGCAGCCCCGGCGACAAGACAGGCCCACAGGGCCAGGAGGGGTGTGGCGTGTTTCATAGAATGCAGTGATTCTACGAACCCACCAATGTTCAGTTTTTTCAAGAAGAAACCCACGCCTGCGCAGCCCACCGAGGGCAGCGCACCCGCACAGCCGACCGCGCCCTCGCCCGTTTCGCCGCCTGCCGAACCACCGCCCAAGCCCGCCGCCACCGGCGATGCCGACGCCGGCGGCCTGTTTGGCTGGCTGAACAAGCCCATCGCGCCACTGAACGCAGATGCCGCTCCCCCGGTGGCCGTTCCGCCTGCGGCTCCTGCGGCCCCAGCACCTGAAGCGCAGGTGCTGCCAGCCCCCGCAGCGCCGTCGATACCCACGCCCACAGCAGACGTTCCGCCCCCGGCGCCGACACTGGCCCCGGCGCCACCCGCCACGCCGGAACCTGCGGCGCCCGCTGCACCTGCACCTGCACCTGCACCTGCACCTGCACCTGCACCTGCACCTGCACCTGCACCTGCACCTGCACCTGCACCTGCACCTGCCCCTGCCCCTGCCCCTGCCCCTGCCCCTGCCCCTGCCCCTGCCCCTGCCCCTGCCCCTGCCTCTGCCCCTGTCATGGCATCGGCGCCCATGGCAGCGGAGCCAGCGCCAGAGCCTGCGCGCAAGGGCTGGCTCGATCGCCTCAAGTCCGGTCTGCGCAAGACCGGCAGCAGCATTGCCACGGTGTTCACGGGCACGCGCATCGACGACGCGCTGTACGAAGAACTGGAAGACGCCCTGCTGATGGCCGACACCGGCGTCAAGGCCACGCAGTGGCTGCTCACCGACCTCAAGCGCCGCGTCAAGGAAGCCAAGGCCACCGAGCCTGCCGCCGTCAAGGGCCTGCTGGCCGAGGCGCTGACCGAACTGCTGCGCCCGCTGGAAAAGCCCTTGGTGATTGGCGAGCACCAACCCACCGTCATCATGGTGGCGGGGGTCAACGGCGCCGGCAAGACCACCTCCATCGGCAAGCTCACGCGCCACCTGGCCCAGCACGACCAGAAGGTGCTGCTGGCAGCGGCCGACACCTTCCGCGCCGCCGCGCGCGAACAACTGGGCGTATGGGCCGACCGCAACACGGTCGAGATCGTCAGCCAGGAAGGCGGCGACCCCGCCGCCGTGAGCTTTGACGCCGTGACCGCGGGCAAGGCGCGCGGCAAGGACGTGGTGCTGGTGGACACCGCCGGGCGCCTGCCCACACAACTGCACCTGATGGAAGAGCTGAAGAAGATCCGCCGCGTGGTCACCAAGGCCGACGCCACGGCGCCGCACGAGGTGCTGTTGGTCATCGACGGCAACACCGGCCAGAATGCGCTGGCCCAGGTGCGCGCCTTTGACGACGCGCTGCAGCTCACCGGCCTGATCGTGACCAAACTCGACGGCACGGCCAAGGGCGGCGTGCTGGCCGCCATTGCGCAGGAGCGCCCCATTCCGGTGTATTTCATCGGCGTGGGCGAAAAGCTCGAAGACCTGGAAACCTTCAACGCCCGCGAGTTCGCCCAGGCACTGCTGGGCTGACGACCACGCCCCGCCCGGGCCACCGGGCCACGGGGCGGGTTTCCCCGTTTACGCGGGCAGGCGATTGCCGCATGATGGTGCCTTCTTGGCTCCAGGAATCCGTCCACGCTTCCTGTGGACTGGTCCGCGCACCCATGTTCACCGAACTGGTCAAAGCCCTTGCCCTGCTGCTGACCCTGTGCTTTCTGCACGCCAGCCATATCCGCCTGTGGCGACAAAAGCCCACGGCCGGGCGCCTGACCTCGGGGCTGCTGTTCGGCAGCATCGCCGCAATCAGCATGCTCAGCCCGTTGGTATCGGTCGGTCCTGGTGCGATTTTCGATGTGCGCTCCGTGGTGCTGAGCATGGCGGGTCTGTTCGGCGGCCCCGTGGTCGCTGGCTTGGCCGTGGTCATGGCGGGCACCGCGCGCCTGTGGATCGGCGGCGCCGGAACCTGGGTGGGCCTGTCGGTGATCGTGCTTTCCGCCGCCCTGGGTCTGGCCTTCCGCTGGGCCCTGCAGCGGGGACTCGTCCAGGTCAGGCCTGTGCCGCTGCTCGGCTTCGGCCTGCTGCTGCACGCCGTGGCCCTGGGCATGGCCCAGTGGCTGCCAGACACCCTGGCGCAGGAGATGAACCAGCGCCTGACGCTGCTGCTGCTGCTGCTGTCTGCGCCTGCCACGGCCCTGGTCGGGTTGCTGCTGCGCGACGTGGAAGACCGCATGGCCACCGAGCAGGCGCTGCAAGAAAGCGCAGCGCGCCTGCACGCGATTGCCTACGCCATCCCCGATGTACTGCTGGTGCTCGACGCACAGGGCCGCTATGTCGAAGTGCTGTCACCTGAAGAGTCGGCACTTGCAGCACCCGCCCCCGTGCTGCTGGGCAAACGGCTGCATGAGGTGCTGCCAGCCGCTCAGGCGGACCGCTTCATGGAGCTGATCCAGGCCACGCTGCGCAGCGGCCAGACCGAAAGCGTCGAATACGTGATGGAGACACTGTCCGGGCCGCGCCATTTCGAAGGCCGGGCGCGCCCCCTGGGCACACGGGTCAACGGCCAGGCCACGGTGCTCTTTCTCGCCCGCGACATCACCGAGCGCACGCTGGCCGAGAACGCGCTGCGCGAATCCGAGCTGCGCTTTCGCTCGCTGCTGCGCGACATTCCCGCCATCTCGGTGCAGGGCTACCGCGCCGATGGCAGCACCACCTACTGGAACAAGGCCTCCGAAACCCTCTACGGCTACACCGAACAGGAAGCACTGGGCCGCAACCTGCTGGACCTGATCATTCCGACCGAGATGCGCGAGCCGGTACGCAAGGATGTCGCCCGCATGTTCGCCACCGGCCAGCCCATCCCGGCCGGCGAGCTGCGCCTGCGGCGCAAGGATGGCTCGCTCGTCGATGTGTTCTCCAGCCACACGCGCATTGCGGTACCGGGGCAGCCCCCCGAGATGTTCTGCATCGACATCGACATCTCCGCCCGCAAGGCCGCCGAGGAAGAAGCCCGCTACCTGGCCTTCTACGATGCCCTCACCGGCCTGCCCAACCGACGGCTGCTGACCGACCGGCTGCAGCAGGTCATGGCCGGCAGCGCGCGCACGGGCCTGAATGCGGCCGTGCTGTTCGTGGACATTGACAACTTCAAGACCCTGAACGACAGCCGGGGCCACGAGGTGGGCGACCTGCTGCTGGTCGAAGTGGCGCAGCGCCTGCGCGCCTGTCTGCGCGAGCAGGACACGGTGGCGCGGCTCGGTGGCGACGAGTTCGTGCTGGTGCTGCAGAACCTTAGCCCCGATGCCACCGAAGCGGCCGCACAGGTGCGTACGCTGGGCGAACTGCTTCTGACGCAGTTGCGCATGAGCTACCGCCTGGCCGGGCAGGATCACCATTTCACGGCCAGCATCGGTGCCACGCTGCTGCGACATCAGGCCTCGGTGGACGAGGTGCTCAAGCAGGCCGACCTGGCCATGTACCGCGCCAAGGATGCAGGCCGCAACACCCTGCGCTTCTTCGACCCGGACATGCAGGAGGCCGTGAACCAGCGCGCCCTGCTCGAAACCGAGCTGCACGACGGCCTGCGCAATGGCCAGTTCCTGCTGCTCTACCAGCCCCAGGTGGACAGCGAAGGACAGATCACCGGCGCGGAGGTGCTGTTGCGCTGGAAGCACCCTGAAAAGGGACTGGTCTCGCCCGCCCTCTTCGTGCCGTTGGCCGAGGACACCGGCCTCATCCTGCCACTGGGCTACTGGGCCATGGAAACCGCCCTGCGCCAACAGGCCCGCTGGCGCACGGACCCTCGGCTGGCCCACCTGACGCTGGCCATCAATGTGAGCGCGCGCCAGTTCCACCAGGAAGACTTCGTGGCGCAGGTGCTCGACCTGATCGGCTCCACCGGGGCCGACCCGGCGCACATCAAGCTCGAACTGACCGAAAGCCTGCTGCTGCAGGACGTGGCCGGCGTCATCGCCACCATGCAGGCACTCAAGCGGCACGGCCTGGGTTTCTCGCTCGACGACTTCGGCACCGGATACTCCAGCCTGAGCTACCTCAAGCGTTTGCCACTCGACCAGATCAAGATCGACCAGGGCTTCGTGCACGACGTGATGCTGGACCCCAAGGACGCCGCCATCGCCCACACCATCATCGCGCTGGCCAACATGCTCGGCCTGGGCGTGATTGCCGAGGGTGTGGAAACGCCCGAGCATCACCGCTTCCTGATGGAGCATGGTTGCCGCGCATTCCAGGGTTACCTGTTCGGTCGGCCCGAGCCATTGGAGCTGTTTGAGCAACGCGTGCGCGCGCAGCACAGCTGATCCGAGGACTCAAGTAACGCGGCTGTTGTGCCGATATGCCGGTATCCGCTCCTGGGAGTCCGGCCATGAAAGTCACATCCTCTGCCCTGCAGTGGCAGGTGCAGCACAGCGCCACGCGCGTGCAGGCGCAGAGCACCCGGCTGGAAGCCTGGGTAGGCCCGCGCCCAGCGCGCGCTGCCGCAGTCACAGGTCAGCCGTCGGCCCGCGCACTTGCCGCGGCCAGCGCTGCGGCCGTGGCACACAACGCGCCCGCACCCCAGGCCGCGTCCAGCACCAAGGCGCGGGATGCCGACCCCGCCAAGGCACTGACCCCGCACCTGGCCATGGTGCGCGACCTGATCGAACGCATGACCGGCATCCGCGCGCAGGAATTGCGCCTGGCGGACGCTCCAGCGGCCGATCCCGTGGTGCTGCAAGACCCCCGTGCAGCCGCCGTTGCATCCCCGCGCCCTGAATTCGGCCTGGAATTCGAACAGCACACCGTGCTCGAAGAAACCGAGCAGACCCAGTGGGCCGCCCAAGGCGTGGTGCACACCGCCGATGGGCAGGAAATCCGTTTCAGCCTGCAATTGCAAATGCAGCGCAGCTACCGCGAGGAAACGCACCTGCTGGTCCGCCTGGGCAACGCGGCCCAACCGGTGGATCCGCTGGTCATCAACTTTGACGGCATGGCCGCGCAGTTGCAGGACCTGCGCTTTGCCTTCGACCTGGACGGCGATGGCCACACCGAGCAGGTGCCTTTGCTGGCGGGCCAGCGCGCCTACCTGGCGCTGGACGGCAACCGGAACCAGCGCATCGACGATGGACGCGAGCTGTTCGGCCCCGCCACGGGCAACGGCTACAGCGAACTGGCCGAACACGATGAGGACGGCAACGGCTGGATCGATGCCAACGACACCGTGTATGGCGAACTGCGCCTGTGGACCCCCGAGGCCGAAGGGCCTGGCCACCTGCGCACCCTGCAAGAAGCCGGTGTGGGTGCCTTGGCGCTGGCGGCAGCAGACACCCCGTTCTCGCTGCGCACGACCGACAACCGCACGCTGGGCGCCGTGCGCGCCACCAGCGTGTACCTGCGTGAAGACGGCGGCGTGGGGAGCACGCAGCAAATCGACCTGGTGGCCTGAGCACCGGTTCTGAAACTACCAAGCCCCCTGCGTCTCTTGCCGCACCCAGTCGGCGTACGCTGCGCTGGCCTGCTGGGGCTGCACCACCAGTTGCGGCAAGGTATAGGGGTGCTGGGCCTGCAACAGCGCACATAGCCCATCCACCGCCTGGGGAACGGTCTTGCAGACCAGGCGCCACTCGCCATCCTCGTGCAGCGCGCCCTCCCAGCGGTAGTGGGAGGTGATGGCTTCGATCTGCACGCAGGCCGCCAAGCGCTGCGCCAGCACAGCCTGCGCCAGGCGGCGCGCATCCTCTGCCGTGCCCACGGTGGTGGTCACGGCGCTCAGGGTTTCGGAACAAAGAGTCATGGATAGAGACCTCGCCACACAAGTCTGCCACGCAGGAACGCGCCTGACCGCCCCCTCATTTTGTGCAAACCCCAGGGGAACTCCGGAATTAGCAGTCCCTCCAAGAGAGTGCTAATATGAAGGCATACAAGGAAAGGACAAGCCGAATGACCCTTCCCACCATCGCTGCGACGAACGCTGTGGCGCCTGCCAACCCTTGGGCGCTGGTGCCCCCGCTGGGCAATCTGGACGCCTACATTTCTGCGGTCAACCGCCTGCCGCTGCTCACCCCTGAAGAGGAGCAGGAAGCAGCGCGCGCCCTGCGCGACCGCAATGATGTGGACGCCGCAGGACGCTTGGTGATGTCGCATCTGCGCCTGGTGGTGTCCATATCGCGCCAATACCTGGGCTACGGACTGCCACAGGGCGATCTGATCCAGGAAGGCAATGTGGGGCTGATGAAGGCGGTCAAGCGCTTTGACCCCGACCAGGGCGTGCGCCTGGTGAGCTATGCCATGCACTGGATCAGGGCCGAGATCCACGAGTACATCCTGAAGAACTGGCGCATGGTCAAGGTGGCCACCACCAAGGCGCAACGCAAGCTGTTTTTCAACCTGCGCTCGATGAAGCAGGGCTTCAAGGCCGATGCCGACGCGCTGGACACGCACCGCAACACGCTGACCGAGAGCGAAATCGATCAGGTGGCGGCGCAACTGAACGTCAAGCGCGAAGAAGTGCTGGAGATGGAAACGCGCATGTCGGGCGGCGATGTGCTGCTGGACCCTGCCCCGTCGGACGATGGCGAGCAGGCCTATGGCCCCATTGCCTATCTGGCCGATGCGGCGCACGAACCCACCGCCATGATCGAGTCGCGCCAGCGCGACCTGCTGGCCTCCGATGGCATTGCCACGGCGCTGAACAGCCTGGATGCGCGCAGCCGCCGCATCGTGGAGGAGCGCTGGTTGCGCGTCAATGACGACGGCTCGGGTGGCATGACGCTGCACGAACTGGCCGCCGAATACGGCGTGAGCGCCGAGCGCATCCGCCAGATCGAAGTAGCGGCCATGAAAAAGATGAAGAAGGCGCTGGCGGAATTCGCCTGACGGCCTGCTGCCCCCCCCCAGAAACACCAGGGCTGCCATGTGCAGCCCTGCTGCTTTCAGCGCACCCACTCCACAGGCCTCAACGGGCTTCCTTGAGCAACTGCTTCACATCGTGCGCCAGGGCCTCGGCACCGCTGCCGTAGCGGTAGTACACGCGCAGGCGACCCTGGGTGTCGTAGATGTAGCTGCCGGCCGAGTGGTCCATGGTGTAGCTTGTGGGGGTCTTGCCCTCGGCCTTCTTGTAATAGATCTTGAACTCCTTGGCCAAGGCCGCTGTCTGTTCGGCGTTGCCGACCAGGGCCAGGAAGCTGGGGTCGAAGTTGGCCATGTAGGCTTTGAGCATTTCCGGCGTGTCGCGCTCGGGATCCACGGTGATAAAGATGGACTGCAGGCGTTCGCCATCGGCACCGAGCATTTTCTTGACTTCGGCCATCTCCTGCATGGAGGTGGGGCACACATCGGGGCACTGGGTGTAGCCAAAGAACACCACGACGACCTTGCCTTGGAAGTCCTTGATGCTCCGCTGCTGGCCGTTGTGGTCCTTGAGCGGTGCGAAGTCGCGCGCATAGTCCATTTGCGACAGATCCACGCCACGAAACTCCGGTTGGCTTTTGGAACAAGCAGAAAAAATGGCTCCAGCGCTTACAAAAAAAGCGCAAGCAGCTATCGTTTTTATAGCATTTCGACGGGGCATGAACGGGGCTCTCACTGCAGGTAGTGGTCCACCAGCAGGGCTGCAAACAGCAGGCTGAGGTAGACGATGGAAAAACGGAAGGTGCGGCGCGCCAGTGCATCCGAGTAGCTGCGCCACAGCGCGAACCCGTAGGCACAGAAACCTGCGCCCAACAACACAGCGGCGCTCAGGTAGATCCAGGAACTCATGCCGGACACAAAAGGCATGAGGGCAGCGGCAAACAGCACCAGGGTGTACAGGAACACCTGCAGGCGCGTGTAGGCATTGCCATGGGTCACCGGCAGCATGGGAAGGCCGGACTTGCGATAGTCCTCCACCCGGTACAGGGCCAGCGCCCAGAAGTGCGGCGGCGTCCACAAAAAGATGATGAGGAACAGGATCAGCGCCTGCGGCCCCACATCGCCGGTCATGGCGGCCCAGCCCAGCACTGGGGGCATGGCGCCCGAAGCCCCCCCGATGACGATGTTCTGTGGCGTGCGCGGCTTGAGCAGAAGGGTGTAGATGACCGCATAACCCACAAACGTGGCAAAGGTCAGCCACATGGTCAGCGGGTTGGCTCCCTCGTACAGAACGGCCGAACCCGCCAGGCACAGCACCGCAGAAAACAGCAGTGCCTGCATGTCGGTCAGCTCACCCTTGGCCGTGGGGCGCCAGGCGGTGCGCTTCATCTTGGCATCGATGGTTTTCTCGACCAGGCAGTTGAAGGCGGCGGCCGCAGCCGCCACCAGCCAGATTCCCAGGCAGGCCACCAGCATGCGCAGCAGTTGGTCGAGTGTGGGCACGCCAGGCACCGCCAGCACCATGCCGATGAGCGCACAGAACACGATGAGCTGGACCACGCGCGGCTTGGTCAGCGCGTAATACTGCGCCAGGCGCGAGGGGAGCGACACTGCGGCGGTCACGCTCATGCCTTGGCCTTGGCTGTCGCCAGGGGCGTGTTGGATGACACCAGTACGGCCTGTGATGCGCTGGCCTCGCTGGCCGCCAGCGCCCAGGTCAGTACACCCACCAGCGCCGCAGCACCACCGGTGTGCAGCACGGCAGCCGCCAGGGGCCAATCGAGAATCACGTTGCTCAGACCGGTGACGAGCTGCAACGCTGCCAGCGCCAGCAACCACCGTCCCTGCGCTGCCACGGGATGGGTGGAATCCCCTGCACGCAGCATGCGCAGACCCAGTACGACCAGCACCACCAGGACCAGGTAGGCGAACAGTCGGTGCACATAGTGAATGGCCGTGAGCGCCGCAAATCCAATGTGGCTTCCATCCTTGAGCAGGCCCAGCGGACGCCAGATCTCAAAGCCCTGGGCAAAGTCCATGGCAGGCCACCAGCTTCCCTGGCAGGTCGGGAAGGTGGTGCAAGCGAGCACCGCGTAGTTGGTGCTGACCCAACCGCCCAAGGCGACCTGAATCCACACCAGCGCCAGGGCAGCCACCATGGCCCAGCGCAAGTTCACTGGTAGCTGCACAGGTTGTACGCCCTGCACCGTGCGCACCTGCCGCACCGCTTGCGCGCACAACAAGGCCAACAGCACCAGCCCCCCGATCAGGTGCAAAGTGACGATGGCGGGGAACAGCTTCATGGTCACGGTCCAGGCGCCAAACACCCCCTGCAGGCAGACCCACACCAGAGTGGCCACGGCCCAGCCGGGGTGCAGGGGTTCATCACCGGTGCGTCCCTCGCGCTGCCACTGGCGCTTCTGGCGCCACACGCCCACATTGATGGCAATGATCAGCACACCCACGGCGCTGGCAAGGTAGCGATGGATCATCTCCACCCACGCCTTGCCATGCGTGACCGGGCCGGTGGGCATGGCATCCTGGGCCGCACTGATTTCTTCGCGTGCACCGATGGGGCTGGCATTGCCGTAGCAGCCCGGCCAATCGGGACAGCCCAGACCCGAGTCGGTCAGGCGCGTGAAAGCACCGAACATCACCAGATCAAAGGTCAGGAACAGCGTGAGCACCATGAGTGCCTGCAGGCGCTTGCCACGGGCACCGCCCCTGCTGCGCCAGGCCACCCACGCCAAAGGTCCCAGGGCAATGGTCGCTCCCAACAGCATCAGCTGCAGCAGCGGCGCGTAGTCATACAAGGCTTGGGTTTCGTTCATCGAGAGGTTTCCATGCGTCCTGCAGTGTCCCAGGATGAAGAAGCGCGCAACATGCGCTCCAGGTCACGCTTGGCCTTGGCCGCGCCTGCGGCATCCAGTGCCGCAGGGAAGCGCATCATCCAGTTCCCCATAGGGTCCACAACGTATAGGTGTTCGTTCAATCCATGTCCCGGGGCCGGCTCCAGCCAACGCGCCAGCGCCTGGGCATCCACCCGCAGCACCGTGGCCTGCGCCAGCGCCGGTTGCAGCGCCTCAGGCACCGGGGCGTCATCCGTCACAAGCCAGATCCAGTCGAGCCGGTCCTTTTCACGGCCCAGGCCCTCGCGCATCTGGCGCTGCAAATACAGGTGATTTTCGCAGACTGCATCGCAGGCCCCGGAACCCACGCTCACCAGCAGCCACTGATGGCGCAGATCGGACACCCGGCCGGGACGGCCATCCAGCGTGCTGGTGGCCAGCGCTTCGGGGACGGGACGCTGCGGATCAATGAGGCTGCCAAAGTTGCGCCGCCCTTCCGGCCGCACCACGTAGTAGGCAAAGTACGACGCCAGCACCGGCGCCAGACAAGCCAGCAGCAGCACCAGCAAAGTCCAGCGCGCACGGCGCCGAGCGCGCGCCGCCTCGGGCTTGTCGCCTTCAGGCGGTGCGAGGGCTGCGAGGGTGGAGGCGTCGGACAAATTGGAACCAGACATAAAGCAGTGCAATCAGGCCGCTGAGCCCGAACCATTGGAAAGCGTAGCCGTGGTGCTTCTCCACCCCGGCGCTGAATGCGGGCCACTGACGCAGCAGGCCATCGGCAGGCCCCTGGGTCTGCACCACCGTCAAGGGTGCCAGGGCCAGGCCGGTTTCTGCCGCAAATGCGGCCAACTCCAGATTCTGCCGGATGCGCGAAGTCCCTGGTCCCTTGTCGGCACCAGCCAGTTCCAGAAGACGCGAGGGCCCCAGCGCGAGCCGTCCGGTCACCTCGACCTCGCCTTGCGGTGTCTCTACGCTCGCCAGCGCCGTGCGGTCCTGGAAATTGCGCGCAATCCAGCCACGCTGCACCAGCACGCTGTGCGCGGCCCCTTCCAGCTGCAGCGGTGTCAGCACAAAGAATCCTGGCCGACCGTTCATCTGGCGGTTGTCCAGGTACACCGTGTGCTCAGCCAACCAACGTCCACGCAGGTGCACGGTGCGATGCAGCAGGTCAGCGGCCTGCTCGGTGCCGGGGCGCAAGGCCTGCACCGCTTCATGGGATGTGAGGGGTGACTGGGTGGCACGCGTTTCCACCGCCGTCTGCAGGGCCTGCTTCTGGGCAGCCCGGTCCATTTGCCACCGACCCAGGGACGCGGTCACCCCCACGGCCAACACCGCAGCCAGGGTCACACTCCAGAATCGCCCTTGTGCCTGCATGCCTTGTACCGTCCCGGGATAATCGCTTTCCATGAAAACCATGGTTCTGCTCGCCTTTCTGGCCATTCTTGCCAGCCTGGGCTCTGCATTGTTCTTCATGCTGCGCGGCGACCGCAAGCCTGCCCCCCACAGTGAAGACAATGGCCGACGCATGGCCCGTATGCTGGCCTGGCGCGTGGGACTGTCGATCGCGCTCTTCATCGCCCTGCTGCTGGCCTGGAAGCTGGGTTACATCCAGCCCACCGGCCTGCCCGCAGCGTAGCGCTCCGACTTACATCCAGTACACCAGCACGTACAAGCCCAGCCAGACCACATCGACAAAGTGCCAATACCAGGCGGCACCCTCGAAGCCAAAATGCCGCTCTGCGCTGAAATGCCCCTGATGCAGGCGCAGCGTGATGAACAGCAGCATCAACATGCCCAGGAAAACGTGGAAGCCGTGGAAGCCCGTGAGCATGAAGAACGTAGAGCCGAAGATGCCCGAGTTGAGCTTGAGGTTCAGGTCGGTGTAGAGGTGGTAGTACTCGTAGCCTTGCACACACAGGAAGGTAAAGCCCAGCAGCACCGTGATCCACACGAAGGCGATGGTCTTGCCGCGCTGATTCTCACGCAGCGCATGGTGCGCAATGGTCAGCGTGACACCGGAACTCAGCAGCAAGGCGGTGTTGATGGTCGGCAGCCAGAACGGCCCCACGGTCTTGAACGGCTCCACGATACCCGCTGGCGACGCCGTGGCGCCCGCCACCACGCTGGGCCACACGGCCTTGAAGTCGGGCCACAGGATGCCGTTTTCCAGGCTGCCCAGCGCAGGCACCGAGTGCGCGCGGGCCCACCACAGCGCGGTGAAGAACGCGCCGAAGAACATCACTTCCGAGAAGATGAACCAGCTCATGCCCCAGCGGTAGGAGAGGTCGATCTTGCGCCCGTACAGGCCTCCCTCGCTCTCGCGGGCGGCATCGCGGAACCATTGGAACAGCACGACCAGCCACCACAGCAGGCCAAAACCCAGGGCATAGGCGCCCCAGTCGATGCCATTGATCCACTGGCTTGCTCCCAGGATCACGAAGAACAGCCCCGCCGCAGCCATGACGGGGTGGCTGGACTGCGCGGGCACGTAGTAGTACGGGGTGCTGCTGGGGGTGGTTGCACTCATCTCGATTGCTCCTGGATCTATATGTTCTTTTGGGACTCACACAATGAAGTGGACCAGGGCCATCAGCAGCGCCACCAGTCCAAAAATGGCCACCAGGCCCACCACAATCACATGCAGGGGATGTATCCGCTGCAAGTCCTCACGGTACTCGCTGCCCTTGCGCAGGCCAATCAGCGACCAGGCCACCGCACGGATGCTGCGCAGCGCCGAACTGCGGCCCGGTGCCTGGGGCGGGCGGGGCTCGGTGACCTGCTTCATGTGCCCGCCTTGGGGTTCACCTGGGCTGCCGCCACAGGGGTGACGGGTGCGGGAGGCGTACGCCCACCCACCTCGAAAAAGGTATAGGACAGCGTGATGGTGGTGACATCACGCGAAATGCGCGGGTCGATCACAAAGGCCACTGGCCATTGCTTCTTCTCGCCAGGCTCCAAGGTGTACTGGTCAAAGCAGAAGCATTCCAGCTTGTTGAAATGCGCTGCCGCCTGGCTGGGGGCGTAGCTGGGAATGGCCTGCGCTGCCATACGCCGGTTCTGCACATTCTGGAACTCGTACATCACCGTGGTCAGCTCGCCAGGGTGCACCTGCAGCGAGCGCTGCGCGGGCCAGAACTTCCAGGGACCACGGGCATTGGCATCGAACTCCACCGTGATGGTGCGGCTGCGATCCACCTGGGTGTTCCTGGGCGCCGGCACATCACGCCCTGCCGCGCCATTGCCCGGTACCTGGCGCTCGGACAAGGCCAGGATATTGATACCCGTCAGCTCACAAATGCGCTCGTAAATAGGGACCAAGGCATAGCCAAACGCAAACATGCCCACGGCAATGACGGCAAGCTTGCCGAGCATCTGGGTGTTGGCGCTGCGCGCTGTCATGACGGTCGCCTCAGGCGTTCAGCCACAAAATCTTGCCGACGAAACCTGCAAGAAAGGTGGCGGCAAGCGCCACCAGCCCCCACGCAGTGCGGGCATTGGCCTTGCGTTGTGCAGCAGTAGGCATGGCAGTCTCCTCAGCCAATGATGCGCGTGGCCGTTGCGTCCAGCTTCGGCGGGGTCTCGAAGGTGTGCAGAGGTGCAGGCGAAGGCAGCTCCCACTCCAGGCCCTCGGCACCATCCCAGGGCTTGGCGGGAGCCTTGGACCCCTGCCCGCGCATGCAGGGCCAGACCACGGCGACAAAGAAGTACACCTGCGCCAGACCAAAACCCAGCGCGCCGATGGACGCAACGGCATTGAAGTCGGCAAACTGCATGGGGTAGTCCGCATAGCGGCGTGGCATGCCCGCCAGCCCCAGGAAGTGCATGGGGAAGAAGGTGATGTTGAAGAACACCAGTGAGGTCCAGAAGTGGATCTTGCCGCGCAGTTCGGAATACATCACTCCGGTCCACTTGGGCAGCCAGAAATACACGCCCGCAAACAGCGCAAACAGCGAGCCGGCCACAAGCACGTAGTGGAAGTGCGCCACCACGTAATAGGTGTCCTGCAACTGGATGTCGATGGGCGCCATGGCCAGAATCAGGCCCGTGAAGCCACCAATGGTGAACACGAAGATGAAGCCTACCGAAAACAGCATGGGCGTCTCGAAGGTCATGGAACCACGCCACATGGTGGCCACCCAGTTGAAGATCTTCACCGCCGTGGGCACCGAGATCAGCATGGTGGCGTACATGAAGAACAACTGGCCCGTCACCGGCATGCCCGTGGTGAACATGTGGTGCGCCCACACGATGAACGACAGGATGGCGATGGACGAGGTGGCGTACACCATGGAGGCATAGCCGAACAGCTTCTTGCGGCTGAAGGCAGGCACGATCTGGCTGATGATGCCGAAAGCCGGCAGGATCATGATGTACACCTCGGGGTGCCCGAAGAACCAGAAGATGTGCTGGTACATCACCGGGTCACCGCCCCCCGCGGGGTTGAAGAAGCTGGTGCCGAAGTGGCGGTCGGTCAGCGTCATGGTGATGGCGCCGGCCAGCACAGGCATCACGGCGATCAGCAGGTAGGCGGTGATCAGCCAGGTCCAGCAGAACATCGGCATCTTCATCAGCGTCATGCCGGGCGCGCGCATGTTCAGGATGGTCACGATGATGTTGATCGAGCCCATGATGGACGAGGCACCGAGGATGTGCATGGCAAAGATGCCGGCGTCCATCGAGGGGCCCATCTGCAACGTCAGCGGCGCATACAGCGTCCAACCGGCGGCGGGCGCGCCGCCGGGCATGAAGAACGAGCCCACCAGCAGCAGCGCAGCCGGGATCATCAGCCAGAAGCTGAAGTTGTTCATGCGCGCGAAGGCCATGTCGGACGCGCCGATCTGCAGCGGCACCATCCAGTTTGCGAAGCCCACGAAGGCCGGCATGATGGCGCCAAACACCATGATCAGGCCGTGCATGGTGGTGAGCTGGTTGAACAGCTCGGGGTTCACGAGCTGCAGGCCGGGCTGGAACAGCTCGGCACGGATCAGCAACGCCAGCACCCCGCCCACCATCAGCATGGTGAAGGAGAACAGCAGGTACAGCGTGCCGATGTCCTTGTGGTTGGTGGCATAAACCCAGCGGCGCCAGCCTGTGGGTCCGTGGTGATGGTGATCGTGCGCGCCGTGCGCGGCGCCTGCAGCGTGTGCGGAATGGTCAAGAACTGCGCTCATGGGTGGGATTCCTCAGTGCACTCAGGCACGGTTCACTTGCCGCGCTGGGCCACGACGTCGGCCGGCTGCACGAGCTGGCCGGTCTTGTTGGACCAGGCATTCTTGGTATAGCTGATCACGGCCGCCAGGTCGGTATCGCTGAGCTGCTTCCAGGAAGGCATGGCCCCATTGGCCGCTCCCTGCAGCAAGACCTGGATCTGGCGCGCAGCATCCTGGTCCTTGACGATGGCCGAACCATCCAGCGCCTTGATCGCACCCGCACCCTGACCGCTGGCCTGGTGGCAGGCGGCGCAGTTGGCGGCGTACACCTTTTCACCGCGCGCCACGATGTCGTCGAGCACCCACACGCGCTTGGGGTCGTCGAGCAGCGCTGCTGCCTTCTTCTTTTGCTCTGCCACCCAGGCGGAGTAGTCCTGAGCGGACACCACCTTGACATGGATGGGCATGTACGCGTGCTCCTTGCCGCACAGCTCGGCGCATTGGCCGTAGTAGTCGCCCACCTTCTCGGCGCGGAACCAGGTGTCGCGCACAAAGCCCGGGATCGCGTCCTGCTTCACACCGAAGGCCGGAACCATCCAGGCGTGGATCACGTCATTGGCCGTGGTGATGATGCGGATCTTCTGGCCCACGGGCACCACCATGGGGTTGTCCACCTTCAGCAGGTAGTCGGCAGGCGCCTGGGACACGTCGCCGCTGTTGGACATGGCGCGGTGGCTGCTGTCCAGCGTGGACAGGAAGGCAATGCCCTCGCCTTCGCCCTTGAGGTAGTCGTAACCCCACTTCCACTGGTAGCCCGTGGTCTTGATGGTGATATCGGCATTGGTGGTGTCCTTCTGGGCCACCAGCACCTTGGTGGCGGGCAGTGCCATCAGGATCACGATGATGAAGGGGATCACCGTCCAGATCACCTCGACGGTGACCGACTCATGGAAATGGGCTGCCTTTGCCCCCTGGGACTTGCGATGCTTCCAGATCGAATAGAACATCACCGAGAACACGGCCACGAAGATCACCGTGCAGATGATGAGCATCATCCAGTGGAGCCAGTGCTGCTCTTGCGCAATGCGCGTGGCGGGTGGGTGCAGGTTGAGCTGGTTGACCGCCGGGCCGCCGGGCAGATCCTGCGCGGCATGCGCTGCCGTGGTGGCCCAGGCGCCGACCCAGCACAGGGCGCTGGCCAGCATGTGGGGAATGCGCATCATGGTTTTCACTTTGTTGTGCCTCATCGTTCGAGTCGTCTCCCTCACCGTCGCCCAGGGGCTGGCGCCTTGCACTGCAGGGCCACGCACCCAGCGCACCAACGCACCGCCCACAGGCAGTCGAAACGCGGCCCGAGGGCTGCGAAACCATTGTAGCGGTATTGAGATAAATCAGACGTTCACGTAATTACTGCCTTTGTGGGCAGTGTTTTTGCGCTACGTCATTGACGAGATAACCGGCACTTGGCCGATGATGCTCAGCGGCGTTGATTGCCGCGCAGCATGGCGCGCATGTCCTGCAAGGACACGGCACTTTCCCCCGCCACGGGCACCCGGGGCGTGGGTTTGTAGGCATGGCCATAGACGATTTCAAAGGTCAGCGCCAGTTGACCTCCATGCTCCGGCGCCGCCAGCCGCTCGGTCAAGGCCTGCTCCAGGCCCGCCTTCCAGCGCCGCCCACGCAGCCCCGCAAAGCGCGCCGGATGCAGGTTGCGGCCCAACTCGCGCAGTTCTTGCAGCAGGCGCGGCGCGCTGGGAAAAGTCAGGGTGATGCGCTCCATGTCCATCACCGGCTCGGCAAAGCCCGCCTCGATCAGCATGTCACCCCAATCGTGCATGTCGGTGAAGGCGTGGCCAGGCAGGGGCCAGTCCATGGCCGCGTAGAGCGCGCGCAGCTCACGCAGGGTGTCCGGACCCAGGCACGAAAACATCAGGTAGCCGTCCACGCTCAGGGCCTTTTGCCACTGCGCAATCAGCGCCTGTGGGTCGGCTGCCATGTGCAGCGCCATGTTGGCCCAGAGCATCTGCACCGATCCGGGCGCAGGCGCCTCAAAGCGCACACCCGCACCTATCCACCGGGAAGCCGACCACCATGCAGGCGCCAGCGCATTGGCAGCCACGGGCTGCAGGTGCGGCGCGGTCTCGACAACGTGGCACAGCGCCTGCGGGTAGCGCGCGCGCACCAGGGCGTGTGCCTGCAAGCCACCGCGCACCGGATCCCAATGACACCAGGCCTGGGGAGGAATGCGAATCCACTGCAGGCGCTGCTCCATGCGGCGTGCCACCTCCTCATGCAGCCAGGGCGACAACGCAGGCGCAGTGGCCTGCCAATGGGCGGCGGCAACAGGGTCGATGGTGGGCGGGCGCTCGAAGGGCATGGCAGCTACAAAGGCAAATGGCGCAACCGTTTGTTGCGCCCTGCCCTATATTGGACACGATCATGCATACCCCTTCGCCCTCCATGCTGCGCACCACCCTGCGCCGCCTGGGTGCATGGCTGCCGAGCCAGTGCGCCATCTGCCATGCCTGGCCCGCACGCCGCGTGTGCGATGCCTGTGCCGCACGCTTTGCCCAGCCGCAGGCGCGCTGCACCGGCTGCGCCCTGCCCCTGCCCGCCAGCGGCCATGCCCCCGAAGGCATGCGCTGTGGCACCTGCCTGCGCACACCCCTGGGGCTGGACCGCTGCGTGGCGGCCGTGGACTACGCCTACCCCTGGGCGGGCATCGTGGGGCAATACAAGTTTCAGGCAGACCCCGCATGGGCGCCCACCCTGGCCCGGCTGCTGCACAGCACGCCCTGGGCCGAACCACTGATGGATGCCGCCGATTGGGTCCTCCCCATTCCGTTGTCTGCCCACCGCCTGCGCAATCGCGGCTTCAACCAGGCACTGCTGCTGGCCCGCATCCTGGCGCCCGCCAAGACAGACGCCACACTGCTGCTGCGCCTGCATGACACACAGGCCCAAAGCAACCTGGGCCGCGCGCAGCGCCTGCGCAATCTGCAGGGCGCACTGGCGGTGGACCCGTTGCGCGCCGCCGCGCTGCAGGGGCGCAGCGTGCTGCTGGTGGACGACGTGATGACCACCGGCGCCACGCTGCAGGCCGCTGCGCTGGCCTTGCGCCAGGCAGGTGCCAGCACGGTGTCAGCCCTGGTGTTTGCACGCACGCCGCCACCCGAATGACGCACGACAGCGCAGACAATACGCCCATGTTCCACATCGTCCTGGTCGAACCCGAGATCCCGCCCAACACGGGCAACGCCATCCGCCTGGCGGCGAACACCGGCTGCACGCTGCACCTGGTCGAGCCGCTGGGCTTTTCGATGGAAGACCGCCTGATGCGCCGCGCCGGGCTGGATTACCATGAATACGCCCGCGTGCTGCGCCACCGCGACTGGGCGAGCTTGCTGGCCACGCACCACCCCGACCCGCAGCGCATGTTTGCCTTGACCACCAAAGGCCAACGCCTGGTGCACGAAACGCACTTTGAGCCCGGCGACTGGTTTGTGTTTGGTGCCGAATCGCGTGGCCTGGACCCTGCGCTGCGCGAGACCTTTGCCCCCGCGCAGCAACTGCGCCTGCCCATGCTGACGGGCCAGCGCAGCCTGAACCTGTCCAACGCCGTGGCCGTCACGGTGTTCGAGGCCTGGCGCCAGAACGGCTTTGCCGCGCCTCCCGGAAACCCCTGAGTTAGTTCACCAGGCCCGCCGCTGCGCGCTGCAGCGCCACCGCCTCGGGCACCTGCTCGGTCACAAAATCGAGGAAGGCCTTGGTGCGCGCAGGCACCATGCGCCGCGTGGGCAGGGCGGCATACACGGTGTAGCGCGAATACATCCAATCGGGCAGCACATGCACCAGCGCGCCGCTGGCCAGGTAGGGCTCGATCAGCAGGCGCGCCATCACGGCCACACCCACACCGTCGAGCGCGGCGCGCAGCAAAAGCTCCGTGCTGACCGATTGCAGCGCCACATGCGGCATATCCACCTCCTGCGCCGCAAACTGACCCTGCAGATGCTGCAGGCGCAGCTTGCGTCCGGCAGGGTTGTGCATGGCCATGGCACTGTCGCGCAGGTACTGGTGGTGGCCCAGGTCTGCGGGCGTTTGGGGCACGCCCATGCGCTGCAGGTAGGTCGGGGACGCCACCACGACGGCCTCGCCCTGGAACAGGTTGCGCGCCACGATGTTGCCATCGTAGTCCTCGGGCACCACCATGAAGGTCACGTCAAACTCGTCCACGCGGGCGGCCACGTAGTTGTCGGTGGCAATGTCCAGCAGCAGGCGCGGATAGCGCGCGCGCCAGGGCGCCACCAGCGGCGCCAGAAAGTAGGTGGCCAGCACCGGCGGCGCCAGCACATGCAGGCTGCCGCGCAGTTCGCGGGTGCTGGCAGCGGCGTGGGCCTCGGCGTCTTCGATGTCGAACAAAATGGCGCGCACACGCTCCAGGTAGGCCTGGCCCGCATCGGTCAGCGCCACCTTGCGCGTGGTGCGCTGCAAAAGCCGCGTTCCCAGGTGGCGCTCCAGATCCGCCACCATGCGCGTGACCACCGGGGGCGACATGTCCAGCGCCCGCGCCGCTGCGGCAAACCCCCCCTCGTCCACGACGCGGGCAAACACCCTCATGGCCTGCAGGCGATCCATCGCTCAGCCCCTTCGCCCAGCACTGGGCGCGGCCAAGGCCAGCGGCCGCCGCGCAAGGGCCGCCCCGCCGCGCTGGTGGCGTCCCCCTGCCCGCAACGCGCAGCGATGCGAGAGCGGGGGGAAGCGGCGCAGCCGCTCAGGGGGTTGGCACCTTATACAGGCGCGCCGTAGCTGCGCGACAGCGACTCGGCCACGCAGGCGGGCTTGTCGGCCCCCTCGCGCTCCACGGTCACCAGCCAGGTCATCTGCAGCCCATCGGGCGCCAGCGCCTCGGTGGCCTGCAGCGTCAGCCGGGCGCGCACACGGCTGCCCACGGGCACCGGCGCGGTGAAACGGACACGGTTGAGGCCGTAGTTGACGCCCATGCGCGCACCCTCGATCTGGATGCCCAGATCGAAGAAACGCGGAATCAGCGACAGCGTAAGAAAGCCATGCGCAATGGGCGCTCCAAAGGGCCCGGCCTTGGCGCGCTCGGGATCCACATGGATCCACTGGTGGTCGCCCGTGGCCTGCGCAAACTGGTTGACCTGTTCCTGCGTGATGGTGATCCAGTCGGTCACGGCCACTTCCTGGCCCACGCAGGCACTCACTTCGGTGTAGGAACGAAAGGTTTTCATGGGCGCAATGTAGCGCCGCCGCCCCACGGGCCTTGTCTGGCGTGCGACAGCAGGGCATCAGGCGTCCAGCCATGCGGTGATCGGATCCCATTGCTCCAGGTCGCGCGCCACGCGGCCAGGGGTGACGTCGAACACCGTGAGCCCGTGCGCCGCCAGGTGCACGTAGTTCTGCGTGTCGCGCAGCGTGCCCAGCACGGGCAGGCCCAGCCCATCCACGAAATGGTGGAGCTGCTCGGCCGAACGCGTGCGCTCATCCACCCGCATGCCCACGATGCCCACCTGCGCATGACCGGCGCGGCGATGGGTGGCCAGCTGGTCCAGGAAGTCGCGCGTGGCGTAGATGTCGAAGATGCTGGCCTGCAGCGGCACGATGATCTTGTCGGCCAGCTTGAGGGCATCGCTCAGCCGCCAGCCATGCAGGCCTGCGGGCGTGTCCAGCACGGCGTGGATGCCCTTGGGCGGCTTGGCGATGGCATCGCCATCACCCGTATCCCACAGCGCAATGGGGCGCGCCTGGGGCGGACGCAGGCCCAGCCAGAGGCGCGCGGATTGCTGACGATCCACATCGCCCAGCGCCACCGCATGGCCCTTGCGTGCCCAGTACCCCGCCACATGTGTCGCCAGCGTGGACTTGCCCACGCCACCCTTGGGATTGGCTATGACCACCACCGGCATGATCCGATCTCCTTGCGAACAAACAACAAAAAGTGCCATTAGCGCTTATGGATAAAGCGCAAGCAGCTATTGTTTTTATAGCAACAGCATCACGCGTGCTGCCCTCCCCGCTTGACGAAGAACAGCCCGGCGCCCACCGCCATGAGCAACCCGCCAAACACGCGGTTCTGCACGCGCATGGCACGGGCACTGCGCGTCAGCCGGCGCAATGCGCTGGCACCGGCGGCATAGCCATGCATCACGGTCACATCGACCACCACCGTGGTGGCGGCCATCACCAGCAACTGGGTCCAGAGCGGGCGCGCGTCGGTCATGAACTGCGGCAGCACGGCCACCATGAACAAAATGCCCTTGGGGTTGGTGGCATTGGTCAGAAAACCGGTCAGGCAGCGCTTCTTCCAGGTGCCCGCAGGCCCACCCTCCTGCTCCTGCAGGGGTGACGCCTCACCTGCACGCCACTGGTTGAACCCGAGGTACAGCAGATAGCACGCCCCGAGCACCTTGACCAGGTTGAACGCCCACTCGGACGCCAGCAACAGCGAGCCTACGCCCGCCCCGGCAATGACCAGCACCAGCAACAACCCCAACTGCAGGCCCAGGATGGTGGCACCCGCCTTGCGCACCCCGTAGTTGAGCCCGTGGCTCATGGACAGCACGGCCCCCGAGCCGGGCGAGATCGCAATCAGGCAAGAAGCCACGAAAAAAGCCAACCAAGTCTGCACATCCATGGGAACCGTCCGCCACAAGCTCAAATTGAGCGGGGCATCTTAGCAAGCCCCGGCGCAGCCCACAGGCCGTGCGCGACAATGACACCCTCGCTCACGCCCTGTTCCATGCCCCCCTCCGACTGGCTCCACACCCTGCGCCTGCTGCTGGAAATCGCGGCCACGGCGGCCTTTGCGCTCTCGGGCATCATCGCCGCGGCACGCAAGCGGTTGGACGTCGTGGGCGTGTGCGTGGTGTCCTTTGTGGCCGCCTTTGGCGGCGGCACCCTGCGCGACCTGCTGCTGGACCAGCGCCCCTTTTTCTGGGTGCGGCACACCGAGTTTGTGTGGGGTGTGCTCGCCCTGTCCCTGGCGGCCATGCTGTTCATGCGCCACCGCCACTTCGAGCCCACCGAGCGCGCCATGCTGCTGCCCGACGCCATCGGTCTGGGCCTGTTTGCGGCCGTGGGGGTGGATGTGGCCACGGCCGTGGGCATGCCCGCCATCATTGGCGTGATGATGGGCGTGATCACGGGCGTGTTTGGCGGCGTGCTGCGCGACGTGCTGTGCAACGAAGTGCCCCAGGCCTTCAGCGACCACCGCCCCTACGCACTGTGCGCCTTCGCGGGCGGCTGGGCCGACGTGGCGCTGCGCCAAATCCACACCAGTGAATGGATGCCGCTGGTGGCCTGCGTGGCCATCACGGCGGGGCTGCGCGGCCTGGCCGTGTGGCGCAACTGGCAACTGCCCGCCTGGCGGGTCTGAAAGCCGGTTTGCCCCTCCATGCCCAGGCCCATGCACGGGGCGCACCCCGCATGGCCCGCTGCACCGCTACACTGCCGCCATGTTCCAGCCCAGCCAAGCCGACGTCCGCCGCTTCTTCTGCGCAGCCCATGCCAAGGCGCGTGCGGGCGCGCCCATGGAAGCCATAGAGACCCTGGCCAGCCTGTGGATTGCCGAGCACCCCGAGTACCACGCCGAACTCGCGGATGCGGACGCCGCCGTGGCGCGCAACTATGACGAGACGCCGGACCGCACCAATCCCTTCTTGCACCTGTCGATGCACCTGTCCATCAGCGAGCAGTGCAGCATCGACCAGCCGCGCGGCATCCGCCAGGCCGTGGAGTTGCTGTCCAAGCGCCTGGATTCCCTGCACGACGCGCACCACGCCACCATGGAATGCCTGGGCCAGATGCTGTGGGACAGCCAACGCTCGGGCCGCCCGCCCGATGGCGATGCCTATGTCGCCGCTGTCCAACGCCGGGCAACACGCGACTGAGCGCACCACGTCATGCCGTCAGCCGCCCCGCCGGACGGGCGGGCTGCGCGCCACCGGGCACCACGCCCAGGTAGGCATGGGGCACGACCAGCAGGTCGCTCTCCAGGCCGCCCGCCAGCAGACGGCGCGGCACGCTGCCGCGCAGCAGTTCCATCAGCCATGAGCGGTGCTCCTGGCCCAGCACCACCAGATCGGCGTCGGCGCTTTCCTGCTGTACCGTGAGTTGACGCGCCAGGTCGCCCCGGCCGATCAGCGTGCCGACACGGTTGCGCCGAGCATCGAACACATTGGACAGCCGGTACAGCCGCTCCTGCGCGTACTGCAGCACCTCGCGCCGGTAGGCCTGCACGGCAGCCGTTGAAGCCTCGGCGCTGCGCAGCCGGGCTTCATCGTGGGTGTCGATGGCATGGAACAGTTCCAGGGCCGCGCCGGTCTCGAAATCGCCCGCGTAGCGCACCAGTGGGCGCGATGCCGCAGAGAAATCCACCGCCACCAGGACCCGTGCATAAGGCCCCTGCGGCGGACGACATGCCACCAGCACCGGGCAGGGACAGCGGCGCAACAACGGGTACAGCAGCGTGCGCCAGGGCGGCACGGGCCAGGGACGGTGCATGCGTCCGTGCGCCACCAGCAGATCGGCTCGCTCGGCCTCGGCCAGGCAATCGTCCAGCGGCCGACCCGTGCCGATCACCGCAGTCACTGGCACACCATGGCGCCGCGCCAGTTGGCGCGCGCGCTGTTCCAACCGAGCCGCCGGATCGGCCAGTTGCAGCGGCGGCGTTTCGCAGACATACAGGACGCGCAGCCGCGCGCCATGGGTGGCGGCGAGCGTCGCCGCCCGGTCCAGGCCGTGCTCGGCCGGGGTGGAAAAATCGGTCAGGGCCAGAATGTTCTGGATGCGCATGGGAACTCCTCTCGGGCAGATGGGCGGGACGCCTCAGCGTCATCGTCTGCGTCATCCACCTCTCGCGCGGAAGAAAGGCATCTGTGGCAACGGGCCAGGGCGGCGCGCGCATGCCACTGCACCGGACGAGGATGTGCCCGGCGGGGATTGGATGACGTCTGTGAGAGAAGAGCCGCCGGGCCTAGGAATCTGCGACCGGGGCGATGGACTGCGCCCACCCCGGCCCGACCCGAAAGGATCTGGGCGTTGAATGATGGGGTTCAAGGGCCAGCGGTTTCATGCGCCTGCCATTGTAGGGAGCAGGGCTGCAAGCCACAAGCATGTCGCACCTCGGCGTGTCAGTATTGGCGCGCCCGTGGCAAGCGCGAGGGAGGGTCAGCGGAAGCGCGGCTGCGGCACCACCTGCAGGTCCCCCTGCACCTTGCCGATGTACTGCGCCAGCGCCTTGAGCTCGTCGTTGGAGAACTGGCCGACCACGCCTGCCATCACGCCGTTGCTGCGGCCCACGTAGGCGTTCTTGCCGGTTTCCTTGTAGGACTTGAGGGCGACGAACAGATAGTCGGCATGCTGGCCGGCGATCTTGGGGTAGGACGGGTCGATGGGCTTGGCGAAGTTGTCGCCGTGGCAGGACACGCAGGCGCCCTTTTGCAGCAGCGCGGCCACGCGGGCATCGGGCTGGCGCTTGGGTGCCGCGGGCAACTCGGTGCCGCTCTTGCCATGCTGGGCATAGTAGGCGGACAGATCGGCAATGTCCTGCTCGGTCAGCGAGATGGCCACACCGCGCATGGTGGGGTGCTTGCGCTCGCCCTTGAGGTAGGCCTGCAGCGCCGAAGCCAGGTAGGCCGCGTTCTGGCCCGAAATCATCGGCACCTTGTGCACTTCAGGGAAGCTGGACTGGTAGCCCACGATGCCGTGGCAGCCGATGCACATGGCATTCTTTTGTTCACCGGCCTGGACGTTGCCCTGCACCTCCTGGGCGTGGATGGCGGCGGTCCCGCAAGCGACAGCCAAGGCAACGAGCATGTGGAGCGTCTTTTTCATTTTGCGAGCACAATCTTTGTGGAAGAGAACCCTGGGGCCCAGGCGCTGAAAATTATTATAGCCAGCACCTGTCAAGCCCATTTGTCAACGATACCGCATTTATTTTCATGAAATTCCAAGGCTCCCAGAATTACGTCGCCACCCAGGACCTCATGCTGGCCGTGAACGCCTCTATCCGACTGCAGCGCCCCTTGCTCGTCAAGGGCGAGCCCGGCACCGGCAAGACCATGCTGGCCGAGGAAGTGGCCCAGGCGCTGGACATGCCGCTGCTGCAGTGGCACATCAAGTCCACCACCAAGGCGCAGCAGGGTTTGTATGAATACGACGCCGTGAGCCGCCTGCGCGACAGCCAGCTGGAAGGCAGCAGCGAGCGCGTCAAGGACATCCGCAACTACATCGTGCAGGGCGTGCTGTGGCAGGCCTTCACGGCCGACCGCCCGGTGGCACTGCTGATCGATGAGATCGACAAGGCCGACATCGAATTCCCCAACGACCTGCTGCGCGAGCTCGACCGCATGGAGTTCTACTGCTACGAAACGCGCGAGCTCATCAAGGCCAAGCACCGTCCGCTGGTGTTCATCACTTCGAACAACGAAAAGGAACTGCCCGACGCCTTTCTGCGCCGCTGCTTCTTCCACTTCATCAAGTTCCCCGAGCCCGACACCATGCGCCAGATCGTCGGCGTGCACTTCCCCACGCTCAAGGGCGATCTGCTCTCGGTGGCCATGAAGACCTTCTACGACGTGCGCAACCTGCCGGGCCTGAAAAAGAAGCCTTCCACCTCCGAGCTGCTGGACTGGCTCAAGCTGCTGGTGGCCGAAGACATTCCGCTGTCGGCCCTGCAAAGCGCCGACAACAAGGTGTCGGTGCCGCCGCTGGTGGGAGCCTTGCTGAAAAACGAGCAGGACGTGAGCCTGTTCGAAAAGCTGGTGTTCATGAACCAGAGGAACAGATAAGAGCATCCCCCTGTGTCGCTTCGCTCCATCCCCCTTCTCTCGAATTGCTGCGCAATTCGGGAAGGGGGACGCTCCCAGCGCGGCGGGGCGGCCCTTGCGCGGGAGCCCTGGCGGGGGCAGCGCCAGTCTCAGGGGCCACGGATGATGTACGCGATATGGAAAACTGACATCGGAGCCAACGCATGAGTTTTGTTCAACCCGTTGTGATGCGAGACCGCAACGTGCGCCTGGAGCCCCTGGGCCTGGAACACGTAGCGGGTCTGGCCGATGCCGCTGCCGACGGAGAACTGTGGAAGCTGCGCATCACCTCGGTGCCCGAGCCGCAGGACACGCGCGCCTACATCGAAACCGCGCTGGAGGGACGTGCCCAAGGCCACCGCTTTGCCTTTGCCGTGCTGGACGACGCCAGCGGCCAGGTGCTGGGCAGCACCAGCTTCCACGACATCCTGCCGGCCGTGCGCCGCGTGGAGATCGGCTGGACCTGGTACCGCAAGAGCGTGCAGCGCACCCACGTCAACACCACCGCCAAGCTGCTGATGATGGGGCACGCCTTTGACCAGCTCGCCTGCCACGTGGTGGGCTGGCGCACCGACAACTTCAACTTCGCCAGCCAGCGCGCCATCGAACGCCTGGGCGCCAGGAAGGACGGCGTGATCCGCGGCCATGCACTGCGCCGCGACGGCACCATCCGCGACACCGTGATGTACAGCATGCGCAGCGGCGAATGGCCCGAGGCCCGCGCACAGTTGCTATACCTTTTGCAGCGCCATGCGCAGGATTGACGGGCGCTAGAGGCTATTTTTATGTTGATTGATTTTTTCTACACCCTGCGCGCCGCCAAGCTCCCGGTATCGGTGAAGGAGTACCTCACCCTGCTCGAAGCGCTGGAGGCTGGCGTGGTGGGGCCGCGCTCCGAGGACGCCTGGAGCCTGGACGATTTCTACTTCATGGCGCGCACCGCGCTGGTCAAGGACGAAAAGCACTTCGACAAGTTCGACCGTGCCTTTGCGGCGTACTTCAAGGGCGTGGAAATGGTGGCCGACTTCACCAAGGAGATCCCCGCCGACTGGCTGCGCAAGGTGCTGGAGCGCGAACTGAGCCCCGAGGAAAAGGCCGCGATCCAGAAAATGGGCTGGGACGAGCTCATGGAGACGCTGAAAAAGCGCCTCGAAGAGCAGAAAGAACGCCACGAAGGCGGAAACAAGTGGATCGGCACCGGCGGCACCAGCCCCTTTGGTCACGGCGGCTACAACCCGCAGGGCGTGCGCATTGGTGGTGCGGGCAAGAACCGCAGCGCCGTCAAGGTGTGGGAACAGCGCGCCTACCGCGACTATGACGACCAACAAGAGCTGGGCACGCGCAACATCAAGGTCGCGCTGCGGCGCCTGCGCAAGTTCGCACGCGAAGGGCACGAGCTGGAACTCGATCTGCCCGACACCATCCGCAGCACCGCGGCCAACGCGGGCTTTCTGGACATCAAGATGGTGCCCGAGCGCCACAACAACGTGAAGGTGCTGCTGCTCATGGACGTGGGCGGCACCATGGACGAGCACATCCAGCGCGTGGAGGAACTCTTCAGTGCCGTGAAGGCCGAGTTCAAGCACCTGGAGTTCTACTACTTCCACAACTGCGTGTACGACTTCGTCTGGAAGAACAACCGCCGCCGCTTTGCCGAGAAGTTCCCCACCTGGGACATCATCCGCAAGTACAACAAGGACTACAAACTCATCTTCGTGGGCGACGCCACCATGAGCCCCTACGAGATCCTGCAGCCTGGCGGCAGCGTGGAATACAACAACGAGGAAGCCGGGGCCGAGTGGCTTCAGCGCCTGACGCACGCCTTCCCCCGCTACGCCTGGGTCAACCCCGAGCCCCAGGGCGTGTGGGAGTACCGCCAGAGCATCAGCATCATCCAGCAGCTCATGGGCCACCGCATGTTCCCTTTGTCACTCAAAGGCCTCGAAGACACCATGCGCCTGCTGTCAAAATAGCCGCATGCCACGCCACGCCCCGACGCCGGCCCGATGGTCGGCGTTGCTGTTTTTCTGCCTGGTGCTGACGGGCTGCAGCCTTTGGCCCCGCGCGAACGACGCGGACCCGGAAGGCCAACCCGGCACACCCCTGGCCTTTGAGGTGCGCGTCCAGGCCCCGGATGCGCTGCGCCCGCTGCTGGAACAGCACCTGGAGCTGCAACGCTTTCGCCACCTGCCCGACCTGCGTGCCGACGAGCTCGAACGCCTGCGCGATGCCGCCGCCGCCAACGCCCGCGAACTGCTGGCCACCCAGGGCTACTTCTCACCCGATGTGCAGGTGCTGCTGACGCAGGCGCCCCCAGGCAGCCCCACCGCACAACACATCCGCGTGCAGGTGGAGCCCGGCCCCCGCACCCAGGTTGCACAGGTGGACATCCGCCTGCAAGGCCCTGGCGCACAAGCCCCCGGTGCCGAGCGCCTGCAGCAAGGCCTGCAATCGGCATGGACGCTGCCCAGTGGACAGCCCTTCACCCAGGACGCCTGGGACAACGCCAAACAGCAGGGCCTGCGCACGCTGCAAACGCGGCGCTACCCGGCGGCACGCATCGCCCACAGCCGCGCCGACATCGATGCCCCACAGCACCAAGCACGCCTGGCCGTGCACTACGACAGCGGCCCGCTGTACCGCTTTGGTGCGCTGCAGGTGCAGGGCAGCGAGCGCTATGGCAGCGACACCGTGCACCGCATCGCCCGCCTGCCCCTGGGCAGCACCTACGACGAAACCGCCCTGCTCGACGCGCAGCAGCGCCTGGCCGACAGCGGCTATTTCGACGCCGTGTTCCTGAGCCTCGCGCCCGAAGTGCAAGACCCGCTCTCCGCCCCCGTTCTGGCCCAGGTGCGAGAAGCACCGCTGCAGAAATGGGTGCTGGGCGTGGGCGCCTCCACCGACAGCGGCCTGCGCCTGTCGGTGGACCACACACACAACCGCTTGCCCTGGCTGGGCTGGCGCGCCCTGAGCAAGATCGGCTGGGACCGCAACACCCAGTCCCTGACCACCGACTGGACCGGCCTGCCGCACGACAGCGGCTGGCGCTGGTTCACCGGCGCCCTGGTGCAGCGCGATGCCACGGGCAGCACCATGGTGCACAGCAGCCGCCTGCGCGCAGGCCGCGCCAAGAGCAGCCAACGCATCGACCGCTCCCTGGCACTGCAATACGACAGCGCAGACAGCCAGGGCGTCGGCGCCCCTCCCTCCAGCGCCGCCCTGGGCCTGCACTACGCCTGGACGGGACGCTACTTCAACCAGCCCACCAACCCCACGCGCGGCTGGGGCCTGGCCTGGGAACTGGGCCTGGGCCACACCCTGCGCCCCGAGCGCGACCCCTACGTACGCGCACTGGTGCGCTGGCTGCATTACCAGCCGCTGGGGCAGGTCGGCAAGGCCACGAAGCCCGGCCCCAGGGCGCGCATCGCCTGGCGCGCCGAGGGCGGCGCCGTTCTGGCGCGCGATGGCACGCCCGTGCCGGTGAGCCAGTTGTTCGTGACCGGTGGTGACACCACAGTGCGCGGCTACGGCTACCACAGCATTGGCGCGCGCACCACGGCAGGCCAGACCACCGGCGGCCGCTACCTGGTCGTGGGCAGCATGGAATGGCAGCACCCCCTGGTGCTGGATGGCGCCCCGTCGGACTGGGAAAGCGCCTTGTTTCTGGATGCAGGCGCCGTGGCCGACCAGCCTGGCGACCTGCACGCCCGCGTGGGTGTGGGTGCAGGCCTGCGCTGGCGCAGCCCGGTGGGGCCGGTGCAGGCCGACCTGGCCTACGGCGTGCAGGAGCGCAAGCTGCGCCTGCACTTGCGCCTGGGCTTTCGCTTCTGATGGGCACCATGCCGCGCCGCACCCCACCCGCCTCAATCAGAGTGAAACACTACACTAGCGCGCCCAGCCCCGAGGTGTTTGCCGCTGGCGCGAGCCGGCCCAGCGGCCCCAACCCTTACGCAGCCGCCTCTGGCCAGGGCGCAAGCGCCAGCACACCGCCGCAGCGCAAGCCCTGGCTGCTACCGCTGCTGGGCCACGCCCTGGTGCGCGCGGGCGCCCTGGTGCTGCTGGCCTGCACGGCCCTGCTCGTGTGGCTGCACCTGCCCGGCTCACTGGCCACGGCGGTGCAATGGATCACCCCGCTGCTGCCCGCAGGCCAACAGATCGAGGCCCAGGGTGTGCAGGGCAGCCTGCGCCATGGGGGCCGCATGGCCTCGCTGCGCTGGAGCGGCCCCGGCCTGCAGGTGCAGGCCCAAGACGTGCAGATCGCCTGGGACCTTGCCACGCTCCTGCAAGGCCGCGTGGTGCTCAGCCGCCTGCGGGCCGCACAGCTTGCGCTGACCCACACCCCCCAGCCCAGCGCTGCCCAGCGCGACACAACCGCGCCAACACAGCTCGGCCTGCCCCTGCGCGTGGACATGCCAGCGCATATCGGTCAGATCGTCTGGAACGGCCAGCCCCTCGCGCAAGACCTGCAAGCCCACTACGGGTACGACGGCAGCACGCACCGGCTGGAGCTCGCCCAGTTGCAGGTGGCCCAGGGCCGCTACCAGGCCAGTGGCACGCTGCAGGCACAGGCCCCCATGGCACTGGACGTGCAAGCCCAAGGCCAGGTGCACACCACCACGCCAACCGGGCAGGACCTGGTCCTTCAGGCACAGGCCCGGCTGCAAGGCCCTCTGGCCGGGGCCGATGCCCTGCTGCGGTTGCAGGCCCGGCTGCAGCCCGACACAGCACACGCCCCCACCACGCACTCCACCGCCCAGATCGACGCCACCATCGCGCCCTGGGCCGCGCAGCCACTGCGCCAGGCCCAAGCCAAGCTACAGGCGCTGGACTTGGCCATTCTGTGGCCCCAGGCACCGCACACCGCGCTGCAAGGCAACGTGCAGGTGCAGCCCGAAGGTGCGGGCTGGCAGATCGAGGCCCAGTTGAGCAACCCGCAGCACGGCCCCTGGGACCAGCAGCGCCTGCCCCTGCAGGCCCTGCAAGCCAGCGCCCACTACGACGGTACGCTGTGGGAGCTGGCCCAGGCCCGTCTGCAGGCAGGCAGCGGCCACATGACCCTGCAAGGCCGCTACCACCCCGCGGACAAGGCCCTGGAAGGCGGCGCCCAGTTGCACGCCTTCAACCCCGCTCTGCTGCACAGCGCCTGGGCGCCACAGCCCCTCAGTGGATCGCTGCTGGCACGGCAGAACGCCACGGGCCTGGACTGGCGCGTGGACCTACAGGCCGACGCGCGCCGCACAGCGCCTGGGCCGGGCCTGCGGTTGGACCATGCCCGTGCCCAGGGCCGCTGGCACGACCGCACCTTGCAGATCGACCGCCTGGACCTGCAAGCCCTGCAGGCCCGTGTGCAAAGCCCAGGGCTGGAACTGCGCTGGGCCGATGCCCCCCAGGCGCGTGGCCGTCTGACCCTGGCGCTGCCCGGCGCCAGCGCCCAGGCCAGCGGGCACTGGAGCGCCCACAGCGGCGCAGGCCAGGCCCAGGTGGACGTGCAGCAGGCAGCCCAGGTGCAGGCCTGGCTGCGCAGCCTGCCCGGCCTGCCACCCGGCGCACTGGATGCGGGCACGGCCCAGGGCCAGGCCCGGCTGGACATGCGCTGGCAAGGGGGCTGGAAAGACGGCCTGGCAGTACCCACGGGCACTGGCCGCAATGCCCCAAGCCCCCCACCCCAGCTCGAAGCCACGCTGAGCGCCCCGCGTCTGGAATGGATGACCCGCGCGGCGGACAACCCAGCGGCCACCACCGTGCAATGGCGCGATGTGCAGGCCCGTTTCAACGGTAACGCCGCGCAAGCCCAGCTCGACCTGGACGCCCAGGCCCTCACCCAAGGCCAGCGCCTGCGCCTGCAGACGCGCCTGAGCGGCGGCCAGAAGGCCCCAGCGGGCGACTCCCCCGCCACTGCGGCATGGCACGCCCAGATCGCTACCCTGCAACTGACGGCCCAGCCCACAGCGGCAGGCGCAGGCCAGCCCTGGCTGCTGGCCCTGGCCGAACCGCTGCCCTTGGCGCTGCACACCGAGCCCGGCCCCACACTGGCCTTGCAGGCGGATGCGGGCTCGGCCCACCTCAGCGGGCCCCAGCCCGGCCGCACGCTGCTGCGCTGGGAGCGCCAGCGCCTGCGCACGCACCCGACCCAGCCCTGGCAATGGCAGAGCCGTGGCACGCTGGAGGGCCTGCCGCTGGCCTGGCTGGCCGCGCTTGCGCCCCCATCAAGCACCCCATGGCCTGCCACGGCGCAAGGCGTCGCCCCCCTGCTGTTGAAGGGCCGCTGGGACACCGAAGGCGGCGCCCGACCACGCCTGGACGCCCGCCTGCAGCACGAAAGCGGCGACCTGCCCTTGCCCCTGATCGAAACCAGCGCCGCACCCCAATCCGCAGGGGTGCGCGCCTTGGCCGCGCAGCTGGAAACCGACGGCACCACCCTGAGCGCCCAGCTGCACTGGGACAGCGCACGCGCAGGCACACTGGAGCTGCAGGCATCCACACAAATCGCGCGCACGGACCAGGGCTGGCTCTGGCCCGAACAAGCCCCCGTGGCAGCGCAGATGAACGCCCAACTGCCGCAACTGGGCGTGTGGTCGGCCCTGGCGCCGCCGGGCTGGCGTGTGCAGGGCACGCTGGACACGCAGGCCACCCTGTCGGGCACGCGCAGCCAGCCGCGCTGGCACGGCAAGCTGGCGGCTGATGGCTTTGCGCTGCGCTCGGTGCTGGACGGCGTGGACCTGCGCGACGGCCGCCTGCGCGCCACGCTGCAGGGCGACCGCATCGCGATCACCGAACTGCAGCTGCACGGCAGCCCCGGCGGCGGCGCCCACATCCCCGGCTACAGCGGCAACCGCACACCGCCACCACGCGATGGCGGGCGCCTGGAGGCCCAGGGCCATGTCACCTGGGCCGCAGGCCAAGGCCTGGCCATGGACCTGAACGCCCAGGCCCACGCCCTGCAGGTGCTGGCCCGCGCGGACCGCCAGGCCAGCGTGTCCGGCAAGGTGCGCGCCACCCTGGCCCAGGGCCAGGTGCGCCTGCAGGGCCAACTGCGCGCGGACCGCGCCGCCCTGCTGCTGCCGGACGCGAACGCCCCCCGCCTGGGCAGCGACGTGGTGGTGCACTGTGCGGACGATGCCCCCCGCAGGGACGCTGCGGCCCCTGCACGCCGCACCCTTCCTGCCGCCCAGGTGGAGCTGCGCCTGGATCTGGGCGATGACTTTGCCGTGCAGGGCCACGGCATCACCACCCGCCTGGGTGGGCAGGTGGAGGTGCAAAGTGGCGGGCCGGGGGGCGCTGCACTGCGCGTGACCGGGGAGGTGCGCACCGTGCAGGGCCGCTACCGCGCCTGGGGCCAGATGCTGGACGTGGAGAGCGGGCTGATCCGCTTCAACGGCGCCTACGACAACCCAGCGCTGGACATCCTGGCCCTGCGCCCCCAGATCAGCACCCGGGCGGGCGTGCAGGTGCAAGGCACGGCACAGGCCCCGCGCGTGCGCCTGTACGCCGACCCGGAGCGGCCGGATGCCGAAAAACTGGCCCTCGTGGTGCTGGGCCGCAGCGCCTCCAGCGGCACTGCCGAAGCAGTGCTGCTCCAGCAGGCCGCATGGGCACTGCTGGGCAGCAAAGGGACGAGCCCCACAGCCCCCCTGGCCAGCCGTCTCGGGCTGGACGAACTCGGCGTCCAGACCACCGACGGCAGCAACGGCGCCAGCAGCGCCGCCCTCACCCTGGGCAAGCGGCTGTCCCAGGACTTGTACCTGAGCTACGAGCGCAGCCTCTCGGGCGCCATGGGCACGCTGTACATCTTCTACGACCTCTCACGCCACCTGACCCTGCGCGCCCAGACAGGCGAGAAAGCGGCTCTGGATCTGATCTACACCCGGCGATTCGACTGAAGGCCGAAGGATTTAGGCCAAATTGGCCTGTAGCGCCCGTCCATCAAGCGCAGGCAGCTATCAAAATGGAAGCGTTTGAACGCGTACAATCCTGGCCTGCCGCTCCTCGTAGTTCAATGGATAGAACGAGTGCCTCCTAAGCGCTAGATACAGGTTCGATTCCTGTCGAGGGGACCAAGTGACCGAATCACACTGTCTCACAACACCTCAGAAACCCGCATGCCTCCTAGCATCGCGGGTTTTTTGTTGTCTCAAGCCATATCACCCCGTAACATGACATACCGCCAAAAAAGCGGTATTTTTGACGGTATCTTGAAATACCGCCAAACGGCATACCGCCAAACGGGAGGGACTCATGGCACTGACAGATACCTTCACCAAGAACGCAAAACACAGTGGCAAACCTGCTGGCGACAAGCACCGCGATGGCAACGGCATGTACTTGCTGGTGAATGCGGGCGGCAAATACTGGCGCATGGATTACCGCTTTGCCGACAAACGCAAAACGCTGGCGCTGGGCGTGTACCCCGAGGTATCACTGGCAAAGGCCAGACAGCGGCGCGAAAAAGCACGCGAGCTGCTGGCGGACGGAATCGACCCCGGCATTGCCAAGCGCGAGGAAAAGCAAGCCAAGGCGGCAGCGGCAGGAAACACCTTTGAGGCGGTGGCAGAGCAATGGCTCAAAGCCACGGCAGCAAAGCGGGCCGCCATCACGCAGGACAAGGTAACGACATGGCTACGCAAGGACGTGTTCCCGTACATCGGAAAAATGCCAATTACCAGTATCGGGCCGCGTGACGTGCTGGCCGTGGTGCGCAAGATGGAAGCGCGGGGCGTGATCGACAGCGCAAAGCGCATCGCCCAAATTTGCGGACAAGTGTTTCGGTATGCGGTGGCCGAGGGCACGGCAGAGCGGGACGTGACCACCGACCTGCGCGGCGCATTCCAGCACGCAGAGAAAAAACACTATGCCGCCATCACCGACCCGGCAAAGCTGGGCGAGCTGCTGCGCTCCATCCACGCTTACACCGGGCACCCCTACAGCGTGGCAGCGCTGAAGCTGTCGCCCCTGGTGTTCCTGCGCCCCGGCGAACTGCGCACCGGCGAATGGGCCGAAATTGATCTGGAAGCAGCAGAGTGGCGCATCCCCGGCAGCAAGATGAAGATGAAGAATGACCACATCGTCCCGCTGTCGCGGCAGGCCGTGGAGATTTTGCAAAGCCTGCACCCCATCACCGGGCATGGCCGCTATGTGTTCCCCAGCCTGCGCACAGGCGAACGCCCTATGAGCGAGAACACGGTGAATGCAGCGCTGCGCGGCATGGGCTATAGCAACGAGGTTCACACAGCCCACGGGTTCAGGGCAACGGCACGCACCATCATGGATGAAGTGCTGGGCGAGCGCGTGGACTTGATAGAGCACCAACTGGCCCACGCGGTGAAGGATGCCAATGGGCGGGCCTACAACCGCACGGCACACCTACCAGCACGGCGGGACATGATGCAGCGCTGGGCGGACTACCTGGACAAACTGCGCATCGGGGCGGACGTGATCCAGTTCAAAGCCGCGTGAACACCCACATTCACAGCAAGGCCCTTTGGGGCCTTTTTCTATGACATGCGCGACGACAACAAGATGCACGACTTCGACATGAACGAAGGCTTGTTCGTGTTCTTCTTAGACAACATGCAGACACGCCGGAAATATTCTTATAAATCAATGACTTACATAAAACATCGATCCAGCAAGTACAAGCTGTATACAACGAATTACGTGCTTTTGATTGTTGGGGTGGGGTGGGGCTGCCGCAACCGCTGTGCGGTGTTTCATCCCTTAGGATTGGCGCACCTGCTTGGATGCAACGGCACAAAGGGCGAAAGCCCCCAAGTGCTTTGAACACAAGGAGGCTTTCTAGTACCCAATCCCGAAGGATCGAGGACTGTCTGGGGAGACAAACCGAGATTCTATAGAACTGGCCGCATACGAGCGACCTGTTCACGGGTACGGGATTGTTCTTGGCCCTGCTTATAGAAAGGCCAGCCATGGCCCAAAACGTCTATCACCCTGAAACCTTGCTGCGCCTGCCGCAAGTGCTGACCCGCTTTCCTGTGTCCCGCTCCGGCTGGTATGCGGGCGTGAAGTGCGGCAAATACCCCTCACCCATCAAGACCGGCCCGCGCACAGCCATGTGGCGCTCCAGTGAAATCGACGCCCTCATTGCCGCCATCGGCAAGTGACTGGAGGACGTTATGCACACAGTCAAGGACTATTCAAAGTCCGGGCAAACCGCGCCCAGCGTAATTCCCTCATTCGACACCCTGCCCGACAGCGCGTTCATTCGTGAGTCGCAACTGGTGCAAAGCCCCAAGCGCCCCGACAGCCCCGCACCCCTGCCCTTCAGCGCCCCGACCCTGTGGCGCAAGGTGAAGGCGGGCACTTTCCCCAAGCCCGTCAAATTGTCGGATCGGGTGACAGCATGGAAAGTGGGCGACGTGCGCGCCTGGATCGCTAGACACTGCTCAATGCAACAGGCGGGGAGCTGAGGCCATGACCCCAAAGAAAACGCCCGACCCCACCAAAGCAGAATCGAGCGCTCCGAACACGGCGCAGTCTATCGCTACCGACAGGGATTTTCACGCCCTGCGCAGAGCCTATGCGCAGCAAGGCCACCACCTGCACAGCGTGACGCCCAAGGACGGCGCAACCACCTATTGGGCCGAGCGCTGGGGACTGGTGCGCTACCTGCCCAGCTTGCACGATGCCGCGCTGTTTTTGGCGCAGATTGGGGGGCGGCTGTGATCGCATCCGAACAATTCCAACAAGCCATTGCAGGCGCTGGCCTGCCAGTGCCCGAGGTAATCCACGGCGACGGCACGCTGTACCGATTCAGCACCAACGGCAAGCGCGTGGATCAATCGGGCTGGTATGTCTTGCACGACGATGGCGATGTTCCAGCGGGCGCTTTTGGTTGCTGGCGCAGCGGGCTATCTCAGACCTGGTGCAGCAAAGACACCCAGGCCATGACCCAGGCCGAGCGCATCGCCCACCAGCAGCGCATGCTGGCCATTGCGCAGCAGCGCGAAGCCGACAAGGCCCAGCGCCAGCAGGATGCAGCGACGGCGGCGGCGCAGCGCTGGGAAGCTGCGCTACCGGCCCCGGCGGATCATCCGTACCTGGTGCGCAAGGGCATTCAACCCCACGGCATCAAGGCCGAGGGCGAGGCGCTGCTGATCCCGCTGCGCGATGCGTCAACCACCTTGCACAGCCTGCAAGCCATCGGCCCCGAGGGGGACAAGCGCTTTCAACCGGGCGGGCGCATCAAGGGCTGCTACTTTGGCATCGGCAAGCCCAAGGGGCTGCTGATCGTGTGCGAGGGTTTTGCGACCGGGGCCAGCATCCATGAGGCCACCGGCCATGCCGTAGCGTGCGCAATGAACGCGGGCAACCTGCTGGAAGTGGCCCAGGCACTGCACAGCAAGTACCCCAAGCTGCGCCTGATCCTGGCGTCTGACGATGATGCTTTTACCGACGGCAATCCGGGCATCACCAAGGCCACCGAGGCGGCAAGGGCCGTAGGTGGCTACCTGACAAAACCTGACTTTGGCGAGCAGCGCGGCGACAAGGACACCGACTTCAACGACTTGCACCAGCGGGCCGGCCTGGGGGCTGTGCAGGCGTGCTTTGATGTGGCTATGGCCGTGGTGGCTGATCCCGTTTTTCCGCCATTGGAGGACGTGGCCCACGGTATCGACATAGACCCGGCCACCACCGCACCCGAGCCGCTGCGCGCGCCACTGCCACCTGGCGAGGCATACCCGGTTGATGCGCTGGGCGACGTGCTGGGTGCCGCTGCGCGAGCTCTTCACGAAGTGGTCAAAGCACCAATGGCGCTGTGCTGCCAGTCTGTGCTGGCCGCTGCCAGTCTGGCCGCGCAAGCGCATTTTGATGTGCAACTGCCATGGGGACAGCGCAAGCCGCTATCGCTCTTCCTGCTGACCGTGGGCGAGTCTGGCGAGCGCAAGAGCGCGGTTGATGATGTAGTTCTCGGAGCGGCAAAGGCCCATGAAAAAACCGCCATGGCCGCCTATCAAGAGGACATGGATCGTCATGAGGCCGATATGGCTGCATGGGGCAAGGCCACCGAGGCGGCGCGCACCGCTGCCACCCAGGGCAAGAAAGGCACGGCCACCGCCGAGCAGATACGCGATGCGGTTGCAGCCGTCGGAGACAAGCCTGTTGCACCCATTGCGCCATTGCGGTTTGTGACCGACCCGACGGCGGAAGGGCTCTACAAGCTGCTGGCCATGGCGCAGCCGAGCGTGGCGCTTTTCAGCGACGAAGGCGGCCTGCTGATTGGCGGGCATGCACTCAACGGCGACAACTTCCTCAAGACCATCACGCGCTGGTCAAAGATGTGGGACGGAGCGCCTTTCGACCGCGTGCGCGCTGGCGATGGCGTGGGCATCCTGTACGGGCGACGCATGGCCTTGCACCAGCTGGCGCAAGGGGATGTGATGGTCAAACTCTTGTCCGACCGGCTGGCCAATGGACAGGGGCTGCTGGCGCGCTGTCTGGTGGCATGGCCTGAATCCACTATCGGCACGCGGCACGCCGATGCATTCGAGTGGGCAGGGGCGCGGCCCGAGCTCAAACGCATGTTTGCCGTGCTGTCTGGCCTGCTGGAGACTGAGCCGCGCACGTCGGAGAAAAACCCGCAAGAACTTGATCCCCTGGAACTGCCGCTGTCGGCTGAGGCCGGTCAATTGGCGCTGCAAGCGGGCAACCAGTTCGAAACATTGATGGCGACCGGGAACGACCTGAGCGAGCTGCGCGACCGCACCGCGAAGGCGGTAGAAAACGCCTGCCGCATTGCTGGCGTACTGGCTGCAATTGAGGGCGGCATGGGCACCAGCGAAATTACTGCTGACCACCTGACGCGCGCCCTCGTGCTGATCCAGTGGTATCTGGCCGAGGCGCTGCGCATTCGTGGCGCAGCTGCTGTACCGCAGTCTGTGCAGGATGCCGAGGCGCTGTCGAACTGGCTACACGCGCGAGGCATGCGCAAATTCCGAACCCGCGATGTTCTCAACGCTGGCCCTGCGCAACTGCGCAACAAGGCGCGACTGATGGCGGCGATAGAGCAGCTTGTCGAGGCCGGGTACATCACCGCATGCCCGGCAGGGACGGAGATTGACGGCGTGAAGGCGCGCAAGGCGTGGGAGGTGCATCACCATGTGGTTTGACCCTCAAACCCTGCTGGCGCGCTCTTACCCCCCTGCGACTTCTGCGACTTCTGCGACTTTCGAGGTGCAGGTAGGGACAAAAGTCGCAGAGTCGCAAAAGTCGCAGCCTGCCGCGAACGATGCAGCCCTCGACCCCGACAGCTATTGCTGGCCGCACAGCAGCGCCTGGAACACCAGCGAGATAGCGCTGTTCAACCGGCGCGCGGCGCTGTTCGTGCGGCGTGGCGCCAGCGACACCGAAGCCGAGCGGCTGGCCGAAACGCTGGTGCAGTGTGATCGTGAGGGCGACAGCATGCACGCCTGCATGGAGTGTCGGCACCTGCAAACCAGTGAGCCCTGGCGCTGTGGCAACTGGCAATCGGCTGGTGTAGCTGTTCGTGCTGTCGATGCGAGCCTGGCGCGCACCATGGTCATGCAGGCGCAGCGCTGCCCAGGCTATGCGGCGGCTGCCCTGCCAGCGACGGCACCGCCATTCGTGGCCGAGCCGGAACCACCACCACCTGCAACTGCACAGCCCCAGGCCAGCAGCCCCGACCGTTGGCCTGCTGCGCCATGGCGGGAGTCTGACCGCGCATACCTGGCCCACCATGCCGAATGCCATGCATGCCAGTGCGCAGGCCGGGGCTACGGGCAGCGCTGCGCCATCGGCATGCAGCTATGGACGGCGTACAGCAGCATGAATTCAGACTTGAAGGAATAGACCATGGCAACCACCAAAAACACCAAGGGCAAGGACAAAACCCCACCTGATCCCAATGCCTTGCGGGTTGAAGTCCACCCCGGTGACAGCCCTTCCGAAAAGCTGGCCGCGCTGGCAACCGACGGCGCACTGACTGCCATCACGCTGCAAGCCTATGCAGGCGGTGGCAAAGAGCTGGGAGTGACTGAGCTACTGGCCGCCATGCGCAAGGCCGGGGACGAGACCGTGGCCGGAGACATGGGCCGGTTTGAGCGCGTCTTGACCCACCAGTTTCTGACCTTGGACGCGCTGTTCAACAACCTGGCGCAACGCTCAGGGCGGCAGGATTCATTCAAGGGCATCGAGGTGCTAATGCGGCTGGCCCTGAAGGCGCAGTCCCAGGCACGCGCAACGGCTGAGACTCTGGCATTGATGAAAAACCCCATGCCCTACATCAAGCAGGCCAACATTGCCAACGGCCCCCAGCAGGTCAACAACGGCACTCCCGCGAGCGCGGGGAAAACACAATGCAAACCAAACGAACTATTGGAGCACCAGCATGGCAACACCCTGGACACCAGAGCGCAGGCAGCGGCAGGCCGAGCTGATCCGGCAATGGCAACCGTGGAAGCAAAGCACCGGCCCACGAACACCCGAGGGTAAGGCAGCGTCATCACGCAACGCATGGCAGGGCGGGCACCGGGCGCAACTGCGAGAGCTGACCCAGGCGCTGAATGCCGAGCTGGCCGAAATGCGCAGGATCAACAACATGGCGCGGGGTTGATCGAGGGCGGGCGCTAGCATGCCGGGGGGAGGGGGAAAGTCTGGGCATGCGACTTGAGTGACACCCTGCAGTTCCGCACGCACAGAAAAAATCCCCGTTTGAAAACAATCAAACGAAAATTCCCCAGTCAAAGCTAGATGCTTTCCTTGGCTTACGCAGACTAGGAACAACGTGAACTTCAAAACCATCTGCGCACTGTGCGCATTGCTCGCCACAACGGGCGCATATTCGCAACAAGCGGACATCGCAACGTGCAGAAGCCCTGCGGGTAAGGTGTACCGACATTTCAGCGGCATCGTGGAAAAGGCAGATGCCGGATGGTCAGATGAAAAAATCTCAGAGGGAGTTTTGACGCTCGTGCGGACATCAAACGGGACGCTGGACATGCTGTTCATAGATGCCCGCAACAAACCCATCAGCATGACGCAGGACGGAGCAAAGCTCGTGCTGCTCAGGTCATCCGACAAGTCAATTTCGATTCTTGCGCACTACGCAGGCGCGACCACTGAGATTTACTCGTTCTTTCAAGAGAAAGACGGGCGAAATAGATACAGCGTTCTCACCAGCAGAACAGGACCGCAGGCCGTGGTGGAAAAGAGTAGCGTAATGCTCGGCGTATGCGACCCAATCAGATTTGACCTGCTGCCGCGATAGGTGCGCGTGTAGGTACGCGGGCGAAGGAACGACGAGAGCGACACCGAATCCTCCGTAGACTTTTCGCAACGGAAGGGAGACACCTTCACAAATGACGGTACTTTTGACGGTACTTTTCAAGTAGAAAAATCAAAAATCCAGCATCTATGCGGCTTTCAAGCTGCCATTCGATTCCTGTCGAGCCCAACGGAAACATGGGGACATTGCGACGGCTGCGCATGGGCCATGCGCTGACGTGCCCCGCGCCCCATGCCTTCGATTCGCAGCCCCTTTGCGCTGCAACAGGGTCACTGTGCAGCGCAAAGCACACTCTTACGCCACGCTGCCGGCGGCCGTCCGACCCTGCAAGGCTGGGACGCTGCCAAGGTAGCGGTCCACCGACAGGCCTTCGGTGGAGATCCCGGTCTTGCGGCCGGTGACGATGTCGGCCAGGAGTTGCCCCGAACCGCAGGCCATGGTCCAGCCCAGCGTGCCGTGCCCCGTGTTCAGGTACAGGTTCCTGTGCGGCGTGCGGCCCACAATGGGCGTGCTGTCGGGTGTCATGGGGCGCAGGCCGGTCCAGAACTCGGCGCGTGCCAGGTCGCCGCCGGGGAAGAGCTGGCGCGTGACCATCTCCAGCGTGGCGCGGCGCTGCGCGCGCAACGTCTTGTCAAAGCCCGACAGTTCGGCCATGCCACCTACGCGGATGCGGTTGTCAAAGCGTGTCAGCGCAATCTTGTAGGTTTCGTCGAGGACCGTGGAGACGGGTGCCAGCGCCTCGTCCTGGATCGGGATGGTGAGCGAATAGCCTTTGACCGGGTACACCGGGATGTCCAGCCCGCTGGACAGCAGCAACTGGCGCGAGTAGCTGCCCATGGCCAGCACGTAGCGGTCGGCCTTGACCACCTCCCGGTCTGGTGTGGCCAGCTGCACGCCATTGACGGCGCCCTGCCCGTCAAACAGCAGCGCGTCCACGCTGGTGTTGAAGCGGAACTGCACGCCCAGCTCCTGCGCCATGCGCGCCAGGGCGTTGGTGAACTTGAAGCAGTCGCCGGTTTCGTCCTGCGGCAAACGCAGGCCGCCGGCGATCGGGGCACCGGCCCGGGCCAGCGCGGGCTCGGCCTGGCACACGCCCTTGGCGTCGAGCATTTCGTAGGCAATGCCGCACTCCTTGAGCACGGCGATGTCGCGCTCGGCCTGGTCCACCTGCTTTTGCGAGCGGAACAACTGCAGCGTACCGGCCTGGCGGCCTTCGTAGGCAATGCCGGTGTCGGCACGCAGCTGGGTGATGCACTCGCGGCTGTAGTTGGACAAGCGCAGCATGCGCTCTTTGTTGACCGCATAGCGCTCGGCCGAGCAATTGCGCAGCATCTGGGCCATCCAGCGCAGCTGGAACAATGTGCCGTCAGGCCGGATGGACAGTGGCGCGTGCTTTTCGAACATCCACTTGAGCGCCTTGACCGGGATGCCGGGCGCGCCCCAGGGCGTGGAGTAGCCGAACGAGACCTGGCCGGCATTGGCAAAGCTGGTGTCCAGGGCCGGGCCCTCCTGCTGGTCGATGACCGTGACCTCGGCGCCCGCGCGGGCCAGGTAGTAGGCGGTGGTCACACCAATCACGCCCGCACCCAATACGACAATTTTCATGGCATGTCTCCGATGTACGATGAATGATCGTGACTTTACGGATTTTCAGGCATATCTTTTGCTGAAATAATGCTCTACTACAGCAATAGCTGCCGTTTTGATTGTCAAACCTCTGCATGAACAACAATGTCTGAACTCGACTCCATCGACCGGCGCATCCTGGACCTCTTGCAGCAGGACGGACGCCTGACCATGACCGAACTGGGCGAGCGTGTCGGCCTGTCCACCTCCCCCTGCTCACAACGGGTCAAACGGCTGGAGGCGCAGGGCGTGATCAAGGGCTACCACGCACGCGTCAACCCGGCCGCGCTGGGCAAGAACCTGCTGGTGTTCGTGGAAATCACCCTGGCACAGAAATCCGAGCACATCTTCAAAAAGGTGCGCGACGAGTTGCAGAACATGCCCGAGGTGCTGGAATGTCACCTGATCTCGGGCAGCTTCGACTACCTGGTCAAGGTGCGCCTGACCGACATGTCGGAATACCGGCACCTGCTGGGCTCCATCCTGCAACACATGCCGGTGCCAGCGCAGTCCAACAGCTATGTGGTGATGGAGGAGGTCAAAGAAAGCTTCGTGATCCCCGTCCAGCGAGGAAAGGTCTGACGCGGCTGGGAAGGGCCCCGATGGCTTCTACGACGGTCCCACATGAACGACCGCAGCAGAAGCAGCGCCACATACCGTCGGTAGCACGTGGCTTCCAGCGCACAGCCCCCACTGCACCGGTGCGATACCAAAGATCACAAAGAAAAGGGCCGCACGTTCTTGGAACGGTGCGGCCCTTGATGTGGTGCCGATTGTCGGGATTGAACTGACGACCTACCGCTTACAAGGCGGTTGCTCTACCACTGAGCTAAATCGGCGAGAGAGGTATTGTAAAGCCCCGCCAGCTCACTTGACACGCTTGAGCGCGGGCCGTGTGGGCGAAGCCGGGGGTGGCCCGGGGGGATGCGGGTCGCTGTCCTCGTCGCCCGGCTCGCTGCTGACCAGCTGCACCAGGCGGCTTGGATCGGCACTGGATACCGGCGCCGCAAAAGTGGCGGGCGGCGGCGCCATGTCTTCCGCGGGAGGGAAGGCCATGCCCTGCCCGTTTTCACGGGCGTAGATGGCAATCACCCGGCCCACGGGCACCATGATGTCGCGCGCCACGCCGCCAAAGCGGGCCTTGAAGCTGATGTAGTCGTTGCCCAGTTGCAGGCTGCCCGTGGCATCAAAGCCGACATTGAGCACGATCTCGCCATTGTTGACGTACTCCATGGGCACCTGCACGGTTTCGTCCACGCGCACGGCGATGTAGGGCGTGAAGCCGTTGTCCGTGCACCATTCGTGCAGTGCACGGATGAGATAGGGGCGCGTGGAGGTGGTTTCCAGGGCGTTCATGGGCGAGGAGGCTGCAGGGGTTGGGCGACGGACAGTCTTACTTGCGCATGACCTTTTCGGAGGGCGTGAGCGCCTCGATGTAGGCTGGGCGCGAGAAGATGCGCTCGGCGTACTTGAGCAGCGGCGCCGCGTTCTTGGACAGTTCGATGCCGTAGTAATCCAGGCGCCACAGCAGCGGTGCAATCGCCACGTCGAGCATGGAGAAGTTCTCGCCCAGCATGTACTTGTTCTTCAGGAACACGGGGGCGAGCTGCGTCAGGCGATCGCGGATGTGGGCGCGGGCCTTTTCCAGGGCTTTTTCGTTGCTCTTGGAGGCACGCGATTCGAGCGTGCCGACGTGCACGAACAGTTCCTTCTCGAAGTTGAGCAGGAACAGGCGCACGCGGGCGCGGTCCACCGGATCGCCAGGCATGAGCTGGGGGTGCGGGAAGCGCTCGTCGATGTACTCGTTGATGATGTTCGATTCGTACAGGATCAGGTCACGTTCAACCAGGATGGGAACCTGCCCGTAGGGGTTCATCACGCTGATGTCCTCGGGCTTGTTGTAAAGATCCACGTCGCGGATTTCAAAGTCCATGCCTTTTTCGAACAGCACGAAACGGCAACGGTGGGAGAAGGGACAGGTGGTTCCCGAATAAAGCACCATCATGGCGAGTAGCTCCTAAAAACCAAAGGAGTGGAGCGCTCGCAAGCGCCCACTCCGTAGAGAAATGCACCGCCGCCAGGGCGGCGGCGGTGGCCAGGTCGAGACCGGGCCTTACTTGACGTCTTTCCAGTAGGCTGCGTTGAGCTTCCAGGCGAAGAATGTCATGACGAACAGGAAGCCCAGCACCCAGATGCCCAGGCGGACACGCGTGCCCTGGGCAGGCTCACCCATCCACTGCATGTAGGCCACGAGGTCGCCGATGGCGGCATCGTAGTCCTGCGCGCTCATGGAGCCGGGCGTGATCTGCTCGTAACCCTTGAAGGCGTGGGTGGTTTGGTCGAACACCGCACGGCGCTCACCCTGCAGTTGCCACAGGGGATGCGGCATGCCTACGTTGGGGAACAGCACGTTGTTCCAACCCGTGGCCTTGGCCTCATCACGGTAGAAGGAGCGCAGGAAGGTGTAGAGGTAGTCGGCACCCGTACCACCATGGCCGGCGCGCGAGCGAGCGATCACGGTCAGGTCGGGCGGGTTGGCGCCGAACCATTCCTTGGCCTGCTTCGGATCGATGTTAGCCTTCATGGTCTCACCGATCTTGTCCGTGGTCAGCAGCAGGTTGTCCTTGATCTGCTGCTCGGTCAGGCCGATGTCCTTGAGGCGGTTGTAACGCATGAACGCGGCCGAATGGCAGCCCACGCAGTAGTTCACGAACAGCTTGGCACCATTCTGCAGGGCAGGCAGATCGTTGAGCTTGTTGGGCGCCTTGTCCCAAGGGATGGTGCTACCGCCAGCAGCGTGCGCCGCGCCAGCGGCCAGACCCAGGGCTGCAATGAACGAGAGAATGATTTTTTTCATGGTGGGTTGACTCCGGCTCAATGCGCTTTGTAGGTGACACGGTCGGGCACCGGCTTGGTCTCACCCTTGGCACTCCACCAGGGCATCAGCAGGAAGAAGCCGAAGTACAGCAGCGTGCCGACCTGCGAAACGCGCTCGCCCACAGGCGACGGCGGCTGCACACCCAAGTAGGCCAGGATCACGAAGTTGACCACGAACACGGCATACACGTACTTGTGCCAGCTCGGACGGTAGCGGATCGACTTGACCGGGCTGTTGTCCAGCCAAGGCAGGAAGAACAGGATGATCACGGCGCCGCCCATCACGACCACGCCCCAGAACTTGGCGTCAATGGCCAGCATGAGGGCCACGACCACCGCAGCAGCCACGGCGACGATGCCCTTGAAGAGCACCGGCATGCGCGCCTTGAACACACCAAACGCCGCAGCCAGCACCACGCACGCGACCAGCGCATACATCATCTCGGCGGTGATGGCGCGCAGCATGGAGTAGAACGGCGTGAAGTACCACACCGGGGCGATGTGTGCCGGCGTGACCATGGGGTCGGCCGGGATGAAGTTGTTGTACTCCAGGAAGTAGCCACCCGCCTCAGGGGCAAAGAAGACCACGGCCGAGAACACCATCAGGAACACGCAGACACCGAAGATGTCATGTACCGAGTAGTAGGGGTGGAACGGAATGCCGTCCGCAGGTGCATTGGGAGACCAGCGGTTGCCCTTGGGGCCCTTCTTGATTTCCACGCCGTCGGGGTTGTTGGAACCCACATCGTGCAAGGCCAGCAAGTGCGCCACGACCAAGCCCAGCAGCACCAGGGGCACGGCGATCACGTGGAAACTGAAGAAGCGGTTCAGGGTGGCATCGGACACCACATAGTCACCACGGATCAGCAGCGCCAGATCAGGACCCACGAGCGGGATGGCAGCAAACAGGTTCACGATCACCTGGGCGCCCCAGTACGACATCTGGCCCCAGGGCAGCAGGTAGCCCATGAAGGCTTCGGCCATCAACGCCAGGAAGATGGCGCAGCCGAAGATCCAGACCAACTCACGCGGTTTGCGGTAGCTGCCGTAGAGCAGGCCGCGGAACATGTGCAGGTACACCACGACAAAGAATGCCGAGGCACCCGTGGAGTGCATGTAGCGAATCAACCAGCCCCAGGGCACGTCGCGCATGATGTACTCGACCGACTCGAAGGCCTTGGCGGCGTCGGGCTTGTAGTGCATCACCAGGAAGATGCCGGTGACGATCTGGATCACCAGCACCAGCAGGGCCAGCGAGCCGAAGATGTACCAGAAGTTGAAGTTCTTGGGTGCGTAGTACTCCGACATATGGACGCGATAGGCGTCGAATGCCGTGGGAAAGCGGTTCTCAAACCAGTTGGTGAGCTTGGCGCCCGCCGAGGCGTTGGGGGAAATTTCCTTGAATTCGGCCATGGTGGGGTCCTCGATTAGGCTTTCTTGTCTTCACCGATGAGCAGGCGCGTATCCGACAGATACATGTGCGGCGGGATTTCGAGGTTGTCCGGCGAAGGCTTGTTCTTGAACACACGGCCGGCCATGTCGAAGGTCGAACCGTGGCAGGGGCACAGGAAGCCACCCTTCCAGTCGTCGGGCAGCGAAGGCTGAGGACCGGGCGTGTATTTTTCAGAGGGCGAGCAGCCCAGGTGCGGGCAGATGCCCACGGCCACGAGGACTTCGGGCTTGATGGAGCGGTGGCCGTTGCGCGCGTAGGCTGGCGTGAACTCGTCGGGCTTGCGCTCGGACTTGGGATCGGCGAGCTGCGCATCCAGCGCAGGCAGATCGGCCAGCTGCTCGGGCGTGCGCTTGATGATCCAGACCGGCTTGCCGCGCCACTCGACGATGGCGCGCTCACCGGGTTTGAGCTGAGAAATGTCCACTTCAACCGCAGCACCGGCGGCCTTGGCCTTCTCGGAGGGCTGGAAGGTACTCACGAACGGAACGGCGGTTGCTACGCCGCCCACAGCGCCCGCGCAGCCGGTCGCGATCAGCCACGTCCGTTTGCTGGAGTCGATTGGAGTGTCACTCATGGGGGTCCTCTATGATCATCGCTAGGGTTGGGACAACCGTAAATTGTAGCGGACTGCAATGAACCAACCGCCGCTTTCTCGCGCAGTCATGACCTGGATCGAAAATACGGCGATTGCGTGATACTGCGGGCTTGTCGTTTTGAAAGGAATCGAACCATGGGAATGATGCAGGAATTTCGTGAATTCGCCATCAAGGGCAACGTCATCGACTTGGCCGTGGGCGTGATCATTGGCGGCGCCTTTGGCAAGATCGTTGACTCGGTGGTGTCCGACCTCATCATGCCGGTGGTGGGCCTGGTGTTCGGCAAGCTGGATTTCTCCAACCTGTTCCTGGTGCTGGGCACCGTGCCCGAAGGCACGGCCATGACGCTGGATGCGCTCAAGAAGGCGGGCGTTCCGGTGTTTGCCTATGGCAACTTCATCACCGTGGCGGTGAACTTCTTCATCCTGGCGTTCATCATCTTCATGATGATCAAGCAGATCAACCGCCTCAAGCGCGAGGCCCCTGCGGCCCCCGAAACGCCCGCCGCCCCCGCTCCCACGCCCGAAGACATCGTGCTGCTGCGCGAAATCCGCGACAGCCTCAAGCGCTGAGCACCTGCGCCGAGTTTTACAGCGCCAGGCGGCGCGCCATGCGCACGGCCTCGATGAGGCTGGAGGCATCGGCCACGCCCTGGCCCGCGATGTCGAAAGCGGTGCCATGGTCCGGGCTGGTGCGTACCAGCGGCAGGCCCAGGGTCACGTTCACGCCCTTGTCCACGCCCAGGTATTTCATGGGAATCAGGCCCTGGTCGTGGTACATGGCCAGCACCGCATCAAACTCGCCCGGATGACCCGGCGCATGGCGTGCGCGCATGAACACCGTGTCGGGCGGCAACGGCCCCACCACGGTCCAGCCCCTGCGCAGACCCTCGGCGATGGCGGGGGCGATCACCTCGATCTCCTCGCGGCCAAACAGCCCCCCTTCGCCCGCGTGCGGGTTCAGGCCAGCCACAGCGATGCGCGGCGCGCGCCCCAGGCTGCGCGACAACGCTTCGTGCGTGATCTGCAGGGTTTGCAACAGGTTGCCTTGCGTCACGGCAGCCAGCGCGTCGCGCAAGGACACATGGATGCTGACCAGCACGGTGCACAGCTCATCGCTGGCCAGCATCATGCGCACGGGCATGTCGGCCAGCGCAACGCCTGCGTGCGCAGCCGCCTCGGCCTGCAGCAGCTCGGTGTGGCCGGGGTAGTCCACTCCCGCCGCGTGCAAGGATTCCTTGTGCAACGGCGCCGTCACCAGCCCGGCCACCTCGCCACGCAAGGCCGCGCGCGCGGCCCACACCACGCACTGCGCTGCCGCCCGGCCGGCCTGCGCCGAGACCTGGCCCCAGGGCACCGGCCCCGGCAGGCCGGGCAGCGGCAGCACCGGCAGGCTACGCGGCGGCATGTCCAGCGCCTGCACGGGCGCATCGATCTGCGCCACCGGCAGCTCGGGCTGGCCCGGCCGGACGATGCACTGCGCAGCGCGGCGCAGCGTAGCCAGGTCGCCCACGGCGAAACAGCCGCGCAGCAGCTCAGGTGCGTCCCGGAATGCCTTGGCGACGATCTCGGGGCCTATGCCTGCAGGGTCTCCCTGGGTGATGGCCAGAGGGCGCAGCGTAGATTTTTCAGTCATTTATGCCTCTAGCGCTCGTATTCATTGCGCAAACAGCTATCATTTTTATAGCGTATCATGCGGGATTGTCGATGTCGATGAACCGGTGCTCCAACCCCAGCTGTGCCGCCACATGGGCGGCCACCGCCGGGGCGCCATAGCGTTCGGTGGCGTGGTGCCCGGCGGCGATGAAGGCCACGCCACTCTCGCGCGCCAGGTGGGCCTGGGGCTCGGAGATTTCGCCGGTGATGAACGCATCGGCACCGGCGGCCATGGCGGCCTCGAAGTAACCCTGCGCCCCGCCGCTGCACCAGGCCACGCGACGGATGGGCTTGGCATCCTCGGGCGCCACCAGCGTGGTGCCGCGCCCCAGCACCTGCTGCACATGCTGCGCCAGCAGCTGCGCGTTGCCATAGTCCGCGCTGGCCACGCAGCCCAGGTCCTGCTCGCCAAAGCGCGCGTCGGCCTGCCAGCCCAGCAGTGCGCCGAGGCGGGCGTTGTTGCCCAGTTCGGGGTGCGCGTCCAGGGGCAGGTGGTAGGCGTACAGGCTGATGTCGTGCGTCAGCAGGCGCTGCAGGCGTTGCTTCATCCAGCCGGTGACGCGCCCGTCCTGCCCGCGCCAGAACAGACCGTGGTGCACAAAGATGGCGTCGGCCTGCTGCGCAATGGCGGCGTCGATCAGCGCACGGCTGGCCGTCACGCCACTGACGATGCGCGCAATCTGCGCCTTGCCTTCGACCTGCAGGCCATTGGGGCCGTAGTCCTTGAAGCGTTCGGGCTGCAAGAGCGCGTCCAGCGCCTGCAGCAGGGTGTCTCGGTGAATGGGCATGGCCGTATTGTCGTGCGGCGCAGGGGGCAGCGCTTGGGCCACAATAGCATCCGCACTCTCATCGCCCATCGTCCATGAAACGCATCTGGTTGCTGTTTTCGCAGACCGTGACGGTTCTCGTCGCGGCCTATTTTGTCGTTGCCACCTTGCAACCGGACTGGATCCGCAAGGGCGCCATCCGGTCGGGCGCCGGCATTGCGCTCATCGAGGCCCCTCCAGCCGCCAGCGGCTACGTGCCGCCAGGCAGCCTCAGCGGCGCGGCGCGCAAGGCCTCGCCCGCCGTGGTGAGTATCAACACCAGCACCGCTCCGGCGCGCGATCCGCGCAGCAACGACCCTTGGTTCCGCTTCTTCTTTGGCGACATGGGCAACGAGCCCCAGACAGGCCTGGGCAGCGGCGTGATCGTGAGCCCCGATGGCTACATCCTCACCAACAACCACGTGGTCGAGGGGGCCGACGAGATCGACGTCACCCTCTCCGACAGTCGCCGGGCACGCGCCCGCGTGGTGGGCACCGACCCCGAGACCGACCTGGCCATCCTCAAGGTCGAACTCGACAAGCTGCCCGTCATCGTGCTGGGCAACTCCGACGAGCTGGCCGTGGGCGACATCGTGCTGGCCATTGGCAACCCGTTTGGCGTGGGGCAGACGGTGACCAGCGGCATCGTCAGCGCGCTGGGGCGTAGCCAGCTGGGCATCAACACCTTCGAGAACTTCATCCAGACCGACGCCGCCATCAACCCCGGCAACTCGGGGGGCGCCCTGGTGGACGTGAACGGCAACCTGCTGGGCATCAACACCGCCATCTACTCACGCTCGGGCGGGAGCCTGGGCATTGGCTTTGCCATTCCGGTGTCCACGGCGCGCATGGTGCTCGACGGCATCGTGCGCGAGGGCAAGGTCACGCGCGGCTGGATCGGCGTGGAACCCAACGAACTGTCGCCCGAACTGGCCGAAACCTTTGGCGTCAAAGCCACCGAAGGCGTCATCATCACCGGCGTGCTGCAAGACGGCCCTGCAGCCGTGGGCGGTATCCGTCCTGGCGACGTGATCGTGCAAGTAGCGGGCAAGCCCGTGACCAACGTGGCGGGCCTGCTGTCCTCGGTGGCGGCGCTGCGCCCCGGAGAAGCGGCACCGTTCCAGGTGCAGCGCGGCAACCGGATGCTCGACCTGGAGCTGACGCCCGGCGTGCGGCCACAGGCCCGACGCACCCGCCAGCGCTGAGCAGCGCGCCGGTCAGCGCGGCGTGGTTTCCTGCACGTCGTCCGGCGCCCGCGTGTGCCGGATGAAGACTTGCGCAGCCCAGATACCCAGTTCGTACAGCAGGCACATGGGCACGGCCAGAGCCAGTTGCGACACCACATCGGGCGGCGTCACAACGGCAGCGATGATGAAGGCCAGCACGACGAAATACCCCCGAAACGCCTTGAGCTTCTCCACGCTCACCAGCCCCAGGCGCGCCAGCACGATCACCACAATGGGCACCTCGAAGGCCAGGCCAAAGGCAATGAACATGGTCAGCACGAAGCTGAGGTAGGCCTCGATGTCAGGGGCGGCCGTGATGCTCTTGGGCGCAAAGCTCTGGATGAAGCTGAACACCTGCCCAAAAACGAAGAAATAGCAAAAGCCCACCCCCACAAAGAACAGCAAGGTGCTGGAAACCACCAGGGGCAGCACCAGGCGCTTCTCATGGGCATACAGGCCGGGCGCGATGAAGGCCCAAACCTGCCACAACACCACAGGCAGGGCCAGCAGAAAGGCTGAAACCAGCAAGATCTTGAGCGGCACCATGAAGGGCGAAATGACCGAGGTAGCGATCAGCGTGGCCCCTTTGGGCAGATGAGCTACCAGGGGAGCGGCCAGCAAGTCATAGAGGGCCCCTGGCCCGGGGAAGAAAAACAGCAGCGCTGCAGCCACACCCACGGCGATCAGTGCCTTGACCAGTCGGTCACGCAGCTCGACAAGATGCTCCACAAAGGGCTGCTCGGTGCCGGCTAGTTCTTCGTCTTTGGATGGTTGGTCGGACATGATGGGTTGCCTGCAGGCCTGCGGCCCGCGGTGGCGTCGCTGGCAAGCGCGCGTCAGTGGAATTTTTGGGGCCGGTAGCGCGCAACACGCGCAGCGCCAGATTGCGCCTTGGTACGCACGCCGTTGCGCGACTTGTACCACTGGGGCACCGCGCCACGCTTGAGGCGCCAGTTCTTGCCTGGATGCCGGTACACGGGAGCCGCCGGCTCCACCGTGGCACTGCCCTCCAGCTCCGCGCTGGCCTGGCCGGTGGCTTCGGCCCAGTCCTGCTCGAACTCATTGGCCGCGGTCTGGACGGAGTGTTCCACGTCGCGGGCCGCGCTTTCCACCGTTTCCTTCATCTTCTTGAGCTCGTCAAGCTCCATGGAACGGTTGACCTCGGCCTTCACGTCGGACACGTAGCGCTGCGCCTTGCCCAGCAAGGTGCCCACGGTGCGCGCAACGCGCGGCAGCTTCTCAGGCCCGATGACGATGAGCGCCACCACGCCAACCAGCGCCATCTTGGACAGGCCGATATCAATCATGCGTGCGCGCGCCTCTCGGTTTCAAGCATCAGCTTTTTTGCTTGGCTTCGACGTCGATGGTCGTCTTGTCGGTGGCCGTGCTGCCCGTGACCTGGCCTGCGGGCGGCGTGGCCGGGGCGGACGCATCACCGGAAGTGCCATCCTTCATGCCGTCCTTGAAGCCCTTGACGGCGCCACCCAGATCAGAACCGATGTTCTTGAGCTTTTTGGTGCCAAACACCAGCACGACGATCAGCAGGACAACCAGCCAATGCCAGATGGAAAAAGTACCCATGGAAATTCTCCTAACGAATGCGGGCCATTTTAGTCGGCGCCTGTGACGAATCTGTCAGAGACCTTGCAAAACAGCTCTCAGCCCTTGAGCCACGGACGCGGCCCACCCAACACATGCACATGCAGATGGTGGATTTCCTGCCCGCCTTCAAGCCCCGTGTTCACCACAATGCGGAACCCCCCCTCGGGATAAGGGCGGCAGCCCTGCTCCAGCGCCAGGCGCGGCGCCAGCGCCATCATGCGCCCGAGCAGCCCCGCATGCTCCGGCTGCACCTGCGCCATGGAGGGCAAGTGCAGCTTGGGCACCATCAGAAAATGCACCGGCGCCCAAGGGTGGATGTCATGGAAGGCAAAGATCTCGTCATCCTCGTACACCTTGCGGGACGGAATCTGGCCCGCAATGATCTTGCAGAAGAGGCAGTTGGGGTCGTGGTCGTGAAGGCTAGCCATGGCGGTTTCTCAGAAATGTCAAAGCAGAAGGAGTTCCATCATTCGCGCAAGTGGCGCCGCCCAAAACGCCAAACACCGGCGGGGCCCAGGCCAGCGGCCACCGTGCAAGGGCCGCCCCGCCGCACCGGTGGCGTCCCCCTTCCCGAATTGCGCAGCAATTCGAGAGAAGGGGGAAGGCGCGCAGCGCCACAGGGGGTTGCTCCCCATCATGCATGCTGCGCCAGATCCAGCGTGGCGCGCACGCCCACATCGGCGCGGTGCGCCAGCAGCCACTGCTGCCCAGCCTCGCGGCCCAGGTCGAAGAGTTTGTGCAGAAAGGCCGCATCCGCGCGCGACTTGCTGGCAAAACCCTGGCCTTGCAGCGGGGTTCCGCCGTCGATGCGGTGCATGCGCACGTTCTTGTAGCGGCGCGGGTCCAGCTTGCCCTCGGCCAGCAGGCGGCGCACGAACTCGATGGCCCGCAACTCGGCCAGCAGGCTGGCGTTGAAGGTGATTTCGTTCATCCGATCCATGATCTCCGGCATGGTGTCGGGCACGCCCAAATGCTCGATCGGATTGATCTGCACCAGCAGGATGTCGCTGCACTCGGTCTGGTAGATCAGCGGGTACAACGCCGGGTTGCCGGAATAGCCCCCGTCCCAGTACAGCTCGCCCTCGATCCGCACCGCGCTGAACATCAAGGGCAGACAGGCCGAGGCCATGACCGCATCGGCCGAGAGCCGAGGGCCGGCAAAGATTTCCCCGCGCCCCGTGCGCACGTTGGTGGCGCACACAAACACCTGGGGCACGCCCTTGCGCTGCGACGCCAGCAGCTCGAAATCCACTTCGCGCGCCAGCAGGCTGCGCAACGGGTTGATGTCGAAGGGATTGATCTGCGCGGGCGCCAGCCAGGGCGTGGCCATCATCGGCAGCCCGGCAAAACCCTGGGACTGAGGAAGCCCCCAGGCCATGTTGCCCAGGGCGCCCACACCCTCCCACAGGCGACGCAGCGTGGCGCGTGCCAATGCGGCACCCGCCTGACGTGCATCCAGCGGGTCGGCATGCTCACGCGCGGCCTGTGCAAAACCGTGGGCCAACGCAACCGCGTTCATGGCCCCAGCGCTGGTGCCACTGATGCCGTCGAGCGTCCACTGCCCGTCTTCCAGCAGCGCATCGAGCACGCCCCAAGTGAACGCACCGTGCGAGCCCCCGCCTTGCAAGGCCAGGTTCAGGCCCTTGGCTGGGGTGCGCTCTGGCTCAGGCATCGATCGCACGGCTCTGGTTCATGGTGACCATACCGCGGACGATGCGGTAGAGGAACCAGATGGAGATCAGCCCCCAGGCAATCCAGCCCGGCAACAGGAACAACACCCACAAGGGCGCCGTCAGCACGTACAACACCCCGGCCCAGATCACGGTACGGATGCGCCAGGCGTAGTGGCTGGCCTGCCAGGTACCGTCGGCATCGCCTTTTTTCACCAGGTCGATGACCAGCGCAATGATGAGCAGCGCCGCGCCGGGCTGTGCGCCCGGAATCACGGCGCCCACGGCCACGATCAGGTGCAGCAGGTAGCTGACCCAGCCCCAGGCCTTGAGGCCCTCGGCACGTTGGTCTTCCACATCGGTGATGTCGCTCATGGCACAGCCCTCCTCGGGGATGCGGGTTTCAGGTGCGGTCGCGTGCGGCCTTTTCGGCAATGCCGCTGGTGCCTTCGCGGCGCTCCAGTTCGGCCAGCACGTCGTCGGGGTGCAGCCCGTAGTGGGCCAGCGCCACCAGGCTGTGGAACCACAGATCGGCCACCTCGTACACGAGCTTGGCCTTGTCGGCGCCATGGTCCACGTCCTTGGCGGCCAGCACGACCTCGGTGGCTTCCTCGCCGATTTTCTTCAGAAATGCATCCGGCCCCTTGGCCAGCAGGCGGGCCACGTAGCTGGTAGCGGGGTCGGCGCCCAGCGCGGGCTTGCGGCTTTCGATGGTGGCGGCCACGCGGGCCAGGGTGTCGCTGCGGGTCATGCGGGTATCACTTGTAGATCGATTCCGGGTCTTTGAGCACCGGATCGGCAGCCTGCCAGGCATCGCCCTGCAGCACGTTGAAGAAGCAGCTGTGCCGACCGGTGTGGCAGGCAATGCCGGGCTCATGGCCCAGTTGGGTGACCTTGAGCAAGACCACATCGGTGTCGCAGTCGGTGCGGATCTCGTGCACGGTCTGCACGTGGCCGGACTCCTCACCCTTGAACCAGAGCTTGCCGCGCGAGCGACTGAAATACACCGCGCGACCCAGCTCGGCCGTCTTGGCCAGGGCCTCGCGGTTCATCCACGCAAACATCAGCACATCGCCCGTGTCTTTTTCCTGCGCGATGACGGGCACCAGGCCCTGCGCATCCCATTTCACTTCGTCCAGCCAGTTCATTTCGGCATTGTCCTTGAAAGCCGTTCAGCGCCACTGCGGCGCCCAGGAGCGCATCGCGTGCACGGCCCCTTCGCCCAGGGTCATGCCAAAGCGCTTGACCAGGCGCTCGGCCACGTTCTCGCGGCGCGTGTAGTCGATGATGTCCTCGGCCTTGACCACCTCGCGCGCTACGTAGTCCAGGCTGCCCAGGTGGTCGGCCAGGCCCAGATCGATGGCCTGCTGGCCCGTCCAGAACAGGCCGCTGAAGGTTTCGTCGGTGGACTTGAGACGGTCGCCGCGCCCTTCCTTGACCACCGCGATGAATTGCTGGTGGATCTGGTCGAGCATGGACTGCGCGAACTGGCGCTGCTTGTCCGACTGCGGGCTGAAGGGGTCCAGAAAGCCCTTGTTCTCCCCGGCGATCAGCAAACGGCGCTCGACCCCGAGCTTTTCCATGGTGCCGGTGAAGCCAAAACCGTCCATCAGCACGCCGATGCTGCCCACAATGCTGGCCTTGTCCACGTAGATGTCGTCGGCGGCGGCGGCAATGTAGTAAGCGGCCGATGCGCAGGTTTCTTCGACCACGGCGTACAGCGGCTTGTTGTGCTTTTGCTTGAGGCGCACGATCTCATCGTTGATGATGCCTGCCTGCACCGGGCTGCCACCGGGCGAATTGATGAGCAACACCACAGCCTGCGAACCCTGGTCCTCGAACGCACTGCGCAGCGCAGCGAGCACATTCTCGGCACTGGCTTCCGCGCCATCGGCGATTTCGCCCTTGACGTTCACCACCGCTGTGTGGGGCGCCGATTTGCTGGCATTGCTGGCCATTTCGTTGGAAGCCAGCGTCCAGACCAGGCCGGCAAACAGCAACAGCCAGGCCAGGCGAAAGAAGATGCGCCAGCGCCGAGCGGCACGCTGCTCTGCCAGCGCGGCAAAGGCGAGTTTTTCGAGCACCCCGCGCTCCCAGCCCGGAGCGCTGGAATCATCCTCTTTTGCTACCGATTGAGTAGCAACTTGCGCCCATGGATCGGGCGTCGGCAATGGTTTTTGCTCAGATCCAGCGCCAGAAGTCGCTTGGGGGTCGGTCATGTCAGAAATCCACAGGTTTCAAAGATTGCGCAGTATGCCAGTGCACCATGCCATCGCTCTCGGTCAGGGCGATCTTGACCAGCCCGCCCCGGCAGGGGCCGCCCACGCAGGTGCCGGTGTCGGGGGCATAGGTAGCGCCGTGGGTGGCACACATCAGCCAGCGCCCGCTGTCGTCGAAGAAGCGGTTTTCCTGGTAGTCCATTTCCATGGGCACATGGGCGCAGCGGTTGAGATAGGCGTGCACCCGCCCCTGGAAGCGGATGGCAAAGGCGCGGCAATGCTGCCCGTGGTACAGCACGTCAAACGGCACGGCCAGGCCGCCCTCCTGCAGGTCGGCGCTGGGGCACAGAGGCAAGGCTTGTGGGTCGGTGTGCTCGCTCATCTCATGCCGCTCCATCCAACCAGGCGTGCAGGTCAGCCACCGAATGCGCCACATGCAGCGGATTCAGCGCCGCAAAGGCCTCGGGCTCGTGCGCGCCGTAGCTCACGCCCACACTGGCACAGCCCGCGTTCTGCGCCATCTGCAGGTCGTGCGTGGTGTCGCCCACCATGAGCAGGCGCTCGGGCGGCACGTCGAATTCGGCCATCAGCTCCTGCAGCATCAGTGGGTGGGGCTTACCGGCGGTTTCATCGGCGGTGCGCGAGCCGTCGAACACACCGCGCAGACTCACGCTGCGCAGTGCTTCGTCCAGGCCACGGCGGCTTTTGCCGGTGGCCACCGCAAGCAGGTGGCCGCGCTCGCGCAGCCGCTCCAGCAGGGGCAGCACGCCATCGAACAGGCTCAGGTCGTCCTGGTGCTGCATGTAGTGGTAGCGGTAGCGCTGGCCCAGTTCGGGGTAGCGCTCGGGCGGCACATCGGGCGCAGCGTGGGCCAGCGCTTGCGGCAGCGCCATGCCAATGACATAGGAGGCCGCCTGTACGCTGGGGGTGGCGCCGCCCACGTCGCGCACGGCGGCCTGGATGCTGCGCACGATGATGGCCGTGGAGTCGAACAGCGTGCCGTCCCAGTCGAAAGCGATCAGGTCGAAGCGGCGCGCACGGGCGATGGAATTCATGGTGTGTCGTGAACAAAAATGGCCAGATCGGGCGGCAGTGGTGCCAGCAGTTCGGTGCGCACGCCGCTGGCGGGGTGGTCGAACTGCAGCCGCCAGGCGTGCAGGAACATGCGTTTGAGGCCCTGGCGCTGCAACTGGCGGTTGAGCTCAAAGTCGCCGTATTTTTCGTCCCCGGCAATGGGATGACCCTGGCTGGCCAGGTGGACGCGGATCTGGTGCGTGCGCCCGGTCTTGATGGTGACCTCCAGCAGCGTGAACGCGGGCAGGCCTGCATCGGGCCGCTCGGGCAGCACGCTGCGTACCTTGACCAGCGTGATGGCACGCATGGCATCAGGATCCTCGGGCGTGGTCACGCGCACGCGGCGCTCACCATCGGGCTGCAGGTATTTGTGCAACGGCGTGTCGATGAGCTTTTTGCGCGCAGGCCAAGTGCCCACCACCAGGGCCAGATAGGTCTTGCCGGTCTCGCGCTGGCGGAACTGGTCCTGCAACTGCGTGAGCGCGCTGCGCTTCTTGGCCACCAGCAAAATGCCCGAGGTTTCGCGGTCCAGCCGGTGCACCAGCTCCAGAAAGCGGGCCTGCGGTCGTGCCTGGCGCAGTTGCTCGATCACGCCAAAGCTCACGCCGCTGCCGCCGTGCACGGCCGTGCCTGCGGGTTTGTCGATGGCAATGAGGTGCTCGTCCTCCAGCAGCAGCGGGAATTCGCGCGCCGGTGCAGGGCGCTCGGCCTTGTCGGCCATTTTTTCGGACACACGCACGGGCGGCAGGCGCACCTGGTCGCCCGCATTGACCCGGGTGTCGGCGCTGGCGCGGCCTTTGTTGATGCGCACCTCGCCACTGCGGATGATGCGATAGACGTGGGTCTTGGGCACGCCCTTGAGTTGGCGCAGCAAAAAGTTGTCCAGCCGCTGGCCCGCCGATTCGGCATCGACCTCCACGGTACGTACCGCCGATGGTGCAGCAGTGCCTGGGGTTTGCGAGCGTGTCGTCGCCCGCGGCAGCGGTTTGGCCCCTATAATGTGTTTCACCTGCGCAGTGTTTTGTAAGTGGTTGATTCGTCTGGAGTTTAGTCCACGCGGCCATTTCCCCATGCGCAGGCAGGTCGATGCCGGCGGGTGTCGCACCAGCAGATGACAGGCCCATTGCCTGCCATGGCCGGTGTGGCGCACGGGTGGCTGACACATTGGAACACCGATACGGAATACCCCATCTGGCAGGCCACCCCACCCGGGCCCGTCCTGCCGGAGGATCGAAGCGAACATGTGGGCACTGGTCATGATGGTTCAAGCACTGTGGCGTAGGCGCCTGCCTGCGGCATGGGCATCAAATCATGCTCCAGCGCCCTTCCAGCCTGCGCAACCAGCTACATTTTTTGTAGCATTTGAGCGTACTGTCAGGCTTTTCGCCCCCATCCACGCGCCCTTGCCGCCCCCGCAAAGCTAGAAGCTGTGCGGGGTATTGCGGCATCCTTGGCAATTCCCTTCGTTCCAGAGCGTCAGTCCAGGCATTGTTGGCTCGGCAAGAGCCTGTCGTTTGTTTGGAATCAGCGGGTCGGTCGCCGCGCGGCGTGAGTGCTGCTGCGCAGGCGCGTCCCGCCACTGGAAGAAGGAAAACGCTCATGAAGCGGATGCTCATCAACGCCACGCAGCCCGAAGAACGGCGCCTGGCCATCGTCGACGGACAAAAGCTCCTCGACTACGAAATCGAAATCGAAGGGCGCGAACAGCGCAAGGGCAACATCTACAAGGCCGTGGTCACCCGCGTGGAGCCCAGCCTGGAAGCCTGTTTCGTCGATTACGGCGAAGACCGCCACGGCTTCCTGCCCTTCAAGGAAATCTCGCGCATGTATTTCAAGGAAGGCGTCTCGCCCTCCCAGGCGCGCATCAACGACGTCATTAAGGAAGGCCAGGAGCTGCTGGTCCAGGTCGAGAAGGAAGAGCGCGGCAACAAGGGCGCAGCGCTGACCACCTTTGTCAGCCTGGCCGGGCGCTACGTGGTGCTGATGCCCAACAACCCGCGCGGCGGCGGCGTCAGCCGACGCATCGAGGGCGAGGACCGCGCCGAGCTGAAGGAGGCGATGGACCAGCTCGAGTACCCCAACGGTATGAGCATCATCGCGCGCACGGCCGGCATCGGTCGCAGCGCCCCCGAACTGCAATGGGACCTGAACTACCTGCTCAAGCTCTGGAGCGCCATCGACGGCGCAGCCAAGGGCGGCAAGGGCGCCTTCCTGATCTACCAGGAATCGAGCCTGGTCATCCGCGCCATCCGCGACTACTTCAACAGCGACATCGGTGACATCCTCATCGACACCGACGACATCTATGAACAGGCCCACCAGTTCATGTCGCACGTGATGCCCGAGCACGCTGGCAAGGTCAAGCGCTACCGCGACGACGCAGCCCTGTTCAGCCGCTTCCAGATCGAACACCAGATCGAGTCGGCCTACGCGCGCACCGTGAGCCTGCCCTCCGGCGGCGCCATCGTGATCGACCACACCGAAGCGCTGGTCAGCGTGGACGTGAACTCGGCCCGCGCCATCAAGGGCGGCGACATCGAGGAAACCGCCACCCGCACCAACCTGGAAGCGGCCGACGAAGTGGCGCGCCAGATGCGCCTGCGCGACCTGGGCGGCCTGATCGTGATCGACTTCATCGACATGGAGGAGAGCAAGAACCGCCGCGAAGTGGAAAACCGCCTGCGCGATGCCTTGCGCCAGGACCGCGCCCGCGTGCAGTTCGGCAACATCAGCAAGTTCGGCCTCATGGAAATGAGCCGCCAGCGCCTCAAGCCCGCCCTGAGCGAAGGCTCCTCCATCCCCTGCCCGCGCTGCGGCGGCGCGGGCCACATCCGCGACACAGAAAGCTCCGCGCTGCAAATCCTGCGCATCATCCAGGAAGAGTCCATGAAGGACAACACCGCCGCCGTGCACTGCCAGGTGCCGGTGGAAGTGGCCTCCTTCCTGCTGAACGAAAAGCGCACCGAGATCGCCAAGATCGAACTCAAGCAGCGCGTGGCCGTGCTCATGGTGCCCAACAAGACGCTGGAAACGCCCAACTACAGGCTCGAACGCCTCAAGCACGACGACCCGCGCCTGGACCACCTCGACGCCAGCTACAAGCTCGCCGAGGAATTTGAGGACCCCACCGCCGTCACGCGCCGCTCGCAAGAGCCCACCAACAAGCAAACGCCCGTGATCAAGGGTGTGCTGCCCGATGCCCCCGCACCGGTGGCCGAGCCCCGCCCCGAACCCGCACCGCGTCCCGCACGCAACGCCCCCCAGGGCGCTGGCGCGGCGGCCCCTCGGGCCAACGCCCCCAAGTCTGCTGGCGCTGCGGCTCCGGTGGCTCCCGCGCAGGAGCAAGGCTTCTTCTCCTGGCTCAAGAGCCTGTTTGGCTTCGGCCCCTCGGCCCCTGCAGCCCCCGCACCCGTGGCACCGGCCAGCCCTGCGCCCGCCGCAGAACCCGGCGCCCGCGAGCCCCGGCGTGACGGACGCGGTCGCCGTGGTGAACGCAGCGGCGAGCGCCAGGGTGAACGCAACGGCCCCCGTGACGGCGCCGGTCGCGAAGGCGGCAGCGACGGACGCGGCCGCCGTGGTGAGCGCAACACCGAGCGCGAGCCACGCAATGGCGAAGTACGCAGCAACGAAAGCCGCCCACCGCGCGAGAACCGCGAGGGCAACCGCCCGCGCCGCGATGCAGAGGCCCGCGCCCCTCAGGCCAACGACACCGGTCTGAACGCCACCGAGGCACCCCAAACCGCCGCAGCGGATGCGAACGCGAGCGAACGCGCCCCCCGCAACGGCAACGGCCGCCGTGAACGCGGCCCGCGTGGCGAGGGACGTGAGCGCCAGCCCCGCCCGGCACCCGACACCAGCACGGCCGAAACCGGTTTTGCCGACACGGCACCTCAGGAATTGCTGCCGGACCTGGATCTGACCGGCAATGAGATTCCGGGCAGCACCTCGGCCGAAGGCGGCGAGCCCCGTCAGCGCCGCTCGCGTGACCGCTATGGCCGCAACCGGCGCGAGCGCGGTGAGCGCAACGATCAGGCCGCCGCACCCAGCACCGAGGCCGATAGCGGCAACCTGCTGGACATCGACCTGACGGGCAGCCACGCCGCCCCAGCAGCCGAACCTGCCACGGACGAGCCGCCGCGCCGCAGCTACTTTGCAGCCGCGGCCCCCGCGCCGCTGCAAGCGCCTGCCGAAGACGCAGCGCCCGCCCCCGTGCAGGCCGAGGCGCCCATCGCCGCAGCAGCACCCACAGAGGCCACGGCAGCGCCCGCAGCACCTGCCCCTGCCGCCGCACCCCAGCCAGCACCGCAAAGCGCAGGCCTGCCCCGTGTGGCGCCCTACCAGTTGCCGGTGCAGGAAATGCAGCAGATCGCGCAAAGCAGCGGCCTGCAATGGGTGCAGTCCGACGCGGACAAGGTGGCAGCCGTGCAGGCGGCCATCGCCGCCGAGCCCCGCCCCATCCACGTGCCGCGCGAGCGCCCCCCTGTCGTGGTGCTGGATGAAGGCCCGCTGGTGCTGGTGGAAACCCGCCGCGACCTGCGCGATCTGCACCTGCCGTTCGAGCAAGAGCAAGGTCCAGCCGCCTGACCGGAGCCGCAAGGCATACAGCAAACCCTGCAAGGTCGCAGCCGCGGCCTTTTGCAGGGTTTGTGCCTTCTGTGGCTTTGCCGCGGCGACCGCGCCAGAGCGATCCAGCGGCGCTAAGCTGAAAGCTGTTGTCATCCCCCTTGCCGCCCACCTCTGCCATGCTGATCCTGCTCTCCCCCGCCAAGTCACTCGACCTGGACACCCCGCTGCCCGCTGAGCTGCCGCACACCTTGCCGGAGTTTCGCCAGGAGGCCGCGCAACTCATCGAGGTGCTGCGCCCCCTGGCGCCGCAGCAGGTGGCCTCGCTGATGCACCTGAGCGATGCGCTGGCCGCACTCAACGTGGCGCGCTATGCGGCATGGTCACCCCGCTTCACGGCAAAGAACGCACGCCCTGCCCTGCTGACCTTCAATGGCGATGTGTACGAAGGGCTGGACGCGCGCAGCCTGGCACGCAGCGACCTGGACTGGGCCCAGGACCACCTGGCCATCCTCAGCGGCCTGTACGGCGTGCTGCGCCCACTGGACTGGATGCAGCCCTACCGCCTGGAAATGGGCACGCGCCTGGCCACGCCGGCGGGCGCCAACCTGTACCAGTTTTGGGGTGACCGGCTGGCCGAGCACCTGAACCAGCGCCTGGCCGGCGACCCCGCACCCGTGCTGCTGAACCTGGCCTCGCAGGAATACTTCAAGGCCGTGGACCGCAAGGCGCTGCGTCCACGCGTGGTCGAATGCGTGTTCGAGGACTGGAAAGGCGGCAGCTGGAAAATCATCAGCTTTCACGCCAAGCGCGCACGCGGGCTGATGGCCCGCCACGCCATCCAGCAGCGGGCACGCAAACCAGAGGATCTGCGGGGCTTCGACGCCGAAGGCTGGGCCCACGATGCCGCCGCCTCCAGCACCGGCCGGATGGTGTTCAGGCGCAGGCTAAAGTAGCCTCTAGCGCTCGCGAAACAAGCGCTAGAAGCTATCATTTTTATAGCAAAATCGATTGACCATGCACTCGCCAGACCAATCCCCACTGGGCAAGGCGTCGGCCTACGCCGATCAGTACGACCCTTCGCTGCTGTTCCCCCTGGCGCGTGCGCCCAAGCGGGCTGAGATCTGCATCACGGGCAACGTGCCCTTTGTGGGAGCAGACCTGTGGACGGCGTTTGAACTGTCCTGGCTCAACGAGCGCGGCAAGCCGCAGGTGGCCCTTGCACACATCACCGTACCGTGCGAGACGCCAAACATTGTGGAGAGCAAGTCCTTCAAGCTCTACCTCAACAGCTACAACAACACGCGCTTTGCCACCGCACAGGACGTGCAGGCGCGCCTGCGCGCCGATATCAGTGAGGCCGTCTGGCGTGGCGCCGAAACTCCGGGCACCGTGGGCGTGCGCCTGGTGCTGCCGGAGCAGTTTGACCAGGAGCCGCTGCACGAGCTCGACGGGCTGCTGCTGGACCGGCTGGACATCGAATGCGACACCTACCAGCCCGCGCCCGAGCTGCTGCGCGCTGCCATGGACGAAGCGCCGGTCAGCGAGGTGCTGGTGAGCCACCTGCTCAAGAGCAACTGCCTGGTCACCGGCCAGCCCGACTGGGGCAGCGTGCGCATCGCCTACAGCGGCCCACAGATCGACCAGGAACGGCTGCTGCAGTACATCGTGAGCTTTCGCAACCACAACGAATTCCATGAGCAATGCGTGGAGCGCATCTACATGGACCTATGGACGCGCTGCAAGCCCATCAAACTGGAGGTGTATGCGCGCTACACGCGCCGCGGGGGCCTGGACATCAACCCCTGGCGCACCAGCCACCCGCAGGCGATGCCCAAGAACATCCGTACTGCGCGCCAGTGAGCGCCTTGGGTGCTGCAAGCAACCGCCCCAGGGCGGGTCACGAACGACGAAAATCCAGCCAGTCGCAGCGCAGCTTGTGGCGCCGGTGCGCGCTGCTGCGCCAAGTGACATAGATGCTGGGAATCAGCATACCCAAGCAACACAAGGGAACACCCCACCACTGGTCAAACAGGTAGGCGGGAAACCACCCCACCCAGCCCATGAGCCACAGTGTCAGCACGACATCCCACAAGTAGTATTCCAAGGGATGCTCGGCCTTGTGGTCCACATGCCATTGCTTGATGCGTTGCAGCTCTTCGAGGGTCATTGGAGTCTCCCGGCGCGACGGAGACTCCAATGTAAGACTGACGTAAGTTTTCGTCAAGGAGTGGGTGCGGCCTCAGCCGAACACCCGTCCTGCCCGCAGCCGAGCTTCAACGCACGCGGAACACTTCCAAGGTACGGCCCAACACGGCAGCACTGTCACTCATGACGCGGGATGCTGCGGCCGATTGTTCCGCCAAGGCTGCGTTCTGCTGGGTGTCCCGATCGAGCAGGGTGACGGCCTCGTTGACCTGTGAGATGCCCTCTGCCTGCTCGCGCGCTGCGACACCCATCTGGCCCATCAGGGTATTGACGTGCGCCACCGACTGCACCACCTGTTCGATGGTTTTGCTGGCCGACTGCATCAGGCCCGCACCGCGGCCGATGTTGCTGGCCGACTCGTTGATGAGCGCCTGGATTTCCTTGGCAGCCTCGGACGAGCGCTGCGCCAGGCTGCGCACCTCCCCTGCCACCACGGCAAAGCCACGCCCCTGCTCACCCGCACGCGCGGCCTCGACGGCTGCATTGAGCGCCAGGATGTTGGTCTGAAAGGCGATGCCCTCGATGGTCGAGATGATCTGCCCCATCTTGCGCGAAGACTGCTCGATGGCACCAACCACCTGGCTGACCTGGGCCACCGCTTGCCCACCCTCACTTGCCAGCTCAGCACTGTGGTGGCTTTCACGCACCACCTTCTGGGCGGCCTCGCTGGAGTTTTCCACCGTGGCAGAGAGTTGCTCCATGGCCGCGGCCGATTCTTCCAGGCTGCTGGCCTGGGATTCGGCACGGCCGGACAAATCCAGCGCGCTCTGCGCCATCTCGGCAGACACCGCACTGAACTTCTCCATCTCCTCCATCGCATCGCCCACCACGGCGCGGATGTTGAGCTGCAGGCGCTGCACGCGCGCCATGACCTTGCCCAGCACATGGGTCATGGGCAGGGTGGGCTCACGGTGGGTCAGATCACCGCTGGCCATGCCGTTGAGCAGCCTGCGCAGGCTGCGGATGGGCAGCGTCATGCTCACGTGGTAACGCGCCAGCACCAGGCCCGCCACCACCAACCAGGCGAGGGTTTGAAAGGCCACGGCCATGCCGTCGTTCCAGCCCATCCAGCCCGGCACCAGGGACACCAGCATGAGCGGCAGCATCATGGCCGTCAAGCGCAGCGTGGGGCCCGAGCGATACGCCCTGCGAACGTTGTCCCACACACTGGTGCTGCGCACGCCGCCCGCATGGATACGGATGGTCTGGCGTCCGGACTCGCGTTCCTGCTTGACGCGGGCATACAAGGCCTCGGCGGCCTGAACCTGCTCGCGCGTGGGCTTGGTGCGCACCGAGAGGTAACCCACCGGCTTGCCCTCGCGCATGATGGGCGTGACATGGGCCTGCACCCAGTAGAAGTCGCCGTTCTTGCGCCGGTTCTTCACAAAGCCCGTCCAGCTGCGGCCGCGCCCAATGGTGGCCCACATGTCCTTGTAGGCCTCGGGCGGCATGTCCGGGTGGCGGATCATGTTGTGCGGCTGGCCCATGAGTTCTTCCATGGAGTAGCCACTGACCCGGGCAAAGGGTGCGTTGCAGTGCGTCAGCACCCCCTTGGTGTCGGTGGTGGACATCAGCAGCTCATCGGCCGGAAAGTCGTATTCGTTGTTGGTGACGGGAAGATTGACGCGCATGAATCCTGGCTCCAGGAAGGTCTTTTTTGATAAAAACGATACTTTTGATAATTCTATCTCAAGACCTTGAAATCCGTATGGATGGGCAACATATTGCTCCGAAAGGCCGAAAACCGCCATGAAAATGAAGCGCGCTCAAACACTTTGTTGCCATAGTGCAAAAAGTGATACCAAGCCCCTGAAGCCCTCTTGACGCCCCGAACCTGGCAGGTGTAGGAGGGCTGATCCACGGTCTTTTTTGCGCCGAACAACCGGCGCGCCAGTGCAAGCGAGATCGCTACCCAAGCCATGGCGCCACAGCAGCTGGCCAAGAATGGGGCACTAAAACAGCATGGCGGTACCCCCGTCCGTGCCTCCCCCATCTGCACGTTCTGGCACCAGAGTGCTCTCATCCAGGTGCACCAGCCCACCCACGCGCACGCCCAGCAGGCGCAGGCGCTGCTGCAGCGGCACACGCTTGAGGCACAGGCCCGCCACGCGGCGGATGGTCGCCGCGTCGTGCGTGGGCTCGGCAATGGTCTGGTCGCGGGTGACGGCGCGAAAGTCGTCATAGCGCAGCTTGATGCCGATGGTGCGGCCCCGATAGCCCTTGCGCTGCAGGTCCTGCGCGACGCGCTGGCACAGGTCGGTGAAGATGGCGCCGAGTTCGGCGCGGTCGTGCACGGCGTGCAGGTCGCGGTCAAAGGTGGTTTCGCGGCTCATGCTCACGGGCTCGCTCTCGGTCACCACGGGGCGCTCGTCGCGCCCCCAGGCGGCATCGTGCAGCCAGGCGCCCGTGGCCTTGCCGAAATGCTGCACCAGCCACTCGCGCGGGCGGGCCGCCAGTTCACCGATGGTGTGGATGCCGTGGCGCGCCAGCTTTTCGTCGGCCTTGGGGCCGATGCCGTTGATCTTGCGGCAGGCCAGCGGCCAGACAAGCGACTGGAGGTCGGTCTCGTGCACGATGGAAATGCCCTTGGGCTTGTGGAATTCGCTCGCCATCTTGGCCAGCAGCTTGTTGGGCGCTACGCCGATGGAGCAGGTCAGGCCCGTGGCGTCGTGGATGCTCTTCTGGATCAGGCGCGCGAGCACGCGCCCGCCCTCGCGCTGGCCGCCGGGCACGTGGGTGAAGTCGATATAGACCTCGTCCACGCCCCGGTCCTCCATCACGGGGGCGATGTCGGTGATGATGTCCTTGAAACGGCGCGAATAGCGTCGGTACTCGTCAAAGTCCACTGGCAGCAGGATGGCCTGCGGGCACAGGCGCGCGGCCTTCATGAGCCCCATGGCCGAGCCCACGCCGAACGCACGCGCCGCGTAGGTGGCGGTGGTGATCACGCCGCGCCCGGTGTAGCCCTGCAGCAGCGGAAAGGCGGAGAGCGGAATCTCGTGCAGCGGCAGGCCCGAGCCTTCGGTGGTGAGCACGCTGTCGCAGGCCCGGCGCCCGCCGCCGATCACCACGGGCAGGCCCTGGAGTTGCGGGTAGCGCAGCAGTTCCACGCTGGCATAGAAGGCATCCATGTCCAGGTGGGCGATGCGGCGCGGCGGGGAACTGTCGGTGGCGGTCACGGCCGCCATTGTTTCACCTCAGGGTGTGGGATAGGTTCCCGGCAGCAGGATGGAGGTATCGACGGTATTGATGTCGGTGCGGCCGCAGAAGGCCATGGTGAGGTCGAGCTCCTTGCGGATGATCTCCAGCACGCGCGTCACGCCCAGTTCGCCGTAGGCGCCCAGGCCGTAGAGGAAGCTGCGCCCGATCAGCGTGCCGCGCGCGCCCAGGGCGCGGGCCTTGAGCACGTCCTGGCCGCTGCGAATGCCGCCGTCCATCCAGACCTCGATGTCCTTGCCCACGGCCTGCACGATGCCGGGCAACGCGGCGATGGACGAGGGCGCGCCGTCGAGCTGACGCCCGCCGTGGTTGCTGACGATGAGCGCGTCGGCGCCGCTGTCCACGGCCAGGCGCGCATCCTCGGCGTCCATGATGCCCTTGAGGATGAGCTTGCCGCCCCAGCGCTTCTTGATCCATTCCACGTCGCCCCAGTTGAGCTCGGGGTCGAACTGCTCCACCGTCCAGGACGAGAGCGAGGACATGTCGCCCACGCCCTTGGCGTGGCCGACGATGTTGCCGAAGCTGCGGCGCTTGGTGCCCAGCATGCCCAGGCACCAGTGCGGCTTGGTGGCCAGGTTGATGAGGTTGGCCAGCGTGGGCTTGGGCGGCGACGAGAGGCCGTTCTTGATGTCCTTGTGGCGCTGGCCCAGGATCTGCAGGTCCAGCGTGAGCTGCAGGGCCGAGCAGCCGGCGGCCTTGGCGCGGTCGATCAGGCGCTCGATGTAGTCGCGGTCGCGCATCACGTAGAGCTGGAACCAGAAGCCAGGGCCGGCGTGCTGGGCCACGTCCTCGATGGAGCAGATGCTCATGGTCGAGAGGGTGAAGGGCACGCCGAAATCGCGCGCCGCACGGGCCGCGAGGATCTCGCCGTCGGCGTGCTGCATGCCGGTCAGGCCCGTGGGCGCCAGCGCCACGGGCATGGCCACGTCCTGGCCCACCATGGTGGTGCGCGTGGTGCGCCCGGTCATGTTCACGGCAACGCGCTGGCGCAGCTTGATCTTCTGGAAATCTTCCTCGTTGGAGCGGTAGGTGCCCTCCGTCCACGAGCCCGAATCGCAGTAGTCGTAGAACATGCGGGGCACGCGGCGCTTGGCGATGCGGCGCAGGTCTTCGATGCAGGTGATGGTGGACAGGTCGGGCACGCGGATCTCCTTGGGGGTCTGGTTCTGGTTGGCCGCAATGGTAGGTCGCATGCTGGCGCCAGGCCATCAAAAATTACTTTCGCGCTTTGGACCAAATTTGCATTCAAGACCCGAATTGGCCTCAAGGCAGTGAACAAGAGCTCCAGCAGCTATTGTTTTGATAGCAACTCAAGCCAGCTCGGAGGTGCTGTCCGAGGCCTGCGCCAGCAATTCAGGCTCCTGCGCCGCCCCCGCGTAGCAGCGCACCTGCATGCGCCCGGAACGCTTGGCCGCATACATGGCGGTGTCGGCGTGACGCGCCAGTTCTTCAAAGGCACTGCCGTGCTGCGGGAAGAGGGCCAGCCCTGCGCTGAGACCCACGCGGACTTCGTGGCCCTGCAGGTCGAACGGCGCCTGGCACACGGCCAGCACCTTGCGCGCCACCACCGTGGACTGCTCCGGCCCGTCCAGGCCCGGTAGCAGCACGACGAACTCATCGCCCCCCTGGCGGCACACGGTGTCCGACTGACGCACCGCCGCCTGCATGCGGCGTGCAAACTGCACCAGCAATTCGTCACCCAGGTCGTGGCCCAGACGGTCATTGACCTGCTTGAAGCCATCCAGGTCGATGTACATCACGGCCAGCGACTTGCCCTCGCGCCGCGCCAACGCCAGCGCCTGGCGTGCGCGGTCCTGCAGCAGCACGCGGTTGGGCAGATCGGTCAGGGCGTCGTACTGGGCCAGGCGCGCCATGCGCTCGGCCAGGGCCATGGTTTCGGTCACGTCGTGCAGCACCATCACTGCACCATTGAGGTGACCGTGGCGATCGGTGATGGGGCTGGCGGTTTCCTCGACCACGTAGCGGTGTCCGTCCTTGCGGTGCAGCACCACGCCACGCGTAGGACCACAGGGCTTCCCCGACCCCAGGGCCTGGCGCACCGGGCTGGGTTCCACGCGCTCGCCATTGTTGTGATACAGCGGTGCCACGACATCCACATCCTGGTCCGCCGCATCGAAGGCCTGCCAGCCGGTCATGCGCTGGGCCACGGGGTTGATGTAGGTGACGCGGCCTTGCGCGTCGGTACACAGCACCGCATCACCAATGGACTGGAGCGTCAGGCGCATGCGCTCCTTTTCGCTGAACAGCTCCTCCTCCATGCGCTTGCGTTCGGTGATGTCTGTCATCTGCGCAAACATGCCGCGCACCGGACCATCGTTCCCCTCGCGATCGGGGGTGTAGGTGATGTGGACGTGCCGCACATCGCCCGACGCCGTGGTGATGGTGCGCTCGAACACCTGGGGGCGCCCCTGCAGCGCCTGCAGCACATAGGGCTGGACCATGGCGTAGCCATCGGCGCCCAGCACTTCGGCAGCGGTCTTGCCCTGCAGCGCCTCGGGTGGGCTGCCAAAGAATTCGCGACTGGTCTGGTTGACAAAACGGTTGCGCTGCTCCTGGTCCCAATAGCTGATGGTCGAGGGCAGGTTGTCCAGGATGGTGCGCAGGTAGTGCTCTGCCTGCTGCAGCTGGCTGGCCACCTGCTGGCGACGCCCCAGCTCGCGCGTAAACAGGACGGCCAAGCCCACGCAACCGGCCATGAGCACCAGGGCAAAAAAGGACAGTTGCAAGGCGCTCTTGCGCCAGTCGGCCAGAATCACATCGGTCGATTGGGCGACGTTCACCACCAGGGGATACGGCCCCACATGCCGAAAGGTATAGAAACGCTCCATATCATCCAGCGCAGCCACCCCCACGAAGCTGCCCGAGCGCTCCGACAAAAACCGCAGCATATTCGCCGTACCGGCAAGGGACTTGCCCACATGGTCATCCCCATAGGGATAACGGCTGACGATGGTGCCACTCCCGAGGAACAGGTTCACACCGCTGCCCGGCCCCAGGTCCAGTGATTTGAACAACTCGTTGAAATAGCTCAGTCGGATGGAGCTGACCACCACCCCGGCCACACGCCCGTTTTCCCCCCGGTAGGCCCGTGCCACCGGCAGCATCCAGGTCTGCGTGACCTTGCCCAGCACAGGCTGCCCGATCACCAGGCCTTCCTTCTCGCCCCTCATCAAGGCCTGGAAATAGTCACGGTCAGCGTAGTTGGCCTTGCGCGGCGGCATGGCGCCCGAATCGATGACGATTTCACCCTGGCTGTTGATGACATACACATCCATGATGCCTGCGGCACGCAGGGGACGGTCAAAAAGCACCGTGTTGCGCACTTCCTGCTGCAGTTGCATGACCTCGGGATGTTCCAGCTTGATCGCAACGTCCTGCAGCGACTGGTCCATCGCACTGAGCGTCCAGCCCAGGGACTGCTCCAGCGCCTTCACCAGATTGGCGTTGTTACGCTCGGCAAAGGCCCACTCGTCCTGGCGCATGGTCCAGACCGTGCGCGCCACCATCGATCCAATCCCCATGCTCAGCAGCAGGGCGAGCCAGATCGGACGTTGGGATAGGAATCGGCGCATCGCGTTGGTGGGGTGTGCGCTCTGGATTGTAGGGGCGAAGAAGCGAGACGCACGCCGCTGTCAGAGCGCCGACACCAGAGTGTCAGCGCCGGGCAACCCCTGCGCCCCGCACCTCGATGCGCAGCTCGTCGAGCACCCGCCCCCGCGCATCGGTCAGCTGCACCACATGCCGCCCTGGCCACGGCAGCCAGGCCACTTGCGCGCCCCGGCCCAGGGGCTTGCCATCCATGCGCCAGCGCAGGCCCGGCGCCGAGGCAGGCGAAGCCATGAAGTGCACGCGCTGGTGCTGCGGCGGAATGTCGGGATCCAGCGCCACGATGCTGCCCGGCGCGGGCGCCACGATGCGCACCGCACCCATCACCTCGGAATCCAAGCCAAATTGGCCTTTTGCGCCCGTCAAATAAGCGCCATCAGCTACATTATTAATAGCAAACAACGCTTGCTGCGTGCCCGCCACAAACCACTCGGTGCGCGCGGCCTCCAGCGGCACCTCCGCACCCGGCCCGGCGCCAAAGTGCACCGGCAGACGCACCAGCGCCGCAGGCGCCGCCGGGGCGCGGCTGGGACTGCGGGCATGCAGGTGCGCCATGAGTGCGGCCCAGATGGGCGCAGCCCCGCTGGTGCCGCTGACCTCGTGCATGGGCGCCCCGCTGGCGTTGCCCACCCACACGCCCACGGTATAGCGGCTGGACCAGCCGATGGCCCAGTTGTCGCGCATGTCCTTGCTGGTGCCGGTCTTCACGGCCGCCCAGCTGCGGGTGGCAAGCACGCTGTCGGTGCCGAAGGTGCGCGCACGGGCCAGCGGGTCGGCCAGGATGTCACCCACGATCCAGGCGGCGCCCTCATCCACCGCCCGGGTGAACGCAGGGCGCACGGGCCGCTCGGCGCGCAGCAGCGGAGCCACCGGGCTGTGGCGCCCGCCGTTGGCCAGCGCGCGGTAGGCATTGGTCAATGGCAGCAACGGCAGTTCAGCACTGCCCAACGCCAGGCTGTAGCCGTAGTAGCCCGCGCTCTCGCGCAGCGGCAGGCCCAGCGCCTGCAGTTGCCGGTAGAACGCGTCGGGCGACACCATGACCAGCGTGCGCACCGCAGGCACGTTGAGCGACGCGGCCAGCGCCGTGCGCACCGACACCCAGCCCTTGAACTGGCGGTCGTAGTTCTGCGGGATGTACAGCCCGCCCGGCGTGGCGATCTGCGCCGGTGAGTCTTCCACCAGCGAGGCCGCCGTGAGCCTGCGCTCGGCCAGCGCCTGCGCGTACAGAAACGGCTTGAGCGTGGAACCCGGCTGGCGCAGCGCCAGCACGCCATCAACCTCGGCAGCTCCGCTCAGGGCACCCGACGAGCCCACCCAGGCCAGCACCTCGCCGCTGGCGTTGTCCAGCACCAGCACGGCCCCGTCTTCCACCTGGCGGCCCTGCAGTTCACGCAGATGCTGTGTGAGCGACTGCACCGCAAAACGCTGCAGTGGCGCGCTGAGCGTGGTGCGCAGTTGCGCGCCTGGGGAGACCCCACCCTGCTGGGCCTGCGCCAGCGCACGGCGCGCCGCATGCGGAGCCACGCCTTCGCTGGCGGGCCAGGCGCGGCGCTGCAACGCAGCATGGGCCAACATCTCCAGCGCGGTGCAGTCTGCGGCCTGCGCCGCAACCGACGGTGCCCGGCCGGTACGGGCGGGGGCCACCTGCATCTCACGCCACACACCGCAGGCCCGTTGCGCCACCTGGGCGACACGCGCATTGGGGGCGCGCACCAGGGCCGCCGCCAGCGCCGCCTCCTGGGCATCGAGCCCATGCGCAGCCTTGCCAAACAGCGTGCGCGCCAGGGCATCAATGCCCACCACCTCGCCACGAAAGGGCACCAGGTTGAGATAGGCCTCCAGAATCTGGTCCTTGCGCCAGCGCCGATCCAGCACCTGCGCCGCCACCGTCTGCCCCAGCTTTTGCGCCACGCTGCGCCCACCGGGGCCCTGGCGCCAGTCGTCGTCGAGCAAGCCCGCCAACTGCATGGTCAGCGTGCTGGCACCCCGCGTGCGCGTGTTCCACAGATTGCCCCAGGCCGCCGCCGATGCGGCGCGCCAGTCCACTCCGCTGTGCTCGTAAAAGCGCCGATCCTCGCTGAGCAACATGGCCTGGCGCAGCGCTGCCGACACCTCCGGCAAGGCCACCCACTGACCCCGGCGTACCGACGCATCGGTGCGCAGCCGCTGCAACACCTCCCCCTCACGCGAGAGCACCAGCACCTCCGAGGGCTGGTGCGCGCGGCGGACTTCGTCGAAGGTGGGCAGGCCCCAGGCCACAGGCGCGCACACGGCCGCACACAGCACCAGACACCACTTTGCGAGCCCCATGCCTGCGCTGTACCTCATGCACTGAAGATCCGGCCCAGCCCCTGTGCGGCCATCATTGCGCTGGGACGACCTGCACCCGCCCATTCGGCACCTCGCCAAACATCTCCGGCGCGTACAAGGCCTCGGCGCGGCTGGGGGGCAGGGCAAAGTCGCCCACGTTGTTCAGGCGCACGGTGTACTCCATCTTGACGGTGCCCTTGGGCAGGTATTCGTAGTAGCTGCGGAAGGCCTCGAAGCTGCGCTCCTCGAAAGCAGGCCAGCCTGCGCCGCTGCGCCGCTCGCCCTGGGTGGCGATCTCGGAGTCGCGGCCCAGGCCGCTGCCCAGGATGGTGGCTCCTGCGGGCACGGGGTCGGTGATGGCGACCCAGGTCATGTCGGTCTGGCTGGTGACCTCCAAGGTCACGCGCAACACGTCGCCGCGCGTGTACTGGCCTGGCGGCAGCGCCTTGTTGGCCTGCTCGATGGGAGTCACCGTCTTGGCGATGCGGTAGCCCGCGCTGAACGGTGCCTTGAGCGCGATGGCCGCCACCGATTGCACGGTGAGCCAGGGCTTGCCCGGCCCCTGGTGTGCGACGGAAAGCTGCTCCTTGCCCGCACCCCAGGGCAGGAACATGCCGTTGCCGCGCAGCATGCCGGGGGCTGCCGGTGCACCAAACCAGGTGGTCTGGTGCGCGGCGCCGCTGGCGTCCTGCGCCTTGATGCGCTCGACCTTGCTCCAGTCCACGCTGGCGCTGTTGCCGCCCATGCTGGCGCGGGTGGTGCCAGACACCGGGGTGGCCTCGAATTTGGCGCTGAATTTCTCCAGCGCCAGCCCGCCCCACAGGTTGGCCGTGGTGGTGTGCCAGGCGCCGCCCTGCTGGCGGCTGATGAAGCCGTTGGCCAGGCGGCCCATGTCGTCCTTCCAGGCCGGATCGTCCATCACGGCGAGCAGCAGGCGCGCGGTGTTGACGTCGCCGTTCTGCATGAGCCACCACCAGTAGTCGTCTTGCTCGGTGCTGAAGAGCAGCTTGGTGCCCTGGTAGGACAGGCGGGCCTTGAGGATTTGCTGCGCCTCCTGCAGGCGCTGTTCGCGCTGGGGTACGTCCTGCACGCGGCGCAGGATGTTGAGCCAGTCGATCACGCTGTGCGTGGGCCACTGGTTGGGCGCCACGGTGATGCTGGCCACCATGCGGCCCTGCGCCTTGCCGTAGCGCGACAGCGCCTCGATGGCGGCGAGCTTGCGCATGTCCAGGTCCTTGCGCGGGCTCCAGAAGCTGCGCTCGATGCGTCCTTCGATGAAGGCAGTGAGCCCGCGCTCCATGGGTGCGCGCACGTCGTCGGGCAAGGCGAAGGCGGGGTTGAGCGCGGCGGCTTCGTGCGTGGCGGCGAGCACATAGGCCGTGAGCGTGTCGCTGCCCCGGTTCGCATCGCCGTCGCGCGGCGGGAAGTAGTGGGCCAGGCCATCGTCGTCCAGGTAGGTGGGCAGTTGCGCAACCACGGTCTGCCAGAGCTTGGCGTCACGCAGGCCCACGGCCTTGCTGGTCTTTTGCTCCAGGCAGGTAAAGGGGTAGCGCGCCCACCAGTCGCGCACGCCGGGCAGGCCTTCGGCCAGCTTGGGTTGCAGCGCGAGCTTGAGCCCGCCGCGCTTGGCACCGGTATCGGGCAGCGCGTCAGCGGGTGCCTGCACCGGCAGCGTGTAGCTGCCATCGACCTGCACCAGCGTGGCCTGCTGCACCGTCAGCGGCACGGCGGGAATGATGCGCTGGCTGACCTTGAGGGCGTCGCGTGCCCCGCCGCCCTGGGCCTTGGCTTGCACCTCCCACAGCAGGGCCTGGGCGCGGGTCTGGCCCAATTGCTCGGGGGCGGTCACCATCCAGGCCAGCTCGCGCGCCTCGCCCGCAGGGATGTCCACGGTCTGGGGCTTGAGCTCAAGCAGCGTGGCGCGCGGTGCCACTTCCACCTGCATGGCCGCCTTGGTGGTGTTGCGCAACGTGAACTGGGCGCGGAACTGGTCGCCCTCACGTACCAGCGGTGGCAGGCCGCTGATGATCTGCAGGTCCTGCGTGGCACGAATGGACGTGCTGCCCGTGCCAAAGAGCCCGGTGGCGGCGTCGGCCACGGCCACGATCTTGAACGTGGTGAGCGCGTCGTTCAGCGGCACCGTCACCTTGGCCTGGCCGTTGGCGTCGAGCTGGAGCGCGGGCTCCCACAGCAGCAAGGTGTCGAGCAGCTCGCGCGTGGGTGCACGCCCACCGCCGCCGCCCGCGGGCACGGCCTTGCGGCCGTAGTGGCGCCTGCCGATGATTTCCATCTGCGCAGTGGATGTCTGCACACCCCAACTGCGGCGCTGCAGCATGGCGTCGAGCAAGTTCCAGCTGGTGTTGGGCATGAGTTCGAGCAGCGCCTGATCCACTGCAGCCAGCGCCACTTCGGCGTGGGCTGCGGGCTTGCCGTTGGGCAAGGTGGCCGTGATGGTGACCTGGGCCTTGCCACGCACAGGGTAGCTCTCCTTGTCGGCGCTGAGCTTGACGTTGATCTGGTGGCCTTTGGTGCCCACCTTGAGTTCCGCCGCGCCCAGGCGGAAGGCGGGCTTGGACAGATCCACCAGCGCCGTGGGTGCCTGGTATTCCTTGCCCTCGTACCAGAAGGCCGTCCACCATTCACGCGGCGCCTTGAAGCCCCAGGTGAAGAAGCTGTACCAGGGCACGTCGCGCAGGCGGCCGCGCAGCGCCAGCACGCTGACGTACACATTGGGGCCCCATCCGTCCTCGATCTTGAGGTGCACTGTGGGGTCCTTGCCGGTCAGCTCGACGACCTGGGTGGCAATGATGCCTTCGCGCTCCACCGCCACCAGCGCCGTGGCATAGCGGAAGGGCATGCGCACCTGCAGGCGCGCGGTTTCGCCGGGCTGGTAGCTCTTCTTCTCGGGCAGCAGGTCGATGCGGTCATGGTTCTCGCCACCAAACCACAGCTCGCCCTGGCGCGTGATCCACACGGACGACGCCGCATCCACCGTGTTGCCGGCCTTGTCGCGTGCCGTGGCCACCAATTCCACCTCGCCGCTCTGGTCGATCTTGGCTTCGCACAGCAGCAGGCCGCGCGCGTCGCTCTGGCCGGTGCAGACGGTACCCAGGTCCTTGGTCTCGACACGATGGTCGTAGCTGTAAAAGCCCCCCACCATGCGCTTGCGGCTGCTGGTGGTGATGCGTGCAATGGCCTGCACCTGCAACGGCACATCGGCAGCCGGCTTGCCATCGGGGGTGAGCGCCAGGGCCTGGAAGCGCAGCTTCTGGTTGGCCGAGGCCCAGCCTTCGGTCTTGATGCCCGCCAGCACTCCCGCAGGCCAGAGCGTGTGGGTGCTGCGCAGGGTTTGCACCTCGCCGTTGGGGTCGGCATAGGTGGCTTCGATGAGCAGGTCTTGCGCCGCCGGGGCGCGCGGCACGTTTTCCAGCACGACGCGGCCTGCACCATTGCGGTCCAGCGTGAGCGCAAGCTTGTCGGCCACCACGCGCGCATCCTGGCTGGCGGCCTCTTCTTCCTCGCCGTCGCCAGCTGCGGCAGCCTGGCGGTTGCGGGGGGGGCGGAAGCTGAATTCCTCGTAGTCACCAAACTGCAGCCACTTGGGCCGCACCAACGCAGACACTCGCACCGGCAACTGGGCCGCCGCGCCACCCGCCACGTAGTTGACCTGCACGCTGGCAGGCACCGTGCGCACGTTGACCAGCGGGCCCTTGTCGGCCGGGCCCACACGCCCTTCCAGCACCGGCAGGCGGAATTCCTCGACACGGAAGCGCCCCGAGGTCAGGTACATGTCCATCTGCTCGCCGCGCAGTTCGACCTCGTACACACCGAGCTTGGCGGCTGGGGGCACGGCAAATTCGCTGTGTGCGCTCAGGCCACCGGTGGCGGTCTTGCGCCATTGCAAGGGCTGCGTGTACTGCTGCCCACTGCCCACATGGGTGATGACCAGCGTGTCCGGCCGGCGCTCGGGCAGGCCAAAGCCCTTGCGCGTTTCGGTGCGCAGCAGGTGCTTCATGGACACGGTTTCCCCGGCGCGCAGCAGCGTGCGGTCGAACACGGTGTGCGCACGCGCATCCGGCTGCGGGCCGCTGCTGGTGGGCAGGTTGAAGCGCCAGGGCTCGATGCCGCGCTGCCACTCGCTCCAGGCAAAGGCCATGTCTTCCACACCGTCGGTGCCGCGCAGGCGCGCACTGACAAAGTAGCCGGCGCCAGCGTCACCGCCGTTCTCGCAATAAGGCGCCTCGGGTGACAGGCCTTCGATCCGCGCCAGGCCCTGGGCATCGGTGGTGCCGGTGGCCAGTTCCTTGCCGCTGCAGTCGGACACACGCACCTGCGCGCCCGCCACGGGCAGCCCCCGGTCGAGCGAGGTCACCCACACCAACGCGTTCTCGCGCCCCAGCTTGAAGTGCACGCCCAGGTTGGTGACCAGGGCCATGCTGCGCACGTACATGGTGCGCTCTTTGCCATGGCGCTCGTCCAGCAGCGAGGCACCCAGCAGCGGCGAGGCGATCTCGACCACGTGGAAGCCCGGCGCCAGCGGGATGCCCACCACCTCGAAAGGCCGCTTATCGCCCTTGTCGGGGCGGGGCAGGTCCAGCGCGCGCACGCCCGGCTGGCCGCCCAGCAGCGAGAGCATGCGCGTTTGCACCACGCTTTTGTCCTCCTGCTCCAGCACCTTGGGCAGGGCGCCCTTCACCTCGCGCCGCGCCTGGCTGCGGTCGATGAAAAAGCGGTCGTAGCGCTGCACCTTGTGGAACCAGGCAATGATGTCCGCGTCCTGCGTGGGCCGCAGCGTGCTGACCTTGCCACGGGGCGGCTGAGCGTCCGTGCCCGCCTGCAGCCCCTGCACGCGCAGGTCGGGCTCCACGTTGCGCAGCGTGACGGGAAACAGCGCCGGGCCCTGCGGGCCTTCGGCAAAGCGCTCGACGATGCCAAAGGGCGACGCTGCAAACTTGGCCAGCGGCGGCAAACCACCCGTAGCCACCTTGAGCGGAAAGCTCTGCGCATTGGCCAAGGGCCGGCCCGAGGCGTCCTTCAGGTCCTTGGGCAACTCCAGCGCGTAGGTCGTGCTCTCGGTCAGGGGCGGGGCAAACTGCACGCTGCTCACCAGCTCGTCGGCCTGGTGTGCTTGCGCCTCGCCGCCGTCGTCTTCCTGCAGCCGGGGCTTGACCACCTCTTGGGCCGACTTGAGCCGCAGGCCCGCCGCCAGCTTGCGCGGTACCGGGGCACTGAACGTCACCGTGAGCGGGCGGATCGGCAGGCAGGCAGCCTGGGCGTTTTCGCGCTCGCAGGTGAATTCGGCGGTGAACGGCGCACGCACCTGGTAGGTGAAGCGCTTTTCCACCGCATTGGGCACGCCGCTGGGCGTGGCCACCCCCTTGCCCCACACCAACTGCACCTTGGTCGAAGGCGTAAAGCGCCGGGCGCAGGCCAGCGTCTGCACCGCCAGCGGCTCCTGCGCCGCACGTCGCTCCAGGCCCTGGGCCTTGAGCAGGGCCGCACGCTCCTTGCCATCCACCAGGCGCACCGGCACGCGCTCGCCCACGCCGTCGAGCTGGCACCAGGCATAGGCCTGCACGCTCTCCAGTGTGGCGGGGCCGTTGAGCTGCAGCACGAAATACTGCTCTTCGTCGATGGGCTCGTAGGTGCCGGGACGCAGGTTCTGCACGAAAGGCCCGCCGCTATTGAATTGATAGCTAGCAGCGCCCTTCAATGGGGCGCCAGAGGCCGATTTGAAGTCAGGCTTGATGTGTGCCGTGCAGCGCACCCCCGGTGGCAGGTCGCGCTCGAAGTCATACACCCATTCGCGCTCGCTGGTCCAGCGGCCCGTGCCCTTGCTGACCTGCGCGTCGCTGCAGCGCAGTTCCAGCGGCGCCGGGGCCTTGGGATCACCGAAGGTGATGGCGGCACTGTCGAACTTGGCCACCACCTGGCGCACCCGCGCCACCTCACCCTGCGGCGAAAACTGGGTGATCTGCAAAGCCTGGGCGCTGCCAGCGGCCAGCAGGCCGAGCAGCCAGAGACTTTTTGGGATGGATTTCACACTGCCCCCTCACGAATAGAACCTGCAAGCGTACCCAATGCACTGGGCAGGCATATGGCCGTTGCATGTGCTTACACATTGTTCGGGCCGCCTCCAGCGCCCCGGTCATGGGACCTGCCTAGAATCCGCCCCCACCATGACACAAGAGAGGGAAGCGGATGATCAAGAAGATAGCCATTGTCGTGGCGGTGGTGGCTGCCGGGTGGTACTCGCAAGTCGGCGGGCGACAAATCAACGAAAGCCAGGTGCAGGACTTTTACCGCCAGGAGTCCCAGGCGTTCTATGCCCGCGACCCCGAAGCCATGTGCAAGCTCATCAGCACCAAGTTCCATGGTACTGAGCGCATCAAGATGATGGGCGAGAGCCGGGAAGCGACGACCACCCGCGACCAAACCTGTGAAAGCTACCGCGCGGCCTTTGATTCTTTCGAAAAAATGGGCGGCAAGATGGGCGGCATTCTGTCGATGGAATACTCGCAAAACATCGACCACATCGAAATCGCTCCCCACCGCAAGAGCGCCCGTGTGACCGGCACCAAGACCCTGAAAATGGGCGGCGCGATCATGGAATTCAACATCCGCTTCACCGAGGACATCGAGCGCGAATGGGGCCAGGCCAAGATGGTGCGCTCCGATACCACCACCCGCGTGGTCATGATGGGCGACAGCGGCATGAAGCAGAGCGACTTCTTCCGCTAGGCTTTGCAGACACCGGCGGATCGGTGAAAACCCATACCGCCGCAACGGTTCGTTGGCTTGTCAGCCTGGCACGGCTGTGCCATCCTGCGGCAAGAAATTTTTGCCCCGCCCATGCCGCTTGACACTCCCTTTGCCCAAGAGCTCTGCGACCTGTTGCACGCAGAGTTGGGCTTGGTGTGCAGCTTCATGGATGCCGACGGGCGCATCGTGGCGTCCAGCGAGCGCCAGCGCCTGGGCAGCATCCACCCGATAGCGCAGCGCATTGCGCGCGGCGAGATGGACGAATACCGCGTGAGCGCAGAGGAAGCGCGGCAGTCCACCACCGTGCGCGAAGGCATCAACATGGGCATAGACCTGGCGGGCCGACGCCTGGCCTGTTTTGCCATTGCCGGGCCGCTGGACGTGGTGCGGCCACTGGCACGGATTGTGTGCTTTTGCGTGACCTCCTTGCTGCAGATCCGTCAGGAGGAGCCTCCTGCACTGGCGCCACAGCCACCAGGCACCAGCACCGACCTGATCGAGCTGCTCAGCCATGCCAGCCAGACCGTCGAATCCAGCCTGGCCCGGCTGCACGAAGCCGTCAACCACATCGACCAGGGCATCACCCTGTTCGACCCACAGCTGCGGCTCGTGGTGTGGAACCAGCGCTTCCTCGAGCTGATTGGCTGGCCCACGGATGCCGCCTGCCTGGGCCAGCCCATGACGGCCTTGCTGCGCAGCTACGCGCAGCACACCGGCCAGGCCACTGACGATGAGGCGCTGCAGGCCCTGGTGGCCCGCCGGGTGGAGCGGGTGCGCGAAGGCCAGACCAACCACTTTGAATACGCCAGCCCCACGGGGACCGTGCTGGCCGTTGTGGACCGGCCACTGGCCGATGGCAGCGTGGTGTCCACCTACACCGACATCACCGAGAAGCACCGCGCCGATGCCGCCCTGCGCGAAGCCTACGCCCATGCCGAACGCCTGGTGCAAGAGCGTACGCGCCAGATCTCCGACTTTGCCAACCTGTCTTCCGACTGGTTTTGGGAGCAGGACGCGGACTTTCGCTTTACCCGCTTTTTCGGCCACTCCACAGAAAAGCTGCGCCGCAACCCCAAGGACTTCGAAGGCAAGCGGCGCTGGGACATGCCCATCCAGGGCGTATCCCCCGAACAACTGGCAGAACACATTGCCTGCCATGAACGGCATGAGCCATTTCGCCGCTTCGAGTATGAAATCACGGCGGCCGACGGAAGCATCCAGTACTTCTCGGTCAGCGGCGCCCCCCGGTTCGATGACCAAGGCCGCTTTCTGGGCTACCACGGCATGGGCAGCAACCTGACCGAACTGCGCCGTGCCGAGTTGGCCATCCATGAACGCGAACGCCAACTCGCCCAGATCGTGGACGGCACACCACTGGCCACCTTCGTCATTGACGTACAGCACCGCGCCACCCACTGGAACCGTGCCTGCACGGCACTCACCGGCGTAGATGCCGCCACGGTCATCGGCCGTGGCGAGGTCTGGCGCGCGGTGTACCCCAGCCAGCGCCCGACCTTGGCCGACCTGTTGGTGGACCAGGCCAGCGACGAAACGCTGGCCGAGCATTACACCTATTTCAGACAATCGGTCTTGATGGCAGGCGCACTGGAAGCCGAGCTCCTGCTCCCCGGCGATGGACAGGGACGCGAAGATCGATGGCTGTACGTCACGGCCGCACCGCTGCGCAATGCGCGAGGCGAATTGACGGGCGCCATCGAAACCCTGCAGAACGTGACCGGGCGCAAGCGCGACCAACGGCTGCTGGAAGAACGCAGCAGCGCGCTGCAACAGGCCTACGAGCAAATGGAGCAGCGCGTACAGGAGCGCACCGAGGAGCTGTCACGGCAACTGAGCTTCATGCAGCAACTCATCGAGGCCATCCCCAGCCCGTTGTTCTACAAGGACGCCCAGGCACGCTATCTGGGCTGCAACAGTGCCTTTGAAGCCTTCATCGGCGCACCCGCGTCGAGCATCATTGGAAAGACGCCGCACGACATTGCGCCCCCCGCTCTGGCAGACCGCTATCTGGCCGCCGACCGGGAAATTCTGGACCAGCCAGGCAAACAAATCTACGAAAGCCAGGTACGCCACGCCGACGGACAGCTGCACGACGTGATGTTCCACAAGGCCACCTTCACCCACCCCGACGGCAGCGTGGGCGGACTGGTGGGCGTGATGCTGGACATCACCGAGCGCAAGCGCATGGAGAACGACCTGCGCCAGGCAGCCACGGTGTTCGACAACAGCGCCGAGGGTGTGATCATCGCCGAGAAGAACGGCACCATCATCGGCGTGAACCGGGCGTTCTGCACCATCACCGGCTATGCGCGCGACGAGGTGATCGGCCAGTCGCCGCGCATGCTCCAGTCCGGGCGGCACGACCGCCGGTTCTACAGCGGCATGTGGGAGACGATCGGCCAGCATGGCCGCTGGCAGGGCGAGGTTTGGAACCGGCGCAAGAACGGCAAGGTGTACCCACAGTGGCTGTCCATCACGGCCGTGCGCGACGCCCAAGGCCAGCCCACCCACTATGTGGCCACCTTCTCGGACATCACGCACCAGAAGCAGAACGAGGAACGCATCCAATTGCTGGCGTTCTCCGACCCGCTGACGGGCCTGCCCAACCGCAGGCTGCTGCTGGACCGCCTGGAGCACGCGCTGATCGTGAGTGCGCGCAATCAGCAGCGCGGAGCGCTGTTCTTCATCGATCTGGACGACTTCAAGGGCCTCAACGACACGCGTGGACACTACATCGGCGACCTGCTGCTGCAACACGTGGGCAAGCGCCTGGTGGCCTGCGTGAGCGAGGGCGACACCGTGGCCCGGCTCGGTGGGGACGAGTTCGTCATCATGCTCGAAGGCCTGGGGCAGGATGCGATGCAGGCACTCAAGCAGGCCGAGGCCGTGGGTGCCAAGATTCTGCTGGCCCTCAACGAACCCTACACGCTGCAGGGCACGGTGCACCACAACACGCCCAGCATTGGCGTAGCGCTGTTTGGTGAGCCCCAGGGCACTGTGGAAGATCTGCTCAAGCAGGCCGACCTGGCCATGTACCGGGCCAAGGCTTCGGGCCGCAACGCGCTGTGCTTTTTCGACCCACAGATGCAGTCGACGCTGGCCGAGCGCGTGGGGCTGGAGAAAGAGCTGCGCGCAGCACTGGAGGGCCAGGATTTCGTGCTGCATTACCAACCCCAGGTGAACGAGGCCGGCGCCATGATCGGCGTGGAGGCGCTGGTGCGCTGGCAGCACCCGCAGCGCGGCACCGTGTCACCCGCCGAGTTCATCCCACTGGCAGAGGACACGGGGCTGATCCTGCCTCTCGGGCGCTGGGTGCTGGAAACCGCCTGCCGCCAACTGGCCGTGTGGGCCCAGCGCACGGACCGTAAGCACCTGACCATGGCGGTCAATGTCAGCGCCCGGCAGTTCCACCATGCGGGGTTTGTGGAGCAGGTGCTCGGCGTGCTGGAGCAGACCGGCGCACCGGCCCAAAGGCTCAAGCTGGAACTGACCGAAAGCCTCCTGATCACCAACGTGGAGGAAGTGGTCACCAAGATGGATGCGCTCAAGGCACGGGGCGTGTGCTTTTCGCTCGACGATTTCGGGACCGGCTATTCCTCGCTGGCCTACCTCAAGCGCCTGCCGCTGGACCAGCTCAAGATCGACCAGGGCTTTGTCCGCCATGTGCTGACCGAAGCCAACGACGCCGCCATCGCCCGCATGGTCATTGCGCTGTCCGAAAGCCTGGGGCTGGAAGTCATTGCCGAAGGCGTGGAGCATGTGGAGCAGCGCGATTTCCTGGCGCGCCACGGCTGCCATGCCTACCAGGGTTATTTCTTCAGCCGCCCCCTGCCGATCAATGCCCTGGAAGCCTACGCCGATGCCCGGCAGGCAGCCACCTACTTGTTGGCTGGCGAAGGCATTTGAGTTCCGATCGACGCGTCAGACGGCCAGCCGCGCCTGGTGGCGCGCAATCTGCGCGCGCACCTGCGCGGGTGCCGTGCCGCCCAGGGTGTTGCGTGCGCCCAGCGAACCACGCAGGCTCAGGCACTCGTACACGTCCTTCTCGATGCTGGCGTGGAAGCCCTGCAACACGGCCAGCGGCAGCTCGGACAGGTCACAGGCGTGCGACTGGGCTGCCCTCACGGCGTGGGCCACGGTCTCGTGCGCGTCGCGGAAGGGCAGGCCCTTCTTCACCAGGTAGTCGGCCAGGTCGGTGGCGGTGGCGTAGCCCTTCTTGGCGGCGTCTTCCATGGCCTGCGGGTTGACGGTGATGCCGCCCTCCTTGGCGCCCGTGGCTGGGTTCACCTGGCCGCCCACCATCTCGGCGAAGATGCGCAGCGTGTCCTTGAGCGTGTCCACCGTGTCGAACAGCGGCTCCTTGTCTTCCTGGTTGTCCTTGTTGTAGGCCAGGGGCTGGCCCTTCATCAGCGTGATCAGGCCCATCAGGTGGCCCACCACGCGGCCGGTCTTGCCACGCGCCAGTTCGGGCACATCGGGGTTCTTCTTCTGCGGCATGATCGAGCTGCCCGTGGTGAAGCGGTCAGCGATCTTGATGAAACCGAAGTTCTGGCTCATCCAGATGATGAGTTCTTCAGACAGGCGGCTCACGTGCACCATGCACAGGCTGGCGGCCGCCGTGAATTCGATGGCGAAGTCACGGTCGCTCACGGCGTCCAGGCTGTTCTGGCACACGCCGTCCATGCCCAGGGTTTTCGCCACGCGCTCGCGGTCCAGCGGGTAGGTGGTGCCGGCGAGAGCCGCTGACCCCAGCGGCAGCACGTTGGTACGGCGGCGCACGTCCTGCATGCGATCGGCGTCGCGTGCGAACATTTCCACGTAGGCCAGCAGGTGGTGGGCAAAGCTCACGGGCTGGGCCACCTGCAGATGGGTGAAGCCGGGCAGGATGACGTCCACGTTCTTTTCTGCGACCTCCACCAGGGCCTTCTGCAGGTCGCTGAGCAGGCCGCCGATCAGGTCGATCTCGCCGCGCAGCCACAGGCGCACGTCGGTGGCCACCTGGTCGTTGCGGCTGCGGCCGGTGTGCAGGCGCTTGCCAGCGTCACCCACGAGCTGCGTCAGGCGCGCCTCGATGTTCAGGTGCACGTCTTCGAGATCGAGCTTCCACTCGAACTGGCCGGACGCGATCTCCTGGCTGATCTGCGCCATGCCGCGCTGGATGGCGGCGTGGTCGTCCTGGCCGATGATGCCCTGCGCGGCCAGCATCTCGGCATGCGCCAGGCTGCCCGCGATGTCGGCCTGCCACAGGCGCTTGTCGAAGTACACGCTGGAGGTGTAGCGCTTGACGAGGTCGCTCATGGGCTCGGAAAACAGCGCCGACCATGCCTGCGCCTTGGTGTCGAGCTGGTTGTGGGAAGGCTGGGTGGGTTGGCTGGTGGGCATGGGAGGGCAATAATCCGGTGGAACAGACACCCGGAACACCCGGATGCCGCAATGCAAGAGACGCAAATTTTATCGACCCTTCCAGACACACCTGCCACAGCGCGCCAAGCCCTGACGGCCGGACGCGCACTGGTGTTCGATGCCTGCCACGCCGGAGTAGTGCTGCGCGCGGTGCTGTTTGTCGAGGCGGTGATCGCCGTGGGCGCACTTTTCGGCGCGGACTCTCCGCCCGACTGGCTGGCCCGACTGGCCCTGCTCACGGGCGTGGCACTGCCCGCCACGCTGGCGTGGCTGGTCGCTGCCTGCAGCCTCAAGCAGTGGCTCGAACGTCTGAGCACGCATGGCCAGTACACCGCAGGTGTGGTGCTGGGCGCGCTGGCGGGACTGGGCGCCTGTGGCATCACGCAGGTGGTTGCCACCACCGAGCACGCACCCTGGATCGCCAGTGCTGCCAGTGGCGCATTGCTGTCCGCGCTGCTGGTGGCGGCGCTGGTGCTGCGCGCGCGCGGGCGCACCCCTGCAGCCACCACGGCACGCCTGACCGAGCTGCAGTCGCGCATTCGCCCACACTTTCTTTTCAACTCGCTCAACAGTGCCATTGCGCTGGTGCGTGACGAGCCCGCCAAAGCCGAGTCGCTGCTGGAAGATCTGAGCGATCTGTTCCGCTCGGCCCTGGTCGAACAAGGCGAAGCCGTGACCTTGGCCGACGAGATCCGGCTCGCGCGCCGCTACCTGGCCATCGAGCAGGTGCGCTTTGGCGAGCGACTGCGCGTGCAATGGCAGCTCGACCCCCGTGCCGATGCAGCCCTGCTCCCCCCGCTGTTGTTGCAGCCGCTGGTGGAAAACGCCGTCAAGCACGGGGTAGAACCCAGCACCCTGGGCGGCAAGCTGCGCGTGCTGACCGAACTGCGTGGCAGCCGGGTGGTGGTACGCATCACCAACACCCTACCCGACGAGCGCTCCAGCAAGGGCGATGTGTCCCGCGGCAACGGCATTGCATTGGCCAACGTGCGCGCCCGCCTGTCGCTGCTGCACGACGTACAGGCCGACTTCAGCGCAGGCGTGCAGGACGGCCTGTACCAGGTGCGCCTGAGCCTGCCCGCTCCGCCCAATGTGCAGCAAGCTGCCACACCCTCACGCCCTTCTCGCAAGAAACGCCATGAACATTCTGGTCGTCGATGATGAAACGCTGGCACGCAACCGCCTGCGCACCCTGCTGGCCGATTGCGCAGCCCAGCCACCCCACATGGTGCGAGAAGCAGCGAGCGCCACAGAGGCCCTCGGGCTGCTGTCCCCCAGCGGCGGACAGGCCTTCGATTTGCTGCTGCTGGACATCCACATGCCCGGGCAGGACGGCCTGTGCCTGGCGCAGAACCTGCGCGCGCTGAGCCACCCTCCGGCCGTGGTGTTTGTGACGGCCCATGCCGACCATGCGGTCAGCGCGTTCGAGCTGGATGCCATCGACTACCTCACCAAACCTGTGCGCCTGGAGCGACTGCAGCAGGCCCTGGCCAAGGTGCAGCGTACGCAGCGCCCTGCCCTGGTCGCGGCACCGCAACCCGCACTCAGTGAGGATGCATCGGGCGAAGTGCTGCTGATCCAGGACCGCGGACGCACCGAGCGCGTTCCACTGACCGAAGTGATGTACTTCAAGGCAGAGCAAAAGTACGTCACCGTGCGCACCACGGCGCGCAGCTATGTGCTGGACGGCTCTCTCAGCGAGCTGGAAGCGCGCTTTCCTGGCCGCTTTCTGCGCATCCACCGCAACGCACTGGTAGCGCGGCGTGCACTGCGTGCCCTGGAGCGTCACCATGATCCCGAGGAGGGCGAAGGCTGGGCCGTGCGCCTGCATGGCCTGGCCGAGCTGCTGACCGTTTCGCGCCGCCAGGTGGCGGTGGTGCGCGAAGTGCTCTCGCAATAAGCCACGTTCAGGTCGGCAGCGGGCCGTCCAGTCGGGGGGCCATGTCTTCCACCACGCCACTGTCGATGCGCCGCTGGACAAGGCGCAGCCAGGATGCAGGCAAAGGCAGCGCCAGCATCGGGCGCAGGCGCTCGGGGTCCTGTTCGGGCGCGTACAAGGCATCCAGAAGGTGCGCCATGGACCATTGCGGATGCGGCCGCTCTTGCAGCGCCATGGGGGCGCCGGCCCACAGATCGCCCTCCTGCAACACGCGGTAGTACCAGCCCGTGCGGCGGCTGGCCTGCACCTGGCGCGCCATGTCGGCACGGGCAAAACGCTCGTTGAGCTTCCAGCAGGGCTGGCGGGCCTGGCTCACTTCGAGCAGCGCCTCGCCCACGCGCCAGTGGTCGCCCAAGCAGACATCTGCCTCGGTCAAGCCCCGGGTATGCAGGTTTTCGCCAAAGGCTCCCGGCACATGCAGCAAAGGGTGTGCGCCCAGCACAGCCTGCCAATGGGCACTGTGTTCTTGCGGGTAGTGGTGTATGGCCTTGTCGGGCCCGCCATGCACGCGCAGGTCGCCTTGCGCATCCCCCACCAAGCCCAACACGGTGGCACGCACCCTGCCAACCACCGGGCGCTTGTCAATGCCGCTGCGGCTGCCCCGTGCATAGGCTTGCACCGCCCCCACGCACACAGCCAACAGTTCGCAGGCGGAACCTTGGCTACTGGCCCAGGCCACGGCGCAGTTCCTTGAGCAGCAGCGTGACCTGGTTGGAGGCGTGCCGGTAGCCGCCCTGGAAGAGTTGCAGTGCCTTTTCCCGCTCGCCCGCCTGGCTCAGCGACACCACCGCCGCCGCTTGCGCGTGGAAGTAGCGGTGCCGGGACACCAGCATCTCGAACGCCGGATACTGGCCCAGCATGTCCTTGCCCGTGCCTTGGAGCCACTGCCCCAGCGGGCAGCAATCGGCATCGCCCACCTGCGCGGGGTCCAAGACTTCGGTGGACGTGCCTTCCACCACCTGGCGCAAGCGCTCCTTCCAGGCGTCATGGCTGACGATGGCGGCATCGATATCGAACTCCGTCATCAGCGTCGCGGCGTACTCCGGATCCAGCACCAGCTCGCTGGCGTTGTCCTCGTAGGCCCAGGTGGTTTCGGGGCTGGACGAGTCCTGCTCCTTGAACTTGAAAAAGCGGCTGAAAAATCCCATGCGAACCTCTGGTGCTGGTGGCTTCCTGGGCCGCGCTGGCCCACGCAAAACATTGTTTTTTGGCGATCGAGAAGCATTTTGTGACACCGAAGACGCTTTGACCAGGGGTTTTCCCGCCTTTCGAGGAAAGCAACGCCCCCATGTCGGGCTTGTGGGCATGCATGCGACACGTCAGCGCGCTGCCCTTGTGCGTGAAGCCCTGGGCATGCACAGGCACAATCAGCGGCTACCATCGCCGTTTCCACCGCCCTCCCCTGCGACGAACCTAGCCCATGCCTGCTTTTTCCTTTGAAGCCCTGGACGATCAGGGCCTAACCCGCAAGGGCGTGCTCGAAGCGGACACCGCAAAAGCCGCGCGCAGCCAGTTGCGCGCGCAGGCGTTGGTGCCACTGACCGTGCAGGCGGTGGGAGAAGGCAGCGCCAGCGGCCCCGCGTCCAGCGCCTGGTTCACACGCCCGGTCTTCAACGCCACGGCGCTGGCCATCTGGACACGCCAGCTCGCAGGGCTGGTGTCCTCGGGCCTGCCGCTGGAGCGCGCATTGACGGCCCTGGCCGACGAAGCCGAGCATGAGGGCCAGCGCAATCTGGTGGCCGGGCTGCGCGCCGAGGTGAATGCAGGCTCCACCTTCGCGCGCGCGCTGCAGCAGCACCCGCGCGAGTTTTCCGACATTTACTGCGCCGTGATCAGCGCGGGGGAGCACAGTGGCCACCTGGCCCAGGTGCTGGAGCGCCTGGCCGATGACCTGGAGGAGCGCCAGGCGCTCAAGGCCAAGCTGCTGGGCGCAGCGCTGTACCCTGCCATCGTTACCGTGGTGGCTATCTTGATCGTGCTGTTTCTGGTCACCTACGTGGTACCGCAGGTGGCGGGGGTGTTTGCAGGCACCAAGCGCCAGCTCCCGATGCTGACCGTGGCCATGCTGGCCATCAGCGCGTTTGTGCGCAGCCATGGTCTGTGGATGGGCGGGCTGCTGGCACTGGGCCTGCTGGGCGGGCGCTGGGCGCTGCGCATGGACAGCGTGCGCACCCGCTTCGACGCTGCCGTACTGCGTCTGCCGCTGCTGGGCCGCCTGGCCCGAGGCTACAACGCGGCGCGCTTTGCCGGTACGCTGGCCATGCTGGCTGGCGCAGGGGTACCCATCCTCAAGGCACTGCAGGCCGCTGCCGAAACGCTGAACAACCGCGCCCTGCGGGCCGACGCGCTCGACGCCCTCGTCATGGTGCGCGAAGGCGCTCCCCTGGCCTCCGCCCTGGCGCAGAAAAAACGTTTTCCCAGCCTGTTGCCCATGTTTGCGCGCCTCGGCGAGCAGACAGGTCAGTTGCCCGTGATGCTGCAACGTGCGGCCCAGCAGTTCTCGACCGAGGTCCAGCGCCGCTCCATGCAGCTGGCCACCTTGCTGGAACCCCTGCTGATCGTGACCATGGGCCTGGTGGTGCTGCTGATCGTGCTGGCAGTGCTGCAACCCATCATCGAACTCAACCAATTCATGAAGTAGGCCCCACGATGGCGCAGACCTTGGACGACAAGCTGGTGGTGGCGATTTCCTCGCGCGCCTTGTTTGATTTCGAGGAAGAAAACCGCCTGTTCGATCAGGGCGATGCACGGGCCTACATGCAGCTGCAACTGGAGCGGCTGGACGCCCCCGCTGCGCCAGGCGTGGCTTTTTCGCTGGTACGCAAGCTGCTCGCCTTCAACACACCAGACCAGCAGCGGGTGGAGGTGGTGGTGCTGTCGCGCAACGACCCCACCAGCGGCATGCGCGTGTTCCGCTCGGCGCGCGCCCATGGCCTGGCCAGCGTGCAGCGCGGCGTGTTCACCCAGGGGACGGCTCCCTTTCGCTACCTGCGCCCGCTGGGCGCACATCTGTTCCTGTCAGCCAACGGGGCCGATGTGGCCCAGGCCTTGGCCATGGGCTACCCAGCCGCCCAGGTGGCCACCCAGTCAGCCCAGGCCAGCGCCGCGCACCCGCACGAGGTGCGCATTGCCTTTGACGGCGACGCGGTGCTGTTTTCCGACGAGGCCGAGCGGGTGTTCCAGTCCGCCGGGCTGGATGCCTTTCAGGCGCACGAGCAGGAAAAAGCCCATCTGCCGCTGCCGCCGGGGCCGTTCAAGCCATTTTTGTCGGCCCTGCACCGCCTGCAACGCAGCAGCCCGGGCGAGATGCGCATCCGCACCGCGCTGGTCACGGCACGCAGCGCCCCGGCGCACGAGCGCGCCATCCAGACGCTGATGAGCTGGAACATTGCGGTGGATGAAGCCATGTTCCTGGGCGGGCTGCCCAAGGGCGAGTTTTTGCGCGAGTTCGAGCCCGATTTCTTCTTTGACGACCAGACCGGCCATGTGCGCTCGGCCGCGCAGCATGTACCTGCAGGACATGTGAGCAGCGGCATCACCAATCCAACGGTCTGATTATTAGGTCAAAAATGCCTATATCGCCCGCTGAATAAGCGCGGAAAGCTACATTTTTTATAGCAGAACCACGACGGACTACAAGCCCCCCGTGCGCTTGACCTTGGGATCGGAGTAGGTCAGCGGCTCGTTCTTGGCCTGGGGAGCCATGCGTTCCTGCAACGTGGCCTTGTTGACCTCCTGCGCCAACTCAATGGCGCTGCCGCTGGCGCGCCAGAGGGATTGCAGATGTTCCAGCAACTGCTTGTAGAGCGGCTCCTTCGGGGGCTCGGGAGGCTCTTCCACCGTTTCCTTCTTCTGGACCATGGTCCAGTCGCGGTTGGGGGCGTCGGGATCGGAAGGTTTCTCGGGCGCCTTGACGACAGCCCCTTCACCCAGACGGTCCATGGACTCCACGGGGTTGGGGTTGTTGATGGGGCGTACAGGTACCGCCCCGGAAGCTCCGGTGGAATACAGATCTGCGCCCTGGGGACGCCAGATCGGAGATCGGTCGACAGGTGGCAGTTGCATGATGGGGCCTCTGGGAAAAGTTACACGACGGGGCTTTAACCCCATCTCGCGCCTCCATTTCGGCGAAAAGAAGGGGGAATTGAGGTCTTATTACCATTTGTAACAAATTGACCGTTACCTCCGCTACTACGCCAACCCACCAGCAGCGCTACAAAAACCGCTCCAGCAGCTTGCGCGAGGCTTTGTCCAGCGCGGTGGAGTCGGGAATGGCGTACTGCACGCCCTCGGCACTGGCCACCAGCAGCTTGGTGCGCCCATGCAGGCGGCGGATGTCTTCCTCGCCCTTGAGGGTGAAGCGCGTAGGACCGCGATCGGTTTCTACCGACCAGGTGCTGGGCGTGGAGAAGCTAGACACCCCGCTGATTTTCACGATAGTGGGCACAAACTCGCGCACCGCCAGTTCTTCTTCGACCATGGCGCGGGCCGCTTCGGGCAGCGCATCGAAACGGTCGAGCCAGATCAGCTCATGCCCATCGGAACCCACGATCGAAAGCCCTTCCTGCGGCGCGGCCAGCGGAAAAGCCCGCACGGGCACCACGCCGCTGTGCACAGTGCCGTCAGGCAGGGTCAACACCAGGCGACCATGGGCGTCGCGGTGCAGCTGCAGGGAAATGGAAACATTGGGGTGTTGCATGGTGTTCTTTCATTGCCCGGCCGGGTGAGCGCTGTGCTGCAAGCTGCTGTCGATGACCACGCCAGCAGCCTGCGCGTCTTCTTCGGCGCGGCGCACCTGGGCCTGGTACAACCGCCAATAGGCACCTTGCTGCTCCATGAGTGCGTCGTGCGGGCCCACCTCGACGACCTCTCCGCGATCCATCACCACCAGGCGGTCGGCCTTGCGCAGAGTGGACAGGCGGTGCGCAATGGCAATGGTGGTGCGGCCTTGTACCAGGTTGTCCAGCGCTTTCTGGATTTCCTTTTCGGTCTCGGTGTCCACGGCCGAGGTAGCCTCGTCCAGAATGAGGATGCGCGGGTCGATCAGCAGCGCCCTGGCAATGCTGATGCGCTGGCGCTCGCCGCCCGAGAGGCCCTGGCCGCGCTCGCCCACCAGCGAGTCGTAGCCATGCGGCAGGCGCAGGATGAACTCGTGCGCATGCGCTGCGCGTGCGGCCGCGATGATTTCTTTGCGCGTGGCGTCCGGCTTGCCGTAGGCAATGTTCTCGGCAATCGTGCCAAAGAACAGGAAGGGTTCCTGGAGCACCAGCCCGATGTGGCGCCGGTAGTCGGCCACGGCAAAGCGGCGCAAATCGACGCCATCAACCTGGATCGAACCTTCGCTCACATCGTAGAAGCGACAGATCAGGTTGACCAGGGTGCTCTTGCCCGATCCGCTGTGCCCCACCAAGCCGATCATCTCGCCGGGGCGGATGTCCAGATCCAAATTGCGAATGACCGCACGGCTGCCGTAGCGAAAGCCTACGCCGCGCATGGCGATGGCGCCCTGCACCTGTGCCAGCTTCACGGGCTGTGCCGGGTCGGGCACGTTGCTGACATGGTCCAGGATGTCAAAGATGCGCTTGGCCCCGGCCGCCGCTTTCTGCGTGACCGAGACAATGCGGCTCATCGAATCGAGCCGCCCATAAAAACGCCCGATATAGGCAATGAAGGCCGTGAGCACACCGACCGTGATCTCACTGCGCGAGACCAGCCAAATGCCAAAGGCCCAGACCACCAGCAGTCCCATTTCGGTAAGCAGGGACACCGTGGGCGAAAACAGCGACCAGGTGCGGTTGAGCTTGTCGTTCACCTCCAGGTTGTGCTGATTGGCATCGCGAAAGCGCTGGGCCTCCCGGCTCTCCTGCGCGAAGGCCTTGACCACACGGATACCCGGAATGGTGTCGGCCAACACGTTGGTCACCTCGCTCCAGACGCGGTCGATCTTCTCAAAGCCGGTGCGCAGGCGGTCGCGCACGGTGTGGATCAGCCAGCCGATGAACGGCAGCGGCACCAGCGTCACCAGCGCCAGCGCGGGGTTGATGGAAAAAAGGATGACCGCTGTCATCACGATCATGAGCACGTCGGTCAGAAAGTCGAGCGCGTGCAGGGAGAGGAACACGTTGATGCGGTCGGTCTCCGAGCCAATGCGCGCCATGAGGTCGCCAGTGCGCTTGCCGCCAAAGTAGTCCAGCGACAGGCGCAGCAGGTGCTCATAGGTGGTGGTGCGCAGATCAGCGCCAATGCGCTCGGACACCAGCGCCAGGATGTAGGTGCGCGCCCAGCCCAGCCCCCAGGCCACGAGTGCAGAAGCCAGCAACCCGGACAGGTACAGCAGCACCAGCATGGGGTCGATCTTCTGGCCGTTCTGGAACGGGATCAGGATCTCGTCCATCAGCGGAATCGTCAGGTACGGCGGCACCAGCGTTGCCGCCGTGGAGGCCAGTGTGAGCGCAAAGCCCGCCGCCAGTTGCCCACGGTAGGGGTGCGCGAACCGCCACAGGCGCAGCAGCACCCAGGTGGAGGGCTGCGGGGCCTGCGCACGCGCACAAGCGGGGCATTCTTCGCTGTCGGGGGGCAGTTCGGCGTTGCAGACGGGGCAGCGTGCTTCTTCCGGCACTGCACTCTGCGCACCTGCGGCGCTCTGGGCCACCTGCTCGAAGCGCTGAATCAGCAGCAGTGCCTGGGCCTGCGCCCCCAGCGTGAATCGCCACAACGCCAGGCGCTGCTGAGCGTCGTGCAGCTCCAGAGTGCCTACCCCAGCGTGGTCTCCCATGCGCAGCACAAGGTGCGGAGCAATATCCCAGGTCTGCCAATCGTTCTGTCCGGGAGCCAGAGCCAGCAGGCGACGGGTTGTCACCACGATCACCCCCTCACCAAAGCGCAGCGCACCGTCAAGGTCAACCGCCAGCGCCGCCCGCACGTTCTCGTCGGAAGCGAGCATGGCCCGCAAACCCGCCCCAAAGGGGCCCTGAAAAACACCCGATGTATCCAATGGATGGTGATGTTGCATTGTGGTCTTGTAATTGCACCCCCGGGCCCTGCCTGTGTGAGCGCCCAGCGATATGGGAATTCTCTCCGAAGTACCCCTACACGGCAGCAAGGCTGTCCGGGCATCTCGACTTAACGCCCCACCCCCTGCCGTGGCTGACATGCCTGTAACCATGGCAATCTGACGCACAATCCTGAAATCACCCTACCCTGGGTCTGAAATTCTCTCGTCCGGCAAACCACCCTTGCACCCCATGGCGAAATTCAACGACATCCAACTACTGCGCATCAACTACCTGCGCGGCCCCAACCTGTGGACTTACCGTCCGGTGCTCGAAGTCTGGCTGGACCTCGGCGCGCTCGAAGACCACCCTTCCCATCAGATCCCCGGTTTCAATGAGCGCCTGACCGCATGGCTGCCTGCGCTGATCGAGCACCACTGCGGCGTGGGTGAGCGCGGAGGCTTTCTGCAACGGCTGCAAGAGGGCACCTGGTGCGGTCATGTGCTGGAGCACATCGTCATTGAGCTGCTGAACCTCGCCGGCATGCCCACTGGCTTTGGCCAGACGCGCAGCACCTCGACACGCGGCGTGTATCGCATGGTGTTTCGCGCACGCGACGAGCAAGTGGCCCGCGTGGCGCTGGCACAGGGCCACCGCCTGATCATGGCCGCCATCAACGATGAGCCTTTCGACGTACAGGCCGCCGTGGCACGCGTGCGCACCGAGGTGGATGAACGCTACCTGGGCCCCAGCACGGCCTGCATCGTCACCGCCGCCACCGACCGGGGCATTCCGCACATCCGGTTGAACGACGGCAACCTGGTTCAACTGGGCTATGGAGCCGCCCAGCGCCGCATCTGGACCGCAGAGACGGAGCGCACCAGCGCTATCGCCGAGGGCATTGCCTCGGACAAGGATCTGACCAAGAGCCTGCTCAAATCCTGCGGGGTTCCCATTCCCGAGGGCCAGATCGTCAACAGTCCCGCCGAAGCCTGGGAGGCCGCGCAGGACATCGGCTTGCCCGTGGTCGTCAAACCCTCGGATGGCAACCATGGCAGGGGCGTGAGTCTGGACCTGCGCAAACAGGAAGACATCGAGGCCGCCTACCACGTGGCCTACCCCGAGGGCAGCGACGTGATGGTCGAGCGCTACATCCCCGGCGACGAACACCGCCTGCTGGTGGTGGACGGCAAGCTGGTAGCCGCCGCGCGGGGTGAGCTGGTCTGCATCACCGGCAACGGCCATTCCACGGTCACCGAACTGATTGAAACCCAGCTCAACTCGGACCCACGCCGCGGCTACGAGGAGGAATACCCCCTGGAAATCATCGACGTGGCCACCGACTCCAAGGTGCAGCTGGAACTCAAGCGCCAGGATCTGGATGCTCAGTCGGTGCCTGCAGCCGGCCGCGTGGTGGTGGTGCAGCGCAACGGCAACATGGCCGTGGACTGCACCGATGAGGTGCACCCCGAAGTAGCCCACATGGCGGCCTTGGCGGCCAAGGTGGTGGGACTGGACATTGCTGGCATCGACCTGGTGGCGCAGGACATCAGCAAGCCCCTGCAGGCGCAGGGCGGTGCCATCGTGGAGGTGAACGCCGGCCCCGGCCTGCTGATGCACCTCAAGCCCGCCGTGGGTGCGCCCCGCCCCGTGGGGCAGGCCATCGTGGAACACCTGTTCCCTGCCGAAGAACACGACGACGCGGACCAACCCGCCGGGCGCATCCCCGTGGTGGGGGTGGCGGGTACGCAGAACACCACCTTGATTGCTCGCCTGGTGGCTTGGTTGCTGCACCTGAGCGGAAAGCACACCGGGCTGGCGTGCCGCGAAGGCCTGTTCCTGGACCGCCGCCGCGTCGAATCCACCGACAGCACGCATTGGGAGCCCGCGTATCGTCTGCTGATGAACAAGATGGTGCAGGCCGCCGTCATCGAAAACGACGCCCGCGTGATCCTGCGCGACGGTCTGGCCTACGACCGCTGCCAGGTCGGCGTGGTCACCGACATGCTGGGCGCAGAGGGCCTGGCCGAATTCGACGTGCACGAGCAGCCCCAGATGACCAAGGTCCTGCGCACCCAGGTCGATGTGGTGCTACCCAGCGGCGCGGCGGTACTCCATGCAGCCCATGCCCAGGTGGCCGAGCTGGCCCCGTTGTGCGATGGCGCCGTGGTGCTGTACGCGCAGGACGGCGGACTCGATGTAATTGTCCAGCACCGCACACAGGACCAGGGCCGCGCGGTATTCATCAAGGGCGGACGTGTCGTGCTGACCACCGGCGGCAACGAGCAAGCCATCGCCCCTTTGAGCGCACTGTGCTTTGGCCGCAGCGCCACGCCACCCGATACCGACGCCCTGCTGGCCGCCATAGCTGCCGCATGGGCGCTGGACATTGCCCCGGACCTCATCGTTGCGGGCATCAAGACCTTTGAACCCGATCAAGCTGCCGCCCAGGCTGCGTAGACCGCCGACGCATTGGCAGAAAAAAAAGGAAATATCCCCATGGATGTCACCCGCATCAGGGCCTTGCGTGGGCCCAATCTCTGGAGCCGCCACCTGGCCATTGAGGCCGTGGTTTCCTGCAGCGCGCAGGAATGCACCATGTCGCGCATCGACGGCTTCGAGGCCCGCCTGCGCGCCCTGTTTCCAGCCATTGGCGTGCTGCAGCCCCAGGGCGGCGAGACCGATCTCTCGCTCGCCCACGTGTTGCAAGCGGCCGCGCTGGCGCTGCAGGCTCAGGCCGGTTGCCCGGTGAGTTTCGCGCGCACCACGCCCACCGTGGATTCAGGAGTGTTTTTAGTCGTCGTGGAATACACCGAAGAAGAGGTGGGCCGCGAGGCCTTCCAGTACGCCCGGCAATTGGTACAGGCGGCCCTCGATGGCAACTCCTTCAACACCGAAGCCGCTATTGCCCACCTGCGCGATCTGGACGAAGACGTCCGCCTGGGCCCCAGCACGGGGGCCATCGTCCAGGCCGCCGTGGATCGAGGCATCCCCTACCGCCGCCTCACCCAGGGCAGTCTGGTTCAGTTGGGTTGGGGCTCCAAGCAGCGGCGCATCCAGGCGGCCGAAATCGATTCCACCAGCGCCGTGGCCGAATCCATCGGCCAGGACAAGGACCTGACCAAGCGCCTGCTACACGCCGCCGGTGTGCCCGTACCGCTGGGCCAGCCGGTCGAAACGGTGGACGAGGCCTGGGCCGTGGCCCAGAAGGTCGGCCTGCCTGTGGTCGTCAAGCCCCAGGACGGCAACCAGGGCAAGGGCGTCACGGTCAACATCACCGACCGCGCGCAACTCGAAGAGGCCTACAAAAACGCCGCCGACTATGGCACCGTGATGGTCGAGCGCTTCCTGCCCGGGCAGGATTTTCGCCTGCTCGTGGTGGGTGACCAGCTCGTGGCCGCCGCCCGCCGTGAACCACCCCAGGTGCTGGGCGACGGTGAGCGCACAGTGCGCGAGCTGGTGGACATCGTCAACCAAGACCCGCGTCGGGGTGAGGGCCACGGCACGGCACTGACCAAAATCCGCCTCGACGATATCGCCATCTCGCGCCTGGCGTTGCAAAACCTCACACCCGATTCGGTGCCCGAGAAGGGCCAGCGCGTGGTACTGCGCAACAACGCGAACCTCTCCACCGGCGGCACTGCCACTGACGTGACCGATGACGTACACCCTGAAGTCGCCGCACGCGCCGTGGCTGCGGCCCAGATGGTGGGCCTGCACATCTGCGGCGTGGACATGGTGGCCGAAACCGTGCTGCGCCCGCTCGAAGAGCAGGGCGGTGGCTTTGTCGAGGTGAACGCCGCCCCCGGCCTGCGCATGCACCTGGCGCCCAGCTACGGCAAACCGCGCGCCATCGGCCAGGCCATCGTCGATCGTCTTTACGCCCACGGCCAGGACGGCCGCATTCCCGTGGTGGCCGTCACCGGCACCAACGGCAAGACCACCACGGCACGCCTGATCGCCCACCTGTTCTCGGCACAGGGCCTGCGCGTGGGCATGACCAACACCGACGGTGTGTATGTGAACGGCCGCCAAATCGACAGCGGCGATTGCAGCGGCCCCAAGAGCGCACGCAACGTGCTGCTGCACCCCGAGGTGGATGCAGCGGTGTTCGAGACCGCGCGTGGCGGCATCCTGCGCGAAGGCCTGGGCTTTGACCGCTGCCAGGTGGCCGTAGTCACCAACATCGGCGAAGGCGACCACCTGGGCCTGAACTACATCACCACAGTGGAAGACCTGGCGGTGCTCAAGCGCGTGATCGTGCAAAACGTGGCCCCCACAGGCTACGCCGTGCTCAACGCCATGGACCCTATCGTCGCCGCCATGGCCAGTGTGTGCCCTGGCAAGGTCATCTACTTTGCCAGCGACCGGCTGCACCCGGTCATGGTCACGCACCGGGCCCAGCGGCACCGCACCGTGTATGTCGATGGTGACTCCATCGTGGCAGCCGAAGGCTCCTGGCGTGAAACCATCCACCTGCGCGATGTGCCCATCACGCGGGGGGGCAAGATCCTGTTCCAGGTCGAAAACGTCATGGCTGCGGTGGCTGCGGCCTGGGGCGCTGGCCTGCCCTGGCAGACCATTCGCCGGGGCCTCTCGGGCTTTGTCAACGACAGCGACAACGCACCTGGCCGCTTCAACCTGATGGATTACCACGGCGCCACCGTGATTGCCGATTACGGCCACAACCCCGACGCCATGCGCGCCTTGGTACAGGCCGTGAATGCCCTGCCCGGCAAGCGCCGCAGTGTGGTCATCAGCGGCGCTGGCGACCGCCGCGACGAGGACATCCGCGTGCAAACCGTGATCCTGGGCGCCGCCTTCGACGACGTGATCCTGTACCAGGACGCCGCCCAGCGCGGCCGCGCAGATGGCGAGGTCATCGGACTGCTGCGCGAAGGACTGGCAGGCGCCACACGCACGCAGCATGTGGAAGAAATCCGAGGCGAGTTCCTGGCCATCGACACCGCACTTGCTCGCCTGCAACCGGGCGACCTGTGCCTGGTGCTGGTCGATCAGGTGGAAGAAGCCCTGGCCCACCTCGCGCAGCGCTGCGCAGAACCGCGGTTGAGCGCATGAGACGCAGTGCGCTGGCCCTGCCCGCCTTCCTGCTGGCCCTGGCTGCTCAGGCAGCCTCGGGCGAAAAGATTGGCGCCGTGGACACCGCCTTCCAGTGGATTGGGCGGGACCACGACATTCTGGTGGAGGCCTACGACGACCCGGCCGTGCAGGGCGTGACCTGCTACGTTTCGCGTGCTCGCAAAGGTGGCATCAAGGGCACCCTGGGTCTTGCAGAAGACCGCGCCGAGGCCTCCATTGCCTGTCGGCAGGTAGGCCCCATCAGCATCCCCGAGCCGCTCAAGAAGCAGGAAGAAGTGTTCAGCGAACGCATGTCCATCCTGTTCAAGCGCCTGCGCATCGTGCGCATGGTGGACACGCAGCGCAATGTGCTGGTGTACCTGACCTACTCCGAAAAACTGATCGACGGCTCGCCGCAGAACAGCGTCACGGCGGTGCCCGTGGAGCGCAGCCTGCCAATTCCCATCAGACCATGAGCCAAGGCTGCGCCGTCAGCCCGCTTCAAGGGTATGCGTGGCGTTGCGATCCTGCCCCATCAAATCCACCATGCACGGAAGCGCCTCGCGCAACGCTGCGTGCAAAGTGTGCGGCGGATTGATGACGAACATGCCGCTCGCAGCAAGGCCGGGACGCTCACCCGCCCCTGATTTCACCGTCAGGGACGCATGCAACCAGTTCTTCCCGGCTTTGCTGGCGACCGATTTCAACCGCCGGGGCAGGTCGTGCGCCTCCGGGCGCGGAATGATGGGGTACCACACGGCGTAGGTTCCCGTGGCAAAGCGCTTGAGGGCATCCTGCAGCATGTCGGGCACACGGGCGTAGTCGCTCTTGAGTTCATAGCTGGGATCACACAGAAGCAGCGCCCGGCGCGATGGTGGCGGCAGAAAGCGGCGCACCCCTTCAAATCCGTCCTCCTGCAGCACTGCCACCTGGCGCCCTGCATTCAGTTGCGCCACATTGCCTGCCAGCGCACGCAGATCAGTCGGGTGCAGCTCGAACAACTTCAGTTTGTCGCGCTCGCGCAACAGATGCTGCAGGATGAACGGAGAACCAGGGTAAACCCTGATTTGCACCCCTTGATTGAAACCCCGCACCAGTTCAAGGTAGTTCTGCAAAAGCGAGGGAAGCGGCGCGGCAGAGGGTGCACTGGCAGCCGCGGCCAGTTTGAGAACCCCTTCCTCGGCTTCGGCACTGGTGCGCGCATAGTCACCATCCAGCCTGTATAGACCGGCACCGGCGTGGGTATCCAGCACCATCAGGGCCGTGTCCTTCGCGATGAGGTGCTGCAGGGTGGCAATCAGCACGGAGTGCTTGAGCACGTCGGCATGGTTGCCGGCATGGAAGGCGTGGCGGTAACTGAACATACGTCAATGGTAACCCCCGCATCCCCCATGTGGATGCGCAGCACGGTGCTAGACCGGGTTGTGCGGGCCTGCACAGCGGGCACAATCGTGGAAAAAGTCGGCAGGCAGCGTGTGTTTTTTCCCACCAGATACGTTTTGTTGTCGGTGGGGCTGCGCACAGCGGCGATGATGGCCCCTGCTTTCTTGTAGCTCCAACCTGCGTAGGCTGTCCCCGCAGCTTTGGCTCTATGGATTTCTCACCATGACCGACCTCGTTACCGAGCACCCCTCCCCAACGGCAATGCATGTCGATGCCTTGCCAGTGGGCACGCGCCTGGGAGAGTTTGAAATCCTGGCTCTCCTGGGGGTGGGTGGCTTTGGCATGGTGTACAAGGCATTCGACCATTCCCTGCACCGGGCCGTGGCCATCAAGGAATTCATGCCTGCAGCGCTGGCCACCCGCGGTGGCGATGGCGCTCTGGTACCGCGCTCGCCTGCGGACCAGCCTGCTTTCCACGCAGGCCTGAAGTCTTTTGTGGGTGAAGCGCGGTTGCTGGCCCAATTCGACCACCCCTCCCTGGTCAAGGTGTTCCGCTTCTGGGAAGCCAACCATACGGCCTACATGGTCATGCCCTTGTACAGCGGCATGACGTTCAAGCAAGCGCGCGCCCAGATGCGAACGCCCCCCCCAGAGGCTTGGCTGCGCAAGGTACTTTGGTGTGTGCTGGGAGCGCTGCGCGTGCTGCACGGCGGTCAGACGCTGCATCGCGACATTTCTCCCGACAACATTTTCTTGCAGGACTTTGGCCCGCCTGTATTGCTGGATCTGGGTGCTGCACGCCATGCCATCAACGACCGGGACCGCAAGCATACGGCCGTGCTCAAGGTGAACTACGCACCGATCGAGCAGTATTCCGAAGGCGACCTCGAGCTGGTGCAGGGGCCATGGAGCGACCTGTACTCCCTTGCAGCAGTGGTGCACGGCTGCCTTTGCAACGATACGCCCCTGCCGTCCACGCTGCGCGCCATCCGTGACCGTATGGTGCCCTTTGCCCGAGTCGCCAAGACGGTGCGCAAACAGTTCGGACAAGAGTATTCCCCAGCGTTTGTCGATGCGATCACCAAGGCCTTGTCCTTGCAGCCCCAAGACCGACCGCAGAGCATTGACGAGTTCCTGCAATTGATGGAAATGACCACGGCGCCTGCCGGGCTGGAGTTGTTTGACTTCCGTGCCGAGCTCGGCGACCTTTGGGTCGAGCCGACCGACCAGCCGGGGCCGGGCATTGTGGTGCCTACCGTGGACTTGACGTCCGAAGTCATGGGCAAGCTCAACAAGCCGATTCCGCCTGCGCCTGTCCCGACACCTGCTGCTGAACCCACTCCACCCGCTCCGGCCATGCTGGACGCGCAGGACACCGTGGCGCTGGACGCCGGCGACACCGTACTCATGGAAGACGTGGCCGACAGTTCCCTCCTTGACGCGGTGGAGGCGTCCCAGCCGCCGATGCCTCCGGGCACCAAGCGTTACGGACTGGAATCCGAGCGTGAGCGACCATCGCGCCCCACCCCTCTGCACAAAGGCGCACCCAAGACGGCTGCACGAAAGCCCGCTACGGGTGCAGGTGTGGCTTGGTGGGCCATCGGCGTGGCAGCACTCGTCGTGATGGCGGGTGGCGCCTACGGATGGCGCAGCCATGTGGCCGGCAAGGCGCCGCCGCCCAAGGACGACATCATCACTGAACTCGCCGAGCCGGCATCCGCTCCAGCATCAATGCCTGCCTTGGATGCCACTGCAACAGCGGTGGCGCCTGCTGGCTCTGAACCAGCCTCCGATACGGTGGGCGCTGCTTCGGCGTCGGAAGTAGCGTCTAGTCCGGCTCCTGCCTTTGTAGCGGCCTCTGACCCCCGTGCAGCCTCGCGTGTGACGCAACGCCGCAAGGCTGCTGCAGCAGCAGCCGCGCCCCCCCCGGCACCCGAGCCCGCACCGCCCCCACCGCCCGCGCCCGAACCAGCACCCGCGCCTCCACCGCCCAAACCCGCACCGCCGGTGCGGCTGTGCGAAGGAGAGTCGTTCTTCACCCGCAGCATGTGCCTGCGCGAGCAATGCCGCAAACCCGGCAATGCCGCCTTGCCTGTCTGCGTGGAGTTCCGCCGCCAGATGGAGCCACTGGAGAATCGCCAGCTTGCCAATTGAGGGATTTCGCCCCTTGCGGCACCCCTGGTGTTGATGAGGCGAGTTTTGTATAATGGCAGGCTTCGCAGCGAACTGGTGCTCCGCGGCGAAGTGGGTTTGCCCTACGCGGGCGCGCCCAGGTCCCACCTAAGAGGTTTCCGCCTGAGAGAAACACCGACCGTGGAAAAGAGCCCGCAGGACACCGGCCCCTATTTTTTGGCCGGTCAAACCCTCGAAAGAGAACTCTCATGTCTACATTCAGCGCAAAACCCGCTGAGGTGGTGCACGAGTGGTTTGTGATTGACGCCACCGACAAGGTGCTCGGTCGGGTAGCCAGCGAAGTTGCCCTCCGTCTGCGCGGCAAACACAAAGCCATTTACACGCCTCACGTCGATACCGGTGACTTCATCGTCATCATCAACGCATCCAAGCTCAAGGTCACCGGCACCAAGTCGCTCGACAAGGTGTACTACCGTCACTCGGGTTACCCCGGCGGTATCACGGCCACGAACTTCCGCGACATGCAAGCCAAGCACCCCGGCCGCGCGCTGGAAAAGGCCGTCAAGGGCATGCTGCCCAAGGGCCCGCTGGGTTACGCCATGATCAAGAAACTCAAGGTGTACGGTGGTGCAGAGCATCCCCACACCGCCCAACAGCCCAAAGTGCTGGAACTGTAAGGAGCCTTGAGATGATTGGTGATTGGAACAATGGCACCGGCCGTCGCAAATCCAGCGTCGCCCGCGTGTTTCTGAAAAAAGGCTCTGGCAAGATCACGATCAACGGCAAGGACATCCAGTCCTATTTCGGCCGTGAAACCTCGATCATGATCGCCAAGCAACCCCTGGCGCTGACCAACAACCTCGAAGCCTTCGATGTGCAGGTCAACGTCAATGGCGGCGGTGAATCCGGCCAGGCCGGTGCCACCCGCCACGGCATCACCCGTGCGCTGATCGACTACGACGCCTCGCTCAAGCCCGCGCTGAGCCAAGCCGGTTTCGTGACGCGCGATGCACGCGAAGTCGAGCGCAAGAAGGTCGGTCTGCGTGGCGCCCGCCGCGCAAAGCAGTTCTCCAAGCGCTGATCCGCTGCGACTGCACGCCTTCCCTGCAAAACCGCCACGGTGCAAACCGCTGGCGGTTTTGTTTTTTTGGGCGCACTTGCCCCAGAGGGTATAGTCCGGGCCTTCGATCGCCAAGGAGACCGATCCCATGCGTTTTCGTCTGCTGCGACGCCGCTTGACCGTCAGCGCCCCCCGGATGGCCGTGCGCAGTGCGCTGCCTTGGCCTTTGCGCTGGTTCCTGCTGGCGCTGATGCTGGGGTTCTCCGCAGCATTGGCGCTGTGGGCTTTTGAGTTTGGGCGCTCCATTGCCGGGCTGGATGCAGGAAGCCGAGAAGAACTCAAGCATCTGCGCGCCGAGGTGCAGCGCCTGCAGGACGAGTCCCAACGGCATCAGGCCCTTGTGGACACCTCGGGAAGCCTCTTGCTGGCCGAAAGGACCGCCCTGGAGCAACTCACCGCAAGATTGCGCCAGGCCGAGGCAGAAAACCGTTCGCTGCGCGAAGACCTGGGCCTGTTTGAAAAACTCATCCCGGCTGGCGCCGACACCAACGGCGTCGCCATCAGAGGCCTTCAGGCTGAAGTCATCGCAGGAGTGCATCTGCGATGGCAAGCACTCGTGATGCGCACCCTCAAGAATGCTCCAGAATTCAAGGGGCAGGTGGAGTTGGTGCTGACCGGCACACGCGAAGGCCAGCCTTGGACCCGCACATTCCCAGGCCAAGGCCAGGCACTGCAGCTGCGCCAATACCGGCGCCTGGAAGGCATGATCGACCTCCCCCCCCATACCGTGGTAAAAACCGTCACCGTCCGCGTGCTGGAAGGTGGCACAGCACGGGCCACCCAGACACTTGCGCTGGAAGACACTGCGGCAAGCCCTGCCAGTTAGCGCGCTCCGGCGCAGCGTCCAGCCCGCCATTGGAGTATTGAACATGTTTTCCCGCAACAAACAACCTCCCATCAAAAGCCTGATCGCAGAAGGCAGCCGCATTGAAGGCAATGTGCTGTTCACCGATGGCTTGCGCATCGATGGCGAAGTGGTCGGCGACGTGCGCGTGGGCCAAGGCACGCCGGGCCTGCTGGTGATCTCAGCCACCGCCAAGGTGGAAGGCGCGGTGCATGCCGACCATGTCATCGTCAACGGCCAGATCCATGGCCCGGTACATGCCGGCACCATGCTGGAACTTCAGCCCAAAGCGCGCATTGCCGGGGATGTTTACTACAAAACCCTGGAAATGCACCAAGGCGCCACCATCTGCGGAAAGATGTTTCCAGCCGATGCCGTGGTGGAAGAAAAGCCCACATTGAAGCTGGCGGCAAACAACCCTTGAGGGTGAACAATTGCGCGCTTTGCAGTAGCATTGCGCCCCAAAGTCCTATCCCGGAGCCCCGCCATGAGTGCCGCAGTCCAAGATTCCCCCGAAGAAGTCATGCCCGACCCCATCCTCTTCACCGAGAGCGCGGCCGCCAAAGTGGCCGATCTCATCGCTGAAGAAGGCAACCCCGATCTCAAACTGCGCGTCTTCGTGCAGGGCGGCGGCTGTTCGGGTTTTCAGTACGGCTTCACTTTCGATGAGATCGTCAACGAGGACGATACGGTGATGACCAAGAACGGCGTGTCTCTGCTGATTGACGCCATGAGCTACCAGTACCTGGTGGGCGCCGAAATCGACTACAAGGAAGACCTGCAGGGCGCCCAGTTCGTGATCAAGAACCCTGGCGCATCGTCCACCTGCGGCTGCGGCTCCAGCTTCTCGACCTGAAAAACCACACCCGCCAGCAACGCTGGTGGAATCAAGCGGGGTAGATCGCCCCGAGCACACGGGCGCCTTGGGCGCCCGTTGCGCTGGGCAGGTTGCCGGGCAGGCCCAGAAGGCACTGGCGCGCCAGCCAGGCAAAGGCGGCAGCCTCCACCTGCTGCGCGGGCAGGCCCAGCGTATCGGTAGGCTGCACACGCAGGTTCGGCAACAGCGCCTGCAGGCGTGCCATCAGGCGGCCATTGAAAGCCCCACCGCCACACACAGCAAGCAGAATGCTATTATTTTGATAGCGCATAGCGCTTTCTGCACAAGCGCTGGCGGTCAATTCGAGCATTGTCGCCTGCACATCGGCCGCAGACGCGGATGGGCAGTGGCGCAGGTGTTGCTCCAGCCACGAAGGGTTGAACAGGTCGCGCCCGGTGCTTTTGGGCGGGCTTTGATGCAGGTAGGGCTCAGCCTGCATCTGTTGCAGCAACGCAGGCAGCACCTGACCACTGGCCGCCCAGGCGCCGTCGCGGTCAAAGGGCTCGCCGCGATGCTGCTGGCACCAGTGGTCCATCAATGCATTGCCAGGGCCGCAGTCAAAGCCCAGCACGCTGCCGTCGGCACGCAGCACGCTCAGGTTGGCGATGCCACCGATGTTCAGCACCAAGGCATCCTGGCCCGGTTGGCCAAACTGGAACTGGTGAAAGGCAGGCACCAGTGGCGCGCCCTGGCCGCCGGCGGCGACATCGCGGCTGCGCAGGTCGGCGACCACGCGGATGCCCGTGCATTCAGCCAGCAGCGCCGGATTGTTGAGCTGCAGGGTGTAACCCGTTCCGTCAAAGGCGCCAGGGCGGTGGCGCACGGTCTGTCCATGCGCTCCGATGGCCTGCACCGCGCTGGCGGGGATATCGGCAGCCTGCAGCACGGCCTGCACCGCCTGCGCATAGCAGCGCGCCAGCGCATTGGCGGCCAGCGCGGCGCGGTGCAGTTCGTCGGCTCCGCTGGTGTTGAGCGCCAGCAGTTCACTGCGCAGGTCAGGGTCAAAACCCAGGGCGTGGTGTCGCAGCACCTGGCAGCGCGGCCCGGAAAAGTCGGCCAGTACGGCATCCACGCCGTCCAGCGAGGTGCCGGACATCAGGCCGATATACAGATCGGACATGGCTTTGGTGGCACCTCAGCGGCCCAGGCGCTTTACTCTGCGCTGGCCTGCTCGATGAGCGCGGCCGAAGACAGCTCGATGCGCATGGTGCTGGCCAAGCGGTCAAAGGCTGGGCGTGCGGCGGCAGACACCGGTGCGGCGGCCTCACTCTGGCGGGCGATGACCATCGGGTCCTGGTGCTGGCCATCGACGCGGAATTCGAAGTGCAGGTGCGGCCCGGTCGCCCACCCCGTGGCGCCCACCGTACCGATGTTCTGCCCCTGGGAAACGGACTGGCCCTTCTTCACGTCGATGCGGTTCAGGTGCGCATACACGGTGACATGCTGGTTGCGGTGCTTGACATAGACCACGTTGCCAAAGCCATTTTGAACCCCAGCAAAGTCCACCACACCGTCACCCACGGTGCGCACCGGGGTGCCTGTCGGAGCCGCAAAATCGGTCCCCAGGTGGGCACGCCACTTTTGCAGAATGGGGTGAAAGCGCATGGCAAAGCCGCTGGTTACCCGGGAAAACTCCAGCGGCGAGGCCAGGTAGGCGCGGCGCTTGCTCTGACCGTCGAGCGTGTAATAGGCGCCTTTGTCCGAGCCGGGCTCCTGGAACCACAGAGCCTGGTGGGTTTTGCCGTTGTTGACGAATTCTGCGCTGAGCACACGGCCGGAGCGCAGGGGCTCGCCATCGGCCACCAGGGTTTCGTACACGACCGAGAAACGGTCGCCCTTGCGCAGGGCACGTCGGAAGTCGATGTCAGCCGAGAACAACTCGGCCAGTTGCACGGCCACGCCATCAGGGATGTTGGACGCATCCGTCGCGGCAAACAGCGAGCTGTGGATGACGCCCCCCGCCAAGCGCGTGGAGGCCGTCAGCGGCGCCGTCTCGATGCGCGAAACAAAACCCTTGTCGGTCTTCTCGACCACCAGGCGCTTGAAGTTGCCGCTGTCGTCATGGGCCCAACGCGCCGTCAGGCGCTGCAGGCTGTGGTCGTCGCTGGTTTCGGCAGACACCAGGCGTCCAGTGCGACCCAGCAGATTGCGCTGCACCAGCGTGTCACGGCGCAGAAAGGCCGCGGCCAGCGGATCGGCCACACCCATGCGCTGCAAGAGTGATTCGGCCGTATCCGTGCTGCGCACCTGTTCCGAACGGTAGAGAGAGAAGCCGCCGGTATCGGTCAAATCCGCGAGCGCCACCCCCGAGGCCAGGGATTCCACTGGCAGCTCCACCAGACGCACTGGCAGGTCGGCAGGGTCCGGCCCCAGCGAGGCGACGGCAAACGCGCCACCGCCGCCCGTCAACAGGACGGCTGCAACAAAAGCGGTGATACGACGGGGGTGTTTTTGAATGCCTTGGGCAATTCGCTCCAGCAAGGCGGTGCGTGCGGTGGTCAGGCCGTGTGTCAAAAGTCGATCCCCAGGTCTGCAAGGCAGCCCACGCGCTACCGGCGGTGCCGGGTAGCGCGGGCGCGCCAAAGAATGTCAGGCGGCAGGCAGCGCCGGCAGGCGGCGCTGGGCGGGCACGTAAAATCCCCACTCCTGCAATGTGCGCGCAAGTATAGCGAAGCGCTTTGAGAGCACACCCTAGAAAACCCTATGAATTCATCTGCTGAAAACACACCACTGTCCGAGGGCGTGGCCCGGGCGCTTGAAGTCTCGCTGCGCGGCGTGGAGGAACTGCTGCCCCGTGACGAATGGGTGAAGAAACTCCAGCGCTCCGAGGCCACGGGCCAGCCGCTGCGCATCAAGCTGGGCCTGGACCCCACAGCCCCCGACATCCACATCGGCCACACGGTAGTGCTCAACAAGATGCGCCAACTGCAGGACCTGGGGCACCAGGTGATCTTCCTGATCGGCGACTTCACCACCCTGATCGGCGACCCCTCGGGGCGCAACAGCACGCGCCCGCCGCTCACGCCCGAGCAGATCAAGGTCAACGCCGAAACCTACTACCGCCAGGCCAGCCTGGTGCTGGACCCGGCCCGGACCGAGATCCGCTACAACAGCGAATGGAGCGAGCCCCTGGGCGCCACCGGCATGATCCAGCTGGCCGCCAAGTACACCGTGGCGCGCATGATGGAGCGCGATGACTTCCACAAGCGCTTCAATGCAGGCCAGTCGATCAGCGTGCACGAATTTCTGTACCCGCTGATGCAGGGCTACGACTCGGTGGCGCTCAAGAGCGACCTGGAGCTGGGCGGCACGGACCAGAAGTTCAACCTGCTCATGGGCCGCCATCTGCAGCAGGAATATGGCCAGGAGCCGCAGTGCATTCTGACCATGCCGCTGCTGGTGGGGCTGGACGGCGTGGACAAGATGTCCAAGTCCAAGAACAACTACATCGGCATCACCGAGGACGCCAACACCATGTTCGCCAAGGTGCTGTCGATCTCGGACGACCTGATGTGGGACTGGTACACGCTGCTGTCCTTCAAGAGCCTGGCCGAGATCGCCGCGCTCAAGGCCGAGATCGCCGGCGGGCGCAACCCCAAGGATGCCAAGGTGATGCTCGCCAAGGAGATCACGGCGCGCTTCCACAACGCCGCTGCGGCCGACGCGGCGGAGCAGGATTTCATCAACCGCAGCAAGGGCGGCATTCCTGACGACATTCCCGAGGTGGCGCTTTCGGGCGCGCCGCTGGGCATCGGCGCGCTGCTCAAGCAGGCCCACCTGGCCCCCTCGAGCAGCGAGGCCAACCGCCTGATCGACGGTGGCGGCGTGCGCGTCGATGGCGCGGTGGTCAGCGACAAGGGTCTGAAGCTGGGCGCAGGCAGCTACGTGGTGCAGGTGGGCAAGCGCAAGTTCGCGCGGGTGTCCATTTCGTAGTCTTTTTGGCCTTCAAGGCTTGCCATTCAAGCGCAAGTAGCTATATTTTTAATAGCATTCACGCCCGGCCATAGGTGGCCGTGAAGCTGGCCTTGGCCAGGCTGTGGGCATTGACCATGAAGCCCGCGAGCGCGGCCGTGGCATCGTCGGGAATGTCCAGTCGCGGCACCGAGAGCGCGTGCACGGTGAAGATATAGCGGTGTGGCTTGTCGCCCGGTGGCGGGCACATGCCGCCCCAGGCCATGGCACCGTAGTCGTTGCGGATCTGGCGCGCGCCCTGCGGCAGTTGCGCACTGCCCTTGGCGCCTGCATTCGGTGCCAGCGCCGTCGTATCGGCCGGCAGGTCCACCACAAACCAATGCCACCACCCCGAGCCTGTGGGCGCATCGGGGTCGTACACGGTCAGTGCAAAACTCTTGGCGCCCTCGGGTGCGCCGCTCCATTGCAGTGCGGGCGATTCGTTGCGCCCCGAGCAGCCAAAGCCATCGAACTCGAAGTGCTGCGGCACCGTGCCGCCGCTGGGAATGTCGGGACTGGTGAGGGTGAAAGTGCTCATGCGTGCCTCCTGTGGTTTGACCCCGGCAAGTATGCCGCCTCGCACCCTGTGCGGCCAGACCTGGATGGCTCAGTTCGGGCCCTTGAAACTGCGTGTGCTGTAGAACGCTGGATCCAGCGGCTGGAGCAAGGGCAGTCCGCTGGCCGCGTCCTTGGGCTGGGCTTCGATGTAGCTCAGAAACACATCGGCATCGAGCACGCCCACATCAAGCCGCCGCGCAGCGGGCACTGCGGCCAGGGTCTTGTAGCCGTCACCCCCGCGTGCATTGAAGCTCAGGGCGAACATGCGGTAGGTTCTGGCCCTGTCCAGGGGAGCCCATTGGCCTGTGCGCGCGTCACGCACCTCGATGCGGCTGACGCGCTGGCCCCGGGCCGCCGTGGCGTCCACATCAAAGCGCAACCCGGCGGTGTAGGGATAGGGGCCGGTGGAGCCGCCCGGCCCATAGACGGCCTCCAGGCCATCTTCCAGCATGGCATGCACCTCGTCGCCGGTGATATCCAGGCGGTGCAGCATGTTGCCAAAAGGCAGTACCTGCATCACGTCGGATGCCGTGACCTGCCCTTGCAGCGCCCCGCGCACGCCACCCGCGCTTTGCAGCGCGACGTCTGCGCCGCCGTACCTGGCCTGCGCCACTTCCAGATAGGCCTGCGCCACCAATTGCTGAATATCGCCGCCATGCGCGTTGACCCTGGGCTGCGCATTGCATGCCACGCTGGATTGGCTGTGATCGCCCGCCGCAGCCTCGGCACCAGGCACACGGCGCATGCACAGCTCGGCTGGCGCCGTGGCCACCACGGTCTGGTTGAAACGTGCCACCCGCTCCTGGTAGGGCTGGAGCATGGCCGCCGCAGCCGCTTGCGGCGCCGTGGCATGCAGCACGCCGCTGGCTTCCACACGGGCCCGCAGCGCCTTGTTCTCTTCGTCCGAAGGGGCCTTGCCGGCGATGGTGAAGTGCTCACCGATGAGGACATGCGGACGCCCTTCGCATGCCAGCACCTCGCCCTGCGCATCGAACTGCACCCGGAGTTCACCCACCACCTGCGCATACTCCCAGGCCTGGACGATGCAGACGGTCTTGCCATCCCTGTCCTTGCTGCGCGTGGGATAGGGCCCCGCCGGTGAGCCCACGCCCAGGGTCTGGAGCTGTTGCGGCCCCAGCAGCGTGTGCGAATCGCCGCCCACAATCACATCCACGCCACGCAGCCTGCCCGCCAGCCGCTGGTCGTTGCCGTAGCCGATGTGGCTCATCAGCACGATCTTGTTCACACCCTGCGCGTGCAAGCGGTCGATCTCACGCTGCGCCGCGATGGCCTCGTCCTCGAACGTGGTGTCTGGATCAGGGCTGGAGGATGCCTTGGTTTTCTGCGCCACCGTCAGGCCCACCAGGCCGATGGGCTGCCCTCCCCGCTCCAGCACCACGGACGGCTGCACCGCACCCGGCGCCCTGGAGGGATGCAGCGCCGAGCCAGCACCAAAGTGCACATTGGCACTCAGCGCGGGGGTCTTGCACGGCCCTTGGCGCAGCAGATCAAGAAAGCCCTTGAGCCCTGCGTCGCCTTTGTCGAACTCGTGGTTACCCAGAGTGAACGCATCGAAGCACACCGTGTTCATCAGCGCGGCATCCGCCGCACCTGCAGCGCCTGCGCGGTTGAAGTAGAGCGTGCCCGTCAGCGCATCCCCCGCATGGAGCTTGAGCACCTGGGGACCGGCTGCCTGGGACAGCGACTCGAATGCGGCCGCCACGCGCGCAAAACCGGCGGCATCGACCGCCACAGCCACCGGCGCACCCGTCCCCGCATCCAGTTGCAAGGTCCTGGGCTGGGGCTCCAGGTGCGAGTGGTGGTCATTGATGTGCAGCAGGGTCAGCGTGTAGGGCCGTGCGCCCTCCCGCAGACCGGCACAGGACGACAGCAAACCCGCCGCCAGCAGAGCCCACGCAAGGGTACGAAAACGGTTTTTCCAGAATCCAGGCATAGCCACACTCCCATCCACCGCCCATGCAGCGCCCGCATGTCGGCGCGGTGGATCCTTGCCTGCGATGTTAAGGCGATGTGCAGGGGACTTTGCAGCGCTGCCTCACACCGGGAGCCGCCCTTCCTCCACCGCGTGGCAAGCAATGCGAATACCGCCCAGGGTGAGGAGCTGGGGCCGCTCGGTGCGGCAGCGCTCGTTGACATGCGGGCAGCGCGGGTTGAAGGCGCAGCCCGGTGGCGGGTTCAGCGGGTTGGGCACTTCACCCTGTACGGGGGTGCGCGCCTTGCCGGTGTCATGCATCTTGGGGATGGCGTCCAGCAACATGCGCGTGTAGGGGTGGCGCGGGTTGTCGAACAGGGTGTGCTTGTCGGCCAGCTCCACCAGGCGCCCCAGGTACATCACGCCCACCTGGTCGCTCACGTGGCGCACCACGGCCAGGTTGTGGCTGATGAACAGGTAGGTGAGTTGCTGCTCGCGCTGCAGATCCTTCATGATGTTGAGCACTTGCGCCTGCACCGACACGTCCAGCGCGCTGGTGGGCTCATCGCACACCAGGAACTCGGGCTTGGTGGCCAGGGCACGGGCAATGGAGATGCGCTGGCGCTGGCCGCCAGAGAACTGGTGCGGGTACTTGGCCATGTCCAGCGGCGACAGGCCGACGGACTGCAGCAACTCGCCCACACGTGCCTTGAGCTGCGCCTTGTCGGTGATGAGGCCATGCTCCTTGAGGGGTTCGCCAATGATGTCTTCCACCAACCAGCGCGGGTTGAGGCTGGCGTACGGGTCCTGGAAAATCATTTGGATGCGTCGGCGCATGGCCTTGGCGTTGTTGCCCTTGAAGGCGGCATGTGCATCCTGCCCGTCGAAGGTGAGGCCCCCACGCGTGGGCTCGTACAAGCCCACCAGCAGGCGCGCCACGGTGCTCTTGCCGCAGCCCGACTCGCCCACCAGGGCCAGGGTCTTGCCCTTTTCGATCTCGAAGCTCACGCCATCGACGGCATGCAGCAGCGTGCGCGGCTTGCCTTCGAGCACGCGGTTGAGCCAGGGGGCGGACACATCAAAGGTGCGCGCCAGGTCGTGCGCCTGCACCAGGGGCTGGGGGGCGGTGTTCAGGGCGGCGGCGCTCATGCGGTCACCTCGCTGTGTGCGGCGTGCAGCCAGCAGGCAGCGCGTGTGGCACCCGCGGCCATCAGGTCGGGGCGATCCTGCAGGCAGCGGTCGAAGGTGCGGGTGCAGCGCGGATTGAAGGCGCAGCCCTTGGGGATGGCGTTGAGGCGGGGCATGGCTCCGTCGATCTGGTTGAGGCGCTCGCGGTCTTGCTCCATGTCGGGGATGGAGGCCATGAGGCCCACGGTGTAAGGATGGGCGGGGTGGTTGATAACTTCGTGCACGGGGCCAATCTCGGCAATGCGGCCTGCGTACAGCACGGCCACACGGTCGCAGGTTTCGGCGATCACGCCCATGTCGTGCGTGATGAGCATGACCGCAGCGCCGCGCGATTTGCAGATGTTCTTGAGCAACTGGATGATCTGCGCCTGGATGGACACGTCCAGCGCCGTGGTGGGCTCGTCGGCGACGATGAGCTTGGGCTCGGCCGCCAGGGCCAGCGCAATCACCACGCGCTGGCGCATGCCGCCGGAGAACTGGTGCGGGTAGTGATCGATGCGCTGCTCGGCCGCCGGAATACCGGTGTCGCGCAGCAACTGGATGGCCCGCTCGCGTGCCTCAGCGGGGGTGACGGGCAGGTGCGTGAGGATGGTTTCGGTGAGCTGCCGCCCCACGGTGTACAGCGGGTTGAGCGAGGTCAGCGGGTCCTGGAAGATGGCACCGATGTGCCGCCCGCGGATGTGGCGCATCTGCTCATGGCCGAGGTTGTCGATGCGCTGGCCTTCGAGCACGATCTGGCCCGAGGCCACGCGGCCCGGCGGCTCCAGCAGGCCGATGATGGCCGCGCCGGTGAGCGATTTGCCCGCGCCCGATTCGCCCACCACACCCAGGATCTCGCCGGGAGCGATGGAGAAGGAGATGTCGTCCAGGGCCCGCAGGGTGCCGCGACGGCCTGGAAATTCGACGACGAGGTTTTTGACTTCTAGAAGAGACATATCAGTGATTCACAGTGCTGTGCGCTGCACGCAGTCCATAGAAAGGGCATGGCCCAGGCCAGCGGCCACCGTGCAAGGGCCGCCCCGCCGCACGGGTGGCGTCCCCCTTCCGCATCGCGCAGCGATGCCAGAGAAGGGGGAAGCGGCGCAGCCGCTCAGGGGGATGTTCGCCATCTTTTCAGCGCAGACGTGGGTTGAGAGCGTCACGCAGCCAGTCGCCGAGCAGATTCACGGACAACGCGATCAACACCAGCATGGCGCCGGGGAAGACGGTGATCCACCATTCGCCCGAGAACAGGTAATCGTTGCCGATGCGGATCAAGGTGCCCAGCGAGGGCGAGGTGGGCGGCGCGCCCACACCCAGGAAGGACAGCGTGGCCTCGGTGATGATGGCCGTGGCCACCTGGATGGTGGCCAGCACCAGCACCGGGCCCATCACGTTGGGCAGCACATGCTTGCGCATGATGCGCAGCGGCGCCACGCCGGTGACGCGCGCGGCCTGCACGTATTCCTTGTTGCGCTCCACCAGCGTGGAGCCGCGCACCGTGCGGGCGTACTGCACCCAGCCGGTGAGCGAGATGGACAGGATCAGCACCCCAAAGGCCAGGGATTCGTGCGCATTGGGAAACAGCGCCCGGCCCACGCCCGCGATCAGCAGCGCCACCAGAATGGCCGGGAACGACAGCATCACGTCGCATAGGCGCATGAGCACGGCATCGATCCAACCGCCCTTGAAGCCCGCCAGCAGCCCGAACGACACGCCCACCACCACCGACAGCACGACCGAGGCTACGCCCACCACCAGCGAGATGCGGGCGCCGTAGATGAGCGCCGAGAGGATGTCGCGGCCCTGGTCATCCGTGCCCAGGGGATAGGTGCCGCGCCCTTCAGGCATCCAGGCGGGGGGCAAGCGCGCATCGCCGAGGTTGAGGGTGGCCAGATCAAACGGGTTGTGGGGCGCCACCCAGCCGGCAAAAACGGAGCAGAACACACACACGAAAGCGATCAGGGCCGCCACGATCGCCATGGGCGAGGTGCGGAAGCTGTGGCCGACATCGCTGTCAAGCCAGCGGGCAAGGGTGTTTTTCATTGTGGAAAATCAGTGTCCGGGGGCCACGCACCACCGGGATGGTGGTGGTGCGCTGCCTCCGGTCTTGGATCAGTGGGAAAAAAAGAAAACGGTCGTCGGCTTACTGCACGCTCATCCACTTGAAGGGCATGAAGTTGTCGGCCAGTTGCACCAGCTTGACCTTGTTGCTCACCCCCCAGGCCAGGGCCTGCTGGTGCAGGGGCAGGTGGCCGATGTCGGCCGAATGCAGGTCGAAGGCCTCGCGGATCATGGCATTGCGCTTGTCCTTGTCGGTCTCGGACTGGATCTTGAGCGTGAGCTCATCCACCTTGGGGTTGCAGTAGGCCCCCAGGTTGAACTGGCCCGATCCCTTGTCGTCCACGCAACGCATCAGCGCATTGAGGGCGTTGTGTGCGTCGTAGGTGCCGGGGGTCCAGCCCAGCATGTAGAAACTGGTGTCGCGGCGCAGGATCTTGGGGAAATAGGTGCCCTTGGTTTCGGCCTGCAGGTTGATCTTGACGCCAATGCGCGAGAGGTTGGCGGCCACCGTCTCGCAGATGAGGCGGTCGTTCACATAGCGGTCGTTCGGACAGTTGAGGGCCACCTCAAAACCACTGGGGTAGCCTGCCTCGGCGAGCAGTTTCTTGGCAGCTTCCACATCATGGGGCAGGCGCTTGTTCTGGTCCGTGCTGAAGCCGTTGATGCCTGGCCCCACCATCAGCGCAGTGGGGTTGGACGCGCCGCGCATCACCACGCGCTTGATGCCGTCGATGTCGATGGCCTGGTAGAAAGCCTGGCGCACGCGCTTGTCCTTGAAGGGGTTCTTGCCCTTGACGTTGGAGTACAGCAGTTCGTCACGCTTTTGGTCCATGCCCAGGAAGATGGTGCGCAGCTCGGGGCCGGTGACGGCACGCACGCTGCCGCTGGCATTGACGCGGGCAATGTCCTGCACCGGCACGGGTTCCATCACGTCCACCTCGCCCGACAGCAGCGCGGCCACGCGCGTGGCATCGTTGCCGATGGGGGTGAAGACGACTTCGGCGGCGTTGCCCTCGATCTTGTCCCAGTAGCCCCCATGGCGCGTGAACACGGTGCGTACGTTGGGCTGGCGCTCGCGCACGCGGAACGGGCCGGTGCCGTTGGCCTTGAACGAAGCGGTGTTCTCGATGCCCTTGCGCCGGTCCACCGGGCGCTCGGCCTTGTTGGCCTCGCACCATTTCTTGCTCATGATGTACACGAGCGAAATCACGTCGGGCAGGATGGGGAACGGTGCCTTGGTTTCAATCTCCACGGCGTGGTCGCCCACCTTGCGCACTTCCTTGATGTCGTTGGTGTAGCTGCGCATGTCCGAACCGTCACCAGCAGCACGCGCGAACGAAAACACCACATCGTCGGCAGTGAACGGCGTGCCGTCGTGGAACTGCACGCCCTTGCGCAGTTCGAAGCGCCAGACCGTCGGTGCGGTCTGCTTCCAACTGGTCGCCAGGGCAGGCGCCAGGCCCAGGTCCTTGCCCCGGCCCACCAGCGGCTCATACACGTTGCCCGTCACGCTCAGTTGCAGCGATTCGTTGAGCGAATGCGGGTCCATGGACAGCGCATCCCCTTGGTTGGCAATGCGGACGGTTTGCGCATTTGCTACCAAATTCATAGCGCATAGCGCCGTAAATACGGCGCTGTAAGCCATTTTCTTATTGAACTTCATGGCATGTCTCCTGGTGGTGGATGAAAGCGTCGAATCGGGTGTGCTGCGCGCAGTGGTCACGCCGCCGCAGGCAGGGGCATGGACTGCTCGATCAGGCTGGCGTGCAGGGCGGAGCCCAGCGGCAGGATGTCGTCGTTGAAGTCGTAGCGGCTGTTGTGCAGCGCGCTGCCGCTGGCGCCCGTACCCTGGCCGATGCGCAGGTAGGCGCCGGGCTTGCTCTGCAGCATGAAGGAAAAATCCTCTGCGCCCATGCTGGGCTCCAGGTCGCGCACCACATGGTCCGCGCCCACCAGCATCTCGGCGACGTCGCCCGCAAACTGCGCCTCGGCCTCGGTGTTGATGGTGGCCGGGTAGATGCGTTCGTAATGCACCGTGGCCGTGGCGCCAAAGCCCAGGGCGATGGCGTTGCACATTTCCTTGAGGCGCTTCTCCACCAGTTCCTGCACCTGGGGATCAAAGGTGCGCACCGTGCCCACAATACGCGCCGCGCCCGGCAGCACGCTGAAGGCGCCCATGTCGCCTGCGTGGATGGCGCACAGGCTGATCACCGCGCTTTCGATGGGGCGCACGTTGCGCGAAACAATGCTCTGCGCTGCCGTGATGATGTGCGCCGCCACCAGCACCACGTCCACCGTCTGGTAGGCGTGTGCGCCGTGGCCGCCGCGGCCGGTGATCTCGATGGTGATGCGATCGGCCGCCGCCATCATGGGGCCGGAGTTGATGCCCACCATGCCCGGGCGCAGTTGCGGCCAGTTGTGCATCGCATAGATGGATTGCACGGGAAAGCGCTCGAACAGGCCGTCTTCCATCATCACGCGCGCACCACCGAAGCCCTCTTCGCCGGGCTGGAAGACCAGCACGGCCGTGCCGTCAAAACGACGGGTCTCGGCCAGGTAGCGTGCGGCCCCCACCAGCATGGCGGTGTGACCGTCGTGCCCGCAACCATGCATGAGCCCGCTCTTGCAGGATTTCCAGGGAAACTCGTTGTCTTCGGTAATGGGCAACGCATCCATGTCGGCACGCAGGCCCACCATGGCGCCACTGGCGCGGGTCTGGCCATGGATGACGCCCACCACGCCGGTACGGCCCAAGCCTTCATGGATTTCATCGACACCACACAAGCGCAACGCTTCCTTGACGCGGGCGCTGGTGTAGTGCTCCTCGAAGCCCAGCTCGGGATGGGCATGCAGGTCGCGGCGCAAGGCCGTGAGTTCCGGAAGGAACTGCGCGATGTGCGCAAAGGCCCTGCCACCAGCTTTCAGGCGCAGCTGTGCCATCTCAATGCCCCCCGGCTTTGCCTACGCGCAGCCGTGGGTCCACGGCGAAATACAGCAGATCCACAACCAAGTTGATGACCACGAAGATCAGTGCGATCAGGCACAGGTAGGCAGCCATCACCGGAATGTCGGCAAAGGTGACTGCCTGGATGAACAACAGCCCCATGCCTGGCCACTGGAACACGGTCTCGGTGATGATGGCGAAGGCGATCAAGCCGCCCAGTTGCAGGCCGGTGATGGTCATTACCGGCACCAGCGTGTTTTTCAGCGCATGGCCGAAATGGATGGCGCGATCGGTCAGGCCGCGGGCACGCGCAAACTTGATGTAATCGGTGCGCAGGACTTCCAGCATTTCAGCCCGCACCAGGCGCATGATGAGCGTGAGCTGAAAGATCGCCAAGGTGACTGCGGGAAGCGTGATGTGGTGCCAGCCCTTGGCGCTCAGCAGGCCGGTGCTCCACCAGCCCATCTGCGTCACGGGGCCCCGACCAAAGCTGGGGAACCAGCCCAGGGTGACGGAAAACACCAGGATCAGCAAAATGCCGATCAAAAAGGTGGGCAAGGAGACCCCCAGAAGGGAGAAAGTCATGAACACCTGGCTCATGAAAGTGCCGCGCTTGAGCGCCGCATACACGCCCATGGGCACTCCGACCAAGAGGGCCAGGAAGGCGGCCACCAGGGCCAGTTCCAGGGTGGCAGGGAAACGCTCGGCAATGAGTCGGGACACCTTGGCGCCCTGGCGCAGGCTCAGGCCAAACTCGCCCTGTGCGGCGTTGACGAGGAAGTGTCCGAACTGAACGAAGAACGGTTGATCCAGCCCCAACTGCGCACGCAGTTCCCGAATCTGCTCGGGCGTGGCGTCCTGTCCGAGCAGGAAAACCACGGGATCCCCCACATACTGGAACAGCATGAAGGAGATGAAGGCCACCGTGACCATGACGATCACTGCCTGGATTAGGCGGCGCAGGATGAAAGCTAGCATCGGTGTAGGAGTCGAGTGGGTTTCGGTCAGCCTGCCCAGGCTGCTTTTGGCGGCCTGGGCGTCATACGGTGTACAGCCGGTGGTGCAGGGTAGGCACGACCGGCCACGGGATCAATTGATCTTCACCGTTAGCATGTCCACGCGGTTGTCGGCACGATGGACCAATTCCACATTCTTCTTCATGGCCCAGGGGATGACCTGGTCGTGCAACGGAATGTGCGATACGGTGTCATTGGACAACTGCAGCGCCTCGGTCAGCATGCGCGCGCGCACGGGTGCGTCGGTTTCGACCTTCACGCGATCGACCAGGTAGTCCATGCGCTCGTTGCTGTAACGGCCGACGTTGTAGTTGCCGTCGCCCCCTGACCCACGGTGCGTACCAGCGACTGCAGGCTGTATAGCGCGTCAAAGGTCGGAACGCCCCAGCCGAGCATGTAGATGCTGGCTTCGTAGCGCTGAATCATGGGGAAGTAGTTCACCAGCGGCATGGTGCGCAGCTTGGCCTTGACACCCACACGCGCCCACATCGCGGTCACCGCCTGGCAGATGGCTTCGTCGTTGATGTAACGGTTGTTGGGGCAGGCGAAGTCCACTTCAAAACCGCTGGGGTAGCCCGCGTCTGCCAGGAGCTTCTTGGCCGCTTCCACATCGTAGGGGAAGCGCTTGGCCACGCCTTCCGTCCAGCCTGCCACCTGGGGCGCCACCAGCGCACCGGTGGGCTTGCCCAGACCCCGCATGATGTTGCGCGAAATCGTGTCCACATCAATGGCTTGGTACAAGGCCTTGCGCACGCGCACGTCCTTCAGCGGATTCTTGCCCTTGACGTTAGAACCCGGCAACTCTTCACGGAACTGGTCCATGCCAAGGAAGATGGTGCGGTTTTCCAGTCCATCGATCACCTTGAGATCGGCGCTGGCACGCAGGCGGCCCAGGTCCTGGGGCGTGGGATCCAGCACCATGTCCACCTCGCCCGACAGCAGCGCAGCAATGCGTGTGGCAGCGGACTTGATCGGGGTGTACACAATCTCCGTCACATTGCCTTCCATCTTGCCCCACCAATTGGGGTTTCGCTTGAAAACCATGCGCTGGTCAGGCTGCCAGGACGTCAGCACATACGGCCCGGTCCCCATGGCATTGCGGTGGGCAAAATTCTCGTCCGCCGCCTTCATGTCCTTGGGGTCCACCGACTTGTTCTTCTCGGCCCAAGCCTTGCTCATCATGCGCAGCTCCGTCATCTGGCGCAGCAGCACGGGGTTGGGGCCTTTGAGGATGACGTCGATGGTGTGGCTGTCCACCTTCACCACTTTGTCGATGCCCTGGACATAGGGCGAGAAGTTGGAGGTCTTGGCCATGGCGCGGTTCAGCGAGAACACAGCGTCATCGGCGGTGAATGGCGTACCGTCGCTGAATTTCACTTCCTTGCGCAGATTGAAGCGCACCTGGGTAGGCGAGATTTCTTTCCAGGACGTTGCCAACACCGGTTCGACCGCGAAAGTCTTGCTGTTGTAGTACACCAGGCTTTCGTACACATTGGCATGCAGACCGTTTTGCAGCGCATTGTTTTGGGAATGGATATCCCAGGTCGCGATTTCCCCTTGGCTGGCCCATTTGAAGGTCTTGGCATGCACGCCGGGCGCCGCAGCCAAGGCCGCAGCCGCTGCCAGCGTCAACAGACTGATTTTGAACTTCATGAAACCCCTCGTATTGAAAAAAGGTAACTATGCAACAAGGCATAAGCTCATGCCAATGGGTTATCCCTTATTACCCAAGACCATCAGGGGACATCGGAAAGGCCTTGCTTGACAAGCCTCGAAATAGACGTTGTCGCCAATCAGTTGGGGAGCGCCTGATGTCCGCACTGATTCTGCAAATCCAAAGCCACTCAGCACTTTTGAATGGCATGAAAACCACGCACCAATAGAAAAAGCCAGCCCGAAGGCTGGCTTTTTGATTCTGCTGGAATACTGGCTCAGGCCAGCATGCCATTAGAAGTTGTGGCGAACGCCCACGCCGAAGTGGCTCTTGGCGCCGGTAGCGTAGCCACCAGCAGCAGCGCCGTTGGCGTCGCCGTCCTTGTAGTACGCAACGTATGCGAAGGTGCGCTTGGACAGAGCGTACTTGCCTTCCAGCAGGAAGTCGGTGTTCTTCATGCCGTCGCCGTTTTGGCGAGCGATGTCAGCCGTGACGGAGAAAGCGCCCAGAGGAACGGTAGCGCCCAGGGTGAAACCCTTGCTCTCGCCAGCGGGGTTCTGGATAGAAGCAGCAACCTTGAAGCTGCCGAAGTCATAGCTGCCGCCCAGAGCGTAGTTGCCCTTGGCGTTGTTGACCTTGTTGTAAATGAACGAAGCCACGACGGGGCCTTGAGCGTAGATAGCGTTCAGGTCGTACTTGGCGTTGCCACCGCGGTCGGGCTTGAAGATGTAGCCCAGGGTGCCGCTGAAGCCATTGGCAGCGAAGGTGTACTGCAACACGCTGTTGTCACGCACATCACCACCCATGGAGGCCATGAACTGGTTGATCGTGGCCGAGTAGTTGGCGGCGCCGGTCAGTTCCCAGGCAGCAATACCGTAGAGGCTGGGGTTCAGGGTGCGGCCCATCTGGACGCGACCAAAGCCGCCCTGCAGAGCCATCCAAGCGGCACGGCTCCACATCTGGCCGCCGCTCTTGTTACCCGAACCATCTTCCATGCTCAGGCCGTGCTCGAAGTTGAACGAAGCCTTCAGACCACCGCCCAGGTCTTCCACGCCACGCACGCCCAGACGGCTGGTGCCGTTGTTCATAACGCCAGAACCGGACATCTGGAAGGAGACGCCATCGGACTTAACCAAGCCCATGTCGGCCACGCCGTACAGAGTGACGGAAGATTGAGCCATGGCGGCGCCGGAAGCAGCCAGCACGGCCAGGGCGATCAGGGATTTTTTCATTGCGAGTTACTCCAAGGTTAAACATAGGGCGCCGGTACGGGGGGTCTGGGGGTGGTTTGCACCTTGGCAATCCCGCCGGTTCCCCGGGCCAACCTCCTGGTGGGGAAGTTGTTGCTATTGCACCAGACGTCGGCGGGTTTCGCAAAGGAAATCACCCACAAGGCGCCTTAAAAAAGGATTTCGTTGTCCTGTTGCAACACCGCGCCGTCTGCCTGCACAATGGACGCAACGCAGGGGCAGCGAGCCCGGTGCTCCTCGAGCAGCTTGTTGTTTTTTTGTATCAATATGAAAAGTGTGTTGTGAAAAGCACGGGAAACTTAGCCCCATGGATCGCCTATTGATTGCGTTGGACACTACGCTGCGCACCTTGTGGGCGGCACCGAGGGCCGGGGAAGCCTCCCCGGCTGAGAGCATTCCGGATGCGCCACTGGCACCGGCCGACAGGCAGCAGTCCGTGGCATTGATGCGCGTGAACCATGTGGGTGAGGTCTGTGCACAGGCGCTGTACACCGGCCAGGCTGCGGTCACACGCGACGAATCCCTGCGCCTGCAATTGCTGGAAGCCGCCCGCGAGGAAACGGACCACCTGGCCTGGACGCAGGAGCGCATCCGAACCCTGGGGGGACGCGAAAGCCTGCTCAATCCCCTGTGGTTTGCCGGTGCCTTTGGGCTCGGGGTGCTGGCCGCCAGCATCAGCGACAAGGTCAGCCTGGGCTTTGTGGCAGAGACCGAGGACCAGGTCGCCGCACACCTGGACAGTCACTTGCAACGACTGCCTGCCCAGGACACCCGCTCACGCACCATTGTGGCGCGCATGAAGTCCGACGAAGAGCGCCACGCGGCCTGGGCGCGCCGCGCCGGTGCGGTGGAGCTGCCCCCCCCGGCGCGCTGGCTGATGCGCGCAGCGGCCAAGGTGATGACCTCCACAGCGCACCATATTTGATCTCAGGCCTCGATCAAATCGAAGCTGGTGACGATCTCGGCGGTTTTTCCCAGCATGATGCTGGCGGAACAGTATTTCTCGTGGCTCAGGGCGATGGCGCGCTCCACGGCCGTGGCGGGGATGCCCTTGCCTGTGACCGTGAAATGCATGTGGATGCGCGTGAAGACCTTGGGATCGGTGCTGGCGCGTTCGGCCGAGAGCTTGACGCTACAGCCGCGCACGTCGTGCCGCCCACGGCGCAGGATCAGCACCACATCGTAGGCGGTGCATCCGCCCGTGCCGGCCAACAGCGTTTCCATGGGCCGGGGTGCCAGATTTTGTCCGCCCAGCGCTGGTTGCGCCGCGTCGGGCGCGCCATCCATGGCCAACACATGACCGCTGCCGGTTTCGGCCACAAACCCCATTCCGGAGCGGGTGCCTGCGGCACCCGTCCAGCTCACTGTGCATTCCATTGTTCCTCCTGCGTGGTGTTCTTGCGACAAATGTAACAGCCGCATCAAAGAAGCGGTATTCATGCTGCAGCGCAACAGACTTGCGCTACACTGACGCCATGCGCTGCCCATGGGCAGTGCGCCAATTGTCTCCTCCACCTCCCTGGTGGATTCCACCCCGGGCCTTACCGCCTGGGGTTTTTTTTGTGTGCATGGCGACCCCCCTGTGGTGCGTGCTGCGGTATGGCAAGCGCCTATGATGTGTGCCCCGCCCTGTCCCTGCCGTGGCGGTGATGTCCTTTTCTGCCATGAACCAGCCCCTGACCCCCCTGGATTACCTCAAGAAGATCCTGACCGCACGCGTCTATGACGTGGCGGTCGAATCCGACCTGGAGCCTGCCCGCAACCTCAGCCGCCGCCTGCACAACAAGGTGCTGCTCAAACGCGAGGACCAGCAACCCGTGTTCAGCTTCAAACTGCGCGGGGCCTACAACAAGATGGCACAGTTGGCGCCCGAGCAGTTGCAGCGCGGCGTGATCTGCGCCTCGGCGGGCAACCATGCCCAGGGCGTGGCCATGAGCGCGCACAAACTGGGTACGCGCGCCGTCATCGTGATGCCCACCACCACGCCGGCCGTCAAGATCGACGCCGTGCGCGCCCTGGGTGGCGAGGTGGTGCTGCACGGTGACAGCTATTCGGATGCGTACGGCCACGCCGTGGAATTGCAGCAGGCCCAGGGCCTGACCTTTGTCCACCCCTTTGATGACCCGGACGTGATTGCCGGCCAGGGCACGATCGCCATGGAAATCCTGCGCCAGTTACAACCTTTGGGCAGCACCAGGCTGGATGCGGTGTTCGTGGCCATTGGCGGCGGCGGGCTGATCAGCGGCGTGGCCAACTACATCAAGGCCGTGCGGCCCGAGGTCAAGGTCATTGGCGTGCAGATGAACGATTCCGACGCCATGATGCAGTCGGTGCACGCCGGAGAGCGCGTTCAGCTCGCCGACGTGGGCCTGTTCTCCGACGGCACGGCGGTCAAGCTGGTGGGCGAGGAAACCTTCCGCATCGCCAGCGGCCTGGTGGACGAGTTCGTGACCGTGGACACCGACGCGGTGTGCGCGGCCATCAAAGACATCTTTGTGGACACGCGCAGCATCGTCGAGCCCGCTGGCGCGTTGGCCGTAGCCGCCATCAAGCAGTACGTGGCCACGCACAAGACCAAGGGCGAGACCTACGCTGCCATCCTGTGCGGCGCCAACATGAACTTCGACCGCCTGCGCTTCGTGGCCGAGCGCGCTGAGGTGGGCGAGGAACGCGAAGCGCTGCTGGCGGTCACCATCCCCGAGGAGCGCGGGAGCTTTCGCCGCTTTTGCGAAGTGATCGGCAGCCTGCCCGGCGGGCCGCGCAATGTGACCGAGTTCAACTACCGCATCAGCGACAGCGCACGGGCGCATGTGTTTGTGGGCCTCACCGCGCACGGCAAGGGCGAGTCGGAAAAGATCGCCAAGAACTTTACCCGCCACGGCTTCGAGGCGCTGGACCTCACGCACGACGAGTTGGCCAAGGAGCATTTGCGCCACCTGGTGGGCGGGCGCTCGGCACTGGCGCAGGAGGAGCGACTGCTGCGCTTTGTCTTTCCGGAGCGACCCGGCGCACTGTTCAAGTTCCTGAGCCTGATGCAGCCCACCTGGAACATCTCGCTGTTCCACTACCGCAACCAGGGCGCAGACTACGGCCGCATCCTCGTGGGCATGCAGGTGCCCGCGAGCGACGCGCAGGCGTTCGAGGCTTTCCTCGCCACCCTGGGCTACCCCTATGTGGAAGAAACCCAGAACCCGGCCTACCGCCTGTTCCTGCAAGCCAATTCTTGATGAAATATGGCTCTAACACTTATTTTTAGGGCGCTAGCAGCTATTGTTTTTATAGCATGACACAAGCCCTGCGCCACTACCTGCTGGCCGTGCAGTTCTTCACCCGCATTCCCATCACGGGGCGGCTGGCACAGTGGGTGGGGTACAGCCCGGCCATGCTGCGCGCCAGCAGCGCGCATTTTCCGGGCGTGGGCTGGCTGGTGGCGGCGGTGGCGGTGGCCTGCCATGCCGCCCTGATGACCGGGCTGGGCACCGGCCCCCTGGTGCCCTGGGTGGCGGCAGTGTTCAGCACGGTAGCCACGGTGCTGGTCACCGGGGGCTTTCACGAAGACGGCCTGGCCGACGTGGCCGACGGCCTGGGCGGCAGTGCCGAGCGCGAGCGCGCGCTGGACATCATGAAGGATTCGCGCATCGGCGCCTACGGCGCCATGGCGCTGGTGCTGGCACTGCTGGCCAAAACCAGCCTGCTGGCGCACCTGGGCACGCAGGGCATGGTACCGGTGCTGACAGCGCTGGTGGGCGGGCATGTGCTCTCGCGCTTTTGGCCACTGCTCATCATCCGTGGCCTGCCCCATGTAGGCGACACGGCGCGGTCCAAAAGCAAGCCGCTGGCAGACCAGATCACGCTACCCGCGCTGGGTGCCGGATTGTTGTGGTGTTTTTTACCTCTAACGCTTGTCTGGCAAGCGCAAGGCGCTCTGTTTTTTATAGCATGCACCGGCCTGAGCTCAATAGCTGCCGCCTGGATGGCACGCTGGTTTGCGCAGCGCTTGCAGGGTTTTACTGGCGACTGCCTGGGCGCCACGCAGCAGGTGAGTGAAATCGGCTTCTACCTGGGCGCAGCGCTGGCGCTGGGGCCTGCCCTGGCATGAGCCCCCGGCTCTGGCTGGTGCGCCATGCGCCCCCGCTGGCAGCACAGGGGCTGTGCTACGGGCGGCTGAACCTTCCCGCCGACGCGCAGGCCACACGGGACAGCGCGCGTGCGCTGGCAGAGGCACTGCCCCAGCGTGTGCTCGCATGGCACTCACCGCTACAAAGATGCGAGCAGCTCGCGCACACCCTGCAAGCGCTGCGACCAGATTTGGCCTCCAAGCCCGATGTCCGCCTGCAGGAGCTGGACTTTGGCCGCTGGGAAGGCCAGGCCTGGAGCGCCCTGCCCCGCGCCGACATCGATGCCTGGACAACAGACTTTGCCCAACACCGACCTGGTGACGGCGAGAACCTGGCCACCATGGTGCAGCGCGTGGATGCGGCCCTTCAAGACGCCCGCCAGCAAGCGCTGCAGAGGCAGTACGATGTGCTCTGGATCAGCCACGCGGGCGTGGCGCGCTGCGTGCAGTGGCTGCTGCAGCACCCTGCAGGTCCATTGCCCCAAGCCCATGAATGGCCGCGGGAGGCGCCCGCATTCGGGCGCTGGGTCTGCGTACCCCTGCCGCCTACTTGAGCCGCAAGGCGCCCTTGGCGCGTGCCAGTGGCGCGGGTCTGGTACTTGGGGGTGCAGGAGCTGCCATCGGGGCCACTGACGCATGGCCCATGCCCGCGCCGCCACGCAGCTTGAACTGGCTGGCCGCACGCAACAGGCCACTGGCCTGTTCGCGCAGGGACTCCGAGGCGGCGGCAGACTCTTCGACCAAGGCGGCGTTCTGCTGGGTCATCTGGTCCAGTTGGCGCACGGCCTGGCTGACCTGCTCGATGTTGTCGCGCTGCTCACTGGCCGAAGCGGTGATCTCGCCGATGATGTCCGACACGCGGCGCACGCTGTCCACGATTTCGTTCATGGTCTGGCCAGCCTGCCCTACCAGTGCGGAACCAGCCTCGACCCGCTCCACGCTGGACCCGATCAGCGCCTTGATTTCCTTGGCGGCATCGGCCGAACGCTGGGCCAGGCTACGCACCTCGCTGGCCACCACGGCAAAGCCACGGCCCTGCTCGCCCGCACGTGCGGCCTCCACGGCCGCATTGAGCGCCAGGATGTTGGTCTGGAACGCGATACCATCGATCACGCCAGTGATGTCGGCGATCTTGCGTGAGCTGGTGGTGATCTGGTCCATGGTGCTGACGACCTGTGCCACCACCTCGCCCCCCCGTCCGGCCACCTGTGCGGCCGAGACCGCAAAGTCGCTGGCGTGGCGCGATGATTCAGCGCTGTGCTGTACGGTGCTGGTGAGTGTCTCCATGGAGGACGAGGTTTCTTCCAGGTTGGCTGCCGTCTGCTCGGTGCGGTGGCTCAGGTCCTGGTTGCCGTTGGCGATTTCGCTGCTCGCGGTGGAGATGTTGCCCGCCGCTTCCTGCACCTGGCGCACCAGGTCGCGCAGCGATTCCTGCATGCGTGCCATGGCGGATACCAGTTGACCGACCTCGTCCTGCTGCTGCGTGTGCACGTCTTCAGTGAGGTCGCCGGCCGCAATGCGCTCGGCCAAACGGCTGGCGTCGCCCAGCGATTGCGTGATGGAGCGCACACTGAAATAGGTGAGCGGTATCAGCACCGCCAGCCCCAGCACCAGCCCCACGCCAATGAGCACGGCCATGGATGCGGTGCGCGTCTCGACTCCCACGCGGGCTTCGTCCATCTGGCTGCGCGCACTGGCCGCCAGATCGCCCAGCATCTTGTCGGCATCGTCGGTGTGCTTGCGCAGGCGGTTGGCATAGGCACCGCCGCCGGCCCCATCGAGTTGCGCGTTCTCAATCTGCTGGAAGATGGGGGTGATCCCCGTGTCGTACTGCTGCAGCTCTTCCAGGGCCTTGTCGATGGTGCCAGTGAACTGCGCATCCTGTGCCTGGCGCTGGCGCACCTCGCCCAGATCCTTGCGCAGCTTGCCCATGGTGCCAGCCCAGTCCTCACGCAGCTTGGCCACCTCGACGCTGTTGTTGAAATTGATGATGATGTCTTTTTCAACGCGGCGCACGTGCCCCAACAGGGTGCGCAGGTCCGACATGTCGGTGAGGGTCTGTACTCGGAGCGAAAACAGCTCCTGCAAGGTGCCCCGTGTGCGGTCCAGCGCCACATAGCCCATGGCGCCAATCACGATCAGCAACACCAGTGCAAACCCCGTGCCGAAGTACAAGCGCGCACGGATCGAGAGTCGGCCAAGCAGATTCATGGCACCCTTTCCATCAAAACCATCAAGCACGGCAAGGCGCCTTCTGCAGCGTCTTACCCCTCCCGTAGCCTTGTGGGCTACCTTTGGTTGCAATATAGCCCAGCCCCCTGTTGCCGTATCACAGGGTTATCACGGCTGGGCACAGGTGCTCATCGCTGCGGATGCAAGGGCACGTAGAAGCTGCCACCAGCACGCTGGAACTCCTCGGCCTTGGCGGCCATGCCCTGCTGCAGCGCAGCATCCTCGGCCAGGCCCTTCTGGGCCGCAAAGTCGCGCACCTCTTGCGTGATCTTCATGGAGCAGAACTTCGGCCCGCACATGGAGCAGAAATGCGCCACCTTGGCGCTGTCCTTGGGCAGGGTCTCGTCGTGGTACTCCTGCGCCGTCTCCGGGTCCAGGCCCAGGTTGAATTGGTCCTGCCAGCGGAAGTCGAAGCGCGCCTGGGAAAGCGCGTCGTCGCGCGCCCGCGCGCCCGGGTGGCCCTTGGCCACGTCGGCGGCGTGCGCGGCGATCTTGTAGGCGATGATGCCCTGCTTGACGTCGTCGCGGTCGGGCAGGCCCAGGTGCTCCTTGGGCGTGACGTAGCACAGCATGGCCGTGCCCATCCAGCCGATCATGGCCGCGCCGATGGCTGACGCAATATGGTCGTAGCCCGGGGCGATGTCGATGGTCAGCGGGCCCAGGGTGTAGAACGGCGCCTCGTGGCAGGTCTTGAGCTGCTCGGTCATGTTGGCCTGGATCATGTGCATGGGCACATGGCCGGGGCCTTCGATCATGGTCTGCACGTCGTGCTTCCAGGCGATCTGGGTCAGTTCGCCCAGCGTGTGCAGCTCGGCAAACTGGGCTTCATCGTTGGCGTCGGACGCGCAGCCAGGCCGCAGGCCATCGCCCAGGCTGAAGGCCACGTCGTAGCTCTTCATGATGTCGCAGATGTCCTCGAAATGCTCGTACAGGAAGCTCTCGCGGTGGTGCGCCATGCACCACTTGGCCATGATGGAGCCGCCACGCGAGACGATGCCCGTGCGCCGCGCCGCCGTGAGGTGGATGTAGGCCAGGCGCACGCCGGCGTGGATGGTGAAATAGTCCACGCCCTGCTCGGCCTGCTCGATCAGGGTGTCGCGGAAGATTTCCCAGGTCAGGTCCTCGGCGATGCCGCCGACCTTCTCCAGCGCCTGGTAGATCGGCACGGTGCCGATGGGCACGGGCGAGTTGCGCACGATCCAGTCGCGCGTGGTGTGGATGTTCTTGCCGGTGGACAGGTCCATCACGTTGTCGGCGCCCCAGCGGATGGCCCAGACCAGCTTCTCCACCTCCTCCTCGATGCTCGAGGTGACAGCCGAGTTGCCGATGTTGGCGTTGATCTTGACGAGGAAGTTGCGCCCGATGGCCATGGGCTCGACCTCGGGGTGGTTGATGTTGGCCGGGATGATGGCGCGGCCGCGCGCGACCTCGTCGCGCACGAACTCGGGCGTGATGATCTTGGGGATGCTCGCGCCCAGCGGGTTGCCCATCAGGCGCTGCTCACGCGCTGCGTCCTGCTGGTACTGCGCCATCCACTCACGGCGACCGTTCTCGCGGATGGCCACGTATTCCATCTCGGGCGTAACGATGCCTTTGCGCGCGTAGTGCATCTGCGTGACGTTGGCACCGCTCTTGGCGCGCAGAGGCTTGCGTTGCAAGGCGGCGGCCTCCAGGCGCAGCTGCGCCAGGCGCGCGGCGTCCTCGCTCTTCTGGCCGTCGTCCAGCGCCACGGGAGGGCGGCCGGCGTAGGCCTCGGAGTCGCCACGCGCGCCGATCCAGGCGCCGCGCACGCTGGGCAGGCCGCGCCGCACGTCGATCACGGCCTGCGGATCGGTGTAGGGGCCGGAGGTGTCGTACACGCTGACCACCTCGCCGTTGGTGAGCTGGATGTCGCGCACCGGCACCTGCAGGTCTGCGTGAAGCTGGCCCGGCAGATAAGCCTTGCGCGAGGCCGGGAAAGGCTCGCGGGCACGCGCCAGCTGGGCGGCGAAGGAGTCATGGGCAAGGGGTTCGGGGGCGTTCATGGTCAGGTCTCCTGGGTCCGGATGGTGGGGTGCTCCGGACTGGACCTGCGCCCGCCGCAGGCACGGTTCGCGCCTGCGGTGCGGCGTGTCTGCCGGATGGGCAGCCACGCAAACTGGGAGGGTCGGCTCTTCTTCCGCCGGCATGAACCGGATCAAGTTCGTCGGGTTCGCAGCAGGCCTGACAACAGGCCGTTTGCATCTCAGCGCATCAGCACACCCCGGAGCAGGCGCGAGTATAGGTCAGATGCCGCGTTCGAGGATCAGCACAGCGAAGAAGACACCCGCCGCGATCATCGTCCACTTGAGAACGACAAAACCCAGGCGCTTGTAGCGCGCCTGCCCCGTGCCGGCATAAAAAGCAAAGCACAGCGCCGCCACAAACAGCAGCAGCATGATGAGCCAGCGGAACAGCAGCATGCGCTCTATTCCCCGTGCAATGTGACGCCGAGGGCGATTGTCACTGGCGCGCTCCAGACCAGCGGCCGCCGCGCAAGGGTCGCCCCGCCGCGCTGAGCAAGCGCTCCCCCTTCCCGCATCGCGCAGCGAGGCGAGAGAAGGGGGAAGGCGCGCAGCGCCACAGGGGGTTGTTTCATGTCACCAGGCGCGCGCAGGTTGCGCGAAGCCGGTGGGCGCGAGGCGCTCGTTGTCAAAAGTGACGACCTCCCAGGCCTCCGGGTGGGCCTCCAGCTCCCGCAACAGCAGGTTGTTGAGCGCGTGGCCTGAGCGGAAGGCACTGTAGGCCGCCAGCAGGGGCTTGCCCACGAGGTACAGATCGCCCATGGCGTCCAGAATTTTGTGCTTGACGAACTCATCGTCGTAGCGCAGACCGTCGGCATTGAGCACCTTGTAATCGTCCATGACGATGGCGTTGTCCAGCCCGCCGCCCAGTGCCAGGCCGCTGGAGCGCATCATCTCCACGTCCTTGGTGAAGCCGAAGGTACGCGCGCGCGCGATGTCGCGGCTGTAGTTGCCGGTGCCGAGGTCGAATTCCACACACTGCCCCGTGGAATCGACCGCCGGATGGGCGAAATCGATCTCGAAGCGCAGCTTGAAGCCGTGGTAGGGCTCCAGGCGCGCCCACTTGGCCTGCGCGCCCTCGCCATGGCGCACTTCCACCGGCTGCTTGACGCGAATGAAACGCCGCGGCGCGTTCTGCAAGGCAATGCCTGCGCTCTGCAACAGGAAGACAAACGAGGCCGAGGAGCCGTCGAGAATGGGCACTTCTTCGGCGGTGATGTCCACATACAGGTTGTCCACCCCGAGGCCCGCGCAGGCCGACATGAGGTGCTCTACCGTGTGCACCCGCGCGTCACCCACCGAGATGGTCGATGCCATGCGGGTGTCGGTCACCGCCAGGGTGGACACCGGAATGTCCACCGGCTCGGGCAGATCAATGCGCCGAAACACGATGCCGGTGTCGGGCTGCGCCGGGCGCAGGGTCAACTCCACGCGCTGACCGCTGTGCAGGCCCACGCCCACCGCACGGGTGAGGGACTTGAGGGTACGTTGCGCAAGCATCCCGCAATTTTAGTGCGGCTGGCCCTCGGCCGCAGCACTGTTCAGCTATGGCTTCAATAGAAACAAAAACGCCCGCGCCTTAGCGCCCCAAGCCAGCGACCGCCGCGCAAGGGCCGCCCCGCCGCGCTGGCGGCGCCCCCCTTCCCGCGCTGCGCAGCAGCGCGAGAGAAGGGGGGAGCGGCGAAGCCGCTCGGGGGGTTGCTCCGAATCAATCTGCCTGCTTGCGCAGGAAGGCCGGGATCTCCAGATCGTCCATACCGCCCGACACCAGCGCATCGACCCGCGCTGCAGCCTGCGTGCGGTTGGTGCGCCACACACTGGGCACCGCCATGTTGCCGTAGTCGGCGCCGCCAGCGGGAGCCGCCATGCCAGAAGCCATGCCCCCAGCGGCCATGCTGTTGCCCACCATGGGGTACGCCATGTTGTCGGTACCGGTGCGCAAGCCGCCCTGCACCACCGAAATGGGCTGGCGCCGCGCGTTGGCACGGGACAGGCCCGTGGCCACGACCGTGACACGCAGTTCGTCACCCAGGCTGTCGTCGTAGGCAGCACCATAGATGACATGTGCATCGGGCGATGCGTAGGCGTTGATGGTGCTCATGGCCAGGCGCGATTCGGACAGCTTGAGGCTGCCACGTGCCGCCGTGACCAGCACCAGCACGCCCTTGGCGCCGGAGAGGTCGATGCCTTCGAGCAGCGGGCAGGCCACGGCCTGCTCGGCGGCGATGCGTGCGCGGTCCGGGCCGCTGGCGGTGGCGGTGCCCATCATGGCCTTGCCGGGTTCGCCCATCACGGTGCGCACGTCTTCAAAGTCCACGTTCACATGGCCGTACTCGTTGATGATCTCGGCAATCCCGCCCACGGCGTTTTTGAGCACGTCGTTGGCGTGGGCAAAGGCCTCGTCCTGGGTGATGTCGTCACCCAGCACTTCCAGCAGCTTCTCGTTGAGCACCACGATCAGCGAATCGACATTGGCTTCCAGTTCAGCCAGGCCGTTGTCGGCGTTTTGCATGCGGCGGCCACCTTCCCAGTCGAAAGGCTTGGTCACCACGCCCACGGTGAGGATACCCATCTCCTTGGCCACACGCGCGATCACCGGGGCCGCGCCCGTGCCCGTGCCACCGCCCATACCGGCGGTGATGAACAGCATGTGCGCGCCTTCAATGGCTGCGCGGATTTCCGCTTCGGCCGCCTCGGCAGCTTCGCGGGCCTTCTCGGGCTTGCTGCCTGCACCCAGGCCCGTGCCACCAAGCTGGACCACACGGTGCGCCGTGCTGCGCGCCAGGGCCTGTGCATCGGTGTTGGCGCTGATGAACTCCACGCCCTGCACGCTGCGCGCAATCATGTGCTCGACGGCATTGCCACCGCCGCCGCCCACACCAATCACCTTGATCTGGGTACCCTGGTTGAAGTCTTCGGCTTCGATCATTTCAATGGTCATCTTGCAGCTCCTCTTTCATCAATTCTCAAATGGGTTTCAGGTTCTTGTCTGGAAACGGTGTCAATTTCGGGGACTCGCGGGCGGTGGCGGCCCAGCACTGCGCCAGCGCCCGCGCAGTCTTCGTTGCGGGCTGGCCCGCGAAAGCCACAAGGGGAAGTTCATGGTCAGAAGTTCCCCACGATGAAGTCCTTGAGGCGGCCAAAGACCGACTGCACGGCGCCGCCCTTGTGCGCCACCTTGAAACCCCGCAGCCGGGCCAGGCGTGCCTCTTCGAGCAGGCCCATCACCGTGGCGGCGCGCGGCTGGGCCACCATGTCGGCCAGCGCGCTCGAATACTTCGGAATGCCCCGGCGCACCGGCTTGAGGAAAATGTCTTCGCCCAGTTCCACCATGCCCGGCATGACCACGCTGCCGCCGGTGAGCACGATGCCCGAGGACAGCACTTCCTCGTAGCCCGACTCACGGATGACCTGCTGCACGAGCGAGAAAATTTCCTCGACGCGCGGCTCGATCACACCCGCCAGCGCCTGCTTGCTGAGCATGCGCGGCCCCCGGTCGCCCAGGCCCGGCACCTCGACCTGTGCCTCGGGATCGGCCAGCAATTGCTTGGCAAAACCGCTTTCGACCTTGATGTCCTCGGCGTCCTTGGTGGGGGTGCGCAATGCCATCGCTATGTCGCTGGTGATGAGGTCACCCGCGATCGGAATGACGGCCGTGTGGCGGATTGCGCCACCGGTGAAGATGGCCACATCCGTGGTGCCCGCACCAATGTCCACCAATGCCACGCCCAGTTCGCGCTCGTCGTCCGTCAGCACGGCCTGGCTGCTGGCCAGCGGGTTGAGCAGCAGTTGCTCCACTTCCAGCCCACAGCGGCGCACGCACTTGATGATGTTCTCCGCTGCGCTTTGCGCGCCTGTCACGATATGCACCTTGGCCTCCAGGCGGATGCCGCTCATGCCGATGGGCTCCTTCACGTCCTGCCCATCGATCACGAACTCCTGCGGCTCCACCAGCAGCAATCGCTGGTCGCTGGAAATGTTGATGGCCTTGGCCGTTTCCACCACGCGCGCGACGTCGGCGGCGGTGACTTCCTTGTCCTTGACGGCTACCATGCCGCTGGAATTGATGCCCCGGATATGGCTGCCCGTGATGCCGGTATAGACCCGCTGGATCTTGCAGTCGGCCATCAGCTCGGCCTCTTTCAGCGCCTGCTGGATGCTTTGCACCGTGGCGTCGATATTGACCACCACACCGCGCTTGAGACCGTTGCTCGGCGCCACGCCCAAGCCTGCCAGCTTGAGTTCGCCGCCGGGCAACACCTCGGCCACCACGGCCATGATCTTGGCCGTGCCGATGTCCAGCCCTACCACCACATCTTTGTATTCTCTTGCCATATGCGTCTTGTGCCTTTTGTTCTGAGCGTGCCTGTCAGCGGCGCACGGTAGCGCCCTGCTGCCCCTCCAGCACCGTGGTCACCCCGCGCAGGCGCAGCGCGTAGCCGCTGCTGTGGCGCAGGTCTGCCGATTCCAGCGCGTCCGCGCGGCGCCCGTACTTGCCAGCCACTTGGGTGAGCGTGCGCACGAAGCGCTGCAGGCGCAGGGCCAGCTCTTCGTCGCTGCCTGCCCCCAGTTCGATCTCGGCTCCGCTGTCGAGCACCATGCGCCAGCTCCCCCGACGGTTGAACTCCAGCACCTGGATGTCCCAGTCAAGTGGCTCCACGATGTGCTGCAGCTTCGCGTGCATTTGCAGCATCTGCGCCGAAGCCCCCTCGGGCCCGGCCAGGCGTGGCAACAGGTCGTATTCGGGATCGTCGGCGCTGGCATCAAACACCTCGCCAAAATCATTGACCATGGTGGTGCTGGATTCCGCGCCCCAGTGGGCCACCGGGCGGTGCTCTTCCAGCAACACACGCAGCGTGCCGGGGTACTGGCGCTGCACCTGCGCCTTGCGCACCCAGGGCACCTGCTCGAAGGCGGCGCGGGCGGCCTGCAGGTTCAGCGTGAAGAAATTGCCTGTCAGGCGCGGTGCCACGTTGGCCCGCAGGGTCACGGCACTGTGGTGCGTCACATCACCCTCCACCACCAGCCGCGTGATGGCAAAGGCGGGCAGGCGCATGAGCCAGGCCGCCAAGGCTGCCAGCAGCAGGGCGGCGCAGCCCATGAACAGGGCCGTGGCGGTCCAGTTCATGAGGCGCACATCCAGCGGTGCGGGCAGGGTTTGGTTCACGCCTGAACCTCCTGCGGCGGCGAGTCGAGCGCGGCGCTGGCCAGCAGGCGCAGGCACAGGTCTTCATAGCTGATGCCTGCGGCGCGCGCCGACATGGGCACCAGCGAGTGGCCGGTCATGCCGGGGGACGTGTTCATCTCCAGCAGGAAGGGCTTGCGGTCGCTGGCGCGCACCATCAGATCCGCGCGCCCCCAGCCGCGGCAACCCAGCGCACGGTAGGCGGCCAGCACGATGCGCTGGATCTCGCGTTCCTCGGCCTCGGGTAGTCCACTGGGACACTGGTATTTCACGTCGTCGGTGAAGTACTTGTTCTGATAGTCGTACGCACCGTCCGGCGCATTGATGCGAATCACCGGCAGCGCCACGGCATCTGCGCCCTGGCCCAGCACCGGGCAGGTGACTTCCTCGCCTTCGATGAATTCTTCGCACAGCACGTCGGGGTCGTAGCGCGCCGAGAGCCGCACGGCTTCCTGCATGTCCGAACACCCCTGCACCTTGGTCACTCCGATGGATGAGCCCTCGCGCGGCGGCTTGACGATCAGCGGCAGGCCCAGCTCGTCGGGCACGGTGCGCACGGTTTCACGGTTCTGGCGCTCGGGCGCCAGCCAGACGTAGCGTGGCGTGGGCAGTCCCTCGGCCAGCCAGACGCGCTTGGTCATCACCTTGTCCATGGCAATGCTGGACGCCATGACGCCCGAACCGGTGTACGGAATGCCCAGCAACTCCAGCGCGCCCTGCACCGAGCCGTCTTCCCCATGCCGCCCGTGCAGCGCGATGAAGCAGCGCGCATAGCCAGCGCGCTTGAGTTCGCACAGTTCGGTGTGCGCGGGGTCGAAGGCATGGGCATCCACGCCGCGCGCGCGCAACGCCTGCAGCACACCCGCACCGGACATGAGCGAGACCTCGCGCTCAGCCGAGGTGCCGCCCATGAGCACGGCCACCTTGCCCAGCGCGGCCGGGGTGGGCAGAAGCTGCCCGGTGGTCTTGGCATCCATTGCGGTCATTGCGCTTTCTCCTCCTGCCCTCTTTGCTCTGTATTTGATAGCAACTCAACCAGTCTTCCCGGCATGTTGCCGATGGAGCCTGCGCCCATGCACAGCACCACGTCGCCGTCCTGCGCCATGGCTGCGATGGCCTGGGGCAGATCAGCCACGTCCTCCACAAACAGGGGCTCCACACGCCCCACCACGCGCAGCGCACGCGCCAGCGATCGACCGTCGGCAGCCACCACGGGCGCCTCGCCTGCGGCATAGACTTCGGTGAGCAGCACGGCATCGGCGCTGCCGATGACCTTGACGAAGTCCTCGAAGCAGTCGCGCGTGCGCGTGTAGCGGTGTGGCTGGAAGGCCAGCACCAGACGCCGCCCGGCAAAGGCACCGCGCGCCGCCGCCAGCGTGGCCGCCATTTCCACAGGGTGGTGGCCGTAGTCATCGATCACGGTGAAGCGCCCACCATCCTTGGCGGGCAGGTCGCCATAGCCCTGAAAGCGCCGCCCGACGCCCCGGAAGCTGGCCAACGCACGCAGCACGGCCTCGTCGGGAATGTTCAGCTCCACCGCCACGGCAATGGCCGACAGGGCGTTGAGCACGTTGTGCTCGCCCGCCAGGTTGAGCACCACCTCCAGGTCGGGCAGCGTCACGCCATTGCGGCGCTGCACGGTGAAGTGCATCTGCGCCCCCACAGCCCGCACGTTGACGGCGCGCACCTGCGCGTCCTCCGAAAAACCGTAGCTGGTGATGGGGCAGGACACCTCGGGCACGATCTCGCGCACCGCCGGGTTGTCGATGCACAGAATGGCCGTGCCGTAGAACGGCATGCGGTGCAGGAAATCGACAAAGGCCTTTTTGAGCCGCGCGAAGTCGTGGCCGTAGGTCTCCATGTGGTCGGCGTCGATGTTGGTCACGACGGCCATCACGGGCAGCAGGTTGAGGAACGAGGCGTCGGATTCGTCAGCCTCGACCACGATGTAGTCGCCGCTGCCCAGCTTGGCGTTGGCCCCGGCACTGTTCAGGCGCCCGCCGATGACGAACGTGGGGTCCAGTTCCCCCTCGGCCAGCACGCTGGTGACCAGGCTGGTGGTGGTGGTCTTGCCATGCGTGCCAGCAATGGCGATGCCGCGCTTGAGGCGCATGAGCTCGGCCAGCATGAGCGCCCTCGGCACCACGGGGATTTTCTTTTCGCGCGCGGCCAGCACCTCGGGGTTGTCGCTTTTGACGGCGGTGGAGGTGACCACCGCATCCGCCCCGGCAATGTGCGCTGCCGCATGCCCCACAAAGGTCTGCATGCCCAGGCCCTGCAGGCGACGCAGCGTCGCGCTGTCGGACAGGTCCGAGCCCGAAATGCGGTAGCCCAGGTTGAACAGCACCTCGGCAATGCCGCTCATGCCAGCACCCCCAATGCCGACGAAATGGATGTGGCGGATGGCGTGTTTCATAGAGCCTGTCCAAAGTCTTTTCGCGGCGCCCGCAAGGAAGCAAGAAGCCGCAATCTAGGCGCGTACCGCAGCCCATGCTGGTAGCCTGGGCAAGGTGCGCAACGACGAGTGCGGCTTCTTGCTGCCTTGCCCGAAGGGTTGCCCCGCAGAGGCAGCGCCTGCGGCGTTGCCCATCCTCGCCGCACACCAGTGCGGCTTGCGGCGGGCGCCTTGCATCCGCTGCCTCTGCGGGGCAACGGGCACCACGAAAAGACTTTGGACAGGCTCATGCGAGCTCCTCACACGCGGTCACCACCTCGCGGGTGGCGTTGATCTTTTGCATTGTTTTGGCCTTCAGCGCCCGTTCCATCAGCGCTGTACGCTCTGTATTTTGTAGCATTTCGGCCAAGCTTTGGGGAGAAAGATCGCGTTGTTGCACCAACCATCCACCCCCGGCCTGCACCAGGAACTGCGCGTTGGTGGTCTGGTGGTCGTCCACCGCCGCCGGAAACGGCACAAACACGGCGGCAGCGCCCACAGCGGCAATCTCTGTCACCGTGCTCGCGCCCGCGCGGCAGACGATGATGTCGGCCTGCGCGAAGGCGCTGGCCGTGTCTTCGATAAAGGGCGTCAGCTCGGCCTGCACATCGGCGGCCTCGTAGTTGGCGCGCAGTTGCTCGATCTGCGCCGCGCCACTTTGGTGTGTGACCACAGGGCGCCGGTCCGGCGGGATGAGCGCCAGCGCCTGGGGCACGATGTCATTGAGCGCACGCGCCCCCAGGCTGCCACCCACCACCAGCAGGCGCAGCGGCCCGGTGCGGCCCGCAAAGCGCTCTTGCGGCGCCTCCTGGCGCGTGAAGGCAGCGCGCAGCGGGTTGCCCACCCACTGGCCTTTCTTGAGCACCTCCGGAAAGGCCGTGAACACGCGGTCGGCCACGCCCGCCAACACCTTGTTGGCCATGCCAGCCACCGAGTTCTGCTCGTGCAGCACCAGCGGCTTGCCGGCCAACACAGCCATCATGCCGCCCGGAAAGCTGATGTAGCCGCCCAGGCCCACCACCACATCCGGCTGCACCCGGCGCACCACGCACCAAGCCTGCCAGAAGGCGCGCAGCAGCCGCAGGGGCAGCAGCGCCAGCGTGGCGAGGCCCTTGCCGCGCACACCGGAAAAGTCGATGGTCTCCAGCGCAAAACCATGCGGTGGCACGATGCGCGCCTCCATGCTGTCGGGTGCCCCCAGCCAGTGCACACGCCAGCCGCGCGCACGCAGCTCCTCGGCCACGGCCAGACCGGGGAAGATGTGGCCGCCGGTGCCTCCGGCCATGATGAGGGCGGTCTTGGCGCTCATACACGCCCTCCTCTCATCAGGCGCTTCGCGCCTGGCATTGCTGGCGCAATGCGCGGTTTGTTTTGGTGAAACAAACTGCTCATACGCGGCCTCCGCGCATCGAATACTGCGCATTCGGCAGCGCTGGCGCGCTGCAGCAGCCCGTTTTGGTGAAACAAACTGCTCATACGCGGCCTCCGCGCATGAGCAGCTTGTTTTCATAATCAACCCGCAACACCACCGCGAGCGCCACCAGGTTCATCAGGATGGCCGAGCCGCCATAGCTCATGAGGGGCAGCGTCAGCCCCTTGGTGGGCAATGCGCCCAGATTCACGCCCATGTTGATGAAGGCTTGGAAACCGATCCAGATGGCCACGCCCTGGGCCACCAGGCCTGCGAACACGCGGTCCAGCGCAATCGCCTGGCGGCCGATGTGCATGATGCGCCGCGTCATCCAGAGGAAGGCCACGATGAGCACCAGCACGCCCACCAGACCGAATTCCTCGCCGATCACCGCCAGCAGGAAGTCGGTATGTGCTTCGGGCAGCCAGTGGAGCTTTTCCACGCTGCCACCCAGGCCTACGCCAAACACTTCGCCGCGGCCAAAGGCGATCAGTGCATGCGAGAGTTGGTAGCCCTTGCCCAGCGCGTGCTGCTCGCTGAAGGGGTCCAGATAAGCAAACACACGCTCGCGCCGCCAGGGCGAGCTGACGATCATCAGCGCGAATGCCGCCACCAGAATGGCCGCGATGAGGAAGAACATGCGCGCATTCACGCCGCCCAGGAACAGAATGCCCATGGCGATGACGGCCACCACCATGAAGGCGCCCATGTCGGGCTCGGCAAGCAACAGCACCCCGACCACCGCCACCGCCGCCCCCATGGGCAGCACGGCGCGGAAGAAGCGCTCCTTCACATCCATCTTGCGCACCATGTAGTCGGCGGCGTAGATGAGCACAGCGAACTTGGCCAGCTCCGACGGCTGGAAGCTGATGGGCCCCAGCGCCAGCCAGCGCCGCGCCCCGTTGACGACCTTGCCCACCCCCGGCACCAGCACCACGACCAGCATCAGCAGGGCCGCCCCAAAGAGCCAGGGGGCCAGCCGCTCCCAGGTGCGCATGGGCATCTGGAACGCCAGCAGCGCCGCCACGAAACCCATCACCAGGTAGAACGCGTGGCGCGTGAGGAAATGGGTGGGCGCGTAGTTGGAAAAGCGTGGGTTGCCCGGCAGCGCGATGGACGCCGAGTACACCATCACCAGTCCCCAGGACAACAGGGCCACCACCACCCACAGCAAGGCCTGGTCAAAACCCAGCACGCTGGCGGGGGTGGCCGTGGTCTGGCGGTACTCGGTACCGCCCACGCGCACGGGCAGTACATCGGCCGCCTGGCTGCGCGCGCTGCCCAGCCACTGCGTCAGGCGCTGCCATGGATTGCTTGGGGTGCGTGTGGCCGCGTTGCTCATACGCCGCCTCCCAAGTCCTGGCCTGCGTCCTGCGCCAAGGCCTGCACGGTATCGACAAACACCTGCGCACGGTGCGCATAGTCGCGGAACATGTCCAGGCTGGCGCAGGCGGGCGAAAGCAGCACCGCATCACCCGCATGGGCGCGCTGTGCGGCCCAATGCACGGCATCGGGCAGCGTGGCGCAGTCGTGCAAGGCAATGCCGGTGCCCTGCAGCGCGGTGCGAATGGCCGGTGCATCGCGCCCGATCAGCACCGCCGCGCGGGCGTAGCGCGCCATGGGCGCGGCCAGCGGGCTGAAGTCCTGGCCTTTGCCGTCGCCACCCAGGATGACGACCAGGCGCCGCTCGGGCCCCAGCCCATTGAGGGCGGCCACCGTGGCACCCACATTCGTGCCCTTGCTGTCGTCGAAGAATTCGACCTCGTTCACCGTGCCCACCGGCTCGACCCGGTGCGGCTCGCCCCGGTATTCGCGCAGGCCATACAGCATGGCCGAGAGCGGGCAACCCGCTGCCTGCGCCAGCGCCAGTGCCGCCAGGGCATTGGTGGCGTTGTGGCGCCCGCGGATACGCAAGGCGTCGGCGGGCATCAGGCGCTGGATGTGCAGCTCCTCCTCGGCGTTCTTGCTGCGGCGCAGGGTTTCGTCGGCCTCTTGCGCGCGCACCAGCCAGGCCATGCCGTTGACGACCTCGATACCGAAATCGCCCGGCCGCTGCGGCATGTCTGCGCCAAAGGTCACATGGGCGCGGTGCTGGGGCTTTTGCAGCCTCTGCTTCACTGGCGGCGGCATGGACGGCGCCCCCACGCTTGCCACTGCGTGCGCTGCGCTGCCCCCCAAGGGGGCTGCTGCCGCCTTCGGGCGGCCGGGCGGCGGCAGCATGTGCATCACCAGCGCATCGTCACGGTTGAGCACCATCAGGGCCTGCTCGCCAAAGATGCGTGCCTTGGCCGCGGCGTAGGCGGCCATGTCGCCGTGCCAGTCCAGGTGGTCCTGCGTGACGTTGAGCACCGCTGCGGCCGTGGGCTCGAAGCCGCGCACGCCGTCCAGCTGAAAGCTCGACAGCTCCAGCACCCAGGCCTCAGGCAACTGGCCGGCGTCGATGCGCTCGGCCAAGGTATCCAGCAGCGTGGGGCCGATGTTGCCTGCCACCGCCACCGACTTGCCCGCATGCGCCACCAGCTTGCCGGTGAGCGAGGTCACCGTGGTCTTGCCGTTGGTGCCGGTGATGGCCAGCACGGCAGGCGCGTAGCCATGGGCGGCACGCAGCGCGAGCAAGGCCGAAGAATACAGGTCAATTTCGCTTCCAACGCTTATTCCACGGGCGCAAGCAGCTACAAAAACAGGAGCAATCACTTGCGGAGCCAGGCCGGGCGAGCGGTACACCGCGCTGAAGTTCGCACCGTCGAGCAAGCTCGCATCAAAGGCTCCGGCCACAAAACGCACCTGGGGCAGCTCGGCGCGCAATTGCGCCAGCTGCGGCGGGGCCTCGCGCGTGTCGGCCACCGTCACCTGGGCACCGCAGCGCGCACACCAGCGCGCCATGGCCAGGCCCGATGCGCCCAAGCCCAGCACCAGCACCTCCTGGTCCTGCAGGGGCTTGCTGCCCTCCAGGGGCCAGCCTTCGGGTACGGGGTCGGGTGCGGCGGGCGGCTCCTCGGCGGTGGGTTCGGGTGCCGCGGGTTCGACGGCCTCGGCGCCCGGGTCGGACACCGGGGTTTCGGCAAAGATGCGCGCCACAAAAGCCGCGGCCTCGCGCGCGGCGTCCAGGGTTTGGGGCAGCTCGTGCTGGGGCGCCGGGGCCACCACCGCGGGCGCAGCGCCACTGCTCCCCAGATCCGCTGCAGCGGACTCAGCAGGCATGGCCGGTGCGCCAGCCTCATCTTCCGCAGGCTGGGGCAGCGCCAAGGGCGTGCCTTCGGCGGTGGGGGGGAGGTGCTCGTCCAGCGGATTCATCGCAGCTTCAGGGTGGACAGGCCGATGAGGCACAGCAGCATGGTGATGATCCAGAAACGCACGACCACCTGCGTCTCCTTCCAGCCGCTCTTCTCGAAATGGTGGTGCAGCGGCGCCATCTTGAGCAGACGCCGGCCTTCGCCGTACTTGCGCTTGGTGTACTTGAACCAGCTCACCTGCAGCATGACCGACAGCGCCTCGACCACAAAGATTCCGCCCATGATGGCCAGCACGATTTCCTGGCGCACGATGACGGCAATGGTGCCCAGGGCACCGCCCAGCGCCAGCGCGCCCACATCGCCCATGAACACCTGGGCCGGGTGGGTGTTGAACCACAGGAAGGCCAGGCCCGCACCCGCCATGGCGGCACAGAAGATGAGCAGCTCACCCGCACCCGGAATGTGCGGGAAGAACAGGTACTTGGAATACACCGAGCTACCCGCCACGTAGGCAAAAACGCCCAGCGCCGAGCCCACCATGACCACTGGCATGATGGCCAGGCCGTCCAGGCCGTCCGTCAGGTTGACCGCGTTGCTGGAACCCACGATCACCAGGTAGGTAAGGATGACGAAGCCCAGCACGCCCAGCGGGTAGCTCACTTCCTTGAAGAACGGCACCAGCAGGCCCGCCTTGGGCGGCAAGCTGACATCAAAACCCGAACTGACCCAAGTGAAGAACAGCTCCAGCACCTTGAGGTTGGAGCTTTCGGAAATGCTGAACACCAGGTACAGCGCCGCCGCCAGCCCGATGAGCGACTGCCACAGGTACTTCTCGCGCGAAGGCATGCCGTTGGGGTCTTTGTAGACCACCTTGCGCCAGTCGTCGGCCCAGCCGATGGCACCAAACCCCAGCGTGACGATGAGCACGATCCACACAAAGCGGTTGGACAGATCGGCCCACAGCAGGGTGGCAATGGCAATGGCCAGCAGGATCAGCACTCCGCCCATGGTGGGCGTGCCGCTTTTGACATGGTGCGTTTCCATGCCGTTGGTGCGGATGGGCTGGCCGATCTTCAGTGCCGTCAGGCGCCGGATCACCGCAGGCCCGGCGAGCAGGCCGATGAGCAGCGCTGTCATCGCACCCAGCACGGCACGCAGCGTGAGGTACTGGAACACGCGCAAAAAGCCCAGCTCGGGCGACAGGCCTTGCAGCCATTGGGCCAGCCACATCAGCATGGTGCACCTCGACCGGTTTCAATGCGTCGTGCCATGGTCGGCCTCCTGCGCCGCAGCGGCGGCTTGCGCGGTGGAGGTCAATGCCTCCACCACCTGTTCCATCTTCATGAATCGCGATCCCTTCACCAGCACGCTGCCCACCTCGGGCAGCGCCTGCCGCACCGCTGCCAGGAGCGATGCCATGTCGTCAAAATGCGTGGCTGTGCCAAAGGCCTTCGCGGTGTGCCGCGACAGCGTGCCCAGCGCGTACAGCCGCTCGATGCCGCGTGCACGCGCATGGCCCCCGGCCTCGGCGTGGAACTGCGGCCCCTGGTCGCCCACCTCGCCCATATCGCCCAGCACCAGCAGGCGCGGCGCGGGCAGTTCGGCCAGCACCTCGATGGCGGCGTGCATGGAGTCCGGGTTGGCGTTGTAGCTGTCGTCCACCACGGTGACGGTGCGCTCGCCGCAGCGCACACCCAGCGCACGCGAACGGCCCTTGACCGGCGCGAACGCGCTCAGGCCGCGCGCAATGGCGTCCAATGGCACGCCCGCCGCCAATGCGCAGGCTGCGGCGGCCTGGGCGTTGGTCACGTTGTGGCGGCCCGCAATGTGCAGCGCACATTCCAGCGGCCCTTGCGGCGTGGCCAGGATGACCTGCCAGGCGCCGCCCTGCCACTGGGCCTGTGTGCAGCGCACATCGGCCTGCGCACCACCAAAGGTGATGCAACGCCGCCCCGCCGCCAGGTGCTGCCACAGCGCGGTGTAGGCATCGCCCGCCGGTAACACGGCCACGCCGTCTTCGGGCAGCGCGGCCAGCACCGAGCCGTTTTCTTCGGCCACGGCCTGCACGGTGTGCATGAATTCCAGGTGCTCGCGCTGCGCGTTGTTCACCAGGGCCACGGTGGGCTGGGCAATGCGTGCCAGCAGGGCGATCTCGCCGGGGTGGTTCATGCCCAGCTCGACCACGCCCACGCGGTGCGAGGCGTTCAGGCGCAGCAGGGTTTGCGGTACGCCGATGGCGTTGTTGAGGTTGCCGCGCGTGGCAAACGCGGCATCCTGCGCGTGCGCCTGCAGGATGGCGGCAATCATCTGTGTGACCGTGGTCTTGCCATTGCTGCCGGTGACCGCGATCAAGGGCAGGTTGAACTGCGCACGCCACGCAGCAGCCAGGTGGCCCAGGGCCTGCAGGCTGTCGGGCACTTCGATGCCCGGCAGCCCGGCGGCCTGCAGGCCGCGCTCGGCCAGGGCGGCCACAGCGCCGCTGGCGCGGGCCTGGGCCAGAAAGTCGTGGGCGTCAAAGCGCTCACCGCGCAGGGCCACGAACAGATCGCCCGGCTGCAGGGTGCGCGTGTCGGTGTGCACGCGGGCCAGGGGCGTGGCGCCATCGCCCACCAGGCGTGCACGCGGCTCGCGTGACTGGATCCAGGCGAAAACCTGCTGCAAGGTCATGCCCGTCATGGGGTGCCTCCTCGGCGCTGGAGTGCTGTGATGGCTTGTGCCATGTCCGAGAATGGCTGTCGCACGCCCGCCGTTTCCTGATAGTCCTCGTGGCCCTTGCCTGCGATGAGCACCACATCGCGCGCATCGGCCTCTTGCAGGGCCAATCCGATGGCGGCAGCGCGGTCCGGTTCGGCGCGCACGGTTTCCCCGGCAATGGTGCCCAGCAGGATCTGGTGCAGGATGTCGGCAGGCCGCTCGCTGCGCGGGTTGTCGCTGGTCACCACGACCCAGTCGGCGTGGCGCTGCGCAATGCCGCCCATCAGCGGGCGCTTGCCCGCGTCGCGGTCGCCACCGCAGCCAAACACGCACCAGAGCTGGCCGCCACGCTCTTGCGCCAACGGTCGCAGGGCTTGCAGTGCCTGCTGCAGGGCGTCGGGGGTGTGGGCGTAGTCCACGGCCACCAGCGGTTGGCCGGGCTGCACGATGCGCTCCATGCGGCCCGGCACGGGCTGCAACTGTTCGCAGGCACGCACGGCCTGCTCCAAGGGCACGCCCAGGGCGCGCTGCGCGGCAATCACGCCCAGCAGGTTGGAGACGTTGTAGCTGCCGATCACCTGCGTTTGCAGCATCAGGCTGCGTTCCCCTTCGCGCACACAAAAACGCAGGCCGCCCTCACCCAGCGTGACCTCGGTGGCGCTCAGGCGGGCGGCCGTGTGCTGCGAGAGGCTCCACAGGTCGATGCCACGCCCCTGCAAGGCTGCATGCAGGGCGGCACCCTGGGGGTCGTCGATGTTGATGGCAGCGGCACGCAGGCCAGGCCAGTCGAACAGCGCGGCCTTGGCCTGCCAGTAGGCCTCCATGCTGGCGTGATAGTCCAGGTGGTCTTGCGTGAAGTTGGTGAACACCGCCACGGGAATGCGCGTGCCCACCAGCCGGTGCTCGGCCAGGCCGATGGAGGAGGCCTCGATGGCGCACGAGCGCGCACCGGCATCGGCAAACTGCCGGAAGGCGCGCTGCAGCAGCACAGGGTCTGGCGTGGTCATGCCCGTGGACTCCAGGCGCCCGGCAAGCCCCACACCCAAAGTACCCACCAGGGCACATGGGCCAAGCGCTGAATGCTCCTGATTCGATAGTGCCTGCGCCAACCACCAGGTGGTGCTGGTCTTGCCGTTGGTGCCCGTGACGGCCACCACCTTCAGCGCCTGGCTGGGCTGGCCGAACCAGGCGGCAGCGATGTCGCCGGTGGCCTGCTTGAGGCGGGGCAGCGCGGCGATGTCGTCGCCCGCAAAGGCGTAGGGCAGCACGCCCTCATGCTCGACCAGGCAGGCCGTGGCGCCGCGCACCAGGGCGTCGCGCACATGGGCACGGCCGTCGGTGGCAGCGCCGGGCCAGGCGATGAAGCCATCCCCCGGCGCGATGCGGCGGCTGTCGGTGTGCAGCGTGCCGGTGACGCGCGCGCGCAGCCACTGCACGGCCTCGTGGAAATCGGTCAGGGTGCGGATCACAGCGGCTCCTCCACCACCTCGGCCACGATCTGCGGCTTGACGTCCATGTCGGGCTGCACGCCCATCATGCGCAGCGTCTGCTGCACCACTTCGCTGAACACGGGTGCTGCCACCGCACCGCCGTAGTACACGCCGTTGCTGGGCTCATCGATCATCACCGCGACGATGATGCGTGGCCGGTCGATGGGCGCCATGCCGGTGAACCAGGCACGGTACTTGTTGGTGGCGTAGCTCTTGCCCACCTGCTTGCGCGCGGTACCCGACTTGCCGCCCACGGAGTAGCCCAGGGTCTGCGCCTTCTGGCCCGTGCCACCTGGGCCCGCGGCCATCTGCAGCATCTTGCGCACGGCGTCGGCCGTCTTGGGCGAGAACACGGGCACGCCCACGACCGGTTCGCTGCTCTTGAGCATGGTGGCCGGGATGATCTGCCCCTGGTGCGCAAACACGGTGTAGGAACGCGCCATCTGGAACAGGCTGGCCGAGAGACCATAGCCATAGGACATGGTGGCCTGCTCGATGGGGCGCCAGGTCTTGTACGGGCGCAGGCGACCGCTCACCACGCCGGGGAACCCGAGCTGGGGTTTTTGCCCGAAACCGGCGGCCGAGAAGGTTTCCCACATCTCGCGCGCGGGCATCTGCATGGCGATCTTGGTGGTGCCCACGTTGCTGGACTTCTGGATCACACCCTCCACGGTGAGTGCGCCGTAGTTGTGCGTGTCCGAAATGGTCGATCCGGTGATGGTCAGACGCCCTGGCGAGGTGTCGATGACCGTCTGGGGCCGCACGCGCCCGGTCTCCAGTGCCAGCGCAATGGTGAAGGGCTTCATGGTCGAGCCGGGCTCGAAGGTGTCGGTCAGCGCGCGGTTGCGCAGTTGCTCGCCCGAGAGGTTCTGGCGCTTGTCGGGCGCGTAGCTGGGGTAGTTGGCCAGGGCCAGCACCTCGCCCGTCACGGCATCGAGCACCACCACGCTGCCCCCCTTGGCCTTGTGCGCCTGCACCTGGTCGCGCAGCTTCTGGTAGGCAAAGAACTGCACCTTGCTGTCGATGGACAACTGCATGTCGCGCCCATCGACCGGCGGGCTGATCTCTCCCACGCCATCGACCACGCGGCCCAGGCGGTCCTTGATCACGCGGCGCGAGCCCGGCTTGCCGGCCAGCAGGTCATTGAAGGCCAGCTCCATGCCCTCCTGGCCCTTGTCCTCGACGTTGGTGAAGCCCACCACATGGGCTGCGGCCTCGCCCTCGGGGTACTCGCGCTTGTATTCCTTGCGCAGGTAGATGCCCTTGATGCCCAGGGCCACGATCTGCTGGCCCAGGTCCCAGTCGAGCTGGCGCTTGATCCAGACGAAGGTCTTGTCCTCGTCGGCCAGCTTGCCCATCAGGTCCTTGAGCGGCATGCCCATGAGCCGGGCGAGTTCCTTGAGCTTGGCGCGCACCTGGGGATCGTCGTGCGCGACGTCCTCGGGAATGGCCCAGATGCTGGCCGCAGGCACGCTGGAGGCCAGGATGAGACCATTGCGATCCAGGATGCGCCCCCGGTTGGCGGGCAGCTCCAGCGTCCGCGCAAAGCGCACCTCGCCCTGGCGCTGGAAGAATTCGTTGCCCACCACCTGCACGTAGGCCGCGCGCAAGCCCAGGCCCACAAAGCCCAGGGCGATCATGCCCACGATGAACTTACTGCGCCAGACCGGCGTCTTGCTGGCCAGCAGCGGGCTGGTGGCGTACAACACACTGCGGCTCATCGCTGCACCTCGGATGCGGCCGGTGTGGGCAGGGGATTCACCACGTACTGCGTGATGGCCGGCGTGGCCGTGCGCATCTGCAGGCGCGCACGCGCAAGCTGCTCCACCCGCAGCGGCGTGGCCTGGGCGCGCTTTTCCACCTGCAGACGCTGCTGCTCGGTTTCCAGGCGCCGCGCCTCGGCGTTGGCGCGGTCCAGCTCGGTGTAAAGCTGGCGCGATGCGTACTGCGTGTGCACCAGGTACAGCGCACTGGCAATCACCGCGAGCAGCAGGGCGATGTTCAGGCGCGTCATGCCGGCACCTCGGTACGCTCGGCCACGCGCATCACGGCGCTGCGCGCACGCGGGTTGGCCGCCACCTCGGCGGCACCGGGCTTGATGCGCGCCAGCGCCTTGAGCCGCATGGGCTGCGGCGCGGCAAAGGGGGCACGGCGGTCGTACACCTCCTTGGAGTGCTGCGCGACGAACTGCTTGACGATGCGGTCCTCCAGCGAGTGGAAGCTGATGACCACCAGCCGCCCGCCAGGCCGCAGCACCGACAGGCTGGCCTCTAGCGCCTGTTGCAGCTCTTCAAGCTCGGCGTTGATGAAAATCCGAAGAGCTTGAAATGTGCGCGTTGCAGGGTTCTGGCCCGGCTCGCGGGTTTTGACCGCGCCAGCCACGAGGTCGGCCAGTTCTGCGGTGGATGCAACAGGACCCCGTTCCTGCCGCCGAGCAACAATCGCCTTTGCAATGGGGCCAGCAAACCGTTCTTCACCGTATTCACGTATCACCTCCGCAATCTGCCCTACTTCGGCACTGGCCAGCCACTCGGCCACGCTTTGTCCGCGCGTGGTGTCCATGCGCATGTCCAGCGGGCCATCGAAACGGAAACTGAAACCCCGTTCGGGGGTGTCGATCTGGGGCGAACTCACGCCGAGGTCCATCAGCACGCCAGCAGCGCTGCCGACCGGGAGGTCGGCCAGATGGCGAAAACCTTCATGCCGAATGGAAAAACGCGCATCCTGGATGCGCGCTGCTTCTTGGATGGCTTCGGGGTCCTTGTCGAAGGCCAGCAGACGCCCCTGGGGCGAGAGCCGTGAGAGGATGCGCCGCGAATGCCCTCCGCGCCCGAAAGTGGCATCGACCCACTGGCCCGCAGGCGCGTCGCCCGCGCCCGCCAGGAGCGCATCGACCGCTTCGTCCAGCAGTACGGTGGTGTGTGCAGCCGTGGTGGTCAAGCGCGCCTCAGAAAGAGAAGTCCTTGAACACATCGGGCATGTCGCCCTGCATGGCCTGCGCCTCCTGGGCGTCATAGGTGGCCTTGTCCCACAGCTCGAAGTGCTCGCCCATGCCCAGCAGCATGGCGTCCTTGGTGATGCCCGCGGCTTGGCGCAGTTCGGGCGAGATGAGCACGCGGCCGGTGGCGTCCATGTCCACGTCCATGGCGTTGCCCAGGAAGATGCGCTTCCACCACTGGGCCGACATGGGCAGCGCCGCAATGCGCTCGCGGAACTTCTCCCACTCGGGGCGCGGAAACACCATGAGGCAGCCGTGCGGATGCTTGGTGATGGTGAGCTGGCCGGCGGCGGTGGCGCTCAGGACGTCACGGTGCCGGGTCGGCACAGAAAGCCGACCCTTCGCATCCAGACTGAGCGAAGACGCCCCTTGAAACACTGCACCGACCCCTTGCTGTTGATTGAATCCATTGCCGGCTTGCCACAGACCGGAAATGGCACTTTTCACCACCTAATTGCACTTTTTTGCACTGTAGCAGGAAAAGCAGCGTTCGCAACAGGGTTTGCAACAACTTCTTGCAATGAAATCAAGGACTTAGGCGCTATTTTGCATGTGCATGTCAGGCAAAAAACCTTTTACACAAAGCAGTTAGACGCGCCAATGAAAGTAACACCTGAGGCATGTGGACAGTCTGCCTTTTTGCAGCATTCCAAAGACAGAGGCCGCCCGCTCCCCCAGGGGAACGGGCGGCCCGCACCGAAAAGGCACTTAGAACGTGTTCGTGATCTTACAAAATGAAGCGCGAAAGGTCTTCGTCCTGCGACAGCGCCTGCAGGCGCGCATCGACGTAGGCTGCGTCGATGGCCACCGTCTGGCCCGCTCGGTGCGCGGCGTCAAAGCTCACCTCGTCGAGCAAACGCTCCATCACCGTGGACAGGCGGCGCGCGCCGATGTTCTCGGTGCGTTCGTTGACCTCGAAGGCAATGTGCGCCAGGCGGGTGATGCCTTCGGGCGTGAACTCCAGCGCCACGCCCTCGGTGGCCAGCAGCGCCTGGTACTGGCGCACCAGCGAGGCGTGCGTCTGCGTGAGGATGGCTTCAAAGTCCTGCACCGAAAGCGAGTCGAGCTCCACGCGGATCGGAAAGCGCCCCTGCAACTCGGGAATCAGGTCGCTGGGCTTGGCCAGGTGGAAAGCTCCGGAGGCAATGAACAGGATATGGTCGGTCTTGACCATGCCGTACTTGGTGTGCACCGTGGTGCCTTCCACCAGCGGCAGCAGGTCGCGCTGCACGCCCTGGCGTGACACATCGGCGCCGCTGCTCTCCTGGCGCGCGGCCACCTTGTCGATCTCGTCGATGAACACGATGCCGTTCTGCTCGGCGCTGAGCAGGGCGCGCTGCTTGATCTCTTCCTCGTTGACCAGCTTGGCCGCCTCTTCCTCGACGAGCTGGCGCCGGGCTTCGGCAATGCTGAGCTTGCGCGTCTTGCGCTTGCCCTGCCCGATCTGGCTGAACATGCCGCGCAGCTGCTCGGCCATGTCCTCCATGCCCGCTGGGCCCATGATTTCGAGCTGTGGGCGGGCCTCGGCCAGGTCGATCTCGATTTCCTTGTCGTCGAGTTGGCCCTCGCGCAGCTTCTTGCGGAACACCTGGCGTGCGGTGCTGTCGGGCGGCGGCTCGCTGCCGGGCGTGCGCGCCACGGGGATGAGCACGTCCAGGATGCGCTCCTCGGCCGCGTCTTCGGCGCGCGTGCGCACCTGGCGTGTCTGTACCTCGCGCTCCTGCTTGACGGCCACTTCCATCAGGTCGCGGATGATGGTGTCCACGTCCTTGCCCACATAGCCCACCTCGGTGAACTTGGTGGCTTCGACCTTGATGAAAGGCGCATCGGCCAGGCGTGCCAGGCGCCGCGCGATTTCGGTCTTGCCCACGCCCGTGGGGCCGATCATGAGGATGTTCTTGGGCGTGATTTCGTGGCGCAGGGGCTCCTGCACCTGCTGGCGGCGCCAGCGGTTGCGCAGCGCAATGGCCACGGCCCGCTTGGCCTTGGACTGGCCGACGATGTGGCGGTCCAGCTCGGAGACGATTTCCTGGGGGGTCATGGAAGACATGGAGAGAAATTCCAATCAAATCGGCACATAGCGCTTATAGAATAAGCGCAAACAGCTATTATTTTGATAGCAAACGAAGTTCCCTTAAAGGGTTTCAATCGTGTGGTGCATGTTGGTGTAGATGCACAGCTCACCGGCAATGGCCAGGGATTTGCGCACGATGTCTTCAGCGCCCAGTTCGGTGTTGGTCAGCAGCGCCTTGGCGGCCGAATGCGCATAGGCCCCGCCCGAACCGATGGCCACGATGCCTTGTTCGGGCTCCAGCACGTCGCCGTTGCCGGTGATGATGAGGGAGGCCTCGCGGTCGGCCACGGCCAGCATGGCTTCCAGGCGGCGCAGCACGCGGTCGGTGCGCCAGTCCTTGGTCAGCTCGATGGCGGCGCGCACCAGGTGGCCCTGGTGCTTGTCCAGCTTGGCTTCAAAGCGCTCGAACAGCGTGAAGGCGTCGGCCGTGGCGCCGGCAAAGCCCGCCAGCACCTTGCCATGGTGCAGCTTGCGCACCTTGCGCGCCGTGCCCTTGACGACGATATTGCCCAGCGTGACCTGGCCGTCGCCGCCAATGGCCACCTGCACGCCCTGCGGGGTTTGGCGGCGCACGCTGAGGATGGTGGTTCCGTGGAACACCGGGGATTCGTTGGATGCGGTCATAGGGCGCTTAGGTGGGGGCGCCCACCGTCAATACAAGTCAGTTTTTAGTGGTGAAGCCGCTTCCAGTGCCGCGTGACACTGGCACACCCCAGACCAGGGCTCCCGCGCAAGGGCCGCCCCGCCGCGCCGGGAGCGTCCCCCCTCCCGAATCGCGCAGCGATTCGAGAGAGGGGGGAAGGCCCGCAGGGCCTCAGGGGGGAGTACGCTAATTCTTCCGCGGCAGCACCCAGGCATGCTCGTTGACACCGAGCACGTTGAACAGCACCGCCACCAAGCGGTGCAGGTTGTGGAACTGCACTTCGCGCCCCTGGGCCTGCTGCTGGGCCGCCCAGTTGAGCACCGAGCCCGCAGCGGTGAAGTCGATGCGGATGAGCCTGTCGCACGGGATGGCCAGCGGCTGGCCCGCAGGCACATGGTCCTGCATGCCTTCGAGCAGGTGGGTGGCGTCGCCCTCGATATGGCCGGTCAGCCCGGCCAGCGCAGGCACCGAATCGCCAAAACCCGTGAGCGGCGCCGGGGTGGTGCTGTCTTTCCAGTGCGGCCGCGCAACCAAATCCTGGGCCGGGGCGGGCGCAGGCGCGACCTCGGGGGTGGAATCGTCGCTGTAGCCGCACAGCGGGTTGGCCCAGGAGGGAGGCGACACTTCGTAGGTGACGCAGTAATCCAAGGCCACCATTTCGAACTCGTCGGCCTGGCCCATGAAGCGCAACACCGCCATGCGCAGGCGCCACCATTCCGGGTTGGTCTCGCGGTTACCCGACTGGGTGCACTCCTGCAGCAAGGTCAGCAGCGCTTGCGAGCCCGTGAACACAAACTGCCCCTTCATGTCCGCCCAGCGGGTGAACTCGTTGGCCAATGCGGTCAGCGCCGTGTCTTCAATGGACTTGAGCCGCGTCCAGGTCAGCGTCCAGGGCGAGGCCGAGCGATTGATGGATGCCTGCAGCGCAGCTGCCGACTGCAGCGTCATGGCGGCCGGTGCGTTCCAGCTGAATTCACGCTGGGGCACTGCGGTGGCCTCGGCCTTCACGGCAGCCTGCAGGCCCAATTGTTCGGGGATGGAAAACCACAGCGGCGCAGAGCGCGCAAAGCGCCCGGCAAAGTCGATGGCCAGCGCGTCAAAACGGTCTTGCTGGCCTGTGGCGCGGTACAGGTCGAACAGCGTCATCCAGATCTCGAACTGGGCATCGGCTTCGTCGGCGCTGTGGCGCTCCAGCACTTCCAGCAGGCCCGCCTCTGCGCCCGCGTAATCGCCGTTGGCAAAGCGGATGGCGGCTTCTTCGAGGTCGGGTTCGTGCACGAATTTCTCCAAGGCCGGTGCGGCCGGTGGTGCCGAGGTACCTGCCCCCCCCATGTTCCATGTGGCCGCATCGGGCTCCTCCAGCGGCAGGGAGGTTTCCTGTGCAGCCAGGCTGTCGCCCGCGAACAGCGGCTCGGGCGCCGTGCGTGCGGGAGGGGTGGGTTGCAGAGCCAGGGGAGCCGTCGGGGCGTAGGCATTGGGGTGGGCCGGCACGGTGGTCGCGTCTGCCAGGGCATCGCCCGCCTGCACAGGGGCCACACCTTCGGGGTTGTCACCCGCCTGTTTGCTCTTCCACCACTGCATGGACATCTGCGCCTCGATCTCGTCGATCTTCTTGATCGTGACGGCGCGCTCGCCTGGCGAGGTGAGGCTGCTCTGGAAGAACGAGGGTCGGGCCGCCGGATCGGCCGTGCGCTGGCCGCTCAGGGCGTCGCGCTGGCGCAGTTTGCGCAGCTGATCGAATTCACGGCGGCGCACAAAGTCGTTGCGCCGCTTGCGCTCGATCATCTCCTTGAGCATCTGCTTGCTGTACTGGCTCTCCTTGTCGTCCTGGATGGAGTCCAGCTCCGACCAGTTGACCGTGGGGTTGCGCACGAAACGCACCACCTTGGACAGGAGGCCACCGCCGGAGGAGGGGTTGTCTTCCTTGCTCATGATGGCTTGCGTACTGCGCGGCAGAGGCTCAAAAGGAGTTCCCCGTCAATCACCAAACATCTTTTGCTTGAGCTCGCGGCGCTGCTGCGCTTCCAGCGAGAGCGTGGCCGTGGGTCGGGCCAGCAGGCGGCCCACGCCAATGGGTTCGCCGGTTTCGTCGCAGTAACCGTAGTCGCCAGCGTCGATGCGCGAGATGGACTGCTCGATCTTCTTGAGCAACTTGCGCTCGCGGTCACGGGTGCGCAGCTCCAGGGCGTGTTCTTCTTCGATGGTGGCACGGTCTGCCGGGTCGGGCACGACCACGGTGTCCTCACGCAGGTGCTCGGTGGTTTCACCTGCGTTGTTGTGCATGTCCTGCTTGAGTTGCACCAGCTTGCGGCGGAAGTAGGCCATCTGGACGTCGTTCATGTACTCGCTGTCGGGCATGGCGAGGATGTCGGCGTCGGTCAATTCCTCCAGGGGCTTGGTCTTCCAGTGGTTGGCCAGCTTGGGGTCCTTTTTGGGAGCCGCAGCACGCGGGGCTTGCAGGGTGGTGGGCATGGTATTCGTGTAACTCGCTTTGGCAGCCGTCGAAGCGACGGACTGCTGAATGGATGGTACGGTCAATTGGGCCAGGCGGGAAGAAGGCCGAGCACTGCGCACGGGCAAGCCGTCAGGCGACGCTGGAGCCGCCTTGGCGCTGACTTTTGCCGGGGCCGGTGAGGCCGCGGTGGAAGACGCCTTTGCAGGGGCCTTGGGTTTGCTGGGTGCAGCGTTCACGTCCTGTCTCCTCGCGGTACGGGCTTCCCGCTTCGGTGGCGGTGCGGCGCCACCTGCGGGAGGTTTGATCGTAGTATGCCCTTGGCTTTACCGGGGCGCGATTGTATAGGCACTGTCTTGCTTGGGGGCAGGCGTTGTGCATTCCCCACACCGCGGGTGCTGCATCAGGCGACCAGGCACTGGTCCAGGCCCTGCTCCAGGATGTCGCGCGGCAGCTCGATGCCGATGAACACCATCTTGCTCTGGCGCTTCTCGCCCTCGGCCCACTGCGGCCCCAGGTCGCTGCCCATGAGCTGGTGCACGCCCTGAAAGATGACCTTGCGCTCAGTGCCCTTCATGTGCAGCACGCCCTTGTAGCGCAGCATGCGCGGGCCGTAGATGTTGACGATGGCGCCCAGAAAGTCTTCCAGCTTGGCCGGGTCAAAGGCACGCTCGGCGCGATAGACAAAGCTCTTGACGTCGTCATCGTGGTGATGGTGGCGGCCATGCTGGTGCGAGGGGTGGTTGCAGTGCTCGCCATGCGCATGGTCGTGGTGATGGTGGTGCCCGTGGTCATGGCCATGCTCGCACTGCCCATGGTCATGGTCGCAGTGGCTGTGGTCGTCCTCTTCCTTGAGGAAATCGGGGTCGATGTCCAGCTTGGCGTTGAGATTGAAACCGCGCAGGTCCAGCACCTCGGACAGCGGCACCTCGCCAAAGTGCACCGCCTTGATCGGCGCACGCGGGTTCATGTGCTTGAGGCGGTGGATGAGCGCGTCCACTTCTTCGGCGCTGACCAGGTCGGTCTTGGACAGAAAGATCTGATCGGCAAAGCCCACCTGGCGGCGCGCCTCCTGGCGATCGTCGAGCTGCTGCTGGGCATGCTTGGCGTCCACCAGGGTGAGGATGGAGTCCACCAGGTAGGTTTCGGCGATCTCGTCGTCCATGAAGAAAGTCTGCACCACCGGGCCGGGGTCGGCCAGACCCGTGGTCTCGATGACCACGCGGTCAAAAGCCAGCATGCCTTTGCGGCGCTTGGCAGCCAGCAATTGCAGGGTTTCGCGCAGGTCTTCGCGGATGGTGCAGCAGATGCAGCCATTGCTCATCTGCACGATCTGCTCCTCGCTGTCGGTCACGAGGATGTCGTTGTCGATGTTCTCCTCGCCGAACTCGTTTTCGATGACGGCGATCTTCTGGCCGTGGACTTCGGACAGCACACGCTTGAGCAAGGTGGTCTTGCCCGAGCCCAGGAAGCCGGTGAGGATGGTGACGGGGATGAGGGACATGAGAAGCCTTGGGAGAAATACGGGAGACAACCCAAAAACTGTAGCCGAGCTGTCAAGCCCCTGTGCGCAGGGGCTGTATGAACTTTGAGTGATTTGTGCCTCTGGCGCTTTCACATCAAGCGCAAGCAGCTATTATTTTTATAGCATTGGTGCTCACTTGCGCATCACGGCCAGGCCCTTGAGGTATTCCCCTTCGGGGAATTCCAGCGTCATGGGGTGGTCGGGCGCCCCACCCAGGCGCTCCAGGATGTAGCCGTCCACCCCCGCATCGGCCCCGGCCGAGGCGACGATCTTGTGGAACAGGTCGGCGCTGATGCCGCCCGAGCACGAGAAGGTGTAGAGCACACCGCCGGGCTCCAGCAGCTGCAGCGCCAGGCGGTTGATGTCCTTGTAGGCGCGCGCGGCGCGTTCGGCGTGCGTGACCGTGGGGGCGAACTTCGGCGGGTCGAGCACGATCGCGTCAAAGCGCCGCCCTTCGCGCAGAAACTGGCGCAGCGAGGCGTTCACATCGGCATCCAGAAACGTGGCACGGGCCGCGTCGAAGCCATTGAGTGCCACATGCGCGCGCGCCCGCTCCAGCGCCGGGCCAGACGAGTCGATGGACACCACCTCGCCGTCCTCCACCCCGGCCGCGCGCTGGCCCGCCAGCGCCGCCACCGAAAAGCCCCCGGTGTAGCAATAGCAGTTGAGCACACGGCGCAGCCCCAGGCGCTGCACGCAGTCGGCAAAACGCTTGCGGCTGTCGCGCTGGTCCAGGTAGAAGCCGGTCTTGTGGCCCTCGGCGATGTTGAGCGTGAGAAGCCACTCGTGCTCGTGGATCTCCAGCTCCAGCGGGGGTGCCTCGCCCCCGGCCTGCGGGCCGCCGCGCAGCCAGCCGGTGCTGCTCTCCAGCCCTTCGAGCTGGCGCACGCTGGCGTCCGAGCGCTCGTACAGGCGCGTCAGACCCGTGGCCTGGAGCAGCGCGTCGGCCAGCACGCTCTTCCAGCGCTCGGTGCCCGCGCTGGTGAACTGCGCCACCAGCGTATCGCCGTAGCGGTCCACCACCAGGCCGGGCAGACCGTCCGACTCGCCATGCACCAAGCGCACGCCGTTGCTTTGTATATCAAATCGGCCTCTAGCGCTTATTGCACGGGCGCAAGCAGCTATGAAAAAAGGAGCATCGATGCGCTGCGCCTCGTCAAAGCTCCACACCCGCGCGCGGATGCGCGACTGTGGGCTGAACGCCGCCCAGGCCAGGAACTGGCCCTCGTGCGATTCCACGCGCACGGTTTCGCCGCTGTCGCCGCCGCCCTTGGCGATGGCGCTTTCAAAAATCCAGGGGTGGCGACGCTGCAGTGAGCGCTCTTTGCCGGGTTTGAGTCGGATCGTTTTCATCCCCGGATTGTGCGTGCTGCGCCAATACCCGTAACACGCCCAGCCCGCCAAGGGCTGCGCATTGTCCGAGCGCAACCTTCCGGCTTATTTGCACAATTTGATTAAAACAAACCCAAACTTAACCCTCAGTCATCCAGGCCCCCGTGGAATCCGCCAGCCTCGTGCAGGTCTGGCAAATGCCGGCTTCAGCCCGCCGGGCTCAGGCTCTCGACCAACAGGGCCGGAAGCTCCTGCACCAGGCGCGGCTTGTGTACCACCGGCACACCGGCCAGCACAAAGGCGTAGGAGCCGCGTTGCGCTTCGTCCAGCGAGGTCACCACGATCACACGGCTGCGCTGGAACTGCGGATGCGAACGCAAACGGGAAATCAAGGTGGCGCCATCGATACCCGGCAAGAGAATGTCCACAATGAGAACGTCGGGCTGAAGTTCGCCCGCCATGGCCAGACCCACGATGCCGTCGTCCGCCACATGCAATTCCACCTGGGGGAATTCATGCGCCATCAGCAGCTTGACCAGGTTCTGAAAATGGACCGAATCCTCGATCAACAGTACCCGCTGAGGGCTGCCGCACGACGCTTCCCGGCGCCCATCCCGCGGAGAGCGCCTGGATGCGGTATCACCCTCCGCATCATCGATCGAGGCTGGCGCTCTTGCGGCCATCTCATGGCCCCGCGCGTCCCCAGCAGCCCCTTGGCGCCGCTTCAGCCACCGCTCCACCGAGGCTCGCGCAATGCGCCGGTGCCCGCCGGGCGTCTTCCAGGCCTCCAGTTCGCCCCGATCCACCATGAGTTGAACGGAACGCACTGCCAAGCCCAGCACGCGTGCGACGTCGCGCGTGCTGCAGTCCGCAGGCAGGGACATGAGCTTGCTGGCTTCCATGGTCGCAAATTTTATCATTTATGTTTCGATAAATATGATGCATTTGGTTAAAACCAACATACCCCTTTCCCGAGGACATGCCATGCACAAACGAATCCTGGTTGTTGAAGACCACGCAGACATCCGCAAACCGATCCACGTGCCCCTGGAGTTTGAGGACTACGACATCCATGAAGCCGCCAACGCCGATGAAGGCCTGGTGGCCGTGCAGCAAGTGCGCCCCAATCTGCTGCTGGATGGGATGATGCCCGGCACCATGGACGGGCTGGATCTGCGCCGTTGCATCAAAAGCGACCCCTCCCTGGATCTCCCCCAGGTGGTGCTGCTGACCGCCCGCGGTTAGAGCCAGGACTTCAAGGTATCGGACACAGGCCCAGGCATCGACCCTTCGCAGCACACCATGATTTTTGAAAAATTCCGCCAGGCGAACACCCGCGTCAGCTACCAGCACGGCGACACCGGGCTGGGGCTGGCCCTTTCGCGCGAGCTGGCGGACCTGCTGGGCAAGGGCGCCTGCTTCACTCTGGCCGTGCCCACGGGCGCGCAGGTATCGCGTCCCAAGGTTCAAGCGGGCGCTTCTGCCTGAGCACCGGCTCCCAAAGCCTGTGCACTGCGGGGGGGCTCTGGCTATTTTCCCTCTTGGGTTTCCGGCACATAGACCATGCTGCCGTCCTTCATGCGGTAGGCCACCCCGGCCTTCATGCCCTGGCCTTCGCCAATCTGGCCCGAGGACTGGTACTGCTTGAGCTCATTGCCTTCCTTGACCAGCATTTCCATGTTGGGCTTGCCCGCGTTCTTGATGACCACCACGTCCTGCGAGGCAAAGGGGTTGAGCGGGTTCTCGGCCACGGCGATGAGCAGCACGGCAATCACCACCAGGAACACGTCGATGATGTTCACCACGCTGAGAATGGGATCGTCCTCGTCGGAGTCGCCCAGGATGTCGATGCGCATGCGGCGGGATTCAGCCATGGGCCAGCTCCCGGGTGGCGCGCGAGGGCACCGCATCGTGTGCATGGCCGTGCGCAGGCGTTGGCACGGCCACGGGCGCGGCGTCCAGGCCAATGAGCAGCACGTTGAGCTCCTCCATGAGCCAGCGCTTGCGCAGCGTCTGCACCACAAAGGTGATGGCGGCCGCCAGCAGCGCCACGATCACGGCGGCAAAGGCCACCACCAGGTTCTGCGCCATGCCCTGCGTGTTGCCGGCCGCCACGGCCACCAGGGCCGGGCCCATGGGGATCATGGTGGCCACCAGCCCCAGCAGCGGCGCCACGCGGCTGACGATGCGCTGGAGTTCGAGCTGCTTGAGCACGTACAGCTCCAGCCCGTCGCTGCCCAGGTGGGCATTGCGCTGCCAGTAGCGGTGCAGCGGCTGCTGGCCCTGCGGCAGGCGCGCGCGTGCCACGGCCTCGACCAGCACCTGCCCCAGGCTGAACAGGGCATAGACGAACATCAGGCACAGCAGCACCAGTACCGGGGTGAGGAAGAACTTGGAGATCTCGTAGAGGAAGCTTTCAAGGGCGTTCATGCGGAGGCTTTCAAAGAAATGGAAGATGGAATGCGGTGGCGGCGCACGCGCCAGGTCTGCCAGGCCATGCCGGCCAGCACCACGGCGCCCAGCAGCCAGGCGTAGGCCCAGATGAGCTGCTGCACGGGGGTGTCGCGCAGCACCTCGCGCAGCTCCTGGCCGCGCACCACCGGGGGCGGCGCAGGTGGCTCCGGTTCCGGTGCGGGCGGTTGCGGCTGCGGTGCTGCCTGGGGTGGCGCAGCAGCGGCGCTGGGCGCGGCCTGGGCAGGCGCAGGCTGCGGCCCGATGCCAAAGCCCTGCGCCAGCTCGGCCACGTAGGCCTTGAAGGCTTCGTTGCCGGTGTGCACGTCGTGGCGCGCGGCCAGATCCTGGTAGGTGGCCACCAGCTCGCGCTTGGTACGCTCGTCGGCCTGCCAGTAGTCCTTGCGGATGGCTTCGAGCATGCGCTCGGCCACCTGCGCCAGGGCGGTGGGGTTGTTCTTCTCGAACCATTCGCGCGTGCCCAGGCGGTGGCGGTCGTTCACATAGGTTTCGTGAAATTCCTGCCACTGGTCGTCGCGCACCACGTTGCGGTCCATCACCTGCCAGCCCCAGAAGTTGTTGACGGTGTTGAGCATCTGCAGCGTGCCGCTGTAGCCCTCCTGCATCATTTCCTTCATCCAGTTCGGGTGCTGATAGACGCTGCGCAGCTCGGTGGCCATGAACTTCTCGGCCGTCTGCAGGCGCGCGCGGTTGGGGTCGCGCATGTTGGAGATGTAGAGCTGCGGGTTCTTGCCGTCCAGGTGCTTGACGGCCAGCGAGATGCCGCCCAGGTACTCGAACGGGTGATCGGTATCAAGCAGGCCGCGCAGGTTGGACGAGCGCGAGAACACCGCCGCGCTGGTGCCGCGCAGGTGCTCGGCGTAGGTGTTGATCTCGCGCCCAGAGGGGTCGGCCAGCTTGCGGCTCCAGTTCGCGGTGTTGGGGCCATAGGCCCAGGACATGCGCGAGAGGTAGAGCTTTTCGAGCTTGCCGTCGCCCTCTTCCCACATGTCGGAGGCGAGCGAGGCGTCGGTCAGCTTGGTGCTGTAGTCGCCGCTTTCGTTGCCGAAGATGCGGGTCAGGGCAAACTCGCGCGCCTCCTGCGCGGGCACGCCCTGCGCACGCAGCGCGGCCTCGATGCGCTCGGTGTTGGCACGCACAAAGTTCTTCTCGCGCGGCTCGGGCTGCGCGGCGAGCAACTGGATGGCCTCGTTGAAGCGCTCCATCACATTGGGGAACTGGTCACGGTACAGGCCGGTGAGCGAAATCACCGTGTCGATGCGCGGGCGCCCCAGCTCCTGCAGGGGAATCACCTCCATGCCCACCACGCGCCCGCCCTCGTCCCAGCGCGGTTTCACGCCCATGGCATAGAGGATTTGCGCCTCCAGCATGCCCAAGTGGCGGAGGGTTTCGGTGCTCCACATGCTGAAGGCCAGCTTCTCAGGGAACTTGCCGTGCTCGGCCTGGTAGGACTGGATCAGCGCCTGCACCGCCTCCTTGCCCGCCTCGTAGGCCGCGCGCGTGGGAATGCGCGCAGGGTCGAAGCCGTACATGTTGCGTCCGGTGTGCAGTGCGTCGGGGTTGCGGATCGGGTCGCCGCCGTAAGACGGGTCGATCCAGCGTGCCGACAGGCCCTGCAGCACGCCCTCCACCTCCCAGGCGGCCCGCAGCGTGACCAGGAAGCGCCGCCCCTTCTCGGCCAGCACGCGCAGTTGGGGGTCGTCCAGCTCGCGCAGCGGGCGCTCGCTGAAGACCCAGTCGTCCACGAAGCGGTAGGGCGCGGTTTTGGGCAGGTCCTTGTAGTCGCCCTTGAACGCGGCCTTGGCGTTTTTCACACCCGTGGCCTCGTAGAGCGGCTGACCCAGCATCTGCATCACGTTGCTGACGAGGTGGGCGCGCTCGGCGTCCTGGCCCAGGGTGTGCAGGCCCAGCGGCTGCTGGGCAGCGCCCAGGTCTTCGAGGTAGTCCTCCAGGTCGCGCAGGAACTTGTCGAAGCTGCGCTCCAGCTCGGCGACCTTCCACTTCAGGTCTTTGTGGATGTTCATCTTCACTGCCTGCGCCACGATCAGCTTGCGGTTGTTGTCCTTCACCAGGCCGGAATCGAGCGACTGGTATTCGCGGATCAGGTCGTTGATGCGCACGAAGTCTTCCGACAGACCTGCAGGCGCGAACGCCGGGGTCTGGTGGCTCACGATCACGCCGCGCCCGCGCCGTTTCACGTGCAGCGCCTCGCCAATGTTGTCCACGATGTAGGGATAGACCACTGGCGTGTTGCCCACCAGCAGGTTGGGCTCGTCGTAGGCCCACAGGCCGCGCTCCTTGCCGGGCGTCCACTCCTGCGTGCCATGCGTGCCAAAGTGCACGATGGCGTGTGCCGCATGCTGCTCACGCGCCCACAGGTAGGTGGCCAGGTAGAAGTGGTTGAGCGGCACCTTGGTGTCGTGGAACAGCTTTTTTTCGTCGTGGTGGCCCGCCGCTGTCTCGCTGCGCATGGGCTGGGGCAGCACCACGAGCTGGCCCAGCTTCATGCGCGGAATGACAAAGCCCTGCTGCCCCTGGTGGCGCACCACCCAGGGGCTTTTCTCGGGTGCGCCCCAGAAGGCGGTGATGCGCTGGCGCACCTCGGCGGGCAAACCCTGGAGCCAGCGCTCGTAGCGCGCCAGGGGCAGAAAATCCCAGTGCGGCGTCTTCATCAGCTCGCCCAAGGCGCCGCTGCGGTACGCCGGGCGCAGCAGGGTGGCCACGGTGGCGATGATGTCCTGCTCGGTGGTGGCATCGATGCGGTAGCCCTCGGCGCGCAGGCGCTGCACCAGGTGCTCCAGCGAGCGCGGCACGTTGAGGTTGGAAGCACCCTGGTTCTTCTCACCCGGCGGGTGGTTCCAGAAGAACAGCGCCAGGCGCTTTTCGGCGTTGGGCGAGGACTGCAGGCGTGCCAGGTTCACGGCCTTGCCGACGAGCAGGTCCATCTGCTCGGGCATGGGCACCAGCTCGCCACCCTCGTTGGCGCTGACGACCACCGGGTCCTGCAGGCCGATGTATTCGGCGTTGGTCAAAGAGAACGGCAGGTTGAAGCTGTTGATTCCCACGGTATCGCGCAGGTATTCAGCCCGCGTGCCCTGGCGGTACGACAGCATGTGGATGACCGGCACGCCCATGGCGCGGTGCCAGGCCTTGCGCGCGTCGGGGTTGATGCCCAGGAAGGTATTGACCAGCAGCACCTGCGGCAACACCTTGCCGTCCAGCGTGATGATGGGCTCGTCCACCTCCACCGGCGCCAGCTCCTGGGGGTTGGGGAAGCCCGATCCCGCATACACCCCGGCAGCAATGTCGGCCACCTGCACCGGACGCCCCCCAGGCCCGGCCGGAGGTCCACCACCCCCCGGCCGGGTCGCTGCCGTTGCAGCTTGCACATCGGTGGCCGCACGCGCCACGCGGCTGCTGCGGTAGAACACCAGCGGCAGCGCGCCACGCGCTTCCAGCGCGGCAATGGTTTCGTCGAGCACGCGGGTCTGCCCGTCGGACAGGTAACTGGACGACATCTCCATGCCCACCACCGGCGCGCCCCGCACCGCGCCGCCCTGGCGTGCCTGCCACCAGGTCAGGTAGCTGCGCAGGTCGGCAAACACGCCCTTGTCGTACGCCGGGTGGTAGATACCACCGTTGGGCAATGCCACCGGCGCGGGCACGGAGGCGGGGTCGGTGCCCTGCAGCACGGCGCGCAGGTACTGGAACAGGCGCTCGTGGTTCACGCGCATGCCGCCCACGTAGTAGTCGAACACGCGCTGGGCCTGTACCGGCGGCAGACCCATGGGACGCAGACGCACGGGCGGGCTCATCACATGGATGCCCACGCCCGGCAGGCGGGCGGCGCGGATCTGTGCCCCGGCCACACGCTCAATCAGCGCCTGGTCGTCGGAGCGCGGTGCATCCACCAGCACCAGGCGCGCACCGTCGAGCACACGCGCCACGCCTTTTTCGCCCTCGGCATCGACCTGCGTCCAGGCCAGCTCCACGCCCTGCGCGCGAGCGGCTTCCTGCATGAGCTTGAACTTGCGCTCCAGCACCATGGTGCTGCTGATCAGGGCCACCTTGTCCGCCGCAGCGGCGGGGCCCACCAGCGCGCAGCACAGGGCTGCCACCATCCATATCCAGCGTGCCATTTTCAAGATTCCGTCAGTTCGTAAACGATAGGGATGCGCAGGTCGATCGCGCGCCCCGGTGCCATCTGTGCAGCCAGGGCTTGTGCCACGCTGCGCACCAGTTGCTCGGCGGCATGGTCGAGCGCCTTGAAACCCGAGGAGTGGTGCAACATGCAGTGCTGCAGGCTGCCGTCGGCACCCACGCGCAGGTGCACCACCACGGTGCCGCTCTGGCCCATGCGGCGCGCGCTGGCCGGGTAGCGCTTGCCCTGCTGCAAGGCCTGCTCCAGCTGGGCACGCCACTGCTGGTAGTCTTGGTCGTTTTGCGGCGCAGGGGGTGCGGCGACGCTCGGGGGCGCTGGCGGCGCCACAGCCGCCACCGCACGCGGCGCTTCGGCCGCCGCAGTGGCGACCGGCGTGGCCACGCTGGGTTCAGAGCGCAGGGGCTCGGCCTGGGGCTGCGGCGCCTGCACCGGTGCCCGGGGAGCCGGGGTGGGACGGTGCGCAGCCACGGCCCGCTGGCGCGGGGCCGGTGCGGGCTGCGGCGCGGGGGGCTCGGGTGCCACCTGCGGGGGCACCGGCGCGGGCGGTGGGGGCGGTGGGGGCGCCGCCCAGCGCACGGCCACCTCCAGGCGCTCCACGGCAGGCGCCTGTTCCAGGCCCCACCAGAGCGCGGCACCCAGCAGGCTGGCGTGCAGCAGGGCAGAAACGGCCCAGTCCCTGGGCGACATACGGGTTGGCGCCCCGGTGGCGGTCATGGTGGGCGCGTTCATGTGCGGCGCACCTCCAGCGCCACCTTCTCGAAGCCCAGCGCCTTCACGCGGTCCACCACGTCCACGAAGTCGGTCAGCGCCAGAGCGCCATCGGCGCGCACCGTCACGGGCTGGGCGCGCTCGAAGCGGGCCAGGGCGGGGGCCAGATCGTCCACACGCTCGTCATTCAAGTACAGCACCTTGTGGCTGGTGAGCGTGAGCACCACCGGCGCAGGCTGGGCCGGTGCGGCCTGCGCGGCCTGCGCCAGATCCACGGGAATGCGCCCGGTGACCACGAAGGTGGCTGTGGTGAGCACGATGGTGAGCAGCACCAGCATCACATCGACCAGCGGCACGACGTTGATGGAGTCGATGTCCTCATCCATGTTCAGCCTCCCTGGGCTTCGTCGAACTCGGCCAGCTTGACGCGCACCACACGGCGCAGCGCGTTGTTCAGCCCCACGCAGGGAATGGCCACACCAATGCCCACGGCCGTGGCCTTGAGCGCCAGGGCCAGGCCGACCATGATGGTTTTCACATCCATGGCCCCGCTGCTGCCCAGGGCCTCGAAGGTGAGCATGATGCCCAGCACCGTGCCCAGCAGGCCGATGTAGGGCGCGTTTGCGGCCACGGAACCGATCACGCCCAGGCGCTGGGTCAGCTCAGTCTCCAGCCGCACGCGGCTGCGGTAGCTCTGCACCTGCACCTGGCGATAAAAACGCCAGCGCTCCAGTGCCACGGCCACGGCCCAGGCGCTCAGGGACAGGAGCAGGCCGATCACGCCCCACTCCACGACGGATTTGAAGTCTTGCATGGTGTGCTCCGATGTTCAGAACTGCAGGCTCAGGCCCAGGCGCCAGGTACGGCCGGGATCCACCACGATGGAGGGGTCCTGGCTGGTGTAGCGGCCGTCCATGTTGGAATCGCCCGCACCGCGTGCCGTGAGGTAGTAGCGTTTGTCGAACAGGTTTTCCACGCGCACGTAGGCACTCAGGCGCGCGCCGGGCCAGGCCGAGAGCTTGGTGCTGTACTGCGCCGTAAGGTGCAGCAGGGTGCGACCCGGAAGTTTTTCCTGGTTGATTTCGTCGGCCCAGGCCGAGGCCTTGGCGTCGATCTCGCCGCTGAGCGTCCAGCCCGGTGCGGGCAGGTAGTTGGCGCGCAGGTTGAACTGGTGCGGTGGCGTGCGCGGAATCTTCTTGCCCGTGTTGTCAAAGCGCTGCACCGTGAAGTTGCTTTGCCAGAAACCGGGGTTGGCACGCTGCGCCGCCGTAGGGCTGGCGACATAGGTACCGTTGGCGTTGCCGTAGGTCTGGTAGTAGCTGTCGTAGCGCGTGAACCAGGAATCCAGGTAGGTGTAGGCCACATCGAACGACCACTGGCGGTGCGGCTGGGTGCGCAGCTCCAGCTCCATGCCCCGGCTGCGCGCACCGCCGATGTTGCGGAACTGCGAGCCCCCGCCCGCCGGATTGTTGCTGCCCGCGTACTGGCCATTGCTGTCCAGGATGAAGTCCTTGCGGTCCACCTGGAACAGCGCCGCGCTCAGGCTGGAGGGCCAGCCCACCAGCTGCATCTGGCGCTTGAGGCCGATTTCGAAGCTGGTGGCCTTTTCCGGCTGGAGGTCGGGGTTGCCCTGCACCAGAGCGTTGGTGGTGGTCTGCCCGCGGTAGAGCTGCTCGGCCGTGGGCGCGCGGAAGCCCGTGGACACCGCCGCGTGCAGCGCGGTGTCCTTGTCCAGCGCGTGGGTCAGGCCCAGGCGGTAGCTGTTCACGCCAAAGTCCTTGCGCTCGGCCACCGTGCGGTTGCCGTTGCCCGCCACGGGCAGGGCGTTGAAGCGCACGCCCAGGCGGTCGTGGCGCAGGTTGAAGGTGGCCGCCGTCCTGTCACTCAGGCCCCACTTGGCCTCGCCGTACAGCGCCTGGTTGGTTTCCACGGTGTCGTCGTCGCTCATCACCATGCCTGCGGGGGTGACCGGGCCGGTGGGGCGCGAGCGGTAGCTGTTGAGCGTGCTGACGCGGTTGTCGAAGCTGTTGCGCTTGACCTCCAGCCCGCCCATCAGCGCCAGGCGGTCGCGGTGGGTGCGGTACTCGGTCTTGAAGCCGCGCTGCACCTGCGTGTAGTCGTTGAGCAGGCTGTAGTGGTCGATGCCCGTGGTGGGCGCGCCCGTGGCCGTGAAGCGCATGGGGTTGGCCCAGAAGGTGGTGTCGTCCTGGTACTGGTACACCACGGCCAGCAGGTTGCTGCGCTCGTCCAGGTCGTTGGAGTAGGTCAGGTTGACGCGCGCGAGATCCACGTCGAAGTTGCGGCTGTAGCCGCGCCCGCCGTCGATGCCGCGCGGATCGGTGAACGCGTTGTCCACCCCGGTGACCGAGCCCTCGCGGTCGCGGAAGCGCCGGGACTTCTCGAAGCCCAGGCTCAGGTCACTGCGCGCATCCAGCGCGTACTTGAGGTTGCCCGAGAAGGTCTTGCTGTAGGTGCGCGAGAGGAAGTAGTAGCCGTCCTGGTCGCGGTCGCTGTACTGGATGTGGCCCGACAGATCATCCAGCGCAAAGCCCGCACGCACCATGGCTCGTCGGTAACCGAACGAACCCGCATCCACCTCGGCCTTGATCCCTTTCTGGCTGGCGCCACGCTTGGTGGTAATGACCACCGCACCTGCCAGGGCGTCCTCGCCATAGAGGTAGGAGGCACCGCCCTTGATGACCTTGAGGGACTCGATGTTGTCGATGTCGATGTTGACCTTGCCCGTGCGCTCGAAGACCGGCACGCCATCGATGATGATGGCCACACCGGGCTTCTCGCCCATGTAGCGCTGGTTCTCCACGCCGCGCAGCTTGATCTTGACGGTCTCGCCATCGCCTTGCAGGTCGGCCGTGATGCCGCTGACATTGCGCAAGACCTCGATCAGGTTCTTGGCATGCTGCTCCTCCACCTGTTTGCGGCCGATGGTGATGGACGACACCGGATCGGTGGCGCTGGACAGAAAGCGGTCGTCAATGGCCGAGCCGGTGATGGTGATGGTGATGGGGCCCAGCGTATCGTTGGTCTGGGCCAGGGCGGACGAAGACATGCCACAGACCAGCAGACAGGCCAGGGCGACGGTGGAGTAGCGCAACATCGTGCTTTTCCTCGGGGAATGGGTGGGTCGGAACGGGGTGGCGCGCCCGGCCACGGCCAGGCCGTGGCCAGCGCAGGCGGATCGGCAGGCGCTCAAGCGCGCTGCGGGCCGGGCAGCAGGCGAAGGGGGAGGCGAAAGGACGGCACCCGCCGCCCGCAAGCATCAGGTGCGGGGGGTACGGTCAGCCGCGCGCAGCAGGCGGCGCGCGTGTGAGGGCGCCCAGCCAGACGGTGGGCGTGGGCCCGGCGCGGTAGAACGCAACCGGCATCTCCTGCGCGCAGCGCAGCAGGGGCAACGCCGCGGGCAGGGCGGGCGGTGCCGCCACGCCGTGCATGCCGCACCAGAGGCAGGGCTTTTGCATGGGCGAGGCCTGGGAGCCGTCGCCGCCGCCAGGGTCGGCCTGCACCAGCAGCATGCCGGTGCTGGTGCACACCTCCATGGCCAGCTCGGGACTGGCGCTGGACACCATGGCCTGCGCCACGGCCGGGGCCAGCGCGCCAAACACCATGGCCAGCATCGCCAACAGGGCGACGAGACGGCGGTGGAGACGGGTGGCGCGCATCGGCGTAGTGTAACCAAGCGCTGCTGTCGGGCATTTGCGCCAGCGCAAGGGCCTGCCGCCCCGCAGGCGGCGCCCTACTTGCGCCGCGCCCGCGGGTGCGCCTGGTCGTACACCTTGGCCAGGTGCTGATAGTCCAGCCGGGTATAGACCTGCGTGGTGGTGATGCTGGCGTGCCCCAGCAGCTCCTGCACGGCGCGCAGGTCGCCGCTGCTTTGCAGCAAGTGGCTGGCAAAGGAGTGGCGCAGCATGTGCGGGTGCACCGGCGTGCTCAGCCCGGCGCGCTGGCTGCGCTGGCGCAGGCGCAGCCAGATGGATTGGGCCGACAGGCGCGTGCCGCGCTGGCCCAGGAACAGCGCAGCGTCCAGCCTGCCAGGTGCAAACGGCGTGGCGCGCTGCGCCAGCCAGGCCTGCAGCGCCTGCAGCGCTGCCGCGCCCAAGGGCAGGCTGCGGCGCTTGCTGCCTTTGCCGCGCACATGCACTTCGGCGGCCTGCAGGTCGATCCAGCCGCGCCCCAGGCGCTCGGTGTCGGGGCCAGGGGCCACGTCCAGGCCTTCGAGCTCGCCCACGCGCAGGCCGCAGCCGTACAGCAGTTCGACCATGGCGGCATCGCGCGCTTCCAGCCAGGGGGCGACGCCGTCTTCGGCATGTTCGGCCAGACGCACCGCGTCGTCCACACCCAGTGCCTTGGGCAAGGGCTTGGGGGCCTTGGGCGCACGCACGCCCTGCACGGGGTTGTGCGCGGTCAGCCCCTGGCGTGCGGCCCACAGGTAAAAGCCGCGCCAGCCCGAGAGGATGAGCGCTATGCCGCGCCCGCTGCGCCCGCCCGCATGCATCTGCGCCACAGCGCGGCGAATGTGTGCGGTCTGCAATTGCAACAGCGGCAGACCGACCTGTTCGCCCACCTGCTGCAGGCGCTGCAGGTCCAGCGTGTACAGGGTGACGGTGCGCGCGGCCAGGCGCTTTTCCACGCGCACATGCTCCAGGTAGCGCTGGGCTTCGGGGGGCAGCGGCGCGGGGGCGGTCATGTGTTGGCCGCTTTGCACGCCGCCCACGGCCCACGAATCCGGCGCGGCCCAGGCCAGCAGCCACCGCGCAAGGGCCGCCAGAACTCCACTGTGCAGGCGCTGGTGGCGTCCCCCTGCCCGCATCGCCCAGCGATGCGAGAGCGGGGGGAAGGCGCAAAGCGCCACAGGGGGGTGGTCACATCACCTCAAGCGCAGCAAGGCTGCGCTGGCGAGTTCTGCCATGCGCGCCAGGAAGTCCGTGCCCATGGTGGCGTCAAAGCGCTGCGGGTCGGGCGAGCCCAGCACCAGCAGACCGAAGGCGGGGGTGGCGCTGTCGATGGGGCCTTCGCGCAGGGGCAGCAGGGCCACGGACTGGGCGCTGTGCGCCACGGGTTCGGTCTCGCCCTCTGGCGTGACCAGCGCCTGGGGCAGCCACTGCGTGGGCTCGAAGCCCAGGTTGGGGCCGCAGAAGGGCATGGTCAGCGAGCTGGCAAAGGCCTGCGCATCTTCGCTGGCGCCCAGCGCAAAGTCGCAGTCGATGTACGGCCCGGCCACGCCCCACACGCGCACGGCGGCCAGGGGCACGTCAAACAGGGCGCGGATGCTCTCGGTCACTTCGGTGGGCAGGTCGAACGGGTCGCGCACGGCGAGCAGGCGACCGGTCCACTGGTGCACCTTCTGGCCGATGGCGGCGTTTTCGGTGCCGTGGCGCACCATTTCGATGATGCGCTGCTCCAGGCCCTTGATCTTCTCGCGCAGCATTTCGGCCTGGCGCTCCTGCAGGCTCACGGCGCGCTGGCCGTGCGGGCTGGTGAGCTGCACGCCCGCCAGCACCTCGGCATGGCGCTCGAAGAAGCCGGGTGTGCGCAGCAGGTATTCGGCGATGTCGTCTTCGGTGATGGGGGGGATGGCGTTGCTGGTGGTCATGGTGCGTCGGGAATATCGATCTGGCCTTCGAACACGGTCACGGCGGGGCCGGTGAGGAACACGGAGTCGGCCTCCTGGCCGCTCCAGGCGATGGTGAGCAGGCCGCCGCGCGTCTGCACGTCCACGCGCGCATCGAGCAGGCCCAGGCGGATGCCCGCCGCCACGGCCGCGCAGGCGCCGGTGCCGCAGGCCAGGGTTTCGCCCGCACCGCGCTCGTACACGCGCAGGCGCACATGGCTGCGGTCCACCACTTGCAGGTAACCCGCGTTCACGCGCTGCGGAAAACGGGTGTGGCACTCGATGAGCGGGCCGGTCTGCGCCACCGGGGCGGTGTCCACGTCCTCCACCAGTTGCACGGCATGCGGGTTGCCCATCGAGACAACCGCTATCAAAACAGTAGCTTCTGGCGCTTGCCCATCGAGCGCAAGAGGCCATTTTTGTCCCAAACCTTGGGGCACAGGCACCAGGCCTGCAGCGTCGAAGGGCACGCGCGCCGGGTCGAACTGCGGGCGGCCCATGTCCACGGTGACGCGGCCGTCGGGGGTGAGTTCGGGTGCGATCACGCCCGACAGCGTCTGCACGCGGATGCGGTCCTTGGCGGTGAGCCCCTTGTCGCGCACATAGCGCGCAAAGCAGCGTGCGCCGTTGCCGCACTGTTCCACCTCGCCGCCGTCGGCGTTGTGGATCACGTATTCAAAGTCCAGGCCCGGCACGGGCGCGGGGCGCACGGTCAGGATCTGGTCCGCGCCCACGCCGAAGTGGCGGTCGGCCAGAAAGCGGTAATGCGCGGGCGTGAGCCCCAGGCGTTCCTGGGTCTCGTCGAGCACGACAAAGTCATTGCCCGCACCCTGCATCTTGGTAAAGCGGATCTGCATGGCTTGGATTATCGTAGCTGTCGCAGCACCGTGGCACGGTGCCTTGTCCGGCTGTGTTTTTTCCGCAAGGAGCTTTCCGATGAATGACCTGAGCGCTTTCCCCATCACCCGCAAATGGCCGGCCCAGCACCCGGACCGCATCCAGCTCTACTCCCTGCCCACGCCCAACGGCGTGAAGGTGTCGATCATGCTGGTGGAAACCGGCCTGCCCTACGAGCCGCACCTGGTGAGCTTCGAGACCAACGACCAGCTCTCGCCCGAGTTCCTCTCACTCAACCCGAACAACAAGATCCCCGCCATCATCGACCCGCACGGCCCGGACGGCACGCCCTTTGCACTGTTCGAGTCGGGCGCCATCCTGGTGTACCTGGCGAGCAAGAGCGGGCGCTTTCTGCCCGCGGACACTGCCGCGCGCTTCGAGACGCTGCAATGGCTGATGTGGCAGATGGGCGGCGTGGGGCCCATGTTCGGCCAGCTCGGCTTCTTCCACAAGTTTGCAGGCAAGGACTACGAGGACAAGCGCCCGCTGGGCCGCTACGTGGCCGAATCCAAGCGCCTGCTCGGCGTGCTGGAGCAGCGCCTGACGGGCCGCCGCTGGGTGATGGGCGACGAGTACACCATTGCCGACATCGCCATCTTTCCCTGGGTGCGCAACCTGGTGGGCTTTTACGGCGCGGGCGAGCTGGTGGAGTTCGAGCGCTTCCCGCAGGTGCAGCGTGCGCTGGCGGCGTTCGTAGAGCGCCCGGCCGTGCAGCGCGGGCTGGCCATTCCCGCACGCGACTGAACTCACTCGATCCGCAGCACGTCGATCCGGGGCACTACGGCCAGCCGCGCAGGCAGACCAATGGTGCCCACCCCCGCCGTCACGAACAGCGGCCCGGCCGGCGTGGTGTTCAGCCCCTCAAACCAGCCCTGTGCACTCATGCCGGGCAAGACCCAGTGGCGCGTGATCCAGGGCAACATGATCTGGCCGCCGTGCGTGTGTCCGCTGAGCACCAGGCGGGCGCTGCCCGCAGGCAGCAGCGCTGCGGTGTCGGGCTGGTGCGCCAGTACCAGCCGCGGCACGGTCGGCGTGCCCGGCGGCAGCAGGCGGGCCACGTCGCCGCGCGGATCGCCGCCCCACAGGTCGCCCAAACCCAGCACCTCCCAGCCCCGGAACAGCAGGCGCTGCCCTTCGAGCAGTTGCACGCCGTGGCCTTGCAACGCCTGGCGCAGCGCCGCCGCCAGCGGTGGCCCGGGCGCCCCGGTGTCGTGGTTGCCCAGCACGCCCCAGACCGGATGGCGCAAACGCGCAAACGGCGCCAGCAGCACGTGCAGATCGCGCGGCGGCTCGTAGGTCCAGTCGCCCGCCACCACCACGGCATCCACATCCAGCGCATTGAGCCGATCCACCAGCCGCTCGATCTGCCCGCCGCGCATGAACAGGCCGGCATGCACATCAGCCACCAGCGCCAGCCGCAGCGGCTGCGCCTGCACCGATGGCGACAACGGCAAGCGGTGCTCGCGCACGGTCAACAGGCGCGGCTCCACCAGGCCGCTGTAGGCCACCAAGGCCAGCGCCCCCAGCCATGCCAGCCGCGGCGCGCTGCGCCCTGCGGGCTGGCGCAGCCCCAGCAGCGCAGCGCCACACCAGGGAATCACCGCCCACACTGCCCAAAAAATCCACAACTTGACCAGCACGACGGTCTCTCGCCCGGGGTCGATCCAGCGCCCCTCCCGGTCCAGCCAGGCCAGCACCAGCGCAAGCGCCAGCCACCCCCCGCCCAAGCCCAGCAAGGCGCGCTGCAGCCGCGCAGTACGGGGGCAAATACGCAATGGCTGTGAGGATCGGTACATCGTGGGGTGTTTGGGGTAGGCCCGGCATTGTGCCGCTGGCTCCTGCCCATAATGCAGCCATGACACGCCCCAGCCAGCTCCTGCACCCGCCCCGCCCCCCCGTCCCCACCCTGAACGCCGCCACCGTGCTGCTGCTGCGCGATGGCGCGCAGGGGCTGGAGGTGCTGATGACGCGCCGCTCGACGAAAGCCAGCTTCGCGCCCGGTGCCTATGTGTTCCCCGGCGGCGGCATCGACGCACTCGATGCGCAATCGCACGCCACCGCCGCGCGCCGCGCCACGCAGAGCGACGAGCAGCTCACCCAGGCCATCGCTGCCATCCGCGAGAGCTTCGAAGAGCTGGGCGTGCTGCTGGCGCGCCACCCTGACGGCCGCTGGGCCGATGCCGACGACATCGCCGCACTCGACCGCCACGCCCCCTTCGCCGCGCAGTGCCAGGCGCGCGGCCTGCAACTGGCGGCCGACGGCGTGTTCACCCTGGCGCGCTGGATCACCGACCGCGACCTGCCCAAGCGCTTCGACGTGCCCTTTCTCGTGGCGCGCATGCCCGAGGGCCAGACGCCCGTAGCCGACGAGGCCGAGCAGTTCGAGCCCCAGTGGGTGCGCCCCCAGGAGGCGCTGGATCGCCACGCGGCTGGCGGCTTCTTCATGATCTTCCCGACCATCCGCACGCTGCAAAGGCTGGCGCAATTCAAGCGCGTGGATGACGTGCTGGCCGCCTGCGCCGTGAGCGAAGCCCCGCTGTGGACGAGCTGCCCGCGCGCGGGCCTGCTGGCCGGCAAGGAAGCGCGCTACATGGAAGACGAAATGCCCTTCGGCGAGCTGGCCCTGGTCTGCCCCGACGGGCAGATCGCCCACGCGCTGGACTGGCAGAGCGAGCGCCCGGTGCAGCTCTTGAAGAACGTGCAGCGCCTCACCGCCCCCAACCCCGGCGTGATGACCGGCCCCGGCACCAACAGCTACCTCGTGGGCGACCCGGCCACGGGCTACATCGCCATCGACCCCGGCCCGGCGGACGCGGAGCACCTGGAACGCCTGTGGCGCGCCGCGGGCGGCGACATCCGCTGGATCGTCTGCACGCACTCGCACCCCGACCACTCGCCCGGCGCCGCGCCGCTGCAACAGCTCTGCGCACGCGCGGGCCGCGCCGCGCCGCCCATCCTGGGCCTGCCCTCGGCCCCCACGGCGCGTGCCGACAGCCAGTTCACTCCCGACCGTTCGCTATCGAATGATGAGCGGCTCACGCTCACCGGTAAAGGGCTGGAAGGCGAAATCACCCATACGCTGCAGGTGGTGCACACACCGGGCCACGCGGCCAACCATGTGTGCCTGCTGCTGCGCGAAGACGGTCTGCTGTTTTCCGGCGACCACATCCTCAACGGCAGCACGACCATCATCAACCCGCCCGACGGCAACATGGCCGACTACCTCGACGCGCTCGACCGGCTCGACCAGCTGTGCGCCGAACACGGCGTGGAGTTCATCCTGCCCGCGCACGGCCATGTGCTGGGCGAGGCCCGCGCCGCCATCGCCCAACTCAAGGGCCACCGCCTGGCGCGCGAGGCCAAGGTCATCGCCGCCATGCAGCAGCTCCCCGAAGGTACGGTGGAGCAGTGGGTGGAACTGGCCTATGCCGACGTGCCGCCGCGCATGTGGCCGCTGGCGCAGCGCTCGCTGATCGCGCATGTGGAGCGCATCCGCGCGCTGGAGCCGGGCAATGACTGAGCCGAGCGACAACACCGTGCGCCTGGCCAAGCGCCTGGCGGCCGAGCACAGCCTCTCGCGCAGCACCGCCGAACAGTACATCGAGGGCGGCTGGGTCAGCGTCGATGGCCAGGTGGTGGAGCTGCCCGGCGCGCGCGTCGCGCCGCAGCAGCGCGTGGAACTGGCGCCGGACGCCAGCCTGCTGGAGCTCACCCCCGTCACCCTGCTGCTGCACAAGCCGCCGGGCTACGAGGCCGGGCTGGGGCTGGAGGCCGGCGCGGCAGCGCACGGCAGCCGCAGCCAGGGCGCGCCCTCCGCCCTCACGCTGCTGAACGCGCAGAGCCACCTGCCCGAGGACGCCGCAGGCATCCGCGTGCTGCTGCGCCACTTCAAACAGCTGGAATGCTTCACGCCGCTGCCCACGCCGGCCAGCGGGCTGGTGGTCTATACGCAGGACAAGCGCATCGCGCGCAAGCTGCAGGAGGACATCGAGACGCTGGAGCAGGAGTGCATCGTCGAGGTGGCGGGCCAGATCGCCGACAACGGCCTGAAAAAGCTCTGCCACGGCCTCTCGTTCAACGGCCGGCCGCTGCCCCCCATCAAGGTGAGCTGGCAAAACGAAACCAAGCTGCGCTTCGCGCTCAAGGGCATACGCCCTGGGCAGATTCCGGCCATGTGCGAGGCCGTGGGCCTGCAGGTGCTGGCCATCAAACGCATCCGCCTCGGCCGCGTGCCGCTGGCCAAGGTGCCCGAGGGGCAGTGGCGCTATCTTCAACCTTGGGAGAAGTTCTGACACCCCCTGTGGCGCTGCGCGCCTTCCCCCCTCTCTCGGCTTCGCCGTGAGGGGGGACGCCCCCAGCGCGGCGGGGCGGCCCTTGCGCGGGGGCCGCTGGCCTGGGCCGTGGCAGCACCATCAAAAACCATAGCTAACCGCGCTGTGGACACAAGCGCTGCGGGCGCTTTCAGATCAAAATTCACACGCCACTGCTACACTGCCCGGCCATCCTGGAGGGAGACCATGGAACACCCACCCCGCAGCAACGCATCGGCGCAGGCGGCACCCTTGGAGTCAGCAGCGATCGACGCCCACCCGTTGGAGTTTTCCGGCCGCGGTGGGGAGTATTTCCGTGTCTGGATCGTCAACGTACTGCTCAGCATCGTGACGCTGGGCCTGTACACCCCCTGGGCGCGCAGGCGCACGGTGCAGTATTTCTATGGCCACACGCTGGTGGCCGACAGCCCACTGGAATTCACGGCGCCGCAGCGCAAGATGGTGACGGGTTTTGTGCTGCTGGTCCTGCTCACGCTGGCCTATAACATCGCCGTGGACACTGGGCAAGACACGGCCGTGGCCTTGCTGCTGCTGGGCGGCGCAGTGCTGGCGCCCTACCTATGGGCCAGCGCCATGCGGTTTCGGTTGGGCAACACGCGCTGGCGCGGGCTGCGCCTGCGGTTTGCGGCAAGCTGGCGCGAGGTGTACAGCGCCAGTTGGCCGGTGTTTGCCATTGCGTTGGTGTGGATTGGGGTGGTGTTCGGGCTGCGCTGGGTGGCCCCCGAGCTGGCCCAGGCCCTGGACGGCGCCACCCCCGACGGCGACGAAAAGAGCAGCGCCATGCCCGCGCTGCCACCGGCGCTGTGGGCCTTGCTGCTGCTGGGCGTGGTGCTGTCGCTGCTGTGCTTCATTCGGCTGGAATACAACTACCAGAGCCTGCTGGTGCTGCGCACCCACCTGGGCGCCGAGGCCGGACGCTGGAAGCCGGTGTACATGGATTTCGTCAAGATCTGGCTGGCCACGGTGGGGGTGTTCCTGCTGTGCTTGCTGGGCATGGTGGCACTGGTGACGCTGGCGGCGGGGGGCTCGGTGGCGCTGCTGGCGGGCCTGGGCAAGAACGCCGGGGTGTGGGTGTTCTTCCTGTTGCTGTTCGGCTTTTTTGCACTGTTCATGCTCTTGCTGCTGGCCTCGGCACCGGCACGCGCCTACCGCGAGGCGCGCATGTTCCTGCTGCAATGGAACAACATCGGCGTGAGCCAGGTGGCCCGCTTTCGCTGCACGCTGAGTGTGCGCGGGTTTGTCTGGCTGCGCGTGCGCAACCTGCTGCTCACGCTGCTGACGCTGGGTTTTTACCGGCCCTTTGCGCGGGTGAGCGAGTACGCCATGAAGCTTGAATCGGTCACGCTGCACGTCAAAGGGGGCGTGGACCAGCTGGCAGGCCAAATGCTGCGCCACCAGGAGGGCGGGCTGGGCGATGCGCTGGCCGATGCGGCGGGGCTGGACCTGATCGGGTGATCACGAACACCCCCCTGAGCGGCTGCGCCGCTTCCCCCCGCTCTCGCAGCGCTATGCGCTGCGGGCAGGGGAACGCCCCCAGCGCGGCGGGGCGGCCCTTGCGCGGGGGCCACTGGGCTGGGCCGCGCCAGTTTTTGGGGCTGGAGTGCTTTGTCGAGGAGACCACCCGTTGAATGCATCTCAGGAATCTACCGTCGCACCCGGCGATCTGCTCCCGGGACGCTGGTTTGACGGACGCAGCAGCCAGGCGCGGCCGGTGCTGGTGGGCTTGCGGGCCACGGCCCGGGGGCCGTCGCTGCACCTGCATCCGCTGTCGGCACCGGGCGCGGCGCCGGTAGTGTTTGCCCACCAGGACGTGGGCTGGCCCGAGGCCTGGAATGCGCGCCGCCCCCAGGCACGCGTGGTGGTGGACCTGCGCGATCACGGCAGCCTGGAAATCGACGCCGTGTCTGCCTGGCACGCGGCCCTGGCCGCAGCGGGCGCGCGCCCCGGCCTGGCCCAGCGCATGCAGACGCGCTGGAGCGTGCTGCTGGCCGTGCTGCTGGCCGCTGCCATCGGCCTGACCCTGTTCTACCGCTATGGCACACCGTGGATGGCCACGCAGCTCACGCGCTGGGTGCCCGTGGGCTGGGAAGCCGCGCTGGCCGACCAAGGCCTGCGGCAGATGGACGATGGCCTGCTCAAGCCGAGCAAGCTGCCACCCGAGCGCCAGGCGCAGCTGCGTGCACGTTTTGATGCGCTGGCCGGGCAGATCCCGCCCGCGCTGCAGCGCTACCCCGGCTACGCACCGCGGCTGCAGCTGGAATTCCGCTCCGGCCTGGGCGCCAACGCCTTTGCCCTGCCCGGCGGGCAGGTGGTGATGACCGATGGCCTGGTGCAGGCGGCCGCCAAGCAGGGCCTGGACGACGACGCGCTGGTGGGCGTGCTGGCGCACGAGATCGGCCATATGGTGCACCGCCACACCACGCGCATGGTCGTGGAGCAAGGCGTGCTGCAAATGGGCCTGGGGCTGGCACTGGGCGATGTGTCGGGCGTGCTCTCCACGGGCGGCGCGCTGCTCACCGGGCTGCACTACCGGCGCAACCATGAGCGCGAGGCCGACTGCTTTGCCATCGGCCTGATGCGCCACGCCGCCCTGCCCACGGCGCCCATGGGCACGCTGCTGCTGGCCATCGCGCACGACGAGGACGACGCTGAAGGCAGCCAGAAGTCCGGCGCGAGCCAGCCCGCGCCCCAAAAGCAGGGCAAGGCCGAAGCCGCGCACCCGATCTGGTCGCTGCTGAGCAGCCACCCCGACACGGTGGAGCGCGCCCACGCGCTGCAGCAGGGGCAGTCGCCCCATTGCTCAGCGCTGTGACACATCAAAAATGAGAGCTGCCAGCGCTTGCCCCATAAGCGTTGGAGCCATTTTTGGCTAAAAAAGTGTGAAGCGCGCCGATAAGCCGGATTCTGTGCACTGCGGTTGCCCGCAGCGTGACCGCCATTACTCTGGGCCGGGGGTCGCCCACCCGGCTCGATGCTACCTACCCGCCAGCTCTCCCTGCGGATCCACAAGGTCGAGAGAGGTCGCCCTGCTCCCGTGGCTGGCCTACTTGGTATTGCTGCGCGTAGAGATTGCCCGTTTCACCCCCAGTGGTCTGCCTTGCGGCACTCCCCCGGGACTCGTCTCTGTTGCTCTGATCCTCACCTCACGGTGGGCAGCCGTTAGCTGCTACGCTGTCCTGTGCAGTCCGGACGTTCCTCCAGTGCCTGGTTTCCCAGATTGCACCAGCGGCGGTCTGGCGCGCTTCACGGGCGTGATTATCCCAGACCGGCGGGACGCCACGGCGCCTGGCAGATACTTGCACCATGACCGCAGCCCACTCCCACTTCGACACCGCCGCCCGCGACTGGGACCAGCGCCCCATGTCCCAACAACTGGGCGCCGTGCCGCCGCGCCTGCTGGCGCATTTGCCCCTGGCCCCCACCGACCATGTGCTGGACTTTGGCGCGGGCACCGGCCTGCTGGCCACTCAAATCGCACCCCTGGTGGAGCAGGTCACGGCGCTGGACATGTCTGGCGCCATGCTGCAGGTGCTGGCCGACAAGGGCTTTGCCAACATCACACCGCACCAGGGCGACATCTTTGCCGGCCTGCCGGGGCGCTACCACGCCATCGTCAGCTGTATGGCCCTGCACCATGTGGCCGACACCACCGCACTGATGCAGGCCTTTGCCAGCGCCCTGCACCCCGGCGGGCGCGTGGCCCTGGTCGATCTGTACCAAGAAGACGGCAGCTTTCACGGCGACAACGAAGCCAAGGGCGTGCACCACTTCGGCTTTGCCCCCCAGGCCCTGCAGGCACAGGCCGAGCACGCAGGCCTGCGGGACGTGGCGTTCACCGAAATCCTGCGCATGCAGCACCGCAATGGGCGGGAGTACCCCTTGTTCTTGATGACGGCGCGCAAGCCCTGACGCAGCTCACGCGCCCGCCACTTGCTCCCACGTCAGCCCAAACCGCGCCAGGTACTTGCGCAGGCGGTCTGCATCGTTGACCACGGAGCGCTGCGTGCGCGAGGCCTGGAACAGCACCCGCCCGGCATCCGACAGGCTGCGCGCACGCCGGCACACCCCGGCCACGGCCTGCAGTTGCAGGCGGTCAAACAGGTCCATGGCATCCCACACCGCGTCGCCCACCAAGGCCTGCAGCGCCGCTTCGCCATCGGGTGCAGTGGCAGCCCCCACGCCCTGCGGTTGCCATAGCCAGCGCAGCCGTGCCACTTCGGCCTGCACCAGCGATTCGCCAATGCGGCCTGCTTCTGCCAGCGTGGCCAGCCGGGTCACACTGGCGGCCAGGTCGCGAAAGTTGCCGCTCCACAGGGCCTCGGGGCCCGTGGCAAAGCGCAGGTACGCGGCCTTGGCCTCTTTGGTGAACCGCACCGCGCCGCCCAGCTCGGCGGCCACGCGCATAAGCAGGTAGTCCACATTGGGCTCGATGTCCTCGGGCCGCTGCGCCAGGCCGGGCAGCACATAGCTCCACAGGTTGATGCGCGCAAACAGGTCTTCGCGGAAGCGCCCGGCCGCCACCTCGGTGCGCAGGTCGCGGTTAGTACCCGCCACCAGCTGAAAGTCGCTCTCCACCTCACAGTCGCTGCCCATGGGGTAGAAGCGCTTTTCTTCCACGGCCTTGAGCAGCATCGCCTGCTCGTCCAGGCCCAGCTCGCCTATTTCGTCGAGGAACAGCACACCCTGGTGCGCCGCACGCAGCAGGCCGGGCCGGTCAGCCGCCGCACCCGTGAAGGCGCCCTTCTTGTGGCCAAACAGGGTGGATGCCGCTCCGTCACCGCGCAGCGTGGCGCAGTTCACTTCGACGAACTCGCCTGCCACCTGGTGGCGGGCTTTCTTCAGCTCAAACATGCGCCGCGCCAGATGCGACTTGCCGGCGCCCGTGGGCCCGGTGAACAGGATGGGCGCACGCGAGCGCACGGCCACGCGCTCCACCTCGTCGATCAGTCCGTTGAAGCGCGCATTGCGCGTGGCAATGCCGCTTTTCAAGAACTGCACCGCATCGCGCTGCTCTGCGCCAAAGCGCTGGGCAATCACGTCGTAGCGCGAGAGATCCAAGTCGATCAGCGCAATGCTGCCGGGGTTGCCCGCCTGCTGGCGCTTCGGGGGCGAAGTCTGCGCCAGCACGCCCGGAATACGGCGCGACTCCACCAGCAAGAACAGGCAGATCTGCGCTACGTGCGTACCCGTGGTGATGTGCGTCCAGTACTCCTCGCGCTCGGTGTCGAAGCGGTAAGCCTGCGTCCAGTCAAAGAGCTGGGCATACACCTCGCCAAAGTCCCACGGGTCGGCAATGGGCATGGGCACCAGGTTCACCGTGGTCTCGGGCGAGGCAAGAGCCATGTCGGCCTGCACGAGCTGAGCCAGGTCTTGGTGCGCAAGGGTGTAGAGCAGCTCCAGCCGATCAATCACCACGTCTTCGTGCTGCACCAGCGACACGGTGGGGCGCCACTTCTCCCACCGCCCCGCGCCCCGGCCGGAGTCAAGCTGCGTGCCCAGAAAGCCGATCACCACCTTGTTTTTACGCATAGATATCAATCTATTTATTTAGTTTTAATTCTAGTATTCCCACATCACATAAATCAAAAGAATCCCTTTCAGGATTTTCTATCCATTCAAATCAACAAGTTACAAACCAGCGACACCCTAGCCACCCACCTGGCACGCATCTGGCAATAGACAAGGCATCCAGCGCAAGCGGTGACCGCTCACAGGCCGGGGTTGGGACAGAAGTCCGCCCCGCCGGTGCCGGAAATCCGGGACCTTCGGGCCCTGTCGATGCCCTGCATGCCGCACACCGCAAACACTGGATGACGGCACGGCCGCAGTAGCCACTCCGAAAGGACGTGCCTGGTGCGACTCCAGGCGTGTCACCACTGGTAGCTCAGTCTGGTAGAGCCCCGCCGAAAGGCGGTTGTCGCAGGTTCGATTCCTGCCCACGGTCGCAAGACCTTGATTGGAAGTACCGGTCGAAAGACCACCCGCCGAACGCGGGGAGCGGCCCCAGGGTTGCGTTTATCTAGACGCCGCCGCAAGACCCCGCCCCGTCAGCCGGTGGCGGTTTGTGCCAGCACCGGGCACAGCCCGCGCCCGCAGCCAGCCACGCTGCCGCCCCGCCTGCGGGGCAGCAGACAAGGCGCACTGCAGGGCCCTGGCTGTGCCCCCTGGCACCCCGCCATCGCTGTAACGGCAACCCGATACGACAACAAAGAAGAGAGAGAGGAAAAGAGATGCTGAAGATGTTTCAACGAGCCGTCGTGAAGAAAAGCGAACGCGCCCTGCTGCTGCGTAACGGCAGCTTTGATCGCGTGCTGCACAGCGGTACCTACTGGCTCTTTGCGGGCACTGACGAGCTGCGCGTGGAGACCTTCGCCCTCGAACAACCCGCCTTCACCCACGGCCTGGCCGAGTACCTTATGGCGCAGGAGCCTGCCGTGGTGGCAGCCGAGTTTGTGCAGGTGAACCTGTCGGAAACCGAAGTGGGCCTGCGCAGCGAAAACGGTGTGCTGGTCGAGATCCTGCCGCCCGGCACCCGCCGCCTGTATTGGAAAGGCCTGGTAGAGGTGAGCGTACAGGTGGTGGACCTGCAAGCCGGCGCAGAACTGCCCGCCGACCTGGTGGCGCGTTTGACGCAAGCCCAGCTGCGCCAGCGCGCGGTGACGGGCCTGACCGGCGTACTGCAGGTGCAGGTGCCCGAAGGCCAGTGCGCGCTACTGACGGTGGACGGCAAGGTGGAGCGCCTGCTGACCGCTGGCACCTACGCGTTCTGGAAGTACGGCCGCACCATCGCCGTGGAGCTGGTGGACCTGCGCCTGCAAGCCGTGGAGGTATCGGGCCAGGACATCATGACCCGCGACAAGGTGGGCCTGCGCCTGAACCTGTGCGCCACCTACCGCTATGCCGATGTGCTGCGCGCCTTTGCCCAGTTGCAAAAGCCTGCCGATCACCTGTACCGCGAGCTGCAGTTTGCGCTGCGCGCCGCCGTGGGCACCCGCACGCTCGACGAACTGCTGGAGAACAAGACGGTGATCGACGAGGTGGTGACTGCACACATGGCCGCCAAGCTGTTGCCCTACGGCATGCAGCTGGAAAGCGTGGGCGTGAAGGACATCGTCCTGCCCGGCGAGATGAAAACCATCCTGACCCAGGTGGTGCAAGCCCAGAAGCAGGCCGAGGCCAACGTGATCCGCCGCCGCGAGGAAACCGCCGCCACGCGCTCGCTGCTCAACACCGCCAAGGTGATGGAGGACAACCCCGTCGCCCTGCGCATGAAGGAGCTGGAGACGCTGGAACGCGTGGCCGAGCGGATCGACAAGATCTCGGTGTTTGGCGGCCTGGACCAGGTGCTGAATGGGCTGGTGAAGATGCGCTGAAGCCCATGGCACAGTGCCAGGATCATGCAGACAAGATAAGAACAAGCAAGACGAAAGAACACCATGAACAACTACGAACAATACGAAGTCCCGAACGGCGTCCCCGTGAAGATGTGGACCAACGGCGTGCCTGTGGAGGAAGACGCCAAGAACCAGCTGCGCAACATTGCCCGCCTGCCCATCGTCTTCAAGCATGTGGCGGTGATGCCCGATGTGCACTTGGGGATTGGCGCCACCATCGGCTCGGTGGTGCCCACGCTCAAGGCCATCATCCCCGCCGCAGTGGGCGTGGACCTGGGGTGCGGAATGATGGCGTGCAAGACCACGCTCACGGCCAGCGACCTGCCTGACAACCTGTCCGGCGTGCGCGCCGCCATCGAGCGCGCCGTGCCCGTGGGAATGACCCCCAAGCGCTTCGGCCGTGACAAGGGAAGCTGGGATACGCCGCCTGCAGAAACCGACCGCGCCTGGGCCGCGCTGGTGGATGAGTTCGACGAGATTTGCGAAGCGCACCCGCGCATCAAGAACACGAACAACTACAAGCACCTGGGAACGCTGGGAACGGGGAACCACTTCATCGAAATTTGCCTGGACGAACACCAGTCCGTGTGGGTGATGCTGCACTCCGGCTCACGCGGGGTGGGGAACGCCATCGGCACCCACTTTATCGAGCTGGCCAAGAAGGACGCTGAGCTGCACCAGCGCAACCTGCCGGACAAGGACCTGGCGTACTTTGAAGAAGGCGCGCAGTACTTTGGCGATTACGTGAAGGCCGTGGGGTGGGCGCAGAAATTTGCTGCCGCCAACCGCGAGGTGATGATGGGCCGCGTGATTGCCGCGCTGCGCCAGGTCATCACCAAGCCGTTCGAGACCCACGTGGAAGCCGTGAACTGCCACCACAACTACGTGCAGCGCGAGACGCACTTCGGGCAAGACGTGTTCGTGACCCGAAAGGGCGCGGTGAGTGCCGAGCAGGGCAAGCTGGGAATCATCCCGGGGAGCATGGGGGCCAAGAGCTTCATCGTGCGCGGAAAAGGCAACCCCGAGAGCTTCAACAGCTGCAGCCACGGCGCAGGGCGAACCATGAGCCGCACCAAGGCCAAGAAACTGTTCACCGTGGAAGACCAGATCAAGGCGACCGAAGGCGTGGAATGCCGAAAGGACGCCGACGTGATCGATGAGATCCCGATGGCGTACAAGGACATCGATGCGGTGATGACGGCGCAGGAAGACCTGGTGGAGGTGGTGTACACGCTCAAGCAGGTGGTGTGTGTGAAGGGGTGACCAAACATGAACGTCTACAAAGAGCAGGTAGAAACGCTCCAGAACCTGATGGTTGCACGAGCAACCGGCAACGACGAAAACGACGCCGACTATGTGAGGCTACGACAGGTCGTTTTGTCGGAGAAGCGATTTGACTCCCTGGTTCCAGGCTTCGTGAGAACCTGCCGAAGCCTGCCTCAGTTTTGGCAATTTATAAAAAGCAAGTACGCCACGTATGCCGAGCGAAGAGAGTACATATGGAGTGAGTTTCGCCCCCTTTTGGACTTGATTGAATCTGACCAGAACCATGAACCGCCCCGGGTTTTGAGGAGGCTCCAACACTTGAGAAGATGGAGCTATGAACAAGTCACCGAAGTTCTCCCCGGAAGTGCGCGAGCGCGCCGTGCGCATGGTGCAGGAGCACCGAGCCGACTACCCGTCGCTGTGGGCAGCGATTGAATCGATTGCCCCCAAGATTGGCTGCGTGCCACAGACCTTGAACGACTGGGTCAAGAAGGCCGAGGTCGACAGCGGCCAGCGCCCCGGCACCACCACCTCGGATGCGCAGCGCATCAAGGAACTGGAGCGTGAGGTCAAAGAATTGCGCCGGGCCAACGACATCCTGAAGACGGCCAGCGCGTTTTTCGCGCAGGCGGAGCTCGACCGCCGACTCAAGTCGTGAAGGCCTACATCGACCGCCACCGTGATGACTACGGGGTCGAGCCCATCTGCCGGGCGCTGCAGATGGCCCCGTCGTGTTACTGGCGCCACGCAGCCCGGCAACGCAACGCGCAACTGCGCAGTGCACGCGCCCAGCGTGACGAGGGTTTGAAGGCCGACATTCAGCGCGTGTGGCACGCCAACTGGCAGGTCTACGGAGCCGACAAGGTCTGGCTGCAGATGAACCGCGAGGGCATCGTGGTGGCGCGCTGCACGGTCGAGCGTCTGATGCGTGCCATGGGCTTGCAAGGGGCACGCCGTGGCAGGGCGGTGCGCACCACCACGCCGGATACCTCGGCCCCGTGCCCGCTGGACCACGTCAACCGGCACTTCCATGCCAGCCGTCCCAACGAGCTATGGGTGTCGGACTTCACCTATGTCTCCACCTGGCAAGGCTGGTTGTATGTGGCCTTTGTGGTGGATGTGTACGCTCGGCGCATCGTGGGCTGGCGCGTCAGTCGCAGCATGCAGACGGACTTCGTGCTCGATGCCCTGGAGCAGGCTCTGTACGAACGCCAGCCAGCGGCCCATGTCTTGACGCACCATTCCGACAGGGGCAGTCAGTACGTCAGCATCCGCTACACCGAACGCTTGGACCAGGCGGGCATACAACCTTCGGTGGGCAGCAGGGGAGACAGCTATGACAACGCGCTGGCCGAGACCATCAACGGTCTGTACAAGGCCGAGTTGATTCACCGCCGGGGACCTTGGAAGACCAGGGAATCCGTGGAACTGGCCACCCTGCAATGGGTGCACTGGTTCAACCACGTCCGACTGCTCACGCCGATTGGGGGCATCCCTCCGGCAGAAGCTGAGGCAAACTACTGGAGGCAACTCGCCGCCAGCGACACCTCGACAAAGGTGTCAACTTAAACCAACCGGCCTCCTCGATACCCGGGGCGGTTCACCATCCCGCTGATTCATTGGTCTCTGGGGCCGTGAAAAAAATGAACTCGGCGTATGCCCAAGCCGTATGGTCAAAAGCCCTTGATCGGAGGGCAGCAGATCCAGAGGGTGCAATTACTGTAGCTCGGACACTTCTTGAGTCGGTGTGCAAGCAAATTCTTGATGACTGCAACGTTGCACATGACGACAACCCCGACATGAACAAGCTGTATCGACTCACAGCAGAGGAGTTGCGAATAGCTCCGTCCCAACACACCGAACAAGTTTTCAAACAAATATTGGGAGGTTGCACGGCAGTCGTTGAGGGCCTAGCAGCGCTTCGAAATCGCTTGGGCGATGCCCATGGAAAGGGGAAGGTAGGCGTTCGACCTGCTGCGAGGCATGCAGAACTGGCAGTCAATCTCTCAGGCGCGTTAGCCATCTACTTACTTGCTACGCATGAGGCTCGCAAGGATGTACCGACCTAACGTGATCGGTGTCAAACCAACCTTGATGAGAACAAAAAATATTGAATGAAGGTGCACTCACTAAACCTCGACGGCTCCACCGGCGAAGGCGGCGGCCAGATTCTGCGCACGGGCCTCGCCCTGTCCATGGTCACCGGTCGGCCGCTGCACATCACGCGCATTCGCGCCGGGCGGCCCAAGCCGGGCCTCATGCGCCAGCACCTGGCCTGCGTGCAGGCGGCCGTGGCCGTGTGCGGTGGGCGGGCTGAGGGGGCGGAGCTGAATTCGCAAACACTGCTGTTCACGCCCGGCGAAGTGCGATCGGGCGACTACCGTTTTCAGATCGCCACCGCAGGCAGTTGCCTGCTGGTGCTGCAAACCGTGTTGCCCGCGCTGATGCTGGCCGAAGCCCCCAGCAAGGTCGAATTGATGGGCGGCACGCACAACCCGATGGCGCCGCCGTTTGATTTTCTGGAGCGCGCCTTTGCCCCGTTGGTGCGGCGGCTGGGCGTGGGGCTGGAGCTGGATCTCAAACGCCGTGGCTTCTTTCCTGCGGGCGGTGGCGAGCTGGTGGCGCACATCGCGCCCGACCCGCAGGCGCTGGCTCCGGTGGATGTGCAGGAGCGCGGACCGCTGCTCAACGCCTGGGGCGAAGCGCTGGCGCCCGGCCTGGCACGCAGTATCGCGCCGCGTGAACTGGAGACGCTGGGCCAGCGCATGGGCTGGACGTTTGAGGCAGGCCAGCTGCGCCAGCCACCCACGCGCCAGAACGAAGGTCCAGGCAACGCGCTGCTGGCAACGCTGGAGCATGCCCATGTCACCGAAGTCTTTGCCAGCTGGGCGAACGCAGCCTGTCGGCCGAGCAAGTGGCCAAGCGCCTGGCGAATGAAATCCGTACCTACCAACGCAGCCACGGCGCGTTGGGCCCGCACCTGGCCGACCAATGGATGCTGCCCCTTGCGCTGGCCGTGTGGCGCAGTGGCCGGGCCGCCAGCTACACCTGCACCGAGGTCACGCTGCACACAGCCACCAATGCGCAGACCATTGCACTGGGTTTGCCCCTGCAGGTGCGGATCATCCCGGTGGAACGGGCGATGCGGGTAGAGATTGCCCCAGCGTAGCCTTGCCACGCCCTGGCATCGGCCTGCACTCCTGACGCACAGGCATATCCATATCGCCATGGCGGTAGAACACCTGGTTCAAAATGCAGGCCACACCCCTTGTCGCATTTCACAGGAGACGCCATGAAAGTTGAAAACGTTCTGCAAACCATTGGCAACACGCCGCACATCCGCATCAACCGCCTGTTTGGGGCGGGGGCCAATGTGTGGGTCAAGTCCGAGCGCGGCAACCCCGGTGGCTCGATCAAGGACCGCATCGCGCTGGCCATGATTGAAGACGCCGAGAAATCGGGCGCGCTGCAGCCCGGCGGCACCATCATCGAGCCCACCAGCGGCAACACTGGCGTGGGCCTGGCCATGGTGGCGGCCGTCAAGGGCTACAAGCTCATCCTCGTGATGCCCGACAGCATGAGCATCGAGCGCCGCCGCCTGATGCTGGCCTACGGCGCCAGCTTCGACCTCACGCCGCGCGAGAAGGGCATGAAGGGCGCCATCGCCCGGGCCGAGGAACTCAAGGCCCAAACACCCGGCGCCTGGATTCCGCAGCAGTTCGAGAACCCGGCCAACGTGGACGTGCACGTGCGCACCACGGCGCAGGAGATCCTGGCGGACTTCCCCGACGGGCTGGACGCGCTCATCACCGGCGTGGGCACGGGCGGCCACCTCACGGGCACGGCGCGCGTGCTGAAGGCCCGGTTCCCGCAGCTCAAGGTGTTCGCCGTCGAGCCCACGCTCTCGCCCGTGATCTCGGGCGGCCAGCCCGCGCCCCACCCCATCCAGGGCATTGGCGCGGGCTTCATCCCCAAGAACCTGGACACCGGCCTGCTTGATGGCGTGATCCAGGTCGATGCCGAAGCGGCACGCGAATTCGCCCGCCGCAGCGCACGCGAAGAAGGCATGCTGGTGGGCATCTCCAGCGGCGCCACGCTGGCCGCCATCGCCGCCAAACTGCCCGAGCTGCCGGCAGGTGCCCGGGTGCTGGGTTTCAACTACGACACGGGTGAGCGCTACCTGTCGGTGGAAGGCTTCCTGCCGACCTGAACAGGCCCGGAGCGCGGGCGTCCGCGCTCCCAAAATTCCTCCGGTCGGTAAAATTCGCGTCTCTGCATTGCCCTTTGCCCGATCACCACGGGCCCGCAAGACCATGATCCGTCTCTCTGAAATCCGGCTGCCGCTGGGCGCGCTGCCCACCGATCCCGAAACCCACCCCGAGGCTGCGCTGCGCGCCGCTGCCGCTCAGGCGCTGGGCATCGCGCCCGCCGGCATCGCCCACGTCCACGTCTTCAAGCGCAGCTTCGACGCGCGCAAGGCCGACCTGCTGGCGGTCTATATCGTCGATATCACCCTCACCGAGCCTGCCCAGGATGCCGCGCTGCTGGCACGGCATGCGGGCAATCCCCACATCCAGCCCACCCCCGACATGGCCTGGCGCCCGGTGGGCCAGGCTCCGGCCGGGCTGCGCGAGCGCCCGGTGGTGGTGGGTTTCGGGCCCTGCGGCATCTTCGCGGCGCTGGTGCTGGCGCAGATGGGCCTGCGGCCCATCGTGCTGGAGCGCGGCAAGACGGTGCGCGAGCGCACCAAGGACACCTGGGGCCTGTGGCGCAAGCGCGAGCTGAACCCCGAGAGCAATGTGCAGTTCGGCGAGGGCGGCGCGGGCACTTTCTCCGACGGCAAGCTCTACAGCCAGATCAAGGATCCGCGCCACCTGGGCCGCAAGGTGATGGAGGAGTTCGTGCAGGCCGGTGCACCGCCCGAGATCCTGTACGTGGCGCACCCGCACATCGGCACCTTCAAGCTCGTGAAGGTGGTCGAGACGCTGCGCGAGCAGATCATCGAGTTGGGTGGCGAGGTGCGCTTCCAGCAACGCGTGACCGATGTGCTGATCGAGCAGGGCAGCACCGGTCAACGCCAGCTGCGCGGCCTGCGCGTGCTGGACCAGGCCACGGGCCAGACCCACGAGCTGGAGGCGCGCCATGTGGTGATGGCGCTGGGCCACAGCGCGCGCGACACCTTTGCCATGCTGCACGAGCGCGGCGTGCACATGCAGGCCAAGCCGTTCTCGGTGGGCTTTCGCATCGAGCACCCGCAGGGCGTGATCGACCGCGCGCGCTGGGGCCGCCACGCCGGCCACCCGCTGCTGGGCGCGGCCGACTACAAGCTGGTGCACCACGCCAGCAATGGCCGCACGGCCTACAGCTTCTGCATGTGCCCCGGCGGCACCGTGGTGGCCGCCACCAGCGAGCCCGGCCGCGTGGTGACCAACGGCATGAGCCAGTATTCGCGCAACGAGCGCAACGCCAACGCGGGCATGGTGGTGGGCATCGATCCGCAGGACTACCCCACCGACCCCGCCGCGTTCGAGGCCCAGCTCGGCGCCACGCACGGCGTGGAGGCACTCCAGGATGGCCAGTACCACCCGCTGGCGGGCATCGTGCTGCAGCGCCAGCTCGAAGCCAACGCCTATGTGCTGGGCGGCGGCAACTACAACGCGCCGGGCCAGCTCGTGGGCGATTTTCTGGCGGGCCGCCCCTCCCAGGCACTGGGCAGCGTGGAGCCCTCATACAAGCCCGGCGTGACGCCCTGCGACCTGCGTGCGGCCCTGCCCGACTACGCCACCGAGGCGCTGCGCGAGGCCCTGCCGGCCTTCGGCCGCAAGATCAAGGGCTTCGACATGCACGACGCCGTGCTCACCGGCGTGGAGACGCGCACCTCGTCACCGCTCAAGATCGGTCGGGGCGAGGACTTCCAGAGCCTCAACACCGCCGGCCTGTACCCGGCGGGCGAAGGCGCGAGCTACGCGGGGGGCATCCTCTCAGCCGGTGTGGATGGCATCAAGGTGGGCGAGGCCGTGGCGCGCAGCATTCTGACAACCCCCTGAGCGGCTGCGCCGCTTCCCCCTTCTCTCGGCTTCGCCGGGAAGGGGGACGCCACCAGCGCCTGGACTCGGAGCACTGGCGGCCCTTGCGCGGTGGCCGCTGGCCTGGGCCGCGCCAGTAGCATTCGCTGCAGGAGGTGCGAAGCGCCAAGCAAAAGCGCCAGGGGCCGAAGCCACCTGGCGCTTGTTGGGGTATCGGAGCGGCCGGGCCGCCATCAACCCTGGTTCTGCATGTTCTGCAAGGCCGCAATGCGCTCTTCGATGGGCGGGTGGGTGCTGAACAGTTTGCCAATGCCCCCGGCAATACCCATGGCAGCCATGCTCTTGGGCAGCTCCTGCGTGTGCACGCCACCCAGGCGGGCCAGGGCATTGATCATGGGTTGGCGGCGGCCCATGAGCTGGGCGGCACCGGCGTCGGCACGGAATTCGCGCTGGCGCGAGAACCAGGCCACGATGATGGCTGCCAGGAAACCAAGCACGATGTCCAGCACGATGGTCGTGACCATGTAGCCGATGCCGGGGCCGGAGCTGTTCTCGTCGTTCTTGCGCAGAAAGCTGTCCACGGCATAGCCAATCACGCGCGAGAGGAACACCACGAAGGTGTTCATCACACCCTGGATCAGCGTCATGGTGACCATGTCGCCGTTGGCGATGTGCGCTACCTCGTGGCCGATGACGGCCTCGACCTCCTCGTGCGTCATGTTCTGCAGCAGGCCGGTGGACACCGCCACCAGGGCCGAGTTCTTGAACGCACCGGTGGCAAAGGCGTTGGGGTCGCCCTCGAAGATGCCGACCTCGGGCATGCCGATGCCTGCCTTGTCGGCAAACTTGCGCACGGTCTCGACGATCCAGGCCTCATCGGCAGAGCGCGTGCCGTCAATGATCTGCACCCCGGCGCTCCACTTGGCCATGGGCTTGCTCATGAGCAGCGAGATGATGGCGCCGCCAAAACCCATGATGAAGGCGAAACCCAGCAGCGCGCCAAGGTTCAGCCCGTTGGCGGTGAGATAGCGGTTCACGCCGAGCAGGCTGGCCACGATGCCAAGCACGGCCACCACGGCGATGTTGGTCAGCAGGAACAGGATGATGCGTTTCATGGTGCTCCACAAAAAAGTGGTCGGTTGTCGGAACTGGATGGATCACATGGGGGTGGCCCGGCAATCCTTCAAGCCGCGCCGGACAAAGCCCGGAGCGCGGTTTACTAGAGACCCATCATAAAAGGAAAGGTTCGCCCAGGCAGGCCTGAGGATTTCAGTTTGCTATAAATTTTATAGCTACCATCGCTTATAAACAGGGCGCTACAGCGTGATTTCTTTTAAACCTGAACACATTTCCAGGGCAGCGCCTCTCCGGCACGCAGCGGCTTGAGTTCGGCCTCGCCGAAGGCGAAATGCTCGGGGGGCATCCAGCTTTCGCGGCGCAGGGTGATGGTGCCGCTGTTGCGCGGCAGGCCGTAGAAGTCCGGGCCGTGGAAGCTGGCGAAACCCTCCAGCTTGTCGAGCGCCCCGGCGTTATCGAAGGCCTCGGCGTACATCTCCATGGCCGCATGGGCCGTGTAGCAACCCGCGCAGCCGCTGGCGTGCTCCTTGAGGTGCGCAGGGTGCGGCGCGCTGTCGGTGCCCAGGAAGAACTTGGGGCTGCCGCTGGTAGCGGCCTGCACCAGCGCCTGGCGGTGCGTTTCGCGCTTGAGCACCGGCAGGCAGTAGTAGTGCGGGCGGATACCGCCGGTGAAGATGGCGTTGCGGTTGTAGAGCAGGTGGTGCGCGGTGAGCGTGGCCGCGGTGAAGCGGTCTGCCTCCTGCACGTACTGCGCGGCTTCCTTGGTGGTGATGTGCTCGAAAACGATCTTCAGCTCGGGGAAGTCGCGGCGCAGCGGGATGAGTTGTTGCTCGATGAACACGGCCTCGCGGTCGAACAGGTCGATGTCGGGGCTGGTCACTTCGCCGTGCACCAGCAACAGCAGGCCGGCCTTCTGCATGGCTTCGAGCGTCTTGTAGGTCTTGCGCAGGTCGGTCACGCCCGCATCGCTGTTGGTGGTGGCGCCTGCGGGATACAGTTTGGCGGCGACGACGCCCGCGTCCTTGGCGCGCGCGATCTCCTCGGGCGGCAGGTTGTCGGTGAGGTAGAGCGTCATCAACGGCTCGAACGCCACGCCCTGCGGCACGGCCGCCAGGATGCGCTGCTTGTACTCCAGCGCCTGCTGCGCCGTGGTCACGGGCGGGCGCAGGTTGGGCATGATGATGGCGCGGCCGAACTGAGCGGCGGTGTGCGGCACCACGGTGTGCAGCGGCGCACCGTCGCGCACATGCAGGTGCCAGTCGTCGGGGCGGGTGATCGTGAGAGTGTTTGGGGCAGCGGTCATGTCTGCCATTGTCCCATCACTGCCCCCGCCACGGCATCTGGCGGGGCCGCCATGCGTCGCTCGGGTCGGGCCTATTCGGGGTCGAACCCGGCCAGATCCAGGGCTTCGCGCAGTGAATCGAGCGCGTCGCGCACGAGGAAGGTTTCCGCATCGTCGCGGGAGCATGCCCGGATGGCATCATGGCTGATGCGCTTGACGAACTGCGCCAGCGCCTGGGCATTTTCGGGCGTGAGTTCGGCGGTGATGACCACGGGTTGCGACATATTCAAGTTCTCGTTCTGGCCCGGAGGCCTATGCCGGGAGATTCCGGCCCTGCACATCTTACTGGCCCAAAACACAGCGGCACCCGAAGGTGCCGCCGGAGCATGGTGCCAGGTGCTCAGTGCTGCAGGATCTTGTTGAGAAAATCCTTGGTGCGCGGCTGGCGCGCATCGGGGTTGCCGAAGAACTCCTCCTTGGAGCAGTCCTCCAGAATCTTCCCGCCCACGTCCATGAAGATCACCCGGTTGCTCACGCGCTTGGCAAAGCCCATTTCGTGCGTCACGCACATCATGGTCATGCCCTCGTTGGCCAGACCCACCATCACGTCCAGCACTTCGCCCACCATCTCGGGGTCGAGCGCGGAGGTGGGTTCGTCGAACAGCATGACGATGGGGTCCATGCTCAGTGCACGGGCAATCGCCACGCGCTGCTGCTGACCACCCGAGAGCTGGCCAGGGAACTTGTCCTTGTGGGCGATCAGGCCCACGCGCTCCAGCATCTTGAGGCCACGCTTCTTGGCGTCGTCGGCACTGCGGCCCAGCACCTTGATCTGCGCGATGGTGAGGTTGTCCGTCACCGACAGGTGGGGAAACAGCTCGAAGTGCTGGAACACCATGCCCACGCGCGAGCGCAGCTTGGGCAGGTCGGTCTTGGGGTCATGGATGGCCGTGCCGTCCACCCAGATCTCGCCCTTCTGGATGGGTTCGAGCGCGTTGATGGTCTTGATGAGCGTGGACTTGCCCGAGCCCGACGGGCCGCACACCACCACCACCTCGCCCTTGCTGATGCGGGTGGAACAGTCGTTGAGCACCTGGAAGGAGCCGTACCACTTGGAAACGTTCTTGAGTTCGATCATTGTTGAAATTCCTCACGCGGTGGCCATCAGCGGATGATGGCGATCTTTTGGTGCAGTCGCTTGACCGTCCAGGACAGGGCGTAGCAAATGATGAAGTAGAGCACCGCCGCCGCCAGATAGGCTTCGATGGGGCGCCCGAAGTTCTTGCCTGCCACCTCGAAGCCCTTGAGCATGTCGTAGGCGCCGATGGCATAGACCAGCGAGGTGTCCTGGAACAGGATGATGGTCTGCGTGAGCAGCACCGGCAGCATGTTGCGGAAAGCCTGCGGCAGGATCACGAGCTTCATGTTCTGGCCATAGGTCATGCCCAGTGCCTGGCCCGCGAACACCTGACCACGCGAGATGGACTGGATGCCCGCACGCATGATCTCGCTGAAGTAGGCCGCCTCGAAGGCAATGAAAGTCACCACGGCCGAGACCTCGGCCCCGATGGGCCTGCCGATGATGGCGGGCACGAGCAGGAAGAACCACAGGATCACCATCACCAGCGGAATGCTGCGCATGCCGTTGACGTAGATGGTGGCCGGAACGACCAGCCATTTCTTGCCGGACAGACGCATGAGTGCCAGCACCGTACCGAACAGAATGCCGCCGATGGTCGCCACCACGGTGAGCATCACGCTGAAGTACAGGCCCTTGAGCACGAAGTTGCTGATCAGGTCCCAGTTGTAGAAGGAAAAGTCCAGAGCGAGGTTCATGTCAGTGGCCTCCCGATCCGCCAGCCACGATCAGGCCGGGCACGCGCGAGCGCTTCTCGACAAAGGCCATGACGCGGTTGATGGCAAAGGCCGAAACGATGTACAGACCCGTGACGGCCAGGTACACCTCGATGCCGCGCGAGGTCTCTTCCTGCGCCTGCATGGCGAACATGGTGAGTTCCGCCACCGACACGGCGAAGGCCACCGAAGAGTTCTTGAAGATGTTCATCGTCTCGCTGGTCAGCGGCGGAATGATGATGCGAAACGCCATGGGCAAGAGCACATAGCGGTAGGTCTGAAAGGTGGTGAAACCCATGGCCATGCCCGCATAGCGCTGGCCACGCGGCAATGCCTGAATGCCCGAACGCACCTGCTCGGCGATACGCGCCGAGGTGAAGAAACCCAGCGCCAGCACCACGAGAACAAAACCGGACACACCCCGCATCACTGGGAACAGCGTGGGCACCACGTGGTACCACAGGAAAATCTGCACCAGCAGCGGGATGTTGCGAAACAGCTCCACCCACGCGTTCCCCAGGCGAACGACCATGGGTCTGTCCTGCAGGGTACGCAAAGTGCCCACCAGCGAACCCACCACCAAGGCCAAAGCCAAGGCCAGCACCGATACCGACACCGTCCAACCCCATGCTGACAGCATCCAGTCCAGGTAGGTGATGTCGCCGCCCTTGCCAAAGCAGCCTTGAATCGCCTCCCTTGTCAGCGTGTCCTCGCAGAACACCTGCCAATCCCAGCTCATAGGATGATTCCTTATTCAATATGACGCTGCAGGCATCTCGGCCCGCATGCGCCCAACAAAAAAGCCCCTTCAAACCGGTGGTCCGAAGGGGCGGCTCCTACCCGGGATTACTTCTTGGCGTAGTCTTCCATGGGCTTGTCGTTGGGGTTGGCCCAGGCGTCCTTGGTGGCTGCGGACAGGGGCAGGCCAATGGCCAGGTTGGTGGGAGGCACGGGCTGCATGAACCACTTGTCATACAGCTTGGCGAGCGAACCGTCCTTGATCTGGCGCTTGATGGAGTCGTCCACGGCCTTCTTGAAAGCGGGGTCGTCCTTGCGCAGCATGCAGGCGATGGGCTCGACGTTCAGCACTTCACCCACAATCTTGAAGTCGGCGGGGGTCTTGGCCTTGGAGATGTTGGCCGCCAGGATGGAGCCGTCCATCACGAAGGCGTCGGCACGACCGGTTTCCAGCATCAGGAAGCTGTCTGCATGGTCCTTGCCATAGACTTCCTTGAAGTCCACGCCACCGGCACGCTCGTGCTTGCGCAGGGTCTGCACCGAGGTGGTGCCCGTGGTGGTGGCCACGGTCTTGCCGTTCAGGTCCTTGACCGAAGTGATGCCCGAATTGGCCTTGACGGCCATGCGCACTTCTTCCACGTAGGTGGTGACGGCAAAGGCCACGTCCTTCTGGCGCGCCGCGTTGTTGGTGGTGGAGCCACACTCCAGGTCCACCGTACCGTTGGTCACCAGCGGAATACGGTTCTGCGAGGTCACGGGCTGGTACTTGATCTCCAGCTTGGCCAGGCCGAGCTGCTTTTGCAGGTCGGCAATGATGACTTCGGCCATTTCGGTGTGGAAGCCGACGTACTTGCCGCCACCCAGGGTGTAGGACAGGCCCGAGGACTCGCGCACGCCCAGGGTGATGCTGCCAGCGCCCTTGATCTTGGCCAGTGTGTCGTTGGCTTGCGCCATGGCAGTGCCAGCGGCCAGCAGGGTGATGGCAGCAGCAAGCAGGGGTTTCTTCATGATTGTCTCCTTGTGGGTCAACGAAAAAAACGGATGGGTCGGTGCGATTATCTGCCCAGGCCCGCCAAGCCTGCGCAAACGCCACACCATCGTAACCGGCAACGCGCTAAGCGCGGCGCCCGGATTCAGAAAGGAACATGGTCGGTCGGGTACTTCCAGAAGTCGCGCAGCAGGTAGCTGACGGGCATGTTCAGAGCCGTGCCCTTGGGCGGGATGGGGCGCAGAAACCACTTGTCGTAGATGTCATAGATGTCACGGCTGGTGATCAGGCGACGCATCTCCTCGTCCACCACCTTCTTGAACGCGACATCGTTCTTGGGCAGCATGATGGCCAGGGGCTCGGTGGTCAGGAAGCGCCCCACCACCTTCAGCGCCTTGGGATCAGGCCGGTTGGCGGCCAAACCGAACAGCAGCACATCGTCCATCAGAAACGCATCGGCCTCGCCTTTTTCCACCATTTCAAGCGCTCTGGCGTGGTCCGGCGCCTCCACGATGGTCAGGCCCATCAGGCGCTCGCGGTTGGCCTGCTCTACCGCCTTGAGCGGCGTGGTGCCCTTGGTGGACACCAGTTTTCTGCCCGTCAGGTCTTCAATGCGGTCCACCGGGCTGGACGCCTTCACCAGGAGGCGCGCCCCGGTGATGAAGTGGGGAATGGTGAAACCGACCTTCTGGCGCCGCTCGGCATTGTTGGTGGTGGAGCCGCATTCCAGGTCGGCCTTGCCCTCTTCCACCATGGTGATGCGGTTGGCCGGCGTGACCATGAGGAACTCCACCGGCATGTCCTTCATGCCTGTTTTCTTGCGCACCGCGTCGGCAATGCGCAGGCACAGGTCCACGGCGTAACCGACCGGTTTGCCATCCACCATGTAAGAAAACGGCACCGACGATTCCCGGTGCGCCACCACCAGCTTGCCGCCTCCAGCGACACGCTCCAGCACCGTTTGCGCAGGCACCGCAGCGGCGCTGCACAGCAACGCAAGACAAGCGGCAAAGGTCCTGATGGTGGTCATGCTGACTCCCCGTCGGTTGGTGAATGGTGCAGCGCCAAGGCACTGCGGATGCGCTCAGACACAGAGCAGCACAACCTGCTCCGGCCCCCGAAAAAAACCCAAGGCGCGGATGGTAAGTCCCGCATTCACGCATTGCCAATGCTGAATCCGCGCACAACTATGAAAAATATTTATACAAGCCCCGCACCCGCCTGCACCTGCAAATACTCCCACAGAGCCTGGGCGGTGCCCTTGGCGGTTTCCTTGCCCGAGGGTTTTTCTCGGTAGGCGCGCACATCCATCACCATCTGCAGTTCTGTCGCACCCGGCGGTACAGCGCTGACCAGGCGGCGCGCCTTCAATTCCTTTTTGACCGCGCTGTAGGGCAAGAAGGCCACGCCCTGCCCCTCCAGCGCCATGGCCTTGAGGCCTTCGGCCATGTCGGTCTCGTACACCCGGTCCAGATGGATGGGCGTGCCCGACTGCTTGAGGATCAATTCCGTCACACGCCCCAGGTACGCCCCTGGCGCATAGCCCAGGTAGGGCAAGGGCTGGCCCGGCTTTCCGGGCAAGCAATGCACGGGCTTGCCGTCCGCATCGGGGCGACTGTAGGGCGCCAGCACCTCCTGACCCAAGCTGACCATCTCGTAGCGATCGGCGTCCAGTTGGAAGGGCTGAGAATCATGGTGGTAGGTGATGAGCAGATCGCAACTGCCTTCGACCAGGCGCATCAGCGCATCGTGCACGTTCAGGGCAATGAGCCGGCTCTTGAACGGCCCGAACTTCGTGCGCAGGCTCGACACCCAGGCCGGGAAGAAGGTGAACGCCAACGTGTGCGGCACGGCGAACTCGATCATGTCCTGGCTCGACGTGCTGTGTGCGCGCAGCATGGCGCGGGTGTTCTGCAGCGCCTGCAGGATTTCCAGCGACTGGTCGTACAGCGTCTTGCCGGCCCCCGTAAGCCGGGTGGGGTAGGAGCTGCGGTCCACCAGATCGGTCCCCGCCCAGGCCTCCAGCGCCTGGATGCGGCGCGAGAAAGCCGGTTGCGTGACATGCCGCAGTTGCGCCGATCGGCTGAAACTGCGCGTCTCGGCCAAGCTCACAAAATCCTCAAGCCATTTGGTTTCCATGGGTGGATTATCTGCCTGCGCTATGCCACAGCCATAGGTGCAAGCGCGCATGCTCCGGGATGCGGAGCATCGCGCTGCAAGTCGCCGCATAATGGCCACGCAGCATCTGCAGCGCTCACCACGCGCACCCAGCGCTTCCTGCACCACCGAAACATGGTCGGTCACGGCAGCGCCGCTTTTCCGCGCTCTCCCTGACTTTCCGACACCATGTCCACCACACCCTCCCCCGGGCCCGATCCCGCTGCGCCGGCAGCGGACACCCCCTACCCCGACGAGCCCCGCTCGCTGCGCATCGAAGACTGGCTCACCGTGATCGTGATGGCGCTGCTGGCCCTGATCACCTTCGCCAACGTGCTGGTGCGCTACTTCACCAGCTCCTCGTTCGCCTGGACGGAAGAAATCTCTGTGTTCCTGATGATCGTGCTGGCCCTGGTGGCCGGTTCGGCCGCCGTGGCGCGCGACATGCACATCCGCATCGAATGGTTCGCCGAGGGCGGCTCGTTCGCGCGCCGCCGTGCCCTTGCGCGCTTTGGCGCGCTGATGGTGGCGCTGCTGTTCGGCGCCATCGCCGTGCTGAGCGTGCGCGTGGTCTGGGACGACTACCGCTTCGAGGAAACCTCCCCTGGCATCGGCGTGCCCCAGTGGTGGTACTCGGCGTGGCTTCCGGTGTTCTCGGCATTGATTACCTGGCGCGCCCTCGGCCTGTTCTGGCGGCGCGGCAAGAAGCCTCCCGTGGAGTTTCTGGACACCGCAGGCTCTGCCGGGCCAGAGGAGCGCCAGCCATGATCGCCACCCTGCTGTTCGTGGCCTTCCTGGCCATGATGTTCGTGGGCGTGCCCATCGGTGCCGCCCTGGGCCTGGCGGGCGCGGCCGCCATCGCGCTGGCCAATGCCGAGACGCAGTGGTTCGGCCTGCTGGCCGTGCCGCAGAACTTCTACGCCGGCCTGGGCAAGTACCCGTTGCTGGCCATTCCCATGTTCGTGCTCGTGGGCTCGATCTTCGACCGCTCGGGCGTGGCGCTGCGCCTGGTGAACTTTGCCGTCTCCATGGTCGGTCGCGGCCCCGGCATGCTGCCGCTGGTGGCCATCGCCGTGGCCATGTTCCTGGGCGGCATCTCCGGTTCGGGCCCGGCCAACGCGGCCGCCGTGGGCGGCGTGATGATCGCCGCCATGTCGCGCGCGGGTTACCCCGGCAGCTTCTCGGCCAGCGTGGTGGGCGCCGCGGCAGCCACCGACATCCTGATCCCGCCCTCAGTCGCCTTCATCATCTACTCGGTGCTGGTGCCCGGCGCCTCGGTGCCCGCGCTGTTTGCCGCCGGCATGGTGCCCGGTGTGCTGGCGGGCGTGGCATTGATCGTGCCGGCCGTCTGGATGGCGCGCAGGCACCGCATGGGCGCCCTGGAGGCCGACATGCCGCGTCCGCCCTTCTGGAAGAGCCTGCGCGAAGCCTCCTGGGGCCTGGCCGCGCCAGTACTGATCCTCGGGGGCATGCGCGCGGGCTGGTTCACGCCCACCGAAGCGGCCGTGGTCGCCGTTTTCTACGGCCTGTTCGTGGGCATGGTGATCCACCGCACGATCTCGGTGCGCGACCTGTTCCCCATCCTGCGCGAAGCGGGCGAACTCTCGGCGGTGATCCTCATCGTGGTCTCGCTCGCGGGCATCTTCGCGTATTCGCTCTCCACGCTGGGCGTGATCGACCCGGTGGCCAACGCCATCGTGAACTCGGGCCTGGGCGAATACGGCGTGCTGGCGCTGCTGATCCTGCTGCTCATCACCGTGGGCATGTTCCTCGACGGCATCTCCATCTTCCTGATCTTCGTGCCGCTCTTGCTGCCCATCATGCAGCACTACCAGTGGGACCCGGTGTGGTTCGGCGTCATCCTCACGCTCAAGGTGGCGCTGGGCCAGTTCACGCCGCCGCTGGCCGTGAACCTCATGGTCTCGTGCCGCATCGCTGGCGTGCGCATGGAGTCCACCGTGCGCTGGGTCGGCCCCATGCTGCTGGCCATGTTCCTCGTGATGGTGGCCGTGATCGCCTTCCCGCAGCTCGCGCTGTGGCTGCCCGCCCAACTGGGCTATTGAATTTTTCCCAAGGAGACTGAAAGCATGAAACTGCGTACCTTCCTCACCACCGCCGTGGCCGCCGCCGCGGCCCTGGCCTTCACCGCGCCCGCCGCCCTGGCGCAGACCGCCTACAAGAGCGAATACCGGATGTCGCTCGTGCTCGGCCCGGCCTTTCCCTGGGGCAAGGGCGGCGAGCTGTGGGCCAACAAGGTGCGCGAACGCACCCAGGGCCGCATCAACATCAAGCTCTACCCCGGCGTGTCGCTGATCCAGGGCGACCAGACGCGCGAGTTCTCCGCACTGCGCCAGGGCGTGATCGACATGGCCGTGGGCTCGACCATCAACTGGTCGCCCCAGGTCAAGCAGCTCAACCTGTTCTCGCTGCCCTTCCTGATGCCCGACTATGCCGCCATCGACGCCCTGACCCAGGGCGAGGTGGGCAAGAGCCTGTTCCAGACGCTGGACAAGGCCGGCGTGGTGCCCCTGGCCTGGGGCGAGAACGGCTACCGCGAGATCTCCAACTCCAAGAAGGAGATCAAGAGCCCGGCCGACCTCAAGGGCATGAAGATCCGCGTGGTGGGCTCGCCGCTGTTCCTTGACACCTTCACCGCGCTGGGCGCCAACCCCACGCAAATGAGCTGGTCGGATGCCCAACCCGCCATGGCCAGCGGCGCCGTGGACGGCCAGGAAAACCCCCTGTCCATCTTCACCGCCGCCAAGCTGCACACTGTGTCGCAAAAGTACCTGACGCTGTGGGGCTACATCGCCGATCCGCTGATCTTCGTGGTGAACAAGGACATCTGGAACAGCTGGACGCCCGCCGACCGCGAGATCGTGAAGCAAGCCGCCATCGATGCCGGCAAGGAACAGATCGCCCTGGCCCGCAAGGGCGTGGTCGAGGCCGACAAGCCGCTGCTCAAGGACATCGCCGCCAACGGCGTGACCGTGACCCAGCTGACCCCTGCCGAGCGCGAGGAGTTCGTCAAGGCCACGCGCCCGGTGTACGCCAAGTGGAAGGGGCAGATCGGCGCCGACCTGGTGAATGCCGCCGAGAAGGCGATTGCCGCCCGCAAGCCCTGAACGGCTCGCACCGCGTCAACCCCAAGCCCCGCATAGCGGGGCTTTTTGCTATATTTTTAATAGCTGTTAGCGCTTATATTACGGGCGCCAGAGGCCAAAAATACCTCAAACCTCCAGCGCCTCGCCGGACTGCTGCAGCGCCCACATGCGTGCATAGCGCCCGCCCGCCGCCAACAGCGCGGCGTGCGTGCCGCGCTCGACGATGCGGCCCGCGTCCATGACCAGAATTTCGTGCGCATCCACCACGGTGGAGAGGCGGTGCGCAATCACCAGCGCGGTCTTGCCCTGCGCCACCTGGCGCAGCTCGGCCTGGATGGCGCGCTCGTTGGCCGAATCCAGCGCGCTGGTGGCCTCGTCGAAGATCAGGATGGGCGGGTTCTTCAGCAGCGTGCGCGCAATGGCCACGCGCTGCTTCTCGCCGCCCGAGAGCTTGAGCCCGCGCTCGCCCACCATGGTGGCGTAGCCCTTGGGCGTGGCGGCGATGAAACCATGGATGTGCGCCGCGCGTGCGGCCTGCTCCACCTCATCCTGCGAGGCGTCCGGGCGACCGTAGGCGATGTTGTAGGCCACGGTGTCGTTGAACAGCACCGTGTCCTGCGGCACGATGCCGATGGCGCGGCGCAGGCTTTCCTGCGTCACGCTGCGGATGTCCTGCCCGGCAATGCAGATGCGCCCGGCCTGCACGTCATAGAAGCGGAACAGCAGGCGCGAGAGGGTGGACTTGCCAGCGCCCGAGGGCCCGACCACGGCCACCGTCTTGCCTGCCGGAATCTCGAAGCTCACCCCATTGAGGATGGGGCGGCTGGGCTCATAGGCAAAGTGCACGTCCTCGAACCGCACCGTGGGCGCCGCCAGCCCTGTCAGCGCGGTGGCGCCTGGAGCGTCGGCCACTTCGCGCTCCCGGTCCATGAGGGTGAACATCTTGTCCAGGTCGGTCAGGCTCTGCTTGATCTCGCGGTAGATCACGCCCAGGAAGTTGAGCGGGATGTAGATCTGGATCATGAAGGCATTGACCATGACCAGATCGCCCAGCGTCAGCCGCCCCTCGGCCACGCCCTGCGTGGCGCGCCAGAGCATGGCCACCAGCCCGATGGCGATGATGAGCTGTTGCCCGGTGTTGAGCAGGGACAGCGTGCTCTGGCTCTTGAGGCGCGCACGCCGCAGGCGCTCCAGGCTCTCGTCGTAGCGCCGCGCCTCGAACTGCTCGTTGTTGAAGTACTTGACCGTCTCGTAGTTGAGCAGCGAATCGACCGCCTTGGTGTGCGCGGCCGAATCAAACTCGTTGGCCTCGCGCCGGAACTGGGTGCGCCACTCGGTCACCAGCACGGTGTAGGCGATGTAGCACAGCAACGCCGTGAGCGTAATGACGGCAAACCCCACATCGAAGCGTGTGCCCAGCACCGTGAGCACCAGCAGCACCTCGACCAGGGTGGCCAGAATGTTGAACAGCGCAAACGACACCAGCGACTCGATGCCGCGCACACCGCGCTCGATGTCGCGCGTCATGCCGCCGGTCTGGCGCTCCAGGTGAAAACGCAGGCTCAGCCCATGCAGGTGTTGAAAGGTCTGCAGCGCAATGCTGCGCGCCGCGCCGTGCGTGGCCTTGGCAAACACCAGTTCGCGCAGCTCATTGAACAGCGAGGTGGACAGGCGCAGCATCCCGTAGGCCAGCAGCAGGCCCACGGGCACCACCAGCAGCGCCGTGGCGGCGCCGGGCGACACATCCATGGCGTCCACCAGTTGCTTGAGCAGCAGCGGCACGCCAACGTTGGCCAGCTTGGCGCCGACCATGAAGGCGATGGCGGCCAGTACCCGGCCCTTGTATTGCCACAGGTAGGGCAGCAGGCGGCCCAGTGTGGCCCAGTCGGAGCGCGGGCGGGCGGGTTCGAGGGGCGAAGGGGGGGGAGCAGATTCGCCGTGGCGGCGCATGGGAGACAATCCAAAGATCAGACAACACCCGAGATTGTGCCCATGTCCCAGCATTCCGACCGTCCCGCTGCCTCTTTACCCACCGACAAGGAGCTGGTGCTCAAGGTCATCCCCATGCCCGCCGACACCAACGGCAATGGCGACATCTTTGGCGGCTGGGTGATGGCACAGGTGGACCTGGCAGGCTCTGTTCTGCCCGCGCGGCTGGCACAGGGCCGCATGGCCACGGTGGCGGTCAATGAATTCATCTTCAGGCACCCGGTGCGCGTGGGCGACATCCTGTCGCTCTACGCCAGCGTGACGCGCGTGGGCCGCACCTCCATCACCGTGGAAGTGGAGGTGTTTGCCGAGCGCTTTGCCCAGCAGGGCGACTACGTGAAGGTGACCGAGGCGCGCCTGACCTATGTGGCCATTGACAGCGAAGGGCGGCCTCGCCCGGTGCCGCAGGCGCAGGCGCAGGGCACAGCCTAAAACCGCGAAAAATCCGGCGGGCGCTTCTCGATAAAGGCCATCACCGCCTCGGCCAGTTCGGGCGACTGCACGCTGTGCTGCAGGGCTTCGCCCTCGGCAGCCAGCGCGGCCTGCAGCGCCGCCTGGTGGCCCTGGCGCAACAGGCGCTTGGCGCTGGCCACGGGGCCCGGTGCCAATTGCGCCAGGGCTTCTGCCGTCTGGCGCGCACGGGCCAGTTCCTGGCCTGCGGGTTCCACGGTGGTGAGCAAACCGGCGCGCAGCGCGGTATCGGCGTCAAACGGCTCACCCAACAGCACGAGCTGGCTGGCCAGGCGCATGCCGGCATTCATGGGCAACAGGTAGCTGGAGCCGAACTCGGGCACCAGCCCCAGGCGTGCGAAGGGCAGTTGAAAACGCGTGCCCTGGGCCGCATGCACAAAATCGCAATGCAGCAGCAGCGTGCTGCCGCCGCCAATGGCCAGGCCATGCACCGCCGCCACGATGGGCTTGTCGAACGTCGTCAGGCGGCGCAGCAGGCGCGAGAGCGCCGACTTTTCGTAGCCGTCGGCCAGCAGGCCGTGCTGCACGCTCTTGAGGTTGGCACCCGAGCAAAAGGCATCGCCCTCGGCGCTGAGCAGCACCACGCGCACGCCGGGGTCTTCGGCAGCGCGGGCCAGGTGGGCCTCCAGCGCGTCGAACCAGGCATCGTCCATGAGGTTGCGCACACCTGCCTGGCCAAAGCGCAGGTGCAAGACCTTGTTCTCGGTGGTGGTCTGGAAGGAAAGGCTCATGCCGGGGTCTCCAAGGGTTGGGCGGAAAGGTGGAAGGGCTCTGCGGCGGGCGGCCCCAAAAACAAGGCCAGCGCCTGCTGCGCCAGCGCATCGAGCGACAGGGGGCCATCGGGCCGGTACCACTGCACCGCCCAGTTGAGCGCGCCCAGAATGAACAGGCGCGCCAGCGGTGGCGCGGTGCATAGCCGCCCCTGCTGGTGCAAGGCCTGCAGCACGGGCATCCAGGGGGCCTCGTACACGGTCTTGAGGCGTGCGATGGAGTGGCGCTGCTCCGGCGTGAGCGAGCGCCATTCGTACAGCATCACGGGAATGAAGTCGCCCTCGGGGCCGAACAGGATTTCAAAATGGTGGCGCACCAAGGCAGCCAGGCGCTCTTGCGGCAGCGCATCGGCGCGCACGCCATCGAGTGCCGCCTGCTGGCTGCGCACGGCATGCTCCATGCCTTCGTGCATGACGGCGTGCAGCAACGCGCTCTTGCTCTCGAAATGGTAGAAGGGCGAGCCGCTTTGCATGCCCGCTGCGGCCGCGATGTCGCGCGTGCTGACGGCGGCGAAGCCCCGGCTGCGGAACAGGCGGGCCGCGCCGCGCAGCAATTCGCGGCGGCGGTTGCCTTCGTCGCGCGCATCGGGCAGCTTGCGCGGACGCCCCCGGGCGCGCCGGGGCGCCTCGGGAGAATCTGTGCCCTGCGCATCCATGCCCGGCACCTTAGCCGGGTTTCAGGATTTCAGCAAGCAAATGCTTGGCAAAAACCCGTCATGCGGCCAGGGCGCTGGCAGGCTCGGGCCGGGCGCGGGTCAAGGCGGCGCCCGTGCCCATTTCCACCTCGCCGCTGAGCTGGCCGCCCTCCTCGATCACCAGCTTGCCATAGCGCACCTTGCCGCTGACCTTGCCGGTGCCGTGGATCACGAGCTTGTGGCGTGCCGTGAGCGTGCCGCTGAACTCGCCCCGGATCTCCGCAATATCGATCTCTGCGGCGCCACGGAATGCGCCCTGCTCGGCGATCTGGATCACGCGCGAATCCATGGTGGCCTCGACCGTGCCCTCCACCACCAAGGTGTCGCAGTCGGTGATCTCCACCCCCTTGAGCTTGATGTTGGGGCCTACCGTGAGCTTGCTGCCCACGGGCTCCGTGCTGCTTTTGGGGGCGCTGCTGGCCACCGGCGCAGTCGCTGTTGGCGCGCTGGTGGATGGCGCCACCCCATTGCTGTGGTGGTGCGGCTGCGCCGCAGAGGGTGAGCGGGGGGCCAGGGCGTCGGGTTCGCGCCTGCCGAAGAAGGGGTTTTGCACAGCCATCGTTTCTCCTTGGGACAAAAGTCCATCCTAGGAGCCACGCACTGGTAAAACACCGCGCATTGCGCAAGATCGGTAACCAGGTGGTTCAGGCGTTGCATGCGCTTGCAACGCTTGCAGCCCCATACAGTTGTGGCGGGGTCAGGACACGATGTACGCCGCTGCGCCCGAAGACAGCAGTTTGCCGTCGGCGCCCAGAAACTCCATGCGCGTGGTGGCCACGCGCGAGCCCAGGCGCAGCACTTCGGCGCGCAGCTCAAAGTGCGTGCCGATGCCAGGGCGCAGGTAGTCGATGCGCAAATCGATGGTGCCCAGCTTGGCAAAGCGGTGCAGGCGCTGCAGGGGTTCTTCGTCCATGTGGCGCGCGCCGATGGCGGCCATCACCGCCAGGCCGCCCATGGCGTCGAGCCCGGCGCTGATGACACCCCCGTGGATGCGGTTGTGCGCGAAGTGCCCGATCAGCTCGGGCTTCATCTCGATGCGCCCCGCCACGCGCTCGGCCTCCATGCGGACAATCTTGAGCCCCAGCACCTGATTGAACACGATGCGTTCCTCGAAGATCGTCTTGAGCCCGGCGATGAACTCGGGCTCGAACGGCGGCGGGGTGGCGGTGGATTTGGTCATGGAGGTATTGGCTTGTGCCCGGTGCTGCAATTGCTATTATTTTAATAGCTGCTTACGCTTGATTGGCGGGCGCAAACGGCCAATTTTCCTTGAATGACTGCTTCAGCACTGGCTGAAGTCTGGCTTGCGCTTCTGCATGAACGCGGTGAAGGCTTCACGGGCAGCGGGTTCGCCCAGCATGCGCCCGAAGCTGTCCCCCTCGATGGCCATGCGTTCGAGCACGGGGGCAGTCTGGCCCAGCTTCATCAGGCGTTTGGTCTCGACCAGCGAAGACAGTGGTTTGCCCGCGAGCTTGCGCGCCTGCGCTTGCGCCACGGCGTTGCATTCGGTGGGCGGCACCACGCGGTTGACCAGCCCGACCTCCAGCGCTGCCTCGGCCATGAAGGGCTCGCCCAGCAGCAGTGCCTCTGCGGCACGGTGGTAGCCCAGCAACTGCGGCGCCAGCAGGCTGGACGCAGCCTCGGGGCACAGGCCCAGGTTCACGAAGGGCATGGAGAAGGCTGCGTTGTCCCCCGCATAGACCAGGTCACAGTGGAACAGCATGGTCGTACCGATGCCCACAGCCGGGCCGCAGACGGCGGCGATCACCGGCTTGGGGAAGCTGGCGATGGCGCGCAGGAAGCGGAACACCGGCGAATCCTGCGAGGACGGCGGCTGCTGCAGAAAGTCGCCAATGTCGTTGCCCGCGCTGAAGACCGTGGGGTCGCCCTGCAGCACCACCACGCGCACGCTGGCGTCCTGCGCAGCGGCTTCCAGCGCATCGGCCAGCGCCGCGTACATGGCGCGGGTGATGGAGTTCTTCTTGTCCACGCGGTGGAAGGTCAGGGTCATGACGCCTGCATCGGCGTGCACGAGGATGTCGTTCTGCGGTTCGCTCATGGGAAATCCTTGCGAGGGCGCGCTGGCCCTCATTCTTTGTAATAGACGATCTGGTGGCTGGTGGCGAGCATGGTGCCCGCCTCGTTCCACAGCTGGGCGGTCTGGTCGAAAAAGCCGTTGCGAAACTCCTGCGCGCGCGCCTGGCCCAGCACATAGCCCGTGCCCGTGGCCTGCAACTGCGGCGCGCTGGCATGGAAGTACACGGTGATGGACACGGTGCCTGCGGGCACATGCACGGCGCGGCGCAGCCATACGCGCGGAAAGAACACGTCGGCCAGCGCCGCCAGCCCACAGAAGTCAAGCACACGCTCGGGCGTGTTGCGCATCCACAGCTGCGTGAGGCTGCTGTCGCCCTGGCCGTTCCACTGCCGGGGCAAGGCACCGGCCACGGGCCGCAGGTCGTAGCGGTTGAACCATTCGACGCCCGGCACCGGCGGCACGGGCTGCAGCGTGTCGGGCCGGGGCACCTCGGGCATGGGCATGTCGGCCAGGCTCCAGGTGTCGCGGCGCGCCGCCGTGACCGCCGTGGCCGTGGTGGTGACCACGGGCTCGCCGTCGGCACCGGTCTGCACGATGGACACGTTCCAGTGCTGGGTCGAACGGTTGGTGCGCACCGGAGTCGCATCGACCGTGAACGGCCCAGTGGTGGGCGCCCCGGCGTAGTTGACCGTGAGCGACAGGGGCTCACCCAACAAGCGGGGATGCAGCAGGATGGCGCGCAGCGCCGTGGCCGCGGTGATGCCGCCAAAGGGCCCGACCATGTTCCAGTAGGCTGGGTGTGTCTGGCCCCGGTAGTGGCCCTCGGCCAAGGTGTCGAGCACCAGGGCCTGGTCAAAGGAATGGGGTGTCGTCATGGTGCCGAGTGTGCCGTGAAATGCGCCGTCCCACCGTCATGCCGGTGACTGCGCCGCCGGGCGGGCCAGCGCCGCCAGGTCGGCCACCGCACGCGGCCACAGGCTTTGGCGGAACTGCTCGCGGAAAAACCCGAAATGCCCGATGCGCAGCGCCTTCACGTCCTGCGGTGCGATGCGCTCGACGCGCGTGGGCGCGTTGCTGTAGAGATTTACCAGGGCCTGCGTGCCGCGCAGCGTCATCAGTTCGTCGTCGCTCATCGACAGCGCCAGCACCGGAAAGCGCACTGCGCCATAGCGCTGTGCCACCTCGGGGCCCTCGGCGCCCACGCTGTAGGTGGGGTTCAGGCACCAGCGGCGCCATTGCAGGATCACGCCGGCAGGCAGGTCGCCCACCTTGCGCAGCTTGCGGCCAGGGAAGTAGCCGCACAGGCGCGTGGCCAGCGGCACCAGCACCCACCAGAAGTACGGCACCATGCGCTTGAGGCGCGGGGCGTTGTCGCGCCAGTAGCCGCTGCCCGCAGCCACGCTGAGCAGGCCATCCACCTGGCCAGGGTTGCGCAGCAGGCCGGGCAGTTGCGCACCCAGGCTGTGGCCCAGCAGGTACAAAGGTTGTTCAGGCAGCGCCGCGCGGGCCGCCGCAATCACGGCCTCGTAGTCGCGCGCCCAGTCGAACAGGTCGGCGCGCACCTCGCGCAGGGGGCCCACGAGCGAATCGCCATGGCCCCGGTAATCGAAGGTGGTGACGCGAAAGCCCTGCTGCGCCAGCCACTGGGCGAAGGAGGCGTAGTAGTCCTGCCGCACCCCCATGGCCCCGCCGATGACCACGCTGGCGCGGGCCGCGCCCTCGGGCTCGAACACGCACAGCGCCACGCTGACGCCTTCATCGACCCGCAAGGTCTGCTTGGTCATGCTTGTCTCCTGTCAATCATGCCGATCTGCGCCAGCTTGAGTTTCAGAACACTCCGCCCTCAAGAAAGGGCTTACACCCCGCCCTCAAGGGCGTAGCGAGCGGGTGTCAGGCTAGGCGGACGGAGCACAGCAACCGGAACGTACTTACCTAGTACGTGAGGATTGCAAGCACCGCCCAACGACGCATGACGCCCGCGCAGTAGCCAGTTACAGCGCTTCAAAGATTCCTGCGGCGCCTTGGCCCGTGCCCACGCACATGGTCACCATGCCGTACTTCAGCTTGTGGCGGCGCAGTGCGTGCACCACGGTGGCGGCGCGGATGGCGCCGGTGGCGCCCAGCGGGTGGCCCAGGGCGATGGCGCCGCCCATGGGGTTGACCTTGGCGGGGTCCAGGCCCAGGGTGTTGACCACGGCAAGCGACTGGGCGGCAAAGGCTTCGTTCAGCTCGTACCAGCCGATGTCCTCGCTCTTGAGGCCGGCGTAGCGCAGCGCGGCGGGAATGGCCTCGATGGGGCCGATACCCATGATTTCGGGCGGCACGCCGCGTGCGGCGTAGCTCACGAAGCGCGCCAGCGGCGTGAGGCCGAACTGTTTCACGGCCTTCTCGCTGGCCAGGATCAGCGCACCTGCGCCGTCACTGGTCTGCGAGCTGTTGCCGGCCGTCACGCTGCCGCGCGCGGCGAACACGGGCCGCAGCTTGGCCAGGCCTTCGAGCGAGGTGTCGGGGCGGGGGCCTTCGTCCAGGTTCACGGTGCGGGTCTTGGTGATGACTTCCCCGGTGGCCAGGTTGGGCACGCGCTCCAGCACTTCGATGGGGGTGATTTCGTCGGTGAATTCGCCCGCCTGCTGCGCCTTGATGGCGCGCATGTGCGACTCCAGCGCGAAGGCGTCCTGCATCTCGCGGGTCACCTTCCACTGCTGGGCCACCTTCTCGGCCGTCAGGCCCATGCCGTAGGCAATGCCGACGTTCTCGTCCTTGGCGAACACCTCGGGATTGAACGAGGGCTTGCCACCACCCATGGGCACCATGCTCATGGACTCGGCACCACCGGCGATCATCACGTCGGCCTCGCCCACGCGGATGCGGTCGGCGGCCATCTGGATGGCCGTGACGCCCGAAGCACAGAAACGGTTGACGGTGACGCCGCCCACCGGGTGGCTGAAGGCCAGGCCGGTGGCGATACGTGCCATGTTCATGCCCTGCTCGCCTTCGGGGAAGGAGCAGCCGATGATGGCGTCTTCGATCGCCTTGGGGTCCAGCGTGGGGACTTGCAGCATGGCGCTCTTGATGGCGGCGACCAGCAGCTCGTCAGGACGGGTGTTGCGGAAATAGCCGCGGCCCGAACGCCCGATGGGCGTGCGCGTGGCGGCAACGATGTAGGCGTCTTGGACTTGTTTCATGATGGGATCCTTACCTTTGGGGTGTGGCGGCAGGGGCCGCCGGGGCACTGGTTTTGCTCTTGCTGGCGGGCACCCAGGCCCAGATGAATTCGCACTCGATGGGCTGCGCGCCGGATTCGTCGCTCACCTGCACGGCCACGGTGACTTCGCCTTTGTCGCTTTGCTGCATGAGCGTGCGCTGCTCATCGGTGAGCGTGGCCACTGCGCGCAGGGCGCCCTGGGCACGCCGCTTGAAGGCCACGCGCAGCTCCTTGGCCAGGGGCAGGCAGTCGTCGCGCACGTTCATGCCCACCACCATGCCGGTGGCCGTCTCTGCCAGCAGCGTCATGGCGGCGGCGTGCACGCCGTGGATGTGGTTCTGCACCCGGCGCTGGTTGGCCACGGCCACTTCCACGCGCTGGGGCGTCAGCTCAAGGTACTGCAGGCCTGCCGTGCCGGTGAAGGGCACGGCGCGGCGCAGCACCAGGTTGCGCGCCCAGGGCCGCACTGCGGCGGGCACCCGGTCGAGCTGGCCCATGGTGCGGGCCAGCCGGTTGGGCCGCGCGGTGGAAGGGGTGGCTGCAGCGCTCATGTCAGTTGCGAACCGGTTTGCCGGTGGACAGCATGCCCATGATGCGTTCCTGGGTCTTGGGGTGGTCGAGCAGGCTGCAGAAGGCCTTGCGCTCCAGCGCCATGAGGTATTCCTCGTTCACCAGGGTACCGGCCTCGACCTCGCCGCCACACACCACACCCGCGATCAGGCTGGCAATGTGGAAGTCGTGCGCGCTGATGAAGCCGCCGTCACGCATGTTGACCAGCTGCGCCTTGATGGTGGCAATGCCGCTGCGACCGGCCACGGGGAACAGGCGCTTGTGCGGTGCACGGTAGCCGCTGGCAAACATGGCCTTGGCTTCGTTGATGGCAACGAACAGCAGCTCGTCCTTGTGCGCCACAACCACGTCGCTCTCCAGCAGGTAGCCGAGCTTGCGCGACTCCAGCGCACTGGTGCCCACCTTGGCCATGGCCGCGGCGGTGAAGCCTTCGGTCAGGAAGGGCAGCACGTCCTTGGAGGTGGACAAGGCCATGTTCTCGGCGGCACGGCGGGCGATGTAGGTCAGGCCGCCCGCGCCGGGCACCAGGCCCACACCCACTTCGACCAGGCCGATGTAGCTTTCCATGGCCGCCACGCGTTTGCTGGAATAGATGGCCAGCTCGCAACCGCCGCCCAGGGCGATGCCGCGGATGGCAGACACCACGGGCACGTTGGAGTAGCGCAGCGCCAGCATGGCCTTCTGCAGCTCGGCCTCGGCGCCTTCCACGGCCTTGGAGCCGCCCATCATGAAGGCGGGCAGCATGGACTGCAGGTCGGCACCGGCAGAGAACATCTCGTCCGGCGACCAGACCACCAGGCCCTGGTAGCTTTCCTCGGCCATGGCCTGGGCCTTGAGCAGGCCCTCGATCACGCCGCCGCCAATGGCGTGCATCTTGGTCTTGATGGAGGCGATGAGCACCGCCTCGTCCAGCGTCCACAGGCGGATGGATTCGTCCTCGAACAGCGTGGTGCCCGCCGTCTTGGCGCTGGGTGCGTTGGCGCCCAGCACGCTCTCGGGGAAGTGCTGGCGCGCATACACGGGCAGGCTGCGCGGGGCCACGAACTGGCCGGTGGTGGGGTTGAACGAGCCCTCGGGCTGGTGCACACCGCCGCGCTCGGCCACGGGGCCCTTGAACACCCACTCGGGCAGGGGCGCCTTGCACAGTGCCTTGCCAGCGTCGATGTCCTCCTGGACCATCTTGGCGACTTCCAGCCAGCCTGCTTCTTGCCACAGCTCGAAGGGGCCCTGCTTCATGCCAAAGCCCCAGCGCATGCAGAAGTCCACATCGCGGGCGTTGTCGGCAATCGAAGCCAGGTGCACAGCAGCGTAGTGGAAGCTGTTGCGCAGAATGGCCCACAGGAACTGGCCTTGCGCGCCTTCGGCGTTGCGCAGGAGCTTCAGGCGCTCGGCTGCGGGCTTCTTGAGCATGCGGGCATAGACCTCGTCGGCCTTCTGGCCTGCGGGCACATAGTCCTTGCTCGCCAGATCGAAGCGCAGCACATCGCGGCCCACCTTCTTGAAGAAGCCGGCCTTGGTCTTCTGGCCCAGGTTGCCCATTTCCAGCAGGGTCTTGAGCACTTCAGGCGTGGCGAAGCTGGCGTAGAAGGGGTCGGTCTCGGCCGAAAGCGTGTCCTGCAATGTCTTGATGACGTGGGCCATGGTGTCCAGGCCCACCACATCGGCGGTGCGGAAGGTGCCGCTCGATGCGCGGCCCAGCTTCTTGCCGGTGAGGTCATCGACCACGTCGTAGGTCAGGCCGAAGTTCTCGACCTCCTTCATGGTGGCCAGCATGCCGGCGATGCCCACGCGGTTGGCGATGAAGTTGGGCGAATCCTTGGCACGCACCACGCCCTTGCCCAGCGTGCTGGTGACAAAGGCCTCGAGCGCGTCGAGGTAGCGCGCTTCGGTCGTGGGGGTGTTGATCAGTTCCACCAGCGCCATGTAGCGCGGCGGGTTGAAGAAGTGGATGCCGCAAAAACGCGGCTTGATGGCGTCGGGCAGGGCCTCGGAGAGCTTGGTGATCGACAGGCCCGAGGTATTGGACGCGACGATGGTCTGTGCGCCAATGAAGGGAGCGATCTTCTTGTACAGGTCCAGCTTCCAGTCCATGCGCTCGGCAATGGCCTCGATGATGAGGTCGCAGTCGCGCAGTTGCTCCAGATGCTCTTCGTAGTTGGCCTGACCGATCAATGCGGCGTCGTCCGCCACACCCAGCGGTGCGGGCTTGAGCTTCTTGAGGTTGTCGATCGCCTTGGTGACGATGCCGTTCTTCGGGCCTTCCTTGGCCGGCAGGTCGAACAGCACCACCGGCACCTTGACGTTGACCAGGTGCGCAGCAATCTGCGCACCCATCACGCCAGCGCCGAGCACGGCGACTTTCTTCACTTGAAATCGGGACATGGTTTTCGTTCCTTGTTGATGGCCCGACCGCGCTCTGCGCAGGCCAGGCCTGTGCCCTTACTGCACCCGGGTCCAGGTCTGCGTGCGGCCAAACGGCCCAAAGGAGCCACGCACTTCGAGCTTCTTGCCGCCCTCGGTGGGCGTAAGGCGCAACGTGTAGTTGCGGCCGTTCTCGGGGTCGAGAATCTTGCCGCCTTCCCACACGTCCTTGCCCTCGGCCTTCTTGGCGCCACGGATGATCTCCAGGCCCAGGAGCGGCTTGTCCTTGCGATCGTCATCGCATTCCTTGCACACGTCCTCGGGCTTGGCGTCCTTGGTCAGGCGCTTTTCGATGGTGCCATTCAGCACACCCGCACCATTGGCCTGGATGCGGATCTCGGCCTTGGCCTCGCCGGTCTTGTCATCCACGTTGCGCCAGAGGCCTTCGGGCGTCATCTGCGCCCATGAAGGGGCGGAAGTTACTACAAAAATGATAGCTGCTATCGCTTTATTCATGGGCGTCTCCTTAGGTTTATGTATCGATTTCAGGCCAGTGCCAGGTCGGTATCCATCAGCACCTTGCTGCCAGTGCGGGCGGTGCGCATGGCCGTCGCCGTCTCGGGGAAGAGCTTGGCGAAGTAGAAGCGCGCCGTCTGCAGCTTGGCCTGGTAGAACGGATCCTGGTTGCCTTCGGCAATTTTGCGCAACGCGACCTGGGCCATGCGTGCGAAAAAGTAACCGAACACCAGGTGACCGGCGACGCGCAGGTAGTCCACGGCGGCGGCGCCCACTTCGTCGGGGTTCTGGAAGCCCTTGAAGCCGATCTCGGTGGTGAACTTGGTCATCTGGTCACCCAGGTAGGCGATGGGATTGACGAACTCGGCCATCTTTTCGTTCACGCCCTCTTCGGCCACCAGTTGTGCCACCAGCTTGCCGAACTTGCGCAGCGTGGCGCCGTTGTTCGACAGCACCTTGCGGCCCAGCAGGTCCAGCGACTGGATGGTGTTGGTGCCTTCGTAGATCATGTTGATGCGGTTGTCGCGCACATACTGCTCCATGCCCCATTCCTTGATGAAGCCATGGCCGCCGAAAACCTGCATGCAGGCGTTGGTGGCGATGTGGCCGTTGTCCGTCAGGAAGGCCTTGGCGATGGGGGTGAGCAGCGCGAGCAGGTCACCGCTGTCCTTGCGCACCTTCTCGTCGGGGTGGTGGTGCTCCTTCTCCAGCAGCATGGCGCAGAAGGCTTCCAGTGCACGGCCACCTTCGGCGTAGGCCTTGGCCGTGAGCAACATCTTGCGCACGTCGGGGTGCACGATGATGGGGTCGGCAGGCTGGTCCTTGGCCTTGGGGCCGGTCAGCGAGCGCATCTGGATGCGGTCCTTGGCGTAGGCCAGTGCGTTCTGGTAGGCGACTTCGGTCAGGCCCAGGGACTGGTTGCCCACGCCCAGGCGGGCGGCGTTCATCATCACGAACATGCCCTGCATGCCCTTGTTGGGCTGGCCGACCATGGTGCCCACGGCGCCTTCGAGCGTCATCTGGCAGGTGGCGCTGGCCTTGATGCCCATCTTGTGCTCCAGACCGGAGCAGTAGATGCCGTTGCGCTCGCCGACGGAGCCGTCCTTGTTCACATGGAACTTGGGCACGATGAACAGGCTGATGCCCTTGATGCCGGGAGGCGCATCGGGGAGGCGGGCCAGCACCAGGTGGATGATGTTCTCGGCCATGTCATGCTCACCAGCGCTGATGAAGATCTTGTTGCCGGTGATCTTGTAGGTGCCGTCGGCCTGGGGTTCGGCCTTGGTGCGCATCAGGCCCAGGTCGGTGCCGCAGTGGGGTTCGGTCAGGCACATGGTGCCGGTCCACTCGCCGCTGGTCATCTTGGGCAGGTAGGTGGCCTTCTGCTCGGGCGTGCCGTGCGCTTCCAGCGCGGCGTAGGCGCCGTGCGTCAGGCCGGGGTACATGGTCCAGGCCTGGTTGGCGCTGTTGAGCATTTCGTAGAACAGCGTGTTGACCACGAAGGGCAGGCCCTGGCCGCCGTATTCCGGATCGCAACCCAGTGCCGCCCAGCCACCCTCGACATACTGCGCGTAGGCTTCCTTGAAACCCTTGGGCGTGGTCACGGCGTGGGTGGTGTTGTCCAGGGTGCAGCCTTCGGCGTCGCCCGATGCGTTGAGCGGGAAAGTCACCTCGGCCGCAAACTTGCCGCCTTCTTCCAGCACCGCATTGATGGTGTCGGCGTCAATGTCCGCGTGCTTGGGGATCTGCTTGAGCTCGTCCACGACGTTGAACACTTCGTGGATCACGAACTGCATGTCGCGCAGAGGCGGCGTGTAAGAGGGCATGGGGCTACTCCTTGGAGGTTGGGTGAGAAACAGGGGAAGGCACCGCCGCAGGCGCAGCTGCGCTGAAGCGGGCCAGGATGTTGTCGAAACCGGTGAGCGCACGGGCGATCGAGCCGGGGTTCTTGAGGAAGCGCGCCTCGTAGTGCAGCGCCAAAATCAGGCCATGGACCTCGAACAGCATCTGGTCTTCGACCACATCGCTGCGGATCTGTCCCAGATCCTTGGCCTGGGTGATGGCACGCTTCATGGCCGCGTGCCAGGTCAGCACCGAATGCGCGAGCGCATCGCGCACGGGCCCGGTACGGTCATCGAACTCGATGGCACCGCTGATGTAGATGCAGCCCGAGTCGATTTCGATGGAAGTGCGCTTCATCCAGTTGTCGAACAGCGCGCGCAGGCGCTGCACGCCGCGCGGCGCCGACATGGCGGGGTAGAACACTTCCTGCTCGAAGCAGTGGTGATATTCGCGGATCACCGAAACCTGCAGCTCTTCGCGCGAACCAAAATGGGCGAACACGCCGGACTTGCTCATGCCCATCACGTCGGCCAATGCACCGATGGACAGGCCTTCGAGCCCGATGTGGGTGGCCAGGCCCAGCGCGGCCTCGATGATGGCTTGCTTGGTCTGCTGGCCCTTCTGCAGCGCGCGCGCACCGCCCGAACGCGTACGTGTCGCGCGGGGTTTGGCACTGGTGGATTCGGTGGCAGGCATGCTTCAGATAAAAACGAACGATCGTTCTATTCTGCAGCAATTTCTTACCAGCGCCTATCCCCCCCCGAAAAATAGAGAGGCTTCTCCAACCGAACGTGGCAAGCCTGCCACCCGCCGCGCTCACAGCAATCGGGCCAGACTCTCCTGCAAATGCTCGGTCGGCAGGCGGCGCTGCCCCGTGCGCACAAAGCGCTGCAGCCGCCCCAGCGCAAAGGCCACCCAGACACTGGCGGCCACCTGCGCATCCACCGTAGGCGTGGCCGATCCCGCCTGCCCGGCGGCAGGCCGCAGGCACTGGCGCAGGTGGGACTCGATGCGATCAAAGAACTGGTTCATGCGGGCCTGCAGGCGCTCATGCTCCAGCACCAGGGCATCGCCCACCATCACCCGGGCCAGACCAGGGTTGCGCTCGCCAAACTGCAACAGCAGGGCCACCACGCGCGCGGCCTGCTGGGGGCCATCGGCCGATGCGGTCGCGGGGGCATCGCCCTCGCGCCCCACGATCTGCACCACGCGCGTCAACACCGCGTCCTCGATGTAGTCGATGAGTGCTTCAAACATCTGCGCCTTGCTGGCGAAATGGCGATACAGCGCCGCTTCGCTCACGTCCAGGCGGGCGGCCAGCGCGGCGGTGGTGATGCGCTCCGCGCCCGGTTGCTCCAGCATGGCGGCCAGTGCCTGCAGGATTTGCTCACGCCGCTCGCCGGGCCGTGGTCTGCGCCGAGGCTCCGCCTCACGCGCCGCAGAGTCAGTGGGATCAAGGCCAGCGGGCGTGGGGTCAGGGCTGTTCATGGCGGTGTGGGAAAAACACGTCGGGGCATTCTCGCACGCTCATGTCGGCACACTCCCCCTCGCGACCGCAGCGAACACCAGGGTCACGCGCAGGCCCTTGCCTCCCGCTCCCGGCTCCAGCACCAGAGAGCTGCCGTGGGTGCGTGCAATCTCCTCGGCAATGGGCAGCCCCAGGCCCGAGCCCTCGCCCCCGGTCCCCGGAACGCGGTAAAAGCGCTGCAGCACATGGGATACCTCCTGCTGGGGTACGCCAGGCCCGTCGTCTTCCACCTGCAGAAAAGCCGCAGGCCTTCCCGCCAGGTCGGTCAGTGTGGCGCAGCGAATGGTCACCGAGCCTGCGGCCGGGGTGTATTTGATGGCGTTGTCCACCAGGTTGGACAGCAGCTCGCGCAACAACCAGTCGTGGCCGGACACATGCACCGGCTGCGCATCCAGGCCCAGGTCGATGCCCTTGCCGGTTGCGGCGTCGAGGTACAGCTCCAGCATGCTTTCACACAGATCCTTGAGATCCACGCGCTGCATGGGCTGGGCGTTCATACTGCGTGCATCTGCCCGGGACAGGGCCAGCAACTGGTGCGCCAGTTGCGAGGTACGGCGCGTGGCATCGCGCAGCTTCTCGATCTCGGACGCTTTCAAAGTAATAGCACCTTGCGCTTGCCCCACCTGCCCTGGGAGCACTTTTTTATCTACCAACCGAGCATTTGCAGGCGCCTTGGCGGCCGAGCGGGCCAGCAAGGCCCAGGCTTCCACCTGCGCCTGCAAGCCCGCCAGCGGCGTGCGCAACTGGTGTGCGGCATCGGCCACGAATCGGCGCTGGCTGTCGGCCTGGGCGTTGACCAGGTTGAACAGCCGGTTGAGCGAATGCACCAGAGGCCGTACCTCGGCGGGTGACGCCGCCTCGTCGATGGGACTGAGGTCGCGCGGAGAACGCCGCTCCACCGCATCGGCCAGATCCACCAGGGGCTTGAACGCCCGGCCCACCGCCCAGTGGATGGCCAGCCCTGCGGCCGCCACCAGCAGCAGGTTGGGCAGGAGCACGCGCAGCAGCAGTTGCTGCGCCCATTGCTGGCGTGGGTCCGTGCCGTCGGCCAATGCCACCACCAGCTCCCCCGCCCCCGTGCGTCCGCGTTGCACCGCCACGCGGTAGGTCACGCCACCCTCCTCGACGCTGTGGAACTCCGGCTCGCCGGTTTCAGGCACGGTGGTGCGCACCCAGTCATCGCCCAGCAGCAAATTGCCAGAGAGGTCGCGCACGCTGTAGCCGGTATAGGAAGCGTTGCTGCGCAGAAAGTCTTCGATCGGGGGCGCCATCAGCCACACCACGGGCTGCGACTCACCCACCCCCGGTGCCAGCACCGAATCGGCCAGCGCCGGCAGCAAGCGCAACAGGCGCTGATCGTGCCGCATGGCGGCCTCGTCGGCCGAACGGTAGTCCATCCACACCCCCAGCAGCGCCAGAGTGCACAGCGGCAGCAACAGCAGCAGCAACAGCCGGTTGCGCAGATCGGAGGTCATGCCCTGCAGGCGTCGGCGCAGCATGGCCAAACTTGCCGTCCGCGGCTCAAGAAGCTTGCAGTTCCAGCCGGTAGCCAAAGCCCCGGATGGATCGCAGCGCCACGCCATGCGGTTCGAGCTTGCCGCGCAGGCGCGAGACATACACCTCGACCGCATTGGGGGTGATTTCCTTGTCCCAGCCGGTGAGTGCCTGCAAGAGCTTGTCCTTGCTGGCGGGCTTGGGAGCGTGAACCATCAGGTACTCCAGCACCGTCCACTCACGCGGCCCCAGCTCGATGGGCTGCAGTGGCGCATCGGGCTGCAAGCGGATGCCCACCCAGCGGTTGGCTGTATCCAGCTCCAGCGGACCAAAGTTGAGCACGGCCGAATTGGCCGCCTGCGAGCGGCGCAGCAGCGCCCGCAGCCGCGCCAGCAACTCGGGCAGCTCAAAGGGCTTGACCATGTAGTCGTCGGCCCCCAGGTCCAGCCCCTGTACCCGGTCGTGCAAGGCGTCGCGCGCCGTGAGGATGAGCACCGGCATGTCCCTGCTGGCCATGTCCGGGCGGCGCATGCGCCGCGTCAGCTCCAGCCCATCCATGCCTGGAAGCCCGATATCGACCACCGCCACATCGAAAGTCTCGCGCTGCAGCACCTCTTCGGCCCGCTCGCCGCTGCCCACCCAATCGACGGCATAACCCGCCTCTGTCAGCCCCAGCTTGATGCCGCTGGCCACCATGATGTCGTCTTCGACCAAAAGAAGGCGCATGGTTCATCCTCAGCGTTCAAAGAGGTGCATGGGGAAGGCCCATGCACCAGGCACAGCGCTTGCACTGGGCGCCCCCAGGCCAGGGCCGCCGTGCAAGGGCCGCCCCGCCGCACGGGCGGCGTCCCCCTTCCCGGCTCGCGCAGCGAGACGAGAGAAGGGGGAAGCGGCGCAGCCGCACAGGGGGTTGTTCATGCTAATGACTACGGATCATCGTGCCATAGGCCTGCTCGGTCAGGATCTCCAGCAGCATGGCGTGCGGAACACGACCGTCGATGATGTGCACGGCGTTCACGCCCGCCTTGGCGGCATCCAGCGCGCCCGCAATCTTGGGCAACATGCCGCCGCTGATGGTGCCATCGGCAAACAGCTCGTCAATACGGCGCGCTGTCAGATCGGTCAGCAGCTTGCCCTCCTTGTCCAACACGCCAGGCGTGTTGGTCAGCAGCAGGAGCTTCTCGGCCTTGAGCACCTCGGCCAGCTTGCTGGCCACCACGTCGGCGTTGATGTTGTAGCTTTCGTTGTGCTCGCCAAAACCGATGGGGCTGATGACCGGGATGAAAGCATCGTCCTGCAGCGCCTTGACCACGCTGGGGTCGATGGACACGATGTCGCCCACCTGACCCACGTCATGCTCCACCTCGGGGTTCTTGTTGTCCACCATCTTGAGCTTGCGCGCGCGGATCATGCCGCCATCCCGCCCCGTCAGGCCCACGGCCTTGCCGCCCACCTGGTTGATCAGGCCCACGATGTCCTGCTGCACCTCACCCGCCAGCACCCACTCGACCACCTCCATCGTCTCGGCGTCGGTCACGCGCATGCCCTGGATGAACTGGCCCTTTTTGCCCAAGCGGTTGAGGGCGGTCTCGATCTGCGGCCCGCCACCATGCACCACCACGGGGTTGATCCCCACGAGCTTGAGCAGCACCACATCCTCGGCAAAGTCCTGCTGCAGGGCCGGGTCGGTCATGGCGTTACCGCCGTACTTGATGACCATGGTCTTGCCATGGAACTTGCGGATGTAAGGCAGCGCCTGCGCCAGGATCTCGGCCTTGTCGCGCGGTGCAATCGAAAGAAGGGTTTCAGTGGTCATGGATACGGCCGCTTTCAGCACGAAGAGGGAATCGTGCAAATTGTGCCGCAAACCAGACCCACGTCAGTGGCGCAGCCAGGCAGGCACCTTGAAGCGCACAATGGCCAAGTAGGCGGTCACATAGGTCACCACAAACAGTGCGCAAAACACCATCAGCACCCAGGTGTTGCTCCAGAACAGCACTGCAGGCACCACGGTGAGCAAGGTAAACCCCCACAGGTACGGCGAAGTGCGGTTGTTGCGCATGAGCATGCGGCGCGACTCATCGTCGTGAAACACGCTGCGCACGATACGGCGGTAGATCAATTGGTGGAAATGCAGCGCATCGGCCACGCCGGGCGACACTCCGCGCACCCACTTGCGGTATATCGAAAACACCGTCTCCCACACCGGGTAGATCAGCAGCAGCATGGGAAACCAGGGAGATACCGCCGGGTTGCGCTGCACCAGAGACAGACTCGCCAGCGCAATCACCACACCCCAGATGTAGGCCCCCCCGTCGCCGGCAAACAACATGCCTCGCGGGTAGTTCCAGAGCAGGAACCCTGCTGTCGCGGCAGCCATCGTCACCAGCAGGGCTGCCAGGGCGCGGTCGCCGACCTGCAGCGCCACATGCGCCAGCGCCAGACAAACGATCAGGGCCACCATGCCTGCCAGTCCGTTGTAGCCGTCGATGATGTTGAAGGCATGCGGCAGGCCCGCCACCGCAAGCAGCACCACCAAGCTCCCCACCCAAGGGACCATGGGCAGCCAGGCATCCAGCCAGTCGAGACCAGTACGCGGCACCTCCAAACCCACCAATAGCAACGCCAGAATTCCGGAGGCTGCGGTGAGCGCAAGGCGATATCGAACGGCCAGACGCTGCGTCAGGTCCTCGGCAATCCCTCCCACGGCCGATGGCAACAAGGCGGCCATCCAAGCATAGACCCAGGTGTCCAGGCGCACTGACGCGTAGTCACCCAACAGGGTTTCAACCACCCCCAAGGACCACGCCACCAGCGCACCCAACAAGATGGCAACCCCTCCAAGCCGGGGTACGTCTCCATGATGAAACCTCTGAGGCATGCCGTTGCCATAGACCGCCGCATGACTGCGCACCCACCGGACGATAAAACCCGCAGCCAACGCCGCGACGACAAATGCCACCAGAGAGAGCCAAATCATGGAGCGCCGATGTTACCTTTTTCACAAAATGGAATAAGACCCACCATCGGCAGAAATGTAACCAATTACCGCTGTAGCGAACGGTAGATGTTCAGGACCCGCTCTACGTACTGCTGGGTCTCCGGATAGGGCGGGATGCGCCTCCCATGCTTCAGTACCGCGCCCTCGCCGGCGTTGTAGGCGGCCAATGCCAGTTCTTTGTCACCATCAAACATGCGCAGAAGGTCGGCCAGGTACCTGGTCCCGATATGGGCGTTGAGCTTGGGTTCCATCACGGCCTGCTTCGCCTCTTGCGCGCTGCGCGCCGTCACACCATAACGCTGCGCTGTTGCTGGCATGACCTGCATCAAACCCAGCGCCCCCTTGCGCGACACCGCTTCCGAATTGAATGCCGACTCCGCCGCAGCGACCGCAATCACCAAGGCTGGCTCCAGTGCCTGGGCGCGGGCGGCTTCTTCCAGCACCGGTCTTGCAGACTCATATTTCGTAGACGACGAAAGATGGCGTACGGAACCCTTGGGCTTATCGGAAACCACCGAGCCCACCCCTTCCAGCCAAACCACTTCACGCGCCGCTGGCGGCGCCACGTTACCCATGTGGACCACCCCATTTCGATCCACAAACTCCCAAACCGCCGAGGCAGCGGCATCGGAAACGCCCATTGAAAGTGCCGACAGCAAGGCCCAAACGACCAGCGTCATCAACCGGCGCACAAAAAGACTCCTGTCCCACACGTTCATCATTCCATTCATTGACATACCACTCAAGCCCCAGCCCACCAGGACTTGAAGCGACGCCAAGCCGTTGGTGAAGGTTCATCAAGCGGCACGGAACCGGCAAACTGCCCCGATCGGCGCAACCTGATCAGCCGCGCAGGCATACCCGCAGCGACCATGCCGTCGGGGACATCCTGACGCACCAAGGCACCCGCAGCCACAACCGCACCACGCCCGATCCTCACACCTTCGAGCACAATGGCTCCAGCACCAATCCACGCGCCATCTCCCACGACAATCTGCGCGCGGGTAATTCGATTGCGAGCAATGACGGCGTCGCCCTCATCGATGGCATGCCCAGCCGACAGCAGCTTGGCATGTGGCCCAATCAGTACATCTTCCCCAATGTCCAGCCCCCCCTCACCGGAGAGGTAGCAGCCAACATTGACGATCGTACGCGCACCGATCCGAATCCCGACCATCGGGTCGGCGACCACATCACTGACGACCAAACGTGTATGGGCGTACAGACTGACATCCGCGCCAAGGCAAATGACATCGGCGCGCTCGCCAAAACGCATCACCGAGACCGTGGGGTCAATGCGGCACCCGCTGCCCATGGTGTCGATGCCCGGATGAAAGTCTGTGGGATCTGGGACACCCAAAATGCGATGCATTCTGCTCCCTTCAGTTCAACCTCAAGAACTTGCGAAGACGCCGACGCAAAGAGCTTTCATGCAAGGCATGCTGGGTATGCGCCAAGGTTTCCTTCGCGGATTGCAGATTTGCAGCCAACTCCCGCTTTTCAGCAGCCAAGGTCTCGACCAGCTGTTGCAAACGACTGGCATCAGCTTTCAATAGGCTGATTTCATTTTCGAACCGATGAATGACTTCCTTGGCTTCTGCAAATGCCTTTTGGTGCTCAATCAAGGATGCATGCTCAGGCTCATGCACTCGCCGCAGCGCATCTAACTCCAGACGCAAGCGCTCGGCTTGCGCACGTATATCAGCCATTTCCCAGACACGTCCATCTCTGGACGGCACTGCCACTACCATCCATTGATAAACATCGAAATCAGACCACCCGGCCAGTAATTGCTGTCGCAAATCCCCTGTCAGCGCCTCCCAGCACCATGAGAACTCACTTTGGGCCAATGGAACCCTGTTGGCATCCCAAAGGCGGGGAACCCAGCCGCTGTTCATCATCGCTTTTTCAACACTGCGACGAGTAAAGAAGTGAACATGGGTTCGATCCAGCAGACCTTTGTCCGCATAATCAAACACACCATACCGCAGGGCCGCCACGATTCCGGCATACGCCACGTTTGGCACAGAAACCACCAACTTCCCCATTGGCTCCAGCACCTCGCCCAACGCGCGAAGCACCGCCTCAGGGAGTCGCAGATGCTCCAGCACATCACATGCAAGCACCACTCCGAAGCGCCGGTCACCCAGTGCTGCGATCCAATCGGTGCACTCCAGATCACTCTCGATCACCTCCACGCCCATGGCCAGAAGGGCCTGCACAGCCTCGGGATCATTCTCGACCACTGTCACCTTGCAACCGCGTGCAAGCAGCACCCGCGTCATCGCTCCAGCACCAGGGCCTAGCTCCAGCACCGCACTGCCCTGCGGAACCTGCCGCAACAGACGAGCAGGCCAATTATCTGCTTCGGGATCAAAAGCGTAGTCGTATCTATCAATATTGGACATGGCGTTCCTCCTGGGGCGCTGGTCGCCACATTTGATCCCACAAGCCCCAGTGCCACCAGGCCCAGGGTCGTTCCCGCACATCCGCCTCCAACCGCTGGATCACCTGATCAATCGCGACCCTAGGATCCGCAGGAAGAGGTTCGACTTGCACATTCAATTGATCAGGCGCCTGACTCCGCGTAATGACATGCAGCAACGCCGCACCCGTCGAATGAGCCAAGCGCTCAATGCCCGTGGGAAGTAGCAGCTGCCCCCCCAGAAACGGATGACTGCGCAAGCGTCCAAACTCTGGGCGCCATGCATCCGCCAGAATCCCCCACGCCTGCCCAGACCGAAGCCCCTCATGCAAAGGACGCAACCCATCATTGGAGGTGCACCACTGCCCGCCAGTAATATCCGTATAGGCTTTGATCTTGTTGGTCAAAAACCGTCGCTGCGACGGATTTAGTTCAGCATTCTCTGCTATGGGCATGGTCATGGCATGCAACCGCAAACCACGACGCGCCAAAGCAATGGGACCGGCCAAAAGACGGTCATAGTGATTGAGAACGACTATAAAACCCTGGTTCTTGCTCTGAAGCGCCTCAACATGCTCCCAACCAGACACCGTCACACGAGGACCACCGGGCATACCCATCCTGTACAAGACCACGGAGTCCAGCATCTCCTGGGCCAGCATCTCCATGTGTGATTGCGCCCACAGACGACATTGCACAGCCTCAGCATCGGGAAACACTTCGCGGAAACGCGCCTCCAGATAGCGCTCCGTCGCCTGCCGCTGTGGCGCCGGATCACGGCCCAAACGATGCGCCAGTCGCCATGGCAACGACGTGGGCATCCGCCCAAGCAGCGGAAAACCCCAATCCATTCTCCAGTCAGCGCTCACTCTACTTGCAGCCATTCGTGCTCCAGCCAGACAAGCCCCACCTCCCGATGCCTCTGGTTGAGTACCGTGAAAGGCTGGACCAATTCCGCCATATCCAAAACCTGCAAGCCTGAATCGTCCAGGGTGTAAACACTCCAAAGATATTCCCCAGACAATAAAGGCAAGCGCGGATACTTCACGCGCAGTCTATGCAATCCAACGCCGCTCAGAGGTCGATGCCCCACACGAAACTGAGTGCTGGTACCAAAAACGTTGTCCTTGTCGGGGCGCACAATCGAAAATCCGACATGGAACGGTGCCGCACTGTAAGCCTCCACCTCTATTTCAAGAATCAGATCCTGAAATGAATCCACCTGCGCCGGATTCACACCATCCGATGTTTCGATGGTCAATCGCATGATCTTCACCGGTGCCGACACTGAAGCCGACGCGCCCGCAGAAGCAACCCCGACCTCAGCATCTGCGGAAACGCCATCGCTGCGCAAATGAGCGTATCTGCGTCGTTCATAGGCCTCGTATGCGGTAACCACATCTTCAGTGCTGCCCAATGCCTCTATGCGTCCGGCATGTACCCATGCAGCACGCTGGCATAAGCTGCGTACTTGATACAGGTTGTGTGAGCAAAACAGGATCGTGGTACCGCGCTCACGCAATCCAAGAATCCGATTCAGGCTCTTCTTTTGAAAATGAAGATCTCCCACTGAGAGTGCCTCATCCACAATCAACACCTCTGGATCGATGGCAGTGGCGGCTGCAAATGCCAGCCGCATGAACATGCCAGACGAGTAGGTCTTGACCGGCCGAGCCAGCGCTTCAGACGACAGTTCGGAAAACTCAATCGTTTGCGCGACGAAGGCCTCCAGCGCCTCTCCCTGAACCCCATGCAAGGCTGCCATGAAACGGATGTTGTCCAGCCCTGATTCTTCGGGGTGAAAGCCAGCGCCCAGTTCCAGCAAAGCTGCCACGCGCCCTTCCCGAAACACCTGCCCTTTGGTAGGACGAATGGTGCCGGCAGCGATCTTCAGTAGCGTGCTCTTGCCAGCCCCATTCTCACCAATCAGGCCAAAGGTTTCGCCCGACTTCACCTCAAAATCCACACCGGTGAGGGCGACATGCAGGCGATGGCGCGGCTTGCGTGAGAGCCACTCCCACAGACGGTCCTGTGGCCGCGCATACACCGGGTAGATCTTCTCTATGCCCTCGAAACGAATCAAAGCGCCTCCCCCAGTGCCGACTTCATCGAGCGGAAAAACCACCACCCACCACCGCCCAGCAAGAGCACCCAGAACGCCAGGGCATACCCTACCCCATGCATCATAGGCATCCCCAGCACAACGCCCTGCAGCACCAACACCATGCACGCCACGGGGTTCAACAGATACCAAGCATGGAATGACTCAGGCACCTGCGACAAGGGGTACACCACCGGGGTGAGGTAGAACCACAATTGCGTTGCAAACGCGACAAAGGAGCCTACATCACGCCACATGAAGTGGGCCATGCTCAGAAACAGCGTCAGACCCAAGGTCAGCACCAACTGGGCCAACACCAGCAGCGGCACCATCAACCAACCCATCGCCGGCCCCAGACCCTGCGCCATGGCCAGGGCGAGCAGCAATGTGTATGCCACCGCCATGACCGGAACACTTCCACCCACGGAGACTGCAGGTAATATTTCTGACGGCATGGGCTGCTTGCGCAGGAAGTCTTCATAGGCAACCAGGCTGCCAACCCCCCTGCCGATGGAGTCGGTGAACGGCAGCCACACCGCCAGACCCGCCAACAAATGCAACAAGTAGCCCTGATCGGTTTCCAACCCCGGCACCCGGACCGCCAGCAAGCGGCCAAACAGCACGTAAAAAATCGCCAGTGTGGCTACAGGCTGAACAAATGCCCATGCCAGACCAAGCACCGAGCCCGCATAACGCGTCTTGAACTCGCGCAGCATCCAATAGCGCCACAAAACCCATGCATGTCGAGTGGCGCCTCGCTGCACATGCTGCTGCAAGGCCGCTTGCGGCTGATGGTGCATGGGCTCCCCTGGCACGCTCACGGAGCCATCCCTTCCGTGGACGCAGGGATTGCCTTGCGCGCAGCCAGCAAGCCCTGCTCAAACGCCTCCGCCGACGCCTGCCAGTGTTGTTGGCGCGCGAATTCCTGTCCGCGGCTGGCCAATGCCTGACGCTCAGCGTCGTTCTGCAAGAGACGGCACAGAGCGTCTGAAAGCGCTTCGAGCGTGGGATCGGTCAACAGCGCGACGTCATCATGGAGCAACCACTCCACGCACTCGCCCCGATTGGAGACCACGGCGCAACCAGCAGCCATCACCTCCAGGGGCATCAAGGACAAATTGGTCAAAGACATCACCAGCGCCGCATCGCACTGACTGAATACGTCGGCCAGTTCTTCGGGCGTGATGACACCCGCCGCAAGGTGCGGAAACGGGATGTGATAGTCACCCACATCCCACCCGGCCAGAATGAACTGGGTGTCAGGCAATTTGCGCGAAACTGCCTCCAGCACCAACAACCCGAATTCGAAGGCACGTCGGGGTGTGGGCGGACGCGCGTAGAAGAAGACGCGCTTGATATGTGGCTCGCGCCTTGGGCGCTGCCGGTACAGCTCATGGTCCACTCCAAAGCTGATGGGGTGCGTCTGCATCCCATACTCGGCTTTCAGCTTGCGCGCCAGCCAACCACCAGCGGTGATACCAAAGAACCCGAAGTGGTAGGTGTTGTCGGCCAAGACCGACTCTGTTCCGGTCGGGTAAAAGCTCGGTTCAAAGTCCTGCACAAAATACAGCTTCTTGACCGGGCCAACGACCGCACGCACTGGGTATGCTGTTTGCCACCCCGTGGCAATCACAAATTCACAGTTGGGCAGCCCCTCAAAGCCCACATAGACCTTGGCCTTCAAGGGAAAGAAATGTGCACAAATGTCGTGATGTGCCGCTTCAGCGGTAGCGTGCACCGAGGGGCTCACAATCACGATGCCCGACTCCCAGCCCATGCGCTCCAAATGCCAAATGGTGCGAAAGATCGTCTGGTGCCCCCCCGAACCAATATTGAAATCCGGAATGAACCACAGCAATGTGTTGGGGCGTGCAGCTTGTGGCGCCAGTTGCACACGTTCTACGCGAACAAAATCGTAAGTTGCAAAAACGTTCCGGCTCTTCAGCATGCCACCGGGCCCATGTTTGAGCCGCTGGCGAACCATGGATGCCGTGCGAAACACTCCATGGTGCCGAGTCAACTCCCATACTCGGCGCAGGCGCCGCACGAATGATCCGACCATATTTCCCCAAAACTGATTTCAAAATCCTGCCGTCTGCACCAGGCACTGCGCCCAGTACCGTTGGCTAGGCAGTGCGACCACGCTGCAGCGCCTGATCGCGTGAAATAACGCCCAACAGCCAGCCTGGCAAACGGCGATGCCGGGTTCCCAGGAACTGACCCAAAGTTCGCGCCAACTCTATGGCCGCCATATATACGGAATGCTTCAGCCAGGAAATGCCACCCAGGCCCGCCTGATGCAACCAACGGGCATCCCTGCGTGCCAACAGCATCGCACTGGCCAGCGCACGCCAGAGGCTGCGCTGGATCTCATAACCAAAATCACGCTGAAAGGAACTGGCCTCGTCAAAGTTTCGCTGCAGCGTCTCCCACACACCGAAATCGTGGGAGTGGTAAACCGCCGCCTCCGGCACGTAGGCCTTGGCGTATCCGGCCTTGATGGCCGCCAGCATCCAGGTCTGGTCTTCGGCAAACATGACGTCTGGAAACGGCAGATGCTCCCACACCGAACGGCGCAGGCAGGAATTGTTGTTGGAGAAGAAGTGCAGAAACTGCCGGTGGCCAACCTCGCGGTCAAAGCGCTCGCGGTCTTCCATGCGCACCCGCGAAAGCGCATTGCCAAAACCGGCAAAATGCTCCTGCAACTCCCGCTGCGTCACCAGCCGCGCGCCTGGATGCGCGCGATGCGGGCCAAATGCCCCCGCCACTTCAGGCGCGCTGTCACAACCGTCAACCAGGTTGTACAGCCAGTGCGCATCGGCTGGACGTGCATCCTGGGTAATGAACACCAGAAAATCGCCACGAGCCAAAGTAGCGAGATGGTTTCGGGTGCGCCCGTGGCCAAACTCTGCTGGCGCGATCTGCTCCACCCGCACCCCGCGCTTGCGGGTCTGCTCCACGGAATCGTCCTTGGACCCTGAGTCCACCACAATGACCTCGAAAGGCCAGGGCGTGTGCTGAGCCAAGACGGCATCCAGCACCTCGCCCCACAGGGCGCCGCCGTTTTTGACTGGTACAAGGACTGAAGCACGCATGTGATTCTTGAATACGTAGTTGTCAGAAATGCTTACAGCCCATTGAGATTGCAATTTCAACCAAGAACAGCCCCCTCTAACAGGCTGCTGAAATACTGCTGGAGAACTCAAAAAATGACGACTTTGAGGGTGCCTCACCCCTTGCCGGGTTCGAAAGAATCGCTTGTAGGCCGTTTTAAGCGGTCGATGTTCTTGGCTGCCAATGGGCAAACCAGTATTTCAGCAGCCTGCTAAGAACTATTCCAGTTCGCGCTAAGTGCTATTTTTTTCCTTCAAAACGGTTGAACATGGCCTTGATAGCCTCGACGTCCACCTCTATTCCATACTTTTTCACCATTTCGTCGCGAATCCTTGCGTCCCCTTGTTCGCGGCAGTAACGCACCGCACGATTGGCAGCCATTTCTGCAACCTCATTCCATTCCAGAACACGCCCCTCCCGCTTACTGACAATCTGAAAAGCGTAAATGAACTCGCCTTCGTTGACCGGCCCAACAATGTCTCCCTCCTTTGCACCAGCCAACGCACGCATCAGCGGAATATCGTCTGACAACATCACCCAGCCGAGATCTCCCTGCGGATCCAAGTTGTAGACCGTCTTCGCCTTCGCCACCAATTCGTCGAACGGCTTGTTGTTCATTCCCACTTTCGGAATCTGGCTCAGCAACCAGCCCACGGCAGGCTCCCCGTCCACGGTGGACGACTTTGGCAACATCACCCGGTTCATCCGAGCCGATGGCGGCACAGCGAATGCTTTCGGATTTTCGACGAAGAATTTCTTGGCAGCCTCTTCATTGGCTGGCGACGCACATTCCGGTCGCAATTGCTGAAATATGGTGTGCGCATAAATGTCGTCAAACCGACGGGCCGTGATGCCCTCTTGGCGCGCCACACCCTTGGATTCACCTTCCAGCACTAGCGCTCGGGTCAAGGTCATTTCCCGCACAATGTTCTCCACCCCCCAGACGTTCTTGCTCAACGCACGGAGGTCTGTTCGCAATTTCAGGTACTCGGACACATCTGCTTCAGTGATGACCTCCTTATTTCCAACGCGCCCCAAGACTTCTACTTTGTCTTGTGCACCCCACGTCGGCCACACAGTGACTACGTATACAGTCAGCACCCCAATGGCAAATCGTTTGAACTTCATGGTTAGCATTTTCACGAACAAGTTATGGCATAACCGGCTGCGCCAGTTCCCACAGGGGCCCATAGAACACGTCAGCCTCCTTTCCTGCAGAGTTAAGCACTACCAGATCCTGATGGCCGTCCTTATCTAGATCCAAGAGCTGCAGGCTGGTCGAGAAGCCACTGGATACTAGTTTCCGTGCTTCAAGCACATTGCCTGCGGCGCCCAGTCGCTGGAGGAATATTTGCTGGCTATCCCCCCACAGCACCAGATCGTCAGACAAGGCCGCGACCGATACGAATCCGGTCGGAGGCGCGCTGATCCATTGAAGTTCCCCTGTTTCCATGTGGACACGGGCATTGCGCCCTCCTGTTTCCAGGGCAATATACAACCAACGCCCTGTAGGCGACGGCCTCACCTGCCGTGGTATGGAAGAAAAGCGCGCCAAAACCACGGCTTGCGCCGTGGCATCCATTCCCGGCACGTATATCACTGACTTGTCATCCAAACAGGCAACTGCGATCCCCCCACCCTGGGCGTTGGGCACCCTGGAGACGCGGGTGGGGTGCCATGGTGTGCGGCACAACACTGTGCGCTGCACCTGGGCCGCAGCCCGGTTGTCTTCATACCAATCCAGCCACGCAACTTCGGTGCCCTCGTAGGGAGTCGCCAAAAGCCGGAAATGCCCCTCCTGCGCCTGCAACAAAATAACGTCTCGTGGGCTGAATCCCACATGTATTTTGTGCACACGCATCAACCGCTCGCCCTCCAGGCGAAAAATATCAATCGCCCCACCTTCTTCTACGGCAGCACCCAAAAGATTGTCCGACAACCATACTGCAGAGTCCGGATGGTAAGCCACTGGCTGGCGATCGAGCAGTCGAACCGTCCGCCCCTGCAACCGATACACAACAACTTTGTTGTTTTCATGCTCTATGGCACCCAAGAAGCAGCCCTGAGCACCACAACGAACTTCACCACCCCAAGCCTCTGGCAGCTCAAAACGCACGTGCGATGCTTGGCTGTCGGGCACCACAACTTCGCCATCCACCGGGCGCGGCGTCTGACAGGCCGCCAGCAGCGCTGACAAAGCAGAGCCCAGCAACACGCTCCGCAGCGTTCGATACCAATTCATAACTTGCACCTCAAAAAAAAGTAGCGCCATTAGGCGCTACTTTGTGGCAGGTTACCCAAAAACCCACCTTGGCGGCACGGGCAGCGTCGGCAGCATCACAAATGCCACCGACAAACCCATTACGCATTAGGGGTGATGAGCACCCAGAATAGTTTGGACGGCACCGAAAGCGGGAGCGGAGACCACACTATAGGTAAACACCGAGCGCGGAGCGACAGGAGCAACGGGAGCAGTACCCAGAGCCGTACCAGCAGCACCAGGGAAATCAGCAGGAACCACGCCAGTGTTCCACTCGATGAAACCATCGGTGTAGTTGGCAGGACGACCAGCGATTTGCTCAGGATCGAACCAATCCAGCTCGCGATGGGTCAGAGCAAAGTTGACCGACTTGCGACCCTGCGCATTGTCAAACATGTTGACAGTGTGGGTGCCGCGCTGGTCACCAGTGGACCACACAACGATACGGGTCTCGTTGCCACCATTGGCCGTGCCATCAACGAAATAACGCATCAGCATTTGAGGACCAACACCGGGAACCACGTTCACGGCACCCGCCACGTTTTCCAGGCTTTCGGGACCCATGGTGCTCAGGTTGGTACCAGCCGCCAAGGTCAGGTCGCCGTCGATCACAGGAATATAGGACACGTCGCTGGAAGCAGCCATCACCTGCACCGCGTTGGCAGCCAAACGATTACCAGCGCCCACTGCATTTGGCAATGCAGCTTCAGCCGCCGAGCAAGCAGCAGCAGGAGTTGCGGGAGCCAAACTACCCAGAGCAAACACCAGATAACCACGACGACCTTCCAGACCCAGACCAGACTGGGCAGCCCAGACGAAGGGCTCGTAGTCGTTGTGGGTCATGGGGAAGCAGCCGTCGGTGATGTGAGCAGACTCTTGGTCAAAGAACGTCCAGTACACCGACTTGATGGTGCCCGAGCGGTTGATCAGACCCACAGCAGTGGTATCGGCTGCGCCGTTGTGAATAACGTTGGGAACCACAACGCCGTTGGAGAACGTACCCATGGTGTAGGCCTGCGCCACACCTGCGGTCATCGCTGCTGCCGCGACGGCTGCCATTGCAAACTTTTTCATCTTCTCAGTCCTTAAAAATTGAAGGAAGCTTTCCCTTATGGGATATGCAACCCATCCGCCACTTCGTTTGGGTTGCTGCTATCTTAGCTTGAGCGTGCAGTGTTTTCAATCAAAACTCGCCAGAATGTGGCATCCATCACGCATGTTGCGCACAAACAACAAAAATCAAGGTTTCGCATCCGAGAACATGATACTTTGGCGCAACACATGGTGCCAGGCGCCATCAATCCGACGCCAGTGATCCTGCACAACATCCTCCAATCCCTTAATGCGCATCTGCGGCACGCTATAGCGCATCCACACATCCAGCACGGCATTGTCGCCCTCCATGCTGCGGATGCCGCGCACCTCCACGACATCATAGGCAACGCCACCGCGCTTGAGGTAACCCTCCAGCGTCAGGCTCTTGTCCTTGGAAGCAGCTTCGTACTTCCATGCCTCCAGGCGGTCGTTGGCGCTCACTAGGCGCCAGTAGGCCTGAGCACGCGGGATCAGGTCGGCTTGGTCGTCGGCGCGCGCAGAGCCAGGGGCCGTTGCGCAACCTGCCAACGCTGCCACCAAGGTGGTTGATCCAATGAGACAGGCCAGTAGCCTGCGACGGTGGGGTTGCATGGTCATGGGTAATATCTCCTGTTCAGTTCTTTAATCAGAAGGGTTGGTAGAGCGGATTGGATCCGATGGTATGGACAGTTTTGACAAGCACTGGTTCAGTGCGTTTACTGCAACGCCGCAGCGGGGGACTTTGTCTCTTCACGCGGTGCGGGCTGCAAGGCGATGGCTCGCATGCGCTGGCGCAGCTCTGCGCTGGCGGCACGCAATTCGTCGTCGTTTTCCAGAGCGCGCGGCGTCAGCAACACCAGCAGTTCGGTGCGCTCGCTCTGGTCGCTGTTCCGGCCGAACAGGGCGCCCACGACAGGGATTTCTGACAGCAACGGCACTCCGGTGCTGCCGGCAGACGAGTTTTCGCGGATCAGCCCCCCCAGAACGACAGGCTCCCCGGAACGCACGGCAATACGGCTCTGGATCTGGCGGGTAAGGAACTTGCGTTGCCCCGTGGGAATATCCACGTCACCCACATCGGTCACCTGCTGCAGGATGTCCATGGTGATCAGCCCGCCAGCATTGACCGAAGGGGTGACCGAGAGCATGACGCCGGTGTCTTTATAAGTGATGGACTCCGTAACGATGGTTCCCGTCGAAGAGGTGGAGCTCTTGATGGGTTGCTGGTTACCGATCTGGATGGTGGCGTTGTGGTTGTCCAGCACCAGCACCGTGGGGTTGGACAGCACGCGCAGCTTGGATTTTTCTGCCAGTGCATTCAGCGTGGCGCGGATGGTACCCGCCTTGTTGAGAATGGTGTAGGAGAAGCCCGGCTGCGAGGGGCCAATGGAGCCGCTTTCGCGCAGGTTCAGTAGCGCATTGCCCTCGCGGCCGCCGCCGAGGCTGTTTTGCACAAACCATTCCACACCATAGGCAAGGTTGCCGGAGAGGCTGACCTCGACAATGCTGGCTTCGATGAGCACCTGGGTCGGCGCCTTGTCCAACTCACGCAAGGCTTGCTCTATGCGGCGATACTCGGTGCGCGGCGCGCGGATCAGCAATGCGTTGCGCTTTTCATCGGCCACCACACGGACGTTGCCATCCAGATGATTGACCGTGGTGGCTGGCTCATTGCTGGCGCTGGCCTGATTGGGCGTCAACACCGGCAGACCAGCGGCAGAGGATGTGGAGGCCCCGCCAGAGGCTGTGGTTTTGCTGCCACTTGTATTCAGGGTCGAGGCACTCCCCTTGGCAGAACCCGATGTGAATTGCGAAGGCGCGCTTCCCGCGGCCACGCCTGGCTTGGCGCCATTGGTGCTGCTTCCGAACAATCCATTGAGCATTTCGGCCAAGTGGGTGGCCGAGCCATTTTGCACGGGGTACACAAACAGGGTGGCCTCCAGCGCGTCCATGGGCCGGTCCAGGCGCCGGATCCAGGTTTCCACCTGACTGAGGATGTGGCTGCGCGGCGTGACCACCACCAGAGCGTTGAGCCGTTCGATCGGAATCACGCGCACGAGGCCATGCAGGGGGTTGGTGGCTTGTGCTGCGCCCGCGCTGGCGCCGGAATTGGCAGCGGCCATGCCCAGCATGTTGGCAGCAGCAGCGGGCAGCGCTGCACCCTGGGCTCCGCCCGCGGCGTTGCTGCTGGTTGTGTTGCCATAGGGGTTGCCAGCCGATGCGTCGCCCCCGATCAGGGCCTGCAATGCATCGCGCACCACGCTGACGCTGGCGTTTTCCAGCACAAACACGCCCAGGGACATGCCGGCCAGAAAATCGACATCGAATGCCTCGACCAGTTCCAGCCAGCCGCCCAATTGCGCCTTGCTGCCCTGCAGCACCAGCAGGTTGCGCATGCTGTCCACATAGACGATGGCCTCCCGGGGCGCGACGGGCGCCAGGATTTTGGCCATTTCGCTGGCGCCGATATGGTTGAGCGGCACGATGACAGTGCCTGCGCCTGCCAGATCCTTGAAGCGCGCCGTGCCCACCACAGGACGCGACCCCACGGTCACGGTGCGCTTGGTGACGTGGTACACCCCGGCGCTGTCGCGCACGATGGCCAGGTCATGGGGCAAGAGCACGGTATCCAACACGTCCAGCACCTGGCTTCGCGGCAAAGGCTGGCGTGTGTGCAGGCTCACCACGGCGTCGCCTCCGGCGTCAATGGTGTAGTTCAGCTTGAGCAGATCCCCCAGCAGGGCCGACGCAAGACTGGCGACGGAGATGTTCTCGAAATTGAGCGACACCCGGTCACCCGAGACAAGCGCAGGGTCGATCTTGGGGGTCACGTCGCGCTTGAACAGGGTGTCGTTGCCAGGGAACAGACGGCTACCGGCCGGGGCCTGCTTGTTCTGGGCCTTGACCACGCCCTCTTTCTCGGTCGCAGAGGGCCTATTGGCGCCAGAAGGCTCCGCCACCGAACCAGGATTGGTTGTCGGCGCCCCGGCCGCCGCTGAATCGGTGGCTGGCTTTGTCGTTGCAGCAGCGTCTGGGGGTGGCTCAGCAGTATTTGCAGCAGCAGGATCGGAAACTTGCGCCGTGGCGCACGCCGAAACCAGCAGCGCCATCAGATAAATGGAGGGCCGAAAAATCATGTCAGATAGCTCCGGGTGTGTACGGTAGGTCGCCAGCAATCCGGCGGCCTCAGGGGTTGGCCAGAGAAGTTTGCCGTCGTGCCGGGTTGGCCTTGGCCGGAGGCGGGTTACCCGGCTCCAGCGGACGCTCGGCGCGCTGTCCATCTGCAGCGACGAAATAGGCCTTTCGGCCATCGAAGGACTGAAGTTTCCAGGGCTCGGAGGCCACACTGATCTTGAAGACGCTGCCATCCTTGCGCTGCAGGACGGCTACGCGCTCCTTGCCCGACTCGAACACGGCCATGAGGCGCGATTGCAGGAGCTCCTGGGCCATGCCGGCTTTTTTGTCGCCCGAATCGGCCGGCTTGCGCGACGACCAAAGCAAAGGGCGCTCCAAGGCCTGCTTTGCGACGGCCCCGGATGGTGAGGGCAGCGCCTCGAACTGCGGCAAGTCCGGAATGCGCGGTGCAGGGGCCTGCCACTGGTCTTTTTTGGCATGCCACCAAGCAGCGCTGCCCGCCAAAGCCGCAGCCGCCAGTGCAGGAACCAGGTACCAGGGTCTGATCATGGCGCAGCCTTCCCGGGCGCCAGGGGCGCATCCAATTGGAGGGTCAAACGTGCCTGCTGGGAAGCAACTGCAGCGGTGCCGCCTTCGCGCGCAAGGGTGGCCGAGCGCACCCAATATATCGGGCGATGGGTTTGCATGGTCTGCATGAAGCGCACCATGCGATTCCATTCCCCCGTGATGGTGGCAGTGAGCCGTACCCGGTTCATTTCCCCATCAGATCCCGTCTCCAGCGCCACTTGCGACGATACCAGCGTACCGCCAGAGGCGGTGATCAGTTCGCGCAGCTTCTGCTGGACATCGTTCTGTGCATTGTCGCCCGAAGCATGCAGCCTGGGAGTCACCGCATCGCGCACCAGCGCCAGCCTCTTGCCAATGTCAGGACCCGCTTGGATGACTCCATCGATGCGCTCGCTGCGAGATTCGAACTGCCCCAGTGCGGTGTCGTAGCGTATCCAGAGGGTGCGGTATATGCCTCCGGCTACAGCCAGCACAGCCACTGCAAGGCCGATAAGCAAAACACTGGCATTGCGAGTCCAGGGATTCATGGCTTGACTCCTTCGACTGCACGCCAACGCATCTCGAATGTGAATCGCTCTTTGTTCAGGTTGTTGTCACGCACGCTGGCCACCGTGGCCTTGGTGTCGGCGAACTGCGGTTGTCGCCCCAGGAGGGCTGCCAGTTCAGCGGCATTGCCCGTCAGACCACTGATGCGGATTTCATTGCCATTGACATCGATGCGGTCCAGCCAAGTGTCGTCCGGCAATGCCTGCGACAGGGCGTCCACCACACTGGCCAATGGCAGGCTTTGTTGAAGCCCCTGGCGCAGCTCCTCTCCCAGCGCCGCCTGTTGACGCAGTTCATCCAGTTGCTGTCGCAGCGGTTGCGACTGGGGCTCGACCGCCGCAATGTGCTGAACGGCGCGCAACACATCTTCACGTTTGAGCACCAGAGGCATGAGCGCAGGCAGGAACAGCGCTGCCAAGGACAACAGTGCTCCCATCAGCACCAGCACATGCATCCAGCGCCGGCGCAGGGAGAATGTTTGCGTGGTCCCTGAGTCCACTGCAAAGGCACGCCCGTGGCGCGCCAGGTACACAGGTGCCTGTGGGCCCAGCCCTTTCTCGACACACCATGTATCGCAGTGACTGCGGCGGCACAGTCCCCATTCGACAACCCAGCCACCTTGTGCATGGGGCTGCGCATGCCACGCCGCCACCGTGTGCTGTCGTGGCAAGGGAGAGGTGCGCCACAACGTTTCCTCGACCGCCTGCCTCAATGCATGACGGGGCATGTCAGGCAGAACGGCGGAGCCCCACAGGCTTTCGGATTCCGGCACCAGTAAACCTTCCGCCTTGCCTGGCTTGACGGCACGCAGCCGTGTTTCGGTAACAGCCCAATGCGAACCATCCACAGAGACCAGCCCCCGCGGACGGCTGGGCCACCATCCGCGCTCGGACAACAGGCGACGCAGATCCGCGCATCCCCACGCAAGCCTGTCTTGCGCCATTTGCACGCGGCGGTAGAGTTGCCCCTTAGCTGTCATGGACTCCATTCCTGTTCCGGCTTGTTGATGCGGCGCGTGGGCTCCAATGTGAGCAAGGTCCAGGGAGCCAATGTGTCGGGTCTCTCGCGGGAGTCGATCCACGCCTCGCGCAACCACCACCGGTCGCCATCACCCCTTGCATAGGCACGAACCCGCACTTCTTTCCCGCCGCCGCTTTTGGCAGCAAAGAAATCGGCCGTCGCGCCCGAAAGCAGGAGGCCCGCGCGCGATTCGGGCGGTGATTGATGAACTTGAGCCCCAAGCCCTTTCTGACCCGTCAAGATGTCGATCAAAGCCCAGGGGGTTGCATCGACTTCCAGTCGCTGCTGGCCGTTGACGCCGAGGTAGGGCGCGATTATGTCATAGAGCTCCGGCGTCATTCCCAGAACGGATTTGAGCTCCGAGAGGTCTTCCAGCGCCGAATTGCGGGGCACCGCAGGCCAGTTTGCAGCCCTGTATTGCGCGGCTTCCGCCCCCCCAGCGCCCGTGGGCGTATCGTCCGGATCCAGGAAGTCACGGATACGGGACACCATGATCGCTGCATCACCCGCAGGCAGTTCTCCCACCCGCTGCAGTAGCGCAAGCAACAGACCATCGCTGGCGACATTGACGTCTATCAATCCGGTGGCAGGCGTCACCTCCAGCCATATTTCCTGCCCTTCCAGGGTCAGCACCTCTCGGCGATAGTGGCTGGGCTGGTCTCTTTCCGCCACCAGTCGCTGCGCCGCGAGCTGCAGAGCTCCGTCCAGCACGGCCTCGGCCCTGAGACGCTCCAGCGCCAGGCCCGCTTGCTGGGTCTGCTGGCGCATGCCTTTGGCACCGGCCAGCACGGTGAGGGACAAGGCCGCCACCAACCAGAGGACCAGCACCAGTGCGGCGCCTGCACTCCCGTGCCGCCAGGGGCGCGTCAGATGAGCCGTCGTCATCGCGCCCTCGCCAAGGGAAAAACCAGGGGCGGCCAATCCCCCCGCGCGTCGCCCAGTTCCAGCCGAATACGGGCTGGGTACTGCGCCTGAGAGGCGTCCCATTGCTGTGTCCAGGCGCCGGTGCGGCCATCCTGGTAATACCACTGCAGGGTACGCACATCGGTCAGCAGGGTCTCGCGCAAGGCCTGGTTCCAGTCCATCGCCATGGCAGAGCCGTCGTAGGGCAGTGCCTCGACGGACAGATCCACGCGGCCGTCGTTGTGGCGCAGGGGGCCGATGCGAAAGACGTGCAATCCCCCGGCGCTGCCGCGCTCCGGCAGCGGCGCAACCCACATCAGGCCCGCAGCGTTGCCGCTGAAGAAACGCACAAAAACGCCACCTTCCTGGCGCGAGAGCAGGCGCAAGCCGTCGAACTTGCGCCCCAGCCACTGGCTGACGGTCAGCATGTGCTCGGCACGCTCCATGGTGCGCTGGTTGCGATCCTCGGTCCGACCAATGACGCCGAAACCGGCAAACATCAGCCCCACCACCGCCGCCGTGACGGCCAGGGCAATCAGCAATTCAATCAGCGTGAAACCGCGCTGGAGGACGGACAGGCTGCGGCTCATGGCGCGGCCCTATAGGGTTTCCAGCCGGTCCAGACCAGCACGGCATCGCCACCCTCAGCACGCATCACATCCACCGTGACCCGAGCAACGGTTTGGGGCGCGGGGCTCGGACGGCCGGGCGGGGCACCCCATTGCGCCACGGCGGGCTGCATTTGCAGGCGCCAGCGCCAGGCGCCCGTCTTGCCTTCGCTTTGGTTCGCCAGTTCTTCGGCATACAACGCGCCTGCCAGCACCGAGCGCGCCACCATGGCGGCCTCCACCCGCTCCTGGACAGTGACAGCGTTCTTGGAGCTTTGCCCGACCGTGCGGTACAGCGTGCCCAGGGCCATGGCTGCAATGGCCATGGCCACCAGGGCCTCCAGCAGGCTGAAACCCCTGATACCCCTGGTGCCCTGGGTCACCCTCCAGGACAACAGTGCGCTGCTTCGTGCCTTGTTCGTCATGAGGGGGCCTGCACCGGGGTTTGCTCCACCCGGCCCAACAGCCAGTTGACGCGGTACTTCACTCCCTGCCCTGCGCGCAACACACTCAGGCTGCCGCCTTGCGTTCCGCCATCGTTGTTGAACTGGAACAAGGGCTCGCCGGATACCGGGGCTGCGCCCTTGCGCCTTTCGATGGCGGTCCATTGCACTTGCAGCGACTCGGGCAGGTCCACGCGCCATTGCCCATCGGCAACGAGCTGACGGCCCTCCGGCTCGTAAGCGACGACAACCGCACGCCCTTCCCGCTCGCTGAGCGTGCGGGCCTGCACCAGCAGGCTGGCCACATCACGCACGGTCTGGTGGTAGCGTGCGCGGTCCATGTACGACTGCGCGCTGCCCCCCACCACAGCCACCGTGATGGCGGCCAGCACGAGCACGACCAACAACTCCAGCAGAGTGAAACCGGAATGCGTGCGGCGCACCGGCGCGAGACAAGTCATCGGCGGGCAAGAAGCGGTCTGCGACGAAGCAATCCGTCAGTTGTAAACGTCGGCGTTTTCGCCATCTCCACCTGGCTTGCCGTCAGCCCCGAGCGAAAAGACGTCCGGCCCCGCATTGCGACCTGGATTCTTGTACTGGTAGGCTGCGCCCCAAGGGTCGGTGGGCAGGCCCTTCTTCATGTAGGGGCCGTTCCAGCCTTGTGCAGTGGACGGACGCTCGACCAGAGCGCGCAAGCCTTCGGCGTCGTTGGGGTAGCGACCCACATCGAGCTTGAACAGATCCAGGCTTTGCTCCAGCTCGCCGATCTGCACACGGGCCGTCTTGGACTTGGCGCCGCCCAACTGGTCCAGCACCCTGGGGCCCACCAGGCCAGCAAGCAGGGTCAGGATGACGAGCACCACCAGCAGTTCGATCAGGGTAAAGCCAGCGGAACGGCGCGGCGCGGCGGCCATGGGGCGAGCGGAAAAATGTTGCACGGTTTGCATGGATGTGTGTTGCCAGAACATGAAGGGTCAGATGGTATCGTTGATGGACAGTACGCCGCCCAGGATGGAGATGATGATGAAAGCCACCACCATGCCCAGGATGATGATGATCAGCGGCTCCAGGGCGGCCAGCACGCGCCCCATGGTGCGGCGCCCCTCTTCCTCGTAGCGGTCGGCCAGCGCGAGCAGTGTCGCGTCGAGTTGGCCAGTCTCCTCTGCCACGCGAATGAGCTGGGGGGTGCTGGTTTTGTGGAAATGGCGCAGCCCGAACCCGCTCGAAAGCCGTTTGCCGGTCTTGACCGTTTCCACCAGGGGCTCCAGATCCGTGCGCAGCACGGTGTTGGTGAGCGCATCGATGGCAATCTTGAGCGCATCGACCATGGGAATGCCCCGTTGCAAAAGAATGCCAAAGGTGCGGAAGTACATCGCAAACTGCAGATTGCGCAGCACCACGCCCAGCAAGGGCACGGCCAGCAGGGCGCGATCGATCTGCAGCCGCCCGGACGGCGTGGCCGCCCAGCGCGAAAAACCGTACAGCGCCAATGTGGAAACCAGCAGCAGCTCCATCCAACGCGAGCGAATCAGATCACTGAATTGCACCACCAGCCGCGTGGCGTAGGGCAAGGCGTCGCCCATGGAATCGAAAATCTCGCGGAACTGAGGCACCACAAAGGCCAGCAGCATGATGACCGAGAGTACCGCCACCACCAGCAGGATGACGGGGTAGGTCATGGACGAGATGATGTAGTTGCGCAGCTTGTCGTCCGCCTCCAGTTGCACGGTCAGCTCCTTGAGCACGACATGCAGAGAGCCCGAGGTTTCGCCAGCGCGCACCAGCACCAAATATTGACGGCCCAGGTCGTTTTCGAAGGGCAGCAGCGACTGGTGCAGCGACTTGCCGGCACGCACGCTCTCCTCGACCTTGCCGATGAAGGTCTGCAGGCGCTCGTTGTCGGCGGTTTCCTTGAGCATGGACAGCGCACGGTCCAGCGGCATGTTGGCCTGCTTGAGGTGTGCCATTTCGCGTGTGAACAGCAACACATCCTTGCGCTTGAGCCCCAAACCACGCGCACCGCCCGCGGAAGGAGCGTCCGAGCCCGCGTCGCTGCTGATGCGCACGGGCGTGATCCCCTGCCCCATGAGGCGCAGGCGTGCGGTGTCGGCGTCGGGCGCACGCACGCTGCCCTGGCAGGGCTTGCCTTCGGAGGTCACGCCGGCGTATTGGAATTCAGTCATGTTGGCGAGCGACCCGCAGTACTTCTTCTGCCGTGGTCAGGCCCTGAAAGACCTTGGTGGCGCCATCGTGCAACAAGTTCCCTGCGGCGTAGGCGCCTTCGTCACCGCGCAGGGTGGATCCGTTTTCGAGCACCGCGCGCTTGACCTGGTCGTTGAGTTCCAGCAGCTCATGGATGGCCAGCCGCCCCCGGTAGCCCGTGGAACGACAGTGCGCACAACCCACCGGGCGGTAGAGCGTGGCTTCTGCCGGCGCCTGCACCCCCAATGAGGATGCGGCCAAATGGGCCTGCTCTGGAGTGAGTGGCGCCTTGCAGTCCGTGCAAAGCTTGCGCACCAAACGCTGCGCCAGCACACCCACCACGGAGGCGGTGATGAGGTACGGCTCCACCCCCATGTTGATGAGGCGCACGATGGCCCCCAAGGCGCTGTTGGTGTGCAGTGTGGAAAGCACCAAGTGGCCCGTGAGCGCGGCCTGCACGGCGATTTCTGCCGTTTCGCCATCGCGCATTTCGCCGATCATGATGACGTCGGGGTCCTGGCGCAGGAAGGAGCGCAGCACGGCCGCAAAGCTCAGGCCGATCTGCGGCTGCACCTGAACCTGGTTGAGCCACTGCAGGCGGTATTCGACCGGGTCTTCCACCGTGAGAATCTTGAGGTTTTCACCCTCCAGCTCCTGCAGCGACGCGTACAAAGTGGTGGACTTGCCCGAACCGGTCGGCCCCGTGACCAGCAAGATGCCGTGGGGCAAGGCCAGCATCTGTCGCAAGGCCTGCAGCGTGGCCGGGGTGAAATGCAGGCTTTCGAGCGAAAGCAGGTCGAAGTTCTTTTCGAGCAGACGCATGACCACCGATTCGCCGAAGGCGGTCGGCACAGTGGAAACGCGCACATCCATTTCCTTGCCATGCACGCGCAGCTTCGTGCGCCCGTCCTGAGGCATGCGGCGCTCGGCGATGTCGAGCTGCGAAAGAATTTTGATGCGCGAGACGACGGCGGGGGCGTCTTTGTTGTCGATCTCATCGACCGGGAAGATCTCGCCATCCACACGGATGCGCACCACCGATTTCTGCTCGTAGGTTTCGATGTGAATGTCCGACGCTTTGGATGTGACCGCATGCGCCAGGATCTGGTTGACCCGCTGGATGATGGGCGCCTCGGACGCCATGTCGCGCAGGTGCTCAATGAACTCGGACGCCTCGGCACCGCCAGGGACGGCCTCTTCGTCCTCCTGCGCGGCCTGCACATACCACTCGTTCAGCCGACCGGCAATCTCGGTTTCGAGCCCAAACACCAGCGTGGGCACGGCACCGAACACCAGGCGCAACGCAGAGCGCAGGGTCTCGCTGCGCGGGTCGGCGCTGGCAAACGCAGGTGGCTCGGCACCTTCCTGCGCAGGCCCCAGCGGCAGCAGGTTGTGGGCCAGCAGAAAACCGGTATTGAGGGCGGGCGTTTCCGGGCGCTCTGCCGGAAATGCGTCGGCGCGCAGCAGGGGCAAGTCCGCCTGCCGGGCCAGTGCGGCAAAGACGTCGGCTTCCGCCACCAACCCCAGGCTGACCAACAGCCGCCCCAGCTTTCCGCCCATGGAGCGCTGCACTTCGAGCGCCCGCTCCAAATCGTGGCGCGAGAGCTTCTGGGCAGACAGCAACATGTCTCCCAGCCTGGGGGCAGCAGCAGCCTGCTCGGTCGGTTCGATACGTTCTGCGGTCGGCAAACTCATTCTTCAGCCTTGTGGGTTCTGGGGCGCCTGCGCGGCATCTGGGTGCGGCGTGTACTTACCCGTAGCGGGCGCAGGCCACAACAGGCAGCGCAGCAGCCGGTCCATTTCGGAGCCGGGATAGTATGCCCTGTAAGTGCGAATTCTCTGCCACAGCGGTTGGTTCCGCCAGGCCAGGTAGTCTGCAACAAGGCTTGTATCCCGTTGCAGGCTGCGCAGGCGCTGGTCCAAGGCCATGGCCTGGCGGTAGCTGTTGCGCCCGGCCTGGCCGACACGACGCAGCACCGCTGGGGCGTCACGCAACAGGCGCAGCATGCGATGGTGCAGGCTGCGGCTGTGTGCGCCGATCTGGTTGACCGCATGCTGACGGTACTGCAGGGTGGGGGCATCGACGAACGTGCGCCGACCGCTGCCGCTGAGCACGGCACACCACCAGTCGTGCACCACCACCTCCGCGGGAATGGGCAGCGCCATGGCCAGAAGGTTGCGGTTCACCATGGTGGCGCAGCCGGTGACTTGGTTCATGCTCAGCAGATCCCTTGGCGTGCAGCGTGCGGGGTCCATGTGCTGGTAGCGCACAAAGGATTCGGCGATGGGCGCCAGCGCCTCGTCCACCACCCGCAGGTCGGTGTGCACCAGGCAGGGAGTCCCCGGTTCAGCGCCTTGTTCGGTGCGCTGCATGGCGGCCAGGGTCTGCGCGATTTTCTCCGGCAGCCAGACATCGTCCTGGTCGCAGAACATCGCCCAGGGCGCCTGTGCATCGTCCAGGCTGGCCTGCATGAGGTATTCGAAGTTGCCCAGACCACCCCGCCCAGCCGGGCGCGGTGGCAGCAGCAGCAGGCGCCCGCCGAACTGCGGGCGGTAGCGCTCCAGCACAGCCCGGGTTCCATCGATGGAGCCATCGTCGCTGACCAGCAGGCGGAAATGCGGGTATGTCTGTACCAGGAGCGAATCCAGCAGCACGGCCAGATGGCGCTCCCCGTTCCAGGTGGCCAGCAACACATCAACCAACGCGGCGTGCATGGTTTTGCTGAAACTGTTGGTACGCCGGGGAATGCCACAACCGCCACAGGCTGCGCAGATGCCAGCCCAGGTGGCGCCATTGGCGGTGGCTGGCACGCTGGCCCACGTGAACAACGCAGGCGTCTTGCGCCTCGGCCAGGCGGTACCCGGCCAGTTGCAGGCGCAGGCAGATGTCCACGTCTTCGCAGTACATGTGGTAGGCCTCGTCGAAGCCCTGGATACGCTGGTAGGCCACGCTGTGGAACAGCAGCAACGCGGCGTTGGCCCAGTCGGGCGCCGCAACCCGCACCCTGCGCCTGGCGGCACCGCCCAGGTAGCGCCGCAGCAAAGCACCAGGGGTGGGCAGGCGGCGGGCATGGTCCTGAGGCTGGCCGTGGGCATCGACCTGCTGCGGATACACGCAGCCCACGCCGGGCTGTTGCGCGGCCTGCAGCATGGCGACCCAGGGATCCTGGGACCAGGTGATGTCGGGGTTCATGACCACAAAGAAGGGCGAAGGCGCGCTTTGCTGCTGCTCATGTCCAAAGGCCTGGTTGTGGTTGGCTCCAAAGCCCAGTGGCTGGGGGTTGTGCAGCACGCGCACATCCAGGCGACCGCGCCAGGCAGCATCCGGGGCGGCCAGCGCCTGCGTGAGGGCGGGCTCGGGGGTGTTGAGCGTGACCCAGACGCGGCGAATCAACGACTGCGGTGATTGCACCAGCAGCGCCAGCAGGGACAGCACCTGTGCACCGTGGCCATGGCTGACGATGGAAAGCGCGAGGGTCACCGGCCTGCCGCTGGGAAATGGTTAGGCAAACAGGGCATCAGCGCCCAGGCTGGCGAGAAGTGGCGCGGCGCTGTCCTTGGCCGAGAGCAGCGGTTGCTGGCCTTGCGCCAGCGCAGGCCAGGAAATGCCAATGCTCGGGTCGTTCCAGGCGATGCTGTGCTCGTGCTGCGGTGCGTAGTAATCGGTGGTCTTGTAGAGGAAATCCGCCGACTCGCTGAGTACCACGAAGCCATGGGCGAAGCCGGGCGGCACCCAGAGCTGGTGCTGGTTGTCCTCGCTCAGTTCCACGCCCACCCATTGCCCGAAGGTGGGCGAGCTGCGGCGGATGTCCACGGCCACATCGAACACGGCACCTCGCGCCACGCGCACCAGCTTGCCTTGGGGCTGCTGGATCTGGTAGTGCAGGCCGCGCAACACGCCCCGGCTGGAGCGGCTGTGGTTGTCCTGCACAAACTGGTGGTTGGTGCCTGTGGCTTCGTTGAAGGCTTTCTGATTGAAGCTCTCGAAGAAGAAACCGCGCGCGTCGCCGAACACCTTGGGTTCGATCAGCACCACCTCGGGGATGGACAACCGGGTCGCTTTCATCAGTACACCGTCTCTTTCAGCAGGCGCTGCAAGTATTGGCCGTAGCCATTTTTGGCCAAGGGCTGGGCCAGGCGCTGGAGTTGTTCGTCGCCAATCCAGCGGCTGCGCCAGGCAATTTCCTCGGGGCAGGCGATCTTCAGGCCCTGGCGGTGTTCCAGCGTGGCGATGAACTGGCTGGCTTCGAGCAGGCTTTCGTGCGTGCCGGTGTCCAGCCAGGCATAGCCACGGCCCATGATTTCAACGTTGAGCCGGCCCTGCTCCAGGTACAGGCGGTTGAGGTCGGTGATTTCCAGCTCGCCGCGCGGGCTGGGCTTCAGGCTCTTGGCGAGCTCCACCACTTGCTGGTCGTAGAAGTACAGGCCGGTGACGGCGTAATTGCTTTTGGGCGCCTGGGGCTTTTCTTCGAGCGAGAGCACCTTGCCCTGGGCATCGAACTCGGCCACGCCATAGCGTTCGGGGTCGTGCACGTGGTAGGCAAACACACTGGCGCCGGTGCTGCGGCCATGGGCGTTGGCCAACAGCTCGTGGAATTGGTGGCCGTAAAAGATGTTGTCGCCCAGCACCAGGGCGCTGGGTGCGTCACCCACAAACGACTCGCCGATCAGGAACGCCTGCGCCAGCCCGTCCGGGCTGGGCTGAACGGCGTATTGCAGGCTGATGCCCCACTGGCTGCCGTCACCCAGCAACTGTGCAAAGCGCGGGGTGTCCTGCGGCGTGCTGATGACCAGGATCTCGCGGATGCCCGCCAGCATGAGGGTGCTGAGCGGGTAGTAGATCATGGGTTTGTCGTACACCGGCAGCAACTGCTTGCTGATGGCCAGCGTGGCGGGGTGCAGGCGCGTGCCGGAGCCGCCAGCGAGGATGATGCCTTTGCGGGATGTCATGGTCATGGGGAGGTCAGAGGATTTCGGCGAGCATGCGCGCCACGCCGGTTTGCCAGTGCGGCAACTGCAGGCCGAAGGTGGTTTGCAGCTTGGCGGTAGCCAGCCGCGAGTTGTGCGGGCGCGTGGCGGGCGTGGGGAAGGCACTGGTGGGCACAGGCGCGACTTCTTTTGCTATTATTTTTATAGCTTGCTGCGCTTTGCTGGCGTGCTCCAGCACGAATTTCGCATAAGAATGCCAAGTGGTTTCGCCCGCCGCCACGCAGTGGTACAGGCCGCCGTCCTGCGGCCGGTGCTGCAGGTGACGGATGGCGTGGGCCGTGACGTCGGCGAGCAGGTCGGCCCCCGTGGGCGCACCCCACTGGTCGTCGATGACGGTGAGGCGTTCGCGCTCCTGGCCCAGGCGCAGCATGGTCTTGGCAAAGTTGCCGCCGCGTGCGGCATAGACCCAGCTGGTGCGCAGAATCAAATGCTGGCAACCCGATTGCTGGATGCGTTGCTCGCCTTCCAGCTTGGTGGCGCCGTACACCGACAGCGGTGCTGGCGTGTCGGTTTCGACCCAAGGCCGGGTACCGCTACCGTCGAACACATAGTCGGTGCTGTAGTGCACCAGCCAGGCACCCAGGCGCGCGGCCTCCTCGGCCACGAGGCCGGGGGTGGTGGCGTTGAGCAGGCGCGCGAATTCTGGTTCGCTCTCGGCCTTGTCCACGGCGGTGTGGGCGGCGGCGTTGACGATGACCTGAGGGCGCAGCTGGCGCACGGTGTCGCGCACGCCCTCGGGGTTGGCAAAGTCACCGCAATGCGCTTGGCTGTCGAAATCCAGCGCCGTGACCTGGCCCAGCACGCTGAGGCTGCGCTGCAGCTCCCAACCGACCTGGCCGCCTTTTCCGAGCAGGAGGATGTTCATGCTCATGCAACGCTGCCCTCGGCCTCGTACTGCTTGGCCACCCAGTCGCGGTAGGCGCCGCTTTGCACCTGCGCCACCCAGTCGGGGTGGTCCAGGTACCACTGCACGGTCTTGCGGATGCCGGTGTCGAAGGTCTCGGCGGGTTTCCAGCCCAGCTCACGCTCGATCTTGCGCGCATCGATGGCATAGCGCCGGTCATGGCCGGGGCGGTCCTTCACGTAGGTGATCTGGCTGCGGTAGCTCTGGCCGTCGGCACGCGGACGCAACTCGTCCAGCAGGGCGCAGACCGTGTTCACGATATCGATGTTGGGCTTCTCGTTCCAGCCGCCGACGTTGTAGGTTTCGCCCACAGTCCCGGCCTCCAGCACTCGCCGGATGGCGCTGCAGTGGTCCTTGACGTAGAGCCAGTCCCGGATCTGCATGCCGTCGCCGTACACCGGCAGGGGTTTTCCGGCCAGCGCGTTGACGATCATCAGCGGGATGAGCTTTTCCGGGAAGTGGTACGGCCCGTAGTTGTTGCTGCAGTTGGTCGTGAGGACCGGCATGCCATAGGTGTGGTGCCAGGCGCGCACGAGGTGGTCGCTGGCGGCTTTGCTGGCGCTGTAGGGGCTGTTGGGCTCGCAGTTGTGCGTTTCGGTGAACGCGGGCGCATCGGGTGCCAGGGTGCCGTACACCTCGTCGGTGCTCACGTGCAGGAAGCGAAATGCTTCTTTTTTTGTAGCATCCAGCGCTTGCCAGTAGTGCCTTGCGGCTTCCAAAAGCCTGAAAGTGCCGACCACGTTGGTCTGGATGAAGTCCTCGGGGCCGTGGATGGAGCGATCCACATGCGATTCGGCCGCAAAGTTGACGATGGCACGCGGCTGGTACTGCGCCAGCAGGCCATCGACCAGGGTGCGGTCACCGATGTCGCCCTGCACGAAGACATGGCGCACATCGCCCTGCAGGCTGGCCAGGTTGTGCAGGTTGCCGGCATAGGTGAGCTTGTCGAGGTTGACGACGCCCTCCGGGTTGCCGGCAAGCCAGTCGAGTACGAAGTTGGCGCCGATGAAACCGGCGCCTCCGGTGACGAGGATCATGGGATGAACCAAAAATGTGCCGAGGGCAAAGTTTTGGATTATCCCACCGCACCTTGTTGCTGCTCGTAACCGCCGGCCCTCGGCGTGACGCTCAGAAGTGAATGCCGCGCATCATCTGCTGCAGCGCAACGGCTTCCGCCGACAGCTGCGGCTTGGCGCCCTTCTCTCCCTTGGCCGCGGACGAATCGGGGAACATGCGGAAGCTGGCGTTCATGCCGATCTGCGCCACACGCGGCACCAGGGCGTGCATTACCTGGCCCAGGATGCCCAGGCGTGTGGCAATGCGCACCGGCTTGAAGATGCAGGCCTGCGCCACCATGTCGGCGGCCTCCTCGGGGCTGAGCGTGGGCACGTTGTTGTAGATCTGCGTGGGCGCGATCATGGGGGTACGCACCAGCGGCATGTTGATGGTGGTGAAGGTGATGCCCTGGTCGGCGAACTCGCTGGAGGCGCAGCGCGTCCAGGCATCGAGCGCCGCCTTGCTGGCCACATAGGCCGAGAAGCGCGGGGCATTGGTCAGCACGCCGATGGAGCTGATGTTCACAATGTGGCCCTTGCGCTTTTCCACCATGGCAGGCAGCAGCCCCATGGTCACACGCAGGCAGCCAAAGTAGTTGAGCTGCATAGTGCGCTCGTAGTCGTGGAAGCGGTCGTAGCTGCTCTCGATGGCGCGGCGGATCGAGCGGCCCGCATTGTTGATGAGGAAATCCACCCCGCCGTGGTCGGCTACGAGTTGCTGCACGAAGCGGTCACAGTCCTGCATGTCGGCAATGTCCACGGCATACGCGATGAACGCATGGCCCTTGTCCTTGGCTTCCTGGCAGGCGGCGTCGAGCTTGTCCTGGTCGCGTCCGCAGATGATGGTGGTGGCGCCCGCCTCGGCAAACTTGTGCGCCGTGGCCAAGCCAATGCCCGAAGAGCCCCCCGTGACCAGCACCACCTTGCCCGCCACCGTGCCCTTGAGCGAGCGGTCGATGAACAACTCGGGGTCCAGGTGGCGCTCCCAGTAGTCCCAGATGCGCCAGGCATAGTCGTTCAGGCTGGGGCAGGAAACGCCCGAACCCTTGAGCGCCGCCAGCGTTTCGCGGCAGTCAAAGCGCGTGGGGTAGTTCACAAAGGTGAGCATGTCCTCGGGCAGGCCCAGGTCCTTGAGCACGGCATTGCGCACACGGCGCACGGGCGCAATGGCCATGAGGCTCTTCTTGATGCCCTTGGGAATGAAGCCCAGCAAGGCCGCATTGACGAACAGGTTCATGCGCGGCGCATGGGCAGCGCGCGAGAAGATATCGAGCACATCGCCCACGCGGTAGCCCACCGGATCCACCAGGTGGAAGCACTTCTTGCCAATGGAAGCCTGGTGGCTGATCACGTTGATGGCGTTGACCACGAAGTCCACCGGCACGATGTTCACGCGCCCGCCTTCCAGGCCCACGGAAGGCATCCAGGGCGGCAGGATCTGGCGGATGCGCTGGATGAGCTTGAAGAAGTAGTACGGCCCGTCGATCTTGTCCATCTCGCCGGTTTGGCTGTCGCCCACCACCATGGCGGGGCGATAGACCGTCCAGGGCATCTTGCACTCCTGGCGCACGATCTTTTCGCTCTCGTGCTTGGTCATGAAGTAGGGATGGTCCAGCCCCTCGGCCTCATCGAACATGTCTTCGCGGAACACACCTTCGTACAGCCCCGCTGCGGCGATGGACGACACATGGTGGAAATGCCCGGCATCGATGGCGCGGGCAAACTCCACCGTGTTGCGCGTGCCTTCCACGTTGACGGCCACCTGGCTTTCGGTGTCGGCCGAGAGGTCGTACACGGCAGCCAGGTGATGGAAATGGTCGATCTGGCCCTTGAGCTTTTTCACGTCCTCGGCGGCCACGCCCAATTTCTTGCTCTTGAGGTCACCAAACACCGGAACAGCGCGCGCGGCGCTCACGCCCCAATAGCTGCGCAGTTCGGCCACCTTGTCCGCGCTCTCCTTGCGCAGCAGGAAGTACACCACGGTGCCCTTGCGCTCCAGGAGTTTTTTGACCAGACGCTTGCCGATGAACCCTGTGGCTCCTGTCACGAAATACTGCATGCTCAAGACTCCTGTTGGTTGTGCTGTGAAATCGCTCCCATTCTTGCTCAGGCCCGCCAGTGCAGGCTTCAGCAAAAACCCGCGGCGATGCTACCCACCAAATCCATCGCTAGACCCCACCCTCTATGTTTTTAGGAGCGGCCACCTACACGCGGGCCATTGCACGGCGTACATTCCCATTCATGCCCAGCGCGGTTGCTGCGGCGCATCTTCAACCCCTTCCACGGAGGCCGTATGGTCAAGAAACTGCAGAAACTCAGCAACGACAAGAAAAAGCCGGGCGCCCAGCTCTCGAGCACCGTCAAGGACTCCGCCCAGCAAATCTGGCTGGCCGGCCTGGGCGCTTTTGCCAAGGCCCAGGAAGAAGGCAACAAGGTGTTCGAGGCCCTGGTGAAGGAAGGCCTCTCGCTGCAGCGCAAGACCCAGGCCGTGGCCGAAGAGAAGATCTCGCAAGCCTCCAGCCGCGTGACCGGCATGGCCACCGACATTGGCTCGCGCGCCGCTGGTCAGTGGGACAAGCTGGAAACCATTTTTGAAGACCGCGTGGCCACCGCTCTGTCCAAGCTGGGCGTGCCCACCTCGCGCGATCTGGACGTGCTCAACGCCCGCATCGACGCACTGGCCAAGAGCCTGGGCAAGACCCCTCCGGCCACCAAGCCTGCGCCTGCCAAGAAGGCCGCCGCAAAGCCTGCAGCCAAGCCCGCTGCCAAGAAGGCCGCTGCAAAGCCCGTGGCCAAGAAAGCTGCTGTCAAGCCCGCAGCCAAACCGGCTGCCAAGCCCGCCGCCAAGAAGACTGCTGCCAAGCGCGCGCCCTTCCCCAAGGTAGCACCCCGCAGCACCCCCGAAGCCGCAGCGGTCGCAGACGCAAACCCCAGCGCCTGATCGCACGACGCCACCGCCGCCTGAGGCGGCGGCAGGCATCGGCCCCTCAGCGGCTGTCACGTCCATGGCGTGGCAGCCGTTGTGCTTTGCTGCACGTCAACATGCCGCAGTGCAGCATGAAATCTGCCTGAAACGTCGGTTAGAGTAGCCCCAGGGAACCCATTGATTCGATGCATGAGGACCAGCACCCATGGTGAAAAAAGCGCCGCGCCGCACCGCTGAACGCATACTGGAAGTCACGCTCGAACTGTTCAACCGTTTCGGCGAACCCAACGTCTCGACCACCCTCATTTCCGCAGAACTGCGCATCAGCCCGGGCAACCTGTATTACCACTACCCGGCCAAGGATGAGCTGATCAACGCGCTGTTCGACCGCTACGAGCGCTCGCTCACTGAGTTGCTCGGCGCCAGCGGCAGCGTGCGCAACGTGGAGGACGCCTGGTTCTTCATGCACACGCTGTTCGAGCTGATCTGGCAGTACCGCTTTTTGTACCGCGACCTCAACGACCTGCTGTCCAAGAACCGGCGGCTCGAAACCCATTTCCAGACCGTGCTGCAGCACAAGACCGCTTCGGTACGCACCCTGCTGGACGGCATGCAACGCGCGGGCAGCCTGCAGATCGACACCCGCGAGATCGAACCCACCGCCACCAGCATGGTGGTGGTGCTGACGTACTGGCTGAGCTTCGAGTACGTGCGCGACCCGCGCCGCGCCCTGGAGCCCGAAAGTGCGCAGGCGGCCCTGCTGCGCGGTGCCCACCATGTACTGAACCTGCTCATGCCCTACCTGGAACCTGGGCAACGCAGCCACCTGTTGCAACTGGCCAGCGCCTACCAGCGCCCCTGAACCCCCTACAGACACCCCAACGGAGACAATGATGGCTAAATGGATCCCCTTCCCCCACGCTGGCGAATTCGACTACACCCCCGCCAGCCTCAAGAAGCAATGGGCGCGCCTGCATGCCGGCGACGCCGAGCCCCTGCCCAAGGACGCCGCCGTGCTGCAGGCCTGGGCCCATTACCACAATGGCAACTTCCAGCAGGCGGCCGAGGAAGGGCTGGCCGCCGGCGGTGACGGCATCACCGTGGCCAACAAGGCCACCGCCATCTACGCCACCTACCTGGAGAAGAAGGAAAAGACCCGCCTCGACCTGTTCATGCAGGTGGCCGAGCGCGCCCAGGCCCAAGCCCAGGCGGAACCACAGAATGCCAACGCGTGGTACTGGAACGCCTACGCACTGGGCCGCTACAGCCAAGGCATCAGCGTGGCCAAGGCCCTGGCGCAAGGGCTGGGGGGCAAGATCAAGGAGTCGCTCGAAAAAGCCATCGCCCTGGCACCCAAGCATGCCGACGCGCGCATTGCGCTGGGCGCCTTCCATGCCGAGGTGATCGACAAGGTCGGCGCGCTCATCGGCGGCATGACCTACGGTGCCAAGAAGGACGTGGGACTCAAACTGTTCCAGGAAGCACTCAAGCTCAACCCGGGAAGCGCCATTGCGATGATCGAGTACGCCAACGCGCTGGTCATGCTCGAAGGCGACAAGAAGATGCAGGAAGCGACCAAGCTCTACGAACAGGCCGCCGCCACCGAACCCCAGGACGCCATGGAGCGCCTGGACGTGGAAATGGCCCAGGCAGAGCTAGAGGAATAACGCCCGTCGCGGGGCGCTATGGCGCCCGCCAGTGCCACCGTGGAACTGGCTTTGCCAGACCACCGGTGGCGTCCCCCCTCCCGCAGGAGAGGGGGGAAGGCGTGAAGCAACTCAGGGGGGTGTCCCAAACCTTCGGGCCGCAATCTCCAGCAGGCCATCAAAAATCAGGTTGTCCACCAGCTCGAACGGTCGCGTCATGCTGGGGGCCATCTTCCAGCCTGCACCGCCCGTCATCATGCACACGGGCTCCTCGCCACAGTGCTGCAGCAGGTGCTGGTAAATGCGCTCGACGGCACCGGCAATGGCAAAGGTGCCGCCGCTGGTGAGGGCATCGCTGGTGTTGGTGGGGAACGACCGCACCTCGCCCGTGGGCACGTGCAGACCGGCCGTGCCGGACTCCAGCGCGCGCAGCATGATGCCGTGGCCCGGCAATATCAGTCCACCCAGAAAGCGCCCCTGCGCGTCGATGGCCTCCACCGTGACGGCCGTGCCCACCATCACCACCACCAGCGGCCGCGCCGGGCCCCGCGCCAGCACGCGCTGGCGGGCGCCGATCATGGCCACCCAACGGTCACAGCCCAGGCGTGAGGGATGGTCGTAGCCGTTGGTGAGACCCGACTCCTGCAGCGAGGGCACGACCCATTGCGGGTCCACGCTCCACAGCTCCATCTGGTCTTCCACGCGCCTGCGCACCGCGTCGCCCGCCACCACACAGCCCAGCATGCGCGTGGGCGCCGCCAGGTGCGCCCAGGCGGTTTCGGACAGTCGATCGATGTGGTCCAGAAACTCGGCGCCCTGCGCCAGCAGGGCCGCGCCAGGGCGCGGTGCCTCGTACATCGCCCACTTGAGGCGGGTATTGCCCACGTCGATGGCCAGAAAGCTCATGGCGCGCATTATCAAGGGATTTGCCTTCGCCGCACGTCACCTTTGCAGCAAAGTCACCCCTGCCGCCAGGGCAGGCCATGAAAGCGCCAGCCGCCCACACGCCCGCGGTGGGCGTGCTCATCAGGGTCGCCTTCAAAGCCTTCGAGCACGTTCCAGGCCTCCAACCCCAGGGCCGTGGCGCGCTGCGCGGCAGCGATGGAGCGCACGCCGCTGCGGCACAGCAGCAGGGCCTTGCGGCCCGGCGGCACAGCAGCCTGGATCTGCGCATCGAACTGGGGGTTGAGCGCCATGCCCGGCCACTGCTTCCAGGCCACGGCCACGGCGCCCGGCACCTCCCCCACCCACGCGCGCTCGGCGTCGGTGCGCACGTCCACCAGCACGGCCTGGCCCGCTTGCACCCATTGCCAGGCCAAGGCCGGGCTCACGTCGCCCGCATAGCCTTGGGCGCTGCGTTCCTGGGCCTGCACGGCGGCTGCGGCGGCATCGTGGCGCAGGCCCGAGTGGCGGTTGGCCGGCAGGGTCTCGTGCATGCGCTCGGGCGCGGGCAGGTGCAGTCCTTGCATCAGCGCGACAAACTGCTCCTCGGTACGCCCGGCCAAGCGCGGGTTGTGCGCCTGCTCAGCAGCGATGCTGGAGTGGCTGCGCCCCTCGTAGTCATGGCCTGGCCAGACCAGGGTGTCGGGTGGCAGCGCGAACAGCACCTGGGTGATGCTGCGCCACAGGGTGCGCGCGTCGCCGGACTGGAAGTCGGTACGGCCACAACTGCCGATGAGCAACGTGTCCCCGGTGAACACATGGTCACGCCACAGGTAGCTCATGCTGCCCGCCGTATGGCCAGGGGTGTGCAGGGCGCGCAACTCCTCACCGCCAAAGTGCAGCACATCACCATCCGCCAGTTGCACCTGCGCCGTGCCGATGCCGCAGGCCGCAGGTGCCGCCGTGCGCGCGCCGGTGTGCTCGGCCAACAGGGCGGCACTGGTGATGTGGTCGGCATGGTTGTGCGTTTCCACCGCCCAGCACAGCCGCAGGCCCCGCGCCTGCAGCACGGCCAGGTCACGCTCGATCTGTGCATCGACAGGATCGATGATCAGGGCCTCGCGTGTGTGCGGGTCGTGCAGCAGATAGGTGCAGGTGCCGGAGGCGGGGTCCAGGAGTTGGAGGGGGTGCATGGTGGTGGCTCAGAACTTTTCAAGATAAAAACTGGCTACAGCGCTCGTCCATATTGCGCAAGCAGCTATTATTTTTATAGCATTTATTCCCACTGCGGTGCGGGTTCGTCGCGCAGTTGGCGGCGCAAGCGGGCGTAGTCGGGCACCACGCTGGCCACGGTGTCCCAGAAGCGCGGGCTGTGGTCCATGACGCGCAGGTGCGCCAGTTCGTGGACGACGACGTAGTCGATGACGGCCTGGGGGTAGTGCAGCAGGCGCCAGTTCAGGCAGATGGAGCCATCGGCACGCGCACTGCCCCAGCGGGTTTGCGCGCTGGACAGGCGCAGGCGGGTCCAACGCACGCCCAGCTGCGGGGCAAAGTGGTCCAGCCGGGCGCTGAAATGCAGGCGTGCATTGCGCATGAGCCAGGCCTGCACGGCGTCGCGGATCTGTACGGGCTGGGCCGATGCACTCAGACCAATGCGCAGTTGGCGCTGGGGGCCGCAGGCGGCGGCGGGTTCGCTGGTGACAGCCACATCGTGCAGCACACCACGCGCGCTGTGGCGCGCATCGAGCACCACCTGCAGCGGCGTGCCCAAGTAGGGCAGCACGGTGCCGTCGTGCCAGGCAATGCGTGCATGCTCCAGGCGCTGGCGGCGTTCGCGCGCCTCGTGCAGTTTGCGCAGGATCCAGTCCGACTTGTCGCGCAGTGCGGCATCCACGGCACCCAGCGTGACCCAGGACGGCGCGCGCACAGCCAAGCCGTCAGGCCCTACGGTGAAGCCGATGCTGCGCCTGCGTGCACGCTCCAGCCGGTAGGCGACCACGGCATCGCCCAGGCGCAGCTCGCGGTTGGCCTGCGGATGGGCAAAGGCGGCGGCAGGCAGCACCTGTGACAGCGGGATGCTGGGCTGCATGACCGAATCTGCTATCAAATGAATAGCGTTTTGCGCTTTATCAACGGGCGTTTGAGCCACATTTTTGCCTGAAGAAGGCAACGCAGGCCGTGGGTCGAACAGGTCCAGTGCCAGTTGCACAAAACGCTGCATGCGGCACCTGTCAGGCGGCGGCGCTGGCGTTGCTCAGCAGGTGCTCGGCAAAAGCGGCCAGATCGGCATGGATCTGAACGCCCGCAGGCCAAGTGGGAGGCAAGGCCTGGCCCGGCTCCATGGCGGCCGACTCGCCCGTGCACAGCAGGTGCAGCCGCGCGCCCAGGGCCGCGCCCGCGAGCAGATGCACACGGCAGTTGCCGGCCACCACCACGTCCTCGGCGTCCACCCCGTAGCGCTCGCAGATCTGCTCCATGAGCCCGGGTTCCGGCTTGCGGCAGTGGCAGGCGTCGTCGGGCGCATGGGGGCAGAAGAACACCGCGTCGATGCGACCGCCCACCGCCGCCAGTTGCTTGTGCATCTTGGCGTGGATGGCGTTGAGCGTGGCCATGTCGAACAGCCCCCGCCCCAGGCCTGGCTGGTTGGTGGCCACCACCACATGCCATCCAGCGTGGTTGAGCCGCGCAATCGCCTCCAGCGCGCCGGGCAGCGCGGTCCAGTCGTCAGGCGACGCCACGAACGCATCGGGCTCCAGGGCATTGATCGTGCCGTCGCGGTCGAGGATGGCGATTTTCATGGCTGCATTATGGCAACACTGGACACCTCCCTCGCGCACCACCGCAATGCGCGCGCTCGCTGATTCAGCGCCGCGGAATCAGTCGTTCGGCAACTGCCAACCCGTGACGTACAGCCCATGGGTACGCCCCCGCGCCCACTGGAGCTGCAGGCGCTGGCCCGGCCGCCAGGTGGCGGCCTGCGGGTCGGAAATGATGGATTGCTGGGGCTGCGCCAGGCCTTCGATGCGCAGGATCAGCTCGGTGCCCCCGGTGCCGCGCAGACTGGGCGACACGGCGCGGCTGCCCAGCACCTGGGCCTGCACCGGCGGCTGGGCCTGCAGATTCTGCAGGTTGTGCGTGCGCAGCAGCAACGCACCAGCGCCGCCCAGGCAGGCCAGCACCCAGGCGCCCAGCAGCCCTGCGCGCACCCCGCGCCCATGGCCCCGGCGCGCCAGCCACCACAGCCCCGCTGCCAGCAGCGCCACAAGCGCCAGGCCCACCAATGCTGGCAGGAACAAATCCAGCGCCGTGGCCTGCGGCGGCGGCAGCGGCTTCAGCGGCCAGGCGGCTGGCAAGGGCGCACGTTCAGCCTGCCATTGTTGCCAGGCACGCAGCGCCGCCAGCAACGCCGGTGGACCAAACAGCAGCCAGGCCGTGCGCTGACTGCGGGCGGAATCAGTGGTCATGGGCATAAAACCAACGGCTACTCCGCACAATCACGGCCCATGAAAAGGGCGCGGCCTCCCGATCAGGGCTCCCGCGCAAGGGCCGCCCCGCCGCGCAGGGAGCGTCCCCTCTCCCACCAGGGAAGAGGGGCAATACCTCCCCTCCCCCCTCGCGGGGGAGGGGTCGGGGGAGAGGGGGCGCCGAAGGCGACAAGGGGGGAGTTCTCAAGCCAACCGAGCGAGATCCGCCACGCGGTTCATGGCGACATGCAGCGTCTTGAGCAAGCCTTGGCGGTTCAGGCGCAAATCGAGCTGCTCGGCGTTGACCATCACGTCGTCAAAGAACGCATCCACCGGCGCGCGCAACACGGCCAGGGTTTGCAGGCTGGCGGTGTAATCGCCCGCGTCGAACTGCGCATTGGCCTCAGGCACGAAGCGCTGCAGCGCAGCGTACAGGTCTTTCTCGGCCAGCTCCTGCAGCAGGGCGGGGTTGACGTGGGCATCCACCGCACCTTCGGCCTCGGCCTTTTTCAGGATGTTGCCCACGCGCTTGTTGGCTGCCGCCAGCGCGGGGGCTTCGGGCAGTGCGGCGAAGGCGCGCACCGCTGCGAGCTGCTTCTCAACCAGGGCCAGGCGCTGGGGGCGCAGGGCCAGCACGGCGTCCACTTCCTGGGCGCTGTAGCCTTGCTCGCGCAGGCTGCCGGCGAGGCGGTCATAGATGAAGTCGGCCAGCTGCGCCGTGGCGTCCTGGGTCTTGTCGCCGAACGCGGGCACGGCGCCCTTCAGCAGCGCCAGCAGGTCCAGCGGCAGGTTCTTCTCCACCAGCATGCGGATCACCCCCAGCGCATGGCGGCGCAGCGCGAACGGGTCACGGTCGCCCGTGGGCAGGTTGCCGATGCCGAACATGCCCACCAGGGTTTCGAGCTTGTCGGCCAGCGCCACGACCACACCGGCCATGTTGCGCGGCAGCGCGTCGCCCGCAAAGCGCGGCTTGTAGTGGTCTTCGATGGCCTGGGCCACCGTCTCGCCCAGACCGTCGTTGAGGGCGTAGTAGCCGCCCATGATGCCCTGCAGCTCAGGGAACTCGCCCACCATGTCGGTCACGAGGTCGGTCTTGGCCAGTTGCGCGGCCAGGTCGGCGTCCTGTACCAGTTGCGCATCGCCCAGCTGCTGCGCGATGGCCTTGGCGATGGCGCGCACGCGCTCCACACGCTCGCCCTGCGTGCCCAGTTTGTTGTGATAGACCACCTTGGCCAGGCTGTCCACGCGCGAGGCCAATGTCTTTTTACGGTCCTGGTCAAAGAAGAACTTGGCATCGGCCAGGCGCGGGCGCACCACGCGCTCGTTGCCGCCAATGACGAAGCAAGGGTCTTCGGGGCAGATGTTGCTCACCACCAGGAACTTGTGGGTCAGCTTGCCTGCCGCATCGAGCAGCGGAAAGTATTTCTGGTTGGCCTTCATCGTGAGGATGAGGCATTCCTGCGGTACGTCCAGGAACTGCTCCTCGAACGCGCAGACCAGCACATTGGGGCGCTCGACCAGTGCCGTCACCTCGTCGAGCAGGGCGTCATCCTCGATGGGGCGCACGCCACCACCCAGGCGCGCAGCAGCGGCTGCGAGCTGGCGGGCGATCTCGGCCTTGCGCTCGACAAAGCTGGCGATCACGGCGCCGTCACGCGCCAGGGTCTCTGCGTACTGGTCGGCGTGGGCAATCTCCACCACCGGTTTGGCCGCCTCGAAGCGGTGGCCCTGGGTGGTGCGCCCTGCCGTCAGGCCCAGCGCCTTGACCGGCACCACCGTGCTGCCATGCAGGGCCACCAGGCCATGCGCGGGACGCACGAAATGCACGCTGCTCCAGCCGGGCAGCTCGCAATCCGTCTCCAGCTGGTAGCTCATGACCTTGGGGATGGGCAGCTTGGCAATGGCTTCGTCCAGCGCTTTTTGCAGGCCGGTGTCCAGCGTGGCGCCGCTGACCAGGCTGTCATAGAACAAGGCTTCAGCCTTGCCATCGGGCGCGCGCTGCAGGCGGGCCACTGCGGCGGCGGGGTCGGACAGGTCGGCGCCCAGGGCCTGCAGCTTTTTCAGCAACGCGGGCGTGGGCTGGCCCTCGGGCGTCAGGCCCACGGCCACGGGCATGAGTTTTTGGCGCACGGCCTTGTCTTCGGCCTTGAGCCAGACATGGCGCACATGCGCAGCCAAGCGACGCGGCGACGCGTAGGCGGTAACGCCCGAGTCGTCGCCCGTCAGACCCTGGGCCTGCAGCTGGTCGAACAGCACGCCGGCAAAGGCGTCGCCCAACTTTTGCAATGCCTTGGGGGGCAGTTCTTCGACAAACAGTTCTACGAGAAGGTTTTGCGTGGTCATGTGATCGACTCTATTCCGTTATCCGTTGGGCATTCGCTACGCCAGAGATGCCTGAAACAGGCGCGGCCCATGCGCAGGCAGCCGCGCAAGGGCCGTCCCGCAGCGCGGGCTGCGTCCACCTGCCCGCATTGCGCAGCAATGCGAGAGCGGGGGGAAGTCGCGAAGCGGCTCAGGGGGGTGTCTCACTTCAGGCGGTCTTCTTGGGCATGTTTGCCACCCATTCGCGCGGAGCCATGGGGAAGCCCAGGCGTTCGCGGCTGTCGTAGTAGCTTTGTGCCACGGCACGGGCCAGGTTGCGGATGCGGCCGATGTAGGCGGCACGCTCGGTCACCGAAATGGCACCGCGCGCATCCAGCAGGTTGAAGCTGTGCGCCGCCTTGAGGACTTGCTCGTACGCGGGCAGCGCGAGTTGCTGCTCCATCAGGTACTTGGCCTGCTTTTCGTGGGCGTTGAAAGCGGTGAACAGGAAGTCGGCGTCGGAGTGCTCGAAGTTGTAGGTGGACTGCTCGACCTCGTTCTGGTGGTACACATCGCCGTACTTCAGCGTGTCGGTCCACTGCAGGTTATAGACGTTGTCCACGCCCTGGAGGTACATGGCCAGGCGCTCCAGGCCGTAGGTGATCTCGCCCGTGATGGGCTTGCAGTCGATACCGCCCACCTGCTGGAAGTAGGTGAACTGCGTCACCTCCATGCCGTTGAGCCAGACCTCCCAGCCCAGGCCCCAGGCGCCCAGCGTGGGGTTCTCCCAGTCGTCCTCGACGAAGCGGATGTCGTTCTTCTTGAGGTCAAAGCCCAGGGCTTCCAGGCTGCCCAGGTACAGCTCCAGGATGTTGGAAGGCGCGGGCTTCAGGACCACCTGGTACTGGTAGTAGTGCTGCAGGCGGTTGGGGTTCTCGCCGTAGCGGCCGTCCTTGGGGCGGCGGCTGGGCTGCACATAAGCGGCCTTCCAGGGCTCGGGGCCGATGGCGCGCAGGAAGGTGGCGGTGTGCGAGGTGCCCGCGCCCACTTCCATGTCGTAGGGCTGCAGGAGCGCGCAGCCCTGGGCGTCCCAGTAGGACTGCAGCTTCAGGATGATTTGCTGGAAGGTCAACATGAGGTTCGGGGCACTGGCAAGGCCAGAGCCGGGCAATGAGGAAGGTGAAACAACAACGGGATCTCGCCGAAGCCCAGGCGCGCCGCCCTCCAGGAAGGAGGTCACGTGGCGCCAGGGCCAAACCGGCGATTTTACGGCGCCCCGCCAAGAACAAAGGCCGGGGCCCTTGTGGAGCCCCGGCCTTGGCCACCGGTGTCGCATGCGGATCGCAGAGGCAAACGATGGGCGCGCCTCCAGAAGATCAGTATTCCCAGAAGATTCGCTGCAATTCCTTGCTGTCCTGGGTCTTGGTCAAAGCCACCATGGCCAGGATGCGGGCCTTTTGCGGGCGCAGGTCATGCGCCACCACCCAGTCGTATTTGTCGTCGGGCTGCTCGGCATTGCGCAGCACAAAGCCATCGGGCACGCGGGCCGAGCGGACGATCTGCACACCCTGGCTGCGCAGGGCCTTGAGCGATTCCACCGCCTGCGCAGCCACCGAGCCATTGCCCGTGCCGGCGTGGATCAGCGCCTTGACGCCCACCTTGCCATAGGCTTCGATGCCTGTGGTGTTCATGTTGCCGTAGCCGTACACAATGTCCACTGCGGGCAGGGTCTTGATGTCATCGATGTTGAATTCGGACTGCGTGGTGTGCCGCTTGACCGGCGCGCGGAACCAGTAGTTCTTGCCCTCCACCACCATGCCCAGCGGCCCCCACTGGCTCTTGAAGGCCTCGGTCTTGATGTTGATGTGCTTGTGCACATCGCGGCCACTCTGGATCTCGTCGTTGATGGTCACCAGCACGCCTTTGCCCGCAGCGTCCTTGCTGGCGGCCACGCTGACGGCGTCGTACAGATTCAACGCACCATCGGCCGACAGGGCCGTGCCAGGACGCATGGAGCCCACCACCACGATGGGCTTGTTCGTGCGCACCGTGAGGTTCAGGAAGTACGCGGTTTCTTCCAGCGTGTCGGTCCCGTGGGTGATGACGATGCCGTCCACGTCGGCCTGCTTGGACAAGGCGGAAACACGCTGACCCAGCTTGAGCAGGTGCTCGTTGGTAAAGCTCTCCGACGCGATCTGGAACACCTGTTCACCCGACACCTTGGCGACGTTGGCCAGCTCGGGAGGCTTTACTCACACGCAGCGTGGACTTCTGCCTGGGTTTCTACAAACATCCCCACCCTCAGATTGCTAGCGACTTGCTGGTCAGCGGCAGGCTGTATCTGGCGGTGGCCACCTGTGTATGGCCACGCGCGCCCCGCGCGGCCAGCCTGGGGGCACGGCTGGCGCAGGAGCCCGAGATCCGCCTGGTGGGGGACGATCCCATGCGCCAGGCCATCGATGAGATTGCGCAGCGGCTAGGGTCGCCTGCCGGGCCGGGCATCCAGGTGCAGACATCGCGCCTGGCGCTGGCGCTGGAGCTGGTGCGCCTGGGCATGGGCATGGGCTGGACGGTGGTGTACTTCCTCACCGCCACCCGGCTCGACCCGGCCCAGATGGTGGCCATGGAACTGCCCGATTTGCCGCCCATGTCGCTCTACAGCTACCATGCCAGCGCCCATCCGCCGGGGCTTCATGCGACACGCATGCTCACCATGCTGCCGGGTCTGCTGCACGCAGCGCTGTCACCCCACACACGCAAATGACGTAAAAAAACCCGCCCCCGCAGTTGCAGAGGCGGGCCGACTGGCTCAAGCCAGCGGGGGGATCAGGCGCCCTGCCAGCGACGCAGCACCAGGCTGGCGTTGGTGCCGCCAAAGCCAAAGCTGTTGGACAGCACGGTATTCAGAATGGCGTCGCGCGTGCGGGTGACCAGCGGCATGCCGCCCAGCAACGGGTCGGGGGTTTCGACGTTGACCGAACCGGCGATGAACTGCTTGCCCAGCATGATGAGGCAGTAGATGGCCTCCTGCACGCCCGTGGCGCCCAGCGAGTGGCCGGTGAGTGATTTGGTGGACGAGAACGGCGGCACCTGGTCGCCGAACACGGCCTGCATGGCGCGCACTTCCTGCATGTCGCCCACAGGGGTGGAAGTGCCATGGGTGTTAATGTAGTCGATGGGCGCATCCAGCCCTTCCATGGCCTGCTTCATGCAGGCAATGGCGCCGTCGCCCGAGGGGGCCACCATGTCTTCACCGTCGCTGGTGGCGCCAAAGCCCACCACTTCGGCCAGGATGGTGGCGCCGCGCGCCTGGGCGTGCTCCAGGCTCTCCAGCACCACGGCACCGCCGCCGCCGGCGATGACGAAGCCGTCGCGGTTGGCGTCGTAGGCGCGCGCAGCCTTCTCGGGTGTGGCGTTGTACTTGCTGGACATGGCGCCCATGCCGTCGAACAGCAGGGCCATGCCCCAGGACAGTTCCTCGCCGCCACCGGCGAACACCACGTCCTGCATCCCCCAGGCGATTTGCTGCGCGGCCGCGCCGATGCAGTGCGCCGAGGTGGAGCAGGCCGAGGTGATGGAGTAGTTGATGCCCTTGACCTTGAAGTTGGTGGCCAGGCATGCCGACACGGTGCTGCTCATGCAGCGCGTGACCTGGTACGGGCCCACGCGGCGGATGCCTTTTTCACGCAGTGTATCGGCCGCCTCGATTTGGTTGGCGGGCGAACCGCCACCCGAGCCCATGATGAGGCCGGTGCGCGGGTGGCTGACTTGCTCGGGCGTCAGACCTGCCTGCTTGATCGCGTCTTCGAGCGCAATCTGCGCGTAGGCTGCGGCATCGCCCATGAAGCGCAATTGCTTGCGGTCGATGCGCGCCTCGATGTCGATCTCGGGCACGCCCGCGACCTGGCTGCGCAGTCCCAGTTCGGTGAACTTCTCCACGGCCTTGATGCCGCTCGTGCCCGCGCGCAACGAGGCCTCCACTGTGGCCCAATCGTTGCCAATGCACGAGACGATGCCCGCGCCCGTGATGACTACGCGCTTCTTGGTCATGCCGCTTCCTTGCTGTCGCCTTCGCGCAGAAACAGGCCCACGCGCAGGTCATTGGCTACGTAGATTTCCTTGCCGTCGGCGAGCAGGCGTGCGTCGCCGATGGCCATGTTGAGTTTGCGCTTGATGACGCGCTTGATATCGATCTCGTAGGTGACGAGCTTCACATCGGGGCCCACTTCGCCCGTGAACTTGACCTCGCCCGCGCCCAGCGCGCGGCCCCGGCCCGGCAGGCGCAGCCAGGTGAGGTAGAAGCCGATGAGCTGCCACATCGCGTCCAGCCCCAGGCAACCGGGCATGACCGGATCACCCTGGAAATGGCAGGCAAAGAACCACAGATCCGGCTTGACGTCCAGTTCGGCCACGATCCGGCCCAGGCCATGGGCACCACCGTCGCTGTCGATGTGCGTGATGCGATCGAACATCAGCATGGGCGGCAAGGGCAGGCGTCCGCTGTCGGGGCCGAACAGCCGGCCTTCGCCCGAGGCGATCAGTTGGTCATAGGAAAAGGATTCGGCCATTGTCAGTCTTGCTCCGCATCGGCGGCTGGGCCGCCCTGGTTTTCATCGTGCCCGCCCCGGGATGTCATGGCGGACCCCCATTATCCCGTATGCCTTGGGCCCTTTGGCACTCGCTTGCGCAGGGCCGCCATCATCAGCACCAACCCACCCAGAGCCCACAGCGGCCAGAGCCCCCAGTGCCCGGCCCAGTGGGCATAAGGTGTGGGCGCACCATCGCGCCCTTCCACCTGCCCCACCAGCACACCACGCTCGTGGCGTGCCAACTGGTGCGTGACCACGCCCCGGTGGTCGATGATGGCCGTGGCGCCGGTGTTGGTGGCACGCACCATGGGGCGCTCAAACTCCAGCGCACGCATGCGCGCAATGGCCAGGTGCTGATCGATGGCCAGCGTGTTGCCAAACCAGCCGATGTTGCTCAGGTTCACCAGCACGGTGGGCGCTGGCCTGCCGGGCTGGACGAACAGTGCGGCCAGCTCCTCGCCAAACAGGTCCTCGTAACAGATGTGGGGCGCAAAGCGCTCCCCGCGCCAGTCGAACGTAGGCTGGACCAGCGCGCCCCGGTTGAAGTCGCCCAGCGGGATGCGCATCAGATCGGTGAACCAGCGGAACAGAGGCGGGATGAACTCGCCAAAAGGCACAAGGTGGTGTTTGTCGTAGCGGTACACCTCGCTCTGCCCGGCGCGCAACCCCATCACCGAGTTGGTGTAGCCCTCTTCCATGCTGCCCAGGGGCAGGCCGATAAGGGCCGCACGCTCAGGCTGGGCAAAGTGGTCTTGCAGGCCCTGGAGGTAGCCCTCGGGCAGTTGCTGGGGCAACAGCGGCAAGGCGGTTTCGGGTGCCACGACCAGCGCCCGGTGCGGCTGCAGGAGCAGGTCGCGGTACCACTGCAAGGCCATGGGCACACCGGAGCCGGGTTCAAACTTCTCGTCCTGCGGGATGTTGCCCTGCAGCAGCACCAGGGGAACTGGCGTCTTGCGCCCCTGGATGGGGGTGTGGCACGCCTCCACGGCGCAGTGTCGGTCCAGGGCGGCTGCTACGCCAATGGCACCGAGCAACAGCACCAGCGCCCAGGCCCGCAGGCTGCGCAGATCGGACATGCGTACCTGCACCAGCAACATGGTCAGCGCAGCCGCCACCGCGCCCACGCCGTACACACCAACCCAGCGCGCCAGCGCCGCCAGCGGCCCCTGCACATGGGCATAGCCGCCAGCGCCCCAGGGAAAGCCCGTCCACCAGACGCCACGCGCCAGCTCGGCCAACAACCAAAACGCTCCGAAAACAATAGCACCTTGCGCCCGTCCCTTGGGCGCAAAGTGCACAAAAAGCCCTGAAATCAGCGCATAGTAGCTGCCCAGAAACATTGCCAGCGCCAGCACCGCAGCCGCGGCCAGGGGCGCCGCCAGGCTCCCGTAGGTGTGCATGGAGACATAGAGCCACCAGAAGGTACCCGTGAGCCAGGCCGTGGCAAACACACCGCCCAGCAGTGCACCGCGTCGCCAGCCCTGCGAAACGCTCAGGAGCCAGGCGAGCACGGCCAACGAGGCCATCTGCAACCACCACAAGGGCTGGCCGTTGCCCGGCCACGCGAGCGACGCGGCCTGAAGCCCCCCAGCCGCAGCCGCCCACCACAGCGCCAGCCAGCGCCTGGGCTGCGCTGGCGCGTACCGTGGGGAAGTCATCCGGCAGCCGCTGCCGAATCGGGCGGCAATGGCGCCACCTTGAACCAACGCACCGCCCCGCCCTTGGTGTGCAGCACCACGAACTGCAGGCCGCACAGCGCGAGTTGCTCGCCCCGGCGCGGCACATGGCCCATTTCGTGGGCGATCAGACCGCCGATTGTGTCGAATGCTTCGTCGGCGTCACTGCCCACAACCTGCACGCCGAAAGCCTCGCTGACGCGCTCTACCGGCGTATCGCCGCTGACGCGGTAAGTGCGGTCGGCCAGCGCGAAGATGTCGCCTTCTTCCTCGGGAATATCGAATTCGTCCTCGATCTCTCCCACGATCTGCTCCAGCACATCCTCGATGGTGACCAGCCCGGCCACGCGGCCGAATTCGTCGATGACCACAGCCAGGTGGTTGCGATTGCCGCGGAATTCGCGCAACAGATCGTTGAGGCCCTTGCTCTCGGGCACAAACACCGCCGGGCGCAGGAGTGCACGGATGTTCAGCTCGGGCGCGCGCTGCAGCTTGAGCAAATCCTTGGCCATGAGGATGCCGATGATGTTCTCGCGCTCACCCTGGTACACCGGAAAACGCGAATGCGCGGTGCTGATGATGAGGTGCAGCATCTCGTCATACGGCGCATCGATGTTGATCAGGTCCATGCGCGGCGCCGCCACCATCACGTCGCCCGCCGTCATGTCGGCCATGCGGATCACGCGTTCGAGCATGACGCGCGAATCGGCGCCGATCACGTCGTTGCTTTCGGCCTCGGCCAGGGTTTCAATCAGCTCTTCGGCCGAGTCGGGGCCAGGGTGGATGAACTCCACCAGTTTTTGCAGAAGCGTGCGCTTGTCTTCGCGTTCAGGCGAGCGCGCAGGGTGTGGTTCGGACACAGCCTAGGGTGCAGGACGTGCGGTAGTGGGACAGGCCCCTAGTGTAGTGCTTCACTCTGATTGGCACTTTCAGCCAGTGGCCAAGGGGTCAGCTGCTAGGCGCAGGGGCGCAGGCATAGCGGGTTACGTCAAGCCACTGCAACAACGCAGATGGCCCCTTGGCCACTGGCCCGAAGGGAGCCCCGAAAAAGCCGCCCAGCGTCGTTGCAGCGCTTGACAAGGGCACCACCATTGCCCGCGCGCTGCGCCTAGCCGGGCAGCTTTTTCGGGGCTCTGAAAGTACCAATCAGAGTGAAGCACTACACTAAGATAATGGTTTGCCATGACGGCACGGATCGTGTGCCGAGGTCCGCGTTCAGCGATCGGTGGACCCCAGCGCCTTGCGCACACCTTCGCGCACTTCATCCCCCATGCCGCGCACGCTGGCCAGGAAGGCCCAGAACTGCTTGGCCTGGCGCTTGAGTTGGTAGTCCACCTCGCCGTACTGCTGCTCGACTATTTCGGTCATGCGGGAGTCCAGATTGGGGGGCGGCAGTTGCAGAAACGCCTCTGATTCGGAGCCATCGCGCTGCACCACGGCCCCGGCATTGCTGGCGATGCGCAGCATGGCCGTGTTTTCGGTCAGTGCATGGATGAAGACCATGCGCACACCCGCGTTGCGCGCGTGCATGACGGCCCGGTCGAACAGCCGCGCCCCGTAGCCACGCCCGCGTGCACAGCGCGCCACCGAAACACCGAACTCGGCGCAGTTCGCATGCTCGGGCAGGGGCGTATAGGCCAGGTGCGCCATCGCGATGAGTTCGAGCCGACGGTTGTAGATACCGAAGATGTCATCACGGTCAAAGTCGAGCTGATCCACATAGCGCCGGATCTGCTCGTCACTGGCCGGGTAGCCAAAGCGCAGATAGCGATCTTCCGCATCCAAAGCGAACAAATGCCTGGCGATGCGCTCGCGGTGGCTGGGCCCCAGCGAACGGATCGGCACCATCAGATGCTTGGCGGCGCCAGGCGGGCGCCCGCCCTTTCCCCGTGTCGATACGGGATCGGCAGTGTCCAAGGCGGCCTGAAGCCATTCGTTGTTTGCGGTCATGGAACCAATATAGGGGTTTTCCCTGGCAATTCCAAGACATTTTTGCTGCATTGCAACAATTCAACACAAACCCGAATTTAGTGCATGAAATCAATGACTTGCAAAAGAGCCCGCTTGCCCACACCAGCACAAGGTGTCGGCACGGAGACAGGTTGGGAGTCTCCGATGCGCTGCCCGTGACCCTTCACCAGGCCACGCGCGGTGTTGGCCTTTACACCGGTACCGCCGTGGTGGTCTTCACACGGTCGAGCACGAAGCTGGTCTTGCAATCCTGCACGCTGGGGTGCTTGAGCAAGGTGTCCATGATGAAGCGGCTGTAGTGCGCCATGTCGGCCACCACCACGCGCAGCAGGTAGTCCATTTCGCCGGTCAGTGAAGCGCACTCCACCACCTCGGGCCAGGTCTGCACGCTGGCGCGAAACACATCCATGGGGTTGCGCTTGTGGGTTTCGGTGTGCTTTTCCAGCCGCACATTGAGGTAGGCCGTGAGCCCCAGGCCCACCGCCTCGGGGCGCACCAGTGCCACATAGCGATCGATCACGCCGCTCTCTTCCAGGCGCTTGACACGGCGCAGCACGGCACTGGGCGACAGGCCCACCTGCTCGCCAATCACCTCGTAGGTTTCCCGGCCGTTGTGCTGCAAACAGCGCAATATAGCCCTATCCAGCTTGTCCAATGCGTCAGAAGTATTCATGACGCAATTATTACGCGCCACCCATCCACGGAGATCACTTTGCCCTTGTATCGGGTATGTCCCGATAGTGATAACCCATGGATTACCCAACAATAAATTCCACAAAAACGCACGGTCGTTCGTTTTTGTGCAATACAAAATCCACAGGAGACATTCATGACCGGTTTCATTCGCCGCGCGCTGCGCGGCCTGGCGTTCGCGTGTGCGTCCCTAGCTCTGTTGCACGGCGCCCATGCAGGCACCTACACCCAGACGCGCTACCCCATCGTGCTGGTGCACGGGCTGTTTGGCTTTGATTCGGCGCTGGGCGTCGATTACTTCTACGGCATCCCCGAAGCGCTGCGCCGCGATGGCGCCAAGGTCTATGTGGCCCAGGTGTCGGCCGCCAACAGCACCGAGGTGCGCGGCGAGCAACTGCTGGCCCAGGTGAAGAACATCCTGGCCATCACGGGTGCGTCCAAGGTCAACCTGATCGGCCACTCTCACGGCGGCCCCACCACGCGCTACGTGGCCGGTGTGGCGCCGCAGCTCGTGGCCTCGGTCACCTCGGTGGGTGGCGTGAACCGCGGCTCGCGCGTGGCCGACATCATGCGTGGTGTGGCACCTGCAGGCAGCGTCAGCGAGAGCGTGGCGAACGGTGCCGCCAAAGCCCTGGTCACCCTGATCAACCTGACCTCGGGCGGCAGCAGCCTGCCGCAAATGCCCACGGCCGCGCTGGATTCGCTCACCACGGCTGGTTCCGCCAAGTTCAACCAGCGCTTCCCCGCCGGTGTACCCACCAGCGGCTGCGGCAACGGCGCCGAACTGGTGAATGGCGTGCGCTACTACTCCTGGACCGGCACCAAGACGCTGACCAACCTGCTGGACGTGAGCGACGCCCCCCTGGCCGTGCTGGGCCTGGTGTTTGGCGAAGCCAACGACGGCCTGGTGTCTGCCTGCTCGTCGCGCCTGGGTAAACACCTGGGCGACTACTCGCAAAACCACTTGGACGAAGTCAACCAGGTGCTGGGTCTGCGCGACTGGTTCGCTACCGATCCCGTCACGGTGTACCGCCAGCAGGCCAACCGCCTGAAGAACCTGGGCCTGTGATGCACAAGGCGGTGTGGGCCGGTGGAGCAGTCGCCGCCCTGGCCGGTGCGGGCGCACTGTGGTGGTTTCTGGGCGGGGACACCTCGCCCACCGACACCGCACCGCCCGCCGCCCAGGGCCAGGGGCCTGCACAGGCCCTGGCCCGCGCAGCCCCACCGCCCCACCCCCTCGGCCAAGGACGCACAACCCCAGGCGCAGCGGGCAACGACCCGTTGCTGACCCCCGGCCTGCGGGACGCCATCGAGGCCATGTTGCACGACGCCGGCGAAGCCGGCAGCCCCGACGCCTTGAAGCTGCGGCTGGAGGCGCTGGTCGGCCAGCACTTTGCGCCAGAGATGACCACCCGCGCCCTGGCCCTGGCGCGGCGCTATGTGGACTACCGGGTGGCGCTGGGACAACTGCGTCCCCCCGCCGATCCGCTGGACCCCCATGCCATGCGACAGGCGCTGGAGCAGCGCCAGAAGCTGCGCCTGCAGCACTTCGACGGCGACGAGTACGAGGCCTTGTTCGGCCAGCAACAACTGCTGGACCAGGCCCTTCTGGCCCGCTTGGAGATCGAGCGCAACACCGCGCTGAGTGCCGAGGAGAAGCGCAAGGCCCTGGCCGAGACCGAAGCCCAGTTGCCCGCCCCGCTGCGCGCGCAGCGCAGCGAATCTGTGGCCCATGTCGGCGCCGCCCAGCAAACCGCCGCCTTCAACGCCCAGGGGGCGGACGATGCCACCCGCTTTGCCCAGCGCAGCGCCACCTACGGCGCCGAGGCCGCAGAGCGCCTGGCACGCCTGGACCGCGAAGAGCGCGACTGGAACGCCCGGTTGGACCAATACCAACAAGCGCGCAGCGCCGGGCAGGATGCCGCCCGCCTGGATCAACTGCGCCAGACCCTGTTCACCCCCGAAGAACAGCTGCGCCTGGAAGGCGCCCTGGGCCTGCGCAGCCCTGCGCAAAACCGCTGATACAGCACCCGTTTCGCGCACATGGATTTGATGTGACGCAAAATTCCTGCAAACACCTTGTTTTATGAGGCCCATTTCGCGCGAACACTGATCTCCCTGGCGCCTACAGTGCATGACTCAGAGGCTGAAAGTTTTTTGCCCGTGCCCGAAAGGCGCGTCAAAGCGCCGCTGATCGAGGCGCAAAGCGCAGCCATAGCGCGGGCTATGGCGAGCATTTGCAACGACGAGCAGGGGTGTTTTGGCGTGCAAGGCGGGCATTGGCAAAAGACTCTCAGCCTCTCAGGTCAAGCAACTACGGAGACACCATGAACGCTGCACTGCCGGAAACGGCCACCGCCCCCCAAGACGCCTGGGACAACCCCATGGGCACCGACGGCTTCGAATTCATCGAGTACGCCGCACCCGATCCAGCCGCACTGGGACGCAGCTTTCAGGCCATGGGCTTCCAACCCGTGGCACGGCACCGTCACAAGAACGTGCTGCTGTACCGCCAGGGGAGCATCAACTTCATCGTCAACGCCGAGCCCGACAGCTTTGCCCAGCGCTTTGCGCGCCTGCACGGGCCCAGCGTCTGCGCCATTGCCTTTCGCGTGCACGACGCCAAGGCCGCCTACGAGCGCGCCATCTCGCTGGGCGCCTGGGGCTATGCCGGCAAGGCGGGCCCTGGCGAACTGAACATCCCGGCCATCAAGGGCATTGGCGACAGCCTGATCTATTTTGTGGACCGCTGGCGCGGCAAGGGCGGCGCACAGCCCGGCGACATCGGCAACATCGGCTTTTACGACGTGGACTTCGAGCCCCTGCCGGGCGTGAGTGCGCAAGAAGCGCTCAACCCCGTGGGCCATGGCTTGACCTACATCGACCACCTCACGCACAACGTGCACCGCGGCCGCATGGCCGAGTGGGCCGATTTTTACGAACGTCTGTTCAACTTCCGCGAAATCCGTTACTTCGACATTGAAGGCCAGGTCACGGGCGTCAAGAGCAAAGCCATGACCAGCCCCTGCGGCAAGATCCGCATCCCGATCAACGAGGAAGGCAAGGACAAGCCGGGCCAGATCCAGGAATACCTGGACATGTACAAAGGCGAGGGTATCCAGCACATCGCCATGGGCTCAGATGACCTCTACGCCACCGTGGACAAGCTGCGCGCCAGCGGCGTGCGCCTGCTCGACACGCCCGACACCTACTACGAGCTCGTGGAAAAGCGCATCCCCGGCCACGGCGAGCCGCTCGCCGCATTGCGTGACCGCAAGATCCTGATCGACGGCAAGAAGGACGCACTGCTGCTTCAGATCTTCAGCGAGAACCAGCTCGGCCCCATCTTCTTCGAGTTCATCCAGCGCAAGGGAGACGAGGGCTTTGGCAACGGCAACTTCAAGGCCTTGTTCGAGTCCATCGAGCTGGACCAGATCCGGCGCGGCGTACTCAAGGCTCCGGGCCAGGCCTGAGCGGACTGCCCCCCCGACACAGGCCGCCACCGAAGCGGCCTGTGCGCACCATGACAAAAAACCAGGAGACACACCATGGCCGCCGAACCCGTCGTCTATGGAGCGAGCGAGCGCCCCCCGCGGGGTGACTACGCCCGCGCCCGCCCCGACTACACCTGCACCCAGGACTGGAACGCCTATACCGCGCAGGACCACGACACCTACCGCCGCCTGTACGAACGCCAGAGCGCACAGTTGCCCGGCCTGGCCTGCGATGCCTTCATCGCCGCACTGCCCCGGCTGGGCGCGCGCGAACGCATTCCGCGGCTGGACGACATCAGCGAGCACCTGCACCGCGCCACCGGATGGGAGCTGGTGTCCGTGCCCGGCCTGATCCCCGAGGTGCCCTTCTTCACCCTGCTGGCCCACCGCAAGTTCCCGGTCACCGACTGGATTCGCACCCCCGAGGAGTTCGACTACATCGTCGAGCCCGACATCTTCCACGACCTGTTCGGCCATGTGCCGCTGCTGTTCGACCCGGTGTTTGCCGACTACGTGCAGCGCTATGGCGAAGGGGGGCTCAAGGCCGAGCGCCTGGGCGCGTGCGAGATGCTCTCGCGGCTGTACTGGTACACCATCGAGTTTGGTCTGATCCGCCAGCCCGAGGGGCTGCGCGCGTATGGCGCAGGCATCCTCAGTTCGGCCGGCGAACTGCGCTACGCCGTGCAAAGCCCCGAGCCACAGCGCCTGCCGCTGCGGCTGGAGCGCACCATGCGCACGCGCTACAAGATCGACAGCTTCCAGCAGACCTACTTCGTCATCGACAGCTTCGAGCAATTGTTTGCCATGACCGACCCGGACTTCGGCCCGATGTACGAGCGCCTGCGCAAGCAACCCGAACTGGCAGCCAATGCGCGCGATCCGGACGATGGCGACAACGCCACGGACGCCGAAAGCTACCCCGGTTTTCGCTGCATGCTGGAGCGCTGAGAGAACCGCCGACGCTGCGCGCCCCTCAATCCGCCTGCGCCAGTTCTTCCAGGCATTCGGCCATCACCTGCGCATCGCAGGCCATTTCCACATGCGCCAGGCCCGCCACAAAGCGCTGGCGCGCGCCGGGCAGCGCCGCCGTGCGCGCCGGGAAGACGATGTTGTCGCAGTTGGAATACCAGCAGGTGAACAGGCGGGCGCGGGTGAGGGGCTCGTCAAGCTGCAGTTGCTGCAGCCACGGGCTGGCCTGCTGCATCTGGCGTCCGTTGGTGGCCTGGCTCCAGCGGCCCAGCCAGGTGCCGCCGTGCGGCGTGCCCAAGGTGATGACCCGGTGCACCCGCGCATCGGCAGAAAACGCCCGCAGCCAAGCCCGCGTGGCCAGGCCGCCCATGCTGTGCGCCACGATCACGGGCGGCAGGCCGGTGGCCTGCGTCACACGGCGCACCGCCTCGTCCACCGTGGCGGCATAGGCATCGATGGAGCCGAACACCGGCTCCAGGTTCACCGCCACGTAGGCATGGCCGCGCGCACGCAGCAGCGGCATCCAGGACAGCCACAACCCACGGTTGCACAAAAAGCCGTGCACCAGCACCACGCCACGCCGACCGGTGGGGGCATCGGGCAGCCAGTCGGGCACGCTGGTGCTGCGCAGCGGCTGGCGCCAGGCAAACACCACCAGCGCCCAGCGCGCCTCGGCCACGGCCGCCCGCAACACCTGCGCCAGCGTGGCCCGGGGCGCCACATCAGCCTGGTTGACGGCATGCATCAGCACAAAGGGCAGGCCCAGGCCCAGCACATACATCCCCGCAAAAACACCCATTCCTGCCCAGGCCAGATCCAGCCCCTGGGGCAGCGCCCAGGCCCACCAGGCCGCCAGGGATAGCACCAGAGACACCAGCGCCAGCAATTGCATGCGCGCGATCATGGTGTACCTGCAGCGAAGTGAAGAGAGGGAAGACTATTCATGCGGGCTTTCGAGGTGGCGCAAGGGGGGAAACGCCGTTTTTCGGTGTAATGGTGAAAGCATAGACCATCCCCTCCAGCCATGGACGCTGCCGACACCATCCGCCACAGCCTTGCCGACGTGACCGCGCTGCGCGTGCAGCAGCAGGCCGACCCATCGCTGGCCCAGGCCGTACTGGCCGTCAAGCAATGGCAGTCGCGCCGCTTCGCTGGCACCTATGCCGACCTGATGGCCGACCCCCTGTACCAGGGTGCCACGCGATTTTTCCTGGAGGAGCTGTACAGCCCCGGCGACTACAGCGAGCGCGACACGCAATTCGGTCGCATCGCGGGCACCTTGCAGACGGTGTTTCCGCAGGCGGTGGTGCAGACCGCCACCGACCTGGCGCTACTGCACATGCAAACCGAGCGGCTGGACCACGCCATGGGGCTGGCCTGGGTGCACCTGCCCCCCACCCCCGCCGACGCCGCCCGCTACGTGGCCGCCTGGCGCGGCGTGGGCGAGCGCGCCGAGCGCGAACAACAACTGGCCAGCGTGATGAAGCTGGGCCAAGACCTCACCCGCTTCACGCGCATGCCCGGCCTGCGCATGATGTTGCGCATGATGCGCAAGCCCGCCCAGGCCGCCGGCCTGGGGGCCTTGCAGCATTTTCTGGAAACGGGGTTTGACACCTTTGGCGAGATGGCGCGCAGGCGCGGTGCGGTGGAGCATTTTCTGAGCACCGTGCACGAGCGCGAAGCCATGTTGATGCAGGCGCTGTTCGACGGCGACCCTGTCGCCTGCGGGACGCAATTGGAGGCCACCCTAGGACTTGCCCGGTAGCCCTTGCGCACTGCAACACAGAGAATGGGGCCTCCTTTTTTCCCCATCCTGACTGCAGAACAACGCATGGACAAGATCTGGCTCAAGAACTACCCCGCGGGCGTACCGCACGACGTGGACCCCGATCAGTACCGCTCGGCCGCGCACCTGCTGGAAGAGGCGATGCGCAAGCATGCCGCCAGCCCCTTCTCGGTGTGCATGGAACGCTGGATGAGCTACGGCGAGCTGGATCGCCATTCCGCCGCCCTCGGCGCCTGGCTGCAGGGCCAGGGGCTGGAGCCCGGCGCGCGCGTGGCCATCATGCTGCCCAACGTGCCGCAGTTCGCCGTGACCATGGCCGCCGTGCTGCGCGCGGGCTACACCTGTGTGAACGTCAACCCGCTCTACACCGCACGCGAACTGGAGCACCAGCTCAAGGACTCCGGCGCCACCGCCATCGTCATCCTAGAGAACTTCGCCCACACGCTGGCCGAAGTGGTCGATCACACCAACGTCAAGCATGTGGTCATGGCCTCCATGGGCGACATGTTGGGCTTCTGGTACGGCCAGTGGATCACCTTCGCCGTGCGCCACCTGGCCAAGATGGTGCCCGCCTATGAGCTGCCGCTCACCGGCGGCCGCCAGGTCACCAGCTTCAAGAAGGCGCTGGCGATGGGCGCGCGCCGCACGCTGCAACCCAGCCAGGCCAACCACGACTCCATTGCCTTCCTGCAGTACACGGGCGGCACCACGGGCCTGTCGAAAGGCGCGGTGCTCACCCACCGCAACATCATTGCCGCCACGCTGCAAGCCGAGGCCTGGTTCACGCCGGCGCTGTCCAAGATCGGTGACCTGAGCAAGGCCAACAGCATTGCCGCGCTGCCGCTGTACCACATCTTCGCGCTCACGCTGTGCCTGCTGGCCATCCGCCAGGGCTCGCGCCTGACGCTGATCCCCAACCCGCGCGACATTCCCAAGTTCGTCGAGGTGCTCAAGAAACGCCCCTTCCACATGCTGCCGGCCGTGAACACGCTGTTCAACGCCCTGCTGCAGAACCCACAGTTCCGCGCGCTCGACTTCTCGCACCTGTGCGTGTCGCAGGCCGGCGGCATGGCGGCGTCCGAGGGCACGGCCAAACAGTGGCAGAAGGTCACGGGCAGCACCATGATCGAGGGCTGGGGCATGAGCGAGACCTGCGCCATCGGCACCAACAACCCGGTCAACAACACCACCTTCACCGGCACCATCGGCCTGCCGCTGCCGGGCATCGAGATCGCCATCAAGGACGATGACGGCAACAGCCTGCCCCAGGGCGAATCGGGCGAGATCTGCATCCGTGGCCCCAACGTCATGCCGGGCTACTACAACCAGCCCGAGGAGAACGCCAAGGCCTTCACACCCGACGGCTTCATGCGCACGGGCGACATCGGCATCATGGACGCCGAGGGCTACACGCGCATCATCGACCGCAAGAAGGACATGATCCTGGTCAGCGGCTTCAACGTCTTCCCCAACGAGATCGAGAACGTCATCTCCACCTGCCCCGGCGTGCTCGAATGCGCCGCCGTCGGCATCCCCGACGAGAAATCGGGCGAGGCCGTCAAGGTGTTCGTGGTGCGCAGCGACCCCTCGCTCGAAGAAAGCGACGTGGAACGCTTCTGCCACGAGAACCTCACCGGCTACAAACGGCCCAAGTACATCGAGTTCCGCGAAGACCTGCCCAAGACCAACGTGGGCAAGATCCTGCGCCGCGAGTTAAGGACAACCCCCTGAGCGGCTGCGCCGCTTCCCCCTTCTCTTGCAGCGCTGCGCGCTGCGGAAGGGGGACACCGCCAGCGCGGCGGGGCGGCCCTTGCGCGGCGGTCGCTGGGCTGGGCCGCGCGCATGGCAACCACCACGGGCAGCAAATTTTCATTGGATAGCTTATGACGCAACATCCATCGGCCCTTCCGCCCGAAGTCACTGTTTTTGAACGCGGCTGGCTGTCGTCGAACAACATCCTGTTCACCGGACTGCATTCGGGCGCCGCGCTGGTGGACACGGGCTACTGCACGCACAGCGCGCAGACGCTGGCGCTGGTGCAGTCCGCGCTGGGCGGACGGCCGCTGGAGCGCATCCTCAACACCCACCTGCACAGCGACCACTGCGGCGGCAACGCCGCGCTGCAGCAGGCCTGGCCGCAGGTGCACACCGCCATCCCGCCCGGCCAGGCAGCGCATGTGCGCCACTGGGACCCCTACGCCCTGAGCTACACGCCCACGGGCCAGGAATGCCCGCAGTTCCGATGCGACGCCCTGCTGCAACCCGGCACCGAGGAGCTGCTGGGCGACCGCCCCTGGCAGGTGCACGCCGCGCCGGGGCACGACCCGCATTCCATCGTGCTGTTCGAGCCGCAGGACCGCATCCTCATCTCGGCCGATGCACTGTGGGAGAACGGCTTCGGCGTGGTCTTCCCCGAGCTCGATGGTGCCGACGCCTTCGAGGAAGTGGCACGCACGCTCGACCTGATCGAGCACCTGGCTCCGCGCACCGTGATCCCCGGCCACGGCCCGGTGTTCCACGATGCCCCGCGCGCCCTGGGCGTGGCACGCAGGCGCCTCGACGGCTTCGCCAGCAACCCCGGCAAGCACGCGCTCTATGCCGCCAAGGTGTTGCTCAAGTACAAGCTGCTGGAATGGCAGCGCATCAGCCTGCCCGACCTGCGCGCCTGGACCGACGCCACGCCCTACTTCGGCACCATGCACCAGCGGCATTTCGGCGACCGCGGCCAGGCCGAGTGGCTGGAGGGGCTGATGGACGAGCTTGTGCGCTCGGGGGCGGCGCGGCGGGAAGGGGATGTGCTGGTGAATATTTGAGGTGTTTTTGGCCTCTGACGCTTATCTGATAAGCGCAAACAGCTATATTTTTTATAGCAATCATCATGTAGTTGCAGTGGGCAGCTGGCCGGGTCTCGCCCCGGCGGGCGACTCACTTTCTTTCGCTTCGCCGAAAGAAAGTAAGCAAAGAAAGGGCGACCCTGCTGGCTCCGACCCTCCGCTTCGCTGCGGGCAACGGGGTCTCGCTCGAACTCGCGCCTGCGGCGCTCAGACAATCGCGAGCCCTGATCCGCTGGCCGCTGCGCTCCTCGGCGCATCCTGAAGGGATAGTGGCAGCCCAACAGTCCTACGGGCCATCGCTGCGCTCGGCCCCACAGGGCGCAGCGATGGCCCGTGTTCTTTCCAACCCCTTCTGGCTGCGCCTGCGGCGGGGCGCTTGCGGGGTGGGCATGCGCGTCGCAGCGCGCATGCTTTGTCATCTGACTCGCCGGGGTTGTCCGAACGAAGCTGCGCAGCAGCGCAGTGAGTTCCACGGCGCACCCCGCAAACGCCCCGACGCAGGTTTGCTCCTTCGCACCGCGAAGGGGTCGCAGACAGTGGGTCGCCTTTCTTTTGGGTACTTTTCTTTGGCGAAGCAAAGAAAAGTACCTCGCCCCCCGGGGCGAGACCCGGCCAGCCACCCTCAAAAACAGCCCCCAAGAACCATCAAGGCAGTTCCTTGTTCACCTCCGGCTCCGCAACCCCCCGCGGCCCCACCGTCCCCAGCCGCGCCTTGAGCGACTGCGGCTGCCCCGTGATCAGCGCCGCGTAGTTGGTGGTGTTGGCCAGCACCTTCTTCACGTAGTCACGCGTTTCGCTGAACGGGATGTTCTCGGCCCAGATGGCGGCGTCCAGCACGGTGCCGTTGCGCCACACCCGTGGGCGGCCGGGCCCCGCGTTGTAGGCGGCAGCGGCCATGGGCATGGAGCCGCCGAAGTCGTCCAGCGCCAGCTTGAGGTAGGCCGTGCCGATGGCGATGTTGGTGTCGCGGTCGGTGATCTGCTCGGCACGGAAGTCCGTCAGCCCGATGCGCTTGGCCGTCCAGCGTGCGGTGGCGGGCATCACCTGCATGAGACCCGAGGCACCCACGTGCGAGCGGGCATCCATGATGAAGCGGCTTTCCTGCCGGATCAGGCCATAGACGTAGGCCGGGTCGAGTCCGATGGACTTGGCACGCTCCACCACCGCGTCGCGGAAGGGCATGGGGAAGCGCTGCACCATGTCGATGGTGCCGCGCGTGCGTTCGCTGGTGTTGATGCAGCGGTCCCACACCTCGCGCTGGCAGGCAAAGTCGGCGGCGGCCAGCAGTTCGCGGTCGTTCATGCCGCCGGGGCGGTGCAGGTTGGTGGTGTAGTTCCACTCGCGCACGCCCTCGCCACGCAGGCCGATGAGGATGGCGTACAGCCCCCGGTTGAGGCCGGGGTTGGCGCGCGCAGCGGCTTTCTCTTCCTCGGTCAGCGGTGCGGGGGCGGGGGGCAGCGTCACGCGCTGGCCCAGTTCTTCCAGCGCCAGTTGTTCGTAAAAGCCGCGTGTACCGGCAATGCCTTCGAGCAGGCGCTGGGCCTGGGCGCGCTCGTGGTCGTTGGGGCGGCCGGCCAGCAGCGCGCGGGCCTTCCAGTACACCCAGGTGGCGTCCTGGCGCTGCTCCTCGCCCATGGCGTCGATGGCATGGCGCACCTCCCTCCACTGCCCGGCGCGCAGGGCGGCACGCACCTTCCAGGCCAGGAGGTCGTCGTTCAGGTCCGTATCGCGCGATACGTTGGCGTAATAGCCCATGGCACTGGGCGAGAGCTTTTGCGCCGCCACCTTGCCCATCACGCCCCAGGCCCAGTTGCGTTCTTCGGGCGACAGGTGCACGCCCCACTTGGCATCCAGCTGCGACGCGGCGGATTCGATGTCGCTGCCCGCCAGCTTGATGAGGGCCAGCAACACCAGCTCCTGCCGCATCCGCCCACGGGCCGTGGAGTGTGCGCGCAGGAACTTGCTGGGCGCGTCCAGGGCCTCGCGCAATGTGGGCAGCGCATCGGGCGCCACGATTTCCACCGCCTTGCGCGCCACACCGGGGCGGTTGGCTTCCACAGCCAGGCGCGCCTTGCGCCACACATCCAACGCACTGAGCTTGCGCGCCGCCAGCAGCTCAGCCGCAGCGTGGGCGCAGCCGTCATCGGCGTCGCGCTGGCTGTGCCACAGGCGGCGTACCTCATCCCCCACGTTGGGGCTGGCAGTGCCCTTGATGTCTTCGATCAGCAGCGCGTAGCAGCGCACCTCCTTGTCGTCCTGCATGCGGTACTGGGCGTGGTGCTCGGCAAACTGCGCCCAATCGCGGCGCTGGCCCAGCAATTGCAACCAGTCGTTGCGCAGGCGGTCTTCGTGGTAAGTGCCCGCCCAGCGCTGCAGAAAGCCCTGCACTTCCTGTGCCGAGGCGTCGTTCAGCCGGGCCTTGAGCTCCCAGTAGGCCGCCCAGGGCTCCAGCGCATGGCCCTTGGCCTGGGGAAGGAGCTGTTCGAGCCTTTTGCGGTCGCCCTTGCGAAAAGCCTGCTGCATGTCCAGCAGCACCTGGTCCCCCTTGGGCTGGGCCCAAACAGGGGCCGTGGGCGTAGCCAGCAGCGCACAGGCCACCAGCGGTGTCAGAATCTTCGATAAATACATTCGGGGAATTATGTGATGGACAAAGCAGCCCTGCGGCGCACTCTGGTGGAACAACGCCTGAACCTGCCCGATCGCCTACAGCGCGCCGACCTATTGCAACAGGTCATGCGCATCTGGCTCGTGAACCGGCCCGACACCATCATCGGCGCCTACTGGCCCATCAAGGGCGAATTCGACCCCCTGCCCGCCCTGCACCGCTGGAAGGAAGACGGCGAACTGCTCGACGAACCGCAGTTGCGCCGCATCGGCCTGCCCGTGGTGAACAAGCAGCACAAGACCCTCACCTTCCACGCCTGGTACCCCGGCTGCCCCATGGAGGAAGACGCCTACGGCATCCCCAAGCCCAAGGACACCGAGCTGATCGTGCCCACACTGCTCTTCGTGCCCTGCGTGGGCTACGGACCGGGCGGCTACCGCCTGGGCTACGGTGGCGGCTTCTACGACCGCACCCTGGCCACCCTGCAGCCCCGCCCAACTACCGTGGGCCTGGGCTACACCCAGGGCTACCTCGACGACTTCGAGCCCGAGGCGCACGACCTGCCGCTGGATGCGATCCTGAACGACAACGGGGTGGTATGGCCTGTATGAGGCACATCCCCCTGAGTCGCCTGCGGCGGCCCCTCTCCCCCTGCCCCTCTCCCACCAGGGGAGAGGGGTAACACCTCCCCTCCCCCCTCGCGGGGAAGGGGTCGGGGGAGAGGGGCCGCCCCCTGCGCGGCGGGGCGGCCCTTGCGCGGTGTCTGCTGGCCCCCGCTGCTGACGCCGCTGCATCGATAAGCAAAAACCGACGAACCCGCAGTGGCTTCGCACGCGCCGCGTTATTACACATATTTGCTTTGCTGTGATATTTGTGTAATATTTAACACATGCATTCTTCCCTCGACGCCAAAGTCCAACCCAAGCACCTGCTGCTGGAGCTGCTACTCGCCAGCGGCGACGACGCCCTGCCCGTCAGCCATGCCGTGGCGGCGGGGGCCGTGTTCGGCATCAGCGAGAACCATGTGCGCGTGACGCTGGCGCGGCTGGCCGCGCAGGACATGGCGCAGGCCACCGAGCGCGGCACCTGGCGCCTGGGGCCGGCGGCGCAGAACCTGGCGCAGGATGTGTCCCACTGGCGCAGCACCGCCGAGCGCCTGCGCCCCTGGAACGGGCAGTACGTGGCGGTGCACTGCGGCGCCCTGGCGCGCAGCGACCGCGCCACCACACGGCAGCGCGAGCGCGCCCTGCACCTGCTGGGCTTTGCCGAGCTGCAACGCGACTTCTGGCTCCGCCCGGACAACATCGAGGCGGACATCGCCGCCATCCGCGCGCGCCTGCACGCGCTGGGTCTGGAGGCGCAGGCCGTGGTCTGCGGCTGCACCTCGCTCGATGCCGCGACCGAGGCCGCGGTGGACGCGCTGTGGGACGGCGCGGCCCTCAACCAGGGCTACCGTGCCACGCAGGAGCGGCTGCAACGCTGGCTGGATAGCGCGGCACGCCTGCCCATCGACCAGGCGGCGCGCGAATCGTTCTTCCTCGGTGGCGCGGCCATCCGCCAGCTCGTGTACGACCCGCTGCTGCCCGAACCCATGGTGGACGGCGCGTTGCGCGCCGCCTTCATCAACAGCGTACACGCCTTCGATGCGGCGGGCCGCGCCATCTGGGACCGCTTCTACGACGCTCTGCCCACCCCCGATGCCGCCGCGCGCAAGGCGCGCCTGCGCGTCGCCTGACCCTTCCCTTGCCCCAGGAGACACCGCCATGACCGCCCTGAACGAGAGCAACGCCCTGCACACCCGCTACCTGGCCGAAACCCACCAGGTCGAGAACGTGTCCTGCGAACTCGCCGACTACAACATGTACGCGCAGGACGCCGCGCTGCGCGAGGCCGTGCAGCGCGAGGGCGCGGCCTGGGCCGATGCGGATTTGCTGCGCTTTGGCGAGTTGACCGGCTCGGCCGAGTACCTGGAGCAGGGCCACCTCGCCAACAAGCACCTGCCCGAACTGGAAACGCACGACCGCTTCGGCAACCGCATCGATCTGGTCAAGTTCCACCCCGCCTACCACCGCTGCATGGGCACGGCCATCGAGCACGGCCTGCACTCCGCGCCCTGGACCGATCCGCGCCCGGGCGCCCACGTGGCGCGCGCCGCCGGCAACTACCTGCACACCCAGGTGGAGGCCGGCCACGGCTGCCCCATCACCATGACCTTCGCCGCCATTCCAGCGCTGCGCCTGCAGCCCGACCTGGCCGCGCTGTGGGAGCCCAAGATCACCGCGCGCGTGTACGACCCGCGCAATGTGCCCGTGGAGCAGAAAGCCGGCGTGACCATCGGCATGGCCATGACCGAGAAGCAGGGTGGTTCGGACGTGCAGGCCAACAGCACGCGCGCCTACCCCGTGGGCCAGGGCTGCCCTGGCCAGGCGTATGAACTGGTGGGCCACAAGTATTTCGTCTCGGCGCCCATGTGCGACGCCTTCCTGGTGCTGGCACACACCGACAAGGGCCTGTCGTGCTTCCTGCTGCCGCGCTGGCGACCCGACGGCACCAAAAACCCGCTGCAGGTGCTGCGCTTGAAGAAAAAGATGGGCAACGCCTCCAACGCGTCGAGCGAGACCGAGCTGCGCGGCGCGCTGGCCTGGATGGTGGGCGAGGAAGGGCGCGGCGTGCGCAACATCATCGAGATGGTGGCCATGACGCGCTTCGACTGCATGGTGGGCTCCAGCGCGGGCATGCGCATGGCGCTGTCGCAGGCGCTGCACCACTGCGCGCACCGCAGCGCCTTCGGCGCACGCCTCAACCAGCAGCCGCTGATGCAGAACGTGCTGGCCGACCTGGCGCTGGAGAGCGAGGCCGCCATGACCCTGTCGATGCGCGTGGCCCGCGCGCTGGACCACCGCGACAACCGCCACGAGGATATGCTCGTGCGCCTGGTGACCGCCGTGGGCAAATACTGGATCTGCAAGCGCACGCCCGGCCACGCCTACGAGGCCATGGAATGCATCGGCGGCAGCGGCGTGATGGAGGACAGCATGTTCCCGCGCCTGTTCCGCGAGTCGCCCGTCAACGCCATCTGGGAAGGCAGCGGCAACATCCAGTGCCTGGACGTGCTGCGTGCCATGGCCAAGACGCCCGAGGTGGTGGACGCCTTCTTCGCCGAACTGCGGCTCGCGCTGGGCCAGAACACATTGCTCGACCAGCATGTGCGCGACCTGGGCAAGGAATTCCTTGATACCACCGACCTGCAGTACCGCGCCCGCCATGTGGTCGAGCGCATGGCGCTGGCGCTGCAGGCCTCGCTGCTGGTGCGCGGCGCGCCCGCCTTCGTGGCCGACGCGTTCTGCGCCTCGCGCCTCGCGCCCGAGGGCAGCTTCAACTACGGCGCGCTGCCGCGCGGTGTGGACGTGCAGGCCATCATCGACCGGGCCACGCCACGGATACAGTGACACCCCCCTGTGGCGCTGCGCGCCTTCCCCCCTCTCCTGCGGGAGGGGGGACGCACCCAGTGGCCCGGCAAAGCCGGTTCCACGGGTGCCCTGGCACAAGCCCGCTACGCACGCCGGAGTGCATTGACGCACAATGGGTCGCTCTTTTGCGGCCCCTTTTCTTCAGCAGGTGAACCATGCTCCAGCTCTACATCGGCAACAAGAACTACTCCTCCTGGTCCATGCGCCCCTGGGTGCTGCTGCGCCAGGCGGGCATTCCGTTCGAGGAAGTGCTCGCGCGCTTCGACAGCTTCGACGCTGACTCGCACTTCAAGGCCATGATCGCCGGCATCTCGCCCACCGGTAAGGTGCCCGTGCTGGTCGATGGCGATCTGGCCATCTGGGACACCCTGGCCATCGCCGAATACCTGGCCGAAACCTACCCCGAGAAAAACCTCTGGCCCCAGGACAAGACCGCCCGCGCCCGCGCCCGCAGCGTCTGCGCCGAGATGCACAGCGGCTTCACCGCCCTGCGCGGCGCATGCCCCATGAATATCGAGGCCCACCTGCCCGACATCGGCGCACTGATCTGGCGCGACAAACCAGCCGTGCGCGCCGATGTGCAGCGCCTGGTGGACATGTGGAGCGGCCTGCTGGAGCAGCACGGCGGCCCCATGCTGTTCGGCGACTTCAGCATCGCCGACGCCTTCTACGCCCCGGTCTGCATGCGCCTGCACAGCTACGGCCTGCCGGTGCCGGAGCACATCCAAGCCTATGTGCAGCGCGTGCGCGCACTGCCCGGGGTCAAGGCCTGGATCGACGGCGCGCTGGCCGAGCAGGATTTCCGCGACTTCGAGGAGCCGTACCGGCTGGGGCGCTGAGACGCTGATTTCGCTCCCGGCATGGCACTTGTAGCACTTGTGTGCTACATTGATTCACCACCGGAGCCGCCATGTCCACCACCACCATCCGCCTCGAAGACGAGCTGAAAGCCCGTATCAACGCCGCTGCCGCGCAAGCGGGCAAAACGGCCCATGCCTTCATCCTGGACTCCCTGGCCCAGACGGTGGAGCAGGTGGAACTGGACAACGCCTTTCACGCCGTGGCCGACGAGCGCTGGGCACGCATCCGCGCCACGGGACAGACCGTGGCCTGGGACGATGCCAAGGCCTACCTGGTCGCCCGCGCCCAGGGCAAACGGCCACGCAAACCCTCCGCCCGTACCCCAGGCAAGTAAACGCCAGCGCCCGCCTTCGCATGACCCGCACCGAGCTGGCCCCGGAAATCCTGGACGATTTCGACCGCTTCTTCGACCACATCGCCCAACACGACCCCGAATCCGTACCCGAGCACATTGACACCATTCTGGAGGCCCTGCAGATCCTCACCCACAGTCCGCAGATCGGGCGCCCTGTGCGGGGCGGCAAGCGGGAGCTGGTGATAGGTCAATCCTCGCGCGGCTATGTGGCGCTGTACCACTACGTGGCTGCCATCGACACCGTGTTCGTGCTGGCGGTGCGCAGTCAGCGGGAGGCCGGTTTCAAGCGCTGAGGCCCGGCCTCACCCCTGCCGGAACTGCTTGCGCAAAAACGGTTTGTGCCGCCCGATGTGCGCCAGTTGCTCGGAGGTGATGCTGCTACCGAGGGATCGCCCTCGGCGGCTAGATGGATACTTAAATGGCGAAGCCATCACGGCAACACATCCCCCGGAGCTGCCGGAACATCAGGCACCAGATCCAGTGCAGCCGCATATTTTTCAGCGCTGGCGCGCTGGCCACGCTGGGCGATGTAGTCCTCGGCGGCGAGCGCTGCCAGTTTTTCAGCCAATGCCGTCGCCGCCAACTGATTGACGGAAATGCCCTCCCGCTGGGCATAGAGCTTGGCGTTCTGGTGGATCGATTGCGGTAAACGCAGGCTGAGTATGCTCATAGTGCTCCTCCATCCAATAGCTTCAAGAACTGGCCGGGTGTGACCACCTGGACTGCGAACCCACCTGCGGCAGCAAAGTCGCGCAGGTTGTGCGTCACCAGATAGTCTGCCGAGGCATTGACTGCGGCCTCCAGCACCAGTTCATCGCGGGGGTCACGCAATTGAGGCCGCCACAGAAAATGAACCGACTGCTGAACCGCGACGGCACACACCATGTCCAAAACAGCGTCGATCGCGTCCACAGGCAAGGGCAACAGCCCGGAACGGTGCAAGACATCCTCGTACTCCATGGCCAATGGCACCGTCAGATGCAAGCGATATTGCCCTGTAGGCAAGCGCCGGAGCAATTCAAACGACGCACCATTGCGTGAACGCAGCCCCGCCACCAACACATTGGTGTCCAGCACAATCTGGGGACAAGCTTTCATGGTATTACCTATAATACCGTATCACATCCAGCGAGGCGACCTACCGCCCTCCTCACCCCTGCCGGAACTGCTTGCGCAAAAACACCTTGTGCCGCGCAATGTGCGCCAGTTGCGCCGGGGCGATCGAGCCGCCCAGGGTCTCGTCCTCGGTGTTGAGCACCGCGTTGGCATAGCGCATAGCGCGCGCCACCACCTCGGTTTCGCTCACCTCCTGCTGCGCGGCCAGGTCCATGGCCACGCGGCGCATGGCGCGCTGCGACAGCACCCACATGGCACCGAAGGCATCCCATGCGCCAGCAGCCTCCAGAGCTTTTTCACGGTCGGCCAGGATTTCCGACAGAGGCTTGTTCAGGATTTGCTGCAATCCCTCCAGTTGGTTCTGCAGTTCCTGTGCCCGCGCCTGCAAGGCCTGCGCGGCCTGCTCGGTGGCGGCCACTTGCTCTGCCGAGGGCGCTGCCTGCGGCACCGGAATGCTCCCATCGGGTTGGGGCTGCACAATGGTCAATGAATCAGACAAGGACATGATGGGCGTACTGTAGCAACGCATGCCTGCAACCAACACACCCGCCACGCACCCATGAAGACGATCTACCAAGCGGCCAACGCCATCGAAGCGCATATGTTGCGCGACCTGCTGGCCCAGGAGGGGCTTTCGCCCGTCATCCAGGGCGAGCATCTGCAGGGCGCCGTGGGCGAACTGCCTGCTGCCGGGCTCGTCCGACTGGAGGTTCCAGAGCCAGAACAAGCGAAAGCCCGCGAAATCATCGCGCGCTGGGAGGCGGACCAGCCCAGCGAAACTGCCCCCATACCGCAGCACTCCCGGCGCGCCGGTGGGTTGTGGTACTTCGTGGGCGGCATGCTCCTGGGGGCGGGTTTGTTGTACGCCTTCGTGCGGACACCGGTCTCCAGCGATGGCATTGACCACAACTGGGACGGAGTGTTGGATGAGCGATGGAGCTACGCCGCGCGCGGCAATCTGCTACGCACGGAAGTGGACCGCAACCTGGATGGCAAGATTGACTACATCGTGCAATACGACAAACGAGGGTTGGCAGAGTCCGCAAAAAGCGACGACAACTTTGACGGAACATACGAGACCACGACGAGCTTTCGTGACGGCAACGCCGTGACTACAAGGACAGACACCAACGGAGACGGTCTCCCGGATCTGGTAACCCACTTTGTCCATGGCGTTCAACGGTCCACGCAATACATCAACCCCACCTCGGGCCTGCCCGTGCGGGTGGAGTATTTCAATCTAGGCGTGATGCTGCATGCCGACTTGGACACCGACAAAGACAGCAAACTGGACACCCGCGTGACCTACACCCCCCTGGGGGAGGAGGCTTCACACGGCCCTATTCCCCGGTAGGTACACAAACGCCCCCCACCACCGATACACTGCCCCCATGCAAATCTACATGGTGGGGGGCGCCGTGCGCGACCGGCTGCTGGGCCGCCCCGTGAACGACCACGACTGGGTGGTGGTGGGCGCCACGCCCGAGCAGATGGTGGCCCAGGGCTACCTGCCCGTGGGGCGCGACTTTCCCGTCTTCCTGCACCCCCAGACGCGCGAGGAGTACGCGCTGGCCCGCACCGAGCGCAAAAGCGGGCGCGGCTACCGGGGCTTCGTGGTGCAGACCTCGCCCGACGTGACGCTGGAGGAAGACCTCTCGCGGCGCGATCTCACTATCAATGCGATAGCGCTTGGCGCATATTCCACGGGCGCTGAGGCCATTTTTGACCCCCATGGCGGCGCGCGCGACCTGCGCGACAAGGTGCTGCGCCACGTGACCCACGCCTTCCACGACGACCCGGTGCGCATCCTGCGCGTGGCGCGTTTCGCGGCGCGCTTCACCGACTTCAGCGTGGCGCCTGAAACGATGGCGCTGATGCGCTCCATGGTGGCGCACGGCGAGGCCGACCACCTGGTGGCCGAGCGCGTGTGGCAGGAGCTGGCGCGTGGCCTCATGGAGGAAAAGCCCTCGCGCATGTTCGAGGTGCTGCGCCAGTGCGGCGCGCTGAAGGTGGTGCTGCCCGAGGTGGACCGCCTCTGGGGCGTGCCCCAGCGCGCCGACTACCACCCCGAGGTGGACACCGGCGTGCACCTGATGATGGTGCTGGACATGGCCGCGCGCCTGCAGGCGCCGCTGGGCGTGCGCTTTGCCTGCCTCACGCACGACCTGGGCAAGGGCACCACGCCCCAGGATGTGCTGCCGCGCCACATCGGCCACGAGCAGCGCAGTGCCCAGTTGCTCAAGAGCCTGTGCGAGCGCCTGCGCGTGCCCACGGACTGCCGCGAGCTGGCCGACGTGGTGGCGCGCGAGCACGGCAACATCCACCGCAGCGGCGACCTGGGCGCGGCCGCGCTGGTGCGGCTGCTGGAGCGCTGCGACGCGATCCGCAAGCCGGCACGGCTCGACGAGATCCTGCTCGCCTGCGAGTGCGACGCGCGCGGGCGCCTGCATTTCGAGGAAAAACCCTATCCCCAGCGCCCGCGCATCAACGCCGCGCTCACGGCGGTGCAATCGGTTGCTACCAGTGTGATAGCTGCTCACGCAGCATCCAAGGGCGTTACAGGCCAAAAAGTAGGTGAACTAATCCACGCCGCACGCGCGGAGGCCGTGGCCGCCTGGCTGGCCCAGCCCGCCACCTGATTCCGTTTCCAAATCATTGGTGTCTAGGCGCGAAGCCGCAGACAGTGCTGCAGCACGGCAAGGCGAAGCAACAACGACACGGATGATTTAGAAATGGAATGACGATCAGCTACCAGCGCAGCACGCGCGGCCCCAGCCAGGCACCCGCCAGCGTGGGCAAGGCCATGCCCGCCAGGTACCACACGGCCAGGAAGGGCGCGGCCATTTCCGGGCAGTGCAGCGCATAGGCCAGCGCGCCCAGGGCACCCGCCAGCAGCCCGGCCCCGGCGCCCGCCCAGGCCAGGCGCGTGGGCGCCGCGCCGCGCAACGCCCACAGGCTGGCCGCCAGGGCGGGCAGCGACAGCGCCGCGATGTTGAAGGCACAACTGCGCCAGGTGCTGCCCAGCACCAGGGGCAGGCGCTCGCCGGGCCCGGCCTGGCCCAGCGCCACGGCGGCCAAACCCCACAGCACCAGCGGCGGCAGGGCCAGCAACGCCAGGCTGTGCCCCAGGCCCATGCCGGGCCGCGCCAGGCGGCGCAACACGGCCAGGCCGCCAGCGGCCAGCAGGCCGGCAAACCCCAGCTTGCCCCAGAACATGGGCAGGGCCATGTCCTGCACCACCCCAGGGCGCATGCCAAACAGCAACAGCATCAACACCAGGCCCCCGCCCAAGCCGGCCAGCACCGCCACCGCAAAGCGTTGCTCGATGGCGTACGACGCCACCGGCTCTGCGTCCTGCGCCAGCAAACCAATCAAATCGTCCGTTTTCATGCCGTTCCCCTGATACGGGCGGCCAGGGCCTTAAGCCCCCGGTGCACACCCACCTTGACCGCCGATTCCGACAGCCCCGTCAGGCGCGCCGTCTCCACCACCGACAGGCCTTCGAGCTTCATGTGCACGATGGGCAGGCGCTGGCGCTCGGGCAGCGTCTGCAGCAGCTGGCCCAGATCGCGCCGGGCCTGCGCGGCCTCGGCATCGCTGCTGGAAAACAGCTCCTGCACGTCATCCAGCGGCACATCGAGCGCGCCCTTCACCGCGTGCGAGCGCAGCCAGTCGATGAGCTTGTAGCGCGCGATGGCATGCGCCCAGGCCGTCACCGGCAGGTCGGGCCGGTAGGTGTGGCGCTGGTTGTGCACGGCGAGCAGGGTCTCCTGCACGAGGTCCTCCACTTCATCGGGCCGCTGGGCCAGGCGGCGGCGCAAAAAGGCCCGCAGGTGCGCGCTCAGCTCCTTCAGGAAGCGCTGGTAGGCGTCGGTGTCGCCCTCCAGGCCCTGCAGCAGCAGCGGGCGCAGCCGCTGTTCTATCTCCATGGCGTCTCCCTCGCTGGTATTCGGGGCCGGTGCGCGGCCGGTTACACGGGGGCCGAAAAATAAATTTTCGGCCACAGCGTAACCCGCACCGCCGTGCCCGCGAATTACAGCGCAGACCGGCCGGGTGCGTTGGCATTGCAGGCAGAGGTCTCGTTCATCACCCAAGGAGCTATCAGCATGACCACCCGTTCCCTCACCCTCGGCGCCCTGGCTTTTGCCGCCCTCGCTTCTGGTGCCGCCATCGCCCAGTCCGACAGCATGAACAAGTCCGGCGACATGGCCAAACCCACCATGGAGAAGTGCTACGGCGTTTCCATGGCCGGCAAGAACGACTGCGCCGCCGGCCCCGGCACCACCTGCGCGGGCACCGCCAAGGTGGACTACCAGGGCAACGCCTGGAAGTATGTGCCTGCGGGCACCTGCACCAGCATCCAGACGCCCAAGGGCATGGGCTCACTCAGCGCCATCAAGGCCTGATCCCCGATAGGACCGCACCATGCCCCACCTTCTCACCGCAGGCCTGGGCCTCAAGCCCCAGCATTACGACGAGGCCCTGCACTGCACCGCCAGCGGCCTGTGGTGGGAGGTGCACCCCGAGAACTACCTGTCGGGCGGTGGCCCGCGCCTGGCCTGGCTTGAAGCCATCCGCGCGCGCCACCCGGTGTCGCTGCATGGCGTGTCGCTCTCGCTCGCGGCCGACGCGCCGCCCGATGCGGGCCACCTGCACCGCCTGGCGCAACTGGCGCGGCGCATCGAGCCCGCGCTGGTGTCCGAGCACCTCGCCTGGTCGGCCTGGCGCGGGCGCTACCACCCGGACCTGCTGCCCTTCCCGCGCACGCACGAGGCGCTGGCGCGCATTGCAGCCAACATCAGCGCCACGCAGGACGCACTGGGCCGCACCATCGCCATCGAGAACCCCACACACTACCTGCACATCGACGGGCACGATTGGTCCGAGACCGATTTCCTGGCCGCGCTGGTGCGCCGCACCGGCTGCGGCCTGCTGCTGGACGTGAACAACGTGGTCCTCAGCGCGCACAACCTGGGCACCCGCGCCCACGACTACCTGGACGCCTTTCCGGTGCAGGCCATCACCGAGATCCACCTCGCGGGCCACCATGCCGACCCGCGCCTGGGCGAGACGCTGCTCATCGACAGCCACGACGCCCCCGTAGCCGAGCCCGTGTGGGCGCTGTACGAGCACCTGATCGCACGCACCGGCCCTCGGCCCACGCTGATCGAGCGCGACGACGCCATCCCGCCCCTGCCCGAGCTGCTGGCCGAGCGCGAGCGCGCGCACCGCATGCTCGCGAACCTGGAGGCCCTGCCATGCGCCTGAGCGATTTCCAGGACGGCCTGGCCAGTGCCCTGCTGCCCCCACCCGGCGCCAGCGCACCGCCGCCCGCCTGGCTGGATGCGCTGCTCGCCCAGCCCGGCTTTGCCGTGTACCGCAACACCGTGGCCAAGGGCTGCATCGACGCGCTGCAGGCCAACTACCCCGCCGTGCACGCCCTGGTGGGCACCGACTGGCTGCGCGCCACGGCACATGCCTTCGTGCACCAGCACCCGCCGACGGACGGGCGACTCATGGGCTATGGCGCGGGCTTTGCCGATTTTCTGGAAGGCTTTGGCCCGGCCGCCAACCTGCCCTACCTGGGCGCCGTGGCGCGGCTGGACCGCTGCTGGACCGAGTCCCACCTGGCCGCCGACGCGCCCACGCTGCAGGCCACATGGCTGGCCCAGCAGCCGCCCGAGGCCCTGGCGCTGCTGCGCCTGCACCCCCACCCGGCCACGCGCTGGCGGTGGTGCGCGGAGCACCCCGCCTACCGCCTGTGGCAATGCCAGCGCGACGGCTTGCCCTGGGATACCGACCTGCCCTGGCAGGGCGAAGGCGCGCTGCTGACCCGCCCGCACGATGCCGTGCAATGGGCGCCCCTGCCGCACGCGGGCTGCGCGCTGCTGGACGCCTGCGCCGCAGGCGCCACTTTTGAAGACGCCGCCGCCCAGGCCCTGCAGGCCGCCCCCGCCACCAACCTGCCCGCGCTCGTCGCACTGCTGCTGCGCACCGGCGCCCTGCGCGCCCCCGAACCCTGTTGAACGAGGAGTACCCCATGCACACCACCCATTCCCCTGTCGGCTCTGCGCCCGCATCCCTCCCCGGCGTGCGGGGGCTGTGGAACGGCCTGGCCCAGCGGCTGGAGCAGTGCACACCGCACGGCCTGATCGCGCTGGCCGCGCGCCTGGCGCTGGCGGGCATTTTCTGGATGTCGGGCCGCACCAAGGTGGAGGGCGTTTTCACGATCACCGACACCACTTACCTGCTGTTCCGCGAGGAATACAGGCTGCCGCTGATCCCCCCGGAATGGGCGGCGCCCATGGCCACCCTGGCCGAGCACCTGTTCCCGGTGCTGCTGGTGCTGGGACTTTTCACGCGCCTGTCGGCCCTGGCGCTGCTGGGCATGACGCTGGTGATCCAGGTCTTTGTGTACCCCGACGCCTGGCCCACACACCTGTCGTGGGCGGCGCTGATGCTTTACCTGGCCGGGCGCGGTGCGGGCCGCCTGTCGCTGGACCGCTGGCTGGGACTGCGCTGAGGCCTTTGGTTCAGAGCTCGCTGCGCACCCAGCGCTCGATGTCCGCCGCGCCCAAGGCGCCCGAAATGCGTGCCACTTCGCGCCCGCCCTGGAACAGCACCATGGTCGGAATGCTGCGGATGTTATAGGGCGCCGCCAGCTGCGGGTGGGCCTCGGTATCGAGCTTGGCCAGCCGCACCTGGGGCTCCAGCGTGCGCGCCGCCTGGGCAAAGGCCGGCGCCATCTGGCGGCACGGCCCGCACCAGGGCGCCCAGAAGTCCACCAGCACCGGAATGTGGTTGCGCTGCAGATGCTTGGCAAAGCTGGCGGCATCCAGCGCCAGCGGCGCGCCCATGAACAGGGGCTGGTGGCAGCCGCCGCAGTCAGGCTGGCTGCCGAGCTGCGCCGCCTGGACGCGGTTGGTGGTGTGGCAGTGGGGGCAGACGATGTGCAGGGATTCGGTCATGCCCCAGACATCGGGCCGCACCCCGAAAAAATCAAGTCAGAGCCACTTGACGATCAGGCTCAGCACAAAGCTGAGCAGCACGGTGCTGGCCAGCGGGATGTACCACTCGCGCCCGAACAACCGGAAATGAAAATCCCCCGGCAACTTGCCCAGCCCCAGGCGCTGCAACCAGGGCGTGAGCCCGTTGATGAGCACCAGCGCGAGGAAGACGACGATGAGCCAGCGGATCATGCGTTACAGCCTGTGGCTGCGGTCGCCGTGCGCAAAGCCCACGGCCTCCCAGGGCGCGCCCTTGGCCAGCAGCAGCACCTGGAACAGCTCGCCCATCTCGTGCTCCATCAGCAGCTTGGCCGCCAGGGCGCGCTCTTGCAGCGGCGCCTGCTCCATGGCCTGCGGCAGGCCGCAGTTGATGAGGAAATGCGCCTGCGAGGTGTAGCCGAGCAACTGCCATTCCTGCCCCACGGGCAAGGGCTGCTCCTGCGCGGCCAGCACGATGCCGGTGAAGTTGACGTGCGCCGTGATGTCCTTGGCACCCACGTCCACCAGCGGGTTGTCGTCGGCCTGGTGGGCGCGGTGGCACATCAGCGTGCCCATGTGGCGCTGCGGGTGGTAGTACTCGCGCTCGCCAAAGCCGTAGTCGATGAGCAGCAGCGCGCCGCGCCGCAGCTTCTCGCCCAGGGTGCGCACAAAGGCTTCGGCCTGGGGGTGGATTTCGGTGAGGTAGTCGTGCGTGCCGCCGATGGGGATCGGCGGCGCCAGGGGGGTGGGCCGGTCTTGCCAGACAAACGCCTCCTGTGCCAAGGCCACACCACGCTCATGCCACTGCCCACCCTGGCGCAGCAGCAGTTGCACAGGCATGGCGTCGAGCAGCTCGTTGCCCACGACCACGCCTTCCATGGCGTCGGGCAGGGCGTCCAGCCAGCGCAGCTTGTGCGCGTGCGCGGCCAGGCGCTCCTGCTGACGCGCGCGCAGACTGCCCGACAGGTCCACGATGGTGTAGCGCTGCACCGCGTCGCCCAACGCGTCCAGCAGTTGCAATGCCAGCGCGCCCGAGCCCGCGCCAAACTCCCACAGCTCGCTGGTCTGCGTGCGCTCCAGCGCCTCGCGCACCTGCACGGCCAGTGCCTGGCCGAACAGCGGGGTCAGCTCGGGTGCGGTCACAAAGTCGCTGCCCGACTGGGGCAGGTGGCCAAACTTGGGCAGGCCGCCCGCGTAGTAGCCCAGGCCCGGCGTGTACAGGGCCAGCGCCATGAAGCGGTCGAATCCGATCCAGCCGCCCGCGGCGCCGATGGCCTGGGCGATGTGGGAATGCAGCGGGCCGCCAGTGTGGCTTGCGTTCAGGGACACAGATCACCTCTCCTGCGCATCGGGAACATCGGGAACGGCCCGCAGGTAGCGGTCAAAGGCCTCGCGCTGGCCTTGTGCAGCCTCCTGGCGCAGGTAGTCCACGGTCAGCATGGATGCGAGCTTTTCTGCCGCAGCACTGGCGATGAACTGGTTGACGGAAATGGCATCGCGCGCTGCCAGTTCGCGGATTTTGGCGTGCACCGAATGGGGCAGGCGGACGGTCAATGCGGTCATGTTGGGCTCCTCAGCATGTCCAGGAATTCAGCAGGGGTCACCGGGCTGATCCCCAGTGATGTGATGCGCGCAAAATCGCGCACGTTGTGGGTCACCAGGTAGCGGCTGCCCGAGGCCACGGCGCATTCCAGCACCATATCGTCATCGGGGTCGCGCAGAAAGGGGCGCCACAGGTAGTGCACATCCTGCAGATGGGCAATGGACGCCAGATAGCGCAGGTAGGCCAGGGCGTCCTGCGGCTGCAGTCCTGGGGGCAGGTGCTCTGGCCGTGTGAGCACCGCCTGCCACTCGGTGTACAGCGCCACGCTCAGCGCAAACTCAAAGCGCGGGTGAGGCAGACTGCCGACCAAGGCAAAGCTGGCCCCCTGGCGCGACCGCGCCGCTGCCACCAACACCGAGGTGTCCAGAACGATTCGCATGGTTGCACCAGTATAACCACATTGACCGCACAAAACCCATGGGGGCGGCATAAACTACAGGCTTTTGCGCTTTGCACCGCAGCACCCGAATGCCCACCCCCACCCGCCCGCGCACCGTTCTGGTCACCGGCGCTGCCAAGCGCCTGGGCCGCGCCATTGCCCTGACGCTGGCCGAAGGCGGCTGGCAGGTGGCGGTGCACTACCGCAGCGCGGAACAGGATGCTATCGAAACAGTAGCTGCTTGCGCCCGTATTTCGGGCGTTAGTGGCCATTTTGATGCTGATTTTTCAGACGAAGCTGCCGTGCGCACCCTGTTGCCGCGCGTGGTGGCGCACTTTGGTGCGGTGGATGCGGTGGTCAACAGCGCCTCGCTGTTCGAGCACGACGACCCCGCCACCTTTGGCTACGCCCGCCTGCAGCAGCACCTGGCCAGCAACACGGCGGCGCCGATTGTGCTGGCGCAGGCCCTGCACGCGCACCTGAACGAACGCGCTGCCCAGGGCGAGGCCGATGCCCAGGGCGCGGTGGTCAATCTGCTGGACCAGAAGCTCTGGAACCAGAACCCCGATTTTTTGAGCTACACGCTCTCCAAGGCCGCCCTGGAAGCCGCGGGCACCATGCTGGCGATGGCGCTGGCGCCGCGCGTGCGCGTGGTGGGCGTGGCGCCGGGGCTCACGCTCACCAGCCACTACCTCAGCGAGGAGCAGTTTCAGCGCCTGCACGCGCTCAGCCCGCTGGGGCGCTCGTCCACCGCGCAGGACGTGGCCCAGGCCGTGCGCTTTGCGCTGGAAAACCGCGCGCTCACCGGCACCACGCTGCTGGTCGATGGCGGCCAGCACCTGATGCGCTTCGAGCGCGACTTTTCCCTCATGCAAGACACCCCCACCCCGCCATGAAACCCACCACCGGCCTGCAGACCCTGACCCTGACCGGGCTGCGCTTTGACGCCAACCTGGGCATCCTGGCGCACGAGAAGAGCTCCCCCCAACCCATCCAGGTCGATGCCGAACTGAGCCTGGGCGCACAGCCCCTGGAGCCGCACGACGACGACATCGCCCATGTGCTGGACTACCGCAAGGTGCGCCAGATCATCATCGACGAATGCACGGCCGAACATGTGAACCTGCTGGAGACGCTGATCGGCAAGCTCGCGCACCGGCTGCTGCAACTGCCTGGCGTACAGGGCGTGCGCGTCAAAATCGCCAAACTCGAAATCTTTGACGACTGCGAAGTCGCCATCCGCATGGAAGCCGGGCAGTGGTGAGAACCTGTTCACGATCTTTTCATGGGGTACGTTGCCCCGCAAAAGCAGTGGGTGCAAGGCGCAAACCGCAGCCGGGCTGGTGGCCCGGCGAGGATTTGCAACGCCGCAGACGCTGCTTTTGCGGGGCAACCCTTCGGGCAAGGCAGCAAACCGCCACGCTCGTTGTTGCCCGCCTTGCCCAGGCCGCCAGCATGGGCTGCGGCAGACGCCTAGATCGTGACGGTTTGCTGCCTTGCGTACCCCATGAAAAGATCGTAAACAGGTTCTACACAGCAACACAATGAACACCTGGACCCCCGACACCGACACCCCCGCCGCCGACGCACCGCAGGCTGGCGCCGCGCCCCACAGCTTCAAGATCGAGCGCGAGGCGCACAAGCTCGAAAAGCGCCTGTGCCGCGAGGTGGGCAAGGCCATCGTGCAGTACAACATGATCGAGGAAGGCGACAAGGTCATGGTCTGCATGTCGGGCGGCAAGGACAGCTATGCGCTGCTGGACATCCTGCTCAAGCTGCAAAAGCGTGCGCCCATCCATTTCGACCTTGTGGCCGTGAACCTGGACCAGAAGCAGCCCGGTTTCCCCGAGCATGTGCTGCCCGACTACCTGACCAGCGTGGGCGTGCCCTTCCACATCGAGAACGAGGACACCTACAGCATCGTCAAGCGCCTCATCCCCGAGGGCAAGACCACCTGCAGCCTGTGCTCGCGCCTGCGCCGCGGCATTCTGTACCGCGTGGCCGACGAACTGGGCGCCACCAAGATCGCCCTGGGCCACCACCGCGACGACATGCTGGCCACGCTGCTGCTCAACATGTTTTTTGGCGGCAAGCTCAAGAGCATGCCCCCGAAGCTGGTGAGCGACGACGGCCGCCACGTGGTGATCCGCCCCCTGGCCTTTGTGGCCGAGAAGGACACCACCCAGTGGGCCAAGGTGCGCCAGTTCCCCATCATCCCCTGCAACCTGTGCGGCAGCCAGGAGAACCTGCAGCGCAAGCAGGTGAGCGAAATGCTGCGCGAGTGGCAGAAAAAATACCCCGGCCGCGTGGAAAACATGGCCAACGCCCTGCAAAACGTGGTGCCCAGCCATTTGCTGGACGGCGCGCTGTACGATTTTGTGAACGCGCGTGCCACCGGCGTTGCCAGCGAGGACGGCGACAAGGCCTTTGACGAAGAAGAGTTCCCTGCGCCGCCCCCGCTGCCCGGCATGCAGGTGGTTCGCATAGGCTGAACAAGGCCCGCCCGCCGACCGGCCACACCCCCAAGGAGGACAGCATGCTTTCCCGCCGCTCTCTCGGTCTCGCACTGCTGGGCACCGCGCTGGTCGCAGGCTGCTCCACCACCCGCGTGGTGGACAGCCAGGTGCAAAGCTGGTCCACCCTCACCACCCCGTCTGCGCCGCCCACCTACCGGCTCGACAAGCTCCCCTCACAACAGGCGGCGGCCCAGGCCTTTGCCCCCATCGAGGCGCTGGCCCATGCCGCGCTGCAACGCGCCGGGCTGCAGCGCGACGACGCACAGCCCCGCCTGATTGCCGAAGTGGGCGTGCGCTCGGGCCAGGCCCTGCCCGACTGGCCGCACTACCCGCCCGCCTGGTGGGGCTGGGGCCCTGGCCGTGGCTGGCGGCCCGGCATGCGCGCGGGCGCCATGCTGCGCGAGATGCCCCCCACCCTGCACCGACGCGAAGTGAGCGTGGAATTGCGCGACGCGCGCACGCAGCAGGTGGTGTACGAGACCTCGGCCCTGTTCGAGGACGTGTGGACCGACGACCCCGCCGTGTTTGGCGTGCTGTTCGACGCCGCGCTCAGCGGCTTCCCGCAACCGCCCCAGGGCCCGCGCCAGGTGCGCCTGCCCCTGGCCCCCACCGGCGCCCCGCGTTGAGCGTGCCGATGCAGGCCACCCGCATCATTGCCGTGCGCCACGGCGAAACCGCCTGGAACGTGGACACGCGCATCCAGGGCCACCTGGACATCGCCCTCAACGACACCGGCCGCTGGCAAGCACGCCAGGTGGCCCGTGCCCTGGCAGACGAGCCGCTCGCCGCCGTGTACACCAGCGACCTGCAGCGCGCCCACGCCACGGCCCAGGCCATCGCCCAGGCCAGCGGCGCCCCGTTGGTGGCTGAGCCCGGCCTGCGCGAGCGCAGCTTTGGCGAACTCGAAGGCCGCACCTTTGCCGAGATCGAGGCCGAGCTGCCTGAACAGGCCCGGCGCTGGCGCCAGCGCGACCCGCACTTTGCGCCCACGGGCGGCGAAACCCTGGTGCAACTGCGCGAGCGCATAGCCGCCACCACACACCGGCTGGCGGCGCAGCACACGGAGCAGCTCATCGTGCTGGTGGCGCACGGCGGCGTGCTCGACATGCTCTACCGCCTGGCCACGGGCCTGGACCTGCAGGCACCGCGCACCTGGCTGGTGACGAACGCCTCCATCAACCGCCTGCTCTGGACGCCCCAAGGGCTGACCCTGGTGGGCTGGGCCGACACACAGCACCTTGACACGGGCTCCCGCGATGAAACCGTCACCTGACACCGCACTGCAACACCCACTGGTCGGCCAGCGCGTGGACCTGATCGACAGCCCCGCGCTGGTTGTCGATCTGGACGCGATGGAGCGCAACATCACCCGCATGGCCGACTTTGCCCGCAAGCACCAGGTGCAGTGGCGCCCCCACGCCAACGCCCACCGCAGCGCCGAGCTGGCCCTGCAAATGCAGCGCGCCGGTGCCGTGGGCGCCTGCGTGCAGAAGATTGCCGAGGCCGAGGTGCTGGCCGCAGGCGGCGTGCGCGACATCACCCTGACCAACCAGGTGGTCGCCTACCCCAAGCTGCTGCGTGTGGCACGCCTGGCCGCGCGCCTGCAGGCCCAGGGCGGGCGCCTGGCGCTGGCCGTGGACAGCCCCGAGGGCATCACCCGCCTGGCCGAGGCCATGGCCCAGGCCGCACCGCAGACGCGCATCGACGTGCTGGTGGAAATCGACGTGGGCCACTGGCGCTGCGGCGTACCGCCCGGCGAGCCCGCGCTGGCACTGGCCCAGGCCGTGGCGCGGCTCACACAGTTGCGCTTTGCCGGGCTGCAGGCCTTCCAGGGCCGGGCGCAGCACATGCGCAGCGCGGCCCAGCGCCGCAGCGTGGCCACGGCCTGCGTGCAGTCGGTGCGCGCCACCTGCGAGCGCATCCAGGCCGCCGGCCTGGGCGTGCCATTGGTGACCGGCGGCGGCACCGGCACGCTGGTGCACGAGGCCGCCAGCGGCGTCTATGGCGAACTGCAGGCGGGCACCTTCCTGTTCATGGATGCCGACTACGCACGCAACGAACGCGAGCCCGCCCAACCGGCTTTCGAGCATGCGCTGTACGTCAAGACACAGGTGATCTCGCGCCAGGGCGAGCGCGCCGTGTGCGACGCAGGCCACACCAGCCATGCCATCGACGCGGGCGTACCCTGGGTGGCCCACCTGCCCGAAGGCCAGGGCCTGGCCTACCACAGCGCGGGCGACGAGCACGGCATCCTCACCGCCGAAACCGACGAAACCCCGCTGCCCACCATTGGCAGCATGCTGTGGCTGGTGCCCAGCCACTGCGACCCTACGGTGAACCTGCACGACACGCTGATCGGCGTGCGCGGTGGGCTGGTGCGCGGCGTGGTGGAACGCATCATCGCGGTCGATGCGCGCGGCGCGCTGAGCTGACCCCCGTTGCCCATGACCATGTCCCATCCCTCGCTCCACCCCCAACACCGCACCCTGCTGACGCTGATGGTGCTGTGCGCAGCACTGGCCACCATCACCAGCGAGGCCGGTCTGCTGCACTGGCATTGGCTGTTCAAGCCGCTGACCATGGTGATTGCTATTGTTTTAGTAGCTACCAGCGCTTATCCCATAATTGCTAGGGGCCAATTTGATTCAAAATCCTGGTGGCTGCTCGGCGCGGCGCTGGTGGGCTCGCTGGCGGGCGACGCCTTCCTCATGGTCGAGGGCTTCTTCATCCCAGGACTAGTGAGCTTTCTGCTGGCACACATCGCCTACATCGTGCTGTTCCGCCAGGGCGTGGCCTGGCTGCCCCGGCCTGGCGCCTTGGCCGCCACGCTGAGCGTGGGCGGCGCCATGTATGCCTATCTGTGGCAAGGCGGGCTGCCCGCCGAACTGCGCATTCCGGTGGCGGTGTATGTCACCGCGATCGCGCTCATGGCGGCGCAGGCCCTGGGCCGCGCCAGCGTGCTGGGCGACCGCGCGGCGCGCCAGGTGGCGCTGGGCGCGTGCTTTTTCATGCTCAGCGATTCGCTGCTGGCCACCAACCGCTTTGTGCAGCCGCTGCCGCTGGCGCAGGCGGGCGTGCTGGCCACCTACTACGCGGCGCAGGCCTTCATCGTGCACGGCATGGTGGCTGGCCTACGCAGACCACAGCATGCTTCCGTTTGACGTTACTACCGCAGAACGTTAATATTCATGGCAATCCAGTCCTTCAAGTGCAGTGAAACCGAAGCCCTGTTTGGCCTTGTTCGCGTGCGCCGCTGGGTGAACGTCGAAGCCCCTGCCCTCCGGAAATTGCGCATGCTTCATGCTGCGCACGCGCTGCAGGATCTGCGCATTCCCCCAGGGAACCGCTTGGAGCCACTTTTCGGTGACCGCGAAGGCCAACACAGTATTCGTATCAACGATCAGTGGCGCGTGTGCTTCGTGTGGACCCCGGAAGGCCCGAAGGACGTTGAGATCGTCGATTACCACTGAAGTGAATCCAATGGGATGAAGCACAGGAGTGTGGACCATGAGCAAGCAACTGACCCTGCCGACCCCCGGCGAAATCCTCGCCACCGAATTCCTGGAGCCCTTGGGGCTGACGCAGTACCGTCTTGCCAAGGAAATCCATGTGCCACAGACTCGCATTGCAGCCATCATCAAGGAGGGGCGCTCCATCTCTGCCGACACCGCTCTGCGTCTGGCGCGATTCTTCGGCACGTCTGTGGAGTTCTGGCTGAATCTTCAGAGTCAATACGACGCCGACATCGCGCGCGCCGCTCTCGGGCAAGAGCTCGAATCCATAGCGCCGTTTGCGATGGCTTGATCGATCCCTCATTTCGCACCCCTATTCAGCGTCGGGCTGGCGCGCTGGGTGCGCGGCCTGGAAGGGCGCGAGGCCCTCGCAGTGTTCCGCGATGCGCCGCACCGTGGGGTACGGCGCCAGGTCCAGGCCGAAGCGGCGCGCGTTGAACACCTGGGGCACCAGGCAGCAGTCGGCCAGGGTGGGCGTGTCGCCATGGCAGCACAGGCCGGTCTGCGCGTCGCGCGCCAGCTGCGCCTCGATGGCTTCCAGGCCCAGCGCCATCCAGTGGTGTATCCAGGCGGTGCGCTGCGCGTCGGTGGCCTGCAAGGTGCCGGTGAGGTAGTTGAGCACGCGCAGGTTGTTCAGCGGGTGGATGTCGCAGGCCACGCTCAGGGCCAGCGCGCGCACGCGGGCGCGGCCCACGGCGCCCTGCGGCAGCAGCGCGGGCGCGGGGTGCGTCTCTTCCAGGTATTCGAGGAGGGCGAGCGACTGCGTGAGCGTGGCGCCCCCGTCCTGCAGCGCGGGCACGAGCGCGGCCGGGTTCACGGCGCGGTAGGCGGCCTGGAGCTGCTCGCCGCCGCCGCGCAGCAGGTGCACGGGCACGCTGTCATACGCCAGCCCCTTGAGCGCGAGCGCGATGCGCACGCGGTAGGCGGCCGAGCTGCGGAAGTAGGTGTAGAGCCGCAGCATGGTCACTCGGGCGCTGGCACGCGGCGCACGGTCTGGTCGATGGCGCCGAAGATGCTCTGGCCGGCGGCGTCGAACATCTCGATGCGCACGCGGTCGCCAAAGCGCAGGAAAGGTGTGACGGGCGCGCCGCCCTCGATGGTCTCGACCATGCGCAGCTCGGCCAGGCAGGCGTAGCCCACGCCGCCACGGGCGATGCTGGAGCCATGCAGGCTGCCGTGCTTGTTCGACACCGTGCCCGAGCCGACGATGGAGCCCGCCGCCATGGCGCGCGTCTTCGTCACATGCGCCACGAGCTGGGCGAAGCTGAAGGCCATGTCCTGGCCCGCGTCGGGGCAGCCGAAGGGCTGGCCGTTGAGCTGCACGTTCAGGGGGCGGTGCAGCTTGCAGTCCTGCCAGGCGTCACCCAGCTCGTCCGGCGTGACGGCCACGGGCGCGAAGCTGCTGGCGGGCTTGGACTGGAAGAAGCCGAAGCCCTTGGCCAGCTCGGCCGGGATGAGATTGCGCAGGCTCACGTCGTTCACCAGCATGACGAGGCGGATCGCCTGCGCGCACCGCGCCACGCCCGCGCCCAGCGGCAGGTCGCCCGTGACCACGGCCACCTCGGCCTCGAAGTCGATGCCCCAGTCCTCGGTGAGCGCGTCGATGGGAGCCTGCGGCGGCACGAAGCTGTCCGAGCCGCCCTGGTACATCAGCGGGTCGGTCCAGAACGATGCGGGCATCTCGCTGCCGCGCGCCTTGCGCACCAGCTCCACATGGTTGAGGTAGGCCGAGCCGTCGGCCCACTGGTAGGCGCGCGGCAGCGGCGCATGGCATTGCGCCGGATCGAAAGGCTGGGCGCCGGGCGCCTGGCCCCCATTGAGCGCATCGGACACCTGCTGGAGCTGGGGCGCGCAGCGCTCCCAGTCGTCCAGCGCGGCCTGCAGCGTGCGCGCGATGGCGGGGACGGGCTGGCAGCGGGTGAGGTCGCGGCTGACGACGACGAGCGTGCCGTCGCGGCCGCCTTGCTGGAGGGTGGAGAGTTTCATGGGTGGGCTCCGCAATCAGGTGGGGCGATGGCTACCGTCGTGCATCCACGCAGCGTGTTTGGGGGCTTTCTTGGTGCGCGCCCATTCGTTGAGCATGTCCCACTTCACCTCGTCGAGCTTTTGCAGCATCTCGGGCGTGCCGGTGTTCACGGCCAGCTCCAGGCGGTGGCCGCTGGGGTCGAAGAAGTAGATGGACTGGAACAGCGTGTGGTCGGTCGGGCCGATGACCTCGATGCCGTCGGCCTGCAGGCGCGCCTTGGCGGCGAGCAGTTCCTCCATGGTGTCCACCTGCAACGCCAGGTGCTGCGTCCAGACGGGGGTGTTGCGGTCGCGGTCCATGGGCGGCTGGCCCGGCAGCTCGAAGAAGGCCAGGATGTTGCCGTGGCCCGCGTCCAGGAAGATGTGCATGTACGGGTCGGGCTCGCCGGTGGAGGGCACGCTGTCCTCGGCGATGGCGAGCACGAAGCCCATGTTCAGGTACTTGCCGTACCACTCCACCGTCTGCTTGGCGTCCTTGCAGCGGTAGGCCACGTGGTGAATTTTCTGGATCTGCATGGCGGTGTCTCCTGTGCCGTTCATGGCACCTTGGACGCCATTACACGGCCTTTCGATCTATCATTCAAACGGTATTTATTAATTCATTTATCAGTTTTTCATATGAATGTGACCCTGCGGCAGTTGCGCGCCCTGGTGGCGCTGGTGCGCACCGGCAGCTTCACCCAGGCCGCCGCCTCGCTGCATGTGACGCAATCGGCGCTGAGCGGGCAGATCAAGGAACTGGAGCAGGCGCTGGGCGTGCGCCTGGTCGAGCGCAGCACGCGGCGCATCGGGCTGACGGAAGCGGGGCGCGGCTTCTATCCGCTGGTGGACAAGATCCTGCAGGACCTCGAAGGCGTGCTGCACGGCATCGACGATCTGAAGGCGCTCAAAAAAGGCGTGGTGCGCGTCGCGGCCCCGCAGCTCATGGCCTGCACGCTGCTGCCCGAGGTGATCGCCGCATTCAGCCACGCCCATCCAGAAGTGCAGGTGCGGCTGGCCGACTGCGAGGTGGACAGCGTGCTGGCGCGCGTGGCCAGCGGCGAGGTGGATTTTGGCGTGGGGCCCGAGCGCCCGACGGGCGCGGACATCGCCGCACAAGCGCTGTTCGAGCTGCCCTTCATGGTGGTCTTCCCGCCGGGCCATGCGCTGGAACCGTTGCCGCGCATTGGCTGGAACGATGTGGTGCAGCACCCGTTCATTGCCCTGCAGGGGCAATTCACAGAGCTGCTCACGCACGACCTGCACGGCGCGCTGCGCGACCTGACACTGCGCCCCAGCCACGAGGTGGCCTTCATGTCCACGGCGCTGAGCCTCGTGCACGCCGGCCAGGGCATCACGACCTGCCTGCCCTACGCAGACTCGCTGGTGAAGCTCTACCAGTTGCGGATGCGCCCGCTGACCGGCCCCGAGCTTCGCCGCAAGTTCCAGGTTTATCAACGCGCCAGCGCCTCGCTGGCACCGGCGGCGGCTGAGTTCGCGCGGTTCCTCCATGCGCAGGTGGCGTCCCGAGGCTGGAGCGCTTCTGGTGAATGATTCCTGCCGCTCTGCATTCCGTCAGGGCGCATGAACGCACGGCCCAGCCCAGCGACCACCGCGCAAGGGCCGCCCCGCCGCGCTGGTGGTGTCCCCCCTCCCGAAGGAGAGGGGGAAGGAGCGAAGCGACACAGGGGGTGTTTACCTCAGCGCCGGCCCGCCGATGCGCTCCTGCAGCGACACGGTGCCGCCAATCATGATGAGCGCTGGCGGGTGCACCCCGTGTTTCACGCTGAGCGCGGGCAGGGTTTCGAGCGTGCCGACGATGGTGCGCTGGTCCGGCCGGGTGGCGCGCTCGACCAGGGCCGCAGGCGTGTGGCCCGGCAGGCCATGCTCGACCAGCTTGGTGCAGATCACCGGCAGGGTGCCTACGCCCATGTAAATCACCACCGTCTGGCGCGGCCGGGCCAGTGCGGCCCAGTCCAGCGCGACGCTGCGCTCCTCGCCCTCGCCCTGCAGGTGGCCGGTGGCGAACACCAGCATGCCGGTGTGGTCGCGGTGCGTGAGCGGAATGCCGGTGCTGGCCGAGGCGCCCTGCGCGGCGCTGATGCCGGGCACGGTCTCGCAGGCAATGCCTTCGGCAATCAGGGCCTCGGCCTCCTCGCCGCCACGGCCAAAGATGTAGGGATCGCCACCCTTGAGGCGCACCAGCGACTTGCCGGCCTTGGCCAGGCGCACCATGAGTTCGATGATGCCTTCCTGGGGCAAGGTGTGGTTGCTGCTTTGCTTGCCGACGTAGATGCGCTCGGCGTCCTGGGGAATCTGGCGCAGCACATCGTCCGACACCAGGTTGTCGTAGAGCACCACGCGCGCGCTGGCCAGCACGCGGGCAGCCTTGAGGGTCAGCAGTTCCGCGTCACCGGGTCCTGCACCGACCAGCGTCACGCGCCCCCATTCAGAAGGTGAAAGGACGGCGGTCACAGGGGCGTCTGGCTGAACGGCGGCGTGCGCGGGAGGGCGGGCGGTATCCATCAATGCTCCGGTAAAAGCGGGGTGCGGTGGCAGGTGTTCCCATTGTCAAAAGCCCTCGCCATAACGCCCTTGACTCACATCAAGGACATGCAGAACCATTGCGGTGAACATCGGCACATGTCGGCGGCCTTCTGCCACCGATAAATGCCCACCATGGTAAACCTCCCGATCCTTTCACGGCGCCCCCGATCCTTGGCACGCACCCTGCAGTCCTGCGGCGTGTCGCTGCTTCTGTGCCTTGTCGCCCATCAAGTCCATGCGCAGGCCCCGGACGCTGCGCGCCAGCGCGAGCTGATCCGCATGGTGCGCCAGGACTGCGGCTCCTGCCACGGCCTGCAACTGACGGGCGGCCTGGGCCCCGCGTTGACCCGCGAAGCACTGGCCGACAAGCCCCTGGAATCCATGGCCTCGACGATCTACGGCGGCCGCCCCGGCACGCCCATGGCGCCCTGGAAGGCCATGCTCAGCGAGGCCGACGCCCTGTGGATCGCCCAGCAACTCATGGCCGGATTCCCCGAGCCGCAGAAGGATGCCCGATGAAACGCCGTGACTGCCTCGCCCTGCTGGGCGCCTCTTCCCTGCTGCTGGCGGGCTGCGCCAGCACCGGCCCCGCGCCCTCCCTGGTCGGCACGGGCGACCTGGGCGTCGTCGTGGCGCGCTCCACCGGCACGCTGGCCATCGTCAACACCAGCCAGCGCAAGTTGCTGGCCGAGGTCAAGGGCCTGGGCGACCTCTCGCACGCCTCGGTGGTGTTCTCGCGCGACGCGCGCCATGCCTTCGTTTTCGGGCGCGACGGCGCGCTGACCAAGGTGGACCTGCTGACCCAGCGCATTGCCGGCCGCGTGATGCAGGCGGGCAACTCCATCGGTGGCGCCATCAGCGCCGACGGCAGCCTGGTGGTGGCGCAGAACTACACGCCGGGCGGCATCAAGGCCTTCGACACTGCCACGCTGGAACTGGTGGCCGACGTGCCCGCCGAGTTCGAACCCGGCCGCCTCTCGCGCGTGGTCGGCCTGGTGGATCTGCCGGGCCGCCGCTTCGCCTACAGCCTGTTCGACGCGGACGCCATCTGGATCACCGACCTGTCCAACCCCGCGCGCCCCGTCACCACCAAGCTGCCGAACATCGGCCGCCAGCCGTACGACGCGCTGGTCACGCCCAACGGACGCCACTACATCGCCGGCCTGTTCGGCGAGGACGGCCTGGCCATGGTGGACCTGTGGGAGGAAAAACCCCAGGTACGCCGCATCCTCGCGGGCTACGGCCGGGGCCAGGAGCCGCTGCCGGTCTACAAAATGCCGCACCTGCGCGGCTGGGCCGTGGCCGGGCGCCGCGCCTACCTGCCCGCCATCGGCCGCCACGAGGTGCTGGTGGTGGACACCGACACCTGGCAGGAGGTCGGCCGCATCCCGGTGGCGGGCCAGCCCGTGTTCGTGATGGCCCGGCCCGATGGCCGCCAGGTGTGGGTCAATTTCTCGGTGCCCGACTACCACCGCGTGCAGGTCATCGACACCACCACACAGAAGATCGTGCGCACGCTGGAGCCCGGCAAGGCCGTGCTGCACATGGAATTCACGCCGCGCGGCGAATCGGTCTGGATCAGCTCGCGCGACGACCACCGCGTCAGCGTGATCGACACGCAAACCTTCGCCACCCAGGCGACGATGACAATCGATTCGCCCAGCGGCATTTTCTTCACTTCCCGCGCTGCGCGGGTGGGGTTCTGAGCTATGGAACACCCCCCTGAGCGGCTGCGCCGCTTCCCCCCGCTCTCGCATTGCTGCGCAATGCGGGCAGGGGGACGCCGCCAGCGCGGCGGGGCGGCCCTTGCGCGGCGGCCGCTGGCCTGGGCCGCGCGAATTTCATCGCATGCGGGCATATCGCAATGCAGCGGAGGAACGGCATGCTTCTGAATACCGACCTGCGCCTGGCGCTGCTCAACCCCTGGCAACGCGATTTTCCGCTGGTGCGCGAGCCCTTCGCGCACATCGCTGCCAGCCTGGGCATGCCGGCCGACGAGGTCCTGGCAGGTTACGCCCGGCTGCAGAGCGACGGCGCGTTGAGCCGCATCGGCGGAGTGTTCGCGGGCAATGCCGGCGGCGCCGCGCTGCTGGCCGCCATGGCCGTGCCGCCCGAGCGCCTGGACGCCGTGGCCGCTGTGGTGTCCAGCCACCTGGGTGTGAACCACAACTACCAGCGCGAGCACCACTACAACCTCTGGTTCGTGATGACCGGGCAGGACGATGCCGCCGTGCGCGCCGCCATGCGCGCGCTCGAAGAGGCTACGGGCCTCCCCGCGCTGCAACTGCGCATGCAGCGCGCCTACCACATCGACCTGGGCTTTGATCTGCGCGGCAGCACCGCCCCCGCGCCCATGGCGGCCGCGCGCGAGGCCACACCGGTGCTCGATGCCGACCGGCCGCTCGCCGCCCTGCTCGAAGACGGCGTGCCGCTGGTGCCGCGCCCCTACGACGCCTGGGCGCAGGCGCTGGGCCGCACGCCCGAATCCGTGCTGCACACGCTGCAACAGTGGCTGGACCAGGGCACGGTGCGGCGCATCGGCGCCATCGTGCGCCACCACGAACTGGGCTTCGACGCCAACGCCATGACGGTATTCAACATCCCCGATGCCGAAGTCGACACCTGCGGCGAGGCGCTGGCGCGCGTGACCGGCGTAACCCTGGCCTACCGGCGCGAGCGCGCCGAAGGTTGGCCCTACAACCTGTACTGCATGGTCCATGGCCGCGACCGGGCCGCCGTACGCGATGTGATCGCACGCGCCATCGCCGAAGCCGGCCTCGCGCAGTATTCGCACGAGGTACTGTTTTCGTGCCGCCGCTTCAAGCAGACCGGCCCCCGGCGCTTCCGCGCCCTGCCCGAAGCCGCTGCCCCCAGCGCCGCCACACCGGAGGTGCTCGATGCTGTCGCCGGATGACGCCCGCCTGCTGGAGCGCCTGCACGGCGATCTGCCGCTGACCGAGCGGCCCTTCGCCGACGTGGCCTTGGAGTTCGGCTGGACCGAGGACGACGTGATCGGTCGGCTGTCGGCCCTGCTGGAGAGCGGCATGCTCACGCGCTTCGGCCCGCTGTTCCAGATCGAGCGCGCGGGCGGCCTGTTCGTGCTCGCCGCCATGGCCGTGCCCGAGGAACGCTACGAGGCGGTCACGGCCCAGGTCAACGCCCACCCCGAGATCGCGCACAACTACCGACGCGACCATGCGCTCAACATGTGGTTTGTGCTGGGCACCGAGACGCCGGCGCAGTGCGCGGCCGCGATAGCACGCATCGAGGCCGAAACGGGCCTCCACGTGCTGGCCTTCCCGAAGGAGCGCGAGTTCTTCGTCGAACTCAAGCTCCCCCTCACGAGCGGAGAAGCCCATGGCGCTTGACGATTTCGACCGTGCCCTGATCGCCGCCACCCAGGGCGGCCTGCCGCTGGTGCCCCGCCCCTACGACGCCGTGGGCGAACGTCTGGGCGTCTCGGGCCTGCAGGTGCGCGAGCGCCTGGCGCAGATGCTGGAGAGCGGGCTCATCCGCCGCATCGGCGCCGTGCCCAACCACTACCGCCTGGGCTTCACAGCCAACGGCATGAGCGTCTGGGACGTGGACGACGCGCTGGTGGACCAGCTCGGCGAACGCATCGGCCAGTTGCCCGGCGTGAGCCACTGCTACCGCCGCCCGCGCCGACTGCCGAGCTGGCCCTACAACCTGTTCGCCATGCTGCATGGCCGCACGCGCGCCGAGGTCGAGCAGCAGGCCGTGCAGTTGCGCGAACTGCTGGGCAGCGCCTGCCGGGGCCACGACATTCTTTACTCCACCGCCATCCTCAAGAAGACCGGCCTGCGTCTTCGGCAAAGCCAAGAAAGCTAACCATGTTCCGCATCAGCCAATACATGCGCGAGCTCGCGCAAGCCCAGGCCACGGGCACCTACCCCGTTCCCGCCCGCCGGGGCAGCGGCCAGCCGCCCGGCCCGGTGGTGATCTGGAACCTGATCCGCCGCTGCAACCTCACCTGCAAGCACTGCTACGCGCTGTCGGCCGACCACGACTACGAGGGCGAGCTGTCCACGCAGGAAGTATTTGGCGTGATGGACGACCTCAAGGCCTACAGGGTGCCGGTGCTGATCCTCTCGGGCGGCGAGCCGCTGATGCGGCCCGACATCTTCGAGATCGCCGAGCGCGCCCGGGACATGAAGTTCTACACGGGCCTGTCGACCAACGGCACCCTGATCGACGAGCCCATGGCCGACCGCATCGCCGCCATGGGCTTCGACTACGTGGGCATCAGCCTGGATGGCCTGCGCGAGACGCACGATTTCTTCCGCCGCCTGGACGGCGCGTTCGACCGGAGCCTGGCCGCCGTGCGCTACCTGCACCAGCGCGGCGTGAAGGTGGGCCTGCGCTTCACCATGACGGCCATGAACGCGCACGACTTCCCGGCGCTGCTGGACCTGATGCGCCAGGAGGCCGTGGACAAGTTCTACTTCTCGCACCTCAACTACGCCGGGCGCGGCAACATCCACCGCGGCAAGGATGCGCAGTTCCAGGCCACGCGCGATGCGCTCGACCTGCTGTTCGAACGTGCCTGGCAGTCGGCGCTGGAAGGGCGCGAGGAAGACTACGTCACCGGCAACAACGACGCCGACGGCCCCTACCTGCTGCAATGGGTGCGCGAACGCATGCCGCAGTGGGAGGCACCGCTGCGCGAGCGCCTCATCGCCTGGGGCGGCAATTCGAGTGGCGTGAACGTGGCCAACATCGACAACCTGGGCAGCGTGCACCCCGACACCATGTGGTGGCACCACGACCTGGGCAACGTGCGCCAGCGCCCGTTTTCAAGCATCTGGTCGGACACCTCCGAGCCACTGATGGCGGGCCTCAAGGCCAAGCCACGCCCGGTGGGTGGACGCTGCGCGTCTTGCCACTATTTCGAGATCTGCGGCGGCAACACGCGCGTGCGCGCCCAGCAGCTCACGGGCGACGCCTGGGCGGAAGACCCGGGCTGCTACCTGCGCGACGACGAGATCGGCCTGGTCTCGGGCAGCGATGCGCAGCGCGTGGCCGTGACGCCGTTCAGCAACCGCCGCCGCACCATCGAGATCCATCCGGAGTCTGAGGATGCGTGAGCGCCTGCGACGCTGGCTGGCCAGCGCCGGCCAGCTGGCCCTGAGTGCGGGCCTGCTCTGGATGGGCCTGGACCTGGCCCATGCCCAGTCCGCCCCTGCCCCCACGACGACCGCCACGGTGGACGCCGCAGCGCTGTTCCAGCAGCACTGCGCTTCCTGCCACGGCACGCAGCGCACCGGCGGCATGGGCCCGGCGCTGCTGCCCGAGAGCCTGGAACGCCTGCGCCGCCCCGAGGCGCTGAAGGTCATCGGCGAGGGCCGACCGGCCACGCAGATGCCGGGCTTTGCCGCCACGCTGTCGAGCACCGAGATCGCCGCGCTGGCCGGCTGGATCTACCAGCCCGTGGTGCCCGCGCCCGGCTGGAGCGACGCCGACATCCGCGCCTCGCGCACCGCGCCCGTACCGGAGAAGCCGCTGGCCGACAAACCGGTGTGGAAAGCCGACCCGATGAATGTGTTCCTGGTCGTCGAGGGCGGCGACCACCATGTGTCGGTGCTCGACGGCGACCGCTTCGAGGTCATCCACCGCTTTGCCAGCCGCTACGCGCTGCACGGCGGCCCCAAGTTCTCGCCCGATGGGCGCTACGTGTTCTTCGGCTCGCGCGACGGCTGGATCACCAAGTACGACCTGTGGAACCTGGCCGTGGTCGCCGAGGTGCGCGCCGGCCTGAACATGCGCAAAGTGGCCGTGAGCGGCGACGGCCGCTGGGTCATGGCCGCCAACTACCTGCCGCGCACCGTGGTGCTGTTCGATGCCGACCTTCAGCTGGTCAAGCGCTATGACGCCACCACGCTGGACGGCAAGACCGCCTCGCGCGCCTCGGCGGTGTACGACGCCACGCCGCGCAAGAGCTTCGTGGTCGCGCTCAAGGATATTCCGGAGGTCTGGGAAATCTCCTATGACCCCAAGGCCGCACCGATTTACGACGGGCTGGTGCACGACTACAAGATGGGGGAGGCCATCGCCAAGCCGGGTTACCAGAACGTGCGTCGCACACCGCTGGACGAGCCCCTGGACGACTTCTTCTTCGACCAGAGCTACCGCCATGTGCTCGGCGCCACGCGCCCCAAGGCGGGCAGCAGCGAAGATGCGTCAGCCCAGGTGGTGAACCTGGACGTGCGCCGCAAGATCGCCGACCTGCCCATCGCCGGCATGCCGCACCTGGGCTCGGGCATCACCTTCGCCTGGAACGGCACCACGGTGCTGGCCAGCCCGAACCTCAAGGACGGCGCCATCGACGTGATCGACATGAAGACCTGGCGCACGGTCAAGACCATTCCCACGCCCGGGCCGGGCTTCTTCATGCGCAGCCACGAAAACTCGCGCTACGCCTGGACCGACTCGATGATGAGCCCCAAGGCCAAGGACACGCTCACGCTGATCAACAAGGCCACGCTGGAGCCCGTGGCCAGCCTGCGCGAGCCCGGCAGGACGCTGGCGCACATCGAGTTCACCAAGGACGGCCGTTACGCCCTGGCCAGCGTGTGGGAGATGGACGGCGCCATCATCGTGTATGACGCCCAGACGCTCAATGAAGTCAAACGCCTGCCCATGAGCAAGCCCGTGGGCAAGTACAACGTGTGGAACAAGATCACGCGTTCGGAAGGCACTTCGCACTGAAGAACACCCCCTGTGGCGCTGCGCGCTTTCCCCCCGCTCTCGCATGGCTGTGCCATGCGGGCAGGGGGACGCGCCCAGCGCCTGTACGTGGGAATACTGGCGGCCCTTGCGCCGGAGCCCTGGTATGGGCCGTGCCTGTGTCGCCGCCCAAGGACAATGCGACCTGTTTTGGAGCAATTGACATGGAATCCACCCCCATCACCCGTATTCACCCGCAGGCCCAATGGTCCGACGCCGTGGTGCACAACGCCACGGCCTATCTGGTAGAGGTGCCCGAGAGTGGCACCGACATCACGAGCCAGACGCAGGCCCTGTTCGCGCAGGCCGAGCGCACCATGGCGCTGTGCGGCACCGACAAGCGCCATATCCTGATGGCGACGATCTACCTCAAACACATGGCCGACCGCGCTGCCTTCAACGCGCTGTGGCAGGCCTGGCTGCCCGAGGGCTGCGCCCCGGCGCGTGCCTGCGTGAGCGCCGAGCTGGCAAGCCCGGACTATCTGCTGGAGATCGTGTTCACCGTGGCGGTGCCACAGGGCTGAGCTGCGCGACGGGCTCGTCGCGCGCAATGCGGCCATCGACCAGCTCCACCAGCCGGTCGCAGCGCGCCGCCAGGCGCGGGTCGTGGGTGACGACGATGAAGGCCGTGCCGCGCTCGGCGTGGATGCGGCGCAGCAGCGCGAACACGTCATCGGAGGACGCCGTGTCCAGGTTGCCCGTGGGCTCGTCGGCCAGCACCAGCGGCGGGTCCATGACCAGCGCGCGCGCAATCGCCACGCGCTGCTGCATGCCGCCCGACAGCTCCGAGGGCCGCTTGTGCAGGGCGGCCGCCAGGCCCACGGCGTCGAGCAGTTCGCGCGCCCTGGCGTCGGCCTGGGCACTGGCCCGGCCCGCGTGCATCAGCGCGGGCAGCGTGACGTTTTCCAGCGCCGTGAAGGCGGGCAGCAGGTGGTGGAACTGGAACACAAAACCCAGCGTGCCGCGCCGGCGCAGCGTGAGCTCGGCATCCGGCAGGCCACGCACCGAATCGCCGAGCAGCCGGTAGTCGCCCTCGGTCATGCGTTCGAGCAGGCCCAGGATGTTGAGCAGCGTGCTCTTGCCCGAACCCGAGGGCCCCATCAGTGCGAGAAACTCGCCGCGCTGCACGCGCAGGTCGATCCCGTGCAACACCTCGGCCTCGTTGGACTGGCCCAGGTTGTAGCGTTTGCGCAGGCCCTGCAGTTCGATCAGCATCGTCACATCCTGATCGCTTGCGCCGGATCCATGGCCGCAGCCCTGCGCGCCGGCGCCACGGCGGCGAGCACCCCGCAGAGCGTGGCGATCAGCGCCACGCGCAGCGCGGTGGGCACCGGCACGGTGATGGCGAACAGCGGCAGCCCATCCGAGCCGCGCACAAACGTGGTGAAGGCCCAGACCAGCGCCACCGCCAGGGCGATGCCCAGCAGCGAGCCCAGCGCCCCCACCACCGCGCCCTGCAGCAGGAAGATGCGCTGCATCTGGCCGCGCGTGGCGCCCATGGCGCGCAGGATGCCGATCTCGCGCCCCTTTTGCACGACAGAAACCACCAGCACGCTGGCAATGCCCAGCACCACCACCACGAGCACCACCGCGCGGATGATGGTGGTGCTGACGCTCTGGGCGTTGAGCGCCGAGACGAGCTGGGCGTTGCTCTCCTGCCAGCTTTCCACGCGCAGCGGGTGCTGGCGGCGCAGGCTCTCGGCCAGGGCCTGCGCGGCCCAGACGTCGGTCACCGTCAAATCCAGGTGCGTGGCGCCGCCGGGCAGTCCCTGCAGGTTTTGCGCGGCGCGCAGGGGCACGATCACGGTGCGGCGGTTGAGGTCCTTCACGCCCAGGTCCACCAGCGCGGTCACGCGCGCAGAGTCGCTCACCAGGCCGGTGCGCAGGGTGAGGCGGTCGCCCACGCGCAGGCCCAGGTCGGCGGCCAGCTCGCGGCCGATGATGGCCTCGCCCGGCTGCAGGCTGGCGCGCCCCGCCACCACCTTGGAGCGCAGGTTGACGATGCGGTCATAGCGCTCCAGCTCCACGCCCAGCAGCGCAATGGCCAGCGCCGCCTCGCCGCGCAATGCCAGGCCCGAACCCGAGACCATGGGCGAGACCGCCGCCACCCCCGGCGTGGCCTGCAGCACCGGCAGCAGCGCTTGCCAGTTGGCCACGGAGCGCAGGCGCTGGGCGCGTGGCTGGGTGTCGCTGAGCATGGCCGTGCCGGCCTCCAGGCGGGCGGCCGGAGCCACCAGGTCTTCGGGCGCGCGCAGGCTGATGTGCGCCTGCGCGCCCAGGGTCTTGGCCAGCGTGTTGGCCTGCAGCCCTTCGATGAGCGCGGAGATGTAGGCCACCACGGCAACCCCGGCCGCCACGCCCACAATGATGAGCAGCGTCTGCATGCGCCCCTCGCGCAGGAAGCGCCAGGCCACCTGCCACTCGAAGCCCGGCCAGTAGCGCCGCATCAGCGCCCCATGCCTGGCGTCAGGGCCGCACCGACCGCGCCGCCGCCCTCGCCTGTGCGCATCCCGGCAGCCGGCTCCCAGGGCACGGACCGCGGGCGCACGCGCTGGCCCGGCTGCACGGCGGCGGCGCGCAGCACCCAGTCCTCGGCCGAGAGCCCTTCCTGCACTTCGAAGGCGTCGAGCGTGCGCAGGCCCACGCGCACACGGCGCAGCTCGGCCCGGCCGTCGCGGGCCACCAGCAGTTGCGCGGTATCACCCTCGATGGGCGCGCGCAGCACCGACAGCGGCAGCGCCAGGGCGCGCTCGCTGCGGCCGGTTTCCACCTCCACGGAGAGCGTCATGTCTTCGCGCAAAAAATCGGGTGGCGCCTGTTCCAGTGCCAATTTGACCTCGATGGCACCGCGCTGCGCGTCCACCCCCGGGGCCAGGGACTGCACCCGCGCCGCAAACGGCTGGCCGGCAAAGGCGTCGGCCAGCACGGCGGCACGCTGGCCCGGCTGCAACTGCTGCAGAAAGCGCTCGTCCACCTGGGCCACGAGCTGCGTGGGGCCGTCCAGCGCCAGCGTCAGCAGGGCCTTGCCCGGCTGCACGATCTGGCCCGGCTCCACGCTGCGCAGGATCACGCGCCCATCGCCGCCCGCGCGCAGCGCGGTCTGCGCCAGCCGGGCCTGGGCGGCCTGCGTGGCGGCGCGTGCGGCGTCCCACTGGGCCTGGGCCTGCGCGGCATCGGCCCCGGCATCGCCTTGGGCCTGCCACTGGGCCTGGGCGGCGGCCTGCTGGGCCAGCGCCACATCGAGCGCGCGGCGCGCTTCGTCGCGCTGGGCCGGGCTGTAGAAGCCCTGGGCCACCAACGGCTCCACGCGCTCGAACTGGGCCCGCGCGGCGCGCACGCTGGCGTCGGCCTGGGCCAGCGCCGCCTGCGCCGCCTGGCGGCCCGTGCCGCGCAGGCCCGCCAGGCGAGCACGCGCCTGCTGCTCGGCCGCTTGGGCCTGCGCCAAGGCGGCCTGGGCCTCGTCGGATTCGAGCTGCACCAGCACCTGGCCGGCGCGCACGTGCGCGCCCTCATCCACCGCCACGTGCGCCACGCGTGCCGTCACGGTGCTGCCCAACTCCACCCGCGTGAGGCTTTCCACGCGCGCGGAGAACTGCAGGCTGCGCACCAGCAGCCCCTGGCGCGGCTGCACGGCATCGACCGGCGCGGGCCGGGCAGCCAGCCAGGCCGCGACCACCAGCAGCAGCACCAGCGCGCCCGCCACGAGGGCGCGACGCCCGTGCAGCGCTGTCATGCGCCGGCCCCGAACAGATCGGCCCCACCCCGCCCCGCAGGCGGCTGCAGCCCCAGGTGACGCCACGCAGCCTGGGTGGCGATGCGCCCGCGCGGCGTGCGCTGCAGGTAGCCCTGCTGGATGAGGTAGGGCTCGATCACATCCTCGATGGTGCCGGCCTCTTCGCCTATGCTCGCGGCGATGTTGTCCAGCCCCACGGGGCCGCCGTCGAAACGGTGGATCACGGCCTCCAGGAGCTTGCGATCCATCACGTCGAAGCCCTGCGGGTCCACGTCGAGCATGGCCAGCGCGCGGTGGGCCATGTCCTGCGTGATGCGGCCGTCGCCCTTGACCTCGGCATAGTCGCGCACCCGGCGCAGCAGCCGGTTGGCAATGCGCGGCGTGCCGCGCGAGCGGCGCGCGATCTCGAAGCCGCCCGCGTCGTCGATGGGCGCGCCCAGCAGCCCCGCGCTGCGCATCACGATGCGCGCCAGCTCCTCGGGCGTGTAGAACTCCAGCCGCGCCACGATGCCGAAGCGGTCACGCAGCGGGTTGGTGAGCATGCCCGCGCGCGTGGTGGCACCCACCAGCGTGAAGGGCTGCAGGTCGAGCTTGATGCTGCGCGCCGCCGGCCCCTCGCCGATCATGATGTCGATCTGGTAGTCCTCCAGCGCGGGGTACAAGATCTCCTCGACCACAGGCGAGAGGCGGTGGATCTCGTCGATGAACAGCACATCGTTGCGCTCCAGGTTGGTCAGCAGGGCTGCCAGATCTTTGGGCTTTTCCAGCACCGGGCCACTGGTCTGGCGCAGGTTCACGCCCAGTTCGGCGGCAATGATGTGGGAGAGCGTGGTCTTGCCCAGCCCCGGCGGACCGAACAGCAGGACATGGTCCAGCGCCTCCTCGCGCTTCTTCGCAGCGCCGATGAAGATTTCGAGTTGCTCGCGCGCCTTGGCCTGGCCCACATATTCCTGCAGCAGCTTGGGCCGCAGGGCGCGCTCCAGGGCTTCTTCCTGAGGCGAAGAAGGCGCTGCAGACACGACCCGCTTGGGGGGGGCGGGAGTGAAATCGTCGGTGTGGATGGTCACGTTGCGAAGCAGCTGTACGCCGCGAAAATGAGGGCCAATGCGCGTATGCTGGCGATTCTTGCATACCGGGGCCGGATGCCATAATGCCTGCGGAGTGTCGACGCCCATTGGCTGGATGCCCGCTTGTTTATGCCGGAAAGGAATGGAATGAAGTACCGCTACTGGATGGGTCTTGTTGCATCGGTGTGCATGGTGAATGTTGCCCACGCCGACCTGATCAACGTCAGCACGACTTCACTGGAATCTTCCACAGAAGAAGCGATTGCCTGCACCATCATCGCAACAACCGGCGCCACTTACCAGGGCTACAAGGTGCTGGTGGCGTTTTCGGAAGCGGTCGGCTCCGATGCCAATCCGACCATGCGCGTGCAATCGCTGCGATCGAACATCGTGTACACCAACGACGACTGGCAAGGCATGCAGTACCTCAATGGCCAGGCGCTTGGCAACGGCACTGCAGTAGCGGGGATTTATACCAACGGCGTGGGACGCACGCCCAATACCCCGACGGATTCCGGCATCCTGACCCTGTTCGCGCCCGGTGACGCCGTCTGCGCCTACTCCAAGGAAGTGAGCCACACCAGCCTGAAGAAAGTCAGCGTCGCCCTGACGGACATTACCGACAAGGTTCTGGCGACCAAGAACCTCTCTACCGCCGAGGCGTTCACACTCCAGAAGTGGTTGCCCTCCCGCTGAGGGAGGAGCCCTTGGCCCGGTTACGTACACCCCGGACCAAGGGCTCTGCGCTCGTCAGTTGCTGCGCAGGGATTGCAGGATGCGAACAATATTGTCCAGCGCTGCAATGCCGCCCCCGCTGGGCGGCGGAGTGACCTGTCCGCCCAACCAGTTCTTCAGCCCTTGGGCATACGACACGTCAAAGCGACCATAGTAGTCCATCGCCCCCCTGCTCGTGCAAGAGGCACCGCCGCCATACAGGTTGCCGACCACATAGCGGCCATCGCTTGAAAAAATCGCAGAGCCGCTGCTGCCGCCCTGGGTGGTGCCCGAGTTCCAGCCCACCATGTAGAAGTTGCCGGTGTTGCCCACACAACCAAACTGGTTACCCTCGGTGGCAACGCAGCTGGTCTGCCCGGCAATCTGGCCCTTGCTGATCTTGAGCATGTCCCCGGCGGGATGGTGCAATCCCACGATAGCGGTGTTGTTCACCAAGGCCGAACCGGAGGCATCCCAACCCGCAAAATAGGCCCCTGCAGGGGCGGGCTCATTCAGGCGCATCAGAGACACGTCCGTCTCCGCGCTGGTGTACAACAGCGTAGCACCGTTGGCAAGCTTTGCCGTGGTGCTGGACAAGGTGCGCGAATTGCAACCCGATGCACGGTAGAACCAATCGGTCTGCAGCGTGGATGCGGCGGTCTGCGTGGAAATGCAATGGTTGGCGCTCAGGAAATACGGCGTCCCAGAGCCTTTCGCGTCATTGAGCAGGGTACCGCTGCAAGCGTAGGTCTTGCCCTCTGCGGTGAACAGCATGCGCGCCACCGCATTGCTCTGCATGGCAAAGCTGCTGTCGCACACGGCATCCTGGTTGCAGGTGTCTGATTCGTTGATCTTGGCGTGTACTGAGCCACTTGCGCCAGGATCCAGTTCAGCAAAGATGTGCGAAACCATGGGCACGGACACTTGCACGGCGTCGGTTGCCACACCTGCTGGCAATTCAATTTCCAGCGTCACTTCGTCCGACCCAAAATCCGGAGTCCACCAGGTGCGCGCCTCAGCGCTGTCACCCGAGGCCTGGGTGTTGCGCAGCACGTGGAGCAACACTTCTTTGCCGCTGATCTGGATCACGGTGCCCGGTCGCGCCTGGCTATAGACACGCAGGACAGCAGACTCTGGCAAGGAGGTCACCTGTACGCCCAAGCGCAGGCCCAACGCCTCCTGGGCGGAGATGCTCAGGGCCGCCATCTGCCCACCGGCGGCGGTCTTGCTCCAGCGCAGCTGCTGCTGCACCCGATCCACCGAAGCCGCTGCCGGAACCGCACGCGCCTCCCCCACCATGCGGGGCCCTGGCAGGATGGGCGCCAACTCGGCCTTGCCCGACTGCAACACGCCCAGCACGATACGGGCAGGCACTAGCAACCCCTCCACCGAACGTGTCTTGACCTGGGATGCCGCCGCCGTGCCAACCGCCTGTGGCACCACCATGCCTTCTACCCGCATCACCGGCGCAGCGACCGACTCGCTGGGGCTCTGACCATCTCCCCCACACCCGGAGAGCACAACCCCCACGAGCACCAGGCCTGCGCCACTCCATTGGTTCCAGCTTTTACGCATTGTTGCCTTCATTTCTGACGATGGATGCCGGTTTTCACTTCGCCAGCGCCTTGAGCGCCAGCTTGATCCCCTCACTGACCGCCACATCCCCAGGCAAAGCCTTGAGTGCAGCCGCCGCTTCCTTGTCGTTGTACCCCAAAGCGAGCAGCGCCTGAAGAATATCGCCCTGCGCACCGCTGGCCTGCGCAGCGCTTGCCGTACCCAATGTGTCGCCCAATTTGCCCTTGAGTTCCAGCAACAAGCGCTCGGCCGTCTTCTTGCCGATACCCGGCACCTTGACCAGCCGCCCGGCCTCCTGCAAGGCCACGGCCTGGGTCAGGTCGTCCACGTCCATGCCGCTGAGGATGGACAGTGCCGTGCGAGGCCCCACGCCGGATATCTTGATGAGTTCACGAAACGCCGCGCGCTCGCGCGCCGTGGCAAAGCCATACAGCAATTGCGCATCCTCGCGCACGATGAACTGCGTGAGCAGGCTCACCGTCTGGCCCACCGCAGGCAGGTTGTAGAACGTGCTCATGGGCACCTGCACCTCGTAGCCCACGCCATGGCAGTCCACCAGCACTTCGGGCGGGTTCTTTTCGAGCAGCTGGCCGGTCAATTTGCCTATCATTGAAATCCTTTGCCGCGACGAGGCGGCCAACGACTGGGATTATCCGCGTGATACTGCGCCACACCTTCACCCCCCACAACAACACCCGCCTCACGCACCTGTGCGGCCCGGCCGACAGCCATCTGCGCACCATCGAGGCGGCGCTGCAGGTGAGCATTGCGCACCGGCACGAGCAGTTCAAGGTGGACGGCCCGAAGGCCCGCGCCACGCAGGCGCTGGAGGTTCTGCAGGCCGTCTACGAACTGGCCGACCGCCCCATCACCGAAGAGCACCTGCAACTCATGCTGGCGGGCGACAGCGCCCTGGCCGCCGAAACCGAGGGCGGCCCGGCGCCGCTGAACACCCGCCGCGCCGACCTGCGCGCGCGCACGCCCACGCAGGCCCTGTACCTCGACAACATCGCCACGCACGACATCACCTTCGGCATCGGCCCGGCCGGCACCGGCAAGACCTACCTCGCCGTGGCCTGCGCGGTCGACGCACTGGAGCGCAGCAACGTGCAGCGCATCGTGCTCACGCGCCCGGCGGTGGAGGCCGGCGAGCGCCTGGGCTTCCTGCCCGGCGACCTGGCGCAGAAGGTGGACCCCTACCTGCGCCCGCTGTACGACGCGCTGTACGACCTCATGGGCTACGACAAGGTACAGAAGGCCTTCGAGCGCAATGCGCTGGAAATCGCGCCGCTGGCCTTCATGCGCGGGCGCACGCTGAACAACGCCTTCGTCATCCTCGACGAGGCGCAGAACACCACGCCCGAGCAGATGAAGATGTTTCTCACGCGCATCGGTTTCGGCTCGCGCGCCGTCGTCACCGGCGACGTGAGCCAGATCGACCTGCCCAAGGGGGCGCTGAGCGGCCTGATCGACGCGGAACGGGTGCTCAAGCGCGTCAAGGGCATCGCGGTGACACGCTTCACCAGTGCCGACGTGGTGCGCCACCCGCTGGTGGCGCGCATCGTCGATGCCTACGACGCCCAGCGAGGCCGCCGCAGCGCCGACTGACACCCACAAATACTCATAAATCAATAGCTGCTCGCGCAATCAGGACGGGCGCTGGAGGCCAAAATGGCTCTAAACCACCTCACCCTCTCCCTGCAGTTTGCCCGCAGCGACGACACAGCGGCCCACCGCGCCGTGCTGCCGCGCCACAAGGTCGCGCGCTGGATCCGCCACGCCCTCGCCCAGGACGCCGAAATCACCGTGCGCATCGTCGGCGAGGACGAAGGCCGCCAGCTCAACCGCGACTACCGGCACAAGGACTACGCCACCAACGTGCTGACCTTCGACTACACGCAGGAGCCGGTGGTCACCGCCGACCTGGTGCTCTGCGCCCCCGTGGTCGAGCGCGAGGCACGCGAGCAGAACAAAAGCCTGGAAGAACACTACGCGCACCTGCTGGTGCACGGCACGCTGCACGCCCAGGGCTGGGACCACGAAACCAGCGAAGCAGATGCGCAGGAAATGGAGGCCTACGAAACTGCCATCCTGCAGGAACTGGGCTACGCCGACCCCTACGCCCCATAGCCCGCCCCACGGACCGCACACCCTCCGGCAAAGCAGTTGGTACTTTTGAGGCGCCAATCAGTCCGTCAGCTTCAAAAATCTCCACCTAAGATGGAGGCAATGGCCTGGAACCCGCTCGCCAACCAGGGCCTGAAGGAGAACCCTTGGACACCATCCTGCTGCTCACCGCCGCCTTCGTCGCTGGCGCCCTCAACGCCGTCGCCGGAGGCGGCAGCTTTCTGACCCTGCCCGCGCTCGTGTTCACCGGCGTGCCGCCCGTGGCCGCCAATGCCACGGGCACGGTGGCGCTGCTGCCAGGTTATATCGCCGGGGCCTGGGGCTTTCGCGAAGACACCGCGCCGCCGCCGGGCCTGTCGATGCGGCTGCTGGTGGTGCTCTCGCTGATCGGCGGCGCGGCGGGCGCGGCGCTGCTGCTGGTCACGCCCGACGCCACCTTCCGCAAGGTGGTGCCCTGGCTGCTGCTGGCGGCCACGGCGCTGTTCGCCTTCGGGCCGTGGCTGCGCGCGCGGCTCGCGGGCGGCAAACCCTCCACCACCCGCGCCACCGTCGGCGTGCTGGCCGTGGCGGGCTATGGCGGCTACTTCAACGGCGGGCTGGGCATCCTGCTGCTGGCCCTGTTCGGCCTGCTGGGCCAGACCAACCTCAACGCCATGAACGGGCTGAAGAACTGGGTCTCGGCCCTGCTCACGGCCATCGCCGTGGCCATCTACGCCGCGGGCGGCGTGGTGCATTGGCCCCAGGCGCTGCTGATGATGCTGGCCGCCACGGCCGGCGGCTACGGCGGCGCACGCGTGGCGCGCAAGCTGCCTGCGCCGGTGCTGCGCTGGGGCATCGTGGCCACAGGGCTGGTGATGGCCGGACTGTTCTTCTGGCGGCAGTGAGCAGCCACACCACGCATCCCCCCGGCCCAAGGCATACGAGCGCGCGCTCGCTCTGGGTCATGCTGCTGGCGCTGCTCAGCGGCTTCGCACTCAGCCAGGCGTTCCGCACCACCACCGCCATCCTGGCCCAGGGGCTGACGGCGGAGTTCGGGCTGTCCGCCCAGTCGCTGGGCGCCTTCGCCGGGCTGTTTGGTCTTTCCTTCGGCGTGGCCCAACTGCTGATGGGGGTGGGCCTGGACCTGTACGGCCTGCGCCGCACCGTGCTCATTGCCTTTCCGCTGGCAATTGCCGGTGCCACGCTCTCGGCTGTGGCGCCCAGTTACGCCTGGCTGATGGCAGGCCAGTTGCTGATCGGCATGGGCTGCTCACCCGCCTTCCTGGCCTGCACGCTGTTCATCGCGCGGCACTTTCCGGCGGATCGCTTCGCTTTTCTTTCGGGCGTGGCCATGGGCGTGGGCGGGCTGGGCCTGCTGTTCACCGGCACCCCGCTCGCCTGGCTGGTGCAGCACGGCGGCTGGCGCACCGGATACGCAGCGCTGGCCGGCCTGAGCGCGCTGTCGTGGCTGCTGATCTACCTGCGCGTGCACGAGCCCCCACTGCCAACCCCGCCCGCAGCCGCGCAAGAAACCTGGGGCCAGGCCCTGCGCGGCTTTGCCGAGCTGCTGCTCCTGCCCCACACCTGGGGCATCCTGCTGCTGGGCATGTCGGGCTACGCCGCCTTCCTGTCGCTGCGCGGCCTGTGGCTGGCGCCGCTGCTGATGGACCGCTTCCACCTCACGCTGGTGGACAGCGGCAACGTCGCGTTCGCCCTGTCGCTCATCGCGCTGTTCGCGCCCGGCCTGTCGGGTCGGCTGGACCCCGGCACCGCCAAGCGCCGGTTCTGGATCGCCAACGCCTCGCTGCTGATGGCCGCGCTGTTCGTGGCGCTGGCGCTGCTGCGGCAACACACGGGCGCCAGCGTGGCGCTGATCCTGCTGATGGGCCTGCTTTCGGGCTATGGCGTGCTGCAGTACGCCGATGTGCGCGCCTCCTACCCACCCGCGCTGACGGGCCGCGCCCTGTCGGCCTTCACCATGGCCATGTTCCTGGGCGTGGCGCTGATGCAGTGGTTCACCGGCATCGTCGCCACCTGGGCCCAGCAGCGCGGCGCAGACCCGCACACCGCCGTCATGCTGGCCATTGCGGGCTGGCTGGCGCTGGCTTCGCTGGCGTTTCGGGTACTGCCGAAGTCGCCATTGCTGGCCAACCAAAAATAAGAAAAACCAAGCTCTGCGCTTATCTATCAAGCGTCAGCAGCTATGATTTTTGAATCAAACCCTGGCTGGTTCCATGCGCATCGGAATCGTCACCGGCCCATCGTTGACCAGGTGCACCTGCATGTCGGCGGCAAATTGGCCCGTCTGCACCACGGGGTGCACGGAACGCGCCCGGGCGACCAGGTAGTCGAACAGCCGCCGCCCCTCATCGGGCGCGGCGGCCTGGCTGAAGCCGGGGCGGTTGCCGCTGGAGGTGTCGGCGGCCAGGGTGAACTGGCTCACCAGCAGCAGGCCGCCACCGATGTCCTGCACGCTGCGGTTCATCTTGCCAGCCTCGTCGCTGAAGATGCGCAGCTTGAGGATCTTGGACAGCAGCCTGTCGGCCTCCTGCTCGGTGTCGCCGCGCTCGGCGCACACCAGCACCAGCAGGCCCGCACCGATGGCACCTACGGTCTGCCCCTCCACATCGACACGTGCTTCGCGCACGCGTTGCAAGACACTGATCACTTCATTCCATCCTTGGGTTCGTCGGGAAGGTCATCAAAATGCGCCTCCACGTCGGTGGGCAGCAGCTCGATGGTGGCGCGCAGGCCGGGCACGGCGGCCATCAGGGCGCGCTCGACCTGGCCGCGCAGCTCGGCGGCATGGTGCAGGGTCCAGTCGGCCGGCATGTGCATGTGCATATCGACAAAGCGGCGCTGCCCGGCGCGGCGCGTGGACACATGGTCGAAGCGCAGCGCCCCCGGCGGCTGGCCCTGCACGAAGCCTTGCAGCGTGGCCTCGATGGTGGCCTGCACCTCGGGTTCGGCGGCCTCGTCCATCAGGCCCTGCGTCGAGCGCCAGACCAGTTCCAGGCCTTCCTTGAGGATGTTGAGCGCCACCAGGATGGCTGCCGCGGCATCCAGCCACAACCAGCCTGTGAGGGCCGCGCCCACCAGACCCACCAGCACGCCGGCCGAGGTCCAGACATCGGTGACGAGGTGGCGCGCATCGGCCTCCAGCGCGATCGAACGGTGCTCGCGCGCGGCGCGGAACATGGCCCAGGCCAGCAGCCCGTTGAACGCCGAGCTGAGCACCGACAGCCCCAGGCCCCAGCCCACCTGTTCGAGCGGCTGCGGGTCGAACAGCCGGTGCCCGGCCGCCCAGAGGATGCCGCCGGCCACGCCCACGATGAGCAGGCCCTCGAAGCCCGAGGAAAAGTACTCGGCCTTGTGGTGGCCATAAGGGTGGTTGTCGTCGGCCGGCAACTGCGCCACCGTCACCATGGCCAGGGCGAACACCGCGCTGGCGAGGTTGACGAAGGACTCCATGGCGTCCGACAGCAGGCCCACCGAACCCGTCACGTACCAGGCCAGGGTCTTGAGCGTGATGGTGAGCAGGGCCACGCCCACCGAGGCGCGCAGCAGGTTGGCGGGCGTCAGCCAGGGGCGAGGGAATGGGGCATTGGAAGACATGGCCCGGATTACACCAGACCCGCACCACCCCACCCCGTGCCAGAATCGCCGCCATGAACAGGGCATGGCACCGCCGCACCGCCGCCGCGCTGGCCTGCATCCTGGCCGCCGGTGGTGGTGCCGGGTGGCTGGCGCACGCGCGCCTGCAGCAGCTGCAGGCGGCCTTCGAGACGGACGCGCGCATCGTGCACCGCCTGCTGAGCCAGCGCGCGGTGCAGCACGATGCCATCCTCTCCACCCTGGCGCTGCTGCAGCCCGCCGCGCCCGAGCAGGGCAGCGCCGACGCCGCCCTGCCGCGCCTGCCCTCGGTGTACCCGCAGATCCTCGACGTGCTGCGCCGACCGGCCGACGGTGCCTGGCCCGCCGCCGCGCCCGGGCTCGACACCGCCGAGGCCGCCTCGCGCGCCAGCGGCCACGCCGCGTTGGCGCAACCCGACCTGGCCGCCGGGCGCTACCACCTGGTGCTGGCGAGCACGCCCGCCAGCTACGCCCTGCACATCGACCTGCACGCCTCCGTGCCGCGCGACGAATGGCCCATGGACCGCGCCACCAGCCCGGTGCGCGTGACGCTGGAGCACGCCGGCCAGACCTTCACCATCCAGAGCGGCCACATCCCGGCGCACGGCTGGACCTACGGCTTTCGCAAGACCCTGGCCGCGCCGAGCCAGCCGCTGGACGTGGTGGCCCTGCGCACCGTGGGCTGGAGCGAGCTGCCCTGGCTCGCCATGCTCGCCTGGTGCGCCTTCACCGCCGCCGCCACCGTGGCCGCGCAGGCACTGTGGCGCCAGCGCGTGGCGCGCCGGCGCGCCGAGGAACTGCTGCGCCTGGGCCAGGTGGCGCGCCTGAACACCCTGGGCGAGCTCGCCGTCGGCATGGCGCACGAGCTCAACCAGCCCCTCACCGCGCTGCTGTCGGGCACGCAGGCCGCGCAGCGCCTGCTGGGCGACGACCCGCCCGACCTGGAGACCGTGCGCACCGCCATGGCGCGCGCCGTGGAGCAGGCGCGCCGCGCCTCCGACGTGGTGGGCCGGCTGCGCCGCCTGGTCGAGCGGCCCGACCTCGCCGGCCAGGCGCAGCCGCTGCAGCTGCCCGCCGCCGTGCACGACGCGCTGCACCTGCTGGAGCCCGAATGCCGCGCCCGCGCCGTGGCGCCCGAGGTGCACGCCGAGCCCCACCTGCCCGCCGTGCTGGCCGAGCCCGTGGCGCTGCAGCAGATCGTGCACAACCTCGTGGTGAACGCGCTGCAGGCGCTGGAACAGGTACCTGCCGCCGAGCGCCGACTGGAACTGCACCTCACCGCACCCACCCCCGGCCAGGTGCAGCTCACCGTGCGCGACCACGGCCCGGGTATCCCGCCCGAGGCGCGCGAGCGCCTGTTCGAGCCCTTCTTCACCACGCGCGCAGGCGGCCTCGGCCTGGGCCTGCCGCTGTGCGAAAGCCTGGCCCAGGCCATGGGCGCCAGCCTCCAGCTCGCCCCCGGCCACGGCCGGGGCGCGGCCTTCGTGCTCCGCCTGCCCGCCGCCACCTCCAAGCCATGAACGACAGCGCCCCGTCCCTCTCGCCCCTCATTCACCTCGTGGACGACGACGCCGCCGTGCGCGAGGGCCTGTCTCTGCTCATCGCCACCGTGGGCCTGCGCGTGCAGGCCTGGGCCGATCCGCAGGCCTTCCTGGCCGGGTTCGACCGCGCCAGCATCGGCGCCATCGTGCTCGACGTGCGCATGCCCGGCACCAGCGGCCTGGCCGTGCTGGAGCAGCTCCAGGCCCAGGGCGCGGACCAGCCCGTGGTCCTGCTCACTGGCCACGGCACGGTGGACATGTGCCGCCGCGCCTTCAAGGCCGGCGCGGCCGAGTTCCTCGAAAAGCCGGTGCACGACGAGGTGCTCATCGAGGCCCTGCAGAACGCCGTGCGCCAGCATGTGCGCTCGCGCGAGCGCCACCAGGCCGACCAGCAGGCGCGCGAACGCCACGCCCAGCTCTCGGCGCGCGAGCGCGAGGTGCTGGGCCTGATCGTCGAGGGGCTGACGAACAAGGAGATCGGCCGCGCGCTCGCCCTCTCGCCCCGCACCGTGGAAACGCACCGCGCCAACCTGTTCGCCAAGCTGGGCGTGGACTCTCTGGCCCAGCTCATCCGGCGCTACGCCGCGCTCGTAGATACCCACCCAGACCCGTGAAACCCTGTTGACTTCACCAGTGGCCGCCGCGCAAGGGCCGCCAGCATTCCCACGTGCGGGCGCTGGGAGCGTCCCCCTGCCCGCATCGCGCAGCGATGCCAGAGAAGGGGGAAGGCGCGCAGCGCCACAGGGGGTTGCCTCCTCAGTATTTCTACGGAGCCGCGCGCGTAGCCGTCCGCATGGCGCCGCGCGGCGGCTTTTTCTACAGTTCTCCCACGGCGCCGCAACGGGTGGCGCCGAAGCACAAACACCGGAGAACACCATGCACCACATCCTCAAGACCACCGCCTTCGCCCTCGCCTTCATCGCCACGGCCGCCAGCGCCGAAGGCGTGCGCACCGAGCGCAACATGTCGCTCGACCTGGCCAACCAGATCGCCGCGCACACCGTCGCCGCCTGCACCGCCAGCGGCTACAACGTGACGGCCACCGTGGTCGACCGCGCCGGCACCGTGCGCGCCGTGCAGCGCGCCGACAACGCCGGCCCGCACACGCTGGAGGCCAGCCGCCTCAAGGCCTACACCTCGGCCTCGGCCAAGAACACCACGCAGGCCATCATGGAAGGCGCGCAGAAGAACCCCGCCGCGGCCAACCTGGGCCAGATCCCTGGCTACCTGCTGCTGGGCGGCGGCGTGCCGGTGAAGGTGGGCAACGAGGTCATCGGCGCCGTGGGCGTGGGCGGCGCGCCCGGCGGCCACCTGGACGAGCAGTGCGCCATGGCGGCCCTCGCCAAGGTGCAGGATCAGCTGAAGTAAGCCATGGCCCGCAGCGCATACCGCTTGGTACGGCACGCCCTGGCAGGCGCCTGCCTGGCCGCCGGCTTGGTCCTGGCTGCCCCAGCCAGCGCCCAGGTGGCGCCCACGGCCAGCGAGATCGCCGCCTACCAGGGCCTGCACGCCGCCGCCGCGCGTGGCGACACCACGGGACTGCAGCGCCTGCTGGCCGCCCGGCCCGACGTGAACATGCGCGACGCCCACGGCCGCACGCCGCTGCACGTGGCCACCTTCGCGCGCCAGCGCGAGGCCGTGCGCCTGCTGGCCCAGGCCGGCGCTGCGCTCGACCTGCTGGAGAACGACCGCTACGACGCCGTCACCATCGCCGCCGTGGCCGATGACGAGGACACGCTGCGCCTGCTGCTGCAGCTGGGCGCCAGCGCGAAACAGGTGACCAGCCGCTACGACGGCACGGCCCTGATCGCCGCCGCCCACCTGGGGCACGCGGGCGTGGTGCGCCAGCTCATCGCGGCCGGCGCGCCGCTGGACCATGTGAACAACCTGCACTGGACGGCGCTGATCGAGTCCATCGTGCTCGGCGACGGCGGCGCGCGCCACCAGGCCACGCTGCAGGCGCTGCTGGACGCGGGCGCCAGCACCCGGCTCGCCGACCGCCACGGCAACACGCCGCTGCAACTGGCGCGCCAACGCGGCTATGACGCCATGGTGAAGATGCTGGAGGCGGCCGGCGCACGCCCTTGAACGTGCGGAGCGCTATTGAATTGGTAGCTACCAGCGCTTATTGGATAAGCGCTACAGGCCAATTTCATTCAGAAAATTCGCCGTCGGTCACCAGCCGCGCCTTCACGCTCTTGCCCTTCACGCGGCCGCTGTTGAGGCGCTGCACGGCCTGGGCGGCGATGGCGCGGTCCACCGCCACGTAGGTGGAGAAGTCGTTCACATTGATCTTGCCGACCTGCGCGCGCGTGAAGCCCATCTCGCCGGTCAGCGCGCCCAGCACGTCGCCGGCGCGGATCTTCTCCTTGCGCCCGCCGATGATCTGCAGCGTGGCCATGGGCGGCACCAGCGGGCCGCTGCCCGTGGGCGTGAGCTCGGCCAGCGGGTACCAGCGCGACTCGCGGCCCTGCAGCTGCTCGATCTTGCCCACGCTGCCCATCTCGTCCATGCTCGCCAGGCTCAGCGCCAGGCCCTCGGCGTCGCCCCGGCCGGTGCGGCCGATGCGGTGGATGTGCACCTCGGGGTCGGGCGTCACGTCCACGTTGATGACGGCGGCCAGGCTGGCGATGTCCAGCCCACGTGCGGCCACATCGGTGGCCACCAGCACCGAGCAGCTGCGGTTGGCAAAGCGCACCAGCACCTGGTCGCGCTCGCGCTGCTCCAGCTCGCCAAACAGGGCCAGCGCGCTGTAGCCCTGCGCCTGCAGCACGGCCACGAGGTCGCGGCACTGCTGCTTGGTGTTGCAGAAGGCGATGGACGACTCGGGCCGGAAGTGCCCCAGCAGCAGCGACACCGCGTGCAGGCGCTCGGAATCCTTCACCTCGTACCAGCGCTGCTCGATCTTGGCCTCGGCATGCTGTGCCTGCACCGTGACCTGCTGCGGGTTCTTCATGAACTGCGCGCTGAGCTTGGCGATGCCCTCCGGGTAGGTGGCCGAGAACAGCAGCGTCTGGCGCTCCTTGGGGCACTGGCGCGCCACGGTGGCGATGTCGTCGAAGAAGCCCATGTCGAGCATGCGGTCGGCCTCGTCGAGCACCAGGGTGTTCAGGGCTTCGAGCGTGAGGCTGCCGCGCTCTAGGTGGTCCATCACGCGGCCGGGCGTGCCCACCACGATGTGCGCGCCGTGCTCCAGGCTGGCGATCTGGCCGCGCAGCGGCACGCCGCCGCACAGTGTCACGACCTTGATGTTCTCCTCGGCGCGCGCCAGGCGGCGGACCTCGGTGGCCACCTGGTCGGCCAGCTCGCGCGTGGGGCACAGCACCAGCGCCTGCACGGCGAAACGGCGCGGGTTCAGGCGCGCCAGCAGGGCCAGGCCGAAGGCGGCCGTCTTGCCGCTGCCGGTGCTGGCCTGGGCGATCAGGTCCTGGCCCCGCAGCGCCAGCGGCAGGCTGGCCGCCTGGATGGGGGTCATCTGGGTGTAACCGAGCTGCTGCAGGTTGGCGAGCTGGGCGGCGCCCAGGGCCAGCGTGCTGAAGGCCGCGCCGGCTTGGTGGTCTTGGGAAGTCATGGGCAGGATTATCCGGCCCGGCGCCTCCGCGCCGTCACCCCCAGAACGCCATCACCCCCACGAAGGCCAGCGTATGCGCCACGATGCCCGGCGCCACGGCCAGCGCGTAACGCCAGCCGCCACTAGCCAGCGCCACCGCGCTCTTGCTGCCGGCATGCACCAGCAGTGCCGCCATCAGGGCCTGCGCCACGGCCGGCGCCATGGGGCTGGCGGGGCCGCCCTGCACCAGCAGGGCCGCCGTGGCGGCGTGCACATCGGCCAGCGCAGCGAGCAGCGCGCCCGCCAGCATGCCGGCGTCGCCCTGCCAGCGCGTGAGCAGCTGCACGCCCACTTGCACGGCCGTCAGCAAGGCGGCGATGAGCGCCGCGTCGCGCAGCTTGAACATGGCCGTGTCGGGCGGGAGTTGAGGACGGGTCGTTCCATCCTCCAGGCCGCCCGTCGCACCACGCACCCGCCACCAGCCCCAGGCCCCTGCCACCACAGCCCCGGCCAGCGCTGGCGCCCACAGCCGCACCAGCCAGGCGGGCTGCACGGCGGCAGCCACCACGACGATCTGCGCCATGGTGGCGACACACGAGAGCACGGCCGCGCCCGCCTGCGCGCGCACGGCCACGGTGCCCTCGCGCGCCTCCATGCCCAGGCTGGCGATGGTTGCCGTGCTGGAGACAAACCCCGAAGCCAGCGCCGACAGCGCCATGGCCTGGCGTGCCTGCAGCAGGCGACGGCCCACGTGCGCCAGCGACTGGATCACCAGCAGCACCAGCAGCAGGCGCATGACGACATGCGGGTTCAGCAGCCCCTGCCACAGCGCTTCATTGGGCACCAGCGGCGCCACCAGCAGCAGCAGCGCCGCCAGGATCAGGCCGCTGCGCACCTCGCCCGGCTGCAGCCAGTCACGCGAGAACTGGTGCAGGCTGTCGCGCGCCGCCAGCAGCCCCGTGGCTGCCACGGCCAGCGCGGCGGCCAGCAACTGGTCGCGCGCGCACAGCACGCCGATCAGGTAGGCCAGCAGCAGGGCGATCTCGGTCGTCACGCCGGGGTCGCCCGAGCGGTCGCGCGCATAGGCCGTGACCGCCAGCGCCGCAATGAACACGCCCACCACGGCCACCAGCGCCGTGGAGCCGATCAACGCTGCCGCCGCGCCGCTGAGCGCGGCCAGCGCGAACGAACGCACCCCCGCCAGCGAACGGAACGGCCCGTCTCCCTTGCGCCGTTCGCGCTCGATGCCCATGAGCAGCCCACAGCCCAGTGCACTGGCCAGCACCGCCATGGCGGCAGAAAAATCACTGCTTGCCTGCATAACCTCGTGTGTCGTGTGCAACTTGTCATCGTGCCAGAAAAAAGTCTTCCGACTGCTTTGCGGTGCAGCATGGGCAAAGGCCTGGCAATGGGCTATAACAGAAACCTGCGCTGTCACGCACCCACCCAAGCCTTCTGCCTGGAACCCATGTCCGAGCCCTCTACCGCCACCGCTGCACTGCCCAGGGCGTACCAGGACGACGCACTGCTGCGCCTCATTGCGGACTCGGTGCCAGCGCTCATGGCCTACTACGAACTGCCGCGCCTGCAGTGCCGTTTTGCCAACCAGGGCTATGCGGCGTACAACGGGCATTCCACGCAATCCATCCTGGGGCTCACCGTAGAGCAGGCCATTGGCCGCCGGGCCTGGGAAGCCATCCGCCCCCATGTGGATCGCTGCATGCGGGGCGAGCGCGTCAAGTACACGCGCGAGCAGACGCTGCCCAGCGGCGAGATCCGCATGATTGAGGTCAACCTGATTCCGCACTTCGAGGGCCAGGCAGACCCTGTGGGCGCCTTTGTGCTGATCAACGACATCACCGAACGCTGGCGCGCCGAAAGCATGGTGCGCCAAAGCGAAGAGCGCATGCGCAAGTTCTCCGAAGCGACGGACGAGGCCATCGTCTTCCATCGAGACGGCATCATCATCGACGGCAACGAGGCGCTGACGCGCCTGACCGGCTACCCGCTGCACGAAGTCCTGGGCCTGTCCATCTTCAGCTTCATTCACCCGGAATACCGATCCATTGCGTTGGAATACACCCGCAGCGGCTCCGAGCATCCCTACGAAGTGGCCATCACGCACAAGGACGGGCACAACATTCCGGTGGAGGTCGTGGGCAAGACCATGCCGCAACTGCACGGCGACTACCGCATCGTGGTGGCCCGCGACATCAGCGTACGCAAGAAGGTGGAGGAGCGCGAAGCCTTCCTCGCGCTGCACGACGCACTCACCGAGCTGCCCAACCGCCGCCACCTGATGGAGCAGCTCGAACGCCAGATCGCGCAAGCCCAGCAGGCCAACCGCCACCTGGCGGTGCTGTTCATCGACCTGGACCATTTCAAGACCGTGAACGACTCGCTGGGCCACCATGCCGGTGACCAGTTGCTGTGCGAGGTGGCGCACCGCTTCACGCGCTGCGTGCGCAGTGCCGACATCGTGGCGCGCCTGGGTGGGGACGAGTTTGTCATCGTGCTCACCGACATCCACCACGCCGACGAGGCCGCCCTGGTGGCCGACAAGCTGCTGCAGGCCATGCAGTCGGTGTTCCCGCTGGAGCATGTGCCGGTCACGGTATCGCCCTCCATCGGCATCAGCCTGTTCCCGGAAGACGGCACCCGCGGCGATGTGCTGTTGCGCTGCGCCGATGCCGCCATGTACCACGCCAAGGAAAGCGGGCGTGGCAACCGCCAGTTCTTCCAGCCAGGCATGGACGGCAGCGCCATGCAGGTATTGCAGCAGGAGCGGCAACTGCGCGAGGCCATCGCCACAGGCGCCTTTGTGCTGCACTACCAGCCCCAGGTCAGCCTGCACGACGGCTCGCTGCAGGCGCTGGAGGCACTGGTGCGCTGGCAGCACCCCGAGCGCGGCCTGGTCGGGCCGGACGACTTCATCGGTTTTGCCGAGTCGCGTGGGCTCATCACCCCCATCGGCCGCTGGGTCATGCTGGAGGCCTGCCGCCAGCTCAAGGCCTGGCAGGACCAGGGGCTGGCGCTGGTGCCGGTGTCTGTCAATCTCTCGGCGCTGGAGTTCCGTCAGCGTGACATGGCAACCGAAGTCGCCGCCGTGCTGCGCCAGACGGGACTGGAGCCGCGCTTTCTGGAAGTGGAGCTGACCGAAACCGTGCTCATGCAGGACGCCGAACAGGTGCTCTTGACCCTTCAAGCCCTGCGGACGCTGGGGGTCGGCGTCTCGATCGACGACTTCGGCACTGGCTACTCCTCGCTCAACTACCTCAAGCGCTACCCGCTGAACAAGCTCAAGATCGACCGCTCCTTCGTCACCGACATCCCGGACAACGCCGACGACGTGGCCATCGTCACCGCCATCGTACAAATGGGCCACAGCCTGCAGCTGCGCACCGTGGCCGAGGGCGTGGAAACCCCCGCGCAGCAGGAGCTGCTGCGCCAGCTTGGCTGCGACATGGTGCAAGGCTTCCTCGTGTCGCGCCCGCTGGACGCACAGCAGACGCTGGAGTGGCTGTCGCGCCCGCAGTCTGCTGTCACATCCGATGCGCCGGGACGTGGACAATAGCTCCATGCCTTTGATCGCCGACTTCATCGCCCCGACCCGCCACACCGACCCGGCCGAAGCCCTGGCCCAGGTGCAGCGCATCTACCAGCAGCAGATCGGGCACCTGCGCCAGACCATGCAGCGCTATGTGGCTGGGGACACCCCCGAGCAGCCGGTGCGCGCGTTCTACCCCTTTGTGCGTGTGCAAACCAGCACCAACGCCCGCGCCGACACCAAGCTGGCCTATGGTTTTGTGGAGGGCCCCGGCCGCTACGAAACCACGCTCACCCGGCCCGACCTGTTTGCCAACTACTACCTGGAACAGTTCCGCCTGCTGCGCAGAAGCCACGGCGTGGAGCTGGAAGTGGGCACCAGCAGCCAGCCCATTCCCATCCACTTCTCGTTTGCCGAGCACGACCATGTGGAAGGCCAGCTCAGTGCCCAGCGCCGCCTGCTGATGCGCGATTTGTTCGACCTGCCCGACCTCACGGCCATGGACGACGGCATTGCCAACGGCACCTGGCAGCCCCGCCCCGGCGACGCGCAGCCGCTGTCGCTGTTCACCGCGCCGCGCGTGGACTACTCGCTGCACCGCCTGCGCCACTACACGGGCACGCAGCCCGAGTGGTTCCAGAACTTCGTGCTGTTCACCAACTACCAGTTCTATATCGACGAGTTCGTGCGCCTGGGCCACGCCGAGATGGCCAAGCCGGACAGCGAGTACATCGCCTTCATCGAGCCCGGCAACGTGGTCACACGCCGCGTGGGCCTGAGTGCCGAGGCGGGCGATGAGCTGGGCGCCGCGCCGCCGCGCCTGCCGCAAATGCCCGCCTACCACCTGGTGCGCAAGGATGCGAGTGGCATCACCATGGTCAACATCGGCGTGGGCCCGTCCAATGCCAAGACCATCACCGACCACATCGCCGTGCTGCGCCCGCACGCCTGGATGATGCTGGGCCACTGCGCCGGCCTGCGCAACACCCAGCAGCTGGGCGACTACGTGCTGGCCCACGCCTATGTGCGCGAAGACCATGTGCTCGACGAGGAGCTTCCGCTGTGGGTGCCCATTCCCGCGCTGTCGGAGATCCAGCTGGCGCTGGAGCAGGCGGTGGCCGACGTCACGTGCATGGGCCGCGACGAACTCAAGCGCATCATGCGCACCGGCACCGTGGCCAGCACCGACAACCGCAACTGGGAACTGCTGCCCGACAACCTGCCCCAGCGGCGCTTTTCCCAGAGCCGCGCGGTGGCGCTGGACATGGAAAGCGCCACCATCGCCGCCAACGGCTTTCGCTTTCGCGTGCCCTACGGCACCCTGCTGTGCGTGAGCGACAAGCCGCTGCACGGCGAGATCAAACTGCCCGGCATGGCCAACCACTTCTACCGCGAGCGCGTGGACCAGCATCTGCGCATCGGCATGCGGGCCATCGACATCCTGCGCGATGGCGGTGTTCAGCGCCTGCACAGCCGCAAGCTGCGCAGTTTTGCTGAAGTGGCCTTCCAGTGAGCCTTGCGCACCTGGTATGAATCTGGACGTCACCACCCTGCTGATCGTGAACGTGGTCAACCTCGCGCTGACGGCGGGGACCTTGCCCTTCATCATGGGGCGCCAACTCAGCCGGGGCGCCTGGTTTGCACGCAGCGCACTCATCATGCAGGCCCTGGGCTGGCTGCTGATGATCAGCTCCGAGCAGTTCTCCGGCCATTGGCTGGACCGGGCGCTGTCGGTGACTTCCGTCTCCTGCATGGGCCTGGGCGAGTGGTGGATGTTCCGCGCCCTGGGGGCGTGGCTGGGGCCGCGGCGCTGGGGTCGCCTGCTGGCAGTGGTGTGCGTGCTCACGCCCATCGGCTACTTTTTGAGCTTTGACAGCTACCCCCTGCGCGTGGGCTGGACCAACTTCATGCTGGCCCTGCAACTGGTGCTGGTGGCGCAGGCCTGCCTGCACCCGGCCTCGGCCATGTCGGGGCGTTGGCGCTGGGTGATCATGGTGGGCCTGCTCGTGCTCGCAGGCTTCACCACGCTGCGCGGCATTCTGGGGGCCTTCTTCACCGAGCAGTACCCCAGCTTCACGGCCCCGCACCCCATCAACATGCTGGCCATGCTGGCCAGCAACGCCGCCATGGTGCTGGCCAACGTGGCTGTGCTGGTGGCCTGGCGCACCGAGGCCGAAGCCGAACTGCAATTGCAGGCCCAGACCGACCCGCTCAGCGGACTGCTCAACCGCCGGGGCTGGGACAGCCACGCTACCCCGCTGTGGAGCCATGCAAAGCGCCATGGACTGCCGCTGGGCCTGGTGATGCTGGACCTGGACCATTTCAAGCATGTCAACGACCGCTACGGCCACGAAACCGGTGACCTGGTCATTCGCGAACTGGGCAGCGCCTTGCGCTTCACGCTGCGCCGCAGCGACATTGCCGCACGCATGGGCGGCGAGGAATTTGCCGTTCTGCTGCCCTACAGCAGCGAGTCCGCCGCACGCAGCCTGTTTGCACGACTGCGCCAGGCGCTGGAAACCCTGAACATTCCCGGCATGGACGAACCCGTGCGCCTGAGCGCCGGGCTGGCCCTGCTGGGGCCTGACGACACCAGCCTCGAAGCCCTGCGCGCCCGCGCCGACACCGCGCTGTACCAGGCCAAGGCCGAGGGCCGTGACCGCCTGGTGCTGGCTGCCTCCACCGCAACGCCCCCTGCATCCCCTGCCCTGGCCGCATGACCGCACCCCTGCTACAAGCCCAAGACCTGCGCAAAACCTACGGCGACAGCACCGTGGTGAATGGCGTGTCGTTCGCCATCGAACCGGGCGAATGCCTGGGCGTCATCGGCCCCAATGGCGCTGGCAAAACCACCACCATCCGCATGTGCCTGGGCCTGACCACGCCCGACGGCGGCAGCATCCATTACCAGCCCGTTGGCGGCCCTCTGTTGCAGATGCCGCGCGACGCCCTGGCCATCAAGGCCGAGATCGGCGTGGTGACGCAGTTCGATTCGCTCGACCCGGACTTCACCTGCCTGGAGAACCTGCGCGTGTTCGGCCGCTATTTCGGCCTGGGCGCGCGGGTGATGGACGAGCGCGCGCCGCGCCTGCTGGAGTTCGCCGCGCTCACGCACAAAGCCCACGCCAAGCCGGGCGAGCTCTCGGGCGGCATGAAGCGGCGCCTGTCGCTGGCGCGCGCGCTGGTGAACGAGCCGCGCCTGCTGCTGCTCGACGAGCCCACCACCGGCCTGGACCCGCAGGCGCGCCACCTGATGTGGGAGCGGCTGCAACGCCTGGTGCAGGCGGGCACCTCCATCCTGCTGACCACGCACTTCATGGACGAAGCCGAGCGCCTGTGCTCGCGCCTGCTGGTGCTCGACCACGGCCGCAAGATCGCCGAGGGCGCGCCGCGCGCGCTGATCGCCGAGCACCTGGAGCCCGAGGTAGTGGAGGTGTACGGCGCGGGCGCCCTGGCGCTGGCACAGGACGCCGCCCTGCAAGCCCTGGCGGCGCGCACCGAGGTCAGCGGCGAGACGGTGTTCTTCTACACCCGCGAGGCGCGCCCGCTGCTCGACGCGCTGCTACAGCACCCGCACCTGCGCACGCTGCACCGGCCGGCCAACCTGGAGGATTTGTTCCTCAAGCTCACTGGGCGCCAGATTCGTGAGGATGGTTGAGCACCCAATTTGCTCCTGAATTCATAGCTGCCAGCGCTTATCCATAAAGCGCCAGGCACCGATTTGACCCCTAAACCGCGCGCGGCTTGACCTTGCTGGCCGCGAGCTTGGCATTTACCCGCGCTGTGTCCACATCGTCCGCGCGCGCCAGCGCCACGCCCATGCGGCGCTTGGCGAAGCTCTCGGGCTTGCCGAACAGGCGCAGGTCGGTGTCCGGCACGCGCAATGCTTCATCGATGCCGTCGAACACGATGCCCGCGGCCTCCACGCCGCCGTAGATCACGGCGCTGGCGCCGGGGTTGCGCAGGCTGGTGTCCACCGGCAGGCCGAGGATGGCGCGCGCGTGCAGCTCGAATTCGCTCTGGTGCTGCGTGCACAGCGTGACCAAGCCGGTGTCGTGCGGGCGCGGGCTGACCTCGCTGAACCAGACCTGCTCGCCCTGCACGAACAGCTCCACGCCGAAGATCCCCTGGCCGCCCAGGTTGTCGGTCACGGCCCGGGCGATCTGGCGCGCCTTCTCCAGCGCCGCCGGGTGCATGGGGTGGGGCTGCCAGCTTTCCACGTAGTCGCCGCTCACCTGCACATGGCCGATGGGGTCGCAGAAGTGGGTTTCGACCTGGCCGCCTTCGCTTGAATTCGACGATGCGGCGCCTACGCCGCCGCGTGCGCGCACGGTCAGCAGCGTTATCTCGTAGTCGAAGTCGATGAAACCCTCGACGATGACGCGCCCGTGGCTCACCCGGCCGCCGGCCATGGCGGTGTCCCAGGCTTTCTGCACGTCATCAGGGCCGTCGATCTTGCTCTGGCCTTTGCCCGAGCTGCTCATCACCGGCTTGACGATGCAGGGGTAGCCGATGCCTGCATCAATGGCGGCCTGCAGCTCGGCCAGCGAGTCGCAGAACCGGTAGGGGCTGGTGGGCAGGCCCAGCGTCTCGGCCGCGAGGCGGCGGATGCCCTCGCGGTCCATGGTCAGGCGCGCGGCGCGGGCCGTGGGGATCACGCGCACCACACCCTGGGCCTCCAGCTGCTCCAGCATCGGCGTGGCGATGGCCTCGATCTCCGGCACCACCAGGTGCGGGCGCTCGGCCTCGATCAGGGCCTGGAGCTGCGCCGGGTCGCTCATGGCGATGGTGCGCGCGTGGTGCGCCACCTGCTGGCCGGGGGCGTGGTCGTAGCGGTCCACGGCGATGGTCTCCACGCCCAGGCGCTGCAGCGCGATCAGCACCTCCTTGCCGAGCTCGCCCGCGCCGAGCAGCATGACCTTGGTGGAATGGGGAGAGAGCGGGGTGCCGAGGGTTGTCATGGGCCGTGGAAGTGGGAAGGAAACTGGCGGCTACTGTAATCGAGCGCCTGCGGCGGACGAGGACAGAGCGGCGGCAATTGCGCACAATACACGCCATGTCCTCCCTCCCCCTGACCGGCACCCCTCCCGCATCGCCCTGGCGCCCGCCCGGCCTCTCGCTGCGCTGGTGGCCGGTGTTCCTGCGCAACCTGCTGGTGTGGCGCAAGCTCGCCATCCCCAGCCTGGTCGGCAACATCGCCGAGCCGCTGATGTGGCTGGTCGCCTTTGGCTACGGCATGGGCGCGCTCGTGGGCCAGATGCAGGTGAACGGGCAGCAGGTGCCCTACATCCTGTTCCTGGCCAGCGGCTCGATCTGCATGAGCGCCATGAACGCCGCGAGCTTCGAGGCGCTGTACTCGGCCTTCTCGCGCATGCATGTGCAGAAGACCTGGGAGGGCATCATGAACACGCCCGTGGGGCTGGACGACGTGGTGCTGGCCGAGATGCTCTGGGCCGCCTTCAAGGCGCTGTTCACCGTGACGGCCATCATGGGGGTGATGCTCGCGCTGGGCATCAGCCACAGCCCCAAGCTGCTCGTGGCCTGGCCCGTGCTGCTGTGCGTGGGCATCATGTTCTCCAGCATCGCGCTGATCTTCAACGCGCTGGCCAAGGGCTACGACTTCTTCACCTACTACTTCACGCTGGTGCTCACGCCCATGATGTTCCTCTCGGGCGTGTTCTTCCCGCGCGAGCAGCTGCCCACCGTGGTGCGGCACATTTCCGACTGGCTGCCGCTGACCAATGCCGTCGAGCTGGTGCGCCCGCTGTTCATGGACCAGTGGCCCGCGCACCCGCTGCGCCACGGCCTGGTGATGGTGGTCACCACCGTTGCCGCCTACTGGGTGGCGCTGTCCCTGACGCGCCGCCGCTTCGCCGCCTGACCGCCATGACCGCACCCAGCCTGTTGAGCCCGGAGCACATCGCCATGGTGGACCGGGGTGTCTCGGTGATCGTGGCCTCGCGCGACGCCGCGTTCCGGCCGAGCATCATGCGCGGCGTGGGCAGCGCCATCAGCGCCGACGGCACCCAGGTGACGGTGTACCTGCGGCGCAGCCAGTCGCGCCAGCTCCTGCAGGACATCGGGTCGGGCGGCGGCCTCGCGGTGGTGTTCAGCGAGCCGCCCACGCACCGCACGCTGCAGCTCAAGGCCCGCGAGGCCACGCTGCGCCCCGCGTCGCCGGCCGACCAGCCGCAACTGGACCGCTACCTGGCCTCGATGCAGTGCGAACTGGCGCCGGTGGGCTACGGGCCGCAGTTCGCGGCCGCCATGCTCTCGGCACCGCTGGACGACGTGGTGGCGGTGCAGTTCACGCCCGAAAGTGCCTATGACCAGACGCCGGGGCCCCGCGCCGGCGCCCCGCTGGACGCCCCGAAGGCCAGACCATGACGGCCCCTTCGCTGCACTCCATCCGCCCTTGCCTGGAAGGCGCCATCCCGGCCGTGATGGCCACCTGCGCCAGTGACGGCACCCCCAACGTGGCCTACATCTCGCAGGTGGTCTATGTGGACGAGGGCCATGTGGCCCTGTCCTTCCAGTTCTTCAACAAGACGCGCGCGAACATCCTGGACAACCCGCACGCCTCGGTGCTGGTGCTCGATCCGGTGACGGCGCGTTTTTATCGCCTGCACCTGCGCTACCTGCGCACCGAGACCAGCGGCGCGCTCTTCGAGAGCATGAAGGCGCGGCTGGCCGGCATCGCCTCGCACACCGGCATGGCCGAGGTGTTCCGCCTCAAGGGCTCGGACGTGTATGCGGTGGAGCATATCGACGCCATCGACGGCGAGGGCCTGCAGCCCGCACCCGGCCGCACCGGCCTGCTGCACCGCCTGCGCCAGTGCAGCCAGCGCATGGCCGCCTGTACCGGGCTGGACGAACTGCTGCAGACCGCGCTGGCCTGCCTGCGCGATGCGCTGGGCATCGGGCATGCCATGGTGTTGCTGCTCGACACACCGGCCCAGCGCCTCTACACCGTGGCCAGTTGTGGCTACGCCACTTCGGGCGTCGGCTCGGAGATCGCGTTGGGGCACGGGGTGATCGGCGTGGCCGCGCGCGAGAACACGCCGGTGCGCATCAGCCACATGACGCACGCGGCGCTCTACAGCCACGCCATGCGCAGCAGCCTCCGGGCCGGCAGCACGGACGACCCGGCACTGGCGCCGGGCACCGAGATCCCCTATCCCGGCCTGCCCGAGCCCCACAGCCAGCTCGCCGTACCCATGGTGGCCGCGGGCCGCGTGCTCGGCGTGCTGTTCGCCGAAAGCCCGCGTGACATGGCCTTCGACTTCGAGGACGAGGACCTGCTGGTGGCGCTGGCCGGGCATCTGGGCGCCGCCATCGACCTGCTGCAGGCCGCGCCGGAGACGGGCGAGGCCGCCGCGACCGACGCGGCGCAGGTGCCGGTGCCGAGCGGCGCACCCGTGCGCGTGCGTCGCTACGCCTCGAACGACAGCATCTTCATCAACGACGACTACCTCATCAAGGGCGTGGCTGGCGCCATTTTCTGGAAGCTGTTGCGCGACTACACGCAGGCCGGACGGACCGAGTTCTCCAACCGCGAACTGCGGCTCGACCCTTCGATCCGCCTGCCCGACGTGGCCGACAACCTGGAGGCCCGCCTGCTGCTGCTGCAGCGCCGCCTGCAGGAGAACAACCCGCCCATGCGCATCGAGAAGACCGGACGCGGGCGCTTCCGGCTGTGCGTGGCCTGCCCGGTCCAGCTCGAGGAACAGGCGGGCTGACCCCTCACTGCAGACTGGCGCCGGCCATCCCCAGGCCCGCCATGAGCTTGTCCCATTCCCGGGCGGTGAGGTGGGGGCGCACCACATCCAGCACCGCGCCGAACGCCTCGCCCGGCGCCTGCTGGCGCATGCCACCCAGCAGAGCCAACCGCTCGGCCGGCGCCATGAAAGGCACCATCCAGCGCATCACCAGCATCATTTCGCCGGGCGGGATCGACGACACCAGCGTGCCGTGCACGGCCATCAGCTCCTCATCGGTGTAGTGCTGCCACAGCGCCGCGTTGTGCGCGGTCTCTTCCAGGTGCATGTGCTCGAAGTTGTGCGCCACGAACAGCGCCAGCGCGTGGTACAGCGCCTGGGCGCGTGGCGCGCGGTCGGCGCGCGCGCAGGCCATCAGGTCGGCCACGGCACGCACCAGGCGCAGGATGGCCCGCTCGTGGCCCTCGTGCTCATCCGCCACCGCCAGGCTGCCGCCCTGGGCGCGGGCTTCGATGGCCGGGTGCACGAAGCGGTTCTCATGCTCCAGATGGGCCTGGAGCACATCGAGCAGTTGCGCCACGCGCTGGCAGCCCTGGGCGAAGTCGAGGTCGTCCTCCACATCCATGCGGCCCAGGCCCAGCAGGGTGTCGGTCATGAAGGCGCGCAGCGCCTTGTGGATGCCGGCGTACAGGTCCACGCGCGGCACGACAGGTTGGGCAGCGGCGATTTCGGCAATTTCACGGGTATCGATCTTCATCACGTTCTTTCCTGGCCCCGGGGGCCTGCTACGACACGGTGCGAAACCGTGCCGGGCCGGGTGCACCATGCACCCGCAACCGTGGAATGAAGTCTAGAAATCGCTGCCTTCGCGCGCTGTTAAAAATCCCTTAACCGAACCCTATTCCATCCTTAAAAACACCATCGTCCGCCAATTGCGTGAATTCCGTCACGCCGCCGCGCGCACCATGTCCACCGCCTTTTCCGCGATCATGATGGTGGGGGCGTTGGTGTTGCCGCTGACGATGCGCGGCATGATGGACGCATCGACCACGCGCAGGCCCTGCACGCCGCGCACGCGCAGCTGCGCATCCACCACGTCGTGCTCGCCCGGCCCCATGCGGCAGCTGCCCACGGGGTGGTAGATGGTGTCGGCGTGCTGGCGGATGAAGGCCTCGATCTCCGCGTCGGACTCCAGCACGGGCGCGGTGCCATAGCGCGCCAGCGCGGGCTGCGCCAGGATTTCCTGCATACGCCGAAAGCCGTGCACCATGCGGTCCATGTCGGCGCGCTCGCCCAGGAAGTTCGGGTCCACCAGCGGCAGCGCCATCGGGTCGCCGCTGGCGAGCTGCACGCTGCCCCGGCTCACGGGCTGCAGCAGGCAAACATGGCAGGAATGGCCGTGGCCCAGCACCGTTTTGCGGCCGTGATCCACCAGCTTGCCGATGACGAAATGCAGCTGCACGTCGGGCGCCGTTTCCGAGGGCTGGCTGCGGATGAATCCGCCCGCCTCGGCGAAGTTGGTCGTCAGCATGCCACTGCGCTGACGCCGCCATTCGTGCACGCCGCGCACGATGCGCGCCACGCCGGGCACCGAGATGCCGAACAGCTCGCTCTGCCCCGGTGCATCGACCACGCGCACCACGTCGGGATGGTCGTGCAGGTGTGCGCCCACGCCCGGCTGGTCGTGCAGCACGGCAATGCCGTGGCGCTGCAGCTGCGCCCCGGGGCCGATGCCCGAGAGCATGAGCAGTTGCGGCGACAGCAGCGCGCCGGCGCTCAGCAACACCTCACGCTTGCAGCGCAGCTGCTGCAAGCGGTTGCCCTGGCGGAATTCCACGCCCACGGCGCGGCGCCCGTCGAACAGCACGCGGGTGGCGTGCGCCCCAGTAAGCACCTGCAGGTTGGGCCGCGCCAGGTGCGGCGTAAGGTAGGCCTTGGCGGCGCTGAAGCGCTCGCCGTTGCGGTGGGTGACCTGGTATTCGCCCACGCCTTCCTGCGTGGCACCGTTGAAGTCGCGGTTGTGCGCGTGGCCCGCCTGCACGCCGGCCTCGACGAACACCCGGGCGAAGCGGGTGGGCGAACGCAGGTCCATCACGTTGAGCGGGCCGCCCGTGGCGTGCCAGGCGTCGGCGCCGCGCTCGTTGTTCTCTGCGCGCAGAAAGTACGGCAGCACGTCGCTCCAGCCCCAGCCCGGGTTGCCCTGCGCGGCCCAGTGATCGTAGTCCTGCGGCTGGCCGCGCACGTAGATCATGGCGTTGATGGAGCTGGAGCCGCCCAGCACCTTGCCACGCGGCTGGTAGCCCCGGCGCCCGCCCAGGCCAGGCTGCGGCGTGGTGTTCAGCCCCCAGCCGTTGAGCATGTACTTGGCCATCACGGCCAATCCTGCCGGGCAGTGGATGAGCACGCTGTGATCCGCCGGTCCGGCCTCCAGCAGGCACACGCGCACAGCCGGGTCTTCGCTCAGGCGCCCAGCGAGCACGCAACCGGCCGATCCGCCCCCCACTACGATGTAGTCGAACATACCCGTCTCCTCCGTGTTTGACGCACCTTAACCGATGGAGCGGGCCAATGCCGCTACGATGGTGGCTGTTGTTTCACTTTGCAGAGAGTACTCCACATGAGCATCACTACGGTTGGCATCATCGGCGCCGGCACCATGGGCAACGGCATTGCGCAGGCCTGCGCGGTCTCGGGCATCAACGTCGTAATGGTCGACATTTCGGACGCCGCGGTGCAGAAAGGCCTGGCCACCGTCTCCGGCAGCCTGGACCGCCTGATCAAGAAGGAAAAGATCACCCAGGCCGACAAGGACGCGGCGCTGGCGCGCATCAAGACCTCCACCAGCTACGACGACCTCAAGGCCGCGCAGCTCGTCATCGAGGCCGCCACCGAGAACTATGAGCTCAAGCTCAAGATCCTCAAGCAGGTGGACGGCATCGTGGCCCCCGACGTGATCATCGCCTCGAACACCTCGTCGATCTCCATCACCAAGCTGGCCGCTGCCACCAGCCGCGCCGACAAGTTCATTGGCATGCACTTCTTCAATCCCGTGCCGATGATGGCGCTGGTGGAGATCATCCGTGGACTGCAAACCAGCGACGCCACGCACGACGCCGTCAAGGCCATGGCGCTGGCGCTGGGCAAGAGCCCCATCACCGTCAAGAACGCCCCGGGCTTCGTGGTCAACCGCATTCTGGTGCCCATGATCAACGAGGCTTTCTTCGTGTTGGCCGAAGGCCTGGCCACGCCCGAGGACATCGACGCTGGCATGAAGCTGGGCTGCAACCAGCCGATTGGCCCGCTGGCCCTGGCCGACATGGTGGGCCTGGACGTGTGCCTGGCCGTGATGGACGTGTACCTTGCCGAGTTTGGCGACAGCAAGTACCGCGCCTGCCCGCTGCTGCGCGAAATGGTGGCCGCCGGCCGCCTGGGCCGCAAGACGGGCAGTGGCGTGTACCAGTACTGAGCACCGCGCTCCCCTTCCAGGCCGGGCGGTTTCATCCGGCCTTTTTCTTGGCGTTTCATGGTCAAAATGCCCTGTAGCACTCGCCCATAAAGCGCATCTAGCTCCTTTTTCAGGAGCGCTTGTTCTATCCCCTGTGTTTCAGAGGGCCTTCCAGTGATTTAATTGCACGCAATTTAATTGCCAGCAATAATTCATCCTATGCCCACCGAACACACCACCGAGAGCCCCAGCCCACCCATCCTGTGGCTCGACAACCAGGTCTGCTTCGCGCTGTATTCCACCTCGCTGGCGATGACCAAGCTCTACAAGCCGCTGCTCGACGCCATCGGCCTGACCTATCCGCAGTACCTCGTGATGCTGGTGCTGTGGGAGCAGGACGGGCCCACCGTCTCCGAACTCGGCGAGCGCCTGTTCCTCGACTCCGGCACGCTGACGCCGCTGCTCAAACGCCTCGAAACCTCGGGCCTAGTGGAACGCCAGCGCGATCCGCAGGACGAGCGCCGCGTGCGCATCCGCCTCACGCCGCAGGGCCGTGCGCTGCGCGAGCGGGCCGAAAGCGTGCCCGCCTGCGTGCTGCGGGGCAGCCACACCCCGCTGCCCGAACTGCACGCGCTGACGCTCCAGCTCCAGGCGCTGCGCGCCCAGTTGGCCCCGGCCTGACACCTCCGATTCACCCCCCGCCCGCTCCGGGCACCACCTGCAAAGGAAAGCACCATGACCACGCTCGACAAAGTCCTCTACACCGCCCGCGCCCACACCACCGGGGGCCGCGACGGCGCCTCGCGCACCGACGACGGCCGCCTCGATGTGAAACTGTCCTCGCCCGGCACCTCGGGCACCGGCACCAACCCCGAGCAGCTGTTCGCCGCCGGCTACTCGGCCTGCTTCATCGGCGCACTCAAGGCCGTGGGCGGCATGCAGAAAATCGCCATCCCGCAGGACGTGGCCGTGGACGCCGAGGTGGACCTCGGCCCCATCACCGGCGGCTATGGCATCGCCGTGCGCCTGCAAGTGCACCTGCCTGGCATGGACCGCGCCGCCGCCCAGGCGCTGGTGGACGCGGCCCACAAGGTCTGCCCCTACTCCAACGCCACGCGCGGCAACATCGATGTGACGATCACGCTGGGTTGAAGTCACCCCCCTGTGTCGCCTTCGGCGCCATCCCCCCGCTCTCGCAGTGCTGCGCACTGCGGGCAGGGGGACGCTCCCGGTGCTGCGGGGCGACCCTTGCACGGGAGCTCTGGCCTAGGCAGCGCCAGTTCATGCGCGCGGCATGGATCACTGAAACCACCGCAGATTGCCGTGGCATGGATCAGACCCAAGGCCCGCGACCTCATGGCAAAAAGCGACCGACGCTTGAGTGCCATGACGCCAGTGGGCTATGCTCTGCCCCTACAGCGTGACGCCTTGTTGACCGGATTCGCCCATGAAAGACCTGATCCGCACCGTCTTTTCCATTCGCCAGAAGCGCCGCAGCCCGCCTGCGGGGCCCGTGCCACCCATGGGCAGCCTGCTCATCCGGGGCGAGATTCGCATGACCGTGAACCAGAACATCCCGCGCGAACTGTGGAGCTGGATGCTGCTGTCGGGCTGGCGCGCCATTCCGGTCAAAAAAGACCGCCGCAAGGCACGCGACCTGCCTCCGGGTGCGCTGCTGGAGCTCATCAGCGCCCACCCCACGGAACGCAACACGGTGCACGCCCGCGTCCTCGCCCAAGCCAGCGACAAGCCCCGGTAAAAGACCGAGGGGCCGGCGCCATGCGCCATGGATGGCACGGTGCAGGCTCCTCGGTGTAGGGTACGTGGGTCTCAGCGGTAGCTGCGCGCGTCCTCGATGACTTTTCCATCGTTGGGCAGGCTGCCAGGCGCCACCATTTCCACCTCGCCGCGCAGCTTGGTCACCTCGCGCATGGCGTCCTGCAACTGAACAGCGAGACCGCCAGCGGTTTCGGTGGTCTCCACCTGGAGCACCATCTGGTCGTTGGCCATTTCACCACTGACCACGAGCCGGGCACGCTGAACCTGCGGAAAGCGTTTCACGATGGCGTCCACCTGGCCAGGATGCACAAACATACCGCGCACCTTGGTCGTCTGGTCCGCACGCCCCATCCAGCCCTTGATGCGCGTGTTGGTGCGGCCCGTGGGGCATGCGCCAGGCAGCACCGCAGAGAGGTCGCCCGTGCCAAAACGGATCAGCGGGTAGTCGGGGTTGAGCGTGGTGACCACCAGCTCGCCCACCTCGCCCTCGGGCACGGGATCGCCCGTTCCGGGGCGCACGATCTCGACGATCACGCCTTCGTCCAGCACCAGACCTTCACGGGCCTCGGTTTCGTAGGCAATCAACCCCAGATCGGCCGTGCCGTAGCACTGGTAGCCGGTGATGCCGCGCTCTTGCAGCCAGTCGCGCAGCGAAGGCGGAAAGGCCTCCGCCGAGAGCATGGCCTTGGTCAGGCTGGGCAGGGGAATGCCCATTTCGGCCGCCTTCTCCACGATGATCTTGAGAAAGCTTGGGGTGCCGATATAGCCCGCGGGCTTGAGGTCGGCAATGGCCTGCACCTGCTGCTCGGTCTGGCCCGTGCCGCCGGGGAACACCGTGCAGCCCATGGCGTGGGCGCCGCTCTCCATCATGGAGCCTGCGGGTACGAAGTGGTAGGAAAAGCAGTTGTGGATCAGCTCTCCGGGGCGAAAGCCTGCTGCATAGATGGCACGCGCCATGCGCCAATAGTCGGGGCGTGCGCCTTCGGGTTCGTACAGGGGGCCGGGGCTTGCGAACACGCGCGGCATGGCCTTGCCAAAGCCGACGGCCGCAAAGCCACCGAAGGGGCTGTCGGCGCGCTGGGCTTGCTGGCGCTCCAGCAGCTCATACTTGCGCGTGACAGGCAAGCGGGCCAGGGCCTGGCGGCTGGTGATGGCGGCAGCGTCCACACCCGCCAGGATGCTTGCAAAGGCGCTGCTGGCCTTTTGAGCGTGGGCCACCTGCTGCGGCAATGCAGCCATGTGGGCGGCTTCGCGCTCGGCACTGGAGCGTGTTTCCAGTGCGTCATAGAACTTGCTCATGCCGGGGGCTCCTGTGTCTGAAAGAAATTTGGATAAAAAGGCTCCTGACGCCCATTCAGAAAGCGCCAAAAGCTATAAAAAATGTAGCAATCAGGCCAGCCAGCGCTTGCGCCGCTTGTAGCTCTTGACGTCCTTGAAGCTCTTGCGCTCGCCGCCGCCGACGCCGAGGTAGAACTCCTTGACGTCCTCGTTGCTGGCCAGATCGACGGAGGCGCCGTCCATCACGACCCGGCCCGACTCCATGATGTAGCCGTAGTCGGAATACTTCAGGGCCATGTTGGTGTTCTGCTCGGCCAGCAGGAAGGTGACCTTTTCCTTCTTGTTGAGGTCTTGCACGATGTTGAACACCTCCTCCACGATTTGCGGCGCCAGGCCCATCGAGGGTTCGTCCAGCAGCACCATCTTGGGGTTGGTCATGAGCGCGCGGCCAATGGCGCACATCTGCTGCTCGCCGCCCGAGGTGTAGGCCGCCTGCGATGTGCGGCGCGTTTTCAGGCGCGGGAAGTAGTTGTAGACCTTTTCGAGGTTGGCGGCGATCTCGGCCTTGCTCGAACGCGTATAGGCGCCGGTCATCAGGTTTTCTTCGATGGTCAGGTGTGCGAAGCAGTGGCGACCTTCCATGACCTGCACCACGCCACGCTTGACGAGGTCGGCAGGCGAAAGGTTCTCGATGCGCTCGCCATGCAGCTCGATGGAGCCCTTGGTGACCTCGCCACGCTCCCCCTTGAGCAGGTTGGAGATGGCGCGCAGCGTCGTCGTCTTGCCCGCGCCGTTACCGCCCAGGATGGCCACGATGCCCCCTTCGGGCACCTGCAGCGAGACACCCTTGAGCACGAGGATCACATGGTTGTAGATGACCTCGATGCCGTTGACGTTGAGAACAATGTTTTTTGAATCCATGGTGTTGCCTTCGCTGTGCCAATCGAAAGGGTTGCGGCACAACTCTTTCGATTGGCGGCTGTCATCACAGCCGTTCAAAACTGGCGCGGCTCCCTCGCCAGAGACACCGTGGAACGGGCTTTGCCCGGCCACCGGTGTCGTCCCCCTTCCCGCGCGAAGCGCGAGAGAAGGGGGAAGGCGCGCAAGCGCCTCAGGGGGATGTCCTCAAGACTGGCAGTCAGCCGCGTCGCGACGGGTCAGCTTCTTGTCGGACATGTACTTTTCAGAACCTGCCTTGATCATGGGCTTGAGGATCTGCTCGTCGGCCTGGTACCAGTCGGCACCGATGTTCCACTTCTTGCCGTCCCAGGTCTGCACGCGGGCCCAGGTCGAACCCATGTGGTCGGCGCAGCTGGTGGACAGCGGACGCATCACACCACTGAAGCCCAGCGCGTCGAGCTTCTTCTGGTCGAGTGCCAGGTTTTCCAGGCCCCAGCGCACTTGCTCACCGGTCATGACCTTGCCCTTGCCGAAGCGCTCCTGGGCGCGGCGCACGGCCTCGATGCTCAGCATCTGAATGATCACGCCACGGGTGTAGAGCACGGAGCCCACCTCATCCTTCGGCCCGGTGCCCTGGCCCTTGTCGTGCACATGCTTGAGGATGTCCTGGATGACCTTGGGTTGCTGGCCCGAACCGTTGAGTGCCAGCGCGTTGTAGCCCTTGGCACCTTCGCCCACGTCACGCACATCGGGTTCGGCACCGGCCCACCACACACCGTACATCTTGTCGCGCGGGTAGCCCGTGGCCTGGGCTTCCTTCAGGGCGGTGGAGTTCATCACGCCCCAGCCCCACAGCAGCACGAAGTCGGGGCGGCTCTGGCGCACTTGCAGCCAGGTGGCCTTCTGCTCGACGCCAGGCGCCGTCACGGGCAGCATCTGCAGCTCGAAGCCGTGCATCTTGGCGCGCTCCTGCAGCAGCGGGATGGGTTCCTTGCCGAACGGGCTGTCGTGATACACCAGAGCGATCTTCTTGCCCTTGAGCTTGTCCATGCCGCCCAGGTTCTTGCCGATGTGCTGGATCAGGATGTCGGCGCCGGTCCAGTAGCTGCCCATGAAGGGGAAGTTCCACTTGAAGGCCATGCCGTCCTGCGAGACGGAGAGACCGTAGCCCAGCGTCATCAGCGGTACCTTGTCGGCGGGCGCCTTCTCGGTCAGGGCGAAGGTGATGCCAGTCGATTGCGGATCGAACAGCGACACGCCGGGACGGCTCTTGAGGCGTTCGTAGCACTCCACGCCGCGGTCGGTGGCGTAGCCGGTTTCGCACTCTTCAAAGGTCAGCTTCACGCCGTTGATGCCGCCGTCACGGGCATTGATGAGCTTGATGTAGTCCTGCTTGCCGTTGGCCCAGGGCGTGCCATTGGGTGCATAGGGACCGGTACGGTAGGACAGCAGCGGGAAGAACTGCTCCTTGGCCTGCGCGATGGCGCTGGTGCTCAGGGACGAGGCACCTGCAGCCACCACGGCAGCGGCAATCACGATTTTCGAAAGCTTCATGTATGTCTCCTTTGAATGAAAGTGTTGAAGCACGGGAAAAGACCGGGTCTCCAGTGGACGCCCCCTTCAGGAGCGAGCGCATCGGGAATTGCGTGTAAGTGGTTTCCTGCAGAGAGCCTGCCTCAGTGGGGGAAGGGCCACAGGCGCATCTTCTGCTTGCCAATGGACCAGAGCTTGGCCAGGCCGTGGGGCTCAACGATCAGGAACCACACGATCAGGCCGCCGAAGATGATGAGCTCAGCATGCGAGACAGCGGCTGTGGAGATCTCGATCCCGAACAGGCCTGCCAGTGCCGGGAGGAACTGGTTCAGGAAGATGGGCAGCACCACGATGAAGGCCGCGCCAAAGAACGCACCCATGATGGAGCCCATGCCACCGATGATGACCATGAACAGCAGGCGGAAGGAGATTTCCACCGAGAACGCCGCCGGCTCCCACGAGCTCAGGTGCACGAAGGCCCACAGCGCGCCCGCCATGCCGACGATGAAGGAGCTCACGGCGAACGCGCTGAGCTTGGCGTACATCGGGCGAATACCGATCACGGCGGCGGCCACGTCCATATCGCGGATGGCCATCCACTCGCGGCCGATGGCGCCGCGCACCAGGTTCTTGGCCAGCATGGCCACGATCACCAACAGCGACAGACAGAAGATGTACTTGCTCACGGCGCTGTCGATGGGCATGCCCAGCACCTGCAGGTTGCTCACCGACACCGAGCCGGAGTCGGAATTGTTGGTGAACCACTTGATGCGCAGGAACATCCAGTCGCTGAAGAACTGCGCGGCCAGCGTCGCCACGGCCAGGTACAGGCCTTTCACGCGCAGACTGGGCAAACCGAACAGGATGCCGAAGAACGTAGCGCACAGGCCGCCCAGAATCAGCGCCGGAATCAAGGGCATGCCAGGGAAGCGCACAAAGAAGTTGAAGGCCCCGTACGCACCCACGGCCATGAAGGCACCCGAGCCCAGAGAAATCTGGCCGCAGTAGCCCACGAGGATGTTCACGCCCAGCGCGGCCATCGACATGATGACCAGGGGAATCAGGATGGCACGGTAGAAGTAGTCGGTGGCCAGCATGGGAACCACCAGGAAGGCCACCGCCAGCAGCAGGAAGATGGCAATGCGGTCCTGGGCAATCGGGAAGACCTGCTGATCCGCCCGGTAGCTGGTCTTGAACTGGCCGTTTTCGCGGTAGAACATGGGTTCTCTCCTTGTTGTTCTTGTGGTGGTTCAGACGCGGTCGATGATCTTTTCGCCGAACAGACCCTGAGGGCGGAACAGCAGAAAGACCAGTGCCAGCACATAGGCAAACCAGATTTCGATACCACCGCCCACGAACGGGCCGAGGTACACCTCGGAGAGCTTTTCACCCACGCCGATGATCAGGCCACCGATGATGGCGCCAGGCACCGAGGTCAGGCCACCCAGAATCACCACCGGCAGGGCACGCAGCGCCACAGTGGTGAGCGAGAACTGCACGCCCAGCTTGGAGCCCCAGATCATCCCGGCCACCAGGGCCACCACACCAGCCACGCACCAGACGATGACCCAGATGCGGTTGAGTGGAATGCCAATGGACTGGGCGGCCTGGTGGTCGTCGGCCACAGCGCGCAGGGCGCGGCCGGTCTTGGTCTTCTGGAAGAAGATGCTCAGCAGCAGCACCAGCGTGGCAGCGATGGCAGCGGCGATCACGTCCTCCTTGTTCACCAGGACGCCGCCTTCAAAGACGGACTCGAACAGGAACACCGGGTCCTTGGGCATACCCACGTCGATCTTGTAGATGTCGCTGCCGAAGAGCGTCTGGCCCACACCTTCGAGGAAGTAGGTGATCCCCAGCGTGGCCATCAGCAGCGTCGCGCCTTCCTGGTTCACGAGGTGGCGCAGTACCAGGCGCTCGATGACCCATGCGACGACGAACATGAACACCCCTGCAATCACGAAGGCGGCGAGGTTGGCCACGATGGCGTTGTCGATACCGGTCCACTTGGGGATCCACTCTGAAAAGCGCGCCATGGCCAGTGCCGCGAACAGCACCATCGCACCCTGCGCGAAGTTAAAGACGCCCGAGGCCTTGTAGATCAGCACGAAGCCCAGGGCCACGAGCGAATACAGCATGCCGGCCATCAGGCCGCCGATCAGTGTTTCAAGAAAGAATGCCATTTGCTTGTCTCCCGCCTCAATGGCTGGTGCCCAGGTAGGCTCGGATCACGTCTTCGTTGTTGCGCACTTCTTCAGGCTCGCCATCGCCGATCTTCTTGCCGTAGTCGAGCACCACGACACGGTCGGAGATGTCCATCACCACGCCCATGTCGTGCTCGATCAGCACGATGGTGGTGCCGAACTCATCGTTCACGTCGAGGATGAAGCGGCACATGTCCTGCTTCTCTTCCACGTTCATACCGGCCATGGGCTCATCGAGCAGCAGCACCTGCGGCTCCATGGCCAGGGCGCGGCCCAGGTCCACACGCTTTTGCAGACCGTAGGGCAACTGGCCCACGGGGGTCTTGCGGAAGGCCTGGATTTCCAGGAAGTCGATGATGTGCTCGACCTTCTCGCGGTGCGCGATTTCCTCGCGCTCGGCGGGCCCCCAGCGCAGCGCCTGCAAAAGGAGGTTGCTCTTGATCTTGAGGTTGCGCCCCGACATGATGTTGTCGATCACGCTCATGCCCTTGAACAGCGCCAGGTTCTGGAAGGTGCGGGCGATGCCCATCTCGGCCACCTGGCGGCTGTTCATGTGGCCAAAGGTCTTTCCGCGGAAGGTGATGGAGCCTTCGGAGGGCGTGTACACACCGTTGATGCAGTTGAGCATGGAGCTCTTGCCGGCACCGTTGGGGCCGATGATGGAGCGGATCTCATGCTCGCGCACGTTGAACGAAATGTCGGTCAGCGCCTTCACGCCGCCAAAGCGCAGACTGATGTTCTTGACGTCAAGGATGACGTCGCCGATTTTTTTCTGGGTCATGGGGTGCTTTCCGGTATCTCAGGCACTGACCTTGGCAGGCGCATGGACCTTGGCGTCGAGGATCTTGAGCGTGGCACTGACGCTGCCGGTGCGCCCGTCCTCGAACTTGACCTGCGTTTCGACGAATTGCTCGGTGCGACCGCCATACAGCGCATCGACGAGCACGGCGTACTTCTGGGCGATGAAGCCGCGGCGCACCTTGCGCGTGCGGGTCAGCTCGTCATCGTCGGGGTCCAGCTCCTTGTGCAGCACCAGGAAGCGCGCCACCTGCGTATCGCCCATGCCCGCCTCGGCGGCCAGGTCGGCATTGACCTGGGACACGCAGTCGATGATGAGTTGCAGCACCTGCGGCTTGGAGGCCAGATCCACATAGCCGCCGTAGGGCAGGCCCTGGCGCTCGGCCCAGTTGCCCACGGCCTCGAAGTCGATGTTGATGAAGGCGCAGACCTGGTCGCGGTCGTGCCCAAAGCACACGGCCTCCTTGATCTGCGGGAAGAACTTGAGCTTGTTCTCGATGTAGTTCGGCGCAAACATGGCACCGCCATTGAGCTTGCCCACGTCCTTGGCGCGGTCGATGATGCGCAGCTGGCCGTTGGCATCGATCACGCCGGCATCACCGGTGTGGAAGTAGCCGTTCTCGTCGATCACCTCGGCCGTGGCGTCCGGGCGCTTGTAGTACTCCTTGAGCACCGACACGCCCTTGACCAGCACCTCGCCGTTGTCGGCGATCTTGAGTTCGATGCCGGGTGCCGCCTGGCCCACGCTGTTGAGGTCCACCTGCCGGTCGCGCTGCAGGCACACATAGGCGCAGGTTTCGGTCTGGCCGTAGAGTTGCTTGAGGTTGATGCCGATGGAGCGGTAGAAGCGGAACAGGTCCGGGCCGATGGCCGCGCCCGCGGTGTAGGCCACGCGGATGCGCGAGAGCCCCAGCACATTGCGCAGCGGGCCATACACAGAAAGGTCGTACCACTTGTACAGCAGCCGGTCGCTGCTGCTGACCGGCTTGCCGTCCAGGATGTCGGCGCCCACGCGGCGCGCCAGCTCCATGGCCTTGGCGTACAGCCAGCGCTTGAAGGGGGCAGCGTCTTCCATGCGGATGGACACCGAGGTCAGCATGCCCTCGAACACGCGCGGCGGCGCAAAGTAGTAGGTCGGCCCGATCTCGCGCAGGTCGATCGACACGGTGCCTGCCGACTCGGGGCAGTTGATGGTGAAGCCCGCGACCAGCCAATGGGCCACCGAGAACAGGTGGTCGCCCACCCAGGCGGGGGGCAGGTAGGAAATGATGTTGTCAGTAGGCACCAGGCGATCGACCTCGACCCCGCCCTGCGCCGAGGCGATGAAGGCCGAGTGCGTCTGGCACACCCCCTTGGGCTTGCCCGTGGTGCCCGAGGTGTACAGGATGACCGACACGTCCTCGGGGCGGTTGCGTTCCACCTCGGCCTTCCAGGCGCCGGGGTGGGCGCGGTCCCATTCGGCGCCTAGCGCCATCAGCTTCTCGGTGCTGATGAGGCCGGGTTGCTCGTAGTTGCGCAGGCCACGTGGGTCGTCGTAAATGATGTGGGTGACGCTGGGCACCGACTCGCGCACCTCCAGCAGCTTGTCCACCTGCTCCTGGTTCTCGGCGAAGAAGAACTGCACCTCCGCGTCCTCGATCACGAAGGTCATCTCGGTGGCCACCGCGTCCTGGTACAGCGGAATGGGCACGCCACCCACGCTCTGCACAGCCACCATGCTCATGTACAGGTGCGGGCGGTTGTCGCCGATCAGGGCCAGGTTCTGCCCGCGTCGGAAGCCCAGGGCCAGCAGGCCGCAGGCCAGTTGCTGCACCGTCTGTGCAGCGTCTTTCCAGGTCCAGGTCTGCCAGATACCGTACTCTTTTTCGCGTACGGCCGGGTCTGTCGGGCGCTCGGCTGCATGTTTGAGCAGCAGTTGCGGGAACGTGGTCTTCATTCCGGGTCCTATCGATGGGTCTGCAGTAGCCCTTGCGGGGCAGCAAGCCCAGAGGTCGCCTCTGGGACTTGGTAATTCATAATTGCATGGTAGGAGTTACTTTGACGCCGCGTTGTCTTTGCGATGACAATTTAGGGGTAAATACGGGCGGGGGATAACCCGCAAGCACCCCGTTCAGCGCACAAACCGCCCCTCCCTGTTCACCAGCGTCAGCTCCACAAAGCGCGAAGCATTGCGCTCGGGGACGCTGGCGTTGATCTCGAAACCACCCACATCCATCTTGCGCAGGCCCCAGGTCGCATCGATGAAGGAGGCGCGCGTGGGACTCTTGCCCGCGCGCTGCAAGGCTTCGGCAAACACCCGGGCGTTGATGTAGCCCTCCAGGGCCAGGTGCGATGGCTCCATCTTGCTGTCAATGGCCTTCCAGGCCGTCTGAAAATCGCGCACGACCGGGATGATGGCGTTGGTGGGCAGGGGCATGACCTGAGAGATCACCAAGCCCACTGCATGACTACCCAAGGCCTTGACGTTGGCCGCCGTGCCCAGCACCGACAACGCATACAGCGTGACCCCAGGTCGCAGCGTGCGAAAGGCCTTGATGAACTCCAGCGCAGGCTTGCCTGCCAGGCCCACAAGCACGGCCTCCGGGTTGGCATCGGCAATTTTCTGGGCTGCGGCCGCTGCGTCCGATGCGTTGTTCTCCACGTTGGCCGTGCGGCCCTCGGGAACCTTGGCGCGCTCCATGGCGGCGCGCGCACCGGTCAACACCTCCTTGCCAAAGGTATTGTTCTGCTGGACTACCGCAATACGCTGTATGCCCAACGTGGCAAGGTGTTGAATGCACTTCTCGGCTTCTTCGGCATAGCTGGCGCGGATGTTGAACACATTGCGCGCCCCCGGGATGCGGCTGAGCTGGCCGCCCGTGAACGGCGCAAAGAACGGCACCCCGCTGTCCTGCACCTTCGGCAACATGGCTTCGACCATGGGAGTGCCCATGCAGTTGAACAACGCGAAGCAATCCTTGTCGGCCAGAAAGGTGTCGAGGTTAGCCAAGGCACGCGGCACTTCGTAACCGTCGTCCAGTGTCTGCAGCAGGATCTGACGGCCTTGGATCCCGCCTTTGGCGTTGATGGCGGTGAAAGCAGCCACCGCCCCCTGGTGCATGGCCGAGCCCAGATCCCCCAGCGGCCCCGTCAAGGCCGTGGACTGGCACAACTTGAGCGGCGCCTCTTGGGCCAATGCGCGGGTGGCGGCCAACCAGGGCAGTGCGAGACCGACGCTGGCCAGCACGCGGCGGCGGCTCATGGTGGATGCTTGGAAGGTGGGCATGGTGTCTCCTGGGTTCACACGGCGGTGTAACTTCCTGTATCGTTGTATCTTCAGGTCTGAATTGGAATTATTTTGTCCTTGCGACGACATTTGGGATCGTGGTATTCCCGCATTCCGCGTCGCACTCTGCCCCTGCTGCCTTTCGCTTTACTTGCACCGCATGAGCACCGATCTGTCCTTGCACCACCGCCGCCGCAAACCCACGGCCGATGAACTGGCGGACATTCCCTGGCTGCCCTTGCTGCAACCGCACGAGCGCACCTGCGCCGAAGAGGTGCTGCTGGTGGGCGACGCGCTGCCCGGCGACTATGTGTGCCGCGTTGGGCGCCCCGTCACCTACTGGTTCGGCGTGATCGAGGGCCTGCTCAAGATGAGCAACGACAACGCCGACGGCGGCACCATGACCTTTGCCGGCCTGCCGCCGGGCGGCTGGTTTGGCGAAGGCACGGCCGTCAAGCGCGAGCCCTACCGCTACAACGTACAGGCCCTGCGCAAAAGCGTGGTGGCGGGCCTGCCCATAGACACCTTCCACTGGCTGCTGGACCATTCGCTGGGCTTCAACCGCTTTGTCATGCACCAGCTCAACGAGCGCCTGGGCCAGTTCATTGCGGCGCGCGAGATCGACCGCCTCAACAGCCCCAACGCCCGCGTGGCGCGCAGCCTGGCGGCCTTGTTCAACCCCACGCTGTATCCCGGTGTGGGCCAGGTGCTGCGCATCACCCAGCAGGAACTGGCCTACTTGGTGGGCCTGTCGCGCCAGCGCGTGAACGAAGCGCTCGCGGCCCTGCAGGCGCGCGGGGTCATCCGCGTGGAATACGGCGGGGTGCGTGTGCTGGACCTGCAGGCGCTGCGCGACAGCATCCCATCCTCCTGATGATTTGAGAAAAAATGGCCTCCAACGTCCGTCCATCAAGCGCCAGTAGCTATTATTTTCATAGCAATAGAGATCCTTCACGGGCGGCCGCCGGCATGCACAATGGCTGCCAAGTTTCACAGAGGAGCACCCCCATGGACCTGAGCTTGTCAAGCACCCTGCGCACCGCGCCCGCACTCTGCCTGCTGCTGGGCTTGGGCGCCTGCACCAGCGTGGCACCGCCCGCCCCAGCGCCAGGCGAGGAGCTTCTGGGCCTGAGCGCCCACCACGAACTGCTGCGCTTTCGCGCCGGTGCGCCGCAGCACATCCTGGAGCGCCGCAGCATCAACGGCCTGGCGCCCGGCGACCAGCTCGTGGGGCTGGACTACCGCGTCGCGCGGGGTGTGCTGTTTGCCCTGGCACAGAGCGGGCGCCTGTACACGCTGGACGCTGCCACGGGCGCCGCCAACGCAGTGGGTGCCCCCGATGCGTCGCCCCGCCTGCGCGGGCAGGCCTGGGGGTTCGACTTCAACCCTGCGGCCGACCGCATTCGCGTCGTTTCGGACCAAGGGCACAACCTGCGCCTGCACCCCGACACCGGCCAACAGGTCGATGGCGACGCCACCCAGCCTGGCGTGCAGCCCGACCCCGCGCTGCGCTACGCCTGGGGCGACATGCACGCGGGCCGCACGCCGCACATCGTGGCAGCGGGCTACACCTACAACCAGCGTGACGACAAACTCACCACCAACTACGCCATCGACGCTGCCCTGGGCACGCTGGTGCTGCAGGGTTCGCGTGAAGGCACCCAACCCATGGTCTCACCCAACACCGGGCAGCTGCGCACGGTGGGCTCCCTGGGGCTGGGACCGCTGGAAGACGCATCGTTCGACATTGCCGACGTCAACAACACCGCACTGCTGGCCGCGCGCACCGGTGCGCATGCGCCCACCGTGCTGTACCGGGTGGACCTGGACACCGGCCGCGCCCGAGCGCTGGGCGTGGTGGGCGACGGCGCCCCGCTGCGCGGCCTGGCCATCGTTCCATGATGCCGCTGCCCGCTCCCCGCAAGGCCGCAGCCCTGTGCGCCCTGCTGTGGCTGACGGGCGCGGCCAGCGCAGGCAGCCTGCGCGTACAGGTGCTGGACAGCGCGGGCAAGCCCCTGGAGGGCGCCGTCGTCTCGCTCGTGTCCGATGCCGCGCGCCGCGCGGTGCGTCCCCTGCCCGAGCAGGAAATCTCACAGGAGAACAAGCAGTTTGTGCCTGCAGTGCGCGTGGTCACCGTAGGCACGCTGGTGCGCTTTCCCAACCGCGACAGCGTGCGCCACCATGTGTACTCGTTCTCGCCGGCCAAGAAGTTCGAAATCAAGCTCTACGCGGGCACGCCAGCCGCCCCCGTGCTGTTCGACCAGCCCGGCGTGGCCGTGCTGGGCTGCAACATCCATGACCAGATGGTGGGCTGGGTGGTGGTGCTCGACACCCCCTATTTCGCCCAGACCGATGCCCAGGGGCAGGCGCTCCTGGAGGGGATGCCTGCGGGCGCGCACCAGTTGCGCGCCTGGCACGCGCGCCTGCCGGTGGATGTCACGCCACCCCAGCAGGCCATTGCACTCACCGAAGGCGACAGCACCGCCACCGTGCGCCTGGGCGGTCTGCAGCCATGAGCCCAACACCCACCCGCGTGCGCCACAGCCTGATCCTCAAGCTGGTCGGGGTGTCTATCCTGCTGCTGCTCATCGTGCAGGCCGCAGGTTTTGCCGTGGTACATGTCGGCATCGACCGCAACGCGCGCCTGCAACTGGCGCGCGAGCTCGACAACGACGAACGCGTGTGGCTGCGCCTGCTGGAGCAAAACGCCGAGCGCCTGCGCCAGGGCTCGGCCCTGCTGGCGGCCGACTATGGGTTTCGCGCCGCCGTCAGCTCGGACGACCAGCCCACGATCCAGTCCGCGCTGGAGAACCACGGCGCACGCATCGGTGCGGCGGCCACAGCCCTGCTCGACACCCGCCTGGCGCTGCGCGCGGCCAGCCTGGCGAGCGAGCTGCCGCAGATGCCCGCCGAGCTGCCCCTGGTGGTGCAGGCCCTGGCCGCGCAACCCCAGGGCAGCCAGGTGGCCGTGATTGCGGGGCGGCCCTACCAATTTGTCATGGTGCCCTTGCGCGCACCGTTGGTGATTGGCTGGGTGCTCATGGGCTTCCCGGTGGGCCAGCCGCTGGCCGATGAAATGCGCCAACTGCTCGGGGTGGACGTGGCCGTGCGCGTGCAGGCGGGTGCGAGCACCACGCTGCCGGTGGCCACCGTGCCTGCGCCGGTGCGGGCACGGCTGCTGCAGCCCGGTGCGCTGCCGCTGGAGCTGCAGGCCGGTACGCACACCCTGCTGGTGCGGGCCCGCGCCCTACCGGCCGTGGGCGGCGAGGTGCACACCCTGCTGTTGCGGTCGGTGGACACCGTGGTGGGGCCGCTGCGCCAGTTGCAACTGCTGCTGGCCGTCATCACCGCAGCCGGTGTGCTGCTGTTTGCGCTGGGCAACGGCGCCATGGCGCAGCGGCTGACCACCCCGCTGCGCTCGCTGCTCACGGCCACCCGGCGTCTTGCGGGCGGCGACTACAGCGAACCCCTGCGCCACACCGGGCGCAGCGACGAGATCGGCGACCTGGCGCGCTCTTTTGACGGCATGCGCCTGGAAATCGCCCGCCAGCAGGCCGAGGTGCGTGACCTGGCCTACCGCGACCGCCTCACCGGCCTGCCCAACCGCGAGCGCTTTCGCCAGGCCGTGATGCAGGCCATTGCGGCACAGCCCCCCTTGGGGAGCACACCCCTGGCAGTGCTGCTGCTGGATCTGGACCGTTTCAAGCATGTCAACGACGTGCTGGGCTACGCCTTTGGCGACCGCCTGCTGCAGGCCGTGGCCCAGCGCCTGCGGCCCCACGCATCCCAGGCCCCCGATCTGGTGGCACGTGTGGGCGGCAACGAATTTGCGCTGCTGCTGCACGATGCCGACCCCACCCGCGCCCTGAAGGCTGCGCAGACCATCGTGCAGGCCTTTGAGGCGCCTCTGGAGCTGAACGAACAGACCGTGGACCTGAGCGCCGCCCTGGGCATTGCCTGCTGGCCCGGCCACGCCGCCGACGCCGACGGACTGCTCAACCGCGCCGAAATCGCCATGTACGCCGCCAAGCGCACGCTCAGTGTGGTGCAGATGTACGACCCTGCGCTGGACTCCTCCAGCGCGCAGACGCTCACCTTGCTGGGCGACCTGCGCCGCGCCGTGGAGCAGGACGAACTGCGCCTGTTCCTGCAACCCAAGGTGGCGCTGCAGGGCCACCACACCCTGGCCGCCGAGGCCCTGGTACGCTGGCAGCACCCACAGCGCGGTCTGGTACCGCCCATGCAGTTCATCCCCTTCGCCGAGCAGACGGGCTTTGTGCGCCAGCTCACACTGTGGGTCTTCGAAGCCGCCGCACGCTGGCAGGCGCAGCCCCAGGCGCGTGCGCTGGGCGTGCGCGTGTCGGTCAACCTGTCCACGCGCGACCTGCTGGATCCCGATCTGAGCCATCGCCTGGATGACATCCTGCAACGCCACGGTGTGGCGGCCACGGCCTTTTGTCTGGAGATCACCGAAAGCGCCATCATGGACGACCCCCAGCGCGCCGAAGCCATGCTCAACCGCCTGGCGCAGCAGGGGTTCCGGCTCTCCATCGACGACTTCGGCACCGGCTATTCGTCACTCGCCTACCTGCGCCGCCTGCCGGTACAGGAGCTCAAGATCGACAAGTCCTTCGTCATGGGCATGCAAAGCGCCGAGGGTGACGCCATGATCGTGCGCTCCACCATCGACCTGGCGCACAACCTGGGGCTGAGCGTGGTGGCCGAAGGCGTGGAAAGCGCCGACATCCTGGAGCACCTGCGCAGGCTGAAGTGCGACGAGGCGCAGGGCTACCACATCAGCCGCCCCCTGCCGCTGGACGATTACCTGGCCTGGCAGGCGCGCCAGGCCTGAGAGCAACCCCGGCGCGGAATCATTGGCCCGGGGCGTGGTAGCGCCGCGCGCTGGCGCCGCCATCCAAAGCCTGGGGGGGCGGCGTGGACGCAGCCGCTGCGGTGCCCTGGCTGGGACCGGACCAGTCGCGGTCATCGCGCGCGCTGCGCTCCAGCCGGAAAGCGCTCACCACCTGGGTCAGGCGCCCTGCCTGCTCCTTGAGGCTGTCGGCCGCCGCCGCGCCCTGCTCCACCAAGGCCGCGTTCTGCTGGGTCATCACCTCCAATTCGCCCACCGACTGGCTCACCTGCCCGATGCGCTGGCTTTGCTCCTGCGCGGACTGGGTGATCTCGGCCATGATGTCCGACACCTTGCGCACGGCGCCCACCAGTTCATCCATGGTGCTGCCCGCACGGTGCACCTGCTCGCCTCCTTGCTCGACCTGCTGCACGCTGGCGCCGATCAGGGCCTTGATCTCGCGCGCCGCCGTGGCCGCGCGGCCCGCCAGGTTGCGCACCTCGCCCGCCACCACCGCAAAGCCGCGCCCCTGCTCGCCTGCGCGGGCCGCTTCCACAGCAGCGTTGAGCGCCAGGATGTTGGTCTGGAAGGCAATGCCGTCGATCACCCCGGTGATGTCGGCGATCTTGCGCGAGCTGGCGCTGATGGACTCCATGGTCTGCACCACCTGCGTCACCGCCTGCCCACCGCGCGTTGCCGTCTGCGAGGCGCTGGAGGTCAGGTGGTTGGCCTGGTGTGCGGAATCCGCGCTCTGCGACACGGTGCCGGTCAGATCGGCCAGCGCCGCGGCACTGGCCTGAAGGTTGTGCGAGGTCAGTTCGGTGCGCTGACTCAGATCGAGGTTGCCCGACGCGACCTCCGAGCTGGCCGTGAGGATGGAATCGGCCGCCTGGCTGATCTCGGCCACCAGGGCGCGCAGGCGCTCCTGCATGGCGGCAATGGCGTCGAGCAGGCGGCCGGTTTCGTCGTGGATGCGCACTTCAATGGCCGAGGTCAAATCGCCGCGCGCAATGCGCTCTGCCACCACGACCGCGCGGCCAATCGGCAACGTGATACTGGCCGTGATGCGCCGCGCAATCCACCATCCCAGCAACGCAGCCACCGCCACCAGCCCCGCACCCAGACCGCGCGCCTGGCCCTGCAGTCGCTCGGCCTGCTCGGCCGATGCCGCATTGAGCTGGTTCTGCCGCTCGATCAGCTCCGCCAGCTTGGCGCGCCAGGCGCTCTCGGCGGGCGCGGCGCGGGTCATCAGCGTGAGCGTGGCGCTCACGGTGTCGCCGTCTTCGATGGCCTTGAGGGCGGTTTCCATTTCGGGGCGGGCTTTCTGGGCCAGGGCCTCGATGTCGCTCAGCAGCTGTTGCTGCTCCGGCGTCGTGTCTGCCGAGGCAAAGAGCTTGGCCAGCGCCGCCTGATGCTGCTGGTAGTCCTGCAGCGATTTGCGCGCCGCTGCAATCTGCGCCTGGGCCTGCTGGCCGTCGATTTCGTTCAACATGGCGGCCGAGCGGCTCTGGATGCCCAGGGCACCCACCGTCTCCAGCATGGTGTTGACCCGCTTGGCCTTGGCCGCACCGGGGCCGGTGATGGCGCGCATCTGCTGGTTGACCGTGTGCAGCGACCACAGCCCTCCGGCGGCAATGCCCATCATCAGCACCAGCAGGCAGCCAAACCCCAGGCGCAGCCGTGCTGCGATGGAGAGCGAAGTGAGCGTCTGGGCTAGGGACATAACAAAACCTCCGGTGCCAATGGCAGCAAACCCATGTGGGATGCGGCCCCCGAGTGTATTGACAATACGTTACGCTGTGTACGGGAGATCATGTGGGTTTTCCATGTAAGCATGTGCGCTGTGCATGGGCCCGAATGAGACAATCCGGCCCATGCAAGCCAAGAAGCCCGCCCCGCGCCCCCTGCAGCCCTCCCCAGCGCCCGGCGGCGCCGAGCCCGCCGCCCAAGGTACGCGGCTGAACAAGCGCCTGGCGGAGCTGGGCCTGTGCTCGCGCCGCGAAGCCGACGACTGGATTGCACGCGGCTGGGTACAGGTCAATGGCAAGGTGGCCGAAATGGGAACCCGGGTGCAGCCGCAGGACCGCGTCACCGTGCAGCAGGCCGCGCAGCGCCAGCAGGACAGCCGCGTCACCATCCTGCTGAACAAGCCCATCGGCTACGTCTCGGGCCAGGCCGAGGACGGGCATGAGCCTGCCGTAACGCTCATCAACCCGCGCACACACTGGCGCGACGACCCCAGCGGCCTGCGTTTCTCGCCGCCGCACCTGCGCGGCCTGGCGCCGGCCGGGCGGCTGGACATCGACTCCGTGGGCCTGCTCGTGCTCACGCAGGACGGGCGCGTGGCGCGGCAGATCATTGGCGAAGACTCCACCATGGACAAGGAATACCTCGTGCGCGTGGTGTACCAGGGGCCGGGCCCGCTGCGCGCCCTGCCGCCGGGCGCGCGCGCCGAGCCGCTGCAGGAGATCGACGAGCGCGACCCCGTCAGCACCAACGTGCAGGCGGTGTTCCCGCGCGAGCAACTCGAACGCCTGCGCCACGGCCTGAGCCTGGACGGCCAGCCGCTCAAGCCCGCCAAGGTGGAATGGCAGAACCCCGAGCAACTGCGCTTTGTGCTGCAGGAGGGCAAGAAGCGCCAGATCCGCCGCATGTGCGAACTGGTGGGCCTGAAGGTGGTGGGCCTCAAACGCATCCGCATCGGCCGTGTCACACTGGGCAACCTGCCCGTGGGGCAGTGGCGCTACCTGGGCCCGCACGAACGCTTCTGACAGCCCGTGCTCCAGGGCGCGCCCTGGCCTTTTGTTCGGAGCGCGCATGTCCCCTTCCACACCGCCCCAACCGGGCAAAAAATCCCAGGCCGCGCGCGCAGCCTTGCAATCGCTGCGCCCCGCCGACCTGCGCGGCGCGGCGCGCCTGGCCACCCAGGCCACGGCAGGCGTGGCGCGCATTGCCGAGGGCGTGCACCGCTCGGTGCTGGACACCCTGGGCCTGCCCGGCGCGGCCACGCCGGGGCGCACACGCGGCATCACCGGCCTGGTGTACCAAAGCATCCACGGGGTGACGCATTGGGTGGACGTGGGCGTGCAGGCCGCACTGCGGCGGCTGGAGCCCACGCTGGAGCGCGCAGGCATGGGTGCGCAAACGGCGCCCTCGCCCGAACGCGAGGCACTGCTGTCCGCACTGAACGGCGTGATGGGCGACCGCCTGGCCGCCGATGCCAACCCCCTGGCCCTGCCCATGGAACTGCGCCAGCACGGCCACGCACTGGACCTGGCCGCACTGCGCGCCAGTGGCAAGGCCACCGGCAAGGTGCTGCTGCTGGTGCACGGCCTGTGCATGAACGACCTGCAATGGCAGCGCGCAGGCCACGACCACGGCGCACACCTGGCCCAGGCGCTGGGCTACACCCCCGTGTACCTGCGCTACAACACCGGCCAACACACCTCCACCAACGGGCAGGCCCTGGCAGAGCGCCTGGAAGCCCTGCTGCAAGACTGGCCCGTGCCGGTGCAAGAGCTGAGCGTACTGGCCCACAGCATGGGCGGGCTGGTGGTGCGCGCCGCCTGCCACAGCGCCGCCACGGCAGGCCAGCGCTGGCCCGCAGCCCTGCGGCATATGGTGTTTTTGGGCACCCCGCACCATGGCGCACCGCTGGAGCGCGCCGGCCACTGGGTGGATGTGCTGCTGGACAGCACCCCCTACAGCCGACCCTTCGCGCGCCTGGGCCAGCTGCGCAGCGCGGGCATCACCGACCTGCGCTACGGCCATGTGCTGGACGCCGACTGGCAGGGCCGCGATCGCTTTCGCCGCAGCCCCGACACCCGCACCCCCTTGCCCCTGCCCGCAGGGGTGGCCTGCTACACCGTGGCCGCCACGCTGGCTGCGCGCCGCAGCCCCCTGGCCGAACGCCTGGTGGGCGACGGCCTGGTGCCCCTGCGCAGTGCCCTGGGCCTGCACGACGACCCGGCCCGCTGCCTGGCCTTTGCCAAGCCGCACCAGTACCTGACCTTTGGCACGGGGCACCTGGATCTGCTCAGCGATGCGGGCGTGGCGCAGAAGATCGTGCATTGGCTGCAGGGCGTGCAGGCATCTGCAACCAATGCGCCATGACACGCATGGCTTGGTCAACGCCCTTGAAAGCCGCCCGCCCGCCCATAATTGCCCGCCTGCGGCGCCTGCCTGCGTGCGGGGCGCCTTCTTTCGCCTTGGATTTGTCCTTTTTGAACCCCTATGAGCAAACAAACCCTTTCCTTCCAGGCCGAAGTGGCCCAGTTGCTGCACCTGGTCACGCACTCGCTGTACTCCAACCAGGAAATCTTCCTGCGCGAGCTGATCTCCAACGCCTCCGACGCCTGCGACAAGCTGCGCTTCGAGGCGCTGAACAACAACGCGCTGTACGAAGACGCCCCCAACCTTGAAGTGCGCGTGAGCTTCGACAAGGACGCCAAGACGCTCACCATCCAGGACAACGGCATCGGCATGAGCCAGCAAGAGGCCATTGACCACCTGGGGACCATCGCCAAGAGCGGCACCAAGGACTTCATGGGCAAGCTCACGGGTGACCAAAAAGCAGACGCCCAGCTCATCGGCCAGTTCGGCGTGGGCTTCTACTCGGGCTTCATCGTGGCCGACAAGATCACCGTCGAATCGCGCCGCGCGGGCCTGAAGGCCGACGAAGGCGTGCGCTGGGTCAGCGGCGGCGCTGGCGACTTCGAGGTGGAAACCATCACCCGCGCCGCGCGCGGCACCAGCGTCATCCTGCACCTGCGCGACGACGCTGCTGAATACCTCAACGCCTGGAAGCTCAAACAGGTCATCGGCAAGTATTCCGACCACATCAGCCTGCCCATCCTCATGGAAAAAGAGGAATGGAAAGAGAGCGAGAAGGAAGGCGAACCCGGCGGCATGGTGAAAACCGGCGAATGGGAAACCGTCAACAAGGCCAGCGCCCTGTGGACCCGCCCCAAGAAGGACATCACCGAAGAGCAGTACCAGGAGTTCTACAAGGCCATCAGCCACGACCACGAGAACCCGCTGACCTGGGCGCACAACCGCGTGGAAGGCAACACCGAGTACACGCAGCTGCTCTACATCCCCGCCAAGGCGCCGTTCGACCTGTGGAACCGCGACAAGAAGGCCGGTGTGAAGCTCTACGTCAAGCGCGTCTTCATCATGGACGATGCCGAGGCGCTGATGCCCAGCTACCTGCGCTTCGTCAAGGGCGTGATCGACTCGGCAGACCTGCCGCTCAACGTCAGCCGCGAACTGCTGCAGGAAAGCCGTGACGTGCGCGCCATCCGCGAAGGCAGCACCAAGCGCGTGCTCTCCATGCTGGAAGACCTGGCCAAGCACGACAAACATGACGCCCCGGCCGAAGGCGCCGACGGCGTGACCGATGTGGTCAGCGAAGAAGACAAGGCCAAGGAAGGCAAGTACAGCGCCTTCTACGCCGAGTTTGGCGCCGTGCTCAAGGAAGGCCTGGGCGAAGACTTTGCCAACCGCGAGCGCCTGGCCAAGCTACTGCGCTTTGCCAGCACCACCAGCGACGCCGTGAGCGTGGGCTTTGCCGACTACAAGGCGCGCATGAAGGAAGGCCAGGAGGCCATCTACTACATCACCGCCGACACCCTGGCAGCCGCCAAGAACAGCCCGCAGCTCGAAGTCTTCAAGAAGAAGGGCATCGAAGTGCTCTTGATGACCGACCGCGTGGACGAGTGGGCGCTGAATTACCTGCACGACTTCGACGGCACGCCGCTGCAAAGCGTGGCCAAGGGCGCCGTGGACCTGGGCAAGCTGCAGGACGAGGCCGAAAAGAAGGCCGCCGAGGAGGCCGCCGAAGCCTTCAAGCCCGTGCTGGCCAAGCTGAAAGAAGCCCTGAAGGACAAGGCCGAGGACGTGCGCGTGACCACCCGCCTGGTGGACTCGCCCGCCTGCCTGGTGGTGCAGGACGACGGCATGAGCACGCAGCTCGCCCGCATGCTCAAGCAGGCCGGCCAGAAGGCGCCCGAGACCAAGCCCGTGCTGGAGGTGAACGCCGAGCACCCGCTGGTGAAGAAGCTCGACGGCAGCGTGCACTTCCACGACCTGGCCCACATCCTGTTCGACCAGGCCCTGCTGGCCGAAGGCGGCCTGCCGGACGACCCGGCGGCTTACGTCAAGCGGGTGAATGCGCTGCTGGCTTGATTTGAAGAAAAATGGCCTCTGACGCTCGTGGAATGGGCGCTAGTAGCTATAAAAAAATGAGCGAATAGCCCCGGTGGGATGGAAATTCTGCCGGGGTTTTGTCTTGGGCTTGGGGGTGCTGTAGCCCTAGCGGAGATGTGGAGCTCAACCGCGTCCACCCGATGGCCGGTCATGGCGTTTGCAAGTCGAGCGCCTTCCACGCGGCGAACACATCCACCTGCTTGCGCAGCCAATCCACGGGCATCGGGCTGGTTCCCCAGTGGTGCAAGCGCCCGAGGGCCTCGCCCATGTTCCACAGGTGCCGCAGTTGGACGAACAGCGGTAGCGCGGCCATGTCCGCTGGCGTGACCTCGCCACCGGCGCTGCGGTAGCCCTGGAGGTAGTGCGCCCACCGTTCCAGTAGCAGCTCGTCGGGTTCCTTGAGGCTCTTGCGCGTCAGGTAGGACCAGGGCATCACGCACAGGTCGTAGGCCAGGAAGCCCGGCCCGGCGTCGTCAAAGTCAAAAAACACAGCACTTTTGGCACCGTCGGCATTCGTGGCGATGTGGTTGTTGAAACCATGCGTGTCGCCGTGGCAGATGACGCGGCTCAGCCCACCCTTGGCCTGGGCCAGTTCGGCCAGCAGGCCTTGCACCAACTGGCGGTAGGTGTTCAGCAACTCCAGGTCCAGCTCGGGGTGCGTGTGCAGATAGGCCAGGGTTTGCTCCGCCAGGTGACTGCCGTTCAGGGTGTATCGGCTGGGCGGGCCAGCATAGTCGCGGGCCGTCATGTGGATGCGAGCCAACGTGCCGCCTGTCTGCTCGAAGTCTTCCAGCGTGTCCGGCACGGCGCCTGGCGCATGCCGGAACAACGCCATGGCGCGCAGCCCTTCGGGGAAACGCAGTTCCACATGGGTGCGCCCCTGGGCAGTTGACACCGGCACAGCCACGGCCACGCCATGGGCGTCGAGGTGCGCCAGGAGTGATAGCTCGAAATCGGCGTTGAAATCCCCGCGCGGGCGGATGGAATACAGCCGAACGACGTACCTGCTTCCATCGACAGAGCGCAGTGCGTAGTTGTCGTTCAGGCCCCGGCGAATCAGGTGGCACTGCTGCACCGCAAGGCCGTGGTGCTGCTCCACCCAGCGCGCGATAGAGGATGCGGCCGCGGTCGTGTGGGCGGTGACGAGATCAGGGTCGTGGCGTTGGGTGGCATGCATGGTGCATTGTCCCTGCGTTCCAGGCCTGCTGCCGGAGCTGCTGCCACGGCTAGAACCGGGCCTCACGCCACCAACGGCTCCTCCTGCATCGCCTCGATCTGCTCGTGCAGCATGTCCACCTGCCCGCGCCAGTAGTCGCTGGTGCCGAACCAGGGGAAGTTGATCGGGAAGATCGGGTCTTCCCAGCGGCGGGCGAGCCAGGCGCTGTAGTGGATGAGGCGCAGGGTGCGCAGCGGCTCGATGAGGGCCAGCTCGCGGCGGTCGAAGGGGCGGAACTGCTCGTAGCCGTCGAGCAGGGCGCCGAGCTGGTGCGTTCGCTGGCGCCGGTCGCCCGACAGCAGCATCCACAGGTCCTGCACCGCTGGGCCCATGCGGGCGTCGTCCAGATCCACGAAGTGCGGGCCGCCACGGCCCCATTCGTCCAGTGGCGTCCAGAGGATGTTGCCGGGGTGGCAGTCGCCGTGCAGGCGCAGCATGGTGGCATTTTTTAAGCAAAATTGGCCTCCAGCGCCCGTGGATTGTGCGTCAGCAGCTATCAAATCAAGAGCGGCATTGCAGGCCTCGCGCCAGGCTGATTGCACATCGAGCGGGATCAGGGCGTGCGCCAGCAGCCAGTCGCGCGGCTCGGTGCCAAAGCTCTGCAAGTCCAGCGCGGGACGGTGCGTGAAAGGGCGTGCGGCGCCCACGGCGTGGATGCGCGCGAGGAAGCGGCCGGTCCATTCAAGCACCTCGAAGTCGTCCAGCTCGGGCTGGCGTCCGCCACGCCAGGGGCTGACGGAGAACTGGAAGCCGCCGTGCGGGTGCAGCGTGCGGCCATCGATCACCAGCGGGCCCACTGCGGGCACCTCGGCGGCCATGAGCTCGGCGGCGAAGGCGTGTTCTTCGAGGATCTGCGCCTCGCTCCAGCGCCCGGGGCGGTAGAACTTGGCCACCACGCGGCTGCCGTCCTCCAGCGTGGCCTGGTACACGCGGTTCTCGTAGGACGACAGCGCCATGAGCCGCCCGTCGCCATACAGGCCCACGCTGGCCAGCGCGTCGAGCACGACATCGGGCGTGAGGGTGGCGAAGGGGTGGAGCGGCGCGGTGTCGGGACTAGGGTTCATCCTCTGATTTTCGCCGCCACACCCGCACCCAAGACATGTCATACTTTGTTACATTCGGAAGAGATTCCGCGCGCGGAACTGTAAGGAGTGGCGAATGGCGTTGAGCATCAAAACCAAGATCTGGCTTCCTGCCATTGCGGTGAGCATTGGCCTGGTTCTTATGTCCACGGGCTCGGCGGTGCGCACGGTGAAGTCGCAGGCCATCACGGTCAAGGAGCAGTCCGATCAGCAAAGCAAGCTGGAGCTGTCCGCACGCTGGCGCGGGCTGGCCGAGGCACAGGCGCTGCGCACCCTGGGCGCGGCGCTGGCAGCCGATGAGGCCTCGGCCGCCCTGCTGCAGGGCGGGCAGGAGCAGGACCAGCAGGAGCTGGCCCAGGTGCAGTCGGCGCTGGGCACGCTGCTCACCACCCCGATGGAGCGCGCCGCGCTGGACGCTGCCACCCAGCAGGCGCAGGCGCTGAAGGCTTCGCTGGAGGCCGCGCAAAAGCTCAAGGCGGCGGGCGATGCCGCCGCGCTGCAGGCACACATCCAGAGCGACACGCAGGGCAAGCTCAAGGCATTTCAGAGCGCACAGCAGGACATGGTGCGCCTGACCGAGCGCGGCGCCACCGAGTTGCGCGACAAGGCGGGCACGGAGCGCCTGAAGACCGTGTGGGGCGTGGCGGGCATCATGGCCATCATCATTGTGGCGGTGTGCATCGGCACGCGGCTGGTGCAGCGCAGCGTGACGGAGCCGCTGGCTTACATCACCCAGGTGGCGCGCTCGATTGGTGCAGGTGACCTGACGCTGCACATCAGCACCGACCGGCAGGATGAAATGGGCGAGGTGCTGCGCGCGCTCGATCAGATGTCGGATTCCCTGGCCGAGTTGGTGGGGCAGGTGCAGCGCTCGGCAGGCAGCATTGGCGCGGCCAGCGTGGAGATCGCCCATGGCAACCACGACCTGTCCAACCGCACCGAGGCCACGGCGGCCAACCTGCAGCGTGCGTCGTCCACGCTGGACCACCTCAACAGCGCCGTCGGTCAGTCGGCCGCATCGGCCCGCGAGGCCAACGCGCTGGCTGCTTCGGCCTACACCGTGGCGCAAAGCGGCGGTCAGTCGGTGAGCGAAGTGGTGCAGACCATGCACCGCATCGACCACTCGTCCAAGAAGATCGTGGACATCATTGCCGTAATCGACGGCATTGCCTTCCAGACCAACATCCTGGCGCTGAACGCCGCCGTGGAAGCCGCCCGTGCCGGCGAGCAGGGGCGCGGTTTTGCGGTGGTGGCCAGCGAGGTGCGCTCGCTGGCCGGGCGCTCGGCGGAGGCCGCGCGCGAGGTCAAGGCGCTGATTTCCGCCTCGGTGGAGAGCGTGGAAGCCGGCACGGCGCTAGTGGACCGCGCCGGACAGACCATGCAGGAAATCGTGCAGTCGGTGCAGCGCGTCAGCGGCATCATCGAGGAAATCACCGCCAGCACCGCCGAGCAAAGCCGCGACATGCAGCAGGTGAACGCTGCCGTGGGCGAGCTGGAGCAGATGACCCAGCAAAACGCCGCCCTGGTGGAAGAAAGCGCCGCCGCCGCCGGTGCCATGAGCGAACAGGCCGCCGTGCTCGAACGCCTGGTGGGTCGCTTCAAGCTGGACGGTGTGGCGCAGCAGCCTTCGTACGCGCAGGCCCGCGCGCCTGCGGCTGCGCCCGCGCTGCTGACGCGCAGTTAACTCTGGCGGGCGCGGCTCACGGCTGCATGCTGGCGACGTGCCCCCTGCGCGGGTCGCCCTGCCCGCGCAGCAGCTCGTGGAACAGCGCCTGCGTGGCCTGCGGGCCATTGTGCTGCTGCACCGCAATCCAGGGCTGTGGCGGCGCCTGCACGGCGGTGGTGAAGGCCTGCCAGGCACTGACCAGGCGGTCGTTCAGGCCCTGAACGCCCCATTCAGCGGTGCGCTTTTTCACCTGAGCGGGGGCAAAGAACATGACTGGGCGCGGGCCGGGCAACTGCCCCGCGCCGCCCAGGTCGCCCACATGGCTGGCGCCCACGGCGCAGCTGTAGGCCAGTTGCGTGCAATGCTGGTGGATGCGCTGGCGCAGCGCCACGCTGCCGGCAAAGTCGATGTACACGCAGGGGGTGTCAGCGGCGAGCTGCTCCAGGTCCTCGTAGGCGACCACGCGGTGGTAGCAGCCCAGGCTTTCGCAAAAGGCCTGGTTGGCCTGGGATGTGAGGCCCACCACCTGCACGCCCGCACGCTGCGCGAGCTGGAAGGCCGTGCCGTAGGCGGTTTTGCTTGATGCGCTGGAGAGCAGCAGCGTGCCCGCACCATAGAAGCCCTGGTCGGCCAGGAAGTCGTCAATGAGCCAGGAGGTGATGAACAGCGGCCGCAGCAGGGCCTGGATGTCTTCGGTCTCGGGGCGGTAGAACGGGTCGGCGCTGCAGCGCAGGTAGTGGTTGTACACCGCGTGCAGGCCCGCGCGGTGCGCGGCGCCGTCGGCAAAGCCGGTGGCCGATGTCTTGTGCGGCTGCAGGACTGCCTCGTTGACCATGGGCCAGTAGCCATAGAGCCGCTCGCCCACGGCCACATCAGGGTGCAGCGATTCGGTCACCGTGCCAAAGCCCCACACGGGCACGATGCCCCAGCCCGCCTCGCCCGAGGGGAAGAAGCGCCAGTACTCCAGCATCTCGCCCATGGCGGCGTAGGTGATGTTGTTGGCGGTGAGCGCAAAGCGATCGACGCGCACGCGCACCTGGCCGTCGGCCAGCGCGGCGGGTTCGGTGCTGCGCAAAGTGGTGGTGGCCAGGGCGTCCTGGCGCACAAACAGGGTGGTGGTGTTCATACACCAACGGTAGGGCAAGCCGCCCGCAGGCTCAAGCCCGGCGCGCCGCCTGCGCGACACCCCCAGGCGGGGTTGCGTTGCGCACGAGGGATGGTGTTCAGGCGCCCCAGACCACGTCCTTGCCCTCTGCGGCGCTGCGCCGCAGCATGTCGATGAAGGGCGCTGCGCGCTGGCGCAGGGTGACGGTGTCACGCTCCCGGCCATCGGGCTCCTGCTGCGCAGCGTCCTCGGCGTCGGCGGTTTGGCCTGCTTCGGCCAGGCGGCGTTCTTCTTCCAGCACGGCGGCCTCCAGGGCCGCAATGGTTGCGGGGATCTGCGCGGCGGTGATGATGCCCTGCGCCAGCGCCTCCTTGCCCGCCAGCTCCAGCAGGCGCTTGGCATGGGGTTCGAGCAGGATCAGGTCGGCCGTGGCACGGGATTTGAATTTGTAGAGCATGGTGTGCGTGCTATAGGGTGGTGTCGGGTGCGAGCATACGCCGCCCCGCACGTCCGCCCGGCATGCGTGCACGCAGGCGCTGGGCCGCCTGCAAGAGCAGCGGGCCATACAGCAGCAAGGCCAGCGCGGCGCCGATCAGGGGCAGGGCCGCATAGACCCAGCCCGTGAGCCGCTCGCCCCCCAGGGCCACACCCACCAGCAGCGCCACGGCCGGGTTCACGAAGGAGTAGCTCCCCGCCAGTGCGGCCGAGGTGTTCTGCAGCAGCCACAGGTAGGCGTTGAGCGCCACCAGCGTGCCCAGGCCCAGCAGGTACACCCAGGCCAGCCAGGAGCGTGCACTCACATCGGCCAATGCACCCACGGGCTCGACCGCCAACGCCAACACCATGCCCATGGCCCCGCCGGTGAGCCATTGCGCGCCCGAGGCCATGGCCGGTGCGGGCAGCGAGAGCTTGCGCGAGGCGTAGGAGCCGATGCTCCAGCACAGCGGCGCGCCAAAAGCCAGCAGTGCGCCCAGGCCCGATGCGGAAAAGTCGCCTTCCAGCGCCAGCAGCAAGGCGCCGACCACGCCCAGGGCCAGGCCCACCCAACTGGTGGCGGGCACATGCTCGCCGCCCCAGCGTGTCCATAGCGCCAGCCACATGGGCATGGTGGTGACCACCGTGGCCATCAGGCCCGAGCCAATGCCCATCTTTTGTGCAAAGCCGATGCAGTTCATGGCCAAAAACACCATCAGCCCGCCCACCAGCGCACTGTGGCGCCACTGCGCCGCCGTGGGCAGTGCCTGGCCCTGCGCCAGCGCGACCAGCAGCATGACCACCCCGGCGCACAGGAAACGGCTCGCGTTCATGAGCAAGGGCGGCATGGTCTCCAGCGCTATGCCCAGGGCAAAGTAGGTGGTGCCCCAAACCACATAGACCAGCAACAATGCGACCGCAACCGCCAAACCACGCGAAGATTGCGCTTGTGCCCTGAAAAATGTCGGCATATCCTTCACCTGACCGGAAAATTGATGGAAACCACTCGGTTTTCGGAATTTTTACCGATTTGAGATGGCTATGCAAGCAAATATTCAGACAGATGAGATGGATGCCAGAATTATTTCGGCATTGGGCGCCGATGGCCGTCGATCGTACGCCGAGGTGGGTGCCGAGGTGGGCCTCTCGACCGCCGCCGTGCACGAGCGCGTCAAGAAGATGCTGGACAAGGGCGTGATCCGGCGCTTCTCCATCAGCGTGGACCCCGAGCGCGTGGGCCTGAACTTCACCGCCTTTGTGGCCATCCGCAATGACGGCGGCATCCACTGCCGCGACGTGGCGCCGCGCCTGCGCGCCATGCCGCAGGTGGAGGAGCTGCACAGCGTGGCCGGCGAATACGACTTCCTGGCCAAGATCCGCACCACGCACGCCCGTGCGCTGGAAGACGTGATCTACCAGATCAAGGCCATCGAAGGCGTCGCCCGCACCACCAGCACCGTGGTGCTGAACACCGAATTCGAAGACCGGCCGCTGGACCTGGGCTGGCTGTCCAAGCACGACAAGAACGTTTGACCCCCACACCATGCACCCCATCACCATCTACCACAACCCCCGCTGTGGCACCTCGCGCAACACCCTGGCGCTGCTGCGCGAGCGTGGCTTCGAGCCCGAGGTCATCGAGTACCTGCACACGCCGCCCAGCCGCGAGACCCTGCGGGCGCTGATCGCCGCCACCGGCCAGCCCACGCTGGCGCTGGTGCGCACCAAGGAAGCGCTGTTCACCGAGCTGGGCTTGGACGTGCCGGGCGTGACCGATGCGCAGCTCGTCGATGCCATGCTCGCCCACCCCATCCTGATCAACCGCCCCATCGTGGTCACCCCGCTGGGCGCGCGCCTGTGCCGCCCAGTCGAGCAGGTGCTGGAACTCCTGCCCGCGCAGGATTGAGGCCCGCACCCACCAACGCATGAACGTACCCGCACGGCACTGGGTGGTGGTGCGGCTGGGCACGGCCCAGACGCTGGCCTGGGCCTCGTCCTACTACCTGCCCGCGCTGCTGGCGCAGCCCATGGCACGGGACCTGGGCGTGGGTACCTCCACCATCTTTGCGGCGTTTTCGCTGGCGCTGGTGGTGTCCGCATTGCTGGGCCCGCTGGCGGGCCATGCCATCGACCGGCACGGTGGCCGCCCGGTGCTGCTGGGCACTAATCTGCTGTTCGCCGCCGGGCTGGGCGCGCTGGCGCTGGCGCAAGGCCCGGTGGGGTTGTTTGCGGCGTGGGCGCTCATCGGCATTGCCATGGGCTCGGGCCTTTATGAAGCGGCCTTTGCCACGCTGGTGCGGCTCTACGGTCAGGGCGCCCGGGGCGCGATCACGGGCATCACCCTGGTTGCAGGTTTCGCCAGCACGGTGGGCTGGCCGCTCACCGCCTGGATGGAGGCCACCTGGGATTGGCGCGGCGCCTGCGCGGGCTGGGCCGCGCTGCACCTGCTGCTGGGCCTGCCGCTCAACGCCTGGCTACCGCGTGCTCGCCTGCGCCCCGCGCCGCCCGCCCCTGCGCCCCCCGACCTGGCCACGCCACCGGAGGCCCCGGTGCCCCATGCGCGGCGCACGGCGCTGTTGCTGTCCTTCGTGTTCGCTGCCACCTGGTTCACCAGCACCGCCATGGCGGCCCACCTGCCGCGCCTGCTGCAGGCCCAGGGCCTGCCGCTGCAAGCGGCCGTGGCGGCCGCCGCGCTCGTGGGGCCGGCCCAGGTGGCGGCGCGGCTGCTGGAGTTTGGCCTGCTGCGCCGCATGCACCCGCTGGCATCGGCCCGGCTGGCAGCGCTGGCCCACCCCACGGGTGCGCTGCTCCTGGCCTGGGCCGGTGGTGCAGGCAGTGTGGCCTTCACGCTGCTGCACGGCGCGGGCAACGGCATCCTCACCATTGCCAAGGGCACGCTGCCCCTGGTGCTGTTCGGGTCGCTGGGCTATGGGCTGCGCCAGGGCATGCTGATGGTGCCCGCGCGCGTGGCGCAGGCATTTGCGCCCCTGCTGTTCGGCCTGCTGCTCGACCACTGGGGCACGGCCTCGGTGGCGGCCACCGCTTTGCTGGGGGTCGCCTGCGCCCTGGCGCTGTGGTGGCTCAAGCCCCCACCCCACCCTCCCGCCTGACAGATGCCTGCACACCCGTCGCTTTCACACCCCGCCCCTCGGCCACGCCTTGCCGCGCCCATCTTGGCCCTGCTGGCATGCCTGGCACTGGCGGGCTGCGCCCACACCGAGGGCGCTCTGGGCTACTACTGGCAGTCGGTGCAAGGCCATGCACGCCTGCTGCAGGCCGCGCGGCCGCTGGACGAATGGATTGCCAACGAGAGCACCCCCGCACCCCTGCGCGCGCGCCTGCAACTGGCGCAGCGGGCGCGCCACTTTGCCGTGCAGGAGCTGGGCCTGCCCGACAACGCGAGCTACCGCAGCTATGCCGACCTGGGCCGCAGCGCCGCCGTGTGGAACGTGGTGGCCGCGCCGCCCTACGCACTGGAGCTGCACCGCTGGTGCTTTCCGTTCACCGGCTGCATTGGTTACCGGGGCTACTTCCAGGAGGCAGACGCGCAGGCCGAGGGCGCACGCCTGGCTGCACAGGGGCTGGAGGTGGACGTGTATGGCGTACCCGCCTATTCCACGCTGGGCTACCTGGACTGGGCGGGCGGCGACCCGCTGCTGAACACCTTCATCGGCTGGCCCGAGGGCGAGTTTGTGCGCCTGCTGTTCCACGAACTGGCGCACCAGGTGGTGTACGCCCAGGGCGACACGCTGTTCAACGAATCCTTTGCCACCGCCGTGGAGCGCCTGGGCACCGAGCGCTGGCTGGCCACGCAGGCCCGCCCCGAGGTGCGCCAGGCCTTTGCCGCCAGCGAGGAGCGGCGCCAGTCCTTCCGCGCCCTGACGCGCGCCACGCGCGCACGGCTGGCCGAAATTTATGAGCAAAACAAGGCCCCAGCGCACGACAGTCAAGCGCTGAATGCTATGAAATCAGGAGCAATGCAGGATTTTCGCGCCCGGTACGCTGTGCTGCGCGAGCGCTGGCTGGCCCAGGGCGCGCGCGTGGAAGGCTACGACCGCTGGGTGGCCCAGGCCAACAACGCCAGCTTTGCCGCCCAGGCCGCCTACGACGCCTGGGTCCCCGCATTCGAGGCCTTGTTTGCCCAACAAGGCCAGCGCTGGGACGCGTTTTATGATGCAGTACGCCACCTGGCTGCCTTGCCGCAGGACGAGCGCCATGCGCGCCTGCAGGCCCTGCTGCCACCGCCCCACCAAGGAGACTGAACCCATGTCCGTGATCCACATCCACCGCCACCACCACCTGGGCCTGGAGGAAGCCCGCAAGGTCGCCTTCCTGTGGGCAGAACAGGCCGAGGAACAGTTCGACATGGAATGCGCTTACGAGGAAGGCGACACGCTGGACACCGTGTACTTCAGCCGCGCCGGGGTCAAGGGCACGCTGCAGGTGCAGCACGACCAGTTCGAGCTGCGCGCCGAGCTGGGCTTTCTGGTCGGCGCGTTCAAGAGCCGCATCGAGCAGGAGATTGCCGAGCAGCTCGACACCCTGCTGCACCCCGCCGGGCCGGGCAAGAAGCACAAGCACGCCACGAAAAAGAAAAAGGGCTGACGCGCCAAAGACAAAGCCCTCCGAAGAGGGCCTTGCAGGGTGCGCAGGCTGCGCGCCGCGCGGGTGTGGCGTCAGCCGCCGACTTACTTGTGGCGCTTGCCCACGTTCTTCTTGCTGCGCGTGTGCGAACCACGCTCCAGGCTCACGCGCTGGCCACGGCCAGGGGTGGGCAGCACAACGCCATTGGGCGTCTTGGGTTGGGGGGTGAACTTGCGGTCAGCTTCGGTAACGATTTTGTTGCCCATGGCGAGGTCTCTGTCGGTCAGGTTGAAAACCCCATATTAGGCCACAGACGCCCGGCGGGCACTGCTGGGGTTGTTGGCAGGCGGCTTCAGCTCAGGGATTCGATCAGGTCGATGTACTGCTGCTTGGCGTCGTCCTGCGCCGTGCCCTTGAGGTTGTTCCAGGCATCCCACTTGGCGCGGCCCACCATGTCGGAAAAGCCAGGCTTCTTCTCGGCGTTGTCGCCTGCGGTGCCCTGCTTGTACAGCGCGTAGATCTTGAGCAGCGTGGCGTTGTCGGGGCGCTCGCTGAGGTTCTTGGAGTTGGCCACGGCGGCTTCAAAGGCGGCGTTCAGGTCGGACATGCAGTGCTCCTTGGGTTGGGGTGGGGTAAGAACGGGGATGCCTTCCCCGGCAGGCGTTGTATCTTACGTTCACACTGCGGCCACAATCGCTGCATTCCTTAGACGACTGCCTCCAATCACCCAACCCAGCCCCTGCTGCCTTCGCCCATGGTGACCCGCCTATCCACCCGCACGCCTTCTGGCACTGCCACCCACACACCGTCCACGCCCGCTGCAGGCACAACCCCATCCCACGGCCTGCCCTTGCCGGACCTGGCCCTGGACGCCGCCAAGGCCGTGCAGAAGAATGTGCGCCGCGCCGCCACCGGCATGCTGGGCCTGTCCGGCGAGCGCATGAGCAAGGTGGACACCGCCTGGCTGCGCATGGATTCGCCCAGCAACCTGATGATGATCAACGGTGTGTGGACGGTCTCGCCCGGCATCACGCTGGCGGCGCTGCGCGAACGCGTGCAGGAGCGCCTGCTGCAGTACCCGCGCTTTCGCCAGCGCGTGGTGGAAGACCCGGCTGGTGCCACCTGGGTGGACGACCAGCGCTTTGACATCGACGCCCATGTGCAGGCCGCCAAGCTGCCGCGCCGCCGTGGCCAAAGCCCACAGGACGCGCTGCGCCAGTTCGTGGGCGACCTGGCCACCAAGCCGCTGGACCCCAAACGCCCGCTGTGGCATTTCTACCTCGTCGAGGACTTCACCGGCGACGATGGCCTGCCCAGCAGCGCGCTGGTGGTGCGCCTGCACCACTGCATTGCAGACGGCATTGCGCTGATTTCGGTGACCATGTCCATCGTCGATGGCGGCACCGAGCCCCCCAAGCGGCGCAAGAAGGGCCCCGGCGGCGCCGAGGACTGGATTGCCGACACGCTCATCAAGCCCTTCACCGGCATGACCGTGAAGGCCCTGGACCTGGTGGGCGAGAGCGCCGCCAAGTCCCTGCACCTGCTGCTGGACCCGGAAAAGGCCGTGCAGCACGGCCTGGCGGGCTCGGCCGATGCCGCGCGTCTGGGTTACCAACTGGTGAGCGACGCGGCATCGCTGGCCCTGATGCCCGACGACTCGCCCACCGGGCTCAAGGGCGTGCCTGGCACGCAAAAGCGTGTGGCCTGGTGCCCACCGCTGCCGCTCGATGAGGTCAAGGCCATTGGCAAGGCGCTCAACTGCTCGGTCAACGACGTGCTGCTGTCCTGCGTGGCCGGGGCCATTGGCAGCTACCTGCGCCACCAGGGCGAAGACACCGAAGGCAAGGAAATCCGCGCCATGATTCCGGTGAACCTGCGCCCCATCGAGGAGGCCTGGAAGCTGGGCAACCACTTCGGCCTGGTACCGCTGGTGCTGCCGATTGGCATCACCAACCCGGTCGAGCGCGTGTACGAAGTGCGCACCCGCATGGCGGCCCTCAAGGGCAGCACCCAGCCGCTGCTGGCCTTTGGGCTGCTGGCCGTGGCGGGCCTGCTCATCAAGCCCGCGCAGGACGCGCTGCTCAACCTCTTCAGCCGCAAGACCACGGCCGTCATGACCAACGTGCCCGGCCCGCGCGAGCCCATCTACCTGTGCGGATCGCGCGTGACGCAGTGCATGTTCTGGGTACCGCAGTCGGGCAACGTGGGGCTGGGCGTGTCCATCCTGAGCTACGGCGGCGGCGTGCAGTTCGGTGTCATCACCGACACGCAGTTGTGCCCCGAACCGCAGAAGATCATCGACGCCTTCGCGCCCGAATTTGCCGCACTCTCCACCCTCACCCTCATGCTGCCGTGGGGCGAGGAAGACTGAGCCTGCACAACGCGCTGGGCGCCTGCGCGCTGGCCTGCATGTCCCTGGCCGCGCGGGCCGAGGTGCAGGAATCCCACGCGCGGGAGCCCTACCCCGTGCACGCCCGCCCAGGACAGACGCTGCGCGAGGCGCTGAACGCGGCCACACCCATCACCTCGGGCGGCCAACGCTTTCATGGCTACACGCACTGGAACGTGCGTTGGAACTTCTGGTGGCAGCAGGACACTGCAGGCCGCTGCCGCATCACACGCGTGAGCACCCGGCTGCAGTCGCGCATCCAGATGCCCGAGCTGGCCACAGGTACGGCGGCGCAGACGGCGGCCTTTGCGCGCTACCACACCGCGCTGTACCAACATGAGCTGGGCCATGTGGAGTTTGGCCGCAAGGCCGCGCAGGCCATCGACCGCGGCATTGCCGCCCTGCCCCCCGCCCCCGATTGCCCCACGCTGGAGCAGCAGGCCAACGCCCTGGGCCAGCGCCTGCTGGCCGAGCAGGTGCAGCAGGAGCGCGAATACGACCAACGCACCCGCCACGGCGCCACCCAGGGCGCGTTACTCAACGATTGATTGCTATTATTTTAATAGCTTCTAGCGCTTTATGGACGGGCGCCAGAAGCCAAAATCACTCATAAACCCAGCCCCTGCACCGCCTGGAACAAGGCCTGGCGTGCCTGGGCAATGACCTGGCCTTTCCAGGTGTCCGTGTCGGTGTAGAAGGCGTTGCGCATGCGCGCCTTGATCTGCGCGGCCAGCGCAGCGTCGGCCTCGGGGTGGAGCTGCAGCCACTGTTCGGCGCGCAGGGCCTCGATCACTTCCATGACGGGCACGGTGCCGTACTCCAACGCAATGCCGGTGAACTCGGCCTGTGGGCATTCGTCGTAAATGGCGTTCCACATCAGGCCGGTGAGAAAGGCCGAAGTGGAGCTGCCGTCGTAGATCGAAGTGACCGGCGTGCTGCCGCCGCCGTCCCACCAGCGGCGCGCACGCGCCACGGCGCTGGCGTCGTCGCGGCCGGCGTAGATGCGCTCGCCATGGCCGCTGGGCCCCAGGCCGGTGTGCAGGTCGATCCAGCCGATGCGCCGCGCTGCGCCACCGTGCGCTCGCAGCACCTGGCGCAGGGTGCGGTGGCTCCAGGTGGGTTCGGTGCCGCCAAAGAACAGGCCCTGCGGGTAGGCATGCTGGCCGCGCGAGATGGCGGCCTGCCAGGCCGACTCGCCGTGCGTGGCCAGGTACTGCTGCACGGCCGCCTGGTTGGCCGCGCCCGGCGGCCAGGCGTCGGGGATGACAAGGTGCGCAATGGCGGCGTAGTCCGTGTTGACGGGCAGGGGCTGGCCGAAGTCCTGGAAGTTGCGGTTGAGGTCCACGTTTTCGTGCGTGACCCGGCGCAGGTGCGAGAAGCCATAGGGGTTGAGCGCATGCAGGTAGAGCACGGCCACGCCCTGCGCATGCGCCGCCGCGCGCCATTCCTGGTCATGCAGCGCGTACACCTGCACGCCGCTGCCGCAAAAGCCCTCCACGCCATGGCAGGCACTGCTGACGATCAGCAGCTTGTCGGCATCCAGCGGGCCATCACGCGCCACGTCCAATGCCAGCGCTTCGCCCTCGCTGCCGGGCAGCGGGTGCGGGTGCGACTGCACTGACAGGCCCGCCGTGACAGCGGCCTCCAGAAAGCGCGCCCTGGCCTGTGCGTAGTTGGGCGCAAAGGCCTGCACCACGCCCACTGCGCTCATGCTGCACCCCGGGGCTGTGCCAGCCATTGCTGCGCCAGGCGCACCCAGTAGGTGGCGCCCAGCGGGATCAGTGCGTCGTTGAAGTCATAGCTGGGGTTGTGCAGCGTGCACGGGCCGCCGCCGTGGCCCAGCACGCGGTGGTCGCCGTCGCCGTTGGCAATGAAGCAGTACGCGCCCGGCTTGGCCTGCAGCATGTAGGCAAAGTCTTCGGCGCCCATGGTGGGCTCCTGCGCCACCACCTTGTCGGCACCGACGATGCCCTCCATCACGCTGCGGGCAAACGCGGCTTCTGCGGCGCTGTTGATGGTGGGCGGGTAGTTGCGTTGGAAGTGGAATTCACACTGCGCCTCGTGCGCAGCGCAGGTGTGCTCGGCCACCTGCTGCATGCGCCGCTCGATCAGGTCCAGCACCTCCAGCGAGAAGGTGCGCACCGTGCCCTGCAGCTCGCAACTGTCGGGCACCACGTTGGTGGCCTCGCCCGCGTGCACCATGGTGACCGAGATCACCCCGGCATCCACCGGCTTCTTGTTGCGGCTCACGATGGTCTGGAAGCCCAGCACCATCTGGCAGGCAATGGTCACCGGGTCGATGGTGGTGTGCGGCAGGGCCGCGTGGCCACCCTTGCCGCGCACCACGATGCGGAACTCGTTGGACGAACCCATCACCGGCCCCGGACTCACGGCAAAGGTGCCCGCGGGCATGCCGGGCCAGTTGTGCATGCCGAACACGGCCTCCATGGGGAAGCGCTCGAACAGGCCGTCCTTGATCATCTCGCGCGCGCCGCCGCCGCCCTCCTCGGCGGGCTGGAAGATCAGGTACACGGTGCCGTCAAAGTCGCGGTGCTGCGCCAAGTGCTGCGCAGCGGCCAGCAGCATGGCGGTGTGGCCGTCGTGGCCGCAGGCGTGCATCTTGCCCGCGTGCTGGCTGGCGTGGGCAAAGGTGTTGAATTCCTGCATGGGCAGAGCGTCCATGTCGGCGCGCAGGCCGATGGCACGCCCACACGCGCCGCCGTCGCGCCCGTGCACGATGCCTACCACCCCGGTGGTGCCCATGCCCCGGTGGATGGGGATGCCCCATTCGGTGAGTTTGGCGGCCACCAGGTCGGCGGTGCGCTGCTCTTCAAAGCACAGTTCGGGGTGGGCATGGATGTCGCGGCGCAACTGGGCGATGGCGGCGGCCTGGGTGGCAATGGAATCAATGATTTTCATGGTGCATGTCTCCTGGCGTCTCCGGGGACCGGGGCATGGCTGCGCCCGAAATCCCGGGTGGCTGCACAGTCTATCCCCGTGCGCGGCCGACAGCCGTTGCGGGGTTTATTACCATGGCAGGCATGAGCCTTGCCGCCCCCCTGCCCCTGTCCACCGTCGTGCGCGGCGCCTGCCCGCACGACTGCCCCGACACCTGCGCCCTGCTGACCACCGTGGAGAACGGCCGCGCCGTGCGCGTGCAGGGCAACCCCGACCACCCGCACACCGGCGGCGTGCTGTGCACCAAGGTCTCGCGCTACGCCGAGCGCACGCACCACCCCGAGCGCATCCTCACGCCCATGAAGCGCAGCGGCCCCAAGGGCAGCGGCCAGTTCACGCCCGTCACCTGGGACGAGGCCCTGGCCGACATCGCCGCGCGCCTGGGCGCGATCGCCGCGCGCGACCCCCAGGCCGTCCTGCCCTACAGCTACGCCGGCACCATGGGCCTGGTGCAGGGCGAGAGCATGGACCGGCGCTTCTTCCACCGCCTGGGCGCCTCGTTCCTGGACCGCACCATCTGCGCCACGGCAGGCGGCGAGGGCCTGGTGCACACGCTGGGCGGCAAGGTGGGCATGAAGGTAGAGTTCTTTGCCGAATCCAAGCTCATCCTCATCTGGGGCAGCAACTCGATTGGCAGCAACCTGCATTTCTGGCGCATCGCGCAACAGGCCAAGCGCGACGGCGCCAAACTGGTGTGCATCGACCCGCGCAAGAGCGAAACCGCCGAAAAATGCCACGAGCACATCCAGCTCCTGCCCGGCACCGACGCGGCGCTGGCACTGGCGCTGATGCACGAGCTCATCGCCCACGGCTGGCTCGACCACGACTACATCGCGCGCCACACCGTGGGCTGGGAAAAACTGCGCGAGCGTGCCCTGCAATGGCCGCCGGAGCGCGCCGCGCAGGTGTGCGGCCTGCCGGTGGAGCAGATCCGCCAGCTCGCGCGCGACTATGGCACCACGCAGCCCGCCGCCATCCGTCTGAACTACGGCATGCAGCGCGTGCATGGCGGCGCCAACGCGGTGCGCGCCGTGGCCTGCCTGCCCGCGCTCACGGGGGCCTGGCGGCACCGCGCGGGCGGCGTGCTGCTGTCCAGCTCGGGCAGCTTCCCGGTGGACCGCACCGCACTGCAGCGCCCCGACCTGCTGGCAGGCCGCAGCCCGCGCACCATCAACATGGTGACGATTGGCGACGACCTGTTGCGCGAATCCTCGCCCGCCTTCGGCCCGCAGATCGAGGCCCTGGTGGTTTACAACAGCAACCCCGTGGCCGTGGCGCCCGAATCGGGCAAGGTGGTGCAGGGCTTCGCGCGCGAGGACCTGTTTACCGTGGTGCTGGAACATTTCCAGACCGACACCGCCGACTACGCCGACTATCTCCTGCCCGCCACCACGCAGCTGGAGCACTGGGACGTGCACCTGGCCTACGGCCACACCGACGTGCTGCTGAACCGCCCGGCGATTGCCCCCCAGGGCCAGGCACGCAGCAACGCGCGGATCTTCCGCGACCTGGCAGCGCGCATGGGCTTCACCGAGCCCTGCTTCCAGGACAGCGACGAGCAGCTCTGCCGCCAGGCCTATGGCACCAAGGTGGACTTCAACCTGCTGCTGGAACAGGGCTTCGCGCCGCTCGGAGGGCCGGAGGCGCCGTTTGCCGAGGGGGGCTTTCCCACCCCCTCAGGCAAGTGCGAGTTCTTCAGCGAGCGCCTGGCCGCGCAAGGCCTGGACGGCCTGCCCGACCATGTGCCCAACCACGAGGCGGCGGGCACCTCTGCACAGTACCCGCTGGCCATGATCTCGCCGCCGGCGCGCAACTTCCTCAACTCCACCTTCGTCAACGTGAAAAGCCTGCGCGACATCGAGGGCCGCCCGCTGCTGGAGATCCACCCGCACGACGCGGCCGCGCGCGGCATCCAGGACGGCAGCGTGGTGCGCGTGTTCAACGGCCGCGGCAGCTACCGCTGCCACGCCCATGTGAGCGAACGTGCACGGCCCGGCGTGGTCAATGGCCTGGGTATCTGGTGGCGCAAGCTCGGCATGGACGGCACCAATGTGAACCAGCTCACCAGCCAGGCGCTGACCGACCTGGGGCGCGGGCCGACGTTTTATGACTGCCTGGTGGAGGTTTCCTTGTGCCCTGCCCCGTAAGGAGGGCATCTACCAAGAATCACCCTTGTTCAACCATCGGGATGCCGGAGGTTCAGGAAATCGGAGCCCCACACATTCACGTCATAGTCCAAGACGCGTTGTGCCAGCGCCTGCATACGAAAAGCGGCCTCCTGCCCGTCCAGACTCAGTGCGTTGTGCAGGCTTTGAATCATGCTTGCCTCATCGTAGGGGTTCGTCAGCACCGCGCCCTTGAGTTCCACGGCTGCGCCCGCAAACTCGGACAACACCAGAACCCCCAATGTATCGGAGGCTGATTTTGCCGAAATGTACTCTTTGCAGACCAAGTTCAGTCCGTCGCGCAGGGGGGTGATCCAGGCGACATCTGCAGCCACATAGAACGAGACCAGTTCTTCAAAGGGGAAGGAGCGGTAGAAGTACCGCACTGGCGTCCAGTCCATGCTGGAAAAGCGGCCATTGATTCTACCCACCACTTGGTCCAGTTGCTCTCTGGTCTTTTCATAGATTTCCATGCCTGGCGCTGCCGGTGTAACGATATTGAGCATCACGACCTTGCCATGCCATTGAGGGTGCATGTCCAGCAATTTTTCAAAAGCCAGCATTTTTTCAATAGGTCCCTTGACGTAGTCCAGGCGCTCTACCGAAAGAATCACCCGCCTGCCCTTTGTTTCGGCAAGCAAGTTGCCCACCAAGGCCTGACTCTCCGTTGATTTGACGATTTTCCTGACTTTCTCATTGTCGATTCCTACCGGATGCGCCCCAACCCGCAGGACGCCCTGCGGAGTTTGAATGGCGCGTGTGATTTCCTCGACCCCCAGCGCACATCCGTAGGAAAGATAGGTCGGTGCACAACACTCTCGCTCCAGTATCTGCGTAGGAACATTGGAGCGGACAACGTCGATGAAATTTTCCACATAGCGCGGTATATGGAAACCCACATAGTCACACTTCAGCAGGCTCGACACTATTTGCCCCTTCCAAGGAAGAATATTGAAAATGTCGGCGCTGGGGAATGCCGTATGGTGGAAAAATGCAATTTTCAAATCCGGTCGGAGTTCCCGCAGATACGCAGGCATCATCCACAAGTTGTAATCGTGTATCCAGACCGTGGCGCCTTCGGCCGCAACCGCTGCCGTTCTTTCCGCAAAAAGTCTGTTTACCTCGCAAAACCGCACCCAGTGTGCTTCGATAAATGAGGCTCTCTCCGGAAAGGAAAATATGATCGGCCAGAAAGCTTCCTTGGAAAACTGCTTGTAAAAAATATTGATATCTTCCTCGGTAAGCGCCACCCGTGACGCAACCAAGTGGGGATATTTGAGCACGTCAACATAGACATCCACCTCGAAATCCTCAGGGGTTCTGCTGTCCTGCTGAGACCATGCGACCCACGCCCCTTTTTTACCCTCGGCAAAAAAACCCAACAACGTGGGCAGGATTCCATTCGGGCTGCGGGGAAGTCGGCGCAGGACATGCCCACCGTCTTGCCGGACTTCATCGAAGGGTTGGCGGTGGTAAACAATCACCAATTCCGCAGTACCCTCGGCCCTTGGGTTGCCTTCGAGAGGAGGGGCGGTTTCCAGTTTGAATCCATGGTGTCGAATGGCCTCCAGGATGCCACCCGGACCCGGCTGGCTGGCACGGAAAACCGGCAACGATGCATGGTGCGAAACCACAGCCTGGGTGAGCCCGGTTTCGGCATTACTCACAATCACGCCTTTGTAGCCCGTCTTCATGAGAGACAGGTCGTTGAGTGTGTCGCCCGCCACCAACACATTGTCCGGCGACAGGCCTTCGACCTCCAGCAATCGCCGCAGGCTGTCGCCTTTAGACACTCCTGGCGGCAGAAAATCGAGGTATTTTCCCGCCGACGTGAGTACATCCAGACCGATCGAGCGTCCAACTTCATGCACGGCAGGAAGAATCGAGGGGTCCTCATAGTAGAAAGAGCAGCGCCGCTCTTGCGGGACTTCCTGCCGCTGCAATCCCCCGATAGAAGCGACTCGACTCCAGATGACGTCATGGCCTGGCCACTTTTCAGCAATTTCCTGCTGCAGCGGCATCACTGGAGCATAAGTATCTTCCTGTCGCTTCAATATGGTGCCTCCCACATCCGCAATGATGTAATCCGGCACAGGAATCAGAGGATCGTCCAACAGGGACAAAATACTTTCATAGGCCCGTCCGGTCACAAAAATCAACAGTATCTTTTCGAAATTGTTGCGGATCAATTTGTAAAGTTCTGAAGCACCTCCACCACCTTCTGGCGGCAAAAAAGTGCCATCCAGATCCGTCGCCAATATCAATTCATGGGTAGAGCACATGTGATTCATCCTGACCTCCGCAAGAAATTCCAAAAAACGAGACACACTAGGCGATGTATTTCACACTCATGGATGGCACTGGTGGGCCCGCCTCCATGCCTTCGACGGTTGATTTCAGCCAACACTCGGAACGGTTTTTTGCAGCAAAGAAGGCACTGCTGTTGCCAGATGCAGTGTGTGTGTAGGAAATGCAAATTCGACGCCAGACTCCCGGAAGGAGCGCACCAGGGACAGATTGATTGCCTGCTGGATATCCATGTAAAGATTGAAGTCCGGATCCAGCACGTAGTAAACCGCTTCGTAATCCAGGGACGATGGCCCAAATCCCTTGAGATGCGCACGATCAAAACGGGTGGAACCCTGCGATCCGATGGCCTCTGCAATCATCCCGGGTATTTTTTCCAGACGGTCGTGGGGGGTGTCATACGTGACACCCACGGAAAACACAACACGCCGCTCCTGCATTCGCTTGTAGTTTCTGATTCGGCTTTTCAGCAGGTCATTGTTGGAAAAGATGATCTGCTCACCGCCCAGACTGCGCACACGGGTGGTTTTGAGCCCCACATGCTCAATCGTGCCCATCAAGTCGTCAACAATGACAAAATCACCAACCACAAATGGCTGATCGATAGCGATGGAGAGTGACGCAAACAGATCGCCAAGGATGTTCTGAACCGCCAAAGCCACCGCAATGCCACCAATACCCATGCTGGCCACCAATGCAGTGACGTTGAGCCCCATGTTGTCGAGCAGCAGCAGCCCGATCAATGCCCACAGAACCACTCGTCCAATGAATGCCAATATGGGGCGGGTGGTGGCTCTTGCAGCCCTGCTCGATACCTCATCGGTGGCAAGTCGCTGGCGCAAAAAGAAGTCCAGACCCCGGCTTGCCCAGAATCCAGACTGCAGGATCAACAACCCAATAAAGGCGCGATCTGCCAGCTCCTTGACGCTTTGAGGCAGCACCAATAAGTGCACCGCGACGTAGATGGCAACACCCAGTGCCAGAAAAATCCGCGTGGAACGCAATACCTCGACCAGAAAATCATCGATCTGGTTGTCTGTGGCATTTGCCGCATGTTCGAGGCGATTCAAGGCAATGCTGCGAACCAGCATCACCGTGAACATGGCTGCGGTGGCAGCCAACAGGGCGAACACCCAATCCTGCATGTTGTTGTCTGCAATAACCAGCTGAAGTGTGTTCATGGGATCCTCGTGTCGAGCAGACCCGCCGACAGTGGAAGTCGGTCGTTGCGCGATCCGGGATTCAGTCCGCATCAACGCATGCGATTGCTGCGACGCTCAGGTCGGCAGAGCCTGCGATGGGGAAATAGAAGAGACGCTGTCAGCATCTGCGGAAACCTCCGCGCAAGTACAGCTGACAGGCCTTGCGATGTGCAGAAAAGTGTACCGCAACAGACCGGCAGTCCCGTAGCGGCCTTGGCTACAACCCGTCAGGCACCACCGTTTGCTCGATCGCGCCGCACAGGCTCAGCCCGTCGCGGCCCTTCATGTCGATGCGCAGGGTGTCGCCCGATTGCAGCCAGGGGCTCAGGGTCTTGGCGCCCTGCAGGGTTTCGATCCAGCGCTTTTCTGCCAGACAGCCCACGCCGCGGGGCCAGTCGCGGCGGCCCTGGGCATCCTGCACGGGCGGGTTGCTGACAGGGCCTGCCAGCACGATGCTGCCCGCACGCAGTGCGCGTGTGCGGCAGGCCTGGGCGATGAGCTGGCCGAAGTGAAAGCCCATGTCCGGCCCGGCCTCGCACAGGCCCAGCTTGCGGCCGTTGAGGGCGGTTTGCACCGTCAGGTGCACGCGGCCCTGCGCCCAGGCGGTGCCCAGTTCGTCCGGCGTGACGGCCACCGGGCTGAAGGCTGTGGCCGGGCGGCTGAGCAGCGGGCCCTGGCCGCGCTCGCGCTCCAGCGCTTGCGGGCCACGCAGCACCACGGCGCTGGCCAGCATCAGCAGGCGCACGCCCTCCAGCGCCTGCTCGGCCGTGCTGGCGCGCGCCACGTCGCCGGTCACCACGGCCAGTGCGGCAGCGGCGTCGATGTCCATGGCGGCACTCTCAACCACGATGTCCTCGCAGGGCCCTTGCAACGCATCGCTGGCCAGTTGCTCCAGCAGCGGCTCCTGCGTGCTGGCGCCCTGAACGCTGGCAGCGCCCGCCTCCTGCGCCAGCTGGGCATGGTGCGGGTAGGCCGATGCCTGCAGGCACTGGTAGGCGCGCGGCAGCGGTGCCAGGCAGTGCTGGGGGTCGAAGGGGAAAGCGTGGCGCGCCCGACCGGCATTGAGGCTGTCGTACAGGTCCTGCAACTGGGGCGAGAGGTAGCCCCAGTCGTCCAGCACCTGCTGCAGGCGGTGGGCAATGCCGGTGGCGTAGTGGGCACTGCCCAGGTCGCGCGAAACAACCACCAACTGGCCGTCGCGGGAGCCGTCCTTGAGGGTGGCGAGTTTCATGGTGCGGTGTAGAGGGTGAAGCGCGGGCGATTCTATTGCAGCCGCACCGGGGAGATGGCCGTGTGAGGTACGCTCGGGGGTTCCATGATTCCGCGCCGTGCCCTGCTCTTGCTGACCGCTGCCGTCCTGGGCCTGCACGCGCTGGTGCTGGGGCTGGCGGCGCATTCGGGGCTGCCTGCGGCGGTCAGTCCCGCGCCGGTGGTGTTCCATACGCGCACGGTGGTGCCTGCCGCGCCTGCGGCGGTGGCAGCCACGGCCGCGCCCCCTGCCGCCCCAGCCCCCGCCCAACCACGCCCTGCGGCGCAGCGCAAGCCACGCCCCAGCAAGACGGCACCCCCACCGACGGAAACAGGTCTGTCCGATCCTCCACCCGCGGTGGATGTGGCGACGGCACCCGCCCCCACGGCCAGTGCGCCGGACGACACCGCATCGAAGCCCTTGCCCCAGGCGGTGGAAACTGTGGCTTCTGCCCCCGAAGTGCCGCCTGCGCCCACCCCGCTGGCCGCGGCATCGGACAGCCACACACCCGCACCCCCACCCGGCATTGCCGTGTTGGCCCCTGGGGGAGCGCCCGACGGTGCAGGCGCGCCGCAGGTGCCGGTGCGCCTCCCGCCCCCGGCGCGGCTGGACTTTGAGGTGCGGGGCCAGGCCAAGCGCCTGCAGTACAGCGCCAGCGCCGAGCTGGTCTGGCAGCACGACGGCCAGCAGTACCAGGCGCGGCAGGAAATCCGCGTGCTGTTCCTGGGTTCGCGCGCGCAGACCAGTGTGGGTGAGATCACCCCGCTGGGCCTGCAGCCCCGGCGCTTTGGCGACCGCTCGCGCAGCGAAAAGGCGGCGCATTTCGACTTTGCCCAGGGCCAGGTAACCTTCAGCGCCAACAACCCGGCAGCACGCATTGCGCCGGGCGCGCAGGACCGGCTCAGCGTCTTCCTGCAACTCAGCGCCATGCTGGCCGCCGCGCCACAGGCCTACCCTGCGGGCACGCGCATCCAGGTGCCCACGGTGAGCTCGCGTGCCGCCGATCTGTGGACCTTCACCATTGGGGACACGGAAACGCTGGACCTGCCGCTGGGCCCGGTGCGTGCCGTGGCGCTGGAGCGCCTGCCGGTGCGCGACTACGACCAGAAGGCCCAGGTCTGGCTGGCCCCGGAGCTGGACTACCTGCCCGTGCGCATCCGCATCACCCAGACCAACGGCGACTTTGCCGAACTCAACCTGCGGGCGCACCAGGCGCCATAGCCCCACCGGCGCGCCGGTGGCGTGCACAGGGACGCAGTTCGTGGAATACTGGCAGCGCAGCCTCTTGAACTTTGGGGGCTGCACAGCCATCTCATCCGGGAACGCCAATCAGGGAGAAATTACATGCACATGCTCTACGATTCGGATTCCTTCGTGGTGGTCCACATGCTGGCCGACGCGGGCCTGTCCGCCCCGGCGAGCAACGACACCACGCCCCCCGAGCCCCAGCTCGTGCGCCACGGCTTCGAGATCGTGGACAAGCGCAGCGGCAAGGAGGTTTATCTCGATGGGTCCTGGGCCGAGATGTTCCAGCAACAGATCCAGGCCTGGCAGCGCGAGGCGCCGACCCAGGAAGAGGTCGAAGACATCCTCGACCGCTACACTGGGCTGGCGCAGAACCCGGTGGTGGTGCATTGAGCTTTTTGAGGCCTCAGCGCCCATTCCATGGGCGCTAGCAGCTACTAATTTAATAGCAATCAAGTCTGTCCATCCGCCCGCCTCCGCAAAGGATGCGCTGTGCGGCCATTGCGGGGTTCTTTCGGTCAGGTGTCGTGGCGCGGGCCGGGCTGGGGTGCCAGGTCTTGCCAATAGTCTGCGGGCTGCGGGCGCACCCGCGCGCCTTTGCGTGCCAGCACCGTGCCCAGGCTCACACAGCACAGCGCATGCTCTTGCGGCCCCAGGCCCAGCAGGGCGCGCAGGGCGGCCGATTGCAGTGCCTTGCCGCTGGTGAGCGCCGAGCCAAAACCCAGCGCCGTGGCCATGAGCAGCACATTCTGCACGGCGCAACCCGCGCTGAGGATGCGCTCGTGCAGGCCGATATCGGCATCGCCCTTGGCGCCATCGACCACCAGCACCCACAGCTCGGGCGCCCGGTAGGCCTTCTCGCGCGCCTGCTCCAGCAACTCGGCACCCGCCTGCGGGTCGCGCTCGTGCAGTGCGGCGGCAAAGGCATCGGCCAGCAGCGGGCGCTGCGCAGGCAGCACGCGCACCAAACGCCAGGGCAGCAGTTGCCCGTGGTCCGGCGCATGCGCGGCCGCGCCCACGATGGCCAGCAACTGCGCTTCGTCCGGCCCCGGCGCACCCAGGCGCTTGGGCAACACCGTCTGGCGCGCCTGCATCAACGTTGCGGCCGCTGCGGCCATGTCGCAAGGGGAAGTGGAGTCCATGGGTGAATTGTCAGCCCGGTCGCCCATCGGGCCGCAAACGCCCATACCAGGAACCCAGGCGCACGCCCCACACAGCCACCACCGCAGCCCACAGCAGCGCGGCGCCCAGCAGCAGCGCCGTGGACAGGCGCCCTGGCACGCTGGCCGCAATGCGCAGCAGCGTCGCCAGTTGCAGCAGCCAGAACAGCGACCAGGCCACGCTATCGGCCACTTGGGCGCGGCCGCTGTGCCCGCAGGACACGCGCGTGACCATGGCCAGCATCAGCGAGCCCAGGCAACCCATGGTGAGCGCATGCAGCGCGCCCAGGCCCAGTGCGGGCATGCCTTCGATCAAAGCCAGGCCGCGTGCCAGTCCGGCCAGCACCAGGGCCACGCCCAGCCACAAAAAACCGATGTGCAGCATGGCCATCATGCGGTTGCGCAGGCTCTGGGTCAGGCTCCAGAGGCGCGCAATCCACAGCAGCGCGCCGCCTGCCCCGAGTTGCCACGCGGCGAACCCCCAGGCGCCAAGCCCTTGCGGTGCCCACCACAAGGCCAGCACCTCGCACACGGCAGCGCCCCACATCAGCCACAGCAACCAGAAGGCGTAGCGGCCTTCGATGAAAGGCATGGCGTGCGAGGTGAAAAACGGAACCATGCGGTGCGCCGCCGTGACAAACACCACCACCATGCAGCCCCACAGCGCGGACAGCACGCAGGTGCGTGCCACATCCCAGGCCTGCCCCGTAGCCGCCGCCAGCAGCCCCAGCAGGCACAGCACGCCCCAGGTCAGCGCCAAGCCCACGGCGCGTGGGTGCAGTTGGTCCGGCTCACGGCTGCACCGCACCATGCGCCAGAACCGGGCCGCCATCCAGGCCAAGCCCGCGGCCGCCAGCAGCACGCCACTCAGGGCCAGGGCAGAGCTGGCCAAGGCACCAGCGAGCCACAACAGCCAGCCCAGGGCCTGCAGCAGCAGCGCGGGGCGCAACGCGGCAAGGGGCAGCGGCTCCACGCGCAGCCATTTGGGCGCGGCGGTGAACAGGAAGCCCGCAAAAAACAGGGGCATGAAGCCGTACACCATGACGGCCGCATGCACCAGCGAGGGCGGCAGCGCCGCAGGCAGGGGAGGCACCAGACCGGCCTGCGCGGCCTGCACCAGCGCCCACCAGGCGCCAGAGGCGATGAGCAACACCATGGCCAGGAAGAATCCCAGCCGGTGCGGTGCCAACATCAGGTAACGCGGGCGCCAGCGGCGGTCTTGCCGCGCCAGCGCCTCGGGGGTCGGTTTGCCGCCTACCGGCCGCAGGGGCTGGAGGAGGCGCTCCTTGTCACCCACAGCTTCCCATGTGCCCGCACTGGGTGCAGAGGTCGCAGCCATCCTTGCGGATCATGGCGTGCGCACCGCACTCGGGGCATTTTTTGCCGGCGAGCACCGGCATCTGGTTGCCCTGGGCTGCCGTGGCGTTACCGCTGTCCTGCTCGATGGCACTGTGCTGCTGGCGCGCGCGGCGGGCCAGGATGTTCTGGATGGCGTAGGCGATGGCTGCGACTTCGGAGTCGTGCCACTTGGGCACATGGGTGCCGTCGCTCTTCTGGTAGGTGCCCAGGCGCACCGGGCCACGGTCCCAGGCGACCTTGCGCATGTCCGACAGGGCGCGCTCCAGGAAGCCGCCACGTGCCGCCAGCGACAGCAGACGCATGCTGGAGGTGACCCACTGCTGCGACTCGCCGCTCTGGCCCACGGGCATGAAGAACTCGATGGCGCGGTCCACCGTGCCCGTGCCCTCGGCATTGGGCACCGGCAGGAAGGAGACGATGAGGTACAGGCGCTTCTGGCCTTCCTGCGTCCAGTACTCGACCTTCTCGGCCACAGCCGACAGGGCACCGCTGGGGCGGCTTTCGATCACGGTGCGCATGGGGTCCACCGGGGCGGACTCCGGCGCTGCCGCTTCGCTTTGGGCGGGCGCAGGCGCGGAGGCGTGGGTCTCCAGCACGGCACCCAGGATGTTGTTGGGCCGGTAGGTGGCCAGGCCCTTGAGGCGTGCGCGCCAGGCCTGCAGGTACAGGCCCTTGAAGTCGTCGTAGGGGTAGTCGGCTGGGATGTTCACGGTCTTGGAGATGGCCGTGTCCACATAGGGTTGCACCACCTCCATCATGGCGATGTGGTCCTGGGCAGTCATTTCGAGCGCCGAGACAAAGTACTCGGGCAGCTTTTCCACGTCGCCGCCCAGCTCGCGGTACAGGCGCCAGGAATGGTCTTCCACGGCGTACTCGGCCATGCTGCCGTCGGCCTCGCGCTTGCGGCGCTTGTACATCCAGGAGAACGGCGGCTCGATGCCGTTGGAGGCGTTGTCGGCAAAGGCCAGGCTGACCGTGCCCGTGGGCGCGATGGACAGCAGGTGGCTGTTGCGGATGCCATGCGCGCGGATCTTCTTCTTGATGTCGGCAGGCAGTCGGCTGGCGAAAGTGCCTTCCTTGAGGTAGCCGTCGGCGTCGAACTTGGGGAACGGCCCCTTCTCGCGCGCCAGCTCGACCGATGCGGAGTACGCCGCATCGCGCATGCTCTCGGCAATCCGCTTGGCCATGGCGCGGCCGTCGGCGCTGTCGTAGCGCAGGCACATCATGGCCAGGGTGTTGCCCATGCCGGTGAAGCCCACACCGATGCGGCGCTTGGCCTTGGCCTCGGCGTCCTGTTGGGCCAGGGGCCAGAAGGTGACGTCGAGCACGTTGTCCAGCGCGCGCACCTGGATGGCCACCGACTTGGCGAAGGCCTCGAAATCAAACACCGGCACGCCATCAAAACCAAAGGGGTTGCGCACGAAACGCGTGAGGATGATGGGCCCCAGGTCGCAGCAGCCATAGGACGGCAGCGGTTGCTCGCCACACGGGTTGGTGGCCGAAATGGTTTCGCAGTAGTTGAGGTTGTTGTCGCGGTTGATGTGGTCCAGGAACAGGATGCCCGGCTCGGCGAAGTCGTAGGTGGACTTCATGATGGTGTCCCACAGCTCGCGCGCGGGCAGGCACTGGTACACCCACAGGCCGTCGTCGCGCTGGTAGGCGCCTTGCTCCATCACGGTGGCACCCGGCTTGGCGCGGTGCACCAGTTCCCAGGGCTGGTCGTCCAGCACGGCCTGGATGAAGGCGTCGCTCACGCCCACCGACACGTTGAAGTTGTTCCAGCGGCCGGGGGTGCGCTTGGCGGTGATGAAGTCGTGCACGTCCGGGTGATCGATGCGCAGCACGCCCATCTGCGCACCCCGGCGGGCGCCGGCGCTCTCGACGGTGGAGCAGGATTGGTCAAACACGTTGATGTAGCTGCACGGGCCCGAGGCCATGGAGTGCGTGCCCTTGACCTCGGCGCCGCGCGGGCGGATGCGCGAGAAGTCATAGCCCACGCCGCCACCGCGGCGCATGGTTTCGGCGGCCTCGCGCAGGGCTTCGTAGATACCAGGGAAACCCTCGTCGTCCACGCCCTGGATGCAGTCGCCCACGGGCTGGACAAAGCAGTTGATCAGCGTGGCCTGGATGTCGGTGCCTGCGGCACTCATGATGCGGCCCGCGCCGATGGCGCCAGCATGCAGGTTGGCCAGGAACAGGGCTTCGTATTTTTCCTGGTCGGCCGGTTTTTCGACCGATGCCAGGGCGCGCGCCACGCGCCTGAACAGATCCTCGGCACTGGTTTCACCCGCCTTGAGGTATTTTTCCTTCAGCACATCAAGGCTGATGGGCTGCGTGGCCGTCACATCCTGTGCGCGGCCCAGGTTTTCTCGCTTCATGGTGTGGGTTCCGTTGGTGGTGCTTAGGAAGGGCATTCCCTGCGGCCACGCGGCCCGGGAAAGCGATGCCGCCCACAGATGCGGGCGGCGGCAGGGTGGCAGTTTAGCGAGTTGCGCTCGCCCCGTTTTGCGGGTTTTTCCGGCGCTGGCCCGGCAAGCCGCACCATGTCTGGATTTGGCCAATTGTAATATTTTGTTTCATCGGCATCGGCACGTGCGCGCGCCCTGGGACAAGCCCGTGCAGCCCTCCGGGCGGACCAGGAATGGGGACATTGCCGCTCGCCCACCATGCGGCCGTCGTAGCATCACGGCATGTCGAAAGCATCTGGACTTCCACGGGCAGCGGCGCTGCTGACCACCCTGATGATCCTGGGCGGCTGCGCACTGACCCCACACCGCAGCGAGGTGCCGACCTGGCCCCAGGCCCTGGAGCGCCTGCTGCCCACCGAAATACTGCTGCTGGGCGAACGCCACGACGCCCCCCAGCACCAGGACATGCAGCGCCAGACGGTGCAATGGCTGGCCCAGCGCGGGCTGCTGGCGGCGCTGGTGATGGAGATGGCCGAAGCAGGCCGCAGCACCCAGGGCCTGGCGCCGCAGGCCAGCGAGGCCGAGGTGCAGACCGCACTGGGCTGGAGCGAGGCGCTCTGGCCGTGGCAAAACTACGGCCCCGTGGCCATGGCGGCGGTGCGCGCGGGCGTACCGGTGCTGGGCGGCAACCTGCCCCGGCCCCAGCTGCGCACCGCGCAGACCGACACCAGCCTCGAAGCGCTGCTGGGCCCCGCCGCCCTGGAGCACCAGCGCCAGGCCGTGCGCGACGGGCACTGCGGCCTGCTGCCCGAGTCCCGCGTGCCCGGCATGGCCCGCATCCAGGTGGCACGCGACCAGTCCATGGCCCAGACCGCCAGCGCCGCACGGCGCACCGGCCAGGTGGTGCTGCTCGTGGCAGGGGCAGCGCATGTCAAACGCAGCCTGGGCGTGCCCGCACACCTGCCCCAAAGCCTCAACATCAAAGTGGCCATAGCGCACGCCGGAAAAGCGGATTCAGCTATCAAATCAGAAGCAGACTGGTGGCATGCCACCCCGGCGCTCCCTCCCGATGACGCCTGCGACAAGCTGCGCCAGCGCTGGCAGGACAAGCCCGCCCGCTGAAGGGGTGCGAGCACACCTGGGCCGTGCCTGGACGGCCGGATTCCGGCATACCCGCCGGGCCTGCGAAAATGCACCCCCTATGAATGCTCCCGCCTACATCCTGACCCTCTCCTGCCCCGACCGCCTGGGGCTGGTGCACGCCGTTTCCGGTTTCTTGCTGGAGCATGGCGGCAACATCGAAGAAGCCGCACAGTTCAACGACCACGACACGGGTCTGTTCTTCATGCGCGTGCAGTTTGCCTGCAGCCAGCACGACCACGCCACGCTGCGCGAGCGGCTGGCGACATTCGCCGAGCCCTTCCAGATGCACTGGCGCCTGCACGCCACGGCAGAGCCCATGAAGACCGTCATCCTGGTCAGCAAGGAGGGCCACTGCCTCAACGACCTGCTGTTCCGCTGGAAGTCGGGCCTGCTGCCGGTGGACATCCGCGCCATCGTGAGCAACCACCGCGACTTCTACCAGCTGGCGGCCAGCTACAACGTGCCCTTCCACCACATCCCGGTCACGGCGGCCACCAAGGCCCAGGCCGAGGCGCGGCAGTTCGACATCATCCAGCAGGAGGGCGCCGAGCTGGTGGTGCTGGCGCGCTACATGCAGATCCTGTCGGACGACCTGTGCCGCAAGCTCTCCGGGCGCGCCATCAACATCCACCACAGCTTCCTGCCCAGCTTCAAGGGCGCCAAGCCCTACTACCAGGCGCATGACCGGGGCGTGAAGCTCATCGGCGCCACGGCGCACTACGTGACGGCGGACCTGGACGAAGGCCCCATCATCGAGCAGGACGTGGCCCGCGCCGACCACACCGACACGGTGGAAGACCTCACAGCCCGTGGCCGCGACACCGAGAGCCTGGTGCTGGCCCGCGCCGTTAAGTGGCACAGCGAGCACCGCGTGCTGCTCAACGGCCACCGCACGGTGGTGTTCCGCTGAGCAGCCCCCGCCAAGGCACGCCCATGGCCACCGCAGCGCCCCCGCCCTCCCCGGCCCTTGGCAGCACGCTGGCGCGGCGCATCCCGCCCATCCAGTGCCTGCTGACCTTCGAGGCCCTGGCGCGGCTGCGCAGCGTGACGCTCACGGCCGATGAGCTGTGCGTCACGCCCAGCGCCGTGAGCCACCGCGTCAAGCAGCTGGAGCAGATGCTGGGCACGCAGCTCTTTGGCCGCGCCGACTTTTCGCTCACCACCGACGGCATCGCCTACCTGGCCCATGTGCGCGAAGGTTTGAGCGCGCTGCAGCGCTTTCCAGGCGTCTCCAGCACACCGGGCAAGCGGCGCCTGCGCATTGCCGTCACGCCCACCTTTGCGCGCGTGGTGCTGATTCCGCGCCTGCGCCAGTTCACCGAGGTGTACCCCGAGATCGACCTGACGCTGCAGATCTCCATCCCGCTGCTGGACGTCGTGGCCGAGGACGCCGACCTGATGGTGCGCTTTGGCACCGGGCGCTACGCCGATGTGGAGCACACCGAAATTGCGCGCGACGTGGTCACCCCCCTGGCCTCACCCGCCTGGCTGCGCGAGCACGGCCCTTTCGAGCGCCCCGAGGACCTGGACCCCGCCACCCTGCTGCGCAGCCCGCTGGAACCCTGGCGCACCTGGTTTGCCGCCGCCGGGCTGGACTGGCCCGAACCCAGCACCGGCTCGCAGTTCAACGACGTGGGCCTGATGTGCGACGCCGCCGCCGCCAGCATGGGCGTGGCGCTGGTGCGCCTGAAGCTGGGCGCCCCCTGGATCGAGAACGGCACCTTGGTGCGCCTGTACGACCTGGACGCCCCCAGCCCACACGCCCACTACCTGTGCTGGCGCACCGGTGCCATGGACCGCTGGGAATGCGCCGCCTTTGCCGAATGGCTGCACAAGACGATTTTCTAAGCAAAATAAGCCTTCAGCGCCTATCCAGCAAGCGCTGATAGCTATTATTTTGATAGCAAACTACCGCTGCTTGCAGGCGTTTCACGGCACCCTGCAAAAAGCATCCATGCAGTGCGGCGCCGATGGGACTACAGTGGCGCCCATGAACGCCCCCCTTCCCACCGCTGCCCCCAGCCCCCAGGAGCGCGCCGCCCGCCAGGACCAGGTGGTGCAAGCCTTGCTGCAGGTGCTGCCCGCGCAGGCCCTGTTGTGGCACACCGAGGACACCACCCCCTACGAATGCGACGGCCTCACGGCCTACCGCCAGCGCCCATTGGCGGTGTGCCTGCCCGAGACCGAGGCCCAGGTGCAGGCCGTCTTGCGCACCTGCCACCGCCTGGGCGTGCCCGTGGTGGCACGCGGCACCGGCACAGGCCTGTCGGGTGGGGCCATGCCGCATGCCATGGGGGTCATCCTGTCGCTGGCACGCTTCAACCGCATCCTGGCGATCGACCCCGCCAGCCGCACCGCGCGCGTGCAGTGCGGCGTGCGCAACCTGGCCATCAGCGAGGCAGCCGCGCCGTACGGCCTGTATTACGCGCCCGACCCGAGCAGCCAGATCGCCTGCACCATCGGCGGCAACATTGCCGAAAACTCGGGCGGCGTGCACTGCCTGAAATACGGCCTGACGGTGCACAACGTGATGCGCGTGCGTGGCTTCACCGCCGAGGGCGAGGAAGTCACCTTTGGCAGCGAGGCGCTCGACGCGCCCGGCTACGACCTGCTGGCCGCCGTGATCGGCAGCGAGGGCATGCTGGCCGTGGCCATCGAGGTCACCGTCAAGCTCGTGCCCAAGCCCCAACTGGCGCGCTGCATCATGGCCAGCTTCGACAGCGTGCGCAAGGCGGGCGACGCCGTGGCTGCGGTGATTGCCGCGGGCATCATCCCCGCCGGGCTGGAGATGATGGACAAGCCCATGACCGCCGCCGTGGAAGACTATGTGCACGCGGGCTACGACCTCACGGCCGAGGCCATCCTGCTGTGCGAAAGCGACGGCACACCCGAAGAGGTGGAAGAGGAAATCGGCCGCATGAGCGCCGTGCTGCAGAGCGCCGGCGCCACCGCCCTGGCCGTGAGCCAGAGCGAGGCCGAGCGCATGCGCTTCTGGAGCGGGCGCAAGAACGCTTTCCCCGCCAGCGGCCGCATCAGCCCCGACTACATGTGCATGGACTCGACCATCCCGCGCAAGCGCCTGGCCGACATCCTGCTGGCCATCCAGGACATGGAGAAGAAATACGGCCTGCGCTGCTGCAACGTGTTCCATGCGGGCGACGGCAACCTGCACCCGCTGATTTTGTTCGATGCCAACGACGCCGACCAGCTGCACCGCGCCGAGCAGTTCGGCGCCGACATCATGAAAACCAGCGTGGCCTTCGGCGGTGCCATCACCGGCGAGCACGGCGTGGGCGTGGAAAAGCTCGCCAGCATGCGCGAACAGTTCACCGACGCGGAGCTGCAGCAGATGGAAGGTCTCAAGCGCGCCTTCGACCCACAGGGCCTGCTCAACCCCGGCAAGGTCATTCCCACGCCCAACCGCTGCGGGGACATGGGCATGATGAAGGCGGTTCAGGGCGCGCTCAGCCGGGCCTGAGTCTCCAGCCAGTCGCGCAGCGCCTGCAGTGCGTCCGAGCCCGGACGGTGCTGCGGCTGCACAAACCAATAGCCCTGCGTGCCGGGCAGTTCCTGCGGGTGCGCCTGCACCAAGCGCCCGGCATCGATGGCCTCCTGCGCCAGCAACAGCGGCACCAGGCCCACGCCCAGACCGGCGACTGCCGCTGCCATGACCATGGAAAACAGCTCGTGGCGCGGCCCGCGCGAGGCGTGCAGCGTGTAGTGCCAGCCGCGCGCGGCGTACCAGTCACGCCAGGCGTTGGCGCGCGAGGCCAGCGTGAGGTGCGGGCAGTGCAGCCAGGCAGCTTCGTCGTGCAGCGCGTGGGTGGCGGCGTACTGCGGGCTGCACACGGGCACGCAAGGCCCCTCGGGCACCACCATGCAGCCCTGGGTGTCGCTCCAGAGCCGGTCGCCGTAGTAAATGGCCGCGTCAAAGCCGCTTTCGTCAAAGGCAAAGGGCTCAGAGCGCACCGACAGGTTGAGCGTGATGCGCGGGTGCAGCGCCGCAAACTGCGGCAGGCGCGGAATGAGCCACTGCGTGCAGAAGGTGGACACCACCGCCAGGTGCAGCACATAGCCTTCTTCGCGGCCCACGCGGATTTCCTGCGTGTCGCGCTCGATCTGCTCCAGGTGCAGGCGGATGCGCGCGGCATAGCTGCGCCCGGTGTCCGTCAGCGCCAGGCGCTGGCGTGCACGCACGAACAGGGTGACGCCCAGGCGGTCTTCGAGCGCGGCCACGTGGCGGCTGACGGCGCTGGGCGTGAGGGCCAGTTCCTCGGCCGCACGCGAAAAGCTCTGCAAGCGCGCCGAGGCCTCGAAAGCCTGGAGCACGCCCAGGCTGGGAATGTCTTTCCGCATGGTTCAATCGCCCCGCATTGTTCATAAAACTCAACAATTCTGACAGATTAAGCAGTTGTTCAATGCATGGAGCGCAATTACCATGGCGCAACCGCCTCGCCGTGGCCCCGGCACCCGCCGGGCCTGGCCGGGGCCGATTCCACCCCGCATTCCCACCAAGCTCTCCATGACCGCACCCTCCTCCACCGACCGTTTCGACACCGTTCTGCAGCAACTGGGCCTCGACCTGGCCCCCTGGAAGGGCCAGGACATCGCCGTGCGCGCCCCGCGCGACGGCGTGGTCTACGCCCGCCTGGCCCGCCACGACAGCGCGCAGGCCCAGGCCATGATCGACAGCGCGCACGCCGCCTTCCTGCAGTGGCGCGCCACGCCCGCGCCCGTGCGCGGCGAACTGGTGCGCCGCCTGGGCCAGAAGCTGCGCCAGCACAAGGAGGCCCTGGGCCTGCTGGTGTCGCTGGAGGCGGGCAAGATCCGTTCCGAAGGGCTGGGCGAGGTGCAGGAGATGATCGACATCTGCGACTTCGCCGTGGGCCTGTCGCGCCAGCTCCATGGCCTGACCATCGCCAGCGAGCGCCCGGGCCACCGCATGATGGAAACCTGGCACCCCATGGGGGTCGTGGGCGTGATCTCGGCCTTCAACTTCCCGGTGGCCGTGTGGGCCTGGAACACGGCGCTGGCCCTGGTGTGCGGCAACGCCGTGGTCTGGAAGCCCTCGGAAAAGACCTCGCTCGCGGCCATCGCCAGCCAGCACCTGATGCTGCAGGCCCTGGCCGAATTCAATGCCGACCACGCCGGCTGCGCCCCGGAGGGCCTGAGCCAGCTGCTGCTGGGCGAACGCGAACTGGGTGAACTGCTCGCGCGCTCGCCACGCGTGCCCGTGGTCAGCGCCACGGGCAGCACGCGCATGGGCCGCGCCGTGGCGGTGGACGTGGCACAGCGCTTCGGCCGCAGCATCCTGGAGCTGGGCGGCAACAACGCCATGGTGGTGATGCCCAGCGCCGACCTGGAGCTGGCCGCGCGCGCCATCACCTTCGCCGCCGTGGGCACGGCGGGCCAGCGCTGCACCACGCTGCGCCGCCTCATCGTGCACCGCGACGTGGCCGCACCGCTGCTGGCGCGCCTGGAAAAGATCTACGCCAGCGTGCGCGTGGGCGACCCGCTGGAGGACGGAGTGCTCGTCGGTCCGCTGGTGGACCGCGCATCGTTCGAGCAGATGCAGAGCGCCCTGGCACAGGCGCGTGAACAGGGCGGCACCGTGCAGGGCGGCGAGCGCGAATGCCAGGCCCTGGGCGAGGACGCCTGGTACGCCCGCCCGGCCCTGGTGCGCATGCCGGCACAAAGCGCCGTGGTGCAGCACGAGACCTTCGCGCCCATCCTCTATGTGCTGACCTGCACCAGCCTGGACGAAGCCATCGCCTTGCAGAACGGCGTGCCGCAGGGCCTGTCGTCCGCCATCTTCACCACCGACCTGCGCGAGGCCGAGCGCTTCCTCTCCAGCACGGGCAGCGACTGCGGCATTGCCAACGTGAACATCGGCACCTCGGGCGCCGAGATCGGCGGGGCCTTCGGTGGCGAAAAGGAAACCGGCGGTGGCCGCGAATCGGGCTCGGACGCCTGGAAGGGCTACATGCGCCGCGCGACCAACACCATCAACTACAGCGACGCTCTCCCATTGGCGCAAGGCGTGCGCTTCGACGTCTGACCCCATGATCGCCAACCCCCAGGGCGCGCCGATCGCCATCATCGGCGGCGGCGCCATTGGCAGCGCCATTGCCTATTACCTGACGCAGATGGCACTGCAACAGCCCGTCGTCGTGGTCGAGCGCGACCCGAGCTATGCCCAGGCTTCGTCGGCGCTGTCGGCCAGCTCGATCCGGCAGCAGTTCTCCAGCCCGATCAACATCGCCATTTCGCAGTTCGGCATCGGGTTCCTGCGCGACATCGGCGCGCGCCTGCAGGTGGGCGGCGAGCGCCCGGACATCGGTCTGGTCGAAGCGGGCTACCTGTACCTGGCCAGCCCAGCGGGCGAGGCCGTGCTGCGCGACAACCACGCCGTACAACGCGGTATGGGCGCCGACGTGGCCTTGCTCACACCCGATGCGCTGCGCGAGCGCTTCCCCTGGCTCTCCACGGACGGCGTCTCGCTCGGTTCGCTGGGCCTGTCAGCCGAGGGCTGGTTCGACGGCTACAGCCTGCTGCAGGCCCTGCGCCGCAAGGCCCAGGCCCAGGGCGCGCGCTATGTGCAGGCCGAGGCCGTGGGCGTGGACGCGCAGGCCAGCGGCGGCGTGCAGCACATCCGCGCGCTGCACCTGGCCAACGGCGAACGCCTGGCATGCAGCGCCGTGGTCAATGCCGCCGGTCCCTGGGCGCGCCCGGTGGCGCAGTGGCTGGGCATTGACCTGCCGGTGTTTGGAAAACGGCGCACGGTGTTCCACTTCACCTGCCCCGAGGCGCTGCCCGGCTGCCCGCTGCTCATCGACCCCTCGGGCATCTGGCTGCGGCCCGAGGGCACCGGCTTCATCGCGGGCTATGCCCCACCCGAAGACGAAGACCCCGACAATGCACCGTTGGACCCGGACCACGCCGCTTTCGAGGACCATGTCTGGCCCACCTTGGCCGAGCGCATCCCAGCCTTCGAGGCGCTGCGCTTGCGCAGCACCTGGGCGGGCTACTACGAGATGAATGCGTTCGACCACAACGCCATCCTGGGCCTGCACCCGGCCTGCGACAACCTGTACTTCGCCAACGGCTTTTCGGGCCATGGCCTGCAGCAGTGCCCGGCCATCGGGCGCGGCCTGGCCGAGCTCATCCTCACTGGCCGCTGGCAAACGCTGGATCTGGAGCCCCTGGCCTTCCAGCGCATCCTCGACAACCGCCCCCTGCTCGAACGCAATGTCATCTGAAACCAGCCCCTCCCTTCCCCGCACCGGCGGCCAGATCCTCGTGGACCAGCTCGTGCTGCACGGCGTGCAGCACATCTTCTGCGTGCCCGGCGAAAGCTACCTCGCCGTGCTCGACGCATTGCACGACGCGCCCATCGCACTGACCGTCTGCCGCCAGGAAGGCGGCGCAGCCATGATGGCCGAGGCGCACGGCAAGCTCACCGGGCGGCCCGGCGTGTGCTTCGTCACGCGCGGCCCCGGCGCCACCAATGCGGCGGCGGGCGTGCACATCGCCATGCAGGACTCCACGCCCCTGGTGCTGTTCGTCGGCCAGATCGAGCGCGGCGCGCGCGGACGCGAGGCCTTCCAGGAAGTGGACTACCGCGCCGCCTTCGGCCCGCTGGCCAAGTGGGCCACCGAGGTGGACGATGCGCGCCGCCTGCCCGAGATCGTGGCGCGCGCCTTCAGCGTGGCCTGCAGCGGGCGCCCCGGCCCGGTGGTGGTGGCGCTGCCCGAGGACATGCTGGTCGAGCGCACCGAAGTTTCCGACGCGCGCGCGCTCCAGCCCATAGCGACCGCGCCCGCACCGGCGCAGATGGCGCGCGTGCTGGAGCTGCTGCGCCAGGCCAAGCGCCCCATGGCCATCGTCGGCGGCAGCCGCTGGGATGCCGAGGCCGTGGCACGCTTCCAGGACTTCGCCGCCTCCCACACCCTGCCCGTGGCCTGCTCGTTCCGGCGCCAGATGCTGTTCGACCACCAGCACCCCTGCTACGCGGGCGACCTGGGCCTGGGCGTGAACCCCGCCCTGCTCGCGCGCATCCGCGCGGCCGACCTGCTGCTGCTCGTGGGCGGGCGCCTGTCCGAGGTGCCCTCGCAGGGCTACACCCTGCTCGACATCCCCACGCCGCAAATCCCGCTGGTGCATGTGCACCCCGACCCGGATGAACTGGGCCGCGTGTACCAGGCGCAGCTTCCCGTCAACGCCACGCCCACGGCCTTCTGTGCCGCCCTGCCCACGCAGGCCGCGCAAGCGCCCAGCCTGGAGCGCCAGCAGGCCGTGCAGGAAGCCCATGCCGCCTACCAGGCCTGGAGCGACCCGGCGCCGATCCGCATCCCCGGCGACCTGCAGATGGGCGCGGTGATGCAGCACCTGCGCGCGGCGCTGCCGCAAGACACGGTGTTCTGCAACGGCGCGGGCAACTTCGCCACCTGGGTGCACCGCTTCTGGCCGTTCCGCCAGTTCGGCACGCAGCTCGCGCCCACCAGCGGCAGCATGGGCTACGGCCTGCCCGCCGGCGTGGGCGCGCAGCGCCTGTGGCCCGAGCGCACGGTGGTGGTGTTCGCGGGCGACGGCGACTTCCTCATGCACGGCCAGGAGTTCGCCACGGCCGTGCAGTACCGGCTGCCGATCATCGTGGTGCTGCTGGACAACGGCATGTACGGCACCATCCGCATGCACCAGGAGCGCGAGTACCCGCGCCGCGTCAGCGGCACGGCATTGCAGAACCCCGATTTCGCCGCCTACGCCCGCGCTTTCGGAGGCCACGGCGAACGCGTAGAACGCACCGAAGATTTCGCCCCGGCGCTGGAGCGCCTGCGCGCACAGGCCCAGGCCACGCGCCTGCCCGTGCTGCTGCACTGCCTCATCGACCCCGAGGCGATCACGCCCACCAGGTCGTTGAGCCAGATACGGGGAAGCTGAAACTCGGCAAGCTCAGATTGCTATCTTTTTGATAGCTATTTGCGCTTATTTATTGGGCGCTGGAGGCCCATTTCATTCAAAACCCTCGGCCACCCAATCCCGCTGGGCCGCAGCGCCCTCCAGCGCCAGCAGCGCCCGCTTGCGCGGCAGGCCGCCGCCAAAGCCGGTGAGGCTGCCGTCGCTGCCGATCACGCGGTGGCAGGGCACGATGATGGAGACCTTGTTCTGCCCATTGGCCGCCGCCACGGCGCGCGCGGCGCTGGGGCGGCCGATGGCGCGGGCCTGTTCGGCGTAGCTGCGCGTCTGCCCATAGGGGATGGCGAGCAGGGCCTGCCAGGCGCTGAGCTGGAAGGGTGTGCCCACCAGGTCCAGCGGCACGCCAAAGCGCTGGCGTTGCCCGGCGAAATACTCCGCCAGTTCGTGGGCTGTTTGCGCCAGCACCGCGCTGTCGCCCGGCTGCACCGGGCCGCCGCGCGCGGCCTCGACCTGGGCCAGCTCGCGCTGCACGCCGCCCTGGCCCACGAATTCGAGCAGGCACAGGCCCTGGGGCGAGGCCACGGCCAGCATCTCACCCAAGGGGCTGGAGAACTGGCGCGAGAGCAAGGCCATGGGCCGGGGGGTCAGGCGATACGGTCGAGCGCGGTGCGCAAATGCCCCACCGTGCGCTCCACGTTGTGCCACTTCTCCAGCCCGAACAGGCCGATGCGGAAGCTCTTGAAGTCCGGACCCTCGTCGCACTGCAGCGGCACGCCCGAGGCCGTCTGCAGGCCCACGGCGGCGAACTTGCTGGCGTTCTGGATGCCGGGGTCCGTGGTGTAGCTGACCACCACGCCGGGCGCTTTCCAGCCCTCGGCCGCCACGCTGGGGAAGCCCTTGCTTTCCAGCAGCGCGCGCACCTGGGCGCCCAGTTCGATCTGCTCCTGGCGCACCTTGGCAAAGCCGTATTCGCGCGTCTCCTGCATCACGTCGCGCAGGCGCACCAGCGCGTCGGTGGGCATGGTGGTGTGGTAGGCGTGCTGGCCTTTTTCGTAGCCTTCGGCGATCTGCATCCACTTCTTCAGGTCGCAAGCGAAGCTGCTGCTCGTCGTGCCCTCGATGGCCTGGCGCGCACGCTCGCTCAGCATCACCATGGCGCAGCAGGGCGAGCCGCTCCAGCCCTTTTGCGGCGCGGAGATCAGCACGTCCACGCCGGTGGCCTGCATGTCCACCCACATGGCACCGGAGGCGATGCAGTCGAGCACGAACAGTGCGCCCACCTCATGCGCGGCGGCGCTCACGGTGCGGATGTAGTCGTCGCTCAGGATGATGCCGCTGGCCGTCTCCACATGCGGCGCGAACACCACCTTGGGCTGCTCGGCGCGGATGGTGGCGGCCACTTCCTCGGCCGGGCACGGTGCCCAGGGCGCCTGCGCGCCCTCGCCCTGCTTGCGGGCCTTGCAGACCACGGCGCCGCCGCCCAGGCCGGTGTCGGCGTCGAAGATCTGGCTCCAGCGGAAGCTGAACCAGCCGTTGCGCACGATCAGCACCTTCTGCTTGTTGGCGAACTGGCGCGCCACGGCCTCCATGCCGAAGGTGCCGCTGCCCGGCACCAGCACGGCGGTGTGTGCGTGATACACCTCCTTGAGCGTGGCCAGGATGTCCTGCATGACGCCAGTGAAGCGCTTGGACATGTGGTTGAGCGCGCGGTCGGTGTAGACGACCGAGAATTCGAGCAAGCCGTCAGGATCGATGTCGGGCAGAAGGCCGGGCATGGGGGTACTCCGTTCTTGGGAAAGCGAAAGGCCGCGCCCGGCGGCTGGCCCGGCGCGGCATCAAAGCATTTCAGCTTAGCACGGCCTATCGGCCCGTGCGGGCGCCACCCCACGGCCTAGGGCCTGTTAACACTATGGAAGGGGTCGCGAAGCTCATGACAGCCCGCCCATCAAGGCGCGTGACGCAGTGCGTGCGTCCGCACGTACAAGGAACGCAACACCGAGGGGTGGGCTGTCATGAGCATCCCTTCGGGTTGCCTCGCAAAGGGGCCGTCTGCGGCGTTGCCCGCACTTGCAAGGCACGAGCCTTGCGGCGCGCGGGCGCCTTGCATCCAGCCCCTTTGCGAGGCAACGCGATCCCCTTCCATAGTGTTAACAGGCCCTAGCGGGCCTTCCCTCACCAGGTATCGACGAAGCGCGGGCCGAGCGTGCCCACGCGTGCCGAGGCCAGGCCGCGCGCCAGCCAGGCGCGCGTGTCCGCCGGATCGACGACGGTGTCGATCTCCAGCGTGGCGGCCATGTGCATGGCCTCGCCATTGGCGTAGGACTTGGCCACGAGCTTCTGGAACAGCGCGTCGCGCTCGGCGCCTTCGGGCAGGGCTTCGAGCTCCTTGCGGAAGCCCAGGCGCACCGCCCCCTCCAGCCCCATGGCGCCGAACTCGCCCGTGGGCCAGGCGATGGTGAACACCGGCGCATGGAAGCCCCCGGCCGCCATGCCCATGGCGCCCAGGCCGTAGCCCTTGCGCAGCACCACGCTGAAGAACGGCACGCGCAGGTGCGCGGCGGTGACGAACAGGCGGCTCACATGGCGCACCTGCGCCGTCTGCTCGACCTCGGGGCCGACCATGAAACCGGGCGTGTCCACCAGGCTCACCAGCGGCAGGCCGTGCGCGTTGCACAGCTGCATGAAGCGCGCGGCCTTGTCGGCGGCGGGCGCGTCGATGGCGCCGCCCAGGTGCAGCGGGTTGTTGGCGATCAGGCCCACGGGGCGGCCTTCGATGCGCGCCAGCGCCGTGTGGATGCCGGCGCCAAAGCCGGTGCGCAGCATCAGCAGGCTGCCCTCGTCCACCAGGCCGCCCATGGCGGCGCGCGTGTCGTACACGCGCAGGCGGTTCTCGGGCACCACGGCGCGCAAGGCGCGCTGATCGGGAGCGGTCCATTGCGAGAAACGCCCCTGGAAGAACGACAGGTAGTGGCGCGCGGCAGCCACGGCTTCCCGTTCGTCCTCGACCAGCACGTCGATCACGCCGTTGGCGTGCTGCACGTGGCTGGGACCGATCTGCTCGGGCTTGAACACGCCCAGGCCGCCGCCCTCGATCATGGCCGGGCCGCCCATGCCGATGTTGCTGGCGCGCGTGGCGATGATGGCGTCGCAGCAACCCAGCAGCGCGGCGTTGCCGGCGAAGCAGCGCCCCGCCGCGATGCCGACCACGGGCACCTGGCCCGACAGCGCGGCGTGGCTGGCGAAGGTGTGCACATGCAGGCCCGCGACCACGGGGATGTCGGTGTCGCCTGGGCGCCCGCCGCCGCCCTCGGCAAACAGCACCACGGGCAACTGCTGGTCGAGCGCAATGCCGAGCATGCGGTCGGTCTTGGCGTGGTTGCGCGCGCCCTGGGTGCCGGCGAGCACGGTGGCGTCGTAGGCCATGACCACGGTGCGTGCCTTGTCCTCGCCGCACTGCGCGCCGTTGACGGCGCCGATGCCCGTCACCATGCCGTCGGCCGGGGTGTTGGCGATCAGGTCCTCCATGCTGCGGCGGCGCGCCTGCGCGGCCACGGCGAGCTGGCCGTATTCGATGAAGCTGCCCGCGTCGCACAGGTCGGCGATGTTCTCGCGCGCCGTGCGCTGGCCCTGGGCGTGGCGTTTGGCCACGGCGGCCGGGCGGTTCGCGTCGAGCGTGAAGGCGTGGCGGTCGATCACGCGCTGCAGGTCGGGGCGGATGTGGCTGGGGTCCTGCGCCGCCTCCGGCCCGGCGGCGTCCAGCGCGGCATCGTGCACGGGTTCGAGCACCAGCAGTTTGTGGCCCTGCGCTACGTAGGCACCAGGCGCGGCGGCGAGGTTCAGCACGCGGCCCGCGTGCGGCGCGAGCAGCACGTGTTCCATCTTCATGGCTTCAAGCACGGCCAGCTCGGCGCCCGCCGCCACCACAGCGCCTTCGGCCACGGCGTACTGCACCAGGCGTGCGGGCATGGGGGCGCGCACGGCGTGCGGGTCGGCGTCCTCGGGGGCCGTCGCTGTATTTGAATGATTTTGGCCTCCAGCGCTTATCTGGCAAGCGCTTTCAGCTATTATTTTTGTAGCATCCAGCAATGCGGGCAGCACCTCCTCCACCCAGCGCGTATGCACCTGCTGGCGTTCCATCTCGGGCCGCTTGGCCAGGGCCTGGAGCAGCGCAAGATTGGTCGCCAGGCCGTCGATGCGGCACTCGGCCAGCGCGCGCCGGGAGCGGCGCAGCACGTCGGCAAAACTTCCGCCGCGCGTGGAGACGATGAGCTTGGCCAGCAGCGTGTCGTAGTGCGGCGAGGGCGCACGGCCCGCGAGCGCGTGCGTGTCCACGCGCACGCCCGGCCCCGTGGGCAACGCCAGCCGCGCGATGGTGCCGCTGCCCGGCTGGGCCTGGCCCTGGGCATCCAGCGTTTCGGCATTGATGCGCCACTGGATGGCATGGCCCTGCGCGCGCGGCGGCTGCGCCGGGTCCAGGCCCAGGCCCAGGCCCTGCAGGCGGCGGCCGGCCGCCAATGCCATCTGCGTCTGCACCAGGTCCACGCCCGTCACCTCCTCGGTGATGGTGTGCTCGACCTGCAGACGCGGGTTGCATTCGATGAACACGTAGGGCAGATCGCTGGACGCCAGGTCCACCAGGAACTCGAAGGTGCCCAGGCCCTCGTAGCGCACTTCGCGCGCCATGGCCAGGGCGTCCTGGATGATGCGTTGGCGCAGGCTTTCCGGCAGCGACGGGCTGGGCGCGATCTCCACCAGTTTCTGGAAGCGCCGCTGCAGCGTGCATTCGCGCTCGCCCAGCGCGACTACGTCCACGCCGTCGCCCAGCACCTGCACCTCGATGTGGCGCGCGTTCACCATCAGGCGCTCGACGTACACGCCCGCCACGCCGAAGGCGGCCTGCGCCTCGCGCCGACAGGTGTCGTAGGCGGCGGGCAATTCGGCCGCCGACTGCACGGCGCGCATGCCGCGCCCGCCACCGCCGCCGATGGCCTTGATGACGATGCCTGCGCCCTGCCCGCCCGCCTGCTGCGCGTGCCAGAAGGCCTGCGCCTCGTCGAGCGTGACCTCGTGCTGCGTGCCGGGCATCAGCGGCACGCCACAGCGCGCCGCCAGCGCGCGCGCCTGGGCCTTGTCGCCGAACAGCGCCAGCTGCGCCGGCGTGGGGCCGATGAAGCGCAGGCCCGCCGTCTGGCAGTCCTGTGCGAAGTCGGAGCGCTCGCTCAGGAAGCCGTAGCCGGGGTGCACGGCGTCACAGCCACGCTCACGCGCCAGGGCGATGAGGCGCGCGCCGTCGAGGTAGGCCGCCGGGCCCGTGGCACCGAGCGCGATGGCCTCGGTAGCCGCCTGCACATGGGGCGCACCGGCATCGTCGTCGGCGTACACCGCGACACTAGGAATGCCCAGGTCGTGCAGGGCGCGCGCGATGCGCAGCGCCACCTCGCCACGGTTGGCGATCAGGACTTTGGAAAAGACCGGCGTGTTCATGGTTTTGCTTCTGTTTTGATAGCTGCAACCGCTCATAAATTCTGCGGTCTTGGTCATTTTGACCTGTCAAACCCGCAGCATATGCAGCCCGGCAGCAGAACACCAGCCAGCGCTATAACCCAGGCGACACGCCATGTTGGCCCCGCACAGGCACCGCGTCGCACTCGCCGATACCATGGGCGGCTTCTTCACGAGAGAACCACCCATGCCCGACTTCCGCAGCGACACCGTCACCCAGCCCACACCCGCCATACGCGCGGCCATGCAGGCCGCGCCACTGGGCGACGACGTGTTCGGCGACGACCCCTCCGTCAACGCACTGCAGGAGCATGCGGCGCAACTGCTGGGCTTCGAGGCCGCGCTGTTCGCGCCCTCGGGCACGCAGACCAACCTGATCGCCCTCATGGGCCACTGCCAGCGCGGCGACGAGGCCATCGTGGGCCAGAGCTGGCACACCTACCGCTGGGAGGGTGGCGGCATGGCGGTGCTGGGCTCCATCCAGCCGCAGCCCGTGGAAACACAACCCGACGGCACGCTGCGCCTGGCCGACATCGCCGCCGCCATCAAGCCCGACGACCCGCATTTCGCGCGCACCCGCCTGGTGGTGCTGGAGAACACCACGGGCGGCCAGGTGCTGCCCACACCCTACATCGCCGAGGTGGCGCAACTGGCGCATTCCAGCGGCCTGGCCCTGCACCTGGACGGCGCGCGCCTGTTCAACGCCGCCACGGCCAACGCCGAGGCGAATGGCACCGACGTCTACGACGAGGCCCGTGCCCTCTGCCAGCACTTCGACACCGTGTCGCTGTGCCTGAGCAAGGGCCTGGGCGCGCCCGTGGGCTCGTTGCTGCTGGGCCGTGCCGACTTCATCCACCAGGCCAGGCGCACGCGCAAGATCCTGGGCGGCGCCATGCGCCAGTGCGGCCTGCTGGCCGCCGCCGGACAGCATGCGCTGCAGCACCAGGTGCGCCGCCTGGCCGACGACCACGCCCTGCTGCGCCAACTGGCCGCCGGCCTGGCCGAGGCCGGACGCAGCCATCCGGTATTGCAAGGACGCCTGGCGGTAGCCTCGGCGCACACCAACATCCTGTTCACCGACGTGCATGCCGATGTGGCGCCCGCCTTCACCGCCTGGCTGGCCCAGCACGGCGTGCGCGTGACCAGCAGCCTCTATGGCGGCCAGACGCGCCTGCGCTGGGTGACGCACCTGGACGTGGGACCGCAGGATGTGGCGCAGGCGCTGGAGTGCGTTCAGCGCTTTGGCACAGCCTGATTCTTGCGATGGATTCCGCTCGCATCACCTGCCGTGCAGACAGGCTCTGTGGCGCGGCCTCAAATAGGCGTGTCTGAGGGCTCCGGCCGCGCCCTGCGACCAAAGATGCCGGTGCCCACCCGCACCATGGTGCTGCCGGCCGCGATGGCGGCGTCCAGGTCGTCCGTCATGCCCATGGACAGGGTGTCAAAACCCGCCAGGCCCGGCAGACCGCTGGCGCGGATGGTGTCAAACACCTCGCGCGCGCGCAGATGCAGGGCGTATTGCGCATCAAAACCCGTGGCCGGTTCCGGGATGCTCATCAGCCCGCGCAGGCACAACTGTGGCAAGACCGCCACGCTTTGCGCCAAAGCCAGGGCCTCCTGCGGGGCCACGCCCGACTTGTTGGCGCCCCCGTCCACATTGATCTGGATGCAGACCTGCAGTGGCGGCAGATGGGCCGGACGCTGGTCGGACAGGCGCTGCGCGACCTTGAGCCGGTCCACGGTATGCATCCAATCAAAGTGCTCGGCCACCAGCCGGGTCTTGTTGCTTTGCACCGGCCCAATGCAGTGCCATTGCAGGGTGGGCGCGCCCATCTGGCGCAGTGCCGCCATTTTTTCTACAGCTTCCTGCAGGTAGTTTTCGCCAAAGGCGTGTTGCCCGGCGCGAGCGGCTTCGAGCACGGCATCGGGCCCGAAGGTTTTGGATACAGCCAGTAACAGAACGCTGGCCGGGTCGCGCCCGGCACGCTCGCAGGCATGTGCCACCCGGTGCTGTACCTGTTGGAGCTTGTCGGCAATCGTGGTCATAATGGCTGTCGAGCGTACCAAACGTCAGAGGGAACCGTGGACATTACCCAACTGCTGGCCTTCAGTGTCAAGAACAAAGCATCGGACCTGCACCTCTCTGCGGGATTGCCACCCATGATCCGTGTGCACGGCGACGTGCGACGCATCAATGTCGAAGCACTGGACCACAAGACGGTGCACGCCATGGTGTACGACATCATGAGCGACTCGCAGCGCAAGACCTACGAAGAATTCCTGGAGGTGGACTTCTCGTTCGAGATCGAGGGCCTGGCGCGTTTCCGCGTGAACGCATTCAACCAGAACCGCGGCGCGGCTGCCGTGTTCCGGACGATTCCGAGCAAGATCCTCACGCTGGAGCAGCTCAACGCGCCCAAGATCTTCGCCGACCTGGCGCTCAAGCCGCGCGGGCTGGTGCTGGTGACCGGCCCCACGGGTTCGGGCAAGTCCACCACGCTGGCGGGCATGGTCAACCACCTCAACGAAACCGAGTACGGCCACATCCTCACCATCGAAGATCCGATCGAGTTCGTGCACGAGTCCAAGAAGTGCCTGGTCAACCAGCGCGAGGTGGGGCCGATGACGCTGTCGTTCGCCGCGGCCCTGCGCTCTGCGCTGCGCGAGGACCCGGACGCCATTCTGGTGGGCGAAATGCGCGACCTGGAAACCATCCGCCTGGCCATGACGGCCGCTGAAACGGGCCACTTGGTGTTCGGCACGCTGCACACGTCCAGCGCCGCCAAGACCATCGACCGGATCATCGACGTGTTCCCCGCCGAAGAAAAGGAAATGGTCCGTGCCATGTTGTCCGAATCGCTGCAGGCCGTGATCTCGCAAACGCTGTGCAAGCTCAAGGACGGCTCGGGCCGCGTGGCCGCGCACGAAATCATGCTGGGCACCAGCGCCATCCGCAACCTGATCCGCGAGGCCAAGGTGGCGCAGATGTACTCGACCATCCAGACCAGCAACAGCGTGGGCATGCAGACGCTGGACCAGAACCTCACCGATCTGGTGCGCCGCAACATCATCAGCCCGGCCGAAGCCCGCGCCAAGGCCAAGATGCCGGAAAACTTCCCTGGCTAAACGTCCCCCAGCCGTTCCGATCCACAGACACCGGCCGCGCGCGGCCCACTGGAGCACCCCATGAAAGGCATTCTTGGTCTGTTGCGCATGTCTTCGCGCAACAACAAGCCACAGCAAGACCACAGCGATTCCGTTTTCTTTTCCACGGCCTTTGCCAACCAGGGTGTCGATCCGGCGATGCTGGTGCCCTGGGAGGCACGTGCCGTGGAGGTGGGCGCCAAGCGCCTGCCCGCCAGCAAGGGCGGCAAGCTGCTGCAGGCACTGTGGTCCAAGGACAAGTACATGGCGCACCTGGACCAGGACGCTGTGCGGCGCATGGAGAACTTCTTCGAGTTTGCCCAGGTGCCGCCCAACCGCGATCTGATCCGTCAGGACGAGTACGGCAATTTCATGATCGTGCTGCTGTCGGGCACCATCGCGGTGGATCGACTGCAGCCCTGGGGTGAGCAGTTGCGTCTGGCAGAAACCCGCCCTGGCGACATCCTCGGAGAGATGTCCTTGCTGGACAGCGGCATCCGCTTCTCTGCCTGCACCACGCTGACCGATTGCGAAGTCGCCGTGCTCAGTGCCGAGGGCATGGACGACATGATGGTCAAGGACCCGCAACTAGCCGCCAGTCTGGTGGCGCTGCTGGCACGCAAGCTGTCGCTGCGGCTGCGTGCCGTGAGCGCGCGGCTGAGCGAGAACCAAAAGTAAACCCCTGACCCGTTAGCACCCTCGGAGGGAGACACACAGATGGAACGCGATCAGGCGAGTAAGTTCATCAACGATCTGCTGAAGCTGCTGGTGAGCCGCAACGGCAGCGACCTGTTCATCACGGCTGAGTTTCCGCCTGCCATCAAGGTGGACGGAGCGATCACCAAGGTATCACCCCAGGCGCTCACGCCCAACCACACGCTGACGCTGGCCCGCTCCATCATGAGCGACAAGCAGGCCGCCGAGTTTGAGCGCACCAAGGAATGCAACTTCGCCATTTCGCCCTCGGGCATCGGTCGCTTCCGTGTCAATGCATTCATCCAGCAAGGGCGCGTGGGCATGGTGCTGCGGGTGATTCCGCTGACGCTGCCCACCATTGACGGCCTGGGTCTGCCCCAGGTGCTCAAGGAAGTGGCCATGACAAAGCGGGGGCTGTGCATCTTTGTGGGTGCCACGGGCTCGGGCAAATCGACCTCGCTGGCCGCCATGGTGGATTGGCGCAACGAGAACTCCTTCGGTCACATCATCACGGTGGAAGACCCGGTCGAGTTCGTGCACCCGCACAAGAACTGCGTGGTCACGCAGCGCGAGGTGGGGCTGGACACCGACAGCTGGGAAGCCGCGCTCAAGAACACGCTGCGCCAGGCACCCGACGTGATTCTGATGGGCGAAATCCGCGACCGCGAGACCATGGAACATGCCGTGGCCTTTGCCGAAACCGGCCACTTGTGCCTGGCCACCCTGCACGCCAACAGCGCCAACCAGGCCCTGGACCGGATCATCAACTTCTTCCCGGAAGAGCGCCGCGCGCAGTTGCTGATGGACCTGTCGCTCAACCTGCGCGGCATGATCTCCCAGCGCTTGATCCCCAAGCAGGACGGCAAGGGGCGCGCGGCTGCGGTGGAAGTGATGCTCAACACCCCGCTCATTGCCGACCTGATCTTCAAGGGCGAAGTGGCCGAGATCAAGGAAATCATGAAGAAGAGCCGCAACCTGGGCATGCAGACCTTCGACCAGTCGCTGTTCGATTTGTTCGAGTCCAACGTCATCAGCTACGAAGACGCGCTGCGCAACGCCGACTCCCTCAACGACCTGCGTCTGCAGATCAAGCTCTCCAGCCAGCGCGCCAAGAGTGCGGACCTGGCTTCGGGCACCGAACATTTCGCGATTGTCTGACACCCCCTGGGCGCTACGCGCCCTCCCCCCTTCCCTCGGCGATGGCCGGGAAAGGGGTTCCCGCCAGTAGCCTGGGGATGCCAGCTCCACAGCGTCCGCGGGCCTGGGCCACGCGCCTTTCTCCCGGTACCGTCTTTCTTGCAAGAGCCATCACATGCCAAGCACCAATCCTCGCAACTACGACGCCACCCCTTCGCGCAAGGTCGCCTTTGTGGGACTGGGCGTGATGGGCTACCCCATGGCCGGCCATTTGGCGATGGCCGGGCATTCGGTCACCGTGTTCAACCGCACCGCTTCCAAGGCCCAGGCCTGGTGCGTGGAGTTTGGCCAAACGGCGAACCCGCAACAGGCGGCCACCCCCCGGCTGGCGGCGCAAGGGGCGGACATTGTGTTTTGCTGCGTGGGCAACGACGAGGACTTGCGCTCCGTGACGCTGGGGGCAGACGGAGCCTTTGCCGGCATGGCGCCGGGCAGTATTTTTGTGGACCACACCACGGCATCGGCCGAAGTGGCACGTGAGCTCTATGGTGCAGCCCGTGCCCTGGGTCTGCAGTTCATCGACGCACCAGTGTCGGGTGGTCAGGCAGGAGCACAGAATGGGCTGTTGACCGTGATGTGCGGTGGCGACCCCGAGGCCTTTGATGCCGTGCAACCCGTGGCCATGGCATTTTCGCGCGCCTTCACGCGCATGGGCGCCTCGGGCGCCGGCCAGCTCACCAAGATGGTCAACCAGATCTGCATTGCCGGGTTGGTGCAGGGCCTTTCAGAGGCCATTGCCTTTGGTCAGCGCGCTGGCCTGGACATGCCCCTGGTGCTGGACGTGATTGGCAAGGGTGCCGCCCAAAGCTGGCAGATGGACAACCGCGGAAAAACCATGGTGGCCGACCAATTTGACTTTGGCTTTGCCGTGGACTGGATGCGCAAGGATCTGGGCCTGGTGCTGGCCGAAGCACAACGCAATGGTGCTCGGCTGCCCGTGACCGCGCTGGTGGACCAGTTCTATGGCGACGTGCAGCAAATGGGCGGCAAGCGCTGGGACACGTCCAGCCTGATCAAACGACTGCGCTAGGGAGTGGGATGCGCCGCCAGCGTCGGCGGCACGCTTTCACTGGGCCGGACGCGTTTCCGGCACCTCGCCATTCACCGCATTGGCCGGTTTTGCTTGCTTGCCGGCGTTCAGACTTGCGGCTTCTTCCTCGGTGAGGTACTCAAACACCCGCACCACCTTGCTGACGCCGGTGATGCCTCGGGCAATGGCCGTCGCACGTCCGGCTTCGCGCTGCGACACGCGGCCCATCAGGTACACCACGTTGCGTTCGGTCACCACCTTGAAGCTGTTGGCCGACAGGTCTTTGGCATCCACCAGACTGGCACGCACCTTGCCCGTGATGAAGGTATCGTTGGAGCGCTGCCCGATCGTGCTGTTGGGCATCACGGCCAGATCATTGACCACGCTGCGCACGTTCTGCTCGGCGGCAACGGTTTTTTCGACGGCATCCCGAACCTCGGCGCTGGGCACTTCGCCGGTCAGCAATACCTGGCGGTTGTAGCTGGTGACGTTGACATGGACCTTGTCGCCATAGATACCGTGGATACGGTTTCCAGCGCGCAACTCAATGCCCTCGTCCTCCACCTGCGTGCCTACGGTGCGGCGGTCCAGCGCCATCATGCCGCCCACAGCCGCCCCCCCGACCACCGCCGCAGCACATCCAGACAGACTGACGACCAACACGGCAGACGCCAGCGCGGCACAAGCCGCTCGATAGTTCTTGAACATCATGACAAAACCTCCTGTTCACCAAACAACTGTGCATCCATGCCATCAGACAGGCAATTGAGCACCAGGGTATGCACCTCGCGCACCCGTGCAGCACGGTCATGGGGCACAGAGATACAGACATCTGTTTCGCGCAAAAGGTTCGCCAAGCCTCCGCCCAGCCGCCCCGTCAAGGCCACCACCGACATGTCGCGTTCATGGGCTGCCTGTACGGCCCCCAGCACACTGGGGTCGTTGCCACTGGTGCTCAACACCACCAGCAGGTCCCCGGTTTGCCCCAGCGCACGCACCTGCCGGGCAAACTGCTGGGTGGCATCACCACCGCCGATCGTGAGCAGGGCACCGTCGGTGCACAAAGCCATGGCTGCCAGTTCCGGGCGCTCGCGCTCGAAGCCTGCGACACAGCACGCGGCAAACTGCTGCGCATCGGTGGCCGAAACGCCGCTGCCGCACACCAGGACCTTGCCACCACTCGTCACACAGGCGAGCAGCGCCTGGACCGCGTCGGCAATGGGCCGAGCCAAGGTCTGGGCGGCCTGGTATTTCAGGTCAGCGCTGTCGATGAATTGCTGCTGGATGCGTTGCTCGATCATGGGTTCTACGATGCATAAACCTTGCGCAAGGCAGTGATGATAACCGCTGCGTGTTATCAATTTTGTAGCATTCTGTGGCTGCCGCCTGAGCTGGCGCCTCACTGTGCGTCGAAGGCCCCCCGAATCCACGAGATATCGGGCTCCAACAACACGGCGTCAAACCGACACGGCGGCTGCGCCCCCAGTCGCAGCAAAAAATGCTGCGCAGCAAACACAATGCGCCGCTGCTTGGTCGCGCCAATGCTTGCCCCTGCGCCGCCCCAGGCTTGACTGGAGCGGCTGCGCACTTCAACGAACACCACCGTGCCATCGGGCTCGCGCATCACCAGATCGATCTCGCCCCCACCGCGCCCTGGCGTCCGATAATTGCGTGCCAGCAAACGCAGGCCTGCAGACTGCAAATGGGCCAGCGCACGGTCTTCCGCCCACTGGCCCTGAGTCCGCGTGTTTGCCGTCGCTACCGTACCCGGTTTGTTCTTGCCAAGGAAACCCATTGAGCGCCTCTTTTGCCCCCGTTCTGGACGCTGCACGCCATGCAGCCGGCTCGCAGCATTATCCCCAGGGCGCCCTGTATGTGGTGGCCACCCCCATCGGCAACCTGGCAGACATCACGCTGCGCGCTCTGCATGTATTGCAGCTGGCCGACACCTTGGCCTGCGAGGATACGCGCCACAGCCACAGCCTGCTGCGCGCCTACGGCATCGACAAACCCCCCAGCCAGTGGCTCGCCGTGCACCAGCACAACGAGGCCCAGGCCGCGCAGGAGGTCCTGGCCCGTTTGCAGGCAGGTCAGCGCGTGGTTTACATGAGCGACGCAGGGACCCCCGGCATCAGCGATCCAGGCGCACGCCTTGCCGCCGCTGTGGCGACAGCGGGTTTGCGTGTGCTGCCTTTGCCGGGTGCCAGCAGCATCACCACCGCGTTGAGCGTTGCGGGCGCCGTGGCGCAGGGCGGAGGTGACCAGGGTTTTGTGTTTGCTGGGTTTCTTCCCACCCGCAGTGCAGAACGCAAGGCCGCCGTGGAGATGCTGCGCACCGAACCCCGCTGCATCGTTGTGCTGGAGGCACCGCACCGCATCGCCGATCTGGCCCAGGCACTGGCCGTACTGGAGGAGCGCCCGGTCACCCTGGCGCGGGAATTGACCAAGCAGTTCGAACAAATCTCCACCCTCCCCGCCCACCAGGCTGCGCCTTGGCTGCAGGAAGACCCCCAGCGCTGCCGGGGTGAATTCGTGGTGGTGCTGCATCCGGTGGCCAGCTCCAACGATGCCGAGGCCGGACTGCGCGTGCTCGATCGCCTGCTTCAGGAGTTGCCGCTGAAGTCGGCGGTACGCCTCGCGGCCGACATCACCGGCGTACCGCGCAACCAGCTGTACGAAGCTGCATTGCAGCGAAAGAACGCGCCAGAGCAAGAAGGCTGAGACGCCCAAAGCAAAACGCCCAACTGAACACAGTTGGGCGTTATTTTCTTGGTGGCCTGGGACGGAATCGAACCGCCGACACAAGGATTTTCAATCCACAAACAAAAGCCCGTTGAATCAACGACTTGTCAAATTGTCCCTCTACAAACGGGTCACTTTCGTACGCGGCCGTTCCAAGGGTAAATCTTAAACAAGGGCGCGATTGTAGAAGGCCTGAGCCTTGACGGGCCCTGATTCAATAGATAAATTACGGCCCGTCACCTATGTGTGAGGCATCAGCGCAATGCTGACTGTCGGTCAACTCCGAGAGTTGATCCAGCGCGTTCTCCGGTCAAGCCCGAGCGTGCACCTCGTGACTTCCTTATCGAAGTTCTTGATGCATTCTTGGAGCTAACATTGCCCTCTCCACGTCAAAAGCGCCGCCAGCGCGCATTTCAGCAACAACAAGGCCTCTGCTTTTACTGCCAGCGTCCCATGGTACCGGCGACCGCCGCAGGTGCGATCAACCGCTGCACAGCGGAGCACCTGATCCCAAAAGCTGACCGGGGCACCGACGCCCAGCGGAATCTTGTCGCTGCATGCTGGTTCTGCAACCATCATCGTCACGAGGGCCGGCGAAATGCCCGAACGCCGGCAGAGTGGGCAACCTACGTCCGTTATCAAGTGCACTGCGGACGTTGGCCAACTGCCTTCACTGTAGCCGCTTCGATTTCGTCAGAAATCGATGCGGAACTAAGGGCAACTGAAAACCCCTCCGAACTGATATCCTGCGCGGATGGTCAAGCCGAAATCCAACACCCCTCCCCTGACGTCCGAGCAAGCCGCGCGCTTTGCGGAGATAGCGCGTGAAGCGGTGCACAACTTTTCCGGCACCAGCGACGAGCTGGAGGCTGCGCTCGGCATGTACGTCCTGGGCGTTTACATGGGCTGGAAACCACTGGTCCTCATGCACAGCAAGAAGACGATTCGGAAGTACGAACAGATTCTGGGCATCACCGTGCGCGACGAGTTTGCAGAGACGGGGCCCAACTCGGAGCGCTCCAAGGCCTACATGATCTCTCGCACCGTTTCGAACTTCTGGAAGGCTGTCTCGGGCGAAGACAAGTCAATCGACAAAAGCGAACGGAAGCTGATTCAGGGGTAATCCAAGTCTCCTTTATGCAACAGGGGAATTGAATTCTCCTTGACGGTATTTCATGTCTCCTTCAAAGTAAGGAGACATGAATGCACCCTTTCTATCCCAACACTTGAAACAGCCGCCGGCTACGGCGGTTGAGACGCTGGCGCGGACGCAGCGGAGCGGGGCCGCGCCAGCGGCGCAGCCGCTGAGCGCTGGGCTTGTCTCAATTAAAACAAGTGACACGCTACTCCCTGAAGAAGTAGAGATAGACCAGAAGAAGGCACGACTCACCCGCCTTCGGCGCTCTGTCCTCACTGCTGCCCATCTGTTCCAACAGCCGTGGTCCGGATTCAGGACTCGCACGGCCATGCTCACGCTCACCTACCGCGACGTAGGAGCGTTTGAGCCTTGTCATATCTCCCTGCTGATCAAGCACATCCGCCAGTGGCTGCAGCGCCGCGGCTATCGAATGTTGTACGTGTGGGTGGCAGAGCTGCAACAGCGTGGCGCCCTGCACTACCACGTGCTCATCTGGCTCCCCAAGGGCCTGACTCTCCCCAAACCCGACAAACAAGGATGGTGGCCGCATGGAAGCACACGAATCGAATGGGCCAAGCGCCCTATCGGATACCTCTGCAAATACGTCAGCAAACTGGATATCGCGGGCGGACTTCCGAAGGGTGCTCGACTTCACGGAGCGGGCGGATTCGTCCAGGCCGCTCAGCAAATTCGACAATGGTTCAACCTGCCCACATGGCTCAAGCATCTCGCCGGAGTCGGCAGCCGCTTTGTGCGAGTCAAAGGTGTTGGCTTGGTGGACCGGGATTCGGGGGTTTGCGTGCAATCGCCCTGGCGGGTGTCCGTCAGCGGCAAAAGAGTCACTGCTCAAAAGGTTTTCGAATACATCGGGGGAATGACAAACGTCGCAGGTCCTTACTCGTTCCTTGGTCGCCCGACCCTTTTCGCACCTGTGGCGCCATGAACACCGATCCCCTATTCCTCACTCCCGAAGAGGTGAGCACGCTCACAGGCTTTCGGCTTCCATCGCGCCAAGTGCAATGGCTGCGCACCAAAGGCTGGCGCTTTGAGATCAACGGCAATAGGCAAGCCATCGTGGCCCGCAAATACGCAGAAAAGATGCTGGGTTGTGGAGCGCCAGAGGAACAGAGCTACCAGCCCAATTTCCGGGCTTTGCAGGGGGCGTGATGGGTCGGCGTAGGCAGTCCAATTTCGATGATCCCCCGCGCTTTCACCGCAAGGGCAACGTCTGGTATCACGTAAGCGGCACCCTGCCCCGCGTCTGGACCAAGCTCTCCAACGACCGCGCCGAAGCCCTGCGCCTCTGGGCCCAACGTGAGGGAGTGCGCGAGGATGAATCCACCCGGCTTTTCTCGGTGGTGGCCAGGCGGTACGTGCGCGAGGTGTTCCCTATCAAGAGCGTTCAGACCCGGCGCGACAACGACAAGGAACTCGCCAACCTGCTGCGCGTGTTCGGTCACATGCCCATCGAGGCCATCGCCCCTATGCACATCCGCCAGTACATGGACCTGCGGGGCCAGGTGGCAAAGGTGCGCGCCAACCGCGAGAAGGCCCTGTTCTCGCACATCTTCAACAAGGCCAGGGAATGGGGCTTCACCACCGCTCAGAACCCCTGCCAGGGCGTGAAGGGCTTCAAAGAAATGGGCCGCTCGCGCTATGTCACCGACGAGGAATTCGACCGCGTGCGTGCCAACGCACATTGCACGGTGGTCGACGCCATGGATATTGCCTTGCTCACCGGCCAGCGGCCCGCCGATGTGCTCAAGATCAAGCGCACTGACATTCGGGATGGCGCCTTGTGGATCGTGCAGAACAAGACCGGGGCACGCCTGGGCATCGAGATAACCGGCGAGCTGGCCGTGGTCATCGACAGGATCAACCAACGGCCCAGGCAGGCAATCAGCACATTTCTGATTCAGGACCAGAACGGCCAGCCGCTCAGCCAGGGGGCGCTGCGCTCACGCTTTGACAAGGCGCGCACGCTGGCAAAGGTGGATTTTCAGTTCAGGGATATTCGGGCGAAGGCGGCCACTGACACAGGGGATCTAGGGCACTCACAGAAGCTACTGGGGCACAAGAATCGAGAGATGACCGAACACTACGTCAAATCTCGACAAGGTGAGCGAGTTAAACCATCTCGGTAAATGCTGTGCCACCGGCACGCTCTGCTTTGCGTCGCTGGAATTCGGCCTCGTCGAGAAACACCGCGACAAGCATTGCCATTGAGCCGCGAAACTGGATCCAATAGCCGGAAGCCTCGCCATCACCAACCACGCCGAAACGGTAGCGGAACTGGTCTGCCAGCGGAGTCACGTCCCTTCGCAGAACAGGAACGCCTCCAAGAAGCGCGAAAAACTTCTCCGGCATATTGGAGTTGAGGAGATCGGCGTTGGTAAAGGTATGCGTAACTACTTTCCCGGTAGACGGAAGTATTTTTCCAGCATGAAGGTAGTGCAGTGCTTTCCCCAGCTTCTCTGCATACCTCTGAGTCACGTCTATGACGGTAGCGGGCACGGTCACCATGTAGACCTCCCCTATACCTGGGAGAGTTGTTCCCCTGACACCTCTATCTCGCAAAAAACGCCGCGTTTCGATACGAGACACCTCACGCAAGCTTTGGTACACCTGCGGCAGTCGAAAGCGTAGACCGCTAAGCACGCGCTCAAGGTCAGCTTCGCCTTCTGCTGTTAAATCCGCCATGACCCCCAGCCTGACGAGTGCGGCCATCACAAGCTCATCGTCGCTTGAACCTGCGTTGCATGCCCTGCAAGCGGGGAAAACATAGCCCTCTGGCCATCGTCGATTCAGGAAAAGGGATCGGGCAGGAAGGTGATCTTCTGTCTCTGCAGGTGTTTGCCCGCCACAAAAACAGCATATTGGGTTTCGAGTCAGAAACTCTCTCTTTCGCTGACTGTGACGACCCATCGCAATCCTATCTCTGCCGAAATTGTAGAAATTCAGACTTGAATGTAGAAACGCCCCAGAACCCTTTCGGGCGCTGGGGCGCATAAACACTGGTGGCCTGGGACGGAATCGAACCGCCGACACAAGGATTTTCAATCCTCTGCTCTACCGACTGAGCTACCGGGCCAGAGACATAAATTATAACCTGAAAAAAGCACCTGTCGCAAAAGCTGCGCAAATCACGCGCGTTTGCCGCGCCCCAGGTCCACGCCCAGCTGACGCAACTTGCGGTAGAGGTGGGTACGTTCGAGGCCGGTCTTCTCAGCGACGCGCGTCATCGAGCCGCCTTCACGCGCCAGATGGAATTCAAAGTAGGCCTTCTCGAAGCCATCACGGGCCTCGCGCAAAGGGCGGTCCAGATCAAAACCCTGGTGCGCCAAGGGACCGGGGTCTGCCTCCATGGTGACGGGCATGCTGCCCACACCTTGCTGCGTCATGTCTGACGATGACGACGTTGCGGCCGCCGACAGCGCCGCAGGGCGTGCAGCATTGCGCGCCAGTCCCTGCTCCACTGCCTTGAGCAGCTTTTGCATGGTGATGGGCTTCTCCAGAAACGCAAACGCACCGATGCGCGTGGCATCCACCGCCGTGTCGATGGTGGCGTGGCCGCTCATCATGATGACGGGCATGGTCAGGAGGCCGCTTCCGGCCCACTCCTTGAGCAACGTGACACCGTCGGTGTCCGGCATCCAGATGTCCAGCAGCACCAGATCGTACACATTGGCAACGCGCGCGCTGCGGGCCTGGGTCGCGTTTTCTGCGAGGTCCACGCTGTGCCCCTCGTCGTTCAGGATCTCCGACAGAAGGTCTCGAATGCCGAGCTCATCGTCGACCACAAGAATGTTTGCCATGAATGATTGCCTTGCGTCTGCAGTGCTGGGTGTTGTCAGGAAGCAACTATTTGCTCAGGGGCGAATGATAGCGACACTTGTGCGCCCTGTACTACCCCTTCTTCCTGTCGATTGACAAGTTCTATGCGCGCGCCGTGTTCGTCCGCGATCTTCTTGACCACCGCCAGACCCAATCCGGTGCCACGCGCCTTGGTGGTCACATAGGGCTCGAATGCACGTTGCAGGATGTGCGCGGGGAATCCGCCCCCCTGGTCGCTGATGCGCAGGCGCACACGCTTGGAGGCCTCGTTCCAGTGCGTGCTGATGCAAACCGGGGGGGGCCGGCTGTCTCCGCGCGCAGCACTCGCCTGCTCTGTGGCGTCCTGTGCGTTCTGCAGCAGGTTGTGCACGATCTGGCGCAGTTGCTGCGCGTCACCCATGATGCGTGGGCAGGCAGAATCAAGCTGTGCCTGCACTGCCACGGTGGCGCGCTCGGACTCATAGAGGTGCAGGATGTCCGCGATGAGCGCATTGAGGTCCACAGGCTTGAGCTCCGCAGCGGGCAGTCGCGCATAGTCGCGAAACTCGTTGACCAGGCGCTTCATCGCATCGACCTGGTCCACGATGGTCTTGACCGACTTGGCAAGCACCGCCTGCTCAGGAGCCGGCAACTTGGCATGGAGTTTCATTTCCAGCCGTTCCGCAGACAGTTGGATGGGTGTAAGCGGGTTCTTGATCTCGTGCGCCAATCGCCGCGCCACCTCACCCCAGGCCTGGGCGCGCTGTGCGGAAACAATTTCGGTAATGTCGTCAAATACCAACAGACGGGCCGCGTCCGGCAGCTCTGCACCGCGGGCAACGATGCTGGTGGCATGTTGCGCGACCGCGCCTTCGGCGGAACCCGAGCCATGCAGATCAAAAGACTGCTGCCAATGGTCGAGTCCGTGCTGGTCGCGGTGGCTCAGGAAGGTTTCGAACTGCTGCTGCACCGATTGTGCAAAGGCCTGCAAGCCAGGCACATCGGCCAGGGGCTGCCCCTGGAATGCGGCCAAGGGTTCACGCAGGATGCGTGTGGCACCAGGGTTGGACGAACGGATGGTGCCCTGGGCATCAAGCACGATGACCCCGGCCGTGAGGTTGTCCAGAATGGTCTGCAGGCGTGCGCGGGCGCTGTCCACGGCCTCCATGCTGCGCTCCACCTGGCTGCGTGCATCGGCGAGTTGCTGGGTCATGGAAGCAAAGGAACGCGTCAACCCACCCAGCTCGTCCTTGCCTTGCAGCACGGCCTTGGGACTGAGGTTGCCCTGCGCCACCTCGCGCACCCCTTCGGCCAGGACCAACAATGGCCGTGCCAACTGATTGCCCAACAGCACCGCCAGGAGCACAGCGCCAAACACCGCGAGAAACAGGCTCAGCGTCAAGGTGCCGATGTACATGCGCCGCAAGCCACCGCGCGCCAGGGCGCGCTCCTGGTATTCGCGGTGGGCTTCCTGCACGGCGACGGCGTTGTCCACGAGCACCGGCGGCAAGGGCACGACGGCCTGGAGATAGCGCGGCTCTGCCACCAGGCCCATGCCGGGGTTGGGCACCAACACCAAGACGGAAACGCGCACATTGCGCAAGGCCTCCGGGCGGGTGACATCGGGCAGTTCGTCCAAACCCTCGAGTTGCCCTATCGCACGCTGCTGACGTACGGTGCGCAATTGCTGGGCGGTGGGGCGCTCCTGGTCAAGCCGATAGCGCGATTGGCCCACACTCGCGACCAATTGACCCGCAGCGTTCCACAACAGCAGATCGCTGGCTCCGAGCTGGTCCCGAATGCGCTCCAACACCAGGCCCGCAGTGGCATCGGAAGTTTGCGACAGCTGCGCGCTGAGGCTGCGCGCCCGCGTCGCCGTCTCGCTGACCTGCATCTCCAACGTGGCACTGGCCAAACTGACCCCTGCGGCCAGCGCACCCTCGACCTTGACGTCGAACCAGCTTTCGATGGAGCGCGAGACAAACTGGTACGACACGTAATAGATCAGCAGGCCCGGCATCAGCCCCACCAGGGCAAAGATGGCCGCCAGCTTGACCAGCAAGCGGCTACCGAAACGCCCCCGCCGCAAGCGCAGCAGCAGACGCACAGCCACCCACAGCAACACGGCCAGCAAGAGCAGCGCCACCACCACGTTGACGCCAAACAGCCACCCGTAGTTGCGCTCGTACAGGACCCGGTTGTTGGTGGTGAGGGTCAGGAGAAAAAAGAGCACCAGGGCGATGGCCGCCATGATGGCCGTCCCCACCCCTACGGCCCAGCGCACCGCCCGCGAAGGGCGTAGCGCGTTCTGCGTCTCGCTCATTGCGTGGGCTCCGGACTCCAGCGCAGGCTGCGCGCCAGAGAGAGGTTCCAGCCCGAGCGTCCCAGCGCGCCGATCTGCAAGGGGCGCGGGAGCTGCGACAGATCCAGCCTGAAGCGCAGCTGCACCTGGTACTGTTCCTGGGGATCTATGGCGGCCGCAGGCGCAATCTTCCAGCGCACAATGCGCTGCATGGCAGCCCGCACGTCGGCCAGGTCGTCGAAGTTTTGCCCCAGGGCAACGCCCAGCCCGCTCGAGTCAAAAGGCGCGGAGGACACATTGAGGCGCCATCGGCGCGTCAATGGCTGGTAGCTCAGGCGCAGGTAGCGCACCTCGGTGGCAATGTGCTGGTCGTACCAGTACCAGCGCCGCCGGGTCAGTTCCGCCTCCGAGACGAAGTACATCGGGATGCCCTTGCGCAGCGCATCTTCGGCGAGCGTGGGCAGTTCGAACTCCAGCACGGCCGTCAGGAAGAGGCCTTCATCGGTCTGCTCCAGGCGCATGTCCGGTATGGCTGCCGGGTTCGCCGCCTGCGCTTGGCCGCACAGGGCCAGCAGGGCGAAGAGCACCCAGCGCAGCCCCCACAGGGCCGAGCGTCGCCACAGCACCTCGGCCGCACGGGAAACCGCATCAGCCGGGCTGTTTCTCGAGCAGCGCGTAGAAGAAGCCGTCATGTTCACCCGACAGATTGTCCGGGACACCCTCGGCCTTGTGGGGCACACCTGGCAACAAATGGCCCGGTGACGGCAGCAAGCGTGCGTCAGTGTTGTGTGCAAGAAACGCCTGGATCTGATCGCTCCCCTCGGCCCGGAACACCGAACAGGTGCAATACAGCAAGCGCCCCCCGGGTCGCACCAGGGGCCACAGTGCGCGCAGCAATTGCGCCTGGATGGCGGCCAGCTGCGCCACGTCGCACTCGCGGCGCAACCAGGCCACGTCCGGGTGGCGGCGCACGATGCCCGATGCGGTGCAGGGGGCGTCCAGCAGGATGGCATCAAACAGCTCGCCGCCACAATGCGCCCGCCACCAGTCCTCGGGGCGTCCGGCATCGGCGACCAACACCTGGGCCTTCAACTGGCAGCGTTCCAACGTAGCGCGGATGCGTTCGCAGCGCTGCGCATCCACATCCAGCGCCGTGAGCCGCAGATCCGCCTGGGGCCCGGCGCATTCGAGCAAGTGCGCCGTCTTGCCACCGGGCGCAGCACAGGCATCCAGCACGCGCAAAGGCCGGTTCAGATTCAGTCCCTGGAGCAGCAGGGGCGCGGCCAGTTGCGCCCCCGCATCCTGCACCGACACGTCGCCCTGCGCAAACCCCGGCAAGGACTGCACGGCCACGGCCCGCTGTAACACCAGTCCGTCGGCCCCGATGTCAATTGCTCCCAAATTGATAGCTGCTAGCGCTTTCTGGTATTGCCCTGGGGTCGTTTTTTGCTTGTTAACTCGCAACACCATGGGTGCCTGGTTGCGGGGGGCTTGCAGTACGGCCTGCCAATGCTGGGGGTGGTCCTTGCGCAGCCTTTGCACCCACCAGGCCGGGTGGTTCCAGCGCGCCAGATCGTCCCGTGCGGCGGCATCACACAGCGCCTGGCGCTCGCGCAGAAAACGGCGCAGGCAGGCGTTGACAAACCCCGCCTGGGGCCGCGTACTGCGCTGGGCCTTGGCCGCTTCCACCGCCTGGTTGACCAGCGTGTGGGGCTCGTAGGCCGCACTGGCGTCCGGCGCCATCAGTGCCAGCGCAGTGCACAGCAACGCATCGATGGCGGCAGCAGGCTTGCGCGGTGCCAATTGGCTGCGCAGGGCCTGCGCCATGCCCAGATGGCGCAGCGTCTCGAAAAACAAGGCCTGCACAGCGGGCCGCAGCGCGGCAGGGACCGTCTCCAGCGCTGCAGTCCCCGAGCGGCCGGCACGCACGGCCTGCAGGCAGGCGGCCACCGATTGGAGCACCACCGACAGCGCAGGCGCAGCACCCGCGCCGGGACTGGCCACGGGGGCCTGCGCATCGGCACCAGGCCGCTGAGGGATGCGGGTGTTTCCGGTCATGGATTCAAAGAGGTGAGAGACCCATAAAAAAACTCCCGGTCTGCCTGAAACCAGACAGGCCGGGAGCGCGCTAGGTCATGCTGCCTGCGGATCAGTCCGCAGAGGGCACTTCGGTACCGGTGGCGGCATCGGCCGCAGCATCGGCCTCGCCGTCCTGCGCCAGACCCGCCATTTCAGCGGCTTCGGCTTCGGCGATGGCACGGCGCTCGGCGTCGTCCATGGCGTCCTTGGCCTTGCGTGCCTGGTGGTAGGCCAGACCCGTACCGGCAGGAATCAGACGACCAACGATGACGTTTTCCTTCAGGCCACGCAGCTCGTCGCGCTTGCCCATGATGGCAGCCTCGGTGAGCACGCGGGTGGTTTCCTGGAAGGAAGCGGCCGAGATGAACGAGTCGGTGGACAGCGACGCCTTGGTGATACCCAGCAACAGGTTGCTGTAGGTCGCGGGAATCTTGCCCTCGGCCTGCAGTGCCTCGTTGGTGTTGAGGATCTCGGAGCGCTCGACCTGCTCGCCAGCGATGTAGGCGGAATCGCCCGAGTTCTCGACCACGACGCGGCGCAGCATCTGGCGCACGATCACTTCGATGTGCTTGTCGTTGATCTTCACACCCTGCAGACGGTACACGTCCTGCACTTCATCGACGATGTAACGCGAGAGTTCCTCGATACCCAGCAGGCGCAGGATGTCTTGTGGATCGGCCGGACCGTCCACGACGAGCTCGCCCTTGTTGACCACCTGGCCTTCGTGCACCAGGATGTTCTTTTCCTTGGGGATGAGGTCTTCCCAGACCTTGCCATCGGGGTCGGTGATCTGCAGGCGGATCTTGCCCTTGGTCTCCTTGCCGAAGGACACGGTACCGGTGACTTCAGCCAGCGTGCCCTTGTCCTTGGGCGTACGCGCTTCGAACAGCTCGGCCACGCGCGGCAGACCGCCGGTAATGTCGCGGGTCTTCTGACCTTCGATCGGGATACGGGCCAGCACTTCGCCGGGACCCACGCCCTGGTCGTCGCGCACCTGGATCAGAGCACCCACCTGGAAGCCGATGGTCACCGAATGGTCGGTGCCAGGGATCTTGACTTCGTGGCCGTTGGCATCGATCAGCTTGACCTGGGGTTTGACCACCTTGGCCGAACCACGGCGCTTGGGGTCAATCACCACCAGCGTGGACAGGCCGGTGACCTCGTCCACCTGCTTGGCCACGGTGAGGCCTTCTTCCACGTTCTCGAACTTCACCGTACCTGCGTACTCGGTGATGATCGGACGGGTCAGCGGGTCCCAGTTGGCCAGGATGGTGCCAGCCTTGATCTGCTGGTCTGCCTTCACGGTCAGCGTGGCGCCGTAGGGCACCTTGTGGCGCTCGCGCTCGCGGCCGTGCTCGTCCTGGATGACGATCTCGCCAGAGCGCGAGATGACCACCAACTCACCCTTGGAGTTGGTCACATAGCGCATCGTGGCGTTGAAGCCGATGAAACCGTTGGACTTGGCTTCCACGCTGGAAGCAATGGCTGCACGCGACGCTGCACCGCCAATGTGGAAGGTACGCATGGTCAGCTGGGTGCCGGGCTCGCCAATGGACTGGGCGGCGATCACACCCACGGCCTCGCCGAGGTTGATCAGGCCGCCACGACCCAGGTCGCGCCCGTAGCACTTGGCGCACAGGCCGAAGCGGGTTTCGCAGGTCAGCGCGGTGCGCACCTTCACTTCGTCCACACCAGCGGCTTCCAGCTCTTCGATCAGGTCTTCGTCGAGCATCTGGCCCGGCTGGGCCATGACCGCACGGGTTTCGGGGTGCAGCACTTCTTCAGCCGCGGTGCGGCCCAGGATACGGTCGCGCAGCGACTCGATCACTTCACCGCCCTCAACGATGGCACGCATCAGCGTACCGTTGGACGTGCCGCAGTCCTCTTCGGTCACCACCAGATCCTGCGTCACATCGACCAGACGGCGGGTCAGGTAACCCGAGTTGGCCGTCTTCAACGCCGTGTCCGCCAGACCCTTACGGGCACCGTGGGTGGAGATGAAGTACTGCAACACGTTCAGACCTTCACGGAAGTTGGCCGTGATGGGGGTCTCGATGATGGAGCCGTCGGGCTTGGCCATCAGGCCGCGCATACCGGCGAGCTGACGGATCTGGGCGGCAGAACCGCGAGCACCGGAGTCGGCCATCATGTAGATGGAGTTGAACGACTCCTGGTCCACTTCCTTGCCGTGGCGGTCGACGGTCTTTTCCTTCTTCAGGTGGTCCATCATGACCTTGGAGATGTCGTCACCGGCCTTGCCCCAGATGTCCACCACCTTGTTGTAGCGCTCGCCAGCGGTCACCAGACCGGAGGAATACTGCTGCGCGATTTCCTTCACCTCGGTTTCGGCACGCTCGATGATGGTGTGCTTTTCGGCAGGCACCAGCATGTCGTCCACCGCGATGGAAATACCCGCGCGGGTGGCCAGACGGAAACCGTTCTGCAGCAGCTTGTCGGCGAACACCACCGTTTCCTTCAGACCGCACTTGCGGAAGGACACGTTGATGAGCTTGGAGATTTCCTTCTTCTTGAGCGCCTTGTTGATGTTGGCAAAAGGCAGGCCCTTGGGCAGGATTTCCGACAGCAGCGCACGGCCCACGGTGGTGTCCACGAGCTTGGTCTCAGGCACGAACTCGCCCGTGGCCTTGTCCTTGGTCCACTCGGTCAGACGGACGCTGATCTTGGCGGTCAGTTCGACCACACCGGCATCCAGCGCACGCTGTACCTCGCAGGTATCGGCAAACACCAGGCCTTCGCCCTTGCCGTTGATGCGCTCGCGGGTGGCGTAGTACAGACCCAGCACCACGTCCTGCGAAGGAACGATGGAGGGTTCGCCGGAAGCGGGGAACAGCACGTTGTTGGAGGCCAGCATCAGCGTGCGGGCTTCCATCTGCGCTTCCACCGACAGCGGCACGTGAACGGCCATCTGGTCACCGTCGAAGTCGGCGTTGAAGGCCGCGCAGACGAGGGGGTGCAGCTGGATGGCCTTGCCTTCGATCAGGATGGGCTCAAAGGCCTGGATACCCAGACGGTGCAGCGTGGGCGCACGGTTCAGCAGAACCGGGTGCTCCTTGATGACCTCTTCCAGGATGTCCCACACCACCGGCGTGCCGGATTCGACTTCCTTCTTCGCCGCCTTGATGGTGGTGGCGATGCCCATGGCTTCCAGGCGCGAGAAGATGAAGGGCTTGAACAGCTCCAGGGCCATCAGCTTGGGCAGACCGCACTGGTGCAGCTTGAGCGTTGGGCCCACGGTAATCACGGAACGACCGGAGTAGTCCACGCGCTTGCCCAGCAAGTTCTGGCGGAAACGACCGGACTTGCCCTTGATCATGTCGGCCAGGGACTTCAGAGCACGCTTGTTGGCGCCCGTCATGGCCTTGCCGCGGCGGCCGTTGTCCAGCAAGCTGTCCACGGCTTCCTGCAGCATCCGCTTTTCGTTGCGCGCAATGATCTCGGGAGCCTTGAGCTCCAGCAGGCGACGCAGACGGCTGTTGCGGTTGATGACGCGGCGGTACAGGTCGTTCAGGTCCGACGTGGCGAAGCGGCCGCCGTCCAGCGGCACCAGCGGACGCAGGTCCGGCGGCAGCACGGGCAGCACTTCGAGCACCATCCACTCGGGCTTGATGCCGGACTTCTTGAAGGCTTCCAGCACCTTCAGGCGCTTGGCGTTCTTCTTGACCTTGACTTCGGAGCCCGTCAGGTCGCCACGCAGGCGCTCGATCTCGGTATCGATATCGATCGACTCCAACAACTCGCGAATGCCTTCAGCGCCCATCTTGGCCTGGAACTCGTCGCCGTATTCCTTGAACTTGGCGTCGTAGTCATCCTCGGACATGATGCTGTACTTTTTCAGCGGGGTCATGCCGGGGTCGGTCACCACATAGGCTTCAAAGTACAGCACGCGCTCGATGTCGCGCAGCGTCATGTCCAGCACCAGGCCCAGGCGCGAAGGCAGGGACTTGAGGAACCAGATGTGGGCGCAAGGCGCAGCCAGATCGATGTGGCCCATGCGCTCGCGGCGCACCTTGGTCTGCGTGACTTCCACGCCGCACTTTTCGCAGATCACGCCACGGTGCTTGAGGCGCTTGTACTTGCCGCACAGGCACTCGTAGTCCTTGATCGGGCCAAAGATCTTGGCGCAGAACAGGCCATCGCGCTCGGGCTTGAACGTGCGGTAGTTGATGGTTTCGGGCTTCTTCACCTCACCGAAAGACCAGGAACGGATCTTCTCGGGCGACGCCAAGCCGATGCGGATGGCATCGAAATGCTCGTCGGGGGTGAACTGCTTGAACAGGTCGAGTAGCGATTTCATAAGACTCTTTCCCTTTCCGAATTAGGAGCGCTCAAGCTCGATGTCCAGGCCCAGGGAACGGATTTCCTTGACCAGCACGTTGAACGATTCGGGCATGCCTGCCTCGATGGTGTGCTCACCCTTGACGATGTTCTCGTACACCTTGGTACGGCCTTGCACGTCGTCGGATTTGACAGTGAGCATTTCCTGCAGCACGTAGGACGCGCCATAGGCCTCCAGCGCCCACACTTCCATCTCACCGAAGCGCTGGCCACCGAACTGTGCCTTGCCGCCCAGCGGCTGCTGCGTGACGAGCGAGTACGGGCCGGTCGAGCGGGCGTGCATCTTGTCGTCCACCAAGTGGTGCAGCTTGAGGTAGTGCATGTAGCCCACCGTGGTGGTGCGCTCGAAGGCGTCGCCGGTACGGCCGTCGTACAGCTGTGCCTGGGTGCGCGTTGGCGTCAGACCCTTGGCCTTGGCGACATCGTCCGGGTAGGCCAGCTTGAGCATGTCGCGGATTTCCTGCTCCGTGGCTCCGTCGAACACGGGGGACGCAAAGGGCACACCCGTGGTCAACTCTTGCGCCATGGCGCGCAGCTCGCCGTCCGACAGCTTGGCAAGGTCTTCCTTGCGGCCAGCGGTGTTGTAGATCTGCTCCATGAAGGTGCGGATCTCGGCGGCGGCGGCCTCGCGCTGAAGCATGTCGCCAATGCGCTGGCCCAGGCCCTTGCCGGCCCAGCCCAGGTGGACTTCCAGCACCTGCCCGATGTTCATGCGCGAAGGCACGCCCAGCGGGTTGAGCACGATGTCCACAGGCGTACCGTCGGCCATGTAGGGCATGTCTTCCACCGGCGTGATCTTGGAGACCACGCCCTTGTTGCCGTGGCGGCCGGCCATCTTGTCGCCAGGCTGCAGGCGGCGCTTGACGGCCAGGTACACCTTGACCATCTTCAGCACGCCTGCGGGCAGCTCGTCGCCTTGCGTCAGCTTCTTGCGTTTTTCTTCGAAGGCCAGGTCGAAGCTGTGGCGGGTCTGCTCCAGCGAATTCTTGATCGACTCCAGTTGCGCGGCGACTTCGTCTTCGGCGGGGCGGATGTCGAACCAATGGAACTTGTCCACGCCGTCGAGGTAGGCCTTGTCGAGCTTGGTGCCCTTGGCCAGCTTCTGCGGACCACCATTGGCCACACGGCCGATCAGCAGCTTCTCGATACGGTCGAAGGCGTCGGCCTCGACGATGCGCAGCTGGTCGTTCAGGTCGAGGCGGAAGCGCTTGAGTTCATCGTCGATGATCTGCTGGGCGCGCTTGTCGCGCTGGATGCCTTCGCGGGTGAAGACTTGCACGTCGATCACCACGCCCTGCGAGCCCTGGTCCACGCGCAGCGAGGTGTCCTTCACGTCGGACGCCTTCTCGCCGAAGATGGCGCGCAGCAGCTTTTCTTCGGGCGTGAGCGTGGTCTCGCCCTTGGGCGTGACCTTGCCGACCAGCACGTCGCCAGGCTGCACTTCGGCACCCACGTAGATGATGCCGGACTCGTCCAGACGGTTGAGCTGTTGCTCCGACAGGTTGGGGATATCGCGCGTGATTTCCTCTGGCCCCAGCTTGGTGTCGCGGGCCATCACCACCAGCTCTTCGATGTGGATGCTGGTGTAGCGGTCATCGGCCACCACACGTTCGCTGATCAGGATCGAGTCTTCGAAGTTGTAGCCGTTCCAGGGCATGAAGGCGATCAGCATGTTCTGACCGATGGCGATCTCACCCAGGTCGGTGGAGGCACCGTCGGCAATCACATCACCCTTGGCCAGCTTGTCACCCTTCTTGACGATGGGACGCTGGTGGATATTGGTGTTCTGGTTGGAGCGCTGGTACTTGATGAGGTTGTAGATGTCCACACCCACTTCACCGGCCACGGCTTCGTCGTCGTTCACCCGGATCACGATACGGGTGGCATCGACGTAGTCCACCACGCCGCCGCGCGTGGCCGTGACCACGGTGCCGGAGTCGACGGCGGCAACGCGCTCGATGCCCGTGCCCACCATCGGTTTTTCCGGGCGCAGCACAGGCACGGCCTGGCGCGACATGTTGGCGCCCATCAGTGCGCGGTTGGCGTCGTCGTGCTCCAGGAAGGGCACCAGCGAAGCAGCCACCGACACGATCTGCGCAGGCGACACGTCCATGTACTGGATCTGGTCGGCGCTGACCAGCACCGATTCGCCTTTTTCGCGCGCAGACACCAGTTCGTCGACGAGACGCCCTTCAGCGTCGAGACCGGCGTTGGCCTGGGCAATGACGTACTTGCCTTCTTCAATGGCCGAGAGGTAATCAATCTCGTTGGTCACCTTGCCATTCGCCACTCGGCGGTAGGGCGTTTCGATGAAGCCGTACTCGTTCAGGCGTGCGTACAGCGCCAGCGAGTTGATCAGGCCGATGTTCGGGCCTTCCGGCGTTTCGATAGGACAGACGCGGCCGTAGTGGGTCACGTGCACGTCGCGCACCTCGAAGCCAGCGCGCTCGCGGGTCAGACCGCCCGGGCCCAGGGCCGAGACGCGGCGCTTGTGCGTGATCTCGGCCAGCGGGTTGGTCTGATCCATGAACTGCGACAGCTGCGAGGCACCGAAGAACTCCTTGAGCGCCGCGGAAATCGGCTTGGAGTTGATGAGGTCGTGAGGCATCAGCGGCTCTTGCTCGGCCTGGCCCAGACGCTCCTTCACAGCCTTTTCGATACGCGCCAGACCCGTGCGGTACTGGTTTTCCGCCAGTTCACCCACGCAGCGCACGCGGCGATTGCCCAGGTGGTCGATGTCATCGACTTCGCCGCGGCCATTGCGCAGATCGACCAGGATCTTGACCACAGAGAGGATGTCCTCGTTGGTCAGCACCATGGGGCCTTCGGCGCTATCGCGGCCCACGCGGGCGTTGAACTTCATGCGCCCGACGCGCGACAGGTCGTAGGTGTCTGCGCTGTAGAAGAGACGCTGGAACAGCGCCTGCACGGCGTCCTCGGTGGGAGGTTCGCCAGGGCGCATCATGCGGTAGATGGCAACACGCGCGGCGAATTCGTCCGTGGTTTCGTCGATGCGCAGGGTCTGGGAAATGTAGGGACCCTGATCCAGTTCGTTGGTGTAGATGCACTGCAGCTCTTGCACCGACGCCGAACGCAGCTTCTTCAGCAGTGCCTCGGTCAGTTCTTCGTTGGCCTTGGCGAGGATTTCGCCGGTGTCGCCGTCAACGATGTTGCGCGCCACCACGCGGCCAATCAGGAAGTCTTCAGGGACGCTGATGTGCGTGGTGCCGGATTGTTCCAGCTCGCGGGTATGGCGCGCGGTGATGCGCTTGTCCTTGGCCACCACCACCTTGCCCGACTTGTCGGTGATGTCGAAACGGGCCACCTCGCCACGCAAGCGCTCGGGCACGAATTCCAACAGGGCGCCGCTGTCCATCAGGCGGAAGTTGTCATTGACGAAGAAGTTCGCCAGGATGGACTCGGGGTTCAGGCCGATGGCCTTGAGCAGGATGGAGACCGGCATCTTGCGACGGCGGTCCACGCGGAAATACAGAATGTCCTTGGGGTCGAATTCGAAGTCGAGCCAGGAGCCACGGTAGGGGATGATGCGCGCCGAGAACAACAGCTTGCCAGAGCTGTGCGTCTTGCCCTTGTCATGCTCGAAGAACACGCCTGGCGAACGGTGCAGCTGCGAAACAATGACGCGCTCTGTGCCGTTGATGATGAAGGAGCCCTTGTCGGTCATCAGGGGCACTTCACCCATGTAGACCTCTTGTTCCTTCACTTCCTTGACCACCTTGGACTGCGCCGTGGACGATTCGCGGTCATAGATAATCAGCTGAACCTTGGCACGCACGGCCGACGCGAAGGTGAGTCCGCGGGTCTGGCATTCGCGCACATCGAAGGCGGGCTTGGCCAGGTTGTACTCCAGGAATTTCATCTCGACAAAACCGTTGTGCGAGACGATGGGGAAAGCCGAATTGAATGCGGCCTGCAAGCCTTCAATGGTTCGTTTTTTCGGCGGTACGTTGGCCTGCAGAAACGCTGTGTAGGCGTCCTTTTGCATCTGCAGGAGGTAAGGTACCTTCAGCACGCTGTCGCGGCTGCCGAAACTTTTGCGGATACGCTTGCGTTCGGTATAAGAGTAGGCCATGAGATCTCCGGGCTAAGACTGGGGTCCTGGGTCTTCGACGACGGAACTGCGGAAGGAAATGCCGCAGGCTTGGCGGTTGGCCACTACCAACCATGGCGGACGGCGATGCCTTGCACATCGCCCGGACCAAGGCGCCTTCTGCTGTCGGGTTCGTCAGAAGACACTTGAAAACTGGTGGGAAGCATCCGTCTGCTCCAGCCAGTTTTCAAGTGCGCTCTGGAAGCGCCAAAGGCTGGAGGCCCTGTGAGGACGCTCCAGCCCTTGAAAGAGACCGAATTACTTGAGTTCGGCCTTGGCGCCGGCTTCCACCAGCTTCTTGACGGCAGCTTCGGCGTCGGCCTTGGCAATGCCTTCCTTGACGTTCTTGGGAGCGCCGTCCACCAGATCCTTGGCTTCCTTGAGGCCCAGGCCGGTGATTTCGCGCACTGCCTTGATGACGGACACCTTGTTGGCGCCAGCGTCGGTCAGCACCACGTTGAATTCCGTCTTTTCTTCGGCAGCAGCAGCGCCAGCGCCACCGCCAGCAGCAGCGGGGGCGGCCATGGCGGCAGCGCTCACGCCAAACTTCTCTTCAATGGCCTTCACCAGGTCATTGAGTTCCAGGACCGTCATGCTGTCGAGAGCGGTCAGAAATGCGTCTTTATCGAATGCCATTTTGATTTCCTAACAATTAGTTAACAGGTCGGTCAGCACATTGCTCAGGCAGCAACGGCTTCGCCTTCGCCTTTTTTGGCCGCCAGGGCACCCAGCACCACGGCGGTGCGGGACATCGGCGACATCAGCAAGCCACACAGCTGGGCCAGCAGCACTTCCTTCGTAGGAATGTTGGCCAGTTGCTTAACGCCGTTGACGTCCAGGGCCTTGCCACCGAAAGCACCGCCACGAATCACCAGCTTGTCGTTGGTTTTCGCGAAATCGGCCACCACCTTAGCGGCGGCCACGGCGTCTTCGGAGAAGCCATAGATCAGCGGACCGGTCATCTGGTCTGCCACCACGTCAAACTGGCTGCCTGCCACAGCACGGCGTGCCAGGGTGTTCTTCAGAACACTCAGGCTTACACCCTTGCTGCGTGCATCAACGCGCAGTTTGGTCATGTCGGCGACCGTGATGCCACGGTATTCCGCAATCACAAGCGTTTGAGCTTTAGCGGCGAGGCTGGTCACTTCACTGATGACCGCTTCTTTCTCACTGCGATTAAGACTCAAGGTCTACTCCTTTAAATGCACTTCGGGACAAGTCCCTTCATGCGCTCTTATTGCAGCGACCAACTGTGGAGGAAAAATCATTCCATCTGCAGCGGGATCGCCATCTGCGCTGGCCTTGAAGGATTAAGCGCCTGTCGGCACACCAGCGGTCTTGGATGGCCCACCACACGGGTGCGGTAGCCCACCACCGAGGCACCTTTCGGCGCCTCAAGATTTCGCGCAATTACGCTGCGATGGTTTGCGTGTCGATGCGAACACCCACACCCATGGTCGAGGACAGGGCAACCTTGCGCAGGTACAGACCCTTGCTCGTAGCAGGCTTGGCCTTGTTCAGGGCTTCGATCAGCGCAGACAGGTTGGCCTGGAGCTTGTCGTTGTCGAACGAGCGGCGACCAATGGTGCTGTGCACGATACCGGCCTTGTCCACACGGAACTGGACCTGGCCAGCCTTGGCGTTCTTCACGGCAGTGGCCACATCCGGCGTCACCGTGCCGACCTTGGGGTTAGGCATCAGGCCGCGGGGGCCCAGGATCTGACCCAAGGTACCAACCACACGCATTGCGTCCGGTGCAGCAATCACGACGTCGAAAGGCATGTCACCCGCCTTGACCATGGCGGCAAGATCGTCCATACCCACGATGTCAGCGCCCGCTGCCTTGGCCTCTTCAGCCTTGGCGCCTTGTGCGAACACTGCGACACGGGTGGTCTTGCCGGTACCGGCAGGCAGCACCACGGCGCCGCGCACGACTTGATCCGACTTCTTGGCGTCCACGCCCAGTTGCACGGCCACATCGATCGACTCGTCGAACTTGGCAGTGGCGGCATCCTTGACGATGGCCAATGCCTCGGTCAAAGGGTACAGACGGGTGGATTCCACCTTGCCCTGCAGGGCTTTTTGCTTCTTGGTCAGCTTGGCCATTTACACACCCTCCACCGTCACGCCCATGGAGCGCGCAGAACCTGCAATGGTACGAACAGCAGCATCTAGAGATGCAGCGTTCATGTCCTTCATCTTGGTCTTGGCGATTTCTTCCAGCTGAGCGCGGGTGATCTTGCCGACCTTGGTCTTCAATGCATTGGCGGAACCCTTTTCCAGCTTGATCGCCTTTTTGATCAACGTGGTCGCCGGAGGGGTCTTGATAATGAAAGTAAAGCTCTTGTCTGCGAATGCCGTGATCACGACGGGCAGAGGAAGGCCGGGCTCCACACCTTGGGTCTGCGCGTTGAACGCCTTGCAGAACTCCATGATGTTGAGACCGCGCTGGCCCAGAGCAGGACCAATGGGGGGAGAGGGATTGGCCTTACCAGCTGGCACTTGCAGCTTGATGAAGCCGACGATTTTCTTCGCCATTTTTAAGACTCCTTACGGGTACCAGCGCCTACCGCAAAAACTGCACGCAGGCTCCCCGGGGGTTGTCGACTCGTTGATACACAGGGCGTTGAGTCGTTGAAACGCCAATGGACCCGCTGTGTTCAGGTTTTTTCTATCTGGCTGAATTCCAGCTCGACCGGCGTGGAGCGCCCGAAAATCATCACGGATACGCGCACACGGCTCTTTTCGTAGTTGACATCTTCCACAGTGCCGTTGAAGTCCGTGAACGGACCTTCCTTGACGCGCACCATCTCACCCACCATGAACTCGATCTTGTGGCGCGGCTTGTCGGTACCTTCCTGCATCTGACTGACGATCTTCTGCACTTCGTCTTCAGAGATGGGAGCGGGGCGATTTTTGGCGCCCCCCACAAATCCGGTCACCTTGCTGGTGTGCTTGATCAGATGCCAGGTGTCATCGTCCATGACCATCTCGACAAAGACGTAGCCAGGGAAGAGGCGCCGCTCGGTCGTCTTGCGCTGGCCATTCTTCATCTCGACCACCTCTTCGGTGGGCACCAGAATGCGACCGAACTTATCCTGCATTCCAGAACGTGCGATACGTTCAGCGATGTTGCGCTCTACCGCCTTCTCCATGCCGGAGTAGGCATGAACGATGTACCAGCGCAAATCGGGATTGGCAGCAGAAGCGCCCTGCGCAGCACCACCCAGTTCAACATCAGCGCTCATTTATTTTCTCCAGCCCAGGATCAGATCGTAGAGCACCCACTCGAGGGTTTTGTCCGTGAACCAAAGGAACAGAGCCATCACGACAGCAAACGCAAATACGTAGCCCGTCATCTGGACCGCTTCTTTGCGGCTGGGCCAGACCACCTTTTTGGCTTCGCGCCAGGCGTCTTTGGAGAAAGCAACAAGCTGGCGACCAGATTCCGACACCAAAAAGACTGCCGCAGCCAGAGCCAGCCCCACAATCAAAGCACCCCATTGAATCATGGGGCCCTGCTTGCTCAGCAGGTAAAAGCCAGCCACCGAGCCCAAAACCAGCAGCACTACCGCCGCCAACTTTGCTTTGTCCTGCCCTGTACTGACTGTCTCAACTTGCGAAGTGGCCATCACTGCCTATCCTCAATAATTCGGTGCCTCTCAAGACACTGAAGCCCGCCAGAGACTGGCGGGCCTTGGTTGCCACTATCAGATGGCAGGGGCAGTAGGAATCGAACCTACAACCTTCGGTTTTGGAGACCGACGCTCTGCCAATTGAGCTATACCCCTAGACCTTATTACTCGATGATCTTGGCCACGACGCCGGCGCCGACGGTACGACCGCCTTCACGGATGGCGAAGCGCAGACCTTCTTCCATGGCGATGGGGTTGATCAGCTTGACGGTGATCGACACGTTGTCGCCAGGCATCACCATTTCCTTGTCCGCGGGCAGCTCGATGGCGCCGGTCACGTCGGTGGTGCGGAAGTAGAACTGGGGACGGTAGTTGTTGAAGAAGGGGGTGTGGCGACCGCCTTCGTCCTTGCTCAGCACATACACCTCAGCCGTGAAGTGGGTGTGGGGCTTGATCGAGCCGGGCTTGCACAGCACTTGGCCGCGCTCGACGTCTTCGCGCTTGGTGCCGCGCAGCAGGATACCGACGTTGTCGCCAGCCTGGCCCTGGTCCAGCAGCTTGCGGAACATTTCCACGCCGGTGCAGGTGGTCTTTTGCGTGTCGCGGATACCGACGATTTCGATTTCTTCGCCGACCTTGACAATGCCGCGCTCGACACGACCGGTCACCACGGTGCCGCGACCGGAGATGGAGAACACGTCTTCCACGGGCATCAGGAAGGCACCGTCCACTGCACGCTCAGGCGTGGGGATGTAGGTGTCCAGGGCTTCTGCCAGGCGCATGATGGCCTGTTCGCCCAGGTCGCCCTTGTCGCCTTCGAGGGCCAGCTTGGCCGAGCCCTTGACGATGGGGGTGTCGTCGCCGGGGAAGTCGTACTTGGAGAGCAGCTCGCGCACTTCCATTTCGACCAGTTCCAGCAGTTCGGCGTCGTCCACCATGTCGCACTTGTTCAGGAAGACGATGATGTAGGGCACGCCGACCTGGCGGGCCAGCAGGATGTGCTCGCGCGTCTGGGGCATCGGGCCGTCAGCGGCGGAGCACACCAGGATGGCGCCGTCCATCTGGGCAGCGCCGGTGATCATGTTCTTGACGTAGTCGGCGTGGCCGGGGCAGTCCACGTGGGCGTAGTGGCGGTTGGCCGTTTCGTACTCGACGTGGGCGGTGTTGATGGTGATGCCGCGTGCCTTCTCTTCAGGCGCTGCGTCGATTTCGTCGTACTTCTTGGCTTCGCCGCCGAACTTGGCCGACAGCACGGTAGCGATGGCCGCCGTCAGCGTCGTCTTGCCGTGGTCCACGTGGCCGATCGTGCCAACGTTGACGTGCGGCTTGGTCCGCTCAAATTTCTCTTTTGCCATTTTTCGACTCCGAAAAAAACAATAGCCAAACAACAGGATTACGACGCAGCCATCAACAGACCGCACCACAAAGATGGTGCCCATGGCGGGAATCGGACCCGCGACCTCTCCCTTACCAAGGGAGTGCTCTACCACTGAGCCACATGGGCAGCGCGAACAGCATTCGCACAAAAAAACAAACCGCAAGACTGGAGCGGGAGACGGGAATCGAACCCGCGTCATTAGCTTGGAAGGCTAGGGTTCTACCATTGAACTACTCCCGCAGCTCTCGCTTCTCGCCACAGAACGCCAGGCATTACTGGCGCTCTGCTTGCATTTGGTGGAGGAGGCTGGATTCGAACCAGCGTAGGCGTAAGCCAACAGATTTACAGTCTGCCCCCTTTAGCCACTCGGGCACCCCTCCGGAGAATCTCAAATTATAGCAGAATTTTTTCCGCAAACTCAAGAGATCGCGTTCAATGCAACATCCATTCCTGTGGCGCGGCTGGCGGGGATCGAACCCACGACCCTTGGCTTCGGAGGCCAATACTCTATCCACTGAGCTACAGCCGCTGCGGCACGGAGGGATGCGATTGCATCTTTCGCGAGCCCGCGATTATCGCACGATTGATGACATGTCGGCCAACGCCAGCCAGGACAAGGGCAGACTTCCTTTTTATAATTTACTGATTTGCATCAACACAACACCAGGAGCCAACCCATGCACGTCAATGACACCACTCACTCGGGAACTGGCCCTGTCAAATCGCCCAAGCAGCTGCTGTCAGCGAGTTTGCTCGGGTTCATTGTTCCCATCGTGACCATCATTGGGCTGGCCAGCTACGTAGCATCCGGATACAAGACATCCCCAGGGTCCACAGACATGGAGCGGTCGGTGAACGCGCGCATCCAAAAGGTTGGTACGGTGGAGATTCGCGATGCAAATCGCCCACTGAAAACTGGCGAGCAGGTTTATCAAGCCCAGTGTGGAGCTTGCCACACCTCCGGAGCCTTGGGCGCTCCCAAGCTGGGCGACAGCCAGGCCTGGGATCCACGCGTCAAACAAGGCTTTGAAAGCCTCTTGCAATCGGCACTCAAAGGGAAGAATGCGATGGCAGCACAGGGTGGAGGGGCCTTCAACGATCTGGAAATCGCTCGTGCCGTGGTGTTTCTGGCCAACAAGGCCGGTGCAGGGTTCAGCGAACCGAAGGCTCCTGAGGTGGCACAGTAGCAATTGCACTGTAGACGCCCGGACTTTTCACGTAGCCATATTTCCGTTCAAAGTCTTTGCTGCTGGCTTCCTCGATGGCGAGGAGCCGGTCATCTATGTGCTCCGCCAGCAATGCGACCTCGTGCGAATGAAGCAACCCTAGGCCAATCGGAGTTTTCGCATAGACGTATCCGTGCTCATCCTGCACGAAGCCCAAGGACTCGGTGAGCACCCCCGTGTGGGAGATCAATTCTGTGACCGTCTTTCCGAACCGAAAGACCCAGGGAGTGACCTCCAGTTCGACGAAGACCCTCTGAGGACCGTTCTGGAAAAACCAACAGCCGTTGGCATCGGCGGCATAGTTCCGGCCCATGAACGCAATCCACTTGGAGTGCACTATTTTCTCCCCCTTGATCTGAGGGAAGCTTCCCTGCGCCTGCACCGCAAGATCCCGGAGATACCAGTCACCACGCGCATCCAAGCCCAGCCACCCGTAGCAAGCCGGTACATTGGGCCACTTGCCCATCGCTTTGATCACAATGTCGTCCACTTTGCAGTCCCGTCAATGCCTACATGGAATGCTGGATCGCACGCCGCCCATCATAGGCACCCATTACACAAAGAAAAAACCCCGCGATTCGCGGGGTTCTTGCGGATGCTAGAGCGGAGTCTTCTCACTTCTTCTGGCGGAACTTGCGCAAAGCGGCAATCTGAGCTGCCATGACTGCCAATTCCGACTGGGCACGGGCCAAATCAATTTCGCTCTTCGCGTTCTTGACAGCCTCTTCCGCTGCGAGACGGGCCTGGTTGGCCTTCTCATCATCAAGATCCTTGCCGCGAACAGCGGTGTCAGAAAGAACGGTCACTCGATCCGGCTGAACCTCAAGAATTCCGCCTGCAACAAAGACAAACTCTTCGCTGCCATCGGTCATCTCGATGCGCACCGAGCCAGGCTTGATGCGCGTGATCAACGGAGTATGGCGCGGATAGACACCCAGCTCACCAGCCTCGCCAGGCAGTGCGACAAAACGCGCCTCGCCGGAGAAGATGGATTCTTCGGCACTGACAACGTCTACATGAATGGTGTTGGCCATCTGAATTCCTTTGAAATCTTCGAAAGTGCTTGCGCTGGGTCAGGGTCGTCAACCGGTGGTCAGACGCCCCTTTCACCCCGGAACTTAAGCCACCTTCTTGGCTTTCTCAAAGGCTTCGTCGATGGTGCCGACCATGTAGAACGCCTGCTCTGGCAGATGGTCGCATTCGCCGTTCACGATCATCTTGAAGCCACGGATGGTTTCTGCCAGGGGCACGTACTTGCCCGGCGAACCCGTGAACACTTCGGCCACGTGGAAAGGCTGCGACAGGAAACGCTGGATCTTGCGGGCGCGGGCCACGGCCAGCTTGTCCTCGGGAGCCAGTTCGTCCATACCCAGAATGGCGATGATGTCGCGCAGTTCCTTGTAGCGCTGCAGCGTACCCTGCACAGCGCGTGCCGTGGTGTAGTGGTCTTCACCCACGACGTTGGGGTCAAGCTGGCGGCTGGTGGAGTCCAGCGGGTCCACGGCGGGGTAGATACCCAGCGAGGCGATGTCACGGGACAGCACCACGGTGGAATCCAAGTGAGCGAAGGTCGTGGCAGGGGACGGGTCGGTCAAGTCGTCGGCAGGCACGTACACGGCTTGGATGGAAGTGATCGAGCCAACCTTGGTCGAGGTAATACGCTCTTGCAGACGGCCCATTTCTTCGGCCAGGGTAGGCTGGTAGCCCACGGCGGAAGGCATACGACCCAGCAGAGCGGACACTTCGGTACCGGCCAGCGTGTAGCGGTAGATGTTGTCCACGAAGAACAACACGTCACGGCCTTCGTCGCGGAACGACTCGGCGATGGTCAGACCGGTCAGTGCCACGCGCAGACGGTTGCCCGGGGGCTCGTTCATCTGGCCGTACACCATGGCCACCTTGGACTCGCCCAGATTTTCCAGGTTCACCACACCGGAATCGGCCATTTCGTGATAGAAGTCGTTGCCCTCGCGGGTACGCTCGCCCACACCAGCGAACACCGACAGACCCGAGTGGGCCTTGGCGATGTTGTTGATGAGTTCCATCATGTTCACGGTCTTGCCCACACCGGCACCACCGAACAGGCCCACCTTACCGCCCTTGGCAAACGGACACACCAAGTCGATCACCTTGATGCCGGTTTCCAGCAGCTCTTGCGACGGCGACAGTTCGTCGTACGCAGGTGCCTTGCGGTGGATGGAAGCAGTCAGCTCCTGGCCCACGGGGCCGCGCTCGTCGATGGGGTTACCCAGCACATCCATGATGCGGCCCAGGGTGGCCTTGCCCACGGGCACGGTGATGGGGTGGTCGGTGTTGGTCACGACCAGGCCGCGGCGCAGGCCGTCGGACGAGCCGAGGGCGATGGTACGCACCACGCCATCGCCAAGCTGCTGCTGCACTTCCAGCGTCAGGGCCGAGCCTTCGAGCTTCAGGGCGTCATACACCTTGGGCATCTGGTCGCGCGGGAACTCCACGTCCACCACGGCGCCGATACATTGAACAATTTTTCCTTGAGCTTGAGCCATTTGTTGCTCCAATTGGTTGATTCTTGCGGTGGTGGCGGGCAGCGATCAGCCGCTGATGGCCGCAGCCCCGGACACGATTTCCGACAGTTCCTTGGTGATGGCGGCCTGGCGGGTCTTGTTGTAGACCAGCTTCAATTCGCCAATCACGTTGCCTGCGTTGTCCGTGGCGGCCTTCATCGCCACCATGCGGGCGGAATGCTCGGACGCCATGTTCTCGGCCACGGCCTGGTAGATCAGCGATTCGACGTAGCGCACCAGCAGTTCGTCGATCACGGTCTGCGCGTCGGGCTCGTAGATGTAGTCCCAGCCGTGCTGGCCTTCGTCGGCCTGGAGCGTGTCGGCCTTGAGCGGCAGAAGCTGCTCGATCACCGGCTCCTGCTTCACCGTGTTGATGAACTTGGTGTACGCGAGGTACACCGCGTTGATCTTGCCTTCGGCATACGCATCGAGCAGCACCTTGACCGGCCCGATGAGCTTGTCCAGGTGCGGACGGTCGCCGAGCTGCGTGACCTGCGACACCACCTTGGCGCCGACGCGGTTCAGGAAGCCCAAGCCCTTGTTACCGATGGCCACGGCCTCGGTGGAGACGCCCTGCCCCTGCAGCTCGCGCAGCTTGCCGGTGACGGCCCGCAGCACGTTGGTGTTCAGACCGCCGCACAGCCCCTTGTCGGTCGTCACCACGATGAGGCCCGCGACCTTGGCGTCGTTGGGCTTCATGAACGTGTGGACGTACTCGGGGTTGGCCTTGCCCAGATTGGCGGCAATGTTACGGATCTTGTCGCTGTAGGGACGGGCCGCACGCATGCGGTCCTGGGCCTTGCGCATCTTGGACACGGACACCATTTCCATGGCCTTCGTGATCTTCTTCGTGTTCTCGAAGCTCTTGATCTGGCCGCGTATTTCCTTGCCTGTTGCCATGATGGCTCCTCGTCCGGTTTAAGCGAACGACTTCTTGAACGCGGCGATCGCAGCGGTCAGTTCGGCTTCGGCATCCTTGTCCAGGGCCTTGCTCTTCTCGATCTTGTCGAGCAACGCGGCGTGGCTGGTCTTGAGGAACTGGTGCAGGCCGTGCTCGAAGGGCAGAACCTTCTTCACGTCGATGTCGTCCAGGTAGCCCTTGTTCACCGCGAACAGCGAGGCGCCCATCAGCGAGATGGACAGCGGGCTGTATTGCGGCTGCTTGAGCAGTTCGGTCACGCGCGCGCCGCGGTCCAGTTGCTTCTTGGTGGAAGCATCGAGGTCGGAGGCGAACTGCGCGAACGCGGCCAGTTCACGGTACTGCGCGAGGTCGGTACGGATACCGCCGGACAGGCCCTTGATGACCTTGGTCTGTGCCGACGAACCCACGCGCGACACCGAGATACCGGCGTTGATGGCGGGGCGGATACCGGCGTTGAACAGGTTGGTTTCCAGGAAGATCTGGCCGTCGGTGATCGAGATCACGTTGGTCGGAACGAACGCAGACACGTCGCCGGCTTGCGTCTCGATGATGGGCAGCGCGGTCAGCGAGCCGGTCTGGCCCTTGACTTCGCCCTTGGTGAAGGCTTCGACGTAGTCGGCGTTCACGCGGGCTGCGCGCTCCAGCAGACGGCTGTGCAGGTAGAACACGTCGCCGGGGTAGGCTTCGCGGCCTGGGGGACGGCGCAGCAGCAGCGAGACCTGGCGGTAGGCCACGGCTTGCTTGGACAGGTCGTCATAGACGATCAGCGCGTCCTGACCGCGGTCACGGAAGTATTCACCCATCGTGCAGCCGGAGTAGGCCGACACGTACTGCATGGCGGCAGATTCGGAAGCCGAGGCAGCCACGACAATGGTGTATTCCATCGCGCCGGCTTGCTCCAGTGCGCGCACCACGTTCTTGATCGACGAGGCTTTCTGGCCGATGGCAACGTAGATACACGTCACGCCCTGGCCCTTCTGGGCGATGATGGCGTCGATGGCCACAGCGGTCTTGCCGGTCTGGCGGTCACCAATGATCAGCTCGCGCTGGCCACGGCCCACGGGCACCATGGAGTCGATACACTTCAGGCCCGACTGCAGCGGCTGGTCCACCGATTGGCGTGCGATCACGCCGGGCGCGACCTTTTCGATCACATCGGTCAGCTTGGCGTTGATGGGACCCTTGCCGTCAATCGGCTGGCCCAGGGCATTGACCACACGACCGATGAGTTCGGGACCGACGGGCACTTCCAGAATGCGGCCCGTGCACTTGACGGTGTCGCCTTCGGAAATGTGCTCGTACTCACCCAGAATCACGGCGCCGACGGAATCGCGCTCGAGGTTCAGCGCCAAGCCGTAGGAGGGCGCACCATCCGCCGTGGCCGGGAATTCGAGCATTTCGCCCTGCATCACGTCCGACAGGCCGTGGATGCGCACGATACCGTCGGACACGGAAACCACCGTGCCCTGGTTACGGATATCGCTGCTGGCTGCCAGGCCCTCGATGCGGCTCTTGATCAGTTCAGAAATTTCTGCGGGATTGAGTTGCATGACTCTTTCCTTCTTTCTTTGTTTAGCCGAAACCCCAAGCGTTCTCACGCAATGAGGGCCGCTTTCATTTGTTCCAGACGGGCCTTGACGGAGGTGTCGAGCACCTCATCGCCCACCACTACACGGACGCCCCCGATCAACGACGGATCCAGCTGCACGGACAGGTTGAGCTTGCGGCCAAAACGCTTTTCCAGCGCGGCAGAAAGCTCCGTCAGGGCTGACGGCTCCATGGGAAACGCGCTGTGAACGATGGCGTCCGAGGAGCCATTGCGGCTGTTGACCAAGGCCCTGAACTGCGCAGCCACTTCCGACAAGGCAGCGATGCGGCCGTTGTCGATCACGGTGCGCAGGAAGTTGCGCGCCATGTCGGGCAGCGCCGAGCGCGCCACGCCAACAAACAGGTCGAAAACCTGGTCTGCGGTGACTTTGGGGTTATCGGCCAGTTGGCGCACCTGGGAGTTGTCGGCAATCAATGCCAACTCATCGAGCCAGGACGCAGTAGCGGCCAGATCAGCGCCGGACGAAGCCGCACAGGCCTTGAACAGCGCCTCAGCGTAGGGACGTGCAATGGTGGCGAGTTCTGCCATGTCCGTCCCCTTACAGTTCCGTCTTCAGGCGGTTGAGCAGGTCGGCATGGACACCGGCATTGACTTCCTTGCGGAGAATCTGCTCGGCACCTTTGACGGCCAGCGCGGCCACCTGCTCGCGCAGGGCTTCACGTGCCTGGATGGACTGCTGCTCGGCTTCAGCACGGGCTGCGGCAACAATCTTGTTGCCTTCCTCCGTCGCACGGGCCTTGGCCTCCTCGACGATGGCCTGTGCACGACGCTCGGCATCGGCCAAGCGGCTGGCCGTTTCGTTGCGCGCTTGCGACAATTCCTTCTCGACACGCTGGTTGGCAGCAGTCAGCTCGGACTTGGCGCGATCGGCGGCAGCGAGGCCATCGGCGATTTTCTGGGCTCGCTCATCCAGCGCCTTTGCGATCGGGGGCCACACGAACTTCATCGTGAACCACACCAGGATCAGAAAGACGATGGCCTGAACGAACAGGGTCGCGTTGATACTCACGGCAACACCTTTCTATGGGTTGGTGGGCGAGCGGGATTTACTTCAGGGCGAAGGGGTTGGCAAATGCGAACAGCAGGGCGATGGCCACGCCGATCAGGAAGGCCGCGTCGATCAGACCGGCCAAAATGAACATCTTGGTCTGGAGTTCGTTGATCAGCTCAGGCTGACGGGCAGACGCTTCGAGGAACTTGCCACCCATCAGAGCAATACCGATCGAAGCGCCAATAGCGCCGAGACCCACGATCAGACCACAAGCCAGAGCGACGAGACCGAGAATGTTTTCCATGATGACTCCTGAGTTAAGAAAGAAAGGTTGAGGGAAAAACGAAAGGGAATGGTTTAGTGCGCGTTGTGCGCCTGACCGAGGTAGATCAACGCAAGCATCATGAAAATGAACGCCTGCAACGTGATCACCAGAATGTGGAACAGCGTCCAGATGGTGCCAGCAATGATGTGGCCCACAGGCAGCAGTACCCCAGACAACGACAGCGCAGCAGCCCCGCCCATCAATGCGATCAGCATGAAGACCAGCTCGCCAGCGTACATGTTGCCAAACAACCGCATGCCATGGGACACGGTGTTGGCGACATATTCAATGATTTGCATCAGCACGTTCACCACGCCCAGAATCAGGGCGAAGATCGGGTTCTTGCTGGTGCCGAAGGGTGCGGACACCAATTCGTGCGCCCAACCACCAGCACCTTTGATCTTGACGCTGTACCAGAAGCGAAGCAGCAGCACGGCAAACGCCAAACCCAGCGTGGTGGAAAGATCTGCCGTGGGCACCACACGCAGGTAGGCGTGGTGGGGGTCATGCCCCGCCGCTTCGTAAACCTTGGACCAAATCGTGGGCAACAAGTCCACGGGCAGCATGTCCATGAAGTTCATGAAAAAGATCCAGACAAACACCGTCAGACCCAGGGGCGCAATGAACTTGCGGCTCTCGGCGTTGTGGATGTTGGCCTTGGCCTGGTTGTCCACCATTTCGACAAGGATTTCGACCGCCGCCTGGAAACGCCCCGGCACCCCGGAAGTGGCTTTGCGCGCAGCCAACCACAACACATACACCGCCAGCAGGCCAAGCAGGCCCGCCACCACGATGGAGTCGTAGTTGATGACCGAAAAATCAACGATCTTGGTCTGCTTGACGTTCTGGAGATGCTGCAAGTGGTGAACGATGTATTCACTTGCTGTGGGAGCGTGCGCTTCTGCGGCCATCGGACTACTCTTCTCTCAATCCATCGGTTTTTCGGACACCAGGGCGCACCAGCAGTGCGACCCAGTACGTTTTCATCGTTACCAACATGCCCACCACCAGGGCCAACCAACTCAGTTGCGATACCCACAAGGGCGCCGCAGCCAGCATGGCGATGGTCAGCACGATCTTGACCAATTCCCAACCCATGAACCCAACCATGGCAGCACCAGCAGCACGCCGCTGACGCGCCATGCCCCGGGCAAAAACCGCTGCGGGCAAGACCACCGCCAGAGCACCGTAACCCGCAGACCAGGCCACATGCCGCTCGCCAGACACCCCCCAGGCCACCAGCGCCACAACCACCCCCATAAGGGCCTGCGCCGCCACCAGGCGCCACACCGACGGTGCCGGGTGTCGCCTGCGCCATTCCTGAGCCTCTTGGGCCGTCAGGGGCTTGAAGTCGGATTCTTCAGCCTCAGCTTCCGTCTCGGGAGCGATATTTTTCATCGTTCTTGCCCCGCGTTACAGGCTGAAACTTTCACAAAGCCCTTGATTATAAGTAAAAACCCGAGAGCTTCGGCAATGTTTTGTACCGCCATGGTGCATTGCAATATGCCTTCGTGGGTTGTTTGTGGTGCAGCACCAACGTTGGGCATGCCTGAAACGGCCATTCGCCGCCCTGTCACAATCACGTTTCACGGCGCTACCTGTCGCCCTCCAGTCAACGCTGCGGCCCTCTGCAGGGCGCTCTAAGCCATCACCTCAAGAGTCATCCATGGCAACCTCCGATCTGCCTTCGTCACCCCGCCCCCCGCAAGAAAGCCTCATCGAATACCCATGCCTGTTCCCCATCAAGGTGATGGGCACCCGCGTGGAGGGCTTCACCGCTGCGCTGGTGTCCGTGGCGCGCGACTTTGATCCAGACTTTGACGAGGCACGCCTGGAATTGCGCGAGAGCCGGGGCGGCAACTACCTCAGCGTCACTCTGACGGTGACGGCCACCAGCCGCGAACAACTGGACAACCTGTACCGCGCACTCACCGGCCACCCTCTGGTCAAAGTCGTGCTCTGACCCTGCCTGCGCCATGCTGATCCGCACCCTGGGCACCGTGCCCTACCTGCCGACCTACGCTGACATGCAGGCCTTCACCGCCCAGCGCTCCGAGGACACACCCGACGAGTTGTGGCTGTGCGAACACCCCCCCGTCTTCACGCTCGGCATGGCCGGCGCACAGCACCATGTGGTGGCCGCAGGCAACATCCCTGTGGTCGCCACCAACCGGGGCGGGCAGGTCACTTACCACGGTCCGGGGCAGGTCGTCGCCTACCCGCTCATCGATCTGCAGCGCGCGCGCTACTACGTCAAGGAATACGTGTACCGCCTGGAAGAGGCCGTGATTCGCACGCTGGCGCACTTTGGCGTGACCGGGCACCGTGTGGCCTCGGCCCCCGGCATCTATGTGCGGCTGGACGACCCACAGAGCCATGCCCAACTGCCTCAGCGCCCGCAAAAGGGCGTGGGCGGCACCCGACAGGCACCCGATTTCACCGGCCTGGGAAAAATCGCCGCGCTGGGCATCAAGGTAAGCCGCCACCGCACCTACCACGGCGTGGCGCTCAATGTCGCCATGGACCTGGAACCCTACCAGCGCATCAACCCTTGTGGTTACGCAGGCTTGCAAAGCATCGACCTTTCTACAATCGGGGTTCAAACCACTTGGGAAGAGGTGGCTGGCGTCCTGGGCAAACAGCTCTCGGTGCGGCTGGCCCCCTGAACACAGTCATGAGCACCTCCGATGTCGTGCGCGAAGCGCAATCCACCGCCGAATACAACCCGCTGGCCAAGCAAAAGGCTGCCGCCAAGCTCTCGCGCATTCCGATCAAGGTCGAGCATGGCGAGGTGCTGAAAAAGCCCGAGTGGATCCGCGTGAAGGCGGGCTCGCCCAACACGCGCTACTACGAGATCAAGCAGATCCTGCGCGAGAGCAATCTCAACACCGTGTGCGAGGAAGCCTCGTGCCCCAACATCGGCGAGTGCTTTGGCCATGGCACGGCCACGTTCATGATCATGGGCGACAAGTGCACGCGCCGCTGCCCCTTTTGCGATGTGGGCCATGGCCGCCCCGACGCGCTGGACCAGGATGAACCGCTGAAGCTGGCCCAAACCATCGCCAAGATGCGCCTCAAATACGCCGTGATCACCAGCGTGGACCGCGATGACCTGCGCGACGGCGGTGCAGGCCATTTTGTCGAATGCATCCGGCAGATCCGCGCGCTCTCGCCGCAGACACAGATCGAAATCCTCACACCCGACTTCCGTGGCCGCGACGAGCGTGCCCTGGACATCCTGCAAGCGGCCCCGCCCGATGTGATGAACCACAACCTGGAAACCGCACCACGCCTGTACAAGGAAGCGCGCCCTGGGTCGGACTACCAGTTCTCCCTCAACCTGCTCAAGAAGTTCAAGGCGCGCCACCCCCATGTGCCCACCAAGAGCGGCATCATGGTGGGCCTGGGCGAAACCGACGAAGAAGTGCTGCAGGTGCTGCGCGACATGCGCGCGCACGACATCAACATGCTCACCATCGGCCAGTACCTGGCGCCCAGCACCAGCCACCTGCCGGTGCGGCGCTACGTGCACCCCGACACCTTCAAGATGTACGAACAGGCAGCCTACGACATGGGCTTCACCCACGCCGCCGTGGGCGCGCTCGTGCGCTCGAGCTACCACGCCGACGTTCAGGCCAAGTCGGCCGGCGTCTGACCTCAGCCCCAGGCCCGCAGCGCCATGCAAGCGCCCGTGCTCTCGCTGCGGCACTACGGCGCATCGCCGGGCAGCCACAGCCATGGGTATTTCCAGGTGCTGCTGGGCCTGTCGGGCACACTTGAACTGGAGGTCGATGGCCGGGGCCAGCGCGTGGTCAGCGGCGGGGGCTGCGTGATCGAACCCGGTGCACGCCACGACTTCGCTTCCCCCCAGGGCAGCCAGTGCCTGGTGCTGGACAGCGCCGACCCCGGCTGGGCCCGCTGCATTGCCCTCGCGCCATGGACCAGCCACACCCTGCCCCTGGCACGCTACCTTGCCACGGCCCTGCAGCAAGGCAGCGGCCTGGCACGTGAGCATGGTCCGGCACTGCTGCTGGAGGCATGGCTGGCGGGCACCACTGCGCCCCGCCCATCGCCTGAGCGCGGCAGACCCATCGACTGGAACGCCCTGCGCACCTGGGCGGCTGCGCACTGGCACCGTCCACTGGAAGTGGCCGATCTGGCGGCGCAGGCGCATTTGAGCCCCGCGCAGTTTGCCGACCGCTGCCGCGCCGAGCAAGGGCACCCCCCCATGGTCTGGCTGCGCACCCTGCGCCTGGAACAGGCCCGGTGGATGCGCAGCCAGGGCATGCCTGTGACCGAGGTGGCCCAACGCACCGGCTACCGCTCCCCTTCGGCGCTTACCGCAGCGCTGCGCCGCTCCAAACCCGCATTGCGCGACGATGGCGCCGCACCCCGCGATGGCGTGGGCCCTTAAGCTGCGCGCATGCAAGCCAATCTGTACGCCCTGGGCGCCATCGCGCTGTGGGCCTCACTCGCCTCGCTGGGTGTGTCACTCACCCATGTGCCGCCCTTTCTGCTCACCGGCATTGCGCTGCTGATCGGCAGTGTGCCTGCCTGGCCACTGGTGCTGCGCGATCCGAGCCAATGGCGCATTCCACTGCGCACACTGGCGCTGGGGGTGTATGGGTTGTTTGCCTACCACTTCCTGCTGTTCATCGCCCTGCGCCATGCGCCTGCGGTGGAGGCCAACCTGGTCAACTACCTGTGGCCGTTGTTCATCGTGGTGCTGGCTCCCGTGCTGCTGCCGGGCGTGGCGCTGCGCTGGCCGCATGTGCTGGCGGCTGTGCTGGGATTTGGCGGCGCAGCGATTGCCATCACGGGGGGGCGCTCGCTCAGCGGTGCGCTGGCCTGGGGCTACCTGCCTGCGCTGGCGGCGGCGTTCATCTGGGCCAGCTATTCGCTGCTGACCCGGCGCGTGCCGGCCTTCCCCACCACGGCCATCGGGCTGTTCGGTCTGGTGTCGGGCCTGCTGTCCTTGCTGTGCCATGTGCTGCTGGAGCCTGGGGTCACGCTGCAGGCACGCGATGCCGTGCTGCTGACCGTGCTGGGCCTGGGCCCGCTGGGGGGCGCCTTCTACCTGTGGGACAAGGCCCTCAAGCTGGGCGATGCACGGCACATCGGCATTCTCAGCTACGCCACGCCGCTGGCCTCCACAGCGCTGCTGGTGCTGGTGAGCGGGCAGCGCTTTCACGCCAGCCTGGCGTTGTCCACGGCCATGATCCTGAGCGCTGCCGTGCTGGGGATGCGGGCGAAATAGTGAGTCATTTAGCCACCAGCGCCCGCCAATAAAGCGCCAGAAGCTATTATTTTTATAGCACCCGGGGTGCAGACTGCTCCGATGCTGCCAGTCCGTCTGCCTCGATCAGATCCCGCGCCCACCCGGCCAGCTTGCGCGTGTCGGCACGCAGCACCTCTTGTTTGACCGGCAGGATCTGCGAGGGGTACATCGAAAAGCTGCGCAGGCCCAGACCGAGCAGCAGGCGCGTCATGGTCACATCGCCTGCGGTCTCCCCGCAGACCGACACGCTCTTGCCTTGCTCCCGGCCCGCAGCAATGACGTCGGCCACCAAACGCAGCACCGCGGGGTGCATGGGGTCGTACAGATGGGCCACTGCTTCATCGGTACGGTCGATGGCCAGGGTGTACTGAATCAGGTCGTTGGTGCCGATGGAGAGAAAGTCGAAGTGCCGCAGGAAGTAGCGCACCATGAGCGCCGCTGCAGGCACTTCGATCATCGCGCCCAGACGCACCGGTGCGTGTACCGCGCCGCGTGCGTCCAACTCGGCCTGCGCCAGGCGCACCTGGGCCAGGGTCTGCTCCACCTCGACGGGATGGGCAAGCATGGGAAACAGAATATTGACCTTGCCATGCGCTGCGGCACGCAGCAGCGCCCGCAACTGGGTGCGGAACATGCCTGGATCGGCCAGACTCCAGCGAATGGCGCGCAGGCCCAGCGCTGGGTTGGTCGAGGTGTCCTTGTGTCCCTTGTCCAGGGGCTTGTCTGCGCCAATATCGATGGTGCGGATGGTGATGGGCAGGCCCTGCATGCCTTCGACCGCCTCGCGGTAGGACCGGTACTGCTCTTCCTCGTCCGGCAAATTGCCCACACGGCCCATGAACAAAAATTCGGTGCGGAACAGCCCCACGCCGAGGGCGCCTGCGGCCACGGCGGCAGCGGCGTCCTGCGGCATCTCGATGTTGGCCAGCAGTTCGACGCGCTCGCCATCGATCGTGACCGAAGGCGTATGGCGCAGGCGCGTCAGGCGCTCGCGCTCCACCTCGATCTGGCGCTGACGAAAGCCGTACTCGGCCAGAAGGATGGGCGACGGATCGACGATGACCACCCCGGCGTCGCCATCGATGATGACCCAGTCATCCTGACGCACCAACTGGCTGCCGGTGCGCGCACCCACCACGGCGGGGATGTCCATGCTGCGCGCAACGATGGCGGTGTGCGAGGTCTTGCCACCCACGTCGGTGACGAAACCGGCAAACACGCTTTTCTTGAACTGCAGCAGGTCGGCTGGGGACAGGTCGTGCGCCACCAGCACCAGGGGCACGTCGATGGTGTCGTCCAGCATCAAGTCCTGCTGGGTCTTGCGGCGCGGACTTTGCGGAACCACTGGATGGGCCACGCCCTTCATGTGGCGCAGGATGCGTTCGACCACCTGCTCCAGGTCGGCCTTGCGCTCACGCAGGTACTCGTCCTCCATCTCGTCGAACTGGCGTCCGATGACCTCCAGCTGGGTGGTCAGCGCCCATTCGGCGTTGTACAGACGATCGGTGATCCAGTGCTTGACGCCGCTGGTGAGCATTTCATCCTGCAGCAGCATCAGGTGCACATCCAGCAGCGCGGTCAGCTCCTGGGGGGCATCGGCGGGAATGTCTTCCTGCAAACGCTGAATTTCCTCGACCACCGCATTGCGGCCACAGCGCACGCGGTCGATCTCGCTCTCGATCTGCCCCGGCTCGATGAAATAATGCGCCACCTCCACGCGGCTGGCGCCCACAAGCACCGCGCGGCCAATCGAAATACCACGCGCCACCGCCAACCCAGCAATCGAGAAGGTCATGCTCCGTCTCCTGGTGTGGTGGTGACTGCGGCCATGCTCATTCGCCCTCGCCGAACTTGTCGTTGATCAGCGCGAGCAGTGCGTCCATGGCCTGCTGCTCCTGGGGGCCGTCGGTTTCGATCTCCACCGTGGTACCCATGCCCGCGGCCAGCATCATGACGCCCATGATGCTTTTAGCGTTGATGCGGCGCTCGCCACGGCTCATGAAGACTTCGCAGTCGAAACTGCCGGCCAGTTTGGTCAGTTTGGCCGATGCGCGGGCGTGCAGGCCCAGTTTATTGCTGATGGTCGTGCTGGTCTTGATCATTCGTTCTGCGGTTCTGGTTCTGTGGCGCGGTGACGGCCACCTGCATCACCCCTTGCGTTCCGCCTACCACGGCTCGCTGCACCAATGCGTCGAGTGCCTCGCTGCGGTAACACACACAGCGCAGCAGCATGGGCAGGTTGACGCCGGTGACCAGGCGAGCCTGGCGCCCCTCGACCACGCGCTGCGCGATGTTGCTGGGGGTGGCGCCGAACACGTCGGTGAGCACAAGGAGCGCTCCCTGCTCCTGTCCGCCGAGCAACTGGCGCGCCTGGTCCAAGGAGTCTTCAGGGGTCGCATCGGGCTGCACGTCCAACACCAGCACATGCTGCGCGCAATCTGGGAAGACATGCATTGCACAGTCCCGGAGGGCACTTGCCAGGGGCGTGTGGGCAATGAGAAAAATGCGTGTGCTCATGGTCGGTACTGCAGCAGACATTATGGCTGCTCCGGACCTGGCTGTCGGATCCGGTGCCGTCACGGACGAGGCACGTCCTTGCAGTGCTTGAACTTCCGCTGCTGATGCAGCTCGAAACGCGAAGCTGTCGCACAATCGCGGCGCGGGGCGCAAACCACTGTATGCCCCTTGCTGACACCGGAGCCGTCCCCATGCAGAGCCTTTTCTTTTCTGATCTGTCCTACCGCACGCTCGCTGCACACCGGCGTGGCGCATCCGAAGGGCTGCGCAGATTGGCCCTGGGGCTGGTCTGTGCGGCCGGGCTGGTGTTGGCGGGTTGCAGCCAATCGGCCGCGCCTGCATCCACCTTTGTGCTGCTCGACGGCACGCAACAAACGACGCAGGATTTGCGCGGAAAGGTGGTATTGGTCAACTTCTGGGCTACCAGTTGCGTGACCTGTGTGGCTGAGATGCCGGAGTTGGTCTCAACCTACGAAAAATACCGCAGCCGTGGCTACGAGACGCTGGCGGTGGCCATGAGTTACGACCCGCCCAGTTACGTGGTCAATTTTGCCGAGACCCGCAAGCTCCCCTTCAAGGTGGCCATCGACAACACCGGTGCGGTGGCCAAGGCCTGGGGCGATGTTCGTATCACCCCCACCACCTACCTGGTGAACAAGCGCGGCGAGATCGTGCGGACCTATGTGGGCGCACCCGATTTTGCGCAGTTGCACCAGCTCATCGAGCAGCTCCTGGCCGAGTCCTGAATGGATGGGGGTACACTGCGGCCGTCTTTTTGATCATTGCCTGAAGTGGATACCCCCGACATCCAGCTCCTGACCCCGCAGAACGCCGCGCAGTGGAACGAAGTGCGCGCCCTGTTCACCGAATACGCCGAGGGCTTGGGCATCAGCCTGTGTTTCCAGAACTTCGACGAGGAGCTCACCCAACTGCCCGGCGACTATGCTCCGCCGCGCGGCAGCTTGCTGGTGGCCCTGGTGGAAGGTGCCTACGCTGGTTGCTGTGCCATGCGCCCGCTGGACAACAGCGACTACCCCAACGCCTGCGAAATGAAGCGCCTGTATGTGCGCAAGGCCTTCCGTGGCTTCGGTCTGGGCCGACAACTGGCCGAGACGATCATGGACTGCGCCCGTGTGGCGGGGTATGACTGCATCCTGCTGGACACCCTGGACGACATGGAGTCCGCCCGCGCCCTGTACGCCGAACTGGGATTCGAAGAGATTCCGCCGTACTACCACAACCCCATCGCAGGCGCGCATTACCTCAAGGCCATGCTGTGAGCATGGCCTTGAGATTTCCCCGCTCATTTTAAGCTCCAGCGCCCAGCAACATTGCGCTGGCAGCTACGATTTTAATAGCGTCAGTTCGCTTTCAACTGGCGCAGCAGGGTGTCGGCATCGCTCACCTCGAACTTGCCTGGCGCTTCGACGTTGAGTTGCTCCACCTTACCGTTGCGCACCAACATGGAATAGCGGTTGCTGCGCAGGCCCAGTCCCTTGCCGTTCAGATCCAGCGTCAGGCCCGTGGCCTTGGCAAAGGCGGCATCGCCATCCCCCAGCATGCGGACCACGCCTTCCGTGGCCTGCTCGCGGGCCCAGGCACCCATCACAAAGGCATCGTTCACCGACACACACCAGATTTCATCCACCCCTGCGGCCTTGAGCTGAGCTGCATTGCGCACATAGCCTGGAACATGCTGTGCCGAGCAGGTGGGCGTGAAGGCACCAGGCACCGCGAACAGTGCAATGATCTTTCCGGCGCAGGCCTGCGCCACCTGGACCGGGCGCGGGCCAATGCTGCAGCCTTCGCCTTCGGTCTGCACATATTCCATGAGGGTGGTATCGGGCAAGCTGTCGCCAATCTGGATCATGCGGGTCTCCTGGAGGGGGTTGGTCGAAGAGGCCTGCTGCATTGCGAAGCCCCAAAAAGAAAACGACCCACATTGTGGGTCGTTTCCGTTTTCCTTGCAGCGCGGTGGCTGCAGAGGCTTAGACCAGCGAGGCCTTTTCGACCAGACGGGTCGCAACCCAGTTCTTGGTCTTGGACAGAGGACGGCTTTCGGCGATTTCGATCACGTCACCGAGCTTGTACTCGTTGCTTTCGTCGTGCGCGTGGTACTTGCTCGACTTGACCACGATCTTGCCGTACAGCGCGTGCTTCACACGGCGCTCCACGAGCACGGTCACGGTCTTTGCACGCTTGTCGCTGACGACCTTGCCGACCAGGGTGCGCTTGAGGGATGTTTTGGCTTCCGTCATCTCGGCTCCTTAGTTGGCGGCTTGCTTTTGGGCAAGAATGGTCTTGGCACGGGCGATGGCACGGCGCGTGGCGCGCAACTGGCTGGTGTTACCCAGCTGTTGCGTAGCCTTTTGCATGCGCAGGCCGAAGTGAGCCTTTTGCAGTGCCTTGATTTCTTCCTGGATGCCAGCGGCGTCTTTTTGGCGCAGTTCAGCAGCTTTCATTTCTGTTTCTCCTGAATCACTGGCCTACCAGGCGTGCGACAAACGTCGTGCGCAGCGGAAGCTTGGCAGCCGCGAGGCGGAAAGCCTCACGGGCGAGTTCCTCGGGCACGCCCAGGATCTCGAAGACCACCTTGCCAGGCTGGATTTCAGCGACGTAGTACTCGGGGTTGCCCTTACCGTTACCCATACGCACTTCTGCGGGCTTCTTGGAAATAGGCTTGTCCGGGAACACACGGATCCAGATGCGGCCACCACGCTTGACGTGGCGGGAAATCGCACGGCGTGCGGCTTCGATCTGGCGGGCCGTCAGGCGGCCGCGGTCGGTGCACTTGAGACCGAAATCACCGAAGGCTACCGTGTTGCCACGGGTAGCGATGCCGGTGTTGCGGCCCTTTTGCTCCTTGCGGTATTTGCGGCGAGCAGGTTGCAGCATGTTTATTCTCCTTTACCGTCCGCTGCTGAAGCGGGCGCGTCTTTGCGTACGCGCTTAACGGCGGTTGCATCGGCGCCACCGGCGCCCTGGGGCTTGTCGCTGCCATCGGCAGGGGCGGCATTGCCACCCGTGGGACGGCGGCCACCACGGCCTGCACCAGCGCGGTCGCCACCAGGGCGGCCATCGCGGCGCGGACCACGGGGACGGCGCTCTTCTTCAGGGCGCGGCGTCTCGGCAGCGGGTTGCTCGTTGCGGCCCAGCGTGTCGCCCTTGTAGACCCACACCTTCACGCCGATCACACCGTAGGTGGTCTTGGCTTCGGAGGTGCCGTAGTCGATGTCGGCGCGCAAGGTGTGCAGGGGCACACGGCCTTCACGGTACCACTCGGTACGAGCGATTTCGATGCCGTTCAGACGACCCGAGGACATGATCTTGATGCCCTGGGCGCCCAGACGCATGGCGTTCTGCATGGCGCGCTTCATGGCGCGGCGGAACATGATGCGCTTTTCCAGCTGCTGGGTGATGCTGTCGGCGATCAGCTTGGCATCGATTTCGGGCTTGCGCACTTCTTCGATGTTGACAGCCACAGGCACGCCCAGACGGGTCGCCAGTTCTTTCTTGAGCGTCTCGATGTCCTCGCCCTTCTTGCCGATCACCACGCCCGGACGTGCCGAGTAAATGGTGATGCGGGCGTTCTTGGCGGGGCGCTCGATCAGCACGCGCGAAACGGCAGCGTTCTTCAGCTTGGCCTTGAGGTAGTCACGCACCTTGATGTCTTCGGCCAGCATGCCGGCGAAGTCACGGTTGCTTGCGTACCAACGGCTGGCCCAGTTGCGGCTGACGGCCAGACGGAAGCCGGTTGGATGGATTTTTTGTCCCATAGTCTTCCTCGGCCTTTAGTTGCCCACCGTCACGTACACATGGCACGTGGGCTTGCTGATGCGGTTGCCGCGGCCTTTGGCGCGCGCGGTGAAACGCTTGAGCGTGGCACCTTGCTCAACGTAGATGGTCTTGACCTTCAGTTCGTCGATGTCGGCACCATCGTTGTGTTCTGCGTTGGCGATGGCCGACTCCAGAACCTTCTTGATGATTCCTGCTGCCTTCTTTTGCGTGAAGGTCAGGATGTTCAGCGCCTGGTCCACTTTCTTGCCGCGGATCAGGTCTGCAACCAGACGGCCCTTGTCAACCGACAGACGGACGCCCCGGAGGACTGCACGTGTTTCAGACATGGTCGTTCCTTACTTCTTCGCTTTTTTGTCAGCGGGGTGACCCTTGAAGGTGCGCGTCAGGGCGAATTCGCCCAGCTTGTGGCCCACCATCTGGTCGGTAACGTAGACTGGCACGTGCTGCTTGCCGTTGTGCACGGCAATGGTCAGACCGATGAAATCGGGCAGAACCATGGAGCGACGCGACCAGGTCTTGATCGGCTTCTTGTCCTTGGTGGCAACGGCCTTCTCGACCTTGGCTACCAGGTGATGGTCAACAAACGGACCCTTTTTGAGAGAGCGAGTCATTTGTTACCCCTTACTTCTTGCGGCGCGACACGATCATGGTCTGTGTGCGCTTGTTGTTGCGGGTGCGATAACCCTTGGTCAGATTGCCCCAAGGATCGACAGCATGACGGCCTTCGCCAGTGCGGCCTTCGCCACCACCGTGCGGGTGATCGACCGGGTTCATGGCCACGCCACGCACCGTCGGGCGGATACCCATCCAGCGCTTGACACCGGCCTTGCCGAGCTGACGCAGGCTGTGCTCTTCGTTGGCCACTTCGCCAATCGTTGCACGGCATTCGATGTGGATCTTGCGCACTTCACCCGAGCGCATACGCACCTGGGCGTACATGCTTTCGCGGGCCAGCAGCGTCGCCGAAGCACCTGCCGAGCGAGCGATCTGCGCACCTGCACCGGGCTTGAGCTCGATGCAGTGGATGGTCGAGCCCACGGGAATGTTGCGGATCGGCAGCGTGTTGCCCACGCGGATCGGGGCTTCGGAGCCGCTCACAATAGTGGCGCCCACTTCGAGGTTGCGCGGAGCAATCACGTAGCGACGCTCACCGTCGGCGTAGCACACCAGAGCGATGTGGGCCGTGCGGTTGGGGTCGTACTCGATGCGCTCAACCTTGGCGGGAATACCGTCCTTGTTGCGCTTGAAGTCCACCACGCGGTAGTGGTGCTTGTGACCACCGCCCTTGTGACGGGTGGTGATGTGACCGTTGTTGTTGCGGCCAGCCTTCTGGTGCTGGGGCTCCAACAGCGGGGCGTGACCAGGACCCTTGTACAGGTGATCGCGCGTGACCTTCACCACGGCACGTTGGCCGGGCGAGGTGGGTTTCATTTTGATGACAGCCATGATTACGCAGCCTCCCCGCTCAGGTTCAGCTCTTGACCAGGCTTGAGCATCACGTAGGCCTTGCGCACGTTGTCGCGGCGGCCAATGGTCTTGCCAAAGCGCTTGGTCTTGCCCTTGGTGTTCACCACAGACACGCCTTGCACCTCAACCTTGAACATCAATTCCACAGCGGCCTTGATTTCGGGCTTGGTAGCGTTCTGCAGCACTTTGAACGTCACGGCGTTGGACTTTTCAGCAACCATGGTGGCCTTTTCGGACACGATGGGAGCAACCAGCACCTGCATCAGACGACCTTCGTCAAACTTGAGCGTGCTCATGCGAACATCTCCTTGAGTTGGTCGAGAGCGCCCTTGGTGACGAGCACCTTCTTGAAGTGCACCAGCGACACGGGGTCGGCATAGCGCGGCTCGACGATGAACACGTCCTTGAGGTTGCGCGAAGCCAGGTACAGGTTCTCGTCCACCTGGTCGGCGATCACGAGCACCGACTGCAGGTTCATGGCCTTGAACTTGTCGGCCAGCTGCTTGGTCTTGGGCGAGTCCACAGCGATGGAATCGACCACGGCCAGACGGCCTTCACGCACCAGTTGCGACAGGATGGAAGCCATACCGGCGCGGTACATCTTCTTGTTGATCTTCTGCGTGAAGTTTTCATCGGGCATGTTCGGGAAAATCCGACCACCCCCACGCCACAGCGGAGAAGACGTCATACCAGCACGCGCGCGGCCGGTACCCTTTTGCTTGAAAGGCTTCTTGGTGGAGTGGCGAACCTGCTCGCGGTCCTTCTGGGCACGGGTGCCCTGACGGCCGTTGGCACGGTAAGCGACCACGATCTGGTGCACCAGATCTTCGTTGTATTCACGACCAAACACGGTCTCGGGCGCATCGATCTTGGATGCTGCCTGGCCTTGGTCATTCAGGAGTTCGAGCTGCATTAGTTCGCTCCTTTGGCGGCTTTGGCCTTGATGGCGGGACGCACGGTCACGAAGCCACCCTTGGCTCCGGGAATGGCACCCTTGATCAAGAGCAGTTGACGGGCTTCGTCCACGCGGATGACGTCGAGGTTCTGGGTGGTGACGGTTTCGTCGCCCATGTGACCGGTCATGCGCTTGCCCGGGAACACGCGGCCCGGATCCTGCGCCATACCGATGGAACCCGGCACGTTGTGCGAACGGCTGTTACCGTGCGATGCACGCTGGGAGGCCATGTTGTGGCGCTTGATGGTACCGGCGTAGCCTTTACCAATGCTCGTGCCCTGCACGTCCACTTTCTGGCCCACAGCAAACAGCGAAGCCACGGGCACATTGGCACCAGGCTGGTACTGCGCTGCGGCTTCTGCCGTCACGCGGAATTCACGGATGATTTCACCGGCTTGCACGCCGGCCTTGGCCAGGTGGCCAGCTTGAGGCCTGGTCACGCGAGATGCCTTGCGCGAACCATAGGTGACCTGCAAGGCCACGTAGCCATCGTTCTCTTGGGTTTTTACCTGGGTCACGCGGTTGTCGGACACATCGACCACCGTGACAGGCACTGCGTCCCCGTCATCGGTGAACAGACGCATCATGCCCACCTTGCGGCCCAGCAACCCCAGGGAGGTGCTCAGACTCATTGGTTTTCTCCAAAACTTTCACCGCCGCGACTTCAATTGGCCCCGGCGTTGCGCCTTCTCAAACGCATGAAAGAAGGTTGATAAAACTCCGCCCCGTTGCGCTGCAACGCAAACGCAAAATAGGCGAAGCCGCAAAGTATAACGCGAACTGCTTTTGCAAGCAAGTTCGCGTTTTTTGCGGAGCGTTCCACGGGCCTTGCGGCCCATGGGTTCAAGGCATTACTGCAGCTTGATTTCGACGTCCACACCTGCGGGCAGGTCGAGTTTCATCAGGGCATCCACGGTCTTGTCGGTGGGGTCCACGATGTCCATCAGACGCTGGTGCGTGCGGATTTCGAGCTGGTCACGGCTGGTCTTGTTGACGTGCGGCGAGCGCAGGATGTCGAAACGCTTCATGCGCGTAGGCAGGGGCACGGGGCCCTTGACGATGGCGCCGGTGCGCTTGGCGGTGTCAACGATCTCGGCAGCGGACTGATCGATCAGTTTGTAGTCAAACGCCTTGAGGCGGATGCGGATCTTTTGCTTGGACATGCTGTGTTCCTTGTATCGCGAGGATCCGGATTACTCGATGATCTTGGCCACGACGCCGGCGCCGACGGTACGACCGCCTTCACGGATGGCGAAGCGCAGACCTTCTTCCATGGCGATGGGGTTGATCAGCTTGACGGTGATCGACACGTTGTCGCCAGGCATCACCATTTCCTTGTCCGCGGGCAGCTCGATGGCGCCGGTCACGTCGGTGGTGCGGAAGTAGAACTGGGGACGGTAGTTGTTGAAGAAGGGGGTGTGGCGACCGCCTTCGTCCTTGCTCAGCACATACACCTCAGCCGTGAAGTGGGTGTGGGGCTTGATCGAGCCGGGCTTGCACAGCACTTGGCCGCGCTCGACGTCTTCGCGCTTGGTGCCGCGCAGCAGGATACCGACGTTGTCGCCAGCCTGGCCCTGGTCCAGCAGCTTGCGGAACATTTCCACGCCGGTGCAGGTGGTCTTTTGCGTGTCGCGGATACCGACGATTTCGATTTCTTCGCCGACCTTGACAATGCCGCGCTCGACACGACCGGTCACCACGGTGCCGCGACCGGAGATGGAGAACACGTCTTCCACGGGCATCAGGAAGGCACCGTCCACTGCACGCTCAGGCGTGGGGATGTAGGTGTCCAGGGCTTCTGCCAGGCGCATGATGGCCTGTTCGCCCAGGTCGCCCTTGTCGCCTTCGAGGGCCAGCTTGGCCGAGCCCTTGACGATGGGGGTGTCGTCGCCGGGGAAGTCGTACTTGGAGAGCAGCTCGCGCACTTCCATTTCGACCAGTTCCAGCAGTTCGGCGTCGTCCACCATGTCGCACTTGTTCAGGAAGACGATGATGTAGGGCACGCCGACCTGGCGGGCCAGCAGGATGTGCTCGCGCGTCTGGGGCATCGGGCCGTCAGCGGCGGAGCACACCAGGATGGCGCCGTCCATCTGGGCAGCGCCGGTGATCATGTTCTTGACGTAGTCGGCGTGGCCGGGGCAGTCCACGTGGGCGTAGTGGCGGTTGGCCGTTTCGTACTCGACGTGGGCGGTGTTGATGGTGATGCCGCGTGCCTTCTCTTCAGGCGCTGCGTCGATTTCGTCGTACTTCTTGGCTTCGCCGCCGAACTTGGCCGACAGCACGGTAGCGATGGCCGCCGTCAGCGTCGTCTTGCCGTGGTCCACGTGGCCGATCGTGCCAACGTTGACGTGCGGCTTGGTCCGCTCAAATTTCTCTTTTGCCATGTCAATCTCTCCAAAGAGCAATGCCTGTGTCTTGGTTTTACGTCTGCACTCGGCTGCTGGTTCACCCCGCACAGGGCAACGGGGTGGCGCCGGGTCGCAGACTTTGCGAAATTGCTATCAAAAACATAGCTTCCAGCGCCCTACTATCGGGCGCCAGAAGCCAATTTCTTACTTTGCGCGTGCGGCCACGATGGCTTCGGACACGTTGCGAGGCGCCTCGCTGTAGTGCTTGAATTCCATCGTGTAGGTGGCACGGCCCTGCGACATGGAGCGCAGCGTGGTGGAGTAGCCGAACATTTCGGACAGGGGCACTTCGGCCTTGATGATCTTGCCGCCACCGACCATGTCGTCCATGCCCTGCACCATGCCGCGACGGCTGGACAGGTCACCCATCACGTTGCCGGCGTAGTCTTCGGGGGTTTCCACTTCCACGGCCATCATGGGCTCCAGGATGACGGGATTGGCCTTGCGGGCGGCTTCCTTGAAACCAAAGATGGCAGCCATCTTGAACGCCTGCTCGGACGAGTCCACGTCGTGGTAGGAACCGAAGGTCAGCGCGACCTTCACGTCCACCACCGGGAAGCCGGCCAGCACACCGCTGTTGAGTGCTTCGATCACGCCCTTTTCCACCGCAGGGATGTACTCGCGCGGCACCACACCACCCTTGATTTCGTCCAGGAACTCGAAACCCTTGCCGGCTTCGTTGGGCTCCAGGCGGAACACCACGTGGCCGTACTGGCCCTTGCCGCCCGACTGGCGCACGAACTTGCCGTCCACATCGGCCACCGACTTGCGCACGGTTTCGCGGTAGGCCACCTGGGGCTTGCCCACGTTGGCTTCCACACCGAACTCACGCTTCATGCGGTCCACGATGATTTCCAGGTGCAGCTCGCCCATGCCGGAAATGATGGTCTGGCCGGATTCCTCGTCGGTACGCACGCGGAACGATGGGTCTTCCGAAGCCAGGCGCGACAGGGCGATGCCCATCTTTTCCTGATCGGCCTTGGTCTTGGGCTCCACGGCCTGCGAGATCACGGGCTCGGGGAACACCATGCGCTCAAGCACGATGGGCGAAGCCACGTCGCACAGCGTTTCGCCGGTGGTCACTTCCTTCAGACCCACGCAGGCGGCGATGTCGCCGGCGCGGATTTCGTCCACTTCCACGCGGTCGTTGGCCATCATCTGCACGATACGGCCGATACGCTCCTTCTTGCCCTTGACCGAGTTGTACACGGTGTCGCCTTTGGTCAGCACGCCGGAGTAGACGCGCACGAAGGTCAGTTGGCCGACGAAGGGGTCGGTCATCAGCTTGAACGCCAGAGCCGAGAACTTCTCGTTGTCGTCGGCCTTGCGGCTCACAGGCTGCTCGTCTTCGTCCGTACCCGTCACATCGGGAATATCGGTCGGCGCAGGCAGGTAGTCGATCACGGCGTCCAGCATGCGCTGCACGCCCTTGTTCTTGAACGCGGTACCACACAGCATCGGGTGGATTTCGGTGGCGATGGTGCGCTGACGCAGGCCCGCCTTGATTTCCGCTTCGCTGAGATCACCCTCTTCCAGGTACTTGTTCATCAGCTCTTCGGACGCCTCGGCAGCAGCCTCGACCATTTTTTCACGCCATTCCTTGGCCGACTCCACCAGATCCGCAGGGATGTCCTGGTATTCGAACTTCATGCCTTGCGAAGCCTCGTCCCAGATGATGGCCTTCATCTTCAACAGGTCCACGACGCCCTTGAAGTTTTCCTCGGCGCCGATCGGGATCACCACGGGCACGGGGTTGGCCTTCAGGCGCAACTTCATCTGGTCATAGACCTTGAAGAAGTTGGCGCCGGTGCGGTCCATCTTGTTCACGAAGGCCAGACGGGGCACCTTGTACTTGTTGGCCTGGCGCCAGACGGTTTCCGACTGGGGCTGCACGCCACCCACGGCGCAGTACACCATGCAGGCGCCGTCCAGCACGCGCATGGAACGCTCCACCTCGATGGTGAAGTCCACGTGGCCGGGGGTGTCGATGATGTTGAAGCGGTGCTCGGGGTAGGACATGTCCATGCCCTTCCAGAAGCAGGTCACGGCCGCCGAGGTGATCGTGATGCCGCGCTCTTGCTCTTGTTCCATCCAGTCCGTGGTCGCGGCGCCATCGTGCACCTCGCCCAGCTTGTGGGTCACGCCGGTGTAGAAAAGAATACGCTCGGTCGTGGTGGTCTTGCCGGCGTCAATGTGGGCCGAGATACCGATATTGCGGTAGCGCTCGATGGGGGTCTTGCGAGCCATGGTGGATCCTTGATGGGTCGTGTTATTCGGGGGCGGCCTTGCGTCAGCTTCTGGCTGGCACCCGGCCATTTCGGGACCGCCTCAATCGCGACAAGGCTGCAGGCAAGAGAGCCGGCAGCCTTGCGCAGACAGGAAGAGGCAGGTCAGCCGGTTTAGAAGCGGAAGTGGCTGAATGCCTTGTTGGCTTCGGCCATGCGGTGCACTTCGTCACGCTTCTTCATGGCGCCGCCACGGCCTTCGGTGGCTTCGAGGATTTCGTTGGCCAGGCGCTGGGCCATGGACTTCTCGCTGCGCTTGCGAGCCGCTTCCTTGATCCAGCGCATCGACAGGGCCAGACGACGCACAGGGCGCACTTCCACGGGCACCTGGTAGTTGGCGCCACCCACACGGCGGGACTTGACTTCCACCATGGGCTTGACGTTGTTGATGGCAACGGTGAACGCTTCCAGAGCGTCCTTGTCCGGATGCTTCTTCTGGATCAGTTCCAGAGCGCCGTAAATGATGCGCTCTGCCACTGCCTTTTTGCCGCCTTCCATGATCACGTTCATGAATTTGGACAGCTCTACATTGCCGAACTTGGGATCCGGCAGGATTTCACGTTTGGGGACTTCGCGACGACGTGGCATTTTTTACCTCTATCTTGCTTCAGTTGGCACCGTTTCCGGTACCGCGAGAGCCATTCAGGACTCCCACTTACTCGACCCGCGCAGAACATCTGCGTTTGGGGTCACTACGCTGGACTCCGCGCCACGCGGGGAACAGCACCGAATGATTCAGACGGACAAGTCCAGGGCTTATTTGGCCTTGGGCTTCTTCGCACCGTACTTGGAGCGCGCCTGCTTGCGATCCTTCACGCCCTGCAGGTCCAGAGAACCGCGGACGATGTGGTAACGCACACCGGGCAAGTCCTTGACACGACCGCCGCGGACCAGCACCACGCTGTGTTCCTGCAGGTTGTGGCCTTCGCCGCCGATGTAGGAAATGACTTCGAAGCCGTTGGTCAGGCGCACCTTGGCGACCTTACGCAGAGCGGAGTTAGGCTTCTTGGGCGTCGTGGTGTACACACGGGTGCACACGCCGCGGCGCTGGGGGCAGTTTTGCATCGCCGGGCTCTTGGATTTGGTCTTTTCGACCTCGCGCCCGTGACGCACGAGTTGATTGATGGTTGGCATGAACTGTTCGTCCCTTACGTGAAAAACGAAAACGTGAATCCCTTCGGAATTTCCGAAAAGCCCTCGAATGTAGCAGATTGATGCCGCCGACGCAAGGGAGGCCGCGGCCCAAGCCGGCCGTCGGCTCGGCTTGAAGCAGGCACGTCGGTTATTTGATCCAAAGTCGGATGGCGTCCCAGGTGCGCCCAAAAATCCCCGCCTGCGCCACACCCTCGAGCGCCACCAGGGGGACTTCACGCAGCGTCTGGTCGCCCAGCACCACCTTCAGGCTTCCGATTTCCTGGCCCTGGGCCAGTGGGGCCACCAGGGGGTCGGGGCGCAACACCTGGGTGCTGATCTTGCCACCACTGCCCGCAGGCACGGCGACGACGATGGGCTCGGCCCGGCCGAGCTTGACGCTGGACTCCGCGCCTTTCCAGACATGCGGCGTCTGCACGGCCTGGCCCGCATCGAACAGTTTGACCGCATCAAAGGCGGTGTAACCCCAGTTGAGCAGCTTCTGGCTTTCGTTGGCGCGTGCATTTTCGCTGGCCGCACCCAGCACGATGGACAACAGACGGCGCTGCCCCAGGCCCGGGAATTCACGCTTGGCCGTTGCCACCAGGCAGTAACCCGCCGCCTGCGTATGGCCGGTCTTGAGTCCATCCACCGACGGGTCGCGGTACAGCAGCAGGTTGCGGTTGTTGCTGTTGGAGGCAGGCGTGCCTTCGTAACGGTACTGCTTGGTGGAGTAGTAGTGCATGTAGCCAGGGAACTCCTGCATCAGCCGCGTGGCCAGGATGGACAGGTCGCGCGCCGTGGTGGTGTGGCCGGCTTCGGTCAGGCCCTCGGGATTCTTGAACCCGGTGTGGGTCATGCCCAGCGCACGCGCCTGGTCGTTCATGAGCTTGACGAAGTTCTCGACCGTTCCGCCCACGCCCTCGGCCAGGGCCACGGTGGCGTCGTTGCCCGACTGCACGATCATGCCCTTGAGCAGGTCATCCACCGGCACCTGCATCTTGGGGTCGATGAACATGCGCGAACCGGGCATCTTCCAGGCGCGCGTGCTCACGGGCAGCTTTTGGTCCAACGCGATTTTCTTGGCGCGCAGTGCGTCGAAGACCAGGTAGGCCGTCATCAGCTTGGTGAGCGAGGCAGGCTCTACCGGCGCGTCCATATCGCGCGAGGCCAGCACCTGACCGGCCGTCACGTCCACCAGGAGGTACGCGCGCGCCGCAATTTCAGGCGGCTGAGGCGCCTGCGCCATCGCGCCCCAGGCCAGGGCAGACAGGCCTGCGGCCAGGGCCCAGGATCGGAAGGTGGAAATAAGTCGATTCATGCCAAGGATTCCAGGAAAGGCCCCGCTATAGGGGCCATGCGGTTCAGACCGCCGATTGCAGGTGGCGCACCACCAGGTTCTTGAGAAGGGACAATTGCCCGTGAAAGAAATGCCCGCCTCCAGGGATCACGGTGACCGGCAGGGTCTGAGGCCGAGCCCAGTCCAGCACATCGGCCAGAGGGACGGTGTCGTCCTGCTCGCCGTGCAGTACCAGCGTGCGCAGGTGCGCCTCGGGAGGAACGGGCGCGACCTGGAAGCGGCTGGCCGCCGTTCCCACCAGCACCGCATGGCGCACATCCCGCTGCGACCACAGGGCGGCCAGCGCATGGCTGGTCACGAAGGCGCCAAAGGAAAACCCCGCCAGCGCCAACGGCCCCTGGGGCGCCACCTGGCGCACCACGGCCAGCAGGTCCTCCCGTTCGCCCTGGCCCGCATCGTGCACGCCCGCGCTCGCGCCGACGCCCCGGAAGTTGAAACGCACCGCGCCCCAGCCGCACTGAACAAAGGCACGCGCCAGGGTCTGCACGACCTTGTTGTCCAGGGTGCCGCCAAACAGGGGGTGGGGATGCGCAATCACGGCGATGCCGCACGGCGTGCCCGCGGGCAGGTCGCGCCGCGCCTCGATGGCGCCCGCAGCGCCCTCCAGCAGCAGGGTTTCGGTCTGGGCATTCATATTTGCTATCAATTGTATAGCTGTTGGCGCTTATCCATAAAGCGCCAGCAGCCAAAAATGCTTGAAACCGATGGAGTCGCGTTCAGCGCCCAAGTTCCGGCGGCGTGCGCAGGCGCTCCACTACCTGGCCATTCTTCAGGTGCGATTCGACGATTTCGTCGATGTCGGCCGCATCCACATAGCTGTACCACACGCCCTCCGGGTACACCACGGCCACCGGGCCTGCGGCGCAGCGGTCCAGGCAACCGGCCTTGTTCACGCGCACCTTGCCGGGCCCGGCCAGGCCAGCTGCCTTGACCAGCGCCTTGCAGCGCTCGAAGGCCTCCTGGGCGCCATGCTGGGCGCAGCAGGCCTCGCCATTGGCGCGTTCGTTGAGGCAGAAGAAGATGTGGCGCTCGAAATAGCCGGGCGCGGACGGGGTGTTGTCGCTCATGCCCTCTATTCTAGGAAGCACCGCCGCGCCGCGAGGCGCGCAACAGCACATAGACCAGCGTGGCATAGGGCCAGAGCCAGCCCAGCCACTGGCCCAGACCGTAGAACCGGATGAACCGCCCCTGCTCCCACACCTGCAGGGTCTGCGCGAAATACGCGCTGGCGGGCGCATCGTTGAGCAATGCCAGCTGCACGGGCAAGGCCACGAGCAACAGCATGGCGCAGGCCCGCGGCGGCAGAAACAAAGCGGGCAACGCCAAGCCGGCCCCCAACACCACCCCCACTGCCACGGGGAGACTGAGCCAATCCCACGCATGCGCAGGGCCGAAACTCAAGGCCACCGACAACGCAGAGACGCCCAACCCCACTGGAACAGCGGAAAACGCCAGCACCGCACGCCGCCAGCCCGGTGCCGTGGCACTGCAGGCCAGCAGGCACGGAACCCACAGGCCCAGCGCCACACACCACAGCTCCGCCCAGGGCGACAGGGGCAGCAGCGGTTCCTCACGCAGGGGCAGCCACGCCAGGAAGGGCGTCCCCTCCAGCGCCTGGGCCAGCGCACCCTGCAGGCGCTCGAACACCTGGCCCAGACCGAAGGGCTCGGCCGCCGGAAACAGCAACGCCCAGGGCCACAGGGCCAGCAACACCAGCGCCCCCCGCGCATCGGGCAGGAACCAGCGCGTGCGAAACCGGCTCCAGCGCGCGATGGCGCCCAGGCGCTCCAGCAGCAGCGCCAGCAACGCACCCGCCAGCGTTCCGCCGGTGTTGAGCAACCAGTCGAGGTTGGACGGCACCCGCTGGGGCAGGTAGATCTGCAAGAACTCCAGCACCAGCGACAGCAGTGCGCCCGCCAGCAGCGCCAGAGGCACCGCCCAGCGCCCCCGCCCCGTGCGCAGCAAGGCCAGGGCCAGCAGAAAACCCAGGGGGGCATACCCCACCACGTTGGTGCCGACGTCGAACCCCGTCCAATACGGCGGGGGCAGCGGCGCCAAAAGGAAGACCGCAGGCTCGATCCCTTGTGCGCGCCAGCCGTTGAACGGAAACAGGCTGGCGAAGAAGATCAGCGCCGCATACACCAGCGCCAGGGGCCAGGCCGAGGTCTTGTGCATGGGCACCCGCCGCTCCTAGAACGGCTTGACCACCACCAGCACGACCACGGCCACCAGCATCAGCACCGGCGCCTCGTTGAACCAGCGGTACCAGCGGTGGCTGCGCTGGTTGGCGTCGCGCTCGAACTGGCGCAACAGCACGGCGCAGTAGCCGTGGTAGGCCAGCACCAGCAACACCACCAACAGCTTGGCGTGCATCCAGCCCTGACCCGGCCCCCAGCCGATGCCATAACCCGCCCAGAGCCACAGGCCCAGCCCTACGGCAGGCACCGCCAGCATGTGGGTAAAGCGCAGCAGCTTGCGCGCCATGAGCAGCAGGCGCTCACGCTCGGCCACCGAACCTGGCGTCACCATGGCCAGGTTCACAAAGATGCGTGGAAGATAGAACAGGCCCGCAAACCAACTGGCCACGAACACGATGTGGAAGGATTTGACCCAGAGCATCGCGCGAGTGTAAGCGCGCTGGGCCCACCGAAAAAAAGGCCCGACAGGGTGGCTGCCGGGCCAGTAAAGCCCAGGGCCGAAAAAGCCACCAGGCCCCGCTCAGGGAGGAAAAAGCGGGGGGCAGCAGCGCTGCCCGATGTAAATCTAGCACCACGGACAGCGCGGTTCAACCCATGACGGGGGAATGCAATCCCATGCGGTGTGCAATCAGGCACAATTTTCCCCATGCATCTCTCCAGCCCCACCCCCTTCCCCGCCAGCCGCCCGCGCCGCCTGCGCCGCGACACCTTCACCCGCAACCTCGTGCGCGAGCATGCCGTCACGGTCAACGACCTGATCTACCCGGTGTTCGTACTCGACGGCGCCAACCGCCGCGAGGCCGTGGGCTCCATGCCTGGCGTGGAACGCCTGAGCCTGGACCTGCTGCTGCCCGTGGCCGAAGACTGCGTGAAGCTCGGCATCCCGGTGATGGCGCTGTTCCCGGTGATCGACGCCAGCCTCAAGACGCCCGACGGCAAGGAAGCGCTGAACCCCGACGGCCTGGTGCCGCGCGTGGTGCGCGCCCTGAAGAAGGAGTTCCCTGACCTTGGCGTGATGACCGACGTGGCCCTCGACCCCTTCACCAGCCACGGCCAAGACGGCCTGCTGGACGACACCGGCTACATCCTCAATGACGCCACGGTAGAAGTGCTGGTCGGCCAGGCGCTGACCCAGGCCGACGCCGGCGTGGACATCGTCGCCCCCAGCGACATGATGGACGGCCGCATTGGCGCCATCCGCGATGCGCTGGAGGCCCATGGCCATGTGCACACGCGCATCATGGCCTACAGCGCCAAGTACGCCAGCGCCTTCTACGGCCCGTTCCGCGACGCCGTGGGCTCGGCCGCCAACCTGGGCAAGAGCAACAAGAAGGTCTATCAGATGGACCCCGGCAACAGCGACGAGGCGCTGCGCGAGGTGGCGATGGACATCGCCGAGGGCGCCGACATGGTCATGGTCAAGCCCGGCATGCCCTACCTCGACATCGTGCGCCGCGTGAAGGACGAGTTCCGCGTGCCCACCTTCGCCTACCAGGTGTCGGGCGAATACGCCATGCTCAAGGCCGCAGCGCAGAACGGCTGGCTGGACCACGACGCGGTGATGCTGGAGAGCCTGCTGGCCTTCAAGCGCGCCGGTGCCGACGGCGTGCTCACCTACTTTGCCCGCGACGCAGCCCGCTTGCTACAAAAACAATAGCTGTTAGCGCTTTATTCATGAGCGCCGAGGCCATTTTTAGCCAAATTCCCTGGGCGCCATGACCCACCCCGCAACCGCTCGCCCCTCGCTCGCTGCATTGTCAGCGACCGCACTGCTGTACATGGCGGTGGTGCAGGCGATGGACACACCGCTCCAAGGGCAGAGCGACACCCATTTGCTGCACCCAGGGCCAGGCCTGGCCCTGGCGCTCTGGATCTGGGGCGGAGCCAGACTGGCACCGGGTCTGTGGGCCGGCGCCCTGCTGGGGGCGGCGCTGGCGGGACAGTCGCCCTGGGCGGCGCTGGCCGAAGCCATGGGCAGCCTGGTCGCGGCCGGCGTGGCAAGCCACTACCTGCAACGCCGCAGCAGCTTTGACCGCGACCACCCCAATTTCCACGTGGTGCGCCACGTGCTGCTGGGCGCCTGTGGCCTGGGGGCCGGTGTGGGTGCGCTCGTCGCCAGCGGCATGCTGCTGTTGGTGGGCGAAGTGCCACTGCGGCACGGTTTGCCGCATGCCATGGAGTGGTGGATGGGCGCATCCCTGGGCATGCTGCTGTTCAGCCCCTTGGTACTGGGCTACCGACGTGCCCTGAAGTCACCCCAACCACTGCGGCGAGTCAAGGAAGGCCTTGCCGTCTGGCTGGGTGCAGGAATCGCTGGGGTACTGATCTTCGGCAACCCTCAGAACGAACGCATTGCCGCCATCGCCAACGCCTACTGGATGTTCCTGTTCGTGAGCTGGGCAGGTGCGCGGCTGGGACTGCTACCCACCATGGGGCTGGTGAGCCTGGTCGGATTGCAGGCACTGTGGGGCACCTACCAGGGCACGGGCTTTTTTGCCTCCGATCTGGCCACCACCCATGGCTTTGGCTACTGGTCGTACATGATGATTCTCGGCACGGCAGGCCTGTCACTGAGCGCCTACATGGCCGAGCGCGCATTGCAAACCACGGGCCTGCGCATTGCCGCCACCGCCTTTGAATGCCAGGAGGGCATGCTCATCACCAACCGCGATGGGCTGATCCTGCAAGCCAACCAGGCCCTCTTGCGTCTGACCGGCTACGAGCTGTCTGAGGTGCTGGGCCGCACGCCCCATTTTTTGTGCGCCGCAGGGCATGAAGCCAGGCCCGCCGATCTGGCCGCAGCCTTCACCCCCCGGCGCAATGTGCAACGGCGCACGCGCATTGCGCGCAAGTCCGGCGAGAGCTTTCCGGCCTGGGTCACCGTGACCCCGGTAGCCGACCCGAACGGCCACGTTAGCCACTTTGTCATCAGCATGAGCGACATCACGGACCTGCAAGAGCTGGAACAACGCCGACGGGAACAAGAGCGCGCCAAGCGCGACACCCTGGTGCGCGAAGTGCACCACCGCATCAAGAACAACCTGCAGGGCATCATCGGCATGCTGCGTGCGCTGGACCACCAACACCCGGCACTGCACGGCCCCATCAACCAGATGGTCGATCAAATCCACAGCATTGCCGCCATTCACGGATTGCAGGCAAGCCGCACCTCCGAAGAGGTGCGACTGTGCGAACTCACACGCACTGTGGCCGAAGGCGTTGCGCACAACTGGAACACGCCCATCCACGTGGACATTCCATCGCCCTGGCGACCCTGCCGGTTATCCAACCAGGAGGCCGTTCCCGTGGCCCTGGTGCTCAACGAGCTGATCGTCAACGCCGTCAAACACGGCGGCCAGGCACACCAGGACGTGCGCATCCGCCTGCGCAAAGGGCAAGACGAGGAGCATGTGGAAATCACGCTCTCCAACCCCGGCCGCTGGCCCGCACCACACCCACCGACGCCCGCCACCGGACGCGGGCTGGACTTGGTGCAGGCCTTGCTGCCGCGCTCGGGCGCCAGCATCACCCGCAGCCAGGCCGCTGACCGCGCCGTCGTCCACCTTGTCCTGTCCCCTCCCGTGATCCATGCCGAAAGCACCCACCATGACCTCTGAATCCGCCGCCAACCCCACCCACTTGCTGCTGGTGGACGACGACCGATTGATCCTGGCGACGCTGTCCCGGGGCCTGCAAGACGTCGGCTACCGTGTCAGTTGCGCCGAATCCGCAGAAGAGGCCCAGGAGTTGCTCACCAGCGGGCTGCGCCCCGACCTGGCCCTGCTCGACGTGCGCCTGCCCGGCGCCGACGGCCTGAGCCTGGCGCAGCGGCTGTGCGAACTGGACCACATCCCCTTCGTCATGCTCAGCGCCTACAGCGACGAGGCCACCGTGCAACGCGCAGCCAGCCTGGGGGCGCTGGGCTATCTGGTCAAGCCGCTGGACACCGCCAGCATCCGCCCCACGCTGGAAGCGGCACTGCAGCGCGCACGCGAGCAAACCCAGTTGCGGCACAACCGCGACCAGTTGCAAACCGCACTGCACAACGACCGCGACATCAACGTCGCCATCGGCATCACCATGGTGCAGTACCGCCTGACACGCCAGGCGGCGTTCGACATGCTGCGCGCCGCCGCCCGCTCCCAACGGCGCAAACTGGCGGTGCTGGCCCAAGAGGTCATCCAGACCAGCGAAAGCGTGTTGCACGGCAGCAAAGATGAGGGCGTTTGATCCAGCGCAGTCGTTTGGGCGACACGGGGGCTTGCGCGTTTACACGGATTGCCGGTTAATACGCCCGGTGTAAACATATGTACTCGCGACGCTGCCCTGGCCCTTGCTGCGCCGCCGCCCTGAGGCCCCGAACATGCCTCGCAACCGCTGCCGTGCTCCGCGAACGGCAGCAACCAACCAGGTTGCGCTCGCATGTTCTGTCCCATCCAACGCCACAACTCAGCCCTCCCACGCACATGCACACGCAGCGTTGCCTGTGAATGCGCTGCGGCGTCGCCTCGCATGGAGTGGCCCTGCCGATGCTGACCCAGCGCAGTACCGCAGACGCCCCTGCCCAGGCGGGGGTGGCCTGGCTGGATCGGCTGTGGCACCGCAGCCTGGCACCCCAGATCCACCGCTGGCGCATAGGCACGCGCCTGGCCGCCATGATGGCGCTGGCCGCTGCGGTCGCCGTTGCGCTGACCGCCTGGGGCGTGCGCGGCCTGGGCGAGTCGGCCGAAAGCCTGCACCGCGTGTACCAGGAGCGCATGAAGCCGGTGCGCATGCTGTCGCAGATCGCCCAGCACATGCTGGCCAATCAGCACCAACTGCAGATGGCGCTGGCACGTTTGCCGCTTTCCGGCCACCCGTCCACAGGCCGCAGCGCCGCGCAACTGGATGCCGCCACCGCACACAATGCGGCCAGCGCCATCGAGCGCAATGTGCAAACCATCGACACGCTGTGGCACGCCTATGTGGAACGCATCGCACCGAACAGTGCCGAGCAAGGACTGGCCGAGCGCTTTGCCCGCAAGCGCACCGACTACCTGCAACTCGCCATGGCGCCCGCACTGGCCGCGCTGCGCAACCTGGACGCCGCGCAAACCCTGGAGCGTGCGGCCAGCGCACGCCAGTACTACGAGCGCGCCAACGAAGACATTCAAGCGCTGATCGACCTGCAGTTTGACAGTGCCCTGGCCGCCTACGAAACCGGCATGCTGCGCTACCAGAACACGCGCACCCTGGCCCTGATCGCGCTGCCCACGGCCATGCTCGCACTGGGCTTGCTGGGGCTGTGGCAGATACGCTCCATCACACATCCGCTCAGAGCCGTGATTGCCGTGTTCCACCGCATGGCCCAGGGCAGGCTCGATTCGGCCATTGCCGTTCCCGGACGCGACGAGGTCAGCACGCTGCTGAACGAACTTCAAACGCTTCAGTACCGCCTGGCCGACAACGAACGCGCCATCCACCGACTCGCCTACTACGACGTGCTGACCGACCTGCCCAACCGGCGGCGGCTGCGCGAGCGCATCGAAGACGCACTGCAGACACGCACCGCGCCTTTGGCACACCGGGCCTTGCTGCTGCTGGATCTGGATCACTTCAAGACCATCAACGACACGCTGGGGCACGAGGTGGGCGACGAATTCCTGCGCGAGACCACCCAGCGCCTCCAGGCGGTCGTTCAACCGCCGCATTTCGTCGCGCGCATTGGGGGTGACGAGTTTGTGGTGTTGACCGGTGCGCTGGATACCGACTACAGCCACGCACTGGCCTGTGCCCATGCCCTGGCGCAGCAGCTCCTTGCGGCCCTGGCGGCCCCGTGCCAGATGGCGGGACACACGCTCCACGGCAGTACCAGTATCGGTGTGTGCATGTTCCGCCCGGGCAGCGCGACCATCAAGGAGCTGCTCAAGCGCGCCGATCTGGCCATGTACCAGGCCAAGAGTGCAGGGCGCAACCAAGCGTGCGCCTTTGACCCGGCCATGCAGGCCCGGCTGGAGGAGAGCACCGCGCTGACCGCCGCCCTGCACCAGGGGCTGCAGAACGATGAGTTTTCCCTGCACTTCCAGCCCCAGGTGGATGCCCAAGGTCACCCGCTGGGCGCCGAAGTGCTGCTGCGCTGGAAGCACCCACAGCAAGGGCTGATACCGCCCTCACGCTTTATTCCCCTGGCGGAATCGAGCGGCTTGATCGTCCCCATCGGCCACTGGGTGTTGCGACAGGCCTGCATGCAACTCAAGGTCTGGGAAGCTGAGCGTCACACGGAGCGACTGGAGCTGGCAGTGAACGTGAGTGCGCGCCAATTCCGCCAGCCCGATTTCGCCATGCAGGTAGTGCAGGCCCTCCAGGAGACCGGTGCCAATCCTTCACGCCTGGTACTGGAGCTGACGGAAAGCCTGGCGATGGAAGATCTGGACGACACCACCACCAAGATGGAGCTGCTGCGTTCCCATGGAATCCGCTTTGCACTGGACGACTTCGGCACCGGCTTTTCTTCGCTGTCCGTGCTGCGGCAGTTGCCGCTGCAGGTGCTCAAGATCGACGGCAGCTTTGTGCGCGACATCGCATCGCACGGTGGCAGTGCCCCCATCGTGAGCACCATCATGGGCCTGGCACGCGACCTGGGCCTGCAGGTGGTCGCCGAGGGCGTGGAGACCTTCGCCCAGCACCAGGCGCTTCGCACACAGCAATGCCCCTGCTTTCAGGGCTACCTGTTTTCCCGGCCCCTGCCCCTGGCCGAATTTGACAACTGGCTCCACGCCAGCATTTCCCTTGCCACGAGAGACCAACCATGAGCCGCTTCAAAATCTCCACCCGGGTCGGCGTTCTGGCCCTGTTGCTGTCTGTGCTGACGATTTTTGTCGGCGGTCTGGGGCTGTGGGGCATCGCCCAATCCAACCAGGCGCTGCAAACGCTGCATGCCGAGCGCATGGCCGCCACGGCCGAAATCGGCAAGATACAGGCCCTGCTCATCCAGCAACGTCTTTTGTTGGCGGTCTCTCTGGTCACGCCGGACGAGGCGACCATTCGCACCAATACGGCCATGGTCGAGACAAACATCGCCTCCATCACCTCGATATGGAAGTCCTATGAATCGCGCCCCCACGCCGAAGACGAAGCGCGCCTGGCCAAGGATTTCCTCACCCACCGCACGCGCTTTGTCCAGGAGGGCCTGCTGCCCACGGTGGCGGCACTGCGTGCGGGCGATGTGACCCTGGCACAGTCCCTGGTGGTGCAAAAGGTGCGGCCACTGTATGAGCCCGTAGGGGCAGGCATCGAAGCGCTGGTGCAATGGCAAGCCCAGGCGGGCCAGCAGGCCTATGCGAACGCCGTGGAACGCTACACGCTGGTGCGCAATCTGGCACTGGGCGCCATCGTCGGCGGCTTGCTGTTGGCGGCATGGTTTGCGCTGTCTCTGGTGCGAGGCATTTCGCAGTCCCTGGGGCAAGCCATCAGTGCAGCGCAAACCGTGGCCCAGGGCGATCTCAGCCACCCGGTGGTCGTACAGGGACGCGACGAAACGGCCCAGGTGCTGCATGCCATGACCCAAATGCAGCACCAACTGTCCAATACGGTGCACACCATCCGCCAGGGCTGCGAGAGTGTGGCCAGCGCTTCGGGCCAGATCTCCAGCGGCAGCCACGACCTGGCCAGCCGCACCGAACAGCAGGCCAGTGCCCTGGAGCAGACTGCCGCCGCCATGGAGCAGCTCAACGCCACAGTCCAGCAAAACACCGCCCACGCCCAGGAGGCGCGCAAGCTCGCCCTGGATGCCAGCGGTGTGGCCGAGCGTGGTGGCGAGATGATGGGCCGGGTGGTGGCCACCATGCAGGAAATCCATGCCTCGTCCGGCCGCATCGGCGACATCATTGGCGTCATCAACGGCATTGCTTTTCAGACCAACATCCTGGCGCTGAACGCCGCCGTGGAAGCCGCCCGCGCAGGCGAACAGGGCCGGGGCTTTGCCGTGGTGGCCAGCGAGGTGCGCGCCCTGGCCAAGCGTTCGGCCGACGCCGCGCACGAGATCAAACAACTCATTGGCGCCAGTGTGGAACGCGAGGCCCAGGGCACCGAGCTGGTGAACACCGCTGGCAGCACCATGGAGCAGGCAGTGCAGGCCATTGGGCGGGTGACGGCGCTGGTCAGCGACATCAGCGCGGCGGCCGCCGAACAAAGCACCGGCATGGGCCAGATCGGCGAGGCCGTTCAGCACCTGGACCAGACCACACAGCAAAATGCCGCCTTGGTGGAGGAATTGACTGCCGCCGCGCGCAGCCTGCAAGACCAGACTGCCGCCCAGGTCCAGGCGTTGACCGTCTTCAGGCTGGCCGGGGCCGCGCACACTGAGCCGCAGCGCCTGAGTCCTGAACCTGCTGCGCCGCAGCCCCTGCCCGCGCTGCGCGCCCCCTCGCATCGGCCCGCGCTGGCGGCCTGATCGCTACCCAAGCGGGCCGCACAGGGGCTACGCAGGCAGGCGCTGCAAGGGAACGTGCAGCCCCTGCGCAGGCAGGCGGTTGCCCGCCTGCTGCACTGCCTCTGGGACGGGAGCGCTGTGCTGCTCTTGCCCCAGACGGAATACCTCCACGGACTGCACCAGCTCCAGCGCCCGGCCCTTGAGGCTGGTGGCGGCAGCGGCCATCTCCTCGACCAGCGCCGCATTCTGCTGCGTGACCTGGTCCATTTGCACCACGGCCTCCCCCACCTGGCTGACGCCCTGGCTCTGCTCGGTGCTGGCTGCGCTGATCTCCCCCATGAGGTCGGTCACCCGGCGCACGGCCGCCACCACCTCCTGCATGGTGGCACCGGCCTGGTCCACCAGCGCGGTGCCCGCTTCCACGCGCTCCACGCTGGTGCCAATGAGCTGCTTGATCTCCTTGGCCGCGGTGGCCGAGCGCCCCGCCAGGGCACGCACCTCGCTGGCCACCACGGCAAAGCCCCGGCCCTGTTCGCCTGCGCGGGCGGCCTCCACGGCGGCATTCAGCGCCAGGATGTTGGTCTGGAAGGCAATGCCGTCGATCACCTGGATGATGTCGGCAATGCGCTGCGAGCTTTCGTTGATGCCTTTCATCGTGTGCACCACCTGCCCCACGACAGAGCCCCCGCGCTCGGCCACGGTGGTGGCAGACAGGGCCAACTGGTTGGCCTGGCGCGCGTTGTCCGCGTTCTGACGCACCGTGGAGTTGAGCTGCTCCATGGATGCCGCCGTCTGCTGCAGCGCGCTGGCCTGCTGCTCGGTGCGTGCGCTCAGGTCGTTGTTGGCCTGGGCAATCTGGCTGCTGGCCGAAGCCACGCCCTCCGAGCCCGAGCGCACCTGCGAGACCACCGCACGCAAGCCCTGGAGCATTTGCTGCAAGGCATGCAGCAACTGTGCGGTTTCGTTGCGTCCCTGGGCCTGCATCTGCACCCCCAGATCGCCCGCCGCCACGGCGCGTGCCACGTCCACGGCACGCTGCAAAGGCACGGTGATGGCCCGGATGATCCAGGTCGCCAACACACCGGCCACCACCAGCCCCAGCACGACACTGAGCCATACCGCATTCTGGATGGCGAGCACATCCGCCTGCGCATTCTTGACCGCTTCATCCAACAGGTCCGACTGGAACGCAATGAGGGCGTCCACCGCACCAAAGTAGGTATCCAGCACGGGGCGCACCTCGGTCAACAGATAGGCACGAGCGCCTGCCACGTTGCCTTCGCTCACAAGTGCCATGAAATGGTTCTGCGCTTCGATGTAACGCGCCCGCTGTGCCTCGATGGCGCCGAGCAGCTCCTTGCCGCGCGTGGTGCTGATGTCGGCTTTCAGGCGCGCCAGCAGCTCCCCGATCTTCTGCCGGGCCGTCAGCACGGCGCCCTGCTGGCGCTTTTGTTCCGCAGCGTCGTCCACCAGCGCGATGTTGCGCATGCCGATGGCAATCTGGTTGAGCTGACCCTTGACCTCGTTGAGCATGGCCACGCGCGGAATGCGCTGGTCGGTCACGGTGCGAAAGTCATCCTGGATGGCACCGCTGCGCCACAGTGCCACGGCCCCCAGGGCAATGATCAGGAAACCCATGATGGCAAAACCCAGAATCAGCCTTGCCGAAATCTTCATGTCGCTCAGGTTCACGGAACACCTCCTCGCGGGTACAGGGCGTTGAGTTGCAGGAGGACGTTGTAACGCCGTTTTATTTCAAAGACAAGTTATTTGTGTGAAGCTCCCGCAACGCCTCCCGCAACGCCTCTCGCAACGCCTCTCGCAGGCCACCTACCCGTACCGGTTTGCCGCTAGCATCGAACCCCACGCACCCGAAAGCCCTACCGATGGATCTCAAACCTCTGATCACACTGCTGGCCATCGTCAACCCGCTGGCGATCGTGCCGTTCTTCATCCACTACACGCAGGGGTTCTCACAGGAGCAGCGCCTGCGCACCATCCGCACCGCCTCGTTCAGCGCGTTCTGCGTGATCGCCGCCTGCGCGTTGCTGGGCCTGCAGATCCTGGACTTCTTCAGCATCTCGCTGCAGAGCTTTCAGGTGGGCGGCGGCATGCTGCTGCTCATCAGCGCCATGAACATGCTCAACGCCCAGCCCGCCGAGGCCAAGGCCAACACGCACGACCTGGAGGAAGGCGTCGAGAAGGCCGCCGCGGGCTCCAGCATTGCCGTGGTGCCGCTGACCATCCCGCTGCTCACCGGCCCGGCCACCATGTCCACCGTGGTGATCTACGCCGACCGCGCACAGACCTTCTGGCAGCATGCCGCACTGGTGGGCTACGGCGTGGTGATTGCCGCTGCCACAGCGGTGTGCTTCTCGCTGGCCGAACCGATTGCGCGCGTGCTGGGCAAGACCGGCATCAACGTCATGACACGGCTCATGGGCCTGATCCTCGCAGCCCTGGCCGTGGAAGTGATGGCCGAGGGCCTGGTCAAGCTGTTCCCGGTGTTGAAGTGAAACACCCCCATGAAGTGAAACTCCCCCCTGAGTCGCCTTCGGCGCCTTCCCCCCGCTCTCGCAGCGCTGCGCGCTGCGGGCAGGGGGACGCTCCCGGCGCGGCGGGGCGGCCCTTGCGCGGGAGCCCTGGTCTGGAGCGTGCCGGTTTCATGCGGCGCAGGTGCCGCGTTCGCCCAATGGATCACTGACATGGCACACCGCCTGCTTCTGCTGGAAGACGACCCCGCCATCGCCCGCACCGTGGCCTACTGCCTGGAGCGCGAAGGCCTGCAGGTGTTGCACAGCCTGCTGCTGCAGGACGCGCGGCGCCAACTGCAATTGCAGGCCTTTGACCTGCTGGTGCTCGACGTCGGCCTGCCCGACGGCAGCGGCCTGGACCTGCTGCGCGAACTGCGCCACGCGCCGGCGGGCCTGCGCACGGCCACCGCCACGCCCGTGCTCATGCTCAGCGCCCAGGGCGAGGAAATCGACCGCGTGCTGGGCCTGGAACTGGGCGCCGACGACTACCTGCCCAAACCCTTCAGCCCACGCGAACTGGCCGCCCGCGCCAAGGCCTTGCTGCGCCGCAGTCAGTTGCCACGCACCACCCACAGCGCCCCCACGGGCCAGGGACTGGAGCACGACGAGGCCGGCCAACGCATCCTGCTGCACGGTCAGGCGCTGGTACTGACGCGGCGCGAATACCTGCTGCTGGCCCAGTTGCTGGCGGGCGCCGGACGCATCCACACCCGCGAAGCCCTGCTCGCCGCCGCCTGGGGCGACGACAGCGACAGCCAGGACCGCACCGTGGACACCCACATCAAGACCCTGCGCGCCAAGCTGCGCGAACTCGACCCCACGCGCGACTACATCCGCACGCACCGGGGTATGGGGTACTGCCTGGATGTTTGAAGTCAAATTGGCCTCTAGCGCTTATTTGGCGGGCGCAAGCAGCTATCATTTTTGATATGACCTACCTCCGCCGCACCCTCAAAGTCCTGAGCTGGACGGCCTTGGTCATAGGGGTCTTGGCTGCCATCAGCCTGGCCTTGCTGATCGCCGCCAACTGGCGGGATGACCCCTTGAGCGAAGCCGCACAGCAGGCCCTGCGATACACCCCGCCCACCGAGCAGGCGCTGGAGGACAACGGCTATCTCATCCTGTTGGGGCTGGACGCTCCCCTCCAAGGCGACGCCGTTGCCGATGCAATCGCCCTGGGCCGCCAGCGCCTGGCGCGCGAGATCGAGCGCAGGCGCTGGGTGGAGGCGCACGGCGATGCAGAGGAGGGCATGCCACAGTCCATCCCGGTGGAAAGCAGCGGCGACGGCGTACTTTCGATGCGGCTGCGCTGCCCAGCAACGGAGTCGGATTGCTTCGACTGGTATGGCAAGCACCGGGAAGAGATCAAAGCGCTGGTGCAAGCGAACCAACCACTGATGCAGCGCCTGCAGGCGGCCGCCACTGCTGCACAGTTCAGCAATCCGGCACCTTTCTATCTGCTGGCCGAATTCCCGCCGTATGCGCGCCTGGCACGCGCCCATGAGCTCTGGCTGGCACAGGCATCGTTGGAATGGACACGCGGACAGCCGCAGCGGGCCATGGACATCGCCCGCCAGGCGGTGCAGTTGCGCAGCCGCCTGGCCCACAGCTCCAACAACCTGCTCACTTCCATGGTCGCGCTGGCCATGCAGTACCGTGAACTGCGCTGGCTCAGTGATGCGAGCGCGCACCTGACGCCACAGATGTCGGCGAAAGTATTGAAGCCCCTCGAAGAAATGCTGGACAAACCACCCCCCCCCTGCACTCTGCCTTTGAAGGCGAAAAGCAGTTCGTGGCCAGCATCTCTTTCTCACAACTCGACCCCAAGACCTTTCGCTTTTTCACGTCCCCCTGGATTGAGGAACCGGCTTGGTGGCAACACTTGCTGGACAGAGGGGCCACCTTGGGCTTTCTGCCTCAACATTCACTCAATCTATCCATGGAGAATCTGCAGCGGATGCAAGCCCTCAGCGCCCTGCCCGCTCACCAACTGGAGGCCGCGTTCTCCAACAACCCGCGCAAAATGGCGGAAGACAGCGCCTGTGACAAGCCCTGGAAACACCTGCGCAATGGTGTGGGCCTTTGCATGATGGCCATCATCGTGCCCGACTACCCAAAACACCTCCAGCGCATCGCCGATATAGACGGCTACCGCCGTCTCGTGCTCCTGCAGCACCGCGCCGCCGCACAACGCGTTGCGCCAAAAGACATGCCCACCTGGCTGGCCAAGGCACCTCAGGAATTGCGCAACCCCTACACCCTACAGCCCATGCAATGGGACGTCGCCACCGGCAGCTTGGTCTTTGAAGGACGCGAGCCCCAAAACCAGAATCCCGATCAGTCGCCGGTTTACCGCATCCGCCTGCACCGCTGATTTCAAGATCAAAACAGGCCCTAGCCCCTTATCAATAAGCGCAAGCAGCTATCCTTTTTGAACCATGCGCCTCGGTATCCGCCTGCTGTTCGCGTTCTTTCTCATCAACGGCATTGCGGCCTTTTTTGTGCTGCGGGTGTTCACCGCCGAGATCAAGCCCAGCGTGCGCGAGGTGATGGAGGACATGATGGTGGACACCGCCTACCTGCTGGCCGAACTGGCCAGCGAGGACCTGGCCGCCGGGCACCTGCCGCAGGGGGGCGAACGCAGCGCCTTTGCGCGCCAGGTAGAGCGCTATGCCCAGCGCCCGGTGCAGGCGCCGATCTGGGGCTTCACCAAGCAGTCGCTGGACTACCGCGTCTATGTGACCGACGCCAAGGGCAAGGTGGTGTTCGATTCGCGGCACGAGGCCGAAGGGCAGGACTTTTCGCAGTGGCGTGACGTGGCGCGCACGCTGCGCGGCGAGTACGGCGCCCGCATGACACGCGAGGTGCCGCAGGACGACGGTAGCGGCGTGATGCATGTGGCCGCACCCGTGGTGGCGCAGGGCCGCACCATTGGCGTGCTGACCGTGGCCAAGCCCGTGCGCGCGGTGCAGCGCTTTATCGACCGCGCCGAGCACAAGGTGCTGATGGGCGGCGTGCTGCTGTTGCTGCTGTCGGCCGCCGTCGGCGTGGGCGTGACGCTGTGGATGGTGTGGAACGTGCGCCGCCTGCGCGACTACGCCCTGAGCGTGCAGGGCCCTGCACTGGGCGAAGCGGCCAGCGCCACCCCACAGCCCCTGGCCGTGCCCGCCGTACCGGGCGAGCTGGGCGACCTGGCCCGCGCCATGGACCGCATGCGCGAGCGGCTGGAGGGGCACGACTACGTGCAGGCCTATGTGCGCGCGCTCACGCACGAACTGAAAAGCCCGGTGGCCGCGATCCGCGGCGCGGGCGAGCTTCTGCAGGACGAGCTGCCCGCCGCCGACCGCAGCGTGTTTGCCACGCAGGTGGTGCAGCAGAGCGAACGCCTGCAGCGCCTGATCGACCGGCTGCTGGAGCTGAGCAAGCTCGACCAGCGCCACCACGCCGACAGCCCCGGCCCCATGGCGCTGCGCGACTGTGCCCAGGCCGCCCTGGCGCACTGCCAGGCGCGCGCGGCGCAGCGCGGCATGGCCCTGGTGCTGCAGGGCGAGGGCGACAGTGGCCCCTGGGAGGCCGAGCTGGTGACCCTCGCGCTGACCAACCTGCTGGACAACGCCATGGACTTTGCCCCGCCCGGCAGCACCGTGCGCGTGGAACTGGACGGCGCCCGCGTGGCCGTGCAGGACGCTGGCCCCGGCGTGCCCGACTTTGCGCTGCCCCGGCTGGGCGAGCGCTTCTTCACCACCGCGCGGCCCGGTGGCGAGCGCAGCGGCTCGGGCCTGGGCCTGGCCATTGTGCGCCGCGTGATGGCGCTGCACGGCGGGCGCATGCACGTTGCCAATACCCAGCCCGGACTGCGGGTGACATTGGAGTTCAACCGCTAGCAGGCGGCGGCGCACTTCACACCCACCTCACAAACTTCATGCAGACCACACGGTGCGGCGGGAGACTGCCCTGCACTTTTCACCGTGGAGGACATCTTGAAGAACATCTGGTTTGGCAAACTGGCCGCGCTGGCGGCCATCGTGCTGGTGCTCGTCATCGGCCTGGGCATGATCGAAGCCGTGGTGCGCGACCGGCAGCACTACCGCCACCTGACCGAGCAGAGCGTGGCCGACAGCCTGGCGGGCGCGCAGACGCTGATCGGCCCGGTGATCCACAGCGCCTGCGTGGAGAGCTGGGACGTGGAAACCGGCAAGGGCGACGAGCGGCGCATGGTGGAGCAGCGCCGCGAGTTCCGGCTCACGGCCATGCCCGAGACGCTGCGCCTGAACACCGACGCCGCCATGCAGGAGCGCGCCCGGGGCGTGCACAAGGTCAACGCCTTCAGCCTGCAGACGCGCATCCTGGCACAGTGGGGGCCGCTGACAGCGCTGCAGCCGCAGTCCAGCATCCAGGGCTCGCGCATGCAGTGCGGCGCGCCCATTCTGATGCTGGCCGTGGCCGATGCGCGCGGCATTCGTACCGCGCAGTTGGAGGTCAATGCCCAGGAGTTGGCGCTCAAACCAGGCACCTTCCACCCCACCTATGCACGCGGGCTGCACGCCAGTCTGCCCGAATCGGTACGCGGCGGGGCCGAAGGCCTGCAGGCCACGCTGAACCTGGAACTGGTGGGCACGCAGCAGGTCTCCATCGTGCCGCTGGGCGGGCGCACCGAGGTACAGATGCAAAGCCCCTGGCCACACCCCTCGTTCTCGGGGCGCTTTCTGCCCACCGAGCGCACGGTGCGCGCCGACGGTTTTGAGGCGCAGTGGCGCCTGTCCTCGCTGGCCACCACGGCAGCGCAGGACATTGCCGAGTCCAAGCCCGTGTGTACCAGTACCCCAGGGGAAGACAACCTGGCCTACGCTGGCGCAGCGAACCAGCCACACGGCTGCGTGGACAGCTTCAGCGTCGCCTTCATCGACCCGGTGAACCCGTATTCGCTGTCAGACCGGGCGACCAAGTACGGCGTGCTGTTCATCGCGCTGACCTTTGTGGCCGTGGGCCTGTTCGAACTGATGGGAAATGGCCCCCACGCTCCGCCGCTGCGCGGGTCGCTGCCCCCCGAGGGGGCCGCGTTTTCATCTTGGGGCGGCCCGGCGATGAAAACCCTGCGCGTGCACCCCGTGCAATACCTGCTGGTGGGCAGCGCGCTGTGCAGTTTCTTCCTGCTGCTGGTGAGTCTGTCGGAGCACCTGCCCTTTGGCGCGGCCTATGGCATTGCGGCCATGGCCTGCGTGCTGCTGCTGGGCTACTACGCCACGCACATGCTGGGGAGTGTGCGCCGGGGCCTGCCGTTCGGTGCGGGCATTGGGGTGCTGTACGGCATGCTGTACGTGCTGCTGCAACTGGAGCAAACCGCCCTGGCTGTGGGAGCGGTGGCCTTGTTTGCGGTGCTGGCCACGGTGATGGTGCTGACACGCCGCGTCAACTGGTACGGGCTGACGGCCACTCGCTCCCCCGACCGCCCCACCGCCCGCACGGAGGCCGCATGAACACCCACGCCCCTGCCATGGCGGCAACCGCCTGGGCGCAGCACCTGGCGGCGGCCCCCGCCACGCCCACCCGCCTCAGCCCCCAGGAAGCGCTGCGCGTGCAACGCTACCAGGAACGCATGCTCGCAGCCCTGCAAACGCGCGACCGCTGCGCGCTGCGCGCCACGCAGCAGGAGGTGCTGCGCAGCGCCTATGCAGCCAAGACGCCCCCGGCCTTGCGCCAGGCCTTGCGGCTGCTGGTGTGGCACATGGCGGCCTGCTTGCCGCTGCGCCAAGATTTATATGAAACAGGGCTCTAGCGCCCACCAGGTAAGCGAAAATAGCTATTATTTTGATAGCGTTTGCGCCGTTCCGTGGGCTGCATGGTCGTGACCGCCCTGCCCGGCCAGCGGCGCAATGAGGGCGGCGTCGATGGCGCCAAAGGGCAGCACGCTGCCGCCCCGGCGCTGGGCGAAGGCCTGGGCATCTTCGCGCGTGGCAAAGGCCGGCAGGTTGCCCGCGCGCATGGGGCCTTTGGCCGTGGAGCCGTGCACAAACCAGGCGCTGCCAGCGTCCACCCACTGGCGGCTGGGCACGTCGGTGACGTAGCGCGCAATGATCTGGGCGGCGCTGCGCCCCGGGCTGTAGCGCTCCACGTCCTGCAGGTACATGAAGAGCGAGAGCGGCGAGTCAAAAAACTGTGCGTCGCCGTTGTCGAAGATGACCTGGGCCGCCCAGTCGGGCGCGCGCGCGGGGAACATGCCGCAGACCGGGCAGCGCACATCGGCAGGCACCGGCCGCGCGGCGTGCAGGGGCAGGCCCGAGGCGCGGTCATACGGCGTGGGCGGCGCAACGATGCAGACATCGGGCTCCAGCGCCGCTTCGGGATTGCCACCGCCCAGCCCCTGCCACACGCCCACCTGCCAACCGCCCCAGCCCAGCAGCAGCGCCAGCACAGCGACGCCCGCCACCACCCGGAGCGTGCTGGCAGACAAGGCAGGGCTGGCGATGCGAGCGGGCATGGTGGGAATGGCGGGGAAGTCCTACATCCGGGTGTCGTGCAGCGCGCCGCCGCTCAGGTCCACCATGTCGGCCTTGATGTCGCCAAAGCGCAGCACCTTGCCGCCATGCTCGGCGGCGAACTTGGTGGCGTCGGCCTCTTGCGCAAAGCTGCCGATGGTCGGCCCCATGGAGCCGTGGCGTTTGCTGCCCAGCACGTAGAAGGCGGTCTTGGCGTCGATCCAGTGGCCTTGCGGCTGGTTCCAGTCGGCCTTGCCCATGTCCTGCACGTACACGGCCTGCACGGCACGCACCTGCTCGCCCGCCAGCAGGGTGCTGAACAGCTCCACCGTGTCGCAGAAGAAGCTGGGCTTGTCCTGGCCCGCGAAATGGATCTGCGCCTTGGGGCCGGGGTAGTCGGCCAGCAGCATGCCGTCGAGTTCGCAACTGGTGGAGCGGTCGATTTCGACCGGCGCCAGCGAGCGCTGCTGCGCGGCCTGCTCGCTGCAGCCGGACAACAAGCCCAGCGGGGCGATGGCGGATGCAGCGGAAATGGCCGCCCAGCCCAGCAGGCGGCGGCGGCAGGAACAGTGGTATGTCATGGCTTGAACCTCCAATGCGCCAGAGCCAGTGGCACTGCAATCCAGACCAGCATGGCACCGCCCATCTTCAGGGGGCTGCCCATGGCGGGGGGCACCACGGTGGCCAGTCCGTACAGCGTGCGCACGTCTTCCAGCGAAAACACATTCAGGATGCGGAACACATCCGCCGGGTTGAGCAGCAGCAGCAGCGCAAAGGATTCGCCGCCAAAGCGCCCGCCGCTGCCCACCAGCACGCCCAGCAGCAACAGGTCGAACACCAGCACAAAGAAGAACCAGGTGGCGATGGCCAGGCCCGAGGCACGCGTGCGGTCGCGCGCGAGCACCGACAGCAGCACCGCCAGACTCAGAAAGGCCAGGCCCAGCAGCACCGAGCTGAGCATGAAGCCGAAGTAGTGGTACATCGAGGCCCAGCTCATCTGCCGGGACAGCAGCACCGCCACCATGCCAAAGCCCGCCAGGGTGGACAGCGCCAGCGCCGCCGCCAGGCCCAGGTACTTGCCCAGCAGCAGCTCCAGGCGGGTGATGGGCAGGGACAGCAGCAGGTCGAGCGAACCGCGCTCGCGCTCGCCCACGATGGCGTCAAAGCCCAGCAGCAGCGCGATCAGTGGAATCAGGTAAATGACCAGGCTGACCAGGCTGGCGATGGTGAATTCGATGGAGCGAAAGCCCACGGCGCCCTGCTGCGCGCCGCCGAAATAGGCGATGACGAGAGAGAACACGGTGAACACCAGCGCCACCGCCAGCACCCAGCGGTTGCGCATGCGGTCGCGGAATTCCTTGGCGGCAATGGTGAAGATCTGCGTCAGTTCCATGGGCCGTCTTTCAGTCTGCAAAGCCGAAGAACACGTCTTCGAGCGAGGGTTCGAGCATCTTCAAGTCCTGCACGCGCGCGCCCAATGGCGCCAGGGCCGCCAGCACCGCCATCTTGTGCGTGCGCGGGCAGCGCAGGCGCAGGCCGGTGGGCAGCACTTCGGGCGTGATCCCCGTGGCCTGCGCCAGCAGGCGGCAGGCCTCGGTGGCGTCCTGTGGCGTCAGGTCGATGGTGAAGCACAGCGGCATTTGGGTCTGCTCGCGCAGCGCCTGCACGCTGCCCACGGCCTGAACCTTGCCCGCGGCCATGATGGCCAGGCGGTCCACACGCTCCTGCAGTTCGGCCAGGATGTGTGAGGTGATGATGACCGTCACGCCATCGGCCTGCAGGCCGCGCAGCGTGGCGTAGAAGTCGCGGATGGCCTGGGGATCCAGGCCGTTGGTGGGCTCGTCCAGGAACAACACGCGCGGCTGGCCCAGCAGGGCCTGGGCAAAACCCAGGCGCTGGCGCATGCCCTTGGAGTATTCACGCACGGGCCGCTGCCCTGCATGCTGCAGGCCCACGCGCTCAAGCACGGCCTGGCATTGCGTTTGGGGCGCATGTTTGAGGCGCGCGAAAAAGCGCAGCGTCTCCAGGCCGCTGAGGTTGTCGTACAGCACCACGTTCTCGGGCAGGTAGCCCAGGTGGCGCCGGGCTGCGCGAAAGTCGCGCCCACCCACCTGGGCACCACCCACCACAATGCTGCCCTGCGTGGCGGGGACGAGGCCCAGCATCATCTTGAACAGCGTGCTCTTGCCTGCACCGTTGTGGCCGATGAGGCCAAAAATCTCGCCACGCGGGATGTCGAGGTCCACGCCATCGACGGCGTGCAGTGCGCCGTAATGTTTGCTCACGCCACGCAGTGCAACTGCGACGTCCTGCGCTGCAGTGTCACTGGCTGGGGAAATGCTTGCCACGCCATTCGCTCCATTGTTGGTGGGTTGGTTGCATGCGGGGTTTGGGGTCCACGACCGAGGGCACACGCAGCACGGGAAACTGCTGGCCCACCAGGCGCAGCGCCTGCACCGCTGGGCTGGCCAGCAGCAGCTTCATGCTCGGGTGCTTCCAGGTGAGACGGTCCACCATGTCGTTGGCCTCATAGGGCACATCGCCCCGGCTGTCGCCGTCACGGTCCCAGCCCAGGTAGTTGCTCCAGTGGTTGCCGCCTTTCACGCCCCAGCGCTCGTCCCGCGAGCCCACATAGCGCACCTGCTCGCGGTTACCGATGAAGTCATTACCCTCGACCTCATTGCGCGTGGAACCCGCCGACAGGTGCACGCCCACCACGTTGTCCACCACCAGGTTGCCGTTGAGCTTGATGTACTCCACGTCGTAGATGAAGAAGCCCCGGTTGTTGCCGGCCACGATGTTGTTCTCAATCACCGCATCCTGGAGGGTGCGCAGCATGATGCCGTGGTCGGAGTTGCCCCAAGCGCGGTTGTTGCGCACCACCTGCTCACGCACTTCCATGAGGGCCAGGCCACCGCGGTTGTAGAAAGTATCGTTGTCCTCCCACAGGTTGTAGTAGGAGTTCATGTAGTGCGTGCCATAGCGGCTGCGGTGCAGCTTGTTGCCCTTGAAGACGGCATGGTGCGACACGTCCACATACAAGGCATCGCGCACGAAGCTGATGTTGTTGCGGAAAATGCGCGCACCTTTGGTGTTGTAGAGCTGGATGCCGTTGCCGCGCTGGGACGATGCGTACTCCCGCTTGCCCGTGATGAGGTTCTCTTCGATCAGCACGTCATCGGCCTTTTCGATCCACAGGCCGAACAGGTTGTAGGTCAGATCGCAACGCCGCACCACCGCCCGGTGGGCGCCGGGGTAGAGATAGATGCCCGCATTCTGGTCTTTCAGGCTGTCGCCGGAATCGCGCACGATCAGGCCCTCAATCACCACGTCGGGTGCCGTGACCCGGATGGTGTCGCCCTGGTTGCCCCCGCTGAGGGTGGGCCGGTCAATGCCGCGCAGCGTGAGTGGCTTGTCGATCAGCAGGTTGACGTGGTACATGCCCCGCGCCACCTCGATCACGTCGCCCGGCGCGGCGGCCTTGACGGCAGCCGCCAGATCCTGGCCCGGTTGCACCGATATGGTGGCCGCCCAAGCGATGCCCGCACCCCACCAGCCCAGCAGCACGGCACAGGCCGTGCGCAGTAGGACACCTGTCATAGGATCAGCAGACCCAGCGTCTTGAGCGCCAGGAACAGTGCTGCACCGATCAGCAGATTCTTGAATCCGACGTAGCTCATCATGTCCATCACGCTGGCCGCACGGTAGTTGCCGCGCCACCAGACACCGTCCTTCACATAGCGGCGACCTGACAACCGGATCAGCACTTCATAGACGCTCCAGCCGAACCACCAGCCGATGATGGCGCCCGAGGACAAATGCCCCAGGGCCGCCATGACCCAGGCCACAGTGGCAGCCACCGCCAGCGAGAAGCCCGCCACCTGCAGCGCGCGCTGGCTGTGCCAGCCTTCCGCGCTCCAGGGCCAGAGGTGATCGCGTACCTCCAGCATGATCCACCTGAGGCGGGATTCACCCGCCTTGTGGAAGGGTGCCACAGGTTCGGTAGGCATGCGTGGGTCGGGGCCATTCGCGGCCTTGGCGCTGATCTGCGCCTCAAAGCTGGTGTCCGGATGGATCGGGATGAAATAGCCGTTGGCCCCGATGGGCGTGATCTCCAGACCGTCCTTTTCGCGGCGCTTGCGCTCCTTGGCCAGGGGCGGGCAACCCTTCACATCGGTGTACAGCACCATGCAGTCCAGGCAGTGCAGGCATTCGCGGTGGTCGATACGACCATCGGCATCGATGGCCTGCGCACCGCAGCCCACAGCGCAGGCCTTGCAGCTATTGCAGTCCTGCTTGCGCTTGAGGCCGAACCAGCGGAAGGTGCTGGGCATGGCCAGCGACGCGCCCAGCGGGCAGATGTACTTGCAATACGGCCGCTCGATGAAGATCGACACACCCAGGATGGCGGCCACGAACAGGCCGTAGGGCCATGCGCGGTTCATCACACCGACCAGGAAGGTGGTCTTGAACGGCTCCACCTCGGCCAGCTTCTCGGCCATGCCCATGGAGAACATCGACACCGCGAGCAAGGCAAAGAAGACAGCGTACTTGAGCCACTTGAGACGGTCGTGCCACTTTTGCGGTAGCTTGGTCTGGAAGCGCCCCAGGCCCACCAGACGCGCGATCTTGTAAATGGATTCCTGCAGCGAGCCAAACGGGCACATCCAGCCGCAGAACAGGCCGCGCCCAAACAGGAACACGGTGACGATGATGAAGATCCAGAACAGGAAGATGAACGGATCAGACAGGAAGAGCGACCAGGTCCACTGGAACAGGATCGAATGGAACCAGGTCAGCACCTGCGTGATGGAGGGCTGCGCCATCAGGCCAAAGCCCACCCAGGCCATGCTGATGGCCCAGAAGCTGTACTTGAAGCCGTTGACCGGCCACTTGTTCTTGTGGGTGGACAGTCGCGTGAGCTTCTCGCGGTAGGCATACACCACCGTGACTGCCACAAGGACCAGCGCGAACAGGGCAATCGAGACAGCCTGGGACTTCCACACGCGCACCCAAGGCGCATCCGGCTCGTCCACCTTGGGCCGTCCGCCCTCCAGCATGGCAGCGGGCAACCAGTACTTGGATTCAAAGACGGCAAAGCTGCGATGCCCGGTGGCACGGTCCACGCGGTTGCCCAGGAAGGCCAGCTTCCAGGGGTAGGCCGCCGAGAACGACTGGGAGCGGATCACGAAGATGGCCGACTCGGTGTAGCGCGGCGCACCTGCGGCCTCCAGACCGTAGAGGTTGTAGGAATCCAGATCGCGGAAGGTGAACGAATCCGCGCCCTGCTTGACCTGCACGCGGTCGTAGATACCGCCGCGCACAAAGCCCGAGCCCTTGAAGGACTCGGCCCCTCCCGTGCGGACGATGAAGAACGCGCTTTCCTCCGGCTTGAGGCGCGAGCGCAGGTTGTCGAAGCCGTGGTTGCCCAGCAGGCTGCGACCCACGTCGGGGTGGTTGAGATCACCAAACCACAGTTCGATGAACGGTTCGGGGTTGCGCTCCAGCCCCACCTGTTCGGGCTTGACGAGCAATCGCTGCACCGCGCCCATTTCGACGAGCTGCGCCCAGTCGTAACGCTGGCCATTGGTCGCAAACCGCGCGGGATCACGCACCGTGGGCGCGATGATGCCGGTCTGGCGTGCCACGGCGGAGCCCGAAAGCATCATCACCTGGTTTTGCGCGATCACGGTCACGGTGGCGCCGGAGATGGCGTCCACACCGATCACTTCTTCCTCGGGGCGCGAGGGACCGACCTCCAGCTTGTCGGTGACGGACTTGCCCAGGTACTGGTTGTTGAAATTCACCAGCGCCGACTCCGGGATGCCGAGCAACAAAATGGGCTCGGAATGCTTGAGCACCTTGACGCCCACGAAGCGCCCCTGGGTGTCCATCCCGATCAATGTGACCACCGGCTTGCCCGAGTAGGCGGGCGTGTCGGTGATGTCGGTCGAGAGCATCACATAGCCCAGCAACTTCTTCTGGGCCGAATCATTGTCATAGGCCTCCACATACGGTGGCTGCCCCTTGCGCTGCGAAAAATGCCCTGCGCCCGGAAACACCTCGGCGCAGGGCAGCAATGCACACATATCAGGCGCCGTGTTGGCACCCTCCGGTAGCTCGGCCTCGTAAGCGCCCGCATGGACTTGCGGAGCAAAAAGCGACAGCGCCAGAAAAAAAGCGACCCCGAGGATCGCGAACCGATGACCGAGCAGAAACATCACACTTTCCTATCAAGGAGGCGCCGCACCCCTGTGCGAGCGCCCCCGGTTGGCTGCCTATCAGGCCTCAACGATCATGCGCGTACGCATTTCCAGGTGAAGCGCGTGGCAGAAGTGGGTGCAATAGCACCAGAACACGCCGGGTTGGTCGGCAACAAAGGTCACCGAAGCCGTTTCCTGCGGATTGACGATGAAGTTGACGTTGTAGTTCGGAATGGCGAAACCGTGCGTCAAATCTTCGATCTTGTCCAGGTTGGTCAGGATCAGGGTGACTTCGTCGCCCTTTTTCACCTTGAACTCGCGCATGCTGAAGGCCGGCGCTTGCGAGGTCAGCTTGACCGTCACCTTCTTGCCGCTGCGGAACACGCCAGATTCCTTGGGATCCTTGATGGCCAGCGGGTGGTGATCCAGATCATAGACCTGCTTGGGCTTGACCAGATCGCGCTTGAAGATGATGAAGTCGTGCGGCTCGCCACGCACCGGGTGGTCGGCCAGGAGCACCATCTTCTCGCCAGAAATGTCGATCAGCTGCTCGTTCTCGGCGTGCAGCGGGCCCACGGGCAGGAAGCGGTCCTTGGAGAACTTGCAACCCACCGCCAGGTACTTGCCATCGGCGGCAATCGTTTCGGATTGCGAGGCGTTGATGTGGCCGGGCTGGTAGTGCACGTCCAGACGGTCCACCACATACTTGGCGTTCTTGTCACCCTTGTGGAAGGCAATCGCCTTGTCGATGTTCCACTTGACGACCTGGCTGTCCAGGAACAGCGTGGTGAAAGCATTGCCGCGACCGTCGAAAGCAGTGTGCAGCGGGCCCAGACCCACTTCGACCTCGGCAACGATGGCGTCGTCGAGCTTTTCCGACTTGCCGTCGAACCAGTCAAGCACCTTGGCCAGCTCGATCACGGTGACGGTCGGCGAGAGCTTGCCGGCGCAGATGAAGTACTTCTGGTCGGGGCTGGCGTTCACGCCGTGGGGGTTCTTGGGCACGGACACGTAGGCCGTCAGAGCGGTCTTGGGGTCCTTGTTGGCTTCGTGCGTGCCGTCCACCACGGGCACCTTGGAGCTGCCGATGGTCTTGAACTTGCCAGCCTTGACGGCTTCTTCGATGCGGGCGATGTTGAAGAACAGGCAGGCGTCGCGCTCGGCGGACATCATGTCTTCGTACTTGGCGCCCATTTCGGTGTTGTACTGGTTCGTGGCGGCGAGCTTGCCGTCGAACGAGGTGGCCACCAGATCGCAGTTGCCGTCGATCAGCACCTGCCAGCGCACTTCCATGGTCTCGGCATCCACGCACGAGAACAGCGAGCGGTACTTGCTGGAGTCTTCGATACCGGCGTTGGGCAGGGGAATGGAGAACTCACCGCCGCAGAACACGCGGGTGGTGTAGTTGATGGCCTGATCCACGGGGTCGCGCTTGTCCGGGAAGATGCCGTGGAAGCCCTGCACGTTGGGCAGCTGGGTGATCTTGTCGCAGACAAAATAGTCGAGGCGGATACGGGCGATACGGCTGTTGATCTTGTCGTTGATCCAGGCGTAGCGGCCGTCGTAGTTGCCGTCCTTGTAGGAGGCGTGCGTGTGGTGGGTATCGCCCACGGTGTAACGCAGGTGGCCATCGGGCTTGGTGCCCATGACGGCCTTGGATTCGTTGGTGATGCCCCAGCCGACCAGTGCGTCGGGCACGAAGCAGGGGATGCGCAGAAGTTCGCGACCCGAAGGCAGGCCCAAAACGCGCATGTCACCGGTGTGGCCACCGCTCCAGAGGCCGTAGTAGGTGTCGAGTTCGCCGGGTTTCAGGTGGACATTGGCACCGGCGTGGGCTGTCGGTGCAGGTGCAGGTGCGGGTGCAGGTGCCGCAGGTGCCGCTGCAGGAGCTGCCGCCGGCTTGTCATTGCAGGCTGCAACGCCTACCGTCAAGCCCGCCAGCGCAGCGGTGTTGATGAAACGTCGACGGCCGAGGCCTACGGTTTCATTGGGTGTATCCAGTTTCTTGTCGCTCATGTTGACCTCTCTTGGTTAAGGCGTGTGAAAAACGGAGGGGCTCGCGCTGGTGGCGGAGCCCCCATTGCGGCTGGAATGTGATCAAGGGATTGGGTGGCACGCAACTGGGCCGCCGGCGACAGGGCCGGCAACCGTGCTTGCTGAGGATCTGGAGGCGTGTTGGCCAACAAACACAGGGTGCAGTCCATGCCCATGTCGGACGCATCGACCGCATTGCCTTGTGCTGAATGGATGATGATTTTTGTCAAGCCCGACGCGGAGCACACCAACTCCATCGCCCGGGGCTGAACCAGTGGCGATGCCATCGCCACCCCCATGCTCACAATGAACCATGCTGCGACCAAGCGCCGAAGCCATGGAATGGATCTGAGGGTTTTCATGGACGGCAAGTATAGGGAGCCAAAGTGAACCGAGGTTGATTTCGGTCATGCTCTATCGCTGCACTGACGGCTTGGCAATCCAGCCATGCCGATTACATTATGGGACACGCAGTGTGGGTAAGACAGCATACGCTTGGCCAGGGCGCTATGATTTGTGGTCCGCCCACCCCGACTGCCGCCATGCGAGGAGCAGATCTTCTGTTTCGGGCTGGGGAGCGGCTGCATCCAAGGCGCGTAGCCCCTTGATTCTTTCATTCTCCACTTCCTATCCACGACCATGAAAAAGACCTCTTCCGTCATCGCACTGAGCGCTCTGGCGCTGTTCCTGACCGCCTGCGGTGACAAGAAGCCCGCCGAAGCCCCTGCCGCAGCGCCTGCTCCCGCAGCAGCCCCCGCACCCGCACCGGCCCCTGCAGAACCCGCCCCCGCCGCAGCACCTGCGGCCTCGGAAGCACCTGCCGCGCCCGCAGCCTCCGAAGTCGCCGCCGCCCCGGCCGCTCCTGCAGCACCTGCAGCCAACCCCGAAGCGGGCAAGTCGGCCTACAACAAGACCTGCGCCATGTGCCATGCCGCTGGCGTGGCTGGCGCACCCAAGCCCGGCGACAAGGCCGATTGGGGCCCACGCATCGCCCAGGGCAAGGACACGCTGTACAAGCACGCCATCGAAGGCTTCAACGGCGCCAAGGGCTCGATGCCTGCACGCGGCGGCAATGCCAAGATGTCCGACGAGGACGTGAAGGCCGCTGTCGATTACATGGTCGGCCTCTCGAGCTGATTTATAGGAGAGTTCCATGCACGAGCCACTTGCACCCCAGGGCCTGACCCGGCGCCGCCTGGCCATGGCACTGCCCCTGCTGGGCGCCGCTGCCCTGGCGCCCGCCGCACTGCAGGCGGCAACGCCTGCCGTGGTGGAGCGCAGCCAGCGCACGCTCATGGGCACGCAGGTGGACATGGTGGCCCAGGGTCTTGACGCTGGCGCTCTGCGCAGTGCCATGGACCGTGCATGGAGCGAGATGGAGCGCCTTGCCGCGCTGATGACGCGCTACCACCCGGACAGCACCGTCAGCGCCCTGCACCGCGCAGCGGGCCGGCATCCTGTGCCCGTACCCGCTGAGGTGTTGGCCGTGCTCCAGGCCGCGCAGGCGATTGCAGTGCAAACCCATGGGGCCTTTGATGCCACCGTGGGCGCACTGCCCTGGCAGTTCGGTACCGCCGAGCAGCACCTGCCCAGCGCCCAGGACATCGAAGCCCAGCGCCGCCTGGTGGGCTACCGGGGCTTGGTGATCGACGCCAAGGCCGGCACCGCCTTCCTGCAACAGCGCGGGATGGCACTGGACCTGGGCGGCATCGCCAAGCTCCCCATCCTCGAAGCAGGCATGCGCACGCTGCGCGCCCAAGGCGTGGAACATGCCATGCTCAACGGCGGCGGCGATGTGCTGGTGGCGGGGCGCCTGCAAGGCCGCCCCTGGCGTGTGGGCCTGCGCGACCCGCGTGCGCCCGAGCGCCTGCTGGGCGTGCTCGCGCTGGAAGGCCAGGCCATCGTGGCGTCTTCGGGCGACTACGAGCGCTTCTTCATGGCCCAGGGCGAGCGCCAGCACCACATCCTGAACCCAGCCACCGGGCGTCCCACGCAGGGCCCCCGCGGCGTGAGCCTGCTGGCACGCGATGCGGCCAGCGTGAACGGCCTGGGCACCGCCCTGATGGTGATGGGCAGCGCTGCCGCGCCCGCGCTGCTGCAGCAGCGCCCTGGCGTGCAGGCCTTGGTGGTCGAGCGCGACCACAGCATCTGGCAAACACCTGGCATGGCGGCCGTGCTGCGCACCGCCTGAGCCTCTGCCGTCCTTGGCACCAAGGCCCTGTTTGAGCGACAGGGCCTTTTTTTTACAGGCTCGCAGCGAGCGCCGTGTATTCCTGCACCGGCACTTCCTCGGCGCGGCGCTGCACATCGAAGTTGCCCGCAAAACCACGCGCCTCCAGCCAGCGGCCCAGGGTGTGGCGCAACAGCTTGCGGCGCTGGCTGAAGGCCACCTGCACCAGTTCCTCCAGCAAAGCCACGTCCAGTGCCACAGGCTCCTCGTGCGGCACCATGCGCACCACGGCGCTGTCCACGCGCGGAGGCGGATCAAAGCTCTCGGGCGGCACGAACAGCACGTTCTCCATGGCGTAGCGCCACTGCAGCATGACGGACAGCCGCCCATAGTCGGCCGTGGCGGGCGCTGCCACCATGCGGTCGATCACTTCCTTTTGCAGCATGAAGTGCTGGTCGGCAATCACATCCACATACTTCAACAGATGGAACAGGATGGGCGTGGAGATGTTGTACGGAAGGTTGCCAACCACTCTCAATTTGGTAGCGCCCAGCGCTTGTGCCACCTGCGCAAAATCGACCTTCAGCACATCGGATTCGATGACCTGCAACTGCGCATGCTGGCGCAGGCGCTGCGCCAGGTCGCGGTCCAGCTCGACCACGGTGAGCCGCCCCAGCCGCTCGACCAGCGGCTGCGTCAGCGCCGCCAGCCCCGGCCCGATTTCAACCATGGGCTCGCCCGCCTGCGGCGCAATGGCGCGCACGATCCCATCGATGATGGCCGGATCGGACAGGAAATGCTGGCCGAAGCGCTTTTTTGGAACGTGCTTCATTGGGGAGGGTCGCGGTACTCAACGTAAGCGCGGCCGCGCACTTCCTGCGTCCAGGTGGCGTAGGCGTCTTCGGTCTTCTTCATGCGCACGGCCTGGCGCGCCACCTCACGCTGCTCGCGCGCGGACAGGCGTTGCTCGCGCCGCTCCTGCAACTGGATCAGGTGCACGCCAAAGCGCGAAATCAGCGGCTGGCTCAGGTCGCCGGGCTTGAGGGCGTCCATGACTTCTTCGAACTCGGGCACAAAGGTGCCCGGATTGACCCAGCCCAGGTCACCGCCCTGCTTGGCGCTGGCGTCCTGCGAATGCTCGCGCGCCAGTTGGGCAAAGTCGGCCTGGCCCGCAAGAATGCGGCGGCGATAGTCGGCCAGCCGCTCCACCGCGGCGGTTTCGCTGAGCTGGGCGCTGGTACGCAGCAGGATGTGGCGTGCGCGGCTTTGCACCACGGTGGCGGGCAGGCTGGCGCGGCTTTTCTCGATCAACTTGAGCACATGGAAACCCGCGCCGGAGCGCACCGGTCCGGCCACGCCACCCACCGGCAGACTGGCCACCGCCGAGACAAACAGCTCGGGGTAGCGGTCCGCAGCGCGCAGGCCCATTTGGCCGCCCGAATTGGTGGCGCCGGGCGCGTCGGAAAACTCGCGCGCCAGGGCGGCGAAGTCCCCATTGGCGCGCGCCTTGTCGGCCACGCCCTGCGCACGCGCCTGGGCTGCTGCCACCTGGGCCTCGCTCGCATCCTCGGGCACGGCGATGAGCACCTGGGCGATGTTCAGCTCGGTACGGGCCAGGTCGGCGCCCTGCGGGGACTGTTCGCGCAGAAACTGATCGATCTCGGGTTCGCTCACGCGCACGCGGGCGTCCACCTCGCGCTCGCGCAGGCGCTGCAGCGTGAGCTGGCGGCGCAATTCCAGGCGGAACTGCTCGCGCGAGACGCCCTCCGCCGACAACCGACGCAGCATCTCTTCCATGCTGACCTCGTTGCGCCGCGCGATGGTCTGCGCAGCCTGGTCAATGGCCAGCTCATCCACCGTGATGCCACCCTCCTTGGCCAACTGCATTTGCGCCTTTTCCACGATGAGCTGCTCCATGACCTCCGCCGCCAGCAGGTCCAGGGGCGGCTGCGCGCCACCGGATTGCTGGATCTGGCGCAGCACGCGTGCCATGCGGGCGCGCACCTCGTTGTTGGTCACAGGCTCGGCATTGACGACGGCCACGATGAAGTCGGCCTGGCGCTGGGTGTTGGATGGCGCTGCCACAGGGGCCGACAACTGGGGACGTTGCGCCCCTGGCAGGCGCACGCCCTGCGCTGCGGCGCCCAGCGGCACGAGGGAGGCCAGGCCCATGAGGCCCACAGCAATGGCACGAGGTTTCATGGTGAGCATGCGGTGCGTTAGTCGTAGTTGCTGAAACGGCTGGGGGTGCTGACCTGGTCACGCAGGTAGCGGTAGCCGGGAATGTTCTGCTTGAGGCTGGACAAGGGGTTGGAGCCCAGGCTCAGGCGCGAGAAGCCGACGAACTCGATCTGGAACAACAGGCGCGTGTTGGAAGTGCTGCGGCTGTTCTGCAGGCGCTCCAGCACCACGCGGCCAATCCAGCAGCAGCTGTCGTACTCGAAGCCAACCACCGTATCGACCAGCTTGCGGTCCTGCAGGCTGTAGTTCAGGCGGCCCACGCTGTACCAGCGCGCCTGCTTGGGGCCCGACGTGCCGGAGGCCTTGTCCGCAGCGCCCCACAGGCTGTCGAGCGGCCACTGCCAGCCCACATCCACCTGCTCGCTGGTACCGCGCTGCAGGCGGTAGGCCGCACTCACCACGCGGTAGGCGCCGGGCTGGTAGCGGGCGCTGAGGGTGGAGCGGATCGAGCGCCGGGTCTTGGGGTTGAACTGCACGGTGGAATCCATGCCCCACTGCGTCGTCCAGTTGACAGCCGCACCCAACATCACGTCCGACAGGCGCTCGCTCACCGGCGTTTCACTGGGCAGGGTGACGTTCTGGTCCGAAAAACGCAGCCGCTGGGCAATGCCGAAGCGCGCAGCCTCGGCACCTGTGGTCGGGTTGAGCAGGCGCGTGGTCACACCCAGGGTCAGCAGGTTGTTGTCGGCAATGCGGTCCTGGCCACCGTAGGCGTTCTCGGTGTAGATGGTGGCGAAGTTGAAGTCGTTGGCCGCCGTGTCGTACAGGGGCAGCATGCTCTGGTCGCGGTACGGCGTGTAGGTGTAGAAGGCGCGCGGCTCCAGCGTTTGCACGAAGGCCCGGCCGAAGTACTGCGCATCGCGCTCGAAGAACAGGCCGCTGTCCAGACTGAAGGTGGGCAGGGCGCGGTGGACCGAGCGCACACCGCTGGGCAGCAGGCCGTCGAACTGGTAGTTGCTGGCATGCCACTGCAGGCGTGGCGTGACAAAGCCCGACGGCGCCAGGAACGGGCGGCTGACCTGCGCCAGCAGGTAACTGCGCTGCGCATTGGGCTGCCCGGTGAGCGCCGTGTCGGCCCGAAACCGCGTGGCGTCGAGCTCCACGCTCGCATCCAGGCCGCCCGCCAACTGTTGCGGCGCATAGCGCCACTGCCACTGCGGCAGGCGGTCGTACGGAGGCACGATGGGGGCCGAGGCATCCTGCAACGTCTGCCATTTGAGGGTGCGCAGGCGCATGCTCATGTCGCCCAGGCCCCAGGTGAACAAGGCATCGCCCGGCAGCAGGCGCTGGCGCACCACCTGCGCATCCGATGACACATCGCGCGAGAAATCGCGCCAGAAGTCATCGTCGCTCACGCGGCGCAGATTGACCTGCAGGCCCAGCGCTCCCACCGGCACGCCAATGGCGCTGTTGTGCTCCAGCGCATAGCTCCAGCGCGTGCGCTGACGCAAGCGGTCGTTGGGCATCACATCGGCGCGCACCTGGCCCTGGTAGCTGGGCTCCAGGTAGCGGAACTCGCCACCCAACTGCACGCCGCGCTTGGCCATCAGGGCCGCCTGCATGGTGGCGTCGCGGTTCGGAGCGATGTTCCAGTAATAAGGCTGGGCGTACTCAAAACCATTGGTGCTGTCGAGCCCGAAGGTCGGCGGCAACAGCCCGCTCTTGCGCTTGTCGGACAGCGGAAAGCTGATGGCTGGCACCGGCAGCAGCGGCACGCCCTGGAACTCCAGCACCGCACCGCGTGCGCTGCCCACCTCTTCGGCCTGGTCGATGTCGATGCGGTCGGCGCGCAGCACCCAGTCGGGCTTCCACTGTTCGCTCTCTTCGCGCGTGCAGGTGGTGTAGGTGGCCTGGTGCACCTGGGTCCGGTCGCGGTCGATGAAATCCACGCGCAGGGCATCGCCATGGGCACCGTTGGCCAGCAGCTGGTAGCGCGTGTCGGTAAAGAAACCCTCGAAGGCGTTGACGCGCAACTGCAGCTGCGTTCCCTGGTACACATTGCCTGCGCGGTGAATGCGCACCCGACCGGTGGCCGTGGCCTGGTCGTCAGGCACGGTGTATTCCATGCGGTCGGCGCGGATCACGGTGTCCCCACGGCGCAGCTCGGCATTGCCTTCGATCTCGGCGCGCACATCGGGCTGACCGGTGATGCGATCGCCCTGCACGAACACCGGCAACTGCGAGCGCACCTCTGGTGGAATGGTCTCGGCCAGCAAGGGCGTATTGCGCAGGACGGGGGGTGCGTCCCAAGCGCTGGGCTCCTGCGCCAACGCTGCCAGCGGCGCACCACAGCACAGCGCCGCCACCAGCCGCGCCACGGCACGGGGCACCAGCCCAGGCACAGGCGCTGCCGCACCCAGCACAGGGGCGGGCAACAGGAAGAAGGGCGCTGGACGCAAAGGCACTGGATGCAAAGGCTTCATCGGTGGCAGGCCCGGATGGCGGCGCGCCCATGAGCGCCCCTTGAAACCACCAGAACCCAAAGGCCGGGTTTGTAGAATCCGATTATCCATGAGCCACCCTGCTTCTTCCGCATCCCCCAGCCCGGCGGGCGCCCCGTCCGCCCCCGTGGTCTGGACCGACCCTGCCCGCCACGCCGCCTTTGACGCCTGGCTGGCCCCCTTGGTGGCCGCGAACGGCCTGCTGCCCGCCAGCCTGCGCCCCGCCTCGGCCGACGCCAGCTTCCGGCGCTACCTGCGCATCGACACCACCACGCCGGGCGGCAGCTGCATCGTGATGGACGCGCCGCCCGACAAGGAGAACTGCGCCCCCTTCGTGCAGGTGCAGGCCCTGATGCAGCAGGCCGGCCTGAACGTGCCGCGCATCCTGGCCTTCGACGCCACGCACGGCTTCATGCTGCTGTCCGACCTGGGGCCACACACCCTCATGCAGGCCCTGGACCCCCAGGCGCCGCAGGACGCTTTTCGCTGGTACCAGCAGGCCACCGACCTGCTGATCGACTGGCAGAAGGCCTCGCGCCCCGGCGTGCTGCCGCCCTACGACGAAGCCCTGTTGCGGCGCGAGCTGGCCCTGTTCCCCGACTGGTACCTGGCCCAGCACCGCAAGGTCACGCTGACCGACGCCCAGCAGCAGACGCTGGCGCAGAGCTTCGCGGCCATCGTGGCCAACAACCTGGCGGCCCCGCAGGTCTTCGTGCACCGCGACTTCATGCCGCGCAACCTGATGCAGCCCGTGACGCCGGACGCGCCGCTGGGCGTGCTCGACTTCCAGGACGCGGTGTACGGCCCCATCACCTACGACATCGCCAGCCTGATGCGCGACGCCTTTTTGAGCTGGGACGAGGACTTCGTCATCGACATCACCGTGCGCTACTGGGAAAAGGCGCGCAAGGCCGGTCTGCTGGGCGCCCACAGCGCCAGTGGCTGGGGCGCGGACTTTGGCGACTTCTACCGCTGCGTGGAGTGGATGGGCCTGCAGCGCCACCTGAAGGTGGCCGGCATCTTTGCGCGCCTCACGCTGCGCGACGGCAAACCGCAGTACCTGGCGGACACGCCCCGTTTCATCGCATACATCCGTTCCACGGCCAGCCGCTACCGCGAGCTGGCGCCACTGCTGCGCCTGGTCAACGAGGTGGAACAGGTGCAGGAAATCACAGGTTTCGCCTACGGGCGCGTCTAGCAAAACCTTAAGCAAAATTGGCCTCCAGCGCAATGAATACGGGCGCCAATAGCTATCATTTTCATAGCAAATGCCCCGCTTTCACTGCCCTGTCCCGCTGACCCCCGGCGAAGAAATCGCCCTGCCGCCTGGCGCCGCGCGCCATGTGCAGGTGCTGCGCATGCAACCGGGCGAGGCGATCACGCTGTTCCACGGCAGCATTAACGGCCCCGGCGGCGAGTTCGAGGCCACCGTCACCCGCATGGGCCGCAGCGAGGTGCTGGCGCGCATCGGCACGCACCACGCCGTGGAACGCGAGGCTGCGCGCGCCGTGCACCTGCTGGCAGGCATCACCGCCAACGAGCGCATGGACTGGCTGGTGGAAAAAGCCACCGAGCTGGGCGTGGCCAGCATCACCCCGCTGCTGGCCGAGCGCAGCGTGCTCAAACTCAAGGGCGAGCGTGCCGACAAAAAACTGGCCCACTGGCAGGCCGTGGCCGTGGCCGCGTGCGAGCAGTGCGGCCGCAACCGCGTGCCCACCCTGCACCCCGCCCAAACACTGGCCGACTGGCTGCAGGCCCCGCCGCAGGACGGCCAGCGCCTGCTGCTGTCGCTGCGCCCTGGCACACAGCCACTGCACGCCGCAGCGCCAGGCCACACAGGCCTGGTGTTCCTGTCCGGCCCCGAAGGCGGCCTCAGCAGCACCGAGGAAGACCTGGCCCTGGCCCACGGCTTTGCCCCCGTGACCCTGGGCCCGCGCGTGCTGCGCGCCGAGACCGCGCCGCTGGCAGCGCTGGCGGCGCTGCTGGTCTGAAACGACTCAGTGATCCATTGCGCGAACGCGGCATCCGCGACGCATGCAACCGGCGCACCCCAGGCCAGAGCTCCCGCGCAAGGGCCGCCCCGCCGCGCTGGGAGCGTCCCCCTGCCCGCAGCGCGCAGCGCTGCGAGAGCGGGGGGAAGGCGCGCAGCGCCACAGGGGGGTGTTTCATTTCAGCGCCGGGGCTGATTGAAGGGCTTGACCTGCCCGCAGTCTGCCCCCAGCCAGCGGCCTTTCTGCACCATGTCGATCTGCTCGGGGCGGCCGTTTTCCTGCGTGGTCTTGAAGCGGTGCTTGCCGCTGTAGGCCGTGGGGCTTTCAATGGTGACCGTGCCCTCGCCCGAGGACGGCGGCTGGCCCTTGCCGCCCTTGCACTGGAACGCAACCTTGACAGTGTTGGCGCCCACGCGATCCACCTTTTGCGTGCAGCCTTCCTGGGCGGGGAGCTGGTCCATGTCCACGTCCTGCTGCGTCATGCAGATGCGCACCACATGCCCGCCGCCGGGCGTCATGCCCACGCCCTGCTGGGCCATCATTTGCTCCATCTGCTTGCGCTGCTCGGGCGGCATGCTGGCCAGGGATTTCTGCATCTCGGCCATGGCGGCTTCCATCTGGCCGCTCTGGCTCTTCATGGTGCCGCTGTGCTCCCACAGGCCGGGGCGCAGCTTGGTGGCTTGTGCCGCGGCTGCAGTGGCAAAAACGCTTGCGGCCGCCAGGGCCAGGGTCCAGGGTGCGATGCGCATGGGTGGTTGTCCTTTCGAGGGGTGGCGAAGACGCCATAGGCGCACTGTACCGCGCAAAAAATATTGTGTAGATGGGTAACGTTCTCGATGCGTCCGGGCCGAGTAAAACCTCGCGCCAACAAGAGCTTACGGATGTTTCGGTACGCACCCACCGACACCTCTTGTTGCAAGTCGCGCCGCCGCCCACCACCCGCGCTTCTTAGCATGCCCTCTTTACAAAAGTACATACAAAGTGACAGTTATGCCCGAGATTCCAAGGGAGGGCAGCGCGAGCACGCCTGAAACGCCAACATGCGCACCTGCTGCGCCCAACACACCACCCCCCAACCCCCACCACACCCTGGCAGCCTTGTGCCTGATAGCAAGGTTCCACCAAACGGCAGCCGAGCCGGCCACACTGGCCCACCAGCTTGGCCTGCAGCCCAGCGAGGCAGCGGGCACCACCGACATCCTGCGCGCGGCCCGGCACCTGGGCCTCAAAGCCAAATGCTCGCGCACCACGCCACAGCGGCTGCCCCTGGCGCCCCTGCCTGCCTTGGCAATACTGCGCTCGGACGACGGCACGCCACGCACCGTGGTACTGGCCCAATGCGACGGCCAACGCGTGCTGCTGCAAGACCCCACCGCCCCCGGCGCAGGCGCCCGCCCCGTCATCGAATCGCTGGAGCAATTTGCCCGGCACTGGAGCGGCGAACTCATCCTCATCACCAGCCGCGCCAGCCTGGCGGGCGAGCTGGCCAAGTTCGACTTCTCCTGGTTCATCCCCAGCCTCGTCAAACACCGCAAGCTGCTGGGCGAAGTGCTGATCGTCTCCTTCATGCTGCAGCTCTTCGCGCTGGTCAGCCCGCTGTTCTTCCAGGTCGTGATGGACAAGGTCCTGGTGCACCGTGGCCTGGCCACCCTGGACGTGCTGGTCATCGGCCTGGTGGTGGTTGTGGTGTTCGAGAGCCTGCTCAACGCCCTGCGCAGCTACGTCTTCAGCCACACCACCAGCCGCATTGATGTGGAACTGGGCGCGCGGCTGTTCCGACACCTCGTGCAACTCCCCCTGGCCTACTTCCAGGCGCGGCGCGTGGGCGACTCGGTGGCCCGCGTGCGCGAGCTGGAAAACATCCGCAGCTTCCTCACCGGCAACGCCCTCACCGTGCTGCTGGACGTGGTGTTCTCCATCCTCTTCGTGGCCGTCATGCTGTTCTACAGCGTGCCGCTGACCCTCATCGTGCTGGTCAGCCTGCCCCTGTACTTTGGCCTGAGCCTGGCGGTGGTGCCCATTTTGCGCAAGCGCCTGGATGTCAAGTTCGCCCGGGGCGCGGAGAACCAGGCCATGCTGGTGGAGACCGTCACCGGCATCCAAACCGTCAAGGCCAGCGCGCTCGAACCCAGCTTCGCGCGCCGCTGGGACAACCAGCTCGCTGCCTACGTCAGCGCCAGCTTCAAGACGCAGAACCTGGCCAGTTGGGCGCACGAAGGCGTCAACCTCATTGGCAAGCTCGTCAACGCAGCCACCCTCTGGTACGGCGCCCACCTGGTCATGGGCAATGAACTCAGCGTGGGCCAGTTTGTGGCCTTCAACATGTTCGCCCAGCGTGTGGCACAGCCCATCATGCGCATGGCCCAACTGTGGACCGACTTCCAGCAAACCGGCATTTCCATGGCCCGGCTGGGTGACATCCTGAACACCCGCACCGAAGTGCCGCCCAGCAGCGCCGCCCAACTGCCCCCCATCAAAGGCCGCATCACCCTGGACGGCATCCACTTCCGCTACCGCCCCGAAGCCGCCCCGGTGCTGGGTGGCATCCACCTGGATGTGCGCCCCGGCGAAGTCATCGGCATCGTCGGGCGCTCGGGCTCCGGAAAAAGCACCCTCACCAAACTGGTGCAGCGCCTGTACACCCCCGAACAAGGCCGCATCCTGGTGGACGGCATCGACATCAGCCTCATCGACGCCGCCCAGTTGCGCCGCCAGGTGGGCGTGGTGCTGCAAGAAAACCTGCTCTTCAACCGCAGCGTGCGCGAAAACATCGCCATTGCCGACCCCGCAGCCCCCATCGAAGCCGTGGTGCATGCCGCAAGCCTGGCAGGCGCCCACGACTTCATCAGCGAACTGCCCGAAGGCTACGACACCCTGGTGGGCGAGCAGGGCGGCAGTCTCTCGGGCGGGCAGCGCCAGCGCATCGCCATTGCGCGCGCCCTGTTCACCAACCCGCGCATCCTCATCCTGGACGAAGCCACCAGCGCCCTGGACTACGAATCTGAGGCCATCGTGCAGCGCAACATGGCCCACATCTGCCAGGGCCGCACCGTGCTCATCATCGCCCACCGCCTGTCTGCCGTGCGCCATGCGCACCGCATCATCGTCATGGACAAAGGTCGCATCGTCGAAGCCGGCCCGCACGACGCCCTGATCCAAAAGCAGCAAGGCCTGTACGCCCACCTGTGGCGCATGCAAGCAGGCACCCCCCGCCAGGAGAGCGCCGCATGAACAGCAACACCCCCGCAGCGCACAGCCCACGCCACCCCGCCATCGAACTGCTGCAACGCTACCGCGCCATCTTCCAGGCCGCATGGCAGCACAGGGCAGAACTGGCAGGCCCCACCCGCCTGGCCGACGAACGCGCCTTCCTGCCCGCCGCCCTGGCCCTGCAAGAAACCCCCGTACACCCCGCCCCGCGGCGCGCCGCCTATGCCCTCATGGCCCTGTTCACCATCGCACTGGCCTGGGCCTGCCTGGGCCAGATCGACATCGTGGCCGTGGCACCTGGGCGCCTCATCGTGAGCGAGCGCACCAAGGTCATCCAGCCCCTGGAGCGCAGCGTGGTTCAGCGCATCCTCGTCCAAGACGGCGACCATGTGGAAGCAGGCCAGCCCCTGGTGGAACTCGACCCCACCAGCGCCCAGGCCGACAAAGCCAGCCTCACAGAGACCCGCAAAGCCGCCCAGTCCGAATGGCTGCGCGCCCGCGCCCTGCAGCAAATGCTATCAAAACAAGAGCAATCAGCGCACATCCATCAAGCGCTGGACGCCAAAAAAGCCCTTGAAAATGACATCCCCACCGACTGGACCCCCGCCGACAAGGCCGACACCCAGGCCCAGCTGGCCGCCGAGTGGAGCGACATCACCGCCCGCCTGGCCCGGCTGTCTGCCGAACACCAGCGCCGCCAGGCCGAAATGGCCACCGTGCGCGCCATGATCGCCAAGCTCGAAGCCACGCTGCCCATCGCCCGCCAGCGCGAACAAGACTTCCAGTCGCTCACCACCCAAGGCTTCATGTCCGGCCACGCCAACCAGGACCGCAGGCGCGAACGCATAGAGCTTGAGCGCGACCTGGCCACCCAGCAGGCCCGGTACCAAGAAGCCCAGGCCGCCCTGCGCGAAGCCCAGCACGCCCGCAGCGCCTACCTGGCAGAAACGCGCAGAGCCTTGAGCGACCGCCAGGCCCAGGCCGACCTCAAGCGCCACCAGACCAGGCAGGAACTGGCCAAAGCCACCCAGCGTGAACACCTGGCCACCCTCACCGCCCCGGTATCAGGCACCGTGCAGCAACTGGCCCTGCACACCGAAGGCGGCGTAGTGACCGAAGCCCAGGCTCTGATGGTCATCGTGCCCGATGCGGCCAGCGTGAGCGCCGAGGTGCAACTGGAGAACAAGGACATCGGGTTTGTGGCACCGGGGCAGGACGTGGCCATCAAGCTGGAGACCTTCCCCTTTACCCGCTACGGCACCGTCAAAGCCAGTGTGGACAAGGTCACGCAGGACGCGGTGAATGACGAGAAACGCGGGGCGATCTTCCCGGCCACGCTCAAGCTGCAGCAGACCCACATCGACGTGGACGGCAAACCCATCAAGCTGGCGCCGGGGATGAATGTGACGGCGGAGATCAAAACAGGTAAACGCAGAGTCATTGAATACCTGCTCAGCCCGATCGAGAAGGCGGGGAGGGAGAGTTTGAGGGAGCGGTGAACGCTGCCTTGTATCAGCAACCACATCACATCAGTAAAGGAAAAATCATGGACAACATGCATTGGGACGAAGCCACACAAACCTGGAGTGGCCACGCAGAACCCTGGCTCATGAACCAGGAACCTACCCACTACAACGGCTGGAACAAACCCCTGTTGGTACCCAATGAGTGGCTTACCCCAGTAGCCGCGCAGCCATTGCACAACGTTTGGCTAGAGCTGCAGCGCCAAGCCCTTGGCGTAGGGGGACAAGACCTGGTGATCTACCCCATGAAGGACACGCCCCAGAATCTGCAAGGCGCGCTGCTCCAACTGGTGCAGGCCATGGCTGCCTTTGCACCGCCCGGTGCTATGCAGCAGCAGGAGCCAGGCGGTCAGTCGGTGCAACAACAAATGTTGTTGTGGGTGGCCGATAGCAGCAGGTGGGCGTGAGTGCAGGGTTCTACCAGCCTGAGAGCAGGCATACCTGTGGCGAAGCCCAACAGGCTGGGAGAGCCGATGCCTTTGCCACGGCACAAGGCGTGCACGGCTGCTGTGGAGCACCATGCAGCCAGTGGATTCAAGGTCGTCAGCAATGGCGGCAGGGTGACCGTGGAAGCGATTGGCGACTTCTTTGACCCCAAGATCCTCGATGCGATGGAGTACGGGAAAACCATCCATCGGCGCTGGAGTATGTCCAATCGCCAGGAAATATTGCGACAAACGATTTGCGCTGGCACCTTGCTGCCTGATGGATCGCACAAACCAATTTCACTCGATTATCGTGATTGAATAAACAGGAGAAGAAAATGGCTTTTGTTCTGGAAAAAACCCCGAAACCTGGTGAGCCGGGACGGGATTTCTATGATTTTATTGATAGCAAAGTGACGCAACCTATACGCGGCGATTGGGTTATCGATAAAGAAAGAGGCGTTGTTCTTTTTTACACCGGGAACAACTCTCGATCCCTAGGAGAAGGGGACGCCAAGTTCATGGAGCATTTTTTCACTATGGCGGGTAAAGATCTAGGACTCGGCATTGGTGTTTATGAAGAAATAGTTTCTGAAGAAAAAAAATCCGATGATTGTTTGATGATGAAGATCAATCTTCGGCTTTCAGAATTAACCCCTGAACTGTGGGCGATGGCTAAAGAAGCTCTGGCAGCATACGGCGATTATGGATCGATTTCCGATTATTTGAAATTCGAGCTTGTGGTGCTGAATGATGATGCAATCAAAGGGGTGAAATAATATGTTGACCTATGATCAAGCCATCGGAAAATTGACGGATCTCTTGGTAAAACCAGATTTCACTATCGACGATTTGCGCAGCCTGGCTAAAGAGGTGGATATTGCGCCCAATGCAAGGCACCTATCCTCCTGGGAATCTGCTCAATTTACCTTATTTTATGGGGGTGGAATCCAAGGAAATAGTACCACGGCGATCGTCGATGATCTTATAAAGAAGAATGTTTCTTTTAAGGCAATCGATAAGACGAATGTGGGTGAATTTCTAAAATCTCCTGAATTCGAGAAGGCCATCAAAACCCTAAAATCCCGCCCCGGCGCCGATGCAGCCAAGATCGATGCCATCCTTTATGGCGACCCGAAAAACGGCATCTGGGCTGAAGCCTCACGCCGTTTCGCAGCCAGCACCACAGGGGAAGTGCGTTATCTGGCAGGCGCAACCACGGGTTCGGACCGCATCTTTGCGCAAACGGAACTGCCCGAACTGCTCAAGCGCGGCAACGTGGTCACCCACATCGAAGGCATCCCCATTGCAGACCTCAACAAGCTGGGCGCCGATGCCTTTGACAAGATACGCACGGCTGCTGTGGAGCACCATGCAGCCAGCGGATTCAAGGTCGTCAGCAATGGCGGCAAGGTGGCCGTGGAAGCGGTTGGCGACTTCTTCGACCCCAAGATCCTTGACGCGATGGAGTACGGGAAAACCCATCCATCGGCGTTGGAGAACATCAAGAAATACTGGAGCGGGCTGAGCGATGTGGAGCAAAAGGCCCTGCAGGGTTTTGCCCGCAAGGGCGCCAAGCTGGCAGGGCCTGCGGGAGCGCTGCTGGTATTTGGCATGGCCTCAGCGCAAGCTGCAGAAGCCAAGGAACGCGGGGACACCGAAGGTGCGCGCCGCATCATGGAAGAGTGGGCGGTGGATGCGGCGGGCTCGCAGGCTGGTGCCGCCATTGGCATAGGCATCGTAGGGGTGGCCGCTGCCGTGGCGGCGGCTGCCGGGGCCACCGTGTCTGCACCCCTGGTGGCCGTGGCCGCCATCGGTGCCGCCGTGGTGGGCGGCATCATGGGCTCGGACTACGCCATCGGGCTGTGGAACCAGGTGCGGGGCAATGCCGAAGACGACCAGATGAACCTGCTCGAGCGCCTGGCAACCAAGGTGGCGCTGCACGACTTCCATGTGGTCTTTGGCACACGTGAAAACGACGAACTCACCGGCAGCGCGGACAACGACTATGTGTTTGGCGGTGGGGGCAATGACAGCCTCAATGGTTTGGCAGGTGCCGACGTGTTGCGTGGCGGAGCCGGAGACGACACCCTGGACGGCGGCACCGGCAGCGACACCCTGGTGGGCGGTGCGGGCAGCGACACCTACCGCTTCAGTGGCGACTGGGGCGTGGACTTCATCGAAGACAGCGACGGCCAGGGCCGCATAGAAGTCAACGGCCAGACCCTCACCGGGGGCAAGGCCGTATCGGCCAACACCTGGCAAAGCGAAGACAAGCAATGGCGCTACGCGCTGACCGAACAGGGCGACCTGGTGATCACCCATGTCAGCCAGGCGGGGCGCCTTGTGGTGCGCCGCTGGGGCGCCATGCAAGGCCAGCAGGGCAGCCCGCTGGGGCTGAGCCTGGAGCCCAGCGCGGGAGCGCAGCCCCCCGCGCCCAAGCCCGAACCTGGCCGGTACGCCCTGCAAGGCGGCTACTTCGTGCCTGGGGGCCCCAAGCTGCCAGGGGGCACCTGGCAAATCCTGAGCGACGGCAGCATCCCCGGCATGGTGCCCCTGAACGACTCCAACGACCTGATGGTGGGCGGAGAAAACGAGCCCAACGGGCTGTACCGGCACACCACCGGGATGGAAGCGGACAGCGAAGGCAAGCAGCACTTTACCGATGGCCTGACGAACTCGGTGAGCTTCTGGGGCCTGGGAGGCAACGACTTCATGTCGGGCGAGCAGTACGACGACTACCTGGATGGGGGTGACGACAACGACCTGATCTGGGGAGGGGCGGGCAAGAGCATTCATATGACGACGGCCATGCAACGGCGTGCCTGGCATTCAAAGGCTCGGCGCGCGCGTGCACCCTATGTGCGGCATGCGAGGCAAGCATGGTCGCACTTCGCAGCGAGGGCCATGTGATGCTGCAAATATTCAAGCGCATTCCCCTTACCGTTTTGTTCGTGGCATTACTGCTCACGGGCTGCGGCAAGGTGGACATCTCCTGGACTGAAGACGTTGTTCTTCAGGATGGAACACTGCTAGTGGTAAAGCGTGGTGCCCAGGGCAAAAAGATTGGCGAAATCGGCGGCTCCGGCGGCTGGGAAGCTACCCAGATGACACTGGAAATCGAGTCGCCCAAAGCGGTGACAAACCCACCAATCTGGTCAGAACGCTGGGTGCCCATGCTCTTTGACTACGACGCGCAAACCAAGGAATGGTTTGTGGTGGCGACCTTCTATACCTGCACCGACTGGTACGACCTGGGCCGCCCCCCATTGCCCTATATCGCCTACCGCACCAACGGCGGGCGCTGGGAGCAAGTGCCGCTAAGCCCAGAGCTGTATGGAAGGAAGGCCAATTTACTGACCGGCCCGCGCTCAGGTGGCGAGCCCAAGCGGGTGACGATTGAAGAAAAGACGCTTCGGGGCGAGCATGCAGGCAAGAAGTTCAAACAGGTAGTGAGCTCCTGGCAGACGGCCTGTTAATCCCCCATCATTTGCAAAGAAAGAAGACCATGGCAACTCTGACCGACTACGCACAAATCTCTGGCCGCGTTTATCAGCGGACTGATGAAAACCGCATGCATGTACCCGCTGGTTTCACAGAAATCCAGTGGCTGCGCGATGACCCCATCACCGGTTTCTCCGCAGGGGTATACAAGAAAGGCAATGAAATCGTCATTGGTTTCACGGGTACCAACGAAGGTCTGAGCCTGGACTTCTTACTCGCCAACATTCCTGCTGGAGCGGGCTTGAGTTCGGCCCAGATTACCCAGGCAACAACACTGGTGCTGGACGTGATCGCGGCCAACCCCGGCGCAACGATTTCATTTACCGGCCACTCCCTGGGTGGTGGGCTGGCGTCGGTGATGGCGATATTGTTCAACAAGGACGCGGCCATTTTTGATCCGGCGCCCTTTGAACCGACGGTACGCAATCCGGTAGTGTTGGGTTACCTGCAAGCCTATTTGACTTCAAATGGCTACAGCAACAGCGATTTGAACGACTACATCGGCAGCCTGGGGGCACAGTTCTCGCAAAGAGAAAGCCGGGTTTCAAGCTGGTATGTCGATGGCGAGGCCTTAGTTCCCTTGCGAGCGGTGGCGGGCTCCATCGTTGGTGATGGACAGGAAACAAAACTGGCGGTGGGCACACCAACTGCCAATGGAGTCAATCTGCATTCCATCACGCTGCTGCACGCCTTGCTGCTATCTCCCAGCTTCAAGGATGCCATCAGTGCCAAACCCTATGCCATTGAAGAGTTCTTTGACGGCCAACTTTATGCGAAAGACCCTCAGGTTTCCGATGTGCCGGACTTTCTGACGTATCTGCTGCGCCAGCATGTCGGCAACCCCGATGCAGGTATCCAGCCTAATAACGTGTTGGATCGATTTGCCGAAGACCTCAAGCGAATTGACTCCAGCGGCACTACCGCCAACAACCATTGGCAAAAGGCCCTCACCATAGCGGCAATGGACTACTACTACAACAAGGATGCAACCGATAGCAAACAGTTCTTCAAGCAGGAATCCGGAGCTATCCACTTTGATCTGAAAGACATCAATTCCACCACCCTGAAAAGCCTTCCATTTTTGCGTACCGCAGCCTCCAGCACGGCAACCGGTGGCGACCCTTTTGTGGGCGAATCTGAAATCGCCAACGCTACAGCCTGGCACGTACAAACCGGCGGGGGCGCCATGAACTGGCAGGAAAGTGCAGCAGCCAATGATCTGGCCATAGGCGGCATCGGTGCAGACGTTTTGCGAGGGGGCACGGGCGAAGACATGCTTATTGGTGGCGATGGAGCCGACGCGCTCGAGGGCGGGCAGGGCGGCGATGTATTGCAAGGCGGCGAAGGAGACGACACCCTGGACGGCGGCACCGGCAGCGACACCCTGGTGGGCGGTGCGGGCAGCGACACCTACCGCTTCAGTGGCGACTGGGGCGTGGACTTCATCGAAGACAGCGACGGCCAGGGCCGCATAGAAGTCAACGGCCAGACCCTCACCGGGGGCAAGGCCGTATCGGCCAACACCTGGCAAAGCGAAGACAAGCAATGGCGCTACGCGCTGACCGAACAGGGCGACCTGGTGATCACCCATGTCAGCCAGGCGGGGCGCCTTGTGGTGCGCCGCTGGGGCGCCATGCAAGGCCAGCAGGGCAGCCCGCTGGGGCTGAGCCTGGAGCCCAGCGCGGGAGCGCAGCCCCCCGCGCCCAAGCCCGAACCTGGCCGGTACGCCCTGCAAGGCGGCTACTTCGTGCCTGGGGGCCCCAAGCTGCCAGGGGGCACCTGGCAAATCCTGAGCGACGGCAGCATCCCCGGCATGGTGCCCCTGAACGACTCCAACGACCTGATGGTGGGCGGAGAAAACGAGCCCAACGGGCTGTACCGGCACACCACCGGGATGGAAACGGACAGCGAAGGCAAGCAGCACTTTACCGATGGCCTGACGAACTCGGTGAGCTTCTGGGGCCTGGGGGGCAACGACTTCATGTCGGGCGAGCAGTTCGACGACTACCTGGATGGGGGTGACGGCGACGACCTGATCTGGGGAGGGGCGGGGAGCGACACCATCAAGGGCGGTGCGGGCAACGACATCATCGTGACGAACATGGCGGCCACGTTCGACACGTTCCATGCATCAAAGCCCCCGGAGCCTGGTTACGTGCGAGGGCCGGAGACGGTGCTTACCTACTTTGGCAGCCAGGCGAACTACTCGGGGCGGTGGTGGGTAGACAAGTCCGAGGACGGACTGGATCTGACGATCCAACGCGCCTACGTGAAGAACCCTGAGGGGAGCAACACCTATTGGCCCGAGGGAGAGAACGACAGAGACACCGTAGATGCAGGCGAGGGTGATGACTACGTGTGGGGAGGGCGTGGTGCGGACTACCTGATGGGCGGTGCGGGAGACGACCACCTGGCGGGGCTGGGTGGGGGCGATGTGATCCTGGGCGGGGAAGGCAAGGACCTGATCTGCGGAGACAACTGGGCTGCAATGCAGTTGGGGGCGATGTACTCCGAAGACCAGGACTGGGGGTACGGAAAGAATATGCCTTTCGATGAGGCGCTCAAGAGCCCCACGCTGCATGGCGATGATGTGATCGATGCTGGTGCAGGCGACGACGAAGCATGGGGCGATGGAGGCAACGACGTGGTCTATGGTGGCAGCGGAAACGACCGACTGCTTGGTGACGCACTGATAGCCGCTTTGCCTGGCGAATACCACGGTGAAGACAAGCTCGATGGTGGCGAAGGCAACGACCTGTTGATTGGGTTGGGCAAAGACGACGTTCTGCTGGGCGGTGCGGGCAACGATGAACTGCAGGGCGACTACGACGACCTGCCTGCTGAGCTTCATGGCCGTGACGTGCTGGACGGGGGCGAAGGCGATGACAAGCTCGCGGGTGGCGGCAAGGGCGATGAGTTGACCGGCGGTGCTGGTGATGACGAATTGCAGGGCGATACAGCGAACCTGGCAGGGCAGTTCCACGGCGACGATGCGCTTGACGGCGGCGACGGCAACGACAGGCTTTACGGGCAAGGTGGCTCGGACACCATCCAGGGTGGCGCGGGCAATGACTACATTGAGGCAGACGATGACATAGGCGGTCTGGCGGCAGAATTCCACGGAAACGATGTGGTGGATGGCGGCGATGGCAACGACAACATTGCGGGCGGCGGCGGCAACGACACGCTCTATGGCGGTGCAGGCAATGACTGGATTGCGGGCGAAGACGAAACCGAAGTGACATCGGTAAGCACGCTGCGCGGCGACGACAGCATCTTCGGCGGTGCGGGCGACGACACCCTGGTGGGCGGCAATGGCGACGACAAGCTTGCGGGCGACGAGGGTGACGACTGGCTCTACGGCGGCGCAGGTGACGACCATCTTGACGGTGGCGTGGGGCGCAACATCTACAAAGGCGGCGCAGGCAACGACACCTATGTGGCCACCGCCGACGGTGTGCACATCATCGAAGATGCCGAAGGCAGCAACGTGGTGTACGGCATCGAAGGGCTGGAGCCCAGCGCCACGCAGGATGGCGACCTGGTGTTCAGCGCACCGCAGCGCACGGTGGTGCTCAAGGGGGCGCTGACAGGCAGTTACGCGGGCAGCGTGTGGGCCGATGGCCGGGAGATGGCGCTGGGGGACTATGTCGAACAACATTTCGAGCAGCCGTTGACGCTGACAGGCAGTGGTGTGGACCAGAAGTTCTGGGGTGGCCGGGGTGCAGACGAGTTTTTTGCCCGCGGCAGCAATGCCCAGGTGCGTGGGGGCAAGGGCAACGATCAGATCACCTTCGACAGCACGGGGGGGCGCGTGGTGCTTGGCCGTGGCGATGGCCGCGACAGGGTGCTGCTGGCGGCGCTCCCTTCGCAGGGTGCGCCAGCCACCAACAAGGTGGGCGTGCAACTGGGCGAGGGCATTGCCGCAGGCGATGTGTCGTTTGAATTCGATGCCGCGGGCAATGTGCTGAAGCTGCGCTATTCGCCCGAACCGGACGACGTGCTGGAGGTTGCGTATGGCGGCATGGTGCCGCCTTCGGTGGTGGATACGCCGCCCATTGGCGAGGTGCGGTTGGCCGATGGCACCGTGCTGGACTTCAATTTTGCCGTGCAGGCGGCCGACGAGGATGCTCCGTTTGTCTATCAACTTCCTGCGCAGGTGTTTGCGAACCTGGGGACGGGGGCAGCACTGTCTGCTTCGCTGGCGGGTGGGAAGCCTTTGCCTGGCTGGCTGCATTTCGATGCGGTCACGCGCACCTTCAGCGGTACGCCGGGCAATGATGACGTGGGCAACTTGTCGCTGCAGGTGTCTGCGGTAAAGGATGGCGCCACGGCGGCGTTTTCGGTACCGTTGGTAGTGCGCAATGTGAATGATGCACCGCAGGCTGGCGCAGCACTGCAGACCTATGCGGGGGATGAGGACAAGGGCTGGACGGTGGACCTTCCCGAGGGTGCGTTCACCGATGTGGACCGTGGCGATGTATTGACCTATTCGGCAAAACAGGCGGATGGCAAGCCACTGCCAACATGGCTGCAGATAGATGCCAAGACTGGCCGACTGACCCATGCCATGGGCTATGCACAGGCCACGCGCCTGGATGTGGTGATCTCCGCGACCGATTCAGCGGGTGCCAGCGCGCAGCAGACACTGGCGCTGACGGTGCGCTCCAAGCTCGATGCAGACGCGGTTCTGGGGACTTCCGGCAATGACCAGTTGGCCGGTGGTCCGGATTCCGAGGTGCTGATCGGGGGCGAGGGCGACGATGTGCTGGATGGAGGAGGCGGAAATGATGAACTGATTGGTGGCAACAGCAATGGGTCGCGTCATGTTTCCCAGGGACATGACACGTATCTTTTTGGCCGAGGCGATGGTGAAGACATGATCTTGAGCGGCGGCACAGGCACCCTGAAGTTCAAAGCGGGAATCCGGCCAGAAGATGTCTTGGTCGGTCGTGGCCTTGACACCGTGACGGTGTGGGGTGCTGATGGAAGCCATCGTAGTGTTGCTACAGGCATTGTGTTTACCATCATCGACACGGGCGAGAGGATATTGCTCCCCGATTTCCATGCGGCCAGCGGCTTGGGTGCTGGAAAGCTGGACTCCGTGACGTTTACTGACCATCCCGGGGTGGTGTGGGATGCGCAAACCGTCAGCCGCCTGGCGCTGATCGGCTCCAATGGCAATGAAGCCATCAACGGCTACGCTTCCGACGATGTACTGCGCGGAAATGCCGGCAACGACACCCTGTGGGGCCATTGGGGCAATGACGCCTATCGGTATGGCAAGAACGATGGCAAGGATCTCATCTATGAATTTGCAGATGAGGGGGCCGACAAAGTCGTTCTAGATGCCGATGTGGCGCCGCAGGACGTGGTCTTGTTCCGGGTGTACGACGAGCCTGCCAACTATCCGAACGGAGTGTTGGTGGTGCGTGTCAAGACGGGCGACACCGAGATCCGGATTCCCAACTTTTTTCAGGATGCGTTGGGCGCGGGGGTGGAGTCCATTGAGTTTGCCAATGGCGTTGTGTGGGATCGCAGCTATATCCTGGCCAACGCACAGGGCAGCGCCTCCACGGCGGATGAATTTACCGGCACGGCGCAGGATGACCGGTACGTGGTGGACCATCCGCAAGATCGGATTGTCGAGCAGCCCAATGGGGGCGTGGACTCGGTGGAGTCCAGCATTACCTACACGCTGCCGGCCAACGTCGAGAACCTGACGCTGACGGGGTTTCGCTCCATCAACGGCACAGGCAATGCCGGGGACAATGTACTGATTGGCAATAGTGCGGACAACGTGCTCGATGGCGGCGGTGGTGGCTTGGACACCATGCAGGGCGGGATAGGAAACGACGTTTACGTTGTAAATGCGGCGACACAGGTGTTTTATGGCTTTAGCCCTAGGTATGAAGACAATGAGATCAAAGTGAACATCTCTGAGTCTGCGGATGGCGGCGTGGATGAGTTAAGGATCAATACTTTCTACGCCAGGCTGCCCGATAACGTGGAGAACCTTAAGGTGACGTCGTTCATGGCGACTTCCTTTGATAGCAACTCCGCAACTTCCCCGCTGGCCAAGTATTTTGGCAATGGCTTGGACAATGTGCTTGATCTCGGCGCCATCGACTATGACTACCTGCCGGTCGAGCTTGACGGTGGCGCGGGCAACGATGTGCTGATCGGCGTCCAGAATCGATTTTCTTCACACCCCGGAGATACCAGAGCGAGTTACGGATCAGCCCCAGGCGCCGTGAATGTTTCGCTGGCAGTTACCGGGCCTCAGGATACGGGGTCTGCCGGTGCGGATACGCTGCGGAATATCACCGGCCTGGTCGGCAGTGCGTTCAATGATGTCCTGACCGGGAACGGGGAGAAGAACGTTATTGATGGCGGTGCCGGGGCAGATCGCATGACGGGTGGTGCTGGAAACGACACCTACTACATCGACAACGTGGATGACGTGGTGATCGAGACAGCCAATGGCGGCTACAGGGATGTGGCCTATGTCCAGGGCCTATCAAACTACACGCTTGCCGAACATGTCGAGGATCTGACTGTCAATCTGACAGAAGCCGCCAGCGCTGTGATTTCAGGCAATGACGGCAACAACTCCATTCAGGTTACCAAGAATCATCGGGATGCCCAGCCTACGGTTGTCCGGGGCATGGGCGGAAATGACGGCCTGATTGTTTCTTTCTCGGGTATGGAATTGGATGGTGGTAGCGGTGACGACTACCTGAGAGGTGGCCGTTACACCGGCGGCATTTTTATCGGTGGAACGGGCAACGATACTTACGAGATTCTTGGCGGTGGTAGTGGAGAAATCATCCGGGCGAATGCCGTGGCTGACCCATCAGAGACAAACACCCTGCTGTTGAGGGGTGTTACCAAAGCCAACTTGCGCTTTCAGCGCAGGGGTGATGATCTCGTGATTCCGCACTATGGCGGAGATGCGCTGCGTATCGAGAAATTCTTTGATGCGGCGGGTGCTCCGGGGGAATTGAGCCCGGTTCAGATCATTGTGCTGGACGATGGCAGTTCCCTTGATTTCGCTGCCATTACGGCCTTTGTAAAGGAGAATGCGGCACCGGTAGTCCACCAGCCCATTGCACCTGCAGAGGCCAAGGATGGAGAGCGGTTCACCTGGTTCGTGCCCGATGACGCCTTTACGGATGATGGGGATGTGCTCACCTATTCGGCGACCATGGAGGACGGTTCTGCGCTGCCAAGCTGGGCCACCTTTGATGCGGACAGTGGCAAACTCAGCGGAACCGTCCGGGCCAATGGCAATCAGGATTTGCGCATCAGGATCACGGCAACGGACGAGGAGGGCCTTTCCACCTCTTCCATCTTTGAGTTGGCCGTGCGCGTGGAAAATCTGGTTCTTGATGGGACAACCGGCAACGACACCCTCAGAGGCATGGGTGGCGATGACGTCCTTTCTGGCCTGGGTGGAAAAGACCAACTGCAAGGCGGTGCGGGCAATGACCGGCTGCTTGGCGGCGATGGTGATGACTCGCTGTTTGGCCAGGCCGGCAATGACACCTTGGTGGGTGGATCGGGCAACGACTTCCTTTCTGGCGGTGCGGGCAATGACGTTTTCGAATACACCAAAGGCGATGGCCAGGACACACTGGATGCCACCGATACGAAGACTGCCGTGGATAAGCTGGCGGTTCATGGATGGCTTGCCTCGCAGGTGCAGTTGCTCCGTTCTGGAAATCACCTGTTCATGCGTATGGGGGCCTCAGATCAGATCGCGTTGTACAACTATTTCCAGGCTGACTCGGTGCTGGAAGGAGCGCCCGCAGACAGCAAGGTTGACCAAATCATCTTCGATGACGGTGTGGTTTGGGATCAAGCCAAGATTGCTGCGGTGCTCGCTGCCAGCGGCGGTGGAAGCGGCGGTGGTGGAGGCGGCAGTGGCGGTGGCACAGGGCCGGGTACTGGACCAGGCAATCCTCCGCCATCGACCTACACCTACAACTACGTCTTGGCAGACCAGTACTCGGACTTCACTCTTTCGGGCAATGGATCCTATGTGATGAAAGGCAATAGTCGGGCCAACAAGCTCACGGGCAACGATGGCGCAAACGTGATCAATGGCGCGGCCGGAAACGATACCCTGACCGGCGGAAAAGGTGGGGACACCTATTTCCTGGAGGCAGGGACAGGGCAGGACACGATCGTCGAGAATGACAGCACCGCAAGCGTGGTGGATCTGCTCCAATGGGGCTCTGGCATTCAGCACGACCAGCTCTGGTTGCGCAAGGTGGGCAACAACCTGGAGGTCAGTGTGATCGGTACGGGCGACAAGGCCATTGTGAAGGACTGGTATCTGGGCGACAGCCGCCATGTGGAACAGATCTGGGCAGATGGCAAGGTTCTGACGGACGCCAAGGTGCAAGCACTGGTCGATGCAATGGCGTCCTTCTCGCCCCCGGCAATGGGGCAGACGACTTTGTCGGCCAGCTACCAGTCCGCATTGGCGCCGGTCTTTGCGGCCAACTGGCAATGAACTCCTGGCGCGGACTGCGCCGCGCAGCCGCGCCAGGCTCACAGCCAAGGCGAACCAAGCAACGCACAGCGGCTAACGATATGGCTCGGTTCGCTGTGCATGCCCTCACGTCCGGGGCATGCGACGGTACTGGTGAACGTGTAGCCCCAAGGCACGCTATCTGCGCCCGCCTGCCAGCCCCAGGATCGGCACGCTGAACACCGCCGCCAGCGCCCCCAACCCCAGCGCGATGGCCAGCAGGTTGGCCCAGTCCACCCAGTAGCCCATGTTGGACAGGGACGACTGGGTGAGCGTGGGCACGCTGAAGAACAGCGCCACCGCCACCAGCGCGCCCAGCAGCAGCGCCTGGCGCACCTGGCGTGCCCCCAGGCGGCCGCGCGCGGCCACGAGCAGGGCCACCCACACGGCAAGCAGCAGCGCCAGCAGGGGCCAGATGCCCAGGGCGATTTCATAGACGATGTTCATTGCCAGCCAGATTTCGTACATGGTGTGTCTCCTTTCAATTCATGGAGCGATGCAACGCGCGGTCGCTTGCAAAGCCATTTCCGTTCATTCAGCGTAGTTGCTCAAGCAGCCGAACCTGCCCCCAGGCCTGGGCTCTCGCGCAAGGGCCGCCAGTATTCCCACGTGCGGGCGCTGGGAGCGTCCCCCTGCCCGCATTGCGCTGCAATGCGAGAGCGGGGGGAAGGCCCGCAGGGCCTCAGGGGGGGTGTTTACTCATACCCGGCCTTTGAGCACCGCCATGTAGGCAGGCTTGAGCAAGCGCACCTTCATGAGCCAGGCAAAGTAGCTTTCCTGCAGCGGCTCGATCATGGGCAGCGAGGGGGTGAGCTTGCCGTCGTAGTCGAACTCGATCAGCATGGCCGAGCCTTCGCGCACGATGAGCGGGCAGGAGGTGTAGCCATCGAACTTTTCGCCCGGCACGCGCCCGGCGATCACATCGGCCAGGTGCTGCGCGACGATGGGGGCGCTTTTCTTGACCGTGGCCGCCGTCTTGCCGCGAGGCGTGCCGTTGATGTCGCCCAGGCCGAACACGTTTTTGTAGCGGCGGTGCTGCAGCGTGTCCTTGTCCACCTCCAGCCAGCCGCCTGCGGCCATGGGGCCTTCCTTCCAGGCGAGGTCGGAGTTCTTCACCGCGTCGGGTGCGCGCATGGGTGGCACCACGTGGATGAAGTCGTAGGGCACCTCGGTGGCTGCGCCTTCAGGGTTCACAAAGGTGGCGCGGCGCGCGCCGATGTCGATGGCCTTGAGCTTTTGCGTGTACTGCACCTGCACGCCCAGGGCCTGCCAGCGCTCCAGCACGTTGTCGTTCACGGCCTTGACGCCGAACACGTTGGGCAATGCCGAGTAGAACGTGACCTGTGACTTGCCGAGCGTGCCCGCCTGGGCCAGGCGGTCGCGCACCATGAAGGTCATCTTGAGCGGCGCGCCCGCGCACTTGAGCGGCGTGGACGGCAGCGTCATCACGGCCTGGCCGCCCTTCTGGCGGAAGCGGTCCATGGCAGCCCAGGTGGCCACGGCGGCGTCGGAGCTGGGGTACACGCTGGCCAGGCCGTCCTGGCCGATGGCCTTGGTGTCCATGCCCTCGATCTGCGCCCAGTCCTGGTGCGTGCCCACGGCCACCACCAGGTAGTCGTAGCGGATGCGCTGGCCGCCTGCGGTGACCACGGTGTTGGCGGCCGGGTCGAACTCGGCCACCATCTCGCGCAACCACTGCACGCCCGCCGGTTGCAGGCTGGCGTTGCTGTCGATCACCTTGTCCACCGGCCACACGCCGCTGGCCACCAGGGTGTAGCCGGGCTGGTAGTTGTGCACTTGCTTGGCGTCGATGATCGTGATCTTGGCGCCGTCGAGCAGGCCCTGCAGCCGGTGCGCCACGGCAATGCCCGCCAGGCCACTGCCCGCAATGACGATGTGGGCCTGCGTGGGCTGGCGTGCTGCCTGTGCAGGGGCCGGTTGCAGGCCCAGGCCTGCGGCGGCGCTGGCGCCAGCCGCACCGGCCAGCCAGGCACGGCGTGTGGGCGCCCCTTGGGGTGCGCGGTGGGTGGTGGGTTTGTCTCGCTTCATGCTTGTCTCCTGTGGTTTGTGTAGGGCATGGGCTGGGCCGGGGGAATGGCTGCGGTGCGCGGGCCTGGGGCGCACCACAGGGTGGCGGGGCTAGCGGTACGGGCGCAGGTAATTCCATTCAAAGGCGCGCTTGGCCCAGTGCATGGCGCGCAGGGGCGGCAGCAGGCGTTGGCGCGTGGGGGTGCGCCAGACCAGGGTGCCCTGGTCCAGGCTGTCGATGATGCAGGCCAGCTCCACCTTGAAGCGGGCCGTGGGTTTGCGCCCGGCCAGGGCGGCCAGCAGGTTGGCGGCGGCGGCCCGGGCCTGCAGGTCGGCCATGTGGGCTTGCTTGGGCATCCAGTCGGGGCCGGGGAAGCTGCCCGAGTCACCCACCACCCACACATGCTCGGTACCGGGCACGCGGCAGTGTTCGTCGGCCTGCAGCAGGCCGCCAGGGGAGCGCGGCAGGTCGGTCTGGTCGAACCAGGCGTTACCGGTCATGCCGGGCATGAAGAGGATGAGGTCGGCCGCAAACTCCCCGCCCTCAGTAACCACCTTGCCCGGCTCGAAGCGCTGCATCTTGTGCCCCAGGTGGGTACGGATGCCCCGGCGCGCCATCTCGGCCAGCAGGTGCCGCACGGTGGCCGGGCCCAGCCGGTTGCCGGGCTCGGTGCTGGGGTTGAAGAACACCAGCTCGAAGCGGTCGCGCCGCCCTTCGCGGCGCAACTGGGTGTCGATGCCGAACAAAAATTCGAACATCGGCCCGCCGCGCACGGCCTGGGGCTCCTGCGGGTTGGCCGCAAAGCCCACGGCGATGGTGCCGCCCTGCAGGGCGCGCAGCCGGTCGCGGATCTGCTCGGCAGCGGCGATGCCCTCGCAGGGCGTGATGGCGTGCTCTATGCCCGGCAGCTTCTTGATGAAGCGCCCGCCCGTGGCGACGAGCAGCGCATCGTTGGGCAGCGCACCCGCGCTGGTCAGCACCGTGCGCCCGCCGTCCTGCAGGCCGGTGACCTCGGCCGCCACATGGCGCACACCCATGCGCTGGAAGAATGGCCCCAGCGGCACGATGAGTTGCTCGCGCGTGCGCAGGCCGCTGGGGATCCAGATGATGCCGGGCAGGTAGTGCAGTTCGGCGCGCGGGGACACCAGGGTGATCTCGGCGCGCGGGTCGCGGTGGCGCAGCGCGCGCACCGCGGACAGCGCGCCGAAGCCCGCCCCCAGGATGGTGATGCACGCGGCCACGTCAGGCCTCCTGGCCTGCACTCAGGCGCTGGGCCACGCGCTGCACGGCGGTGCGGGCCTGCTCCAGCGCGTCGCGCACTTCGGCCTGGGTGCTGCCGCTGGCCTGCAGGATCACGCGCGGGTCCTGCAGCACGATGCGCGTGCGCCCCGGTGTGGGCTCGGCAATGCTGCCGCCGCAGGGCAGCAGCGCGGCGATGTCGGGCTCGGCGCTCACCAGGGCGTGGGCAATGCGCGGCGAGCACAGGCCCAGCAGGCGCTGGGGCGGGCTGTCCAGCCCGAGCTTGGCCTTGAGCGTGGCCTGCATGTCCACCTCGCTGACGATGCCCATCTGCTCGGCGGCCAGGGCGGAGCGCAGGGTTTCCAGGGCCTGGGGCAGCGGCTGGGCCAGCTCGGCGGTGAAGGCGTAGGCGGTCATGGGCGGGGTTTCCTTTCAAATAAATTTGGGGTCAATTGGACTGCAGGGCAATACCATCAAGCGCAAGTAGCTACTATTTTGATAGCATTTATTGCACCACTCCTGGGGTTGGCGGCTGCACGCTGCGCAGCGTGGCTTCGTCGAGCTGGCCCGCCAGCGCGGCCAGGCGCAGGCGCTCCAGCACCAGGCTGCTGCGCGCCTGGGCCAGCGACAGGCGGGTGGCGGCGGTGTCGTTTTCGGCGTTCAGCAGGTCGAGCACGGTGCGGTGGCCCACCTCCAGGCCGGTGCGGGTAGCGTCCAGGCGCGCCTCGCTGGCCTGCAATGCCTGGCCCAGGGCCTGCACGCGCTCGGCGCCCACCTGCAGGCCCAGCCAGGCGGCGTGCACATCGCGGTCCACCTGGCTGCGCGTGGCTTCGACCTGGGCGCGGGCCTGGTCCCAGCGGCGCAGGCTTTCGGCCTCCTTGGCGCCGCGCCAGCCGCCGGTGTACAGCGGCACGCTGAGCTGCACGCCCACCATGGCGTTGACGCTGCGGTTGCGCGCACTGCCGTGGTCGCCACTGCCGCGCAGGCGCTCATCGCCCGCTTGCGCCACCAGGTCCACCGTGGGGGCGGCGCTGCGGCGGTGCTTGTCGGCCTCGGCCTGCGCGATGTCGGCGGCCAGTTGCTGCAGGCGGATCTGGGGGTTGCCGTCCTGCGCCTGGGCCTGCCAGTGCGCCAGCGCGGCCTGGGTGCGCGCGGGCTCGGGCACCAGCGCTGCGGGCAGGTGCGCCTGCAAGCCGTCCATGGGCAGGCCAGTGCTGTCGGCCAGCTCGCGGCGGCGCAGGTCCAGCGCCACCTGGGCGGCGAGCACCTGGGCGCGCAGTGCGCCCTGGCGCGCGCGCGCCTCGTGCGTGGCGGTGATGGGGGCGGCGCCCAGCACGAAGCGGTCTTGCGCCTCGGCGGCGGCCTGCTGCACGGCCTCGTACTGGCGCTGCAGCACCTGGAGCGATTCCTGCGCCACGGCCAGCTCGAAGTAGCGCTGCGCGGTGCGCAGCATCAGCGCTTGCTGCGCGGCCTGCCATTGCAGCTCGGTGCTGTCGGCCTGCAGGCCCAGTTGCTGCTGCTGGGCGCGGCGCTCGGCGTTGAGCAAGGGCTGGCGCGCCTGCAGCGCCCAGCGCGTGGCCGTGCCGCCGGTGACCGAGGTGCTGAAGTTCACGCCGTTCGACGTGCCCATGCCGGGGGCCGAGAATTGCGCGCCCCGCATGTCGCTCTCGCCCGTGGCCACGCCTGCGGATGCGGTGAGCGCCACGCCAGGGCGCCACAGGGCGCGCGCCTGGTCGCGCAGGGGTTGCGCCGTGGCCTGGGCCTCGCGGGCCACGGCCAGTTCGCGGTCGTTTTGCTGCGCGGCCTGCCAGGCCTGCAGCAGGTCGGTGGCCCGGGCCGTGGGGGCGGCCAGTGCCAGGGCCAGCAGGGAGGTGCGCCAGAGGGCTTGCATCGGGAGCCTTTCTGTCTTTCTGTCCACGGGCTCAGGCGGTGGCCTGGGCGCTGAGTTGGCTGAATTCGTCGAACGCGGCGCTGGCCTTGGCGGCGTACATGAGCGAGGGGCCGCCGCCCATGTACACGGCCATGCCCAGCGCCTCGGCCACTTGCGCGCGCGAGGCGCCCAGTTCCACCAGCGCCTTGGCGTGGTAGCCCACGCAGGGGTCGCAGCGCGCGGCCACGGACAGCGCCATGGCGATCAGCTCCTTGGTGGTCTTGTCGAGCGCGCCGTCCTTGGTGGCGGCCTGGGCCATGGCGGAGAAGCCGCGCATCGTGTCGGGGATGTCGGCACGCAGGCTGGCAAGCTGGGCCGAGGTGGTGCGGGTGATGTCCTGGTAGCTGGTCATGGTGTTTTTGGCTTCTAGGGCTTATGGGTAGTGCGCAAAATGCTATTGTTTTTATAGCTATTGGGCGATGCTGGCCGGGCGCAGGCGATCCAGCCGGTGGCGGTAGGCCATGTAGTACAGCGTGGGGATGACCACCAGCGTGAGCACGGTGGATACGGCGATGCCGAAGATCAGCGAGATCGCCAGGCCGTTGAAGATGGGGTCGTCCAGGATGAAGAACGCCCCCACCATGGCCGCCAGGCCGGTCAGCACGATGGGCTGGGCGCGCGTGATGGCCGAGTGCACGATGGCGCGCTCGAACGGCACACCCTCACGCACCTGCAGGTTGATGAAGTCCACCAGCAGGATGGAGTTGCGCACGATGATGCCCGCCAGCGCAATCATGCCGATCATGCTGGTGGCCGTGTACTGCGCGCCCAGGATGGCGTGGCCCGGCATCACGCCGATGATGGTCAGCGGGATGGGCGCCATGATGATCAGCGGCGTGAGGTAGCTACCGAACTGCGCCACCACCAGCAGGTAAATCAGGATGAGGCCCACGGCGTAGGCGGCGCCCATGTCGCGGAAGGTCTCGTAGGTGATCTGCCATTCGCCGTCCCACTTGAGGGCGTAGCCGCGCCAGGCGTCGCTGGGCTGGTGGATGAAGAACTCCTCGACCTTGCCGCCGTCGGGCGCGGTGATCTGCGCAATGGCGCTGCGCGCCTGGAACATACCGTACAGCGGGCTGTCCACGCGGCCCGCCATGTCGGCCACGACAAAGTTCACCGGCAGCAAATCCTTGTGATAGACGGGCTGCTCGCGCAGGCTGTCGCTCACGGTCACCAGTTCGCGCAGCGGCACCAGCGCGCCGCTGGCCGTGCGCACACCCAGTTGCAGCAGCGCCTGCAGGTCGCCGTGCAGCGTGGGCGGCAGTTGCAGCGTGGCGGCGGCGGGGTATTTGCTCTGGTCGTGCAGGTAGGCGGCCTGCTCACCGGCCAGGCCTGCGCGCAGCGTGGTCACGATGGCCTGCTGCGGCACGCCCAGCAGCGCGGCCTTGCGCCGGTCCACCAGCAGCAGGGTGCGCGGAGCGTCGGCAATGCTGCTGTCGTCGATGTCCACCAGGCCCTCGGTCTGGGCCAGCGCCTTGCGCACGGCCTGGGCCACCTGGCGGCGGCCTTCGGCGTCGGGCCCATAGACCTCGGCCACGATAGGCGCGAGCACCGGCGGGCCGGGCGGCACCTCCACCACCTTGACGTTGGCGCCAAAGCGCTGGCCAATGGCCTGCAGCGCCGCGCGCTCGCGCATGGCGATGGCGTGGCTTTGCAGCTTGCGCTCGCCCTTGGCCACCAGGTTGACCTGGATGTCGCCCACGTTGCCACCGCTGCGCAGGTAGTACTGGCGCACCAGGCCGTTGAAGTTGATGGGCGCAGCCGTGCCCGCATAGGCCTGGTAGTGCGTGACCTCGGGCACCGTGGCCAGGTGCGCGCCCAGCGCGTGCAGCGTGGCGGCGGTGTGCTCCAGCGGCGTGCCTGCGGGCAGGTCCACCACCACCTGGAATTCGGACTTGTTGTCGAACGGCAGCATCTTGAGCTGCACCCAGCCAATGACGGGCAACGCCACCGACAGCGCGATCAGCGCTGCCACGCCCAGCCCCAGCAGGCGGCGGTTGCGCGCACCCGCCTGGACGTCGAGCAACGGGCGGAAGATGCGCTCGAACACCGGCGCAATGCGCCCGGCCAGGCCCTGCGGCGCTGCGTGGGCTGTGCCCTCGGCGCTGCCGTGGCCGCTGCCGGCGGGCACGGCCTTCATCCACAGGCGCGCGAGCCATGGGGTGACGGCAAAGGCAATGGCCAGCGACAGCAGCATGCCCATGCTGGCGTTGATGGGGATGGGGCTCATGTACGGCCCCATCAGGCCCGACACAAAGGCCATGGGCAGCAGCGCCGCAATGACGGTGAGCGTGGCCAGGATGGTCGGGCCGCCCACCTCGTCCACCGCGCCGGGGATGATCTGCCTCAGCGGCTTGCCGGGGTGCAGGTGCTGGTGCTGGTGGCGGTGGATGTTCTCGACCACCACAATGGCGTCGTCCACCAGGATGCCGATGGAGAAGATCAGCGCAAACAGCGACACCCGGTTGAGCGTGAAGCCCCACACCCAGGACGCAAACAGCGTGGCCGTGAGCGTGAGCACCACGGCCGTGCCCACAATGGCTGCCTCGCGCCGCCCCAGCGCTATGAACACCAGCGCCACCACCGACGCTGTGGCGAACAGCAGCTTGCTGATGAGCTGGCGCGCCTTCTCGTCGGCTGTTGCACCGTAGTTGCGCGTGGTGACCACCTGCACGTCGGTCGGGATCACGGTGCCCTGCAGTTGCGCCACGCGCGATTGCACGGCGTTGGCCACGTCGATGGCGTTTTCGCCCGGCTTCTTGGTCACGGCGATGGTGACGGCCGGATGTTCGGCGGCGTCCTGCCCTGCGGTGCCGTGCCACACGTACTGCGTACTGGGCGGCGCACCGTCGCGCACCTGGGCCACTTCGCGCAGGAACACGGGCTTGCCTGCGCGCACACCCACCACCAGCTCGCCCACCTCTTGCGCATCGCGCAGGAACGGCCCGGCCTCCACCGCCAGCGCCTGGTTGCCGCGCAGCAGCTCGCCCACGGGCAGGCCCTGGTTGGCCGATTGCAGGGCCTGGCGCAGGTCGGCCACGGTCACACCCATGCCCGCCATGCGCGTGGGGTCCATCTCCACCATCACCGCGCGGCCGGGGCCGCCGTGGGTGCGCACTTCGCGCGTGCCGGGTACGCGCTTGAGGTCGGCCTCCACGCTGTGCGCCACGCGCTCCAGGTCGAAGGGGCCGGCATCGGCGCGCGTGCTGTGCAGCGTGAGGCTCAGGATGGGCACGTCGTCAATGCCCTTGGGCTTGATGAGTGGGTCCATCACGCCCAGGTGGCGCGGCAGCCAGTCGGCGTTGGAGTGCACGGTGTCGTACAGGCGCACCAGCGCCTCGGTGCGCGGCACGCCGACCTTGAACTGCACCGTGATGACCGCCATGCCGGGCTGCGAGACCGACATCACATGCTCGGAACCGCTGATCTGCGACAGCACCTGCTCGGCGGGGATGGCGACCATCTGCTCCACGTCGCGCACGCTGGCGCCGGGGAACGGGATCAGCACATTGGCCATGGTGACGTTGATCTGCGGCTCCTCTTCGCGCGGCGTGACCAGCACGGCAAAGACGCCCAGCAGCAGCGCCACCAGCGCCAGCAGCGGCGTGATCTGCGCAGACTGGAAGAAGCTTGCGATGCGGCCCGAGATGCCCAGCGCGGGCGTCTGGTGTTCCTGCGTCATGGCGGCGGTCCTTTCAGCGTGCGCGGGCCGCGGTCTGCGGCTCGGTCAGCACGGCTTCGCCCGCGGCAACGCCGCTGAGCACTTCCACCCGCCCGCCTTCGGCCCGGCCCAGGCGCACCTGGCGCAGCTGGGGCTGGCCGCCCGCGCCCAGCACGTACAGGCCGGTCAGCTCGGCGCGGCGCACCACGGCGCTTTGCGGCACGGTGATGCGCGCACCCTCGCCCGCACCCGGCGCACCGGGCAGCCACAGGCGTGCAAACAGCCCTGGGCGGGCACTGGCCAGGCCTGGGGGCAGGTCGGCACGCACCTGCACCGTGTGCGTGGCGGGGTCCACGGTGGGCAGCACCTGCACGCGCTGCGGCGTGGTCTGCGTGCCCTGGCCCGCCAGCTCCACACGCACGTCCTCCGGCTTGGCGCCTGCGGGCAGGGCCGACTGGGGCACGGCGGCCGTCACGCGCAGTTGCGCCGGGTCGTAGAGCGTGAGCAAGGGGCGTCCGGGCATGGCCATGTCGCCCAGGGCCACGGGCACCTCGGCCACCACGCCGGCATAGGGCGCCCGCACCACGTGCAGGCCGGTTTGCGTGCGCGCGGCGCCCGCCTGGGCGGTTTGCGCGCTGGCCTGGGCGCGGGCGGCACGCACCTCGGCCTCGGCGCGGTCCAGCGCGGCCTGGCTGATGTACTTCTTGGCAAAGAGCTGCTTCTGCCGCTCGTATTCGCGCGTGGCCACGTCGAGCTGCGCACGTGCGGCCTGCACCTGGGCATCGACGGCAGCGGCGCTTTGGTCTGCACTGCGCGCATCGATGCGCAGCAGCAACTGGCCCGCCTGCACCGTGTCGCCCGCCTTGACGGCCAGCTCCACCACGGCGCCGGGCACCTGCGCGGCCACCACGGTCTGGCGCAGTGCCTCGACCACGCCGTCGTAGCTGCTGCGGCCCGCCTGGCTGGCGGCCTGGGCGGGCTCGGTGGCCCACGGTGCAGCCAGTACCGCAACCGGGGCGGTCGCCAGTGCCAGCGCCAGGGCCGCCTGTGAGGAAAGGTTCTTGAACATGGGGTGGTTCCTGCCTGTTCTGCCCTGCTCCGGCGTGCGGACAGGGCTGTTCATGGGATGCGTGTTGCGCTATTATTTGCGTAACTAGTTAAATAGTCAACTAGTTGAAAAGAACGCCATGCAACCGCCTCCCGCCACCCCCTGCCCTCCCGGCGGGCCCACCATTCCGGACGACGTGCTGGAAGCCGTGGCTGCGCACTTCCACGCCCTGGGCGAACCCACGCGCCTGACCCTGCTGCAATGGCTGGCCCAGGGTGAGCACACCGTGGGCGACCTGGCTCGGCGCTGCGGCTGCAGCCCGGCCAATGTCTCGCGCCACCTGGCGCTGCTCATGCGCCACGGCCTGGTGCAGCGCGAACAGCGCGGCCACAGCGCCTGGTACCGCTGCGCCGATGCCTCGGTCGATGCGCTGTGCGACGGCGTGTGCAGCCACCTGGCGCGGCTGGCGCAGCGCCAGCGGGTATTCGGCCCGAACTGACGCACACTACGCGCTTTCACTCCCGTGCCAAGATAGGCGCCCCGCACTTGGCCGCGCCCACTCACCATGATCCTCAACTGTGTTGCCTACGAGAACGGCCGCAAGCTGGCCGATATTGACGTCGAAGCCATCAGCGACTGGCTGCAGCGGCCCGATGCCTTTGTGTGGGTGGCGCTGCGTGACCCCACGCACGAGGAGCTGCGCACCATGCAGGAGGAGTTCGACCTGCACGACCTGGCGGTGGAGGATGCGCTCAAGGGCCTGCAGCGCCCCAAGCTGGAGGAGTACGGCAAGACCTTGTTTGCGGTGATGCGCCTGGTGGAGCCGGACGACGGGGAGCTCAACGTCGGCGATCTGGCGGTGTTTGTGGGGCACAACTTTGTGTTGTCGGTGCGCAGCCGCAGCAAGCAGAACTTTCTGGGCGTGCGCGCCCGTTGCGAGCGCGAGCCGCTGTTGCTGCGCCTGGGCGCGGGCTTTGTGTTCTATGCACTGATGGATGCGGTGGTGGACCGCTACTTCCCGCTGATCGACGATTTCGAGTCGGAGCTGGAGCAAATCGAGCAGGACATTTTCGAGCACGGCACGGCACGCGGCTCGATCGAGCGGCTGTACGCGCTCAAGCGCCGCACCACGGTGCTGCGCCATGCGGTCGCGCCGCTGATGGAGGTGGCGGGCAAGCTGCACGGCGGGCGCGTGCCCGAGGTGTGCACCGGCGCGCAGGAGTATTTCCGCGATGTGCACGACCACCTGGCGCGCATCCAGAACGCGATCGACACCATGCGTGACACCATCGGCACGGCCATCCAGGTGAACCTGTCGATGGTGACCATCGAGGAGTCGGAGACCACCAAGCGCCTGGCGGCCTGGGCCGCGATTTTTGCGGTGTCCACGGCCATGGCAGGCATCTGGGGCATGAACTTTGAGCACATGCCCGAACTGAAGTGGGCCTTTGGCTATCCCATGGCGCTGGGCGCGATCGTCAGCGCCGGTGCCTTGCTGTACTGGCGTTTCCGCAAGGCGGGCTGGCTGTGATTGCAAGCCAAATTGGCTTCTAGCGCCTATCCATCAAGCGCAAACAGCTATTATTCTGATAGCAGATTTGGACTATGTTGGCGGCCCAGGTGCCTGAAGGCCAGCCAGGCCAGCACGGCCCAGACCGTGGTGCGCAGCGCCATGGCGGCCACGGTGCGCATCTCGAAAGCGCCCCCCTGCGCGATGTGCACCCCCAGCACGGCGAAGGTCAGCGCCGTGGCCGCCGCAATCAAGGCGGCCAGGGGGGCCGCCCAGCGCTGGCGCAGGCCCATGCCCAGGCCCGCCACCACGTAGGCAAAGCCTGCGCCAAAGTTGAACCACAGCACAAAGGGCACGTAGGCCCCTGCCGCAGCGCGCGCCGCAGCGCTGCCAAACAGCACGCTGCCGCCCTCCTTCAGCGTGAGCAGACCGAAGGCCACGGCCAGCAGTGCCATGGCGCGCAGGGCCAGGGTTCCTGGGGCACGGGGGGTGGGGTTGCCAGAGGGCATGCGAGATCTCCTGCCGGAAAGAGCCCTGCACGGGCCAGATACTGTTGTGTTTGCACCACCCGGCTTGCCGCAGAGGCTACCCGGTGGCAGCGGCACGGGCCATCATAGGGCCGCCGCTTCGGCCCACGGGCTGGGGCACCCTGGAGCAAAGGAATCATGGACCTGCAAGCGCGCATGCAACGGCTGACGGACTGGCTGCTGGGCACCGAGCCGGCCATGCGCATCCGCATGGGGATGGCCTCGTTTGCGGTGCTGATGATGGCGCTGTGCATCGTGGTGGTGCTGATGCTGGTGCACGCGGGCTTTGGCCACAAGGACTGGGCCTGGTGGTGGGCGCTGTGCACCGCGGGTGGGCTGATTTCCGTGCTGGTGCTGATCCGCAGCGGCTGGTCGCTCCGCCTGCAGGACCCGTCCATGACGCAATGGCAGATCCGCTACGCACTGGCCTGCAACGCCGCCGCCTACGTGCTCCTGGGGCAGGCGCGCGGGGTCACGCCGGTGATCCTGTCGCTGGTGCTGATGTTCGGCATCTTCGGCATGACGGCGCGGCAACTGGCCGCCAACATGGCCTATGCCCTGCTGGTGTTTGGCGCTGCCCTGGCCACGGTGGCCATGCTCGATGAGCCGGGGCGCTCGCCCGCGCTGGAGGCAGCGCATGGCGCCATGATCGTGCTGGTGCTGATGGGCAGCACCTTCATTGCCATCCGGCTGCAGCACATCCGGCGCCGGCTGACGCAGCAGAAGCACCAGCTCTCGCAGGCGCTGGAGCGCATCAGCCACCTGGCCACGCACGATGAGCTCACCGGGTTGGTGAATCGTCGGCACATGACCGAACTCATCGGCGTGGAGCGCCAGCGTTGCGAGCGTGCCGGGCGACCGCTGGTGCTGGCGATTCTGGACCTGGACCATTTCAAGAGCATCAACGACAGCGAGGGCCATGCCGTGGGTGACCAGGTGCTGCAGGCATTTGCCCGGACGGTGCAGGCCACCGTGCGCAACACGGACATGCTCGCGCGCTGGGGCGGCGAGGAGTTCGTGCTCATGCTGTACGACAGCGACGCCGCCAGTGCACTGGGCCTGCTGGAGCGCGTGCGGGCCAAGGTGCAGGCCATGGAGCTGCCGTTCGACGGGCGCAGCGTGCGGGTGACGGTGTCGATGGGCGTGGCGCTGTCTCGGCCGGGCGAGCCGCTGGAGCGACTCCTGGAGCGCGCCGACATCGCGCTCTATGCGGCCAAGTCGCAGGGGCGCAACCGCGTGGTGCTGCAGGACGAGGCCACGCCGGGCGTGTGAAGCCGCCCCAGGGCAAGTCGGTTTAGGGCCTGTTCACACTTTTTTTACCAGATGCGTTGCGATCAAAAAGGGCCAGGCGCAAGACGCCAAACGAAGCTGGGGTGCAGCCCCAGCGAGGCTTGGCAACGCCGCGCATGGCCCTTTTTGGTCACAACCCGAAGGGAACACGGTGAAAGCCGGGCCACTCGTCGTTGCACTCCTAGCCAAGGCCCCGGCCTTGGCGTCGTCCCGCGCCTAGATTGGCGCGGTTTGCACCGTGTTCGCACTGGCAAAAATAGTGTGAACAGGCCCTAGATAAAATATGGCTACAGCGCTCTGTTCATGGGCGCAAGCAGCTATATTTTTAATAGCAAATCAACCCGCCTTGCGCTGGCGTGCTCGCTGCAGGTTGCGCTCTGCGGTGCGCGGGTCCATGCCGTACATGTCGGCAAAGGCTTCCACGGTCTGGCCGCTGGCCTCGAAGGCGTGCAGCAGCGCTTCTTCGCGGGCGTGCTGTGCAGCCAGTTCGGCCAGGGCTTCGTCGAGCAGCGCCTGGGCCTGGGCATCGCGGATGTGCACGCGGGCGCAGTAGTCGTCGCGCGTGAGACCGCTGGCGTCGATGGCGCGGGCCATGCGGGTGCGGATCTTGGCGCGCCATTCGTCACCACCGCGCTCCTGGCGGCGGCGGTACAGCTCCCACAGGGCGTGGTGCACATGCTCGGGGGCCATGGGCTCCACGCTCTGGCCCTGCAGGTCGTGCCGGGGCTGGCCTGCGGCCACGGCCTGCAGGTAGCGGGTGGAGCGGGTGTGCACGCCCAGCGCGAGCTTGAGGGCTTCGCGCTCGAACTGTTCGGGGTGGGCGGCCATCAGGTCGTCGAAGATGCCGCGCTTGAGCGGCAGCGGCGCCTCGCCAAACAGGCGCGGGTACAGCGCCGCCAGCTCCAGCAGCGCAGGCGGCTGGGGGCGGCTGGGCCGGGGCGCGGCGGCAGCGGGGGCGGCATTGCCCCCCGGCGCACGGCGGCCCGGGCGGCCACGGCCCTGGCGGCGCGCGCCATCAGGGCGCTGCGCGGCCTGCGCAGGGGCAGGCGCCGCATCGCCGGGGGCGGCGGGGGCAGGAGAGGAGGCGTCGGTGGCCGGCACGGAATCGGTCATGGGAGGCAGGGTTTGCAGGAAAACAAGCCCGCGATCATCTCAGAAATCGGCTGCGCGGCTCATGCAAGCGCATCGTCCAGCACCTGAATCCAGTGGCGCACGGGCGTATCGGTGCCGCTTTGCAGGTGGGTGATGCAGCCGATGTTGGCCGAGATGATGACCTGCGGCGCGAGCTGGCCCAAGTGGCCGAGCTTGCGCTCGCGCAGTTGCTGCGACAGCGCGGCCTGCAGCACCGAATAGGTGCCCGCCGAGCCGCAACACAGGTGCGACTCCCGGGGCAGGCGCACGTCAAAGCCCAGCGCGCGCAGGTGTTCTTCGACGGTGCCGCGCAGCTGTTGGCCGTGCTGCAGCGTGCAGGGCGGGTGGTAGGCCAGCACGCCGGGCAAGGCGCCCTGCGGCTTGCTGCGCAGGCGCTCTTGCAGCCGCGGGGTGATGTCGGGCAGCAGTTCGGACAGGTCCCGCGTGAGCGCGCTGATGCGGGCGGCCTTGTCGGCGTACTGCGCGTCGTGCTGCAGCAGGTGGCCGTATTCCTTGACGGTGACACCGCAGCCCGAGGCATTCATCACGATGGCCTCGACCTCGCCCTTTTCCACCCAGGGCCACCAGGCGTCGATGTTGGCGCGCATCTGCGCCAGGCCGCCTTCCTGGTCGTTGAGGTGGAACTTGACGGCGCCGCAGCAACCCGCCTCACGCGCCACCACGGTCTGTATGCCTGCGGCGTCGAGAACGCGCGCGGTGGCCGTGTTGATGCCCGGCATCATGGAAGGTTGCACGCAGCCTTCGAGCATGAGCACCTTGCGCGCGTGCTGGCGTGTGGGCAGCGCGCCTGCGTCCTCGCGTGCGGGCACCTTGGCGCGCAGCGCCTGGGGCATGAGGCCGCGCACGGCCTGGCCCATCTTCATGGCCGGGCCGAACAGCGGCGAGGGCAGGCCTTCCTTGAGCGCCCAGCGCACAGCGCGCTCGCCCGCCGGGCGCGGCACCTTGGCATCCACGATCTTGCGGCCAATGTCCACCAGGTGGCCGTACTGCAAGCCGCTGGGGCAGGTGCTTTCGCAGTTGCGGCAGGTCAGGCAGCGGTCCAGGTGCAACTGCGTGCTGCGCGTGGGCTGTGCGCCTTCGAGCACCTGTTTGATGAGGTAGATGCGGCCGCGCGGGCCGTCGAGTTCGTCGCCCAGCAACTGGAAGGTGGGGCAGGTGGCGGTGCAAAAGCCACAGTGCACGCACTTGCGCAGGATGGCTTCGGCCTCGGTGCCTTCGGGGGTGCCTTGGAATTCGGGGGCCAGTTGGGTTTGCATGGCGGCTCTCGGGGGATGGGGTGCGGACAGGGGTTCAGGGGTGGTCGTGCGCATCCGGCGCAGCGGGGGCTTGCGCGCCAGGGGCTGCCGGGGCGTTGCGCCGTGTCCGTGGCCACAAGCGGGCACGGTCGATCCACAGCGGGGGCACGGCCAGGGCGCACAGCACCAGCGCCAGCGGCACCACAAAGACGAAGCCCACGTGCTTGAAGCCCGCCGCCCCGGCAATGCCGCCCACCAGGAACATGGCCGTGAGCCCGGCAAACAGGGCCAGGCGCTGGTGGTTGGCGCGCACGCGCAGCTCGGGCCGCTCGGCGCTGTGGTTCCAGTACAGCAGTTTGCCCAGCTCGATGCCCAGGTCGGTGATGGTGCCGGTCATGTGGGTGGTGCGGATCTGGGCTGCCGACATCTTGGTGACGGTGGCGTTCTGCAGGCCCATGATGAAGGACAGCAGCAAGACCGTGGCGGGCACGGCAAAGGGTGTGCGCCAGTGCAGCGTGGCCGCCCCCAGCAGGCCGAACACCAGCATGAGCATCGCCTCGATCAGCAGCGGCAGCGCGTAGGTGCTGTGCAGTTTGCGCTTCTTGGCCCAGTGGATGAGGATGGTGGTGACCGCAGCCCCGGACACGAACGCCAGCAAAGCCCCCAGCGCGCCGAGTACCAGCACGGTATTGCCCAGCACCAGGTGGTCGGCCAGCATGGACAGGAAGCCCGTCATGTGCGAGGTGTAGAGCTTGACCACCAGAAAGCCGCCCGCATTGATCGCACCGGCATTGAACGCCAGCAGCAGGCCCAGGCGGCGGTTGCTGTCGCTGGTGCGGTGCTGTCCGGTCAGGTGGCGAAAGCGGCGCATGTCAATCCATGCCGACCGATGCGCCGGGGTTGAAGATCCCGGCCGGGTCAAAGCTCTGGCGCACGCGCTCGTGCAGGGCGCGCAGTGCGGAGGGCAGGCCGCCTTCGGGCGCGGCGGCGGCGGCATCGGACGGTCTGAACCGCCGCGCATGGCCACCCACAGCGCGCGCGGCTTCGCGCAGCGCGTTGGCATGGGCTGCGGGGGCCCACACCCAGCGCAACGCGCCATGCCATTCGATGAGCGGCGGCATCAGGTCTGCGGGCAGGTCCAGCGCGGGCGCCGCGGTGGGCACGGACAGGCGCCACAGGTCCAGCCCGGTATCGGGTGCGCCTGCGGCAAACCAGGGCAGGCGCTGGTCACGGCAGGCCTCCCAATCGGCAGCAGCGGCGCTGGCGTCCATGCGCTCGCCTCCAAGGCTGCGGCAGGCGGACTCGACCGCAGCGCTGGCGCCGCGCAGGCGCAGGTACAGGGTGTCGGCCCCGGCATCGTGCACCCAGCAACTGGCGTTGAGCGGCAGCGGCTGGCCGCACCAGGCCTGCAGGCGACCCAGCGCGTCGGACTGGCTGCATTCAAAGCGCAGCGTGGCCTCGGCCGGGGGCACGGGCAGCACTTTGAGGCTGACTTCGGTGAGCACCCCGAGCTGCCCCAAACTGCCCGCCATGAGGCGCGAGACGTCGTACCCGGCCACGTTCTTCATCACCTGGCCGCCAAAGCGCAGGTCCTGGCCCAGGCCGTTGATCATGCGCACGCCCAGCACGTAGTCGCGCACACCGCCCACACTGGCGCGCGCCGGGCCGGCCAGGCCGGCGGCCACCATGCCGCCCACGGTGCCGCCGCTGGCAAAGCGTGGGGGCTCGAAGGGCAGGTACTGGCGCTGCTGCGCAAGCACCTGCTCCAGCTCGGTCAGCGGCGTGCCCGCGCGCACGGTCACCACCAGCTCGGTGGGTTCGTGGTTGACGATGCCGTGGTAGGGGCGCGTGTCCAGCAGCTCGCCCAGCGGCAGGCTGCCCATGCCTTGTTTGGTGCCCCCGCCGCCAATGCGCAGCGGGGCCTGGCGCGCGTGGGCGGCGCGCACCTGGTCGATGAGGGTTTGCAGAGCCTGGTCCATGGCGGGGAATGGTACGCGCCAGGGCCGCGCCGTGCATGGCCTGCGCGCGCGCCGGGGCATGAATTTTCTGCACAGGGGCGATGAGCGATTTCGGCCACAGCGCCTGGCATGATGCCAATGGTCACTCGATTGCTATGCTTTTGATAGCTGCTTGCGATGAAAGTACGGGCGCTGGAGGCCAAAATGACAAAAAGCCCGCCCTTGGAGGGGGCGGGCAAGCTCGGAGGGTCTCGCAGGCCCTGCACCGGCGCCACCAGACACCGGTGCAGAGCGGGGCTGCTTACCGCGAGTAAGCGGTTTCGCCGTGGGAGGTGATGTCCAGGCCTTCGCGTTCGGCCTCTTCGCTCACGCGCAGGCCCACCAGCAGATCGGCGATCTTGTAGGCCACCACAGCCACCACGCCCGACCACACCAGGGTGATGAGCACGCTCTTGATCTGCACCCAGACCTGGTGGCCCATGGCGTAGGTGTCGGGGGTCAGGCCGCCCGTGCCGCCCAGGCTTTGCGCGGCGAACACGCCCGTCAGGATGGCGCCCACAATGCCGCCCACGCCGTGCACACCGAACACGTCGAACGCGTCGTCGGCACCCAGCATGCGCTTGAGCCCGCCCACGCCCCACAGGCAGACGATGCCAGCGATCAGGCCCATGACGATGGAGCCCATGGGGCCGACGAAGCCCGCGGCGGGGGTGACAGCCACCAGACCGGCCACGGCACCCGAGGCGGCGCCCAGCATGGAGGCCTTGCCCTTGTGCAGCGTTTCGCCTGCCAGCCAGGACAGGGTGGCCGCCGCCGTGGCCAGCACGGTGTTGACGAAGGCCAGGCCCGCCACGCCGTTGGCCGCACCGGCCGAACCGGCGTTGAAGCCAAACCAGCCCACCCACAGCAGCGACGCACCCACCATGGTCAGCGTGAGGCTGTGCGGCGTCATGGCCTCGCGGCCGAAGCCGATGCGCTTGCCCACCATGTAGGCACCCACCAGGGCCGCGATACCGGCGTTGATGTGCACCACAGTGCCGCCCGCGAAGTCGAGCGCGCCGTCCTTGGCCAGCAGGCCGCCGCCCCACACCATGTGCGCCATGGGGATGTAGCTGAAGGTGAACCACAGCACGGCGAAGATCAGCACGGCGGAGAAACGGATGCGCTCGGCAAACGCGCCCACGATCAGCGCCACGGTGATGGCGGCAAAGGTGGACTGGAAGGACACGAACACGTACTCGGGAATCGTGGGCAGCAGGCCCGAGAGCGTGTCGGGCGCAATGCCCTTGAGGAAGAGCTTGTCGGTGCCGCCAAAGAACTGCCCTTCCCCCGAGAAGGTCAGGCTGTAGCCGTACAGGGCCCACAGCACGCTGATGAGTGCGAACACCACGAACACCTGCACCAGCACGGACAGCATGTTCTTGGAGCGCGCCAGACCACCGTAGAACAGGGCCAGGCCCGGAATGGTCATCAGAATGACGAGCAGCGTGGAGGTCAGCATCCACGCGGTGTCGCCCGAGTCGAGCTTGGGCGCGGGGGCCGGGGCCTCGGCGGGAGCCGCTTCGGCCACGGCGGGGGCAGCGGGGGCTGCGGCCGCAGGGGCTGGCGCAGCGTCGGCGGGTGCGGTCACGGCCGCGGGCTCGGTGGCCGCAGGCGCCTGGGCCCAGGCCAACGGCCCGGCGGCCCACAGGCCCAGCCCCAGCACCAGGGAGGCAAGCAGTTTTTTCATGGCAGATCCTTGCGTTCGGAATGGGGAGGGTGGGGTCAGATGGCGTCCGGGCCTGTTTCGCCGGTGCGGATGCGGATGACCTGTTCGAGCGGCGCGACAAAGATCTTTCCGTCACCGATCTTGCCGGTGCGGGCGGCGCCTTCGATGGCTTCGATGGTGCGGTCCACCAGGTCGTCGGCCACTGCGGCTTCGATCTTCACCTTGGGCAGAAAGTCCACCACGTACTCGGCGCCGCGGTACAGCTCGGTATGGCCCTTCTGGCGGCCGAAGCCCTTGACCTCGGTCACCGTGATGCCCTGCACCCCGATGTCGGACAGCGCCTCGCGCACTTCGTCGAGCTTGAACGGCTTGATGATGGCAGTCACCATTTTCATTTTCAGGTCCTCCTTACAGGGTTTTGGTCAGGGTGACGATCAGGCGCGACTTGTTCACGTGCCCGAAATACGCCTTCTTGCTGGCCGCGACCACGGCTGCGCCCAGCGAGAGGCCGCCACCAAAGTCGTAGGCACCGCCCAGGCTGTAGTCGGTGTAGTTGGGCACGCCCGTGTCCTTGATGTCGCCCGCAAAACGGGTGAAGCCCAGCGAAGCCTTGAGCGTGGTCTTGAGGAACACCTCCTGCGCAAAGCCCAGCGCCAGGTAGCCGGTGTTGCGGCCCTTGCGGCCCGAACCCGACTTGGCGCCGGCAAAGCCGAAGTAGTCGTCCGACACGGTGTGCGAATACTTGGCCGTGACCGGGCCCCAGGTGGCCGCGGCATACAGCTCGGTGGTGTTGCCCGTGCTGTTGCCGGGGTACACGTAGGTCAGCGCGCCCAGGTCCCAGTCCAGCCCGGCGCCCTTGAATTTGTAGCCGCCGTACAGGTCCATCTCGATGGAGTTGCCACTGAGCCAGTCCACGCTGGAGTTCCAGTTGCCCACGTACCAGCCGGACTCGCCGAACGCGTAGTCGAAGCCGCCCTGCACCGCAGGCTTGACGGCCTTGGACTGGCTCGCGTCCTGGTCCTGGCCACGGAACTTGTAGTTGGTGGTGAGGCTGAGGTTGCCGCTCAGTTGCGCGCTGGCCACCAGGGGCAGGGCCGCCACCAGGGCGACGCCCAGGGCCTTGAGGGATGCGTGGTTCATGGTCACTCCTGTAAAGATTCGTTGCGATAAGCCCTCAAAGCACAGACCATGCCAAGCCCTTGCACCCCTGCGCTGGCGCGCTGCGGCGCCGTTCCCGGCTACAGTGCGGGGGCTTGTGCGCGGGAGCACGCACCGCTGTGGTGCACCAGGCCCCGCCCCTGCCTTGCACTTGATTGGGGAGAACACCGCCGATGAGTCTTGCTTTGGTGCAAAGCCGCGCGCTGCTGGGCCTGGCCGCGGCGCCCGTCACCGTGGAGGTGCACCTGGCCAACGGCCTGCCCAGCTTCACGCTGGTGGGCTTGGCCGAGGTCGAGGTGAAGGAGGCCCGCGAGCGCGTGCGCTCGGCGCTGATGAACGCGGGCCTGGAGTTCCCCAGCAACAAGCGCATCACCGTGAACCTGGCCCCTGCCGACCTGCCCAAGGACTCGGGCCGCTTCGACCTGCCCATTGCCCTGGGCATCCTGGCCGCCAGCGGCCAGATCGACTCGGCACGCCTGGCGGGCTGGGAGTTTGCGGGGGAGCTTTCGCTCTCGGGCGAACTGCGCCCGGTGCGCGGCGCCCTGGCCACCAGCCTGGCGCTGCACGGCATGCAGGCCGGCGTGCGCCTGGTGCTGCCTCCGGGCAGCGCCGAGGAGGCCGCGCTGGTGCCCGGCACCCAGGTCTGGCGTGCGCGTCATCTGCTGGATGTGGTGCAGCCGTTCCTGCCCGACGGCGCTGCCGCCCTGCCCCTGGAAGACGCCGCCACCGATGGCGGCGGTTGGGCGCGCATGCAGCCCCAGCCAGCGCGAGCGGCCACCCCCTACCCTGACCTGGCAGACGTGAAGGGGCAGGCCGCCGCCAAGCGCGCGCTGGAGATTGCCGCCGCAGGCGGGCACAGCCTGCTGATGTCGGGGCCGCCGGGGTCGGGCAAGTCCATGCTGGCACAGCGCTTTGCCGGCCTGCTGCCCGACATGGCCGTGGACGAAGCGCTGGAGAGCGCCGCCGTGGCCAGCCTGGCGGGGAGCTTTGCGCTGGAGCACTGGGCCCGCAGACCCACACGCCAGCCACACCACACGGCCAGCGCCGTGGCGCTGGTGGGCGGGGGCTCGCCACCCAGGCCGGGGGAGATTTCACTGGCGCACCACGGGGTGCTGTTCCTGGACGAGCTGCCGGAGTTCCCGCGCGCCGCGCTCGAAGCGCTGCGCGAACCGCTGGAGACCGGGCGCATCACCATTGCGCGCGCAGCGCAGAGCGCTGAGTTCCCGGCGCGCTTTCAGCTCATTGCCGCCATGAACCCCTGCCCCTGCGGGCACCGGGGGGACGCACGGCGCGCCTGCCGCTGCACCCCCGACCAGGTGGCACGCTACCAGGCCAAGCTCAGCGGCCCGCTGCTGGACCGCATCGACCTGCACGTAGAAGTACCCGCCCTGGCACCACAGGAGCTGCTGCAGACCAGCCCAGGCGAGGCCAGCGCCGTGGTGCGCACGCGCGTGGCCCTGGCCCGGCAACGGGCCCTGCAGCGCCAGGGCGCGCCCAACCAGGCTTTGCACGGGCAGCAGATCGACACCCAGGCACGGCTGGAGCCCGCAGCGGCGCAGTTTCTGCAGACCGCAGCGGCACGGCTGGGCTGGTCGGCCCGTGCCACCCACCGGGCGCTCAAGGTGGCGCGCACCATCGCCGATCTGGCGGGCGCCGAAGGCACGCAAGTGGCCCATGTGGCCGAGGCCATGCAGTACCGGCGCACGCTGCACGACTGAAGCCTGGCCAGGCACGGGTGGTTTGACGGACAATATGCGGGTTTTCCCGCGCCATGGGGGTGGTCGGATGTGTCGTTTGACTTATGCCCCAAAGCAATAACAAATCGAAGAAACTAGCCATATTGGCGCAGTAAGAAGCCCCGCCCTTTTCTCTCTTCTTTTCTCCTGACTGACCACACCATGAGCGCATTTCACGAAGAACGCGTGCTGACCGTGCACCACTGGACGGATCGGCTTTTCAGCTTCACCACCACCCGGGACCCGGCGCTGCGGTTCTCGAACGGGCACTTCACCATGATCGGCCTGAAGGTGAACGACAAGCCGCTGCTGCGCGCCTACAGCATCGTGAGCGCCAACTACGAGGAGACACTGGAGTTCCTCTCCATCAAGGTGCCCGACGGCCCGCTGACCTCGCGCCTGCAGCACATCCAGGTGGGCGACACCATCATCGTGGGCAAGAAGCCCACGGGCACGCTGCTGATCGACTACCTGCTGCCGGGCAAGCGGCTGTACCTGCTGTCCACCGGCACGGGGCTGGCACCGTTCATGAGCGTGATCCGCGACCCCGAAACCTACGAGCGCTTCGAGCATGTGGTGCTGGTGCACGGCGTGCGCCAGGTCAATGAGCTGGCCTACCACGACTACATCACCCAGGATCTGCCCCAGCACGAGTTCCTGGGCGAGCTGGTGAGCAAGCAGCTCAAGTACTACCCTACGGTCACGCGCGAGCCCTTCCGCAACCAGGGCCGCATCACCGATCTCATCAAGACTGGCAAGCTGTTCACCGACCTGGGCCTGCCCGCACTGGACCCGATCAACGACCGCGTGATGCTGTGCGGCAGCCCCGAGATGCTGGCCGACCTGAAGCAGATGCTGGAACATGCCGACTTTGAAGAAGGCAACACCACGCGGCCGGGCGACTTTGTGATCGAGCGCGCCTTCGTCGAAAAATGAACGCCCACACGCCGCCGCAGCCACAGACGCCCGAGCGGGCGTTGCGCTGCGCACTGGTGGGCATGCCGGGCGCAGGCAAATCCACCGTGGGCCGGCAGCTGGCCCAGCGCATGGGGGTGCCCTTTGTCGATCTGGACCACCACCTGGAAAAGCAACTGGGCTGCAGCATCCGCCAGTTCTTTGAAGCCGAGGGCGAGGAGCGTTTCCGGACGCTGGAGTCCGAGGCGTTGGCCGACATCGCCCAGCGCCCCGGCGGCATGGTGCTGTCCACCGGCGGCGGCGCCGTGCTGCGCCCCGAGAACCGCGACTGCCTGCGCCGCTTTGGCGCGGTGATGTACCTGCGCGCATCGCCCGACGACATCTTCCGCCGCATCCGCCACGACAAGACGCGCCCGTTGCTGCAGGTGGCCCAGCCGCTGGAGCGCCTGCGCGAGCTGTACGCCCAGCGCGACCCGCTGTACCGGCAGACGGCGCATTACGTCATCGAAACCGGCCGCCCCTCGGTGGGCACCCTGGTGAACATGATCGTGATGCAGCTGGACCTCGCGGGCCTCACGCCGCAAGCCGCCCCCTGATCACAGCCGCTGGCGCCCCAGCCAGGCCTGCAGGTCCGGCAACGCCATGGGCCGCGCGTACAGGTAGCCCTGGGCCGCATCACACCCTTCCTGGGCCAGAAAGTCCCACTGCGCGGGTTGCTCAACCCCTTCGGCCAGCGTGGACAGCCCCAGGCTGCGCCCCATGGCAATCACGGTGCGGCAAATGGCCGCATCGTTGGGGTCGCTCAGGATGTCGCGCACAAAGGACTTGTCGATCTTGATCTGGTCCAGCGGCAGGCGCTTGACATAGTTGAGCGAGGAGTAGCCCGTGCCAAAGTCGTCCAGCGAGAAGCGCACCCCGAGCGCCTTGAGCGCCTGCATGGTCTCTACGGTCTGCTCGATGTTGTCGAGCAGCATGCTTTCAGTGATCTCGAGCTTGAGCAGCGCAGGGTCGATGCCGTGCGAGCGCAGTTGCACGCGCACGTTGTGCACGAAATCTGGCTGGTGGAGCTGGCGCGCGCTCACATTGACGGCCATGCCCAACCCGGCCAGGCGCGGGTCGGCCTCCCATGCGGCCATGGTGCTGCAGGCTTGGCACAGCACCCATTGCCCGATGGGCAGGATCAGCCCCGTCTCCTCGGCCAGCGGAATGAAGTCCAGCGGCTGCACCTGCCCGCGCTGCGGGTGTTCCCAGCGCACCAGGGCCTCCACACCCAGACAGCGGCCCTGGGTGTCCACCTGGGGCTGGTAGTGCAACACCAGCTCGTTGCGTTGCACGGCCTGGCGCAGGTCCGCCTCCAATGCGGCGCGGGCATTGAGGCGCGCCTGGATCGCCGGATCGAAAAACCGCACCGTGTTGCGCCCGGCAGCCTTGGCCTGGTACATGGCCAGGTCGGCGCGCTTGAGCAGTTCGTCGGTGCCCAGCGCATGGCCCAAAAACATGGACACCCCCACGCTGGCGCTGCCCTGGTACTGCACCGCACCGATGGCACAGGGCTGTGACAACTGCGCCACCACCTTGTCGCCAATCCTGCCCGCCTGGGCCACGGCGGTTTCCAGGTCTTCATCGAGCTGCTGCACCAGCAGCACGAACTCGTCTCCGCCCAGGCGCGCGACCGTGTCGCCCTCGCGCACACAGGTGCGCAGGCGCTGCGCCATCTCGATCAGCAGGCGGTCCCCCATCGCATGGCCGTGGGTGTCGTTGAGGTTCTTGAAATGGTCCAGGTCCAGGTACAGCAAGGCGCGGTACTTGCCGCTGCGCGCACTGGCGGCCATGCTCTGCTGCAGCCGGTCGTGCAGCAGGCGCCGGTTGGGCAGGCCCGTGAGCGGGTCGAAGAAAGCCAGCTGGTAGGCCTCTTCCTCGGCCTGCTTGCGGTCGGTGATGTCACGCCAGACGCAGTACAGCACGGCATGGTCCTGCAGCTCCAGCCGCGCCAGCGTCACCTCGACCGGCAGGCTGCGGCCGTCGGCACGGCAATGCTCCCATTCAAAGCGCGCCAGGCCATCGCGCAGCGCGCGCTGCATCATCTCCTCGGCCTTGTCGAACGAGGAGCGCCCGTCGGGCTGGAACTCGGGCGAGAGCCGCGAGGGGTGCTGCAGGATGTCTTCGCGCCGTGCATAGCCCAGCGCCTGCACCGCCGCCAGGTTGCAGTCGGTGAACGCGCCGTTCTCAATGATCCAACACGGGTCGGGTGAGTTGTTGAACAGGTCGCGAAAGCGCTGCTCGCTGCGCTGCAATTGGTCGGCCAGGGTCTGCAAGCGCTGGGCCTGCGCCAGGCGCTCCAGCACCTGGCAAAACAAGGCCAGCCAGGGCTCGCAGGGCGCAAAAGCTGCCGCGTCGCCCAGCACCAGCGCAATCTCCCTGGGGCCTGCGGCACCGTCCGTCCATGCATAGGCACGTTCGCTGGCGCCTGGCGCCGTGCCGCCAGCGGGCACGACCTCGGCGCGTGCAACGCCCGGCAGGCTACGCAGATAGTCCAGGACGCGGGCCGTCAATCCCGGCTTGTCTGCCCCTGCACACAGCACGGCCAGCGCTTGCAGCGCAGGCGCGGGCATGCCGGGCGGTGGGGTGGGCAGATTCATGGGGCCCAAGTCTGGTACCCCTGGGCGCCTGCGTCAAGAAAGAATGCCCGCCGCCTGGCGCAGGCGGGCGCTTCAGTCAGAGGTTGGGGGCCAACAGGCGGCGCAGTTCGGCCTCGTCCATGCCGCGGCGCTGGGCCATGTCGGCGAGCTGGTCTTCGCCGATCTTGCCCACACTGAAATAGGTGCTTTGTGGGTGCCCCAGGTAAAAGCCGCTCACGCTGGCGGCAGGCGCCATGGCCAGGCCTTCGGTGAGCTGCATGCCGATCTCGCCGCATTGCAGGTGTGCAAACAGGGCGCGCTTGGCGCTGTGGTCCGGGCAAGCCGGGTAGCCGGGCGCGGGACGGATGCCCTGGTACTGCTCGGCGATCAGCGCCTCGTTGTCGAGCTGTTCGCCACGCGCATAGCCCCACAGATCGGTGCGCACGCGCTGGTGCAGATATTCGGCGAAGGCCTCGGCCAGGCGGTCGGCCAGGCTCTTGAACAGGATGGCCGAGTAGTCGTCGTGTTCCGCGAGGAACTCCTGCTCCTTCTTCTCCACGCCCAGGCCCGCCGTGACGGCGAACAGGCCGGCGTAATCGGCGATGCCGCTGCCCTTGGGCGCCACGAAGTCGGCCAGGCAGCGGCTCGGACGCATCTGGCCCTCGACGGCGTGCTTTTCGGTCTGCTGGCGCAGGCCGTACCAGGTCAGGGCGACCTGGCTGCGCGTCTCGTCGGTGTAGAACTCGATGTCGTCGCCCACGCTGTTGGCGGGCAGCAGCGCCAGCACACCGCTGGCCTGCAGCCAGCGGCCCTCGATGATCTTCTTGAGCATGGCCTGGCCGTCGGCAAACACGCGCCGCGCCTGCTCGCCCACCACCTCGTCCTGCAGGATGGCGGGATAGGCGCCCGCCAGGTCCCAGGTCTGGAAGAACGGGCCCCAGTCGAGGTAGGGCACGAGTTCGGCCAGGTCGATGTTGCTGAGCACGCGGCGCCCGATCAGGCGCGGCACCGTGGGCTGGTAGGCAGCCCAGTCGATGGCGGTGCGGTTGGCGCGGGCCTTGTCCAGCGGCCACAGCGGCACCTGCTTCTTGTTGGCGTGCTGGCTGCGCACCTTGTCGTAGTCGGCCTGCACTTCCTGCACAAAGCTGGCGGCGTTGTCGCCCAGCAGGTTCTGCGCCACGCCCACGCTGCGCGAGGCGTCGGGCACATAGACCACGGGGCCTTCGTAGTGCGGCGCGATCTTCACGGCGGTGTGTACGCGGCTGCAGGTGGCGCCGCCAATGAGCAGCGGGATCTTCTTGATGCGGAAATGCTCGTCCTTCTGCATTTCGCCGGCCACGTACTGCATCTCTTCGAGGCTGGGCGTGATCAGGCCCGACAGGCCGATGATGTCGGCCCCTTCCGCCTTGGCGCGGGCCAGGATCTCGTGGCAGGGCACCATCACGCCCATGTTCACCACCTCGAAGTTGTTGCACTGCAGGACCACGGTGACGATGTTCTTGCCGATGTCGTGCACGTCGCCCTTGACGGTGGCGATGACGATCTTGCCCTTGGTGCGCACGTCGCGCCCGGCGGCCTCGTCCTGGCGCTTCTCCTCTTCGATGTAGGGGATGAGGTGCGCCACGGCCAGCTTCATCACGCGCGCGCTCTTGACCACCTGCGGCAGGAACATCTTGCCCTGGCCGAACAGGTCGCCCACGATGTTCATGCCGTCCATCAGCGGGCCTTCGATCACGTGCAGCGGGCGGCCGCCGTCGGCCACGATGGCGCGGTAGGCCTCCTCGGTGTCCTCGGTGATGAACTCGGTGATGCCGTGCACCAGCGCGTGCGACAGGCGCTCGCGCACGGGGGCCTTGCGCCATTCGAGGCGCTTGCTCTCGTCCTTGGCCGCGCCCTTGGCGTTTTCGGCGATCTCGACCAGGCGCTCGCCGGCGTCGGGCCGGCGGTTGAGCACCACGTCTTCGACGCGCTCGCGCAGCACGGGTTCGAGGTCGTCGTACACGCCCACCATGCCGGCGTTGACGATGCCCATGTCCATGCCCGCCTGAATCGCGTGGTACAGGAACACGGTGTGGATGGCCTCGCGCACCGGGTCGTTGCCACGGAAGCTGAAAGAGACGTTGGACACGCCGCCCGACACCTTGGCGCCCGGCAGGTTCTGCTTGATCCAGCGCGTGGCGTTGATGAAGTCCACCGCGTAGTTGTTGTGTTCTTCGATGCCCGTGGCAATGGCGAAGATGTTGGGGTCGAAGATGATGTCTTCGGGCGGGAAGTCCACTTCATCCACGAGGATGCGGTAGGCGCGCTCGCAGATCTCGATCTTGCGCTCGTAGGTGTCGGCCTGGCCCTTCTCGTCAAAGGCCATCACCACGGCCGCCGCGCCGTAGCGTTTGACCAGGTGCGCCTGGCGCTTGAACTCCTCCACCCCCTCCTTCATGGAGATGGAGTTGACGATGCCCTTGCCCTGCAGGCAACGCAATCCAGCCTCGATGACCTCCCACTTGGAGCTGTCCACCATCACAGGCAGGCGCGCGATGTCGGGCTCGGAGGCCATCAGGTTGAGGAAGCGCACCATGGCCGCCTTGCTGTCGAGCATGGCTTCGTCCATGTTGACGTCGATGACCTGCGCGCCGTTCTCCACCTGCTGGCGGGCCACGGCCAGGGCTTCCTCGAACTGGCCGCCCAGGATCATGCGCGCGAACGCCTTGGAGCCGGTGACGTTGGTACGCTCGCCCACGTTGACGAACAGCGAATCCGCGCCGATGGAGACGGGCTCCAGGCCCGACAGCTTCATGGGGGGAAGGGAAATTTCAGACATGCGGCCCACCTGTGCAATACAACCCGGAACAGGTGAGCGTCGTTGCGGGTGACTGGATTCCCCAAGCCTGACAGATCCGGCAGGGGATCTGCTGCAACGCTCCTTGGGGGCAGGGCGGGATTTTACCGGCTACTTTTCCACCGTGCCCAGCGCAGCAGGCCCCAGGGCCGATGCGGGCAAGCCGAACAGCTTGTCGAACACCCAACTGAACACAAAGGTGTAGCACAGGAAAAACACGATCAGGCCCAGGTCCATGAGCAGCGCCTCCCACAGGCTGATGTCGAACCACCAGGCAAACAGCGGCACCAGGGTGAACACCAGCCCGCCCTCGAACCCGATGGCGTGCGCCACCCGCCGGCGCAGGCTGCGGCCGCGCACAGCCTGGCGCGCTTCCCAGCGCTCGAACAAGGTGTTGAAGAGGATGTTCCAGGCCACGGCCACCGCCGAGGAGACCACGGCCATCACGCCCGAGTGGCCCATGTCCTGCCCGGTGTAGCGGGACAGGCCCACCGTGACCACCGCAATGGCAATGAGTTCGTAAATGGAGACATAGACCACACGGCGGCGCACGCCCTGCAGCCCGGCAATCAGGGCAGGAGAAGACATCAGGTGCGCATGGTACCGCGCCACGGCCCACCCACTGGGCCTATTCACCCCGCTCCGCAGTGCGGAAGACACAAATGAAACGGGGCTCCAGCGCAATAAAAACGTGCGCCAACAGCTATAAAAATAATAGCATTCACAAACCTGTCACACCCGGTTAAGCTGTGCGACAAACCTCAGAGCCCAGGCATAGGAGACATGCATGCAAGCCCCTTTTGAAAGCCGCAACAAAGACCTGGCCAAGCGCTGGGGCCGCTGGCAGCCCGATGTGGGCAGCTCTGCGCAGGACCTGCGCAATGACGGCCAGCCCGAGCGGCGCAAGACCGGCAAGCACCGGGGCGAGGTGTCGCTGCAGGACTTCGACCCGGCGGACAAGCCCTTTTCCACCGGCGAAAAGAACCAGGACAAGGCGTTGGTCGAATCGCTCGCGCTGGAACTGGACGAACTGCAGAACCTGTTCTACGCCGACAAGCGCTACAAGCTGCTGGTGATCCTGCAGGGCACGGACACCTCCGGCAAGGACGGCACCATCCGCGGCGTGTTCGGCCGCATGAGCGCGCTGGGCGTGCACACCGTGGGCTGGAAGGCCCCCAACGAGGCCGAGCGCGCGCACGACTACCTCTGGCGCATCCACCAGCAGGTGCCGCAGGCGGGCGACATCACCATCTTCAACCGCAGCCACTACGAGGACGTGCTGGTGCCCGTGGTCAACGGCTGGATCACGCCCGAGCAGCAGCACCAGCGCTATGGCCATATCAATGACTTCGAGCGCATGCTGAGCCAGACCGGCACCATCGTGCTCAAGTTCATGCTGCACATCAGCCACGAGGAACAGCGCCTGCGCCTGCAGGAGCGCCTGGACGACCCCACCAAACACTGGAAGTTCGCGATGAGCGACATCGATGCACGCAAACAGTGGGCCCAGTACCAGCACGCCTACGAGCAGTTGCTGGCAGCCACCCACACGCCCTGGGCGCCCTGGACCATCGTGCCGGCCGACTCCAAGACGCACCGCAACCTCATGATCGCCACCGTGCTGCGCGAGGTGCTGCGCAACCTGGACCTGCGCTACCCGCCGGGCGACCCGGCGCTGGCCCACTTCAAGGTGGAATGAACGCCCACGCGGCGACCCACGCGTGGTTATGCATCAGATGCATAACCACCGAACACACTGGCCTTGGACAAGTCCCCACCCCCACCCCTAAGCTGCGTGCCTTGCCTATCTCCCACAAGGAAACACCGCATGCAGAACCTCTCCGGCTCCGTTCAGACGAACCATCCCCTGCCGTCGTACCTCGACGCCACCCACCTCGGCCCCTGGGGCAACTACCTCCAGCAGGTGGACCGTGTCACCCCCTACCTGGGCAGCCTGGCGCGCTGGGTGGAAACGCTCAAGCGCCCCAAGCGCATCCTGGTCGTGGATGTGCCGATCGAGATGGACAACGGCACCATCGCCCACTTCGAGGGCTACCGCGTGCAGCACAACCTGAGCCGCGGCCCCGGCAAGGGCGGCGTGCGCTTCCACCAGGACGTGACGCTGTCCGAAGTGATGGCCCTGTCGGCCTGGATGTCGATCAAGAACGCCGCCGTCAACGTGCCTTACGGCGGCGCCAAGGGCGGTATCCGCGTCGATCCCAAGAAGCTCTCGATGGGTGAACTGGAGCGCCTGACGCGCCGCTACACCAGCGAGATCGGCCTGCTCATCGGCCCGTCCAAGGACATTCCCGCGCCCGACGTGAACACCAACGGCCAGATCATGGCCTGGATGATGGACACCTACTCCATGAACGTGGGCGCCACCGCCACCGGCGTGGTCACCGGCAAACCGGTGGATCTGGGCGGCTCGCTGGGCCGCGTCGAGGCCACCGGCCGCGGCGTGTTCACCGTGGGCGTGGAGGCCGCCAAGCTGACCGGCCTGCCGATCGAAGGTGCCCGCCTGGCCGTGCAAGGCTTCGGCAACGTGGGCGGCACCGCGGCCAAGCTGTTCGCTGACGCTGGCGCCAAGGTGGTGGCCGTGCAGGACCACACCGGCACCCTCTTCAATAGCAACGGCCTGGACGTGCCCGCCCTGCTGGCCCATGTGAAGGCAACCGGCGGCGTGGGCGGCTTCGCTGGCGCCGACACGATCTCCAACGAGGACTTCTGGGGCGTGGACTGCGAGATCCTGATCCCCGCTGCGCTGGAAGGCCAGATCACCAAGGACAACGCAGGCAAGATCAAGGCCAAGATGGTGATCGAGGGCGCCAATGGCCCTACGACCACCGAGGCCGACGACATCCTGCACGACAAGGGCGTGCTGGTGCTGCCCGACGTGATCGCCAACGCCGGCGGCGTGACGGTGAGCTACTTCGAATGGGTGCAGGACTTCTCCAGCTTCTTCTGGAGCGAGGACGAAATCAACGCCCGTCTGGTGCGCATCATGCAGGAGGCCTTTGCAGGCGTCTGGAAGGTCGCCCAGGAACACAAGGTGAGCCTGCGCACGGCCACCTTCATCGTGGCCTGCCAACGCATCCTCCACGCCCGCGAAATGCGCGGACTGTATCCGTAACACCCCTCTGAGCGCCTTCGGCGCCTTCCCCCCCGCTCTCGCATCGCTTCGCGCTGCAGGCAGGGGGACGCCCCCAGCGCTGCGGGGCGGCCCTTGCGCGGGGGCCGCTGGCCTATGCTGCGCAGCACAGAGCGCGGTCATCGTCACTCTGCGCCCCCTCCCAAGGCACTGCCCTGTGGCCTGCGGGCCACAGGGCAGGCGGCGGCGCTGCCGCTTGTCTGCCGTGCGCTGCCACTGAACCAGCCGGACTACATCTGCTTACCGGCGTTCGCATTTGGTAGCTTTCTTGGCGGCATCCAACGGGAACACTTCCTCCATTCAAGAGGAGATTTCCCGTGGCAGTTCCATCTTTGCGCAGCATGCTGGCCCGCTGGATGTTGCGTCGTCTGCGCACCGCGCGCGACGTGGCCCGCCTGGCCTACCGCCTGCATGGCCGCAAGACGGCCCTCATCGACCGCCGGGGGCGCTTTACCTACGCCTGCCTGCAGGACCGCGTGCTGCGCCTGCATGCCTGGATGCAGGCGCAGGGCGTGCGCAAGGGCGACATCGTCTTCACCTGGCTGCCCGAAACCGGCGAACAGTACGAGACCCGGCTCGCGACCTATGAGAACGGCGCCATCTTTGCGAGCTTCCACAAGCATCTGCCCGCGCTGGCCGTGCTGGACATGCTCGAACGCCTGCGCCCGGCGGTCTTCATCCACGACCCGCAACTGAGCCGCACCATCCTGCCCGTGGTGCGCGAGCGCTGGCCCGCCATGCGGGTGCTGGCGCTGGGCATGGCCTACGAAAGCGCCTTGGCGGCCCACATGCCGCAACGCGGGCGCGAGCCGGTGCACGAGGACGACGTGTTCGCCCTGCACATGACCTCGGGCACCACCGGCCTTCCCAAGAGCATTGGCTACACGCACCGCAAGTACCTCGACAGCGTGCGCCTGATCAGCCAGGCCATCGACTTCAGCCGCCCGAGTGGAACGCAGGATGTGAACATGCTGGGCATGCCACTGACCGGGCCGGGCTCGGGCCTGGTGCTGCCCACGCTGCTGTCGGGCAGTGCCCTGCTGATGCCCGAGAACTTCCATGCCGAAACCCTGGCGCGGCTGATTGCCCGGCACCGCGTGACCCGCGCCTTCCTGTCGCCCTCGGCCATCATCGATCTGCTGGACGACCCCGCGCTGGCGCGGCACGACCTGTCCTCGCTGCGCCATGTGCCCTATGGCTCGGAGATGATGCCTGCCGCCAAGGTGGCCGAAGCCGTGCGCCGCTTCGGCCCGATCTTCCAGCAGGGCTACGGCTGCCTGGAGGCCCTGCCCCCCATCACCTGGCTGCTGCCGCACGAGCATGTGGACGCTGCGGGCGAACCGGTGGCGCTGGACATCCTGGCTTCGGCCGGGCGCGTGGTGGACGGCGTGGAGGTGGTCATCCGCGACGACGACTTCCAGCCCCTGCCTGCCGGGCAGACCGGCCTGATCACCGCCCGCACGCCCGTGGCCTTTGAGGGCTACTGGAAAGACCCCGAACGCACCGCAGAAACCCTGCGCGAAGGCTGGGTGGTGATGGGCGATGTGGGCTACTTCGACCGCCACGGCTACCTGCATGTGCTGGGCCGCACGGCCGACCGGGTGCAGCGCGCGGGCCAGTGGATCAACCCGCGCGAGGTGGAGGAAGTGGCCCACTGCCACCCCGCCGTCAAGGAAGCCTGTCTGGTGCAGCATGGCTTCCAGGCGGTGCTGGTGTTCAGCCCACGCCATGGGCAGCGCGACGCCCTGGCCAGCCCCGAAGCGCGCGTGGCGCTGGAGCGTGCGCTGCTCCAGCACATGGCCGCCGCACTGCCGAAGGCCCAGCAACCAGACCGCGTACACCTGGTGGCCGACATTCCGCGCAGCTTTCTGAACAAGATGCTGCGCCGCGAAGTGCGCGCACTGCTGGACCGCAACGCCGCCCCCACCTGGGCCACCGCGCCCGACAAGGTGGCCGCATGACGGCCACCCCACCCCGCCTGGGCACGGGCACCAAGCTGAGCTACGCCGTCGGCAACGTGGGCCTGCAGATGCTGGTGGCCGCCATGAGCTTTCTGCTCATGATCTTCTACACCGACGTGGCGCTGGTACCCCCGGCCATCGCGGGTGCCGCGCTGCTGGTGGGCAAGTTCTGGGACGCCGTGAACGACCCGCTGTTCGGCTGGATGAGCGACCGCACCCGCTCGCGCCATGGGCGGCATCGGGTGTACCTGCTGTACGGTGCACTGCCACTCGCGCTGGCGGCGGCTGCGGTCTGGATGGTGCCCCCTGGGCTCAGCCCGTTGGCGGCCTTTGTCTGGATCGCGCTGACCTACACGCTGTTCGACACGCTGATGACGCTGGTGCAGCTGCCCTACTCGGCCCTGGCCACCGAACTGACCCTGGACTACGACGAGCGCACCAGCCTGACCGCCTTTGCATCCATGGGGGCGCTGCTGGGCTTTGTAGGCGGCAGCGTGCTCATGCCGCTGCTGGTGCGCGCCTCCCCCGATGCACGCACCGGCTACGCCCTGGCGGGGCTTTGCTTTGGCGTCTTTGCCGGGCTCTGCGTGGCCTGGGTGGCCTGGCGCGTGCACGAACCGGTGCACTGCCTGCGCCCCCCGGCCACGCACCCGCAAATGTCCATGGCTGCGTCGGTACAGCGCACGCTGCAGGTCACACTGCACAACCGTCCCTTTGTCCTGCTGGTGGGCGCCGTGGGCCTGGTGCGCCTGGGCCTGACACTGGTGCAGGGCGCACTGGCCTACTTTGTGGTGTACCGGCTGCAAGGCGACAAAAGCGATCTGCCGCGCTTCATGGGCATCTTGCTGCTGGTGGTGGGGGTGTCACTGTTCGGGTGGAAGCGCGTGGTCGATGGCTGGGAGAAAAGCCGTACCTACGTTCTGGGCCTGCTGCTGTGCGCAGCGGGCCTGGTGGCGCTGTACTTCCTGCAGCCCGGCCAGCAGGTGGCCATGGTGGCGCTGCTGGTGCTTATCGGCCTGGGCATGGGGGCGCACTGGATCGTGCCGTTCTCCATGGTGCCCGACACCATAGACCACGGCCACATGCAGGCGGGTGAGCGCACCACGGGCATGTACCTGGGCTTTTACGGGCTGGTGGACAAGCTGGCGCGCACCCTGGCCACGGTGCTGATCGCGGGCATGCTGGACTGGACTGGCTACGTGCCCAACGTGCCCCAGGGCGATCTGGCGCTGCAGGGCATCGCCCTCATGACCGGGCCGCTGCCCGCGCTGTGCCTGCTGCTGGCCATTCCGCTGCTGCTGGCCTACCCCATCACCCGTGCACAGCACGCCACCATCCGGCAGAGCGTGGACACAGGCATCGCACCGCCAGCGCTTCAGAGCGGCGGCATGGGCTCCACCGGGCCCGAGGGCTGCACCACCCGCAGCGCCACACAGAACGGTTGCGCGCAGGACGCGCGAGCGGCATAGGGGCAGCCCGGCGTCTGGCACAGGCCCGCTTCGCGCTCGCGCGCCGCATCCTCGTCCTTGGGCAACTGTCCGCTGGCCTGCAGCACGGCCATCTGGAGCCAAGGGTCCTGCCGGGCGTGCAGCAACTCGCGGCCATAGACGGGCGGCTGCACCAGCGGCGCAAACTCCAGCGTCAGCAATGCGCTGGTGCGCACCGACGCAGGCTCGGTGGATTGCAGCACCAGCGCCCAGGTACCCGACTGCAAGGCCTGCGGCTTGCCCGCGAACAGCGCGGCCAAAGACGGCATGGCTGGCGTTGGCGCAGGGGCAATGGCGGTCTGTGCCTGAGCCTGCAACCAGGGCACGGGCACGCGCAGGGTGAGCGAGAAAGCGCGCTCGCCTTCCGGCGTCTGCACCACACCCTGGCGCACCAGCCAGTGCTGCAACGGCGGCAGGCCGGGCAAGCCATCCTCGCCCAGCGCAGCACCCTCTACCACCGGCACCAGCACGGCGGGCCAGGGCTGCACGGCAAGCACGCGCTGGGGCTGCTGCGCAGGTGTGGTGACCTGGCGCACCAGCTCGGCCAGCATGCTGCGCAGCGGTGCGCCCACGCCCGTGGCAGGCCAGGGCGGCAGCGGCGTGGCCCCCGCCGTTGCAGGGGTGGGCGGCAAACGCCCCGGCCCAGCGGCCAGCAGGGGCGCGCCGCGCATGGAGGAAGCAGTCGCCAGAACAGCCGCCCCCTGCCCCGGTGCGGAACCGCCCGATGGCGCCGCAGGTGCCTCGGCCAGACGGGCGCGGGCCTGCGGCTACAGTTGGACCTGGTCTGCCCCCACCGGCAAGGGCGGTACGGGTGCTACCGGCGCCTGGGGCGGAATGGGGGGCGCAGGTACACCGGGCGAGCGCGCCGAGGATGCGCTTTCGCGGTCTGTACCCAAGAGCGCGCTCTGGCGCTGCAGGGCGGCCTCGGCCAGCACCTGCGCGACGCCAGGGGGCGCCCCCCGAGGAGGATCGATGTTCACGGTCATACCGGCCTGCCATGGGTGGTGCGCAGGACATCCGCGCACCGCCTGTGCATTCTGCGGCGTTTCGCGCACGATGGCTATCGGGGCTTGGTTGCTATTATTTTGATAGCTGCTTGCGCTTATCCATTGGGCGCCAGAGCCCGATTTTGCCTGATCGGCGTCATACCTCAGATATGGCCATCAGCCTCTGCGCCAATAGCCGCGCTCGGGATTAGCTCCCTCTCCCCTTGCGGGAGAGGGAGTCTGAGATACGCCCCGAATCAGACAATTTCACTCGCAAATCGAGGCACCTGGACGCTCTCAAGCCGCCTCGCGGTAGAACAAGGGGCGCGTCTTGACCGGCCCCACGGCCCGCGCGATGGCGCCGATGTGGTCGGGCGTGGTGCCGCAGCAGCCGCCGACGATGTTCACCAGCCCCTCGGCGGCGAACTCATGCACCAGGCGGCTGGTGACCTCGGGCGTCTCGTCGAAGCCGGTGTCGCTCATGGGGTTGGGCAGGCCGGCGTTGGGGTAGCAGCTGATGAAGGTGTCGGGCGCGGCCTTGGCCAGTTCCTGGATATAGGGGCGCATCAGCGCGGCACCCAGCGCGCAGTTCAGGCCCACGGCCAGCGGGCGGGCGTGGCGCACGCTGTGCCAGAAGGCGGTGACGGTCTGGCCCGAGAGGATGCGGCCCGAGGCGTCGGTGACGGTGCCGCTGATGAGGATGGGCAGGCGCTCGCCGGTCTGGTCGAACGCTTCCTCAACGGCGAACAGCGCGGCCTTGGCGTTGAGCGTGTCGAAGATGGTCTCGACCAGGATCACGTCGGCGCCGCCCTCGATCAGCGCCAGGGTCTGCTCCAGGTAGGCCGCACGCAACTGCTCGAAATCGACATTGCGCGCGCCGGGGTCGTTCACGTCGGGGCTGATGCTGGCCGTCTTGGGCGTGGGGCCGAGCGCGCCGGCCACATAGCGCGGCTTGTCGGGCGTGCTGTACTTGTCGCAGGCGGCGCGGGCGAGCTGCGCCGAGCGCAGGTTCATCTCGCGCGCCAGGTCGGCCATGCCGTAGTCCTCCTGCGCGATCGTGGTCGCGCCGAAGGTGTTGGTCTCGATCAGGTCGGCGCCCGCGGCCAGGTAGCGCTCGTGGATGTCGCGGATCACGTCGGGCCGGGTGAGCGAGAGCAGCTCGTTGTTGCCCTTCACATCGCGCGGAAAGTCCTTGAAGCGGTCGCCCGCGCCATCAGGCCCGGTGTAGCCCTCGCCCCGGTACTGCGCCTCGCCCAGCTTGAAGCGCTGGATCATGGTGCCCATGGCGCCGTCGAGGATGGCGATGCGTTGGGCCAGGAGGACGGGGAGCTGCTGGGCGCGGGTGTAGTGGTGGGATTGCATGGGGGTGATTGTAGGAAAGCCCCGGTGGCACGGTACGGGCAGGGGCTTGCGCGCGGCTATAGTGGATTCGACGCTCGCCTGCTGGGTTTCATGGAACTTTGATGCTTGGGTGTGTAAATCCCAGAAAGTTCTGCGGCACACGTCCTTTCATAGGGCTATCTATGTTCATCGACTTGAATTTCGTCGGCACTATTGCCTCCATCGTCAGTTTGATTCTCGCGGTAGTCTTTTGGTGGCTTGCGGATAAGCAAGCGAGTAGAGCCGACAAAGCGCTGTCTGAAATCAGGGACAAGATGATGTCTTGGCAGAACGACCTCAATCGGGCATCCATCAACTTGATTCAAGCTCGACCTGAGGTGATCGCCCAACAGGTATCGCTTGAAGAAGCAAAAGGTCATGCCGCGTTTCAGGCGAAGATCTCAGAGATTGTCGAATCACTATCGCGCGGCGTCGATGAAGCCACTGCAGGTTATCGGATCGCCATGATGAAGGAACTGCTTGAGCATCATCGTCAATCTATTCTCGGGAGTGAGCAGATCAAGGCCAACGCGATCGTCGGTCAACGACCCTCTGCTGTGCAATCAGGTAATGTGCAGCCCTGATGGTCTTTCGCGTGAGACAACGACGCGGTTCTCAGCTTTGGCCAAGCCTCGCATGCAGATCACGAAACTGTTGAAAATCGTCACCGCAAAGCGCCAAGGACTCCGCTCGTATCTTGTTGTATTCGTTGCGGACACCGGTACGTTCGAGTTGTTTCTGCCGGGTGCAAACTCACTCGATGGGACCGTCAGGTTCTTATCACCATCGCTCCGAAGCCAAGCAACCGGTCAAAGCTGGGTTGTAGGCTGGCCACTGGCTGAACTCCTCGCCGCTCATCTTGAAACCGTGATCGATGCAGCTTACCCGGAGGCCTCCATAACACGCGAGGTCATCGAAGCGCTGACAACAGGGGGAGCAGCAGGGCGTTGAGGTTTATCCAAGAGAACGCTCCGCATGCGCCCTCTACACCCACCGCCCCTGCCGCACCACCGTGCACGCGGGCCGCTGGCCCAGCCAGTAGCTGAGTTCAGCCAGTTCCTCCACCGGCCAGAGCACGAAGTCCGCGCTGCGGCCTGCGGCCAGCAGGCCGTGCGTGTCTTGCAGGCCCAGGGCGCGGGCGGCGTGCTGGGTGATGCCGGCCAGCGCCTCGGGCACCGTCAGGCGGAACAGGGTGCACGCCATGTTGGCCATGAGCAGCAGGCTCAATGCGGGCGAGGTGCCGGGGTTGTGGTCGGTGGACACGGCCATGGGCACGCCCGCGGCGCGCAGCTGCTCGATGGGCGGCAAGTGGGTGTCGCGCAGGGTGTAGTAGGCGCCGGGCAGCAGCACGGCCACGGTGCCGGCCGCCTGCATGGCGGCAATGCCCGCCGGGGAGAGGTGTTCGATGTGGTCGCACGACAGCGCCTGGTAGCGCGCCGCGAGCTGCGCCCCGCCCATGTCGGAGAGCTGCCCGGCGTGCAGCTTGACGGGCAGGCCCAGCCGCTGGGCGGTGGCAAACACCTGCTCGGTTTCGGCGAGTGAGAAGGCGATGCGCTCGCAGAACACGTCCACCGCGTCCACCAGGCCTTCGTCGTGCAGCGCGGGCAGCATCTGCTGGCACAGGTGGTCGATGTAGTCCTGGCTGCGCCCGGTGTATTCCGGCGGCAGGGCGTGGGCGCCCAGAAAGGTGGTGCGCACCGTGATGCCCTGCTCGCGCCCCAGGCGGCGCGCCACGCGCAATTGTTTGCGCTCATGCTCCAGGGCCAGGCCGTAGCCGGACTTGATTTCGATGGCGCACACGCCCTCGGCCATCAGCGCTTGCAGGCGTGGCAGCGCGCTGGCGTACAACGCGTCCTCGCTGGCCGCACGCGTGGCGCGCACGCTGGAGACGATGCCGCCCCCGGCGCGGGCCACTTCCTCGTAGCTGGCGCCCGCCAGGCGCAGGGCAAATTCATGCGCACGCTGGCCACCATAGACCAGGTGGGTGTGGCAATCAATCAGCCCCGGCGTGGCCCAGGCGCCGCACGCATCGTGCTGCGGCAGGGCCGCAAAAGCTGCGGGCAGGGCCTGCTGCGGCCCCAGCCAGCGCAGCACGCCCTGCTGCACCACCATCGCGGCAGGTGCGCCGTCGGCCACGGGCTGCGTGGGTTGCGCCAGGCCGGGGGCCAGGCGCAGGTGGCGCCACACACCGTCGGCGCTGGCTGATGGGGGTTGGGTCATGGGTTGCTCCTATTTTTATAGCTATTTGCGCTCATTAATAGGGCGCCAGAGGCGCTTTTTATTCAAATTTTTCCGCGCGCCAGGCGGGCGGCCAGGCGGGCCACCACCTTGGCGGTCAGGCCGTCGCGGTCGAAGCTGGGGTTGAACTCGGCCAGGTCTGCCGCCACCAGCTTGCCGCTGGAGAGCACCGCATCGACCACGCGCTCCACACCCCACAGCGGCACGCCCAGCGGCGCGGGGGCCGATACGCCGGGAGCCACGGCGCCGGGCAGCACATCGATGTCGATGCTGAGGTACACCGCGTCGCACGCCTGCAGCTCCTGCGCCAGCGCGGCCAAGGCCTGCTGCATGCCCGCTTCGGTCTGCACAACGTCGTCGAGCCAGAAGCGCGCGCCCAGCGCTTCGGCGCGCTCGAACAGGGCCTGGGTGTTGGCATAGCGGCTGATGCCCAGCACGCGGTAGCAGAACGCCCGTCCCTGGGCTGCGCACAGCTCCTGGATCTGACGGAACGGTGTGCCCGAGTTGCCCGCATGCGCCATGCGCAGGTCGAAGTGGGCATCCAGGTTGAGGATGAGGATGCGCTGCGCGGCTGGCAGCGCCTGGGCGATGCCCTGGAAGGTGCCCCAGGCCACCTCGTGCCCGCCGCCCAGCACCAGGGGCAGGCAGCCCTGCGCCCTGGCCTGCGCCACGCGCTGGCCCAGTGCCACCTGGGCCGCTTCCAGCGCGCCCTGCGGGCAGTCGATGTCGCCCATGTCCCACAGCGCGGGCTCGCCCAGCACGGGCAGGTTGGCCAGCGCCTTGCGCGCAACATCGGGGCCATGCGCAGCGCCCACGCGCCCGGCGTTGCGGCGCACGCCTTCGTCCACGGCAAATCCGATCAGGGCCACGCCGCCCTGGCTGGTGGCGGCAAAGGGCTGCACCCATTGGTGCCAGCGCGGGCTGGGGCCGGTTTCCTCGGCATCGATGCGGCCTTGCCAGGCAAAGGGCGTGCTCATGGTGGACTCCTTCAGCGGACCATGGGCAGCTTGAGGCCCTGCTTCTTGGCCGTGGCGATGGCCAGCTCGTAGCCCGCGTCGGCATGGCGCATCACGCCCGAGCCGCAGTCGTTGACCAGCACGCGCGCCAGGCGCTCGGCGGCGGCCTCCGTGCCGTCGGCCACGATCACCATGCCCGAGTGCTGGCTGTAGCCCATGCCCACGCCGCCGCCATGGTGCAGGCTCACCCAGGTGGCGCCGCCGGCGGTGTTGAGCAGGGCGTTGAGCAGCGGCCAGTCGGAGACGGCGTCGGTGCCGTCGCGCATGGCCTCAGTCTCGCGGTTGGGGCTGGCCACGCTTCCGGTGTCGAGGTGGTCGCGGCCGATGACGATGGGGGCCTTGAGCTCGCCGTTTTTCACCATCTCGTTGAAGGCCAGGCCGGCGCGGTGGCGCTCGCCCAGGCCCAGCCAGCAGATGCGCGCGGGCAGGCCCTGGAAGGCAATGCGCTCGCGCGCCATGTCGAGCCAGCGGTGCGTGTGGTGGTTGTCGGGGAACAGTTCCTTGATCTTGGCGTCGGTCTTGTAGATGTCCTCGGGGTCGCCCGAGAGCGCCACCCAGCGGAATGGCCCCTTGCCCTCGCAGAACAGCGGGCGGATGTAGGCGGGCACGAAGCCGGGGAAGTCGAAGGCGTTCTGCACGCCCTCATCAAACGCCACCTGGCGGATGTTGTTGCCGTAGTCCACCGTGGGGATGCCCATGGCCTGGAAGTCGAGCATGGCCCGCACATGGACGGCGCAGCTTGTGGCTGCGGCGGCCTTGAGCGAACCATGCTGCGCGGGGTCTTTCTGGGCGGCCTGCCACTGCGGCACGGTCCAGCCGCTGGGCAGGTAGCCGTGGATGAGGTCGTGGGCGCTGGTCTGGTCGGTCACCAGGTCGGGCTTGATACCCCCGGCCCGGGCGCGGCGCACCAGTTCGGGCAGGATGTCGGCGGCGTTGCCCAAGAGGCCGATGGAAATGGCCTTCTTCTCTTGCGTGTAGCGCTGGATGCGCGCCAGCGCATCGTCCAGGTCGGTGGCCTGCTCGTCCAGGTAGCGCGAGCGCAGGCGGAAGTCGATGCTGCTTTGCTGGCATTCGATGGTGAGCGAGCAGGCGCCGGCCAGCGTGGCGGCCAGGGGCTGGGCGCCGCCCATGCCGCCCAGGCCGGCGGTGAGGATCCACTTGCCCGACAGGTCGTTGTTGTAGTGCTGGCGGCCGGCCTCGACGAAGGTCTCGAAGGTGCCCTGCACGATGCCCTGGCTGCCGATGTAGATCCAGCTGCCGGCCGTCATCTGGCCGTACATGAACAGGCCCTTGCGGTCGAGTTCGTTGAAGTGCTCCCAGTTGGCCCACTTTGGCACGAGGTTGGAGTTGGCCAGCAGCACGCGCGGTGCGTTGGCATGGGTCTTGAACACGCCCACGGGCTTGCCCGATTGCACGAGCAGGGTCTCATCGTCGTTGAGATCCTTGAGCGATGCCAGGATCTGGTCGAAGCACTCCCAGTCGCGCGCCGCGCGGCCGATGCCGCCGTAAACCACGAGGTCCTGCGGGCGCTCGGCCACCTCGGGGTCGAGGTTGTTCTGCACCATGCGGTAGGCCGCTTCGGCCAGCCAGTTCTTGCAGTGCAGTTCGCTACCGCGCGGGGCGCGGATGACGCGCGTGGGGTCGTGGCGCGGGTCGGTGGCGGGGGTGAGGTTGGCGTCGTGGGCGTTCATGGCAAGGGCTCCTTGAAGGGTGCGGTTTATTCGTGGCTGGGCATGCAGGCCAGCAGCGGCGCGGGCCAGCTGCTTTGCTGTGCCCAGGCGCGCATGGCTTCGATGTCGGGCGCGAGGTAGCGGTCCTGTTCCAGGAAGGCCACGCGGCGGCGGATGGCGGCGAACTGTTCCTCGACGAGCGGGGAGGACTTCAGCGAGCGGTCGAACTCCATGCCCTGCGCGGCCGACATGGCCTCAATGCCCACCATCACCGCCGCGTTGCGCACCATGTCGAGCAGGCGGCGCGCGCCGTAGGTGGCCATGGACACATGGTCCTCCTGGTTGGCCGAGGTGGGCAGGCTGGTCACGCTGCTCGGGTTGGCCAGGCACTGGTTCTCGGCGGCCAGCGCGGCGGCTGTGACCTGGGCGATCATGAAGCCCGAGTTCACGCCGCTGTCCCGGATCAGGAAGGCGGGCAGGCCCGAAAGGCCGGGGTCGAGCAGCAGCGACAGGCGGCGCTCGGAGATGGCACCGATCTCGGCCACGGCGAGCGCGATGATGTCGGCCGCGAAGGCCACGGGCTCGGCATGGAAGTTGCCGCCCGAGATCACCTCGCCAGCACCTGCAGTCCCTTCGGTCAACGCGGTGAAGACCAGCGGGTTGTCGGACGCCGCATTGGCTTCGGTGCGCAGCACGCGCGCGGCGTGCTGCAGGTTGTCCAGGCAGGCGCCCATAACCTGGGGAATGCAGCGGATGGAGTACGGGTCCTGCACGCGGCCGCAGTGCGGGTGCGAGGGGTCGATCTGGCTGCCGTCGAGCAGCGCGCGCACGGCGGCCGCCACGGCGATCTGCCCGGCCTGGCCGCGTGCCGCGTGGATGCGCGCATCGAACGGCTTGACCGAGCCCTTGATGGCTTCGAGCGAGAGCGCGCCCGCCACCAGCGCGGCACAGAACACGTCTTCCGCGCCGAACAGGCCGGCCAGCGCCAGGGCGGTGGACACCTGCGTGCCGTTGAGCAGCGCCAGGCCTTCCTTGGGGCCGAGCACAAAGGGCTGCAGGCCCACGGCGGCCATGGCCTCGGCGCCCGACACCACCTTGCCGTCCACCGTGGCCTGGCCTTCGCCAATCAGCACGCAGGCCAGGTGCGCCAGCGGCGCGAGGTCGCCCGAGGCGCCCACCGAGCCCTTGGCGGGGATGACCGGCAGCACGTTGGCGTTGGCCAGCGCCAGCAGCGCGTCCACGATGGCGGGGCGGATACCCGAATGTCCGCGCGCCAGGCTCACGGCCTTGGTGGCCAGCACCAGACGCACCACGCCATCGGGCAGCGCCTCGCCGGTGCCCACGCTGTGCGACAGCACCAGGTTGCGCTGCAGCTCGGCCAGGCGCTCGTGGGCGATCTTCGTGCTGGCCAGCTTGCCGAAGCCGGTGTTGATGCCATAGACCACCTGGTCTTCCTCAACGATGCGCTGCACCGTGGCCAGCGCGGCCTGCATACCGGCCTGCGCCGAGGGGTCGAGCGTGAATTGCACGCCACCGGCGTGGATGCGGCGCAGCTGCGCCAGCGTGACATGGCCGGGGTCGAGGGTGATGGGGGTGGTCATGGTGCCAGTCCTGTCTATACAAGTGAAAATCAAAGTTGCGCGATGGTTGTTCGTGTTGGCTGCAGATGGCCCGAGTTCAGTCCACTAGGCTGTGCGGAGGCATGGCGCAGGCCAGCGGCCAACGCGCAAGGGCCGCCCCGCCGCGCTGGTGGCGTCCCCCTTCCCGCATTGCGCAGCAATGCGAGAGAAGGGGGAAGGCGCGCAGCGCCACAGGGGGTTGTTTCATATTCAACCAGCGACGGGGTGGCCGTCGGTGCGAAAACGGCTGCCGAGCCGGTAGCGCGAGGCCGGGTGCAGGCAGCGCACCACGGTCACGGGCACGCCGCGCGACCAGGTGCGGCGCGTGAGCAGCAGGCAGGGCTCGTGCGCCGGCATCTCCAGCAACGCGGCCTGTTCGGGCGTGGGCAGCACGGCATCGACCACATGCTCGACCTGGTCGAACGGTACGCTGCGCAGCAGGTATTCGGAGGGCGGCACGCTGGTGAAGTCCTGCGCCAGGAAATCGGGCGCCAGGGCCGGGTTCACGTGGCGGTCTTCGAGCTGCACCGGCACGCCGTTCTCGCGGTGCACGCATTGCGTGTGGAACACGGAAGCCCCCGTGCCCAGGTCCAGCGCGGCGGCCACCTCCAGCGTGGCGGCGGCGCGCCGGACGGCGAGCACATCGCAGCGGTAGTCGTGGCCGCGCTGGCGTATCTCGCTGGCCAGGTTGGCGATCTGCAGCAGCGTGGACTGCGGCTTGTCTTCCGCCACGAAACTGCCCACCCCCGCCACGCGCACGATGCGGCCCTGCTCCGTCAGCTCGCGCAGGGCGCGGTTCACGGTCATACGCGAAATGCCGAACTGCGCCACCAGCTCGCTCTCGGACGGCAGCCGGTCGCCCGCGCGCCAACTGCCGTCCTGGATGCGGCGCACGATGAAGTCCTTGACCTGCTCGTACAGCGCCAGGGCGGGCGCGGCCGCCGGGCTGGATGCCGGGCGGCGGGAAGGGCTGGCGGTGCGGGTGGAAGTGGAACGCGACATAGTCAAATAAGCCTGTATAGACAGCTTAACCACAATCGAACAGGTCGTCAAGCAGCCACCCAGGCTGCCGGGCCATCAGTGGTAGTCGTCTTCCCGCTGGTGGCGCACCGCACCGACGATCACCCGGTCGCTTTCGACGATCTCAAACAAGGCCACGTAGCCCGATGCACCAAATGGAATGACCAACTCACGCAGGAACGGGCTGCTGCCCACCTTGCGGCATGAAAAGGGCGTCAGTGCCAGCAAATCCACGCCGCTCTTGATGGCCTGGAGCGCACGCTCTGCCACCTCCAGATCGCCGGTCGGGCTGTTCAGTTCGCGCTCCAGCACATGCTCGAACAGCCGCTGCAAGTCCTCTGCGGCCTCCGGGCTGAACTCGACCCGGTACCTCATCGGGTGCGGGACTGGCGTGCTGCGGCGAGGCGGCGCTCTAACCCTGCCATCACCTGCTCGGCGGGTATGCCCGTGGCCTCCAGGCGGGTCGTTTCGATGGCCTGGATGCCGCGGCGCAAAAATTCGGCCTGGCTCTTGCGCGCCGCAACAGCCGTGCGCACGGCGCTTTCCACCAGCTGCGTGAGCGTCTCACCGGGTTGCAGCACTTCTTCCACTTGCTGCCGGAACGCGGGCTCAATGCGGACGGGAGGGAGGGTGGCGGTTTTCATGCGGTCAGTGTAATGCAAATGCGATGCGCCACCTACCCGCTGAAAGCCGCCTCCACCGGCAGCAGCACCCGCACCTCCAGCCCCGGCTGGGCGTTGCGCAACTCCAGCCGCCCGCCATGCGCCTGCGCCACCAGGCGGCACAGGTACAGGCCCAGGCCCACGCCGCCGGTGGTGCGCTGGCGTGCGCTGTCGGGGCGGTAGAAGGCCTGGGCGAGCTGCGCCAGGTGCTCGGGCGGAACGCCGGGGCCGTGGTCGCGCACCACGATCTCCACCGCTTCGTTCTGCCAGCGCAGGTGCAACTCGGGTGGCGGCACGCCGGGCTCGCTGTGGCGCAGGCTGTTGTCAAGCAGGTTGCGCAGCAGCAGGCGCATGCGTGCGCGGTCCAGCGGCAACGCGGGCAGTGCGGACGGCACCAGCACGCGAATGGCGGCGGCGCCAGGGTGGCGGTCGCCCAGCTCGGCGATCACATCGTGCGCCAGCTCCACCAGGTCCACGGCCTCGCGGTGCAGCGCGGCGTGGGGGGCGGCCAGGCGCTCGCTCTCCAGCAGGTCGGTGATGACGCGCGCCATCTCGCCCAGGTCGCGCAGCAGCGCCTGGCGCGGCGCCTGGGCCTCGGCGGTGTCGGGCAGCAGCTCGGCGTTGAGGCGCGCGCGCGTCAGCGGGCTGCGCAGCTCGTGGCTCATGGCCAGCAGCAGGGCACGCTTGGCCTCCAGCATCTGGTGGATGTCTTCGCCCATGGTGTTGATGGTAGCGGCCAGTTGCCCCAGCTCGTCGGGCCTGTGCGCATGGCGCACGGGGATGGGCTGGTCGAACGCGCCGGCGCCGAAGCGCTGAGCACCGGCGCGGATGTCGTCCAGCGGGCGCAGCAGGCGCCGCACGTAGAGGTAGGCCAGCGCCGTGAGCAGCAGCAGCACGCCCAGCGTGACCCAGGCGATGCGCGGGCGCTGCTCCCAGCCCAGCACGTGCAGTCCGAATTCCAGCCGGTGGCCGTCGGCCGTGGTGCGGCGCAGCAGGTTCTGGTCGTCGCCATTGCGCCAGGGCGGCTCGCGCCCGGTGGTGCCGTTCACCCATGCGGGCCGGGGCAGTTCGGGGTGCGAGGCCCAGTTCACCTGGGGCCCTTCAATGCGGATGGTGATGGGCAGGCGCTGCACCAGGGCCTGGGCACGCACGATGCTCGGCGGGCTGCCGACCTCTTGCGCCAGGCGGTCCACGTAGTCCACCAGCAGCGGGCGCGCGGCGGCGCGCCAGCCCACCGAGAGCGCCTTCTGCACGCCGCCGATGAAGGTGACCGCCAGCGCCAGCGCCAGCACCAGGAACACCAGCACCAGGCGCCAGCGTAGCGAGCGCCGCAGCGCCAGGCGCGCGCGCTGGTGCCAGGGGCAGTGCGGGTCGTCGTCGCACCAGGGTTTCATCCGGCCACCCGGCGCAGCGCCAGCGAGTAGCCCGCGTTGCGCAATGTCTTGATGCAGTCCAGCGGTTCGAGCTTCTTGCGCAAGCGGCTGACCACGATGTCCACGGCGCGCGTGTACAGCTCGGCCTCGTGGCCGCGCAGCTGGTTGAGGATGTCGTCGCGCGAGAGCACGCGGCCGCTCTCGCGCGCCAGCAGGTGCAGCAGGTCGAATTCGGTGCCGGTCAGTTCGACATCGCGGCCCAGGCACTGCACGCTGCGGCGCGCGGCGTCGATGCGCAGGCCCTCGAATTCGAGCAGGCCGGGCGCATCGGCCGGGCTGCTCGCACGGCGGCGGCGCAGCACGGTCTGCAGGCGGGCCACCAGCTCGCGCGGCTCGAAGGGCTTGGGCAGGTAGTCGTCGGCGCCGAGTTCCAGGCCCACCACGCGGTCCATGACTTCGCCGCGCGCGGTGAGCATAACGATGGGCAGGTCGCTGCTGCGCCGGATGGTGCGGCACAGCGCAAAGCCGTCCATCTCGGGCAGCATCACGTCGAGGATGGCGGCGCCAAAACCGCCCTGGGCCAGCAGCTCCAGCCCCGCGCTGGGGCGCAGCGCCTGCACCAGTTCCAGCTCGAAGCGCTGGAAGTAAGCGGCCAGCGGCGGGCCGAGCTGTTCGTCGTCGTCGATGAGCAGGATGCGGGGCATGGAGCGATTACACCGCAGCACAGCGCGCGCGGTGCCGCAGGATCATCTGCCGCAGGCGCCGCTGGGCCGGGGCGTGCAGGGCATCAAAGCGGTCGGCGGCCTGCAGCAACGCGGGCAGAGTCAGCGCAGCGTGCGCAGGCTGGCGTGCCACCAGGCCCAGGGCGTGCTCGCGGTCAAAGCGCGGGCCCCAGACCAGGGCCAGCAGTTCGTCGTGCGGCTGCGGCATGCCCGCCAGCAGCACCGGGCCATGCGCGCGCAGATCGCGCGCCAGACTGTGCAGGGGTTCGTGCGTGGTGGTCATGGCCATCACCTGTTTCATGCGGGTTGGCATTCCATCGGAGAACTAGGCGGGAAGCCGCAGACAGTGCTATCGCACGGCAAGGCGCCCCGACGACGCTATCTGATGGAATGCCAAGCCGCATCAGCCGTGGCGGCCCATCCAGCCCCGGCGGCGCTGCATCAGCTCGCGCACCTTCTGCTGCTGCTCGGGATTGAGGCTGTCGTAGAAGTCGGCCATGGCGGTCAGCACCTCGGGGCTGCCGGTCTGCACGGCGCGCAGCTTCTCATCAATCAGGGCCTGGGCGCGGGCGCGGTCGAACTTCTCGCCCGCCACCAGGGCCTGCACCTCGGCACGCGGGTCACCCGCCTGGCCCACGAGGGCCGCGCGCTGGGCCTGCAGTTTGTCGGCCAGCGTGGCGAGCTTTTGCTTCTGCGCCTCGTTCAGGTCGAGCTTGCTGCCGACGCGCTCCATCACCTTGCCGCGCACCTCGGCCATGCGCTCGGCGTCCATGGGGCCGTGGCGGTGGTAGTGGCCGCCCGAGCAGGCGGTGAGGCCGCCGACGAGGATGGTGGCGCCGAACAGGCCGACGAGGGCTTTCTTGATCCAGGATTTCATGGTGCGGGTCCTTTCGGGACGCTGTGGAACATGGCCTCCATGGTGCGGCGCGGGCGCGCTGGCGTCTTCTCCGCACGGTTTCGGTTTATTTCGGTTTGTTTCAGCGACGCCCCGGCCAGGGGCTGCCGCGCGATTGCCGATAATCATGCAGACCCGGCCCGCACGGCGCCCGGCATTTCATGCAAAACAAGCCTCCAGCGCCCGTCCATCCTGCGCTGGCAGCTATACATTCAAGAGCAAATTTTTGTCCCCCGCGCACTCCATCCTGAAAGACGTCTTCGGCTACGAGCGCTTCCGTGGCCCGCAGGAGGCCATCGTGGCGCATGTGGTGGCGGGCGGCGACGCGCTGGTGCTCATGCCCACGGGCGGCGGCAAAAGCCTGTGCTACCAGGTGCCGGCCATAGCTCGCCAGCGGGCGGGCCAGGGCGTGGCCATCGTGGTGTCGCCACTGATCGCGCTGATGCACGACCAGGTGGGCGCGCTGCACGAGGCGGGGGTGGAGGCGGCTTTCCTCAATTCCACGCTGGACTGGCAGCAGGCACTGGACGTGGAGCGGCGCCTGGCCCGCGGCGAGATCACCCTGCTCTACGCCGCGCCCGAACGGCTGACCACGCCGCGCTTCCTGGAACTGCTGGACGGCCTGTACCAGCGCGGCCAACTGTCGATGTTCGCCATCGACGAGGCGCACTGCGTGAGCCAATGGGGGCACGACTTCCGGCCCGAGTACCGCCAGCTCACCGTGCTGCACGAGCGCTACGCCAGCGTGCCGCGCATCGCCCTCACGGCCACGGCCGATGCGCTCACGCGCGCCGACATCGTCGAGCGCCTGCAGCTGCAGGAGGCGCGGCAGTTCGTCAGCAGCTTCGACCGGCCCAACATCCGCTATCGGCTGGAGGAAAAGAAGGACGCCACCACGCAGCTGCTGCGCTTCATCGAGCGCGAACACCCCGAGGACGCGGGCGTGGTCTATTGCCAGTCGCGCAAGCGCGTGGATGAGCTGGCCGACACGCTGTGCGAGGCCGGCCTCAACGCCCTGCCCTACCACGCCGGCCTGGCGCCAGAAGTGCGCCAGCGCCACCAGGACCGCTTCCTGCGCGAGGAAGGCATCGTGATGGTGGCGACCATCGCCTTCGGCATGGGCATCGACAAGCCCGACGTGCGCTTTGTGGCCCACGTGGACATGCCCAAGAACATCGAGGGCTACTACCAGGAAACCGGCCGCGCGGGCCGCGACGGCCTCCCTGCCGACGCCTGGATGGCCTATGGCCTGCAGGATGTGGTGAACCAGCGCCGCATGATCGACGAGAGCCCCGCCGCCGAGGAATTCAAGGCCGTGATGCGCGGCAAGCTCGACGCCCTGCTGGGCCTGGCCGAGGCCACGGACTGCCGGCGCGTGCGCCTGCTGGCCTACTTCGGCGAAGCCTCGCAACCTTGCGGCAACTGCGACAACTGCCTGAACCCGCCGCCGGTGTGGGATGGCACCGACGCGGCGCGCAAGCTGCTCTCCACCATCTACCGCGTGCACGCGGCCAGCGGGCTGACCTTTGGCACCGGCCACATCATGGACATCGTGCGCGGCAAGGACACCGAGAAGGTGCAGCAGTTCGGGCACGACAAGCTATCCACTTTCGGCCTGGGCAAGGAGTACACCGAGGCGCAGTTGCGCGGCGTGCTGCGCCAACTGCTGGCCACCGGCGCCGTGGGCCTGCACAAGGTGAGCATGGACAACGGCCACAGTTTCGACACGCTGACCCTCACCGACGGCTCGCGCCCCGTGCTGCGCGGCGAACAAAGCGTGCTGCTGCGCGAGGCCACGGCCCACGCCGCGCCCAAGAAGGCGCGCCGCGCGAGCGCGCCGCCTGCAGCCGCCGCCAACCTGGGCCAGGAGGCGCAGGTGCGCTTCATCAACCTCAAGGCCTGGCGCGCCGAGGTGGCGCGCGAGCACAACTTGCCGGCCTACGTGATCTTCCACGATGCCACGCTGGCGGCGATTGCCGAGCGCTGCCCGGCCACGCTGGACGACCTGCAGGGCATCAGCGGCATGGGCGCGAAAAAGCTCGAAGCCTACGGCGAAGACGTGCTGCGCGTGGTGCGCACGGTCTGACACCGCACGGCTGGCCTGCTCAGCCGCCCTCGGAGCGCAAGGCCTGCACGGCGTCCACCACCTTGCGTGCATCCTGCTGGATCAGCTCCATGGACTGCACGGCCTGGTTGGCCAAAACCACCCCTTCCTGCACCGTGGCCAGTCCGGCCTGCATGGTCGCGGTGAGAGCGGCCACTTCGGTCTGGATGGCGGCAATGGTCTGGCTGATGTCGTCCGTGGCCGCCTTGCTGTTGGCCGCCAGTTGGCGCACCTCGCCCGCCACCACGGCAAAGCCGCGCCCAGACTCCCCGGCCCGCGCGGCCTCAACGGCGGCATTGAGCGCCAGCAGGTTGGTCTGATCGGCCACACGCCGGATCGCGCCCACGGTGGCGCCAATGCCCTGGGTCTGTCGGCCCAGCGCCGTCACGCGCTGCACCGCGTCCTCAAAGGCCGCCGCCATGGCCTCAATGCGCTGCACCGCCTGCTGCACCGTGTGCCCGCTCTGCGTGGAGAGGCCCTGTGTCTCGTGCGCGATCTGGTAGGCCGTGTCCACCCCCTGCTGGCGCGCCTGGCCTTGCATCACCTTGTCGGTAATGTCGGTGGCCACCTTCACCACGCCAGAGACGGTGCCCTCCTGGGTGAAGACGGGGTTGTAGCTGGCCTCCAGCCACACGGTGCGGCCCTGGCGGCTCACCCGCTGCACCTGCCCCTGGTGGTAGCGCCCCTGGCGCAAACCGTCCCAGAACGATGCGTAGGCAGGGCTGGCTGCGTAGTCGCGCGTGCAGAACATGCGGTGGTGCTGCCCCAGCACGTCATCGAGCTGGTAACCCATGCACTGCAAAAAATTGCCGTTCGCGTGCTGAATGTGGCCGTCGGGGCTGAAAGCGATCACGGCCATGGACCGGTCGATGGCCTCCAACACGCCGGTGCTGCGCAGGCGGTCTTCCACCTGCGCGGTCACGTCCGAGGCCAGCTTGACGATGCGCGTCACCTTGCCGGCAGCGTTGAACACCGGGTTGTAGGTGGCACGCAGCCAGACCAGGTGCCCATCCTTGTGGCGGCGCTGGAACAAGCCACCAAAGGTCTCGCCAGCACTCAGGCGCCGCCAGAAATCCTGGTACTGCGCGCTGGCGGCATAGTCCGGCACACACAGCATGGCGTGCGGCTGGCCCTCCAGCTCCTGCGGCCGCAAACCAAAAATATCGCCAAACAGCGGGTTGGCCTTGATGACCTTGCCATCCAGGCCCAGGTGCACGATGGCCGTGGAGCGATCGAGCGCCCCCAACACCCAGACCGCAGAACGCCAACGACGCAGCAACTTGAACATGCTCCACCTCTGAGAGAAGACCTACAGACACACACGGCACGCGCCCTGCAAAAGCCCGTGCTTGAACGCTGCAAAACAGCAGACGCAGCGCATTGCCTGCGCCAATTCATCCTAGCACCGACCCAGTGCCGGACGTTGGGCCGGGGTCAAGGCAGCGCGGGGGCCAGTGGGGCCACATGGGCGCGTGCCATCTCCCGGAAGGCTTGCGAGACGCGCGCATCGTCGGCCACACACTGCCAGAACTCCCGCGCCAGCGCGCGCGCCTGCGGCCACACATCGAGCGTGGCCGCCGTGGGCACCATGCGGTCGAGGGCCAGGGTTTGTGGCACCACCTCGCCCGCGATAGGCATGTAGAGCATGGGCAGCATGTCGTAGGTGGGCGAGAGGTGCCAGTCGTCCTCCACCAGCACCAGCGAGATGTTGCCGTAGTGCCGGTCGGTGTTGCCGATGAGTGCGCCGTAGGCGTCCAGCAGGCGCAGCGTGCGGGCGTCTTCGGGGGTGAGCAGGCCGCGCGCCTGCATGCGCTGGGCGGTGGCGGCCCAGTGGTCCATTTCGCCCACGTATTGCGCGTCGTACACCAGCAGCGAGACCATGCCGATGCGCCCCGGCGGCGCACCCGCCGGATCGTCCGGCCAGGGCGCGCAGCGGTCGAAGCGCTCGGACTCCAGAAACACCCGGCCCGCGCGCTCGAACACCTGCGCAGGCGCGGCCGGCAGGCCCGCTTGGGCCAGCACCTGCAGGGCCAGGTGCTCGCAGTGCAGCAGGTCGCGGGTGCGCTGGTCGGCAGGGGTGTCGAGCGCGCCGGAGAACTTCACGATCACGCTGCGCCCCTGCGTCACGCAGCAGAACTTGGGCTGCTCGCCACCGGCCGACGAACCCGGCAACTGCCCCTGCAGCGCGCTGCGGGCCAGCAGCGGGTAGTCGTCGGCCGAGGCGGCGCGCGCCAGGCGCTGGCCCAGGGTGTGAAAGCGCGCGAGCGAGGCATCACCCACGATGAGGTTGCCCGGCAGGTCCTCGCCGCGCAGCGCCAGGGCGCGCAGCATGTCGTCGTCGGACCAGTGGCGCGGGTCCTGGGGCAGTTGCAGCTCGGGGTGCAGTTGCGCAAAGTTGCGCCCCATGAAGCCCTGGGGCCGCATGTCGGACAGGAACCAGGGCAGGCCGTCGTGGCGCTCGCTCACGCCATCCACTTCATCCACCCAGAAGGCGCCGCCCACCAGCGGCACCATGCGGCCAAAGGGTGCGGGCACGCCTGCGGTGTTGACGCGCAGGATGGGGATGTCATCACCCACCCCCGCCACCACGCGCGGCAACAGGTAGCGCTGCGAGCGCGCCGCGCCCACCTTGCGCACCCGGCCCGCGCGCACCAGCGGCGCCAGCGCGCGCGACACCGTGGGCTGGCTCACGCCCAGCGCGTCCACCAGTTGCGCACTGGTGGCCACGCCGCCGTGGCGGCGCAGGGCTTGCAGGATGCCTTCAGTGTGGGGGGTCGGTGCTGCCATGCAGCATTATATGAATAGATATTTCTGCGATGTTTCCATTCTTGTATGCACCGCAAATGAATAGATATTTTTATACAAATATCACACTCAGGCCGCCGCCACCGGGCGCTGGCGCACCGGGCTGTACATGCCCAGAATCAGCCCCAGCACCACCGACCACAGCGCCGCCAGGCCGATGCGCCAGTCCGGCGGCAGCGCGAAGGTGACGGCGTGCGCGGGCACCCAAAACCAGGCCAGGCTCCACAGGCTACGGTCGATGTGCTGCCAGCCGCTGGTGCCGCTGATGCGGTTGTTGAGCCAGCGGTGGCCCAGCACCAAGAGCGGGCCGAACTGCAGGTTGATGGCCACCGAGGTGGCCAGCGCCAGCAGCAGCGGCTCGCCCGCGGGCAGCCAGCCGTGGGCCGCGAGCGCCTGCACGAAGCCCGCATAGCCCACGAAGGCCACCTTGATGGGCACGGCCAGCAGCGCCCACTTGGCCATCTTGCGCCACCACAGGCCGCCGCCCAGCGGCCAGTGCACGCGCCGCGCCGCCAGCCAGGCGCCGAGCAGGTCACCGAGCGTGCCGAGCACGGCGAACTGCAGCATGGCCATGGCCAGGGGCTGGGCGCGCACCAGGGCGAGGTAGCCGTCCATCACACTCAGCCGTTGATGTTCAGCAGTTGCGGCTGGGTGTATTCGAGCAGGCCGTCCAGGCCAAACTCCACGCCCACGCCCGACATCTTGCTGCCGCCGAACGGGCAGTGCGGCAGCACCTCTGCGTGGCCGTTGACCCAGACCGTGCCGCACTCCAGGCGCGGCGCCAGGGCAGTGGCTGCCTGCACCTCGCCCCAGACCGAGCCGCCCAGGCCCATGCTGCTGGCGTTGGCCAGCGCCACGGCTTCATCGACCGTGCGGTAGGCGATGACGGGCAGCACGGGGCCGAACTGTTCCTCGTCCACCAGGCGCGCGCCGTTGGAGAGGCCCGCGACGATGGTGGGCGCGTAGAAGTAGCCGGGCCGGTCCAGCCGCTGGCCGCCGCAGACGATGCGCGCGCCCTGGGCGCGGGCGTCTTCCACCAGCGCCTCGACGCGCGCGAGCTGCGGTGCGTTCTGCACCGGGCCGAAGGTCACACCCGGCTCCAGGCCGCCGCCGAGCACCTGGTGCGCGGCGATGGCGGCGAGCTGCTCGCACACGGCATCGACCTGGCTCTCGTGCACGTACAGGCGCTTGAGCGCGGCGCAGGTCTGGCCCATATTGAGAAAGGCGGTGGCGAACAGGCCCTCGGCGATCGCGGCGGTGTCGGTGCCCGGCAGCACGATGGCCGCGTCGTTGCCCCCCAGTTCCAGCGTCAGGCGCTTGAGGTTGCCCGCCGCGCGCCGCATGATGTCCTGCCCCGTGCGCGTGGAGCCGGTGAACACCAGCTTGGCGATGCGCGGGTGCTCGGCCATGGCCTGGCCCACCTCGGCCTCGCCCACCACGCTGTTGACCAGGCCTGCGGGCAGCACGGTGGCCATGATCTGCACCAGGCGCAGCGTGGACAGCGGCGTGAACGGCGAGGGCTTGATGACCACCGCATTGCCCGCGCGCAGCGCCGGCATGATGTGCCACACGGCGATCATCAGCGGCCAGTTCCACGGTGTGATGGACCCCACCACGCCCAGCGGCTTGCGGTGCAGCTCGATGCGCTTGCCTTCGCGCTGCTCAATCACCTCGACCGGGATCTCCAGCGCGGCGGCGGCGCGCGTCCAGGCCACGGCGCCGCCCACTTCCATCTGCGCCAGCGCCAGGGGCTTGCCCTGCTCGCGCACGACAAGGTCGGCCAGCTCGGCCGCGTGCTGTTCGATGGCCCCGGCCACGCGCTCCAGCGCGGCGCTGCGCTCGGCGTGGCTGCTGTGCTGCCAGGTGGCGAAGGCCTGCGCTGCAGCATCGACCGCCTGGTCGAGCTGGGCCACGGTGGCAGCGGGGCTTTCAGTGAAGGCCTGGCCGGTGGACGGGTCAACGATCGGAATCGGGCGGGCGGCGCCCGCGACGTTCTGGCCGCCAATGGTGAGGGTGAAGTCGGGCATGGTTGTCTCCTGTGGTGGTGGCTGGCAAAGAAACGCGAGGCAAGGCGCGGATGCGCCGCTCCCGGCCCCGTCTGCGCGGGGCTTGCGGAGCATTCCCCGCGCGGGGGAAGCAATCAGGTGGTGGCGGCCGCCGCGGCCCGCGCACGCAGCGCGCGGATGCCTTCGGAGAAGCGGCGCAGCGTGGGCGTGCTGTCGCCCGGCGGCACCATCAGCTCGATGAGCTGGAAGCGCCCGCGCTCGGCGTAGGCGGCGTCCAGCGCGGCCTTGAACTGGGCACGCGTATGCACGCGGTGGCCGCGCCCACCCAGGGCATCGGCGGCGTCGGCCAGGTGCCAGTCGCCCAGCGCGGCGCAGCGCGACTCGGTCTGGAAGGCGCGGATCATTTCCCAGGTCTGGTTGTTGAGCACGATGACGATGGGGTCCAGCCCCAGGCGCGGGCAGTTGCCCAGCTCCCAGCCCGTCATCTGGAAGGCGCCGTCGCCCACCAGAATCAGGCTGCGCTGGCCCGTGGCCACCTGCGCGCCAATGCCGGCGGGCACACCGAAGCCCATGGTGGCGTAGTAGCCCGGCGCCACCAGCGGCGTGGGCATCAGCTCCATGGCGGCGAACAGGCAGTCGCCGATGTCGGAGACGATGTTCATGGGCCCGTGCGCCAGGATGCGGTCGTTGAGCGCGCGGCTCAGGTCGGCCGCGCACACCGGTGCGTCGTCGGCCACCAGGCCCGTGGGGTATTCCAGCTTCGGCGGCTGGGCGTGCGCGGTGCGCTGGCCCGCGGCCGGGGCGCGCTCCAGCAGCGCCTCGACCAGCGCGGCCAGCGGGATGTTCTGGTACAGGTGGTGGCCCACGCGCGCCTCGCGGTGCGCGGCGATGAGCGCGCGGCGGAAGTCCATGCGCTGCGCGCTCACGCCGAAGTTGTTGTCCGACAGGATGGCGCCCAGCATCACGGGCAGGTCGGAATCGTCGAGCAGCGCGCTGGTCTCGGGCGCGCCCGCCACGCCCAGGTAGGTGCCGTGCAACTGCACGCCGGAGTGCACGCCGTCGTCGGCCAGCAGGCCGCGCCCCATGAAGGTGGTGAGCACGGGCAGCTGCAGGCGGCGCGCCAGCTCGGCCACGCGCGCCTCGATGCCGAAGCGCCGCACCTCCACGTCCACCACCAGCACCGGGCGCTTGGCGGCCTGGATGCGCGCCATCCATTCATCCGCGCACTCGGCCACGGCATCCGCACTGAAGGCGCTGGGCGGCAGCACCGGCACCTCGGCCATGGGGTGCAGCGTCATGTCGCGCGGCACCTCGATCAGCACGGGCTGCGACAGCTCCAGGCAGTTGCGCAGCACGCGGGCGATGTCCTGCGGCGCCGTCTCGGGGTTGGACAGGCGCACCTGGTCGCAGGTGATCTCGCTGAAGATGCGCCACTGCGAATCAATGTGGCGCACCTGGTGGTGCAGCACCAGGCCCGAATGCGCCTCGACCTCGCCGGGGCAGCCGGCCAGGATGACCAGCGGCGAGCGCTCGGCGTAGGCGCTGGCCACGGCGTTGACGACGTTGAGCGCGCCCGCGCCGTAGGTGACCGCCACCACGCCCAGGCCGCAGTGCATGCGCGCGGCGGCGTCGGCGGCAAAGCCCAGCGCGGGCTCGTGGCTCAGCGTGACCAGGGGGAGGATGTTGCTTTCCTCGATCTGCTTGAACAGCGGCAGGATGAAGTCGCCGGGAATACCAAAAATTTCCTGCGCGCCGTGGTTCTTGAGGGCGCGCAACAGCGCAAGGCCGAGGGTCATGGGGATGTCTCCGGGGGGTTCTGCAAAGCCCGGATGATCGTGGCGGCTGGGGGGCAAAGGCACTGATCTGGATCAAACGCAGGACGTAAACCAATGGCCGAAATGCACAATTATTTGTGTCTTTAAGGCAAATTGTGTGCAGTTTGTTTGCGTAATTTATTCATAACGCGCGTTAATTGTGTGTTTCGATCCGATGTGCTTCGGGCGTCAAAGGTGGCTGATTCTTCCACTGCGCGCACGGAAAATTCGGAGGCATGTCGTGCCGACGCATTGGTGCTGGTGCCGGGCGTTCGGATGGAAAGAGGCTGCTAGGTGGGGCTGGCCAAAGATCGAAATCGACCTTGAAGTGACGTTCAGGTTGTGCAACAAAATGACGGTTTCGCAGCGATGGCGGTCTGCGGCAGCCACGCGCCAAACTAAAAGACTGGAGCACATTACAGTCATTGAGTCAATGCGCCCTCGGCAGTACCAGGGCGGTCCAATGGCGCATCTCTGATCGATACCCACAACTGGCGAAAGCCCATAAGCATTCTCCCGCAGCGATGGAAAGTTATTCGAATGCATCGGCATGCTCGACATCCCTCTGGGCGATTCTCGCTTGCCCCAAGCCGCAAGATGCCTACGTTTCCATAGAATCGCTACATGGCCCATGCTCACGCTCTGATCAACCCGGCGATGCTTCGCTGGGCGCGTGGTCGTGTCGGACTGGACGCGAACGAGGCGGCTCTTGCTGCCGGTGTGAAGCCCGAACAGTTCCAGCTTTGGGAGAAAGGAGACGCTCAGCCGACCTTCCGGCAGGCGCAGCATGTCGCAAGCGCACTGCATGCACCGTTCGGCTATCTCTTCTTGCCCGAGGCACCTGCCGAGGAGCCCACGCTGCCCGATCTGCGCACCGTGGGTGGAGCCCCTGTCGGCAGGCCTAGCGTCAACCTCATGGAAACGGTTCAGCATGCCATGCAGCGGCAGGCTTGGTTCGCAGAGTACCTCCAAGAGCAGGGCGCCGAGTCCTTGCCATTTGTAGGTCGCTTCAACACGAACTCCAGCGTGGTGCGGATAGCCCAGGACATCCGTGATGTCCTCGACATGGATGTCGAGCAAGGGCAGCGCAACTGGGAAACGTACTATCGTGAGTTGATTGAGGCGTCGGAGCGTGCCGGGGTGCTAGTGATGCGCAGCGGAATTGTCGGCAACAACACGCATCGGAAGCTCGACGTGGGCGAATTTCGAGGTTTTGCCATTAGCCACTCGCTGGCGCCAGTCATCTTCATTAACTCTTCCGATGCACCCTCGGCCCGGCTGTTCACGCTGTTGCATGAGCTAGCCCACATCTGGATCGGCAGCAGCGGGATTTCCAATGTGGTGCCTGGCAGCACCCATCGTGAAGAGGTTGTCTGCAACGGCGTCGCGGGCGAGTTCCTCGCCCCATCGATTGTCTTTGGTGAGTTGTGGGCGACGGCTACGCAAGACTTGGCCGTTCGCATAGCCGAACTTGCGCAGCGATTTCACGTGAGCCGTTTCGTCATCATCCGCCGCGCCTTAGATATGGGCCTCATCGATCACGCAACGTACTCGACTTTTTACCGGGCGGAACTCGATGCCTTCCGCGCCAAAGAGGGCGGCGGGGGCAGCTTTTATCGGAACGCCGGAGCCAAGAACAGCGCCCGTTTCGCCAGAGCAGTCATCGCCGAAGCATTCAGCGGTCGTCTGCTGCTGCGCGATGCCGGCAAACTGCTGGGCGTCCAGCCATCGAAAATCCGTGACTTCGCAGAGCAGCTCGGCGCATGACCTATTTGCTTGACGCCAATACGCTGATCGAAGCGAAGAACCGCTACTACCGCATGACGGTCTGCCCTGCTTACTGGAGCTGGGTGCAGCGCAGCCATGGTGCCGGCGTGGTGTCCAGCATCGAACCCGTCGGTGTTGAACTAAAGCGAGGCAACGACGAACTTGCTGAATGGGCTAAGAACCAAGCCGGGCTGTTCTTGCCCGTCTCTGATGAGGCTACGCAACATGCCTTTGCCCAAGTCGCTACGCATGTGGCCTCCCAGGCCGCAGTGATGAAGGCCGGGGCCCTTGAAGAGTTCTTGGACGGCGCAGATCCCTGGCTTATCGCCAAGGCGATGACCACGCAAGATGCTGTCATCGTGACCCACGAGCAGTTCAACGTGCAGATGCGGCGCAAGTACAGCATCCCGAACGTTTGCCAGCACTTTGGCGTGCCCTGGATCGACACCTTCGAACTGCTAAGCCGAACGGACGCTAGGTTTGTCCTCGCGGATTGAATGGGGCAACAAACCCACGTCAAAGCGACTGCCTCCTTTGCGCACACCTGTCTTCACACATCCATTTGGTTTAAGCGTCTGATTCAGCCTTGAGCAGTCGCTCGCGCTCGCTTGCCCAAGGGGGGTTATCGGTGATCTGCCCCTCACCCCCGCCGCACCACAAACCCCGAAAACCGCGCCCCCAGCCGCTCCACCTGCCCGGCGGTCAGCGCCCACACGGCAGCGCCCGGCGCGCGGCATTCCTGTAGCGCCCAGTGGGCCACGCCTGCATCGGCCAGCGTGTCGGCCAGGGCGAACAGGTCGTCCGCACTGAACAGGCCCGCGTGCCAGGTGGTGCGGCACTCGTAAGCCACGCCGCTGGCGAGCAGGTGGCGCAACGATGCAAAGGCTTTGGCGCCGCTGCCGGGGGTGCGGGTGATGGCGTCGTAGGCGTGCAGCGGGCCTTTGATGTCCAGGCCCACCCAATCGAGCAGGGGCAGCAGGGCTTGCAGGCGTTCAGGATACATGCCGCCGGTGTGCAGTGCGGTTTGAAAGCCCAGGGCGCGCACTTGCGCCAGCGCGGCGGGCAAGGCGGCTTGCAGGGTGGGTTCGCCGCCAGAGAAGACGACGCCGTCGAGCAGGCCCTGGCGGCTTTGCAAGAAGGCCAGCACCTCGGGCCATGGCACGGTGGCGGGGGTGGTGGCGTCGAGCAGTTCGGGGTTGTGGCAGTAGCCGCAGCGCCAGGGGCAGCCCTGACCATAGAGCACGGCGGCCAGGCGGCCGGGGAAGTCGATGGTGGTGAGCGGTGTGATGCCGCCGATGCGCAGGGGGTTGGCAGACAACAGGGTTTCGCTCACGCTATCCATGGTTCAAGACGTGTGCCCAGGCGCGGCCCCGGCCAGCGGGCACCGCGCAAGGGCCGCCTCGCCGCGCTGGTGCCGTCCCCCTTCCTGTAGTGCGAAGCACGAAGAGAGAAGGGGGAAGCAGCGCAGCCGCTCTGGGGGTTGCTCACTTTTCAGCAAAGAACTGGCGCTCGTTGTGTTCGCCTTGTTTTCCGATGTTGAAGCTGGCCACGGGGCGGTGGTAGCCCATCACGCGGGTCCAGACTTCGCAGGGCTGGCGCTCGGCGTCGGTGAGTTGCACGTCGGCGGCGGCCAGGGCGGTGTGTTCAGGGGTGTTGTGGTGCATGCAGATCTCCTTGGGGGTGGTTGAAAATGCTATTGAATTGATAGCTGACAGCGCTTATCCACAAAGCGCCATAGGCTGATTTGACTTTGATTTTTCAGAATGCCTCGCGGCGCCTTGCAGGCCCCTCTCCCCTGGTGGGAGAGGGGTTGGGGAGAGGGGGATGCACAGGCGCTGCGCACGCCGCCCCCTCTCCCCCGCCCTCTCCCGCAGGGGGAGAGGGAGCAAATACCGGGCTCCGCTGCGGGTGCATGGGCGGATGCCCTGTCCGAGGTGGGTTGTCCATCTGCCCTCATGCAGCCAGGCGCTCGCGCTTGGCCTGCAGGCGCTCTTCGTCGCATTTCGGGCAGAACGGGTGTTCGCCTTCCAGGTAGCCGTGCGTGGGGCAGATGGAGAAGGTGGGCGTGATGGTGATGTAGGGCAGGCGAAAGCGCGTGAGTGCGCGGCGCACCAGCTCGCGGCAGGCGGCGCCGCTGGAGACGCGCTCGCCCATGTACAGGTGCAGCACGGTGCCGCCGGTGTATTTGGTTTGCAGTTCTTCCTGGCGCGCCAGGGCTTCGAAGGGGTCATCCGTCCAGCCCACGGGCAGTTGCGAGGAGTTGGTGTAGTACGGCTGGCTGGCGGTGCCTGCCTGGGCGATGGCGGGCCAGCGCTTTTTGTCTTCCTTGGCGAAGCGGTAGGTGGTGCCTTCGGCGGGGGTGGCCTCCAGGTTGTAGAGGTGGCCGGTTTCTTCCTGGATCTGCACGATGCGCGCGCGCACATGGTCCAGCAGGCGCACGGCAAACTGGTGGCCCTGGGGGCTGGTGATGTCGTGCGCGTCGCCCGTAAAGTTGCGCACCATTTCGTTGATGCCGTTGACGCCCAGCGTGCTGAAGTGGTTGCGCAGCGTGCCCAGGTAGCGCTTGGTGTAGGGGAACAGGCCCTGGTCCATGAGCCGCTGGATGAGCTTGCGCTTGACCTCCAGGCTTTGCTTGCCCAGCTCCAGCAGGCGGTCCAGCGCGGCGTACATGCCGGCCTCGTCGCCCGCGTACTGGTAGCCCAGGCGCGCGCAGTTGATGGTGACCACGCCCACGCTGCCCGTTTGCTCGGCGCTGCCAAACAGGCCGTTGCCGCGCTTGAGCAGCTCGCGCAAATCCAGCTGCAGGCGGCAGCACATGGAGCGCACCATGTTCGGCTCCAGCTCGGAGTTCACAAAGTTCTGGAAGTACGGCAGGCCGTACTTGGCCGTCATCTCGAACAGGGCGGCGGCGTTCTCGCTCTCCCAGGGGAAGTCCTTGGTGATGTTGTACGTGGGGATGGGGAAGGTGAACACGCGGCCCTTGGCGTCGCCCGTGGTCATGACGTCGATGTAGGCGCGGTTGATAAGCTGAATCTCGGCCTGCAGCTCGCCGTAGCAAAACGGCATTTCCACGCCACCGATCACGGGCACCTGCTCGCGCAAATCCTCGGGGCAAGTCCAGTCGAAGGTGAGGTTGGTGAACGGCGTCTGCGTGCCCCAGCGTGATGGCACGTTGAGGTTGTAGATCAGCTCCTGGATGCACTGGCGCACGGCGGCGTAGTCCATGCCGTCCTTGCGCACAAAGGGCGCCATGTAGGTGTCGAAGGATGAAAACGCCTGCGCGCCGGCCCACTCGTTCTGCAACGTGCCGAGGAAGTTGACGATCTGCCCCACGGCGGAACTCATGTGCTTGGGCGGGCCTGCCTCGACCTTGCCGGGCACGCCGTTCAGCCCCTCGTGCAGCAGCGTGCGCAGCGACCAGCCCGCGCAGTAGCCGCTGAGCATGTCGAGGTCGTGGATATGCAGGTCGCCATTGCGGTGCGCCTCGCCAATCTCGGGCGCGTACACGTGCGAGAGCCAGTAGTTGGCCGTGACCTTGCCCGCCACGTTGAGGATGAGCCCACCGAGCGAGTAGCCCTGGTTGGCGTTGGCGTTCACGCGCCAGTCGGCCCGCGTGAGGTATTCGTTGATGGAGCTTTCCACGTCCACCAGCGTCTGCTTGTCGGCACGCAGTTGGGCGCGGCGGTCGCGGTAGGCGATGTAGGCGCGGGCGGTGTGCAGGTGGTTGGCGGCAATCAGCGTGTGCTCCACCACGTCCTGGATTTGCTCGATGCTGGGCGCCTGGCCGTGAAAGCGGTGGATCAGCACCTTGCCGACCTGAGCGGCCAGCAACTGCGCCTCGTCCGCCCCGAATTCGCCCGTGGCGGCCCCGGCGCGCTCGATGGCCGAGCGGATCTTGCGCGCGTCGAACGCGGCACGTTCGCCGCTGCGCTTGAGGACCTCGCGGGGCAAGGTGGCGGTGGTGGTGGGAGGAGTCATAGCGGCCCTTTGAACACTACATTTAGCGCACATGATAGCCATCAAACACTATAGGTAGTTTGATCAGGCACAAACCGGGGGGCCGCAGCGTTGCGGGTGGGCGGCGGGGGCATGCGGCGGCAGAGCGCCAGAAAATTGGGGTGTTTTTAGCCTCCAGCGCCCGTAGATAGGGCGCAAGCAGCTATTAAAAACAGAGCAACCTAGGCTGCGCTGTGGCTGGCCTGCTGGGCGGCTTGCCGGGCAAAGGCCTCGAAGGCCTCGGGCTCCAGCGGTCGGCTGTACCAGTAGCCCTGAATTTCGCCGCAGCCCAGGTCCTTCAGCAGGCGGGCCTGCTCGGCCGTTTCCACGCCCTCGGCCAGCGTGGCCATGTGCAGGCTCTGCGCCATGCGGACGATGGCCGTCACGATGGCCTGGTCGCTGGTCTGGTCGGCCAGTTCGCGCACGAACGACTGGTCGATCTTGAGCTTGTCGATGGCGTAGCGCTTGAGGTAGCTCATGGACGAGTAGCCGGTGCCGAAATCGTCCAGCGCCACGCGCAAGCCCGCCTCGTGCAGGCGCCGCAGGGTGGTTTCGGCCTGCTCGGGGTATTTCAGGGCCACGGCCTCGGTCAGCTCCACCTCCAGGCGCTGGGGCGATACATCCAGACGGTGCAGCACCTGCAGCAGCTCGTCCACGAACTGGGGGCGCGCAAACTGCGCGGCCGACACGTTCACGGCCACCACGATGGGCGGCAGGCCCGCCGCATCCCAGGCGCGCACCTGGCGCGCCGCGGCCTCGATCACCCAGAAGTCGATGGCCAGGATGGCACCGCTCTGCTCGGCAATCGGGATGAACTCGGCCGGCGACACCAGCCCCCATTGCGGGTGGTGCCAGCGCAGCAGAGCCTCGGCCCCCACCAGCGCGCCGCTGCCCAGCGCACGCTGCGGCTGGTACACCAGGCGCAGCTCGCCACGGTGCGCCGCTTCCTTGATGCTGGCGGCAATCTCCAGCGAGCGCTGGGTGTGCGCCTGCATCTCGGGCGCAAAGAAGCGCAGGCCGTTGCGCCCGTCCTGCTTGACGCGGTACATGGCCACCTCGGCGGCCGACTCCAGGGCGCTGGTGGTCTTGGCGTCGTCGGGATAGACGGCAATGCCCACCGACGCGCTCATCGACACCGCATGGCCGTGCACCTGCAGCGTGGTCTGCAACTGCGCCAGCGCCTCCTGCGCGATCAGCGCCACGGTGGCCTGGTCGGCGCCCGGCACGATGGCGGCAAAGCTGTCGCCCGAGTAGCGGGCCAGAGCGATGTGCGGCTCCAGGCTGGCACGCAGGCGGCTGGCCAGGGCCACCAGCAGCTCGTCGCCCGCCGCGTGGCCCAGGGACTCGTTGACCAGCTTGAAGTTGTCCAGATCGAACCACAGCAACGACACGCGCCCATGGCTGGCGCCCGCCCTTTCGAGGGCCTGGGTGAGCCGCTCGTCAAACGCCTTCTTGTTGAGCAGGCCGGTCAGCGTGTCGTTGTTGGACAGCGCCTGGATGCGCTCCTGGGCTTCGCGCTGCAGGGTGATGTCTTCCTTGTGCGCGACGTAGTGCGTGGCCTCGCCAAAGGCGTTGCGGATGGGATAGAGCGAGGCGCGCTCGGTGTAGAGCTGCCCGTTCTTGCGGCGGTTGATGAATTCACCCTCCCAGGGCAGGCCGCTGCGCAGCTTGGCCCACATGTCTTCGTAGGTGGAGCGCGGCGTCTGGTCCGACTGCAGGATGCGGGGGTTGCGCCCCAGCACCTCTGCCGCGCTGTAGCCGCTGCTTTCGCTGAAGGCCTGGTTCACGTAGATGATCTGGGCGTGGCTGTCGGTGATGACGACGGCGTGGGGGCTCTGGCCCAGCGCTTCGGACAGGCGGTGGATCACGGCCTCCTGGCGGCGCTGGAGGGTGTGTTTCCAGATGGCTTCGGCCAGGATCTGCAGCGCCTGCACCTCCGGGGTGCCATAGTCGGTCGCCTTGCCCGCCGCACCCAACAGCATACGCACCTTGCCGCCCTCGACCACCGGCAGGCTGATGAGCCGCCGCAGCCCGCCCTGGCCCGGCGCCGTGCCGGTCTGCGGGGCTGGCTCCAGGCTGTTGAGCACCACGGCGCGGCGCTCGTGCAGGGCACGGGCCCACAGGCCCGCCTGTTCGGCGGCAAGCGCGCACCCCGTGGCCTCCCCCGAACAAACCGCCTGGGTGGTGGTGCGCTGGTCGTCCTGCACGAAGTGGATACCTGCCAGGGTGCTGCCCGTCAGGCTGCGGGCATGGTCTGCGCCCCGGCGCAGAAACGTGGCCTCGTCTTCCAGCACATCGTGCTGTTGCAGGTCCAACAGCGCCGCGTTCAGGTGGGCCTCGAAGTGGATGCGCTCTTCCTTTTCGACCGTGGCGGTGATGTCGCGCGCCAGCAGCAGGTAGGTGTCTGCGCGCCCTCCGGGGGCCGACTTGCGGGCCACGGCCAATTCGAAGTGGTACGGCCCATCTGGCCGGTCGAGCGTGATGCGGCTGCCACGGCTGGTGCCCTGGCGCTCGGCCTCTTCCAGCGCTGCCATACATTGGGCGGCCGCCTGCGGGGGCAGCACGGTATCGAGCCGGCGGCCGATGAGGTCGGACGGGGGTGCCACCAGTTGGCTTGCGTCCTGGACATGAACCGCCAGGTACACGCCCTGACGGTCCACTTCGAACAACAGGTCGGGCAGGGTGCTGAGCGTGGCACGCTGGCCCGCTTCGGAGGCCTGCAGATCCTGGTAGGGCCTTTGCACCGTTTCGACAAACAGGCCCCGGTACAGAAAGCCGTAGGCCAACACTTTGTAGAGGTGGCCCGCGATGTTGTACACATCGTTGACGTTGGCGTAGAGCGTAAAGAAGTACTCGCTCATGGCCATGGTGAACGAGGCCAGCGCCAGCCGCTCGACGCCGGATTCGCGGGCGTCGCGCAGGCGCAGCAGGAACCCGGCCCCGGCCAGAACGTAGAGCGCGATCAGCGTGTACTCAAAATTCACCTTGAAGGGCGTCAGCCCCAACCCTGGCAGGAAGGTGCGTGGCACCCACTGCGGCTGCGTCAGCAGCACGTAATGCACGGCCCCCACGAGCAGCAGCACACCCAGCAAGCCCGCATAGCGCGATGGCGGCCCTGCCGCCAGGCTCCAGCGCCGGGGCCAGAAGGCGGCACAGAGCAAAGCCACGGCAGCGAACGAGCGCGCCGCCAGCCAGAAATTGATGGCTTTTTCCGGGCCGCTGGGCGTGACATAGTCCGGCATGCCCGCGTAGGACAGGCTGTGGCTCAGGTCCAGCAGGCCCACACCCAGCAGACCCAGGCCCAGCACCAGGGCGCGGCCGTTGGCGCGGTATTTCTGCGTGACCCAGGAGATGCCGAACACCATGCCCACCATGGCGATGGCCACCACCTCCATGGCCGTGTGCAGTGGCACATAGCCGGCCACACCCCGCGCCGCGTCCGGCGCCGGAAACACCTTCACCAACCCCAGGCTGCCCAGAAGCAGCAGGAACCAAAGCATCGACTGGCGGAACTTGGCGCGGTGGGCGGGGTGGATCATCTCCAGGGGCCTGTGGGTGAGACGTTCCGCCGCGCTGTGGGCACGCGTGGCGAAAAAACGTTGTTACACCCAAGGTCATTATAGGAACGCTTTGGCGGCGGGTGGTGGCGTGCCTGGCACGGTGCGGCGCGCCCCAAAAAAAGGAGCCGGCGCAAGGCCGGCTCAATACCAAGGGAGATCAGAAAATCAGATGAATATTCGGCCTTAGCGCTTATGAATCAAGCGTTAATAGCTATGAATTGGATAGCATTTTTCAGGCCACGGCGGCCAGTTCTTCGGCTTCGATGCGCGGATAGAAGTCGTGGTTTTCGCGCTGCATGCGCTCGTGCACCATGCGCAGCACGCGGTTGGCGTCGTCGCGGAAGCCCTGCTCGTCGCGGCGCACGCTCTCGGGCAGGTTCCAGCGGCGGGCGAAGGCCTCGTAGGCCTGGGCAATCGGGCCCATGTCGCGCTGGTACTGCTGGCCCAGGCGCGCCAGCTCGGGGTTGTGGCCGCGCTGCAGCGCCGGGTACAGCGCCTGGTCTTCCACGGCCAGGTGCAGCTTGATGGTGGAGCTCATGCTGACGATGAGCCTTGCGATCTCGGTGGCGTTGTGCGCCACCCCAGCCTGCGCCAGACGCCGCAGGGCAGCGATGTTGCCCAGGATGTCCACGTGCTGGTGTTTGAACTTGTCGATGTTCATGGAATGCGCCAAGGAAGAAACAGGCCGGGAACCCACGGCTCCCGGCCGGGGGATCAGCGCTGTGCGCCGGCCAGGCTGGCGCCCGTGGGGGCCGCCGGGGCGCGCGTGCCGAACACGCCGCTCACCACCTGCCAGGCCACCGCAAGGGCGCCGACGATGAAGACCACGTCACCAAAGGTGCGCACCCAGCGCAGCGTCTCCAGGAAGGGCTGCTGCAGGAACTCCTCGCTGCGCGCGTACCACAGGCCGTGCGTGACGCTGGCGTGGAACTGGAACAGGCCGATGGGCAGCAGGCTGGTGAACATCATCAGCACCAGGCCCGCGTTGAGCCACCAGAAGCCGGTCTTCATCAGGCGCTCGCTGAACACGAGCTGCGGGCGGATGTAGCGCAGCACCAGCAGCGTGAAGCCCAGGGCCAGGAAGCCATACACCCCGAACAGCGCGGCGTGCGCGTGCACCGGCGTGGTGTTGAGGCCCTGGATGTAGTAGAGCGAGATCGGCGGGTTGATCATGAAGCCGAAGACGCCCGCGCCCAGCATGTTCCAGAAGGCCACGGCGATGAAGCACATCAGCGGCCACTTGAGGTTGTCCATCCAGGGGGCCTTGTTCTTCAGGCGCCAGTGCTCCCAGGCCTCGTGGCCCAGAACGACCAGCGGCACCACTTCGAGCGCGCTGAAGGCAGCGCCCACAGCCATCACCGGCGTGGTGGTGCCGCTGAAGTACAGGTGGTGGAAGGTGCCCGGAATGCCGCCCAGCATGAACAGCGAGGCCGAGGCCAGGCTGGCCGTGGTGGCCATGCGGTAGGACACCAGGCCCAGGGTCGAGAAGATGAAGGCCAGCGCCGTGGTGGCAAAGACTTCGAAGAAGCCCTCCACCCACAGGTGCACCACCCACCAGCGCCAGTACTCCATCACCGACAGGTGCGTGCGCTCGCCATAGAACAGGCCCGAGCCGTAGAACAGGCCGATGGCCACGATGGAGAAGGTCAGCAGCGCCAGCAGGTTCTTGTCCTGGCCGCTGGGCGCGAGCAATGCGGGGAACACGCCGCGCGCCATCAGCACCAGCCAGAAGGCGATGCCGGCGAACTTGCCGATCTGCCACAGGCGGCCCAGGTCCACGTATTCATAGCCCTGGTGGCCGAGCCAGAAGTTCCACTCGGGCGGCATGATCTGCGCAATGGCCAGGTAGTTGCCGATGAACGAGCCCGCCACCACCACGAACAGCGCCCAGAACAACACATCGACGCCGAGCTTCTGGTACTTGGGGTCCTTGCCGCCGTTGATGAGCGGCGCCAGGAACAGGCCCGCGGCGAGGAAGCCGGTGGCGATCCAGAACAGCGCGCTCTGGATGTGCCAGGTGCGCACCAGCGCGTAGGGGAACCACTGCGACACGTCGATGCCGTAGAACTGCTGGCCTTCCACCGTGTAGTGCGCGGTAAAGCCGCCCAGCATGACCTGGAAGATGAACAGCGCCACCACCAGCACCAGGTACTTGCCCAGCGCACGCTGCGAGGGCGTGAGCGGCACGCGCGTGAGCGGGTCCAGCAGCGGGGGCGTGGGATCGGCCTCGTCGTGCTTGCCCAGGAAGGCCCAGGCCCAGACCAGGAAGCCCACACCGGCAATCATCAGCACCACGCTGGCGATGGACCAGATCATGTTCTCCGCCGTGGGCTTGTTGTCGATCAGCGGCTCGTGCGGCCAGTTGTTGGTGTAGGTGGCACCGGTGCCGCCGCCCACATCAGCCGGGCGCTCGGTGGCGGCGGCCCAGGCGGTCCAGAAGAAGAAGCCCGCCATCTGCGCGCGGCGCTCGGCGCTGGGCAGGGTGTTTTCCTTCATGGCGTAGCTCTCGCGCGTCTTCTGGTACTGCGGCGCGTCGCTGAACAGCTGGCTGTAGTACTCCACGTTGCGCGCAATGGCCTGCTCGCGCAGCTTGGACACGGTCATGGTGCCGGTGGCGGCGTCAAAGGTGTTGGTGCGGTATTCCTTTTTCAGGCGCGCACGCAGCACGGCCTGGCCGTCGGCGTCGAGCTGGTCGAAGGGCTTGCCGTACTCCTGCTGCGCGGCCAGTTCCAGCCAGGCCAGCAGCTCACGGTGCAGCCAGTCGGCCGTCCAGTCGGGCGCCTGGTAGGCGCCGTGGCCCCAGATGGAGCCCAGTTGCATACCACCCACGGATTGCCAGGCGGTCTGGCCGTCGAGAATGCCCTCTTGCGTGTAGAGCACGCGCCCGTCCTCGGTTTGCACCTGTTGCGGGATGGGCGGCGCGGTGCGATAGACCTCCACGCCGTAATAGCCCAGCAGGCTGAAGCAGACGATCATCACGCCGATCAGCGTGAACCAGTGTTTGCGGTAGTTACCCATGGGTCACCTCCATCCAGCCCAGGGCGCGTGGGGCGCGGTGTGCCGAGGGTTGCCCGGTGCGCCCCCTCAGGCGCGGGAATGCAAGGGTGTTGTGCATAGATGTGTCGCTTGCAAAAGTGAATGACGAATGAACATTTGCACAGACCGGGCCAGCTTTCCACGCACGCAAAATCAAGGGTTTACACCGATGAAGGGTTAATTTCACCATCACCCAATAGGGTGTTTGCTACCATGACAGGGTAATGAATACCCACGACGACGACCCCTGGCTGGTGGATCTGACCACCGAGCTGCCCTCCAACCTGCGCCTGCAGCGCCTGATCGGTGGCCTGCGCGCGCATTTCTGCTGCGGCGCCGTGGCGCTGCTGCGGCTGGAGGAAGGCCACCTGCGGCCCGTGGTGGTGGACGGGCTGGTGAGCGAATCGCTGGGGCGGCGCTTTGCCGTGCACCAGCACCCCCGGCTGGCGGCCATTCTGGCGCGCGGCGAAGTCACTGTGTTTGACAACGACAGCCAGCTCCCCGACCCCTACGACGGCCTGCTCGACACCCTGGTGGGTGAGCCGCTGCCCGTGCACGATTGCATGGGCGTGGCGCTGCGCGTGGACGGGCGGCCCTGGGGCGTGCTCACGCTGGACGCGCTGCAGACCGGCACCTTCGACGCCGCCGCCCGCGCCACGCTGGCCCGCTGCGCCGTGCATGTGGAGGCGGCCGTGCGCGTCACCCGGCTGGAGCAGCAGGTCCACGCGCTGAGCCGCGCCTCCAGCCAGCACCTGGGCGAACCCGCCGACGAGCAGCACCTGCGCGCCGCGCTGGACGACAGCGAAATCCTGGGCCAGAGCGAAGCCCTGCTGCGCCTGCAGGAGGAGGTCAAGGTGGTGGCCGGCTCCGACCTGCCCGTGCTGCTGCTGGGCGAGACCGGCGTGGGCAAGGAGCTGTTTGCGCGCTTCCTGCACCGCCACTCGCCGCGCCGGGGCAAGCCGCTGGTGCATGTGAACTGCGCGGCCCTGCCCGAATCGCTGGCCGAGAGCGAGCTCTTCGGCCACCGCCGGGGCGCGTTCTCGGGCGCGGTGACCGACCGGCCCGGCCGCTTCGAGGCCGCCGAGGGCGGCACGCTGTTCCTGGACGAAGTGGGCGAGCTGCCCCTGAGCGTGCAGGCCAAGCTGCTGCGCACGCTGCAGAACGGCGAAATCCAGCGCCTGGGCGCCGACGAGCCCCGGCGCGTGAACGTGCGCGTGGTGGCCGCCACCAACCGCAGCCTGCGCGACCATGTGCGCGACGGCAGCTTTCGCGCCGACCTGTACCACCGCCTGTCGGTCTATCCGGTGCCGATTCCGCCGCTGCGCGAGCGCGGCGACGACGTGCTGCTGCTGGCCGGGCGTTTTCTGGAGCTCAACCGCGCCCGCCTGGGCCTGCGCAGCCTGCGCCTGTCGGCCGACGCGCAAAGCGCGCTGCGCCACTACCACTGGCCCGGCAACATCCGCGAGCTGGAGCATGTGGTCAGCCGCGCCGCCCTCAAGGCCCTGAGCCGGGGCGCCAGCCGCAACGACATCGTCACGCTGGAAGCCGCCCTGCTGGACCTGGACGCACTGCAGCCCCCCCCCACCGCACCCCCCCCCACCGCACCCCCCACGGCCGCAGCGCCCGCGCCGACAGCGCCTTTCATGCCCTTCCCACCCACCCGGCCCATGCCCCTGCGCGAAGCGCTGGACACCTGCCAGCGCCAGGCCATCGAAGCCGCCCTGGCGCGCCACCGCGGCCAATGGGCCCGTGCCGCGCGCGAGCTGGAAATCGACCCCAGCAACCTGCACAAGCTGGCCAAGCGGCTGGGGATGAAGGCATGATGCTGCTATTTTGATAGCTATTCGCGCTTATCCAATAAGCGCCAGAGGCCAAAAACACTTAAAAACCACCCCATGATCGACCACCTCCACCTGCGCCACATCAAGGCCTGGCACGACAGCGGGCCGGTGCGGCTGGCGCCCGTCACCATGCTGCTGGGCAGCAACTCGTCGGGCAAGTCCACGCTGCTGCAAAGCCTGCTGCTGCTCAAGCAGACCGTGGCCGCGCCCGACCGCACCGTGCACCTGCACCTGGGCCACAGCGACGCGGGCGACCCGGTGCAGCTCGGCAGCTTTGCCGACCTGCTCTCGCAGGGCGTGGCCGCACCGCGCCACTGCAGCATGGCGCTGGGCTTTGCGCGGCCCGAGGGCGAGCGCGTGCGCCAGGGCTACTTTGCCTGCACCTACGGCCAGACCGCTCAGGGCGCCGTGGCCGTGCAGGCGCTGGAGCTGGCCACCGTGGCGCGGCGCTTTCGGGCGCTGCGGCGCACGCGCGGCGCCTACGCGCTGTATGTGGACGACGAGGCCCGCCCCCGTGGCACCAGCCCGCTGTACGCACCCGAGCGCTCCATCGCCCTGCCCGCCCCCGCGCTGGCGCTGCTGGGGGCCGACGCGCAGCACGCGCAGGACCTGAGCCTGGCACTGCGCCATGCGCTGGAATCCATCGTCCACCTCGGCCCACTGCGCCGCCTGCCCGCGCGCGACCACGCCTGGACTGGCGCCCCACCGGGCGACCTGGGCAGCGACGGCCAGCAGGCCATCAACGCACTGCTGGCCAGCGCCCTGCTGCGCACCGACACCCAGGGCCAGGTGCTGCACATGGTGGCGCACTGGCTGGCGCGCATGGGCATGGCCGAACAGCTCAGCGTGCGCCCCGTGGGCCGCACCGGCCGCTACGAACTGCTGGTGCACCACGACGGCGTGGCCGCCAACCTGCGCGATGTGGGCGTGGGTGTGGCCCAGGTGCTGCCGGTGCTGGCCGTGGCCTACTGCGCCCCGCCGGGCAGCACCATCCTGGTGGAAGAACCCGAAATCCACCTGCACCCCCAGGCCCAGGCCGTGCTGGCCGAGGTGTTTGCCGAGGCCAGCCAGCAGCGCCAGGTGCAGTTTCTCGTCGAGACCCATTCCGAACACCTGTTCCGCCGCATGCAGACCCTGATCGCCCGGCGCCAGACCAGCCCCAGCCACTGCCGCATGCTGTTTGTGCAACGCCAGGGCGCGCAGGCCGTGCTCGTGCCGCTGGAGGTGGACGAGTTTGGCGCCGTGCGCAACTGGCCGCCCCAGTTCTTTGGCGACGCCATGGGCGAAGCCCGCGAACAGGCACGCGCCCGCGCCCAACGGCTACGAGAAGATAAGTGACAACCCCCTGTGGCGCTTCGCGCCTTCCCCCTTCTCTTGCAGCGCTGCGCGCTGCGGAAGGGGGACGCCACCAGCGCCTGAACTTTGAGGTACTGGCGGCCCTTGCGCGGTGGCCGCTGGCCTGGCCGCGCCCATGGCATGCAACACAGACACTCTGCGCGGAAAGGAACCATTGAGATGCAGGCCCGCCTGGTGGACACCAATGTGCTCATCGTGGCCAGCGCGGCCGACGCTGGCTCGCCCTTCCGTGCTGAATCCACCCCCATCGAAGAAGCAGCCCTGCGCCAGCAGGTGCTGGACTGGCTCGAAGCCTTTGAGACCGACGCCACGCGCCATGCCGTGCTCGACGTGGACTGGCATGTCTGCGGCGAATACCGCCACAAGCTCACCGAACAGGACTACGGCTGGCTGGCCATGATGCACAAGATGGACCGTGGCGAGGTCGTCTGGGTCGATGTGCTGCTCGACAAGAACGGCAACGCCGTGCTGCCGCCCGAGCTGGCCGCGGCCGTGACCGACCTGGCCGACCGCAAGATGGTGGCCGCCGCCCTGGCGGCCCTGGACGCAGGCCACGCCACACAAATCACCAACGCCAGCGACACCGACTGGATCGACTGCCAACAGGCCCTGCACGCCGTGGGGCTGGAGGTGGAAAACCTGCTCCCCGACTGGCTGCAAGGCCGCTGGCGCCAGAAACACCCGCCCCAGCGGCGCGCAAAATAGGGCTCTTATGTCTGAAGATTTTTTCCGCTTTCCCCACACCCCGCACATCGCCTGGCTGGCCACGGGCGAGCCGCGCGACGACAAGGTGCTCTCCCGCGCCGAGGCCGAGGAATTGCTCAGCGGCCCCGTGGTGCTGGAAGAAAAGCTCGACGGCGCCAACCTGGGCTTCTCGGTCTCGCCCGACGGCGTGCTGCGCGCCCAGAACCGCGGCCAGTACCTGCCCCAGCCGTTCCACGGCCAGTTCGCCCGCCTGGGCCCCTGGCTGGCCGCGCACGAGGACAAGCTGTTCGACGCGCTGGGCACGCACCTGGTGGCCTTTGGCGAATGGTGCGCCGCGCGCCACTCGCTCGACTACGCCACCCTGCCCGACTGGTGGATGCTGTTCGACGTGTACGACCGGCAGGAGCAGCGTTTCTGGAGCACCACGCGCCGCAACGCCTGGGCCGCCGAAATGGGCTTCAATACCGTGCCGCGCCTGTATGCCGGCGAAGTCACGCTGGACCAACTGCGCGACTGGGTGCACGCCCACGACAGCCAGTTCCGCCAGGGCCACCTCGAAGGCATCGTGGTGCGGCGCGAGAACGCCGACTGGCTGGAGAACCGCGCCAAACTGGTGCGCGCGGATTTCACGCAAACGATCGAAGCGCACTGGAAGAGCCGGGCGCTGGAGTGGAATCGGGTGGTCTGACAACGCACTGCGTGGACAGGTGCTCCCTGCAGCACCGCATCCCACCGGCACCGCGTTCGCCGCTGGATCAGGTGTGGTCGCGCGGGTCAGCCTGTCCCGCCGATACCGGGCGCGAGCCGAATCCGGTTGCGGCCTTCCTCCTTGGCCTGGTACATCGCCGTGTCGGCGCGGTCGATCACGGCGTTCTGGCTCTCGTCGCGCCCGTGGAAGATGGCCACACCGATGCTGGCGGTGCAGTGGTGGCCTATGGCGGGGGCCGAGGGCGCTGTCTTCAGCACATAGAGCTCGGCCAGGCAGAGGCGGATTTTGTCCGCCACGGCGACGGCCTGTTCGGTGGCCTCGCCGGGTTGCGTGCTCAGTTCGGACAGCAGCACGACAAACTCGTCACCGCCAAAGCGCGCCACGGTGTCGGCTTCGCGCACGCAGGCTTTCAGGCGCTCGGCCACTTCGATCAGCAGCAGGTCACCGACGCCATGACCGTGCAGGTCGTTGAGGGGCTTGAAGTTGTCGAGGTCGAGGAACAGCAACGCGCCATGGCGGTGGCTGCGCTTGCTGGCGGACATGGCCTGTTCCAGGTGTTCCAACATCAGGCGGCGGTTGGCGAGGCGGGTCAGAGGATCGTGGAAAGCGAGCTGACGCACCTGTTCTTCCAGGCGCTTGCGCTCGGTGATCTCGCGCGTGATGCCGTGGTAGCCGATGATTTCGCCCTGCGCGTTGCGGTCGGGCTTGGACTGCACCTCGCCCCAGATCAGGCGGCCGTCCTTGCAGCGGTGTTCCACCTGGAAGCGCAGGAACCCCCCGGCACTGCCGGCCGAGTCCTCGATCGCCCGGCGCCGGAGCATGCCCTTGACCAATTCCACGCCTTCTTCGGTGAACATCTCGAAAACGGGGTGCCCCACTACCTCATCGGCCCGAAAGCCCCGCAGGCGTTCGTCGGCCGGGCTGATGTAGGTGACGATGAGTTGGCTGTCCGTGCGCCAGAGCACGTCCTGGGTGTCTTCCGTCAGCAAGCGGTACAGCGCCTGGCTTTCGTCGAGCGCCTGGGTGCGCTCGGCCACCAGGGCCTGCAGGGCGCTGTTTTGCTCCTCTAGGCTTTTGAGGGGATACACCTCGCCGTCCTGCGCACTTTGGTACGGTATGGAATAGCTACAGTGCACGATCATCCACACTTCGCCTTCGCAGCGAAAGATCAGCACCAGCCGCGCCACTTCTCTCGACAGCTGGTGCCCGCCGCTGGGGAGATGGATGTGGAAGAAGGCCGTCGCCACCACCACGTCGGTGCTGAGGTCCTGCAGCGCGAGATCGAGCATTTCCATGCGGATGCGGCCCGGTACCTGGGCAAAGTCCTGGCGGGTGATGCGGATCCACTCGTCACGGTTGTGGATCAGCCGGGTTCCGCTGCCGGGGTAGCCGCTGAAGTTCTGGCTGAAACGCGCGGTGAGGCGGTCATCGCGCGCGGCGTACATCTCGATGTACTCGTCAAACAGTGCGCGGATCTTGCGCTGGCGATCAGGGTGCATGGTGACGAAAATCCTGGTGGTCGGGAACACCCCCGAGCGACGTCCATTGCGCGGCTAGGCAGCACTCCATGATACGTCTCGTTACTCTACACCGCCACCCACCGGAACAGGGGACGCATTGCGCAGCAGCGTACCCCGCAAAAACGCATTCCGCTATGCGGCATTTGTTGCCACAATGCAGGGCATGATCACCCTTCAAGACATCCAGGACGCCGCACTGCGCTTACAAGGCCAGGTGCTGGAGACGCCGTGCGTGGAATCCCGAACGCTCTCGCAGATCGTGGGCGCGCAGGTGTTCCTCAAGTTCGAGAATTTGCAGTTCACCGCCTCCTTCAAGGAGCGCGGGGCCTGCAACAAGCTGGCGCTGCTGACGCCCGAGGAGCGCGCGCACGGCGTGGTGGCCATGAGTGCGGGCAACCATGCGCAGGGCGTGGCCTACCACGCGCAGCGGCTGGGGCTGCGGGCGGTGATCGTGATGCCGCGCTTTACGCCCGGCGTGAAGGTGGAGCGCACGCGCGGCTTTGGCGCCGAGGTGGTGCTGCACGGCGACACGCTGGAGGAGGCGCGCGCGCATGCCTACGCACTGGCCGATGCGCAGGGTCTGACCTTTGTACACCCCTACGACGACGAGGCCGTGGCCGCAGGCCAGGGCACGCTGGCGCTGGAGATGCTGCAAGCCGTGCCCGACCTGGACACGCTGGTGGTGTCGGTGGGCGGTGGCGGGCTGATTGCGGGCGTGGCCACAGCGGCCAAGGCCATCAAGCCGGACATCCGCGTGGTGGGGGTGCAGACGACGCGCTTTCCCGCCATGGTGAATGCCGTGCAGGGCACGCACCACCCACAGGGCGCTTCGACCATTGCCGAGGGCATTGCCGTGGGCACGCCGGGCAAGATCACGCAGGAAGTGGTGGCCCGCCTGGTGGACGACCTGGTGCTGGTGGACGAGGGCGACATCGAACAAGCCGTGCTGATGCTGCTGGAGATCGAGAAAACCCTGGTGGAAGGTGCAGGCGCCGTGGGCTTGGCGGCGCTGCAGCGCTACCCCGAGCGTTTTGCCGGGCACAAGGTGGGACTGGTGCTCAGCGGCGGCAACATCGACCCGCTGCTGCTGTCGGCCATCATCGAGCGCGGCATGGTGCGCTCAGGGCGACTGGCGCGCATCCGCGTGAGTGCGCGCGATGTGCCGGGGGTGCTGGCGCGTATCACGGCGGCGCTGGCCGATGCGGGCGCCAACATCGAAGAGGTGCACCACCAGCGTGCCTTCACCACGCTGACGGCACAGAATGCCGACATCGAACTGGTGCTGCAAACGCGCAGCCACGCGCATGTGGACGAGGTGCTGGAACACCTGCGTTCGGTAGGCATGACGGCTGCGCGCATGTAGGCTGCACAGGCCGCCTGCAAGTTTTTGCCGGCAAGGCTAGAATTTTTCCTAGCCCAGCTACCAACAACATTCGGAGACCTGCCATGTCTGACACCCACGCCCACACCAGCGCCGACCTGCCGACCGACCCCGTGGAGGAGGTGGTGCCCTACATGCCCGTGGTGCTGCCGGTGGTGGGCGGCATCATGATGTTCTTGCTGGCCATGATTGCGGTCACCATGGCCTGAAGCACAATCGACGGCCCCGCTGCACAGCCCCGCTTGCGGGGCTGTGTTGTTTTTGCTTGCCGGAGATTGTCACCATGCGCCAAGGCCACGCCCTCGTTCTGTTTTCTGGTGGTCAGGATTCCACCGTCTGCCTGGCCTGGGCGCTGCAGCGCTTTGCCCGGGTCGAGACCATTGGTTTTGACTACGGCCAGCGCCACCATGTGGAGTTGCAGGCGCGCCAGGAGGTGCTGGCCGCGCTGCGCGCAGGTTTTCCGCACTGGCAGGACCGCCTGGGGGACGACCACATGGTGGATCTGGCGGTGCTGGGCCAGATCAGCGACACGGCGCTGACGCGCGACACCGCCATTGCCATGGACGCGGCCGGGCTCCCCAATACCTTTGTGCCGGGGCGCAACCTGCTGTTCTTCCAGATGGCGGCGGCCGTGGGCTACCGGCGCAGGCTGCACACGCTGGTCGGCGGCATGTGCGAGACGGATTTCTCCGGCTACCCCGACTGCCGTGACGACACGCTCAAGGCGCTGCAGGTGGCTCTGTCGCTGGGCATGGGGCAGCGCTTCATCCTTGAGACGCCGCTGATGTGGCTGGACAAGGCCCAGACCTGGGCCCTGGCACACCAGCTGGGCGGCGACGCGCTGGTGGACCTGAGCGTGCGCCTGACGCACACCTGCTACCTGGGCGAGCGCGGCCAGCTGCATGCCTGGGGCCACGGCTGCGGCGAATGCCCCGCCTGCACGCTGCGCCGCCAGGGGTACGAGCGCTGGATGGGCGGGTCGGAGGCTACTTTGTTAGACGCATAACCCCATGCATCTTTTGCATGATTCTTGCCCCTGTCTGACAGACAAATTTTGCGCAGCTTCATAAAATTGCCATCCCAGCCGACCTGCGGACTCCGCCATGGGGTGGCCGGTGCCACAAACACCGGTTGCCAGCCACTCTTTCCGCCCGCCGCCTGAGCCTTGTGGCCTGTCCTGGCCCTGGGAGAAAAGCCGTTTTTTCAAAGGCAGCGCCGGGCCCCTGTGCCGTGCCGTCTTGCTGAGTTTGCTGTGCCGCCACGCCCGCTTCCTTTGAAAAAACCGTTTTTCAACTTAAGGAAGCTCCCGATGAACGCACCCACCATGCAGGGCCTGAATCTCAACGCCCCTGCCTACGTCAAAAACGCCCGCCTGCTGGCCTGGGTGGCCGATATGGCCGCTCTGTGCAAGCCCGACAGCATCTATTGGTGCGACGGCTCGCAGGAAGAGTACGACCGCCTGTGCCAGCAACTGGTGGATGCAGGCACCTTCAAGAAGCTCAACCCCGCCAAGCGCCCCGGCAGCTTCCTGGCCTGGTCTGACCCGTCGGACGTGGCCCGCGTGGAAGACCGCACCTACATCTGCTCGGCCAAGAAGGAAGACGCCGGCCCCACCAACAACTGGATGGACCCCGCTGAAATGCGCGCCACGTTGCAGCCGCTGTTTGACGGCTGCATGAAGGGCCGCACCATGTACGTGGTGCCCTTCAGCATGGGTCCGCTGGGCAGCCACATCGCGCACATCGGCGTGGAACTGACCGACAGCGCCTACGTGGCTGTGAACCAGCGCCTGATGACGCGCATGGGCAAGGCCGTGTACGACGTGCTGGGCGTAGAGGGCGAATTCGTGCCCTGCATGCACACCGTGGGTGCCCCCCTGGCCGCTGGCGAGAAGGACACCACGAGCTGGCCTTGCAACCCCAAGGTCAAGTACATCGTGCACTACCCCGAGACGCGCGAGATCTGGTCCTACGGCTCGGGCTACGGCGGCAACGCGCTGCTGGGCAAGAAGTGCCTGGCGCTGCGCATCGCCTCGACCATGGGCCGCGACCAGGGCTGGCTGGCCGAGCACATGCTGATCCTGGGCGTGACCAACCCCGAAGGCAAGAAGTACCACGTGGCAGCCGCCTTCCCCAGCGCCTGCGGCAAGACCAATTTCTCGATGCTGGTGCCGCCCGAGGCCGGTTTCGCCGGCTGGAAGGTCACGACCATCGGCGACGACATCGCCTGGATCAAGCCCCATGCCGACGGCAAGATGTACGCCATCAACCCCGAAGCGGGCTACTTTGGCGTGGCCCCCGGCACCAACATGCACACCAACCCCAACTGCATGCGCTCGCTGAACAAGGACGTGATCTTCACCAACGTGGCACTCACCGACGACGGCGATGTGTGGTGGGAAGGCATGGAGAAGGACACGGGCGTGGTGCCGGATCACCTGATTGACTGGCAGGGCAAGGACTGGACACCGGCCATCGCCAAGGAAACCGGCGCCAAGGCCGCGCACCCCAACTCGCGCTTCACCGTGGCTTCCACCAACAACCCCGCGCTGGACGCACAGTGGGACGACGCCAACGGCGTGGCGATCGATGCCTTCATCTTCGGCGGCCGCCGCTCGACCACAGTGCCGCTGGTGACCGAGGCCCGCACCTGGATGGAAGGCGTGTACATGGCCGCCACCATGGGTTCCGAGACCACCGCCGCCGCCTTTGGCGCCCAGGGCGTGGTGCGCCGCGACCCGTTCGCCATGCTGCCCTTCTGCGGCTACAACATGAGCGACTACTTCCAGCACTGGCTCGACATGGAGCACAAGCTCGAAGAATCCGGCCACACCCTGCCCAAGATCTTCTGCGTGAACTGGTTCCGCAAGAGTGAAGACGGCAAGTTCGTCTGGCCCGGCTACGGCGACAACATGCGCGTGCTCAAGTGGATGCTGGATCGCATCGAAGGCAAGGCCCAGGGCCAGGAAACCATGTTCGGCATTGCACCCCAGTACGCTGAAATCACCTGGACGGGTCTGGACTTCACCCCCGCCCAGTTCGCCACGGTCACCAGCATCGACAAGGCCGCCTGGGCGGAGGAGTTCAAGCTGCACGACGCCCACTTCGAGCAACTGGCCTACCACATGCCCAAGGAACTGGTAGAGACCAAGGCGGCGCTGGAACAACGCCTGGCGGCTCTGTAATCGCTCCTGGGGCCCGGTGCACAGTGCCGGGCAACCTGTCTTTCTGCCTGCTCGTTCCGGCCCGGGGCGTGCAGGCAGTTTCATTTCCCCCGGTGCGCCTGCGTGTTTGCTGCCTGGGTCTGGCCGCGTGCAGGTACCATGCCGTTCCTGGCACCTGGCCAGACCGTTCCCACGCCCTTTCCCTCCCATGAAACTCTCTTTCTCAGCTTTGTGCGCCCTGTCGCTGGCGGCGCTGTCTTCGCAGGCGCTGGCCGCCCCTCCCAGTGTTCAGGGGACGGCACGCTTCCTGGTGCTGGATGCGCAGGATGCGCCCCTGATGGGCACGACGGTTTCCGGGGTATGCGAGGCCAACCTGGGTTCCTTCTGGAACCGCGAGACGCTGGTGTCGCGCTGGTCCTGCGCCACCGATGCCGACGGTGTCTGCACGGCGCCTGTCACCACGCTGGCGCAGCCCGACGGCAAGCCCGCGCCCTGCCGAGGCTCCGAACCCAGCACCATCACCGAGAAGGGCGCCAGCCCGGCGCGCAGCAGCTATCACGCGTTCTTTCCCAAGGGCGTGGCCACCAGCTACACCCTGTTGAAGAAGGGCAGTTCCTGGAAGCATGGCGAGTACGAGTTCCGCAGCATTGCCAACGAGGAAGCCTTCCAGTCGCTGGCGCATCGCTTCCGCGTGGGCCTCTATGCCCAGCGCATGCAGTCGGCGCCCACACCTGACGGCAAGGGCACGGTATGGAGCACCGAAGGTGCCCACTACCAGGAGGGCAAGGATTTTCCCAACCTCACCTACCTCACGGCCCAGCGCGAAGTGGCTGGCGGCCCGGTCACCGTGCGGGTGGTGTCGCATTTGAGTTACATCGACTTTACCTACCACCGTTACACCTCGGCCGTTTTCGACAACAAGGCAGGCGCCAGCAGTTCCGTGCGGCTGCAGCCCCTGACGGAGAAAGTGGTGTGCAACATGCGTGACCTGCTGGAGCGCAAGTGCACCCACCATGAGGCGGTGGAGTTTGTGCTCGACCCCGCACTCGCACTGCAGTTGGCGCAGTCTTACCAGGATGGCGCGCGCACGCAATGGTCGCTGCGCCTGACCTCTGCGGCCGGCCACGAGCGGCGCATACCCATCGCCCACGCCGAGTTCGCCGCCTTGTTCGCCGCGGCACAATCCGGCGCGCAACGCTGACGCCTTGCTGGCCGGGGGAGCGGGCGATGCAGATCCAGTTGCTGTCAGACCTGCACCTTGAGTCGAACCCCGATTTTCATGGCAGCCCCGCCGTGAACGCCGATGTGCTGGTGTTGGCCGGCGACGTGGGCTCGTACCAGAGCGGCTCACGCCTGGCGGGGCCTCACTTTGGGCTGGAGCGGTTTTCGCCCCTTCCGCAATGGGCCGGATGGCCGGTGCCCGTGGTGTTTGTGCCCGGCAACCACGAATACGACGGCCTGGATTTTGAAGAAGCCCACACCCGCCTGCGGCGCAGTTGCGACCAGCTCGGCATCCAGTGGCTGGAGCGCGAGACGGCGCTGATCGACGGGGTACGCTTCGTCGGGACCACCCTGTGGTCCGACTTCGATGCACTCGCCGTGCATGCGTCCACTGCATCGACTGCGCAGCAGTTCGAGCTGCGCAGCAAGGCCCAGCGTGCAGCCAACCACTACCTGAGCAAGACCGGCACCACCTGGAACGGTGTGCCCATGCTGGCCGAGCAGGTGCGCGCCCAGGGCCTTTGCTGCGCGGATTGGTTGCGCTCCACCCTGCCAACGGCCCACACGGGACGTACAGTAGTGGTCACTCACTTTGCACCCAGCCTGCGCAGTCGCGACCCACGCTATGGCCTGACCCCCGGCACGGCTGCGTTCTGCAACGCGCTGGACGACCTGCTGGCCCATGCCGATCTGTGGCTGCATGGCCACTTGCACTGCCCCAGCGACTATGTGGCGCAGGCGCTGCGGCCCGATGGTTCGCTGCACCGCTGCCGCGTGGTGGCCAACCCCTTGGGCTATCGGCGCAAGGCCGAGCAGGCATTGTTCCAGGCCCATTGCTGCATCGCCGTATGATGGAGATTGGTCCATCACTCATGTGGAGATATCGATGAATATTTTGCTGGCTGTCGATGGCAGCTCTTTCACCAAAAAAATGCTGGCCTACCTGGCCACCCACGAAGAGCTCCTGGCGCCCACGCACACGTTCACGGCCGTGACGGTGCAGGCCGCATTGCCTCCGCGCGCCCGCGCTGCGTTGGGCAAACCCGCGGTGGACCAGTACTACGCCGATGAGGCCGACAAGGTGCTGAACCCCGTTGGCAAGTTTCTGGAGCGCCACGGGTTTCAGCTCAAGCGCGTAGCCAAGGTCGGGCCTGCCGGCGAGACTATTTCCAAACTGGCGGACGCAGGCCAGTTCGACCTGCTGGTCATGGGCTCGCACGGCCACGGCGCACTGGCCACGCTGGTCATGGGTTCGGTCACCACCCAGGTGCTGGCCCACTGCAAGGTACCCGTGCTGATCGTGCGCTGACCGAATCCTGCGCCGTCGCCCGCGCAGACCTCGATTTGCGACCAATTGGTTTCATAATAACCATGCGGTTACGTATGATACCAATTGGTCGTACAGTGCTCCTGCGCCCGCCTTGGGCGTACCCCAACGAAGGAGCAATCATGAAGAAGACCCTGATCGCATTTGCACTGGTTGCAGGTTCCACGATGTCCGCGTGGGCCAAGGACGTGGTGGACACCGCTGTGGGCGCTGGCAATTTCAAGACCCTGGTCGCCGCCGTACAGGCCGCAGGGCTGGTGGACACCCTCAAAGGCCCCGGGCCGTTCACCATCTTTGCTCCCAGCGACGAAGCCTTTGCCAAGATTCCCAAGGCCCAACTCGATGCGCTGCTGGCCGACAAGGCCGCGCTGACCAAGGTGCTGACCTACCACGTGGTACCCGCCAAGGTCATGGCGGCCGATGTCAAGGAAGGCCAGGTTCCTACCGTGCAAGGACAGGCGCTGACCGTGCGCACCGGCGCTGGCGTGATGGTCAACCAATCCAAGGTGCTGGCCACCGATGTGCAGGCCAGCAACGGCGTGATCCATGTGATCGACACCGTGCTCATGCCCCAGTAATACCTACCCGCACGAAGGAGGGATCACACCATGCAAAAAAACGCCTTTCCACGCCGAACCTTGCTGCTGGGCGCCGCCCTGGGCCTGTCGATGCCACTGCTGCAGGCTTGCGGTGGCGGTGACGACCATGCCGAGATTCCCCACATTGTGGATTTGGCCAAAGGCAACCCGGACCTGAGCATCCTGGTCGAGGCCGTTGTCGCTGCGGGCCTGGCCGACACGCTGTCCACCGACACGGTGACCGTTTTTGCGCCCACCAATGCCGCTTTTGCCGCCCTGCTTGCCGAATTGGGCATCAGCAAGGAGGCCCTGCTGGCCAACAAGGCCCTGCTGACGCAGGTGCTCAGCTACCACGTGCTGGGCACGCGCGTGCTGCGCAACGAGGTTCCGCTGGGCAAAGCCATTGAACCCCTGGACGGCGGTTTCTTCAAGGTGGAAGCAGGGACATCGCTGCGCATCACCGATGGGCGCAACCGCGTGTCCCAGATCACCACCACGGACGTGCTCGCACGCAACGGGGTGGTGCATGTGGTGGATCGCGTGCTGCTGCCGGCGAACCAGGACATCGTGGACACGGTGCAGTCGCTGCCCGAGTTCAGTGTGCTGGTGGAGGCGGTAATCGCTGCCGATCTGGTGTCGGCCCTGCAGAACGCCGCTGCGCTGACCGTGTTTGCGCCCACCAACGCCGCCTTTGCCACACTGCTGGCCGAACTGGGCCTGAGCAAGGAAGCCTTGTTCGCCAACAAGCCCCTGCTGACCCAGGTGCTGACCTACCATGTGCTGGGCGCGCGCGTGCTCAAGGCCGAAGTCCCCGTGGGCACCGCCATTGCCACCTTGCAAGGGCAGACTTTCACGATCGGCGCCGACCTGCAGATCACCGACCGCCGGGGACGCACCAGCCAGATCATCGGCACGGATGTGTTCACCAGCAATGGGGTCATTCATGTGATCGATCGGGTGCTGCTGCCCGCCGCCTGATCGAGAGAGGGTCCAAACCACACGCCGCCGCTCTGCAGGGAGCGCGCGGTTTTTTTCTGTTAGCGGCTGTTCAGCCCGTCAAAGCAGGTTTTGAGCACGAGTTCGACGATGGCGGCATCGTCGAACTGTCCACCTTCCTTGAGGAAGCTCACCACGGGGTCGCAGGCGCGGGCAAACAGCGTGTAGAGCACCACCAGGGGCGGCAGCGAGGGGTCGATGCGCCCCTGGGCCTGGGCCTCGGTGATCCACTGGCCAATGCAGTCGCTCACGCCGATCAGGGTGTCCAGGTAGCGCTTGTCCGCCATGAGCACACCCCGCAGCGCGGTGTTGCGGCTGGGCAGCAGCGGCATCTCGCAGGCAATCAATCGCTCCAGCGACCAGCGCACCAGGGCCCGGAGCTTGTCCTGGGGCGCCAGCTCAACCGGGACCGTATCCAGAAACGCCTGTACCTTGCCCAGAATCTGCACCATCGCGGCACAGCACAGCTCTTCCTTGCTGGCAAAGTGCTTGTAGAGGCTGGCCTTGGCGATGCCCACGGCGTTGGCAACGTCGTCCATGGTCATGGCATCGTAGGCTTTTTCGCCCAACAGGCGGCAGGTGGCCTGGAGGATGGCCTCCTCACGGGCCTGGTGCATTTGCTCCTTGAAGGAGAGTTTCACGGGGGACGGTTGCATCCCCCGATCTTATGCATTCCGGTTGAAAAACAGTTGACTCGGTTGTTTTTCAACCACGGCGTCACCGTCCGGAGTTTCCCTGATCGAGATCGCGCGCCGAGGCCTCGATGAGGGCCTGGGTGAGGGCTTCCAGCACCTCGGACTCCAGGTTCCAGCAGTGCCAGTACAACTGAATGGGCAGCGTATGACCGGGCGAAACGTCCACAATGTCCCCGGCGGCGAGCGCCGGGCGCACCAACAGCTCGGGCAGCACGCCCACCGCCCAGCCCGCCTTGACCGCATGCAACTGGCCCTCGGTGCTGGGCACGAACAAGTGGTTGAGCGCCACGCGCTTGAGGCCGAAGGTGCGCGCCACGAATTCGGCAGCCATATCGTCCTTGCGGTTGAAGGAAAGAAACGGCACTTCGCGGAAGTTGTGCGCCGTCAGGCCGTTGGGCAGGTGCTTTTGTGCAAAGCTGCTGGAGGCCACAGCCACATAGTGCATGGCCCCCAGCGGTACCATGCGACAGCCGCGCATGGCCTGCTTGAGCGTGGTGACGCAGCCCAGCACCTGGCCCGAGCGCAGCCATTCCTGGGTGAAATCCTGGTCGTCGGCAATGATCTCCAGCGGCAGGCGCTGGCGCACCAGGTCGTGCACCGCGTCCAGCGCCCAGGTGGCAATGCTGTCGGCGTTGATGGCGATGGAGATGCGCTCGTCCTCGCGCCCACTGCCCGGCGCGCTGGGCGCCAGCTCCTGCAGGTCACGTTCCAGGTCGGCACGCAGCAGGCGCAGTTGCTTGGTGTGCTTGAGCAGCAATTGCCCCGCGGAGGTGGGCCGCAAGGGGCGGCTGCGCACGATGAGGACCGAGCCCACCTGTGCCTCCAGCGCCCGCAGACGCTGCGACACCGCCGATTGGGTGACATTGAGGCGCTGGGCGGCCCGCTCGAAGCCCCCCTCCTCGACAATAGCGGCCAGGCATTCCAGGGCTGCGGGGTCGTAGGTACTCATGGTGCGGCTGGCAGGGTAGGGACGGTCTTACATTATAAGTGCAACTGATATTTTTGGACTGCGGTTAATAAGACCATGTTTTGAATACCCTGACACACACTGCGCACCTTGGGTAGCCATGCGAGAGCACGGGAAGCGGCACAGGCCGCGCTCAGGGGCCGTCCCTACTTCTTGCGTTGGACGATGAGGTTGCGCTTGGCATCCTCAGGGTAGGCAAAAGTGATGGCCCCGTTGTGCACCTTGCCCATGACCAGCATGTTCTGCGTGATGGCGTCCTTGTCTTCAGGGGTGAAGGGACGCTCATAGGTGGCCACCACGCCGTAGTACACGCGCTTGATGTTCTCCAGCGCGTTCTTGACGGCAGGGCCGTCGAGCTTGCCGTCGCGGATGCCGAACAGCGCGTAGGTGAGCAGATAGGTGGCGTCGTAGCCCTGCGCAGCCGCCATGGGAACGGCCATGCGTTCGCCGTGCTTGCGCTTGAAGTTGGTCAGAAAGGCCGCCCTGCGCTCATTGCTGGGCTCGGCAATGAAGGTCTGTGCCATCAACGCGCCATCGGCAGCGTCCTTGGCGCCATCAATGAAGAAGGGGAAGGACAGCGGCCAGGCGCCGACCTGGGGCACTTTCCAACCGAGGTCCTTGCGCCCGTTGGCGATGACCGCGTTTTCTGGGCCCACGGTGTAGCTGAAGATCACATTGGCCCCGGCCTCACGCGCGGCTTGCAGCTCTTTGCGCAAATCAGTCACGCCCAAGGGGAAGCGCGTGACATGCACGGCCTGCAGCTTGCGTGCGGCCAGCGCATCCTGCACGTCCTTGAGCCCGGCCTCGCCGTAGCCGGTGGTGTCAGCAAAAATCGCCACCTTGGTCCAGCCACGCTTGACCAGGTCCTCCACCACAAAGGGCGCCTGAATGCTGTCACGCGCCGAGTTGCGGAAGATGTAGCTCTGCGCTGGCGGGTACTTGGCCGTCAGCGGCGTGCCGGTGGAGCAGGGAACGATCAGCGGCAATTGCGCGTTCTGGTACACCTCCAGCGACTTGACCGCCACGCCCGTGTTGCAAAAGCCAATGGTGGCCACCACGCCCTGCTTGGCCAGTTCTTGCGAGGCCTTGAGTCCGGTGTCCGGGTCGCCCTTGTCGTCGTGCACCACCAGCTCCAGCGGGCGCCCCAGGTAGCCCCCGGCAGTGTTGATCTCGGCCACGGCCAGCTCAATGCCCTGGCGCAGCGGAATGCCGAAGTCGGACGACGGCCCGGTGAAGGGGCCAATCACCCCCACCTTGACGGTGGCGGCTGGTGCCTGGGCGATGGCGGCCGGTGCGGCCAGCACGACCAGCGTGCCCAGGGTGGCGGCCATCCAGTGGCGAATTGCTTGCATGGGGTTCTCCTCTTGCGTGACGGCGCAGCTTAGGCGCGGATGGAATGGGGCAGCTACCGCATTTTCCCTGCCTGGGCGCTTGCGCGTCAGGCTTTCGTCAGTGCGCTGGCACCGTGCCAGCCACTACGAATGCTATTATTTTCATAGCTACTTGCGCCGTACTTACGGCGCCAGAGGGCGATTTGCCTTGATTTTTGCCGCCTCCACCGGGGACGGGCGGTACAGGCGCGTGTCCATCCAGCGCAGCAGGTCGTTCCACATGGCCTGCATTTCGGACTCGCGCGGCATGTTCAGGGCGTGTTCCAGTTCGATGGTGACGACCGGCATGTTTTGCTGCACGCCACCGTAGTGCCCCAGCGAGCCAGGGAAGATGCCGACGCGGTCCAGGCGCAAGCGGCCCAGGCGCTGCGGCGGCTCGTGGGGGCCGTCGAAGTCGAGCACGCCATAGGGCGCGTGGATGCTCACAACCAGGTGGGGGTTGAACTCCTCCATCTGGGTGTGCAAAAACAGCGATTCAGGCTCGGACAGGGGCTCCGGGCCCGGCCAGCGGCGTGGGTCCTTACGCGTGCGCTCGCGCCAGTAGCGTGGGGCATCGAGCTTCCAGCCGGGGGTGTTGAAGTTGCGGTTCAGGTCCACACCATGCGCATTGGTGCGCGAAGGCTTTTTGGCCAGCAGTCCGTCAGGGTTGAGCACGGGAATAAAGCGCCAATGCACGGGGCGCTGTGTCTGCTCGGCCAGGCCGATCCAGCGCAGGGCCAGCGCGCCCGAGGTCAGCTCGTCGCCATGCATGGCGCCCACCACCAGCACACGCAGCGTATCGATGTCCGGGCGCTGGGGCAGGATGTCCCGCCAGTACAGCGCCGTGCCCAGGCGCGAGCGGGCACCGCTGGGCGTGAGTCGCGCGGCCTCGCACTGTTCGGCACGCACGCCCGGCAAGCGCTGGAGCAGCAGCGCACAGGCCGAGACACTCTCCTTGGGGACGGTCTGCGAAGCCCCTGCGCCCCCCGCCAGCGCCGTCGCCACCAAAGCCGCCGCCCCTGCACGCCACCAGGCAGACAGGCGCGGGCGCACCAAGGCAGCAGCAGAAGAAGGGGCCAGCGTTGTCATCACACACTCACAAAAACAAAGGGCACCCCTGTGGGGCACAGCACAAAAACCTCAGGCCTCGGATAATAGCCCGCCCTTCCCTTCCAGGTTCAGCGTGCATCCCCGCCCCACCCTACTGCCCCCCGATTTCGACTCGCGCCACTTTCGCAGCACGCTGGGCATGTTCGCCACGGGCGTGACCATCGTGACCGCGCGCGCGCCCTCGGGAGGCCTGGTGGGGCTGACGGCCAATTCCTTCAATTCGGTATCGCTGTCCCCGCCGCTGGTGCTCTGGAGCCTGTCGCGCCAGGCAGGCTCGATGGACGTCTTTGCCACCGGTGTGCGCTACGCCATCCATGTGCTGGCCGCAGACCAGCAGGCCCTGGCCGAGCGCTTTGCCACGCGCGGCATCGACCGCTGGGCGGGTGTGGCGCACCACCCCGGTCTGGACGGCACCCCGCTGATCGAGGGCGCCGCCGCCACGTTCGAATGCTTCAGCCGCAGCCAGTACCCCGAAGGCGACCATGTGATCTTCGTGGGCGAGGTCGAGCGCTGCAGCCACCGCGCCGGGGTGCGGCCCTTGCTCTACCACGGCGGACATTTCCATACCCAGCACTCGCTGTGACATGTCTGCGCATGGCCTGACCCTGCTGCATGTGAGCCGTGGCATCTGCCGGCCCCTGCGCGTGGGCGAGCGCAGCGTGCTCTCGGCCATTGCCAAGGCGCCGGTGCCCGGCCAGGTGCCCGTGGGCCGCATGGGCCTGGACGGCGACGAGCAGGCCGACCCCAGCGTGCATGGCGGGCTGGACAAGGCCTTGTACGCCTACCCTGTGGAGCATCTCGCCTTCTGGCAAGCGCAGCGCCAGCAGCATGGCCTGGCGAGCGCAGCGTTGCCGCCTGGCTTCATGGGCGAGAACCTGACCGTGCAGGGGCTGCTGGAACACGAGGTCTATGTCGGCGACCGGCTGCACTTCCCGGAGTGCACCCTGCGCGTGACGGCGCCGCGCGAGCCCTGCTACAAGTTCAACGCCGTGATGGGCTTTGTCCAGGCCGGGCGCGCCATGGCACAGACCGGGCGCTGCGGCTTCTATCTGGCGGTGGAGCGGCCGGGCAGCCTGGAGGCGGGCCAGCACGCCCGGTTGGAACCCGGCCAGCGCGCCCTGAGCATCGCCAAGGCCCTGGCAGGCAAGTGGGCCAAGCACAAGCGATAAACCTAGAAACCGCAGTTGGATGCGCCTGCCAGTGCCGTGATCGGTGCGCCAGGCAAGGCGTGACGACGCGGCGCACTCCTGTGCGCAAGGAGGAGCAACACCGCATGGCGCGCCGAGCGCGGTGCTGGCGGGTGCATAGCACTCTCCCCCTGAAGGTGAGCGCTCCCAAGTGGCGCATAGTCAGATTTCATGCGGTCTTTCCAAAGGTTGCGAGCGGTCAACTGCGGTTTCTAGGATAAAGCCAGCCGCCGCAGCTCACTGCACGGTGAGCGTGCTGCCCAGCGCCAGGCGCCCCTGCACTGGCTGCCACTGCACGCCGGTGACGACGTTGTCCGCATTGGCAAAGCGCAAGGCATAGATCGCATTGCCCGCCAGGGCGGCCGCTGCATCGGGCGCGGCCAGGTGCACCTGGTACGAGCCGCTGGCCAGCGCCGCAGGAAGGGCTACTTCGCCGGACCACTGCTGGGTTTCGCCGGGCGTGGCCTGGCGCAGGTCGGTGCCCGCCAGGGGCAAGGTGATGGCCTGCCCCTGGGCGTTCACCAGCACCAGTGCCAGGCTGCGCGGATTCAAGGGCCGGGCCCAGCCCTGGTTGCTCAGCGCCACCGACCAGGCCAACGTGCCACCGGGCGCGGCGGTGCTGCCGTGTGCCACGGTCTGCAACTCCAGCCGGTAACCCAGGCGCCGCGACACCTCGGCCATGCAGCCACCTGCCTGCCATTGGGCAAAGAAGCCCTCGTAGTAGTCGCGGTTCAGGTAGCTCATGTGGTACTGCGCGCCTTCGCGCAGGATGTCGGCGCAGGTCATGCGGGCCTGGGCGGGCTCCGGCGGTGCGCAGGTCTCGCCCCCGGCACCGGTCACGGCGCTGGCCTGCTGGGCATAGCTGCGCAAGGTCTGCGACTCGGCAGTGGTTTCGGAAAAGTAGGTGCCCACATCGTCGGAACTGGCGAGGAAGCAGTCGTTGTGCAGGCCGATGCGTGCCGCCGGTGGGGGCGTGGCCGACAGTGCCTGCGCCAAGGTGGCCGTGGTGGGATACCACTGGGCCAGGTCCGCCGGGTAGCGCAGGTGCAACAGCCGCTGGCTGGGCAACGCCTGCAGCAATGCGTCGCGCACCGCGGCCTTGCGTGCTGGCGTGGTGAGGTTGTTGGACGAGGTGTGCCATTCACCCCAGGCGCCGATGAAGCCGCCCTGCACCACGGCAATGACATCGGCATTGCGCTGCAGCACCGGCTGCAATTGTTGGATATGGCTTTTGACCCGCGAGAGTGTGGCGTCCTGGGCGTTGAGGTATTCGGATTCTGTTTCCGGGTAGTTGTAGGCAAAGCGCAGCACCGCCTTGAGCCCCTGCTTGCGCAGGTTGGCGAAACCGGTTTCCAGCTTGGTCAGGTAGTTGGCTGGCAGGTTGCGGGTACGGTACGCGCTCAGGTCACCAGGGGTATAGACCAGGCGCTGACCCTCCTGCGCCACATAGAGCAGCGAGGTGGCCGTGATTTTGGAGGGGTCGCTGGCAAAGCGGTAAAAGCCCCGCTCGGGGTTGGGAAAGTCCAGGTCGGTCGGCTGCAGGTGGACCTGCGCCATGGGGACCACGCTGGTCATGCGCAGCGCTGGCGCTGGTACACCCCGCTCCGAACGCTGGATGGCGAGGTCGTCCTCACCGCCCCCACAGGCCGCAAGCCCTGCGACGCACAGCGCCACCACGGCGCTGCATTTCAGAGTCCATGCCCGCATCGCATTCCCCCGTGCGCCTGCGCACGGTCAGGCTTGGGGGCATGCTACGGTGCGGGCCGCTCGCCATCAAACACTCAAGTGCAACCGCTTGTACAAAGCTGTTGCCAATTGCACCCGAGCGTGCTTCAGCGGCTGGCTTCGGGCAGCTCGATCTTTACTTCGAGCACTTCGAGGTTGTCCTGGCGCTCCAGGTGCACCTTGAGGTCGTCAGGGTTGATCTTGACGTACTTGGAGATCACGGCCACCAGTTCGCGCTGCAGCGCGGGCAGGTAGTCGGGTTCGGCCGCGTTGCGACCGCTGCGCTCGTGCGCCAGGATGATCTGCAGACGCTCCTTGGCGACGCTGGCGGTCTTCTTCTTTTCGCCGAGCAGGAAGGAGAGGAAGGATGCCATGGCTTATTTGCTCCCGAACAGGCGTTTGAAGAAGCCTGGCTTTTCCGCCTCGATGAAGCGCAGGGGCTTGTCTTCGCCCAGAAAGCGGTCGATCACGTCCTGGTAGGCCTCGGCCACATCGGTGCCCTTGGCATGGATGGCCGGAATGCCCTGGTTGGACGACTGCAGCACCGTCTCGGACTCGGGAATCACGCCGATGAGCTTGATGCGCAGGATGTCCTGGATGTCCTCCAGGCTCAGCATCTGGCCGTCCTGCACGCGGCTGGGGTTGTAGCGCGTGATGAGCAGGTGCTCCTTGATGGGCTCGCCGCCCTCGATGGCGCGCTTGGTCTTGCTGCCCAGCATGCCCAGGATGCGGTCGGAGTCGCGCACGCTGGACACCTCGGGGTTGGTCACCAACAGCGCCTCGTCGGCAAAGTGCATGGCCATGAGCGCACCGCTTTCGATACCGGCGGGCGAATCGCAGACGATGTACTCAAAGCCCATCTCGGCCAGGTCCTTGAGCACCTTCTCCACGCCTTCGAGGCGCAGCGCATCCTTGTCGCGCGTCTGGCTGGCGGCCAGCACGAACAGGTTGTCGCACTGCTTGTCCTTGATGAGGGCCTGGTTCAGGTTGGCCTCGCCATGGATCACGTTGATGAGGTCGTACACCACGCGGCGCTCGCAGCCCATGATGAGGTCGAGGTTGCGCAGGCCGACGTCAAAGTCGATCACGGCGGTCTTGTGGCCGCGCAGGGCGAGGCCGGAGGCGAAGCTGGCACTGGTGGTGGTCTTGCCCACGCCACCCTTGCCGGAGGTCACGACGACGATTTTGGCCATGTGATGCTGTTTCTCAGTGGGTTGATAGGGAGAGGGTCAGGCGAGGGGCTCGATCAGGAGCTTTTCGCCTTCGAGCCGCACCTGGGCCGGCTTGCCACGCACGCTGTCGGGCAGTTCGGTCTCGGTGGTGCGGTAAATGCCTGCGATGGAGACGAGCTGCGGCTCCATGCAGGTGCAGAAAATACGGGCATCGGTGTTGCCGCGCGCTCCGGCGATGGCGCGGCCGCGCAGCGGCGCATAGACGTGGATGTTGCCGTCGGCGATGACCTCGGCGCCAAAGCTGACCATGGCCATCACGATGAGGTCGGCGCCGCGCGCATAGACCTGCTGGCCGGAGCGCAGCGGTTTGTCCACCACCACGGCGGGCAACGCGGCCACGGGCACTTCGCGCACCACCTCGACCTCGCGGACCACTTCGACCTCACGCACCACCTCGCGCGGTTCGGCATCGGCACGGGTGGGCGCAGCGTCGGGCGCGGCGGCCAACCCAGCCTCGCAAGCGGCCTGCATTTGCGCATCGGAGCCACCGCGCACAGCCACGGGCAGCGTGCGGTGCTGGCGCAGCAGTTGCACCAGGGCGGAAAAGTCGAGGGGTTCCTGCGCATCGCGCACGCCGGCCAGATCGATCAGCACCGGGTCCTGGTCAAAAAAACCCGGCGCATCGGCCAGGCGCTGGGCCAGCTCGGTGGCCAGCACCGCCAAGTCGGTGGTCTTGAGCACCAGCGCCACCACAGGCAGCGAGGCGCTCTTGAAGTCAAAATGGGTGCGGGAAAGGCCCGCCGTCACGGTCATGGATCAGAGTGTGGGTTGGGCGCTTGCGCACAAAATTGCGGCAAGTGTACCGTGGCACTGTCCCCGACCAGCCTCCATGCCCAGCACGCGGGGCGATGCATGGTGCAAACCCTAGGACGCCGCGCGTGTGCATTTCTGTCACCATGCCACAGTGGCCCGGCGCTGCCACCCCCACGGAGGTCTCTTGAGCCCGAACAAGCGTTACATCGGCAAGCTGGCGCCCGAGCAGGCGCTGGAGCTGTTCCACAACATGCTGGAGCACATGCCCGTGGGCGTGGCCCTGTTCGATGGCGAGTTCCGCATGGTGGCCATCAACCAGACGGCGCTGGACATGCTGGATTTCCCTGCGGAACTGTTCTCCCCGCAGATGCCGACGCTGGAAGACCTGTTGTGGTTCAACGCACGGCGCGGGGAGTACGGTCCGGGCGATCCCGAGACCCTTGTCCGGGAACGCCTGGCGCTGGCGGCCAAGCGCGAGGCGCACCGCTTTGTGCGCCACCGGCCCGACGGCAAGACGATGGAAGTGATCGGCGCCCCCTTGCCCGGCGGTGGCTTCGTCAGCATCTATACCGACATCACGGAGCGCGAACGCGCCACGGCGCAAATCAACGAGCAGGCCCTGTACCTGCGCAGCGTGCTGGCGCACCTGCCCCAGGGCATCTCGGTGTTTGACGCGCAGTTGCGTCTCAAGTGCTGGAACGACAAGCTGCTGGATGTGCTGGGCCTTCCCGACGGTGCGGTGTACCCCGATGTTCCATTTGAAGACCTGATCCGCTACCCGGCGCAGCGCGGTGAATACGGCCCCGACGACCCCGAGACCTACGTGCAACAACGCCGCGAGTGGGCGCTGCGCTTTGAACCGCACCGCGTGGAGCGCACCCGCCCCACGGGCCGCACCCACCTGGTGGAGGGACGCCCCATGGTCGCAGGCGAGCGCACCGTGGGCTTTGTCACCAGCTACACCGACATCACCGAGAACAAGGCCCGCGAGGCGGCGCTGGCCGAGAAAAACCTGCTGCTGCAGGCCCTGGCCGACAACCTGCCCTGCGGGGTCAGCGTGTTCGACAAAAACCTGCACCTGGTCCTGATGAACGACCAGGCCATTCGCCTGCTGGGCTTCACACGCGCGCTGGTGGACCAGCAGCCACACTTTTCGGATCTGGCACGCTTCAACGCCGAACGGGGCGAATACGGCCAGGTGGACGTGGAGCGCTTCGTGCAAGGCCTCACCGAGAAGGCGCTGCACCCGGAACCGCACCACGTGGAGCGCGTGCGCCCCAACGGCGTGGTCATCGACCTGGTGGGCGAGCCCCTGCCCGGCGGCGGCTTCATCACCATCTACTCGGACGTGACCGAGCAGCGCCGCGCAGCCCGCGCCATCGAGCACCTGGCGCACCACGACACGCTCACCGGCCTGGCCAACCGCTACGCGCTGGAGGCACGGCTGGACCAGGTGGTGGCTGACGCCCGGCGCCACGACCGGCGGCTGGCCGTGCTGTTCCTGGACATGGACAACTTCAAGGGCATCAACGACAGCCTGGGCCATGGTGTGGGCGACGAGTTTCTGCGCGCCATCGCCCAACGCCTGCGCGCCGCCGTGCGCGACAGCGACATCGTTGCGCGCCTGGGCGGCGACGAGTTCGTCGTCGTGCTGACCGAGCTGCAAGACCCCCAGCACGCGCTGACCGTGGCCGACAAACTCATCACCCGCCTGAACGCCCCGGTGCACCTGGCTGGGCAGGAGCTGCACGCTTCGGCATCCATCGGGATCTGCTTCTACCCGCAGGACGGCAAGGACCGCGGCAGCCTGATGCAGAGCGCCGACATCGCCATGTACCAGGCCAAGCACCTGGGCAAAGGGCACTACCGCTGCTTCGACCCGGCCATGATGGCCATGGCCACGCGGCGCGCGGCCATGGAACGCGCGCTCAAGGAAACCGTCTCGCTCAAGCGCTTTGCCGTGCACTACCAGCCGCTGCTGGACTGCCACACGCGCCAGGTGCTGGGCTTTGAGGCACTGGTGCGCTGGGAGTATCCCGCTGGGCAATGGATTGCACCGCTGGACTTCATTCCCCTGTCCGAAGAACTGGGCCTGATCGACCAGATCGGCGAACTGGTGCTGCACGTGGCCTGCGGCGCCCTGGCGCGCTGGCACCGCGAGGGCCTCACGCACCTGGGCATGTCGGTCAACCTCAGTGCCGTGCAGTTGCGCAACCCGCGCCTGCCCGAACAAATTGCCCAGGTGCTGAAAGACCACCAGCTCCCAGGAGCTGCGCTGACGCTGGAGGTGACCGAATCCGTGGCCATGCAGGACCCCGATGCCTGCGTGCTGCGCCTGGAGGAAATCCGCCGCCTGGGCGTGCGCCTGGCCATCGACGACTTCGGCACCGGCTACTCCTCGCTCGCCTACCTCAAGCGCCTGCCGCTGGACAGCCTCAAGCTCGACCGATCCTTTGTGCAGGACCTGGAAACCAACCCCAACGACGCCGCCATCTGCACCGCCACCATCAGCCTGGCCCACCACCTCGGCCTGGCCGTGGTGGCCGAAGGCGTGGAAACCGAAGGCCAGCACGCCTTTCTGCAAAGCCTGGGCTGCGACATGTGCCAGGGCTACCTCTTCAGCCGTCCCCAGCCACTGGAGGCGCTGCGTCAATGGCTGGGCGAGCAGCCGGGTGGCGGTACTGCCTAACACCGTGCTGCGGCCTGGCTTGCCGGATCCAATTCATCGGACACAGCGACACAAATAGAAACACTGTTTTTTGAACTACAGTGTTCCAATCGCTCGGCGCCGCGCAGCGGCCCCAAGCGGCTCGCGGGCGCATCCCTCATTTTCAAGAAAGATGTTCGAGATGCCCTCCATCCCTGGTTTCAACCCCGCACACTCGCGCACGATGCCCCCCTTGCGCACCACCGTGGCCCTGGGCCTTGCGCTGGCGGTGCTGGCGGGCTGTGGCGGCGGCTACGACGACCCTGCGCCGCCACCGCCATCCAGCCTCGCGGCACCTGCAAACTTCACATATGAAGTGAACCTCCGGTGGACCGCCACGCCCGGTGCCACCCGCTACGAGTTGTATGTGGATCCCGACGGCCCCGGCCCGCTGCCGGAGAGCAAAGAGCCCGATGCCACCGGCGACAACTGGAAAGGCTTTCGCTTCAGCGCCTACCCGAAGGATTCACAGAGGCTCATCGGATCCTTCTACGATGACAACTTCAGTGCCCTGGGCCTGGCCACAACAATCAACGCCACTTACCGCTTGCGTGCGTGCGATGCCCAAGGATGCGGCAGCTTTACCGCACCCATCGTCCAGGAATACAGCTACGAATTGCCTTCCGGAAGGGTCCCGATTTTCCATTCGCAGTCCAAAGACGGGCTCACGCTCGCTATCAGGCAGCACAGTGCCGACACAGACACCGTAGCTGTCTTCACACGCAGCAGCAGCGCCCATCCATGGCAGCAACAAGCCGTGCTGAGCTCCGGCAATGCCTCTTTCGGATTCCACCTAGCGCTGTCTGACGACGGCAACACCCTGGCCATCAATGAACCTGTACCGCCCAAGGGTGACCTCATCCCGTCCGGGATGCGTTCTTACATCTACCAGCGCAGCGGCAGTACCTGGAGCCAGCAAGCCTCACTCGAACCCAGCAACATCCCCGCGGCCTGCCAGCCACCATGCGCGATATATGCCAATCAATTGGCACTGTCCGCCGACGGCAGCTTGCTGACGGAGTCGATTCGTTTTTACTCGCAAACCACACGCGAGTACATGGGCGCCGTCGTGATTTACGCTCGCAACGGAGCAACTTGGTCCCAACAGGCTTTGTTAGAAACAGGCGAAAGATCGGCCGAACTCATGGCTTTGGCACGTGATGGCAAGACCTTGGCAGTGAATGAGGGCGCCTATTACCGTTACGGCGGCACTCCGTCCTTCGTCCGGGTATTCACCCAGCAAAGCAACGGCACCTGGAGCCAGCAAGCAAGCATTCCTGTAGGTATCACCTACGTCGTGGACATTGCAGCAGGTCAGTACAGCGATATAAGGCTGTCCGATGACGGCAACACCCTGGCCGTCTTGGCGCCGAATCAGCCGGAAGACACCTCTGGACGCGCCCTCCTTGCCGCCGATCTCTCGTGCGGCCCGATAGCGAAAGACGGGCACTACATGGCATTGTTTACGCGCAACGGCACGGCATGGCAGCGGCAAGCCGCTATCTCGCGCGGTTACGAAAGCGCTGCCAAGTGGGCGCTGGCCCGCGATGGCAATGCCCTGCTCTACGGCAACCAACTGTTCACGCGCAGCAACGGCGCCTGGGTTTGCCCTTGATTGGCTGATCGGCGCTCAGCCACGGCATTCCGCCTGGGGTGCCGCGGCTTCGGGGGGACGATTTCGCACCCCAAAGACTTTGAAACAAGGATGCTCTTGAAGATGACGACCAAACCCCATGGGATCTCCGCGCAGTTGCGCACCACCGTGGCACTGGGCCTTGCGCTGGCGGCACTGGCAGGCTGCGGCGGTGGCTCCGACAACCCAGCGGAACCACCCGCGCCCAGCCTCGCAGCACCCGCAAACTTCACATATGAACTGAACCTCCGGTGGACCGCCACACCCGGCGCTACCCGCTACGAACTGTATGTGGATCCCGACGGCCCCGGCCCTCTGCCTGAGGTCAAAGGGGCCGACGCCAACAACGACGCCGGAACGGGTTTCAAGTACCAGTCCAAAGGTTCGCAGGGGTTCACCGGAACCTTCAACGACCCCAGCAACGCTACGCTCAACCAGGCTACGCGTATCAACGCCACCTACCGACTGCGTGCGTGCGATGCCAATGGATGCGGCTCCTTTACCGCACCCATCGTCAATGAACCCAGCTACGAATTCCCTTCCGGAAGGGTGCCGATCTTCCATTCGCAGTCCAAAGACGGGCTCACCCTTGCCATCAATCAGAGTGACTACGATAAAAAAATCTACGAGGTCGCTGTTTATACGCGCAGCAACAGCGCTCATCCATGGCAGCAGCAAGTCGTGCTGCGCTCCGGCGATGTCTTTTTCGGAAACCCGCTTGCGCTGTCTGACGACGGCAACACCCTGGCCATCAATGAGCAGGTGCCAGCTGAAAATAACCTGACCCCTTCCAGCGCACGTACTTACATCTACCAGCGCAGCGGCAGCACCTGGAGCCAACAAGCGTCTCTCACACCCAGCAACATCCCATCTGCTTGCCAGCAGCCTTGCTCGACGTATGCGTCCAAATTGGCACTGTCCGCTGACGGCAGCTTACTGGCCGTGCCGATTCAATTGCGCTCGGACACTCCCCAATACAAGACCATGGGTACCGTCGTGATCTACGCTCGCAACGGTGCGAACTGGTCTCAACAGGCTTTGTTAGAGACAGGCGACATCCACGTCGATTTCATGGCTTTGGCACGTGATGGCAAGACCTTGGCTGTGAACCAAGGGGCCATTCGCCGTAGCGAGAGCACTCCATCCTTCGCCTTGGTCTTCACCCAGCAAAGCAACGGCACTTGGAGCCAGCAAGCCCGCATTCCTGTGGGCCTCAAGACCGGCACGGACATTACATCAATGGACTCAAGCGATATGAAGCTGTCCGACGACGGCAGCACCCTGGCTGTCTTGGCGATGAATAGGCCAGACGACCTCTCTGGACGCGCTGTCCATGCCACCGATCTCTCGTGCGGCCCCCTGTCGAAGGATGGCTATTACATGGCTTTTTTTACCCGCAGCGGCACGGCATGGCAGCGGCAAGCCGCGATCTCGCGCGGTTACGAAAGCTCTCCCATGTGGGCGCTGGCCCGCGATGGCAATGCCCTGCTCTACGGCAACGAGATGTTCACACGCAGCAACGGCGCCTGGGCTTGCCCTTGAACGGCTGACCGGCGGTCATCTGGTGGATGGAGGAGCGCGGCAAGGCGCGATGCTATAGCATCGGCGCCATGCCCCCTTCGCGCCTGCACCATCTCGACGCCACGGCCATTGCCATCCTCCTGGCCTGCTGCCTGTTCTGGGGCTTTCAGCAGGTGCTGGTCAAGGCCACGGTGGCCGAGGTGGCGCCGGTGTTCCAGGCCTTTGTGCGCTTTGCCATGGCCACGGTGGCGGTGCTGGCGTGGTGCCTGTGGCGCGGAGTGCGCCTGGGCAGCGCGCACGAGCCACGGGGGGCATTTGGCGCCGGGGTGTTGGCCGGGACGCTGTTTGCGGCGGAGTTTGCCTGCATCTACATCGGGCTGCAGTACACCACGGCCTCGCGCCTGACGGTGTTTTTGTACTGCTCGCCCTTCTGGGTGGCGCTGCTGCTGCCGCGCTTTGTGCCTGGCGAGGGGCTGCGCGGCTGGCAGTGGCTGGGCCTGGCTGGGGCCTTTGCGGGCGTGGGGCTGGCCCTGGGCGAGGGCTTGCTGGGGCCCGCCAAGGCCGCGCTGCCCCAGGCCTGGCTGGGCGACTTGTTGGGCCTGCTGGCCGGGCTGCTGTGGGCACTGACTACGCTGACCATCCGCGCCACCCCGCTGGGCCACGTGGCACCGGCCAAGCAGTTGCTGTTCCAGGTGGGCATCAGCACGGCGGTACTGCCGCTGCTGTCGCTGGCGCTGGGCGAGCGCTGGAGCCTGGATTTCAGCGCCTTTGCTGTGAGCTCGTTGCTGGTGCAGGCGCTGGTGGGCGCGTTTGCCAGCTACCTGGCGTGGATGTGGCTGCTGACGCGCTACCCGGCCACCAAGATTTCGGTGTTCGTGTTCCTCACCCCCGTATTCGCCCTGCTGTTTGGCGCCTGGTGGCTGGGCGAGCCCGTCACGCCCGGCCTGCTGGCCGCGCTGGCGCTGGTGGCAGCAGGCATTGTGCTGGTGAATCGCAAGCCCGCAGCTGCGTGATATTCAAGCCAAATCGACCTCCAGCGCTTACCAGATAAGCGCAAACAGCTATCAAATAAATAGCAAAGCCGCTACCCTGGAACGGGCAGCGGCTTGGTGTGCCAAGGGCGAATCCGCCCCTGTGGTGATGGCGTTACGCCGGTTCGGCCACGCTGGGCAAACCGGAGAGCGCCATGGCCAGTTCCTTCTCGTCGTACGACTCTTCCTTGAGTTCGCCGGCAAAGTACTTCTGGTACGCCGCCATGTCGAAGTGGCCGTGGCCGCACAGGCCGAAGAGGATGGTTTCGCTCTTGCCCTCGCGCTTGCAGCGCAGGGCTTCCTCGATGGCGCCCTTGACGGCGTGGTTGGCTTCCGGCGCCGGCACGATGCCTTCGCTGCGCGCGAACAGCACGCCGGCCTCGAAGCACTGGTTCTGCGTGTAGGCCACGGCTTCCATCAGGCCCAGCTCCTTGGCGTGCGACACCATGGGCGCCATGCCGTGGTAGCGCAGGCCACCGGCGTGGAAGCCCGGCGGCGTGAAGGTGCTGCCCAGGGTGTGCATCTTGGTCAGCGGCGTCATGTGGCCGGTGTCGCCGTAGTCGTAGGCGTACTTGCCGCGCGTGAGCGAGGGGCAGGCCGCAGGCTCCACGGCCACGATGCGCGGCTTGGGGCCGCCGCGCAGGCCGTGGCCGATGAAGGGGAAGGCAATGCCGGCAAAGTTGGAGCCGCCGCCGGTGCAGCCCACCACCACGTCGGGCCAGGCGTCGGCCATCTGCATCTGCTCCATGGCTTCCAGGCCGATCACCGTCTGGTGCAGCAGCACGTGGTTGAGCACCGAGCCCAGCGCGTACTTGGTGTCGTCGCGCTGCACGGCCAGTTCCACGGCTTCGGAGATGGCGATGCCCAGGCTGCCGGGGTGGTCGGGGCGCTGGGCGAGCACGCTGCGGCCGTACTGGGTTTCGGTGGACGGCGAGGGCAGGCAGCGCGCGCCATAGGTTTCCATCACGGCGCGGCGGTAGGGTTTCTGGTCGTACGACACGCGCACCTGGAACACCAGCACCTCCAGATCGAACAGCGAGCCCGCGAACGACAGCGAGGTGCCCCACTGGCCCGCGCCGGTCTCGGTGGTCAGGCGCTTGACGCCGGCCTGCTTGTTGTAGAAAGCCTGCGGGATGGCGGTATTGGGCTTGTGGCTGCCGGCGGGGCTCACGCCCTCGTACTTGTATAAAATTTTGGCGGGCGTGCCCAGTGCTTTTTCGAGCCGGTGCGCGCGGAACAGCGGCGCGGGGCGCCAGAGCTGGTAGATCTCGCGCACGGGTTCGGGGATCTCGATCTCGCGCTCGGTGCTCACTTCCTGCAGGATCAGTTCCATGGGGAACAAGGGTGCCAGGTCGTCCGGGCCCACGGGCTGGTGCGTGCCCGGATGCAACACGGCCGGCAGGGGCTTGGGCAGGTCGGCCTGGAGGTTGTACCAGGCCTTGGGCATCTGGCTCTCTTGCAGCAGGAACTTGGTCTGACCACTCATCGCTTCTCACTCCTCGGGTTGGTTGGGATGGGGGCGCGCGCAGCCCATCGCCCGGTCGGCGCACCACCGGGCCATCGTACCAGCGCGGGCATGGGGGTTTGTCCGGGGAACAGGCTCACGCCGCCTGCGCCCGCCGCGCCGCAAACGCCACGTACCAGTCCAGGCAGCCGGGGTTGGCCATGGCGTCGCGGTTGACCACCTTCTCCAGCGGCTGGCCCAGCAGCAGTTTCTTGATGGGCAGCTCCTGCTTCTTGCCGCTCAGGGTGCGCGGCACCTCGGCCACGGCGAAGATGGCGTCGGGCACGAAGCGCGGGCTGAGCGCGGTGCGGATGGCAGCGTGGATGCGGGCGCGCAGTGCGTCGTCGAGCGTGCAGCCTTCGCGCAGCACCACGAACAGCGGCATGTAGCTCTCGCGCCCGAGGTATTCGAGGTCCACCACCAGGCTGTCGAGCACCTCGGGTAGGGCCTCCACGGCGCTGTAGATCTCGCTCGTGCCCATGCGCAGGCCGTGGCGGTTGATGGTGACGTCCGAACGGCCATAGATGGTGCAGCCGCCGTGCGCACCGATGCGCAGCCAATCGCCGTGGCGCCAGACGGCGCCCATGGCGGGCGGGCCGTCGCCACCACCGGGCTTGCGCCCGTGGCCGGGGGGGTACATGTCGAAGTAGCTGGAGAGGTAGCGGCTGCCGTCCGCATCGCCCCACAGGTACAGGGGCATGGAGGGAATGGGCTGGGTGCACACCAGCTCGCCCACCGCATCCACCACGGGCTGGCCCTGCTCGTCCCAGGCCTGCACGGCGGCACCCAGCATGCGGCACTGCATCTCGCCCGGCACCAGCGGCAGCTCGCGGTGGCCGCCAATGAAGGCGCCGCAGAAATCGGTGCCGCCCGAGATGTTGTTCCACCAGATGTCGGGCTGCGGCTCCCCACCTGTCATGGCACGGATGGCCCGAAACTGCTCCGTGCCCCACTGCTGCACCTCGGGCGCCAGCGGCGAGCCGGTGGTGCCCAGCGCGCGGATGCGGGTCAGGTCGCCGCAGTCGGCCAGCACCAGGCCCGCCTTCATGCAGTTGGCGTAGAAGGCGGCGCCTGCGCCGAAGTAGGTGACCCCGTTCTCGGCGGCAAAGCGCCAGAGCGTGCCCCAGTCGGGCCGCTCCTTGCTGCCGCCGGGGTTTCCGTCGTAAATGGCGCAGGTGGTGCCGCCCAGCAGGCCCGCGGTCTGCGCGTTCCACATGACCCAGCCGGTGGAGCTGTACCAGTGGTAGCGCTCGCCCCAACTGTTGGGGTGGTAGCTGCAGCCCACGTCGTTGTGCAGGCCCTTGAGCTGCAGCGACACCAGGATCATGCCGCCGTGCCCGTGCACGATGGGCTTGGGCAGGCCGGTGGTGCCGCTGGAATAGACGATCCACAGCGGGTGGTCAAAGGGCAGCCACAGGGGTTCGAAGGCCGCAACTTCTGCATCATTTCGGGCCACAACGTCCGTAAAAAGGGCGCTATCAGCTATTGTTTTAGTAGCATCCAGATCATTCACCAGCAGCACATGGCGCACGCTGGGCAGTTGGGCGCGCAGTTCCTGCAGCACGGCGCAGCGGTCCATGTCGCGGCCGCCGTAGGTCACGCCATCCACGCCGATGAGCACGGTGGGTTCGATCTGGCGAAAGCGGTCCAGCACGGCGTGGGTGCCCATGTCGGGGGCGCAAATGCTCCAGACCGCGCCGATGCCCACCGTGGCCAGAAAGGCGACCATGGCCTCGGGAATGTTGGGCAGGTAGGCCGCCACGCGGTCGCCCGGCTGCACGCCCTGGGCGCGCAGGTGCAACGCCAGCGCAGCCACCTGGCGGCGCAGCTCGGGCCAGCCCAGTTCACGCCGCTGGCCGCGCTCGTTGCACGCCACGATGGCGGGCATGCCAGCGGCGTGCGCGGGCTCCACATGGCGCAGAACCTGGCGCAGGTAGTTGACCTGCGCCCCCGGAAACCACTGCGCCCCCGGCATTCGGTTGGTGGCCAGCACCGCGTGGTGGGGTGTGGGCGAAGCGATCTCGAAGTAGTCCCACACGCTTTGCCAGAAGGCGTCCAGGTCGGTCACCGACCAGCGCCAGAGCGCGTCGTAGTCGTCGAACACCAGGCCGCGCTGCGTGCGCAGCCAGTCCTGGTACAGGCGGATTTGCGGAACAAAGGGGGCGGTCATAGCGTTGAGGGTAGCGCCAGCACCGCGGGCGGGCACTGCCCCCAGAGGCGGCACCTGTCACGGCGGGGACATCAGTCCTGCAAACGCGCAGGGTCGATGCGAAACAGCACCGGGAAATGCACCCCCCAGCGCTGCCAGCGCAGCGATCCGGCTTCGGACACCGACCACAGCGCGCCCTGCGCGTCGAACGCCAGCCCTTCCATGCCAATGACCATGGCATGGCGGGCCGTGGGCGCTTGCCCTGGGGGGTCGCTGCGGGCCAGCAGACCATGGCGGCTGTCGCTGGTGCTGAGCCAGAGCGCGCCGGTGCTGTCAAAGGCCGTGCCCTGCACCTTGGTGGGCAGGGCGATGCGGTCGGTGGCGGCAGACTCGTCGATGTCGCTGCCGTTGTGGGTGTCCAGCACTGCCAGGGGCAGCCAGTGCGCCAGTGCCTGTGTGGGCTGGGCGGCATGTGTGGCCAGCAGCAGCCGCTGACCATCGAAGGCGATGCTGGACGCCTTGAGCGCCCCGCGCAGGCCCACGGTGGCGGTGATGGCACGCGCCGCATCGGCCTGGGGGCCAAAGGCGGCGATCAGGTCGATGCGGTACAGGCGCCGCGTGTCGCCCAGCACCAGCGTGCGCTCATCCAGCGCCACCAGGCCGCCCGCGTGGCCACAGCCGGGTGGCATGTCCAGCCACCCCAGGGTGGCTCCGTGGGCCGGGTCGATCTGGAACACGCGGCACGGCCCCTGGCCCACGGCCGGGTCGGTGCTGCGGTAGGCCGAAAGGTACAGTCGGCCACCCGCCCAGGCCACGCCCTGGGGCACGTAGCCGTCGTCGATACCAGGAGCCCAGATGCGTTGGGTGATGGCCTGTGCATTGGGCACCTCGGCCAGGGTGGGGGGTGCATGGCGCGGCGGCGTTCCCAGCACGGGCTGGGCCCATGCCAGCAGGGGCCACAGGCAGGCCAGCAGGGCAGCGTGCCTGGGGGTCACCGAAACAGGGTGCGCCAGACCAGCTCGACCCCGGCGGCGAGCAGGTCGCCGGTCAGCTCGTGCGAGCTGGCGCTCTGGCCCATGCTGCGCAGCCCCTGTTGCTGGCGCTCGCGTTCGGCGCGGTTGCGGTCGCGTTCGATGACGATCAGCGCATCGGCAATGTCCACGGGGCTGCCGGTCTCCCCGGTGGCGCGGGTGCGGGCATAGCCCTCAAGCGCCTTGCTGACGGCTTCGGGGTCCAGCAGCGAGAAGGCGGCGCGGCAGTAGGGGCAGGCGTGGTCCTTGCGGATATCGACCGGGGCGCCGCAACTGGTGCAATAGACCGCGCCCACACGCTGGGCCAGGTCGGTGATCTCGGCCTGGGTCATGTGGCGCACAAAGCCTTTTTCCACCATGAACGAGGCAAAGGTGCTGAAGCGCCCGTGGCGCGAGGCGCAGCGGTAGGTCATGTAGCGCCCGCTGCGCACCACGTCAAAACCCTGCGCCAACGAGCGCGTGCAGCGCGGGCAGGCCATGGCCGACTGCAAGGGCCTGCGCTCGTCGCTGCGGTGCCGGTGCAGCAGGCCAAACAGTTCCACCACGGCCTGGGCCGGGAGTTTGAGATTCTCGTTCTGATCGATCCACAAGCCCTGGCAGGCGTAGCAAATGTCCAGCTCCAGCGGCTGGCCGGTGTGTGCCGTGAAGCGGTGGATCTCCATGGGCTGGCGGCAGGAGGGGCAGGCGGCGGCAGGGCTCATGGGAATGGTGGGGGCGGTCGGGTGAAGATCCGATGGTAGCGCCCGTGCAGCACCGGCGGGTTGCCTGGTAAAGAGACTGGGGCAGTCATGCGCCCAGTCCTTCACCCATGCCGTAGCTTGGCTGAATCCGCTCCGCGCTTGCCAATTTTGCTCACGGAATTGTGTTCAAGGGTAACACACCCTTGGTTCTCATTGATAACAATTCCCATGCGAATCAATAACTTAAACGCCTCGAAAGAAATGTCGACAGATACCCTCAGTTGCAATCGAAATTTCTATCGCACATTTTAAAACCATAGCATGCCCCCTTTACAAAAGTACATACAAAGTGACAGTTATGCCCGAGATTCCAAGGGAGGGCAGCGCGAGCACGCCTGAAACGCCAACATGCGCACCTGCTGCGCCCAACACACCACCCCCCAACCCCCACCACACCCTGGCAGCCTTGTGCCTGATAGCAAGGTTCCACCAAACGGCAGCCGAGCCGGCCACACTGGCCCACCAGCTTGGCCTGCAGCCCAGCGAGGCAGCGGGCACCACCGACATCCTGCGCGCGGCCCGGCACCTGGGCCTCAAAGCCAAATGCTCGCGCACCACGCCACAGCGGCTGCCCCTGGCGCCCCTGCCTGCCTTGGCAATACTGCGCTCGGACGACGGCACGCCACGCACCGTGGTACTGGCCCAATGCGACGGCCAACGCGTGCTGCTGCAAGACCCCACCGCCCCCGGCGCAGGCGCCCGCCCCGTCATCGAATCGCTGGAGCAATTTGCCCGGCACTGGAGCGGCGAACTCATCCTCATCACCAGCCGCGCCAGCCTGGCGGGCGAGCTGGCCAAGTTCGACTTCTCCTGGTTCATCCCCAGCCTCGTCAAACACCGCAAGCTGCTGGGCGAAGTGCTGATCGTCTCCTTCATGCTGCAGCTCTTCGCGCTGGTCAGCCCGCTGTTCTTCCAGGTCGTGATGGACAAGGTCCTGGTGCACCGTGGCCTGGCCACCCTGGACGTGCTGGTCATCGGCCTGGTGGTGGTTGTGGTGTTCGAGAGCCTGCTCAACGCCCTGCGCAGCTACGTCTTCAGCCACACCACCAGCCGCATTGATGTGGAACTGGGCGCGCGGCTGTTCCGACACCTCGTGCAACTCCCCCTGGCCTACTTCCAGGCGCGGCGCGTGGGCGACTCGGTGGCCCGCGTGCGCGAGCTGGAAAACATCCGCAGCTTCCTCACCGGCAACGCCCTCACCGTGCTGCTGGACGTGGTGTTCTCCATCCTCTTCGTGGCCGTCATGCTGTTCTACAGCGTGCCGCTGACCCTCATCGTGCTGGTCAGCCTGCCCCTGTACTTTGGCCTGAGCCTGGCGGTGGTGCCCATTTTGCGCAAGCGCCTGGATGTCAAGTTCGCCCGGGGCGCGGAGAACCAGGCCATGCTGGTGGAGACCGTCACCGGCATCCAAACCGTCAAGGCCAGCGCGCTCGAACCCAGCTTCGCGCGCCGCTGGGACAACCAGCTCGCTGCCTACGTCAGCGCCAGCTTCAAGACGCAGAACCTGGCCAGTTGGGCGCACGAAGGCGTCAACCTCATTGGCAAGCTCGTCAACGCAGCCACCCTCTGGTACGGCGCCCACCTGGTCATGGGCAATGAACTCAGCGTGGGCCAGTTTGTGGCCTTCAACATGTTCGCCCAGCGTGTGGCACAGCCCATCATGCGCATGGCCCAACTGTGGACCGACTTCCAGCAAACCGGCATTTCCATGGCCCGGCTGGGTGACATCCTGAACACCCGCACCGAAGTGCCGCCCAGCAGCGCCGCCCAACTGCCCCCCATCAAAGGCCGCATCACCCTGGACGGCATCCACTTCCGCTACCGCCCCGAAGCCGCCCCGGTGCTGGGTGGCATCCACCTGGATGTGCGCCCCGGCGAAGTCATCGGCATCGTCGGGCGCTCGGGCTCCGGAAAAAGCACCCTCACCAAACTGGTGCAGCGCCTGTACACCCCCGAACAAGGCCGCATCCTGGTGGACGGCATCGACATCAGCCTCATCGACGCCGCCCAGTTGCGCCGCCAGGTGGGCGTGGTGCTGCAAGAAAACCTGCTCTTCAACCGCAGCGTGCGCGAAAACATCGCCATTGCCGACCCCGCAGCCCCCATCGAAGCCGTGGTGCATGCCGCAAGCCTGGCAGGCGCCCACGACTTCATCAGCGAACTGCCCGAAGGCTACGACACCCTGGTGGGCGAGCAGGGCGGCAGTCTCTCGGGCGGGCAGCGCCAGCGCATCGCCATTGCGCGCGCCCTGTTCACCAACCCGCGCATCCTCATCCTGGACGAAGCCACCAGCGCCCTGGACTACGAATCTGAGGCCATCGTGCAGCGCAACATGGCCCACATCTGCCAGGGCCGCACCGTGCTCATCATCGCCCACCGCCTGTCTGCCGTGCGCCATGCGCACCGCATCATCGTCATGGACAAAGGTCGCATCGTCGAAGCCGGCCCGCACGACGCCCTGATCCAAAAGCAGCAAGGCCTGTACGCCCACCTGTGGCGCATGCAAGCAGGCACCCCCCGCCAGGAGAGCGCCGCATGAACAGCAACACCCCCGCAGCGCACAGCCCACGCCACCCCGCCATCGAACTGCTGCAACGCTACCGCGCCATCTTCCAGGCCGCATGGCAGCACAGGGCAGAACTGGCAGGCCCCACCCGCCTGGCCGACGAACGCGCCTTCCTGCCCGCCGCCCTGGCCCTGCAAGAAACCCCCGTACACCCCGCCCCGCGGCGCGCCGCCTATGCCCTCATGGCCCTGTTCACCATCGCACTGGCCTGGGCCTGCCTGGGCCAGATCGACATCGTGGCCGTGGCACCTGGGCGCCTCATCGTGAGCGAGCGCACCAAGGTCATCCAGCCCCTGGAGCGCAGCGTGGTTCAGCGCATCCTCGTCCAAGACGGCGACCATGTGGAAGCAGGCCAGCCCCTGGTGGAACTCGACCCCACCAGCGCCCAGGCCGACAAAGCCAGCCTCACAGAGACCCGCAAAGCCGCCCAGTCCGAATGGCTGCGCGCCCGCGCCCTGCAGCAAATGCTATCAAAACAAGAGCAATCAGCGCACATCCATCAAGCGCTGGACGCCAAAAAAGCCCTTGAAAATGACATCCCCACCGACTGGACCCCCGCCGACAAGGCCGACACCCAGGCCCAGCTGGCCGCCGAGTGGAGCGACATCACCGCCCGCCTGGCCCGGCTGTCTGCCGAACACCAGCGCCGCCAGGCCGAAATGGCCACCGTGCGCGCCATGATCGCCAAGCTCGAAGCCACGCTGCCCATCGCCCGCCAGCGCGAACAAGACTTCCAGTCGCTCACCACCCAAGGCTTCATGTCCGGCCACGCCAACCAGGACCGCAGGCGCGAACGCATAGAGCTTGAGCGCGACCTGGCCACCCAGCAGGCCCGGTACCAAGAAGCCCAGGCCGCCCTGCGCGAAGCCCAGCACGCCCGCAGCGCCTACCTGGCAGAAACGCGCAGAGCCTTGAGCGACCGCCAGGCCCAGGCCGACCTCAAGCGCCACCAGACCAGGCAGGAACTGGCCAAAGCCACCCAGCGTGAACACCTGGCCACCCTCACCGCCCCGGTATCAGGCACCGTGCAGCAACTGGCCCTGCACACCGAAGGCGGCGTAGTGACCGAAGCCCAGGCTCTGATGGTCATCGTGCCCGATGCGGCCAGCGTGAGCGCCGAGGTGCAACTGGAGAACAAGGACATCGGGTTTGTGGCACCGGGGCAGGACGTGGCCATCAAGCTGGAGACCTTCCCCTTTACCCGCTACGGCACCGTCAAAGCCAGTGTGGACAAGGTCACGCAGGACGCGGTGAATGACGAGAAACGCGGGGCGATCTTCCCGGCCACGCTCAAGCTGCAGCAGACCCACATCGACGTGGACGGCAAACCCATCAAGCTGGCGCCGGGGATGAATGTGACGGCGGAGATCAAAACAGGTAAACGCAGAGTCATTGAATACCTGCTCAGCCCGATCGAGAAGGCGGGGAGGGAGAGTTTGAGGGAGCGGTGAATGCTGCATAGCGTGCGACGACACAAGACGAAAGGAATTTTCATGGCGGCTATGAACATGGTTGCAAACCCAAGCCTTGGCATGGCTTGGCGTGCATCAGTCCTAGCCCTGCTGACACTGCTTGCAGGGTGCGACCGCATGCCGTCGCTGCAAGTCTGGGGCCAAGCGGCCGGTGAAGTGGCGCAACTTCTGGCCCGCAAACCCTTGCCCGATCCGGTGCAGAGCAAGGACGGCGTGGCCTACATCCCTATCGACGACACCGCGTTTCTTGTTCCAGAGAAAACCTGGCTCAGGGGCTACGCGCGCAACTCCACCGATGGCTTGGTAGCCAACATCACGCTGCATGCCAGCGTGCCTGATGTGCAGCCCTGGAGCCCAGAGCGCAACAGCGCGATGTATTGGAAGGCCGGGCCTGGCTTGAGTTTGCGGATTGATATTCAGGGTAACCAAGTTGGTGACTATTGGGACAACTTTCATAAGGTGCCGGGAAGCAGGATGTCTTGGGCGGAGTTCATCGAAGAGCCCTCCGACCAGGCCGCACAGGGGCTGCGACGGTTTCGGCGGAGTTGGGGGATTTATCCCGAAAAAGATGCTGAGAAAGACACACGCCAATTTGGTGCGGAATTTGTTGAAAGGATGCGGGGCCACAACGGCAAACCCATGATGGACACCGTCTACTACGAGTACATCCAGAACGACCGCGTCAAGTATTTCATCTACTGCAGTGACGGCGATGGTCTCTTCCACATTTGTCACCTCAGCTTTCCTTGGGCGCGGTCTTTGATGGTGGACGTTTCTTTTGCCCGCAGAGACATCAAGAACATTGTTGCCATGGCCGACAAGGTCAGTGAGCGTCTGCGCGAATTCGAGGCCGCTGGCCTGGCGCATCGGGCTGCGATAGCCGCCCCCACCCCACCTGTTTCCCCTTCCTCAACCCGCTAACCGAAAGGACGACTGTGTCTACATTGAACATCACTGCCGAAGAGCTTGCCAAACTTATTGACATGAAAGACCAAGGCAAGATATCCGAAGCTTGGAACTTCCTCGGCAGCAAAGGCGATGCCTATGCCTACCTGGCCGGTGCCATCGTGGCCGACAACACCGCCAGCATGTCGCCCCTGGCCCGCTTGTTCTACGAAATGGTGCGCAGCCAATGGAACAACACTGGCGCTGGCGGCCCTGACGGTGCCTGGGGCGGCACTGCTTTCAAGGGCGTGGGTAAGCAGCATTGGGGCTGTCTGAATTTCTGTGTTCGAGGCTCCGTGTAGGGTCCATCGATTTAGATGAACCCGCGCCGCATATTACGCGGCAGGTCGTGTGAAGCGTTCGCCGTAGGCAATGGCGAACTGGTTCATGGCCTCCTTCCATTCCTTGGCTGCCCGACCCCAGTCGGCAGTGATGTTGCGCAGCGCCAGCCACAGCAGCTTGGTGGCGGCATCGTCGCTGGGGAAGTGACCACGCGTTTTGATGATCTTGCGCAGCCGGCTGTGCAGGCTCTCGATGGCGTTGGTCGTGTAGATCACGCGGCGCACCGCCGGACTGAAGGCAAAGAACGGAATCACGCGGTCCCAGGCCCGGCGCCAGGTCGCAACGACGGTGGGGAACCTCTTCCCCCAGGGGCCGGCCTCCAGGGCATCGAGCTCGGCCGCTGCCGCCTCCGCACTGGGTGCCGTGTAGATCGGCTTGAAGGCCGCTGCCAGCGCCTTGCGGTCCTTCCAGCTCGCGAAGTCCAGGCTGTTGCGGATCAGATGCACGATGCAGGTCTGCAGCGTGGTGGCCGGGAACACCGCCGCCAGCGCCTCGGGGATGCCCTTGAGGCCGTCGGTGACGGCGATCAGGATGTCGGCCACGCCGCGTGTCTTGAGGTCGTTGAACACCTTCATCCAGAACTTGGCTCCCTCGGTGTTCTCGATCCACAGGCCCAGGATGTCGCGCGTGCCATCGGGCAGCACGCCCAGCGCCAGGTAGATGGCCTTGTTGCGCACCACGCCGTCCTCGCGGATCTTCACGCGCAGCGCGTCGAAGAACACCACCGGGTACATCGGCTCCAGGGGCCGACCCTGCCAGGCGGTGACCTCGGCCATGACGGCGTCGGTGACCGAGCTGATGAACTCGGGGCTGACCTCGGTGCCGTATTGCTCGGCCAGGAAGCCCTGGATCTCGCGCACGGTCATGCCGCGCGCGTACATGGCCACGATCTTGTCGTCAAACCCCGTGAAGCGCCGCTCGTGCTTGGGGATCAGGATGGGCTCGAAGGAGCCTGCCCGGTCGCGTGGCACCTCGATGCGCAGCGGCCCGTCTTCGGTCAGCACCGTCTTGGCGGACGTGCCGTTGCGCAGATTGGCGGCCTCCTCGGGGCGGGCGCTGCCGGGCGGGTAGCCCAGGTGGTGGGACAGCTCCGCGCCCAGCGCCCGCTCGATCAGCGCCTTCTTCAGCGCCATGGTGGTGGCGTTGATCTGGTCGGCCGTCATCGGCGTGGCGCCGCCGGTCAATTGCTCAATGAGTTCCTTGGGGATCGACGGCAACGCCGTCATGCCGGCTGCCGCCGGCTTCTTCTTGCTTGGCATAGATGCTCCTGTTCGTCATGCTATGCCTCAAACACAAAATTTCTGACAGGCTCGCAGCATTTGGAAAACTATCTGACCTTACTGGGAAGTCGCGGTAGCTCGGGAGCTTACGAACTTCCAGACACTATTCAAATCGAAACCAGCTACAAAGATGCCCTGAACAAATACGGCCTCCTCCCCATCACCGCCATCGATTCCTTGTTCAGTGTGGTCGACTTGGCCTTGGGCAATGGCAATCGTCAGCTACCGCAGGACTTCAGCTGGGCGCAGTTCATGGACATCGCCAACAGCATGATGCATGGGCCCCGCTGGCAAGACGACCGAATCAAGTTCAACTCCGAAGTCTTCAAGAACGATGTCACGCCCGTCGATGCCGTAGTGACGTTTGGTCGCACGCTGGTCAACTCACTCGAACGCTTCGGTGCGGGGGCAGTGGCAACAATCTCACCGTTTGCTCCAGCCTACTGGGCTTTCAAAGCCGTGGATGGCGCACTGGACTACACCATGGTTGATTTTGCGCGGCGCAATGCAGCGCATGTGGCATTCCGGAGAATGGATGCGGCGCTCAGCCCAGAAACCATGGATGCTCTGCTTGATGCCGCTGACAATGACGACAGAAGAGGCTTTGGCACCGCCTTGGATTTTTTGGGTAAGACACTTGGCATCCCTTTGGCAGATTCCAATGCTTCCAGGGCGCAGATTTTTGACAATGTCAAAGCGCTGTCGGACTGGCGCGACAAGACCCCCCAAACACTCGGCATCAAACTGATTGAACTTTCGTCTGCAGGCACTCAGGCGCAGAGGGCTGACGCGGACGGGCTTGCCTATCGCTATGCCCTTGCAAACCTCCACCCCTTTGCAGTTGTTGGGGCTGATTACAGTGCACGCAACACAAAAGGGGAGCTTGATCTATACAACCCAGTTGCTGGAACCGGCCAAATCACCGATCAATGGATCGCCGACCGCACCGCCATGCTCGCCAATGTGATGCAAGCGAATGCACAAGACGTCAAAATCCCATCGAGCATCCCCGGCGCTACAGGCATGCACTACGAAGACCTTGCCAGCGGCAAGAAGATCGACATTGGTCTGCCCGACAACGTAGTAGAAAAGCGCAAAACGGTCTTTGGCGATGGCAAGTCCAATGTTCTGACCGGCAAGAAACTGCAAGACCACCTCTACGGCGGCTCCGGCGCCGACACCCTGGAAGGCAAAGACGGCGCAGACTACCTCGAAGGCGGGGCCGATGCCGACACTTACGTGCTGCAAACGGGCCTCACAGGCATAGACACCCTTGTTGACAGCGGCAGCAACACCCTCCAGGTCGACGGCAAGACCGTCTCTGGCGCCTTTGCCCAAGTGGCGGGCATGGGCGGGGACATTTACTACAGCGCAGACAAGAGCTACCAGCTGCGCAAGGCCGAGGGCGGCGTGTGGCGCCTGTCGGCCAAGAACGCAGGCACAGGGCAATACAGCGCCGTGGCCGACCTCAAGAACTGGAAGGACGGTGACTACGGCCTGTCCATCGGCGCGCCCACGCAAGAGCCCGAACGCGTGCCCGCTGTGGTGTACCCCAACAGCGTCGCCTACCTGGCCATGGACGGCGCAGCAGCACCCAAGGGCGTGACCTTTGGCGGGGGCACCAAGAGCGACAGCTTCAACGGCAGCGCCTTTGACGACGTGATCACCACTGGCGGGGGTTTGAGCAACTACGTCATGGCCTTTGCGGGCGACGACATGGTGGTGGGGGGCGATGGCAAAGACTTCATTCGCACTGGCCAGAACGCCAGCGGCCCCACGTTCAAGGACAACGACATCGCCTTTGGCGGGGAACACCGCGACGTGCTCATGGGCGGCGGGGGGGACGATCAGCTCTGGGGTGAATACATCGACAGCGCCAACGAAGCGGCCGGTGCCGACAGCGGCGAGTACGGCGACTGGGTCAGTGGCGAACTGGGCAACGACACCCTCAACGGTTCCAAAAAAGGCGACGTGCTGTTTGGCGGTGCCGGACAAGACATCGCCAAGGGCGGCGCGGGCGACGACCTGATTCTGGGGGACGGACATTACACGCCGTTCTCTAAAAGTATCGCGCTGGACTATGCGGAAAGCATTACCCAGTCCTTCATCTGGGACGATGCCAGGCAAGACATGGTGAAGGTGTCGGCAGGCAACTACGGCTTGCACCCGGTCACGGTGGCCAATGGCCAGGCCTTCAACTGGACCTGGACGCCCACCGCGCAGAACGACTACGAGCTCAAGGCCCCCGTGGGCCTGATCACCGACAAGCGCGTGGCTGCAGACGGTGGCGATGACCGCCTGTTTGGCGGTGACGGCGCTGACTGGATGGCTGGGCAGACTGGGAACGACACCCTGTTTGGCGGCGAGGGTGACGACACCATGTACGGCGATGACCTGGGCATGGCAGAGATTGACTCGGGCCAGGATCTGATGTATGGCGACGCAGGCAACGACAAGATGTATGGCGGCGCCAAGGAAGACGTGCTGGACGGCGGCCAGGGCGATGACAAGCTCTACGGCGAAGCGGGCAACGACTTTTTGCTGGGCGACGCTGGAGACGACGAGCTCTCGGGCAACGCAGGCGCGGACACCCTGGATGGCGGCGCCGGAGCCGACCGCCTGCTGGGCGGCGAGGACGACGACCAGCTGTGGGGCGCCGACGGGGATGACACCCTGGACAGCGGCGCTGGCGCAGACCTGCTGCATGGCGGACGCGGCAAAGACCAGCTGCAAGGCGGCGCAGGCGACGACACCTACCTGTTTGAAGCCGGTGACGACGCAGGCGTAGTGAGCACGGCCACCGACAGCGAGGGCAACAACACCGTGCAGCTCACGGGCGGCGCGCTCAAGGACATGCAACTGACCGGCAGCGACAGCGCCTGGCTGCTGCGCTACACCAAGGACGACAGCGTTCAACTGAACGGCAGCTTCAAGGTGCAGTGGGGCGGGCGCAGCCACACCCTGGCAGAGTTTGCCAAGGCGATTGCCGATGCCAGCAAACCCGACACCCCACCCCCGCCCGCCAACAGCGCGCCCAGCGTGGCCAAACCATTGCCAAGCGCCAGCGCCACGGAGTTGGTGCCCCTGGTGCTGTCCATCCCCGAGGCCACCTTCAGCGATCCCGATGCCAACGACAAGCTGAGCTACAGCGCCAGCCTCGTTTCGGGCGCGGCCTTGCCCTCCTGGCTGGTGTTCGATGCCGCTACGCGCACCCTGCGCGGCACACCCGACGCCAGCGCAGCCGGTACGCTGCAGCTGCGCATCACGGCCACCGATACCGGGGGGCTGAGCGCCAGCAGCGACTTTGAGCTGGCCATTGGCGATGCACCACCACCGAACCCCCACACCATCGTGGGCACCCCGGGCGACGACACCCTCAAAGGCAGCGCCGGGGCCGACACCATGCGGGGCGATGCTGGCAACGACACCCTCAAAGGCCTAGAAGGTGATGACGAACTGCACGGCGAAGACGGGCAGGACACCCTGCGCGCAGGCGACGGTGCCGACAAGCTCTATGGCGGTGCAGACGGAGATGCCCTGTACGGCGATGCGGGCGATGACGTGCTGGACGGCGGCGCGGGCAATGACACGCTGCAAGGCGGTCTGGGCAACGATACCTACCTGTTTGGGCGTGGTGACGGGCAGGACGCCCTCAAGGCCCAGAAAGACGCCACAGCGGGCAAGCTCAACACCCTGCGCTTCAAAGACGGCGTGGCCGCTGCCGACGTGCAGGTCAGCCGTGATGGCACTGCGCTGCTGCTGACCATTGCGGGCACGGGCGATAGCCTGTGGGCAGAAGGCTTCTTCAGCAGCAACAACCCCGCCAACGACAGCAACCCTCTGCAGCAGGTGCAGTTTGCCGACGGCACCGTGTGGGACCTGGCCAGCCTGACGGCCCGCGCCAGCACCGGCACCGATGCCAGCGAGGTGCTCAAGGGCACTGATGGGGCAGACACCATCTACGCGGGGGCCGGCAACGACACCTTGCAGGGCCTGGACGGTGATGACGAACTGCACGGCGAAGACGGGCAGGACACCCTGCGCGCAGGCGACGGTGCCGACAAGCTCTTTGGCGGTGCAGACGGAGATGCCCTGTACGGCGATGCGGGCGATGACGTGCTGGACGGCGGCGCGGGCAATGACACGCTGCAAGGCGGTCTGGGCAACGATACCTACCTGTTTGGGCGTGGTGACGGGCAGGACGCCCTCAAGGCCCAGAAAGACGCCACAGCGGGCAAGCTCAACACCCTGCGCTTCAAAGACGGCGTGGCCGCTGCCGACGTGCAGGTCAGCCGTGATGGCACTGCGCTGCTGCTGACCATTGCGGGCACGGGCGATAGCCTGCGGGCAGAAGGCTTCTTCAGCAGCAACAACCCCGCCAACGACAGCAACCCTCTGCAGCAGGTGCAGTTTGCCGACGGCACCGTGTGGGATCTGGCCAGCCTGACGGCCCGCGCCAGCACCGGCACCGATGCCAGCGAGGTGCTCAAGGGCACTGATGGGGCAGACACCATCTACGCGGGGGTCGGCAACGACACCTTGCAGGGCCTGGACGGTGATGACGAGTTGCATGGCGAAGACGGGCAGGACACCCTGCGCGCAGGCGACGGTGCCGACAAGCTCTATGGCGGTGCAGACGGAGATGCCCTGTACGGCGATGCGGGCGATGACGTGCTGGACGGCGGCGCGGGCAATGACACGCTGCAAGGGGGCCTGGGCAACGACACCTACCTGTTTGGGCGTGGTGACGGGCAGGATCGCATCACCGAAAACGACAACACTGCAGGCAATACCGACATGCTGCAGTTTGCAGCAGGCGTGGCAGCAGACCAGCTGTGGTTCCGGCGCGTGGGCTCCAACCTGGAGGTGAGCATCATCGGCAGCGGCGACAGCTGCACCATCAGCCAGTGGTACAGCGCAGATGCGCACCATGTGGAGCAGTTCAAGACGGCCGATGGCAAGGTGCTGCTGGACAGCCAGGTGAACAACCTGGTGCAGGCCATGGCAGCGTTTGCGCCGCCTCCTGCGGGGCAGAGCACGCTGGCGGCGGACTACCAGACGGCGCTCAATCCGGTGCTGGTTGCGAACTGGCGCTGAGCTTGGGGCACTGAGGGCCGGGCATGCTCTGGTTGGGAGCATGTCCGGCCCTCTGACGCTGGGCCTGTGCAAGCCGTCAGTTTGGCGTAGGATGCGGCCACTTTTCACTTTGATACACAGATGGAGGGACAGCCCATGGGAATGTTCGACTGGCAGGAAAAGAGCGCCGACGTGCTGGCGCAGGGCGGGGTGATCGGGCCGCATGAGCGGCTGCCCTGGCCGCAGACGGCGGTGATGGGTGTGCAGCACGTGATTGCGATGTTCGGCGCCACGGTGCTGGCGCCCATCCTGATGGGCTTTGACCCGAACCTGGCCATTTTGATGAGCGGCATCGGCACGCTGATCTTCTTCCTCATCACCGGCGGCAAGGTGCCCAGTTACCTGGGTTCGAGCTTCGCCTTCATCGGCGTGGTGATCGCTGCCACGGCCTACGCGGGCAAGGGGCCGAATGCCAACATCGGCGTGGCGCTGGGCGGCATCATCGCCTGCGGCCTGGTCTATACCGTGATCGGCGCCATCGTGCAGATGGTGGGCACGGGCTGGATCGAGCGCTTCATGCCACCCGTGGTCACGGGCTCGGTGGTGGCCGTGATCGGCCTGAACCTGGCCGGCATTCCCATCAAGAACATGGCGGCCAGCAACTTCGACAGCTGGATGCAGGCCGTGACCTTTGTCTGCGTCGGCCTGGTGGCCGTGCTCACGCGCGGCATGGTGCAGCGCCTCTTGATTCTGGTGGGCCTGATCGTGGCCAGCCTGATTTACGCCCTGCTCACCAACGGCATGGGCCTGGGCAAGCCCCTGGACCTGACGGCCCTGGCCAACGCACCCTGGTTCGGCATGCCCGGCTTCGCCGCGCCCGTGTTCAGCGGCCCGGCCATGCTCTTGATCGCCCCGGTGGCCATCATTTTGGTGGCTGAGAACCTGGGCCACATCAAGGCCGTGACGGCCATGACCGGCCAGAACCTGGACCAGTACATGGGCCGCGCCTTCATCGGCGACGGCATCGCCACCATGGTCAGCGGCGGCGCAGGCGGCACCGGGGTGACCACCTACGCCGAGAACATCGGCGTGATGGCCGCGACCAAGATCTACTCCACCGCCGTGTTCCTGACGGCAGCGCTGATCGCGGTGCTGCTGGGCTTCTCGCCCAAATTCGGCGCCGTGATCCAGACCATCCCGCTACCGGTGATGGGCGGCGTGTCCATCGTGGTCTTCGGCCTGATTGCCGTGGCCGGCGCCAAGATCTGGGTGGACAACAAGGTGGACTTCTCGCAGAACAAGAACCTCATCGTGGCCGCCATCACGCTCATCCTGGGCACGGGCGACTTCACGCTGAAGTTCGGCGACTTTGCGCTGGGCGGCATCGGCACCGCCACGTTTGGCGCGATCGTGCTGTACGCGCTGTTGAACCGGGACAAGGCCTGAGGCATTGCGAACACCGACCAGCCCGCCCACGGGCAACAAAAAAGCGGCCGTGGCCGCTTTTTTGTTGGTTTGGCTCTGGTGACGCCGTTCAGGCCAGGAACCTGCCCGCCGGCCCCAGAACGCCCAGGTCGATGTAGCGCGAGCCTACGTACGGCGCCTGGCCGCTGTAGTCCACCACAAAGCCGCCCATGTCCCAGTTGCGGATGCCTGCCAGGGCGCTGCGCAACTTGGCGCGCGTGGGGTCGTTGCCAGCACGCTCCAGGCCTTCGGCGAGCACGCGCATGTTGACGTAGCCCTCCAGGCTGCCCAGGTTGAAATCGTTCTGGCCGCGCGCCTTCATGGCCGCCTGGTAGTCGCGCACCACGGCCGTCTTGCCCTTGTTCGGGTCGGGCATGACCATGGTGACGGCCAGGCCGCCACCGGCGTCGCCCAGCTGGCGGAAACCTTCGCTGGTCAGAGTGGCGCTGACGCCCGCCATCAGCACACCGGGCAGGGTCTTTTTCAGGCCGCGCACCAGCGGTACGGTGGCCGAGCCGGCCGTGGCCAGCAGCACAGCGGCCGGGCGGGCGTTGCCCACCTGGCCCAGGACGGCGTCCAGGTTCTTGCCGTCGGTGGACAGCGCGGCCTGCACCGTGGCCTTGCCCCTGGCTGCGGCCAGCGCGCGGTTGGCATCCTCCAGCAGCTCGCGGCCGTAGGGGTTGTCCAGAAAGACCACGCCGATGTCCTTGACGCCCATGCCCACCAGGCGTTGCACCAGGCGCTGCACTTCATCGGTGTAGCTGGCGCGCACGTGGAAGACGTTGCGGGCATTCTTGCGCAGCGAGGAGGCGCCGGTGAGCGGCGCCACATAGGGCATGCCCGCTTCTTCCACCACGGGCAGGATGGCGGTGTTGTTGGGCGTGCCCACGCACGACAGCAGCGCAAAGGCCGAGCCCTGGCCGATCATCTGTTTGACGTTGTCGATGGTGCGCTGGGGCACATAGCCGTCGTCCACCATGTGCAGTTGCAGGGCGCGGCCGTTCACGCCGCCGCGTGCGTTGATCTGGGCGATGGCCGCCTCGGCGCCCTGGCGCAGGTCGGTGCCAAAACCGGCCAGCGGGCCGCTGAGGGCGGCCGAGCAGCCGATGGTGAGCGACTTGCCACTGATGCCGCCCTCCTGGGCAAGGGCATTGCGCACAAAGGCGGGGGCCGCAAGGGCAGTGGCGGCGTAAGAGACAAACTGGCGACGTTGCACGGAATAGGCTCCGGATATAAAGGGGGGTGTGGGGTGGCCCGGGTCGGCACGCCTGCGCTGCGGCCAAGGGCCGGGGCGGCGCCCGACATTCGGGTAAACCCTGGATTCTGATGACATTTGCATGACAGCGGTAGAGGCCGCTCTCCATAACCCATGCCAATCTGGAAAAAACCCATCTCCCTGGAACTGCTCAACCAGACCAATGACCGCACAGCGGCCACCCACCTGGGCATCGAAATCACCGAAGTCGGCGACGACTTCCTGCGCGGGCGTGTGCCCGTGGACGAGCGCACACGCCAGCCGTTCGGCATCCTGCACGGTGGGGTGAGCGTGGTGCTCGCCGAGACGCTGGGCTCGATCGGTGCCTTCTACGCCTGCCCCGAGGGCCACCGCGGCGTGGGGCTGGACATCAACGCCAACCACATCCGCGCTGCCAGCAGCGGCTGGGTAACGGGCACGGCGCGCGCCGTGCACATCGGGCGCACCACGCAGGTGTGGCAGATCGACATGGTCAACGATGCGGGCGAGCTGACCTGTGTCTCGCGCATCACCATGGCGATCCTGGCGCCAAAATAAGAGGCAACCCCCTGTGGCGCTGCGCGCCTTCCCCTTCTCTCGCCCCGCTGCGCGGGTCGGGAAGGGGGGACGCCACCAGCGCGGCGGGGCGGCCCTTGCGCGGTGGTTCTAGTGGGTGGGGGGGAGCATGCCCTGCTTCGGGGATGGCGCGCGGGTTTTGACGGAATTAGGCTCTAGCGCCCGCCCGTCAAGCGCTGATAGCTATTGTTTTTATAGCATTATTCGCTGTCGGTGTCTGCGCTGCGCGCCAGGCGCTCGCTCTTCCAGTACACGTCGTCGCCGCCGTCCATGCGGTTGAGCACGCGCGCGAGCACGAACATCAGGTCCGACAGGCGGTTGAGGTAGTGGCGCGGCGCCTCGCGCACGGCCTCCTGCGCGCCCAGGGCCACCACGGCGCGTTCGGCGCGGCGCGCCACGGTGCGGCAAACATGGGCCTGCGCGGCAGCGCGTGTGCCAGCGGGCAGGATGAACTCCTGCAGGCGCGGCAGCTGGGCGTTGTGTTCCTGCAGGGCTTCGTCCAGCTGCAGCACCGCCGATTCCTGCAGCAGCGCAAACCCCGGAATCGACAGCTCGCCCCCCAGGTTGAACAGCTGGTGCTGCACGTCGATGAGCAGCTCGCGCACGCCGCCGGGCAAGGGTTCGCACAGCAGCAGACCGATGTGTGAGTTGAGCTCGTCCACATCACCCATGGCCGCGATGCGCGGGTGGAATTTGGGCACGCGCGTGTTGTCGCCCAGGCCGGTGCTGCCGTCGTCGCCGGTACGCGTGGCGATCTGTGTGAGTCGTTTGCCCATGGTGTCTGTGGTGTCTGGATTTGCCTGGCCCCGGATTGTGCGCCAGCGGCAATACCCCTGTCTGCGTCGCAGCCCACACGCTTTTTTACGCGGCGCACCCAAATGTTGGTGCAGGCAACAGCAGGCAAAAGTGCTGGATCGCTGCGCCTTGTTGCAGTGCAATGAAGGCCTGTTCCACTTTTGCAAAGGATGACCTCCATGCACTCCATGACCCAACGACGCCCCCATGCCCCCGTGTCGGCACAGCGCACGCTGCACGCCTTTGACCTGCGCAGTGTGATGCTGCTGACCGCCCTGACCCTGGGCGGCTCCCCGGCACTGTACGCACAGACGGCACCTGCCCCCAAGCCCTCCATCACCCTCAACCAAAGCGCGGGCAACGCCCCGAAGCCCGTACCGGGCGCGGGAGCGGAGACTGCGCAATCCTCCGCCGCCAGTGCCGCGTTTGACCGGGCGGACGCCAACGCCGATGGCAAGCTCAGCCCCCAGGAAGCGCAGCAGCTGCCTGCCATCGGCAACCGCTTCGAGCAGCTCGACAGCAACCGCGACGGCTTCCTCTCACGCCCGGAGTTCGAGGCGGGCGCTCGCTCCTGATGCCCCTGGGCACAGCCTGACAAAGGCATGACGGCCGGTGGTCCGGCCAGGGGGGCGGTGGTATTCTGGAACGGCCTTTTTTCGGAGACCCACCCATGCACGCCAGCGCCCCCCCTTTGCAAGCCCACGTCACCGAGCGCCCTGCGCCCCAGGCCTTGCTCGATGCGCTGGCGCAGCGCTTTGGTGCACAGTATTCCTGCGCCCTGGCCGTGCGCGAGCAGCATGGGCGCGACGAGGGCTCCATCCAGGCCCCACCGCCTGCCGCCGTGGTCTTTGCCGAGAGTACGCGGGACGTGCAGGACGCTGTGCGCCTGGCCGCGCAGCACAACGTGCCGGTCATTCCGTACGCCGCCGGCTCCTCGCTCGAAGGCCACCTGCTGGCCGTGCAGGGCGGCATCAGCATCGACGTGAACCGCATGAACCGGGTGCTGAGCGTGAACGCCGAGGACCTGACGGTGACGGTGCAGCCCGGCATCACTCGCAAGCAGCTCAACGACAGCATCAAGGACACCGGCCTGTTCTTTCCCATCGACCCCGGCGCCGACGCCAGCATTGGCGGCATGGCCGCCACACGCGCCAGCGGCACCAACGCCGTGCGCTACGGCACGATGCGCGAGAACGTGCTCGCGCTGGAGGTGGTCACCGCCAGCGGAGACGCCATCCGCACCGGCACGCGCGCCAAGAAGAGCAGCGCGGGCTACGACCTCACGCGCCTGATGGTGGGCAGCGAGGGCACGCTGGGCATCATGACCGAGCTGACCATCCGGCTCTACCCGCTGCCCGAGGCGATCTCGGCAGCCGTGTGCTCCTTCCCCTCGGTGGGCGACGCGGTGCGCTGCACCATCCAGATCATTCAGCTCGGCGTGCCGATCGCGCGCGTGGAGCTGATCGACGCCAACACCGTGCGCGCCGTGAACGCACATTCCAAGCTCAGCCTGCGCGAAGAGCCCATGCTTCTCATGGAGTTCCACGGCTCGCCCGCCAGCGTGAAAGAGCAGGCCGAGACCGTGCAGGACCTCGCGGCCGAGCACGGCGGCAATGCCTTTGAATGGGCCAGCACGCCCGAAGAGCGCACGCGCCTGTGGAGCGCGCGCCACATGGCCTATTTCGCGGGCCTGCAGACACGCCCGGGCTGCACCGCCATCACCACCGACGCCTGCGTACCGATCTCGCAGCTGGCCACCGCCGTGCTCGACAGCGTGCAGGAAGCCGAGGCCAGCGGCATCCCCTACTTCATGGTCGGCCACGTGGGCGACGGCAACTTCCACATGGGCTACCTGATCGACCCGGCCAGTTCGGAGGAACGCGCCCAGGCCGAGCAGCTCAACCACCAGCTCGTCGCACGCGCGCTGCGCCTGGGCGGCACCTGCACCGGTGAGCACGGCGTGGGCATCCACAAGATGGGCTTTTTGCGGGAGGAAGCTGGCGATGGCGCGGTGGACATGATGCGCGCCATCAAGCAGGCGCTGGACCCGAAGAACATCCTCAATCCGGGCAAGATCTTCGTGCTCTGACCTCTGCCCATGCGCTATTTACTTGATAGCATCAGACGCCCGTTGCTATTGAGCTCCAGCCGAATTTTGCAAAAATTCGGCTGGGCGATCCATCAGCTGCCAAACAGCTTGTTCGCCGTCTCCGCCACCAGACGGCCCTGGTAGCGGGCGCCGTCGAGCTCGATGGCGCTGGGCTGTCGCTGGCCCTGTCCGCCGGCGATGGTGGTGGCGCCGTAGGGGCTGCCGCCGACCACTTCGTCGAGCGTCATCTGACCCTGGAAACTGTAGGGCAGGCCCACGATGACCATGCCGAAGTGCATCAGGTTGGTAATGATGGAAAACAGCGTCACTTCCTGGCCGCCGTGCTGCGTGGCCGTGGAGGTGAAGGCCGCGCCCACCTTGCCATTGAGCGCACCGCGCGCCCACAGGCCGCCGGCCTGGTCGAGAAAGCTGGCCATCTGCGAGGGCATGCGGCCAAAGCGGGTGGGGGCGCCGACGATGATGGCGTCGTAGTGCTCCAGCTCGGCCACGGTGGCCACGGGCGCGGCCTGGTCGAGCTTGAAATGGGCATTCTTGGCAATGTCGTGCGGCACCGTCTCAGGCACGCGCTTGACATCCACCGAGGCGCCCGTGGAGCGCGCGCCTTCGGCCACCGCCTGCGCCATGGTCTCCAGATGGCCGTAGGTCGAGTAATACAGAACGAGGACTTTGGACATATGCGAGCCTCCATGAGGTGAACGCCTGCAGAACGGCAGGCACGCTGGCGGGAGGGACGTTCTTCCGGGGCCCGCCGATCTACGGTGCGCAGACCTCGGCCATCGTATTCCGATTGCCGGTTTCGTGCAGGGCTTTCGCGGCCTCGCGCCGGACCATCGCCGAGAGCGCGCGCACATGGTCGTCCTCGATGCCCAGCAGGTCGAGTTGCTCGTCCAGCTGGTCGAGGTAGGCGCGGTTGCTGCCGATGCTGCCGCAGGCGCTGGCAATGATGGCCGCCGTGTCTTCCAGCGAAAGCTCGCCACGGTACTGCGGGTGGGCGGAGTTGGCCGTGAGCACCAGCGCCTCGATGCGGCCCTGCGGCGTGTCCAGCGGCAACAGGGCCGGGCAGTAGCCGCCGCGGATCATCTCGCGCCGCCACAGCAGGCGCGACTCCGCCTCCACCAACGTGTGGTGGATACGGAACGCCAGGCCATGGCATACGCCCGCACAAGGCAGCAGCGTCAGCACCAGGCCGGGGCAATTGGTCGTGCCACGCCCAATCGTGGTGGCCAAGGCAAAGCGGCGCGCAAAGCCGTCGAGACTTGCCCGGCGCACTTCCTGGAAGTGGATGCCGGGGTTCCACATCAGCGAGCCGTAGCCAAAGACCCAGAGGTCTTCGCCGCCGATGTCGGCCAGTACGGCCTGGCGCGAGCGCTCGACGTCTGCATCGGGCAGACGCCAGTCATCGGGCAAGCCCTGCGCACGCGCCTGCGCATCCCAGGCAGCCAGCACCTCATCGGTCAGGCGCAACCCCGAAGCCTCGGGCGGCGTGATGCGCCCCTCCAGCTCTGGCAGGTGCATGAAGGCTTGCGGGGTCATGGGGCTCTATGGCGAATGGCGACGCGGGATGTGCGACTGACGATCAGCTGCGGTCGCCAATGGCGATCTGGCGCAGGCGTGCCGCCTGTACGGCCTGGGCCTGGACGCTGGCGCGCTCCACGATGGACGGTGCCGCGTTCGATTCGACGGCAGCGAAGTTCTTGAACTGCGTGACCGCCTGGGCCGCTTCGGCCTGCACTTCGGCACGGCTGCGGGTGGACTGGACGCGGGCTTCGAAATCAGCGCCATACAGTTCGCTGGCCTGGGCGCCCAGGGCGGTGAAAGCAGCGGCGGCGGCGACGGAGAGGATGCGGACGGTGGAGTTCATGGTGGTTTCCTTGAAGAGTGAGGGGAGTGAAATCAATCAACGGTGGTGGAGGCGGTGGGTTGTGTCGTCTTCACCATGGACTCAACTGTAAATTGCATCCAATGATAGATAAATAGGCTATTGAAGCACTCACTGTTCCAAAAATAATCACAATACAAGAATGCCACGCGTTGCCGTGCCACCTTTCCCAGGCCTGCGGAAGACAAGCTGAAGCCCCGCGCCCTGGCCAGAATTTGCCGTCAGGCAGCCTGCGCCTGGCGCCGCGCCAGCCCGCCCCCCACCAGCGCCGCCGACACCACGCCCAGCGCCAGCGTGAGCGCCGCGCCATGAAAGATGCCACCCGTCAGCCCCCGGTCGAGCATCGCCCCGAACACCGGTGCCGCCAGTGCAAAGCCCAGGTCCAGCCCTGAGTACACCGTGCCATACACCCTGCCCGTGGCGCCGGGTGGTGCGGCGCGCTTGATGAGCATGTCGCGCGACGGACCGGCCAGGCCCGTGCCCAGGCCCGCCAACGACGCCAGGGCCAGGGCAACCATGCTGGGCAAGGCACCGCTGCCCACCAGCACCAGCAGCACCGCCGACGCCATGAGGCAGATACCGATGATCTTCTCCAGCCGCTGCACGCGGCCCACCAGGAAGCCGCCCACCACCATGCCCGCCGCGCCGCACAGCATGTAGCCCGTAACGACCAAGGCCGTGGCGCTGAGCGGCAGGCCGTACATCTGCTGCAGCGCCGGGCTGGCAAAGCTCTGGATGGCACTCAGGGCGCAGGTGCTCCAGAAGAAGAACGAGAAGCACAGCCACACCGAGGGCAGGCGCAGGAAGGCCATGGGGTGCTCGGCCGGGGCGCCAGCGCCGCCCTGGGCCTGGTGCGCCCAGGCGCCCTGGCGGTCGTCGATGGCGTCGCGCTGCCACAGCAGCAGCGCCAGCACGCTGCCCGCGAGCACGGCCGCCGCCAGTGCCGCCGTGCGCCACGACCCGGTGGCCGTGGCAATGCCCGCCAGGAACACCGGCGCCGCCGCCCAGCCCAGGTTGCCGCTGATGCCATGCACCGAGAAGCCATGCCCCAGCCGCTGGGGCGAGACGCGCTTGTTCAGGATGGTGAAGTCCACCGGGTGAAAGGGCGCGTTGCCCAGCCCGGCCAGTGCCGCCGCGAGCATGAGCCCGGTGTAGCCCTGCGCGAACCCGGCCGCCAGCGCCGCCAGCGTGAAGCAGCACAGCGCGAGGAACAGCACCGGGCGCGCACCCACGCGGTCCACCACAAAGCCCGCGAGCGCCTGCCCCACGCCGGAGATGACGAAGAACACCGACACCAGCAGCCCCAACTCGGAATAGCTCAGGTGGAACTCCTGGATCAGCCAGGGGAACAGCGGCGGCAGCAGCATGTGGAAGAAATGCGAGGTGCCGTGCGCCAGGCCGATGAGGCCGATGGTGCGCGCGTCCTTGCGCAGGGGGGTGGGGGCGTTCGTGCCCGCGGTGGTCGTGGTCATGGCAGGCATCTTAGGCAGAAGACATGCGGCGCGTTTACGATAGTCTGCCAATTTCTATCGCCAATATGCCAAACCGTCCCGATGTCCCCACCAGCGACATGCCCCCGCGCCCGGGGCGGGCGCTGTCCTACGTGGGCTCGCTCACGCCCCACCTGTTCGTGCCCAGCCGCGAGCGCCCCGTGCGCGCCAAGGCGCGCCAGCTCGCCGCCGACACGCAGGTGATGCCGCACAGCCACCCCTGGGCGCAGGTGGCCATCTCGACCACGGGCGTGATCCGCCTCACGGTGGACCGCGGCACCTACATCGTGCCGCCCTCGCGCGCGCTGTGGATTCCACCGGGTGTGGAGCACGCGGTGACCATGGTCGAATCAGCCGACCTGCGCACGCTGTATTTCCACCAGCCACGCGGGCGCTGCGGCCCCGGCGCCCTGGGAGGTGGCAGCGCCGACCGCGCCGGGCAGGCCGCCTGGCGCCAGTGCCGGGTGCTGGAGGTGTCCGAGCTGCTGCGCGCCCTGGTGCGCGAGATGCCCACGGCGCCCGACGACAGCCCACCGCTCACGCCCGCCGAGCTGCTGCGCGAGCGCCACCTGAGCGCCCTGATCCGCGACGAGCTGGCCCGCGCCAACGCCGTGAAGCTGGGCGTGGATCTGCCCCACGACAAGCGCCTGCGCCACCTCTGCGAGGCCGTGCTGGCCGACCCCACGCGCCACGAAACCCTGGCCGCCTGGGCCCGGGACACAGGCGCCAGCCCGCGCACCGTGGCGCGCCTGTTCCGCCAGGAGCTGGGCAGCACCTTCACGCAGTGGCGCCAGCAGGTGGTGCTGGCCAAGGCGGTGTCGCTGGCCGCCGGGCGCCGGCCCATGGGACAGATCGCCGCCGAGCTGGGCTACAGCCCCAGCGCCTTCAGCGCCATGGTGCGCCGGGCCCTCGGGCAACCGCCCGGGCGATTTCTGGGTCAGCAGCGCCCGCCGGCCTGACGCGGGGTGCCGCGTTGACTTGTATCAATGCAACCGAGGGCCAGCCGAGCAGAATAACCACAATTATTTTGTGTGTTTATGACCAAGGAGTCCCCATGAAAGCGCTGACGGATCTTTTCTCGACCGACTACGGACTGATGAGCATCATTGGCATCGGCATGATGATCGCGGGTATCCTGAGTTTCGTGGTCGTGGTCCGACGCAAGATGAACGAGGTTCCAGGCCCCGACCAGAAGAAGTGACCCCCGGGGCCCGGCCAGGATGCCGCCCGCCCCCTATCGGCGCGCGGCTCCTGCTGCAGGCATCATCGGCACTGCCGCAGGAGACGGACATGCCCCAAGAGTTTGATTTCCACAGCTACGCCCCGCGCCAGGGACACGGCCTGCCGCACGATCCGTTCAACGCCATCGTGGGCCCGCGCCCCATTGGCTGGATCTCGACCTGCGACGCTGCGGGCCGACTGAATCTGGCGCCCTACAGCTTCTTCAACGCCTTCAACTACGTGCCACCCATCGTCGGCTTTGCCAGCATCGGACGCAAGGACACGCTGCGCAATATCGAAGAAACGGGCGAGTTCGTCTGGAATCTGGCCACCCGGGATCTGGCGGAGGCCATGAACCTGAGCTGCGCCGCCGTCGCGCCCGAGGTCAGCGAATTCGACCTCACGGGCCTCACGCCCCGACCATCCCTCAGCGTGCACCCACCGCGCGTGCAGGAAAGCCCTGTCTGCTTCGAGTGTCGCCGCACACAGATCCTGCAACTCGAAGGCGCGGATGGGCAGACGGTACCCACCTGGCTGGTGCTCGGCGAGGTGGTGCAGGTACACATCGCCCGGCATCTGCTCAAGGACGGCGTGTACGACACCGCCGGTGCGGGCCACATCCTGCGTGCGGGGGGACCGGCGGACTACTTTTCCATCGGGCCGGAGCAGTTGTTCCGCATGGCGCGCCCCGCGTAGGTGCCATGGGCGATCTTCTGCCCTAAGAGCCCGAAGGGTTGCCCCGCAAAAGCAGCGTCTGCGGCGTTGCAAATCCTCGCCGGGCCACCTGCTCTAGCGACCCAACGGTGCGCAAAGGCCTGCAGCGGGCTCCCGGGCCCACTGCTCCAGCCAGGCCCACACCTGCTGGAGACCATCCCGGCCTGGCGCCTGCAGGCCGTGGTCGGCGCCAGGCAGTGCCCGTGCGCAGTAGGGCGCCGCCCTGCCCTGGGCCTGGCGTGCGAAACGCTCGTAGGCCTGTGCAGGTACCAGGGCGTCCTCGGTGCCCCAAATCTGCAGCAGCGGCAAGGGGTTGGCCAGCAGCGGCGCCTGCACAGGCCAGTGCCAGAGGTCGCGCCAGTAGCGCAAGCTGCGGCCCTGGTGCAGGCTGGCATCGGGTGCGTCACTGGCCTGGGCCTGCGCCAGCCCTTCCAAAGCGGCCTGCGCACCCAGACGTTGCGCCTGCAGCGTGAGCGCTTCGCGCGGGTCCAGCCCACTGGCCCCCAGCAATACCAGCCCCGCCAGACGCGGCACCTGCGGGGCCAGGTGGGGAAGCAACTCTGCACCTTCAGACACTCCCACCAGCACGGTAGGCAGCGTATCCTGCACCACGCCAGCGTGCCAGGCCTGCAAGGCGGCCTGTGCGTGGGCACGCCAGGCCGCATGCGCATCCGTCTGCACAAAGGCCGGCGGACATTGGCTGGGGGCGGTACGGTCCATGGGGTGGACACCCGGCTTGTGCAGCACCAGCACCTGGGCGTGCAGCAGCCCGGCAAAGTAGCGGTCGGCAAACGGCCCCAGGCCCGCACAGCCCGAGCCGGGCACCACCACCACGCGGTAGCGCAGCGGCGGTGCCCGCGCGGGGCGCTCCAGCGCCTGCAGGGTGACACCGCCCTGCCCCGGCAAAGGCCGCAGAATGAAAGCGCTGGCAGACGCCTGCGGCGACGGCGCCGACGGATGCTCCGCCTTGCCCAGCGTTGCCGGGCCGCAGGCGCACAACAGGCCCACACCCAGCAAAAAGGCCAGCACACGGCTGGCCTGCAGGGCAATGGGCCAGTGCCGCGAAGGCCCCCGGCGCACCAGTGCCATGGTCAACGCAGGATGATGACCTGCTCTTGCGGCTGCGGCGCCACCGGCTGGGGCTGCGGATAGGGCTGCCCCCCCTGCATGGGCGGCGGCTCGGGGCGCACGCCGCGCGAAAGGTTGGCGTCGGTGTAGCCCAGTTGCTGGGTGAGCTGCTGGTACACGTCCTGTGCCAAGCTCACCGAGGTTTCCTTCATCACCTTGGCGCGGTTGGGCGGGGCGATGTCGCCACGCACCGAGAGGATCTTGGTGTCGTTGCCCGCGCCCTGGGCCGAGAAGGCGGCCTTGATCTCGTAGGTCTTGGTGTTGATGAGCGAGAAGTCGGCCAGCAACTGCAGGCCGTACTGGCGCGTGGCGCTGGTGGTGCCCTGCAGCGGCGAGAGTGCGTCGGTGAAGTCGATGCTGGAGATCACGCCAAAGAGCACATAGTCAGCGCCCTTGAACTCACCCTTCTGGATGCGCGTGATGATGGCCTTCACATCGGGCTGGCGCACAGGTTGGGCCATCTTGCCGCCCTGCACCTGGTTGAGCACCTGCTCGGCCTTGCTGGGCTGGGGCGCACCGCCGTCAAAACCACGCCCCTGCACCAGCTTGAAGTACGTGCCCTGCAGCAGGGCACCCTTGATGTCGTTGGTGTAGCCGTGCAGTTCGCGCTGCTCGATGTAGCTGTAGCGCCCGGCCACGAAGGTGCCGCTGGCCTGCTCGGACGCCTGCATGGACTGCTGGCCCGAGTGCGAGCCCGAGCCACCATAGGGGCCGTGGCTGTAGCCGCCGCTGTGGCTGCCCTGCGCGCTCATCTGGCTGCTGCGTTGGTACTGGCCCGCCATGAAATACTCGGACACGCGTTCCGAATACGCCAGGTCGGTCACGGCAATGCGGGGCGCCGCGCCACCCTGCTGGGCGTGCGCTGGCAGGCCCCAGGTGAAGGCCGTGGCAGCCAGCACGGACAGGGCCGCGGTGAGGGTGGTTCTGCGTTGCATGGTGTGGTCCTTCGGTCAGCGGCTGCTGGTTTTGCGGATTTCTTTTTCGTCCTGCCATTCGATGGTGCCTTCCTGCACGTCGAACAGCTTGAGCGTGAACTTGTAGAACACATCCTTGGTGCTGGCGCTTTGCTTGACGATGCTGGTGAGCTCGCCCTCCAGGCTGTACTTGGCCGCCGTCATCTGGCCCACCTTGGCGGTGGTGTTCTGCTTGTACAGGCCGCTCTGGTTCTGGCGCTGCAACTCATCGACCCCGGCCTGCATCTCGTTGATGGAGCGGGTGAAGCGCACCTTGCCCGACTTGACCAGCGTGGTCTGGATGGAGTTCATCACGTTGGTGGTGTCGATGTACTCGCTGGTCTTGTTCTTGACGGTGGAGATGGTCACCGTGGGGCGGCCCTGGAAAATGCCGGTTTCCAGCAGGCTGCCGGTCATCTTCTCGGCAATCATCTGCAGGTCGGTGGAGCCGAATTCGTTGGTCACCAGCTCCACGCCCTTGGCATCACCGTAGTTGACCTGGCGATCGAAGCGGATCACGGGGGACGAGAGGTTCTGGCAACCAGCCAGGGTGAGCGTGCCAGCGACCAGGGCCAGCAGCAGGGCTTTGCGTTTCAAGTGGGTCATGGTGTGGTTCCTCCAGAGAGGCGGCTCAGCGCCGCTCGACATTCATTTCAATGCGGAAATCCGTGGCAGCACTGTGCGGCGCCACGCTCTTGATGGTCTGCTGGCCCAGGCCCAGCACACCCAGTTGCTTCCAGGACTCGCCATCGCCGACCTGGTTGCCGACCTGGTCCAGCCACTTGAAGCGGTAGAACACGGTGCGGTCGCCGCGCGCCATGTTGGCCAGGTCCGCCTGCACCACGAGCACGTCGTTCTTGCGCACGATGCGGATCTCGCGCACGGCGATGTCATTGGCTTCGCCGCGCAGCGCCACCTTGGAGGCCACGGCGATGGGCGTTGCGGGGTCGTGCTGCTGCGCCTGGGCGCCCCCCGCGAGGGCAAAGGCGGCCATGCAGAGCACGGCCAGGGTTTTGCGATGGGTCATAGGGTGATCCTTCGATATGGGTGAGGGTGTTACTGCACCGCAGGCTTGGGGGCCGCAGCCTTGGGCGCCACCGGCTTGCTGGTGGTGCGCGTGCTGCGGGTGGTGGTCTTGGTGCGGGTTTCGGTGACTGCAGCGGCAGCGGGTTGCGGCTCTGGGGCAGCGGCCACGGCAGGCAATTGGCCCAGGCTGGCCACTTTGCCGGTGATCACGCTGTTGTGATAAATGCGCAGCGGCACCAGGGCGTACTGGCCATCGATGCGGATCGGCTCTTCAAGCATGCGGCCATTGATGCTGATGCGGTGCTCCCCCGGCGGCAGGTAGCCACGGGCCACGTACACACGCCCAGGCAACATGCGCCACATGCGGTCATCGGCCTGCTCGGTGGCCACGGTGGCGGCAGCCGCAATCAGGCCGCCCAACAGTCCACCGCGCTTTTGCATTTCGTTCTGCAGCACACCCTTGGCAACGGCGCGCGTCATGCCGCGCAGCACCATGCCGGGCATCTCGTCCTTGAGGGCGCGGCGGGCCATCACGTTCACATCCACCACCTTCTCCAGCTTTAAGTCATAGCCTGCGGCCGACAGGTTGCTGAGCAGGGGGTCGTTGGAAGGCTCGATGACCGGGTAGGACACGCTCACTGCCACCACGCCGCTGCCCGTGGGCACCGGCAGGGTGAAGGCCTTGGGCTTGCGCGCCGGGGCATCCCCCGCCTCGACGAGGAACAGCACGTCGGTCATGCGCTGGCGGCGCTTCCAGGTAAAGCTGGTGCGGGTATCGAGACCGCGCAGGCCTTCTTCAAGCACGCCGGTGTTGGGCTTGAGCTCGATGGCCTTGCGGTAGCCAGGCGCGGCCAGGCCCGATTCGCCCAGCACCTCGTACAGGAAACCAGCCAGGTAGTGCGACAGCGCGTTGGAGTAGCCGTTCTTCAGCTCCAGCACCTCGGGGTCGTTGAGCGTCTCGACGGGGTAGCCGTTGATCTCCTTGCTGCCCGAGGTGGCGCCCTTGGACTTGGCTTCCTCCTCGGCGGCCACCGTTTCCTTGGCGCGGAACTCGGCAATCACGGCCTCGCGCTCGTGGGTGCGCTTGACGTCCACACGGGCGTTCTCGAAGTCGCCCTGGGCAATGCGGTTGAGTGCCAGGCGCGTGGTGAGCCAGACCTTCTCATAGTCCTGCCCCTCATAGACCTTCAGGCGCTCGCTCACCAGCGCTGCGCCCACGGTGCCCAGCAGCTTTTGCGGGTTGGTCTTGGCGGTTTCTTCCCATTCCTTGACCTTGGTGTCGGCCAGCAGGAAGGCGCTGGTGCTGTCGTCGTAACGGCGGTCCATGCGCAGCAGTTCGCCGCGCTCCATGTTGTAGAGCAGCGCGGCCTTCTCTTCCGGCGTGGTGGCCGAAGCTTCGAGCTTGGCCAGGGCCGCAGGAATGCCCGCGCTCTGCCCGGCGGTCTGCATGTCGGTGGCGAGCTTGTCGTGGCTGGCCATGTTGGCGCAGCCCGTCAGGGCTGCCGTCACCAGCAGGGCGCCCCACAGGCGCGGTGTGGAAGAAAGGGGCCAGAATTTCATGCTTGTCCTTGCTTTGGGTGGTCACTCCCCTCGGGGCTCCTGGCGCGTGCATGCACCAGGCAAGGAACACCTTGGCGCTGCCTGCCCTCCCGCAGGGATACGGCGCCATGTACGGCCATGCTCCTTGGGCTTCCCCTCCATGGGTTTCTTTGTGTGGATAGCCGACAGCAAATGTAGCAAAGGCAAGCCTTTGTTTCTGAGCCTGCCACCGCAGCGCGACATGGTTTGTGTAAGAAGCTGTGCGCACGCATGGTGTCAATCTGCCTTCTCAGGAATGCGGTACATCCACACCACGCGCCCCCCGGGCAGGCGCAACTGGGCCTGGGGCAGCAGGCCGGGCGCGGCGAATTCCAGGCTCACCAACCAGGCGCCCGGTGCCAGTTCGGCCAAGGCCTTGCCTGCGGCACGGGGCATGGTTTCCGGCCGCTGGAACAGGTACACCAGCGCATAGCCCGACCAGTCGCTCTCCCACATGTCAGCGCGACGCACGCGCGCCCAGGGACAGCGCAACCCGCACAGCAGGCGCAGCGGCCAGCTCCACTCCACGCCCTCCAACTGCGCTTGCGGATAGGCACGGCGCAGTGCCATCAGCCCGTCGCCCAGACCGCATCCTGCGTCGAGCACACGCGCACCGGGCGCCAGAGGAATCTGCCCGGCCAGGCCCTGCAGCGCGGCATGCGGCGTGGGGAACACGGGTGCATCGCGCCAGGCATTGAGCGGATAGACGGCCAACAACAGCAACAACGGCACCAGCCAGGCCCACGCGGGGATGCTGGCCCAGCCTGTCAGCGCCAGGGCCAGCGGAAAGCCCGCCGCAATCAGCCCGCGACGCCACCAATTGCTGCCCAGCACGCTGGCCACCGCCGCCAACGCACAGGCCAGCAGCAAGGCCCACACCGGCGCGATGACACGCTGCAGGCTGGCGAACAGCAGCCAGGCGCTCCCCCACGTCAACAAGGCGGGCAGGGGCCAGGGAATACGAGAAGTCCAGTTCATCGCCTTATCGGTCCAGCGCGGATCTGCGCACAGCCCACGGCCCCAGGGTTGGCACGGCCCAGGCCAGCAGCCACCGCGCAAGGGCCGCCCCGCCGCGCTGGTGGCGTCCCCCTTCCCCGCATCGCGCAGCGAGGCGAGAGAGAAGGGGGAAGGCGCGCAGCGCCACAGGGGTTTGCTGCTTCATTCTTCAGCGGCCAAAGACGCCCCGCAGCACATTGATGGGGTTCACAGGGTTGGCAGGTTGCGCTCCCGCGCCACCCTCATCGCGCTCGGCTGGCTCCGCCATGTCGCTGCGATCCACGCCATGCATGGCACCACCGGCCTGCTCCTCACCCAGCATGGCCATGGTGTGCGCCTTGACGCGCACGCGCACGGACCACTCCGGCTCCCAGGGCGCCTTGGGATCGGCCGGGCGTGGCGGGTGCACGATGTGGCTCTCGCCGCCGTAGGCCATCATGCGCAGCATGGGGGTGGATTCGCGGCCGGCGCCAGCGGCGAAGATGCCCTTCGGGATGGCGCACTGCGTGGCATCGGCCGGCAGCAGCACGCGTTCTTTCACCCAACGGTCGATGGTGGCGTTGGGCAGGTAGTCGAACAGGCCCATACCGGTGTCGGGCGTCTCGGCGCTGGACCACATCACCATGTCGTCCCCGTTCTGCGACATCGCATGCAGGTAGTAGGCGCGCGCGTTGCGCACCGGCTGCCAATTCGTGCCCATGCTGTCCTGCGGCTTGCCGCTGGTGCGCAGGGCGATGGCGGGCATGAGGTCCTGCGCGCTGCCCAGCGTGAACTTCATCGAGGCGGGCACGCCCTCGCCCCGGATCTGGTGCTCGCCCACGAGCGAACTCTCGCGCGAGAGCTGCACCTGGTTGCGCTCGTTCGGGTACAGCGCGTGCGAAGGGCCGACGCGCGCCCCCCGGTCGGGCACGGCGCGGCCCGCAAAGGCCACGGCAAAGTCGGTGGGCTTGGCGCGCGCCAGGTCGATCACGCGCGGTTGGCCCGCGCGCACCTCGCTGCCACAGCCCCAATAGATCAGGATGCGGCCCTTGGGCTTGTGCTGTTCGTATTCCTGCGGCACCTCACCGGGTTCCGACGGCGACGTAGGCTGGGCCTTGGGCGGCAGCAGCGGCAGGCTCTCGCCCATGCGCATGCCCGCAGGGATGGCCTGGCTGGCTTCCACGCCCGGGCGCAGGCTGTTGTGCAGGGCGATGTCGATCACGCGCGGCGGCATGATGCCCATGGTGCGCGCCATGCCGTAGTGCGTGTTGCCGCCCGCTCCCGCCGCACGGCCGCCGCCCATCATGCCCATGAGCCCACCGCCCATGGGCATGTCCATCTCGGGCATGCCGGCCATGCTGCCGGTGGACAGGTCGATCCACAACTGCGTCTTGGGGGCCTTGGCGGTCTGGGCCTGGACGGCAAGGCCCAGCAGACACAGGCTGGCGGCCAGCACGGTGGGACGGACGAAAGCGCGGAGGGGGGTCATGGCAGCTCCAGTGCGAGATATCAAAACACCCGCGCGAGACAGCGCCCCATGGAGGCCGCTCAGGCAGGTATGAGCTGCTCAGTGTAGGCCTGCGCCGACATTTTTTCACCCTGGATGCCGCACGCCGCCGCGCCGGGCGTGCGCAATGTCACGCGCGGCGTGGCCGCCGCGCTAGGGACACTCAGTGCCCGCGCAAGCGCTCGATCAGCCCGTTGAGCGCGTCGAGCGAGCCGAACTGGATGGCCAGCTCGCCCACGTCCTCCATGCGGCCGGCGCGCTTGACGCGCTTCTTCACGCGCACTTCCACCTCGGCCATGAGCAGGTCGGACAACTCCTCTTCCACGCGCTTGATGTCGCGCGACTTTTCCTTCTTGGGCTTTTGCGGAACGAGGCTGAACTCGGCGCCGATCTTCTTGACCAGCGCTTCGGCCTCGCGCACCGAGAGCTTCTTGGCCGCGATCTGGTTGCCCGCCGTGATCTGCGCCGCGCGGTCGAGCGCCAGCAGCGCGCGCGCATGGCCCATATCGATGTCGCCCGCCATCAGCATGGTCTGCACCGGCTCGGCCAGGTTCAAGAGGCGCAGCAGGTTGCTGGCCGCACTGCGCGAGCGGCCCACGGCCTGCGCGGCCTGCTCGTGCGTGAGACCGAACTCGCGCACCAGGCGCTGCAGGCCCTGCGCTTCTTCCAGCGGGTTGAGGTCTTCGCGCTGGATGTTCTCGATGAGGGCCATGGCGGCGGCGGCCTCGTTGGGCACCTCGCGCACCAGCACCGGCACCACTTCCAGCCCAGCCAGGCGCGCGGCACGAAAACGGCGCTCACCAGCAATGATTTCGTACTTGCCCGCGTGGGCACCCTCGGCCAGGCGGCGCACCAGGATGGGCTGCATGATGCCCTGGGCCTTGATGCTCTCGGCCAGTTCGTACAGCGCGCCCTCGTCCATGCGCGTGCGCGGTTGGTACATGCCGGGCACCATGTCGTCCAGGCGCAGGCTGCTGGGCAACCCCGCATCGGCGGCCTGCGCCTGCTCTGCCGCTTCGGCCACTTTGGGGCCCAGCAGCGCTTCCAGTCCTCGGCCGAGGCCCTTGGGTTTTTTGGTGACCATGTTGTTGTTCAGTCTTTCAAGAGGGATTGCAGCAGTTCCATGCCTTCGGCCCAGTCGCCCAGGCCAGATTCCGCATTGATGTGCCCACGCTCGCCCGCGTCGATGAAGCGTGCGCCCCAATCGCTGGCCAAGGCCTGGGCGCGCTCGAAGCGGCAGTAGGGGTCGTTGCGGCTGCCCACCAGCACGGCGGGGAACGGCAGGCGCTGGCGCGCGATGGGTGCCCAGCCGGGAATCCAGGCGGCGACGTCGGCCTGCTCCACATCGCCCGGGGCCACCAGCAGCGCGCCGCGCACCTTGGCCGTGTGGCGTGAATGTGCGGCCCACCAGGCGGTGAGGATGCAGCCCAGGCTGTGGGCGGCCAGCACCACGGGTGCGGGGCTGTCGGCCACCACTTCGTCCAGGCGCGCGGACCAGTCGCCGCGCAGCGGACGCATCCAGTCGTGCTGCTCCACGCGCTGGTAGCCGTGCAGGCGCTCCCACTCGGTCTGCCAGTGGCCGGGGCCGGAGTTCTGCCAGCCGGGCAGCAACAATACCTGGGGGGTTTGCATGCTATGAATTCAATAGCTATTGGCGCTTGTCCATCAAGCGCCAGAGGCCGATTTGGCTTGAACCTTGGGCGCCCCCATGCGCTGCACGCGGGCCACCATTTCCTGGGCAAACTCCACGAAGGCCTGGCTGCCCTTGGCCGAGGGGTCGAACACCACACCGGGCAGGCCGTAGCTGGGCGCTTCGGCCAGGCGCACGTTGCGCGGGATCACGGTGTCGAACACCTTGTCGCCGAAGTGGTCCTTGAGCTGCTCGCTCACCTGCTGCTGCAGCGTGATGCGCGGGTCGAACATCACGCGCAGCAAGCCGATGATCTGCAGATCGGCATTGAGGTTGGCATGTACCTGCTTGATGGTGTTGACCAGGTCGGTCAGCCCTTCGAGCGCGAAGTACTCGCACTGCATGGGCACGATGACACCGTGCGCGCTGCACAGGCCGTTGAGCGTGAGCATGCTCAGGGACGGTGGGCAGTCGATGAGCACAAAGTCGAAGTCCGCATCGGCCTGCGCCAGCGCCGCCTTGAGGCGCTTGTCGCGCTGCTCCAGCGCCACGAGTTCCACCTCGGCACCGGCCAGTTCACGGTTGGCGCCCAGCACCCAGTAGCCGCACTTGTCGGACAACACGGCCGCCTCTTTCACCGAGGCGGATTCGAGCAGCACGTCGTACACCGACAGCTCCAGGGCGCGCTTGTCCACGCCCGAGCCCATGGTGGCATTGCCCTGCGGGTCCAGATCCACCATCAGCACGCGCTGGCCGATCTTGGCCAGCCCAGCGGCCAGATTGACCGTGGTGGTGGTCTTGCCGACGCCGCCCTTCTGGTTGGCCACACAAAAGATCTTCGCCATGGGAGAGTTGCCTTATTTGGAAATTGCCAGCTTGACGCCAAAACCGATGAGGAACACACCCGCCAGCTTCTCCAACACGCGGGCAATGGTGGGGTTGGCGCGCATGCGCTCGGCCAGATGGTGCGTGAGCAGCACCACGACCAGGCCGTACAGAAAGGTGAGCAGCGCAATGGTGGCCGCCATCACACCGAAGGTCAGCATCCCCTGGTGACGCGCCGGATCCACAAACAGCGGGAAGAAGGCCATGTAGAAAACGATGGCCTTGGGATTGAGCACAGTGATGAACGCAGCCTGCTTGAAGTAATGACGCGGCTCGATGTGCAGCACGGGCGCAGCACCGGGCTTGGCCGTCAGCATCCTGAAGCCCAGCCAGGCGAGGTAGGCAGCGCCCAGCCACTGCACCGCATGGAATGCCGCCGGGTACGCCACCAGCAGGGCCGCCACACCGGCCACCGCCGCCCACATCAGCACCTGGTCGCCCGCGATCACGCCAAGCGTGGCCGCCAGACCGCCCCGCACCCCGCCCTTGCTGGTGGAGGTAATGAGCGCCAGATTGCCCGGCCCGGGAATGGCCAAAAACAACACGATGGCGGCCACGAAGGCGCCGTAGTCTGCAATGCCGAACATGATTCAGCCTCCTGTCTGTGTGCACTTTTCCCGGAACAATTTCAGCGGAATATCGCCCAATCCACCCACACGGTCACCCCGGAAGGTGGTGGAGTACCGCATGTCGGCAACTGCGCCTTCAAAGAAGACCACCGAACCATCGCCGTGATCAGTACCTTCTCTTGGGTAGTAGCTCGCAGATGCGTACTCGTCACCCACCTGGTACTGGAACCGCACCCCTGGATCACGCTTGAGGATTTCCGCCACAACCGCCTTCATGCGTCCATCGGTAGCCGCCTCGAATCGGGTGACGATGATGACGGACGCGCGTTCAATCTGCTGCTCCAGCGGCAAATCGTACAACGGGGGTTGTTTACCCCCCGCCCCCTGCATTCCTCCGGAAACCTCCTGCACAGGAGAGCCGCCGAAATAAATTGCGCGCCCCTCAGAAGGAACCAACAGCAGGGAAGATGCAAGCCACCCCAGCAGTGCGACTGCCACGAAGAAGCCTGCTCCGAACACCAGCCCACTGAAGAATTTTTGCAGCACGCGCCCTCACCTCTTCCAACGACACCAAGGTGCCGAGTGTAATCGGCCCATTACGAACTCCGCCGCATCCAGACAATACAACGCTCGGCACCCAGCCCCGGCACCTGGAGTTGTTCCACGTGAAACACCTGCACATCGCTGGGCAAGGCCGCCAGTTCGTCCTGGGGGTGCTTGCCCTTCATGGCCAGCCACACCCCATGGGGCGCGAGCGCGTTGCGCGACCAGGCGGTGAAGTCCGCCAACGAAGCAAAGGCGCGGCAGCTCACCACGTCAAACGGCCCCGCCAGGCTCTCGACCCGTGCGTGGATGCCATGTAGGTTGGGCAGGCGCAGTGCGGCAGCGGCCTGCTGGATGAAGGCGGCCTTCTTGGCCACGGTGTCCACGCAGCTCACGTCCACACCGGGGCAGCAGATGGCGAACACCACGCCGGGCAGGCCGCCGCCCGAGCCCACGTCGAGCAGGTGCACGGGCGTCGTGGCCAACCCGGCCTGCGCGATATGGCGACGCAGTGGGGTCACGGCGGCCAGGCTGTCGAGCAGATGGTGCGTGAGCATCTCCTGCGGGTCGCGCACGGCCGTGAGGTTATAGACCTTGTTCCACTTTTGCAGCAGCGCCAAAAACTCCAAGAGCTGTGCGAGCTGCACATCACTGAGCTCCAGCGCCAATGCATGGGCCCCTGCGCGCAAGCGCTCCGTCAGCACATCGCTCATGCGGGCACCTCGCCATCGGCGCGGGCAAAGCCCTGAAAACCGCCCTTCTTCAGGTGCACCATCAACAGCGAAATCGCTGCGGGCGTCACACCCGAAATACGCGATGCTTGGCCCAGGGTTTCGGGCCGGTGCTTTTGCAGCTTCTGCCGTACTTCGATGGACAGGGCCGTGACCTGCAGGTAATCCAGGTCGTCCGGCAGGCGCAGCTTTTCCAGATGTGCGGCGCGCTGCACCTCGTCCTTCTGGCGGTCGATGTAGCCTGCGTACTTGGCAGCGATCTCCACTTGCTCGACCACCGGGCCGCTCAGATCGCCCAGCGTTTCACGTGAAACATCGCCCGAGGCGTACTTGCCGCCATCCAGCGACATGAGCTGTTCGTAGCCGACGCCTGGGCGGCGCAGCAGGTCGAACAGGTGGTACTCGTGCTCGATGGCCTTGCCCAGCACGCGCTCGGCCTCGGCGGCGTCAAGGATGCGCGGGTTCACCCAGGTGGCCTTCAGGCGCTCGGTCTCGCGCGCCACGGCATCGCGCTTGCGGCTGAAGGCATCCCAGCGCGCATCATCCACCAGGCCCATGCGTCGCCCTGTTTCTGTCAGGCGCATGTCGGCGTTGTCCTCGCGCAGTTGCAGGCGGAACTCAGCCCGGCTGGTGAACATGCGGTAGGGCTCGGTCACGCCCTTGGTGATGAGGTCGTCCACCAGCACACCCAGGTAGGCCTCGTCGCGCGCGGGCAGCCAGGCGCCCTCACCCCGGCATTGCAGCGCAGCGTTGATGCCTGCGAACAGGCCTTGCGCTGCGGCCTCCTCATAGCCCGTGGTGCCATTGATCTGCCCGGCGAAGAACAGGCCCTGGATCTGGCGCGTCTCGAAACTGCTCTTGAGCGAGCGCGGGTCGAAGTAGTCGTATTCGATGGCATAGCCTGGGCGCAGGATGTGGGCATTTTCCAAGCCCTTCATGCTGCGTACCAGGGCGTACTGGATGTCGAACGGCAGACTGGTGGAAATGCCGTTGGGGTAGAACTCGTGCGTGGTCAAGCCCTCGGGCTCCAGAAAGATCTGGTGGCTGTCCTTGTCGGCGAAGCGGTTGATCTTGTCTTCCACGCTGGGGCAATAGCGCGGGCCCACGCCCTCGATCTTGCCGGTGAACATGGGGCTGCGGTCAAAGCCACTGCGGATGATCTCGTGCGTGCGTTCGTTGGTGTGCGTGATCCAGCAGGGCATCTGGCGCGGGTGCATGGCCGCACTGCCCATGAAGCTGAACACCGGCAACGCGCCCTCATTCACGCCACCGGGCATGCCGTCGCCGGGCTGCTCCTCGCACTGGCTGAAGTCGATGCTGCGCCCGTCGATGCGCGGCGGGGTACCCGTCTTCAGGCGCCCCTGCGGCAGCTGAAGCTCCTTCAGGCGTGCCGAGAGCGACACGGCGGGCGGGTCCCCGGCCCGGCCAGCGGCATAGTTGTTCAGGCCCACATGGATCTTGCCGTCCAGAAAAGTCCCCGCCGTGAGCACCACCGTGCGCGAACGGAAAGCGATACCCACCTGCGTCACGGCGCCCACCACGCGGTCGCCCTCCACCATCAGGTCATCCACGGCCTGCTGGAACAACCACAGGTTGGGCTGGTTCTCCAGCATGCGGCGGATGGCGGCCTTGTACAGAACGCGGTCGGCCTGCGCGCGCGTGGCACGCACGGCCGGGCCTTTGGAGCTGTTGAGAATGCGGAACTGGATGCCACCCTCGTCCGTGGCCAACGCCATGGCGCCGCCCAGCGCGTCCACCTCCTTCACGAGGTGGCCCTTGCCAATGCCGCCGATACTGGGGTTGCAGCTCATCTGCCCCAGCGTCTCGATGTTGTGCGTGAGCAGCAGCGTTTGGCAGCCCATGCGCGCCGCTGCCAGCGCGGCCTCGGTGCCGGCATGGCCGCCGCCTACGACGATGACATCAAATTCCTGGGGGTACAACATGAAAAACTCCGGGGGCCGCAGAGCCAGCCTGTGGGCTGCAGCAAGGCAAAGGGTGGCCCGGCACGGTGCGCGGGCAAGGGGGTGATTTTCCCACCTTTGCCACCACCCCGCCGCACGCCTGCACACGCCCCTGCCTGTTTCACGTGAAACAACGCTGCCGACGCCAGGGCTTTGGCCCATTTGCAGGAAGCTTGCATGCGGCCTGTGCTCCAATCCGCACATGACTTCCCTTCTCGTCTTCGCGGGCAGCACCCGCCAGCAATCCTTCAACCGCCGCCTGGCCCGCGTGGCCGCCGACCTGGGCCGCGAAGCCGGTGCCCAGGTCACCCTGCTGGAGCTGGGTGACCTGGACATCCCGCTCTACAACGCCGACCTGGAAGCGCGCGGCACCCCGGCCGACGTGCTGCGCCTCAAGGAAGTGCTGCACGCACACCCCGCCTGGATCATCTGCTCCCCCGAGTACAACGGCAGCTATACCGCGCTGCTCAAGAACACCATCGACTGGGCATCCAGCCCCGTCAAGGGCAACCCCCTCTGGCAGGATGGCACGCTGCCCTTTCGCGGCAAGGTGGTGGGCATGCTCAGCGCATCGCCCGGCGCGCTGGGCGGCCTGCGCTCGCAAAGCCACCTCGCGCCTTTGCTCACCAACCTGGAATGCTGGCTCGCGCCCAAGGCCTTTGCGCTGGGCCAGGCAGGCAGCGCCTTTGACGACCAGGGTGCACTGGTGCAGGAAACCCAGCGCGAGCGCGTACGCGCCGTGGTCAATCAGGTGCTGTGGGCAGCACAGCGGCTGCAAGCTTGAGCGTGCGCCCTGCCCTGGACTGCCGCCCCGGCTGTGGCGCATGCTGCACAGCACCGTCCATCAGCTCGCCCATTCCTGGCATGCCCCAGGGCAAACCGGCCGGGGTGCGCTGCGTGCAGCTGGGCGAGGATGAGCGCTGCCGCATCTTCGGCCACCCCGATCGCCCGGCGGTGTGCGCGCAGCTCCAGCCCTCGGCCGAGATGTGCGGCAGCACGCGTGCGCAGGCCCTGCATTTCCTCACCCGGCTGGAGCAGCTGACCCAGCCCGGCACATGAACCCCTGCGCTGGCACAGCCTTGCGGGTCAGTCTAGGATGGCAGGCTGTTCTCTTCACCCACCACAGGACTGCACCATGAAGCTGTACTACTCCCCCGGCGCCTGCTCGCTCTCCCCGCACATCGTGCTGCACGAAAGCGGCCTGCCCTTCACCGGCGTGCTGGCCAGCACCAAGACGAAGAAGCTGCAGGACGGCACGGACTTCCACACCATCAACGAGCTGGGCTACGTGCCCGTGCTGGAGCTGGACAACGGCGAGCGCCTGCGCGAAGGCCCGGCCATCGTGCAGTACCTGGCCGACCAGGTGCCCGGCAAGAACCTGGCCCCCGCCAACGGCACCATGGAGCGCTACCGCCTGCAGGAATGGCTGACCTTCATCGGCACCGAGCTGCACAAGGGCCACAGCCCGCTGTTTGCCCCCGGCACCCCCGAAGACTACAAACCCCTGGTGCGCGAGCGCCTGCAGGCCCGCTTTGCCTGGGTGGACAAGCAACTGGCCGGCAAGGACTACCTGCTGGGCCAGTTCAGCGTGGCCGACGCCTACCTCTACACCGTCTCGCGCTGGGGCCAGTACGTGGGGGTCGATCTGTCGGGCTTTGCGAACATCGTTGCCTTCCAGCAGCGCATGGAACAGCGCCCCGCCGTGCAGGCCGCACTGCGCGCCGAAGGGCTGCTCAAGTAAGGCAACGCCAAACAAGTCCCTTGCGCGTCGCGCATCCCAATCCAATGCCGGGCACGCACCATCACAGGGACTTATTCGGCGTCGCCTATCGGCTTCTGGCGCGCTGCCAGTAGCGCGCCCAGCCAGAGCGCTGCAGCCGAGAACACCAGGCCGCGCGCCAGGCCGCCAGGGCCGTCCGCGATCCAGCCCACCACCGTGGGCCCCACGATCTGCCCGGCCGCAAACACGATGGTGAAGGCGCTGATACCTGCCGCCCACTGCGAGGCGGGCAGGTTGTGCCGCACCAGCGCCGTGGTCGATGCCACCACCGACAGAAACACCCCGCCAAACAGCAGCCCCGAGGCCAGCGCCACCGGCCAGGCCGAGGTCAGCGCGGGCAGCACCGTGGCCAGGCCCAGCAGGGCATTGAGCCGCGCCAGTGCCCCGCCGCCGCGCTGGCGGTCCAGCAGGCCCGCCCAGATGCGCGAGGACAGCACCACCGCCAGGCCCAGCAGCGCATAGAACAACGTCACCGCCCCGCCGCCCACGCCCTGCGCGCGCAACAAGGCCACCACAAAGGTCATGTAGCCGATATAGCCCACGCCAAACATGGCGTAGCCCGCCAGCGCAGGCGCAAAGTCGCGCACCTTGAAAACCCGCGCCGCCACCCCCGCCACCACAGCCGCCGAGGCCGGGGAAGAAGTCGATGGCGCCGCCGCTGCGGCCACGACATCCATGCGCCGCAGCACCCGCACCGGCCACACCAGCAGCGCCGTGGCCGCGCCACAGGCCAGCGCCAGCGCCCACCACGCCCAGGTCCAGGCATGCGGCTGCGGTGCGGCCTGCAACACGGCGGGCACCAGCAGCGCCGACAGGCTGATGCCCCAGCCCGTACCCCCGTAATACAGGCCCAACAACAAACCGCTGCGTGGCGCATCGAGCGCCCCCAGGCGCGCCGCCATCAGGCCGCCCGTGATGAACATGAAGGCGCTGGCCACCCCTGCCAGCAGGCGCTGCAGCAAGAGCGGCGCCGCTTCGAGAAAAAAGCCGCACAGCCCCATGAACAACGTGGCCAGCACCGCACCGACCAGCATTAAGGCGCCCGGCGGCCCGCGCCGCAGCAGCAGTGGCGTGGCCAGCGCACCCAGCAGGTAGCCCAGGGCGTTGACGGTGTTCATGGCCCCGGCCAGGGTGTAAGACCAGCCCAGGTCTGCACGCATGGGCGGCAGCAGCAGCGCATAGGCAAACCGCGTGATGCCCAGCGACACCGCAGCGCCCATGGACAGCGCCAACGCGAGCCACAGCAACTGGGTGCGCGAGACCGAAGGGCTGGGGTGCAAAGCAGCAGGCATGGAGCGTCCATTGTGCCGCAGCACCGGGCGCAAGGTGCCTGCCGGGGAATCACCAGCGCGCACACATTTGCTATCAAATCAATAGCTCCTTGCGCTTATTCCACGGTCAAAAATGCCGATTTTGCTTAGATGCTGAAAACGCGCGGTGTGGTGCACCCGGCCAGGCCGGGTGCATTCACACGGTCTCAGGCCGACAGCAGGCGCTGGTCGCCCTGCACCGGCTGGGTGTACCCCTGCACCCCATCGGCCAGGCGGAACTGCTGCACCACCTGCGACAGGCGCGCAGCCTGTTCGCGCAGCGACTCGGCGGCGGCGGCAGACTGCTCCACCAGCGCGGCGTTCTGCTGCGTCATGCGGTCGATCTCGCCCACCGACTGGTTGACCTGGCCAATGCCGGCGGCCTGCTCGGTCGCGGCCGCCTTGATTTCGCCAATGATGTCGCCGACACGCTGCACGCCATCGACGATCTCCTTGATGGCCGCACCCGCATCCTCCACATGGCGCACGCCCCCATCGACGGCGGCCACGCTGGTGCCGATCAGCCCCTTGATCTCGCTGGCCGCTGCCGCCGAGCGCTGGGCCAGGCTGCGCACCTCGCTGGCCACCACGGCGAAGCCCCGGCCCTGCTCGCCCGCGCGCGCCGCTTCCACAGCGGCGTTCAGCGCCAGGATGTTGGTCTGGAAGGCAATCGAGTCGATCAAGCCGATGATGTCGCCAATCTTGCGGCTGGACGCCGAAATCTCGTGCATGCTGGCCACCGCCTGCTGCACCACCGCACCGCCGCGCGTGGCAACACCCGAGGCCGAGGCCGACAACTGGTTGGCCGTCTGCGAGGACGCCGCCGTCTGCTGCACCGTGGCCGTCAGTTCCGCCAGCGAAGACACGGTGGACTGCACGTTGCCGGCCGTCTGCTCGGTGCGCAAGGACAGGTCCTGGTTGCCGCTGGCGATCTCCTGGCTGGCCGTGGCAATGTTGCCGCTGGCTTCCCGCACCTGGGCCACCAGGGCGCTCAGGCCGCGCTGCATTTCGGCCAGCGCGCGCTGCAGGTCGGCCGTCTCGTCCTTTCCGCTGGTATGGATGCGCTGCGACAGGTCGCCCCCCGCAATGGCCAGCGCCATGCGCTGCGCCTCGGCCAGGGGCTTGCAGATGGCAATCATGTTCAGCCAGGTGAGCGGCCCTACCACCGCCACGGTCACCAGCACCGCCAGCCCGAACAGCCATTTGGTCTGGGTTCCCGCCTGCTCCTGCTCCTTCATCGATGCCCGGACCTCGTCCTGCAGAATGGCCCCCAGCTCCTGCACCAGCTTGTCAGCCGCTTCCACCTCGGCCACTGCCTTGCCACCGTCGCCGCTGGCCATGGAGGCCAAGTCCACCCCCCCGGCCTCCAGTTGGCGGGCCACGCCCGTGAACTGCTCGCGGTAGCTGTCCAGCCGCTGCACCAGGCTGCGGGCCACGGCGTTGTCCTTGTCCTCGGCACCTTGCGTGAACTGGCTGGCCACCTTCTTGGCCGCTTCCAGGCTGGCCAGCCAGCGGGTGTGGGCCTGCTTGACCGCATCGGCGTTCCCCTGCTGGATGATCATGTCCTTTTCATGCAGGCGGATCGCACCCAGGGCACCGCGCAGTTCACCCAGCTCTTTCACTTCGGCGAACTCGTGGGCCACAAAGTCACCACTCATGGACTGAATGCGAAACATGCCAAACATCCCGGCACCGCCCAGCATGCCCAACAGGCCCAACACCACGGCAATGGCACTGAGCATGCGAAAGCGGATGGTGAACAACCGCATGAGCGAAAAAAGCGACATGGTGGTCTTCCTCTCTTGTCTTGATCTGGCGAAAACTTGAGCGCTGCCCCACATGCCCCGGCATGCAGATGCAACCAGACGTTGCAGTGTGCCAGACCCTGGAGCCTCTGAGAGCCTGTTCATGATCATTTCATGGTGCCCGCAAGGCAGCAAACTGCTCACATCCGCCAGCGTTTGAGCAACAACGCGTTGGTCATCACGCTGACCGAGCTCAGCGCCATGGCCGCTCCGGCCACCACCGGGTTCAGGTAACCCAACGCCGCCAACGGAATGCCCGCCACGTTGTAGGCAAAGGCCCAGAACAGGTTCTGCCGAATCTTGGCCACGGTGCGGTGCGATATGTCCAGCGCCGCCGCCACCAGCCGCGGCTCGCCGCGCATCAGCGTGATGCCTGCCGCGTGCATGGCCACGTCGGTGCCGTTGCCCATGGCCATGCCCACATCCGCAGCCGCCAGCGCGGGCGCGTCGTTCACGCCATCGCCCACCATGGCGACCGTTCGGCGCGCGCCGCCTTCGCCCTGCTGCAAGGCCACCACCTGCGCCGCCTTGTCACTGGGCAGCACCTCGGCGCGCACATCGGCCTCGTCCAGGCCCAGGCGGCGCGCCATGGCCAGGGCCGCGCCCCGGTTGTCGCCCGAGATCATCACCGTGCGGATGCCGCGCGCCTTCAGCGCCGCCAGCGCCTCGCGCGCGCCGGGCTTGGGCTCGTCGCCAAAGGCCATCAGCGCCTGCAATTCCAGCCCCTGGCCCGTGCGCCGCACCAGGGCCGACACCGTGGCGCCCTCGTCCTGCAGTGCGCGGGCACGCCCGGCCAGCGGGCCCAGCGCCACGCCCAGCTCCTCCATCCAGCGCAGGCTGCCCAGCAGGTAGCTGCGGCCCTGCACCTCGCCGTCGCTGCCTCGGCCCGGCACGGCGCGCACGGCGTCGGGCGCCGGCACCTCCAGGGCACGGTCGCGCGCGGCCTGCACCACGGCGCGCGCCAGCGGGTGCTCGCTGCCGCTCTGCAGGCTGGCGGCGTCGCGCAGCACGGCTTCCTCGTCCAGCCCCGGCGCCACCACCAGCGCCGCCAGCCGGGGCTGGCCCACGGTCAGCGTGCCGGTCTTGTCGAAGGCCACGGTGTCCACCTGGTGCGCCAGCTCCAGCGCCTGCGCGTCCTTGATGAGGATGCCGTGCTTCGCCGCCACCCCCGTGCCCGCCATGATGGCCGCCGGCGTGGCCAGCCCCAGCGCGCAGGGGCAGGCGATCACCAGCACCGCCACGGCGCGGATCAGCGCCGTCTCGGCGCCCACGCCCGCCCACAGCCAGCCCAGCAGCGTAAGCAAGGCAATCACCAGCACCACGGGCACGAACACGCTGGAGACCTGGTCCACCAGGCGCTGGATCGGCGCCTTGGCGGCCTGCGCGTCCTCCACCAGGCGGATGATGCGCGAGAGCACCGTCTCGGCACCCACGGCGTGCACTTCCAATACGATGCGGCCCTCGCCGTTGATCGAGCCGCCCGTGAGCAGCCCGCCCGGCTCCTTGGCCACCGGCAGCGGCTCGCCGGTGAGCATGGATTCGTCCACCTGCGTCTGGCCCTCGCGCAGTTCGCCATCGACGGGAATGCGTTCGCCCGGGCGCACCACCAGGCGGTCGCCCACCATCACCTCGGCGATGGGCACGTCCACCTCGCCATCCTTGCCCACAAGGTGCGCCACGTCCGGGCGCAGGCCGTGCAGCGCGCGGATGGCCGCCGTGGTCTGGCGCTTGGCGCGGGCCTCGAGCCACTTGCCCAGCAGGACCAGCGTGACCACCACGGCCGAGGCCTCGAAATACAGGTGCGGCGTGTGCCCCGGGTGGGCGGTGAGCCACAGCCACACCGACAGCCCCCAGCCCGCGCTGGTGCCGATGGCCACCAACAAATCCATGTTGCCGCTCAGCGCCTTGGCCGCATGCCAGCCCGCCTTGTAGAAACGCGCGCCCAGGACAAACTGCACCGGCGTCGCCAGCACAAACTGCAGCCAGGCCGGCAGCATCCAGTGCGCGCCGAACAGGTCGCCCAGCATGGGCACCACCAGCGGCGCCGACAGCAGCAAACCGATGGCGACCGGCGTGAAGCCCGCCCAGGGCGACTCGTCCTGCTCGCGCGCCGCGCTGGCGGCGGGCGTGAGCGGCTCGTAGCCCGCATTGCGCACGGCGCGGCGCAAAAGCGCATCCATGGCGGCGTCGCCGCCCTCGGGCGCGGCGAACTGGACGCGCGCCGACTCGGTGGCCAGGTTCACGGTGGCGTCCTGCACGCCGGGCACCTTGCGCAGCGCGCGCTCGACGCGGCCCACGCAACTGGCACAGGTCATGCCGCCGATGGACAGGTTCAGCGCGTGCGGCTCGGAGGGGGTGGGGAGGGAGGTGTTCATGGGCTCTACCGTAATCCTTGACATCATGGCAAGGTCAAGCGCGAATCGGCATCCACCATAACCGCAGCAAGGCCATCGGGCAGCGCGGGGTTGACCTTGCCACGGTGTTAAGGTTCACCATTGCCCCATCAACCACCTCACCCGGAGAACCACATGCAATACCAGTTTGAAGTCCAGGGCATGACCTGCGGCCACTGCGAGCGCGCCGTCACCAGCGCCATCCAGCAGCTCGACCCCCAGGCCCAGGTGCGCATCGACCGCACGCAGAACCGCGTGGACGTGGACAGCAGCCAGCCGCGCGAGGCCCTGGCAGCGGCCATCGCCGAAGAAGGCTACCAGGTCACGCCATGACCACCGGACAGGGCTGGCCGGTTGCCATCGGCGAGGCCGCGCGCCGCGCCGGTGTGTCGGCGCGCATGGTGCGCCACTACGAATCGCTCGGCCTGCTGCCGCAGGTGGGCCGCACCGACAGCGGCTACCGCCAGTACACCGAGGCCGACGTGCACGCGCTGCGTTTTATCGGCCGCGCGCGCAGCCTGGGCTTCTCGATGGAGGAAATCCGCGAGCTGATGGGCCTGTGGCAGGACCAGGCCCGCGCCAGCAGCCAGGTCAAGCGCATCGCCCAGGCCCACATCGACGACCTGGCCGAACGCATCGCCGCCATGCAGGCCATGCAGCGCACGCTGCAATCGCTGGTGCAGTGCTGCCATGGCGACCAGCGGCCGGAGTGCCCGATCCTGGATGACCTGGCAAGCACCCGCCGAGCATCAGCCCCGCAGCGCGTTCAGGAAGATACGCGGTAGCTTGAGCCAACTGGGGCGGTATTGGAACGACACCAGCAAGCGTCCCAGGATGCGCCCACGGCGGTTGGTGATGAACCACGGTGGACGCGGCAGAAGACTGAACGACAGGCTCAGCAAGTTGCGTGGAAAGGGCCTGAACGGCGCCTCCACCACCGAGCGCTCGGGACGATCGAACAGAAAGGTGTTGTGCACCACGCCCACCCCGCTTTTCACATCCTCCAGTGTGTGCCCGGGAAAGGCGCCCCAGGTGGCCTGCGGCGACAGGAATCCAAGACCAGTCCAGGCATTGACGGCGATGGTTCCGTAACGCAATTCAGAGATCACTTCCTCGAAACGCTGGCGCCCCATCCTGGCCAGCGTGGCGGGATGGATAACGATGTTGGCGCCAAGAGTCCCATACAGATCTTCGTTAGCGAAACGGATGGCTTCGATCAAAAACGCCTCGGGGTCGGCTCCTCCGATTTCCACCGTGTTCAGGGCCGGACCGAAGATCTCGGAAGACGTCGCCGGTTCAGCACCATCACGATCGAGCGGCGCAATCAACACCTCGGTACCACCCTTGCGCCGCACTGCCTTGACCTGCCTGTTCTGATCACGAAAGCGGGTCAGGCGCGCTTCGGTTCCAGGGTAGTAACGCGGACGATCCTCAGTCTGGGCAATGACCTTTTCCAGCGCAGAAACGAATCTATCTTTGTGCACCCAGTCACCGGGAAGAATCAACACCTGGCACGCAACGCAGTTGAAGCCAGAGTTATGCAATTTTTGTGTCGCAACCTGTTCGGCCTGGAACCGAATATCTGCCTTCGACCAAGGCCCTGGAACGACGATCGTCGGACACACGGCCCCCAGTTCGGAGGTGATGCGGCGGCTATTCCTGGGCCGACGGGCCTCCCTATTGGCTTGGCCCTCCTCTCCCACGCCCCAAACGATGGCGTCATGGGACGCACCGGCACCCGTGATGTGGATGGACTCCACTAATGGATGGCTGCACAGGTATTCGCCCACATCCGTGCCACCGCGCACAATACGCAGCACCTCCCGGGCAACCAAAGGCCGCAGGGCGGCCATCAGAAACTCGTGCAGGTAGTCATTGACCGGATTGAGCTTGAGCATGACGACCTCGTTCTCCACAAAGAGCTTGTGAAAGACGTCCAGGGGAGCGATCGCATTGATGTTACCGGCCCCGAGCACCAAACCCAAACCACCAGTCTTGTGTAGAGGGCTGGAGGGATCGTAGGTTGCCGCGGTGTACTGCCGGATATTCCCGCGATTCACACCGGGCTGCATCCAGACATCGACCGTAATGCCACTGAGCAGCAGGTGGTCCCAGAGGGAATGGGGCAATACACGTACAGCCACTTGTCCATTGGCAAGCTGACGCACCGGCACATGGTCCAAATGGTGCTTATCCTCGACCTTTCTCAGAGTTTCCATCATGAGATTGCAGTACGCCATGACGGCATAGGGGCCAGACAGCCACTCCTCGCCTTCCAGCGGAGAGCCATCGGCGATGCCCTTCTTATGCGCAGCGGTTTCCGCCCATGCCTGGGCTACAGGCATCAGCGCGTCCTTGATTTCCTCCAGAATCATGATCCGCTCGGCGATGGATGTCTGCACCCATGACATACGCTGGTCGGATAGCCTGTGTAGCTCACGATCCAGATGGGCCTTGGATTCGGCCAGAGAAGGCGGGGAAGGATGGGATATCGGGTTCATATGGACTCCAAACTTTGTCGCCACTCAGCCACGCACACTCTTGCGAACCATATCCACTGCTTTCTCAGCGATCATGATGGTGGGGGCATTGGTGTTGCCACCGATCAGCGTTGGCATGATGGAGGCGTCAACCACACGCAGCCCTTCGATGCCATGCACGCGCAGTTCGGCGTCCACCACCGCGAGGGAATCGGAACCCATCTTGCAGGTACCGACCGGGTGGTACACCGTATCCGTACGCTGACGCAGCACTTGGCGAATCTCGTCATCCGTGCGCACGTTCTCGGTGAAAAGATCCTTCTGGCGCAGGCTCGCCAGCGATGGAGCATCCATGAGTCTGCGAGTCAACTTGAATCCCTTGACCATATCCTCCAGATCGCAGGGATCGGCGAAGAAGGCGGGATCGATCAGTGGTGGCTGTGTTGCATCAGGTCCGGCCAAAGTCACCTGTCCTCGGCTCTTGGGACGCAAGAGGCACACATGGCAAGAGTAGCCATGCGACAGGTGCAATTTGCGCGCATGGTCATCCACCAGACTGATCACGAAGTGCAGCTGCACATCCGGGGCATCCAGCGCGGGGTCCGTCTTCAGAAAGCCCCCGCCCTCGGCAAAGTTCGAAGACAACATGCCTTCGCGCGAACGCATGTACCGGATGATGTCTCCCGTCATGCGCGCCGAACCGCCCAGTGAGATACCCAGGAGATCAAGGCTCTTCGCGGCATAGCCGAAAATGAAGTCCGGATGGTCGATCAGATTCTGTCCTACACCGGGTAGATCATGCTGCACAGCAATGCCATGTTTCTGCAAGTGAGCGCCAGGACCGATTCCAGACAGCATGAGCACCTGTGGCGAAAGCAGCGCGCCTGCGCACAAGATAACCTCCTTGCGCGCACCCAGCGTGCGCCGCACACCATCCTGAAGGTACTCGATACCGACGGCGCGGCGTCCTTCCAGAACGATGCGCGTTATCTGCGCCTCCGTAACCACCTGCAGGTTTTCACGCACACCCATGTGCGGATGCAAATAGCCGCGAGCAGCACTCCAGCGTTCGCCATTTTTCTGGGTTACTTGGTAAATTCCGACGCCTTCCTGTTCCTCTCCGTTGAAATCCTCATTGATCCTGAATCCGGCTTCCCGAGCTGCTTTCAGGTAAATCTCGTGAAATGGGTTGTTCGTTTGAAGGTTGGAAACATGCAAGGGACCTGCGTTGCCGTGGAATGCACCCCTGAATACCGCGTTGTTTTCGCTGCGCCTGAAGTACGGCAGTACATCGTCGTACGACCAGCCTGCGTTACCCAACGCGGCCCAATGGTCGTAGTCTTTGCGGTGTCCCCGGATATAGACCATGGCGTTAATGGCCGAGGAACCGCCGAGACATTTACCGCGCGGCTGGTAACCACGCCGCCCGTTTAAGCCCTTTTGAGGCACGGTTTCAAAGGCATAGTTGTTGAGCCGGGTAGGCATCATCGCCACGGTGGCCGCTGGTGTCTTGACCACCAGGCTATCGCCTTTGCCGCCAGCCTCCAGCAACGCCACCTGTACGCCAGCATCCTCGCTGAGCCTCCCCGCCATCACGCTGCCGGCCGAGCCGCCGCCGATGACGATGTAATCTACCGATGCTTCCATTCCACTGTCTCCTTTTTGTCTGATCCAAAACGGAGCCAGTCTAGGTATGCGGGGATGACGCGACTATCCAAATTTCTGCAGGCGGTAGTCCATTGTGCAAAGGGTTCCCCCCTGCTTCATCAACGCCCTATGGAGCCAGATCTCTTGACTATCCAGAATTCGACAACCCGGGGTTTCCACGGACACACGCAGCCTTCGCGGATTGACAACAAGCAGCCGCATGCCCTCCAATCCATTAGCAGTTTGCAGCGCTCCCCGTGGATTCTCCATGCCCCCACCGCACCCCCAGCCTACGGTCACACACACCCACCTGAGCCTCTTTGATCCCAGAGCGCTGGTTCTGGCCTTGCAAGAAGGCTCACTGGAACATGTGCAACTGCAAAAGGGCCTTTTCATGGGAGAGATAGCGCACAGCCAAAGCAGCCAGTGCCGGACCGACTGGGGACACTACAACCTCGCCTTACTTTGTCAGGGCAACCTTTCACCCGGATGGATCACCATCGGAATCTCCCTGCATGGCGACGGCCCATGGCACGTTCAAGGAGAAAAGCACTGCAACGGCGACATCATTCTCTACACCGCAGGTAGTGAAATGTGCATCAGCCTGCCCCCAAATGCACAATGGTTGTGCATCCAGGTGCCTCGTCAGCGATTAGACATGCTGGGGCTGCGACTCCCACCAAACACCTCCGTCCTGCATCTCCCGGGACGGTTGACTCCTGAAACAGCAATCATGCTGCGTCGCCTCGCTGCGGTACTTGGACCACAGCGCGAGCACTCACCCCATGCCGCTCTGAGCGAGCAAATGCATGAAGATCTGCTCCAAATCATTTGGCCCGAACTGGCACGGCGCTGGCGCCTTCCCACGAGAAGCACGGTGACCCGTCGCCATTCCCGCCAAGTGCTGCTGCAATCCGTACGCCACTGGTGCGAAGAACAGGGCGATTCGCCCCTGCGTATGGATGTCCTGTGCCAAGAGCTGGATCTACCGATCTGGCAATTGGAACGCACATTCCGGCAAAGCTATGGCGTTCCCCCCCAACGTCTGCTAACCCTGCATCGGCTGGCCAAGGCACGCTGCGACCTTTTGAGCACGCACGAGAGGGTGACCCAGATTGCCATGGCCAACGGGTTCTGGCACCTGGGACGCTTTGCACAACTCTATAAAGACTACTTTTGCGAAAGCCCCTCGGAGACTGCGCGCATGCACAGACAGTGATCATCAGACGAAGTTCCATGGCGGGTCCTGAAAGCCAAAGCTTTGACGTAAGGGCCTCACTCAGGCATCACATCACGCTCGCTTCTCGGTAGCGGCAGCGGTGCGCACCACCCGACGTGTCCGAGGAACAGGCGTATCCCCCCGCCGCAACACCCCCTCGCACAGCGTGGCAATGCACTGCTCGGCGATCTGCTCGGGCGTGTACTCGCCGCCGGGCTGGTACCAGCGGCCGATCCAGCTCAAAGCGCCAGCAATCACAAAGGCGGTCATCTTGGGGTCGCAGGGCTGCAGCGATCCCTCCTGCACCCCCTGGGCCACCAGGCGCCTGAAAGCGAGGTCGATCTCAGATTTCATGCGGCGCAGTTCCGAGCGGCTGGGCTCGGGAACCTCCTCATCGCCCACGCGGATCAGGCACATGCCAAAAGGCTGCATGACGATGTTGGCATACGCCTGCATGCAGGCACGCAACTGGTCCACCGCATTGCCGCCCGCCTGGCGCGAGGCCTCGATACCTTCGAGCGTCATCTCCAGCCCCTGGCGCACGCACTGCAGCAGGATCTCGTCCTTGTTCTTTACATAGTAGTACAGCGTGGGCTTGCTCACGTTGAGGCGCGCGGCAATGTCGTCGAGCGAGGTGGCGTGAAAGCCCCTTTCGTTGAACAGCTGCGCGGCGGCCTGCAGCACGGCATGGCGCTTGGCCTCGCGCTGCTGCTGGCGGTCGGGCACGCTGGCCCAGGGTGATGCGGCAGCAGACGGGGCACGGGTCTTTCTGGCGGCGGTGGATTCAGTCATAAGGGGGTATTACACCGGGAAACTACCAATGCAGCGATAGGGAGACACATCCAAAATGCTACTCATAAGTAAACAGTTTACGTACGAGTAGCATTTTTTTGGCCCGCACAAACCCCTAGAGAGCGATGGCGATACAACACCCTGGCGGCACCCCCGCCGCCCCCCTGCTGGAAGTCGATGGCGTCACGCTGGCGTTTGGCGGCGTGAAGGCACTGACTGGCGTCAGCTTTGATGTGCAGCCGGGTTCCATCACCGCCGTGATCGGACCCAACGGCGCGGGCAAGACCTCGCTGTTCAACACCATCTCGGGCTTTTACCGGCCCACGGGCGGCAGCATCCGGTTCAAGGGCGAGGACATCACGCGCATTCCCGCGCCACAGCGCGCCCGCATGGGCCTGGGGCGGAGTTTCCAGAACATCGCGCTGTTCCGCGGCATGACGGTGCTCGACAACATCAAGCTCGGCCGCCATGCACACCTGAAGGCCAACGTGTTCGACGCGCTGTTCTACCTGGGCCGCGCGCGCCGCGAAGAGGCCGAACTGCGCCGCGACATCGAGGAACGCATCATCGACTTCCTCGAAATCGACCACATCCGCCACGCGCCCGTCTCGGCCCTGTCCTACGGCCTGCAAAAGCGCGTGGAAATGGCGCGCGCCCTGGCCATGCAGCCCGAGATCCTGATGCTCGACGAGCCCGTGGCAGGTATGAACCGCGAAGAGACCGAAGACATGGCGCGCTTCATCCTCGACGTGCGCGCCGAATGGGGCGTGACGGTGCTGATGGTCGAGCACGACATGGGCATGGTGATGGACCTGTCCGACCATGTGGTGGTGCTCAACTTCGGCCAGGTCATCGCGCAGGGCACGCCTGCCGTGGTACAGGCCGACCCCGAAGTCAACCGCGCCTACCTCGGCTCGGGCGACGTGGGTGACCTGCGCCGCAAGCTGCAGGCGGGCGCCACCAGCGCACAGGGAGCCGCATGATGCTGAACTTCGACTGGGCCTATCTGTTTGAAATCAGCCTCACCGGCATCGCCAGCGGCGGCCTCTACGCCCTGGCGGCGCTGGCCTTCGTGATGGTCTACAAGGCCACGCGCGTGGTCAACATCGCCATCGGCGAGCTGCTCATGGTCGGCGCCTAGCTGTTCTTCACCTTTGCCTCCATGATGGCGCTGCCGCTGTGGCTGGCCATTCCCGCCGCCGTGCTCGGCACCGGCCTCTTGGGCGCGGTGATCGAGCGCACCATGATTCGGCCACTGCTGGGCGAGCCGCCCATCTCCGTCTTCATGGTCACCGTGGGCCTGGCCTCGGTGCTCGTGGGCCTGGTGGAAATGATCTGGAGCGCCGACCAGCGGCGGCTGCCCGAATTCATGCCCACGCAACCCATCATGGTGGGCGATGCCTTCCTCGCGCCCAAGGTGTTCTGGGGCGCCGTGATCGCGGTGGTGTTCATCGCCGCCGTGCTGCTGGTGTTCCGCTTCTGGCGCGGCGGCGTGGCGCTGCGCGCCACCGCCAGCGACCAGGCCGCCGCCTACTCGGTGGGCATCAACGTGCCACGCGTGTTCTCGCTGGCCTGGGTGGCTTCCGCCATGCTGGCGGCCATCTCGGGAATCATCGTCGGCTCGATCGGCGGCATCTCGTCGAGCATGGGCGTGTTCGGTCTGTCCGTGTTGGTGGTGGTGATCGTCGGCGGCCTGGACAGCGTGCTCGGCGCGCTCATCGGCGGCCTGTGCATCGGCCTGGTCGAGGCCCTGGCCGGCGCCTACCTGGGCGGCGAATACAAACTGCTGGCCACCTTCATCGTGCTGGTCGGCATCCTCATGCTGCGCCCCTACGGCCTGTTCGGCACGCACGAAATCGAAAGACTCTAGAACCATGCACCCCCACGTTCATCACTGCGTGTATTCACTGCCCCCCAAGGGGGCCCAGGCCTGCCTTGGGGCGGCCCGGCGGGAGGCCTGATGCGCATCGGAACCCTCAAGGAAACCTACGTCGCCGACGCGGCGCTGTTCGACTCGCGCACGCAGAAGACGTGGCTGGCCGTGGCCGCCGCGCTGCTGGTGCTGTTCCCCTTTGTCGCCAGCGACTACTGGCTCTACCTGGCCTGCCTGGTCAGCATCAACGTGGCCAGCGCCACGGGGCTCAACATCCTCACCGGCTACACCGGGCTGGTGAGCCTGGGCCAGGCGGCTTTCATGGGCCTGGGCGCCTACACCGTGGCCATCCTGCAGGCCAAGGTGGGCTCGCCCTTCCTGCTCAACATCCTGGCGGGCGGCGTGGTGGCCATGGTCGGCGGCATCATCGTGGGCGTGCCCTCGCTGCGTGTGAAGGGCCTGTACCTGGCCATCGCCACCATCGCGGCCTCGTTCATCGCGCACTTCCTGTTCGCCAACCTGCAGTTCACGGGTGGCACCGGCGGCCTGAGCGTGCCGCCGGCCAGCCTGTTCGGCGTGCTGCTCGACACCTCGTTCCGCCTGTATTGGCTCATCGTGCCGGTCACGGTGCTGATGCTGCTGGGCGCGGCCAACCTGTTCCGCACGCGCATCGGCCGCGCCTTCATCGCCATCCGCGACCGCGACATCTCGGCCGAGGTGCTGGGCATTCCGCTGCTGCGCTACAAGCTGCTGTCGTTCGGCCTGTCCTCGTTCTACGCCGGCGTGGCCGGCGGCCTGTGGGCCTACTTCTTCCGCGTGGTCACGCCCGAGAGCTTTCCGCTGCTCATGTCCATCTTCTTCCTCGCGGCCATCATCGTCGGCGGCATGGGCTCCATCCTCGGCGGCATCCTGGGCGCGGTGTTCATGACCATGGTGCCCGAGCTGCTCAAGCTGGTGTTCGACCTGCTGCCCAACAGCACGCAATACACGGTATTCCTCTCGCCCGTGCGCACCATCATCTTCGGCCTCTTGATCATCGGCTTCCTCGTGTTCGAGCCGCACGGCCTGGCCGAAGTGTGGCGGCGCATCCGCCGCTTCTTCCACCTGTGGCCCTTCCGCAATTGAGCCACGCCATCGTTTTCATGCCACCACACAACCAACCGAAGGAGACACGCATGGACCAGCAACGCATTTCCACCCGGCGCCGCAACCTGATGCTGGGCGCCGCCGCCGCGGGCGCCGCCGCGCTCACGCACCCGCTGTCGGTGCTCGCGCAGGGCGCCGAGGAGATCGTCATCGGCGGCTCCATCCCCATGACGGGCGTCTTCGCCTTCGCGGGCGTGGGCATCAACGCCGGTATCCAGGACTACGTGAAGATCGTCAACGACGCGGGCGGCATCAAGGGCCGCAAGGTCAAGTACGTGCCCGAGGACACGGGCTACAAGGTCGATGTGTCCGTCGCCGCGTTCAAGAAGATCACCAGCCAGAACAAGGTCAACGTCTACTACGGCGACTCCACGGGCTTCGCCAAGACCATCAACCCCGAGCTGGACCGCAACGGCAACATCCTGATGGCGGGCGCCTCGTTCGCCACCGAGCTGAACAACCCGCAGAAATACCCCAACCAGTTCATGGTAGGTCCCGACTACACCGAGATGTTCGGCATCCTGCTCAAGCACATCGCCAAGGAAAAGCCGGGTGCCAAGGTGGCTTTCGTCTATTCCGACTCCGAGTTCGGCCGCGACCCCATCGACGAAAGCGAAACCGAGGCCAAGAAGCTGGGCCTGAACGTGGTCGTGAAGATCATGACGCCCCCGGGCAGCGTGGACGTCTCGGGCGAGGTCATCAAGCTGCGCCGCGCCGCGCCCGACTACACCATCTTCCACGGCTACATCCTCGCGCCCATCCCCGAGTTCATCACCCAGGGCAAGCAGCAGGGCATGCAGTCGAAGTGGATGGGCACCTTCTGGACCATGGACAGCTCCACCGTCATGAAGATGGGCGAGGTCGGCGAAGGCTTCATGGGCGTGATGCCCTACCGCTACTACTACGACACCGAAAAAGCCCCCATGCTAGAGAAGATCCGCGCCATGCGCCCGGAATACCAGAGCACGGCCTACATCCAGGGCTTCCTCGCCGCCATGCTGTTCCTCGAATCGGCCAAACGCACCCTGGACGCGAACAAGCCACTGACGGGCACCAACCTCAAGGCCGCGCTCAACAGCATCAAGGACTACGACACCGGCGGCCTGATCGGCGTGCCGATCACCATCAAGGGCAACTCCATTCCCGTCGGCCGCGTCTACCGTGCCGACATGAAGGCCCAGAAGATGGTCGCCGCCTCCGACTGGATCAAGTTGTGAACAACCCCCTGAGCGGCTGCGCCGCTTCCCCCTTCTCTCACGCTGCGCGTGGGAAGGGGGACGCCGCCCGTGCGGCGGGGCGGCCCTTGCACGGCGGCCCTGGCCTGAACCGCGCCAATTTCACGGCTCGCGCTCCGTACACAGCACCCTGACCACTGACATGACCGAGAAAGCCACGGACCACGTCCTCGAAGTCAACAACATCGAGGTCATCTACAACAAGGTCGTGCAGGCCCTGCGCGGCCTGTCGCTGGCCGTGCCACGCGGCCAGATCGTGGCGCTGCTGGGCAGCAACGGTGCGGGCAAGTCCACCACGCTCAAGGCGGTATCGGGCCTGCTCGCGCTGGAGGACGGTGAACTCGAAAGCGGCAGCATCCTCTTCAACGGCAAGAGCACCGCCGCGCTGGCGCCGCAGCAGCTCGTGCGCAGCGGGCTCTCGCATGTGATGGAGGGGCGCCGGGTGTTCGAAGACCTGACGGTCGAGGAAAACCTGGTCGCCGCCACCTACGCCCTCACGGGCCGCGATGGCGCGGCCAAGCCCGACTTCGACCTCGTCTATACCTACTTCCCGCGCCTGCACGAGCGCCGCAAGGGCCTGGCGGGCTACCTGTCGGGCGGCGAGCAGCAGATGCTCGCCATCGGCCGCGCGCTCATCGCCCAGCCCCAGCTCATCCTGCTCGACGAGCCCTCGCTGGGCCTGTCGCCCAAGCTGGTGGAGGACATCTTCACCATCATCGCGCGCATCAACGCCGAGCGTGGTACCAGCATGCTGCTGGTGGAGCAGAACGCCACCGTGGCCCTGGCCGTGGCGCACACCGGCTACATCATGGAGAACGGCAAGATCGTCATCGACGGCTCGGCCGAGCGCCTGGCCAACGACCCCGACGTGCGCGAGTTCTATCTCGGCATGGGCGGGGCTGGCGAAGCCAAGAGCTTCAAAGACATCAAGCACTACAAACGCCGCAAGCGTTGGCTGTCGTGAGCGTGCACAACCCCCTGTGGCGCTTCGCGCCTTCCCCCTTCTCTCGCTTCGCTGCGCGATGCGGGAAGGGGGACGCCGCCCGTGCGGCGGGGCGGCCCTTGCACGGCGGCCCTGGCTTTTGCCGCGCCAGTTTTGACGGCTATGGGTTCGCGATGCGCAATGGATCACTGATATGTTGAATCTCCCCGAACTCACCCTGCCCCAGATGCTGCGCGAGCGCGCCCGCCAGGATGCCGCGCGCGTCGCCATCCGGCAAAAGGACTTCGGCATCTGGAAGCCCTTCACCTGGGCACAGTACTTCGAGCGTGCCTGCCACTTCGGCCTGGGCCTGCGCGCCCTGGGCCTGGGCGAGGGCGGCCATGTGGGCGTGATCGCCGAGAACCGCATCGAATGGGTGCTCACGCAGATGGGTGCGGGCCTGGTGGGCGCCGTCACCGTGGGCGTGTACCCCACCAGCCCCTCGCCCGAGGTGGCCTACGTGGTGGGCCACGCCGACATCGAGATCATCGTCTGCGAGGACCAGGAGCAGACCGACAAGGTTCTCGAAGCCCTGGACGATCTGCCGCGCCTGAAAAAGATCGTGGTCATGGAGACCAAGGGCCTGCGCAGCTTCGCCCCCGGGGTGCGCGACCTCATCGTCCCCTTCGGCGAGGTGGAACGGCTCGGCGCGCAAAGCGGCCAGCTCGCGACCATCGAGGCCGCGCTGGCGCGCCAGAAGCTCGACGACATCGGGCTCATGATCTACACCTCGGGCTCCACCGGCAAGCCCAAGGGCGCGATGATTTCCTACCGCAACATCCGCGGCGTGGTGCCCGGCATCGTGGACCGGCTCCAGCTCTCGCAAGACACCACCCACCTGTCCTACCTGCCGCTATGCCATGTGGCCGAGCAGATGCTCACCACCTTCGTGCCGGTGTACGTGGGCTCGCAGGTCAACTTCGGTGAATCCATCCGCACCGTGCAGGAAGATCTGCGCGAGGTGGCGCCCACCATGTTCCTGGGCGTGCCGCGCATCTGGGAGAAGATGCACGCGGCCATCAGCATCAAGCTACAAGAAACCGGCGGCCTGCGCCGCGCGCTGTTCCGCAAGGCCTACGCCGCCTGCCAGCCGCTGGCCGAAAAGCCCCGCGCGCGCTGGAGCATTGGCGAGATGTTCACCTACACCGCCTGCTACTGGCTGGTGTTCCGCGCGCTGCAAAACTTCATCGGCCTGCGCGAGGCCAAGGTGGCACTCACCGGCGCCGCGCCGATTCCGCCCGACGTGGTGCGGTTCTTCCGCGTGCTCGGCGTGCCGCTGGTCGAGGTCTACGGCCTGACCGAATCCACCGGCATGGTCACCGGCCACAAGCTCGACGATGTGCAGGTTGGCACCGTGGGCGTGCCCACGAGCGGCGTGGAGTGGCGCATCGCCAAAGGCAGCGACGACGACCTGGGCGGCGAGTTCCAGATCAAGGGCGACATGGTGTTCGCGGGCTACTACAAGAACCCCGAGGCCACGGCGCAAAGCATCGTGGATGGCTGGCTGCACACGGGCGACGTGGTGCGCCTGGTGGACGGCCAGATCAAGATCGTGGACCGCCTCAAGGACATCATGATCACGGCCGGCGGCAAGAACCTCACGCCGTCCGAGATCGAGAACACGATGAAGGCCAGCCCCTACATCAAGGAATGCATCATCGTCGCCGAGGGGCGCAAGTTCGTCGGCGCGCTGGTCATGCTCGACTACGAGACGGTGGGCAAATGGGCCGAGGCCCAGCGCATCCCGTTCACGCACTTCCGCTCGCTCGTCGAAACCCCCGAGGTGCGCCAGCTCATCGACACCGAGATCGCCGCCGGCAATGCCAAGCTGGCGCAGGTGGCCCAGATCCGCAAATTCCACCTGCTCACCAAGGAGCTGGACCACGACGACGGCGAGGTCACCGCCACCATGAAGGTGCGGCGCTCCAGCATCTACAAGACCTACGCGGCCGAGATCGAGGCGCTGTACCGCTGATCTGCGGGAGCCTGGGTCCGCAAGTCTCGTGATAATGCTTGCTGAACCCTGGTCTTCCGCTAGTTTGCCCTCTTTTATCCCTTTTTGGAGCCCCCCCATGACCTCACGTGATGTCTTTGTCGTCAGTACCGCCCGCACCGCCATCGGCACGTTCGGCGGCAGCCTGAAGGACGTGCCCAACACCCAGCTCGCCACCACCGCTGTCAAGGCCGCCATTGCGCGCGCCGGCATCGCGCCCGACGCCGTGGGCCATGTGGTCATGGGCAACGTGATTCCCACCGACACCAAGGACGCGTACCTCAGCCGCGTGGCCGCCATCGACGCAGGCTGCCCCATCGAAACACCCGCCTTCAACGTCAACCGCCTGTGCGGCTCGGGCCTGCAGGCCATCGTGTCGGCAGCGCAGGCCATCCGCCTGGGCGACTGCGACGTGGCCATTGGCGGCGGCTCCGAGACCATGAGCCGCGGCCCCTACTTCGACCAGGCCTCCCGCTGGGGCGCACGCATGGGCGACGCCAAGAGCATCGACTACATGCTGGGCATCCTGCACGACCCCTGGCAGAAGATGCACATGGGCATCACCGCCGAGAACGTGGCCGAGCGCTACAAGATCAGCCGTGAGATGCAGGACCAGCTCGCCCTGCAAAGCCAGCAGCGCGCCGCCGCCGCCATCGCCGCGGGCTACTTCAAGGAGCAGATCGTTCCCGTGGAGATCGCCACGCGCAAGGGCACGGTGCTGTTTGATACCGACGAGCATGTGCGCGCCGAGACCACCTTGCAAGTGCTGGCTGGCATGAAGCCCGCCTTCAAGAAGGAAGGCGGCACAGTGACCGCTGGCAACGCCTCGGGCATCAACGACGGCGCGGCTGCCGTGGTGCTGGCTGCGGGCGACCGCGTGGCGGCCCTGGGCCTCAAGCCCCTGGCGCGCCTCGTCGGCTACGCCCACGCCGGCGTGGACCCGGCCTACATGGGCATTGGCCCGGTGCCCGCCACACAAAAGGTGCTGGCACGCACCGGCCTCAAGGTGCAGGACATGGACGTGATCGAAGCCAATGAGGCCTTCGCCGCCCAGGCCTGCGCCGTGGCCCAGGAGCTGGGCTTCGACCCGGCCAAGGTCAACCCCAACGGCTCGGGCATCTCGCTGGGCCACCCTGTGGGCGCCACGGGCGCCATCATCACCACCAAGGCGATTGCCGAGCTGCACCGCACGGGCGGGCGCTATGCGCTGGTGACCATGTGCATTGGTGGCGGCCAAGGCATTGCGGCCATCTTCGAACGGGTTTGAGTCTTTTTGGCCTCCAGCGCTTATCCATCAAGCGCTGGCAGCTCCTACATTCATAGCAAAAATGCTCCCCAACACCCTCCTCACGGCCGAGCAGAAGGCCGAACTGCAGCTCTTCACCGCATCGCTGGAGCGCTTTTGCGACACCGAGATCGAGCCGCATTACCGCGACTGGGAGAAGGCCGGCCTCGTCAGCCGCGAACTGTTCCGCAAGATGGGCGAGAACGGCTACCTGTGCGCCGACGTGCCCGAGCAGTACGGCGGCCCGGGTGCCAGCGTGCACTTCTCGTTCGCCGTGGTGGAGGTGCTCTCGCGCCGGGGCTACGGCGGCTTCGTCGGCGGGCTGCAGGTGCACAACGACATCATCCCGCCCTACCTGCTGCACTGTGGCACCGAGGCGCAGCGCCAGTACTGGCTGCCGCGCATGGCCAGCGGCGAGGCCGTGGCGGCCATCGGCATGACCGAGCCCGGCGCGGGCAGCGACCTCAAAGCCATCCGCACCACGGCGCGCAAGGACGGCGACCACTACGTCATCAACGGCAGCAAGATCTTCATCAGCAACGGCCAGCACTGCGACCTGCTGGTGCTCGCCGCCAAGACCGACCCGGCGGCGGGCGCCAAGGGCGTGAGCCTGTTCCTGGTCGATACCCAAAACCCCGGCTTCACGCGCGGCCAGAACCTCGAAAAGATCGGCCAGCACGCGGGCGATACGTCAGAGCTGTTCTTCAACGACCTGCGCGTGCCCGCTGACGCCCTGCTGGGCGGCGTGGAAGGCCAGGGCTTCGTGCAGATGATGCGCGAGCTGCCGCGCGAGCGCCTCATCATCGGCGTGCAGGCGGTGTACGGCGCCAAGGGGGCGCTGGATGCCACGGTGAAGTACGTGCAGGAACGCCAGGCTTTTGGCCAGGCCATCGGCCAGTTCCAGAACACGCGCTTCACGCTGGCCCAGTGCGCCAGTGACATCGCCGCCGCCGAGGCGTTTTTGAATGCCAGCGTGGCCGCCTACGAGCGCGGTGAACTCACGCCCGACGCCGTGAGCGCGCTCAAGCTGCACACCACCGAGGTCTTCAGCCGCGTGGCCGACGCCTGCCTGCAGCTCTTTGGCGGCTACGGCTACATGGCCGAGTACCCCATCTCGCGCTTCTGGACCGATGCACGCGTGCTGCGCATCTACGGCGGCACGTCGGAAATCATGAAGGAACTGGTGGCGCGCTCGCTGCTGGGGCGCTGACCAACCCTTTTCCGGGTTTAACTGCAAGCCCTGTGGACAAGCCTGGGCAAAGTCCCCGCACAAGTACGCATTTATCCACAGCCAGAGCGTCCGACCGGGCTTTGTCCCCATTGCCGGTACACCACGCGCGCGGCACAGCCCCCAGGCTTGTGGCGCACGCAACTGTTTGATGGGACAAGGAAAACCGGGCTTGTCCACAGCCCAGGGCGGTGCCTACTATTACTACTATTGAGATATAGAAAGAATCAAGAACAACAAACCACCCCATGCCACGCGCACGCCGGGCATGAAAAAAGCGCCTCATGGGCGCCGGAGTGGTGGGGGGTTGTGAACAGGCCCTAGCGCAGCATGGCGTAGCCCACACCAATGGCGGCCACCAGGCCCACTGCGTCGGCCCACAGGGCGCAGGCCAGGGCATGGCGGGTGTTCCTGACGCCCACGCTGCCAAAGTACACGGCCAGCACGTAGAAGGTGGTTTCGGTCGAGCCCTGAATGATGGCGGCCAGGCGGCCGGCAAAGGAGTCCACGCCGTGCGTCTGCAGCACGTCGATCATCAGGCCGCGTGCGCCTGCGCCCGACAGCACCTTCATCAGCCCCACGGGCAGGGCGGGCAGAAAGGCCGTATCCAGGCCCATCCAGGCCACGGCGGTGCCAATGGCGCCCAGCAGGGCATCCATGCAGCCGGCGGCCCGGAACACGCCCACAGCCACCAAAATGGCGATGAGGTAGGGCACGATCTGAATGGCCACGCCAAAACCTTCCTTGGCGCCATCGACAAAGGCCTCGTACACGTTCACACGGCGCCAGGCCCCGGCCACGATGAACAGCAGCACCACGCCCAGGATGGCCGCGGCGCCTGTGGTGCCTGCAATGTGTGCGGCCTGGTCCGCAGGCAGCCGGGCCAGCAGCGTGACGGCACCGGCCAGCAGCCCACCCACCGCCAGCAAGGGGAACAGCAGCCGGGCGCGCCACAGCGGCAGGCGCTGGGCCACGGCCACGGCGAGCACGCCTGCCAGCAGTGAGACAAAGGTCACCAGCAGCGTGGGCAGAAAGATGTCTGCGGCATTGAAGCCTGCACCCAACCCCTGCTGCAAAGCCACGCTCTGGCGAATGGCGATGACCGAGGTGGGAATCAGGGTCAGCCCGGCCGTGTTCATCACCACGAACATGATCTGCGCATCGCTGGCCGTGCCCTCGGGTTCGCGGTTGAGCGTTTGCAGCTCGCGCATGGCGTTCAGGCCCAGCGGGGTGGCGGCGTTGTCCAGCCCCAGCAGGTTGGCCGAGATGTTCATGGTCATGGCCCCCTGGGCCGGATGGGCCTGCGGCACGCCAGGGAACAGCCTGCGCAGCAGCGGCCCAGCCATCTGCGCCAGCAGGGTCACCATGCCGGCGCGCTCGCCCACGCGCATCAGGCCCAGCCACAGCGCCATGACACCGGCCAGGCCCAGCGAGATTTCAAAGCCCGAGCGGGCGCCGTCGAACAAGGCCTTGAGCAAGGCGGTGAAGATCTCGGCTTCCCCCAACCACCAACGCACCACGGCCGTGGTGCAGGCGGTGACGAAGAACGCGATCCACACCCAGTTCAGCACCATGGCCTGGACAACTCAAAGGGGCTAGAACGGCGCGTTGGCGGGGTCGGTGTCGGTGGGGGCCTGGGCGGGCCCGGTCACCGTGCCGGTGCTGCGCTTTCCGGCAACGGCATTCGCGGCGGCTTCCACCGCGCCTTCGGCCTCACCGTCCAGGGCTTCGATCAGGTCGGGCAGCAGTTTGGACAGTTCGCCCGTGGCGATGGCCACGTCGGTGTCAAAGCCCCCTTCGTCCTGCGCCTGGCCCTCGAACACCGTGTCGAGAAAGGCAATCTTCTTGAGCTGCAGCCCTTCGGTCAGCACAAAGGAGACGCGGTCGTCCCAGGTCAGCGCCAGGCGCGTGGGCAGCTTGCCAGCCTGGATGTGCTGCTGCACTTCCTCGATGTCCAGCGGGTGGCGGGCGTAGCGCACCACGGCCTTGGTTTCGTCGGGGCTCTTGAGTTCGCATTCACGGTCCACCGTGAAGCCTGCGGGTGGGTCCTGCTCCTTGAGCCAATGCGCCATGGCCGTCTGTGGCGAGGTCTGCGTGTGCAGCAGCGCCACCGCAAAGCCTGCGGGCAGCAGTTCCACCAATTGGCTCACCACCTCGTCGGCGCGCGCCTGGCTGCCGGTGTCGAGCACCAGGGTGCGGGCCTGGGGGTCGATCCACACCCACATCGATCCCATTTTGGTAAAGGCCATGGGCAGGAGGTCCAGCTTGGCCTCGTCCTTGAGGTCGCGCTTTTCCTTCTTGCCGGGTTTGCGGCCGGTCTCGCGCTCGATCTGGTCCACCTTGTCCTGCACCTTGCGCGCCAGCACGCTGCCGGGCAGCACCTTGGCCTCCACCATGAAGCGCAGGATCCATTGCCCGCCCACGCTTTCGGCCAGCGGGCCATGGGCCTCACCGCGCGGCGGCACAAAGCCCACGGCGCGCTCCTGCGTGGCACCGCACGCAGCAAATGTCGCCTTCTGCAAGGCGTCTTCCAACGTCTCCAACCCCACCTGCCACTGCGGCGCGATGCGGTACACGATCATGTTCTTGAACACGCAAACCTTTCAATATCCAGCCGTTCGACCAAGAATGCTATGAATTCAATAGCTATTGGCGCTTATCCATTGTGCCTTTTAGCCAATTTTTGCCAAAAATTGAGCATCCACCGGGCACCGAAGAATCGCACAACTTTACACAGCCTCACCAAAACGGCACAGCGGCGATACAGGCGCGGCGCACACTGCCTTTCAAGCAGTGACACATGGATGCCATTGCCCACCACTGAGAAAGGAATCCACCATGTTGCCCAAGCACCGCCGCATCGCCCTTGCAACCGCCCTGGCAGGTCTGCTGACCTTGCCTGCACTGGCCCAGAACGCTCCCATGCCCGCCAGTGGAGAAGCACCCACCCTGTCCGCCCAGCGCCCCGCCGAAGCCGGCCAGCGCAAGCAATGGCGCCAGGAACGCATGCAAAAGCACCATGCCCAGCGCATGGCCGAGTTGAAGGAAAAGCTCCAGATCACCCCCGCGCAGGAAGGCGCCTGGCAGTCCTTCACCCAGTCCATGCAACCGCCCCAGCCCCCCCAGCAGGCGCTGGACCGAGAGGAATGGGCCCGCCTGAAGACGCCTGAGCGCATCGACCGCATGCGCACGCTGCGCAACGAACGCAATGCCCAGGCCGACCGCCGTGCCGAGGCCGTCAAGACCTTCTACGCGGCCCTGAGCCCGGAACAGCAACAGCGCTTTGACGCCGTCAGCCTGCGCATGCACCGCGATGGCAAAGGCGAGCGCCGAGGACGGGAAGGTGGCCACGGCAGACACGGTCACCACGGCGGCGGCATGATGTACTGAGGTACCGGAGTGGGCTGTCGCAGCCAGCCCACAGCCCGCCATGGTGGGTGGTGACGATCGGGCCTTGATCGCGAACCAGGAGTTACACTTTTTGGCTCCGCGTCCGCTCCCGGCGCCAAAAGACACCGCCAGCCATGCCCTTCGTCCCAACCCTGCGCCTTCGGCGCCACCATGTGTTCCCACTCCATTGCACGCTGGCCTGTGGCCTGGTACTGGGTGGGCTGGGGTCTGCCGCCGCGCAGCAGCAAGCCCCTGTGGCAGCCACACCCACGCTGTACGTTCAGGCCGGTATGGCACGGGAAGATGCCCGGGCCTGGATTGTGGGCACCACCCTGCCCTGGAAGCACTGGAGCACGGCCTGGGCAGGCGGCACCGTGCGGGGCCATTGGGACCTGCACCTGGGCCAATGGTCGGCCAAGGGAACGCCTGGCCGTACGCACAGTGCCTTGCTGGGTGCCGGTGCCGCCCTGCAATGGCGGCCTGCACAGGGCCAAAGCCCTTGGTTCGTTGAGGTGGGCACTGGCATGAACTATGCCAAGCCCCGCTTCATCACCGCGACCAAGGAAATGGGCACGCGCCTGAACTTTGCCTCACACCTGGCCGTGGGCTACCTGCATGGTGCGCAGCAGGAGCACGAATGGCAGTTGCGCATCCAGCACAGTTCCAACGCCAGCCTGAAAAAGCCCAATCCGGGCCAGAACTTCCTGCAACTGCGCTACGCCCGACATTTCTGACCGGGCGGTGGCACAAGTCACCGCATCCCCTTTGTGCCAAAGCGCCACGCCCTCCAAAGGCGTGGCGCTTTGCTTTGTGCTTTCTTCGCGCCTGTGGACAAACCTGGTGACGCTTCTGGCACAACAAAGCACTTGTCCACAGAAATACTCACCTGTGTCATGTTGTTCATTCTGGACCACGCCCAAAACTCCGCTGCACCCACAGACTATGGAAGCACCCAACCCTTTGTTTACATTGGAAAAATGCAGGTTATCCACAACAAAGTGGCGGTTCTACTACTACTGCTATTTAGATTCATAGCTTTATAGAACAACTTCAGGAACCCTTTGCGCTGCGCCAAGGTCGCCCACGGCTGCGCCTCCCGCAGCGGCAGGAAACAGGTGTGCTCATGTTTTTTAGGGGATGACGGGTAGTCGCAGCAGGCGTTCCAGCGTGCCAGCTGGAATGGGCTTGCTGAACAGATAGCCCTGGAAGGCCGGGCATCCGGCCTTGACCAGCAACAGGTGCTGCTCGGTGGTTTCCACGCCCTCGGCAATCACCTCCAGCCCCAGGGTCTGGCCCAGGGCGATGATGGTGTTGATGATGGCCTCGTCGTTCGGGTCCGAGAACAGGTCGCGCACAAAGCTCTGGTCGATCTTGATCTGGTCCAGCGGCATGCGCTTGAGATAGCTCAGGCTGGAATAGCCGGTGCCAAAGTCATCCAGCGAAAAACGCACCCCCAACGTGCGCAAGGTGGTCATGGTGGCGATGGTGGTGTCCAGATCATCCACAAGCAGGCTTTCGGTCAGTTCCAGCTTGAGTCGGTCGGCCGGTACTTCATTCACCGCCAGCGCGCGTGCCACGTCGTCCACAAAGTTCTCATGGTGGAACTGCTGTGAACTCACGTTGACCGCCATCGTCAAGTGGCTCAGTTGCGGGTCGTCCTTCCAGCGCGCCAAAAGTTTGCAGGCCGAGTGCAGCACCCAGCGCCCCAGCGCCAGGATGAGTCCGGTTTCCTCGGCCACCGGGATGAACTGGGCGGGCGACACCAGGCCGCGCTCTGGGTGGTGCCAGCGCACCAGTGCCTCTACCCCCACAAAGCGGCCGTTCTGGTCCACCTGGGGCTGGAAATGCAGCAAGAACTGCTCGAACGCCAGCGCATGGCGCAGGTCGTCTTCCAGGGTGGCACGGGCGCTCACCGCCGCCTGCATTTCCGGGTCGAAGAAGCGCAGCGTGTTGCGCCCGGCCGATTTGGCCTGGTACATGGCCAGATCGGCCTGCTTGAGCAGTTCCAGCACGCTGGTCTGCGGCCCCAGGAAGGGCACGATGCCGATGCTGGGCGTGCTGCGGTAGTGGTAGCCTGCCAGGGCGTAGGGCTGGCCGAGCTGGGTCAGGATCTTCTCGCCCACGCCACGGGCCTCCATCACCAGCGCCTGCGCGTCCGCGCTCAGGCCTTCGAGCATGACCACGAACTCGTCGCCGCCCAGGCGCGCCACGGTATCCACGCTGCGCACGCAGGTGTTCAGGCGCTGCGCCACCTGTTGCAGCAGCAGGTCGCCCTTGTCGTGCCCCAGGGTGTCGTTGAGGGTCTTGAAGTTGTCCAGGTCAATGAACAGCAGCGCCCCGCCCTGGTGCTGGCGTATGGCGTTGCCAAGGGCATGCTGCATGCGGTCCAGCAGCAGCATGCGGTTGGGCAGGCCGGTGAGGGTGTCGTAGAACGCCAGGCGCTGGATCTCGCGGTCCTTGGCCTTGCGCTGGCGGATGTCGGTGTTGATCTCCAGGATGGATTCGGGCCGTCCCTTGTCGTCCAGCACCAGGGTCCAGCGCCCCTCGGCCTCGATGGTGTGTCCATCCCGGTGGCGCACGCTGATCTCGCCCGACCATTCGCCACGGGTCAGCACCGTGGTGGTGGCGTGTTCGAAGGCGGCGGTGTCACCGTACATCAGGGCATCGGCCTGGCGTCCCTGGGCCTGTGCGGCACTCCAGCCGTACAGGCGCTCTGCTCCCTGGTTCCAGTAGATGATGCGGTGCTGCAGGTCACGCTCGACGATGGCATCCTGCGCCTTGTCCAGCAGCGAGGCCTGGTGCCGCACCCGCACATCGGTGGCCTGGCGTTCGATTTCGGCGCCTGCGCGGGTGGCAAAAATCTGCAGCGTGGTGGCCACGAAATCGGCGTTGGCCAGCGGCTGGCGAAACAGCACGAAGATCATGCCTGTGGGTTTGCCCGACGCATCCACCAACTGCTGCCCTGCGTAGCCCTGGGCTTGCACTTGTTGCACGATGGGTGCCTGCGGGTAGCGCTGCAACAGACCACTGGGCACCACGTACTGCTTGTGCTGCAATAGTTCCATGCTGGGTGTGCCATCCAGCGAATACTCCACGCTGTCGGACAGCTTTCCATCCACCACCAGCGCCAGGGCCAGCAACCGGGGCGCATCGCCCTTCTGTCGGCCTGAAACCAAGCGGGCCACGCATGCTACCTGGGCCTCCAAGGCTTCGCCCATGTTGCGTGCCAATTGCACAAAGAACTCGGCCCCGGTGGTCGCCGACACCGCGGCGGCCATCTTGAGCACCGAGGCCTGCAACTGCTGCTGTTCCCTGCGCGCGCGCAGGCTCATGATGCCAAAGGCCAGGTCGTCGGCCAGTTGCTGCATCAAGGCCTCTTCTTCGGTGCCGATGAGCAGCACTTCAGGGGCGTACAGGTACAGCAGGCCAAACGTGTGCCCCGCCGCGCGCAGGGGCAGTGCCATCACCCCGTGGAAGCCCTGACCCACCATGCGATCGGCCCAGTCGGCCTGCAGCGTGGTGCTGGCCACGTCGCGTACGATGACGCTGTGGCCGCTGCGCACGGTCAGGCCGGCCGGACCCTGGCCGCGCGGATGGTGCTCCGACCAGGACGGGTCCAGTTGCTCCAGGTAGTCGCTGCCCTCGCCCGCGTGGGCAACGATCTGGATGGAGCGCTGTGCATCATTCTGTGCAAAACCCACCCAACCCAGCCGGTAACCCCCCATCTCCACCACCATGCGGCATACCTCCTGCAGCAATGTGGTTTCGGAGGTGGCACGCACCAGGGCCTCGTTGCAACTGCTGAGCATGCTTTGGGCGCGTGCCAGGCGGCTGAGCTCGCGCTGGGTCTGCTGGCGCTCGGTCACGTCGGTGGCCATGACCTGGCGCGCCGGCTGGCCGTTGAAGACAATACCGCGCGAGGAGATCTCCATCTCGCACACCGAGCCGTCCTTGCGGCGGTGCCGGTGCAGCAGGCCGTTATGCGCTTGGTCGTGGGGGTAGTTTCTCACTTCGGCGCTGCGCTGCGCGCGCTCCTCGGGCAGCCACAGGTCGGCCGTGCCCATGCGCAGCAGTTCCTGCGCGCTGTAACCGTACTGCGCCTGCATGGCCTGATTGACGGCCAGAAAGCGCAGGCTGGGGTCGTCGGCGCGCACCCACATGGGCTGGGGGTGCATGTCGAACAGCAGCTTGTACTGCTGCTCGGATTCGCGCAACTGCGCCGCCACCTGGCGCAGGCGCAACATGGCCCCCAGGCTTTGGGCCAGGATCTGCAAATGCGCCAGGTGCCGGGGGCTGAAGCTGTCTGTGCGGCTGGAGGTGGCCTTGAGCGTGCCCACCACGGTGTCGTCGCACACCAGCGGAGCCGCCAGCACCGACCGCACCTGCTGGCGCAGGGGGTCATCCCCTAGATTCCAGCCCTGGGCGGCTGTGTCGTTGCACAGCACCGGCCTGCCTTGGCTCAGTTCAGGCCACAACAGGCTGCTGTGCAGGGGCAATGCACTGCCGGGTGTGCGCACCAGCTGTCCCACCGCCGCCTGGGCCACCAGTTGGTCGCCTTCGAGCAGCTCCAGCAAGGCCCCTTCGGCCTGGCAGATGTCCAGTGCCGTCTGTGCCACATGCTGCAGCACCTCGGGCAGGCCCAGCTCCAGGGACGAAATGCGCTGCTGCACGCGCACCAGTTCGGCGTGCACCTGGGCTTCCTGGGCTTCTTCCTGGGCCACCAGCTTGCGCTCGCTGATGTCGGCCATGCCGCCGACCATGCGCAGGGCCTGGCCTTGGGCATCGCGGATCACAAAGCCCCGGTCCAGCATCCAGAGGTAGTGGCCGTCTTCATGGCGGATGCGGTATTCGCACTCCCAGGTGTCGGCCCTGCCTTGCACGGTGGCCTGCAGCGAGGACACCACACGCTCGCGGTCCTCGGGGTGCAGGCGTGCAACGAAGGCATCGGCGTGGGGCACCTTGGTGTAGTGCGGCAGACCCAGCACTTCGCGAAAGCGCCCACCCCACCACAGGGCGTTGGTGCGCACATTCCAGTCCCACACCGTGTCGGTGGTGGCGCGTGCCACCAGGGTCAGGCGCTCTTCGGAAATGCGCAAGGCCTCGGCCGGATCCTGTACCTCCGGCGAGGCGGGTGGTGGTGGCTGATCCAGAGCGTCGGTCATGGGTTACTCACGCGCCCATCGGCGCGGTGACACAGACGGGAAGGCCCAGCGTGAAAGGTGGGCTCAGAGGCTTCATCGCAGTTTCACATTCTGTGTTGTCACAAATGCTTACGTCATGCTACCCGTTTCGCTCCGGTTCCGCCATCCGTGGGCCAAAGGCGATCCGCCTCTCAGCGGCCAGCACGGCGCGTGCGCACTGCCTGGGCCAAGGCCTGCAACACGGGCACGGTCTGTTCCATGCTGATGCAGGCGTCGGTCACCGACACGCCCTGGCGCAGCGCCTGGCCGGGCACGATGTCCTGGCGGCCCTCGTTCAGGTGGCTTTCGATCATCACGCCGGTGATGCGTGCATCGCCTGCGGCAATCTGGGCCGCCACATCGTGGGCCACCACGAGCTGGCGCTGGTGCTGCTTGCTGCTGTTGGCGTGCGATACGTCGATCATCACCTGCTCACGCAGGCCTGCCGCCTGCAGCAGTGCGCAGGCGGCATCCACATCGGCCTTTTGATAGTTGGGGTGCTTGCCACCGCGCAGGATGACGTGGCAGTCCTGGTTGCCACGCGTCTCAAAAATGGCGGCCTGGCCCATCTTGGTCATGCCCATGAAGGCGTGGGTGGACTGCGCGGCCTGGATGGCGTCGGTGGCCACCTTCACGCCGCCGTCGGTGCCGTTCTTGAAGCCCACCGGGCAGCTCAGGCCGCTGGCGAGCTGGCGGTGGCTCTGGCTCTCGGTGGTGCGTGCGCCAATGGCGGCCCAGCTCACCAGGTCGCTGATGAACTGTGGCGACAGCAGGTCCAGGAACTCGGTGCCTACCGGCAGGCCCAGCGCCAGAATGTCAAGCAGCAGCGTGCGTGCCATCTCCAGCCCTTCGTTGATGGCAAAGCTGCCGTCCAGGTGCGGGTCGTTGATGTAGCCCTTCCAGCCCACGGTGGTGCGCGGCTTTTCAAAGTACACACGCATCACCACGAGCAGGTCGTCCTGCAGCGCCTCGGCCTGCGCCTTGAGCTGGCGCGCGTAGTCCATGGCCTGGTTGTGGTCGTGGATGGAGCAAGGCCCCACCACCACCACGAGCCGGTCGTCCTGTCCGTGCAGCACGTGCGAAATGGCGGCGCGGCTGCCTTCCACCAGCGCCTGGGCGGCGTCCGGCGTGGGCAACCACTCCTGCAGCAGTGCGGGGGTGATCAAGGGGCGCACGGCCTTGATGCGCGTGTCGTCGATGCGGGTGGTGTCGTGCGTGCTGGGCACGCTGGCGGGGCGGTGGACGTGGTTCATGATCCCCCGATTGTCGCGCGGACGGCTTTCAAGCCGCTGTCGCGTGCGCAGAGCAGGCGCTCAGGGCCTGCGGAAGGCGGGGTTCTGGTTGGACCAGTGGCGCGACTGCAGATGGTCCAGGCGCACCGTGCCGCCGCTGCTGGGCGCATGCACAAACCGCCCCTCCCCCACATAAATGCCGGCGTGCGAGGGACTGCGGCCCCGGCCAAACACCACCAGGTCGCCGGTGCGCAGTTCGTTGGCGTCAATCGGCTGGCCCCACTGGTTCAGCTGGGCCACGGTGCGCGGTGGCGGAGTGCCCACGCGCTGGCGGTACACGTAGCCGATCAGGCCGCTGCAATCAAAACCTGTGTCGGGCGTGTTGCCCCCGTAGCGGTAGGGCGTGCCCACCAGGCCCAGCGCGTGGATGGCGATGTCGTGCGCCTGCTCGTCCGATAGCGAGGGCGTAGCCGGCCAGGCCGACGGCTCCACCCGCGCCGGGGGCGCGCTGCCGCAGGCGCCCAGCAGCAAGGTCGCCGCCAATGCGAGCATGGCGGGCACGCGGGTGACGGTGGAATTTAGGGTGAAAATGGGCATGAAGGCAATGAATATAAGCGCTAGCAGCTATAAATACAATAGCAAACCAGCGCTGGGCCGTCCAGCCTTCATTTCTTCTTGATGCGCTCGGGCGTCACGAACAGGGCGATACCGACGCCAATCAGCACCACCGGCCACCAGGTGTGCAACAGCTCTCGCAAGCTCACGTCGATGATGCCCAGGTTGGTCAGCAGCATGAAGCTGCCCACCACCACCAGAACCACGGCTGCAAAATTGCCTTTCATGGGTACCTCCTTGAGGGGGTCAGCTTAGCGCCCCAGCGGCGAGATGCCAATCAGCAGTGCATGGCCCCAGAAGGCAAACGCCGCCCAGGCCACGCCCCCCAGCACCACGGTGATGCCGGTGCCCGCCAGCGTGCCGCTGGGGTAGCTGGTGCCCTGGGCCCGGTCGCGCTGGCGCGCGGCACGGAAGTCCAGCACCGCCCACAGCAAAAAGCCGCCAAACAGCGCCACATCGGCCAGGTTGCCGTTGGAGATCAGGTGCCCCAGCGCCCAGGTCTTGACCGCCAGCACCATGGGGTGGTGCAGCCGCGCCTTGAACACATTGCGCGGCACATAGGCCGCCAGCAGCAGCACAAACGCCACCAGCGTGAACAGCGATGCCATGTGCCGCATGGCCACGGGCGGGTTCCACAGCACGACCGGCTCCTGCCGTGCCAGCCCATAGCCCCAGACCACCAGCCCCAGGCCCACGATCGACACCACCGAGTACAGCCCCTTCCAGGCACCCTCGCCCAGGCGCCCACGCATCTGCGTGCGCCAGCCATCGGCCACGATGCGCACCGAATGCACCCCCAAAAAGAGCACCAGGCCCAGAACCAGAATCACCATGGAAACCCCTGTTGTTGTGACTGAACAAGGGCTCCACTGTATCGGCAGACCGTGACAGCGTGCAGCCCCGATCGCCTCAACCCGCCATGCCCAGGGTGTTTGACTGCAGAAACCGCGCCAGCCGCGCCTTGGGGCAGGCCTGCAGCGCCAGCAAAAAACCAAAGTCCGGCGCGGCCACGCCCCAGCGCTCGCGCAGGTCTTGCTGCATGCGCAGCAGCAGCGCCGCCGTCACCTGCGCGTCGGCCAGCGCCCGGTGCGCGCGGCCCGCGCTGGGCAACTGGTGAAAGCGCGCCAGCGTGCCGAGCTGGTGGTTGGGCGCCTCGGGATACAGGCGGCGCGCCAGCCGTACCGTGCAGGCGAACGGCTGCGGCGCATCGCAGCCAGCACGCGCCAGCTCGGTGTGCCAGAAGCCCCGGTCGAACGGCGCGTTGTGCGCCACCAGCGGTGTGTCGCCCACAAAACGGCGCGCCTGCGCCATGACCTCGGCCGCGGGCGGTGCATCGGCCACCATGGCGTTGGTGATGCCGGTGAGCTGCGTGATGAACGGCGGAATGCGCACCCCAGCGTTCATCAGGCTCTGGAACTGGTCCACCACCCGGCCGTCCTCCACCAGCACGATAGCCACCTCGGTGGCGCGCGCGCCCTGGGCGGGCGTGCTGCCGGTGGTCTCGAAGTCGATGATGGCGATGGGCGCGGGCATGAATCAAAAACGGCTCAAACGCTTACCTGTTGTGCGCTAAAAGCTATATAAAAAATAGCAACTATTGCTCACCATCGCGCAGTTCGGTGCATTCCAGGGCCTGGGTGATGGCATGTTCCAATGTCGGCAGATCGTCCGTGATGGTTTTGAGCAGAATTTCGTGTGCCACCTGCTCGTAGCCATGGGCCAGGATGTTGCGCAGGCCGATCACGCGCCGCCACGGAATGTCAGGCCATTGGCTGGCGGATTCGCTGTCCACGCGGTAGGCGGCCTCCCCGAGGTTGATGAACAGCTTTTCCACGGCCAGGCAAAGCACCCGGTTGGACGTGAAGGTTTCGAGGGTGTGCCCATTGGCCAGCGAGCGCAGTTCCTGGGTGAACCGCAGCATGTCGGCCAGATGCGCGGGCGTGCGGTCCATGGTCACTGGAACAAGGAGCGCAACTGGGGTTCTATGGCACGGCGGCGGTAGGGGTTGTCCAGTACCGACGGAAACGCCAGGTCGATCTTGCGGCCGTTGAATGCCGCAGAGAGTTCGTCCTGCATGTCCACCAGCGCGAAGCCGCTGGGGGCTTCCCCAGGGATAAACTCCACCAACAGATCCACATCGCTGTCCGGTCGCTCCTGCCCAACAGCCGCAGAGCCAAACAACTGCAGGCGGCGCACATGGTAGCGCTGGCAGATGTCTGCGATGCGAGATTGTTGGGACGGTGCGATGTGCATGGCGCAATGATACGGGCGCCCCATGGCGCTTGGCTATCAGGCCTTCTTGAGGAATTCCGACTTGAGCAACATGCTGCCCAGGTCGGTCTTGCAGTCCACGTTGTGGCCGTCGGCGCCATCGACCAGGCGGATGCCCTTGATCTTGGTGCCCTTCTTCAGCGTGGACGAGGAGCCCTTGACCTTGAGGTCCTTCACCAGGATCACGGCATCGCCGTCTTGCAGCGGGTTGCCGTTGGCGTCGCGCACCACGCCGTCGCCGGTGGCTTCATCCTCCGTGCTGGCGGCGGCCGCCTGCGGCCATTCGTGCGCGCAGTCGGGGCAGATGTAGTTGTCGCCATCGGGGTAGGTGTTTTCCTGGCCGCATTGCGGGCAGGCGGGCACGGTGTGGGGCATGGGGATTTCCTCCGCTGTGTTGTTGTGGTGCAGGGCCGCTATTGTCCGCGCGCGCCGCGCCGCTCCAACGTGAACGGCGGCAGGCCCTTGAGCAGGCGCTGGCCGTAGCTGGTGCGCGTGAGGCGTTTGTCGTAGCAATACACATGCGCCTGGTCTTCCTCGGTGCGGATGGCGCGGCCCGCCCATTGCGCCAGGCGGATGGCGGTGGCCGGCACCACCAGTTCGCTGAACGGATCGCGCCCCACGGCGCGCAGCCATTCGGCGCGCGTCTCGCCTACGGGGTCGTCGGGCGGGGCGAAGGGCAGCTTGGTGATGAACACCGATTCGCACAGCCGCCCGGGCAGATCCAGCCCTTCGCCGAAGGATTGCATGCCGAAGATGATGGAGGGCTCGCCCGCCGCCACGCGCTCGCGGTGGCGCGCCAGCAGCTGCGTGCGCGGCAGCTGGTTCTGCACCAGCACCACGCCGCGCATGGCGGTGGCGAGCGCGTCCACGGCCTGGCGCATCTGCTCGCGCGAGGTGAACAGCACCAGGGCGCCGTATTCCACGCGCGCCAGGTCGGTGAGCAGGGCCTCGACCATCTCGGTGGTGAACTGCGCGGCGTTCTTCGGGTCGGCGTGCGTCTCGGCGGCGATCAGGGTGCCCTGCGCGGCGTAGTTGAACGGGCTGGGCACTTCGAGCGTGGTGGCGGCCTCGTCACCGTGCAGGCCCGATTCGCGCAGGAAGAAGTCGAACTGCCCGCAGCTCGTGAGCGTAGCCGAGGTCAGCACCGCGCCGCGCACGCTGCCCCACAGGTGGCCGCGCAGCGTGCTGCCCGGCAGGATGGGGCTGGCGTGCGCCTTGACCACGATGAAGTCGCCAACCACCTCCAGTGTGAACCACTTGGCGTTGGGTACGAAGGCCTGCGCCTCACCCTCGGGCGGCTCCTGCAGCAGCAGTTGCGCTGTGGCGTGCACCTCTTCGAGCCGGGGCGCGAGCGTGCCGATCTGCGCATAGAGCTGCGACAGGCGCCGCGCCTCGTCGGGCTTGTCGCGCATCTCGGCGCGCAGCGCCTTGGAGATGGCGCGCAGGCAGTCCAGAAAACCCGCCGCATGGTGCGCGAGCTGGCCCAGCGGCTCGTGCAGCGTCCCGGGCAGCACGCCGCGCGGCACGCGCACGCGCGCCGGGCCCCAGGCGCTGTTCTGGGCCTTGAGGGCCTCGCCGTACAGGTCCATCACCAGGCGCGCCAGGTCTTGCAGGTGCTGGCGCAACTGGCTGGCGTGGCGCGGGATGTCGGCCACCTCGGTCACCTCCACCAGCGTGCCGATGCGCAGCGCGCGGCTGGAGAGCCGGTCGATCCAGGTGAGGCGGCTCAGGTCCGCGCTGCAGGCGAACTGGTCGAGCGCGGTGGCGGGCAGGTGGTGCGCCTCGTCGAGCACCAGCAGGCAGTTGTCCAGCTCGGGCAGCACGCGCGCGCCCAGCGAGGACAGCAGCAGATCGTGGTTGGCCACGATCACCTGCGCGCCCACCAGCGCCTTGCGCTGGTCGTAATAGACGCACTGGCTGAAGGCCGGGCAGTGCCGCCCGGTGCACGAGCTGCCCTCGGCCGCCACGGGGCTCCAGGCCTCGGGCTCGGGCGGGGTGTCCAGGCTGTCGCGGTCGCCGTCCCACGCGCCCTGAGCCAGGGCCTGCGCCATGCTGGCGTAGAACTGCATGCGTGCCTCGGTCTCCTGCCGGCTGGGCTTGCCGCGCGCGTGCGCGGCCTCCTCGGGGAACAGGTCGTCATCGTCCTCGCCGTGCGCCTCGCCCGTGCCGGCCAGGCGCTCCAGCTTGAGCTTGCACACATAGCGCCCGCGCCCCTTGGCCAGCGCGAATTTGAAGGGCTGCTCCATCTGCGCAGCGAGCGCGGGCAGGTCCTTGTGCACCAGCTGCTCCTGCAGCGCCACGGTGGCGGTGGAAATCAGCACGCGCGTGCCGCGCGCCAGCGCGATGGCGATGGCCGGCGCGCAGTAGGCCAGCGACTTGCCCACGCCCGTGCCGGCCTGGATCACGGCGATGGCGCGCCGAGGCTCGCCCCCCTCCTCGTCCACCTTGCCCAATTGCGCCTGGCTGAAGGTGCGCGCCACCTGCTCGGCCATGGCGCGCTGGCCCGCGCGGCCGCGAAACCCCTCGGTGCCCTGCACCACCGCATCAAACGCCTGCAGGCCCGCCTGGGCCCATTCTGTGGAAGACATAGGGGTGGGAGTGTGGCACAGCCGGCAATTCGCTCGGTATTGGTAAGAAATATGGCTTCAGCGCTTATGGATATTGCGCCAATAGCTATCAAAATAATAGCGAATGGTGGGGCTCTCAGATCTGGCCTCATGCGGGGCCGGACCGGTCTGCTCCCACCATTGCACAGGGTTTGGGCTTGAGTTGCCCGTCACTGGGCTTGCACGGTACCTCCGTCCTTGGGTGCGGCCAGTGCCTCTTCAGGGGCCCGCGCCACGGCCCCGGCGGCCTGGCCGCGTGTCTTCCACAGCGACACCAGCACCCCTCCTGCAATCAGCCCCACTGTGATGCCCAGGCTTACCAGCGAGGGGATCTTGCCCACGATGTTGACCAGGAAGATCTTGCTGCCGATGAACACCAGCACCAGGGCCAGCGCGTACTTGAGGTAGGCGAAGCGGTGGATCATGGCCGCCAGCGCAAAGTACAGCGCGCGCAGGCCCAGGATGGCGAAGATGTTGCTCGTGTACACGATGAACGGGTCGGTGGTGATGGCGAAGATGGCGGGCACCGAATCCACGGCGAAGATCAGGTCGGCAAACTCCACCATGCACAGTGCCAGGAACAGGGGCGTTACCCAGGTCACGGCCTTTCCGCTGGTAGGGTGTGGTGCGCGCACGAAGAACGCGTTGCCGTGCAATTGCGGCGTCACGCGCAGGTGGGCGCGCAGCCAGCGCAGCAGCGGGTTCTTCTCCAGGTTGGGCTTGTGGTCGGCCATCCACAGCATCTTGATGCCGGTAGCCACCAGGAAGGCGCCAAACAGGTACAGCACCCACGAGAACTGGGTGACCAGTGCGGCGCCCAGGCCGATCATGATCGCGCGCAGCACGATGACGCCCAGAATGCCCCAGAACAGCACGCGGTGCTGGTACTGGCGCGGAATGGCGAAGAACGAGAAGATCATCGCAATCACGAACACGTTGTCCATGGACAGCGATTTTTCGACCACAAAGCCCGTGAAGTAATCGATGCCGCTCTGGCTGCCGAGCTGCCACCACAGCCACGCACCGAAGAGCGTGGCCGCGCCGATGTAGCCGGCCGAGAGCCAGAGGCTTTCGCGGATGCCGATTTCGTGGTCGTCGCGGTGCAAGACGCCCAGGTCGAAGGCGAGCAAGGCCACCACCACCGTCACGAACACCAGCCACAGCCAGACGGCGTGGCCCAGGAAGGCGGTCTGCAGAATTTCAGTCATGGTGCAAGAAGGTTCGGTTGTTCGGGTGGGAGCAGGTCACAGGCTCAGGGCCGATTGGCGCTGCAGCCGGGTGCGCTGACCCAGACCCAGGCCCCACAGGTGGGCCGTTTGCGCCAGCAGGCTTTCTTCCGCTTCGGAGAGGTGGGCATCGGCCTGCGCCACCTCCTGGCACAGCGCCAGGGTGGTGGCACGCAGTTCGGGGTCGTCCACCTCGGACAGCAGCGCGCGCAGCAATTCGTCACCGATCCGGCACGCACTGCCCCAAGGGGCATAGGCCGTGCACATGAGGTCCTCGGAGAGTTCACGCAGCACCCGTGCCATGTCGGCGGGCGCAATGTCCAGCAGGGTGCTGGCATGCAGCCTGTCCAGCGCAGCCGTCTCGCTGCGGCTGACGTGGCCATCGGCCACCATGATGAGCGCCACGATGCGGGCGGCGGCTTCGGGGCTGTTGCGGGGGTAGCTGCGCATGGGGTATCTCCTGGGGTTGGGTGTGGGGGTGCAAGGGGACGGGTCAATCAAACAGTTCGCTCAGCCATGAGGACTTGCGTCGCCGGTGCGGAGCGATGCGCTCGAAGCCCGTGTTGCCCTGGGCGGGCGCGTACTCCAGTTGTGACCGTTCGATCAGCTTGTCCAGCTCGCCCCGGTCCAGCCAGACGCCGCGGCATTGGGGGCAGTAATCAATCTCGATATCGCTGCGTTCGGTGATGACCAGCGAGGATGTCGAGCAGCTGGGACATTTCATGGGAACTCCTTCAGAGCAGTGGATAGGGGTGCACTGTAGGCAGGCATAGATCAGAAAAAAATCAGAAAATGCGCGCAATACTTCGATAAAACCGCACTGTTGACGCCATGAACTACAAGCACCTGCACTACTTCTGGACCGTGCTGCGCGCCGGCGGCATCGTGCGCGCGAGCGAGCAACTGCACCTCACGCCGCAAACCCTCAGCGGCCAGATCAAGCTGCTGGAAGAGCGGGTGGGCCAGCCCCTGTTGCGCAAGGTTGGTCGGGGGGTCGAGCCCACCGATGCAGGGCGGCTGGTGATGCGTTACGCCGATGAGATCTTTGCCCTGGGATCCTCGCTGCAGGAGGCGCTGGCCAGTGGGCGCGACGCGCGGCGCACCACAGTGCTGCGCGTGGGCATTGCCGACTCGGTGCCCAAGGCCGTGGCCTTCCATGTGCTGGAGCCGGCCATGGCGCTGCCCGAGCCGCCCCGCCTGGCCTGCCACGAGGGTGGGCTCACCGGTCTGCTGGCCGAGCTGGCGGTGCACCGGCTGGACCTGATCGTGTCCGATGTGCCTGCGCCCGTCAGCCTCAGCGTGCGCGTGTACACCCACTTGCTGGGGCGTTCCGGCGTAGCGTTCTTTGCCGCGCCCCGGCTGCTCAAGGAGGCGGGGCTGACGGCGCAACGCGCGCGCAAGACTTTTCCTGCCTGCCTGGCCGTCATGCCCATGTTGTTGCCCAGCGCGCCCACCGCGCTGCGGCCCCGCATCGACGCGTGGTTGAGCGAGCACGGGCTGGCGCCGGTGGTGGCTGCGGAGTTCGACGACAGTGCCCTGCTCAAGGCCTTTGGACGCGAGGGCAGGGGCGTGTTCGCCGCGCCCGCCGTGCTGGCGGATGAGATCGCGCAGCAGTACCAGGTGCAGTGGCTGGGAACGCCGGACGACCTGATGGAGGAGTTCTATGCCATCTCGGTCGAGCGCCGCATCACGCACCCAGCCGTGGCGGCCATCACGGCGACTGCGCGCGGCAAGCTGTTTGCCGCGCGCGCGGACTGACCCGGTTTCTCAGCGCTGGGGGGCGCCCGCTTCCACCTGGCCTGGCAGCGAGAGCTGGCCCGAGGCCACCTTGAACACTTCGGCCACGCACAGCAGCGGGCTGTGCACGCTGGCGTTCACGCGCAGCGCGGCGGCCACGCCGTCAAAGCGCGCGGCCTGCACGGGGGCGATGTCGTCGAAGGGCACGCGCACCTCCAGCGTGTCGCCCTTGAGGCGCGGGCTCCAGCCCGGGCTGTCGATGAGTAGCGGCAGCCCCGGCCAGGTCTTGGGCAGGCGCGGCTGCTGTCCCGCGGGAATGTCGGCCACCTTGAGCGCGCCGGGTCCGCAGGCCTCGTCGGGCTGCAGCACTACCCAGTGCGAATGCCAGAGGTTGCCGTCGTTGCCGGGGTTGCCATCGCCGTTCTCGTCGAACAGCGGTGTGTCGTCGAAGTCCGGGTGCGCCGTGACCGCGAAGGCCAGCGTGCCGCTGCCGGGCTCGAAGCCCACCATGGCCGGGTCCAGCGTGGTCGGCCAGACGTAGGAGAACACCCGGCTGCCCGCGAGCTTGCCGGTGCGTGTGGGCTTGAGCGCGCCCGCCTTGCCCGAGACGCCGATGTGGAACACGGCCGTGCGCCCCTCGGTGGTGATGCGCGTGTGCACGATGTCGAACGGCGCCTTCACGGCCTTGCTGGGCGCGCTGGCAATGCCGCCCTCTGCGTGCGGCTTTGGGCCGTGGGCCAGGGCGGGCGCGGCGGCGCCGGCGAGCAGCGCGGCGGCGAGCGCCAGGGTGGAAGGACGGGGGAAGAAAACTGGGGTGGTCATGGCAATGCTCCTGGTGCAGGGGAGAAAGAACACCGCCATGGTGCGACGTGGCGAGGTACCATGGGGTTCTTTCTGTCCAACATTCGTACCCATTCGTCCAGATGCAAACTGACGCCACCTCCGTATCGGCCCCCGAGCACTCGCTGGACCGGCTGTCCGCCCTGCTGGAGCGATTCCGCGTGCGCGCCCATTGGCTGCACGCCGGGCCGCTGTGCGGTGTGACGCATTTCGATGCGGCGCAGGGGCGCGGCTTCGTGCATGTGTTGCGCCGGGGCGCGATGACGTTGGAGCACCCCGCGCGCAGCGGAGCGCCGCGCCGCTTGCAGGTGGACGAACCCACGCTGCTGTTCTACCCGCGCCCGCTGGCGCACACCTTCCACAACCCGCCGGCTGAGGGCTCGGATTTCGTCTGCGCCACGCTGGCCTTCGAGGGGGGCGCCAGCCACCCGCTGGCCCGCGCCCTGCCCCCGCTGGTGGCGCTGCCGCTGCGTGAGGCACCGGGGCTGGAGCACACGCTGGCGCTGCTGTTCGCCGAGACCGAGCAACTGCGCTGCGGCCACCGCCTGTTGGCCGACCGGCTGTTCGAGGTGTTGCTGATCCAGCTGCTGCGCTGGCTGCTGGACCACGCCGCCGCATGCGGTCTGCCACCGGGTCTGATCACCGGGCTGGGCGACCCGCGGCTGGCGCGCGCGCTCGTGGCGCTGCATGAGCAGCCGGGCCAGGACTGGACCCTGGAACGCATGGCGGCACAGGCCGGCATGTCGCGCAGCGCCTTCGCGGCGGCTTTCCGCACGGCGGTGGGCCAGACGCCTGCCGACTACCTGGCCGACTGGCGCCTGGCGCTCGCGCAGGCGGCCCTGCGCGCGGGCCGGCCGGTCAAGCAGCTCGCGCCGGAGCTGGGCTACGCCAACCCGTCGGCGCTCTCGCGCCTGTTCCGCCAGCGCGTGGGCTGCTCGGTGCGCGATTGGCTGGCCAGTGAGGGGCCTGCGCCAGGCTGAACGCCTACCCCGCCAGCAGCTCCACGCGCCACTGCACGCAGGGGCCTGCCACCTCCGGCAGGGCCTGCAGCGCGTGCACGGCCAGGTCCACGGTGCCCTGGGGCGCCTCGTCGGTCAGCACCAGCACCTGGCGGGCGTCCTCGGTGCTGTCAGCCATCCACTCCAGGCGTTCCACCGGCACGCCCTGGCGCGCCAGCAGCGCACCCACGGCCGCGATGCCAGAGGCGCCGTGCACCGGCACGCGCAGGTAGTGCCGCGAGCGCACGGCGGCGCGCGGCAGCACCGGCAGGGCCTGCAGCGCATGGGCGTGGAAACCCAGGTGCGGCACGCGCTGCGCGGCCTGCGTGCCCTCCAGCCGGGCCACGTCCACGAGGTCGGCGATCACGGCCGAGGCCGTTGGCTCCGAGCCCGCGCCCGCGCCGTAGTACAAGGTCACGCCTGCGGCGTCGCCCTTGACCATGATGCCGTTCATGGAACCGTTCACGTGGGCCAGCAGGTGTGTGGCGGGCAGCAGCGCGGGCTGCACGCGCAGCTCCACGCCGTCGTCGCGCCGCCGCGCCACGGCCAGCAGCTTGATGCGGTAGCCCAGCTGCTCGGCGCAGGCCACGTCCAGGCGATGCAGCGCGGTGATGCCCTCAACCTGCACGTCGGCAAAGTCCACGCGCATGCCGAAGGCGCTGGCCGCCAGCAGCGCGAGCTTGTGCGCTGCGTCCCAACCGTCGATGTCGAGCGAAGGGTCGGCCTCCAGGTAGCCCAGCGCGCCGGCCTGCGCCATGGCCTCGGCCAGGCTGATGCCCTCGTCGCGCATCTTGCTCAGGATGAAGTTGGTGGTGCCGTTGACGATACCCGCCACCCACTCGATGCGGTTGGCCGTGAGCCCCTCTCGCAGCGCCTTGATGATGGGGATGCTCACCGCCACCGCGCCCTCGTAGGCCACGGCCACGCCGTGCTGGCGCGCGGCGCCGAAGATCGCCTCGCCGTGCTCGGCCAGCAGCGCCTTGTTGGCCGTGACCACGTGCTTGCCGTGCGCGATGGCGGCCAGCACCCAGTCGCGCGCCGGGCCGGTGCCGCCGGCCACTTCGACCAGCACGTCCACATCGGGCCGCGTGGCGACCTGCAGCGGGTCGTCCGTCAGCGCGACGCCCTCGCCCACGATGGCGGCGGCGCGTGCCAGGTTGCGCGCGGCCACGGCCACCACCTCGATGCCGCGCCCGGCGCGCGCCGCGATTTCGGCCTGGTTGCGCGTCAGCACGCGGAAGGTGCCCGCGCCCACGGTGCCAATGCCGATCATGCCCACGCGCAGCGGGCGCAGGGCCACGGGGTGGCCGCCAAGGGATTCGAAACGGGGATCAGGATCGCGGTACATGGACTTCTCCGAACAAACAAAAGCAAACCCGGCCGCCAGGGCTGGGTTTCGTTCGTTCGGGGAAGAAGAGAGAAGACACCAGGTGGCCGCCGGTACGGCCACCTGCGCGTGCTCAGGTGGCCGCGGTGGTAATGGTGGTAATCATTCGTGCCCCCATCGCCCGCGCGCAGGCGCGCGGCATCATGCCGCCCATGGGGGCAACAGCGGATGCGGTGATGAACGGGAGGTACGGCATGAAGCGGCCAGTGTACATGAGGCGCTGCGCCGCCCTCACAGCGTGTCGTATTTGCGGCTGTGGCCGCGTGACTGCTCTGCGGGGTACTTCTGCGCGTTCAGGGCCATCTTGGCGCGCGCCGCGTCCATCAGGTCGATGTCCAGCACCGTGGAGAGCTGCACCAGGTAGAGCAGCACGTCGGCCATCTCGTGCGCCACGGCCTGCTTCTGGCCGGGCGCGAGCTGGCGGCTCTGGTCCTCGGTGAGCCACTGGAAATGCTCCAGCAGCTCGCCGGCCTCGACGATCAGCGCCGAGGCCAGGTTCTTGGGCGAATGGAAGGGGCCCCAGTCGCGCGCGTCGGCGAACTGCTGCAGTGCGCGGGCCAGGGCCTGCATGCGGTCTTCGGGAGGCGTGGTGTCGATCATGGCGGCGACTGTAGCGGCACTGAGCCTCGCCCGGTCTGGGCGGGTGCCTGGCCTGCGGCGCCCAGCAGGTGGGCGCGAAAGACCTGCGCAATCGGCGAGAGCTGCTTGGCGCGCGGGTGCACCACATGCCATTGCGAGGGAATGGGCATGCCCTGCACCGGCAGCACGCACAGATCGGTTTCCAGCTCGCTGTCGCGCAGGGCATGCCTGGACAGCACGGCCAGCCCGAGGCGGCCCGCCACGGCTTCCTTGATGGCCTCGTTGCTGCCCAGTTCCAGCCGCGTGGGCGCCTCGAAGCCCTGGGCCGCGAAGAAACGGTCCGTGGCCAGCCGGGTACCGGAGCCGCGTTCGCGCAGCACGAAGCGCTCGTCACCCAGGTCCGCCAGGGCGATGCGGCGGCGCTTCGCCAGGCGATGGCCTTGCCAGGCCACGAGCACCAGCGGGTTGGAGAGAAAGACATGGTCTTCCAGGTCCAGATCCGCCGGGGGCATGGACATGACGTAGAGATCGTCCAGGTTCTCGCGCAGGCGCTGCACCACGCCGTCGCGGTTGAGCACCTCCAGCGCGATCTCGATGTCCGGGTACTGCGTGCAAAAGCCGCCCAGCAGGCGCGGTACGAAGTACTTGGCCGTGCTGACCACGGCCACGCGCAGGCGCCCGCGCGTGAGGCCGTGCATGGCGTTGACCCGCTGGCCGAAGTTCTCCCATGCATCGACGATGGCGCGTGCCGTGGCGGCCAGGTCGCGGCCGGCATCGGTGAGGTGCACGCGGCGCCCGATCACCTCGTACAGCGGCAGACCCACGGCTTCGGTCACCTCGCGCAACTGCATGGACGCGGTGGGCTGCGTCACATGCAGGGCCCGCGCCGCGCCGCTGACGCTGCCCGTATCGGCCAGCGCCAGGAACAGGCGCATCTGGCGGAAGGTGATATTCATAGATAAAAATCTATTGTTATCTATTTAAATATCGATTTTACTTTATCCATCGGGGCCCCTACAGTCACGCCGAGCCTGTGAAAGCCCCGCCATGCACACCCTGATCGACCCTGCCATCCTGTTCTTCGTCTTCGGCGTCTTTGCCGGACTCATCAAATCCAACCTCGAAATTCCCGCGCCCATCTCGCGTTTCCTGTCGCTGTACCTGCTGATGGCGCTGGGGCTCAAGGGCGGCTTCGCGCTGGCGCAGTCGGGCCTCACGGCGCAGGTGGCCACGGGCCTGGGGCTGGCAGTGGCGCTGGCCGTGGCGGTGCCGGTGGCCAGCTACCTGCTGCTGAGCCGTTTCATTCCGCGCTTTGATGCCGCGGCCGTGGCCGCCACCTACGGCTCGGTCAGCGCCGTCACCTTCATCACGGCCACGGCCCACCTCGACGCCCAGGGCATCGCCTACGGCGGCCACATGGCTGCCGCCATGGCCCTGATGGAGTCGCCCGCCATCATCCTGGCCGTGCTCATGGCCAATGCCCTGCGCCGCAGCCAGGCCGCCACGCCCGTTGCCGTGCAGGTCGGTGGTGGCGGCACCCTGGCGCTGGGCGGTGGTCAGGGAGGGGCGGGCTTTTCTCTCTCCAAAGTGCTGCACGAATCCTTCACCGACGGCGCCCAGTTGCTGCTGCTCGGCGCCATGGCCGTGGGCCTGCTCACGGGCGAGGCGGGCCAGCAGGCCATGAAGCCGTTTGCCGGCGATCTGTTCAAGGGCATGCTGGCCTTCTTCCTGCTCGACATGGGCCTGAGCGCCGCGCGCAACCTGCCCGGCCTGCGCAGCCAGCCGCCCCTGCTCATCGCCTACGGCCTGCTGGCGCCGCCCGTGCATGCCGGCCTGGCGCTGCTGCTGGCGCAGGCGGCTGGCCTGCCGCTGGGCGACACCGTGCTGCTCATGGTGCTGGCCGCCAGCGCCTCCTACATTGCCGTGCCCGCCGTGGTGCGCTATGCCATCCCAGAGGCCAATCCGTCGCTCTACGTGGGCCTGTCGCTCGGGCTGACGTTTCCGCTCAACATCCTGCTGGGCATCACGTGCTACACCCAGGTGGCTGCTTGGGCCCTGGGGTGAAGTGGCCCGCGGCGCAGCCACGGAAACTGCCGATAAAAAAACCCGCCATGCCTTGTGTGGGCAGGGCGGGTTGGTGCTGCGCTGCCCATGCAGCGGGGTGATCAGGCCAGTTGGGTGCGCATGCGTTCGGCACGGTCTTTGGGCGCCGGGTGGGTGGACAGGAAACTGCTGGAGTTGTCCCCCGACAGAGCCGCGAGCTTCTCCAGCGCGCTCACGCAGGCCTGAGGGCTGTATTTACGGGCCTTCATGAACTGCAGCGCGTAGTCGTCCGCCTCGCGTTCGTTCGACTGCGAGTGCTGGGCGTTCACCACCTTCTCAAACAGGTTGCCCAGCTCGGTACTGGCCAACGCACCTGCACGGGTATTGCTGGATTCCACGCCCTTGCGCAAGGCGCTGGTGCGCAGAGCCGCCTGCATGCGTGATTTGGAGTGGCCGCTTTTGACGTGGCCGATTTCGTGGCCGATCACATAGCGCACTTCGTCGTCGGTAAATTGGTCCATCAGGCCTGAATAGACACGGATGGTGCCGTTGGCCATGGCAAAAGCGTTGATTTGAGGGGTGAGGTACACCTTGAAATTCAACCGCAGGCCGTCGTAATTCTGCAGGCCCGTCACCATTTTGGTCAGGCGTTTGGCATAGGCATTGCTGGCGGGAGCGACAGAGCTTTGACCGTCCATTTGCGTGGACACCTGGTCAAAATACTTTTTCAACTCTTCGTCGGTAATGGATTCTGCCTTGGCCAGATCCTGGCCAGCTTCCAGGGCCTTGCCCAAGTTGAATTGCGCCCATACAGGGGAAACAGAACTGATGCCAGAGGCGAGCGCTGCGAGGGAAATCAGGTCACGACGGTTCATATGATTCAAAGCAGATTGGGTTGAAAGAAATGCAAAGAGCGCGCAATGTACACAATCACACACCAACCATCACGGCCACAGAATGCGCCTTGAGTGCGATGTGTGAACTATGTCATGCATCCTTTCCCTTTGAATGCCATTGAATTGCAGGCTTTTATGAAAACCATAACAATTTCGTCCTGATTCAATTTCACCGAGACATTTACAAATAGACGCATTTAATGTGCCGTCGATGGAGGGATTCATGCTTTTGCGATCACAGCGCAATCAAAACAGAATTAAACGGAACGGCCGGTGCGTCTGCGCATGGGGGGCTGCCTTGGTGCTCTGGCTGGCAGGCATGGGCGCCGCGTACGCACAGGACGCCGTCACGATCAAGCGTCCCACGCAATTGCGGGCAGCCCCTGGCGACAATGCGGCCAGCGTGGCCGAACTGGCCGCCCATGCAACCGTCACGCGTACCGCCCTGCGGCAAGGTGCCTGGGTGCGGGTGCGATCCGACTCCGGGGCCACGGGTTGGGTGCACATGTTCGACATCGGAACCCCGGCCCGTGACAACAACACCGCAGCGCAAGCCTTGCGCGATCTGGGGAGCAAGGCGGGCGGTGGCTCCTCCATCAGCGTGGCCACCGCTACCGTGGGCATCCGTGGCCTGGGCGAAGGCGATGTATCGCGCTCGCCGGTGGGCGGACGCACAGCCTCCGGTGCACAACCCCTCCAACAGCTTGACCGCTGGCGTGCAAGCGCCGACAGCGCGCGTACCTTTGCAAGCACTGCAGGCCTTCAATCTCGTACCGTCGATGCACTTCCGGTCCCCGCGTTGACGCCATCGGCTGCGGCCAGCAGCGCCGAGGCTTCAGCCGCCGAGCCTCCTCAGGCTGGCGCAGGAGGTGACCCTGCGCTGGGGCGCATGTTGCAATCCGTCGAGGGCATGACCGAGGCGCAAGAGGCAGACCTGGGCCGCCAGATGGCTGCACTGCTGCTGCAGGGCAAGCCGCTGGACCCCACGGCGGAGCTGCAACGCTACATCAACCTGCTGGGTCGCTGGATCAGCCTGCAGTCCAGCCGCCCCCATCTGCCTTGGGCCTTTGTGGTGGTGGACGAGTCCGACTTCAACGCCTACAGCGCCCCTGGCGGCCATGTGTTTGTCACCCGGGGCCTGGTGGACCGCTGCACCGACGAGGCCGAACTCGCAGGCATCCTGGCGCACGAAATCGCCCATGTGACCCAAAGGCACCACCTGCACGCCATGCGTACGGCCCTGCGCGTGGGCACGCCCGCAGGCCTACCGGCGCTGGTGCGCCAGGTGCACACCCAGGGGGTCGGCGCCGAGGCCGAGCACGCCGCCGACCGCGAGGCCGTCACCCTGACCGCGCGCGCTGGGCTCGACCCCTACGGCCTGGCCTCTGCGCTGGTGCAGGTCAACGCGCTGGGGGACAGCGACCTGCAGTTTGCCGACGCACACCCCCAAAGCCGCCTGCGGCTGGATCACCTGGAACAGGCCATGGCCCGGCGCTTCGACCCGCTGGTCGGCACCAAGGCGCCAGTCACCGTGGATGCACGGCTGGAAATGGCAGGCATCAAGTGACGGACGCCTCCACTGCCGAGCCCAGCGCGGCACCCACTGTCACCCGCCACCTGCGTATCACCGGCCGCGTGCAAGGCGTGGGCTACCGCTACCACCTGGCCCAGGAGGCCCGACGCCTGTGCGTGGTGGGCTGGGTGCGCAACCGCAGTGATGGCAGTGTCGAAGCGCTGGTGCATGGCCCCCAGGTGGACGTGGAGACGCTGATCACCTGGGCGCACCACGGCCCGCCCTTGGCGCGGGTCGAAGGGGTTGCTGTGACTCACCCGTCAGCAGGCTTGGCCACGGGCACTGAATTTGAGCAATGGGCGACGGTGTAGCGGCCCGCCCGGTGGGGATAATGTCCGCTGGGCACAACCAGCGCACGCGCCGCCGGTAGAGAGCCCCAGCGCCATCAAGGATCGGAATGCACCCCACCCGCCTGAGCGAGACCGACATTTGCGACCAGTGCATCACCCCCGCTCTGCAGCGTGCGGGCTGGAGCGTGCAGCAGCACATCCTGCGCGAATACACCCTGCGCCCTGGTCGCGTAGTGGTGCGCGGCCAGGCATCGCACCGCGACAAGGCCTCCATGCTGCGGGCCGACTACGTGCTGTTCCACAAGCCCAACGTACCGCTGGCCGTGGTCGAGGCCAAAGACGCCAAGCACTCCGTCGGCGCGGGCATGCCCCAGGCCATTCAATACGCCGAGCTGCTGGGCGTACCCTTCAGCTTTGCCAGCAATGGCGATGGCTTTGTGTTCCGCGATGCCACCCTGTCTGATGGCGTGCTGGAGCGCGACCTCACGCTGGACCAATTCCCCACCCCCGCCGAGCTGTGGGCCAAGTACTGCGCGTGGAAGGGCTGGACGCCCGCCGTGGAGCACATTGCCGCCACCGACTACGCCCCCAGCAAAACCCCGCGCTACTACCAGTTGGGGGCCATCAACCGCACGGTAGAGGCCATTGCCGCAGGCCAAAACCGCGTGCTGCTCGTCATGGCCACGGGCACCGGCAAAACCTACACCGCGTTCCAGATCATCTGGCGCCTGTGGAAAAGCGGCGCCAAAAAACGCATCCTGTTTTTGGCCGACCGCAACATCCTCATCGACCAGACGATGGTCAATGACTTCCGCCCCTTCAAGGGCGCGATGGCCAAGCTCAGCCCCCACGCCAAGGGCGTGGAGCGGGTGGACACCCAAGGCCAGGTCACCGTGGAAGACCTCGACCTGGCCGTGAACAAGACCACCAAGGTGGTGGACAAAAGCTACGAAATTTACCTCTCGCTCTACCAGGCCGTCACCGGCACGCAAGAAGAGCGCAACATCTACAAGCAGTTCAGCCCCGACTTCTTCGACCTGATCGTGGTGGACGAATGCCACCGGGGCAGCGCGGCTGAAGACTCCGCCTGGCGCGACATCCTCACCTACTTTGCCAGCGCCACACAGATCGGCCTCACGGCCACACCCAAGGAGACGGAAGACGTCTCCAACATCGACTACTTTGGCGAGCCGCTCTACACCTACAGCTTGAAGCAAGGCATTGAAGACGGCTACCTCGCGCCCTACAAGGTGGTGCGGGTGGACCTGGACAAAGACACCTTCGGCTGGCGCCCCACCGAAGGCCAGCGCGACAAGTTCGGCCACCTCATCGAAGACCGCATCTACACCGGTGCCGACATGAACCGCAAGCTCGTCATGGAGCAGCGCGACGCCGTGGTGGCCGCCAAGGTCACCGAATACCTGCAGGCCGCTGACCGCTACGCCAAGACCATCGTTTTTTGCGAAGACATCGAACACGCCGAGCGTATGCGCAAGGCACTCAGCAACGCCAATGCCGACCTGTGCGCCAAAGAGCCCAAATACGTGGTGCAGATCACCGGCGACAACACCGAAGGCAAGCGCGAGCTGGACAACTTCATCGACCCTGAGAAAACCTACCCGGTGATCGCCGTCACCTCCAAGCTCATGAGCACCGGCGTGGACGCGCAAACCTGCAAGCTCATCGTGCTGGACCAGACCATCAAGTCCATGACGCTGTTCAAGCAGATCATTGGCCGGGGCACCCGCCTGCGCGAAGACCTGGGAAAAAGCTGGTTCACCATCCTCGACTTCAAGCGCGCCACGGAGCTCTTTGCTGACCCCAGCTTTGACGGTGAGCCCGTGCAGGTGTACGCCCCTCAGCCCGGTGAACCCGTGGCCCCGCCGCCGCCCGCAGAGCTGCCCGGCACTACCTCGGTGCCCGATGGATGGCCTACCGAACCTGCGGCCACCGTGGGCCTGATCACCGCCGAGGAAGACGCACCGCGCAAATACATCGTGGACGGCATTCCCGTGGCCGTGGCGCGCGAGCGCGTGCAGTACCTCAACGCCCAAGGCAAGCTCATCACCGAAAGTCTGCGCGACTACACCCGCATCAATCTGCTCAAAAAATACGACTCGCTCGACCAGTTCCTGCAAACCTGGCAGCAGGCCGATCGCAAAGCCGCCCTGCTGGCCGAGCTAGAGGCAGAAGGCGTGCTCATCGATGCCCTGGCCGCTGAGGTGGGCAAAGACCTCGACCCGTTCGACCTGCTGCTGCACGTCGCCTACGACCAGCCCCCGCTCACCCGCCGCGAGCGCGCCCAGCGCGTCAAAAAGCGCAGCGTCTTCACCCAATACGGCCCCGTGGCCCGCAAGGTGCTTGACGCCCTGCTCGACAAATACGCCGACGAAGGCATCGCCACCATCGAGAGCAACGAAGTCTTCAAACTCCAGCCCTTCACCGACCTGGGCAGCCCCGTAGAGCTGGTGCGCAGCTTTGGTGGCCGCCCGCAGTACCTCAGCGCGCTGCAGGCGCTGGAGCAAGCGCTGTACGCTACGCACCCGGCCCACTAACCGTGTGCCGCCGTGTACTGCCAAATACTCCTGTTTTGATAGCTGCTAGCGCTTGTTATATAAGCGCTAGAGGCCGTTTTTGCTTAAAACCCGCGTTCCATGTCCAACCTCACCCCCGTCATCAAATCCATCCAAGACATCATGCGCCAGGACAGCGGCGTCGATGGCGACGCCCAGCGCATCAGCCAGCTCACCTGGCTGCTGTTCCTCAAGGTGTTTGACGCGCTGGAAGAAGAACTCGAACTCACCCGCGACGACTACCAAAGCCCCATGGCCGAGCACCTGCGCTGGCGCCACTGGGCGGCCGATGCCGAGGGCATGACCGGCGACGCCCTGCTCGACTTTGTGGACAAGCAGCTCTTCCCCGCCCTCAAGGGCCTGAGCGCCGACCCCCAGCGCAACCCGCGCGGCTACGTGGTACGCGGCGTGTTTGAAGACGCCTACAACTACATGAAAAGCGGCCACCTGCTGCGCCAGGTGGTCAACAAACTCAACGCCATCGACTTCAACCGCCAGGCCGAGCGCCACCAGTTCAACGACCTGTACGAAAAAATCCTGCGCGACCTGCAAAGCGCAGGCAACGCGGGCGAGTTCTACACCCCCCGCGCCGTCACCCAATTCATGGTGGACATGACCAACCCCCAGTTGGGCGAAAGCGTCATGGACCCGGCCACCGGCACCGGCGGCTTCCTCGTCTGCGCCATCGAGCACCTGCGCAAACAGGTGCACAACGCAGAGCAAGAGGCCGTGCTGCAAAACAGCATCCGCGGCGTGGAGAAAAAGCAGTTGCCGCACATGCTGTGCGTCACCAACCTGCTGCTGCACGGCATTGAAGTGCCCAGCCAGATCGTGCACGACAACACCCTGGCCCGCCCGCTGCGCGACTACACCGCTACAGACCGCGTCAACGTCATCCTCACCAACCCGCCCTTTGGCGGCATTGAAGAGCCGGGCATCGAGGCGGGCTTTCCGGCCGACGTGCGCACCAAGGAAACCGCCGACCTGTTCCTGGTGCTCATCCAGCACCTGCTCAAACCCGGCGGCCGCGCCGCCGTGGTGCTGCCCGACGGCTTTTTGTTTGGCGAAGGCGTCAAGGCCCGCATCAAAGAACAACTGCTGCAGCACTGCAACCTGCACACCATCGTGCGCCTGCCCAATGGCGTGTTCGCGCCCTACACCGGCATCAAAACCAACCTGCTGTTCTTCACCAAAGGCCAGCCCACCCAGCACATCTGGTACTACGAGCACCCTTACCCCCAGGGCGTCAAAACCTACAACAAAACCAAGCCCATCCGCATCGACGAGTTCGATGCTGAAAAAGCCTGGTGGGGCACCGAGCAGGACGGCTTTGCCGCCCGCGTGGAAAACGAACGCGCCTGGAAGGTCGGCATCGACCAGATCAAGGCCGCTGGCTACAACCTGGACCAAAAGAACCCCCACATTGGCGAACAGCAAAGCCACGACCCCGACGAGCTGCTGGCCTACTACGCCCGCCTGCAGGCCGAGGCCCAGGCCCTGCGCGATGAGCTCAAGTGCATCCTCGCCGAGTCATTGGCAAAAACAGCCGCTAGCGCTTGAGGAATAAGCGCATGCTGCTATCAAATATGGAGCTACTCGCCACAGCCCCCGGTGGCGTCGCCAAGTTGCGCGAACTCATCCTCACCCTGGCGGTGCAAGGCAAGCTGGTGCCGCAAGACCCCGCTGACGAACCGGCGGGCGTGCTGCTGCAGAAGATTCGGGCGGAGAAGGATCGGCTGATTGCCGAGGGCAAGATCAAACGGGACAAGCCGCTGGCGGAGATGGGGGAGGAAGAAAAGCCGTTTGGGTTGCCGCAGGGGTGGGAGTGGGTGCGGCTGCCTGAGATTTACTACTCGATATCTCCAAGCAGCAACAAATTGCTATCTTCAGCTGTAGAGATTGAGGGGCGTTTTCCCGTTGTTGACCAGGGGCAGAGGCCGATTGCCGGATATACCAATGATCAGGACCTGTTAATTGAGATTCCTGGACCTGTAATTGTTTTCGGCGATCACACAAAGGCAATCAAGCACATTGACTTTGACTTCGTAGCAGGGGCGGACGGGACCAAGATATTGCGGCCAGTTCTGCAAGACGAAAAGTTCTTTGCTTTCCAGCTCAGAGGTTTCGATTTAGAGGATCGGGGATATGCGCGTCACTTCAAGGTGCTGAACGCGCAGTTGTTTGCGCTCCCACCCCTCGCCGAACAATCCCGCATCGTCACCCGCGTCGAAGCCCTCATGCGCCTGTGCGATGCGCTGGAGGCCAAGGGCCAGCTGGAGGCCGCGCAACACGCCCAACTGGTCAGCACCCTGCTGGGCACGCTCACAGCCAGCACCACGCCCGAAGAACTGGCCGCCAACTGGCAGCGCGTGGCCCAGCACTTCGACCTGCTGCTGGACCGCCCCGAAGCCATCGACGCCCTGGAGCAAACCCTGCTGCAACTGGCCGTGCGCGGCCTGCTCGTGCCCCAAGACCCCACCGACGAACCCGCCAGCGCCCTGCTGCAAAAAATCCGCGCCGAAAAAGACCGACTCATCGCCACCGGCCAGATCAAACAGGGCAAACCCCTGCCGCCCATCACCGACGAGGAAAAGCCGTTTGAGTTGCCGGTGGTGTGGGAGTGGGCCCGTCTAGGTGAAATCGTGCTGATATCCAGTGGCGTGACATTGGGCCGTAAGGCTGCAATACCTACGCCTGTTTCATTGCCATATTTGCGTGTAGCGAACGTGCAGCGCTGGCACCTCAATCTTTCGTCGATGAAAGAGGTGGTCATCGACCAAAGCGAGTTATCTCGATTTCAGCTCCTCAACGGCGATCTGCTGATAACGGAGGGGGGGGACTGGGACAAAGTCGGGCGCACAGCCATCTGGCGTGATGAGCTGCCAACATGCTTGCACCAAAACCATGTGTTCAAGGCGCGAGGAATTTCTACAGCCTGGAATCCAGTGTGGGCTGAGTTGTATTTGAATTCGGCGGTCGCTCGTGCCTACTTCGCGTCATCTGCGAAGCAAACGACAAATCTGGCTTCCATCAATATGACGCAGCTGAAAGATTGCGCGTTTCCCGTGCCTCCATTGGCCGAGCAATCCCGCATCGTCACCCGCATCACCGCCCTGCGCCGCCTGTGCGCCGACCTGCGTCAGCGTGTGGCCGAACGCCAGTCCGTGCAGGCCCGTCTGGCCGAGGCGCTGGTGGATTCCGTAACCGCTTGAGGACACACACGCCATGAATTTGACGCCCGCTGCGGCCATCGATAACGCCGCCCTCGTGCAACAGCTCATCACGATGAGTGAATCACGCCATCTCGAGTTCAAGCGCGTCAGCGGCAAGATGGTGGGCAAGGCGCTGGAAACAGTTTGCGCTTTGGCGAACACTGACGGCGGCACACTGGTGCTGGGCGTGGCGGACCTGAAGGAGTTCAAAGGCGATGCACGGTTGTTTGGTGTGGAAGAAAACCCCGAGGCCGTGGATGAGTTGCGACGCAAGCTGCTGACGGAGTTTTCGCCCGCCATCAGCACGGTGCGTATGGTTGCGGTGTCGTGTCGTCTCCACAATGGCCCGGCAAAAGGGCAGAACGGCCATCTGTTGTTGGTGCATGTGGGTCGCAGCAGCCATGTGCACTCCATCTTGAACGGTGGCACCTTCACGCGCATGGAAGCTGGTAATCGGCCTATGAGTGCGGCGGAAAGCACTGAGCTGTCGTACCGGCGCGGGGCGCGAAGCGCGAGCAGCGAGCCCGTCGCGGTAGCCCTTGACCGGCTGCAAACCACGGCATGGAAGCGTTTTGCCGAGGCGCGCGGCCCGTTATCCGGTAGCTTTGCAGACCAGCTTTTGCGCATTGGTCTTGCTGAAGAGGTGGATGGCGTGGTTCAACCGAGGCGAGCTGCCGTGCTGTTGTTTGCGGACGAGCCAGGTAGTCTGCTGGCGGCTTTTGACAGCCGTGCCGATGTGCGTGTGATGGTGTACGACGGCAAACAGGTTTCGAGCGGAGCTACCCCCAACTTACGCAAGGCGGCCAAGACCATCCGTGGCCCGTTGATTGATCAGATCGATGCAGCGGTCAGGCTGGTGATGGATGAACTTGCGCAAGGGCTAACGCTGAGCAACAGCGGGTTCAAGACGCTTCATGCCTATCCCGAGCGGGCTGTGAAAGAGGCGATCGTGAATGCCGTCATTCACCGTGACTATCGGCTGAACCGCGATATCTTTGTTCGCATCTTTGACGACCGTGTCGAAGTGGAAAGTCCCGGCTTGCTGCCCGGCAACATCACGCCGGCCAATATCGCCCGGTCGGGGTCGAGGGCGCGCAATCCGTTGATAGCCAGCAACTTGCGCGAATTTCCCGTCGCACCGAACATCGATGCGGGGGAAGGCGTCCGGATGATGTTCTCTGAAATGGCATTGGCTGAGTTGTATCCGCCCCAGTACAAGCAGAACACCGAGACAGCCGTGGAGAGTGTGACCGTCACCCTCTTTAACTTAAAGAGGCCCACCGCCTGGGATGAGGTCAGTGACTGGATTGATCGCCACGGATCGATTGCCAACGCCGATGTCGTCCGAATTGCTGGGGTGGACACGCTAAAAGCATCGAAGCTATTGGCAGCCTGGCGTGAGCAAGGGCTTTTGATGCCCGTACCAGGCCGTGCCAAGCGGAACATGGCGTACACCAAGCCGAACGGGGCCGGTGTTGAGTTGTCGTTGTTATCTGTACTCGAAGATAACAACGATGGCGAAGATTAAAAATTCAATAAAAACAACGACTTATCAAAGTCGTTGTTTTCCTATGGGCGAATAAACGCCTCAAACGTCGATGTTCCCGGCACGCAAAGCGTTGGTCTCAATGAAATCCCGGCGCGGCTCCACCTCATCCCCCATCAGCATCGTAAACACGCGATCGGCCTCGATGGCGTCGTCGATCTGCACGCGCAGCAGGCGGCGCACGGCGGGGTCCATGGTGGTTTCCCACAGCTGCTCGGGGTTCATTTCGCCCAGGCCTTTGTAGCGCTGGCGGCTGGTGGTGCGTTCGGCTTCGCTGATGAGCCAGCGCATGGCCTGGCGGAAGTCGCTGACTTTTTCATCCTTGGCCTTTTCGCCTTCGCCACGCATGACCTTGGCGCCCTCGCCCAGCAGGCCGCGGAAGGTGTCGGCAGCTTCCTGCAGGGCGGCGTAGTCGGCGCCGTGCACGAAGTCCTGCGTGAGGATGCTGCTCTTGATGTTGCCGTGGTGGCGGCGGCTGATGCGCAGGATGGGTTTGTCGCTGCGTGCGTCGAATTCGCCGGCCACCTCGGGCGGCACGCCGGTGGTGGAGAGTTCCGCCAGCTTGGCCTGCATGGCCACGGCGCTGGCCTGGGCTTCTTCCTGGGTGTCGAGTTTGACGGCCACGCCGTCGGCAATGGCGCGCAGGGCTTCCTGGTCCATGAAGGCGGACAGGCGTGCAATCACGGCTTCGGCGGTCTGGTGCTTGCGTGCCAGTTCGGCCAGGGTGTCGCCTGCCAGCACCTGGGGGTTGGTGCCGCCGGTGTTCACGCTGGCGTCTTTCAGGGCGATGCGCAGCAGGTACTGGTCCAGGGCTGGGCCGTCTTTCAGGTACAGCTCTTCCTTGCCGCTCTTGACCTTGTACAGCGGCGGCTGGGCGATGTAGATGTGGCCGCGCTCCACCAGGTCGGGCATCTGGCGGTAGAAGAAGGTCAGCAGCAGCGTGCGGATGTGCGCGCCGTCCACGTCGGCGTCGGTCATGATGATGATGCGGTGGTAGCGCAGCTTGGCCACGTCGAAGTCGTCGCTGCCGCTCTTGCCGCTTTCCGCGCTGGCCTTGCCGATGCCGGTGCCCAGCGCGGTGATGAGGGTGACGATTTCGTTGCTGGTGAGCAGCTTTTCGTAGCGCGCCTTTTCCACGTTCAGGATCTTGCCGCGCAGCGGCAGGATGGCCTGGAACTTGCGGTCGCGGCCCTGCTTGGCCGAGCCGCCTGCGGAGTCGCCCTCGACGATGTAGATTTCGCAGAGTTCAGGGTTCTTTTCCTGGCAGTCGGCCAGCTTGCCGGGCAGGCCGAAGCCGTCGAGCACGCCCTTGCGGCGCGTCATTTCGCGGGCCTTTCGCGCCGCCTCGCGGGCGCGGGCGGCGTCAATGATCTTGCCGCACAGAATCTTCGCGTCGTTGGGGCGCTCTTCCAGGTATTCGGCCAGGGACTTGGCCACGATGTCTTCCACCGGCGCGCGCACTTCGCTGGAGACGAGCTTGTCCTTGGTCTGGCTGCTGAACTTGGGCTCGGGCACCTTCACGCTCAGCACGCAGCACAGGCCTTCACGCATGTCGTCGCCGCTGACCTCGACCTTGGCCTTCTTGGCCAGTTCGTTGGTTTCGATGTACTTGCCGATCACGCGCGTCATGGCGGCGCGCAGGCCTGTGAGGTGGGTGCCGCCGTCTCGCTGCGGGATGTTGTTGGTGAAGCACAGCACCTGTTCGCTGTAGCCGTCGTTCCACTGCATGGCCACTTCCACGCCGATTTCGGTGCCGGGAATGCCGCCATAGCTGTCGGCCGGGCGGCTGCCCGTGGCGTGGAAGGCCGTGGGGTGCAGCACCTTCTTGTTGGCGTTGATGAACTGCACAAAGCCCATCACGCCACCGCTGCCGGCAAAGTCGTCTTCGCGGCCGTCGCGTTCGTCCTTGAGGCGGATGCGCACGCCGTTGTTCAGGAAAGAGAGCTCGCGCAGGCGCTTGGCCAGGATCTCGTAGTGGAACTCGTGGTTCTGCTGGAAGATGTCGGTGTCAGGCAGAAAGTGCACCTCGGTGCCGCGCTTTTCGGTGGCGCCGGTCACCCGCATGGGCGAAACCTCGAAGCCGTCCACGGTGTCGAGCACGCGGTTTTGCACAAAGCCGCGCGCAAATTCGATCTGGTGCACCTTGCCGTCGCGGCGCACGATCAGGCGCAGCCATTTGCTCAATGCGTTCACGCAGCTCACGCCCACGCCGTGCAGGCCGCCCGAGACCTTGTAGCTGTTCTGGTTGAACTTGCCGCCGGCGTGCAGTTCGGTCAGGGCGATTTCGGCGGCCGAACGCTTGGGCTCGTGCTTGTCGTCCATCTTCACGCCCGTGGGGATGCCGCGGCCGTTGTCGGTCACGCTGATGGAGTTGTCGGTGTGGATGGTGACGACGATGTCGTCGCAATGGCCGGCCAGCGCTTCGTCGATGGAGTTGTCCACCACTTCAAACACGAGGTGGTGCAGGCCGGTGCCGTCCGACGTGTCGCCGATGTACATGCCGGGGCGCTTGCGCACGGCCTCCAGCCCTTCCAGGATCTGGATCGCGCCTTCGCCATAGCCCTCGCTGCCACCGGCCGCAGGCTGCTCGGCGCGGGGGGCGCCCTGGTCTTCAGGGGTGGGCGGTGTGTTCTCAGCGGTCATGGTCGGCTTGGGTCTGGGCAGGCCACAGGGGCCTGCGGTTTATATGCAAAATATGGTTCTAGCGCACGTCTATAAAGCGCCAGTAGCTATAAAATTAATAGCAATCTACAGTGTATCTGCGCATCAGATGCGCATGGGCATCACCACGTACTTGAAGTTCTGGCTGTCGGGCAGGGTGACGAGGGCCGAGCTGTTGCCGTCGGCCAGCGCGATCTGCACCATGTCCTGCTCCATGCTGGCCAGGGCGTCGATGAGGTAGCTCACGTTGAAGCCGATCTCGATCGCGTCGCCCCCGTAGTCGATGTCCAGTTCGTCCACCGCCTCTTCCTGTTCGGCGTTGCTGCTGGCCACGCGCAGCAGGCCGGGCTCCAGGTTCAGGCGCACGCCCTTGAACTTGTCGGTGGTCATGATGGCGGTGCGCTGCAGGCTGGCCAGCAGCGCGGTGCGGCCCAGGGTCACGCTGTTGTGGTGGTTGCGTGGGATCACGCGGTTGTAGTCAGGGAACTTGCCCTCGACCAGCTTGGTCACGAACTCCAGCGCGCCAAAGCAGAACTTGGCCTGGTTGTTGGCAAAGCGCATTTCCAGTGCACCGTCGGCGTCGCTGAGCAGGCGCTGCAGTTCCAGCACGGTCTTGCGCGGCAGGATGACTTCCTGCTTGGGCACTTCCACGTCCAACTCGGCACTGGCAAAGGCCAGGCGGTGGCCGTCGGTGGCCACGAGCGAGAGCGTCTTGCCCTCGGCCACGAACAGGATGCCGTTGAGGTAGTAGCGGATGTCCTGCACCGCCATGGCAAACGCCACCTGGCCCAGCAGGTGCTTGAGCGTCTTTTGCGGCACGCTGAAGGCAGGGCCGAAGTTGGCGGCCTCCTGCACCAGCGGGAAGTCGGCGGCGGGCAGGGTCTGCAGCGTGAAACGGCTCTTGCCGCCCTTGAGGAGGAGCTTGTCCTGGCTCGATTCCAGGCTCACCGTCTGGTCGCCGGGCATGGTGCGCAGCACTTCGATGACCTTGCGTGCGTTCACCGTGGTGGTGAAGTCGCCCGTGTCGCCGCCCAGCTCGGCGGTGGTGCGGATCTGCACTTCCAGGTCGCTGGTGGTGAACTGCAGCGCATTGCCGGTCTTGCGGATCAGCACGTTGGCCAGGATGGGCAGCGTGTGGCGGCGCTCGACGATGCCAGCAACCGATTGCAGAACCGCGAGAACCTTGTCTTGTGTTGCCTTCAGGACGATCATGTCAACCTCTGGTGGTTAGGGGCTTGGTGTGTGGGCCAGCGGCAGGGTCTTGCCATCCGCCCGAAACACCATCTGCCATTTTGCCCTGTGCCGGGCCGCGTTTGGCTGCTGCGCTGCGCCACATGGCTCAGCCCTTGAGGGTCTGCTCCAGCACGTGCAGCTGCTGGTTCAGTTCGGTGAGTTGCTGGCGCTCGCCCGCAATCTTGCGCACCGCGTGCAGCACGGTGGTGTGGTCGCGCCCGCCGAACAGCTCGCCAATCTCGGGCAGGCTCTTTTGCGTCAGCTCCTTGGCCAGGTACATGGCGATCTGGCGCGGCCGGGCAATGCTGGCCGGGCGCTTCTTGCTGTACATGTCGGCGACCTTGATCTTGTAGTAGTCGGCCACCGTCTTCTGGATGTTTTCCACGCTGATCTGCCGGTTCTGGATGGACAGCAGGTCGCGCAGCGCCTCGCGCGCGAGCTGGATGGAGATGTCCTTCTGGTTGAAGCGGCTGTAGGCCAGGATCTTGCGCAGCGCGCCTTCCAGTTCGCGCACGTTGGAGCGCACGTTCTTGGCCACGAAGAAGGCGACTTCCTCGGGCATTTCGGCGCCTTCCGCGCGTGCCTTGTTGATCAGGATCGCCACGCGCATTTCCAGCTCGGGCGGCTCGATGGCCACGGTCAGGCCCGAATCGAAGCGCGAGACCAGGCGCTCGTGGATGGCCGTCAGTCCCTTGGGGTAGGTGTCCGAGGTCATCACGATGTGGCTCTTCTTGGCCAGCAGCGCTTCGAAGGCGTTGAAGAACTCCTCTTGTGTACGGTCCTTGTTGGCAAAGAACTGCACATCGTCGATCAGCAGCAGATCCAGCGAATGGTAGCGGTGCTTGAATTCGTCAAAAGTCTTGCGCTGGTAGGCCTTAACCACATCCGAAACAAATTGTTCGGCGTGGATGTAGAGAACTTTGGCGTCGGGCCGATCCTGCAGCAGCTTGTTGCCCACGGCGTGCACCAGGTGGGTCTTGCCCAGGCCGACGCCGCCGTAGATGAACAGCGGGTTGTACAAATGCCCCGGCATGCTGGCCACATGCATGGCGGCGGCGCGCGCCATGCGGTTGGCCGTGCCTTCCACCAAGGTGTCGAAGGTGAGCGCGGAATTGAGCCGACTGCGCAGCGGCTCGGCGGCGTTGTCCTCGGCAGGCGGGGCATCGGCCAGGGGGGGTGTGGTGGCAGAGGCTGCTTGCGCAGCCTGCGGCGCATGAGTCCTGGCAATGGTTTGTCGCTGAGCGAGCGCTAACTCCAACGTTACGGGCTGGCCGTAAATGGCTTCCAGCGCCGCAGCGATGCGCCCGGCGTACTGGGCACGAATCCAGTCCAGCGTGAAGCGGTTGGGCACCAGCAGCGTGACGCGCGAGAAGTCCTCGGCCACCTGGGCGGACAGCGGCCGGATCCAGGTATTGAACTGCTGTGTGGGGAGTTCTTGGGAGAGCTGCTCGGTGCAGGCCTGCCACAGCGCCTGCCCGGCTTCGTGTGGTGCGGGCTCGGAAGTCGGACGCGGGGGTTCCTCGGTCATTGCGGGAGTTCTTGTTGTGGATAGGAGGAACGTTGGAAGGCTGCGGATTGTAGCTTGTCAAAAAGTTATCCACAAATCGGTATCGACCCTGTGGCGCCGTTCGGGCACAAGGATTTCCAAGGGTTTTTCGGTGTTGGCCATTGCTTCACGAGCCCAAGCCTGCGATAATCGCGGGTTTTTCCTGAACCCAATTTCAGGCAAAGCACTCCTGCGCGGCAGTCTTGCAGCCCTGGCACCCCAACGGCGCCTACGGATTGCAGAGGCCACATGGCCAGCACGCAGACCCGAACCCCAGAGGAAATCCCATGAAACGCACTTACCAGCCCTCCAAGACGCGCCGCGCCCGCACCCACGGTTTTCTGGTGCGCATGAAGACCCGCGGCGGCCGCGCCGTGATCAACGCTCGCCGCGCCAAGGGCCGCAAGCGCCTGGCCGTCTGAGGCCGGGCCATCCGGGCCTGTCCGCACCCTGGTTTGCATCGGCAACCACCGCAGGGGGCGACTTCCATGCAGCGGCTCAAGACCCGTCCGCAGTTCCAGGCCACGCTGGCTGGCGAGACGGTGGCCCGTACCGCTCACTTTGCGCTGCACCGCTTGGTGCTGCAGGCGCAGGATGTTGCTCGACCTCCTGAGGGCGCATCGCTGCGCCATCCCCGGCCCCTGTTCGGGGTTCAGGACGTGTGGCTCGGCGCCATGGTGCCCAAGCGCTGGGCGCGCCGCGCGGTGACGCGCAATGCCATCAAGCGCCAGATCTTTGCCGTTGCAGCCCTGAATGCCACGCGCCTGCCTCCGGCAGCGCATGTGGTGCGCCTGCGCTCGGCCTTTGATCGCAGGCAGTTCGTCAGCGCCCGTTCCGAGGCGCTGTGCCAGGCGGTGCGTGCCGAGCTGCTGCAGCTCTTTGAGCGCTCCTCCCGCAAGGCGCTGCCTGAGGCGGCCTTGGCAGGATCGGCCGCGCCATGATGCAACGCCTGCTCATCGGCTTGGTCAAGGCCTACCGCCTGCTGTTGAGCCCCTGGCTGGGTTCTGCCTGCCGTTTTGAGCCCACCTGCTCTGTGTATGCGCTGCAAGCGCTGGAGCGGCATGGCGCAGCGCGCGGAGCCTGGCTGACTGTTTGCCGCCTGGGGCGCTGCCATCCCTGGTGTGCGGGTGGGCATGACCCGGTGCCGCAGGAGGCGCCGCGCGCCACGCGACTGTTCTCCCGGCTGATGCCGCCCACAACCACCTCTTCCTCACCAAAGAAGTCTCCATGAACGACATCCGCCGCACCATCCTGTGGGTGATATTCGGTTTTTCCATGGTCCTGCTGTGGGACAAATGGCAATTGCACAACGGCAAAAGCGCGACCTTCTTCCCAGGGCCCGCTCCCGTGACGGCAAAGGCCGATGCCGCTGCACCCGCCAGCACGCCAGCGGCGGATGCCTCGGTTCCTGTCTCCAGTGCCACTGCCCCTGCGGCATCGTCGGCGGTGCCTGCGTCTGGCGCACCGGCTGCACCGGCTGCGCCGCGCGAGCGCTTCGAAGTGGTCACCGATGTGTTGCGCCTGAGCTTCGATTCCGAGGGCGGATCGCTGGTGCGCGCAGAACTGCTGAAGCATGCGGATCTGGTGGACGGCAAACAGAACTTTGTGCTGCTCGACGAAAGCCCGCAGCGCGTGTATGTGGCGCAGACCGGCCTGATCGGCGGTGCTGCCATGCCCAACCACAAGACACTGATGACCGCCCAGCCCGGCCCCCGGGCGCTGGTGGACGGTACGGACGAGCTGAGCGTGCGCTTTGAGTCGCCCGACCTCGGTGGCGTCAAGCTGGTCAAGACCTGGACCGTGCGGCGCGGCGCCTACGACATCGCGGTCAAGCATGAAGTCGTCAACACCGGCGCTGCCGCGGTCGAGCCCAAGCTCTATCTGCAACTGGTGCGCGATGGCAACAAGCCAGCGGGCGAGTCGTCCTTCTATTCCACCTTCACCGGCCCGGCGGTATTCACCCAGGACAAGAAATACCAGAAGGTCGAGTTCAAGGACATCGAGGCCAACAAGGCCGACTTCCAGAAGGACAGCGACAACGGCTACGTGGCCATGGTGCAGCATTACTTTGCCTCGGCCTGGTTGCTGCCCGAGGGCGCCAAGCGCGAAATCTTCATGCGCAAGGTGGACGCCAACCTGTACTCGGTGGGCATGATCACCGCGCTGGACGCCATTGCTCCGGGCGCCAGCAAGACCCTGGATGCGCGCTTGTTCGCCGGTCCGCAGGTTGAAACCATGATGGAAAAGCTGGCTCCGGGCCTGGAGCTGGTCAAGGACTATGGTTGGTTGACCATCCTGTCCAAGCCGCTGTACTGGCTGCTCGACCAGTTGCACAAGCTGCTCGGCAACTGGGGCTGGGCCATCGTGGCCCTGGTGTTGCTGCTCAAGCTCGCGTTTTACTGGCTCAATGCCAAGGCCTACGCCAGCATGGCCAAGATGAAGGCCATCAACCCCAAGATCATGGAGATGCGCGAGCGTCTCAAGGACAAGCCGCAGCAGATGCAGCAGGAGATGATGCGCATCTACCGCGAGGAGAAGGTCAACCCCATGGGGGGGTGTTTCCCCATCATGGTTCAGATTCCGGTGTTCATTGCGCTGTACTGGGTGCTGCTGTCCAGCGTGGAAATGCGCAATGCCCCCTGGATCGGCTGGGTGCATGACCTGTCTGCTCCCGACCCGTTCTTCATTCTCCCTGTGCTGATGACCCTGAGCACGCTGCTGCAGACGGCCCTGAACCCCGCACCGCCGGACCCGATGCAGGCCAAGATGATGTGGATCATGCCGCTGATCTTCAGCGTGATGTTCTTCTTCTTCCCGGCTGGTCTGGTGCTGTACTGGCTGACGAACAACATCCTGTCCATCGTCCAGCAGTGGATCATCAACACCCGCATGGGCGTGCCGCCGCAGTTCAACCTGCCGAAGTTCAAGTAACAACCCCCTGAGCGGCTGCGCCGCTTCCCCCTTCTCTTGGCTTCGCCGGGAAGGGGGGGCGACACCAGCGCACGCAAGTGAAGCGCTGCCTGCGCAGCTTGTGGCGGCCCTTGCGCGGTGTCCCGCGCCTGGGCCGCGCCGGTTTTTGGCATTGCGCCGATCAACCACCCATCTATGCTCGCTCGCCACCAGGACCCTATCGCCGCCATCGCCACCGCCCCTGGACGCGGGGCGGTGGGCATCGTGCGCGTGTCGGGCAAGGGGTTGGCATCGCTGGTCGAGGGGCTGTGCGGTCGTGCGCTGCGCGCGCGCGAGGCCACCTATCTGCCCTTTCGGGATGCGGTCGGCCAGCCCATAGACCAGGGATTGGCCTTGTACTTTCCGGCACCGCACTCCTACACCGGCGAGGATGTGCTGGAACTGCAGGCCCATGGCGGGCCAGTGGTGCTGCAGTTGTTGCTGGCGCGTTGCCTGGAGGCCGCGACCGAAATCGACCCTGCCAGCGGCCAGCCGCGCCTGGCGGGCCTGCGCCTGGCCCGGCCGGGGGAGTTCACCGAGCGCGCCTTCCTCAACGACAAGATCGACCTGGCGCAGGCCGAGGCCATTGCCGACCTCATCGACGCCAGTACTGAGGCTGCGGCACGCAGTGCCAGCCGCTCGCTCAGCGGTGCGTTCTCGCAGGAAATCCATGCCTTGCGCGATGCCCTGATCCACCTGCGCATGCTGGTCGAGGCCACGCTGGATTTTCCTGAAGAGGAAATCGACTTCCTGCGCAAGGCAGATGCGCGTGGACAGCTATCGAATTTGGAGCAAACCATGGCGCAGGTGCTGCAGCGCACCCGCCAGGGGGCCTTGCTGCGCGAGGGTATCAAGGTGGTCATTGCCGGCCAGCCCAATGCGGGCAAGAGCTCGCTGCTCAACGCCCTGGCGGGCGCCGAGCTGGCCATCGTCACCCCCATCGCCGGAACCACGCGTGACAAGGTGCAGCAAACCATACAGATCGAGGGCGTGCCACTGCACGTGATCGACACGGCCGGTCTGCGCGACAGTGCCGACGAGGTGGAGCGCATCGGCATCGCCCGGGCCTGGGATGCCATCGCGCAGGCCGATGCAGTGTTGTTTTTGCACGACCTGGTGCGCTGCGCCGATCCTGGCTACCAAGAGGCAGACGCAGTCATTGCCCAGACCATGGCGCAGCGCCTGCCGCCCTCGGTGCCGGTGGTCGATGTGTGGAACAAAAGCGATTGCGCAGGCGCTGCCAGTGTTCCCCTCAGCCAGGCCGACGTGGGTGTGCGTCTGTCTGCGCGCACAGGCGAGGGGCTGGAGCTTCTGCGCCAGCGCCTGCTGGAAATGGCAGGTTGGCAGGCGGCGCCCGAGGGGGTATGCATTGCCCGCGCTCGTCATGTGCAGGCGCTGCAACTGGCGCAGCATCACCTGGCGGAAGCGGCTGCGCAGCTCGACACCAGCGGGCCTGCGCTGGATCTGCTCGCCGAAGAGCTGCGACTGGCGCAGAACGCAGTGAGCGACATCACGGGCGAATTCAGTTCCGACGATTTGTTGGGCGTCATTTTTTCCAGCTTCTGCATCGGAAAATGACGGCCTGCGAAGTGTAAGCAGGGGTAAACGGTGCTTGTGCGCAAGCGCCAATACGGATAGCTTCGTTGGTCTATGAATGTCGCCACTACCACCCTGACCAAACAGGACGTCCAAGGGCTGATCAACGCCATCGTCCAGGCCACGGCGGAAGACAGCCTGAGCAACCCGCTCAAGCCTGAGCAATGGGAGCTCTTTTCCGCCTACCTCCAGCCCTGCCATCTGGCCCCAGGGCAACTGCTCATCAACCAGGGCGCCAACGACCGCACGCTGTACTTCGTGGAAAGCGGCAACCTCAGCGTTCACTATGAAGACGAGAAAGGCCGCTTGCGCATGGCGATCGTCAACCCCGGCTCCGTGGTCGGGGAAGGCGCCTTTTTCTCGCACCGCCCCCGCGGAGCCACCGTGCAGGCGGCAGCGGCCTGCAAGCTGTGGAACCTCACGCCACTGCGCTTTTCCGAACTGGGCAACCGCCAGCCCGCGATCGCCCTTGCCGTCGTGATGGCCGCAGGGGCTGTGCTGGCCAAGCGCCTGGGTAACCGCAAGCGGCGCGTCGCAACGACCTGACAGGCCTTAGCGCCATGGCGGGCAAGGGAAATCCCGGTTACCCATCACACAAGGACGACTCCGCATGCAGTTACACTCTTTGCGCGTTGCAACAAACGTTCCTGCCAGAAGCCCTTCGAGGAAGCCCGCCATGTCACTGTTCAGCTGGTTTTTGCCCAAAAAGGCGCCGGCCAAAGCCAAGCCGATGGAGCCTACGGGCTTGCTCAACGCCGACGCCACCGTTCCGCTGGTGCCTGGCCGTGACGGCCGGTCCACGCTTGAGGCCCCACCCCCCGACCATGCGGCGAATCGCAAGAACGAACGCATGGAGCGGCGCGAACTGCTCTATTCCGTGGTTCGCGACGCCATGGTGAAGGCGGCCGTGCTTTCGGCCAGCTACAAGTTCAAGGTGCTGTCGCTGGATCAGCGCGGTCGCCAGTTCCTGGTGATGATGGACATAGCCCGGGAATACGGTGGTGACACCACACGCCTGAGCGAGATCGAGGCACTGATTGCACAGACCGCCAAGGCGCGTTACGACATTGCGGTCAATGCAGTGTATTGGCGCCTCAACGACCATGTGGCCGTGGGCATGCCGCAGAAAGCACCGGTACCCCGGCCGCAGGCAGCCCCCGCTGCTGCCGCTGCGTCTGGCACCCCAGCGCCACGTGCAGCCGCCACGCCGCCCCCGCCGCCCCTGCAGCGCCCCGCGGGTCCGCGTTTCGATCCCATCGAAGCCGACGAAGTGGCCGCTTTCAAACAGGCCCTGGCCACGGCAGCGCGCCCTGCGGCGGCGGCCACCGGCGTGCCGGTGCGTTCTGGCCCCAGCCGCCCCGAGCCCCAGCGGCTGGACTTCGAGGACACGGAAATGCCCGATTCCCGTCCGCAAGGCCTCAGCGGAACACAGTACGGCGACTTGTGAGTCGGTGGGATGCCGGGCTCAATGCCCGGCAAAATCCACCAGGGTGAACAGCGCCAGACCGCCCTCGCGCAGGCGGTCTGAACCGCCGAGTTCGGGCAAATCGACGATGGCAGCGCCTTCCATGACCTGCGCGCCCAGCTTTTCCAGCAATTTTTTGCCTGCCATCATCGTGCCACCGGTGGCGATCAGGTCGTCAATCAGCAGCACCTTGTCGCCAGGGCGCACGGCATCGGTGTGCAACTCGACCGTTGCGCTGCCGTACTCCAGCTCGTAGGTTTCCTCCACCGTCGTGAAGGGCAGCTTGCCTTTCTTGCGGATGGGGACAAAGCCCACATTGAGTTCGTAGGCCACCACCGCGCCCAGGATAAAGCCGCGTGCATCCAGGCCAGCCACCACATCGGGGCGCAAGGCGGGGTCCATATAGCGGTGCACAAATGCGTCGATCAGCACTCGGAACACCTTGGGGTTCTGCAGCAGCGGTGTGATGTCCCTGAACTGCACGCCCGGTGCAGGCCAGTCGGGCACCGTGCGAATGTGTTCACGCAGGTAGTCTTGGATGCTGAAAGGGGTGGTCATAGAGCAAATAGCCGGGGCGGAACAGCCCCAATGGTGCAGACGGGCACAGTGTAAACAAATGGATACAGAAACACCGCACAGGAGCACTAGCGCCGCATAATGGTTGCGCATGCACCCCTCGGATCGAGCTGGTGCAGCCCCCCAGGTCTTGACATGCCTCCCACCATTTTGCTGCTCGACGAAGGTGGCGCTCTCCACGGCGCCCTGCGTGCCGCATCTGGCCAGGACGGGCTGCAGGGGAAGTGGTTGGTCGCAGCTTCCGTGGAAATCGCTCAGTCTTTGCTGGAGCAGCATGCGGTCGATGCGGTCGTGCTGCCCTGGGCGCTGCGAAAGACCCTGCCTCAGCCCTTGCCCTCCGGCTGGCAGGGTGTCCCCCTGGTACTGCTGCTACCGCCAGATGGGGAAATCTCCCAGGCTCTGGGTCCGGTGCATGGGGTGCGGGACGGAGATACCGTAGCCCTGCTCCAGTGCCTGCGTGAACTGGGGTTGCTTCAGTCCCAGCATCAGGACGCGCAGATCCCGCACGAGGCACAACAGACCCTGCAACGCGTGGTGGACAGCATTTCGCAGGGGGTGGTGCTGATCGACGCCGAAGGCCGTATCCGGGTGCACAACCATCGCATGCAGGAGTTGCTGGATTTGCCGAGTGCCTTGCTGGAGCATCAGCCCGCCATGGACGAGGTGCTGCAGTTCCAAAAAGACCGCGGCGATTTTGACGCGGCGTACATTGGCTGGGACGCCACATCACGGGAATACCTGGGCTCGTACGTCAGCGGCCAGCCCCACCACACCCAGTCGCCGGAGGTGTACCTGCGGCGTACGGCGCAGGGTCGCTACCTGGAGGCCCGCACCCGCATGCTCCCCGGCGGAGGCTTGGTGCGTACCTACACCGACGTGACCGATTACCTCGCTGCCCAGGAAGCGCTGCGCCAGAGCGAGACGCGCTGGCGCAGTCTCACGCATCTGTCCTCCGACTGGTTTTGGGAGCAGGATGCTGACCTGCGCTTTGTGCGCCTGGAAGGCAGCGCGCGACAGAGTCTCGCGATGTCCTATGAGGACCACTACGGCCTGACACGCTGGGAACTGCCCGATGTCGTGGCGAGCGAAGCGCAGTGGAGCGCGCACCGCGCCCTGCTGTACGCCCGCCAGCCGTTTCACGATTTCGAGGTCCAACGCCAGGCCCCGGACGGCACCACGGTCTGGGTCAGTGTGAGCGGCGAGCCAGTGTTCGATGACGCAGGGCGGTTCACTGGCTACATGGGTGTGGCGCGCAACATCACGCGCCAAAAGCAGGCCGAAGCTGAAATCCAGCGCTTGGCCTTTTATGACGAGCTCACCCACCTGCCCAACCGTCGCCTGCTGATCGAGCGCCTGGAGCAGGCGCTGGCCCAATGCGGGCGCAGCGCCAGCCATGGCGCGCTGCTGTACCTGGACCTGGATCACTTCAAGGACGTGAACGACACCCTGGGCCATGAATGGGGTGACGAGTTGTTGCGCCAAGCCGGTATCCGCCTGTGCCAGTGCGTGCGCACCACCGACACCGTGGCGCGGTTGGGGGGCGACGAGTTTGTCGTGGTGCTGCAAGGCCTGGATGCGCAGGCCGCAGAGGCAGCCATGCAGGCGGAGGCGGTGGCCCAGAAAATCCTGATGCAGCTCAATGTGCCCTACGCGCTCACAGGTGCCGAACTGCACTGCCCGCCCAGCATCGGTATTGCGTTGTTCCAGGACGCCCAGCTGTCGGTGCTGGAATTGCTGCAACGCGCCGACATGGCCATGTACCAGGCCAAGGCCCAGGGCCGCAATGCCATGAGCTTTTTCGACCCGGCGATGCAGGCCCAGGCGTCGGCGCGCGCTGCCCTGGAGGCCGATGTGCGCCAGGGATTGGAGCGCATGGAGTTCTGCCTGCATTACCAGCCCGTGGTCGATGCGGCAGGCCAGGTGCAGGGTGCTGAAGCCTTGGTGCGCTGGATGCATCCGCAGCGGGGCATGGTGCCGCCGGGGGAATTCATCCCCTTGAGCGAACAGACCGGCCTCATCCACAGCCTGGGTCGCCTGGTGTTGCAGGCGGCCTGTGTGCAGCTCATGCGCTGGGCGGCAGATCCGGTGCGCTGCCACTGGACGCTGGCGGTCAACGTCAGTGCGCGTGAATTTCGCCACCCCGATTTCGTGGCGCAGGTGCTCGATATCCTGCAACAGACCGGTGCCGACGCCGGCTTGCTCAAGCTGGAGCTGACCGAGAGCCTGTTGCTGCAGGACGTGGAGGACTCCATCGCCAAGATGCAGGCCCTGCGCAAACAGGGCGTGGGATTCTCCATCGATGACTTTGGCTCGGGCTACTCGTCGCTGAGCTACCTCAAGCGCTTGCCATTGGACCAGCTCAAGATCGACCAGAGCTTTGTGCGCGATGTGTTGACCGATCCGAACGATGCCGCCATCGCCTGCACCGTCATTGCGTTGGGGCGCAGCCTGGGACTGGAGGTGGTGGCCGAGGGCGTCGAGACCCATGCGCAGCGCAAATTCCTGCTGCGCAACGGCTGCCAGCGTTTCCAGGGCTACCTCTTCGGTCGCCCGGGTCCCGCCGACACGCTGTGATCAGCCGCGCAGCAGGCGGTCCTCGGCCAGCGCCAGCGCGGCCGGATGGCCTGACAGAACGAGTGTGTCGCCCACGGCGAGCGCGATCTCGTCCAGCGGAGCGCTCATGCGCCCATTGCTGTGGCGCAGGTTCACCACCTTCGCACCCATGGCATGCAATGCCAGTTGCCCCAGCGCTTGACCCACGGTGGCGGCACCCGGCGGCAGCGTGACCGTGGTCATGCGCTCCTGGTCTATCTCGTTGGCGGTGTCGTCGTCGGCCCCGTGGAAGTAGCCGCGCAGCAGGTTGTAGCGTGCGTCGCGCTGATCCTGCACCAGGCGCAGCACACGGCGCATGGGCACGCCCACCAGGGCCAGGGCATGGCTGGCCAGCATCAATGAGCCTTCGATGGCCTCGGGCACCACCTCGGTCGCGCCGGCATTGCGCAGCTTGTCCAGGTGCAGGTCGTCCTGGGTACGCACCACCACCTGTATTTGCGGTGCATGGGTGCGCGTGTTGGCCAGTACCTTGAGCGAGGATTGGATGTCCAGGTAGGTCACCGCCACGGCGCGCGCGCGCACCAGGCCTGCCGCCATCAGCGCCTGCAGGCGCGAGGCGTCGCCATACACCACCGAATGCCCGGCTGCTGCCGCCTGGCGCACGCGGTCGGGGTCCAGGTCCAGCGCCATGTAGGGGATGCCCTCGTGCTCCAGCATGCGTGCCAGGTTCTGCCCGCATCGGCCAAAGCCGCAGATCACCACATGGCCGCTGGTGCCGATGGATTTGCGTGCAATGGTGGTCATCTGCAGCGATTGCTGCAGCCAGTCGCTGGCCACCAACTTCATCACGATCCAGTTGCTGTACTGGATCAGGAAGGGCGTGGCCAGCATGGACAGCACCATGGCCGCCAGAATGGGGTTCAGCAGCGCCGGACGGATCAAGCCGCTTTGCTGCGTGAGCGACAGCAGCACAAAGCCGAACTCCCCGGCCTGCGCCAGGAAGAGGCCAGTGCGCAGCGCTACCCCGGTGGTGGCCCCCATGCTGCGCGCCAGCAGCAGGATGATGCCCAGCTTGAGCAGCAGCGGCGCCACCAGCAGCAGCAGCACCAGCGCCCATTGCTCTATGAGGATGTGCCAGTCAAGCATCATGCCGATGGTGATGAAGAACAGCCCCAGCAACACGTCATGGAAGGGGCGGATATCCGTGCCCACCTGGTGCCGGTACTCGGTTTCGGACACCAGCACTCCGGCGATGAAGGCGCCCAGCGCCAGGCTCAGCCCGGCCAGCTCGGTCAGCCAGGCCAGGCCCAGGGTGATGAGCAGCAGGTTCAGCATGAACAGCTCTTCGCTCTTGCGCCGCGCCACCTGCGTGAGCCACCAGCGCATGAACTTTTGCCCGCCCGTCAGCAGCAGCCCCACCAGCACCGTGGCCTTGACCAGCGCCAGGCCCAGCGCCAGGAGCAACTCGTCGGGCGAAGAGCCCAGCGCGGGCACCAGCACCAGCAGCGGCACCACCGCCAGATCCTGGAACAGCAGAATGCCCATGATCTGGCGCCCGTGTTCGCTCTCCAGCTCGGCGCGCTCGGCCAGGAGCTTGCCGACGATGGCCGTACTGCTCATGGCCATGGTGCCGGCCAGGGCCACGGCCGTCTGCCAACCCACGTCCCATACGCCGCCCAGCCAGCGTGCCAACACCAGCGTGCCGATCACCGCTGCCAGCATCGTGGCCGCCACCTGCAACAGACCCAGCCCGAACACTTGCTTGCGCATGGCGCGCAACTTGGGCAGGCTGAACTCCAGCCCGATGGCGAACATCAGGAACACCACACCGAACTCGCCTAGATGGCGCACGCTTTCGGAGTTCTGCGCCAACGCCAGGGCGTGCGGGCCAATCAGGATGCCCGCGGCCAGGTAGCCCAGCATGGGGGGCAGCTTGAGGCTGCGGCAGGCCACCACCCCCAGCACGGCAGCCAGCAGGTACAAGAGGGTGAGGGCGAGCGAAGACATCTCCCGATGCTATCCGACGTCGCCCGGTTTGATGAGGCGGCGGTCGATAGAATCCTGTCCATGCAAGCAGCGATCGGCGCGCAGCGCCCCTTCGACCCTGCCCAGGCGCTGCGCCTGGCGAGGGAAACCTTCGACATCGAGGCGGCCGCCCTGCAGGCGCTGGCCGGGCGTCTGGACAATCGCTTTGCCCAGGCGGTGCAATGCATGCTGCAGGTGCCCGGGCGGGTGGTGGTCATGGGCATGGGGAAAAGCGGCCATGTGGGGCGCAAGATTGCTGCCACCCTGGCCTCTACCGGCACGCCGGCATTCTTTGTGCACCCCGCCGAGGCCAGCCACGGTGACCTGGGCATGGTCACCCCTGGTGACGTGGTGCTGGCCTTGTCCAACAGCGGCGAGGTCAGCGAGCTCACGGCCATCCTGCCCGTGATCAAGCGCCTGGGCGTGCCGCTCATCGCCATGACCGGCGGGCTGGACTCCACCCTGGCCCGCCATGCCGATGTGGTGCTCGATTGCGCTGTGGAGCGCGAAGCCTGTCCGCACAACCTGGCGCCCACCACCAGCACCACGGCCCAGATGGCCACGGGTGACGCGCTGGCCGTGGCATTGCTGGATGCCCGCGGGTTCCGCCCCGAGGACTTTGCCCGCTCGCATCCGGGCGGCGCGCTGGGGCGCAAGCTGCTCACCCTGGTGGAAGACGTGATGCGCACCGGAACCCAGGTGCCCCGCGTGGCACCCGATACCGTTTTCAGCGATCTCATGCGCGAAATGAGCGCCAAGGGCCTGGGCGCTGCCGCCGTGGTCGATGGCCAGGAGCGGCCGGTCGGCATCTTCACCGATGGTGATCTGCGCCGCCGCATTGAGGCTGGGGCCGACCTGCGCCAGGCCACGGCCGCCCAGGTCATGCATGCCGGGCCGCGCACCATTGCCGACCAGGCGCTTGCCGTGGACGCAGCCGAAATGATGGAAACGCACGGCATCACCAGCGTGCTGGTGGTCGATGGCGATGGGCGCCTGTCCGGCATCGTGCACATTGGCGACCTGATGCGTGCGAAGGTGATATGAACAACCCCGTTCTTCAGTTCCCACCCGAGTTGTTGCTGGCCGCGCAGGACGTGCGCGTGGCCTTTTTCGATGTCGATGGCGTGCTCACCGATGGCGGACTCTATTTCAGCGAGGCGGGTGAGACGCTCAAGCGCTTTCACACCCTGGACGGCCATGGCATCAAGCTGCTGCAACAGGCGGGCATTGTTCCCGCCGTGGTGACAGGGCGCGACTCTGCCGCATTGCGCCTGCGCCTGCACGCGCTGGGCGTGGAGCATGCTGTGTACGGCACTGAAGACAAGCGCCCGGCGGCCGAGCAGATTCTTGCCACGCTGGGCGTGGGTTGGGCACAGGCCGCCGCCATGGGCGACGATTGGCCAGACCTGCCGATGATGCGGCGCAGCGCCTTCGCCTGTGCGCCGGCCAATGCCCATGTGGAGGTCCGTGCCATGGCCCACCACGTGACCCAGGCACGGGGCGGTGACGGTGCCGTGCGCGAATTCTGCGACCTGCTGTTGGTGGCCAGTGGCCGCTATGCCCGGTTGCTGGGCCATTACACCGCGCCATGACCCGTTTGCGCCAGGCCTGGGACAGGCTCTCGCTCTATTTGCCGGTGGTCCTCATGGGCCTGATGGCGCTGGGCACCTGGTGGCTGGTGCGCAATGCGCCCCAACCCCAGGAACTGAGGCCTGCCGCCGCACCGCGCCATGAGCCTGATTACCACATGAGCGGTCTGTCCGTGCGCAGCTTTGGCCCCGATGGGCGCTTGCAGACCGAGGTGCGGGGTGCGGTGGCGCGCCACTACCCCGATACCGATACGCTCGAAATCGACCAGGTTCGCATCCATTCGCAGGGCAAAGGCGACCGTGTGATCGTCGCCACGGCGGATCGGGCCCTCAGCAACGCCGACGGCACCGAAGTCCAGCTTCTGGGCAACGCTGTGGTGGTGCGCGAAGCTGCCGTGGTCAACGGCAAGGCCCAGCCGCGCCTGGAGTTCCGTGGCGACTTCCTGCACGCCTGGCCACAGGAGGAACGCGTGCGCTCGCACCTTCCCGTCACGCTGCTGCGCGGCAGCAAGGACCGCTTCACCGCAGACAGCCTGGAATACGACCACCTGGAGCAGGTGCTCCAGTTGCGCGGCCGGGTACGGGGTGTGCTGGGGCCCGCACGCTGAATGGACGTTCCGATTTCGAAGGAGGCAAGGGCATGACTGCTCCCCTGGTTTTCATCACCGGCGCCTCCAGCGGCATCGGGCAGGCCCTGGCGGCGCGTTACCTGCGCGCCGGGTGGCGACTGGCCTTGGTCGCTCGCCGCACACATGAGATCAAATCATGGGCTGAGGCAAACGGAATAAGCGCCGGCAGCTATGAAATTTATAGCGCAGATGTGGCGCAGCCAGACAGCATTGCCGCCGCGGGGCAAGACTGCCTGCAGCGCCAGGGCGTGCCCGACGTAGTGATAGCCAACGCGGGCATCAGCGTGGGCGTGGACACCGCGCTGCGCGAAGACATCGCCACCATGGCCCAGGTTCTGGCGACCAACACGGTGGGCACGGCAGCCACCTTTCAGCCTTTCATCACGCCCATGGTGCAGCGGGGCAGTGGGCGCCTGGTGGGCGTTGCCAGCGTGGCTGGCATCCGGGGGCTGCCCGGGCATGGTGCCTACTGTGCAAGCAAGGCAGCCGTCATCAGCTACTGCGAAAGCCTGCGCGGCGAACTGCGCGGCACCGGCGTGGGGGTCAGCACCATCAGCCCTGGCTACATCGACACCCCCTTGACGCGCCAGAACCGCTACGCCATGCCCTTTTTGATGCAGCCTGAGGATTTTGCCGACCGCGCCTTTGCGGCCGAGCGTGCTGGTGTGAGCTACTGTGTCATTCCCTGGCAGATGGGGGTGGTGGCCAAACTGCTGCGCCTGCTGCCCAATGCGGTGTTCGATCGCCTGCTTGCGGGGCGCCCGCGCAAGCACCGGCAAAACCAATGAACGCCCACAAAAAAAGCTCCCGAAGGAGCTTTTTTTTGTGGGGAGGCCTGGGTAGCCAACAGCGATCAGTAACCGCCGCCGTTGCCGTAGCCACCGCCATTGCCGCGACCACCACCACCGCCGCCGCGCGGGCCCGAGCCGTAGGGGCTGCGGAAACCGCCACCGCCGCCTTCGCCACGGCCGCCGCCACCATAGCCGCCTTCACGGCCACCGCCGCCGCCGTAGCCACCTTCGCTGCGACCACCGCCGAAGCCGCCCGAGCGGCCACCGCCGCCAAAGCCGCCGCCGCCAAAGCCACCACCCGAACGGGGGGGGCGCGGCTCCATGGGACGTGCTTCGTTCACCACGATGGCGCGGCCACCGAGCGATTGGCCGTTCATGCCATTGATGGCGGCCTGGGCTTCAGCGTCGCTGCCCATTTCGACAAAGCCGAAGCCTTTGGAGCGGCCTGTGTCGCGCTCCATCATCACCTTGGCACTGCTGACGCTGCCGAAGGCGCCGAAGGCCTGTTCCAGATCGTTGTCACGCACGCTGTAGGGCAGGTTGCCCACGTACAGTTTGTTGCCCATTGAGGGACTCCTGAAAAAACACAAGAAAAAAAGCGATGGAGCCCCGAAAACGCAACCAGCCTATCTCAACGATGCACGCTGCGTGAAACCGACGGATCACCGCAAACCGGAAAGCAGAATTTCCTGCAATCCTATTATGTGCCTGCGTTTGCTCAGCAAAGCAAGGGTTTTTACCCGCTGTGGCGCGTTTGCCGCGCCTGGCGCATAAAAAAGGAGCCTGAAACAGGCTCCTTGTGGGGCTCAGAGCCTGTCAGTGGCTCAGTAGCTGCTGCGGCCGCCGAAGCCGCCGCCGTTGCCGCGGCCACCGCCGCCAAAGCCACCACCGAAACCACCGCTGCGCGGGGTGCGGGGCTCCATGGGGCGGGCGATGTTGACCACCAGGTCACGGCCGCCATGGTTCTGACCGTGCAGGCCTGCGATGGCGGCTTGCGCTTCGGCCGGGCTGCCCATTTCGACAAAACCGAAACCCTTGGAACGGCCGGTGTCGCGCTCCATCATCACCTTGGCGCTGGACACGGCGCCGTACTGGCTGAAGGATTGTTCCAGATCGTTGTCGCGGAACGAGTAGGGCAGGTTGCCCACGTAAAGTTTGTTGCCCATGAGGGACTCCTTAAAATACAAAAACTGCGATGGAGTCCGACGCTATCAACAAACCTGTGACGACTTCAAAGACGCGAAACTGACCATTCACCGCTGACTCTCTGCCTTTCCGCAAAGCGAAAAAGCGGGCCCATTATCAGGCAAATTGGCGTCCAGCCCACTTTTTATTTATTGGGCCTTGGTTTGCCGCAACATTTGGCGGGCATTTCGGCGGGACGCGGGCCGCTACAATGCGCGGGTCTTTGGGGAGTAGCCGGCCCTGGCAGCCAGTGCCAGGGAGCGGATGTCAACACACTTGGTGCCTCACGCACCATGGCATCTGCAGTCCATGGATGGGCGAGACCATTGACCGCACACCGTCCAATGGGCCGGAGCCGGGGTGCGGTCGATGCATTCGCACCACACGTCCGGCCGCCACTGATATCCCCGCCATGGAAGCCTTCCTCGTCTCCACTTCCATCGTCGCCCTCGCCGAAATGGGCGACAAGACCCAGTTGCTTGCGCTCGTGCTGGCGGCGCGCTTCCGCAAGCCCTGGCCCATTGTCTGGGGCATCTTCGTGGCCACCGTGTTCAACCACGCATTGGCCGGCGCCGCCGGGGCCTGGATCACCACGCTGATCGGGCCGCAGGTATTGCGCTGGGTGCTGGGCGTGTCGTTCATCGCCATGGCGGTGTGGATGCTGATCCCCGACAAGCTTGAAGACGGCGACACCGGCGAAGGTCCGCGCTGGGGCGTCTTCGGCACCACGGTCGTGGCCTTCTTCCTGGCCGAGATGGGTGACAAGACGCAGATCGCCACCGTCATGCTGGCCGCCCAGTACAGCGGCTGGCTGTGGGTGGTGGCCGGCACCACGCTGGGCATGATGCTGGCCAACGCGCCCGTGGTGTGGCTGGGCGAGCGCATCACGCGGCGCATTCCGCTGCGCACCGTGCATGTGGTGTCGGCCGGCATCTTCCTGGTGCTGGGCATCCTGGCATTGTGGGTACCCGCCTGAACCTGCGGGTTTTGCTATAGTTGCCGGACGCGCCGATTTGCCACAGCTTGCGGGCGCTTAATAAATTCAGCTAAAGACCGTCCGACAGCCGACCCGGTACCGTTTTTAGCGTTACCGGGTTTTTTTATGTCGTTCATTGCCACGCCCCAGTCGATGCATTTTCCGGATGCGCTGCCGCTGCAGAGCGGCGCCTCCATCCGGGACTACCACCTCGCCTACGAGACCTACGGCCAGCTCAACGCCGACCGCTCCAACGCCGTGCTCGTGTGCCACGCGCTCAACGCCTCGCACCATGTGGCGGGCAGGTACGAGGGCCAGGACAAGAGCGAAGGCTGGTGGGACAACATGATCGGGCCCGGCAAGAGCGTGGACACCAACCGCTTCTTCGTCATTGGCGTGAACAACCTGGGCTCGTGCTTCGGCTCCACCGGCCCCATGCACACGCATCCCGACACCGGCGAGATCTATGGCGCCGACTTCCCCGTGGTCACCGTGGAGGACTGGGTCAACGCCCAGGCCCGCCTGCTCGACCGCCTGGGCATCACGCAACTGGCAGCCGTGCTCGGCGGCAGCCTGGGCGGCATGCAGGCGCTGTCGTGGACCCTGCAGTACCCCGAGCGCATGCGCCATGCCGTGGTGGTGGCCAGTGCGCCCAACCTCACGGCCGAGAACATCGCCTTCAACGAAGTGGCGCGCCGCGCCATCGTCACCGACCCGGACTTCCACGGCGGCCACTTCTACCGCCACGGCGTGATTCCCAAACGCGGCCTGCGCATCGCGCGCATGATCGGCCACATCACGTATTTGAGCGACGACGTGATGAACGAGAAGTTCGGGCGCCAGCTCCGGGTGGGCCTCGACCTCAAATACAGCACCCAGGACGTCGAGTTCCAGATCGAGAGCTACCTGCGCTACCAGGGCGACAAGTTCAGCGACTATTTCGACGCCAACACCTACCTGCTGATCACGCGCGCGCTCGACTACTTCGACCCCGCGCGCGCCTTTGGCGGCAACCTCACCCAGGCCCTGGCGCGCGCCACGGCGAAGTTCCTGCTGGTCAGCTTCACCACCGACTGGCGCTTCTCGCCCAAGCGCTCGCGCGAAATCGTCAAGGCCCTGCTCGACAACCGCCGCGACGTGAGCTACGCCGAGATCGACGCGCCCCACGGGCATGATGCCTTTTTGCTCGATGACGCGCGCTACATGAGCGTCATGAGCTCTTATTTCGATAGCATTGCAAAGGAGCTGGCATGACCGAGAAAGCCACCATGCAAGCCCTGGCGCGCCTCGTGCCCGAAGGCTCGCGCGTGCTCGACCTGGGCTGCGGCGACGGCAGCATGCTCGACTACCTGCAGCGCGAACGCGGCTGCAGCGGCTACGGCATCGAGATCGCCGACGCCAATGTGCTGGCCTGCGTGCGCCGGGGCGTGAACGTCATCCAGCTCAACCTCGACGAAGGCCTGGCCATGTTCGGCGATGCCTCGTTCGACGTGGTGCTGCAGATCGACACCCTGCAGCACCTGCGCAACGCCGAGGTCATGCTGCGCGAGACCGCGCGCGTGGGGCGCACCGGCATCGTCGCCTTCCCCAACTTCGCGCACTGGCCCAACCGCCTCTCCGTGCTGCGCGGGCGCATGCCCGTCACGCGCCGCCTGCCCTACCAGTGGTACGACACGCCCAACATCCGCGTCGGCACCTACAAGGACTTCGAGGCGCTGGCCACCAAGAACCGGCTGCGCATCCTGGATTCCTTCGGCCTGCAGGAGGGCCAGGCCGTGCGCTTCCTGCCCAATGCGCTGGCCGGGACGGCGGTGTTCCATTTCGAGCGCTCTGCATAAAATCGCCCCATGACCTTCCTCGACATGCTGCGCGACGCGGCCACGCAGAACAACTCCATGCTGTGCGTGGGCCTGGACCCCGAACCCACGCGGTTTCCCGCCGGCATGCAGGGCGACCCGCACAAGATCTACGACTTCTGCGCCGCCATCGTGGACGCCACGGCCGATTTGGTGTGTGCCTTCAAGCCGCAGATCGCCTACTTCGCCGCGCATGGCGCCGAGGACCAGCTCGAACGCCTGATGCAGCACATGCGCGCCAACGCGCCGCGCGTGCCCGTGATCCTGGACGCCAAGCGCGGCGACATCGGCTCCACGGCCGAGCAGTACGCGCGCGAGGCCTTCGAGCGCTACGGCGCCGACGCGGTCACGCTCTCGCCCTTCATGGGCTTCGATTCGGTTGAGCCCTACCTGCGCTACCCCGGCAAGGGCGCCTTCCTGCTGTGCCGCACCTCCAACCCCGGCGGCGACGACTTCCAGAACCAGCGCCTGGCCAGCGTCGAGGGCGAGCCCCTGCTGTACGAACACATCGCGCGCCTGGCGCAGGGCCCGTGGAACAAGAACGGTCAGCTCGGCCTGGTGGTGGGCGCCACCTACCCGGCCGAGATCGAGCGCGTGCGCGCCATCGCGCCGCAGGTGCCGCTGCTGATCCCCGGCGTGGGCGCCCAGGGCGGCGACGCCGCCGCCACGGTGCGCGCGGGCTGGCGGCAGGACGGCCCCATCATCGTCAACTCCTCGCGCGCCATCCTCTATGCGAGCAACGGCGCGGACTTCGCCGCCGCCGCGCGCCACGAGGCGCAGCGCACGCGCAACCTGCTGCAGGCGGCGATCCCCTTACCCTGAGATTCATCAAAAGCAGGAGCTGGTGGCGCTTGTCTATACTGATTTTCAACGTGATTTCATGCTGAAAACCAATACCAATCAGCGCAAGCAGCTCCTGATTTGCTAGCGCAAACGCCGGGGCGACAGCCCCTCGGCATCCACGCCTTCGGCCACCAGCGACGCGTCCAGCGGCTCGCCGAGCAGCAGGTTGCGCGCGAGCAGCGCGTAGCCCGGCGCGCTCTGGATGCCGTAGCCGCCCTGCGCGGCCACCCAGAACAGACCTTCGACCTGGCCGTCCCAGCCGATCACCATGTCGCCGTCGCTCACGAAGGAGCGCAGCCCGGCCCAGGTGTGCGAGGGGCGGCGGATCTGGAACGTGGTCATCTGCTCGATGTGCCAGATGCCCGTGGCCACGTCGATCTCCTCGGGCACCACGTCGTGCGGGTACATGGGGTCGGCATTGGCGGGCGAGCCCAGCAGCTGGCGCGCGTCGGGCTTGATATAGAAGCTCTCGTCCACGGCAATGATGGCCGGCAGGCTGGGCAGGTCCAGCCCCTCGGGCGCGGGGAAGGTGAAGGCCGTGCGCCGGCACGGCGTCAGACCGATGGGCGCGGCGCCGGCGAGCTGGCCCACCACGTCGGCCCAGGCGCCGGCGGCGTTCACCACGGTGCGCGCCTGCACGCTGCTCCCGTCCTGCAGCTGCACGGTCCATACGCCATCCGCGCGCGACAGCGCCGTGACCTCGGCGTTCATGCGCACCGTGCCGCCCTGCTTTCGCAGGCCGTGCAGGTAGCCCTGGTGCAGGCCGTTCACGTCGATGTCGGCCGCGCCCGATTCACTCAGCCCGCCGCCCAGCGCCTCCAGGCGCAGGCAGGGTGCGCGTTCGACCAATTCAGCAGGGCTCAGGCGCCGCAGGCTGGGCGAATGCGTGTGCAGCTCCTGCCAGGTGGCCTCCAGCAGGTCCATCTGGTCCGGCCCGGCGATGTAGAGCACGCCGCGCGGCGAGAGGATGGGGCTGTCGGCGAAGCCCGGCGGCGGCTGGTCCAGGAAGGCCCGGCTGGCGCGCGTGAGCGCGCGGATGCGCGGCGTGCCGTAGGTCTCCATGTAGAGCGCGGCCGAGCGCCCGGTGGTGTGGTAGCCGGGCTGCGCCTCGCGCTCCAGCAGCAGCACGCGGCCTTGCTCGGCGAGTTGCCAGGCCACGCTGGCGCCGGCGATGCCCGCGCCGATGACGACGAAATCCAAGGGTTCCATGGTGAGGCTCCAGGTTTCAGGCGCTGGCCGCTTGTGGCTGCGCGCGCCCGCGTTGCAAAAACAGATCGTATTCGCTGTCGGGCACGAACAGCCCGCCGGTGGTCCAGGTCAGGTGCGTGGCGCGCGGCAGGTGCGCCTCCAGGCCCTGCGCGCGCAGCCAGGCGCGGCCCGCCAAGGTGCCGGTGAGCATGGCCGGGCCAGAGAACCCGGCCGCCGCCGAGGGCTCGATGCGCAGCCCCTCGGTGTCGTGCGCCCACGCCAGGTGCTGGAACAGCGTGGCGTCCTGCACGGTGAAGACGCCCGAGAGCAGCGGATGCATCAGGCTGGCGGCCAGCAGCGAGGCGCGCGGCACGGCCAGGCCGTCGGCCTCGGTCTGGTTGGTCAGGCCCCAGTCGTACACGCTGGGGTGGTCGTGCGGCCCGGCCAGCATCTGCGCGAGGAAGCAGGGCGATTGCACCGGCTCGGCGAAGAAGCAGTGCACATGCGGCCCCAGCACCTGGCGCAGGCCGAAGGTGATGCCCGCCGGCGCGCCGCCCACGCCGCAGGGCAGGTAGACGAACAGCGGGTGCGTGGCGTCCGCGGTGATGCCCGCTGCCGCCAGTTGCCGTTGCAGCGCGGGGGCGCTGGCGCTGTAGCCCTGCAGGAGCGAGAGCGAGCGCTCGTCATCAACAAAGTGGCAGAACGGGTCGCTCGCGGCCTGGGCGCGGCCGGCGGCCACGGCCTGCTCGTAGTCGCCCGCGTGTTCCACCACCTCCACGCCGCGCCGGCGCAGGCGCTCCTTCTTCCATGCCTTGGCGTCTGCCGACATGTGCACGGCGGCGCGAAAGCCCAGCGCGGACGCCGCCACGCCGATGGACAGGCCCAGGTTGCCCGTGGAGCCCACGGCCACCTGGTAGCGGCCGAGCAGCGCGCGCGCCTCGGGTTGGGCAAGCGCGCGGTAGTCGCCGCCCGGCGCCACCAGGCCATGCTCCAGCGCCAATGTTTCAGCGAATTCGAGCACCTCGTGGATGCCGCCGCGCGCCTTGATCGAGCCGGCCACGGGCAGGAGGTGGTCGCACTTCACCCACAGGGCGCCTTCGGCGGCGCCCAGCCCCAGGGCCTGGCCCAGTGCGGGCGCGGGCACCAGCGGGGACTCGATCACGCCGCTGCTGGTCTGCAGTTCCTGAGGGAACAGCTCCGCCAGCAGGGGGGCGAAGCGGCCAAAGCGTGCCACGGCCGCCTGCATGTCCTCCACGCCCACCGTGCCCGTGCCCACCGACAGCCGGGACGGCACCTCGGCCTGTCGGCCCGGGTTGGTCCACAGGCAGGGCTGGGCGGCACGCAGGCGGTCTTGGAGCGGGGTGGGGTCGGCGGGTTGCATGCCAGAGGGATGTTGATTGCTATAAAAATAATAGCTACTGGCGCTTATCAAAAGGGCGCCAGGGGCTGTTTTGACCTTGAACTACGCTGCGCGCGCGTTCTGTACGTGGATGCGTACCTGCTCTGCCAGGGCCATGTCGCCCGGGGTCTCGGGGTTCCAGGTGTCCACGTTGCGCGGGCGGTTGGCGTCATCGACCGCCACGTACACACAGGCGCACTGCAGCACCTGTTCCAGCGTGTCGCCGGGCAGGCGGGTGCGGTACACCTCCACGGCGATGCCCATGCTGGTCTTGCCGGTGTAGGCCAGGCGGGCCTGCACTTCGATGAGGTCGCCTGCGAACACCGGGCGTTCAAAGCGTGCCCCGCTGATCAGTGCCGTCACGCAATGCCCCTTGGCCCAGCCGGTGGCGCAGGCCAGGCCCGCTTCGTCCACCCAGTGCAGCACGCTGCCGCCGTTGATGCGTGTGCCCACGTGCAGGCCCGCGCTGTGGGATGCCAGAAAACGCAAGGTCAGTGAATGCATGGTGAAGGGAGGCGCCCTTGGCCCCAGAGTTGCTGCTGCGGATCATTATTCCGCAAGCCTTGCGTACCCCCTGCAAAGATCGTCAACAGGCTCTTAGCGGATGCGTGGTGGTGCCAGAAGTTGCTCCGGGGTGGTGAACCATGCGCTGCTGGCGCCCATGCGGCTGCGGGCCTGGGCCAGCTCGTGGCGCGCCACGCTGCGCAGGTGCACTTCATCGGGGCCGTCCATGAAATGCAGTGCCCGGCCCCAGGTCCAGAACTGGGCCAGCGGGGTGTCGGGCGACAGGCCCATGGCGCCAAACACCTGGATGGCGCGGTCCAGCACGTTGCTTTGGAGCTGCGCAGCCACCACCTTGATGGCCGCCACCTGGGCACGTACCTGCGCCGCAGGCAGGGCATCGCCCTGGTCCAGCATCCAGGCAGTTTGCAGCACCAGCAGGCGGGCCTGGTCGATGGCGATGCGCGCTTGCGCCAGCCAGTCTTGCACGTTGGACTGCTCGCTCAGGTATTTGCCAAAGGTGCGCCGCTCCAAGGTGCGCTCAGCCGCCAGTTGCAGGGCCAGTTCACACTGGCCAATGCTGCGCATGCAGTGGTGCACGCGCCCCGGTCCCAGCCGGGCCTGGGCCATGGCAAAGCCTGCGCCCCAGTCGCCCAGCAGGTGGCTGGCGGGCACACGCACCTGGTGCAGCAGGATCTCGCAGTGCCCTTCGGGCGTGTGCTGGTGCAGTACGCTGATGTTGCGCAGCACCTGCACGCCGGGGGCATCCAGCGGCACCAGAACCATGCTGTGCTGGTGGTGAGAGTCCGGCATGGGCTCGCCGCTGCCCTCGTCATCGGCATTGCGGCACAGCACGATCAGCAGCCGACAATGCGGGTGCGCCGCGCCTGTGATGAACCATTTGCGCCCCTGCACCACCAGCGTGTCGCCCTCGCGCCGCACGGTGGTCTGCAGGTTGGTGGGGTCGGACGAGGCCACGTCGGGCTCTGACATCGCAAAGGCCGAGCGGATGTGGCCCTGCAGCAGCGGCTCCAGCCATTGCTGGCGCTGTGCCGGGCTGGCAAAACGGTGCAGCAGCTCCATGTTGCCGGTGTCGGGCGCGCTGCAGTTGAACACCTCGGCCGCCCAGGGCAGGCGGCCCATGGATTCGGCCAGCGGTGCATATTCCAGGTGCGACAGGCGCGTGCCTGGTTCGTCATCGCGCAGGCCGGGCAGGAACAGGTTCCACAGGCCCTCCTCGCGCGCCAGGGCCTTGAGGTCTTCCATGAAGGGCGGCGGATACGCACCCTCCTGCACCGCGCGGTGCCAGGCCGGGTTGTGGGGCAGCAGGTAGCGCTCGACAAAGGCATCCATGCGCTCGCGCAGCGCCTGGGCCCGGGCAGAAGGGGCAAAGTCCATGGCGCATTCTGAAAGAAGGCGCCCGCACTGTCACAACGCAGGTGACAGGGATCGTCTCCCGGTCACGCCTTGCGTGGCACGGTCAGTCCCCACAGCAGGGCCAGCAGCAGGGCCGAGCCGGTGTTGTGCGTCAGCACCAGGGCCAGCGGCAGCTCCCAGGCGACCAGAGCCAGGCCCAGGAAGCCCAGGGCAGCAGGCATACCGATCAGCCAAGCGGCGGTACCGCGCTGTCCCAGCCGCCAGGCTCGCCAGGCCATCAGCCACAGCACGGCCGTCAGCAGCACGGCGCCAGCGCTGTGCAGCAGGTGCACCCAGGCGCCTTCGGGGCGGGTGGGCAGCGCCATGGCCGGCGGTAGCGCCCAAGGGTTCAGGGCCTCCCAGGAGGCAGCGCTCAGATCGCAACTGCCCCACGCAGGGCAGCTCAAGCCCGCATGGGCGGCACTCGCCTGGCCGCCCAAGGCGACCTGCACCAGCAGCAGCAGCCCCGCCGCCCAGGCCCAGCGCGCCAGTGGCGCACGCTCTCCGCCGTGGGCCATCGGTGCTGCCGCGACGCCCGCGAGGCGCACGCTCAGGGCAAACATGGCAAAGCCGCCCAGCAGGTTGCCCAGCGTCACGGCAGGCAGTTGTGATTGGGCGGTCCAGCGCCCCAGCACGGCCAAAAACAGCGCCAGCGCCAGCAGCCCGAGGGTAAGACGCCCTTCGGGCCACAGGACCGGCCGTGAGGCCAGTGCCGTCATCAGCATCACCAGAACAAGCAGCAGGGCGGCCGATGCAATCACCCGGTGGGCCAGCCGCGCTGCGGCCTCGGCCCCCGATGGCTGATTGACCGCAGGGCCCGCTGCGGAGTCCTGCTGTGCCTGGGCATAGCACTGCGGCCAGGGATCGCAGTCCAGACCGTACTTGCTCAGACGCAAAAAGGCGCTGAGGCTGGTGATGGCCAGCACCATGACCGCGCACACCCAGGCCATGCGCTGCAACAGCAGGCGACGGCGTGCAAGCGGTGGAGGGGGTAGGCTCATATCAATGGTGCTCATAGGGTTACTGGGGATATGTGGTGAAAAAGTCACGCGTGATGCGCTTTACCGATCGAAAACCGTCAGGACACCGAAAGCCAGCGTAAATGTGCATTTCAAGTGTATGAAACACACTTGCAGCCAGATTTTCGTCTTGTTACAGACGCGCCTACGGTTTACCATGCCCCAAGTATTGATTCAGATCATGTTTAGACCGACAGTTAAGGTCAAGAATGTAAGCCGCTGAAAAGCTTACCAAGGAGAAGTGACCATGAACCACCATGACGATGAGAACGAAAAAGTTCCGTTCATGCAACAGTTGCTGGACAACCCATTCCTGCTTCTGTTCCTGGGCGTGATGATTCCAATGATTGTCTACAACCTTTGGGGTGTCATAGACATCCTGACCATCCCAGCCGCTAAGTAAAAGGAACGCAGCCATGAGCGCAATTCTTCCCCCCTCAGAGCGGTTGTGGTGGAAACACCCCCTGGACCGCCTCGAAGCCGTATGGATCGGCATCGCATTCGTCTGGTGCATGGTCATGTTCTTCATGATGGTGTTCTGGCACGTCTACGGTAAGCAGAACCTTTCCACGGAAACCTACAAGACCACGCCCGACAAGTTCTCCGCGGCCGCCCAGGCCATGGTGGACAAGTACACCGTTCGCACGGAAACCGAACAGAACATTCCTGTGGTGGCCCCGCCCGAAGGCACCGACGTGTACATGATCGCGCGCCTGTGGAACTTCTGGCCCATCCTGGAGCTGCAAAAGGGCAAGACCTACAAGCTGCACCTGACCTCCATGGACTACAACCATGGCTTCTCTCTGCAGCCGACCAACATCAACATCCAAGTGGTGCCGGGTTACGAGCACGTGATCAAGGTCACGCCGAACGAGTCGGGCACTTTCTCCATCGTGTGCAACGAGTATTGCGGCATTGGCCACCACGAGATGGTGGGTCGTATGTACGTGAAGTAATGCGAGGACAGCCATGACCGTACAAACCACTTACCGTACCTGCCCGCGCTCGGGCCTGCAATTTGAAAAGCAGGCCGAAGCGCTCATGAAAATCAACGCCGTCACCGCCGTGGTGGCACTGCTCGTCGGGGGCCTGCTGGCCATCGGCGTGGTGCTGACCCGCTGGCCCGCGGTGCACTGGCTGGCAGCCGACACCTTCTACATGGTGCTCACGGCCCACGGCATCGACATGCTGATCTTCTGGATCATCTTCTTCGAAGTCGCTGTTCTGTACTTTGCCTCATCCACCCTTTTGCGATGCCGATTGGCGACACCCAAGATTGCATGGGCCGCCTACGCGCTCATGCTGATCGGTGCCATCGTGAACAACGTGTCGGTGTTCCAGGGCAGTTCCAGCGTGATGATGACCTCCTATGTGCCCATGATGGCGCACTGGTCGTTCTATCTCGGCCTGATCCTGTTCGCCGTGGGTGCGCTGATCGCCTGCTTCGTGTTCTTCGGCACGCTGGTCGTCGCCAAGCGCGAAAAGACCTACCAAGGCTCGGTGCCGCTGGTGACCTTTGGCGCCATCACGGCAGCCATCATCGCCGTGTTCACCATCAGCTCGGGCGCGATCATCCTGATCCCGACCTTCCTGATGTCCATCGGCCTGATCAATGAAGTCGATCCCCTGATCTACCGCACCATCTGGTGGGCCTTCGGTCACTCGTCGCAGCAGATCAACGTGGCCGCCCACATCTCGATCTGGTACGCCGTGGCCGCCATCGCCTTTGGCGCCAAGCCCATGTCCGAGCGCGTCAGCCGTGGCGCCTTCCTGCTGTACATCCTGTTCCTGCAACTCGCCAGTGCCCACCACCTGCTTGCCGACCCCGGCATCAGTACCGAGTGGAAAGTGGTGAACACCAGCTACTTCATGTACTTTGCTGTGCTGGCATCCATGATCCACGCCCTGTCCATCCCTGGCGCCATGGAAGTGGCCCAGCGTGCGCGCGGCTACAACAAGGGTCTGTTTGAGTGGCTGCGCAAGGCGCCCTGGGGCAACCCGACCTTCTCCGGTGTGTTCATTGCGCTGGTGGGCTTCGGATTCCTGGGCGGTATCACCGGCGTGATGATGGGTACCGAGCAGCTCAACCTGCTGATCCACAACACCATCTACGTGCCCGGCCACTTCCACGCCACCGTGGTGATCGGTACCACGCTGACCTTCATGGCATTGACCTACTTCCTGATTCCCGTGCTGTTCCAGCGCGAGATGATTGCCCCTGGTCTGGCCAAGATCCAGCCGTACCTGTTCGGCTTCTCGATGTACTTCTTCTGCCTCGTGATGATGGGCGCTGGTACCCTGGGCGTCTCCCGTCGCCACTGGGACATGGCTTTCAGCGGCCACGCCCTGGCCTATGAATGGCCCGGTGCAGCCTACCTGATGATGGGTCTGGTCGGTATCAGCGGTATCGTTGCCATCGCTGGCGGCGCCATCTTTGTGTACGTGACCGTGATGTCCGTGTTCTTCGGCAAGAAGCTCGACGCCGGTGTGGTGAGCCCCAAGTTCACCCCGCTGATGCCTGCCGCCCCCACCGCCGCTGCCCAGACCTATGGTTCGGCTGGTTTCGTGGCGCCTGGCACCTTCGTGCTGGCCATATTCTTCCTGGTTACCTTCGTGTTGTACTACTTCGTCAACTGGAAGTACCTCGGCCAGTTGTGGGGTCTGAGCTGATCGGAAGCCCTGAGCGATGCACACCACCACGCTCAAGCCCGCCGGGCGCAGCATGGGTCAGATGACGCGCGACGTCGTCTCCCTGTTCAAGCTGCGCATCGGTGTGCTGATCATGATTACCGCGCTTGTGGGCATGGCGGTCGCGCCAGGGCCGGCACCCAGCTTCGTGCAGGTGCTGATTCTGGCCGTCTCCGTGCTCCTGGCGTCGGCAAGCGCGGGGGCGTTCAACCAGTATGTCGAGTACGAGAGCGACCGCCTCATGGCGCGCACCGCCAAGCGTGCCTTTGCCACAGGCGCACTGCCCCACCACCCTGCATGGCTCGTCCTGATGGCCGTGCTGCTGGCAGGGGCCGTGGGCGCGGCCTGGGTCGCACTCAATGGCGTTGCGGCGCTCCACGTGTTTCTCGGCGCCTTCTTCTATGGGGTGGTCTACACCCTGTGGCTGAAGCGGCGCACTTCTCTCAACATCGTCATTGGCGGTCTTGCGGGGAGTTTTGCCGTGCTGGCGGGTGCCGCCGCCGTGGATCCAGCCCTGGGTCCGCTGCCCTGGTTGCTGGCCCTGGTGCTTTTCTTGTGGACACCTCCGCACTTCTGGAGTCTGGCCATCGCCAACCGCGATGACTATGCCCAGGCGGGCGTGCCGATGCTTCCCGTTGTGGTAGGCCCCGAGCGGGCGGCCCGTACCGTGTTTGTCAGTACGGTGGCGCTGTTTGTGGCCTCACTGCTTCCCCTGGCCTACGGTGCCGGCCCGGTGTATGCCGTTGGCGCCCTGGCCGGTGGGCTGCACTTTGTGCACAAATCCTGGTTGCTGGCGCGCAATCCCGTGCGTGCCACGGCCATGGGTTCTTTCTTTGCATCGTTGGTGCAGTTGAGCGTCCTGTTGGTGGCCGCCTGCATTGACGCCATGCTGCGCTGAAGGAGTGGTTGTGGGTCGGTCGTTCCTGTCTTGCTTGCGCCAAGCCGCACTGTGCTGCGGGTTGGGCCTGGCTTTGGTGTTGCCTGCCGCAGCATCGGGCCCGCAGGGCAACACGGCCGATCTGGGCCTGGATCGTGAGCAGGCATTGCGCACGAGCCAGGCTGCCATCGGTCGCACGATCGGCGACCACATTCTTCTCAACCGTGAGGGACGTCCTGTGTCCCTCTCCTCCTTCCGGGGCAAACCCCTGCTGGTGAGCTTTATCTACACCGGCTGTTTCCAGGTGTGCCCCACCACCACCAAATCCCTGCAGGAAACGGTGGACGGACTCCAGAAAAGCCTGGGGCCCAACATGTTCAACGTGGTGAGCATCGGCTTCAATCAGCCCGCCGATTCGCCACAGGCCCTCAAGTCCTTTGCCACCCAGTACGGCATCAACCAGCCCAACTGGGATTTTCTGAGTCCTCCGGCCGCGCTGGTTCCCAAGCTGGCCGAGGACTTTGGTTTTGTGTACGCCGCTTCCCCCGCAGGCTTTGACCATGTCTTGCAGGTGTCCATCGTGGATGCCGAGGGACGCATCGTGCGGCAGGTGTACGGCGAGATCGTCGCTCCCGGCGAGTTGGGCGAACCCCTCAAGATGCTGATCGCGGGCACACCGGTTCAATCGAACGAGTTGCTGGAGACGCTGATGGACCGGGTGCGCGTTGTCTGTACTGTGTACGACCCCAAGACGGGCACCTACCGTGTGGACTACACCTTGCCTATCCAGATCGCCGGTGGGGTGATGTTCTTCGTCCTGATGTTGATGTTCTTCTTCAACGAGTGGCGCTCCAATCGCAAGAGTGCACGCAACAAGGGGGTGCGCAGCGCCTGACGCTCGCCAGTTCCATGTCCTTGCCCGGTTCAGCCTTCTCCCCGGAAGGCGCCAGCACCTCTCTCGCTCTTTCGCCGGTTTCTCGCCTCGCAGCCACCTACCGGGCTTTGGAGCACGCGTTCGACAAGCCGTTCGGCCCGGCGCTCAACCCCCTCAAGCACCTGGGCGCTTTGGGGTTCATGCTGCTGTGGTTGCTCGTGGTCAGTGGCACGGTGCTCTACATCGTGCTCGACACCTCGGCCGCCGGGGCCTACCGGTCCATCGAGGCGCTGACGGAGGTCCCCTGGATGCTGGGCACCGCACTGCGCGGTGTGCACCGCTATGCGGCCGATGCGTTCGTGGTGGTCATGGCCGCACACATCGTGCGCGAATGGGTGCTGGGCCACTACCGGCATTTCCGCAAGGTGCCCTGGATCACCGGTGTGCCCCTGGTGGCATTGGCCTTTGTCTGTGCCGTGGGCGGCTTCTGGCTCAACTGGGATCGCTTGGGACAGTACTCGGTGGTTTCCACGGCAGAGTGGCTCGACGCTTTGCCCTTTTTGGCTTCGCCCCTGGCGCGCAATTTCTTGGGCGGCCTGAGCCTGGGCGACCGCTTGTTCACGCTGTTTGTGTTCATACACATCGGTGTCCCCTTGTTGCTGATCTTCGGCCTGTGGTTCCATATCCAGCGCATCAGCCTGGCCAGGGTGTTCCCGCCGCGTGCATTGGCATGGGGGACTTTTGTCACCTTGATGCTGCTGTCCTTCGTGGCGCCGGTGGTCAGCCAGGGGCCTGCCGATCTGAGCTCCGTGCCTCAGGCGCTGGCGATTGACTGGATTCTTCTTTTCATCCACCCACTGATCGATGCCACCTCACCGCTGGTGGTGTGGGCGCTGCTGGGGCTGGCCTTTGTGCTGCTGTCGGTGCCCCCTTTCCTGCCCGCTCCTGCGCCCGCGCCGGTGGCTGTGGTGTACCCCGACCACTGCAGCGGTTGTGCCCGCTGCTTTGACGATTGCCCCTATTCGGCCATCACCATGGTGCCGCACCCCAATGGCCGCAGAGGCATGCGCCTGGCCGAGGTGAATGCCGATCTGTGCGCTGGGTGCGGCATTTGCGCGGGCGCGTGCCCGTCGTCCACCCCCTTCCGCAGCGCCGAGACGCTGGTCACCGGCATCGACATGCCGCAATGGCCAGTCAATGACCTGCGTGCGCAACTGGTGGAGCGTCTGCGTGCCATGCCAGGCCCCCGTCGCCTGGTGGTCTTTGGATGCGAGCAGGGCACGCGCACCCACCTTGACGCCACCGATGTGCTGCATTTCCCGCTGATCTGTGCTGGCATGTTGCCGCCCTCCTTTGTGGAGTACGCGCTGCGTGCGGGCGCCGACGGTGTGCTGATCAACGGCTGCCGCGAAGGCGGCTGCGAATTCCGCCTGGGCCAGCGCTGGACAGCCCAGCGCCTGAGCGGCGAGCGCGAGCCCCATCTGCGCAGTTCGGTACCTGCCGAACGCTGGCGCACCGCCTGGACCGACCCCGGCGACGAGCAAGCGCTGGCGGCTGCCGTGGACGAATTGCGCAGGCAATGCGATACCTGTGCCCCCCCTGAACTTGAGGAGAAAAACCGATGAACCGCGTACTCAACTGGACCGGCCAGGCCCTGCTGTACGGCAGCTTTGCCGTGGCACTTGGGGTGTTTTCACGCTGGCCTGTGTACCACCCCCTGCCGCCGGACATGGCGCAGATCAAGGTCAGCTTCATCCACCATGGTGTGCGCATTGCCGACTGCCGACCCTTCACCGCGGAAGAGCAGGCCAAGATGGCCAAGAATATGCGCCAGACGCAAAAGTGCGAGCGCGAGCGTTCACCGGTCAGTATCGAGGTGGACATCGACGGCAAGTCGGTGCTGCGCCACACCTCGCCGCCTTCGGGCCTGTCGCGCGACGGTGCTTCCACCGTGTACCAGCGGCTTGATCTGCCAGCTGGCGAGCACCGCATCGCCGTCCGCTTCAAGGACAACAAGGCCGTGGAAGGCTTCACCCACCAGCGTGAGGAGACCGTCATCCTCAAGCCCGCGCAGGTCATGGTGATCGACTTCAACCTCGACAAGGGAGGCATCGTGCTGCTATGAGCGCAGGAACCTCTCCCTTGTCAGGTGGGCGGCGCGCGGCCACAGCGCCCTTGCCCACCGTGCGCGCGGGTGCGGACTACCAGTTGAGCATCCCGCAGGACGCCCGTCTGGCGCTGGCCCGCGGCTGGCTCTGGTTGGGTATGGCCGCGCTGATCGGCTCCGGGCTGTTCTCGGTGCTGTTGGTCGTGTCACGCACGCCTTACGTGAACCAGTGGCTCCCGGCCGCCAATTTCTTCCACATCTCGCTGGTGCTGCACGTGGACCTGTCGGTGCTGGTGTGGTTTGTGGCCATGGGCGGTTTGCTGTGGAGCCTGCATGGCAGCCAGCGTGCCCAGGGGGCGGGCTGGGTGGCGTTGTGGATCACCGCAGCGGGCACCCTGGCCATGGCGCTGGCACCCTTTCTGGCGCCCGGCGAACCCATCATGGCCAACTACATCCCGGTGCTGGAATCTCCGCTGTTCCTTGTCGGCTTGGTCGTGTTTGGCGTAGGCACTGCCGTTCTGGTGCTGCGCAGCCTGTGGGCAGCGCCCCGCTTGGGCCTGCAGTACGACGGGCGCGGCGCGCTGGACTTCGGCCTGAGCTCTGCCGCGGTGGCCACGGCCGTGGCCTTGCTGTGCTTTGCCTGGTCTTGGGCGGTCCTGCCCACCACCTTGCACGGAAAGGCGTATTACGAAATCCTGTTCTGGGGTGGTGGACACGCGCTGCAGTTCACCTGGACCTTGATGATGCTGGTGGCGTGGCTCTGGCTGGCCAGTGCCTGCGGCGCCCATTTGGTGCTGAGCCCGCGCGTCACGGTGCTGATGTTTCTGCTGGCGCTGCTGGGCGTCTTTGTGACGCCCTATGCCTATCTGGCCCACGACGTCGCATCGGTGGAGCACCGCAACCTGCTCACCTGGGCCATGCGCATGGGTGGTGGCCCGGCCATCGTGCCGGTGGGCATGGCCGCCGTGCTGGGGGTGCTGATGCTGCGCAACCTGACGGCCGAAATGCGCCCACTGCGTGCGGCGCTGCTGTCCTCTGTGCTGCTGTTTGGTGCGGGTGGCGTCATTGGCATTTTCATCCAGGGCAGCAACGTGCGCATCCCGGCGCACTACCACGGCTGCATCGTGGGTGTGACGCTGGCGCTCATGGGTGCGGTCTATCGCATCCTGCCGTCCATGGGCTACCAGGCCCCGCAGGGCCGCATGGCCACCTGGCAGCCCTGGATGTACGGCATCGGCCAGCTCATGCACATCATCGGGCTGGTCTGGTCTGGCGGCTACGGCGTGCAACGCAAGGTGGCGGGCAGCGACCAGGTGCTGCGCAGCACCGCCGAAGTGGCGGGCATGGGACTCATGGGCCTGGGTGGGCTCATCGCCATCATCGGCGGGCTGCTGTTTGTGGTGGTGGTGATCCGCGCCATCCGCCAGCCACAACCCAGTGCCGCCCACGGCTGAAGGAACACGAACAATGATCAAACTCTTCCAAAACCTCCTGCAATGGCTTTTTCTCAAAGCCGAGGGCCTGTTCAACGCTGCCTTTGGTGACCGCATCAACCCCTTCTACCATCTGGGGGCCATCACCTTCTTCCTGTTCTGGATCGTGGGCGCCAGCGGGCTGTACCTCTACGTGTTCTTCGAGACCGGGATCGCCGAGGCCTACTCATCCGTGATTGCCCTGACCAACAACCAGTGGTGGGCCGGCGGCATCATGCGCAGCGTGCACCGCTATGCCTCGGATGCCATGGTGCTGACCATGGTGTTGCACATGCTGCGCTACTTCGCCTTCAACCTGTACCACGGCTTCCGCTGGTTCTCGTGGGTCACGGGCGTCATGCTGATCTGGATGGTCTATGCCTCCGGCATCAATGGCTACATGCTGCCCTGGGACCAACTGGCGCAATACGTCACCGTCACCAGCTTTGAATGGCTGGATTGGCTGCCGATCTTCAACGGCACGCTGATGCGCAACTTCCTGTATTCCGACCATGTGGGCGACCGCTTCTTCACGCTGCTGTCCTTCATGCACCTGGGCATTCCGCTGGTCTTGCTGATGATCATGTGGATCCACGTGCAGCGTGTGCCCAAGGCACGCACCACGCCGCCGCGCCCCATCGTCATTGGCATGCTGCTGACCTTTCTGGTGCTCTCGCTGGTGGCCCCGGTGCACAGCCAGGGGGGTGTGAGCAACCTGGCCCAGGCAGTCACCCAGGTGGAGCTGGACTGGTTCTACCTAGCCGTGTTCCCGCTGATCACCGACTGGCCCATGGGCCGCGTGTGGGCGCTGGTGGTGGGTGCTTCGGTGCTGCTGTCCCTGCTGCCCTGGTGGCCGCCGCAGTTCCGCCGCGGCGACAAGCGCACGCACCAGGTGGTGGTGCATGGCACAGACGGTGCGAGCGCCGAATTCAAGGTGCGTGAGGGCGAAACCATTCTGGACGCCGGTCTGCGCCAGGGCCTGGCCCTGCCTTACGAATGCCGCAACGGCGGCTGTGGCCTGTGCATTTGCAGTGTCGAACAAGGCAGCATCGAGCAGCGCCCGTACCAGCGCAGCGCCCTGCCGGACGCCCAAAAGGCCCAGGGCAAGGCACTCATGTGCTGTGCCGTGCCCAAGGGCGACGTGGTCATTGATGTCGAAGGTTTCACGGGTGCCGAGCACCAGGAAGCTGCCGTGCACACCGCCACCGTGGCCCAGATGGAACGGCTGGCCGAGGACGTGATGCGCGTACTGCTGCAACTGCCCGAGGGCAAGACGCTGGATTTCAGCGCAGGCCAGTACATCGACATCCTGCTCGACGACGGCCAACGCCGTGCCTTCTCGTTCGCCAACCGGCCGGGCGAGAGCCGCCAGATCGAGCTGCATGTGCGCCTGGTGCCTGGCGGACGCTTCACCACCCACGTGTTCCAGGGCATGAAGGTGGGCGACACCCTGCGCTTTGAAGGCCCGCGTGGCAGCTTCACGCTGCGCGAAAGCCAGCACCCCATCCTCTTCATCGCCGGGGCCACGGGCTTTGCGCCCATCAAGAGCATTGTCGAAGACGCCTTTGCGCGCGGCGTGCAGCGCCCCATGCGCCTGTACTGGGGCACGCGCAAGCCGCAGGACCTCTACATGCTGGAGCGCTGCGAGCAATGGCAGCGCGAGCATGCCAACTTCACCGTGGTGCCCGTGGTGTCCGACGCCAGCGAGGGCGACGCCTGGACCGGCCGCACCGGCCTGGTGCACGAAGCCATGTTGGCCGACTTTGCCGACCTCAGCGGCCACGAGGTGTACCTGTGCGGCTCCGTCAAGATGGTGGAGACGGCCGTGCCCGCCTTCATCGCGCAGGGGCTGGACGAAAACTCCTGCTTCTCCGACGCCTTCCTGATGGCGGCACCGGCCCAGACCCCGGCGCAGCACTGAGCGCCTCCAAAGCAAAAGCGCCCGGCACCGCGAAGGTGCCGGGCGCTTTTTTTCATTCCTCGTCAAAGGCCGAGAGATTCGTACAGCGCGTCCATGCGCGCCGTCACATCGGCATCCATGGTGATGGTGCGGCCCCACTCGCGCTGGGTCTCACCGGGCCATTTGTTGGTGGCGTCCAGTCCCATCTTGCTGCCCAGGCCGCTCACGGGCGAGGCAAAGTCGAGGTAGTCGATGGGCGTGTGCTCAATGAACATGGTGTCGCGCTGGGGGTCCATGCGGGTCGTCATGGCCCAGATGACTTCCTTCCAGTCGCGCACGTCCACGTCCTCGTCCACCACCACGATGAACTTGGTGTACATGAACTGGCGCAGGTGGCTCCACACGCCCATCATCACGCGGCGCGCGTGGCCGGGGTAGGCCTTCCTGATGCGCACCAGCGCCATGCGGTAACTGCAGCCCTCGGGCGGCAGGTAGAAGTCCACGATTTCCGGAAACTGGCGTTGCAACAACGGAACGAACAGCTCGTTGAGTGCCACACCCAGCACGGCGGGCTCGTCGGGCGGCTTGCCGGTGTAGGTGGAGTGGTAGATGGCGTCCTTGCGCAGCGTGATGCGGTCCACCGTGAACACCGGAAACTCGGCCTGCTCGTTGTAGTAGCCCGTGTGGTCGCCGTACGGCCCTTCGAGGGCATGCTCCCAGCCGCTGGCATGTGTGGCGTCGGGCTGGATATGGCCTTCGAGCACGATCTCGGCGCTGGCCGGCACGCGCAACGGCACGCCCAGCGCGGGCGCTACCTCGGTGCGCGCGCCGCGCAGCAGGCCGGCAAACTGGTATTCGCTCAAAGCGTCGGGCACCGGCGTCACGGCGCCCAGGATGGTCGCCGGGTCGGCCCCCAGCGCCACGGCCACCGGGTAGGGCTTGCCGGGGTTCAGGGTGCAGTGGTCGCGGAAGTCGAGCGCGCCGCCGCGGTGTGCCAGCCAGCGCATGATGAGCTTGTTGCGCCCCAGCACCTGCTGGCGGTAGATGCCCAGGTTCTGCCGCGCCTTGTGCGGCCCCTGCGTGATGACCAGGCCCCAGGTGACCAGTGGCGCTATGTCGCCAGGCCAGCAGTGCTGGATGGGCAGGCGCGCCAGGTCCACGTCCGCGCCTTCCCACACCACCTCCTGGCACGGCGGGCTGCTGCGCTCCTTGGGCGCCATGTTCCACAGCGTCTTGAGCAGGCTGCCCATGCCCACCATTTCCTTGAAGCCCTTGGGCGCCTCGGGCTCCTTGAGCGAGGCCAGCAGCTCGCCAAACGGCCGCAGCCCGGCGATGCTCTCCACCCCCATGGCACGCGCCACGCGCTCGGGCGTGCCGAACAGGTTGCCCAGCACCGGCATGCGGTGGCCCGTGGGGTTCTCGAACAGCATGGCCGGGCCGCCCGCGCGCAGCACGCGGTCGCACAGGGCCGTCATCTCCAGGTGGGGCGACACCGGCTCGCGCACACGGCGCAGCTCGCCGCGCTGTTCAAGCTGCTGGATGAAGTCGCGCAGGTCGTGGTAGTGCATTTGGATAAAAAGTGGCTTTTGCGCTTATGGGTACTGCGCAAGCAGCTATAAAAAATATAGCAAAAAAAGAACCCAGTTCAGCCCGTGTCAGTGGCCAGCGCCCAGCCCCTGCCAGCGCCCGCCCAGCCCATGGGCCAGGCCCAGCAGATCCAGCGTGCGCGCGACGGTGTGGTCCACGATGTCGTCCACGCTGCGCGGGTGCAGGTAGAACGCGGGCACCGGGGGGCAGACGATGGCGCCCATTTCGGTCACGCTGACCATGTTGCGCAGGTGGCCCAGGTGCAGCGGTGCTTCGCGCGCCAGCAGCACCAGGCGGCGGCGCTCCTTGAGCATGACGTCGGCGGCGCGGGTCAGCAGGCTGTCGGCCAGGCCATGCGCCACGGCCGCCAGGGTGCGCATGGAGCAAGGGGCGATGACCATGCCCGCGCACTGGAACGAGCCGCTGGCGATGCTGGCGCCTACGTTGTCGGCGTCGTGCGCCACATGCGCCAGGGTGCGCACGGCGTCGGGCTCCAGGTGCATTTCGTGGCGCAGGGTGCGCCAGCCGGTGTCCGAGACGACGAGGTGCGACTCCACCCCAGGGCAGGTGCGCAGCGCCTGCAGCAGGCGCACACCGTACACCGCACCACTGGCGCCGGAGATGCCCACGACCACGCGTTGCGGCGCCTGCCCTGGTGCGGGGGGCGTGGCCGCAGCGTTCATGCGGCCATCCGGGGGGCGGGTTCGGCGGACGCTGAGTGCGCCGTGAGCGGGTGGGCGGCCAGGTCGGCCTGCACCTGGTCCAGCACGAGCTGGGCCTGCGCGGGGTCGAAGTCTTCGTGGCGGCGTTTTTTCACGCCGTACTGTTGCAATTGGTAGTGGCGCGCAGCTTGAATGCCGTGGCGCGAGAGGCAACCCTGCACGCAGTTGAGTGGGCAGCCGTCCAGCGCGATGATGGGGCGGCCCGAGTGCGCCGTGCGCACCAGGCTGGGCACGTCGCCGCCCACGCCCGCGATGCACGACATCTCGGCCACGCCTGCGCGGTCCAGCCGCAGCGCCACATGGTTGGCCAACTGCGCGGCGCTGGAGCAGCCCGAGCAGGAATAGACCAGGGGCAGTGCAGCGCGCGTGTCTGTCATGGCCGTGCTCCGGGGAAGCCGTGGCCAGCGCCGGGGTTGCTGTTGCTGGGGCGCATGCCAGGGCGCAGGGCGGCCAGGCGCGCGAGCACCTGGCGCGGGCCCCATTGCTGCAGGTCCAGCACGGGCAGTTCCAGCGCGTCCAGCGTGTTCTTGACGACCAGGCCCAGTTCGGTGTCGCCTTCCATGGAGAGGCGGCGGCTGAAGAACAGCGTGTCCGGGTCTTGCTGGCGCTGGGCCAGCAGCAGGAAGTCGTGGGCGCTGGCGCTGATGCACAGGTCGGTCTCGGCGAAGCGCGCACGCGGGGCAAAGGCGCCGCCGGTCCAGGTGTAGTCGAAGGTCACGCCCGCGTCGCGCACATGGATGCGCAGGCGCTTGTTCAGCAGCATCTCGCCCACGTCGCGCGGCAGTTGGCGCGCCAGGCCCACATTGAGTGCGGTGACCAGCAGCACCGAGCCCGGAAACGCAGGCAGGCGCGAGGTGAGGGCCGCCACGGCAGACGGCAGGACAAAGGGGGCGGGGGGCGTGTGCGGGGCGTTCATGGGGGACTCCAGTGCGGGCTTGTCTTGTGCAATGGCGGCGGTGGGCAGCGGTTCAGGCGGGCACCAGGGCCGGGCTGTCCACCAGCTCCAGGCCGGGGCGGCCATGCCAGTAGCCGTTGCAGCTTTGGTCGGGCATGAGTGGCTGGAGCTGGGCGCGGGCCTCGGGGCCGCTGAGCTGGCCCTTGCGCACGGCGTCGAACAGCGCCACCACTTCCGTCATGTGCTGGGACTGGGGGCTGATGCGTGCCACGGCCACGCCCATGCGTTGCATGCGCGGCAGCTCGTCGATGAGGTTGTGCACGCGCGCCGACTGCGTCTGGATGCCGTTGAGCACGAGGAACTCCTCGCTCTCGCGCGTCTTGAGCATCAGGCCGTCGGGGTGGTCCAGGCAGCTGAACTGGCAGTCGTCCTTGGGCAGGTTGCGCTGGCGTGCGGTGAAGCAGCGCGCCGAAAACGCCAGCGGCATGCGCCCGTAGGCAAACACCTCGGTCTGCAGGGCCTGCGGGCCGTTCTGGATCAGGGCGGCCAGGTCTTCGTGCTTCATCTCCAGCGGGGCCACCCAGCGCGTGGCGCCCAGCGAGGCCAGCCACTGCAGCGTGGGCAGGTTGTAGATGTTCAGGTGCATGCCTCCGGTGAAGGGGCGCTTGCCCGCCACACGCTGCACGGCGCCCATGTCGCCCGCTTCCACCGGCCAGTCGGTGTTGGCCGTGACCTTGTGCATGGTGCTCACTTCCACGCCCGATTCGAGCAGCACCTGGGTGGACAGCACGGCTTCCTTGCCCGATGCGCGCATCAGCTCGGCGATGTCGAGCCAGTCCTGCAGGCGCAGCTCCTTGCGGCGCGAGCAGACGGTTTCGCCCAGATAGACGATGTCCACGGCCGTGGCGGCCATGGCCTCGTAGAAGTCGAAGTAGGTCTGGCGCGACCAGTAGTACTGCGGCGCGCCCAGGGACAGTTTCAGGGTGGGGGTGTTCATTATTTCCAGGGGCGGTGGTAGGCGCCCAGGGTGTGCTGCTGGCCTTCGGCCACCTGGTCCAGGCTGGCCATCCAGGCGGTCTTGGGGGCGTAGCGCAGGCGGTCGGCCTGGCAGCTGTCGATGGCTTCGCGCCAGACCTTGGTGACCTGCGCCACATAGGCCGGGCTGCGCTGGCGCCCTTCGATCTTGACGGCGCGTACGCCCATCTTCATGAGCTGGGGCAGCAGCTCCAGCGTGTTCAGGCTGGTGGGCTCTTCGATGGCGTAGTAGTTTTCGTCCTCGCCCACGTCAAAACGGCCCTTGCACAGCGTGGGGTAGCCCGCGTTCTCGCCGGGGCCGTAGCGGTCGATCAGTACGCCGCCCAGGCGTGATTCCAGGCCCTTGGGCGTCTCCTGCCAACGCACCGCCTTGGCGGGCGAGCACACGCCGTGGGTGTTGGGCGATTCGCCCGTCACGTAGGACGAGAGTGCGCAGCGGCCTTCGACCATCACGCACAGGCTGCCGAAACCGAACACCTCGATCTCGACCGGGGTGTTGTCGATCACGCGCTGCACCTGCTCCACGGCCAGCACGCGCGGCAGCACGGCGCGCACGATGCCGAACTGCTCGCGGTAGAAGTTGATGGCATCGGCGCTGGTGGCCGAGCCCTGCACCGACAGGTGCAGGCGCAGCTTGGGGTGGTGCTGCGCGCCGTATTGCATCAGGCCGGGGTCGGCCAGGATCACGGCGTCCATGCCCAGGTCCACCGCCTTGTCCATGGCGGCGCGCCAGGGCTCGGGGTTGGCGGCCTGCGGGTAGGTGTTGAGCGCCATGAACACCTTGCGCCCGCGCTGGTGCGCGTACTGGATGCCGTTGGCGATGGCGGCTTCGTCGAAATTGAGCCCGGCAAAGTTGCGCGCATTGGTGGCGTCGCGCAGGCCCAGGTACACGCAGCTGGCGCCCGCGTCCACGGCGGCCTTGAGCGCGGGCAGGCTGCCTGCGGGGCAGACCAGTTCGAACGGGGGCGCGGCCTCGGGGGCTGCGCCGTCGGTGGAGGAAGTGTGGGTTTGCATGCGATCGAAAAACTCGGACGCGGGCGGCCCGGCAGGCACCTTCGCGCAGGCTGAACCATACGCCCCTTCCATCGATAGGGGCATGATCCAGGTCAAGCAGTGCCGCGCCCTTGCTGGGTCAGTCAGGCGCACAATGGACGATTGCCGCGCGTGCTCTCCTGGCCCCCCATGAACAAGAATCTGTGGCTGCTGGCGCTTTGCCAGGGCCTTTTCCTGACCAACAACGTCGTCTTCATCGCCATCAACGGCCTGGTCGGCCTGCAACTGGCGCCTTATGGCTGGATGGCCACCCTGCCGGTCATGGGCTATGTGGTGGGCGGTGCACTGGCCACCGGGCTGGTGGCGCGCACGCAGCAGCGCTGGGGGCGGCAGGTGTCGTTCCAGATCGGCCTGGCCGTGGCGCTGGCGTCGGCCCTGGCCGGGGCCTGGGCGGTGTACAGCCACAGCTTCTGGCTGCTGTGTGCGGCCACGGTGGTGGCGGGCTACTACAGCGCCAACGGGCAGTTGTACCGCTTTGCCGCTGCCGAGCTGGCGGCGCCCGCCTTCCGCGACAAAGCCATTTCGCTGGTGCTGGCCGGGGGCCTGCTGGGCGCCGTGGCCGGGCCCAACCTGGCCAGCCACACGCGCACGCTGCTGGCCGTGCCTTTTGCCGGGGCTTATGTGGCGCTGGCAGCGGTGGCGCTGCTGTCCATGCTGTGCATGGCAGCCATCCGTTTTGACGCGCCGCCGCCGCGCACCGCCGCCAGCACCCGCGCCGGGCGCAGCGTGGGCCAGTTGCTGCGCGAGCCCGCCTTTCTGGTGGCCACGCTGGGCGCCGCGCTGGGCTATGGGGTGATGAACCTGCTCATGGCCGCCACGCCGCTGGCCATGCAGGTGTGCGGCTACGCGTTCGACGACGCCGCGCTGGTGCTGGAGTGGCATGTGATCGGCATGTTCGCGCCGGGCTTCTTCACCGGCCACCTGATCCAGCGCCTGGGCGTGCTGCCGGTGATGGGGGCGGGGGTGCTGCTCAACCTGGCCTGCGTGGCCGTGGCGCTGATGGGCGTGGACCTGCACCACTTCGGCATTGCGCTGTTCCTGCTGGGCGTGGGCTGGAACTTCCTGTTCACCGGCAGCACCACGCTGTCGCTGCAGGCCTACCGCCCCGAGGAAAAGGACCGTGCGCAGGCCGCCATCAACTTCTTTGTGTTTGCCACCATGGCGCTCACATCCTTTGCCTCGGGCGCGCTGGTGACCACGCAGGGCTGGACGCTGCTGAACTACGGCTCGCTCGCGCCCATCGCCTTGACGGGCATGGCCGTGCTGTGGCTTGCCTTGCGGCGTAAGGCTTAGTTGCTATTATTATGATAGCTGTTGGCGCTTGATGGACGGGCGCCAGAGGCCAAAATGCCTCAAACTTTTGCCGGGCACTGCTGCAGCAGCCACTGGCGCAGCAGCGCAAACACCGGCGCGGCCAGCTCCGGGCTTTCGTTGAACAGCTCGTGGTACAGGCCGTCAAAGCACTGGCTGCGCACGCGCGCGCTGGGCGCAGCGGCGGCAAAGGCGCGGCTGCCTGCGGGTTGCACCAGGCGGTCGGCGCCGGCCCACATCAGCAGCGTGGGCACGCTCCAGTGCGCGGCGCGGGCCAGGGTGGCGGGGCCGCCGTCGGCAATGAACTGCGCCAGGCGTGCGCTGATGCGGTCGTGGCACAACGGGTCGGCCACGTAGGCATCGACCACCGCGCGGTCGTGCGAGATGTAGTCCACCTGCAGCCCGTTGCCGATGCGCAGGTTGGGGGCAATGCGTGGCAGCGTGCTCAGCAGCAGCTTTTGCACGGCATTGAGTCCGGGGTCCAGCGCGGGTGAGGACAGCACCAGCGCATCCACCGGCCGCAGGTGCAGCGACACAAAGCGCGCCGCCACCAGCCCGCCCATGCTGTGGCCCAGCAGCACCAGGGGCAGGCCCTTGGGCGTGTGGGAGCGCGCGGCGTCCACCATGTCGGCCAGATCTTCCAGCAGGCGCATGGAGTGGGTCAGCCCGCCGCGCGGCCCGCCCGACTGGCCGTGGCCGTACTGGTCGAACGCACGCACGGCAAAGCCCCACGCGTTCAGGCGCCGGGCCGTGGCGTCGTAGCGCCCGGCGTGCTCGCCCAGACCATGCACGATGAGCACGGTGCCGCGCTGGGGCTCGTCCTCGGGCAGGGGCCAGTCGTACACGGCGATGTTTTCACCGTCGCTGGCGGTGAAGGCGCTCAGGGTATAGGCGGGGGATGCGGAGTCGGCGTCGGAGGTCTCAACCATGGTGCTGCAGGGGCTGGGCGTTACTGAAGCGCATCATAGAGGAGGCGGCCCCGCCTGTGCGCTGCCCTGGGCCACACGCCGCGTCACGGCAGGTCCCGCCACCAGCACCACCAGAAAGCGCGCCAGCTGCATGGCCATCACAAAGCCCGTGTCCACCGCGCTGGTGGCGGCAATCACCGCCATGGAATCGGCCCCGCCAGGGCAGGTGGCCAGAAAGGCACTCAAGGCGTCCAGCCCCGTGGTCAGCACCAGCGCCGTGCCGGTGGCCAGGCCCACCCCCATCAGCAGGGCGATGGACAGCAGCACCTGCGGCAGCGCACGCAGCGCGTGCAGCGCAATGCCGCGCGTAAAACGCAGGCCCACGCTCCAGCCAATGGCTGCATAGGCCAGCGCCATGAGCGCCGGGGGCAGCGCGGGTGTCCAGTCCCACAGGCCCTGTACCAGCGCGGCGGCCACCAGCGGCAGCACCATGGAGCCGCCCGCCAGGTTCAGGCGCTGTGCCAGCGCATGGCCGCCCAGCACCAGGGCAGCGGTCAGCGCCAGCGCCTGCGGCGCCGTGGGCGGCCACCACGGAATGGCGCTGGCACTGTCGGGCAGCGGGCCCACCACGGCGCGCGTGACCAGCGCCGCCACCAGCGTGACCACCACCACCCGCGTGTACTGCATGAAGGCCACCAGGCGCACATCGGCGCCAAACGATTCCGACATGACCACCATGGCCGTGGCCGCCCCCGGCGCCATACCCCACAGGGCCGTGGTGCCGGGCATGACCTGGCGCCGCGTGAGCCACCAGCCCAGCCCGGTGCTGGCGGCAATCAGCAGCAGCGTTGCGCCCAGAAACACCGGCCAGCTCTGCACCACCGTGCCCAGGTGCTGCGGCTGCAGGCTGTGCGCCATGAGGCAGCCCAGCAGCCCCTGCCCCCAGCCAAACAAGGTGCGCGGCACGGCCAGCGTGGTGCCGCGCACCGCCACGGCAATGGCGCACACCATGCAGCCCAGCAGCACGGCCGCAGGCACATGCAGGGCCAGCAGCGCGGCCGACAGCAGCGCGCTGCCCATGCACAGCGCCAGCCAGTGTCTTGAAGAAGTCATGGCGCGCGCAAACAAGGTGTGGGTGCAGCAATGGGCGGGATCAATGCCCCGTCCTCGGTCTCAAGGCAGGCTGGCAATCACCTGCGCCACGGCGGCGGTGAGCTTCTTGGCGTAAGGCACATGCAGAAACTCGTTGGGCCCGTGGGCGTTGCTCTTGGGGCCGAGCACGCCGCAGACCATCATCTGCGCCTGCGGGAAGCCCTGGCTGAGCATGCCCATCAGCGGAATGGTGCCGCCCTGGCCGATGAAGCCGCAGGGCGCGCCGAAGTGCGCTTGGCTGGCGGCGTCCAGCGCCTGGGCGAACCAGGGCGCGGTCTCGGGCGCGTTCCAGCCGTTGGCGCCGCTGGCGATCTCCCAGGTCACCTTGGCCTGGTAGGGGGCGTTGTCTTCGAGCAGCGCCTTCATCTCCTGCACGCAAGCCGCAGCGTCCACCAGCGGCGGCAGGCGCAGGCTGAGCTTGAAGGCGGTGTAGGGGCGCAGTACGTTGCCCGCGTCCTGCAGGGCCGGAAAACCCTCGGCGCCAGTCACGCTGAGCGTGGGCTCCCAGGTGCGCTTGAGCAGGGCCTGCACCGGGTCCGTGGTGGTGGGCAGGGCGGTGAGGGTGGAGCCGCCGCAGTCGTGGTGCGCCCAGGGGAAGCGCCGGTACACCTCCTCGCCCAGGATGGCCGCCGTGGCGCGCGCCTGTGCCAGGCGCTCGGCGGGCACCTCGCAGTGGAAGCGGGCGGGCAGCAGGCGCCCGGTGGCGCTGTCCTCCAGCCGGTCGAGCACCTGGCGCATGATGCGGAAACTGGACGGTACCAGGCCCGAGGCGTCGCCCGAGTGGATACCCTCGGTGAGGATCTCCACTTTCAGCGTGCCGCTGGCCATGCCGCGCAGGCTGGTGGTGAGCCAGAGCTGGTCGTAGTTGCCCGCGCCCGAATCGAGGCAGACCACGAGCGCCACCTCGCCCAGGCGGCCCTTGAGCGCGTCGATGTAGGGCAGCAGGTCGCGCGAGCCGCTTTCCTCGCTGGTTTCGATCAGGCCCACGATGCGCGGGTGCGGCACGCCCTGGCGCTGCAGCTCCTGCACGGCGGCGATGCTGGCGTACACGGCGTAGCCGTCGTCGGCACCGCCCCGGCCATAGAGCCTGCCGTCCTCCATCTTGGGCGTCCAGGGGCCGAGGTCGGAGCGCCAGCCGGCGAATTCGGGCTGCTTGTCCAGGTGGCCGTACATCAGCACGGTCTGCGGGCTGGCGGGGCGCGTGGCGGCGATCTCGAAGAACAGCACCGGCGTGCGGCCCGGCAGGCGCACCACCTCAGCCGTGAGCCCGGCCACCGGCTGGGCCTGCACCCAGTCGGCGGCGTTGCGCACCACGGTGTCGAGCAGGCCCGCGCCTTCCCAGCCGGGCTCGAACATGGGCGACTTGGCGGGGATGCGGATGTAGTCGGTGAGCTGGGGCACGATGCTGGCGTCCCAGACGCCGCTGATGCGGTCCAGCGCGGCGGCGCTGTCCAGCGCCTGGGGAGGGAGGGGAGCGTTCATGGCGGTGGCTTCACATTGGCGCAAAAGCTGCATTCGACCACAAGCCGCCCAGGCCTGTCACAGTGGTGCAATGAACTAATGCAAGGACGTCGGAAAGGTCGCGTGCGAGGAGGTCATCATCCCCGCATGGGCCATGCGGCCCAGCGTGGCCGTGGTGTGCACGCGGTTGCCGCCGTACTGGCGGGCTTGTTCCAGGGCCTGGTCGGCCGCGTGGATGAGCTGGTCCCAACTGTCGCCCGGCTCCAGCCGCCCGCCGAACACGCCCACGCTCAGCGTCAGCGCGGGGGTGCCGCCAGGCAGTGGGGGCAGGTCGCGCGCGGCGTCGCACAGTTGCTCGGCCAGGCGTGCGGCGCCTTGGGCGCTGGTGTCGGGCAGTACCAGCAGCAGCTCGCAGGCGCCGTAGCGGCCCACGATGTCCTGCGAGCGGATGCGGTTCTGCACCAGCTCCACCATGGAGCACAGCAGGGATTCGCCGTCCTGGCGGGCGCCGCCGGTGTCTTCGCCCAGCAGGTCGGGCTCCAGCATCAGCACCGCCATGGGCAGGCGGGTGCGGATGGCGCGGGCCACGTCGCGGTCCAGCGCGGCAATGATGGAGCGGCGGTTGGCAATGCCCGTGGTTTCATCCAGCGCGGCCAGCACCTGGCTGCGCCTGCGGCCCTGGTGGCTGTGCAGCAGCACAAAGCCCACCGTGGCCACCAGCCAGGAGGCCAGTGCAAACAGCACGCCGGGGATCAGCACCATCGGATCGGTCAGCAGCGACTGCGGGTCGGGCAGCCCCGCCAGCCCGGCCACGGCCAGCGCGGTGTGGGTGGCCATCAGGCCGCCCAGGCCTGTGGCCACCAGCACGGTGCCACGCTCGGGCAGCGCAAAGCGGCGTTCCAGAAGGTTCCACAGCACCCAGGCGCATTGCCCGGCCAGCACGGTACCGGCAAGGGCCGCTGCCAGCCCCAGGTCGGCGTGCCAGGGCAGCAGCACCAGGCCCAGCAGCAGCGGGGGCGGCACCACGGCGCCCCAGGGCATGGGTTGTTCCTGCTGGCGCGCAATGGCCGCCAACACGCAGGCCAGGGCGCCCGAAGCCAGCATGCCGCCGCCCACCGTGACCCACAGCACAGGCCACTGCGCGCGCCAGCCCAGCAGGCCGCAGGCCAGCGCCTGCAAGGCCAGTGCCAGTGCCCAGGTGCGCAGCCCGTCGCGGCGGCCACCCCAGGCGGCCACGGTCAGCCCGGTCGCCAGTGTGAGGGCGACCACGGCCGATGCCAGCATCAGAACAGACCAAACTGTAACCATGACCCCCTGATTGTTTCACCAGTGGGGAATGTGTTGCCAGATGCAAACGAAGAAATAGTTCAGCGCTGAGGAGACAGCCCAATCTGCGTGTGTGGTGTGCTTGCATCATGGCCCAGCTTGAACACCTGCACGGCGGTGGTCAGGCGCTGTGCCTGTTCGCGCAGGCTTTGCGCGGCAGCGGCCGATTGTTCGACCAGGGCGGCGTTCTGCTGGGTCATCTGGTCGAGCTGGTTGACGGCAGTGTTCACCTGGCCGATGCCGTCGGACTGCTCGGCCGCTGCGGCCGAGATTTCGCCCACGATGTCGCCCACGCGGTGCACGGAGGCCACGATCTCGCCCATGGTGGCACCGGCGTTCTGCACCAGTTGGGTGCCGCTGTCCACGCGCTCGACCGAGGCCTGGATGAGCCGCTTGATCTCGCGCGCGGCTTCGGCCGAGCGGCCTGCCAGGCTGCGCACTTCACTGGCCACCACGGCAAAGCCGCGGCCTTGTTCGCCCGCGCGGGCGGCCTCCACCGCCGCGTTGAGCGCCAGGATGTTGGTCTGGAAGGCAATGCCGTCGATCACGCCAATGATGTCGCCGATCTTGCGCGAGCTTTGCTGGATATCGCCCATGGTGGCGACCACCTCGCCTACCACCTGGCCGCCGCGCGTGGCCACTTCGGCGGCGGCGCCCGACATCTGGTGCGCCTGGCGCGCGGCGTCGGCGGACTGTCGCACGGTGGCGGTCAGCTCTTCCATGCTTTGTGCGGTCTCGGCCAGGTTGCTGGCGGCGTGCTCGGTGCGGGTGGAGAGGTCCTGGTTGCCCGCCGCGATTTCTGCGCTGGCGGTGGTGATGCCATCCACCGCCTGGCGCACCTGCAGCAGCATCTGCACGTAGCGCTGGCGCATGGCCTCCACCCCGTGCACCAGGGCGCCGATCTCGTCGTGCTTGGCCGACTGGAAGGACTGCGTCAGGTCGCCCTGGCCCACCAGCGTGATGGCGTGGGTGAGCTGGCGCAGCGGCTCGCTCACCCCGCGCCGCAGCACCACAAACAGGCCCACGCCCAGCAGGCCCAGCGCCAGCGCCATGAGGCCCCACACTGCGTAGCTGACCTGGCGCTGGCTGGCCATGGCCTCGGCATCGGGCACTTCGGCCACCACCCACCAGCCTTCGGCGCGGGTCTTGCGCAGCAGCGCCCAGGGCGCCTGGGCGTTGGGTTGGAGAATGCCTGCGGCATCGCGCACCAGGCCGTCGCTGGCCTGGCCCAGTGCCTCGAAGAACGCGCGGCCTTGTGGGAAGGCCTGCAGCACCTTCTGGCCGCGTGCGCTGGGGTGCACGACGAACACGGCTTCGTCCAGGCTGCCGCGCGGGTCGATCACGTACAGGCCGCCGTTGTCGAAAAAGCGCGTCTGCGCCACCTGCTTTTCCAGCATGCCGTCGAACACGCTGATGTCGTTGCCCACAAAGAGCGCGGCGATGACCTTGCCTGCGGCGTCTTTCACCGGCAGGTAGTAGCCCATGGTGGAGCGCCCCTGGATCGGTGTGCGGCCGGCATAGGGCTCGCCCTTGCTGATGTGTCGGTAGGCGCCGCCCTTGCGGTCCAGCGGCGGGCCGGGCACGCGCACGCCCTGGGCGTCTTTCACGGAGGTGGTGATCTCGACGAAGTCCTCGCCCTTGCGCGCAAAGACAGCGGCCACGCCCCCGGTCTGGGCGGCAAAGGCGTCCACGGCGCTGGTGTCGCCGTTCACGGGCGCGCCGTAGCTCTTGAGTTCGCCCGTGGCTTCATCGAGCTGCATGGCGCTGTCGAACTGGCGCTGGAAGCTCTTGACCGTTTGCTGCACCAGCTCGCGGTTGGTGGCGTCGGCCGCGTCCAGCGACTGGGCCACGCTCTGCACGGTGTCGCCCACGCTGCGCACCACCTGCTCCCGGGTGCTGCGGCTGGTCAGGATGGAAATGGCCAGGCCCACGAGCAGCAGCACCAGCGCCACCAGCACGATGGCGGCCAGCGTGATGCGGCGTGCGACCGAGCGGTTGTCTGCTGAGGGGTTCCGTATGGGTAGCTCCTTGACGTAACAAAATGCAGCGTTAATTGACGTAACGTCAATAATGTACGGGAGCCAGGCGCGCCGGAACAAGCGCATATTCCCGGATACCGCTGCGTCAGTCGCCACCCAATGCGGTAGTTGCCTGCCGTTTACTGCGACGGCGGGGTGCGCCAGCCCAGCCCCGCCGATGTACCCGCGCGCGGGCGGTATTCGCAGCCGATCCAGCCGCCATAGCCCAGGGCATCGATCAGCCCGAACAGGTAGGGGTAGTACACCTCGCCCTGGTCGGGTTCGTGGCGCTCGGGCACGCCGGCGATCTGCACATGGCCCACGCGGCCCGTGGGCAGGTAGCGGCGCAGCTTGGTGGCCAGGTCGCCTTCGACGATCTGGCAGTGGTACAGGTCCATCTGCACCTTGAGGTGGGGCGAGCCCACGGCGTCGAGCACCGCGTGCGCGTCGTCCTGGCGCTGCAGCAGGTAGCCGGGCATGTCGCGCGGGTTGATGGGCTCGATCAGCACCTCGCGCCCGCAGGCACCGGCCTGTGCGGAGGCCCAGCGCAGGTTGTCCACGTAGGTCTGGCGGCAGGCGGCGGGGTCGGCACCTTCGGGCAGGCAGCCCGCCATCAGGTGGATGCGCGGGCAGTCGAGCTGCTCAGCGTAGTGCAGCGCTTCCAGCACCCCGGCGCGAAACTCGGCCTCGCGCCCCGGCAGGGCGGCGGTGCCGCGTGCGCCCTGGTCCCAGGCCTGGGCCATGGCGCCGCGCGCAAGGCCACCGGGCGGCGCATTGAACAGCACCTGGCGCAGCCCGTGTGTGCGCAGTTGCGCTGCCAGCAGCGCGGGTTCGTGGGCGTAGGGGAACAGGTATTCCACACCGGCAAAGCCGTCGCGCGCAGCGGCGCCAAAGCGTTCCAGAAATGGCAGCTCGGTGTACATCAGGCTCAGGTTGGCGGCAAACTGGGGCATGGTGTTTGGACGTCTGGAGAATGGGTTTTTGTGCAAGAAACGGCCTTGGCGCCCGTCTAACAAGCGCTGCAAGCTATCATATTCATAGCAACCATGGCGACTCTTCCATTGTTACGCATCGGTGAACTGGCCCGCCGCACCGGGGCCTCGGCCAAGGCCATACGACTGTACGAGGCGCGCGGCCTGCTGGGTCGGGTGGCCCGCGCAGGCACCTACCGCCAGTATGGCGAAGACGATGTGGCACGCGTGCAGTTGATCCGCCAGGCCTTGGCGTTGGGTTTTCGCCTGGCCGAACTCGACGGCCTGCACGCCCTGCCGTCGCCCCAGGGTTGGCAGCAGGTGGCCGCTCTGGTGGCGGCGCGCCGGGCGGCGGTGGCGTGTGAGCGCGAGCGTCTGCGCCGCCTGGACCGGCAACTGGCGGCGCTGGAGGCGGAGCTGCGCTCCTGCGATGTCGCCAATGCTCCCCGCCTGGTGCTGGATTGCCCCGCCGCAGGGCTGGGCGCAGCCTGAGCACGCTGCGCAGGCAGGCTCAGGCTGCACTGTCCTGGTGGTTTCGCACCAACGCGCAAAAGCCTTCGGCGGGCAGTGCGGGTGACCAGTGGAAGCCCTGGCCGAACTCGCAGCCAAAGCCCTGCAGTCTGTGCAGCGTGGCCGCGTCTTCCACGCCTTCGGCCACCACTTGCAGGCCCAGGCAGTGGGCCATTTCGATGATGGCGCGCACGATGCCTTCGTCGTGCGTGCTGCTGCCCATGCGGCGCACAAAAGACTGGTCGATCTTGAGCCGGTGCACCGCAAAGCGCTGCAGGTAGGCCAGGTTGGAGTAGCCGGTGCCGAAGTCGTCGATGGCTATCTGCACGCCCTGTGCACGCAGGCGCTGCAGCACTTCGCTGAGGTGGTGTGCGTCGGCCACCAGCAGGGATTCGGTCAGCTCCAGCTCCAGTGCGTCAGCGGGCAGCTGGCAGGCGGCAAGCGCGTTGGCCACTTCGCGCTCGATGTTGTCGCGGTGGAACTGCAGGGGCGAGACGTTGACCGCCACCGTCAGCGCCCCCAACCCTTGCTGGCGCCAGGCCTGGGCGTCCAGGCAGGCGCGGTGCAGCACCCAGGTGCCGACCTCGTTGATGAGGCCGGTACGCTCCGCCACCGGGATGAACTTGCCCGGCGGCACGAAGCCCAGCGTGGGGTGTTTCCAGCGCACCAGCGCCTCGGCGCCAATGATGCGGCCGCTGTGCAGGTCGAACTGCGGCTGGTAGTGCACCTGCAACTCGCCGTGGGCCAGTGCCGTGCGCAGGCCCGACGCCATGTGCAGGTGCTCGACCACGTTTTCGTTCATGCTCGCGTCAAAGAAGCGGAACGCGTTGCGCCCCGAATCCTTGGCGCGGTACATGGCCAGGTCGGCGTTCTTGAGCAGTTCGTCCACGTCCGACCCGTCGCGCGGCGCCACAGCAATGCCCAGCGAGGTGGTCACCACCACGTCCAGACCTTGCAGCGGGAACGGCCTGGCCAGCAGTTGCAGCACCTGTCTGGCGCTGGCGGCCACGGCCTCCTCGCTGTGGACGTTGCCCAGCAGGATCAGGAACTCGTCGCCCGAGAGCCGTGCCACGGTGTCGCCGTCGCGCAGGCCCGATCCCAGCCGCTCGGCCACGAGGCACAGCAGCTCGTCGCCCACGGCGTGGCCCAGGGAGTCGTTCACGGTCTTGAAGTTGTCTAGGTCCAGGTACAGCGCGGCCACCATGCGCTGGTCGCGCCGGGCCTGCAGCAGCAACAGTTCCAGGCGGTCCTTGGCCAGCGTGCGGTTGGGGAGCTGGGTCAGCGTGTCGCGGTGCGCCAGCACGTCGATGCGTTGGTGCGATTCGGCCAGCGCTTCCTTCTCTGAAGCGAGCTGCGCCAGGGTACTGTGCAGGTCGCCGGTCAGCAGCCAGACGAAAAAACCGATGGCGGCCAGAATGGCCACCATCATCACCAGGCGCTGCAAGTCCACAGGCGCCGACGCAGCGCGGATCACGCCGGTCTGGTGCAGCACGAACAGCAGCACCAAGGCGCCCTGCAACCAGGCCATCAGTACCCACAGCATGCGCCGGCTGCCAAACATGCCCGCAAAGATCAGGATGGCCGGAAAGGCCAGCGTCCCCTCGTCATACAGCCCCTCGCCCGCTGCCATCAGCCCGAAGATGCCCGCGATCAGCGTAGCCAGCATCCACTGCGATGCCCGCGCCAGTTCGCCGCGCTGGTTCCACCGATAGGCCAGGCCCAGCAGCGCCAGGGCCACCAGTTCCAGGGCCACGCTGGTGTAGCCGCCCTTGGAAAAACTCATCAGCGCCGCGGTACCGAAGGCGGCCATCACGGCCCACAGGATCTGCTGCAGGCGCCGCTGCTGCAGCGTCAGCACCGTGCCTGGGGACGGTGGGGGGGTGGCAGGAAGGGAAGAGGACATGGAAGCGAGGGCTGCCGCCAGGTCGGGCGGCGCGCAGCCACCAGCATGGAGCAGCCATGCACGGGCGTGAATGAGGGTCTGCCCTAGGACCAGCAGTGACATACCCACAATGGGGCATACAGGTTCACAATCGCGCCATGAGCGCTCCGCCACTCGTTCCTGTGGACCCGCTGGATGTTCGGGTGGGGTTGCCAACGCGCGTGGACATCTTCGACGTGCATGGGCAGTTGCTGCTGGCGCGCGGCTCCACGGTGTACCGCGAAGACAGCGCGGAGCGCCTGCAGCAAGCCGGGTTCAAGATAGTGGCGACCACCCAGGGCAAAGGCATGCGCCGCCATGAACCCGTATTCCAGCGCATGGAGGTGCTGGCGGACACCATGACCGACATGGAGCGTGTCCTGCTGCAGGACCAGGGCTTGCCCTCGTTCACCTTCAAGGTCCAGGCACTGGCACAGACGCTCATCGCATGTTGCGACGAGGACCACCACGCCGCGCTCGCGCAGGCCTACCTGGACCAGCACCATCCCTACTCTGTGCTGCACCATGTGCTGGTCGGCGTTGTGGTGGCGGTGCTCGCGCGCAGCGAGGGCTGGAGTGATGCAGACCGCATCTCGCTCGTGGCCGCGGCCTTGTCACACGACCTCGGGGCCCTGGCCTTGCGCCAGGCGCTGGGCCAGGCGGCGTCTCTGGATGAAGAGCAGCGCACGTTGGTGCGCGAGCACCCGGACAGAGGTGTGCAGATGCTGCACGGCTTGGGTGTGCGCGACGCGTTGTGGCTGCGGGCGGTGCAGGATCACCATGAGCGCATGGACGGCAGCGGGTATCCGCAGGGCCTGTGTCTGGACGGCAATGCGGCCGGGGCCTTGATGGCGGTGGCCGATGGGTATGCGGCCATGCTGCGCCCCCGCCCCTACCGGGAGCGCAAGCTGAGCCTGTCCGTTCTTGACGATCTGCGCCAACACGCCGGGACCTGGTACGACACGCGCAAGGTGCAAGCGATTGCCGACTGCTTTGGCAGCTACCACGCGGGCAGCATCGTGCGCCTGGCGAGTGGGCATATGGCGGTGGTCACACGCCACGTGCCAGAGCGGCCCGAGCAGCCCGACATGATGCTGATTGCCGTGGGTGGCGACCATCCGATGGAAAGGCCCAGCCCCATCGATGCCGCCGACCCCGACCACGCCATCGTGGCCGCGCTGCAACCCGAGATCAGCCTGCGATTTCGCAGCATGGTCAACAAGTGCTGGAGCAGCCAAGGCGCTTGACTCTGCCCCGTGGGGCAAGGTGACGATGGCGGACATCGCAACTTCAAGGTATTTACGTGGCGCAACGCATTTTGGTCATCCTGGGCCATCCATCGGCAGACAGCCTCAGCGGGGCCCTGGCGCAGTCGTACAAGGAAGGCGCGCAAGCGGCCGGGGCGCAGGTGCGCCTGCTGGATTTGGGGGCGCTGGCGTTCGATCCGATCCTGCGCGCGGGCTACCGGGGGGAGCAAGCGCTGGAGCCTGACCTGCAGGCCGCGCAGGCCCAGATCACCTGGGCCGAGCACCTGGTCTGGGTCTATCCGACCTGGTGGGGCGCCATGCCGGCGTTGCTCAAGGGATTCATCGACCGCGTGTTCCTGCCCGGCTTTGCTTTCAAGTACCGCCAAGGATCATCGCTGTGGGACCGGCTGTTGGCCGGCCGCTCGGCGCAGTTGCTGGTGACCATGGATTCACCGCCCTGGTACTACCGCTGGGTGCAGCACATGCCGGGCCATCACCAGATGAAAAAGACCATCCTGGAGTTCAGCGGTATCCGGCCCGTGCGTGTGCAGAGTTTTGGGCCGGTGCGCACGGCAGATGCCGCGCGGCGCCAGCGCTGGCTGGAGCGCGCGCGGCGGCTGGGGGAGGAGGCTCAGCGCATCTGAAACAGCTCGCGGTGCAGTCGCTCTGCGGGAAGGCCCAGGGCCTGCAGGCCTTGCTCCAGGGCCTGACCAAACCCGGCGGGACCGCAGAACCAGACATCGGCATCGCGCCATTGCGGTACCGCCTGCGCGATGCGCTGGGCATTCAGCAGGCCGTCGCGCTCATCCCACAGCACATGCAGGCCTACCCCGGCCTCGCGGGCGTCGCGCTCCAAAAGGCCGATGGCGTGCGGGTCGTACACCGCCGTGGTGTGGAACAGGTCGATTTCGCGCCCGTCGGCTTGCTGCGCCAGCGCCTTCATGCGTGCGATGAACGGGGTGATGCCAATGCCCGCGCCCACCCAGATCTGGCGGCGCTGGCGGCCCTCGAAGTTGAAGCGACCGTACGGCCCCTCGATGCGCACCACATCGCCCACCTGCACGCGCTCGGCCAGCGTGGCGGTGTAGTCGCCCAGCGCCTTGATGATGAAGGTGATCTGGCCGTCATCCTGCCAGGCCGAGGTGATGGTGTAGGGGTGCGGCCCCTCGTCCGCGTGCAGCGTCACAAAGGCAAACTGCCCGGCGTCGTGTCCGGCCCAGCGGCCCTTGAGGGCAATCGTCACCTCCACCACCTGCAGGCGGTCATGGCGCACCACGGACTGCACCTCTCCTGCCACCTGGCGCTGTGCGCCCACGCGGCGCAGCAGTACCCACACGGCGGCCACGCTGCCCCCGGCCATCAGGGCGCCCATCAACCAGCCCAGCGGGGTGCCCCAGTAGTCAAAGCGCATCAGCACCACGGCGTGAAACACCAGCACAAGGTAAGCCACGGCGATGAGCCGGTGCGTCTGGAAGAAGCGCTGGTACGGAAAGCGCCGCACCAGCGCCAGCACCATGAGCAGCACGGCGGCATAAAAGGCCCATTCGCCCAGTCCCTCGGCCGGTTTGCGCAGGCCGTGCAGCCAGGCCTCCAATCCGTCCAACTGGGGGCCGGGCCCGCGCTGGGGCCGCTCCAGCAGGCCTGCACGCACCAGCCATTTGGGCGCTTCGGACAGCAGCCAGTGACCCACTGACAGCACCAGCCCGGCAATGCCCAGCCACTTGTGCAGGCGGTACATCTTGTCCAGGCCGCCCAGCCAGGGCTCCAGGCGCACCGGGCGCACGGCCAGCAGCATGGCCAGGCTCATCACGCCCATGCCCAGCACGCCGCTGTACTGGATCAGCAGATTGCGCCAGGGAAAAAAGCCCTGGAGGGTGGACAGGCTGGGGGCATTGATGAGCAGCCAAAGTCCCGAAAGACCGAGCAGGCTGAACCAGTAAAAGCGGTGAATGCGGCGCATGGCAGGGAACAAAGTGGAGTTTTGGCTTCATCTTAGGCGTCTTGCGTCAAGCGCCGGTAAAGCGCGTGTGGCGTGTTGGCAAAGCAGCGCCTGCATCCGGGCTGCCCTGGGGAACAAAGCGCCTGTGGCCGATGCACAATGCTGTTATTCCCTGCGCACTGCGCGAGCCTGCCCACCATGACCGACCCTGCGAACGACTGGATTGCTCCCTTGGGGCAAATGCTCGATGGTTTGGGCATTGCCATGTGCCTGTTCGACGACCAAGACCGTACCCAAGCCTGGAACGAGACCTTCCTGCGTTTTTTTCCGGAACATGCGGGGCATGTCCATGTGGGGGAGCCGTACTGCGACAACCTGCGCCGTTTTTACCTGGGGCGCCTGGGGCCCGACGAGATCGAGCGCATCGACAGCTATATCGATGCTGGTATTGCGCGCCACCGGGGGCAAACCCAGCCCTTTGCCTTTGAGCACCGGGGGCGGCAACTGGTGGTGTCGTCCCTGCGGTTGCAGGGGGTGGGGCGACTGCGCGTGTGGAGCTTGCGGCATGGCGCTGCGCTGGACCTGCTGGGCCAGGGCGCCGGGCTGCCGCAGGATGCCGGGGCGCTGTCCTCGCTGCTGGACCGCGTGCCCGTGGGGCTGATGCAGTGCGACGCTGCCGGGGCCATCACCTGGGTGAATGCCGCGTTTGCGCTGAAGTACGGCCTGCACGATCCACGGGCCGCCCTGGGCCGCACGCTGGAGGAGGTGTTCCGCCAGGCATGGACAGCGGCAGGCACGCCCGATGCACCCGCCTGCGTCCAGGGCCTGCAGACCCTGCGCGAGATGATGCGCTTTACCGGGGCGCCCTTCGAGCTGACCCTGCCTGGACCACGCACCGTGCGCGTGCAGGCCCGCCCCGGGGTGGATTCCGTCCATTTGTATGCCCATATCGACATCACAGAGCTGCGCCTGCAACAGGAGCGCCTGGCCGAAGCCGAGCAGGCGGCCCGCGACAGCGCTACCGCACTGGCACGCGAGTCCGCGCTGCTGCAGGCCACGCTGCAAAACATGGAGCAGGGCGTGGCCATGATCAACCCGCAAGGCCGGATCGAGTTCTACAACCAGCGCATCCTGGAACTGCTCGATCTGCCGCGGGAACTGCTGGACACCCAGCCCCTGCTGGAAGACGTGATTCGCTTCCAGCGCGAGCATGGCGAGTTCGAAGACCAGCCGCCGCAGGCGCTGGCGCACCTGTCACCCCACTCACTCGGCACGGTCCAGCCTCTCGCCGTGCGCCAGCGCCCCAACGGCCGCATGATCGAAGTACGCAGCATTCCGGTGGCGGGTGGCGGCTTGCTGCGCACCTTCACCGATGTGACCGAACGCCACCAGCACCTGCAGCACATCGAGCACCTGGCCAGCCACGACAGCCTGACCGGGCTGTACAACCGCGCCAAGTTCATGGAATGCCTGGTGGCCGAGGTGGCGCTGGCCAGGCGCCAGCAGGGCCGCCTGGCGGTGCTGTACCTGGACCTGGATGGGTTCAAGCCCATCAACGACGCGCATGGCCATGCCGCCGGGGACCAGGTGCTGGTCTGGGTGGGCCAGACCCTGCGCCGGGTCGCGCGCGAATCAGACTTTGTGGCGCGGCTGGGAGGCGATGAGTTTGCCGTGCTGCAGCGCGGCATCGACCACTACGACCAGGCCGTGGCGCTGGCCCAGCGCCTGGCCGACGCTCTGAGCCAGCCCTGGACACTGGGCAAGCTGCGTGTGCAGATCGGTGCGTCCATTGGCATTGCGCTGTACCCCGAGCACGGCAGCGATCCGGAGGCCTTGCTCGCCGCTGCCGACCAGGCCATGTATCTGGTCAAGACGGGCAACCGCAAGGGGGGCTCCCTGGTGGTGCCGCGCCAAACCCGTGGTGGCGGCGCACCGCAGATGTCCTGATCCGGCAGCTCAACGCATCTGGAACAGTTCCTGGTGGAACTGCTCCGCAGGCAGCCCCAGCGCCAGCAGATCCCGCCGCAGCGCCTGGCCAAAAGCCGCCGGGCCGCAGAACCAGACGTCCGCCTCGTGCCACTGCGGCACGGCGGCGGCGATGCGCCGGGCATCGAGCAGGCCGTCGCGCGCATCCCACAGCACATGCAGGCGCACCCCGGCGGCCAGGGCGTCGCGCTCCAGCAGGCCGATGGCATCGGCGTCGTACTCCGCAGTGGCATGGAACAGGTCGATGGTCTTGCCATCGGGCGCCTGCGCCAGCGCCTTCATGCGCGCGACGAATGGCGCAATGCCGATGCCGCCGCCCACCCAGATCTGGCGCGCTCGCGCGCCCTCGAACGTGAACTGCCCATAAGGCCCTTCCACCTGCACCACGCTGCCCACGCGCAGGCGGTGCTCCAGGGTGCGCGTGTAGTCACCCAGGGCCTTGACGAGAAAGCCGATGCGCCCGTCCCCCGTCCATGGCGTCGCGATGGTGAAGGGGTGCGCCCCTTCTTCGGCATGGAAGGTGACAAAGGCGAATTGGCCCGCCTGGTGCCCGGCCCAGCGGCCCTTGATGTCGATCGCCAGCTCCAGCGTGTGCACGGCCTCGTGCCGGGTGATGGCCGACACCTCCCCCACCGCCTTGCGCCCGGCCGCCACGCGGCGCAGCAACACCCGCACCGCCGCGATGCCGCCGGCCAGCACCAGCAGCGCCAGGGGCAGCCCCAGCACACCGGCCCAGTAATCCACGCGCAGCAGCACCAGCGCATGCCAGGCCAAGGCCAGGAAGGCAGCGGCCAGCAGGCGGTGCACCTTGAAGAAATAGCGGTACGGGAAGGTGCGCACCAGCGCCAGCAGCATCATCAGCACGGCCAGGTAGAACGCCCACTCGCCCACCACCACGGCCATGCCGCGCTGGCCGCGCAGTGCCTGCTGCAGCCATTCGAGCGCGGGCAGGTCGGTGCGCAGCAGACTGGTGGAGACCGCCTGGCGCTGGATCCAGCCCAGGCCCACCAAGTACGACGGCACCACGGCCAGCAGCCAGTGCGCGATTGACGCCCCGAGCGCCGTGATGCCCAGCCATTTGTGCAGCCGGTACATCTTGTCGAGACCGCCCAGCCAGGGCTCGAACACCACCGGGCGCACCGCCAGCACCAGGGCCAGCGCCATGACACCGATGGCCAGCACGCCGGTGTACTGCAGCAGCACGGCGCGCCAGGCGAACACATGCGTCAACGACGCGGCATCGGTCGGGTCGCTCAGCCACCAGGCGGTGCTGAGCAGAAGCAGAAAGAAGCCGAAGACCTGGCGGATGGTTTGCATGGCAGTGGATGCAGGGGCCGATGGGGGGATGGTAGCCCCGGGTGGAGGTCGCATGGCACGGTGCCTGGTCGGCAGCAACCGAGTCGCACAGGCGTGCGCTGATTGATCTGCCAAATAACGGCCGATGGCACCGCTTCCTGTCGGCTTCACGCACTTGCGATCGGTTCATGCTGTGCCCAGGGCTTGGTCGAGCAACAAGCCTTGGCGTGCACTTGGCGGCAGAGGTTTCCAGGGGCGCCTGTCTGACATGCATCCACCACCAACTTCAGGGGCCTGTGGCTTCTGTGGGAGAGAGCCATGCGTTACAGCGAATCCGAAGTCAATCATGCCCTGACCCGACTGTTCCGCTGGGGCTATGCAGCCCTTACGCACCGGGAGCGCGCCATCGTGGATGAACTCGCGGTCATCTGCTGATCCGGTTCGCGCCAGCAACACCGCCCTGCAGGCGCGACCGACCACGCCTGCGGAATGGCCGCCACCGCATGCGGCCGTTGCTTCAGCGCAAGAGCCGTATGGCTTCGGGCAGCGAATCTACCTGTGGCAGGAAATGGTCGATGGTGGCGCCCAGGGCCACGGCGCACAGCAGTGCGCCGAGCAGTGGCTTCCAGGTCAGGCGCACGGCGGCGCTGAGCCAGCCCGCACGTTCCACCCCCATGGCCACACGGGCCGTGGTGACCGAAAACGCCAGTTCCACGGCCACGGCCAGCAGCACGTCCCAACCAAAGAACAGCAGCGCCAGCGAGCCCGCGCCCATGACCAGCAGCGCAACGATGGCAAAGATGGCCACCACGGGCACCACCACCACGGCGCCTTCATCGGCGCTGCCCAGGCCTTCGAGCGCTCCCCCGGCCAGGTCGCCCAGGCCCTGGGCGGCGCCGTCCAGCGCGCCCGATGTGTCGCCCCCGTCCGAAGGCATGGAAACATGGGGGCGCACACGGGTGGCGGAGCGGGCCAGGTCCACCACATCCAGTGCCATGTCGCCAGCATCGATGGCGTCGCCCGCATCCCAGCCGCTGTCCTTGGCCTTGCCCTCGGGTTGCACCAGCCAGTTGGCCCACAGGCGCAGCACCAGCAGGTACACCAGGTAGCCCACGGTGAGCGTGACCGCGTAGCGCACCGAGAGCTGGTGCACGCCCAGCGTCTTTTGCATCCATGCGGCCAGCAGCATGCCCAGCAGCGTGAGGCTGCCGATGCACAGCCCATGCCATTGCAGGCTGTGGCGTTGCTGCAGCGTCTGCGCGATCTGCTCGCGCTCGGTCAGGCGCACGCTGCGCCAGTTGCTGCGCCGGGCCTGGCCGGGGCGCTTCATGCGCTGGCGTCCACCACCACCGGCACGCGCTGGGCCACCGCGCACATCAGCTCATAGCCAATGGTGCCTGCGGCCTGCGCCACCTCGTCAATGGGCAGCACGGCGCCCTGGCTGGAGCGACCCCACAGCGTGACTTCGCTGCCCATGCCGACCTCCATGCCCGCGGCGCGCAGGGGCGTGAGGTCCACGGCCAGCATGTCCATGCTCACGCGGCCCACAGTGCGGGTGCGCACGCCGCCCACCAGCACCGGCGTGCCGGTGCCGCAGTGGCGCGGGTAGCCGTCGGCGTAGCCGCAGGCGGCCACGCCCAGGGTCATGGGGGCGTCGGCGGTGAAGGAGGAGCCATAGCCCACGGTGTCGCCCGGCTGCAGTTCCTGCACCGCCAGCAACTTGGTGGACAGGGTCATGCCGGGTTGCAGATCCCAATCCGTGCTGCGGCGCTCGGGGTGGTCGGGCGCGCCGCCGTACAGCATGATGCCTGCGCGCACCCAGTCGGCGCGCACCTGGGCGTCCTGCGCATGGCGCAGCGTGGCGGCGCTGTTGCACAGGCTGCGCTCGCCGGGCAGGTCGCGCGTGGCCAGGGCAAAGGCGGCCATCTGGTGGGCGATGCCGCGCGGCCCGTCGGCGTCGGAGAAATGCGTCATGAGCGAGATTTCCTCCACCTGCGGCAGGGCGTTCAGGCGCGCCCAGGCGGCGCGGTAGCGCTCGGGCGTGAAGCCCAGGCGGTTCATGCCCGAGTTCATCTTGAGGAACACGCGGTGCGGCACCTGTGTCTTGTGGGCAGCCAGCCAGTCGATCTGGGCGTCGCAGTGCACGGCGTGCCACAGGCCCAGGCGCGAGCACAGTTCCAGGTCGCGCGGCTCGAACACGCCTTCAAGCAGCAGGATGGGGCCGCGCCAGCCCAGGTGGCGGATGCGCTCGGCCTCCTGCAGGTCCAGCAGGGCAAAGCCGTCGGCGGCGCGAAAGGCCTCGAACACCCGCTCGATGCCGTGCCCGTAGGCATTGGCCTTGACCACGGCCCAGACGCGTGCGTCGGGAGCGGCCTGCTGCGCGCGCGCCAGGTTGTGTTGCAGTGCAGCGGTGTGGATGGTGGCAAGAATGGGACGGGGCATGGCGGGCAGGTGCGTGCTGGGGTGTGGAAGGGGATTCTGGCACCGGGACGCTGGAATCCGCGTGTTATAACCGCCTGTCACAAATTCAGGCCCCCCGATTTAATCCGCCATCAGTCCCGCTGATGGCCGCCCCCCAGCCTCCCCGATGAAGCGCGGTTTTTACACCATCATGTCGGCGCAGTTTTTCAGCTCGCTCGCCGACAACGCATTGTTTGTGGCGGCCGTGGAGTTGCTGCGCACGGGCGGCGCCCCCGAGTGGCAGCGTGCTGCGCTGGTGCCCATGTTCGCCCTGTTCTACGTGGTGCTGGCGCCCTTTGTCGGTGCGTTTGCCGATGCGCTGCCCAAGGGCAAGGTCATGTTCGTGAGCAATGCCATCAAGGTGGTGGGTTGTCTGTTGATGCTGACCGGCCTGCACCCGTTGCTGGCCTACGCCGTGGTGGGCCTGGGTGCAGCGGCGTATTCGCCGGCCAAGTACGGCATCCTGACCGAGCTGCTGCCGCCTTCCCAACTGGTCAAGGCCAATGGCTGGATCGAGGGGCTGACGATCGCCTCCATCATTCTGGGCGTGTTGCTGGGCGGGCAGTTGGTGGGGGCCACGGTGTCGGCGCACCTGCTGGCGTTCGATCTGCCGGGGGTGGAGTTGGTGGACAACGCTGCCGAGTCCGCCATCCTGTCGCTGGTGCTGGTGTATGCGCTGGCGGCCTGGTTCAACACCCGCATCCCCCATACCGGCGTGGAGATGCGCCCGCTGCGGCACGACCCCGCGCGCAGCGTGCTGGCCAGTGCGCTGGAACTGCTGCCCGACTTTTGGCGCTGCAACCGCCGCCTCTGGAACGACCGACTGGGCCAGATCTCGCTGGCTACCACCACGTTGTTCTGGGGTGTGTCGGGCAACCTGCGCTACATCGTGCTCGCCTGGAGCGCTGCTGCGCTGGGCTACAGCACCACCCAGGCCTCGGCGCTGGTGGGGGTGGTGGCCATTGGCACGGCGGTGGGTGCGGTGGTGGCGTCCATGCACATGCGGCTGGACCTGGCCACACGCGTCATGCCCCTGGGCGTTGCCATGGGGCTGCTGGTCATTCTGATGAACTTCATCGACAACGTCTGGCTGGCCGTGCCTTTTTTGATTGCGCTGGGCGGGCTGGGCGGCTTCCTGGTGGTGCCCATGAACGCGCTGCTGCAGCACCGGGGGCACAACCTCATGGGCGCGGGGCGGTCCATTGCGGTGCAAAACTTCAACGAGCAGGCATGCATCCTGGGGTTGGGGGCGTTCTACAGCCTGTCCACCCTGCTGGGGCTGTCGGCCTTTGGTGCCATCACGGCGTTTGGCGTGGTGGTGGCTGGCGCCATGTGGCTGATCCAGCTCTGGCATGTGCACAACTGCCGCCACCACCGCGAGGAACTGGAGCACCTGCTGCAGATCGCCCGGCAGGATACGCACCACTGATGCTATAAAATTGATAGCTTCTTGCGCCTGATGGATGGGCGCTGGAGGCCAATTTTATGCAAAAAGCGCGATGCAGGCCTCGTCCCACACGTGGCCGTCCTGCGACCAGGGGCCCACGCCCGGCGGCGGGAATCCGCTGCGGCAATAGCCCTGCTGCGCTTCAAAGTCGAACACCGCGTGCGGGTAGTCGTTGATGAGCAGCACCGCCTTGCGGCAGTCGGCTGCCCAGCCGATCTTGACCGTGGAGGGCTGCGCCCGGTCGGTCACGCTCTCCACATCGTAGATGTGCACCGCGTCCTGGATGGGCTGGCTGGCCAGGGCCCGGTCCAGCGCATAGAAGTAACCTGTCTCGCCATCGTCCTCGAACACCGCGCTGAACTGTCCCTGGGGGGCCACCCCTTCGATGGTCACAGGTTGGCCGACAAAGATTTGCCGCTGGGCGGCGACGTGGATGGGCATGGTGCGTGCAGACGGGAAAGGTATGCAAAGGTACCACGCCTGTGGGGTGTATCCAGGCTAGGCGCGCAGGAATCCACAGGCGCTTGAGCGCCTGCAGCGCGGTACGGCTAGCATGCGGGTCTTTCCACTGCACAGGTGCCCACCATGCCCACGGTTTACGACTTCGACGCCCAGACCATCGACGGCCGCACCGTCCCGCTGCGCCAGTACGAAGGCAAGGTGCTGCTCATCGTCAACACCGCCAGTGCCTGCGGTTTCACGCCGCAGTTTGCCGGGCTGGAAGAACTGCACCAGCGCTACGGCGACCAGGGTCTGGTGGTGCTGGGCTTTCCGTGCAACCAGTTTGCTGGCCAGGACCCCGGCAGCAACGACGAGATCGCCAGCTTCTGCCAGCTCAACTACGGCGTGAGCTTTCCGATGATGGCCAAGGTCGATGTCAACGGCGCGCAGGCCAGCCCGCTGTACCGCTGGCTGTGCGCCGAGGCCCCCGGCCTGCTGGGCAGCAAGGCCATCAAGTGGAACTTCACCAAGTTCCTGGTGGGCAAGGACGGCCAGGTCATCCGGCGCTACGCCCCACAAGACACGCCCGCCAAGCTGGCGGACGACGTGGAGGCCGCGCTCCAGGCGTGATGCCTCTCCCCGGGAAAGCCCCGGGGTCCATGGCCTTTCGGTACAAGGCCGCGCACGGTGCGCTTCCTAGACTCGGTTTGCCTTCTTCGTGGTGCCGCCCTTGCCGGGTGGTGCCCACCGTGCAAACCCACCCAGGAGACCGACCGTGCACCCATCCGCCCCCCACACCACCCCACGCCGCGCCCTGTGCCGTCTGGGCAGCTACCTTGTTGCAGGCATGGCCCTGCTGGGGGCGCTGTCGGCGCAGGCGCAAACCACCTTCACCACCACCTACCGCAACGGCAGCACCTACAACATCTACGGCAAGGAGCCCAGCGCCGCAGGCAAGTACCCGGTGTATGTGCACACCGTGGGCACGGGCGAGGCCTACGACAGCGCCTGGGCCAAGGCCGCCATCGACGCCGCTGTGGCGCGCGGCTTTGTGGCAGCCACGGTGCAGTACGCCAACGCCTCGTTCGGCAGCTGCTCCACCATCAGCGGCCGTGCCAAGGGCATCTTCAACGCGGCCAGCACCAGCAGCGCCATTGCCAAGCTGTGCGCACGCGGCAAGGCCGACTGCTCCAAGGGCATCGTCACCGGCGGCCTGAGCCAGGGCTCCATCATCTCGGTGCTGGCCAAGAACTACGACAGCCGGGTGCAGGCCTCCATGGGCCAGGGCACGGGCTCGACCTACACCGTGGCCTACAACCTGGAGTCGTGCATGGCCAACGGCAAGCACGCCCAACCGGGCGAGCGCATCCGCATCATCAACGGCGAGCGCGACATGTTCGTGGGCGGCACCGAGGCCATCGCGCGCTCGCAGGCCGAGCTGGTCACCGGGCTCAAGTGCACCGGGCGGCAATCGTGCTTCCGCAGCAACGGCAGCGGCTGGTACATCGTCAAGGACCTGGAAGTGGCCGACCTCAATGCCGACCACTGCTTCATGGGCAACCTGGGGGTGCCCGGCGTGCAATGCTCGGGCATCCTGGGGGTGGACCCGTACTATGAATATGGCAACAACCAATGGGGCGTGAAGGCCACCATGGACTGGCTCAAGACTTTCGTCAGGCCCTGAGAACGCATGAGCGAACCCTGGCGCTTTCCCTGTAGCGCTGGGGTGCGGACTGCGGTGCAATCACGGGAGCAAGCGCCATGAAGCACTACGAACTATCCAGCCAGCCCCGCACGCCTTCGGTGCCGGCAGCGCGCACGGTCCCGTGGGGTCGGCGCTGGCCGCAGGCCGCTCTGGCGCTGGTGGCCCTGGGGGCGGTGCTGTGGGCGCTGTGGCCCGCGCAGCCACCCGCAGCGCTGCACACCCAGGCCAGCGCCCCGGTGGCCCAGGCGCAGCGCGCAGGCCAGGCCTGGCCGTTTGCGGCGGGCGCCCCCGTGGCTGACGCTGCCGAGCACGCTGCAGCCACCCACTCCCCCTGGGACCGCTTGCAGCCCGTGGCCGACGGGGACGAAACCGCGCAGGGCCCCGACCCGCGCACGCTCAATGCGGGCATTGCGCCCGAGCGCCTGTCGGTGCAACGCCGCCTGGCGGCCCAGGACTTTCTGGACCATGTGGTGCTGCAACCCGAACCCCGGGGCGGTTACATGGTGCAGGCCGTGCTGCCCGGCAGCGTGTACGCGCGCTCGGGCCTGCGGCCGGGCGACACCGTGTACACGCTGGACCTGCCAGACCAGCCGCCGGTGGAGGAAAGCAACATGGTGGCCCTGACGAGCGTGCACGAACTGACGTTCCAGGTGGTGCGCGCCGGGGCGCTGGTGCGTCTGTCGGTGCGCCTGAACGAGGAGACCCCTAGCGATGGCCAGGGCTGAGCCACCCGCCGCACGTTCGGTCTGGACAGCGGCGCCCCCAGGACAGCCCCAGGCGCGCGTGCGCCTGCTCGGCGACGCCATTGTGTTTGCCTGCCCCGGCATGCGCAACACCACCCAGCGCCACGCCGCCACGCTGCTGTGCAGCACCGACGGCCAGGCGCTGCAGGCCCGCTGCCAGGGCCACACGGTGCAAGCCCCGGCGCTGCTCATTGCGCCCATGGCGTGCAAGACCGTGGATGCCCTGGACCGGTCCCTGCTGCTCATCGACCTGGAGCCCGGCCACCCCCACTACCGCCACTTCCAGGCCCTGGCAGCGCCCGGCGTGCAGGCACTGCAGGGTGCGCCATGCGCTGCGCTGCAAGACCTGGGGCGCGCCTTTGCCGCAGGCAGATTGCAGGGCCAGGCCGTGGACGCCCAGGTGCGCGAGGCCGTGGCGGCCACGGCGCGCCAGCTCCCGCAGCCCGCGCCGCTGGATCCGCGCGTGCGCAAGCTCATGTGCCTGCTCGACGAAGACCCCGGCGCCGCGTTGGAGCGCCTGGCGCCGTCACTGGGTCTGTCGGCGCACCACGCCTCGCGCCTGTTCCACCAGGGGCTGGGACTGCCGCTGCGGCGCTATGCGCTGTCGATCAAGATCCGGGCGGCCGCCAGCTTCATGGGCAGCGGCCTGGCCCTCACGCAGATTGCACAGGCGGCGGGCTTTGTCGATTCGGCACACTTTGCCAAGGTCTGGGCGCAGAACTACGGCGCGGCGCCCTCGCGTTTTTTTGACACCGCCAACACACACATCGACCAGACCGACCAGCCCGACTGGCTGCTGTGGTACCTGGCGCAGCGCGACCGGGACCTGCCGCCCCCAGCGCCCGGCGCACAGACACCCTGGGTGCACCGCCGCCGCACGCCGCGCACGCCACGCCTGCGCACGGCGGCACCGTGATGCCGGTCGGCGGTAGGCCGCCTTGGTGAACGCAGGGCCGTTGCCGTACTTTCTGTTACCGCCATCAACGCAGGCTTCATGCCGCGTACATATTCCAGCGCACGGGCCGGTGCACAGTGGCGCCACCGGCCCGCGCGGCCTTCTGTCAGGAGATGTGCCCATGACCTTGCAACGAATGGCCCTGTTCTGTGCCCTGACGGCGGGCCTGGCCCCGCTGGCGCAGGCCCAGCCTTTGTCCCGCAGTGATACCCCCCTGGCCACCGAGCGCCTGCGCACCCGGCTGGCCGAGCGCGTGCAGGAGCGGCGCGCCCCCCTGCCCCCGGACGTGCAGAAAATCGCCGACCTGCCCTACGGCCCCGATGCCCGCCAGCGCATGGACATCTACCGGCCCAGCACCAGCACGCCCGATCCCACCGGTGCACGTGCGCCGGTGGTGTTCATGGTGCATGGCGGCGGCTGGCGCAACGGGGACAAGGCCATGCCCAGCGTGGTGCAGAACAAGGTCGCCCGCTGGGTGCCGCGCGGGGTGATCGTGGTGTCGGTGAACTACCGTCTGCTGCCCGACACCCCTGTGTCCCAGCAGGCGCAGGACGTGGCCCAGGCCTTGGCCACCGCGCAGCAACTGGCAGCGCAGTGGGGCGGTGACGCGGGGCGCTTCATCCTCATGGGCCACTCGGCTGGCGCGCACCTGGTGTCGCTCATCAACGCCCAGCCCATGCTGGCCCAGCGCCTGGGGGCCTGGCCCTGGCTGGGCGCGGTGGCGCTGGACAGCGCCATGCTCAACGTGCCGCAGTTCATGCGCGCGCCGCACCTGCCGCTGTACGACGACGCCTTTGGTACCAACCCGGTCTATTGGCACGCCCTGTCGCCCTTCCACCAGTGGGTGAGCGGTGCGCCGCCCGCCCAGTTCGTCTGCTCCACCGAGCGGCCCGACCAGCCCTGCCTGCAGGCGCAGGCCATGGCCCGGCATGTGCACACCCTGGGCGGCCGCGCCGAGGTGCTGCCCCAGCCCCTGACGCACGGCGAAATCAACGCCGAGCTGGGCTTGGACAGCGACTACACCCGTGCGGTGGAGGGCTTCATGGCCTCGCTGGATGCGGTGGTGGCACAGAAACTGGGGCGTTGATTGCTATAAAAATAATAGCTACTGGCGCTTGTTGAGTAAGCGCTAGAGCCCCATTTGACCTAAACTTTCTGTCCTGCCAGATAGGGCGCCAGATACCGCCCCGTATGGCTGGCCGGATGGGCCGCCACCTCTTCCGGCGTGCCCTGCGCCACCACGGTGCCCCCGCCCGCACCCCCTTCGGGCCCCATGTCGATGAGCCAGTCGGCAGTCTTGATGACGTCCAGGTTGTGCTCGATGACGACGATGGTGTTGCCCGCGTCGCGCAACTGGTGCAGCACCTTGAGCAGCAGGTCGATGTCGGCAAAGTGCAGGCCGGTGGTGGGCTCGTCCAGGATGTAGAGCGTGCGGCCGGTGTCGCGCTTGCTCAACTCCTGCGCCAGCTTCACACGCTGCGCCTCGCCGCCCGAGAGCGTGGTCGCGCTCTGGCCCAGGCGGATGTAGCTCAGGCCCACGTCCAGCAGCGTCTGAAGCTTGCGCGCGATGGTCGGCACGTCCTGGAAGAAGGCTGCGGCGTCTTCCACCGTCAGGTCCAGGATCTGGGCGATGTTCTTGCCCTTCCACTGCACCTCCAGCGTCTCGCGGTTGTAGCGCTGGCCGTGGCACACGTCGCAGGGCACGTACACGTCGGGCAGAAAGTGCATTTCCACCTTCACCATGCCGTCGCCCTGGCAGGCTTCGCAGCGCCCGCCCGCCACGTTGAAGGAAAAGCGCCCCGGGCCGTAGCCGCGCTCGCGGGCGGTGTTCACCTCGGCCATCAGCTCGCGGATCGGCGTGAACAGGCCGGTGTAGGTGGCCGGGTTGCTGCGCGGCGTGCGACCGATGGGCGACTGGTCCACGTTGATGACCTTGTCGAAATATTCGATGCCCTCGATCGCCTCGTGCGGCGCCGGTTCGTCGTGCGCGCGGTAGAGCTGGCGTGCCACGGCCTTGTGCAGCGTGTCGTTCACCAGCGTGCTCTTGCCCGAGCCCGACACGCCCGTCACGCAGGTGAGCAGGCCCACGGGGAAGTCCACGCTCACGTTCTGGAGGTTGTTGCCCGTGGCGCCCAGCACGCGCAGCGCCTGCAGCGGGCCCTGGCGCGCCTCGTGTTCGGCCATGCGCTCGGCGCGCTTGCGGCTGGCCTCGCTGACCGGGAAGCGTGACTTGGGCTTGGCCTCTGGTGCCGGGGCCGCCACCACCGGCAGCCAGGGCGTGCGCCGTGCAGGCACGGCAATGCGCCGGGTGCCCGCAAGGTACTGCCCGGTGAGCGACTGCGGGTGCTGGCGCACGGCATCGAAGCTGCCCTGCGCCACCACGCGCCCGCCGTGCACGCCAGCGCCTGGGCCCATGTCGATGACCTCGTCGGCCGCGCGCATCATGTCCTCGTCGTGCTCCACCACGATCACGCTGTTGCCGATGTCGCGCAGGTGTTTGAGCGTGGCGATGAGGCGGTCGTTGTCGCGCTGGTGCAGGCCGATGCTGGGCTCGTCGAGCACGTACATCACGCCCGTCAGGCCCGAGCCGATCTGGCTCGCCAGGCGGATGCGCTGCGCCTCGCCACCGCTGAGCGTCTCGGCGCTGCGGTCCAGGCTCAGGTAGGTCAGGCCCACGTCGTTGAGAAAGCGCAGCCGCGCGCTGATCTCGCGCACCACCTTGTCGGCGATCTCGGCCTTGGCGCCGCTGAGCTGCAACTGCTCGAACCAGGCCTGCGCGTCCAGCAGCGTGAGGTGGCTTACCTCGTGCAGCGTGCGCCCCTGGGCGCCTTCGCCCACGCGCACATGGCGCGCCTCGCGGCGCAGGCGTGTGCCCTGGCAGTCGGGGCAGGACTGGGTGCTGCGAAAGCGGGCCAGGTCCTCGCGCACCACGGTCGAATCGGTCTCGCGGTAGCGCCGCGCCATGTTGGGCAGGATGCCCTCGAAGGGGTGCTGCTTGACGATGGCCTTGCCCTTCTGGGCGCCGCTGTCCAGGATGTAGCGGAACGCAATGTCTTCGGTACCCGAGCCGTGCAGCACCACGTCCTGCACCCTGGCGGGCAGCGACTCGAACGGCGCCTCCACGTCAAAGCCATAGTGCGCGCCCAGACTCTCCAGCATCGCGAAGTAGTAGCCGTTGCGCCGGTCCCAGCCCTTGATGGCGCCGCTGGCCAGGCTCAGGGACGGGAAGGCCACCACCCGCGCGGGGTCGAACACCTCCTGCTGGCCGATGCCGTCGCAACTGGGGCAGGCGCCCTGGGGCGAGTTGAACGAGAACAGGCGCGGCTCCAGCTCGCCCAGCGCATAGCTGCACACCGGGCAGGCAAAGCGCGAGGAGAACAGGTGCTCCTGGCCCGAATCCATCTCCAGCGCCAGCACGCGGCCGTGGCCCTCGGTGGCGCCCACGCGCAGGGCGGCTTCAAAGCTCTCGGCCAGGCGTTGCTGCAGGTCGGGGCGCACCTTCACGCGGTCGATCACCACGTCGATGTCGTGCTTCTCGGTCTTCTTGAGCGCGGGCAGGTTTTCGTGCTCGTAGGTCTGCCCGTCCACCCGAAAGCGCACATAGCCCAGCGCCTGCATCTGCGCAAACAGGTCGGTGAACTCGCCCTTCTTGCCGCGCGCCACCGGGGCCAGCACCATCAGGCGCGTGCCCTCGGGCAGGGCCAGCACGGCGTCCACCATCTGGCTCACGGTCTGGGCCTGCAGGGGCAGGCCGTGGTCGGG
>NZ_JAACJE010000002.1 GCF_010020825.1 Acidovorax sp. 210-6
CGTACCGCTGGCCGTGGTCGAGGCCAAAGACGCCAAGCACTCCGTCGGCGCGGGCATGCCCCAGGCCATTCAATACGCCGAGCTGCTGGGCGTACCCTTCAGCTTTGCCAGCAATGGCGATGGCTTTGTGTTCCGCGATGCCACCCTGTCTGATGGCGTGCTGGAGCGCGACCTCACGCTGGACCAATTCCCCACCCCCGCCGAGCTGTGGGCCAAGTACTGCGCGTGGAAGGGCTGGACGCCCGCCGTGGAGCACATTGCCGCCACCGACTACGCCCCCAGCAAAACCCCGCGCTACTACCAGTTGGGGGCCATCAACCGCACGGTAGAGGCCATTGCCGCAGGCCAAAACCGCGTGCTGCTCGTCATGGCCACGGGCACCGGCAAAACCTACACCGCGTTCCAGATCATCTGGCGCCTGTGGAAAAGCGGCGCCAAAAAACGCATCCTGTTTTTGGCCGACCGCAACATCCTCATCGACCAGACGATGGTCAATGACTTCCGCCCCTTCAAGGGCGCGATGGCCAAGCTCAGCCCCCACGCCAAGGGCGTGGAGCGGGTGGACACCCAAGGCCAGGTCACCGTGGAAGACCTCGACCTGGCCGTGAACAAGACCACCAAGGTGGTGGACAAAAGCTACGAAATTTACCTCTCGCTCTACCAGGCCGTCACCGGCACGCAAGAAGAGCGCAACATCTACAAGCAGTTCAGCCCCGACTTCTTCGACCTGATCGTGGTGGACGAATGCCACCGGGGCAGCGCGGCTGAAGACTCCGCCTGGCGCGACATCCTCACCTACTTTGCCAGCGCCACACAGATCGGCCTCACGGCCACACCCAAGGAGACGGAAGACGTCTCCAACATCGACTACTTTGGCGAGCCGCTCTACACCTACAGCTTGAAGCAAGGCATTGAAGACGGCTACCTCGCGCCCTACAAGGTGGTGCGGGTGGACCTGGACAAAGACACCTTCGGCTGGCGCCCCACCGAAGGCCAGCGCGACAAGTTCGGCCACCTCATCGAAGACCGCATCTACACCGGTGCCGACATGAACCGCAAGCTCGTCATGGAGCAGCGCGACGCCGTGGTGGCCGCCAAGGTCACCGAATACCTGCAGGCCGCTGACCGCTACGCCAAGACCATCGTTTTTTGCGAAGACATCGAACACGCCGAGCGTATGCGCAAGGCACTCAGCAACGCCAATGCCGACCTGTGCGCCAAAGAGCCCAAATACGTGGTGCAGATCACCGGCGACAACACCGAAGGCAAGCGCGAGCTGGACAACTTCATCGACCCTGAGAAAACCTACCCGGTGATCGCCGTCACCTCCAAGCTCATGAGCACCGGCGTGGACGCGCAAACCTGCAAGCTCATCGTGCTGGACCAGACCATCAAGTCCATGACGCTGTTCAAGCAGATCATTGGCCGGGGCACCCGCCTGCGCGAAGACCTGGGAAAAAGCTGGTTCACCATCCTCGACTTCAAGCGCGCCACGGAGCTCTTTGCTGACCCCAGCTTTGACGGTGAGCCCGTGCAGGTGTACGCCCCTCAGCCCGGTGAACCCGTGGCCCCGCCGCCGCCCGCAGAGCTGCCCGGCACTACCTCGGTGCCCGATGGATGGCCTACCGAACCTGCGGCCACCGTGGGCCTGATCACCGCCGAGGAAGACGCACCGCGCAAATACATCGTGGACGGCATTCCCGTGGCCGTGGCGCGCGAGCGCGTGCAGTACCTCAACGCCCAAGGCAAGCTCATCACCGAAAGTCTGCGCGACTACACCCGCATCAATCTGCTCAAAAAATACGACTCGCTCGACCAGTTCCTGCAAACCTGGCAGCAGGCCGATCGCAAAGCCGCCCTGCTGGCCGAGCTAGAGGCAGAAGGCGTGCTCATCGATGCCCTGGCCGCTGAGGTGGGCAAAGACCTCGACCCGTTCGACCTGCTGCTGCACGTCGCCTACGACCAGCCCCCGCTCACCCGCCGCGAGCGCGCCCAGCGCGTCAAAAAGCGCAGCGTCTTCACCCAATACGGCCCCGTGGCCCGCAAGGTGCTTGACGCCCTGCTCGACAAATACGCCGACGAAGGCATCGCCACCATCGAGAGCAACGAAGTCTTCAAACTCCAGCCCTTCACCGACCTGGGCAGCCCCGTAGAGCTGGTGCGCAGCTTTGGTGGCCGCCCGCAGTACCTCAGCGCGCTGCAGGCGCTGGAGCAAGCGCTGTACGCTACGCACCCGGCCCACTAACCGTGTGCCGCCGTGTACTGCCAAATACTCCTGTTTTGATAGCTGCTAGCGCTTGTTATATAAGCGCTAGAGGCCGTTTTTGCTTAAAACCCGCGTTCCATGTCCAACCTCACCCCCGTCATCAAATCCATCCAAGACATCATGCGCCAGGACAGCGGCGTCGATGGCGACGCCCAGCGCATCAGCCAGCTCACCTGGCTGCTGTTCCTCAAGGTGTTTGACGCGCTGGAAGAAGAACTCGAACTCACCCGCGACGACTACCAAAGCCCCATGGCCGAGCACCTGCGCTGGCGCCACTGGGCGGCCGATGCCGAGGGCATGACCGGCGACGCCCTGCTCGACTTTGTGGACAAGCAGCTCTTCCCCGCCCTCAAGGGCCTGAGCGCCGACCCCCAGCGCAACCCGCGCGGCTACGTGGTACGCGGCGTGTTTGAAGACGCCTACAACTACATGAAAAGCGGCCACCTGCTGCGCCAGGTGGTCAACAAACTCAACGCCATCGACTTCAACCGCCAGGCCGAGCGCCACCAGTTCAACGACCTGTACGAAAAAATCCTGCGCGACCTGCAAAGCGCAGGCAACGCGGGCGAGTTCTACACCCCCCGCGCCGTCACCCAATTCATGGTGGACATGACCAACCCCCAGTTGGGCGAAAGCGTCATGGACCCGGCCACCGGCACCGGCGGCTTCCTCGTCTGCGCCATCGAGCACCTGCGCAAACAGGTGCACAACGCAGAGCAAGAGGCCGTGCTGCAAAACAGCATCCGCGGCGTGGAGAAAAAGCAGCTCCCGCACATGCTGTGCGTTACCAACCTGCTGCTGCACGGCATTGAAGTGCCCAGCCAGATCGTGCACGACAACACCCTGGCCCGCCCCCTGCGCGACTACACCGCGGCAGACCGCGTCAACGTCATCCTCACCAACCCGCCCTTTGGCGGCGTGGAAGAGCCCGGCATTGAGCAAGGCTTCCCCGCCGACGTGCGCACCAAGGAAACCGCCGACCTCTTCCTCGTGCTCATCCAGCACCTGCTCAAACCCGGTGGCCGCGCCGCCGTGGTGCTGCCCGATGGCTTTTTGTTTGGCGAAGGCGTCAAGGCCCGCATCAAAGAACAACTGCTGCAGCACTGCAACCTGCACACCATCGTGCGCCTGCCCAACGGCGTCTTTGCGCCCTACACCGGCATCAAAACCAACCTGCTGTTCTTCACCAAAGGCCAGCCCACCCAGCACATCTGGTACTACGAGCACCCCTACCCCCAGGGCGTCAAAACCTACAACAAGACCAAGCCCATCCGCATCGACGAGTTCGACGCCGAGAAAGCCTGGTGGGGCACCGAGGCCGACGGCTTTGCCGCCCGCGTGGAAAACGAACGGGCCTGGAAGGTCGGCATCGACCAGATCAAGGCCGCCGGCTACAACCTGGACCAGAAGAACCCCCACATTGGCGAACAGCAAAGCCACGACCCCGACGTGCTGCTGGCCGACTACGCCCGCCTGCAGGCCGAAGCCCAGGCCCTGCGCGACGAGTTGAAAGGCATCCTCGCCCAGTCTTTGACAAAAAAAGCCGCTAGCGCTTGAGGGATAAGCGCATGCTGCTATCAAATATGGAGCTACTCGCCACCGCCCCCGGTGGCGTCGCCAAACTGCGCGAACTCATCCTCACCCTGGCCGTGCAAGGCAAGCTGGTGCCGCAAGACCCGGCCGATGAACCGGCGGGCGTGCTGCTGCAGAAGATTCGGGCGGAGAAGGATCGGTTGATCGCTGAAGGCAAGATCAAGCGGGACAAGCCGTTGGCGGAGATTGGGGAGGAGGAAAAGCCGTTTGAGTTGCCGCAGGGGTGGGAGTGGGTGCCACTCGGCGAAGTCGTTGAGATCATCAGGGGCATCACCTTTCCAGCGAGTGAAAAGACAAAAGAGAAAGCGCCAGGACGAATCGCTTGTCTGCGCACTGCCAACGTTCAAGAGCAGATTGAGTGGGACGACTTGCTTTTTATTGGGGAGTCATTTGTCGGGCGCGAAGATCAACGGCTTCAAATCCACGACATCGTGATGTCGATGGCCAACAGTCGCGAGTTGGTTGGTAAGGTCGCTCTTGTTGAGCATATTCCGCATGAAGCGGCGACCTTTGGAGGGTTTCTTGGCGTACTGCGCCCCTGGTTCCTAGAGCCTCGCTTTGTGATGGCGCTCCTGCGTACGCCGTATGCACGAGCTTCGCTGATAGACAGCGCAAGTCAGACAACCAACATCGCAAACGTTTCGCTTGGCAAGTTGCGTCCCTTGGCATTCCCGCTCCCACCCCTCGCCGAACAATCCCGCATCGTCACCCGCGTCGAAGCCCTCATGCGCCTGTGCGATGCGCTGGAGGCCAAGGGCCAGCTGGAGGCCGCGCAGCACGCCCAACTGGTCAGCACCCTGCTGGGCACGCTCACCGCCAGCACCACGCCCGAAGAGCTGGCCGCCCACTGGCAGCGCGTGGCCCAGCACTTCGACCTGCTGCTGGACCGCCCCGAAGCCATCGACGCCCTGGAGCAAACCCTGCTGCAACTGGCCGTGCGCGGCCTGCTCGTGCCCCAAGACCCCGCCGACGAACCCGCCAGCGCCCTGCTGCAACGCATCCGCGCTGAAAAAGACCACCTCATCGCCACCGGCGAGATCAAGCGTGACAAACCCCTGCCGCCCATCACCGACGAGGAAAAGCCGTTTGAGTTGCCGGTGGTGTGGGAGTGGGCCCGTCTAGGTGAAATCGTGCTGATATCCAGTGGCGTGACATTGGGCCGTAAGGCTGCAATACCTACGCCTGTTTCATTGCCATATTTGCGTGTAGCGAACGTGCAGCGCTGGCACCTCAATCTTTCGTCGATGAAAGAGGTGGTCATCGACCAAAGCGAGTTATCTCGATTTCAGCTCCTCAACGGCGATCTGCTGATAACGGAGGGGGGGGACTGGGACAAAGTCGGGCGCACAGCCATCTGGCGTGATGAGCTGCCAACATGCTTGCACCAAAACCATGTGTTCAAGGCGCGAGGAATTTCTACAGCCTGGAATCCAGTGTGGGCTGAGTTGTATTTGAATTCGGCGGTCGCTCGTGCCTACTTCGCGTCATCTGCGAAGCAAACGACAAATCTGGCTTCCATCAATATGACGCAGCTGAAAGATTGCGCGTTTCCCGTGCCTCCATTGGCCGAGCAATCCCGCATCGTCACCCGCATCACCGCCCTGCGCCGCCTGTGCGCCGACCTGCGTCAGCGTGTGGCCGAACGCCAGTCCGTGCAGGCCCGTCTGGCCGAGGCGCTGGTGGATTCCGTAACCGCTTGAGGACACACACGCCATGAATTTGACGCCCGCTGCGGCCATCGATAACGCCGCCCTCGTGCAACAGCTCATCACGATGAGTGAATCACGCCATCTCGAGTTCAAGCGCGTCAGCGGCAAGATGGTGGGCAAGGCGCTGGAAACAGTTTGCGCTTTGGCGAACACTGACGGCGGCACACTGGTGCTGGGCGTGGCGGACCTGAAGGAGTTCAAAGGCGATGCACGGTTGTTTGGTGTGGAAGAAAACCCCGAGGCCGTGGATGAGTTGCGACGCAAGCTGCTGACGGAGTTTTCGCCCGCCATCAGCACGGTGCGTATGGTTGCGGTGTCGTGTCGTCTCCACAATGGCCCGGCAAAAGGGCAGAACGGCCATCTGTTGTTGGTGCATGTGGGTCGCAGCAGCCATGTGCACTCCATCTTGAACGGTGGCACCTTCACGCGCATGGAAGCTGGTAATCGGCCTATGAGTGCGGCGGAAAGCACTGAGCTGTCGTACCGGCGCGGGGCGCGAAGCGCGAGCAGCGAGCCCGTCGCGGTAGCCCTTGACCGGCTGCAAACCACGGCATGGAAGCGTTTTGCCGAGGCGCGC